>CAVVZI010000022.1:0-15843 GCA_963752815.1 Ilumatobacteraceae bacterium | reverse complement strand
GCGGGACGGAGGTCAGCGAGCGCCTTGCACCGACGAGGTTCGAGGTGGCGAGCATCCAGACCGCGGCGCGCATCGTGGCCGACGACGGCCCGATCATGCTGCCCGGGCTGAACACCACGACCGGGGAGCGCACGTTCGTGATCGATCACGCCGGCGACGATCCGGCCACGGGCTGGGTGGTCTACGCCGCGTACCCGGCCGACGGCGATCCGACGTGCACGGTCGAGCAGGTGGTCGGCACGAGCGAGTTCATCGACTGCGACGGCAACCACATCGACGTGAGCGACCTCGCCCCACCACCAGCCGGCGTGAATCCCGTGGTCGAGGCGGGCCGCACCCTCGTCCTCGACCTGAGCGGCGTCACGCAACCCACCTGATCGACCGGTGGGCGGAAGGGCGGACCGACCACTCCAATCCTCGTTTGCGTCAAGATTTCTGAGGACCGGTCCTCAGAAATCTTGACGCAAACGGGTGGTGACCCGTCAGGCGGGGGTGGCGGGCTGGGTCGCCATGGCGGCGACGAGGCGCTCGGCGAACACCTCGGTGTGCGCGTCGAGTTTGCTCCGGCTCATCGCCAGGCCACCGATCACGTAGGCGCCGGTGTCTCCGAGTGCCCGATCGAGCTTGTCGAGCGCGTTGCCCGGATCGAGCGCGAACGTGCAGAACGCGGCGGCGCGCTTGCCCCGCATCGCCGGAAGATTGGCGATGCTCGAAGCGGCCCACGGCGCCTGACCGAAGATGAACGCACCGTGCACCCACGTGCCGACGAGCACGAGATCGGCGTCGTGGATCGACTGGTGGTCGGGCCGCTTCACCTTCGACAAGCCGGTGATCGTCCACCGTTCCTGCTGGAGCAGGTCGGCGACCTTCTCGGCGGCCGACCACGTGTTGCCCGTCAAACTCTCGACCAGAATCGCTGCCTTCACGCCGGTGATTCTGGCACGGAGTGCGTCGCACCCCGATGAATTCCGAACTCGAGCGAGTGAGTCGGGTGCACGGTTCGTCGCTCGCCAGGCGCGGGACGACGACGTTGCCTCAGGGCAACGAGGCGTCTCCGCAACGCCGCCAGCGGCGAAGCTGCGCCGACTCACCGCTTCTTGAGGGGGGCCCAGGCGAGCGCGAGGTGTTTGGTGCCGACCCCGGCGAAGTTGATCACGGCCTCGGCCTTGTCGCCCGCGCCGGAGATGTCGATGATCACGCCTTCGCCGAAGCTCGGATGCTCGACGTCGTCACCGATCTTCAGTCCGAGCTCCTGGCTGTTCGACGGCGACGGCGCGTTCTGCGCACCCGAGCGGATGGCCGCCTCGACGACACGCTCGCGATGGGCGTCCTGGTCGGCGCGGATGTCGGCGTTGATGTCGCGCCCGCCGCCCGAACCACCCCGCCGGTAGGGCGGCGGGCTGCCGTACGAACCGCCACCGCCGCCCCGATAGCTCTGGCGGCCGTAGCTCGAGCGGCCGCTCACGTTGCCGGTCGACTCGATCAGGTGCTCGGGGATCTCGTCGAAGAACCGCGACGGCGGGTTGTACTGCGTGGACCCGAACAGCTGGCGGCTCCAGGCGTGCGACATGTACAGCCGCCGCATCGCGCGGGTGATGCCGACGTAGGCGAGGCGGCGCTCCTCCTCCATCTCGACCGGCTCGGTGAGCGCCCGGATGTGGGGGAAGATCCCCTCCTCCACGCCGATCAGGAACACGACGGGGAACTCGAGGCCCTTGGCCGAGTGCAGCGTCATCAGGATGACCTGGTCCTCGATTTCGCCATCGGGGAGTTCGTCGGTGTCGGCGACCAGGGCGACCTGTTCGAGGAACTCGTCCATCACCGTGAACTCGCGGGCCGAGCCGACGAGCTCGCCGAGGTTCTCGATGCGGGTGTGCGCCTCGACCGTGTCCTCCGCCTCCATCTCGGCGAGATAGCCGGAGTCGTCGAGTGCCGCCTGCAGCACGTCGGCCGGACCCTTCGACTCGTCGGCGGCGAGCCCCCCGAGCCGATCGATCAACTCGACGAACGACGCGATGCCACGTACGCCCGGTCCGCTGACGTCGGCTTCGTCGGCCCGCCGGAGCGCGTCCATGAACGAGATCCCCTCGCGGGCGGCGAGCGCGTCGAGCTTGGTCACGCTGGCGTCGCCGATCCCCCGCTTCGGCACGTTGAGGATCCGCTTCACGCTCACTTCGTCGACGGGGTTCACGACGGCACGGAGGTACGCCATCGCGTCCTTGACTTCGCGCCGGTCGTAGAAGCGGGTGCCGCCGACCACCTTGTAGGGCACCCCGAGGCGCATGAACGCCTCCTCGATCACGCGGCTCTGTGCGTTCGTGCGGTAGAGCACCGCCATCTCACGCCAGTTGACGCCGTCGTCGCGCTGGAGTTGCCGCATCGTCGAGCCGACCCACCGCGCTTCGTCGCCCTCGTCCTCGGCGTGGTAGCGGACGATGCGTTCGCCGGCGCCCATGTCGGTCCACAGCGACTTCGGCTTGCGTTCGGTGTTGTTGTCGATGACCGCGTTCGCCGCGTCGAGGATGGTCTGCGTGCTCCGGTAGTTCTGGTCGAGCACGACGGTGGTGACGTCGGGGAACGCCTGCTCGAACTGCAGGATGTTCCGGAAATCGGCGCCGCGAAATCGGTAGACGCTGTTGTGCACGAGCACGCCGTTCGCTCCGTACGTGTGCGTCACGTCGACATCGAGGTCGTAGACCGGACCGGAATAGGCAACCAGTTCGGCCGACTCGACGATCGCCGGCACGACGTGGCCATCCCGCTCGACGAGCACTTCCATTCCCGGCAGCACGTGCGCCAACGGCATCAGGTCGTAGATCGCCCCGTCGTGGGACAGTCGCCGGCGCAGGTCGAGGCCTCCGATCGCCGCGACACGCTTCGCGTCGCCCAGCGCTCGGCGATAGTCCTTCCAGGACGTCTCGTAGCGCATCGATCGATGCTTGCTCGGGCGCACCGCCACGCCGCCTCGCTCGAGGCGCTCGACGACGTCGGCCCGGTTCGACGACCACTGCACACGGTGGTAGCCGACCGCGTTCCGCCGATCGGAGAACATCGTGAGGTTGATCGTCGATCGTCGCGTGCCGTTCTGCGGACGGTGATGCGGAAACTCCGGATGAAGCAGTCGATCCTCCATCAGCAGCTTCGCCCGCGTCTCGGTATCGATCGATCTGTACAGACGCTGCAGCCACGTGTCGTCCATCGCCAGGCTCCGTCCGAGCGAATGGAAGCACGTGGTGGGCAGTCCGTACTCGGCCGCGAAGAAGGACTCGAAGTACGCCGCCTCGGCGAGGCTGCCGCAGGACTTCAGGATCCAGGCAGCATCAGCGTGCTCCTGGTTGCACCGCACAACCAGGCCGTGCTGCACCTTGCCCGCCTGCGGTGGACGGGCCCCGATCGTTCGGCCGATGCGCCAGCCTCGGTCGGCGCGGTACATCAGGTAGACGAGGTGACGGTCGGGTTGTGGGACGAGCCGGGCGGGGATCAGGTGGTGCGGCGTCGCGGAGATCGTCCGGCCATCGACGCGAATCGAAGCGAGCTGGCCGTCGAAGCGTCCCTCGTGAACGTGCGCGACGGTTCCAGGATGCGTGTCGGTGCCACCTACTACGCCGAGCACCTCGTCACCGATGGCGATCGCCTCGATCGGCACCGGTCCGTGCGGCGTGGAGACGAGCGTCCCGGGCGGCAGACACTGATCCGTGTCACCCACTACGCAGACGTTCTGGTGGCCGCCGGCCAGCATGAGGATCATCTCGTTCTGGGCCTGGTTCGTGTCCTGGTACTCGTCGACCAGGATGTGCTCGAACCGCTGGCGGTAGTGCTCGAGCACGTCGCCGTGCTCGCGGAACAGCACCACCGTCTTCATCAGCAGGTCGTCGAAGTCCATCGCCCCGGCCTTCACGAGGCGGGCCTGGTACTCGGCGTAGATGTCGGCGTGCTTGCGGTCGAAGATGTTCGCCGCCCGCGCGTGCGCCTCGTCGGGGTCGACGAGTTCGTTCTTCCAGTTGCTGATCACGGCATGCACACCACGCGGGGTGAAGCGCTTCGAGTCGAGGCCGAGGTCGCGGATGACGTAGCCGGTGAGCCGCGTGGTGTCGGCCTGGTCGTAGATCGAGAACTGGCGCGGGTAGCCGAGCACGTCGCCGTTGGCGCGCAGGATGCGCACGCACGCCGAGTGGAACGTCGACACCCACATGGTGCGCACGACCGGCCCGACGAGGTTGGCGACCCGCTCGCGCATCTCGGCCGCGGCCTTGTTGGTGAACGTGATCGCCAGGATCTTCGACGGCTGCACGCCCTGGTGGATGAGGTGGGCGATGCGGTGCGTGAGCACCCGGGTCTTGCCCGATCCGGCGCCCGCCACGACCAGCAGCGGTCCGGTCTCGTGGACCACCGCATCGAGTTGGTCGGGATTCAGGCCGGTCGCGAAGGGCGACGGACCACGCCCGCCCACGCCGAACGGCCCCTGGTCAGGGTCGTCGAAGTCGAATTGACCGTTCGGGTCCGCGTCGGGTCGATCGGCGGGATGGGGGACCTCGCCGAAGAGTTCTTCGTCAGTCACGGGCGCAGCGGGTGGGCACGGCGGAGTTCATGGCGCTTCCACTCTACGGAAGGGCTGTCACAGGCCCGGCGGTCGCGACCGGTGATCAGACGCGGATCACCAGCGAAGCGATCTCGTCGGCGGCGGCGGTGACGTCCGGGGCGAGTTCGCGCAGGCGGTCGACCGTGAGGCGAACGCTCGGGCCCTGCACGCCGATGGCGGCGTGCGCGACACCGCTGCGGGCCAGGATCGGCGCGGCGATTCCACACACCCCGAGATGCCGCTCCTCGACGTTGGTCGCCCAGCCACGGTCCCTGACGGCGGTCAGTTCGGCGACGACGGCGTCCGGCGAGGTGATGGTCCGGTCGGTGAATCGGTCGAACGTCGCCAGCAGGGCGACCTCACGCTCGATCGATCGCGCCGCGTTCGCCAGCATCACCTTGCCCATCGCCGACGCGTGCAGTGCGAGTTCGGCGCCCGCCGGGTGGTCGAACCGCAGCGGCGACGCGCTCGCGGCCTGTTCGATCACCACCACCTCGTTGCCGCGACGAATCCCGAGGCTGACCGACTCGCCGGTCCGCGCGCTGAGGCCGTCGAGCACGGGCTTGGCGACGCGGTAGCCGGCGTGCTCGAGCGCCCGCTGGCCGAGCACCGCGATCCCCAGCCCGAGGCGGTACTGCTCGGTGGTCGGCTCCTGCTCGACGTATCCCGCCACCACCAGCGCCCGCAGCAGCCGATGGGTCGTGCTCGGGGTGAGGCCGACGGCGCGGGCGATCTCCGACAGACCGAGCGATCGCTCGGACGCGCCGACGCACTCGAGCAGCGCGACCGCCCGCTCGATCGACTGCGTGCCCGACCGAGGACCCGTCGGACCCCCGACCGGGGACGTCTCATCAACAGGCACGACGTCAGAGTCTTGCACCCCGGAACGCCCTGACGAATTAATGATGGGATCAGTCAGGTTTTCCACGTTGCGAAACATCATTCCACATTGTATGTTCTCCGATCATGCGAACTGCACGACTCCCCCTCGCCCTGCTCGCCGCCGGACTCCTCGTGGTCACCGCGGCGTGCGGAAGCGACAGCGATGCCTCATCCGACGCCACGACCGCCCCCGCGGCCACGGAGGCTGCCACGGCCGACACCACCGCCGTGGCCGACACCAGTGCGCCGGCCGACACCGCGGCCCCCGACGACACGGCGACCCCGCCGGCGACCGACGAGGCCGCGCCGGCCTCCGACGCTCCGGCCTCCGACGTCACACTGCGCCTCGGCTACTTCCCGAACGTCACCCACGCGCCGGCGATCATCGGCGTCGACACCGGGCTGTTCACCGATGCCCTCGGATCGACCGCCACGCTCGAGACGTCCACGTTCAACTCTGGCACCGAGGCCGTCGAGGCACTCTTCTCCGACGCCATCGACGCCAGCTTCATCGGCCCGAACCCGGCGATCAACGCCTATGCGAAGTCCAACGGCGATGCCATCCGGATCGTCGCCGGCACCACGTCGGGCGGGGCGTCACTCGTGGTCCGTGAGGGCATCGACGCTCCCGCCGATCTGGCGGGCGTCACTCTGTCGTCGCCGTCGCTCGGCAACACCCAGGACGTGGCGCTGCGGGCCTGGTTGCTCGAACAGGGCTACGCGACCGACACGAGTGGCGGCGGCGACGTGCACATCACGCCGCAGGACAACGCCGACACCCTCGCCGCATTCCAGACCGGTGCCCTCGACGGCGCCTGGGTCCCCGAGCCGTGGGCGACCCGCCTCGTGCTCGAAGGTGGCGGTCACGTGCTCGTCAACGAGGCCGACCTCTGGCCGGAAGGCGACTTCGTCACCACCCACCTCATCGTCGCCACCGACTACCTGAACGAACACCCCGACGTGATCAAGGCGCTCATCGTCGGCCTCGCCGACTCGATCGACGTCGCCAACGGCGACGCTGCCGCCGCACAGACCACCGTCAACGCGGGCATCGAGAAGATCACCACGAAGCCGCTCGGCGACGACACGATCGCCGGCGCCTGGGAGAACCTGAGCTTCACCCTCGATCCGATCGCCTCGTCGCTCCAGAAGTCGGCCGACGACGCCCAAGCGGTGGGGCTGCTCGATCCGGTGGATCTCAAGGACCCGGGCATCTACGACCTGACCCTGCTCAACGAAGTGCTCGCCGATCGCGGCGAGGAGCCTGTGACGGGCCTCGAATGAGCGCCGACGTCGCGAAGGGACCCGGTGCCTCGCTCGTAGGGGATGCCGTGCGCGCAGCGGTGACGCTGCGCTCGGTCACCAAGACCTTCGGGTCCGGCAGCGATGCCGTCACCGCCCTGCGCGACGTCAAACTCGACATCGCGGCCGGAGAGTTCGTGTGCCTGATCGGCGCCTCCGGCTGCGGCAAGTCGACCATCCTGAACCTCGTCGCCGGTCTGGACAGCCCGACCGGCGGCGAGGTGGTCGTCGACGGCCGCGCGGCGATGATGTTCCAGGAGTCGGCGTTGTTCCCGTGGCTGACGATCACCAAGAACGTCGAACTGCCGATGCGCCTCGCCGGCGTGTCGAGGGCCGAACGCAAGGAACGTGCCGCCGAACTCATCCGCACGGTGCACCTCGACGGCTTCGGCGACAAGCGGCCGCATCAGCTCTCCGGCGGGATGCGCCAGCGCGCCGCCCTGGCCCGGGCCTTCGCCCAGGAGGCCGACATCCTGCTGATGGACGAGCCGTTCGGCGCCCTCGACGCGATGACCCGCGACGTGCTCCACGAGGAGCTCGACGCCCTGGTCAGTGACCGGCGCCTCACCGTGCTGTTCGTCACCCACAACGTGCGCGAGGCGGCACGGCTCGGCGACCGGATCGTGATCATGTCCCCGCGACCGGGCCGCGTCACCGCCGAGATCGCGGTCGACATCGAGCGTCCGCGGCGCATCGATCAACCCGCCGTGAGCGCGCTGGCCGCCGAGGTCACCGACCGTCTGCGTGAGGAGGTTCTGGTCCATGCTCGAGCTTGATGACAAGATCGCGGCGATGGCGCCCGATCTCTCCCCCGACGAGGCGCTCGCCGTCGACTCCCAGCTCGACGATCGTTCCCTCGCACCGGTCAACCGCCCGACCGGTCGTCACCGGGCCCGCAAGATCTGGCTCGCCGTTTGGCCGAAGGTGGCAGCGGTCGCCATCGCGCTCGGTCTGTGGCAGCTCGTCGTGATGTCGGGCTGGCGGCCTGAGTACGTGCTCCCCGCCCCCGCCACCGTGTTCGACCGTCTCGGCGAGCTGATCGCCGACGGCACCGTGTTCGACGCGCTGCGCATCACCGGCGAACGTGCGCTCTACGGGTACGGGGCGGCGCTGATCATCGGCATCGTCCTCGGCTCGTTGGTGGCGTCGTCGAAGATCGTCCGCTCCGCGGTCGGCGCGATGATCACCGGGCTGCAGACGATGCCGTCGATCGCCTGGTTCCCGCTCGCCATCCTCCTGTTCCAGTTGTCGGAGCAGGCGATCACGTTCGTCGTCGTGCTCGGCGCCGCGCCGTCGATCGCCAACGGCCTGATCACCGGCGTCGACCACACGCCGCCGCTGCTCGTGCGGGTCGGCACGATGATGGGCGCCAACCGTTGGCAGCGCCTCCGCCACGTGATGCTGCCGGCCGCCATGCCGTCGTTCGTCGGCGGGTTGAAGCAGGGCTGGGCGTTCGCCTGGCGCAGCCTGATGGCCGGCGAGCTGATCGTGATCCTCGGCCCGTCCGTCGGGTTCCTGCTCCAGCAGTACCGCAACCTCGCCGACGCCGCGGGGCTGATCGCGATGATGATCGTGATCCTCGTGGTCGGCATCCTGGTCGACGCGCTCGTGTTCGGCACGCTCGACCGCATCGTGCGCCGCCGTCACGGCCTCACTGAAGAGCGCTGAACCAGCGCGCGACGCGCGAGGTCCCGAACTCGACCTTGTCGCGAGCGAGCGACTCGAACGACGATGCGCGTCTGCGAAACCCACCAACGTCGGCGATCGGCCCCGGACTACGGTGGTCGCAACGCCGAGTGAGAGGAGGGTGACCATCGTGATTGTGTCCGTGCATCGCTCACCCGGCCGCGCGCCCGCGACGTTGTCGCCCCAGAAATTCTCGTAGGGCTGACACCTCACCACAGGTGCACGACGGCCGGTTGTTCAACCCGCCGTTCCACCCTGAAGAGGTTCCATGTCATTCGATCCACCCCGCGACGCGCCGTCCTGGCTCGTCGACGAACCGTTCGACGAGATCGACCACGGTCCGGTCAAGTCGGGCAAGGAAGCCCAGATCGACCTCGTCGAGCGCATCGGCGCCGACGGCCGTTCGTGTCTCGTCGCCCGCAAGCGCTACATCCCGAGGAACGTCACGACGAAAGGCCAGTTGGAGGCGATGGGCTTCCAGCGGTCGTCGGCGTTCCGCCACGACGTCCAGTACCGAGAAGGCCGACAGTTCCGCAAGTCCCGCGATCGTCGTGCGGTCGAACGCATGTCGACCTACGGCAAGCATCTGTTGCAGGACCGCTGGACCGATCACGAGTTCGACGTGATGCGGCGCCTGTGGGAGGCCGGTACCAACGTGCCGTACCCCATCAGGTTCGCCGACGACGCCCTCGACCTCGAGTATCTCGGCGACTTCGACGGGGTCGCTCCGCAACTGGCCGCGGCACGGCTCGGCGACGACGAGGTCGACGATGCGTACCGCCAACTCGTCGAGGGTCTGCGATCGATCACGCGAGCCGGCTTCGCGCACGGCGACCTGTCGGCCTACAACCTGCTGTGGTGGCAGGGCGAGGTGTGGTTCATCGACTTTCCGCAGGCCGTCGACATCGCGGCCAACCTGCAGGGGGTCGACTTCCTGCACCGCGACGTGCTCAACGTGTGCACCTGGTTCCGGCGTCACGGTGTCGACACCGACCCCGAGGAGCTTTTCGCCGAACTGCTCACCCATCTCTGACCTGCGGAGCAATCGACGCAATCCGCACCCGCCGTGGGCGGATCGTTCCCGGGCGGTACCTTGACGGTCCATGCGCTGCCAGCGATCGACCACGACCTACTCGCAGACGCGGACCCGGACGCCCTCATGATCGCGGCGGTGATCGACATCGAATCGTGGCTGAGCACCGGCGGTCTGGCGCTCTTGGCCGCCATCGTGTTCGCCGAGACCGGGCTCCTGGTCGGCTTCTTCCTGCCCGGTGACAGCCTGCTGTTCATGGCCGGCTTCCTCTCCTCGGCGGCCGGCGGCCACGTGCTCCCGCCGCTGCCGATCACCGCACTCGTCGTGTTCATCGCCGCGGTGGCCGGCGACCAGGTCGGCTACCTCATCGGTCTGCGGATCGGGCCGAGCCTGTTCAGCCGGCCCGGCAGTCGGCTGTTCAATCCGCTGAACGCGGTGCGCGCCCAGGCGTTCTTCGATCGTCGCGGGCCATCGGCGCTCGTGCTCGCCCGGTTCGTCCCGATCGTGCGAACCTTCGTCCCCGTCATCGCCGGTGTCGGGAGGATGCGCTACCGCACGTTCCTGACCTACAACGTGATCGGCGCCGCCATTTGGGGCATCGGCGTCACCACGCTCGGCTACTTCCTCGGCGAGATCGAGATCGTGAAGCACAACCTGGAGTTGGCGGCGGTCGTGATCGTGGCCATCTCGTTGATCCCGGTCGCCATCGAGTTCTTCCGCGCCCGCCGCGAGCACGCCGCACACGCCGAACCCGTCGACGCGACCGCTACTGAACGTCCATGACCGCCCCCGCTGACGCAGGTCTCCGCGACGCTGCTCGGCGGAATCGTCGCCTCGGGCTCACGGCCGGCGTGGTGGTGGCGCTTGTCGCCGTGGTGTTGCTGTCGCTGAACACCGAGGGTCCGCTCACGCCGCTCAAGGCGATCATCCTGGGCGGCGTCGAGGGGTTCACCGAGTACCTGCCCGTGTCGTCGACCGGGCACCTGCTCGTCGTCCAACGGCTCCTCGACCTCGGCGATGGCGACGGCAAACTGGCCGCCGACACGTATGCGATCGCCATCCAGATCGGCGCGATCCTCGCGGTCGTCGTGCTGTACTGGCGACGACTCGGCCAGCTCGCCTCCGGTGCCGTCGGACGCGACACCGACGGCCGTCGCCTGTTGATCCGGCTGCTGATCGCCTTCGTTCCCGCCGCCGCGGTCGGCGTGATCGCCGGCGACACGATCAAGGACCACCTGTTCGGGCCGTGGCCCGTCGTCGTCGCCTGGCTCGTCGGCGGTGTGTTCCTCGTGTGGTGGGACCCGCGGCCTGGCGACGTCGGGCTCACGTCGTTCACCGCGCGTCATGCCGCCATCATCGGTGCCGCGCAGATCCTCGCCCTCTGGCCCGGCGTCAGCCGCAGCCTGGTCACCATCGCGGCCGCGCTGGCGATCGGCGCCTCGATGTCCGCCGCCGTCGAGTTCAGCTTCCTGCTCGGCCTCGCCACCCTGTCGGCGGCCACGCTCTTCGATCTCGCCAAGGACGGCGGAACGCTGCTCGACGCCTACGGCTGGCGAACTCCCCTGCTCGGCGCCGTCGTCGCGTTCGTCACCGCAGTGATCGCCGTGCGCTGGCTCGTGTCGTTCCTGCGCACCCGGCCGCTGTCGATCTTCGGTTGGTACCGGATCGGCATCGCCGTCGCGACGATCGCCCTGATCGCCGCCGGCGCGATCTGATTCACCCGAGTTCTTCCCGAGAAATGGAGCAGATGTCGCGCTGAGCGCGACATCTGCTCCATTTTCGGGACTTTCGGGGATCGGGTTCAGCCGTCCTGGAGGGCGGCGAGCTCGAGCCAGGTGGTCTCGTGCTCGTCCAGCTCGCGCTGCGCGTCGGTCAACTCGGCGCCGATCGCCGCGAGTTCGGCGTGGTCGGTCAATCCGACGAGGCGGGCCGCCAGCGCGTCGACGCGCTGTTGGGCCTTGGCCATCGCCCGCTCGGTCTCGCGCAGCCGCCGATTGACGGTCGAGGGACTCGGCCCACCGGGGCGTGGCGACCGGGTATCGCCCGCCGTTGGTGACGTCGCGGATGACGTCGAGGGTGTCGTCGTCGCCGTCGCCGTCGAGGAGCGGTCGGGGGTCGAACGACGTGCGGCGGCGCCCGCCGCCTTGCCGGTGACCGACGCCCGCTCCTGCAGCCACCCGGCCACCCCGCCCGGCACGCGTCGGACACTCCCGCCGGGATCGATCGCCAACACGTGATCGGCGACGCGATCGAGGAACGCCCGGTCGTGACTGGCGACGACCAGGGCGCCGGGCCAGTCGTCGAGGAACGACTCGAGCGAGCGAAGCGTGTCGAGGTCGAGGTCGTTGGTCGGCTCGTCGAGGATCAACAGGTTCGGTTGCGTCGCCAACACCATCACGAGTTGGAGGCGGCGACGTTCGCCACCCGACAGCATCCGCACCGGCGCGTACTGCGCGGTGGTGTCGAACCAGAACCGTTCGAGCAGCGCCCGGTCCTCGAAGTCGGGTTCGCGATGCGGACCGGAGACGAGCTTGCGGACGATCGCGTTCTGGTCGAGGTCGGACGAGTGCTGATCGGCGAACCCGACGACCACCGTCGATCCGCGCTTCACCGTTCCCGCGGCAGGCTCACGTCGGCCCGCCACGATGTCGAGCAGCGTCGACTTCCCCGAACCGTTCGGACCGACGATCGCCAGCCGGGCACCCGGCTCGATCGTCAGGTCGACGTCGTGGAACACCGTGTGCTCACCGAAGCGCTGGGCCACACCGTCGAGCTCGACGACCTGGTTGCCGAGCCGCTTCGTCCCGGCGCCGAGTTCGAGGTCGTGCCCGCGCACGCCGACCGGCGCCGGACCGCCGCCGACGATCTCGTTCGCGCTGCGCAGGCGGGCCTTGGGCTTCGTCGATCGGGCCGGCGCACCGCGGCGCAGCCACGCGAGTTCCTTGCGGGCGAGGATCTTGCGGGTCGACTCCTCCTTCGCCTCCCGCTCGATCCGGTCGGCCCGTGCCGCGAGATACGTGGCGTACGCGCTCGATCCGGCCGCGGCGTGGTGGACGAAGCACCGGCCGCCATCGAGTTCGACCACTCGGCTCGGACCGACCGCCGTGGTGAGGCGGTCGAGGGCATGGCGGTCGTGGGTGACGAGCACGAGCGCCGACTTCATCGCGATCAGCCGCGACTCCAGCCATTCGATGGCCTCGAGGTCGAGGTGGTTCGTCGGCTCGTCGAGCACGACCATGTCGTCGTCGCCGTGCTCGTCGTCGGCCAGCACCTTGGCCAGTGCGACGCGCTTCGCCTGCCCGCCCGACAGCTGGTCGGTCGGTCGGTCGAACAGCGGCAGGACGCCGAGGGACGTCGCCGTGGCGGCGACCTCCCAGCCGTCGCCGAGCACTCCGCTGACGATGCCCGATGGGAGCGTCGGATCCTGTTCGAGCGAGGCGATCCGCACCCCGCGGCCGAAACGGACGTCACCGCGGTCCGGCTTCAGGCTGCCGGTCAGGATCCGCAGCAGCGTGGTCTTGCCCGAGCCGTTGACGCCGACGATCGCCACTCGATCACCGGTGGAGATCGTCAGGTCGACGTCGGCGAAGAGCACCTTGTCGGGTTGGCTCATGCCGACTCCGGCAACGTCGACGCAGATCACGCCACGACGCTACGGCCGAAGTCGTCAGGCATTCGTGCCGCCGGGTATTTCGCACAGGGGACGGTTGGCGAAATACCCGACGGGCACGACCCACCCGACGCCGACAACTGGGACGGATCAGTTGTCGGTGGTGGCGACTGAGGACGGGTCAGTCGTCGTGGTGGCGAATGAGGACGGATCAGTTGTCGGTAGTGGTCGGGGCGTCAGTGTTGGTGGGGGCGTCAGTGGTTGCGGGGGCGTCGGTGGTGGCCGGCGTGCTGTCGTCGTCGGAGTCGTCGTCCGAACGGTCGTGGTGGCCGGGGAAGTCGCCGAAGTCGGGCAATTCACCGTTGACGAGATCGGTCAGGTGATCGTCCAGATCGGCCTTCAACTCATCGGCCTGATCGGCGTCGATCCTGCCGGCGGTGACGGCCTGGTCGATCTGCGTGGTCGCCTCGGCGACGAGGGCATCGACGACGGCCTGCGGGTCGACGCCGTTCTCGGTGGCGATGTCGGCGAGCGACTTGCCGTCCTGCAGTTCGGTGCGCAGCGTGTCGGCATCGATGCCGAGCACGCCGGTCACGACGTCTGACGCCTCGCCGAGGACGTGACCGAACACACCGCCGCCTCGATGGCCGCCATGGCCGATGCGTCCGCCGTGCTCGGGCAGGCTCTCCTTCAGTTGGGCCACCACTGCGTCGGCCTGTGCGGCCGTGATGGTCCCGTCATCGACGAGTGGCTGCAGCGCATCGCGCAGTCGCGTCTCGGACGTCGGGGCGGCGGTTTCGTCGCTCGGTGTCGAGTCGCTCGGCGTCGAGTCGGTTGGGGTCGTGTCCTCGGTCTGCTGCACCACTGCACTCGGCGACGACGCGCTCGTCAACGCGGGGACGCCGAACACGAGCCCGGCTGCGGTGCCACCGAGGAGGCCAGCGGCGAGGCCGATGGTCAGGCCTCGCGCCCGCAGCGACTTGGCGGGCGCCTCGCTCGGGTCGTTCGCAACCTGCATCTCGTTGTCGTTGTCCATCGTCGGGGGTGTCCTTTCGGGAACGTCATGGAGTGGGAGTCGACCGGTGTGCGCTCCGCCACCGACTACACAACACGACTCAGGAAAGAGGCGGGTGAGAACGAGGGTAAGAATTCACGTGGTGCTCCGGAGGACCTCATGGGCGGCGTGCCAACCGCACATGCCGTGGACGCCGCCGCCGGGCGGGGTGGAGCTGGAGCACAGGAAGACGCCGTCGAGCGGGGTCCGCCATGGGTGCAACCCGAGCCGCGGACGCGCGACGAACTGCCGGACGTCGCCGACGCCGCCGTTGATGTCGCCGCCGATCAGGTTCGCGTCGTGCGCCTCGAACGCGGCGGTGTTCATCGAGTGTCGTCCGATGACCCGGTCGCGGAAGCCGGGGGCGAACCGTTCGACCTGCGCCTCGATGCGATCGGTCATGTCGAAGGTCGAGCCGTTCGGCACGTGGCAGTAGGCCCAGACGGTGTGCGTGCCAGCCGGCGCCCGACTCGGGTCGAACAGGCTCGGCTGCGCGAGGAGCACATATGGGCGCTCGGCGAGCCGACCGCGCTGCACGTCATGTTCCGCCGCGGTGACCTCGCCGAGCGTTCCGCCGAGGTGGACCGTCGCGGCCCGTCCGCAGTCGGCGTTCGTCCACGGGATCGGCCCGTCGAGCGCCCAGTCGACCTTGAACACGCCGGGCCCGTACCGGTACCTGGTGAGCGTCCTGGCGTAGCGGCTCGGCAACGCGTCGCCGGCCAACGCCAGCACCTGGCGCGGCGTCACGTCGAGGAGCACCGCGTCGTTGGGCGGCAGCTCGGCGAGCGATTCGACGCGGTGCCCGCATTCGACCGTCCCGCCGAGGTCTTCGAGCACCGCGACGAGCGCGTCGGCGATCTGCTGCGAACCACCTCGCGCCAACGGCCAGCCGACGACGTGTCCGAGGACGCCGAGCATCAACCCGTAGCCCGCGGTGATCGGTGCCCCGAGGGAGAGGAACGAGTGCGCCGCGAGGCCGGCGAACAACCCCTGGGCCTCGTCGGTGTCGAAACCGTGCTTGGCGACCGTGTGCGCCGGAAGGATCCCGACCGCACCGAAGCGGGCCATCGTCAGTGGATGCTTCGGCGGAACGGTCAGGGGTGAGAGCAGCCCGTCGGTGAGACCGAAGCCGGCGTCGACGAATGGCCCGAACAGGCGTCGGTACGCCGCCGCATCCGTGCCGAGCGCTGATGCGGTTTCGTCGACCGAGCGGTGCAGGACCGCGGCGCGGCCGCCGTCGAGCGGATGGGCCAGCGGGACCTCGGAATGGATCCACTCCAGGCCGTGCGCGCCGAGCGCTCCGCCGGCGGCGATCTCCCGGAACGCCGGCGAACCGACGGCGAGCGGATGGATCGCCGAGCACACGTCGTGGATCGCTCCCGGCACGGTGAGTTCCTCCGAGCGCGTGCCGCCGCCGGCGCGGGCGGCCGCTTCGTAGACCGTGACGGCCCAACCGGCGCGGGCCAGGGTGATCGCCGCCACCAGCCCGTTCGGGCCGGCACCGACGACGATCGCCCGGCGGTTCACGCTCCGGCGGGTGGCATCGCCGGCGGAACGGACGGTGCGGCGGTCCCGGTCGGGGGTGGCATGTACAGCGCGTCCCGGTCGATCGGACTCGCCTGTGCTGCTGAAGGGCGGGCCGGTGAAGGGTGGGCCGGTGACGGGTCGGCAGGTGCTGTGGCCGCCGACAGGCTGAC
>CAVVZI010000021.1:0-607778 GCA_963752815.1 Ilumatobacteraceae bacterium | reverse complement strand
GTCACGAGCGAAGAAGTCCCAGATCGCCGACGTCGACCCGGACTCGACGGCATCGAAGAGTCGTCGGACTAGTCGTTCGGTCGAGCGCTGCTTTCCTGATTGGCCGGAGCCCACGCCGTTACGATTCGGTCGGATCGCAGCTGCTGCGATGCCGGCACCACCGAGTTGCAGGAACGAGCGCCGGCCGTGGAGCGTGGCGGCGATCGCATCAAGCGGGTTCTCGAGTCCCGGTTCTGGCTGACTGATCATCATGAGTCGTCCTCTCGCTTCCTATCGCTACCCGGATGCACGACCACGACGAACAGGGCCTGCCGTGCAGTCGCCTCGATCGCGAGGGTTCGAGCGCGCCGAGCCTGCTCACAATTCGAAGCCACGCCCAGAAGGTTCGTCCCGCTCGGCTGCAGAACGGCTGCAACGGCGGGTGGAGGATCGAAGTTCACCTGGTGACTTTCTTACGGTCGTGCCGAAGGCAAAGGATGCCGAAGATGAACGCACCAATCCCCGCCAACGAGTACGGCGTAGCTGGGCGCGGTCAGCGATTGGGACTCGCTGGACGCGAGTGAGCGCTGGGCGAGTCGTTCCGAAACGGCTTCGCCGAAGCGCGGGTGCGGCGCGTGGTGCAGCCGCTGCAAGACGCGGATCGCGCTGATCGAGCGCCGGTGCTGAGGCGGACCGACAGCTGCTCAGTGGAGCGGGTTGCCGAAGCGCACGCGGCGCCCGACGAAATCGAGCTCGACGTCGTCGCGCCGGTTCACGGCGTGGACGATCGCGTCGCCGACGCCGAGATAGAGCATGACGTGGCCGGGGTACTGGACGATGTCGCCGGCTAAGGCCGTTGCCTCGTCGCGGGGAGCGGCCGTACGGATCTGTGCCGAACTCTGGTGGGGGATGTTGACGCCGGCTCGCGCCCACGTGTACGCCGTCAGGCCCGAGCAGTCGAAGCCGCGATCGGGGTCGGACGTGGCGTAGCGATACGGCTTGCCGAGTTCTGCGAGCGCTGCCAGGACCGCGGTCTGATGGGGCATGTCCGCTCGGGACCAGGCGTCGCGCACGGCCGCGGGGTCGAGCCCCATCTCGAAAGCGACGGAGTCTGCTGCAGCGTCGCGGGCGGCGATGTAGGTCGTGAGCGTCCCCGCTGTGGCGTTCGCCGCCAGCGCGTACTGGGCGGCCAATGCCGACGTGGCGGTTGTCACGACGGCTGGTGAGTGGTGGTCGCCGGCGACGCCGGCCTGCGCGGGGCCAGCGACCCAACCGGTGAGTATGGCGGCGGCGAGGAAGCCCGAAAGGGCGCGGAGCACGCGTGCAGACACGCGGAAAGAGGGGGGCATCGTTTCGTACCTTCGGGGGGACAAGGGCGGTTCACGGCGCCCCGCGGCGCCGGCGATCACGCCTGGAATACTTCGAACCGCAACCGTATCGTCACCAAATCGCAATATTTCCGTACCGAGTCCGGTCGCTCGTCACACCGGCCGGCAACCGTGTCGCAGCCCGTGCATCCGCCGGGTGGTGGACGTAGGTCGGCGCCGATCGTCAGCGGCGACGAGCCAACACCAGAGAGGCGGTGAGGGGGCGGACGATCCACCCGTCGTAGCGCGCGTCGATGAGCGCCTCGACCTCGACGAGCATGGCCTCGCGGGCTTCAGGGTCGGCCATCGCCCGACTGTTCGAGTCGGTCCGCTTGAGCTCCGTGTACCCACGAGCCGTGTAGCGCTGGTCCCAGCGGTAGCGATGGACCGAAGGCTCTGCGAACTCTGCCGAGGCAACGATCTCATCGACGAACGACGGAACAAGCTCCTCATGTGTAGGGACAGGGTCGTGCGTACCCGGCAGCCCATGGCGGCTGAACACGTGATGGACCTCGTCGAAGAACCCACGGTCAGCGGGAGAAGCGACCTGGTTGAGCGCGATCAGCGCCAGGTGCCCGCCGGGTCGGAGCAGGGCCGCCGGTCTCGTCATCCGCGCCTCGGCCGGCACCCAGTGGTAGCTCGATGCCGCCACGACAGCGTCGAACGAGCCCGGAGCGAGGTCGACGTTCTCGAAGGGCCCTATGACGACGTCGACGGTCGGGAGGTTGCGGGCGAGAACGGCTGCCAGGTGGGCACCCAACTCGACCGCAGTCACTCTGGCGCCTCGGGCAACGAGTCCCTTCGTGGCTTGGCCTGTGCCAGGACCGACCTCGACCACGACTGGCGACCGAGGCAGTACGGCGGCCAGCTCGTCAAGGAGGTCGTCGGGGTAGCCGGGGCGCACCCTGTCGTAGAGCTCGGCAACCTCATCGAAGCCATCGCGCCAGGCCTGCGGAAGGTCGGGCATGCACATATTGCTAGCCCATCACCCCACTCATACCGACGCATCCGAGGCGATTCCGGCCAGCGGGGCACCGATTGGGAACCGCTCCGTCATCGCGCAACGACAACCTGCCGCCACCGCAGGCGCTGACTCGCGCTGACTCGCTCTGCCACACTGCCACGATGGTCATCGCCGTTTGGCTGTAAATGCCGCCGGTGAAGAACGCCTGGACATCGTTCTGGACAACATGCCGATCGTCCTCGCCTGAACCGCGGCGATTCGCGGCGTCAGCCGAAGGCTTCGTCGCCGGCGATCGTCGCCCGGTGCATCAACCGCGGCGACGTCGCCGAGTACGGCATGGCTCGGTGGAGCAGGCCGGTGTTGTCGAAGATCACGAGGTCGCCCTCGCGCCACGAATGCGACAAGGTGAACTCGGGCTGCGTCGCCCAGTCGAGCAAGCGTCGGAGCAAGGCCTGCCCCTCGTCGTCGGGCATGTCGATCACGGCCTCGGCGGTGGAGCCCATCACGAGGGATCGCCGCCCGTCCTGGCGCTTCCACACGAGCGGATGCTCGCTCTTCGGCACGGTCGCCCATTGGGCCACCGCCTTCTCGGACGGATTCGGATCGACTTTGCGGTAGGCGCTGTCGGCCGAAAATCGCACGCGCAGGCCGTCGATCAGGGCCTTGTCGTCGTCGGGCAACGCTCGGTACGCCGCGTACGTGTTGGCGAACTCGGTGTTGCCTTCGCCATTTTCAGCCGTGCGGCGCGCGGTGAGCAGCGTCATCTTGTCGGGCGCATCGCTGGTCGTCCCGTCGATGTGCCAGTTGACGTTCGCCTCGCGGTAACGGGCCAGCTTGTCCAGTGCGGGGTCGCGGGTGACCGGCGAGATCTCGGGGTGATCAGCGAGCGCACCGTACGGCGGAAGCACCACCTCGCCGAGCAGCCGGGCGAGCGCAGCCAGATCGTCGTCGCTGATGTTCAACTCGGGCAGGACCACGACACCGTATTCGTCGAGCGCACCCTGCAGTTGGCGTGCCACCTCTGGCGTCGCCGCCTCCGCGCCCGTGATCCCCGTGATCGACGCACCCATCTGGTCGTTGATCGGTGTGATGCTGATGGTCATCGAGCCCCCTCGTGTGATTCGACCTTGGAGAATGATGCCATTCAACTGTTCAGCATGACTCCAGTCCCAACACTTTCGCACACGACGAAGGCAGCCCAACTATTCGCTGATCAACCTGTCATTCCGGATCGAGGCCTGCCGGCAACCATCGTGCCCGACAGCGACGCGTCCACGCTGGACGGCGTCATCGAACCGGCAATCTAGGAACGCCGCACCAGCGCTTCGCCGTCGCCCGGCGACGAGCGCGGTGCGTCAGACATCGGTTCCGATGCGATGTTCGTCGGTGACGATCACGACGCGTCGACTGGTGTCCATGAACCTTTCCTCGTCGTCTCGCAGCACCTTGCCCTCCTCACCCAGATACCACCGGCTCCATGTGTGCATCCCCTCGATGTTGTCGAAGCCGATCTCGGTGATGCAGTCGTACGGTGCGTCGGTGGTGCCGTCACCGAGATGCACCGCGTGGTTCTGCACGTAATGGGTGATGACCGCGGCCACGTCATCGGGGATCGACCGCTGAAAGAGCGGAGCGTGACTGTGCTCGTAGTAGTCGCGGAACGTGTCGAGCGTGACATCAGCCCGCCGTTTGATGAGCGCGACGATCTTGATCACGACGCCACGTGAGCGGTGTAGCGGAGGCGTTCAAACACGACTCGGTCAGACCGTTGCGATCGGGGTCAGCGGTGAGCCGACGATGCCGGGCAGGCGCAACGGTGGCGCCGTGAGCAGGAAACGGCTGCGGTCGTGCTCACGCAGCCAGGCGGCCAAATCGTTCAAGTACCACAATTCGCCCAACGGGACGCCCAGCTTGAACAGGCACAGGTGATGGATCGGCAGAAATGAGTGACGCTGCGGATTGCGGTCCTTGCCGAGCACCCCCTCGACTGAGTCGTTGTCCGCGACCAGCGCGGAGATCTGCGACTCGGCGATCCACTCGAGCAACGCATCGTCGCGAGCGTCGAGCCACGAACACATCTGGAAGACCTGCTTGGGGTCGGGGTCGCGATCCCAATCGAGGAGCTTGGTCGCGTAGCCCGTGTGCAGCAACAACATGTCGCCCGGCTCCACGACCACGTTGTCCGCGGCCATGATCGCCTGCAGCGTCGACAGGTCGACACCCTGCCAGTCGTGACCGAGGTGGTGCGCCAAGTCGACGAGCACGCCACGGCCCTGCACACCATGAAAGGCCATGTGCTCTACGCCGAGATGCTTCGCAAAGCTCGCGTGGCCGACGCCGTCGCCGGCGGCATCGTCGGACGGGCCGACGAGATCGGTCCCTGAGCGGAAGCCGTTGTAGAGGAACCCCTCCTCGTTCCCGTCACCGTCGGCGTCGAACTCGGCACCGACATGTGCGAGGGCATCCCACTGCGTCGAGTACTGCGGCCAGAGCGTGACTGCATCGTCGGCCCAGACGTCGACATACTTCGGATCGCCGAAGTCCTTCATCTCGCTCATGTGGACGTTGTAGAACACCTCTGGGTTGCCATCCATGTCTTCCGTCGGCGCGATCCGGGGTGGATGGCGCCGCTGGTTGAGCACACTGCCGCCGGGATAGTCGAGCGGCAGACTCAAACAAAAGCTGATTCCCGCCTCGACTTCGCGCACACCCTGGAGGACCTTCTCAGCGGTGATCAGATTGACCCGACCGAGCTCGTCATCATCACCCCAATCCCCCCACGTCGAGCCATCCGGTCGCCGCTGCCACCGTTTGCTCACCGCGCTGCGCCGCCCATGTCCACCCCACGCCATGCGGCCCGTAGTCCCTGCCCGGACCAGAATTCCATCTGAACCGACGCTCGGTATCCACTCATCGAGTGCACCCTACGCGCACGTCCCTCCGTCACCGGACAGTTTCTCTGCGAGTCGGAGTACCGGTGTGCCTCTCGTGCCAGATCATGCCATCTATCAGGAATTACTCATCCAACAAGTCCGGCGGATCCTCGCGCTCGTACAGCCTCATCAGGTCCGGGAACGGGCCCGCCGCCGCTGTGCGAGTCATGGTTGCGATCGCCGTCGTGGACGACGCGCCAGCCCAGCGAGTCGGGCCAGAGCCGTGTCGGTCGATGCGCTTGTGGCGGCGATCTTGAAGATCTGGTGGCGGGTTCGGAACCCGGCTCGCCGGATGACCGTTTGGGCGGCGAGGTTCGTGGGTTCGGTCGAACAGCGTGGCGTCAGGTCCTGGTCCTTGCAGATCTCGGTGAGGGTGTGCATCAGCCGGCTGCCCATTCCTCGCCCGCGGAGTTCGGAACCGACGACGAGGCCGAGGTGGGCGTTGCTGGGTGCCCGCAGGTCGGCTCGACACTCGCCCGTCGCTGCGATCTTGCCGTCGGCTTCGACGAGGTAGAGCTCGTGCAGTTCAATGCGTTCGGCCAGGAACGGTTCGAGGAACGCTTCGGGTGAACCGGTCTCGGCTCGGTAGAACGCCACGGCCGCTGGATGGTCGGCTCTGGTGGCGGGACGAACATCGACCGTTTCGTCACTCACTGGTCGTGCGACGTGGTCGTACATCACCGCTACCGGTTGGGACGAGCCACCGGCTGCCAGGCTGAGAGACAGGAATGTGGGATCGACCGTGGATGCCATCGCGGCGGTGATGTCCATGTCGTCGACGACGTGGGCGAACAGTTCCGCGGCGTACTCCTCGAAGTCGTCGCGGACGTAGAAGCCGTGGAGTTGGTTGTCGTCGTCGACGGAGAACCGGCCGACGAGTTGTGTCCCGACTGTCAGCGCGTGGGGTTCGGCTCTGTCGGCGAAGGTCGCCCACATGTCGTCCTCGGGCGCTACGAGCGTTCGTTGGCGCTCTGCGCCCAGGCGTCGGTAGGCGTCGGCCGCTTCGGCGCTGATCCCGATCGTGGCAGGGTCGAGCTTCATTTCGGGGTCCTGGTTTCTTGAGTTGTGGAGTGGGTGGCGATTGCGTCGATCACGAGGTCGACCGTGGTGGTGAACGAGTCGTCGCCGGGTGAGGACTGCGGATGACCCGCTTCACTCATTGTGATAGGAGGCGTTCGTAGAGCCGAACCGTGGCCGGATCGGGCGAGACGCCGAGTTCGGTGCTCAGCGTGTCTCGGCATCGTCGGTACGTTCGAAGGGCATCGGCTCGGCTTCCGAATTCGGCCTGGGCGATCATGAGGGCCCGCCAGGCAGGTTCATGGAGGGGAGCAAGAACAATCGCTTGTTGAGCCATGGCCGTTGCCATCACCCCGTCGCCTCGGACCGTCCACACCCAGGTGAGGCAGTCGTAGCCGCGAAGCGTCAGCCGTTCGACCTCAGCGGCCACGGTTCGCGCCCACAGCCCATGCTCGCTGGGCAGGAAGCCGCGACGTCCGATGGACACAGCAACTGTCGCACTCGCCCAGGCGGCGCGTACGTCGTCACGACGACGAGCGCCTTCCGCGCGATCGATTGAGTTGCGAGCGTCCTGGAGGTCAACGCTGCTGTCGGCAGGCAGCCGAAGCTCATACGTGCCAGCCCCAGCGAGGATGGACGCACCCTCGTTCTCTTCGACGCGCCGCAGGCTTGCGCGCAACTTGCTCACGACCGATGCCAAGGCCCCGGCAGCGTCCCTCGGTGGTACATCGCCCCACAGACAATCCGTCAGGCGCTCGGAAGAAACGGGTCGCCCTTGCTCCAGGCACAGTCGGGCCAACGCGAGCCGGCCCTGTCGACCGGGCAGGTCATGCTCGTCAACCGAACCTCGGTCGCCAACGATGGTGATTCGTCCACACACGTGCATCCGCAAGACCATCGATCACCAACCTTTTCGCCATCGCGAGGGCGTACGGTCGCGCAAATCCGACAGAAGGAGAGGTTCATGGAGCAAGTCATCGAGTGCCCGTGCGGCACCGTTCTGAGAGGTGCCGACCTGCGCGAGGTCATCGATCAAGCCCAGACACACGCCCACGAGGTCCACGATATGGAACTGAGTGACGAGCAAGCGACCTCGATGGCTCGCCCCGCGTAGTCGAACGTGGCGACTACGTGTCGATCGGCCGGCCGCAGACCCTCACCAAGCAGTGGATCATCCACGCATCCGCAGAAACCACGGGGAGGACCGTCATGTTGATGCGAACGCCGAAGCGTCTTCTGGTGACCATCGCGCTGACGGGGGCGCTCGCGCTCGGAGCGTGCGGCAATGATGCGAGCGACAGCTCAGCGAGCTTCTGCGACGCCGCCACGAGCTACGAAGCGGCGAGCAGCGCCGCGGCCTACGCGATAGCGAGCCCAGCCGAGGTGGAGGCCACGTTCACGCAGCTACAGCATGACCTGGACGGGCTGCAGAGCGCCGCTCCGTCCGAGATCAACGCTGAAGTGGACACCGTTACCAAGGTCATCGGGGACCGCATCAGCGCCCTCGCCGAGGCGGAGTACGACTTCTCGAAGATGGTGAACGATCCCGCCGGTGAGGCCCCGACGCAGGCTCCGCCCCCCGACGAATTCGACACCGCGTCGAGGAACCTCAACAACTACATCGCGGCGCAGTGCCATACGTCGACGGATGTGCCGGGTCCTGTCCCGGCGGAGATGTGCCCTCAGGAAGCCTCGCCTGTGGCGGCGGCCTATGAGCTGGAGACGGGCAACTTCCAGTGGGCCGCATGCACTCCGGAAGGGGGGCTGTTCCTTCCAGCCGCTGCCTCGGAGGACACGCTGTGGGTCGTCGGAGGTCAACCGGAGTATCGGGCCTTCGACGCTGCAAGCGGCAAGGAGTTGTGGCGGGGTGACGAGACGCGCTTCGTCAGTGAGGTGCCTGCGGACGCAGACCGGCCGGTGGAGACGCCGCCGGTGATCGATGGGGTGCAGTTGACCGGTGGTCAGGATGACCCGATGGTTGGCGTCGACGCGGCCACGAGCGAAACGTTATGGACACAGCCCGGCCACCTCGTCTATGACGACGTGTGGGCTGTGGGTGACGGCGCCGTGTTCGCTATGGAGACTTTTTTGGGCGATGGGTCCCCGAAGCCGCCCGCCTTGGTGGGATACGAGGTGGCAACGGGTGACGTGCGCTGGCGACGCGAGACGACATTCACGGGGCCCGGACCGTGGCACGTGTCGGGCGAACGACTGCTGGCGATGTGGTACAGCCTGCAGGTGCTGGCCACCGATGACGGGTCGGTGCTGTGGGAGATCGGCTACCCCGAGCCATCGGGGGGTTTCCCGCGCCTGATGGGCGGTCTCGCCAACTCCCAGTCGGTCTTCGTGACGTTCACCTCGGAGGCGTCTGGTGGCGACTAACGAAGCGACCCCGAGACCTGATCGATCCCGTACGTAACTGCTCGCTCGGCGCTACTTCTCGGCGGACGGATCATCGGCATGGCCGCGTGATTTCCGAGCACTGCATCCGGGCATTCTTGAACTATGCGTTGCCGCGTTGGAGAGTCCGCGCGGATGTCGTTGCTGGCCGTGGTCGGGGCAACTTGACCGGTCGTCGAGGCGTGCGGCGGGCAAGTCGGCCAGCCGGGGCCGTGTCGAGAGCGATCATTTTGGAGATGGCGGTGAAGTCGACGACGGCACCGTGCTCTCCGTCGGGCGCGTCGTAGGTGATGACCGCTCGGCTGCCCCGCGGGGTGATCGATCGAACGGTCCAGGTTCGTCCGCTGGGAGCGAGGTACCTCGCTCCGATCGGTGGCGTCCACTCGTTTTCCATTTGGTTGTTCTGCATGTCTCGGCTCCTTTGTCGGCGTCACTTGAAGGGGTGGCTAGTGAGCGTTTGGTGACATTTGCGATCGATGCCGGTCCTCGTGATCGGACACGCCGCGGTCTGCCGGATCCTTCTGCGTTATGGGATCATCGATATGAGTGCGTTGTGCACCAGAATGCGGTGGGCGAAAAGAGAGCTGATCGCCACCATCAAGGCCTCGAAGGCTGCGGGTCGCGGCGACTCGATCCGGCTGATGTCGGCCATCGGGGTGAACGCTTCTCTGTGACTGGCATCGCACTGCTCGACGACGGTTCCGTGCAGCCCGCCGCCGACGCCGACGCCGGCCGCGCACAACCCTGAAGCCGCCGGGGGCGTACTCGCCATCGCGGGACTCAACGCCAGCACGCCGATGGCCATAGCGGCCGCCGCAAGGGGGACGGTCATTCTCGACATCCTCATGGACTTCTCCTCATTTCGATCGTGCGATGCACGAGGTGGACTACGTTCCGCGGAGGCCTCTGGCGTGATTGGTCCTTGCTGCTCAACGGGATTCGACGACGCCGCCACAAAGGCGGAGTTCGGCGCCGTTCTTGCAGAGTGCGTCACCGGGGGTCACTCAGGTGCCGGTACGGCGTGGAAGGTCGGGCGGTACACGTCGGAGAACGCGCCGTCCCAACGGTTGTTGGACAGGCTCCACGTGAGCGTCGTGGGCGACTCACGCCATGGAAGCCAGGAGGCGAAGTAGGTGTTACAGATGGCGGGTTCGCATCGCAGCGGCTGCGGGATACGTGTCCGCACCTCGAACGGGCCCGTGGGCGCCGCAGATGATGCGACCACGATGTCGGTGCCCCACCAGTCCCCTTCCTTGACGATCGCAAGGAACGACGTTCCGTCCCACATCACCTGGGCCGGATTCACGCCAGCGCCTGTGGTTGCCGCGTCGATGACAGGCGCGGCCGTGGAGCGATCCGAGTTCCAGGCGACACCGTTCCAGTACTCGGGCACGGTGGAGAGTTCGCCCAAGGGCACCCGAGCGACTCGCACATTTTCGGCGCATGGGTCGTGGCCGAAGGCGCTCCAGCCGAACTGCCGGTAGCAGTGACCGTAGAGGTAGGTGTGCGATCGATCGCTCGTCACTGACCATCCGTACAACTCGGCGCTCGGGTCGGGCGCGAGCTCCACGGCGACGGGTTCGAGCGTGTCCGATCGGAGCGTGACGAGCCATGTTGCGACGGGTTCGGTTTTGCCGAGGTAGTGCGTCGAACGCTCGACCATCTCGGCGAAGAACACTCGCACCACGCTCCCGTCGGCCGAGGTCGCACCCGCGAGCGGCCAGAACCAATGGCGAAACGACGCAGTGTCTGCGGCGAACTGCCATGAGCGGCTGCCGTCGTTGAGGATCGTGAAACAACGTCCCGACTGGACCATCGCCGCGTTGTGCACCAACGTGCCCGCGTACATGAAATCCTGGAACGTCCACAGCACACGCCCGTCGGCCAACCGGGTGGCGCGCTGGTAGTCGGCGCCCCCATACGGTCCGTGCGCGCTGCTGAAGAAGGCATCGAGTGACGCCGCATCGGTACCAGCAGCGCAGTGGTCGCCGACATCAGGGGCCGCCACGAACGCCAGTGGGTCCGTCGACGGGGCTGGTGTGAGTGCGCGCTGCGCACGGGCGGTTGCCTGTGCGCCTCCACCGACCGTCGGCAGTCCGTTCGAAAGTTCAGCCAGTACCGACGGGTCGTCGGCGACGACGACGTCGGCTGCGGCGTCGACGTCGGCGGCGGTGACGGCGGCGGCGGCGACGGCGACGGGGGCGGCGGTGACGACGGGGGCGGCGGCGACGACGGGGGCGACGGCGACGGGAGCGGCGACGACGGGAGGGGCGACGAGGAGCGGCGGCGACGACGGGGGCGGCGACGACGACGGGAGCGGCGGCGACGACGGGACGACGGGGGCGGCGGTGACGACGGGAGCGGGCACGGCTGCTGGTGGGAGTGACGCGGTCGGTACCTGCCCGCAGCCGGATCCGAACGGGACCAGCATCGCCAGCACGGCCAGACCTGGGGCCGCGCGGTGTCGAGCTATCGAGAATCGAGGCATAGCTGCCCGCCTTCCGGTGGGGACCCGTCAAGGGCGGGTCATTCACCGGGAAGGGCGGCGCTACCGCCCTCGAAATACAAAAAACGCCGCGCCGTCTGCGATCCGTGTGGATCGAGACGGCGCGGCGCGCGTCTAGCTCGTGCGCGATCTGGAACCGGCGGAGGGCAACTCGTTGCGTTGACCGGGGACGTTGTCCCAGAGCGTTGACATCGGTGTTGGCCATCCGAGTGCGCCGTGTGCTCGGTGGTGATTGTAGAAGTGGACGAAATGCTCGTGGTGAGCGGTGCGTTCGGTGTCGGTGTTCCAGTCGCGGTTGTAGGCCCATTCCTCGAGCAGGATGCGGTAGTAGCGCTCGATCTTGCCGTTGGTCTGGGGCCGGAATGGTCGGATGAACTTCGGTGTGATCCCGGTGTCGGCGAGGGTGGTTCGCCAGAGCCGTGATCGATAGCACGAGCCGTTGTCGGACAGGACACGTTCGACGGTGATGCCATGGCCCTGGAACCAGGTGTGGCTCGGGACCATAGGCCACGGCGGTGACGGCTTGTTCGTTGATGTGGATCTCGCAGTAGACGAGTCGGGTCGGTCATCGAGCGCGGAGTGCAGGTATCGGCAGCCGGTGGAGGAGCGTTTCGATGCTGGTGCTTGGCCTCGACCGTGGATCCGCCAGCTACCGCCGTCGGGGATGCCGGCGAGCTTCTTCACATCGACATGCACCCGCTCACCGGGCCGATCACGCTGACAACGGATCACCGGTGTGGCGATGGCGCGGTCACCCGAGTCGAGCCGACCCTCCCTTCATGGCGTCAGGATCTTCTGCACCGTGGAGGCGACCCGGCCGACCTCCGTGACCGATGTGGGCGGCACCGCAACGGCGCCTGGGTGCGCAGCTCGATGATGCGTTGGCGGCGCGACTCGGGTGTCGCGTTCGGTGAGACGTGTGGTCGCGAAGACAGGTGCAGCAGACCGTCGGCACCTTCGGTGACGAACCGGTCCCGCCACTTACGTACCGTCTTTGCGTCGACTTGGAACCGCTCCGCGGTGGCTTCGATCGTCCAACCACGATTGAGCACACACGCAACCATCTTGCGGCGACCCAACGGCGTCAACGCCGCGTTCGGGTGCTGGCTTCTAACGTGAGGTAACGCCGTCGCCTACGCCGTCAAAGCCGGCATCATCTGAACACGGCTGGATCACTCCTTTCGCCCTGCGCCGAACACGGAGCAGGCCGAGCGTCACGCCGCATCAGGCGGCGTTCTCCAGCCGGCCGGTGCGCTCCCCACTTCTTCATTCAGCAGATGGCGCAGGCGCTCGAGACAACGGCCGCGGGTCGGTCCGATGCTGCCGCTGCTGCGACCGATGCGCGTCGAGATCTCGGCGTAGGAGAGCTCCTCCGTCGAGAAGAGTAGGCCGAGCAGCTCGCGGGCCGCCGGCGAGAGGCGGGCGACAGCGCGTCGAACGGCGGCCGCTTGCTCGTCGGCGATCAGACGCTCGTCGACGGTTGACTCGGTGATCGGCGCCGGCTCGGATGCAGGCCAACGGCGCTGCAGCTTGGAGATGCGAATGGCGTGACGTCGCACCGCTGTGGCCAGCCACCCACCGACCGCGGCCGGCTGTTCGATGCGGTCAAGGGACGTGAAGAGGTCGGTCCAGCCGAGCTGGACGGCGTCCTCGGCGGCGGCGGTGTCGAGTCCCTGCTGACGGGCGATCCACCGCAGCCGCGGCGAATGCCGCTCCACGAGTAGGCCCCAGGCGTGTTCGTCCTCCCGACGGCAGGCCTCGACGAGGTCGGCGTCACTGTGCTCGACGTCGGCGTTGGTGAGCAGGCGGAAGGGACGTGGGCGGCGGGAGGGGGCCGACGTGGACGGCGCGGGGTGGGCGAGCATCGCAATCTCCTGGGTGGGATCCCGGGGTGGGTCCCCGGTGTCCTTGCCAGAAGACGACGGACACGCGCGCTCATCGTGAGGTCAGCGTGAGTCGATCACCTCGATTCGGAATGGGAATCGTCAGCGAACTCGTTTGCAGCGATTCCCCGGATCGCCGGCTTGCTCGGCATGAAGAAGTACTCGCCGTCCTTCGTCGTGACGAGTTGCGGAATCACGGTGTTCACCTTCGGGTTGGCTCGCACCACGAGGGTGTCCGGCTGCCCGACGACAATGTCCGGCTGGCCGACGAGCCCGAACACGTTTCCCTCGACGAGCCATGACCGCTGAACAAACTCGAACTGCCGGTCGAGGTTCGCGCAGAACGCCATGAACAGCAGCCCGCCGACCTCGCCGTCTGCGGGGTCGAGGTAAGGGATGCCGCGCCGAAGCATGCGGTGCCGGCGGCCCCGCGTGCCCCTCTTGTCGAGAGAATCGCGCGGGTTCGCCCGCCGGATGTGCGCAGCGATCGGGCAGAGCTCGCCCTTGGGATCTTTGCGGTAGGTCAGCTCCCCGTTCCGCCCCTTCAGCGCCTCAGGGACCGCTCCGTCGAACGTCCGCCCGAGAAGGCTGGCAGCGAGGTCCTCTCGGGGCAGCTCCGGGGTCGCGTGGTCGTCGAGGAACTTGTGGAACGCCGTGATGTCCTGTTGGAGCTTGCGGTAGACGAGGTATGCGCCGTGGCGCCAGAGCTTGTCCGGCCCGTAGGCCGGACCCCAGCTGCCATCCTCGTCCTCGTGCCCGAGCAGGAACTCACCCACCCTGATGGCATCCGGTTGGCCCTTGTCGCCAGGTTCGGCGATGCGTGGTTGGCTGATGCCGTCGCGGAACCCGAACGGTTCTCGTATTTTGCGACGGTCCTTCACGTAGTCGACGATGAGCCGCCCCCGCTCGATGTGGACGAGACAGAACCCCGGGGCCGCGGAGTCGAGGAGCGCCTCCAGTTCGGCGTCCAGCTGTGTGAGGTCGCGTCCTCGTAGAGCGAGGATTAACTGCGCCGGGCGGGTCGGACCGTGGATCCAATGATCGGGTGCGCTGCAAGCGACGTCGCCGAGGTGCTCGGCGGCGCGCTTCGACATTCCTTCTTCGAACGCCTCGGAGCACCACTTCAACTGGCACTTGCCGACGCCGAGGGCCACCAGGCCGGCATGGCTGAAGCCGAGATTGAGGGTCGTAGGCCCGGTCGGCTTCGATTCGGCGGTGGTGATCCGGTCGGCCAGTTGCCCGATCCACTCGCGCGCCGCGGCCGGCTCGTGCACTTGCATCAACGCGTAGGCGCCGTGCACGTACTCCGTGCTGTAGCCCTTCAGGATGTTGCCTTGCGTGCGCGCCAGGTAGCGTTCCTCCGGCTTGCCGGAGCTCGCCGTGTGTCCCGGTTGACGGACGGCGGTGGTTCTCAGTTGACCGACGCCTTGTTCTCGTTTGGTGAGCGCCTTCTGGACGACGGCGAGGCGGTGGCGTGGGTAGGAGGTGACAGTCAGCGCAGTTTTCGCGCGGTGGTTCTGAAGGAACGCTCGCACGTCCTTCGCCTCGGCGAAGTCTTCGGCGAAATGAAGCGCATTTTCGAGTAGCTCACGCTGCTTCGGCTCGGCGAGGTGCGCGATCAGATCCTTGACGCTGCCGTCGTGCTGGATCGACAGGATGAGGTACGGGGTATCCAGCGGCCGCCGGCCGGCGCCGACCCGGACGGAGTCGATCACGGTCGCACTGGCGAAGTGGGCGCCGGAGACGCTGTTGAAGAGGTCCTCTGCCAGCCCCGTTCGTTGACCGCCGTGCGGATCTCGCAGGCAGTGGCACCCGTGCACCTGAACCAGAAGGTGCTCGACCGCCACCGCGGCGGCTGGCAGCGCCGCGATGGCATAGGCAACCTGCGACGTCACGGCGGTCCCGCGATTCGGCCCACGAGTGAAACGACGCCCGCTTCTCCCGGCGCCCCGTCTGAGCTTTGTGGCCTGGACCACGTCGGTGACGGAGGCATTCAGGTAGGCCGAATAGTAGAAGTCGTCTGTCTCTCGCAGGTTGTGGTCGTCGACGTAGTCGATGAGCCGCTTGTTCGTCGTCACCGGCTCCCAATCCACGTTGTAACGGAACGCCATGTTGATGCGCGACGCGAGTTGCTGCGCGAAGCTTCGCGACGTAGTTCCCGGGCTGATCGGTGAAGACGCTCATGAACACGAGTGCGGTCGCATCCTCACCCTTGTCGTCGAAGGAGACCGGGAACGTGCACCACTCAGCGATGTGGATCATGTAGGTGCGATCGAGGGTCACCGACGGCAGCCACTCGCCAGCAGCGCAGCAGCCATCTCGCGCGGCGCTCCTTCCCTCGCTGGAGCAAGGCGATGGCCAACAGGGCCTGGTTGCGTGGTGCCACCATCAGCGCAGAACCTTCGCCTTGTACCTGTCAAACTTCTCGTCGTTCCACTCGTCGAGGAACTTGCCGGCGGCCTCGCGCCCGTTGTCGACCAGCAAAAGCCGGTCCTCGACCGAGACCCCGGTCGGCAAGAAGCCCGCCACGCTGGTATCCACGAAGATCGTGCTCTCGCGCACCCAGGGTTGGCTCAGGTACGACTGGTCGCGGCCAACCAACATGGAGCTGACCAGGCCATTGCCGATCCGGATCGCGGCGGGCAACCGCCGCTCCGTGTCGGTCTCGCTTCGCTCGTCCCAGACCTTCACGCCGAACGTGGGCCACCGGGGAGGCTCGCCGTCCATCCGATCGAACGCGTCGATCGGAAAGAGCGACAGGAAACCGCCGTCCACGCACTCCGCCGCCTGCGCTTCCTCTCCGAGCACAACGGGCCGGAACACCCACGGGATCGCCGCCGAGGCGCACACCGCCTCCGCCACTGACTGGCTGTCCGGGTCCACGCCGAGCTGGAAGAAGTCCTTGGGCAGGCGCAGCAGTTTCCGGTGGGTGATGTCGGCGACGATGACGAGCAGTGACCACTGCTGCTCAGGTGGCACGCGACTCTTCAGCGAGTCGTCCATTGGCACCTGGAACTTCTCGAACGTGGTCTTGCCCTTGGCGGAGAGCGCCGCCTCGAGGAACCCCCGTAGGTAGGTACCGTCGTTGGCCCAACCACGCCAGGCCCACGAGCCGACACTGCGGATGACGTCCATCGGAGAACGGAACCCCTTCATGAGGCGTTCGAACTCGAAGCGGTCGACGAAGTCGTCCCAGTCGTCGCCTTCGTACCCGGCGGCGGCGAGGGCGGCGACGATCGCCCCGCCGGATGCCCCAGCGATGTGGTGCAGCTTCCAACCCCGCTCCTGCATCTCCTGGACCACTCCGACGTGGGCAAGGGCCTTGAGGCTCCCGCCCTCCAGCACGAGATCTGCTTCTTTACCCACGGTGCTCCTCCACAGCCATGTTGGTTCCACACGTCGCCACCAGGGGCTCCGATCCCGGCGGCGCGCTGGCCTCGACGGCCCAGCGGACCGCCTGTTCCAACGACAGGGTCGCCCCGAGCTCGAATGCGTTATCCCTATCGAGCTCGGCGAGCTCGAGGTCGATCCTCCGGAGTAGCTCCTCGCGGAGGCTCGCACCCTCGACACTCGAGGCGATGTTGTGGCGGCGGCGCAACGCGTCCGCGAAGCCCTGCACGACGGCGGCCGCTCTGACGCGACCGTAGTGCAGCGCCACACTCGCCAGTCCCTCGACGGTCATGGCGATCGTCGGCCAGTGCACGGCGTCGGTGAACCCGTCGAGCCCGGTCACCAGCATCTCACGCGCGTGGCCGACGTCGCCTTGGCCCAGGTATATCCGGCCCAGGGTCGCCACCGTGACACTCAGCTGCTGGCGGTCACCAAGCCGCTGGGCCGCGAGCACGGCGTCGGTGCACCGTTGGATAGCGGTGTCGAAATCGCCCTTCTGCTGGCTGAGGATCGCCAGGTTGACGAGTGGCAGGATGCGACCCTGGTCGTTATCGATCGCGTCGAAAAGCCGCCACGCTTCGTGGCACCGCTTTTCGGCAATCGCGAGCCTCCCTGAACGTCGATCGCTGATGCCTTCCGCGAGCGCCACCCATCCTTGGGCCCAGGCGTCGTCGAGCGTCTCGGCCATCGGCTTGGCGCGGGACACGCACTGTTCCGCCCGCCGCCCGTCGCCCGAATACGCCGCGATCCCGGCGCGTACAACCAGCGCGATGAGCAGCTGGTGATCGTCCCCCGCCGCCTCGGCCAAGTTGATCGCCTCTTCGGCCAGTGCCTCCTTGCCTTCGTACTCGCCGACTGACCAGGCGAGCGTGCTACGTGCCAGCGCCGCTCGGAGCCGCAGCGGTTCAGCCAACGACTCTCGGCGCTCCAACACGACGTCGAGCTGTCTGCAGAGTTCGTCGTACCGTCCCATACGGCCGAAGAACCAGTGCAGGGCTCCGGCCAGCCGGCTCGCCAGTTCGTCGTCCTCGCGGTCGAACGACCACCAGAGAGCCGCCCGGAAGTTCGACAGCTCCCCGCCCACGGTCTCGAGGCAGTCCCGTGCGTCTTGGCCGCGGCGCCCGCGGTCGGCGGCTTCGGCGACGTCGAGGTAGTAGCGCGCGTGGTGGTCGCGCACAGTCGCCTCGGCGCCCGGGCCGAGCAGCTCGAGCAGCTCGAGACCGTAGCCCCGCATGGTCTCGAGCAGCCGGTACCGGCGAGTACCCGACGGTCCCTCGGTGTCGACGGCGGCGATCATCGACTTTTCGAGCAGGATCATCATCGCGTCCTTCACCTCGGTGTGATTCGCGACCGCCGGCGACGCCGAGGTGACAGGCGGCCTCGAAGGTGAACGGGCCGACGAAGACGGAGACCCGTTGAAAGAGCTCACGCTCGAGGGGTTCGAGCAGATCGACGCTCCACGCCAGCGCAGCGCGCATCGTCGCCTGCCGACCGACTGGACCACGTGGACGGCCGATCGCATCAAGAAGAGCGCCATCTTCCTCGAGCATCTGCGCCGCCCGGGAGGGCGAGTGCGTGGCGGCAAACGCCGCGACCAGCTCGATGGCGAGCGGGATCCCGTCGAGCCGGCGCGACATCGACGCCAAGGCGAGCAGGTCGTCGTCGGACGGTCGGTACCGCGGCGGTCGGTACCTCGGGTCGAGGTCGTCCAGGCGGGCGAGGAACAGCTGGATCGCTTCCGACTCGAGGATCTGTTGGCGCCGCTCCCCGGAAAGGTCGCGCCGCCCGAGCACGTCGTCCGGGCCGGCTATCCCCAGTGGAGCGACCGGGAGGATCCGCTCTCCACGGATGGCCAGGTACTCACGGCTGGTCGCGAGGACCCTCGCGCCTGGGCAATGCGTCAGGAGGTCGGCGACGATGCGGCTGCACGTGTCGCGCACCTGCTCGCAGTTGTCCAACACGATGAGGATCCGGCTCGACCCCACGAGCGCCCGTACTGAAGCGATCTCCGCCGTGCCGTGATGAGACATGCCGAGCGCGCCGGCGATCGCGCTGAGCACGAGTGACGTGTCGGTGATGGGGGCGAGGTCCACGAATGCGATGCCGTGCTCGAATCGGAGCGCATCGTCCTTCGCAAGATCGCCAGACGATGACTCGAGCGTGCGGGCGACCTCCACGGCGAGCCGCGTCTTGCCACAGCCGGCCGTGCCGGTGAGCGTCACCAGCCTCGACGTTGCGAGCATCGTCCGTGCTTCGTCGAGCTCCTTCTTCCGACCGATGAGCCTCGTCAGTGGAGCGGGCAATGCCTGAGTGATCTCCGGTCGGTTTCCTTCTCCGGGGCCCAGTGCCATGCCGGGCCGGTCGGACCGCGCCGTGCTGCCGGCACCGGCTGACGACATCGTCGGGAGATCGACCGTGTGCTGCAGGATCTGCCGCTCGAGCTCGATCAATCGGGGGTCGGGGTTGAGCCCGAGCTCGTCGCGCAGGAGCGTTCGCAGCCTGGAGAGGCTCGCGAGAGCGTCGGTCTGGCGGCCGCAGTAGTACTGCGCCCGCATCAGCGAGTAGACAAGTTCCTCGCGGAAGGGGTTTTCGTCGACGTGCCTTTGCACCTCGTCGACGACTGCGTGACGGTTGCCGCGGTCGATCTCGGCTTCGATGCAGCGTTCCAGGGTGGTCAGGCGGCAGCCCGCCCAGTGGATGGCCCTGCCCTTGGCCTCCTCGAGGTCGTCGACGACGTCGACCATCGGGCGCGGCGTGGAAACGGCGAGCGCCTCCCGCCACGCGTCGACCGCACCGTCCAGATCCCCGGCGGCCCGTGCCGCGTTCCCCACCTCGATCGCCCGCTCGAACCGGTCGGCGTCGAGTTCACCCGGCTCGACCCGCAGCGACCAGCCGTCATCTGTGGCGTTCCCGATCCGGGACGCCTCACCGTCCTCGGTGCGCAGCAGCTTGCGTAGGTCGCTGATGATGCGACGAAGCGCGTCAAGTTCCTTCCGGGGCGGGCTGCCGTGCCACAGCGGCTCGGCGAGCTGAGCCCCTGACACCGTCTTGTTTGCTTTGAGCAGGAGCATCGTCAAGGCGATGCGCTGCTGCCGACCGTGCGGTATGACACGCCTGTCAGGGCGCTCGACGGCGACTTCATCAAGGAGGGTGAAGGACCACGCGGCGGCGGCTTCGGTCACACGGACTCCTAGCAGTCATGATCTCGCCCCACGGCCTACAGGCGATCCTCATCCAGTCAGCGGCACTCGATGGCGATCGATCCCCCGACCGCCACGACGGTAGGTTAGCCGATCCTCGTGTAGGGGTGAGAGCGTCTGCGGGGTGCCGGTGTCGCTGTTCACCTTGATGGTGAGGTTTGTTGCCACGGTCGAGTTCTCAGTTTCTCGACGACCGCTGTATTTCGTTGTGTGAGTCCAACCCAAGTCGATGGCGACCGCGGCGAAGCTGTGCAATTCGGGGCAACTGTTGATGGAGAACCGCAACTCGTCGATCGTCGACGCCGAGCTCACCGCGGCCATCGGCTCCGCCGAGCGTGACTCGGCGATCCAGATGCTCACCCGACTCACTGCGAGCAGACGGCGACGCACCGTCGCCGGTGACAAGGGATACGACACCTGCGACTTCGTCGCCGGCACCCGTGTCTCGGGTTCACTCCGCACGTCGCGCAGAACACCACGAACCGAAGATCCGCGATCGATGGTCGAACCACCCGACACGCCGGCCACGCCGTGTCGCAGCGAATACGGAAACGGGTCGAAGAACCGGTCGGATGGATCAAGACCATCGGCGGAGGACGCAAAGTCCGCTACGTCGGCCGACAACGAAACCGGGCCTGGTTCAAGATCGAAGCGGCCGTCTACAACCTCATCAGAATCACCGCCCTCGACACCGCCACCGCCTGACCGGCGACGATCTTCGGGCGAGACCGGGTTCCGGAGAACATCAGAAAACGGGACTCGGAAGAAACCGACCGGCCACCCGAACGCACCAGCGACCGCCAAAGCGTTCAGGACCCGATTTTCAACACTCTGTTAGGAGTACATCGCCCACACCTGCGGCTGCACGCAGTACTACCCGGCACCGAGTCTGGCCAACGTCGGCTCGTGTGACGCCACCCTGACCTCGCTCGGCAACTGGGGGACCCGGGTCTCGAAGCTCGCGCTGTGACCTTTGGGGAACTCAGCGGCGCGGAGAACTACTGGACGACTGCCGATGTGCCTGCAGCACGGCTGATTGCGATGGCCTGACCGAGTTCGACGATGTCGCGGCCTTGCCCGCGAAGAGTGCCGAGTCGGACTACTTCGTCGTCCAGGTTGGCGCGCTGCAGCAGGCGCTCGATTTCCTGCTCGTCCTCCTCCCCGGCCCGAGGATCGCTCTGCAGAGCGCCGACCAACATCAGTGCACCCTCGACGTCGCCCACGCTGAGGCGGAGTTCCGCTTCGATGATCAGGCAGATCCCGAGGTCGGCTGTCCGGCCGATGTCGAGTGCATCGCGGAGCGCTCGGTCCAGATGGGCTCCGACGTCGTTCGGCCTTCCGAGTCGCAGGTAGAGCTGGGCGAGATTTGCGTGGCAGATGACTTGTTGTTGTCGGGTCTCGAGTTTCATGCTCGCTTCGAGGTTGGCGAGATAGAAGCCTTCAGCGGCCCGGTACGCCTCGAGTGACCCGGTGGCGTCGCCGATCAGGTGATGCAGGGTGCCGAGATTGAGACGGGCGTAGTTCTCGAGCTCCAGATCTCCGATCGAGATTGCGATGGCGAGTGCTTCCTGCAACCACGTCATTGCCTCGTCGTACTCGCCGGCCATGCGCGTGACGCCGGCAATCGTCATGCACGCGCGGGCTTGTTCGAGCTGATCGCAGCATGCGGTCGCCACAGCCAGTCCACGTTGGGCCGTCGCTCGCGCCGCACCGATTTCACCTCCGTTCGCCTGCGCCCAGGCGACACCGACCAAGGTTCGCGACAACGCGGTCCCTCCCACCGCCTCAGCAAGCGGCAAGGCGTCGGCGAGCAGTGCACTCTCGCGGTCGTGGTCGCCGCGTTCGGCTGCGACCCAGCTGGCGAAGTACAAGGCGGTAGCGCGCTGTTCGGAATCCAGCTCCTTGGCCAACAGAACTTCAGTGACAGCGTCGGCGGCATTGAGGTCGCCTGTCTGAAGACACGCTTGAGCAAATGCGAGCAGGGAACCGACGGGAGGGTCGATCGACACTTCGTTCCACAACGCGAGAGCGAGCTCGAGCAGTCGACGAGCGCTCGCCGACTGACCCGACTGCAGCGCCCGCGCCCCGGCCGCCTCGTAGACCTCGGCGGCCCTGCGGGAGTCTCCAGCCAGCCGGCGGTGATCGGCGATGATCTCGAGGAACTCGCTGAGCCGCTCCCCGGTGTGGACCGACAGCCAATCGGCCACGAGTGCGTGGAGGCGCTGCCGATCCCGGAGGAGCACGGTCTCGTAGATGACGTCGCGCAGCAACGCGTGCTTGAAGATGAACTCGGCGGCGATCGCCAGCGACGACTGATCGCGCCGGTAGATCAACTCGCGCGCACAGGCCTCGCGCAACGCATCCGTCGTGTCGCTGGCCGGACGCGACGGATCCAGTGCGTTCACGGCGGCATCCCAGAAAACGCGGCCTATCACCGAGGCCTGTTGAAGGGCAGCTCGCGGACCAGCCGCGAGACTGTCGAGGCGTGCTTCGAGAACGCCGGTCAACGTCGAGGGCACCGATGTCGGATCGAGTCGATCGAGATCGAGATGCCAAGCCAGGTCCGCCTCGCCGGGAACGATCACCCCATCGTCGATGAGCATCTTGATGAGCTCCTCGACGAAGAACGGGTTGCCCTCAGCACGGCGAACAATGAGATCCACGAGCGAATCTGGCGTACCGGTGGTGTGCTGCAGGACGTCGGCGATCAGCGCCCGTGTCGTGTCGTCGGTCAACGGTCTCAGGACCAAGTGCTGGCACGGCAGATCATCCACGAGCACGTTGGGACGCTGCTCGAGGAGTGTCGGTCGCGTTGCGACGACGAACAATGTCGGCGAGTCACTCAGCCGACGGGCAAGGTTGTCCAGCAAGCTCAACGAGTCCGAGTCGGCCCAGTGCAAGTCTTCGAGCACGACCAGCACGACGTCGTCGCGCGCCAGCAGTCGAAGGAAATCGATGAAGTGAACCTCAGCGACAGATGAGAATGCGGTCGACCCTTGCAGTTGGCGTACCGAGTCGACGGATGACAGATCAAACCCCAACCAATGACCGACGAGGACGGCCTCGGCGGGTGCCAGATGAGGCGCGAACCCCTCACGAATCTTCTCGCCAACGGTCGATGGAGAATCGCTGTCGAGGATCGAGAAGCGGGATGCAACGAGATCACGGAACAGCCCGTAGGGAATCTTCTGGCGAGTCGCGAGAGCTCGCGCCTTCAAGAAGTAGACGTCTTGCTCGAGCAGTTCGACCCAGTTCTCGAACTCGTACAGCAATCGCGACTTGCCGACGCCTGGTTCGCCGACAAGGGCGATCGTGCGCGAGCGACGGTCGCCCAACGTGACGTCCAGTCCCGTTCGCAAGGCGTCGAGTTCCTGCTCGCGACCTGCCATGGCGGTCTCGACGCCCTCGATCCCGCGTGTCGGCATCCGAAACGTGCGGGGCTTGGCTCGAAGCACCACGTACGCGCGAACAGGCTTCGTTCGGCCTTTGACGTCGAGCGGTTCGAGTGGGCTGACATCGAAGACACCCCGCACGTGGCGGTACGTTTCGTGCGCGATCATCACCCCGTTCGCAGGGGCGAGGTGTTCGAGTCGCGACGCGACGTTGACGGTGTCACCCATTGCCGTGAACTCGCGAGTGGTTGCGACCTCACCGAGCACGACTGCGCCCGTGCAGATGCCGACCCGCATCACGAGCGACCGTCTCGTCGACGAGTTGAAGTCTGCGACCGCGCGCTGCAACGCCAGTCCCGCCCGCACCGCTTGCTCGGGATCGTTCTCGTTCGACAACTCCGCACCCCAGACCGCCATCACGGCATCGCCGATGTGCTTGTCGATCCGACCACCGAACGACGTGACGATGTGATCGAGGCGTGACCACACCTCGTTCATCAGGTCGCTCACGATCTCTGCGTCCACGACCTCGGCGAGCGAGGTGAATCCCTGGAGGTCGGTGAACAACACGGTTGCTTGTCGACGCCGCTGATCCGTTGAACCGAGCATGCTCAGCCTGGCGTGTAGCGATCCGACAGTGACGTCGATGATGTCGTCGTCGACAACTCCGCGAAGCTGCTCCTGCGCCGCGATTGCACGCTGGAGTTGTTCGCGATCGTCCACGTCACCAGTCCTGTCCGCGTCCGAGTCTCGCGCAGGCCAAACTCGGAGCAAGCCAGCGTTCAGCCGACGTGCAAGCCGTTCGTCGTTCCGTTCCCTGTGCAGGCTGACCGGTCAGCTCAACTGGCGGTCACGCGCCGACTGCGATCACGACGACGACTCACGATAACGAGAAGGCCGATCTCGCGGCCGCCCTCAATTGATGAGGGGACGTGTCCACGACTGCCGGACCGGTGACGCGATTCCGTGACACTGCATCGGGGCCGTGATGCTGCGCTGCCTTGACCGCCGTGGTGGTGATTCTGGGTGTGTGAAGTGTGCGACCGGATGGCGGACTGGCGGGTGCGAGGTGGCCACCGCATCGGACGTCCCGATGGAACAGGTCGTGGCATTCATCGAGACGATCTACAGCCTCCTGTGACGTGGCCGATGCCGAGTTCCGGCTTCAGCGTGCCAGGGTTTCCACGAACTGCTCGCGGAGCTCGCGTTTGAGGATCTTTCCGCTCGCATTGCGGGGCAGTTCGGTCACGAACTCGACCGCTTTCACCGCCTTGAACGGGGCGAGCTTGCCGGTACAGAACTCGATCACCTCGGCAGCGGTCAGTGTCGGATCACTGGCGACCACCACGGCCAAGGGGGACTCCCCCCACCTGTCCGACGGGACGCCGATCACGCCGACATCGGCAATCTTGTCGTGGGCCAGGAGCACGGACTCGATCTCGGCCGGATAGACGTTCTCCCCTCCGGAGATCAACATGTCCTTGACACGGTCGACGATCGTGACGAAGCCCTCGTCGTCCATCGTTGCGACGTCGCCGGTGTGCAGCCATCCGTCGACGATCGCCTCCTCCGTCGCCTGGGGTTGGTTCCAGTAGCCCACCATGATGTGCGGTCCCTTGAGCAACACCTCACCCGATTCATCGGGGTCACAGTCCGTGCCGTCCTCGCGTACGACGCGCACCTCGGTGAAGTAGAACGCTCTGCCAGTCGATCCGGCACGGGTGATTGCTTCTTCCGAACTGATCAGACAACCTGGGCCGCACGTCTCGGTCAGTCCGTAGACCTGATGGATCTCGATGTCGAGGGCGGCGTACTGCTCGATCAGGGTCTTGGCGACCGGCGCCGCACCGCTCATGATCCAGCGCAGCGACGTCGCGTCATGGATCGCAGGGTCGCGTACGGCCAACATGTACTGCAACATCACCGGCACCATCAACGTGGACGTGATCCGCTCGTCGCGGATCAGTTCCCATGACAACGTCGGGTCGAACGTCTTGAGGACCACGACCGCGCCGCCCGAGTAGACGCACACCAGTACCGGGTTCAACGCCCCGACGTGGAACATCGGCAACGAGTTCAGATACCGATCCCCGGTACGGAAGTCCGCCGTGGCCGCCCCGGTCAGGATCGACCAGAGCACGGTGTCGTGGGAGTGCATCACACCCTTCGGCAGCCCGGTGGTGCCGCTGGTGTACATGATGAACACCAGGTCATCACCGGAACCCGATGGCGTCGGCTCGGCCGACGACGCTGCGCTCATCCAACCTTCGTACCCGATGGTCCCGTCTCGTGCCTCGCCGCCCACCTGGATCCATGTCGCGATCGACGTCGCTTCACCCCGGCCGCGCAATTCATCGACGATCTCAGTGAATTCGCTGCCGAAGATGATCACCGTTGCGCCGGCGTCAGTCAGGATGAACTCGAGTTCGTCGGCGACGAGGCGCCAGTTCAGCGGCACGTTGACCGCACCGATCTTGGCGATCGCGAAGAACGACTCGACGAATTCTGTGCCGTTCATCAGGAGCAGGGCGACCCGGTCACCGAGTCCGACACCGCCCTCGATGAGCGCATGTGCCACCTGGTTCGACCGGGAATTCAGTTCGGAGTACGACAGTCGTCGGCCGTTCGCCGGCTCGAAGATCGCCTCCGCGCCAGGATCGCGCACCGCTCGTTTCGTGAGCAGCTGTCCGACATTCTGTTGGACCCCGCGATCGGTCATCAGGACAGCCTCGCGCAGACCGAGACTCGACTTTGACGGGTGCAGTCACGACGACGGCGACCCGTGGGTTCTCGAGTTCGGCGTCATCGGCGCTGGCCGCTGTCGGACTCCGCGTTCACTGCTGCGCACGTCGTGGCCGGATCGCGCCGTCACGAGCCATCGGCTCCGTCATAAGCCTGACAGCCCTCGACTACTCACCTCTTCACTCACCCATTCCTCCCGGACCACACCGGCTGACCTCGCAGCGGACATAACACCAGCGTGCGTGGTCGGGATGGGGAGATTCGAACTCCCGGCCTCCTGCTCCGAAATCTGAAAATGGCAATATCAGCCGTTTCCAGACGGTCCCGGAATTTTCAGAATTGTGTCATCTAGCTGGGGTGATACCCGGATTCGTTGACACTCGTCGGACAGGCTGAAACGGGCCGGTGCACGTCGGATTGATACATTTCTGATCATCGCGGACCTCCTGACCGGCTGGTCGAAAGCGGCTTCGACGTGCAGATGACGGGATGCATCGCTCAGAGATGGGTGATCGTGATGTCCAGTTTGAGGGCCCGTGCGGTCGGCCATTTGCGGTCGGTGGTGATGAGTTCGTCGGCCGAGTGTTCGATCGCGGTCGCGATCACCAGCGTGTCGGGTAGCCGGAGGTGGATGTGACTCGCGCGAAGCGATGCCGCGGTGCGAGCGATTCCACGATCGAGATCGGCGATGTCGATCGGCAGCCGTTCGATGAGGTCATCGACCACGGCGACGGCCCGCGGTCCTCGACGTTGCGGGCCGACGAGACATTCGGCGAATGCTGATGCGGCCATGGCGAGTCGATCACCGCTGCGAAGCACACGGGCGAGCGCCGCGTTCGCTGACTCGTGGTGCGCGTCGTCGGCGTCGAGCAGCCCGATGACGACACCGGCGTCGACGTGGATCAGTCCCACTCGTCGCGGAGGGCGTCGACCCCGTGTTGGGCGTAGACACCGGTGAGTTGGCCGGCGAATTCGGCGAGGACGTCATGCTCGCGCTCGAGAACGACCCGGCCTGGCCCGTCGGCGCGTGCGACGAGGCGCTCTCCGGGTTCGAGCCCCGCGGCACGGAGTTCGGCGACCGGGATGGTGATCTGATGCTTGGAGCTGATCGTCGTCGCTCCTCGGCGCCGTTCCTTTACATTGCTCATCGAAGTAAAGGTAACCCGTTCCGGAGCAGTGCGCAACGACGAGGCGCAGCCACTCGATGACGCCGTCGAACTCTGGCTCCCTCTCAGCAACGGTCGCTATTCGACCGAAATCATTGCCCCACGATCGAGTCCGTGAAGGCGGCCCATCGGACAGACGTACCATTCGCCCGTGAGCGACTCGCCGGCTCGGGCATCGATGGGCGCAGGGCTCGATGCTTTTCTGCTCGAGCCTCGCGAGTGCTCGGAGATTTGATACATCGCTGATACATCGCGATTTTCGGATGGTCAGCCACGTGTATCACACCTGGTAGATGTGGTCGGGATGGGGAGATTCGAACTCCCGGCCTCCTGCTCCCAAAGCAGGCGCGCTAACCAAGCTGCGCTACATCCCGGACGACCGGCCCCGAGCCTACTGACGGGGTGAGCCGGACCGGCCCGCGATTACGGGCTACAGCGCGATGGCTCCCACGGTGCCGGGGTCGGGCGGTGGCCAACGGCGCTCGGCCAGCGCCAGGCCGGCGGCGTCGAAGGCCTCGCCGAGCTGGTCGACGTGGATGCTGCCGCGGCGATCGAGCGGATCGAGGTTCGTTCCCATCTCCACCACGTCGAGGTAGGCCTGCCGGAACACGTCGTCGTGGCCATGCTCCACGCCGGCGAGCGCATGGGCGAGTTCGTGAGCCGCTGTTGCGATGGTGCACTGGCCGTCGGCGAGGCGGATCTCGATCGGTGCGTCGTGCCGCCCGACCGAACCGGCCGCGACGGACGACATCGTGCCGGCACGGGCCCGGCGCACCGCCACCACCGGCCCACTCCACCAGGGACTCTCGGCAATCGATCGGATGATCCGTTCGACCTCGACGAACGATCGCTGGTCTTCGAGGTCGGTGCCGTCGAACGCCGCGAGTTCGCAGGCGTACACCGCCGCACGGCCGACGTCACCGCTCACGTCGCAGGATCGGGCCGATCGCCGATGCCCCGTCATCGTCCGAGCGCCCGCCGTTCCGGTAGGCGATCACGCCCGACGTCCGCACGTTCTGCCGCAGCCACACCGGCCTGCCAACCCGAGGCCTGCGCGGCGCTCGCCCGTCGGGCGGACCGGATCCGCCCGAAGGATTGCTGCAGATGGTCGTCCACCTGCTGCGACCGTTCACGCAGCGCGAGCGCAGTCGAATTCGCCACAGCGGCGGATCGTCCGGCCGCCGCCTCGCGGGCACTCTCGTCGAGCACCACACCGATCCGGTCGGCGAAACCCATCAGGAAGGAGCGCCGGAACCGTTGGGTGGCGGCGCCGGTCCCGCGTGAGATACCGGCCATCTGAGCCGCCGCCTGCTGGTGGAGCGAGTGATACAGCAACTCCACGACTTCGACATCGGAACGGAACCCGGCGAGGTACGCCATCATCCCCGTCGGGAGCGTCTTGAACACGACGCGGACATCGTGATGATCACCGACGATGGTCAACAACGCGAGCCGGGCCCGCACGTACGCTCCCCGCCCCAGCGGAAGTTCTCGGATGACGATCTCGTCGTCGGACCGACCGGATACGAGACGCTCGGGATCGATCCGGTGCCGGGCGACCAGCTCGGCGGCCTTGCGGGCGAACGCGTCGGCCTCGTGCGGATTCGTCGTCCCCGCGGCTTTGTCGAAAAGCTTGCGAACCCGCTCGAGGATCGCTCGGTCGTGTTCGGCAGGGGACGTGTCGGTTGTCGGATTGTTCACCATACGGACAAGGTGGGTGACGATAGAGGCAAGTCGGACACGAGATAGTTTGTTCACATGCACGCCGTGGACGACTCCAGCGATATCCACGAGATCGACACGCATGTCGACGGTCGATCACTCCGCCGGGAGCGCAATCGTGAGGCCGTCATCGAGGCATTCCTCACACTCGTCCGCGAGGGAAACTTCGATCCGGGCGGCGCCGAGATCGCCGAGCGCGCCGGTGTGTCACACCGTTCGGTCTTCCGGTATTTCGACGACCTCGCCGACCTGATGATCACCGCGATCGCCCGCGAACTGCAGCGAGGCCTGCCTCTCGGGACCCTCGACCGGGTCGGTGAGGGTCCGTTCGAGGAGCGACTCCAGCGGATGGTCGACGCGAAGCTGGCAATGTTCGAGCAGCTGCACGGCATCGCCACGGTCACCAGGCTCCGCGCCGTCGCGATGCCGTCACTCACCGTTGCGTTCGCGGAAATCACGGCAGGGTTCCGGAAGGTGATGGAACAGCATTTCGCTCTCGAGCTGGCACGCTTCCCCGAGGCAGACCGTCCCGGGATTGCCGACGGGGCGCAGGTGCTCCTGAGTTGGGATGCCTACGACGTCCACCGACGGCTGTACGCCCACGACGTGGACCGGATCCGCCGGTCGACGATCGTCTCGGTCACCGCGCTCCTCGATCCATCGACGTCCGACGGGTGACATCGTTGGCGATGTCGACCGGTAACGTGTCCCCGCCTTTGCGGACGTAGTTCAAAGGCTAGAACCTCAGCCTTCCAAGCTGATGATGCGGGTTCGATTCCCGTCGTCCGCTCTCAGAAAACAGGACTGGTCCAGGACGTGCATGGGACCGACAGGCTGCGGCCGAACCCGTCCCGGGCACACCGATTGATGGCGCGACAAGCGGGATGCGCGGCCGAGATGGGGACACGATGAGCAGAGCCACGAACGTCAACACCCAACCTCCCGCCCTGGACGCCGACCGCCACGACATGATCCGCGTGCACGGGGCGCGCGTGAACAACCTGAAGGACATCAGCGTCGCGATCCCGAAGCGTCGGCTGACGGTGTTCACCGGCGTTTCCGGGTCGGGGAAGAGTTCGCTCGTGTTCGGCACGATCGCCGCCGAGTCACAGCGGTTGATCAACGAGACGTACAGCGCGTTCGTGCAGGGCTTCATGCCGACGATGGGCCGGCCCGATGTCGACGTGTTGGAGGGACTGACGACGGCGATCCTCGTCGACCAGGAGCGGATGGGCGCCAACCCCCGGTCGACCGTCGGCACGGTCACGGATGCCAACGCCATGCTGCGGATCGTCTTCAGCCGCCTCGGCAAGCCGTACATCGGCTCGCCGCAGGCGTTCTCGTTCAACACCGCGACCATCAGCGGCGCCGGGGCGGTGACGTTCGAGAAGGGCGGCAAGAAGACGCGCGAGAAGCGTTCGTTCACACGCGCCGGCGGCATGTGCACCCGGTGCGAGGGCATGGGTTCGGTCACCGACTTCGACCTGTCCGAGCTCTACGACGACAGCAAGTCGCTCAACGAGGGTGCGCTCACGATCCCCGGGTACAGCATGGAGGGCTGGTACGGGCGGATCTTCCGTGGCTGCGGCTTCTTCGACCCGGACAAGCCGATCAGCGAGTTCACCGAGAAGGAGCTCGACGACCTGCTCTACCGGGAGCCCACCAAGATCAAGGTCGACGGCGTCAATCTGACGTACGCGGGCGTCATCCCCCAGATCCAGAAGTCCTTCCTCTCGAAGGACGTCGAAGCGATGCAGCCGCACATCCGCGCCTTCGTCGAGCGGGTGATCACGTTCACCACGTGCCCCGAGTGCGGGGGCAGCCGCCTCAACGAAGCGGCGCGCTCGTCGAAGATCGACGGGGTCAGCATCGCCGACGCCTGTGCGATGGAGATCAGGGACCTCGCGGTGTGGGTGCACGGCCTCGACGAGCCGTCGGTCGCTCCGTTGCTCACCTCGCTGAAGCAGACGCTCGATTCGTTCGTCGACATCGGTCTCGGTTACCTCTCGCTGGAACGGCCGACGGGCACGCTGTCGGGCGGCGAGGCGCAGCGCACGAAGATGATCCGACACCTGGGGTCGTCGCTCACCGATGTCACCTACGTGTTCGACGAACCGACCGTCGGACTGCACCCCCACGACATCGCCCGGATGAACGACCTGCTGCTCCAGCTGCGCGACAAGGGCAACACGGTGCTCGTCGTGGAACACAAGCCCGAGACGATCGAGATCGGCGACCGAGTCGTCGACCTCGGGCCCGGCGCGGGCGTGGCCGGCGGCGAGGTGGTGTTCGAGGGCACCGTCGAAGAGCTCCGTGCCAGCGGCACGCTGACCGGCCGTCACCTCGACGATCGCGCCACCCTCAAGGAGTCGGTGCGCACACCCAAGGGTGCGCTCGAGGTGCGCGGCGCCACGACCAACAATCTGCAGAACGTCGACGTCGACATCCCGCTCGGCATGCTCGTCGTGCTGACCGGTGTGGCCGGTTCGGGCAAGAGCTCGCTCATCCGCGGTTCGATCGAGGGCCGCGACGGCGTGGTGTCGATCGACCAGGGCGCGATCAAGGGTTCCCGGAGGAGCAACCCCGCGACGTACACCGGATTGCTCGACCCGATTCGCAAGGCGTTCGCCAAAGCGAACGGCGTCAAGCCGGCGCTGTTCAGCGCCAACTCCGAGGGCGCGTGTCCCAACTGCAACGGCGCAGGCGTGATCTACACCGATCTCGGGATGATGGCCGACGCCGCTGCAACCTGCGAGGTGTGCGAGGGCAAACGGTTCGACGCCGAGGTCCTCGAGTACACGTACGGGGGAAAGGACATCAGCGAGGTGCTCTCGATGTCGGTGGCCGAGGCGGACGCCTTCTTCGCCGACGGTGAGTCCGCGATCCCGGCGGCCCACAAGATCACCGCCCGCCTCGTCGACGTCGGTCTCGGCTACCTGACGATCGGCCAGCCGCTCCCCACACTGTCGGGCGGTGAGCGCCAACGGCTCAAACTGGCCACCCACATGGCCGAGAAGGGCGAGATCTACGTCCTCGACGAGCCCACGAGCGGCCTGCATCTCGCCGACGTCGAGCAGTTGCTCGGCCTGCTCGACCGGCTCGTCGACGCCGGCCGCTCGGTCATCGTCATCGAGCACCATCAGGCCGTGATGGCCCACGCCGACTGGATCATCGACCTCGGCCCTGGCGCGGGCCACGACGGCGGCACGATCGTGTTCGAGGGCTCCCCCGCCGACCTCGTCGCCTCCCGTTCCACACTCACCGGCCAGCATCTCGCGTCATACGTCGGCGCCTGAGTCGACGACCCGAACGGCGGATCACGCCTCATCGGCGAGTTTCGGGTCGGCGAGTCTCGGGACGGCGAGCGCCGACAGGGCGATGCCGTAGATCATCGTCGACACGATGACGACCACGCCTGCGGCCGGGCCCGTCGCGGTCATCATTCCGAGCAACACGACCGCGCTGACGATCAGGGACGTGCCGGCCCCTCGCGGACGCAGCTTGCACCGCCTGACTACCCACCCGAGCGCGATCGTGCCGCCGAGGTACGCCACCCCCAGGATTGCGTTGACCAGCCCCATGCCGCCCGATTCGAGTTCGGTCATCGCATGGTGCCCGATCATCGGCGCCACGAACGTTTCGATGATGGTGCCGGGGCCGATGCCGATGAGGCCGGCCATCGACGCCGCCACGGCGAAGCCGGCGAGCCGCGAATCGGTGTGGGCGGCCAGGCGTCGTTGGAGGTACGGCAGTCCGAGTACCAGAAGCGGCAACGAGAAGAAGATCGTCAAATGGGCCGCTTCCCATGTGGCGGTCTCGTAGGCAGCGTCTTTGTGCTCCAGCGGGTGCAGCATGTTGCCGACGGCGAACATGATCCCGCCGAGGAACAACGAAACGCGCTGCCAATCTCGACGGCCGGATGCCGGGGCGGTCTCCCCGGACCTGCTCGCGGCGGTGGTTGCAGTCAGGTCGGTCTGCAGGTTTGTCATGACGCTCTCCTTCTGTGTTTTCCAACTCCGTGGATACGGTGTATCCAGACAATACGGATACACCGTATCCATGTCAAGCCGAAAGATCTTGAGGATCGCACCGAGAGCGGATACGGTGTATCCCATGACGACGTCGGACGACACCGAACAAGAAATCCTCGAGGCGGCGGGCGAGATCATCGCCACCGAAGACTTCGACTCGTTGTCCATGCGCCGCGTCGCCGCGAAGGCCAACGTGTCGTTGTCGACGGTCGTCCGCCACTTCGGAACCAAGGACGCGCTCTTGGCGGCGCTGGTCGCCCGGGGCGACGAGGACGACGAACGCGATCAACTCCGCAAGAAGATGGAGCAGGGCGACGTCGCCGCGGCGGTGCACGTCGTGGTCAGCGACTATGAACAGGCCGGCCACCAGCTCATGAACATGCTCAGCCAGGAGCACCGGTTTCCTGCCCTGTCGGAACTGCTCGACATCGGGCGGCGCGGTCACCGGCGGTGGGTGCGCTGGGCGTTCGCCCCGCAGCTCGCCGGTCGCAGCCGAGCCGGGAAGGCCCAGCTCGAGGACCTGCTCGTGGTCACGACCGACGTGTACACGTGGAAGCTCCTGCGTATCGACCGCGGCCTCAGCGCCCGAGCCACCGACGCCGCCATGACCGAACTCTGCACGGCGGTGGTGTCTCGATGAGTCGGTTCCTCCTCGCGACCTGGGATGGAGGCGGGACGATCCCGCCCGAACTCGGCCTCGCCGCGGAGCTCATCGGCCGTGGTCACCAAGTCGTCGTGCTGAGCGACGACACGGTCGAACGGGAGGCGGTCGATGCCGGTGCGACCTTCATCCCGTGGCAACGAGCACCGCAGGCGAGAGCGCGCGACACCGAGCGGGCGTTGATCCGTGACTGGGAGGTGCGCAACCCGCTGGCGCAGGTGCGCCAGGTCGGTCAGCTGCTCTTCTTCGGGCCCGCGTCGCTCCACGCCGCCGACCTGGCCGATGCCATCGACGCGTGCTCACCCGACGTGCTGATCGTCGATGCCCTCCTGACGGGAGCCTCCGCCGGTGCCGAACACTCCGGCCTTCCGACCGCCGCGGTCGCACCGAATGTGAACATGCTCCGAACCCCGGGGGTGCCACCGATGGGCTCCGGTCTGCGACCGCTGGACAACCGCGTCGGTCGGATACGCGACGCCGCTCTGCATCGGGTCAACGACGTGCTGATGGGGACCGGCACGCTCAACGACACGCGTCGCGAGCTGGGCCTCGTCCCGGTCGGTTCACTCGAGCAGAGCGTCCGTCGGGCAGATCGGATCATCCTCCTCACCAGCGAGGCGTTCGATTTCGCGCCGACGACGCCGGACCCGGCCATCGTGTACGGCGGCCTCCCGATCCCCCCGAACGAACGAGTAGCCACGCCGTGGACGCCGCCCTGGCCCGACGACGGTCGCCCGGCGGTGCTTCTGTCGCTGAGCACCACCTACATGCAGCAGGAGGATCTGCTGCAGCGGCTCGTCGACGCGCTCGGCCGTGTCGATTGCCACGCGCTGGTCACCACCGGGCCGGGCATGCGGGCGCGACCAGTCGCTCGGGTGCCGGGCAACGTCCACCTGGTGGAGTCCGCACCGCACGGCGCGGTGCTCCCCCACGTCGACCTGGTGATCACCCACGGCGGCCACGGGACGGTCACCCGCTCGCTGGCCGCCGGCGTGCCCGTGATGGTCGTGCCGATCAGCCGCGACCAGCCCGACAATGCTGCCCGCGTCGTGCACCACGGGGTCGGGATCAACGTCTCGAAGCGGTCGTCGCCGGAGAAGTTCGCCACCGCGGTGCGACGCGTCCTCGCCGACGACGCGATCCGCGCGAAAGCCCACGCGATGGCCGACAGGTTGGCTCCCGACGTCGGAGCGCCGAAGGCGATCGCGGCACTCGAGGAACTGGCGTCTGCCGATGGCGGTCGGCGACCGCGAAGGGTGGGCGAGCTGGACCGGCCGTGATGCCACGGTTCGCGGTCCCGATCATCGTGTCAGCGTCGCGGCGCGCTCGGCTTCCAGCCGGAAGACCAAGGGAAACAGCACGTTGTTCTCCTTGTGGATGTGCAGGTGCGTGTCCTCCTCCAGTTCGGCCATCGCCGCGAAGCAAGCGACATACGACGCGCAACCGTCCGCCGGTGGGCGTGTAGCCGTCGGTCAGACGGCGCAGGCGGGCGAGCAGGTCGCCGACGGTGTCGTGTTCACTCAGCATCACCGAGATCGGGTTGCGCAGCGACCCGGACGGGAGCGTCGGGACGCCGCCCGACGTCGCGAGATCACGGATCATCGGGAACAGGACGCGCTCCTCCTTCACCAGGTGCGGTTCCAGATCGGCGCGCACCTCCATGAAGCACGACGAGATCTCCGCCAATTCCGGATGTCGCACACCGTGCACCGACACGATCTTGTCGAGGAGCGAAGACACCCTCGGGCAGCTCCTTCCAGAGGTAGCGATGATGCGTCTCCTCGATGTGATCGACGAGCACGTCGGCGCTCATCGTCGACCACTCCGTGGCAACGGGCGCCGTAGCGAGCTGCGACAGCTCGGCAATCGTCGCTGCCGGATCCAGCCCGATCAGCGCACACGCGTCGCCGAGCGTGCGCTGGCCCCCGCAGCAGTAGTCCAAGCCGCGCCGCTCGAATTCACGGGCCAGTTGCGGGAACGCCTCCACCGCTTCGGCCAAGGTCGTCGACACATCGATCGTCACCATTCGCTTCTCTTTCCGTTCAGCAGTTCACATCGGTTCACCACAACACCCCCACCGCGGTCACGGCGACGAGCGCCAGCCCCATGCCCATCTGCCGCAGACCGATCTGCTTGGCCGGCATCGGCGGACGACGCACCCAGACGCACTGTGCGGCGGCGAGTACCGCCACACCGAGCGCTCCGAGGACCATCCGCCGGTCGGCGACGACCGCTCCCGTTGCAACGAAGACGCTGGCGGCCTGGGCGAGATCGCTCTGCCAGACCGGGCCACGACCGCGGCGGAGGCGCACGATCTGCACCCGCACGAACGGGATCGCGCCAACCGCTCTGGCGGCGAGCACGAGCCACAGGCCGGCTGCGAGCGCGCCGTTCTGTCCCGCGACGATCACGATCGATGCGGCGACTGCGGAGATCCCGACCGCTCCGCACAGCTCGGGAATCAGCCGCCGACCGCGACTTCGGATGTCGAAGGAGAACTCGACGGCGATCAGCGGAGCCGCAATGACCATGGGAACCAGCCACGTCGACCCGGCGAGCGCGACCGCCACCGCGACAGCGCACGCCAGGAGGACCGTCTCGGCGATCACGACGCGCACCGCGAGGCGCGTTCGATCGAGCCAGCGGCCGCGCCGGACGTCGACCGCGATCAGCTTGGCGGGCGTGCGCAGCAGGAACGCCGTGAAGGCAGCGACGCCCAGGGCCAGTCCGGCGAGCGACGGGGCGACGAGCAGACCCAGGACCACCGGTTCGAGCGTCAGCCCCCAGCCACCGTGCTCGCTCGGGATCGCAACCGAACGCCAACGCCGACGGACTTTGACGTCGCGCTCGACCCCGATCGCCGACATCACCTCCGCCGACTCGACAGCCTCCAGTCGCATACTCCAAGACTCATGGACTCGAGTCGCGACGACCAGGGTCCAAGGTCCCGTCGTCGGGCGGCCGGGCTACGGCCGCCGGCAGCGCGGAGACGCGTCAGCTTCGCGACGCGATGTCGGCCTGATACTTGGCGGTGACCTGTTCCACCGCTTCCAAGTGGGCGGCCGCCATCTCGGGCCTCGAGGCCATTGCCCGACTCTTCGCTTCCAAGGTGCTGTAGGCCTGTCCCTGGAACTGCGGGAACACGTGCTGGGTGATCAACTCGAAGCTCCGGTGGGTCGCCACGGGGTTGGCCCACTCGTGGGCCAACAGCAGGTAGCAGCCGAAGCCGCCGTTCGACTGCTTCGTCAACCGCTCGATCTGGGCCACCGCATCGTCCGCGGTCCCGATCGATCCGAGGCCGCTCTCGTTGACGAAATCGATCATCTCGCGGATGTTGCTGCCGTCGACGGCCATCTGCGGGAACGCCGCGACCGATTGGAAGTAGCGGAACCACTGCTCGATGCCGAACTCGACGTCCTTGTAGGCCTGCTCGCGGGTTTCGGCGATGTGCATCAGGCCGACGAGACGCCACGCACTGCGGTCGACCGTGGTGCCGAACGTTTCCGCTCGTTCCTCGACGACGCCCCAGTGCAGTGCCAGTGCATCGAACCCGGCGGCCTGGGTGGCACCGATCGAGAGCAGCCCGATCCCGTGCTGGCCGGCGAGTTGCGGTCCGGCGGGTGACGCCACGGCGGCGACAGCAACATCGAAGACAGGGTCGGAGTACGGGCGCAGGTGCAGGCGCGCCTCGCGCAGGTCCCAGCGGTCGTTCTTGAACGTGACCGGCTCATCGTCACGTAGCAGGCGCATGATGATGTCTGTTCCGTCCGCGAGCAACTCGCGAGTCTGGCTCTGGTCGAGGGCGACCATCGCCGCATCGGTGGGCAGAGAACCCGGACCGAGGCCGAGCATGAACCGACCGCGCGTGAGATGGTCGAGGAGGACGGCTCGCTCGGCGACCCACAGCGGGTTGTGATAGCTGACGCTGATCACGCCGGTGCCGAGCTTGATGTGTCGCGTTCGTTCCGCCGCGACCGCGATGAAGATCTCGGGCGATGCGATGATCTCGGAACCAGCCGAGTGGTGCTCGCCGATCCACGCTTCGTCCCAGCCGAGGCGATCGAGATGCTGGATCAGCTCGAGATCCCGCTCGAGCGCCAGCGTGGGGTTCTCTCCCGCCGGATGAAACGGCGCCATGAAAATTCCGAACCGCAGACGGTCAGACATCGCATTCCCCTCGTCAAATTGCTCAACCCCCGTGGCGGAGCATAGACCGGGCCGGATGAACACCTCGACGCCGCGGAACTCGACCCGCTCCCGGCTCGTGTCGCGGGCGGGTTCAGCGGCCGGCGGCCTGCAGAATCTCGAGATCGCGCCGGGCGTAGCGGATGTGCCAGAACTCTTCCTCGAACACGGTGAAGAAGCACTCCGTCACCGGGTTGGTGCCGTTCTCCAGCACGTCGACGTCGCGTTCGAGATCCGCCATGGTGACCGACTCGAGGTAGCCACGGACGCTGGCCGCCCGACCGTCGCGCACCGCCATCGCGTCCTCGTACGACGGCGTCAGCGTGCCGTCGAGGCCCGGCCAGGGGAAGTCGACCGAGCCGGAGTTCGGCAACCCGATCGGGTCGAACGGTTCGCCGAGGACGGGGGCCGTGAACCATTTGTCGATGGCGAACACGAGGTGACGCAGCGTCTGCACGAACGACCACTCGTCGTTGACCGACTCGTACAACGCCGATTCGGGCAGCGCCGCCGCCAGACCGACCGTGGTCCGCCACTCGTCCTCGAGTGCCGACCATGCCGCACGCATACCTTCGGGCGTCGTGGGCCGCAACATCGCCCGCAGCGGATACCACGGATCCCGCTCGTTGACGTATGCCGTCACGTCGACACCGTTGATCACGACCCGGTCGATCAGCGCATCGATGTCGACGCCGACGAGCCACGCGTGCGTGATCGTCACCCCGGTGAGGTCGACGTCGCGGAAGCGGGCGCCATGGAGATCCGCGCCCCAGAACACCGCTCCCGCGAGATCCCCTTCGAACTCCTCGGGCATGACTCTCCTCCGATCGCGTCGCCGGCGTGACAGCTCCAGTGTGCCGGATCGCGATCCGGCAACGCGGTCAGTCGGTGGTGCGAGCCCGGTGGAGGCGGATGGCCGCCGGGACCGCGATCACGAGGATCAGGACCGTGTAGATCCACGCCGCGGCAACCGGGTGCATCGTCGGCCAGACCTCCTTGGTGACCGGCGTGGTCGGGTTGCCGAACAGCACCCGCACGGCGGCCACGATGGCGCTGATCGGGTTCCACGAGGCGATCCACTGCAAGGCGTCCGGCATCGACTGGACGGGCACGAACGCGTTGCTCACGAACGTCAGCGGGAAGATCACGACGAACACGATGCCCTGCACGGCGTCGGCCGACCGGGCCTTCATGCCGATCCACGTGCCCACCCAGATCATCGCGGAAGCGAAGGCGATCAGGAGCAGGATCGCCTGGGCGACGTGCAGCGGATCGCTGTGCGTCCTCCAGCCGATCAGCAGGCCCGTCGTGAGGAGGATCGTGATCGCCAGGATCACTGCCGCGACCTCCGACACGAAGTGCCCCACCAGATAGGCCGAGCGGGCGGCCGGTAGCGAGCGGAACCGATCGATCACCCCTTCGGCGAGGTCGGTCGAGATCGACACGGCAGGGCCCATCAGGCCGAACGCCAGGCTCTGGACCAGGATGCCGCCGATCAGGTACTCGCGATAGTTGCCGCCGTCGACGCTGATCGCGCCGCCGAACACGAACGCGAAGAGCAGGACGAACATGATCGGCTGCACCGTGACGTCGAGCAGCTTCTCGGGGATCTGCCGGATGTGCTCGGCGTTGCGTCGAGCGAACACGAGTGAGTCGCGCCAGAGCGTGCCCGCCTGGCGGTCGCTCCCCGTGGCGACTTGCACCGTGTCGAGTTGTTCCATCGTTGCGGTCATGACGAGCTCTCCTGTGCGGACTCCGTGGAGCGGGTGGTCGATTCGTTGTGCGGTCCGGTGAGGCTCAGGAACACGTCGTCGAGCGTCGCCTGCCGGCGGTTGATGTCGCGGATGTCGATGCCCGATTCGTCGAGGGCCCGCACCACGCTGACGATGCGAACGTCCGCGTCGACGGGAGCGGTCACCGTCTGCGCCGCGGCGTCGACGGTGGGCTCGTCGGACGAGAACTGGGCGACCAGCCCCGCAGCGGCGACGAGATCGCCGGCGGCGGTGACGGTGACCTCGATCCGGTCGCCGCCCACCTCGGTCTTCAGCTGGGTGGGTGACCCGGCGGCGACGGTGCGCCCGTGATCGAGCAGCACGATGTGATCGGCGATCCGGTCGGCCTCCTCGAGATACTGCGTGGTCAGCAGCAGCGTCGTGCCGTCGGCCACGAGATCGCGCAGCATCTGCCACAGGTCCTCGCGGCTGCGGGGGTCGAGGCCGGTCGTCGGCTCGTCGAGCACGAGCACGCTCGGCTTCGCCACGACGCACGCGGCGAGATCGATCCGCCGCCGCATGCCGCCCGAGTAGGACTTCACGAGCTTGCCGGCCGACTCGGTGAGTTCGAGCCGTTCGAGCAGTTCGTCGGCCCGGGCGCGGGCGACCTTGCGCGGGAGATGGTTGAGGCGGCCGATCAACTCGAGGTTGAGCCGACCGCTCAGGTACGGATCGACGGTCGACTGTTGCGAGGCGACCCCGATTCGCCGGCGGACCTCGTGGGGTCGCGCGGCAACGTCGAAGCCGGCCACCCACGCCTGGCCCTCGGTGGGGATCGACAGTGTCGTGAGCATGCGGATCGCCGTGGTCTTGCCGGCGCCGTTGTGGCCGAGCAGACCGAGCACCGTGCCGGGCTCGACGTCGAGATCGAGGTCACGCAGCGCCCAGAGATCGCCGAACTGCTTGCCGAGACCGACCGCCCGGATCCCGGCATGCGACCGCGCTCGACGCCGACGCCGTGATGACATTCGTATGACGTACTTCTTCTTCGTACATAGTACGAACAGTCTTAGCAGTACACTGTACGAATGGCAAGCGGTGATTCCGGACAGTCGTCACACCCCAATCACGGTCCGGCGCACCAGGGTCCCCACGCAGCAGCGTCGCAGAAGGCGGCCCGCAAAGTCGAACAGGTTGCCGATCGACTCGGTGCCAAGGTCGACAAGGCGTCGGCCGAGTTCGCCCGCAAGGCCGCGCTGCTCGAGGATCTCACCGCGCGCATCGCCGCGCACGACGTGTGGACACGGCCCGAACCAGGGGCGCGGCGCACCAAGTTCACTCGCGACGAGATCGCCGCAGCAGCGGTCAAGATCGCCGACGAGGAGGGTTTCGACGCACTGTCGATGCGGCGTCTGGCGTTGGAACTCGATGCCGGGACGATGACGCTCTACCACTACGTCCGCACCAAGGACGAGCTCCTGGCGATCGTCAACGACTCGGTGATGGGCGAACTGATCGTTCCCGACGGCGAACTCCCGACCGACTGGCGCGACGCGATCTCGGTCATCGCTCATCGCTCGCGCGAGGTGTTGCGCCGCCACCCCTGGACGCTCGACATCCGCGACGACCCCGCGCCCGGACCCAACGGTGTCCGCCACTTCGACCAGTCGATGCAGGCCGTGATGTCGCTCGGCATCACGCTCGCCGAACGCTTCGACCTGATCACTGCCGTCGACGAGTACGTGTTCGGCTTCTGCATGAACGAACGCAACAACTTCATGGACGGCGATACGTCGCTGGGCGCCGACGTGAAGGACTACATGGCGGGCCTCGTCGCCTCGGGGGACTATCCAGCGCTCGCCGCCATCGAGGCCGAATACGGCATCGACGGGGCGTTCGCCGAACTCGCGCGGCAAGCCCTCGACCCCGAACGGTTCACGCGCAACCTGAACCGGTTGCTCGACGGATTCGCTCTCGAGGTCGACCGCGACTGACCTTGCTTCCGACAAGGGCAGCACCGGGATGCACCGCGTAGTGTCCTCCCGGTGCAAATCACGGTGGTAGGAGGCGGCGTCGCAGGACTGTCCGCGGCATTGAAACTCGGGCGGCTCGGTCACGCCGTCACGCTGATCGAACGCGATCGGACGGCGATGCCCGAAACGCCCGATGCCGCGTTCGAGTGGATCCGTCGGGGCGCTCCACAGGTGCGTCACAGCCACGCGTTCCTCGGCCGGCTGCGCACCTCGCTCGCCCGCAACGAGCCCGACGTGCTCGAGGCGCTGCTCGAGGCGGGTGCCACCGAGATGCGCTTCGGCGACAACCTCCCACCGGAGATGACGAACTTCGTCAGCGAACCCGGCGACGACGATCTCGTGATGCTCGCCTGCCGGCGCACGACGTTCGAGTGGGTGCTGCGGCGGATGGCGCTCGACGAGGGCAACGTCACCTTCGAGGGCGGCCGGGCCGTCGTCGGTGTCGTGGCAGGCGACGAGTCCCCGCCGATCGTCACGGGCGTCCGCCTCGACGACGGGACCACCGTCGACAGCGAACTCGTCGTGGTCGCCGCGGGCCGGCGCTCGGCACTTCCCGATTGGCTCGAGCAACTCGGCGTCGAGCTTCCCGACGAGGAGGTGGAAGACACCGGCATCGTCTACTTCTCGCGCTTCTTCCGCCTCCGCGAGGGCGAGGACTATCCGCCCCGCAGCGGCCTGATCGGTGGCGACCTCGGCTACGTGAAGTACGGCGTGTTCGTCGGCGACAACCGGACGTTCTCGCTCACGCTCGCCGCGCCCACCGCCGACGAGGAGTTGCGCAAGACCCTCGCCGACCCGGTCAAGTTCGACAATGCGGCCCGCGAACTCATCGTTGCGGAACCGTTCCTCGACGGGCGCGCCGAGCCCCTCGACGACGACGTCCACGTGATGGCCGGGCTCCTCAACCGCTGGCGCGACTTCGTCGTCGACGGTGAGCCCGTCGCGCTCGGCGTGGTCGCGATCGGCGACGCCGCGCTGTGCACGAACCCGCTCTACGGACGCGGGTGCAGCACCGGCTACTGGGGGGCGCAGCTGATCGCCGACGCGATCGAGCGCAACGACGACCTCCGGGCCATCGCGCTCGACTACGACGAGGCGCTGCGCCGCGAGATCCTGCCGTGGTACCGCTCGACGGTGATCCAGGATGCCGAGGCACGACGCGTCGCCGCCGCACTCCTCGCCGGCGAAGATCCCGACGGCGACGACACCGACCCGCGCACGCAGATGCGCGCCGTGTTCCGCGACGGCATCGTGCCGGCGCTCCAGACCGATGCCGTCGTGCTCCGGGCGTTCGTCCGGAACCTCAATCTGCTGAGCGAACCGGACGCGCTGATGTCCGACGCCGACGTGTCGGCGCGCATCTTCGCCGCCTGGGAGCAGCGCCACGACCGTCCGGCGCCCGACCCGATCGGCCCGGCCACCCGCGAGGATTTTCTCGCCGCCGCGATGGGCTGACGTCCGTCAGTCGACGGCGAGGAGGTCGACGACGAAGACGAGGGTCTCGTTCGGCGCGATCACACCACCGGCGCCCGACGCGCCGTAGCCCATGTGTGGGGGGATCGTGAGCCGGCGCCGACCGCCAACCTTCATGCCCTGCACGCCGTCGTCCCAGCCCTGGATGACCTGGCCGCGGCCGAGGCCGAACCGGAATGGCTCCATCCGGTCCCACGAGGCATCGAACTGATCGCCCGTCGACCACGACACCCCGACGTAGTGCACGGTGACGTTCGAGCCGGCGACGGCCTCGTCGCCGTCCCCGACGGTCTCGTCGTCCTTGACGAGTTCGGTGGGCGGGTCTTCGGCAGGAATGGTCACAACTGGCTTGCGCATCGACCGGACGCTAACGCTGGATCCGGGCCGCTCCGACCGTGTCAACCGCGCTCGATCGACAATGTCCGCGCCCGGGGATCGTGCGCGTGCAGGCCGACCTCGACGAGACAGGCGGCCCGCTCGGTCAGCCACGTGCCGTCGACCCGGACGTCGAGCATCGACCAGTCGGGATCGATCGTGACGCTCGCGGTCTCGTGCGGAGCGAGATGGACGCGGGCGAACCCGACCAGTCGACGGGACGGCCGGTCGAACGCCGACCCGTCGATGCCGGCGTGGACGAACACGACCGTCGACGTGGCGCGATCGCCGTCGTTGCGCACCGCGACCGCCACTCGACGGTCGTCGTCGATCATCGACGCGGCCTCGATCTCGACCGGTGAGTAGCCGAGCCCCCACCCGAACGGGAAGTGCGCCTCGACACCGTCACGATCGAGCAGCCACTGCCCGTGGAACAGGTCGTACTCGATGGCGACGGCGTTGCGGTCGAAGAAGGCGAGGTCGGACTCGTCGTGTGGCACCGCGAACGGGAGCCGTCCGCCAGGCTCGGACTGCCCGGTGACGATCGCGGCGAGCGCCGCGCCGCCCTCCACCCCGCCGTACCACGACTGCAGCACCGCCGCGACCTCGTCGGCCCAGGGCATCACCACCGCCGAACCGCTGACCACCACCACGACGACGCGATCGCACACGTCGGCCACGGCGCGGATGAGCGCCTCGTCGTCGTCGGACAGCCGCAGCGACACGCGATCGCCGCCGAGCGCCATCGGCACCGCTTCGGTCTGCGCCTCGACGGCCGGCGACGAATCATCGCCATCGGCGGCGGGTGCCGGCGCCGGGTGGGCCCGGCCCGTCGGGGTGAACGGCTCCATCGGCGCACCGGCACCGAGCTCGGGATGGTCGATCGGCGGGAACAGTTCGACGCTCAGCTGCGCCATGTCGGACGCGCCCATGTACTCGCCTTCGTCGTCCTTCGTGTAGCCGACCACCACGACGGCGAGGTCGGCGCCCTCGGCAATCGACGCATCGGCGGCGTGATGAACGACCCGATCGTCACCGAACGCGGCACGCAGGCCATCCAACGCAGTGACGACCGACGACGATCGGACGTCGCTCGAACCACCGTCTCCGAGATTGCGCAGATCGGCGAGCCGGCCGAGCACCGCCACCCGACCGGTCGTCGACGGATCGATCGGGAGCAGCTCGGACTCGTTGCGCAGGAGGACCGTCGCGCGCACCGCGGTGTCGAAGGCCAGCGCTCGGTGGGCATCGCTGCCGACGACCTCCAACGGCGGACGAGCGGCGATCTGCGGGGCGAACCGCAGCAGCGTCGCCACGATCCGACCGACGGCCCGGTCGACGACGGTGACGTCGAGGTCACCACGAGCGACCGCGTCGCCGAGTGCCAGCGCGCGCTGCTGCCGGAACGGCATCTCGATGTCGAGCCCGGCACCGACCGATTCGACGGCGTCACGCAGGCCGAAGATGAAGTCGGAGATCACGAACCCGTCCCAGCCCCATTCCCGGCGGAGGATGTCGGTCAGGAGGGTCGCGTTCTGACCGGCCCACTCCCCGTTCACCGAGTTGTACGCACTCATCACGGAGGCGACACCTTCGGCCGCCACCCGCTCGAAGTGCGGCAGGTACACCTCGTGGAGGGCTCGCTCGCCGACGGTGACATCGACGGTGAACCGGGCGTTCTCCATCGAGTTCAGGGCGAAGTGTTTCATGCACGCCATCACGTGACGCTGCAGTCCGCGGGTGAGCGCGGCCGCCATCACCCCGACGTGATGCGGATCCTCGCCGTACGTCTCCTGGGCGCGACCCCACGCCGGGTGACGGAGCAGGTTCATGCACACCGCGCCGGTGAACGTCGCGCCACTCGCCCGTAGTTCGGCGCCGATCGCCTCGCCGATCCGCTCTTCGAGGTCGGGATCGAACGTCGCCCCGCGGGCCATGCTCACCGGGAACGCGGTGGCGTCGCCGATCACGCAGCCGCGCGGACCGTCGGCGAACTGGATCCCCGGAATGCCCAGCCGCTCGACCACCGCCGCCGGCCACGGGTGCAGGTAGTAGCCACCGCCACCGCTCATGTCGGTGAGTCCGGGCCAGAACGGCGAATCGCCGTCGAGACAGCCGAGCTTCTCCTCGAGCGACAGCTGCGCAACGAGCGCCTCGGCCTCGGCGTGGTGGTCGGCCCCGTGCGCCACACGCGACGCGGCCTCGGTGAACGGATCGGTTCGTGTCGTCACGCCGCCACCCTGCCACACCCGACAACAACCCGAAATTCTGAGCGCATCGGTGCGTCCGGCGCACGATGCGCTCAGAATTTGGGGTTTGATGGAGGGGTGCCCAACACCTTTCTGCATCCGTTCGCCAAGCCGACCCGGGGGGATTTCGTCACGATCGCTCGCGGCGAGGGAGCGCTCTCTGTGGGACAGCGACGGCAACGAGTTGATCGACGCGATGGCGAGCCTGTGGTACTGCAACATCGGCCACGGCCGGGCGGAGATCGCCGACGCCGTCGCCGAGCAGATCCGCACGATCGAGACGTACTCCTGCTTCGACCCGTTCACCAACGCCCCGGCCGAGCAGCTCGCCGACCGCATCGTGTCGCTCACCTCCACGCCCGACGCCCGCGTCTTCTTCGCCGGCTCGGGCTCCGAGGCGATCGACTCGGCGATGAAGCTGGCTCGCCTCACCCATGTCCTGGCCGGCCATCCCGAGCGGCGGCTGATCATCTCGCGCGTGCGGGGCTATCACGGCACCAACTACGGCGGGACGAGCGCGCAGGGTCTGCCCCTCAACAAGGAGGGCTACGGCGAACTCCTCGCCGACGTCGTGCAGGTGCCGAGCGACGACATCGAGGCGCTGTCGGTCCTGATGTCGCAGCACTCCGATCGGATCGCCGCGGTGCTCACCGAGCCGGTGCAGGGCGCGGCCGGCGTCTATCCGCCGACCGACGGCTACCTCGAAGGGGCCCGCCATCTCTGTGACCAGCACGGGGCGCTGTTGATCTTCGACGAGGTGATCACCGGGTTCGGCCGGCTCGGCACGTGGTTCGCCGGTCAGTACTACGGCGTGCAGCCCGACATGACCACGTTCGCCAAGGCGGTCACGTCGGGCTACCAGCCGCTCGGCGGTGTGATCGTGGGTGCGAAGGTGCGCGCGGCGCTCGAGGCCGACCCGTCGTTCATCCTCCGTCACGGCTACACGTACTCGGGCCACGCGTCGGCGTGCGCCGCGGGACTGGCCAACCTGGCGATCATCGAGCGCGAGAACCTGATCGGCGAGGTCGGTCGCATCGGCACCCGCCTCGGCGGCGGTCTGCGGGCCCTCGCCGACGACGGTGTGATCGACCACGTGCGCGGTGACGGCGCGATCTACGCCGCCGGCCTGCGCGCCGACCAGGACGCCAACACCATGCGCGACCGGATGCAACAGCTCGGTGTGGTCGTGCGGGCCATCGGTGCCGACACGCTCACGTTCTGCCCGCCGCTCGTGATCACCGACGACCAGATCGACAAGGTGGTCGACGCCGTCGCCGAAGCGGCAGCGGTGTAGACAGGGCGGCATGAGCGACAGCGTCACGATCCCCTCGGGCGAGACGAACGACCGGGCGCCCGCGATCGACGAACCCGCCGCGTACAACCCGCTCGATCCGGCGTTCCGGGCGAACCCGTATCCGTTCTACGACCGGCTGCGCGCCGAGTCGCCGGTGCACGTGACGCCGCACGGCCTGACCGTCATCACCCGGTACGACGACGTGTCGCACACGTTGCGCAGCAACGATTTCAGCCGCGACGTCGACGCCAACGCGACGCCCCGCGACGATCCGATCTTCGAACGCCGACGCGAGCGGCGCAAGAACGGCGCCAAGACGATCCTCAACCTCGACCCGCCCGACCACACCCGCCTGCGGCGGCTCGTCAGCAAGGCGTTCACCCCGTCGGCGATCGATGCACTGCGCAGCCGCATCGAGACCCAGGTCGATGCCGTGCTCGATCGGGCGGCCGAGCGGGGCGAGCTGGAACTCGTCGACGAGTTGGCGTTCCCCGTGCCGTTCCAGGTGATCTCCGACCTGCTCGACCTGCCGCAGGACCGCACGGCCGAGATCCGCGACTGGAGCCAGGCCCTCACCGCCTCGCTCGAGCCCACCGCGACGCTCGAGACGCTCGACGCCAGCGATGCGGCGATCGCCCAGCTCGTCCCCTACCTGGCCGAGGTCGTCGAAACCCGGCGAGCCAACCTCGGCAACGACGTGCTGTCGGCGCTCCTGGTGGCCGAAGAGGCGGGCGACCGGCTGAGCCTCGAGGAGCTCCTGTCGTTCGTGGTGTTGCTCTACGTGGCGGGCCACGAGACCACGGTCAACCTGATCGGCAACGGCACGCTCGCCCTGCTGCGGCACCCCGACGAGCTGCAGCGGTGGAAGCACGATCCGACGCTCGACGCGGCGGCCGTCGACGAGCTGCTGCGCTTCGACGGGCCGGTCCAGCACACCGTCCGCGTGGCGATGACGCCGGTGACCTACGGCGAGGGTGCGCAGCAGGTGACGGTCGAGCCCGGTTCGTCGGTGCTGTGCGTGCTCGGCGCCGCCAACCACGATGCCGCCGTCTTCGACGACCCCCACACGCTGCACCTCGACCGCCCGAATGCGAACCGTCATCTGGCCTTCGCCGCCGGCATCCACTACTGCCTGGGTGCCTCGCTGGCCAAGCTCGAGGCATCGGTGGCCATCGGCCGCCTGATCCGCCGGTTCGACTCGATCGAACTGCTCGCCGAACCCACCTTCCGCGACCGTCTCACCATCCGCGGCGTCGAACACATGCCCCTCTCCGTCCGCTGACCTGTCGCGTGGGGTCAGGCACCACGCAACAGGTCGCGCTCGCTGCTCGACAACCTGTCGCGTTCGTGCCTGACCCCACGAACGGTTCAGGGGTGTTGGAGGAGGTCGACGAGGCTGCTGGTGTCCCAGCGGTCGCCGCCTCGGGCGACGACCTGCTTGTAGAACTGGTCGACGAGCGCAGCGACGGGGAGCCGGGCACCGTTGCGCTCGGCCTCCTCCAGGCAGATGCCCAGGTCCTTGCGCATCCACTCGACCGCGAAACCGAAGTCGAACGAGTTCGCCGCCATCGTCCGCGCCCGATTGTCCATCTGCCAGCTCTGCGCCGCACCCTTGCCGATCACGTCGATCACCTCGTCGACATCGAGGCCCGCCCGTTGAGCGAAGTTGACGCCCTCGGCGAGTCCCTGGACGAGCCCGGCGATGCAGATCTGGTTGACCATCTTGGTCAGCTGGCCGGAACCGGCCGGGCCGAGGCACACGCACGACTTGGCGTACGTGTCGAGCACGGGCTTCGTCGCCTCGAACACGTCGGGGTCGTCGCAGCCGCACATGATCGTGAGTTGACCGTTCTCGGCTCCCGCCTGGCCGCCCGACACCGGCGCGTCGATGAAGCCGATCCCGCGCTCGAGACACACCGCCGCCAGCTCCCGCGCCAGGCCAGCCGATGCGGTCGTGTGGTCGACGAGCACCGCACCCGGGCGCATCCCGGCGATCGCGCCGTGCGGCCCGAGCGTCACCTCGCGTACGTCGTCGTCGTTGCCGACGCAGAGGGCCACCACGTCGGCGTCCTCGGCCGCTTCGAACGGGGTCGGTGCCGCCGCCCCGCCGTTCAATGCCACCCATGCCAACGCCTTCGACGCCGTGCGGTTGTAGACCACGACCTCGTGGCCGGCCCGGCGCAGGTGCCGGGCCATCGGCGCACCCATCGTTCCCATTCCCAGAAATGCGACCTTGCTCATCCGGGCGAGTCTGCCACTCTGCCAGAGTGACGGTGTGCGAGAGCCGACCGGTTCCTCACCTCCGGTGACCGACTGGGCGGTGACCACCTGGAACCTCCACGGCGCCCACCAGCCCGACATCGCACGGGTGGCCGAGGCGCTCGGCACCGAATCGCCCGACGTGGTGCTGCTCCAGGAGACCCGCAAGCCACAGGCCGTCGCCCTGGCGAGGATGCTCGGCATGCGGTTCACATGGGCCCGGAAGCACTCCCCCTACACCCGCCTCGCGCCGCACTTGGCCGAGGGGCTGACGATCCTCACGCCGCACTCGCTCGCCGCTGCCGGGCACACCGAGGTGAGCGACAGGGCGTCGACGTCGTCGTGGAAACGCCGGATCGCGCAATGGGCACGCATCGGCAGGCCCGACGGCGCGACGCTGCGCGCCTACAACGTCCATCTGTCACCGCACGAGCAGCATGCGGGTCTCCGGCGGGCCGAGGCCGTTCGACTCAGCACGGTGGTGGCCGAGCACGGCGACCTCGACGAGGTGATCGTCGGCGGCGACTTCAACGACGACCGTGACGGCAGCGTGATCGACCTGCTGCCCGGCATCGAACATCTCACCCCGCCCCCGACGTGTCCGTCGAGGAACCCGAGCAAGGTGCTCGACCATGTGCTGCTCCCGGCGCACGCGTCGGGCGTGTCGGTCGCCGTTCCGGCCGGTGACGACGACTGGGCGGCGATCTCCGACCACCTCCCCGTGACGGTCCGCTTCACCCTCTGAGTTGGTGGGCTGAGCTTGGCTGGGCTGACTTGTTGCGTGGAGCCTGACCCCACGCGACAACTATTTCTTCTTGGCGTCGACGGGCGTCTTGAGCACGCCCTTGGCGAGCGCGTCGTCGAGGTAGGCCTCGGCCTCCTCGGCCGACACCTTCAGCGCCGGCGAGATCTCGGAGATCAGGTTGACCCGGGCCCGCTCGTACATCGTGCGCTCGGCTGCCGACAGCGACGCGTCACGGTTGCGGGCAGCGAGGTTCCGGACCACCTCGGCGACCTGGTACACGTCGCCGCTCTTCAGCTTCTCCTGGTGGTTCTTGAACCGACGGCTCCAGTTGGACGGCACGCGCGGATCGGGCTTGGCGAGCACGGCCACGAGATCTTCGAGTTCGTCGGCCGACACCGGCGGACGTACGCCGACCTCGTCGGTCTTGTCGATCGGCACCTTGAGGGTCATCTCGTTGATGACGGTCTTGAGAATCAGGTACTCCTGTTTCTCACCGAAGAACTCCATCTTCTTCGTTCCCTGCACGACACAGGCCCCGTGCTGGGGGTAGATGACGGTTTCGCCCTTCTTGAACTTCACTCAGAACCTCGCCTCATCGGGGGTGCACCGCTGGCGCTCGCAGCGACGTACCAGCCTACCGACAAGAAGCCGCATTCGAACTCTGGGAACGCGCCGGCCCGGGATCGCCCGTCGGGTCAGATCGAGCGCGTCATGCACACGCTGTAGGGGTTCGACGTGTACGCGCCGAACGGCGGGCACTCGACAAATCCCGCCGACCGGTAGAGCCCGTGCGCCGGCGCGAAGGCGTCACCGGTGCCCGTCTCCAGGCTGACCTGCTGCGCGCCGGCCGCCGCCGCCTCGGCCAGCAGGTGATCGAGCATGGCCCGACCCGTCCCGGCACCGCGACGATCCACGGCAGTGTGCATCGACTTCACCTCGACATGGTCGGCCGTCATGCGACGCAGCGCGCCGACACCGAGCAACGCGCCACCGTCGCCGCGCACGCTGCAGAACGTGATCGCCGGATCGACGAGGGCGTCGACGTCGAGGGCGTGGACATGACCCGCCGGCGTCACCTCGTGGGCGAACCGCAGATGCGCGGTGAGCAACTCGATCACGTCGGTGGTCCGCGGATCGTCGCGTCCGACGACGAACGCCGGGTCGCGTCGCCCGAATCGGCCCAGGTAGTGCCAGATCTGCTTGACCGTCTGCAGATCGAACCGTCCCTCCCGACGGGCATCACCGATGGCGGACGGGGTCAGCTCGCCGTCCACCGCGATCGCCTCGGCGGCGGCGACGACGGCCTCGCCACGAAACGTCGGGTGCGCTTGGATCACCTCGACGGCGACGCGGTAGCCGGAGTGCCATCGCAGCTCACACGGCATGCCGCGCGCGATCTTCTCGATCGGCGTCCCGCGGTAACACGGATCGAGCACCAGCGCCGACACGTCATGCTCGATCGAGAAGCCACCGTGCACCTGGGCCTCGATGTAGTGATCGAGATCACCGGGATCACGGTGCGGGAGCAACGGGAGCAGCGCCATCCGGTCGGCGGTGCCCACGTCGGTCGGTTCGAGCACGCTGTCGGGAAAGCAGAACGTCACCCGGTCGAGGGAGCGCGGGTCGAGTTGGAAGTAGGACGACCCGAACCGGGGCGAACCGCCGTACGGGCTGCGGCGATCGTCCAACGAGCCGTACACCGGGCGGGCCGTGGGCGGAGCCGCGTCGTAGGCCCCGGCGAACATCCGCTGCTCCCACCGCCACCGGTCACCATCGGGCCGGGCCGTGAGTCCACCATTGCTCAGGCCGGTGACGAACTGCGACCGGTAGTGCCCGTCCAAGGCGATCGAGCTGAGCACGGTGCCGTCCCCAGAGGGCACATCGGGATGGAAGTGCAGCGTGACCGGCAGCGCCGGGTCGAGCGCACCACCGGTCGACAGCGAGCGGACGTGCTCGATCGCACGTCGTGCCGATTCGTCGAGCACCACCGTGCCATTGTGCCAACGGGCCGGCACCTCGTGCAGACACCGCGAGCAGTGCGCGCCCTCGGCAGGATTCGAACCTGCGCGCTACGGATTAGAAGGCCGTTGCTCTGTCCAGCTGAGCTACGAGGGCAGCACCCGATGACGCACCGGGCGGTGCCACGATAGGCGACCGCGTCAGAGATTCGTGGCGCCTGCGGTCCCCGACGGGCCTGGCTGGCTGCCGACTCCGCCCACACCGGCCGTACCTGGTTCGAACGTCTCGTCGTCGAGGATCTCCCCCGAATCGCCGTCGTCGTACCACCCGAACGACGAACCGCCGCCACCACCCACGCCCGACGCGGCTCGCGTCTCGGTCAACGTGCCCGGCGCGGTTCCACCCGCGGCGGCCGACCCGTTGGCGCCACTCGCGCCGTTCCGTCCGCCGACGCCGCCGATCGCTCCGGGGCCGCCCGTGCCGCCGCGGAGGGTCGACGAATGCACCTCGACCGTGTCGACCGTCGCGGTGACGAGACCCATCGACGCACCGCCCGCGCCGCCCCCGCCCTGGCCACCTTCACCGCCGGAACCTCCGGCACCGCCACCTCCACCCGCCCCGGGCAGATCGGCAGCGGGGCACGCTGCGGAACACGTGGGGCCCGCGCCCGCTCCCCCGGCCGCACCGCCCGCCGACTGGGCGGTGCCGACGGATCCTGGCGATCCCGCGCCCCCGACCCCGCCGGCGACCAACGACTCGATCACGCGGAGACGGTCGACGCCGCTCGCGACGAGCCCGACGGATGCACCACCACCGAATCCTCCCGGGCCGCCGGCCGTACCGGCGCTCGCACCACCGCCGCCGCCACCGCCACCACCACGACCGGATGCCGAGCCGGCGCCGCCGCCACCACCGTTCCCGCCCACGCCGTTGCCTCCGTCGCCCGCTTCGACGCCCGGGGAGGCGATCGCAATCTTCAGGTCATCGGTCGGTGGGACCGTCCCGATCCCTCCGGCACCGCCCGCACCGCCCGGACCACCTGCACCCCCGGCGCCCGGTGCACCGGGCCTCGAGCCTCCGGTACCGCCGGACGCGGCGGCGCCGGCCACCGCCACGCCGGGCTGCCCGCCGGCTCCGATCGCTCCTCCCTTGCCGCCCGGCGCTCCCGCGCTCGTCCCCGCCCCGCCTGCACCGGCCGCGTCCTGCACTCCCGCCGCGCCGGCGGTGGGTGCCGCGCTCGCTCCCGCGGCTGCGCCCGCTGCGGCACCACCGGCACCGGCGGTCCCGCCCGTGATGGTGGATCGCACGACGTCGAGCTCGCCGACGTCGGCGGCCGACACCCCGATGCTGTTGCCGCCCGGCCCGGCCGCTGCGCCGACACCACCGGCGCCGCCGGTGACATTGCTGTCGCTGATCGTCACGCTCCCGGCACCGTCGATCGACACCGCCACCGATGGTGCCCCCGGGGGCGCGTCCGCGCTGACGATGTCGAGCGCCGACAGGGTGATCGCGGTCGCGTCGACGTACGACAACCCGCCGGACGGAACCGTCACCGCCGTGCGCGCCGACACGTCCCGCAGCCACCCGTCGTCGTAGCCGCCGTAGATGCTCGTCGTCGCGTCGACCGCGAGCGCCGCATCCGACACGTCGTAGGTGCCCACCGAGCGCACGTACACGTCGCTTCCCTCGGCGGCCTCGATGCCATGACGCAGCGACCGGAACGGAGCGAAGACGGTGCCGTCGCCCGCTTCGTCGTCGCCGAGCTCACCGTCGACGAACACCATCTGGGTCGAATCCTCGAACACCCGCACGACGACCGTGTCGGCAGCCGTCGTTCCGTCGGTTCCCGTGACGGTGAGATCGAAGACCACCGTCGTCACGTCGTCCGGCGCGGTGAACGTGGGCGTGGGTCCCGCGAGCGTCCCCGCGCCTGCCGTCACGTCCGGGCCCGACGTCTGCGCCCACGCGATCGACGCGTCGGGCGTGCCGGCCGCAATGCCGACTGCCGCAAGTTGGACTGCCGCTCCTCGATCGACCGCCTGGTCGACACCGGCGTTGGCGATGGCCGGCACGCCCACCGTCGTGGTCGTCTCCGGCACCGTCGTCGAGGTCGTCGACGTGGTGGAGGTGGTGGTGGTCGATGTCGTCGACGTCGTCGACGTGGTGGCCTCTTCGTCGGCGACACGCTCGACCACGAACGCACCCATCACCGCGAGCAGCCCGAGGACGGCGGCCACGCTGGCTCCGATGGTGATTCCTCGACGGCTGCGTTCGTTCATCGCTCCTGCAGATGTTCGCGCAGGAAGCCCAGCGCTGTGATGACAGCGAACTGTCGCATCTGCTCTCGTTGGCCGGGCAGGCGGGATTGGCGGACCTCGTCGAAGCCCGGCCCGACGAGCCCGACGAACAGCGTTCCCACGGGTTGATCGTCCTGCTCAGCAGGGCCGGCAACGCCCGTGAGCGACAGGGCGACGTCGGCGCCGAGCCGTTCGCGAACGCCGTGGGCCATCTGCCGCGCGGCGGCCTCGCTGACGACCGGGCCGTCGCCGACCCCCAAGAGGGAACGTTTGACGTCGGTCGCGTAGCTCACGATCGAGCCGCGGAACACGTCGCTGGCGCCCGCCACGCCGGTCAGCCGCGCTCCGACCAACCCGCCGGTGACCGACTCGGCCGTGGCCAGCGTCAGCCCGCGGCGGCGGCAGGCGTCGAGCACCACCGATTCCATCGTGTCGTCGTCGACGCCGAACACCAGCGCACCGAGCTCCCCACGGATCACCTGCTCCCACTCGTCGAGCTGCCGGGCGCAGTCGGCGGCCGTCGCCGCCTTCGCCGTGAGCCGGACCTTGAGGCCCTCCCAACCGCTCGCGAGGAAGGCGAGGGTCGGCGTGTCCGGGCGCTCGAGCTGGTCGATCACGTGATCGAGACGGGCATTCAGGCCGCTCTCGCTCTCGCCCCACGTGCGCAGCACGCGGCTGGCGATGACGCGCCACCTCGCCGCTGCGAGCGACGAGGTCGGGGATCACCGCCCGTTGCACCATGTCGTACATCTCGTGCGGCACGCCCGGCACGGCGTAGATCACCTTGTCGACACCGCCGACGACGACCGGGCAGATGAGGCCGGGGGCCGTGCCGCGGGTCTGGGGGATGATGGACGCGCCGACGGGAACGTCGGCCTGGCGGAGGTTGTTGTCGGTCATCGTCCGGCCGCGGGCGGCGAACATCGCCTGGATCACGTCGCCGATCGCCTCGTCGCGCACGAGCGGGACACCCATCACCGCGGCGATCGCCTGCCGGGTCAGATCGTCGTGGGTCGGGCCGAGGCCACCGCACACGATGACGGCATCGGCGTCGGCCAGCAGTCGATGCAACTGGACGACGATCCGATCGACGTTGTCGCCGACCTTGACCTGGGCGAGCGAGTCGATGCCGTGCGCCGCGAGTTCGCCGCCGATCCACGCCGAGTTGGAATCGATGATCTGGCCGAGCAGCAGTTCGGTACCGATGGCGAGCACGTCACAACGCATCGCGGTCCTCCTCGGTGGGACGTGTGGGGTTCACCCGAAGGTGCCCGCGACCGGCGTCGACTCGTCGATCGGCCGCATCTGACGGGCGGCCCGCAGGTACTGGGCACCGCTGACGAGGGCGAGGACCACGGCAGCCCAGAGGAACCCGTTCCACAGCCACGTCGCGTCGAGCGCGGTGAGCGGCAGCAACGCGAACCCGACCGCGAGCTGCTGGCTGAACGTCTTGTACTTCGCCAGTTTGCTCGCCGGAACGCTGATGCCGCGGCCGCCGACGATCACCCGATACACGCTGATGGTCACCTCGCGGGCGGCGATGATGATCACCGGCACCACCCAGAACACACCGGTCGACACGAGCGTGAACATCGCGCCGAGGATGAGCACCTTGTCGGCGAGCGGATCGAGGAACGCGCCGGCCGTGGTGACCCCGTGGCGCCGGGCGATCCAGCCGTCGATGCCGTCACTGAGCGAGAAGATCACCCACAGCACGAAGGCGATCCACGAACCGCGGTCGTGGTTCGGGATCACCCAGAACATCAATGGCGACAACAGCAGCCGCCCGACGGTGACGGCGTTCGCCCAGGTGGCGATCTGGCTCGATTCGACCATCAGCGAATCACCCCGACCGTGCCGTCACTCGCCGTCCAGCAACGCCAGATCGAATCCGGCGGCCACGAGATCGGGCCCGAGTGCATCGACGATCTCGACCTCGGCGAAGCTCCCCACGGCGACATTCTCGCCGACGTGGACGACGCCGTCGATTTCCGGCGCCTCGCGATGCGTCCGGCCCACACCGGGCGCGTCCACGAGTACCGACACGGTCGTGCCGATGAGCGCGTCGCGACGGTTGGCCGTGATGTCGTCCTGCAACTCGCGGAGTTCGGCGAGTCGCTCGTTCATCAGATGCGGATCGACGGCACCGTCGAGATCGGCGGCATACGTGCCGTCTTCGCGGCTGTAGCTGAAGAAACCGCACCAGTCGAGCTGCGCCCGTTCGACGAAATCGAGCAGCTGGTCGTGGTCGGCCTCGGTCTCGCCGGGATAGCCGACGATGAAGTTGCTGCGGAAGGCCGCATCGGGCTCGCGGGCGCGGATGTCGGCGATGCGATCGAGGAATCGTTGCCCGTCACCCCACCGGCGCATCCGGCGCAGCAGCGGCTTGCTCACGTGCTGGAGCGACAGGTCGAAGTACGGCACACCGGACGCGCAGATGACGTCGATCAGCGCATCGGACAGGTCGCTCGGATAGAGGTAGAGCAGGCGGACGCGATCGGTGACCGCGGCGACGGCCTCGACGAGCGGGACGATCGATCCGGCGCCCAGCTCCCCCGGACGATCCTTGCCGTACGACGCCAGGTCCTGGGCGACGAGCACGATCTCGCGCGCCTCGAGCTGCTCGACCTCGGCGAGGATCGAGGCCACGTCGCGGCTGCGTTGGGGCCCGCGGAAACTCGGGATCGCACAGAATCCGCACGACCGGTCGCACCCTTCGGCGATCTTCACGTAGGCCCACGGGACGGCCGACTTCGGTCTCGGCAGGTTGAGCAGGTCGAACGTCGGGATCGCCGTGCTCGACACCGGGATCAACTTGCGGCCGGTGGCCGGAGCGGTGCTCGTCGCGACGGGCGCGGCGGTGAACGACTGGCCGAAGCCGGCGACCTGGTCGACCTCGGGTAGTTCGGCGGCGAGTTCGTCGCCGTAGCGCTCGGCCATGCATCCGGTGACCACGAGCCGCGAGCCGTCCATGCGGAGTTCGTCGAGCGCGAGGATCGTGTCGATCGACTCACGGCGCGCTTCGTCGATGAACGCGCAGGTGTTGACGACCACGAGGTCGGCGAGGGCCGCATCGTCGGTCGCCTCCATGCCGTCGGCGAGCAACGCACCGACCAACTTGTCGGAGTCGACATCGTTCTTCGGGCAGCCCAGCGTCTCGATGTAGAACCGCTGTGACATGGTCAGCCACGCTATCTCCACACCGTCCATCCCCGTTTGCGTCAAGATTTCCGAGGGACGCTCCTCGAAAATCCCGACGCAAACGACGATTTGACCCGTCGGCTGGCTGGCGGCTGGCTGGCGGGCTGGCGGCTATTGGTGGGCGAGGCGGAGGCCGGGGCGGGGCCAGGGGAACGACACGAGGCGCCCGGTGCTCGACAAGGTGACGTACGCGGTGCGGAGATCGTCGCCGCCGAAGCAGATGTTGGTGGTCATCAGGTCGCCCGTGGCGTGATGCTCCACCTGGGTGCCGTCGGGCGAGATCGCCGTGATACCGCCGTTGAACAGGGTGGCCGCGCAGACCCATCCCTCACCGTCGACGGCGAGCGAGTCGAGGTACTGCATGCCGGGGAGCCCGTACAGCACACCGCTGAGGTCGAGCGGCACGGGTTCGGCGAGTTGTCCCACCGCCACGACGGCGCGCCGGAACACACGTCCGGTCGTCGTCTCGGCCCAGTAGAGCGTGTCGGAGTCGGGCGACAGACCGATGCCGTTCGGCCCCTCGACGGGGAACACGACCTCCCGGATCTCCGACCCGTCCGCTCGGGCGTAGTAGATCGCCGTCAGGTCGCTGGTCCGCGTGGCGTGGTCGCGGATGCCGTGGTCGGTGAAGTAGAACCCGCCGTGACCGTCCATCACCAGATCGTTCGGCGCTCGCAACGGCCGGCCGTCGCATTCGGTGTACAGGTCGGTGACGGTGCCGTCATGAGGATCGACGCGCTGGATCCGACCGCCGCGGTACTGCTCGGGCACGAAGGCGCCCGGGAACATCATCCCGCCGAACTCGGCCGCCGCGAAACACCCGCCGTTGTTGCACAGGTAGATCGCACCGTCGGGCCCGACGGCCGCACCGTTGGGACCGCCCTCGATCTCGGCGATCGTCGACTTCGTTCCGTCGGGGGCCACGCGTGTGAGCCGCGGCCCGAACATCTCGACGAGCACGATCGATCCGTCGGGCATCGCGATCGGCCCCTCGGGAAAGCGGAGACCGGTCGTGATCTCGGTCAACTCGGGCGTCAGTTCCAGAACGTCAGGCATGGCGCTCATGTTGCCAAAGCTGCACCTCGTTCCCCCGAGCGGAGCCGTGCCACGCTTCCTCGATGAGCTACGACACCATCCGATCGTCGACGATCGGAGCGATCACCACGATCACGCTCGACCGACCCGATCAGCTCAACGCCTGGACACCCCACATGGCCGAGGAACTCGCTGACGCCATCGGACGCGCCAACGACGACCCGGCGGTGGGAGCGATCATCATGACCGGCGCCGGCCGAGGGTTCTGTGCCGGAGCCGACATGAACGCCGTGTTCGGCACCCGCCTCTCAGGAACCGACCCGGGCAACGACACCGCAGGCGGTTCCGGCGGTATGCCGGCGGGTATCGACTGGGTGCAGTTGATCCGTGATTCGAAGCCGGTCGTCGCGGCGATCCACGGCGCCGCCGTCGGGATCGGGATCACGATGGTCCTCCCAGCCGACGCGATCGTGGCGACGGTCGACGCAAAGATCGGTGTCGTGTTCATCAAGGTGGGACTCGTGCCCGAACTGGCGAGCACGCACTTCCTCGTCCAGCGGGTGGGTTGGGGGGCGGCCTCGGATCTGTGCCTCACCGGCCGGATCGTGCGCGGCGACGAGGCGGCTGCGTTGCGGCTCGTCGACCACGTCGTCGACGACCACGACGCGCTGATCGCCAAGGCGACGGAGGTGGCTGAAGCGTTCGCGGCGAGCCCCACACCGCAAGCCCGGATGGTCAAACAACTGCTCACGGTCAACGGGGCCGAGACCGACCTCCGCGCGGTGCAACGTCTCGAAAGTCAGCTGTTGGCCGAGTGCTGGTCGACGCCGGAGCACGCCGAAGCTGTTGCCGCGTTCACGGAGAAGCGCCCGCCGCAATTCCGCTGAGTCCGACTCGACGATCCACGCCTGAAACGTTCGGTGCCTGACCCCAGACGTTTCAGGTCGTTACAACTGGCCGTTCTGCTGGAGGAGTTCGAATTCCTCGACGGTCATCAGGACGGCGCGGGCCTTCGATCCCTCGCTCGGGCCGACGACGCCGCGTTGTTCGAGCAGATCCATGATGCGACCGGCACGGGCGAAGCCGACCTTCAGCTTGCGCTGGAGCATCGAGGTCGAGCCGAGTTGGCTGCGGACGATGAGTTCCATCGCCTGGCGCATCATGGCGGTGTCCTCGTCCTCGTCGCCGGCCGAGAACGCGTTGGCGTCGGACGTGACGTCGAGCGAATCATCGAGACCGGGCATCCCCCCCGGCGGGCTGACCATCGTGCGGGGGTTCGGCGGCACGAGCGCGTTCGACGGAGGGCCACCCAACTGGGGCGCGTCGGGGTCGCCGCCGACCTCGACGTCGTTCGAGTAGACCGGCTCGGGTGACTGCGCCCGCCAGTGGGCCACCACCCGGCGCACCTCGTCCTCGCTCACGAACGATCCCTGGATGCGGCTCGACACCGACGAGTTGCCCGGCAGGAGCAACATGTCGCCCTTGCCGACCAGCTTCTCCGCCCCCGGTTGGTCGAGGATGACCCGCGAGTCGGTGAGGCTCGACACGGCGAACGCCATGCGCGCCGGGATGTTCGCCTTGATCACACCCGTGATCACGTTCACCGACGGCCGCTGGGTGGCCACGATGAGGTGGATGCCGACGGCTCGAGCCTTCTGGGCGATCCGGGTGATCGACTCCTCGACGTCGCGCGCCGCCACCATCATCAGGTCGTTCAGCTCGTCGACGACGACCACGATGTAGGTCAGGTGCTCGTACTCGACCGTCGATCCCGGCGGGGCGACGACCTGGCCCTTGGCGAAGGCCTTGTTGTAGCCGGCGATGTCGCGGTAGCCCATCTCCGACAGCAGGTCGTAGCGGCGCTCCATCTCCTTCACGGCCCAGCCGAGCGCGTTGGCCGCCTTCTTCGGGTTCGTCACCGGTTGCGTCAGCAGGTGGGGCAGGCGCTGGTACTGGCCCATCTCGACCTGCTTCGGGTCGATGAGGATCAACCGGACGTCGTCGGGCGTCGTGCGCATCAGCAACGACGTGATGATGCAGTTGATGCCGCTCGACTTGCCGGCACCCGTGGCACCGGCGATCAGCAGGTGCGGTGTGGCGGCCAGGTCGAGGAACACGGCCTTGCCGGCGATGTCCTTGCCGACCGCCACCTCCAGCGGATTCGTGGCCCTGGCCGCCTCGGGTGACGCGAGCAGGTCGCCGAGCGCCACCAACTGCCGCTGGCGGTTCGGAACCTCCACCCCGATCGCCGAACGGCCGGGGATCGGAGCGAGGATGCGCACGTCGGTCGCCGCCATCGCATAGGCGATGTCCTTCTGCAGGCTCGTGACCCGGGCGACCTTCACACCGAGACCGAGTTCGAGTTCGTAGCGGGTGACGGTCGGGCCGACGGTCATCCCGACGAGCGTGGTGTCGACGCCGTGCGAGGCGAGCGACTCCTGGAGCATGCGTCCGCGCGCCTCGACCTCCTTGCGATCGATCGCCTGCTCCCCCGGGCGGTCGAGGAACGTCATCGGCGGCAGGACCCACTCGCCCACGCGGGCGCCGTCCGGCGAGGCCACGCCGGGCTGGCTGCCGACCGACACCTTCGGCTTGGGCAAGCGCGACCGTTTCGGAGGTTCGCCGGCCACGTCGATCCCCAGGTCGTCGTCCTGGGCGAAGTCGTACAACGTGGCGGCGGCGGCCCTGCCCTCGGGGTCGTTCGTCGCGGTCCCCTCCGCTCGATCACTGTTCAGCGTGGTGATGTTGCCGAGGCCGGATTTGGCCCACCGTCCGACCGGGTGCGCGATCGTGGCGAGGAAGCCCCCGGTGTTCGACGCCATCGTCCGCATCGACGTCCGGGTGATGAGCAACACGCCGCCGACGAGCACGACCAAGAGGACCACCGTGGCGCCGACCGAACCGAGGAGCGCCTTGAGGGGCTCGGCCACGAGCGCCCCGAGCCACCCACCGGCGGGTTCGAGCTGATCGACGTCGGCCGTGAGATCGTCGGGCCCGCGGAACACGTGCAGCAGGCCGAGCGACGACAGGGCGACCAGCGCCCAACCGACACCCAACCGGAGCGGGCTCGACGTGTGGCCTCGACGGACGAGCGACACACCGATCGCCGCGAGCACCACCGGGAGCGCGTAGCGACCGAGCCCGGCGAGCCATCCGAACACGGTCTCGACGCCACGTCCCAGCGGGCCGGCGAGGTCGAAGTACATGGCGAGTCCGAGCAGGATCGCCGCACCGATCAACACGAGTCCGAGGAACTCGTGCTCCCGTCCGGCGATCGCCTCGCGCATCTCGGCGTTCGCCCGTGTTCGGCGCGATGCCTGCTGATCGGGCGGCGTGGCGTCGCGCACCGGGGCCGACGACGACGAGCGGCTCGATCCGCCCGTGCCGGATCCGCCTTTGCCCGAGCCGGCTTTGCTCGGGCTGGCCTTGCTCGATCCGGACTTGGAGCCGGACGACTTGGACGAACGGGCGGTCGACGATGTGCGCTTCTTGGACGATCCCCAGTTGGACATGGCTGTTCCACCGTACCAATCGCCGACACTCGGTTACCGCTACCCCAGCGGGAATGGCGCCAGCGGCGGCGGCTGGCGTGCGGGGCAGGAACCGGCGTCGTACCAGCTCAGAGCGGTTCGACGCTCTGGATCGCCCCGTTCGGCCCGACCACGATGTCGAGCGAACCGCCGTCGAGCGAGCGTGCCGAAACGACGTAGCGCACGGTTCCGTTCGGCCCGCCCTCGACGCTGACGGAGTCGATGGTGGCGCTCGGGAGCTCCGTCGGCAACCGCCGACAGGAGGAGGTCGTCGTCGAACGTCAGCGCCGACGATCCGAACGTGTACCCCTCCGCGCCCTCGAGCGCCGGGCCGGGAACCTCGAGTTCACCGTCGACGAACACGTAGGGCACGGCCCCCGTCGCCTCGTCGATCGCCACGAACACGTTCGTCAGCTGCGACGTGGCCGTCACCTCGAAGAACTGTTGCGGCCCACCGAGTTCCTGCTCGACCGCTTCGACCGCCCGTCGCAGATCGACCGCCATGAGGGTCGTATCCGACACATCGGCGCCAGAGGTCGGCACGGTGGCGTCGCTCGACGTTCCGGCCTCGTTCGCTGTCGTCGGAGCGGGATCGGCGTCCTCGCCGTCAGAACCGCCGCTCGAGCAGCCGACGAGCGCCAGGGCGCCGACCGCAACGGCCAGCGCGATGGAACGCACCCGCTTCATACCCGAACCCGTCACCCGGTCGCGCCCGGTCAGGTCTCCATCACGACGGGCACGATCATCGGCCGACGCTTCGTGCGCTCGGTGACGAACTTGCCGGCCGCGCGGCGCACTTCACGTTCGAGGGCCTCGACGTCGCGCACACCGTTCGACAGGGCCTTTTCGACCGCGTCGGAGATCGTGTCGCACGCCTCGTCGAGCAGGTCGTCGGCCTCGGGCGCGTACACCCAGCCACGGGTGATGATCTCCGGACCGACGAGCACCTTGCCGGTCTGCACGTCGACGGTGACGACCACGACGACCACACCCTCCTCGGCGAGCTTCTGCCGGTCGCGGAGGACACCCTGGCCGACATCCCCCACGATGCCGTCGACGTAGAGGTAGCCGCTCGGCACACGGCCGACCGGCTGCAGGCCCCCGTCGGTCAACTCGATCACGTCGCCGTCCTCGCAGAGCACCACGTGGTCGCGGGGCACGCCCATCAACTCACCGAGCCGGGCGTTGGCCACCATGTGGCGGTATTCGCCGTGGATCGGCACGAACCACTCGGGGTTCACGATCGAGAGATAGGTCTTGATGTCGTCAGCCTGGGCGTGGCCCGTGGCGTGGACGTCCATCACACCGGAATGCACGACTTCGGTACCGAGGCGGAGGAGGCCGTCGATCACCTTGTTGACGTTGCCCTCGTTGCCGGGGATCGCGTGGCTCGACAGCACGACGACGTCGTTCTCGTTCAGCTTGAGCCATTTGTTCTCGCCCCGCGCCATCAACCCGAGCGCGGACATCGGCTCACCCTGCGAACCCGTGGAGATGATGCACACGGCGCCCGGATCGAACCGGTCGATGTCCTCGATGTCGACGATCGACGACTCGGGGATGTCGAGCACGCCCAGATCGATGCCGAGCCGCACGTTCTTCTTCATGCTCAGCCCGAGCGTGGCGATGACGCGTCCGTCGGCGATCGCCGCGGTGACGATCTGCTGGATGCGGTGGAGGTGGCTGGCGAAGCTGGCGGTGACGATGCGCTTGCCGCGCTGCTGCGCGAAGAGCGTGTTCAGGACGGTGCCGACGCTGGTTTCGCTCGGCGCGAAGCCCGCCTCCTCGGCGTTCGTCGAGTCGCTCATCAACAGCCGGATGCCCGGTCCCTTGGCGAGCTCGCCGAGGCGAGCGAGGTCACAGCGCCGGTGGTCGACCGGGGTCAGGTCGATCTTGAAGTCGCCGGAGTGCAGCACGACACCCTGCGACGTGTGGACGGCGATCGCGTGCGCGTGCGGCACGGAGTGGGTGACCGGGATGAACTCGATGTCGAACGGCCCGACCGTGACCGTCTCGCCGTCACCGACCGACCGCAGATCGGTGCGCTTGGTCAAGCCCGCCTCGTCGACCCGGTTCCGGGCCAGGCCGAGGGTGAGCGCCGACCCGTAGATCGGCAGCGGATCGTCGCGGAGATCGCCGATGCCGTCGTCATCGCGCAGCAGGTACTGGATGGCGCCGACGTGGTCCTCATGGCCGTGCGTGAGCACGAGCGCCTCGATGCGCTGCGCGTTCTCCCGCAGGTAGGTGAAGTCGGGCAGGATCAGATCGATCCCGTGCATGTTCGCATCGGGGAACATCAGGCCGCAGTCGATGAGCACGATCGAGCGACCGGGATCGTCGACGGCACCCTGCTCGATCGCCATGCAGTTGCGGCCGATCTCGCCGAGTCCCCCGAGGAAGACGACCCTGACGGGAGCGGCGCCACCTCGGTCCCGTTGTGTTGCCGGCGATGTCGCCGCGGTTCGAGTTCGGCCGTCAGCCACGTGCAGCGACCGTCCGGGCGGCGATCAGGCGGTCGTAGACCTGCCGGGCGGCAGCTTCGAGGCCGTCGGGCGTGGGACCCATCGGCGAGCGGCACTCTCCGACGTCGTGACCGAGCGTGCGCATCATGGCCTTGGACGGTACCGGGTTCGGCGCCACGTCGCCCGTTTCGAACTCGAAGCTCTCCAACTGGCGGGCGTTGATCCGCTGCGCCGACAGCACGTCGCCGCGTTCCCAGGCATCGAACATCTCGACCTGATCGGGCGCGCACCAGTGCGTCGCCACACCGATCACGCCGACGGCGCCGATCGCGAGGAGCGGCAGCGTCATCGCGTCGTCGCCCGAATAGACCTCGAAGTCGGCCGGGGCGTTCGCCTTGACGGCCGCGGTGGCACCCGGGTTCCCGGCCGCATCCTTGAGACCGAGGATGTTGGGCACGTCGGCGGCGAGGCGGACCAGCGTGGTGCTGTCGATCTTGCGTCCCGAGCGCACGGGGATGTCGTAGAGCACGACCGGCAGGTCGGTGGCGCCGGCGATGGCCCGGAAGTGCGTTTCGAGCCCGGCCTGCGACGGACGGCTGTAGAACGGGCAGACGGCCAGCACGCCGGCGATGCCCAGCTTGCCGGCCTCCTCGGTGAGGCCGATGTCGAGTCCCGTGTTGTACCCCGTGGTGCCGGCGAGGATGGGCACCGTGACGGCGGACGCCACCGTTTCGAACAACGTCAGCTTCTCGTCGATCGACAGCGTCGGCGACTCGCCCGTCGTGCCACAGATGACGAGGCCCTCGTTGCCCTGTTCGACGAGCCATTTGGCGAGACGGACCGCCGCGTCGACGTTCAGGTCGCCCTGCGCGTCGAACGGGGTGACCATCGCCGTGAGGATGCGGCCGAAACGGGGCATCAGAAGCTCCCTTCGAGGGCGCGGTCGATGCCCTGGGTGAGCATGAGGTCTTCGTGCAGTTCCATCCAGACATCGTGGTAGCTACCGCACATCACACCGGTGAACATATTCGATTGGCCGTCCTGAATCCGGATGAGCACCGATTCGAGGCGCGGACCGTACGGCGCCATCCGCTCGAACACGTCGCCCATCGCGGCGATCGGCACTTCCGCCGCGGCGTGGAGATGGGCGAGATTCTCGAGCACCGCCGCGTCGTAGCCGGCGTCGGAGTGGTCGTTCAGCTCACCGTTGAACTTGAAGATCTGCCACGCGCCGCAGAGCTCCTTGAACTGTTCGTTGTAGGCGAGGAACTGTCCGTACGCGGCGGCGAGGTCGGAATTCGGCACGACGGGCGCCACGTCCTCGCGCAGGAGGTCGAGGTGCAGGGCACGACCTGTCGCGGTGAGTTGCCACAATGCACGGGTCTCGCGGAACTGCACCAGTTCGGCGGCGGACCAGTGGGCGAGATGCGCCTCGACGTCGCGCGACGGTGACCCGGTCATGTCGGCGAGTGTGGAGACGGTGGCGAATCCCTTGATCCGCAAGGCATGCAGTGTGCGGAATGTTCCCGTCGATCGATGCCCCATCGCCGGTCGATGCTACCGAGCGCCCGGCAACCCGACCCGTCCCGTTTCCGCCCCACCCACTCCCCGCCCCACGCCCCGCCCACGCCCCGTTTGTGTCTCAAATCCCCGTTTGCGTCGGGATTTCGGAGGACCGGTCCTCCGAAATCCCGACGCAAACGACGGTGGGAGGAGGTGGAGGGATCAGGGTCGGCGGGCCCAGATGAGGATCCGCTTGAACGCGTAGAAGTACGGCGCCACGTCACCGATGCGGCGGAGCAGCGCGGCGCGGTACGCCTCGACGAACGGCTCGTGCAGGTCGGCGGGCAGCCGTTCGAAGAACCGGTTGAGGTTGGTGCCGCGCACCCATTCGACGACGTCCGACGACGAATCGAGAACGTGCGGGTAGACGCGCAACGTCACCTGCTGGGTCTCGTAGCCGAGTTCGAAGAGGATGCGTGCGTACTCCTCCGGGGCGAGGACGTTGGACGCAGACGGGTCAGCGGGAACCTCGCCTCCCAGCGCGTCGAGGAACGGCTCGGTGGCGCCGACCTCGTTCGCCACCGATGTGCGAGGCATGCGTTCCGTTGGCGGGCACCTGCACCGCCAACTGTCCGCCGGGCGCGAGCGCATCGGTCCAACGGCGCAGCACCTCCTCGTGTGCGGGCACCCACTGCAGGCTGGCGTTCGCCAGCACGAGATCCCAGCCGTCGCGCGATTCGCTCGTGGTGGTCCACGTGGCGAGATCGCCGCGGACGAAGGCGACGTTCATCCCGTCCGGTAGTTCGAGGCCCGCGGTGCGGTCGAGCATGGCCGGCGACGAATCGACGCCGACCAGCGTCGCCGCACCGAGCCGCGCGGCGGCTTGCACGCTCAACGCGCCGTCGCCGCATCCGAGGTCGACCATCCGACCGACCGTGGTCGGATCGACGAGTTCGACGAGGTCCCAGAAGGGTTGTGCTCGCTCGGTGGCGAACCGTCGGTACTGGTCGGGATCCCAATCGCTCATACGGCGATCCTACTTGTATCTAACTTGTATTGTCCAGTGCGTGTCAGGCCGCGGCGAGGGACGCCGGCGGTAGCGCCAGGACCTCGCCCCGCTCCTCGACGCACGGCGCGCTCGCGGCGCCGGTGCGGCTCCGCCACACGACGTACATCGCGGCACCGATCATGATCGGCATGACGTAGGTGATCGCCCGGTACACGAGCACGGCGGCCAACGCACCCGCCGGTGCCGCACCCGCGGCGACGAGAGCACCCGTGAGCCCGGCCTCGATCACGCCGACGCCGCCCGGCGTGGGGATGAACGAGCCGAGCAACGTGACGATGAAGTAGACCCGCAGGAACTCGATGTTGCCGAGTTCGGCGCCGATGCCGACGCTGCGCAGGGCGATGAGCAGGACGGCGGCGCTGCACAGCTGAGCGACGATCGTGCGGGACACGAGGCCCCACGGCCTGGCCGCGACCGTACGGAGACCGGTGCGGACGTCGTCGATGCCGGTCTCGGGATCGATGTGGTCGGCGCCCGGGAAGCGGCGCCCGAGGCGGGCGCAGACGCGGCGACACCGTGCGACGGCCCACCGATGGATCCGATCGGAACCGAGTAGAACCGTCCAGACCGCGATGGTGCCGATCACGACGGTCGCACAGATTCCGGCGACCACGAAGTCCATCGACTCGGGCGAGCGCTGTGTCAGGTCGATGCCGAGGGCGACGAGTGGCAACGTGAAGGTCACGAACACCGACGCGGCGCTGGTGGCGATCAGTGCAACGGCGAACGTCGAGGTCGGAATCGAGCGGTCACGGGCGACCGACCACCGCAGCGCGGTGCCGACGGCGCCACCCATCGGGAGCCCCTTGCTGGCCGCGGCACCTGTCTCGTGGACCAAGGCGGCGTCGGCGTATCCCGGCGAGCCGAGCAGCGATCGGTAGATGTCGACGCGCACGGCGCGCTCGGCCAGGCCGACGCCGATCAGGGTCGCAACGACCCACAGCGGCATCGAGCGCAACTCGCCCCCGGCCGCGACGATCGTCGTGCGTTGCAGCCACACCGCCGTCAGCAGCAGGATCCCACACGCCACGACGGCAATCCGGCGAGACGCCTCCCCGCGGACGATGCGGGAGGTGGCGCGGAGCATGTGAGAGCATCGGCACGGAACACGGCGCGATCAAGCGCGAATTGGTCGCCCACACCGAATTCTCACCCGTGTGCCGGGCCTTCGTGGGTCGGGCGTTGTCAGGCGACTTCGCGGTCGAGTTCGAACTTGGTGAACTCCTCGGCCGTGTCCTCCCAGTCCTCGAACTGGATGACGCCCATCTCCTCGAAGCGGTGGCGCAGCCACATGTCGTTGCGATCGAGGAGGCCGAGCTTCTTGCAGTTCGGCACGATCTTGGAGAACAGCATCTGCTGGAAGACGTCGCGCATCGGGTCGCGCAGCACGATCGGCAGCACGTCGCGCGGGGCGACACCCATCCGCTCCCACACCTCCTGGCTCAGGAACCGATCGCGCATCCGGACGGCCGCCTCGAAGGCGAACTCCTGGCGGTCCTTCATCTCGGCGTCGGTCATCCCGTCGTAGACCTCCTTCAGCGAGAGCACGCCGAAGGCCACGTGGCGGGCCTCGTCGCTCATCACGTAGCGCAGCAGCTTCTTCAGCAGCGGCTCCTCGGTCATCTGGTGCATGAAACCGAACGCCGCGAGCGCCAGCCCCTCGACCATCACCTGCATGCCGAGGTAGGTCATGTCCCAGCGGGAGTCGTTGATGATGTCGTCGAGCAGCATCCGCAGGTGGGCGTTGACCTGGTAGCCGCCGCCCATCTTCTCGTCGAGATAGCGGGCGAACACCTCGACGTGGCGGGCCTCGTCGACCACCTGCGTGGAGGCATAGAGCTTGGCGTCGTACCACGGCACCGTCTCGGTGATCTTGGCGGTGCACAGCAGCGCACCCTGCTCGCCGTGGAGGAACTGCGACAGCGTCCACTTGCGGTTCTGGATGCCGAACGCCAGCCACTCCTTCTCGCCCCAGTGGCCGATCACCGTGTCGTCGTACAGGTTCGGGTCGATGCCGGCAGCGATGCCGACCTGATCGCCGGCGACGACCTTTTCGAGGTCGACTTCGATCGACCAGTCGAGGTCGGTGGTGGCGTTCCACTGCCCCGTCTTGGCCTTCTCGTAGAGCTTGCGGAGCTGTGGCCGTTGCAGCGAATAGTCCCAGGTGAAGATGGCTTCGGCGTTGTCCTTGACGGCGTGTTCGACCTCGTCGGGGTGGGTGTTGGAGACGGCGAGGATGGCCTCGAGGTCGTCGAGATCGGCGCGGCCCAAAATGGATTCGTTGCGGATCGACTCCGTGGTGGTCGGGTCGTGCTCGGTGATGCTCATGGGTGCGACTCCTGTGTTGTGGGGGATCGAAGGTCGGGCAGGACGGGCAGGAACGGGACGAGGAAGCGGCGCGCCGACGTTTCGTCGCCGAAGTCGACCACCGCGGACGGTGCGAGGAAGTACGAGATGACGAGACGGGCGACGATGTCGATGAGGGCCCGCGACTGGGGCCGCGGCAGGAATTCGTCGGCGAACGGAATGAGGTAGGCGGTGGCGACACGGATGATGCGCGGGAGACCCTCGACGGTGAGCTCACCGAGCACTGCGCCTGGCTCGGACGCCAGCATGAGCGCGATGTGGTCGTCGCCGCGCAGCTCACGGGTGGCGGAGGTGACCGTGCGTACGAGCAGATCCTCGAGCGACGCGGCGCCCTCGATCTGGTGGAGCAGCCTCGTGAAGAACTTGTCGAGTTCGTGGACCCGATGAGCCTCGAAGATGACGTCGCGCCCGCCCGGGAACATCCGGTACATCGTCGCCCGGGACACCCCGGACTCGCGGGCGATGTCGTCGACCGTGACCTTGTCGATCCCCCACCGCTCGCAACACCGCTTCACGGCGTCGAGGACGGCAACCTCGGTCGGCGTCCACTCACGCCGACCGACGCTGCCCGAACCCTCGGTTCCCGTCATGGGTGAGACACTAAGACGAAAAGCGTCTCACTGTCAACCCTCGCTCGATCGCCTGGCCTGTGGCCTTCGTCACCGGGGTAGCTTTCGCCCAGCGTGAACCACTAGCCCGAGGAGACCCTCATGCGACGCTCTGCCAACCTGTCCATCCCCGCCCGGTCCGCCCGTTTCGGCCGCCGGCTCGTGCCGGCGCTCGCCGTCGGCGCACTCGTTCTGGCCGCGTGCGGCAGCGACGACGATTCGGCCGATACCGCCGACACGACCGCCGGCTCCACTGCCGGCTCGATCGCTCCGGCCGACTCCACCGCTGCGGCCGGCTCGACCGCCGGCTCGACCGGTGGCGCGGGCGACTGCAACGCCACGCTCGAGGCGGGCACGCTGACGATCGCCACCGGCGATCCGGCGTTCTCCCCCTGGGTCATCGACGACGCACCGGAGACCGGCCAAGGCTTCGAGGCCGCCGTGGCGCTCGCCGTCGCCAAGGAGATGGGCTACGAGGGCGACGCCGTCGTGTGGACCCGCACCACGTTCGACGAGGCGATCCAGCCCGGCCCGAAGACGTTCGACATGAACCTCCAGCAGTACTCCATCACGCCCGAGCGCCAGGAGAACGTCGACATGTCGCTCCCCTACTACACGAGCAACCAGGCGATGGTCGGGCTCGACGGCTCGGCAGCCGCCGGTGCCACCACCGTCGCCGACCTCAAGGACGTGAAGTTCGGCGCCCAGGCCGGCACGACGAGCCTCGACTTCATCAACGACGTGATCAAGCCGACGACGGAGCCGTTCGTCTACGACGACAACACCGGCGCCAAGGCAGCGCTCGAGGCGAACCAGATCGACGCCGCGGTGTTCGACCTGCCGACCGCCCTGTTCGTGACGACCGAGATCGACGGCAGCAGCGTCGTCGGCCAGTTCCCCGCTTCGGCCGGTGGCACCACCGACCAGTTCGGTTTCGTGCTCGACAAGGGCAGCGCCCTCACCGGTTGCGTCGACGCGGCGATCACCACGCTCACCGACTCCGGCGAACTCGACGCGATCCAGCAGGAATGGCTGTCGGACACCACCGGAGCACCGGTCATCGCGGTCGACTGACCGGACGCCGACACCCGACCGATGCCCGACCGATGACCGCCGCACCGACCCGCCGCGCCGCCTACGAGCGTGCGCAGCGACGTCGGGCGGCGATCATCGCGACCGCGAGCACGATCATCGTCGTCACGGCGCTGATCGTGCTCGTGCCCCGCGCGTCGGGCTGGGAGAAGGTGCGCCAGGCGTTCTTCGACGGCGACGTGTTCACCGACTCGTTCCCGCGGTTGATCGAGGCGTTCTGGCTCGACGTCAAGATCCTGCTGTGGTCGACGCCGTTGATCCTGATCGTGTCACTGCTGGTCGCCCTCGCCCGCAGCGTCCGCAGCCCCGCCCTGTTCCCCGTGAAGGCGTTCGCGGTCGTCTACACCGACGTGATGCGGGGCATCCCCGTGATCCTGCTCATCTTCCTGATCGGGTTCGGCGTGCCAGGCCTGCGCATCGTCTCGCGCACCTGGTCCGATCCGGTCATCTGGGGCACGGTGGCGCTCGTGTTGTCGTATTCGGCGTACGTCGCGGAGATCATCCGGGGCGGGATCGACGGTGTGCACGAGAGCCAGCGCGCCGCCGCTCGGTCGCTCGGCATGACGTCCCACCAGGCGATGAACACCGTCGTGCTGCCTCAGGCGTTCCGCAACATCGTGCCGCCGATGATGAACAGCTTCGTCAGCCTGCAGAAGGACGTGGCGCTGGTGAGCGTGATCGGCCCCGTCGAGATCCTGCGCCAGGCCGGCATCGACAAGTCGAAGTTCGCCAACTTCACGCCGTACGTGGCAGCGTCGCTCATCTTCCTGGCGATCACGATCCCCTGCACCCGGCTCGCCGACCATCTCCTGGCGCGTGAGCGTCGGCGCACCGGCGCCACGACGATCTCGTGAACGACGGCACCGCGTTGCCCGACCCGTTGCTCGACGTACGCGGCGTGCGCAAGTCGTTCGGCGCGGCCACCGTGCTCGATGGCATCGACCTGACGGTCGGGCGCGGCAACGTGATCACGCTCATCGGCGCGTCGGGCTCGGGCAAGTCGACGCTGCTGCGCTGCATCAACCTGCTCGAGCCGATCGACGAAGGCACGATCATGTTCGACGGCGTCGACATCGCCGAACCGGGAATCGACGCCGACCCGATCCGTCGTCGCATCGGGATGATCTTCCAGAGCTACAACCTGTTCCCCCACATGAGCGTCACCGACAACGTCGCGATCGGGCCGCGCAAGGTGCTCGGCGTCGACAAGGCGACGGCACGGCGCGACGCACTGGCGCTGTTGACCCGGCTCGGCCTGGCCGAGCGCGCCGACGCCTATCCCGACCAACTGTCGGGCGGGCAGCAGCAGCGCGTCGCCATCGCCCGATCGCTCGCCATGCAGCCCGACGTGATGCTGCTCGACGAGATCACCTCGGCGCTCGACCCCGAACTGATCGGCGAGGTGCTCGACGTCGTTCGCGACCTCAAGGCCGGCGGGATGACGATGCTGTTCGCCACCCACGAGATGGCCTTCGCCCGCGAGATCAGCGACCGGGTGTGCTTCCTGCATCGCGGTCGGATCCTGGAAGACGGTCCGCCGGAGCAGATCTTCGGTGCCCCGGCCGAAGCCCGCACCCGCGAATTCCTCCAACGCGTCATCGACGCCGGCCGCCTCTGAACATCTCTCCCGAAAATGGAGCAGATGTCGCGCTGAGCGCGACATCTGCTCCATTTTTCGGGGTTCGGTGTGCGGGGTGGGCGTCAGACTCGATCGAGGGAGAACTCCATCACCTGGGTCAGGCGAACGTTGTTGCCCGATGGATCACGGAACGACGTGTCGACTCCGTACGGCTGCGCCGTGGGCGGGTCGTTGAACACGACACCGCGGGCCGACAACTCGTCGTAGGTGGCCTGGCAGTCGTCGGTCGTGAGGAACAAGGTGCCGCCGGCCCCCTTCGCCACCAGCTCGGCGAGCTGCGCGCTGGCGTCGGCGTCGAGCATCGGCGGACCGGGAATCGGCATCAGGACGAGGCCGATGTCGTCCTGGCCCACGGGCCCGACCACCAGCCACCGGAAGTTCCATTCCTCCATCGTCACGTCGGAGCGCACCTCCCAACCGAGCGTGCGCGTGTAGAACGCGAGTGCTTCATCCTGGTCGTGCACCCAGAACTGTGCATTGGCAATCGTGATCATGGCTCCTCCTCGTGGTTCGTGTTCGAGCACGTTCGACGTTACGGAACCCGCTCGCGAGGTGCTTCTCGAAACGTGCGGTTTCCCGGGCGCCCGTAGGCGGAGGCCACACAGGCAGGGATGCGGATCAATCGTGCGGCCGGCGGGAACGAGCGGCGGTAGTCGAGCGGCGCGGTGCCGTACAGCCGTCGGAAGCTCGTGGAGAACGAACCGAGGCTCGACAATCCCACGGCCACGCAGATCTCCGTGACCGAGCGGTCGGTGTTGCGCAGCAGCGCCGCGGCCCGTTCGAGTCGCCGTGTCAGCAGGTACTGGTGCGGCGACTCACCGAAGGTGCGACGGAACTCGCGGCTGAAGTACGCAGGCGACAAGCGCCGCGGCTCGCGCCATGTCGACCACGCTGAGCGGCTCGAAGTAGCGCGCGTCGGCCAGATCCTTCGCCCGGAGGAGATGGCGGGCGGGCGGCGACACCATGGCGCCAGTCTCGCGGATCAGCCGGAGACACCGCAGACGAGGTCGCGATTGAGGCAGTCGGCGACCTCGCCCTCCAGCTTGTCCTGGTCCCACACGTTCCAGAAGTCGGCGTGTCCGCTGAGGATCGAACCCGACGCCAACGAGAGCCCCTCCGGGTCGACCGGCGGATAGTCGATCGTCACCTGCAGCTGGGGGACCGCGACCGGATGGCTGGCCGGACAGCCATCGGTGCCGTACACCGCGTGGGTCTGATCGGCCGAGTGCCCCGCGTCGTCGCTGACGAGGTGTTCGCCGTCCCAGCAAGCAGGGAACGTCACGAGCATCCGCAGCTTCGAGTTGGCAGGGCACGTCGGCGGCTCGACCTCGCGGGCCGCCGACGTTCCGCACGACCAGGCGACGACATCGGTCGACTGCGCCTGCTCGGCATGCGCGTCCCCGCCGATCAGCATCAGCCCAGGCGGATAGGCGACGACGTCGGCAGGATCGACACCAGGTCCCGGCCGGTAGTAGGCGGTCATCCCCACTGGTTCGACCTGCGCGCCGCTGGCGTCGAGCAGCGCCGGAGCCCAGTACGAGGCCGTGTCGAGGCGTTGGGCGCAACTCGTGGACGCCCCGCTGACCGCGTCGTAGTCGGGCGTGGCATCGACGGCGTCGTTGCCGAAGAAGTAGTGCTGATGGCTCTCGCCGGGCTGATCGGGAAACACGATCGGATCATCGAACGCGACGTGGCTGAGCGTGCACCGCACGATGAACTGCGCCGCGTTGCCCTGCGGCCCGCGGTGCTGCGGATCGGGTCCGGCCGGAGACGAGTCGGACGGCGCCGAACCGCCACAGCCGGCGATGATCGCGGCCCCCAACGACGACCGCGGCCGTCAATCCGCCGATCGGTCGCGTTGCGATGAGCGAACGGACCGAGCGGTGGGCGGCTCGCTCATCGCAAGGGTGGGGCGAGGGCACGGGAGCGTGGTGCTCGATTCAGCTCGCCGGCTTGTCGGGCACCGTGATCGCCGCGAGATCGACCTTCGGCGGCATGTTCACGGCCGGGTTCGCCGGTGCCGTCGCCGCGTCGGGCATGCCGTCGAGCACCGGCGGTTCGGGCGTCGGCGCCGACGCGTAGTCGACCGCGGGCGGCGCCGTGGCGACGTCGTCGAGCCAGCTCGCCACGTTGAGATCGGTCGCCAGGTAGTCGCCGCCGCTCCCCGTGCCCTCACACGGCAGCAGCGCCTCGATGTCGGCCGGTGCGCTCGTCGTGAACGTGTTGCCGGCGAAGCAGTTGCCGAGCCCGGTGGGGTCGATGATCGACAGGTCGGTCGCCACCGCCGACATCGCCAGGTCGGCGACGCCGCTGGCTTCGACGACGTTGCCGACGACCGAGTTGTCCTGCGGCGTCCAGAAGATCGGCACGATCGACTCGGGATCGGCGAGCGGCTTGTTGCGCGTCTCCGAACACGGCTGATCCCACGTGTCGGGGCTCGGCTCGGTGTCGTTCGGTTCGAACTCGGCGAACGGGATGATGCCGATGCCGGTCTTGGGGTGGTCGTACACGCGGTTGCGCTCGATCACGTTGCCGATGCCGCCCTCGACGAGGATCCCGTTGCCCATGGCGAGGATGGCGTCGTCGATCGCCGGCGTGTCGGGCTGGTTGTTCGAGTACACGAGATTGCCCACCACCGTCAGTTGGCGCTGCGGGTAGCACAGCTCGTACGTGGCGGAGTTCGTGTTGATGCCGGCGCGGTTGTTGTTGAACCGGCTGTTGATGATGTACAGGTTCCCGCCCGAGGTGGTACCCGAGTATCCGAGGCCGTTGTACTCGGAGATCACGTCGTCGATCACCGCGTCGCACTCGAAGCACTGACCGATGTAGAAGCCGGCATCGGGGCTGCCGCTGGCGTACGAGTGTTCGAGCAGGCCGTGGGTCGAGTCGTAGGCGTAGATGCCGTAGTCACCGTTGCGCGCGGCCGTGAGATACGACCCGCGGTACCCGTCGACGCCGGTCCAGAAGAAACCGTTGTTGGTGTAGTTGCGGGCCGTCATGTTCTCGATCGCCACGCCCTTCGCACCGAGCACGCGGATGCCGTTGTCGAGTTCGAGCTCACCGTCGAGGATCACCTCGTTGCGGTCGAGCCCCCGGATCGTCAGCTCGTCGGTGGTGACGTTGACCGCCTCGTTGTAGACGCCCGGCGAGATCAGGATGAGGTCACCCGGGACGGCCGCGTCGACGGCCTCGGTGATCGTCGGGTAATCGGCGGGAACCGCGAGCGTGGTCGGCTCACGGGTCGGGGTGCTGTCCGCCGTGGTGTCCTCCGGGCTGCTGCCACCTGCATTGGTGTCGGCTGGGGTGTTGGCGGCCGGGGTGCTGTCGGCCGTGTCCGTGCCGGCGGGTCCGCTGCCGCCGGTCGCGGCGGTGCCGTTCACATCCGTGATCGCCGACGGCGTGTCGTCGCTCCCACAGGCCGCGAGGGTGAACACCCCGACCGCGGCAATGATGCCGACTCGAAGCAGGACCGAATGCTGGTGGCTCACGCGTCGAGTATGACCGACGGCGCGGCGCCGGGACAACCGACGATGCCGCGCGTCAACCGTCGGCAGGCAGCACCACGACCGTTCCGATCATGCCTGCCTTCGCCGTGCCATGGATCGAGCAGTAATAGGCGAACGTGCCGGGCGTGGTGAACACATGGCCGTAGGTGTCGCCGGGGTCGAACGCGGGCTTCTCGACACCCCATTCCTCGCCGGCGTCGGCAGGCAGCACGTCGTGCTCGTTGCGGCCACGGTTCTCCCACAGCACCTCGGTGCCCACGGCGACCTCGATCGACTCGGGCTGGAAATGGTTGTCGAGCGCGGCCACGTCGACGATCACACCGTTGGGCTGGACCGCGGTCACGGTGGTGGGCGGGGCGGCCGGTGCCAGCCCTCCCGCCCCCTCGGCGCTCGCGTCCGGGCCGTCGGGACCATCGGAATTGCACGCGGCGAGCAAGCTCGCCGTCATGGCGACGGCCGCGGCGGCCGCGAACGCCGTGCGGAACGAACGCGCCATCAGGCGTCCATCAACTGCGTGGCGAACTCGTCGCGCAACGTCTTCTTCGAGAACTTCCCGACGCTCGTCTTCGGCACCTCGTCGATCCACACGACACCTTTCGGGAGCTGCCACTTGGCGACCTTGCCCTCGAGGTAGGCGATCACGTCCTCCTCGGTCAGCGTCGAACCGGGCGTGCGCACGACGCAGGCCAGCGGCGCCTCGCCCCACTTCGGGTGGACGACACCCACGACCGCGGCCTCAGCGATCTCCGGATGGCCCATCAGTTCGTTCTCCAGTTCGACCGAGCTGATCCATTCGCCGCCCGACTTGATCAGATCCTTCGTCCGGTCGACCAGGCGGATACGACCGCGGGAGTCCATCGTGGCGACGTCGCCCGTCCGCAGCCAACCGTCGGCGGTGAAGCTCTCTGCCGATCGTGGGTCGTCGTAGTAGGCGGCCGCGATCCAGTTGCCGTGGCACTGCAGTTCGCCGCTCGTCTCGCCGTCCCACGGCACCTCGTCGACCGTGTCCGGAGTGACGACGCGGCAGTCGACACCGAACACGATGCGCCCGACCTGCGTCCGCAGGTCGGCCTGCTCGTCGTCGGGGAGGAGCTCCTGGTCGGCGTCGAGGCGGCACACCGATGCGATCGGGCTCGTCTCGGTCATGCCCCACGCCTGCAGGATCGCCAGGCCCGTCTGTTCGCGGTACGCCTCCGACAACGAGCGGGGCACGGCCGATCCGCCGCACGGGATCGCCCGCAGCGACGACGTGTCGCGACCCTTCAGCTCCGGCAGCACGGCCATCCAGATCGTCGGCACCCCGGCGGCCACCGTCACCCGCTCGTTCACGATCAGGTCGGCGATGGCAGGGCCCGACAGGTCGGGGCCGGGCATGACGAGGCTCGCACCGGAGGCGACGGCCGCATGGGCGAGACCCCACGCATTGGCGTGGAACATCGGGACGACGGGCAGGATCACGTCCGATTCGCGAGCACCGAGGCTGTCGGCGGTCATCGCCCCCATCGTGTGCAGGAACGTCGAGCGATGGCTGTAGACGACCCCCTTCGGGTTGCCCGTCGTGCCGCTCGTGTAACACATGCTCGCCGCACGGTTTTCGTCGTCGACGTGGAACTCGACCGGCTCCGCGGCGGCGATCAGGTCCTCGTAGTTCAGGAGGTCGTGGCCGTGGAGGTCGGCGGGGATGTCGCCCTTGCCGTCGTCCATCATCACCAGGTGGCGGACCCGCTCGAACGTCGGCAGCAGCGGCGCCAGCAGGCCGAGCAGTGAACGGTCGACGAAGATCACCTCGTCGTCGGCGTGGTTCACGATGTAGGTGAGCTGCTCGGGGAACAGTCGGATGTTCAGCGTGTGCAGGACGCGCCCGGTGCACGGCGCGGCGAAGTACAGCTCGAGGTGGCGGGCGGTGTTCCACCCGAACGTCGCCACGCGGCCGTCGGCCGAGATGCCGAGGTCGTCGAGGACCCCGCCGAGCCGCCGGGTCCGCTCGGCCCAGCTGCCGTAGTTCGTGCGCTCCAGCCCGGTCCCCGACGCGGTGGCGATCTCCTTGTGGGGGAAGAACTTCTCCGCTCGTCCGAACAGATGTGGAATGACGAGTGGAACGTCTTGCATGAGGCCCTGCATGCGCCCGAAGGTAGCGCAGCACGCCGGTGCCCCCGATACCGTCAGGTGATCGTGAGCGACGCCGCCGAACTCGAACTCGACGAGCCGCCCCACGTCCGACCATCGTGGGCGCCGCTGACCCTGGTGGCGTTCGTCCTGCTCGTCGTCTGCACGAACATCGCCAACGGGGTGTGGGCGAAGTGGGTCAACACCAACCCCAGCGGGTTGTTGATCCTGTCGTCGCGCAACCGCTATCTCGCGCTGACGCTCGCCTCCGGCGTTCCCCTCGGCAGCTTCGTGTTGATCGCGACCGCCAGGATCACTGCCGCCTTCGTGGTGTGCCACATGATCGGTCGCGCCTATCGCGACGACGCGATCGGTTGGTTCACGAAGTACCTCGGTGTCACCAAGGAATCGATCGACACCTTCAACCGCGGGTTCGCCAAGGCGGAGTGGGCGATCATCCCCTTCTTCGTCGGGTTCGAACATCGTGGCCGCGCTCAGCGGTGTCCACCGCACGCGGCCGGTCAGGCTGGCGGGCCTGCTGGCGATCGGCATCGCCGGGCGACTCCTGCTGATCTGGTGGATGGCGCGCACGTTCGAGGACCAGCTGGTGACGATCCTGGAATGGCTCGCGAAGTACCAGTGGTGGGCCGTCGGCATCTCGATCGGCATCGTCGTGCTGGTGAACGTGCGCAACCTCCGTCGCGGCTGAGGCGTGTCGGTGCGTGGTACAACGACATCCATGGCTGAAGTCACCCTGCGAGGCAATCCCATCCACACGTCCGGCGAACTGCCCGAGGTCGGTGCCGCCGCTCCGGCGTTCACCCTCACGGGTGCGGGACTCGGCGACGTCACACCGGCCGACTTCTCCGGCAAGACGATCGTGCTCAACATCTTCCCGAGCATCGACACCCCAACGTGCGCCACCAGCGTGCGGACGTTCAACCAACGGGCCGCCGACCTCGACGACACCGTGGTGGTCTGTGTGTCAGCCGACCTGCCGTTCGCGCAGGGTCGCTTCTGCGGCGCCGAGGGGATCGAGAACGTGACGACGGCATCGACGTTCCGTTCGTCGTTCGGCAACGACTACGGGATGACGCTGACCGACGGTCCGCTCGCCGGAGTGCTCGCCCGTGGCGTCGTGGTCATCGATCCCGAGGGCACCGTCAAGTACACCGAGCTCGTCGGCGAGATCGGCGACGAACCGAACTACGACGCCGCCATCGCCGCCATCTGACGCGCGGGCGGCGCGGACGTTCAGTCGAACGTCACGACGATCTTGCCGAAGAACGTGCCGTCCGCCATCTTCTGCTGGGCGTCGGCCAGCTGGGCGAACGGATGGACCGAGTCGATGATCGGGTGCAACCCGTGGCGGGTCACGCCCGCGAGCATCTCGGCGAATTCGGGCGGACGGTAGCCACCGGCACCGATCAGCGTCCTGCCCCAGTGGTAGATCGACGGCAGGTCGACCTCGACCGTGGTGCCGGTCGTCGTGCCACAGAACACCATCCGGCCTTCGAACGCGAGCGATCGGATCGACGCCTCGAACAGGGCCGGACCGACGTGATCGACCACCAGGTCGACGCCGCGGCCGCCGGTGAACTCGAGGACGGCGTCGGCAACGTCACCGGCGTAGTGATCGATGGCGTGGGCGCACCCGATGTCGAGGGCGCGCTCGACCTTCGTCCGCCCCGCCGGCCGTTCCGATCACGGTCGCGCCGGCGGCGACCGCCAACTGCACGATCGCGGTCGACACGCCCGACCCCGCCGCGTTCACCAGCACGACCTCACCCGGTTGCACGCGCCCGACCGTGAGCAGGGCGTGCCACGCCGTCATGTAGGCGACCGGCAGGCACGCGGCTTCGACGAACGACATCGCCTCGGGGATGGCGTGACATCGTGCCGCCGGTGTGGCCACGAACTCGGCGAAGCCGCCGTGGCGGGTCGAGCCGACGGTCCGGAGGTTCTCGCAGTAGGGCTCGAACCCGGCGGTGCATCGCTCACACACGCCACACGTGCTCACGGGATCGACGAGCACCCGATCACCCAACCGCGGCCCGCTGTCGCCGAGGGCCGAACCACGCGCCACGACGACGCCGGCGACGTCCATGCCGGCCACGTGGGGCAACGAGAAGCCGCGCACGAGCGGCGCCACGCGTTGCAGCAGATCGAGCCGGTTGAGCCCGCAGGCGTGCACCGCGATCACGACCTCGTCGGGACCGGGCACGGGGTCGGCGAGGTCCTCGACGGCCACGACCTCGGGGCCGCCGAAGCCTCGCTGCACCTGTGCTCTCATCGATGCCGACCGGGGCCGGACCTGTTGCGTTGTGCCTGACCCCACGCGACAGGTCAGGCGGGCCAGATGACCTTTCCGTCGGCGCCGTAGAGGCTGCCGGCCAGGTCGGCGACGAAGGGGCTCGTGTCCTCGGGAGGACCGTCGGGCCACACCCCGGCCGCGACGTACGCCGCGTACTCGGCGGCGAACAGCGCGGGGTCGATGAGTCCGACCGGTTCGCCCTCGGGCGTGCCCTTCTGCACCTCGGCCAGTTCGGCCTGCCAGCGGAACAGCTCGCCCTCCTTGGTGAGGAAGTTCGTGTTGCCGGCGGCGTCGATCATGTCGACCGACATGTCGACCGCGGCCTCCGGATCGGCGATCGCATCCTCCATCCCCTTCAACGATGCGCGGGCGAAGTCCTCGGCGGCCGTCTGGTGCTCGTCGTAGAAACCCTTCGACGTGTAGAGCAGGCCGAACGTGCCGGGGATGTCCGAATCGACGGGGTCGAACAGGTTGTACTTGACGCCGGCGGCGTCGAGCTGACCCGGTTCGTTCGACTTGAAGACCGGAAGCGCATCGATCCCGGTGGCGAGATGCGCCTGCGGGTCGAATCCGTCGAGCAGCACCTCCTGGTAGTCCGTGCCACGAGCGAGGCCGGCCTTGGCCAGCATGGCCACGATCGACGGTGGGATGTCACCCTTCACCCCGATGGTCTTGCCTTTCGAGCTGGGACAGTTCGGTGGCGCCACCGTCCGGTGTGATCAGCGCCTCGATCGGCGTCTTGCCGTAGTCGATGAAGGCCACGAACTCGGCGCCCTCGCCCGAGAAGTTGAGGATCTCGGTGTAGTTGCCGGCCGAGGCGAACTGCGCTTGGTCGCTGCCCACGAGTGTGTAGTTGGCCGTGGCGAAGCTCGGCTTCAGCTCGACGTCGAGGCACAGGTCGTCGAAGTATCCCGACTGCTCGGCCACGACGACGTCGATGATCGACGCCGCAGCCGCGAAGTCGAAGCCCGACAGGTACGTGATGGTGCCGGCCTCCTGGTTGGCGGCGCACCGTTCCGGGTCGACCGTGGCGAGCAGCGGTTCGTCGCCGCTGCCCGTGCCGACGGGCGCATCCGTGCCGGTGGTGGCGTCCGTGCCGGCGGTCGTGTCCGTGCCGGCGGGCGCGTCGGTGCTGCCTGTGGTGCCGGCGGTGGTGTCCGCCGGCGCCGCGCTTCCGGCAGCATCGGTGGCGTCGCTGGCATCGTCGTCACTCCCGCACGATGCGGCGACGAGGCCGACGACCAGGACGGCGGCCGTCAGGCTCGCCGCCCGTCGGCGACCGGTCAGACGTGGGTGTTGGCGGTTGGTGCTGTACATGGATGGCTCCCCTGGGATGACGGGCGGTGGATGACTGGTCGGGACGTGTTCACGCTGGTGGAGGTGGAGGTGGAGGATGAAGGTTGGCGACGCGGCTAGAGACGTTGCGAGCTGTGCCAGTGGAGGGCGACGCGTTCGAGCGCGCTGATCAACAGGGTCGCCATGGCGCCGATGAAGCCGAGTACGAAGATGCTGCCCCACAGCTGGTCGAGAAGCTGGATCGGACGGGCCTGAGCCGTCTTCACGGCGTACCCGAGCCCGGCCGTGCTGCCGGCGAAGAACTCGCCGAGCACCGCGCCGACGAGGGCGAGGCCGACTGCGATCCGAGCTGCGGAGAAGAGGAACGGCAGCGACGACGGGACCCGGAGCCGCCAGAACACGACGCGTTTGCGGGCATCGACCGAGCGCGCGAGTTCGAGCAGGTTCGGGTCGACCGATCGGAACCCGGCGACCGAGTTGACGAGGAACGGGACGAAGCACACCAGCGACGTGATCACGAGGATCGGCTTGAGGCCGAAGCCGAGCCACACGACGATCGCCGGTGCGTAGGCGATGATCGGCGTCACCTGGATGAGCACGGCGAGTGGCATCGACGCCCGTTCGACGAACGGCGAGTGCGCCATGACGGTTCCGGCGGCGAGCGCCAGCACGAGTGCCGTGAAGAAGCCGAGCGACGCCTCCCACACCGTGACCCGCCCGTTGCGGATGTAGAAGCCCGGGTCGCCGGCGATGTGTTTCAGGATGTCCCACGGCGCCGGCAGCACGAACCGGGGTACGTCGAACACGGCGACGAGGATCTGCCACACGAGCAGGAACCCGACCACCCCGATCACCGGCGCACCGAAGCGCAGGAACGCCTGTTGCCGGGCGCGGCGATCGTCGGCCGCCAGCAACTCGTCGATGTCGACGCCGGGCACAGCCACATCGGCCATCCCGCCCGCTGCTTCGCCCGGATCGATGTCGTCGCGGACGCTCACGAATGATCCTGCAGATGGTCACGCAGCACACGGACGTGCTCGTGGAACTCCGGCGCATCCTCCATCTCGGGGAGCCGGGGCCGTCCGAGCGAGATCGGCTCGACGGCCGCGATCCGGCCCGGTCGGGCCGCCATCACGACGACGCGGTCGGACAGGATGACCGCCTCGGTGATCGAGTGGGTCACGAACACGACGGTCGTGCCGGTGCGCTGCCACAGATCGAGCAGCAGGTAGCGCATCTCGGCACGGGTGATCTCGTCGAGCGCGGCGAACGGCTCGTCCATGAGCAGGATCGGCGCACCGAGCGCGAACCCGCGGACGAGCGAGACGCGCTGCTGCATACCGCCGGAGAGTTCGTGGGGGTAGGACGTGCGGAAGCCGGCGAGCCCGACCGTGTCGATCAGGTCGTCGATGTCGCGGTCGGACAGCGACGCCGCGTCGCTGCGACGGCCCGCATCGAGCGACGAGAGGAAGCGGACGTTGCGCTCGACGGTGGCCCACGGCATCAACGCCGGGGTCTGGGGAACGAGACCGTACTGCTTGGCCTTGCGGGCGATCGTGGGCTGCTGTCCGGCCACCTCCACGACGCCGCCGTCGGGCTCGACGAGCCCACCGATCACACGGAGCAGCGTCGATTTTCCGCAGCCCGACGGACCGAGCAGGCTCACGAATTCGCCTCGTCGGACGTCGAGGTCGACCGACCGCAGTGCCTCGACGACCTGTCGACGGCGGCGGAAGACCTTGTGGACGCCCCGCATCGACACGTGGAGGTCGGCGCGCGGCACGGTGACGCTCCCGGCTCCGTCGTTCATGTTCACGGTGTCGTCCATGATGTGTGAGGTCATCTTCGCATTCCGCTCCCGAAACTCACATTTCGATCACGAACGGTACGACGAAACCGCACGAAATCGGATCCACACCGATGAACGGTGCGTAAAACGTCAGGTGAGGAACGGGTCGAGGGAGCGGGTGAGACCCGGGGTGGTGGCGATGCGTTTGCAGGCGAGCAGCACGCCCGGCATGAAGCTGTCGCGGTCGTAGCTGTCCTGGCGGATCGTCAAGGTCTGGCCGGTCGCCCCGAGGATCACCTCCTGGTGCGCCACCATGCCGCGCATGCGGACGGAGTGCGCACGGATCCCACCCGGCGCCGCTCCCCCGCGGGCGCCCGGATACACCTCGTGTTCCGTGGGATCGGGGTCGAAGTCGTGGTCGCGGGCCGCCGCCATGCGCTCCGCCGTCTTCACCGCAGTCCCCGACGGGGCGTCGATCTTGCGGTCGTGGTGGAGTTCGATGATCTCGGCGGTGTCGAACCACGGCGCCGCCATCTCGGCGAATCGCATCATCAGCACCGCGGAGATGGCGAAGTTGGGCGCGATCACACAGTTCGGGCCGTCGGCGGCACCGAACGTCGACTCGAACAGCTCGAAGTCGTCGGCCGTGAACCCGGTCGTGCCCACCACGGCGTGGATCCCGTGCATGCCGAGCCACGGCAGCGTGTTCCGTGCCGCGCCCGCCACGGTGAAGTCGACGACGGCGTCACACCGCGCGTCGGCGAACGCATGGAGGTGTTCATCGACGGTGACCCCGGCGATCGATTCACCAGCGCCGCCCGGATCGACGCCGGCGACGAAAACGAGGTCGGGGTCAGCGGCGACCGCAGCACAGATGGTTCGACCCATCCGTCCGGCGGCTCCGTTGACCCCGATTCTCATTCGTTCAGTCTGGCCGATTCACCCGGCCGGCATGTGATCCGTTCAGCGGTGACGACGGCGGCCGCCGTCGCGACGTCCACCGTCACGGCCACCACCGGTGGTCTCGACGGGGCGCTCGCTCTTCGGGCCGAGGTCGCCGAGTTCGCTGGCGAGTTCGGCGTCGAAGCTGTCTTCGAAGCTGACCTCGACGACGGTGCCACCGGCGGCGACTTCGCTGCCGTTGCCGCTCGACCGCTCGGTGCTGCTCTCCTGGCGGGCAGGTGCCGGAGCGGACTCGCGAGTCGCGCTCGTGTCGCCACCCTCCGAGCCCTCGGCCGGCGCATCGCCGACGGGGACGAGGCTGACCTTGCCCTTGTCGTCGATCTCGTCGACACGGACCTCGATCTCCTGGCCCAGCGACAGCACGTCCTCGACGGCGTTGATCCGCTTGCCGCGGCCCAACTTCGAGATGTGGACGAGGCCGTCACGGCCCGGGAGGATGTTGACGAACGCACCGAACTTGGTGATGTTCACGACGCGGCCGTTGTAGACCTTGCCGAGCTCGGCCTTCGGCGGGTCGACGATCGCGAGGATCGCCGCCTTGGCCTCTTCCATCCGCCACGCCTCGACGGCGCCGATGGTGACGATGCCGCGGGCGCCATCGTCGTCGACTCCGATGTCGGCGCCGGTCTCCTGCTGGATCGTGTTGATGACCTTGCCCTTCGGCCCGATCACCTCACCGACCTTGTCGAGCGGGATGTAGATCGTGGTGATCTTCGGTGCCGTCTCGGCGACCTCGTCACGGCTCTGCGAGATGCAGGCGTTCATGACCTCGAGGATCTCGAGGCGCGCCGTGCGGGCCTGGGCCAGCGCGGCGGTGAGGACGTCGGCGGGGATGCCGTCGATCTTCGTGTCGAGCTGGAGGGCCGTGATGGCGTCCTCCGTGCCGGCGACCTTGAAGTCCATGTCGCCGAAGGCGTCCTCGGAGCCGAGGATGTCGGTCAGCGTGATGTACTTGCCGTCCTCGTAGATGAGGCCCATGGCGATGCCGGACACGTGGCCCTTGGTCGGGACACCGGCGTCCATCAGCGAGAGGCTGGAGGAGCAGACCGACGCCATCGACGTCGAACCGTTCGACGACATGACCTCGGAGACGAGGCGCAGCGTGTACGCGAAGTCTTCCTGGTTCGGGATGACGGGCAGGACCGCACGGGCCGCGAGGGCGCCGTGGCCGATCTCGCGACGCTTCGGCGAACCGACGCGGCCGGTCTCACCGTTGGCCCACGGGGCCATGTTGTAGTGGTGCAGGTAGCGCTTCGAGTCGTACGGCGACAGCGAGTCGATCATCTGGTTCATGCGGGGCATCGCCAGGGTCAGGACGTTCATCACCTGGGTCTCGCCACGCTGGAACAGGCCCGAACCGTGAGCCGTCGGCAGGACGCCGACCTCGGCCGTCACCGGACGGAGATCAGCGACGCCACGGCCGTCCATGCGGATGCCGTGCTCGACGACGCGCTTGCGGACGAGCTTCTTGCTCAGCGAGCGGACGGCTTCCTTGACCATGCTGTTCTGGCCGGCGAACTCGCCCGGCTCTTCCTTCGTGCCGCACAGCTCGGCGATGATCTCGGCCGTGACGGCGTCGGTCGCCGCGTTGCGCTCGGACTTGACCGGGATGATGACGACCGGGGCGAGCTTGTCGCTGCCGGCCTTCTCGACGGCGGCGAAGATCTCGGGCGTGTAGTCGAGGACCGGGGTCCACTTCATCGGCTCGATCGGGCCGCTGGTGGCGATGACCGAGGCGACGAGCTGACGCTGCAGGGCGATCGACTCCTTGATCCACACCTTGCAGGCTTCGAGGCCGTCGGCGAGGACTTCCTCGGTGACCTTCTTGGCACCGTCGTCGTAGTAGTAGAACGCGTTCTCGGTGCCACCGGCTTCGACCATCATCACGGCGACGTCGCCGTTGTCGAGCTCACGCCCGGCGATGACCAGTTCGAACGTGCCGGCTTCGGCCTCTTCGTAGGTCGGATGGGCGATCCACTCGCCCTCGACCGAGTAGGCCATGCGGACGGCGCCGATCGGGCCCTCGAAGGGGATGCCCGAGATCATCAACGAGGCCGAGGCGGCGTTGATCGACAGGACGTCGAACGGGTTGTGCTGGTCGGCACCGAGGACCGTCGTGACGATCTGGGTCTCGTTGCGGAAGCCGTCGGGGAACGACGGGCGCAGCGGCCGGTCGGTCAGGCGGCAGGTGAGGATCGCGTCCTCGCTCGGACGGCCTTCACGCCGGAAGAACGAGCCGGGGATCTTGCCGGCCGCGTACGACCGCTCCTCGACGTCGACCGTCAACGGGAAGAAGTCCATGCCTTCACGCACGCTCTTGGCGGCGTTGGCGGTGGTCAGGACCTTCGTGCCACCGATCGACGCCACGACGGCGCCCATCGACTGCGGGGCAAGCTTGCCCGTTTCGAAGGTGAGTGTCTTCTCGGTTCCCGAGACGGGACCAGACACAACAATGGGATCAGCCACAGAGGGCTCCTTTCAAGCACGGCGGCCCGTCGGGCTGCTGCGTGCGTCATGTGGAGCGAAGGAGCCGGTTCCCAGTTGGCGACCCCGAACTTCGATCCCGTGCGCACAGGAGAGTTCGGAATCAGCAACCGGCAACCGACAGCGGTTCGCTCATGTCACGAGATCGGACCTTCCGACCTCGCACAGCAGCATACCGTGACCAACCCCGAACCCCCGCGACCGGCTCAGAACCGGCTGCAAGGACGAGCGCCACCGAGGAGCGGCCCCGACGGAGCGACGGCCGACGAGCCGCAATTCTTCAAAACTGCAGGAACGGCGAGTCACGGTCGTTCGAGGCAAGGCGCGCAGCGACGCCGTTGCCTTTAGGCAATAAGTCGCCTGCGGAACGCAGTCGATCGGACCGCCTGGCCCGCCGTTAGCGGCGGAGGCCTTGGTCGGCGATGATCTTGCGGTAGCGCTCTACGTCGATCGCCTTGACGTAGTCGAGCATGCGACGGCGACGGCCGACGAGCATCAGGAGGCCACGACGGCTGTGGTGGTCCTTCTTGTGCATCTTGAGATGCTCGGTGAGGTGGGTGATGCGCTCGGTGAGGAGTGCGATCTGCACCTCGGGCGAGCCGGTGTCGGTCTCGTGGGTGCGGTTCTTCTCGATCGTGACGGCCTTGTTCGGCATCGGTGATCTGCCTTCCAGTTGGTGGCGTGGAAATCCACGCTCGGAGGTCGCAGCGACCGGTTCCGGTCCCTGCATCACGCCCGCGCCCGTCGCCTCGATCGGCGACCAGCCCAGACGGACCCCGCAATGCTACGACCAACTCCGGCCTTTCTCCCCACAATCAGCGTTTGCGTCGGGATTTTGGAGAGACGGGTCTCCGAAATTTTGACGCAAACGAGGATTTGAGGGGCCCCGGCCGAGGGTTGGGTGCCGGTCGGTCGACAGTCGGGGGCGCGGGCTCAGACGGCGAGGAGGGAGCGGGCGTGGTCGACGTCGTGGGCGAGCTGGGCGATCAGCGCGTCGACGCCGTCGAACTTGCGCTCGCTGCGCAGGAAGTGGGCGAAGCGCACGCGGGCGTGTTCGCCGTAGAGGTCGCTGTCGAAATCGAGCAGGTGCGCCTCGAGCAGCGACGAATCGGCGTGCTCGTAGAACGTCGGTCGCCGGCCGAGGTTGATGGCGCACGGGTGCACGTCACCGTTCGGCCGTTCGTACCAACCGGCGTACACGCCATCGGCGGGCACCGACATGGCGTTCGACACCTCGACGTTGGCGGTCGGGAACCCGAGCAGGCGGCCGCGCTGGTCGCCGGTGACGACGGGCCCGCACGCCTCGAACGGCCGGCCGAGCATCTCGTTCGCCCGGGTGATGTCGCCGCCGGCGAGGGCCCGGCGGATCGCCGTGCTGCTGACCGGTTCCTCCACCCCGTCCACCCGCTCGATCAGAGGGAGCGGTTCCACCTCGAAATCGTGCTCGGCGCCCAACTTGCGCAACAGCACGACGTTGCCGTCGCGGTGACGACCGAAATGGAAATCGTCACCCACCACGATCACCTGCGTGTCGAGGCAGCCCACGAGGACGCGCTCGACGAAGTCCTCCGGCGACTCGTCGGCCTGGTGGGCATCGAACGGAACGACGACCACGGCATCGATTCCCGTCGACTCGAGCAACTCCATCTTCTGTTCGTTGCTCGTCAGCAGCCTCGGTGCCGACTCGGGACGAACGACGGATGCCGGATGGCGATCGAACGTGACCACCGTCGACAACGCGCCGAGTTGGGCGGCCCGCTCGCGGACGTGTTCGATGACCGCACGATGGCCGATGTGGACGCCGTCGTACGCGCCGATGGTGATCACGGCGCGCTGGCCGGGCCACGGGCGTTCGGCGAGATCGGTGACCGTCTGCACGCCCGGAAGGCTACCGACCACGGTCGACAGCGGCGCCATCCGTCGGCGGCAGCACCACGGCCGGTTTGGCCTCCTGCTCACCGAAGCGCTCGTACACCGCGATCAGGCGGCTGCCGTCACCCGAAGACGGCCCACGGGCCCGCGCCCGTCCCACGCGGGCAGGACGCGTCCGTTGCCGATGAGCGCACCGGTTGCGTCGTCGACGATGACCGAGGCGAGCGATCGCACCGCCGCGGCGACGGGCAGGAGTTCACAGTCATCGGGTCCGGCCGCTTCGGCGATCGTGAACGAACCGACCCGCGTCCGCCGCAGCCCCCGCAGGTGGGCCCCACCTCCGAGCAGCGTGCCGAGGTCGGCCGCCAGCGAGCGGATGTAGGTGCCGGCCGAACACTCGACCTCGATGTGCAGCACCAGCGGATCGTCGGTCGCCGAGATGTCGAACCGGTCGACCACCACGGGCCGCGGCTCGCGCTCGATCTCGATGCCCTCGCGGGCCAACTCGTGGAGGCGCTTGCCGTCGACGCGGATCGCCGACACCATCGGCGGGATCTGCAGGATCGGCCCGGTGAGGTGTTCGGCGGCGGCGGCACGCGCCTGGTCGAGGGTCACCGTCGACATGTCGTAGGTCGCGGTCACCTCGCCCGCCGCGTCGAGGGTGTTGGTCTCCACGCCCAGCACGACCTCGCCGACGTACTCCTTCTGCGTCTTCTCGACGAACCGCAGGAGTCGTGTGGCCATGCCGACGGCGACCACGAGCACGCCCGTGGCATCCGGATCGAGCGTGCCGGCGTGGCCGACCTGGCGCTCACCGAACCGCCGCCGCAACATGCCGACGACGTCGTGGCTCGTCACCCCGATCGGCTTGTCGACGATGGCGAGGCCGTGCGTCGTCGCCGGCTTCCGCCTCGCCATCGGCCGCGACTCAGTCGCCCGTGTCCGGTGCGGATTCGGCGCCCGCCCGGTCGATCCGGTCGCGGTCGCTGCGCAGGATCTCGTCGATCCGTTCGGCCGAGCGGATGACGAGATCGGGCCGGAAGTCGAGGATCGGGGTCTTCTTCGCCCGGATCTGGCGGGCGATCGACGACTGCAGCCTGACGCGATGCTCGCCGAGCGCTTCGACGATCGCCTCGTCGCCCTCCTCGCCCTCGAGGGAGTCGAAGTACACGAATGCCCGGTTCAGCTCGGGGTCGACGTCGATGCTGGTGATCGACACCAACAACAGCCGCTCGTCGTCGATCCGCACGAGTTCGTCGGCGATGATCTCGCGCAAGGTGGCCCCGACCCGTGCACCCCGGGGATATTTGGGTGCGCTCGAACGCGATCCACCCTTGCCGCCACTGCCCTGTCGTCCGGCCATGATCGTCTCCCTTCGCCTACCCGCTGCTTGCTGCTTGCTGGCGTCGTCGTGCTCAGGTGAAGTCGGGCGCGGCCCGGTTCGACCGCTTCAACTCGGCCATGCCCGACATCGTGGCGAGCGTCTCGACCGCGTCCCACAAGGTCAAGGCCTCCTCGCCGGTCGGGGCCTTCGAGATCACCGGCCCGAAGAAGCTGGCCTCCTTCTCGGCGCCCGGGTGGAACGTCAGGATCGGGGTACCCACATCGCGACCCGTGCGGCTCAGCGCCAACTCGGTGTCGGCGCGGATGTAGTCGTCGTGCGAATCGTCGTCGGCGGCCTCGGCGAGGGCCTTGTCGAACCCGTTCGCATCGAGCAGTTCACGCAGGAACACATCGATGTCGGCGGCAGCGTCGTCCCGACGTGACTCGACGTGCAGCGCCGTCCCGAGCGTCGTGTACCAGCGACCGACCTCCTCGGATCCACCGCCGCCGGCACGGATGGCGTCGGCGATCCGCAGGCCCTGATGCCCCCGATAGTGGCCCTGCCGGTATTCCGGCGTGTACCACTCCTTGTCGACGTCCTCGTTGACGATCCAGAGCGAGATGAAGCGCCAGTCGACCTCGTAGTCACGCTGCTCGGCGACGTTGGTCACCCACCTCGACGTGATCCAGGCCCACGGGCACACGGGGTCGAAGAAGAAATCGAGGTCGGCGGCCATCCCTCCACGCTAACGGCGTTCCCGCTGGGCATGAGACAGCGTCAGGAAGCGTCCGGTTCCGCGCAGTCACCGTCACTGATGTACCGCTCGCATTCGGCATCCGTCAGCGCGCGGGTGAGCTTCGACTGGGCGATCGAGACGAGTTCGTCCGGATCGAGCGCCCACACCCGCGCCAGGCCCGAATCATCGAGGGAGAGCAGTCTCGTGCCGGACGGATCGACGCCGACCGTCAACACGGCGTGCTCGGCATCGAGGAGCAGTTGCTCGTCTCCGGTCCGCGAATCCCAGAGCCGTACCGTTCCGTCCTGACCACCGGTCACCACCGAGGCGCCATCGGCGGTGAATGTCACCGCGTTGAGCGGGCTCGTCGAGCCCGACAGCGTGGCGACGATCGCTCCCGTGTCCGTTTCGACGACCTCGGCGCGTCCGTCGTTCGTCCTCGTCAGGGCGACGTGGGTACCGTCCGGGTCGAAGGCCAGATGCGTCGCGGCGACCGGGATCTCCGCGACGACGTCGTTGCGCTCCCAGTCCCAGATCTTCACCACGTCGCGCGTCGGGTCGCTACGCGGCCGATTCGACTGCGCGAAGGCGACCCGCGTCCCATCCGGCGCGACCGCGACCGAATCGACCCAGAGGGCAGGGAGAGCCAGGGTCGACAACCGTGCTCCGGTCTCGGCGTCGTGGACGACGATCTGCGCGCCGTCCGACGCGTCAGGCTCCTGCGCAAGGACCACGCGCGAACCGTCCGGGCTCCACGCCATGGCACTGATCACCGCGCCGTCGGAGACATCGAGCCGGGCGCGGAGTCCACCGTCGGCGAGATCGCGGATCTCCACCTCGTCAGCGTCCTCCTGCGACGAGCCGTCGAACGGCTGCACCGCGATCCGCGTCCCGGACGGATCGACCGCGGCGAGGCCCCTGAAGCCGCCCACCTCCGGCTCCTCCAGGCGCCGGAGTTCACGGCCGGTCGCCAGATCGGTCGTCCGGACGAACCCGTCGCTCCCGACCGTCACGACCTGGTCGGCCGTGATCGCCCCTCCTGTCGACGGTGCGGCCTCGAGGTTGAACAACTCGCCTCCCCCGAGTTCGGAGACGTCGAAGATCTTGGTCGACGCCACCCCGACGTCGCCCACGGCGAGGCGGTTGCCATCGGGCGAGAACGAGACGCCGGCCACACCGGCGGCCAGATCGTCGGCACTCAGGCGGAACTCCTCCGACAGCGTCGAACCGTCGAAACGCCACACTTTTGCGGTGCCGTCTGCGCTTCCCGTGGCGAGCCGGCCGTCGTCGAACGACCAGTCGATCGACAGGATCGGCCCACCGTGCCCCGACGCGGATGCGAGCAGCTCGCCGGTCTGCGCATCGAGGATCCGGACCACGCCGTCGTCGCCTCCCCCGGCGACCATCGTGCCGCTGTGGCTCCATGACCAGTCGCTCGACTTCACGGACTCGGTCGGCACGACGGCCGGTTCGGCCGATCCGGTGTCGAAGATTGCCGCGTAGGGCTCGTCGAACGTGCCGGCGATCACGCGGCGGCCGTCGGGGCTGATGTCCATCCTGAAGAAGACATCGTCGGCCTCGGCGAGCGTCTCACCCGTGGCCGGATCGACCGTCCGGACCTTCTCCTCCTGGATCCATTGTGCGAGCAATCGCGTCCCGTCGGCGCTGAACGACGGGCTCCACACCGGCCCGCTCCCCTGGACCGTCGAGATGAGCGAGCCGTCCGACGGATCGAACACTTTGAGCACGCCGTCGTCACCGGCGACGGCCAACATCGTTCCGTCGGCGGAGTACGCGACGTCGTTGATGTCGACGTCGTCACCACGCCACGACCGGACCGACTCACCGGTCGTGGCGCTGCGGATGTCGACGATCCCCGATTCCTCCGGCCCTTCCGTGACGAAGGTGTCACCGGCCGGGTCCCAGGCGAGCCGTCCGCCGGTGTCGGGCGCCGTGGCGAGCAGGCGAGTCTCGCTGACCGCCCGGTGGAGCGCATCGAGCGCCACGGGCAGGACGGTCCCGTCGACGCTCTTGGTGGTGTCGACCGCGCGGAGCCCGAGCAGCATCGATCGCTCGGGATCGATGTCGATGTTGGCGTCCGCGGCGGCCGCCAGCTCGCGGGCGGTCGCGTCACGTCGTGCGGCGTCGGCCGCGTCGCGCTGCGCTTGCGCCTGGCCGCGCTGATCGAGCGCGACGAACCCGACGATCAGCGCCACCACGAGCGCCACGGCGATCGCCGCGAGCTGGGCGCGCAATCGGCGGTTCGCTCGGGCCTGGCGATCGATGCGTTCCTGCGCCTCGAGTTCCTCGCGGGCGCGGAACGCTCGGCTGGCGTCGAGGAATTCCGTTTCCAACGGCGGCATCGGTGAGTCGTCGAGGGCGGCGAGCGCGGCATCGAGGCGCACGCCCCGATAGAGGCCGGCTTCGTCGCGATCCATGCGCTGCCATTCAGCGGCCGCTTCTCGCACGTGATGGCGCTCGGCGATCGTGTCTCGATCCTCGGTGATCCACTGCCGCAGACGAGGCCACGTCCGCAGCAGGGCCTCGTGGGCGACCTGCACCGTCGGCACCCGGGTACGCGGATCGTGGTCGAGGGTGAGGAGACGGGCCGCCGACCACTCGTCGACGACAACCTGCGCCGCCCCACCCGAATCTCCGAGGTCGGCGCGCGACGAGCGGCGACCGGTGGGTTCACTGTCGACGTCGACCACGACGAGCTGTTCGAAGACACGGCGAACCGCCCCTCGGCCGTCCGCATCGGCTGCCCTGGTAGAGCAGATCGGCGCGGGAGGCGATGGCCTGGTCCATGCCTCCGAGTTGTCGGTAGTCGTCCATCGTCAACGATCGATCGGGGCGACATTCGGCAAGCTCGTACAGCGTGAACTGCAACGACGGCAGCGCGGCCGGTTGGTTGACGACCGTCGCCACCAGCTCGGCGACGAGCGCCGGCTCGGCGATCGCTCCGAGCGCCTCGACCGGCCGCACGATCGCCGCCTCGAGTTCGGCGGGCGACATCGGCGGGACCGCCACCGTCGCATCACCGACCAGTGCCCCGAATCGTTGGACGGCGAGCGGCCGATCGTAGAAGTCGGCGCGCAGCGTGGCCACGACGTGGATCCGGCCGGCGGGGTCCGTGACCGCGGTCGCGATCGCGTCGAGAAACGCCGCCTGCTCCGCGATCGACGTCAACGTGAAGAGCTCCTCGAACTGGTCGATGACGAGGAGCACCGAGCCGTCCGCCGGAACGGCTGCCGCCGCCGCGTCGGCCACGGTCGTCGACCCGTTTTGCAGGTTCGTGGCCAGGTCGACGATGTCGTTGACGGCGACCCGTCGAAGAGCTTCGGCGAGTTCCTTGAACGGGGACGCACCGGGCAGCATCGTGGTGACGAACCATCCTGGTCCCACCTTGCCGTCGCGAACCGCGGGAACGAGGCCGGCGCGCACGACGCTCGACTTCCCGCTGCCGGACCCGCCGACGACGAGCGTCAGCCTTGCGGTGCCGACCGTCGCGATTCGCGCGCACAGTTGGCCGACGAGTTCGTCGCGGCCGTGGAAGTCACCGGCGTCCGTCTCGTCGAAGGCGCGGAGGCCCTTGAACGGGTTGACGCGTACATCCATCGGCGCCGGCTGGGTCGCCAGCGCAGTCGTGACGGCGTCTACGAAGCATTCGATCGAGTCGCCCGGCGCGTCGAGCACCGACTCGAGCGAGCGCTCCACATGACCGGGGAGTCGGGGATCGCAGCGATCGACGGTCGCGTCGGAGGACCGAGGCGAAGTCGGCGGCGTCGTGACCACGCGTCGTCGGACTGACGACGAAGTTCGTGAGGAACAGCTGACCGCGCTCGTCGACGACGATGTTGTCGAGGTTGACCCAGCCGTGCTGGACGCCCCGGGCCGCCGCGTCGGCCAGCGCCCCGCCGATGCGCAGCACGAGGCGGTCGAGGTCGTCACGGACGATGGCCGAACGCTCGATCCGCGCCCGCCATGTCTCGACGCCGGCACAGCGCGTCACGACGAACGCGGTGCCCGGCTGGCGCCAGTAGTCGTGGATTCCGACCACCGCCGGATGGGTGAGCGACGCGATGCGCTGCGCGTTGGCTTCGAACGACTGCACGAACCCGGGCTCGTCGACGCGTGCGTCGTCGAGCACGCTGATGACCATCGCCTGATCGCTGCCGGTGAGGCGGGCCTCGTGCATCGTCCCGTTGGGGCCGACTCCGTGCCGGCGCCCGAGCCGGTACCCACGAAGCGGTTCACCAGCGGCTTCGGTCGGTTCGAGGCCGGGATCGTGGCCCAGGATGCGACGCTCCAGGTCGGCCAGCGCCGGTGACGGATCGAGCCCGATCTCATCGGCGAGCGTCGTGCGGTAGTCGCGATAGGCGCGCAGGGCGTCGACCTGCCGGCCCGACCGGTACAGGGCGAGCATCAGTTGGCTGCGGAAGCCCTCCCGCAGCGGATGCTCCGCCACGAGTGTCTCGAGACGTGCGATCGACTCGGCGGAGCGACCGCAGGCGAGCTCGGCATCGACGAGCCGTTCGACGGCGATCACCCGGAGTTCCTCGAGGCGCTGTGCTTCGGGCAGCACCCACTCCTCGTGGGCGAATTCCGCATACGCATCGCCTCGCCACACATCGAGCGCCTGGCGAAGCGTCACCCCGGCGAGCGCGGCGTCGCCGGCACCGAGCTGCCGACGCCCCTCGTCCAGCAGGGTCTCGAAGCGGTGCACGTCGACTCCCGCTCGAGGCCCCATGAGGCCGTACCCAGGTGCTCTCGTGACGAGCTCGACGTCGGGGGCACCGCTGGCGATCACCTTGCGGATGCGGGCGATGTAGCTGCGCATCGTGGTCCGCGCGGCCTCGGTCGGTTCGCCCTCGAACACCGCATCGGCCAACCGGTCGACGGACACGACATCGCCGTGGTGGACGAGGAGCATTGCCAGCAGCCGGCGCTGGCGCGGCCCGCCGATCGTCGCCTCCGCCCCGTCGATAACGACGGCGAGCGGACCCAATGCCCGAAACTCGATCACGGTGCCCCCCGGTGGTTGCAGAACCTACTTGTCGATCGATCGCCACGTTGCACGTGGGGCGTGGCAATCGCGTGGCAAAGGCGGCGAGACCCTGCGATCGATCAGGGTTCGAGCGATCGGCTCGTGATCTGGCTTCCGTCGTCGAGGGTGGCGGCGGGGACGACCCCGCGAGCGACCAGGTCGCGCACGATGTCGTCGCGTGTGCGAGGTGCGAGTGCTGGACCGGTGATCAGCGTTCCGTCATCGAGGGTGGCCGCGGGGACGACCCCGCGTGCGACCAGGTCGCGCAGGATGTCGTCGCGGGTGCGAGGTTCGATCGGCGTCACCTGGCCATACGCCGGATTGTCCTTTGCGTCGCCGACGGATTCGGCCACGACGGGGGTCACCTGGCCAAAGCCCGGATGATCCTTCGCGTCGCCGATCGGAGCCCGAGGTTCGCTCGAGTCGGACCCGCCGACGAGCGCCATGGTCAGACCGGCGACGGCGACGAGTGCGGCGGCGACGAAGACCCAACCGACCCAGTGACGCCGGGGTGGCTTCTCCGACGGTGGGTCGGTCGCAGCAGGACGCTCGATCGGCTTGCTGACCGTGTCGTTGGTGACCGTGTCGTTGTTGAGGGTCTCGTTGGTGAGCGTGTTCTGGGTGGTGTGCATGGCGTGTCCCTTCGGGTCGGATCGATGTGCCGTGTTGGCACTGATCACGATCGACCCGATGGGTTGGGGTTGCGCCGCTGCCGCGTGGCAATCACGTGGCAGCGCGCGACAACCCGGTCACGCTGGAGGTTCGCGCCAAAGCGCGCTGGTCAGATCAGCTCAGGTACGAGCGATCTCGACGTCTTCGAACGTCTCGATCAAGTCACCGGGCTTGAGATCCTGGAAGTCGGACAGGCCGATACCGCATTCGAAGCCCTCACGGACCTCGCGGGCATCGTCCTTGAACCGCTTGAGCGAGGTGATCTCGCCCTTCCAGATGATCGTCCCATCGCGGAGGAAGCGGACCTTCGACCCGCGGGTGATGACGCCGGAACGCACGAGACAGCCGGCGATCGCACCGATCTTCGGGACCCGGAAGATCTCACGAACCTCGGCTTCGCCGGTGACGTGCTCTTCGTACTCGGGCTCGAGCATGCCGATCACGGCCTGTTCGATGTCCTCGAGCAGCTTGTAGATGATCTCGTAGGTGCGGATCTCGACGTTCTGCTGTTCGGCCAGCTTGCGGGCCTTGCCGTCAGGACGCACGTTGAAGCCGATGATCGTGGCGTTCGTCGCCTCGCCGAGCGTGATGTCGTTCTCCGTGATGCCGCCGACCGCACGGTGCACGAAGCTGATGTCGACCTCGTCACGCTCCAGCCGGCGCAGCGACTCGGTCACCGCTTCGAGCGACCCTTGCACGTCGGCCTTCAGGATGAGGTTGAGCGCCGCCTTCTCGCCCGACTGGATCTGGCTGAACAGATCCTCGAGCTTCGTACCGGTCTTGACGCGGGCGTCCTCGCGGAGATGGCGAGCCTTGAGCCGCTCCTCGCGAGCCTCGCCCACGGTGCGGGCGATCTTCTCGTCGGGCGCGGCACGGAACTCGTCGCCGGCCTCGGGGACCGTTGACAGGCCGAGCACCTGGACGGGTGTCGACGGGCCGGCCGACTTGACCTGCTCGCCCTTGTCGTTGATCATCGCCCGGACCTTGCCCCACGCGGCACCGGCCACGATCGGGTCGCCGACCTTCAGTTCGCCCTTGTCGACGAGCACGGTGGCGACCGGGCCTCGGCCCTTGTCGAGCTGGGCCTCGATGACGATGCCCTTCGCCCGACCGGTCGGGTTGGCGGTGAGGTCCTCGAGTTCGGCGACGACCTGCAACTGCTCGATCAGGTCGTCGACGCCGATGCCCTGGAGGGCCGACATCTCGACGACGATCGTGTCGCCGCCCCACGATTCGGGCACGAGTTCGTACTCGGCGAGCTGGGTGAGCACGCGCTGCGGATCGGCGTTGGCCTTGTCGATCTTGTTGACCGCCACGACGATCGGCACGTCAGCGGCCCGTGCGTGGTTGATCGCCTCGATCGTCTGGGGCATGATCCCGTCGTCGGCAGCGACCATCAGCACGACGATGTCGGTCGCCTCGGCGCCGCGGGCCCGCATCTGCGTGAACGCGGCGTGACCCGGGGTGTCGAGGAACGTGACCGAACCGTTCTCGTTCTGCACCGTGTAGGCACCGATGTGCTGGGTGATGCCACCGGCTTCCCCGTCGACGACGTGCGCCCCGCGGATGTTGTCGAGCAGCGTGGTCTTGCCGTGGTCGACGTGACCCATGACGGTGATCACCGGCGGACGCGGCTCCTGGCCCTCGTCGTCGTCGGAGTCGTCGAACAACTTCTGCAGTTCGACCTCCTCCTGCTGGCCGGGCTCGACGAGGAGGATCTCCGCGCCCACCTCGAGGGCGAAGAGCTCCATCTGCTCGTCGGCGAGCGTCATCGTCGCCGTGACCATCTCGCCGTTGTTGAGCAGGAACCGGACGACGTCGGCGGACGTGCGGTTCAGCTTGGGAGCGAACTCCTGGGCCGACACACCACGCTCGATGATGACCGTGCCCGTGGGGACCGGCGCGTCGGAGCTCGTGTAGGTGGTGAACTGCGGCTGCAGCTCGTCCTGGTCGCGACGACGACGGCGACGGCCGGTACGACGCGGCGGGCGACGCTGCCCGCTCGGGCGGGCGCCACCACCACCGGGGCCGCCACCGGGCCCACCGGGACGGCCTCCGCCACCGGGACCGCCGGGACCACCTGGGCCGCCGGGTCGGCCACCAGGGCCTCCCGCCGGACGCGGGGTGAAGCCACCGGGACGAGCGCCACCGGGACGAGCGCCGCCGGGAGCGTTGGTGCGCGACGTGGGACGGGCGGAACCGGGCGGCGGCGGGATCGGCCGACCGCTCGGCGAGAGGGGACGCCCGGGCGGCGGCGGAATGGCCTTGCCGCTCGGCGAGACCGGGCGCGCTGCCGGGGTGGGCGCGGCGGTCGGTTCGGGTCGGGTGCGCATCTCGGTGATCGCCGTGGCCGGGGGCGCCTCAGGCGGCCGCCCACCCGCACTCGGGCGGGCGCTGGAGATGACGCGCGACGACGAATCGTCGGCGTGCTCGGCATGGACAGGTGCCGGTGTGTCGATCGGCGCGGGCGCGGCGGCGGCCGGGGCCGTGACCTCGCTCGTCACCGGGGTGGGTGCCGGGGTGGGTGCTGGTGTCGGCGCGACGACAGCAGGGGCAGCCGCAGCGGCGGGCACCTCGACCGGGGCGGGAGCCGCGGCCGGCGGGGCCGGTGCAGTGGGCGCGGCAACCTGAGGCGGCGTCGTGTCGGCAACCGGTGCAGGCGAACTGACCGGCGCCGGCGCCGGGGCACTCGCCGCCGGGGCTGCCGGCGTTGCCGGTTCGGCAGGGGCAGCGACGGGTTCGGCAGGCGTCGCCGGCGCGGGGGTGTCGGCGACCGCGGGCGCCGACGCTGCCGGTTCGACCGTGGCCGGTTCACTCGCTGCAGCCGTGACGGCAGGCGCGGACTCGACAGGCGCGGACTCGGTCGGCACGGACTCCGTCGGCGCGGACTCGGCCGGCTGGGTCGCCGCCGGTGTGGCGGGAGCCTCCTTGGCGGCAGGTGCGTCCTTGGCGACGGCCTTCTTGGCGACCTTCTTCTCGGGCTTGTGCTCTTCGGGCTGCTCGGGGCGCGTCAAACCGTCGCGCTGGGCCCGTCTCGTCACCATGTCGGCGTACGCCTCGGCGAGCGACGACGAGGGACCCTTCGCGGCAACGCCGAGCGTCGAACAGAGGTTGAGGACCTCTGCATTCGTCATCCCGAGCTCCTTCGCGAGCTCATGGATCCTGATCTTCTTAGCTGCCACGTTTCCGATTCAACCTTTCACTGTCGTCATTCCCTCGTCGATGCGCGAATCACCGGGTGTCCCGGTGGCGCATCGGGTGGTCGCCTCAACGGCGTTCGCCACCAAGTTCTGCTCGTATCGCCTGTTCGTCGTCGGGCCCGATACGGGTGCGCCACGCCTTGGCGAACGCACCGCGCCGCACTGCCGCGTCGAGACAAGCCAGTTCGACCGCGCTCGCCCCGTCGCTGCCACGACAGAGCCAGGCGCCGCGTCCGTTGCTCGCCCCGTCGACGTCGATCCGACCCGCGGCGCGGGTGACGCGAACGAGCTCATCGCTCGATCGTCGCGTTCGGCAGCCGATGCAGCTGCGAACCGGGGCGCGGGGGTCGCGGCGATCAGGCGTCGTCATCCTCGCTGGTCGATTCCGCGTCGGCCGGTTCGGCAGCCGCTTCGCCGGCATCGTCGCCCTCCTGGGCAGCGATCTCGTCGACCGCGGACGCCGTGTCGTTCTCGCTGTCGGTCAGGACCTCGGCATCGGCGAGCAGTTCGTCACCCGTCGAGGCCGCGGCATCGCCCGTCGAGTCGGCCGCGTCGCCGGTCGACCCGGCATCGTCGGCCACCGCGTCGGCTGCCGGCTCCTCGGTCTGGGCCTGCCACGCCGACTCGCTCACGACCGAACCATCGGCCGCATGCCACTCCATCTCACCGGTCTCGGCGTTGGCGATCCACTCGCCGTCGGCGTACTCGACCTCGGCATCACGGCCGCCCGAGGGAATGCCCTCGGCGAGCTGCGTCTCGGAGCGGATGTCGACGCGCACGCCGGTGAGGCGGGCGGACAGGCGGGCGTTCTGGCCCTCACGGCCGATGGCCAGGCTGAGCTGGTGATCGGGCACGATCACGTCGGCCTGGGTGCCGTCCTCGGAGATGATGACCTGGCTGACCTTGGCCGGCGACAACGCCTTGGCCACGAAGTCGGCGAGGTCCTCGCTGAACGGCACGATGTCGATCTTCTCGCCACGCAGTTCGTTGACGACCATGCGCACACGGCCACCGCGGGCGCCGACGCAGGCACCGACCGGATCGACGTTGTGGTCGTTCGACCAGACGGCGATCTTCGTGCGGTGGCCGGGTTCCCGGGCGCAGGCCTTGATCTCGACGATGCCGTCGGCGATCTCGGGCACCTCGAGCTCGAAGAGCCGCTTGATGAGGCCGGGGTGGGTGCGCGACACGACGATCTGCGGGCCCTTCGGCGTGCGGCGGACCTCGACGATGTACGCCTTCTGGCGGTCGCCCTGGGCCGGACGCTCGAACGGCACCTGCTCGGCCTGCGGCAGCAGCGCCTCGGCCCGCCCGAGGTCGAGCAACGTGTAGCGCGAGTCGGTGCGCTGGATGATGCCGGTGACGATGTCGCCTTCGCGGTTGGCGTACTCCTCGAACTTGCGCTCGGACTCGACCTCGCGGATGCGCTGGCTCATCACCTGACGGAACGTCTGGGCGGCGATGCGGCCGAGCTCTTCCTTCTTCGGGGTGTCGTCACGCTCGTTGACCCAGTTGCCGTCCTCGTCGACGTCGTAGGCGATGAACGCGAAGTCCATGGTCTCGGGGTTGACCTCGACGACCACCTCGTCGGCCGCGTCGGGGCGACGCTTGTAGGCCGACGCGAGGGCGTCGACGAGCACGTGCAGCAGGGCGTCTTCGGAGATTCCCTTTTCCTGCGCGAGCAGGCCGATCGCTTCGCTCATGTCGAGGTTGCTCATGACGGTTGCGTCTCCTTCTTGGCGGTCGCCTTGCGGGTGCGCGGCTTCTCCTTGGGCCCCCACGCGAACACGGTGCGGGCCTTGTCGATCGACGTGATGTCGACGACGCGCTCCTCGCCCGAAGCGAGGAGCAGTGTGGCGGTGCGATCGTCGGCCGCGACGAGCGCACCGTCGAGCCGACGAGGGTCGGCGGAGGGATCGGACAGGCGAATGGTGACGGACTTGCCGACCTCACGCTGGAAGTGCGCCGGGGTGCGGAGCTGGCGTTCGAGGCCGGGGCTCGTGACCTCGAGCGTGTAGTGCCCGGGGATCGGGTCGTCCTCGTCGAGTTGGCGTGAGATCAGCCGGGTGGCGAGCGCGATCTCGTCGAGATTGATGCCCGTCTCCGACCCCGGGGCAGAGTCGAGCGTGATGCGGATCGTCCCGCCGCGACGCTCGATGTCGTACACGTCGAGGCGCAGATCGGAGGCGATCGGACCGACGATTGCCTGGATCCGATCGATTTCGGTCGCTGCGCTCATCCGACTGCCTCCTCTCGCTCTCTCGTGGTCACTCTCAGCTGTCATTCTCTGCTGGCCGGCTTCTTTCGAAAACCGGCCGATTTCAACAAACAAGGCGTGGGGACGGGCCCCACGCCTTTCGGTTCCGAACCAAACGGAACCTTGATCATAGCTCGATTTCGGCCCATTCAGACCAGGGTGACCGGCCGCTCGGCGGCACTCGATCGTTACAGTTCCGGCCGTGCTGCGCATGTCGACCCTGTTCCTGCGGACCCTGCGGGACGACCCCGCCGATGCGGAGGTGGCGAGCCACCGGCTGCTGGTGCGGGCGGGTTACATCCGGCGGGCCGCTCCCGGTGGCTTCTCGTGGCTCCCGCTCGGGTGGAAGGTGTTGCGCAACGTCGAGCGGGTCGTGCGCGAGGAGATGGATCGCGCCGGCTTCCAGGAGGTCCATTTCCCGGCACTCCTGCCCCGCGAACCGTACGATCTGACGAACCGGTGGACCGAGTACGGCGACAACCTGTTCCGGCTGAAGGATCGACGGGGCAACGACTTCCTCCTGGCGCCGACGCACGAGGAGATGTTCACCCTGCTCGTGAAGGACCTGTACAGCTCGTACAAGGACTTCCCGCTGCACCTCTATCAGATCCAGACGAAGTTCCGCGACGAGGCGCGCCCCCGGGCGGGCCTGCTGCGCGGTCGCGAGTTCGTGATGAAGGACTCCTACAGCTTCGACATCGACGACGCCGGGCTCGACCGTTCGTACCAGGAGCACCGCGAGGCGTACATCCGGCTGTTCGAGCGACTCGGTCTGCCGTTCGTGATCGTGTCGGCGATGTCGGGCGCGATGGGCGGATCGGCGTCGGAGGAGTTCCTCGCCCCGCTCGAGATCGGCGAGGACACGTTCGTGAGCTGCGGGTCGTGTGGCTACGCCGCGAATGTCGAGGCGTTCGTCACGCCGGTGCCCGACCCGATCCCGCTCGACGGTCTGCCGCCCGCCGTCGTCCACGACACCCCGAACACGCCGACCATCGCCACACTGGTCGCGCACGTCAACGCCGAGCCCGAGCTGCGCCACCCGGAGCGTGAGTGGACCGCCGCCGACACGTTGAAGAACGTCATCGTGCTGCTCCGCCAGCCCGACGGGACGGCGGTTCCATTGGCGATCGGACTGCCCGGCGATCGCGACGTCGACCTCAAGCGGCTCGAGGCGCAGGTCGCACCGGCCGAGGTCGAGCCGTTCACCGACGAGAGCTTCGCTGCCCATCCGGTCCTGGCCAAGGGGTACATCGGGCCCGGTGCACTCGGGCTGACGCAATCGTCCGGGATCCGCTACCTCGTCGACCCGCGCGTCGTCGCAGGTACGTCGTGGATCACCGGGGCCGACACGTCGGGCCGCCACGTGATCGGCCTCGTTGCCGGCCGCGACTTCACGCCCGACGGCACGATCGAGGCGGCCGAGATCCGCGACGGCGACGTGTGCCCGTCGTGCGGATCGACCGTCGAGATCGCCCGCGGCGTCGAGATCGGCCACATCTTCCAGCTCGGCCGCAAGTACGCCGAGGCCCTGGAACTCACGGTGCAGAACGATCAGGGCCGTCCCGTCACACCCACGATGGGCTCCTACGGGGTGGGTGTGTCCCGCTGTGTGGCGGCGATCGCCGAATCGACGCTCGACGACATCGGCCTGTGCTGGCCGCGCGAGATCTCCCCCGCCGACGTGCACGTGGTGGTGGCGGGCAAGGACGGTGGCCCGCAGCTCGGCGCCGCCGAGACGCTGTCGGCCGATCTCGAAGCGGCGGGCCTGGCGGTGCTCCTCGACGACCGTGCCGGTGTGTCACCCGGCGTGCGGTTCAAGGACGCCGAGCTGATCGGCATCCCGACGATCGTCGTCGTCGGCCGCGGCATCACCGACGAGAGCAACCCGACGATCGAGGTCAAGGACCGCCGCTCCGGCGAGCGCGTCGACGTCGCCCTCCCCGACGCCGTCGCCCACCTCGTCGCCAGCTGCGCCCACTGACCTGACCGCACGCGCCGTCCCGAAACCCACCCGAAACTTGTTGGATCGAGCCCGCTTGGCGGGCCGATCGCAACAAATTTCGGGTGGGGCGGTCGGCCGGTCAGGTGTGGCGGAGGAGGCCCTGGTCGATCACGACGCGGTCGGTCGACGGGTCGGCGGGGTCGACGGCGCTCGTCGTGAACACCGATTCGCCGTCGCCGATCGTCCACATGCGGATCGTGAGCGCGTCGCCGGGCATCACCGGTGCGGCGAAGCGGGCCTCGATGTGGTGGAAGTTCGCCGGATCGCTGCCGCACAGCGAGTGCAGCAACGCCCGGCCGGTGAAGCCATAGCTGCACAGACCGTGCAGGATCGGCCGGTCGAAGCCGCCCATCGCGGCGAACGACGGGTCGGTGTGCAGCGGGTTGCGGTCGCCGGAGAGGCGGTACACGAACGCCTGGTCGGGCGACGTCTGGTAGGTGACGACGTGATCGGGATCGCGCTCGGGTGGGACGTTCTTCGGGCCGGACGGACCGCGGTCGCCGCCCCATCCGCCTTCACCGCGGATGAAGGCCGACATGGTGTTCGTGTACAGCGGTTCGCCGTCCATGACGGCTTCGGCCGACGTCACCACGACAGCGGCCGTGCCCTTGTCGTAGATGCCGGTGACCTCGCTCGTGATCGAGGCCGTGCCGGAGACGGGGATCGGGCGATGCAGCGTGACCGACTGCTGGCCGTGCACGAGCAGGGCCGGGTTGAACGTGCCGATGTTGCCCATCGCCGAGCCCCGGCCCCAACCGATCACGACGGGGAACGTCGGGAACACGAGCTGGTCGACGCCGTTCGTGTTCTCGGTGGTGAACGCCAGCTCGTCGCGGCCGGCACCGATGCCGACGGCGTAGAGCAGCGCGTCCTTCGAGGTCCAACTCGTCTCGACCGGCTCGCTCTTCGAGCCGACGGCGTCTGGGTTCAATGGCATGGGATTCCTCCGGTGGATGGGTCTGGCGATGATGTGATGCGGGCGGTGGAGCCGTTCTCGTGAACTTCTTGCGCACGCGGGTACGCAAGAAGTTCACGAGAACGAGGTGGTCAGGGCGTGAGGGTGGTCTGGGGCCAGGAGCCGGTGCGGCCGTCCATGCCCGAGTTCGCCACGGGCCTTGGCGAGCAGGTCGGCGACGATCGGGCCGAGCGTGGTGGGGTCGTCGACCGGGGTGGTCGACGGACCGCGCACCCAGCCCTCGGCCACGGCCAACGTCTGCCCCGACGCTTCGAACACGCGGCCGGTCACCCCGGCCGCCTCCTCGGAGCACAACCAGGTGACGATCGGCGCGATCCAGTGCGGCGCCCGGGCCTCGCGCGCTTCGTCGGACTCCGGCGCCGGGCCCAACCCTTCGGTCATCCGGGTGAGGGCGACCGGTCCGACCGCGTTGACCGTGACTCCGTAGCGCGCCACCTCGAGGGCGACGATGTTGGTGAACGACGCGATGCCGGCCTTCGCCGCGCCGTAGTTCGCCTGGCCGGCGTTGCCGTAGATGCCCGACACCGACGTGGTGTTGACGATGCGGCCGCTGACCGTCTTGCCGGCCTTCGCCTGTTCGCGCCAGTACGCGACGGCCCAACGCGACGGGGCGAACGTGCCCTTGAGGTGGACGTTGATGACGGCGTCCCACTCCTGTTCGGTCATGTTGGCCAGCACCCGGTCGCGCAGGATCCCGGCGTTGTTGACCAACGCATGGAGGTCGCCGAACGTCTCGATCGCGGTGTTGATCAATCGCTGCGCGCCTTCCCAGTCGGCCACGTTGTCGCCGTTGGCGATCGCCTCGCCGCCCATGCCCTTGATCTCCTCGACCACGTCGTGCGCCGGGGAGGCGTCGCCACCGGACCCGTCGACGGTGGCGCCGAGATCGTTCACCACGACCTTGGCGCCGTGCCTGGCGAGGCTGAGTGCGTGCTCCCGACCGATGCCACGCCCTGCGCCCGTGACGATCGCGACGCGTCCTTCGACCAGTCCAGCCATGGTGTCTCCGTTCCCCTCGTGTGTTCCGGTGCTCGCCACGTCGGGTGTCGGCACGCTGTTGATCGATGAATCCGACGGCGCTCGCCGGCGGCCTCCGCATCGTAGAGTCACGCCGGTGTGCGACTCCCACCCGACGCAGCGCCCGACCCGGCGGACGGTGATCGCGGGTGCCGCGACCCTCGCCGCGATCGCGCTGGCGAGCGGCCCGCGGAGCGCCGCAGCGGCCGCACTCGGATCGCCGACCCCGGGTGACGACGCCGTAGCCCCGCCGGCCCCTGACCTCGCGACGGCGCCGATCACCGTGGCCACCGGTCTCGACATCCACCCGCGCGACGACTGGGGCGCCGACCTCCCGCCGAAGCATCCGATGGGTCCGGAGGACGTCCGGTTCCTGCTCGTGCACCACACCGCGTCGACGAACGTCGTGCCCGACCCACGAGCGGTGATCCGCCAGACGTACGCGTTCCAGACCGGTCCCGACAAGGGCTGGCCCGACGTCTGCTACCACTTCTTCGTCGGGCCGGACGGCTCGGTGTGGGAAGGTCGTGCCGGATCGCTCGCCGGCCCGGTCGTCGCCGACGCCACCGGGGGCAACCAGGGGTTCGCCCAGTTGGTCTGCCTGATCGGCAACTTCGTCGACCAGCCGCCGACGCTCGCCGCGCAGGATTCGCTCGCCCGCCTGCTGCTCTTCCTCGCCGACCGCTACCGCATCGACAGCGACCCGAACGCCACGGTGACCTTCACCTCCCGCGGGTCGAACAAGTACCGAGCGGGCGCCGAGATCACCACGTCGACGATCTCCGGCCACCGCGACACCAGCGCCACGGCCTGCCCGGGCGACCAGGCCTACGTGCTGCTGCCGGCGTGGCGGGCACGGGTGAACGCCACGCGTCTGCACCGCACGCGCACCGGCCCCTACGCCACCGCCACCCGCCGCGACTATCACCTCGACTGACGGCACCTCGACTGACGGCACCTCGACTGAATCGCGACCGCGCCCGGGTGTCGGGTATTTGGAGCACCCACGCCCTGCACGAATTACCCGACGACACGAAATACCCGACCATGGGCGCGCGGGAGTCGTCGGCGGGGTCGGCAGGGGCGGGCCGTAGCCTGTCGGCCGTGAGCAGCGCCGTTGCCGATCCACCCTGCGCCGTCAGTGCCGACGTGGTGGTGATCGGTGCCGGCCCGGCGGGTACGGCCGCCGCGATCACGCTCGCACGAGCCGGGCGATCGGTGGTCGTGCTCGACAAGGCGACGTTCCCGCGCGACAAGTGCTGCGGCGACGGGCTGACCACGCTCGCCCTGCGCGAACTCGACCATCTGGGGTTCGACCAGGCGGCGGTCACCGACTGGTACGACGTCGACCGCGCCGCGCTGCGCTCACCGTCGGGCCGTGAGGTCGTGGTGCCGCTGCCGACCGACGGGAAGTACGCCGCCGTCGCTCCGCGCCTGCAGCTCGACGACGCGCTCGTCGAACTCGCCAGGAAAGCCGGCGCCGACGTCCGCGACGGCGTCGCCTTCGACGGGCTCACCAACGGCACCGACGCGGTCACGGTGCGCGCCGCCGGGCTGACGATCGACACGCGGTACGTCGTCGCCGCGGACGGCATGTGGAGCCCGACCCGCAAGGCGCTCGGAGCAGGCGAACCGGGGTACCTCGGCGAGTGGCACGGCTTCCGGCAGTACGCACGGAACGTCACGGGGCCGGCCGCCGAGCAGCTGTACGTGTGGTTCGAGCCCGACCTCACACCCGGCTACGCCTGGTCGTTCCCGCTCCCGAACGGTCGGGCCAACATCGGCTTCGGGGTGCTGCGCGACGGTGAACGCCGGATCCAGTCGATGAAGGGCCTGTGGGAGGAACTGCTCCAGCGGCCCCACGTTCGCGAGGCGCTCGGCGACCAGCGTCGAACTCGAGGATCGCCACACCGCCTGGCCGATCCCGGCCCGCATCGACAACATCGCGCTCACCTGCGGGCGCACGCTGTTCGTCGGTGACGCCGCCGCGGCGACCGACGTGATGACCGGCGAGGGGATCGGGCAGGCGCTGCTCACCGGCCGGCTCGCCGCCGAATCGATCCTGCGCGCCGGCGCCGGGCAGCCCGACGTCGCCTGCGCCGGGTACGAGCGAGCCGTCGCCCACCACCTGATCGCCGACCATCGCATGTCGGCGCTGCTCGGCCGCGTCCTGTCGACGTCGTGGGGTGCACGCGGCGCGCTGCGGGTCGTGGCGTCGAGCGGTGACTGGGGTCGCCGGAACTTCGCACGATGGATGTTCGAGGACGAACCGCGAGCGATCCTGCTGACGCCCAGCCGGTGGCACCGGCGGATGTTGCGTCAGCCCGGCGCGTTTCAGTCGGCCTGAGCGTCGGCGTCGTCCCGGCGGGCCGGCGGTGGCGCCCACACGTCGACGCCGCCGACCGACACCTCGATGCCGTCGGTGTCGATGTCGCCCGGTTCGCCGGGGCTCTCGACGATCTGGACGATCGTGTCGTCCTTCGGCGGCCCTTCGTAGACGTCGCGCAGCCCGATCATCGCGCCCGGCGGCCGCCGCCCCGAACACCCCGCCCTTGCGGCGTCCGGCCTCGATCATCGAGAGTCGCTTGGCGATCGCGCGATCGGCCGGCGACAGGCCGTCGTCGTCATCGGGCCGCCAATCGTCGCCCTCGTCGCGATCGTCGCGATCGGCGGGGACATCGGCCATGCGTCCAGGCTACGGGCCGTACGGGACGCAGGCAGCGCGGCAGGTAAGGGTGCGTCGTGAATTCACCCCGACGCGCGACCGGTCGGAACGATGCGCAAGTACGGTCGCGTGCTCATGAACACCGAATCTGCTCCTCCGGCGATGATGGACGACCCGGGCACCGCCGAAACGTTCGAGAAGATCTTCTTCGAACTCCGCAAGGTGATCGTCGGCCAGACCCGCCTCCTCGAACGACTCCTCGTCGGCGTGCTCTGCCGCGGCCACTGCCTGCTCGAATCGGTACCCGGCCTCGCCAAGACGATGGCCGCCGAGACGCTGGCCGACGTGGTCGGCGGATCGTTCGCCCGGATCCAGTTCACGCCCGACCTCCTGCCGTCCGACATCGTCGGCACCCGCATCTACCGCGCCAGCAGCGAGACGTTCGACGTCGAGTTGGGTCCGGTGTTCGTCAACTTCCTGCTCACCGACGAGATCAACCGGGCCCCGGCGAAGGTCCAGTCGGCACTGCTCGAAGTGATGGCCGAACAGCAGGTGACGATCGGCGGCGTGACCCATCAGGTGCCCAAGCCGTTCTTCGTGGTCGCCACGCAGAACCCGATCGAGTCGGAGGGCGTGTACCAGCTCCCCGACGCCCAGCGTGACCGCTTCATGATGAAGATCACCCTCGACTATCCGACGCCGGACGAGGAGATGATGATCATCGATCGCATGAGCATCGAGGCGCCGCTCGCCGATCAGGTGATCACCCTCGACCAACTGAGCGCCCTGCAGGCTCAGGCCGACCGCGTGTTCGTCGATCGCTCGGTGAGCCAGTACGCCGTCGACCTGGTGCAGTGCACCCGCACGCCCGACAAGTTCGGGCTCGGCGACCTCAGCTCGGTGATCGGCCTCGGGGCGAGCCCTCGCGCGTCGCTCAACCTGGTCCGCGGGGCCCGCGCCATCGCCATGCTGCGCGGCCGCACCTACGCCACACCACAGGACGTGTTCGACCTCGCCCCCGAGATCCTCCGCCACCGCCTGCTGCTGACCTACGACGCGCTCGCCCGTGACATCACGACCGACCACGTGATCCAGCGGATGCTCTCCACGGTGCCCGCCGCGTGGGTGTCGCCGAAGCCCAACGGTGCCGTCAGCGGGAGCTGAACATGCACAGCCTCCCGCCGTCGAGCGTCGCTCCGGCCAAAGCCAAGACGGCGAACGACGCCTGGAAAGCCCGCCCGCCGGCCGAGACAGCCGACCGGCCGAGTACGGCGTGGGCATCCGGCCCGCCGACCGAGGCCGTTGCCGAACTGCTGCGCACGCTCGAGCTCACGATCAACGGGCGCCTCGACGGCGTCCTGCACGGCAACCACCAGGGCATCACCCCTGGTCACGGCAGCGAGCCCGGCGAGTCGCGGCTGTATCAGCCCGGCGACGACGTGCGCCGGATCGACTGGAACGTGTCGGCGCGCACGAACGAGACCTACGTCCGTGAGCAGATCGCCGACCGCGACCTGACGGCGTGGCTCGTCGTCGACGCGTCGGCGACGATGCGGTTCGGCACGGTGCCGAACGAGAAGTCGCAGGTCGCCATGGCGGCTGCCGCGGCGGTCGGCTTCCTCACCGCACGCAACCAGAACCGCCTCGGCGCGGTGCTGGTGGCCGGGCCGAGCATCCACGTGGTCCCGCCCCGCAACGGATCGAATCAGGTGCGGGCCGTCCTGTCGACGCTCGCCTCTCCCCCGGACGTGACCGGGCAGGGTCGGGCCGATCTCGCCCACGCGCTCGACCGGGTCGGGGCGCTCGCGAAACGGCGTGGCTTCGTCGCGGTGATCTCCGATTTCCTGTCCGAGGGCTGGAGCGTCCCGCTCGGTCGGCTCTCGCTCCGCCACGACCTCCTGGCGATCACGGTCAACGATCCCCGCGAGTTCGACATCCCGCCGATCGGTCTCGTCGACGTGTCCGACCCCGCGACGGGCGACGTGCGCGAGGTGCGCGTCACCGCGGGCGGTGCAGGAGCGGTTCCGCGACGCGGCGGCGGCTGCTCGAACGGAACGTGACGATGCGCTCGGACGCGCGGGTGCCGACATGATCGAGTTGAGCACCGACAGCGACTGGCTCGCGGCCATCGTCGCCCACACCCAACATCGCCGCACGCAGGCCGTCCGCGGTGGAGTGATCAAGCGATGAGCACCGACTTCCTCGCCCCCGGCCGCCTGTGGCTGCTCATCGTCCCGGCGGCACTCGCCGTGCTGTACTTCGTGGTCCTGCGCTGGCGCCGGACCACCACGGTTCGATTCACCCAGGTCGACCTGCTCGATCGGGTCGCGCCGAAGCGGCCGCGCTGGCGGCGACACGTCGTGGCCGGCATCCAGTTGCTCGGCCTGACGGTCGCGGTGGTCGCCATCGCCCGACCCGTCGAGCGTTCCACCGAGCAGACGAAGGCCGATGGCCGCATCCTCGTGTTGTTCGACGTCTCGCTGTCGATGGAGGCCAACGACGTCGATCCGACCCGCTTCGCGGCGGCGCAGGAGGCGGCCCGCGACTTCGTCGACGCGGTCGATCCCGGCGTCGAGGTCGGGCTGATCTCGTTCTCCGGTCAGGTGAACGTCGACGTCGACCCGACGCTCGATCGCAGCGCGATGGAGCGACGGCATCGACAACCTCGAACTCGCCGAATCGACGGCGATCGGCGACGCGCTGGCCGCCGGTACCAAGCTGCTCGTGAACTCCGCCGACCCCAATTCCGACGTCGCGCCCGGCGTGATGGTGCTGCTCAGCGACGGTGAGACGACGGTGGGCCGGCTCACCTCGGAAGGCGCGCAGGAGGCCGCCGACGCCGGCATCCCCGTGTACACGATCGCCTTCGGCACCGACAGCGGCACGATCGTCGACCCGGTGAGCGGCCAGACCGTCGACGTGCCGGTGCGCCCCGCCGACCTCGAGATGGTGGCCGAGACGACCGGCGGCGAATCGTACGTGGCCCAGACCGGCGACGAACTCGCCGACGCCTACTCCTCGATCCAGAACTCGCTCGGCGAGACGCTCGGCGAGGAGATCCAGATCGTCAAGGAACTCACGTGGGCCTGGGCGCTCGCCGCGTTCCTCCTGCTCTCGATCGCCTGGTCGCTCAGCCTCTGGTGGCTGCGCGGCATGGTCTAGAGCAGGTCGCGCAGCTTCTCGATCGTCTTGACCGAGTCGGCGCCGACGGGGTTGACCGACAGGTGCGTGACGCCGGCCTCCTTGTAGGCGGCAAGGCGTTCCTTGATGTAGCCGACCGGTCCGACGAGGTTCGTCTTCTCGACCATCTCCCCGGGGACGGCAGCCGCGGCTTCGTCCTTCTTCCCGGACAGGTAGAGGTCCTGGACCTCGATCGCCTCGTCGACGTAGCCGTACTTCTGGCAGATCGTGTTGTAGAAGTTCTGGTCACGCGCACCCATGCCACCGACGTACAGCGCGAGGCTCGGGCGGGCGAAGTCGAGGATGCGCTTCTGGGCGTCGCCGGTGAGCTCGTCACCGATCGCGACCATGCCGCCGGCGGAGATCTGCAGCGGGCCGAGTTCCGGATCGCGCTCGGCCTGGCCGGCCTTGAGATCGTCGCCCCACACGGTGTGGAACTTCTCCGGGTCGAAGAAGATCGGCAGCCAGCCGTCGGCGTGCTGGGCGGTGTTCTTGACCGACTGACCCATCAGGCTCGCCCAGAAGATCGGGATGTGCTCGCGCACCGGGTGGTTGATGATCTTCAACGGCTTGCCCAGCCCCGTGCCCTCACCCTCGGGGAGCGGCACCTTGACGGTCGGGCCGTCGTAGACGACCTTCTCGCGCTTCCACGTCATGCGACAGACGTTGATGTAGTCGCGGATGCGCGGCATCGGCTTCTCGTACGGCACGCCGTGGAAGCCCTCGATCACCTGCGGGCCGGACGCGCCGAGGCCGAGGATGAACCGGCCGTTCGACACGAAGTCGAGGCCGGCCGCGGTCTGGGCCATACAGGTGGCGGTACGGGAGAACACGTTGAGGATGCCCGACCCGATCTCGATCGTGTCGGTCTTGGCCGCCAGATACCCCATCTGCGACACGGCGTCGAAGCTGTACGCCTCGGGCACCCACACGACGTCGAGGCCGGCCTTCTCCAGATCCACGACCTTCTGCACGTCGGCGTGGAAGTCGCCCGAGTAGTTGATGTTCATCGAGAGCTTCATCGCGGCGACGTTACGTGGGCGGCGCAGGCGGGCATCAATCGGGCCGACCTGCCGTCTTCGGTGGCGTCACCCGCCGCCGCGCGACATGCGGTCGCGGGCCTGTTCCAGCAGCCGGCGAACCTCGTCGTCGGACGTCTGGGTGAAGTCGTCGTACGAGGAGCCGACGGCCCCGAACGGGTCGGGCTGGTGCACGCACACCACGCGATCGGCGATGCGCTCGAGTTCGACCGCGGTGTCGGGCGGAGCGACAGGGAGCGCAACGGTGATCGTGCGCGGGTCGAGTTGACGGAGCGCCGCGACGGCGGCCTGCATCGTCGCCCCCGTGGCGACGCCGTCGTCGATCACGATCACGGCGCGGCCGCGCACCGACGGCGGGATCCCCAACCGGCCGAGTCTCCTCTCGCGCCCGTCCAGTTCGTCCTGGGCGCGTCGGCGTGCCGCCTCGAACTGCTGATCGCTGATCCCGAGCCCGGCGATCAGCGACTCGTTCCGGACCTCGACCTCGCCGGACGCGATCGCCCCCATCGCCAGTTCTTCGTGGCCGGGAACGCCGATCTTGCGCACGACGATCACGTCGAGTTCGACGTCGAGCGCTCGGGCAACCTCGGCGGCCACCGGGACGCCACCGCGCGGGAGCGCCAGCACGACGGCGTCGGGCCGCCGGCTCTGGTGACGTTCATCGCGCAGCAGGTCGGCGAGGGCCTGCCCGGCGTGAACCCGATCACGGAACAGTCGTGGCAGACCTTCCACCGTACTGCTCGGCAGCCGGTGGGTCAGTCGTTGAGGTTGCCGCTCCGGAACCCCTCGAGGTCGAGCGTGACGTACCGGTAGCCGGCGGATCGCACGGCGGCCACGACCGCCTCGCGCTGGCCGAGCACCGTGGGGATGTCGGCCAGTTCGACTTCCAGTCGCGCCGTGTCGCCGTAGTGACGGACCCGAACCTGACGCAGACCCAGGCGGTGCAGCGCCGCCTCGGCCCGGTCGATGCGACCGAGGAGCCCGACGGTCACCGCCGTGCCGTACGGGATGCGGCTCGCCAGGCACGCCGCCGCCGGCTTGTCCCACGTGCGCAGACCGAAATGACGCGATGCCGCGTCGTACGTCGGCCTTGTCGAACCCGGCCGCGACGAGCGGGAACTCGGCGCCCGCTTCCTGCGCCGCCTTCTGCCCGGGTCGATGGTCGCCGAGATCGTCGGTGTTCACCCCGAGCACGACCACCGCTCGCTCGGCGCGGGCGATCGGCGCCACGACGTCCATCAGCTCGGCCTTGCAGTGGAAGCAGCGGTCGGTGTCGTTGACGCGGTAGGCCGCGCGTTCCATCTCCGACGTCGTGACCGGCGTCCAGCGGAGATCCCACTCGACGGCGAGCTCGCGACAATCGGCTTCCTCGTCGCCGGCCAGCGACGGTGACACGGCCGTCACGGCGTGGACGCGCTCACGGCCGAGCGACGCGTGTGGCCGACGCCGCCAGGAAGGCCGAGTCGGCACCGCCGCTGAAGGCGACGACGACCCGCTCCAGGCGGTTGAGTTCATCGTCGAGCCGGTCGAGCTTGCGGCGCAAGCCATCGTCGACGTCGACCGGCGCGCGGTCGTCGAGCTGTGCGGTCGGATCAGCCACGACCGCAGTATGGCCGCGAAATCGCTTCGATCGGGTGCTCGCCGCCGGACCGGACGCGCGAGACTCGACCCAGATGAACGCCCCGACGCGGTGGAGCGAGCAACGGTTCGGGCTCGTGGTCCAGAACAGTGTCGCCGCCGTTCCGGCGTGGGCGCCGATCGGCTACGACGCCCACCGCTACCGCCAGTACCTGGGCGAGGACGGTTCGGACGGACTCGTGGAAGTGCTCGCCCACCACCGCGATCGGTGGGGACACGTCGACCGCTTCGACGACTTCGTCGATCTGCTCACGTTCGAACACTTCGATGCGGAGGAGTGGGCGCGGCTGGCGGTCGAGGCCGGGATGACGTACCTCGAGGTCCAATCCCGTGACCCCGACGGCTGGTGCTGGTGGGACGCGCCCGACACCGATCGCACGACGGTTCGTCGTGGTCCCGGACGTGACGTGCTGACCGAGTTCGCCTCGGCGTGCGACGAAACCAACCTCCGATTCACCACCCGATTCTCGCTCGACGTCGCCGGTCGCGACCCTCCGACCGACGAGGTCGGCATCGCCACCGCCGAGCGTCAGCGCGCCGACCTCGCGGCGACATTCGGCACCGAACGGGTGGTCCTCGACCCGGGTGCGGATGACGACGACCAAACCGACGCGAACGGTCGATCCGAAGCCTGGGAGCTGCGACGGGGTATCGGCCTCAGCCTCGGGCACAACCGGGCCGAACGACCCGAGCACCAACTGACCGGGTTCGACGTCGTCGACCTGCTGACCGAGGTCGTCGCCAAGGGCGGTCGCCTCCTGCTGTGCGTCGGCCCGACGTCGGCCGGCGAGGTTCCCACCCACGCCGCCCGATCGCTGCGCGAGGCGGGAGGTTGGATACGGGAGCACCGCGATCTCCTCGACCGGGCCGTGCCCTGGACGACGTGGGGCAACAGCGACGTCCGATATCTCGTCCTCGACGGTGTGCTGCACGCGGTCGATCTGCGCGGGGGGCGCGTGTTCGGTGCCATCGACCGCACGGCCCATCGCGTGGTCTCGGTCACTGCCGTCCACCCGGCGGCGGAGGATGTCCCCGTCACGTTTCGGCACGACGAGCACGGCCTGCAGATCGACCCGGATCGACGACCGGTCGCCGACGACACCGATGCCTCCCCGATCGCAGCCATCAGGACGTACCGGATCGAACTCGTGGACGTCGATGCGCCGGACACGCTGTTCGAGCCGACGACCCAGCCGCTGCTCCCGCTGCAGCCGCTGCTCGACGATGCGGTCGCGGGCGACATCGTGCAGCTCGGCGACGCGCACTATCTCGGCCCGGTCACGGTGCCTCCCGGTGTCGTGCTGCGGGGTCTCGGTGCGGGCCGGACGACCATCGGCGTGCCCAATGGGGAACCGCTCCGGCTCGACCGCAATGCCCGGCTCGAGCACGTTCGTGTGATCGTCGGTGACGCGGCCGGGACGCGACCGGAGGTGGCGGTGGAGATCGTCGGGCCGTTCGCCACCGTGCTGGGATGCACGATCGAAGGCGAGGTGGCGGCGCGGGCCGATGGCGTCGTGATCCGGGCGACCGGCGCGGGGCGCATCAGCGCGACCGACTGCCATCACCTCACCGTGTCGCGCTGCGAATTGATCGGCACCGGCGCCGACGAGGAGGCCATCGATCTGATCGGGGGCGACGACCACGAGATCGACTCGTGCACCGTCTCCGGTCATCGGTGTGCCGTCCGGGCCCGCGGCACCGTGGCCACGATCGTGCGCGGGTGCACGATCACGAGCCGGTGGTGGGGGGTTCGCCTCGAAGCGACCGAGCGTGCCCACATCCACGGCAACCGGGTGTCGCGCACGACGCGGGCGGTCGACGTCGACGGTGGGTCGCAGGCGTTGGTCGACGGGAACGCCGTGTTCGACGGTGACAGCGGCTGCGTGCTGCAGCGAGGCGCCGCCGGCTGCCAGGTGAGCGGCAACTACTGGGAACGATGTCGCGTCGGGCTACTCGCCTGGGGCGCGACCGGCGTCCACGAGCAGGACAACATCGCGATCGACCTCCACGAACCCGACCACGCCACCATCACCGGGCCGTGACCTGTTGCGCGGGGTCAGGCACAACGCGACAGGTTCGCGAACACGTCGAGCAACCTGTTGCGTTGTGCCTGACCCCGGCGCGACAGGTCAGCTGGCGAGGGAGCGGCGCTTGGCTTCGCGGGCGCGGTTGCTCGGGTCGAGGTCGGCCTTGCGGAGGCGGATGCTCTTCGGGGTCACCTCGACGCACTCGTCGTCGGCGATGAACTCGAGCGCACCTTCGAGCGACAGCTGCCGGTGCGGCGTCAGCGTGACCGTGGTGTCGGAGGAAGAGGCCCGCATGTTCGTGAGCTTCTTCTCCTTGCAGATGTTCACGTCCATGTCCCCGGCGCGGGAGTTCTCGCCGACGATCATGCCGCAGTACACCTCGGTGCCCGGGCCGACCATCATCGACGACCGGTCCTGCAGGTTGGTCATCGCGTAGGTGGTGGTGGGGCCGCTGCGATCGGCGACGAGCACGCCCGACTGGCGGGCGCGGATCTCGCCGGCCCACGGCTCGTAGCCCTCGAACGTGTGGCTGATGACGCCGGTGCCACGGGTCTCGGTGAGGAACTCGGTACGGAAGCCGATCAGGCCTCGGGCCGGCACGAGGTAGTCGAGGCGCACCCAACCGGAGCCGGCCATGTTCTGCATCCGCGCCTTGCGGACGGCGAGCAGCTGCGTGACCGCGCCGAGGAACTCCTCGGGTACGTCGATCGTGACGCGCTCGACCGGCTCGTGGAGCTTGCCGTCGATCTCCTTGGTGAGCACGACCGGCTTGCCGATGTTGAGCTCGAAACCCTCGCGGCGCATCTGCTCGACGAGGATCGCCAGCTGCAGCTCGCCACGAGCCTGGACCTCCCAGGCATCGGGTCGATCGGTCGGGTTGACGCGGATGCTGACGTTGCCGACGAGCTCCTGGTCGAGCCGGTTCTTCACGAGGCGGGCGGTGAGCTTGGAACCCTCGCGGCCGGCGAGCGGCGACGTGTTGATGCCGATCGTCATCGCCAGCGCCGGCTCGTCGACGGTGATGACGGGCAGCGGACGGGGATCGTCGGGATCGGCCAGCGTCTCGCCGATGTAGATGTCCTCGATGCCGGCGACGGCGACGAGATCACCCTGGCGGGCCTGGTCGACCGAGACCCGGGTGAGGTGCTCGGTGAGGAACAGCTCGGCGATCTTCGCCCGGCTGATCGTGCCGTCACGCTTGCACCAGGCGACGCTCTGACCCTTGCGGATCGTGCCTTCGAACACGCGCAGCAGGGCGAGGCGGCCGAGATACGGCGAAGCGTCGAGGTTGGTGACCCACGCCTGCAGCGGGGCGCCGTCGTGGTAGGTGGGCGTCGGAATGCTGTCGAGCAGCACCTGCACCAGTTCGGTGAGATCCTTGCCGCCTCCGCTTCCGCCGGCGGCGACGAGCGCCTCGGCCTCGTCGAGGTCGAGCGTGGCCCAACCGTCGCGGCCCGAGCAGTAGACGATCGGGAACTCGACCTGATGTTCCTTGGCGTCGAGGTCGAAGAACAGCTCGTACACCTCGTCGATGACCTCGGCGGTGCGGGCGTCGGGCCGGTCGACCTTGTTGATCACGAGGATCACGGGGAGGTTGCGGGCGAGTGCCTTGCGGAGCACGAAACGGGTCTGCGGCAGCGGCCCTTCGGCGGCGTCGACGAGCAGGACGATGCCGTCGACCATCGTGAGTGCCCGCTCGACCTCGCCACCGAAGTCGGCGTGGCCGGGCGTGTCGACGATGTTCAGCGTGACGTCGGTGTCGGACCGCTTGTCGTGCCACACGAGCGAGGTGTTCTTGGCGAGGATCGTGATCCCCTTCTCCCGCTCGAGGTCGCCGGAGTCCATGACGCGCTCGGCGACGGTCTCGTTGGTGCGGAACGCACCGGACTGGTGCAGGAGCGCATCGACGAGCGTCGTCTTGCCGTGGTCGACGTGGGCGACGATCGCCATGTTGCGCAGATCGCTACGATGCTGCAACTCGCCGGCTGGAGCGTCGTCGGTCGTGGCGAAGGGATCGTTGTTTTCGACGTTCACAATGGGCTCGAGAAGGTTCAGGTCGCTGGGAGACACGACGGACCACGCTATCGGCGATTCACGAGCGAACGAGCGGGCCTCCTCCACCAAACCGCAGGGTGTGACCCCTGCCCACCCTCGTTCCCCAATCCTCGTTTGCGTCAAGATTTCCGAGGACCGGTCCTCGGAAATCTTGACGCAAACGGGGGCTGGACGCGCGCTGGACCGAAGGGATCGGGCGGGGTTCGGCAACGATGGGAGGGTGCCGACGGTGAACGCGAACGGACTCGACATCTACTACGAGATCCACGGTGACGGTCCACCGGTGCTCAACATCGGCGGCACGGGCGGCGATCTGCGGCGGATGCCGGCCTCGATCAACCCGCTCACGCGTTCGTTCACCGTGCTGGCGTACGACCAGCGCTGCCTCGGCCAGACGACCGGAGGCGACGATCGCCAGCCGTCGATGGCCGACTATGCCGACGATGCGGCCGCGTTGATCGAAGCGATCGGATGGGACCGCGCCCACGTCGTCGGAACGAGTTTCGGTGGCATGGTCGCCCTGAACCTCGCCGTGCGTCATCCGGCCTGCATCGACCGCCTCGTCCTGTGCTGCACGTCACCGGGCGGTGCCCATCCCTCGTATCCGCTGCACGACCTCCCGGCCGAGTACGACGACGAGACCTTCGCCGTCCGGATGCGGATCACCGACAGTCGGTGGGATCCCGACGCCGACGAGCCGATACCCGGCCTCGGCGCGTTCTACGAGCAGATGGCCGCGGAGGCGCAAGCGACCGCTCCCGACCGAGGCGGCCGCCGGACTGCGCCGGCAGCTGACGGCACGAGCCGGCCACGACGTCGTCGACGAACTCGGCTCGATCGACGCGCCGACACTCGTCTGCGCGGGCCGGTACGACGACCTTGCGCCACTCGCCAACAGCGAACTCCTGGCCGAGCGGATCCCGAACGCCCGGCTCGAGATCTTCGACGGCGGCCATCTCTTCATGATCCAGGACCACTCCGCGTTCCCCACGATCAGCCGGTTTCCTCGCCGCCTGACGCGCCGAACTCACGACAAATTCACACCTGAATCGCGAGCGGCGTCGCAGCCGCGTCGTGCAGGCTCTGCGCAGTGTCCTCCACGGCCCAACACGCGCCCGACACGGTGCTCGACGCCCCCACCGGACCGCCGATCGCCGGGTGGCCGGCAAACCCACCGGCGCGCCCGGCCGACGACCGCGAGCCGGCGCACAGCAGCGCGATCGCTGGGGCCGCCTCGTCGGAGACATCCCATTCCGACACCCACACGGCGCGGGCCGGGTGGGAACGACCGGCGCTGGCGGGGCTGCTCCTGGCGACCGCCGCGCTCTACCTGTGGGACCTGAGCGCGTCGGGATGGGGCAACTCGTTCTACGCCGCCGCGGCCCAGGCCGGTTCGAAGAACTGGACCGCCTGGTTCTTCGGCTCGTCTGATGCAGCCAACTCGATCACGGTCGACAAGCCCGCCGCCTCGCTGTGGGCGAGTGGCCTGGCGGTCCGGATCTTCGGGCTCAGCAGCTGGAGCGTGCTGGCCCCACAGGCGTTGATGGGCGTCGCGACGGTCGGCGTCGTGTTCGCCACCGTGCGCCGTCACCTCACCGCCCGCGCCGCGTTCCTGTCGGGCATCACGCTCGCCCTCACCCCGGTCGCGGCGTTGATGTTCCGCTTCAACAACCCCGACGCCCTGCTGGTCCTGCTGATGAGCCTCGCCGCGTACACGCTGCTGCGCGGCGTCGACGACGGACGCCGGCGTTGGATCCTCGCCACGGGTGCCCTCCTCGGATTCGGCTTCCTGGCGAAGCAACTCCAGGTGCTGCTCGTCGTGCCGCCGCTCGCCCTCGCCTATCTGGTCGCGGCTCCCGTCACGTTCCGGCGGCGCGTGACCGACCTGCTGCTCGGCGGCGCGTCCATCGTGGCCGCTGCCGGCTGGTGGATCGCGATCGTGACCCTCGTCCCGGCGAGCGCCCGCCCGTACATCGGCGGTTCGCAGAACAACAGCGTCCTCGAGTTGACCCTCGGCTACAACGGCTTCGGTCGCCTGACGGGCGAGGAGACCGGAAGTGTCGGAACGAGACCCGGCGGTGGTGGTCGGTGGGGGCAGACCGGCATCGGGCGACTCTTCGACGGTGTGCTCGGCGGTCAGATCGCGTGGCTGATCCCCGCCGCGCTCCTCGCCGTCGTGGTCGGCCTGTGGTACACCCGACGCACCCCGCGCACGGATGCGACACGCGCCGCGGTGATCCTGTGGGCCGGCTGGCTGGTCGTCACGCTGCTCGTGTTCAGCTACATGCAGGGGATCTTCCACGAGTACTACACCGTGGCGCTCGCTCCCGCGATCGCCGCGCTCGTCGGCATCGGCGCCGACATGTTGTGGCGACGGCGCGACCACCTCGCGGCCTCGTCGGTCCTCGCCGGTGCCGTCGCGATGACGGCGGTGTGGTCGGCGACCCTGCTCGACCGGGCCCCGGCGTGGAACCCGTGGCTGCGCCCGGTGATCCTCGTCGGCGGCCTCGTCACGGCGGCATTGATCGCCGGGTCGCGTTGGATCCCGGCCCGCGCGATGACCGCCGTCGGCGTCACCGCGGCGGCGATCTGTCTGGCCGGGCCCGCGGCGTGGACCCTCTCGACCGTGCACACGCCACACAGCGGCTCGATCGTGACCGCTGGTCCGACGATCGAGTCCGGCATCATCCGCAACCGGCGCCCCGGCGGCGCGGGAGCGTTCCCCGGCGCTCCCGGGCGCGCCAACGCTCCGCGGAACAGTGCCATCCCGGGCGGATTCCCACCGCTGCCGTCGATCGGTCGGAACGCCGCACCCGGCGGCGGGTTGTTCGGCGGTGGCGGGTTGTTCGGTCGCGGTGGCATCGGGGGGCTGCTCAACGCCGCGACGCCGACCGACGCGGTCGTCGCACGCCCTCGAGCAGAACGCGGACGACTACACGTGGGTCGCGGCGGCGATCGGGTCGAACCGCGCCTCGGGCTTCCAACTGGCCACGCAGGACCCCGTGATGCCGATCGGCGGATTCAACGGGACCGACCCGTCACCGACGCTCGCGGAGTTCCAGGACCACGTCGCCGACGGCGAGATCCACTGGTTCATCGCCGGCAACACGTTCGGTCGATCCGGCGGCGGCAGCGACGAGGCGGCCTCGATCAGCGACTGGGTGGCGGCGAACTTCGACAGCACCACCATCGACGGCGTCACCCTCTACGACCTGACCCCCTGACGCCTGACCCCCTGACGTCGGACGGTCTGACGGCCCAAACAGACGTTTGCGTCGGGATTTCCGTGGACCGGTCCACGGAAATCCCGACGCAAACGGGGATTTGGCGCGCGGTCGGGGTCAGCCGACGCGGCGTTCGTGGCCCTCCCAGTAGGGCTCGCGGAGGTCCTTCTTGAGGACCTTGCCGGACGGATTGCGCGGCAGTACGTCCATCCACTCGACCGACGTCGGGCACTTGAAGGTGGCCAGCCGCTCCTTGGCGAAGGCGATGATCTCGGCCTCGGTCACCTCGCGGCCGGGCGCGACCACGACGATCGCCTTCCCGGTCTCGCCCCACTTCTCGTGCGGCACGCCGATGACGGCGACATCGGCGATCGCGGGATGGGCCATCAGCACGTTCTCCACCTCGGCCGGGTACACGTTCTCGCCGCCCGACACGATCATGTCCTTCACGCGGTCGTGGATGTACAGGTACCCGTCCTCGTCGAGAAAGCCGGCGTCACCCGACTTGAACCAGCCGTCCTCGGTGAACGCCTTGGCGGTCTCCTCGGGCAGGTTCCAGTAGCCGATCGTGTTCTGCGTCGAGCGGATCCAGATCTCGCCCACCTCGCGGACGGCGCACTCGCCGTGCTCACCGACGATGCGCAACTCGACGCCAGGGCCGGGCAGGCCGCACGACCGGAGGCGATGCCGGTTGGGACCGGTCGTGTCGTGATCCTCGGGAGCGAGGTTGACGACGGCGCCGGTCGTCTCGGTCAGGCCGTATGCCTGCCAGAACTTGCACTTGAACGTGTCGACGCACTTGGCCAGGATCTCTTCGCTGATCGGCGAGGCGCCGTAGACGATCGTCTCGAGGCTCGAGAAGTCGGCAGTGTCGACACCCGGCACCATCAACATGAACTGCAACACGGCTGGCACCAGGAACGCGTGCGTGACTCGCTCCGACTCGATCGTCCGGATCAGCGCGGCCGGATCGATATCGCGGACGATCACCGACGTCGCCCCCTCGTACATCCCGGCGACCGCCCACCCGCCTCCGCCGATGTGGAACAGCGGCATGGCAACGAGGTTCACGGAGTCGCGCTGGATGCCCCACATGTCCCTGGCCATCGGCAGGAGCGCGAACAGGTTGTGGTTGCTCAACATCACCCCCTTGGGCCGGCCGGTGGTGCCCGAGGAGTAGAGCTGGAACGCCACATCGCCGGCGGCGGCCTGCGCACCCGGGTCGTCGGCCGGATAACGAGCCATCCACTCGTCGTAGTCCTCGTGGTCGGGATGACCGCCGATGACGACGAACTTCGTCACCTTCGGCAGCTGATCGACGATCGCATCGAGCACGGGCACGAAGTCGGGCCCGACGATCAGCACCGTGGCGGCGGCGTCGTCGACGATGAACTGCACTTCGGGTGCGGCCAGCCGCCAGTTGACGTCGACGCTCACCGCGTTCAACATCGCCGCACCGAAGCTCACGTCGAAGTGTTCGACGCTGTTCTTGTCGAGGAACGCCACCCGGTCCCCCGCTCCCACCCCGGCATCGGCAAGGGCTTGCGCGATCCGCGCCGATCGCTCCAGCAACTGCGCCCACGTGACCGAGTCGCGCCCGGCCTGCACCAGTGCGATCTTGTCGGGCAGCCCGGCGCCGTTGACGCGGACGACGTCGGCCAGGGTGTTGATGTCGCTCATAGAAGAGTGACGCTAGTCACCCGGCGGATGGCTCACGGACGCTCGGGGTCGCGGCGCCGGTTCCCGAACGAGTTCCAGTGGGTCACGGCGGCGGCCGGCTTGCGCGGTGCCACCCCGAAGTTGCCGACCGGTCGACCCATCGGGACGCATGCCGCGATTTCGAACCGGGGCGACCCGTCCTCGTTGGCCGGCACCCCGAGCGCGGCCAGGGTCTCGGCGGCGCGGATGCGGATGACCGTGGTCAGGGCGGTCCCGATGCCGAGCGCGCGGGCGGCGACGCAGAAGTTCTGCACGGCGGGGTAGACGCTGGCATCGAGCCGCCCGATGTCCATCGCCCCCTCGTCGTCGACCGCGCCCCACGGGATGATCGGCTGGAGGAAGAACACGATCGCGGCCGCGTCCTGGATGTTGTCGGCGAGGTATTGGCTGGCGTCCCGCGTGCGCGTCCACGATGCCCGCGCCGCCTCGTCGCGGAAGCCCGATGGGTCGGGCAGCGACTCCCGGTACCGGTCGAACGACGCCTTGTACCACTGGGCCACCTCCGCCTTGACCGTCGGGTCGGTGACGACGACGTACTGCTGCGGTTGGACGTTGCCCCCGCTCGGGCCCTGCTGGGCGGCGCGCAGGCAGGTGGCGATCTCGTCGTCGGTGACCGGCTCGTCGGTGAACCGCCGGATCGCCCGAGTGGTCATGATCGCCTCGATCGGAGTGAGCGGTTCGTGGTTGTCGGTGGCGGTCATCGTCATCTCCCGTGGAACGTGGCTGGGCGCTTGTCGACGAAGGCGTTGACCGCTTCGGCGTGGTCGGCGGAGTGGAAACACGCGATCTCGAGCGCCGTCGACAGGTCGAAGCTCGACAGCAGCGCCTGTTTGATCTGGGCGTTGACCGCGAGCTTCGTGCCCTGGACGGCGAGCGGCGGCTGCGCCGCGAGACGATCGGCCCAACGATGGGCGACATCGACGACCTCGTCGGCGCCGCACACCTCGGACGCCACACCGAGGCGGACCGCCTCGTCGGCAGCGAGCGGCACGCCGAGCATGAGGTGGCGCTTCGCCGCGAGCGGCCCGAGCAGCAGCGGCCAGATCGCCGCGCCGCCGTCGCCGGCGACGAGCCCGACCTGGACGTGCGGGTCGCGGATGATCGCGTCGTGGGCCATGACGATCACGTCGCAGAGCAGCGCGATCGACGCACCGAGCCCGACCGCCGGCCCGTTCAACGCGCACACGATCGGCACTTCGACGTCGAGCATGTCCCACACGATCTGCTTGCCTTCACGGCGGAGCTCGTTCAGCCGGTCGGGGGCGCGCAGCGCCGGGAACCAGGCCATGTCGCCGCCGGCCGAGAAGGCCGAGCCCGATCCGGTGAGCACGATCGCCCGAGCGTCGCCTTCCACCTTCAGCGTGGCGAACAGCTCGGCGAGGTCGCGGTGCAACGTCGCGTCGACGGCGTTGAGGTCGGATCGCGGATGGTCGATCACCACGTCGAGCACGTCGCCGTTGCGCTCGATCGTGATCGTCTCCATCCGGCCGACCGTACCGATTCCCTCGTCTGCGTCAAGATTTGTGCGGACCGGTGCGCGCAAATCTTGACGCAAACGAGGAATTGAGGGCGTTACGTAGGCCGGTCAGAACATGGCGGTGTCGACGTCGACGCCGAGGAGGAGTTTGCCGATCGTCTCGTTCAGCTTCGGTGCGGTCTGGATGTGTTGGGTGACGACGTGGGCGTCGCGCAGCGACCGTCCGAGGCGGCTCGTGTCGTACACCGCGGTGCCACCGGCGAGCGTGAAGGCGGTGTCGGCGACGGCCGCCGCGGTCGTCGCGGCGTGGACGGCCGCCGACCGGATGCCGATGCGGGCGTCGAGCGTCACTTCCTCACCGCGCACCACGACGTGCCACGTCTCCGCCAACTGCTCGAGGAGAAAGGCGCGCGCCGCGCGGAGTTGGGCGTCGGCGCGGGCCACCTCGATCTGGGTGAAGCCGCTCCGCGCCAGCGAGCGCGAGGAGAACTGCGGTTGCTTGCCCTGGGCGAGGTCGATCAGCTCGTCGAGGGCGCGGCGGGCGATGCCGAGGCCGGTCGCCGCCACGCCCGCGGCGAGGAGGGCGAAGTTCGGGAACCGGGCGAGTGGCGTGTCGACGACCGGTCGCGTGACGCCCGGTTGGACGGTGCGCGCCGCCGGGACGAAGGCGGCGTCGAGCGAGAAGTCGAGCGAGCCCGAGCCGCGCATGCCCGACGTGTACCAGGTGTCGTGGAACGTCACGTCGGTCTGCGGCGCCCAGCAGAGGCGGAACGTGCCGTCGTCGCACGACGCGCCGCCGAGCACCCACCGGCAGTGCTGGGTCCCACTGCCCCACGCCCAGCGGCCGGTCACCTCGAAGCCGTCGACGCCGTCGCGGCGGGCGGCCACCCCCTGCCCGTTCGGGGCGAACACGCCACCCGTGACCGAGGTCCGGTCGCCGTAGATCTCCCGCGCCGAGACCTCGGGGAGGAACGCCGCCATCGACGAGGTGGTCGACGCGATCATCGAACACCATCCGGCCGCGCCGTCCGCGATGCTGACCGCTTCGATCGCCGCCACCATCGTCATCGGATCGGCTTCGGGGCCGCCGTAGACCGCCGGCACGCACATCCGCATCAGGTCGGCATCGACGAGCGCTTTCACCGTCGGCGTCGGTAACCGCCGGAGGCGCTCGCCGTCGTCGGCATGCGCCTCGATCGTCTCCCGCAAGCCGTACGCCGCATCCACGAGCGAGCCCTCGGCCATCGAGCCACACTAGATCGCCGTCGAAACCGCCCCGGCCAGCCGAAAATGGAGCAGATGTCGCGCTGGGCGCGACATCTGCTCCATTTTCGGGGGTTCACAGGGTGGCGTCGACGTCCCAGAGGTGGTGCACGGGGTCGTGGATCAGGTACTGGGCGAACGTAGCGATGGTGAACGACGCACCGTCACTGCGCCGGCCGGGGCGTTGCCACTGGTCGCCGTCGATGGCGTCGAACGCATCGGCGAGCGCGACGCCTGCCTCGTGCAACTCGACCGCCACGATCGCCGGGTCCTGTTCGTTGTAGCGCTCCTCCCGCGCGGTCACGTCCTGGTCCCAGTTGGGGAACAGCGGGTCGTCGACGTCGACCATGAGCGCGAGGCGCGTGCGATACAACCGCAGGACGTCGCGCACGTGCACCGCGTACTCGAGCACGGTCCAGCGGGAGGGGTCGGGCCGCGCCCGCAGATGCTCGACGGGCGTGTCGAGCACCGCGATCCAGCGGTCGGTCGACTCGCGCACGAGGGCCGCGACGGCCGGCGGCGCGACCGAGCCTGAGTCGAAGCCGCACTCCGGGCAGGGTCGCTCGAGCACCCACGTCCAGTCCTTGTCGTCGGGCACGATCGCATCGGTCATCGACGAAGTTTGTCGACTGCGCACCCCGGTTGTCGCACCCATTCGCGGATGTGGTCTACGGTCGATGGCATGAAGTTCGGCTTCGTGGTCCCGTGGGGCGACGCCGACGACGTCGGCGATCTCGCTGCCGCCGCGGAGGAAGCCGACTGGGACGGACTCTTCGTTTGGGAGCCGATCTGGGGCGTCGATGCGTGGATCTCGCTCGGCCTGGCGGCCGTGCGCACGAGCAAGATCCGCCTCGGGACGCTGCTCACGCCGCCGTCGCGCCGACGACCGTGGGAGCTGGCCAGCCAGGTCGCCACCGTCGACCGGCTGTCCAACGGTCGGGTCACGTTGTCGGTCGGCCTCGGCGCGATCGACTCGGGTTTCGAGACCTTCGGCGAGGAGTGCGATCGCCGCATCCGGGCCGAGTTGATGGACGAATGCCTCGACGTGATGTGCGGGCTCTGGGACGGCCAGCCGTTCGCCTACGACGGCGCCCACTACCAGGTCGAGCCGACCGAGTTCCCGACGATCGGCAACGTGGTGCAGGCTCCGCGTGTGCCGATCTGGTGCGTCGGCCGCGGCGGGTCGCGAGAAGTCGCTGCGCCGGGCGCTGCGGTGGGACGGGGTGATCCCGCAGATCCTCGATGACGACGGGGCGCGGCTCCCGGACCTCGACGAAACGGCCGCGCTGCGCAAGCAGATCGACGCCGAGGTCACCGACCGCCCGTTCGACATCGTCATCGAGGGCTCGATCGCCGACCACTCGCCGGCCGCCTACGCCGACGCGGGTGCGACGTGGTGGATCGAGTCGATGTGGGACGCGATCGGCCGAGCACTCCCCCGTGACCGCCGCGTACGACCGGCTGGTCCAGGGGCCCGCCACGGCCCGAGGAATGAGCTGTGACCCGCCGCCGGTAGGTTCGATGGTCGTGGCACACGACAACGGTTGGAACCTGGCAGATCTGTGGGAGACGGTCGCCGAGCAGATTCCGGACGCACTCGCGCAGCAGCAGGGCGACTCGCTCGTTCACGTGGGCCGAGTTCAACCGCCGCGCCAACGGCATCGCCAAGGTGCTGCTCGGGTCGGGCGCCGTCGAACAGGACAAGGTCGCCCAGTACCTGTACAACGCGCCGGAGTACATGGAGTCGATCTTCGCCGCCTTCAAGGTCGGCCTCGCCGCGGTGAACACCAACTACCGGTACACCGCCGACGAACTCGTCTACCTGTGGGACAACGCCGACGTGATCGCGGTCGTGTTCCACGGAACGTTCGCCGAGCAGATCGAACAGATCCGCGCCGAGGTGCCCCGCATCCGCACCTGGTTGTGGGTCGACGACGGCAGCGGCCCGTGCCCGGAGTGGGCCATCCCGTACGAGGACGCAGCCGCCGCGGGCACCGACGACAACGTGGTCGGCGAGTGGGGTCGCAGCGGCGATCACCTGCTGCTGTTGTACACCGGCGGCACCACCGGCATGCCCAAGGGTGTGATGTGGCGCCAGGACGACCTGTTCGGTGTGCTCGATGCCAACAACAAACAACGCATGCCACCCGAGCAGGACCTCGACGCGGTGCGCGGTCGGATCACCAAGGCGGGCCCGAAGAACATGCCGGCCGCGCCGTTGATGCACGGCACCGGCCTGTTCAACGTGATCAGCAACCTGATGGTCGGCGGCAGCGTCACCACGATGGTCGGCCGCCACTTCAGCGCCGAGGAGTTCCTCGACTCGGTGCAGGAACACGGCATCAACTCCACCGCGATCGTCGGTGACGCCTTCGCCAAGCCGATCCTGCGCGCCCTCGACGCCGAGCCCGACCGCTGGGACATCTCCACGCTGCGGGTCATCGTCTCGTCGGGGGTGATGTGGTCGAAGGACACCAAGGACGGGCTGCTGCGCCACAACGCACGGCTGATCATGGTCGACTCGCTCGGCTCGAGCGAAGCGATCGGGATGGCGACCAACACCACCTCGGCCGACTCCCAGAGCGAGACCGCGAAGTTCACCCTCGGCGCCAACACTCGCGTCGTCACCGACGACAACCGCGACGTCGTGCCGGGATCCGGTGAACTCGGCCGGGTCGCGCTGCGCGGCTACACCCCGATCGGCTACTACAAGGACGAGGCCAAGTCGGCCCAGACGTTCGTCACCATCGACGGCGAGCGCTACTCGATCCCCGGCGACTACGCCACCGTCGACGCCGACGGCACCGTCGTGCTGCTCGGCCGCGGCAGCCAATGCATCAACACCGGCGGCGAGAAGGTGTACCCCGAAGAGGTCGAGGAATGCCTCAAGCTCCACCCCACCGTCGCCGACGCCGCCGTCATCGGACTCCCCGACGAGAAGTGGGGCCAGGCCATCACCGCGCTCGTCGAACCACACGCCGGCGACGAGATCGACAGCGCGGCCCTGATCGCCCACGTCAAGCAACACCTCGCCGCCTACAAGGCACCCAAGCGCATCTTCGCCATCGACACGATCGGACGCGCCGCCAACGGCAAACTCGACTACAAGCGTCTGGCATCCGAGGCCGCCGCCCGCGCCGACGCCTAACATCGAAGCAGTGAACCCCGGCGTGGAGAACGACAGCGCGGTCAGCATCACGACGTTCGCCTGGTCCGACTACGACGGGGTCCTGTTCGACCTCGACGGGGTGATCACGCCGACCGCCGAGATCCACGAGCGGGCATGGGCCGAACTGTTCGCGGCGTACGACTACACCGGCGACGACTACCTGCGCTACATCGACGGCAAGCCGCGCTACGACGGCGTGCGGTCGTTCCTGCTGTCGCGCGGCATCACGCTGCCGGACGGAACCCCCGACGATCCGCCCGGCACCGACACCGTGAGCGCCCTCGGCAACCGCAAGAACACGCTGTTCAACGAGATCCTCGACCACGAGGGCATCGCGCCGTTCCCCGGGAGTGCGGCCACCCTCGACCTGTTGGAGCAGCTCGGCGTGCCGGCGGCGATCGTGTCGTCGTCGAAGAACGCCCGGCCCGTCCTCGAGGCGGCGGGCCTGAGCGCCCGCTTCGACGTGGTCGTCGACGGCATCGAGGTGGCGGCACGGGGCCTCCCGGGCAAGCCCGCACCCGACGCCTACCTGCTCGGAGCGGAGTTGTTGGGTGTCGACGCGTCGAAGGCGATCGTCGTCGAGGACGCCGTGTCGGGCGTCGCGGCGGGCGCCGCTGGACACTTCGCAGTCGTGATCGGCGTCGATCGGGGCGCTGGTCACGACACGCTGCTCGTCCCACGGGGCCGACATCGTGGTCGACGACCTGTCCGAACTGCTGCCGGATGCAGTGTCGCCGATTCATGCCGCCGGATTCGGTGCCGCCAGATTCTGGGCCGATCGTCGCACCGTGAACCACCATTCCGTCCCGACCGGGCTCCCCGAGTACCGCTTCCCGACCGAGCCGTGGCGGCTCGTCGAGCGCGAGTTCCGCAACGACGACCTCGGCCTGACCGAGACGCTCTTCGCCCTCGGCAACGGTTACCTGGGGATGCGGGCGAACCCGGAGGAGGGCCGCGAGGCGCACAGCCACGGCACGTACCTCAACGGATTCCACGAGACCTGGCCCATCCAGCACGCCGAGGACGCCTACGGGTTCGCCAAGACGGGGCAGACCGTGGTCAACGTGCCCGACGCCAAGGTGATGAAGTTGTACGTCGACGACGAGCCGCTGCTGCTCACCGGCGCCGACCTCGACGAATACGAGCGCAGCGTCGACTTCCGCACCGGCATCCTCGAACGGAACCTCGTGTGGCGCACTCCGGCCGGCAAGCGTGTGCGCGTCCGGTCCACGCGGATGGTCAGCATGGTGCACCGCCACCTGGCCGTGATGACGTTCGAGATCACGTTGCTCGACGCGGCCGCGCCCGTCGTCGTGTCGTCACAGCTGATGAACCGCCAGGACGGCGAGGACGAGTACCACGTCAAGTCGGCCGCGCTCGGCGAGGGGATGGACCCGCGCAAGGCCCGCAAGTTCACCGACCGGGTGCTCCGTCCGCGGCTGCAGCGCGAACACGAGAACGAGATCATCCTCGGCTACCGCTGCAACCACTCCGGCATGACACTCGCCTGCGGCACCCGCCACTCGATCGACACGGGGTGCGACGTCGAGGTCAGCACGCAGGTCTCAGCCCGACCTGACCAAGACCGTGTTCAGCGTGCGCGCCACCGTCGGCGAGCCGATCCGGATCACCAAACTCGTCACGTACCACTCCTCCACCGGCGTGCCCGCAGAGGAACTCGCCGACCGCTGCACGCGCTCGCTCGGCCGCGCCGAGACCGACGGCTACGACGCACTCCTCGCCGAACAGCGTCGAGTTCTTCGACGGCTTCTGGGCGGCGACCGACATCGAACTGCGCGGCGACGACAAGGCGCAGCAGGCGATCCGCTGGAACATCTTCCAGCTCGGCCAGGCGTCGGCGCGCACGCACGAGCAGGGCATCGCCGCGAAGGGTGTCACCGGGGGCGGCTACGACGGCCACTACTTCTGGGACACCGAGGTGTACGTCGTGCCGTTCCTCGCCTACACCGACCAGGAGGCGGCGCGCAAGGTGGTCCGGTTCCGGTGGGCGATGCTCGGCGCCGCCGAACAGCGGGCGGCCGAGATGAGCCAGGTCGGGGCGCTCTTCCCGTGGCGGACGATCAACGGCGAGGAAGCATCGGCCTACTACGCCGCGGGCACCGCGCAGTACCACATCAACGCGGCGGTCGTGTTCGCGTTGCGCCGCTACCTGGAGGCCTCCGGCGACGTCGACTTCCTCGCCCACGAAGGCGCCGAGCTGCTCGTCGAGACGGCGCGGCTGTGGGTCGACCTGGGCTTCTACGGCTCGAACGGCTCGAACGCGTTCCACATCCATCGGGTCACCGGACCCGACGAGTACACGACGGTCGTCAACGACAACACGTACACGAACGTCATGGCGCGCTTCAACCTGCGCTACGCCGCCCGCACGGTCCGCTTCCTGGCGGAGTGGAATCCACAAGCGTTCGAGGCGGTCCGGCGCAACACCGATCTCGACCTCGGCGAACTCGACGATTGGGATGCCGCCGCCGATGCGATGTTCATCCCGTTCGACGAGGAGCTGGGCATCCATCCCCAGGACGCGTCGTTCCTCGAACTCGAGCCGTGGGACTGGGAGGGCACGCCCGCCTCGAACTATCCCCTGCTGCTCCACTACCACCCGCTCGTCATCTACCGCCACCAGGTGCTCAAGCAGGCCGACGTCGTGCTGGCCTCGTTCCTGCGGCGCGAGCACTTCTCGGCCGAGCAGAAGCGGCGCAACTTCGACTACTACGACCCGATCACCACCGGCGATTCGTCGCTGTCGGCGTGTGTGCAGTCGATCGTCGCGGCCGAGGTCGGCTACGACACGCTGGCGCTCGAATACTTCCACCGGTCGCTCTACCTCGACCTGTGCGACGCCCACGGCAACACCGCCGAGGGCGTGCACGTCGCCAATGCGGGTGGTGTCTGGGCCGGCATCGTCCACGGATTCGCCGGCATGGTCGAGCACGGCGATCACATCGAGTTCGCGCCGCGCCTGCCGGAATCGTGGGACCGCGTCACGTTCCAACTCCGCCGCCACGGTGCGACGCTGCGGGTCGACCTCGACCACGAGCGCTGCGAGCTCACCGTCCTCGACGGCATCGGCGTGCCGATCCGTGACGGCCGCCATCGACTCGTCGTCACGCCGGACGCGGCGTACGTGATCACCAACGGCCACTGAACTTGCGGTGAGCCAACCGCCCACCCCTCGGTCGGTTCGCTCATCGCTGGGATGATCGGACGCGGGCACGGCGCGAGGCGAGCAGCGCTTTTCCGCCCGGGCGGGTGTCGCCGGTAGCTTCCTCGGCCATGACTGATTCCTCCGATCTCGGATTCGACGGCAAAGTAGCGATCATCACCGGCGCCGGTGGTGGGCTCGGACGGCAGCACGCGCTCATGCTCGCCCAGCGCGGCGCGCTGATCGTGGTGAACGATCTCGGCGGCGCGGTCGACGGCACGGGCAGCGACAAGGGTGCCGCCCAGCTCGTCGTCGACGAGATCAAGGACGCCGGCGGCGAGGCCGTCGCCAACACCGATTCGGTCGCCACACCGGAAGGCGGCAAGGCGATCGTGCAGAGCGCGATCGACGCGTTCGGCACCGTCGACATCCTCATCAACAACGCCGGCATCCTGCGCGACAAGTCGTTCCACAACATGGACGCCGCGCTGTTCGACCCGGTGATCGACGTCCACCTCCGCGGCGCGTTCAACGTCACGCAGCCCGCCTGGACCGTCATGCGCGACAAGAGCTACGGCCGCATCGTGTCGACCTCGTCGGCCGCCGGAATCTTCGGCAACTTCGGCCAGGCCAACTACGGCGCGGCGAAGATGGGCCTCGTCGGGTTCACCAACGTGCTCGCCATCGAGGGCGCCAAGTACAACATCAAGGCCAACGCGATCGCCCCGCTGGCGCTCACCCGCATGACCGAGGACATCATGGGCGCCTTGGGCGACAAGCTCGACGCTGCCCTGATCTCGCCGCTCGTGACGTACCTCACGCACGAGTCGTGTGACGCGACCGGCCGCATCTTCTCCGTCGGTGGCGGCAGGGTCGCCGAGGTGTTCATCGCCGAGGCCCGCGGGTATACGAATACGACGAGCCTCACCCCGGAGGACCTGCGCGACAACTGGGCGACGGTCACCGATCAGACCGGTTACACGGTGCCAGCGACGCTCGCCGACGAGACCGGCCTCTTCCTCGCCGCCCTGAAGTAAGCCTCCCGAAACCGGGCGCGCGGTGCGGTTCCGTGGCCGTTTACCTTGACCAGGGTGAAGCTCGTCGATCGGCTCGACCTGCCGCCGGGGTATTTCGCTCGCCCGTACCGCGGGCGCGCCGATCATCCGGCGATGGCGGCGGTGCTCGGCGAATACCGGGCCTACAGCGGCCTCGCCGAGATGCCCACGGTCGAACGGATGGACGCGGCCTACGCCCACTTCGATCATTGCGACCCCGACCGCGACATCGCCGTCATCGAGCACGACCAGACTGACGGCGACGGTGAGCAGATGGTCGGATATCTCCGGACGACGTGGGAAGACGTCGGGGCAGGGACCCGCGACTGCCTGCTGTTCTCACCGCTGCGCATCGCCCATCTCGACCGTCCCCTGTTCGTCGCCCTGGTGGAAGGCCAGGAACGACACATGCTCCCGTGGGCCGCGGAGCAGCCGCCGGCACGGTGGCGCGCATTCGCCGCCCATCCGGGCCCCGACCAGCCGGCGACCGCTGAGGCGGCGTGGCTCGAAGAGCTCGGCTACGTGCCGACCGAGTGGAGCGCGTCGCTCGTGCGGCCACATCTCGATGACATTCCGGAGCGCTCGCTGCCCGACGGCGTCGAGGTGCGCCCGGTCACGCCGGACCAGTTGCGCACGATCCTCGCCGCCGATTTCGAAGCGTTCCGCGGTGAGTGGGACTTCCACGAACCGACGGAGGAGGACTACGCCGACGTCCTGGAGAGCCCGTACCTCGACGAGTCGCTGTGGAAGGTGGCGTGGGCCGGCGACGTCGTGGTCGGCCAGGTGAAGACGTTCATCAACCCGGACGAGAACGCGGCGCGGGGCTACCGGCGCGGTTACACCGAGTACATCGCCACCCACCACGACTGGCGCAACCGGGGCGTCGCCGGCGCGCTCCTGGCGATGAGCCTCCGCGAACTGCGCGATCGCGGGATGACCGAAGCGGCTCTCGGCGTCGACACCAACAACCCCGGCGGTGCGTTCCAGCTCTACACGAGCCTCGGCTTCGAGCTGCGCAGCTACGAGGCCGTCTACACCAAGCCGGTCCCCCACACGTCGAAGCCCTCTACGACTCGGCAGGGTTAGCCGTCAGGCGCGGGCGGTGGCGAACACCGTCAGACCGGCGGGCAGGTCGATGTGCCGCAGCACCTTGCGCTCGACGCCGGCGGCCGCACCGAGCGCACCGCCGAGGCCACCGCGATCCTGATCGAGGTCGCTGGTGGATTTTCCCCGTTCGACAAGCGTCTTCACCGCCGCGGGAGGGAGCAGGAACGAGTAGGCGCCCGATGCCCGTTCGACCGTCAGGCCGGCAGATCCGAGCAGCGCGACGAGGTCGCTACGGGCGAACCGCCGTGCCGCGTGGGTCTCGCGGTCGTGGGCGCGCATCAGCCGGCGCCCACCGGGCTCCCACAGGCAGACGATCCCCCCGGGGCGCACGACGCGGGCCATCTCGTCGACGGCGATCTGCGGGTCGACGACCCCCTCGTGATAGAGCACGGTCACACACAGCACGATGTCGAACGACGAATCGGCGAACGGCAAGCGCTGCACATCGGCGTTGACGTGACCGATCGCCGGGTGGTCGGGGTGCTGCTCACGATGCAGTTCGAGCGCGAGCGGCATGTAGTCACAGGCGACGAGTTCACCGTGCTCGGCGAGCCAGGCACCGGTCGCACCGGTGCCCGCGCCGAGGTCGAGGAACCGACCGCCCATGCGGGCCGCATCGCCGAGGATCTGTTCGAGCAGGCGCCGGCTGGCGTCGTACCACCAGTGCGAATGCTCGACCTCCGCCATGCGGCGGTACTCCTCGACCTCCATGTGGTCCCTTTCGTCCTCGGCCCCGCCTCTACGATGCGCGGTGGCATGACCCAACTCGATGCGCAGGTTACGGCTCGACCGGATCACACCGTGGCGACGCGGCTGCGGTCGGTGTTCCCGTTCCGGTCGGTGGTGCTGCCGTGGTTGCTGGCTCGACTCCTGGTCGTCCCCTTGCTGGTCCTGCGCTCGCCGCCCGATCAGGGGTTCCATCCCCATTGGTTGCTCGCCATGGACGGCGGCTGGTTCCGTGTGATCGCTCTCGACTGGTACAAGGTGGACAACGGGGGTTGCATCTGCGAGTACCCGTTCTTCCCGCTGTTCCCGGCGGCGGGCGGTGCACTGATGCGGGTCGGTGTTCCGTCGACCGTCGCCCTCGCCGGACTGTCGTGGGTGGCGGCGCTCCTGGCGATGGCCGGTGCCCGGCTGCTCGCGGCACGGCACGTCAGCGAGCGGGCCGGCGATCTGACCCCGTGGGTGATCGCGCTCGCTCCGGGTGCCCTGACGCTCGTCCTCGGGTACTCCGACGCGTTCTTCCTCGCCGCCTTGGTCTGGGCCGTCGTCGCCGTCGATCACCGCCGGTGGTGGAGCGCCGGACTGCTCGCCGCTGCGGCCACGGCCAGCCGGCCGAACGGAGTGATCGCGGTCGTCGCCGTGATGGCGGTGGCGCTCCTCGCGGGCGCCGGATGGCGCCGCCTGGTGATCGTGGCGACGCCGTCGGTGGCGTTCCTCGCCGGCTGGATGTTGTATCTCCACCACACGACCGGTGACGCCCTGCTCTTCTGGCACGCCAAGTCGCTCTGGGTCGAGACGACCTTTTCCGAGTTCCTCGACGATCCGACGCACCAACGCCTGGTCATCTTCCACATCGTCGTGCTCCTCGCCTACGTCGTGCCGTACGTGATGCGCTGGCGACGGCAGCCGCCGGCGTGGACCGTGGTCGTGGTGCTCGGGTTGGCCCCATCGCTCGCGCTCGGCCTCGTGGGGCTCGCCCGTTACGTGATCCTTGCCTTCCCCATCCCGATCGCCGTCGCCGACCTGCTCGCCGGGCAGCGGCGCTCGACGGTGATCGCCGTGCTCACGGTCTCGGCGATCGCCCTGATGGTGTTCGCCCGTCTCGTGGTCGTGTACTCCTGGGTTCCCTGATCCCAGCTCGGGGTGAGCCGTTCGAGCCCCTCCGCCGCCTAGATTGCACCGACCATGAGCGCCGACCGACCGTCTCGACCCTGCCGCGGCCTTCCGCGGGCAGCGGTGCGTGGTGACCGGTGGTTTGGGCTTCATCGGCTCGAACGTCGCGCACCGATTGGCGGCGACCGGCGCCGACGTGGTGGTGATCGACGCGCTCGTCCCGAACCACGGCGGCGAGAGTTCGAACGCGCCCGACGGGGCGGACGTGCTGATCGCCGACATCGGCGCGCCGGAGGTGGCCGACGCGATCGCCGGCGCCGATGTCGTGTTCAACGTCGCCGGCCAGGTGAGCCACATCGAGTCGATGCGCGATCCGGTGCGCGACCTCGAACTCAACGTGCACAGCCACCTCCGATTCCTCGAGACGCTGCGGCGCGACCGCGCCGAACGCCATGGTCGTGCAGACCTCGACACGCCAGGTGTACGGCCGCCCGCAGTACCTGCCCGTCGACGAACTGCACCCCACACGGCCGGTCGACGTGAACGGCGTCGACAAGCTCGCCTGCGAACAGCTCCATCGCGTGTACGCCGACGCGCACGACATGCGGACCACGTCCCTCCGTCTCACGAACGTCTATGGGCCCCGCCAACACCTGCACCGTGACGGTCTCGGCTTCCTCCCGGTGTTCGTTCGCCGCGCGCTCGCCGGCGAGCACATCGAACTGTTCGGCGAGGGTTCGCAACTGCGCGACTGTCTCCACGTCGACGACGTGGTCGACGCCATGCTGCTCGCCGCAGTCCAACCGGCATCGGTCGGCGAGGTGTTCAACCTCGGCCATCCCGAGGCGTTGTCGCTCGCCGAGATCGCCCGCCTGACCGTCGAATCCGCTGGCACGGGCGCCCAGATCAAGTGCGCACCCTGGCCCGACGGGCTCGAGCGCATCGACATCGGGAGCTTCCAGGGCGACTTCACGAAAGCCACGACCGTGCTCGGCTGGTCGCCGCGCATCTCGTTCGCCGACGGAATCGCGTCGACGATCGGGTGGTATCAGGCCCGCGCATGATCCCGGTCGTCGACCTGTCGCGTCGGCTCGGTCGCCACGAAGAGGCCTACGTCGAGTCCGTTCGACGCGTGATGCGGTCGGGGACGCTGCTCCTCGGCCCGGAACTCGACGCCTTCGAGCACGAAGCGGGCGCCTGGCTCGGAGGGGCTGACGTCATCGGTGTGGCCAGTGGGGCGGGTGCGATCGAACTGGCCCTGGCCGCACTGGGGATCGGTCCGGGCGACGAGGTGATCGTCCCCGCCTTCACGGCGGTGCCGACGTTGTCGGCGGTCTGTGCGGTGGGAGCAACACCCATTCCGGTGGACGTGGACGTGGACACCGCGCTGATCGACATCGACCGTGCGCTCGACGCCATCACGCCCCGCACGCGGGGGATCGTGCCGGTCCACCTCTACGGTCGGCCCGCGGACCTGTCGCCCCTGGCCGATACCGGGCTCGTCGTGGTCGAGGATGCCGCCCAGGCGCACGGCGCGATCGTCGAACCGGTCGGCCACGCCGTGACCTACTCCTTCTACCCGACGAAGAACATCGGCGGCATCGGTGACGGCGGCGCGGTGGCCACCGCCGATCCCGATCTGGCCGCCGCCATCCGGCGCCGGCGGGTGCACGGCATGACCGAGCAGTACGTCCACGTCGAGGTCAGCCAGAACTTCCGCATGAGCGAACTCGAAGCGGCGTGGCTCCGGCTGCAGCTGCCCTCGCTCGGGGCGGACAACGCCCGGCGGGCGACGATCGCCAGGCACTACCGGTCGGCCGCGCCGCACCTGACTTGGCAGTCCGATCACCCCGATCACGTGTTCCACCTGTGCGTCGCCCGATTCACCGATCGTGACGCGGCGCGAGCGCAGCTCGGTTCGGCCGGTGTTGCCACCGCGGTGCACTATCCGCTGGCGATCACCCAGCAGCCGGCCTACCGCGACCTCGCCGGTCCGCAATGCCCGGTGGCCGAGTCATGGGCGGCAGGATGCGTGAGCGTGCCGTGCTTCCCCGAACTCACCGACGCCGAGGTCGAGACCGTGGCCGACGCCCTGGCCAGGGTGCCGGCATGAGTGACCCGCATGAGTGGGGCCGGCATGAGTGAGTCGAGGCGCAACCCGAACGTGACCGCCGTGTCGGCGTTCTTCCCCTGCTACAACGACGAACTGTCGATCCCGACGATGGTCCGAGACGCCCGCACGGCCCTGCAGCAACGGGTCGACGACTTCGAGATCATCGTCGTCGACGACGGGTCGGCCGACGGTTCGGTGGCGGTGCTCGAGGCGCTCACCGGCGAGGTCCCCGAATTGCGCATCGTGCGCCACGAGACGAACCGCGGCTACGGCGGCGCCCTGATCTCGGGGTTCGCCGCCGCCACCCGGCCGTGGGTGTTCTACACCGACGGCGATGCCCAGTACGACGCGTCCGAGCTGGTCCGGTGCATCGACGCCGTGCAGGCCGACACCGACATCGTGCAGGGCTGGAAGATGGGCCGGGGCGACCAGTGGTACCGCAAGATCATCGGTCGCGCCGTATCACCACGTGGTGCGGATCATGTTCCGGCTGCCCATCCGCGACACCGACTGCGACTTCCGGTTGATCCGCCGGACGCTGCTCGACCGGGTCGAGCTGACATCGACCACGGGCGTGATCTGCGTCGAGATGATGCGCAAGTTCACGCAGGCCGATGCCCGGTTCGTCGAGGTCGGGGTGAGCCACCACGACCGGCCGTTCGGTCGGTCGCAGTTCTTCCGGATCCCGGCCGTCGCCCGGTCGCTGCTCGCCCTCGCGAAGCTGTGGTGGAACCTCGTGGTGCGCCGCCGGACGTGACCGGCCCGCGCTCCAGGCGGTCGAGTCCGCTGGCGCGCGGCGTTCGAGCGCGCGTTACCTTCGCCGGGTGATCTCCGTCGACGACTTCCAGCTCGAGGTGGCGGCCTGGCTGGCCGAGAACAGTGCGGGCGCCCCGTACAACTACGGCCCGATCTGCCCGCCCGATCTGATCGATGCCGGGCTCGCCTGGCAGCACCGCATCAACGAGGCCGGCTACGCGGGCATCCACTGGCCCGTCGAGCACGGCGGGATGGGGCTCACCGCCGAACACAACGGTGTGTGGTTGCTGGAATGTGCGCGGGCCGGCGTACCGCCGTTCCTCAACATGGTCGGCTTCGTGCTGGCGGGGCAAGCGATCCAGCGGTTCGGGACGCCGGAGCAACAGGCCGCCCACCTCCGGGCGACGCTGGCGACCGAGCACGTGTGGTGCCAGCTGTTCTCCGAGCCGGGCGCCGGCAGCGACCTCGCGTCGCTGACCACCCGGGCGGAACTCGACGGTGAGCGGTACATCGTGAACGGGCAGAAGGTGTGGTGCTCGGGTGGCCGGTACAGCAACTGGGGCATCCTGATGGCCCGGACACGGCCGATCGATCCGACGGGCGAGCACGGCGCGCCGAAGCACGAGGGCATCTCGTTCTTCCTGATGCCGATGGATCTGCCCGGCGTGGAGGTCCGCCCGCTCAAGCAGATGACCGGTGAAGCCGAGTTCGACGAGGTCTTCTTCACCGATGTCTCCCTGCCGGCCGAGCACCTGCTCGGTCCCCTCCACGGCGGTTGGGGAGTCGGCATGGCCGTGCTGACCAACGAGCGCGGCCACATCGGCACGTCGGTGATCTCGATCGAGCGCCGGCTCGCCCAGATGACCAGGCTCGGTGGAGATCGCAACCTCGGCGCGGTCGAGCGGCAACGCCTCGCCGATCTCGTGAGCCGCGGATCGGCGTTCAAGGCGCTCGCTCAACGGCAGGGCCAGGTCGCTTCGACGGCGGCCTCGCTGATGAAGTTGGGGATCACCGACATGACCTTCGACGCCGAGATGCTCCGCGGCGACCTCGGTGGCGCCGACAGCATGCTGCTCGGCTCGGGCGCGGACGGCATGCTCGGCGCGCCGGGCGGCCGGATCGCCGGCGGCACGAGCCAGGTCCAGCGCAACATCATCGGCGAACGCCTCCTCGGCCTCCCCCGCGAACCCCGCTGAACCGCTCACGGGCGGCGACCGTCCAGCCACCCGGGTTGCGATGAGCCAAACGACCGAGGGGTGGGCGGCTCGCTCATCGCAACCGGGGATGGATTCGGTGGGGCGGCTGGGGCGCGGCGACAATGGGACGGTGCGGGTGCCCTCCTCCGACCACGTCAACCTCGCGGTCCACGAGTTCGGCGGCGACGGCCCGCCGCTGCTGTTGTCGCACGCCACCGGCTTCCACGGCTACGCCTACCTGCCGATCGCCGATGCGCTCGAACGGCGCTTCACGTCGTACGCCGTCGACCTGCGCGGGCACGGGGACACCCCGCGCGCCGGCGAGGACGCGAGCGCGGCCGACGCCGACTGGGCGGGATACGGCGACGACGCGCTCGCCGCGGCGCGCTTCGTCGCTCCCGAGGGCGGGCTCACCGGCTTCGGCCATTCGATGGGTGGGACGGCACTGCTCATGGCGGCCCATCGCGACCCCGATCTGTTCGACACGATCGTCGTCTACGAGCCGATCATCTTCGACCCCGACGCCGACCGACCGCACGGCTCGCCAGAGTCGCCACTCGTCATCGGCGCCCGTCGACGGCGTCCGTCGTTCGATTCGTTCGAGGCCGCCATCGACAACTACCGGTCGAAACCGCCGATGAGCACGTTCGATCCCGAAGTCGTCCGCCTCTACGTGGCACACGGCTTCGGATCGGCCCCCGAGGGCGTGCGCCTGAAGTGCGATCCCGAACACGAGGCGCGCACGTTCGAGAACGGCGCCCTGCACCGCGTGTGGGACCTGCTCCCCGACATCTCGACCCGTGTCGTGGTGGCGACCGGCGTCGTCGAGGACACCGGGCCGTCGGCGGTCGCCCGATCGATCGCCGAGCGGCTGCCGAACGCGATCTACGTGGAGATCCCCACGCTGAACCACTTCGGACCCTTCGTCGACCCGGCGCGGATGGCGAGCCTCGTCGCCGAAGCGGTCGACACCGGCTGACCGCCACCTCCGACCCCCCAAGATCCCGGGGAAGCTCGCCGGTCAGGCGGATGGCACTCGATGCAGTTCCGCCGAGAGATGGAGTTGGAGCGGCTCTCCGACCGCCGCCATCCGCACCTCGTAGCGCATCGTGTCGGCGTCGACGTCGACGTCGCGCTCGACGGCGGTCACGACCTTGGCCGACGAGGTCCGCGACATCGTCGCCGAGCACAGACGGATCGAGCGCTGTGGGTCGCGGTGGTCGAGCGTGCCCTCCTGGACCTCGGCGACGCCCGTGGGATGGGCCAGGACGACCTCGACGGACCCGTCCCGCGGCATCCGCCAGAAGCCGGATTCGGCGTGCAGCGGGCGACCGTCGTCCACCGCGACCGTGCGCTGCTGATAGGCGAGGAACGGCTTGCCGACATGGGCGAAGGTGATCGTCTCGTCGTAGTCGAACGGTTCGATCGTGGGGTACACGCCGTGCCCGCGACCGGTCCACGTGCCGAGCAGGAAGCCGAGCGGCTCGATGTCCGGGTGGAGCGGTGGAGCGGTCACAGCTGCGCCGCGGCGGCATGGACCGCGGCGATGATCGGTTCCCAGTCGGCGCCGGGTTGTCGGGTGACCGTGACGAAGTCGTTGACCCCGAACACCGATGCCACCCCGCCCGCGGCGAACACCGCGCGGGCGAAGGGGATCGACGCGGCGCGCTCCGCGTCGGTGGCGTTGAACATCTCGGGCAGCGTCACGTCGAGGGTGAACTTGGTCGCGTCCGGGTTCGGAGTCGACGACGGAGTTGCGGTGGCCACGCTGGGATCGTACGCCGCCCGTCGAGGCTACGAGACCAGGGCGTCCGGCACGGCCTGCGGAGACGTCGCGGATCGGCGAGCGTCGCCCGTCGTGTCACACCCCCGGCGTACGATGCTGGAACATGACCGATCTGAGCGAGGCACCCGCCTCGGAATCGACGCGATCACCCGAATCGACGCCATCACCCGAATCGGCACCGTCCGCGGCGTCCATGCCCGGCGCGTACACCGTGCCCACGTCGCTGTCGCCGTCGCGCGTCTCGGCCTTCACGAGTTGTCCCCTGCAGTTCCGGTTCGCCAGCATCCAGAAGCTTCCCGAGGCGCCCGGGATCGCCACCACGAAGGGCACGATCGTCCACCGCGCCTTGGAGTTGCTCTTCATCCGCCCGAAGGGCGCCAGGACCCCCGAGGCGCTGCACGCCGATCTCACCACGGCGTTGGGCGAGTTCGAGGAGCATCCCGACTACGTCGGTCTGCGGCTCGACGCCGATGGCGCGGCCGCGTTCGCCGCTGATTGCCGCGAGTTGGTCGAGAAGTACTTCGCGATGGAAGACCCCAACGCCGTCCGCGAGATCGGCCTCGAACTGTGGATGGAGGCACCGGTCGGCCACCTCAGCCTGCGCGGCATCATCGACCGGCTCGAACTCGACGCCGACGGCGAACTGGTCGTCACCGACTACAAGACCGGCCGCGCCCCGTCGGGCAACTACGAACAGAAGAGTCTCGCCGGCGTGCACTTCTACTCGTTCCTGTGCGAGGCGCTGTTCGGCAAGCGCCCGGCGAAGATCCGCCTGATGTACCTGAAGACGGGCGAGACCATCGAAACCGTGCCGTCGGCCCAGTCGGTGAAGTTCATCACCACCCGCACGTCGGCCGTGTGGTCGGCGGTCGAGCGGGCGTGTACGTCCGGCGACTTCCGGCCGCGGCCGAGCAACCTGTGTGGCTTCTGCTCGTTCAAGCAGTGGTGTCCGTCGTTCGGCGGCGACCCGGAGCTGGCGGCCGACGAGGCGGTCGCCGCGTACGAAGCGCTGCTGGCCGGTCCGACACCGGTTACCGTCGGCGCGTGAGCGACGACCTGACCCCCGGCCAGGGTCATCTCGGCCCCGAGGTCGACCGCTTCGACGAGCGTGCCGACGAACTGCTCGACCTGTTGCGCGGACATCCGGCCTCCGACCGTCTCTTCCTCGCGGCCAGCCATCTCGGCGACTTCAGCCTGATCTGGCATCTGATCGGCATCACGCGCGGAATCATCAAGCGGCGCCCCGACCAGGTCGTGATACTGGCGGCCTCGCTGGGCATCGAGAGCCTCGTCGTGAACCAGGGCGTCAAGCGGCTGTTCTCCCGCGAGCGACCGACGACCACCGGCCACGACCACCTCGTCGTGCGCAAGCCCCGCACGTCGTCGTTCCCGTCCGGGCATGCCAGCTCGGCGGTGTTCGCCGCCACCGTGTTGACCGGCTGGGACGGCAAACGGTTGGGCGCCCTGTGGTTCACGATCGCCGCGATCGTCGGCACCAGCCGGGCCTATGTGCGGATCCATCACGCCTCCGACGTGGTCGCCGGCGCGATGTGCGGCGCGGTGCTCGGCATCGTCCTGCGGCGCATGCTGCGCCGCTTCGACCTGCGTTGACCGACATGGGTTGACCGACGGCCTCGGCGAGCCGATCCGCCAACAGGCGGCCGGCGGGACGATCACGTACGCTGACCGGCGGATGTCCCAGATCGTCTACGACCGCACGATGAGCGATGCCGAAGGGCTCATGTGGCGCCTCGAGAAGGATCCCTACCTGTCGTCGACGTTCGCCAACGTCACGATCCTCGATCGCAAGCCGAATTTCGACCTGCTCCGGCGGCGCATGGACCGTACGGCGATGCGGATCCCGAGGCTGCGCCAACGGGTGCAGACCTCACCGGGCAACGTCAGCGCACCGGTCTGGGTGGACGATCCCGATTTCGACCTCGACCACCACCTGCGCCGCATCGCGCTGCCCAGGCCGGGCACCGATCGCCAGCTGCTCGACCTCGCCACGCTGATCACGGCCGATCCGTTCGACCGCACCCGTCCGCTGTGGCAGTTCGTGATCGTCGAGGGCCTGAAGGGCGGTCGCGCCGCCCTGATCGAGAAGTTGCACCACACGATCACCGACGGCGAGGGCGGCGTGCAGCTGTCGCTCGAGTTCCTCGACTTCGAACGTGACGCCCCCGAACTGCCGATTCCCACGCTCGAGGACGAACTCGATGGTGCCTGCCCGACCGACGGCAGCTCCGGTGATTCGATGCGCGACCTGCTCGCCGGTTCGCTGCGCATCCCGTTCGGCATCGTCAAGCAGGTCAGGGATCTGCTCGCCGACCCCGCCCAGATCCCGGACGCCACCACCGCGGCCGCCGACACGCTCCGCGCCATCCTCAACGAACTCGGCGACACCGAGAAGGCCCGGTCACCGCTGTGGACCGGGCGTTCCCTGCGCCGCCACCTCGAGGTGGCCACCGCGCCCCTCGACGAGACACGCGCGTCGGCGCGCAAGCTCGGCGGGACCCTCAACACCGCGTTCCTGACCGTCGCCGCAGAGGCCGCCAGTTGCTATCACGCCAAGCTCGGCGAACCGGTCGAGTCACTGCGCGCGTCGATGGCGATCAGCACACGCACCGAGAACTCCGGGCCGAATGCGTTCTCGCTCGTGCGCATGCTCGTGCCCACGGGCGACATCCCGATCGACGAGCGGTTCAAGGCGATCCAGGAGTCGGCGCAGGCCGCCGTCGGCCAGTCGAAGCACACCAACCTCGACGCACTGGCCGCCTTCGCGTCGACACTGCCGACGTCGATCGTCACCCGGGTCGTCCGCCAGCAGGCACAGACCATCGACTTCGCGACCTCGAACGTGCGCGGCGCACCGGTGCCGATGTTCGCGGCGGGTGCCAAACTCCTGCACAACTATCCGGTGGGTCCGCTGAGCGGTGTGGCGTTCAACCTCACGCTGCTGAGCTACCTGGGCAACCTCGACATGGGGTTGAACTGCGACGCGGCGGCCGTGACCGAACCCGCCCTGATGAAGCGTTGCCTCGATCGGGCGATCACCGATTTCCTGGCGCTCGCCGGCTGACCGGCGAGCTGATCCGGCGGGCCGATCCAGCAGATGGCCCGTCGATGCAAGTGTGATTCAGGCCGATTCGGACGCGACCGGCTCGGGGATCTCGATGAGACTCACCGGCTCGGCCGTGAGGAGCGTGCGGACGTCGAGGAGGAGATCGGCCACCTCGCCGGATGAGACGAGCTCACGTCGCATCATTTTTGCAAGAGCGCCGTCGATGACGCTCAATGCCTCGTTGATCACTGCCTCGTTCGTTGTGTCGCTGCGTTGATCGGTCATTGCCTTGCACGGTACCCGGCGCGCGGGCTGCGCGCGCGGTACCTATTCGGAGTTCACACGATCGTCGCGTGGCCGAGATGTTCGGGCGGGACGCGTACGATTCGGGACCATGGAGCTGCAGGGCAAGAACGTCGTGGTCACGGGTGCCGGTCGAGGGATCGGCGAGGCGCTCGCCCGCGCCTTCCACGCCGAGGGCGCCCGACTGGTGATCGCCGACCTCCAGGGCGCCGATGCGGTGGCCGCGACGCTCGACGGTGCCGTCGGGATGGCCGCCGATGTCAGCACCGAGGCCGGCAACAAGGCCTTGATCGAGGCCGCCACCGAGGTGCTCGGGCCGATCGATCTCTTCTTCGCCAATGCCGGCGTGGGGATGGGCACGGGCGTCGTCGAGACCGACGAGGACGCCTGGGAGACCTCCTTCGCCGTCAACGTGAACGCCCACCGCTGGGCGGCGAAGCACCTCCTGCCCATGTGGCTCGAGCGTGGCGAGGGGTACTTCTGCTCGACGGCGTCGGCGGCCGGCCTGCTGATCCAGATCGGTTCGGGGCCGTACACGGTGAGCAAGCGGGCCGCGGTGGGCTTCGCCGAGTTCATGGCGATCACGTACGGCGACCAGGGCATCAAGGTCACCTGCCTGTGCCCGCAGGGCGTGAACACGGCGATGCTCCACGCCGGCGACGACGGCTTCACGGGCGGCAACGTCGTGAAGGCGGCGGCGGCCGTGCTGGAGCCCGAGCAGGTGGCCGACGACGTGGTCGAGGCGATCCGTGACGAGCGGTTCTTCGTCCTGCCGCACCCGGAGGTCGCTGACTACATGCAGCTCAAGGCATCCGATCCCGAACGGTGGCTCGGCGGCATGCGCAAGCTGCAGCGACGCGTCAAGAACGGGTGACCGAGCCCGAGCCACCTGACCACCCACCCGAGATGATTGGCGCCATGCATCGCTCCCCCGTCACCCTGGCCCGCCTCGGGCTGCGGCTGGGTGAGCCGATCCGGTTCCGTCGCAACGACAAGGGGCGCTGGGTGGTCGGTCGGGTCGTCGGCATCGCCTCCGACGGGAGCGTCACGCTGCGCGACCCCGACGGCTCGGCCCGATCGCTGCGCGCCGAGCGCGTCGAGATCCGCCGGCCGGGTTCCCGTGGCCGACTGTGCTGGCAGCTCGTCAGCGACGTGGCGATCACCTGGGAACAGCTCGACCTCTTCGGCCCACCCGAGTAACCCGGCGCGCGCCCGGACCCGACCCCCTGGCGCGCGATCAGCGACCACCCGAGCAGTCGACGGACGTCGCCGTGATGTACGCGGCGGCGTCGGACGCCAGCCACAGGATCGTCGCCGCCACTTCCTCGGGCTCGCCGCCGCGCTGCATCGGCACCGACCGCGCCACGCGGTCGACCCGATCGGGCTCGCCGCCGCTGGCATGGATGTCGGTCCGGATCGCACCGGGCCGCACGCCGACCACCCGGACGCCCTCGGCCGCGACCTCCTTGCCGAGGCCGATCGTGAGCGTGTCGATCGCCCCCTTGCTCGCGGCGTAGTCGACGTATTCGGCCGGACTCCCGAGCACGGCCGCCATCGACGACACGTTCACGATCACCCCTCCGGCGCCGCCGTGCCGGGTCGACATCCGCCGCACCGCCTCGCGGGCGCACAGGAATGCGCCGACCACGTTCACCTCGAAGAGTTCACGCCAGCGCTCGACCGTCATCTCGTCGAACCGCATCTGTTGGTGGAGGATGCCGGCGTTGTTGACCAGCACGTCGACCCGTCCGAACTCCTCGACGGTCCGCTCGAACATGCCGACCACCTGGGTTTCGTCGGCGACGTCGGCGCGATGGATCACGGCCCGTGCTCCGAGCGCACGGCAGTCGTTCACCACGCTCTCGGCCGCGGCCTCGTCGCGGGCGAAGTTGACGACGACGTCGTAGCCCGCCCTGGCAGCGAGGCGAGCGGTCGCCGCCCCGATGCCGCGGCTCGCGCCGGTGATCAACATCACGCGCGACGGGTCATCTCCGCCGTCGGACGAACTGGGCATTCGGGGATCGTACGGTCTCCGACACGACCCTCGAGGCGGGTGGGCTCTACCCTGCCGCGCATGGCAGTACGACTGGACGAATCCGACGAATACATGCACGAACTCGGCCCCGAGTCGAACTTCAACGAGAGCATGTACATCAACTGCTTCGACCCCCAGCAGGGTGTGGGTGGTTGGTTCCGCATGGGCAACCGGGCCAACGAGGGCACGGCCGAGATGACCGTGTGCCTGTACCTCCCGGCTGAGGTGGAGGGTGGCGATCGCTCGGTCGGGTTCATGTTCAAGCGGCCGGCGATCGACAACAACGACGCGTTCGACGCCGCCGGCATGAAGTGGACCATGGTCAAGCCGTTCGAGGAACTGAAGGTCGACTTCGTCGGCAAGGTCGTGTTGCTGAGCGAGCCGGAGCAGATGGCCGACCCCAAGGCGGCGTTCTCCAACAACCCGTTCGACGAGGCCGAGGTGCACCTCACCTTCACCGGTCAGGGCCGACCGAGCATGTTCGGCGGCGAGCCCGACGAACCGCACGAGACGCCGGGCGAGGAATTCGCCAAGGGTCACTACGAACAACTCATCGCCGCCACCGGCACGATCAAGGTCGGCGCCCGTGAGTGGGACATCCACGGATTCGGCCTGCGCGACCACTCGTGGGGCCCCCGCTACTGGCAGGCCCCGTGGTACTACCGCTGGCTCACGGCCAACGTCGACGAGAACTTCGGGTTCATGGCGAGCCGCGTGGCGAAGAAGGACGGCCCGGGCTCACGCGGCGGGTTCGTGTGGGAGAACGGCACCATCCACCTGTGCGACGACGTGGAGATCACCACCGTGACCCGCGGCGACGATCAGTACCACGACCAGATCGAGGGCGTCCTGCGTTCGAGCCGATCCGACCGCGAGTGGGAGTTCAGCGGCCGCTCGCTCAGCCTGATCCCGCTGCGCAACCGTCGCCAGGCGCCCGACGGCGAGTGGCTGCAGACCCGGATCTCCGAGGCGTACACGGAATGGACGATCCGGTCGGGCGAGTTCGAAGGGCGCACCGGCTACGGCATGTCCGAATACCTCGATCAGATCATCGACGGAGCGCCGGTCGGCCTCGCCGAGTGATCCCACTACCGTCTGGCGGATGAGCGAACTTCCTCCGCCGCCTCCGCCCGCACCCAGCACGACTGCCTCGGCGACCGGCTCGAGTGCGACGTCGGAGCATGCCGAGATCGCTCGGCGGATCATCCACGATCGCAGCGCGGTCGGTCAGGTCGCCGTGTCGCCGGAGGGTGCCCGGGTGGCCTTCGTCGTCGCCACCAGCGACGTCGACGAGAACACGACGCGGTCACGCGTGTGGCTCGACGATGCGCCGCTGACCGCCGGCGACCACGACGCCAACCCGGTCTGGTCGCCCGACGGGCGGTTCCTCGCCTTCACCTCGCGACGCGGCGAGAAGAAGGGTGACTCGACGTTGCACATCGTGCCGATCACCGCCTCGGGCGAGGTGCGCACCGTCTGCACGATGCCCGACGGCCTCGGCGAGCTCACCTGGTCTCCCGACGGCCGGTGGATCGCCTTCACGAGCCGCACCCGCGACAAGCGGTACGAGGAGAAGGACGAGTCGTGGCAGGCGCCGCGCAAGGTCGAGCGGTTCCTGAGCCGCCTCAACGCCGAGAACTGGATCTTCGACCGGCCCCAGCACATCTACGTCGTGGCCACCGACGGCACGGGCGGGCCGCGCAATCTGACACCCGGTGAATTCGAGTTCCACGGCACCAGCTGGTTGGCCGACTCGTCCGCCGTGCTCACCTCGGGACACGGCCACGACACGTGGGACATCGACAAGGCGACCGACCTCTTCGTCGTCGCCCTCGACGGCGACGATCCCGGGCCGCACGCGCTCACCTCCCACGACGGTGACTACACCCACCCGTCCGTGTCGAGCGACGGGACGACGGTGGCGTTCATCGGCCAACCGGGCCTCGACATCTCTCCGCAGAACGCCCGCGTCGGGTTGCTCCCGACCGATGCCCGGGGCGCGACCCAGGACCGGATCACCTGGATCTCGACCGGATTCGATCGGACGTTCGTCGCCACCACCGGGTACCGCGCGCCGGTGTGGGAGGCCGACGATTCGGTGCTGGCGATCGCCGAGGATCGCGGGGTCGCCCACCTCATGCGACTGACGGCCGACGGATCGGGCCCGCCCACGGCGGTGACGAACGGCAGGTTCAGCGTGACGGGCTTCGATGCCGCCGGAGGCACGATCGCCACGACGCGCGCCACCATCGACCATCCGAGCGAGCTCTACGTCGGCGACGAGGTGCGAACCTCCGTCGGCGACGCGCTCGCCGCCCGAATGCTCGGTTGGGAGCGATTCACGGTGCCGACCACCGACGGGTCCGACGAGATCGACTGCTGGATCATGCGACCGGCGGGCTTCGACGAGAACACCCGGTATCCCGTGCTGCTCAACGTCCACGGCGGGCCGCACACCCAGTACGGCGAGTACTTCTTCGACGAGGCCCAGATGCAGGCCGCCGCCGGATTCGTCGTCGTGCTGGGCAACCCGCGCGGCAGCAGTGGCCGCCACGAGGGATGGGGACAGGCGATCATGGGCACGAAGCACCCGGTCCACCCGGGGAGCGGATGGGGCTCGGTGGACGTCGCCGATGTGCTGTCGATCATCGACGGTGCACTCGATCGCTACACGTTCTGCGATCGCGACCGGGTCGGCATGCTCGGCGGGTCGTACGGCGGGTTCATGGCCACGTGGTTGGCGGCGTACGAGAGCGACCGGTTCCGCGCCTTCTGTTCGGAGCGGGCGGTGAACAACCTCTTGTCGGAGGAATGGTCGAGCGACATCGCCACCTACTTCAAGGGCGACCACGGCATGTCCCACATCGACGATCCCGCCGAGTACGAGCGGATGTCGCCGATCCATGGCGTGCGCAACATCGACAAGCCGATGCTGATCATCCACTCCGAGGAGGACTGGCGCTGCCCGATCGTGCAGGCCGAGGAACTCTGGGTGGCGTTGCGCCTGCTCGGCAAGGAGGTCGACTTCTACCGCTTCCCGGGCGAGAACCACGAGCTGTCGCGGTCGGGCTCACCGGTGCACCGGGTGCAGCGCGCCGAGATCATCCTCGACTGGTTCACCGACAAACTCCGCCCCCGCTGACGCCTGGCCCGGAACCTCCGAACCTCCGAAACTGGCGAGATCGGTCGCGCCGAGCGCGTCCATCTGCATCCAGTTTCGGGAGGGATGGGAGAACTTCAGGCCTCGGCGATCCAGCCGTCGATCAGTTTGCGGGCGATCGAGATCCCGGGTGGGATCGGCGGCAGGTCGTCGCGCCGGTACCAGTTGGCGTCGACGATCTCGCTCTGCTGGAGCACGAGGTCGCCCGACTGGTACTCGGCGCGGAAGCCGATCATCAGGCTGTGCGGGAACGGCCACGGCTGGCTCGACACGTACTGCACGTTGCCCACCGTGATGCCGACCTCTTCGCGGACTTCGCGCACCACCGCACCTTCGAGGTCCTCACCCGGCTCGACGAAGCCGGCGAGGCACGAATACATCGGCCCCCGAAAGTTGACGCCTTGGGCGAGCAGGGCCTCCTGGTCCGGGCCGGGCTCGCCGCGGGTGACCAGCGTGATCATGGCCGGCGCCACCCGCGGATAGGCGACGAGTCCGCAGGTCAGGCACTTCATGCCGCGCTCGCCGGCCGATGGTTCGGTCGGCGAGCCGCAGCGTCCGCAGAAGCGGTGCGTGCGGGCCCATTCGACGAGTTGGACCGCGCGGCCGGCGGCGATCCATTCGGCCTCGCTCGACCGCCCGAAGTACGAGAACAAGTCGAGCGCCGAGCCGTACGACGGGTCGTCCGCGTCCTGCGGGACGTCGATGGCCCACCAGGCCTCCCCGTTCACCACACCGACGACATGGCGCGTCCACCCGTCGTCGGCGATCTGGTCGTCGACGAACACGGTCGAACCGATCACGTGCACGTACCGGCGCGGTCCGGCGTGATCCGCCGGCTCGTCGTTGACCGGTGAGTAGAAATCGGACGTGTTCGGGCGCGGTGACATCGTCGCCATGCGTAGCACCATCAGGCTCCTCGGGTCGGTTCGGGCTGGTCGGTTCGGGCTGAGGCGGGTCGGGTGGGGTCGGCTCGGGCTGAACCAGATCGAGGGGCGCGCTCTACAGTCGAAGCCATGTCGAACGCATCAACTTCCACCGTCATCATCGATGCCGTGCGCACGCCGATCGGCAAGCGCAACGGCGGCCTGTCCACCATGCACCCGGCCGAGGTGCTGTCGCACGTGCAACGGGCGATCATCGATCGTACGGGCGTCGACGCGACCGAGGTCGAGCAGGTCGTCGGCGGCTGTGTCAGCCAGGTCGGCGAGCAGGCCTTCAACATCGCCCGCACCGCATGGCTCGCGGCGGGTCTCCCGTTGTCGACCGCCGCCACGACCGTCGACACCCAGTGCGGGTCGAGCCAGCAGGCCACGAACCTCGTGTCGTCGCTCGTCGGCTCCGGCGTGATCGACCTCGGCATCGCCTGCGGCGTCGAGGCGATGAGCCGGGTGCCGATCGGGAGTTCCGGGAACAAGGCGCTCGGCCTCGGTATCCCGATCCCGAGGACCTACTTCGACCAGTACGAGATGACGTCGCAGTTCGAGGGTGCTGAGCGCATCGCCGACAAGTGGGGCATCACCCGCGAGGACACCGACGCGTTCGGTTTCGCCTCCCAGCAGCGCGCCGCGCAGGCGTGGGCCGAGGACCGCTACGCCGGCCAGTACATCGAGATCGAGGCGCCGGACCTCGACGAGGAGGGCAAGCCGACCGGCACCACGCACACGGTCAACCGTGACGAAGGCCTCCGCGAGACGACGCTCGAGAAGCTGGCGACGCTGAAGCCGGTCGCCCGGGAGAACGGCGTCCACACGGCCGGCAACTCGTCGCAGATCTCCGACGGCGCCGCCGCCGTGATGATCACCTCGGAGGAGAAGGCCGGCGCGCTCGGCCTGACGCCGCGGGCCCGCATCGTCGACACCTGCCTCGTCGGCACCGACCCGGTGTTGATGCTCACGGGCCCGATGGACGCGACGAAGCGTCTCCTCGACCGCACCGGCCTGTCGATCGACGACATCGACGTGTTCGAGATCAACGAGGCGTTCGCCTCGGTGGTGCTGGCGTGGGCCAAGGAGGTCGGCGCCGACCTCGACAAGACCAACCCGAACGGCGGCGCGATCGCGCTCGGTCACCCGCTCGGTGGCACCGGTGCCTTCCTGATGACCAAGGCGCTCTACGAGCTCGAGCGCACCGGCGGCCGCTACGCCCTCATCTCGATGTGCTGCGGCGGCGGTCTCGGCACCGGCACCATCATCGAACGGATCTGAGGTACTCCTCCCCCGAGCATCGTTTGCGTCGGGATTTCTGAGGACTGGTCCTCAGAAATCCTGACGCAAACGGTGGTGGGCCCGTGCTCCGATAGTCACGGGGAGATGAGGATTGCTGGTACGGGGTGCTGCTGGTCGGTGTCGTCGGATTGCTCGGCCGGGCTGCACCGGTCACTCGGCAGTCGCCACGGACGGCGTCGCGACGGTGACCCATGTGGTCGACGGCGACACGATCGACGTCCACATCGCCGGCCGCACCGAACGCGTGCGGCTGATCGGCATCGACACGCCGGAGACGAAGAAGCCGAACACGCCGGTCGAGTGCTACGGACCGGAGGCGTCCGCCTACACCACCGCGCTCCTCCCGGTCGGCACGACGGTTCGGATCGAGCGCGACGTCGTCGGTCGTGACGACTACGGCCGGCTGCTCGGATACGTGCACCGCCTCGACGACGGGCTGTTCGTCAACCTCGACATCATCGAGCAGGGGCTACGCCAACCCGCTGTCGATCCCGCCGAACACGGCTTTCGCCGGGGCATTCGCCAAAGCCGCCGGCGACGCGGAGCGGAGTGACGTCGGGCTCTGGGCTGCCTGTGCCGGAACCGGCCGATAGCGTCGCGAGCGTGTCGTCAGAGTTGACCCTCGCCGAACGACTCGGCCACCGCGCCGACGACCGCATCGTGATCCTGTCGTGCGACGATCTCGGCTCGTGCCACGCCGCCAATGTCGGCGTGTTCCGGGCGCTCCGCGAGGGTTCGGCCACCTGCGCATCGCTGATGGTGCCTGCACCGTGGGCGGGCCATGCCGCCGTCCAGGCGACCGCCGACGACGACATCGGCGTCCACCTCACGCTCAACGCCGAACACGACTGCTACCGGTGGGGTCCGATCACCCATGCCCCGTCGCTGCAATCCGGTGAGGGCGGGTTCCCGCGCACGCTCGAGGACCTGTGGGAGCACGCCGACCATGCCGAGGTGCTGCGCGAACTGCGCGCCCAGGTGGAACGGGCCCTGGCGTGGGACATCGACGTCACCCACCTCGCCCCGCACCTGACGGCCATCACCCTGCGGCCCGAGTTCTTCGACGTCTACCTCGAACTCGCCACCGAGTTCGCGCTCCCCATCCGGCTCCCCTCCACCATCAGCGCCGAGCAGGCCGGATTCCCGTTCCGCAAGCTGGCCGCCGAGGAAGGGGTCGTGTTCCCCGACCATTTCGACCACGACTGGCGAGCCGGCAGTGCCGCCCGCGTCTACGAGGCGATCGACAACCTCCAACCGGGCGTCACCGAGATCCACGTACAGCCCGCGGCCGACACCCCGGAGGTGCGAGCGCTGACCGACGCGGCCGACGGCTGGATCGCCGACCTCGAACTGATCACCAGCGACGACCTGCGCGAACGGCTCGACCGCAGCGGTGCGATCCTCGTCGGTTACCGCGCCCTGCGCGACGTGATGCGCACCGGCAGCTGACGGCCCGTCAGGAGCTGGCCGCGAGGGCGGCGATGGCAGTGGCCGCCTCGCCCGATGCGAGCAGGTCGAGCACCCGACCGCTGTTGCCCGCGGCCTTCAACACGCCACGCATGTAGGCGACGGTCGGATCGAAATCGGCTGCCGCGGCGTCCACGAGGGGCACCGTGACGACGACATCGGCGTCGTCGGGTCCGTCGATCCGCTCGTCCTTCTTGCCCACGACCACGCGGTACTGCACGCTCATTGCGTCACCCGCTCGCGCACGCCGGCGAACAGGTCGCGCTCCTCGTCGACACCCGGGATCGGCCCGACGACCGACCGGGCGAGGATCCAGTCCTCCCACGGGTAGATGCCAGCCATGGTCTCGTTGTCGACGCCGAACCACCACCCGGCGGACGGGTCGACCTGGGTGGCGTGCGCCCGCAACGACTGGTCGCGCGCCCACAGGTAGTCACCGACGTCGACCTTCGTCGTGATCCGGTGGTCCTGTGACGGCCGGTCGAGCCACTCGTCGCTGAACGGTGACTCGCCGGTGCGGGCGAGTATCGCTTCGTGCACCGCGACGATGCGCTGCTTCGACCAGACCGAGTAGTAGAGCTTCGACGGCGTGAACGGTTCGCCGAGCTGCGGATACCAGTCGGGATCGCCCGCCCGTTCGAACGCCAGCACCGAGATGTCGTGGACGCGCAGGTGATCGGGGTGCGGATAGCTCGACTGGTCGTCGCCGTAGGTGATGATCACCTGCGGGCGGGTGCGCCGAATGATCGCCACCAGCCGGCCGGTCGCCTCGTCGATGTCGGCCTGGTGGAAGCAGTCGGGATGCAGGTTGGGTTCGGTGTCGGGCATGCCGGAGTCGCGGTAGCCGAGCATCTCGACCTCGTCGAAGCCGATGACCGCGGCCGAGGCCGCCAGCTCGCCCTCCCGCATCTGCGCCACGAGCGCCCGTTCGGCAGCGGGATCGAGGCCATGGAAGGGCTGACCCTCCTCGCGCAGCGACGGGTTCTGCAGGTCGCCCTCTTCACCCCCGGTGCAGCACACGAGCACCGTGTGGACGCCCTCCGCGCCGTACTTCGCCACCGTCGGAGCACCCTTCGATGCTTCGTCATCGGGGTGCGCGTGCACGGTCAACAGGGCGAGTCGCCCCGCTGCACCACTCGTCAGCTGGTCGGTCACCTGTTCGGTCACCCGTCGGAGGCTATCTGCCACGGTCGAGTGCGGCCTCTACGCTCGCAGCGTGCGCCGACTCCCCTTTGTTCTCGCCACGGTCGCCGTCCTGTCCCTCGCCGCGTGCGACACGGGCGACGGCAAACAGCTCCGCCCGGTCGATCCCGATTCCACGACCACGTCGACCGCGGCGCCCACGATCGACACCGGGGCCGTGCCATCGGTTCCGATCGACACCGCCGTCGACGGTGCGCAGGTGGCCGCCGAGCCGGGCGCCGCCGGGTTCCGGCTCTTCGCACCCTGGGCGGAGGGAGCCCCGATCGACGCTCGATACACCTGCGACGGCGACGACATCTCACCGGCGATCAGCTGGAGCGGACCGCCGGCGGGCACGATCGAGCTGGCATTCTCACTCGTCGACGAATCGGCCGCCAGCGGCGGCGAGCCTCTCGTCCACTGGGTGATCGCCGGGGTCGACCCCGCCGATGTGTCGCTGATCGAGGGTCAGGTACCCCTCGGCGCCGTGCAGGCGACCAACTCGTTCAACACCGCCGGCTGGACGGGGCCATGCCCACCACCCGGCGAACCCGCCCACGTGTACCGCCTGACGATGTACGCGCTCAGCCAACAGAGCGAACTTGCGGATGGAAGTGCTGCACAAGAAATGCTGGACTACGTCGCTGAAATCTCGGCCGGCTCGACGGAGCTCACCGGGACATACCAGCGCTGAGGACGTCCAGACCATCCACCGATGTCGATCGAACGCTTCGGCGAGCGGCTCGTCGGCTGACCGCGCACGGCGCGTCGATTCCGCGGTCGATACCCTGACCCCGTGTCGCTGCCGCCACCGCCCAGTTCGTCCGGATGGGACCGGCCCGCCCCGACGGGTCCACCCCCGGTCAGCGGCCCCCCTCCGATGCCTACGGGCGTACCGCCGGGCGGCCCTGCCCCGACCGGATCCACGATGGTCTGCTACCGACATCCCAATCGGGAGGCCGGCCGGCGGTGCACACGGTGCGGCAAACCGGCGTGCTCCGAATGCCTCGTCCAGGCCCAGGTCGGGAGCCATTGCCTCGAGTGCGCCAAGGCCTCCCAGCCCGACCTGAAGACGCGGGCCAGGTTCTGGTCGGCGAAGGAACCGCTGCTGATCACGAAGATCCTGATCGGGATGAACCTGGCGATGTTCATCGGCATCCTGATCTGGTCGGCCGACCCCGGTGCGCTCAGCGGCGCCATCACCAACGCCCACCTCAACCTCGGCCTCAGCCGGGAAGTGCTCGAACAGCGCATCGTCTGGCAGAGCGACGACGGCACGCGGTTCGTCACCGAGCCGCACGGCTGGTACCGCCTGATCACCTCCGGATTCCTGCACTTCGGGATCGTGCACATCGGGCTGAACATGTTCTTCCTGTGGGTGCTCGGCCCGATGCTCGAACCGGCGCTCGGCCGCGTCCGGTTCATCCTGCTCTACATCGCGGCCCTGCTCGGCGGATCGCTCGGTGTGATCCTCCTCGACAAGGGCGGAATCTCGGCCGGCGCGTCGGGTGCCGTGTTCGGGCTGCTGGCGGCCGCCGCGATCGGTCAGTGGCGGCGGGGCATCAACCCGTTGACCACCGGTATCGGTGCCACGCTGCTGATGAACCTCGTGATCACGTTCGCCATACCGGGCATCTCCATCGGCGGGCACATCGGCGGCATCGTCGCCGGATCGATCTGTGGATGGGTGATGCTCGCACCGGCGTATCACCAGGTCCCGCGCTGGGCGACGTATGCCACACCCGTCATCGTGAGCATCGCCAGCATCGTGGCCGTCATGGTCGTCGTCGCCTGATGAAGCTCCGCGACGCGCATCTGCGACGGATGCGTGACGGCACGTTCGACACGCTCGTGATCGGGGGCGGCATCAACGGCGCCGTGACGGCCGCCTCGCTCGCCGGGCGTGGGGCGTCGGTGGCGCTGATCGATCGGGGCGACTTCGCCAACTTCACGAGCCAGGCCTCGTCGAACCTCGTCTGGGGCGGGTTCAAGTACCTCGAGAACTTCGAGTTCTATCTCGTGTGGAAGCTGTGCCGCTCACGCAACCGGCTGATGCGGGCGTATCCCGACAACATCAAGGAGATCGCCTTCTACGCCGCCCTCGACAAGGCCGCGCGGTACAAGCCCTGGTTCGCCGGCCTCGGCGCCTTCGGCTACTGGGTGATCGGCCAGTTCGGCACGAAGAGGCCCCGCCTGCTGAACCGGGCGAAGATCGAGCGCGAGGAGCCGGCGATCGACACCTCGAACGTGCGCGGCGGCATCGAATACCACGATGGCCTTCTCGTCGACAACGATGCGCGTTTCGTGTTCTCGTTCGTGCGATCGGCGATCGAGGCGGGAGCCGCTGCTGCGAACTACGTGGAGCTGGTGTCGGCGACACGAGAGGGCGGTCGCTGGGTGGCACGCCTGCGCGACGTCGACTCCGGCGACGAGTTCACCACCACGGCGTCCACGATCGTCAACGCGGCCGGCCCGTTCGTCGACGAGCTCAACCGCGAGTGGGGCCTGTCCAGCGAACACCGGATCGTGTACTCGAAGGGCATCCACCTCGTGGTGCCGCGTCTCACGACGACGGATCATCACAAGGTGCTGGCGTTCTTCGACGACACGCAACGGCTGTTCTACGTGATCCCGATGGGCCGTCGGTCGGTGATCGGCACGACCGACACCCGGGTCGATTCGCCGTTCACCGAGACCACCGAGGACGACATCGAGTTCCTGCTCGAGCAGATCAACGCCCGAATGGATCTCGATCAGCCCCTGTCCCGCGGCGACGTCATCGCCGAGCGGTGCGGGGTGCGTCCGCTCGTGGTGAAGGTGGGCGCGCGGCGATCAGTCCGAGGTCGACTGGACCAAGCTGAGCCGAAAGCACGCCATCGAGGTCGACCGCGCCCAGCGCGTCGTCACGATCTTCGGAGGAAAGCTGACCGACTGCCTCAACGTCGGCGAGGAGGTCGCTGAGCAGATCGAAGGGCTCGGGATCCCGTTGGAGGAGGATCTGCACAACTGGTTCGGTGAACCGGCGGCGGCCACCCGCGCCGAGTTCGTCCGCCAGGCACGGCTGATGCGTCTCGACGGGTTCCGCACGAAGGCCGACACCGAACCGCTCACCGACCGGTTGTGGCGACGCTACGGACGGCGCGCGTTCGCGATGCTCGACGCCATCCGGGAGGATCCGGCGATGGCCGAGGACGTGATGGGTTCGGCCGACTACCTGCGCGTCGAACTGCACACGGCGGCCCAGTCCGAGATGGTCACCAAGCTCGAGGACTTCACGCGGCGCCGCTCGAAGATCGATCTCGTGGTTCCCCGCGCCGACATCGAGTCGTCGCCCGGCCTCCGCGAGGTGGCCGAGATCCTGTTCGGTCCCGACGCCGACCGCCGTCTCGCCGAGTACTTCGGCGGCGACGACCTTGTGCCGGCAGCCGTGCGACCGCCGTCCGCGGACATCGAGGCGTGATGTTCGCACGACTTCGCCGACGTTGGTCGGCCCCCGAACCGATCTTCGACGACGCATGGGACCCGCTGCTCGATCGCGAGTTCGAGCACTGGAGCACGCTGTCGCCCGACGAGCTCGACCGGATGCGGATGCTCGTGGCGCGTTTCGTCAGCGACACCCGCTGGGAGGCCGCCAACGGATTCACCCTCACCGAAGAGATCCAGGTGTTGATCAGCGGCGCAAGCGTCGATGCTCCTGCTCGGTCTGGATCTCGATTCCTTTCCCTTGATGTCGTCGGTGATCGTGCATCCGTCGACGGTCGTACAGCGGGGCGACCGGGCGACCGGTGGCGGGCTCCATTCGTCCGGGCCGCAGATGCTCGCGGGGCAGGCCCACTACCGCGGTCCGGTGCTCCTGTCGTGGTCGGCCACGCGCCGTGGTGCAAAGTTTCCCCAGCGCGGCGAGAACGTGGTGTACCACGAGTTCGCGCACCAGCTCGACATGATCGACGGGGTCACCGACGGCACACCGCCCCTCGACGACGAGGCAGCCCGCGAACGGTGGGTCCGGGTGTGCACCGCCGCCTACGACAGCGTGCGCGCCGACCGCTCGGAAGTCCTGCGGCCGTATGCGGGCACCAATCCGGCCGAGTTCTTCGCCGTGGCGACCGAGGTGTTCTTCAACCGCCCGGACGCCCTGCGCACCCACGAACCCGAGCTCTACGCCGAACTCGCGGCGTTCTACCGCCAGGATCCCGCCGGGCGCCTCACGCCACAGTGACGGGGCGCCATTCCACCTGTTCACAGATTCAAGTCGTCATGCGGCGCGGGTTGGCGCCGTGCCGGGTGGGGCGTCACCGGGCGGAGCGGTCCCGTGGTAGGTGCGGGCGCTCCCGGGTGGTCGGATCCCGTGGGGTGCCCGGTCGATCGAGGTGCCCTGGTAGTCGATGGTGCCGTCGGGTCTGGTCCAGGTGATGGTCCGGTCGGGGGTCATCGTGAGTGTCCAGCCGCCTTCGTGGGCGAGGTGGTGGTGCCGGCTGCAGAGCGGGGCCAAATTGTCGATGTCGGTAGTTCCGTCGTTGCGCCAGAACCGGACGTGATGGATCTGGCATTGGTCGAACGGCACCTCGCAGCCCCGACCGACACAGGTGCGGTGCATTGCCCGTAGCTCGCGGCGCTGGGCGCGGTTGACGGTCCGCTGGGTCCGCCCCAGGTTCCGTACCACCCCGCTGGCGTCGACGGTGGCGAGGGTGATTTCGGCGTCGCAGCAGAGGCGGCGGGCGGTCTCGACCGGTAACGGGACACCGGCTGAGGTCTCGCAGATCCCGTGTTCGTGGTGACCGTCGTGCAGGGTGTGGTGATCGATGAGCAGCGTCACGTCCGGCACCCGCAACTCGGCGGACGGGCCGACCACCTCGAACCGGTCATCGCCGCCGTCATCGCCAGCCGCACCTGTCGCGTCCGCACCGTCTGCGCCGCCCGCACCGCAATCGGCGTGGCGGGGTCGTGAGCGGGTGGGTCGGCGGGTGACACCGGATTCGAGGGCGGCCATGAAGGCGTCGACTTCGAGCTGACCGTACGGGCGCCCCGAGTTGCCGTCCTGTTTCACGATGCGCCGCAAATGAACGCGTAACGCGTCTGCCAGTCGGGTGCCGCGTTCGCGGTCCAGCTCGACGTGGGTGTGGTGCATCCCGGTGTCCTTGTCGACCCACTGGCGGATCTTCGCTGCGGCACGTTCGCGTTCGAAGTCAGCGGCCTCGGTATCGATACCGGTACGCCGATCACGTTCCGCAACCAGACATTTCGCCAGATCACGACACGTCCGATCGAACATCACGATGCGCTCCCGGGTCGCCGCCACCAAGCAGCACCGCCTCATGGGAGATGAACTCGGCGCGCACTTCGTCGTCGAGACCACGCAACACCCGGGCCACCGCGTCGACATGATCACCCGAGATCAGCCCGGCCGCCAACGCGTCCTCGAACGACGGCATCGCGTCACAGGCATGGGTGCGGCGGGTGATCCCCACCGCGTCGCGGGTCGAACGATTCCCCTCGTCACCGAGCAACGACTCAGCCGGCTCCGACGCACCAGCCGCCGCGAGTTCCGACGTTCGTCGAGCGCAGCGCACCTCGAGCGACGCCACCCACGACCGCAACTGAGAACACCGACGGACGATCAAGGCGACCTCGTCACGATCAGCCACCGCCGGATCCGCCCCCAACAACTCCGCGAACACCACCTCCACCGACTACTTCCCCCATCGCTTCACCTCCTCGAACGGACGGGACTTTGATGTCCTCTGATCATGCGCATGGGGGTGTCACAGTCATCGCGCGATCGCCGTCGAGCGCCGACGCAAGGATGATCACACCATGACTGTCATACCCCTTCGTCATGATGGAGGTATGAGTGAAGCCAAGACATCAGCCCAGGTCACACGGGGTGCCGACCGGCCCGAACAGCTCACATTGCTCGGGTCGTCGTCGGTCAGCGCCCGATTCAAGCTCTCCCGCGACACCCGCGAGCGTGGCCTTCGTCACATCGCGGAGATCCGCCAGCTCCTCGCGGCGGCCACGACGACCAGCGAGCCGCCTGATGATGATCAGCCGGCGCTCGGCGACAGCCCGCGGACCGCGTCCCAGTAGTTCAGCTCGGGGTCGAGTGGCATTATCGCGAGCGACGTCGTCGTCACGCCGTTGTCGAAGTAGGCCTGGATCGTCTTCCGGCATTGTTCAGGGGAGCCGTGCACCACCAGTGCGTCGACCACCTCATCGGGGATCTCGGCCAGAGCCGCCTTGCGGTCGCCGGCCTTCCAGGCATCCCACATTCCCTGCAGCTGCGGACCACGTCCGAGCCATTCGTGGAACTGGGCGTACACCGGCACGTTCAGGTACGCGGCGATCGCGTACCGCGCCGCGGCGCGGACCACCTCGGCGTTCTCGCTGGGGCAGCAGAAGATGCGAGCCACGATCTCCCGCTCGTCACCACCCGCCGCGTCGCGGACGACGGGAACGACTTGGCGCACGTCGTCCGCCGACAGCCAGTTGATGATGGCGCCGTCGGCCTCGCGTCCAGCGAGGCGCAGCATGCCCTCCCGGAGTGCGGCGACGAGGATCGTCGGGCGTTGCTCGGGACGCACGCCGAGGCGGAAGCCACTGATCTCGAAGGTGTCGTAGGCCTTGGAGATCTTCTCGCCGTCGAGAGCGTCGTTGAGGAACCGGACGACGTCACGCACCTTCTTGTAGGGCTCTTCGAACTTCAGCCCATTCCACCGCTCGACGATCACGTTGCTCGACGACCCGATGCCGATAGCGAATCGCCCAGGTGCCGCGTCGGCCATCGACGCCACGCTCTGCGCGAAGCACGCCGGTGAGCGCGTGTAGGCCGGCACGATCGCGGTGCCGAGACGGAGCCGGGGCTCCCAGGCCGCAGCGAGCGCGAGCGGCGTGAATGCGTCGGCGCCGTCGGATTCGGCCGACCAGATGTCGGTGTAGCCGAGGTCGGCCAGTTCGGCGAGCTTGGCCTGGTGGGAATGCAACGGCCCCGGGAGCGGGACCGTCATGCCGGGACGAACAGGGAGTGCCATGACCGCCGACACTATGCAGATCGCCTTCGGCCGGGCGAGAGGAGACGCGACCGGGCGAGTGTCAGTGGTTCTTCCAGAAGCGCACGATCACGCTCTGGCTGGCCGTCGCCAACAGGGTTCCGTCCTCGGCGAACATGTGGACGAGGCCGTGTCCGAAGCCACGAGCCACGGCGTGGACGCGAATGTCCATCAGCACCCACTCGGTCGGTACGAGTTGCACCACGCGCAACGTGTTGTCGAGGCTGTTCCCCCCGGCGAGCAAGCCGAGGCTCTGGCCGATCCCCATCGGCACGAAGTCGCCGAGCACGGCGAGCGATGGCGCGTCGATGCCGGTCACCACATCGGGAAGGCGGGCCCACAGCAAGGTCTGGCCGTCGCCCGGTGAGCCGTCCATCGTCTCGAACGGTCGCCCCTTCACCATGCGCTGGTCGAGGCGGGAGCTGATCGACCCGGCGAGCTCCGTCATGTGCGGCCGGATCGGACAGTCGTCGGGACGAGGGATGCCCTCGGGCATCGTCTCCCACTGCCCGGCGGCCTCGAGCGGCCGGTCGCCGAGGGCGGCGTTGACCGTCAGGATCTCCCGGTCCGCCACGTGACACACGGCCCGGGCCTGGGTGATCTGGTGGCCTTCGACGGCGATCGTCACGTCGATGTCGAGCACTTCGTCGGGCCGGGCGTACGACAGGTACTGGCCGGTCGCCCAGACGCACTGGCGCGCCGACGTCGCCTCGAGCGCGGCGATCGCGGCCGCCAATCCCGATCCACCGAACATGAAGTTGCCGGGCGTCGAGATCCCTTGCGTGACCGGGAGCTTCCAACGGAAGCGGTTGTGCGTCGGTTCGAGACCGAGAAACGTCTGGGAGTCCATGGCGCCCGGGATCGTAGGCGACCCGTGACGTGCGGACATGCGCCACACACACGGCACCGCAGCGGGTCAAGGCCGATCGCGCCGACGTCACGGCCCGCTCACGTCACTGCATGCACCCGCCGCCGAATAGGTTCGCGACCATGCAGGTTGCGCTCACCGTCAACGACTTCCTCCGCCGCGCCGAACTCGTCTATCCCGATCGCACGGCCATCGTCGACGAACCCGATCAGCCCGCGGCGTCGTGGGGCTCGATCACGTATCGCGAAATGGCCACGCGAGCGCGGGCGATAGCAGCGGGGCTCGATGCGCTCGGCATCGGTACCGGCGAACGGGTGGCGATGGTCAGCCAGAACTCGGCCCGCTTGCTCACTGCGCTGTTCGGAGTGTCCGGGTCGGGGCGCGTGCTCGTGCCGATCAACTTCCGGCTGGCGGCCGAGGAGGTCCGCTACATCGTCGGACACTCGGGCGCGCGGGTGCTTCTGGTCGATCCCGAGATCGCCGAGTCACTCGCCGACGTCGAGTGCGAGCACCGGTTCGTGATCGGCGCCGAAGCCGATGCCGCACTGATGCGGCCCGGCGTCGAACCAATGGCCTGGCAGCCGGACGAGAACGCCACCGCCACGATCAACTACACCTCCGGCACGACGGCCCGCCCCAAAGGCGTGCAGCTCACCCACCGCAATCTGTGGCTCAACGCCTCGATCTTCGGGTGGCACATGGGCGTGAGCGATCGCGACGTGTACCTGCACACGCTCCCCCAGTTCCACTGCAACGGATGGGGCATGTTGTACGCCGTCACGGGCATGGGCGGGACCCACGTGATCCTGCGCAAGGTCGACGGCATGGAGATCCTCCGCCGGGTCGAGACCCACGGCGTGACGCTGATGTGCGGGGCGCCAGCGGTGCTGAACATGGTGCTCGACGCCGCCGCGGAGTGGACCGCCACCACGGGACGACCGATCCCGGGCCGCGATCGTGTGCGGATCGTGGTGGCGGGCGCGCCGCCGCCGACGCGCACGATCGAACGGACCGAAACCGAACTCGGCTGGGAGTTCGTGCAGATCTACGGCCTCACCGAGACGACCCCGCTGATCACGATGAATCGGACGCGCGCCGAATTCGACGATCTCACCCCGGCCGACCGGGCGGTGAAGTTGAACCGCGCCGGTTCGCCGGTCATCGGCTGCACGATGGCCATCGACGCCGAGGGCGAGATCCTCACCCGGGGCAACATGATCATGGAGGGCTACTGGGAACAGCCCGACGCCACCGCCGCGGCGATCCGCGACGGGTTCTTCCACACCGGCGACGGCGGCACGATCGACGACGACAACTACGTGATCATCTCGGACCGCAAGAAGGACGTGATCATCTCCGGCGGCGAGAACGTGTCGTCGATCGAGGTCGAAGACGCCATCTTCCAGCATCCCGACGTCGCCGAGGTCGCCGTGATCGGCATCCCCGACGAGAAGTGGGGCGAGTTGGTGACCGCGCTCGTGGTCACCAGTCCCGGCGCCACGTTGACGGAGACCGACGTGATCGAGTTCGCCCGCACCCGCCTCGCCGGCTACAAGTGCCCGAAGCGCGTCGAGTTCCGCGACGAACTCGCGCGCACGGCCACCGGCAAGCTTCAGAAGTTCAAGCTCCGCGCCTCGTTCTGGGAGGGTCACGAACGTCAGGTGAACTGACCGGCCAATCGCACGCCGCGCCCGGTTATTCGAGCGTGGCGTAGTTGGTGGAGCGGTCGTCGGCCACGTTCGTGCCGACGTGTTCGACGCACGATTCGAGGTCGGCCAGGTACTCCTCGATGACGCCGGTGTTGGTGTTGCTCACGGTCGAATGCAGATTGTCCGGCGGCGCCTGCCGATCGTGGTACCACCCCCGCTCGAGCAGCGCGTCGCCGAGCGCGAACATGTCGACGGATCGGGCGGAGTCAGGATCCGCCGCCATCGCGACCAGGTGGAAGACACCGTCTCCGAGAACACGGATGCCGTCGATCGCGGCGATCCCGGCGCGCATCCGATCGGCGTTGTCGAGCGCCTGCCGTGTCAGCTCGACGTAGCCGTCGATGCCCAGATGGGACATCACGGCCCAGGCGCACGCCATCGGGAGGCCCGACCGGGTGCCCTGCATGTTCGGCGAGGCGTAGAAGCCGCCGAGCCAACCGTCGAACAGGAACGTCTGGTACCGGCGCGACTCCTTCGTGCGGTGCAGGATGACCGACACGCCTTTCGGCGCGTACCCGAGCTTGTGGATGTCGGCCGAGATCGTGGTGACACCGTCGACGCGGAAGTCCCACGGCGCCACCGGGCGGCCGAGCATCTCGGCGAACGGCAGGACGAACCCGCCCATGCACGCGTCGACGTGGCAGTTCGCGTCGACCGACATCGCCAGCTCGGCGATCGCCGGGATGTCGTCCTGGACACCTTGCGGGTACTGCGGCGCCGATCCGACGACGAGCACGGTGTTCGGGCCGAGCAACGCCCTCATCGCTTCGACGTCGGCGGTCCAGTCGGCGCGGACCGGCGCCTTGCGCACTGTGAGACCGAAGTTGTGCGCCGCCTTGTGGAATGCCGCGTGGGCGGATTCGGCGAGGACGATCTCCGGCTCGGTGATACCGCGTTCGGCGCGCGCCCGCTCGCGCGCGGCGAGAACGCCACACAGGATGGATTCGGTCCCGCCGCTCGTGAGGAACCCGGCGACGTCGTCGTCGCCATGGAGCAGACTCGCCGTCCATCCGACGGTGTCGGATTGGATGCGCCGGAGCGACGGGAACGCCTGGGTGTTGAGCGCATTCTCGTGCAGGTACATCGCGGCCGCCGCCTCCGCGACGGCATGCACCGACGGTCCACCGTCGTACACCAGCCCGAACGTCTTGCCGTCGCGCCAGCGCACGTCACCGGACCGCAAGGCCGCGAGTTCGTCGATCACGTCGTCGACCGGTCGGCCATTCTTCCGCAGCGCATCCATCGCTTCCAGTGTGGCCCAGGGAGCGGAGCGTGGCGGTCACCACCTACCCTCGCGCTCATGCAGCTCTCCGATCTCCGCATCTTCACCGAGCCCCAGCAAGGAGCCACGTACGACGACCTGCTGGCCGTCGCGGTGCGCGCCGAGTACCTCGGATTCGATGCGTTCTTCCGCAGCGACCACTTCCTCGCGATGGGCGGCGGGTCGGGAGCACCCGGGCCGACCGATGCCTGGATCACGCTCGCGGGGCTCGCTCGCGACACGTCGACGATCCGGCTCGGCACCCTCGTGTCGTCGGCCACGTTCCGACTCCCCGGCCCCTTCGCCGTGACCGTCGCCCAGGTCGACCAGATGTCCGGCGGCCGGGTCGAGCTCGGCCTCGGTGCCGGCTGGTTCGACGCCGAACATCGGGCGTACGGGATCCCGTTCCCGGAACTCGGCGAGCGCTTCGACCGGCTCGAGGAGCAACTCGAGATCATCACGGGCATGTGGGAGACGCCGGCCGGGGCGACGTTCGACTCACCCGGCGGCCACTACCCGGTGACGGGTTCGCCGGCGCTGACCAAGCCGCGCCAGACGCCACTGCCGATCGTGATCGGCGGCGGTGGCCCGAAGCGCACCCCGGCACTCGCCGCCCGCTTCGCCGCGGAGTTCAACACACCGTTCGTCGACGTCGACTTCTTCGGCAAGCAACGCGACCGCGTGCGCGCCGCCTGCGAGGCGATCGGCCGCGATCCCGCGACCATGACCTTCTCCGCGGCCCTCGTGGTGTGCTGCGGCGAGAACGAAGCGGCCGTCGCCCGACGCGCCGCGGCGATCGGCCGCGAGCCCGCCGAGTTGCGTGAACATGGTGCCGCCGGGACGCCGGACGAGGTCGCGGCGAAGCTGGCGGAGTGGCGTGAGGCAGGCGCGGAGCGCGTGTACCTGCAAGTCCTCGACCTCGCCGACCTCGAACACCTCGACCTCATCGCCAGCACCGTCGAGGGCCACCACGCCTGACCGACCTCGTGCGGCTACGTTGCGCGGGTGAGCGAGATCACGGTCTACCCGGCACGACGAGTCGTCACGATGGACCCGGCCCAGCCCGTCGTCGACGCCGTCGCCGTCCGTGACGGACGGATCCTCGCCGCCGGAACAGTGGACGAGTGTGGAAGTTGGGGGTCGCACACGATCGACCGGCGCTTTGCCGATCACGTGCTCGTGCCCGGCATGATCGAAGCGCACGCGCACACGTTGGAGGGCGCCTTCGCGTTGCTGCCGTACGTCGGATGGTTCGATCGCCACCGAGCGGACGGCGGCGTCGCCTCCGGCATCAGGACGTACGGCGAGCTGCTCGACCGCCTGCGGGAGCTCGACTCGGCAACGGCCGGATCCGACGAACCGATCGTCGTCGGCGGCTTCGATCCGATCTACTTCCGCGACGAACCGCGCCTCACCCGCGAGCACCTCGACCGGGTGTCGACCGAGCGGCCGATCTTCGTGTTCCACGCCAGCGCCCACTTGGCCACCGTCAACACGGCGATGCTCGAGCGCCACTCGATCACCCGCGACGCCTCCACACCGGGCATCGCCCGTGACGCGACGGGCGAACCGACCGGCGAGTTGCAGGAGATGCCGGCAATGGTGCTTGCGGCCTCGGGCGTGGGGGTGATCTTCCGGACGCTCAACGACCCGGCGGCGATCGGTGCACTCGGCCAGATCTGCGCCAACCAGGGCGTCACCATGCTGTGCGACCTCGCCGCGTCGGGCCTGACTCGGCCCGACGGCCAGCAGCTCTGGCACGACGCCGTCGACCACGTCGACTTTCCCGCCCGCATCCTCCAACGGCACGTCGCCGGGCTGCTCCCCGGTGCCACCGACTGGACCGCCGCCGCCGAGACGATGCTCGACCTCCGTCGCGGCGACACCGCCAAGCTGCGCACCGTCGGGCTGAAGGTGGTACTCGACGGCTCGATCCAGGGCTTCACCGCGAAGATGGGATGGCCCGGCTACTACACGGGCGCCGATCACGGGCAGTGGATGGTGCCGCCCGAGCAGCTGCTCGACATCTGCCGGCCGTTTCACGAACGGCAGATCAACATCCACACCCATTGCAACGGCGACCTGACCATCGACCTGTGGATCGACACGGTTGAGCAACTGCTCCTCGAATCGGCGTGGCTCGACCACCGCCACACCGTGCAGCACTGCCAGTTGACCACCGCCGCGCAGTACCGGCGGATGGCCCGGCTCGGGATGTGCGCCAACATCTTCGCCAATCACCTCTGGTTCTGGGGCGACGAACACCACGACCTCACCGTCGGTCCCGAGCGAGCGCGCCGCATGGAGGCCGCCGCCACCGCAGAACGCGAGGGCGTGTCGTTCTCATTGCACAGCGACGCCAACGTGACGCCGCTCGGGCAGCTGCACTCGATGTGGTGCGCGGTCAACCGGGTGACACCGTCTGGTCGGTTGCTCGGTGAGCACGAACGGATCTCGCCCACCTCGGCGCTGCGGGCCGTCACGCTCGGTTCGGCCTACCAGCTCCACCTCGACGGGGAGTTCGGCACGATCGAGTGCGGCAAGGCGGCCGACCTCACCGTCCTCGAGGACGATCCGCTCACGGTCGATCCCATGACGATCCGCGACATCGGGGTGTGGGGCACCGTCGTGGGTGGCCGGCCGTTTCCCGCCAATCGCCCCGCGTCGTAGGCCTACACCGGCAGCGCGATCGATCCCGTCGCGAACGGATCGGCCGTGCCGCGCACACCGATGGCAACCAGGGCGCTCGCCCTCCCCTCGGGCGGCGGCGCCGCGGTGCGCGTGATCTCACGGCTGCGACCGACCACGTTCACGTCGACCATGTCACCATCGCTCAGCAGCACCCATCCCTTCAGCCGGAGCACCCCGGCCGGCAGCGCATCGAGGAGCTCCGCCAACCGCGCGCGATCGAGTGGATGACCGGTGTTCCACGCCCACGTCTCGTACCGATCCGTGTGCCCGGCGGCGACGATTCGCAGCTCGCCCGAGGAGTGGGTAGGCGATGTGCCGACCAGCAGATCGGGCGGAAGGTCTCCGTGAACCGCCCGCACACGAGGGACGGTCGGCACGATGCGGTCGAGCCACCCTTCGACGGCATCGATGGTCGCTCCGTCACATCGGTCGACCTTCGTGACCACGACCAGATCCGCCCCGGTGAGTTGACGCACGACCTCGCCGCCGACGTACCGATCGGTCGCCAGTGCGCGGATGGAGTCGGCGGCGGCGAGCACGATCACGCCGCCCGGCTCGAAGGGTTCGACCGTCGACCATGCGGCGACGGCTGCAGGGTCGGCGACGCCGCTCACCTCCACCATGACGTGATCGAGCCCGGGATCGGCCGCGAGACGTCCCAGTGCCTGGTGCAGATCGTCGCCGAGCGTGCAGCACGCACAGCCATTGGGCAGGTTCACCACGCCGTCGTCACGGGTCCGCGCCAGCCATTCGGCATCGATGCCGACGCTGCCGAAGTCGTTGACGACCACACCGATCCGCCGCCCACCCGGATTCGTGAGCAATCGGTTGAGCACGGTGGTCTTGCCCGCCCCGAGGTAGCCACCGAGCACGGTGAGCGGGATCCGTGTACGCGGCCCCGGTCCCAGTGGCCGGTCGGACGACATCAGTCGGCCTCGGGAGGCGCGCCGGCCACGAAACCGCCCGCCTCGAGCGCTCGGTCGACGATGCCCGCCAAGTCGCCGCTCTCACTCGGGGACTCACCAGCGACCGTGATCGCCCACGTGACGCCATCACCGCGGTCGAGCACCATCGCATGCGTGCTCTCGACCGTTCCGGTGTGTCCGAACGCGCCGTTGCCGTAGAGGATCAGCCCCATGCCGTACCCGCGGTCGGGAACGAGCGGATTGATGGCGCTCGTCCGCATCGCCGCCACCGTGTCCGCGCTGAGCGGCTTCCACCCGGGCGTCGTGAGGTCGAGCGAGTTGAGGATCGTCACGAGGTCGGACGGCGTCGCCACCCACGCCCCCGCGCCGCCGAGCGACTCCATGTAGTTCCGTCCGATCGACGTGCGGTGCTCGATCTCGTCGGGTCCCGGGTCGTAGGTCGATGCCAGCCGCATCCCCGAAATCCCGAGGGGCGTCAACAGCTGCTCGTACACGGCCTGTTCGTACGGCTCGCCGGTGAGGCTCTCGACGAGGAGGCCGAGCACGCAGAAGTTCATGTTGCTGTACCGGTACCCCCCGCCCGGCGTGCCGGCGAGCGAACGGCTGAAGCCGACGGCCGCGGCCTCGCGGCACGAACCGACCTGGTGACCGAAGAAGACGTTCTCGTTCTGACCGAAGCCGGACGTGTGGGTGAGGAGCTGACGCACCGTGATGTCCGCCGCGCCCGGTTGGGCCTCGACGCCCAACTCCGCGGCGATCCGCGCCCCGACGGGTTCGTCGAGGCCGACGAGACCCTGCTCGACGAGGCGCAGCACGGTGATCGCCGTGATCACCTTGCTGATGCTGGCGATCCGGAACCGATCGGTCGTCGTCGCTGCTTCCGACCCCGACAGTGTTCGTTCCCCCATCGCCGCCGTGTGGATGATCTCGCCGTCGACACTGATCGCGAACGATGCCGCGGTCGATCCGCCACCGATGATCCGACGGAGGAGGTAGTCATCCGTCGCCGCCCAGCCGGTGAGCGGTGCTTCCGTCGTCGACGTCGTGGTGCTCGACGACGTCCCGGTATCGCCGGCCGTCGTGGTGGTCGGGCCGATCGTCGTCACCTCGGAGGTGCGATCGCCGGCGGACGGCTCGGCGACGACCGGGTCGGCCGCCACATCGTCGGTGGCCGCGACCGGACCGTCGGGCGCAGCCGCACGTTCTGCCGTGCCGACGGTGCACCCGGTGCTCAACGCACAGACGACGGCCGCGACGACGAGGCCGAACCTCGTTCGTCTGCCGGGCACCGTCATGTGTCCATGATGACCGCCGCGGCGGCGTTTACAGCGGCACGAGCTCGCCATCGACGACCCCGTTGCCATGAGCGAACGGCCCACCCCTCGGTCCGTTCGCTCATCGTGTGGATCCGGTCCGGTGCGTCAGCCGGGCGCGGGCAGGTGTTGTTCGGTGGTGAGCACCGGCTCGAACAGGTCGCCGAGCTCGTCGACCCGCGCCAGCACGTCGCCGGCTTCGAAGCGCAACTCGACGCCGTCGCCGGAGCATGTCTCCACCTCGTCCCACGTCACCGGCGTCGACACGGTCGGCTCGGGGCGGGCGCGCAGCGAGTACGGAGCGATCGTGGTCTTGTGGTGCGCGTTCTGGCTCCAGTCGACGAACACCTTGCCGGGGCGCACGGCCTTCGCCATCACGGTCGTCACCTTGCCCGGCATCTGGCGTTCCATCACCTGGCCGACGGCAAGGGCGAAATCGGCAGCGGCCTCGTGCGTGGCGCCCTCGGTGTTGAGCGGGACGTACATCTGGAGCCCCTTCGAGCCCGACGTCTTGCACCAGCCCTCGAGGCTGACCGCGGCGAGGACCTCGCGCACCCCGAGCGCGACGGTGCAGCACTCGACGATCGACGTGCGCGGGCCCGGGTCGAAGTCGAACACCAGCGCCCGCGGCGTGGCGAGGTCGGCGGCGAGGGCCATCGGCGCGTGCAACTCGATCGCGGCCATGTTGGCCGCCCACACCATGGCCGCGGGCTCCTCGATGCGGCAGTACTCGATGCCGCCCGACCGGTCGCCCGGCCCCAGGGCGACCGGGACCCACTCGGGCCGATGCGACGCGCAGCGCTTCTCGAAGAAGCCCTTTTCGTCGGTGCCGTTCGGGAATCGGCGGAAGGTGAGGCAGCGGCCGGCGAGGTGTGGGATGACCGTCGGCGCGATGCGGGCGTGGTAGTCGACGACCTCGGCCTTGGTGAACCCCGACGGGTAGAGCACCTTGTCGAGGTTGCTCAGGCTGACCGTGCGCCCGCCGATGTCGACGACGACCGGTGCTGCCATGTGGGTGGTCGCTTCCGGACGGCGCCGCCGCTCAGGCGGACTTCTTCGCCGCGGCTTTCCTGGCCCGCGGCTTGGCGGCCGTCTTCGACGCCGACTTGCTCGACTTCTGCTTGGCCGAATGCTGCTCGGACGGATGGCGTGATCGCGCGTCCTTCGCCGCCTTCACGCTCGCCTCGAGGGCGGCCATGATGTCGATCACCTTCGGCTTCTCGGCAGCCACCTCGGGCATCTCGAATTCCTCGCCGTCGGCCTTCATCCGGATCAGCGCCATGACCTGCTCGCGGTACTCGTCGTGGTACTTCGCCGGCTCGAAGTCGGCGGTGAGCGACTCGACGAGCGACTCGGCCATGGTGATCTCCTTGGCGCTCACGTCCACGTCGTCGAGTCCCTGCAGCTCGCTGATCTCGGACTGATCGACGACTTCGTCGGCATAGGCGAGCAGCGACATGACGAGCCGGCCGTCCTGGGCACGGATCGCCGCGGTGTGCTGCTTGTTGCGCATCACGAAGCGGCCGATCGCGACCTTGCCGCTCGCCTCCATGGCCCGGGCCAGCAACACGTACGGCTTGGGCGGGCCGTCGGGCGCGAGGTGGAACGCCGTGTCGAAGTAGACGGGGTCGATCTCGGACAGATCGACGAACTCCTCGAGGTCGACCGACTTCGTGGCGACCGGCATGAACGGTTCGAGTTCGTCGGGGTCGACCACCACGTAGCGACCCTTCGACACCTCGTATCCCTTCACGATGTGTTCGTCGCTCACCTCGTCTTCGGTCTCGGCGTTGACCTTGCGGTAGCGGATGCGGGCCATGTTCCGCTCGTCGAGTTGGTTGAACGACACGCTCTGGCGTCGCACCGCGTTGTACAGCTTGATCGGGATCGCCACCAAGCCGAAGGAGATCGTGCCGCTCCACACCGGACGTGCCATGTGACAAGTCAATCACACACCCCGTCCGGTCCACGTTTGCGTCGGGATTTCTGAGAGCCGGGCCTCAGAAATTCTGACGCAAACGAGGATTTGGGGGGTGACCGGCCGGCTCGGGCCGTGGCGGGATCAGGGGTCGGGTCAGCCGGGGGCGAGGACGGCGCGGGCGATGATGTCCATGCCGAAGGCGGTGAGGATGGCGAGGTAGAGCAGGCCGGTGGCCGCCATCACCGCGGAGTAGTACCGCTCCTTGAGGGCGGCCTTCGTGACGTAGATCAGCACGATCGTCATGGCCGTGCAGCCGAGCCACATCCAGCCGAGGAGGCCGCCCCAGCCGTCGTCGACCTCGCCGGTGAGCACCGCCAGCATGCCGACCGGCAGCAACATGGCGATCAGCTCCAACGGCCAGAGCACCTGCAGCGCGGTGACCATCTCGTTGAGCAACCGGCGGGGCAGGCCCGGCTGCACGAGGTACCAGTGGCCGAGCAGCATCGCGTCGGTGATGGCGCCGATGAAGGCGGCCCCGACGAACGTCCGCACGAATGCGACGGCGGGGTTGCCGCCGGCGTCGAGCGCAGCCGCCAGCAGGCCGATCGAGCCGATCGCCACCGGCACCAGGTCGAGCACGGGCGGGAACTCGGCCGGTCGATCGCCGGTCGAGGAACGGGCCACGGGTGCGCCGACCGTGCGGTCGATCCCCGTCATCGCCGCGACCCGCTCGGAGCGACGGTCGAACTCGGCTTCCTGGCCGCTCACACCGGCGGCCTTCCGGCGTACCGACACGGCGAGGGCGAACGCACACGCCAGCGCGACGCCGAGCGCCGACGCTTCACGGACCGGGACCGTGCCGAACCGCATTCCCGCCAGAAAGGAGCCGACCGCGAAGCAGAAATAGACGCCCCGCAGGAGCCAGCCGTAGCCCAGGCCGATGATGCGCCGGCGTGTGGTGAACCAGCAGAACAACATGCCGCCCGTCGCCCATTGGAGCAGCACGGTGGCGGCGTCGAGGCGGATCACGTTCGAGCAGGGTAACGGCGTAGCCTGACGCCGCCATGGCGACGCCCTTCGCGACCTCTGCACCAGCGACGACCGCCGCATCGACGACCAGTTCCGGGACCGCGGCCGGCTCGGCCCGACGGTCGCGGTCGATCCGAATCGCCCTGGTCGCAGTTTTCGCATCGCTCACCCTCGCCGGCTGTTTGACCGGGCAACGCCCGAGCTTCGAGCCGACCCAGCCGTCGATCGAACCCACCGGCAACCCCAACATCGATGCGGTGCTCGAACGACTCGAATCGGTGAGCAGTGCCGTGTTCACCGCGGACTACACGATCCTCACCAAGCTCGGCAACATCACCTCGACGGCCCGCGTCGTGCAGTCGGCTCCGGATCGTCGGTCGATCACCATCAACAACGTGCGGTTCATCTTCGACGAGGCATCCGTCGCCACCTGCAACCTGACCACTGCGGAGTGTGAGGCGACGATCAACGACGCCCGCGTGAGCGACGTGTCGGTCACCCACGAGTTCTACGGCAAGAGCTTCGCCCAGCGCCTGCGCGTCGATGCCGGCCGGAGGGTCGGCGATCCCCAGAGCTACTCGATCACGCAGGCCGGTCAACAAGCGTTGTGCGTCGACGTGCCGGTCGTCGGTGGAACCAACAGCTACTGCGCGCTCAGCAACGGAGTGCTCGCCCGCTACGACGGCAACGACCTGTTCATCGAGATGACGGCCTACAGCGAGTTCGCCGACGAGACGGCCTTCGAGACGTCGCTGCCGGAGACCACCCTTGCACCTCCGGACGCGGCGACGTCGGTCCCGGCCGGCGGGTGATCACACGCTGATCCCCTCTCGACGCTGATCCGTACTACACGCTGATCAGGGCGTGATCGGAGTTGTTCAGCGACTCCGGTCCCGTCGGGGTGGCCACCACGATGTCCTCCAGCCGCATCCCCCACTTGCCGGGCACGTAGATCCCCGGCTCGACGCTGTAGGCGTGTCCGGGGGCGAGCGGCAAGGCGTTGCCCTCGACGATGTACGGGTCCTCGTGCTCTTCCATCCCGATGCCGTGGCCAGTGCGGTGGATGAAGTAGTCGCCGTAGCCGGCCTGTTCGATCACCGCCCGCGTCGCCCGATCGACCTCCTCGCACGGCGTGCCGATCGTTCCCGCCTGCACACCGACCTGCTGCGCTTCGAGCAGCACGGCGTAGGCGTCGGCGATGTCGGAGGGGATCTCACCGGTGACCACGCACCGCGTGGTGTCGGAGCAGTAGCCGGCCATCGTGCCCCCGAAGTCGCACAGGACGATCTCGTTCTCCCTGATCACCCGGTCGCCGGCATGGTGGTGCGGGCTCGCCGCGTTCTCGCCCGCCGCGACGATGGCGAAGTTCACCTTGTCGTGGCCCTCCTCGACGATCCGTCGGCTGAGCTCGGCCGACACCTGGGCCTCGGTACGGCCGACGAGGGCGATCTCGCCCCGCTGCAGTTCGCCGGCGATCCGGTCGACCGCCGCGCCGGCGGCGGCGAGGGCGTCGAGCTCGGCCCGGTCCTTGGTCATCCGCTGCACTCCGACCACGTCGACGGCGCGCACGAACGTCGCCGCGGGAACGTGCGGGAGCAGCTCGACGAGGAATCTCGCCCACATCTGGTCGCCGACGGCGATCCGTTCCGAGCCGGCCGCGAGCTTCCCGGCGATCGCCGTGGGATCCTCGGTCTCGCCCCACGGCAGCAGCGTGAACAGGCCAGGTCGCTCGACCACGCGCGGCGCTTCGAGGCGCGGGATGATCATCGTGGCATCGCCGTCGCGCGGCACGACGAGCATCGTCAGCCGCTCCAGCGGCATCGCCGTGTAGCCGGTGAGGTACGGCAGGTCGTGGCCGACGGAAAGGAGCAGCGTGTCGATGCCCTGATCGACCATCGCGGCCCGAATTCGGGTCATGCGATCGAGGTACACGGCGGTGTCGACAGCAGCAGCGCTCACGGGCGCCAGTCTGCCACCTCCCCTCCGCGACCCGCAGGCCGCCTCCACAGGTCGGGGAATAGATGCGCGGCGAGATCGTTGGAGGGGGCATGACCGAACCGACCGAGAGCACCGCCGCCAGCGAGACCAGGATCGACCTGTACTGGCGGCCCGGGTGCGGGTTCTGCGCCAGCTTGCAGCGCGGGCTCGACAGGTTGGGCATCGAACGGGTCGAGCACAACATCTGGGACGACCCGGCCGACGCGGCGATCGTGCGCCAGTACGCGAACGGCAACGAGACGGTTCCCACCGTGGTGGTCGACGGCGTCGGGCTCGTCAACCCGTCGCCGCGCGACCTGCTGGACCTGCTCGCCGAACGGGCGCCCCACCTGCTGCCGGTGGGCGCCGACTGACCCCTGCACGCCGGCGACGGGCGCGGTACCCTCGAACGCATGAGCGATCCGCGTCTCGACGGGACCGAGATCGCCGATTCGGTGATCGACCTCGTCGGCAACACACCGTTGGTCCGCATGAAGCGGGTCAGCGAAGACCAGGGCATCCGCTGTGTGCTCGCCCTCAAGGCCGAGACGACCAACCCGGGCGGCTCGTCGAAGGATCGGCCCGCACTCCAGATGATCCTCGCGGCCGAACTCGACGGCGTGCTCAAGCCCGGCGGCACGATCGTCGAGCCGACGAGCGGCAACACCGGTGTCGGGCTCGCCATCGTGGCTGCCCAACGCGGGTACCGGTGCGTCTTCGTGATGACCGACAAGGTGGCACCCGAGAAGATCTCCCTGCTCAAGGCGTACGGCGCCGAGGTCATCGTGTGCCCGGTGGCCGTCGAGCCCTCGGATCCCGCGAGCTACTACTCGGTGGCCGAACGGCTCACCCGGGAACTCGGTGCATTCCGGCCCAACCAATACGAGAACCCGCACAACCCCGAAGCCCACGAGCTCACCACCGGGCCCGGAGTTGTGGCGCCAGACCAACGGCCGCATCACCCATTTCGTCGCCGGGGCCGGAACGTGTGGATCGATCACCGGCGTCGCCCGCTACCTCAAGAAGATGAACCCGGCGATCAAGATCGTGGCCGCCGACCCGGAAGGCTCGGTCTTCTCCGGTGGATCGGGACGCCCGTATCTCGTGGAAGGCGTCGGTGAGGACTTCTTCCCCGCGGCCTGGGAACCCGAGCTGCTCGACGACATCATCGCCATCAGCGACGAGGAAAGCTTCCTGACGGCCCGCTACGTGAGCGAGACCGAGGGCATCCTCATCGGCGGCTCCGGGGGAATGGCCGTGGCCGCCGCGATCAAGGTCGCCAAGGCGGCCGAACCCGATGACATCGTGGTCGTGCTCAACCCGGATTCCGGCCGCGGCTACCTGTCGCGCGTGTTCGACGACGCCTGGATGGCCAATTTCGGCTTCCTCAAGGAGTGCGACCAGTGCGTCGGCGCCGTCCTCGACACCCGCAACGCCTCGATCGAGAACCTGCTCTACGTCAATCCGCACCAGCTCGTGTCGGAGGCGGTGTCGATCATGCGGACCAACGGCGTCAGCCAGCTGCCGGTGTGCAAGAACACGCCGCCGTTCGCCGCCGCCGAAGTGTCGGGCGCCGTGGACGAACTCGACCTGATGGAGGCCATCCACCGCGATCCCTCGGTGATGTCGACGCCAGTGGAGAACGTGATGAGCCCGAAGCTGCCGACCATCGGGGTCGGTCAGAAGGTCGAGCTGGCGGTGCAGATGCTCGAGACGGCACCGGCGCTGCTCGTGCTCTCCGGCGGCCGCCCGCTGAGCATCCTCACCCGCACCGACGTGCTCGCGTACTTCGGCGCCCAGGCCGGTCTCCCCGAATGAGTGAACGAATGAGTGATCGACATGGGTGATCTGGACGAACAGACCGCACACGGCTTCTCGACCCGGGCGATCCATGCCGGCCAGCAGCCCGACCCGTCGACCGGCGCCGTCGTGCCCGCGGTGTCGTTGTCGACCACCTTCGCCCAGGACGGCGTCGGCAACCACAAGGGCTACGAGTACTCGCGATCGGGCAATCCGACCCGCTCGGCGCTCGAATCGCAGGTGGCATCGCTCGAGCAGGCGCGCCACGGCCTGGCCTTCGCCAGTGGCCTCGCCGCCGAGGACAACATCCTGCGGCTGCTCCAGCCGGGCCAGCGCGTCCTGCTCGGCAACGACGCGTACGGGGGCACGTTCCGGCTGATCTCGAAGGTGTGGGGCCCGCTCGGCCATCCGTGGTCGGCGGTCGACCTGACCGATCTCGATGCCCTCGAGGCGGACTGGCTCGACGACGTCGGGATGGTGTGGCTGGAAACACCGACGAATCCGCTGCTCACGTGCTTCGACATCGAGGCGATCGCCACCCTGGCCCACGACCACGGAGCGCTCGTGGTGGTGGACAACACGTTCGCCACTCCGTACCTGCAGCAGCCGCTGACACTCGGGGCCGACGTCGTCGTCCACTCGGCCACCAAGTACCTCGGCGGCCACAGCGACGTGGTCGGCGGTTTCGTCGCCGTCGACGACGATGAGCTGGCCGAACGGTTGCGGTTCACCCAGAACGCGGCGGGCGCGATCCCGTCGCCGTTCGATTGCTACCTCGTGTTGCGCGGCGTGAAGACGCTGGCGGTGCGCATGGACCGCCACTGCGAGAACGCGCGGGCGGTCGTCGACCTGCTGACCGGTCATCGAGCCGTCGAGCGGGTGCTCTATCCGCAACTCCCCGACCATCCCGGACACGCCGCGGCGGCCAAGCAGATGAGCGACTTCGGCGGGATGGTGTCCTTCACGCTCGCCGCGGGCAAGGAAGCGGCGATGCGTGTCGCCGCCTCGACCGAGATCTTCACGCTCGCCGAATCGCTCGGTGCCGTCGAGAGCCTCATCGAGCATCCCGGTGCGATGACCCATGCGTCCGCCGCAGGTTCCCCGCTGGAAGTCCCTGACAATCTGCTGCGTCTGTCGGTGGGCATCGAGGATGGTGCCGACCTCGTGGCCGACCTCGCCGCGGCCCTCGATCAGATCTGAACTCCACCCGCCCATGACCTCGACCCCGCCACCAACACCGTCGTCCGGCCGACCGCCGATCGTCATCGCGGCCAACCGGTTGCCGGTGATGCGCACCGACGACGGTTGGGCACCGAGCCCGGGCGGCCTGGTGCGGGCCCTGCTGCCGATGTTGCGCGACACCGGCGGCATGTGGCTCGGCTGGACCGGTGACCCCGACGACTCCCCCGACCCGTTCGAGGTCGACGGCGTCGACCTGTATCCCGTGCGCATCAGTGCCACCGAGTTCGAGCGCTACTACGAGGGCTTCTCGAACGACGGGCTGTGGCCGCTCTATCACGACGCCCTCCGCGAGTCGACGTACGACGGCACGCACTGGGACGCCTACTCCGCGGTCAACGAGCGGTTCGCCGCGCAGTTGGCCGACGTGTCGCCGCCGAACGCCACCGTGTGGGTGCACGACTATCACCTCCAGTTGGTGCCGGCGATGCTCCGCAAACGGCGGCCGGACCTGACGATCGGATTCTTCCTCCACATCCCGTTCCCGCCGTTCGAGCTGTTCTCCCGGTTGCCGTGGCGATCCGAGATCATCCAGGGCCTGCTCGGCTGCGATCTGATCGGCTTCCAGACCTCGAGCGGTGTGGCCAACTTCGCCGCCTCGGCCAATCAGCTCCTCGACGTGGCCGAGCGCGACGACGTCATCGTGCTCGACGGTCGGGCGGTCAAGCTCGGAGTGTTCCCGATCTCGATCGACATCGACGAGGTCGAGGAGATCGCCGCCGGACGCGCCACCCGCCAGCGCGTCGCCCAGATCCGGACGCGGCTCGGCGACCCGGAGGTGATCCTGCTCGGCGTCGACCGGCTCGACTACACGAAGGGCATCGGCCTGCGACTGCGCGCGTTCGGCGCGCTGCTCGAGGCCGGGGTGCTCGATTCGGAGCGACACGTCATGGTCCAGGTCGCCACGCCCACCCGGGAAGGCGTGGAGCACTACCAGGAGGAACGCTACGAGATCGAGCGTCTGGTCGGCGAGATCAACGGCAAGCACAGTCGTATCGGGCTCCCCGTGATCCACTACCTGTACCAGTCGCTGCCCTTCGACGAGCTGATCGCTCTCTACCGAGCCGGTGACGTCATGCTCGTCACGCCGTTCCGTGACGGGATGAACCTGGTGGCGAAGGAGTACGCCGCCGCGCACATCGACGGCGACGGCGTGATCGTGCTGTCGGAGTTCGCCGGAGCCGCCGAGGAGCTCACCGACGCCGTGCTCGTGAACCCGCACGACGATCGGGCCCTGCAGCGCGCGATCCGTGACGCGGTCGAGATGCACCGGCACGAGCGCCGCGAACGCATGGCCGGCCTGCGGGCGCAGATCCGCAAACGTGACGTGCGCGGTTGGGCCAACGACTTCATGGAGGAGTTGCGCCGATCGTCGCACGCCGAATACGCACTCGGCGACGTCGATCGGTCGAGCCGCTACGACGACCCGGCGGCGCTCGCGGAACTCGTCGCCAGCTCGTCACGGCCGCTGTTGATCGGCCTCGACGTCGACGGCGTGCTGGCACCGATCGTCAGCCACGCCGACGACGCGGCGTTGAGCACCGGCGTGCTCGGCTCGATGGCGAAGATCGCCGCGGCGCCCGGCGTGCACGTCGCCGTCGTGTCCGGCCGGTCGATGGCCGACCTCGCCCGATTCGACTTTCCCGCCGACGTCGATGTGGTGGGGAGCCACGGGATGGAGTCGAACGAGCGCGGACTCCGGCCACTCGATACCGCCGAGCAGCAACGCCTCGACACGCTGCGGGCGCTCAGCGTCGTGGCGGCCGAGTCGGCGGGTGAGGGCGCCTGGGTCGAGGACAAGCCGGCGAGCGTGGCCCTGCATGTGCGCGAGGTGCCGTCCGACCGCGCCGCCGCCGCGCTCGACCAACTCCGCGAGGCCGCCCTCGACGTCGACGGCGCGACGGTGAAAGACGGCAGCGCGGTGCTCGAACTCTTCACGCGCGGCGCGAGCAAGGGTGACGCCGTCGTGCGCCTCGCCGCCGAGGTGGGGAGTGCCGTGACCGTGTTCGTCGGCGACGATCTCACCGACGAGGATGCATTCACGTCGCTCACCTCTACCGACGTGTCGGTGAAGGTCGGCGAGTCCGACTCCGCGGCCCGCCATCGGCTCCGCGACACCGGAGCCGTCGCCGAATTGTTGCGACGCCTCGCCGACAAACTCGGCCCGCCGCCCCACTGAGGAGTGTCGGCTCGCCATCGGCCCGTCCTTGGCCGGCGATCAGAACAGCGCGGTCTGCCCTGCTGGCGGGGTGCGTTTGATGGCGCTCCACGGCACGTAGTGATCCATGAACACCCAGGTACGGCGATGGATGCTCGACGGTCCGTAGCCGATCAGCGCGGCCTTGTGCACCGGACAGGGGTATCCCTTGTTCGTGTCGAACGACCAGTTGGGATAGTCGACGGCGTGCTGGCGCATCTCACGGTCCCGGGTGACCTTCGCGAGGATGCTCGCCGCCGCCACGCTCAGGCATCGCAGGTCGGCCTTGACGGCGAGTTCGACGTGGGCGACCGACGGCGAGACGAAGTCCCACGTGCCGTCCGTAACGGCCACGTCGGGAACGACGTCGAGCCCCTCGATCGCCCGGCGCGCGGCGAGCTTCTGGGCCGCGGACATGCCGAGCTGATCGCACTCCTGCTGGCTCGCCGCCCCGACCGACCACGACACACACCAGTTGGCGATCCGGGCGAACAGCGCTTCGCGTTCACGTTCGGTCAGCAGCTTCGAGTCGCGCACACCGTTCACGCGGGTGTCCCTGGGCAAGCACCGCGGCGCCGACCATCAGCGGGCCCGCCCACGCCCCGCGGCCGACCTCGTCGACACCGACCACCAGGTCGTGGCCGCGCTCCCACATCGCCTTCTCGAGCGCCCGCGTCGGCGCGGTTTTCTTCGACACCACGATCGGGCGCTTCGGGATCGGGCGCTTCGGGATCGGGCGCTTCGTGGCGGCCATCAACGCAGCACGAGCACCGGCTCGCCCTCGGTCAATTCACCGACGCGCCACCAGCCGTCGGCAGCGTGCAGTTCGTCCGCCATGCTCGGGTCGACGGCGACGAGGAGACCACCGGAGGTCTGCGGATCGAAGCACAGCGCCTCGCCGCCGGCAGTCGCCTGGGAATCGAGGTGGCCCGCGAGGTAGTCGCGGTTGCGCTGGTCACCGCCGGTGCGATGGCCCGCGTCGGCGATCCGCCGGGCGCCCGGGTAGCACTCGAGCGAGGAGGTGTCGACGACGGCGCGCACGCCCGATCGCTCGGCCATCTCCCACGAATGCCCGGCGAGGCCGTACCCCGTCACATCCGTGACGGCGTGGACCCCCTGGCGCAATGCGCCGAGCGCCTCGGCGGCCGCCCGGTTCAGTCGTCGCATGCCGGCGATCGCCGCGTCGCGTTCCGCTTCGTCGCCGTGGGCGAGCGTGAGGCCCGTGCCGAGTGGCTTCGACAGCATCAGCACGTCACCGGAGCGGCCACCCGACTTGCGGAACACCTTGTCGGGATGCACGACGCCCTGCACCGCCAGCCCGAAGATCGGCTCGGGATTGCGGATGGTGTGGCCGCCGGCGACCGTGCCTCCCGCCTCGGCCACGACCCGCGCCGCGGCGTCGAAGATCGCCGCGATCGCCTCGCGCGGGAAGTGCTCGGGAAACGCGGCGACGTTCACCGCGACGGCGACCCGTCCACCCATGGCGAACACGTCGCTGCACGCGTTGGCGGCGGCGATGGCGCCGAAGTCCGACGGGTGATCGACGAGCGGCGGGAAGAAGTCGGTCGTCGACACGAGAGCGACGTCGTCGGTGAGCCGGTAGATCGCCGCGTCGTCGAACGGAGCGAGCCCGACGAGCAGTGCCGGGTCGGTCGGAGCCGGGAAGTCGGCGACGAGATCCTTCAGCAGGGCGGCGCCCCATTTCGCCGCGCAGCCTCCGCACGACGTCCATTCGGTGAGCCGGAGATCGTCGAAGCCGGCAGCCCGCAGCGAGGAATCGGCGGTGGTTGTAGTGATGGTGGAGTCGGTCATGTCACGTGAAGCTGACGGGATCGTCGGCCGGCGCCATCAGCCGGGCGGGTGCGGCGAGGAGGGTTTCGCCGGACGGCGCGTCACTCTGCCATGCCGCGTCGATCGCCCGCGCCGTGAGGGTCACCGGCGGCCCGGTCTGTTCCCACAGCACGGCCGGACGTTCACCGTGCCAGCGCACCGCGAACGACAGGGTGGAGCGCGCCGACGTCGGGAGTCCGTGGACCTCGAAGTTCGCCCCCAGCCAGCTCGGTGGGAACCCCCCGGGCAGGACGTCACCGCCCGTCACGAGCGATCGTTCGACGGCATCGACGAACGCGCCGCGCGAGAGCGCCTCCACGGCGATCCGCTCGGCCAGCGGCGCGCTCGACGCGATCGTCTCCAAGCCGTCACGGCGCCGTCGAGCGATCAGTGCGGCGATGTCGCCCGCGGCCCGCTCGTCGCCGGCTGTCACCGCCAGCCGTTCGACTGCGACGAGTACCTCGTCGACTCGCGGTCCACGCTCGCGGCCGATCCGTTCGAGCGGGCCGATCACCTCAGGCAGCCAGGCATCGCCGTCGTCGCCGAGCCGGACGATCTGGGCGACGTCGGCGAGGAAGCCGAGCGGATCAGCGTTGTCGACCGGACCGTCGAGGAGCAGGTCGCACCGCGCTGCGGTGACGGCGTCGACGAGCTGCTGGTCGGGCAGTCCGAGCCGGCTCGCCCGCTCGCACACCGTCAGCCAGCCACTCACCACGGCGGCGACGGGTGACACGCGCCCGGGGACCGGCCCGGTGTCGCGGCGACGGTGGGAGATCGCCACCCTGGCGCTCGACCGATGACCGACGGGGAGGACGATGGCGGTGGCGTCGAGTTCGATCCCCTTGACCGCGACGTCGGTCGGCGGGCGTTCGGTGAGGAGTCCGCCGCCGGTGAGCGCCACGGCGATCGGGCGGGCGGAGTCGTTCTCGATTTCCATGATCGTGAGTCCGCCATGGTCAGCGACCGTCCAGACGCGTTGCACCGCGTCGCCGTCGGGGATCCGCAGCCGGGTCTCGGTCACCGGTGTGCCGTCGATGCGGATCTGCCGCACGGCAGTGTCCTCGGCCGGATCGTGCCAGCGGTCGTCGGCTGCGACGTACCAGCGGACGGGTTCCTGATCGCGGTCCCACGGCTCGATGGCTCCGGATGCCGACACGGACGCCCGCCAGGGATGACCCGTGACCCCGGTGGTCACCCCCGGCTCGTAAGGATTCGCGGCGCCCGTTCGGGTGGTCGGCATGTCCACACCGTATCGACGGGTGCCGGGCGTCACGCGGCCGAACCACACCACCGGTCTGCAGCGCCGATCGCGGCGACCGTCCTCTACAGTCGACGCCAGTGCAGGTGGCCGTGCTCGTCCCCGTGAAGCGGTTCCGCGCGGCGAAGGGCCGGCTCGTCGGCACGCTCGACAGCGGTCAGCGCGCACAGTTCGCGCGCTGGATGGCGACCGGTGTGCTCGCGGCCGTGCGGTCGCACCCGACGTTCGTGGCCTGCGACGACGACGAGGTCGCCGAGTGGGCCGAGTCGGAAGGTGCCGACGTGATCTGGTGCCAAGGCCTCGGCTTGAACGGCGCGATCGACGACGGCGTCGGACAGATCGTCAAGCTGGGCGTCGACCACCTCGTCGTCTCGCACGCCGACCTGCCGCGGCCGCACAACCTCGTGCTGGTCGCCCGCGCCGGTTGTGTCAGCCTCGTCCCGGATCGGCGCCGCGACGGCACCAACGTGATGTCGTTCCCGGCACGAGCGCCGATCTCGGCCTCCTACGGCGCCGGGTCGTTCCGGCGACACCTCGCGCAGGCAACGGCGCTGGCGCCCACCGGTATTGCCGTCGAGGTCCGCGCCGATCCGGATCTGTCACTCGACGTCGACACGCCGGCCGACCTGGCCCACCCATCCATCCGCGAGGTACTGCCGACATGGCTGCAAACGATCCAGGACAACCACCCGCCGGCCACGATTCGGCGGTGACGTTCGATCTCGCTCCGCCCGACTCGGCGCTGGCGATCGGTGCCCATCCCGACGACGTCGAGTTCGGTTGCGGGGGGCTGCTGGCGAAGTGGGCCGCGGCAGGGTGCACCGTGCACCACCTCGTGTGCACCGATGGGTCGAAGGGCACGTGGGACGCATCGGCCGACACCGAGGCGCTGGCCGCGCGGCGCCAGGACGAACAACGCGAGGCCGCCCGCCGGTTGTCCGGTCCGTCGACCGGCGACGTGCGGTTCCTCGGACGGGTCGATGGCGAACTCGACAGCGACCTCTCGACGCGCCGCGACGTGGCCCGCGTGATCCGGGAACTCCGTCCCGCCGTGGTGCTCGGGCACGACCCCTGGAAGCGCTACCGACTTCATCCCGATCATCGCCACGCCGGATTGCTCGCCTGCGAGGGTGTGGTCGCGGCGCGCGACCCGCACTTCTTCCCCGACCTCGGTCTCGCCCACCATCGTCCGACCGCCCTCCTGCTGTTCGAGGCCGACGAGCCGAACCACGTGGAAGACGTCACGTCGACGTTGGAACGCAAGCTGGATGCGCTGCTCGCCCACGAGAGTCAGTTCGAGTCGACGATGCACGCCGCCGACGACGATGACCTGGCCGCGTTCCGCGCCCGCATCACCGAGCGGCTCGCCGACCTCGGCCGGCCGTACGGATACGGAGCCGCCGAGGTGTTCCACCTCATCGACGATCTGTAGCCGGGACGCGCAAGAGGCGGGAGGCACAGCCTCCCGCCTCTCAGGTGATCACTTCGCTTCAGCGACGCGGACCGCGGGCGGTCGCGGCTTTCTTGGCCGGAGCCTTCTTCGCCGGCGCCTTCTTGGCCGGAGCCTTCTTCGCCGGACGCCTTCTTGGCCGGCGCCTTCTTGGCCGGAGCCTTCTTCGCCGGCGCCTTCTTGGCCGGAGCCTTCTTCGCTGGCGCCTTCTTGGCCGGAGCCTTCTTCGCCGGCGCCTTCTTGGCCGGAGCCTTCTTGGCCGGCAGCCTTCTTGGCCGGTGCCTTCTTCGCTGGCGCCTTCTTGGCGGCAGCCTTCTTCGCCGGCGCCGCCTTCTTGGCCGGTGCCTTCTTCGCTGCAGCCTTCTTGGCCGGCGCCTTCTTCACGACCATGGTGCTACTTCTTTCCTGGGTTGAGCTGCGTCTTGAGCGTCGAGCTGGCGGTGAACTTCATCGCCGTGGAGGCGGCGATCTTCACCGGTGCCCCCGTCTGCGGGTTGCGGCCGGTGCGAGCGCTGCGCTTGGTGGTGCTGAACGAGCCGAAGCCGGGCCATGCGACCTTCTCGCCCTCCTTCGTGGCCGACACGACGTGATCGAAGAACGCACCGAGCGTGCGCTCGGCATCGGCCTTCGAGACACCAGCAGCGTCTGCCACTGCGTCGATCATTTCTGCCTTCGTTGCCATTGAGTCCTCTTTCGGATGGGCGTCTTGTTCGTTTGGGCGTTGTTGCCATCTCCGACGCGAACCGCGTCGAGAGCCCCCTCGCCGGCCGGATTGCCGTCGGGATGTGACCATGAGACCGACCGCGCGGCGTCGCGTTCAAGCACTCAACAAATTGCATTTGCAATAACTACGCCCGCTACCCCTTACGGCGTCTGGACTCAGAATTCGGTGAACGAGTCGAGACCGGCCCGGAGGACCCCCGCGACGGCCTCCGCCTCACCCGGTTCGTACCGCGTCCGAGGCCAGAAGAAGCCGCGGAGTCCATCGCCTCGGCGGCGGGGAACGACGTGCACGTGGAGGTGCGCCACGCTCTGGCTGACGACGTTGTTGTTGGCGACGAACGTTCCCTCGGCGTCGAGGAGCGACGGGATCATCCGGCTGATGTGCTGCACGCGCCGCCAGAACGGGCCGACCTCCGTCGCCGGCAGGTCGGCCAAGGTCACGACGTGGTCCAGCGGCGCCACCAGCACGTGTCCGGCGAAAAGCGGTGCCCGATCGAGGAAGGCGACCACGTGGTCGTCACGGAACACGACCGAGGCGTCGTCGAGGTCCTTGCCGATCCGGCAGAACACACACCCATCGTCGGTTGCCGAGCGTGAGGCCATCGCTGCAGCGTACGATTCGGTGACGAACACGCCCCCCGTTTCACCACCGCCCCGCCCGGGCACCATCCACCATCGTTCCGCGGGCGTCCGCTACAACAGAGCCCGTTGCGCATTCGAACCGTTCAGCCCGACCATCGCGATCCATCCGCCGAGGAGTGACGTTGACCGACCTGCTTCCGTCCACTGGTGAACCGACTGCCGACCGCACAGCGAGTCCGACCGGTTCCGAAGCACGGCAAGGAGGTGAGCGAGCAACCGATCGGGCCACCGGGCAGCGAACGCGACTCGTGCTCGACACGTCGGTGTTGATCGCCGATCCCACGTGTGTGCTCGAGTTCGAAGACGTCGACGTGATCGTGCCGCTCACGGTCGTCGAGGAGCTCGACGGGCTCAAGACCCGGCCCGACGACGTCGGTCGCGCCGCCCGCACTGCGCTGCGGACGATCGAGGAACTCCGGGTCAAGCACGGCGGCTCGCTGGCCCATCCCGTCTCGACCGGCAACGGCACGGCCACCGTCCAGATCGAGATCAACAACATCCGTCGCCACCTCCTCGTCGAGCACGGCCTCGATCCGGCGGTGCCCGACAACCGCATCATCGGCGCGGCGATCGGCCAGGCCGACTTCGGCCCGACCACCATGGTCAGCAACGACGCCGCGCTGCGCATCAAGGCCGCCCACCTCGGAGTGAGCGCGGCCGAGCATCGGCTCACACGGTCGGACCATCTCCGGCCGGCGGTCGGCTGGACCACGATCGACACCTCGTACGAGGCGATCGACTGCCTGTATGCGGCCGGAGCGATCGCCGCCGACGCGGTGCTCACCGACACATTGGCCACGACGGTCACGCTGCGCGAGAACGAGTTCGCCGTCCTGCGGTGCGGTTCGCAGTCGGCGCTCGTGCGATGTGTCGACGACGAATTCGTCCTGCTGTCGCAGTCGGTGCCCGAAGCATGGGGCCTGCGGGCGCGGAGCAAGGAGCAACGATTCGCCCTCGAGCTGCTCCTCGACCCCGACATCTCGGTGATCGCCCTCGACGGCCGCGCCGGCACGGGCAAGACCATCCTGGCCATCGCCGCCGGCCTCGAGCAGGTCGTCGAGGAGAACCGGTTCGAGCGCCTGGCGGTGTACCGGCCGCTGGTGCCCGTCGGACGCGCCGATGTCGGGTTCCTGCCCGGCGGGCTCGACGAGAAGCTCGACCCGTGGATGGCGGCGATCCACGATGCGGTCGTGGCCCTCACCGACCGGGGCAGCAGTCACGACGCGCGCAACCTGGTCGACGAGTTGACCACTCGCGGTCAGCTGTCGCTCGAGTCGGTCACGTTCCTGCGGGGCCGTTCGTTGCAGCGCCAGTTCGTCGTGATCGACGAGGCCCAGAACCTCGAGCCCACCACGCTGCGCACGATCCTCACCCGGGTCGGCGACGGCACGAAGGTGATCTTCACCGGCGACACCAGTCAGATCGACGCGCCGTACCTCGGCGAGTACAACAACGCCCTGAGCGTGCTCGCGTCGGCGTTCGCCGGCCAGCGCTGCTTCGGGCACATCACGCTCACCGCCTGCGAGCGCAGCGACGTGGCGAGCCTCGCCGCCGAATTGTTGTAGCTGTTCGGGCTCTGTTCGTTCTGGCCCCGACCCCAAACGAACCTTGTTCGTTCTGGCCCCGACCCCAAACGAACCTTGCCCGTGCATCCCTGGCCGGTCTGGCCGCCAGGGGGTGTCGCACCCCGTGTCTATGGTGGATCACGTGACGTTGCCCCGCTTCGCCGTCGTCGACCTGGAGACGTCGGGGTTCTCCACGCGCTGGCACCGGATCCTGCAGATCGGCCTCGTCACGGTCGAGTCCGACGGCACCGTGGTCGACGAGTGGTCGACGCTGGTGAAGCTGCGTTGGCCGCTCCAACGCGTCGGTCCCACGCACGTGCACGGCATCACCCGTCGCACGCTCAAGGGCGCGCCGGCGCTCGATGACGTGCTCGCCGAGTTCGGCGAACGTCTCGACGGCGCGATCCTCACCGCCCACAACGCCGACTTCGACAGCGGCTTCCTGCGTCGGGCGGCACGCCGCCGGCCGGCCGACGATCCGGTCCGCCGGAGCCTCGAGCGGCCGCTGTGCACACTTCGCATGTCGCGCGGCCTCGACCCCGACCGCGAGCGGTCGCACCGCCTGGGCGACCTTTGTGAGTACTACGGCGTCGCCCTCGACAACCCGCACAACGCGCTCGCCGACGCAGCGGCCACCGCGGCCATCCTGCCGCACCTGCTCACCGCACTCGACATCCACGAGGTCGATGGGCTGGAGCCGTTCTACCGACCCGCCCGGTGAGCGGCCCTCAGCCGTACCCGGCCAGAATCCGCCGGGCGAGCGACGCGGCCTCGTCGGTCGCGGTCGATGGTTCCACCGGAACCGCGGCGGGCCCGAGGCGGATCAGGAGCCGGCTCAGCCACCGTTCGCTCGTCACCGGGAGGCGGACCTCCACCCAGCCCGCGGGATCATCGAGCGGGCGCACCGAATCGACTGGATACTCCTCGGCGATCCACTGTGCCGCCGGCGCGAGCCGGAGCACCGCGCGGGGAACGTCGGCATCGACGAAGAAGCCCGTCGGCGCAGCGACGTACTCCTCGATGGGGACACGTCGTCCGGTGGGCGAGAGTTGCTCGATGCGGTCGATGCGGAACGTGCGCCGGGCCCCCGAACGAGCGTCGTCGGCGACGACGTACCAGCGGCCGCCGTCGACGAACACGTGGCGCGGCACGATGATGCGCGTCGTGAGCTCGTCACGATCGGGCGAGTAGTAGCTGATCGTCGCTTCCGCGCCCTGCGCGGTGAGCTCGACGAGGTCGTCGCTCAACGGTGGCCGGTCGAGGTCGAACACGACCCCGGCGGTCACATCGCTGGTCTCCAGACCGACCTGGTCGAGCGCCGCTTCGAGCCGCACGAGGCCACGGCCGAGCGGCCCGGCACGATCGGCACCGGGCAACTCCATCGCCGCCCGACCGGCCGCGAGCAACGCGAATGCCTCCGGCGAGGTGAGCCGCAGCGGACGCGTGAACAGCCGCGGGACGCCGACGTACACGATCCCCTCGTCGACGAACACGTCGATCATCTCGTCGACGAACGGCGGCAGCCCGCACATCGCCACGAGTTCCAGGTTCTTCTCGACGTCGGCCTCGGTCATGTCGAAGCGGCGCGCCACCTCGGCGAGCGGGGCCTCGCCGACCTCCATCAGCCAGGGGAGCATCACGAGCAGCCGCTGCAGACGCTCCTCGGCGGTCCGTAGCCGGTTCGGGCTCATCGCCCGGTCTCCGAACCGGCCGCGGCCACGGCGGTGAGCCAGGCCACGATCGATGCCCGCAGCTCCGGCGGGTCGACGACCACGGCGTGCTCGAGCAGCCCGAGCACCCAGGAGCGGAACGCGTCGATGTTGTCGGCCGGCACGCGCACGTCGATCGACCCGTCGTCGTGGCGGTGCAACACCCGGTCGTCGCCGAGTTCCCGCACCGCCGCGGCGGCCCGGCCGGCGTCGATCCGCACGGTGGCTTCGATCGCCTCGTCCGGCGATTGCCCGATCTGCTTCGGATCCGCCGGGAACGCCGAGCGGGGATCGAAGTCCGCAGGACGTTCGAACTCGCCTGGTGGCCCGACCACGATCGAAGAGGCACCACCGTCGAACCGGTCGACACGGAACGTCCGCTCCTCCCCGCGGTCGCGGTCGAACCCCGCGACGTACCAGAAGCCTCCCCGCAGGAGCAGGCCCCACGGATCGAGGTGCCGCTCGCTGCCCCGATACCCGAAGGCGATCGTCGAACGCGATGCGACCGCCGCCCGGATCACCGGGAGTTCGGGGCGGTCGGGCACGTGGGCCGACACGGGTGGCTGCTCGTCGTCGAGTGCACCGCCGAGCTTCCAGATCGCCGAACGACCGGTGCCCGATCCGGTCCGCACGGCCGCGACGGCCACCTGCAGGGCGTGCATCTCGTCGGGTTCCAGGTCGAGATCGGTGAGCTCGTACTTGTCGCGGTCGATCCGATAGCGGGTCTGTCCGGCGTAGGGCCCGCCGGCGAGGATCTCGGTGTCGATCGGCACCCCGAGTTCGCGCAGGGCCTGCTTGTCGCGTTCGAACGCCTGCCGGCGTGCGACGTCGGTCGCCGGATACTGCCCATCGAGCGCGCCCGCGATCTCGACGAGGCTGAGCGGCTCGGTGGTCTCGAGCAACAACGCGAGCAGGTTGGTGAGGCGTTCGACCCGATCAGCCATCGCCGTCGATGACCGAACGCATCGCCGACACGACCTCGTCGGCCGACGCGCCCGGCGTCAGCACTGCCGCCACGCCGGTCGCCTTCAGTTCGTCGACGTCATGGCCCGGCACGATGCCGCCGACCACGACCGGGATGTCGGAGCCCAGCTCGCGGAGCTTCGACACCACCAGCGGGGCGAGCGTCATGTGCGCGCCCGACAGCATCGACAGCCCGATCGCGTCGACGTCCTCGTCGATGGCCGCGGAGGCCACCGTGTCGGGTGTCTGGAACAGCCCGGTGTAGATCACCTCGAAGCCGGCGTCGCGCAGGATGCGCGCCACGACCTTCACCCCGCGGTCGTGTCCATCGAGACCGACCTTGGCGACCAGGATGCGCTCACCCGACATGCGAGAGACCGTAGCGGGTGAGCGACCTGGCGGTCACGGTGCGGAGTGCGTGATCCGCGATGCGTCAGCGCTGCAGCGACTTGGTCTGCAGGAACTCCTCGATGCCGTACGGCCCGTTCTCGCGGCCGTAGCCCGACTGCTTGTACCCACCGAACGGTGCGGCGATGTTGAAGCTGCCGCCGTTGATGTCGACGGCACCCGTGCGCATGCGGCGGGCCACGGCGATCGCCCGGTCCTGGTCGGCCGACCACACCCCGCCCGACAGGCCGTACAGGCTGTCGTTGGCGATGCGCACGGCGTCGTCCTCGTCGTCGTAGCCGATGACCGAGAGCACCGGGCCGAAGATCTCCTCCTGGGCGACGGTCATGTCGTTGGTGACGTTGCCGAGCACGGTGGGCTTCACGAAGTAGCCGGTCTCCTTGCCTTCCGGCTTGCCGAGACCACCGGCGGCGACGACCGCACCTTCGTCGATCCCCTTCTGGATGTAGCCCTGCACGCGGTCCCACTGGGCCTGGCTGATCAGCGGTCCGAGGTGCATGCCCTCCTTGGCCGGGTCGTCGACCTGCATCGCGTCGGCGGCCGCGGCGGCGATGGCGAGCGCCTCGTCGTAGCGGCTGTTCGGCACGAGCATGCGCGTGTGCGCGGTGCACGTCTGGCCGGAGTTCAGGTAGGCCGCGAACACACCCTTCGGGATGACCGCCGCGAAGTCGGCGTCGTCGAGGATGATGTTCGCCGACTTGCCACCGAGCTCGAGTGCGACCCGCTTGACGGTTCCGGAGGCCACTTCGGCGACGCGCTTGCCGGCCCGCGTCGAGCCCGTGAAGCTGACCATGTCGACGCCCGGGTGGGCGGCGATCGCCTCGCCGACGACCGGGCCGGTACCGGTGACCAGGTTGAACACGCCGGCCGGCAGGCCGACCTCGTGCACGATCTCGGCGAGGATGAACGCGTTGAGCGGGGCGACCTCGCTCGGCTTGAGCACGACGGTGCAGCCGGCCGCGAGGGCGCCACCGACCTTGCAGATGATCTGGTGGAGCGGGTAGTTCCACGGCGTGATCGCGCCGACGACGCCGACGGGCTCCTTGACGACGAGGCTGTTGCCGATCTCCTCTTCGAACTCGAACGAGTCGAGCAGCGTGGCGAACGTCTGCATGTTGCCGGCGGGCAGCCCGGCCTGGATCATGGTCGACCACGTGATCGGCATGCCGACCTCGCCGGCGATCACCTGGGCGATCTCGGGCGTGCGGGCCTGGAGGGCCTCGTTGAGGCGGACCAGGTACTTCTGGCGCTCCTCGACCGGTGTGGTCGACCAGCCCTCGAATGCGGCGCGGGCCGCCTTGACGGCCTTGTCGACGTCGCCGGCCGTGCCCTCCGGGATCGAGCCCATCACCTGTTCGGTGCCGGCGTTGATGACCTCGATCGTTCCGGTTCCGTCGGAGGGAACCCAGGCACCGTCGATGTACAGATTTGTGTAGTCGCGCATCGAGCCAGTCTGCCCGTCGGCCCCACCCGCCCGTTAGTCGGACGTCCTCTTCGAACCTTCCCCGATCCTCCGCTGACCCCCGAAGTCGAGCGGCCTGCACCCGTAGGCGATGTAGATGTCGGGTCAATAGCGCACTACATCGCCATCGCTTGTCCGAGCCCGTTCGAAGCGATGTAGATGTCGGGTCGCCGGGGCACTACATCGCCATCGCCTCGACGACGGAGGGGGTCAGCGGTGGGTGCGGTACCAGGCGATGAGGTTGGCGGTGGCCGTGTCGTGCGGCGCTGAATCGGCGGCGCGGTGTCGCCGGTCAACTCGGGGGTGATCACGTTGGCGAGTTCCTTGCCCAGCTCGACGCCCCACTGGTCGTAGCTGTCGATGCCCCAGATCGTGCCCTGGACGTGGACGATGTGTTCGTACAGGGCGATCAGCTGGCCGAGCACCGACGGGGTCAGCCGCTCGGCGAGGATCACCGTGCTCGGCCGGTTGCCCTCGAAGTTGCGATACGGCTCGTCGACGTTGGACCGCCCGAACGCCATCGCTTCGGACTGGGCGATCAGGTTGGCGACCAGCAGGTCGTGGTGCTCCTGGTACGGATGGTGGGGCTTGGCGAAGCCGATGAAGTCGACCGGCACGATCCGGGTGCCCTGGTGGAGCAGTTGGTAGAACGCGTGCTGGCCGTTGGTGCCCGGTTCGCCCCACACGATCGGGCCGGTGTCGTGACCGACCCGGGTGCCGTCGAGGCGCGACGGACTTGCCGTTCGACTCCATGTCGAGCTGCTGGAGATACGCCGGGAATCGGGCCAACTCGTTGGCGTACGGGAGCACCGCCTTCGATGCGTATCCGAGCACGTTCCCGTTCCAGACGCCGATCAGACCGAGGATCGCCGGCGCGTTCGACTCGAGCGGCGCGTCGAGGAAGTGCTCGTCGACGATGCGCATGCCGCCGAGGAACTCCCTGAACGCATCGGGTCCGATGGCGATCATCAGCGACAGGCCGATCGCCGAGCCGACCGAGTACCGCCCGCCGACCCAGTCCCAGAACCCGAACATGTTGGCCGTGTCGATCCCGAACGCCGACACCTTCTCGGCGTTCGTCGACACCGCGACGAAGTGATCGGCGACGGCTTCCTCACCCAACGCCTCGACGAGCCAGGACCGCGCCGTGCGGGCGTTGGTCAGCGTCTCGATCGTGCCGAACGTCTTCGAGGCGACGATGAACAGCGTCGATGCCGGGTCGGAGCCGTCGAGCACCCCGGCGATGTCGGCGCCGTCGATGTTGGACACGAACGAGGAGCGGATCCGCGGATGGGCAAATGCGTGCAGCGCTCTCGTCGCCATCGCCGGGCCGAGGTCGGAGCCGCCGATGCCGATGTTGACGACGTGGGTGATCGTCTCGTCGGCGCGGATGCGATCGGCGAAGGCAGCCATCTGGTCGAGCACGGCGTGCACCTCGGGCACGACGTCATCACCGTCGACGTTCATCGACGCGCCGGCCGGGGCGCGCAGCGCGACGTGCATCACCGCTCGGTCCTCGGTGGTGTTGATGTGCTCGCCCGCGAACATCGCGTCGCGGCGCGCCTCGACGCCTGCGTCGCCGGCCAGCTGCAGCAATCGCTCGAGGATGGCGTCATCGACCGACTGCTTCGAATAGTCGATCCGCAGGTCGCCGACCTCGACCACGTAACGGTCGGCCCGCCCCGGGTCGTCAGCGAACAGGGTCGAAAGATGCGCGGCCTTGGGCAGCGTGGCGAGCGAATCGAGCGCGGCGTTCATCGCCGCCGAACCTACAACGGCAGGTCGGCCGCTGCGCTCGGGTCGGCGAACACGATCGTGCCGGTGCGCTTCAGGCGAGTGACGGGAAGCTCGGGATCGCGCAGGAACCAACGTTCGACCATCGGCGCCTTGTCGGCCCCGAACGTGAGCATCACCCGCGACCGTGCGTGGTTCACGACGGGAGGCGTGAGCGTCATCCGCTCGAAGCCGTTGAACACGCCGATCGCCTCGACCGGACGCGTGCTCGCCAGCACCTCGTGTCCGGCGGGCCACGAGGCGGTGTGCCCGTCGGGGCCGAGGCCGAGGTGGACCACGTCGAACTGCTCGGGCAGCGATCGGCCGTAGCGGGCCGCGGCGGCGCGCAGGTCCTTGCTCGTGACCGGCATCGGCTTGCCCTTCGCCGGCAGGAGATCGAGTTGGCCGGCGTTGCGTTCCGGATCGCCGTCGGGCACCACCCGCTCGTCGACCTGCCACACCGTCACCTGGCGCCACGGCACGTCGAGCGTCGCCAGCACCTCGAACATCGGCGGGGCGGTACTACCGCCGCTCACCGCGAGCGACGCTGCCCCGCGCCGTCGGACGGCATCGCGCAGCCGGCGCGCGATCCACACCGCGGCGTCGGCGGACGGGTCGTCGCTCACTCTCAGATCCACGGGCGCGAATCAGCCCGACCCTTCGATCGCTTCCTCTTCGACCACGGCCTCGATGATCTCCGCCTCGCCGAGATAGCTCGACTCGAGCAGGTGGCGGTTCTCCGAGAGGTGTTCGGCCGTACCCTCCATCGCCAACTCGCCATGGCTCAGCACGTACGCCCGATCGGCCACCTCGAGCGCGAGGTGCACGTGCTGCTCGACGAGGAGCACTCCGGCTCCGGTGTCGTCGGCGATCTGGCGGAGCACCGGGAGCAGCCGTTCCACGATGATCGGGGCGAGCCCGAGGCTCATCTCGTCGACCATCAGCAATTTCGGCTTCGTGGTCAGCGCTCGCGCCATCGCCAGCATCTGTTGTTCGCCACCCGACAGCAGACCCGCCCGCCGCTCGAGCAGCGGTTCGAGGGCGGGGAAGTACCCCAGGGCCCGGTCGAGGTCGGCACCGCCGCGGGACCCCCCGAGGCGCAGGTTCTCGGCGACCGTGAGCTGGAAGAACAGCGACCGGTCCTCGGGCACGTGGGCGAGCCCGCGACGCGCCACCAGGTGGGGCCGCACCCCGTCGACCGACTCGCCCATCACCCGGATGTCGCCGGACATGATCGGCACGAGTTGGCTGATGGTCAGCAACGTCGTGGTCTTGCCGGCGCCGTTCGGACCGAGCAGCGCCACCACCTCGCCCTCGTCCACGTGGAGATCGAGATGGCGGACGACGGCGGCACCGTTGTAGCCGGTGGACATGTCCTCGATGTCGAGCAGACGGGTCACGACTGACCTCCCGCGCCGGAGCCGAGATACGCCTCGATCACCGCGGGATCGCGCTTCACCTGGGCGGGTGTGCCCTCGGCGATCTTGCGGCCGAACTCGATGACGTAGATGTAGTCGCAGATGTTGAGGACGAGGCCCATGTCGTGATCGACGAGGAAGATCGTCATCCCGGCATCGATGATCCGCTGCAGCCGCCGACCGAGTTCGAGCGACTCCTCCGTGTCGAGACCGGCCGCGGGCTCGTCCATGCACACGAGCTTCGGTTGCGCGGCGAGGGCGCGGGCGGCCGACACGAGTTTGCGCTGGCCCTGGCTGATCTCGGTCGGGAAGCGGCCGGCGAGGTCGGCGATGTCGAGGACATCGAGGGCGAAGTCGACCGCGGCCCGGTCCCGCGGGCGGGTCGGCCGCACGAAGTCGAGCAGGAAGCTCGACCACGACTGCCGTTCGGCGGCGACCTCCAGGTTCTCCCGAACGGTCAGGTCGTCGAACAGCTCCAGCGATTGCCACGTGCGTCCGAGTCCGCGACGGGCGCGTTGATGGGCCGACATCGACGAGATGTCGTCACCGTCGAAATCGATGCGCCCGCTGGTCGGCACGAATCCGGTGATGCCGTCGATGAAGGTCGTCTTCCCGGCTCCGTTCGGCCCGATGAGCCCGACGAGTTGGCCCGGACGGACCTCGAAGTCGACGTCGTCGACGGCGCGCAGACCGCCGAAGGTGACGCTCATGTTGTTGGTGGTGAGCAGGGTCACGACCCGACCTCCGCGGGCGCCGGCGCGGAGGGCACGCCGGCACTCGATTCGTCGGGCACACCTCGGCGTTTGGACCGCATCTGCTCGATGGAGACGCGGAACCCGCCGGCGATCCCCTCCGGGTTGAGGATGGCGGTGAGGATCAGTCCGATACCGCCGAGGATCGGAGCGAACTCGCCGGGTATCCCGAACACCGAGTCGAGGATGGTGAACATCACGCCGCCGGGTACCAGGAAGCCGGCGGCCACGGCACCGGACACGCCCGAGATGCCGCCGAGATAGGCGAACGCGAAGAACGTCAGCGACTGCAGCCCGCCGAAGTACTCGGGGTTGACCGTGCCGAAGCGATAGCTCGACAGCGCACCGGCAATGCCGGCGACGAAGGCCGCGGTGCCGAAGGCGAGCAGCTTGGTGGCCGACACGTTGACGCCGGCCGCGGCCGCCGCCCGTTCGTTCGAACGCGTGGCGAGGAACTTCCGCCCCGTCGCCGAGCGGCGGATGTTGGCGATGGCGTAGCACGACCCGGCGGCGACGGCGAGGCAGAAGATCCCGAACCAGGGGTTGACGCCCTCCCCACGCGAGATCGCCACCGTCTTCAGCGGGTCGATCGGTCCCGGGGCCCTGACCCGCGACCCGTTGAGCCCGCCGTTGATCGACGGGTTCTTGAACATGAACTCCTGCATGGCCACGGCGAACGCGAACGTGACGATGGCGAGGTTGACACCGCGTACGCGCAGGGCAGGAATGGCGACGAGCAGACCGACCAGGGTCGCGCCGGCCGCCGCCAGGAGCGGCGAGAGCGGGAACGGGATGTTCTGCTCCTCGGCGAACTTCGAGAGGAGGAACCCGCTCACACCCGCCAACACGAGTTGGGCGAGCGAGATCTGGCCGACGAAGCCGGTGAGCACGACGAACGACAACGAGATGACGATGCCGACGAGCGTGTTGGTGATGCCGAGGCGGCCGCTGGGCGTGGCGACGAGCAGCAGCGCGACGAACGTGACGGCGATGGCGATCGGTCCGACGACCCTGAGGCTCATCCGACCGGGGGTCGGCGCGAACGGGAGCCGACCCGACACGATCGAGCCGCGTGTGGGCAGCGCGTCGCCACGCAGGAACAACACCAGGACGATCACGATGAACGGCAGCAGTTCACCGATACCGGGCGTCGCAATGGTGCCCGAATGCGGGAACCACGACTTCGTGCCGGCGAAGAGGATGACCGGCTTGGCCATCGAGATGAGGAAGGCCGCGAGCGCCGTGATCCCGAACGACGACAGGTTGCCGACGAGGACCGCACTCAGCGCCGGGATGACGAGCAGTGTGATGGTGACCGGGTCGACGCTCGAGTCGGCCGACGCGGCGACCATGCCGAACAGGGCGGCGAGCATCGTCGACAGCACCCAGTTGGTGCCGGCCAGCATGTCGGGCGAGAACCCGAGCACGACGGCCCCCTTCTCGTTCTCCGACGCCGCTCGGGTGGCGAGGCCGAACCGGGCGAAGCGGAAGAGCGCCCACAGCAGGGTGGTGACGATCAGCACGAGGATCACGACGAACAACTGCTCGCGCGTGAACCGGATGCCCCAGGGGAACACCCATTGGATCGGTTGGGTGTCGTAGAGCTTGGGCACGGTCGCGGCGACGCTGCCGAAGCGCCGCACCACGATCGCCTGGAGCAGCAGCAGCAGACCGATCGACGCGACCACCTTTGCCAGCATCGGCGCCGCGCGGAGCGGCCGGAAGATCGCGTAGTGGAGGACCAGGCCGAGCAGGAATCCGAACAAGAGGGTGAGCAGGACCGCCGGGATGACCTGCATGTTCGGACCGACCGAGATCCGCGTGGGCCAGTCGGGGAGATCGACGAAGTCGCCGGATTCGCGGAACCAGTTGATCGGCCCTTCGATGATCACGAGCGGATTCGGCAGTGGCGGGACGAGGATGTCGCCATCGCGTCGGAGCAGCGCATAGAAGTACGCGCAGTACATCGCGATGGCGCCGTTGGCGAAGTTGATGACGCCGGCACCCTTGTAGGTCAGGACGATCCCGATGCCGATCGCGGCGACGAGGGCGCCCTTGACGATCGCGGGACCGGACAGGAAGTTGAGCCGGTACTGCTCGTTGGTGACGAGGAGTACGACGATGATCGTGGCCAGACCCAGCAGGATCCATTGGGCCACTTGAGCGACCGAGCGTTGAATGACTGCCCCCTCTGCGTGGTGCGCCAGTGACGAGTGCTGCCGAGCGGGACGATCGCCTGGCGACGACCGTCCCGCTCGCGACGTCAGGTACCGATCTTCGTCACGTCGATCGGGTTGCCGTCGAGCGCATCACCGGCGCTCACCCATTGCCCGTCGACGTACTGCTGAATACCCATCTCGTTGCCGCAGACCGCCGGGAACGTGATGCCGAGCAGCGCCGTGCTGCCGCACGTCAGGGTTCCCGCCTGGATCATGGCCGGACCCTCGAAGCCGAAGATCAGCGGGGTGATGCCGGCGGTGTCGACCTGGCCGCCGAGTTCGTTGGCGAACTTGGCGATGGTCAGGATGTTGCCGAAGCTCGGTCCGGCGAAGCCGGTGTACTCGATCGTGACGCCGGCAGGAGCCTTGGCGTACTTCTCGACCTTGTTCAGGTACGTGGCGATCCCCGAGTCGAGGTCGGGCATGAAGTAGCTGTAGCCGTAACCGCCGAAGTACCAACCGTCGGGCACCTGGCCGCTGTCGCCGACCTCGGCGAGGTGGTCGGTCATGCCGGTGCCGAAGCAGAGGCCGGTGGTGACCACGACGGGATCGATCCCGAGCGCCTTCATCGCGTCGTACATCGCGACGCACGTCTGGACGGTGATGACCGAGATGAACACGTCGGCGGTACCGGCGCCGGCAGCCGTCATCGCGGCCTGCACATCGGCCGCCGTCGCGCCCGGGTCGGCCACGGTCACCGCGGTGACGGGGATACCGGCGAGGTCGAACACCGGCTTGAGCAGCGAGGCGTAGGCGGCCTGGCCGGCGGGGTTGTCGGCGTACATGATCGCCGCGTTCGTCGGCTTCGGATCGAGCCGATTGATGGCGAAGTCGGCCATGCCCGGGATCACACCCACCGAACCGGTCGGGTAGCCCACACCGGCCGTCGTGAGGAAGTCGGCCAAGGTGACGGCGTTGCCGATGATGACCGGCTTCTTGCCGTCGAGCACGTCGTACAGCGGCTGGTTGCCGACGAGCAACGTGCCGGTGAGCACGAAGCTCACATCAGGGTTGTTGAGCATCTCGGAGCCGCACTTGGTGCCGTCCTCCTCGACGTTGATGTCACACTCGACGAGCTCGCCCGGGCGACCACCGAAGCCGCCGAGTTCGGTGTTGACGTACTCGATCGCCGCTTTGATGCCGACGGTGTTCTCCGGGAAGACCGCTTCCTGGTTCACGTAGCCGATGGTCAACGGATCGCCGGATGCCTCACCTGGCGTGGCGCCGGTGTAGTCGATGCCCCACTGGTCGATCTCCTCCTGGGAGAAGTCGCCCTCAGGCTCCTGGATGTCGGTCCCCGCCGTGGTGTCGGAGGTGGCTTCGGTCCCGGTCGTCGCGTCGGTGCCGGCGGGCGCGTCGGTGGCCGCTGGTGCCGAAGTGTCGGCCGGTGCCGCGGTCGCTGCCGACGAGTCGGCCGGCGCGGCGGCACCGCCGTCGCTCGAACTGTCTTCCGCACATGCGGCGACGACCAGGCACAATGCGCCGACCGCGGCCGCGACTTTCAAGCTGCGCTTTCTCACAATTTCCCCCTTGAGGCTCTGCGGCACGCGTTCACAGCCGTGCACCGATCGTTCGTACCACATTCCCCTCGACGCCGGACGATCGGAGCGGGTGTCGGGTACTTCGCGTCGTCGGGTCTTTCATGCAGGGCGTGGGTGCACGAAACACCCGACGACACGAAATACCCGACCAAATGGGGGGCGACCGTTCGTACAGTGCCGGGTGATGTCGGAACGTTCACAGCGCAACGGGGTACAGCTGGCGATCGCTGCGTACTTCCTGTGGGGTGCGCTCACCGTCTACTGGAAGCAGCTGAAGGGTTTCGACGCGATCGAGGTCATCGCGTGGCGGATGCTGTGCGCCGGCGTGGTGATGGCGGTGATCGTCACGGTCCGGGGATCCTGGGCGACGATCGGTCGGGCGATGGGGTCGTGGAACGGGTTCGGTCGCCTGGCGCTCGCGGCGGCCCTGCTGTCCGCGAACTGGGGAAGCTACGTCTGGGCGGTCGGCCACGACCGGGTGATCGAAACGGCACTCGGCTACTTCCTCGCACCGCTGCTGACCATGCTCCTCGGCATCGTCGTGTACGGCGAGGAGCCCTCGGCCGCGCAGCGGTTCGCGTTCGGGGCGGCGGTCGTGGCGGTCCTCGTGCTCACCGCGTCGTACGGCCGGCCACCGTGGGTCGCACTCGTCATCGCCGGTTCGTGGAGCATCTACGGGCTCGTCAAGCGTCAGTCCCCGTTGGGCGCCGTCGACAGCCTCGCCGGCGAGACCTTCGTCTCGTTCGTCCCCGCGGTGATCATCGCGATCATGTTGGCCGGTGGGGGCGACAGCATTCCGACTGCCGCAACCACTCGTGACTGGCTGTTCGTCCTCGGCACCGGCATCGTCACCGCGGTGCCGTTGATGCTCTTCGCCGGAGCCGCCCAGTCGGTCCCGTTCACGCTGCTCGGCCCGCTGAACCTGATCGTGCCGGTGATCAACGTGCTCCTCGGGTGGGCCGTGTACGGCGAGCCGATGCCGCCCGAGCGGCTGGTCGGCTTCGGCTTCGTGTGGGTCGCGCTGGTGGCGGTGATCTGGGACCAGTTCTCCGCGGCCCGGGAGGGCCGACGCCGACCCGCCACGGTCGAGATGTCCGGCTGAGCTGTCCTGCTGAGCGTCGCGGCCACCGATCGAACCCGGTGCGATACCGTCGAACGATGCGCCCCGGCCGGATCGTCACCGCAGCCGCGGGCACGTCGATCGTGCTCGGCGGATGTTTCACGACGTCGTCGGACTATCAGCACGACGCCGAGGACTTCATCCTGACCAACGAGGATCTGGCGACGAGCCTCGGTACCGCCGAGGACCCGTTGGCGTTCGACTCGGCGACGTGTGAGAAGCCCGCAGACCAGAACGAGGGCACGACGTTTCCCTGCAGCGCGATCGACGAGAACGGTGCGGTGTGGGAGTTCTCGGTCGAGATCGGGTCCGGGAGCACCTACGACGTGGAGGTCGCGCGCGATCCGCGCACACAACGCGACTGAGAAACCCGCATCGCGATCGCGACGACCGCGCGGTGAACCTGCAACCATGGACCGAACGATTCAAGGAGCATCAATGAAGAAGAAGCTGATCACGATGATCGCCGCCGGCGCCCTCGTTCTCGCAGCCTGCGGGAGCGACTCGGACGGGAGCGACTCCGGCGCCACCGACACGAGCGCCGCCGAAGCAAGCGCCAGCGACACGAGCGCCGCGGACACGAGCGCCACCGGCACGAGCGATACCGATTCGAGCGCCAGCGCAGGTGACGTGCAGGCGCAGGCCGCGGACGCCGCGATCGCCTCCGCCAAGCAGGACGGCATCGATCTCGACGCGGACTGCGTCAACGAACTCGCCTCGCAACTGTCCGACGAGGACGCCCAGGCGATCGTCGACGCCGGCGGGGAAGGTGGTGCCGAGGTCAGCGACGAGGGCACGGCGATCGGCAGCCAACTGCTCAGCTGTGCCGGCAACGAACAGATCATCGAAGCGCTCATCGCCGAGATGAAGACCTCCGGGCAGGAGTTCGACGAGCAGTGCGTCCGGGACGGGCTGAAGGACATCGATCTGGCCGGGCTCGTCGCCAGCGCGGAAGGCGAGGGCGGCACCCCCGAGGAAGTCGTCAACGCGGTGTTCGGTTGCTTCGACCTCGGTAGTTGACGCGGCCACGTTTCCACTCGAACCAACGACAACAGGGAGCACAACAATGACGAAGACTCTTCTCGGCGTGCTTGCCGTGGGCACACTTCTCGTCGCCGCATGCGGCAGCGATTCGGGCAGCGACGACGGTGGCAGTGGCGGCGGCGGCAACCCTCAGAAGGACGTGGCCGACCTGCTGGTCGACGCCCTCGAGGGCCAGGAGGTCACCTTCGACGAGGACTGCATCCGCGACAAGGCCTCACAGCTGTCCGACGAGGACGCGCAACTGATCGCCGACGCCGGGACCGAGGGTACGGCGCCGGACATCAGCGACGAGGCGGCCGCGATCGGCGACCAACTCATCGAGTGCGTCGATCCGGGCAGCTGAACCCGTCAACGGCCGGAACGCGAACGGGCCCGCCGGCTCCGCTCCCTCGAGATCGGGGGAGCGGGACCGACGGGCCCGTGCGTGTACGGATCGAGCTGATGGTTCGGCGTGAGGCGGCTCAGCCGCCGAACACGCCGAGGCTGCCCTCGAGGTCGACGACGGTTCCGACGTCGGTGAAGCCTGCGCCGTCCCACTGTGTGAGCTGGGTGCCTTCGGCGATGTAGCCGTCGTCAGGCCCCATCTTGAAGTTCAGTCCGTCGCGGAGCAGGCTGGCCTTGTAGTCGATGTTGCGCACCGCGTTGATGATCCCCTCGCGGCTCAGGTTGCCGGCATCGGATGCTTCCTGGATCGCCTGCACCGTCAGCTCCATCGCCAACCACCCGGCGGCGCCGATGCCACCCGGATCGGCATCCGGCGCGGCGGCCTCGAACGCCGCCATGTACTTCGAGGCCTTTTCGTCAGCGGCAACCACGTCAGGGTTGTTCACGTCTTTCAGGTTGCTCGACGTGAACACTCCCGTCGATCCGCCGTTGGAAACGGCACCGAAGAAGATCTTGTTGGCACACGTGGCGGTGAGGTACGTGTCGGGGTCGAAGTCGGGGTTGGCCGCCTTCGCGTTGCCGAGTTCTGTCATGAAGGCGATGCACTGCGCGCCGAGGGGGACGGCCAGGATCGCGTCAGGAGCAGCGGCGACGATGTTCGTCATCTGACCGCTCGGGGCACCTGAATCGGCTGCCTCGATCGTCTCCTCGGCCACGATCTCGATGCCGTGTGCCTCGGCGGATGCCGTGAAGGCCTCCACGTAGGCCGCGCCGAACTCGTTGTTCACGGTGAACAGCGCAACGGTGGCGCCTTCGCCGTAGGTCTCGGCGACGTACTGGGCCCACACCTCGGACTCGATGGCGTAGGGAACCAACAGACCTGACGTCCACGGGTTGTTCTCCACGTCACCCCAGTTCGGTGCGCCGGTCGAGGCGTAGAGCTGTGGGATGCACTGTGCGTTCAGGTCGGCCTGGACGGCAAGGTTGTTCGCCGAACCGATGATGCCCGACAGCAGCGACACCTGGTCGTCGAACACCAACTCGTCGACGTTGGCCTTCGTGAGGTCGGCGGTGTACTGATCGTCCTTGACGACCAACTCGAGCTGCTGGCCGTTCACGCCACCGTTCTCGGCGTTGTAGGAATCGATGTACGCCTGCATACCGGCGCCGAACGGGGCGAACAGCACCGCCGGGCCTCCCGAGAGCGGTATCGAGCTGCCGATCTTGATGTTCCCTTCGATCGGTGCGGTGGCGGCATCGGGATCATCACACGCCGACGTGTCGACGGCGAAGGCCTCGCCACCGGATGCCCCGGTGTCGGCCGGAGCTTCGGTGCCCGCAGGTGCCTCGGTGCCTGCCGACTCGGTGCCCGCTGGTGCCTCGGTTCCCGCAGGTGCCTCGGTGCCCGCGGGCGCCTCGGTGCCTGCCGCCTCGGTGCCTGCCGGTGCCTCGGTGCCGGACGACGTGTCGTCGTCACTTCCGCACGCCGCGAGCACGAGCGCACCCGCCGCGGCGAACGCGAACAGTTGCTTGCTTCTTCGCATGTTCAGATCTCCCCGTTTGTAGTGGTCATGGCATCGTCGTTCGTGCTCATGATGTTGGCTCGGACTCGTTGGACGTGTCCATGTCGCCGATCCCAGCGCTCAGCACCGTAGTCGGTTCACCATCGGCGACCGCGGTCGCCCTCGTCGTCGGTGGTACCGGGATCACCTGCACGACCTTGGCGCGTCCCATCCGCATCGTGCCGACGGCGCCGAACGGGACGAACCGTGCGAAGAGGATCAGCAACACTCCGAACAACACCCCACCGAGCCCGTTGATCTTCGTCGTCGAGTCGACCATCCATCCGATGAAGAAGTTCTTGTCCGGAGCCTCCCCGACCTCGCGGGCGTAGTCGTCGACGAAGACGTAGAACATGGCGCCGACGAACGGGCCCCACTGCTGCGCGGCGCCACCGACCACGAGTGCCACGATCAGGGTGACCGAGCCGAGCAGGCCGAACTTGGGCACATCCGGCTCGACGAGCGTGAGCTTGAGCGCGTAGAGGCTTCCGGCGATACCGGCGATCGCTGCCGAGATCCCGAACACGACGGTCTTGATCGTGGCGAGGTGCACGCCCATGACCGCGGCGGCGGTCTCGTTGTCGCGGGTGGCCACCATCCCGCGACCGATCCGGCTCCGCAACAGGCCCGACGAGATCAGCGACGCCACGACGAGGAAGAACGTCGCGAGGTACAGGAACCACTTGTTGAGATCGGCTCGGCCGTCGAGTCCGGTCCACGACGGCGGCAGGTAGGCGAGCCCTTTGATGCCGGGGGACCCGCCGGTGATGTTCACGAGTTCGTCGTATTTCAGGATCGAACGCACGGCCTCGACGAACACGATCGTGACGAGCGCGAGGTAGATGCCCTTGAGCCTGAGCGCCGGGATACCGACAACACAACCGACGAGGAAGCACGTGACCGCGACGACGGGCAAGGTCCAGCCAGGGGTCCACAGGTTCTCCTCGAAGAACGGTGTGGTGACCTTGCCCGTGACCAGCATCGCGGAGACGTAGGCACCGATCGCGAAGAAGGCGGCGTGGCCGAGCGAGAGCTGGCCCGTGTAGCCGGTGATCAGGTTCAGGCCGGTCACCGCGATGGCGATGATCAAGGCATCGGTGAGGAGCCCCTGGCCCGAACGACTCCATTGCGACGCGACGCGGAAGATGAAGAGCCCGACGGCGCCGAACAGGAGGACGCGCCCTGCCCAGTGCTGCCAACTGCCACGGGTGACCTTGAACGGCAGCGCCATCAGACCCGCTCCACTTTCTCCGAGCCGAACAGACCGGTCGGCCGGAACAGCAGGACGCCGAGCAGGATCACCAACATCACCGGGTAGAGCAGGTCGGGGGTGAGTTCGATCGATCCGATCGAGGGGTGATACCCGACCAGGAACGCTTGTACCAGACCGACGATGAGACCGCCGACGACCGCGCCCACCGGCGAATCGAGGCCACCGAGTACTGCCGCCACCGACGCCAGCAGGAACGGTCCGAGCATCAGGGATCCCGTCAGGCCCGCGGACGGAGCCAGCATGGCCGCCGCCAGGACAGCGATCGAGCCCGACAGTCCCCATCCGAGGAGCAGGATGAACCCGGTGCGGATTCCGACGAGGTTCGACGACTCCTGATTGTTCGCCACCGCTCGCATCGCGAGGCCGATCTTGGTCTTGGTGAAGAGCAGGTACAGCAGGATCAGCACCACGATCAGCACGCCGATCGTGCCCAGGCGCGCGATGCGAACCGGGGCACCGAGGATCGTGACGAAGTCGTCGGCCTCGTTGGGGAACAGGCTCGGAAGCGACCGCGCGTCGATGCCCCAGATCAGGGCCGTGAGTTGGTTCATCGCCAGGAAGACGCCGATCAATGCCACGATGACCGCGCTCGGGTTCCGCAGTTCGATCGGCCGCACCACGACGCGTTCGATGCCGGCGCCGACGGCGAAACCGAGGACGAGGGCGAGCAGGATCGACAGGAAGACGGGCAATCCCGTGAGCGTCAACGTGGACACGAAGAAGGCCCCCATCGTGCCGATCTCGCCCTGGGCGAAGTTCAGCTGACCCGTCGAGCGGAAGATCACCACCAGAGCCAGCGCGAGAAGCGCGTAGATCGAGCCGTCGGCGAGCCCGTTGATGAACCGCTCGACGAACAACGAGAGATCACTGGCCGCCAGCATCATGTCACCACCCCCAAGTAGGCCTCTTTGATCGTGTCGTCGACGAGCAGTTCGGCGCCGGTACCCGTTGCCACGATCGATCCGGTCTCCAGCACGTAGGCACGATCGGCCAAGGCGAGCGACAGTCCGGCATTCTGTTCGACGATCAACAGCGACATCCCCAATTCGTCTCGGAGCCTCCCCAGGATGCGAAACAGCTCTTGTGTGACGATCGGCGCGAGGCCAAGGCTCGGCTCGTCGCACAGCAACAATTTCGGCTTGCTCATCATCGCCCTCGCGATGGCGAGCATCTGTTGCTCGCCACCGGACAACGACCCGGCCTTCTGATCGCGCCGCTCGGCGAGGCGTGGGAACGTCCGATACCAATAGTCGAGATCGTCGTCGTAGGAGTCCTTCAGGGTGTAGGCGCCCGCCAACAGATTGTCGTTCACCGACAGGTCACTGAAGGTCCCTCGACCCTGGGGGACCTGCGAGATCCCTGCGCGCACGATCGCATCCGGCTTGGCAGAAGCGATGTCGCGCCCCTGGAACTCGACCGTTCCCTCCCGCTCGATCATCCCCGACACACAACGCATCGTGGTGGTCTTGCCGGCGCCGTTGGCGCCGAGGATCACGACGATCTCGCCCAGTCCGACGGTGAAGTCCATGCCGTGGAGCACCTCGATCGGGCCGTACCCGGCCCGCAACCCCGCGACGTTCAGGATCGGCTGGGAGACGCCCGTACCCGTGCCCGTCATGCCGGTGTTCCCAGGTAGGCCTCGATGACGCGAGGGTCGCCCTGCACCTCGTTCGGCAGACCCTCGGAGATCTTGCGACCGAACTCCATGGCGACGACCCGATCGGAGATACCCATCACCAATCCCATGTGATGCTCGACGAGCAGCACGGTCAGTCCGTACTGGTCTCGGATCCGCTTGATCGTCGCACCCAGTTCGTCGACCTCGTGGTGGGTCAGGCCGGCAGCGGGCTCGTCGAGCAGGAGCAACTTGGGGTGCGACGCGAGGGCACGCGCGAGTTCGAGTCGCTTGAGCGTCCCGAACGGCAAGCCAGCGGCGGGACGGAAGGCGAATTCGTGCAGGTCGAGCGACTCCAGGATCGAGTAGGCGTCGGTGGCGAGCGCCTTTTCCTCCTTGCCGACTCCGAATCGCAGGATCGCCCTGGTGAAGCCGACGCTGCCGAGATGGTGCGCGCCGGTCATGGTGTTCTGCAGCAACGTCATCGAGGGAAAGAGGGCGAGGTTCTGGAACGAGCGGGCGATGCCAGTCCCGGCGATCCTGTGCGGTGCAACGTCGAGCAGGTCGATGCCGTCGAAGGTCAATCGACCACCCGTCGGATCGTAGATGCGGCTCACGACGTTGAACATCGTCGTCTTGCCTGCGCCGTTGGGGCCGATCAGACCGAGGATCTGACCCTCCTCGATCTCGAACGACAACCTGTCGAGAGCCACGATGCCGCCGAACCGGACCGAGATCTCGTCGACTTCCAGTAGTGCCACTCGGCATTCCCCCAATGCTTGTCGGATGTCGGACGATGTTGGACGGTGCTGATCGACGATCGTTCGTCGCGACTCGGGGCATGACCGTAGCAGTGCCCAGCGCGGCACTGGAACCTCTGAGACCCTGTGCTGCAAGAGTCGTCGGCACCCGTAGCACTCGCGGGTCGGAACGCGAACGAGCCCGCCGGCCGCTCTCGGTGGAGAGCGCCCGACGGGCTCGAGGTTTCAAGCGGCGTGGATGCCGCGGTTGGCCGCGAGTCGATCGGTCAGTTGCCGATCGATCCGCCCTGACCTTCCAGGTCGATGACGTCGCCGATCGGGTTGTAGCTGAGCGCCCCGTCGGTGACGACCACCTCCTGGATCTGGGCCGCCTCGCTCCAGTACGCGTCGTTCACGCCGTCCATCTTCAACGTGCCGCCGAGGAGGCTGTCGTTGGTCGTGTCGGCGTTCCACATGGCCGCCATCAGGTTCACCCGGTTCAGACCGCCGGGCAACGCCGCCGCGCTGCGCAGGATGTCTTCCAGATACTGGCCGTAGAGGATGCCCGTGGAGTACGAACCGTCAGCACACGAGACGTTGCCGTAGTCCTTGAGGATCTTCTCGACCTCCTGGATCGCTGGATCGTCCGCGTATTTCGGGTCACCGCAGACCTTCAACGAGTTCGTCAACCGGACACCGGACCCCTCCGCAGCGAGCGTCGCCGCCGCGTCCTGCACCGGGGCGAAGAAGCTCGCCAGGTTGCCGCACGTGTACGACATGTAGTAGCGCGGACGCCATTCGGAGGCGGCCACCGAGCCAACGGTCTGCGGGCAGAACGCCGCCGTCGTGCCGGCGATGAACACGTCGGCGTTCGTGGCGGTGAGCGTTGTCATCTCGTTCGTCACGTCGGGCGCCGCTGGATCGTGCAACTCCATCCCGGCGATCTCGATCCCGCCGTCGGCCGCACAGTCCTCCAGTCCCTGTTGGTAGGTCTTGCCGAAGTCGTTGTTCATGATCAGTGCGGCGACCGTCGCTCCGTCGCCGAACTCGTCCTTGATCGCCTTGCACCAGATGGCGGCCTCGGTCGAGTAGTTGAGGATGTTGCCGGTGTTCCAGGGATAGTTCGTCGGGTCGCCCCAGAGCGGGAACCCGGACGAGTTGAACAGCTGCGGGACACACGCTTCACCGGTGATGTCGCGAGTGGCGACGTTGATCGGTGTGCCGATGAAGTGGGCGAAGGCGAAGATGTCCTCGGTGTCGAGCATCTCCTGGACGTTCGCCACGGCACGGCCGGCCTCGTAGCCGTCGTCCTTGGTGATGAGCACGAGCTTCTTCCCGTCGATCGGGTCGGTTTCGTTGATGTAGTCGAAGTAGAACCCCATCCCTTCGCCGATCGGTCCGAACGAAGCGAGCTGGCCCGATTGCGGCAGCGTCATGCCGATGCGGATCTCGTCGCCGTCGGCGCCCTGCGTCGGGCTCCAGTCGTCAGGACAGGCGTCGAGGTCGAGCGTGGTGCCCGCCGCCACTTCGACCTGACCCTCGAGCGCGAGCGCCTCCCCGGACGCCTCGGTGCCGTCGGTCGCCTCGGTCCCCGCTGGGGCCTCGCTGGCTGCCGGTGCCTCTGTTCCAGCCGGTGCCTCGGTGCCGGCCGGCGCCTCTGACGTGACCGCTTCGGTGCCTGCTGGTGCGGTGGTGTCGCCGGACCCGCTGTCGTCGTCGCTGCCGCACGCGGCGAGCACGAGCCCGACCGCCATCACCCCGGCAGCAAGACGCTTCCATCGTCGTGGTGCTTTCATGAACATCCCCCTTGTAGTGGTTGTTTGCTTGTTGAGCTCCGGTGAAATCGGGTCAGCCCGGCGGCGCCGAACTGGCAGGCACGTCTTCGAATTCGCTGGTCGGCTCGCTCGGCGGCTCGTCGACCTGATCGGGTGTGTCGTTCGACAGCAGTGGGGTGCCAATGCCGGCCGCGGCCGGCGAGGACGGCGGGGCCGGCTGGACCCGGACCACCCGCGCCCGCATCTTGCGGACGCCGGCGACGATGCCGCCCGGCAGCACGAAGGTGAGCAGGATCAACAAGAGCCCGAGCACGAGCGTGCCGGTCGGACCCTGGAGCCAGCGGGCGGGAACCCCCGGCACATCGGTGGTCGCCGACGACCATTCCGGAACGAACGCGATCACCAGGCCACCGACGACGGCACCGGACAGCGTGCCGACGCCGCCGACGACGAGGCCGACGATGAAGAAGATCGACAGCAGTTGCGTGAAGTCGCCGGGTGAGGCGATTCCGAGTTCGGCCACGTACACGATGCCCCCGACGCCGCCGAGCGCCGACGCGACCCCGAACGACGTCGTCTTGTACCGCGACAGGTGTACCCCCGACACCGCGGCGCTGGTCTCGTTGTCGCGGATCGCGCGGATGGCGCGGCCGGGCCGACTCTTGATCAGGTTCGCCACGATCCAGAAGCAGACCGCAGCCAGGACGGTGAACACGAAGAACTTCCAGATGCGATCGGCATCACTCGACGACAGGTCGCCGTCGCCGAAGTACTGCCCGAAGAACGGGATCTTCTGGAACACGTTGGCAATGCCGTCGAGCGGGAGCCAGCCGGGAGCGACGATGTCGGAGTTGATCTTCTTGCCGGCGGCGCCAGCGGTGTACTCGTCGAGGCTGTCGAGTTGGACGATCGACGGAAAGATCGCCGCGAGCCCGAGGGTGACCAGCGCGAGATACAACCCCTTGATCCGCAGCGCTGGGATGCCCACGAGGAACCCGAGCGCGAAACACGCCGGGATCACCACCACCAGCGTGGCGAGCCACGGCCAGTGCTGGTCCTCGACGAGCCACGCCGACAGGTAGGCGCCGGTGCCGAAGAAGAAGCTCTGACCCAATGCGAGCTGGCCGGTGTAGCCGACGACCACCTGCATACCGAGCACGGCGATGATGAACGCGATCGCCTTGTCGAGCCGGGTGAGGCTCACGCTGTAGCTGTTCTCGAGCACGTTGAGCTGGCCGGTGTCGGCGTAGGCGAACGCGACGATCACGAGCAGGCCGATGAACAACGTCCAGGCGACCCATTGGTAGCTGCGCGCCTTGGGCGTGCCTTGGACGAGCGTGTACCGGGCCATGGTCAGACCCGCTCCACCGACTTGGTCCCGAACAGACCGGACGGCTTGAACAGCAGCACGATCATCAGCACGAACACGGCGGCCGCCAAGCCCAGTTCGTTGGGGATGAAACCGACGTACTGCACCATGATGCTCTGCACCATGCCGATGATCAGCCCGCCGATGATCGCCCCACCGAGGCTGTCGAGCCCGCCCAGGGCAGCGGCCGCCGCCGAGAAGATCAGCACTCTGGCCATCACACTCGGTTCGAGCTGGAACACGGGGTTGGCCACGTAGATGGACGCGCCGAGCGTTCCGACGGCGGCGGCGAGCGCCCACCCGAACTGCAACGTCGGACCGACCCGGATCCCGGACAGTTCGGCCGATTCGAGGTTCGACGACACTGCCCGGAAGGCGAGGCCGATCTTGGTCTTCTTGAGCAGCAACGTGAGCGCGCCCACGACGACCAGCATGGTGATCGTGACGCACACCGTGTACCACGTGAGCGAGGCGACCCCGACCGAGATCGCTTTGCCGGCCGGGAAGAGATGGGGGAAACCGCGCGGGTCGAACCGCCAGATGATCCCGGCGAGCGCCCCGAACACGAGGAACAGACCGAGCGTGATGATCACGAGCGGGAGGTGGTCGGAGGGGTCGAACGGCCGGATCAGTACCCGCTCGATCACCGCGCCGATCGCCGCACTGATCAACATGCCGACGAAGACGGCGACCCACATCGGCAGCCCGCGTTCGGTGGCGAGCACGAGCACGATGAAGGCCCCGAACATCGCCATCTCACCCTGCGCGAAGTTGATCAGCGTCGTCGCCTTGTAGATGATGACGAGCGCCAACGCGATCAGGCCGTACGTGGCCCCGTTGGCGAAGCCGTCGAAGATGCGGGCGAGGAAGAGTTCCATGGCAGGCTCCGTTCAGACTCCGAGGTAGGCCTTGCGGATCGCGTCGTCGTGGATGAGCGCGTCGGCCGGGCCCTCGACGGAGATCTCACCGGTCTCGAGGACGTAGCCACGGTTGGCGATGCCGAGCGCGAGCTGGGCGTTCTGTTCGACGATCAGCATCGTCGTGCCCGTTTCGCGGTTGATCTGCTGGAAGCGGTCGAAGAGATCCTTGACGATGATCGGCGCGAGACCGAGTGACGGCTCGTCGAGCAGGAGGACGTCGGGCCGGGACATCAAGGCCCGCGACACCGCCAACATCTGCTGCTCACCGCCAGAGAGGCTGCCGGCGCGCTGGTTGCGTCGTTCGTGCAGCACGGGGTAGATCTCGAACCACTTCGCCATGTCGGCATCGACCTCCTTGTCCTTGCGGACGAAGGCACCGACACGCAGATTGTCCTCGACGGTGAGTTCGGGGAACGTGCCACGTCCCTGGGGGACGTGCTTGAGGCCGCGCCGCACGATGTCGGCCGGACCCTTCCCGACGAGTTGTTCCCCACGCAGTTCGACGCTGCCCGTGGTCTCGATCATGCCCGAGACCGCCCGCAAGGTGGTGGTCTTGCCGGCACCGTTGGCACCGAGGATCACGACGACCTCTCCGTCGTCGACATGGAAGTCGAGCCCGTGCAGGACCTGGATCGGCCCATATCCACCGCGCAGGCCCTTGACGTCGAGCACCGGGGTGCCGCGGTGGGTTTCGCCGGGCCCTGGCGCGGCCGCAGTCGCGTCGGTCACGCCGGTGCTCCCAGGTAGGCCTCGATCACCCTCGGGTCGTTCTGCACCATCGAGGGGATGCCCTCGGCGATCTTGCGTCCGAAGTCGAGGACGACCACGTTCTCCGAGATGCCCATCACGAGCCCCATGTGGTGCTCCACCAGCAGGATGGTCAGGTCGTACCGATCGCGGATGCCGACGATGACCTCCGACAAGATGTCGACCTCGCGGTGTGTGAGTCCGGTCGCCGGCTCGTCGAGCATCAAGAGCTTCGGTTTGCCCGCGAGACACCGGGCGAGTTCGATCCGCTTCAGCGTGCCGTAGGGCAGGCCGGCGCACGGTTGGAACGCGACGTCGGCGAGACCGAGATCGGAGAGGATGGCGTACGCCTCCTCTTTCAGGCGGCGTTCCTCCTTGCGTCGGCCCAGGTCGAACATCGCCGTGAAGAACGACTGCTTGGAAAGCGTGTGAACGCCGACCATCACGTTCTCGATCACGGTCATCCGGGGCCACAGCGCCAGGTTCTGGAAGGTGCGGAACACACCGAGCCGGCTGATCTCGTACGCCTGCATGGACAGCAGGTCGTCGCCTTCGAACAGCACGACGCCGCTCGTCGGGTCGTAGATGCGGCTCACCACGTTGAACAGCGTCGTCTTGCCCGCTCCGTTCGGGCCGATCAGCCCGCAGATCTGTCCCTTCTCGATCCCGAAAGACAGGTCACTCAACGCCACGATGCCGCCGAAGCGCACCGAGACGTCACGGATGTCGAGCATCGCCATCGCTTCCCCCAAATTGATCGCTCACCGGCCGCTCGTCGCCAAGATACCACGGGCACCGTGACGGATGTCACTATTGGTGGTGAGCGACCCGACCGGCGGTAAGAGGTCGGTGAAATCGGCGAGCGCACGCGCCGGTCGGCGTCGAAGCCGACCGTAGAGTCAGATCATGCGCACGAGAGGGCTCATCACGCTGGCTGTGGCCGCCACCGCCCTGCTCGTGTCGTGCAGCGTCGATCCCCTCGTCACCGCCGAGCGCTCCGACCAGATCGCGTCGCCCCGCCCCACCCCGACCACGCCGACCACCACACCACCGGTGACCACCGACCAGCCGCAGGACGATCCGCCGGCGACGGAGCCGACCCCGGATGAAACCGCGCCGACCGATCCGGCCAGCACGGTGCCGGCGCCGAGCGTCGCACCCGACCAGATCGACCCCGCGGCGATCGACTTCGGCCCGAACAAGACCCCGCGCGACTACGACGACTTCCTGCGCGCGGTGATGACCGACCTCGAGGCGTGGTGGTCAGAGGAGTACCCGGCGGTCTACGGCGATGCCTTCCAGCCGTTGAGCGGCGGGGTGTACGCCGCGTACCCGAACCGCCCCGACGACCTGCCGGGTTGCGGCGAGCCCCGCACCACGTACCAGGACGTCCAGCAGTTCGTGGCGTTCTACTGCGGCCAGGGCGACTTCATCATCTACGACGACGGCGACGACGGGCTGCTCGCCCAGCTCGCCGGGAAGTACGGGCCCGGCACGATCGGGATCGTGTTCGCCCACGAGTTCGGCCATGCGATCCAGACCCGGGCCAGCGAGTTCGACCGCGGCCTGCCGACGGTCTACACCGAGCAGCAGTCCGACTGTTTCGCCGGCGCCTGGGCGGCGCGGGTGAGCAAGGGCGAGTCGAGCATCGTGTCGTTCAGCGACGCCGACGTCCGCAACGGCCTCATCGCGATGACGAAGGTGAGCGACCCCGTCGGTCTGAACCAGTTCGTCGAGGGCGGCCACGGATCGGCGTTCGACCGGGTCGGGGCGTTCCAGGTCGGGTTCACCCAGGGTGTCGAACGGTGCGCCCAGCTGCTCGATGATCCGCTCCCCCTCTCGCCCAACCAGTTCACGCAGTCGGACGTGAGCAGCGGCGGCAACGCGCCGTTCGGGTACGGAGCGGACGAACTGCTCAACTTCATCCCGACCGACCTCGACCTCTACTGGAACGGCGAAGTCGGCGCCAAGACCGGCTCGATCGGCGACGTCACGCTGGTCGGCGCGACCTCGGCCGACGACGTCGACTGCGACGACGGCGCCGGAGCGTTCGAACTCGGCGCCGTGTACTGCGCGTCGACGAACACCGTGTACTTGAACGAACCGGCGGCGAAGGAGATCTACGACGCCTTGGGTGACTTCTCGGTGGGGTACCTCCTCGGAACGGCGTGGAGCGAGGCGGTCCAGCAGGCTCTCGGCAGCGATCTCGAGGGCGAGCAACGTGCGCTCGTGAACGACTGCCTGACCGGGGCGTGGGTGAAGACGACGATCCCTGCCGTCGACGAGGCCGGTCAGCTGGAACTGCCGCAGCCACGTGCTGCGGAACGGACCGCGATGGTGTCGGCCGGCGACCTCGACGAGGCGATCCAGACGATCATCGGAATCTCCGACGAGTCGAGCGACGACGACGTGCGCGGAGGCCTGTTCGAGAAGATCGACGCGTTCCGCAACGGCGTCCTCAACGGCCTCGACGCCTGCCTCGCCCAGCTCTGAGCGAGCCCGCCTTCAGCCCGGAGGCGGGACTCGATGATGGCGGCGAGTTCGACGGGGCGGTCACCCTGCACGCTGTGTCCGGCGCCGTCGACCATGCGCACCTCGATGCTCGGCTGCCGGCGACGGGCCTCGGCTTCGTCGTCGTCGTCGACCACCGGCGACAGCGAGCCGCGCACGAGCAGCAGCGGGCAGGCCACGGCGCCGAAGTCGTCCCACAGCGGCGACATCACCGCCGCCACCGCGGGCGGCTCCGTCGGCTCCTGCGGCGCCTCGGCGTCGGCTTCCGCACGCGCACGGGCACGGCTGCCCCGGTCGTAGCGCCACTGCCACGACCCGTCGGCCGACGGCGCGGCGTTGTGCAGGATGCCTCGGCGCAGGGACGACTCGGAACGGGTCGGATTGAACTGCATCGTGCGCGCCAGCAGGTCGGCGAACGAGTCGAAGCTCTGCGGCCCGTCGACGAAGTCGATCACCGCCTTCGCCTTCTCGGCGTTCACGCCCGGCGTCACGTCGACCATGATCAGCGAGGGCACGAGGGCCGGATGCCGGACCGCCAGCTCCATCGACGTCATGCCACCGAGTGACATCCCGACGACCAGAGCCGCGTCGGGAGCGTGGGCGGCGATCACGACGGCAACGTCGTCGGCGAGGTTCATCGGTGTGTAGGCACCGTCGGCGCGCCAGCCCGAATGGCCGTGGCCGGGAAGGTCGATCGCGAGCAGCGGCCGGCCGAGCGCGAGCGCGACCGTGTCCCAGGTGTGGGCGTTCTGGGCCCCGCCGTGCAACAGGACGAGTTGCGGCGGCTCGGCACCCCAACGCAGGGCGCTGACCGTGCGCCCGGTGGCTTCGTCGACGACCGTCTCGATGCGCTCGACGACCGGCGCCGGATCGGCATCGAGGTCGAACTCGGCGATGTTCTCGTGGAACAGCCCGAACTCGTCGTAGTCGTAGGTCGAATCGATCGGCTCACTCATCCCGGCTCACTCATCCCGCAGGGACGGTAGTCGTCGGCCCGGGCGGCGGTGCAGTCGTCGGCGCAACGGTGGTCGCGGCCACGGTGGTGGTCGGCACGGTGCTCGTGGCGGCAGGTGGCGCAATCGTCGTCGGCGCGATCGTGGTCGGCGGCGCGAGCGTCGTGCTCGTGGTCGTCGTGGTCGAGCTGGTCGTGGTCGTGTAGGTCGGGTCGATGCGGTTGAAGTACGGCGGCTGCTCGCCGTACACCTCGGGCTCCTCGACACCGTCGAACACGAACACCTGGTCATCGATGGCGAGCATGTCGTTCATCGTCGGCGACAGCGCGAGCGGAATCCGGATACAGCCGTGCGACGCCGGATGGAGGGGCACGTTGTACGCGCCGTGGATGGCGATGCCGTAGTTGAAGTAGACGGGGTCGTACATGCCGCCGAGGGCGCTCTGGCGGATGCCGTCGACCTTGCGATCGACGGAGAAGACGCCACCGGGCGTGAACGACTTGCCGCACTCGCCGCGCTTGAGCGGCTCGGTGCCCTGCTCGTTGCCGTACTCACCGGGGCTGATCGTGACCTCCTCGCACCAGTCCTCGTTGCTGCCGCTCGAGGCGTGGGAGATCATCACTGCGACGTCGTCCTTGAAGATCGCCACCACCTGCTCGGGCAGGTAGATCTCGACGTGGGTCGGCGTGGAATTGGGCCGCCGCGGCGCGACGACGAAGGGGTCCTGCATGGCGTCCCACATCGCTGGCGTGACCTCGCCGCTCGGCGAGTCGCTCGGCGTGCCGAGCACCAGTTTCTCGTACGCCCACACCGACTTGATCGTCTCGTCGCCGTACACGCCGTCGACCGGCCCGGGCCAGAAGCCGAGGTCGGTCAGGCGCTGCTGGACCTGCGCGACATCGTCGCCCGCCACCCCGTGGGTCAACGTGCGGTCGAGTTGGGTCTTGACGACCGGCGTCGACGTCGCGACCGTCGCGATCGCGGGGACCGACTCCGCGGTGCCGTCACTCTCCAGCCCCGCATCCTCCGCCGACGACGGCGATGCCGGATCGTCACCGCCACCGAGTGCCACGCCCGCCACGATCACGGTGGCCAACAACCCCACGGCGGCAACGGCCGGCAGCCACTTCGAGGCCTGATTCGGATGCCGATCAGGGTCTCGGCGGGGCGGGTTCACGGGCCGGGTCAGGTGCGATCGATGACCGGTTCGATGCCGTCGAGGTCGGCGCGCAGGCTCCACATCTCGCGCACGATGGTGGCGATGACGCCCGGCGAACTGAGCGTGGACACACCGCGGGTGCGGGGGAAGTAGTCGACGCCGAACTGCAGCATCTCGTAGCCGAGGCGCGTCGAGCGGATGACGAGTTCGGCGTCGATGAACGAGCCCTCGCTGGTGAGCTCGACGTGATCGAAGATCCGCGCCCGGCAGAGCTTGAAAGCGAAGTTGATGTCGCGGGCCTTCACGTCGAACAGCGTGCGGATCAACAGGTTGTACACGAACGTGTAGACCGAGCGGAGGTAGCCCTCACCCGTGCGATCGAAGCGGTAGGCGCTGACGATGTCGGCGTCGTAGTCGCGCAGGAGGCGCACGGCCCGTGGCAGCTCCGCCATGTCGAACGGCAGATCGGCGTCGGTGTAGAGGATGAGGTCACCGTCGGCGGCGGCGAACCCCGTCTTCATCGCGCCACCGAGCTTGCGGTTGCGCTCGTGGTGGACGACGCGGACGTGCTCGTCCTCGGCGGCGATCCGATCGGCGATCGCGCCGGTCGCGTCGGTCGACGCATCGTCGACGACGATCAGCTCGTAGTCGGCGATCTCGCCGCTCCGGAGCAGGACTTCACACGCGCGACGACCGGCGTGGAGGGCGCGCTCGATGTACTCCTGTTCGTTCCACATCGGATAGAAGATCGAGAGCTTGGCGAACGGCACGAGCGGTGGCGCGGCGCTCCCCGCGGTGATCTGGGGCACGGTCCGTGAGGGTATCCGTCAACCGTGGTCACGCCGCCGCGGCCGCGGTACGGCGCCGTACAGTCATGTCCGTGACGGACGCCGAGCCAATCGTGGAACCCGTCGGCGAATCGCTCCCCCCGCCGGCGGCTCCTCCGCCCTACGTGCTCGAGCCAGGCGATCTCGTCGCGTCGTGGAGGATCGCGATCGTCGCGACCTGGGCACTGGTCGTGTTCGTCTACTCGGCGATCTGGAAGACGAGCGTCGAGCTCGGCATCGGCACCTGGTGGCTCGGCGCGCGGTCCGATCCGCAGCCGCCGTTCGTGCGAGTGATCCCGTTCGCCGTCGCCATCGGATTCGGCTTGGTGTCGAGCTTCCACTTCAAACGGCTCCCGGCGATCACGCTGCTCGGCGCCGTCGTGCTCGCACTGATCGCGGTGCCCGACTTCTCCCGGTCGGTGGGGCTGGCCACCCTCGAGTTGATCACCGCCGGCGCCGTGCTCCTCGTGGGGCTCGGATCACTCACCGGTGTCGTGAAAACCGCCGACCGCTAGCGTCGACGGCCATGCCGCCCCAGCAAACGTCCGACGAGCAACAACCGAACGCCGCGTCGAACTCGGGGTCGAGTCCGACGTCGAAGCGTGTCCTGATGTCGCTGCCGGTCGGCGAACGCGTCGGCATCGCGTTCTCGGGTGGCCTCGACACGTCGGCGGCCGTGGCGTGGATGCGCGAGCGCGGGGCGATTCCGTACACCTACACCGCCGACCTCGGCCAGTACGACGAGCCCGAGCTCGACACCGTGCCCGACCGGGCCAAGCAGTACGGGGCCGAGCAGGCCCGGCTGGTCGACTGCCGCGACGAGCTGGTCCGCGAAGGGCTCATCGCGTTGCAGTGCGGTGCGTTCCACATCCGCACGGCCGGCCGCACCTACTTCAACACCACGCCGCTCGGGCGCGCCGTCACCGGCACGCTGCTCGTGCGGGCGATGGCCGACGACGGGGTCGACGTGTGGGGTGACGGATCGACCTACAAGGGCAACGACATCGAGCGCTTCTACCGCTACGGCCTGCTGGTGAATCCGAACCTGCGGATCTACAAGCCGTGGCTCGATCAGGCCTTCGTCGACGAGTTGGGTGGCCGCCAGGGCATGAGCGAGTTCCTCGTCGCCCGCGGGCTCCCCTACCGCGACCCGACCGAGAAGGCGTACTCGACCGACGCCAACATCTGGGGGGCGACGCACGAGGCCAAGTCGCTCGAGGAGCTGGGCACGAGCATGGAGATCGTCAGCCCGATCATGGGTGTGGCGCACTGGGATCCGGCGGTCGAGATCCCCACCGAGGACATCACGGTGCGGTTCGAGGAGGGCTGGCCGGTCGCCATCGACGGCCGCACGTTCGACTCGCCGGTCGACCTGGTGATGGAGGCCAACGCGATCGGCGGGCGCCACGGCCTCGGCATGAGCGATCAGATCGAGAACCGCATCATCGAGGCCAAGAGCCGCGGCATCTACGAGGGCCCCGCGCTCGGCCTGCTCCACATCTGTTACGAGCGGCTGCTCACCGGCATCCACAACGAGAACACGCTCGAGAACTACCACACGATGGGCCGCCGCCTGGGCCGGCTGCTCTACGAGGGTCGCTGGTTCGACCCGCAGAGCCTGATGTTGCGTGAGCCGTTGATGCGTTGGGTCGGCTCGGCCGTCACGGGCGAGGTGACGTTGCGCTTGCGGCGCGGCGACGACTACTCGATCCTCGACACCACGTCGCCGAACCTCACCTACGAACCCGACCGGCTCTCGATGGAGCGGGTCGAGGACGCGGCGTTCGGCCCCCTCGATCGCATCGGCCAGCTCACCATGCGCAACCTCGACATCACCGACACCCGCAACAAGCTCGGCCTCTATCGCTCGGTCGGCACGCTCCACGCCGGCGACGTCACCCCCGCCCTCGACCCCCCGACCGAACGCTCCGACTGACACCTCCGATCGGCGTTTGCGTCGGGATTTCTGCGGACCGGTCCGCAGAAATCCCGACGCAAACGGGGATTGACGGCTTCAGGCGGTGAGGTGGGCGACGAGGCCGGCGACGAGGCGGGCGCGTTCTGGCATCGCCGCGACGATCAGGTGCTCGGTGTCGGCGTGCGCCCCACCGCCGACCGCGCCGAGGCCGTCGAGCGTGGGTACGCCGAGCGCGGCGGTGAAGTTGCCGTCGCTCCCGCCACCGACGGGGATGCCGGTGATCCCCGGCACGACGAGCGCAGCGATCGGCATCAGGGTGACCGACGCCGACTCCGGCATCGGCGGCCGGCCGATCGCGCCGGTGACCGAGATCGACGCCTCGGGATCGACCGGTCGGAGTCCGGCCATCGCCGACTCGACACGCTCGCGCTCGCCGGCCGATTCCACCCGGACGTCGACGCGGATTCGGGCCTCGGCCGGCACGACGTTGTCGGCGGTACCGGCCGACGCCACCGTCGGCGTCACCGTGGTACCGGTCTCCGGCGCCCCGAACTCGCTGATCGTCAGCACCTGGCGCGACGCCTCGATCAGCGCGTTCACGCCTTTTTCGGGTTCGAGGCCCGCGTGCGCGGCGCGGCCGTGGACCTGCACCTCGAACGTCCCGGTCCCCTTGCGGCCGGTCTTCAACAGCCCGCCATCGGCCGACGGCTCGAGCACCAGCACCGCTCCGCACGCCACCGCCCGCTCCTCGAGGAGCGCACGCGACTCGGTCGACCCGACCTCCTCGTCGGCGCTGATCAGGATCTCGACACCGGACCGGTCGTCGAGCGCGGCCAGGCCGTGCAGCGCCTGGACGATGCCACCGAGCATGTCGAACACGCCAGGCCCGGTGGCCCGCCCGTCGACGACCTCGAACGGCCGCGTGGCCAGGGTGCCCAGGGGAAACACCGTGTCGTGATGGCCGAGGAGGAGGACCTTCGGCTCGCCGCCACCGACCCAGTGCACGTGCGGCCCGGCGGGGCTGTCGACGAGCGACGCGGTGCCGCCCAACCGGCGTTCGATGATCGCGGCGAGCACCTTGGCCGATGCCGACACGGCGTCGACGTCGAGCGACGGCGATTCGACCTCGACCAACTCGCGGAGATCGGCGAGCATGTCGTCGATCGAGAACTCGGACTTGGAGGGAATGCGCTGCACGCTCCCACCGTATTCGGAGGCGCGCTGCCGCACTGCTCGTCTCGGCTTGACTGTGGACATGACGACGACCGACCATCGACAGGAGCTCGCCGAGTTCCTGCGCGGTCGCCGTGAAGCGACGAGGCCCGACCAGGTGGGCCTGCCGGCGGGGCGCGGCCGCCGTACTCCCGGATTGCGCCGCGAGGAGGTGGCGATGCTCGCCGGCGTGTCGCTCACCTGGTACACGTGGCTCGAACAGGGCCGTCGCATCAACGCCTCGCGCGACGTGCTCGTGGCCATCGGTCGGGCCCTCCGCCTCGACGATGCCGGGCTGGAGCACCTGCTGTCGCTCGCCGAGCCCGGTACTGCGGGCGTGGTCGATGTCCCGGCGACACCGCCCGCCGCGCTCGAGCTGTTGCTCGAGGCGCTCATGCCGTCGCCGGCCTACGTGCTCGGGCCGCGCTGGGAGTTCCTCGCCTGGAACAACGCGCAGGAACGGCTGTATCCGCGCCTGCCGTCGCTCCAGCCGCCACGACGCAACCTGTTGTGGGTGCTGTTCGCCGATCCGTTCACCCGCGAGCTGATCGTCGACTGGGACATCCATGCCCGCCAGGCGTTGGCGGAGTTCCGCTCCGCCACGACGGCGGTCCGCCACGACCCCGCGATGATCGAGCTGGTCGAGATGCTCCGCCAGGAATCGGAGGATTTCGATCGCTGGTGGCCGGAACACGACGTGTCGGGTTTCGAGACGCGCCTGCGACGGTTCAACCATCCGACCGCCGGCGTTCTGACGTTCCAGTACCAACAGCTCACGCCGGCCGAATGGCCGAGCCTGCGGGTGGTCGCCCAACTCTCGATCCCCGGCGACGATTCCGCGGAACGTCTCGCGGTCCGCCACTACCTCGTCTGAACTACCTCGTCTGATCCGCGTGCGGCGGGTTCAAGCGCGAAGAGCGTCGAGGAGTTCGTCGCGTGTCGGTGGGTCGGCGCCCGGTCGGGTCACGACGATCGACGCGGCGACGTGGGCGACCTCGACCGCGGCGACGAGCGCTTCGAAGCCGCCCGGGCCGGCCAGATCGGATCGCGACCGCGGCGCCATTTCGAGCCCTGCGGTCCATGCGGCCATCAGCGCCCCGACGAACGTGTCACCGGCGCCGATCGTGTCGACGATCGGCGCGGCTGGTCGACGGACCTCGACGGACGTGACGCCACACTCGTGATGAACCGTGGTGGCCGATGCGCCGGCCGTCACGACGACCGCCCGGACGCCGCCGCGCAGGAGGTCATCGACCGCCAGGTCATCGCGCAGGAAGGCGAGGTCCTCGTCGCTCACCTTCACCACGTCGGCGCGGCGGACGGCCCCGGCGAGGTTCGCCAGATACCTCGCCCGATCGGTGACGACGGCGGGACGCGCGTTCACGTCGATCACGACCATCGTGTCGTCGTCGAGGTGGCGAAGATGGTCGATGATCGTCGAGGCCATCGGTTCGAGCACCAGCCCGAGCCCGCCCGTGAAGAACACCTCATCGGCAGGGAGTTCGGCTGCCGGCAGCTCGAGCGAGCCGGGCGGGAGGTCGGGGGCGGACGTTCCGTCGATGTAGAAGCGGTACGTCGCACTGCCGTGCTCGTCGAGCTCGGCCGCGGCGAGGGTGGTCGGCCGCTCGGTGCGCCGGGCGAACCGCGTGTCGACCCCGTCGGCATCGAGCCGGGCGGCGAGCAGGACGCCGAATCGATCGATCGACAACGTGCCGGCGAATCGGCTGGACGCGCCGAGGAGGGCGGCCGCCCGTGCCGCGTTGTACGGCGCACCCCCGAGCGTCGCCGTGACCGACCCGTCGGACGCGACGACGAGGTCGACGAGGGCCTCGCCCACCGCGGTGATCACGGCATCGGTGCGACGAGGGCGGCGCCGACGATGCCCGCGTTGTTCGCCATCTGCGCCGCGACGACTTCGGTGTCGATGTGCACCTTCGGCAGCCACTGATCGGCCGACTTGCTCGCGCCGCCGCCGATGATGAACAGGTCGGGCGAGAAGAGCCGCTCGACGTGACGGAGGTACGTCTCGACCCGCTTCGCCCAGTGCGCCCAACTGAGCTCGTCGCGCTTGCGAGCGCTCGCCGCGGCACGGGTCTCGGCGTCGACGCCGTCGAGTTCGAGGTGGCCGAGTTCGGTGTTGGGCACGAGCACGCCGTCGACGAACAGACCCGAGCCGATGCCCGTGCCGAACGTCAGCATCATCACCACACCGTGGTAGCCGCGCCCGGCGCCGAAGCGCACCTCGGCGAGACCGGCGGCGTCGGCATCGTTGATCATGTGGACGCGGACGTCGGCGGCCTCGGTGAACAACGCGTCGGCGTCGACGTCGATCCACGACACGTCGATGTTGGCCGCCGACCTGACGACTCCCTTGCGCACGACCGCCGGGAACCCGACGCCCACGGCAGCCGTCCACGAGAAGTGCGTCACGAGGTCGTGCACGACCGTCGCCATCGCCTCCGGTGTGGCGGGTTGCGGTGTGTCGATGCGGAAGCGGTCGGTGAGCAGCTCACCGGAGGACACGTCGACGATCGCCGCCTTCATGCCCGTGCCACCGATGTCGATGCCGAGACTCGTGGACGCTGCATCCGGCGGGGAAGTCACGTCGGGGAACCGTAGCGAGTCTGCGCCCAGGTCAATCCCTTCTCGACGTTCGGCTCCCGCGGCAGGCCGAGGACGTGCTCGGCCACGATGTTGCGTTGCACGGCGAACGTTCCCCCACCGAGCGTCAACGCCGGGTGGAACAGGTAGCCGTAGTGCCAGATCGGGTCGACGTCGGCGAACTGGGATGTGGACTTCTGGGCGAACCGGTTCTCGGTCGGCGCACTCTGCATCGACGCCGGCACCTTGCCGACGGGCCCGGATCCGGCGAGCATGCCGTTCGCGCCGGCGAGATCCTTGGCCAGGGCCATCACGTGCTGGCCGTGCTCGTCGGCCATGATCTTCTGGATCGACGCCTCCGGCCCCGGCGTCTTGCCGTTGAGCGTCGCCGACAGGCTGCGCATCCGGTTGAGATGGAGGAGTTGCGCCTCGATGTGCAGTCGCGCAACACGATCTCGCAGCACCGGGTCGTCGAGCCGGCCGCCTTCCCGGATCAGATCGATGAGCTGGTCCGCCGACGGGCCCACGCCCCACAACGATCCGGCCGACGACAACGAGACCCGTTCGTTCGACAGCGTGACCTTGGCCAGCCGCCAGCCGTCGTTCTCGTCGCCGACCCGTAGCGACGCCGGGATGCGGACATCGTCGAAGAACACCTGGTTGAACGAGTGCGCCGTCGTCATGTCGACGATCGGGCTCATCGTGAGGCCCGGAAGATCCATCGGACAGATGAAGTAGGAGATGCCCTTGTGCTTGGGCTGATCGGGATCGGTGCGGGCGATCAGGATTCCGTACTTCGCATGGTGCGCCCCGCTCGACCAGATCTTCGAACCGTTGACGACGTACTCGTCACCATCTTTGATTGCCCTGCAAGAAAGGTTGGCGAGATCGGAGCCGGCATCGGGTTCGGAGAAGAGTTGGCACCACACCTCCTCGCCGCTGAAGATCTTCGGCAGGAACCGTTCGTGTTGCTCCGGGGTGCCCGCGAGGAAGATCGTCGGAGCGGCCCAACCGATGCCGATCGGATTGCTCGGTCGATGGACCCCCGCCTTGCCGAGCTCGTCGTCGATGATCAGCTGCTGGATCGGGTCGGCGCCGAGACCCCACGGCGCCGGCCAGTGCGGCACCACGTAGCCGGCGTCCGCGAGCTGCTTGCCGGTCGGCTCGGCGTTCGCCGCGAGCCAGTTGCGGACCGCGAGTCGGTCGGGGTGATCGTCGGGCGGCAGGTCGAAGTCCATCGCCGCGAGTCTCGCGGTTCGTGCCGATCCTGCCGAACTCGGCCCGCCAACCCGGTCGGGTATTTCGACTACGGGGCCGCCGGGGCCCTCTTGGTCGCCGTCTTCTTCGCCGGACTCTTCTTCGCTGCGGTCTTCTTCGCGGCCGTCTTCTTCGCCGGACTCTTCTTCGCCGCGGCTCTTCTTCGCGGCCGTCTTCTTCGCGGCGGTCTTCTTCGCCGGGCTCTTCTTCGCGGCGGTCTTCTTCGCCGCGGCTCTTCTTCGCCGCGGTCTTCTTCGCTGCGGTCTTCTTGGCCGGGGCCTTCTTGGCGGCTGTCTTGGCGGGGGCTCGCTTGACCGCAGCCTTCTTCGCCGGGCGCCGGGCGACCGGCTTCACGCCACCGCCGCCACGGCGCATCGACGGCCCGGCCTGTGGTTCGGCCCACGTCGCTCCCGTGGCGTCGAAGAGCCGGCCGATCTCGTCGATGTGCATGTCGGCCATGTCCCACAGATCAGGAACGAGTTCGCGGTCCGCGATCAGCCCGAAGTCGAGCCGGTCGAGATAGCTGTGCACCGTGATGTTCAGGCCCATCCCCTCGGCGATCGTCGACACCGGGATGTAATGGTCCATCCGGGCGCCGGCGAAGTAGAGCGGTTGCCGAGGGCCCGGCACGTTGCTGATCACGACGTTGGCCGGCATCGTCACGCCACGATTGGCGAGCCCGAACCGCGTGACGAGGCGCATCGCCGAGGTGGCGACGACCGGCGACGTGAATTGGGAGATGTCCGTGACCGCCGTCGCCGGAATCAGATCCATCTGGCGCTTCGCCGCATTCATCGCCTCGTGGCACCGCATCACCCGTTCGAGCGGGTCGGCACAGTTCGTCGGGAGTTCGGCGATGATGCTGGACACGCGGTTCGTCCAGGGATCCTCCTCCTCGCCGGTGCGGATCGACACCGGCACCATCGCCCGCAACGGCTTGTCGGGCAGCGCATCGTGGTGGAGCAGGTACTCGCGGAGCGCCCCGGCGCAGATCGCCATCACGATGTCGTTGACGGTGCAACCCGTCGCGGTCTTCAGCGCCTTGATGTTCTCGAGCGAGGTCGAGCGCATCGCGAAACGCCGGTGCGGCGAGATCGCGCGGTTCCACGGCGTGGCCGGCGCCGGCGAGATCGGCAGGCTGACCCGCGACACCTGATCGTGATCGGCAGGCGCCGACCCTCTCCGAGCGATCGCAGTGACGACGTCGCGAGCGTTGGAGGCCAGCCCGCTCACGCTCGTGAGACCGGCGCCCGACGCGACGTCGCGGACGAGACGGAGCTGGAGTCGGAGCCCCTTCAACGGATTCGAGGCGAGATGCACCATCGTGGTCTGCAACATCTCGACCTGGCTCGGCACCGGTTCACCGGACCACGGCACGGGCTCGAGCGTGTTCCCCGCATCAGGATCGAGGTCGGTGAGCATGTTGAGCAGGATCACGCCCGACGCACCGTCGATCGTGGAGTGGTGGGTCTTGGTCAGCATCGCCCATCGTCCGTCGGCGAGCCCCTCGATCACGTAGCACTCCCACAACGGGCGCGTGCGGTCCATGTGCCGACCGACGATCCGCGACACCTGCTCGGCGAGTTGGTCGGCCGCTCCGGGCGGCGCCAGACCGAGATGCCGAACGTGGTAGTCGAGATCGAAGTCCGGGTCGTCGATCCAGTAGGGATGATCGAGCTGCATCGGCACGGTCACGAGGCGCCGCCGCATGGGTTCGAGCCGACCGATCATCCCCTCGAACCGACGGTAGACGAGATCGAACGGATCGAAGTCCGGCGTCGGCCGCTGGTAGATGGCGAGCCCGCTGACATGCCCCATCATCGTGGGGGTCTCCATGTAGAGAAAGCTCGCGTCGAGCCCACTGAGTTGCTTCACGATCCGTACCCCCAAGCCGAAATCTTCGCGGTGGTCGATCTTCCCACAGTCGAACCCATTCGCGGAATCGAGGGCGTCACGGTGAGCGAACGGACCGAGGGCTGGGCGGCTCGCTCATCGCAGGGCGAGGTGGGGGGTCAGGTCGGACGGGTCGAAGCCCGGCGAGCGCATGATCACGGCCCGCTCGACGTGGATCGCTCGGAGGTGATCGAGGTGTTCGCCGAGCACGTCGAGTTCGCCGCGGACCGGATCGAGCAGCACGCTGACCTCGAACCCACCGCGCCCGACGTCGTGTCGCTCCTCATGGATACGTGCGACCTGCTCGTCGAGGTCGCGGGTGAAACGGATGTTGACCCCGTCGGCCTCGGCGAGCGCCACCTCGATCGTCGGCCAAGCCGATGCCCCCACCACGATCGGCGGGACCGTCGCGCCGTCGACCACGTCGCGCAATCCGTGGAACGACAGCGTCGGGCTGTCGAACGAGTCGGTGCCGGACCAGATCGCCCGGACCGCCCTGATCTGGTCACGCAACGCCTCGCGACGACCCTCGACCGTCCCCAGTTCGCGACCGATCGCCTCGTGCTCGACGGCGAAACGTGAGCCCGGAGCGGCACCCGACCCCAGCCCGAGACGCACGCGCCCGGGCGCGATCGACTGCAACGAGTTCATCGCCGACACGAGCTGCGCCGGATGACGGTTGACGATGTTCGCGACGAGCAGCCCCAGCTCGACCCGCTCGGTGACGGCGGCCATCGCACCGAGGGTGACGAACGGATCCCGCGACCACGGGGCGCCCTCGACGGCGCCGCTGAAGTGGTCGCTCACCCAGAGCACGCCGACGGGCGAATCGTCGAGGACGCGGGCCATGTCGACGAGGTCGGGTACGTCCGTCCCGAACAGGTTGGCGAGCACGTCGATGATCACGGCCGCCGACCGATCAGCTGTGACCCGTTCATCGGTGACCCGATCATGCGAGTCACAGCTCGTCGAGCCGGGCGAACAGCCGTGTCGCCTGCTCGGCCGCCTTCGCCCGCACCTCGTCGGCATCGACGCGGGTCGCCACGCCCGATGCGAGCACCTGTACGCCGTCGATGTCGACGTCGATCGCCCGCACCCCGGTGGTGTAGGCGAGGCGCCACGGATCGAACGGCGCATACGACCACGTCACCCGATCGGACCGGGCCTCGGGAACGAGCGACCACCCCGCCTCCAGCCATCCCCACGCAAGTTCGGGCGAGGCGGTGAGGTCGTGTTCACGCGACCGCACGAACGCCAGGCGGAACTCGTCGAGCATGTCGGCACCGATGCCGTCGGTGCCGAGCGCCACCGGGTTGACGAACCGTGCCGGCGCGGCGTAGCCCACGGCGTTGTTCATGTTCGACCGGGGGTTGTGCACGATCGTGCCCCGCAGCGAGTGATCGTCGGGCAGGTGCACGCCGTGGATCAGCAGCCAGTCGTCGGTCGACAGGACGGCGAGGCGCTCCGGCGGCACCGACGTCGTCGGGACCCTCGGCGACGTGGACGTGCACGCCGACGCCGTGGGTCACGGCCAGCCCGGCGGCCGCCTCGAGCGTGTCGTCGCGGCACGTGAACGCGGCGTGGATCCCGACCATGCCGCGCCTGCTCGGCCGGCTCTCTCGTGCGCACTCGCGCAGGTACCGATCGTTCTCCTCCAGGCCGCGACGGGCACCGTCGGCGCCGTGACGATCGGTGACGCCGTAGCACGTCGACACGCGCACGCCCACCTCGGTGCAGGCGTCGGCGATGACGGTCAACGATCCCTCGATCGCGTTCGGCGATTCGTGATGATCGATGATCGCGGTGCAGCCCGCCTCGAGGGCCTCGAGTGCCCCGAGTTTGGCCGACCACTCGAGCATCTCCAGGTCGAGCGCACGATCGAGACGCCACCAGACCAATTCCAGCACCTCCCGGAACCCACGCGGGGTCCGGGGCGGCGCGGGCATCCCACGCGCCAGCGCCGAGTAGAGATGATGGTGCGCGCACACGAGTCCCGGGCTTTCACCCAGCGGACCCGACATCAGCGCCGATCGATCAACGCGGCTGGTGGCGGCCCGAACGGGCGAGAGCCTTGTCGGCCGCCAGCGCCTCGGCACGTTGCTTGCGCCGGTACCACTGCCACACGGCGGTGATGATGATCGCCCCGATGAGCGATCCGAGAATGCCGCTCAGCCGGATGTTCAGTCCGTCGCCGGCGATCAGGCTGAAGATCAGCCCACCGACGAGCGACCCGGCGAACCCGGCGACGAACGCCATCGTCCAGTCGACGCGGGGACCCTCCCGACCGACGATGAGTTGGGCGAGGGCACCGACGCCCATTCCGAGACCGAGGATTGCGAGGATGAGCACGGGTCAGACGCTAACGCGTCAGACCTCCGACATCCGCACACGCGTGCGGGTATCACGCTTGCGTGCCGGTGCGCTCGCATACATTCGCAACTGCACTACCGCAAACGAAACGAGGACAAACCATGTTCAAGACATTGATCGCCGCGCTCATCATCTTCCTGATCGCCACCTTCCCGGCGACATGGCTGTTGATGCTGTTTCTCGGCAACGTCGGCCCGGGCTTGGGACTCAGCTATTGGGGCGCGTTGCCGCTCGGCATCCTCGTCTCCGTGCTGCTCGGCGGTGCCACCGCACCCGCCGTCGTCGTGCGCTGATTCACGCCGCGATCCGTCGCGCCGCGAATCACACACTCACCGCCATACTCCACGCAACACATCAACAACGAAAGGCTTCACACAATGCTCGCAGAGTTCGGAACCGGCCAGGTCTTCTGGTCGTTCCTCTGGTTCTTCATCTTCATCATCTGGATCTACCTCCTGATCTTCATCTTCTCCGACATCTTCCGCAGCCGCGACCTGTCGGGTTGGGGCAAGGCGCTCTGGTCGATCTTCGTGATCATCCTCCCGTACATCGGCATCTTCGCCTACCTGATCGCCCGCGGCGGCAGCATGGCCGAGCGTCAGATCGCGCAGGCCCAGGCACAGCAGGAGGCCATGGACTCCTACGTCCGAGCGACCGCGAGCTCCGCCTCGTCCGCCGATCAGTTGGCCCAGCTGGCCGAACTCCACACCGCCGGCAAGATCGACGACGGCGAGTACGCCGCGGCGAAGGCCAAGGTTCTGCAGGGCTGATCCCGCCCATCCTCGTCCTCGGCCGCTGATCGGTAGTGTCAGCGGCCGGGGGCGAGACCCTGGCGATGCGCCGTCCCCTCGACGGCGCCGCCGGCCGAGTCGAGTGTCCATGGCGACACGACCGGCCGCCGCCAGATGCTGTCGTTGTCGCCAGTCCCGTTTCGTTGTTGGTCGCCGCGTACGTCGGCAGTACCACCGGACGCCGGATGCGTCGAGACAGCGCCCGAGATCGTCGATCCCGATGGGGAGCCGATGGACCGGTTCAGCCTTTGGGCGTCGTGACCGTGGCGTCGTCGCCGAACCAGCCGGTGATGTCGTGCCACACGTCCGACATCGAGGTGTCGGGATGCTCGCGACGGACGAGGCTGCGCAACCGCTCGACACCGACGATGACCAGCACGAGCAGCGTGACCGCGCCGATCCATGTCTGCACCGATGATCCCGGCGTGATCCACACGATCAGGGCGATCACAGCGAGGGCGAAGATGTATGCGGTCAGCCGGTTCGACAGGATCGGGGACAAGCCGCGCCGCGTCGCCGTTGCGGCCCGTGTGGGGCCCATGAGCACCGCGTAGATGAACAGGAGCAGGCCGGCCGAGAGCCAGAGCCACGCGATCTCGTTCAGGACGTTCGTGCCGATGAGCGCCGCCGCATTGATCGCCGATCTGACGTCGGTGGCCGTTTTGATGTTGTCGGCGAGGTAGCGCACGGCGAACTGGCGGGCGATGGTGATCGCCGCGCCGGAGACGACGATGGCGATGCCGACATCGCGGATGGCGGCACGACGATCACTGGCGATGAACACCGCCGCGACGTAGAGCACGATGACCACCAGCAACAACACGACGCTGAGCTTCTCGACAACGCTGACGGCGTCCTGGGCGTTGGCGAGTTGCTGCGAATCGGCGATGGTGATCACACCCGCGTCCGGTGGGATCCGGTCGAGCACGCTCTGTGGAAGGCCGAGCTGTTCTCCCAGGTTCTTGACCACCGTGGCGAGATTGAGCGTGACCTTGCCGTCCTCGGTGCCGACCGACTCGCGGGTGTCGCCTTTCAGGATGTTGACGAGCGCAGTGTGCGCCACCCGGTTTGCTTCCCGCCACACCTGTTGCACCTGCGGTGAGGCGAGGACCCGTTCGACGGCATCGATCGCGGGCTGACGGAGCGCGGCCGAGATCGGTCCCGCCAGCACCTGCAGCTGGTCGGGCAGCGTGTCCTGCAGCTGCTCCGACACGTCGACGTACGTGAACAGTTCGTTGACGAGATAGATCGACAACGCCCCCCGCACCTCGTCGTTCGTCAGCAGGTTGTCACTGACCTCGACCCAGTTGTCGGTGTCGAGCATCTGTCGGTTGAGCCAGGTGTTCGTGGCCGCGCCGATCGCGACCAACGACGCCAACACGATCATCGACCAGACCAGCCACCCTGGCGCCGACCCCGCGCGCCGCGGCGGTTTCGCCGCGGTGTCGAGGTCGGGAGCCGCGAGTGCGGGGTCGGCGGGCGTGTCGGCGTCGCTGATCGTCATCAGTTCAGCCGAGCAGCTTGGCCTTGGCCGCCGAGAACTCGGCGTCCGTGAGGACACCCGCGGCCTTCAGATCGGCGAGCTTCGAAAGTTCGCCCATCAGGTCCCCTGCCGGGGCGGCGGCGGGAGCCGGCGGAGGAGGCGGCGCGGCGGCTGCTGCCGCCGCGGCCTGCTGCGCCTGCTGGGCCTGCATCTGAGCCATCTGCTGCTGCATCTCGGCCAGCTGCTGTTGGGAGTCGAACGCAGCCTGCTGGGCGGCGTCCTGCGTCGCCTCCTCCTGCGCCTTGCCTTGCTGATGCCTGTTGACGCCGCCGACCACCGCTGTGGCGGTTCCGGCGACGACCGCCGTGCGAGCCATCGTGCCGACCAAACCGGGTCGGCCCATCCGTCGTCTCATCATGTCAATGCTCCTTGTGTCTGTGTCGTTGTATGGGTCGTTGTGTCGGTCGATCGTGAATGGGGTTTGCGCACCCGGTCAGTCCTCGGGCAGTTCGGCGAGCTCGGCGAGGAGTTCGTCGACCACGGCGCCCGGAATGCGGATGTTGTCGGCGAGTACACCGCCGGACTCGACGACGGCATCGCGGAAGCCTTTGGCCCAGGTGTGTTCGAAGACGAGGATCGCCTCGGAGCTGCCCGGTTCGAGTCGGCTGGCCCACTCGTCGACGTCCTCGTCGGAGATCAGTGCGTCGAGTTGGTCCACGACGCCGGCCAGCTTGGCCGCATCGTCGTTGACACCGAGTTCGTCGAACTCGACGAAGGTGACATCGCCGTTGGTGTCCTTGCGCACGAGCAGACCGTCGATCACACTGATCGTGTCGTTGGCGATCAGCCGCTCGAGTTCGGGGATGATCGCTCCGGTGAACTGATTCCCCGGAAACTCGATCACCAATATTTCAATAGGGCCCAAGGCCATGTGAGACACCTCCGTGTCGGTTGGTTCGTACGTTCACGCACAATGCTTTGGCGTCAGCTTTGCGCCGGGACCGGCCCGGCCCATCAGCCAAAGTGGACGAATTGTAGATCTCCGCACGGGCGTGAGTTGAAGATATGTCGATCACCGACCATGATGAGCCCGGCTCGGCACCGGCCGGGCACCGAATTGACAGACCGCATTTACAGAAAGGTGTCTCGTGACACTCGCAGCAGATTTCGGCACTGGAGAAGTTCTCTGGTCGTTCCTCTGGTTCTTCCTCTTCTTCATCTTCATCATGCTGATCTTCCAGATCTTCGGCGACATCATCCGCAGCGATGATCTGTCCGGATGGGGCAAAGCTCTCTGGTCGCTCTTCATCATCTTCCTGCCGTTCCTCGGCATCTTCGTCTACGTGATCGCCCGCGGCGGCAAGATGCACGAGCGGCAGGTGAGGTCGATGCAGAAGAACGAGCAGGCCATGCAGCAGTACATCCGCGACACGGCCGGTGGCGCCGACGCCGCGACGCAGCTGGCGCAGCTCGCCGAGCTGCACACCGCCGGCAAGATCGACGACACCGAGTACGCGGCCGCCAAGGCCAAAGTCATCTCCTGAACACCGCACGGTGATCCACGGCGGCGGCTCCTTCACGGAGCCGCCGCCCGGGCACCCTCAGCCGGCGGTGAAGGTCGCCAACACCGTGTCGGAGTCGTTCGACAGGGTGAGCGTGTCGCCGTCGGCGGTGAAGATCGACGCATCGGCGAGCATGGTCAGGTAGGCACCCTCGAACTCGCTGACCGTGGGGTCGCACGCGATCCGGGTCGAGGTCAACTGATCGGAGATCTTGACGACGTCCTCGTCGAAGGTGGCGGCGCCGGAATAGGTGTTGCACCCGCTGTTGCCCGACACGGTCGAGCCGTCGAAGCTCAGCGTCGCCACAACTCCCTCGGGCGGCGCCTCGCCGTTGAGTTCGGTGAGCGTCCACGTGACGCCCTCGACCGTCCCTTCGGACGTGACGTCGGTGGTGAGCGTGCCGCCGCTCTCTTTGTCGTCGCTGCCACAGCCGAGCGAGCCGCCCGCGGCGACCGCGACCAGCAATCCGACGGCGAACACGCTCCGAGGCTTCATGGGCAGAAGTTTCATCGGCGAAACGTACCGCGCGCGGCGACCTACGCTGCGGCCCATGCTGCCCCTGACCGCCTACCTCGAGGAGTTGCACGCCAAATTCCTCGGCGATGCGTCCGGCGAGGTCGCGTCGTACATCCCCGAACTCGCCCGCGTCGACCCCGACCGTTTCGGTATCTGCATCGTGATGGTCGACGGGACGAGCTACGAGGTCGGCGACACCAGGCTCCGCTTCACGATCCAGTCGATGTCGAAGCCGCTGACGTACGCGATGGCCCTCGACGAGCTCGGTCCCGACGTCGTCGGCCAGCGGATCGGTCTCGAACCCACGGGCGATGCGTTCAACGCCATCAGCCTCGATCCGATCACGGGCCGGGCGACCAACGCGATGGTCAACGCCGGCGCGATCACCGCGGCCGATCTGATCCACGCCGCCCACGGCGACGACGCGGTCAGCCGGCTGCTCGACGGATACTCCAAGTTCGCCGGACGGCCGTTGTCGATCGACACGGATGTCGCCACATCGGAGCGGATCACCGGCCACCGGAACCGGGCGATCGCCCATCTCCTGCGCGGCGCGGGCTCGCTCGGCGACGATGTCGAATCCTCGCTCGAGGTGTACTTCCAGCAGTGCTCGGTCGAGGTCGACTGTCACGATCTGGGCGTGATCGCGGCGACGTTGGCCAACGGCGGCCACAACCCGGTCGACGGGTCGGTGGCCGTGTCGCAACCGACGGTCCGTCACGTGCTGTCGGTGATGTCGAGCTGCGGCATGTACGACGGTGCCGGTCGGTGGATGGTGTCGGTCGGCCTGCCTGCGAAGAGCGGCGTGAGCGGTGGCATCATCGCCGTCCTGCCGGGCCAGTGCGGCATCGGTGTGTTCTCGCCCCGGCTCGACCCACAGGGCAACAGCGTCCGTGGCGTCAACGTGTGCAAGGAGCTGGCGGCCTCGTTGTCACTGCACCTGGTGAATTCGGGCCGTCGACTCGGCAACCGGCGACCGACGGTGCGCACGCTGGCCGACGGCGGGTCGAACCGCCGGCGCAGCGACGAGGCGCTGCGCCGCCTCGCCGAGGTGGGCGACCAGGTGCTGGCGATCCGGCTCCGTGGCGAGATCCAGTTCGCCGACGCCGAATCCGCGGTGCGGCAACTCATCGAGGCCCGTGACGAGTCGTCGACGCCGGCGTCGTTCGTGATCGTCGACCTGAGCCGCACCGATGTGGTCCACGGGACACTTCCTCTCCTGCTCCTGCCACTGGCCCGTGAGCTGACGGCGGCCGGAGGCGCGCTCGTGATCACGGGGCTCGACGACGAACCGCTCGAGGCGACGGTTCGACAATTCGCCGAGACGGTTGCCCCCGTCCAGTTGGCCGAGACCCTGAACGAGGCCCTCGAATGGTGTGAGGACCGCCTCCTGGCGCGCTGAGCCGGGGATACGTCTTCGGCGATCTGCCACAGTGTGGCGGTGGACGACATCCTGCTCGGGCTCCTGGCGGTGGTCGTCGGTGCCGTCTTCTGCTTCCGGGGCTACTTCGCGATGCGCGTCATCATCCCGATCTGGGGTGCGTTCGCGGGCTTCGTGCTCGGTGCCGGGATCGTCTCGGGTGGCGACCACGAGTTCCTGAGCACCGTGTGGTCGTGGATCGTCGGGCTGGCGGTCGCGTTGGTGTTCGGCCTCATCGCGTACCTCTTCTACGAGGTCGCCGTGTTCATCGGGATGACCTCGATCGGTTTCGTGCTCGGCACCGGTGCGATGGCTTTCCTCGGCGTCACCTGGTCGTGGCTGGTCATCCTCGTCGGCGTGATCACCGCCGCGGTGCTCGCCGTCGTGGCGATCGTCGGCGACGTGCCGATGGTGCTGTTGACGGTGCTCACCGCGTTGGCGGGGGCGACGCTGACGACCTTCGGATTGATGCTCCTGTTCGGCGTGGTCGACACCGCCGACTTCGATTCGCGAGCGACCACCCGGAACGTCAACGACGACTGGTGGTGGTACGCGACGTACATCGGGTTGGCGATCGTCGGCGGCATCAGCCAGTTCCGTGCGAACGAACTCCGGCAGGACACGTTGCGCGCCGCTTGGCGCGGCGTCGACGAGCCGGCGGCACTGCCCTGATGCCGCACTGCCCTGATGGCACCGATGCCCGCGGCGCGACCACACGAGATGCGAGCATGAGGCGATGACCGAATCGATCGAGCCGCATCCGTCGGATCTCTCACCCGAGGAGATCGACGAGATCGAGGAGGTCACCGGGCAGAAGTCGACGATCAAGAAGCTCCGCAGCGCCGTCTTCCGCGGGGTGCTCGTGGTCGGGGCGCTCGTGCTGTCTGGCTTCATCCTGCTCTCGACGTTCGACGACCTCGACTTCCAGGCGATCATCGATTCGGTCAAGTCCCTCGATGACGCCGAATTCATCGCCCTCATCTCGATGTGGATCATCTGGGTGACGTGCCAAGGTCTGCTCACCGGCGCGCTGATCAGGGGGCTGCCCGTGCGGCGCGGGGTGATCGCCTATCTCGGACCCGCCGGGGTCACGTCGGTCCTCCCCGGCCCGAGCGACCTCCCGTTCCGCCACAAGATGTTCACCACGTGGGGGTACTCCCCGTCCGAGGCCACGCTGGCCGTGGCCGCCGGCGGAGTGTTCAGCATCGGCATCAAGCTGGTGCTGCCCGTCGTGGCGGCGATCGGACTACTCGTGTCCAACACGCCGATCGACGGCACGATGCGCACCATCGTGGTGGTCGCCGTGCTCGTCGGCGTCGGCGTCCTCGGCGTGGCCTACGTGTTCGGCGCCGAGCGCCGCACCGCCTGGATGGGTCGGATGCTCACCGCCGTCTGGGCCTTCGTGCTGCGGCTGTTGCGCAAGCCCGATCCGCCCGACCTGGCCGAGAAGATGATCGACGCCCGCGCCGAGTCGATCGAACGCCTCCGTGACCGCTGGATCATCGCCACCTGGGCAACGGTGATCACCGCCGGCACCCGCTTCGCGCTGCTGTTGATGTCGGTGCGGTTCACGGGGACACCGGACTCGGCGATCAGCTGGCCCGAGGTGTTCGTCGTCTACGCGGTCGTCCAGGGCCTCACCGTGCTGCCGATCACGGCCGGCGACGCGGGCGTCAGCGAGGTCGCCTACATCGCCCTGTTGACGGCGGCGGCGGGCTCGCAGTACGTCAACCAGATCACCGCCGCGGTGCTGATCTTCCGGGTGCTCACGTGGGTCATCATCATCCCGATCGGCCTCGGCACGCTGGCGGTCTGGCAGCGGGTCACCGCCCGCGCAGCCCGCGCCGCGAAGAGCGAAACCGGAAATTTGGAGCAATCGTCGCGCTGAGCGCGACATCTGCTCCATTTTTCGGGGTCGTGGGGGCTGAACGCGTTACAGGTAGCGGTTGCGTTCGAGCCACCGGAGCGAGAAGAAGCCCCAGATCGGCGGCAGGTAGAACGTGGCCAGCCGGTAGAACGTGACCGCCGCGAACGCCGCTTCCTGCGGCATGCCGGCCGCTGTGAGTCCGAAGATCAGGCCGCCCTCGGTCACGCCGATGCCGCCCGGAACCGGGATCAGTCCCGCCAGCAGCGACACGCAGATGTTGATGAACAGCAGCTCCTGGAGCGGTATCGGGTAACCGAACGCCAACACGAAGATGCCGAGCGTCGACGCGAAGAGCAGCTCGGCGACGAGGTTGCCGCCGAAGAGCATGGCGAGCCGGCGCGGGGAATGCAGCCCGCGCAGCACCCCGAAGGCTTCGTGCGCCAGCCGGAGGATCCATCCGACCGCGAAGTTCCGGAGCCTCGGGATCACGGCGATCACGGCGGCGGCGACCGCGACGCCGACGAGGATGATCACGACGAGGCGGAGCGCGTCGCTCGACGGGTCGCTGAAATCGATGTCGAGCGACATCTCGCCGAAGAGCAGGAACGACACGAGCAGGATCGCCTGGACGATGAAGCCGCTGACGCCGTCCAGCGCGCCGGTGGCGACGGCCGCTCCTGGCGGAACACCCTGGCGCTGGAAGAACCGGATGTTGACCGCGATGCGTGCCGCGGCGGTCGGGATCGCGAGATTGACGTAGGAGATCGCCAGCTGCAGGGCGTAGACGGGCCCGAGCGGCAGCGGGATCGGCGCGGCACCCAGCGTCGACACCGCCTGGGCGATCCGCGGGAGCTGCGCCACGATCAGGCCCAGCAGGACGAGCCACCAGATCGCGTCCTGCAGCGATTCGACGAACTCGTCGAGATCGAAACCGGCGAGCGCCGAGATGAGGACGAACACCGCCAGCAGCGGGAGCGCGATACGGATGACCGAACCGATGCTGAACCGGCGCAGCTGCACCAGCCGTGGTGCCTCGAGGTTGATCGCCGCGGCCACGTCGGAGCGAACGTCGTCGAGATCGATGTCGAGCGCGTTGATCATCCGTCGCTGGTCCCCGGTGAGCGCGACCGGCTGGAGGTAGGGCAGGAGCGCTGCGATGCGTTCGTTCGACCGGTTCGACACGAGCGCGGCGATGGCAAGGTCACGCCCGGCCACGATCAGCGTCGCGACGAACGCCTGCACTTCGTCGCTGCGCAGCTGCGCGTCGGTCGGTGCGACGCTCGCCCCGCGGAAGTCGACGAGCCCGAGCCGGCCGTCGTGATCGACGATCAGATGGGCTTCGTCGATCTGGCCGTGGGCGATCGCGTTGCTGTGGAGTTGCTCGACGAGTTCCCAGAGTTCGCGCATCCGCGCCAGGGCGTCGGCACCACTGAACCGCTCGACCCTCGCCGTCTCCGACGTGATCTCCCGTTTCGCCGGGGCGACGAGCGTGCCGGTCCGGCGGAGCACGAGCAGGGCGTCGTCGCTCGGCGTCGATCCGGCGATCACCACCTGATCGGTCGGCACGCCGGCCTGACCGGCCAGCAACGTCAGGAATGCTTCGTGTTCCACCTGGCGCAGCCGCCCGAAACCGACCGGTGATCCCGCACGGCGCAACCAGATCGTGCGCTGCACGGTCGACAGGAGCGCGGCGTCGTAGGCGTCGCGCCCGTAGACCTTCACGAGCAGTTCGTCGCCGTCCTCCCCGGTCGCGGCGACGGCGAACTGGCCGGCGGGCTGGCGGGCCGCGACGCCGAGTTCGGTGGTGACGACGCCCATCTGGCCGAGCCCGAACCGAACGTCATCGAGGCTCGGTCGCCCTGCGCTCGAGCCGACCGCGAGGTGGACCGCCGAGGCGGCCGCCGCCGCGCACAGGATCCCGGCGAGCACACCGATCAGGGTGCTCGAGGCCAGGGCGATCGTGGCGATCGACCCGAGCAGCAGGACCCAGTGGCCGAGGCGACGGGCGGGGCGGACGAGGTGGGGCGACGCGGTGATGATCGCCGAGCCCGGCACGGCGAGCCGAGCGGCGGGAAAGACGGGAGGCGGCGCGGTGCGGGTGAGGGCCTCACAGCACTCGGGCCATCCGCCACCGACCGTCCGCGCGAGGAGCAACCAGGCCACCACGCCCACGACCACCGACAGCACCATGTCCCGGGCGATCGATCGACGATGGCGGATGAGTGCGCCGACGAGCACGACCGCCGCCCAGACCATCGGCAGGTCGGCCATCGCCTGCCACACGCCCTCGAGCGTGTGCGGCAGCGCGGCGAAGAAGTCGCTCAGTGCGTTCGAGAACCCTGGGTCCGGGTCGGCGAGCAGCGCCACGCTGAGCAGGCAGAGGCACGACAATCCGAGCAGGATGACGTCGGTCGCGCGGCGGGCCCTCGGTTGGTCGTCGGTCTGCGCGAACAGACGAAGTCCCCGTCGCAGGGCCGGCGTCAGCGTCGGCGTCAGCGTCGTTGTCTCGTCGGCGCTCAACACCGGCTTAGCTTCGCACGGCGGGGCTCGGGCGCCGGGGAACCTCGTCGAAGAGATGTCGAGGAGTACTCAGTCGTGCTTGATGCGAATGACCAGCACGGGCACGTGGGCCCGGTCGGTGACGGCCGCTCGGACCGACGGCGACATGAGGCGCGAGAACCACCCGCGGTCGTGGTCGCCGACGGCGATGACGTCGACGTCGAACTCGTCCGCGGCGCTCAGGATGGCGTCGGGCTCGAGGCCGATCTCGCCGACGACGGTGGCCTCGTCGAGATGGGCCTCGTGAGCGACCTGCCGCGCCGTCTCGGTGGCGATGTCGGCTTCGGACTGCAACGACTCCCCCTCGTCGCCGTAGACGCGTGCGAAGGTCGCCGGCCGGCACCATCGCGCTCATTCCGACGCCGATCGTCGTGGCGGCGACCATCATCGGGTCGCGCCGGACGTTCAGCAGCACGTACTCGGCCTCGTCACCGAAGAGGGTGTGGGTCTGGTTGACGATGAGCCGATCAGAAGCGGTTCCGTCGACGGCGATGAGCACTCGTGTCATGCCCTCACCGTACCCAACAGCACCTAAATCCTCGTTTGCGTCAGGATTTCTGAGAACTGGTTCTCAGAAATCCTGACGCAAACGTTGGTTGGAGGCCGATGGTTGGGAACCTGGTGGCCGGTCAGGGGGTGTACTCGTGGCGTTCGGCGGGGTAGGCACCCGACTCGACGTCTTCGCGGTAGGCGACCGCGGCATCGAGGAGGGTCTGGCCGATGGTCGCGTACTGCTCGACGAACTTCGGGATGCGGCCACGCGTGAAGCCGGCCCAGTCACTCCACACGAGCAGCTGCCCGTCGCAGTGCGGTCCGGCGCCGACCGAGATCGTCGGGATCGAGATCTCCCCGGTGACCTTGCCGGCGACCTCCGACGGCACCATCTCCAACACCACCGCGAACGCGCCGGCATCGTCGACCGCCCGGGCGTCGTCGAGCAGCGCCGCCGCTCCGTCGCCGCGGCCCTGGATGATGTGACCGCCGAGGCCGTGCTCGCTCTGGGGCGTGTAGCCGATGTGCGCCATCACCGGGATGCCGGCACGCACGATCCGCTTGATCTGCTTCGCGCTGCGCACGCCACCCTCGAGCTTCACCGCGTGGCAGCCGGTCTCCTTCATGAACCGGGTTGCCGTGGTGAGCGCCTCGTCCGGGCCGTTCTCGTACGAGCCGAAGGGCATGTCGGCGATGACCAGTGCTCGCTTCGCGCCGCGGACGACGGCCGCGGTGAGCGGAATCAGCTCGTCGACCGTGACGGGGATCGTGGTGTCGTAGCCGAACACCGTGTTGCCCGCCGAGTCGCCGACGAGCAGGAAGTCGATGCCTGCCTCGTCGAAGATGCATGCCGACAGGTAGTCGTAGCTGGTGAGCCCGGTGATCTTGATCCCGGTCTCCTTGGCCCGCTGGAAGTGCCGCGTGCGCACCTTCTTGAGGCCCGGATCCCCGACTCCCCCACCGTACGGACGTTGCTCGTCGGTCACGGGTCCACCGTAGACCCTTGGGCGTCACCGCTCCAGATCGTCACGTACTTCGTACGGTCGCCGACGTGGAACGCGCCGTCGACGATCGGGCAGCACACGAACAACGCCCAGTCACGCGGGCCGAGTTCGACCTCGATCGTCGGGGTCTCGGTCGATGTCCCCCGACGCCAGTCGTACACGCCGTGCGGTCGATCGAGCCCGATGTCGCTCAGCTCCAGCCGGTCGGCGATGGTGCGGCGCTCGGTGGCGGTGTTGATGGCGACGACGTAGGTCCACCGCTGCCCGTCGATGGTGACCGACGTCGTCGCCCAGGCCAACCGCTCGCCCCGGGCGGGCGCGCCGAACAGGCAGTCGTCGATCAGCCCGATCGGGTGGTCGACGAGCCGGAGCCGTCCGTCGGCATCGCACGTGCGCATCACGATGTCGCGGTCGGTCCGTCCGATCCGGTCGCCGATGCCGACGGGTCCAGCCGACATCGCCGACAGCAGCGCCTCGAGTTCCGCATGGACGTCGCCGTCGATGGCATCGGCGTCCGGGTCGACGGCAGGGTTGGAGAAGAAGCAGTCCTTGAACGCGCGCAGTCCGAGGGGCCCGACGAGGCGGTTCACCGTGAGGAACCACGTCCACAGCATCGCCGGGTCGTCCGCGAAGCGATAGTCGTCGCACGTGCGAACCGCGATCACCCGCTCGAGTTCGACGGCGGCGATCAGGTCGGCCGGCGTCGCCATGCACCACAGCAGGTCGACTCCGGTCGCCCGGCCGTGCTCGTCGAGGGCGCGCTGCCAGGCCATCGCCCGGCCGGGCGCCGAACGCAGGGCCCGCACGCCGAACCAGTACATCAGCATCCAGTCCTGCTCGATGCAGGTGGCGCCCGCTCGGGCGGCGTCGTCGAACCAGCCGCGGAACCACGCCGGATCGTGTGGTTGCGCGGCGAGGTCGTCGACCCACCACGTGTCGGGATCGACATCGGGGCCGTTCGGCGCGAGGTGCCGCGCATGGAGCACGAGTGGCGGTCGGCCGAGTTCGTCGGCCAGCGCCGTGAGCGGGTCGCTCGCACCATCGCCCGTCGGGAACGCGTCCGGCCGCGGCTTCCACACCCAGCAGCCGCTCGGCGGAACATCGGTCGGATACCCGATCTCGTCGATCGGCCGGCTCGTCTCGTGTTGGTAGAACCACGAGTCGAGCTCGACCGCACGGATGGGTACGTCATCGGCACGCAGCGCGGCGACGGCGTCGGCAACCGACGCGGCGATGGTCGTTCCGGGTTCGGTGCGGTACCAGTAGGCCGCCCCGTTGTCGGTCCAGTACGACAGGTGTGACGTGAGTGCGTTGGCGTCGGCGGGGCGGCGGTTCACACCGGCCGCTGCCTGTAGCTCGCCGCCCCACTGCGTCAGCAACTCGGTCGCGGTCGCGCCGCGGTACACGGCGAGTTCGGCGGTGAAGCCCGCCGGCACCTCGTCGAGGTCGCCGTGCCATCCCCAGCGGAGGACACCGTCGACGATCGTGATGATCTGTTCGTGCGGGCTCACGGTCGGCGCGAACAGCGTGCAGCCATCCGCCGACCGGACCAGCAGCGGGATCATCGCCGGCGGCGAGTGCAGGTTGGGCGCCGGATTGAAATCGAAGTCCAGAGCCGGCCCGGCGATCACCGGGAGGGCGAACTGGGTGAACGCGAAACCGAGGAATTCGGCGTCGCTCGGCACGGTCGCCGGATCGATCTCGATCGATGCCACCGGCTGCGTGAACCACCCGTTCGAGAGCCCTGCCAGGTCACGATCGGCGACGAGCCTGATCCGGGACCCGTCGTCGGACCGCTCGACGCGCACGCCGTCCGGAAGGTGGGCGACGCCGAACTCGATCACGCCGGCGACCGTAGCCCTGCCGCTTCCCTGCCCCCGCCGTCTTCCCTGCCCCGGCCGTCTTCTCTCCCCTGTCCGGCGACTGCGTGATCAATCTGCGCTGTCACGCCGCATGTTGATCACGCATTGCCGGGTGGTGGCCCGGCGGTCAGGGTTCGACGATCGGGAAGCCGGTCATGAACGTCTCGAGGTTGTCGAAGATGGCGTCGAGGGCTGCCCGGTCGCCTTTGACCGAAGCCGTGCCCGCGGTGATCAGTTCGGCAAATGTCGTGTCCTTCGTGGCCAGCGCGATCAGGTTCGTCCGTGACAGGCGCACGATGGCGACGGTGGCGGCGCTGTTCTCGGCGCTGTTCTCGGACGGCAGGCCGGCGCGATAGTGCAACGCGCGATGGGCGAGCCCGAGCGTCCACTGCTCGTCGAGGTCGGTGACGTCGAAGCCGACGTCGACGGCCACGCCGCCCACGTCCTCCGACCGCAACCGCACCGCCAGGCTGTCGAACAGCTGCGGCATCGTCACCGCCGCGAGATAACCGCCGTGGGTGTTCGGTCGCGACGGCAACGTGCCGTTGCGCAGTTCGTGGGCGCCGGTGAGGAATGCGTTGCGGAACGTGGCCGACTCGCTCTGGTATCCGATCTGTTCCATCGCGTCCGCCTGGAGATCGCGTGCCGCCTGGTTCGACGGATCGACGAACACCAGGTGGTTGAGCAGCTCGACCACCCACCGGTAGTCGCCGTCGTCGAACGATGCCTGCGCACTGGCGAGCAACGCGTCCGCGCCGCCGGCGAGCGCGACGTACCGTCGCCCGACCTCGGTCGGCGGCAGCTTCCACAGGTTGGCCGGGTTCCCGTCGTACCAACTGAGGTACCGCTGGTACACGGCCTTCACGTTGTGGGCGAGCTGCCCGTAGTAGCCGGTGGCGTGCGCTTCGGTGCGGAACTCGGGTGGCAGCTCGAGATGTTCGGCGATCTCGACGGCGTTCTCACCGAGGTTGGCGTGGCGCATCGTCTGGTCGTGCATCCACCGGTACAGGTCGCGCTGCAGCGCCAGGAAGCTGCGCACATCGTCGCCACCCCAGCGCGGCCAGTGGTGCGACGCGAACGACAGCTTGGCGTCCTGCCCGAACGTGTCGAGGGCCTCGCCGATGTACTTCGACCAGTTGAGTGAATCGCGCACCTGTGCGCCGCGGATCGGGACGAGATTGTGCATGTTGTGGGTGCAGTTCTCGGCCATGCACAACCAGCCGCGGTCGGGGAAGAAGAAATTCATCTCCGCCGGCGCTTCCGCGTTGGGCGTCATCTGGAACACGATGCGCACGCCGTCGACGACGAGCTCCTCACCGGTGTGGGTGATGCTCTCGGTCGGCGCGATCAGACCGGGCGCACTGAACGGGATCGCCTTGCCGAGCCCGCAGTCGACGTGCTGGCGCGGCCCGGCCGGCAGCAGCGGTCCGAACTGGTAGACCGCCCGCCGGGTCATGCAGTTGCCGGCGATCACGTTCTCGCCGACGACCTCGTCCATGAATCGGTCAGGGGCGATGACCCGGCAGCGCCCGGCGTCGACGTCGGCCTGGGTGGTCACACCGAGCACGCCGCCGAAGTGATCGGTGTGGGAATGGGTGTAGATCACGGCGGTGACCGGCCGCTCACCGAGGTGTTCGTTGGCCAACGCCAGGCACGCCCGGGCCGTCGACTCGACGGTCAGCGGGTCGATGATCACCCACCCGGTCTCGCCGGCGATGAACGTGATGTTGGAGATGTCGTACCCCCGTGCCTGCCACAGGCCGTCGTCGACCTCGAACAGACCGTGGATGTTGTTCAACTGGGCCTGCCGCCACAGGCTCGGGTTGACCGTCGACGGATTGGCCGATCCCTGCTCGATGAACTCGTAGCGCGTGCAGTCCCACGCCGGCCCGTACGGGCCGTCGATCACCCCGGTCGGATGCGTTGCGACGCGCCCGCGCGAGGCCCGGTCGAAGTCGTCGGGATCGAAACCCGGCTCACGTGCGGCATTGGCCGCGCTCGTGTGGGCGGTGGCGTCCTTCGGTGATCCGGGCATGGGACAAGTGTTGCTCGTGTCCCGATCCCGGTCACGATTCGCCTGATGACGATTCGGCCGGCGACGAGTCGGATGTCGTCGTCCTTGTCGTCGTCGTCCTTGTCGTCGTCGTTGGGCGGCTCGTGCGCCCGCCCTTCGACGACGTCGAGCCAGACGGACTTCACGGCGCCGAGCAGTGGGGTGGCCACCAGTGCGCCGGGAACGCCGGCCGCCGCGCCGCCGATCAGCGCGGCGAGCATCGTCGTGGGCGGCGAGAGGTGCACCGCCCGGCCGATGATCGTCGGCTGGATGATGTGGTTCTCGAGCTGCTGGTATCCCAGGAACACGGCGAGGGCGATCACCCCGGTGAGTGGGCCCTGACTGAACGCCAGCAGCACGAAGAAGGCACCGCCGAGCAGTCCACCGATCTGCGGGATGAGGTTGGTGATCGCCGCCCAGATCGCAGCGAGCGGGGCGAGCGGCACGCCGAGGATCAGTCCCGCGGTGAGGATCACCGTGCCGTTCAGCAACGCCACGGTGAGCGAGCCGGCGAAGTACCGGGCGACCGAGCGGTAGACGATGCGGCCGACCTCGTCGGCGCGTTCGCGACGCGCCGGTGGCACGAGGCGGCGGGCACGACGGACGATCGCGTCGCCGTCGAGCAGCACTGCGACGGTGGTGACGAGCACGAGCAGCGCGGCGCCGAGACCGCCGAGGAGCCGGGACGCCAACTCGCTGATCGAATCGGTGTCGAACCGGGTCGGCAGGTCGTCGACGAATTCCTGCGCCTCGCCCGGCCGCATCGTTCTGCTCGAGGCGCTCGCCGATCAGCGGCCAGCTGTAGAACTGCTCGATCGTCTCGGGCACCTCCTCGGCGAACGTGCTCGCCTGATCGACCGCCTTCGGACCGAGCAGCAACACGATGCCGCCGAACACCAACGTCAGGGCGACGGCGACGACCAGCGTTGCCGTGGCGCGGCTGCACCGCAGCCGACGCCGGAGCACGCCGACCACCGGGTCGAAGGCGAGGCCGAACAGCACGCCCAGCACGAGGGGGGTGAGCACGTTCTCCGACGTACGGACCAGCGCGATGATCGCCATCGCCAGCAACACGCCGCCGGCGACGAACGCGGTCGTGATGGCGTCGACGCGCACGAGCGGGGCGTCGGCGACATCCCGGTGGTCGGTCACGGCGCGGTACAGTACCGCCGATGGCCGACGCCGCTGCGAGCAGGTCGACCGGGTCGCCGTCCGTCCGCCAACCGCCGATCCGCCCGCCGTGGCGCGTGCTGGTCGCCACCGCGGCGGTCATCGTGATCGTGCTGGTGGTGCACAACGTCGTGGTGGCGTCGACCGGTGTGCTCGGCTGGGCGATCGCATCGATCGTGGCGGCGGTCCTGCTCAGTCCGCTCGTGTCGCTGCTCGATCGGTTCCTGCCGCGGGCCCTGGCGATCATCATCGTCTTCCTCGCGGTGGCAGCCATCGGCATCGGGGCGCGCTCGTTGTACGTGACACAGCTCCAGGATCAGGTCGACTTCCTCGCCGAGCACGCGCCCGACATCGCCTCGGGCATCGAGGACCGCAGCGACCGGGTCGGTGAGGTCGCCCGCGAGATCGGTCTCGTCGACCGGGTCGAGGAACTCACCGTGCGCCTGCAGGACAACCTCGGCACGCCGAGCGACGCCCTCGTCGACGCGGCGCGCTCGGTGCCGGCCTACGTGGTGTGCTTCATCCTCACCATTTTCTTCATGCTCTACGGCCCGCGGATCATCACCGCTGGACTCGAGCGGATCCCGGACGACCGACGCGAGCGCACCCGCGACATTCTCCGCGGTGCCGCCGGTTCGACGCAGATCCAGGTCGGGGCGGCGGTGGCCGGCGCGGTGGTGGTCGGCCTCGTGATCTGGGTGGTCGGGATGATCCTGGATGTCCCGTCGGTGGGATTGTTCGCCCTGTTCGGCGCGGCCGTGTCGGTGGTGCCGTACGTGGGCATTCTCGTCGGCTGGCTGCCGGTCGTGATCGTCGGCGTCGGTGTCGCTCCCGCGTGGCAGGTGGGGCTCGTCGCGCTGGTCGCCGTCGGTCTGCAGTACCTGGAGGCGACGCGCTGGCGACCGTTCGTCGATGGACGATCGCTGTACGTGGGGCCCGCCCTGCCGATCGTCGCGGCGGTGCTCGGCTACGCCATCTACGGCGTCGGCGGCATCATCGTCACCGTCACGTTGCTGATCTTCGGTCTGGCCGTCGCCGACGAAGCAGCGACCGACGACGTCGACGGTGACGGCGACGTCGACGCCCTCGACGTGATCCCGACCCCCATCGACGAGTACGTCGAAGCCGACGACTGACCGCCCCCAACTCCGCCCCGGTCCACTCCGATCCACGTTTGCGTCGGGATTTCCGAGGCCCGTTCCTCAATTTTTCTGACGCAAACGAGGAATGAGGGGCTGGGGTTCGGGTCGGTAGCGTTCCGGCGTGGCCAGCGCCCGAGATGTCCTGCGGTACCCGGCCGTGCGCCGATACCTGTGGTCGACGGGCCTCGCCGCGGTCGGCGTCAACATCTTGATCACGGTGCTGTTCAAGCAGGCGTTCGACATCTCGGGCAACGAACTCGACATCGGCTTCATCGGACTCGCCATGTTCATCCCGGCCGTGCTGCTCGTGCTCGTGAGCGGATGGGTGGCCGACCGCTTCGACCGTCGCCGGGTGACCGGGCTGTTCCTGTTCGGCCGCGCCGGGTGCGCGGTCGCCCTCGTCGTCTACAGCCAGATCGACCCCGGCACGATCTGGCCACTGTTCCTGATCTCGTTCGTGATGGGTGGCGTCGATGCGATGATCTCGCCGGCCCGCCGTTCGATGGCGCCGTTGCTCACCGAGCAGGTCGACTTCCCCCATGTGGTGGCGCTCTGGACGGCGACGTTCACAGCCTCGGCCATCGTCGGCCCCGTCCTCGGCGGGTTCCTCTACAGCGCGGGACCTTCGGTGGCGTACGCGCTCGTGGCCCTCCTCGAACTGGCGGCGATCGCGCCGATCCTCATGATCAAGTACGCCCGTCAGCAGGAGCGCCTCACCGACCGGCCCACACTCCACAAGGCGCTCGAGGGGCTGCACTTCGTCGGGCGGACCCCGGTCGTGCTGGCCACCATCTCCCTCGACCTGTTCGCCGTGCTGTTCGGCGGCGCGATCGCGCTGATCCCCGCCGTCGCCAGCGAGCGGCTGCACGTCGGCGACATCGCCTACGGCTGGCTGCGCGCCGCTCCCGGAATCGGTGCGGCGGCGATGGCCGTGTGGTTGGCTGCGCGGCCGATCAAGCGCCGCGTCGGTCCGACGTTGCTGGTCGTCGTCGCCATCTTCGGTGCCGGCACGATGGTGTTCGGGATCACGACGAACTACGCCGTCGCCTTCGCCGCCCTCATCGTGATCTCGGCGGCCGACATGATCTCGATGTTCATCCGCGGGTCGATCGTGCCGCTCGTGACCCCGAACGATCAGCTCGGTCGCGTCACCGCGGTCGAGGGTGTGTTCATCGGCGCGTCCAACGAGCTCGGCGCGTTCGAGAGCGGCGTCACCGCGCGGGCGTTCGGGCTGTCGTGGGCGATCGCCGGGGGCGGGTTGATGACGATGGCGGTCGCCGCGACGTTCGCCGTCGTGTTCCCGTCGTTGCGTCGCATCGACACGTTCGAGGAGCTCAACCCGGACCTGGCCGAGGTCAGCGTGGTCTGACGCTTCGAGATTCGAATGCTGGTCGCGGGCCCCGCTGCCGCTCAGCCCGGCCAGTCCGGCGCCGATTGCTCGGCGTCAGGGAGGACGAGCAGGACCGCCGCGTCAGCCTCCCCGGCGTTGACCCCGAACGGACTCACGAAGGCACCACCGGTGCCGCACGCCGGGCACCGCAGAGCCGAAACGTGCAACATGTCGGCCGGGTCGCTCGCCCCCTCGAGCCGCACCGTCCAGGCGCGGCGGTACGTGGCCGCCGGGTGCGACGCCGCACAGGACGGACACCACAACACGGCCGACGCGCCGTCGAGCTCGGCGGTGAAACTTTCGCCGTAGCCGTAGCCGGCCATGCGCTCGACCACCTCGCCGAGTTCTGAGGCGCCCTGCGGCACACCACCACGGGGTTCGTCCGCCGGTGGCGGCACGCTGGTGTCGGGCAGCGGTGCGGAATGATCGGTCATGCCGGGTCCGTACCCACCGCTGATCGTCCCGAACCCCACCCGTGAACCGTCGTCACGCTGGGGTCCGACGGTTTCGATCCTCGACCCGCGGGGTAGCCCGCCGCCACATGAGCGAGCGTGACGGTCGCGCCGTTGATCATCCTCCGGGCAGCTCGACGATCCCGATCGGCCCGTCGTCAGGATGGGACCTGTTCGAGCGGGTTCTGCGCGTCGTCGCCGTGTCGGTCGTGTTCGGCGTCGTGATCGCGGCGCTGTTCGGACTGGCCGGTGTCACCACGACGACGAACGCCGAGACATCCGAGGCGATGACGGTGCGCGTCAAGTTCGCCGAGGTGTCCCGGCCCGGAATCGCCACGCCGCTGGTCATCGACATCGCCACGCGCAACGGCGAAACCCTCCCCGAGGAGCTGACCGTCGAGATCCCGCGCCGCTACCTCGACATGTTCGACGAGAACGGCCTCGATCCCCCACCGGACACGGTGACCTCCGATGGCGTCACCGAGATCTGGACGTTCGAGCCCGGCGACGTGTCGACCCTGTCGATCGACTTCGATGCACGCCTCCAGCCGAACTCGCACTTCGGGCGCGACGGATTCGTGATCGTGCGCGGCGGCGACGACGAGGTCCGGGTCGACTTCCACACGCGAGTGCTGCCGTGATCGTCATCGGCCTGCGCACTTCCGGACGCACTCGGAGCGAAGGAGTTCGACCGTGGAACTGGTGATCCGGGCGACGATCATCTACTGGTTCCTGTGGCTGGTGGTGCGCGGCACCGGCAAGCGCAGCCTGAGCGAGCTGACGCCCCTCGACCTGCTGATCACGATCGTGCTCGGCGACTTCGTGCAGCAGGGCGTGACCGAGGAGGACATGTCGATGACCGGCGCGATCATCGTCGTGTCGACGTTCGTGGCGTGGATGTTGGTCGGCGACGCGCTGTCGAGGCGGTCGCGCAACGTCGAACGGGCGCTCGAGGGCGAGGCGGTGATCGTCGTCCGCGACGGCACTCCCGACATCGACCGCCTCCGCGTCGAGCGGATGACGATCGAAGATCTGCTCGGCGCGGCGCGCGAAGCCGGCTACGGCGACCTTGCCGACATCCGCTTCGCGGTGCTCGAGCACGACGGCAAGTTCAGTTTCATTCCGTCCTGAACGCGGCCCGCGCGACGGTCGAACGCCATTCCGCACAGCAAGTACGGTCGGCCGGGTGAGCAGCGAGTCGATCGTGGTATCGGCCCCGAGCCCGGCGAACGGTCAGCGGACCACGGCCGAACTCGGCATGATCCTCTTTCTCGCCTCGGACATCATGTTGTTCTCGCCGTTCTTCGCGGCGTACTTCCTGCTGCGTTCGACCACGGACGTGTGGCCGGCCGACAGGGTGGAGCTCGACACCCTGCGCGCCGCGGTTGCCACCTTGATCCTCGTCTCTTCGTCGTTCGCGCTCATGACCGCGGACCGCGCCCTCGAACACGGCGACCGCGCCAAGACGCAGCGGTGGATCCTGGCCACGATCGCCCTCGGCGCGTTGTTCCTCGGCAACCAGATCGCCGAGTACGTCACGCTCGACTTCCGTCCCGCCGACCACACGTACGGCTCGATCTACTGGGGCATCACGATGCTGCACGGCGCCCACGTGACCGCCGGGCTCGTCGCTCTCGCCGCGCTCTACGTGCGGGCCACGCGCGCCCAGCCGTTCGACGCGATCGCCGCGTGGGCCAAAGGGGTGTCGTGGTTCTGGCACCTCGTCGACATCATCTGGGTCGCCGTGTTCCTCACGATCTGGGTGATCAGATGAGCGGCATCCGCGGCTGGACGGTGGCCCGGTTCGGGCTTCCGGTGGCCGCGAGCGCGGCGCTCGCCGCCGTGGTCCTCGCGTCGCCGACACCGAGCGACGGCGCGTCGCCACCACCGATCGAATTCGGCGCCGCGTTGTACGCCGTCCAGTGCGCCGGGTGCCATGGCAGCGACGGCGGCGGGATCGACGGACGGGGCCCGACGCTGCTCACCGAGGGCGAGGCATCGGCCGATTTCGTCCTCCGGACTGGCCGCATGCCCCTTGCCGACCCCGACGCGCAGGCGCGGCGCGGGCCCGTTCGTTACTCCGAGGCGGAGATCGAGGCGCTCGTCGCGTTCGTCGGGTCGATCGGCAGCGGGCCCGACACTCCGCTCGTCGACACCGCGACCGGCGACACGTCCAACGGCGGCGTGCTGTACCGCCTCAACTGCGCGGCGTGCCACGTCGCCTCCGCCGCCGGAGCCCCGATCGGCAAAGGACGTGAGGCGCCCAACCTGTCGAAGGCGACGCCCACCCAGATCGGCCAGGCGATCGTGATCGGACCCGGCGCCATGCCGGTGTTCGGCACGTTCACGCCCGAGGACATCAACGACGTGGCGAAATACATCGGGGCGCTCAACGAGGAGAACACGACGGGACCCTCGAAGTTCGGTGGGGCAGGACCGGTGGCCGAAGGACTTGCGGCATGGCTCCTCGGCCTGATCCCGCTCGTCGCGCTCACGCGCTGGATCGGACGTCCGCGCAAGGCGGGTGACGCCCGATGACCGGCAGTCAGGTCGACGACGCGCCGGCATCGGGCGCCGAGGGCGTCGCTGCCCACCCGGTCAACCGCCGCGCCTACCGGGCGGCGATCGTGTCGTTCATCGTGGCACCGATCGGCGGGGTGCTCGCCGCCGTCGGCTACTGGTCGGGCAGCACCGAGAGCCTGCTCGGCATCGGGCTCGCCCTGTGCCTCGGCGGCATCGGGTTCGGGCTCGTGTCGTGGGCGAAGTTCCTCGATTTCGACGAGGACGTGGTGCAACAGCGCGAGCCGCTGCGCACCACCGCTGCCGAACGCGACGACTTCCACGACGAGGTCGAGATGACGAAGCAGACGGTGGGCAGGCGCGGCTTGCTCGTCGCGCTGTTCGCCGGATCACTGGCCAGCCTCGTGGTCGGATTCGTCGGGCCGATCGGCTCGCTGGGGCCGAAGCCGCGCGGCGAGCGGGCCCGGACCAACTGGGCGGTCGGCCGCCGGCTCGTCACGAGCGACGGCCAGCCGCTCTCCGCCGAGTGCGAACGGGCTCGACCAGATCGCCACCGTGTTCCCCGAGGGATTCGTCGGTGTCGACGACGCCCAGGTGATCGTCCTGCGGGTGCTGCCCGAGTTGCTGACCGCCCGCACCGCGGCCGGATCGGTCGACGGCTGGGTCGCGTACTCGAAGATCTGCACCCACGCCGGATGCTCGGTGGGGCTGCTCGGCATCGACAACCGCCAGCCGCAGGTCGTGCGCGAGCTCGTGTGCCCGTGCCACCAGTCGTCATTCGATCCGCTCGACGCCGCCAAGCCGGTCGCCGGACCGGCGCCGCGGTCGCTCCCGCAGCTTCCGCTGGCGGTCGACGACGAGGGCTACCTGGTGGCCGCCGCGCCGTTCGACCGTCCGGTCGGCCCGATCGCCTGGGACGAGGCGTGAGATGACCGATCCCGCCGCGACGCGACCGCATCGGCGGGGGCTGGTCGAGCGCTACGTCGACTCGATCACAGGCCGCGTCGGCGGCCAATCGTGGCTCACGAAGAACGTCCGCAAGGTGTTCCCGACGCACTTCTCGTTCCTGTGGGGCGAACTCGCCCTCTACAGCTTCATCGTGCTGGTCGTGACGGGCATCTACCTCACGTTGTTCTTCCACGGCGCTCAGGACCACATCGTGTACACCGGCAGCTACGAACCGCTCCGTGGGGTGCGGGTGTCGGCCGCGTACAACTCGGTGATGCGGATCTCCTACGACGTGAAGGGCGGGCTGCTCATCCGCCAGACGCACCACTGGGCGGCGCTGATCTTCGTCGGCGCGATCGCGTTGCACATGGCGAGGATCTTCTTCACCGGCGCGTTCCGCCGGCCGCGCGACATCAACTGGGTCATCGGCATGATCCTGCTCGTCCTCGCGCTGGCGGCCGGCTTCACGGGCTATTCGCTTCCGGACGATCTGCTGTCGGGCACCGGGCTGCGCATCACCGATGCGATCATCCTCGCCCTTCCGTTCGTCGGCGAGCGGCTGTCGTATCTCATCTTCGGCGGAGAATGGCCCGGCACCGACATCATCGCCCGGCTCTATCCGGTGCACATCCTGATCATCCCCGGCCTGATCATCGCCCTGCTGTCGGTGCACCTCGCGCTCGTGTGGCACCAGAAGCACACGCAGTTCGCCGGACCGGGTCGCACGGAGGGCAACGTCGTCGGCGAGCGGGTCTGGCCGGCGTTCGCGATGAAGTCGATCGGCCTGCTGTTCCTGACGGCCGCCGTCATCACCGCCCTCGGCGCGATCTTCGACATCAACGCGATCTGGTTGTACGGGCCGTACGACGCCGCCGCCGCGACCTCGTATTCGCAGCCCGACTGGTACATCGGGTTCCTCGAAGGCTCGCTGCGGCTGTTCCCGCCGTGGGAGACGCGCATCGGCGGGTACACCATCAACAACATCGTCTACTCGGGCGTCGTGCTGCCGACGTTGATCTTCGCCCCGCTGTTCGCCGTGCCGTGGATCGATCGGTTCCTCACCGGCGACTCGTCCGAACACCACCTGCTCGATCGGCCGCGCGACGCCGCCAACCGGACGGCGATCGGGGTCGGGTCGATCACCGCGGTCACCGTGCTGTTCCTCGGCGGCGCCCAGGACGTCATCGCCAACACCCTCGAGATGCCCGTCGCCACCGTCACCCGCGTGCTCCAGGTGCTGTTCCTGATCGCGCCACCGATCGCGTTCTGGCTGGCGCGCCGCTCGTGCCTCGCCCTGCAGCGGCGACCCGGACCGGACCACACCGAACGCGAAGGCGAGATCGTGCGCACCGCCGACGGCGGCTACCACACGATCGAGGAGACCGCCGGCCGTGACGGACCCGCCGGCGATCACGAAACGGTGGACGCGTGATCGCCGTCGACGCGCCGATCACCGAGCAGGCCGAGACGATCGACCGTGTCTGGAACCTGTTCCTCGGTCTCGGGCTCGTCGTGCTCCTGCTCGTGGCCGGCCTGATGCTGTGGGTGATCGTGCGGTACCGCAGGCGCCCCGACGAGGGGCCACTCCACCTGCCGCCGCAGAAGCACTACAACATCCCGATGGAGATCACGTACATCGTGATCCCGCTCGTGATCGTGCTCGGCCTGTTCGCGGTGACGTTCGTGACCGTCGACGCGATCGACGACGACGACCCCGATCCCGACCTCGTGGTCGACGTCATCGCGTTCCAGTGGCAGTGGCAGTTCGACTACCCCGACAGCTCGGTCAGCATCACCGGCAAGCCGGGCGAGAACCCCGAACTCGTGTTGCCCGCATCGTCCACGGTGCGCTTCGACCTGACCGCGCTCGACGTGATCCATTCGTTCTGGATTCCCGCCTTCCGCTTCAAGCGCGACATGATCCCCGGCACGCCCGGCTCGTTCCGCGTCGACGTCGCGGACGTGGCGGGCTACTACCCGAACTCGGGCGTCTGCGCCGAGTTCTGCGGGCTCGACCATTCCTCGATGCGCTTCTCGGTCCGGATCCTGCCGCGCGACGAGTTCGACCAGTGGCTGAGCGAGCAACCGGTCACCGACCAACCGGTCACCGGCCCATCACCTACCGACGCGGAGGAGGAGGGGACGTGATCGACGATCCACCGGTCGAACAGCCGCGTCTCCTGTCGGTCGAGGAGTTCATCGACCACGGCCCGCACGAGCACGGCCACCTGCCGCGCAGCGTGGTGGGCTGGCTCACCACCACCGATCACAAGGCGCTCGGGGTCGCCTACTTCGTCACGTCGATGATCTTCCTCGCCATCGGCGGTGCGCTCGCCGGCGTGATCCGGGCCGAACTCGCCGAGCCCGGGCTGCAGTTGGTGAGCGAGCAGACCTACAACGGCGTGTTCACCATCCACGGCAGCGTCATGGTGTACCTGTTCGCCGTTCCCTTCGGGTTCGCGCTCGCCAACTACCTCGTGCCGCTGCAGATCGGCGCGCCGGACCTCGCCTTCCCGCGCCTCAATGCATTCTCCTTCTGGCTCTACGTGCTCGGCGGAACGGTGATGTTGCTCGGGTTCGTGTCCGACGGCGGCGCGGCATCGTTCGGCTGGTTCGCCTATCCGCCGCTCTCGGGCGCCTCCGGGACGCCGGGGATCGGCGCCGACCTGTGGATCATCTCGGTGATTCTCACCGGCACCTCGGGCACGCTCACCGCGGTCAACATCATCGCCACGATCACCTCGATGCGGGCCCCGGGCATGACCATGTTCCGCATGCCGATCCTCACCTGGAACATCCTCGTGACGAACTTCATGGTGCTGCTCGCCTTCCCGGTGCTGTCGGGAGCGCTGCTGATGCTGCTCGCCGACCGGCAGTTCAGCACGCACTTCTTCGACCCGACCGCGGGCGGCTCGCCGATCCTGTGGCAGCACCTGTTCTGGTTCTTCGGGCACCCGGAGGTGTACATCGTGGCGCTGCCGTTCTTCGGGGTGGTCTCCGAGATCATCCCGGTGTTCTCGAGACGGCCGATCTTCGGCTACAAGGGCCTCATCCTCGCCACGCTCGCCATCGGAGCGCTGTCGACGTCGGTGTGGGCCCACCACATGTTCGTCACCGGATCGGTCGTGCTGCCGTTCTTCGCCTTGACCTCGTTGCTGATCGCCGTGCCGACCGGCGTCAAGGTGTTCAACTGGATCGGCACGATGTGGGACGGCGATCTCACCTTCGAAGCGCCGATGAAGTTCGCGCTCGGCTTCCTCATCACGTTCGTCATGGGCGGCATCACCGGCGTGATGCTCGCCTCGCCGACGCTCGACTTCAACCTCTCCGACACGTACTTCGTCGTCGCCCACTTCCACTACGTCATGGGCGGCACCGTGATCTTCGCGGTCTTCGCGGCGATCTACTTCTGGTGGCCGAAGGTGACCGGGCGGATGCTGTCGGAACGGCTTGCAACGTGGCACTTCTGGCTGCTGATGGTCGGGTTCAACGCCACGTTCTTCGTGATGCACCTGCTCGGCCGCGGTGGCATGCCTCGACGGGTCGCCGACTACGAGCCGTACTCGGACTTCAAACTCTGGAACATGATCGCCTCCATCGGCTACGTGATCCTCGTCGTGTCGATGGTGCCGTTCCTCGTCGCCGTCGTGAAGTCGTTGCGCACGGCACCGACGATGGGCGCCGACCCCTGGGCGGCGAACTCGCTCGAGTGGGCGACGGCCTCGCCACCTCCCGACCACAATTTCTCGTGGCTCCCCCCGATCCGATCGGAACGGCCGGTGTTCGACCTGCGCTGGTCGGAGTTCGACATCCCCGTGGAGAAGGGTGATCACGTATGAGGGTCGAAACCTGGCTCTGGACCGGCGTCATGGTCTTCTATCTCGTGATCGGCGCGCTCTATACGGCGATCTCCGACGACCCGGTCGGGTCGAGCATCCTGCTGATCGCGTCCGGCTTCGGCGGCCTGATGGCGGGGTGGACGTGGGAACTGGGGTCGGCGCCACGGCCCCCGGCCCGAGGACCTCCCCGACGCCACCACCGCCGACGCGCTCGGCCCGGTCGGCGTGTATCCGACGGCGAGCCTGCGACCGTTTGCCCTGGCGATCGGCGTGACCGCGCTGGCGGCCGGGATCTCGCTCGGGTCGTGGATGAGCATGGGCGGGATCGCGATCATCATGTCGCAGGTGTTCCTCCTCGTCCACGACCTCGACTCGTGACGGACTGACCGGATGCTCGCCCACTCCAGCCCCGCTCAGCACATCGGCACCGTTGCGGTGGCCGTCGCGCTGACCGTGCTGTACGGGCGTGGCTGGCTCGCCGCCCGTGCCTCGCCCGGTCGGCTGTGGTGCTGGGTCGCCGGCGTGATCGCACTCCTGGCGTCGATGTCGCCGCCGATGGAGACGGTCAGCACCGAATCGTTCACGGGCCACATGGTGCAGCACATCGTGATGATCGTGATCGCCGCGCCCCTCCTCGTCCTGTCGCGTCCGATCGACACACTGCTCCCGCACAGCGCGATGCCGCTGCGGATCCGCCGAAGCGCGCATGCCATGGGCCGGACGTGGCACCGGACGGCGGCGATCGTCGCTCCGGTCGCATTTGTGGGGTCGCTCGTGGTGACGCACCTCACCGACATCTACGACACGGCCATCCGTCACCAGTTCGTCCACGACCTCGAACACGTCGCCTACCTCCTCGCCGCGGTCGCGCTCTGGGCCCTCGTGCTGGGAGCCGGGCGCCGCCGGGGCATCGACCGCATGGCCGCGGTGTTCGCCGTCATCGCCGGCATGGCGTTCCTCGGCGCGATCCTGATGACCGCCGACCACGCCCTGATCGACAGCTACGCCGCGAGCGAAGGTGCCGCCGACGCGCTCGACGACCAGCGGGTGGCGGCGGCGATCATGTGGGTGACCGGCATGGCGATCACCCTGCCGTTGCTGCTGCTCACCGTGTGGCGGTGGGCCACGATGGAACAGAACATCGCCGAGCGTCGCGAAGCCCTCGAACGCGCGACGGGCCCGACGCCGCGCCGTCGCCCGCCCTGACCCGGCGCGCGCCGGGGTGCTTCCCGCCGTGAGTCCCGGAAAGCGGGATCCACGACGGGAAGAACGGCGGGGTGCGCTGCCTACTCTTCCGCCATGCGCAGAGGTCCGTCCGTCGTTGCCGTCGTTGCCGCGTTGGGCATGCTCGTGGCCGCCGCCTGCTCCGGCTCGGACAGCACGTCCGGCGCCGGTTCGTCACCGGACACTGGGGTGACGGCTGCGCCGGACACTGCGGCCGCACCGGGAACGGCGGCGCCCAGCTCGTCCGAGCCGCCGGCGACGGACCCGATCGCGACCACGATCGCCACGACCGACGCGCCGGCGACGACCGCGCCACGCACGTACGACTTCTCCGCCGTCTCGCCGATCGTCCAGGCGTTCGTCGACGAGCACGGCCTGAACGGTGCGGGACTGATCGTCGTGGATCGCGACGACGGCGTCGTCCACGAGGACTACTGGGGTGAGTTCTCCGCCGACCGGATCTCACTCGTCGCCTCGTCGAGCAAGATGATCACCGCCGGCGTGCTGCTCCACCTCGCCGACGAGGGTCTGCTCGACATGGACGCGCCGGTGGCCGACGCCGTCGACTGGGGAGCGGGCAACCCGACGATCACGCCGGCCCAGCTCGTGTCGAGCAGCTCGGGCCTCGTCGGGCTGCTCGACGATCCCTCCTACCCGCCCTACGTCTGCCAATTCCTCGTCGCCGGCACCCTCCAGGACTGCGCCGCGACGATCTTCACGACACCCGACGACGACGCCGACGTGATCGCCCCCGACACCGAGTTCCGCTACGGCGGAGGGCAATGGCAGGTCGCCGGCGGCCTGGCCGAAGCGGTGTCGGGCAAGTCGTGGGCCGAACTGATCGACGAGATCTACGTCGCGCCGTGCGGCCTCGAGACGCTCGCCTACACCAACCCCTGGACGCAGGGCGGGATCGGCGCCGACGGGTTCAACTACCCGTCGCATGTTCGACGGCGACGTGACGAAGCTCGTCCCGACCGACAATCCGAACATGGAGGGCGGGGCCTACGTCACGACCGGCGACTACGCGAAGTTGCTGCTGATGCAGTTGCGCGGCGGCATGTGCGGTGACGAGCAGGTGCTGTCGCAGGCATCGCTCGACCGCATGCAGTCCGACCGGATCGGCGCGGTCTACGGCGGCGAGGTTCGGCCGGGCATGGGGTACGGCATGGGGTGGTGGGTCGACAAGGCGAGCGGGCTGATCAACGATCCCGGCGCGTTCGGTGCCGTGCCCTGGCTCGACCTCGAAGACGGCTACGGCGCGTATCTCGTGATCGAATCCGACGCGACGACCGGCTACATCCTCGCCTCACAACTCTTCGACCCCGTCGACGCGGCGGTCCATGCGGCACGATGACCGCCGTGACCGACTTCCCGCTCCCCAACGCATCGCTCGACCTCACCGGCCAGGTGGCCCTCGTCACCGGCGCGACATCCGGGCTCGGATGGCGCTTCAGCCAGGTGCTCGCGGCCGCCGGTGCCACGGTCGTCCCCACCGGGCGGCGCGAGGACCGGCTCGCCGAGCTGGCCGAGCTGATCACGTCGCAGGGCGGCACCGCCGTTCCGTTGCGGGTCGACATGACCGACGCCGACGACATCATCGCCACGGTCGGCCGGGCCGAGGAGGCGGTCGGCACGGTCACGATCGCCATCAACAACGCCGGCGTCCCCGACGCGCAACGGGCCCACAAGATGTCGATCGAGCTCATCGATCAGGTGCTCGACACCAACCTGCGCGGGCCGTACATCCTGTCGTGCGAGGTGGCCCGACGGCTGATCGCCACCGAGCAGCCCGGGCGCATCGTCAACATCTCGAGCACCGGCGCCTTCAACTACTCCGGCAACGGCGCGGCGCTGTACTCGATCACCAAGTCGGGGATCGCCCGCATGACCGAGGTGTTGGCGGTCGAGTGGGCCCGCTTCGACATCAACGTCAACTGCATCGCGCCCGGCGCCTTCGCCTCGGAGATGATGGACGGGATGATCGGACGGCTGGGCGACTTCAGCCAGCACTTCCCGCGCAAGCGCCTCGGCGACCCGGCACAACTCGACTCGACCCTGCTCTACCTCTGCGCCCCGGCCTCGGAGTTCGTCACCGGAACCATCGTCAAGGTCGACGACGGCCAGGGCCCGCGCTGACCTGGCGAACGGGGATCGCGTGCTCGTCAGCAACGCCGTCGCCGCCCGCATCGCGGCGGGTGAGATCACGGTCGCGTTCCGCTGGTGGCGCCGCCCGACCGTGAAGGCCGGCGGCACGCTGATCACGCAGGCCGGCCAACTCGCGATCGACGAGGTGACCGTGATCGAGCCCGCCGAGATCACCGACGTCGACGCGCGGGCGGCCGGATTCGAGTCGGCCGACGAGGCGCTCGACGATCTCGGTGAGCGCCCGGACCGCCGGCTCCACCGGGTGCGCTTCCACCTGCTGGGTGACGATCCGCGCGTCGCGCTGCGGGCGCAGGCGTCGCTGACGGCCGCCGAGCGCGCCACGCTCGACAAGCGGCTGGACCGATGGGACGACGCAAGCCCGAGCGGCCCCTGGACCCGGGCGATCCTCGACGTGATCGCCGAACACCCCGGTGTGGTGTCGACCGATCTCGCGCCGCTGGTCGGACTCGACCGTCCGACGTTCAAGCGGCGGGTCCGGCAGTTGAAGTCGCTCGGCCTGACGGAGAGCCTGGAGGTCGGCTACCGACTGTCGCCGCGGGGACGAGCGCTCCGCGCCGGCGCGGAATGACTCGCCTCCATCGCGATGCGCTTCTTCGACGCCGCGAACGAACAGATCGGGCAAGCGGTCAGGTCGTGCCGGAGCGCCGGGCAGTACTCGCGACCGAAGAAGATGATCTGCAGATGGCGCGCGTTCCACGTCTCCCGTGGGAACACCGCCTTCAGGTCGCGTTCGGTGCGCTCGACCTTCGAGCCGTCGGACAGACCCCAGCGCGCGGCGAGCCGGTGGATGTGCGTGTCGACCGGGAAGGCCGGCACACCGAACGCCTGTGACATGACCACGCTGGCCGTCTTGTGGCCCACGCCGGCGAGCGATTCGAGGAAGTCCCAGTCGGCGATCACCTCGCCCCCGGCGTCGATGATCTGGTTCGCCGCGAGCCACAGGTTCTTCGCCTTCGTCGGCGCGAGCCCCACCTCACGGATGATTCCGAGGATCTGATCGGGATCGAGCGACGCCATCTTCTCGGGCGTGTCGGCCACCGCGAACAGGGCGGGCGTGATCTGGTTGACCTTCTTGTCGGTGGTCTGGGCCGACAGCGCGACGGCGACGAGCAGCGTGTACGGGTCGATGTGGTCGAGCGGGATCGGCGGCTCGGGGTACAGGTCGTCGAGCACCTCGCCGATGCGGTCGGCCTTGTCTTGTCGTCGCACGGGGCGGGACGGTACCGGTCCGAACGCGGCGGGACACCGTCGACGCATCTCGACCACTGCGATGAGCCAACCGACCGAGGGGTGGGCCGCTCGCTCATCGCTGTCAGGGTGGGAGGGGTAGTGTCGCCGGGGTGGGCACGTGGCCGCGCCACGCGGTGCGGGCGACCATCGTGTTCACCGTGGTCGTTGCCGGCATCTTCGGTTCTCCACCTCGCGACGCGGTACGGGCGCAGGCCGATCCGCCCGGCGACGTCAACGACGTCATGCTCGACGAGATCGACGGATTCAGCCTGTCCGACGAGTCGACCGGCCAGGCCGGCGCGTTGACCCGCGAGTTCACCGGAGCCGACGGTGAACTCCAGATCATCGGCTTCTCCGTCGCCACGCCGCCCGGTGCCGAAGCCCTGTTCGCGGCGTCGCGCACGATGGGCGGCTTCAAATTTCTGGAGGGTCTCGAATTCATCGACCATCCATCGATCCCGAGTGCGCGGTGGCTGGTACCGGCTGGCACGTTGCCGGGCGAGAACGGATTGACCGAGCTGTTCTTCGCTACGCGAGAACACATCTTCCTGGTGATCCTCAACGCCACCGACCCGTCGTTCGACGGCCCCACGCTGGTCGAATCGGTGGCCCGGGCGCAGGCGGCGAAGGACGGCCCGGTGTCCGATTCCGGCGTGAACGAGCCCGTCGCCACCACGGAGGTCGAGGCGCGCCTCAGCGCGATGATTCCCGAGCAACCACCGGCCGGGTACGGGTTGGATTCCGCGTCGCTCCGACTCCCGGGTTTCACCCTCCTGGAGAACGACGCCATTTCCGACTCCGGTGTCGTCGCCTTCCTCAACGATCGCGCCCAGGGATTCACGGCCGCATGGACAGGGGCCGGGTTGTCGACGGGCGTCGGGATCTCGAAGTACCCGTATGCGATCTTCGCCGCGTCCGATCTCGCCCAGTACGGCAAGCTCCCGCCGGCGACGATCCCCGACGGCGCACCCACTCCACCCCGTGACGCGGTCGTGTTCGAGCGCACCGACAACGGGCTCGTCGGCGTCGCCTTCCGCCGCGGCGACCTCCTGGTGCTCGTGCTGTCCGGCTACGAGGCGCCCGCCACCGCGAGCACGGCGACATCGTTCGCCATCGACGAGGCCAATCTCGTCGATCGCGAGGTGCCGGCCGGCGTGACCACTCCGTACATTTTTCCCACGCCGCCGTCACGGCTCACCGGCCTCGCGCTGACCGCCGCCTTCGTCATCGCCGCCGTCGGGGGTGCCAACTTCGTCGCCCGGCTCCGCGCCCGCCGGGTCCGCCGCGCCTGGTCGACCGATGACACCCCGGCCGTCTGGCCCGCTCGTCGAACCGCCACCGAACTCGTCCAGCTCGACGGCGACGCGGCGGCGCTCCGCCACCGCGGCGCCGTCGTGGAGGTGGTCCAACTCGTCACGATCGTCGTCGGGGTCGTCGCGCTCGCCGGCGATTTTGGCTGGCGCGGGGCGACCGTCGCGGTCGTGTCACTGGCGGTCGGGCTCGTGTTCTCCCACTGGTGGCTGCGGCGTGAGTACCGGCTGCTCGGCCCCGCCGCACCACCCCGGGAGTTCCGGGTGCCGCGGCCCGCCGGGGCGGTCATGGGCATCGTGGCGTTCGGTGTCCTCGGTCTCGGTGTCGCCTACCTGTTCAAGGGCATGCGCTACGTGATCCTGAAGCCGACCTTGGCGCAGTTGCGATGGGCCAACCTGTTGGGCATGGCACCCCGCGACGTCGGCATCGTGTTCGCCTTCGGTGGGCTCCTCGTGACGATGCTGGGAGCGGTGCTGTGGCGCGTCGCCCGCGCCCTCGGCCGGGCCCGCGTCCGTGAGGTCCTCGATGCCGATCCTCGGCCGTCGGTGTTGTACCTGCGCTCGTTCGCCGACGATTCGGTGCCGCTCCCGATCATCGCGTCGGCACGTCGGCCGCTGTTCGAGTTGTTCTCGGTGCGCGGTGCCGACCCGTTCGAGGAGTGCGTGGCCTGGGAACTCGACAGCTACGGCCCGGTCGTGGCCGTCGGTCGGCCCGGAGGCACCCTGGCCTCGCTCGGCGCGGCGCGCGAACACCTCTCGAACGAGACCTGGCACGACGAGATCGAGAGCCGGATGCGCGACGCGGGATCGATCGCGCTCGCGCCCGGCGACACCGACGGGTTGGCCTGGGAGCTCGAGGCGATCGTCAGCGGCGGTCATCTGCCGAAGACGATCTTCGTGTTCCCGCCGCTCGCACCGGCCGAACTCGACCGGCGGTGGTCGCACACGTCGGCGGTGCTGCGCGCCGCGGGCGCGATGGTCGACGAGCTTCCCGCGCCGTGCAGCCTGGTGCACACGTTGCAGATCCGCGACGACGACTCGATGCGGGCGACCTGGGCGTTCACCCGCGACGAAGCCACCTACCGGTCCGCGGTCGACCGTGCGCTCGAACGGGATGTCACGACTGATGGACCGTTCCCGCCGGAAGCGGCGCCAAGCCGGGTTGGTGGAGCGCCAGAGTCGCGCCCGTGAGTCTGAACCGCCGGCCCGTGCGAGCAGACCGAAAACCTCTGTCCTTCGGCGGTCGGCGGTGAGATACTCGCGGCGTGGGGTGGTCGTCGACCGTACGCGCCGTTGGCGGCGCCCTCGGCCTGTGGCAGGAGCACGCGGTTCCTCTCGGATGCGTGGTGGGGCGCTCGGTGTTCAAGGAGACCAAACGCTCGGCCCAGCTCGCCAACATCGGCCGCGCCACCCGCCCGTTGCTCCCGGCCACGATCGAACGGATCAGGCCGCTGTTCCCCCACCTCGATCTGAGCACGGTCCGTGTACGGACGAAGTGCCGGCTGCCCTCGAACAAGTTCCACCCGTCGGGTTCGATCTACGCCATGACGTTCGGATCGACGATCTACTTCCGTGACGAACTCAACGAGGCCGACCCGGCACAGCTGGTCCATCTGATCCACGAACTGGTGCACGTCGATCAGGTCCACCGTTTCGGCGGGGAGTCGGCGTTCGCCTGCGAGTACGGCCGCGGCTACATCGACGGCGGCGGCGAGCTGCCGGCGTACATCGACCATCCGACCGCGTACCACCGCAATCCGCTCGAGGCCGAGGCGTACACGTTCGAGGCCCAGTTCCGCGATCCCCACGGACGCGTCGACCGCGCCCGGCTGCCTGTGCTCGGTCCGACGCCGGCACCGAGCGGGTGATCGTGGCGCCGATCAGGTTCCGCTCAGGCGAGATTCCCCAGCAGCTTCGACGTGACGGTTCGCGGGTCGTGCTCCTCGAGCCGTCGAGCGACCGCCACGCCCCACGAGGCCGGGGCACCCGGGTTGGCGACGAGATAGGCCAGCACGCGCACCAGACCGTCGAGCTCCGCGACGTACTCGGGACGATCCGCCGGAGCGGTCCGCTCGAGACGAACGGCGGTGTCCCACGCCCGCGTGCGGGCGACGCGGAGCGAGAAGTCGAACATGCGCCCACCGCCGCGCGCGGCGACGACGTTCACCCATCGCGACACCGTGCCGAGGGTGGCGAGAACGCTGGGGATCGTCTCGGCGAGGATGTCGTTCACGGCGTCGAAGTCGGCGCGCAGATCGGTGAGATCGCCGCTCGCGGGGCGCGCTCGACGACCACCTGCGGCAGGTCGTGGTTGACATGCGCGTTGATGCCCAGCAGGAGATGCTGGACGATCATCAGACCGTCGTCGCCGGCCACGTCGAACGCCGCCCGCCAGCAACCTGGCACATCGGCCTGACCGGTCCGGGCCCGCACGTACCACCGGGCGAAGGCGCACGCGAAGTCCTCCATCCGTCGCGGGTCCTCGAACCGCCCGTCCGTGGCAGCTGCCCGGATGCGGTCGGTCACCCGCGCGTACAGCGCCGGGAAGTACCCGGAGGCGTCGCCGGCGTCGAGCGCGATGCTGCGCAGTTCGTCGATCGTCGTCGCCAGCATTCCGCGTCGCACGGTAACCCACGGCGGTGGCGGTGCGGCCGTGAAGATCTTCCTGAGTTACCGCCGCGACGACACGGGTGGGCGCGCCGGGCGCCTGTTCGACGTGCTCGTGGCACGGTTCGGGGCGCAGAACGTCTTCCAGGACGTCAGCTCCGCCGCACCGGGCTTCGATTTCACCGAGCGGGTCGAGCAGGCCATCGCCACGAGCGACGCCGTGCTCGTCGTGATCGGCCCGTCGTGGCTCGACAGCGCCACCGCCGATGGACGTCGACGCATCGATCAGCCCGACGACTTCGTGCGGCACGAAGTCGGCTCGGCGCTCGCCAGCGGGATGCCCGTCGTCCCCGTGCTCGTCGACGACGCGGAACTCCCACTCGCCGAGCGGCTTCCCGACGACGTTCGTGGACTCGTTCACCGCCAGGCCGTGAGCGTGCGTGATGAGTCGTGGCGTCAGGACGTCGACGACCTGATCCGGCGGCTCGAGGGTCGCGAGCAGACGACGTCGGGCACGCGACGACCCTGGCTGATCGTGGGGATCGCGGCGGGGGTGATCGTCGCGGTCGTCGTCGCGATCATCGTGATCCGTAGCAATGACGACGAGGACGCGAGCAGCGGCGACGCACCACCGAGATGTACGTCCGACAGCACGTACACCGACGTCGCGCTGGCGCCGGAGCGCTCGGCGAGCTTCATCGACGAGAAAGGGCTCGCGCTCGAGGCGGAGATCGTCGGGGCCAGCACGCGCCCCGGCCGACCCGCCGATGACGATCACGGGGCCGTTCTGGTCGAGGTGTCGGTCGCGAACCGAGCGGAGCCGGTGCCCGACTCGTTCCTCGACGACACCTACCTCGGGGTGGGGGCGATCGAGAGCCTGCTGCTCGACGGTGTCGACCAGGGTGACGTGACGTGCGTGTCGGTGGTCGGCGATCCCGAGATCCAACCCGACCGACGGGCCATCGCGACGTTCGGGTTCGACACGACCGCCGATCCGACGGGCGCTCCCATGCGGCTCGTGATCTATGACGGCGTCGAGCTCACGGTGACGGAATGATGGGGGCCAAATGATGGAGACCAAGCAATGTCCCCTGTGATCCGCCTCGTCGAGGTGGAACTCCTCCGGCGCGGCCCGCGCCACAACCAGTTGCTGTCGCCGCTCACCGACTACCTCGCGGTGTGCGCCGACTTTCCCGGCGGGGTCGTGAACGTGCCGTACGAGCAGTCCGACGCGCAGAACCTGCTCGACGACCTCCGCTACACGGTCGCGTCGTCCGAGAACGCCGACCGTCTCGGGACGGTGCGCGACCGTGCCGGCGCGCAGCTGGCGACGATGCTCGAAGCGATCCCGGGGCTCGGCGGCGTTCTCGCGACCGATCACGGCGACGCCGTCTCGCTCACGCACCTCCGCATGGTGACGTCGGCGGCGGAGCTGGCGCTGCTCCCGTTCGAGTTGTCGAAGGGACCGGTCGGTTCGGGTGGCATCGGCGACGACTGGTTGCTGCTCCAGCCCGATCGCCCGGTCTGCCTGACACGGCACGTGCGCGGCGTCATGCGCGCCGCGTCGTGGCCCCTCCAGCCCCGGATCCTGTTCATCAGCGGTCACGACGTGCCGCTCGACGCCCACCTCGACGTCTTCGAACGCGTCCTCGAACCGTATCGATCCGATCAGCTGCGCCCGGTCGAGGGCCTCCCGCGTCACTGGACCAGCCAACACCTCACCGTGATCGAGGAGGCGACCCTCGACGAGGTGCGGACAGCGGCCGCCGCGGGGTTCACCCACGTCCACGTCCTCGCCCACGGCGCCGAACTCGAGCTGCGCCGGACGTCCCGGTACGGGCTCGCACTCGGCGACCGGGTCGTGACGGGTGCGGAACTCGCACTCGCGCTGGCTTCGTCGATCGACGATGGGCGTCACCTGCCGAGCGTGGTCACCCTCGCCTCGTGCGACAGCGCCGCCCAGGGGTCGGTCACCACACCCGGGCGGCAGCGTCGCCCACGATCTCCACGCATCGGGCATCCCGCTGGTCGTCGGATCACAGTTCCCGATCAGCGAGCAGGCTTCGATCCCGTTCACCGAGACGTTCTACCGCGGACAACTCGCCGGCGAACACCCGCTGGTGTCGATCACCGACGTCCGCCGCGAGTTGGCCACCGAGTTCAGCGACGAGCACGCCTGGGCGAGCGTCGTCGTCTACGAGGCGCTGCCGACCAACTTCGACGAGAAGCTCGAGGAGCTCTGCTACTGGCAGTCACGGCGGGCCCACGACATCGCGCTCGCCCGCCTTGAGCGGGTCGCCACGTCGGACGTCGAGCGGATGGAACAGCACCGCGACACCGGCCACGCGCTGCCCGACGACTTCGTCTCGCCGACGCCCGAGGACTTCGACGCGCTCGTCGACGCGGTGATCGCCGCCGGCGAACGGCTTCCGTCGACCGGCCTGTACGGCGCCGAATGCGACGGGCTGCGCGCCGCCGGGGCGAAGCGCCTGGCCGAGGTGGCGTACTGGCTGAGCCTCGCGCCCGACGTCACCGCGGATCGGCGCGACGAGCTCACCAGCCGGTGCGTGAGTGAGCTCGAGAACGCACTCGACCTGTACCTCTCGACGGTCGGTTCGCTCCTGTCGACGTCCGACGGGCGCGCCAATCGCAAGGTGACGATGCACTGGATCGCCGGTCAGGTGCTCATCATGCAGGCGGTCCTCGGGGCGCCCGTCGACGCCGATCTCGCCGGGCTGGCGAGAGCGGCGGCGGGGTTCGATCTCATCCAGTCCGATCCGCAGGTGCGCGGCTGGGCCACCGTGAGCCTGATCGAACAGGCCCTGCTCGAACTCGCGACGCACCGGCCGGTCGCCCACACGTCGGAGCGGGCCGTCGAGTTGGCCCGCGACCTGATGCGAGCGCTCGGCGAGGACTCCGAGCACGTCGTGGCCACGTGCCGCCAGATGCGGCGGTTCGCGGCGTGGTGGGGCGATCCCGATTTCGTCGCCGTCGAGCAGCGGTACGGGGTCGAGCGCGCCATTCCGTGGGACGCCGAGCACGGTGTGGTCGCCACCGCCACCGCCGTCATCACGGCACTCACGCCCCCACGGCACGCGGTGGCAGCTCGGCGGCGACGCATCGACACCGAGCCGCCTCGTTCGAGACCACCGCGGGCGATGGCAACGTCGCCCGCCGCGTCGCCACCGGGCTCCGTCAGCCCGACTGGAGCGGCCCCCGAGGTGCGGTCGGGCACGTTCGACATCGAACTCCTTCCGGCGCGCAACGGCGACTGCATCTGGTTGACCTACGGCGAACCCGACGATCTCCATCACGTGATGTTCGACTGCGGTTCGGTCGAGGTCGCCGCGGTCGCTCGCGAGCGCGTGTTGTCGGTGCCACGCGTCGAGCTGTTCGTGCTCACGCACATCGACGCCGATCACATCAGCGGTGCGGTCCCGTTGTTCACCGACGACGAGGTGTGCGACCGGATCGACGACGTGTGGTTCAACGGTTGGGACCAGTTGCGCGGGTTCCTCAGCGTGGCGCAGGGTGAGGCGTTCTCCGATCTCCTGGCCCGGCCCGACCGCAAGTTCCGCTGGAACCACACGGAGCGAGGTGGCACGATCCCGCCGATCGTGACCGACGGCGTGTCCCATCCGGAGGTCGTCCTCGAAGGCGGACTCAAGCTGACCGTCCTGTCGCCGACCCCGTCCGGCCTCCAGCGGCTCGCGGCGAACTGGCGAGCGGCCTTGGCGGAGCTGAATCCGCAGAAGGCGATGCTCGGGCGTCGCGCCCGGCCCAGCCCACCGCCCGATCCATCGCAACTCGATCTGGCGAAGCTCGATGCGGACGGTCCGACGAAGGACTCGAGCATCCCGAACCTGAGCAGCATCGCCGTGCTGGCGGAGTTCGGCGGGCGGGCAGTACTGCTGACCGGCGACGCGCATGCCGACGTGCTGGCCGGTTCGATCCGCGCGCTCCAGGAACAGCGCGGGAAGGCCGGCGAACGCCTCCGACTCGACGCGCTGAAGCTCGCGCACCACGGCAGTGCGAACGCCACGACGAACGACCTGCTCGACACGATCGACTGTGCGCACCATCTGGTGACGAGCGACGGGTCGTTCTTCTACCACCCGGACCGGGCCGCGATCGCCAGGGTCGTGCTGCGCGGCGGTCCGCAGCCGACGATCCACTTCAACTACCGCACCGACCTGAACGAGTTCTGGGAGAACGGCGACCTGCAGTCCCGCTACGGGTACGCCACGGAGTATCCCGACGGGGGCGAGGGGCTGGCGCTCTCGCTGTGAATCAGTGCGCGACCGGCGACAGCAGGATCGTCGCCCGCACCGGCCGGTGGTCCTTGATCCGCCGTTCGACGTCGTAGAGCACCGGGTGGTAGGAGCGATGTCGATCGCTGTCGGGCTCCCACGCCTCGATGACCGCGTTCGACGGTGCCCACAGCCGTTGGCCGAGGCAGTTCATGAAGTTGTGATCGAGGTCGATGCGCCACGCCGCGTCGACTCCGTCGACTTCGGCGACCAGGTCGTGCCAGGTGCGCGGCGCCGGACCCTCCTGGGCGCGGAACAGCGACAACGTGTAGCTCGTCGTGTCGTCGCCACCCACGACGACGCGCGAGTCGAGCGGGATTCCCGACCATGCGGATTGGTCACCGTCGGCCGGCAGATCGAGGACGATCCGGTGGCATGGTCGGTAGTGATAGGTGTTGGTCCGCCGCTCGACGCTCGATCGGTCGATCGCCTCGGCGAAGGCGGCCACGATCCGTTCCGCCACCGCCGCGAGGAGTTCCGGCTCGACGTCGGGAACCAGCGCACCACGCTGCCAGTCGTCGGACATGCACCACGGCTTCGTGCACAGCGGCTCGAGGAACAGCCGAACCATGCTCGTCACGTCGGCGCTGACGCCCTGCACCTGATTCAACGGACCGGGAGGCAGGCCGGCGGGGTCGTACAGGCAGACGACCGACGACACGTCCTCGGCCTCGAAATGCGTGAAGAGGCCGACCTCGAACAGGCACCAGTCCCAGTTCAGCGCCGGGGTCGTGAACAGCAGCACGAGCAGGTGACTCTCGGCGAGGTTGTGCTTGGTCTGCCGGTTCCAGTCGACGCCGGCGCTGAGATCCTGCCCGGACATCCAGCAATCGATCCGACCTCCGCCGAGCGCCTCGAGCTCCTTCACCACGAGCTCGGCCAGCTCCTTGTCGGACAGCTTGTGGCTGATGAAGATCTTGAAGGTCTCCTGTTGCAACCTCGACATGCAACCCTCCCCGCTATCGAACCCGAAACCGACCTCGACACCGATCCGACACTCGCTCCCCAGCGACGTCCGGACTACAGAGTAGTCAGGTCGCTGTCGGCACGAAGTCGCCGGCGTCGACGCGCATCGACCGCAGCACACCGAACGCGTCGCGTGTGTCGATCGACGACGTCGACAGCGGCACGAAAACGAGCTCGTTCAACACGTCCGTCGCGGCGAGGGCGCGAGCCCGGCCCACTGGGGTGATGACCGCGAGCGTGGCGCGGCCGTCGGTGTCGTGCGGTCGGCGTTCGACGAGACCGTCGGCCTCGAGGCGGTCGATCGCGTTGGTGACCGAGCCGGCCTGCACCTGGAGACGCTCGCCGATCTTGCCCAGCGGGAGCGCGCCGGTGCCGCTGAAGTGGAGCAGCATCAGCACCTCGTAGCGCGCGAACGTGAGCCCCATCGGCCGCAGGATGCGCTCGATCCGGTTCGTGAACAGCTGTTGCACCCTCGTGATCGACGTGACGAGCGCCATGCCGTCGGCGGCGTCCAGCCAGCCGTGGTCGACCCAGTGGCGTCGGGCTTCGTCGATCGGATCGAGTCCGAGCGTCATCGCTGTGTCGAGTCGAGGGGGCCCAGGCCGTCGTTCACTAGATCGTCGGCACTTCCACGTGACGGCCGAAGACACCGGCGAGCGTGCCCATCATCTCGCCGAGCGTGACGTACGCCTTCGACGCCTCGATGAGCGAGGGCATCAGGTTGACCTCGGGGTCGGCCGCCTCGGCGGCCAGCGTGGCGAGCGCCCGTTCGACGGCGTCGCTGTCGCGGTCGTGGCGCACGGCCTCGAGCCGCTTGAGCTGGCGGGCCTCGTCCTCGTTGGTGATGCGCAGCAGTGCCATCGCGTCGTCGTCGTTGCCGTCGGTGTAACCGTTCACACCGACCACGACCCGGCGGCCGGCGTTGAACTGACGTTCCAGTTCGTACGCCGAATCGGCGATGCGGCCCTGGAACCAGTTCTCGTCGATCCCGGTGATGACACCGTCGAGGATCGAGCCGTGGCCGAGTTGGTCGAGGTGGTCGAAGATCTCCTCGGCCTGGCGTTCCATCTCATCGGTGAGCGACTCGACGTAGTACGAGCCACCGAGCGGGTCGGCCACGTGGGCGACATTGGTCTCCTGGGCGATCACCTGTTGGGTGCGCAGGGCGATGCGGGCCGACCGCTCGGTGGGCAGGGCGAGCGCCTCGTCCATCGAGTTGGTGTGCAGGCTCTGCGTGCCACCGAGCACGCCGGCGAGCGCCTCGATCGCCGTGCGCACGATGTTCACCTCCGGCTGCTGGGCGGTGAGCGACACGCCCGCGGTCTGCGTGTGGAAGCGCAGTTGCATCGAGCGCTCCGACTCGGCGCCGTAGCGTTCCTTCATCCAGCGCGCCCAGATGCGGCGGGCGGCGCGGTACTTGCAGATCTCCTCGAAGAAGTCGATGTGCGCATTGAAGAAGAAGCTCAGCCGCGGGGCGAACGCGTCGACCGCCAGGCCGGCCTGCAGTGCGAGTTCGACGTAGGCGAAGCCGTTGGCGAGCGTGAACGCGAGTTCCTCGACGGCGGTCGAGCCGGCTTCGCGGATGTGGTACCCGGAGATCGAGATCGAGTGCCAGCGCGGCATCTCGGCAGCCGTGAACGAGATCGTGTCGCGCACGAGGCGCATCGACTGGCGCGGCGGGAACACGAACTCCTTCTGCGCCTGGTACTCCTTCAAGATGTCGTTCTGCAGCGTGCCGCCGAGGCGTTTGCGTTCGATCCCGGCCTTCTCTGCCTGGGCGACGAACATCGCGAAGATCGGCGCGGCCGGCGAGTTGATCGTCATCGACGTGGTGGTCGCGCCGAGGTCGATGCCGGCGTAGAGGTCCTCCATGTCGGCCTGGCTGTCGATGGCCACACCGCAACGGCCGACCTCGCCGAGCGACATCGGGTCGTCGGAATCGAGGCCGAGCAGGGTGGGCATGTCGAACGCGGTCGACAGCCCGTCGCCGCCCGTCTTGATGATCTCCTTGAACCGCCAGTTGGTGTCGTCGGCGGTACCGAAGCCGGCGAACATCCGCATCGTCCAGAGCTTCGACCGGTACATCGACGCGTACGGTCCGCGCGTGTACGGGTACTGACCGGGGAACTCGCCGTCGTCGGGGCCGTACACCCCGTCGAGCGCGATCCCCGACATGGTGTTGAAGTCGGCGTCGCGCGTCGGCGAGGCCTCGACCGCGGATTCCCAGAGTTCTCGATTCGTCGTCACACACGTAATTTACTTCAATATTGAAGTACCCGTCAATCGACCCGTGCCTCCCCGGCCTTCTCCTGCGATGAGCCAGAGGACCAGCCCCCGGTCGGTTCGCTCACCGCAACGGGTGTCGGGGCCGGAGTGCGAGCGGCGCGGTGGCGTTGCTCGGAGCGGCCCATCGGTTCCCACAACTTCGACACGGCGACGAAGACCAGGGCGAACAGGCCGATCGCCACGGGATAGGCCAGCCACGGGTCCACATGGTCGGAGCGACAGCGCCGGTATCCAGTGCGGCCCGGTCCACGACAGGTCGAACGGATAGCCGATCCGGGCGACGCCGTCGATGATCGGTCGGGCGACGAGGTGGGCCCACGACGTCCAGGCGATCATCCGGCACACGCCGTAGAAGAAGATCGAACGGTAGACGGCCAGCAGGCCGCGTTCTGGCAGGTAGCGCGAGAGGAACGCCCAGACGCCGGCGTCGGCCGGCACCACGTTCGTCCGCCAGTGCTCGCGGGTCAGCACCCTCCACGAGAACAGCACGACGATCAGCCAGAACACGTCCATCGCCAGGCCGAGGCTCGAGTAGTACGCGGCCGCGTCGAGGTACTTGCCTCCCTCGATCGTGGCGGCGTACGCCCACGTCTGCGACGTCCAGTTGACGACCCACGGGAACAGCAGCATCACCCCGACCGAGTCGTTGATGTCGGTGAGCGCGTGGGCCGCGTAGCCGAGGAGGAACCCGATGGCGAATCCGCGATTGTGCCGCCACACCCAGAACCCCGCCGTGAGCGCGATGCCGAGGAACAGCGTGTGGGTGAACCCCATGCCCGGGAACCCGCGGTGCCATTGATGCGGCACGTCCGCGCCGTAGTGCACACCGTTGATCGTGAAGCCGTACACCCAGAACTTGGCGAGGAAGTCCGGCGTGAAGTCGCCGAGGAAGATCGCCCAGAAGCTGACCCTGCCGATCATCTTCTTCGGCAGGTGGGCCTGGATGGCGTAGACCTCGAACTGGTGCGCCGCCCAACTCATCGTCGCCCACCGATCAACCGACCGACGAGCTCGCCGCGGACCCAGGTCGCCAGCGGCGGTCCGAGGCAGACCACCGCGACGAGCCAAACCGGTCCGACCAGCCAGTTGAGCAGCCACTTGTTCCAGATCCCGGCAGTGATGTACGACACCGCGGCCACGATGTACCAGCACCACTCCACGGCGCCGGTGAGAAGCGTCGAGTCCAGGGTCGGTTCCCGTCGAGGATGTCGGGTGAGCATGCGTCGTCAACGAACGACCGACCCGAAAGGTTGCCTGCCGAAATTTCCTGGCCGAATCGTTCGTGATGAGGCAACCTTTCGCGGTGCTCGGGCGTTTCCAGGGGGTGGTGGACGACGACTTCGCCGGACGATTCGACGAGCTGTACGGCGTCGCGTATCGGGCGGCGTACGGCATCCTCGGCAACCGCGCCGAGGCGGAGGACTGTTCGCAGGAAGCGCTCGCACGAGCGCTGGTGAGATGGAGGAGAATGCACGACTACGCGCCGGCCTGGGTGGCTCGGGTCTCGGTGAACCTCGCGCTCGATCGGACGCGATCGGCCCGGCGCGCTGACCGGCTGGCACCGCTCGCGACGACAACCGCGTCCGCCGACCGCTACGACCTCGCCGCACGTCGCCGCGACCTCGCGGTGGCGATGTCGGCATTGCCCCGCCGGCAGCGCGAGGCCGTGGCGCTGCGGTACCTCGCCGATCTGCCCGAGGCCGAGACCGCCAGCGCGATGGGTTGCACGGTGGGCACGGTGAAGAGCACAGCCGCCCGCGGCCTCGATCGGCTGCGGGTCGAGCTCGGACCACAATGGGCGTTCGAGGACTGACGCGACGAGTGACGAGACGACCCCCGATGTTCGACGAACTGCACGATCCAGACCCACCGACGCCCGGACTCCACGAGTTCGCGATCGTCGCCGAGCGGGCCCAGGAGATCCGACGGCGGCGCAACACCTGGATGGTGCGCGCGGCCAGCCTCGTGGTGCTGGTCGGGGCGGCGTTGGCGTGGACCCAGTTGTCGGATCGGACCGCGGTGGCACCGTCCGGTCCCCCGACGACGGCCCCGGTGACGACGGCCCCCGTGACGACCACGCCGTCGACCACCGTCCCGTTGGACACGGCGATCGGCTCGACGCTGCTCCCGGCGCTCGCGTTGGGTCCGGGCACGATGACGGTGAACCCCGACCCGATCGTCGAGATTTTCGAGGACCCGGACGGCCAGGTCTGCACGCAGATCGACAGCGTGGTCGTGCCCGACAGCTGCGCCCCCGCGGGGACAGGGTTCTACGCGTCGGCGTGGTCGGGTGGACAGGTGATCGTCGTCGCTCCGGCCGTCGGCGCGAGCATCGATGCGGCCGGTGCCGGTTGCACGCAGCAGTTCCCCGATTTCGGGGCCGCCCAGGTGTGGATCTGCTCCAGCCTCGATCTCGCCTCGGCGACCGTCGAGTTCGTCGACGAGCAGACTGTCGTCGTCCACGCCGACGGTGGCTGAGACCGTTCCGGTCGTCGTCCGGCGGATCGTCAGCGGTCGGGATCGAGGTCGACCACGGGCGCGCTCGCGGCAGGTGGCCGGCTCTCGTGACCGACCCGCCCCTTCGTGCGCCGCTGCTCCTTCATCCGCGACTCGTACACGTGACGCTCGGCCGTCGAGGTGGTCGCGTTCGAGTGCGCGGACCGCGTCGACCGCCGACCGGTAGTAGAGGTCGTCGAACTCCTCCACGACCTGGAACGTCCAGCGGCCGTCGAGCACGTTGCGTCCGACGATCTCGTCGCGTATCGCGTCGGCGTCGACCGGCTGCCCGCACTGTTCGAGCAGGTCGGCGGCCGTGCCGAACTCGAGGTCGGCGTGTCCCATCAACTGATGGAACGCGTACAGGTGCCCCCGGGCGCGCTCGACGTACTCGAGCGCCTCCGAGGCCTTGCCGATCGCCTCGACCAGCGCGTCATCCGGTGTCGTCATCGTCCCACGATCGCACAGCCGACGATCGTCCACGATTCATGTCACCCGCGGAGGGGTGCGTGGGATCTGGTGATCACACGACCCGACGGACGGTGAGGATCTTCGTGTCGACCGGCATCCGGCCGATCGAGACGGTTCGACCGGCACCGACGGCCTGGATCCAGGTCGTGTCGTCGATGGCGATGCCGACGTGGCTGATGACGGTGGGGGTGGCCGTCGATCGCCGTGAGGACGAGGTCGCCAGGCCGGATCAGCTCGGTCGTCCAGTCGACGGCGATGCCGACCTTGCCGAGGGCGAGGCTCTAGTGCGGCAGGTTGATGCCGACCTGGCGGTACGACGCGACGACGAGCCCGGAGCAGTCGAAGGCGTCAGGGCCGGCGGCGAAGAACCGGTACGGCACGCCGACCTGCTGGCGGGCGTAGGTGAGCACCGCATCGACCTTGCCGCCCGGCGACGTGCTGACGGTGGCCGTGCTCGCCGGAGCGACGGGGGCCGGCGTGGGGATGCCCGTCGCCGGCGCACTCGTGGGCTTGGGCGCGGCGACGCTCGGGATGGGCCGGGTCGGCGGCGGCAAGCTGGATCGTCTGGCCCGGATGGATGACGCTCGTGCTCGACAGGCCGTTCGCCTTCATGAGCGCGCCGAGCGTCACGCCGTTGGCCCGGGCGATCCCGGCGAGCGCCTCACCCGAGTGCACCTGGTAGGCGGTGGTGGCCACCGGGCCGGACCCGTTCGTCGCCGCACCGGGGGAAGCAGTGGGTGCCGCCGCGGGCACCGTCAGCACGTCGCCGGGCTGGATCACGCTGGCCAGCGTCAGATCGTTCGCCTGCAGCAGGACCGACACCTTGATGCCGAAGGAGTTGGCGATGCCGACCAGGCTGTCACCGTTCGTCACGGTGTACGCCGTCGTCGGCCCGGCGCTCGGAGCGGCGAACGCGGCGCCCGGCTCGGCCACCAGCGTCACGACGGTGACGGTGATGGTGACGGCGGCGACGGCGGACAGCACGGACCGGGCGAATCGATGCACGGAGATGTCATCGGCCTCCAAACCCTCGACCTTGACAAGAACTTGAATGTTTTCGAAGGCGTGGCGCGTTTGCCCAGGTCAGAGCGTCAGCCGAACAACTGCTTGGCGATCACCATCCGTTGGATCTGATTGGTGCCCTCGTAGATCTGGGTGATCTTGGCGTCGCGCATCATCCGCTCGACCGGGAACTCGTTCGTGTAGCCGTATCCACCGAGGAATTGCACGGCGTCGGTGGTCACCTGCATGGCCACATCGGAGGCGAAGCACTTCGCCATCGCGCCGGCCATCGACAGCTCGCCGTCAGGGTCGCCCTCGTCGACCATCGAGCACGCCCGGTACACGAGCGCGCGTGCGGCCTCGATGCGCATCGCACAGTCGGCGGCCATCCACTGCAGTCCCTGGTTGTCGGCGAGCGGCCGGCCGAACGTCTTGCGTTCCTTCATGTAGTCGACGGCGTAGTCCAGTGCGCCCTGGGCGATACCGACGGCCTGCGCGCCGATGGTGGGGCGGCTGCGATCGAGTGTGTGCATGGCCACCTTGAACCCCGCGCCGACGTCACCGAGACGATGGGTGTCGGGGACTCGCACCCCGTCGAGTCGGATCACGCCGGTCGGCGACGAGCGGATGCCGAGCTTGTGCTCGAGCTTGTCGACCTCCACACCCCATCCGGCTTCGACGACGAACGCCGTGATGCCGGTGTGCCGGTCGTCGGACGTGCGGGCGAACACCGTGTACACGTCGGACACGCTGGCGTTGGTGATCCACGTCTTGGATCCGGTGATGATCCAGTCGTCGCCGTCCCGGATCGCCCGGGTGGTCATCGACGCCACATCGCTGCCGGCGTCCGCCTCCGACAGCGCGTAGCTCGCCTGGATCTCGCCCGCCGCGATCCGGGGCACGTACGCCTGCTTGACCTCCTCCGACCCGAAGTTCAACACGGGCAGCATCCCGAGCTTCGAGATCAGGAACATGAGGCTCGTCGAAGCATCGACCCGCGCCAACTCCTCCGTGGCGATCGCCTGGTCGACGAGTGACGCGCCGGAACCGCCGTACTGCTCGGGATACGACAGCGCGGTCAACTCCATCGCTCGCAGCGCCTCGAACGCGGGCCATGAGTACTCACCGAGCCGGTCGGCCTCGGCCGCCAGCGGGGCGATCTTGTCGGTGGCGAACTGCCGGATGACCGCCCGGAACTGGCGTTGTTCCTCTGTCGGCGTGATGCTCTGCGTCATGTCCTCAGTCTGACGGGACGGCGGCGCGATCGCCAGAGCGACGGTTCGAAGACTGGGATCGTCAGCTGCCGCGCAGGCGGCGGAGCCAACTCTCGCTGTAGCGGAGGCGACGTTCGAGCTGATCGATCGTGGCGGTGGTGACCGAACGGACGCCGGCGAGCCGGTTCATCTCGCCCTGCACCCGGGCGTGACCCCAGCCGGTGAGGTCGACCAGTCGTTTGGCGACATCGGCGTTGCGGGTGCGCAGATCGTCCTTCTGCTCGGCCACGCTGAGCGAACTCCACGGAACGCGGCCGGCCTCGGTGGCCACCTCGGGCAGGTCGACCGCCAGCGCCGGATCAGCGGAGAACACCGGGTCCGGCGGATCAGGTTCGTCGTCGAAGAACTGCAGGCCATCCTCGGTGACGGCGTGGACGGTGATGCCGGTAGCGGTCGACGACACCACGCTGAACAACGACATCTGCTCGTAGAGGTCATCCGCGCTCACCGAACGCGTCGAGCTCACCCGCCGCGAACTCATCGTCGTTCTCCGCGGGCGGACGCAGCACATGACGTCGCGCCTCGGCGATCTGGAACGCGTGCACCCGCAGGCGCGGATCGTCGGGGATGTACACGAACGCCTTCTGGCTCGCCCGGCCGGCCTGCCAACGCACGAAGCGGCCGACCGCCTGGCGGAAGAACAGCTCCGTCGATGTCGTCGTGGCATAGACGCCCACGCGCAGCCGCGGGATGTCGACGCCCTCCGACACCATCCGCACCGCCACCAACCATGGCCGGTCGTTCACCGCGAACTCGGCGATCTTCCTCGACGCGCCCGGGTCGTCGCTGACGACCACGTCGGCGACGATGGCGAACCGGTTGCGGAGCAAGCGGACGATCCCCTGCGCGTGATCCTGGTCGGTGGCGATCACCAGGCCACCGGCGTCCGGCTGCTGTTGGCGCACCGCCCGGAGACGCTCGTGGGCCTGACCGAGCACCGTCGGCAACCAGTCGCCATCGAGGCTGAGCGCCGTGCGGAGTCGTGCCGACACCTGGTCGCGGGCGAGCGCGTCGCCGAACGTGGCCCGCAGCACGTCGCCCGACGGCGTGCTCCACTCCATCTGTCCGTCGACGCGAGGGAAGTACACGGGACGCACGACCCCACCGTCGCGGAGGGCGTCGGCGTAGCCGTAGGTGTAGTCGGCGTGGGCGAGGTCGCCTTCGGCGTTGACCTCGTAGCGGACGAACGGGATCTTCGCGCTGTCGCTGCGGAACGGCGTGCCCGACAGCGACAGTCGCTTCGCTGCGAGTTCGAAGGCCTGGAACACACCGTCGCCCCACGCCCGCTCGTGCCCGGCGTGGTGGATCTCGTCGAGGATCACCATGCCGTCGGCGGCCAGGCCGCGCAGCGAGTTGGCGGCGGCGGCGCTGGCGACCTGCTGGTAGGTGGTCACCAGGCCGTGGACATCGCGCGCCAGGCCCTGACCGGGCGCCCAGTCGGGGTCGAGTTGGAGACCGAGCCGGTGAGCGGCGAGCGACCACTGCACCTTGAGGTGGCTGGTGGGCGCCACGACGACGAGCCGGCGACCAACGGCGGCGCCGTCGTCGGCCCAGTCGGCGAGGGTCGACCGGGCGCAGGCGAGCGCGAACGTGGTCTTGCCGGCGCCGGGCGTGGCGACGGCGAGGAAGTCGGGCGCGGGTGAGCTGCGGTACCGGTCGAAGGCCGCGCGCTGCCACGGCCGGAGGGTGACGGTCGACATGGGGGGCTGCCGATTCTGTCGCGGCCGAGCCGCGCCCCCAACCCGCACCCGCCGGAACTTGGCACACCACCTTGCGATGAGCGAAGCGACCGAGGGGTGGGCCGTTGGCTCACCGCAACGACAGGCCAGACCCGAGCGATGAGCGAAGCGACCGAGGGGTGGATCGTTGGCTCATCGCAAGGATTGTAATCTTGTAATCAACGACGTATTGTTGGCCCATGACACCCGCCTCGGACACCACTTCCATCACCTCGTGGTTTGCCGGCCGACTTCCCGCCGAGTGGACCGCGACTCCGCCGTCGATCGAGGTCGACCGCGATGAGATCACCGTCACGATCACGATCGACACGCCGACGATGTCCGGCGATCCATCCGACATCGACGTCAGCGAGGTCACGATCGGACGGATCGCCGCCTTCCGCGACGACACCCGCGAGCGCAGGATGGCGATCGCCCGCGAAGCCGAGCATCGCTTCGAACGCAAGGTTTCCTGGGCGGTGGCGTGCGGCGACCGAACGGAGCTGTTCACCAATGTCGCAGCGCCAGTGATGACCCGGCTCCGCCAGCCCGAGCGGCGGGTGCTCGACACGTTGATCGAGGCCAACATCGCTCGCTCGCGTGCCGACGCACTGGCGTGGTGCGTTCGCCTCGTCGGCAAGAACGCCGACGAGTGGTTGAGCGAGTTGCGCGCCGCGCTCGGGAACGTCGAGCAGGTTCGCTCGACCGGCCCCGACGTGAGCTGACGCCGCCGCGGATCTCAGGCGAAGATGCGGGCGGACGCGATCTCGCAGCCCTGGGCCAGCGAGGCGAGCTTGGCGAATGCGACGTCAGGGTCGATGCCCTGCATGCCGACGTGGACCGAGAACCCGCAGTCGACGCCGACCATCAGGCGTTCGGGATCGACGACGGTCGCCCACCGCTCGATGCGCTGCGCGACGACTTCCGGGTGCTCGATGTAGTTCGACTGCGGCTCGATGACACCGGGGCAGATGATCTTGTCGTCGGGCACGCCGATCTCGGCCAGGACCGCCCATTCGTGCGCGTGGCGCGGGTTGGCGCCTTCGAACAGGACCGTGGCGGGCTTCGCCTTCCACACGAGATCGGCGATGGCGGCGATCGAGATGTCGCAGTGGTGCGGACCGGGATAGTTGCCCCAGCAGAGGTGCATCCGCAGCTGCTCGGTCGGGATGTTGCGGACCGCGTGGTTGAGCGCCTCGATGTTGATGGCGATCGTGCGCCGGAACTCGTCGTCGTCCATCGCGGCGTACGCAGAGTGCCGGCCCATCGCGAGGTCGGGACAGTCCAGCTGGACGGTCGCGCCCGCGGCAGCGATCGCCTCGTATTCCACCCGCATCGCCTCGGCGATGGCGAACACGTACGACTCGTGGTCCGGGTAGTGCTCGTTGCCGAAGAACAGCGACACCACCCCGGGCGACGCGGCACTGGAGAAGATCGGATGGCCGTCGGCCGCCGCGACCAGGCGGTCCATGTCGTCGATCGCCGGCTGCGGATCGGCCACGGAGATCGGCCCGGTGCACGCCGGCGCGGAGCGCTTGCGACGGCCGGGGTTGCTCGCCACCAACTCGGCGCTGCGTGGGAAGTCGACGAGGTCGGCGAAGTGGTAACTCTGCACCGACTCCCCTTCGAATCCGGCCAGCCGGTGTTGCACGTAGGTGGCGTACGACGGCTTCGACATCTCGCCGTCGTTGACCACCGAGATGCCGGCGTCGATCTGGCGCCGCACCACCTCGCGCACCGCGTCGTCGATCTGCGCCTCGAGCGCTTCGGCGTCGACCGGTACACCGTCGGCCGCCGCCCACATCGTCGTGACGAGCCGGTCGGGGCGCGGCAGGCTCCCGGTGTGGGTGCACCTGATCGTTCGCTCGGTCATCGACGGTTCGCCTTCCGTATGCGTTGCGGGTCGAGTTGAATGGTCATGACAAGATCAGTAGCGTACGCACAGCGGCGAGATGTCCGCTGCACGGGCAGCGACCGATCGACGACGAGGAACGAGGGATTCGATGACAACGACCGACACCACGACCACCGGCAGCACCACGACCAATACCCCACCGCGGCCGGCTGCGCTCCGCCTTCACCACACCGCCTATGTCACCAAGGACCAGGCGGCCACGCGGGCCTTCTACGAGGACATTCTCGGGTTCCCGCTGCTCGCCACCTGGGCCGAGGCCGACGAATTGTTCGGCGCGGAACGCGTCTACTGCCACACGTTCTTCGGCCTCGCCGATGGCAGCGCCCTGGCGTTCTTCCAGTTCGCGAACAAGGCCGACCAGGATCTCTTCGATCCGGATCTCACCCCGTCGCCGTTCCGCCACATCGCCATGAAGGTCGACGCGGAGGGCCAGGCCGCCATCGCCAAGCGACTCGAGGAGGCGGGGTGGAAGCCCGAGGGAACGTACGTGCTCGAGCACGGCTACTGCCGCTCGCTCTACACCGAGGATCCGAACGGGATGCTCCTCGAGTTCACCGTCGACGTTCCGGAAGCCGAGGAGCTCAACAAGCTGCGGCGCGCCGACGCTCACGAGACACTCGAACGGTGGCTGGCGGGCGACCACACCGGCAACAACCCGTACCGCTAGTTCTTGCGGTCGGCGACGGCTCCGGCCGGAGTGGCAACCGGGAGACGTGACAGGTTCGACCACTCCTCGGTCACGGCCCGAGCGGTCGACAGCAGAAAGGGAAGGTAGTCACCGGTGAGCGTGTCGATCGAGGTTTCGGCCGCGTGCACGGTGACGTTCATCGCCGCCACGGTCCGACCGTCACGGTTGCAGACCGGCGCCGCGATCGACCGGATGCCGAGCGACAGCATCTCGTCCGACAGCGCCCACCCGCGTTCGCGGATCTCGGCCAGGTCGTCGTCGAGTTCGGCCCGCGCCAGCGTGACGCGCGGGATGACGCCCGACCGTGACGGCACCGCCAGCACCTCCTCGAGGTCGTCGCGATCCAGATCGGCGAGCAGGACACGACCCATCGACGTGGCCACGGCCGGGAACAACGTGCCGATCGAAACGGCGAGCGCGATGATCTTCGGCACCGGCACACGAGCGGTGTACACGATGTCGCTGCCGTCGAGCTGCGACATCGAACTCGACTCGCCCGTGTGGCCGACGAGGGTGACGAGGTGTGGCCGCGCGACGTCCCAGATCCCCTGCGCGGCGATGCCGGCGGTGCCCAGCCGGAGCACCCGGGTGGTCAACGAGAACGAGCCGCCGACGGAGCGCACGTACCCGAGTTGTTCCAACGTCAGCAGCAGCCGGCGGGCCGTGGGGCGGGCGAGACCGGTGCGACTGGCGACGTCGCTGACGCTCAGCTCGAGCGACGTCGGCCCGAAACACGTGATCACGTCGAGCCCGCGGGCGAGCGCCTCGACGAATTCGCCGTTGCCGCCATCGGCACGAGTCCGCCGGCCGTCGTTCAGCACGACGGTCCCCGCCAACCCGGTGCCCGCCCAGTACCTGAAAGTGACCCCTCGATGACCGACCGACCCTCCAGCACGCCGCAAGCATCACCGGACGACTCGCCGCCCGAATCGCGACGCGGTCCACTCGACGGCCTGATCGTCGCCGACCTGTCCCGCGTGCTCGCCGGCCCGTACTGCTCGATGCTGCTCGCCGACCTGGGCGCGACCGTGATCAAGGTCGAGAGCGCCGACGGCGACGACACCCGCACGTGGATGCCTCCCGAGAAGGACGGCGTGTCCACGTACTTCATGTCGATCAATCGTAACAAGCGCTCGATCGTGCTCGATTTCCGGGATCCGGCCGACGTCGCCCTCGTCCACGAGTTGTTCCGCCGGTCCGACATCGTGCTCGAGAACTTCAAACCGGGCGCGCTCGTGAAGTTCGGGTTGGACTACGAGTCGGCGCGGGCGGTCAACGAGTCGCTGATCTATCTCTCGATCAGTGGGTTCGGCACCGCCGAGGGCAGTTGGCTGCCGGGCTACGACCTCGTCGTCCAAGCGGTGTCCGGGTTGATGAGTCTGACGGGGGCCGAGGACGGCCCCGCCTTCCGCGCCGGCATCTCGGTGTTCGACGTGATGACCGGGCTGCACGGCACGATCGGCGTGCTGGCGGCGCTCAATCAACGGCGCGAGACCGGCGAGGGCCAGCACGTCGAGGTGAACCTCCTGTCGTCGGCGATGTCGGGGCTCGTCAACCAGACGGGGGCGTTCGTGGCCGGCGGCGTGGTGCCGCACCGGATGGGGAACGAACACCCCAGCGTCTACCCGTACCAGACGATGCCCACCAAGGACCGCGACATCATCATCACCGCGGCGAACGACCGTCAGTTCCGGTCGTTGTGCGAGGTGTTGGACGTTCCCGAACTGGCCGACGACGCACGCTTCCGACTCAACGCCGATCGCACGGCGAACCGGGCCGAGCTCCATCCCCTCCTCATCGAGCGCCTCGCCACATGGAGTGCCGACGATCTGTTCGTCGCGCTCAACAAGGTCGGCGTGCCCTGTGGTCCGGTGAACTCCATCGCCGAAGGGGTCGAGCTCGCCGAGCGCCTCGGTCTCCAGCCTCGCGTCACGGTCGGATCCGGCGATCGTGAGGTCGACGTGGTCCGTCACCCGATCACGTTCAGTGGTGCCGAGATCCGGTACACGTCGGCGCCACCGGAACTGGGCGAGCACTCCGACGAGATTCGTGACTGGTTGTCGCAGCCGTGACCGATTCGCACAGGAGACGTCGATGACCGGCACACCAACCGGCATGCCGACCTATCGCACGGGGCTCGGGGCCTCCGACGCCGACCACATCTGGCTCCTCGGACACGACCTGGGCGCCGACCTGCTGGGCAAGGTCACCTTTGGCGAGTTGGCGTACTGGATGGTGGCGAAGCGTCGACCGACCGAGGGCCAACGGGTCCTGTTCGAGGCGGTGCTGGTCGCGCTCGCCGATCACGGGTTCACTCCCACGGCGATCGCCGCCCGCGTCACGTACCTGAGCGCACCCGATTCGCTCCAAGGGGCGATCGCCGCCGGTCTGCTCGGCGGGGGTTCGCGCTTCCTCGGCGTCACCGAGAACTCGGCCAACTTCCTCCACGACGTGCTCGCCGGGCTCGACGCGCTGCCCGCCGACGACGCGGGCTGGGACGACGTCGCGGTGGCGGTGGTCGCCGACACGAAAGCGGCCGGCCGGTTCGTCCCCGGCCTGGGACACCCGGTGCACAAGCAGGGCGATCCGCGCACTCCGGTGCTGTTCAGGCTGGCCCGTGAGCACGACGTGTTCGGTCCGCACCTCGCGTTGTTCGAGGCGATCGGGCGGGTGCACCCCGCCGTCCTCGGTCGCACGTTGCCGCTCAACGGCGCGGGCGTGTGTGGCGCGGTGCTCGCCGACATCGACCTCCCGCTCGGCGTCACCCGCGGGTTCGCGATCCTGGCGCGCTGTGCCGGCCTGCTCGGTCAACTCGCCGAGGAGATCGTCGATCCGATCGGCAACGACATCTACATGAACATCGACCGCAACACCGACTACCAGCCGCCTCCGGTGTCGCCGACCGACTGACGAACCGAACCGGTCCGGTTCCCGAGCGCCTGTCCGCCAGGTGGTACGTTGTCCACTCAATGGACAACGTGTCCAGGTGAATGGGGGTTCACATGTCATATGCACATCCCGGACAGCCGTCTGCTCGATGGCAGGACTGGGTCGAGAACAAACCGATCCTGAGTCTGGCGATCGTCGGCGTCGTCGCCACGCAGCTCGGCACGTACTTCGGGTACGTGTTCCCTGCGTTCGGGCTCCCGGTGCTCCCGTGGCCGCTCTACAACGGCATCCTCGGCACGACGATCGCCAACGGGGTCAACGGCGCGACGGTCGACCAAGCGTTCGGCGTGTCGAGCAACGCGTTCTTCGTCGGGCACTCGCTGCACTTCGTGAACGGGATCGTGTTCGCGATCCTCTGGGGGATCATGTACCGCGAGGACGTGGCCCGATTCTTCAAGAACAACGTCCTCAACGGCATCTCGTACGCCGTCGTCATGTCGATCATCAGCATCGGCGTGCTCGTGCCGTACGCGTACGTCCCCAAGCAGGGCTACGGGCTGTTCCTCTTCGACGGTCCGGACGGATGGAAGCTGCCGTTCGGGATCCTCGTCTGGCACCTCATCTACGGCGTGTTCCTCGGTCTGCTCTGGAACCCGACGGTGCCGAAGCACGTCGATGTCGACGTGACGCCGCCGACGGCCAGGACCACCGTTTGAAAACCCGGGGTGATCGGTACGTCGGTACCGATCACCCCGCGATCACGTGGGCCGGTCATCCGGCCCGTTGACACTGCAGTACGTCTCGGGAAGACTTCGCCCGACGACTTCGCGTGGACATTTGTCCGACAGTCGGGCGCTCCGGGGGTGGAGCCGACCAACAAGGAGCGAACATGGAAACGACATTGACTGCGGGCACGCCGCTCGCCGAGCGGGCCAAGGCGCTGATCCCACTCCTCGACGAACACGCCGCGTACGCCGACGCCAACTGCAAGCTGGCGCCCGAGGTCGTGGCCGCGTACGACGAGGCCGGGCTGTTCAAGATGTGGGTCCCGGAGGAGCTCGGCGGGTTCGAGCTCGGGCCACTCGACTCGCTCGAGGTGCTCGCGCTCACGTCCTACGGCGACCCGTCCGCCGGGTGGGTGCAGATGGCCGGGTCGCTGTCGATCGGGGTGGCGGGGTCGTACCTCGGCGAGACCGCGGTCAAGGAACTGTTCGGGGAAGGGCGCAGCCCGGTGATCGCCGGCCAGGGGACGGCCCCCGGCACCGCCACGACCGTGGACGGCGGCTACCTCCTCAGCGGTTCGTGGAGCTTCGCCTCCGGCCTGCGGCACGGCGACCACATCCACACACTCGGCATCATCCAGGAGACCGGCGAACCGCGCATCTTCGTGGTGCCGGTCGACAAGGCCGAGCTGGCCCTCGACAGCTGGGACGTCATGGGGCTCCGCGGGACGGGGAGCATCGACTACACGCTCACCGACGTCTTCGTCCCCGAGGACTACTGCCACTTCGCGTTCACCCGCGAGCCGCTGCACGGCGGTTCGCTCTACCGGCTCGGGATCATCGGCCTCGCCGTCGTGTGCCACTCCGGCTGGGCGTCGGGGGTGGGAAGGCGTCTGCTCGACGAGCTGACCGAGCTCGTGCGGACCAAGCGGGGACGACCCGGATCGTTGGCCGACTCCGATGCGTTCCGGACCGACTTCGCCAAGACCGAGGCGCGCTTCCGGGCCGCGGTCGCCTTGGTGCGCGAGTCATGGGCCGACGTCGAAGCGTCGGTCGACGCAGGACAGGCGGTCTCTGTGCGCCAGGACACCCTCGTGCGCATCGCGCTGGGGAACATCACGAACGCGCTCGCCGATGTCGCCAACTTCGTCTACCTCTCGGGCGGCACCACCGCCCTTCGCAAATCGAGCCCGATCGAGCGCATCGTCCGCGATGTGCACGCCGGTACCCAGCACGTCACGTCAGGGCCCGGCATGTGGCGGGCCGCGGGCCAGGAGCTGATCGGGCCGAGCGAGGGCAAGCAGTGGGTGCTGCTCGACCTCGTCGACGCTGCGCCACCGGCCTGAGTCGATGACGAGTTCCGAGCTGTTCAGCGTCGAGGGGTACGGCGTCGTCGTCACCGGTGGCGCGAGCGGCCTGGGACTGGCGTTCGCCGAGGCGCTGGCGGAGAACGGCGCGGCGGTGACGATCCTCGATGTCGACGGCAAGGCCATCGAGTCCGAGGTCGCTCGTCTCGTCGGTGCGGGCCACGACGTTCGCGGCGAGGTCGTCGACGTGACCGATCACGCCCGCCTCGATGCCGCGTTCGACGCCGCGGTCGCGGCGCACGGCCGGCTCGACGTCGCCTTCGCCAACGCGGGCATCGACTCGGGTCCCGGCTTCGTCAGCGGGTGGGCCGGAGCCGAGCGGCCGCGCAACGACGACGGTGCGCTCGAGTCGTACACCGACGAGCGGTGGAACCGGGTGATCGACGTCAACCTCAACGGCGTGTTCGCGACGATCAGGTCGGCGACGCGACACCTGCGACCCCAGCGATCCGGCCGGATCATCGTCACCACGTCGCTGGCGGCGATCAAGACCGAACCGGTGATCGGAGCGGCGTACATGGCCGCGAAGGCCGGTTGCGCGCACCTGACCCGCAACGTCGCGCTCGAGCTCGCCGCCTACGGCATCACCGTGAACGCGATCGCGCCGGGCTTCTTCGTCACCAACATCGGCGGTGGTCACGCCAAGGACCCCGCCGCCCAGGAAGCGATGGCGAAGGACATCCCGATGCACCGGGTCGGGTTCCCCGACGACATCAAGGGCCTCGCACTGTTCCTCGCCTCGCCCGCGTCCGCCTACGTGACGGGTCAGCAGATCGTCATCGACGGCGGATGGGGCCTGGGGCTCGCCGACTGATGCAGAGTCCAGATCCGACACGACAGGTGGTCCGACCATGACCGAACTCGATCCGCAGATCCGCGCGGTGCTCGACGCGATGGCTGCCCAGCCGCAACCGGACGAACCGCCGTCGCTCGACGAGGTCCGCGCCGGTGCGAGCGGCGGTCATCGGGCGCTGTGCCCTCCGGCGGTCGAGATGGCGTTGATCGCGGAGCGACTGATCCCGGGGCCGAACGGAGACGTCCCCTGCATCGTCAACAAGCCTCGTCGATCGGACTCGCCGTTGCCCGTGCTCGTCTACTTCCACGGTGGCGGGCTGATGTTGCTCGGCGCCGACGAGTTCCAGCCGTTGTGCACCGCGCTCGCCGCCGGTGCCGATTGCGTCGTGGTCAACGTCGACTACCGGCTGGCGCCCGAGCACCCGTTCCCCCAACCACTCGACGATGCGGTCGCCGTGTACCAATGGTGCCTCGAGCACGCTGACGAGATCGGCGGTGACGCGTCACGGATCGCGGTCGGCGGCGACAGTGCCGGTGGCTATCTCGCCACCGCGGTGTGCCTCGACGCGAAGCGCCTCGGGCTTCCCCAGCCGGTCCACCAACTGCTCGTGTATCCCGACATCGACGGAGCGAACCGGTCCGAGAGCATGGTGACGATCGACGCGTTCGTCAACCTGCCGATGATCGCGTCGATGCATGCCGCGCACGCCGGGGACGACCTCACGAACCCGCGGGCCTCACCGATCCACGCCGATGATCACAGCGGGCTCGCGCCGGCGACGATCCTCGCCGCGAGCCACGACCCGTTCGTCGACCAGGGGCGGGCATACGCGGCGGTGTTGCGGGCGAGCGGCGTGCCGGTGGCGTACTCGTGCTACGACGGCACCATCCACGCGTTCTTCACGATGGGCGGCGCGGTCGACGTCGCCAAGCAGGCGGTCGCCGACGCGGCGTCCGCGTTGGCGACCGCGTTCGCCGGATAGCACCGATGGACGCCACGCGCGCCGCCGTGCTGCTGCTGCCGGGCCTGCTGTGCGATCACACCATCTGGCAGGCGCAGGCCGACGCGCTCGCCGACATCGCCGACGTCACCATCCCCGACTTCTCGCAACTCGACGATCTCACCGAGATGGCCCGCGCCGCGCTCGCGATGGTCGGGCCTGATGCGTCGGGACGTCGGCTCGACGTCGTCGGCCATTCGATGGGCGGCCGCGTCGCGTTCGAGGTGTGGCGCCTCGCTCCTGAGCGCGTCCGGTCGCTGGTCGTCCTCGACACCGGTGCTCATCCGGCCGGACCGAACGAGGCCGCCAGCCGGCAAGTGCTGCTCGACGTGTCGGCCCAGCAGGGAATGGAGGAACTCGCCGAGGCATGGCTGCCACCGATGGTCCATCCGGACCGCCGTGACGATCCGGAGTTCATGACGCCGTTGACGGCGATGGTCATGCGGGCGACACCCGAGGTGCACACCCGACAGATCCGCGCATTGCTCGGCCGCCCCGACGCCACCCCACTGCTGGCCACGATCACCGTACCCACGCTCGTGATCGTGGGTCGCCAGGACGAATGGAGCCCGGTCGCGCAGCACGAGAAGATCACGGCCGCGGTCGCCGGCGCTCGTCTCGAGGTGGTCGAGCACTCGGGTCACATGCTCACCGTCGAACAACCCGATGCCGTGACCCGGCTCCTGCGCGACTGGCTGGTCGAACTGGGATCAGGCAATCAGGCACAGACGGGCGACCGGCCAGCCGGCGGCGATCAGCTCTGAATGTGACGGTGGTGGCGGGCTCAGGTCCGGAACGAATCGCAGTCTGGTCCGGTGTCGACTTCGGTACCGGACTGGTCGTCGTAGTCGTCGCCCGACGGGGAGGATCGGTGTGCCGTCGGCCCGGTATTGCACGAGGGTTCCGTTGGCATCGCGTTCTTCGGTGATCCCCAGGCGATGTTTGGCCCGGTTCTGACCGTTGCACTTGAGCGCACCGTTGCGAAGATCGGTGACACCACCGTCGCGGACCCATTCTTCGATGTGATCGATCTGACAACTCGTCGGGCGCACCGGGCAACCGACGTGCTCACAACCGTCGATCATCAGCTTGAGAGCCTCTCGGGCGGCACCGTTGAACAAGCGTCGCTTCCGACCGAAGTCGGTGACCACACCCTGACCATCGATCACCACCCGGCGGATGTAGCCGGTGAGCGCCGCCCGGATGATGTCGTGACCGTTGACCGGCACCCCGTTCTCGGTCTCGCAGTACTGACGGAGCAAGCCGTCGCACGCAGCAGGATCGGTTTCGCGATCGGCATCGATCAGGCCGTACCTGGCGAGTTCGTGTTCGAAGCGCTCCTGCGACACGACCAGGTTCAACACCAACTCCGGCGCCTTCGCGCCGGCCGGCATCGCCCCCGCCGTCCGAAAGATCGTCACGAGTGCGTCGAACCGGCGTTGTGCATCGGTGCGCGGTAGCAGCGAGGTCGCCGCGTGCGGGCCGTACTGTTCGTCGCGGGCTGTGACGTCGGCTCGGTATTCGTCTTCGACGTACTGATCGAAGATCTTCGTCAACCAGCCCGTTGAGATCGCATCACCACCCGATGCCCGCAGTTCCACACCGCTGTCGACCGGGTGAATCGACGCCGTCCGCCGCTCGTTCGTGACCTCGGCGTCACGATGGGCGCCGTCGGCATCGGCCAGGTTCTCCCACCGCGTCACCACCTTGCAGAACGCGCCGTACGGCAACTGCTCGGCGTGATCCACCAGCTGATCGATCACGCCTCCCAACTCGTCGCCACAGCGCGGGTTCGCCCGCACCCGCGCCAACTCGGCCACTTGGGCGACACCGATGTGACCATCGAGCAGGGCGTCACCGACGCTGGGGTGGTCGTTGACCAGGCGGGCCTTGCGACGAGTCGAGTTGACCTCGGCCGGCGACCAGTTGCCGTTCGCTCGGAGCCAGCCCTTCACCGTGAGATGACCATCTGCCGCGTACACGCCGCGGGCGTCGGCAACGGCGACCAACGCCAACAGCTCGGCTTCGTCACGACGGCGACGCAACTCCAGTTCGCGGAACCGTTCGGTCACCTGGGCATCGTCGAGCCCCATCAGTTCCTCGACGATGTCTGCGAACATGGTTCAATTCTATCGAACATATGTTCGATTGTCAATGAATTCCTCTCCCGATCTGCGGGACGACCGATCACCTACGATCGGGTCGTGAGCCCGACTGTTCGAACGCTCGCGGAGGGTCTCTGGTTTCCCGAAGGTCCCGTCGCGATGAACGACGGGTCGATCCTCGTGGTCGAGATCCGCGCCGCCAGGCTCACGCGGGTCGCGCCCGACGGCACCAGGACCACCGTGACCGAATGGGGCGACCCGCTCGGAGCCGGCCCGAACGGCGCGGCGATCGGCCCGGACGGGTTCGTGTACATATGCAACAACGGCGGCTTCTGGTGGCACGAGGTCGCTGACGGCGTGTGGATCCCCCAGGATCCGGCGACGGGATCGGTGCAGCCGCCGAACTACACGACCGGCTCGATCGATCGTGTCGACCTCGACACGGGGGCGATCACCCCGATCTACACACACTGTGACGGCACCAACCTGCGCGGACCCAACGACCTCGTCTTCGACTCGGCGGGCGGTTTCTGGTTCACCGACATGGGCAAGACCCGGCCCGGCGTGCAGGACTACGGAGCGGTCTACTACGCGCTGCCCGACGGTTCGTCGATCGCGCGGGTACCCGGCAACTTCAACATGGCGAACGGCATCGGCCTGTCGCCGGACGAATCGGTGCTGTACGTCTCCGAGACCGTCGGCGGCCACGTCTGGGCGATCGATCTGGCGGGGCCGGGCGTCATCAGCGACACGAACGAGGTCCGCTTCATCGAGAACCATCCGGGGCGTTGTCTCGTCAACAGCATCGGCTACTTCGACTCACTCGCCGTGCAGGCCGACGGTCGACCGGTGGTCGCCGCGTTGGGCGACGGGCTCTGCGTCGTGGAACCCGACGGCAGCGGGCACCGCTACTTGCCATTCGACGACCCCATGGTGACGAACATCGCGTTCGGCGGACCCGATCTGACGACTGCCTTCGTCACGTTGTCCGGCACCGGTCGCCTTGTCGCCGTCGAGTGGGACACGCCGGGGCTGCCCCTGGCGTACGGTGCCTGACGTGGAGTTCGGGCTGAACTACGGCCGCGGCACGCTGACGGTCGGCGTGCCCGACGACCTCGACGTCACGATCGTCACCAAGCGTCCGATGCGGGTCCTCGCCGACCCGGCAGCCGCGGTCGCCGAGGCCCTCGCCCGACCAGTCGGTTCGGTCCCGTTGGCCGACGCCGCACGCGGGGCCCGCAGCGCCTGCATCCTGGTCTGCGACATCACGCGTCCGGTACCGAACGGTTTGTTCCTCCCCCATCTCGTCCGGACGTTGCTCGATGCCGGCATCGCACCCGAGGCCATCACGGTGCTCGTGGCGACGGGACTGCATCGCCCGAACGAAGGGCCCGAACTCGCCGAGGTCATCGGCGACCCGTGGGTGATGGACACCGTCGTGGTCGCCAACCACGTCGCCCGCGACGCCGACTCCCATGTCGACCTCGGCGTCACTCCCACGCGCGGCACCCCGGTCTCGATCGACCGACGCTTCGTCGAAGCGGACGTGCGGATCGCGACCGGCCTCGTCGAACCGCACTTCATGGCGGGCTACAGCGGAGGACGCAAGCTCATCGCTCCCGGGGTCGCCGGCGCGCCGACGATCACGACGTTCCACAGCGCGCGCTTCATGGAGCATCCGTGTGCGGCGAATTGCGTGCTCGACGGCAATCCGTTGCACGAGGAGCAACTCGAGATCGTGCGCATGGTCGGCGGAGCCTTCGCCCTCAACACGGTCATCGACGACGAGCGACGGTTGTGCTTCGTCAACTTCGGCGAGATCGTCGACAGCCATCTCGCGGCCGTCGAGTTCATCCGCGCTGCGGCAGAGGTCGAGGTCGGGTCCCGCTTCCACACGGTGGTGACGAGTGCTGCCGGCTATCCGCTCGACACCACCTACTACCAGACCGTGAAGGGGATGGTCGGCGCGCTGGGCATCCTCGAACCGGGTGGCGATCTGATCGTGGCGTCGGCGTGCGACCAGGGGATCGGGTCGTCGGAGTTCGCCGCATCGCAGCGACGTCTCGTGGAGATCGGCGCCGATCGCTTCCTCGACGAGATCCGCCCCAAGCGGTACGCGGCGATCGACGAGTGGCAGACCGAGATGTTGTTGAAGGCGTTGCGGGCGGGGCGCGTGCACCTCTACAGCGATGGTCTGACGCCGGCCGATCGGGCGATCACCGGGGTCGAGACGACCGGTTCGGTCGCCGATGCCGTGCTCGCCAGCGTCAGCCGATCAGGCGACCGCCGAGTCGCGGTGGTGCCCGAAGGTCCCTACGTGATCCCCTCGGCGTAGCGCCGACCGCTCGGTCGCTACTCGGGGTCGGCGAGGATGTGCTCGACGTTCGCGTCCGTGAAGCACTCGGGCGGGGCCGTCTCCGGACCGGCGAGCGTGGCGATGAGAAAGTTGAGGATCATCGGGTCGGCCATCATCCGGTCGCGGAACGCGGCGCGCCGAAGCCGCGCCGCCGGCGTGAACGTGCAACGCAACTCCGTGGCGACGTACCCGCCCATTCGCAGCCGACGCATGCGCTCGGCGCGTTCTTCGACGTACGGCGCGAACGCCTCGGCCGACCAGTCGTCGCTCGCCAGCATCGTCTCGGCCACCGATCGCGCGTCGCGCATGGCGATGCTCAATCCCTCGCCGATCACCGGGTCGGACCAGCCGGCGGCGTCGCCCGCGAGGACGACCCCGTCGGGCGTCGGGGTCGTCGTCCACGAATCCGATCCGATGTAGTACGAGCACGGTCCGGCGGGCTCCGCGTGCGCCAGCCGATCACTGCCTGGTACCGACTCGAGGGCGTAGGCGTCGAGCATGTGCTGGGCACGGTCCGCGCCGACCGTGGTCGGACCAGGCTCGCGGGCGAGATAGATGCGGACGAACCCGTTCGGCCGCGGGAAGATCAGGAAGTGGCGGTCGCCCTCGACGCCGAAGATCGACATGCCATCGGGCCAGTCGGCGCGAACCAGCATCCCTCCGAGCGTGGCCTTCGAGTCGACCTGTTCGAGGCCGATGCCGACGTTGCGCCGCACGGTCGATTGCCGGCCGTCGGCACCGATCACGAGACGACACTGCACATCCTCGACGTTGCCGTCGAGCTCGTAGCGCACCGACGGTGACCGACCGGCATCGCCGGCATCGACTTCCACGTCGCCGACGCCGCGCACCGAAGTGGCGCCGCGTGCAGCGGCCAGCGAGCTCAGCGCCTCCGATGCCTGGGGGTGCCCGACGTTCAGCCCACCCGCCACGTCGGGGATGAGCATGTCGAGCGGAACCGCATTGGCGGCCGCGACTTCCGGGTCGACGTCTTCGCCGTAGGTGGCCAAACCGGTCGTGTAGCCGCCACCGGCACCGAGGAGTGCGTCTTCCACGCCGAGCCGTCGTGCCTCAGCGACGCCCCAGGGCTGCAGGAACTCGCCGCGCACCCGGTCCCGATACTGCACCTGGCGCTCGAGCACCAGCACGTCCAGCCCTGCCGGTGCCAACGCCGTGGCGATCGCCGATCCGGCGATGCCGCCTCCCACGATCACCACATCTCGCGTCTGCACACTCCGCCCCCTCCGGCGACACCACGCAGCGGAGCGCCGAGCGGCCCCTCGACAATAACGGTCGGCCGGGGGCGCGGATCACGACGACGACCGTCGACCCTCTCCAAGGTTCCTCAAAGGTTCCTGACGGATTCGTCAACGGTTCCTCAGGGCTTCTTCAGGGTTTCTCGAAGGCCGAATGGGCGCACCAGGGTGCGATGTACCGGTCGATCAGTTCGCCCGGCGGTTTGCCGGCGTCGATCGCGGCGGCGATGTCGGTCGCCTCCGCGGAGGGTTTGACGTCGAGGGATGACGCGGCAGCACAACAGTCCGCGTACACGCTACGCGCCAGGTCGCTGCGCCCGAGGGCGGCGTTCGCGATCATGATCGTCTGGAATGCATGCTCGGAGTACGGGGCGAACCTCAGCGCCTCCTCGGCATACCGGACGGCGCACACGTAGTTGCCGATCATCACGCTGAGGTGGGCGAGCGCCATGTACGCGCGCGAGATTCGCCCCCGGTAGACGTGGCGTTCCCATTGCACCCATGGCGCGTACGGTTCGTCCTCGAGCAGGTCGCCCTCCACAAGGGCGACTGCGTCGGCGAGCAGGTCACGGCGTTCTGCAATCTTGGCCTGCTCTGCACGCACGATGAGGGAGTCGAAGCGATCGAGATCGACAGAGACCTCAGACGTGTCGAGGCGATATGCCTGCGCTTCCGTCACGATCACGCGCTTCGGCGCGTTCGACCCGTCGGACAGCCGGCGGCGCAGCAGACTGACGTGTTGCTCGATGGTTCCAGACACGTTCTTCGGAGGCTTCGCGTCCCACAGCGCGTCGGCCAGTACGTCCTTGCTGACGCTGCTGCCCCGGGCCAGCAGCAGCAGCTCGAGCACAGCGCGCGGTTTCGGACCGCCGAAGTCTCGGCCGCGCAGCGTTCGCTCCGCGGTGCTCACGATCAACGGCCCCAACAGATGCACGTGTGTCATCAACGGACCCAAATGCGCTACATGCATCCATCGCCCTTTCCCGCATTCTGGCGAGACGACGATTCGCACACGCTCAACGCGTTGCATTCCGCCGCACTCAGAACAGTCCTTCGCCCGAAGTGAAACATACATCGGCGGGGTCGAGACGTGCAAGAAAAGTTGCACAAGCCATGGGCGCCACGTCGGTCCTTCGACAGGTCACGTCGCGCGCCATGATGTGTCGCCATGGACCCGATCGGGCCGAAGCTCGCCGAAGGTCGTGACAGCGAGATCTTCGAGCACGGTCCCGGCAAGGTGCTCCGCGTCGCCCGCGACGGCCGCTCACTCGTCGCCGAGGCCGAAGTCATGCGGTACGTCCGATCTCACGGCTACCCGTGTCCGGAAGTCGACGACGCGGGTGACGGCTATCTCGTGATGGACCGGCTCGACGGTCCGACGATGCTGGACGCGATCGGCAAGCCGCCCTTTCCCCTCCGACGGTGCGGTCGTCTGCTGGCAGAGCTCCACGACCGGCTCCACCGCATTCCGGCTCCGCCCGGCATCCGGGTCGCCCCACTCCCCGGTGATCGGTTGGTCCACCGCGACCTGCATCCGATGAACGTGATGATGACTGCCGACGGTCCGATGGTCATCGACTGGGCGAACGCGTCGGCGGGCGATCCGGCCTTCGACGTGGCGGACACCTGGGTCCTGTTCGCTTGCGCCACGGCCCCGGCCAGCGGCATCGATCGAATCGTCCTGCCGATCGGCCGACGAATCATGCTCCGGTCGTTCCTCGGCCGTGTCGACAAGGCCGCCGCTCGGAGAGCCATTCCCGCGGCCGTCGAACATCGGCTCTCCGATCGCAACATGTCAACCGAGGAACGGACCCGCATGCGCGAGTTCGCGACCTGGGCCGTGAAACCCTGACGGCGACGACTTCCGGAATCCGGCGATGACGTGGGCCGGGGAAGCGAACGGGCTCCGCTTCCCCGGCCCATGTCGGACCGACGCGGGCCGGGGCACTTGGACGGTGCTCCCCAGCCCGTGTCGGACCGACGCGAGCCGGAGAAGCTGACGGCGCTTCACCGGCTCGTGTCGGACCAACGTCAGCCTGCGCTAGAAGGCGCCACTGACATCGATGATCAGGTGCGTCGTCGCAAAGGAGAAGACGCAGATGGACCCGGTCGGGCTGAGCGTGGTGATCGCGGTGTTGGCGATCGCCTGCCCGGCCACGTAGTTGAGGTTCGATGCGTTCGGCAGCGTCCCGCAGGCGATACACGGTGAGATACCCGATCGCCTCCGGTTCCGCTGCTGTCACGGTCAACGCCACCGCCCGGCTCCGGGGGTCACAGCGGCGAGGGGGACCTCGACGACTGGTGCCCGCCGGCACCTTCACCGACCCCGGTTGGCGGGTGTCGAGCACCCGTGTCGGTGTCATGGCGCTGTAGTTGGCATCGGCTGCGAACGACCCGGCAAGATCGACCAACAGGTGGGTCGGTGCACTGTTGAAGATGCACACCGCCCCGCCGCCGATCGTGGCCAGCACCGCTCCCGGGATCGTCTGCCCGGTGACGAAGTTCAACGACGACGCCGTCGGCTGCGTCTCACCACACGGGAACACCGTGACATACCCGTTGCCGCCGGCGGTGACGGCGGTGACGTTGAGCGCCGACGGCGACCGCGTCGGCGGCAACCCCGTTGCGCCCGGTCACGGGCACCGGGTGACCGTGTCCGCCGGGACCATCGCACCACTGCGGGTGTCGAGGAGCCGCACCGGCATGATGGCGCTCGTAGGCGAACCCGGCCGGCAGGTACCCGCCGATGTCGACGATCAGCTCGGTGCCGATCGAGTTGAACAGACAGATCGTGCCCGCCGCGCTCGGCGTGGCGAGCACCGCGTTGGCGATCGTCTGACCACCAGCGAAGTTCAGGTTCGACGTCTCCGGCTGCGCCGCATCACACGGGAACACCGTCACGAACCCGGCACCGGTGGTCCCGGTGACCGTGACGTTGAGCGACACCGCCTTCGCGTCAGCCGGCACACCGGCAGAGGTCACGTTGACCGTCGTCATCGAACCCGTCGGCACCACGGCCGCCGTGTTGCGAGTGTCGAGCACTCGGGACGGCGACGACAGACCGACGAACTTGTCCGGCCGGCACCGCCGGCGGCGGCGGCACGGCGGCTCCACCACGGAGGCGGGGGCGGAGGCGGAGGTGGCGGCGGCAGAGGCGGAGGCGGCGGAGGCGGAGGCGGCGGCGGCGCTGCGATCACCGCCGTGGTGGCGGCGACAACCGTCTCGTCGTGCCGTGCAGGTCGGTGTAGGTGACCATGACCCGCAACGTCTGGCCGATGTCCGCGTTCACCGGCACGTACGTCGTCGTGTTCGCCCCGGCGATCGGGCTGGTGCCGCGGAACCATTGGATGCCGAACGCCGGTGGCTTTCCGTCGTCGTCAGCGATGGAGCTCGTGCTCGACCGTCAGCGGCACGTTGACGCTCGGGGTGTTGCTGCTGATCGTCGGCGCCCCACAGGGACGTCGTTGACATTGGTCACCGGTTCGGTTGCAGCACCGATCACCTGCTCGGGCACACCGTCACCGTCGATGAAGTTGGCAACGACCCGCAGCGGCGAACCCACCTGGTCGTCCGACGGGGTGAACGTGGGGCCGACGTGCACCTCCACCCAGTGTCCACGTCGAGGTCCGCTTGCCACGTGATCGTGAAGGGGCCGAGACCGTCGAGATCGGAGATGGTCGGCCGTGTTCACCGTGAGCGTCTGGTCCTCCGTCGGCGTGTTGTCGTTGATGACCGGCGTGCCGGTGGCAGCGACGTTGGTCCCTGCCAGCTCGACGGATCTGATCGGTGAACGTGAGCCGCTCGATGTTCCACAGCGTGTCGATCGCCGTCGGTGGCCGTGCCACCGTTGTGGTTCACCGTGACCGAGCCGTTGGCGTTCGTCGTGACGACATAGCTGTTCCTGACATCGGAGAACACCGCCACGTCGACGGTCGCGGCTGGCGCCGGGGTGACGATCGAGCGGAAGATGCTGATCGACCCGGGGTTGATGTTCCCGCTGCCACCGCCGAGCGCAGTGCCGTCGTCAGGCCCGGGTACATCGTGTTCCCGACCCTGCAGTTCGGCATTGAACCACCGGTCACCGTCGATCATGTCGTCACCGCCGCGACCCTCGATGATGTCGGCGCCGGCACCGCCGAGGATGATGTTGCCACCCGTGAACGACGTTGCGCCGGGGAGCAGGGCACGAGCCCGTTGATGCGGGCGATGCCCTCGGGGGTGAACTCGTGTCCTGCGAGTACCTGTCTCCGGATCGGCACCGATGGTGCGGTCGTCGCCGCGGAGGATGTCGTTGAAGTTCCAGCCGGACAGGGCCTCGACACGGTCCATGCGGTCACGGTTCGTCTCGACCGACGGCAATGCCGCGACCGTGACCCCATGTCGGTGTTGCCCGGCGACGGGTCGCCGCGATGGCTCACCCAGTCGAAGCCGAGCATGCCCTCCGCCCGCTGGATACCGCCGCCGAGGAACATGATGTCGTCGCCACCTTCGGCGTCGAAGTCCTGCTCGCCGCCGTCGCTGTCCAGGACGTCGTGTCCGGGTTCGTTGGGATCGTCCTGGAACGGGGCGCCGTTGTCGCCCTGCAACAGGTTGAACGGTCCGAGGCCGCCTTCGATCCAGTCGTCACCATCATCACCGAAGACGGTGTCCTCGGCGTCGCCGGCGAAGACGAAGTCGTTGCCTTCTCCGGCGAACGTCTCGGTGATGTCGTTGCCGCCGACGATGAAGTCGTCACCACGGCCACCCTGGTTGAGGTCGCCGCCGAAGCCCTGGCCGGACGACAGGTAGTCGTTGCCGTCGCCGCCCTTCAGGATGTCGTCGCCGAACAGGTCGGTGAGGAAGTCGTCGCCGAGACCGCCGATGAGGTTGGTCGACACCGTCGCCGCCTTCGAGACGATCGTTGCCGCCGTTGCCGCGCAGTGTGTCGTCGCCTTCACTCGACCGGATCTGGTCGTCCGGCGGTCAAGGTCTCGGCCGTTGAACACGACGTGCTCGGGTCCGTTGTAGCGGATCGTGCCATCGGGCGTACGGACGAGCTCGTGCGGCCTCGTTGACCTCCGGCGTCTTCGGATCGTCGATGATCGGTCCCTAGCGTTCTGTGCCCTGATGTCGAAGATGAATGCGGGCCGGGAGAACGAGTCCGCCGGCAACGCTTCGACGTCGGTGTTGCGCATGATCAGCTCGGAGAACGAGTTGCCCTCGAGTTGGGTGAGCATGTTGAGGCCGGCGGTGCGGGACAGGTAGTAGAACCGGTCACCGTCCTGCAGGTTCTCCATCTGATTCTCGAAGACGTAGTTGAACGTCGGGCCGAGGAGCCCGCCGAACACCATCTGCTTCTCGGCGAGGCCGCCCATCCACAGGTCGATGTCATCGACACCGGTTGTGGTGATTCCGCTCGGCGGTGACGCTAAAGGCCCAGGTGAGTTGATGAAGTCGAAGGCGTCCTGGCCGTCGGGCGCGGCCGTCGCCCGCAATCTCCAGGAGGTGCTGCGCTGCGGCTCGCCTCAGGGCCGTTGTGCCGGCCGCCTCGATGGATGGCCGTGTGGTCCCGTAGGCGGCGATGAAGTTCACCAGCGAGGCGCCGTTCCGACTTGAGGCTGAAGCCGAAGTCCGCCCAGCTCGTGTACGGCACGAGAGCGGGGTTGCTGCTCTCCGCGTAGAAGTCTCGCCGGGCCGCGTTGAGGCTCGGGATCGCCGGTGTCGCGAGCGCGTGCGATGTTCAGCACCGGAAGATCCAACGGGAGGCCGAGGAGCCGATTCCGCAGCGCCCCGGTCACGAACTCGTCGAGCTCGTTACCGACCTGGCGTGTCATGCCTCGGACGACGTTGCCGGCCGCGTCCGCGGGTCTCTGCCGGAGTGTCGATGAATGACGGCGGGTTGAGGAACGCGTCGAGGAGAGCGATGTTGCTGCGTTGGACGCCGGTCGGGTCGGTGCGGTCGACGGTCTCGGTCAGCATCGAGTGTCCGAACCGGTACACGGCGTGGGCGAACTCGGCGCGGATCGCCGGGTTGATCTCGGTGTGATAGCCCGTGCCACCTTCGCCGAACAGATTGACCATCGGCTGCACCTTGCGGACGAACTCCTCGAACGCCAGGTGCTGGTACTGCATCTCGGTCCCGAACCGGGCGGCCTGGAACAGACGCTCGGTGTAGTTCCAGTTCGCCCGGTCGCCGATCACTGCCTGCCAGTCGGCGAGTTCCGCGGCGGTGAAGAGCGTGGGGTCGTGCAGCATCCCGTCGATCACGCCGACGAGGCGGTTGTGCTCGGAGTGGAAGATGTGGTGCACGGTGGTGAGGCCGATGTTCTCGTTGACCCGGCCGTCACCAGCGATGAAGTGCGCGTCGAGCAGTTCGTTGTCGTACGTCGCGTCGCTGTCGTCGTCGGGTGAGCCCGGATTGGGGTCGGGCGATCCACGGCGTCCGCGAGCGGGCCTGCGAGCCCGGTCCACGCCCTGGACTGCGACGGGCCCGGCACTGGCGTGGTGGGCGATGTCGTCGAGGAATGCATGGTCCGGTCTTCTTGGTGCCGGTGGTCGTGATCGGGTTCCGGCCGAGGCGCTCGTCGTCGGAAACGAGGGTGTCGTCCGGCGAGCACGAGCTGGGGGAAACCGGTGACCGGATCGGGGATGAAGTGCCCGTACAGGTCGGCTGCGACGAGCGGGACGTTGGTGACATCCGTGTCGACCAACCTGATGCCGAGCACGTCAGCGCCTGCTGCTTGATCGCGGCCCAGTCGGCCATGCCGTCGGACTTCCTGCGCTGCCGGTGATCAGGCGACCGGTGAGTACCGGCCGTCCCGCCCGAGGTCGTAGTCGCGCAGGAAGACCTGATGCGACGGGTGCGACGTGTAGGTCTGGCTCTGGTCGACGAACGGTGTCGTCTGGTTGGTCGCCTCGTCGCCGACGTGCGACGCCCGGGTGAGGACCATGAACGGCGGGGTTCCCGGCGGCAGTGGGCTGCAACGGATCGTCCGCGTCGAGCGGCACGAAGACGGTGCTTGCCCCGCCCTTGTTGACCAGGTCGAGACCGTGGTCGAAGAACTGGCCGAAGAGAGTGAACCACGAGTTGTACGGCGCGGACAGGCCGATGTCGGTCGCCACGTTGGGGATGAAGTACGAACCGTTCACGAGTTCGACATCGTTCGGGATCGCGAGATCGTCACCCGCCACCTCGACCGCCGCCGGGTTCGATGGGCGCTGGTCGACGATCAGGTTGCTGATGCGCCGCGGCTCGGGGTCCGGACGGGCGGACCGGCCGGACCGTAGTCGGTGCGTATCCCGGCTTGAACTGTGCTGGGACGTGACCTACGCGGGAACACCTGGTCGGCCGCGCCGAACTTGTTCTGGTCGAGGCCGATGCTGGTGTCCTTCAACAGGTTGTTGCAGGTGCCGTCGACGGTGCGCAGGCCCCACGGCAGTGTGACCCCGACGCCGTTCGCCGGGATCTGGTCGGGCGCCGGCCCGAGCAGCGCGCCACACGGCGCGTTGGCCGCCGTCGTCGTGGCGACGTGGTTCTCGGCGATCTTGATCTGCTGCAGGATGAACCTGAGGTCGGACGCGTTCAGGTTGAACCCCTGTCCGACCGGGGCGGCCGCGCTCGCTATCGGCACGGGACTGCCCGGTCCCGTCAACACCGCCATCAGGCCGAGAGCGCCGGCGAGTAGACCCGCTAGCAATCCTCGCCTTGGCCGCGCGTGGCCGTCGTTCGTCCGCTTGGTCCGCCCTGTCCGCCCCATTGTTGATCTCCCTTGATTTCACCGGGTGACTGCTGTCGTCACCGGTGACCCGCTATTGACCGGTGACCGCTAGTTCACCGGTGATCGCACCTTGGGTCCTGCGGCTTTCAGGAACCCGTGAAGAACCATTGAGAAACCTTTGAACACCAGGTCAACGGCTACAAATTGGGTTGAGCGAGCCGGCCGCCGTGGTCCACAATCGGCGGATGTCTCGACGTTTCGTTCAGGTCGACGTGTTCGGCAAGACGCCGTTTCTCGGCAATCCGCTCGCCGTCGTGCTCGACGCCGAGGGGATCAGCGACGAGACGATGGCGACGATCGCGCGTTGGACGAACCTGTCGGAGACGACATTCGTGCTGCCGCCGACGACCGACGCCGCCGACTACCGCGTCCGCATCTGGACGCCGTTCGGCGAGCTCCCGTTCGCCGGGCATCCCACGCTCGGCACGTGCTGGGTGTGGCGCGCCAACGGTGGCGTCTCGAAGCGACCCGGCGTCGCCGTCCAGGAGTGTGGTGCCGGTCTGGTCACGGTGCGCGACGACGGCGCCCGGCTCGCGTTCGAGGCGCCGCCACTCGTGCGCAGCGGACCGGTCGAAGCGGACGTCGTCGCCGACGTGATCGACGCGATGCAACTCGATCCATCCGACGTGGAGGACTCACAGTGGGTCGACAACGGCCCCGGCTGGATGGCCGTGCTGTTGCGCTCCGCCGACGCCGTCCGAGCGGCGCGCCCGCGCCGGCTCCCGACCAAGGTCGGCCTCGTCGGTCTCGTCGGCCCGATCGGCGACGAGTCGGCGCCAGCGGAAGCAGCCGCCGATGTCGAGGTGCGGGCGTTCTTCCCGAAGGACGGCATGCCGGCGGAGGACCCGGTGACCGGCAGCCTCAACGCCTCACTCGGCCAGTGGCTGATCGGCTCCGGCCGCCTCCGCTCACCGTACGTCGCCAGCCAGGGCTCCGCCCTCGGTCGCGCCGGACTCGTGTACGTCAGCCAGGACGGCGACGGCCAGGTCTGGGTGGCCGGCACCGTGCGCCCCTTGATCGACGGCACGATCGACGTCTGAGCGGGTCCCGCAGGATCGCTAGCGACCGACGAGGACGACGAAGCGGCTCGGCTGGCGCTTCCTGCGCAGTCGCGCCTTCCACGGTCGCAGCGCCCACTGCCATCCGTACCAGGTGCGGTGACGTTCCCAGCGCATCCCGAGCTGCGCACCGATGTCGGCGAGCATCGCGTCGGTCAGGTACTCGATCGAGTCGACGCTGTCGGAGCGCGTGCCGAAGCGGCGCTCGAAGTCGGCGTGACGTTCGGCGACCATCTGCCGGCCCGCCTCGTCACGACCGTAGATCGGTGAGTCCATGATCACGACCCGTCCGCCCGGCTTGAGCACGCGCCGCGCTTCGCCGATCGTTCGCACGTAATCGGTCGAGTAGTGCAGGCTGGCGTTGAACACGACGACGTCGGCCTGCGCGTCGGCGAACGGCAGCGCGTCCATCTCGGCCTGATACCGCGGCCAGGGCGGCCCGTAGTGGCGCGCCGCACCGAGACCGTCGTCGTCATCGACGGTGAGATCGACGGCGTGCGGGAAGTGACCGAGCTCGTGGACACGGTTCGACAACCACCCGACACCGGCACCGACGTCGACGACCACGAGACCGTCGCCCAACTTCGACAGCACCCGGTCGCGCACCGTCGCCCAGGTGCGTCGCCGGATCTCCCACTGCCACTCGATCGGTCCACCGGGCGTCGGCTCTGGAAGCCGCCGGAAGTACTCGGCGTCGGTGGTCCCCCGCCCTTCGGCCAGACGGACCGCGGTGTAGTCGCGCAGGAACGGCTCGTAGTGGGCCAAGCGAGACGTCGGCAGGAACCGGTGGATCCCGTCGACCACCGGATACTGCTCGCCACATCCGTCGCACGTGACGCCCTCATCGTTCGGTCTGGCGTCGTTCGGCGCGTCGAGCAACGCACGACACTTCGGGCAGGCCAGCTGGATCATCGTCGCGTCACCTCGATGACGTAGTGATCGGCGAGTTGCGCGAACACCGGGCCAGCGCTCGATCCGACGTTCGGTACGCGCCAGCCACGCCAGCGCCCGCGGGTGACGTCGCGCCCACGGCTCGGCATACGACGGCGGGATCAGCGTGCCGAGTGCCCACACCCTGCTGACCTCGAATTTCGGTGCCAGCGACCGGCGAGCCGAGCGGATCGACGGATAGCGAATCGGCATACCGCGCCACCACGTGACGTCAGCGAAGCGGCGGAACGCCCGCCGCGGCTGACCGTGCAGCAGGTACCAGACCCATTCCCACGGCACCACCGGGCCCATGATGCACAGCAACGCCGTACCCCCCGGCCGCAGGCACGCGGCGAGCCCATCGGCCACCGCGCCGAGGTCCTCGACGCAGTTCAGCCCGCCGAAGTTCGACAGCGCCCCGTCGAACGGGCCGAGTGGCGCGAGGTCGGCGGTCGACTCGGCTCGCAGTTGGCGCGCGTCGACCCCGCGTCGCTGAGCGACCGCGACCATCTCGGCGGCGGCATCGGTGGCAATGACGGCGACTCCGCGCTCGCCCAGCCAGGCGGCGTCCACACCGGTGCCGCAGTTCAACTCGACGACGCGACTCCCGGGAGGCCACAGCTCCCCCATCCTGATCCAGACGGCCTCGCGCATCGTGGAGCCGATCGCGCTCTCGGTGAACGTGTCGTCGTACTCGCCCGCCAGCGCATCGAACGGCGACGGTTCAAGCTCGCTCAGACATCCACCTCGTCGGCACAAGCCAGCAGGCTGAGCCGGGCCTGCTCGGCCTCGTCGGCCTTGACGGCGGCGGCGACGGGATCGGTGTCGACCAGCCGGTGCGCCGCGACGGCGTTGTTGAGCCACGAATCGGCGTGCTTGTAGTACGCCTTGGTGTGGCGACCGACGACTCGCAGCTCACGATCGGATGCGTTGTTCCAGTCGGACGAGAAGATCAACTTCTTCTTCACCTTCTCGTAGTACCCGGTGTTCTTGATCGGGTACGCGACGGTCGTGAAGAAGATGTCGGGATTCGATTCCTTGACGTGCTCGATGGTCGCTTCGATGTCGGAGAGCTCCTCACCCTCGTAGCCCCACATCAGGAACATGCCGACCTCGATGCCGTACTGCTTGGCCATCTTCGTCGCGTTCTGCACCTCCTCGACCTTGACGCCGCGTTGCATCGCGTCGAGGATGCGCTGGCTGCCGCTCTCGGAGCCGATCCAGATGCGATAGCAACCGAGGTCTGACAGCGCCGCCAACACCTCTTCCTTCTTCATCCGGTCGGCACGGGAGATCGTCTCGAACGGGATCCGCATGTTGCGCCGGTTCATCTCGTCGCGGTACTCGAACAGCCACTTGTGGCTGATCGTGAACACGTCGTCGGCGTACCACACCTGTTCGGGTTGATAGCGCTCCATGATGTACTGCACCTCGTCGACGCAGTCGATCGGGCTGCGCCGGCGATGCGAGTAGCCGAAGACGGCGTGGCTGCACCAGTTGCACTTGTACGGGCAACCGCGTGCGGTGATGAGGTTGACCGAGCCCATGCCGTGATGGGTCCGCCACGTGTCGACGTACTGCTGCATGTCGATCGCTTCCCGATCGGGCCAAGGCAGTGAATCGATGTCGTTGATCTTGTCGCGCGGTTCGTTGTGCACCACCGCGCCGTCCTCGTCGCGGAACACCGTGCCGGTGACGCCGTGCAGTCGGTGGGGGCCGCGATCACGAAGGGCCGGCAGCAGCTCCTCGAGCGTGTTCTCACCTTCGCCGAGCACGACGACGTCGGCGCCGCGCTCGATGTAGTCGTCGGGATAGTTGGCGCTCTCGGGGCCGCCGAAGATGACCGTCCACCGATGGAGGTGCGCCTGCTCGGCGATCCAGATCGCATTGGCCCTGGTCATCAGGTTCGTGTAGACGCCGACGACACCGCCCGGCGTCGCCGCGAGTCGGGCCACGAGCGATTCACGATCGCTGAACGTGGTGTCGAACGTTTCGACGTCGAAGCCGGCCCGCTTCAGATACGCGCTGATGTACAGCAGACCCAACGGCGCGTACGGCTTCATGATCTCGCGCTCTTTCTCGTCTTCCCACAGGAAGTAGCCATGAGTCAGCAGCAGATCCGTCACCGGCGCCAATGTACTCGCCGATCGATCGGCCCACCCCCGGGCCCACTCGGGCATGACGTCGCCGACCAGCGCCGCCGACCGGGGTCGTCGTCAGAATCGCGGGATGGCCGGCGCGCTCGGCCGGTCCGGATCGAGCGCGGGGTCGCCGCTCGGCAGCGTCCCCTCGAACCACGGATCCTGCTTCCAGTCCGGAACGGGAGGGTCCACGTCACCACGCGGCACGAACGGTGACGGCGACACCTTGCGATACTCGTGGACGTACCGGCGACAGTTGGGGAAGATCGAGCGGGCCCGGACCCGCACGACGCACAACGCACCGGGATACGAGTCGGTGAGCGGATCATCGAGGTCGATGCTCGCCTCGCCGTTGACGCGGAGCCGGGTGCCGGTCTCGAAGTCGATGAACAACAGGCCGACCCGAGGATTCACCCGCAGGTTGCCGAGGGTGCGGAACATGCCGTTGCCGTCGAAGACCGGGAAGGCGAGTGTCGAGTCGTCGACGACCCGCACGAAGCCAGGGTCGCCGCCCTTGTAGGAGCAGTCGGGTGATCCCTCGGTGTCGGTCGACGCGATGAAGAACATGTCGCGCGCCTCGACGAAGGCGGCCAGGTCGTCGCTGAACGTCTCGCCGGCGACCGAGGCCAGACGGTCCGCGAGGCGACGCGTGTCGTACCGATCCTGGAACTCCCGTTGACCGTCGTGATATCGATCCGTCATCACGCACCCCCACTCGCCGCGTCCCCGGATGCTGATGTTACTCACCCCACCGATCCCCCAGCGCCGGTCCGAATCACTCGGCAACGGCGACGATTCGATGGCGGCCGGTGACGATGTCCTCGAGTCCGCTGCGGACCGCCGATTCGAGTTCCTCGAGCGACACAGCGCTGTGGCTCGACGACGTTCGCCTCGCCAGATCGACGAAGTCCATCATCGACAGGTACGGCGCAATGGACGACACGGTGAGCGTGGCCAGCGCCACCCCGGCTGCCGGATGGCCGACGCGGTTGAGCAGTGCGCTCGCATACGAGACGGGGATCAGATCGACGAACGACGGACAGGACGCCGCGGCGTCGAGTTGCGCGAGCAGGCCCTCGGCGGCGAACCGCGGGTCGAGGCCGGCCAACAACCGCGAGGCACTCCCGGGCAGGGTCAGACGAGTGAGGGCGGGGACGCGTTCGATGTCGGTCATCGCGCGGTGCACCAACTGCACTGCCCGGCCGGGGTCGGCGGACGCGATCCCCCACGCGACCCCCAGCAACGCGGAGACCCGCTGCAGTGCCACGTCCGACCGATCGGCAATGTCCAGCGCCGCGTCGATGAGTCGATGGGTGTCGGCCGTGGCGTCGGTGAGGCTGAAATGGTCGAGCACGGCGATGCTGACGAACATGTCACGGGTCGATCGCGCCAGGCGCTGATCACGCGCCGCCGACACGCAAACGTCGACCGCGGCGACGAAGTCACCGCTCCACACGTGTGCCAGCCATCTCATCAACGGGCCGAGGCCGGTGTGGTCGACGGCGTCGAGTTGTTGGACCTCGTCCGCCCATCGGGTGAGCTGACCGGCGTCGGTGCCGGCCGCCCCGGAAACGCACAGCGCGCAGAGCACCGATCGACGGGCGTACGAATCGTCGGCGCAGACGTCGAGCAGGGGGCGCACCACATCGGCGAGATCGTGCCGACCGAGGAGGAAGAACTGCGTCGGTGGCCCGCAGAGTCGCCGCGCGAGGTCGCTCGACCGAAGTTCGCCGGCCAGGAGCATGGCTGTTCTCCAGTTGTCGGCCTCCCGCTCGAGACGGATCGAGTTGCGCTCGACGACGGCGCTGCAGGGGTTGTCGACCGGCAGGTGGGTGATCGTCGCCACCCACTCCGCCTGCGCTCGCGCCGCGGCGCCGTGCTGGCCGCTCTCGCGGAGCTTCTCGAGGGCGAACGAGCGCATGGTCTCCAGCAGCCGGAATCGCACCCCGTGCGGTCCGGCGTCGGTGGTGACCATGCTCCTGGCGACAAGGCCGGCCACCGACCTCGTCGCCGTTGCGGCGTCGGTGCCGATGGCCCGCGAGACGTGGATCGCCGCATCGAGTTCGAATCCGTTCGAGAACACCGCCATCCACTGGAAGAGGCGCTGTTCGGTCGGCTCGAGGAGCCGGTACGACCAGTCGATGGTGGTCCGCATCGTTCCGTGGCGGTCAGTGCCGCGAGGCCTCCCGCTCGGTAGGACGTCGAGCCGCTCGTCGAGCATCCGGACGATCGACGACGTGCCGAGCGCGGCGACGCTCCCGGCCATCAGTTCGATCGCCAGCGGGAGCCCGTCGAGGCGGCTGCAGATCAACCGGGCATCGTCGTCGTCGACCATCTCGGGTGCGACGCCGGCCGACTTTGCGCGCTCACGGAACAGGTCGACGGCGGTCGTCTCCGGATCGAGTGGCTGCACCGGGGTCACGCACTCGCCGTCGACGCCGAGCGCCTCGCGACTGGTTGCGATCACCGACAGATCCGGACACGCGGTGAGCAACGAGTCGACCGTCGTCGCCGCGGCGCCGACGAGATGCTCGCAGTTGTCCAGGACGAGCAGCATCGGCTTCGTCGCCAGAACCGCTCGCGCCGCTGCGAGCGGTTCTGGCGCGGTTCCCGCGTCCAGGACACGGGCGATCGCGCCCGGCACGTCATCGGGGTGCGACACGTCGGTGAGGTCGACGAACCAGACCCGCGCGAAGCGCGCGGGCGCTTCGGAAGCGATCTGGATGGCGAGCCGCGTCTTGCCGACGCCGCCCACACCCGTGAGCGTGACCAGGCGGTGGAGCCCGAGCAGTTCAACGCCTCGCGCGACCTGACAGGCCCGTCCGACCAGTGAGGTGCGCGGGATCGGAAGATTGCTCGAGGCTCCACGCCGGCCGCCCGAGGGTGCCGCCCCGGTCCGCAGTGCGGGATGGTCCACCTGCCAGATCCGTTCCGGTTCGGAGAAGTCTCGAAGATCGTGCGTTCCGCGATCGAGGAGGTCCACGGGGTTCGGCCCGGTCGTCACGATCGCCGCGGTCACGTTCGACAGCAGGATCTGGCCGCCGTGGCCGAGCCCCATGATTCGAGCCGCACGATTGATCGTCCTGCCCCGGAAGTCGGGACCGGCGCGTTGGGCTTCACCGGTGTGTATCCCCATGCGGACGCGGAGGCCGAGCCGAGGCAGCTCCAGTTGCGCGCCGATCGCGGCGTTGAGTGCGGCCTCCGCCGACGGGAACGAGGCGGCGATTCCGTCGCCCATCGTCGCGAACACGCTCCCACCGAGTTCGCCCACGGTGCGCCGCAACATCTCGAAATGCCGTTCGACCCGGCCGTGCATGTCGGGGACCTGCTCCCACTGGCGGGTCGATCCTTCGATGTCCGTGAACAGGAAGGTCATGGTGCTCATCTCGGGCTTGCCGGACACGGCGGCATGAAGCGCCGAGTGGTCGGTCGGAGCAGCGAATTTCATCGGTGAGTTGGGCATGGCGGAGTTCCTGCTGACGTGGTGATCGATCGGAGTCCAAGTGTCGAACGATCCGTGACCGGCAGCATCGGTAACGGATACCGATCGGACCATGTCGAATACCCAGGCGTCGGGGAACGGGCGTGCCACGGCGGTGCTGGCGCTGCCACACTGGCGTCGTGGCGATCACCTGGCCGTTGACGGGACGCGGGGCAATGTTCGAACGGCTCGGACGAATGTACGCGGACCGCTCGATCGGTGGTGTGGTCCTGACCGGCCCCGCCGGCGCGGGCAAGTCGCGGCTCGCCGAGGAACTCCTGACCGTCGCCGCGGGCCGGCCGACGGCGCGCGTGGTCGGACATCCTGCGACGCAGTCCATTCCCCTCGGCGCGATGGCCCATCTGCTGCCCGCGGACCTCACGCGCAACATCGGGCTCGGCGACGACGACCGCGCCTCGCTGTTCCATCGCGCCCGGCAGCATCTCGCCGAGCGCGCCGGATCGGAGCGACTGCTGGTCGTGGCCGACGACGTCGACCAACTCGACGAGACGTCCTTGGGTGTGCTGATGCCCTTCACGACGGACCGGAGCATCTTCCTCGTTGCCACCATCCGTGCGGGACGACCCCTCCCCTCCGTGATCGCCTCCTTGCTGAAGGACGAGCACGTGATCCTGATGCCGCTCCCGCCGCTGACCCACGACGAGGTGGCAACGCTCCTGCACCGCGCGCTCGACGGACCGGTCGACACACGCGCCGCCGAACGGTTGGCGATCGCATCGAACGGCAACCTCCAGATCCTGCGCGAACTCGTCCACCTCTCGCTCGATCAAGGAGCCCTGCGCGAGCAGGACGAGCTCTGGTGCCTCGGCGAGATGCCGACGTCGTCGACGCTCGAGGAGCTGATCACGTCGCAGCTCGCGGAGCTCGAACCGCAGTTGGCCACGGTGCTCGAGATGCTCGCTCTCGCGGGACAGATGGGACTCTCCGACATCGAGGAGATGACCGACAGCGCGGTGCTGCTCCGGCTCGAGGAGCGGGGGCTCATCCAGGTCGGCCGTGATCAGCGCCGCGCGTTCGTCGCGCTGAGTCATCCGATGTACGGCGAAGTCATCCGGGCGCGCCTCACCGTGCTCCGGGAACGACAGCTGTTCCGGCTCCTCGCCGACCGTCTGGTGTTTCACGGGGCACGCCGTCGTGGCGATGCGATGCAACTCGCTCGCTGGCGGCTCGAAGCAGGCGGAGAGATCTCGGTCGAAGAACTGATCGAAGCGGGTCGACTCGCCGTCCTGGGCCGCGAACCGGAGCTCGCGGCTCGCTTCGCGATGGCCGCCGCGGATCGTGGACGACCGCACGAGGCCGCACTGATCAGCGTCGAGTCGGCGATCCTGCGGGGCGCCGCACCCGACGTCGAGCGCGCCGTCGCCGCGGTGTGGGACAGTCCGACACTGTCCGACGCCAACCGGTCGCATCTGGCGCGGCGACTGGCGCGCACACGGTTCTTCCTCGGCGATCTCGACAACGCGCTGGCCGCACTCGAGGCGGGCGATCGACGGCTCAACGAACCAGGGCCGATCGCCGCGGTGCGCGCCGAGCGGGCGCTGCTGCTGGCGACCAACGGGCGCCCGCTCGAAGCACTCCGGTTGGTCGCCGAGATCGGCGACAACTCCGACCCACGCATCCGGATCGATCTGGCGACAGCCCAGAGCATCGCCTGCTTGAGTGTGGGACGCTTCGACGAGGCGATCGCTGTCGCCCGGGTCGGGGCTCGGACCCAGGAGGAACTTCCCGACTGGCTACGTCGTCGGGGTGCGGCATCACACCTCATCAACGAGGCCCACGCCCTCGGCTACAGCGGCAGATTCCGAGAGGGGCGCCAGCTGGTTTCCAGCGCGCTCGTCCGCGCCCGGAATGCTCACGCGCACGCGGCGATCGTGTGGTTCGAGGTCGGGGCCGGCGAGATCGAACGCGACTCGGGACACGGGCACGCGGCCGTACAGCACTTCAGCGCGGCGACCGAACTTGCCGAGCACGCCGGTCAGCAGGCGGCACTCGTCTGGGCGTGGGTCGGCGTCGCCCAGGGCCATCTGCTGCTGGGGGACGTCGCGCAGGCAACTGGCGCGCTCGACCGCGCCGATGCGGTGACGAGTCCGATCGCCACCTCGTGGTCGACCCGCGAGCGCACCCGCGCCTGGCTGCTCGCGGCACGCGGGGAGCTGGCCTCCGCTCGGCAATTGCTCGTGGAAGTGGCCGATGCGGTGCGGCCCGATGGCCTGTGGAACTTCGAGACGGGCGTCGTCCACGATCTCGTGCGATTCGGCGATCCCGGGGCGGCGGTGGAACGCCTCGACGAACTGGCGCGCATCGTGGAGGGTCCGTACGTCCACGCACTCGCCGTGCACGCCAGGGCCGCCACCGACGAAGATCTCGTCCTGTACGGCCAGGCGGTCGACGAGTTCGAAGCGATGGAATGTCTGGCGCTCGCCGCAGAGGCGGCGACCGAGTTGGCCGAGCTGTACCGACGAGCCGGCGATCCGCGAGCTGCCGCCGCGATGGGCCAACGGGCGTTGCGCTCCATCGAGCTGGCAGGTGGAGTCCGCACGCCCGGGCTGATGCGCGGGAGCGGCGTCGAGCCACTCACCGCACGAGAGCGAGAAGTGGCGATGCTGGCGGCGGGAGGCTTGAGCAGCAAGGGGATCGCCGAGCGGCTCATCGTGTCGAAACGGACCGTCGACTCGCACTTGGATCGCGTGTACCGCAAGCTGGGAGTGACCGGTCGCGACCAGATCACCGAAGCTCTGCTGTCGACCGATCGGGTCGACGGGTCTCGGTAGGCAGCGGCGCCAGATCGGTACTTCGTACGGATGTCGCCCGTCGGCTCGTTGGAGCACTGTGGCATCGAAGTGATTCGGAGCGAAGCCTCCATGCTGATCAGAGAGGCAACGGCGGCACATGAACAGAGACCAGATCGACATCGTCGTTTCCAGTTGGCGCCGGGCCCGATCCGACCCCGACCTCCTGCACGCCGCCATCGTCGATCGACTGCCGGGCCCGTCGGGGTTCCGGGACGTCCGCGCGCGGTGGATCGTCGATGCGGTGACCCGGCTGGCCCCGGCGCTCGGTCGACCGGCGACATTCATCCCCCTCGCCAGTGATCTCCTCGCGGCGCGGATTCCGCTGACCCTGGACGAGTTGGCCGTGGAACGCAACGCGTTGTTCGCTGCGCTCGCCGATGTCGGCGAGCCGATGAACAAGCGCGATCAGCGCAGAGCGTGGGAGATGGCGATCGGCCTCTTCGCCGAGATCGTGACGTCGGTGTGTCTCGATCCGTTCGGTCCGACCGACGAATGCGGGGCCACAACCTGACCCACGAAGAAGCCGACCGCTCCTCACACGCTCGTCACGTCAGGTTGAGCTGCCAGGTCACTCCGTGGCGGTCGCCGACCCAGCCGAACCGCGTGCTGAACCCGTAATTGTCGAGCGGCATGAAGACCTGGCCCTCCTCCGACAGTCGATCGAAGAGTCGTTGGAGTTCGTCGCCGTCGTCGCACTCGATCCAGATCGACACCGCCGGAGTGAAACCCCAGGCATGATCGACGGGGCTGTCGGCGCAGCTGAATTCACCGTCGGCGAGGCGGAACTTCGCGACCCGCACCGTGCCGGCGGGTCCGGCGTCGCCCGGGCCGTAGTGGTCGATCTCGACGATTTCGAAGTCGTCGAAGATGTCCTGGTAGTGATCGAGGGCAGCGGTGGCAGCACCCTGCTGGAACGTCAAGAAGGTGCGGAGCTCCCTGGTCATCGGCCCAAGGTACCTCCCGGTGTTCGAGCGCTCGGACGGGCGGACCGTCGGGTTGCGCGACAATCGATCCGTGACGCTGCGTGTCGCGTTCGGAGCCGATGACGCCAACGAATGCGTGGCCGCCGTGCGCGCCTTCATCGCCGATCGGTACGACCTGGTGCCGGTCGGCGTCGACGACGGCTGGCCGCAGATGGCCCATCGGTTGGGGGTCATGGTCGCCAGCGGCGAGGCCGCGTTCGGTGTCGTGATGTGCTGGACCGGCACGGGCACGGCGATCGCCGCGAACAAGGTGCGCGGCGTGCGGGCCGCACAGGCGCCGGACGCATGGACCGCTCGAAATGCGCGGCGGTGGAACGACGCCAACGTGCTCGCGCTGAGTTCGCGCCGGTTGGCGCCCGCCGTCGCGGTCGAGTGCGTCCAGGCGTTCCTCGAGACCGACGGAGTGGACCCCGACGAGCAGGTTCGAATCGACGAACTGCTCGCACTCGACGAGTGATCGCTCAGGCGAGGCCGAGCACCCGGATCGCGTTGTCCTTCATGATCAGCGGACGGACCTCGGGCTTGATGTCGAGGTCCTCGTCGAAGCTGGCCATCCAGCGGTCGGGCGACAACACGGGATAGTCCGAGCCGAACAGCACCTTCTCCCGCAGCATGGTGTTGGCGGCGCGTACGAGCTGCGGCGGGAAGTACTTCGGGAGCCAGCCCGACAGATCGATGTACACGTTGGCCTTGTGCGTCGCCATCGAGATGGCGGAGTCCTGCCACGGCACCGAGGGGTGAGCGAGGATGACCGTGAGCGTCGGAAAGTCGGCGGCGACGTCGTCGAGCAGCATCGGGTCGCTGTAGCGCAGCTTGATGCCGCGACCGCCCGGCAGGCCGGCGCCGATGCCTGTCTGTCCGGTGTGGAACACGGTCGGTAGACCGGCGTCGGCGATCGCCTCGTAGATCGGGTAGTAGCGGACGTCGTTCGGCTCGAACTGCTGCAGGCTCGGATGGAACTTGAAGCCCCGCGCTCCGTGGGCCACCAGCGAACGCACCCGCGCCGGAGCGCCGTCGGCGAGCGGGTCGACCGACGCGAAGGGGATGAGGATGTCGTCGTGCTCGGCGACGAGATCGATGATCTCCTCGCTCGACAATGCGGGATGGCCCATCGCCGTGGTCGAGTCGACCGTGAAGACGACCGCGCCGATACGGCGCTCGCGGTAGTACGTCGCGAGGTCACCGACCGTCGGCGTGCGGTTGTCGTTGCCCTTGAAGTACGCCGCCGACGCGTCCATCAGCTCCTGGTCGAGCGAACAGCACCCGTGGGCGTCCTGCTCGACGTGCACGTGGGTGTCGATGGCGACGAGGGAGTCGAGATCCCAGCTCATTGGTCGGGCCCTCCATTGGTGGTGATGTGCGGGAGATGGTGGGCCCGGGCCTTGGCGACGACGAGCTGTTCGAGGAGCCGGTCGCGCTCGTCGGCCATCGCCCGCTGGTCGATGCCGTCGAGTTCGCCGTCGACGCCCGCCACCACGGCGGCGCGCAACTCGGGCGTCCACTCGGCGGCCTCCATCGTCGCCCACCACTCGACCATCGGCGGGCCGAGATGCTCGAGCACGTGGGCGATGCCGCCATCGCCGCCCGACAGGTGTTGCGTGGCGAACGGCCCGAGCAACGCCCAACGCAGGCCCGGCCCCGACGAGATCGCCAGGTCGACTTCCGCCACCGACACCACGCCCTGCTCGACGAGCCAGTACGCCTCCCGCCACAGCGCGGCCTGCAGCCGGTTGGTGATGTGCCCCGGGAGTTCGACCCGGATCCGCACCGGCGTCTTGCCGATCGCCTCGTACGTGGCCATCGCCTGCTCGATCGCCGCGTCGGAGGTGGCCTCGCCGCCGACGACCTCGACGAGTGGGATCAGGTGGGGAGGATTGAACGGATGCCCGACGAGAACCCGTTCGGGGTGGCGGGCACAGCCCTGCTGGAGCTGGGTCGGCATCAGCCCGGACGAGCTCGAGGCGATCACCACGTCGGGCCCGGCGACCGCGTCGATCTCGCCGTACAGCTCGAGCTTCAGGTCGAGCCGTTCCGGTGCGTTCTCCTGCACGAACGACGCACCGTCGACCGCCTCGGCCACCGACCTGCGCGACCGTCACCAGTTCGGGCGAGCCGGCGCTCGGCGACGAGACCCTGGCGGACCAACGACGGCCAACACGCCTCGACGTCGCGGCGCAGGGCGACGTCGGCGTCGGGACGCGGATCGCTCGCCGCGACCTCGTAGCCGTGTGCCGCGAACAGCGCGGCCCAGCTCGCCCCGATGACACCGGTGCCGATGATCGCGACGCGCGGCATCAGCGGCGGGCGATCGCGTCGAGGACGCTGTCGAGGGCGGACGGATCGGCCATCGCCTGGCGCGACACGACCGTGTCGACGTCGACGCCACGCAGCACCTGCTTGACGGGCACCTCGAGCTTCTTGCCGGTGAGGTTCCGTGGCACGCCGCTCACCTCGAGGATCCGGTCGGGCACGTGCCGCGGCGACAGCGCGTCGCGGATGGCCGCACCGATCGTCGAGCGCAGCGCATCGTCGAGCTCGACGCCCGGCGCGGGCTGCACGAACAGGAGCAGCTCGCCGAGTCCGCCCGACGGGTCTTCGATGTGCACGACGAGACTGTCGTCGACCTCGTCGAGCTGTTCGACGACGCGGTAGATCTCGGCGGTCCCGATGCGCACGCCGCCGCGGTTGAGGGTGGCGTCGGAGCGGCCGGTGACGACGGCCGTGCCGCGTTCGCTGAACCGCACCCAGTCGCCGAAACGCATCACCCCGGGGTACTGCTCGAAGTAGGTACCGCGGTACCGCGTCATGTCGGCGTCGTCGCCCCAGAAGCGCACCGGCATCGACGGCATCGGTTCGGTGATCACGAGTTCGCCGAGCTCGCCGACGACCGAGTTGCCGTCCTCGTCGAAGGCATAGGCCGCGACGCCGAGGCACTTCGCCGACATCTCGCCGGCGTACACCGGGCACGATCGGATAGCCCTGCACGAGCCCGGTGCACACGTCGGTGCCGCCGCTGCCGACGTAGATCGGTGCGTGGCTCCCGAACTGTTCGTGCAGCCACACGAACCCCTCGGTCGGCAACGGCGAGCCGGCCGCCGACAGCATCCGCAGCGACGACAGGTCGTAGGTCGCAGCCGGTTCCCTGCCCTGCTTGACGCAGCCCATGACGAACGCCGGGCCGAGCCCCATCATCGTCGGTCGCACGTCCTCGGCGATCCGCCACTGGTTGTCGAGGTCGGGCCACATCGGGTTGCCGTCGAGGCACACGATCGACGCGCCGGTCAGCAACGTCGACACGAGCGCGTTCCACATCATCCAGGCCGTCGTGGTGAACCACATCAGCCGGTCGCCAGGGCCGAGGTCCCAGCTCAGCACGTGGTTCTTGTACGCCTCGAGGATGATGCCGCCGTGGCCGTGCACGATCGCCTTCGGCAGCCCCGTGGTCCCCGACGAGAACAGCACGCACAGCGGATGGTCGAACGGCACGGGCTCGGCGACCAGGTCGCCGCGCTCACTCGTGAACGTGTCCCACGGGATCGTGTCGTCGACCGACGAGCCGTTGTAGGTCAACGCCACCGTGTGTTGCAGCGTCGGCAGCGCGGCGCGGATCGCCGCGACCCGGTCGCGGATGTCGACGTCCTTGTCGCCGTAGCGGTAGCCGTCGACCGTGAGCAGCACCGACGGTTCCAATTGACCGAAGCGGTCGATGACCGCCTGCGGCCCGAACTCGGGGGCGACCGCCGCCCAGGTGGCGCCGAGGCTCGCCGCGGCGAGGAACGCGGCGACCGTCTCGGGCACGTTCGGCATGTACGCCACGACGCGGTCACCACGGCTGACGCCCAGCCGGACGAGTCCGGCTCGGATGCGGGCGATCTGTTCGTTCAGTTCGCCGAACGTCCAGGTGACCTTCTCGCGGGTCTGCGACACGCCGATCACGGCCACGTCGTCGTCACGACCGGCGGCCGCACGGAGGTACTCGCCGGCGTAGTTGAGGCGGGTGCCGGGGAACCATTCGGCGCCCGGCATCTCGCGACGTCCGAGCACCGGGCCCACCGGTGTCGACGACTCCACGCCGAAGTAGTCCCACAGCGAACGCCAGAACGCGTCGATGTCGTCGACCGACCACTGCCACAGCTCGCCGTACGTGTCGAACGACGAGCCCGTGCTGGTCGGCGAGCCAGTCCATGTACCGGCCGATCCGCGAGTTCCGCCGGACCTCCGGGCCGGGCTCGTAGATGATGTCTCCATCGGCGACCATCACGCTGTCTCCATCACGGTGTCTCCATCACGCTTTCCATCACGGCGTCTCCATCACGCTTTTCCTGGGCAACGACCTTGGCGGCACGGCCGGCCAGGAACTCCTCGAGGAGCTCCTTCGCCCGGTCGGATCCCTGGCTGATCGCCGCCATCAACGACTCGACGAACAGCCCTTCCTGGGGACCCATCTCGGCGATGCGTGGCAAGGCCTGGAGGACCGCATAGTTCGTGACCGGGTTGTTCTCGGCGATCCGCCCGGCGAGTTGGACCGCTCTGTCGAAACCCTCGCCGTCGCCGACGAGGTACTGCGAGATCCCGAGATCGAGACCTTCCGACGCGTCGAGCACGCGGCCGGTCAGCATCATGTCGGCCATCCGGTGCACCCCGATGAGACGCGGCAGCCGGACCGATGCCCCGCCGCCGACGAAGATGCCGCGGCTGCCTTCCGGCAACGCGTAGTAGGCCGTCGGTTCGGCCACCCGGATGTGCGTCGCGAGCGCCAGCTCGAGGCCACCGCCGATCACCGCGCCGCGCAACACCGACACGACCGGGATCGTGCCGAGCTGGATCTGATTCAGTGGCTCGTGCCAGCCGCGGCTGTGGAGGACGCCGTCGAACACCGACGTCGCGGTGAGTTCGGACAGATCGAGCCCGGCGCTGAAGTGCTCGCTCGACGACGTGAGCACGGCGGCCGCGACGTCGGCCGGGGCGTCGGCGAAGAACGCCCCGAGCGTTCGCACGGTGGTGGTGTCGAGCGCGTTGCGCTTGCTCGGCCGGTCGAGCGTGAGGATCGCGATCGGCCCGCGCTGCTCGTACAGGACGAACTCACTCAGGCTCGACTGGCCCCCCATACGCATCCGACAGTACGACGATCTCGATCGCTACCGCGCCCGCAGGTAGCGCGAGCCGGCGACGGCCACGACGAGCGTGACGCCGTAGAACAGGAACTGGGTGTAGTCGTCGGCGCCGAGGATCCGCAGGCCCTGCACGCCGGTCGCCAGGAACAGCACGGCGATCATCGTGCCGATCGGATTGAACCGCCCGGGCCGGATCGTGGTGGCGCCGAGGAAGACCGCCGCATACGCCGGCAGGAGGAACGGGGAGAACGACACCGGCGACATCGAGCCCGAGTTGCCGACGAACACCACCGCCGCGAACGCCGCGAGCGCGCCCGCCGCGACGAACGAGCCGAAGCGGATCCGGTCGGAGTTGATCCCGGACAACCGGGCCACGTCGCGCGACTTGCCGACGAACAGCCACCGCACGCCGAGCGGCGTGTGTTCGGCCACCCACCAGATCACGAGCATGATCGCGATCGCGTAGAAGAACTGGATCGGGATCACCCACACCTTCGTCTGCAGCGTCCAGGTCGACAGCCCGCGGGCGACGTTCGTGACCGTGTTCGAGTCGGACACCCACAGCACGAAGCCCTGGAAGATCGCGCCGGTGCCGAGCGTCATGATGAACGGCTCGGTTTTCAGCTTGACCACGACGATGCCGTTCAGCACCCCGCAGGCACAACCGATGACGAGCGCCAGCAGGGCTGCCGGCACGATGCCCCATCCGTGTTGGGTGTTCAGCACGGCCATCACCATCGCCGCGAATGCCCCGGAGAAGCCGAGCGACAGGTCGAGGTCGCCGGACATCGCCGGGAGCAGCGCGGCGAGGGCGAGGATGAACAGCGCCGTCTGCGTGCCGAGGATGCTGCCGAGGTTCCGCGTCGTCGGGAACAACTCCGGCGACTTGAACGAGAAGAAGAGGATGATCAGCAGCCAGGCGAACGGCAGGGCCAGTTGCTCGCCGTACCGGGACAGGAACGACGGTTTGGACACCGTCTCCGTCGAGTCGGTCTGCGTGGCGGAGACGGTCATGTCGTTGTCACCCTCATGTTGTTGTCACCCTCGACTTGTTGTCATCTGGGGTCGGACCGGACGCCGCGTCGGCGTCCTGCTGGCCGGCGAAGACTCGCGCCGTGATCGATTCGGGGGTCAGTTCATCGCCGAGCATCTCGGAGGTCGCGCGGCCGTTGTTGAGCACCAGCACGCGGGTGCACGTGGTGGCGAGCTCCTCGAAGTCGCTCGACACCCAGACGACCGACATGCCGCGGTCGGCGGCGGCGATGATCTTGCGGTAGATCTGGGCCCGGGCCGCGATGTCGACGCCCTGCGTCGGCTCGTGCAGCAGCAGCACGGCCGGCTGCGTTTCGAGCCACTTGGCGAGGACGACCTTCTGGGCGTTGCCGCCGCTCAACGTCGCGGCCTGCAGGTCGGTGCGCCGCGGTCGGACGTCGAACTCCTCGGCTCGTTCCTCCGACGCCGCACGGACGCGACGGTTGCGGAGCCGACCACCGGTCGAGAACCGCCGGAGCACGAGGGCCATCATGTTGCGGTCGATCTCGATCTCGCGGGCGATGCCGTCCCGGTTGCGATCAGCCGGGATGAACGACAGCCCCATGCCCACCGCGGCCGCTGGCTGCTGCCGGGTGAGGTCGACGTCGCGCCCGTTGACGCGAATCGTCCCGGCGGACGCCCGTTGGGCACCGAAGAGCAGGTACGGCACCTCCTCGGCACCCGAGCCGAGCAGGCCGGCCAACCCGACGATCTCTCCCGGAGCGACCTCGAAGTCGAGGCCGCGCACCCGGTCGCCGACCAATCCGGACACGACGAGTTGCGGTGTGCCGGCACGGTCGACGTCGCGCTCCAGGTGGAACTGTCCGCCGTGCTCGTGCAGTTCGCGGGACTTGGCCGGGCCGACGATGAACTCGACGATCTGCTCGTCGCTCACTTCGGCCATCGATGCCGACGCGGCGAGCTTGCCGTCGCGGAGCACGGTGACGCGGTCGGCGATCGTGCGCACGGCGGAGAGGTCGTGCGAGATGAAGATGACACTCGATCCCTGGGCCACCACCTCACGGATGAGGTCGAACAGGAACTGCAGTTCCTCCTCGGGCAGGAACACCGTCGGCTCGTCGAGCACGAGCACCGACGTGGTCGAGCCGGTGCGTTCGCGGTACTCACGCAGCTCCTCGGCCGCGCGGGCGATCGCGACCAGCGCCTGGCCGACGGGCGGGAGTTCGTTGACGACCGTCCGCGGATCGATCGTGACGCCGTACGACTCGAGCATCGCGCGCGCCTTGACGGCCTCGGCGCGCCAGTCGACGCGGAAGCGTGAATACTCCGCGCGAGCGGCGGCGCCCACGAGGTTCTCCAACACGGTCAGCGGGCGCGCCAGGCCGAGATCCTGGTGCACGAAACTGAGACCGACGTCGTGGAAGCCGCCCGGCGGAATCGGGAGCGCGACGGGCTCGCCGCCGATCGTGAGCGTCCCCTCTGGCTCGGGCTCGTGCACTCCGGCGAGCACCTTGATCAGCGTCGACTTGCCGCTGCCGTTCTCGCCGAGCAGGGCGTGGACCTCTCCGTGAGCCACGGAGAGGTCCACGCCGTCGAGTGCCCGGGTGGCGCCGAACTGCTTGGAGATGTTCGAGAGTTCGAGCGCGTTCACCATCGACGAAGCGACTGTCAGGATCCGGTCAGGGCGTGTACGGCTCGGTTGCTGGATTGTTGGTCCACAGGTCGTAGTAACCCTGGAGGAACGCGTCGCCGAATCCGGCGCCCGGTTCCTCACCCTTCTCGCCGGCATTCTCACTGGTCCAGAGGCGGTACGGCGCAAAGGCCTGATCCGACGGGATCACCGGTTCGCCGGTCATCGCCCGGAACAACTGATCGGCACCGCTGTAGGCCATCCACAGGAAGTCCGGTCCCATGTCAGTGCCCATCGCGGAGTCGGCCGCGGTCATCGTGGAAACGACCGGGAAGTCGCCGCCGAACGCGTAGATCTTGGCATCGGAACCGTTGGCCTTGATCGAACCTTCCACGACGGGTGCCATGAAGTCGTACGACAGGAACACCGCGTCGAGGTCGGGGTTGGCGACGAGTGCGGCGTCGATCGTCGACTGTCCGGCGCCGCCGAAGAAGTCGGGGATCGGCACGTTCTGCGACGAGAACGTGCAGGCGGAGCACAGTTCGGCGAGAACATCCTGTACCTCCTGCTCCATGCCCACCGACGGCGGGTTCTCGTTGGCCGTGATCATGAACACGTCGATCGGCTCACCATTGGAAGCGATGAGCGCGGAGTACACGCCCATGCGCATCGACTTGTTGAACTCACCGTTCGTCTGTCCGGCGATCAGCGGGTCGGCAGGCACCGACACGTCGGCGAGGTGCATGTCGACGACGGAGATGCCCATCTCGCGGGCCTGTTCCATCTGCGGTGTCAGTGCGTTCGGATCGATGCCGCACACGAGGGCGACGCCGTCGTAGCCGCCGTTGATCGCCTGCTCCATGCCGGCCTGCCAGGCCTGCGGGCCACCGTCGTTCTGGTAGTAGAACGAATCCTCCATCCCCACCGACTGGGCGATGCCGACGACCCACTGGGCCATGTTGTCGCACCCGGTGAGCGAGCTCGCCACGGGCATCGAGAAGATCTTCTTACCGGCGAGCGACGCCACGTCGAACGCCGGGCCCTGTGCGGCGAACTCCGGTGCTTCCGCGGCCGCGGCCACCTCGGCCTTCAGCTCGTCGAGCTTCTCCGCGGACACGCCGCCCTCGGCGCCGCCGCCCGACGCGGCGGAGTCCGCGGTCGAACCGGCAGTGGTATCAGCAGGAGCCTCGGCAGTCGAGTCCGCGGTCGTGCCCGCGGTCGAGTCGGCCGGAGCGGCCGCGCTCGTGTCCGCCGTCGAATCGCTGCTGCTCGCATCGTCGTCGCTGCCGCACGCGGCAGCCACGAGCGACAGGGCGACGACGGACGCGACGACGAGTCGCCGTCGTGTCGATCGTGTCGAAGTTCGCCTCATCGAAGTTGGCCTCATGGTTCAATCCCCGTTTCTTCTGATGGTTCACGTCTGGAACGCAAGCCACGAACAGACCCCTCGTGAATCGTGGTTGGTTGGCGGCTGCACGATCCATGGTCGAAGAGCACCGTTGCCGATCTCACACTCCCCCTCACACGTGCTTGCGTCGCCACACCGGCCCCCCGACCGGCTTGACTGTCCCATCATCCGGACAATAGAGTCCGGATGCCGAAATCACGGTAGCTGAATCGGCGCCCACGATCAAGTGATCGGATCCGAACCCGTGCCGCGTGCCCATGCCAGATGAGTCCGTCCAGTCCGTCGAGCGGGCCATGTCGATCCTGCTCGCTCTCGACGCCAACTCACCGAGCCTCGATGCCGCGACGCTGAGTACCCGCACCGGGCTGTCGCGCTCGACCGTGTACCGCCTGCTCGCCACGCTCGAACAGGCCGGCATGGTCCGCAAGCACGGCAGCCGTTTCGAACTGGGCCCGAACGTGTTGAAGCTCGCCGGTGGCTATCGGGCGGCGAACCACATCAGCCTGCACGCCAAATCGGTGCTCGACGAACTCGCCGAGCAGGTGCACACCGGTGTCACGCTGGCAGTGCTCGACGGCGATGTCGTGGTGACGGTCGAAACGGGCAACGCCGTGAACGGCGACTACGTCCTGCAGCCCCACGAACTCGGACGGCGCATCCCGGCGACCGCCACGTCGGTCGGTCGGATGCTGCTGGCGTACCAGGAAGGCGATCAGGGCGGGACACCGACGACCGAGCCTCCCGGGACACGCAACAGCAACACCCCGACGCCCGAGCAGATCCGTACGCAGGGTTACGCGCTCACGTCGGGACTCCTCGAGACCGGTGTCCGCACGATCGCGGTGCCGGTGTACGACCATGCCGGCGCCGTCGTCGCCGGTCTGGGCATCCTGGCCCACGCCGACCGGATGTCGGCCGACGAACTCGCCGGCGAACACCTGGTCAAGCTGCGCGCCGCCGCCGACCGGCTGACCCAGCTCGCCTACTTCGCCCCCGCCCGCTGACCCGTCGCGTCGCGTCCACCCGGACGACGACCGAGCGATGAGCGAGACCACCGGATACGGGGACCTCGCTCATCGCAAGGATCGTCTGGACGTGACGGCGCGAGCGGAGTAGCGTGGATTTCCCACCGGCCAGACACTTGTGTCCGTATCGTGGGATTGCGCTGGGTGAGGGGGACGATGAAAGGAGCAGGTCGATGACCTATCCGAAGCGCCACTGGTACGTCGCCGCATCGGTCGCCGAGATCGGCTCGGACCCGATCGGGCGCACGGTGTGCGGGGAGCCGATCGTGCTGTATCGCACGTCGGACGGGACCGTGGTGGGCCTGGACGACCGGTGCCCGCACCGCGGTTACCCGCTGTCGGCCGGCACGTTGTGCGGCGACGAGATCCAGTGCGGCTACCACGGCCTGCGCTTCACACCCGATGGCCGATGTTCGTACGTGCCCGGCCAGGACCGGATCCCGACGCGGGCACGGGTCAGCCCGCGACCTGTCGCCGAGAGCGGCCCGTGGGTCTGGGTCTGGATGGGGGATCCGCTCACGCCCGACTTCGACGGTCTTCCGGACATCCCGTGGGTGGCCGACGAGGAGTGGGCATGCGTCGACGGCATGGAACTCCTCGACGCCCGGTACGGGCTGCTGATCGACAATTTGCTCGATCTGTCGCACGAGACGTTCCTCCACAGCGGCCTCATCGGAACGCCCGAAGTCGCCGAGAGCCCGATCACGACGACGGTCGACGACGAGGCGGCGGTCGTCCACGTGAGCCGCCGCATGAGCGCGGTCGAGTGTCCCAAGTTCTATTCGGGTTCGACGGGCCTGCGGTCGCCGATCGACCGGTGGCAGGACATCGAGTACCACGCGCCGGGCTATTACCTCCTGCACGTCCGCGTCGCGCCGGTCGGCTCCACGCCCCACGGCGAGACCGACGATCCGCAGGCCGCCCACATGAAGGTGTTGTATGCGATCACGCCGATCGACGACCATCGCACGATGGACTTCTGGGCGGTCTGTCGCGACTTCGGGATCGGCGAGCCCGCGCTCGACCGGTTCATCGCCGAGTCGAACCGGGCAGTGGTCCTGCAGGACGTCGAGGCGCTCAACCTCATCGAATCCCGCCTCGGCGACACATGGGAACCAACCGAGGTCAGCTTGAAGATCGACACCGGAGGCCTCGCCGCGCGTCGCGTGCTGAGCGCGATGATCGCCTCCGAACACGAGACTGCGGTGTCGGTCGGGGCGCGGTAGATCGTCCGCCCCGGACCTCGTTCACTCCGAGCGACAGCGGTCCGCCAGGTCGGTCGCCGCCTTCGCCAGCAGCGCAATGTCGACGCCGACCGCGACGAACGTCGCACCGAGTGCGGTCCATCGCGCCGCGAGCTCGGGGTTGGTTGCGAACACCCCGGCCGGGAGGCCGGCGGCGACGATGCGCGTGATCGCATCGTCGACGGCGGCGACCACGTCGGGGTGGCCGGGTCTGCCGATCAACCCCATCGACGCGGCGAGATCGGACGGCCCCACGAAGAGCGCGTCGACCCCGTCGACGGCGCCGATCGACTCGATGGCCTCGGTGCCGGCGACCGACTCGATCTGGCAGACCACACAGATCTCGCCGTCGGCACGGCTCAGGTAGTCGTCGATCATCCCCCACCGCGCCGCCCGGTTCACCGCGGTCGCCACGCCGCGCACACCGGCGGGCGGATACCGGGCCGCGGCGACGATCTGGGCAGCCTGGTCGGCCGACTCGACCATCGGGATGAGCAGCGTCATCACGCCGATGTCGAGCAGGCGTTTGATGAGCACGGTGTCGCCGGTCTCGGCACGGACCAGCACCGGCGTGTCGTGGGCCGCCGCAGCCTGGAGCTGGACGAGGATCGAACGCAGGTCGTGCGGTGCGTGCTCGCCGTCGATCAGCATCCAGTCGAAGCCGGCGCCGGCGATCACCTCGGCGGCGGCGGGATCGACGAGGCCCGAGAAGAGCCCGTACGTCACGCCCGGTCGGGTCAGCTGTCGTTTGAACTCGTTGCGTGGCAGATCCATCCGTCGCTCCCCTGTCAGTCCGCTGAGGTGTCAGTCATCCGGATCAGTCCGCCACCGCCAGCGTCAACACGCCGAGCGGTCCGAAATCGGCGTGGATCGAGTCGCCGGGCCGGCAGTCGATCGGCCGGGTGAAGGATCCGGCCAGGATGGTCTCCCCGGCCGCCAGCGGGATGCCGAGAGCGTGCAGCCGGTTCGCCAGCCAGACGACGCCCTGCACCGGATCGTCGAGCACCCCGGCGCCGAGACCGGTCTCCTCGACGGTGCCGTTGCGTTTGCAGATCGCACCCGCCCAGCGCAGCGCTCCGGTCGCCGCGTCATCCGGTGCGATCCGCTCGGTGCCGACGACGATCCCGGCATCGGCGGCGTTGTCGGCGATCGTGTCGCGCACCGTGCGGGTTCGTCCGTCGGTCGGGTGGACCCGGTACGAGCGGGCGTCGATCAGTTCGAGAGCAGGCACGATGTGATCGGTGGCCGCGTACACGTCCGAGGCCGTGACGTTCGGACGATCGAGCGTCTCGCCCAGCACGAACGCGAACTCCACCTCGATCTTCGGGTCGAGGTAGCGCGAGGCGCTGATCGTCGTGCCGGACTCGAGGAACATGTAGTCGAACAACGCGCCGAAGTCGGGCTCGTCGATCTTCATCGCCATCTGCATCGCCCGGCTCGTGAGCCCGACCTTGTGACCCGTGACGGTCGCCCCGCCGGCGAGTTGCAGGTCGATCCAGGCGGCCTGGATCGCGTACGCGTCGTCGAGCGTGACGTCGGGGAACGCCCGCGTCACCGGATCGATCGGCACGGCGGTGACCCGCGCCCGCTCGTGGGCGGCAGCGAGCTCGCCGACCTGCGCGGGCGTGAGCGTGCGGCTCACCGGACCTGACCCATCGCCGCGATGGCATGCGTGTCGTAGGCGATGGCGACGTTCTTCGTGTCCATGTAGAAGTCGAAGGAGAACTCGGGGCCGCCGTCGCGGCCGATCCCGCTCGCCTTGGTGCCGCCGAACGGTGTCGGCAGGTGGCGCACGTTCTGCGAGTTGACCCACACCATGCCCACGTCGAGGTCGCGGGCGACGCGGTGGGCCCGGCCGGTGTCGCCGGTCCAGAGGTATCCGGCGAGCCCGTAGTCGGTGTCGTTGGCGAGCGCGACGGCATCGGCCTCGTCGTCGAACGGGATCACGGTGAGCACGGGGCCGAAGATCTCCTCGCGGGCGATGCGCATGTCGTTGGTCGCCCCGGTGAACATCATCGGGTTCACGTAGCACGACGCCGGGTCGGTGGCGTCCCCGCCGCCCACGACGACGGTCGCCCCTTCCGCTTCGGCGACCGCCACGTAGCTGCGCACCTTGGCGCAGTGGACGGGGTGGATGAGCGGGCCGATCTCGGTGGCCGGGTCGAGCGGATGACCGACCCGCAGGGCGCGCACCCGGCCGGCGAGACGTTCGGTGAACTCCTCGTGGATCGAGCGCTGGACGAGCAGCCGGCTCGACGACGTGCACCGCTCCCCGTTGAGGCTGTAGATCATGAACACCACGGCATCGAGCGCGCGATCGAGGTCGGCGTCGGCGAACACGATCACCGGGTTCTTGCCGCCGAGTTCGAAGTGCAGGCGCTTCAGGGTCGGGGCCGCCTGGGCCTGGATCAGCGAACCGGTCGCGGACTCGCCGACGAACCCGATCGCCTTGATCAGCGGGTGTTCCGTCAGCGCCCGCCCGGCCGACTCGCCGAGGCCGTGCACCGTGTTCAACACGCCGGGTGGCAGGCCCGCCTCGAGCGCGATCTCCGACAGCAACGCCGCGGTGCACGGTGACCATTCGGCGGGCTTGTGCACCACGGTGCATCCGGCCGCGAGCGCCGGTGCGATCTTCCAGGTGGAGAGCATGAACGGCGTGTTCCACGGCGTGATCACGCCGACCGGGCCGAGCGGCGACCGGCTGGAGTAGTTCAGGTGGTGCTCGTCGGGCATCGATCGCCCGTTGGGCGCGTCGGGTGCGTGGTCGGCGAAGAACCGGAAGTTCTCGGCGCCACGGATCGCGGCTGCGCTCATGAACCGGACGGTCTGGCCGGTGTCGACGCATTCGACGGCGGCGATCTCGTCGGCTCGCTCGACGATCAGATCGGCGACGTCGTGCAGGATCCGCTTGCGCTCGTGACCGCTGCGCCCCGACCAGTCGCCGAACGCGTCGGACGCCGCCCGCGCGGCCGCATCGATGTCGGCGGACCCTCCCGCGGCGACAGCGCCGAGCAGCGCACCGTCGATCGGCGAATGGTTGTCGAACGTCTCGCCGCTCGCGCTCGGCGTCGGCTGACCGTCGATCAGATGCAGCAGGGGCGCGTCGGCGAAGCGCGACAGCTGCGCGGTCGCCGTGGCGCAGTTCTCGTCGAACGTGCGGGTGGTTGCCATGCAAGCTCCTTCGTGCGGCCGGTCAGGCCGTGCCGGTTCGTTCGGCGATCACCGTGCGCAGGTGGTTCTCGTTGATCCGCCACCGCGGATCGATCTCCTGGTACTCCACGCTCAGCATCATCGTCGCGGTCGCTTCGCCGAGGTAGTCGGTGAGCGCGTCCATCATCGCCCGGACGAACATGGCCTTGTCGTCGTCGGAACGGCCGGCGCCGAGGCGAGCCGTGAGGGCGACGAACATGTTGTCGGGATGGCGGTCGCCGATCGCGAAGTGCTCGCGGGACGCGGCGCGCGTGCGGAGCGCGTCGAGTGGGCAGCGACACCCGTCGCGAGCGCGGCGCTAGTGGACCGCGTCGACCAGCCCGGCGATGTCGGCCACGGCGGCCACGTTGGCCGAGTGCTCGATGATCAGATGCGGCATTGCACTCGATTATCTAACATGTTATGTATGACTGCAAGATGAGGTTGTTGAGCTTCTCCCACGAAGGCCGTCCGACCTTCGGTGCCGTCGTGCACCCCGACCCCGACGACGGGACGGCGACGACCGGGTCGTCGATCTCGGCGGACGGCTCGACGGCGTGTCCGACCTGAACGATCTGCTGACCCAGGGGCGGCTCGACGACGCTCGCGCCGCGGCCGACGATGCGGCGCGATCGCCCGGGTCGACGCTGCCCTTGTCGGCGATCACGTTCCTCCGCACGATCCCGCGACCCGGCAAGATCTTCTGCATCGGCGTCAACTACGGCGGTCGCAACGCCGAGTACCGCGACGGTCAGGAGGAGGCGACGAAGCCGAGCGTGTTCGTCCGCTTCCCGAGTTCGCTCGTCGGCCACGAACAGGACCTCGTGCGGCCACCGGAGAGCGAGCAACTCGACTACGAGGGCGAGATCGTGGCGGTCATCGGCACGGCCGGTCGGCGCATCCCCGAGGAGCGTGCCCGCCAGCACCTCGCCGGCCTCACACTCGGCAACGAGGGCACGATCCGCGACTGGGTGCGGCACGCGAAGTTCAACGTCACCCAGGGCAAGAACTGGGAGTCGTCCGGGTCGCTCGGGCCGTGGATGGTGACGCTCGACGAGATCGGCGGGTTCGACGACCTCCACCTCACCACTCGCGTGAACGGCGAACTGCGCCAGGACGACACGCCCGCCTCGATGGCGTATCCGATCGAGTTCCAGGTCGCCTACCTGTCGACGTTCTGCACGCTGGAGCCCGGCGACATCATCTTCACGGGCACGCCGACCGGCGCCGGCGCCCGGTTCGATCCACCGCGGTTCCTCCGTCCGGGCGACCAGGTCGAGGTGAACGTGCCCGGCATCGGCACCCTGCGCAACGGCATCCGCGATGAGTGAGCACGTGCTCCACGACACCGGCGTCGGCATCCGTGGCTTCGACCGGTCGCTGCCGATGGCGCTGATGCGCGCCCGCGAGGCGGTCATGCGCCATTTCCGCCCGAGCCTGGCGGAACACGACCTGACCGAGCAGCAGTGGCGCGTCCTGCGCGCCCTCGAGGACGCCGACACCGCCCTGTCGGTCGGTGAGCTGGCCGAGCGCACCTACCTGCTCGGGCCGAGCCTGTCGAGGATGCTGGCGTTGCTCGACGACCGTGGCCTCATCGCGCGATCATCGGTGCCGGGGGATGCGCGCCGTGCCGACATCAGGATCACCGCAACCGGGATCGAACTGGTCGCCGCGATCGCCCCGCGCAGCGAGGCGGCGTACGAACACATCGAGGGTCGTCTGGGTCCGGGTGACCTCGAACAGCTCTACGTGCTGCTCGACAAGGTGGGTCGGCTATGAGCGCTAACACCTATCACCAGGCGCCCGACAGCGTGCGCGAGGCGCCACCCGGATGCCCGCTCCATTCGGGTTGGTCGCCGCTCGATCACGACTACCTCGCCGACCCGTACCCGATCGCAACCGCGCTGCGCGACGAGCACCCCATCTTCTACGCGCCCGAACTCGGCCACGTGGTCGTCACCACGATGGCCGACATCGAGACGGTCTTCATGAACCCGGATGTGTTCGCGTCGACGAACGTGCAGGATCCGATCTTCCCGCTCGCGCCCGACGCCGCGGCCGTCCTGACGGCGGACGACTTCGACCCCGTGGCCGTCATGTCGAACCGGCCCGAACCCGACCACGCCCGGATCCGCGTCTACACCCGCCAGGGCTTCTCCCACCGCCGGCTGAGTGCGCTCGAGGACTACATGCGCGAGCGCGCCACCGCCCTGCTCGACCGGATGATCGAGCAGGGGTCGCCGGCCGAATACGTCAAGGCGCTGGCGTTCCCGCTGCCCGCCGAGATCGTGTTCCGGCTCATCGGGTTCCCACCGGCCGACGATGCGCTGATCAAGTCGTGGTGCGTCAACCGCCGGGCCTTCTCCTGGGGGAAGCCGACCGCCGAAGAGCAACTGGCGATCGCCGAAGGGATGCTCGACTACTGGCGCTACTGCCGGGCGTTCGTCGCCCAGCGACGCGACGCGCGCGCCGACGACCTGTGCTCCGAGCTGCTCGACGCGCACGACGCCGATCCCGATCCGGCCAACGGCACCGGCATCAGCTACCGGGAGGTCGAATCGGTCGTGTACGGGATCTCCTTCGCCGGCCACGACCCCGTCACCGCGCTGCTGTGCAACACGCTGCGCTGCCTCCTCCCCCGTCGCGACCAGTGGGCCGCGCTGTGCGCCGACCCGTCGCTGGCAGCAGCCGCGGTCGAGGAGACACTGCGCTTCGAATCGAGCCAGATCTCGTGGCGGCGCATCACCACACAGCCCACCACACTCGGCGGCGTCGACCTGCCGGCGGGCACGCGGCTGTTCTTGAACTTCGCCTCGGCCAACCACCAACCCGACCTGTTCCCCGAGCCCGACACGTTCGACATCCACCGCGCCAACGCCAACCGCCACATCTCCTTCGGCAAGGGCATCCACTTCTGCCTCGGCGCCGGGCTGGCGCGGATCGAAGCGCGCCTCGCGCTCGAGTTGCTGTCGCAGCGTCTCCCGTCGCTCCGCCTCGCCCCCGACCAGACGTTCCACTACTTCCCCAACATCACGTTCCGCGGCCCCGACGCCCTCGTCCTCGAATGGGACGCGGCATGACCCTCTACGCGGTGCAGAAGTTCCTGTTCCAGCTGAACCGCAGCGAGGCGCTACAGCAGGCCTACCTGGCCGACCGCCGCGGTGAACTGGCCGGGTACGAGTTGACCGAGGAGGAGACGAGGGCGCTCGTCGAACCGGACATCGGGCTCCTCTTCCACCTCGGCGTGAACGGCCAGATCCTGATGCACTTCGCCGCCTTCCACCAGATCGAGTGGACCGACTACCTGCAGCGGATGCGCGACGGCATCACCACCTACGGTCCCGTACGGGAAGGCGTGTACGCGATGACCGGCTACGCCGGCGTCGATGCTGCGTCGGCGGCCGCGGGAGACGGCTGATGCCGCTGGTGTTCGCCGGCGTGTGCAGCCACGCACCGGGCATCACCGGCCGCGCCGACCGGGCCGACCCGGCGCTGCGCGACGACTTCTACGCCGCGCTCGACGGCATGCGGGTGTCGCTCGAGGCGTCGCGACCCGACGCCCTCGTGGTGATCGCCGCCGAACACTTCGCCAACTTCTTCATGGACAACATGCCGTCGTTCGCCATCGGCATGGCCGATTCGTACCGTGGTCCGATCGAGGATCCGGGCTGGCTGGCGATCGACAAGGTGACCGTGCCCGGCGACCGGGCCCTGTCCGAGCGTCTCATCACGCTCGTCATGGAAGGCAGCGACGTGGCGTACGCCGAGGAGTGGCTGTTCGACCACGGGATCATGGTGCCGCTCCATTTCCTGACGCCGCGCTACGACCTCCCGATCATCCCCGTCAACATCAACTGCCAGGGCCCACCGCTCGCACCGCTGCATCGCGCGTGGACGTTCGGCGAGTCGCTGCGCGCCGCCGCCGACGCCGTCGACGAACGCATCGCCGTCATCGGCACCGGTGGCATCTCCCACTGGCCGGCCACGCCCGACTCGGGCAAGATCAACGAGGCGTGGGACCGCGAGTTCCTCGACCGATGGGTGCGCAACGACCGCACCGAGCTGTTGGCCTACAACGATCTCGACGTCTACGCCGAGGCCGGCCAGGGCGGCTTCGAGATCCGCACGTTCGTCGCCGTCAGCGGCGCCGCGGGCGGGGCGACCGGCACGGTGCACTTCTACGCGCCGATCCCGATCTTCGCCGTCGGCTGCACGGTCGCCACCTACGACCTCGCAGGGCGGTGACCGCATTGTCGACGATCCTGTCGACAGCGGGCAGACTGACGGTCATGAGCGATGGGGTGCGCTGCATGATCATGCGAGGCGGCTCGTCGAAGGGCGCCTACTTCCTGCGCGACGATCTCCCCGCTGATCCGGCCGAACGCGACGAGCTCTTGCTGCGGGTCATGGGCACACCCGACCCGCGCCAGATCGACGGCATCGGCGGCGCCCATCCGCTCACGTCGAAGGTCGCGATCGTCGCGCTCGCGACCGATGATCGCGCCGACCTCGAGTACCTGTTCCTGCAACTCGGTGTCGGCGAACGCCTCGTCACCGACCGCCAGAACTGCGGCAACCTGCTGGCCGGTGTCGGCCCGTTCGCCATCGAGCGGGGCCTGCTGACCGCCTGCCAGACGGCGAGGCCGTCGTGCGCATCCACATGATCAACACCGATTCGATCGCGACGGCCCATTTCCCCGTCCGCGACGGCCGGCTCGTCGACACCGGGTCCACCGCGGTGTCGGGGGTCCCCGGTACGGCCGCGGCGATCCGGCTCGACTTCGACGACATCGCCGGCAGCTCGTGTGGGGCGCTCCTGCCGACCGGGAACTCCGTCGACCAGGTGGCGGGCGTCGACTGCACGCTCGTCGACAACGGGATGCCGGTGGTCGTGATGCGTGCCGACGCCGTGGGCATCACCGGATACGAGTCGTGCGACGAGCTGAACGCCGACGCAGCGTTGCGCGAGCGGCTCGAGGAGATCCGACTGAAGGCCGGGGTCCTGATGAACCTCGGTGACGTGTCCGACACCACGGTGCCGAAGTTGGCGATGGTGGCGCGGCCGCGCGACGGCGGCGACCTGTGTACGCGCATGTTCATCCCGCACCAGTGTCACGACGCCATCGGCGTCCTCGCCGCCGTGTCGGTCGCCACGGCCGCGCTCCTGCCAGACAGCGCGGTGAACGAACTCCTCGAGCGGCACGCCGACGATGCCGTCGTGCTCGAACACCCGACCGGCACGTTCGCCGCCGCGGTCGAACTACGTGACGACGACGGGACGCCGATCGTCGAGCGGGCCGGGATCGTCCGCACCGCGCGCAAGCTGATGGACGGCATCGTGTTCCCGCGGGAGTACTCATGAGCGCCACCACCATTCCAGGGCCCCACCCCGACCCGCACCGGCCGACGTCATTCGTCGTCCCACCGAACGCGTGCGATGCCCACTGCCACATCTTCGGTCCGGGCGACCGCTTCCCGTTCGCCGCCGACCGGGCCTACACCCCGCCCGACTCGGGCATCGACGACTTCCAAGCACTGCAGGAACGGCTCGGTCTGTCGCGTGCCGTGTTCGTCCAGGCGAGCTGCCACGGCACGGACAACTCGGCGATGGTCGACGCGATCGAACGCGGCGCCGGCCGGTACGCGGGCGTGGCGATGATCGACGAATCGTTCTCCGATGCCGACATCGGTCGGCTCCACGACGTCGGTGTCCGCGGCACACGTTTCAACTTCGTCGCCCATCTCGGCGGCGCACCCGAGCTCGACGTGTTCTGGCGGATCGTCGACCGGGTCGTGCCGTACGGGTGGCACATCGTGCTGCACTTCGACGCCAAGGACCTGCCGTCGTACGCCGACCTGCTCGACCGCATGCCGTGCCCGTTCGTCATCGACCACATGGCGCGGGTCCCGACGAGCGACGGGCTCGATCAGGAGCCGTTCCGGGCGCTGCTCGACGTGATGGCCGACGAGCGGGCGTGGGTCAAGATCTCCGGTGCCGAACGGCTCACCGCCGACGGACCACCGCCGTACGACGACGTCGTCCCCTTCGCCCAGGCGCTGATCGCCGCCGCGCCCGATCGCATCCTGTGGGGGACCGACTGGCCGCACCCGAACGTGCGGCACATGCCCGACGACGGCGACCTCGTCGACCTGCTCGCATCGTTCGCGCCCGACGAGGCGACCCGCAACCAGATCCTGGTCACGAATCCAGAGCGCCTGTACGACTTCTCGTAGCGATGCCGATAGTCAGCCCGCCGCCTTCCCGGCACTGTGACACCCCTTCTCTACGATGGTGAGTACCAGCTTCGGCTGGATTCGTCGGCGATTGCTCCGACCGGTTGTCCCTCTCGTGAGAGGTGAACATGATGGTGAAGACGATGGTGAACTTGGGCGACACCCTCGCGGTGTTGCTCGAGGCTGACGTCGGCGGGGCCGATCGCGACACGGTCGCCGGCTTGCTGACCCAGTCTCGTGAGCTGCGAAGTTGGCTCGATTCGTTCGACGTGCGTTGTGTGCGCCGAACGTCTGAGCTGGCGGGTCAGGGCCGGTCGGAACCGGCGGAGTCGATGGGCACGGATCACGGGTTGTCGGCGCGCGAGAGCCGGCAGGCCCGGTTGCGAGCTGAGGCGTGCGATCTGTTCGTGTTGTTCGAACGTGCACTCACACGTGGTGAGATTGCGGCTGGACATGTCGACGCGTTGGCGATGGCGATCCGTGACCTGAACGACGACCAACGCTTCGGGCTCGTCGACCGTGAGGAGCGGTTGTTGGAAGCGGCGATGCGGATGCGCGTCGACGACTTCGTGCGTCACTGCCGGGTCCAGGTCGCCGACGTCGTCGCTGAGCTGGCCCGCACGGCGGCCGCTCGACCGCTGAGCGACAGCCGGCCGACGCTGCGCCGGCTGCGCGATGCGTGCTGATGCCGCCGATTCGGAACCGGAGGCGGCCATGCCGCCGAGCGTCGATCCGCTGGTGGTGGAGTACCTGCGTCAGCGCGACGGGTCGAAGGTGCGCCGGTGGCGTGACGTCGAGACCGGGATGTGCATGACACTGGTCGCACTCGACCCGATCCGCGACGCCGTGTTCAAGAAGGCCTTCGACGCCCACCTCAACGCCCTGCGCGCCGACGGGACCACCGCCGGCATGACGTGGCGACAGGTCGAAGTCGAAGCGTTCATGCGCACGATCGCGGCCGGCGTTCGCCCGGCTGGCCGGGCGTCCAAGGGGCCCGCCACCGGTGGAACCCCTGCCGATCTGGGTGAGCTGAGCAATCTGCGAACGGCCGCCACCGTCAACGTGTCGCCGGTGTCGTCCGGATGCCGAGTCCACGGTGCCGGAGATCTGTGTCGTGACCACGCTGGACCGGCTGCTCGACGACTGCTGCGGCCACGGGTTGTGCGAGACGAGCGACGGTCAGGCCGTTGCCGGCGGCGTCGTTGCGGCGCATGTTGTGCGACGCCGTCGTGTACCCGACGGTGTTGGGCGGTGCGGGCGAGGTGCTCGACTCGGGTCGGGCTCGGCGGACGGTGAATCGCAAACAGCGGCGGGCGTTGCGGGCGATGCATCGCACCTGTGGTCATCCCGGTTGCACGGTGCCGTTCGAGTCGTGTCGCATCCACCACGTCCGCTGGTGGACCCGCGATCACGGCCCGACCGACGTCGCGAACCTGCTACCGCTCTGTGAGGCACCATCATCACCTCGTGCACGAGGGTGGCTGGACCTTGACGATGACTCCCGATCGGGTCGCGACCTGGACCCGACCCGACGGCACCCACTGGAAGACGGTCAACACCGCCGACCGCGGCGCCGACGTGCTCGACGAAACAGCGATGCGACCATGCAGACGCGAAGCGGGAGGCTGACCGGGCGACAGCACGCCGCTCGCGGCTCAGTCGAACAGGAAGACCGGCTTGATGACCTCGCCGGTGTGCGAGGCGTGCTCGGCGTCGTTGATCTCGTCGAGCCGATAGGTGGTGATCAGCTCATCGAACGGGAACGCCCCGTCGGCGTTGAGCTGCGCCAGGCGCGGGATGAACTCGGCGGTGTTGCTGTTGCCTTCGACCACGCCGAGGATCCGGCGCGGGCTGATCAGGCTGCGGTAGTCGAGCACCAGATCGACGTCGCTGCCGACACCCGCCATCGACATCGTGCCGGTGTTGTTCAGGGCCTCGAACGCGACCCGGGTGATGGCGGCCACGCCCGTCGAGTCGAACGAGTACTCGGTGCCTCCGCCGCTCAGGTCACGCACCGCCTCGAGGATCTCGTCGGGGCTGCCGCTCACCTGGTCGGTCGCGCCGTACCGGGCCGCGAGCTCGAGCCGGGACGCGTGGCGGTCGATCGCGATGATCTGCCCGGCGCCGGCGACCTTTGCCGCCATCACCGCACTCAGGCCGAGCGACCCGGCGCCGTAGATCGCCACCGATGCACCTTCTGGGACGTCGAGCGTGTTGAGGATGGCGCCCGCCCCGGTCTGGACCCCGCAGCCGAGCGGACCGAGCCGTTCCAGGGCGAACGACGGATCGACCTTGACGACCGAGCGCTCCGCGACCACGGCGTGCGACGCGAGGCTCGACTGGCCGAAGAAGAACGAACCGACGGGCTCACCGTTCGCGTCGGTCAGCGACGACGAGCCATCCGGACGGTTCGGTGCGAGGTTGCGCGGGAGAAAGTCGTAACAGGCGTACGGGCCGAAGTCGCGACAACCCGCACAACCGCCACAGCTGTCGAAGCTGAGTACGACGTGGTCGCCCACCGCGACCCCGGTGACGTCGCGTCCCACCCGCTCGACGATGCCGGAACCCTCGTGGCCATAGACGATCGGTCCGGGAAACATCTCCGGCGGCCACTCGCGGCTGAGCAGGTCGGTGTGGCACAGGCCGGCGCCGACCATCTTCACCAGGACCTCGTCGTCTCGTGGATCGGCGAGGTCGAGTTCCTCGATCTCGAACCGTCCCGTCGGCTCACGGAGTACTGCGGCGGTGATCTTCATGTCGGGTCCCTTTCGAGGCGGGTTCGGTCAAGTGGGTTCGGTCGAGCTGCTTCGGTCGTCGGAGTTCGGTCGAGTTCCATGCCACCGATTCGGATTCAGGCGAACGGCCGGACCGGGTCGGATCCGTCCCAGCCGAGCGACGCTCCGTAGAAGGCGGCGAAGGTGGATTCCATCACGGGGCCGAGCTCGATGATCTCGACGAACCCCGGCAGGGCGCCCTTGGTGTCCATGTAGCACACCGATCCGCCGGTCGGGACGCCGGCCCGGAAGGCGACCTCGTAGCCGCGCTCCTCGTAGCGACCGATGTCGCCGTCGAAGTCGCGGCTGCCGACGCCGTAATGGTGGAAGCCGTGGCCCTTCGCCGCGATGGCCTCGCGGTACACCGACGGATGGTCGTCGAGCGGTTGCAGGAGCTCGATCTGCATGTGGCCGGCGAATCCCATCGCCAGCGTCACCGCCGCCTGCGACGGCGCACCCCGGTACGTCGGATCGTCGCCGGTGAAGTGGTCGAGCAGGAACCACGGACCGACGTGCAGGTCGAGCGTCCACTGGGCCATCGCGGCGCGGATGTCCGGCACGACATAGGCCATCTGGATGATCCCTCGCTCGGGCTGTCCAAAATCCAGGGTAGGCATGTCAATCCAGGGTGGGCATGTCATCCGCCCTGCGTCGGCGCTGCTCGTCCCCGGCGGCGAGCAGGTCGCCGACGAGCCGCACTTCGTCGTCGTTGATGATGTGCTCCATGCCCTCGTACACGCGCCACGTCACGTCGCCGCCTCGCGCGGTGAACACGTCGCGCGTCTCCTCCGTCCGGGCGAGTGGCACCCAGTCGTCGACGTCGCTGGTCGCCAGCACGATCGGCGTGCCCTCGAGCGACCCGCCGTCCCAGGTGGTGCCCGGAGGACCGATCAGGCCGCCGGTGAGGATGGCCACTCCGCCGTACCGCGCCGGGTGGCGCGACAGGTACTCGGCGAGCAGGCAGGCCCCCTGCGAGAACCCGAGCAGGAAGATCTGGGCGCGTGCGAACCCCTCCGCTTCCAGCTGCGCGACGAGTTGGTCGATCCGTTCGAGCGCCCAGGTCAGCGACGGCTCGTTGGCCTCGAATTCCTGCATGAACCCGCCCGGATACCAGGTGTTGTCCGCCGCCTCGGGGGCGACGAACGCGACGCCCGGTGCGTCGAGCCGGTCGACGAGGTGCTCGCGCATCCACTCCGGGCTCTGCGCCCGACCGTGGACGACGATGGCCGCCGCCGTCGCGGAGGCCAGTGGCGCTCCGTAGTGCTCGACGCGTTGCTCGAAGTGAGCGTTCATGTCACATCGCCTCCACGACCATCGCGATTCCCTGCCCGACGCCGATGCACATCGTGGCCAGCCCGTACCCGCCGCGGCGCTCGAGCTCGTGTACCAGCGTGGCGAGGATGCGGGCGCCCGAACAGCCGATCGGATGCCCCAGCGCGATCGCACCGCCGTTGGGGTTGACGATCTCGGGGTCGAGGTCGGGCCAGTCGTGGAGGCACGCCAGGCTCTGCGCGGCGAACGCCTCGTTGAGCTCCACCACGGAGAGATCGGACCATCCGATGCCCGCGCGTTCGAGCGCGACCTCCGCGGCGACGACCGGCCCGATCCCGAAGAGGTGGGGATCGACACCGCTCACGGCGCGCGAGAGCACACGCGCCATCGGCGTCCGGCCCGTGCGTTCGACGCCACGCTCCGACCCCAGCAGGATCGCCGCGGCACCGTCGTTCATCGGCGACGAGTTGCCTGCCGTGACCGTGCCGTCGGCACGGAAGACCGGGCGGAGCTTCGCCAGCGACTCGATCGTGGCGTCGCCACGCACGCATTCGTCGGTCGCCAGTTCCGACCCGTAGGCCTCGACGATCTCGCCGTCGAACCGTCCGGTCGCCCAGGCCGCGGCAGCCCGTTCGTGGCTGCGCAGCGCGAACTCGTCCTGCTCCTGACGCGACAGTCCGTACCGCTCGGCCAGGATCTCGGCGCCGTCGCCGAGCGGCACCGTCCATTCGTCGCGATGGCGGGGGTTGACCATCCGCCAACCGAGGGTGGTCGAGTGCATCGTCTGGTGCCCGCGCTCGTACGGGCGGTCGGGTTTGGCCACGACCCACGGGGCGCGGCTCATCGATTCCACGCCGCCGGCGATGCAGAGCTCGGCGTCGCCGACCGCGATCTCGCGCTGACGCGTCGATGGCTGCTTCCAGCCCGGAGCCGCACAGCCGGTTGTGCGTGACGCCGGGGACCGACGTGGGAACGCCGGCGAGCAGCGCGGCCATCCGACCGACGTTGCGGTTCTCCTCGCCGGCCCCGTTGCCGTTGCCGAAGTGGACGTCGTCGAGGCCCGCCGGGTCGAGATCGGGAGCGCGTTCGAGCAGCGACGTGATCACCCCGGCGGCCAGGTCGTCGGGACGGGTGTCGGCCAGCGCACCACCGATCTTGCCGATCGGGGTACGCACCGCGTCGATGACGAAGACCGGTCCCGTCATGCCGGGTCCACCACGCCGATCAGGTCATGCCCGGCCGTCGGTCGTCGGCCGCGGAAGGCGTCGTCCAACATCGCCCGGATGCCGTCGAGGTCCGGTGGGCGCACGTTCCCCGCAGCTTCGGCGACGATGCGCCGAGCGGCCTCGTCGAGCCCGTCCGCCGGCATGCCGATCGAGGCGAGATCGGTGGGCGCGCCGATCGAGGCGGCCAGGTCGAACATCGCGGCCGCCGCGTCGTCGACGTCGAGCACCGCGTTGAGACGCGCCATCACCTCGGGGATCGCCGGTGCGTTGTAGGCGAGTGCGTGGCCGAGCACGACCGCGTTCATCCCGCCGTGGTCGAGGTTGAACATGCCGCCGAGCACATGGCACGTCTTGTGGTGCAACGCGGTGCCGCCCGCGGCCAGCGACATACCGGCGAGATGGGCGCCGAAGAGCGTGCCGGCCCGCGCGTCGAGGTCGTCGGGGGTGCTGCACACCCGGGGCAGGTTCGTCGCGAGCGCCCGCACACCTTCGAGCGCGAGCACCGCCGTGACCGGATCGGCGCCGGGACCGTAGAGCGCCTCGACACAGTGGGCGAGCGCGTTCATGCCCGACGGCCCGGCGATCGCCGGGGGGAGGCTGAGGGTGAGTTCGGGGTCGTACACCACGACCGCCGGCTTGACCCGTGCGTCCTTGCCGGTCATCTTGTGGTCGCCGTCGGTGAGGCCCCAGATCGTCGTCATCTCCGACCCGGCATAGGTCGTGGGGACCGCGATCTGGACGACGTCGATCTCCAGTGCGATCGCCTTGCCGAGCCCGGTGGCGGAGCCGCCGCCGATCGTCACCACCGTGTCGGCGGCCGTGTCGCGCACCATCGCCCGCGCCTCCTCCGCCTTGGCGATCGGTACGTGCTGCACCACGTCGGAGAACCGACCGACCACTCGATCACCAAGGAGCTTCGACAGCTCGTCGGCCAGCAGCTCCTCGGCGATCGAGGCGATCACGAGGATCCGCTCGGCACCGGCGCGATCGGCTTCGTCGGCCAACCGCCGGCGACTACCGGCGCCGAAGACCACCCGCCCGGGGATCTCGTCGCGGGCGAAGTCCAAGGTGGTCATGCCGACGGCAGCGTTCGGAGTGCGTCGAGTTCGACGGCGGTGGGCGGCTCGGTGACGGAGACGACGTCGGCGACCCGCAACGGCCAGCCGGTCGCGGCGCGCACCTCGTCGACGTCGATTCCTGGGTGGACACTCACCAGCGTCAGCTCCTTGGTGTGCTCGTCGGGCCGCAGGATGCCGAGGTCGGTGATGACGGCGGTGGGGCCCTTCCCCCGCAGTCCGAGACGTTGTCGGTGGTCACCGCCGTCGCCGTGTCCGACCGAGGTGACGAAGTCGAGTCGATCGACGAACGTGCGGAGATTCTGGCGGATCGTGATGACGACCTCGCCACAGTTGGCCGAGATCTCCGGTGCTCCACCCGCCCCCGGCAGCCGCACGGCCGGTGCCCGGTAGTCGCCGATCACGGTCGTGTTGAGGTTGGCGTGCCGATCGATCTGCGCCGCGCTGAGGAAGCCGACGTCGATGCGCCCCGCCTGCAACCAGTAACTGAACATCTCGGGAACGCTGACCACCAGGTCGGCATGCTCGGCCAGCACGCCGTCGCCGATCGACAACGGGAGCACCGACGGCTTGGCGCCGATGCAGCCGGACTCGTACACGAGCACGCAGTCGGGCGCGTGGAGCCGGCGCGCCAGGTTCGCCGCGGTGCTCGGCAGACCGATGCCGACGAAGCACACGGTGCCCGGCCCGAGGGTGCGGGCGGCGTGCACCGTCATGATCTCGTCGCTCGTGTAGGCGGGCGCCAGAGCGGTCATGTCGTCGCCGTCATACCAGCACGTGTTCCTTCATCCAGACCTGGAACGTCTCGCGATCGCGCGCGACCTCGTCCCACGCCGCGTAGAACTCGTTGTCGCGGCTCGAGTAGCCGTGCGCGTACGACGGGTGCGCACCGCCGGGAAGCACGACCACGCTGTCGATCGTCCAGGCCGGGAGCACCGCGGCGTTGAACTGGGGCGCGAACGAATCGACGACCTCCTCGACCGTGACGATCGACCGCCGGCTCGCCAGCACGCACTCCCGCTGCACGCCCGTGATCCCCCACATCATGACGTTGCCGTGCCGGTCGGCCTGCTGGGCATGGATGATGCCGACGTCGGGATTGAGCGCGGGGACGGCGGTCAACGCTTCGCCGGTGAACGGACACGTCACCGTGCCGATCGTGTCGGTGTGTTCGAGCAGGCTCGTGCCGGCGTAGCCCCGAAGGGTGCCGAACGGGAGCCCCGACGCGCCGGCCTGCCAGCGCGTTGCCATCCCCGCGTGACTGTGCTCCTCGATGGCGAGCGGTACGGGCCACGAGTTCTGCACGGCGTCACGCATCCGGTGCAACGACCCGACGCCCGGATTGCCACCCCACGAGAAGATCAGCTTGCTCGCGCAGCCGGCGCCGATCATCTGGTCGTAGGCGATGTCCGGGGTCATCCTGATCAAGGTCAGGTCGCGCCGTTCCTGGCGGATGATCTCGTGGGCGGCGGCGAACGGGATGAGGTGGGTGAACCCCTCGAGCGCCACCTCGTCACCGTCGTGGACGTGGGCGGCGATCGCGTCGGCGAGCGATGAGAACGCAGCGGTCACCGAGCCCGCCTCAGAACGAGACGGGAACGGTCGGTGCCTGCCCCGACGCGATCAGGTCGGGAAGCGCCGGCGATGCGTTCTCCCACACGAGCAGCATCGACCGCTTCGACGAGTAGCCCTGGTGGCGGATGTCGGCGGGCATGGCCGCGACGTCGCCGGCCTTCATCACGACGGTCGCCCGCACCGACCCGGTTTCGCGGTCCTCGACCTTCCAGGTGATCTGGTCGGACAACTGCACGAACCACTCGACCCGGTCGTTGCCGTGGATGATCGGCAGGATGAACTCCTCGGTCGTCGGGCAGTACAGGCTGTCCTTGCACACCGACACGACCGACGGGTTCCAGGTGACGTCGCTGCGCGACAGGTAGCCGAACAGGTTGAACGCCGCGACCTCGCTCTCGTAGCCGGGCTCGGCGTGCACCTCGGGTTCGGTCTGGGCGACGTCGGCGAACATCCGGTTGACCGGAAAGCCGTTGTCGTCCGAGCGGATCTTCTCGTCGCCGGGCACCCCGACCATCCGGCTGGCGGTGACGCGGGTGCGGGTGATCGCCCCGAGGTTGTCACCGCGCTTGGGGCCGAACGGCGAACCCGTCTCCTGCGGTGCGGCGAACGGGTCGTAACCGGCGTTGGTCCAATCGGCGAGGATCGCCTGGAACACCCCCATCAGGTCGTCGGCGGCGAAGTTCTCCTGATGGTCGAGTTCGGCCCTGCGGTAGGCGCTGTTGTAGCGGCCGGCGAACAGGTCGACGTTGCCGTAGTGGTTCATCGTCCCGATCACCGCGTCGAAGTTGACGATGCCGTAGAAGAAGTTCCAGGAGACGTCGCGCATCACCGCCTTGAGGAACGTCTCGGCCGACATGACGTGGCTGCCCGTGGGCCAGTCGATGTGGACGAAGTGCTCGTCGCGCGCGAACGAGAACCCGCCGATGCGGAACGACCGGTAGCCGTGTTCATTGACGGTTTCCGGAGGGGCGGTTTCCGTTGTGCTCATCGTTGGCTCCGTACGGTCATGTCGGTTTCAGGTGCTGGTTTCGGGTGCTGGTTTCGGGTGTCAGCTCGTCTGGCAGATCTCGGCCCACCGGTAGACGGTGTCCGGGCCCTCGATCGTCTGCAGGAGGATCACGCTCGGCTCGTCGGCCACGAAGCGGTAGCAACGCCCGGCGGGGAGCAGTGCCATGTGGCCGTGGGCGGCCACGATGTGGCCCATCGCGGTGCCGGCGGGCTCGCCGTCGACGCCGATCGAGCCGGCGGCAGCGGCATCGACGAGCGGTTCGTCCGGGTCGATCAGCTCGATGACGACCCGGCCGTCGACGACGAGCGCGAACTCGTCGTGCGGGGTCGCCCGCCACGGCGAGGTCCCCTCGGCGCGGATGACCTCGAGCACGTACTCCATGTTCTTGGCGACGGCCACCTTCTCCCAGGGCGCGGCGTTCGCCGCCACCTCGAACATGTTGGAGAAGACGTAGTTGCGCGGGTCGTCGGCGATCGCTTCGACCCCTCCCTTGTCGTACTGGTCGAGCGATCCGAACACGGTCGAATACTGCGTTGTCGTCGACGCCATCCCCAGGTCCTCCCTCTCGCGGCCACGGACACGGCGGCAAGGTCGCCGATTTCACGTGTGCGCACTACGAACCAACGTTCTGCTGGTGAACATTCTGGCTCGCGCCGACCGATGCGTCAAGGGTCGGGCCGGGACGACGACGAAACTTGACTCCGTACGCTGACCGAACAATAGTGCGGGGAGTGAACGCCCGGACCGGGAGCAGGTGATGGCGCGAGCCGATCACGTCCAGTCGCTCGAACGAGGCCTGCTGGTGTTGCGCTGCTTCGACGCCGAGCATCCCGAACAGACGTTGTCGGAGGTCGCGAAGCGTACGGGACTGACGAGAGCGACCGCTCGCCGGCTCCTGCTCACGCTGTCGACGTTGGGCTACGCCACCACCGACGGGCGCAACTTCTCGTTGACACCCGCGGTGTTGAACATCGGCTACGCCTACCTGTCGTCGCTGAACGTGCAGCAGATCGGCCAGCCGTTCCTCGAATCGCTGAGTGAGAGGGTGCACGAGTCGGCGTCGATCTCGGTGCTCGACGGCGGCGAGGTCGTCTACGTCGCACGGGTCCCGACGACGCGGATCATGACCATCGCCCTGGGCCTCGGCACCCGCCTGCCGGCGTACTGCACCTCCATGGGTCGGGTGCTGCTCGCGGAACTGCCGGCCGAAGACATCCGGGCCCGCGTCGGTGAGCACCTCGCGCCGCTCACGGAACACACCATCACCGACATCGAGGCACTGGAGGCCGAGCTCGCCAGGGTGCGCGAGCGGGGCTGGGCACTCGTCGACCAGGAGCTGGAGATGGGCCTGCGGTCGGTGGCCGCACCGCTGCGCGACTCCAGCGGCCGCACGATCGCGTCGATCAACGTGTCGACCCACGCCGGACGGACGACGATGGACGAGGTCCACGAGCACTTCCTGCCGGCGCTGCTCGAGACGGCGCAAGCACTGAACGACGCCCTCCGTCAACGTTGAGATCGACGATCGAACCGACACGACCGAACCGACACGACCGAACCGACACGACCGAACCAGGAGAGGGTGCGATTCCGATGAGAGCTGTCCGCTATCACGGCAACCGGGACGTCCGCGTCGACGACATCGCCGAGCCCGAGTGCCGGCCGGGATTCGTGAAGATCGCCCCGGAATGGTGCGGGATCTGCGGCAGCGACGTCCACGAGTACCTCGTCGGACCCGAGACGATCCCCGCGCCCGGCGCGCCCCATCCGATCACCGGCGAGACGTTGCCGGTGGTGCTCGGCCACGAGTACGCCGGCACCGTTGTCGAGGTAGGCGATGGCGTCGACGGCGTGAACGTCGGCGATCGGGTGGCCGTCGAGCCGATCATCCGCGACAACGACTGCCCCAACTGCCTGGCCGGGCACTACAACCTGTGCCCGCAGCTCGGCTTCCACGGCCTCAGCGGGTACGGCGGTGGCCTGGCCGAGTTCTCGGTCGTGCCCGGATACATGGTGCACGTGCTGCCCGACGAGGTCCCGACCGACGCGGCTGCGCTCATCGAACCGCTCGCCGTCGGATGGCACGCGGCGAAGATGGCCGAACTCCGCGATGGCGACTCGGTGCTGATCATCGGTGCCGGACCGATCGGCCTCGTGACGTTGCTGGCGGTCAAACTGATGGGCGCGGGCGAGGTGGTGGTGGTCGAACTGTCGTCGGCGCGCAAGGCGAAGGCGGCCGAGCTCGGCGCCGACCTCGTGCTCGATCCCGCGCACGACGATGTTGCCGCGGTGCTGGCCGAACGATTCGGTCAGGGCGTCGACGTCGCGTTCGACGCCGGCGGGAATGCGGCGACCATCGCCCTCGCGCTGTCGTCGGTGCGACCGAAGGGACGCGTCGTGAACATCGCCCTGTGGGAACACCCGGTCGAGTTCGACATGTTCTCGATGCTGTTCAAGGAATCGAACCTGACCGCCAGCTGCGCCTACTGCAACGATCACGGCGAAGTCATCGACGCCCTCGCCACCGGCCGGATCGACGTCACGCCGCTGATCACGGGCCGGATCACCTTCGAAGACGTCGTCACGGGTGGCATCGAGCAGCTGATCGACAACCGCGACGCGCACGTCAAGATCCTCGTGCACCCCTGAGCACTTGATCAGTCGCCCAGGGCGCCGCTCGCGGTGGCGCCGAGGAGATACGTCTTCTGCAGCAACTCGGGGTCGTCCTTGAGCGCCCGCGCCGAACCCGAGTACTGGATCCGCCCGCCTTCGAGCACGTAGGCATTGTTGGCCAACGCCAAGGCGACGTGGGCGAACTGCTCGATGAGCAACACGCCGATGCCGCTCGCGGCCACCTGCTCGATCACCGGCATCAACCGCTTCACGACCACAGGCGCCAACCCGAGCGAGAGTTCGTCGACGAGCAGCACCTTCGGCCGCGAGGCGAGCGCCTGGGCCAACACGACCATCTGTTGCTCGCCGCCCGACAACGACCGCGCGGTCGTGTCGTACCGGTTCTTCAGCTCGGGGAACAGGTCGAGTGCATGCTCGATCCCGGCCGCCGCCTCGTCACGCTTCAGCGAGTAGGTGGCGACGCGCAGGTTGTCGGCGACGGTGAGGCTGGGCAGGAGACGGCGGCCTTCGGGCACGACCGCCACGCCGGCGGCGCGCACCTTCTCGGGACGCAACTTCGTCAGGTCGACGTCGCCGAGCGCCACCCGTCCGGCCGTCGGGTGCAGCAGGCCACCCACGGTGAGCACGAGCGTGCTCTTGCCCGCGCCGTTCGGCCCGAGCAGGGTCGTGACCTCGCCGGAGGGAATCGTGATCGACACGCCGTGCAGCACGGGCCGGTCGCCACGTGCCACGTCGAGTGCGGTGATCGTCAGATCGCTCATGCCTGCACGCTCTCGTCGTCGCCGAGATAGGCCCGGATCACGAGGGGATCGGCGAGCACGTCGCGGGTCGGACCGTTGGCGATCACCCGACCGAAGTCGAGCACGGCCACCTGTCCGCACGTGGCCGACACGAGCTCCATGTCGTGGTCGACGAGCACCACCATCGCGCCGGTGCGCTCGGGGATCTGCCGGATGATGTTGCCGAGCACGACGGTCTCGTCGTCCGGCAGCCCGGCGGCGGGCTCGTCGAGCAGCACGAGGCGCGGTTTGCCGACGACCGCGCGGGCCACCTCGACCAGGCGGCGCTCGGCGGCTCCGAGCGTGCCGACCTCATGACGGATCTTCGGGCCGAGCCCGACGAATTCCACGGCGTCGATGACGTCCTCGCGGCGGGTCGTCGAGCGCCGGCTCGACTGCTCCTCGATCAACAGCACGTTCTCGTAGACCGACAGGTTGGCCACGGCCTGCTCGGTCTGGAACGTGCGCCGGACCCCCCAGCGGGCCCGCTTGAACGCCGGCATCGCCAACACGTCGACCCCGAAGGCCGTCACGGTCCCCGCCTGTGGCCGGACGAAGCCGCTCAGGACGTTGAAGAACGTGGTCTTGCCGGCGCCGTTCGGGCCGATCAGCCCGTTGGTGCCCGCCCCCAAGGTGAGCGTCATGTCGTCGATCGGAGTGACGCCACCGAAGCGGACCGTCAGGCCGGAGATCTCGATCACGACGGTGCCCCCGCCGCCGGCGTCCGCTCGGCTGAATCTTCGTTTGACCGCGTCACCGAGCCGCGCCAGGTCCGACACGATGCCACCCGGCGTGGTGAGGAGCACCTGGATCACGCCGAGCCCGAACAGCATCGTCAGCACCTCCGACGAGAGCCCGATCTTCTGCTCGAGCAGGCGGGGCAGGATCCGCAGCAGGAACGCGGCGATGACGGCGCCCCAGACGGAGTAGACCCCACCCATCAGCACGACGGCGAGCAGGATGATCGACCCCTCGACGGGAAACTGGTTGACACTGACGCCGCCGGGACCTGCCGCGAGGAGCGCCCCGGCGACACCGGTGATGAACGCCGACAACGCGAAGGCCCACAGCTTGTAGAGCGTCGTGTGCACGCCGGCCGACGACCGCGGTGACCTGGCTCTGGCGGATCGAGGCCCAGGCCCTGCCGGGCTTGCCCTTGATGTGCCACGTGACGAGCAGGAACATCAACGACACGACGACGAGCGAGTAACGGAAGTAGGCGATGTCGCCGAGGGCGATCGACGGGCGGGGAAGAGCGCGCCGACCCCGACGGCTTGGTCGTGTCGAATCCCCAGAACCCGCCGCCGCCGTTGGGGAACTTGTACACCTTGAGGAGCAGCGTGATGGCGCCGGCAGCCATCAGGGTGATCAGTGCGAGATAGAGGCCGCTGAGGCGGAGCGCGGGGATGCCGATGATCGACCCGAGCACGCCGGTGAGCACGCCGGTGACGAGGAGCAGCAGCGGGAACGGCATCGACCATTCCTGTTCGATGCGCAACGACATCCAGGCGCCGCTCACGACGAACACCATCTGGCACAGCGAGAACATCCCGACGCGGCCGACGAGCAGCCCGAGGCCCAACGTCACCGCCGAGTAGATGACCGCCTGCAGCGTGATCTGCAACCAGAACGACGTGAGCAGGTACGGCACACCGAAGCACAGGACGAGGAACACGACGGTCAGCACGACGACCCGCAGGCGGGTGGTCGCGGTGATCATCGACGGCAGCCGCGTGTCGATCGCGTCGGCGGCGCGGGCCGGCTGCACGTCGCGAACGTCGGTGATCGATCCGCTGCTCATCAGGCGACCCGCCCTTCGACCTGCCGGCGCCAGCCGAACCAGAGCAACACGAGGATGGCGCAGACGAATGGCGTCATGTTGCGGTACTCCGCGAGGCTGCTGAAGGCGTTCAACTCGGCCTGGATGATGCCGATCACGAACGCCGCGGCGAGCGTGATCCACAACGATTCCAAGCGTCCGATCAGCGCCGCGGCCAGCGCGGCGATCGGGATGCTGAACGTGAGTGCGGCGATCTCCATCGAGACGAGGCTCGCCAGCATCAGTCCCGAGAACCCGAACAACAAGCCGGAGACGAACCAGGCCGTCGCCTCCACGCGGCGCACCGGCACGCCGAGGAGGGCCGTGTTGTCACGATCGTCGGCCAGCGCCCGCATGGCCGCGCCGGTCTTGTTGCGCTTCAGGAAGATCGTCGTGGCGATCGTGACCGCGACCGGGAAGATCATGCCGATCGCCTGCGTCCAGGTGATGCGCAGCCAGCCGTTCGTGTACTGCCAGTCGCTCGTCGGCAGGTCGAGGCTGCGCACGTCGGCGGTCCAGCGCCACTGCATGAAGCCGAGCAGGATCAGCGCGAAGCCGAGCGAGGCGCTCGCTTTCACCAACGGGTCGCGGTTGGCGAGCGGTGGCCCGAGCAGCAGCCCGTAGATCAGCGTGAGCACGCCGGCGAGCATGATCGCCACGCCGTAGGCCATCCATTCGTTCTGTTCGTGATCGATCAGCGTGAACGCGACGAGCGAACCGAGTGCGCCGACGGCCCCGTAGGCCAGGTTCAACACGCCGGTCGTGCGGAAGAGCACGACGAGTCCGACTCCAGACATGGCGTAGACCCCACCGAGCGCGAGCCCGATGACGATGAACGGTTTGAAGTCAGGCACTGCACCTCCCCGTTGTTCGCGGCTCTCGCGTACAACGTATTTCGTTCGGGCGCGCAGTGGGCCCTCCGGCGAACCGAAGGGCCCACTGCACTCGGAGTCGGATCAGTTCTCGTTGGATCGGATCTCGGCCAACGGGTTGGTCGGGAGTTCGGCGATCTCGAAGCAGTCCTCCTGCTGGACCATGTTCCCGTCCTGCGGGGTGACGGTCCGGTCGGTGTTGTTGGAGACGTTCGCCGAGGACCCGTTCTGGTAGTACCACGGCTTGCAGAGCATGTCGCTCTCCATCCCCTTGAGGTTCAGGATCGCCTCGTTGACGCTCTCCTTGGTGATGTCGCCGTCGATGCTCAGGAGCGCCTCGGTGGTGAAACGCCCCACGAGGTAGCCCATCTGGGCGAACGACGAGATCGGGAAGTCGGCGCCGGCGTCGTCGTGCAGCTTCAGCATCAGGTCGTTGTCGGGCAGGCCCGAGTCGAGCACGTTGAACTCGGCGTTGATGAGGAACTTGCCGTTCCAGGCCTCGCTCAGCGCTTCGGCGACGCTCGGGTCGTTCGGCGGTGTCGAGCTGGCCCAGATGACCGAGTCGATCAGACCCTGCTCGTCGATGGCCTGCAGCAGCGGAACGACCGTCGGGCCGGTGAAGTTGAGCACGACGCCGCTGCCCTCGCCACAGTCCTGGACGAGGCGCTGGGCGAGCCCGGCCGGATCGGCGATCGGGACGTCCTCGAGGAACGGCTTGCCCTCGAGCCCCTGGTCCTTGGCGAAGTCGGTCACGCTGGTGTTGTTGAAGTCCATGCCGGGCTGGTTGGGCGATACGACACACAGCGTGTCCTTCGCCCCTGCGCGCACGGCGGCCTGGGCACCACCGAGGTTCGAGTAGTACGGGCCCATGTTGACCGCGGACCACTGGGGACTGGTGAAACATCCCGGCGCGACGCCGGCGATGATCGGGTGGTACCCGTTGTCCTCGTAGTACTGGCCATTGATGTCGCACTCGAGCAGGTCGGTGTTGCCGACGATGCCGAGCACCTGGTCGTCCTCGACGAGCTTGGTCGCCAGCGAGGCGAGCAGTGCCGGATCGGGCGACGAGTCCTCGTAGGAGTACTCGATCGGGCGACCGTCGATGCCGCCGTTGGCGTTGACGCAGTCGAAGTAGAGCGCGGCCATCTGGGGAATCCAGGTGAAGTCGACGCCCGGGATGTTGGTGGCGATGCCGCCGAGCTTGATCGGCTCGCCGGTGGCCTCCTCACCCGTTCCGAGGCCGCACTCCCCGTCGGCCTGGATCAGCCCGGCGCAGCGGCCGCGCCCTCCTGACGTGTCGCCCGGCGCCGCACTGTCGGTGGCGCCGGTGTCGGCGGTCGTGTCGGCGGTCGCCGCCGTGTCGGCGGTGGTGTCCTCGGTCGCCGCGGCGGTGTCGGCGGTCGTGTCGCCGGTGGCCGCCGCGGTGCCCGCGGTCGTGTCGCTGGTCGAGTCGTCGTCGCTGCCGCAACTCGCCGTCGTGATGAGCGCGAGGGCTGCCAAGGCGAGCATCGGCTTCCTCAGACGATTGGTCGATGGTCCGGATCTGGTGTGCATGGCAACCCCTCTGTGTTCGTTGTTCACGATGATGATTGGCAGTGGTTGGGTGCGGGGAGAGCGGGCGAGTTCGGCGACATCGCTGGCGCGGTCATCGGCTCACGAACAGACGGAAATCGGTGGGACCGCGGCGAGCGCACGCGACGAAGGCCTGCTCGGCACCGTCGTGTGGCCATTGCTCTGCCTCCCCCAGGCCGTTCGTGATCCCCATACCGCACCGCAATCTCATACCGCGATCTCAACCCTGAGACCGTCCCCCAATGTGTGCACTCTGCGAACAAGTGCGCGCAACGTGCACAATAGCTGTTCACCCGTCGAGCGTCAACGCGCGTAGTCGAGCTCGTCGAGGTACTCCATGATCCAGTCCTTCTGGTCCGCGAACACCGGCGGCACCTGGAACTCGTGTCCGAGCGTGGCGTACGGCTCGTCGATCAGGAAGCCCTCCGATTTCGACACGGTGGCTTCGAACAGGGCGCCGCCCGGCGTGCGCACGTACACCGAGTCGAAGTAGCCGCGATCCTTCCGATCCGACACATCGGTGTACCCGAGGCCCTCGAGATGCGCCTTCACTGCGTCCTGGATCTCGAGCGAGTCGACCTGGAACGCGCAGTGGTGCACCGTGCCCTCGCCGAACGTCCAACTCCCGATGTCGAGGTCGGGCTCGCGGACGAAGTCGATGATCGTGCCCGTCCCACCGTCGCCGATCTCGTAGCGGATGTAGTTGTCCTCCTCGGCGGTCCGCTTGCCGTTCCAGCCGCTCTCCATGAAGTCCATCGACCCCTCGAAGTCGTGGACCGACACGGTGATGCCGTGGGTGCCGCGGATGCTGTTCTCGCGGTCGACCTCCCCGCCCGTGTGCGGGATGCGCTCGTCACCGGCGACGCCCACCAGCTCGTAGTCGAGACCGCACGGATGTGAGAACTGAAGGACCTTCTCACCGAACCGCTCCGACGCGGTGGTCTCGATGCCGTGGTCGCCGAGGCGCGAGTCCCAGAAGCTGAGCGCCTCGGTCGGCACCGACAGGCTGATCCTGCTGATCTGGCCGGATCCTCGCCGGCCCATGCGGCCCGACTGGCGCATCGGGAAGCACGTGATCAGCGTCGACTCGTCGCCCATGTCGTTGCCGTAATACAGGTGATAGATCGGCACGGTCCCGTCGTAGAGCGCGGTCTTCTTGACCGATTTCAGGTCGAGCACCTTGGTGTGGAAGTCGTAGTCCTCCTGCGCGTCGCCCACACAGAGCGTCATGTGGTGGTGGCGGTAGACCGCGTGCTGCGGATCGGTCATGGCATGTCTCCTCGATGTGGTCGATGTGCTCGCAGTGCCCGACGTCTCGATCTGCTCGCCGAACCCCACTCGGCGCCCCAGACGGCTTGTGCGACATTCGAACAAGCGTTCATTCTGTGAACGCGATACTAGATCGGCGCGTCGTCGGGCTGTCAAGGGTCGCGCGCGAACATTCAGGGTGTGACCGGCCGCCAGGAGACGATCTGGACGCAGGTCGAACGCCTCGTCGCGGACCTCCGGCGGCGGGGTGCGGACATCTCGCTCACCGAGGTGCTCGATGCGGCGCGGGCCATCGAGTACGTCGATCTCACGCAGCGCGTCGACCTGCGCTCGATGCTCGGCGCCACGCTCGTCAAGCAGGCCCATCACCAGGCGATGTTCGCCGAACTGTTCGACCGGCACTTCCCCGCGCGCCTCCCGCCGAGTCGGTCGCAGGCGCCGAGGACTGGTCCGCCGATGGACCCTGACGCGACGGACGCCCTCGACTCGAACCGGGATGCGCTCGACCGGGAGGAGCTGTTGGGCGCGACGCTCGATCCGGACGCCGACCCGCGACTCCTGGTGGAGCGGATCGTCGAGCGGTACGCCGGTCTCGACGACGGCGCCCGCACCGAGCGGTACCACCTCTACCGGGTGCTGCGGGCGGTCGATCTGGCGGCGATCCTGTCGGCCGCGATCGCGCGCGCCCGGCGCGACGGCGTGCCGGTCGACCGGGCGGCACTCGACGCCCGGGTGGAGTCATTGCGGGCGATGATCGCCGACGAGATCCGTGCCCGGTTGGCAGACGCGGCGGTCGACGAGATGCGACGCACGATCGAGCCCGGGCGTACCGCTGATCCGTTCGACGTCGAGCTGGCCCGCGCCTCGGCGAGCGAACTCGACGACGTCCGCGCCGCGATCCGGCCGCTCGCCCGGCGCCTCGCCGCGCAGCTGCGGCACCGCCGCCGATCGCGCGGCACCGGACGGGTCGACATCCGCCACACGATCCATCGCTCCCTCGCCTACGGCGGGGTGCCACTCGACGTCGTCGACCGCCGCCCGCGGGCCCATCGTCCGGAACTGTTCGTGCTCTGCGACGTGTCCGGGTCGGTGGCGGACTTCGCCGGGTTCACCCTGACGCTGATCTCGGCGTTGGCCGACGAACTGCGGGCGACGCGGACGTTCGCCTTCGTCGACGCGATCGACGAGATCAGCGCCCTGATGGGTTCGACCACCCGGGTGATCGAACCGTGGCAGTTGCTCCAGTCGGGTCGCGTGATCGGCGACGACGGCCACAGCGACTACGGGCGGGTGCTCGAATCGTTCTGGGAGGACTACGGGCGCCATGGGCTCAGCCCGCGCAGCACGGTGGTCGTCGTCGGTGACGCCCGCGGCAACCATCGTCCGTCACGTGCCGAGGTGCTGGCGCAGATCGCAGCGCGGGCCCGCCGCGTGTACTGGCTCAATCCCGAACCGCGCGCTGAATGGAACACGACCGACTCCGTGCAAGCCCTCTACGCCCCGCACTGTTCGGCCGTGTACGAGGTGCGCACCCTCGCCCAACTCTCCGCCGCCGTCCTCGACATGCTCTGACTCCCGGCGCCGACGATCATCGTTTGCGTCGGGATTTCCGAGGACCGGTCCTCGGAAATCCCGACGCAAACGGGAATTTGTTCAGGTCCGGAGCATGCCGACGACCTGGTCGGTCGTCTGGACGTCGCCGAAGAACATCGCGACGTTGTCGAGGGACGCTCGATGGGCGGCCTCGGTGATCGTCGCGTTCGCGTCGTCGACCATGATCACGCGGTAGTTCAGCATCATGGCGTCGCGGGCCGTCGACTCACAGCACACGTTGGTGAGCGTGCCGACGATGACCAACGTGTCGATGCTGCGTTCGTCGAGCAACTCCTGCAGGTTGGACGAACCCTGGATCAGTGCGCTGAACCGGTGCTTGTCGACCACCAGGTCGCGCTCGTCGAGTTCGAGCGGCTCCCACAGGCGATGTCCCGGCGCGTCGCGCTCGATCGCACTGAACGTCGCGGCGCCGTCGGCCCCGCCGTTGACCGGGAGGAACGCCGTCCACGTCGTCGACAGTTCGTCGGGTTCGAACGTCATCCGGATCCACGCCACGGTGCCGCCCGCATCCCGCATCGCCGAGGCGAGCCGGTTGATGTTCGGCACGATGTCGCGTGCCGCCGCGACCTCGAGCGCCGCGCCCGGTTCGACGAAGAAGTTCTGCATGTCGATCACGACGAGCGCCGTGGTCGACGCGTCGAGTTCGTGGACCACGCGCAGTTGGCCACGCACCTCGTTGATGGCTTTGACGACGTCGGCGGAGATGTCGGGCTCGCGCACGCCGACGAGTCTGTCACGGAGCCAACACGCCGACCTCAAATCCTCGTTTGCGTCAAGATTTCCGAGGACCGGTCCTCGGAAATCTTGACGCAAACGACGGATTGGGCAACAGTCCGCTCATGACGCCGATCACATCCCGGGAGTCCCGATGACGCATTTCTCGACGGCCGACCATCTGGCCGAGGTCCTCGAGGCGTACGGCGATCCCGCCGACGAACGCGTCGGTGAGATCACCCGGGCAGCCATCAAGCACCTGTTCGCGTTCGCCGAGGAGGTCGGGCTCACCCGCGAAGAGTGGCTCGCCGGGATCGAATTCCTCACCGCGGTCGGCCAGAAGTGCGACGATCAGCGCCAGGAGTTCATCCTGCTGTCCGACACGCTCGGGCTGTCGATGTTGGTCGAGATGATCAACCAGAAGGGCGCCGAAGGCACGACGGATCCGACGGTGTTCGGTCCGTTCCACGTGCCGGGCGCACCGATGTTGGCGATGGGCGAGTCGATCCTGGTCGACGACGACCCGGGGCCGGAGCTGACGTTTCGCGGGACCGTCCGCAACCTCGACGGAAGCGTGCTCGACGGGGCGGAACTCGACGTGTGGCAGGGCGCGTCGAACGGTCTGTACAACGTGCAGGACGCCGCCCAGAGCGACATCAACCTGCGCGGTCGGTTCCTCACCGGTCCCGGACGGCCGCTACGAGTTCCGGACCGTACGACCCGTCGCCTACCCGGTACCCGAGGACGGACCCGTCGGGGCGATGCTGCGCGCAACCGGCCGTCACAACTGGCGGCCGGCGCACACCCACGTCGTCGTCAGCGCCCCCGAGCACAAGACCGTCATCACGCATCTGTTCGACCGTGAATCGGCCTATCTCGATTCCGACACGGTCTTCGGCGTGCGCGAGTCGCTCGTCGTCGACATGTCGCACGGGGTCGTCGATTACGATTTCATCCTCGAACCCGCCGACTGACCGATCTCCGATCCGCCTCGCCCGTTCCGGTCCCGAAAGGACGCCCATGTCGAAGGTCGCACCACCGTTCCGAGCCGATCACGTCGGGAGCCTGCTGCGCCCGCCCGCGATCCACGTCGCCCGCGGCCGCCGGGCGCGCGGCGAGATCGACGACGCCGAGCTGCGCGGCATCGAGGACACGGCGATCGCCGAGATGATCCCGAAGCTGGAAGCGACGGGGATCCAGAGCATCACCGACGGCGAGTTCCGCCGCGAGTGGTTCCATCTCGATTTCCTGCAGCAGCTCGACGGGGTAACCGTGTCGGGGCAGATCGAGTCGAGCTCCAACTCGCAGGAGACGGTGCACATGACGCCGCCGAAGATCTCGGTGACGGGCAAGCTGCGGCATTCCCGGACGATCCAGGCCGACGACTTCCGGTTCGTGGCCGAGCACACCGACAGGACGCCGAAGGTTTCGATCCCGTCGCCCACGATGGTCCACTTCCGCGGCGGCCGCGGGGGCATCGACATCGAGTCGTACCCCGACCTCGACGAGTTCTTCGACGACCTCGCCCAGTGCTACCGCGACGAGATCAGTGCGCTCTACGCAGCCGGCTGCCGGTACCTCCAGCTCGACGACACCAACCTCGCCTACCTGTGCGATCCGGTCATGCGGCAGGGCGCCGTCGACCGGGGCGACGACCCCGACGAACTGCCCCGCACCTACGCCGCCCTGATCAACCACGCCCTCGATCAGCGACCCGACGACCTCACCGTCGGCATCCATCTCTGTCGCGGCAACTTCCGCAGCACCCACTTCGCGAGTGGGAGTTACGAGGCGGTCGCCGAGGTCCTGTTCAACGACATCGACGTCGACGCCTACTTCCTCGAGTACGACGACGAGCGGTCGGGCGACTTCGCGCCGTTGCGCTTCTTCCCCGACGACAAGACCTTGGTGCTCGGGATCGTCACCTCGAAGACCGCCGCGCTGGAGGACAAGGACCTCCTGCGGGCACGGATCCACGAGGCGGCCGAGTACGTCGATCTCGATCGGATGTGCCTCAGCCCGCAATGCGGGTTCTCCAGCACGATCCACGGCAACGTGATCACCGAGGACGACCAGTGGGCCAAGCTCCGCCACGTCGTCGAGGTCGCCGAATCGGTCTGGAACTGACGAGCTGACGCGCGGTCGAACCTGGCCCAGGTTCAGCGCGGTGCCAGGTCATCGGCGATCTGGGTCGCCGTGGCCAGGCTGCGCGGGTGACCGGTCACCGCCGTCAGGAAGTCGTCGCGTGAGATCGCGTACAACTCGACCGCGGTGACGCACGTGACCGTCGCCATGCGGGGCACGTCGCGGAGCAGTGCGATCTCGCCGAACGAGCCACCCGCGACGAGTTCGCCCACGACCTCGCCACCGATCGTGACGGCCAACCGGCCGGCGACGACCAGGTAGTAGCGGTCGCCGCTCTCGCCCTCGGTGATCACGACGTCGCCGGGCTGGGCGGTGACGATCTCGATCCGGTCGGCGAGGCGAGCGACGGCCGGGCCTCGGAGATGAGCGAAGACCGGGTCGGCGAGGACACGAACGACGATGTGCTCCGGCGGGGGCGGCAGGTCGCCACCGAGCTGCCCGAATCGTGCCGTCCCGAGGAGCAGCCCGATCCCCGTGCAGGCCCCGAGGATCGCCAGCGCGGCGTCGAGTCCGAGCTGACTCACGAGGACGGACACCAGCAGCGACCCCGACGCCATCAGCGCCATCTGCAACCCCTCCGACACGCCGAAGATGCGCGCCAGCACGCGATCGGGAGCGCCGCGTTGGATCCCGACGCCGGTCGTGATGCGCAGCAGACCCTCACGCCATCCCGAACGCCACGAACGTCACGACGGCGGGGACGAGCGCATCGATCCCGATGAGGGCGAAGTACGAGATCGCGTCAGGAGGGCACTCGCCACGAGGTAGGGCAGCAGGTGCGAGCGACCGATCAGGCCGGCCGCCGCCACCGCACCGAACACTGCTCCGACGCCGAAACCCGCTCCGAGCAGTCCAGCGGCGCCACCGCCGTACCCGAGGCGCGCCTCGGAGAACGTCACCATCAAGCACGTCGTTGACGCCGCAGGTCAGCGCTCCCAGCCCGACGATGACGACGAGGATGCGCAGCGTGCCGTACTCGCCGAGGGCACGGAGTCCACCGAACATCTCGGCGATCACGCCACCGGCATCGATCTCGAGTCGGCTCCGGCAGGTGGTCGCGCACCAGCCGGAGCCGCGACGACAACAGCGCGCCCGTGCCAACGACGGCGGCGCACACGGCGAAGACGAGCGCCGGCGTGCCGCCGACGAGCAGGAGAGCAGCGGCGAGCGGGCCGACGAACATGCCGACGTACTCCGTCAGACCGGTCACGACGTTTGCCGCGACGAGGTCGTTCGGAGTGTTCGAGACGATCGGCAGGATGGCGCCCATCACCGGCCGCGTGAACGTGATGCAGGTGGCCACGACGGCACCCGCGGCGTACACGGTCAACGGGCGGTCGGCCCACATCGCCGCCGCGGTGGCGATCATCGACAGCGACTGCGCGACGTAGCCGAGGGCGAGGACGCGCTCGGGGCGGAAACGATCGCCCGCGTATGCGGCGAACGGAGCCAGCACGATGGCAGGAACGAGCTGGACCACCGCGACGATGCCCGCCTCGCCGACGCCGCCGCGCTCGTAGGCGTAGACGAGGATCGCCAGCCAGGCCGCCTGCTCGGCGAAGGCGAAGGCGAGGAACGACGACTGGATGCGCAGCAGCTGTGGATCTCTGGCCACGCGCCAGACAACTTCCGCCCGCGATCCGTCCACCGAACCATTCTCTCAGAACGGCGTCGCTCAATCTCCCGCTCGCCGCCCGTGGGAGAGGTCAGCTCGCTGTGAGGTCGAGGCGCCCGACAGTGCCGAAGCCGCCCCCGTCGACCAACAGTGCCGCGCCGTCGATGGGGTCGACACTCGAATCGAAAGCGACGAGCACCTCGGTCACCTCACCACAGCAAGCAGATATCTCCCCACCCGTGACGCTGAAACACCGCGGGTCGAACGTCAATCCACCGGCAGTGAGTTCGTAGTTCGGCCAGTACTGCGACTGGAAGGACTCGGTGAGCGCGGTGTAGTCGATGCTGAACACGACGTCCCACGCGCTGCCAGCCTCGCTGGGGCGGAACTGGGCGTCGACGACGGCGACGCGACCGATCGCCGCATCCGACGGTCCGATCTCGCCGTCTGTCGGACGTGGTGAGCACGTCCCACTCGTCGGACACCGCCGGAGCAGGGCACTGCGGTTTCAGGGTCGGAGGCGTCGTCGCGCTGTCGGCCGACGAACCGTCGTCGCCGTCGGAACGGACCAGGATGGCGAGCGCCACCACCGCCACGACCGCGAGCACCGCGCCCACGGCGATGATCATGCGACGGGTGCGGGCGGGATGCGACTCGACGCCGATGGCCTCGAGCAGGTCCTCGACGTCGCGATTCCATGTCTCGTCGCTGAGTGTCACGGCCTGCAGCACCGCGAGCGGCTTCAGGTCGTCGGGCAGTTGCTCGGGGTTCGGCATTGTCGCCCGTCCGACGAGCACCGGAACGATCAACCCACCCAGTCGCAGCGCGGCGCTGAGTTCGGCACGAACGTGGTCGTGCTCGTCGGTCAGATGACGCAAACCGTCCGCGCTCGCGGCGGTCAACCAGTGGGGGCCGATCACCGCCAGGACGGCGTCCGATCGGCCGAGCGCGCCGTCGATGGCCGCCCTGAAATCCTGTCCGGGGCGGACCGCGGTCACGTCCTGGAAGACGTTCTCCTCCCCCACGCGCGACGCGAGCACATCGCGGAGGCGTCCGGCCCACGCCGAGGAGTCCTCACGGCGGTAACTGAGGAAGATCCGCATAACCGTTCCCCGTCCTCGCGCTCCGCAACGACCGCGACGTCGACGGATTTTACCACTGGGGGCGTCCTGTGAATGCGTCGCCGCCGGCGCGCACCGACGACAATGCAACCGACACCGGGCCAGTGCGGCACCGGGCGACGAGCGAAGGGGTACCACCGTGAAGAACCCGACCACCGATGACCTGAACATCGACCAACTGTTCTCCGTGCGAGGCAAGGTCGTGCTCGTGACGGGTGGGTCGCGCGGCATCGGCGAGATGATCGCCGCCGGATTCCTCGCCAACGGCGCCAAGGTCTACATCAGCTCGCGGAAAGCGGACGTCTGTGACGCGACGGCAGCCCGCCTGTCCGAGACCTACGACGGCGAGTGCATCTCCATTCCCGCCAATCTCGCCGAACTCGACGGCATCGACGCGCTGACGGCCGAGCTCTCCACCCGCGAGTCGCGCCTCGACGTGCTGGTCAACAACGCCGGGGTGTCGTGGGGAGCGAGCGTCGACGACTTCCCGGAGATCGGCTGGGACAAGGTGATGGACACCAACGTCAAGGGCGTCTTCTTCCTCACGCAGCGGCTCCTGCCACTCCTCGAGGCCGGGGCCACCGCCGACGAGCCGTCGCGGGTGATCAACATCGGATCGATCGACGGCATCCGGAGCCCGGCGTTCGACACCGTCTCGTACGGCGTGTCGAAGGCCGCCGTCCACACGTTGACGAGCCAGCTCGCGGGTCGGCTGGTCAAGCGCAACATCCTGCTGAACGCGATCGCGCCCGGCCCGTTCCCGACGTGGATGCTCAGCACGGGCGTGGGCACCGGCGGCGATGTCGAGGGCACCGACTGGGACGCGATGGGCCGAGCGATGCCACACGGGCGCGTCGGCACCCCGCAGGACATCGCCGGGTTGGCGATCTTCCTCGCCTCGCGCGCCGGAGCCTTCACGGTCGGCGCCGTGATCACGTGCGACGGGGGGATCGTCGTCACCGCGTGACGTCCCCGTGCCGCTGCGGCACGCCGTCGGTGAGCGCGACGATCGAATCGACGAATACGGGTGTTACCCAGCCAGTTCGGCGCGCACGATCGCGGCGCCGTCGACCATGGCGCACATCTTGCCGAAGGCGACGTCGCGCGGCAGGTACTTGAGACCGCAGTCCGGCGCGACGACGATCTGTTCCGCGGGATGGTGGACGAGGGCCTTGCGGATGCGGGCTGCGACGACATCGGGCGTCTCGACCTCGTGGGTCGACAGGTCGAGGACACCGATGAGCATCGTCTTGCCGGGCAGCTCCTCGAGCACCGAGCAGTCGAGATTGGACTGCGCGGTTTCGATCGAGATCGAGTCGACGGTGCACTGGGCGAGCTGCGGCAGGAACGAATAGCCCTCGGGGCGTTCGTGGATGATCGCCGCGTACCCGAAGCACAGGTGGACGACGGTCTCGCCGACGATGCCGAGCAGCGCACGGTTCAGCGCTTCGAGGCCGTACTCCTCCGCGGCCGCCGGGCGCGCCTGCAGGTACGGCTCGTCGATCTGCACGATGTCGGCACCAGCGGCGAACAGGTCCTGGATCTCCTCGTTGACGGCCACGGCGTAGTCGAGGGACATCTCGGCGAGTGAGTCGTAGTGGTCGTTCTGCGCCTGCTGCGACATGGTGAACGGGCCCGGCACGGTGATCTTGATCCGACGATCGGTGTTGGCCCGCAGGAACTCGACGTCGCGCACCTCCACCGGATGCCGGCGACGGACAGGGCCGACGACGCGCGGGACGGGGTTGGGGTGCCCGGAACGGTCGAGCGCCGTTCCCGGGTTGTCGATGTCGACGCCGTCGAGCGCCGTGGCGAACCGGTTGGAGTAGCTCTCCCGACGCAACTCACCGTCGGTGACGATGTCGAGTCCCGCCCGTTCCTGATCGCGGATCGCCAGCAGGGTCGCATCGTCCTGGGCCTCCTCGAGGAACTCCGGGGCGACGCGCCACAACTCCAGGGCCCGCGTGCGCGGCGGAAACCGCGAGGCGAGCTTCTCGCGATCGATGAGCCAGTCCGGCATGGCGTACGAACCGACGAGCGTCGTCGGCAACAGCGTGTTGGTCATGATCGATCCCCCAAGGATCGGGCATCGGCTCGGTCCGATGCCCTCGGCGGCGCCACCGTAGCCGCGCCGTCGAAGCGGTTCGATTGACCGAACGGTTCCGCGAACTCGAGTTGCGTCGCCGCCGTGACGAGGCCGATCCCGGTTCGTTCGGGGCCGGGGCCGGAACGAACCGGGTTCGTTCGGGGTCGGGGCCGGAACGAACCGCATCCCCGGGATCAGCCGGTGCGAGTTCCCGGCGTGAACCGCACCGGCATCGTGCGGACCCCGCTGATGAAGTTCGACGCCAGCGGCTCGCGCGGGCCGGCCGGTGCGAGATCCGGCAGGCGGGTGAGCAGCTCACGCAGCATCTCGGCGACCTCGATGCGGGCGACGTGCAGACCGAGGCAGAGGTGCGGACCGCCGCCGCCGAAGGCCATGTGGGGGTTCGGGTCGCGGCCGACGTCGAAGCGGTCGGGATCGGCGAACACCTCCTCGTCGCGGTTCCCCGAGCCGTAGAAGATCATCAACTTGTCGCCGGCCGCGATCGGCTGGTCACCGATCACGGTGTCCTCCATCGCCGTGCGACGGAAGTCGACGACCGGCGACGTGTACCGCAGCATCTCCTCGACCGTGGTCGGCAGGAGTCCGTCGAGGTCTGCGGCGAGACGGGCACGTTCGTCCGGGTGGTCGAAGAGCAGCTGGATGCCCGACGCCAGCAGGTTGCGCGTGGTGTCACCGCCGGCGTTGACGAGCAGGAGGAAGAACCACTGCAGCTCACCGTCGGTGAGGCCTACGCCGTCGACCTCGGCCTGCACGAGCCCCGACGCGATGTCGTCGCCCGGCTCGGCCCGCTTGCGAGCCGCGACTTCCCCGGCGTACGACAACATCTCGAGGGTCGCCGCGCCGCGCTGCTCGGGGGTGGCGACGGCGTCGTCGGTGGTGTGCATCAACTCGGTGAGCTCGTAGAGGCGCTCACCGTCCGCACGCGGGATGCCCATCAGCTCGGCGATCAGGCCGGACGGCAGGCGGCCCGCCACGTCGTGGACGAGATCGCACTCGCCGCGTTCGATCACGTCGTCGACGATCTCGCGGGCGAGTTCGCGGATCCGGTCGCGCAACAGTTCGGCGCGCTTCGGGGTGAACCCGCGGCTGACGAGCAGCTTGAACCGGTCGTGCTCGGGTGGGTCCATCACGAGCATCATCTGGCGCTGGATCATCAGGCCCATCTCGTCGGACTCCGCCAGCATCACGCCACGCGCCGACGAGCTGAACAGCTTCGGCTGCCGGCTGATCATGCGGATGTCGGCGTAGCGGGTGATCGCCCAGAAGCCCGGGCCGTCGGCCTCCTCGTGCCAGTGCACCGGATCGTTCGCCCGCAACCAGGCGTACTGCGCCCACGGATGTTGACCGCCGTACGAGTCGTTGGCGGTGAGGTCGATGACCGGTGCGTCGAAGTTCGTGCTCGCCATGGCCGTCACCGTAGGCAGCCGCCCGCCGTCACCGCTCACCGGGCGACCTGAAACGCTCGGTGCCTGACCCCGATCGTTTCAGGTGGCGAGGCGGTCGAAGATGTTGCGGGTGATCCGCTCGACGAGCGGATCGCGTTCGGCGAGGCCCCACACCCAGTCGGTCGATCCCGAGGTGATCACCGTGCCACCGCCCGCCGACACGTAGGTGCCGAGGATGGCGTGGCCGTGGGCGATCCGCTCGACCGCCGCCGGGTCGCGGGTGTCGAAGAGGCGCGCCGCGATGAACTCGTCCTCGGCGGGTTCGTGCGGCGCGGGCGGCCGCGACGAGGTCGTGCGGGTGAAGTGGGCGGCGGGCGCGGAGCCGAGGATCTCGAAATTCATCGGCGTGCCGTCGGTGCCGGTCGGGTACGGGAGCCCGTCGCGATAGGTGAAGTCGCAGCCGTCGCATTCGTAGCCGACGATCGTGGCTCCCGCGCCGAGCACGTCGCCGTAGTCGAGGCCGGTGCCGTCGAAGATCCAGTGCTCGGGACGGTGCAGCGTGTACCCGCCGGCGCCGTAGGTGACCCGCTTGCCGATGCGGTGGTAGCCGCCGCGGGTGAAGCTGACGCCGGTCATGTGGTTCTCCGGGCGATCGAGCAGGTGGTCCGACCAGAGCGTCGTCAGTTCCGACTGGCGATCGGTGCCGAACACCGGGTCGTGTTTGAACGCGCCCTTGAACCCGATCATCGTGGCGCCGGGTTCTCCCGGCGCGGCGCGGTCCTCGTGGCGGACCTGCCAGAACGCGGTGTTGCCCGACAGGAACGCGGCGTTGCCGCCGCGGCCGATGAAGCCCTCGACCGTGTCGCGCATTCCCGCCGACCAGTACTCGTCGTGGCCGATCGACAGGTACAGCCGGCAGGGCGACGACGGTCCGAGCAGTTCGGGGTGATCCTCGAGGTCGGCGTTCGTGACGACGTCGAACTCGTAGCCCTCGCGCTCGGCCCAGCGCACGAACGGGAGCTCCCAGTTGGGCCAGCCGGCTGATCCGCCGTACGGCGACAGGTGGTTGAGTACCAGAAACGCGTAGTGGCTCGCCGACTGCCGGTCGGGCGGGTGCATCGACGTCACCCGCTGGCCGGCGCCATCGGGCTTGTGGAGATAGCCGGGCGCCATCGGCCGCTGCAGCGACACCTGCGTCGCGCCGGTGTACAGGTTGCGACCGCCGAAGTCGTTGTACGCGTGCCAGGTGTTGGTGCCGAGCGCCAGCAGTATCGGCTGCTGGCCCGGCCCGGGCTGCGGCCGCACGACGAAGAACGCGTGACTGCGGCGGGTCTTGCCGTCGACGTCGATCGACAGGACGACCTCGTAGTACCCCGAACGCCAACCGGCATCGATGGTCAGTTCGCTGGCGGCCGGCCACCCGCAGCCGTGTGCCCACGCGTCGGCCGGGGTGGCGTGGTCGTCGACCGGCACCCCACGCTCCTCGAACACGACCGTGCGTTCGACGCCGATCCGGGCCACCTCGATCGACACCGGTCGGGCCCCCGCCGACGACAGGTGCAGCGACACCGTGTCGCCGGCCACGGCCGACTGCGGCCAGCAGTACCCGGTGACGGTCTCGAACGTTCGGTTGGCTGCCACGGTCTGCTCCCTCCATCCAAAAGCCTCGGTGTCGGACCACCTCGGGGGATCGTGTCCATCGCCGTCGGAGTCGGGTCCGCCGTCAACAGTACGGTGGAACCATGGCTGACGCGGTCGCCGGACTCGACGCTGGTTTCCTCCTGACCGAGACGTCGACCATGCCCTGGCAGGTACTGGGTGTCCTCGTCCTCGACCCGTCGACTGCTCCGGAGCCGTTCACCTTCGACACCGTGCGCCGTCTCGTCGCCGCCCGCCTCGACTCCATCGAGGCCTTCCACAAGGTCATCGTGCGCGATCCGCTCAGCGTCTGGCCGAGCTGGGCCGACGCGGACGTCGACCTCGATCAGCACCTCCACGTCGCCGACCTCCCACCGGACGCCGGCATCGCCGACCTCGAGGAGTTGGCGGCCAGGATCGCCGAGGAACGGCTCGACCGGAATCGCCCGCTGTGGGAGTTCCACGTCGTCGAGCGGCTCGCGGACGGTCGGGCCGCGATCATCGCCAAGGTCCATCACGCGCTCGCGGATGGCGTCACCGCCGTCGGCATCCTCTCGGGACTCCTCGACCTCGAGCCACTCCGGCCCGGCCCGTCGTCGATCGACCTCACCCCACCGGAACCACCACCCGCGCTGCGGCTCACGGACCTGCCGCGCCTCATGTGGCGGGCCGGTTGGAGCGCCGGCCGGGCGGCCACACGGGCCAGCCAGCGAAGCCTGACCGTGGGGCGTCACTCGTTCGGGTTCATGGCCGCCCGAACGTCGGGCCACGCTCGTCTCACCTCTCGACGTCAGGTCGCGCTCGCCACGATCGCCGTCGACGGCGTGATGCGGGCCAAGGCGGCGTACGGCGTCACGTTCAACGACATCGTGCTCGCGGCGATCACAGGGGCCGCACGCGACTGGCTCGACGCCGACGGTCAGCTGCCGTCGCAGGGCCTGCTGGCCACCGTCCCGGTGTCGATCCGCGCGGAAGACGGTGACCCGCTCACATCGCGCAACCAGGTGTCGGCGATCTTCGTGACGCTCCCGGTCCATGTGGCCGACCCCGCCGAACGCGTCCGTCTCATCGGGGTCGACACGGCCCGCTCGAAGGCGCTCCACGACGATGTCGGTGTCAGCACCCTGGGCGACCTCGCCGCCATCGCGCCCTGGCGAACGCTCGGCGGCCTGTGGCGAGCAGCATGGTGGACCGGCGCGGCACAGGTGGCGCCACCCGTGGCGAACCTCATCATCAGCTCGGTTCCCGGGCCGCGCGTGCCGCTGTATCTGGGCGGCGCGCGCCTCGAGGGCCTGCATCCGATCGGTCCGCTCATCGAGGGCGTTCCCCTCAACATCACTGCGGTCAGTCGTCAGGACGACGTGGAGTTCGGCGTCATCACCTGTCCTGACCTGCTCCCCGATGCCGCCGACCTGGCGGCCCGCCTGCCCGGCGCTCTGGCCGAGCTGCTCGCTGCCGCCCCCGCCGGCGACGACGACAATCCGGGCTAGTTACCGGGCTAGTTCCCGAGCGCACCGACGTCGTCGGTTCGAACCGCGGCGCCGCTGCCGTCGGGGAGCGAGCGCGCCCGGATGACGTCGAGAAAGCGGGCGATCGCCCGCGTCGTGTGGATACCGCGCACCGACCGGAGCACCTCGAACGCGTGCTGTGCGTGCGGGAGTTCGGCGTACGCGACCGGTTGGGTCGAGACGGCGCCGAGTTGCTCGACGAACCGGCGTGCCTGCTCGACGGGCACGAGCGTGTCGTTCCGGCCGTGGACGACGAACATCGGCGGGGCACCGGCGTGCACGCGAGCGATTGGAGACGCTCGTTCCCACAGCGCCGGATCGCTGGCGAGCGGTGCCTTGATCACGAGCCGCTCCCACAGGTCCACGATCTCCCGGCGGCCCGAGGCGGCCAGGTCGGCGACGTCGTACACGCCGTAGAGCGGGACGCACGCCTGCACGCTCGTATCGGCGTCCTCGAATCCGGGTTGGTACTCCGGGTCGCCCGCGGTGAGCGCGCACAGCGCCGCGAGATGTCCGCCCGCCGACCCGCCCGTGATCGCGATGAACGACGGGTCGCCGCCGTGTTCGGCGATCGTGGCGCGGGTCCAGGCGATCGCCCGCTTGACGTCGACGATGTGCTCCGGCCACGTCGCGCCTGGCGAGAGGCGGTAGGTGATCGTGGCGCCCACCCACCCGCGACGAGCCATCTCGGTCAGCAGGATCTCGCCCTGCACCTCCTTGTCGCCGATGATCCAGGCGCCACCGTGCACGTGGAGCAGCACCGGCGCACGGGCATCAGCCGGCAGGTCGGCGCTCCGCCAGATGTCGAGGCGGTTCCGCTTGCCGAACTCGGCGTACGCGATGTCGCGGGCCGTCCGGTACCGGCGTCGTTGACCGAGCCGGGGCAACGCCTGCTCGGTGACGGTCAGTCGGGCTTCGCCACGGACCGGCTCGGGCACGTCGTCGCGGTACCCGGCGCCGAGCGCTGCGCTGAGCGCCTCGTCCAACACCGTCGGGGCTCGCCGCGCATCGATCGCCAGCCCAGCCAATCCGGCCCACGAGGCGAGTTCGATCGCCAGCGCGATCCGACCCGTCCGGGTCGACAACGCACCGGTTGACGCGGCCCACGCGGTGCCCATCGCCTGGCCGGCGAACGCGAGCAGCGGGGCCTCACTCGTCGGCCATCCGGCCGCGAACGCCGCGATGCCACCCCGCCCCCGCCTCGCGAGCGGACGGTACGCGTTCACCGTCGCGGCGGCACCGACCGCGCTCGCCGCCAGCAACCAACGATCCGTTCTCACCACTCCATCCTCGCGTCCCGACAAGTTCGCCGCGATCACTCCAGGCCGTCGAAGGCCGGCGGGTAGACGACCGTGCCGCGCAACGTCGGATCGTCCGGGTCGTACGCCGTGAGCAGTTTGACCTGCGCCGCTTCTGGCGACGCCCACGACGGCAGGTGGATCTCGATGCCGTACTTCGTCGAGTGCTCGAAACCGAGCTGTCCGTAGTACGCCGGACTCCCCTCCAGGATCACGACCGGCTCCCCGCGCGAGTCGGCAAGGCGCAGCGCGTGCTCGACGAGAGCCCGCCCGACGCCACCGCGCTGGTGGTCCGGATCGACGGCGAGCGGCGAGAGCATCGCGATCCGACGATCGCCACCGTCGTTGCGGATGACCGCATGGCTGATCATCACGTGCCCGACGATCTCGCCGGCGCGCTCGGCCACGAGGGCCATCTCGGGTACGTACTCGGGCGAGGCGCGGATCCGGTCGACGAGGTCGGCCTCGGTCTGCGACCCGAAGGCGGCCGCGACCACGCGTCGGATCGCGTCGTGATCTACCGGCGACTCGGCACGAATCACCAGTGGTTCGGGCGACGTCGCCATCGCTCGATCATGCCCGACCCGCGTCGCCGAACACGACCGAGTTCGAGGTCCCGCGTAGGCCCGTTCTACGACGGGCCAGTCGACTGCCAGAGTCCCATCAGGTTGCCCTCGCTGTCTTTGAAGTAGGCGGCGATTCCCATTTCACCGACGGGCTGCGGATCGCCCACCGCGGCGCCACCGTGCTCGGCGAGCGCGTCAGCGCCTTGGTCATGTCGTCGACCTCGATCGTGATGACCGGCCGATCGATCGTCCTCTTGGCGCTGCAGCATGCCGCCACCGATGTAGGCCGGCTCGGCGGGCATGCCGTTGTCGTCGGTCGGTCCCGTCTGCACGAAGTTGTACTCGAACTCCGGCATCGGCTGGATGTTCCACCCGAACACGTCCGAGTAGAACGCACGGGCCCGATCGGCGTCGTCGTAGGGCACCTCGAAGTGCACAACACGTCCGGTCATGATCTGCTCCTCTCGTTACGGGCCCACGATGTTACGCCGATCCACCGGGCACTGAATCCGGTGAGCGTCGCGGCCGGCCACGGCACTACGTTGCACAACATGTCGGGCTCGGACGACGGTGACATCACGGTGTTGGGACGGGCGACGTTGAACTTCGCGTCCGCCACGCCGGGCAACGGCCCCCGACCCGTCGAGGTGACGGTCCACGACGGCCGCGCCGTCGTGCTGCCGGGGTGGGACGTCTGCGGGTTCGAGCTCGTCGCCCACCCGTCGGCAGTCAGCGAGTGGAGCGACGAGCAGATCGTCGGCGTGCACCACGCCGAGATGGAGCAGCTGGCGAGGTCGATGACCGGCTGCGATCACGCCCTGGTGACGAGTCACATCAAGCGCGGCCCCGACCAGGCGGCACGCCACGAGGACCTGGCGCCGATCAGGTTCGTGCACTCCGACTTCGCGCCCGGATACGACGACCTGATCCGGCGGATGTACCGCGAGGGCGGCGGAGGTGACAGTGCGCGCGCCGCGCTCGAGCGCAACGGGCTGACGGCGGCCGACGTCCAACGGTCGCGGCGGATGGTGATCCTGCAGTTCTGGCGCAACATCGGTCCAGCGAAGATGGACTTTCCGATCGCCTTCTGCGACGCCCGCTCGATCGCGTACGACGACGGGCGCGCGTTCCTGGTGCACGACTACGCCGGCAGTGGCGTCGACTTCGAGGCGCTGGCGATCATGGCGCCGAGCGAGTCCTCCCCGCAACGGTGGTACGCGTTCCCCGAACTGCGGCCGGACGAGGTGGTCGCGTTCCGCACGTACGACTCCGACCTGGTGGCCGAGGCGACGACGTATTTCACGCCGCACTCGGCCTTCCGCGACGCCGAGGTGGAGATCGGACGTCCGGCCCGGCAGAGCATCGAGCTGCGCGCCAACTGCCTCTTCTTCTGACGACCCAGCGTCGGACCCGGCGTCGTCACACCGTGGTCGTCGCCTCCTCCATCGCGTCGGAGATGCCGGCTCGCGCCCGGAGTTCGCGCTCGGGCATCAGGATCGCGGCGATCAGGCCGACGATCATGATCCCCGTACACACGAGATAGATCCGCCCGACGCCCGAGGCGAGCGACTCGACGACGGCATCGCGACTCGCGGCGGGGAGCGCGGCGATGTCCGCCGGTTCGCGCACCAGGTTCGCTGCCTCCTCGGCGCTCACACCGAGCCGCTGCGGGACCTCGCTGCGCACGGTCGAGGTGAGGATCGTCCCGAACGCCGCGAGCCCGATCGATCCACCCAGCGTGCGGAAGAACATGATCGTGGCGGTGGCGACGCCGAGATCGTGGAAGTCGACGGCGTTCTGCGTGGCGATCGACGTCGACGTGAACACGGCCGCCACGCCGAAGCCGATGGCGATCATCGGCACGATGAGCCAGGCGTACGTCGTCGTGCCGGTGATGTGGCTGACGGCGTACAAGCCGGCAGCACACAGTGTCGTCCCGACGATCGGGTACGTCTTGTAGCGCCCGGTGTGCAGGATGAGCCGGCCGATGCCGAACGTTCCGATCGTGACGCCGATCATCTGGGGCAGCATCCGCAGCCCGGATTCCGTCGGCGACACGAACAGCGAGTCCTGGAAGTAGAGCGGGAGGAACTGTCCGGCGCCGAAGGTGATCGCGCCGGCGCAGGAGCCCGCGATGACGCAGGTGAGCACGACCCGGTTGGAGAACAGGTGCAACGGGATCATCGGCTCGCTGGCCCGCCGCTCGACGAGAACGAACACGACGAGCCCGACGACGAACACGGCCGCGAGCGTCGCGACGAGCGGGTCGGTCCAGCCGTGGGTGCCGCCGACTTCGAGGCCGATGACGAGCGAGCCGATCGTCACGGCGAGCAGCAGCGCGCCGGCGACGTCGATGCGTGCGGGCCGGCGCGGGAACGGCAGATCGAGGGTGAACCAGCTGACGACGGCGGCGATCGAGGCGAGCGGGACGTTGAAGAAGAAGATCCACGGCCAGGACCATTGTTCGATGATGAACCCGCCGATCAGCGGACCGAAGAGCGCCGCGCCGACGAAGGCGAGTGTGAAGTAGCCGATGTAGCGTCCGCGCTCGCGAGGCGGGAGGATGTCGCCGAGCACGGCGAACGCCAGCGCTTGGATCGCACCGCCGCCGAACCCCTGGATGACCCGGAAACCGATGAGCTGGTTCATGCTCTGCGAGAGTCCGCACAGGAGCGAGCCGACGATGAACAGGCCGAGCGCGACCTGCAGGATGATGCGGCGGCCGTAGATGTCGGAGAACCGGCCGAGCAACGGCGTGCTGATGGCGGCCGCCGCGATGTAGGCGGTGCCGACCCACGCGAACTGGTCGAACGCGTTGAACTCACCGGCAATGGTGGGCAGGGCGGTGGCGATGATCGAGATCTCCATCGACGCCAGCAGCACCGACAGCATCAGTGATCCGAGCACCAACCACAGCCGCGTGTTGGTCATCCCCGGGACCGTCGAACTGTTGGCCATCACCGACACCGTAGATTCGCGCGCCCGTCTCACAACCGCTCGGAGCGCGAGGGCCAAGGAATCTGGCCGAGGTGCGACGCATCGTGCCGGGTACGCGGAACGGGGTCACCGTCGGTTGACGGTGACCCCGTTCATCGATCCGGTCGCATCAACGGCAGCGGACCGCGAGCAACCGGACCAGACCGAAGGAGCGGGCGGGGCGGAATCCGCCCGACCCTCAGGTCGATCTGGTGGTTGTTGTTGTTAGTTGGAGGTGTCGGTCACTTGAAGGTGACGGCGACGTTCTCCAGGACACCGCCACGGCTGGTGTAGATGTCGAGCTTGGCGTTTGCCGGCAGGACGACTCCGGAATCGATACGGAACGAGTAGTCACCGAGGGTGGGGTCGGCGATGATCGTGCCGATGGCCTTGACTGGGTGGGTTCCGGCGACGCCGTCGCTGAGGTAGATCGACACCACGTTGGGCACGGAGAACAGCGACGATGTTCCGTCGACTCGCAGCGAACCGCCACGGGCACGGTACTCGGCCCGGGCGATGGTGACGATGTCTTGCTTCTTGGTGATGACCACGGTGTCGGTGCGGTGGTGGTGCCGGCCTTGGCGGTCAGGGTGAACGTCAAGGGGGTGTTGGAGTTGGGCATCTCGAACGAGGCGATCGACATGTTCGCACCGTTGAGTGTCACCGGTCGGGCCACCGGTCTGGGTCCACGCATACGACGTGGCGTACAGCGACGATGTTCCGTCGAGGGTGATCTGGGTTTCCACGATGGCGTTCTGGTCCGCTCCGGCGTTGGCCACGGGGGCGGCTCCGGATTGGACGTGAACCCCAACTTGGGTCTTGGCGGTGCTGAGCCCGCCGGCGCTGGCCGTGGTCAACTCGAACGTCAGATCGGTGCTGGCACCGGTCGGGGCGACGAACGTGGCGACGTCAGAGGTGGCGCCGTTGAGGGTCACCGGGGTGCCACCGATCTGCGTCCACGAGTAGGACGTGATGTCACCGGACGAACCGGTGCTCTCGAGAGCGACGGTCTGGCCGGGGATCGCGTTGGCCGGGTTGGCGGCGCCCACGGCGGTCACGACGACGGACTGGAAGTCCGCACCGATGAGCCGCACCGGTTCGCTGTCAGAACCACCAGCGTCGGACTTGACGACGATGTTCAACGGCGGCGTGTCCATCGGGATCTGGTTCAACGTGCCGTTGGCGACGATGGGTCCACCAGGAACCGCGGTGAGGATCGCGCCGGGCTTGCTGGTGTTGGCAGCGACCGTGAGGGTCTTGGTGGCCAGGTCGTAGCGGGCAGCGGTGACATCGACGAGGTCGGTGACCTTGGTCGTCCAGCTGGTGCCGTCGGTCTGGTTGGTGGCTTTGACCTCAACCGGGGGGGCACCAGGCACGAGGACCTTGGCGTAGTACAGGTCGCCGCGGCCGGTGGTGACACCCTGCATCTGGGTCGTGCCGATCCCGACACCCGACAACATGATCTTCTGGCCGGGACGCGACGTGGCGAACACTTCCAGATAATCACTCGACGGATCGGTGGCATCGACATAGGCGGCACGCATCGTCTGCACACCAGAGGTCACAGCGTGCTTACCGACGATCGAGAACAGATCGGTCTGCACACAGCTGCCATCGGTGACGCCTTCACAGGCCTGGTTCGGGCCGAACGATCCGGCAGGACCCTCGACACGGAAGAAGTTCTTTCCGGTCGGGGAACCCGTCACCGTGTGATCCATCGCCGGATCGCCGAGGTAACCAGCAGGCGCGCCGGCGTCCCACTGCAACAGATTGCCGAACACCGGGCTGTCCAACGCCAACGAGAAATCCGCCGGCGTCGTCAAGGCACCAATGTCTGACGTGGCGAACACGCGGCCACCATCGTCGGCTTCGAAGTCACCCTCACCATAAGGATGGGTGACGTGATAGGTGGCACCAGGGACCATGCCGTCCATGCGGACACGGATACGACCAAAGCGACACCTGATCACCAGGGGTCGCGACTTCACCCGACGCGAACGCCGCCTCAGCAGCCATCACCAAGGTGACCTTCTTGGTCAACCCGTCAGCGATGACCGACTCGCCGGCCCACCAGAACGCCTCACCCGGGAAGTTGTCCGGGAACGAGATCGCGGCGCCCGGGTTCGGAACGTCACCCGGCAGGAACCGGCACAACGGCGTCCCATCGAGACACAACTCGACCTCGGTGCCATCGGCATCCCGATACCAGATCGGGTACCCGTTCTGGGTGGAGACCGGGCCAACCGCCCGCAGATCATTCACATCACCCTGGGCTGCCGCAGCAACACCGACAGCACCCGCCACCGACGCCGCCGCGAGCAAACCCGCGATGATCGGACGAGTACGACCTCGCCCACTCCTACCTTGCACAATGCTTTTCATTTCCGCCTCCTGATGGCATTTGTGGCCGGCGTTCGCCGACCGATTGATTTCGTTGATTGATTGACACACCGGACGGGAGCCCGAAAGGCCACCGTCCCCGTCGACGCCGTTGCCCGCGTTGGTGTTTGACGAGACCTGATCCGCTGGCACCGATCGGTGCGCGGTGATTACTTCGTGAAGTGACATGGCCGCCCTGCCTGTCCGTCTGACGACGGATCAGGTCATCTCCACCCGTGACTTCTGATTCACGCCACTCAGAGGCTCATGAACCGTTTCCATTTGTCCGCTCCCTTCTCAAAAGGAGACCGCCGCAATTCGCCCATCACCCGCCGCCCTGGCAGGGATGAAACAAGAGTGAATTGCCTTCGCCCTCCGCTCGACGATGTCGCCATCGCCTCCGTCCGGAGCCACTATCGACGTCGCGTCACGAGCGCACAACCCGACCGCGCGGACCGCACCACACGCCCGACACCCGGCGAATTCCGTTCCGTCGCGAGGCCTAGTACCCCCCTTGCCCACGACTCACAGCACCGGCAGGTCACGCAGCGTGTTCAATTCCCCCGCGGGCGTCAGCCCACCGTCGGAAGACACCGCCCAAAAATTTTCTCTGAGCATGAAGAAAAGTTCGCGAGCAAGCCAGGGGATCCTGACTCTTGTCACACGGCCCTTCTCCGACGCGGCGCCGGCTAGCGGGGGGTCAACACGCAGAACTCGTTGCCGTCCGGATCGGCCATGACGATCCACGGCACGTCGCCCTGACCGATGTCGATGTGCTTCGCGCCGAGACTCACGAGGCGGTCGACTTCGGCCAGTTGGTCGCCGTCGGCGGGAGGAGCGATGTCGAAGTGCAGTCGGTTCTTCGTCGGCTTCGGCATGAGCGGCGGACCGCTCCAGGTGATCATCGACCCGGTCGGGCCGGGAGCCCGGATCGCCGTCTCCTCGTCCTGGTCCCAGACCAGTGGCCAGCCGAGGACTTCGCTCCAGAAGTAGCCGGTCTCCCGGGTGCCGTCGCAGTTCACCGCTCCGAGTCGAGGGCAGCCAGCGAGGAAGTTGTTGCCCGGCGCGAGAACACAGAACTCGTTGCCCTCCGGGTCCGCCAGAACGACGTGATCCTCGTCCGGCCCCTGACCGATGTCGACGTGGGCTGCACCGAGTTCGAGGAGGCGCTCGACGGTGTCGTTCTGGTCGTCGAGCGAGGTCGTCGTCAGATCGAAGTGGATCCGGTTCTGACTCGACTTCCGCTCCGGGACCAGACCGAACAGGATCCCGAAGCCCGTGTCGTCGGTCGGGACGAGGGCGACCTCGTCGTCGGTCGTCTCCCCGATGTCCCAGCGGAGCGCCTCCGCCCAGAACCGGGCGAGCCGCATCGGATCGTTCGCATCGAACACCACGTCGACGAGCTGCGAAGTCATCGCTCAGTCGAGTTGCTCGTCGAGGCCCATCGTGACGAGCACGCCCCAGTCGGCATCGGTCCGGTTGGCGAGCACGAGCAGGTCGGTGTAGTTGCCTGCCGGATCCTGGACCTGGCCTTCGAGGAGCGCCTCGGCCCGGAAGCCGAGCGAGGTGAACAGCGCGATCGTCGACTCCTGCACCGCGACCACCTCGACCACGATCTTGGTGAGCGAGGCGTCGATGGCGACGCGCAGTGCGTGTCGAGCGAGGCGGTGGCCGATCCCCTGGCGCCGGACCGCTGGATCGACCACCAAGCGGAGTTCGCCGACGTGCCGCGACCAGCCGACGCCCGGGAACACGGCGACGTACCCGACGACGTCGCCATCGATCCGCGCGATGTAGCGCAAAGCTCGTGCGTCGTCGGCCCACGCCTGCACCACGGCGACGTCGGCCACGGGCTCCTTGACGAGCGTGCGGTCACCCTCGGGCACGCGCTGGAAGAACGCCCACACGTCGTCGACGTCGGCGGCGGAGAATGCCGTGATCTCGATGGTGTCCGACACGTCAGCTCCTGTCGCTGTGCGCTTCGATCCAATCGAGCATCCCGGGGATCGAGACGCGGTGCGCCTTGCTGCCCACGATCAGCCCGACGTGCCCCGCCGGGAACTGGAGGTCGTCGAGGTCGGGGAGGATGTCGAGCAGGGGCCGGTTCGACTCGATCGGGACCAGATGGTCGGCCGTGCCGACGGCGTTCATCACGGGGCAGGCGATCGAGCCGAGATCGAGATCGCCCGCGGCCGTGACGAGGCGGTTCTCGGCGAGCAGGTTGTCGCGGATCAGCCACTCCGCGGTCTGCCGGAAGCACGCGCCGGGGAACGGGATGTGGTCGGTCGCCCATCCGTGCATCGCCTCGTGGGCGGCGATGTACTGGCTGTTCTCCAGCTTCTCGAGGAGGTTGGCGTACATCGTGGCGTCACCGGTGACCCGCGCGGACGAGAGCCCGCGCAGCACGGCGTCGGCAGGGACATTGCCGGTCTCGTCCAGGAAGTCGGACAGATCGACCCGGGGGTCGCGCAGGATCGTCGTCATGCCGCCCATCGCGGCGAAGTCGATCGGTGTCGCCATCAGCGACAGCGTGCGCAAGGGAATCTCCGGATGGCCGGCCGCGAACATCAACGACAGCACGCCACCGAAGCAGTAACCGAACACGTGGAGTTCGTCGACTCCGCTCGTGCGCATCGCCGCGGCACAGGCGAACGGGATGTACTCGTCGCAGTAGGTCTCGAAACTGTTGCCGGAATCGGCCGCGTCGGGCGTGCCCCAGTCGATCATGTAGACGTCGAACCCACGGCCGACCAAGGCCTCGACGAAGCTGTTGCCCGGCGTGAGGTCGAGCACGTACGGCTTCGACACGAGACTCATGACGAGCAGGAGCGGAGGTCCGAGCGTGGGACCCGGGCTGTGGTACCGGTAGAGCTGGACCTTGTCGCGTCGCCACACCACGTCCTTGGGAGAGCACCCGACCGCGGGCCGCCCGACGCCGGCGAGGTGCTTCAGTCCGTTGCGAGCACGCAGCGCGTTCCGCTCGACGTCAAGCCGTATCCGCTCGAGCAGATCGGTCGGCGTTGGCATCGTGGCCACCTGCGCCTCCCTTCGAGCGTGGCGCCGATCGGCGCTTCGCAGCGGGCCGATCTGCTTCGTGGCGCGCCGCGAGCGACGCCAGGTACTCCGCGTTCTCGCGATCGGTGAGGGCATTGCGGAGGTCCCTCACCTCCCGCTCGAGTCGGGCGATGTGCTCGAGCAGGCGGTTGACGTCGCTCCCTGCCGGCAGGTTGAGCAGGTGCAGCGTGCGCCGTGACGCCTGCTCCATCCGCCGGTCGAGCTCGCTGCGCCCCCGTCGGCCGAGCGCCACCAGCGTCGCGGCATCCTCGCTCTGGGCCATCTCGTTGATCGCGGGGCTCAGCCGCTCGTCGAGCGCATCGAACACCTTTTTCCACAACGGCGACGATGATGCCATGGTGCCTCCCGGACCGACACTAGCCCCAGCGGGCCGGCGATCTCGCGGGGTCCGCATAGGGTGACAGCGATGTCCCTTCAGCGCCGCTTGGCGGCGGGCGTGATCCTGGCTCGAGCGAATTTCCAACTGTTCGAGCGACCCGACCGGCTGGCGCGGTCATTGTTGGCGATGGCGCCGTGGGGCACGACGCTGCCTGGGGTGGTGGCGGCGGCTGCGGCCCGCTATCCCGATCGCATCGCCATCCACGACGACGACGGCAGCATCACGTATGCCACGTTGTGGGATCGGTCGCAGCGGATCGCCGGGGCGTTGCTCGCGCGGGGTGGGCGAAGGGAGCCGGGTCGGTCTGCTGTGTCGGAACCACCGCGGCTTCGTCGAATGGCTGGTGGCGGCTTCCGCCACCGGTGCTGATGTCGTGCTCCTCAACACCGGATTCGCGGCGCCTCAGCTTGCGGCGGTGGTGCGGTCGGAGGGGATCACGGCGATCGTCCACGACGACGAGTTCGCCGACATCGTCGGGGAGGCGGGCGTCGAGACGTTCGACGAGTCGGCGATGGCCGCGCTCGCCCGTTCGGCCGTGCCGGCCACGCCTCGCCGACGGCAGGGACGAATGGTGATCCTCACGTCCGGTACGACAGGCCAGCCGAAGGGTGCGGCTCGGCGCAGCGACTCCGGTGCGATCGAGGGGATCGCAGCCGTGTTGGAGCGCATCCCGTTCCGGCCCGGTGACACCCAAGTGGTCGCGGCGCCGCTCTTCCATGGTTGGGGGCTGACGAACCTGCTCCTCGGCGTCGGACGGTGCAGCACCAACGTGCTGTCCCGGCGCTTCGACGCGGAAGCGACGCTGCGTGCCACGTCCGAGCACCGTGCGCAGGTGCTTGGTGGTCGTCCCGGTGATGCTCTCGCGCATCCTCGCGCTCGATCCGGAGGTGCTCGTGGCGGCTCCCACGAGCGACCTGCGCGTGATCGCGTCGAGCGGCTCGGCCCTCGGCAGCAGGTTGGCGACGGCGGCGCTCGAGCGATTCGGACCGGTCCTCTACAACTTGTACGGATCGACCGAGGTCGCCGTCGCGACGATCGCGATCCCATCGGACCTGCTCGAGGCACCCTCGACGGCGGGCCGCGTGGCGTTCGGGGTGCGGGTCGAGATCCTCGACAACCACGATGCGGTCGTTCCGGATGGCACGGTGGGCCGTGTCTTCGTCGGCAGTTCGATGCGGTTCGACGGCTACACCACCGGTGGGAGCAAGGAGGAGCGCCACGGGTTGCTCTCGTCGGGCGACCTCGGCTTCTTCCGCGACGGGCTCCTCTTCGTCGAGGGTCGCGAGGACGACATGATCGTGTCCGGCGGCGAGAACGTGTTCCCGGGTGAGGTCGAGGAACTGCTGAGCCACCACCCGTCGGTTGCCGAGGTCGCCGTCATCGGTGTCGCCGACGAAGAGTTCGGCCAGGTGCTCGCCGCGTTCGTCGTTCGTCGACGAGGCGCGAAGCTCACCGCCGACCAAGTGCGCGCCCACGTCCGGGACCATCTCGCGCGCCACAAGGTGCCCAGGCGAGTGGAGTTCATCGACGAGCTCCCGCGGAACTCCACCGGCAAAATCCTGCGCCGCTCGCTCGCCGAACGGGCCGCGCCGGGCGCCGGGACTTCGTCGTGAGTGACGATCGGCCGACGGTTCGCCGGACCGGCGATGGCAGGCACGATCGCGATCGCCGCACCGCTGGTGCAGAGCGAGGCCGGCGCGCACGTGATCCGCGCCGGGATCCAGTACGAAGCGCTGCTTCGAGACCACCACGATCGTTGGGCGAGCCTGATCTCGACCGCGACAGGACGGGACACCGAACGGCAACGTTGGGCTCGAGGCGAGCGCGCGGCACGCGCCCGGCTCGCCCCAAATCGACCGACGGCGCGAGCGGGTGCTCCGCACGTGTTCTGGCATGGGCCCGACCGGGTGGACGCCACCGGGCGTCCGGTCGTCGTGCTCGTGAACGGCTGGACCGCGTCGGGGCTCCTGTGGCCGGCCGGCCTCGTCGAGCAGCTCGAGCGCTCGTACGACGTCGTGCGGGTGGACAACCGGGGCTCGGGATACTCCCGCACCGCGCCGGCTCCGTTCACGATGACCCAACTCGCCGACGACGTGCGCGAGGTGCTGCGGGCGATCGGCGCTCGATCAGCGACGATCGTCGGGCTCTCGATGGGCGGGATGATCGCCCAGGAACTGGCGATCAACCATCCCGACGTGGTGGAACGCCTCGTGCTCTGCGGCACCCGCCCGCCCACTCCCGCCGGGTTTGCGCCGGCGAGGTCGGTTCTCGAGGCGATGACCGCGACGCCCCGCCCCGGCGAGGGCGTTGGTTCGTTCTTCGAACGCACGTGGGGGGCCGTCGTCGGGGGCGACTTTCGCCGGCTCGACCCCGACGGCATGCGCGAGCTGGTCCGCCACCTGCGTGAGCGACCCACCCCTCGCGCCGGCGTGATCAACCAGCTGCGCGCCATCTCCGGTTGGTCGGGGCCCTCGCGCCTCGGGCGTATCACCGCACCGACGGTCGTGCTGCACGGAGCCGACGATCCGCTCATTCCGGTCGGCAACGGGATGCGGCTCGCCCAGCTCATCGCCGACTCGACGTACGTCGAGCTGCCGGGCGTCGGACACCTCGTTCCGTACGAGGCGCCCGACGCCCTGCTGGCGGCCATCGGGTCGTCGTGACCACCGGCCGTACGCCGCTGCCGGTCAGTTCGTGTCCCGCCGGTAGAACAACACCGTTCCGACCGCGAGCGCCAAGGCGACGTATCCGCCGAACAGCACCGCGTCCTGCACTCGGCTGAGTGCCGCGGCGAGCGTCGATGCGTCGTCGGTGGCTTGGGAGATGCCGAGCAGGCCGGCGGCGGCGCTGAACGGCATGAATCGGGCGGCGTTCGCCGGGACGAGCGTGCGGACGAGGTTCTCGAGGACGAATGCCCACACCAGCACGATCGAGATCGCGGCGGCGCTGTGGCGGAGGATCATGCCGACACCCAGGCCGAGCAGCGGGGCGAGCGTGGTGAGCAGCAGACCCCAGAGTGCGGTCGATGCCATGCCGGAGGTGTCGCCCTTCTCGAGTCCGCCGAGCACGGCACCGCTCAGGCCACCGATCATGCCGAGGACCCCCATCGCCAGGCCGAAGCCCGCCGCCAGGGTCGACTTGGCGGCGACGATGACCCACCGCGCGGGTTGGGCGGCGACCGCATTCGCGATCGTGCCGTGCTGGACCTCCGAGGTGAACAACAGCGCGCCGACGATGGTCGCCAGCACGGTGGTGAGCCACGTGGAGAAGATGAAGGTCTCGCCGACGTTGAACGGCAGGTGCGTGTCGGGATCGATCTTGACGAAGGTGGCCAGGATCCACGACAACAGGACCCCGATGACCGGGATCGAGGCGACGATCGCGACGTTGGATCGCAGAGACGTCGCCTTGATCCATTCACTGCGCAGTGCGGCGGGCCCTGCGGCCAGGTCGTCCCGACGTGATCGTTCGGTGACTCGGCGGGCGGGCGACGGCGCGGATGACGTGCCGTGGTCGATGGCGGATGTGGTGCTGATGGTCATGGTCATGGGGTTCCTTCTTCGGTTCGAGATTCGGGTCAGACGGATGCGAATTCGGCGACGGCGCTGGTCATGTCGAGGAGGATCTCCTCGAGCGGTCGTGACGGATCGCGGGCGATGGTGGTGGCCACCGATTCGGCCGCCAGCAACTTCCCGGCGCCGATCACGATCAGGTCGTCGGCGAACTTCTCCAGTTCGCCGATCAGGTGGGTCGACAGGAACACGGTGCCGCCGTTCGCGGCGAACGTGGTGAGCGTGTTGCGCAGCCAGCGGATGCCGTCGGGGTCGAGGCCGTTGGACGGCTCGTCGAGCAGCAGCACCTCGGGTTCGGCGAGCAACGCACCGGCGAGTGCGAGGCGCTGGCGCATGCCGAGCGAGAAGCCTCCGGCGCGCTGGTCGGCGGCGCGCTCGAGCCCCACCTCGCCGAGCACCTCGTCGACCCGGCGCGTGGGGACGGCGCTGAGCGCGGCGAGGGCGCGGAGATGGTTGCGGGCGGTGCGTCCCGGATGCATGCATCGGGCGTCGAGCACCGAGCCGACGATGTGTGCCGGCCGGAGCAGTTGGGTGTAGCTGACGCCGTGGTAGCGGACGTCGCCGTGGTCGGGGCGGGTGAGCCCGACCATCATCCGCATGGTGGTCGACTTGCCGGCGCCGTTCGGGCCGACGAAGCCGGTGACACGGCCCGCCGGGATGTCGAAGGTCATGTCGTCGACGACGACCCGGTTGCCGTAGTGCTTCGTGAGTGCGGAGACGGTGATCATGTGGTGGTCCATTCCTGGTCGTTGGGCGTGTTGATGGTGGATGTGGCGGCTGTGAGCGTGACGGGGGCGATCGAGATCAGTTCGGCGTTCACCGCGGTGAGGTGGGCGACCACGCCGTGCAGGTGGGCCGGGTCGTGGATCTCACCGATCAGTCGTGTGACGCCGTCGCCCGCGTGATCGCAGGCGAAGTCGTCGAGGAGCGGGCGCAGGATCCGAGCACTCGCCCATCCCCTGATCACGATCTCGTAGGTGGTGGGTTCGAACATGACCCCACGGTCTCATTGCACCGGGTGACGGCGCCTCACCCCGTGGGACATCTCACCCGGGTGACTTCGCGGCGTTAGGGTCGAACGAAATGCCCCTGGACCACGAGTTCGGAATCGCGGCGACCAAACTTCGTCCGCCGGCACCGCCGACGCGACTCGTCGAACGCACCCGGCTCGACGTCATCGTCGACAACGGCATCGAGCGCCATGTTCCGCTGGTTCTGGTGAGCGCGCCGGCCGGCTCGGGGAAGTCGACGCTGCTCGCCTCGTGGGCCGCTCGCCAGGCGCTGCCGGTGGCGTGGCTGCAGGTCGAGGACGGCGACTCCGATCCCGCTCGCTTCTGGTCGTCGCTCGTCGCCGCGATCGGTCGACAGCGACCGAGCGTCGCGACGCTCCTGTCGCCGCTCGTCGCCGGCTCGCAGGGAGACGGTCGTGTGATCGTGCCGGCGCTGGTGAACGAACTGGTCAACGACGAGCGGATCATCGTGGTGATCGACGACTACCACCTGATCGACAGCGACAGCGTGCACCGTGGCGTCGAGCGCCTCGTCGACCTGTGCCCGCCCGAACTCACGCTGGTGGTCGCCACGCGTATCGACCCACCGTTCCGCCTCGGCAGGCTGCGGGTGCGGAACCAACTGAGCGAGATCCGCGCCCACGACCTGCGCTTCGCCGCCGGTGAGGCGTCGGCGTTGTTGGGGGCGGCGACGCTGTCGTCCGACCTTGATCGACGAGCTGTGCGCACGCACCGAGGGATGGGCCGCGGGCCTGGTGCTCGCCGGCCTGTCGCTCGAACGGTCCGCTGATCCTGCCCGGTTCGTCGAGGCGTTCCGGGGCGACGATCAACTGGTCGTCGGCTACCTCAGCGACGAGCTGCTCGCCGCCACTCCCGACGACGACCGGCGTCGACTCCTGGAGACCTCCGTGCTCGATCGGCTGTCCGGACCGCTCGTCGACGCCGTCACCGGGTCGTCCGACGGGAGCCGATGGCTGGCCGCCACGGCCGACCGGAACCAGCTCGTCGTCCGCTTGGACAGCACCGGGGAGTGGTTCCGGTACCACCACCTCCTGCGCGATCTGCTCGTGCTCGAAGCGCAACGCACCTTCCCCGAACGGCTGCCGGAGTTGCAACGCCGCGCCGCGGCCTGGTTCGAGTCGCACCACGACTACGCCCACGCGGTCGAGCACCGACTCGCCGCCGGCGATGTCGACGCGGCGATGCGCGCGATGCGCGTCGTCGGCCCGGACCTGCTCGGCAGCGGACAGGTGCGGACTCTGCGCACGTTGCTCGATCAGATCGGTCCCGCGGGAGCGACCGACACCGTGTGCTCGTTGCTGTGGGGTTGGTGCCACTACCTCACCGGTCGGTACGCCGAAGCGCAGCAGTCGCTCGACACCGCGCTCGCCGTCGCGCCCGACACCTTCGACCGCGTGATCGCCATGCCGCTGAGCATCAACGTCGCATTGGGGCGGGGCGACGTCGCCAGCGCGCTGGCGACGGCGCGGGACATCGCCGCCACCGTCGACCTGCCGCGGCGGCCGGCCGAACTGGCAACCGCGGTCGGCGCGGCGTACGCCTGGGCCGGATTCCCGGACGAGGCCAGGGCGGCCCTCGCGACCGCGATCAGCCGCGCGCCGGGAGGACCAGCGGCTGACCGCCCACGTGCTCGCGCTCGTCTCACTCGCGATCGTCGAGGTGGACGACGGCACCGTGGACGCGGCGCGCGGCGGCCGCGGACGACGCACTGGACACGGCCCGGTCGTTCGGTCTGCCCGGCTATCACGGGATCGCACCCGCGTTCGCGGTGGCAGCTCGGACCGCCGGCGACCCCGAGATCGCCCGGTCGCACGCCGTGCATGCCGTCGAGTTGGCACGACGGGGCACGACGAGTCTGGGATTGGCGTACGTGCTGACCAGTTGCGGTGACACGCTGCTCGATCTCGGCGACGACGACGGCGAGGCGCTGCTCGCGGAAGCCCGCGAGGTGGTCGATCGCTGTGTCGACCCCGGCATCGCGATCAGCCACCTCACGCGGGCCAGTGCGCGCCACCACCGCTCGTCCGCGCCCGTCGCGCCCACCGACGCGCTGGTGGAGCAACTCACCGAGCGGGAACTCGCCGTCCTGCGGTATCTGCCCACCAAGCTGTCCCAACGCGAGATCTCGACCGAGTTGTACGTGTCGCTCAACACCGTCAAGACGCACACCGCCGCCATCTACCGCAAACTCGGTGTGGGCGATCGCAAGAGCGCCGTCCGCGCCGCCCGCGAGTTCGGAATTCTGTGAGCGGCCTCCGGGCCACCGTCCCTCACCGGCACTGCGGCTGGTACCAGACTGTGGGAGTCCAACCGCTCCCGCGACCAAGGAGATCATGATGCTGGCCTACGACTATCCATTGCTGGGCGTGTTCTGGTCGCTCGTATTGCTGTTCATGTTCGTGCTGGTCGCCTTCGTCGTGATCTACACGTTCATCGACAACTTCCGGCGCTCTGACCACAGCGGCGCGGCGAAGGCCGGGTGGGCACTGGTGATCATCGTGCTGCCGCTGCTCGGTGCACTGATCTACATCCTCCTTCGGCCTGAGATGCGGGACCCGAACCCACCGCTGCGCCCGGCGGTCTGACGGGCGGTCGGCTGGGCCGCCGAGCTGCGGTGGAAGGTCCGGGCGATGGGCACCACCGTCGCTGCCGTCCGCGTCAGCGACGGTGGTCCGCTCATCCAGTGGTTGCTCAGCCCCAGCGAGGGGCTTCGTCGGGGTTGATGCCCAGGCAGAGCTTGCCGATCAGCTCGTGGGCGAGCAGGGTGTTGCCGGGGTGGAAGCGCCCCATGCTCGAGTCGCGGTACAGCTGCTCGAGCCGGCTGCGCTTGAACGATGCCGACCCGCCCGACACGTCGAGCGCCCACCCGACGATCGCCATCGTCTGGTTGACGACGAACTGGCGGGTGGCGACGAGGCGCACCGGCCAGTCCTCGTGCTCCACCCCGGTCGCCCAGTCGGTCGCGGTGCGTTCGACCATCGCGTCGATGGCGTCGAGCGCGATGCGCATGTCGGCCACCAGGTGCTGCACCTCGGGGTGGTACGCCATCGAGCGGGTGAGTGCGACGGACGACCGCTGCGGTGCCTTGTCGACGGTGATGTCGAAGGCGCGATGGGCGATGCCCTGGTACACGGACGCGAAGCCGAGGAGCGCCCAGGCGAAGATCGACACCTGGAACATGCCCGCGCCCGCGAACCCGGCCGGGCACACCAGCACAATCTGTGAGTCGGGCACGAAGACGTCGTGCAACATGGTGTCCTGGCTCTGCGTGGCACGCATGCCGAGGGTGTCCCACGTGTCGACGACGGCGAGGCCCTGCGCGTCGGACTTGACGAACCCGTGGACGATCTGCGGCCCTGCGGGATCGTCGGTCGACATCGCGTGGAACCCGCCGAGGGTCCACACCGGGCTGAGCGAGCCGAAGATCTTGTGACCGTTGATCTTCCAGCCACCGTCCACCCGCTCGGCGGAACTCGACGACAGCAGCAACGGGAGGTCGTTGCCGGCCTCGCCGTGCAGCGCTGCCAGGACCTCGCCGCGCACTGCGGCGTCGAGCAGGAAATCGCACGAGTGGTCGCCGGCCTTGCGCAGGTCGGATGCGACGCCGGTCCAGTACGTGTGCATGTTCACCCCGAGGGCGGTGGGCGCGGCGTGGTAGGCGAGCCGGCTGTGCAACTTGACGTATTCGTCGAGGCCCAGCCCGCCGCCGCCCATGTCGGCGGGCACGGTGGCAAGCAGGTAGCCGGAGTCGCGCAGCGCTTCGAAGTCTTCGCTGAAGAACGTGTTCTCCCGGTCGTAGGTCGCAGCTCGCTCGTCGAACTCGGCGAGCATCTCGTCGGTGAGCAGGCGCGCGACGTCGTGGTCAATGGTGGTCATGGTGGTGAGCCCCTTTCAGGGGTGTGATGTTCGGTTGTGATGCTGAGGGTGTGATGTCGGCCGGTGGATCCGGCCGCGTGTCAGACGGGTGCCGGGCCGAATTGCTCCACGGGGACGATCTCGTCGGCGGGGATGCCCAGTCGTGCCGCGGCCTCGCGAATGGCCTCGGCGCTGGGCGCTTCGTACAGGCAGTAGGTCTTCTTCTTGTCCGCTGAGAGGAAGGAGTAGAGCCAGCGGATGCCGACGTCGTCGTTGACCGCCTTGATTCCCTCGTGGTCGAGACCGGCCACGTCGAGGATGTCGGCGAATTGTCGCTCGATGACGAACAAGCTCATGGCTCTCCTTTTGCTGTCCGGACGTTGACCACCGTAAAGCCGTTGCGCCCGCGTGTCATGACCGGTTCGGGTCATTTAGAGTTCCCTCGCGCTCCTCGGCGAGTCACAATGAGGTAGTCAGCCCTGACTAGTGGGCCTTCTCTCAGGAGAAAGGGGCAGGCGTGCCGACGACCACGTCGACGATCCTCTTCACCGACGCGGTGGAGTCGACGTCGCTGCGAACCGAACTTGGGGAAACAGCAGCCGACGCGCTGTTCCGCGACCATGAACGGCGCCTGCACGGGATCGTCACCGACCACCACGGCACGGTGGTGAAGACGGCGGGCGACGGGATCATGGCGGCATTCGACGCTTCGACCGATGCGGTGTTGGCGGCGATCGCCGTGCAGCAGCATGTCGCCGGCGGCTCGCCGGTGCTGCAGGTGAGGATCGGGTTGGGCGTGGGTGACGTCAGCTGGGAGGACGGTGACTGCTACGGCTTGCCGGTGGTCGTGGCCGCGCGGCTGCAGTCGGCTGCGGCGCCCGGACAGATCGTGGCGAGCGCGCTCGTCCATCAGCTGGCCGGTGACCGATCGGGCGCGCAGTTCCGGGCTCTCGACCCGCTGCCGGTGAGGGGTCTCGCCGAGCCGATCGAGGCGTACGAGGTCGACTGGAAGCCGATCGAGCGGACGTCACCGGCCGAGCCGTTCGCCGTCGCACTGCCGTCGGCGTTGGCGGTGGCGAGCAGCGCGCCGTTCGTCGGTCGCAGTGGCGAGTGGGCGACCTTGCTCGAGGCCTGGACCGCGGCGAGTGCCGGAGCCCCCCAAGCGGTGCTGATCGGGGGCGAAGCCGGTGCGGGCAAGACCCGCCTGGCCGTCGAATTCGCCCGGTGGGCCAGCGGGCAGGGTGCGGCCGTGGCGTACGGCGCGTGCGACGCCGAGCTGGCCGTGCCCTATCAGCCGTTCGTCGTCGCGCTCGACCATCTGTTGCGGGCAATGCCCGACGAACTGCTCGTGCACCACCGTGAGCAGTTCACCGAGATGGCCGTGCTCCTGCCGCAGATCGAGCGACGGATCCCGGGACTGCAGCGCACGCCGGGCGCCGACCCGGACACCGAGCGGTACCGCTTCTTCACCGCGGTCGACGCGATGCTCGACGTGGCGGCGGCGGGACGTCCGGTCGTCGTGCTGATCGACGATCTGCACTGGGCCGGCCAGCCGACGCTCGCGCTCCTTCGGCACCTCACCCGGTCGAGCACCGAACTGCCGCTGCTGCTGTTGGCGACGTTTCGGGACACCGCTGCCGAGATACCCGACTCGCTCGCCATGCTGCTGGCCGAATTGCGCCGCACGAACTCCGCCCGACGGATCTCGCTGTCGGGCCTCGACCCGTCGAGCGTCGAGGACTTCGTGGCCACCATGGTGGGACACGACCTCGATCGCGACCTGCGCCTCGTCGCCCATTCACTGGCCGCGCGCACGGGTGGCAACGCCTTCTATCTGGGCGAACTGTGGCGCCAACTGATCTCGTCCGGCCGGGTCGCCTGCGAGGGCGGCCGCTGGACGGTGCGCAGCGACGCCGACGGCGATGGCGTGCCGGAGAGCGTGCGCGAGGTGGAATCAGCGCGGCTGGTGACGCTGTCGGCTCCCGCGCGTCACGTGGTGGAGCTGATGGCGATCGGCGGTCAGCGGCTGCCGCTGCGCGTCGTGACCGCGGCGAGCGACCTCGCGCCCGACGCGCTCGACGCCGGCGTCGAAGAGCTGGTCGACGCGAGGCTGCTCGTGGAGGTGGGCGGGTCGCTGCCGACCTACGAATTCGTCCACGCCATCGTGCGCGACAGCGTGGCGCAGACGGTGCGCGCCGGGGCACGGATTCGCCTGCACCATCGGCTGGCACTGGCCTTCGAGTCGGTGTTCGAGGGCGATCGGCGGCCGGTGCTCGCCGAACTGGCGCGTCACTTCACCGCGGCGGCGTCCGTCGCGGGGCCGGCGAAGGCCGTCTATTACGCCCGGCGTGCCGCCGCGCAGGCGATGCGATCGGTGGCCTACGACGAGGCGATCGCCCACCTCGAATCGGCGCTGGCGCTGAGCCCCGGCGACTCGACCGAGGCGATCGATCTCGAGCTCGAACTCGGGTCGGCACTGTGCCGCAAGGGCGACAACCAGCAGGCGATGCAGGTGTTCCAGCAAGCCTTCCGGGCGGCGCGCGAACGAGGGCTGGTGGAGCAGGCGGTGCAGGCCGCCGTGGGTTTCGACTTCGCCGTGCAGATGCCGGGGCTGCCCGGTGACGAGTCGGTGCGCATCATGTCGGAGGCGCTCGAGCTGGTGGGCGCGGAGGACAGCGCGCTGCGGGCCCGGGTGCAGGCATCGCTGGGATTGGCGCTCGCGCTCGCCGGACGGGTGGACGAGGCCAAGCCGATGGGCGAGGCCAGCCTGATCGCGGCGCGCCGCCACGACGAGCCGACGGTCATCATGTCCGCCCTGCAGTGCGCAATGATCTACGAGGAGGACCCGTTCGTCTACCTCGCGCTGGCCACCGAAGTGTGCGAGCTGGCGTTGGCGCACAACGACCCGTGGGTCTACTGCTATGCCCGCGGGTCGTACGTGCGTGGCCTGATGCGATTGGGGCGGGTGGCCGAGGCGCGAGACGGCCTGCCGGAGCTGCGCGAGGCAGCCGAGCGGGGCCAGTTCGTGCTCTACCGGTACCAGTCGATCGCCTTCGACGTGATGTTCGCCTTGATCGACGGACGCCTCGACGAGGCGGAGGAACTGGCCGAGCGGGCGATGGCTTTCGCCGCCGCGGCGCGCACCGAGTTCGGCGCCGGCGTGTACGGAGTGCAGATGTATGCCATCCGCCGCGAGCAGGGCCGGCTCGAGGAAGTGGTGCCGGCGATGCGAGTTGCCGCCGCGTTGCAGACCGACCCGACGGTGTGGCGGCCAGGCCTCACGGCGCTCTTCGCCGACGTCGGCATGTTCGAGGAGGCGCGTCGGGAATTCGAGACGCTGTCGTCCGACGGTTTCGCAGCGGTACCGCGCGACGCCACGTGGCCCGGAAGCCTCACCTATCTCTCCGAGGTGTGCACGGCGCTGGCCGACCGCGAGCGCGCCGACGTGCTGTACCTCGAGCTCGACGCCTTCGCGCGCCAGACGATGCAGGTGGGCTTCACGGTGAACCTCGGACCCGCCGATCGGCTGCGCGGCAACCTGGCCGCGCTGCTCGGCCGGCGCGCCGACGCGGAACAACACTTCACGGCGGCGATGGAACTGGCCGTGGTGACCCAGTCGCCGGTGTGGCGGGCCCGGATCGCGCACGACTGGGCCGTTGCACTGGCGCCGCAATATGCGTTGCTGCGCGAGGCCGAGGAGCTCGCGGTGCAGGTGGGCATGGAGGATCTGCAGCGCCGCTGCTCGCGGGAGCTCGCGGCGATGCGGAGCCCGGCCGGCGAGACGCGCGCAGCATCGTTGCCCGACAAGCTTTCGTCGCGGGAGGTCGAGGTGTTGCGTCTCGTGGCGCAGGGCCACTCCAATCGCGAGATCGGCGAGCGGCTGTTCATCAGTGGCAACACGGTGGCCAACCACGTCCGTTCCGTGCTGCAGAAGACGGGCACCGCGAACCGCGCCGAGGCCACCGCCTATGCGGCCCGGCACGGCCTGCTGGTGTGACTCGGCGATCGACGATCGAAGCGCTCCGGCGTGGAGAATGAAATCCCGTGTAGCCGTGTCGATTCGACCGGGCCCGTTCGTTGATCAGGTGCCGATCGACCATCCAGAGAACCCCACAGGAGACACCCGACATGCCGCAGTACCTCATGTGCGTCTGGTTCGATGACGAGTACGACAGCGAACTCGACCGCACCAGTCCCGACGTCATGCGCACGGACCACCAGATCGATGTGCTCAACGAGGAGATGGCCGAGCGCGGCATCTGGGTGTTCGCCGGCGGCCTCGAGCCGGTCGACTCGGCCACCGTGGTGCGCGCGAACGCGGGCGAGACGTCGATGACCGATGGCCCCTACGCCGAGTCGAAGGAGCAGATGGGCGGCTTCTGGGTGATCGAGGTCGCCGACCTCACTGCCGCCCGGGAGTGGGCCGGCAAGGCCGCCGCGGCGTGCGAACGCCCCATCGAGCTCCGTCCGATCCAAGGCTGAACCAGATGTGAGCGAGGAGATGTGAGCGAGGATCTGCCCGCCATCTTCCGGCGCGAGGTCGGCCGCTGCACGGCGACGCTGATCCGTGTCCTCGGCGACGTCGACCTTGCCGAGGACGCCGTGGCCGAAGCGTTCGCGATCGCGGCCGAGCGCTGGCCGGAGACGGGCGTGCCACCGAACCCGGGCGCCTGGATCACGACCACCGCCCGCAATCGGGCGATCGACCGCCTGCGGCGCGAGTCGACCCGCACCCAACGGCACCTCGCCGCCCAACGACTCGAGATCCCTGACATGGAACCCGACGACCAAGCGGAGCTCCGCGATCTCGATGCCCTCGTCGACGTCGTGCCCGACGACCAGCTGCGGCTGATGTTCCTGTGCTGCCACCCCGCGCTCGCGCTCGACGCCCAGGTCGCGCTGACGCTGCGCCTGCTCGGCGGCCTCGAGACGCCCGAACTCGCCCGTGCGTTCCTCGTGCCCGAGACGACGATGGCCCAGCGCATCGTGCGCGCCAAGCGCAAGCTGCGCGACAACCACGCCCCCTACCGGATCCCGCGTGCCGCCGAACTGCCCGACCGGCTGCACGGGGTGATGGTCGCCGTGTACCTCGTCTTCACCGAGGGGCACCGGGCGACATCCGGCGACGAGTTGGTGCGGACGGACCTGTCGGCCGAGGCGATCCGCCTCGGCCGCGTGCTCGTCGAGCTGATGCCGGACGAGCCCGAGGCGGTCGGCCTGCTCGCCCTCATGCTGTTGACCGACGCCAGGCGCCCGGCGCGGCTGGACGCCGACGGCTCGCTCGTGCGTCTCGCCGACCAGGATCGGTCACGTTGGGATCGGACACTGATCAGCGAGGGCCACGAACTCGTCCGCGCCTGCCTGCGGCGCAACCAGCCGGGGCCGTTCCAGATCCAGGCCGCGATCGCCGCCGTCCACGCCGATGCCCCGAATGCTGCGAGCACCGACTGGAGCCAGATCGTCGCCCTGTACGACCTGCTCCACGCCCAACGCCCGAACCCGGTGGTGGCGATGAACCGGGCGATCGCCGTCGGCGAGCTGCGCGGGGCGCCCGACGGCGTCGCCGAACTCGAGGCGATCGACGCCACGCAACTCGCCGACTACCAGCCGTACCACGCGGCGCGCGCCGACCTCCTCGCCCGTGCCGGCCGCCCGGCCGATGCCGTGGCTGCGTACGAACGAGCACTCGAGCTCACCACGAACCAGGCCGAACGTCGCTTCCTCGTCGATCGGCGAGCGGCCGTCACCGGCGACTGACCGCGAGATCGCCGTGATTTCTCAGGCGACCGTGTCGATCCGGCGAAGGCCGTTCGTTGTGGTGGTGAGGCCGGAAGTACCGGCACCGTGATCAGGGAGATCGACCAATGACCACCGCACTCACCACCACACTCACCACCACCCCCGTCACCACGAGCACCACCGTTGACGGGACCCGTCCGCTGTGGCGGCCGGCGCTCGCCAGCGGTGCCGTTGCCGCCGCCGTCACCACGGCCATCGCGGCCATCGCCCACGCCGCCGGCGTGTCGTTCGAGATCGACGGTGAAGCGATCCCGCTGCCGGGCTTCGCCCAGATGACACTGCTCGGCGCCCTGCTCGGGCTCCTCATCGCCAGGCAGTGCCGCCGGGCCGCCCATCCCCGGTCCACGTTCGTGCGCATCACGGTCGCCCTGACCGCGCTGTCGGTCGTCCCCGATTTCGTGATGTCGTTCGACGCCGCCAGCCGGATCGTCCTGGTGTCGATCCACCTGACCGCCGCCGCCATCATCGTGCCGGTCCTGGCCCGGCGCCTGCCCACCGCCGGCCGCTGACCACCTGACCGAAAGATCACTCCCGAACGTCCGAAGGATTCAACGGTTGAATCCTCCCTGCACGGGGAACCGGAAGGGCGATGACGACACCTGGCCCGCACCCCGTGACCGGCCGTGATCGGACTCGCCGCGCAATCGCCATCGTCGCGTTGGCCTCGGTCGGCCTGGCAGCGGCCGGTTGTTCATCCGCAGGGTCGATCGATGGCGGCTCGCCCGCCGCCGCAGCCGCCCCGACCGGATCCGGCGAAACACCGGCCGTCACCGAATCGACGGAACCCGACGCGGCGCCCACGTTGCCGACTTGGTACGAGCTGCTCGCGCAGGACCGGTTCGTCGCGTTGACCGTCGCACTCGAACGCTCCGGTCTCGACAACGTCATCGACGATCTCGACAACTTCGTCCTGCTCGCGCCGATCAATTCGGCGTTCGCAGCGAGTGGCACGGACATCGGCATCGAGTACGCCTCCCTGATGGACGACGCACGGTTGCTCGAGGCGATCCTTCGCTACCACATCGTCGCCGATCCATCGACGAATCAGTCCTGGCGGACGTTGAACGGCGCCGTGCTCGACGTCGATGGAGCGGCCGTCGACACGATCGCGGCCTTCGACGGCGCCGACGTTCTCGACCGGATTCCCGTTCGCAACGGGACCGTTTTCGTGATGCCTCGTCTCCTCCTCCCCGCACCCGGACCAATCGTCAGCAGCACGGAGTCGCAGCCGGCCGGCTGATGCCGACGGAGGGTCGGAGCGGTCAGCCTCGGGCGATCCAGAACACGAGGTTCACCGCGATCGTGAGAATCACGGAGCCGACGATCATCGCCTTCCACGGCACCCACACCCGGACCCGCCGATCGTCCGTCCGGGTCCCTTCGGCAGTCGGCGACGTGTGTCTCTCGATGGCGCGAGCGGCGCGGCGACCGGCGTCGGGGAACGCCCGGAGCCACAGGTTGAGCACCACGGTGAGCACCACCGAGAGAACGATCGAGATGACGAGCCACGGCATGGAGCCAGGCTTGCCCATCGGCGGACCCTTCGACTCGCGTCAGCCCCAAGATTCGCAAAGTCGCGACAGTACATTTGCCGCGATGGACAATGGATCAGAGATCTACCTCCTTGCGTGGGTTGCAATCGGCGGCGGCGTCGGAGCATTGATCGGCAGCTCCAAGGGAAAGGGCGGAACCGGGTTCGTGCTCGGGCTTCTCCTGGGATTCATCGGCTGGATCATCATTGCGGTGCTTCCACGCTCTGCCGACAAGGAAGCCGAATTCCAACGACAAGTTGCCTTCGCGGGAGACCGTCCGACGGCGCCTTCGGTTCCGGGCCAGTGGGCCCCCGACCCCTATGGACGATTCGATCACCGGTACTTCGACGGTCGCGACTGGACGTCCCACGTGACACGTGACGGACAATCGCTCAGTGATCCAGTCGGCTTCCCCCCACCTCTGCGAGCAGACCTGCCACCGCCGCCCCCCGTGCGGTGAGGTGCGCAGGCGTACGTGACTCGACGCCGGCGCATCGAATCGAATTCAGCGCACAGCCTTCTTGACGAGCTTGGCGATGGTCTTCGCGCTGTCGTCGGTCAGCTGTTCCAGGGCGTACGAGGTTGGCCACAGTCCGCCCTTCTCGTCGAGTGTGGCTTGGACGCTGAATCCCAACGTCGAGTAGCGCGCTTTGTCCATGAGGCCGCTGCGGAAGAAGACGATGACCTTGCCGGCTTTCGCCCAGCCGGGCTGGCCGTAGTAGAGCTTCGGCGACAGCTCCGGAGCGGCGTCGGTCACGATGGTGTGCAGACGCTCGGCCGTGGCGCGGTCGGGCTGCGGCATCTCGGCGATCTTCGCCAGCACTGCCGCCTCTTCGGCCGCCGTCTTCTCGGCCGCGCTCGCACGGCGGCCTTCGGCCTTCAGTTCGGCCGCCCGTTCCTTCATCGCGGCGCGCTCCTCAGCAGAGAATCGTCCCGCCGACGGCTCGCCGTTCTGCTGATTCGCCTTTGATTTCGGAGCAGTGCTCATGTCGTTCGTCCTCCTCGAGGGTCGTCGCGACACACGATCATTTCACGCCGGGTTGGACGGCGGACGTGCGTCAGCGTGGCGCCGGTCGAGCGCGGGGCGCGAAGAACCTGCGTTCGAGCAGACTCGACACGAGCAGTCCATAGAAGAGAGCGATCAGCGCGCCCAGGACGTTGTTGGTGATGCGCGAGTGGCCGATCGCCTGCAGATTGTCGGAGTTGTCGACTCCGTACAGCTCGATCGTCAGGATGAGGAACGCGGTCCCGAACGGCGTGACGTACAGCCGGCTGGTCCTGGCCCCGATGGTCAGGATCGTGATGACGGCGCAGACGATCGCGGTCGCGCCGTAGCCGAGGTCCATGTCGAGCACCACGATCACGAGCAAGGTCCCGGCGATGGTCGACAGGGCGCGGCCCACACCTCGCCAGCCGGTCATCTGCTGAAACGGCCTGATGACCAACAGCGCGGCGGTGGCGATCCAGCCCGGCTTCGGAATGTCGAACACCTGGCCGACGAGGATCGCACTCGCCGCCGTCAGCCCGAGCAGCACGCCGTAGGTCTTGACATGGGGCGGTTGCGCAGCCGCAAGACGCTCGGCGACGTTGCCCTCCGGTGGAAACTCCCGCACGGGCAGCATCACCAGACACGACCAGAGCGAGCCGGCGATGAACGCCACCATCAAGCCGGCGGCGTCAGCGATGACGTAGCCGGTGCCCACCCCGAGAGCCGGGATCAGAATGCCCAGCAACACTCCACCCGCCGGCCTCGACGATGCCAGCACCGTGGCACCGAAGCAGACGACGAAGAAGACGAGCGCCGTCGCGAACAGATCGAAGGAATTGAAGATCAACGCACCGAGGAAGACTCCGAGTCCGAACAAGCAGCCGACGATGCCGTACACGACACGGAGCCGGCGCCGCGGCGCGATGCCCATCAGCGAAGTGGGAAGCAGCCCGATCGCGAACGCCACGCCGACCGTGAGATGACCGGACGCAATGAGGACGACAGCCGGGACCACGCCGACTGCGGCATGTCGGCAATCCTGCCGTGTGAACCGAACGAGCTGTGACACGGAGCAGCGATGATCCCACATCGGCGACCACTCGTCGTTCTCGGCGGGCGCGATGCCGCCGGCGGCAAGCCGGACCGCTCAGTCGAGCGCTGCACGCTCCCGCGTCATGCTGCTGGATCGCAGGCGCCGGCGTCGCAACCGGTCGTCGCGTTCTCGCGAGCCGCATTCGACTGGGCCGCGTTCGACTGGCGCTCGAACTCACCGAGCGCCCACATCACCTCGCTGCACTCCTCAGCCGACCGACCCGGCAGCAGCCGGTCGAAAATGGTGAGCGGATCGAGCTCGACGAGTGCCTCGTCCACGGCGCTGTCGCTCACGCCGAACATGTCGGCGACTCCACGCCAGAATTCGAGCCGGTAGTCCATTCGGTCGTCGGACGCTTCCGGAACCCAGCTGGTGGTGGCAGTGGTCGGTGGGTTGTCCATCGGTGGGTTGTTCATGGTGATACACCTCCGTCTGAATCGATACAGAAGGATAATATCTGAATCGATACAGACGAGTCAATCCCCGCTGTTCTAGGCTGAGGGATGTGGCTGGAACTGGGGATGTGGAGTCGGCAAAGGTGACGATGGGCACGATCGCCGAGCGTGTCGGGGTTTCACGCGCCACCGTCTCGAACGCGTACAACCGTCCGGACCAGCTGAGCGCCGAACTCCAAGCCCGCATCATGGAGGTCGCGGCAGCGCTCGGGTACCCCGGACCCGATCCCGTCGGACGGATGCTGCGCCGGCGAACGGCCGGCGCGATCGGGCTCGTGCAACCATCGCTGCGGTTCGCACTGACCGACCCTGCCAACCTCATGCTGCTCGACGGCGTGGCCGAGGAGTGCGAGGCCGAGGGTCTGGCGCTGGTGCTCGTGCCCGCCACCACACCGACAGAGGACTTCGTCGACGTGCTGGCGTCGGCCGCGATCGATGGCGTCGTGGCGCACTGCGACTCCCTCGACGAGGCGCGCCGGGCGATCGTTCGCTCCCGGCAACTCCCGATCGTTGTGCTCGACGGTGAGGCCGACGTCGACGCCCGCTCGGTCGGCATCGACGACGCAGGCGGCGCCAGGCTCGCAGCCGAGCATGTGATCGCACTCGGCCACCGCCGGGTGGCGGTGATGGCTCTCGGACGATCCGACGGGTCGATCGCGTCGCTCGTCCGCGAGCGGCTCGCCGGCTACACCTCGGCGTTCGAACGCGCGGGTCTCGATCCGCCCGTCGTTGTCGTGACCACCGGCTACGGGCGTCGGTTCGGCGAGGCGGCCGCCAGCGAGCTTCTGGCGCGACCCGACCGGCCGACCGCGATCTTGGCGATGTCCGACGAGCTCGCCGCCGGCGTCCTCGACGCGGCACGCACGCTCGACATCCAGGTTCCGACGGCGTTGTCGGTCGTCGGCTTCGACGACACGACCACCGCCTCCACGGCCGTCCCACCGCTCACGACCGTCCACCAGGACCACGCCGCCAAAGGACGGGCAGCGGTCGCGATGCTGCTCGATCCCACGGCCGGCCCGCATCTCCAGCTGCCGGTCGAAATCGTCGTCCGCGGATCGACGGCCCCGCCGGCGATCTAGCGGCAGCAGGCTTCGCTGACGGGCCATACTGGCGCGTGCTCCTCGTTGAACTTGCTCTGCACGCAGGCCGCGTCTCGACCGCGCCGGCGCCCGACCACTCGTCTGCCACGCCTTCGGGAGGAGCGACATGGATCTGATGCTCGACGACAAGGTCGCCGTGGTCACCGGCGCGGGCAAGGGCATCGGCCTGGCCATCACCGAGGCCTTCGTCGCCGAAGGCGCGCTCGTCGTCGCCGGCTCGCGCACCACCACCGGCCTCGACGGCCTCGACCGGGTGACCGCCGTCGCTGTCGACCTGGCGTCTCCGACCGGGCCGAGCGCGCTGATCGACGAGGCGATCCGCCGGCACGGTCGGATCGACGTGCTCGTCAACAACGTCGGGGCCGTCAAGATGCGCCTCGACGGGTTCCTCGGCACCAGCGACGACGACTTCGAATGGGCGATGCAGATGAACTTCTACACCACCCTGCGGGCGACCCGAGCGGCCCTACCGCACATGATCTCGCAGGGTTCGGGCGCAATCGTCAACATCGCGTCGGTGAACGCGTTCTTCCAACCGGACGCGGGCACCGTCGACTACGGAGCGGCGAAGGCCGGTGTGGTCAACCTCACCAAGACGCTCGCCCAGGAGTTCGGCAAGCACGGGATCCACGTGAATGCGGTCTCGCCCGGGCCGGTCAGCACCGACCTCTGGCTGGGCGAGCACGGTGTCGCCGCGACCGTCGCCGCCGCGACCGGGGTCGACGAGGACACCGCCCGCGCCAACGTCGTGGCCAGCATCGGCGGCTTCGCCACGGGACGGTTCACCACTCCCGAGGAGGTCGCCACCCTCGCCGTGTTCCTGGCGTCGCCACGCACCGCCAACGTGACCGGAGCGAACTTCGTGATCGACGGCGGCCTGATCAAGACCACGTGACCTCACCGCCCACCGACCGTGGAGCAGTTCAGTCCTCGTTCGTGCCGTCCCGGGATTGCCGAGCGCTGACCAAGGCGTAGACGGCGCCGGCGACACCGCAGGCGGCCAGGGTCCACAGCAGGATCAGCGTCCGCTCGTGGGGCTCGGCCTGCACGAGCGGAGCCACGCCGGCGACCACGACCGCGACGGAAACGATGAGGGCGAAGAAGACACCGCGGACGTCGCGCAGGGCCTGCGTGCGCTGATGTTCGAGTTGCTGCAGCTGGAGCGAGGCGATTCGTTCGAGGATCTCGAGCGTGTCGGAGGTCTGCTCGATCTCCGACTCCAGCGCGGCGAGCGAAATGTCGTCGCCGTCGGTCGCATCGGTCGGCGCCGACTCGGGCAGCTCGGCAGGACCGTCCCAGTCGTCGGTCAGCTGCGGAAAGGTCTGCCGTGCCCTCCGCGCCTGCGCCGCGAGGCGTGCCTCGGTCCGGGCGTACGAACGCCTCAACTGCGGGTCGAGCCCGTGCTGCCCGCCGAGTCGGGTCCGATGCAACGACCGGTCGAGGCGGTCGGCGGTGTCCTGCATCACGCTGCGCAGCACCTCATCGAAGCGGCGTTGTTCGTCCGCGTCGAGGATCCCGTTGGTCGGCTGCGAGAGTCGCCGGATGATCCACCCGTCGAGGCTGCGAACGGTGTCGGGCGTGAACTCGTCGGGCAGATCGGCACGCGTGAGGGGGCGACGATCTCGAGGTGGTCCACCGGGCATGACGCCATCTTGGCGCACACGATGGCCCGACTCTCAGATCTGGAGTCCCCTGGTCGCGCCGCCGTCGGCCATGATGTTGGCGCCCGTGACGAAGCTCGCACGCGGACTGGCGACGAAGGCGACGACGTCGGCGATCTCCTCGGGACGACCGAGTCGCCTGAGCGGGTTCTCCCGCAAGATGCCGTCGAACAGCTTCGGACTGTCGCGCTGCGCTCGATCCCACGAACCGCCCGGGAACAGCACATCTCCTGGCGAAACGACGTTCACGCGAATCCCCCGCCGAGCGACCTCGAGCGCCAGCGACTTCGCCATGCTCACGGTCGCCGCCTTGACTGCCGCGTAGGCCGGCATCCACGGCACGCCCACGTTGCCGGCGCGGGACCCGATGAACACGATGTTGGCATCGTCGTGGTCGGCCATGTTGGCGAGCGCGGCGCGGATCAGCGAGTTCGCGGCCTCGATGTCGACCTGGAACGACGCGGCATAGTCGTTGCCCGCTTGCGCACTCACGTTCGACACGACGACATCGAGCCCGCCGAGTTGCTCGACGGCCCACTCCACGAACGCGGCCGGACCGTCGGGCTCGGACATGTCGACGCTGCGCTGATGGACTTCGCCGTGCTCGCCGAGTTCCGCGGCAGCCGCCGCGAGCCCCGGCGCGTCGCGAGCACAGATCGCCACTCGAGCGCCTTCGTCGAGGAAGGCCTCGGCGATCGCTCGGCCGATGCCTCGGCTCGCACCGGTCACGATCACGCGCTTGCCTGTGAGCATCAGGTCCATCGGGAGCCTCCCATCGACCACCACAGTGGCAGAACAGCCCGCCGCGCCCAGCGCTCGGGCGACCACGACGTCGTCGCGCGGTACGTTGACCGCGTGGATCCCGCCTTGAAGGTCGAGGCCGCTCCTGCGACCGCTGAGCGCTGGGACGATGTCGTGGTTGCGTTCGGTCGCCGCGGCGACGATCCGGGCTGGTGCTGGTGCCAACGACTGCTCGAAGCTCCCGATGGTCCGGGCCCGACGGACAATCGGGAGGCCTTGCGCACCGAGATCACGACCGCCGTCGTCCCACCCGGCGTGCTCGCGTACGTCGACGGCGTTCCCGTCGGGTGGAGTCGCGTCATGCCTCGGGCGCAGGTGCCCGGGGTGCAGCGCAACCGAGCACTCCGCCGGGTGCTCGCGGAGGATCCGGGGGCGTGGTGGGTGGTCTGCTTCGCCGTGGACCAGCGACACCGTGGTGTCGGTGTCGCCACGACGCTGCTCGGCGCCGCGGTCGATCATGCGCGAGCGCACGGGGCCACCGCGGTCGAGGGTCATCCCGTCGACACCGATGCGTTGCAGGCCGACCGGGTGAGCGGTTCGGCACTGTTCACCGGAACGATGCGCACCTTTCTCACGCAGGGCTTCGCCGAGATCGGTCGGACCTACCCGAGCCGCCCCGTCATGCGGCGCGACCTCTGATCGGGGCACGGCGAGCCGCTGACGCTTGGTACGGTCCTGGGGCGTGCGTTGGGGCTTGTCGATCTCGTTGTCCGACGAATTGGCCGACCCGGGGTTGCTCGCGGAAGTGGCGGTCGCCGCTGAGCGGGCCGGCTGGGACGGCGTGTTCGTCTGGGACCACCTCTGGAACCGAACCTTGGTCCCGTTCGCCGACCCGTTCGTCACGTTGGCGGCGATCGCGGTGGCGACCGAGCGGGTGATGATCGGCACGATGGTCTGCGCCCTGCCGCGGCGTCGGCCGCAACTCGTCGCGCAGTCAGCGACGTCGCTCGATCGTCTGTCAGGCGGGCGGATGGTGCTGGGCCTCGGCCTCGGAGTCGACAGCTACGGCGAGTACTCGGTGTTCGACGAGCCCGCTGTCGACGACCGCGCTCGGGCCGCCGCGCTCGATGCCGGGATCGGCCTGCTCGGAGAGATGCTCGCGGGCGAACCCGTCGCGGGCGCCGGCGGACGGGTCACCACACCGGCCAGCGTCCAACAGCCTCGCGTTCCGATCTGGATCGCCGCCCGACTTGGGTTCAGCGCCGGGCCGCGGCGGGTGCGCCGCCACGGACTGGAGGGTCTGGCACTGGTGAATGCCGACGCCTGGACGCCCGAACATGTCACGAGCGCGCTGGGCGCCGGAGATCTGGCTGCCGGCTCGATCGACGTCGCGTTGGTCGGCGGCACACATCCCGATGCGGAGGCGCTGGGCGCCGCCGGCGCAACGTGGTGCTTCCCGGAGATCCTGCCCGGAGCAACCGCAGCCGACGCGCTGGCGATGGCCACGGCGCCGCCCGGTTGACGACCCGATCCGATCAGTCGTGCCGATGAGCGTCGGGCAGGCCGAGGCGGGCGAGCGTGTCGCCCTCGAAGTCGACCTCGATCAACACGGCACGTGCATCGCCCACCACGAACGCGTCGTGTCCTGGCGCCACTTCGACCACGGCAGGCGCGACGTAGTCGAGCGTGCATCCGTCGTCGAACTCGAAGCGCAACGCGCCTTCGACGAGGAATCCGGCATGCGCGTGCTCGCACTGCTCGGTGCCAACGAGCGGCTTGATGTCGCTCGACCACCGCATGCCAGGTGGGTAGACCAGGCGCTTGATACGCGCGTCGCCGACGTTGCCGACATCGATCTCGACTGGGCCGAATGACGTGTGGCGAGCGCCCGACACAGCGTCAGACGGTTCCGTACTCATCTGACGACCGTATCGCGACACGCACAACGCCCGAAACCGTCGGCCAGACGTCGTCGCTGAGCGGAAATCGACAGGGCCAGGTACGCGGAACGGGGTCACCGTCGGTGTGACGGTGACCCCGTTCATCGTTCCGGTCGCATCAACGGCAGCGGACCGTGAGCAACCGGAGTAGACCGAAGGGTCGGGCGGGGCGGCCGCCCGATCCCTCAGGTCGATTGGTGGAGGATTATGCCTGGGCGACGGCGAACGGGCCGAAGCTGCCTCCGAGGTTGGAGTCGACGACCGCAGTCGCCGGCCGGGTGGTCGGGACCGTGTTGCCACGGATGCGGATGTCGAAGCCACCAGCGGCGACCGATGCGGATCCGTAGATGGTTCCGGTCGGGGACCGCAGGGTGATGATGGCTCCGTCGGTGGTGCTGGTGCCGACGACTCGGAAGTCACCGGCCTTCCACTTGGCCGAGGTCACCGTCAAGGTGTCCGAACGGCCCGCGACGGTCACCGTATCGGTCTTGTAGACACTGCCGATCTTGACCGTCACCTCGAAGGTCAGCGGGCCAGTGGTCATCCCGTACTGGTAGAACGGCAGCGTGAAGGTGGCATTCTGCGGCTGATTGGCCACAGGCGTCAGGATCACGAAATCGGGCTGACCAGCGGCGACCGGGGTCCGCACGGCGGCGCCGGTGACGAGCTGGACCCACGAGTAGGTGGTTCCAGTCGCCGTCGACGAACCGGCAGCCGACAACGTCACCGAGGTGCCGCGTGTCAGTCCGGTCTTGTCCAGCCCGGCGTCGGCGAACACATCACCTTGCGGGGTCAGCGGTCCGAGAACCGCCGACGGCGGACCGAAGGCCGCGTTGACGGTGTTGCGGGCGCTGACCGTGAAGAACAGCGGTGTCTCGCTGGGGAGACCGGTGATCAGCTTCGACGTGACATCACCGGGCGTGGTGACCGTCTTCAACGGCGACGGTTGCCCCGGCGCTCTCGAGGACGTTGATCTCGTAGGCGGCGATGGTCGCCCCGGGAGCACCCGCAGCAGCGGCCGTCCAGTTCAACGTCACGGATCCGACACCGACCGTCGAGCTGGTGAAGGCCGTCTTGGCCGCCACCGGATCGTTGGTGATGAAGTACTTCGCATTGCCGATCGTCGAGGCGTTGCCCGACGGATCGTAGGCGGCGAACTTCAACGTCTTCGGACGAGTCGATCGTGATCGGCCCGGTGTAACGCTCCGCAGTGCGTCCCCACTCCAGCAACGCTGATCGGATCCGAACCGTCGAGGGTGTAGTAGATGTCCGAGCCGAACTCGGTGGCCGACAAGGTGACCTGCTGGGCGACCTGGTAGCTGCCACCAGCCGGTGAAGCCGTCACCGTCGGAGCGGTGATGTCGGCCGCGGCCACCGAGGCCGTCACGGCCGGGAACGTCTCACCGATGCTGCTGAACGACACCACCTTGATCTCGTACGGTGCAGACCCGAGACCGGATCAGCGTGGTGCTGGCGGCTGCCGGGTTCGTGATCCGCTTACCGATCTCGACCTGCTCGCTGTTGATCGGATCACTCGCGCGAGCGCCGTCACCCGATAGCCCTTGATCGCGGGAGTGCCCGGGATGGCGACAGCCGGCGTCCAGTTGACCTTGATGTCGTTGCCGACCTTCACGGCGGCGACGCTGGTAGGCCCGGGAGGACCGGACTGCAACGGACCGTTCGGGCATCCGCCCATTCCGGGGCCGCCCGGCTCACCGTTCTCGGCAATCGTCAAACCCTGACGGTTGCCGGCCGGGTCGACGAATTCCCAGGCCATCGCCCGCTCACCGAGACCAGCGTTCGCGGCAATCGTCGCGTCGGACGCGTTCGTCGAAGATGTATGTCGCCGTGAACGTGTCACTCCAGAACCTCGAGGCCCGACTGGTAACCACCCTTGGCGGCCGGAGTCATCGGTCCTGGCAACGCACGCACGTCGCGCTTGCCGATCACGGTGTCGACCAGAGCCGGTTCGATGATGCGTTGTTCCATGTTGGCCGTTCGACCCCAGGGCCGATACGCCCGGTGACGACCAACGGTGTTGGCGTCAGGCTGGGTCGCATCGTTCGCGGCCACATCCAACGTCGTGGTCGTCGCGACCTTCGTGCTGCCGAAGCTCAACGTCACGACGTCACCGGCGATGATGTCGGGAGTCACGTTGACACCAGTGCCCGCACCCCAGCAGACGCCACCGGGATGGTTGATCTCGAAGGCGACGTCTCCACCGGAGACCACACCGATCGCCGAACCGACCACGCCCACGCCGGGACGCGTCACTTCGATCTTGCCGGACTGTCCGACGTGGTCAGCGAAACCCTCGATCGTGACGAAGTCACGGTTCGGGAACACGACCAAGTTGTCCGGGAATGTCGGCAAGTCCGAGATCGGCGTCAATGCGCCGACCGATCCTGCACCCCCGGCGAGGAGCACCGGCAGCCCGACCAACGCAGCGATACCCAGAGGTAGCGCCACCTTGGCCCGTCGAATGCCGCGAGCCCTTCCCGTTCTGTCTTGCACAATGCTTTTCATTTCCGCCTCCTGATGGCTGGGTGGCCGGCGTTCGCCGACCGGTTGGTGTTCGATTGATTGATTGACACACCGGACGAAGCCCGAAGGCCACCGTCCTCGTCGACGCCGTTGCCCGCGTTGGTGTTTGACGAGATCTGATTCGCGGGCACCGAGAGGTGCGCGCCGATTACTTCGTGAAGAGACATGGCCGCCCTGCCTGGTCCGTCTGACGACGGATCAGGTGATTTCCCAGCCGTACATCATGGCGTGGTCCTCGTGGGCGAGGTTGTGGCAGTGCGCCAGCACCGAGACGCAAGAACTCGCGCCGTGCCACCCGTGACTTCTGATTCACGCCGTCCAGAGGCTCATGAACCGTTTCCATGTGTAATACACCCTTCAAAATGAAGGAGACCGCCCGCAATCCGCCCACCACCGCCGCCCAGGCAGGGATGAACAAGAGTTGAATTGCCTTCGCCCTCCGCTCGACGATGTCGCCATCGCCTCCGTCGATAGCCACTATCGACATCGCGTCACATACGCACAACCTGACCACGAGGACCCCGCCACATGCCCGACAGGCGACGCGTTCCTATCCGTCGCGAGACCTAGTACCCCCTCAATCCCGTGCTCGAACGACTGTGACGGTCACACAGCGCGGTTGATTTCCACGCCCGGTTCAGCCCTTCGACGGACGACCGGTCTCGAACAAATTTCCTGAGCATGAAAAAAAGTTCGGTCGGCTGTCGTAAGGCCATTGACCCCTGTCGCGCGCCCTACCCGAAGAAACCGGCGCGCAGATCGCGGACGACCGCGTCGATCGGTTCTCCACTGACGATCAATGGTCCGCGCCAGGGCGCGCTCAGCGAGAACAACAGACCCATGCTCATGCCGACCACGATCGCCAGGCCGAGCACCAACGACGTCGCACGGACACTGGCCCGGATGGCGAGTGCACCGGCGTTCACGATGAGCGCCGCGCCACTCGCGACGAGCGTGACGACATACAACAGCGGAAGCTGATGATCGGCGGCGGCGACGCGATGGCGCCTCAGCGTCGTCAAGGCATCCACGGACGCGAGCAGTTCGGTGCTCGCTGAGGAACTGATCTGCGAACCGGCAGCCTCGACCCGTACCGCCTGCTCCAGTGCGGCGATGTCGGTGCCGACGGCGGTGTCGCCTCCGGCGGCACCGTCACCACTCCATTCGTCGGACCGCGTGTCCTCGAGGTAGCCGCGGAGCGCTTCATGAATGACGGCCGAATCGATCCCGGGACCGGTCGCCGCCCACGCGAGACGTGACGCAGCCGCCGCTTCGTCGGCAACGATGTCCTGCGCGGTTCGCAGCTGCCCCGCTTCGTTCGCCAGCGTGAGTGCCATCAGAATGCCGAAGACGGCTCCGAGGGCCGGCATCAGCGGCGCCGCGATCTGGGAAACGTTCGCGTGCTCGTCGACGGGCACGACCGCGCGCACGACGACTCGCGCCAGAAATGCGATCGACACGCTGATGGCCAGACACAGAGCGACGACGGCTCCCGCGGGCAGCGACGTCAACCAATCCACCACTTCTCCGATCTATTGCTGGTTCCGCAGTGTCACACGGCGACCGCGTCAGAAGTTGACGATCGTGCCCATGTACGGCAGCCGAGCGAGGTGCGGAGCACGCACGACCCGATCGACCGCCTCCGCGGCCGTGCAGCTCGTGGTCACCATCTCCCGCGCCAGGGCCGCGACAACGACCGGCGCCGCGAACGACGTGCCGCTCCACGTCGCCCACTGGACGAAGTCGTCGGAGTCGAGCCCGTTGATGGGCGGCGTGTCACCGTCGAATTCGGCAAAGAACGAACTCACGATGTCGGCCCCGGGCGCGCACGCGTCGACCCACTTGCCGTAGTTCGACCATGGAGCCGGCCCCGTCGGTCCCAACGCGGCCACCCCGATCACGGACGGCAGCGCCGCCGGGTACTGCTCCACGCAGGAGCCCTCGTTGCCTGCCGCCGCGACGAACACGACGCGAGGCTGTTCGTGGTAGTGGTAGTGGTTGATGACGCTCTCGAACATGATGTCGCGTCCTGTCCCGCCGAACGAGAAGTTGACGATGCTCGGCCCAACCTTCGACATCAGCTGCCACAGGGCCGGCGCGAGCGTCTGCACGCTGACGTCCCCCTCCGGTTCGAAGACGCCGCGCACGCGAATCACGCAGCCCGGTGTGAGTTGTTCGACGATGCCGGCGATGAACGTGCCGTGCCCGGCGACGGGGTCGAGGTAGTTGTCGGCCGGATATGGTCCGATCGGCCGGGACGGCACGTCCGAATCACCAGCGATGCGTTGGAGCGACGCAGCGTCGAGGCCGAGCAGCGTCGGGCGGAGTCCATCGGCGTTGTGCAACCCACCGGCGAGCCCGCTGTCGAGGACACCGATGATGGTGTTGAAGGCAGCCGCGTGGGGCGGGCGCACGGGCAGCGCACGGTCGGGGGCCGGCATCACCGAACTCGTCGGTGCCTTACGCGTCGCCGCCAGGTTCAGCGACTCGGCGTTGGCCGACCACGGATTCGCGCTCCAAGGATTCGCGGACCACGGATTCGCGGACCACGGGTTCGCGCTCCACGGGTTCGCGCTCCACGGATTGGCTGACCACGGGTTCGCCGCGATCACACCGGCGAGCGCCGGATGCGGCGGGCAGCCGCAACAGTCGACGTCGTTCGCGAAGTACACGATGTCGAGCTGCGCGTTGTAGCCATCCCGGGTCAGTTCGTCGACACGACCCGGTGCGTCCTCGGTCTCGAGCCGGTACCACTGGTCGAATGGCGGCGGTTCGTCGGAATCTGCCGCCACGAAGATCGGTGTGAGCTTCTGCTGTTCCTCCGGACGGAGAGCGGCGCGGGCGGTCTCGTCGAGGAGCACCACACGCGGCCGATACGCGATCGGTGGGTCGCCCGGCAGTATGGCGATCCGATCGCGGTACGAGGCCTGCGGGATCTCGGGGTCGTCGCTGGACATGGTCATCCTCCTGTGGTCGATGGAGCAGCGGCGCGGCGCCGCAGGATCTCTTCGGTCTGGTCGGCGAGCTGATCGACGGGTGTCGATTCGCCCTCGGCTCTGGCCTTCTCGAAGTCCGACGAGCCGAGTACCTCGCAGGCTCGGTCGAGGAACGCCAGCCGCTGCTGCTCGTCGGCGGCGTACAGCGAAAAGCCCTCGCGGGCGAGGATCGCATCGGCAGCGGATTGGATTCCGACGGCGTCGGCGACGGCTCCGTCCTCGAATGCGAACCTCGCGGCGACCATGAACGAGAAAGCGACGAGATGCGCCTGACCAGTCGACCGGGCCGAGTCGAGTGCCGCCAATTGATGTCGAGCCGCACCGGCCGGGTCGCCGAGCTGCAGCAACATCTCGGCGAAGTTGCCGTGGGTGTTGGCGAGGAACGTCTCGAGTCCGGCCGCCTCCTCCGCCGCGAGACAGTGGTCGAGTGCCCGCGCCGCGGCGTCGAGGTCACCCATCGAGCCGTAGGCGATCGCGGCGAGGTTCCACAGGCGCGCCTCACCGCGCGGTGTCGCCGAGCCGATGTGCAGTGCTTCCTCCGCGAGGCGCGCCGCGCTCGCCGGATCGTTCGAGCGCAGTGCCAGCTCACCCTTGGTGCGCACCACGCACATGTCGTCCCAGTCCGGCACCCCCACCTGCTCGGCCAACGCGGCAGCGCGATCGACGAGCCGCCGCGCATCGGCCGTCTCACCGAGGCGGAGATGGAGGTCGGCGCGCAGCGTGAGCAGGGCGACGAGATCCGGGCCGGCGCTGCGGCGCTGCGCGGCGCAGCGAGCGAGCTCGTCGATGCCGGACCGATACGTCGCCGTCACGTCGTGGTACTGGCCGATCGACCACGCCAACGACCGAGCGACGGAGTCGGGGGTCTCGGGATCGGCCACGACGGCCCGGACGTTCTCGAGGTCGACACCGAGCTGCGTCACCCAGTCGCGCGACAACGACCGTCGAGGGCCGAGCTGTTCCAGCAGAGCATCGGCGAGTCGGCCTCTCGCACCCACGAGTTCTGCCTCGTCGGCGCCCTCCAGCACGTAGGACCGCACGGTCGAGAGCAGCGTGTAACGGGAGCTGCCCGCGGCGACCTCGCGGACGACGAGCGAGCAGTCGATGAGCGACCAGACGAGTTCCGGCACATGGGCGACCGGCAGGGTCTCGTCGCCGGCGACGGCCTCGGCGAGTGACACGTCGAACCCGTCGGCGAGCACTGCCAACCGGGTCAGGACCCGAAGCTCGTCGGGACGCAGGAGGTCGAGACTCCAGTCGAGCAGACGGTCGAGGCTCCGCTGGCGGTCGGGCACGGAGGGATCGCGAGTCGAGACGACGGCGACACCCTCGCGCATCCGTTCCGTCATCTCGGCGGGACTCAGGAGGTGTGACCGCGAAGCGGCGAGTTCGATCGCCAGGGGAAGGCCATCGATCGCCCGGCACAGCGTCACGACGTCGCTCAGATCGACGTCGTCACCGAGGCCACTGCGCTCGACGAACAGCTGCACGGCATCGGAGTCGACGTCGTTGGCGCGGAGCGGGTCGAGCCGGTACAGCTTCTCACCGATCAGACCGAGTGGGACACGGCTCGTCGCGAGCACACCGAGGCGCGGGCAGCGCTCCAGCAGCTCGGCGACGATTCGACAGATCGGCTCGATGAGATGCTCGCAGTTGTCGAGCACCAGCAGCATCGTGCGATCGGCGAGGTAGGCCACGACGTCGGACAGCGCATCGTTGCCCAGCGTCGATGGCGCGTTGACAGCGAGGGCGAGGGCCATCGGCACCACCTCTCCCACCGTGAGCGGCGCGAGGTCGGCAAACCACACTCCATCGGGCCACCGCTCCACGACCGCCAGCCCGACCTCGATCGACAGTCTCGTCTTGCCGGCACCACCCGGCCCGAGGATCGTCAGTACCGATCCGGGCCGGACCATCTCGGCGAGGTCTGCCTGCTCGGTGACGCGATTGACCATCGAGGTGATGGGGCGAACGAGGTTGTGGCTGTCGGCGGGGCGGACCCGCGGCGGCCGCGAGTCGCCCTCGAGGTCCGCCGCCGACACGCGGTAGAGCGCAATCGGCTCGTCGAAGTCCCTGACGCGATATCGGCCGAGGTGGGTCAGCACGAGTTCGGAAGGGGCGTCGTCGCCGAGCTCGATCACCTCCCTGGTGGCCAGGATCTGCCCGCCGTTGGCCGCACCGACGACCCGCGCCGCCTGGTGCACGGCCAGCGCGCGGTAGTCGTCGTCGACCGGGCGGGCGTAGCCGGCGTGCAGACCCATCCGCACCTGGATCGGCTGCTCGGTCGGCCAGTCCGCACGCGCCAGCGCGCGTTGGCCGTCGACCGCGGCGGCGAGGGCATCGGATGCGTGGTCGAACGCAACGAAGAAGGCATCACCGTCGGTCGACACCTCCACACCGCGGTGGCGCTCCCAGACCTCGCGCAGGAGACGGTGATGGTGGTCGAGCAGGTCGCTGTAGCGATCACCCAGATCGCGCAGGATCGGCGTGCTCCCTTCGATGTCGGTGAACAGGAAGGTGACTGTTCCCGACGGCAGCCCCTTGACCATCGACGTGCTCCCTCACCGGACTCATTGGTCGCCGCGCCGACCCTAGTCGTCCGCTCCGGATCGCTCACCGGGTTTTCGACCGCCCGACCGCCGCAGCCGACGGCCGCCCGGGCGCGGAACGAGGCCACCGTCGGTTGACGGTGGCCTCGTTCGTGACCCCGTGATCGCGTCACCGGCGGGCAGGTCGGGAGCGATCGGGGTGGACCTGAGGGGCGGGCGGGGCGGAATCCGCCCGACCCTCAGGTCGATCTGGTGGTTGTTGTTGTTAGTTGGAGGTGTCGGTCACTTGAAGGTGACGGCGACGTTCTCCAGGACACCGCCACGGCTGGTGTAGATGTCGAGCTTGGCGTTTGCCGGCAGGACGACTCCGGAATCGATACGGAACGAGTAGTCACCGAGGGTGGGGTCGGCGATGATCGTGCCGATGGCCTTGACTGGGTGGGTTCCGGCGACGCCGTCGCTGAGGTAGATCGACACCACGTTGGGCACGGAGAACAGCGACGATGTTCCGTCGACTCGCAGCGAACCGCCACGGGCACGGTACTCGGCCCGGGTGATGGTGACGATGTCTTGCTTCTTGGTGATCGTCGACGGTGTCGGTAGCTGGTCGTGGTGCCGGCCTTGGCGGTCAGGGTGAACGTCAAGGGGGTGTTGGAGTTGGGCATCTCGAACGAGGCGATCGACATGTTCGCACCGTTGAGTGTCACCGTCGGGCCACCGGTCTGGGTCCACGCATACGACGTGGCGTACAGCGACGATGTTCCGTCGAGGGTGATCTGGGTTTCCACGATGGCGTTCTGGTCCGCTCCGGCGTTGGCCACGGGGGCGGCTCCGGATTGGACGTGAACCCCAACTTGGGTCTTGGCGGTGCTGAGCCCGCCGGCGCTGGCCGTGGTCAACTCGAACGTCAGATCGGTGCTGGCACCGGTCGGGGCGACGAACGTGGCGACGTCAGAGGTGGCGCCGTTGAGGGTCACCGGGGTGCCACCGATCTGCGTCCACGAGTAGGACGTGATGTCACCGGACGAACCGGTGCTCTCGAGAGCGACGGTCTGGCCGGGGATCGCGTTGGCCGGGTTGGCGGCGCCCACGGCGGTCACGACGACGGACTGGAAGTCCGCACCGATGAGCCGCACCGGTTCGCTGTCAGAACCACCAGCGTCGGACTTGACGACGATGTTCAACGGCGGCGTGTCCATCGGGATCTGGTTCAACGTGCCATCGGCGACGATGGGTCCACCAGGAACCGCGGTGAGGATCGCGCCGGGCTTGCTGGTGTTGGCAGCGACCGTGAGGGTCTTGGTGGCCAGGTCGTAGCGGGCAGCGGTGACATCGACGAGGTCGGTGACCTTGGTCGTCCAGCTGGTGCCGTCGGTCTGGTTGGTGGCTTTGACCTCAACCGGGGGGGCACCAGGCACGAGGACCTTGGCGTAGTACAAGTCGCCGCGGCCGGTGGTGACACCCTGCATCTGGGTCGTGCCGATCCCGACACCCGACAACATGATCTTCTGGCCGGGACGCGACGTGGCGAACACTTCCAGATAATCACTCGACGGATCGGTGGCATCGACATAGGCGGCACGCATCGTCTGCACACCAGAGGTCACAGCGTGCTTACCGACGATCGAGAACAGATCGGTCTGCACACAGCTGCCATCGGTGACGCCTTCACAGGCCTGGTTCGGGCCGAACGATCCGGCAGGACCCTCGACACGGAAGAAGTTCTTTCCGGTCGGGGAACCCGTCACCGTGTGATCGATGGCCGGATCGCCGAGGTAACCAGCAGGCGCGCCGGCGTCCCACTGCAACAGATTGCCGAACACCGGGCTGTCCAACGCCAACGAGAAATCCGCCGGCGTCGTCAAGGCACCAATGTCTGACGTGGCGAACACGCGGCCACCATCGTCGGCTTCGAAGTCACCCTCACCATAAGGATGGGTGACGTGATAGGTGGCACCAGGGACCATGCCGTCCATGCGGACACGGATACGACCAAAGGACACCTGATCACCAGGGGTCGCGACTTCACCCGACGCGAACGCCGCCTCCGCAGCCATCACCAAGGTGACCTTCTTGGTGGCCCCGTCAGCGATGACCGACTCGCCGGCCCACCAGAACGCCTCACCCGGGAAGTTGTCCGGGAACGAGATCGCGGCGCCCGGGTTCGGAACATCACCCGGCAGGAACCGGCACAACGGCGTCCCATCGAGACACAACTCGACCTCGGTGCCATCGGCATCCCGATACCAGATCGGGTACCCGTTCTGGGTGGAGACCGGGCCAACCGCCCGCAAATCATTCACATCACCCTGGGCTGCCGCAGCAACACCGACAGCACCCGCCACCGACGCCGCCGCGAGCAAACCCGCGATGATCGGACGAGTACGACCTCGCCCACTCCTACCTTGCACAACACTCTTCATTTCTTCCGCCTCCTGATGGGCAATATGGGGTGACCGGCGAACGCCGACCGACCGGATATTCGATTCATTGATTGATTGATTGATTGATTGACACCGACAGCAGTTCGAAGAACACCGTCCTCGTCGACGCCGCTGATCGGCGCTGGTGAACGACAAGACCTTCATCCGCGAAACGTGGGCACCCGTCAGAGACGGCTCAGGTGATTTCCCAGCCGAACATCATGGCGTGGTCCTCGTGGGCCAGGTTGTGGCAGTGCGCCACGTACGGGCCGACGAAGTCACGGAACTGGCGGAAGATGATCACCGATTCACCCGGATCGAGCCCGATGACGTCTTCCTTGCCGTTCCCGTCGGGGCGGGCTTTGGTCGGCTTCGTGGTGTCTTGGCCGTTGCGCATCATGGTGCGGTGCTCTTCCATGTGGAGGTGCATCGGGTGCACCCAGCCGCCACCGCCGTTGCGGATCTCCCACACGTTGTAGCTGTCCATCTTCTGCTGCGCCAACGGTGTCTTGCCGGCCGGGTTCTTCAGGCTGCGCACCACTTGGCCGGGGTCGAACGACTGGCCGTTGATCAGCCACTCGACTTCGCCGCCACCGCTGCCGCGCTGCAACTCGAAGACCATCCGGTTGTTCATCAGGTCCTTCCAGTTCGTAGGAATCGCAGGAAGGGCGCGCATCGATCCTTGGGGATCACGCTCTGGTCCGTCTCGACCGGGAGGTCACCGATCTCGAACTTCAGCACCGGGACCTTGTAGTCGGTCGTCCCGTCGTAACGCCGCGACTTGTCCCACATGCGACCGTCGCCCATCTCCATCGTGTTGGTCAGGTAGATCGCGTCGCCCTTGGTGGTCGGCGTGCCGTCCTGGTACTTCGTGAAGTCGATGATCATCTCGCGGCGCTGGGCGGGCCACAGCTCGAAGTTGTCACGCGTGATCGGTACCGGCAGCAGACCACCGTCGGAGGCGATCTCGGTGAACTGCATGCACTGCTGACCATCGTTGAGCCGGTACTGGCCCTGCAGGTCGTCACCGGTGTAGCCGAGATCCTTGGCCGCTTTGGGGCCCTTGGTCGAGCTCATCAGCTGGAAGTCGTAGATGCGGGCGACCGAGCAGTCGAGGAACCGGAACCGGTACTTGCGACGCTCGACCTTCAGCACCGGGTAAGCGGTGCCGTTGACCGTGAACAGGTCGCCGACGAAGCCGTGGTTCGGGAAATGCTTGAAGAACGTCTTGCCCCACCACTCCGGATGCGCCCGCGAGGCGCCCACTTCGGGGTACTCGCCCATCGCGTCGTGCATGTCCTGGTGCATCGTGACGCCGTCGTCCAAGCGGGCGTCGAAGAACGCCAACGGGATGTCGTACTCCACGTCGAACGAGCCGTCGGGCTTGGTCGTAGCGCCGACCCGGCAACCGCAACCCGTCCGGGTTGGTCTCGTCACCGAAGTCATAGCACCGGGTCATAGATCGGGTACAGCCCGACCATGCCCTTGTAGACGTTGGCGCCGGTGTGATCCATGCGGTGATCGTGGAACCAGAAGAAGCTCTGCTTCTCTGCGCTCGTCACTACCCGCCGGCCAGTTCAGATACAGGTTGTCACACCACTCACCCGGCTTGTACCCGTGGTTGTACGGGCCGTAGTTCATCGAGTAACCCGGGTTGCCGTCACTCTCCGGCGCCGTGTGGGCGTTGTGGAGGTGGGTCAGGAACGAGTAGTCCGGCGCACCGAAGTCCTGACGATCGAGATCCTTCTCGTTCTCACCGAGCTTGTTGATGAACCGCACCAGAGCCGGCTTGCCGTACTCGGCGTTGATCATCGGTCCCGGGAACTGCCCGTTGAACCCGTAGATCGTGCTCTTCGGCAAGTCCGCGGACCCGCCGCAACCTGGTTACCGGACGCATCGAACGACACCGTCGGGCGACCGTTGATGTCGATCGGCAACACCTGCGACGTCGTGAACGCATGCTCGTCCACCTTCAACTCGATCTTGTACACCAACGGAGTCCGTCGGCCCCGGTCACCCGCTCCTCGCCGCACCACCGCTGAGTGGCGCTGGTTACCGCATCGAGTTCTGCTGACCATCGCCCGGCCCCGGCGACGTTCGCCAGTTCGTCCAGTCGAGTACGGCTCAGGAACCAGCGCCTTCGGGATCGGCAACTCATCAGTGAACGGGTTCAGGATCAACGGGCTCGTCGGGAAACTCTCCAGGTACAGCACGTCCGCCCAGGCGATCGACCCGGCATCGAACACACCCTCCGCGGACAACAGACCGCGCTTGCGCAGGTCCGGCATCCACGTCGAAGCGACCGCACCAGCCGCCACCGCCGCGCCACCGATCGCACCGAGACGCAAGAACTCGCGCCGTGCCACCCGTGACTTCTGATTCACGCCGTCCTGAGGCTCATGAACCGTTTCCATATGCTGCAACCCCTTGTAAATAGGGGAGACCGCCCGCAATCCGCTGTTTGACCCGCCCGCGCGGGGTATTTCAAAACTCGAATTGCGGCTTCGCCCTCCGCTTGACGATGTCACCATCGCCTCCGTCGGGAGCCACTATGGACAGGCCGGATCAGCGCCACAACCTGGTCCCAAGTGCTCCCCCACAGGCCCCATTCCGGTCCGATTCCGTTCCGACGCGTGGCCTAGTACCCCACCAAAATCCGTACTTCGGGCACCCCGAAGCTCACCGAGCGTGGTTTTTTCACACGTGCGCCTCAGCCCACCGACGGAGCCGACGCCGCTCGACGGCCGCGAGAAATCGACGATGACCTTCGTCACAGCGATGAGCGAACGGACCGAGGGGTGGGCCGTTCGCTCATCGCAACGTCGATCGTTGCGACGTCGGCTCGCTCGTAGCCACGCGACACCGCTGCGGTACGGTCGATCGATCGTGAGCAACAGTGATGTGAGGGGACGAATGGACATCGAAGTACGTGGGGAGCCCGCCGATCTCGACGCGGCGTGGATGACCCAAGTGCTCGACGCGAAGGGGGTGGCGGACGGCGCGCAGGTGGTCGATCTGCAGTTCGAGTCGTTCATCGGCACGGGCCAGACGGGGCGCAATGCCCGCTTCTCGCTCACGTGGGACGATCCCGACGGGCGACCGGCGAGCGTCGTCGGCAAGTTCCCCTCGGGCGACGAGAACGCCCGCACGAGCGCGTTCACCACCGGCACCTACCTCACCGAGGTGTCGTTCTACCGCGAGCTGGCGCCGACGGTCGACATCCGCGTTCCCGAATGCCATCTCGCCGCGTACGACCACGACAAGCCCGACTTCGTGATGATCATGGAGGATCTCGCCGACTCGCGGCAGGGTGACCAGTTCGCGGGGCTGACCGTCGACGAGGCCGCGCTCGCCGTCGAGCAAGCGGTCGGGCTCCACGCGCCGCGATGGGGTGATCCGACGCTCGCCGATTTCGGCTCCCACCGGGCGAAGGGCGACGAGGCGGCCAACGGGCTCGGCATGGTCTATGCGATGTTCGTCGAGCCGTTCCTCGATCGGCTCGGCCCGGGGCTCGATGCCGACATCGTCGAGCTGATCCGTGCGCTCGCTCCGGATGTGCCGAGATGGATCGGGTCGAGCGACACGCCGACCACCGTGATCCACCTCGACTATCGGCCTGACAACTTCATGTTCGGGGTGACCCCCGACGCGCCGCCGTTGGTCGTCGTCGATTGGCAGACCGCCAACGAAGGCTCGGCGATGTGGGATCTCGCCTACATGATCGGTGGCGGCTTCCAGCCGGCGCAGCGCGCCGACGTCGAGCGCGGTCTGCTCGACGACTATCGCAGCCGCTTGGGCAGCGCCGGGGTGGACTACGACGCCGACACGCTGTGGCACGACTACCGCCTCGGATCGCTGTGGGGTGTGGTGATGAGCGTGATCGCCACGATCCTCGCCGCGCAGACCGAACGTGGTGACGAGATGCTGACGGTGATGGCACAGCGTCACGGGCGCCACGCGCTCGACCTCGACGCGCGCGGAGCGCTGGGGTAGATGGCCGGCACCCCGCGGCTGGGTCTGCGCCGGGGGATCGTCCTCGGCGCGTCGCTGGCGGTGCCGATCGCTCTCGTGTTCGGGCTCGGTCACCGTGGGGTGCACATGATGCGCAGCATGGTGGTTCCGGGCGCCGGCCTCGTCGGATCCAGCAACCTGCTCGCCGCCGCGTGCCTGCTCGCCGCCGTCGGGGCCACGGTGGCCTGGGTGCGGTGGGGGATGGACTGGTTGCTGGCGGCGGTCGTCGTCGGGGCCGTCGTGGCCAGCGGTCTCGTGTCGGACTCGCACGCTGCCGTCACGACGTCGATGGCGTCGATCGGTTCGGTGGCGCGCCCGGTGGTGGCCTCACACGAGTTCCCACTGGTCCTTCTGGCCGCCGGACTGATCTCCTGGCTGCGCACGGTCGTCGGGCGCATTCCGGGACTGTCGCACCTGGCCCGTCGCCGCGGCCGCACCTCCGAGGGTCTGGCGTCGGTCGACCGCCTGCGCCCCGTCGACCGCTCGCGCACGGCGGCGGTCGTGGCATTGGCGGGCGACACCGAACTCGCCGCCGTCATCGCCACCGATCCGGCGATCGAGCAGCGAGCGCGACGTGTCGGTATGTGGGCCCGATTCCGGTTCGGCGGCGACTCGTTCCGCATCGATCACGCGCCCGCCCGCGCCGCGCTGACACTCGCCGGGTCAGGCGACGAGCAACTCACGTCGCGCTTCGTCGGCGACGCCGCGCGCACGTCGCTCGGCGTGCCGTGCAGCGAACCGACATGGGTTCGCCCGCTCGACGGCACGCTCGCCGCAATCGCGTTGCACCGCTGCGGCGGTTCAGCCGAGCGGTGGGTGACGTCGCTGCGGCGCGAGTTCGGTCTGCACCGAGGCCACCGCTCCGCCTGGTACTGGACACCCCTCGGATGGCCGGCCGGTTCGGCGCCGGCGTGGGAACACGCCGCGTCCACCGCGCTCGCCCGAGCGATGGGTTGGATCGGCGACGACGACTGGCCGGCGCTCCGCGCTCGCTGCGCTGGGCGCATCAGCGCGCGGTACCGAGCATCCGCACGACGAGCGGTTGATCGCCGCGGCCCGCATCTGGCTGGTATTCGTCGACGACCCGCGCGCCGCTCCGCTGCTCGCCCGCCCGACCGTCCAGCACGATCCGCTCGCCGTCGCGCTCGATCGTGTCGCCACCCGGCTGGCCGCCGATTCTCAGGCTCTCGCCACCGTCTCCCAGGCGGCTGATGCCGTGACGCACCCGGAGGTGCACGCATGACCGACACCGTTGTCCGCCCGCCCGTCGACGAACGGCCGACGGCGATCCCGCTCCTTCCGACCGAGCCGCGACGAATGGGCCCCGCGACCCGGTTCCTGGTGTTACGCATGCTGGCGTGCGTCGCCGTCGTGGAGCTCGTCGGCACGCTGCTCGTCGTGCTCGGCGGCACCACCGCTCGGGCCGCCGGGCTGTCGCTCGTCTTCCCCGGCGCCGGGTTCCTGTACACCGCGCACCCGTTGCTGTTCGTGTTGACCTGGGCGCTGATGAGCGTCGCACTGGTGCTCTGGTGGGGGATGAGCCTGCACCTCGGCATCCCGGGGGTCTGGCTGCTGAGCGCGGTGGCCAGCGCTTTGCTGGCGAATGCACCACGACTGTTCGTCGATCGCGGCACCACGTGGGACTGGGCCGTACCGGTCGCCTACGTGTTGGCGGTGGCGTGCGTGGCCACGCTGGTGTGGACGTTCGAGTCGCGTTTTCGTCGCAAGCGGGCACTCGTCCCGGAATTGAACGAGTACCTGCGCACGGCCGAGGTGCCCGAGCCGTCGCACGCGTTGCGCGAGGGCGACGACATGGACGCCGAGTTGCTGCGCTGGGTGTACGAGCTCTCGCTGCAGCCGATCGACCGCTTCGACGGTTTCGAGTGGGGCGACCAACTCCACGGCGGGACCGTCGTGCGCTACCAACTGAACTACCTCGGCTGGGCGCTCGCGCCGTACGCGGTCAACTACATCCCGAACGCGCCGGGCACGATCGAACTGGCGATGCGCAACCTGGTGCTCAAGCAACTCGACCTGCGCGTGTGGCGCTACTGGCAGCTGCTCAACCGCGTCGGCAACCTCGACTCCAACCCCGACCCGCTGGTGCGCGACAACATCATGTTCTCGGGTTTCACCGGCGACCAGATCAACCTCTACGAGGCGGCCACCGGCAGTACCCGCTTCGACGAGCCGGGCTCGCTGACGTTCGTCTGGGAGGACGGCCGCACCTTCGCCTACGACCACCACAGCTGGATGGAAGCGGTGCAGAAGAACTTCGAGCGCAGCCGCCTCGGGTTCTTCCCCTGCGAACCGGGCTGGGCGTTCGCCGCCTGCAACACGATCGGCGCGCAGGCACTGTTCGGTCACGACCGGCTGCACGGCACGTCGATGTGGTCGGACATCGAGCCGCGATGGCGCGAGACGCTCGAGCGTGAGTATCTGCTGCCAGACGGCAACTACGCCAACATCCGCTCCACCCACACCGGCCTCAGCTGGGACACCGGCGAGACGCCGGGCGGCGAGTACTTCACGACCGGCTCGCACAGCTTCAAGGACGTCGCGCCCGATCTGCACGACCGCGGCCGGGCGCTGTCGCTGCGTGGGTTGCCGCCGAAGATGGCCGCGTTGCGCGGGTTGATCAGCGACGGCGTCCTGCAGCTGCAGTTGCCGGAGGAGTGGGAGCGCAACCGCTCACGCAAGTCGGCGACGCCGGGATGGACCAAGTTGATCGGTGGTGCTCGTGCAGTCGGCGACGACGAGCTGGCCGCGGCGGCGATCCGCGGCCATGACCTGCAGTGCGCGACCGGAGAGCACTGGCCCGAGCGGCCGCTCGGCACCGGTGTCGGCAACCTGGCCTTGCTGATGCTGGTTCGCTGGTCGACGCCGCTCGACAACGCGTCGATCAACGTGCGCGGCTACGTGGCGCCGTCTGGCCCGATCGTCGAGTCGGCGCCGTGGCCGCAGGTGATGATCACCCTGGCCCGCTCGCTCGACGGCTCGTCGCTCGATCTCGCGGTGCGCCCCGGCCCGGAGCCGGCCGACGGCGCCGTCGAGTTCACCCTCAGCGCACTCACCCCTGGCGCCGACTACCGGTTGTCCGGCGACGGGCTCGATCTGATCGTCACCGCCGACGCCGACGGCACCGGCTCGATGTCGCTCGTCGTCGACCGGCCGCTCCGACTTGTCCTCGCACCGACGAGAATGTCCGCCGACACGGAGGGCGTGGCGTGATCACGCTGTACCTGAACTGCGCCAAGGTGTGGACCCACCTCGTGCGCGGCGTGTGCCGTCTCACGGGCCGCCCGCAGGTGACCTACGAGGCGCCACCGTTGCCCGGCCGAGCGAGCACCAACCAGGGAGGCAACCGATGACCGCCACCATCACCGAGGCCGACACTGCGGTCGTGCCCGGACCATTGCTCCTGCCCGAGCAACCAAGGCGCTTCGGACCGACGAGCCGTCGGCTGCTCGGCCGCCTCGTGGTCGCGCTCGCCCTCGTGGAACTCGTCGGCACCGTGCTGGTCTTCGTCTCCGATGGCGGGGCGTGGCGGGCGTTCGGATTGGGGCTCGTCTATCCAGGCGCCGGGTTGCTCTACGACGCTGCGCCGATCCTGTTCGTCGTCACCCAGGTGCTGGCGCTCATCGCCCTCGTGCTGTGGTGGGGGCTGAGCACGCACTTCTCGATCCCGCTCGTCTGGTTCGGCACCGCGGTCCTGGCTGCCGTGCTCGCCGACGGGCCGCGAGTCTGGGTCGAGCACGGCACCACGTGGGACTGGGCGATCCCGGTCGCCTACGTCTGTGCCGTCGCCGTGGTGGCGACGATGGTGTGGAAGATCGAGCGCCGGTTCCGCGCCAAGCGGGCGATGGTGCCCGAGCTGAACGCCTACCTCGCCGACGCGCAGATCCCCGAACGGGTCACCACCCTGCGCCCACCCGACCACATGGATGCCGAGCTCCTCCGCTGGTGCTACTCGTTCGCCGAGCAGCCCGACGACGGCCTGGCGGGGATGGACTGGGGCGAGCAGTTCCACGGCGGCACCCAGCTGCGCTACCAGCTCAACAGCATCGCCTGGGCGATGTCGCTGTACGCCGCCAACTACCTGCCCAACGCGCCCGGTCGGATGACCGAGGCGCTCGCCAAGGTGGTGCACAAGCACACCGACCTGCGGGTGTGGGAGTACTGGCGCACGCTGAACCTGCTCGGCAACTTCGACCCGAACCCCGACCCGATCCGCCGCGACAACATCATGTTCTCGGCCTTCCTCGGCGACGTCGTCAACAGCTTCGAGGCGGCGACGGGCGACCTGCGCTTCGACGAGCCGGCGTCGTTGACGTTCGTGTGGAAGGACGGCCGCACGTTCGAGTACGACCATCACTCGCTCACGGCTGCCGTGCGCAAGAACTTCGAGCGCAGCCGGCTCGGGTTCTTCCCGTGCGAACCGGGCTGGTCGTTCACCGTGTGCAACGTGATGGGCGCGCAGGCGCTGCACGGCCACGACACCATCCACGGTTCAGACGACTGGGCCGCCGTCGGCGACCGTTGGCGGCAGACACTCGACGACGAGTACCTCACGCCCGACGGTTCGTACGCGCACATCCGTTCCAACCACATCGGCGTCTCGTGGGACACCGGCGAAGTTCCCGGCGGGCACTACCACGCCAACGGCACCCATCGCTTCGCCGACGTCCTCCCCGACCATGCTCGGCGCGCCCAGGCGCTCGACCTGCGGGGTGCCGCGCCGAAGATGGCGATGCTGTCGAGCATGGTGGTCGACGGAACGCTGGCCCTCGAGATGCCGCCCGAGCCCGAGCGTCATCACACCTCGTCGAGTTCGCTGCTCCCGTGGATCAAGGTGATCGGCGGGGCGCGCATGGTGGGCGACGAGCGGCTGATCGACGCCGCGATCGACGCGTCCGCTCGACAGTGCGCGACCGGCCGGCAGTGGCCCGAGCGACCGGTGGCGGTCGGCGGGTCGGGCTTCGGCTCCTACATGTTGCTGCGTTGGTCGGCGCCGCTCGATCTCGCCCAGCTCGCCATCCGCGGGTGGGTCGAGCCGGTCGGTCCACTCGTCGAGGCGAGCCCGGACGCGCTGATCACCCTGGCCCGCAGCGACGACGGCGTCACGATGCAGCTGGGGATCGAACCGGCCGCCGCAACCGATGCGGATGGTCGCGGCGAAGCGACGCTGCACTTCACCCGCCTCACACCCGGGAGTCATCGATTGCAGCACGCGGATGGTGACGACGTCAGCGTCACGTTCGATGCGGACGCCGACGGCCACGGCACCGTCACCATCACGCTCGACGGCCCGGTCCGTCTGACCCTCGACGGCGCATCGTGATCCTCAACTGCGACCGTCTCTGGACGCGCATGGTGACCTTCGTGTTCCGTGTGCGCCGCAAGCCGCGGGTCACCCAGCCACCAGCTCGACCGTAGACAGCGCATCAGATCATTCCACCCAGGTTTGCGCGAGCCGTGCCGTACGGGTTCGTCCGGTTGACGCTGACGTTCGGGATGCAGTCGGGACCGACTCCGAGCTATAGGTTCGGCCGTCAAAAAGGACTCCGATGAAGACCACTGCCGCGGTACTGCGTTCCGCCGACCAGCCGTACTCGATCGAGACGATCGAGCTTCCCGACATTGCCGATGACGAAGTGCTCGTCCGCATCGTCAGTGCCGGGATCTGTCACACCGACTCGATCCTGAGGAACGCGGCCGCGATGCTGCTGCCGATCATCCCCGGCCACGAGGGCGCCGGTGTCGTCGAAGCCGTCGGAGCGGGCGTGACGTCCATCTCCCCCGGCGACCATGTCGTGTTGTCGTTCGATTCGTGCGGACATTGCCGCAACTGCGCCGACCATCTCAACCCGTACTGCGACCAGTTTGCGATGAAGAACTTCGTCGGGTCCAAGCTGGACGGCTCGCCGCCGGCGACCGACCTCGATGGCAAGGCGGTCGCCTCGCGTTGGTTCGGACAATCGTCGTTCGCCACCTACGCGATCGCCTCCGAGCAGAACACCGTGGTCGTCGATCCCGACGCCGACCTCCGACTGCTCGGCCCGCTCGGCTGCGGCATCCAGACCGGCGCCGGATCGGTGCTCATCGCACTCGACGTGCAGCCGGGGGAATCGATCGCCGTCTACGGGACCGGTGGCGTGGGGATGGCCGCGATCATGGCAGCCCGCGTGGCCGAGGCCGCCACGATCATCGCTGTCGACCGACACCAGCACCGACTCGACCTGGCGGTGGAACTCGGTGCCACGCACACGGTGCTCGCGGCGGATGGCGTCGATGTGGCTGGTGCTGTCGTCGCCGCCTCGGGTGGCGGCACCGACTATGCGTTCGACACCACCGGTGTACCCGCCGTCGTGACCGCAGCGGTGGCCGGGCTTCGAGCGACAGGGGTGTGCGGCCTGGTCGGCGCCGGCGGCGATCAACTGGTTTTCGATCCCAACGCACTCTTCGGCAAGACCGTGGTCGGCATCTTCGAGGGCAACGCCGATCCGCAGCAGTTCATCCCCCGAATGATCGAGCTGTGGCAGGACGGCCGTTTCCCCTTCGACCGACTGATCGAGACCTACGCGCTGTCGCAGATCGACGAAGCCGAACAGGCCTCGCTCGACGGATCGGTGATCAAGCCGGTGCTGCTCCCCGAGCTCGTGCTCTGACACCCGGCGCACCACCGTCCGTCCGGCATCATGGGCATCGTCGCCGCGATGCGGCATGAAGGGATGGATGCCGGATGAATGAGATCCTGGTCGAGGTCGACGATCCCGTCGCAACGATCACCCTGAACCGACCCGAAACGCTGAACGCCCTCACGTTCTCGATGCTGGCCGCGTTTCGCGAGGCCGTCGACGACGCGGCGCGTGATCCGCGGGTCGTCGGCATCGTCGTCACCGGTGCCGGCCGCGGGTTCTGCTCCGGGCTCGACGCCAGCGTGCTGCAACGGACCGCGACAGCGGGTTCGTCGACGCGACCGAAATCCGACGATGTTCCGGGAATGTTCACGTGGTTGCTGTCGGTCCCCAAACCGGTCATCAGTGCGGTGAACGGCGTCGCGGCGGGTGGCGGTTTCGTCCTGGCCGTGATGAGCGACGTGCGCATCGCGTCGACGGACGGTTCGTTCACGTCGATCTTCTCGAAACGCGGTCTCGTCGCCGAACACGGGACGACGTGGATCGTGCCGCGCCTGATCGGCACCGGCGCCGCGCTCGATCTGTTGTGGTCGTCACGGAAGATCGACGCGGCGGAAGCCCATCGCGTCGGACTGGTCCAGCAGGTGGCGCAACCCGACGACCTGCTGGCGGCTGCTCGCCGGTACGTCGTCGATCTCGCGGAGCACGTGTCTCCCGCCTCGATCGCCGACACCAAACGGCTCGTGTACGAGGGCTACGGCGTCCGCTACCCCGAGGCGCTCGAGACGATCGACGGGGTGCAGTACGCGGCCCTCGATCGGATCGACGCCAAGGAAGGGGCCGGCGCACTGATCGAGAAGCGCGCGCCGAACTTCCCGAGATTGGGGAGCTGATGGACTTCGACACGATCCGCTACGAGGTCGCCGACGGGCTGTGCCGCGTGACCCTCGATCGGCCCGAGCACATGAACGGAATGACCAACCAGATGGTGCGCGAGGCGTACGACGCGCTCCAACGGGCGGCGACCGATCCGAGCATTCGCGTGCTGGTTCTCACCGGGGCCGGCAAGGCCTTCTGTCCTGGCGCCGACCTCAAGCATTTCACCAGCGGCGGACCCGACGAGGTCCTGACGGCGCGCGAGTTCGAGGTCACGACGCTGCTGCACGAAATCCCCGCGGTCACGGTCGCCGCCATCAACGGAGCCTGCGCGGGCGCGGGTCTGGGGTGGGCGCTCGCCTGCGACGTGCGGGTGATGACCGCATCGGCGAAGTTGAACACGGCCTTTCTCGACGTCGCCGTCGCCGGTGACATGGCCATTCCGTGGTCGCTCCCGCGCATCGTCGGCGCGGCGCGGGCGCGGGACCTGTCGTTCTTCCCTCGGCGGATCGAAGCGGACGAGGCCGAGCGCATCGGGATCGTGGCCCGGGTGTTCGCCGACGACACCTTCCGGGACGACGCCGAGTCCCTCCTGACGACGCTGCTCGAGAAGTCGCCGACCGCCCTTCGCGGCCTCAAGCAGAACTACCTCGCCGCGGAGCAGATGACCTTTGCCGACTTCACCGCATACGAGGCGGGCCGGCATCTCGAGATCGCCGCGAGCGCCGACACGGCCGAGGCGTTCCGGGCCTTCGTCGAGAAGCGCAAGCCGGTGTTCCGATGATCCGCCTCCGCCAGGTGGCCCTCGTCGTCCACGATCTCGACGCGGTCGTCGCCGATCTCGGCCGACTGCTCGGTCTCGAGGTCGCGTTCAACGATCCGGGCGTCGAGATGTTCGGCCTGCGCAACGCCGTCCTGCCCGTCGGGACGCAGTTCATCGAGGTCGTCTCGCCGATCACCGCCGGCACGGCCGCCGGCCGCCAGCTCGAACGCTTGGGGGCCGATGGCGGCTACATGGTGATCAGCCACACCGACGACCAGTCTCCGTTTCGCGAACGTGCGGCGGCCCTCGGGATCCGGACCGCGTTCGAGGCCGACGACCACGGCTACCAGATCTGGCAGCTCCACCCCGGCGACACCGGAGGATCGTTCCTCGAGATCGACTTCCAGCCGGGCGGCGACGATCCGAACGGCCCGTGGATGCCGGCCGGACCCGACTGGCAACGCGCCGTGCGCACCGACGTCGTCAGCGTCATCACGGCAGTCGAGCTGGCTGTGCCCGATCCGGACACGACCGCGGCGCGTTGGCGCGAGATCCTCGGTCAACCGGACTTCGACAACGCCGAGATCCGTTGGTCGCAGGGAACTGGCGGTCTCGTCGCGGTCGACCTCGGCGACGGCGCGACGGTCAGCCACCGCATCGGCGGCGTCGAGTTCAGGATCTGACGACGGCGCACAGGCGTGGCTAGCGTGCTTCCATGAGCGACCCTCATCCCGTCCGGCCTCCCACCGCTGCGCTGCAGGCGATGGAGGCGATGTGGCTCCCGTTGGAGGCCACCGCGTTCTTGTGCCTCGGGCCGTTGCTGCGCACCCTGGGTGCCGGCGATCAGCATCCCGTGCTGATCCTGCCGGGGTTCGGGGCCAGTGATGAATCGACGACTCCGCTGCGTTGGGCGTTGCGCGGCCAGGGGTACTGGGTGCATGCCTGGGGGTTGGGGCGGAACATCGGACCCACTGCCCGTGCCGTCGACGGCATGCGGGACCGGCTCGCCGAGTTGCACGAGCGGCACGGACGAACCGTCACGCTGATCGGCCAGAGCCTCGGCGGCATCTACGCCCGGCTGCTCGCCCGGGAGTCGCCCGACACTGTTCGACAGGTGATCACGCTCGGCAGCCCGTACCGAATGGTCGAGGGCGATCGCAGTTCTGCGACGGGGCTGTGGGAGCAGGTGCAGCACCTGCACAACGGGGACCTGTCGCTGATGCATCTGCGCGAGGAGGACCGTCCGCCGCTGCAGGTACCCGCCACGTCGTTCTATTCGCGTACCGACGGTGTCGCGCCGTGGCAGACGTGCATCGACGAGGTGCGCGAGCACACCGAGAACATCGAGGTGCGCGGGTCGCACGTCGGCATGGGCGTCAACCCCGCCATCGTCCTGGCCATCCTCGATCGCCTGTCGCAGCCAGAGGGCGATTGGCGGCCGTTCTCGGCCCCGTTGTGGGCTCGGGCCTGGTACCCGCGTCCGGCCAACTGGCACGAACGCCGCAGCACGTCGCACGCCGCCTGACCGTCCCTGCGAACAATCCTCGGCACATCTGCCAGACTGCCGGCGGGGCGCGAGACCGGGGGGTCGCACATGCAGCAGCTCAGTGGACAGGATGCGTCGTTCATCTACAGCGAGCGGCCGCACGCGCCGACGCACATCACATCGATCAGCATCTACGACCCCTCCACGGCGCCCGGCGGATCCGTGACGTTCAAGGGCATCCTGGCCCACCTCGAGGCCAGGTTGCACCTGGCCAGGGCCTTCCGTCAGAAGGTGGTGCGGGTTCCCGCCGACTTCGACCACCCGTACTGGGTGGAGGACGAGGAGTTCGACCTCGAGTACCACGTGCGCCACATCGCACTGCCCAAGCCGGGCGACTGGCGCCAGTTCTGCATCCAGGCCGCCCGGTTGCACGCCCGCCCGCTCGACCTCTCGAAGCCGCTGTGGGAGCTGTACGTCATCGAAGGCCTCGACAAGGTCGCCGGCGTTCCGAAGGGTGGCTTCGCCTTCGTGCTGAAGATCCATCACGCCGCGGTCGACGGCAAGTCGGGCATCGAGATGATCACCGCCATCCACTCGCAGACGCCGGACGTGCTCGATCCGCCGCCACCTGACAAGCCATGGCGTCCCGAGCCCGACCCGTCCCCGTTCGAGCTCTACAGCCGGGCCGTGATGAACGGCCTGCGAACCCCGGCCCGGGCCATGCGCCTGACCGGCAGGATCGTGCCCGGTCTCGGTCGTGCGGCGGCGACGATGCGCAACCAATCCGATGCTCCCGCCGGCGGCCTGGCACCCGGTACACGCTTCAACGGGCCGGTCACCGCGCATCGTGTCCTCGACGCGAAGTTCTTCCCCTTCGCCGAGCTCAAGCCGATGCGCAACCTCGTCGAAGGGGCGACGGTCAACGATGTCGCCCTGGCCGTGATCGGAGGCGCGCTCCGCACCTACCTCGAAGATGCCGGCGAACTGCCGACCGCGTCGCTGCGCGCGATGACGCCGGTCTCGGTGCGCACCGAATCCGAGAAGAGCGATCTGGGCAACCAGGTCTCGGCGATGATCGTCAGCCTGGCGACCGATGTCGCCGATCCCGTCGAACGGCTGGCTGCCGTGCAGCGGTCGACATCGAGCTCCAAGGAAGTCACCCAAGCCGTGGGCGCCCGCAACCTGTCCGAGTTGTCGCAATTGGCGCCGGGACTGCTGATCGGTGTCGGCACCAGGCTGGCGGGCCGGTTCACCCGGCCCGGGTCGGCCGGTCTGGTCAACACGGTCGTGACCAACGTGCCTGGTCCACGTGAGCCGCTGTACTTCGCCGGGGCGCGCAGTGTCTGCAGCTTCGGCGCGGGACCCGCCGTCGACGGAATGGGGCTGATCAACATCGTCGGCAGCTATGACACGCAGTTCGTGCTCTCGTTCACCGCGTGTCGCGAGATGATGCCCGACCCGGCGCACTACGCCGACTGCATCGAGCGTTCGTTCGGAGATCTCGTCGCCGCAACCTGAGCCAGCCCCGGACCGACGCGATCAGCGCAGCCGGATCAGTCGGTGACGTTTTCCACGAGGAACGAGATCCGGACCAGCGCCCCCCATTCGTCGAGGTTGTCTCCCCGCAAGCCGACCGACACCACGTCAAGCGCCTTGACGTCGCGCAGGGTCCGCTTGGCCTCACTCAGGGCACTTTTCACAGCGTCGTCCGAACTGGTGGTTGACCGGCCGACGACTTCGATGATCTTCACAACGCTCATCACGTCTCCCTTGCTCGTTCCCCCTGTCAAGCTTTGCACACAAGCAAGATGTGATGATCAGGAGCCGACGGCCGGACGACAGCGGTCAGCAAAGACGAGATCTACCGCCGCCTGCTCTCCGGAAGCCGGCTTTCGCCGCCCCGCACCGGCTCGGGACACGTCTGTGCGTCAGGCGGCGTAGTTGCGAAGCACGCCAAGGGCTGCGGCTGCGGCCGGTCCCGACACGGCGAGTCCGGACTCTTCGGCGGCGAGTCGTCTCGCGCCAACTCTGCAGAACGCCCCGGCGGACCCGGTCACCCAGTGTGACGCGGATGGCGGGCCGTAGGTCCAGAGCGCACCGTCGGGAGCCACGAGCGTGCACAGCAACTCGAGCGGGTCGAGCCCGGCAAGCCGCAGAGCGTACGGCAAGGTCGCATGACCCAACCAGGCGATGTGGCGCAGCCGATCGGTGTCCTCCAGCTCCAGGCCGAGCGGTTCGCAGATGTCGAGCCCATGAGCCCAGTGCTCGGCAAGGCGAGTTGTCGCAAGCGTCTTGGGCTTCAGGGGCGCCGCCGCCCACCGCACGATCACGTCTGGATCTGCGATCGCGAGAGCCGTGACCGAGGCACGCCGCGCGGATCGCCACCGCTCCAACACTTCGCCGGCAGGCGTCGTATCAGCGCGCACCCGCGCATCGACCGCATCATCGAGGGGTCGGTCCCGGGAGGTCCATTCAGCCACGGGTTCCGCGAGCGACACTGCCACCGCTTCCTCGGTCTGGGCGAGATGAACCACGACGTCGCGTACCGTCCAACCGGGAGCGCCAGACGGCGCGAGCCACTGCTCATCGTCCAGCGAGGACAGGATCCTTTCGAGGCGGTCATACTCAGCGACCAGATCGTTCAGCACGTCCTCCATCGATGCCGACATCCACCCAGTCTGTCGCACCCAACGAAGAGCGGTCCATGCCGATGGATGGGCATCACTCTGTTACCACGAACGATGCTGCTGAATGGGCTTCGCGACTATCAGACCGGTCGGGCGTCGATCTCAGACAGGACCTCGCCGATGATGCGGGTCGCGGTGTGCGGCGGGATCACATCGCCGCCCTCCTCGTCCGCGACTTCGCCCGCGAACGCCTGGACGGACGGTGTGCCGCCAACCAGCACGTGGCGGAGCGCCTCGGCGCCGGCGACCGGGTCGTCGAGAGCATCGACGGCCTCGGCGACGTGGTCCGGGTCCTCCGCGACGGCGTGGACAACGGCCATCGCCTGCTCGCGGCCCGATGCGGTCGACACCGCTTCTCCCCGGTCGGGGTGCTGTTCGCTCTCCCACTCGGCGAGCGCCTCGATGTATCCGCCCTCGCCCGGTCGGATCACCATCGAACCGGGTTCGGTGACGGCGTCACCGGCACTGTCCTCCTCATGGCGGCCAGGCGCCACGGGCACGGTCAGGGATCCATCGTCATTTCGAATGATGCTCACGATGGGGCGTACCCGTTCCGAACCGTATCCACACACCCCTCAGCCGAGTCCCGTGCAGACGCCCCGAGTTCTTCGGCGGGACGTGACTGATGCGGCACCGCTCTTGACCCAATCCAACCATCAGGGCATTCTCTGCTCGCATGCAACCCATCGCCAGTGAGGGCGAAAACGGCTGCGCGCTCTGCGCCGAGAACGCGGCGGCTGATCGCGGCGAGGACCCGTGGGCGGTTGCCCGACTCTCCACAGGACTCGTCCGCCTCAGCCCAACTCAGTGGTTCCGGGGCGCGACATTCTTCGTGGCAACGAGTTGCGTCGCTGAATTGCATGAACTGGCACGGCCGATCCGGGCTGCGCATCTCATGGAGATGTCCGACGTCGCGCAGGCAATGTTCCAGGCGTTCAGCCCCCGGAAGCTCAACTATGAAGCACTGGGCAACACGGTGCCGCACCTGCATTGGTGGCTCACGCCGCGATACGACGATGACTCACGTCCCCGAGCGCCGATCTGGGAAGACTTTGACTTTCTCCGAAACCTGTGGACGCATGGAGCCCGTCCAGACGACAAGGACCGTGACTTGTTGAAGCGCACGCTCCTCGACGCGTTGGAGAATCAGAGCGTTGAGATCGAGCAGCGGTTCGTGTAGCGCCGAACTGTCTTGGGCTCAGGGGGTCTTCGCAACACCGTGGTCGAGTGCTTGTGATGGTGTCATCCTCCGCCGTCACGATGGGGGCACCTGGGCGGTCACGACCCAGCGGTGCTTGCCGATCTTGCGGTCCGCTCGGAATCCCGCGTGTTCGAAGGTGGAGAGCACACCGTGGTAGAGGAAGCCGGCCGGTACGTCGCCGGCGGGTTCCGGGTAGCCCTCGACGGTGCCACCGCCGAGACTGGCGATCAGTTCGAGCGCGCCGGCGAGTGCAGCGGCGGCGACTCCTTGGCGGCGATGGCCTTTGCCGACGTAGCAGCAGGCGATCCGCCAGTCGGGAAGCTCGTCCAACTGCTTCTCGTACTCCTTGCGGTTCTTGATGCGCGGTACCTCGTGGGGTGGCCCGAACTGGCACCAGCCGACGCAGTCATCGCCGTCGAAGACCAGCGCCGCGTGCGCGGTCCCGGCCCGGACGCGGTCGAGTTTCTGCTCCCGGTGCGGCTGCGGGGCGTCGAGGTGGGTGGTTTCTTCGGGGTGGAAGCCCATGCACCAGCAGCCGCCGAAGATGCCGCCGTTGGCTTCCACCAACGCCGCGAACGCATCCCACGTCGACATGTCGAGTGCCTTGATGGTGAAGTGGGTGGTCTCCATCGTTCTCCTGGTCGGATCCCCCGCTCAAGCCCGGCCTCGCATCATCGAGGATAGACGCCGCCACGCGATCAAAGGTCGAACTCACCCGGCGTTGGGAGGCACTCGAGACGGACGCCCGAGCGCGCCCGGGCCAGAGCGGCGCGTCGTATGGGTTTGTCGCTCAGTGCGATCCGAGTGCGGTGACGACGGCTTCGAACACATCCCATTGGGTGCTGGCGATGTTGTTCCAGTCGGCAGGTGCATCGTCGGGCGGGGGTTGGACGCCGAGGATTGTCACGACTGCGCCGGCTCGGACGTTGCGGGCCTGGCACACCGCGAGGAGCGCGGCGATCTCGCTCTCGACGACGGTGATGCCTTGGTTGACGCAGTGATCGACCTCTGGTTGTGTTTGACGGAACACGGCGGGGATGGTCCAGCTGATGTGTCGACGTGCGCGAGGTTGGACCGTGCGGGCAGCCTCGAGCAAGGTTTCGGTGAGGGTTTCGTCGGCGTCGACGGTGTCGCCTGGTGGGAGGTAGTGGTCAGAGATCCCGTCGTCGCGAACGGCGGTCTCGATGACGGCGAGATCGCCGATGGCGATGTCGGGCCCGAATCCTCCGGCGGTGTTGAGAATCACGAACCGATCGGCACCGCCGAGCGCGATCTGGTTCTCGACCTGGCCAACGAACGCGGTTCCAGCGCTCATGCAACTGACCGCTACCGCTGGGTCGTCGACGGTGATGAAGTACCGACCGTTGCCGACTGCCATCGCCGTGTCCTCGACGAAACGGGGATCTTCGGCAAGCCGGTTGGCGTAGACGGGCTGAAACACGAACACCAACGATGTCGGGAGCCGCCCCGGCACCCATCCGTTGCGCTTGGCCCCGTCGAGGAACGTCGCCGCGTTGTACGTCGATGCCACCAGGTGCTTGTCCACGCGTGGTGGGCGAGTCACCGGCCGATCCTGGGGGCTCGCTGCCAAGACCGCACGACGGATCCGCGCCCATGATGCAAAACCGTGCTCGCGGGCGATCACGAACTGTGCGTCGGCCAACCGGGCACTGATGTTCCCATCGAGCCGTGCCAACGCAGGCGGATTGCCCTGTCGGGCGTCCGCGAGCAGGTCCTTGGCCTGACGTTTCAGCTGCTCGAGATCGGGCCGAGCCGGCAACGTACGGGTGACGGAAGTGGATGATGACATGGCTATTCCTCCAGCGCCTGCGACCCGCAACTCAGACAGAGGAACGCCGGATGGACGTTCGATCGGTTCTGGGTTGGACTCAGTCCTGTCCGCGGGTCCGGCGGCGCACCCACGCGCCATCGCTCACAATAGACCGCCAACCACACCACGGCGCGCAATCCCGACACCGGAACCGCTCGGCCGCAGACGATCCCGCCCAGAAGCAGGCGGATACGCCGGGCGCCTGATCTCCTCGGCAGAATGGCGGTGATGGGGACCGAGCTGCTGTACCTCCGCGATGCCTACCTGCTCACCGTCGAGGCGAACGTGACCGACGTGGACGTCGAGGGCCGCCGGATCGTCCTCGACCGCACGGTGTTCTACCCGACCGGTGGCGGCCAGCCCTACGACACCGGGGAGCTGGCCGGCCTCCCCGTGAGCGAGGTGCGCAAGGAAGGCGAGCTCGTCTGGCACACCCTCGCCGGCGCCGACGCGCTACCAGCGGTCGGCGACACGGTGCGCGGCACCGTCGATTGGGAGCGCCGGCATGCCCTGATGCGCACACACACGGCGATGCACGTGCTGTGCGGAGTGATCTGGAACGAGTGGAGGGTCCCGGTGACCGGCGGGAACATGGAGCCGCTGTCGGCTCGCATGGACTTCGAGTTCGACCCACTCCCCGACGGGTTCGCGACCCGCATCGAGGACCTGGTGAACGTCGAGATCGCTGCCGGCCGCCAGGTCCAAGTGGAGTTCCTCCCGCGAGAGACGGCGGTGATGGACGAGGATCTCATTCGGACCAAGGTCTCGTTGATCCCCGAGACGGTCCAGGAGATCCGTGTCGTCGACATCGTCGGTCTCGACAAGCAGGCCGATGGGGGGACACACGTGCGCTCCACGTCGGAGATCGGCCGCTTCAAGGTGGCGAAGACCGAATCGAAGGGCAAGGGCAACAAGCGGATCAGAGTCGAGATCCTCGACGCATGATCCGCCGAAGCTCGATGACCTCGGCGCGCTGATCGGCGATCACGGCCGCCGCCTAGCGTCATCGTCTCGTCACTCTTCGTGAAAATTTCGGTTGCGTGGCTGTCAGCCCTGGCGGACGCTCGCGGGGTCGAATCGGATCAGAGCCCGATCGGTCGCGACGACGTCTTCGCTGTCGATCACGTGGCCGTGGGGAATGTGCAGGGCGAGCGAGCGAGCCGAGGTCCCGCTGTCGAGCAGTTGGTTGATCGCGCTGGCGACCGCAGCGGGGTCGTTCACGAGGCGGCCGACGAGCGCCATCGAGGTCCCCCGGCGATGCACGGTGGTCGGATGTCCACCGATGAAGTTCGCCCGCCAACGCGCTGGAGTGACAACGAATCCGACATCGCCGATGACGTGCCACCCGACCACGATGCGCCGCTGGTCACCGCTGCGGCGCCCCTTGAACTCCAGCAGCGCGAGCGGCGTGAACAGTCTCGCCACCGGGGTGCGCAGCAAGGGACGAACGATCAGGTTCGTCACGCGAACGCCGACGTCGGGTGGTCGGGCATCTCGAACCGTGGGCTCCGTCGCGACCGTCATCAGGTGGCCTCAGGGGTAGCGGGCGCGGAGGAGGCTCCGACGATCTGGCGAACGGCTGCGCTGGCGTCGTCGACGCTGGGATCGACCGGTTCGAGGAAGAACCGGGCCCACGCGGCCTGCTCGCCACGAACGCCGAACACGATGACGCCCCGCATCAGATGCGCAGCCCCGTCGCGGCGAGTACCGCGCATCTCCCACTCGGACCAGATGACCTCGCCGTCCACGACGGTGGCGAGCACGGACGCGCGGATGTCCGGGACGGCGGCGAAGATCTGTTCCCAGTTGGATCGCACCTGGGCTCGGCCGCTGAAGCTGCGCTGCGGATGGGCGGGTGTGTCGTTGCGGTAATCCTCGGTGAAGCAGTTCACCAGGGCATCGAGGTCGTGGGCATTCGTCGCGTCGTGCAGACGTTCGACCATCCTTGCTGTTGCAGCGGTCATCGTTGCCTGACTTTCATTCTAGTAGACTGGAATGGAATGACCGTAGAGCACAAGGGCGAACAAGTCAACGCCCGCCGCCGCGTACGACTCGAGTCGCCGTCGCGCGCAGTCCCGCCGCACGCATGACGCACTCCTCGATGCCGCGCTGGCTCGATTCGTCGATCAGGGCTACACGGCAACCACGATCGAATCCATCGCCGCCGACGCCGGAGTCTCGGAAGCCACCATCTACAAGTCCTACGGCGGCAAGTCAGGGCTCATCCGTGCGCTCTGCGAGCGAGCGCTCGCCGGCACAGGTCCCATAGCGGCGGAGCAGCGGTCCGACGCGCTACAAGCGAGCGAGACCGACCCGCGCCAGGTCGTCGAGGGCTGGGGCCGGCTCACCACCGAGGTCGCACCCAGGATCGCTCCGCTGCTGCTCCTGCTGCGCGACGCGGCCGATGGTGACCCGGCTGCCGCCGCGCTGCGCACCGAACTCGACACCAACCGGCACGCCAGGATGCAGCACAACGCGCGCTACCTGGTGAACGGTGGCCACACTCGACCGGGAATCCGCCTCGCCGAAGCGACCGATGTTCTGTGGACCTACAGCTCGCCCGAGCTCTTCGATCTCCTCGTCCGACGCCGACATTGGAGCCTCCGCCGCTACAGCCGGTTCATCGTCGAAGCGATCCAGAACGCCTTGTTGTGACCAGGCGATAGCCGCCATCAGGTCGATCGACGAGGCCGCGTTCTCCTGCCCGAGGAACTCGCCGTCGCCGTGGACCCGGTCGAACGTCAGGCATGCCGGCCCGGCGGCGGTGGAGGCGAGATCGGGAACCGACAGGCGCACCAGCGCGCGACAGTGCGGTGATCGGTGTTCAATGCTGGCTGACACCAGGGCTGAAAGGAGGGGCGCGAAGTGAGCGAGTCCGGAAGTGAGGCAGTCGCTGTCGACGTCGACGTCGACGTCGATGAGGGCGTGCTCGACCCGTGGGTGGCCGATTGGATCGAGGCCAACCCGCTGTTCCCGATCCGAGACATCTACACCTACGCCCGGGGCGACATCTCGCCGTTCCCGGTGACGAGGGAGCTGGCCAACGTGTACGACGACGTCGTCGAGGGCATCCCGGTGCGGATCTACGAAGGCGAGGGCGCACCGACCGGTCTGGTCGTCTACTTCCACGGCGGCGGGTTCTGCATCGGCAGCGTGTCGATCATGGACAACGTCGCCCGCGAACTCGCCCACGCCTGCCACGCCACCGTCATCTCCGTGGAGTACCGGCTCGCACCGGAGGACCCCTTCCCCGCCGGGCCCGACGACTGCGAGACCGTGACCCGCTGGGCGTTGGCCAACACGGAGCGCTTCGGGATCGATCCGGCCAAGGTCATGGTCGCCGGCGAGAGCGCCGGCGGGAACTTCGCCGCGCTGGTCGCCCTGCGGCTCCGCGGCACTGTCGACACTCCCCTTGCCGGACAGGTGCTCATCTATCCCGGGGTTGACGACGGCGCCGAGCCGTCGCAGTCACGCAAGGACTTCGGCGGGTTGGCCATGAGCGTCGAGGACATGGAGTGGTGCTGGGCCGCCTACAGCGGCGGTCGGGACGTCTCCGAAGGCCCCCTCATCGCCCCGCTGCGCGCCGAATCCCACGCTGACCTTCCGCCGGCGATCGTCATCCTCGGAGGATGTGACTTCCTGCGCGACGAAGGCCGGGCGTACGCGGCCAAGCTCCGCGACTCGGGGGTCGACGTCGAGGAGATCTGCTACCCCGGCCAGATCCACGGGTTCATCAATCAGATGTTCCCCGTCGCCGCCGACGCCTTCGACCGCATCGGCACCTGGGTCCAGGCCCACTTCGCCGCCGTCTGACCGCACCCCGCGCCGGAGGCGCAACCGACGAATCACCAGGGCCACCGACATCGCTCACACCCGAGGTCCCGGCCAATCAAACCAACATGTGACCTCGCCCCATATCTGGGCCGATGTCACGTCACCTCACGTTCTTTCGAGGGCGAACTGGCTGACGCCGAGGTAGCCGGCGCGGAACCCGGCCTCGCAGTACGCGAGGTAGAACTCCCACATCCGCCTGAACGTGTCATCGAATCCGTGCCCAGCGATCGTCTCCCAATTCGTGAGGAACCTGTTCCTCCAACACTGCAGCGTGGTCGCGTAGTCCGGGCCGAAATCGCGTCGGTCGACGATCGCCAACGACGTGTGGGTCCGCAGCGTGGCCTCGATGGCCTCGACGGAGGGAACGATCCCGCCGGGGAAGATGTACTTGTGGATCCACGTGTAGGAGTCGCGGGTGGCGAGCAACCGGTCGTGGCCGACGGTGATGGACTGCAGGCCGACTCGGCCGCCGGGTCGGAGCAGCCGGTCGAGAGTGCCGAAGTAATCCGGGAAGTAGCGCAATCCGACCGCTTCGATCATCTCGACGCTCACGATCGCGTCGTACACCCCCGTCACCTCGCGATAGTCGGCGAGCATGATTCGGACCCGGTCGTCGACGCCCGCCTCGACGACGCGCCGTTGGGCGAGATCGCGCTGCTCGGTGGACAACGTGATCGTGGTGACGTGCGCCCCGCGTCGCGCTGCCTGGATGGCGAGCTGGCCCCACCCGGTCCCGATCTCGAGCATGGCGCAGCCGGGCCCCACTGCCGCGACGTCCAAGATGGCGTCGATCTTGCGGCGTTGTGCGGTAGCCAGATCGTCGCCGTCCTCGAACATCGCCGAGGAGTAGCTGAGCGTCTCGTCGAGGAACGACGTGAACAAGTCGTTGGACAGGTCGTAGTGGCGGTGGATGTTCTTTCTCGCCTGCGATGGCGTGCCCAATTCGTCAGCGGGTTGGCGCCGCTCGACGAGCCGCCTGAATCGCAGCAACGAGGGCGGCACCATCGTCGTCACGTTGCGGGCCAGCGGGGTGAGCAGATCGGCGAGGTCGGTGCCCGGGCCGGTGTCCCAGTCGCCGGCCATGTAGGCCTCGCCGAACCCGATCTTGGCGTCGGCGGCGAGGCGGGCGAAGAACGCCTCCGGTCGGTGGACCACCATTTGCGGATCGGTGGCGCCACCTGCTCCGAACCACACGCCGTCGGGGAACTGGACGCGAAGCGGCAATCCCGCCACCGCACGCCGGATCATCGGTCGGGCGATGGCGGCTCGCAGTGGTGCCCGGGAAGGGGGCGAGCACCCGCGCCATTTCGGATTGACGTCGGTGTTCGTCGTTTCGGTGTTCATCGTTTCGGTGTTCATCGTTTCGGTGTTCATCGTTTCGGCGTTCATCGGTTCGTCATCCGGCGCGAGATCGCGGCCCACACCCGGACAGGGAGCAGACGAGCGACCTTCATCAGCACGGCCATCGGCAGCGGGAACACGATCTCCATCCGGCCGCGTTCGAGGCCGTCGCAGATCGATCGGGCCGCAGTGTCGGCGTCGATCATGAACGGCATCGGGAACGTGTTCTTTGCCGTGAGGTCGGTGCGGACGAAGCCGGGACACACCGTCGTCACCGAGATGCCGCGCGATGCGACCGCCCCTCGGAGCGCTTCCAGCAGATTGATCTGCGCTGCCTTCGTGGCGCCATAGGCCTCGGCGCCGGCCAAGCCTCGGTAGCCGGCGACCGAGGCCACGCTGACGAGCTGGCCTCGTCCGGCTTGCATCATCTCGGGCAGCACGGCGCCGATGCAGTTGTTGAGCCCCAGCAGGTTGATCTCGACGTGGCGGGCGAACAGGTCGCGATCCCAGGCGCTGGCGTCCATCCGCTCCCAGAAGCCGGCGTTGTAGACGACCATGTCGATCTCACCGAGTTCGTCTCGAACCTGCCCGACGGCCGCGTCGACGCCGGCACGGTCGGTCACGTCGACCGTGACGACGGTCATTCGGCCTGCGGCGACGGCGTCGAGCTCGTCATTGCGCCGCGCCGAGATCGCCACTCGGGCGCCCCGCGCGACGAGTTCGGTGGCGAGTGCGGCACCGATCCCGCTCGACGCCCCGATCACCCAGATGTTGCGCCCTGCGAGGCGGTGATCGTCGTTCATGATCAGACTCCTTCCTGGTTCACATGTCGTGGGCGGGTGGCGATCGGCAAGCCGCGCAGCCACAGGCGGATGCCGTGGGCACGAATCAGCGCCGAGACGCGCTGGGGCATTGCCGGCCGGAGGAGCGCGAACCGCGCGATCGTTGCCGTGGTCGCCGGCATCGGTCTGCCGGTGAAGCGAGGCGTCGAACACGGTTTGGCCGTCTCGGCGCAGTGAGATCGTCACCCCCACGTGGTCGTCGGTCAGCGTGAACCGCATCGCGTAGTCCCCGGACACGTCGTTGAACGGCGACACGTAGAACTGCTTGTTCGCGCCGGCCTCCCCGTGGGGGCCGGGCATCAGCAGGTACGCGTGGCGTTCGCCGTAGGTGTTGTGCACCTCGGCCACCACACAGCGCAGCGTGTCGTCGGTGCCGAAGCACCAGAAGACGGTCAGCGGGTCGAACACGTGGCCGAAGACCCGGGCATTGGCGAGCATGACGATCCGCCCGCTCGCGCCGAGGTCGACGTCGCGCAGCGCCAGGAACCGCTCGACGTTGCGCTTGATGTCGCGCGACGCGTCGGGGCGGTTGCCGCCGATGTGGTCACGGGCGTCGAAACCGGCGACCTGGCGCAGGTACCACGGTGGGTGCGGGAGTTCGTCGAGGTCGACCAACCATTGGTAGGCCCGGTGACGGAACTCGTGGCGCAGCGGACCTCGCCGACGATGTGCCACTACGCCGTCGACGATCGCAGGCAGCGCCGGCAGTGTGTTGGTCGTCGCGTCGTGGAGTGTCGTCATGGTCTGGGAGTTGGTCACCATGAGACCCCGAGGCGCCGGGCGGCCTCGACCCCCGAGCGGCAGCCATCCTCGTGGAAGCCCCAGCCGTGGTAGGCCCCGGCGAAGGCGGTGCGCGGTGTCGACAACGAGGTCAGCAGGCGCTGCGCCTCGATCGCGGGGAGGTCGTAGATCGGGTGCTCGTAGTCCATGACGGCGATCACCTTGGCGGGGTCGATGCGGTCGCGGGCGTTGAGCGTCACCAGGTACTGCTCGGCGCTCTCGAGACCCTGCAGGCGATTCATCCAGTAGGTGACGATCGGGGGGCGAGCGCTGTCGCGTGCCGACGGCATGAGGTAGTTCCACGATGCCCGGGCCTGCGGTGCGGCCGGGAGCAGCCGGGCATCGGAATGCAGGACGGCCTCGCTGCGGGAGTAACGGAACGCCCCGAGGACGTCCTTCTCCTCCCGGCTGGCATCCGCCAGCAGCTCGAGCGCCTGATCGGCGTGGGTGGCGATGACGATCGCGTCGTAGTCGGTCCATGTTGCGGCGGAGTCCTGCACCGAGACCCCGGTGGCGTGGCGCAGCACGTTCGACACCGCGCGGCCGACCCGCACATGGGGCAGCCGTTCGCCGATTGCGGCGACGTAGGTGCGCGACCCGCCGATCACGGTGCGCCACTGCGGCGAGCCGTGGAGCCTCAGCATGCCGTGGTGGTCGAGGAACCGGAAGAGATACCGGGCGGGGTAGTCCAGTGCGGCCTCCGTGCCCATCGACCACACGCACGACACCAGCGGCACCGCGTACAGCCGCGCGAACGCGTCGGAGAAGTGGTGTGAACGGAGGAACTCGCCGTAGGTGGTCTGGTCGCTGTCGTCGGTTCGGCTCAGGAACGCGTTGGCGCGGTTGTGGAACCACTTGACCTGGGCGAGGACGGACAGGAAACGGGGATCGAACGGCGCGGCGAGGCTGGGCGAACAAACCCTTCGCGCCACGCCCACCTGCGTACTCGACACCGCTGAGTTCGTCGTGGATGCTCAGGCTCATCTCGGTCGGGCGTGTCCGCACGCCGAGCTCGTCGAACAGCCGCCGCAGGTGCGGGTACGTGCGGTCGTTGTGGACGATGAAACCGGTGTCGACCGCGAGCAAAGTGCCGGCCGGGTCGGTGACGTCGTGGGTGTGGGCATGGCCACCGAGGCGTTCGTCGGCCTCGTAGAGGGTCACCTCGCACGTGCCGGCCAGGATGTAGGCAGCGGTCAGGCCGGCAACCCCGGCGCCGACGACGGCGACAGTGCGACGATCGCCGGACGTGGTGGCCGTCATGACCGGCTCCCGGCCGCTGGGAACCCAGCCGCGCAGATCAGACCCCAGCCGGCGGCGACCGCGATCACCTTCGCTCGTGAGGACGGCGGCACGGACACCCCGAAGCCGATCGCGTCGCCGGCGTCGCACGCCACTCTGGCAGTGAGGGCGGCTCGCAGCGGCGCACCGGGCGGCGCCAGCAACATGGCGCCACCCGAGATGATGTCTCTCGCCCCGATCGCCCACCCGAGGTTCCTCGTGGCACGCGAAGCCGGTCGAGCTGGCGTCAGCAGGCCGGCCGTTCGGGCCAGCGAGTGCGGCCGCACCACCGTGTATGTCCCGTATGCCGCCGTGAGCGCCCCGAGGGCTCGGGGAACGAATGTCGATCGCATGTTCGTGTTCCTCTCTCACGCGCTGGTCACGCAGAGTCTGTCTAGAGTTTGTCTAGACAATATCTCGCCGATCGGCGAATGCCACAATCTTTGTCAAGGTTCTGTAGAGTGTTGTCCGTGGAACCTGTCGAGCCGCCGAACGTGTTGCGCATCGGCGAACTGAGCCGACGTGTCGGCGTCAGCGATCACGTTCTGCGGGCGTGGGAGAACCGCTACGGATTGCTGAGCCCAGAGCGCTCAGCGGGCGGGTTTCGGCTCTACTCCGGCGCCGACGAACACCGCGTTCGCCGCATGCAGTTCCACCTCGCCCAGGGATTGTCGGCAGCGGAGGCGGCGCGGACCGCGATCGCCGAAGCGCACCTCGGCCCCCAGTCGAGCAGCGTCGGGCTCGGTCCGGACGAGACTGGCCGCCCCGAACTGCACCAACTCGCACGTGCGTTGCGCGGCGCGCTGGACGACTTCGACGAACCCGCGGCGCAAGGCGTACTCGATCGGCTGCTCTCGGACTTCACGCTGGCGGCGACGCTCCGGGACGTCGTGTTGCCGTACCTGCACGAGCTGGGTGAGCGCTGGGAACGGCGCGAGATCTCGGTCGCCCAGGAGCACTTCGCCAGCAACGTGATCCGGGGACGGTTGGCGGGTCTGGCCCGCGGGTGGGGAGATCGGCAACGGGCCACGCGCGATCGTGGCCTGCCCGCCCGACGAACTGCACGACCTGCCGCTGCTGATCTTCGGGATCGTGCTGAACCGCAACGGGTGGCGGGTCGACTACTTCGGGGCGAACACGCCCATCGAGGATCTGGTCCGGGAGGCCGGCCGATCGCGGCCGGAACTGGTCGTCGTGGCCGCCACCACGACCGACCGCTTCATGGCGATCGTCACGGAGCTCGCCAGCCTCGCGACTGTTGCACCGCTCGCCCTGGCCGGAGCGGGAGCGACGCAACGCATCGTCGACGAGATCGGTGCCCGCCTGCTCACCGGCGATCCGGTCAGCGCCGCACAGCGCGAGGCGCTGGGCCGGTGAGCGACCCAGTGACCGACCGACGACCCGTAGTCCTGTGGTTCCGGCGCGACCTGCGTCTCGACGACCACCCCGCGCTCGTCTCTGCCGCTCGGCAAGGGCCGGTGGTCGCTCTGTTCGTGCTCGACGAGGCCCTTCTCCTGACGGCCGGCCGGCCCCGGATCGCGTACCTCTTCCGCACCCTGCGCGCGTTGGAACGCCAACTCGGCACCCACGGCGCAACACTCACGCTTCGGCGCGGCCGTCCCGAACAGGTGGTCCCCTCGGTCGTGGCCGATGCACGTGCCGCCGCGGTGCACATCAGTGCCGACTTCACCCCCTACGGCGCCGCGCGAGATCAGCGGGTCGCTGCCGCGCTCGGCGAGGTTCCGCTCGTGGCGACCGGATCGCCGTACGCGATCGCGCCGGACCGCATCCGGAGGGCGAACGGCGACGCGTACCAGGTCTTCACCGCGTTCTACCGGGCGTGGCTGGCCAACGGCTGGAGCGCTCCGGTCCACTCCGATCCCAGCGCCGTCGAATGGCGGACGATCCACGGTGAGCCCATTCCCGACGATCCACCGATCACGCGCCACGCTCCCCGACGCCGGAGAATCCGCCGCCCGTCGGGCGTGGGCGCAGTTCCGTGGCGATGACCTGACGACCTACGCCGACCGTCGGGACCATCCAGCCCTCGACGGGACATCGCGCATGTCGCCGTTCCTCAAGTTCGGCGCCATCCACCCGCGCACGCTGCTCGCCGATCTCGGTCCGGACGATGACGCCTTCCGCCGGCAACTGGCGTGGCGCGAGTTCCACGCCACCGTGCTCCACAACATGCCATCGATGACGCATGCCTGCTTCCAGCCGCTCATGGACCGCATGGACTACGACAGCGGGCCGCACGCCGACACCCGATTCGCGTTGTGGGCGACGGGTCGTACCGGCTATCCGATCGTCGATGCGGCGATGCGCCAGCTCCTTGCAGAAGGCTGGATGCACAACCGCACGCGGATGATCACCGCATCGTTCCTCGTCAAAGACCTGCACATCGACTGGACCCGCGGGGCACGGCACTTCATGGACCACCTGATCGACGGCGACCTGGCGAACAACCAGCTCGGCTGGCAGTGGACCGCTGGGACCGGGACAGACGCCGCCCCGTACTTCCGGATCTTCAATCCAACGAGCCAGGGTCAGCGGTTCGATCCCGACGGCAACTACATCCGACGCTGGGTTCCCGAGCTCGCGGCGTTACCGAGCGATGAGATCCACGAGCCGTGGCGGCGCCCGGAGGGGCCACCGCATGGCTACCCCGAACCCATCGTCGCCCATCACCACGAGCGCGCTGACGCCCTCGCCCGCTACCACCTGTTGCGATCAGAGCGTGACCCCGGCCTCCAGGCCGGATGATGATTGCCGCTGGCAGGCGGGGACGGCTGCAACGCCGGCATCAGTTGGACCACGGGCTGCGTGGACGTTCCAGTCGGTCGCCGTCGACGCGCAGGTCCACCCGTTCGTTGAAGAAGCAGATCATGTCCTCGACCAACGTGGCGTAGTTGTGGGGGTCCTCGTAGCTCCATGCCACGTCGGCCACCACCGTGTCGTTCACGTGCGCCGACCAATACCGGGCCTGTCCCTTGTAGGCACAGACAGAGGCAGTGTCGGTCGGTACGAGCAGTTCCATTCGTACGTCCTCGCGTGGCAGGTAGTAGCGCGTCGGCAGGTAGGTCTCGAAGAGCATCACCGACCGCGTCGAGTCGGCGACGACGGTTCCACCGATCTCGACTTCGACCCGGCGCGAGCTACGCCTCGTGTCAACCGTCTTGAAGGGATCGCGGGCGTGGCCGACGAGCACCTCGTCCTCCTCACGCCACTCGTCGAACGCGTCGAAGTCCACGATGACGTAGCCGTCGAAATCAGCGTCCGCCGGCGCGAACGCCGCTGCGGGCAGGGTGCGCATACCGGCGATGATGTCGAACGAGGCACCGTTGATCGAGTGTGCTGTGAAGCCAGTGCTCGGATCGAGCACTGGCGGTCCGTCTCCCAATCTGACGGGGTGTTCCTCAGCGTTGTCCGATTCGACCGCGACCAAGGCACCATCGATGTCACGGACCGGAACGGCGAACGACGGCACAATTCGCCGGGGCTCCCACACGATTCGCGCCCGAGTCGAATCCACGGCGTTCACGCCGTCGACGAAGGCTCGGATTCGCTTCGCTTCGGGGTGCCAGCGGAACTCGGCAAGAGCGGCGAACTCGTGGTCGGCGAACCGGAGGGCCATGACTCGACTCTTGCCCGGCAGAGCCGAGACTGTCAACCGGCCGGCACGTCGTAGAGGCGCCGGCGGTGGCCGGGCGGGACCGCTTCGCGGCGAGTCGAACGACGATCCTGGTGGTCTGGGCGTCAGCGGGCAGTATTGGTGCGAAACTCTTTCCAGAACTGAGGTGCGTATGGTCAACGATCCGCCCGAACCCCGCGCACACATTCCGCGAGAAACACCTGACACGAGCGCCGGTGTCATCGCCGCTCGTCAGGAGTTCGTTCGAGCGCAGACCGGCGTGGCGCTCGATCATGTGTCCCGCTACTCCTTCGACCCGGCAGTGCTTCCGGGGAACATCGAGCATTTCATCGGCGTCGCCCAGGTACCGATCGGCCTGGCTGGCCCGCTCCTCATCCGTGGTGAGCATGCGAACGGAGAGTTCGTCGTGCCGATGGCCACAACGGAAGGCACCTTGGTCGCCAGTTACAACCGGGGCATGCGTTTGCTGTCGGACTGTGGAGGCGTGAAGACCACGGTCGTCGAAGGCGCCATGCAGCGGGCGCCGGTGTTCATGCTGGCCGACGCGCTCACCGCTCGAAATTTCGGCCATTGGGTGGAGGACAACCTCGACGACATCCGCGCCGCAGCGGAGTCGACCACGCACGTCGGTCACCTGTTGGGTATCGGTCAGTACGCGGTGGGATCGCTGCGGTATCTACGGTTCAATTTCGCAACGGGCGACGCGGCAGGCCAGAACATGGCCGGCAAGGCGACTCTCGCGGCGTGCGAATGGATCCGTGCACACCATCCTGATCGCCCCGAATTCTTGTTGTCGGGCAACATCGACACCGACAAGAAGCACTCCCAGATCAACATGCTCCAGACACGCGGCAAGCGCGTGGTCGCCGAGGTAGTCATTCCGAACGATGTCCTCCGCGAGCAGATGGGCGTCGACAGCGCACAGCTGTTTCGCATGAGGCAGATCTCAAACGTCGGAGCGTTCATGGCCGGAGCGGCGTCGAACGGATCGCACGCGGCCAACGCGCTCGCTGCGCTGTTCATCGCCACCGGGCAGGACGCGGCGAACGTCGCCGAGTCACACGCGAGCCTGACCTATGCGGACCTGCTGCCCAACGGCGACTACTACTGGTCGGTGACCCTGACATCTCTCATCGTTGCCACCTACGGTGGCGGTACCGGCCTGCCGACCCAGCGCGAGTGCCTCGAGATGCTCGGCTGCTACGGCACCGGGAAGGTCGACAAGTTCGCCGAGATCTGCGCCGGGGTGGTGCTGGCGGGCGAGATCTCCCTCAGCAGTGCGATCGTGCACGGCGATTGGGTGTCGAGTCACGATCGGCTCGGCCGCAACCGGCCTTGAGAGAGTTTCGCTGCTCGTGAGAGTCGCGGTAGCGGCTCAGCGGAACGTGGCGCTGTTGAGCCGGAGTTCGCGCTCGGCTGATTCGATGGTCGTGGTGTCGTCGATCACGAGCAGTTCCACACCGGTCATGACGGCGAAGTCCTGCACGACCCGAGTGGTGATCTGGTTGCTCATCGCGGTGTGGTGCGAAGCGCCGGCGGCGAGCCATGCCGTCGCCGCGGTGCGGAAGTCGGGCTTCGACCGCCACACCGCGTGGCCGACGGGGAGGTTGGGCATCGAGGCAGGCAGCGGCACGCACTCGACCTCGGCGGCGACGAGCCGGAACCGGTCGCGCATGTCGCTCAACGCCAGCACGACCGCCGGCCCGGGATCGGCCGTGAACACCAGCCGTACCGGATCGTCCTTGCCGCCGATCGACAGCGGCGCGATGTCGAGCCGTGCCCGCTCGCTCGACAGCGACGGGCTGACCTCCAACATGTGCGCGCCGAGCGAGAGCTCCTCGCCGGGCACCATGTGGTACGTGTAGTCCTCCATCAGCGACGCCCCGCCGGGGAGGCCGGCGCCCATGACGGCGGCGATCCGCACGAGCATCGCCGTCTTCCAGTCGCCTTCGGCACCGAATCCGTAGCCGTCGGCCATCAGTCGCTGCACGGCGAGTCCGGGGAGTTGACGCAGGGTCCCGAGATCCTCGAACGATGTGGTGAACGCGCTGAAGCTCCCCGCCTCCAGGAACTGACGGAGCCCGACCTCGATCGCCGCGCCGTACCGCAGCGAATCGTGTCGCTCGGCGCCGGGTACGAGACTCGGCACCACGTCGTAGAGGTCGAGGTACTCGGTCGATCAGGTCGTCGATCTGCTCGTCGGTGGCGGACTCGACGAGCGTCGCCAGGTCCATCACCCCCCATGTGTTGATCTGCGAACCGAAGATCGCCTCGGCCTCGGTCTTGTCGCCCTCGGTCACGGCGACGAAGCGCATGTTGTCGCCGAAGCGGGCGACGTTCATGTTCCGCGCCGCGAGCCAACCGGCGCCGGCGCGACACCAGTCGCCGATCCGCGAGGTCACGGTGGGGTCGGATGCGTGGCCGACCACGGTCGTGCGCGGGATGCCGAGCCGGGTCTCGATGTAGCCGAACTCGCGGTCGCCGTGGGCGGCCTGGTTGAGGTTCATGAAGTCGAAGTCGATGGTCGCCCACGGCAGTTCGGTGTTGGCCTGCGTGTGGAAATGGAGCATCGGCTTGTCGAGCGCACACAGGCCGGCGATCCACATCTTGGCGGGGCTGAACGTGTGCATCCACGTGATGATCCCGACGACGTTCGGCGCCACGTTCGCCTCGCGGATCAGCTGCAGGATCGAGTCGCGCGACGTGAGCACCGGCTTCCACACGACCCGGCAGGCGATGTCGTCGGACCGATCGAGCATCTCGACGACCTGCTGCGACTGCGACGGCGACCTGGGCCAGCACCTCCTCGCCGTACATCGTCTGGCTCCCGGTGAGGAACCACACCTCGTGCTCGGCGAGGTTGGGGACGATGCTGCGACCCATCAGGTGGTTCCTTTCATCGGGCACCGTCGGGTGCTTGTCCGTAGACGTTCTGGTAGCGATCGAACAGCGCGTCGACGTCGGCCGGCGCGATCGGCACCGGTGTACCGAGCTGCTCGGCGAGGTGCACGGTGCGCGCCGCGTCCTCGCACATCACCGCTGCCTTGACCGCGTCGCGACCGTTCGTGCCGATCGTGAACACGCCATGGTTGGCGAGCAGCACGGCTCGCGAGCGGTGGCCGGTGAGGGTCGCCACGATGGCGCGACCGATCGACTCGTCGCCGATGATCGAGAACGGCGCGATCGGGATCTCGCCGCCGAACTCGTCGGCCATCCCGGTGATCACGCACGGGATCGGTCGATGGCAGGCGGCCCATGCGGTGGCGTACGGCGAGTGGGTGTGCACCACGCCGCCGACCTCGGGCATGTGCCGGTACACGTACGCGTGGGCGGCGGTGTCCGACGACGGAGAACGCTCGCTCCCGACCGCCCCTGCGACCGGCACGCCATCGAGGTCGCACAGCACCATCGACTCCGGTGTGAGTTCCTCGAACCCGACGCCGGACGGCTTGATCACGAACAGATCGGCGCCGGGAACCCGGGCGCTGACGTTCCCGGCGGTCCAGACCACGAGGCCGTTCCGCGGGAGTTCCGCATGCAGCGCGCAGACCTCTGCCCGAGCCGTGGCGATCGCGGTCTCCAGCGTTGGGGCCATCGGTTCGCGTTCGCCGATCGGTCATGCGCTCGCCTCGAGGCGGAGCTGCCGGAGTCGCTTCATGACGTCGTTGCCGCCCCGCCCGAAGTGATCGTGCAGGAGCCGATACTCCGCGTACAGGCGGTCGTAGACCTCGGCGGCTCTCGGGTCCGGTCGGTACACCGCTCGCGCCACTCGGCCCATCGTCTCGCTCGCCGCCCGGACGTTCTCGTAGGCCCCGGCGGCGACGGCGGCGTGGATCGCCGAGCCCAGCGCCGGGCCCTGCTCGGAGCCGATGATCGAGATCGGCATGCGCAACACGTCGGCGTACAGCTGCATCAGCAGACGGTTCCGCAGCAGTCCTCCGGCGACGACGAACTCACGCACGGGCACGCCGGACACCCCGAACGTCTCCACGATCATCCGGGCGCCGAACGCCGTCGCCTCGAGCAACGCCCGGTATCCCTGCTCGGCGCGGGTCCGCAGCGTCTGACCGATCATCAGACCGGTCAGCGCGGCGTCGACGAGCACCGAACGGTTCCCGTTGACCCAATCCAGCGCGACCAGCCCGTGCGCGCCCGGTGGCTCGGCGAACGCCAGGGCAGTGAGATGGTCGTGGATCGACTCGCCCGCGTCGCGAGCGGCCTGGAAGTAGCGCTCCGGTACCTGGGTGTCGACGTACCAGGCGAAGATGTCACCGACCCCGGACTGCCCGGCCTCGTACCCGAACGAACCGGCGAGGATGCCGCCGTCGACCACGCCGCACATCCCTGGCACCTCGACGAGTTGGTCGTGGTTCATCACGTGACAGGTCGACGTACCCATGATGGCGAGCATCTGCCCGGCCTCGACGGCCCGAGCGGCGGGGGCGGTGACGTGGGCGTCGACGTTGCCGACCGCAACAGCGATGCCGACGGGCAGCCCGGTCCAACGCGCCGCCTGCACCGTGAGACCGCCGGCGCGCTCGCCCAGCGCGCCGATGCGATGGTCGAGCTTCGACTTGGCGAACCCGACGAAGTCGGGATTCAGTGCCTCTTCGAAGTCCGGTGACGGATACTCGTGGTCCTGCCAGATTCCCTTGTAGCCGGCGCTGCAGGCGTTGCGGACGTACTGGCCGCACAGCTGCCACACGATCCAGTCGGCCGCCTCGACCCAGTGATCCATCCGCTCGTAGATCTCGGGATCCTCTTCCAGCAACTGGAGCGCCTTGGCGTACTCCCACTCGCTGGAGATGAAGCCGCCGTATCGCGGCAGCCACGACTCGCCCCGAGCCTCGGCGACCGCGTTGATCCGGTCGGCGTGCGCTTGGGCGGCGTGGTGCTTCCACAGCTTCACGTAGGCGTGTGGCCGGTCGCGGAACTCCGGGGCCTCGCACACCGGCAGCCCGTCGGCGAACACCGGCAGCGGCGTCGACGCGGTGAAGTCGGTGGCGATGCCGATCACGTCGGCGGGGTCGACGCCGGCCTCGGCGATCGCCGCCGGCACGGCGTGACGCAGGACGTCGCGGTAGTCGTTCGGATCCTGCAACGCCCACTCGGGTGGGAGCGCCGCGCCGGTCGCGGCCAGGTGAGCGTCCATGACGCCGTGTGCGTACTCGTGCACCGCCGTGCCCAGCTCCTCGCCGTCGCGCGACGCGCACGACGAGCGCGCGGCCCGACAGCGTGCCGAAGTCGACACCGACGACGTACTGCTCCCCGTCGCTCGCGGTCGAGCCGGTCATCCGCGCCTGCCCTTGATCGCCCGTTGCAACAGCACGAACACGAACAGGATGCCGCCGGTGATGATCGTCGTCATCTCCGGCTTGATCCCGCCGTCGCGGGTGATGAGCACGTTCATCAGGCCGAGCACGAACGCACCGATCACCGAGCCGATGATCGAACCCGAGCCACCGGTGAGCAGGGTGCCACCGATCACGACGGCGGCGATGGCGTCGAGCTCCCAGCCGATGCCGGTGATGTTCTGCGCGCTCCCGAGCCGAGCGGTGTAGACGACGCCGCCGATCGCGGCGAGCGTGCCGCTGATCACGTACACCGCCAGCTTGGTCCTGCCGGACGGGCAGGCCCATCAGGTTGGCCGACGGCTCCGAACCTCCGACCGCGTAGACCGTGCGCCCGAAGCGGGTGCGGTGGACGACGAGCAGACCGCCGACGACGATCACCGCAGCCACGATGACGCCGGGTGTGACGACGAGGTCGTTGACCTTCTCCCCGTCGATCAACTTCCACGAGTGCGCGATGTCCTTGATCGGCGACTCGGGATCGAGACGTTCCGGCACGGTGCTCAACGTGGACGCGAGGCCGCGGGCGAGGAACATCATCGACAATGTGGCGATGAAGGGTTGCATGTCGAAGAACTCGATGAGGCAGCCCGACACGAGCCCGATGGTCGAGCCGATCAGCACCATGATCAGCACGACCAGGTACGGGTTCCATCCCGCTTGGGCGAGCATCATCCCGGCGACGCTGCTGAAGGCGATCACCGCACCGACCGACAGGTCGATCCCTCCGGTGAGGATCACGAAGGTCATGCCCGACCGCCAGGATCACCAGATGGGAGTTGTTGATCAGCAGGTTCGAGATCGTGCTCGGCTGCAGGATGGCGCCGTAGGTGACCTGCCCGTAGATCACCATCGCGATGAAGATCGCCAACGCCGCCCCGGTCGAGGTGGCGTCGCGGTGGCGGGCCACGTAGCGCTTGAGCGACGGCTGGTTCGACGTGTGCAGCTCGGAGCTCTCGGCGTCGACCGGGATGTTCGGCTCGACGGGGCCGACCGACTCGAGTGTCTCGGTGGTCGTCACGACGGCACCATCTCTCGGGGTGACTCGTCGACCGGGTCTGCCACCGAGGTCGGGCGCGACGGACGTAGGCCCGCCATCCATCCTCGGAAGCGGCGCGACTGCGCCACGTACAGCACGATGATCACGGCGGCCTTGAACGCCGGGGTCGCCGACGCCGGGATGCCGAGGAACACCACCGTCTTGTCGAGCGTGGCGATCAACACCGCGCCGATCGCCGCGCCGGCGAGCGAGAACCGCCCGCCGGCGAGCGACGTGCCACCGATCACGACGGCGAGGATCGCGTCGAGCTCGAACTGGTACCCGGTCTGCGACACGTCGACGGTCATCACCGTGCCGGTCGAGAAGACGCCGGCGATCCCGGCGAGGAACGCGCTCAGCGTGTACACCGTGATCAGCAGGGCACGGCGGTTCAGGCCGGCGAGCCGGCTGGCCTCGGCGTTGATCCCGATCGACTCGATCATCATCCCGAGCGCCGAACGACGGATCACGAACGCCACCAACACGACGATCGCCACCGCTGACAGGAACACGACCGGCAGACCGAGCACGTACCCGTTGGCGATCCATCGATACCGCTCGTTGACGGCGGAGGTGTTCTGGCCTCCCGTGATGACCTTGGCCAACCCGCGGCCGGCGAGCATCATGACGAGCGTCGTGATGAACGGTTGGAGGCCGACGACCGCGATCAGGATGCCGTTGATCGAGCCGAGCACGGCACAGAGTGCGAGCGCCAGCCCGATGGCAGCGAACGCGGCGCCGATCGAATTCGGCGCGTTGGCACTGCTGAGGAACTCCATCGCCACCGCACCGGAGACGGCCATCATCGAGCCGACCGACAGGTCGATGCCGCCCGTCGCGATCACGAGACACATGCCGGTGGCGATCATCAACAGGGGCGCCGAGGCGCGGGCGATGTCGACGAGGTTGCCGACGAACGCTCCGGTGTTCGAGCTGTAGGTGATGCTCAGGTAGCCGGGGTCCTTGATGACGTTGATGCACAGCAGGCCGACGATGGCGGCGACGGCCCAGATGTGCTGCCAGCGGAACAGGCGCGACAGGACGGACGAGCGGGTGGTCATGCGGCACCTGCGCCGGCGATGATGTCGACCACCGTCGCGGTGGTGGTGTCGGGCCCGACCTCGATCTCGTCGATCTTGCGGCGGTCCTTCAGGATGACCACCCGGTCGCTGAGTCGTACGACCTCGTCGATCTCCGACGAGATGTACACCACGGCGACGCCGCCGTCGCTGAGCGCGACGACCGCGGCCTGGATCTCGGCTTTCGCACCGACGTCGATGCCGCGGGTCGGCTCGTCGAGGATGAGCATGTCGGGCTTCGTCGCCAACCAGCGGCCGAGCAGCACCTTCTGCTGGTTGCCGCCCGACAGGTTGCGCACGCGAGCTTCCGGGTTTGCCGGCCGGATGCCGAGTTCGGTGATGTACTTGTCGACGATCTCGTTCTCCTCGCGGCGGGAGAGTCGTCGCATCCAGCCACGTCGGGCCTGGACGGCGAGCACGAGGTTCTCGCGCACGGTGAGGTCGGCGATCACGCCCTCGTCGCGGCGGTTCTCGCTCGAGTACGCGATGCGGTGGGCGAGGCCGGCGGCGGGCGAGTGGAGCGCGGCGCGCTCGCCGTGGAACACGACGGTGCCGGAGTCGGCCTTGTCGGCGCCGTAGAGCAGCCGGGCCAGCTCGGTGCGACCGGATCCGAGCAGGCCGGCGAACCCGATGACCTCGCCGGTGTGGATCTCGAAGTCGGTCGGCGCGATCGCCCCCTTGCGGCCGAGCGACGTGGCGGCGAGCAGCGGGTCGTCGGTGCGGTCGGCGCGGCGCTCGATGACGCACGGCGTCGATCGACCGGAGCAGCGACAGCTCCTTGCCGATCATCTTGGCGATGAGTTCGGTGCGGTCGAGTTCGGCCGTCAGGAACTCGCCGACGTAGCCGCCGTTGCGCAGGATGGTGATGCGGTCGCTGATCGCGTACACCTGGTCGAGGAAGTGCGACACGAACAGGATCGCCACGCCCGCGATCGCGGAGTTGACGGACGACGGTGAACAGTTGCTCGACCTCGGTCGCATCGAGGCTCGACGTCGGCTCGTCGAGGATGAGCACCTTCGAATCGGTGACCATCGCGCGGCTGATCGCCACCAATTGCTGCATCGCCAACGACAGCGACGACAGCGGCAGCCGGGTGTCGAGATGGTGGAGGCCGAGCTTGGCGAGCGCCTGCTCGGCGCCGCGATGCGTCGCCCTCCACCGGATCCCGAACGACCACGGACCTCGTGACCGAGCATCACGTTCTCGCCGATCGTGAGGTTCGAGCACAGGTTGACTTCCTGGTACACGACCGAGATTCCGGCAGTCTGGGCGTCGGCGGTGCCGTGCAGCCGGCGCTCCTCGCCGTCGACCAAGATCTGCCCCGCATCGATGGCATACACGCCGGTCAGCGCCTTGATGAGCGTGGACTTGCCCGCACCGTTCTCACCCATGAGGGCGTGGACCTCGCCCGGCAACAGCCGGAAGTCGACCGCGTCGAGCGCCTTGACGCCGGGGAAGGTGATGGACACGCCGCGCATCTCGACGATCGGTGACGTGGGCGGGCATGGTGACGATGTCATGCGAAGACCTCCTTTCGGCGCTTCGAGGTGGCAGGGACGGACCCGCCACAGACGTGAGTGGGCCCGCCGGAGCGGGCCCACTCGTGTCCATGGGTCAGGGGTTTCTGGGGTCGGGGCTGAGGAGGATCAGTACTTCCGGGTGGGGAGCGCCTCCTGCGCTGCTTCGGGCGAGTCGAACGTGCCGCTCGGCACGATGATGTACGACTCGACGGATTCGCCGGCGAGCGCCTTGCTCACCACGTCGACGGCGGTGTCGCCGAACAGCGGGTTGTACTCGGCGACGAAACTCAGTTGTCCTGCGGCCAGCGCTTCCAGTGCAGCCTTGGTGCCGTCGATCGTGGCGATCAACACGTCCTTGCCCGGCACGAGCCCCGCTTCCTCGACGGCGAGTGCCGCACCGAGACCCATCTCGTCGTTCTGGGCGAAGACCAGCTGGATGTCGTTGTCGTTGGCCTTGAGCACGGTCTCCATCACGCTCTTGCCCTCCTCGGCCGACCAGTTCGCCGTCTGCGCACCGACCTTGACGAACTGCGGTTGATCGTCCATCACCGAGTCCCAGCCGTCGTTGCGCTCGTTGACGACACCGACGCCGGCAGGGCCCTCCAGCACGAAGTAGTTCCCGCCGTCGGGAAGTGCGGTGACGGCCCATTCCGCGACGCCCTTGCTCACCTCGACGTTGTCGGGGGCGATGCGGGTGACGTACGAGCTCGGGTCGTCGGGTTCGATGCCCCGGTCGATCAGGACCACGGGAATCTCGGCCTCCTGGGCACGGGCGAGCGAGTCCTCCCAACCGGCACCCTCGGTGGCGGACAGCAGGATCACGTCGACGCCTTCGTCGACGAACGACGTGAACGCATCGATCTGCGACTTCTGGTCGAGGTTGGTCGCCGGTGCGTACTTGAGATCGAAGCCGTTCTCGGCGCTGAACGTCTCTTGCATGTTGGCTTCGTTGGCCGCACGCCAGGCCCCTTCGGGACCGACGGCGACGAAGCCGACCGTGGTCGCTTCACCGTCGGCCGGCGCCTCGGCGGTCGTGCCCGATGATGCGTCGGTGCCGGCGGGTTCGGCGGCGTCGGTCGCCGCTGGCGCGGACGTGCCGTCGGAGCTGGAGTCGTCGTCGGAGCCGCAGGCGGCGAGGCCGATCGACACCGCCACGACGGCGGCCAGCGCAGCGGTGCGCTGCAGGCGCTTACGAGTGATCATTGGTGTTCCCCCTCAGTTGTCCCCTCGCAGGGTGCCTGCATCCCCACAGGCGTGGTGACCGACCGATGTGATCGGTCACATCCACCAATGTGACCGATCACATTTGATCTGTCAAGTGCCTTTCCGCGTCTTTTCTGACCCCGCGAACCGCTCTCGCGGTGGCGGGACCGCCGTGGACTCGCGCACGATCAGCAGTGGCGCGATGATCGAGCGGCGATCGAGTTCGCTGCCCTCGAGGGCTGCGTGGAGCACCTCGACGGCGCGTTCACCCAACGCCCGGAAGTCCTGGCGCACCGTCGTGAGGGGCGGCAGGAAGTGCTTCGACTCGGGCAGGTCGTCGAAGCCGACGATGCTGATGTCGTCCGGCACGCGGATACCCCGTTCGGCGAAGCCGTGGATCAGACCCAGCGCGATCTGGTCGTTCGCCGCGAACACCGCGGTGCAGTCAGGCAGCCGTCCGGCGACATGTGCCACCTCGTAACCGAACCCGGCCGTCCAGTCGCCCACGACCACATCGAGCTCGTCGAGACCGGCCGCCTTGATCTCCGTCTGCCACGCACGATGGCGCGCCCACGCGTCGAGCCAGTCGAGCGGGCCGGCGACGTGCGCGATCCGGCGGTGGCCCAGATCGATGAGGTGGCGGACCGCGAGCGCGGCACCGAGCTCCTGGTCGACCGACACGGTCAAGAAGGTGTCGTCCTTCGCCGCGGTCACGACCAGTGCAGGCATGTGCATGCTCGAACTTCGAACATGGTCGAGCGATGACGAGCGCGGGGCGATCAGGCAGAGCGCGTCGATGCCCTGCGACATCAAGTGGTCGAGGGCAACGCTCGTGCCGAGCGGGTCGTCGTCGCCGACCGTCGCCGACGATGACGGAGTACCCGGCGGCGCGTGCCGCCCGTTCGAGCCCGCGCAGCGTGCTGTTCGGTCCGTACTCGACGGCGCTGTCGACGATCACCCCGATCCGGTTCGACTTGCGCGTCGCGAGCGCGCGAGCCGCGTGGTTGGGTCGGTAGTCGAGCTCCTCGATCGCCGCCAGAACTCGCTCGCGGGTCGCCGGACGAATGCTCGCATGGCCGTTCAGGACACGGGAGACCGTCTGGTGCGACACCCCAGCGAGCGCCGCCACCTGCCGGATGTTGGCTCGTCCCGAGTACGCCGCCATCAACGCGACACTACCCATCACGTCGACAATGTTCCGCCGTATCGTCGATCGGTCGACCGGTCACCTGAATCGATGCGGCCGCGTCTTTCGAGTCACCTCAGGATCGGGCGGCCGATCACGTCCGTGTCGGCGATTGCGACGGGTCTTCGTGCGCGAGCACCCACTCGATGTGCGACTGCGTGAGCACGATCAATTCGGTCATGCGGTCGAAGGCGCGGACAGGATCGCCGTCGATGACCGCCCGGGCGACTGCCTCGTGTTCGGCCATCGCCGATTGCGGGCCGCCGGGGGCATGCACCGTGACCCGTCGACTGGCGCGCAGTGCGGCTCCGATCGCGCCGGTCAGCCTGACCAGCGTTGCGTTCTTCGTCGCCGACAGGATCGCCGCGTGGAAGTCGAGGTCGGTGACGACGTACCGCTCGTCGTCGTCGGCCGATCCCACGAGATCGTCGGTGAGGACTCGCAACCGTTCGGCCTCCTCGTCGCTTCGGCGCATCGCCGCGAGTCGAGCGGCAGCGGGCTCGATGATCAGCCGCACTTCGGACACGTCGCGGATGACGTCGGCGATCGGTCCGTAATCGAGCATCCATCCGAGCACCTCGGGGTCGAGCACGTCCCAGGACACCCGCGGGAGCGGGACGGTGCCGACCTTGGGCCTCGACCGCAGGAGACCCTTCGATGCCAACACCTTCGTCGCTTCGCGCACGACGGTGCGGGAGACGCCGAGCCGTTTGCCGAGTTCGGACTCGATCGGCAGGGGAACGCCCTCGGGGAGTTCGCCCGACACGATGGCGATCCCCAGGTCGGTCACCGCTTGGTGGTGCAGCAACGTGCGTCGGCGCGGCGACCCTGCGGACGGGAGGATCGACAGATCGTTCGGGTTGGACATGGTCATTCGACGAGTGCCTGCGGCACCCGGCGCTCCCAGCCGTCGTGGTGGAGACGCAGCACGTGCTCGGGCCGGTACGGATGGTCCGCCAGCGCATCCCAGTCGAGGTCGACACCGAGCCCCGGTCGGCGGCTCACCTCCACACACCCGTCCGACACGACCAGAGCATCGCCGATGACGATGTCGCGGGTCCAAGCTTCGTTGAAGCCCTCGAACGACTCGAGGTAGTAGAAGTTCGTCGTGCTCGCACCGAGGTGCAGGCTGACCATCGAACACACGGGTCCCTGGGCGTTGTGCGGCGCGACCATCCCGTAGTGGGCGTCGGCGAGGCCCGCCACGATCTTCGTACGGCCGAGGCCGCCGAGGCTGACCGGTTCGGGTTGGACGATGTCGACGGCACCGTGCGACAAGAGGTCGGCGAACTGCTGGACCGATGACAGCGATTCGCCGGTGGCGATCGGCACATCGGAACAGCGAGCGACGTGAACCATGGCGGCAACGTTCTGGTGTGGCACCGGCTCTTCGAACCACGCCGGCCGGTACTCCGCCAGTCGTGTCGAGATCGCAATCGCGGTGGAGGGCGAGAACCGATTGTGGCCTTCGATCATCAGGTCGACCTCGGAGCCGACGGCGTCTCGCACGGCGGCGACGATGTCGATCGAGTCGTCCTGCTCGCGGCGGGTCAGCGTGCGCCAGGCCGCGCCGAACGGATCGAACTTCAACGCCCGGTGGCCCGACGCGACCACATCGAGCGCGGCGCGGGCGAAGGCGTCGGGCGAACGCTCGACCTGGTACCAGCCGTTCGCGTAGACCGGCACCCGTTCGCGCACGAGTCCGCCGAGCAGTTCGTAGATCGGCACGCCAAGGGCTTTGCCCTTGATGTCCCAGCAGGCGATCTCGATCGCCGCCATCGCGGCACCGTGGATCTGACCGCCCTCGGAGTAGAGGTCGCGGGCGAGGTGCAGGACGAGTGACTCGGTGGCGAACGGGTCTCGTCCGATGACCATCGGCTCCAACTCGCGCACGGCCGCCTCGACCGTGCGGCAGAAGCCGTTGAGTGACCCCTCGCCCAGCCCGTGGATGCCCTCGTCCGTGTCGACGCGCACGAACAGCCAGTTCTTCCAGCGGTTCCCGACCGGGTGCGTGGTGATACCGGTGATCTTCACGGCGGCCCGCTCACACGGTCACCCGTCGACCTTCGTCGAAGGAACGGATGCAGGCATCGGCGAGCAACAGGGCGCGGCGCCCGGCCCGGGCGTGGATCGGCGGGTCGTCGCCCTCACGGAGTGCAACCAGCAGGTCGTCGAGGTGCGACTCGAACATGTGGTCGAAGTCGCGATCGCGGTCGTTGAAGTAGCCGGCTTCCCACACCTGCCGCGTCTCGTCTCCGGCCGTCGAGTGCGTGAACCGCTTGACGGTGTCCACGACCTGCACGCGACCGAGCGCGCCGTTGACCTCCAGGTAGTGGGTCTCGGGGTAGGCGTACGACGAGTCGTACGACCCGACGAGCGCGCCCACGGCACCGGACTCGAACGTGAGCGCGACCGCCATGGTGCTGAAGGCGTGTCCGCTCGGATCGTGCATGTGCGCGCTCACCGACTCGATCGGTCCGCACAGGTGCTCGAGCATGTCGAACCCGTGGCATTGGGTCTCGATCAGATTGGCGTGCGGGTGGGCACTCGTGCCGGACTCGCCGCCGAAGCGCCAGGTCGCGAACGAGATGGGCCCGAGCGTTCCGGACGCGATTGCGTCGTGGGCCATCTGCACGGGTCGTGCGTAGCGGTGGTTGAAGTTGATGGCGAAGAACAACTCGCGTGAGGCGGCCTCGGCGAGGAGACTGTCGGCCTCCTCCAGGTCGAAGACGAGGGGCTTTTCCACGAGCAGCGGAAAGCCGGCCTCGATCACGCGCAGTGTGGTGTCGTAGTGACCTTCGTTCGGCAGACACAGCGACACGAGATCGGGCACCTGCTCGTCGAGCATCTCGTCGAGGTCGACATACGGCCTCGTGGCGAACTCGGTGGCCCGCCGTTCTGTCTTCTCGGCCGTCCGCCCGACGATCGCACAGAGTTCGACGTCGTCTCGTGCGGCGAAGACCCGCGCATGTTCGCGACCCCACCATTCGCCCGTGCCCACCACGGCGACGCGTACCCGTCTGGTCATGACTGCTCCCGTCGGCCGACGATCGTCTGGGCCGTCACCACGACGACGAGGAACAACCCGCTCACCACCTGCTGGTGGAACGATCGGAGCGTGCCGACCTGGTTGATCAGGTTCTGGATCACACCGAGGAGCAGCACGCCGACCATCGTTCCCGTCAGGCCGCCCGCTCCCCCGGTGAGCAGCGTTCCCCCGATCACGACCGCGGCGATGGCTTCCAACTCGAGTCCGCCCCCGATCGTCGACAGACCCGATGACGAACGGGAGGCGACGAGCATGCCGGCCAACCCGCTCAGCGCGCCCGTCAACGTGTACAGCAACATCTTGACCCGGGCGACTCGCAGACCCATCAGGTTCGCCGCCTCCTCCGATCCGCCGATGGCGAACACCGACTGTCCGAACCGCGTGCGGTTGAGCAGTACCGAGCCGGCGGCGAAGACGACGAGCGCGATCACGACCGGGATGCCGACTCCGAACCAGCGTCCCTGGCCGAGGACCTTCATCCACCGGTCCTCCCCGATCAGATACGTCTTGTTGCCGTTGTCGGACACCTTGAACGCGAGGCCTCGAGCGAACAGCAGTCCGGCCAGGGTGATGATGAACGGTGGCATGCCGAGGCGGCCGATCAACGTGCCCTGGACGAGACCGAGCGCACCGCACACGACGAGCGGCAACGCGATGCCGACGAAGGATCCCCACTGCGACCCGTACGCGGCCAGTACGGCGGCGAGCGCGTACATCGAGCCCACGGACAGGTCGATGCCCCCGCTGATGATGACGAACGTCATGCCGATGGCGACGATGGCGAGGAACGAGGACGAGACCGCCAGGTTGGCGAAGTTCGCCGTGGAGGCGAACTTCGAGCCGAAGAGGACCACGCCCAGCAGCACGACCACGACGAGCACGATCGCCGCCGCCGACCGCTGGATCAGCGACGTCACGGATCCTCGCGACCAATGCGCCGCGACATCGTCGAGCGGGCCGTCGTCCGGTACCCGGGTGGTCGTGTCGATCGTCATCGGAGCCGGTCCCGTTGGATGTAGACCGCGGCGACGATGATGACCGCCTGCACCATCCGGGCGTCCGCGTCGGACAGGTCGTGGCGGATCAACGTGGCGAAGATCAGTTGCATCAGCAGAGCTCCCGCAACGGTGCCGGCCACCCTGATCTCCCCACCGGCGAGCGATGTGCCACCCACGACCACGGCCGTGATGGCGCTGAGCTCGATCAGGAGCCCGACGAACGAGGGGTCGGATGCACCCGAGCGCGCGGAGGCGACGATGCCTGCGACGGCTGCCAACGCACCGGAGAGGATGTAGACGAAGATCAGCGAGCGGCGGACCGGCAGGCCGGCGGTGCGGGCGGCCTGAGGGCTCCCGCCGATCGCCACCACCCGTTTGCCGAAGATGGTCGATCGCATCAGCACGCCGACGATCACGGTGAGGCCGATGGCCACGAGGACGCCGACCTGCAATCCACCGATGATCTGCTTGGTCCCGATCGAACGGATCGTCGGGTCGAAGATCTCGGTCAGGCGACCATCCGCGATCATCAGCGCAAGGCCGCGCCCGGCGATGAAGAGTCCGAGCGTGGCGACGATCGGTTGGACGCGGACGACGCCCACGAGCAGTCCGTTGAACAGTCCGGCCAGGATCCCCGCGACGAGTGCCACCCCCATCGCGATCCACGCGCCGTGATCGATGACCGCCGCGAGCGTGGCGGCCGACAGTGCCATGACCGCTCCGACCGACAGGTCGATGCCGCCTGTCGCGACGACCACGGCCATGCCGAGCGCGACGATCACGACCGGCGTCACCTGCACGAGCTGCAGGCGCAGGTTGCTCAGCGTGGCGAAGTTGGGGGTGAACAACATGTTGAACGCGATCATGATCCCGAGGGCCGCGTACACGCCGTGGGTGCGCAGGGTCACCTCGGTGCGCCACTGACCGACCATCTCGGTGGTGGTCACGGATCGCCCTCGGCCCGGGTCTGGGCGTCGCTCGTGTGGCTCGCCATCAGCTCCATGATCCGGTGTTCGTCGATCTCGTCCCGTTCGAGCTCGCCGACGACGGCACCGTCCTTGAGCACGACCACACGGGTCGATCCCTCGATCACGTCTTCCAGCTCCGAGGAGATCAACACGATCCCGCGACCCTGGTCGGCCAGTTGTTGGACGAGTGACTGCACCTCCGCCTTGGCCCCGATGTCGATCCCCCGGGTCGGTTCGTCGAGCAGCAGGACCTGGGGGTCGGTGCACAGGAGCCGGGCGAGGAGCGCCTTCTGCTGGTTGCCGCCCGAGAGCTGGCCGATGTTCTGGCGACCACCGGACGTCTTGATGCCGAGTCGGGCGATGAACTCGTTGACGAGGCGGTCGACGCGGCGGCGGGAAACGAATCCGAACCGGCTGACCCGCGGCATGGCCATCAGGGCGATGTTGTCCCGCACCGACATCGTCGGGACGATGCCTTCGGCCTTGCGATCCTCGGGGAGCAGCACGGTCCCGGCGGCGAGCGAGGCGCGTGGCGATCCCGTGCGCACCCGTCGGCCGGCGACGGCGACGCGTCCGCCATCGACACGTTGGGTGCCGAAGATCGCCTTGACCGTTTCCGACCGGCCGGAGCCGAGCAGGCCGGCGAGGCCGAGCACGTCACCCGGATGCACGTTCAGGCTCACGTCGTGCAACTGGTGCCGACGGTCGAGCCCCGACGCTTCGAGCAGGACCTCGTCGCCGATCCGCTGCCGCCGATCGAAGCTGGTGAGACCCTCGGCCCGAACCTCCGCGATGTCTCGGCCGAGCATCGTCGCGATGACCTCGAGCTTGCTCGTCGCCGCGATCGGGCTCGTGCGGGCGCGTCGACCGTCACGAAGGATCGTGATGCGGTCCGAGATGGCGAAGACCTCGTCGAGGTTGTGGCTGACGAACAGCAGCGCCACCCCTGCCGCCTTCAGGCGACCGATGACATCGAAGACACGCGCGATCTCCCGCGGCTCGAGCGAGGCCGTCGGCTCGTCGAGGATGACCACCCGCGCATCGGTCGACACCGCACGCACGATCGCGATCATCTGTTGGACACCCGCACCGAACGACCGCACGGGGCGGCGGACGTCGATGTCGATGCCGTAGCGGTGCAACAGTGCGGCCGCCGCGTGGTTCATCTGGTCGACGGCGAGGAGCCCCCACCGGCCTCGCGGTTCGTTGCCCAGGTAGAGGTTCCGCGCCACCGACATCAACGGCACGAGCGTGATCTCCTGGAACGTCGTGCTGATGCCGATGTCCCAGGCGTCGCGCGGGGAAGACAGTGAGACCGGTTCGCCGAGATAGGTGATCTGACCCTCGTCGGCGTGGTAGGCGCCGGTCAGGACCTTGATGAGGGTGGACTTGCCGGCGCCGTTCTCGCCGACGAGTGCGTGGACTTCTCCGGGAAACAGGTCGAGTGCGACGTCGTCGAGCGCGGTGACACCGCCGAAGCGCTTCGAAACTCCGTCGGCCGTGAGTACTGGCTCCATGGGTGTGAGTGTGGTCGTTCGATCCGCCGAGCGAAGTCGTGGGACAGCCGGCCCGGCTGTCCCACGGATCGCTCAGTAGGCGTTGGCCAGCTCGGCCTCGGCGTTGTCCTTGGTGTACTCCTTGTCGGAGATGATCGTCACCTCGGGAACGCCGGCGCCGCTGTAGAAGTCCTCCAAGGCCTGGAAGGCGAGCGGCCCGAACCGGGGATTCGACTCGATGACGCCAGCCACCCATCCGTCGATGATTCCCTGCACGGCTCCCTGCGTTCCGTCGATCGTGATGATCTTGACGTCGCCCGGTGCCTTCCCGGCAGCCTGCAGCGCCGCGACGGCGCCGAGCGCCATTTCGTCGTTGTGGGCGTAGATCGCGGTGATGTCCGGGTCGTTGGCGATCAGCTGTTCAGTGACCGTCTGACCCATGGCCCGCTCGTAGTTCGCCGCTTGTTGGGCAACGATCTCGATGTTGGTGTCGAGTTCCTCGAGACGTTCGAGGAACCCGTCGTTGCGATCCGTCGTGACGTTCACGCCAGGTGCTCCGAGCAGGATGGCGAGCTTGCCCTCGCCGCCGGTCTCCCTGACCATCGCATCGGCCGCACGACGACCCTGTTCCACGAAGTCGGAGCCGACCCATCCGATGTAGTCCTCGCACGCCGTCTTGGTCGTGAGCAATCGATCGATCGTCATGATCGGCACGCCCTTTTCCTTGGCGTAGTCGAGTGCGGGGTCGAGGCCCTCGCTGTTCAAGGGCGAGATGATCAGCGCGTCGACGCCCTGGTCGACCATTCCCTGGATGTCGGAGATCTCCTTGTTGAGGTCCGACTCGGCGTTCGTGACGATGAGATCGATGCCGCGTGCTTCGGCCTCGTCACGGATCGACTGGGTCTCGGCGATGCGGAACGGGTTCGCCTCACGCTCGGACTGGGCGAACCCGATCGTCGCGCTGGCAAGGTCGACCTCGTCGACCCCACCGGCGTATTGATCGAACGTGCATCCGTCACCGGACGTCTCCGCGACCTGTTGGCCCGAACCTGAGTCGGTCCCCTCGGTCGCCGGCTCGGTGCCGGCGGCCGCAGTGTCGGCGGCCGCAGTGTCGGCTGGCTGTCGGCCGGCTGCGGTGGTGACGGCCTCGGTCGCCGCAGGAGCGGTCGTGCCGTCGGACGATGAGTCGTCGTCGGAGCCGCACGCCGAAGCCGCGAGCACAAGGCCGGCGACGAGTGCGAACCGAACAGCATGGCGATTGAACATGTTTCCCCCCGAATCAGGTTGTGAAGCGGACCGCCATCGATGTCCCCGAACTCCTCATCGATCGATCCTCGCCATTCAACATATCGTATGATGAATACGTGAGCAAGAGAAACTTCGGCCTCTTCATGTGCGGCGGGCTCAAGGGTTTGCCGGAGGTGGTCGGCAACGTGTGGCCACAACGATCGTCATGGTCAGTGATGGTGCCCGGGGCGGGGATCGAACCCGCATGGATCTCGCGATCCAGGGGGGTTTAAGCCCCCCGCGTCTGCCAGTTTCGCCACCCGGGCGGTGCGTCCAGAGACGGTCAGAGACTACGTGTCCCGCCGGCGCGGAGTCCCTGCGGCCGCCCCGTAACCTGCCATCCGATGTCCGGACGTCTGACCCGCGGGATGTGGTTCGCGTTCGGGTGGGTCGCCGTCGCGGTCGGCACCATCGGCATCGTCGTTCCGGGCCTGCCGACGACCGTCTTCTTCATCGTCGCCGCCTGGTGCTTCTCGAAGTCGAGCCCACGATTCGAACAATGGGTCCTCGATCGGCCCGGTATCGGTCCGATGGTTCGGGACTATCGATCGGGGCTCGGCATGCCACGCTCCGCGAAGACCGCGGCGATCTCGTCGATCGCGGTCGTGTGTTCGCTGAGCGCGTTCCTCGCCACCAGCGGTTGGATCCTCCGCACGATCATCCTCGCCGCCGGCGCAGTCGGCATCGTCTGGATCCTGTGGCGAGTGCCGACCCGGCCGGACGGCAACTCGAATCGTGAGCTGCCGAGGGAGGCACGGTGGTTCCGGTTCGCCGCCATCGCCGAGGCGATCACGTGGCTCGGTCTGCTCGTCGGAATGGCCGTCAAGCACATCGGGAGCGGGTCGGAGGCCGGCGTGCAGATCTTCGGGATGATCCACGGCGTGGTCGTGCTCGTGTATTTCGTGGTCACGCTGTTCGCCGCGAAGCGCCTGCGCTGGGGAAGCAAGACGCTCGTGCTCGCGCTGCTCGCGTCGGTGCCGCCCGGTTTCACCCTCGTGTTCGAGGCATGGGCCGAGCGGACCGGTCGGCTGCATCGCCGGGCCAGCCGAACCGCAGCATCAACCGCCGGCACGAAGGCCAGCCGTACTTCGACCCCAGAGACACGAGAAGTGTGAGCTCTCGATGCGGATATCCGCATCGAGAGCTCACACTTCGTCGGGGCTGACCTGGCGAAGGTCAGGCGTTGGCGGGTTCGAGGTCGCCGACGTGAAGGTCGGCGTCGGCGTTGTCGTCGGTGTCCGTGTCGTTGTCGCGGGGTCCACGCACGATCAGGAAGACCAAGCCGATGGCGGCCAGGCCCACGCCGAACCACATCGCGTGCTGCCAACCCTCGACGAGCGCTTCACGAGCGGCGTCGAGGATCGCGGGCCCGTCGGCGCCCAACTTCGGTCCGGCGGCCAGCGCCGAGCCGATGCCGTCTTCGACCTGGTGGGCCAGTTCGGGCGACAGACCCTCGGTGGCCGACGACACGCTCGAGCGGTAGCCCGAGTTGATGAGCGACCCGAGCAGGGCGATGCCGAGGGCACCGCCGAGTTCACGCACCGTGTCGTTCAGCGCCGACGCGACGCCCTGCTTCTCGGCCGGCAGCGCCTCGGTGATCGCCGCGGTCGACGGGCTCATCAGGAGGCCGACGCCGACGCCGAACACCATCAGACCCGGCAGGAGCGACAGGTACCCGCCTTCGACCGACACCATCGTCGCGAGCATCACGAGGCCGAGGCCGAAGATCAGCGAACCGGTGATCAGCACCCGGGTGGTGCCGAACTTCTTGGCGAGCGTCGGGGCGACCGACGACAGGGGCATCATCATCGCCGCCATCGGCAGCAACCCGGCCGATGCCTTCAGCGCCGAGAACCCGAGCACCGCCTGGAGGAACTGGATCAGCACCAGGAAGATGCCGAACATCACGGCGAAGACGAGGAACAGGTTGAGCGAGCCTGCGGCGAGCGAGCGGTTGCGGAACAACCGGATGTCGAACAACGGGTGCTCGATGCGCAGCTCGTGCCAGATGAAGACGGCGAACGAGACCACGCTGACGAGGATGCCGGTGGCCGCCAGCGGGCTGGTCCAACCGGCCTCGGGGCCTTCGTGGATCCCGAGGACGATGGCGCCGATGGCGAGTGGCCGACAGGAACGAACCGAAGACGTCGAACCGGCCGCCGTGATCCTCACGGGTGTTGACGACGTAGCGCAGGCTGAGCGCCAGGCCCACCACGGCGAAGGTGATCGGCATGGCGAAGAGCCACGGCCAGGTGAAGTAGTCGATCATGAACGACGAGACGAACAGGCCGAGGATGCCACCGGCACCGGCGAAGCCGGACCAGATGCCGATCGCCCGGGCCCGGTCTTCCTCCGGGAAGGTCGAGGTGATGATCGACAGGGTGACCGGCATGATCATCGCCGCACCGATGCCGGCGATCACTCGGGCGATCAACAGCATCTCCACCGTCGTCGAGAGCGCGGCGCCGACGTTGGCGAGAGCGAACACGGTGAGGCCGGCGAGCAGGATGTGCTTGCGGCCCCACCGGTCGCCGATCGCGCCGATCGGCAGGAGCAGCGCGGCGAGGGCGATCGTGTATCCGTTGATGACCCACAGGAGCTGGCTCTGCGAGGCGCCGAGGTCGAGGGCCAGGTCCTGTTGGGCGACGTTGAGGCCCGAGACCGACGAGATGACCGCCACCAGCGACACGATCATCGCGATGAGGATCCAACGCTGACGTTTCGGGTCGGTGATCAGGTCCTCGGCCGGAATGTGATCGACGTGTTCGATGTGGTGAGTTGTCGTGGCCATACGGGACACCCTTCTGGTGGGTTTGTGATACGAAACGGTATCGTACTGTTCATGGAGAACTTGACACCGACGTTTACGCTCTCTTGTGTGCGACAGTCGTCACAGGTGGAATTGGGCGGTCAATCGGCGGTCGTCGACGAACACGAGCTCTGCCTCGATCCGCGCGTCGCCCGCAGCCGTGCCGCCGTGATCTCGCGCGGCGACCGAGATTGCTCGTCGAGGGCGGACCGTCGGCGGTGACGATCGACGCCATCGTCGCCCGCTCGGGTGTCGCCAAGTCGACGATCTACCGGCACTGGGCGTCGCGCGACGACGTGCTGCTCGACGTGATGGAGGTCTGCGCACCCGATCTCGCTCCGCCCGACCCGAGCCTGGGAGTCGAGGCCGGCCTGCGCGAGATCGCCCACCGGATGGCGGCGATCTTCAACGACCCCGAATGGGCCCGGGTGCTCCCGGCGCTGATGTCGTTGAAGACGCACGCGCACGGGATCGCCGACCTCGAGAAGCGCCTGGGTGAACGTCAGAACGAGGTGCTCGGCACGCTGATCGCCCGAGGTGTTGCCGAGGGGCTCCTCTCCCCCGACGCCGACGATCCCGAGGCAACGACGGTCCTGGTCGGGTCCGCTGTTCTTCGCGCAACTCTCGGGCTCGGTCCCGATCGACGCCGGCTTCGTCGACCGCACCGTCGACCGCTTCCTCGCCGCGTACCGCCCCACCTGACGACGCACCACCGTCCGCTGCCGATCGTCCCGTCGTCGGTCCCGGCTTCCGGGACTCAGGACGGACAGAACGAGTGGAGTCCGACGAACGACGGCAGCGCGGCGCGGCGTACGATCGACGCGATGGGTTGGCAGGTCGAACGGATCGCCGGGACGTGCGGGGCGATCGTGCGCGGTGTCGACCTGACGAGGCCGCAGACGCCGGAACAGACGGCCGAGCTGACCGCGCTGCTCGACGAGCATCTCGTGGTGGCCCTGCCCGATCAGTTCCTCGACCTCGATCAGCTCGAGCGGGCGACCGATGAGCTCGGCGGGCGCGACATCACGCCGTACGTCAAGCCCGTCGACGGCCGGCCGTACGTGATCCGGGTGATCAAGGAACCGCACGACGAGCTGAACTTCGCCAACGCCTGGCACACCGACCTGTCGTACCTGCCGGAGCCGCCGTCGTACACGCTGCTCCATGCGCACGACGTGCCGGCGTTCGGGGGCGACACGGTGTGGGCGAACCAGCAGACGGCGTTCGACACGCTGCCGGCAGCGTTGCAGGATCGGCTGATCGGCATGACGGCGACGCACTCGGCCGGGTTCGCCTACGGCACCGGTGGTTACCTCGACTCGACGGCCGACAAGAGTTCGATGGAGATCGAGGCGTCGGACGAGGCGTTCGCCACCCAGGTGCATCCCGTCGTGATCGCCCACCCGAACACCGGGCGGCCCGCGCTCTACGTCAACAGCGTGTACACACTGCGCCTCGACGACGTCGACCCGGACGCCGACAAGGACCTGCTCGGTCGCCTCGTGCAGCACTCGACACACCCGAACCTGACGTGTCGACTGCGGTGGGCGAACGGGATGCTCGCGATCTGGGACAACCGGGCCGTCCAGCACCTCGCGATCAATGACTACACGGGCCAGCGTCGCGAGCTGTTCCGCACGAGCGTGAAAGGCGCGCGGCCCGTCGCCTACGCGTGATTCTGACGCGCGACCGGGTTCAGGCCGCATGCGACGCCAACTGATCGGCGGTGAAGGCCGCGCTCATCGCCGCCCAGAGTTCGGCCCGTAGCCGGTCGGCGTGGGGCGCGATCAACCGGTTCGCGGCGACGACCCCTTCGATCATGTCGGCGAGCATCGCCGCGAGTGGGCGGCCGCTGACACGCACCGCCACCACCGCACCCGCTGACGGTCGGCGGCGGATCGACCGGTCGACACCGACGAGACGCGGCGGGCACCGATAGCTCGGCGCGACCAGCCCTCGCCCCCGAGCCTCGCGGGTCAGCGCGCGGGCGGCAGTGGCGAAGTCGATCGTGGTGGCCGGTTCCATACCCCACCCATCTTGACGACGGGGTACGACAGCCGCCGGCCGAGCGTCTTCAGGCGTTGCCGAAGTACACGAGCAGGGCGGCGTCGCCGAGTCCGGCCACCGGAGGAGCGCTCGGAAGCGGGGCGATCTGGGTGACCGGTAGCGCCATGTCGAGCGCCATCTGCTCCGCCGAGTTCTGGAAGCCGTCGGCGTAGAAGATGGTCGTCAACGGGAGTTCGACCAGGCCGTTGACGCCGCGGATGTTGGTCCATCCAGCGAGTGACAGGAGATAGATCGCCGGGCCGACCCGATCGCCGCTGAGACCGGCCGACGTCACCACCACCGGAACCACCGCCCGATCAGCGGGCGGCAACGTGGTCGGCGGCAGCGTCGTGGGCGCCTCGGTCGTCGGCGGCAATGTCGTCGGCGGCTCGGTGGTGGTCGGCGGCAGCGTCGTCGGCGGATCGGTCGTCGTCGGCGGCAGTGTCGTGCTCGTCGTCGTGGTGGCGATGGTGGTCGTCGCCGGCGGTGCGGTGTCGTCGTTCACCTGCAGGTAGATCAGCGCGGCGACGAGAGCCGTGGCGACGATGCCCAGCACGGTGTTGAGAATGGCGTGGCGGCTCACGGACCGCCCGACGTTATCGACCGAGTCGATCGAACGAGGTCGATCGCCGGCCACCGTGACAGCCCCTCGGTACAGTCGACCGTGTGAGCGATGTGGCGGAACCCCTCACTCCCCTGCAACGCCGGACGCTCGACGCGCTGCGCCGGTCGGGCGATGCGCTCGTGTTCGACCGAGACCTCGTCGCCGACATCCGCACCGAGATGCGCGTCGCGCTCGACGAGTTCGCCGAGCGACTCGAGCCGAGCCAGGACATCTTCGTCACCAAACACCGCATCGGATCGGCCCTCGACTGCGAAGAGCACCACCTCGCGCCCGACGAGTTCGAGTGGAAGCCCGCCACCGCGAAGGGCCAGGTGGCGCACCGGGCGATCCAACTGATGCTGTCGTGGCGAGGTGAGCCGTCGCCGACCGAACTCGTCGACGAAGCGATGGCCCGGCTGGTCGACGAGGACCGCGGCATCGGCATCTGGATGGCGGCGCTCGGGCCCGCCGACGAGGCCGATCTGCGGGGGATGTCGGTCGAGCGAGTCACGAAGTTCGTGGAGAGCTTCCCGCCGCTCGATCGCCGTTCGAACCCGGTCACCGAGGCCGCCGCGCAGTGGCCGCTCGACGGACCGATCCTCCTGCGGGCGCGGGTCGACCTGATGATCGGACGGCCCTCCGGAGACGAGAGCCGCAAGGTGATCATCGACCTCAAGACGGGACGCCCCAACGCCCGCCACCGCCAGGACCTCGGGTTCTACGCGCTGATCGAAACGCTGGCCCGCGACGTGCCACCACGCAAGCTGGCGACGTTCTACCTCGATGCGTCCGAAGCGCAGTCGGAGGACGTGAGCGAGCGGCTGTTGCGGTCGGCCATCCGCCGGACGCTCGACGGCATCAACGCGATCATCGAGCTGGAGTACGAGGGCCGCGCCCCGGTCCGGCGACCTGGTTCGTCGTGCCGCTGGTGCCCGCTCGCCGACACCTGCCCCGACGGCCGGCAGTACCTCGACGGCGACTCCGACGACGCCTGACGTTCGACCCGTCGACAGTCCCGGCTTCCGGGACCCACAACGGGCGAAACCACCGACGCTCGGGAGGCGGATAGCGTCGCTCGCCGATGGGGCGGGGCAGCACGACGGGTCCCTGGCGCAACGAGCCCGGACGGGAGAGCCGGTTCGACGAGCCGGCCACGCTCGTGGCGGCGGCCGCGGCCGGACTCGCGGCTGCGCTGAGCGACGCGTCCCCCACGGGCTCGAGGCCGACGGACGCGGTGTTGATCGTCCTGTCGGTCGGGCTCGTCACCTGGGCGTCGGCCACCGCTCCGTGGTGGGCGGTCGCGGCGATCGCCGGCGTGTCCGCGGCGATCGCCGGATCGATCGTGTGGCTGATCATCGGGCTCGCGGCGTTCGCGGTGGCGCTCTGGGCAGCGATCGGGCGGCGCGATCATCCGGTCGCCCGAGCGGCGGTGACGGGTGTGGCGCTCAACGTGCTCATCCGCTCGGAATTGGACCGGATGCTCGGCCTCTCGGCGATCATCGGGATCGGGTGCGCCGCCGCTGTGCTCGCGCTCGGGCTGCGGGGCCGTTCCCGCCGGACGGGGCGGTGGGTCCTGCTCGGCCTCGCCGCCGGAGGTGTGGTCGCCGTCATCGCCGTCGTCGGGTTCGCTCTCGCCGCCGCGATGGGCGCGGGCGACCTGAACGACGGAAGTGAGTCGGCGCGCGCGGGCATCGATCACATGAACGACGGCGACTACCAGCGCGCGGCGAACGAGTTCGAGCAGGCGGCGGACAGCTTCGATCGAGCGACCGACGCGCTCACGCAGTCATGGTCGAAGCCGGCGCAGGTCGTGCCGATCGTCGCCCAGCACCGCGAGGCAGCCGTGGAACTCGCCGCCACCGCGGCCGCCGCGTCGAGGGCGGCGAGCGACGCACTCGCCGTGATCGATCCCGATCAACTCCGGCTCGTCAACGGGCAGATCGACATCGCCGCGATCGAATCCGTCGAGCAGCCGTTCCTCGACGTGCAGACGGCGATCGACGACCTCGACACCACGCTCGACGAGGTCGCGTCGCCGTGGCTCATCGCCCCGCTGCAGGACCGCCTCGCCGACCTCGATGACGACGTCGACGACGCGAAGCCGAGGCTCGACAACATCGTGACGGCGGTGCAGGTCGCCCCCGCGATGCTGGGTGCCGACGGCGAACGGCGCTACTTCATCGCCTTCACCACGCCGGCGGAGACCCGCGGCCTGGGCGGCTTCATGGGCAACTGGGCCGAGCTGACCGCCAACGACGGCCGCCTGGCGCTGGCCGACTTCGGCACCACGGCCGACCTCGACCACGGCGGCACGACCACGGGCACCGGCCGGACGCTCGACGGGCCGCAGGAGTGGCTCGACCTGTGGGGCGAGTTCGGCTTCACGAGCGGTCCGAACGGCGGCACCGAGGCCGAGCCGTGGTCGAACGTGACGGTCTCGCCGCAGTTCCCCTCGACGGGCGATGTGATCGCCCAGTTGTTCCCGCAGAGCGGCGGCGACGAGATCGACGGCGTGTTCGCGATGGATCCCTACGTCCTGCAGGCATTCCTCGGCCTGATGGGTCCGATCACCGTCGAGGGTTCGGCGACCGAGCTCGACGGGACCAACGTGGCCGACTTCCTGTTGGTCGACCAGTACCAGATCGATGACGCCGTGGACCGCGTCGACCTGCTCGCCGCGGTGTCGCAGGCGACCGCCGAACAATTGCTCGGCGGCGCGCTCCCGAGTCCGACCGTGCTGGCCGACAGCCTGTCGCCGCTCGCCGCGCAGGGTCGCCTGGTCGGTTGGGCGCGCGACGACGAGGCGCAGGCGCTGCTCGAGGCGATCCACCTGTCCGGTGAGCTGCCCGACCTCGCAGGCGGCGACGGCGTTGCAGTCGTGTTGAACAACGCCGGCGGCAACCGGCTCGACGTGTACCTGCAGCGCGAACTCGACTACGACGCCACGGTCGACATCGACACCGGCGAGGTGACGGCGACGGCGACCGTCACGCTCACGAACACCGCTCCGCCGAGTGGCCTGCCCGCCAGCGTGATCGGCGATGTCACCGACGACGACCCGGGCACGAATCGCACCCTGCTGTCGCTGTACAGCGCGCTGCCGATCAAGTCGGCGACCGTCAGCGCGAGCACCGGCACCGGCTCGGAGGGAGCGGCCGAACCGGCGCCGTTCGAATTCGACGTTGGCACCGAGGCGGGCTGGCTCGTCGGATCAGGGTCCGTCGTGATCCCACCGGGCGAGTCGGTCACCGTCACCTACGAGCTGGCAGGAACGCTGCCGCTCGCGGGTGGATACACGCTCGCGGTCCGACCGCAACCGATCGTCGTCGACGAGCTGCAACGCCTCCACGTCACCTCCACCGACGGGGTCACCCTGATCGACGAATCGGGCCCCGCTACGCAGCCTCGAGTCCTGCCCGCCCGGTGAATTCCATCGGTCGAGGTGCGTTCGTGGCGGCGACGGATCGCCTGGCACGTCTGGCACACCGGCGTTCTCTATCGTGGCGGCGTGACGCTCTCCGATGATCCCAACTGGTGGCGCAGCGCCGTCGTCTATCAGGTGTATCCACGGTCGTTCGCCGACGCGGACGGTGACGGGACCGGCGACGTGTCCGGCATCATCGACCGGCTGGCGTATCTCGCCCGGCTCGGCGTCGAAGCCATCTGGGTGAGCCCGTGGTACCGATCGCCGCTCGCCGACGGCGGGTACGACGTCGCCGACTACCGCGACATCCACCCCGACTTCGGCACGCTCGCCGACGCCGACCGGTTCGTCGCCGCCGCCCACGACCTCGGCCTGCGCGTGCTGATCGACCTCGTGCCGAACCACTGCAGCGACCAGCACCCCTGGTTCCGAGCGGCACTCGCGGCGGAACCCGGGTCGCCTGAACGCGAGCGGTTCATCTTCCGCGACGGCGTCGGTCCTGGCGGCGAGGAGCCGCCGAACAACTGGCCGGGGATGTTCGGCGGCCGCGCCTGGGACCGCACGATCGATCCCGACGGGACGCCCGGCCAGTGGTACCTCCACCTCTTCGCCCCCGAGCAGCCCGACTGGAACTGGGAGAACCCGGAGGTCGTCGAGGAGTTCGACTCGATCCTGCGATTCTGGTTCGACCGCGGCATCGACGGCTTCCGCATCGACGTCGCCAACTCGATGGCCAAGGCGACCGGCTTGCCGGACCTCGACGTCGACGCCGACGGGAAGCCGCTGGCCACCACCCTCACGGGCACGCCGTACATGAACCAACCGCACGTCCACGACATCCTCCGCCGCTGGCGCAAAGTGGCCGACTCCTACGCCGACACCGACCTGGGCGCGAGAGTCTTCGTGTCGGAGGCGTGGGTCACGCCGGCCGCCGAACTCGCGAAGTACGTGCGGCCGGACGAACTCCACACCACCTTCAACTTCGACGCAACGATGTGCGAGTGGACCGCCGAATCACAACGCAACGTGATCGACCTCACCCTCGGCGCGTCGGGCGCGGTCGGCGCACCGGCCACGTGGGTGCTCGCCAATCACGACACGATCCGAGTGGCCACCCGATACGGGCGGCAGATCACCGGTGCCCGATTCACTCCCGATGGGATGGACATGACGTCGTTCGCCGGGGTCGGCAAGGTGCCCGATGGCGTGACCGATCTGGTGCTCGGCCGTCGGCGCGCCCGCGCCGCGGCCCTGCTGGAACTCGCCCTGCCCGGTGGCGCGTACATCTATCAGGGTGACGAACTCGGCCTCGACGAAGTCGAGGACCTCCCCGACGACGTCCTGCAGGACCCCATCTGGGAGCGCTCGAACCACACGTCCCGCGGCCGCGACGGCTGCCGGGTCCCCATTCCGTGGGAGGGCAGCGAGGCGCCGTTCGGCTTCGGGTCGGCCGACGCGCCGCCGTGGCTCCCGCAGCCCGCTCGCTGGGCGGCGGTGACCGCCGCGGCGCAGGACGACGATCCGGCGAGCCACCTCGAGCTGTACCGTGCCGCGCTCGCCGAGCGGCGGCGCAACCCCGCCCTCGGCGACGGCACCCTCACCTGGGACGACGACGTGCCGGCCGACGTGTTGTCGTTCACCCGCGAGCCGGGATTCCGGTGCATCGTCAACTTCGGGTCCGATCCGTACCCGGTCCCCGAGGACGCCACCGTGCTCGTGACGTCCGGCGATCCGTCCGCGCGCACGGTCGGCCCCGACGAGGCGGTCTGGCTCACCGTCTGATCCGCTCGACGTCGAACTCGACCGGGCGACGTCAAGCGGTGAGGTGGTCGACGAGTTGGTGTCGCCAGGGAGCGAGGGCGACGGCCGAACGCCCGCCGTTGGCGGCGGTCGAGGCTCTGCGGTCGTAGGCACCGGGCAACGGGATCGTGGTCCAGCGGGAAGCGTCGGACGGCACGACCGCGATGCTGGGTTCGCCCAGCTCGTCGGGACCGAGATCCCGATAACCCAAACGATCTTCGCGGGCCGCGTCGACGATCGAGCGCACGACATCGTCGACATCGACGTGAGGGTCGGGCACCAGCGACAGGAAGACGCTCGTGTCGCGAGCGGGTTCGGCCTGCACACAGCGCATCTCGACCAGGCCATCGGAGCGTCCGGACGCTCGCGCCGAGACCACGCCGGCGAGCCACGGCCACCGGACCTGTCCCACCAGCAACCGGGGACCGAGTGCGAGCGGCCGGCCAGTCCGCTCACGCGCGTCGTCGCTCGGATCATCGATCACTCCGTCGAAGAAGCTCCGGGCCGAACTCAGGTCGCCACCGAGCTGCCAGCGGTGACACACGAACACCAACCGGGTGGTCGTGACGAAGCATCGACCGTCCATCACCTCCATCGACCCGCCGGCGTGGCGGACCGGGGACCGCCCGGACCGGATGCCCGCGCCGATCGTGTCGAACCTCGTCACCACGGTCTCGCCCGGTTGGAGGCGGGGCTCGCCGTCGGTTGCCAGCGCAGGGGTGAACACCTGTGCACTGTCGTGGCCGCCGAGATCGACGTAGCCCGTGAGATCGAGCGGAGTCCTCCACCTGGCGCCGCCCACGCCAGGTGATCGTGCGGCGGCCGCTCGTGGCGCAGACACGGGATCGACCATTGTCCCGTCCGACGCAAGGTCCCGCATTCTCGCCACCCGTTCGTCCCGTCTCAGAGCGGCGCGGCCGCCGCACAGCGCACCGTACGGATCGGCAGCAAAGGCTGACCAAAGGCGACCGAGAACGGGACGGAACGCGTGGATCGGGCGGTCAGCCCGCGAGTGCGGGCGCGATCAGCCTGGACGACGCCTCGCCGATCGTCGACGTGGCGCCGACCGTGAGCACCTCGGCGAGGCCACCGTCGGCACCGTACCCTCGTCCGTACCGCCGACGCGCGCTGCGACTCGGCCGGCGAGACGAACGGGAGATCCCGACGGTCCTCCACCGCGTCGGCGAGCCCGATCAACCGGGCCGCCGACCGATCATCGCCCAGCAGCGTCGCCACCGATGCCAGTTCGACGGCGACGCGATGCGTTTCGCCCTCCCAGCCCTGCTCGAGCGAGGCGATCGCGGCAGCCGCCGAGTGACGGGCGGCCATTTCATCTCCGGCGTGTGCGTGGACCCTCGCGATCGTGCACAGCAGCCACGGCTCGTACGTTCGCAGCCCACCGATCGACGACAGTTCGAGTCCCCGCCCGGCCATCCGCAGGCCGACGTCGAGGTCCCCACGATCGGTTGCCAGCTCGGCGAGGGCACCGTAGATGTGGATCAACGAGGCCGTATTCGTCGTGCGTTCGTACGCCTCCCGCGCCGCCTCGAGGTTGGCGACCGCCGCGTCGACGTCACCGACGTGCCGGCGACAGTGTCCGAGGTACATCTGCACGTGGGGCACGAGCAAGTCCGCGCCGCGGGTCGCCCGCACGCTCTCCAGAACTTCGAGCTGGGCGGCGAAGCCCTCCTCGAGACGGCCCGAGACGATCATCGTCACGCCTGCGTACCTCCGTGCCTCCCACTCGACGAACCGATCGCGCCCCCTGGACGCGGCCTCGAGCGCCGCGTCGAAATGAGCGAGCGCGTCCGCGTAAGCGCCGTCCCACCAGCACTTGATTCCGAGCATCGACAACGCCCTGCCCTCCGCCGCGGCGTCCCCGACGTCACGCGCGATCTCGACCGCCAGACCCAGGTGCGACGCATCGAGCTGGTGGAGCAGACCCGGCCGGCCTCGGGCGGCATGCACGCGGGCACGCAGCGACGACGCCTCGCCTGGAATCGCCAACGCGGCATCCTGCACGGCGGTGTTCGACGTCCACCATCCGAGCCCGTACAGCGGCAACTCGAGCCCGGTCGCAATCATCAGGGCCGGCTCGCTCCGGCCGGTGCGCGCCAGGTGGCCGATCGCCTGGTGATGCCAGGGCAGTTCACGCGCCAACTGGACCTGGATCGGAAACGGGCGCGCGTCGTCCTGCCGCAAGAGCGTCGCGGCGTCGGCACGTCGCACGCATTCGCCGACGAGCCGGTCGAGCACCGCCACCCTGGCCGCCTCGTCCAGCAGCCCGGTCGCGACGTCGCGCAACGGTTCGAGCAGCGTGTACGGAGCGTCGGGACGTTGATCGTCGAATTGCAGCAATCCGTGCTCGCAGAGCTCCTCGACGGCGGAATCGACCCCGTCGCATCCTGCCAGTGCGCCGATCAGCCCCGAGTCGAGGCGACCCGGCACGACCGACAGCGCCGCGAGAACGGCGCGCGCCGTGTCCGTGACCTCGCTGAGCGTGGCCGCGAACGCCGGCTCGATCGCGGACCGCAGCGTGGAAGCAGTTCGGTCGAGCATCTGCCAGGGCGGTACCGATCGCGCCAGGTCCGCGACGAGCCGGATGCCGAGCGGCAACCCGCTCACCCGCTCGACCAGATCGGCAGCCAACTCAGATCCCACCATCGCCTGTGGTGCGCGAGACGCGAGCAGCTCGCGCAGCAGACGCACCGCGTTCGCCGACTCGATGGCGTCGTCGCTCCTCCCATCCGGCAGTCCGAGCGCACCCAGTCGTTCGACGACTGCGTCGATCGGCGGTGGGAAACGACACGTCACGATCACCCCGACGTCGAGCGCCACCCGGCGGACGACACCGACTGCTTCGACCGCGGCCTCGATGTTCGACTCGGCGTTGTCGATGACCACCAAGCCACCCGGATGCCGCCTGCTCCATCGCTCGATCTCGGTCTCGAACCAACCCGTTCGGAACTCCATGTTGGGCAGGTCGATCCACGCCACCTCCTGGTCCTGTAACCGCCTCCGACGGGCGATCTCGGTGGCGAGTCGCGTCTTGCCGGCGCCGGGGGCGCCCGTCACGACCACTGGCAAGCGTCGGGCGAGCGCCTGCTCCACACGTTCGACGGACTCGTCGCGACCGACGAGCATGCCGAACGAGAGCGGCTCGCGATCGAACTCGAAGCCGGGCAACGGATCCGCGGACTGCAGCGCCATCGTGTCGCCCGACAACACGAACCGTTGCGTCTGCTGGAGGTCGTCGCCGGGCTCCAGGCCCAGTTCGTCGACGAGCCGCCGACGAGCTCGCTGGAAGGTCGCCAGCGCGTCACGACGTCGGCCCTGCATCGCCTCAGCCCGCATCAACAGCGCCCACCGCCGCTCACGAAATGGCTCCGCATCCACCAACTCGATCGCCGCACGCTCCGCGTCGGCGTGGCGCCCGATGTCGAGCAGCGCATCGACGAACTCCTCCTCCACGTCGAGGCGCGCCGCAACCAGCTGATAGGTCGCCGAGGACGCGACCGATTCGCCGTCGACCACGAATGCCGGGCTGTGGGCCAGGCGCAGGGCATCGGCCAACAGCCCGGCGACCGTGGAGGCGGGCGCCGTGGCGGCCTTCCGCCGCAGCTCGCGGAACAGGTCGACATCCACGGTCCATCCGTTGAGGTCGAGGCGGTAGGTCGCCCCCTCACGCTCGACAGTGGGCCCGTCAACGACCGCTTGGAGCTCCCGCCGCAGCCGGCTCAGGTGGACGTGCAGAGCGGACCGGGCGCTCTTCGGAGGATCGCCTGGCCACACGACCTCGATCAGCTGATCGAGCGTTGCTCCTGGTGGACGCGCGACCAGCCCGGCGAGCAGACGACCGGCATTGCCCGTCACCCGGACGATGCGGCCGCGAGTGCTCAGCGCCGGCTCACCGAAGCAGAGCACCATCCGATCGGGCCGTTCCGCCGTCGGTCGGGCGCCCGTGACGAACTCGTCGATGAGCACCTCGCCACGGTAGTTCGGACGCCCGTTCGCGATCCCCTCCACGAACCCTGTCGCAGTCGGAGCGGTACCGTCACGGGCGATGTCCGAGTCGACCGTGGACCAACTCGAGCATGACAGGGTGCTCGCCGAACGCCTGGCGACCCAGCGACTGACCTCGTCGCCGATGGAGCGGGCCATCGATGTCGTTCGCCTGCTGACGGGCGTCCAGTGTCAGGACGCTCCGCTGGCTCGTTACTCGATCGCCCTTCGCACCGGTCTGACCGACCAGGCAATCCGGGCCGAGCTCGACGCCGGTGCGATCGTGCGCACGCACGTGCTGCGCCCGACGTGGCATTTCGTCGCGCCGGAGGACCTCCGCTGGCTACTGGCGCTCACGTCTCCCAAGGTCGAGTCCAAGATGGCGGCGCGTCATCGCCAACTGGAGCTGACGTCGACCGCGACCGAGCGGGCGCACGCGCTCCTCGTCTCCGAACTCGCCGGTCGACGATGGATGACCCGCCCCGAGCTCGCCGCCCACTTCGCCGAGGCCGGCCTGCCGAGTTCGGGCGAGCAGGTGGGGCACCTGCTGATGCTGGCGGAACTGCGGGCACTGGTTTGTTCCGGCCCGATGCGCGGCACGACGCACACCTACGGCTTGGTCGACGACGTCGCGCCATCCTCACCCGCCCTCGACCGACCGGACATGGTGCGGGAGCTCACGCGGCGCTTCTTCGTCGGCCACGGTCCGGCGAGCGAGAACGACCTACGCCGATGGACGACGCTGACGCTGACCGAGATCCGGTCGGCACTCACCGAACTGGCGGCGGAGGGGTCGTTGACCGCACGGACCCTCGGCGAATCGACGCTGTGGTCCGGGCCCGACCGTCCCGAACCACGCCCGGACGCGCCACGGGCGCTCCTCCTGCCCATGTTCGACGAGCAGTACCTGAGCTATCCGTCGACCAACTTCCCGCGCGCCGGTGGCCATCCCCGCGGCGACCGGCCCCACTCGTTCGCCGAGGCGGGCGGCGGGGTGGTCGTCTGCGACCGTCACGACGTCGGCTGGTGGAAGCGCAAGGAGGTCACGGGTGGACGCGTCGTCGTCACGATTGGTCTGGCCACGTCGTTGGGCACCGAGGAGCGTGCTCTGATCGTGGAGTCGGCCGCACGTCTCGGATCGTTCACGGGACGGACCCTCGAAATCGTCCACTCGTGAACTACGACGACGCCTCAGCGGCCGCCGCTTCGACACGCGCCAAGTAGTCGGCCCACCACGCGTCATCCTCCTCGGGCAGGTTGGAGACGCTCTCGCGCAGACCCACCGCGCCGTCGATCATTTCACGGATGATGTCGGCCTGGCCGGCGTGGCGATGCGTCTCGGCGATCATGTGGACGAGGATCGTGTGGAGCGTCGGGTGGCTGTGCTCGTCGCTCCACCAGTCGACGTGGCCGACCGCGTCGAGGTCGAGCTCCTCGATCGTCGCGTCGACGCGGGCCCAGCACCGGTGGTGCAAGTCCACGATGTCGTCGCGCGACTCGTCGACGGTCGCCCACATGTCGGCATTCGGTTCGGCGTCGTCCTCGAACCACGGCGCCGGTTCACCGCTCGGCCGGCCGAACACCTCACCGAAGTAGCCGTCGGCCACGCTCGCCACGTGCTTCACCAGGCCGAGCAGATTGGTGGCCGTCGGCGTCATCGGCCGCCGGATGTCGTACTCGCTCAGCCCGTCGAGTTTCCACAGCAGGGCATCGCGGGCCGTGGTGAGATAGCGCTGCAACACGGCCTTCTCGTCGGTCATCGAATACTCGTCAGTCATGCCCCCAGCATGGCGCAACCTGGCGCGCGCCGGGGTCGGGTCCGGTGGCGCGCGGGCCGGCTACGGAGCGCGGAGGACCGACACGGCGAAGTCGGCGTCGGGGTGCCAGGCGCGGAGGTCCCACGTGGCGAAGCGGTGCTCGACGCGCAGGCCGGCATCGACGATCGCCTGATCGAAGTCGGCGAGGGCGAGGTCGCGGTTCGTGTGGAAGCCGGTGACGATGAAGCCGTCGTCGGTGAGATGGGCGGCGCAGCGGCGCAACACGTCGACCTCGGTGCCGGGCGCGATGAACACCATCACGTTGCCGGCGAGGACGATCGCGTCGAACGGATCGGGCTCGCCCATCGACGGGAGGTCGAGTTCACTCAGATCGGCGGTGAGCCACCGCGGGCCCGGGTGATCCGCCTCGGCGGCGGCGATCAGCTTCGGGTCGGCGTCGACACCCACGACATCGTGACCGACCTGGTGGAGGTACGCACCGGTCCGCCCGGGGCCGCAACCGGCGTCGAGGATGCGGGCGTTGCGGCGCACCATCGCATCGACCAGCCGCCCCTCGCCGGCGAGGTCGGCACCGTCGGCTTCGAGCTTCCGGAACCGCTCGATGTACCACTCGCTGTGCCCCGCCTTGGTCTCGGTCACCCATCGTGTCGGCGTCGCCATGCCCCGGAGCGTAGAAGTTGTTGCGTGGGGTCAGGCACTTCGCGACAGGTTCAGGTCAACACCTTCGCCAGGCGGAGGGAGCCGGCGGCGGTCGGGTCGGCCAGAGCGGTGACGGCGAGCTCGAAGTCGGGCAGGCTGATCACGTCGCCGTCGTCGCTGATCATCAGGAACCGGTCGAGTTGGCGCAGGAAGGTCCGGTCGTGGCTCACCGCGATGACGGTGCCGACGAAGCGGTCGAGGGCCTGCTCGAGGGCGACGGCGGAGTCGACGTCGAGGTTGTCGGTCGGCTCGTCGAGCAGGAGCACGTTGTGGCCCGCCAGCTCGAGCGTGAGGATCTCGAGCCGCGCCTTCTGGCCACCGGACAGGGTCTGGTGCTCCTGCCGAGCGGCGTCGGCCAGGCCGTACCGGCCGAGCGCGGCCATCGACCGCTCGAACGTGTGGGCCAGCGGTTCCAGCACCTCGAGGCAGGTGCGGCCGCGGAACTCGGGACGGTCGTTCACCTGCGTGAACATCCCGACCGACGTCCGCGGGCCGTAGTTGATCGTCCCGTCGAAACGACCCACACCGGCGAGCGCGTTCATCAGGTGCGTCTTGCCGGTGCCGTTCGGACCGACCAGGCCGACCCGCTCACCGAAGTAGATCTCGTCGCTGAACGGGAAGAAGAGGTCGTCGATCGTCACGTCGATCATCTGCACGACGCGTCGAGCGGAGTCGGCGCCGCGCAACCCGACGTTGATCTGCTGATCGGGCACCGGCGGCGGCGGCGGGCCGGCCGCGACGAACTTCTCCCAGCGCGTCTCGGCGGCGTTGGCCTTCGAGGCGTTCTTGAAGTTCACCGCAGCACGCTGCTTCATGATCTTCATGTGGCGAAAGAGACGTCGCTCCTCGTCGTTCCACCGCTGCCAGCGCGTCGCCGAGCCGCTCCTGGCGTTCGGCGCGGGCCTGCGGGAACGTGGCGAACGAGCCGCCGTGCACCCACGCCCCCGACCCTTCGATGGCGATGACCTTCGTGGCCACCGCGTCGAGCACGGCGCGGTCGTGGCTCACCATCAGCACGGTCGACTTCGTCTGCCGGAGCTGATCCTCCAACCACCACCGGGTGGGGATGTCGAGGTAGTTGTCGGGCTCGTCGAGCAGGAGGACGTCGGCACCCGAGTTGAGCACGAGATCGAGCACGAGCCGCTTGCGCTCGCCACCCGACAACTCGCCGACCCGTCGAGTCGACACGTCGTCGACCGGCGACTTCACGACGCGCTGCACCGCCGAGGCCCATTGCGCCTCCAGCTCGTACCCGCCGAGATCGCCCCACGTGGTCAGCGCTTCCGCGTACGCCATCCCCGGCTCCGGGTCGAGCGAGGTTCCCGCCAGGGCGGCTTCGGCCGCGACGAGCGCGCGACCAGCGGCGCGGAGGGCAGGGGGAGCCACCTCGATCAGCATCTCCCGCAGCGTCGCGTCGGGGGCAGCCATGCCCGCGTCCTGCGCCATCGTGAGGACCGTGCCGCCGAGTGCGAACTCACCCTCGTCGGGTTGCGAGCTCGCCCGAGAGGATGCGCAGGATCGTGCTCTTGCCGATGCCGTTCACGCCCACGAGCACGGCCCGGTCCCCCGGCCCGACGGTGAAGCTCACGTCGAAGAACAACGAGTCGCGCCCGGGCGGCGCGTACTCGAGGCCCGAGACGATGATGCTGCTCACGGGGACAGATTCGCAGGTGGTCAGCCGGAGTCCGCAGCGCGTTCCGCGTCGAGGCGTTTGACGAGGGTCTTCGTGGCGACCGTCCGGTAGCTCTCCTCGACGAAGTCCTCGAGTACCTCCCGCTCCTCGGGCGGCACGTGATCGACGTAGACGGTGATCCAGCCATGCTTGCCGAGCCCGTATCCGGGCAGGACGGACTCGGGGAACGACAGCGCGTGGTCGTGCGACTCGGGCAGCTTGACCGTGATCCCCGGCTGTTCGGCGTCGGGGCCGCTGGCGAACACGAAGATCTTCTTGCCGACCTTGACCACCGCGTCACCCCACGGCGAGTCGGCCCACGCTTCGGGCAACGACAGCGCGAAGTCGGCGAGATGGGCGACGGCCGGGTGGAAGCGGACGGTCATGGCCCCATTGTTCTCGATGCCCGCACTCCGCACGAGCAGAGGCTCGGACGGTTGGTCCGGACCCGCCGTGCCGCTGCCGCGGATGACATTGTTTGCGGCATGGACACCACGATCGACCGGGACGCGCTGCGGGCCAAGTACGCCGAGGAACGGGCCAAGCGATTGCGCGCCGACGGGAACGCACAGTACGTCCAACCGATCGGACAATTCGCCCACTACCTCGACGACATCTACACCGAACGCGTCGAACGCGACCCGTTGTGCGACGAGGTGACCGTCGCGTTCATCGGCGGCGGATTCGCCGGGCTCGTCACCGGAGCACGGCTGAAGCAGGCCGGCATCGACGACGTGCGGATCATCGACAAGGGCGGCGACGTCGGCGGCAACTGGTACTGGAACCGCTACCCGGGCGCGCAGTGCGACACGGCGGCGTTCATCTACCTCCCGCTGCTCGAGGAGACCGGCCACATGCCGACCGAGAAGTACACGCATGCTCCCGAGATCCTCGAACACTGCCAGCGCATCGCCGAGCACTTCGACCTCTACGACGACGCCTGTCTGTCGACCGAGGTCACCGCCGCCGAGTGGGACGCCGACATCCACCGCTGGATCATCCGCACCGACCGCGGCGACGAGATGCGCGCCAAGTACCTCGGCATGGGCACAGGCCCGCTGCACCGGCCGAAGCTTCCCGGCATCCCGGGAATCGAGACGTTCGCCGGCCACAGCTTCCACACGAGCCGGTGGGACTACGGCTACACCGGCGGCGATCCGAACGGCGCTCCGCTCGACCGGCTCGGCGACAAGCGCGTGGGGATCATCGGGACCGGCGCGACGTCGGTCCAGTGCATCCCCCACCTCGCCCGCACCGCTGGCGAGCTGTTCGTGTTCCAGCGCACGCCGTCGTCGATCGACATCCGCAACAACCATCCGATCGACCCCGACTGGTTCGCCACGCTCGAGCCCGGCTGGCAGGAGGAGTGGCTGATGAACTTCACCACGCTCCAGACGGGCGGGTTCGCCGACGAAGACTTGGTGCAGGACGGTTGGACCGACATCTCCCAGCGCATCCGCGACAAGGCGGTTGCCAATGGCGACTTCACCCCCGAGGGTTTCCTGCGGGCGTACCACGACAGCGACGACGAGAAGATGGAGGAGATCCGCCTCCGCGTCGACGAGATCATCGCCGACCCGAACACGGCCGACGCGCTCAAGCCCTGGTACCGCCAGCTGTGCAAGCGGCCGTGCTTCCACGACGAGTACCTGCTCGCCTACAACAACCCGAACGTGCACCTCGTCGACACCGATGGCAAGGGGGTCGAGCGGATCGACGAGACCGGCGTGTGGGTCGGTGGCCACCACTTCGAACTCGACTGCCTCATCTATGCCTCCGGGTTCGAGGTGGGCACGCCGCTCGAACGGCGGACCGGGTTCGACCCGGTGGGGCGTGATGGCATCCGCCTGTCCGAGCACTGGGCCGACGGGATGCGATCGCTGCACGGCATCCACGCCTTCAACTTCCCCAACGCGTTCATCGTCAGCCCCGCGCAGGGCGCGAACCTCATCTCCAACGTGCCGCACAACCTGACCGAGTCGGGCTCGACGATCGCGGCGATCGTCGCCCACGCCGAGGCGATCGGCGCGGAGGAGGTCGAGGTCACCGCCGAGGCCGAGAACGACTGGGTGGAGATGCTGCGCGCCGGCGGACGATCGTTCGGCGCCGACCCGACGTGCACGCCCGGCTACTACAACAACGAGGGCGGCGAGATCTCCCAGGCGGCGCTCGGCCTCGGGTATCCCGACGGCCCAGTGGCCTACTTCAACTACATCAAGGCCTGGCGCGAGTCGGGCGACTTCGAAGGCCTCGACTTCCGCTGAACCCGGTTCGTTCCGGCCCCGACCCCAAACGAACCGTTCGTTCGGCCCCGCCCCAAACGAACCGTTCGTTCGGCCCCGACCCCAAACGAACCGAACTCAGGTGCCGGTGAAGTTGGCGGGGCGGCGTTCGAGGAAGGAGGCGACGCCTTCGCGGTGGTCGTCGCTCTTGAAGCACGCCGCGAGCGCGGCGGTGTGGCGTTCCATGTGCTCGCCGATCGGCGCGGTCAGGCCGTCGTACACGAGCGACTTGATCAGTCCGAGGCTGTGCGGCGACCCCGCACCGATCTGAGCAGCGAGGGCGATCGCGGCCGGCAAGAGGTCGTCGCTCGGGACCACGTCGACCACGTAGCCGAGCCTGAGTGCCTCGTCGCTGTCGATCATCGCGCCGGTGTAGACCAACCGCAGTGCCTGCTGCAGGCCGACGATGCGCGGCAGTAGCCACGTGCCGGCACCGGTGTCGGGCACCAGCCCGCGATGGACGAAGTTCCAGGCGAACCGGGCGTTCGGGGCTGGCGAGGCGGATGTCGCACTGTGACGTGAACTCGGCACCCATCCCGACGGCGGGACCGTCGATCGCACCGATCGTCGGCTTGCGCGACTGGGCGATCGGCCACCAGTGATGACGTTCCTCCGCGGCCGCCGAACCGCGCAGGCCACGATTTTCGCCGGGAACTGTGGCCAGGTCGGCGAGGTCGGTCCCGGCGCAGAACGCACCCGGCACACCGGTGATCACGATCGCCACCGTTCGGTCATCGGCGTCGGCGCGGCCGACGGTCTCGATGAACTCGCCGAGCATCGCGTAGGTCATGGCGTTGCGCTTCTCGGGCCGGTCGATCGTGACGATCCCGACCTTCCCGTCGACGTCGTAGCGGATCGGTTGCCGTGTGTCCTCAGCCATCCGATCGACGGTAACCAACGAGGTCGCCGCGGCGCCGACCGGGCGACCCGCGCACCCGACCGTGCCGGACGGTGGCAGCGCCGAGGCACGTAGAGTTGCGACATGAGTTCCTCCGCACTGCCAGTCCGGGTCGATCTCGATGCGCCGATCTACGTGGCGGGCCACGCCGGCCTGGTCGGCTCGGCGGTCGTCAAGCGGCTGCGGGAGCGCGGGTTCACGAACATCCTCACCGCCACCCGCCAGCACCTCGACCTGCGCGACCAGTCCGAGGTGTCGCACTGGTTCAAGGCGAACCGGCCGGAGTACGTCTATCTGGTGGCGGGCACGGTCGGCGGGATCCTGGCGAACAGCACCCGCCCCGCCGAGTTCATCTACGACAACATGATGATCCACGGCACCGTCGTCCACGCCGCCAAGGAGTACGACGTCACCAAGCTGCTGTACCTCGGGTCGTCGTGCATCTATCCCCGCGAGGCCACCCAGCCGATCACCGAGGACCAGCTCCTCACGGGCATGCTGGAGCCGACCAACGAGGCCTACGCGATCGCCAAGATCTCCGGCATCAAGCTCTGCCAGGCCTACCGCAAGCAGTACGGCTGCGACTTCATCTCCGCCATGCCGACCAACCTGTACGGCCCGAACGACAACTTCGACCTCACCTCGAGCCACGTCCTGCCGGCGCTGATCCGCAAGTTCCACGACGCCCGCACCGCGGACACGAAGGACGTCGAGATCTGGGGCACCGGTGCTCCGATGCGCGAGTTCCTCCACGTCGACGACCTCGCCGACGCGTGTCTGTTCCTGATGGAGCACTACAGCGACGAGAGCCACATCAACGTCGGCACCGGCATCGACCTGCCGATCCGTGACCTCGCCGAGAAGGTGCGCGACATCGTCTGCCCCGACGCCGTGCTTGCGGTTCGACACGTCCAAGCCCGACGGCACGCCGCGCAAGGTGCTCGACGTCACGCAAGCTCCGCAACCTCGGCTGGGCACCGTCGATCGACCTCGACACCGGCATCCGCACCACCTACCAGTGGTTCCTCGACCAGCAAGCTGCCCACGCCGATCTCCGAGGCATCGACCAACCTGTCGCGGTGGGGTCAGGCACTTCGTAACAGGTTGCGGGTCAGAGGCGACTTGTCGCGAAGTGCCTGACCCCACGTAACAGGTTCCGGGTGGCGGGTCGTCGTGCCCACCCTCGGGCATGGGTACGAGACGACGACGGCAGGCGCAGCGATGGTGGCTGTGGGCGATCGGAGCCGGCGCGGCCGTGTTGGTGGCGATCACGGCGCCGACGCAGGCGCTCCCACCGCCGGCGGGCGGGTTCAGTCACGGAGCTGCCGGCACCGCGCGCAACGGGTTCGGCGGCTCGATTGCGCCGTCGCCGACGATCGCGTCGTGGCCCGGCACCGGCGCCGCGGAGAACGGCGGCCCGTTCGCGTTCGTCGGCGCCCATTACGGATCGCTCTGGGGAGTGCCCGCGGGCCCGAACAACTCGATGGGCGTCGGCTACTGCGTGATGGAGGACGTCGACGGCGAGGGCACCGTGGCCGCCCAGGCCGACCCCGCCATGTGGGATGCCGACGAGATGGCCCGAGCCGGCGCGCTGATGGCGACCTTCGGCGGCGATCGCGTGGTGCCGTACGGCATCGACGACACCGGCAGCTACAACGCGACGACCGGCGAATGGGAACACCCGTCGCTGTTCGGCGGCGGCGAGTACACGCGGCGTCGGCAGGTCGCGGTGAACTTCGGTGTCCGCATGTTCCTCGAGGACCAGAGCCCGACGGGCGTGGCGGCGGGACGCAAGCTCGCCCGCGACACGGCGGTCGTCGACGGCTCGGGCGGCGAGTTCAGCGCGTTGAGCAACGGCTACCGCGTCGCTCAGGTCCTGGCCGACACGGCCGACGTGCAGCACGCCGTGGGTGGCCTCTCACTCCAGATGGTGTGGGCCACACCCGATGGTTCCCCACCGACGGCACCCGGCACCTACCCACCTCGAGGTGCACGCGACCGACAGCACCGGGCACCGCGTCGGGTACGTACCGATCCTCCAGCTGTCGACCGTCGGGGTCGGCGACAACCGGTCGGTCAGCACCGTCGCCCGCGTCGACAACACGGGCGACACGCCCGCCGACCTCGCTCGCTGGAACGCCGCGACCGCCACGGGGTGGCCGGTCTGGCAGATGAACGCCCTGCTCACCACGGACCCGCGCTTCGAGGTCCGAACGAATTCCGCCGCGGCCGACGTCGCCGACCGCGACGGCGTCGCCCACTTCGTCGTCGAGGTCACCGACCCGACCTGGGAGCTCGCCTTCCACGCCCAGGCGCCGACCGACGACGTGCGGCTGTACTCGGGCACCGGCGTGCAGGGCCAGGTGACGTGGAACGCGACGCCCCAGTCGGCATCGATCCACCAGGGGTACGCACCGCCTCCGCCGCCATCACCGCCACCTCCTCCGGCCACCGGGCGGTTCGTCGTCCGCAAGGTGCTCGACGACCCGATCGTCCAGGGCGATCGCGACATGTCCGGCTTCACGTTCGAGGTCGTCGCGGAGGGAACCGAGACGATCGGTCCGACCCGGCTCGGGACGTTCACCACCGATGCGAGCGGCCGGACTCCGGCGATCGATGCGGGCACCGCCATCTACCGGATCAGCGAGACCGGTCGACCTCCGTGGGCCGACGGCACCATCGACCCAGGACCGATCACGGTGCCGTTCGACCCAGTCACTGCGGGCGCCCCGGTCGTCGAGTTCTCGTACACCAACCGGGTGCCCGTCGCGACGATCGACACCGAGGCAACCGACGTCGCCGACGACGACCACGTCGTCGAACTCGACGGGAAGGCCGACTCGACCTTCACGATCGTCGACCGGGTGTCGTACTGCGGGCTGGTCCCCGGCACCGGGTACTCGCTCGTCGGCGTGCTCCGCCCGAACGCTGTCGACGCGAGTGCGGTCGACGGCACGACGACGTTCGTTCCGGACGCGCCGTGCGGGACCGAGTCGGTGACGTTCGACGTTCGAGGCGATTCCGGACTGCGAGGTCAGATCGCCGTCGTCACCGAGACACTCACCCTCGCGTCGACAGGACGGGTGATCGCGCAGCACGACGATCCCCTCGATGTCGACCAGACGATTCACTTCCTGCCGACCGCCACCGTCGTCGTCACCGCACCGCCGATCACACCGCCAGCCACGCCGCCGGCGACCACCGGCACGACCGAGCCCGCCACGACGATCGCGGCCAGCACGACGAGCACGACGCCCGTCGAATCGGCGCCGCCGACGCCACCGACGACGGTCGTCGGACCGCCTCCGGGCAGCACGCTCCCGCGCACCGGTGGCGGTGACGGCGCACGCCGGACCGTCGCCATCGGTTCGTGGATGCTCCTCCTGGGCGCCGCGCTGTTCGCGGTGACAGCACGTCGGCCGGACCCAGTCGACGAGCGACGGGTCAGCCGGTCATGAGGGCGACGGGGATCTCGAGGCCGGCGTCGGAGCGGACGGTGGCGATCCGACGGCCGGGTTGCACGGCATCCTTCGGCGGGGAGATCCGGTCGGGGCCGATCAGGTCGCAGGCTGCGTCGAGGTCGTCGACGATCAGCACGATGCCCCAGAACGCCGCCGGGCCCGGCTCGATGTCGGGGCGCTCCACGAGCTCCACGATCAGCCCACCCTCGCCCCGATCGCCGATGCGGTGGAAGCCCTGCCGCATCGAGCCGACCTCGCGTATCCGGCGGAGCTCGTAGCCGGTCGCCTCGGCGATCGCCCCGCTCGTCCGCTCGAGATCGGGAGTCAGCACCACGACGTGGTCGAGGCTCGAGGCACCCGACGGGTGGGCGGCATACATGGGTCCCGCGGCCTCGATCCACTCGGTGCGGAGTCCGTCGATCGACGGTGTCGCGTCGTCCGGCCCGGCGTTCTCTCCGTCGTCGGTCCCGGATTCCGGGACGGAGGCCGGGATGTTCGGCCGCGGCCCGCTGAGCGACCAGCCGATCACCCCGCGCCCGTGGTCCGGTGAGACGATTCGCAACGACGTGCCGAGGAGCGGGACGACCCCGTCGGGCGACACCGTCAAGCCGATCGAACGCCACGCCTCGACGTCACCGCCGATCGTGATCCATTCCGCGCGCACACTCACGAAATACCCAGCTGCCAGGTGAAGAAGGCCATCACGTCGGCCTGCTCGTCGGCCTTCTTGCTCACCGGCTTGCCGACACCGTGACCGGCACGACCCTCCTGGTGGAGAAGGACCGGTCGATCACCGATCGAACCGGACGCCTCCTGCAACAGCGCGGCCATCTTGCGGGCGTGGAGCGGATCGACACGGGTGTCGCCCTCGGCCGTCCAGAGGAACGTCGCCGGGTATGCCGTGCCCTCGACCACGTGGTGGTACGGCGAGTACGCGTGCAGCCAGGCGAACTCGTCGGCGATGTCGGGGTCGCCGTATTCGTCGGTCCACAGCCGGGCGATCAGGAACTGCGGGAACCGGATCATGTCGAGCAGCGGCACACCGCACGACACCGCGGCGCACAGATCGGGCCGTTGCGTGAGGGCGGCACCGACCAGGAGCCCGCCGTTCGACCGTCCGTCGATCGCCAGCCGCTCGCGCGACGTCCGCCCGGTCGCCACCAACCAGTCGGCGGCGGCGTGGAAGTCGTCGAACACGTTCTGCTTGTTCGCCCGGCGCCCGGCGTCGTGCCACTCCTCGCCGTGCTCGATCCCGCCGCGCAGACCGGCGATCGCGTACAGCCCGCCCTGCTCACACCACGCGGCGATCGTCGGCGACCACACCGGCGTCTCGGCGATGGCGAAGCCGCCGTAGCCGTTGAGGATCGTCGGGGTGTCGAGCCCCGGCTCGACGTCGGCGCGGTGGATCAGGAACATCCCGATCGTGGTCCCGTCGAGCGACGGGAACGTCACCTGGCTGACGGCGAGCGGTGGGATCCCGGCGGTCTTCCCGTCGTGCCTCCCGCTTTCCGGGACCGACGACGGGGAGAACGGCCAGAGGCGGAACGGCGCGTCGAAGCCGACGGTGACGACCACGCCCCGGCCGGTCGTGCGGTCGGCTGACATCGACACGACCGATGCCACACCGATCCCGGACGGGTCGCCGATCGCACCGAGCAACGTTCCGTCGGGCGACCACCGCTCCACCGAATCGACGGCGTTCGACGTGGCGACCACCAGCAATTCGTCACCGGCGACCGTCAGCGCGCCGAGGACCGCGATCGCGTTCGGGCACGATCGTCGTCCAGTCGGCCGGATCGGTCGCACCGTCGAGTGGTAGCGCGACGACCCGACCCTTCGGGGCATCGAGGGTGGTCGTGCCGATCAAACCCGTGCCCGCGGCGTCGAACGAGAACGTCGACATCACCTCGACGCCGGCGATCACGTCGCGCCACCCGGCGTCGGGCGCGAGCCGGTCGAGAACGTGGACGTCGTGCCGGCTCCAGCCGACCATCGCATGCACCAGCACCCAGCGGCCGTCGGGTGAGAGGTCGACCGACGGCCACGTCTCGGCCGTGACGTGCTCGGCCCACACGACCGGGTCGCCCGCCGGGTCGTCGCCGAGTCGGTGGGCGAACACGGTGCGGTGGTACTCGTCGCCCTCCGGGTAGCGGGTGTAGAGGAAGCCGGAACCGTCGGGCTCCCACGCCACGCTGCACGCCCGGGTGTTCGGGATCCGGTCGTCGAGCACGGTCACCCCCGCGTCCGGGCCGACCACGAGCACCTGCAACGTCGAGTTCTCGGTGCCTCCTTCGCTGACTCCGAGCGCAACCATCGTGCCGTCGGGCGACGGCTCGAACCAGTCGATCGCCACCGCCGCATCGGCCGCGCCCAGCGCCGGGTCGAAGAGGACGGCCGGTGACGAGTCCTGCGAAGCGATCGCATCGAGCGAGCGCAGTGCCAGCACGTACTGATCGGCGCCGGCGAGCCGTTCGGCGGTGAACACCCGGTCGCCGCGGACGACCGCCGACATCACGACCGGCAGTCCCATCAACGCGACGAGGCGCTCGTGCCACGCATCCCGGTCGGGACGGGCGTCGAGCGCCTGACGGGTGTACCGATTCTGGTCGGCCACCCATTGCTGCACCTCCGGATCGTCGCCGTCCTCCAACCACCGGTAGGGGTCGGCGACGGTGACGCCGTGCAGCGTGTCGGCCACCACCTCACGACGTGTGGGAGGTGGCGGTTTCATCGATCTGTGCGTCAGCGGCCCATGTTGGGGCGCTTGCCGTGATTCGCCTTCGAACGGCGCATCTTGGCCTTTTTCCTCTTGGTCTTCTTCGACATAGGGATCCAAGCCTACGGGAGCGACAACACGGTCACCACGCCTGTGTCCCCGTTCACCTCCACCAGTGCGCCGTCAGGGATCCGCTTCGTCGCGTCGGTGGCCGAGACGACGCACGGGATCCCGAGTTCGCGGCTGACGATGATCGCGTGGCTGAGCGGGGCGCCGACGTCGACGACCACGCCAGCGGCGGGCACGAACAGCGGTGTCCACGAAGGATCGGTGATCGGCGCGACCAGGATGTCGCCCGGTTCCAGCGCGGTCGGGTCGTGCGAGTCGGTGACGACCCGAGCGATCCCCTTGGCGATGCCCGGACAACCGGGAATGCCCTGCACCGACTCCCCCTCGACCACCCGCGTGATCTGGGCCGCATCGCGCCGCGGGTACGACGACATGTCGGGCCGTCCCCCGGCGAACAGGAACGGTTCCTGCAGCGCTTCCACCTCGTGGAGCAACGCCTCGCGCCTGCGCAGTTCGTCGGTGAACTTGCCCGGGTCGACAACGGCCTCGCGCAACTCGTCGCGGCGGAGCAGGCCGAAGTCGGTGTAGAGGTTGAACGTGCCGTCGGCCACCCGGCGGCGGCCGAACTCGTGGAATGCCACCCGCCACTCGTGGATCAGCTTCACGCAGTTCGTCTTGGTCCGCTCGCGGCCCGGCATGAACACGGTCGCCGAGTGCAGCGCGGCACGGAACTGCGCCTGCGTGTCCGGGTCGCCGTCGAGCATGGCCGCGATCTCGTCGCCCAGCGCCTCTCGCTCGGCCGCCCGATCGGCATTGTGGGCGTGTGGCGACGCCGCCGGATCCGACAGTCGCATCCGGTCGATCGCCGCCAGCGCCAGATCCGGCTCGGTCTCCCACGTCGGCGAGCGGGTCTCCCATTCGTTCGGGCCGCGGCAGCCGTAGTGGTAGGTGAAGTCGGCGAATCGTTCGAGGAACGCCGCAACGTCCGGATCGTCCGAGCGATCGAGGAGGCGCGAGTGGAGGCCCCGGTAACCGGTGTCGAACGAGGCGGTCAGCGACGGCGAGTCGACGACCATCCGGCCGAGGTCCCACATCGCCATCGACGGCGCGGCCGACTCGACGTCGCCGAGCCCGGCGAGCAGTTTCAACACCGCCGTGGGCTGGCCGACGGCGTTGCACACGGCCGTGATGATCCCCAACGGCAGCGTGGCGAGGAAGGTCACGAAGATGTGCTCGCCGAACAGCATCTCGAAGTGCGCGTCGGCGAGGCGGAAGGCGTGGTCGATGAGTTCGGCGTCGGACATGGCCGCGAGGTCCGGGCGCGACGAATGCAGCCCGTCGACCAACCGCTCGTGTTCCAACACGTCGGGCAGGTTGGGCGTGGTGAGCACCCAGCCGAACGTCTCGGCGATCTTCTCGGTGAGATCCGGCCGGTCGAAGCCGGGCTTCACCACGAACTCCGGCACACCGGGTGCATCTCCGAAGAACGCGTCGTCGATGTCCTTGGCGGTCATGTTCGGCGCGCGGTGACCGAGCATCCGCAGCGCGCTCGCGTTGAGGTAGGCGTAGCCGCCGGTGATCCCGAGGAACACACATTGGTCGTCGGGTAGTTCGTCCGGAGTCATCACCCCGATGCGGTAGTAGGCGTTGCGGAATCCCATCTCCGAACCACCGAGGATCCGACCGCCTTCGGGATCGTCGTGCTGGAAGTAGAAGAACGACAGCGGAGCCACCGGGTCGGGGAACACCTCCCCCACGTTGGCCCGGGTGTAGAAGTCCCATTCGTCGCTCAGGTCCGTCTCGACCAGCCACTTGTCGACCATCGTCCCCCTCGTTCCAGGTGTGTCGTTTCCCGTCGACCGCACCCCCAGGAGACGGCCGATCCGAGACTGTAGTGCGGTGGCCGAGTACCGTCGCCGCCCATGGGGATGACACCGATCACAGGGACCGTCGCGCCGGGTTTCGAAGCCGTGCGCGACGCGTTCGAGCAGAACTTCCGCGCGTCCGACGAAGGAGGACAGGGTGACGTCGGGGCGTCGGTCGCGCTCACGATCGACGGCGAGTTGGTCGTCGATCTGTGGGGCGGCACCGCCACCTTCGATTCCGGTCGAGCGACGACTGGCAGGAGGACACGATCATCAACGTCTGGTCGACGACCAAGACGATGGCGGCGCTGTGCTGCCTGATCCTCGCCGACCGCGGTGAACTCGACCTGTACGAACCGATCGCCACGTACTGGCCCGAATTCGCGGCGAACGGCAAGGAATCCGTCGCGACCCGCCACGTGCTCAGCCATTCCGCCGGCCTGTCCGGCTGGGACGAGCCCCTGACCAAGGAGGACATGCTCGACCACGACAAGCTCGTCGCGCTCCACGCCGCGCAGGCGCCGTGGTGGGAGCCGGGTAGCGCCTCCGGCTACCACGCGATCAGCCAGGGATTCCTGCTCGGTGAGATCGTCAAGCGCGTGTCGGGCCGGTCGCTCGGCACGTTCTTCGCCGACGAGGTGGCCGGGCCGCTCGGCGCCGACTTCCACATCGGCACCGGGCCCGAACACGACGCGCGGGTCGCCCATGTGATCCCACCCGTCGCGGCAACGGCCGAGGCCGCCACGGGCGATCTCGATCCGACGTCGATCGCCATGCGCACGATGATGAATCCGCCGCTCGTGGCCGAGTACTCCTCGACGAAGGAGTGGCGGCGCGCCGAGATTCCCGCGGCGGGCGGTCACGGCAATGCCCGCTCCGTGGCGCTGTGCCACACGCCGACCGCGTGCGGCGGCTCGGCCCGTGGGGTCACCCTGCTGTCGGAGGAGGGCGTGGCGCGGATCTTCGACGAGCAGATCCGCGGCGTCGACCTGGTGCTCGGCGCCGAAGTGGTGCTCGGCATGGGCTACGGCCTGCCCGGCCCGATGCTCCCCGTTCCCAATCCGCGCACGGCGTTCTGGGGTGGGTGGGGTGGCTCGCTGGCGATCATCGACGTCGACTCGAAGATGAGCTTCAGCTACGTCATGAACAAGATGGGCGAGGGCACCACCGGCGACACCCGCGGCGCCGGGCTCCTCATGGCCGCCTACGGCGCGCTGATGTCGCAAGCCTGAGCGTCACCCTGCCTTTGATCAGGCGGCGGTCCAGGCGAGGAGGTCGTCGGCCGACATCGTGTTGATGATCCGCTCGATGGGGACCTCGCGCTCGGCGGCGCGGTCGCAGCCGTGCGGCTGCCACTCGAGCTGGCCCGTGGCGTGCGCGTCGGAGTCGATCGAGAACCAGCAGCCGTACTCGATGGCCACGTCGAGCAGTTCCCGCGGCGGGTCGAGGCGCTCCGGCCGGCAGTTGATCTCCACCGCCGTGCCGAACTGGGCGCACGCCGCGAAGACGTAGTCGGCGTCGAACTCGCTCGGCGGGCGTCGGCCGATCATCCGACCGGTGCAGTGCCCGAGGATGTCGACGTGCGGGGAGGCGACGGCGAGCACCATCCGCTGCGGTCATCTCCGCCTTCTCCATCCGCAGTTTCGAGTGCACGCTGGCGACCACGACGTCGAGTCGCGCCAACATGTCGTCGGCGAGATCGAGCGCGCCGTCCTCGAGGATGTCGACCTCCATACCCGACAGGATCCGGAAGTCGTGCCCGGCCGCCGCGATGTCGGCGTTGATCGAGGCGATCTGGTCGAGCTGCTCGGTCAGCCGCTGCCGGTCGAGACCGTGGGCGATCGTGAGGCGAGCGGAGTGGTCGGTCTGCACCATGTACTCGTGGCCGAGCGCCATCGCCGTCGCGGCCATCGCCTCGATCGGGGCCCCGCCGTCGCTCCACGTGGAGTGCAGGTGGCAGTCGCCCTTCAGCGCGTCGCGGTAGACCTGGCCGGCCTCGGTGATCGGCACCTGCGACTCGGCCTCGATCTTCGCCAGATACGTCGGCTCGTCGCCGTTGAGCGCCTGGGTGATCACCGCCGCCGTCGACGACCCGATGCCGTCGAGGTCGGTCAGCGTGTCGCGTCGTCGCCCGGTCGGCGATCTCGTCCGCCGGCGTGCTGCGGACGACGTCGAGGGCGCGAGCGAACGCCTTGGCCTTGAAACCCTTGTCGTGGGCCCGATCGAGGCAGTGGATCACGCGCAGCAGCGCTTGTTCCGGCGTCATCTCGACCGTCATCGTCGCGATCGTACCCTGGCCGCCGCCGACGCTCCCTCGGTGCTTGGCGGAGCGATGGCGTAAAATCAGCCGTATGCCTTTGACCGGAGAGTACGAACCGAGCACTGCCGACTGGGTCCGCGAGCAGGTGGAGACCTACGAGCGCACCGGCGGCAAGGAAGCCAACACGCTGCGCGACAGCGGCATCCCCGTGATCATCGTCACGACGAAAGGGGCACAGTCGGGCAAGCTCCGCAAGTTCGCCCTGATGCGCGTGGAACACGACGGCGAGTACGCCCTGGTCGCTTCCATGGGCGGCGCCCCGCAGAACCCGAGCTGGTACCACAACCTCGTCGCCGAACCGCTCGTGACGATCCAGGACGGGCCCGAGCCGCACGACTTCGTCACCCACATCGCCGAGGGCGACGAGCGGGCGGCGTGGTGGGAGCGCGGCGTCGCCGTGTTCAGCCCCTACGCCGAATACCAGCAGAAGACCGACCGCATCATCCCGGTCTTCGTCGCGAAACCGGTCTGACCACCATCCGGCTCTGACCACCACCCCGGATCCGCCGGCACGCCGAGCACGTGTCCAGCACTCGTTTGCGTCGGGATTTCGGAGAGACGGGCCTCGGAAATCCGGACACAAACGAGGATTGGAGTCCGCGTTCGTGCAGGCGACGGTCGACTCAGGCCGCGCCGAGGGGCGCTGGACGCTGGTTCCGCCGGTCGACTGACCGGGCGGGGGCGGACGCAGCACCGGCCGCGGCTCGCTGGCGGTTGCACGGCACCTGAGCGCGGTCGGCACGCCCGATGATCTGGATCGACAACAACCCGAAGGCCCGCTCGCGGGCGACGGCGGGTTCGGTGGGATCGACGACGACCGCCATCGCCACCGCGCTGGCGCAGACGGCGCGGCCGGCAGCGAGCAGCTCGTTGAGCAGGCCGGCCGGGACGTGTTCGATGCCGTCGCGTTCGATGATCTCGGCGAAACGGTCGAGGATGGCGGGGGAGGTTGTCCGTTCCATGACTTCGACGGTACGGGTCCGGGAGATCCAACGCTAGCGATTGTTACTGCTCAAGAGCATCAGCTACCCTGTTGCTCATGGCCGGCCTCCGCGACCTCGACATCCGCCATCTCGTGGCCCTCGACGCCGTGGCGTCGGAGGGCACGTTCGCCAAGGCGGCCGATCGGTTGGGCTATACGCAATCGGCCGTGAGCCAGCAGATCGCGTCGCTGGAACGCATCGTCGGCGAGAAGGTGTTCGACCGACCCGGCGGCCCGCGACCGGTCGAGCTCACCCCGATCGGCGCCCACCTCCTCGAACACGGCCGGCTCCTGCTCGCCCAACTCGACGTGATCGGCGATGAACTGGATCGTTTCCGCAGCGGCGACGTGGGCCGCTTGCGCGTCGGCACGTTCCAGAGCATCTCGGCGACGATCCTGCCCCTGCTGGTCGGGCCGATGCGGGCGCGCTACCCCAATCTCGACATCACCGTGTTCGAGAGTGACATCGACGTCGACCTGACCGAGCGTCTTGCCATCGGCGAACTCGACGTGAGCTTCGTCGTCGGCGACGTCGACCCACAGTTCGAGTCGCGTCACCTGCTCACCGATCCGTTCGTGCTCATCGCCCGGCCGGGGCAGTTCCCACCGGGGCACGTGCCGATCGCCGACCTGGCCAACGAGCCGCTGATCGGCCAGCACGAGAGCTCGTGCCAGCTCATCAACGAGGCCGGTCTCCGCAAGGTCGGCCTCGACCCCACCTACGTGTTCCGCACCAACGACAACGGTGCGGTGGCGGCGATGGTGCGCGCCGGGATGGGCGTGGCCGTGCTGCCGATGCTGTGCACCGAGCCGGAGGACAAGCGCATCGCCCTGCATCCCCTGATGCCGGCGATCCCCGAGCGCGAGATCTCGATCGCCTGGCGAGCCGGCCGCACCCTCGCTCCCACCACGGAGCATTTCGTCGAGTTGGCGGTGGAGATGAGCGCCACCGTCGCCACCCGCCTCTCCGCCTGAGCGCCGGCGCCGGGCTGGCCGCTCGGGCTCGGCGTCGTTCAGCGAGACCAGATCGGCCGGTCGCGCTGGTCGATCTCGTCGAGCAGGACGATCGTCTCGGCGGCGCGCACGCCTTCGATCTGCTGCAGTTCGTGGAGCGCCACGTCGCGGAGATGGGCGAGCGAATCCGCCCGGACGAGCGCGATGAAGTCGAACTCGCCGGTCGCCACGCCGAGCCACTCCACCCCGGGGAGCGAGCGGAGCTGCTCGCGCAGGTCGCGCCAGAGGCCCTGGCGGACGTTGATCAGCACGAGGGCGGCCACCGTCAGGCCGACCGCGGCCGGGTCGACCCGCGCGGTGAAGCCGGCGACCACCCCGTCGTCGACGAGCCGATCGAAGCGGTGGTACGCCGTCGCCCGGCCGACGCCGATCCGCTCGGCGAGCGCCGGTGCCGTCATCCGGCCGTCGGCGCGGAGCAGATCGATCATCCGCCGATCCACGTCATCCAGCTCGATCATCGAGATGATCGTATCCAAACATGGCACTTTGGCATCTGATCATCCGGACTTTGTCGAATCAGCGAGGCGAACGGCACGATCGGGCAATCCTGGAGGCATGGCATCGAGCATCGCAACGCAACGGACCGCCGAGCCGCCACCGGCCTACTGGGCGCGCCGCGACGAACTCGCCGCGCTCGCCGCGGGAATCGACGAACTGCCGGTCGTCATCGACTACACCGACGTCGAACACGGGGTGTGGTCGGCCGTGTCGGACGCACTCCATCCGCTCTGGGACCAGCACGCCGCGACCGGCGTACTCGCGGCCCGTGAGGTGCTCGACCTGCCGACCGACCACGTGCCGCAACTGATCGATGTCGACGCCTGGCTCCGCCCACTGACCGGGTTCGGTTACCGCGCCGTCGACGGCATCCTGCCCGGCGGCGAGTTCTTCCGGGCGCTCGCACGGCGGACGTTCCCGTCGACGCAGTACGTGCGGTGGGAAGGCTCGCCGCTCTACACGCCAGAGCCCGACGTGATCCACGAGGTGATGGGCCACGGCAACTGCCTCGCCTGTCCCGAGATCGCCGACCTCCACCGGCTCGCCGGTGCGGCCATCGGACGGCTCGATCGGGAGCGGTCGCGGGCGATGATCGGTGACCTGTTCTGGTTCACCGTCGAGTTCGGTGTGGTGATCGAGCACGGCGAGCCGAAGGCGTACGGGACGGGCCTGCTCAGCTCGCCGGGCGAACTCGACTGGTTCGCCGACCATGCCGAGTTGCGACCGATCGACATCGTCGACATGGCGACGCTCGACTACGACATCGACCACTACCAACCCGTGTTGTTCGCCGGCGAGTCGCTGGCCCACGTGCACGACGTGATCGGCGGCTTCCTCGCCGACGCCACCGACGACTCGATCGACCGCCTCCTCGCCGACCACTGACCACGGATCCCCGTCGTCAGAGGTTGCCGCGCCGCGCCTGCTCCTTCTCGATCGACTCGAACAGGGCCTTGAAGTTGCCCTCGCCGAAGCCGGTCGCCCCGCCGCGCTGGATGATCTCGATGAACACCGTCGGGCGATCGGTGATCGGCTCCGTGAACAGCTGCAGCAGGTAGCCGTCGGGTTCGTGGTCGACGAGGATGCCCAGTCCCTCGATGTCGCCCCACGGCACCTCCAGATGGTTGAGCCGGCTGCGCACGTCGCGGAAGTACTCGTCGTTCGCCTCGAGGAAGCGCACGCCGCGGCCGCGCAGGCTGCTGATCGCCCGCACGATGTCGCTCGTGCCGAGTGCGATGTGCTGCACGCCCGGGCCGCGGTACGTGTCGAGGTACTCCTGGATCTGGCTGCGCTTCAACCCGACGGCGGGCTCGTTCAGCGGCATCGTCACGCCCGAGCCGTTCGTGACCACCGTCGAACGGAGGGCGCTGTACTCGGTGGCGATCTGGTGCTCGTCGAAATGGCGCAGCTGGGTGAACCCGAGCGATTCGTAGAACGCCACCCACTCGTCGAGCTTGCCGATCTCGACGTTGCCGACGACGTGGTCGATGCGTTCGAGCCCGACGGGCGATCCTGCCGGTTCCGGCGGCAGCCCCGTCGTGACGTAGCCCGGGCAGTAGTAGCCGAGATAGTCGCGGCGGTCGACGAAGGTGTGCTTGGTCTCGCCGTACGTGCCGATCGCGGCGAGGCGCAGCGTGCCCTGGTCGTCGGTCAACTCGTACGGTTCCCGCACCGATCGGGCGCCGCGGGCGAGGGCCGCCTCGTACGTCGCCGTGGCGTCGTCGACGACGAACGCCAGATCCTGGGCACCATCACCGTGCTCGCGGACGTGGGTCCAGATCGGCGAGTCGGGGGTCAGGCCGGCGGTGACGACGAAGCGGATGTCGCCCTGTTCGAGCAGGTACGAGGCGACGTCGTCGCGGCCGGTTTCCGGGCCGGCGTAGGCGGTCACGCGGAACCCGAAGGCCGCGGTCAGGAACCCGGCCGTGGCGCGTGCGTTGCCGACGTAGAACTCCAGCGAGTCCCAGCCCTTGAGGTGGGACGCCGGAGCGAGCGTGGTGCCTTCGACGGCGGTCATGCGAAGTGCCTCCTGTTCGATCGGATACTCCCGCGGTAGCGACCACTGTTACCGACCGCGGCGCGCAGATCAAGGCGCCGACGGGATCCGACGCCGACGACCGCCGCGTCAGCGGGCGGCCGCCACCACCAACGGCGCCGCCGGGCTGAGTCGCAGCACCTCGGGCATCGCACGACGCACACTGGCCGGGCCGTCGAACGTCAACCGGCCGGCGCGCACTGCGGCCGCCAGCGGCAATCGGCCGAGCCACACCTGATAGAGGGTCGACAGATCCGACCGCACGGTGAGGTCGACGGCGAAACCCGGGTCGGACATGCAGACCGAATTCCCTGCCGGATCGCAGACGATCCAGAACCGCCGCCGGTCGTCGTCGAAGTGCACATGGAAGACGTGCCGATCCCCGGGCAGCGTCGAGGCGTCGATGCCGGTGTGCATCCACCACACCAGGAGTTCGGCATCGAGTTCCTCGGGGTCCGGTTCGTCGAAGGTCCACTTGGCGCCCCACGCGCCGAGGCCGAACACGACCGGCTCCAGTTCGTGGCCCGAGTCGGTGAGGAGGTACTCCCCGTCGACTCGGACCACGAGTCCCGCCCGTTCGAGACTCCGCAGGCGTTGTGTGAGCAGGCTGCGCGACAGGCCGGGCAGGCCACGCGCGAGATCGTTGAACCGCGTCGCGCCGACCAACATGTCGCGCACGATCATCAACGTCCAGCGTTCGCCGAGCAGATCGAGCGCCCGCGAGATCGGGCAGTACTGGCCGTAGCCATGGGTCGCCATGTCGACACGCTCCTTCCCGTCACGACGGTACCGCGCGGGCTCCAGCGGATGTAGTCCAAATTTTGGACTGGAGGGGCGTCGACGCCATCCGTACGTTCGATCGCATGACCATCACCGAAATTGAAACCCCAGTCCCGGCCGGGCGACCGGCTCCCAACTCCGAACGGAGTTGGACCGAACTCGCCCGGCTCGTCGGGCTCGATCTCGAGGCTGACGTCGGCGCCAACGACGCGGCCGGCACCATCTCGTCCGACGCATTCACCCGGTTGCGCGACGCCGGCATCACCAGTGCGCTCGTTCCCACCGAGTTCGGTGGTGGCGGCGCCACCTACGCGGAGATGGGGGCGATCCTGCGCGAGCTCGCGTTCCACGACCCGTCGACGGCCGTCGCCTTGTCGATGCACTCGCATCTCGTCGCCTTCCAGGTCTGGCGCCACCGCCACGGGATGGATGCCGAGGCCGTGTTCCGCAAGGTCGTCGACGGTCCCGCCGTGCTCGTCAGCACCGGTGCGTCGGACTGGATGTCGTCGAACGGCACCGCCGTGCGGGTCGACGGCGGCTACCGGGTGAGCGCCCGCAAGCCGAACTCGAGTGGCTGCGAGGTCGGCAACGTGCTCGCCACGAGCATCCGTTGGGACGACGCCCCCGACGGGCCGCAGGTGCTGCACTGCTCGATCCCGTTGGCCGCCGACGGTGTGTCGATCGACTTCACGTGGGACACGCTCGGCCTGCGCGCCACCGGCTCGCACACCGTGGTGCTCGACGACGTGTTCGTCCCCGACGCCGCGGTCTCGCTGATGCGGCCGGCCGACGTCTGGCACCCGGTGTGGAACGCCATCCTCGGCGCGGCGCTGCCGCTGATCATGTCGGCCTACCTCGGGATCGCCGATGCGGCCGTCGACATCGCCGTCGGCCGCGCGGTCGGCCGGACCGAACCGCACGTGCACCAACTGCTCGGCGAGATGCTCGACGCCCACACGATCGCGAGCGACGTCGTGGCGGCCATGTTGGAGTCGGCCGACGACCTCCGGTTCGACAACACCGACCAGCACGGCAGCCGCACGCTCTGCCGCAAGACCGTCGCCGTCGAGGCGGTGATCGACACGGTCCGGCTGGCGATCGAGACCACCGGCGGTGCCGGTTACGCACGCAGCAGCGATCTCGAGCGACTGTTCCGCGACGTCCACGGCGCGATGTTCCACCCCCTGCCGCGGGCCAAGCAGACCCAGTTCACCGGCCGCGTCGCCGCCGGCCTCTCCCCGATCGCTTGACCTGTCGCGCGGGGTCAGGCACAACGCGACAGGTTGCTCGGGGCGGACAACCTGTCGCGAAGTGCCTGACCCCGCGCAACAGGTGGACGTCGTAGCCTCGGGGGATGACCGACTTGCTGATCGAGTCCCGGGCGATCGAGGATCGTCTGCGGCGAGCGCTGCCGTCCGATGTCGACTACGCGTCGGCGCGGTTCCACGACGAGCGTTCGGAGCAACTGCGGGTCAGGCGCAACGAACTGGATCCGATCTTCACCGAGTTCGACACCGGTGTGATGATCTCGATCTGGCACGGCGGTGGCCTCGGCTACGCGGCCACCGCCGACCTGAGCGACGCCGGTCTTGCGGCGGCCGTCGAACGGGCCCGGTACTGGGCCTCGATCACCGCCGGCACGATGGTGACGACCACTCCGCCGTCCGAGCACGCCACCGGCGAGTACCGCTCGCCGGTCGAGGTCGACTGGGAGACCCTGCCGCTCGACGACCGGCTCGAACTGCTGCACCAGCAGTCGCGGCTGCTCGGCATCGACGATCGAATCGTCGACTGGAACGCCTCCCTCGTGAAGCGTGAGGTCGACACGTTGCTCCTGACGTCGGCCGGTGGCCGGATCGAGCAACGCTTCCGGTTCGTGTACCCCGGCCTGAGGGCGGTGGCGAACGAGGGCACCAACACCCAGACCCGCACCTACGGCGCAGGGGCGTACTGCGGCCAGGGTGGCGCCGAGGTCCTGGGCCGCCACGGCTTCGGTGACTCGGCGTCCCTCATCGCCAACCAGGCGATCGAACTCCTCGATGCGCCGAACTGCCCGAGCGGCACGATGGACCTCCTCCTCGCCCCCGATCAGATGGTGCTGCAGATCCACGAGTCGATCGGCCACCCGCTCGAACTCGACCGCATTCTCGGCGACGAGCGGAACTACGCCGGCACGAGCTTCGTCACCGCCGACATGTTCGGCACGTTCCAGTACGGCTCCGAACTGCTGAACGTCACGTTCGATCCGACGGTGCCCGGTCAGCTCGCCAGCTACGGCTACGACGACGACGGCACGCCGGCGACGCGCGAGCACCTGATCGAGAACGGCGTCCTGCTGCGTGGGCTCGGCGGCGCGGTGTCGCAGCAGCGCACCGGACTCGACGGTGTCGCCAACTCGCGGGCATCGGGTTGGAACCGCCCGCCGATCGACCGCATGGCCAACCTCAACGTCGAGCCGGGCGAGTCGACGTTCGACGACCTGGTGGCGTCCGTCGAGCACGGCGTGTACCTGCAGACCAACACGTCGTGGTCGATCGACGACAGCCGCAACAAGTTCCAGTTCGGCTGCGAATACGGGCAGCTCATCGAGGACGGCGAGATCGTCGGCACGGTCCGCAATCCCGGGTATCGCGCGATCTCGCGCACGTTCTGGCGCAACCTGCGCGGCGTCGGCGACGCCGCCACGTTCAAGGTGATGGGCACGCCGAACTGCGGCAAGGGCGAGCTCAACCAGCAGGTCGGCACGGGCCACGCCTCGCCGGCCTGCCTGTTCGGCGACGTCGAGGTGTTCGGAGGCGAAGCATGACCCAGGACGGTGTTCGCCAGGACGACCAGGCGTACTTCGACGATCTGGTCACCGCCGCCACGGCCGGGCTCGTCGGCGACGAGGTGCTCCTCGCCAACATCAGCGGCGAACGGACCGACTTCATCCGACTGAACAACAACCACGTGCGGCAGGCCGGCTCGGTCGACCAACGCCGCCTCACCGTCGACCTCATCGAGGGACGGCGCCACGTCGCCGGGGGCATCACCCTCACCGGCGAGCGCTCGACCGACGATGCCCGCATCGCCACGTTGCTCGCCCAGCTGCGCGAGCAACGCCGTCATGTCGCCGACGATCCGTTCCTGCTCTACAACGACACCCCGACGTCGACCGAGCGCATCGAACGCGGGACGATCCCCGAGCCGGCCGAGGCGCTGAGCGACATCCGCACGAGGTGGCGGTGGCCACGACCTCGTCGGGATCTACGCGGCCGGCGACACGTTCGCCGGGTTCGGCAACTCCCTCGGCCAGCGCAACTGGTTCCAGACCGCGACGTTCAACCTCGACTGGTGCTTCTACCTCGAGGCCGACAAGGCGGCGAAGAACCTCTACGCCGGTTTCGACTGGAGCGACGAGCTGTTCGAGCGCAAGGTCGACTGGTCGACCCGCCAGCTCGCCGCGCTCGGCCGGGCGCCGATCAACCTGACGCCCGGCGAGTACCGCACCTACCTCGCGCCGCGGGCGATGGAGGAGTTGGTGCAGCTGATGTCGTACTACGGCGCGTTCGGCCGGAGGGCCCACGAGACCCGCCAGACGCCGCTGCTGCGAATGGTCGTCGACGACGTGGCCCTGTCGCCGATGGTCTCGATCGCCGAGGACACCGCCGGCGGCGTGGCACCGAACTTCCAATCGGCCGGCTTCATCCGCCCCGATTCGGTGCCGCTCGTCGTCGACGGGCGTTACGCCGACACGCTCGTCTCCCCGCGGTCGGCCCAGGAATACGGCGTGCCGACGAACGGCGCCGGTGACGGGGAGTTCCCCGAATCGCTGGCGTTGGCGCCCGGCACCGTGTCGGCCGAGAACGTGAGCGAGGCTCTCGGCTCGGGCCTGTTCGTCGGCAACCTGTGGTACACCAACTTCTCCGATCGCGCCGCGTGCCGGACGACGGGGATGACACGGTTCGCGACGTTCTGGATCGACGAGGGCGAGATCGTGGCGCCGGTCAACGTGCTGCGCTTCGACGACACCGCGTTCCACCTGCTCGGCGACAAGCTCGAGGGACTCACCGACGAGGCCGAGGTGCTCCTCGACGCGTCCACCTACGTCGAGCGCTCCACCAACAGCAACCGCCTCCCCGGCGCCCTCGTCACCGCCATGCGCTTCGTGTTGTAGGTGAAACGCCCGGGGTCAGGCACCGATCGTTTCAGCTTCCCCACAATGTGTAGTTTAGTTGCGTTCGCAAGTATTTCTGCTACAGCTTGCTGTATGAGTTCTCCCGTCGTCCAGACCGTCCCGCTGGGGTTCCAGTGGCCGACCGTCGATCCGTTCCTGTTCTGCGTCCACCATCTCGACCACTACCCCGCGGGCAACGCCGACCTCGGTCCGGTCGCACCGCTCGACGGCCGGCCGATCGGTAACGACTTCGAAGGCATCGACGGCTGGCGCATGTACCACGGCAGCACCGTGCCCGGCTTCCCCGTCCACCCGCACCGTGGCTTCGAGACGATCACGTTCGTCCGTCAGGGCCTCATCGACCACGCCGACTCGATGGGTGCCGCCGCCCGCTACGGCCGCGGCGACGTGCAGTGGATGACCGCCGGCAAGGGCATCCAGCACGCCGAGATGTTCCCGCTCCTCGACCGTGACGGCCCGAACACGGCCGAGTTGTTCCAGATCTGGATCAACCTGCCGGCCGCCGACAAGATGGTCGAGCCCCACTTCACGATGCTGTGGGATCAGGACATCCCGCGCCATGTCGTCACCGACAAGCAAGGTCGCACCGCCGAGATCACCGTGATCGCTGGCACGCTCGCCGGCCACGAACCGCCGGCGCCGCCACCGAGTTCGTGGGCGTCGCGTCCCGAGGCCGACGTCGCCCTGTGGCACGTCGTGCTCGATGCCGGCGCGTCGTGGACGATGCCGACCGCGGCGTTCGACGACAGCGTCCGCGTCCTGTACGTGTTCGACGGTGATGGGCTCACCATCCACAATCCCGCCGGCGAGGGCGAGACCGTGGGCAACTCGACAGGCGTCGTGGTCGACGCGCAGCAGGCGGTCACCCTGACGGCGTCGGCACACACCGAGGTTCTCGTGATGCAGGCGCGTCCGATCGGCGAGCCGGTGGCGCAGCAGGGTCCGTTCGTGATGAACACCCACGACGAGATCCTCGAGGCGTTCGCCGACTACCGCCGCACGCAGTTCGGCGGCTGGCCGTGGGATCGCGACGACCCGACACACGGTGCCACCGGCAGCCGGTTCGCCCGCCACGCCGACGGCCGCGTCGAAGAGGCCGTCGCCGTCTGACACTCCCAATCATCGTTTGCGTCGGGATTTCCGAGGACGGTCCTCAGAAATCCCGACGCAAACGTCTGTTGGAGGCGTGCACTGGGCCGACTGGCGGCGCCGTTTGCACCCGACCGGACCGGCCAGTACGGTCCACGGCGGGCTCTCGCCCGTTCGGGAGTCCGGTCCACCCGCCCGCTCCAACGATCAGGACGTCCACCATGAAGAAGATCCTTGCCCTCCTCGCCCTCCTCGCCGTCGTCGCCTCGGCGGTCGCCGCGGTGCGGCGCGACACCCTGAAGGCCGACGCCAACCGCGCCGCCAGCGCGGCGACGCACGCCGCCAAGGCCGCCAAGGACAAGGTCCGCCCGAGCACCACCGACGAAGCCTTCGACGAGATCACCAAGGACCTGAGCGACGTCACGAGCTGACACCGTCAACTCACACCGGCGAGGGAGTGTCACACCCCGCGTTCATCCTGTTCTGCAGGACTTCGAAAGGGGAATCACATGCTCGTACTCGTCGCAACCAACGAAACCCAGGGACGATCGCCACACGACTTCGCGTACACGGTCGAAGGCGAACTGGTCAGCGCCGTGGCCACCGAATGCAGGAACCACGATTGCGGCTGCAATCGCGGATTTCCGGGGCTGGCCAGCGAGTTCGCCACCACGACGGCGCAGGTCGTCGACCTCCCGCATCTGACCGAGGCCGACCTGCGAGCCGCTCTGTTCGGTTACCTCGACCGCACCGGTTGGTTCGACCTGCTCCGCGACGAACCCGATGTCGAGATGATCATCGACGACATGATCGACGAGCACGTCGAAGCGATCGCTGCGGTGTGTGCCTGCTGTCCGGTCGGCACGATCGTCGAACGCGCAGGATCGCTCGTGTTCACCCGCACGGTCCCGTTCGCTGCCTGACACGCTCGGCTCGCCCGCCGTCTCATCCACACAGCGCCCAGCCATCACCCGGCCCAATGGTGGGGATCACGTAGCGTCGGCGCCATGGCAGCGGCGCTCGCGCTCGTGGCGGCATTCCTGTTCGCGCTCGCGGCGACGTTGCAGCAGAAGGGTGCGCTCAACCTGCCGTCGGTGTCGCTCGCCGAACCGTCGTCGCTGCTCAAGCTCATCGGCCAGACGATGTGGCTGCTCGGCACCACCGCGATGCTGACGGGCTATCTGGTGCAGGCGGTTGCGCTCGACCGTGGGGAGGTGTCGATCGTCCAACCGCTCCTCGTCACCACGGTCGTGTTCGCGCTGCCGCTCGGCTACTTCCTCACTCACCAGCATGTGGGCGGCCGGGAGATCGGCGGGGCGTTCGTGATCATCGTCGGCTTGGCGTTGTTCACGATCTTCGGCCATCCGGCTGAGGGCAATGACAACGCACCGGGCTCGAGCTGGCTCTTCGTCTTCGTGCTCGTCGCCATCGTGTCGGGCGTGATGCTCAGCTTTGCCGGACGCGGCGGTCCGTCGATGAAGGCCGCGCTCTACGGCTCGGTCGCCGGCGTGCTGTTCGGACTTTCGGCGTCGCTCACCAAGCCCACCCTCGACTACCTCGACGGCGGGGTCGGCGAGATGCTGTCGCACTGGGAGCCGTACGTGTTGGCCTTCGTCGGGATCCTGGGGTTCGTGCTCCAACAGGTCTCGCTCGGCACCGGCCGCCTCGCGCCATCGGTGGCAACCGTGTCGACCGTCAACCCGTTCGTGTCGATCCTGATCGGCACGTTCCTGCTCGACGAGCGCCTGAGCCGGCCCACCTGGCACGTGGTCGTGGCGATCGTCGGGCTGATCCTCGCCCTCGGCGGCGCCGTCGTGATCTCGATGGCGACCGAAGGCGCGACGGACGACTCCCGTTCGCGTGTGTCCGGGTCGACGACGCGACCGACGCCGGCACCCGCCTGACCGCCACTCCCAAATTCTGAGCGGATCGAGCGCTCAGCGCACCGTTTCGCTCAGAATTTCGGAGGGATCGGTGGTGGGGATCGGCGCGCGGAGGGTGTCGCTCAGCCAGGCGATGCGCTCACGCATCAGGTCGAGGCCAGGCTGTGGCGGGCACGGCTGCACCTCCGACCGGGGCCGGTCGAACACCATGTGCTGCGGATCGCCCGGGTCGTAGACGGGCCACGCCGGACGGCCGGGCGAGTCGGGCACGCCCGACACCGCGAAGGCGAACCACCGGTCGCCCATCTCCCGGGCGAGCAGGTGGAAGTCGCGAGCGACGGGCAGGAGCGGGATCTGCGCATCGAACACGTAGAAGATCTCGGCCGCGTGGTACGCCCCGGCGCGCTGCTTCTTCGAGGGCGGCACGGCACGGAAGTGGTACCGGTACACCGGATGGCCACCGGCGGCGTGCTGGCGCGAGGCATGATCGACGTGGACACCGAACATGTGGTCGCCGAGCTCGGCTTCGACCGCGTCGTCGTCGAGCACCGCCAGCCCGGGGTACGCGGCGATCAACCGGTCGACGTGTTCGGGTGTCGGGTACGACCGTTCGAACGTCGCGCGGGCATCGGCCACGGTCACCTCGGCGTCGGTCTGCGGCCGTTCGAATTCGCCGCCGGCCGGGTGGACGAGCCCGACGAACAGTGACGCTTCGTTCGCGTTGTAGCCGATCAGCAGCGGCACCGACGCCTGGACCTCGTCACTGAACGCCGACATCGGGGTGGAGGGCAGGATCACGTCGTCGACCACCGGGTAGAAGTATCGGCCCCATTCCGGATGCGCCCGATACAGCTCGTAGAGCTCGTCGGGTTCCATCGTGCGCAGCCGGGTGACCTGCCCCGCGGTCGGCCCCACGGCGAGCGTCGCGAACTCGACCGCCGCATCCTCGGCCGGGATCCAATCGAGGGCGGGCCGGCGCAGGTGCAGCCAGCGGGCCGAGTCGCTCGGACTCTGCGCGATCGCCCGGTGGAACAGGCCCCGAGCCCGGGGCGACGTCATCAGGTTGAGCACCGCCTCGCCGCCCGCCGACTCGCCGAAGATCGTCACCTGCGCCGGATCGCCACCGAACGCCTCGATGTTGTCGCGCACCCATTCGAGCGCGGCGATCTGATCGAGCAGCCCGTAGTTGCCCGACACCCCGTCGGGCGATTCGCCGGCGAGATCGGGATGGGCGAAGAAGCCCATCAGCCCGAGCCGGTAGTTGATCGTCACGAGCACACAACCCCGTTCGGGGAACGACGGGGTGTTGTACATCGGCTGTCCACCGTCGCCGTCGGTGTGGTCGCCGCCGTGGATCCACACCATCACCGGCAGCCCGGAGGCGCCCGCCGGCGCGTGCACGTTCAGCGTGAGGCAGTCCTCGCTCGGCTTCTTGGTCGCCAGCTTCAGCCCGACGCCGAGCGCCTTCCCCCGGGCCCGGCCGATCCCGAGACCGTCGACGAGCCGGACGAAGAAGTCGTCCATCACGCCGGCGCGCTGATACCCGGGTGGTCCGACCTTCGTGCACTTCCGGCTGCCGCGCCAGGGCTCGGGCGGTGTCGGCGCCTTCCACCGCAGCGGCCCGATCGGCGGCGCGGCGTAGGGGATGCCGAGATGGTGGACCAGCCGGCCCTTCGAGTCGGCCTTGCCGCTGACCTTGCCGGCCGTGGTCTCGACCACGTGCTTGTGACGTCCGATGTTGACCATGCTCCATGCTCGCGCGTGTCGGACCGCCGCGACACCCAGCCTCGTTCAGTGGACCTGTTCAGTCGACGGCGACGTCCAACCGCTCGAGCCCCCGCAGGTTGATCCGCCCGTTCCACACTGGCTCGCCGACCACGCGAGCGTTCGGGAAGCGCCGGACGAACGACCCGATCGCCACCTGGGCCTCGAGCCGGGCGAGCGACGAACCGAGGCAGTAGTGCGCTCCGCTGCCGAACGACAGGTGCTGCGCGGTGCCGGCGCGCCGGATGTCGAGGTCGCCGGCGGTCGGCCCCCACTTGGCGGGGTCACGGTTGGCGGAGGCGAGGCCGGCGAGCACGAACATCCCCTTGGGGATCGTCTTGCCGCCGAAGTCGATGTCGTGCAGGGTGACCCGTCGCGACATCTGGACCGGACTGACGTAGCGGAGCAGTTCGTCGACCGCGTTCACGATCAGCGTCGGATCGTCGCGCAGCAGCGCGAGCTGGTCGGGGTGCCGCAGCATCTCGTAGATCCCGGTGCCGATGAGGTTGACCGTCGTCTCGTGGCCCGCCACGAACAGCAGGTTCACCTGATCGCGCAGCTCCCGCGACGACAGCCGGTCGCCGTCCTCCTCGGCCGCGATCAGCGCCGACAGCAGGTCGTCGGCCGGGTTCGCCCGCTTCCAGGCGACGACATCGTCGACGTGGGCATTCATGTTGCGGTCGCCGTCGACCGCCGCTGCGATCTCCTCGGGAGTGATGATCGGGTCGAGCGTCTTGACGACCGCCGCCGACCATCCGGCGATCAGGTCCTTGTCGGCCTCGGGCATGCCGAGCATCTCCGAGATGACGTCGAACGGCAACGGGAACGCGAGCTCGGCGACGACGTCACCGCCGCCCCGCTCCTCCATCGAGTCGAGGATGCCGTCGACGAGTTCTTGCACCCGCGGCCGGAGCGACTCGATCGCCGCGGGCGTGAACGCCTTGCTGACCAGGCGACGCAACCGTGTGTGGTCGGGTGGGTCGGCGTTGAGCATGCTCGTGGACTGTTGGAGCTCGCCGCCCGATGCCTCGAGGAAGATCGCCTGGCGCTTCTCGTCCATGATCTCGATGTTCGCGTCGCTCACGCTGAGCGACGGGTCACGGAGCAGGCGCGAGACGTCCTCGTAGGTGAACAGCAGCCACTGGTTCATCAGCGTCAAATGCACTGGATCGTGGGCGCGCAGCTCCGCGAAATGCGGCCACGGGTCTTCCACGTAGCCCGGTTGCAGCGGGTTGAAGAACAGCTCCGGACCGTCGGTCGTCACGGTATCGCCCACGTGCTCACTCATCGGGCGATCGTACGCCCGCGCTTCGGGTCAGGCGAACACGACGGGATCGCCGACGCGCACCGTGCCGGGGGTCCGGATCGTGGCGTACACACCCACGTTCTGCTCGAGCTCGTCGATGATGTGGCGCAGGATGGCCCGATCGGCAGGGATGGCGGCGTCGATCTGGCGCGTCACCATCACGCATCGCGGGCACGGGTCGAGGAAGTCGATCACGGCCGACCCGATCGTCGCCGTCCGACCCTTCCACCCGAACTCGGGATGGCCCGCCATGCCATCGTCGGTGTCGATGACGATCGACGGCCGGAACCGGTGGATGTCGACGACGGAATCGGGAAGCGCCGCTTCGAGCGAGGCCAGCGCCGACGTGGTGATCACGAGCAGCGGCCAGGCGTCGTAGTAGGTCCCGGGTGGCGACTCGAACTCGCCGATGACCGGTGGGAACACCGCGAAGTCGGGCAAGGGATCGTCGGCCTCGCGACCCATCACGGCACGGAACTCGGCGAGCGGATCGTCGCCATCGGGGGCGCCGCGGCGATAGTGATCGACGTCGTCGGCCGGGCGCAGGCGCTCGAGCCGCACCCGATGACCGAGGGCCGCGCTGACCCGGTCGTCGACATCGCCGTCGAGCGTCGTCACCGTCGATCCGTCCGGCAGGGTGATCTCGACATGGCCGTCGGGCAGGTCGCGCGCCGCGAATTGCATCAGCTCGCCGATCTTCTTCGCCCCTCGGATGCCGCCACGCTCGAGATCGCGCGTGGCCCAGGTGCGATCCCCGACGATCCCGAGTTCGTCCAGCTCGACCTCGTCCACCGTCGACCCGATCATCGACTTCACCGGGTACTGCCAGAGCTGCGCGACGTGCATCCCGCGACCGTACCGGCCGGGGGTGAGGCCGACCGCCCCTCCGACGCGCTCGCCCGCGTTCGACACGACTTACGGTTGGCGGACATGAGCGACGAACTGCACTGGATGTCGGCGACGGACCTCGCGGCATCGATCCGCCGGCGCGACGTGTCGAGCGTCGAGGTGCTCGACCATCTGGTGGCGCGGATCGAACGGCTCGACGGGCCGACCAACGCGGTCGTCCAGTGGGATCTCGAACGGGCCCGCACCGCCGCTCGATCGGCGGACGATGCCGTGCTGGCCGGCGACGAACTCGGCCCGTTGCACGGCGTGCCGATGACGATCAAGGACTCGTTCGAGACGGCGGGATGCATCACCGCGAGCGGCGCGCCCGCCCTCGCCGGGCACGTGCCCGCCAGCCGACGCTTGGCCGGTCGCCCGGCTCCGCGACGCCGGCGCGATCCCGTTCGCCAAGACCAACCTGCCGCTGTACGCCGGCGACATCCAGTCGTTCAACGAGGTCTACGGGACGACGAACAACCCGTACGACACCACGCGCACCCCGGGCGGGTCGTCGGGCGGGGCGGCCGCCGCGCTGGCGATGGGGTTCACGCCGATCGAGCTCGGCAGCGACATCGGCGGCTCGATCCGGGTGCCGGCGCACTACTGCGGCGTGATGGGGCACAAGTCGAGCTACGCCATCGTGCCCGGACCACGGCCAGATCCCCGGCCCGCCCGGTTCGTTGAGCGTCGCCGACATCGCCGTGTGCGGCCCGATGGGCCGGACGGTCGACGACCTCGAGCTGGAACTCGGGGTGCTCGCCGGTCCCGATCGCTGGGACGCGCCGGCGTGGCGGCTCGACCTGCCGCCGAGCCGGGCGATCGACCTCGCCGACTTCCGGATCGCGGCGTGGACCGACGACCCGTCGTGCCCGGTCGACACCGACACGTCACGCGTGCTCGGCGATCTCGTCGATGCCGTCGCGTCGGCGGGAGGCCGGATCGACGTCGACGCCCGTCCGCCATTCACGCTCGAACACGTGTGGAGCGTGTTCTCGCCACTGCTGTTCGCAGCGCTCGCCAACGGGCACGCTCCCGAGGCGCTCGACCGCATGGCCACCAACACCGACGTCTCGCCGCGCGGAGCGGTCCTCCGAGCGACGGCGATGCGCCATCAGGACTGGCTGTCCGCGCACGAGCGGCGGCTGCAACTGCGCGAACAGGTCGCCCGGTTCTTCGACGGCTATGACGCGATCCTGATGCCGGTGCACCCGCGCCCGGCGTTCCCGCACGACCATCCCGGCACGCCGGCGACGCGCACGGTCGTGATCGACGGGGTCGACCGTCCGTACATGGACCTGTTCCGGTGGATCGCGCTCGCCGGCGCGGCGTACCTTCCCGCCACGGTCGTACCGGCGGGGATGAGCGCCGACGGACTGCCCATCGGGGTGCAGATCGTGGGGCCGTACCTCCACGACCGCACGACGTTGCAGCTCGCCCGCCACCTCGCCGCGCTCACGACGGTGCCCCACCCCGCCCTCGCCGTGTGACTGACCGCGCGGGTCAGGCGGGCGGCGTCGACTCGGCGAGCGCCTTGAGGTTCGCGAGCGCCGCGGTCAGCTGTTTCGCCGCGGGCTTCCATGCCAACTCGAGGAGGAAGCCCAAGCCGCGTTTGGCCTGCAGGCCCTGGCGGTAGTTCACCCGGCAGCCGCCCTCGGTCGGTTCGATCCGCACCGACTCCGCCATGGTGTCGAGGAACGGCACCTTCGTGGCCACCACCGCGAAGGCGAAGTGCTCGTTCTCGTCCCACACGGTGAACTTTTCGTCGATCGAGATCCGGCTCACCGTCACCCGCCGTCCCCCTCCGACGCCGGTCGGTGCCCCCGTGACCTCGACGCGGTCGAGCGACGTGAACCACTTCGGCCAGTTCACGTGGTCGGCGATCACCGCCCACACGGCCGCGGGCGGCGCGGCGATGTCGATCGAACGCTCGACGCGGATCGGCGCGCTGTCGATCCACTCGGGTGGCTGCACTGGATGGCTCGGCATCACCCGATTCTCCCTCATCCACCCCCGTTTGCGTCGGGATTTCTGAGGACCGGTCCTCAGAAATCCCGACGCAAACGATGATTTGAGCCGTCGCGGGCGTCAGGGGTGGGTGTCGACGAGGGCCTTGTCGAGGGCGGCCAGGGCGATGTCGATCTCGTCGGCGCTGACGGTCAGCGGCGGCATGAAGCGCAGCGTCGTGCCGGCGGCGCCGGCGGTCATCAGGATGAGCTTGCCCTGCTCGCGGCAGTGGTTCAGCACCCCGCCGGTGCGCGCCGCGGTGTCGAGATCGGCCGCGACCATCAGGCCCAACGACCGCACACGGACCACCCCCTCGTGGCGGGCCTGCAACGCGCCCAGCCCGTCGGCGAGTTGCGCGCCGCGCTCGTTCACGTGGTCGAGGAACCCGTCGGCGGTGAGCACGTCGATCGTGGCGAGCGCGGCGGCGCAACCGATCGGGTTGCCGCCGTAGGTGCCGCCGTGCGAGCCGGTCGGCCACTTGTCGTCGAGCTCGCGGCGCGTGCCGAGCGCCGAGAACGGGAAGCCGGACGCGATCCCCTTGGCCATGCACACGATGTCGGGCGCGACGTCGTAGTGCTCGATGGCGAACATCTTCCCCGTGCGGCCGAACCCCGACTGCACCTCGTCGGCGATGAACAACATGCCGAACGCCTTGCACCGCTCGTCGATCGCCTCGAGAAATCCGGCAGGCGCCGCCGTGTACCCACCCTCGCCGAGCACCGGCTCGATGATCACGGCCGCGGTCTCGCTCGGCGCGGTCACCATCGTGAGGAGGTCGTCGAAGCCGGCGATCGCCCGCTCGACCTCGGCCGCCACGTCGTCGGCGCGCACGTCGGGATAGGGGGCGATGAACACGCCCGACGGCAGGGGCGCGTGACCGGCCCGGTAGCCGGTCTTCGAGGTGGTCATCGCCATCGCCTGATGCGTCCGGCCGTGGAAGCTGCCCTGGAACACGATGACGTGCGGCCGCCCCGTCGCCTGCTTGGCGAGCTTCACCGCGGCCTCGGTGATCTCCGCGCCCGAGTTGGCGTAGAAGAACGTGTCGATGCCCTCCGGGCTGAGTTCGGCGAGGCGCGCCGCCAGCGGTTGCAGCAGGTCGTGGGTGTAGACGTTGGCCTGGGCGTGGATGAACCGCTGCGCCTGGTCGGCGATCGCCTTGGTCACGTGCGGATGAGCGTGACCGGTGGAGGTGACCGCGATGCCGCCGCTGAAGTCGAGGTAGCGCTCGCCGGACGTGGTCGTGACCCACGAACCCTCGCCCGATGCCACCTCGAGATCGGTCACCTTGAACCACACGTTCGACAGGTTGTTGGCGTTCATCCGCCAATCATCCCACGCTCGCCTGAACGGCCTCGGCCGGTGCTGCCGAGCAGGCGGATCAACCCCTGAGTCGGTCGGCCACGGCAGCCAGGCGCGACGGTCGGCCCGTCCGCGCTTCGACTCGGTCGGCGCGCGACATCAGCACGATCGTGCCGTTGACGCCGAGCCAGCGCAGGGGTTCAGGCTCCCAGCGGCGCGAGCGGTGGTCGACCCATGCCAGCGAGGTGAGATCAGACGCCGTGCCAACGATCAGGTCGGCCAGCGTCCGGCCCGCGAGGTTCGACGCCGCGACGCCCTCGCCCACGTACCCACCGGCCCACGCCACCCCGCTCGAACGATCGAAGCCGACGGACGCCCGCCAGTTGCGCGGCACACCGAGTACCCCGCCCCACCGGTGCGTGATCGTCGCGTCGCCGATCGCCGGCAGCAGCTCTCGCAGGGTCGCCTCGATCCGGTCGTGATTCGCCGACCGGCTCTCCACCGCCGGGTCGATCCGGGAACCGAACAGATAACTGGCACCGCGACCACCGAAGGCGATCCGATCGTCCGTCGTCCGCTGGCCGTAGATGACCATCCGCCGGTCGTCGGAGAACGTCTCGCGTTCACGCAGACCGATCTCGTCCCACACCGCGGGCGGCAGCGGTTCGGTGGCGATCATCAGCGAGTACAGCGGGATGAGCGATCGCCGCTCGCCCGGCAGGTCACGCGTGTAGGCCTCGGTCGCCCGCACGACCACGTCGGCCGTCACGACTCCACGATCGGTCACGAGCGACGGGCGTGCCGACGGTGAGCCAGCGCCCGCGCCGGGCCGGATCTCCGTGACCGCCGTGTGTTCGACGATCGTCGCACCGCGCCGCTCGACCGCCCCGGCCAGCCCGTGAACGAGCCGGGCGGGATGGACGCGCGCACCAGGCCGGTACCACAGACCGCCCAGCACGCCGGTGGCCCGCAGACGCTCGGTCGCCGCGGCGGCCGACAACAACTCCGCCTCCTCGCCCAGGCCACTCGCTGCGAACAGTTCGGTCTCGGCGCGTTGATCGGCAAGTTGCACCGGCGTTCGGGCGAGCCGGATCACCCCACCCTTCGTGAACCCGCAGTCGATCCCCTCGTCGCCGACCACGCGGCCGATCACGTCGACCGTGTCGATGATCGTCCGCGTCAGTCGGATCCCGGCGTCGCGGCCGTACGTCTCGATCGCGCCGTCGAGTCCGCCGGCCAGTTCACCGACACACCATCCGCCGTTTCGACCGGAGGCGCCGAACCCCACCGTCTCCCGCTCGACGACGAGCACCCGCAGCGTCGGGTCGGCGATCAGCAGGGAGTAAGCGGTCCACAACCCGGTGTAGCCCGCGCCGACGATCGCCACGTCGACGTCCGTGTCGCCGCCGAGCGCCGGTCGCGACACGGTCGTGCCGTCGATCTGGGCGTGCCAGAGTGATGTCGAGGTGTCCGGTGCGTCGTGCATGGCTGAGCTCCGTCAGGAAGTGTGGCCTGCCACCGCCGGGACCGGTGACCGGTGACGCCCGAACCGCAACGTTGCCGCCGTGTGAATCGCGCGCCGGTCGGTTCCATCTTCCCGTCGCGACCCTCTAACCTGCGCACCGTCGCAATCCGGAACGGGAGGGCCGTCTGCGCACGTTGAACGAAACCGAATCGAGCGAAGTCCGCAGGGGCCCGCGATGAGCAACGCCGTCATCCAACTCGACGGGGTGCGCAAGGAGTTCGGCGATTTCGTCGCGGTCGAGGAGGCGAACTTCTCGATCGACCAGGGCGAGTTCTTCGCGATGCTCGGCCCCTCGGGGTGCGGCAAGACGACGACGCTCAAGATGATCGCCGGTTTCGAGCAACCCACCCGTGGTCGCGTCCTGCTCGAGGGTGAGGACGTCAGCCGCGTGCCGCCGTACAAGCGCAACGTGAACACGGTGTTCCAGCAGTACGCGCTGTTCCCGCACATGACGGTGATCGACAACGTCCGCTTCGGCCCCCGATCGAAGAAGATCTCGAAGAGCACGTACGAGGCGAGCGTCGCGCAGATGCTCGAGGTGGTGCGGCTCACCGACTTCGCCAACCGCAAGCCGACCCAGCTGTCGGGCGGTCAGCAACAGCGCGTCGCGCTCGCCCGCGCGCTGGTCAACTTCCCGAGCGCACTGCTGCTCGACGAGCCCCTCGCCGCGCTCGACCTCAAACTCCGCGAGGCGATGCAGTTCGAACTCAAGCGCATCCAGCGCGAAGTCGGCATCACGTTCGTGTTCGTCACGCACGACCAGGGTGAGGCCCTCACGATGAGCGACCGCATCGCCGTGATGAGCGACGGTCGCGTCGAGCAGATCGGCACACCGCAGGAGATCTACAACAGCCCGGCCAGCCTCTTCGTCGCCGGGTTCATCGGATCGGCGAACCTGCTGCCGGGCGAGGTCAGCGGCACCGACGGTGACGACGTGGTCGTGCACCTGAACAACGGCGCCACGATCCGCACACGATCCCGCGCCGAGCGCAAGACCGGCACGCCGGTGTCGGTGATGCTGCGTCCCGAACGCCTGCACGCCGCCGCCGACCGCCGCGACGACGGCCGATCGGTCGAAGGCGTCGTGTCCGATGTCGTGTTCCAGGGCGCGACCGCCCGCCTCGTGGTGCACCTGGCCGACGACAGCGAGGTCATCGCCAACGTCCCCGCCGGTGCCGACCTGCCCGCTGTGCATCCCGGCACCACGATCCACCTCGGGTGGGACGCCGGTGCCGCGTTCCTCCTGTCGGGCTGGCCGATGCGTCCCGGCGCAACTGCGACCGACATCGACACGCTCGAAGCCCAAGCCGCCGATTCATGACCGCCGAGTCATGACCTCCAGCCAGCAGACCCCAACCAACCAGGAAGGTGCCTCATGACCACTCCGAACCCGCGAATTCCCAATCCGTTCCTGGGCCCCTCATCGCTGTCGAGGCGCCAGCTCATCAAGCGCGCCGGGGTCCTCGGCGCCGCCGGTCTCTCGCTGCCGGCGTTCCTGGCCGCATGCGGCGGCTCGAGCGATGACGATGCCTCGTCGGGGACATCCGCAACGGGCTCGTCGCCCGGAACGGCGGCGGCCAGCGGGTCGTCGCCCGGCGGTGGCGGCGGCGACAGCCTGTACTTCGAGAACTGGCCCGCCTACATCGACCCGACCGAGGACGGGCTCACCGGCACGGTCGACCGATTCGTCGCCGCCACAGGCATCGACATGAAGTACACCGAGGCCTACAACGACAACAACGAGTACTTCGCCAAGATCCAACCGGTGCTGGGCAACGGCGACACGATCGACCCCGACATCATCGCTCCGACGTCGTGGCTGACCGGCCGGCTCATCCAGTTGGGATGGCTCGACAAGCTGCCGCTCGACCTGATCCCCAACGCGGCGAACCTCCGGCCCGACCTCGTCAAGCCGACGTGGGACCCCACCGGTGAGTACTCACTCCCGTGGCAGACGGGCTTCGGCGGCATCGCCTACAACCTCGACGTCACCGGCCGCGAGCTCACCTCCGCCGACGATCTGTTCGACCCCGAGTTCAAAGGCAAGATCGGCATGCTCCTCGAGATGCGCGACACGATGGGCATCATCATGCTGTCGCTGGGCATCGACATCTCGACCCTCACCGACTTCGCCACCGCAGAGCCCGCCTTCGCCAAACTCGAACAGGCGAAGAACGACGGACAGATCCGCCGCTTCACCGGCAACGACTACATGAACGACCTCAGCACCGGCAACTTCGCCGCGTGCGTCGGGTGGTCGGGCGACGTGGTGCAGCTCGCCCGCGACAATCCGGCCGTCAAGTTCATCATCCCCGAACAGGGCGGGACGGCGTGGGCCGACGCGATGGTGCTGCCGAAGGGCGCCGTGAACCGTGACGCGGCCGCCAAGTGGATGGACTTCGTCTACGACCCCGTGCAGGCCGCGCAGATCACCGCCTGGGTGCAGTACATCTCGCCCGTCGCGGGGGTCCAGGAGGAGGTGGCGAAGCTCGATCCGGAGCTCGCCGACAACCCGCTGCTGTTCCCCGACGAGGAGACCGTCGCCCGGACGCACATCTTCGCCAACCTCTCCGAAGAGGTCGAAGCCGAGTACGACGCCGCCTTCTCGGCGATCACGGGCGCCTGACCACGTCGAGATCACGCCGATCCGGGGAACCGCCACCACGATGACCGCCACGATCGAGACCGAGCCGGGGACACCCCGGGCGCGTTCGTCGGGGACGGGCAGGACGTCGTGGTGGCAGCGCCATCCGCAGCGCATCGGGCTCGGGTCGTTGATCCTGTCCGGCGTCCTGCTCATCGCGGTCGGCACGGGCCTACTCGACGGTCCGCTGGCGATCGCCGCGCTGTTCGTCGTGCTCGTGGCGATCGTCGCCGTGATCATGGTGGCGGTGATGGGTGGCCTCGAAACCCGCCGGGCCCTTGCACCGTATGGCCTGCTCAACCCGGGGATGCTCTGGTTGGCCCTGTTCTACCTGGCCCCTCTGTTCACGCTCCTCCGCAACTCGTTGTCGACGCTGCCCAGCCGGTTCGCGATCGACGCCAAGTTCGACTGGAACTTCGGCAACTACGCCGACGCCTTCACGGATTTCCAGGATCAGTTCATCCGGGCGTTCCTCTACGCCGGCATCGCCACGGTCCTGACGATCGCCATCGGCTACCCACTGGCGTACGTCATCGCCTTCCGGGGAGGGAAGTACCGCAACTTCCTGATCGGTCTCGTGATCATCCCGTTCTTCACGTCGTACCTGATCCGCACGATCGCATGGCAGAGCATGCTGGCGGACCAAGGAGCGGTCACCAGCTTTCTCCGCACCATCCACGTCACCGGCTTCCTCGACACGATCGGGATCATGGACGGCGACAAGCTCCTGAACACCCCGGCGGCGGTGATCGGTGGGCTGACGTACAACTTCCTGCCGTTCATGATCCTGCCGATCTACGTCAGCCTCGAGAAGATCGACGTCCATCTCGTCGAGGCGGCGAAGGACCTGTACTCGACGTCGGTCAGCGCGTTCCGCAAGATCGTCTTCCCGCTGTCGCTCCCCGGTGTGTTCGCCGGGACGCTGCTCACGTTCATCCCGGCGAGCGGTGACTTCGTCAACCAGCTGTATCTCGGCAATCCGAACACGACGATGATCGGCAACTCGATCCAGGACCAGTTCCTCGTCCAGAACAACGTGCCGCTGGCGTCGGCGATGTCGTTCGTGCTGATGGCGATCATCACCGTGTTCGTCCTGATCTACAGCCGCTTCTTCGGAACGGACGACCTCGTATGAGCGTGACGGTGTGAGCGAGCCGTCGAGCCGTCGAGGGACCGTCGCCCGGTGGGGTCTGAACGGCTTCGCCGCGGTGGCCCTGTTCTACCTGTTCATGCCGATCCTGTGGATCGTCATCTACTCGTTCAACAAGCCGGTCGGGAAGTTCAACTTCATCTGGCAGGAGTTCACGCTCGACAACTGGGGCGACCCGTTCAAGGACGAGGCCCTGACCGATGCGCTGTGGGAGAGCCTGAAGATCGCCGGGATCTCCACCCTGATCGCCACCGTGCTCGGGACGATGATCGCCATCGCGCTCGCCCGCTACAAGTTCGCCGGCGTCGGTCTGCTGGCGTTCATGCTCGTGCTGCCGCTGACCACACCCGAGATCGTGATCGGGTCGTCGCTCGCCACGCTGTTCCTCGGCCAGGACGTCGACCGCGGGTTCCGCACCGTCATCATCGCCCACGTGATGTTCCAGGTGAGCTTCGTCGCCCTCACGGTGCGGGCCCGTGCCCGAGGTTTCGACTTCGGGCTCGAACAGGCGGCCCAGGACCTCGGGGCGTCGCCGATGCGGACGTTCTGGAAGATCACGTTCCCGTTGCTGCTCCCGGGCATCCTCGCCGCCGCGCTGCTGGCGTTCGCCCTGTCGATCGACGACTTCATCATCACGCTGTTCAATGCCGGCTCCGTGAGCACGTTCCCGCTGTACATCAACGCCAGCTTCAAGGTGTCGTTCAGCCCGCAGGTCAACGTGCTGGCGACGACGATCCTCATCTTCTCCGTCGCCCTCCTGGGCGCCGGGATGCTCTGGGGCATCTACCGCGACAAGCGCACCAAGGCCATCTGACCTGTCGCGTGGGGTCAGGCACCGCGCGACAGGTCCGGTCCTCAGCGCGGCGCACCTGTTGCGTCGTGCCTGACCCCGCGCGACAGGTTGTCTCAGGATTCGAGGTTGGCCATGACGTGTTTGATGCGGGTGTAGTCGTCGAGGGCGTAGGCCGACAGGTCCTTGCCGTAGCCCGACTTCTTGTAGCCGCCGTGGGGCATCTCGGCGACGAGCGGGATGTGCGTGTTGATCCACACGCAGCCGAAGTCGAGCGCCTTCGACATCCGCATCGCCCGGCCGAAGTCCTTCGTCCACACCGATGACGCCAGCCCGTACTCCACCCCGTTGGCCCACTCGATCGCCTGGGCCTCGTCGCTGAAGCGCTGGACGGTGATGACGGGGCCGAAGATCTCGTCCTGGATCATCTCGTCGCCCTGTTCGAGCCCGGCGACGACGGTCGGCTCGTAGAAATACCCGTCGCCGGTCGGATGTGCGCCGCCCGTGACCACCTCGGCGTGGTCTCGGCGTGCGGCCGACCATCTCGTCCACCCGCGCCAACTGGTTGGCGTTGTTGAGCGGGCCGTACAACACGTCCTCGTCGTCGGGCATCCCGGTCTTCGTGCCGCGCGCCTGCTCGGCGAGCGCGGCGACGAAGTCGTCGTACACCTTCGGACCGGCGATCACGCGGGTCGCCGCGGTGCAGTCCTGGCCGGCGTTGAAGTAGCCGGCGATCGCGATGCCCTCGGCCGCGGCGGCGATGTCGGCGTCGTCGAACACGACGACCGGCGCCTTGCCGCCGAGTTCGAGATGGCAGCGCTTCAGGCTCTGCGCGGCCGCGGTGGCGACCTCGATCCCGGCGCGGACCGAACCGGTCACGCTGACCATCGCCGGGGTCGGGTGGACCACCATCGCCCGGCCGGTGTCACGGTCGCCGCAGATCACGTTCAGCACGCCCGGCGGAAGGAACTCGGCGGCGATCTCCGCGAGCAGCAGCGTCGAGGCGGGCGTCGTGTCGCTCGGCTTGAGCACGACGGTGTTGCCGGCGGCGATCGCCGGCGCGAACTTCCAGATCGCCATCATCATCGGGTAGTTCCACGGCGCCACCTGGGCACACACGCCGATCGGCTCCCGCCGCACGAACGAGGTCATGTTGGCCATGTACTCGCCGGCGCTCTTGCCCTCGAGATGCCGGGCAGCGCCGGCGAAGAACCGGATCTGGTCGATCATCGGCGGCACCTCCTCCGACGCCACGAGGTGCGCCGGCTTCCCGCAGTTCTCGACCTCCAACGCGATGAGCTCAGCGGCGCTGGCCTCGACCGCGTCGGCGATCCGGATCAGCGCCAGCGATCGTTCGCTGGGCGTCGCGTCGCGCCATGCCGGGAACGCGGCGTCGGCCGCCGCCATCGCCCGATCGATGTCGACCGCGCCGCTCAACGGCGCGGTCGCGTACGCGCGGCCCGTCACCGGATTGATCACCTCGGTCGTCGCACCGTCGGCCGAATCGGCGAACTCACCATTGACGAAGTTCTGGAAGGTCTTCATCCCCGGATCGTAGAACGCCACGCCCCCGTCCAAGCCCCGATCAACGAACGCGTGAACAATGTGCGGCGCCGGTGCGCAGATTGATCACGCAGTCGGCGTTCCGGCGGCCCGCGGAGGTGGTGAAGTAGCCTCGGCCCATGCGAGTCCTCGTCGTCGGAGCCGGTGGAGTTGGATCGGCTTTCGTCGCGATCGCGTCGAAGCGAGAGGCGTACTCGCACATCACGGTCGCCGACATCGACGTGACCAAGGCGGAGGGGGCGGTCGCCACCGCGACGAACGCCGAAGGCAACAGGATCGTCTCTGCGTTCATCGATGCATCGTCGGAGGATTCCGTCGCCGAGCTGGCCCGGTCGATGCAGGCCGACATCATCCTCAACGCGTGCGACCCCCGCTTCAATCCGCCGATCTTCAGCGGGGCGTTCGCCGCCGGATGCAACTACGTCGACATGGCGATGAACCTGTCGGTCCCCCACCCGACCCACCCGTTCTCGAAGACCGGCATCCGGCTCGGCGATGGTCAGTTCGCCGAACATCCGACGTGGAAGAACCGCGGCCTCATGGCGCTCGTCGGCATGGGTGTCGAGCCGGGCTTCTCCGACGTCGCGGCCCGCTACGCCGCCGACGAGCTGTTCAGCGAGATCCACGAGATCGGTGTCCGTGACGGCGCCGACCTCGTCGTCGACGGCTACGACTTCGCGCCGACGTTCTCGATCTGGACGACGATCGAGGAGTGCCTCAATCCGCCGGTCATCTACGAACTCGAGCGCGGCTGGTACACCACCGAACCGTTCAGCGAGCCCGAGCTGTTCACCTTCCCCGAGGGGATCGGGGAGGTGCAGTGCGTCAACGTCGAGCACGAGGAGGTCATCCTCATGCCGCGGTGGATCGACGTCGACCGGGTCACGTTCAAGTACGGACTGGGTGCGGAGTTCATCGACGTCCTCAAGACGATCCAGAAGCTCGAACTGCACTCCACCGCGGCGGTGAACGTGAAGGGCGTCGAGGTGTCACCCCGCGATGTCGTTGCGGCCACCCTGCCCGACCCGGCCACCCTCGGCGACAAGATGCACGGCCGCACCTGCGCCGGCTCGTGGGTCCGTGGCCTCGGCAAGGACGGTGAGCCGCGCGAGGTGTACGTGTACCACATCGTCGACAACGCCTGGTCGATGCGCGAGTTCGGCCACCAGGCGGTCGTGTGGCAGACGGCCGTGATGCCGGCGGTGGCGATCGAGCTGATGGCCACCGGCGTGTGGAGCGGGATCGGCGTCGTCGGACCCGAGGCCATGCCGGCGAAGCCATTCCTCGACCTGCTCGACGAGTTCGGCAGCGAGTGGGAGTGGGAGGACTACATCGACCGCAAACCCGTGTCGTCGCTCACGCCCACGCCAACGTCCGCCGCGAGCTGACGGGCTCGGTCAATGGCTTCGAAATGGGGACGGTGGGCGGCATGGCAGGCTGACGCCGCGCCCGGTGCGAACGCGACCCCGCCCATCGTCGACCGCGACTGGCTGGTGGAGCATCGTGACGTCCCCTTGCTCTGCGAGGTACGCACGTCGATGGCGGGCGACGACATGGGCGCGCCTACTGCGGCCGGAGTCCGGCTGCTGACGCTCGAAACCGACCTCGCCGCACCGACCGCTGGGGTCGCCGGCCGCCATCCGCTCCCGACGCCCGAGTCGTTCGCCGAAGCGCTCGGCGCGGCCGGCATCGGCAACGACGACCTGGTGGTCGCATTCGACGCACACAACGGTGCCTACGCCGCTCGGCTCGTGTGGATGCTGCGGATCATCGGCCAGCCGGCCGCGCTCCTCGACGGTGGGTTCGATGAATCACTGCTCGACGACCTCGATCGCACCGGCGACGTCGAGCCGCTGACGCGGGCCGCGGTGCCGTGGCCGGCGGCCGCGTTGGCGGACGGCGGCGACGTCGTCGCCCATCTCGGAGCGGGCGGCGTGGTCGTCGACAGCCGCGACGCGGCGAGGTACGCCGGTGACACCGAACCGATCGATCGCGTCGCCGGCCACATCCCCGGCGCGATCAACATCCCGTTCGCCGGCAACCTCCGCGACGGCAGTTTCCTCGCGCCGGCGGACCTTGCCGACCGGTTCGCCTCCGTCATCGACGACCCGAACCCGATCGTGCACTGCGGATCGGGTGTCACCGCCTGCCACAACGCCTTGGCGATGGAGGCCGCCGGCCTGCCGTTGCCCCGTGTGTACGTCGGATCGTGGTCGGGTTGGATCAGCGACCCCGACCACCCGATCGCCACCGGCCCACAACGCTGACTCAACCCAATCCTCGTTTGCGTCAGGATTTCTGAGGGACGGCCCTCAGAAATCCTGACGCAAACGATGGCTGGACGTCGGCGAGGGCTGGAGTTCGGATCGGTGGTTCGGCACGGCAGACTGCCGGGGTGACGGCGACGCAGCTGGTGATCGTGCTGGTGGCCGTGATCATCGGGTCGGTCGCCAAAGCGGTCACCGGCATGGGGTTGCCCGTGATCGCCATCCCGATCGCCGCGTTGTTCGTCGACATCGACACCGCGGTCGTGGTGATCGCGTTCCCGAACGTGCTCGCCAACGCGTTCCTCGCGTTCCGCGAACGCGCCCATTTCCACGACACGCGCGACCTGCCCACGCTCGCTGTCGCCGGCGTCATCGGCGCGGTCGCCGGCACCTTCCTGTTCGTCAGCATCCCCGAGACGCCGTTGATCGTCGCCGTGATCGTCGCCATCTTCGGCTACGTCGCCCTGTTCTTCCTCCACCCCGACCTGCGGGTCGGGCCGCATCGGTCGAAACGGCTGGCGCCGCCCGTGGGCCTCGTGGCCGGCGGCTTCCAGGGAGCGATCGGCATCTCCGGGCCGATCGTCGGTTCCTGGATCCACAGCTATCGCCTCCAGCGGGGCGCCCACATCCTCTCGGTCACCACACTGTTCATGGTCACCGGCTTCGCGCAGCTCGTCGTTCTGATCGGTCACGGGGAGTTCGCCGGCCGGGTGCCGGCGACGCTGCTGGCCTGCATCCCGGTACTCGGCTCGATCCCCCTCGGCACCCGCCTGCGCGACCGGGTGTCGGCGCGCGGCTTCGACCTCGCGATCGTCGGCGTGCTTTCGGTCTCCGGTGCGGCGCTCGCCATCGAGACCTTCGCGTAACCGCCCAGCGGGGTACGCTGCAGTCGAACCGACCAACGGGGAGCTCGCCGGAACGACGGGCTGAGAGGGCGACCGCCGTCGCCGACCCGAGAACCTGATCCGGATAATGCCGGCGGAGGAAACCATGAACGAACGGATCGTCATCATCACCGGGGCAGCGCCGCTCCTCCCCGACGTGGTGGCCCGCATCCCCGGCGATGCGATCGTGCTCGCCGCCGACGGCGGGCTCGACCACGCCCTCGCCGCGGGGCTCGAACCGACCGGGCTGATCGGCGATCTCGACTCGATCACCGAGGCCGGGCTCGCCTGGGCCGCCCGCAACGCCACGATCGATCGCCACCCGCCCGACAAGGACGCCACCGACACCGAACTCGCCCTGGCCTTCGCCGCGGCGATGGATCCGGCGCAGGTCACCCTGATCGGTGGCGGCGACCGGCTCGACCACTCACTCGCCGCGATCGGGGCGCTCGGCGCGGGATCGCTCACGAGCATCCCGACCATCGACGCGTGGTGGGGCGCCCAGCACCTCGACATCCTGCACGGGCCGGGCAAGGCCACCCTGGAGCTCGTTCCCGGATCGACGATCTCGCTGCTCGCCCTCCACGGACCGTGCAGCAAGGTGTCGATCCACGGCACCCGCTGGGCACTCGACAAGGTCGGCCTCGGACCGATGATCGGCCACGGGATCAGCAACGAGGTGCTCGACGACACGCCCGTCGAGGTGTCGATCGGCGCCGGCGTGCTGACGATCTTCGACGAGCCGGCGTCGTGACCGCGCGCACGCTGGTGGCCGCAGCGGCGGTCGCATCGCTCGCCCTCGCCGCGGCCGCATGCTCCGATGACGACCCGAACGCCGTCACGCTCGTGGTCTACGACTCGTTCCCCACCGCCGACACGTCGCTCAACGAAGCGCTCGCCTCGTTCACCGCCGACACCGGCATCGACGTCGAGATCCTCGTGGCGGGCGACACCGGCACGATGGTGTCGAAGGCGGTACTCACCGCCGGCAACCCCGAAGGCGATGTGATGTGGGGCGTCGACAACACGTTCCTCTCGCGGACGATCGAGGACGACGTGTTCGAGCCCTACACGTCCCCCGTCACGTCGAGGTTCCCCGCCGAACTCACCGCGCTCGTGCCGAACGGCGAAGCGACGCCGGTCGACTTCGGTGACGTGTGCGTGAACTACGACGTGGGGTGGTTCGCCGACCACTCGCTCCCCGTCCCGACCTCGCTCGCCGACCTCGCCGATCCCGCCTACGCCAGCCTGCTCGTGGTGGAGAACCCGGCCACCTCGTCACCCGGGCTGGCATTCCTGCTCGCCAGCATCGCCGAGTTCGGCACCGAACCTGACGCCTCGGGTGCGCCGGGTTGGCAGGCGTACTGGCAGCAACTCGTCGACAACGACGTCGAAGTGGTCGACAGCTGGACCCAGGCGTACGACGAGTCGTTCTCCGCGGTCGGCGGCGGCGACCGCCCGTTGGTGGTGAGTTACGGATCGAGCCCGCCCGCCGGCGTGCTCTTCGGCGATCCCGAAACCGGTGCGATCGAATCGACGTGCTTCCGGCAGGTCGAATTCGCCGGCGTCCTGCGCGGCACCGAACACGGCGACGAAGCCCGCCAGCTCGTCGACTTCCTCGCCGGCGAGACGTTCCAGTCGGAACTCGCCCTCAACCTGTTCGTCTACCCGGCCGATCCGGCGGTGCCACTGCCGCCCGAGTTCAGCACCGCCGTCGTCCCGGACGACCCGTACGAACTCGACCCCACCGCGATCGACGAGAACCGCGCCACCTGGATCGACGAGTGGACGGAGCTGGTGATCGGGTGAACCGGTTGCCGCGCCGGCTCACGCTCGGGCTCGCGGCCGCACCGCTGGCGCTGCTGGCGATCTTCTACCTCTGGCCGTTCCTCACGCTCGTCGCGCACGCCGTCGACGCCGACGCGATCCACGACACGCTGTCGTCGAGTCGGACGTGGGACGTCGTCTGGTTCACGCTCTGGCAGGCCGTCGCGTCAACGGCATTGACGTTGCTCGTCGGGCTCACGCCGGCCTACGTGTTCTCCCGGTACCGCTTCCCCGGCCGGACGTTCCTCCTCGGTCTGATGACGGCGATGTTCGTGCTCCCGACGGTGGTGATGGGCGCGGCGATCCTGGCCATCGCACCGGACTCGATCGACCACTCGGTGTGGGCGGTGCTGACCGCCCACGTGATCTTCAACCTCGCCGTGGTGGTGCGCGTCGTCGGCGCCCTGTGGGAACGGCTGCCCCGCGACATGGAGGCCGCAGCCGCCACGCTCGGCGCGTCGCGGGCCGATGTGTTCCGCCACGTCACGGTGACCCAACTCCGTCCGGCGATCCTCGGCGCGGCGTCGATCGTGTTCGTCTTCACGTTCACCTCGTACGGCGTGATCCGCATCGTCGCCGCGCCGGGCACACGCACGATCGAGGTCGAGGTGTGGCGCAACGCCACCCAGCTCGGCCGCCTCGGCCAGGCCGCCGTCCTCGCGCTCGTCCAGCTCGCGATCCTCGCGGCGGCGGTGGCCTGGGCGACCCGGCTGCAGCGCACGTCCAGCCGGGCGATCACCCTCGACGATGCCGCCCGCCGCGACCATCCCCGCACCGCCGGGCAGCGGCGATTCGTCGCCACGGCGGCCGTCGCCACGGCGGTGGTGCTGCTCGCGCCGCTCGCGGCGCTCGTGTCGAGATCGCTGCGGACCCCGACCGGATGGTCGACCTCGGCGTGGACGCACCTCGGTCGGCTCGAGGTCCGTCCCGGAATCAGCCTCGGCGTCGACCCGGTCGCCGCGATCCGCGTCTCGCTGACCACCGCCGTCGTCGCGACGATGATCGCCGTCGTGGTCGGCGCGCTCGCCAGCGCGGCGATCGCCGCGTCCGGTCGGCTCGGCCGGCTCCTCGACACCGGGTCGACCTTGCCGATCGCCACCTCGGCGGTCACGATCGGCTTCGGCATGTTGATCACGTTCGGCACCGACCCGGTCGACTGGCGCGGTTCGTGGTGGCTGGTGCCCGTGGGCCAGGCGCTCGTCGCCCTGCCGTTCGTCATCCGCAACTGCGTGTCGGTGCTGCGGGCGGTCGACCCGGCGCTCTCCGATGCGGCAGCCACGCTCGGCGCGTCGCCGTCGCGGGCGTGGTGGGAGATCGTGGTGCCGAACCTGTGGCGACCGCTCGCCGGGGGCGCCGCGCTGGCCGCCGCGATCTCGCTCGGTGAATTCGGCGCGACGTCGCTGCTGTCGCGCTCGGGCAACGAGACGATGCCGATCGTGATCGAACAACTGCTCGGGCGCACGGGATCGATCCTGCAGGCGCAGGGGTACGTGCTGGCGACGATGCTCGCGGCGATGACGATCCTGCTCGTGGCACTCGTCGAGTTCGCCACCGGCGACGCGTTCGGCACCGGCCAACGCAGCAAGGACGGGCGCTGATGGCGACGGTCGAGGTCGACCGGATCAGCGTCGCGTTCGGCGACAAGCGTGTGCTCGACGACGTGTCGATGACGATCGGCTCGGGCGACGTCGTCGCTCTGCTCGGGCCGTCGGGCAGCGGCAAGAGCACGCTGCTCCGGGTGATCGCCGGCATCGTGCCGCCGGACGCCGGACGGGTGCTGATCGACGGGGTCGACGTGACGGCGACACCGACCCATCGCCGCCACGTCGGGATGGTCTTCCAGGACAACCAGCTGTTCCCGCACCGGTCGGTGCTCGACAACGTCTCGTTCGGGCTCCAGATGGCCGGCGTGACGAAGCGCGAACGGCACGCCCGGGCCGAGGTGTGGCTCGAACGCGTCGGTCTCGCCGGGCTCGGCCGCCGCGACATCGCCGCGCTCTCCGGCGGCGAGGCGAAGCGGGTTGCGCTCGCCCGCACGCTGATCGTCGAGCCGCTCGTGGTGCTCCTCGACGAACCCCTGACCGGCCTCGACCGCGAACTCCACGACCGCCTCGCACTCGACCTCGCCGCACTCCTGCGCGCCACCGGCACCACGGCCCTGCTCGTCACCCACGACGTGAGCGAAGCCACCGCCATCGCCGACCGCACCGTCTCCCTTCCCCGAAAAATGGAGCAGATGTCGCGCTCAGCGCGACAATCGCTCCAAATTTCGGGTGAGGAGGGGTCGATGGAACGGGTTGTGGAGGTCGCGGCGACGGCGACGCACGACCTGCGGCGACGGGTACTGCGCGAGGACTCCCCGACCGCATCGCTCGTGTTCGACGGTGACGACGACGCCACCACGTTCCACCTCGCGGTCGAGCGCGACGGCGTGATCGTGGCCATCTCCACGTGGATGCGACGGCCGATGCCGGACGACCCCCGCGACGCCGACATCCAGTTGCGCGGCATGGCGTCAGAACCCGCGCTGCAGGGCCAGGGACTCGGCGCCGCGCTGCTCCGAGCCGGGCTCGATCGAGCGCACGACCAGGGCGCCGCACGGGTCTGGGCGCGGGCCCGCAGCACCGCGCTCGCCTTCTACGTCGCGAACGGCTTCGACGTGGTCGGCGACGAGTTCGTCGACGGCACGACCGGCCTGCCGCACCGCATCGTCGTCATCGACGTTCCGACCGGCGCCTCTCACCGCCCACGCTGAGGCAGTTCGGGCATCGGGCCCGATGTCTCGACACGAAAGCGGACCGCGGATGACCGTCCCTGACCACGCCACCTCTGCCAGCCTCTCGCCCAACACGCTCGCGGCCGACGCGTCGGTCCTGCGCCACCGTGCCGGTGTCCTGCGCGAACTCGCAGCCACGATCGAGCGAAGTTCGGCGATGTCGCTCGACCGCGATGCCGGCGCCGACACCTGGCTCGGCGCCCGACCGTTGCTCTGTCACAACGTCCTGCTGACCAACCTGATGCAGGTACACGGCGCGGTCGATGATCTCCGCTGGAGCGCGTGGCAGCTCGAGCGCCGGGCGAACGAGATCGACGCCGCGGCACGTCTCCTCCAAGCGCCGACCAGCGGTGGCTGGTGACGACGTGGAGACCGCGTACGACCCCGTTCGCATCGAGCTGCTCTCCACCCGCACGGCGCAGGCGGTCGACGAACTGGCGGCGATCCGGTGCTCCGACCCGTCGGCGGCCGACGCGCTCCGAGCGGTGCGTCTGCTCCGCACGAACCTCGAGGATCTCTGGCTGCCGTTGCTCGCCCAGATCCGCACGAGTAGGGCGATGATCACCTGGCTCGAGTCGACCCACGACCGCGTCGAGCGCGGGCGGGAGATGATCGTCGACTGGCTGGAGGATCATCGGCGACCCCCCAACGAATTCGCCGACTTGTCCGACGACGACCTGGTCATGTTCATCACCTGGATCGGGGTCGACGCGTTGCCGTTCGGCGACGACGGCCAGCTCGACATGGGCGACGACTTCTGGTCGACCTCGTTCACCGATTTCGCCGAGGTGGTCACCGAACGGGTCGGTCGCGACCCCGAGTTCGCGGATCGGATCCTCGGCCTCGCCGCCCGCAATCCGATGGTGGGGTTGGCCGCCGGATTCGCCGACTACCCGCCCGACTACCTCGATGCGCTGGCGCGCCGCATGCTGTTCCGTCCGTCGTTCTTCGACGGATTCGACGTACGCGCCGGCGCCGCCGCTGCCGAGATGGTGCTCACGGCGCTGACCGACGAACCGGTCCGCTGCCTTGCACTGCTCCACGACCCCGAGTCGCTGGAGACCCTCGCGGGGTGGCCGTTCCTCGACGCGGACGTCGTGTCGAGTGTGTTCGCCACCGGTCTCTACACGGCCGTGCAGCAGGATCCGCGCCGGCTCGAACGCGGCTACGAAGTTCTCGGCAGTCTCACCGATCTCGCCGCGCATCGGATGAGCGACGGGTTCTCGCCCGGTGCCGCACGCGGGATCGCCAACTCCCTCATCGGCTACATCGACACGCTCGCACCGGCGCTCGGCAAGGAGGACGGTGGCAAGGTGGACGTGCTCGTGCTCGGCGAGACACCGTTCACGGTCGAGCTCGGAACCTACGAGGAGGTGCGCGACCTCGTCGGGGCCATCGGTCGCGACGCGCGGGCGCAAACAGCGATCGGCGTGACGCTCGGCGCCTATGTGAACTCGCTCGCCGACGGGCTGGGCGTCGACATCGCGAGGCGCAGCGGGGTCGAACACGTCGCGCAGTTCGCCGATCTCGTCGGCGATGCCGTGACGGCCGAACAGGCCGAGATGGTCGCCGCGGCCGCCGCGGCGTCGGCCCAGCGGCGGGTGCTCGCCGGTGCGGTGGGGTTCGGAGTGTCCGCGGCCGCGTCGGCGGCCGGCGGAGGCCCGATCGTCAACTTCGCCGTCGGCCAGCTCGTCGGCATCGGCGCTGACCGGTTCGCCCACGTCGATCCGGACACCATGCCGAACGGCGTCATTCGCCACACGACCTACGATGCGATCGTCGTGGCCACCGTGACCGTCGGCCGTGCCCACCCCACGATGATCGACGCCGATCGAGCGGCCGACGACCCCGACGAACTCGACCGGGTGGACGAGTACCTGGACCGGCTCGCCGAACTCGACGCGGCGGGCGACACCGACGGGTACGCCGTGGAGGTGTCGCACATGACCCAGTTCATCGAGCGTTCCACGCCGAACCTGGACTCGTTCGTCAACTCGATCACCGAACTCGGCGCGGTGAACGAGTTGATCGAGAGCCACGACTGAACCTGTTGCGCGGTGCCTGACCCCATGCAACAGGTTCAGAAGATCTCGGCGGGGGCGAGACCCTCGACCGTGGTCCGGCCCATGAGCCACGCCAGGCGCACGGGCGGCGCGAGCGCGAGCGCGGCGGGCGGCAGTGTCGTGAGACCCATCGGCTGACGGGCCCGCCACAGCATCTCCATCCACCGCAGCTCGAGCCGCACGTACGGCGGCGGCAGATCGTCGAAACCGAACCCGACCCGCAGGTCGACGTGGTGGATCGCCGCTTCGCGCAGACGGAAGAACGGCAGGTCGGCCAACGGGACCTCGGCGCCCATCGCGACGATCCCGGTGCCGTCCCATGTCGACGCCGCCCACAGTGCTTCGAGCCGTTCGATCGAGGTCCGCAGGCCGGCCACCTGCTCGTTCGCCGGCCTGGGCGCGCCGGCTTCGATGTCGGCCTCCCGCCCTTCGAGGCCGTGCGGGTACTGGCGACCGACCTCGCCGCGGGCCGCCGCTTCGAAGATGAGGGCATGGCCGTCACCGCTGTTGGTGACATGGGTGATCACGTGGCCGACCGACCAACCCGGCAGCGCCGAAGGTGCCCCCACGTCGAGTTGGTCGGCGACGAGCAGGCGGTCGAGATCGTCGAGCAGCCGCCGATGGGCGGCCGTCGCCATGGCGATGTCGCGGTCGAGGTCGCGCCGGTCGAACTCGGGTGAGGCCACCGCGCCGACACTACCGATCGCCGATTGCTCGACGAGCGGGCCACCGACGCGCCGTTGGCGTGGCAACCTGTGCCGATGCAGATTGGCATGGTCGGACTCGGAAGGATGGGCGCCAACATGGTGCGCCGCCTGCACGCGGGCGGGCACGAGTGCGTCGTCTACGACGTGATCGACGATGCGGTCGACACGCTCGACGCCGAGGGAGTCACCGCGCACGGTTCGAAGACGCTCGACGACTTCGTCGCCGCGCTGTCCCCACCACGGGCGGTGTGGTTGATGGTGCCGGCTGCATTCGTCGGCGACACTGTCGCGCTGCTGGCGCCCCTCCTCCAGCCCGGTGACACGTTGATCGACGGTGGCAACTCCTGGTACCACCACGATGTCGACCGGTCGGCCGAGCTGGCTCCGGCGGGGATCAGCTACCTCGACGTCGGCACGAGCGGTGGCGTCTTCGGCCTCGAGCGGGGCTACTGCCTGATGATCGGCGGCGACACCGACGCCGTCGGCCGGCTCGCCCCGATCTTCGACACGCTCGCCCCCGGCGTCGACAGTGCGACGCGCACGCTCGGCCGCAGCGGCGACCCGTCGCCCGAGGAACGGGGTTGGTTGCACTGTGGCCCGAGCGGTGCCGGCCACTTCGTGAAGATGGTCCACAACGGGATCGAGTACGGGTTGATGGCCGCCTACGCCGAAGGTCTGAACGTGCTGGCGAAGGCCAACATCGGCGCCGAGACACACCCGGTGGATGCCGAGACCGCACCGCTCGAGGACGCGCGAGTACTACCAGTACGACCTCGACCTGTCGAAGGTCAGCGAGGTGTGGCGACGCGGGTCGGTGATCAGCTCCTGGCTGCTCGACCTCACCGCTGCCGCACTCCACGCCGACCCGCGGCTCGACGCGTACTCGGGCGTGGTCAGCGACTCCGGCGAGGGTCGCTGGACGATCAGCGCCGCCATCGACGAGGGCGTGCCGGTCCCGGTGTTGTCGGCCGCCCTCTACGAACGCTTCTCCTCGCGAGGCCGGGCCGATGTGGCCGACAAGGTCCTCTCCGCCATGCGTGCCGGCTTCGGCGGGCACCACGAACGAACGGAATCCACTCGATGAACTCCTTCCACATCGACAGCGCGCAGATCGACACCAACCAGCCCACGGCCGACGCCCTGGTGCTGTTCGGCGCCACCGGCGACCTCGCCAAGCGCAAGCTGTTCCCCGCGCTCTACCGGCTGCAGCGGTCCGGCGCTGCTGACCGTCCCCGTGATCGGGGTGGCGCGCAGCGACTGGACCGACGACGACTTCCGCTCGCACGCGAAGGAGTCGATCATGGAGCACATCGACGACTTCGACCCGGCGGTGATGGACTGAGCTGTGCAAGCGGATGGACCTCGTGCAGGGCGACTACTCCGCCGAGACCACGTGGAACGACCTGACCACGATCCTCGACAAGCTCGGGTCGAAGGTGGCCGTCTACTACATGGCGATCCCGCCGAACATGTTCCCGACGGTCGCCCAGAAGCTCGCTTCGGTCGACCTGCACCACCGGGGGCGCATCGTGGTCGAGAAGCCGTTCGGACGCGACCTCGAATCGGCGATCGAGCTGAACAAGACCCTGCACTCCGTGTTCGCCGAGGACCACATCTTCCGCATCGACCACTACCTCGGCAAAGAGGCGGTCGAGGACCTCCTGGTGTTCCGTTTCGGCAACACGATGCTCGAGCCGGTGTGGAACCGCAACTACGTGCGCAGCGTGCAGGTGACGATGTCGGAGACGATCGGGGTCGAGGGGCGCGGCTCGTTCTACGACTCGGTCGGTGCGATCCGTGACGTGCTGCAGAACCACCTCCTGCAGGTGATCTCCCTGCTGGCGATGGAGCCGCCGGCCGGATCCGACTCGGGGTTCCTGCAGGACGAGAAGGCCAAGGTGATCGCCGCCATGCGGCCGATGGACCCGAAGGCGCTCGTGCGGGGGCAGTACGTGGGCTACCGCGACGAGCCGGGCGTCGATCCGCAGTCGGAGGTCGAGACGTTCGCCGCCGCCCGCTTCGAGATCGACTCGTGGAGATGGGCCGGCGTGCCGTGGTACATCCGCGTCGGCAAGGCGCTCGCCGAGGACGCCACCGAGGCGGTGATCGAGTTGCGCGAGCCGCCGCGCATGTTGTTCGACGAAGCGGGCGGTCCTCCGCCGCACCGCAACCTCATCCGGCTCCGTCTCGGCAAGCGCGACGGGGTCACGTTCGTGCTGCAGGCGAAGACCCCGGGGCCGCACCTGGACAGCCAGGACGTCGACGTGAACGTCGACTTCGCCGCCGCGCTCGGCGAGCGGCAGGACGCCTACGAGCGGCTGATCGGCGATGCCCTGCAGGGCACGCTCCGCCGGTTCGCCCGCCAGGACGTGGTCGAGGGAACGTGGCGCGTCGTCCAGCCGGCGCTCGACGAGCCCGGCCTGGTGCACCCGTACTTCCGCGGGTCGTGGGGTCCGTCGGAGGCCGATTCGATCCTCGTCAACGACGACACGTGGTACCCGCCGAGTCGCGCCGACGGAGGCGACGAGCCCACCGAATAGCCCACCGGACAGCCGCCCGCGCCAAATCCACGCGCCAAATCCACGTTTGCGTCGGGATTTCGGAGACCCGTCTCGCGGAAATTTTGACGCAAACGTGGATTTGGGGGCACCGGTACAGTTCGGGGGTGCGCGGCCTCGAGATACCGGAGCCCGAAGAGGACTTCGCGGCCGACCCGGTCGAGCTCTTCTTCGACCTCGCCTACGTCTTCGCGTTCTCGCAGCTCGTCGCACTGATCCTCCACGACGCAACGTGGCACGGCATCGGCGAGGCCGGTCTGCTCCTGCTCCTGCTCTGGCTGCCGTGGTCACAGTTCACGTGGTCGGCCAACGCCGTCTCGGGCAACTCGCGTCGGGCCCGGGTGCTGTTCCTGCTGGCCACCACGGCGAGCGTGCCGATGGCCGCGTCGATCACGACGGCGCTCGGCGCCGGTGGCCTGCTGTTCGCCCTGCCGCTCGCCGCGATCTTCCTGCTCGCGCTGGCGATGATGGTGTTGTCGCTCCCGTCCGACAGCAACGTTCGGCGCTCCGCGCTCCGCTACGCGGCGCCGAGTGCATGCGCGATGGCCCTCATCGTGCTCGGTGCGTTCTTCCACGGCGACGTCCGCGTGGTGATCTGGATCGCCGGTGCGCTCACGTTCATCGGCGCCACGCTGGTGGCCGGCACCGGGGAATGGATCGTCCGCACCGGGCACTTCGCCGAACGCCACGGGTTGATCATCATCATCGCCCTCGGTGAAGTGATCGTGGCCCTCGGGAACTCGGTCGTCATCCCGCTGGCAAATGACGAAGGCGTGCCCGGAGCGACGGTGGCGACGCTGATCGGAGCGGGAATCCTGGCCGGGTTGTTGTGGTGGTCGTACTTCGATCGCGTGCAGCCGGCCCTCGAACATCGAGCCGAACGGTTCACCGGCGATCGAGCTCGGCCGCTACGTCCGCGACGTGTACACCTATGCGCACTTCCCGCTCGTCGCCGGCATCGTGCTGACCGCCGTGGCGCTCGAGACGGTGACGTTGCATCCCACCGAGCCGTTGTCGCTCACCTACCGGATGATCGGCGCCGGCGGGTTTGCCCTGTTCTTCGGCGGATCGGGCATCGCCGTCTACCGGGCATTCGGGGTCGTCGCCAACGAACGCGTGGTCGCCGTCGCCGTCATCGTGGCGATCGCGTTCCTGTTCGCCGATGTCGACGCGATCGTGCTCTTCGTGGCCGTCGATGTCGTGCTGTTCGCGGCCCTCGCGGTCGAGCACCTCCGGATCGAGCGACCGGGTTCTACTCAGCCGGACGAGGTGCCGACGAAACCCTCAGCCGACGACCGACACGTCGGGAACGAGCGTCCGGCGTAACCACTGGAACATCCGCCAGCCGACCTCGGCCGGCGCGAGGGTCGACGCGGCGACTGCCGCCGACTCGTCGGAGATCGCCTTGCCGTTCGGAGCCTTCACGTGCACCTCGGCGACGCGCTCGGCCATCACGAACCAGCCCACCGATTCCTCGACCGTCCGGCCGACGGTGAGCAGGCCGTGGTTGCGCAGGATGCACAACTTCGCATCGCCGAGGGCCGCGGCGATCCGCTTGCCGCCGTCGGTCGAGAGCACTTCGACCTCCTCGTCGTCGAACAGCGCCTGGTCGAACACGAAGGCGCACGACTCCTGGCTGATCGCCCGGAACGGTTCGACGTTCGCCGACCACGGCGTGCCGAACGCCGTGTGCGTGTGGGCGGCGCTGACCGCATCGGGGCGGGCCGCGAGGATCGGGTGGTGGATGTGGTATCCGGCGGTGTTGACGGCGCCGGTCGGATCGCCCGCAAGGTCCTTCACCTCACCGCCGGGGCCGACGAGCACGAGTTGGTCGACGGTCGCCTCACCGAACGGCACCCCCCAGTCGAGCAGCCAGAAGTGGTCGGTGAGTTCGGGGTCGCGGGCCGACACGTGTCCATCGCCGAGCTGGCCCCACCGCATCGACGAGAAGATGCGGTAGCCGAGCGCGCACATCCGTTTGCGGTGCAGCCGTTCGTCCTCGATCGAGCGGACGGTGCCGTAGGGCTCGACCCCCACGAACGGTGGATACGGCGACTCGCTCATGTCCCCGATGCTAGACCCCCGTTTGCGTCAAAATCTTCGGGGCCCGGTCCTCCGAAATCCCGACGCAAACGAGGATTTCAGGGCGAGGCGAGGCGAGGACGGCGCTGGCCGCTGACCTCACGGGGCGGGGAAGCCGCGGCGGGGGACGACGATCACGGTGCCGTCGTCGTCGAGATCGACCGTGACGCACACGTGGTAGATCTCCCCGAGGCGTTCGGCGGTGAGCACGTCGCGGGCGAGGCCGGACGCGACGACGGCGCCCTGGTCGATCATCGTCAGCCGATCCGTGTACGTGCCGGCCAGCGTGAGGTCGTGCATCGCGGCGATCACGGTGAGCCCGTCGTCGTGCCGCAACCGCGCCACCAGTTCCAACGCCTGCTGTTGATGGCCGATGTCGAGCGCGGACGTGGGCTCGTCGAGCAGCAGCACCGGGGCCTGTTGCGCCAACGCTCGCGCCAGCACCACCCGCTGCCGTTCGCCCCCGCTCAACTCACCGAGCATCCGCTCGACGAACGCTCCCAGCTCCAGTCGTTCGATCGCCTCCGCCACGATGTCCCGATCGTGACGGCTCTCGACCCCGAAGTACGACACGTACGGAGTGCGGCCGAGCAGCACGTAGTCGAACACGCTCATGTCGTCGGGGATCAGCGGCTCCTGCGGCACGTAGGCCACGAGCTTCGCCCGGTCCTTGTTCGACATCGCCGCCAGATCGTGCCCGTCGACGAGGATCGAGCCGTCGTGGGGCACCAACCCGGCGAGCGCCCGCAACAGCGACGACTTGCCGGCACCGTTCGGCCCGATCACGCCGAGCCACTCGCCCGACTCGACGCGATCACTGAACGGTTGCACGACGACCCGCCGGTCGTAGCGCACGACGACGTCACGGAATTCGATGACGCTCACACGGGCACCCGTCGGGTCCGCAGGAGGTAGATGAAGAACGGAGCACCGATGAACGCGGTGACCACACCGATGGGTGTCTCGGCCGGGTTGGTGAGCATCCGGCCGGGGATGTCGACGAGGATCAGGAACGCCCCGCCGAGCATGAGCGACAACGGCAACAGCCGGCGGTAGCTCGCCCCGGCCATCAGGCGGATCACGTGCGGGATCACCAACCCGACGAACCCGATCAGACCGCTCACCGACACCACCGCCGCGGTGCCGAGCGTCGCCGTGACCACGATGACCAACCGTGACCGCGACACCGACATGCCGAGCGTCGCCGCCTCGACGTCGCCCACGCGGAACAGATCGAGCTGACGGCGATGGAGGATCAGCACGATCGAGCTGATGACGACGTACGGCAGGATCAGCAGGACGTCGGACCACGTCGCACCCGACAGCCGGCCCAGCACCCACTGGAACACCTCGCGTACCACCTCGTTGTGGCGCTGCAGGATGAACGTCTGCACCGCCGTGGCGAACGACACGACGGCGATCCCCGCAAGCACGAGCGTGGTCCCCGAACGGCCACCAGCACCCGCGCCCGTGAGCCCGCGCGACGTGCCGACCGCATACGTGACGCCGACGGTGACGAGGGCCATCACGAACGCCGCGGTCGGCACCGGATCGACCGGCCACAGCGCCGTCACCCCACGGCCCGTCGTGAGCGCGATCGTCGCGCCCAGCCCGGCCCCCGCGGCGACCCCGAGCAAATAGGGGTCGACCAGCGGGTTCCGGAACACGCCTTGATAACTGGCGCCGGCGATCGACAGCATCCCGCCGACCAAGCCGCCGAGGATCACCCGTGGCATGCGGATCTTCCACAGGATGTTCCACTCGGCCTCCGACACGCCCGAGTCGAGCGAGATCAACGGCAGGTGATCGATCAACGCCAATGGCACCCGCCACCAGGGCGGGCCGGCCGGGCCGATGGACACCCCGACCAGCACCGCCACGGCGAGCACGAGGGCCGCGCCGGCGAACCAGCCCGCATCACGCGGGCGCTCCGTCATGATCGAGGGGTCATGACGGGACGTTCGCCTGTCGAACCGCCGCCGAAACGTCGTCGAGGTAGTCGACGACGCGCGGTCCCCAACGGGACGCGAGGCTGTCGTCCATCTCGAAGACGTTGCCGTTCTGCACCGCGGTGATCGCGTCCCAGCCCGGGCGAGCCGACACGGTGGCGAGCGTCTGCTGGCAGCAGATCGTGTCGGCGAGGAAGATCAGATCAGGGTTGGTCGACACGATGAACTCGGCATTGAGCTGCGGGTAGCCGCCCGAGTTGCCCTCGGCCTGGTCGGCGATGTTCTGCAGCCCGAGCATGCCGTAGAGCTGGCCGATGAACGTGGTGCTGTCGGCGCTGAAGAACGAATCATCGAGCTCGTGGTACAGGGTCAGTGGCACGTCGGGAACGGGCGTGGCGGCCACGATCCGATCGATGTCGGTCTGCATCTGCATCACCAGATCGGCCGCTTCGGTGACATGGCCGGTGACCTCACCGAGATGCTCGATCTGGGCGTACGTGTCGTCGAGTGTCGTCGCGGCCGGGCCGTCCCAGGACTCGATACCGAGACCGGCCAGCTGATCGCCCAAGCCGGTGGTGTCACCACCGGTCACGACGAGGTCGGGCTCGTACGCGGCGATGGCCTCGACATTCGGCTCGAAGCCCGACAGGTCGTGCGGCAGTTCCAGCGCCTCGGCCGGATAGTCGGACTGGTCGTCGACGGCGACGACCTGGTCGCCGGCACCGATCGCGAACAGCATCTCGGTGTGCGTGGGGCTGAGCGACACGATGCGCTGCAGGCCCTCCTCGGACGCATCACCCGACCCGGTGGGTGTCGATCCGGACCCGGTTGGGACGGCCGCATCGCTCGTGCCGGTTGCCTCGCTCGTCAGGGGTGCGTCGGTCGACGGACCCGTCGTGGCGAGGGAATCGCTCGACGAATCGGAATCGCTGCCGCAGCCGGCGGCGACGAGGGCGAGACCGACGACGACGCCGATCATGGTCCGGTTGAACGTTCGTCGATCGATCGATCGCATGAATTGCCTCCAGTGGAGATGGAGGTCAAGCTGGGTCACGGCCGGCAGTGCCGGGTGCGCACCGTCCCTTGCCTCGAGGGATTGAGGTTGCGTCGAAGCGGCAGGCGACCGGGCTGGCCGACGGCGCAGGGCCGACGGACCACCGTTGCGGGACAGCGTCGGATTCCCACCGAACTTCGCTACCACGATGACAGTTCGACATCGTAGTGGTCGATGCGTACGCTCCCCCATTCATGACCAGCGAGCCCGACAGCCCCGACGACTTGGCGCCCACCGAGGATCCGCGGCCCGACAAACTGCGCCGCGCCGACTCGCTGGTCGTCGTGAACACCGGCGACGGCAAGGGCAAGTCGTCGGCGGCTTTCGGGATGATGGTCCGGGGCGTCGCCCGCGGATGGAACGTCGCCGTCGTGCAGTTCATCAAGTCCGGCGACTGGAAGGTCGGCGAGGAGAAGGTCGGTCGGCAACTCGGCGTCGACTGGCACGCCTTCGGTGACGGGTTCACGTGGGACTCCGACGACCTCACCGCCGATCGTGCCCACGCCGCCGCCGGTTGGCGACAGGCGGTCGACATCATCGACGCCGGCGAGCACCAGCTCGTGATCCTCGACGAACTCACCTACCTGATGACGTTCAACTGGCTGCCCGTCGCCGACGTCGTGACCGCGATCGCCGGCCGCCCGTCCCACGTCAACATCATCGTCACCGGACGCGATGCCCCGGCCGAGCTGATCGAACTCGCCGACACCGTCACCGAGATGCGCGAAGTGAAACACGCCTACCGGCAGGGCATCCGCGCCATGCGCGGCATCGACTACTGAGCGCGCATGCCCCTCACGTTCCTCACCGGCGGTGCGCGCAGCGGCAAGAGCACCGTCGCGGTCGAACTCGCCGAGCGCAGCCGGCTCCCGGTCACGTTCATCGCCACCGCTCCGCTCGCACCGCCCGATTCGCCGGACCACGACGCCGACATGGCCGAGCGGATCGCGCGACACCAGGCGGAACGTCCGGCCGGATGGGTGACGGTCGAAGCGCCGATCGATCTCGACGGGGCGATCGGCGCCGCGGCCGGAACCTTCACGGTGATCGACTGCCTCACCCTGTGGGTATCGAACCTGATGTGGATCGGCACGACCGACGACGAGATCGTCGACCGCGCGGCGACCGCCGCACGGCGCAGCGCCGCGGCTCCCGACCCCGTCGTCGTCGTCACGAACGAGGTCGGCCTCGGCGTGCACCCCGACACCGCGCTCGGGCGCCGGTACCGCGACGTCCTCGGCTCGGTGAACCAGCGCTGGGCCGCCCACGCGCAACACGCGTACCTCCTCGTCGCCGGCCGGGCCCTCCGCCTCGACGACCCCTCCATCGTCCACGACGAGACCGGATCCACACCGCGATGACACTCCTCCACGATCAACTCGTCGCTCTGCCGAAGGCCGACGAGACCGCCCGCGCCGCGGTGCACGACCGCGCGGCCGACATTCTCCGACCGAGCGGTGCGCTGGCCTGGCTCGACGAGATCGCCGCATGGGTCGCAGGTTGGCAACGGACCGACCGGCCCGCCGTCCGAAAGCCGGCCGGATTGATCTTCGCCGCCGACCACGGCGTCGCCGCGGCGACGAAGGTGAGCGCCTACCCGACGGGGGTGACCGAAGCGATGCTCGCCGCGTACCGCGAGGGGCGCTCGACGATCAACGCGTTCGCCCGCATCGCCGGCGCCGAGGTGACGGCGATCGACGTGGGCGTCGGCCACCCGACCGGCGACATCCGGTTCGAGAGCGCACTCTCCGAGCGTCGGTTCGAGCTGGTCGTGCAGACGGCGATCGACGCCGTCGCGGCGATCGACTGCGACCTCCTCGTGCTCGGCGAGATGGGCATCGGGAACACCACACCGTCGGCGGCGATCGCCGCCGCGCTGGCCGGTGGCGAGACGGCCGCCTGGGTCGGCCGTGGCACCGGCGTCGACGACGAGGGACTCGCCCGCAAACGCGCCGCCGTGCAGGAATCGGTCAGGCGGATCGCCGGCATCACCGACCCGATCGAGATCCTGCGCGAGGTGGGCGGCGCCGAGCTGGTGGCCGTCGCGGCCGCCGCCATCGCCGCCCGCCATCGATCGATCCCCGTGGTGCTCGACGGCTACGTCGTCACCGCCGCGGTGCTGCCGCTGTTCAGCGCCGACCCGACCGCGCTCGACCATTGCACCGTCGGGCACTGCTCGGCCGAACCCGGTCACCGCCGGTTGTTGGAACGGTTGGGCAAACGGCCGCTGCTCGACCTCGACATGCGCCTCGGTGAAGGGTCTGGCGCGATGGCGGCCGTGCCGTTGATCGCGATGGCCTGTGCGGGTGTCACCGAGGTGCCGACGTTCGCGGAGTGGTTCGGCGAGTGACACGCCGCGCCGGCCGCGCGACTTCGCCGCTCAGCAATGCCCTCGGCGCCGCGCAGTTCCTCACGCGGGTACCCATCCGTCTCGGCACACCGCCGACGCTCGCCGCCTGCGTGCCGTGGTTCCCGGTCGTCGGCGCGCTGATCGGCGTCGTCGTCGGAGCGCGTCGCGGCCGGGCTGATGGAGCTCGTTCCGAGTTCGGTGGCCGCGGTGGTCGCCGTGCTCGCCGGCGTGCTGGTCACCGGTGCGTTCCACGAGGACGGGTTGGCCGACACCGCCGACGCGATGGGCGGCTGGACGCCCGAACAGCGGCGGGCGATCCTGAAGGACTCGCGCCACGGGAGCTACGGCGTCGCCGCGCTGTGTGGATCGATCATCCTCCGGGTCGTCTGTGTGGCGTCGATGGGCCCGGCGGTCGCGTTCGGCGGGCTCGTCGCCGCGCACACGCTCGGGCGCGCCTCGGCGGTCGCCACCATGACGGCCACCACGCCACCGCCGACCGGGGGGCTCGGCGCGGACTACATGCGGACACTGCGGCGTGGCGCGGCGCTGGCGGGCGTCGCCGTCGGCGTGGGGATCACCGTCCTCGCCGTGGGTTGGTGGTCGGCACCGCTCGTGTTGGCAGCGGCGCTCGTCACCGTGCCGGTCGCCCGCGTGGCCGGCCGCGCGCTCGGCGGTGTGACCGGCGACGTGCTCGGCGCGATCGAGCAGGTCGTCGAGTGCACCGTCCTCGTCGTCGTCTCCGGCCTCGCGCTCCACCACCCGATCTGGTGGAGCTGACGAACGCCGGCGACCAGGCTTCTCAGCCGACGAGGGTGGCGAGGCGGGTGATGCCTTCGACCAGATCGTCGTCGCCGAGCGCGAAGGAGAACCGGCCGTAGCCGGCCAGACCGAACGCTTCGCCCGGGACGAAGGCGACCTTGGCCTGTTCGAGGACGAGGTCGGCCAGCTCGAGCGTGCTGTTGGCCGTGACGCCGCCGATCGGACGACCGAGCAGCCCGGTGAGGTCGGGGTAGGCGTAGAACGCACCCTGCGGCTCGATGCAGGTGACGCCCGGAATCTCGTTGAGCATGGAGTGCATCGTCTTGGACGCGGCGCTCGAACGCGGCGCGCATCATCGCCACGTCGTCGAGCGGGCCCGAGACCGCGGCGAGTGCGGCACGCTGCGAGACGTTCGCGACGTTCGAGGTGGCGTGGCTCTGGAAGTTCGTCGATGCCTTGATCACGTCGTTCGGTCCGATCATCCAACCGACGCGCCAGCCCGTCATGGCATAGGTCTTGGCGACGCCGTTGACGATGATGCACTGGTCGGCCAGGTCGGGCACGAGCGTCGGCATCGAGGCGAACTTGTGCGGTCCGTAGGTCAGGTGCTCGTAGATCTCGTCGGTGATGACCCAGATGCCGTGTTCGACCGCCCACTTTCCGATCGCCTCGACGGCGGCCGGCGGATACACGGCACCCGACGGGTTGTCGGGGCTGACGAAGAGCAACGCCTTCGTTCGCCGTGTACGGACCTTCTCGAGCTGGTCGATCGTGACCTGGAAGCCGCTCTCGGCGTCCGTGTCGATGATCACCGGTACGCCGCCGGCCAACGTGATCGCCTCGGGATACGTCGTCCAGTACGGGGCCGGGCAGATGACCTCGTCGCCCGGATCGCACAAGGCGGCGAACGCGGTGTACACCGCATGCTTGCCACCGTTCGTGACGAGCACCTGCGACCCCAAGCAGTCGAACCCGGAGTCGCGCTTGGTCTTGTCCGCGATCGCCTCTTTCAGCTCGGGAAGGCCACCAGCTGGCGTGTACCGGTGGTTGCGCACCTCGGAACAGGCGGCGATCGCGGCATCGACGATGTGCTGCGGGGTCGGGAAGTCGGGCTCACCCGCGCCGAACCCGATGACGTTCTCCCCCTCGGCCTGCAGGGCCTTGGCCTTGGCGTCGACCGCCAGGGTGGCCGACGGGGCGATTGCAGCGAGTCGTTCGGAGGTTCGTTTCACAATCGGCAAGCCTGCCACAGCGACCGCCCGCTCCCAACGAGGTTCCCGGTCGTCGAACATCCCGAGCGATGTCGATGTACCGGCGCCCGTGCCGGACAACTACATCGCTGTGACGTCCGGACGGTGAAATCGCGGTGGCATTCCGACACCGATCGGCCATGCTTGAGGGCCGTGACCACTGTCGACGCTGCCACCGCCATCACCATCCCCGCCGACCTGCTCCCGGCCGACGGTCGGTTCGGATGTGGCCCCTCCAAGGTGCGCGACGAACAGGTCCAGGCGCTGGTCGCGGCGCAAGGCACGATCCTCGGCACCTCGCATCGCAAGCCCGCCGTGAAGAACCTCGTCGGCGCGGTACGGGCGAAGCTCACCGAGCTGTTCGGGCTCCCCGACGGTTGGGAGATCGTGCTCGGCAACGGTGGCTCGACCGCGTTCTGGGACGTCGCGACGTTCGGTCTCGTCCGCGAGCGCAGCCAGCACCTCGTGTTCGGCGAGTTCTCGTCGAAGTTCGCCGAAGCGTGTGCCGCCGCGCCCCACCTCGGCGACCCGACGATCATCAAGACCGAACCGGGCACCCACGGATCGGCCGTCGCCGAGGACGGGATCGACGTCTACGCGCTGACCCACAACGAGACGTCCACCGGCGTGTCGATGACCCTCGAACGCCCGGCCGGAACGTCGGGCGACGACGCCCTCGTGGTCGTCGATGCGACCTCGGCGGCCGGCGGGATCGTGTGGGATCCGGCCGAGGTCGACACCTACTACTTCGCGCCGCAGAAGTGCTTCGCCTCCGACGGTGGCCTGTGGTTCGCCGCCTGTTCCCCGGCGGCCGTCGAGCGCATCGGAGCGATCGGCTCGAGCGACCGCTGGCGGCCGGCCTCGCTCGACCTCGCGATCGCCCTCGACAACTCGACGCAGAACCAGACCTACAACACACCGGCCCTCGCCACGTTGGTGATGCTCGACGCCCAGCTCGACTGGATGCTCGGCAACGGCGGACTGCAGTGGGCGGCGGGACGCAGCGCCACCTCCGCCGCCACCCTCTACGGGTGGGCCGAGGAGCGCGACTGGGCGACGCCGTTCGTCGCCGATCCGGCACACCGCTCGAACGTCGTCGGCACGATCGATCTCGACGACCGCATCGACGCCAACCGGGTGTGCGACATCCTGCGGGCGAACGGCGTGCTCGACACCGATTCGTACCGCAAGCTCGGCCGCAACCAGCTGCGGATCGGCATGTTCCCGGCGATCGATCCGTCCGACGTCGAGGCGTTGACCCACTGCATCGACTTCGTCGTCGAACAGCTCGGCTGAGCCGTCCGGCGACCCGTTCGGCGATGCGGGCTGGCAGACTTCAGGTCGATGAACGCGACCGAAGTCCTGTCGTTCCAGACCGGTGAGATCGGCGGCCTCGACCGGCCGGTGATGCTCGTCGGGCTCGAAGGCTGGTTCGACATGGCGGGTGCCGCCACCCAGGCCATCAACGCCTTCACCAACGGGATCAACTCCGTGACCGTCGGGGCGATCGATCCCGATCCGTTCTACGACTTCACGCAGCAACGGCCGCACGTGTCGGTCGACGACGACATCCGCGAGATCGTCTGGCCGAGCAACGAGTTCATCCTCCAACGCAACCCCGACCACCGCGACATCGTCGGCCTGATCGGCGTCGAGCCGCACCTGTCGTGGAGGACGTACGTGGAGGCCATCGTCACCGTTGCCGAGGCCCTCGCCTGCGAGGCCATCGTCACGGTCGGTTCGGCGGCCGAGGCGATCCCCCACACGCGCACACCGCCGGTCACGGGGAGCACGGCCGATGCCGAACTCGCCCGCCGGCTCGGGCTGGTGGCCCCGTCGTACCAGGGCATCACCGGTGTCGTCGGCGTGCTGCAGGCGGAACTCGAAGCGCGCCAGATCCCTTCGATCTCCCTGCGCGTCGGGATCCCCCACTACCTGGCCAACGCCGAGCACCCGATGGCGACCGCGGCGCTGGCCCATCATCTGAGCCACGTGCTCGACGTGCCGGCCGAGATCGAGTTGAGCGACCAGATCGACAGCTGGCGCGACGTGCACGACGAGATCGTCGCCGCGGACGATCAGTTGCGGATGTATGTCAGGATGCTGGAGGCCGAGTTCGACCGCCGCGCCGAGGCTGCGATCCCATCGGCCGACGACCTCGGAGACGAATTCGAGACGTTCCTGAAGGATCTGCGCGACGACTGAGACGAGCCCACCCGTGCCACTCCTGCTTGGTGATCGTTACCGCGTCGGCGAGCGCATCGGAACCGGCGGATCGTCCCACGTGTACGAGGCCTTCGACGAGCGCCTCGGCCGGCCGGTCGCCGTCAAGTTGCTCGACGAAGCGGCGGCGGCCACCGCCGACCCCGCGGCGCGACGACGGTTCGAGAGCGAATCCCGAACCGCCGCACAGTTCTTCCACCCGAACGCGGTGGCGGTGCTCGATGCGGGCTCCGACCAGGGGAACCTCTTCCTCGTCATGGAACTCGTCACCGGTGGCTCGCTCGCGCAGCGGCTCGCGGACGACGGTCCGATGCCATCGTCAGCGGTCGCCAGACTCGGCTCCCAACTGGCCTCGGCGCTCGCCGCCGCACACGCTGCCGGCATCATCCACCGCGACGTCAAACCGTCGAACGTGCTCCTCGGCGCCGACGGGAACGCCAAACTCGCCGACTTCGGGATCGCTCGACGATTCGACGAGATCGAGCACGCACTCACGTCGACCGGCATGGTCATCGGCACTCGTGAATTCGTGTCACCCGAGCAGGCCCGGGGCGAGCCGCTCGGGCCGGCGACCGACATCTTCTCGCTCGGCGTCACGCTGTACGAGGCGGCGACCGGCATCCGGCCGATGTCGGCGATCGAACGCCCCATCGACAGTCGCCTCGACGTTCGGGCGATCGATCCGACGATCGATGCCGCGCTGGCCAGCGTGATCGATCGAGCCACCGCCATCCCGATCGAGGCCAGATTCGCCGACGCCGGCCAGATGGCCGGCGTGCTCGCCGGGGCGGCAACCGCGGGACTGGTCGGGGGCACGGCGCTGCTGCCAGAGCACCTTGCGCCCCAGCCCGGCCCGGCGGCGATGGCGGCACCGTTGACGAGTTCGACGACCGGCGCGGCCGCTGGCGCCACCGGCGCGCTCATCGGCGATCAGCTGCTCGACGAGCGTCGCCACCGACAGCGCCTGATTCGCGCAGGGGTGGGCATCGCCCTGTTGGTCACCCTGATCGGTGCACTCGTCGTCGCGCTCGGCGATGACGACGATCCGAGCCTCTCGGCCTCGTCGACAACGGCTGCCGCCGAGATCGCCACCACCGTGGCCGCAACCACGATTCCGCCGACGACGATCCCGCCGACCACCGTCGCACCGACCACCGCAGCGCCACCGACTGCGCCACCGACGACACTGCCACCGCCACCGCCCGAACTGATCCCGGGTTTCCCGCTGCCTGCCGACGTCGGCGCGTTCCTGGCCATCCTCGCCGCCAATCCGGGCCTCGTCGGGCCGCGGGGCGACGACCTCGCCGAGGAACTCGACAATCTGCTCACGAACAACCGTGGAAAGTTCGAGGACCGCAAGGCGGAACTGATGGATCGCATCGAGGAGTGGCGCGACGACGGCGAACTCGATCCGATCGTGGCGGCGGCCGCGCTCGCCTTGGTCGGCGACCTCGACAAGCGGGACGGTCGGGACGGCGGCGACTGACCCGCCGTGCCCGGTCAGGGTTCAGATCGCGGCGAAGCCCTGCTCGAGGTCGGCGAGGATGTCGTCGATCGACTCGAGGCCGACGCTGAGCCGGACGAGGCCCGGCGTCACGTCGGATGCGGCCTGCTCCTCGGGCGTGAGCTGCGAGTGGGTGGTGCTGGCGGGATGGATCACGAGGCTGCGGACGTCGCCGATGTTGGCCACGTGGCTGTGCAGGGTGAGGGCCTCGACGAACTTCTTGCCCGCCTCGATCCCACCCTCGATCTCGAAGGCGATCACCGATCCGTACCCCTTGCCGCCGCCGTACTTCTTCGCCCGCTCGTGCCATTCGCTCGACTCGAGGCCGGCGTAGCGCACCGACAACACCTTGGCGTGGCCGTCGAGGTATTTGCCGACGGTGTCGGCGTTCGAGAAGTGACGCTCCATGCGCAGACTCAGCGTCTCGAGCCCCTGGAGCAGCAGGAATGCGTTGAACGGCGAGATCGATCCACCGGTGTCACGCAGCATCTGCACGCGCGCCTTGAGGATGAACGCGCCGTGGCCGAGCGCCGGGAAGTAGGCCAGGCCGTGGTAGCTCGGGTCGGGTTCGGTGAAGTTCGGGAATCGGCCGGATGCGGCGTAGTCGAACGTTCCGCCGTCGATGATCGCCCCGGCGATCGAGGTGCCGTGACCGCCCATGAACTTCGTGAGGCTGTGCACCACGATGTCGGCGCCCCACTCGAGCGGGCGGATCAGGTACGGCGTCGGGACCGTGTTGTCGACGACGACCACGATGCCGTTGGCGTGCGCAACGCCCGCCACGCCCTCGATGTCGAACACGTCGTTCTTCGGGTTCGGCAGCACCTCGCCGAAGAAGACCTTGGTGTTGGGCTTGATCGCCGCCTCCCACTGCGCAAGGTCGTGCGGGTCGTCGACGAACGTGACCTCGACGCCGAACTTCGGCAGCGTGTAGTGCAACAGGTTGTACGTGCCGCCGTAGAGCGACGGCGAGGACACGATGTGATCGCCGGCCTCGCACAGCGTCATGAACGTGAGCGTCTCGGCCGCCTGCCCCGATGCGGTCACGAGCGTGCCGGGGAGGCCGACCGCGGTGGTGACACCGCCTTCGAGCGCGTTGACGCGCGACTCGAGCGCCAACTGCGTCGGGTTCATGATGCGGGTGTAGATGTTGCCGATCTCGGCGAGGGCGAACAGGTTCGCCGCGCGGTCGGTGTCGCCCAGGTGGTACGAGGTGGTCTGGTAGATCGGAACCGCTCGGGCGCCCGTCGTCGGGTCGGGATCTCCGCCGACGTGGATCTGCTTGGTCTCGAAGCCCCAGGTGTCACTCATAAGGGTGAGACCGTAGCATCCGCAATTCCCGACCAAACGAGTCGGAATTAGCCGGTGCGGTCGGGCCGCGCGAGCATGGATCGGTGAGCGAAACGCGCCCGGATGACCTGCGCATCGATCGGCACGCGTCGATCGACCGTCGCCAACTCGACGCCACGTCGTGGGTCGACGTCGTCGAGCGCTTCGTGGTCGATGCCGCAGCCGAATTCGCCGCGATCCGCGAGCAGACCCCGTGGCAGCAGAACGAGATCCTGCGCTACGACAAGTACGTCCCGGAGAAGCGCCTCGGCGCCGGGCTGCCCGCTGATCGTTCACCGCTGCTGCGCCAGACGTCGCTGCATCTGCGTTCGACGTATCGCGTCGAGTTCAGCGGTGTCGGTGCGCTGCTCTATCGCGACGGCGACGACTTCCAGGGCCTGCACTCGGACCGCGAGATGCGCTGGCTCGACGACACGCTGATCGCGATCGTCGTGCTCGGCGAACGCAGGCCGTTCGTGTTCCGCAAGCGCGTGCCCCTGTCGAGCAACCCGGTCCGCGGACAGTCGGGCCAGCTCGGTGACGACATCGTGCTGCTGCCCGGCGAGGGCGACATGCTCGTGATGGGTGGCGCCGCCCAACGCGACTGGCTCCACGGCATTCCGGCCGCCGACACCGACCAGGCCAGGATCTCGCTCACCTGGCGCTGGACGAGCCGCCGCGGTCGCCCCGACACCAACCCCGCCTACTCCGACGGAAGGCAGTACTCGGACAGTCCCCGTCTGCCCGGCTCACGTTCGCGCCCGCCCGGCTGAACCTGAAACGCTTGGTGCCAGGCACCAAGCGTTTCAGGCCCGTCAACCTCCCGAGACTTCGCTGACCTTCTGGCGGCCGGCGCTGATGAACGGCATCATCTCGCGCAGTTGGCCACCGATGTCCTCGATCGGGTGATCCTTGCCCTCCTGCTGGAGGCGCTTGTAGGTCGGGCGACCGGCCTCCGACTCGGCGATCCACTCGGCGGCGAACTGGCCCGACTGGATCTCGCCGAGGATCTTCTTCATCTCGGCCTTGGTCGCCTCGTTGACGACGCGCGAGCCGCGGGTCAGGTCGCCGTACTCGGCGGTGTCGGAGATCGAGTAGCGCATGCCGGCGATGCCCTCTTCGTACATCAGGTCGACGATGAGCTTCACCTCGTGGAGGCACTCGAAGTACGCCATCTCCGGGGCGTAGCCGGCCTCGGTGAGCGTCTCGAACCCGGCGCGGACGAGCGCGGTGAGGCCGCCGCACAGCACGGCCTGCTCGCCGAACAGGTCGGTCTCGGTCTCCTCGGCGAACGTCGTCTCGATCACGCCGGCGCGGGTGCCGCCGATCGCGTCGGCGTACGACATCGCCACGGCGCGGGCGTTGCCCGTCGCGTCCTGCGCCACCGCGATCAGCGCCGGCACGCCGCCGCCCTCGGTGTAGGTGCGGCGCACGAGATGGCCGGGGCCCTTCGGGGCGATCATGATCACGTCGACGCCGGCGGGCGGCTGGATGCGGTCGAAGCGGATGTTGAAGCCGTGGGCGAAGGCGAGCGCCTTGCCGTCGGTCATGTGCTCGGCGATGTGCTCGTCGTAGATCCGCTTCTGCTCCGTGTCGGGGGCGAGCAGCATGATCACGTCAGCCCACGCGGCGGCTTCGCCGATCGACATCACGCTGAGGCCGGCCGCGTCGGCCTTGGCGGCCGAGGATGATTCCTCGCGCAGGCCGACCGCCACGTCGACACCGGACTCCTTCAGGTTCAGTGCATGTGCATGACCCTGCGATCCGTAGCCGATGACGGCAACCTTCTTCGAGCGGATGATCGAGGGATCTGCGTCCTCGGCGTAGTAGACGGTGACGGCCATGTCAGCCAGCCTTTCCTGTGGTTGGGGACACGGCGCGCAGCCGTGCGGGGCGTTCGAGTTTCGGCAGCGCCACGCGACCGGTGCGCTGCAGCTCAACGATGCCATAACCGGCGAGCAAATCCTCAAAGTCGTTGAGCTTGTCGGGATGACCGTCGAGGCTCACGGTGAGCACCGATTCGGCGACGGCGATGATCTTGCCCTCGAAGATGTTGACCAGCTCCACCACATGGCCGCGCTGGTCGTCGGGTGCCTTGACCGTGGCGATCAGCAGCTCGCGCTCGACCGAGCGACGCGGGTCGAGTTCGGAGATCTTGATCACGTCGATCAGCTTGAACAGCTGCTTGGTCACCTGTTCGAGCGGCGTCGACTGGACGTCGACGACGATCGTGATCCGGCTCATGCCCTCCTCCTCGGCCGGAGCGACGGCGAGCGAGAAGATGTTGAAGCCGCGCCGGGCGAACAGGCTGGCCACACGGGCGAGAACGCCCGCGCGGTTCTGGACGAGCACCGACAGGATGTGGTGACGGATCGGTTCGTTGCTCCGACTGGGCGTGTTGTACAGCGGCTCCTTGCTCATGACCGCAACGCTCCGACGCGATCGTGCTGCGTGGGGTGCAGGATCAGGTCGTCGTTCGAGAAGCCCGCGGGGACCATCGGGAACACCTTCTCGGACGCTTCGGTACGGAACTCGACGACGACCGTGCGGTCGTTGATCGAGTTCGCCTTCTCGATCGCCGGGGCGACCTCCTCGGGCGACTCGACCCGGATGCCGACGCAGCCCATCGCCTCCGCCCACATCACGTAGTCCGGCACCGTGCCGTTCAGGAAGACCTCCGAGTACCGCTCGTCGTAGAACATCTCCTGCCACTGGCGGACCATGCCGAGATAGCTGTTGTTCAGCAGCGCCACCTTGATCGGCAGCCGCTCGACGGTCGAGGTGACCAGCTCCTGCGCGGTCATCTGGAAACACCCGTCGCCGTCGATCGCCCACACGGTGTGGTCGGGCTTGGCCGCCTTGGCGCCGATCGCCGCAGGGATCGAGAAGCCCATCGTGCCGAGCCCACCGGAGTTGACCCAGGTGTACGGCTCGTTGAACTTCCAGAACTGCGACGTGTACATCTGGTGCTGGCCGACGCCCGACGTGACGATCGTGTTCTCCGGCGCATGCTCGTTGAGCTGCTCGATGCAGAACTGCGGCTTGAGCGCTTCGCCCGGCTCGGACTGCTCGTAGGTCATCGGGAACTGCTCGCGCCAGCCCGACACCTTGCTCTTCCAGGCGGACGTGTCGGCCTGCACCGCGCCGCCCGCTTGAAGATCCTTGATCGCCTTGATGATCTCCTCGATGACGTACTTGGCGTCGCCGACGATCGGCACGTCGGGCCGGCGGACCTTGCCCTGCTCGGCCGGGTCGATGTCGACGTGGATGATCTTGGCGTCGGGAGCGAACGCATCGACCTTGCCGGTGATGCGGTCGTCGAAGCGCGATCCGAGAGCGATCAGCAGGTCGCTGCGCTGCATCGACATGACGGCCGTGGCGTTGCCGTGCATGCCGGGCATGCCGAGGCACAGCGGATGGTCGTCGGGGAACGCACCGCGGGCCATCAGGGTGGTGACGACGTAGCTGTCGGTCAGTTCGGCGAGTTCACGCAGCGCCTCCGCGGCGCGTGCCTTGAGGATGCCGCCGCCGGCGTAGATGACCGGACGCTCCGAGGCGAGGATCAGTCGCGCCGCCTCCTTGATCATGCGCGGGTGGCCCTTCACGTTCGGGCGGTAGCCGGGCAGCGACGCGAGCACGTCGTCGTCGCTCGGCCAGTGCCAGGTCATCTCGTTGGTCAGGCAGTCCTTCGGGACGTCGATCAACGTCGGACCGGGGCGGCCGGTCTGGGCGATGTGGAACGCCTGGCGGACGGCCATCGGGATGTCCTCGGCCGTCATCACGAGCTCGTTGTGCTTCGTGCACGACCGGGTGATCCCGATCGTGTCGCACTCCTGGAACGCGTCCGTGCCGATCGCTCCGGTCGGCACCTGGCCGGTGATGGCGACCATCGGGATCGAGTCCATGTACGCGTCCATCAGGGGCGTGACGAGGTTCGTCGCGGCGGGGCCGGAGGTCACCATCGCCACGCCGGCGCGGCCGGTCACGTGGGCGTAGCCCTCGGCCATGTGGCCGGCGCCCTGTTCGTGGCGCACGAGCACGTGGCGGATCGGGCTGTCCATGAGCGGGTCGTACGCCGGCAGGATGCACCCGCCGGGGTAGCCGAACATCAAGTCGACCTTCTCGTGCTCCAAGGCTCTGATGAGTGCTTGGGCTCCGGTGATTCTCTCAGCCATGACAATTCTTCCTGGTGCTGTGTGGTTCGGGGTGGACTTCGGGTGGGTGCGGGGAACTTGGGCGGAAAAGCAAACGACCCCCCGTTTGGGAGGTCGTGAGCACGCGCGGCGATGGGGCCGGCGTGCTACTGAATGAGTACTACGAGCAGGTTGGAGACGCAGATGCGTGAGGCCATCGACTTCATAGTCGCATCATCGTACCGGTGTGGTCAACCCTTGAGACAACGGCCGGGAGTAGGGCGTCCACGGCCGTCGGTGCGGCTCGTGTCTCGCGAGATGCCAAATCGACGAATGCCGACGACTAGTTTCGACCTGCAATGAATCGACGTCAGGATGTGATCGACGCGGCGGTGGCGCTCGTCCGCGAGGGTGGTCCGAGTGCGTTGACCACCGTCGCGGTGGCGGCCCGTCTCGGCGTCACGCAGTCGGCGATCTACCGACACGTCCACAATCGGGAAGAACTCGCCACCCTCGCCAGCCGGCAGATCGTCGCCGACCTCCAGACCAAGATGAGCAGCATCATGGACAACCCGGACCTGTCGTGGGCGCACGACGGTGACACGCGCATCTTCTGCGACGGCATCGTCGCCCTGATGGCCGCCGAGCCGAAGACGTTCGAGGTGATCGATCGGTGGCGCTACGCCGAAGGATCGCTCGGCACCGGGATCCGCGACCTCCTCGATCGGGGTCGGGCGGGAAGCGCCACGATCTTGGAGTCGATGTGGCGCGCCATGTACGGCTACGACAAGCCGCTCGACGCCGGTAGCCGCGCCGCGCTCCTGGTGTACGCCGGGCTCGTCAACGACGACGTGATCAATGTCGCCCGCCTCGTTCGTGCAGGCCGTTTCCCCGGCGGTCGCGACGCCATCGCCCGCATTCTCGAACTCCGCCTGATCGCTGGGTTCCAGGCGTTCATGTCCGACATGAACCGGCGGCTCGGGCTGCCGCCCGTGATCAACTGACCGCAGCCGGGCCCGCCGCAACGCAGTCATGCGTCGTGTTCGTTTGGGGCCAGGGCCGGAACGAACCGTGTTCGTTTGGGGCCAGGGCCGGAACGAACCGAAGTCGGCTACGGTGGCGACACGTGACGGCGATCGTGATGGACGGGAATGGGTTGCGCGACGAGTTGATCGTGTCGATCCGCCAGCGGGTCGAGGCTGCCGGATCGCCGGCGATCTGCCTGGCCACGGTGCTCGTCGGTGACGACGGGCCGAGCCAGCGGTACGTCCGCAGCAAGCACGCCAAAGCCGCCGAGGCGGCCCTCACCTCTCGGCACGTCGACCTTCCGGCGACGGCGACGCAGGCCGACGTGGAGTCGGCCGTACGCGAACTCGTCGACGACCCGACGGTGCACGGCATCCTCGTCCAGCTCCCACTCCCGGACGGGCTCGACCCCGAGCCCGTGCTGGACCTGATACCGCCGGAGAAGGACGTCGACGGCCTCACCGAGCGCTCGATGGGCCGGCTGGTCCGCGGTCGTCCCGGCCTCGTCGGCTGCACCCCGCTCGGCGTGATGCGGCTCCTCGAGCGCTACGACGTAGCCACGAGCGGCAAACGGGCCGTCGTGATCGGGCGCTCCACGCTCGTCGGCCTCCCTCTGTCGCTGCTCCTCGCCCGCAAGGGTGTCGACGCCACGGTGACGATGGCGCACTCCCGGACCGCCGACATCGCCGCTGTCGTCCGCGAGGCCGACATCGTCGTCGGTGCGGCCGGGCAGGCACGGATGATCACGGCCGACATGGTCAAGCCCGGTGCGGCGGTGATCGACGTCGGCCTGTCACGCACCGAGGCGGGCATCGTCGGCGACGTCGACTACGGCCCGGTGAGCGAGGTGGCCGGATGGATCACACCGATGCCGGGCGGCACCGGCCCGATGACGATCGCCTGTCTCATGGAGAACACGTACACGGCCGCCAAGCTCCAGGGCGTCGTCGCGTCCGGCAGCTGAACCGGCGCGTCGGTTCGTTTCGGCCCCGACCCCAAACGAACCGGTTCGTTTCGGCCCCGACCCCAAACGAACCGACAACGGTTCAGGCTGCGGTGGACGACCGACGGCGCTCGAGATCGCGTAGCCTGCGCAGAACTGCCTGATGAAGACGGCTGAACGACGGATCATCGGCGAGCGCGACGCGCCCGCCTCTCGCGATACGTCGCACCGATTGCGGATCGAGCCCGAGTTCCGACGCGAGCCCAAGCGAATCCGCGACACGTTCACCCAATGCGATCGTGACAGTGATCATTCGCAGTCGCGCGGGATCGCCGCCGCGACCCTCAGAGATATCCGCGGGTTGGCAGCCTCCGACGGAAGCGACGACCGCGACGACGTCGTTGAGCGTCACCGCCCGAATCCGCCCGTCCGCTCCGACGGTTCCGTCCGATGGCAGGTCGGTGACGACGAATCGGAGGTGGTCATCGGCGTGTTCGGACACGGACCGCACGACGCCCAGCTGCAACCACGGTGGGGCCGTTCTGCGCCCGAGTACGACCGGGAGACTCGACCACCGGTACGCCCCCAGCGCTGACTTCGGGACGAACGCCAGCGGATTGCGGTGAATGTAACGAGCCGTCGCGCAGAGCTGCGCATCGTCGACGATGGGCGTCGAGTGGAATCGTCCGGTCAGCAATGGCCCCTCTCGCCTCGTCCGCCGGTTGTATGCCGTGGCGTACTTCGCCGTCAGGTACTGCATCGCCGCCGAGAGTTCGCCCCCTGGGTCGTGCAGAAGCAGATGGAAGTGGTTCGACATCAACACGTACGCGTGGATTTCCACGGCGAATCGGTCGTCGACGTCACCGAGCAACGATTCGAACGTGAGGCGGTCCCCGTCGGAGCTGAAGATGTCTTGGCGGTCGCTCCCGCGATTGTTCACGTGGAACCACGTGCTGGTGCTGAGGTCTCGTCGTGTTCTTCCCATGGCTCGATCATGAACCAGGGGTACGACTCGGTTCGTTTGGGGTCGGGGCCAGAACGAACTTCGGTTCGTTTGGGGTCGGGGCCAGAACGAACCGAACGGGTCAGCCGGCTTCGGAGTGGGTGACGGCGGGCTCGCCCATCCACTCGCGCAGGGTGTTCTTCAGCTTGGTCTGCTGGATGAACAGGTCGTGCTCGGCGGGCGTCTCACCGGCGGCCTGCGGGGCCTTGAGGTAGAAGCTCAGCCATTCCTGCACGCCGGACGAACCGGCGCGGTGCGCGAGGTCCATGAACAGCGCGAGGTCGAGCACGATCGGCGCGGCGAGGATCGAGTCGCGGCACAGGAAGTCGACCTTGATCTGCATCGGGTAGCCGAGCCAACCGAAGATGTCGATCGCGTCCCAGCCCTCCTTGTTGTCGCCGCGCGGCGGGTAGTAGTTGATCCGCACGACGTGGTCGATGTTGCCGTACAGGTCGGGGTACACCTCGGGCTGCAGGATCGTGTCGAGCACGCCGAGCTTCGAGACTTCCTTCGACTTGAAGTTCTCCGGATCGTCGAGCACTTCGCCGTCGCGGTTGCCGAGGATGTTCGTCGAGTACCACCCACGCAGGCCGAGCATGCGGGCCTTGAAGCCGGGGGCGAGCAGCGTCTTCATCAGCGTCTGGCCGGTCTTGAAGTCCTTGCCGGCGATCGGCACGCCGCGGGTCTTCGACAGCTCGATCATGCACTCGAGGTCGACCGACAGGTTCGGCGCACCGTTGGCGAACGGAACATCGCTCTGCAGCGCGGCGTAGGCGTAGATCTGCGACGGCGAGATGTTCGAGTCGTTGTCCTTCAGGCCCTGCTCGAAGGCGGCGACCGACACGTGGACCTCCGACGGCTCCTGATAGGCCTCGGTCGAACCGCACCACACCATGACGAGACGGTCGCAGCCGTTCTCCGCCTTGAACGTGGCGATGTCGTCGATGACCGCCAGCGCCTGGTCCCACTTGGAGGCGATGTTCTTCACGCGCACGCCGTCGAGACGCGACACCCAACGCTGATCGAACACGGCCTCCATCGGCACGATGCCTTCGAGTTCGCTCGAGATGGTGTTGAGGTCGCCCTCCTCCAACACGCCGGCGGTGCGGGCGGCCTCGAGCGCGTTCGGTGAGATCGGGTCCCAGCCGCCGAAGACGAGGTCGTCGAGGCTGGCGAGCGGGACGAACTCGCGGATCAGCGGGTTGCGATTCTGCTCTTTCGTGCCGAGGCGGATGTGGGCCATCTGGGTGATCGAGCCGATCGGCGGCTTGAGGCCCTGGCGGGCGGCGAGGACGCCGGCGATGAAGGTGGACGACACGGCGCCCATGCCGGGAGTGAGGACACCGAGCTTGCCGGTGGCGGGTGCGATCTGTCGTGCGGTCATGACCAACGATCATAAGCAATCATTCAGACCTCCGAGTTACGGTGAAGCAAATCTGAACTACTCTGCACGAGGTGCGTCCCCTTCCGGACCTCTCGATCCGCCAGTTGGAGTACCTCGTGGCGGTCGACGACGCGCCAACGTGGGCCGCGGCCGCCACGCACGTCGGTGTGAGCCCCTCGGCGCTGTCGCAGGGCCTCGCCGAACTCGAACGCCGGCTCGGCGTCACGCTGTTCGACCGGGACGGGCGGCGCCGGCACATTCGCGAGGGAGCCGCTCCCGTCGTCGCGCATGCCCGTCAGGTGCTGGGCCTCACCGGCGACCTGGCCACCTGGGCCGACCGGCAGCGGACCGGTGTCGCCGGCCGGGTCCGCATCGGGATGATCGATGCCGCCGCGCTGGTCCACCTGCCCGACGCGCTGCAGCAGTTCCGCTCGGATCGACCCGACGTGACGCTGCTCCTGCGGGTCGCTCCGTCGGGCGAGCTGATCGATCACCTGATCGGCGGCGAACTCGACCTCGTCGTGTGCGTCGAACCGCCGTCCGACGTCGCCGGTGTCGAGTTCGCGGCCCTGCGCCAGGAGGAGCTGGTCGTGTTCGCACCGCCCGGCGTCGAGATCGCCGACGCCGCATCGTGGGGGCCGTGGGTGCTGTTTCCGTTCGGCTCGCACACCCGCACGATCATCGAAGGTGAGCTCCGCGCCCGCGGCGCCCCACTCGACGTCGTCGCCGAGTCGCACCAGCCCGAAGTGCTGCGCGAAATGGTTCGCCTCGGCTCCGGATGGACCGTGCTGCCCGACACCGGCGCGGACTCGACCTCCCGCTCGCTGGTCCGCGGCCCCGTGTTGACCACCCGCCGCCTCGTCGTCGCCCGCCGGGCCGGCTCGATCGTCGATCCGGCCGTCGACGAACTGGCCGACCGGATCCGCCGCGCGTCGCCTTGATCCCGCTGACGCGCTCAGCGCTCAGCGCCCGCCGCCGTCACCGACGACGATGTCGCCCGATTCGGTGACGACGTGATCGAGCCGGATGTCGTGGTCCTCCACGGGGAGCGCGTCGACGATCTGTTCGACGAAACCGACACCGATCGTGCGGCACTCCGGGCGGACACCGGCCAGGAACCGGTCGTACCACCCCCCGCCCTGCCCGAGCCGATCACCCGCGGACGTGAACGCGAGGCCGGGCACGATCACCGACATCGGGCCACGCGGGGTCGACCGAATCCGTCGGCACGGCGACCTCGGCGCCGATCGACGAGCACCACTCGACGAACGTCGCGGTCTCGGGTTCGCCGGCGATCGAGTCGAACACCAGCACCCGGAACCCGGCGGTGGCCGGCAGCAGCGGTCGCACATGGGCCCAGATCCGCGCGGACCGTTCCGGGCGATCGGGGATCGACCGCCGCATCGAACGCATCGATCTTCGCAACCCGACCTTGCTGTTCGGATCGGGGCTGCTCGGATCGGGGCTGCTCGGATCCGGGTCGGATGCGGACACCACGTCGGGCGCGCTCCGGTCGGCCATCGTCTCGCAGCGTACTGTGGGCCGCGATGAGCGATTCTCCCGGACCCCCCGAAGTAGCCACCGACCCGGCGATCGCGTTCGACGCCGGTCATTTCCGGATGGTGATGGGCCACTTCCCCACCGGCGTCACGATCGTCACCGGTCACAGCCCCTCGGGTCCGACCGGTTTCACGATCGGCTCGTTCACGTCGGTCTCCCTCGACCCGCCCCTCGTCGGCTTCCTCCCCCAGACCGACTCGGTCACGTGGGAGATGATCGCCCCGTCGGGCCGCTTCTGCGTCAACGTGCTGAGCGCGGAGCAGGACGATCTCTGCTGGAAGTTCGCCAAGACCGGCACCGAGACGACGCGTTTCGACGGCGTCGCCTGGCACGAATCCCCGTCCGGATCACCGATCCTCAATCGTGCGGTCGCGTGGATCGACTGCGTCGTCGAGGAGGTGTACACGATGGGCGACCACTTCTTCGTGCTCGGCAGGGTCGAGTTCCTCGACGCCGATGCCGACCAGGACGGCCTGCCGCCGCGGCCGCTCGTGTTCTTCCGCGGCAACATCGGCGAATTCTCCTCGGACTCCCGTTCCGGATCCTGATCGAAATCCTCGTCCGCCGCGGGCCGCTCGGCGCCACGCCCCGCCACACTGGGGCCCGATGACCTCCGACGAACGCCTGCCGACCATCGCCGCGTCGCTGGACGCCCTCTGCATCGTCGTGTTCGTGACGATCGGCCGGCGCAACCACGACGAGAGCTCCGCGATGAGCGGCATCCTGCGCACCGCGGCCCCGTTCGCCATCGCCCTGTTCATCGCCTGGGCGGTCGTGCGGGCCTGGCGGCAACCCACCAGTGTTCGCACCGGCCTCCTCATCTGGCCGATCGTGATCCTGGTCGGGATGCTCCTGCGTCACTTCGTGTTCGACGACGGCACCGCCACCTCGTTCATCATCGTCGCCACGATCTTCCTCGGGGTGTTCCTGGTCGGCTGGCGAGCGGTCTGGACGCTCGTCGAATCCCGCCGCCACCGGTCGGCCGGCGTCGCCTGAGCGGCCGACCGCGACACCGATTCGCCGCCGGCAGCCGTCGGTTACGATCCGCGACATGCCAACCCCTGACACCGGAAAGCGCGCCCCCGCGTTCAACCTGAAGGACCAGCACGAGCACGCCATCCGGCTGTCGTCGTTCAAGGGCCGCAAGGTGCTCGTGTACTTCTACCCGAAAGCCGACACGCCCGGTTGCACCACCCAGGCCTGCGCCCTACGCGACATCGCCGGCGACATCGGCGACACGGTGATCATCGGCATCAGCCCCGATGCGCCGGCCAAGCTCGCCAAGTTCGACGAGAAGTACTCGCTCGGTTTCACGCTCCTGTCCGACGCCGACCACGCGGTCGCCGAGGCCTACGGGGTCTGGGTCGAGAAGAACATGTACGGCAGGAAGTACATGGGTGTGCAGCGGTCGGCGTTCCTGATCGACGAGGCCGGCAAGGTCACCGAGGCGTGGCCGAAGATCAGTCCGAAGGACACCCCGACGAAGCTGCTCGCCGCGCTCGACGGCGGCTGACCCGCTGTCTCAGGCGGGCGCGCCGTGCGCGATCCAGTACTCGTTGAGCGAGCGCTGGATGCGGAAGTACCAGATGAACTGTCCGATGATCGGGAGCAGGAACCACAGACCCCAGATCGTGGTGATCGGCGGCTCCTTGCCCTCCCGGCGGTAGAGCTGCTCGACCTCGCCCGCCATCAGGAACATCGTGACCGGTGCGATGAACAACGTGATGAGCAGGTAGCCGATGCCACCGATCCCGGTGCGGGCGTGCTGCTTCAACTCCTCGCCGTTCTGGTACGACCACACCATCATCCAGATCCCGAGCGTGACGATCGTCAGCAGGATCACAAGGCCCGCCGAGCGCGGCTTGCCGACCGCTCCGGAAGCCGGTGCGACCGCGTACGGCGACGTCGCCGGAACGAACGCACCGGGCGGAGGCGGCGGCGGTGGTGGCGACGACATCGCGGGCGTCGAGGCGGGCGGCTGGGCTGGCTGCCCGGCCGACGGCCCGGGCGGCGGCGGTGGTGGTATGTCGCTCATCTCGGGATCGTAGACCGACGACTGCAAAGCTCGGGCCGATGACAGGACCCAAGGTGGAGATCGACCCGTCCGCGCTCGGCTTCGACGCCGAACGCCTCGCCCGCATCGACCGGCACTTCGCGCGCTACGTCGACGACAAGCAGCTGCCGGGGTGGCACGCCGTCGTCAGCCGGCGCGGCCAGGTGGTCTACTCGTCGACGTACGGGCTGCGTGACGTCGACGCCGGGCTCCCCTTCGAGACCGACACGGTCGTGCGGATGTTCTCGATGACCAAGCCCGTCACCTCGGTGGCGGCGATGATGCTCTACGAGGAGGGCGCCTTCTCGCTGAAGGAGCCGATCAGCACGTTCCTCCCCGAGTTCGCCGACACACCGGTCTACACCGGCGGTTCCTACCTCAAGCCGGTCGTCGAACCGCAGACCGAACCGATCCGGGTCTGGCACCTGCTCTCCCACACGTCGGGGCTCACGTACGGGTTCCACAACACGCACCCGGTCGACGCGATCTACCGCCAGGCCGGTTTCGAATGGGGGATCCCGGCAGGCATGGACCTCGAGGCGTGCTGTCAGGCGTGGGCCCAGCTGCCGCTCGTGTTCCAGCCCGGCAGCGAATGGAACTACGGCGTGTCGACCGACGTGCTGGGCCGCCTCGTCGAGGTCGTCTCAGGCCAGCCGCTCGACGAGTTCATGCGGCAGCGGATCTTCGAGCCGCTCGGCATGACCGAGACCGACTTCTGGGTGCCGGAATCCCGCGCCGACCGGTTCGCCCGGCTGTACGTCCCCCACCCGGTCACGGGCGAGACACACCTGATGCCCGGCACCGCGGCCGCCGATCACCGCCCAGAGATGCTCGGCGGCGGTGGCGGCCTCATCGGCACCGCGCACGATTATCTGCGCTTCGCCCACATGCTCCTCAACCGCGGCGAACTCGACGGCGTGCGACTCCTCGGCTCGCGCACGGTCGACTACATGACTCGCAACCACCTGCCCGGCAACGCCGACCTCGAAGCATTCGGGCGGCCGCTGTTCGCGGAGACGACCTTCGACGGCGTCGGATTCGGTCTCGGCTTCTCGGTCACGCTGGACCCGGTCGCCAACCGCGTCCTCGGTGCGCGGGGTGGTGACTACGGATGGGGCGGAGCGGCGAGCACCGCGTTCTGGGTCGACCCCGCCGAGGAGATCGTCGGGCTGTTCCTCACCCAACTCCTCCCGTCGAGCACCTACCCGATCCGCGAGAGCCTCAAGACGCTCGTCTATCAAGCACTCGTCGACTGAGCGCTCCGCTCAGTGCGGGCCGATCAACAGGTCGGGCCGGATCGGCCGTACGAAGCGCACGATGATCGTTTCGCCGGTCGCGGTGTCGACGAACGCGAGCGGCTCGCCGATCGGTTCGGTCGGTGGGTCCTCGACGGGCTGCGTGCTCGACGCCGGCTGAGGCGGCGTGCTCGCCATCGGCTGAGGCGGCGGTGCGGCAGCCGCGAGGGGCTGCGGGACGGTGGCCGCCCGGCCGGCGCTGGTCGGCCACAGTCCGGCGGTGGTCCACGTGGGGAGCGGCGAGGTCGGCGCAGCCGGCGAGGTGGCGCGGCGCAGCCGGCGCGGTGGGCGCGGCCGGAGCCGCAGGGCCGGCCACGGGCACCGTCGGCGCGGCAGCGTCGGTCGGCGCGGCCGCGGGATCGGTCGGCACGGCGGGATCGGTCGCCGGCGGCTCCGGAGCGGGCACCACGTCGGCCAGGATCGTCCGGCTCAGATCCGCCCCTTCGAGCACGGTGCCATCGAGGATGCTGCTCGTGATCGCCCGCCATCCAGCGGCGTCGGTCCCGAAGGGAGTGGCCGGGCCGGGGTCGCACTGGAGATCACGGCGCGGCAGGATCAACGCGGCATCGCCCGTGGCCGTGACCCGACCGTCGGAATCGATGACCCATTGGCCTTCGCCGAACAGCGGCGTCACGACCGTGTGCTCGACCGGGACGACGGTCGCAGCCGGCGTGTCGGTGGCGGCGACCAGTGCGGTCGGCGCGACGAACGCGGCGTCGGCGGATGCGTCCTGCGGCACCGCATCCGAGTCGGCCTGCTCGGACACCAGCGGCGTCGACCAGGGCCCGATCCCGATGGTGCATGCCTGGCGCGCCTCGGCCGACTTCAGCGACCAGTAGGAGGGCTGGGCGTAGCCGAACGGATCGCGGAACTCGAAATGGAGGTGCGTGACCGAGTCCTCGGCGTTGCCGGAATCGCCCATGTATCCGATGACCTGTCCGGCGACGACCCGGGACCCGACGGCGAGGCCCGGCGCGAGGCGGAAGGCGTCGGACGCCTGCCCGTCGTCGGTGCCGGGCGTGTCGTTGTTCTCGTGGAAGTAGTTGTACCGCCACCCCTCGCTGTCGCGAATCGTGACGGCCAGACCACTGATGCCGATCGACTCGGTCTGCAGACGCGTGATCTCACCATCGACCGCCGCCAGGATCGGCTGCATCTGGACCCCGACGATGTCGGTGCCCTCGTGACGGCGGCGACCGCCGTCGCGGGAATCCATCCAGCCGTCGGCGTAGGCGACCGGGCCGAGCACGGGGAACACGATCGGTCGCGCCGACCCGGCGTTGAGTGTCGGCTCGTACTCGGGTGGCACCGACCTCGCGGCCAGTTCCATCGTGGGCTCCGACACGGTGATCTCGTCGGCCACGATGTGTGGCGGGGGGACCGTGGTCGTCGGCGCCGTGGTGGTCGTCGGTTCGGGGATCGTGGTGGTCGGCGCGGGTGGCCCGACCAACGCCGTGGCGGGCGCCGGCGGTCCGATCGTCGCAGCGGCAGGCGCTGGCACAGTGGTCGCCGGCACGGTCGTCGGCGGCACGGTCGTCGGCGGCACGGTCGTCGGCGGCACGGTCGTCGGCGGCACGGTCGTCGGCGGCACGTCGTCGGTGCCGTCGTCGGCGCCACGGTGGTCGATGCCGCGATCGCGGCATCGGGAGCCGACGGATCGACGGGCACGGTGGTTGTCGGCGTCGGAACCTTCGACACGACCGAGAGCGCCGCCGGCGTCTCGGGTGAGGCGACGAAGGTGCCGAGCATCGCACTCGCGTTCGCGTCGAGCCGCTCGAGCCACAACGTCTGGTACTCGCGGATCGTGAGACGGTTGCCGCCGGCCGGGTTGGGAACCCGATCCATCCACAGCGGCTCGATGGCGGCCCGCGGGTAGTACCACATCACCGGCACCATCGCGACGTTGCCGCCGTACATCGACAGGATGCGCTCGACATCGCCTCGCGCCCGTTCGTCCTGCACCTCCGGCGGCGCGAGGTAGGCCTCGGCATAGCCGCCGTAGTTGTTCCAGGTGCGCGGGATGTACTGGTAGGCACCCGAGGCCAACGCTCGGTTGGGACCGATGTCGTAGCGATTGCTCGACTCGAGCCCCCGGATCGTGGCGAGGATCACGTCGACGTTCTCGGCGAGCACCACCCGCTCACCGGCGGGTGTGCGACCCGGCTGGAGTGAGGTGCTCCCCGGGATTTTCGGCAGCACGAACCGCGGCACACCCCGTGTCGTCCAGGTCGGATCGACCGGCGGCAGTGGTGGGTTCGACGCTGACGTCGTCGACGAATCGATCGGCGTGATCTCGCCCGGGGTCTCGGTCGGTGTCGCCGGTTCGGCGGTCGCTTCGGGAACGGTCGTGGTCGTCTCGGCCGCGGGCGTTTCGGGGGTTGGCGTGACGACCGGGACCTCGGTCACCGGCGTCGGGACCGCGGCAGGGTCGACAGTGGTCGTCGTGACCTCACTGGCCGGCGGAGCGATCGTCGTCGGGATGGTCGGGTCGACGACCGTGGTCGGCGGAGTCGTGTCGGTGGGGACCGGCACGGTGGTGGTCGTCGTGTCGCACGGGTCGACCGGAATCGTCGTCGGCGGCACGCTGTCCACCGAGCCGGGATCACCAGGGGTGACGAGTCCCGCAGGCGGGGCGGGCACCGTGGTCGGCGGAACCGTGGTCGGCGGAACCGTCGTGGTCGGAATCGTCGGGTCGGTCGGCGACGTGGACGGCACGGTGGTCGTGGTCGGCACCGTGTCGGTCGGAGGCACGCACTCGGCGCCGGGTGCCGGCGGCCCAACAGGAGTCCCACTGGGCGTTGGCGGCACGGCGCCGGTCGCGGTCGACGAGGCGTCGACCACCGTCAGCGGGGCCGCCTCGACGACGGGCGCGACAGAGACCACTCCGCACGTGGCTGCGATCGCCAGGGCACTACGTTTGATCGGATTCATCATGGGTATGGATCAACAGACGTGCGCGGAAATACTCGCACGTCGGGGGAGCAGTTCTCGCTCGCCCTCACGTTGTCCTCCCTCTATCGGCCGTCCGCTTCCGAAAGTTGAACAATTCTTGAGCGCTCGGGCCCGGTCACAACGTGTTGGTGATCGCCCCGGTCTCCGCGCCCTGCACCAGTTTGGCATATTTTCCGAGCACCCCGCTCGTGTATCTCGGTGGGTTCGGTGTCCAACCGTCGCGACGTCGCGCCAGCTCGGCGTCGTCCACCAGCAGGTCGAGCGACTTGGTCGGCACATCGATCCTGATCAGGTCGCCGTCGTGGACGAACGCGATCGGTCCGCCGTCGGTCGCTTCGGGTGCGACGTGACCGATGCAGAACCCCCACGTCCCGCCGGAGAACCGGCCGTCGGTGATCAGGGCACAGTCGCCACCGCGCCCGGCGCCCTTCAAAGCTCCGGTGATGGCGAGCATCTCCCGCATCCCCGGCCCACCCCGCGGGCCCTCGTAGCGAATCACGATCACGGTGCCTGGTTCGATCGAGCCGGCGAGGATCGCGTCCATCGCGAAGGACTCGTCGTCGAACACGCGCGCCGGGCCCTCGAACGTCTTCTGGGCGTCTGACAGGCCCGCCACCTTCACCACCGCACCGCGCGGTGCGAGCGAACCGGTGAGGATGTTGATCCCGCCTTCGCTGTGGATCGGCTGATCGAGCGGGTACACGACCACACCATCGGGGCGCGGCGGGTCGATCTCGGCGAGGTTCTCGGCCATCGTCTTTCCGGTCACGGTCATCACGTCGCCGTGGAGGTGCCCGTTGTCGAGGAGGTGCTGCAGCACCATCGGGACGCCGCCGACGCGGTCGAGGTCGCTCATGTGGAACTTGCCGCCGGGCTTCATGTCGGCGATGTGGGGCACCTGATCGGCGATCCGGTTGAAGTCGTCGAGATCGAGTGCGACGTGCGCCTCGTTGGCGATCGCCAGGAGGTGGAGCACTGCGTTCGTCGAGCCACCGAGGGCCGAGGTGAGCGCGATCGCGTTCTCGAAGGCCTGCTTCGTCATGATCTGGCGCGGCGTGAGCCCGAGCCGCAGCATGTTCACGACGGCCTCGCCGGCGCGATGGGCATCGCCCTCACGCCGGTCGTCGATCGCCGGCGGCGAGGCCGTGCCGGGCAGGCTCATCCCGAGCGCTTCGGCGATCGAGCTCATCGTGTTGGCGGTGAACATCCCGCCGCACGCCCCCTCGCCGGGGCAGGCCTTGCGCTCGATCTCGAGGAGTTCGTCCTCGCTGATCGTGCCGGCCGCGCACGCACCGACCGCCTCGAACACGCTCGTGATGTCGAGCGCCACACCATGATGCTCGCCCGGCATGATCGAGCCGTTGTAGACGAACACGCTCGCCAGATCGAGGCGCGCCGCGGCCATCAGCATGCCGGGGATCGACTTGTCGCAGCCGGCCAGGCCGACGAAGCCGTCGAAGCGCTCGGCGTGGATCACGGTCTCCACCGAGTCGCAGATCACCTCGCGCGACACGAGCGACGCGCGCATGCCCTCGTGGCCCATCGAGATGCCGTCACTGACGGTGATCGTCCCGAACTCGAGGCCGACGCCGCCCGCCTCGCGCACCCCGGCCTTGGCGTGCTCGGCCAGCTTGCGCAGGGTCATGTTGCACGGTGTCACCTCGTTCCAGGACGAGGCGATCCCGATCTGCGGCTTGTCCCAGTCGGTCTCGGTGAGGCCGACGGCGCGCAGCATCGACCGGGATGGCGCCTTCTGCATGCCATCGGTGACGTCGCGTGAACGCGGCTTGATGTCGACGGGCGTGTCGCGAATCGTGCCGGGGGTGTCGGGCGTCTCACTCATGCGATCGAGGGTAGTGCTGCGCCGCCACACCGATCCTGGTGCTGTCGCCACCCCTGCCACAGGCTGCTTTCGGACACCCGAGCGGGAGCGGACATGCCTGCCAGAATGGACCCATGGCAGCAGTTCGCGAGACGAAGCTCCCCGGCGTCGGTGTCAAGCTCGAGTTCACCACGGACGAAGGTCGCATCGTCGGCGTGCTCGTCCATCGGAACGGCCGCCGCGAGCTCCTCATCTACGACGACGACGATCCCGATTCGTGCTCGGAGAACCTCGAACTCACGCCCGCCGACACCCGCACGCTGTCGGAGCTGCTCGGCGGGAGCACCGTCACCGAGGCCGTCACCGCTGTCCAGCAGCAGATCGAGGGCCTGGCGATCGAGTGGATCGAGATCCCGGCGCGCTCGGCAACGATCGGCACGACCATCGGCGACGGGCAGTTCCGCACGAGGACCGGTTCGTCGATCGTCGCCGTCATCCGCCACGGCGACACGACGCCGGCACCCGGGCCCGAGTTCGAGTTCGCGGGTGGCGACGTCGCGGTGGCCGTCGGCACCGTCGAAGGTCTCGCCACCCTTCGCGATGTGATGCGACGCTGACGTGGCGCACGGGTCGTGATCGCCGCCGGGAGCACCGACTCGGCGATCGCGTTCATCGAGATCGGGGCCATCATCCTCGGGCTGGCACTGCTGTCGCGGCTCGCCGCCCGTCTCGGGATCACCGCGATCCCGCTGTACCTGCTCGCCGGGCTCGCCGTCGGCAAGGGGGGCGTGATCGACCTCGACGTGACCGAGAACTTCATCTCGCTCGCGGCCGAGATCGGCGTGCTCCTGCTGCTGTTCACGCTCGGCCTCGAATACTCCGACGTCGAACTGCGTTCCGGCCTGCGGGCCGGGCTCCGACCCGGATTGCTCGACATGGCGCTCAACGCTCCGCCGGGTGTGCTCGTCGGGCTCGCGCTCGGTTGGACGCCCCTCGCCTCGGTGCTGCTGGGTGGCGTCACGTGGATCACGTCGTCGGGCGTCGTGTCCAAGGTGCTGTCCGACCTCGGCCGGCTCGGCAACCGCGAGACCCCGGCGGTGCTCAACCTGCTCGTCATCGAGGACCTGGCGATGGCGGTCTACCTGCCGGTCGTCGCGGCCCTGATCGTCGGCGGCAGCATCGAGGCGACCGTGTCGAGCGTGGCGATCGCTCTGGTCGCGGTGGCGGTGATCATGTTCGTCGCGTTGCGTTTCGGGCCGAAGTTCTCCGACATGATCGTCTCCGGTTCCGACGAGACGTTGCTGCTCACGATCTTCGGTGTCACCCTGCTCGTCGCCGGCGTGGCCCAACGCCTGGAGGTGTCGGGTGCGATCGGCGCGTTCCTCGTCGGCCTCGCGCTCACCGGGCAGGCGGAGGAGCGGGCGCTGCAGCTCATCTCGCCGTTGCGTGACCTGTTCGCGGCGACGTTCTTCCTGTTCTTCTCGTTCCAGATCGACGCCGGCGACCTCGTCGACGTGGCGATCCCGGCACTCCTGCTGGCGGTGGTCACCTCGCTCACCAAGGTGGTCACCGGCTGGTACGCCGCCGGTCGGGTCGGTGCGGGACCGAAGGGGCGGATGCGGGCCGGCACGGTGTTCATCGCCCGCGGCGAGTTCTCGATCGTGATCGCCGCGCTCGGTGCCCGCCTCGCCGACGGGCCGCGCCTCGGTGCGCTCGCGGCGGCCTATGTGCTCGCCACCGCGATCATGGGACCGGTGGCCGCCAAGTTCTCCGACCGGATCCCCACGCCGCGGTTCGGTGGCGACCGGGGCCGACGGCGGCCTCAGCGGACGACGACGGCGAACACCGGATAGCCGGGCGCCACGGCGAGCAGCTGCTCGTCGGTCGAGTCCGGCCCGATGCCGTCGAAGAACTGGCCTACTTCCCACTTCCACCGCTGGAGGTACGGGCGCAGGATCGCCGGCTTGTCGGCGTCGGCGAGTTCGACGAGATCGGCGTCAGTGACCCGGCGCCCGACGCGCAGTCGGCACGAGCCGGCGACCCGGACGTTCTTGACCCATTGCGTCGCACCGCGTGGCGCCACGAGGTAGCTGCTTGCCGTCGACGGTGAGCAGGTTGACCGGCGTCGTGCGGATCTCACCGGTCGTCCGGCCGGGCACCTCGAGCACCCGCGAGCCCCAGACGCTGATGCCCGAGCCGGGTGAGGCCGGCGACGATCGGGTTGAAGACGTGGCTCGTGAACCCGTTCGGCTCGATGTAGCGACGTTCGGCGGTTCCGGTGTCTGCGTTCGTCATGGCAACTCCTCTGGTTCGGGTTCGGTTGGATTGGGATTCGTGGAGAGCACTGCTCTCTCTTTGGATCACTGTACGCAATCTCCTCATCGGAGTCAAGAGCACTGCTCACATTTCAGAGCAGCAATCTGCAAGACTGTGCACATGCCCTCGACGCCATCGGCGCCATCCAGCAAGGCGCGACCGGTCGCCGGCGCGCGCGAGCGCGCCCATGCCGAGGTCCGCGCCGAGATCGTCGCCGCCGCCAGCCGCCAGCTCGGCACGGTCGGCGCCGCGGGGCTCTCGCTGCGGGCGATCGCCCGAGAACTCGGCATGGTGTCGTCGGCGCTCTACCGCTACTTCGCCAGCCGGGACGAACTCCTCACCGCGCTGATCATCGAGGCCTACGACGACCTCGGCGAAGTGGCCGAGCGCTCGATCACCAAGTCGCGCGCCGACGCACCACTCGCCCGGTGGGTCGAGGCCGGGACGGCGATCCGCCGCTGGGCGCTCGAGCACCCCCAGGACTACGCGCTGCTGTACGGGTCGCCGGTCCCCGGCTATGCAGCACCGGCCGACACCGTCGTGCCCGGCACCCGGGTCACGCGGGCGCTGATCCAGATCGTGCACGACGCGATCGCCGACGGCGCCCTCGCCCCGATGGCCGAGCCGGTCGGTGCGCCGACCGAGCTGTCAGCGGCGACCGCCGACGCGTTCACCTTCCTCCGTGGCGAACTCGATCTCGACACGACCGACGACGTGCTCCTGGCGGCGCTCGCCGCGTGGACGCAGTTGTTCGGCCACCTCAGCTTCGAACTGTTCGGCCAGACGCACGGCTTGATCGTCGACCACGAAGCCTTCTTCCGCGAAACGTCGAGCCTGATGGGCGCCCGCATCGGCCTCCGCTGAAAGCTCCAATCATCGTTTGCGTCGGGATTTCGGAGGGGCGGTCCTCCGAAATTTTGACGCAAACGATGATTGGGGCCGTCGCGAGGACTGGCGCGGATCGGGCAGGGCGCGGCCGGGACGGGCGACGGGTCAGGTGGCGCGGCGGGCGTCGAGGAGGGCGGTGACGGCTTTGCCGTCGGCCTGGCCCTTCGACGCCTTCATCACCGCACCGACCAGAGCGCCCGCGGCCTTGCCCTCGCCGGCGCAGAACTTCGCCCAGGCGTCGGGCTGGGCGGCGATCGCCGCGTCGACCATCGACTCGAGCTCGGACGTGTCCATCGCCTCGAATCCCTTCGCCGCCGCGATCGCTGCCGCGTCCCCACCGCCGGCGGTGACGATCTCGGCGAGCACCTGCTTGGCCTGGGTGGCGGTGAGCGCACCGTCGAGTTCGAGACGGGTCAGAGTGGCGAGGTCGGCCGCCGGCACCGTCGGCTCCGGCCCCTGCTCGGCGAACGCCTCCTTGACGTGCACGAGCGCCCGGCCCGCGTCGCCGCCGGCCGCGGCCACCGCGAGTACGTAGGAGTCCTGCCCGCGCTCGGTCACCACGAGCACGGCCTCGGAATCGGCGGCCTGTCCCGTCGCCGCGGCGAGCAGCTCGCGTCGTGCGGCCGGCAGCACCGGCAGCGCGGTGCGGACGCGTTCGATCCACTCGGCGTCGGGGTCGACGACGACGAGGTCGGGCTCCTGGAAGTACCGGTAGTCGTCGGCGTCCTCCTTGCTGCGCAAGGTGTGGGTGCGGCCGTCGGTCTCGTCCCAGTGGCGCGTCTCCTGGCGGACCGCCTCGCCGGCGTCGAGCATGCCGACCTGACGCTGCGCCTCGTACTCGATCGCCCGGCCGACGGAGCGCACCGAGTTGACGTTCTTGATCTCGCACCGGGTACCCAACTCGGTGCCGGGGCGGCGCACGCTGACGTTGGCGTCGACGCGCATCGACCCCTCCTCCATCTTCGCGTCGGACGCACCGACGGCGACGAGGATCGAGCGCAGCTCGCTCACGTAGGCCTTGGCCTGCTCGGGCGTGCGGATGTCGGGCCGGCTGACGATCTCGACGAGCGGCACCCCGGCGCGGTTGAAGTCGATCATCGAGTAGTCACTGCCGTGGATCCGGCCGCCGGTGCCGCCGACGTGGGTCGACTTGCCGGTGTCCTCCTCGAGGTGGGCACGTTCGATGCCCACCCGGAACCCGTCGGGCAGGTCGAGCCAGCCATCGACGCAGATCGGTTCGTCGTACTGGCTGATCTGGTACGCCTTGGGCATGTCGGGATAGAAGTAGTTCTTGCGGGCGAACGTCGAGCGCTGCACCGTGCAGTTGAGGGCGAGACCGAGCCGCATTGCCAACTCGACCGCCTGCCGGTTGAGCACCGGCAGGGCGCCCGGCAAGCCGAGCGTGACCGGATCGATGTTCGTGTTCGGCTCGTCACCGAACCGGTTCGGCGACCCCGAGAACAATTTGGTGGCCGTCGCCAGTTCGACGTGCACCTCGAGACCGACGACCAGCTCGTAGCCCTCGAACGACCACGTCGACTCGATCATGACGCCACCCCGATCGCGGTCAACGATGCGGCCGCTCGTTCGAGTTCGGCCGCCACCCGGAACATCACGCCCTCGCCCAACGCCGGGGCGAGCACCTGCACGCCGACCGGCAGGCCGCCGTCACCCGTGCCGAACGGGATGCTCATCGCCGGATCGCCGGAGAGGTTGGAGGGGATCGTGTAGGTGTCGCAGAGGTACATCGACAGCGGGTCGGCGGTCTTGTCGCCGATCGGGAAGGCGACGGTCGGCGACGTCGGCGTGATCAGCACGTCGACGTGTTCGTAGGCCGCGGTGAAGTCGTCGGCGATGCGGCGGCGCACCTTGAGGGCCCGCCCGTAGTAGGCGTCGTAGTAGCCGGCCGACAGGGCGTAGGTGCCGAGCATGATGCGCCGCTTCACCTCGTCGCCGAACCCCGCCGTGCGGGTGGCCATGTACATGGCGTTGGTGTCCGGGGCCTCGACGCGCAGGCCGAAGCGCACCCCGTCGTAGCGGGCCAGGTTGCTCGACGCCTCCGCCGGCGCGATCAGGTAGTACGCCGTGAGGGCGTAGGTGTACGCCGGCACCGTCACGTCGACGATCTCCGCGCCCGCCCTGGCGAGCGCCTCGAAGGCATCGTCGACGCGGGCCGACACGTCCGCACTGGCGCCCGCCGGCAGGTCGGTGATCCGTCCGACCCGCAGGCCCGCGACCCCGCGGTCGAGGGCACTCGACACGTCGAGGGCACCCTGGGCGATCGACGTGGAATCCATCGCGTCGTGCCCCGAGATCACTTCGAGCACGAGCGCCGCGTCGGCCACCGTGTTGGCGAACGGGCCGATCTGGTCGAGGCTCGAGGCGAACGCCACGAGCCCGTAGCGGCTGACCGCGCCGTACGTCGGCTTCACGCCGACCACGCCGCACAGCGCCGCGGGTTGGCGGATCGAGCCGCCGGTGTCGGACCCGAGCGCGATCGGCGCGAATCCGGCGGCGACCGCGGCCGCCGATCCGCCGCTCGACCCACCGGGCACCCGCGTGGTGTCGCGAGGGTTGCGCGTCGGACCGAACGCCGAGTTCTCGGTGCTCGAGCCCATCGCGAACTCATCGAGGTTGGTCTTGCCGATCAGCACGGCGCCGGCCTCGCGCAGCCGACCGACGATCGTCGCGTCGTACGGCGGCTTCCAGCCCCCGAGGATCTTCGACGAACAGGTGGTCGGGATCCCCTGCGTGCACATGTTGTCCTTCAACGCGACGGGCACGCCGGCGAGGCGCCCCATGTCGCGGCCGGCGGCGACACCCGCGTCGACGGCGGCCGCCTGGTCGCGGGCCACGTCGACGGTGACGACGTTGAACGCGTGGATCTCGGCATCGCCCGCGTCGATCGCGGCAAGATGCCGCTCGAGTACGTCGGCGGCGCTCACCGCGCCGTTGCCGACGTTCCGGGCGATGTCCGACGCGCTGGATGAGGCTTCGGTCACGGTCAGTCCTCCAATCCGACGATCGGCGGGACCAGGAAGCGGCCCGACTCAGCGGCGGGGGCAGCCGCGAGCACCTCGTCGCGATCGAGGCCGGCCAGCACGACGTCGTCGCGCATCACGTTGGCGATCGGGGTCGGATGGGTCATCGGCTCGACCCCGTCGAGATCGAGCGCGTCGATGTCGGCGAAGTGCTCGAGCATGTCGCTCAACTCGTGGCTGGCGCGCTCGAGTTCGTCGGGCGTGAGCGAGAGTCGGGCGAGCTTGGCGACCTTGGCCACCGCCTCTGGGCTGATCCGGTCGGACACGCCAGCGAGGCTACCGGCGGCCGTTCACCCGCCCCCGCCGGAAAATGGAGCAGATGTCGCGCTCAGCGCGACATCTGCTCCATTTTTCGGATCAAGTCAGGACGGGAGGAAGTCGGGGGCGGGTCCGGTGTAGCGCGAGGTGGGGCGGATGAGTTTGCCGACGGCCGCCTGTTCGACGATGTGGCTCGTCCAGCCGATCGTGCGGCTGACGGCGAACGTCGGCGTGAACATCGAGCGCGGCAGTCCGGCGGTCTCCATCACGACGCCGGCGTAGAACTCGACGTTGCTCGGCAGCGGGCGATCGGGCTTCAACTCCGCGAGCGTCACGAGAATCTCCGCCTCGGTCGCGATCGCCTGGTCGACGAGGTCGCCGCCGAGTCGCTCGGCCACCTCACGCAGCAGCCCCGAACGCGGGTCGGGCGCCCGGTACACCGCGTGCCCGAATCCCATGATGCGTCGGCCGGCGCTGACCTCCTGGCGCACCCAGTCGGGCGCCCGGTCGGGTGTGCCGATCGCGTCGAGGGCGTCGAGCGCCCGGCTCGGCGCGCCGCCGTGGAGCGGCCCGGCCAGCGCGCCGATCGCGGAGCACACGGCGTCGGCCACGTCGGCGCCGGTCGATGCGACCACCCGGGCGGTGAACGTCGACGCGTTGAATCCGTGATCGACGGTGAGGATCATGTACTGCTCGACGGCGCGGGCGTGATCGTCGGAGGGGCGGACGCCGGTGGTCTCGTACAGGTACGAGGCAGCGTGGCCGAGTGTCGGGTCGGGTGCGACGGGGTCGAGCCCGTCGCGCATCCGATGCAGCGCGGCGAGGATCGACGGTGTCATCGCCGCGACGCGCAGCGCCTGTTCGCGGCGCGTCTCGTGGTCGATGTCGATCACGGGGTCGAGGCCGAGGATCGGGGCCGCCACCGACAGGACGGATCGGAGCTGGGCGAGCGGCGGAGCAGCGGTGTGCGCCACCACGTCGACGACCGGCAACAGTGCGTCGGGAACGGCGCGCAGCCCTCCCACGTCGGCCCGGAACCGCGCCAGTTCGGTCGCCGTCGGCAGCCGGCCCTCGCGCACGAGGAACCACACCTCCTCCAGCGTGTTCTCGCGGGCCAGCTGCGTCGCGTCGTGCGCTCCGTAGTGGAAATAGCCCTCGTCACCGTTCACGGCACCGATGGCGGTCTCGGCGGCGACCACACCGTTCAGCCCGGCGGGTACTTCGATCATCTGCATCGTCATGCTTCGAGTCTCCAATCGACACTCCGTGAAATCAACATTGATCAGATCAACATTGATTTCGATCAATGCCGCAGGCACGATGGAGGGGTGACGACCTATGTGCGCGCTCCCGAAGCGGCCCGGATCCTCGGCGTCTCGCCGTCGACGCTCTATGCGTACGTCAGTCGTGGCCGGGTGTCACGGGTCCGTGCCGCCGACGGTCGGACGTCGCTGTTCGCCGTCGACGAACTCGACTCGGTCCGGGCGTCGGGCCGTCGCAACGACCAGGCACCGCGGCCGACGATCGACGTGCAGATCGCGTCGGCGATCACCAAGCTGGGCGACGACGGCGTCGAGTTGCGCGGGTATCCGCTCACGTCGCTCCTCGCCGAGCACTCGTTCGAGGATGTTGCCGAACTGTTGTTCACCGGCACGCTGCCCACCGCACCGATCACGTGGCCCGGGGCCGACCCGGACGACCGGGAGGCGGTCAGTTCGACGCTGCGCACCGTGACGGCCGGGCCGATCGCCCGTCTCACGATCGCCGCCACCGTCCTCGGCGGGCTCCATCCCGACGACGACACGGCGACCGCCGCCCGGCGCGTCGTCCTCGCCTGCCCGACCGCGTTGACGGCGAATGCCACCCCGCTCACCGGGCGATTCGCGCGCCGCCTCGCCGGCGCCTGGACCGCCCGTCCGTCGGCCGCGCTCGTCGATGCCATCGAGACCGCCCTGGTGCTCCTCGCCGACCACGAACTCGCCACGAGCACCCTGGCGGTTCGGGTTGCCGCGTCCGTTCGCGCCTCGCCGTACGCGGCGTTGGTCGTCGGCCTGTGCACCGTGGAGGGTGCGCTCCACGGCTCCGCGATGTCGGCCGTGCACCACTTCCTCGAGGAATGTATGCGCGACGATCCGGCGAGCAGCGTGGCGCGGGCGCGCAGCGAGCGGCGGCACATCCCCGGCTTCGGTCACAAGATCTACCGCCACACCGATCCTCGGTTCGCGCCGCTGCTCGCCGCCGCCCGCCGCATCGCTCCCGACGACATCCGATTCGACGTGGTCGACGCCGTGCTCGCCGAGGTGGCCCGCACGATTCCGACGCAGCCGAACGTCGACTTCGCCCTCGGCACGCTCAGCTGGGTGGCCGGACTTCCCAGCGATGCTCCCATCTTCGCCGTCGCCCGCCTCGCCGGCTGGGCGGCGCACTACGACGAGGAACTCGGCGAACCCCCGGTCCGCTTCCGCGGCCTCGCCCGCACGCCGTAACCCACCCGAGCGATGAGCGAGACCACCGCATGCGGGGACGTCGCTCATCGCAACCCGATCGAACCCATGAGCGATGAGCGAAGCCACCGGAGACGGGGGTCTCGCTCATCGGAAGAGGGGTGGGGCGGTCGTCGGGACGGTTCGGGTACGGTGCGGGCCGTGGCCACCGTGACCTTCGATCGTGCGACGCGGATCTATCCGGGGCAGGAGTTGCCCGCCGTCGCCGACCTCGATCTGGCCATCGCCGACGGCGAGTTCCTGGTGCTGGTGGGACCGTCGGGGTGCGGGAAATCGACCACGTTGCGCATGCTCGCCGGCCTGGAACCGACCGACTACGGCTCGATCCTCATCGGTGACGACGACGTCACCACGGTGCTGCCGAAGGACCGCGACATCGCGATGGTCTTCCAGTCGTACGCGCTGTACCCGCACATGACCGTGGCCGAGAACATCGGCTTTCACCTCAAGGTGAAGAAGGTCGCCAAGTCGGAGCGCGCGGCGCGGGTCAAGGAAGCGGCGCGCATCCTCGACCTCGAGGAGTACCTCGACCGCAAGCCGGCCAAGTTGTCGGGCGGTCAACGTCAGCGCGTGGCGATGGGGCGGGCGATCGTGCGTGAGCCGAAGGTCTTCCTCATGGACGAGCCGCTGTCGAACCTCGACGCCAAGCTCCGCGTCCAGACCCGCACCCAGATCGCCGCGCTGCAGAAGCGCCTCGGCGTCACGACCGTGTACGTCACCCACGACCAGATCGAGGCGATGACGATGGGCGATCGCGTCGCCGTGCTGAACGACGGCGTGTTGCAGCAGTGCGCCACGCCGCGCGAGCTGTTCATGCACCCGACCAACGTGTTCGTGGCGGGCTTCATCGGATCGCCGGCGATGAACATCGTCGCCGGCACGATCGACGACGACGGCGCGCACTACGGCTCGCTCGTCGTCCCGATCACACCCGAGCAGCGGGCGGCGCTCACCGGTCCCGGCGTCACGATCGGCATCCGTCCCAACGATTTCAACGTCGCCGTCACCGGAGGACTCGACGCCACGGTCGACCTGGTGGAGGAACTGGGGTCGGAAGCCTTCCTCTACTGCACGGTCGCCGGGTCAGACGTCCACATGGTCGCCCGCGTCGACGGGTTGAGCGGGCTCGCGAACGGCGACCTCGTGAGCCTCATTCCGACGCCGGGGTCGGCCCATCTGTTCGACTCGGGATCGGGTCGACGGCTGGACTGACGTCATCGGCCGGATCCTCGATCGGATCATCGTCGGCCGGCTCACCGCCCAGGTCGGCGTCGGCCGCATCGCCGTGGCGGGCGAAATCACCGACCTCGGGTTCCGCCACCGGGTACATCCTCATGATCGCCAGCGCCACGGCGCCCGCCACGATCATCGTGATGGCCACCCACTGATTGAAGCGCAGCCCCGCGACATGGTCGGCCTCGTCGATGCGCATCCCTTCCACCCAGAACCGCCCGACCCCGTACCCCATCACGTACATCGCGAACAGCTGGCCGGGCGCCGGGCGCCAGCGCCGGTCGATCCACAACAGCACGAGACACAGCCCGAGGCACCACAGCGATTCGTACAGGAACGTCGGGTGGAACGTCGTGCCGACGGCGTAGCCGGGCTCGAGGTTGCCTGCGTCGATCCGGACCGCCCACGGCAGGGTCGTCGGCCGCCCGTACAGCTCCTGGTTGAAATAGTTGCCCCACCGGCCGATCGCCTGCGCCAGCGGAACGGCGGGCGCCGCGCACGTCGCCGCGACAGCGAGGCCGATCCCCCGACGATGGGTCACGTACAGGCCGACGACCAGGCCGAGCAGGAGACCGCCGGGGATACCGAGACCACCGTTCCAGATGGCGACGACGTCGCCCCAGTTCCCGTAGAACTTCTCGATGTCCGTGGCCACGTGGTAGAGCCGCGCCCCGATCACACCGGCCAGCACCGCCCACACCGCGATCGCACTGGCGTCGTCGCGCGTGCCGACCTCACGCTCTTCGAGTCGGCGGCCGAACAGCCACACCGCGGCGATGACGCCGAGGGCGATCATCAGCCCGTAGATGTTCAGGCTGAGCGGGCCGATCTCGATCGTGTTGGCCGGCGGGCTGGGAAAGCTGGCGAGCATCGGTGGGATCAGCCCGACACCTGTTGGACGAACTTGCCGATCAGGTCGATGATCAGATCGCGGTCGTAGTCCTGGGTCGCCACGTGATAGCTGCGATCGAGCCAGACGTGCTCGACGGGACCGCCGAGCGTGGCGACGAGGTGCTCGCTCTGCACGGGCTCGACCACATGGTCCTGGCGGGAGGTGATGACGAGCGCCGGCATGGTGAGTTCGCCGTACCGATCCGCCATCGGCGCCAGCCCGTCGACCTGGAACGACAACAGCGGGCGCAGTGGCGTGCCCGAGTAGGCCGACTCGACGACATCGGGGTCGGCGATGTCGCCACCGATTCCCGGCATCACCTCGTTGCCCTCCTCGATCATCTCCCGGATCATCTCGAGGACGACGTCGGCCTGCGGCTGCGTCGCGGCGTTGACGCAGACGATGCCGGCCGTCTCGGGGTGCTGGAGGGCGACCCAGAGCGTGAGCGACCCGCCCATGCTCAACCCGGCGACGACGATGGTGTCGACGCGTTCGGCGAGGCGGCGGTACGCCGCGTCGACCTCGGCCGCCCAGTCGGCCCAGCCGGTGTCGAGCATGTCGTCGACCACCGTTCCGTGGCCCGGCAGCCGTGGCAGCTCGACGTGCAGACCGATCGGCGGCCGCGGCGTCGGCGATCGCCCGCATCGACGACGGGTTGCCGGTGAAGCCGTGCAACGCCAACAGGCCGGTGGTGGCGGTTCCCACATGGGTGAACGGCTCGGCACCCTCGATGATCGACGTGCTGGTCATGGCACTGTTCTACCGGTTCTCGGGTGGGGTTCTACGGCGTCACCGGTACGGGTCGTCGGGGCTGCCCGGTTCGTCCCACCAGTCGTCGGGCACGGTGACGGCCTCCCAGTCGGGATCCGGGTAGATGCAGTCGACGGGACAGGCCGGCAGACACTTGTCGCAGCCGCTGCAGAGTTCGGGCACGATGATCACGTCGGCACCGTGGTTGAAGATCGCCCCGAACGTCGGCGGGCAGTGACGCAGGCAGGCATCGCAGTTGATGCATTCGAGCATCTCGATGCGCAGCGGCACGTTCTGCCACTTCTCGTTGCGGGTCCTCGTCGCGATCCGCTCGTCACGCGTCAAGGCGGCCATCGAGGCAGTGTACGAACCCGTCAGGCCGGTCACGGTCAGGCGGGTCGCGGCAGACCCGGTTCGATGGAACTTGACCGACGGGTCAAGGTCTGGCGGGTCAAGGTACGTTGGGACGCATCATGTCGCCACCGATCGATGCATCCCGCGCCGACCCGGCCAGCCGCACCCACACCCGTCACGGCGAGGAACGCAAGCAGCAACTGCTCGACGCGGCCGCTCGTCTCTTCGCCGAGCGCGGCTACGGGGCGACTCGGATCGCCGACATCTGCCGCGAGGCCGGCGTCGCCAAAGGGCTCTTCTACTGGTACTTCACCACCAAGGCCGAACTGTTCACCGAACTCGTCCGGGTGATGCGGCTCCGACTGCGGCGGGCCCAGGCGGCAGCGATGGACTCCGATGCCTCCGCTCTCCAGCGGATCGTGCAGGGATCCGAGGCCAGCGTGGAGTTCATGGCCGCCAACGCGTCCTATTTCGCACTGCTCGACGTCGAGCGTGCCGACCCGGTGTTCGCCGACGTGTTCCAGGAGGGCTCGGACGTGTACCTCGACGACGTCCGCCGGCTCATCATCCTCGGCCAGCGTGACGGGACGATCGCGGACGGCGACCCGCACCTGTTGGCCATCGGCGTGCTCGGCGCGGTGTCGTCGTTCTCCAACTCCTACCGCAGCGATCGACTCGACTCGACCGTCTCGGTCACCGACCTGGCGCGCTTCGTCGGCCGCTGGGTGGCGAGCGCTCTGACGTAACCATTGGCTCGTCCGCACCCCCAGACGAGGTCTCGAGAGTCCGGTCGTATCCTGTCACCAGCATGGTCACGCGACAGGGGGCACGGAGGGTGCAGCGCGGCGCACTGTGGGCGTTCGTCCCGGTGATCGGCATGCTGCCGTTCACGCTGCTCGCCCTGGCGGTGTTCTGGTTCCCGTTCTCGATCGTCTTCGGCGTCGACTACTGGATGTTCGCCGTCGCCTTCCTCGCCGTCGGGCTGTTGATGTTCGTGCGGCCGTTCCAGGTGTTCGTGCTCACGCCGATCCTGGGCGCCCGCCGACCGACGCCGACCGAGGCGGCGGTGATCGAACCGATCTGGACCGGGATCGCCGAAGCGAACGGGCTTCCGGCGAGCCGGTACGTCGTGCGGGTGGTCGACACCGACGAGGTGAACGCGTTCGCCTGCGGCGGCCACCTCGTCGTGGTGACCACGTTCGCGGTCACCGAGCTGACCGGCGTCGCAACTGCGCGGGGTGCTCGCCCACGAGTTGAGCCACCACCTCGGGCTGCACACGGTGGCGATCACGCTCGGCCACTGGCTGTCGGTGCCGGTGGTGGTGCTGGCGCGGATCGGGTTCTACCTGGAGAACGTGGCCCAGGCCGCCGCCGGGAGCTTCGGGCAACGGTCGGCGGCCATCGCCGCGGTCGGCACCGTGGCCGCGGCGATCTTCAGCGGGCTGGCGTGGGTGTTCACCGCGGCGATCCGCGGCAGCGACGCGATCACCAACATGGTCGGCCACTCGTCCGAATACGAGGCCGACCAACTGGCCGTACGGATGGGCTTCGGCGCCGAACTCGCCGGTGCCCTGCGCTTCGTGCTGGCGCAGGGCTATGGCGCGCGACCGATCGGCTGGCGGGCACGACTGGCCGCGTCGCACCCGCCGGCACGCACCCGCGTCGCCCGCATCGAAGCCCTGATGCGCCACCCCGCCCGCTGACGAGCCCAAACCCGGCGCGGCGTCAGGCCGTGATCGGGGCCACGACGGCATCGAGCAGGCGGACGAGGTCGGCGGGAGCCACCGCGATGTCGAGGCCGCGCCTGCCGCCGCTGACGTAGATCTCGTCGAACAGTTCCGCCGACTCGTCGACCACCGTCCGCAGCACCTCGCTTCTGCCCCAGCGGGCTGATGCCGCCCACGACGTAGCCGCTCGAGCGCTCGGCCGCGCGCTGGTCGGCCATCGTTGCCCGCTTCGCACCGAAGGCGGCCGCGACGAGCTTCATCGACAGCAGACAGCTGACGGGGAGGACGGCGACCGCCAGCCCCCGACCGTCGTCCAGGTCGACGACGAGGGTCTTGAACACCTGGTCGAAGGGCAGGCCGAGCGACTCGGCGGCCTCGCGGCCGAAGTCCTTCAGCTCCTCGCCCCGTTCGTATTCGTGGATCGAGAACGCAATGCCCGACGCTTCGAGCAGACGGATCGCCGGGGTCATCGATCGCCAGTATGGCGACCGGCTGTCCCGACGTCGATATGGTCGGCCTCGTGCGCCTGTCGATCGATCCGTCGGCCAACCCGGACGACTACGACTTCGTCCACCGCATCCGCGTGCGGTTCGTCGAGACCGACGCGATGGGGATCGTGCACCACAGCAACTACCTCGCCTACTTCGAGGAGTCGCGGGTCGCGTATCTGCGACATGTAGGTCACCCGTTCACCGCCTGGCGAGACGAGGGGCTGGAGTCGCCCGTGCTCGAGTCGTACATGCGATTTCGCGCGCCGCTGCGCTTCGACGACCTCGTCGACATCCGCCTGCGACTGGGGGCCGTGACCCGTACGACGTTCCAGATGGCGTACCTCGTGACCGTCGACGATGCATCCGGCGAGCCGACGGCATGCGCCACGGGTGTGACGGTGCACGGGTGCACCACCACCGCGGGACGCCCGACGCGCCTGCCGTCGTGGCTCGTCGAACTCGGCGATCGCGCCGGCCGCTGACTACCGTCTGGGCATGGCAGACACCGCAACCCGAGTGCCCCTCGTCGACTATCTCGTCCTCGACGACGGTGAGCCGCACCTCGTCGCCAACGAGTGCACGTCGTGTGGCGCACGCTTCTTCGACCGCCGCAACGCGTGCGCTTCGTGCTTCGCCACGGACTTCCGCCAGGTGAGCATCCCGACCGAGGGCGAACTGCGCACGTTCACGATCGTGGCGTTCGCCGCCCCCGGCGTCGACGTGCCCTTCGTGTCGGGCGTGATCGACTGCGACGGCACGAGCGTGCGCGGCAACGTCCGCAACGTCGAGCCCGACGCCGAGCACGTGACGACCGGCATGAAGGTCCGCCTCACCACCTACTCGATGGGCGCCGACGACAACGGCGTCGAAGCCATCGCCTTCGGCTTCGAACCCACCTGACCCGACGCAAACCGACCCGACTCACCCGACCACCCCGTCATTCCTCGTTTGCGTCAAGAATTTCTGAGACCCGGGTCTCGGAAATCTTGACGCAAACGTCGATCGAACAAGCGAAAACGGAGAGATACCCATGAGCGCAAGTGACGACATCTGGATCCTCGGGATCAACATGACCAAGTTCGGCAAGTATCCGGACAAGGACGTCGTCGACCTCGCCTCCGAGGCGGTCCTCGCCGCCCTGGCCGACGGTGGGGTCACGATGGCCGACATCGGCATCCTCGCCGCCGGCAACCTGATGGGCCCGGGCGGCATCGGCCAGCAGATCCAGAAGCAGGTCGGCCAGACCGGCATCCCGGTGTTCAACGTCTCGAACGCGTGCGCCACCGGTGCCACCGCACTGCGCACGGCGATCATGGCGGTGAAGGCCGGCGAGGTCGACATGGGCCTCGCCGTCGGCGTCGAGAAGCTCGCCGGCGTCGGCCTGCTCGGGGCGCGGCCGCAGTCGTCCGGTGGCGCCCACGAATGGACGCCGAAGGGTCGGTACGGGGCAGTCGCCGCGACCGATGGCCGCATCGGTACCGACAACATGCCCGGCGTGTTCGCCCAGGTGGGCATGGAGTACGGCCACAAGTACGGCGGCGTCGACTTCGACGTCTTCGCCGGGATCTCCGAGAAGAACCACTCCCACTCCACGCTGAACCCGCTCGCCGCCTATCAGAAGCGGTTCACGCTCGACGAGATCAAGAACGACATGATGATCGCCTACCCGAACACGCGGCCGATGTGTTCGGCCAACTGCGACGGTGCCGCCGCCGCGGTGGTCGTGAGCGGGGCGAAGCTGAAGACGCTCTCGCTCGAGCAGCAGCGCCGGGCGGTCAAGGTGTCGGCGTCGATCCTGACCAGCGATCCGTTCCAGGAGGCGTGCCAGGTACTGCCCGACGTGAACACCCTCACCCGCAATGCCGCCGCGCAGGCCTACGAGCAGGCCGGCGTCTCGCCGTCGGATCTCGATCTGGTCGAGCTGCACGACTGCTTCGCCACCGCCGAGCTCGTGCACTACGACAACCTGATGCTGTGCGAGGAGGGCGGCGCCGGCGACTTCTTCCGCTCCGGCGCGCCGTGGCGTGACGGTTCGACGCCGGTGAACGTGTCGGGCGGTCTGCAGTCGAAGGGGCACCCGATCGCGGCAACCGGCATCGCCAACATCTGGGAGGTCTGCCATCACCTGCGCGGTGAGGCCGGCGATCGTCAGATCGAGGGTGCCAAGGTCGGACTCGCCCACGTGATCGGCCTCGGCTCGGCCTGCGGCGTCCACATCCTCGAGAAGTCCGCCGCCTGAGAATGTCCGCCGGGGTCTGACCCCGGCGGACATTCTCCGTTCACATCACCTGGGTGAGCCCGCCGTCGACGACGAAGATCTCGCCGCTGGTGTACTTGTTGCGCAGGAGTGCCAGCACCGCCTCGGCGCAGTCCTCCGGGGTGGCCGACCGCGGCACCGGAGCCATCGCCGCGACGCCGGCGTGCATCGCGTCCCAGTCGGCGGTCCATGGCGTGGCCACGAGCCCCGGCGCCACGGCGTTGACGCGGATCGGGCCGTACGACTTCGCCAGCAGCACCGTCATGTGGTTCAGCGCCGCCTTGGTCATCGCATAGGCGATCGATGATCCCACCGGTCGCACCCCGGCGATCGAGGTGACGTTCACGATGCACGGATCATCGGACTTGCGCAGATGCGGGATCGCCCGCTTCGTCAGCCACCACGTGCCGAACACGTTGACGTCGAAGGTCTTGCGGAAGATCTCGTCGGTCAGGTCGTCGAGGTTGCCGTGTGGCACGACGGTGGTCCATCCGGCATTGTTGACGAGGTAGTCGAGCCGACCGTACCGCTCGATCGTCGCGTCGATCAGGCCGTGGGCCTCGTCCTGCACGCTGATGTCGGCGCGGACGTAGCTGGCGTCACCCGGGAGCGACTCGGCGACCGCGGTGCCGGCGTCGACCGATGACGCCGAGTTCACCACCACGTTCGCACCGAGGTCAGCGAGCCGACGGGCCGTTGCCTCGCCGATCCCGCTCGATGAACCGGTGACGATGGCGACCCTGCTGTTGAATTCTGACATGCGCCGAAACTAACCAGGCCGATGACCCCGATTCACGGTTGCAACGCACGAATCGGGGTACACCGAGGCCCTATGACGTCCGCCCGCCGCCCGATCAGAGTGACGCTCGTGAACGACTACGAGATCATCGTGCAGGGTCTTCGTCGGATGCTCGAACCGTTCAGCGACCGGATCGAGATCGTCGAGACCCAGGTCGGTGGGGTACCTGACCTGCCGACCGACATCGCCTTGTTCGACACGTTCGCGGGCAGGCGCTACGCCTTGCAGCGCGTGCGGCTGATGGCGCGTGACCGGTCGATCGGCAAGGTCGTCCTCTACACCTGGGACGCGCCGCCGGCCTTCCGGGACGACATCCTGCGGCACGAGATCGATGGTGTGATCTTGAAGGCCGTCACCGGCGAAGCGCTGGTGGAGTCACTCGAACGCATCCACGCCGGCGAGTCACTCGGACTCGACGGACTCAGCGAAAGTCCGGTCTCTGCTGCACTGAGCGAGCGCGAGCAGGAGGTCCTGGCGCTGATTGCGCTCGGCATGTCGAACCGTCAGATCGCGCACGAGCTCTACCTGTCGGTCGACACGATCAAGACGCACGTGCGCAGCGTGTTCGGCAAGCTCGGAGTGGCGAACCGGACTCAGGCAGCGCTCGCCGCCGGCGACGTCGGAGTCGGTCGGCCCCCCACGCGGGCGACGGCCTGACAGGCCGAACCGGCAGATCGTCAAGCCACGCGCTACGCGCGACGGGTACAGCGCAGCGCGTGGTGATCGCCGTCGTCGACGATGCGCAGCTCGTCCACGAGTGCGGCCACGACGAACAGGCCGCGCCCGGCGACCTCGCGCCGATCGGGCAGCTCGACGTGATCGAGGATGCCCAGGTCGTCGACATCGGCGACCTGCAGGATCCAGTCATCGGCGGTCCGTTCGACTCGGACCGTCACCGTGGGCGACGAGGTGTGTTCGATGACGTTCGTGGCCAACTCGGAGACGACGAGTTCGAGGTCGTCGGCGACGTCGTCAGTCCCGCCGGCCTCGGCTACGTAGGCGCGGACGCGGCGGCGAATTTCAGAGAGCTGAGCGGTGTCAGCGGGAGCACGGAGATCGACGCCGGGAGAGGCTCGATTCGTTGGTGGCCCGCTCTCGTTCATCGGCCATCACTCATTCCCTCGGCGACATCTCCTGAAACCTTGCTCCCGCAGCGTAGCCACTGCGCGCCGGCCGCCGGGGTGTTTCAGGCCGGGGTTTCGATCTGGAAGTTCTCGGTGAGGCCCGCCAGATCGAGCAGGCGGGTGATCTGGCGACTCGGCGACCGCAACACGAGACTCGGGCCACCGGATTCCGCCCGTTGTTGGGCTTCGACCAGCACGCGCAACCCACTCGAGTCCATGAACGTGACGTCACTCATGTCGACCATCACGGCGGTGGTTTGATCACCGACCGTCGTCAGCGCGGTGCCGAACGACTCGGCGGAATGCGCATCGACCTCGCCCGACACCTTGAACTCACCGGGTGCGACCTCGACGAGCTGCATGCGCGTGTCCGACATGAGGCGAATATAGCTGTCAGCGGCGCCTGACCCTGCGGTGGCGCCGCGAGATGAACGATTCACCCGATCGGGTGAGCGTGCCACCCCGAGCCGCAGCTGGCCTCGCCCGCGTCAAACATCGCCGTCGAACGTCGGATCGTCGCCGGACCACTGCCGCATCTGCTCGAACGATCGACGGAGCAGGCGTGACACGTGCATCTGCGAGATGCCGACGCGTTCGGCAATCTCCGCTTGTGACAATTCGTCGAAGAATCGCAACGTGACGATCTCGCGTTCGCGGTCGGGAAGGCGTTCGAGGAGCCGGACGATCTCGGCGCGAGCGTCACTGTGCTCGTAGCCGTCCTCGTCGTCGGCCAACGCTCGTTGACGATCGGCGCTGAAGTCGTCGTCGGCGCCCGGCCCGTCCAGCGTGCCGACGCTGTAGGCCGCCGACGCGGCGAGCCCGCGGAAGACATCGTCACGATCGATCTCGAGGTGGCCGGCGATCTCGTCGACGGTCGGGCTGTGACCCAGCCGCTGCGACAGTTCCTCGGTGGCCCTGCGGACGGCGAGGTGGAGTTCCTTGGCCGAACGCGGCACGCGAACGGTCCACGTCTTGTCGCGAAAATGTCGCTTGAGTTCGCCTTCGATGGTGGTGCCGGCGAAGGAGGAGAACGCCGCACCGTGGTCCGGGTCGAACCGGTCGACGGCCTTCACCAGGCCGAGCATCGCCACTTGCCGCAGATCGTCGTCGCCGGACGACCGACCGGTGTAGCGCTTGGCGATGTGGGCCGCCAGACCGAGGTGGCGCTCGACGATCTCGTTGCGCAGCGCGCGATCTCTGGTCTCCGCGTACTGGCGGAAGAGCGTGTCGTCGTCGACATCGTCCACGACGTCGAGGAGGGATTTCCGGGTCATCGTTGCCGGCTCAACGGATACGGTCGGTGCGCTTCACGAGCGTGACGACCCCGGCGTCGATCCGGAAGTCGTCGACCGCGGCACGGATGATCGTCATCGCGAGTTCGTCGAGATCGATCGACCCGCTCGGCACGCTCCCCGAGGAGGCGGCGAGGCGGATTTCGACGGCGGTGCGGTCGGCGCCGCTCTCTCCCGACCCGATCGTCGTTCGGGCGGCGAGGTCCACGACCGCGCTGTCCTGATCAGCGCCGATACTGAACGCCGAGAACACTTCGCTGACGGCCAGGCGCAGATCGTCGATGTCGTCGACGGTGAATCCGGCGTCGGCACCGATCGATGCGACGACGACACGCACCGTGCTGGCGAACTCGTCGCGCAACGGGACCCGCAGGCGAACGGTGGAACCATCGTCTCCGAGCGGAGGATCGAGACGCGGGTCGAGGCGTGTCGGGGAGGTAGGCGACTGGGACATCATGTCGACGTTACTTGCCGGCCGAGAGCGGTCGGCCACCACGGCGGCTGCGTCGTTGAAGCCGCCGGGTGGCCGATCGAGCACTCAGTTGCCGGTCAGCTTGTCCTTCACCGCGTCGATGGCGTCATCGGCCTTGTCGGCGGCGTCCTTGACGGTCTCCTTCACCTTGGCACCGGCCTGGTCGGCCTTGCCTTCGCGCTTGAGGTCGTCGTTGTCGGTGAGGGCGCCGGCAGCTTCCTTCGCCCGACCCTTTGCTTCGTCAATGTTGGAATTGGTCATGAAAGCGGAATGCACCGACCGCCGCCGATTGAAACGTCGGGGTTGTTGTTGTTTGAATGCACCGCTCTGGGGTACCACCCCGCCCTGACGGTGGCCATCGGGGTCGCCGGAACGAAGGAGCAACACCCATGGGTTACGGCATTGGCGGCATTCTCATCCTCATCCTGGTCATCCTGGCGATCATCTATTTCGCGAAGCGCGTGTGAGGAGGAAACCGTGAAGTACTGGATGCCCTTTCTCACCGGGGCCGTCGTCGGCGGCTTCGTCGTCAACGGAATGACCGAACGTCAGCGGGCCAAGCTCGCGGCGGGCGCCAATCGCATCGTGTCGACAACGACGTCGAGGCCGGCCGCGGTCGTCAACACCGCGGCCGCGGGGGTCGGCGACATCGCCGACGCCGCGACCGGTCGCGTCACCGGTGTCATCGAAGATGCCACCCACGCCGTCGCCGACCGAATCTCCGACGAGTCGACCGCGTCGTGAATGTCCCGAGCGTCAGGCGGAGGCGAGGATCGGCAATGTCGGTTGCTCGCTTCCGCCGGACGGCTCGAGCGTGACACCGACCACGGAGCCCGACGGATCGGCGTCGACCCGCACACCCACGTGGCCGGAAGCGTCGGGACGGAACGTCCCCGCCGGCACCGCGCCGGCCTCGTCGACGATCCACAGCTGGTAGGTCTCATCGTCGTCGACGGCCGGTACGTCGTCGCCGGTGACCACCATGGCGCCCTCGTCGGCCGAGTAGGCCACCTCGAGCGTGTTGCCGAGCGACCCTTCGAGCGAACGGGTCGTCACGTCGTCGGCATCGAGCACCGCGGCGATCGGATCGTTGCTCGTGTCGTTGCGCGTCGCGATGACGAGGCCACCGATCGCGATCAGCACCACCGCGGCCGCGGCCGCCAGCGCGGTCGACACACGACGGCGCCGTCGGGCCTCGTCGAGCGACACCGGGCTCGATGTGACCGCCGGATCTGGCGCGACGTCATCTGCCGGGACCTGCTCGATCGACGCGATCGATGCCAACACCGCGGCCCGGAGCCGAGGGGGTGGCTCGAGCGGCTCGGACGACTGCAACGTGGCGGCGACATCGAGCGCATCGGCGAGTTCACTGGCGGCCTCGGCATCGGTCGCCAGCAGCGTGTCGAGTTCGGTGGTTTCGTCGGCGGTGAGTTCGCCGAGCGCGGCGAGTGCGATCAGTTCGTCGAGTCGATCGTTCACGTCGCACCTCCCATTGCACCACTGAGCCGTTGCAGTCCGCCGCGGACGCGGCCCTTCACCGTGCCGAGTGGCAGGCCGAGTCGTTCGGCGATCGTCGAATGGCTCAACCCTTCGATGAACGCCAGCTCGATGATCTCGCGCTGATCGGGCGGCAGGTCGGCCAGAGCTCGCCCCACTCGCTCTCCCTCGATCCGGGTGACCACGGCATCGTCGGTGAGCGGTGCGACCTCGGGCCGGCGCTGGGCGAGCTGCTCGACCCGGTTGCGTTGCGACTGCTCCTTGCGGACCCGGTCGATCGCTCGGCGACGAGCGATCGTGACCGCCCATGTCGACACCGAGGCCTTCTCCGGATCGAAACGGGCGGCGTGCGTCCAGACCTCTACGAACACTTCCTGCGTCACCTCCTCGGACATCGCCGGATCACGCAGCACACGCGAGACCGCCGCGAACACCATCGGTGCCACGGCGTCGTAGATCTCGGCGAAGGCATTCTGGTCGCCGTGCTGCACCCGCTCGATGAGCGTCGTGAGATCGGGGGTCACGGATCTGATGCCGTCATGATGCCAGGGTTCGGCGACTTCTCCCGGCTCCACGAGCCGAAGCGTCACGCCGCGCGGCCGTGGTTCGGCGAGGAGCGTGGAGCTCGCGTTCATGATCGTGGTTCGGATCGTGCGGGGATTCGGATCATCAGATCGAGATGTGCCGGGTGCGGCCGTGCACGCGAACGAGCGGCGGGGAGCCGAAGCTCCTCGCCGCTCGTCGCATCCGGGGATGGTGGACAACCTCCCGACGATCTGGTCGATCAGGGCATCAGCACCGCGTCGATGATGTGCACCGTGGCGTTGGCCGTCTGGACGTCGGCGCATCCGACGGTCGCCTGACCGTTCACCATGAGCGAGCCGTCGGCGGCCGTCTCGAACGTGATGTCCTCGCCGTTGACCGTGATGGCCGAACCCATCTCGGCCAGCTCGGTGCTCGACAGTGACTCACCGGCGATGACGTGCAGTGTCAGGATCGACGTCAGCAGGTCGGTGTCGGCGAGCACGGCGTCGAGGTCGGCCGGCGGGATGGCGGCGAAGGCGTCGTTGGTCGGGGCGAAGATCGTGAACGGACCATCGCCGTTCAACGTGTCGACCAATCCGGCGGCGTCGACGGCGGTCACGAGGGTCGACAACACCGGGTTGTTGCTCGCCGCAGTGGCTGCGGGGTCGTCGGTCATCCCGGCGAAGGAGCCTTGGCCGTCGGTCGGCACGGCGTCGCAGAGCGGGCCGCTCGGCTCCATCATCTCGGCTCCGGTGGCGTCGTCACCGGTCGTCGACATCGGGGCCTCGGTGGCCATCGGAACATCTTCGGCGGTGGCGGCCGGGGCCTCGGTGGCGACGGGCGCCTCGGTGGCGGCGGGCGCCTCGGCTGCCGCCGGAGCCTCGGTGGTCGCGGCGTCGTCGGAATCGCTGCCGCACGCTGCGGCGACGAGCGTGAGCGAGGCACAGGCTGCCATCAGTTTGATTGTTCGAGCACGGTTGATCATGTCGGATTCTCCTTGTGAATTTGGGGGGTTTTGTTCACGCTGCGTTGCAGCGACCTTGTGGTCTCGCCGAGTGACCCGGGGGGTCGGTCACTCGACGAAGACCACGATCTGGTGATGCCCGGAGGCACCATCGGGAAGTGGTTCGGATCGTTCGTCGGTTTGGATCACGCCATTTCCATCAGTGGCCCGGCAGCGGATCGTGGTGCGGCCCGCGCCGGCCGGCGTCCAGCGGAAGGCCCACTGGCGCCAGGTGTCGGCGTTGAGCGCATCGCCGAGGTCGGCGGGGGCCCACTCGCCGTCGCCGATCTGCACCTCGACGTTGCTGATGCCACGGGTCTGGGCCCAGGCGACACCACCGATCGCTGCCGTGCCGTCGGGGTTGCGGGTCAACGTGCCGAGGCCGTCGACCGAGTCGATCCGGCTCATCAGCTTGATCGGGGCCCGGTCGGAGTAGCCGCGGGGCACCCAGTACTGCTCGAACTCCTCGAACGTGGTCAGTTCGATCTCGACCAGCCACTTGGTGGCCGAGACGTAGCCGTACAGGCCGGGAACGATCAGGCGCGCCGGGAAGCCGTGTTCGAGCGGGAGCGGTTCGCCGTTCATCCCGAACGCGACCATGGCGTTTCGACCGTCGGTGGCCGCCTCCAGCGGAAAGCCGCACGTGTAGCCGTCGATCGAGCGGCCGACCACCTGATCGGCCCCTGCCTTGACGCCAGCTTCGGCGAGCAGTTCGTCAAGTCGGACGCCCAACCAGCGGGCGTTGCCGATCAGGTTCCCGCCGACCGTGTTCGACACGCATGTGAGGGTGATGTCGTACTCGACGACATTGCGCTGCATCAGGTCGTCGAAGGTGAAGCTGAGTTCCTTGTCGACCATGCCGGTGATGCGGAGCTCGTAGTCGTCGGTGGGCAGCTGTGGGATCGTGAGCGCGGTGTCGATCCGGTAGAAGTCGGCGTTCGAGGTCGTGAAGGGAGCGATCCCTTCGAGGCCGACTTCGACGGCATCGGGGATCGGGGCGAGCGGATCCGTGGCGACGGGAAGCGTGAGATTGGCCCTCGACTCGGCGGCTCCGAAGCGGTTCTTGAGCGCCCGGCCCACGGCACCTGCGCCGGCCCCGGCCAGGGCCAGCGCGGCGAGCAGCCCGCCGCTGCGCACCAGCACCTGCCGCCTGGTGACCCCTGTCCTCGCCTCGGACGCCGCCTCATCGTTCTCCTGCACATCGTGCGGACCCGTCAACGCAGGACGTTCGGGAGGAGCGGTGGGGTCGGCGTCGTCGGCGAGGACAGGGGTCGGCAGGATCGGCCGGGCCACGGAGTGAGCCAGCCACAGGGCGCCGGCTCCGAGCGCGGCACCGATGATCGAAGGAAGGATGTCGCTGAGCGATCCGCCGACACGGCGCGTGAGCGCGGCGTAGGCGCCGATCAGACCGAACGCGCCGATGCCGATCAGGCCGATCTCGATGCGCTTGCGGAAGGCGATGGCGCCCATCACCGCGGCGTACAACGCCAGGAACGCGCCGATCCCGACGAGCAGCGCCGGTTTGTCGTTGGTACCGAACTTGTCGATCGCGAAGTCCTTCACGGCGACCGGAACGTGGTCGATCACACGATCGCCGACGTCGAGGATCGGGCCCTTCCAACTGCGGCTCAGACCGGCCACGAGTTCCGCGGCGCCGAGTGCGACGATGGCCGAGGTCAGACCGGCCAGTGCACCGAGCGCGGTCGCTGACCGTTTCGAGATCGTCTCGGCTGCCATGCCGGTGGTTCGGATCCGGGGTCGAATCGGATCATCGATCGGCGAGACGCCGTGGCAGCATGGACCCATGGCCGCAACAACTGACGGTGTGCTGGTGCCCAATCGTTCGGGTCGACCGATCGATGCGGTCGACATCGCATCGATCCCGTTGTTCGTCGGCACGATGATCGCCGAGGCGATGGTTCTGCGTCGAGGCGCGCGCCGCCTGGCGATCGAGCGTGTCGCCGCTGATGCCTCCGCCGGATCGACGAATGTTTCAGCAGTCCGGCTCGGCCAGCACGACCTGCCGCCGGATCCGCTCGTGCCGATCGGCTACGAGCGCCGCGACACGGTCACCAGCCTGACGATGCTGCTCGGCAACGTGGCGGTGAACCTGGCGATGGCGAGGGCGGTGGGGTCGCTCGGGCGCCTCGTGTTCAAGCATCGGATCGCCGACATCGGCAAGCGTCGCGGCTCGCTGGCGGTGGCGATCGTCGCCTGGGACTTCCTCTACTACTGGGACCATCGCTGGATGCACGAGGTGCGCCTGTTCTGGGCGAACCACGTGACCCACCACTCGAGTCAGCGGTACAACCTGTCGACCGCGCTCCGCCAGCCGTGGTCCGGCTTTCTCCTGTCGTGGGTGTACCTGCCGATGCCGCTGCTCGGTATCCCGGCGAATCAGGTGGCCAAGGCCGGCCAGCTCAACCTGCTCTACCAGTACTGGATCCACACCGAAGCGATCGATCGGCTCCCGAAGCCGATCGAAGCCGTGTTCAACACGCCGTCACATCACCGGGTGCACCACGGCGCCGACCGGCAGTACCTCGACCGCAACTACGGCGGCGTGCTGATCGTGTGGGACAAGCTGTTCGGCACGTTCGAGCCCGAGATCCGCCGCGTCACGTACGGGCTGACGAAGAACATCGACACGTACAACCCCGTGCGGGTCGGGTACCACGAGTTCGTCGACATCGGTCGCGACGTGATCCGCACCCGGGGTCTGCGGAACAAGCTCCGTCACGTGTTCGGGCGTCCCGGCTGGACCCCCACGCCGCTGCTCGGTGAGCGGCCGGCGGCCTGACCGTCCCCGTTCACAGCCGGCGCCGCGACAGGTGCGCGGCCATCCCGGATGAACGCCCAGGCGAGCGCGGCGCACAACAGATAGATCGCCGATTGCACGTCGAGGAGGCGGATGAGGTCGGTCGATGCGAGCAGCAGACCGGCCGCCAGCGATCCGATGCTCCGGGCGAGCGCACCGATCGCGCCGCCCACACCCACCACGCGCCCGAGCATGCCCGACGGGCTGAACTGCTGCAGGGCGGTGAACATCCCCACGCCCAGCGCCGAGCCAGGAACGCCCGACAGCGCGAAGACCGCCATGAAGAACCAGATCTCCGTGGTCAGCTCAGGTCCGTGCCAGAACACGAGCGACACGAGCCCCATCCCGAGATACCCGGCGGTCAGCAGTGTGATCGGTCCGACGCGATCGGCGAAGCGGGTGATCAACAGTGCGCCGGCGATCGCCCCGACCGCCATGCTGCCCCGGATCAGACCGACCTCGACCCCGCCACCGTGCAGCGCTCGCACCACGAACGCCACGAAGAGCACGAGGAAGAAGCCCTGCGCGATCTGGCCGAGTCCGTCGATCAGCACGAGCGCGCGAATCACGGGCTGGCGCCAGATGGCACGGAGCCCGGCCCGGACGCCACCGTCGACCTCGTGGCCGTGGCGGTCGGTCGTGATCGGGCCGGTCTCGGACCGCACGAAGGCCATCGCCACCGCGACGGCGAGGAAGCTGACGCCGTCGATCGCGACGACGGCCTCGATGCCGCCGAAGCCGACCGCCACGCCACCGAGCGGTGAACCGATCAACCGGGCCAGGCTGGCGCTCATCGAGTTCGCCGCGTTGGCCACGGTGAGTTGGTCGGGCTCGACCACCCGCGGGAGCAGCGCGACCGACGCGGGATTGTTGATCTGGGTCAGCATCGCCTGGGCGCCGACGACGAGATAGGCCGGCCAGATCCGGTCGGCGGTGACCGCCAGGAGGGGGACGAGCGTGACCGCTTGCGCGAGATTGGTGGCGACGAGGGTGCGGCGGAGATCCCAACGATCGACGAGGCTCCCGCCGACCGGCCCGAGCAGCAGCGCCGCGCCGAGTTCGACGACGAACAGCAGTGCGGTCGCCGACCCCGAGTCACTCTCGAGGAACACGAACAGCGGCAGCGCGACGAGCAGGAGCCAGTCACCAGTGTCGTTGACGAAGCCGCCGGCCCACACCAGCCGGAAGTCGCGGGTGCGCCACGGCGACGGACTCGGCGATGTCGGCCTGCCGCGTGCATCGTCGTGCGTGGACTCGGCGTCCGCGACGTCGATCACGGTAGATCGGTCCGGGCGAAACGCCTCGATCGAGAAACGCACCGATCGCGCGTCGTCGGGCGCGTCCACACGCACGGCGGCTCGAAGGGGTCGGATGATGGCGTCGATCTTGTCCATCGCTGACTGCAGCTCGTCGGCATTGACGAGGAGTGCGAACGTCGAGAAGGACGCGGCGCGGCGCCACTCATCTGGAAGGAGATCGAGGTGGGACAGGTAGTGGCGAGCGAGGCGAAGGTTCTCGTCGAGACCCACCGAGGTGAGCGCGGAAGATGCGGCGACGAACTCCGGCGAGCCGACCGGCTCCCCGAAGTCGAATCCGGTGGCGACGGCGCGCCACACCTTGGTGCGCCCGTCGGCGTCGGCACGACCGTCCTGGTCGACTCGCTCGACGAGCCCGAATCGTTCGAGGTGGCGCAGGTGGTAGCTGCACGCCGAGGGCGTCGCGTCGACCACTTCGGAGCACTGCGTCGCCGTCTGCTCGCCGACGGTCAGCAGGAGGTGGAGGATCGACAAGCGGATCGGATGGGCGAGCGCCGCCAGCACCGTCACGTCGGTCACCTTCATCCGCTCGGTCGATGTCACCGGTCCTCCGTTCGCCGCAGACTCTGAAAGAAGTCCTTCACATCTTGCGCCGCGTCGTACACCGATGTCAAGGAATCCCTTCAGATCACTCCGGCGATGAGCGAACGGACCGAGGGGTGGGCGGCTCGCTCATCACAAGGAGTGAGCCTGACCCTGCGATGAGGGAACGGACCGCGGGTTGGGCCGTTCGCTCATCGCAAACGGCAGATCACCGTCGCGTCACTCGGGTTGGTGGCAGACCGCTTCGACGTTGTTGCCGTCGGGGTCGCGGACGAACGCTCCGTAGTAGTGCTCGTGGTACTCGGGCCACACGCGCGGCTCGTGCAGCACCTCCGCACCCGCGGCGACGGCCGCGTCGAAGAAGGCGTGCACCGTCGCGCGGTCTGCCGCCTCGAACGCGATGTGTGACTCGCGGAATCCCTCGCCGGAGTCGAACAGACCGATCCAGAAGTCGGGTTTCGGGGCGATCCCGTACCCCATGGCGACGCCGAAGTCCATCATTCGCGTCGCACCGAGCGGGGCCAGCACGGCGTCGTAGAACGCCGCACTCTTCGTCATGTCAGCACACTGGATTCCGAGATGATCGAGCATCCCCACAGCGTGGCACGATCGTCGACACGCCGTCGATGCGACGAGGTCAGCCGTCGGCGGATTCGAGCACCGAGGCGAACAGCTCGAGCGCACCCGCGGCGAACGCCACCATGTTCCGCGTTCGGTCGTCGACGCCGGTGAGGAGATGGCTCGTCGTGACGGTCTCGCCCGACGCGACCGCGATCCAGCAGTGTCCGGCCGGATCGCCGTAGGGATTGGCGGGACCCGCCGCGCCGGCCTCGCCGATCCCCCAGTCGGCGCCGAGCTTGATCGCCGCCGACCGGGCGAGATAGTCGGCGAATTCCTCCGTCGCGCCCCGCATGCCCGCCGGCGGCTCCACCGCACCGGCCATCCAGGCACGGTTGGCGCGCGCCGTGTAGACCACCGCTCCACCGAGGTAGTACGCCGACGCGCCGGGGATGGCGAGCAGCGCGGCCGAGATCAGTCCGCCTGCCGATCCCTCCGCCACGGCGACCGTCTCGCCGCGTTCGCGCAACTTCGCCGCGACTCGCGCGGCCGGAGCGTCAAGATCATCGATCAACATCGCGCCAGCCTTGCCGACGGACGAACCTGTCGCGAAGTGCCTGACCCCGCGCGACAGGTTGCTAGTGGCGGTCGAAGCCGCCTTCGGAGTCGATCACCTGGCCGCGGATCCACGCGCCTTCGTCGCTGACGAGGAAGGCCACGAGATTGGCGACATCGTCCGGCCGGCCCCACCGGCCGTCGGGGAACCGTCGCTCGACGGCCTCGATCACCTCGGGCGGCGCATACCCGGTGTCGACCGGACCCGGATTGATGCAGTTCGCCACGATGCGCGCCGGGACGAGCGCGTGCGCGACCGAGCCGGTCATCTGATGGAGCGCTCCCTTGCTCACGGCGTAGGCGAGCTCGCCGTCCATCGGCGAGAGCGCCTGTCCACTCGTGAACCACACCATCCGGCCGATCGGCGGCTGATCGGCCGGTGACGGTTCGTGCACCTGCGCGAAGCGCTGGGCGAGCATCACGATGCTGCGGACGTTCGCCGCCCAACACTGGTCGAGTTCGACCTCGGTGACCTCCGCCAGCCCACCCTCCGACGAACGGGCGTGCACGGCGATCACGATGTCGAGGCGACCGTGGCGATCGATCACTTCATCGACGAGCGCGGTCGCGACGCCGGGCTCGGTCAGATCGTGCTCGGCGACCTCGATCGAGGGCAGCGACGCGGGCTGTCCCGCACCCCACGGCATCTCGACATCGTGGGGCGACCATCCGGTGGCGAAGACGGTGGCACCCATGCCGTGCAGTCGTCCGGCAACCGCGGCGGCGATCCCGATCGCCCGCGACACGCCGGTGACGAGCGCGACACGGCCGGTCAGGTCCGACGTCATCGTCCGACGGTAGCAGCGCGAACTACGCCGGATAGTCGGCGTACGACGCCTTGAACACGCCCTGATGCAGCAGCACCGTGGCGGCATGGACGCCGGTGTCGGCGGCGGTCAGCGTGGTTTCGGTCCAGTACGACTCCACCCGCCGACTCTGACCGATGCCGACGATCTTGTGCTCGACGAGGTACGGCTGACCGACGAACACGGGACCGTCGACGAAGCGCACCTCGAGATCGACGAACAGACCGACGGCCGGTCCCCGAACGGGGAAATGGCCGCCCGCCTTGTGCGCCAACACGCTGATCATCTCGGTCGGGACGACGGGACGGCCCCACGGGCTGTCGCCGTCCTCCTCGTACCAGCTCGACCGTTCCGTGATCCGGTCGAGCTTCTGCCGCAGTGTGAACGGATAGAGGTCGCCGTTGTGTTCGTCGAATCCCATCGTGACCGGCTCGGCATTCGACCGCGTCATGCCGATCTCGAGCTGGTCGACGATGTACAGATCGCCGGGGTCATCGAGCGCTCGCCGGCGACGATCGTCGAGTTCGCTCTCGTCGGTGGATCCGACCGAGGCGGTGCCTTCGAGCACCGGCGTGCTGTCCGCCTTGGCCGCCGCAATTCGCGCCGACGTCGCGCTCACCGGCCGGAGCGAGGCGTGCACCTGCTCGCCCTCGACCACCATGTTCATGAAATGCGCACTGAGGCAGCCCGACTCGAACCACCGTTGCCCCCAGGCGCGCACGGCGAGAGGATCGATCTGACTGAAGTGCGTGGGGCCCTCGATCGGCGCCCCGGCGAGACCGAGCTCCGCCGCCGTGTCTCCGTCGTGCACGCTGGTGTGGCCGCCGTAGGTCTGATCGGCGAGCATCTGCGCAGGCATCCGGAGCGGGCCCATCAGCGTCCCGCCGTCGTCGGCAATCGCCGTGTCGAAGCTCATTGCGGCATCGTTGCACGTTCGAACACGGCCACCTGGCTCGTGCCCATCACAGACCGAGGAGTCCGGCGAGCGCCTCCGCGGTGATCGCGCCGGGCGCTTGCCCGTCGGCCGCGGCCCGCCGCGCCAGCCGGGCGATCCCGGCATTGATCGGCGCCTCGATGCCGAGTCGGCGGGCGATGAGGGCGATCTCGCCGTTGAGGTAGTCGGTCTCGATGTCGCCGGTCCCCCGGGCCAGCGACTGCCACGACGAGCCACCGAGGGCTTCGGTCTGGCCGGGCACCTCGACGATCCGCAGTCCGCTCGCGGCGCGCTCGGCAGCCTCGTCCTCGTCGGCGATCACGTCGATACCTGCCGCGTCGAGCACGGCTCCCGCTTCGTCCTGCGCCGCCCGCACCAGCGCACCGACCGAGCCGCCGGCGCCGACGAGCGCCTGGAACGCGTTGCCGATGTTGCTGACGAGCTTGCGGTACTTCCACGGCATCACGTCGTCGGGACGCAGGATGCGCAACCCTGCCGCGGTCCAGTCGCGGTCGATGTCGTCGAGCAACGCCGATTCGTCGCGATGGGCGGGCACCGACCCGATGTGGAACGTGCCCGCGATCGGCGCGCCACGCACGATCACCTCGCCCGGCTCGATGTGGGCCGCCGGCATCCAGACGCACACCCCGATGACCCGGTCGAAGTAGCGCAGGGCGAGATCCTCACTGACCACCCCGTTGAGGGCGGTGAGGATGGGGAGCACCTCACCGGCGGTCCCCACGTTCGTGTCGCCGTCGACGACCGGCGCGTCCACCCACTGGCGGAGTGCCACGTCGGCCTGGTGCGTCTTGGTCGCCAGGACGAGCACGTCGCCGACGGCGAGCTGCAGTTCGGACGGATCGGTGACGCAGGGGATACGCACCGTGAACGCACGCTCCGGCATGCGGACGCTGAGGCCTCGCTCGGTGATGGCGGCGGCATGGGCACCGCGGGCCACCGCGATCGCGTCGATGCCGGTGTCGGCGAGCAACCCGGCGACCGCACCGCCGATCGCGCCGGCGCCGATCACGACGTATCGGGTCACGGCCCGACCCTAGCGACGAACACGATGCGACGCCGTCAGGGAGTCAACTGCTCGAGCCAGACCTGGACGAGGCCGAGGAGGCTGCGAGTGTCGGCGACGGCGCCGATGACGATGATCTTCAGGTGGCTGTGTTCGGCGTCGTAGACCACCTCGGCGTGCACGTCACCGCGCTGGTCGCGGCTGCCGTGCAGCGAGTTCGTCACCGCGCCCGCCAACTTGCTCGCGAGGGTTGGTCCGACTCCCGGCACGTCGACGATGCTCGTGACCCGAGCGGCGTCGGCGGCGGTCACGACCGGGGTGGGCGTGCCGGCGAACGTGTCGAGGTCGGCCCGCCGGATCCGGTACGCCTTGCCGATCCTGGTCGCCGGGAGCCGGCCGTCGCGGATGAAGCGGAGCACCGTCTTGCGGTGCACCTGCAGGTGGGCGGCGGCGTCGTCGACGGTGCACAGCTCGTCATGGGAGAGCCGGTTGGCGGACGTCACCACACGTCGAACCATACGGGACCCATCAGCCGGATCCGGCTTGCCTCAGGGTCTCACCGAAACCGTCGGCGGCCACGCCACCAAGGAACCCGGCGAGCTGCATCTTGCCCATGACGTGCAGCAGGTGCGGTGATCCGAGGGCGAGTCGTCCCGACTCCACCTCGGCTCGGAACGCGTCGACGCCGAGCGCGTCGAGATCGGTCTCGGGCGGCTGTTGTCCGATCGTCGTGCTCATCATCAGGCAGGCGTAGAAGAGGCGGTTCAGTTGCCGCATGAGCGTGAGGCGGCTGCGCGTCGGACGATCGGGCGCACGTCCGAGCCAGGCGCGCAGCAATGCCTCCTCGATCGCGTCGGTCGAGCCCATGTCGGCGACCTGGTCACCGAAGTTGTTGGCGACACACGCGACGTCGGCGAAGGGGTCGTTGCGGAACGCGATCTCCCAGTCGATCAGCCAGAGCCGTTCACCGTCGAACAGGACGTTGAATGGGTTGATGTCGTTGTGGCTGGACACCTGCGCGTCACGGTCCCAGGGGTACGCCGCGCAGATCTGATCGAATCCGTCGTGGACCGGCGCCAGCACGCCTGGCGCGAAGACGCCGGCGTCCTCGATCATCGCCAGCATCCGACCGAGGAGAGTGGCGAAGTCGTCGAGCAGCGGCGGGAACGTCGCGGTCGCCTGCAGCTGCGCGACGCGTCCGCCGAGCTCGCGCAGCGCGCCGACCGCGCCGCCGGGGTGCTCGGTGATCGGTCGCTCGTCGATGAAGTCCATGACCACGATGCCGGCGTCCGGATCGGCGACGTGAACCGCCGGGGCGATGCCGGCGTCAGCGGCAGTCCGCAGGCACACGTAACTGCGGTGCGGGTCACGGAACGGGTCGCGCGCCGTCTCGATCCGCAGGAGGAGGGGGCCGGCTCCGTCGCGGTCGACGCGGTGAACGAGGGCGCCGGACGCCCCGCCGCTGAGCGGCTCGAGCGAAACGCCGGCGCTGGCGTCCGCCGTGGTCAGCAAGGCGGCACGGGCGGGCTCGCGATGCTGCTCGGGCAACATGTCGAACGAATATCGAGCCAATTGTTCCCTATTCATCCCCATTTGTTTACTCATTGGGATCAATACGGATCAAACGGGTATCACCCGGCACTCACCCATGCGCTCGAGATTCGGTCAGTGGTGTCGAAACGACGCACACGGTTCGTTGTCATGGTGGAACCACCCGAACCTTGATTGGAGCACACCATGGGACTCATCCACATCGACCTCTTCACGACGCTCGACGGCGTCGCTCAAGCACCCGGCGGACCTGAGGAGGACACCGAAGGCGGGTTCGCCTTCGGTGGCTGGCAGGCACCGCTGTCCGATGCCTTGGTCGGCGAACAGGTCGTCGCCGGGATGGAGGGCCTGGACGCCCTCCTGCTCGGGCGACGCACCTACGACATCTTCGCCGGCTTCTGGCCCGGGCAGGACGAGGGCATCGATGGCGGCATCGCCCGGCTCTTCAACGCCGTCCCGAAGTACGTCGCATCCCGAGGTGCTCCGACGCTCGACTGGGCGCACTCCAGCCTGCTGGGCCCCGACATCGCAGCCGCGGTCGCTGACCTTCGGGAGCGTCACGCCCACGTGCACGTCATCGGCAGCGTCGACTTCGTGCAGACGCTCATCGCCGAGGGCCTGTTCGACCGACTGAAGCTCTGGATCTATCCGATCCTGCTCGGCACGGGCAAGCGAGTGTTCGCCGGCGGCACCGTCCCGTCGAATCTCGAGCTCGTCGAACCAGCGATCACCTCACCGAATGGTGTCGTCCTCGCCGAGTACGCGCTCGCCAAAGGCATCCCGTCGACCGGTGACATGGCTCGTCGCGACCAGTAGCACTCGTCGGACGACCGGTGTTACTCGGTGTGGCACGCTCGCGAGATGAGCACCGCATCGCAACCAGAACCGACGCTGGCCGACGCCGAGGAGATCACCACGGCGGTCATCCGGGGCGTGGTCGACATGGGCGAACTCGCCGCGTTCTTCGACGCGTCGTTCTCCCGCCTCGCTCCTGCCATCACCGCCCAGGGTGTGGCGATCGTCGGTCCCGCGTTCGCCCTGTACCACGGTCCGCCCGGCGCCGTCGCCGACCTCGAGGTGGGCTTTCCGACGGCGGGCACCGTCGAGGCCGACGGCGACATGGTCGCGAGCCGGCTGCCCGGCGGTCGGGTTGCCGCCCTGGTGCACGAAGGGTCGTTCGACCAACTCGGGTCGTCGTGGCGGCGATTGGCGGCGTGGATCGCGGAGGCCGGTCTGCGGCCCGGTGACGACCTCTGGGAGGTGTACGTGACGGAGCCGTCGCCGGACATGGACCCGGCCGACCTGCGCACCGAGCTCCACTGGCCAGTGACCGGCTGACTCCGACGACCGCTGGCGCTCGGTGGTCGACACGCCCCGTCCGGAACGGGCGTGGCAGACTCGCCGCAAATCACTGGCCTTCAAGGAGCTACCTGCAATGACGGATTTCAACGAGTTCAACCGCGGCGTCATCAGCGAGTTCCGCGAGAACGACGGTGCCGTCGGCGGCGCGTTCGCCGGTGCGCCGATGATCCTCGTCAACCACCGCGGAGCCCGGACCGGGGTCGAGTACACGTCGCCGCTGGTGTACACCCGCGACGGCGACAGCTACGTCGTGATCGCCTCGAAAGGCGGGGCGCCCGAGGATCCGCAGTGGTTCCGCAACCTGGTCGCCAACCCGGACATCACGGTCGAGGTCGGGGCCGACACCATTCCGGTGCGAGCACGCGTCGCCGAGGGCGACGAGCGGGCCCGCCTGTTCCGCGCCCAGGCCGACGCGATGCCCAACTTCGACGAGTACGCCAAGGCCACCACCCGCGAGATCCCGGTCGTCGTCCTCGACCCACGCTGAGGCGGGTGTCCGCTCGACCGGGAACGGGTAGAGCCGGACCATGGATGAGTTGCTCGAATTGGAACACGCCGGCTGGGCGTCGTTGTGCAATGGCACTGGCGCCGAGTTCTACGGCGGATTGATGACGGACGACGGTGTGATGGTGCTCGCCGACGGCACGGTGATGACCCGCAGCGATGTGGTCGAAGCGTTGGGCAAGTCGCCGCCGTGGGCGGGATACGAAATGGACGATGTTCGGATGCTGCCACTCGGTGAGGACTCGGCGGCCGTGGTGTACGTCGGCACAGGTCATCGTGGCAGCGACGATCCTGCGTTCGTCGGCGTGATGACCAGCGTCTACGTCCGTCGGAACGCCGACTGGCGCCTCGCCCTGTACCAACAGACGCCGAAGCCCTGAGCACTCCCGCCGGCATGCGACAATCCGGCCATGGTGCGTGAACGAATCTCCCAAGGCAGTTCGTTCGAACAACGGATCGGCTACTCGCGCGCGGTTGTCGACGGACGATGGGTCTTCGTGTCGGGCACCACCGGATACGACTACACGACCATGACGATCAGCGACGACGTCGTCGAGCAGTGCCGGCAGGCTCTGGCCAACATCGACGACGCCCTGACGCGCGCGGGATCGTGTGCCGCCGACGTCGTCCGGGTCCGATACCTGGTCACCGATGCGGACGACTTCGAGCCGTGTTGGCCGATGCTGCAGAAGTACTTCGCGGAAGCCTTGCCGGCGGCGACGATGATGGTCGTCGGCCTGTCGGAGGCGGCGATGAAGATCGAGGTCGAGGTCACCGCGCTCAAGCCGTGAGTGCATCCGCCGCCGAGCGCAGCAGCGAACGGCTCAAGCCGGCCGGCCCGCCGCGTTGGCGAGAGCAGCATCCAGTTCGAGCATGAAGCGGCGAGTGAGGTCAGAAGCCGGGACGTCAGCGGTTGGGACACCGGCTTGACCCGACCACAGCGGTGAGAAATCACCCGACCCGCGCGCCTCGGCGGCGGCGCGCAGCGGCGCGACCGCCGCTGCCGCGGTGGGAAACGGCGGTGCGTCCTGCGACAGCGGACCGAGTTCGTCGATCAGTCGGTTGCGGCGACCGCGCGCCGGCCGTCCCGTGAAGACGTTCGTCACCACGGTGTCGTCCGCGCTTCCCCGGGCCAGGGCGAGCCGGTGCACCGGGGTGGTGAGCGCCTCGGGACACAGCAGGTACGCCGTACCGATCTGTACCGCGGAGGCGCCGAGCACGAGGCCGGCCGCGATGCCGCGACCGTCAGCGATCCCGCCGGCCGCGATCACCGGCAGGTCCACCGCGTCGACCACCCTCGGCACGAGGGCGATCGTGCCCGGCTGCGCAGCGACGTCCTCGGTGAGAAACATTCCACGGTGCCCGCCGGCTTCGGCACCCTGAGCGATCACCACGTCGCACCCGTGTGCCTCGAGCCATACGGCTTCGGCCACGGTCGTCGCCGACGACATCACGACCGCACCGGTGGCGCGGACCCGCTCGACGAACTTGGGATCGGGCAGGCCGAAGTGGAAGCTGACCACTTCGGGGCGGCAACGTTCGACCAGTCGACAGGCGTCCTCGTCGAACGGGTTCCGTGGCGCGGTTCGCACGTCGGCGCGGTCGACGCCGAGCTCACGGTCGAATCGGGCGAGGGAATCGCTCCACTCCTCGAGCACGCGGCGTGAGACCTGGGGCTCGTGGTGGCAGAAGAAGTTCACATTGATCGCCGCGTTCGCGCCGCGCCGGAATTCGTCCACCTGCTCCACGAGCTGTTCGGCTGTCAACATCGCGGCCGGCAACGACCCGAGCCCGCCGGCACGCGCCACCGCCACGGCGAGGTCGACCCCGCTGCTGCCTGCCATCGGCGCTTGGACGATGGGCAGATCGACGCCGAGCCGGACCGTGAGCGCATTCGGAACGACCGCGTCGAACTCTCGAGGGAGATCGGGTTCCGAACGTACGGTCATCCTCCCAGGATCGCGCGCCCGTCACGGCGAAGCGACCCGAACCACTCCCCTGGTGCGCCGATTGCTCCGGTACCTACCCGTTCCAGTCGATGAGCTGGTCGAGCAGCCACCGCGGACCGACGACCTCACCATTGGCCGCCCGTACCCGATCGGCCAGTCCACGATCGGCGGTGACCACGACCACGCCGTGGTGGGTCTCGGCGATCGCGGCGATCGTGTCGTCGCCCTCGCCGGAGGCGTGCACGACTGCGACTCCGTCCGCGGTGGACTCGTCGGCGCCTGCCCGAGCTTGTCCCTCGAGCACGATGGTCACGGGTGGGTCGAGCCGTCCCGCAGCCACCGTCGCGCGGACTCGTTCGGTGAAACGGCCCGCCGCACCGGGCCGATCGCGCCACCATCCCGTGGGCCGTGATCCGATCACGTTGGCCGCATCGATGACGAGCATCGGCACAGCCTGCACCGTCGACAGCGCTGGACCCGACCGTGTCGTCCGACGCCGGCCGGGCGCCTCTGTCAATTGACCTACGCTGTTGCGCCGACGACAGGGGGCACAAGGTGGAACAGATTCAAGCGACTGCAACCTTTCCAACGATTGCGGCGGGTGATCTCGAAGAGTTCAAACAACTCGCCGCCCAGGCTCTCGATGCCGCTCGGGGCGAGGCCGGCACGGTCCAATACGACTGGTTCTTCAGCGACGACGACACGCAGTGTGTGGTCCGCGAGACCTACGCGGACTCAGACGCCGTGCTCGCCCATCTCGGCAACGTCGGCCCGTTGCTCGGACGACTCGTGTACCTCGGCGGCGGTCTCGAGCTCGCCGTGTTCGGCGACCCGTCGGCGGCACTTCGCGACGCCATTGCGGCGTTCCAGCCGCGCATCTTCTCCTTCGACGACGGCAAGTAGCACCAGCCCCTTGCGTCACGTCCTCCATCAGGGCAATCTGAGCGGGTGCGTGGGCTTCTTCTCACCTCCGCGGGCGTCAGGAACCCGACCATCCACGATGCGCTGCTCGACCTGCTCGGCCGACCCATCGAGGAGTGCACTGCGCTGTGCATCCCGACGGCGATGTACGGCCATCCCCACGCCGGTCCGGGCGAGTATGTGTGGGAGTTCGTCGCCGGGCGCTCCGAACAGCCCATGACCGAGCTGGGGTGGAAGTCCGTGGGGTTGATCGAGCTGACCGCTCTGCCCAGCATCGACGAGGAGCGATGGGTTCCCCTCGTGCGCCAGGCCGACGTGCTGCTCGTGTCGGGCGGCGACGCCCTCTACCTGTGCCACTGGATGCGCGAGTGCGGGCTGACCGACTTACTCCCCTCGCTGGACGACACGGTGTGGATCGGCATGAGTGCCGGGAGCATGGTGATGACGCCGCGCGTCGGCAAGGAGTTCGTCGGGTGGAGGCCGACCGCCGGCGACGACCGCGCGCTCGGCCTGGTCGACTTCTCGATCTTCCCTCACCTCGACCACGAGTCCCTGCCCGAGAACACGCTGGCCCACGCCAAGGCATGGGCCGCCGGCCTCGACTGTCCCGCATACGCAATCGACGACGAGACCGCCATCCGCGTGGTCGGCGACGCCGTCGATGTCGTGTCGGAAGGGCAGTGGCATCGGTTCGACGTATAGCTCGACCCTGC
>CAVVZI010000020.1:0-135991 GCA_963752815.1 Ilumatobacteraceae bacterium | reverse complement strand
GCTCCTCGCCGCACCCGAGTACGCCGGTGGCCTCGCCGGCGTTTCGTCGCGCGTTGGATTGGCTGGTTGGATCAGCGTCGCTCTATCACCGACCCGTCGTGGTGCTCAGTGCCGGGACGACCGGCGGCGGGTTCGCCCTCGAGCAAGCGATACGCACGCTCAGCTGGCAGGGCGCGCTCGTCGTCGACGTGCTCAGCATTGCGGCGCCGCGCACCAAGATGGACGTCGACGGCCGATTCGTCGACCGCGACACGCTCACCGGCATCGAACGCTGGGCCGGTCAACTCATCGTGGCCGGTCAGTGCCGCACCCGCCGAGCGGCTCGCCTTGGTAGCGAACTGTCGTCGCTCCCTACGGAATCGACCCCGCTCGATTCGGAGACCTGCCGCCGGGCATTGTCGATATAGCGATTGTGGTTTCCGGACGCAGGATGCCGAGCGCTCTACTGTTTGCCCGGTGGCCGACAGCTGGCTGGTTGACACCCGCGACTCGTACGACGCCGACGCCGACGGATATGCCGACAAGGTGCAGGGCCTGCTGGAGACGAGTCCGTACCTACGCGGAAGCCTGGCGTTGTTTGCCGACCTCGTGCGCGATGCCGGTGGCGGGGCCGTCGCCGACATCGGCTGCGGTCCCGGCTACGTCACGCGCCACCTCCACGATGTCGGGGTCGACGCATTCGGCATCGACCTGTCACCGGAGATGGTCGCCATCGCGAGGCGCGACCACCCCGACATCCGCTTCGAAGTGGGGACGATGACCGACCTCGACCTGGCTGACGGCTCACTCACGGGCGTGCTTGCGTTCTGGTCCGTGATCCACGTGCCAGACCAATCCGTGCCCGGTGTGTTCGCCGAGTTCCGTCGCGTGATGCGCCCGGCAGGTCCGCTGCTCGTCGGCTTCCACGTCGGAGACGAGGCGCGTAACACCACGGAGGGCTACTCGGGCCGCCCGATCAACGTCGACAGCTACCGCCGCCCGCCGGCCAAAGTTGCCCAGTGGCTGCGCGAAGCCGGGTTCACCATCGAGGCCGAACTCGTCATGCGTCCGGACGAGGAGGTTCCGGGCGCGATCATCCTCGCCAGAAGCCCCGCTTGACGACAGGGCGTGCCAGCGACAGCAGCCACAGCCAGAAGCGACAGGTCCTGCGCTGCGATGATCCTCGACATCGGGGTCGGATCCCGTGCTGAATCCGGTGAGAAGTCCTGACCCAGATGCAGCGTGCGTCGAGGCGAGCGCTCGCCCTGAGACCGCACCGAGTGCCGGTGGGGGCACCACCCGCCGGTCGTGGCGAAACGCGAGACTGCAGGCATGGCATTCGGTCAGCAGTCAGGCCCGCCCGCCCCGGCGCATACGGTTCGCCAGCTACTGGCACTGCTGCACGATGCCGGCCACACCGACTTCCGTGACGCCCGCGGTCCGATGGGATTCACACAACGCCAAGCCGCTGGCAAGTTCACACGGGACGAGGCCGACGCCTTCATCGAACAGTTGGAAGCAGCGGCGCAGAGCGAGAGCCCATCGCCTGCTCGTACGCCCATGCCGCCCCCGACCGCTGCAGAGCGCGCATTGCGGGAGGTGTCGTCCGAACTGCTCGCCGCGGAGCTGCAGCGTCGCGGCTGGATCGTCGCCGAGCCGTGAGCAACCGAGCCAGACTCATTCGTCAGGTCGTTCGCGGGTCGACACGCCCGTCTTGGAGTAGTCCACCGTCCACCAGCGTTCCGGACGCATGGTCCACGTCAGAGACGACTCGCCCTTGATGCTCTCGATATACAAGTCGCCGAGCTCGACGCCGAAGTAGCGGTGAGCCATTGGCCGGCCAACGGCGTCCTCGTCCGTCGGCTCGACCGACACGACCGGCCCCTCGACGCTCACATACGAGTAGAACGGCGGCTCCTCGGTCTGCACGCAGAGACTGAAGCGCTGCGCCTTGTGCAGCAGCTTGCTCTTCAAGGAGTCGGTGCCCGTCGTGACCCAGACGTCGCCGCCGGGTTCGTAGCCGTACCAAATCGGCACCGAGAGCGGGGGCCCGTCCTCCCGTTCAATCGAGATCACACCGATGTGCACACCAGCGAGAAAGGCCTGCCGTTCGTCTTCGCTCATCCGCAAGTCCATACCCGGAAGGTATGCGACCCGGCCGCAGGGTGTTCTCACCGAACGTTCGGGGACCCCGAATCGGACCGAGCCTCGAACGAACCCCGGCTTTGCGTGACCCGTGTCAGCTCTGGAGATCGAAGAGCGTGTCAGTGAGGTAGTCGAGCTCTTCGGCCCAGGTCGCCGGCGGACTGTTCGGTCGCAGGACGAACTTCGTCACACCGTTGTCGATGTACCGCCCCACGAAATCGCGCAGTCCCGTGGCGCCGACCGGCATCAGCTCACGAGGGTCGACATCGGGCCTCCGCTTACGCAACGACGCATACATCTGGGCATCCGGTTCTTGGTGCCCGTAGGCAAGACTCATCCCGAAGTGATCGGCAGGGACCGTCCGTGCAGCCGCGTCAGCGCTTCGTTGGATCGTGCGACAGGCATCCCCCGCCTCGGCTGGCGTGACCGCAGCACCCAGCCAGCCATCGGCAAGTCGCCCGATCCGTTCGAGTGCTTGCGGTCCGTTGCCGCCCAGCCAGATCTCGAGCGGCTGCTGGACGGGCAGCGGCTCGACACGCACACCGTCGAACACGAAGCCTTCGAGTTGGTGCGACACCGGCTCGCCCGCCCACCACGCGCGAAGCAAGGGAATGATGTCCTCGATCAACCTCCACCGGTTGCGCGTCCCGATACCGAGCGCAAGACGCTCGTTGGGCTGGTCGAGACCGGGCACGAGGCTGAGCAGCAATCGTCCATCACTGAGCCGATCGAGTTGCGCCAGCGTCTTGGCAAGGATCATCGGATTGCGGCCGAACGGCACCACGTTGGCGCCCAGTTTGAGGCGCTTGGAAGCAGCCGCTGCGTAGCCGAGCCCGACGACCGGGTCGATGCTCGGCCCCATCGGAATGTCCGACAGCCACAGCGTGTCAAAGCCGCGGGCCTCGAGCTGCTCGACGAGGTCGACGAAACGCGCGCCGTCGAAGGCGACACCACCTGGAGCTACAGCGAAGCGCACCTTCATCTCGACGACCGTACCTGTCGGACCTGACGGGTGGCAGGTTTGAAACGATGGTGAAATTCGTGGTGCCGGCGGCCGGTTGGCGAGGGACACTGACGATGTGGGCGAATCCCGGATGGCGATCGGACGCCGCGTCGTCGTCACTGGGCTCGCCGGGTCGGGAAAGAGCACATTTGCCGTCGCACTCGCGGCCGAGACCGGTCTGCCGGTCATTCACCTCGACCTTGCTTTCTGGAAACCGGGTTGGGTTGCGCCGTCGGAGACCGAGTGGCGCGAGAAGCGACCGCGTCGTGCTCGCTGGTGACGCGTGGATCGCTGATGGCAACTACCACGAGACACTCGATCTCCGGATCGAACTCGCTGACACCGTCGTGGTGCTCGACATGCCCTGGTGGCTCTGTTCCGGGCGCGCGCTCCGGCGCGGGTTTCGGATGCCGGGCGAATTGCCCGAAGGATGCGACTACTCGACGTGGGCCCGATTGCGCGATGAGTGGCGCCTGGCCGGTCGAATCTGGCGCAAGCGCCACGTGGAACCCGCACACGAGCGCGAGGTGATCTTGGAACACGGGCAGAATTTGGCCGTCCATGTGCTCAGGTCCAAGCGCGCAGTGAGCGATTTCCTCGACGGTGTACACGCTGACCGAGGCGCCGTAGACGAAAATTGATCGACGGTCCAGAGCCGTAGCCATGTCCGCCGCCTACCCCCCGTCAGGCGGACCCTTCGGCAACCACTCCGTTCCAGGACCATTTCGGAATCTGCAAATCGTCTGGGACGTCATCGGCGGAATCCTCGTAGCGGGACATCGTGGTCGTCGTTGCCCACGAGAAATAGTCGTGGAGCACCTGCCGAACCGGATCGTCGCCGCCAAGGCCGATGTCGCTCATCGCCTCGTCGAAGCACGAGATGGCGCGACGATCCATCTCGGCATGCGGCCCGTTTCCGCTGTGCGCTCGGACCACAGCGGTCTCGTCGCCGAATTGATCGCTGTACGTCGACGGGCCACCCAATGCTTCGGCCCAGTACGCAGCGAGACGCTGCGTGTGATCCGGCCGGAAGCCATGGCTGAAGGCGTGACTCACCACCTCGTCGGCCATCACCCGCTCGTGCCACGCGTGTGCGAGGCGGAGGACTGCGGGCGCACCGCCCATCGCCTCGAACACTGTCGCCATCGACAAATTCTGGACGACCCGCCTGACGCGATCAACGTTGCGCTGAAGGTGTCACCAACCGCGGGGACAGCGCCCCAGATCGCCAGTGGGCGGCGCTGGTAGTCGGGCGGGCCGGGTCTTCCTGGGGGAAGGCTTGACACGTTGTCAAAGTGCGAGCTTGACTTGACTACCCCTCATTTCGCATCTGGAGGAGGAACCATGCCCGTCCCGCAAGAAGCCCCGCTTCCGTCGTGCCGTGACGCTGACGGTCGTCGCCGTCGCCGTGGCCGGGTGCTCGGACAGTGGTCCGACCGTCGGCGACGGGGGCACATGAGGTCACACCGGAACCTGGTCGCGATGGTGGCGACCGCGATCGTTGTCGGCGTCGCGCCGGCCGTGGTGTCGGCCAAGCCGGGGCCCGACTACCAGATCGACTGGACCCAGGTCGATGGCACGGTCGCCGCGGTGGAGGCGGCGACCGGCCAGGACGTCGTGTCGGGCGAGATCGCCGGCGCGGCATGGATCGCCCAGGTCCCCGCCAATTGGAACGGTGACCTGGTGATCTACGCCCATGGCTACAGGGGTGAGGGCACGAGCCTCACGGTGGATCCGCCGCCTCAGTACCAGTTCCTCACCGCCGCCGGGTACGCGTGGGCGGCGTCGAGTTACCGCCGCAACAGCTACGACCCGGGCGTCGGGGTCATCGACACCAAGAACCTGACACAGCACATGCAGTCGATGCTGCGCCAGCAGGGCGAGCTGGACGAGACCTACCTGGTGGGTGTGTCGATGGGCGGGCATGTGACGGCCGCGGCCATCGAGACGTATCGCAACCTGTGGGACGGGGCGCTCAGCGCCTGCGGGGTGGTCGGCGACGTGGAGCTGTTCGACTACTTCCTCGACTACAACGTCGGTGCCGCCGCCTTTGCCGGGTTGGCTCCGGACTACCCCTATCCCGACCCCAACTGGATGACCACGACGGTCCCCGGGATCAAGGCCGCGCTGTCCACCAACCCGACCGGTCAGTGGGCGGGCGGCCTGCCTCAGATCCTCGGCGCGCCCTCGCCGCTCACGCCGGCAGGACAGGCCTTCAAGGACTTCGTGGAGGTCGGCTCCGGCGGGAACCGGGTCACCTACGACGTCGCCTGGAACTACTGGCACGGGCTCGCCAGCCCCACGGGGGACTTCTTCTTCGATCTCGCCGAGGGTGACGGCACGATCGCCAACCGGACCGGCACCGTCGCTCAGAACACCGACATGACGTACCTCGACGAGTACGGGATCGACATCGACGCCCAGGTGAAGCGGGTGGATGCCTCGAACCGTGTTCGCAACTCGCAGGGCGCGCAGCCGGCACCGATCATCAACGGCACGCCGTCGGTCCCGATACTCACCATCCACACCACTGGCGACCTGTTCGTCCCGATCGAGATGGAGCAGCACTACGCCCGCGAGGTGATCGCCAACGGTCTCGGCGATCTGCTCGTGCAACGCGCCATCCGCGATGTCGGCCACTGCTCGTTCACCGCCAACGAGTTCATCTCGGCGTACCGGGACCTGTTCGCCTGGGTCGACGACGGGGTGAAGCCGGCCGGTGAGGATCTCGTGACGAACATCTCATCGCCGAGCCTCGGGTGCGCGTTCACGATCGGAGGCGGCCGCACCGGGAGCGGCCTACGGTTCGCCCTCGAGCCCTGCCCAAACCCGTAGGTAGAGCCGCGCCGCTGGAAGCAGACCCACGCGACCTATTCGGGGTCTCGTGCGATCAATTCTCGAGCCACGTCGGCGATCACTGCTTCTTTGGCATCGAGCGGAGGAAGTAGCACGATCTGGTCGAGCCCGGCGTCATCGAGTTCGGCGACCCGCTCCCGCAACTGGTCGGGAGTGCCGACGAGGCACGAGCGCTCGATCAGTTCCTTGGTGACGAAGCGCTCTTCTTCCGGGATCACCCAGCAGTTGTGGCCGAGGTGCGTGCGCAGGTGGCGACGCTCCGGAGGGGTCTGCTCGACCTCGGAGACGTACGCGTCCCAGATGTCGCCCATGTGCCCTGGAGGTCGACGCCCGAACTGGGTGAACTGCTCGTAGCAGTAGTGCAGCGCGGCGATCGCGAAAGCACCTACCTGCTGCTTCACGCGAGCGGAGTCGACAGCCTCACCCGGTTCCAGCACGGCGATCGTCGTCAGCGTGGCGATCGGGAACGATGATCGGTCGAACGGCAACCCGAGTTCGTCGCGATGCTCGGTGATGGCGCTTCGCACTCTTCGCACCGCAGCCGGGTCGGGCGGCACCGAGGTGATCAGACCGTTGCCGTGTCGGGCAGCGAGACCGAGGGCACGCGGACCGAACGCCGACACGTACACCGGCGGAACGGGCTCGTGCCGGACGAATCCGTCGTCGGGCATCAGGTGCTTGATCGGTGCCGTGAGACCGTCGAGCGTGTAGTCCACCTCGTCGCCCCGCAGCAGTGAGGTGAGCACAGAGAGGTAGTCGTCGAACTCGGCGATGCGTTGAGGCTTGTGACCCATGATCCTCATCGCTGTGTTGCCAGTGCCGATGCCGCAGAAGGTTCGACCGGGCGCGAGTTGGTTGATCGTCCCGATCGCCGCCGCCGTGACCGGAGCAAGTCTCGTCCCGGCAACGGCCACACCGGTGCCGAGGTTGATGGTCGACGTGCGAACCGCAGCCAACGCGAGCATCGCATAGACGTCGCTCCAGATCATCTGACTGTCGGCCAGCCAGGCGTGGCTGAAGCCGAGCCGCTCGGCCTCGACGACGTAGTCGATGTCTTCGGGTCGCGATGCGACGCAGATTCCGTAGCGCACGGGGCCCAGTATCGACGCGCTCACTCCTCAGCGGCGAACGCCACGAACCGGGCGAATTGTCAATCACGCCCGGCAGGTCACCCCAGGTGGGCCTCCGCCGTGTCGGTGACGAGCTGGATGATGCCCTCGACGTCGCGGGATCGCGGCAGCATGACCAGGCGAGCCACGCCGAGTTGTCGGTACTGATCGACCGTGTCAGCGTCGACCGGCCCGGGCGGTGGGGTGACCGTGATCTCGATCTCACCGAGCGACGGAGCACGGTCGGTCTCGGCGGCTGCCCGCCCGAGGCCGTCGATGCACCTCGCCACCGCCTCGGGTTGCATGGCGAACCCGTACCACCCGTTGGCGCGGTGCACGGCTCGCCTGAACGCGGGTGGACTCTGGCCGCCGACGATCAACCGGGGGTGCGGCCGTTGCACGGGGCGCGGGTGGGCATCGATCCCGCTGAAGCGAATGGTCTCGCCGGCGAATGTGGGTGACTGGCTGTCCCACAGCTCGAGGATCGCGTCGAGATACTCGTCGCAACGCGCACCACGATCGTCGAACGGGATGCCCAACGCGGCGAACTCCTGGTGCAGGTACCCGGCGGCGTAGCCGAACCACAACCGGCCCTTCGACACCACATCGACGCTCGCCAGCTCCTTGGCCAACACGAGCGGGTTGCGTTGCGGAAGGATGATGATCCCCGTGGCGAGCGCGATCGTCGTCGTGTGGGCAGCGACGTAGGCCAGTGCCACCGCCGGGTCCAGCATCGGCACGTGCGGGGGCGCCGGCGCCGGCGGCGCCTGGGGGTCAGGGAGCACCACGTGCTCGCCGGTCCACACCGAGTCGAACCCGGCAGCTTCGGCCGCCTGCGCGACTCGCACGGCGGCGTCCGGGTCGGCGAGCGGGCCGTTGTTGATGCCGAACAGTCCGAATTTCATCATGCCCATGATGCCGGACACCTCGACGGCGAATCGCATCCGCTCGCGCCACTCTCAGGCGCGCACGTCCAATGACCACGGAGTGAAGCCACTGCTCGCGCGGAGGAGTCGTAGTAGACCGACGGTCGTGTTCGAGCGACATGAGTTGCCCTCATCGGTGCGGCACGGACCGCTCGGTTCAGTCGGGACGATCTACGAAATGCCGAATGGGAGGCGGTGTGTCGTGACATTCGCGAACCGCGGTTCAGACGCTCTCACCCCTGTCCGGAACGAACGTGGGGAGTTGTGGGTCGGCCTCCTTCTACGGGGTGACGCCGAGCCAGCGCACTTCGACGAGTGGGAGCGCGAATGGGTACCCGCAGAACTCTTGCGGCCGGTGGGCGATCTCGCTCACGATCGGCGGCGGGCGGGCTTCGGGGGGTAGAGGCCGGCGAGTGTGTTGAGAAGTTTGGGCAGTAGTGGGCTGAACCGTCCCTCGCCCCAGGGGAGGCCAGGTTCGTTTGCCATCGCTTGGCCGATCACGCCGCTGACGAGGATGGAGGTGATCCACAGCGCCTCGTCGGAGTCGGCTCCGGCGCCGAGTTGGCCTGCGGCAGCGGCGTCGGCGAGCGCTTGGCGTTGGAGGTTGACCATCTCGATGCTGGGGGCCATCGCCTCGGGTGTCGGTTCGAAGTTGGGGACCGAATGCCAGAAAAGTCGTTGCGCGGTCGCCGGGTGGTCGAGCGCCCAGCGGCCACTGGCGTCGAGGCCGGCGGCCAGCGCGTCGAGGCCAGGTTCGGCGCGTGCCATCGCGGTGCGCATCACGGCGAGGTGGGCGCGCTGACCGCGTTCGAAGAGGGCGTCGTAGATGGCGAGCAGTGAGTCGAAGTACTTGTAGATCGACGGCGGCTTGACGCCGAGGCGACGGGCGACCTCCGACAGGCTGAGGCCGTTGACACCCTCCTCTGCGAGCACGTCATCGGCGATGGTGAGAATCTCTTCGATGGTTTCCTGGCGACGCCGAGTTCGACGGTCACCTGGCGCGGGCTCCTCGGTCGCCGTCATGTTCAGTACCATAGCTCACGTTGCTATTGACAGCAATAGCTAATGGTATTAGCTTCGACTCCATCGTCTACGGAAAGAAGGACCCGATGGCCCCGAAGAATCAGCGTTGGTGGTTGACCGAGGACCACGTCGAGCTCGACATCGCCGCCAGCTCCGACGTCCTCTACGCGATGGTTTCCGACCTGCCGCGCATCGGGGCGTGGAGCCCGGAGTGCGAGAGCGTCGACTGGGAGGGCGACGTCACCGTTCCCGTCGAGGGCACCACCTTCATCGGGCACAACGCGGTGGGGCCGGGGCGACGCATCCGCTACTCGCGCCACGGTCGGGTACTGGTCGCCGATCCAGGTCGCGAGTTCGCGTTCGTCACCGACGAGGGTGGCCGCGAGTCGACCGTGTGGCGCTACCGATTCGAGCCCCGAGACGACGGCAGCACGAGGGTGACCGAGGGCTACGAAGTGCGCTGGATCCCGACCTGGGCTCGAATCCTGGACGTGCCGACCAACCGCCACAAGGGACTGCTCGAGGGCATGCGCACCACGCTCGAGCGTCTCAAGGCGACGACCGAGGCCGAACAGCGAGACGCTGCTCTCGAGCGACCCGCTCGGCCCTGACAAGTAGCAGGGACCGCCGGGTCAGCAGCTGGTGAAGTGGGTGGCGGTCGCCGCTGCAGGCTTGTCGACAACCTCGTGTCACGCTTCTGGCACGGTCGCCAACAGTTCGCCGTGCACGACGGCGAACCAACCATCCAAATTCTGGGACCACTCGTGCCAGGCGTTGCCGATCGCTTGGAGTTCCGCTTGGGTCGCCAAACCTTCGCGAACGAGCTGCTCGGACAGCGGAGAATCGGTCGACCGTTCGGCCCATGTCTCAGCCCACCACGCACGACTCTCGGGCTCGGCGAAGCACCACACCGACGCCGACGGCCTGAGATCGGCAAAGCCCGCCGTTCGAGCCCACCCGATCAGCCGACGTCCGGCGTCGGGCTCGCCCCCGTTGGCCCACGCGGCAGCGCTGTACAGATCCAGCCAGCGATTCAGGCGAGGGTCGAGCGGCCACCAGGTCATCGCCGCGTAATCGGCATCGCGGACGGCGACGGTGCCCCCGGGCCGACAAACGCGACGCATCTCCTGCAACGCCGCGACCGGATCCGCAAGGTGCTGCAGCAGCTGATCCGCGTGCACGACGTCGAACCGATCGTCCTCGAAGCTCAATTCATACGCGTCACCGACGGCGAACTCCACGTCGACCTCGGCGCTCGCAGCCGACTCCCTCGCCACCTCGATGGCGGAAGCGGCACCGTCGAGGCCAACCACGTGGCCGGCACCGACGATGCGGGCCAGATCGATCGTGATCGTGCCCGGTCCACAACCAACGTCGAGCACATCGAGCCCCGGGCGCAACTGCGGCAGCAGATACGCCGCCGAGTTCTCCGCGGTACGCCAACGATGTGAGCGCAGCACGCTCGCCGGATGTCCGTGGGTGTACTTCTCACTCACCATCTCGTCAGCATCGCAGCGACATCCGCCATCGAGAACCACGAGTTTCCGACCCGACTGTCACCGATCGCCTGATGGGTTTGGGGCTATTGGCCGATGGCGGCGTCTATCTGCCGCGCGATTTTGGGAAGCGGCAACCCTTTGGCGTGTTGGACGACGAAGCCGACGGCGAGATGGCGGCTCGGGTCGGCGTAGCCACCCGAGCCGTATGCGCCGTAGAAACCGAACGCCGACGGCGAGGTGTGCTTGGTCGGGAACGGCTGGTGATAGCCGAGTCGCCACTGCATCCGCAGCGGAATGACGAGATCACGTCTACGGGTCTGTTTCTCTGTCGCCGCACGTCGGGTCCCGTCGGACCAGAGCCGCACTCCGTCGAGCCCGTCCGGGGAGCCGAGCGCGGCGTAGAACCGGGCCAACGACCGAGCGGTGAAGACCCCGTTCACTGCCGGCACTTCGGCTGCCAGGAACTCGGTCGCGGGGATCACCGTGTGACCACCACACGGCAGGAACGCTGCAGCGAACCGCGCCGGACTGAAACCGAACAGCCGGGTCAACGGATCGATCGCCTTCGCGCCTGTCCGGGCAAGCCCGGGTTCCGAGCTCAGCGCTGGGCGTGCCGCCACACGATCGAACTCGGCAGCCGGCGTACCGATGAAGCAACCGTCCAATCCCAACGGTTGAGCAATCTCGCGTTGCACGAACGCACCGAGCGTCGTCCCGGTGATCCGGCGCACCAATTCGCCGGCGATCCACCCGTACGTGAACGCGTGATACGCACTCGCCCGGCCGGGCACGTGAAGCGGTCGAGCCGCACCAAGGTGGGCGGCCATCGTCTCGTGGTCGAGCAACTCGCGCGGGTCGTCGATCAAATGGCGAACGTCGTACAACCCGGCCTCCATGGCCATGACCTGACGAACCGTGACCGCACCCTTGCCATTCGCGGCGAACTCCGGCCAGTACGACGCCACCGGCGAGTCGTACTCCAGCGATCCTCGATCGGCCAGCATGTGCAACACCGTCGAGGTCACTCCCTTGGTCGTCGACCACGACATCGCCATCGTGTCCGCCTCCCACGCCAGCCCGCGTGCGACGTCGCGGGTGCCCGCCCACACATCGACGATCGCGACGCCGTCGAGGTACACGCACAATGCGCCGCCACCCGCCGCCTCAGCGGATTTTCGTGCCAGCGCGGCGACGGCTTCGAACCGCTGATCGCGCACGAAGCCGTCCACTGCTGGTGAAGCGTTCCACAGCAGCCTCGCCTCCGGCAATGCCCCGCCAGCGTGACGAACTTTGCACGTGTGACTTGACGCCGGTCAGCGGTGGTCCAGCTCGGGCCGGCGACGGTCTGTGCGTCGTCGTTCGGGAGTCCGGGCCTGGAAGACTGATCGAGCGCACAAAGCCCTGAGGCGAGGAGTGGTGATGAACGAAGTGATCCCCCTGTGGACCGATGGGCCGCCAACGACCATCGAGGGCGTTCCGCCCGAGGTCGCGTACACGGTGCAGGACGGTGTCGCCGCCGGCATGACGTTCTTCCGGAACATCTCCGATCCGACGCTCACCGTGTTCCAGCCATCGGACGAGGCGGCGAACGGCGTCGGAATCATCGTCGTCCCAGGGGGCGGATGGACGATCAACGCCTGGGGTCACGAGGGCCTCGACGTCGCGACCTGGCTCTCCGGCCTCGGCTACACCGTCTTCGTCCTCAAGTACCGCCTCCAGGCTTCACCCGCCGACCAGGACGAGTTCGAGGCGCTGATGGCCAAAGCCGATCAGATCCACACCGGTTCGATCGCGCGCAGCCACAAGCCGACGGCGATCAGCGACGTCATCTCGACCGATGCCTACCTCCGAGCCCGCGCCGCCTGCGCCGACGACGGCCGCCGAGCCATCGAGATCGTCCGGGCCGAAGCGGCACGGTTCAGCCTCCGAGCCGACGCCATCGGCATGCTCGGATTCTCGGCCGGGGCGTTCCTGATCGTCGACGTTGCCCTCGATCCCCGCGCCGACCAGGTCGCGTTCATCGCCCCCATCTACGGCGGAGAGACCCAGGGCGCGCCGGTCCCCGCTGATGCGCCGCCACTGTTCACCGCGGTCGCCCAAGACGACATCCTCGTGCGCATCGTGGAGGGCTTGCACGCCGACTGGGCTGCTGCCGACCGCCCGTCGGAGCTCCACGAGTTCCGCCGAGGCGGGCACGGGTTCGGCACAGTTCGCCAGGGTTTGCCCTCGGACTCGTGGACCGACCTCTTCATCGCCTGGGTGCGCGACCTCGTTCAGGAGAACTGACGCGCGCGACGCCGACGAAGGCGTCACCGAACGCCTCGCACAGAAAGACATCGACGCGAGACTTCTGGCCGCAACGGGGACAACTATCGTCGGGGCACATGCGGGTGGTGCGGAAGATCGGTATTGGTGTCGGCGCGGCGTTTCTGGCCGGCGTCAGTGTCGGCGCGATTGCCCGACTGTTGATGCGGGCGGTCGCCGTTTCGGCCGACCATGCAGGCGAGTTCACGCTCGCCGGAAGCATCTTCATTCCTCTCGTCTATGTCGCGGCCATGATCCCGGGAGCGATCGTGGCGGCCTTCACGACCCGATGGTGGCGATGGCTCGTCGTCGGTGCCGGTTCGGCGTTCCTCTGCCTGCCTGCCGTCGGCGTGGCCCAGGAGGAGATCGGCAACACCGGCGACCTGTCCGCGCTCCGCTGGACGTTCCTCGTCGTGACCTCCGTGCTCGTGTTTGCGTCGATCGCGCTGGTCGCAGTTGTCACGGTGCGGCTGGTCGACAGTGGCCTTCGGCTGTCGGTCCCGAGTGCTCGAGAGGACCAACGGCGGGCGACGTCGGCGTAGCAATAGCGGGCTGACGATCACACTCGCTCCCCCGGCCCCTGCCTTCTCAGCTGGGCGACGAAGGAATCTCGGTCGTCCCCGAGCAACTCACGGTGGGCTGCTCGATTCCGGCTCGAGTCGTTTGGCGGCGGCGAGCAGGTGACGTTGTTCGGGGATGCTCGTTGCCTGGCGGGCGGCGAGGAGGTAGGCGGAATGTGCATCGTCCGTGCGGCCGGCGAGCTCGAGGACGTGGGCGTGGACGGCGTGCAGCCTGTGGGTGTGGCGCAGCCGGCGGTCATCGAGCAGCGGGTCGATCAGGTCGAGCGCGGCCTGGGGGCCGCGGGCTTCGGCCACGGCCACGGCGCGGTTGAGCGTGACGATCGGGCCGGGCGCGATGCGCTCGAGCATCTCGTAGAGCTGCTCGATCTGCGTCCAGTCGGTCGCCTCGGCGGTGAGGGCCTCGTCGTGGACGGCGGCGATGGCCGCCTGGAGCTGGTAGGGACCGACTGGCCCAACGGGTAGGGCAGCGTCGACGAGCTCGATGCCTTCGGCGATCTGGTCGCCGTTCCACAGCGTGCGGTCCTGCTCGGCGAGCGGCACGAACGATCCGTCGGCGTCGATGCGAGCGCACCGGCGCGCATCGGTGAGCAGCATCAGGGCCAGCAGGCCGGAAACCTCGCCGTCGTCGGGGAGCGACCGGTGCAACTCGCGAGCCAGGCGGATGGCTTCGGTGCCGAGCGACGGAGTAGTCAGTGTTCCCCCGGTCGTCGCGGCGTGACCTTCGGTGAAGACGAGGTACAGCACGTGGGCCACCGCGGCCACCCGTGCCGGCATCTCCGTCACGGGCGGAACGGCGAAGGGATCGGCCACCTCCTCGAGTCGGACCTTGGCGCGGACGATTCGCTGCGCCATGGTCGACTCGGGGACGAGGAACGAGCGGGCGATCTGCGCCGTGGTGAGACCGGCAACGGCACGCAAGGTGAGTGCCACCTGCGACGGCCTGCTCAGCGACGGGTGGCAGCACAGCAGCATCATCGCGAGCGTGTCGTCGCGATCGGCGGTCGCATCCCTGGGGCCCACCGCGCTCAGATCGTTCGCCGGAGCGCGTCGGGCCACGCGCTCCTCGCGGCGGGCGCGGGCGCCGTCGGCGCGCAGCCGGTCGACGAGCCGGCGCGATGCCACCCGAATCAGCCAGGCCTTCGGATCGTCGGGCGTTCCCTCGGTGGGCCACTGGCGCGCGGCGGCGACGAGCGCCTCCTGCAGCGCGTCCTCGGCGAGGTCGAATCGGCCGTAGCGGCGCACGAGCGCACCGAGCACCTGTGGCGCGCACGCCCGCCAGACGACGTCGAGGCCGGGGTCGCTCACACGTCGGGGCCGCCAGCCCACATCGCGGGTCGCAGCTCGATCACGTCGCCTGGGTGGGCGAACGCCGCCGCGATCTCCTCGGCACGCTCGCGAGACTCGACGTCGACGAGGAAGAACCCGGCGAGGTGCTCTTTCGTCTCCGCGTAGGGTCCCTCGGTGGCGACGTGCGTGTCGCCCTTCCAGCGGTAGATCGTCGACGATCCCGGATCGGCGAGCGCCTCGCAGACGACCAGCTCGCCAGACGCCGCCATGCCCTCCATCAACTCGTCGAACTTGCGGTCCATCGCGAGGCGCTGGAAGGCGTCGAGCTGTCGGCCCTCGTCGGTGAAGTGTCCGGTGGGGTGGCCCCACGGGTTCGGGTTGGCGTGGATGAGGATCACGTACTTCATGGTCAGCTCCTTTACGGCGGTCACCGACGGGCGTCGGATGACGGAGACGTCGGAGCGGGTGTCGGGATTTCGACATCTTGCCAGCGGATGTCGATCCAGGGCCATCGACTCCGACGTCTCCGACGTCCTGCCAATGTCCAGCAGCGCCCTGGGGGGCACCAACCATGACCGTCAACTCGAACGTCGTCACATCGACCAACCCCCCGTTGACCACCACCGCTCCGGCGATCGACACCGCGACGCTGCTCTCCGGGCTGGCCGCTCAGCAGCAGCGCATCGTCGGCATCGTCGCCGGCCTCGATGACGTCACCATGCGACGCCCGATATTGCCGTCGGGCTGGTCGTGCGGCGGCATGATCCAGCACCTCACCGGGATGACGAACTTCTGGTTCGCCACGATCATGTCGGGCGATGATCTCGTCGAGGCGGACGACGGCTTCACCCTCGCCGACGACGTGTCGATGGACGGTCTCGTCGAGCAGTACTCGATCGCCACCGCCCGCGGTCACGATCGGGTCCGTCACCTGCCCCTCGAGACTCCGCCCGCGTGGTGGCCGGACGACATGTTCGGGCCGTGGCGACTCCACTCATTGTTCGAGGTGCTGCAGCACGTGCTCGTCGAGTCGGCGACGCACGCCGGCCACCTGGACGCAACTCGAGAGCTGATCGACCGCAGGACCTGGAGCTATCCGCTCGGCCGCCTCGGCGATCCCATCGAGGCGATGATCTGAGCTGCCATCAGACGTCGCCTGCACCCAGCGGCGCTCGACGGTTGCCAAGGACGGATTGGTAGGCGGATGCGCGGAATGGTCGAGCGTGCGATCGAGACCTAGCGACGCCGGAGACACGACGTGGGCCGCTGGCCGCTCAGGATCCGTTACGGTCGGCACTCCGTGTCGAGCTGGTCCTGGATGGCCTCCCAGATTGCGTCCTCGAGAATGTCGACGCGCCGTACTCACTCGACAGTGAAGCGTCTCGTCGACGCAGTGGAATGCGAGCCGTGCAGGCCCGTAGGTCGCGATTCAGGTCGCAAGCCGAGTCACATGCGACGGTGTAGGGTCGACTGCAGCCATCGCTTCGAGCCCGCGATCGGCGGGATGATGCCACCGCGTGACGATCAGCGAGCGTCGGCTCACGCACTCGGCGCCTGGTTTCGGCGAGACTGCCACGGTCATGCAGCGCCCTGCGCCCGCGACTTGGCGAGTGCGTCTCCGCCGCACGATGGTGCGGTGGTCGACGCCAAGTACTCAGCGCCGACCATCGTACTCCCCGCGCGACCGGTGGCGGTGGAATCGAGCCGTGTAAACCGTGGTCCAGCCGCTCCCGTCGCGTGCAGCAACAGGCGATGGCGCTCACACGCGTGCGCCAGCTGCATGAAGCCAGCGAGCACCGCCGACTCAGAACTGCGAGGTACCCGTGGCGTGCGCACCCCAGCGGTATGGCGCGCTAAATCGTGTGGTCTTGAGCGGATCTGTCATCGAGAGCCCGCTGGTCATTTCTGAGTGACGCCGACGACCTAGCTGGCGCTGGTCTCTGGATGTACACGCGCCGGTCATCGAATCTCGTGCGGCGAGACACTGCCTTCAGTGAGCCTTCTAAGCATCTGCTCGCCGTCCAGCGTCGAGGACCAGCGGCTTCGACCGGTCTCTCGAGTCCGAACGCCGGTCGTCGAACGACCATGTCGCGGCACGGCCACCCCATCCGCCTCAGTGCGGTGTTGCAGATGTAACCTCGTACCTGACGTCATACCCGGCGACGTATCTGTCGACGTCGCCGACCTTCGTTGCACCAAGGTGATCATTCACCCTGCCAGTGTGCACCGCTTGCGTGCGTTGCCTCGTACGCGTCAGAGTACCTCCTTGGCTGCACGATCCTGCAACCTTCCCGGCGCCGCAGAACTGTATTGACGATTTGTAGCTACGGCTGGTCACGTGCTTTGCCGCCTCCGCATAGCCACACAGGCGGGCAGTCTCCGCCACAGTCGCAAGTGACCGTTGTCGTCCGGCGCCCGTTGATCGCGCAGGTCGCACGTGGACCTTCGAAGACCTGTCATCTCGCTCAGTCGTGCGCATCTGCTGTCTGACACGACGAAGCATTGCGTGCGATACCTTGCGACTCGTCGCCGACACGGCAACGACCTTGGCCTCGAGCAGGCCGTACCGAGTGCGACCGCACGGCGACCGCCATGACCTCCTCGACTCGCAGCAACACGCAGTCGACAACGCACGGTCGAGCGCGCAGCGATGACCGACGGATAGGGGTTCATGCGGCCTTGTAGCCGTTTGCGAGTGGCGAGTGCGCTCCAATGCCTGCGTCGACCTCATCCAACACCACGCCGTCACGTTGCCGTACGACGCGGACGCCGATCGGCGTCTAGATGTCGCCGCGCAGAGCTGCGGTGCGTGCATGCGCTTAGCGAGCGCGGCACGTCGGCCCTTAATTGACGCATTGCCCCGATCTGCGGCCGTCGGCTGCCTGCGTGACCGCACGTCGGCATCTCGCGCGCGCCACGCGACAGTTGGCATGCACCGGCGTATGTCGTCATATGGGCTCAAACCTACCGGTGCCGGAGTCTCGCGACGAGCCGGCAAGCCTCAATCGGCATCGGCGACGTCACTCCGGCGTAGTTGCCGTCGTGACGTGACAAACGCCTGCACCCAGGTACCTGCCGCGCCATCGAACCCAACGTCGGACCTCACCTCAGTCCCGTTCACCGAATTCGCTCGAACGCGCTCGCCATCTCTTGGCATCACGCGTCGCCGGAGTACGGGCCGTCCAGAGCGGTGCTCGAGGCCCCAGCGTGTCCCGTCGCTCAGCGGCGACCGATCCTGCCTCGGTGCGATCTGGGACTATGATCAGGCAGATCCGTGCCGACCGCAGGTCCCGCTGCCATCAGGAGCTGCCAACGGTGCCGACTCGGAGCCATCGGTCCCGCGACCGAACACGGTGAATGCAGTGCGGCCATGTTCTCGAGGCCACGTCCCGGCAGTGCAGGGCTCCAGGACTGGCTTCAACGCCCACTGCCCCAGCGCTATCGGGCAACTGCGTTCCTACGGAGATTCGGGTTAACGAGCTCAGCGTGTGCGACAGTGGTCACGTGCCCGGCGACGAGGGAGTCTTCTGTCCCGATCGGTGCTCCACCATGAGCCACGTCGTCCGTTCATCCCCGATCACCATTCGTCGCGCGGCATCGCTACGAACTTCGCTGGCCGATCGCGGTCGCATACTGCCGGCGTTCGACGACCCGGGATCCCGCGAAGTCACGGCACTCAAGCTCGCGCCGGACCCTCGGTCGCCTACGCAGACGTCCCGACCAGGCGAGCCACGGTCGCCGCCCGTGGAACGCTCGCACCTGGCAGCTGGACGATCCCAGTCGCGAACAGACCCCCAGCGGCCTCTAGAATCCATCGGACGGTCCGTAAGGCCTCCATAAGGTCCCTCCGCCTTGAGGTGCGTCGCCGAAGACGACGAAGAACCCCAGGCCTGTGACCTGGGGCTTTTCGTGGAGCTAAAGGGAATCGAACCCTTGACCTCTTCCATGCCATGGAAGCGCTCTACCAACTGAGCTATAGCCCCGTGAAGGACGTCGTACGATACCGGCCGACGCTCCCCGGTCACAACGAGATGGAACGAGTGAGCGTTGAAATCGTCAGGATTCGGCCGTGTCGGCGACGGGTTCCCAGGTGATCCGTGGGACATCGAGGTACAGCCGCTCGATTTCGTAGAACTCGCGGATCGAATCGAGGAACACGTGGATCACGACGTCGCCGTAGTCCATCAGGATCCACTGCTGCTCGCGCATGCCCTCGGTCCGCAGCGGTGAACGGTCGAGGTCCGCCTTCACGCGACGTTCGATCTCGTCGACGGTGGCCCGGACGAGCCGAGGGTTCGACGCACCGGCCACCACGAAGTAGCCGGTGATCGACAGGACCTCGCCGACATCGAGGATCACGATGTCGGTCGCCTTCGACGAGTCGGCCACCTGCGCGACGAGCGTCGCCAGCGCCAAGCCGGAATCGTCGATCGCTTCAGTCATCTACAGCGACCGTATCGCCGGGAGCCGGGGTCGAGTCAACGGGTTCGGTCGACGCGGGCGATGCCTCGGTCGTGGGATCGGTCGTGGGATCGGCGATCTGCTTGTCGAGGTAGTCGGTCCCGAGTGTGACGACGGCATCGATTCCATCGATCAGCGTCGTCGCCAGCACGACCTTCGACTCCCCGAACACGATCGGCGCGATCGCTTCCATGTCGGGGATGAACCGCGCCTCGGCCACCTCGATCAGCGTCTCGGCCACGGCGCCGGCGGGCGCCGGCTCGGTGTCGACCGACACGACGTTGGCCTGGAAGAACAGCATGCTGCCGATCACCTCGAGCATCAGCTCGGACGTCGACTCGTACTCGCCGTTGCTCGCCGTGATCTGCTCGTCGCTGAACGGAGCCACGATGCGCAGGGTGCGCCCGAGGTTCGGGGTCGACACGAGTGCCGGCGACACCTGGGCGAAGACGAGGTTCGCATCGCGCCGGTCGACGATGACGGCATCGGCATCGGTGGGGTTCTCGGTCTTCACGGGAGTGCGGCTCGCCAGCATGCGGGACTGGACGGGGCCGGACATCAACCGCTCGGCCAATTCACCGACCGTCGCCGGCGGCACAGGAAAGCCGAACTCGTCGAGCGGCGCCGACACCGGGTCGGCCACCGGCGAGTTCGCGGCGACCGTTGCCCAGAACTCATCCACGCTCGACGCGGCGGCGCCCATGTTGGCCTCGGTGGCGATCGGCTCGTCGGCCGCTGGATCACTGGTGGCGGACTCGGTCGTGTCGGGGTCGGTCGTCGCAGATCGGGTCGTGTTCGGATCGGTCGTGTCCGGATCGGTCGTGTCCGGATCGGTCGTGTCCGGATCGCGTCGGTCGTCGCGGATCGGTCGTGTCCGGATCGGTCGTGTCGGGATCGGTCGTGTCGGGATCGGTCGTGGTCGGCGCGACCGTCGATGTGGCGGCGGCCGCCGCCAGCTCGGCACCGTCCGCTCCGGCCACGAGCGTCCCGAGCTCGTCAGCCGTGACCACGTCGGACCGCTCGATGGTGATCGACAACATCTCCTGGACCACCTCGGTGAAGCCCTGGAGATCGTCGGCGGTGTACAGCTCGTCGAGCGGTCGGCGCTGCCCGCCGAATCCGGCAGTCGCATCGGCGTTGACCGGCACGCCCACGATGCTCCCCCCGGTGCCGTCCGGGAGCAAGGTCATCACGGTCAACGACACGAGGGCACCGTCATCGTCCTCGACCGCGAGCAGCGCGTTCGGCGTGGCCGGCAACGTCGTCACCGGGCGCGTCTCGACACCGACCGCCTCGCCATCCTCTGAGTTCGACAGCGTGAGGACGCCGACGACGAACACGGCGGCCGCGCCCACCATCAACACGACGATGCCGATGAACCCGAACAGTGTGGCTCGGCGTCGCCGCTCGGCGATTGCCGTCACGGGCGCTCCTGGTACAACGAGCGGTCCGCGATCACGTCGAGCACCGGCTCGGTGACGAGGTAGTCGAGTGGCCGGCCGTCGGAGAACCGGGCGCGCAGATCGGTGCTCGACACCTCGAGACGCGGGACCTCGACCCGGATCCAGTCGACGTCGTCGGGCAGGTCGACGGGCTCGCCGGGGCGGTCGACGACCACCAGCCGCGACCGACTGGCCACCTCGTCGTAGCGCGCCCACGTGTGGATACCGGCAGCCGCGTCGTCGCCGACGATCGTGTACAGCTCGGCATCGGGATGCTGGGCGCCGAGCACCTCCAGCGTGTCGGCGGTGTAGCTGTTGCCACCGTGATCGATCTCGAGCCGACCCGGCACGAGCCCCGGCACGTCGGCGACGGCCGCCTCGACCATGGCGAAGCGATCCTCGGCCGGCGGTCAGCCGGCGCGTGCCCTCCTTCTGCCACGGGACGTTGGCGACCATCAGGATGACCTCGTCCAGCTCGAGCGCGTGGCGCACGTTCACCGCGGTGACGAGATGGCCGACGTGTGGCGGATCGAAGGTGCCACCGAACAGTCCGAGGCGCATCATCCGGTCGAGTCTGGCAGTTCAGGAACGGACTGGCTCGGACACTCGGGCACGAGCGACCATCTTACGAGACTCTCACCAACAATCCGCGGAACCGACCCTTCCGGTACTTGACACGTCTGTTACTGTCAATTGTCCCCCACATACCCCCGATCTGGACGATTTTTCCTCGGTTTCGCCCTGAAACCCCTCGTCTACGGCGTCCGACGCTCCCCGATCAACCCGTCCCGCGTACACCTCAGTGGCGAGTTCTCGATCCTGCCGGTCGTTGCGATGTGCCCCACGGCACAACGCAGGTCGGAATCCATCGAACACACGAACGGTTGTAAAACACATCATGAACGACTCCATTGGTCTGTATCTGAACGACATCGGCAAGGTGCCCTTGCTGACTGCTGAGGACGAGCGCGAGCTGTCCCGCGTGATCGAGGCCGGCCGTGAAGCCGCCGAGCAGATCGCCGCCGGCAAGAAGGGCGCCGCCCTCAAGAGCGCAGGTGCGCGCCGCCGCCAACGCCAAGGATCGGTTCATCCGCTCCAACCTCCGACTCGTGGTCTGCATCGCTCGCCGCTACCCCCTCCCCCAGGGCATGGACCTGCTCGACCTCATCCAGGAGGGCAACCTCGGCCTCGAGCACGCCGTCGACAAGTTCGACTGGCGCCGTGGCTTCAAGTTCTCGACCTACGCCACCTTCTGGATCCGCCAGGCCATCGGCCGGGCACTCGACCAGAAGGCCAGCCTCATCCGCATCCCGGGTGACCGCTCGGCCAGCCTCCGTGCGGCCCTGCGTCAGGCCTCGGGCGACGGCGAGACGCTCGACCAGAACAACGCCGAACTGCACCGCCTGACCACGCCGGTCAGCCTCGACAAGACCGTCGGCGACGACGGCGATGCCACCCTCGGCGACCTGATGGCCAACGGTGACGGCACGCCCGGAAGACCACGTGATGGCACTCGTCGACAGCGATCTGCTCGACGAACTGCTCGGCACGCTCGACTCCCGGGCCCGGTTCGCCGTCGAGTCCCGCTTCGGGCTCATCGACGGCGAGCGCAAGAGCTTCCGCGAAGTCGGCGAGCAGCTCGGCGTCACCGCCGAGGCCGCCCGCCGTCTCGTCAGCCGGGCCGTCGCCGGCCTCCGCGACGACGCCGAGCGCATCCTCGCCGTCTGATCACGCCAGGAACACTGAAGAACTGATCGGAGCGGCTCGGAGAAATCCGAGCCGCTCTGGTCGTTTTCCGGGCCGGTAGCCTTGCGGGCATGCAGGAAGGGTCAGGCGCTTGGTCGCCCGCGTCATGGCAGGAGCGAACGGCCGGACAACAGCCGACGTGGCCCGACGCCGGTGCGCTCGAGCGGTCGCTGAAGCAGATCTCGTCGATGCCGCCGCTCGTGTTCGCCGGCGAGGCCCGCTCGCTGCAGGCCGAGCTCGGCCGCGTCGCCGCCGGCAACGCGTTCCTCCTCCAGGCCGGCGACTGCGCCGAGAGCTTCGACGACTTCTCCGCCGACAACATCCGGGAGAAGCTGCGCGTCATCCTGCAGATGGCGATCATCCTCACCTACTCGGTCGGGGTGCCGATCGTGAAGGTCGGCCGCATCGCCGGTCAGTTCGCCAAGCCCCGATCGTCCGACTTCGAGCGGATCGGCGACATCGACCTGCCGTCGTTCCGCGGCCACATCGTCAACGATCCGACCGCGTCCGAAGCCGCTCGCATCCCGAATCCCGAACGGCTCGTGCAGGCGTACCACCAGTCGGCCTCGACGCTCAACCTGCTGCGGGCGTTCACCAAGGGCGGTTTCGCCGACCTCTCCCGGGTGCACGCATGGACCCAGGAGTTCGTGGCGTCGAGCCCGGAAGGCCAGCGGTACGAACAGCTCGCCGGCGAGATCGACCGTGCGCTCGGGTTCATGCGGGCCTGCGGCATCGAGACCGAGTCGAACGCCAACCTGTCGCGAAGTCGACGTGTACACGTCGCCACGAGGCGCTGATCCTCGGCTACGAGGAGGCGCTCACCCGGCAGGACTCGCTGACCGGCGCGCTGGTTCGACTGCTCGGCCCACATGCTGTGGATCGGCGAACGCACCCGCGAACTCGACGGCGCCCACATCGAGTTCCTCCGCGGCGTCGGCAACCCGGTCGGCTGCAAGATCGGCCCGACGACGACCGCCGAGTACCTGCTCGAGCTGTGCGAGCGTGCTCAACCCGAACCGCATCCCCGGCCGGCTCACGCTGATCAGCCGGATGGGTGCCGACCACGTCGAGGATCGCCTCCGACCGCTGCTGCGCGCGGTCACCGACGCCGGCCACCCGGTCGTGTGGGCCTGCGACCCGATGCACGGCAACACGTTCACCGCGAGCACCGGACGCAAGACCCGCCACTTCGACGACATCGTGCGCGAGATCGGCGGCTTCGTCCGGGCGCACCGCGCCGAGGGCACGTGGCCCGGCGGCATCCACGTCGAGCTCACCGGCGAGAACGTCACCGAGTGCCTCGGTGGCGGCGACGCGGTGTCCGACACCGACCTCGACGACCGCTACGAGACGATGTGCGACCCGCGGCTCAACGCCCGCCAGAGCGTCGACCTCGCCTTCCGGGTCGCCGAGCTCCTCCGCGCCTTCACCTGAGCGTCGACGGGCATCGATGGCTGCCCTCGACCTCACCGCCGACTGGCCGGTCGACCACGTCACCGCGGCCGTCGTCACGGCGCGGCGAGGTCGTCGACACGGTCGGTGACACGACCCGCACCTTCCGCCTCGCCTCGCTCACCAAGCCGCTCGTGGCGTGGGCGATCGCTCGTCGCCGTCGAGGAAGGCATCGTCGACCTCGACGATCCCGTCGGCCAGCCGGGCTGCACGCTCCGGCACCTGCTCGCCACGCCGGCGGGTTCGCCGTTCGACGGCGCCGAGCCGATCGCCACGCCCGAGCGCGCCGCGGATCTACTCGAACACCGGCATCGAGCTCGCGGCCGAGGCGCTCGCCGCGGCGAGCGCGATGTCGTTCGCCGACTATCTCGCGCGAGGCCGTGCTCGAGCCGCTCGGCATGGCGGGCACGACGCTCGACGGATCGCCGGCCCACGGCGCCGTGGGCACGCGTCGACGACGTGGCGCGGTTCGTCGCCGAGATGCGCGCCCGACGCTGCTCGCGGCGACCACCGCGCGACGACGCGTTCACGAGCACAGTATCCGGAGCTGGCCGGTATCGTTCCCGGCGTGGGCCGATTCGCTCCGTGCCCGTGGGGTCTTGGGGTTCGAGATCCGCGGCGACAAGTCGCCGCACTGGACCGGGCACGCCAATTCGCCGCGCACCGTCGGCCACTTCGGTGGCGCCGGCACGATGATCTGGGTCGACCCCGAGCCGAGCTCGGCGCTCGTCGCCCTCACCGACCGACCGTTCGACGACGTGGGCGATCGACGCGCTGCGCTGTGGCCGCAGCTCTCCGACGCCGTGCGTCGCCGAGAGGCGGCGCGCGGCGTGACGCTTCCGGCCCGGCGACCGGGTGCGCTGGGCGACGATCGGCGACGACGGCTTCCCGCTCGTCCGGTACGGATTCGTCGGCGAGGTCAGCGACGACGGCGGTCCGGTCGTCGTGATGCTCGACGGCGAGCTCGGCGGCGACGTCGTCGATCCGTCCGAGATCGAGCCGGTCCATCATGTCGAACGTCACCCTCGTGCCTCGCCGGGTCCGACCTGCTCGACGATCCGTCGCTGCGCCAGGGCCTCGTCAACCTGTGGGCGGCCGAGGCCGAGACGGCCGGGCTCGAGATCGCCGCGCTGCACTCGGCATCGGCACCGGCTGCCCGATCGAGCGAGCTGGTGCGCTCGCCGAACTGTCGAGCGGCGGCGAGCAGTACGTCCTGCGGGCCCGCCGCGACCGCCGACGCGAGGTCGTGCCGTCCGCGCCGACGCACTGCGCTGACGAGCTCTCGAGCGCGCACGACACGGCGAGCCGCCGTCGCTCGATGGCACGCCGGCCGATCGCGTCCGGCACCGACTGCGGCACGCGCCACGAGCCGGCGCTCGGTCAGCTGAGGCGCTCGATGATCATGGCCATGCCCTGGCCACCGCCGACGCACATCGACTCCATGCCGAACGTCTTGTCCTCGGTCTGCAGGTTGTGGATGAGCGTGGTCATGATGCGGGCGCCGGTCATGCCGAACGGGTGACCGAGGGCGATCGCCCCGCCGTTGATGTTGAGCTTGTCCTCGGGGATGCCGAGATGGCGGGCCGACGGGATGACCTGGGCGGCGAACGCCTCGTTGATCTCGACGAGGTCGATGTCGTCGATCGTCATGCCGGCGCGCGTCGAGCGCCTGGCGGCAGGCCTCGATCGGGCCGAGGCCCATGATCTCGGGGTTCAGGCCCGTCACGCCCGAGACGATGATCCGCGCCAGCGGGGTCAGGCCGAGTTCCTTCGCCTTCGTGTCGCTCATCACCAGCACGGCCGCGGCGCCGTCGTTCAACGGGCAGGCGTTGCCGGCGGTGATCTGGCCGTCGGGGCGGAACACCGGCTTGAGGCCGGCGAGGCCCTCCGCGGTGGTGCCGGCCCGCGGGCCGTCGTCCTTCGACACGACCGTGCCATCGGGGAGCGTGAGCGGCGTGATCTCGTCCTCGAAGAAGCCACGCTCCTGCGCCGGCGACCGCACGCTGCTGGCTGAGCGCGCCCCAGGCGTCCATGTCCTCGCGCGACGACGTTCTCGACCTCACGACGTTCTCCGCGGTCTGTCCCATGGCGATGTAGAAGTCGGGCAGACCCTCGGGCGGCGTCCACGTCGGGTGCCCGCCCTCGGCACGCTCGCGCGTGCGCGGCACCGGGCCCCTTGAAGATCGGGTTCGGCGCCGTGTCGCTGGCCCCGCTGCCGTAGCGGCTGACGGCCTCGACACCGGCGGCGATGAAGCAGTCGCCTTCGCCGGCCTTGATCGCGTGGGCCGCCATGCGGATCGTCTGCAGGCTCGACGAGCAGTACCGGTTGACCGTGACGCCAGGGACGTCGCCGAGGCCGGCGAGGCCGGCGACGATGCGGCCGATGTTGAAGCCCGCCTCACCGGCCGGCTGGCCGCAACCCATGATGAGGTCCTCGACGTCGGAGGCCTGCACGGAGGGCACCTTGGCCATGAGCGCTTTGACGATCTGGGCCGACATGTCGTCGGGGCGCAGGTCGACGAGCGAACCCTTCGACGGCGCGCCCGATCGGGCTGCGGGCGGTGGCAACGATCACGGCGTCAGTCATCGCGCCAGGGTAGTGATGACGGAATCACCGGTACCAACCCGGCACCGACCGGGAGCGTCCACCTAGCCTGCGGGCGATGGGGATGATCGCGGCGCTCGATGTGGGCGGCACGTCGATCAAGTCCGGTGTCGTCGACGCCGATCACGAATCTCGCGGAGCCGACGCCGTGGTCCTCGGGACGACGATCCCGACGCGCGCGACCGAGGGTGCCGACGTCGTGCTCGGGCAGCTCGCTACGGCGATCGATGGCGCTGTCGAGCAAGCCACGACCGCAGTGGCCGGTGTCGCCCTCGCCTTTCCCGGACCCTTCGACGTCGCCCGTGGACGGGCACTGATCCGCGGGCTGCACAAGTTCGACTCGATCTACGGTCTCGAACTCCGACCACTGCTCGCCGAACGGATCAGCCGCCCGGATCTGCGGATCGGGTTCGCCCGGGACTCCGAGGCGGCCGGCGTCGGCGAGGCCACGTTCGGTGCCGGGCGCGGTGGTGGACGGGTGCTCACGATCACACTCGGCACCGGCCTCGGGTCGTGCCTCACCGCCGGCGGGGCCGTGATCGAGACCGTCGGCGAACTCGAGATCGAGAAGCTCGCCCAGCGTTCGACGCCACACGGGCGGGCCGACGACGTGCTGTCCGCCCGCGGCCTCGCCGACCGACTCGGGATCGCCACGGCTGACCTGCGTTCCGTGATCGACGAGGTTCGAGCAGCGCCCATCGTGATCGACCACGGCCGCCGCCTCGGCGACTTCCTGGCGCCGGTCGTCGACGAGCTGACGATCGATCTCGTCGTGGTCGGCGGCGGCCTCGTCGCGGCGTTCGATCGTTTCGGCCCCGCCCTGCGCGACGCCCTCGGATCGATCCCGTGCGTGCCCGCCGAACTCGGTGCCGCCGGCCCGCTCCTCGGCGCCGTTCGCCTTGCGTTCCCGCCGGCGTGACGTCCGGACGAGATCAGCGGGTGTCGACGACCCGGAACGATTCGGCGGTCGAGCCCTCGGGCAGGCCATTGGCCACGGCGATGGACCCCCACCAGGCGCGGACCCGCTCCTCCATCGCATCGGGATCGACGTGCTGGCTGATGTGGCACCGCAGCGCGGAGATCTTGCGATCCACCACCGTGGTGATGTCGAAGAACTCGTCGGCGTCGGGCCCGTTCGTGATCCAGACCTCGTCGACGGCCCAGTCGTCGAGTTCGGCACACGGCATGCCCGGGAAGGCGAACGGGTTCCGCGCGTCGGGATACACCGCGCACATCGTCGCTTCACCCACCGCGTTGTGGTCAGGGTGCGATCCGTAGGTCGAGGCGAGATTGCGCAAGGGCGACTGGGTGATGACGACCTGCGGACGGACGGTGCGGATGATGGCGCTGATGTCGTGGCGGAGTTGCATCGTGACCTCGACGGCGCCGTCGATGTGGCCGAGGAAGTGGAGGGTGGAGACACCGACCTCGGCGGCCGCCTTGGTCTGTTCCTCGCGACGGATCGCCGCCATCTCGGTGCGCGGGATCGAGCGATCGAAGCCGCCCGCCTGGCCGTCGGTGACGAGGCAGTAGACGACCTCGACGCCGGCATCGGTGAGCAGCGCGACGGTGCCGGCCGACGAGAAGTCGACGTCGTCCGGATGCGCCATGACCACGAGAACCCGTTCGATTTCCGACGGCTGCAGCATGGTCACCAGTCAACGGCGCGGTCGCGTCGAACTCAACATGATCCGATGAGGACTTCGCCTCCCTGACCTCTCTACAGTGGCGCCAATGACTCTCCCCGTTGTCCCCCTCGGCGACTTCGACCTGTCCGACGTCGCCTTCTGGACCGCGCCGCGCGACTACCGCGACGGCGCCTTCAAGACGATGCGCGACACCCCCGGCCTCCCCTTCTTCGAGGAGGCGCTGATCGAGGACTCGCCATTCCCGCGCGGCCCCGGTTACTACGCCCTGAGCCGCCACGAGGACATCTGGCATGTCAGCCGGAACGCCCAGCTGTTCTGCTCGAGCAAGGGCTCGAACATCGGCGATCTCCCCCAGGAGATGAACGAGTTCTTCGGCTCGATGATCAACATGGACGACCCGAAGCACTTCCGCCTCCGCTCGATCGTGTCGAAGGGCTTCACGCCCAAGGAGGTCGGCCGCGTCGAGGACAACGTGCGCGTCAAGGCGGCGGAGATCGTCGACCGCCTGCTCGAGCAGTTCCCCGACAAGCAATGTGACTTCGTCGAGCACGTCGCCGCCGCCCTTCCCCTCGAGATCATCTGCGACATGATGGGCATCCCATCCGAGGACTACGCGAAGGTCTTCAAGTGGACGAACACGATCCTCGGCGTCGGCGACCCCGAGTTCGGCGGCACGCTCGAAGACCTGATGTCCCATGCGCTCGAGATGTTCATGTACGCCCAGGCGCTCGGCGAGGACCGCCGCGCCAACCCGACCGACGACATCACGTCGGTGATGATGGCCGCCGATCTCGACGGCGATCAGCTCACACCGCAGGAGTTCGGCTCGTTCTTCATCCTGCTCGTCGTGGCCGGCAACGAGACCACCCGCAACGCCGTCAGCCACGGGATGAAGGCGCTCACCGAGTTTCCCGAGCAACGGGACATCCTGTACGGCGATTTCGCGGCCCACTCGAAGACGGCGATGGAGGAGATCGTCCGGTGGGCGACCCCGGTGATCCACTTCCGCCGCACCGCCACGGAGGACACGACCCTCGCCGGTCAGGAGCTGAAGGCCGGCGACAAGGTCGTGATGTTCTACAACTCGGGCAACCGCGACGAGCGGGTGTTCGAGGACCCGTTCACGTTCGACGTGCGCGCGCACGCCGCAGCCGGCACAGATCGGCTTCGGTGCCGGCGGCCCGCACTTCTGCCTCGGCGCCAACCTCGCCCGGCGCGAGATGACCGTGATGTTCGACGAGATCCGCCGCCGGCTCCCGTCGATGCGGATCACGGGCGAGCCCGACTACCTGCAGAGCGCGTTCATCAACGGCATCAAGCGGATGCCCTGCGCCTGGGACTGACCGGCCGATCTCCGGAGCCGGCCTCACCGACCGGTCAACCGTGCCCCTGGCTCGTCGCCACCTCGCTCCACGTGGCCTTGGCACCGCTGTGGCCCACGTCGATCACCGTGTAGATCGCACCGACGGCGACCACCGACGTCACCACGATGAGTGCCGCATGCCCGGCGCGACCCGTGAGCTTGGCCTGCGGGTACCGCTTGGAAATCGGGTCGATCGCCGTCACCGCCGCGGCCATCACCATCACCGCGATGGCCCACGGCAGCACCGTCTCGCCCTTGCTCGTGTGATCGCGCACGAGTTCGGTGCGGTCGACGTGGCTTTCGAGCGATTCGCCCGATTGTTGCGCCATCCCCACGGCGACCGTGGCAATGATCGCCATGACGAGGGCGATCGGAGCCCACCACTTCCGCGCCCGCGGCCACACCGCGGCGCAGACGGTCATCACCGCGGCGAGCGGGAGCATCACGACCGCGGCATGGACGACGAGCGGGTGCGCGGGAAGGCCGAACAGACTGTTGATTTCCATTGCGGTGCGCTCCTGAAGTGGTTGTGGTGTGGATCAGTGGTGGATGAGGGGTTCGCCAGGGACACGCCGTGACAAACTCGCGTCCGGTTGCGTTCGCGCCGGCCGGATCGGGCGTCGGCGACCACCGCCGAGGATGCGGATCACGACGGCGATCATGAGGGTCACCGTGACGGCGACCGACGTCCACACGTACAGCGGGTTGGTGGCGTCGGTGCCGGCGAACGTGCCGTGGAAGCTGGTGAGGACGAACACGGCGTAGCTCGTGAAGTGGATCGCCCGCCACGTCGAGCGGGGCAGGCGTTTCATCGCCAGCGATGTCGCCTCCACCGCGATCAGGCCCCAGAGGGCGAGCACTCCGAGGGCCACCTGCCACGGCTTCCAGCTGCTCGCGAACGGGACGAGGACGTCGGCGAGACCGAAATGGACGAAGTTGTCGGCGACGAGGGCGCCGATGTGGATCGCGACGAAGCCGACGGTGAGCCCAGCCAGCCCGCGGTGCAGATCGAGCAACCAGGCCGGGCGGCGGTGCTTCGGGAACAGGCCCGCGGTGAGCACGATGCCCCACATGATCGAGGCCGTCAGGAACAGCCACGCCGTGATGCCGGCACCACGAGCGACGTACCACCACACCTGCGGGTTCACGAGTCCACCTTCTGCCGGACGGGTACCGCTCCGATGGCCAGCAGATCGATCGTGGCGGTCGTGTCACCGGCCGACGTCGTCGCGACGCCGCTCACGCCGTGGGCATCCAGGTACTCGACCGCACCCGCCGATCCGCACAGCAGCGCGGCGGTTGCGTGAGCCTCCGCGCGCCATCCGGACGACGCCACCACCGTGACGGCCGCAAGGTCGGTCCGGGAGGTGGTCGCGGTCGCCGGGTCGATCACGTGGTGGCGGACGACCCCGTCGTGGGTCCACCGTCGGGTGCGGGTGCTCGAGGTCGCGATGCCGCCATTGCTCACGGCCACCGTGGCGAGCGCGTCGGAACCGCCGAGGGGGTGGGCGATGTCGACGACCCAGCCCTCGTCGGTCGGTGCATCGCCGCCAGTCGAAATGTCGCCGCCGACACTGACCAGGACACCGCGAGCTCCTTCGGACAGCAGTTCGGCCACGACCAGGTCGCCGGCGAGGCCCTTGCCGATGCCGCCCGGATCGAGCGCCAGCCCGTTCGGCAGCATGATCGACCGGTGGTGCCGGTCGATGTGGGCATCGGCCACCCGATGATCCGGACACGGCAGGTCGATGACGATGGTCACCCGCTCGGGATCGTCGATGCTGCGGCCGTATCCGGTGGCGACGAGTTCGCGCAGGTACGTCGGGTCGAACCGGCCATCGGTGAGCGAGGCGGCGAGTTGCATGGTCTCGACCAACGTGATCGTGTCGGTTGCGACCTCCAGCCACTCGTTCGGTGTGCGGTTGAGCCGGCTGATGTCGCTGTCGGCGAGGAATCGACTCCACGTCCGTTCGAGTGCCTCGAGCCGGCGGCGGGCCTGATCCAGCAGCGGTTCCGGACCGTCGACGACGACCACTCGTGCGCTGCTGGCCATCACCCGGAAGTCGGTGCTACGAACTTCCACTGGTGGTCGCCATGGGCGCAGATCGGCGGGCGGATCGAGGAGCGGTCGTCGAGTGGGGCGGGGTGGTCGGCAACAACCTGACGACCGGCGGGGGCGCGAGATCGACGACGCCCGGCAGCGTCGTCGGAACCGGGCCGGTGGCCGGCGCGCCGATCCGCGGCGCCGAAGCGGTGGGGTTCTGCGAGGTGAACGCGACGGTGGGGTTCGCTGACGCGTTGCTCACACCGAGCGCTGTGACGATGCCGAACATGGTGGTCGCACCGACGCTGGCGGCGACGATGCGGCTCCGTTGCGCCGGATGACGGCGGCGACGCCGCTGGGGTGAACTCGCCCGTGCGGGTGAACTCGCCGGTGCGGTCGTGCGGCCGAGGCGGGCGATCCGGTCGAGTTGGGCTTGGTCGGGTCCGACCGACGGATCAGTCATCGTCGTCACCACCCTCGTATTCCTCGTGTTCGACGTGTTGCGGACTGTCGTCGTGGGTGACCGGCGTGGAGGCGCTGGCGGTGCGATCCGACGCGGCCGGTGGGACGGCCACCTGGGTGACACGTGCGGCGACTGCACCGTCCGGACCGACCTCGGCGGTGAACACGACGCCGTCGTTCCCGGCGAAGAACGTCACCGCCAGTTGGCCATCGGCGGCCATCGACGGCGCCCACGACCATCCCGGCTCCGGCGTGACGTCGACGAGTTCGATCCCGTTGGCGGTCCGCGCCACGGCCACCAGCCCGACGTCACCGACCCGGAAGAGATGCGTGTCGGCCGCTGTCGGCGCGGTGTCGTCGCCGCTGGTCGGCTGTCGGCCGTCGGACGAGGTCGGATCGTTCGTGACCGCCGGCGCGGGATCTGCGAATCCGATCCCACCCGAGGCCGTGAGCTGACCGATCGAATCATTGTTCGCCGCACCCAGGATGCCGACGTTCGCCGCGACAGCCGCTCCACCGGCGAGCACCACCGCGCCGACGGCGACGGCGCTGAGCAGCGAGGTCCGTCGATCCATGTGCCCGACGGTACGAACTCGCGCACCAGCGCACAGCCAGCCGATCGTTAGCAAATGGCAAAGATCGACTTCATCACCGTGTCCTGCCCCGTGCGCATGCGAACCTGTGCGCCATGCATCTGCTGGTGGTCGAGGACGACCCCACGATCGCGGAACCCCTGTGTGCCGGACTGCAGCGGGAAGGATTCACCGTCAACCATGCGACGACGGGTGCGTCGGCGCTCGCGGCTCCGGCGGCTGATCTCGTGCTGCTCGACCTCGGCCTGCCCGACCTGGACGGTCGCGTCGTATGTCGCGAACTGCGCGCCCGCTCCGCCGTGCCGATCATCGTCGTGACGGCGCGAGGAGACGAACTCGACCGGGTGACCCTGCTCGAACTGGGCGCCGACGACTATGTCGTCAAACCGTTCGGTTTCCGCGAGCTCGTCGCTCGGATCGGCGCCGTGCTCCGGCGGGCATCCCATGCCGCACCGACGGCGCCCGACTCGGTCATCGAGTCAGGCACGGTCCGGATCGACCCTCGTACCCGCCGCGTGACCGTCGAGGGAACCACCGTGGGTCTCACGCCGAAGGAGTACGACCTGCTGGCCTACCTGGCCCTCGACCTCGGTGCCGTGCGCACACGCGAGGAGATCATGCGTGACGTGTGGGACGAACACTGGTGGGGGTCCACGAAGACGCTCGACGTCCACATCGCCTCGCTGCGCAAGAAGATCGGCGCCGATCGAATCGAGACGATCCGCGGCGTCGGCTTCGCCCTCGCCGACCCCGGCTCGGCGTCGTGACCCGTCGGCTCCTGTTCAGCTACCTCGCGATCACGGCGATCGTGCTGTTGATGCTGGAGTTGCCACTGGCCGTGTTCTACGGCCAGCGCGAGAAGGACCGGCTGAGCGCCAACGTCGAACGGGATGCGATGGTGATGGCCACCATCTACGAGGACGCGCTGCAGGACCGCACGACGCCCGATCCGACAACGGCCGAGGTGTATGCGGAACGAACCGGGGCGCGCGTGGTCGTGATGGACGGGTCTGGCATCTCGGAGGTCGACACCGGCGCGGAGGCCGACCGCGATCTGTCGACAAGACCCGAGATCGTCACCGCCCTCGGCGGGCAGCGCTCGGTCGGGATCCGGCACTCCGACACCCTCGACACCGACCTGCTGTACGTCGCAGTGCCGGTTGCGTCAGGCGGGACGGTGCACGGCGTCGTGCGGCTGACCCTCGACACGAGCGAGGTCGATGAACGCATCCACCACTTCTGGCTGGCGCTGACGGGGATCGCCGTCGTCGTCCTGATCGCCGCCGCCGCCGTGGGATGGCTCCTCGCCCGTTGGATCACGCAGCCGATCCGACGGTTGCAGGTGACCGCGAACCGCTTCTCGAGCGGCGACCTGACGCCGACCACACCCGACACGACCGCACCTCCGGAGGTCGTCGACCTCGAGACGAGCATGAACACGATGGCCGAGCGCCTCGACGGGCACATCGAACGTCAGCGGAGTTTCGTCGCCGACGCATCGCACCAGTTGCGGACCCCGTTGACCGCGCTCCGCCTCCGCCTCGAGAACATGGGCTGGATGACGACGAATCCGACGGAGCAGGCCGAACTCGAGCGCGCCGTCGACGAAACCGAACGGCTCGGTGCGCTCGTCGGCGAGCTGTTGCAGCTGGCGCGATCCGAACGGCGTGAGGAGCCGGTGCCGACCGACCTGGTGCAGCTCGCCCGCGATCGGGTCGACACCTGGGGAGCGCTCGCTGACCAGGCGGGGGTCGGCTTGGTGTTCGACGCCCCGGATCATCCGCTCGTCGTCGGCGTGGTGCCGGGCGGCCTCGAACAGATGCTCGACAACCTCCTCGACAACGCCATCCGCGCTGCTCCTCCGGGCAGCGACGTACGCGTGTCGTGCACGGCCGGGACGGACACCCACCGGCTCACGGTCGCCGATCGTGGGCCCGGGATGACCGCTGACGAGCGTGCGCACGCACTCGAACGGTTCTGGCAGGCCGACCCGACGACGTCCGGCAGCGGGCTCGGCCTCCCGATCGTGCAGGCACTCGCGGAAGGATCGGGCGGATCGCTCGCACTCGAGGACAACCCGCCCACCGGGCTCGCCGCGGTGGTCGATCTCCCGGCGCGACCATCCTCGTGACCTGAAACGATCGGTGCCTGACCCCAGGCGTTTCAGGTGCCGAGGCTGCCGGCGCGGAAGTGGGAGCGGCAGACGAGTTCGTAGCGCACCGAGTCGCCGAACAGGCGCTCGTTCTGGGCGTTCGTGTCGCCGACCACCACCGTCTCGCCCTCGTACACGATGGCACCGTTCACGACGCGGGCGTTGTGCGTGGCGCGGGCCCCGCACCAGCAGCGGGCCTCGACCTGGAGCGGCGTGTGCTCGTCGGCGATCTCGAGCATCCGCCGGGTCCCCTCGAACAGCTCGCCGCGGAAGTCGGTGAGCAGGCCGAACGCGAACACGTCGACCTCGAGATCGTCGACCACGCGGGCGAGCTGATCGCACTGCTCGACGCTGTAGAACTGGGCCTCGTCGCAGACCAGATAGTGGATCGGCCAGTGCCGGACCGCCAACGCATACAGGTCGAGATCGGGCGTCACTTCGATCGCCGGTGCCGCCACGCCCAGGCGGCTCGTGACCTGCTTGCCCTCGCGGTCGAGGGTGGTCAGCAGCAGCCCGAACAGTTGTCGGCTCGACAGGTTGTGGTGGATCTGGAGCGCCAGCGTGCTCTTGCCCGAGCCCATGGTGCCGAAGCTGAAACGCAGGATCGCCATGCCCGAGCGACCCTACCCGTCGCCCGGATCGGGGGTCGCGGCACCGAAACTGGAGTCGACGGTGGCCGGCCCGTCGATCGAGATCAGGCCCGTTCCCGGAGTGCTGCCGGGGTTCGCAGCCGCGGGCGGATCGACGGCGGTGCCCGTCGTTTCGGCCGGCGGTGGCGTCACCGGCGCGTCGGGATCGTCGCCGCTGCACCCGACGAGCCCGACCACACCGACGGCGATCAGCGCCGCGACGACCGCTCCACCCCGCCGAAATTCTGAGCGGATCGAGCGCCGGGCGCACCGAGACCGGAGAATTTCGGAGGAGGACCGCATCGGAGGCGACTTTACGAGCCGTGCCGGAGCATCGCGCGGAGGGCGTCGATGGTGTCGGCGTCGGCGGGAGCCTTGTCGTTGCGGTAGCGCTTGACGCGGGCGAACCGGAGGGCGATGCCACCGGGATAGCGGGTCGAGACCTGGACGCCGTCGATCGCGATCTCCACGACCTGCTCGGGCCGCAGGTGGACGACGTGGCCGTCGCGGCCGATCTCGAGCGAGAGGAACCGCTCGGTCTGCCACCGGAGCAGTTCGTCGGTGAGACCCTTGAACGTCTTGCCGACCATCACGAACGACGCGGTGTCGTCGGGGTCGGTCGAGCGGGCGCCGAGGTGCAGGTTGGAGAGCCAACCGACTCGACGGCCGTGACCCCACTCCACCGCGAGCACCACGAGGTCGAACGTGTACACGGGCTTCACCTTGCGCCACGACGAACCGCGGCGCCCCGCCTCGTACGGCCGCTCGAGATCCTTCACCATCACCCCCTCGTGGCCGGCGGCGATCGCCCGATCGAGGAACTGCGCCGCCTCGCCAGGATCGGCGGTGACGATCGACGGGAGCCGAGCGGCCGCCGGCACGACCGCGGCGAGGACATCGCGTCGCAGCGACAGGGGCTCGTCGAGCAGCGATGCGCCGTCGGCGTGCATCACGTCGAAGAAGAACGCCCGGATACCGCTCCCCCGGCCGACCGCCGCGTCGGCACCGAAGTCGCCCATCGTGTCCTGGAACCGTTGCGGCGAACCGTCGTCGAGCACCCCGAGTGCTTCACCGTCGAGCACGAGGTCGCCGCCGGGGAGAGCAGCGACCGTGTCGACGATGCCCGGCAGCCGATCGGTGACCTCGTTGAGGTTGCGGGTGAAGAGACGCACCCGGCCACCGGCACGATGGGCCTGCACGCGGGCGCCGTCGAGCTTCCACTCCACCGAAGCCGTGCCCATAGCCGCCAGCGCCGCGTCGACGTCGGCCGACGGGCTGGCCAACATCGGCAACACCGGTCGGTTCGGCTCCAACGCGAGCGCGTCGAGTGCCTCGCGTCCCTCGGTGAGGGCGACGGTCGCCGCCGTGAGCAGGTCACCCGCCATCATCGACGCGCGCCGCACCGACGCGACCGGCACGTCAGCGGCGCTCGCGATCGCCGACGTCATCACACCCTCGAGCGCGCCCTGGCGCAGCTCGCCCCCGAGCACGCCGACCAGGAACCGTTGCTCGCGTTCGGTGGAGCGGGCGAAGACCGACCGGAGGAGATCGTGACGCTCCCGTACCGAGCCCTGGCCGACGAGCGCGGCGAGCCGCAGCAACGCGTCGTTGACCTCGAGGACGGTCAACGTCGCCGACGGTGCCGGATCGACGCGTGCGTTCGACATCGTCGCCCAGCCCACACCGATCCGGCCGTCGGGCAACGATCCCATCAGGAACGCCACCGCCGGCGCCACCTCCGCCGGCTCGAGGCGCCGCAGCGTGGCCGCGAGCGCCGCCACCTTCTCGTTGCGCTTGGTGGTCGACGCAACGACCTCGGAGGCGCCGGCGAGATCGTCGAAGAGCGTCGGCATCCCAAACAGTTTCGCGGGCTGCCACGACGGATACACCGCACGAGCGCTACGTTGGACGACGAAGGGCCCCGGCAACGGTGCCGGGGCGACAGGGCGCACGTCGGGGGACGTCCGCCCGCAACCCTGGGGGATACAGACATATGACCGACATGATCGAACGGTCCGAAGCCACTGAGGGCGACCACGTCCTGGACCATCTCGTGGTCCGCTTCGCCGGCGACTCCGGCGACGGCATGCAGCTCACCGGCGACCGGTTCACATCGGTCAGTGCCTCGTTCGGCAACGACCTGTCGACGATGCCCGACTTCCCGGCCGAGATCAGAGCACCAGCCGGCACCGTGAACGGCGTGTCGTCATTCCAGGTGAACATCGCCGACCACGACATCACCACCCCGGGCGACGAGCCCAACGTCCTGGTCGCCATGAACCCCGCGGCCCTGATGGCCGACCTCCACCGCCTCGAGCCGGGTGGCACGGTGATCGTCAACGAGGACGCGTTCGACGAGCGCAACCTGGCGAAGGTCGGCTACGAGACGAGCCCGCTCGACGACGGCAGCCTCGCCAACTATCGGGTGTTGCGCGTGCCGATGACCAGCCTCACGAAGGAGGTCTGCATCCCCCTCGGCGTGAAGCCACGCGATGCCGAACGGTCGAAGAACTTCTTCGCCCTCGGACTGGTGTCGTGGATGTTCACGCGACCGACCGACGAGACCCTCGACTGGATCGCCGAACGGTTCGCCAAGAACGAACAGGTGCAGGCCGCGAACCGGGCGTCGTTCCTCGCCGGGTTCAACTTCGGCGAGACCACCGAGGCCGTCGGCCACCGTTACGAGGTCCGTCCGGCCCGGCTCACCCCCGGCGAGTACACGAGCATCACCGGCAACACCGCGCTGGCCTGGGGCATCGTCGCCGCCGGACAACTGGCAGCACTGCCGATCACGCTCGGTTCGTACCCGATCACCCCGGCCAGCGACATCCTCCACGAGCTGTCCAAGCACAAGCATTTCGGCATCCGCACGGTGCAGGCCGAAGACGAGATCGCCGCGGTCGGGATGGCGCTCGGTGCGGCCTTCGCCGGGCATCTCGGCGTCACCACCACGAGCGGGCCCGGGCTGGCCCTGAAGAGTGAGACGATCTCGCTCGCCGTCTCGGTCGAACTGCCGTTGCTCATCGTCGACATTCAGCGCGGCGGTCCGTCCACCGGGCTACCGACCAAGACCGAGGCCTCCGACCTCAACATGGCGCTGTACGGCCGGCACGGCGAGGCACCACTGCCGGTGGTGGCGTCGTACAGCCCGGCCCACTGCTTCACGGCTGCGATCGAAGCGGTGCGCATCGCTCTCAAGTACCGCACGCCGGTGATCCTGCTGTCCGACGGGTACCTGGCCAACGGATCCGAACCGTGGAAGCTGCCCGACATCGTCGTCGTTGCCCGACATCTCCGTGCCGTTCGCCACCGAGTTCAACCACACCGACGACGACGGCAACCCCGAGTACTGGCCCTACCTGCGCGACGAGGTCACCCTGGCCCGGCCGTGGGCGATCCCCGGCACACCCGGGCTGATGCACCGGGTGGGCGGCCTCGAGAAGGCCGACGGCACCGGCAACATCGACTACACACCGGAGAACCACGAGCGGATGGTGCACCTCCGCGCCGCGAAGGTGGCGGCCATCGCCGCCGACATCCCCCCGATGGAGATCCACGGCGACGTCGATGCCGACGTGCTCGTCGTCGGATGGGGCTCCACCTGGGCGGCGATCGACGCCGCCGTGCAACGGCGGCGCAGGGCGGGGCACAAGGTGGCGTCGACGCACATCGTCCACCTCAGCCCCCTCCCCTCCGACCTCGGCGAGGTGCTCGGCCGCTATCGGAAGGTGATCGTGCCCGAGCTCAACTCCGGGCAGTTGTGCAACATCCTGCGCGCCAAGTACCTCGTCGACGCCCGGTCGTTGTCGAAGGTGCAGGGCCTGCCGTTCAAGTCACGCGAGATCGAAGCCGCCATCGACGAGGCGCTCGACGAACTCGGCCCCCGATCGACCAGCGCCCAGCCGGAAGGAGCCCGCTCATGAGCATCGCCCAGGTCGCTGTCACCACGAAGAAGGACTGGACGAGCGATCAAGAGGTCCGCTGGTGTCCCGGATGCGGCGACTACGGCATCCTGCTCGCCGTCCAGACGCTCATGCCCGAACTCGGCACCAGCCCGGAGAACACCGTGTTCCTGTCGGGCATCGGGTGTTCGAGCCGTTTCCCGTACTACATGAACACCTACGGGATGCACTCGATCCACGGGCGGGCACCGGCGATCGCCACCGGCGTCGCGGTCGCCCGCCCCGATCTCGACGTGTGGGTGATCACCGGCGACGGTGACGGCCTGTCGATCGGCGGCAACCACCTGATCCACGCGTTGCGCCGCAACGTGAACCTCAACATCCTGTTGTTCAACAACCGGATCTACGGGCTCACCAAGGGCCAGTACTCCCCCACCTCACCCGTCGGCAAGGTCACGAAGTCCACGCCGATGGGCTCGATCGACCCGCCGTTCAACCCGCTCGCCGTGGCGCTCGGGGCCGAGGCGAGCTTCGTCGCCCGCACCCACGACCTCGATCGCCAGCACATGATCGACACGTTCCGCGCCGCTCATGCCCATCGCGGTACGTCGTTCGTCGAGATCTACCAGAACTGCAACGTCTTCAACGACGGCCAGTTCGAGCACATCACCAAGAAGCAGGCGCGCGACGAGATGATGATCAACCTCGTCCACGGTGAGCCCGTGACGTTCGGTACCGACGGCCAACGCGGCGTCGTGATGGGGTCGGACGGGCAACTGCGCCTCGTCGAGTTGGCCGATGTGAACGAGGCCGACGTGCTCGTCCACGATGCGCATCGTGCGGATCCGTCGCTCGCGTTCGCGCTGGCGAGGCTCAGCAACGACGACGCCTCACCGACACCGTTCGGCGTCTTCCGCGACATCGACCGCCCGGAATACTCAGCCGCCGTCGCCGATCAGGTGATGGCCGCGAGCGCGGCGAAGGGTCCGGGCGACCTCTCCAAGCTGCTGCGGTCGAACGGCACCTGGGTCGTCGACTGAGAACACCGAGGTCGGTTTCGTCATCAACCCGTGATGTTCCGGGCAGGTCCGTCGAGCTCACTCACCCTGCGATGAGCGAACCGTCCACCCCTCGGTCCGCTCGCTCATCGTGGGTCCGGCCGACCCGTTGCGATGAGCCAGCGGTCCACCCCTGGTCCCTCGCTCACCGCTCGCGGAGTCGCTCACCCCGAGCACCCAACCTTCCTCGTCGATCACTGCGGATCGGCGTGCTGCCGCGACGTCGGGCTCGAAGAGTCCGCGCAGTTCACCTCGACGGTCGAGTCCACGCAACCATGTCGCGACGTCGGCGACCTGGCGGGCATCGCGCACCGGCCCCGTCGTGTCGGTGCCGGTGACGAGGGTCGGCCAGATCTCGGCGACGACCACCTGTCCGGGACGCAGGGGAGGGAGCCCGAGGCCGGTGGTGAACGGCCAGACATCCACACGTTGCGGGAACCGCCGGCGGAGCCGTTCCAGTACCGGGATGCCCAGCAGGCTCTGGCTCCCCACCGCGCCCGCACCGAGCAACTGCCACGACGAGAAGGGTCGCCGACCGTTGCTGCGCAGGACCGATTCCACGTGCCGCCACTCGGGCGGGTGGCCGGCCGTGCGTTCGGGCTTGGTGCTCGACAGGCAGTGCTCGACCCGTCGGCTCGGCGGGCACCCCCAGAACGGCCCGGGACCGTCCCCGATCGACGCATTGCTCGCCGCCGCGACTTCGAAGCGGTTGTTGCGATTGCGTTCGTCGTCGACGATCGAGTCGGCGAGGAGCGTCCACACGGCGTGCCACGGCCGGCCGGTGCAGCCGAGTGCTCGCGCGGTGCCGCTGGGATAGCCGAGCGAGAAGTCGACGCCGATGAGCGTCGTCGAGTCGACGGCCGCTTCGACGATCGATGTCAGTCGGTGGGATGCATCGGCCCTCGTGGCCGGGTTCTCCACCACGAGCGACCTTCGATCATCGACCGCCAGCCAGATCGAATCGGCCCCGACCTTGGGCGTCGAGTGGGCGCTCCAGTCGACGACCACGATCCGGTCGAACGACATGGCGCGGGCCATCGGGCGTTCGCTGCGCTCAGACGAGCACGTTCGTGACCGCCGCGAAGTGCAGACCCGCGGCGACGACGGTGAACACGTGCCAGACCTCGTGATAGCCGAACACGGTCGGCCAGGGGTCGGGGCGGCGGACGAGGAGCACCGGGAACCCGATGGTGTAGGCGAGGCCCCCGGCCGCGATCAGGCCGAGTTGGAGCGGTGTCAGGTGGGCGATCAACGCGGGCGCGGCGATGACCGCGACCCACCCCATGATCGGGTACAGCGCGTACGAGAGCCACTTTGCGCGGTGGAAACACGTGAGCTTCAAGACCATGCCCACGGCCCCGCAGACGCACACGACGGCGAGCATGGGGATACCCCACGCCGGCGGGAGGACGACGAGGCAAATCGGCACATAGGTACCGGCGATCAACACGTAGATCATCGAGTGATCGAGGCGCTGCATGATCCGCCGGGCCCGGACCGACTTCGCCAGCCGGTGGTACGAGGCGGACGTGCCGAACAGGAGCAGGAGCGACGCGGCGTAGATCGACGCCGCCACCCGCGCCTCGGCGGCGTGCGACATGACGATCAGGTAGATCCCCGCCGGGATGGCGGCAGCGAAGGCCCACGTGTGGATCCGGCCGCGCCACGTCGGCCGTTCGAGCAGGTGGTGGGCGTCCGTCACTGGGTCAACCGTACCCTCACCTTCTGCCGGCAAACCGGCGGGCGGCCGACGTCACGCCGGCTTGGCGAGGAGCGCGATGACGGCCTCGCCGTACCGTTCGAGTTTGGCCGGTCCGACGCCCGAGATCCGTGACAGCTCGGTGAGCGTGCTCGGCACCGTCCGGGCGATCGCCACCAGGGTCTTGTTGTCGAACACCACGTAGGCGGGCTTGCCGTCGCGCAACTCGTTGCGCAGTTCCTTGAGCGCCTCGAACCGGGCGAGCCCAGCGGCGTCGAGCGACGCGGCGACGTCGTCGGAGGTCGACGCGGAAGGGCTCGCGCGCCGCGCCGCAGCCGGTTCGGGACGATGCGACGACACGACCCGTCGTTCCGAGGGTTCCTCGGTGAGTTCCGCGACGAACGGGCTCGGACGCGGCCCGGTGACGATCGTGGCGTGCGTGCTGCAGCGCGTGATCGCGACGTGGAAGAGACGCCGTTCCTCCTCCACGTCGTCGGCCAGACGGTGCGGGTACTGCTCGCTGTCGACGAAGTGCACGATCACGTGCGGCCACTCCTGGCCCTTCACGCGATGGACGGTCGACAGCAACACCCCGTCGGCGGCTCGTCGCACCGCCAGCTGCGATCGCAGCCACGACTCGAACGACGCGACGTCGTCGTGCAATGCCGCGAGTTGGCGGACCGCCATGAGGTCGTCACCCTGGGCCGCACGATTCATGCCCCGACGATGCGCGTCGAGTGTGGCGACCGAGCCGGCCAGGCCGATCTCGTCGATCAGGTGGATGATCACGTCGGAGGTGGTGGCGCCGCCGGCGACCATCTTCTGCAACGCCTGTACGTCGGACGCGAACTCGACGAGCCGATCGCTGTCACGTTCGTTGTTGAGTCGCGTCGCCAGCCGGTGCAGGTCGACCACCGACTTCTGTTCGGCGATCCAGTCGTTGATGCGCGGATGGAACGACCGCGACGGCCGGCGCAAGGCTTCGCGGACGTCGTCAGGAGCGAACGCTGACGAGCCACGTGCGCCGGCGGCGGCCAGCCGGAGCCACGCCAGCACACTGCGCACGGCCGTGCGGTCGGCGAACTCGAGCCCGACCCCGCCGGCGATCGGGATCCGGGCCGACGCCAACGCCACCTGGATCGGCGCCAGCGATGCGTTGACCCGGGCGAGCACGGCGATGTCACCGGCCGATGCCCCGTCGGCGAGCGCCCGCTCGACTGCGGCGCGGCTGGCCGACACCGGATCGACTCCGCGGTCGATCGACCAGCCACCGGGATCGGTCGACGCGGCGCGAATCGTCTTGCTCACCCGACGGCGGTTGTGCCGGAGCAGGCGGTCGACGACCTCGACCGTGCCGGCCGGGCAGCGATAGTTCACCTCCAACGGGTGCTCGCCGGCGCCCGGGAACAGTGCGGCGAAGTCGATCAGCCACGCCGGGTCGGCGCCGTTGTAGCCGTAGATCGTCTGGTCGTCGTCGCCGACGCCGAACACGGCGCCGCCCGGGCGCCGACAGGAGCCGAACGAGCAGGAGGTGCGCCGGCGTGAGGTCCTGGAACTCGTCGACGAGCATGATGCGGCAGGCCCGCTGCGCCGTGTGGCGAGCGGCCGGTTGGGTGAGCAGTACGAGCAGCGCCCGGTAGATCTGGTCGTCGAAGTCGACGGCGCCCTGACGCTCGAGCCGGGCCCGGTAGGCCGGCCACACCCCGGCCAGTCCGTCGACGTCACCGTCGTACTGCTGCTCGGCCTGTTCGGGAGCGACCAGCCCGAGGCGGATGAGGCTCAGGGCCTCGATCCACGGAGCCACCGGGTCGCTGTTGCGCTTCTTCGGGAACGACACGAGATCGCCGATGATCCGACGCACATCGGGTTCGTCGATCGTTCGCCACGTACGGGCCTGCGGCGCGAACGGCGGCGTGCCGTTGACGATGGCGAGCGCGATCGAGTTCAGCGTGCGGACGTGGAGGCCCGGCAGATCGGGCGTCCGTTCGCGCATCTCCTCCTGGGCCCGCTTGTTGAACGCCACCAGGCTGAGCGCACCGGTCGGAACGTTCCACTGCTTGAGGAGGTGGCGCGCACGCTCGGTGAGCACGCGGGTCTTGCCAGATCCGGCGGGAGCGATGATGCGGGCGGAGCCACCCGGGTGGGTCACTGCGGCGAGTTGATCCGGGGCGAGGTCCGCGGCCGACCGGTTGGCACCGGGGAGGGCGAACGATCGCTGCTCGATCGCCACCGTGTGCAGCACGGCGACACCGTCGATGGGTTCGCTGTGGCGGAACGGGCCCGCGTCGATCCAGATCGGTGTGCCGTCGGGGAGCACGACGTCACCAGGCGCGCCGGCGGAACCCGCGTTCGCGCCGGCGGCGACCGCCAGATCGAGCCCGATCCAGGTCGGGCGGTCGGGATCGCGCAGGTCGACGGTGTTCGACCACACGAGGTGATGGAGTTCGTCGAGCTCGAAACCGAAGCGCGGGCCGAGATCGAACGGCGCCTCGCTGGTTGCCGACGACGGCGGCTGCTCGAAGTCGGCGTCGAGTTCGAGCACCAAGCGCTCCCGGTCGTTCGCCGCTCGCCGGAGCCGGTCGCAAGCCTCGGCCGGAGCGGCGAGTGTCGACGCGGTGATGCGGATGCGCTCGGCCGCGTCCCACGGCGCCGGTGCCACCCGACCCGGCGGCACGAGGGCGTGCCGGCCCAGGACGTCGGGCCCGGCCTGCGCGGCAGCAACGCCACGCGGGAACGCCGCGGGCGCGGCGACCTGACGGCGCGGCTCAGGGGCCGAACGCGCCGGGGCGGTACGGGTTTCGACCGGCTGGTACGCCTCGACGTCGGTCGTCGCATCGGCACGATCGACGCCGACGTCGGGTCGCCCGCCATCGTTCCAGCACTGCCGGATCTGCGCGGGCGAGTCGTGTTCACCCCCGCAGTACGCACACGAGATCGCCATCGCTGTGACCATAGCGACCGGAACGCCGATCGCACACGTGTTCGGTGGCGGGAACATCCGTCGCGATCGTGCACACTCTGGATCGATGCCGGACCCCGCCCAGTTGATCCTCGTCCGCCACGGTGAGACGGAGTGGAGCGTCGAGCGCAAGCACACGGGGCGCACCGATGTCCCCCTCACCGACGACGGACGCGACGATGCCCGGGCGATCGCCGGGGCGCTCCGGACGTTCGCCATCCGCCGGTGCTTCGCCAGTCCGCTGAGCCGGGCGTGGGAGACGGCGCAACTCGGCGGCCTCGATCCGGTCCGCGACGACGACCTGGTCGAGTGGGACTACGGCGACTACGAAGGCCGGACCACCGACGAGATCCGCCGGACCGTGCCGGGCTGGTCGGTGTGGACCCATCCGATGGTCGGCGGCGAAACCGTGGACGAGGTGGGCGCTCGGGCGGACCGGGTGATCGACCGGGTGCTCGGCCTCGACGGTGCGACGGCACTCGTCGCCCACTCCCATTTCCTGCGCATCCTCGCCGCACGGTGGCTCGAACTTCCGGCGGTGGAGGGTCGCCGGTTCACGCTCGACACGACGTCGCTGTCGGTGCTCGGCTGGGAGCGCGAGAGCCGCACGATCGATCGATGGAACGATCCGTGCGAGTGGGGCCGACCGGTCCCGCCCATCGCGGGTTGAAACAGCGGGCTGAACGCGGCTACCAGGCGATCTCGGGCAGGCCGTAGGTGACGCACAGGCCGGCGCCGTTCAGTGCGACGAGCGCCACGATGAACGACACGGCGGCCACCGTGCGGGCGGGGGTCCGGCGAAAGCTGCGCGGCACCGGCATGTACCACGACGGCAGGAGCTCGGCGCCGCCGGCCTGATCCGGGACGAAGGGCACCGCGTCGGCATCGAGGTCGACGTCCGGGTCGGCGGCCAGCGCCAACTCGGCCAGTTCGTCGTCGTCGATCTCGAGGATGTCCCCCGGCTCGTCGGTCATGGTCCCACCGTACGCCCACGGTGGCAGGCGCAGGGTGCAGAGACGCCTCAGTCGGGGAGCATCGGCATGGTCAGGCCAGGGTTGCCACGCATCGTCGCCGCACGGACCAGGGACGTTCCGCCGAAGCGGCCGCGCACCGCGTCGACCACCTCGTCGAGGCGGTCGGCATCGGACCGGGCGAACGGCAGGGTCAGTTGCACGGCGTCCTCATCGTGCAGATTGGCGACCGACAGACCGAGCAGCGTGAGTCCCCGCGCCTCGATCAGCTCCCAGTTCGCCTCGAACAGCCCACGCGCGGTGGCGACCACGACCGCGGTCGACGACGTGGCGTCGGGCAGGGAGTGCGACCTCGTCGCCCGTGTGAAGTCGTCGAACCGGAACCGCAGCGTCACGGTGCGGCCGACACGACCGGCCTTGCGCATCCGCCCGGTCACCCGATCGACGAGCCGCCGCAGGACGACTTCGAGGTCATCGCGGGAGCGACGTCGGCGGCCCAAGGCCTGCTGCGAGCCGATCGATCCCCGCCGCCGTCCGCCCTCCACTCGGCGGGGATCGCGATTGTGGGCCAAGGCGTGGAGACGCGAGCCGGCGTTCCGACCGACGATCGCGGTGAGCGCCCGCTCGTCCATCGCTGCCACCTCGCCGACGGTGTACACGCCGCGGCCGTTCAGCTTCGTGGCGGTGATGAGCCCGACTCCCCACAGCCGTTCGACCGGTAGCGGATGCAGGAACGCCAGCTCGCCTTCGGGTTCGACCACGAGGAGGCCGTCGGGCTTGCCGACACCGCTCGCCACCTTGGCGAGGAACTTCGTCCGGGCGACGCCCACGGTGATCGGCAGACCCACCTCGTCGGCGACACGCTGGCGGAGCCGTTCCGCGATGACCCGGGGTGTGCCCACCAGACGCCACAGTCCGCGCGACGTCGAGGAACGCCTCGTCGATCGACATCGGCTCGACGATCGGTGTGGTGTCGTCGAAGATCGCGTACACCGCCTTGCTCGCCTCGACGTAGGCGTCGAAGCGAGCCGGCACGTCGATCAGGTTCGGGCACAGGCGGCGCGCCTCACCGCCGGACATGGCCGCGCGCACACCGAAGCGCTTCGCCTCGTAGCTCGCCGCCAGCACCACGCCACCGCCGACCGTGATCGGCTTGCCCCGCAGCGACGGGTCGTCACGCTGCTCGACGGAGGCGTAGAACGAATCGAGGTCGGCATGCAGGATCGTCGCCTCCGATCGCTTCCCGACGATTCGCTCCCGCCGCGGCCGCCGGCCGGCAGTCGCATCGAGCCCCTCGAGCTGCGCCTGTTCGACCGACATCGAACATATGTTCGCACACTCCAGCACCCCGCATCCGAGCAACCCGGGCTGACGGCCCAACTCGCATCGTTTGCGTCGGGATTTCTGCGGACCGGTCCGCAGAAATCCCGACGCAAACGAGTTGTCTGGAGTAGAACATCGCGATGGAACCGGCGATCCGGGTGAGCGAACTCGACCACATCGTGCTCCGCTGCGCCGACGTCGAGCGGACGCTCGCCTGGTACACCGACGTGCTCGGGCTCGCATCCGGTCCGATTGGACGAGTGGCGTCGGGGCGAGGCGCCGTTTCCATCGGTGCGGATCAACGACGGGACGATCATCGATCTCGTCGTCGGGTGAGCCGATCGACGGCCGGCTCGACCACTTCTGCGTGGTCATCGAGCCCACCGACCTCGCGGTGGTGGCCGCGTCGGGCGCATTCGATGTGCTCGACGGACCCGACACGCGGTACGGCGCGCGCGGCAACGGCACCTCGCTCTACGTGCGCGATCCCGACGGCACCGTCGTCGAACTCCGCCACTACTGAGCGACCGGGCCCCACAATCCCCGTTTGCGTCGGGATTTCGGAGGGCGGATTCAATCCTGACGGTGTATCGCACATGTGCAGCGCCTCGGCGATCTGCTTCGTCTCGACACCTTGCACCACGAGCTGGGTCACGTCGCGCTCGCGGGCCGTGAGCTCGAACGCGGCCACGATCAGCGGCACGATCTCCGGCGGACGCGCCTCCTCGATCGTCACGACGACGTCGCCGGAGTCACCATTCGCACCGGCCAGTGGCGACGCGTGGAGGACGAGCCAGCGGCCGCTGTGCACGCGCACCCGCGTGCGCGGAAGGATCGACGTCACGCCGGCGGAGTACCGACGCGCCCCGGCCACGAGGCCGGCGATCGTCCCATCGGCGGACGGCGTGGTTGCGTTCCCGTGACATCTCCCGCAGGAGAGCTTCGGCGCCGACGCTGAGTTGCTTCGGACGCCCGTCCGCGCCGACGATCACGACCGCCGGTCCGTTCGACGGGTCGCTCGCTTCACGGCCGACGAGCCGCACGAGGAGCCCGGAACGCAGTCCGGCCGCGAACGTCGCTCGACAGCGAGCCCACGAACTCCGCTTCGGCCGCGGTGAACCGTGCCTCGTCCCCACCGCGGAACAGCGCCAGCGCTCCCCAACCGACCGAGCCCTGCCGGGCCACCACGCGGAGTTCGTCGCTGTAGCCATACGTCGGCGTGATGAAGTCGCGTGTCCGCATCAGTCTTCGCGGCCCCGGATCGGTCGTCTGCAGGGTCGACCACGCGGTGACGTTCTGCTCCATCAGCTCGATGAACGACGTCCCGTCCGGATCGCCGTACTCGAGCTGCGCCCACGTCGACGTCATGATCGTCGTTGCCCTGCAGATCGCCGAACTTGTAGGTGCCCGTGAGCAGGTGGGTGGCGGGATCGAGCGTGGCGACGCACGCGGCGACATGCGGTACGGCCCGGCTCAGTGATTCGAGGAACTCCTCGACGAACGTGGCGGTGTCGAGCCCGGCGGTCGCCAAGACCTCGAGGTCCCCTCGGACTCGACGGATCGTCAGGGCGCTCGCCACCCGCCCAGTATCGGTGATCTCGCCGCCGACTGCCATCCCACACTTGTGGGGGGTCCGCCGACTCAGCGGCTGCACACCCAGAGTCCCCGGATCGGCGGGATGGCGACGAACAGCGTCGAAGTCGCACTGTCGACGTCATGCACAACTCAGCAGTCATCACCGAACCACCGTTCACACCCGAGATGCTCCCAGCGGCGCCGCCCCGATACCACCCGGTCGAGATCGCCGGCGGACACCTGGGTCATCCAGGCCACCCTCGGCGAGGGGGTGGCGCCGCAGGCCGTCCACATGAACGCGATGGTGATCCGCGGCGCGGAACCGATCGTCGTCGACACGGGCTGCCCGTGGAACCGCACGCAGTACCTCGAGGACCTGTTCTCGATCGTCGAGCCCGAGGACGTCCGCTGGGTCTTCCTCAGCCATGACGACGTCGACCACTACGGCAACGTCGTCGAGGTGATGCGCGCCTGCCCGAACGCGACGCTCGTCGCCAACTGGTTCATGTGTGAACGCATGGGCACCGAACTCGGCGACATCGCGCCGTTCCGGTGGCGCTGGGTCGGCGACGGCGAGACGTTCGACGCCGGCGACCGCACCTTGCTCGCCGTGCGTCCACCGCTGTACGACTCGCCGACGACCCGCGGGTTGTTCGACTCGTCGACGTCGGTCTACTGGGCGTCCGATTGCTATGCGACTCCCGTCGCACGCGGGCGCCGAGTTCGTCGACGACCTCGATCCGCAGGCGTGGGCCGCAGGGTTCGTGGCCTTCCAGCACTGGAACAGCCCTTGGCTGTCCATGCTCGACCCGGGCAAGTTCGCCGCCGAGTGCCGCAAGATCGAAGCGCTGCAGCCGAGGGCGATCGCCGGGGCACACGCACCGACGATCGAGGCGACACATGTCGCCCAGGCCTTCGACATGATGCGCAACCTGCAGAGCAGTCCCGCTCCGCCACAGCCGGGACAGGTCGTGCTCGACGACATCATCGCGTCGATGACCGGAGTGCCGGCGTAGTCGCCAGCGACGAACAGGTCGGGCAACATTCCTCGTTTGCGTCGGAATTTCCGGGACACGTCCCTCGAATTTCCCGACGCAAACGCCTTCTCAAGGGCGGGATCGAACCGTTCGCTCGGCCAGGGGGATGGCCACCGGCGGGTCGCCGTACGGGCTGGCTTGCGTGACGATCGGACCCGGGTGCAGCCCGTCGTCGGCGCGGTACTGCTCGAGCAGGGCGCGCTCGGCGGCCTCATCGCCGGCGTCGGCGGCGAGCAGCAGCGCGGCGATGGCGTCCATCCAGTCGGCGTCGGCCTCGCTCACCGGCGCCCCCGGCTCGCCGATGCGGCCCCACGCATCCCACAGCAGCAGCTCGTCGCCGAATCGGTGGGCGACCTCGTGGATGACCTCGTCGAACACGAAGCGGGCACCACGAAGGCCGGGCACCGTCGGATCGACACCATACGACTCGGGATCGAGCTGACCGCGCCGGTAGCCGTCCCACACCTGTGCAGCCGTGACGAAACCGGTGCTCCCGGCGTCGCAGTGTCCGATGTCCATCGGCGTCGGCAGGGCCGGTCGGCCGTCGTCCAGCTCGGCATCGAATCGCCGCCAACGTCCGTCGAGCCATGCTTCGACGACGACGTGATCGTGATGCCAACCATCGACGAAGTAGCCGGCGAACCCGACGCGGGAACGGGCGGGCACTCCGTGGGCACGCAGTGCTCCGACGCAGAACAACGTGTGGTCGCGACAGCAGCCCTGGACCCGCTCCGTGACGGGGCGAGGCTCGGTCAGCGGCCGTGGATGGCGAGCCTGGTCGAGGTCGACGATGGCCTCCAACCAGCGGGCGTTGATGTCGTCACGAGTCTCCGCCGGGAGGACCTCGCCCGACGCCCGGTAGTGGACGATCACGTTGCGCGACACCGCCGACAGCGCCTCCGGATCGACCGGTAACTCGGCGAAGCCCGCCGCATGGCGCCCCGGGTCGGAGAACGGTGTCTGCCGGGCGTGATCGATCACCGCGGCCACCACACGCCTCCTTCCCTCCCCTGCTGCCTCAGCTGCAGCCGCTGGTGTTGCCGCAGCTCGGGCAGGCGTGGCAGCTGCCGGAGCGGATCATCGCCACGCCGCACTGCATGCACATCGGAGCGCCGTCGTCGACGGGCCGGACGATGCCGCTCGCGGCCGTGTTGTCCACGGGGGTGGCAAGCGTGAGGCCGAGCTGCATCTGCGTGGAGAGCTCGCCCGCGGAGGGCACCGACTTGGGGTCGGAAGGCATCTCGGAGCCCTGGCTGGTGACCGTGACGGCCTCCTCGACGCCCGGCAGCGTCGGCTGCAGCCGCTCGTTCACCGAGAAGATGCCGAGTTCGGCCCGCTCGTCGTAGGTCATGTACTCGAGCGCCAGCCGGCGGAACAGGTAGTCCATGATCGACGACGCGAACCGCAGGTCGGGATCGTCGGTCATGCCGGCGGGCTCGAAGCGCATGTTGGTGAACGCCTCGACGAAGGCCCGCAGCGGCACCCCGTACTGGAGCCCGTAGCTGACCGACTTGGCGAACGCGTCCATCACGCCGGCCATCGTGGAACCCTGCTTCGACACGGTGAGGAAGATCTCGCCCGGCTGGCCGTCGTCGTACTCGCCGATCGTGGCGAAGCCCTTGCAGTCGGCGACGCGGAACTCGAACGTCTTGCCACGCCGCGTGCGTGGCAGCTTCTGACGCACCGGCTCGTGGATCACCCGCTCGATGATCCGCTCGACCACCCCGTCATCACCGACCGTCTCGACGATCGCAGCCGCACCGTGCGACGTGGCGGTCACCTTCGACGTGGACAGCGGCTGGCCGACCTTGGAGTTGTCGCGATAGATCGCCACCGACTTGAGGCCCAACTCCCAGCTCAGCTGATGCAGGTCGGCGACGTCGTCGACGCTGGCGTCGGCGGGCATGTTGATCGTCTTGGAGATCGCCCCGCTGACGAACGGCTGGACGGCCGCCATCATCCGCACGTGACCCTCGTAGTGGATGGTGTTGTCGCCCATCGAGCAGGCGAACACCGCAACGTGCTCGGGTGCGAGGTGCGGCGCGCCGATCACCGACATGTGCTCGTCGACGTAGGCGACGATGTCGTCGACCTGGTCGGGGGTGTACCCGAGCCGGCGCAGCGCCCGCGGGATCGTCTGGTTGACGATCGACATCGTGCCGCCGCCGACGAGCTTCTTCGTCTTGACGAGCGCCAGGTCGGGCTCGATGCCGGTCGTGTCGCAGTCCATCGCCAGCCCGATCGTGCCGGTGGGTGCGATGACCACGGCCTGGCTGTTGCGCACGCCGTGCTCGCGCGCCGCGTCGAGCGTGGTGTCCCACGCCGCGCGGCTGGCCGTCACCAGCTCGGCAGGAACGCCGTCGGCCTCGGAGATCTCCCGGCTGGCATCGCGGTGCATGCCGAGCACTCGCAGCATCGACTCGGCGTTGTCGGCATATCCGTCGAACGGCGCCGACCCGCGCCGCCATCCGGGCGCTCGTGCCGTACGCCGTGCCGGTCATCAGCGACGTGATCTCGGCCGCCCATGCTCGCCCCTCGTCGGAGTCGTACGGGAGTCCGAGGGCCATCAGCATCGCCCCGAGGTTGGCGTAGCCCATGCCGAGCTGACGGAACGCGCGGGTGGTCGTCACCGATCTTCTCGGTCGGGTAGTCGGCACGGCCGACCAGGATCTCCTGCGCGGTGAACACGACGTCGACCGTGTGCGTGAAGGCGCCGACGTCGAACGTGCCGTCGTCGTCGAGATACTGCAGCAGGTTGATCGACGCCAGATTGCACGCCGAGTTGTCGAGCTGACAGGTACTCCGAGCAGTTGCGCACCACGATGCCGTTCACCACGTACGAGTGGTTCCGAGGCTCGGACAGGTTGTACGTGAGCTCGATGCCTTCGTCGGTACGGTCGACGAGCCGCACCGTCGTGTCGACGTCGTAGAAGCCCTTCGGACGCTCGAACACCAGCTTCGACAGCTTGTCGCGCTTCCGAGACAGCATGAACCCGACCGATGCGGCGAATCGCTCGACGCTCTTCCCGGTGATCCGCAGGTCGTAGCTCGCCCGGTGTTGGTAGCGCCGTTCGACACCGTCCTTGCCCGAGTACCGGAACGTGCTCTCGCCGGCCTTGCGCACGTTGTAGATGTGCGACGAGATCCCGAACGTCGACAGCATGTCGCTGGGCGCCACGCAGGAGTTCGATCGAGATCGAACCGAGCCCGACGTACGCCGTGCCCTTGGCGACCTGGTTCACGACACAGCCGTCAGCATCGAACAGTCCACGCAGAAACGCGGCCACGACTTCCGGTGGCGCCTGTTCGATCGACCAGGGAACCCGCTTGTGCTCGCCGGTCACCGAGGCGACCCCGAGTGATTCGAGATAGCGCTTGAACGACTTCCGGCTCAGCCGAAGCTGCGCGGTGCCGTTCGCCTGCTCGCTCACCTTCAGCGGACGCCCTCCGTTGATCTGCTCGACGAGCTCCTGGTGCCACGGAAGGATCTCGGTGCGATCGTCGGCCGAGCCGTACACGGTGGCGGTGGTCTGTCCGCTGGTCGTGCCGTCGCCGATCAGCCAGCCGACGTAGTGGGCGAAGTCCTCGGTCCACACCTCGGGCAGATACAGCGGATCGTCGCGTTCGCCCTTGTCGCGCTCCCAGCTGCTCGCGACCGGGATCGACCAGTCCGCCTCGGTTGCCGGCGCCGGCAGGTCGAGCGACATCACTCGATCGTCTGGGGTCAGATCTGCTGCCTCGACATAGCCCCGGTTCTTGGTGAACAAGCGGTGCGACGGCGTACACCGCAGTTCCATCCCGTTGTCGAACCGCAGTCGTTGCACCGGGTTCTTGCCGGTGATCATGAACGCTTCGGGGGATGTGAGCGTCACGGCACGTGCCGGAGCATCGGGGCTCGTGGCGTCGTGCGTCCAGACTCGGAACTCCTCGCCGGTGTTCGCCCGGGCGAACAGTTCGTCGAACCGGATCAGGCCCTTGTCGGTGTGGACGAGTGCATCGCCGGTGAAGCACGGGTTACTGGCCGTGATCCGGCCGTGCTTGGGGACGGTGTGCCAGCGGTTGATCGTGGTGTCGAACTGGAGGCCGGGATCGGCACACTCCCACGCCGCTTCGGCCATCTGCCGCCACAGATCACGGGCGCGGACGGTCTCGAGCACCTCGCCGGTGGTGACCGCGGTGAGGTTCCAGTCGGCGTCGTCGACGACGGCCTGCATGAACTCGTCGGTGACCCGCACCGAGTTGTTGGCGTTCTGGTACTGGACCGAGAACGAGTCGGCGCCGTCGAGGTCCATGTCGAAACCGGCGTCACGCAGGACCCGCGCCTTGCGCTCCTCGATCGCCTTGCACCAGATGAACTCCTCGATGTCGGGATGGTCGGCGTCGAGGATCACCATCTTCGCCGCCCGCCGGGTCTTGCCGCCCGACTTGATCGTGCCCGCCGACGCATCGGCACCGCGCATGAAGCTCACCGGCCCGGACGCCGTTCCGCCGCCGTTCAGGAGTTCCTTCGACGATCGGATGCGCGAGAGATTGACGCCGGCGCCCGACCCGCCCTTGAAGATGATCCCCTCCTCGCGGTACCAGTTGAGGATCGAGTTCATCGTCGTCGTCGACGGCGAGGATGAAGCACGCGCTCGCCTGTTGCGGCACGCCGTCGACGCCGATGTTGAACCACACCGGGCTGTTGAACGCGGCCCGCTGCGTGACGAGGATGTACTTCAGCTCGGCGGAGAACGCGTCGGCTTCCGCCTGGTCGGCGAAGTAGTCGCCGTCGACGCCCCACTGCGTGATCGTGTCGACGATGCGATCGACGACCTGCGCAGCGACGTCTCCCGCCCGGGCGTGCCGACCGTGCCCCGGAAGTACTTCTGGGCGACGATGTTCGTCGCGTTCTGCGACCAGGACGCCGGGAACTCCACGTCTCGTTGTTCGAACGCGATCGCGCCGGTCTGCCAATGGGCGATGCGGGCGTCGCGCCGTTCCCACACGATCTCGTCGTAGGGGTGGACGCCCGGTGACGTGAACAACCGCCGCAGGCCGATCGCGGCGCCGGCCGTTCGCTCGGATGCGATCGACATGGTCAACCCTCCTCGGAAAAGTGGACTCGGGAGTGGACTCGAACGGCCGGTCGAAGGCGTCGAACGAGACACTCAAACTACAGCCGTGTCGTGCCGATCACACGGCCGACTGCGGCATCGTCACACAGGTACAGGGTTCGCTCCCCAAGCAGGCGCCGTCGACGTGGTCGAACGAATTCGGCGCCCGCCGTCTTGTCCGTGATCGGTGCCGCAGCCGGCAGAGGGCCACCTTAGGAACTGTCCCCTGTGTGGCGAAAGGGGTACAACCCTGTGAATTTCCGTGTGGAAGGTGAACGGAATGCAACAGGAGCGTCACGAATGGCACTCATCCGCAATCGTCCGACGTCCTCGAACCGTCACCCCGCAATGACGGTCACCGGGATCCCGTTGAGGACCGACGTGCCCGACAGCGGGTCGAGCGCCGCATGGTCGGAGAGGATGTTCGAGTTCACGCCGGCGTGCTCGGACGCCACCCGCAACGACGTGCCCGCCACGTCGTGGCCCCATCCGTGCGGGAGGCTGACGACGCCGGGCCGGATCGAATCGGTCACCTCGACCGGCGCGGTGACCGAGCCGACCCGTGACGTGATCGATGCCGGGCGCCCGTCGGCGAGGCCGAGGTGCGCGGCGTCGTCGGGATGGACGTGGAGCGTGCAGCGCGGCTTGCCCTTCACCAGCACCTCGATGTTGTGCATCCACGAGTTGTTGCTGCGCAGGTCACGGCGTCCGACGAGCACGAGCCCGCGCGATTCGAGTTCGTCGATCCCCGCCTCCAGCCGATCGAGGTCGGCGATCAGGACCTCCGGCGCCAGCTCGATCTTGCCGCTCGGCGTACGCAGCACCCCCGGCAGCCGTTCGACGAGGGCGCCGAAGTCGCGGCCGTGGGGATGTTCGAGCAGGTCGTCGAGCGAGGTTCCGTCCGGGTTCGAGCCGAATGCGTCGCCGAACGGGCCCGTACGGAGCATGGCATCGACGAGGCGCGCCGGGCCACGCCGGCCCGACGCGTCGAGTTCCGCGAGCAGTTCGTCGGCGTTCCGCCCGGACACATTGGAGTGCGCGCTCTTGGTAGCTCGTTCGATCATCTCGACGATCATCGCCTCGTCGACCTCGGCCGGATCAGCGTCGGCTCCGCGGCCCTGCGCGATCGACGCCACCTTGGCGATGATCTCCCACTCGTCGGGCTGGTCGTCGTCGAGTGGCAGGACCGCCTCGGAATAGTTGGCCACGTTGCGGATCGCGAGTTGCAGGAGCGACACGTCGTAGTGCGGGCGTTGCAGCTGCGACGGCGGCGGCAGGATCACATCGGCGTGCCGGGTGGTCTCGTTGAGGTACATGTCGATGCTCACCATGAACTCGACATCGTCGAGGGCGGCATCGAGCTGGGCGCTGTTCGGTGTGGACAGCACCGGGTTGCCCGCCAACGTGATGAACGCCCGGATCTGGCCGTCGCCCGGTTCGAGGATCTCCTCCGCCAGCGCCGCCACCGGGTACTCCCCCATGACCTCCGGGTGCTTGCTGACCCGCGAATGGCCGCGGCCCACCGTGAAGCCGCGGCCGGTACCTGGCGTCCCGTTGGTCGTCGGCCCGCCGGCCACGGGGGTCGAGAACATCACCCCACCCGGACGATCGAGGTTGCCGCTCAGGATGTTGACGGCGTCGACCAGCCACGACGCGGTCGACCCGAACTCGGTCGTGGTGGTGCCGATGCGTCCGTACACCGCAGCGGTGGGCGCCGAGGCGATCTCGCCGGCCATCCGGCGAATCGTGTCCGGACCGACGCCGGTCGCCACCGCCACCCGCTCGGGCGTGAACGGTGCGATCGCGGCGACGAACTCGTCGAGACCGGCGAGATGTCGCTCGACGTGCTCGCCAGGGTCGCCCTGCCCGTCGGTGGCCAGCACGTTGGCGATCGCGGCCAGCAGCAAGGCGTCGGATCCCGGACGGATCGACACCCACTCGTCGGCCTCCTCAGCGGTCTTCGACCGGCGGGGGTCGACCACCACGACCTTGCCGCCCCGCGCCCGGATGGCCTCGATGCGGCCGGGAAAGTCGGGTGCGGTGCACATGCTGCCGTTCGAGGCGTACGGGTTGGCCCCGAGCAGCACGAGGTGGTCGGTGCGGTCGAGGTCGGGGACGGGCACGGCCAACGGCGAACCGAACACGTAGCCGGACGCGACCTGGCGGGGCATCTGATCGACGGTCGACGCGCTGAACCGTTGGCGTGTGCCGACCCCGACCAGCAGCGCTCGCGAGTACAGCATCCCCGACAGGCTGTGGGCCGTCGGGTTGCCGACGTAGATCCCGATCGACTCGCGCCCGTGGCGGGCGATCGTCGCACCGAGGCCCTGCTCGATGGCCGCCCACGCCTCGGCCCACGTGGCCTCCACGTGCCGGCCGTCGCGCCGGATCATCGGCCGCCGCAGACGATCGGGATCGTCGTGCAGCTGCTTCAGCGTCGACCCCTTCGGGCAGATGAAGCCGTGCGAGAACACGTCGTCGCGATCACCGCGGATGCGCTGCACCGCTTCAGAACCATCGTCGCTGGTCCGTACGGTGATCTCCAGACCGCACCCTGCCTCGCACAGGGGGCAGGTCCGGTAGGCGGTGCGGGTGCTCGGGTCAGCGGTGGCCATGCACCCATCGTCGCAGACGCGCCGTCGTGACCAGGCTCCGGGCAATACGGCACGGCCTTGCCGGGATCATCGATGGGGCGTGCCATAGTCGGTGCTCGATGCATCGACTGCTCCCCGGCCCTCCGGCCCCTGTCACGATCGACGAGGCGTACCGGGCACCGCTCGGGATGCGGACGGATCGTCCCTGGGTCGGCCTCTGCATGGTTGCGTCGATCGATGGCTCGACCGCCGTCGACGGTGCATCGGCCGGGCTCGGGAACGCAAACGACTCGGCGGTCCTCAAACAACTCCGCTCGATCGCCGACGTCATCATCGTCGGCGCCGGCACCGCACGGGCCGAGGGGTACGGACCCCCGAGCAAGCCGGGTCAGCGCATCGGCGTCGTCACCGCATCAGGCCGGGTCGACGTCGACAGGCCGCTGTTCACGTCGGGCGCGGGTTTCCTCATCACCACCACGACCGCCGCGATCCCTGCTTCGGTCGACGCCGTGCGGGCGGGCGACGACGCGGTCGACCTTGTCGCGGCGTTGTCCGCCCTGGGGACGGTGGGTGACGAACCGCGCGTCGTGCAGTGCGAGGGCGGGCCGAGCCTGAACGGCGCGCTGTTCGCCCGCGACCTCGTCGACGAGATCAACATCACGACGTCACCGCTCGTCGTGGGCGGCGCCGGCGCCCGGATGGCGGCCGGGGCCGACGTCCACGCGCACTCGTTCGAGCTGAGCCAGCTCGTGATCGACGACGAGTCGTTCCTCTTCAGCCGCTGGCTACGAAAGCGGCGCGACGACCGCTGACTTGCGCAGCAGCTCCAGCTCGCGATGGAAGTCCGACGCCGCGTCGAAGTCCTTGTACACGCTGGCGAAGCGGACGTAGGCCACCTCGTCGAGCGTGCGCAGCTCGTCGAGCACGGCGATGCCGATGTTGGCGCTCGACACTTCCGAGCCCTGCAGTCGCGCCGACTCCTCGACCCGGCAGGCCAGCGCGTCGAGCTGCTCGGCGGTCACCGAGCGTCCCGTCGTGGCGGCGGAGAGTCCGGCGATCAGCTTCTTGCGATCGAACGGCTCGCGCCCGCCATGGGACTTGACGACCGTGAGCGCGGCGTGATCGACCCGTTCGAAGGTGGTGAAGCGGTGGGCACACGACAGGCACTGCCGCCGGCGGCGGATGGCCGTTGCCTCCTCCGCGACCCGGGAGTCGACGACCTTGGTGTCGTCGGCGTGACACACGGGGCATTGCACACGAGCACGATACCCCCACCGCGCGATCACCCGCGAGCTACCCCAGCGTCATGGCAGGCGCACGGCCTGGCCGACGGCGATGGCCGTGCCGCCGTTGAGGTCGATCAACGCGTCGACGTACCGATCGATCGACACGTCGCCGTGGTTGGCCTGGGCGATCGACCAGAGCGAGTCGCCGGCTCGGGCCACGTGCACCGTCGCCGTTGACGAGAATGCTGGCTCGGCCTGGAAGGCGGAGGCAGGTCGCCCCCCAGGGCCGGCCAGCAGAATGATGATCCCGACGAGCAACGCCACGGCGCCGAGGGCGGCGACGACGGCGCCCGTCCGCCGCAGCGCATAGTTCGGCGATGACGGCCCCGTCCGGGCGATGCCGGCGGCGGGTCCGACCGCATCGACGAACTGAGCCGGCCGGGGGACCGACGGGAAGAACTCGACTGATGACCGATACATCGACTGACTCACCGGAACTCCCAACATCGACGGCGAACGAAATGTCCGAACAGCTCGACGTGCTTCGATCGTATGTTCGACGCACGTCTGTTCGACAGTCAAGCGCGTTCGAGCGGTGTCGTCAACCCGAAGCGGACATTTTCCGTACATGTGTTCCGTACAGATGTTTGACCTGGACGGACGCAATCCGTACACTGTTCGCCATGGCCCCTCCGATCAGTACGCGGCAGCGCAGCATCCTCGAGTACATCGAGCAGCAGATCCGCGAGCGGGGTTATCCGCCCTCGGTGCGTGAGATCGGCGATGCGGTCGGCCTCACGTCGCCGTCGACGGTGCACAGCCACCTCAACACGCTGCAGCGACTCGGTTATCTGCGCCGCGACCCGACCAAGCCGCGGGCGATCGAAGTGCGCTACGACACCAACAGCGGCGCCGTCATGGAGCGCCGGCCGGTACGCCACGTGCCGCTCCTCGGCGATGTCGCCGCCGGCGTCGGGGTGCTCGCCGAGGAGAACGTCGAAGAGCTGCTGCCCGTGCCGGTCGACTTCACCGGCGACGGCGAGTTGTTCATGTTGCGGGTCCGCGGTGACTCGATGATCGAACTCGGCATCCTCGACGGCGACTTCGTCGTCGCCACGCAGATCACCAATCCGCACAACGGCGACATCGTGGTCGCCGGAATCCCCGATGGTGAGGCGACGATCAAGACCTACAGCCGATCCGGAGCCGACGTCACGCTCACGCCGGCGAACTCCACGATGGAACCGATGACGTTCAGCGCCGATCTGGTCGAGATCTACGGCAAGGTCGTCACGGTCATGCGCCGCTACTGACGGCCCCGCGGCTCACTTCCCCGGCGGCCCCCAGCGGGTCGGTTCTTCCGAGGTCGGCCGAGACGGCAGAGGCGGCAGCGGCAGCGGTGCCCCCGGCCGCTGCACGGGTGGCGCGTTCGGCGGAACCACCACCCCGGTCACACCGGTCGTCGGTGGTGGGGCGGGGAACCCCGGCGGACTCTGCGGCCAGCCTGGAGCAGCCGCGGTCGGCACCCATGCTGGCGGCCGGTGCCGGAGCCGTGGTGTCACCCCGACGGCGCCCCGTCATGATCAGCGCCACGCCCACGACGATGCCCGCCACCAGCAGTGCCAGGGCACCGATGCGCATGAGCGCCACGCCGTCGTTCGGGTTGTGGCCGATGCTGACGTAGAAGCCCTCGTCGTCCGACTCGACACGCAACAGGTGGTCGCCGGCCTGTTCGATGGTCACCGTGCCGATCGACGAGCCCTGCGATCCCCCGGTGTCGTAGTCGATCCCGTCGTCGGACGTGATCTCGACCGCGTCGCCGTCCGGGTTGGAGAGTGTCACGGTCGCGGCGGGGAGTTCATCGCCCGCCCAGTCGACCGACGCGTCGGCGGCGCAGTCGCCGCGGCTGACGTCGAGCGAACCCTTCGTCTCGATGAACACGACGTAGTCGCCGGTGTCGTCGAAGTCGAGCACGGTGTCGCAGCCGACCGGGCCACGGGCGAGGCCGTCGACCGCGGCGTCGAGACGGGCGTTCGCGCCCAGCCACAGCCCGAGCGCACCGACGATGCCGGCGACCAGCACCACGATCCCGGCGATCAGCCGCCCGCGACGTTTCCCGCTACTCATGTGCCACCTCTCGTGATTTCGTGCTCAAGCCACCCGCCGCGCGCAGCCGTCGCTCCACGAGTTCGATCCGATCATCGGGTTGGACGACCGCGACCCGCACGAAGGGCCGCCCGTCGTCACCATAGAACTCGCCCGGGCTCACGAGCGCTCCCCCGTCGACGGCGAGTCGCTCGGCGAAACCCCACCCATCGTCGGTCGGGATCCACAGGTAGAACGCTCCGGCGGGCAGCGTCACCGGCGTGCCCGACCAGTTCGCCGAGCACCTCGGCCATCCGCACGAGGCGCGAGTCGGTACCGCTCGCGCTGCACCTCGACGTGCGCATCGTCGTCGAGCGCCGCCACGCCGGCGGCCTGGGCCGGGCCGGGCACCATCATCCCGACGTGCTTGCGGATCTCCTGCAGGTAGTGGACGAGTTCGGCGTCGCCGGCGTAGAAACCCACCCGCAGCCCCGCGAGGTTCGAACGCTTCGACAACGAGTGGACCGCCACCACGCCAGTCGGTTCCGCGCTCGAGGATCGTGCGGCCTCGGCCCGACCAGGTGAACTCGACGTAGCACTCGTCGGAGAACACCGGCACCCCGTGCGTGCGCCCCCAGTCGGCGGCGGCGTCGAGATCGTCGAGGTCGCCGGTCGGATTGCTCGGGCTGTTCACCCACAGCAGCAGGGCTCGCGACGCATCGTCGGCGCGAGATCGCCGCGAGGTCGAGGCGCCCATCGGGTCGTGACGGCACCGGCACCGCACGGCAGCGGCGAGGTCGGCGCCCATCGCGTACGAGGGGTACGACACCGCGGGGTACAGCACCGTGTCGCGCGACGGCGTCCGCAAGCTCATCCACTGCGGCAGCGTGACGACGAACTCCTTGGTGCCGACCGTCGCCCCGATGTCGGCCGCCGGGATGTCGACGGCGAATCGCCGCTTCATCCACCGCTGGGCCGCCTCGCGCAGCGCGACCGACCCGATGCTCGGCGGGATACGACCGTTCCGAACCGCTCGTCGCCAGTGCGTCGAGGACCGCCTGCGGGGGCGGATCGCACGGCGTGCCGATCGAGAGGTCGACGACTCCGCCGTCGTGCGCCGATGCGATCGGAACGAGCGAGTCGAGGCGGTCGTACGGGTAGGGCGGCGGCACGAAGCCGGCAGACGCGTCGTGGTTCACGGAAAGTCCGCTGCGCTTGCGGCTGCGAGGAACGATTCGAGGCGCCCGGCGGAGGCGTCGGACAAGCGCGCCCGGACGGTCCAGACGTCGGGGCCCTCACCGATCGAGACGACCTCGCCCTCGCGGTGGACGGCGGCCAGCACGTCACCGCGGTCGTACGGGATCAACAATTCGTGGACCGTCGACAACAGCCGGAGGCGATCGCCCAGTGTGCGGAGGAACTCGTCCACGCCTTCGCCCGTGACGGCGCTGATCGACACCGAGCCGGGGTGATCCTGCGTGAGCTCCTTGGCGACTCCCGGAGCGAGGTCGACCTTGTTGAACACGAGCAGCTCCGGCACGCGGGCGGCGTCGATCTCGTCGAGCACTTCGCGGACCGCGTCCATCTGCGCGATGGGGTCGGCGGCGCTCGAGTCGACGACATGGACGAGGTAGTCGGCCTGCGCCGCCACCTCGAGCGTGCCCTTGAAACTCTCCACCAGGCCGTGCGGGAGACGGTTGATGAACCCCACGGTGTCGGACAGCAGCACCGGCTCGCCGCCGGGGAGGGCGAGTCGCCGTGTGGTCGGATCGAGCGTGGCGAACAGGCGGTTCTCGACGAGCACGCCCGAATCGGTGAGCCGGTTGAGCAGCGTCGACTTGCCGGCGTTCGTGTAGCCGACGATGGCGACGGACGCGAGCCCGCTCTTGCCTCGTCCCTTGCGCTGCAATGACCGGGTCTCGGCGAGCTGCACGAGGTCGGCTTCCAGCTTGTTGATCCGCCGCATGATGCGCCGTCGATCGGTCTCCAGCTTCGTCTCGCCGCCGCCGAATCGGGCACCGACGCCACCGCGCTGCTGCGACAGGCGCGCCTCGGAACCTCGGCGGAGGCGGGGCAGCCGGTAGCGGAGCAGGGCCAGTTCGACCTGGGCCTTGCCCTCCAGGGTGTGGGCGTTCTGGCCGAAGATGTCGAGGATCACCGCGGTCCGGTCGATCGCCGTACGGCCGAGCAGCTTCTCCAGGTTGTACTGCTGCGCCGGGGCGAGTTCGTTGTCGAACACGACCGTGTCGGCGTCGACGGCGAGACAGAGCTGTTTCAGTTCCTCCGCCTTGCCCTTGCCGATGTACCACGTGTGGTCGGGCGAGTCGCGCCGTTGGACCATCCGGCCGACCTCGTCGGCGCCGGCCGTGTCGACGAGCAGGGCGAGTTCGTCGAGGCTGGCCTCGACGTCGTCGTCGGTGTCACGTGGTCCGGCGACCGCGACGAGCACGATCCGCTCCCGGATCGTCCGGTCGATCAGTGTTGCCGCAAGTGCCTCGTCGTACGGCGTGGTCACGCGACCTGCACCTCGCCATCGAGGTCCACCTGGACGGTGGCGACGAGCGTCGCCGGGCCGGTGAGCGACACGTGGCCGGCCCGCTCGGCTCGAAACCGACGATGGCGGTACCACCGTCCATGTGCACCGTCACTTCGTCGGCACTGCCGGCCACGAGCCCCCACGCCCGGGCGGCGAACGCGGCGGCGCAGGCTCCGGTGCCGCAGGCCTCGGTGATGCCGGCGCCTCGTTCGTGCACGCGCATCGTGATCGCCGTTGCTTCGGGGCCCGGTTCGACGATCTCGAGGTTCACCTGCGGAACCTTGCCACCGAGGTCGAGCAGGTCGACGACGCCCACCTCGTCGACGCCGACCACGCTGTGCGGGTTGCCCAGGCTGAGGTGCATCACCGGACGATCGGGATGGCAGCCGAGCGAGAGCCAGCCCTCGGGCTCGTCGATCCGTGCCACGTCGCCCATGTCGACGGTGGCGACGATCGTGTCGGGCTCGTCGGTGGTGTGCATCGTGACGGTGCGGTCGCCGGCGTCGGTGTGCACGAGCAGGTCATCGAGTTGGCCACGTTCGGCGGCGACGGCCTGGGCGAAACAACGGATGCCGTTCCCGCTCATCTCGGCACGTGAGCCGTCGGCGTTGAACAACGTCATCCGGACCGCCGCGCCATCGGCCGGGGAGGCGACGAGGAGGCCGTCCGCGCCGATTCCGCGGCGGCGGTCACACAGGCGCCTCGCCAGCGGTGCGAGGTCGACGGCGGGCGCGTCGAGCAGCACGAGGAAGTCGTTGCCGAGACCGTGATGTTTGGTGAGTGTGAGCGTCGTCATCGTGAGCGTTGTTCGGTGATCGTGTCGATCACCGCGGGCACCGCGTCGGCGACCGGATCGTGTTCGACGTCGATCCAGCGTACGCGTGGATCCCGACGGAACCATCGCTCCTGGCGGACGGCGAACTGCCGCGTGCGGGTGATGACGAGTTCGATCGCTTCATCCTGACTGATCCGCACCCGCCAGGTGGGAGAGAATTTCCTTGTAACCGAGCGCCTGCGCCGCCGTTCGGGAGAATCCGGGGTCGGTGGCGATCGCCCGCACCTCGTCGACGAGACCGTCGTCGATCATCCGGTGGACGCGCCGCTCGATCAGCTCGCTGAGAACAGGGCGGGGACGGCGGATGCCGATCTGCACCACGTCGCGTCGGTGGATAGCTGTCGACGCCGGGACCGAACGAACTGAAGGGTCGGCCGCTGCCGAGCGTCACCTCGAGCGCCCTGACGACGCGGCGGTGGTTCGACGGTTCGATCTTCGACGCTCCCACCGGGTCGAGCGATTCGAGCCGTTGGTGGAGGGCACGACTGTCGTTCACGGCGGCGAGTTCCTCCCGGATCGCGGGCCACTCCCCCGGGAGGTCGAAGTCGTCGATCACGACTCGGTGATAGAGGCCGGTGCCCCCGACGATCAGCGCGACGCCCCCGGCCGAGTCGATGTCGGCGAGCGCGTCGGCATGGGCCACCTTGTACGCCGCCACGGTGAAGTCGGTGGTCGGTTCGACCAGGTCGATGCAGTGGTGCGGTACCTCGGCCCGCTCCGCCGGCGGTCGGCTTCGCGGTGCCGATGTCCATGTGCCGGTAGACCTGCATGCTGTCGGCCGACACCAGGTGGATGTCGTCGAGGCAGCGGGCGACGGCCATCGCCACGGCGGACTTTCCCGACGCGGTCGAGCCGACGATCGCAACCCGATCGGCGTTGACCGCGTCGCTCAGAGCGTTTCGCCCTCTGCGATGCGTTGGTGGTGATGGATGACCTCGGCGACGATGAAGCGCAGGAACTTCTCCGTGAACACCGGGTCGAGACCCGACTCCTCGGCCAGTGCCCGCAGCCGGGCGATCTGGATCTCCTCGCGTTCGGGGTCGGCCGCCGGGAGGTCGGCGATCGCCTTGTATCGGCCGACGGCCTTGGTGATCTTGAACCGTTCGGCGAGCAGGTGCACGAGTGCGGCATCGATGTTGTCGATGCTCGCCCGGTAGTCCTGCAGTTGCCCGTCGACCGCCTGGTCATTCATCCCGTCAGAACCTACTGCCACGACGACCGGGTCCGACCGATGAGCCAAGCGACCGAGGGGTGGACGCTTCGCTCATCGCAACCGGCCCAGGCGACCTTCCGATGAGCCAACGCGACCGAGGGGTGGGCCCTTCGCTCATCGCAACGGGTGGGTCGGGCGGCTTCAGAGCGCGGCGACGGGGATGCGGAGGCGGTGGGTCGGCTCGGCGAGGAGCTCGACGAAGTTCCCCAGCAGATGATGCGGCGCGCCGTGCGTGATCTCGACGGAGGCGTAGCTGCCGGTGCGCAGCGGCGACGGCGGCGTGAAGTGGACGAGCTTGTTCTGCCGCGTGCGTCCGCTCGTGACCGATGGATTGCGCTTGCTCGGGCCCTCGACGAGGACCTCTTCGATCCTGCCGACCCGCGCCTCGTGCCTGGCCAACGCGGCACGCTCGACGACGATGCGCAGGCGCCCGAAGCGCTCCCCCACGACTGCGGGGTCGACGAAGTCGCCCTCCATCGTGGCTGCCTCGGTGCCCTCGCGAGGCGAGAAGATGAACATGTAGGCGTAGTCGTATTCGGCTGCTGCCGCGACTTCCATCGTGCACTGGAAGTCGGCCTCGGTCTCGCCCGGGAACCCGACGATGATGTCGGTCGACACCGCCAGATCGGGGATCGTCGCGCGCGCGTCGGCGAGCCTGGTGAGGTACCGCTCGGCGGTGTAGCCCCGGTGCATCTTGGCGAGGATGCGGTCGCTGCCCGACTGCAACGGGTAGTGGAGGTGCTCACACGCCGCGCCGACCTCGGCCATGGCGGCGAACGTCTCGGGCCGCATGTCCTTGGGGTGCGGGCTGGTGAAACGGACCCGGCGGATGCCCTCGACGGCGCCGACCTCCCGCAGCAGCTCGGCGAACAGCGGGCGGAGTCGCGCCGCTTCGTCGCCGGCCTGGCGCGCCGCCAGCTGCAGGTCACGGCCGTAGCTGTTCACGTTCTGGCCGAGCAGCGTCACCTCGGTGACCCCCTGTTCCGCCAACGCTCGCACCTCGTCGACGACCTGCTCGAACGGGCGGCTCATCTCCACGCCGCGTACGGCGGGCACGATGCAGAACGCGCAGTTGTTGTCGCAGCCGATCTGGATCGTCACCCAGGCGTTGTAGGACGTCTCCCGGCGGGCGGGCAGGGCCGACGGGAACATCGCATGGTCGTCGATGACCGCTTCGGTGAGGATCTCGGTGATCGGGCGGTCGGCCTGCTCGGCCTCGCGGAGCAGTTCGGCGGCGCGATGGACGTTGTGGGTCCCCATGACGACGTCGACGTGCCCGGCGCGCTCGGCCACGCGGTCCTGGTCCTTCTGCGCCAGGCAGCCGGACACGACGATCTGGCGGCCGTCCTTCTCGCCCTTCCACGTCTTCAGGTGCCCGAGGTTGCCGTACAGCTTGTTGTCGGCGTTCTCGCGGATGCAGCACGTGTTGAGGACGACCACGTCGGCGTCGTCCTCGGAGTCGGCGCGCACGAGCCCGTCCGCCTCGAGCAGACCGGCGATCCGCTCGGAATCGTGCTCGTTCATCTGGCACCCGTAGGTGCGAACGAGATAGCGCCGCGACATGGCACCCGAGGCTAACGCCGCGGTCCAACGAGTCCGGCGGACGACCTCAACCGTCGGGAAAGGTCACCTTGCCGTCGGCGCTGTTGGGCATCAGCGGGTTGTGGACGATCTCCCACAGATGCCCGTCGGGATCGGCGACGTACGACGAGTACCCGCCCCAGAACACCGCCTCGGGCGGCTTCGTCGGCGTGGCGCCCTTGTCGACCCATTCGGCAAACGTGGCATCGACCTCGTCGCGTGACTCGACGTTCAATGCCAGGGCGACCCCCCGGAAGGCTCCCTGCTCGATGCTCGGAACATCGTCGGCCAGCCCGGCATCGTGGGCCAACTCGCCGTGGCCGAACAACGCGAACGCGGAACCCTGCATCTCGAAGAACGAGATGGCGTCCTGGGAGCCCGGCGCCCGACGCCACCCGAGCGACTCGTAGAAACGAGTGGACCGGGCGACATCGGCGACACCGAGCGTGACGAAGGAGATGCGCTGTGGAGTGGCCATCTCAGTCGAGGTCGATCGGGGCCTCGTCGGCCTCGGTGAAGACCTCGTCGGCCGCACCGTCGACCTCTTTCAGGCCGGCGGCGATGAGGACCTTGTCGCTGATCTCCATCATCACCTCCGGGTTCTGCTTGAGATAGGTCTTGGCGTTCTCCCGGCCCTGGCCGAGCTGCTCGCCTTCGTAGGTGAACCAGGCGCCGGACTTCTTGACGATGCCCAGGTCGACCGACAGGTCGATGAGCGAGCCCTCACGGCTGATGCCCTGGCCGTACATGATGTCGAACTCGGCCTGACGGAACGGCGGCGACACCTTGTTCTTCACGACCTTGACCCGGGTGCGGTTGCCGACGACCTCGGCGCCGTCCTTCAACGACTCGATGCGACGGATGTCGAGGCGGACCGACGAGTAGAACTTCAGCGCCCGCCCGCCCGGCGTGGTCTCGGGTGAGCCGAACATCACGCCGATCTTCTCGCGGAGCTGGTTGATGAAGATGATGATCGTGTTGGTCTTGCTGATGTTGCCGGTGAGCTTGCGCAGGGCCTGGCTCATCAGACGGGCCTGGAGGCCGACGTGGGTGTCACCCATCTCGCCTTCGATCTCGGCGCGGGGTGTGAGGGCCGCCACCGAGTCGACGACGATCACGTCGATCGCACCCGACCGGCAGAGCATGTCGGCGATCTCGAGCGCCTGTTCGCCGGTGTCGGGCTGGGAGATCAGGAGTTGATCGACATCGACACCGATCGCCCTGGCGTAGATCGGATCCATCGCGTGCTCGGCGTCGATGTAGGCGCACACACCACCGTTGCGCTGCGCTTCGGCCACGACGTGCATGGCGAGGGTCGACTTGCCGGACGACTCCGGACCGTAGATCTCGGTGATGCGTCCGCGTGGGAGGCCACCGATGCCGAGGGCGAGGTCGAGGGCGAGCGCCCCGGTGGAGATCGCCTCGATGTTCATGTTCGTGCGCTCGCCCATCTTCATGATGGCGCCCTTGCCGAACTGCTTGTCGATCTGGGCGAGAGCGATGTCGAGGGCTTTGTCGCGGTCAGTGTTCATTGCGGTGTCTCACTTTCGATGGGAACGAACTCGATGGAGCCGACAGTACGGAGGGGGTGTGACAGCGGCGGCGGAGCGGAAAGCCGGGGTGTGCGGGACCGGTGAATGACACCAGTGTAGTTGACGAACAACTGTTCGTACAAGCATTCGGCGAACGAACGGACCCGACACGTGGCCCGCGGCTGGGCTCAGGTCGTGCCCGGCCCATCGGGGGACTCGTCGACCGCGCCATCACCCGGGACGTCGACCGGCTCGATCAGCTCGAAGTCGTCGACCGTGACCGGGCGCATCGCGATGTCGAGCGCCTGCCACGCGGTGTAGCTGACCGGATAGAGCACGATCGGCAGCACGATCGCCGCCGGCGCCAACGCCACGATCATGGGTACGGCCGGCACGGCGGGCCAGGTGATCGCGAGCGTCACGGTCAGCGCCACGATCAGCGGGCCCAGGGTCAGGATCGCCGCCATCGTCGCCGCGCCGAGCTCGAAGCCGACGTCGTCGCGGCGCCAGCGGAGCCCACACGACCGGCAGTGGTCCGTCTTGGTGAACCACCCGATGAAGAAGGCATGCCGGCCGCCGCACCACGGACAAGCACGTCGCAACCCTCGCCACAACATGCGTCGCAAGCTCGGCCGGACCATGCCCGCACGATACGGCCGGACGCTCCGGCCGACCGCCCTGGGAAGGCCCGTCGGGCAGCAAGTCGGGTAAAGGGTGCGGAATTTGTCAGACTCTCCCCGTGCGGCGTTCACTAGCAGGGATTCTGCTGATCATTTCGACGGTGCTGTTCGCCGCATCGATCAGCGCTTGGTGGTTCCAGCACGTCGCGTTCACGCCGTCCGCCAACACCGGATCGACCCACGCGATCCTGGGCGATGAAGCGATCCGCACACAGATCGCCACGGTCGTCGCCAGCGCCACGGCGCCCGCCACCGGCCAGTCGCCGACCCAACTCAAGGAGTTCATCCAGGAGATCGCGACGTGGGACGCGGGCGCGGCCCTGATGACCGACTTCGTCAGCCAGGCGCACGAACGACTGATCGGTGAGCGCGACGAGCCGGTGCAGATCGATGCCGAACAGCAGGTCCAACTCGTGCGCGACGAACGCGTCGGCGAGATGGCGGCGATCACGCTGCCCGTCCAGGAGATGGGCGCGCTGCCGGTGATCAACGCCATCGCCGGCTCGATCGCCCTCGGTGGCGCGGTGCTCGGACTGTTGTTGTTCGTCGCCGGCGTGGTCCTGCGGCCCGAGCGCGGCGAGTTCTCCCAGGCGGTCGCGATCGGATTCGCCGCGCTCGCCGTGCTGATCGTGCTGTTCGGCTACGTCGTGCCGGCGGCGGTGCTCCCGGCCCTGTCGGACAACATCTGGATGGGCCTCTTCGCCCGACTCGCCAACGACTCCCTGCTGCAGACGCTCGCCATCGCACTCCTGTCGATCGTGCTCGCCGTGGTGATCACACTCGGGACGAGCAGCATGCGCCAGCATCGGCAATGGTCGACGCCGCTGTCGGTGGGCCGCTACCGCGACGACCGCAGCTGGTCACGCTGAGCGCCCCGGTTTCGAGGGGGCCGGCGGCACCCTCTCGTTCGACATTTGATCGACGCCTTCTGCGACATCTCGAGACCACTTGCGATTGCGAGCGCCCCGGACGATCGTCAGAGTCGGCTTGCCCGTTGAGGTAGTGATCGGTGTGGGGCAAGATCAACTCCGTGACGAAACAGGACGAGATCGTCGTCAGCTGAGCCGATTTACTGTTCGGTCATGAGCGACGAACAGATCGACACCGAAGCGAGCGACATCGAGACGGTGCGGGCGATCTACGCCGCGATGGAGGCCGTCGACATCGGTCGGCTGATCGAGTTGATCGATCCGGAGTGCGTGATCGTCCAGGACGACCGGCTGCCGTGGGGCGGCCGTCATGTCGGCCACGAAGGATTCGCCAACTTCGCCGCCCACCTCACGGGCAACATCCAGTCGAAGGTCACCACGACGGCCATTTTCGCCGCCGACGGCGACGTCATCCAGGTCGGTCGGACCGCGGGCACGACCGTGCACGGCGGCGTTCCGTTCGACATCGACGAGGTGCACCGCTGGACCATCCGTGACGGCCGGGCGGTCGCCGCCCACTTCTCGATCGACACCGCGGCAATGCTCGCCGCGCTCACTCAATAGGGTCCACCTGCCGAAGGTCGGGTCGCCGGCGAACGAGCAGTGGGAACACGAGACCCACCAGAAGGAACACTTTGCGTCGCCGATCGCGAAGATCATCTTCCTCGTGCTCTTCGTGGGCGGCGTCGTCGGCCTGCTCGCGCTGACCCTCTGAGGGCACGACGCCAGCGGGTTCTACGACCGGGAGTTCCGATTGGACTCGGCCCAAAGGCAAGGTGGCGACCGAGTTTGATCAGCAGGCGCTACCTGCGGGTACCCCGTTACCGACCTCCCGCACGTGCTCCCGGGGAAGCGGGCGGACGGTCCCCGGGAGCCCGAGACACACTATTGGCCGCGCTGGTGTGCCGGTATCGGTCATCCGACGTAGCACCTCGGCCAGCCTTCGCCGAACCAAACGGCACTCGCGCAACTGTCCTGCGCAGCTGCGCGTGTACCGGCCGACCCCGGATACAGCGTTGGTCACCCGGTTGGTCACCTCTGGTTCGAGAATCGACTGAGAAACCTCCCTTGACCTGGTGCTTCCCCTGGGATTCGAACCCAGAACCAATGGATTAAGAGTCACTCGAAGGCGTTCGAGCCCGAGTGACGATCGATTCACTCCACGTGCTTGATAGAGCCCGGTTGGGTGGTGGGAATTCGTAGGTCCACCTGTGGGTGAGCCGCGGGGCAGTCGTGGCGCCCTGACCGAGCGGCTTCGGCGCCGCGGGAATCAGCGCTCCGAGGTGTGGCCGGTGCGATCGGCGGGCACAGTGGGGCCCATGGAACCACGCCTCCGTTGGCAGTCCACGATGGTCCGGGAAGCCAGGTCCGCGCCCGAGTTCGCAGCGTTCGCCATGGCCGCGGGTCCGCTGCTGGCGACGTTGCCTCGCGGTGACGGCCACGCCGTGGTGGTGCTGCCCGGCCTCGGTGGCAGCGATGCCTCCACGGCGCCGCTGCGCTGGTTCCTCGGGCGCCTCGGTTACAAGACGGCCGGGTGGGGCCTCGGCCGCAACCTCGGCTTCGGACGCCAGGTGAGCGACGGCCTCGACGCCCTGCTCGCGGCCAAGCGGGATATGGGCGAGGTGAGCCTGGTCGGCTGGAGCCTCGGCGGCGTCCATGCTGTCCAGCTCGCCCGGCGGCGGCCCGACGCGGTCCGCTCGGTGATCACCCTGGGGAGCCCCCTCGCCGGCCGCTTCCGGCCGCCGGCGTCGATCCCGACCACCTCGGTGTACAGCCGCACCGACGCCATCGTCCCGTGGCGCTCGTCGCTTCTGCGGGCAGGCCCGGTGCACGAGAACGTCGAGGTGCACGGCAGCCATCTCGGGCTGGGGCACAACCCGTCGGTTGCGCTCGTCGTGGCCGACCGCCTGGCGCAGGAGCCGGCGAGCTGGCACCGCTTCGGGGCGCCGCGGTGGGCGCGCCGCTGGATGCCGGCCGCCTGACTGCCGTCCGCCGGCGTCCCCGCGCTGCGCGTCGCCCTGCTGACACTTCTCTGCGAAGTCGCCGGTGTGCTGTGTTGTATCTACAAGGAGCACGGCGTGGGCGGAGCAAACCTGAGCCGCCATCGGGTCGATCAGCGGAATCTTCGTGTACCCGATCAAGTCGTGTCGCGCGGTTGCGGTTGATTCAGCCACCGTCTCGGCGATCGGACTCGCGGGGAACCGGATCTGGCAAGTCTCACCCTGGACGCTGATTGCGAGCCTTCTGAACACCGACCGGGCGACGGCTCCCGCGAGAGTTGGCCAGCCCGACCTCGACGGCCGACCGCGATAATCGAGTTCATCGGTGAGAACGACTCTGACCGAGCGGTGTGACACCGGACGTGACGGGTCGCTCGAACTCGGTGTCCCGTTTCCGATTCGGCACAACGGGAACAGTTCTGCGGTGGCCACTAGTCAAGACACGTCCGTCGCCGTCATGACCGCGACGGACACCTGTCGGCCGATGCCGGTCGGCTCATCCGAAGGACGACGTCACATCGATCTCGGACCGCCTCACATCGATCTCGACATTGGGTGCACCTTCGAGTTCGAGGCGGCCGCCGCAATCCATGCGGTGATGCTGTTCGAACCGCACTCGAGCGAACTCGAAGCGGTGGTGGATTCGACCGTGTGCACCGTGGCCGATGGAGCGCCGCCATCGTCGTCGTCCTACGTCGATTCGTACGGGAACCGGTGCCGCAGGATCACGCTTGACGCTGGAGCGACCACGGTGAGTTTCGCGGCCAGGGCGAAGGTGAGTGCGACACCGGACGAGACCCTTGACAGCGCGGAACTGGTCCCACCGTCGGAGCTGCCTGACGAGGTGCTGACCTTCCTGATGCCGAGTCGCTACTGCGAGTCCGACCAGGTCGTCGATCTCGCGTGGTCGACATTCGGCTCGATCCCTTGCGGCTGGGAGAGGGTTCAACGAGTTTGTGACTGGGTCCACGATCGCACCGAGTTCGCCTACGGCAGTTCGTCTCCGCAGTTCTCCGCGTTGAGCGTCCTCGAAGGTCGAGTCGGCGTCTGCCGTGATTTCGCACATCTGGCCATCGCGCTCTGCAGGTCGGTCAACATCCCAGCTCGATACGTGTTCGGGTACCTTCCCGACATCGGCGTCCCGGATCCGGGTACTCCGATGGATTTCTGTGCGTGGATCGAGGTGTTCCTCGACGGACGGTGGTTCACCTTCGATCCTCGCAACAACCAGCATCGGATTGGGCGCGTCGTGATCGGCCGCGGCCGCGACGCGGCGGACGTGGCGATGGTGACATCGTTCGGCAGCCTTGACATGGTCGGCATGACGGTGCAGGCCGAGATTCCCTCGGGGAAGCTTCAGAGCGCTCCGACTGCGGCATCGCCTCGATGATCGCGGCCGCTGCCGGCCGTCCTGTTCACTGCCCGCCGACCCGCGCCCGTTTGTTCACGCCGGTCCCAGGTTCGACGAACGACGACAGGCGTCTCCCGTGTCGTCCGGAGGCTCGGACAAGGGGTCGGACTGCAACGACGGCATGTGCGCCAATACGTGAACGACAAAGCAGTCGATGCGGTCATCGTCAGACGATTGCGTCGTCATCTGGGGCATGGAGCGTCAGATCTCCGAGGTCGGCGAGGTCACGTTCGGCGTGGCATTGACGCCGGTACAGGTCGGTTTCGACGAGCGCCGTGTGAAGGTCGGTCCGATGGGCGAGCGGACCGGGTCCGATTGCACGCGCGATGCGCGTCGTGATGTCGCCGACCATGAGGTCGACCTGCCCGCGTACCCTCAGAGCCAGGACGTGTGCGGCCGGAACGTCGTGAGGAGCGGCGTCGATTTCGCGTCCGGCAGCGTCGATCATGGCGCGCATGGTCCACAGCGTGGCGTCGATCGCGCCGAGGTGCGCGAGGGCGTGATCGTCGGTGCGCCATTCATCTCGTATCCGTCCGATCAGGCCGTCTGCGCACCCTGCCCAGCATGCGGCGACGCCGACGGCGCCGTGCCAGAACCCGGGTCGGCGTAGGTACCAGTCATCCACGCCTATGACGTCGCCGTCGGTGAGTTCGACCTGGAACATGACGGTGCGGGTGTCGACCTCGTGGAACGCGGGCGATGTCCAGTCGCTGTCGGATAGCCGGACACCGTCGGCGGCGAGGTCGACGAGTACGAGCGCGTTCGAGGCCTCGTCGGCCGCTGTCACGAGAGCGTGCGTGGCAATCGAGGCACCGCTGCACCAGTGCTTCTCGCCGGTCAACTCCAGGGTTGTTCCGGTTTGTCGAATCGTGGCCGGGTTCGGGCCGCCTGCGGCCCAGACACCGAAGCGTGCCGGAGTCGGCGGCTCCCGATCGGCCTCGCACAGGATGGCGATCGCGTCGAAGTGGGCCTCGGCGAGCCGGCCCAACGCGGGGGATCTGGCTGCCAGGTCCCACAGCGCCCGGAACCGTTCGGGCGTCGCACCTCGTCCCGGCTGGGCCAGTTCGATGTCGAGTGAGCGGAAGTCGTCCACCGCAGTCACGGCTGCACGGTCCATCGTTCGAGCACGAACCGGCCCGTCTCCACATGGCGAACCTCCGGAACTCCGAGCCGTGCCGTCAGGATCCGATGTACATCGTTGCCGTGCAAGAGATGGTCGCCGGATTCACCCAACCAGTGCACCGCGAGGAGTTCGCCGCCGGGCTCCACCGTGTCGGCCAACCGATCGACCAGCGGCTCCAGTTCCGCAACGTCCCAGTAGTAGCCGAGTTCCGAGAACACCACCAGATCGAAACGGCCGGTCGGCCACCACTCCGGCAGTGTTGCGGTGTGGAGTTCCACATTCGTGTGCGCCGCCAACCGGTGTCGAGCGGCTTCGATCGCAGCTGCTGATGCGTCGCAGGCGATCACCTCGTCGCAGCGGTCGGCCAACTTTGCGGTCAGCACGCCGATCGAGCAGCCCGGCTCGAAACACCGCCGGTACCGCACGCGATGGAGAGCCTGGATCGAGCACCGATACCGATGCTGTTCGTAGTCGGAGTCGGCGAAATCCCACGGGTCACCCTCACGCCGGTACATCCGGTCGAACGATTCGAGGTCGACCCTCACGGTGTCGGATCCTCGGGTTCGACGTACACCTCGAGGGCCGGACCGTCGGGGTGCATCACGAAGCACGTCATACCCCACGCCGAGCATCTTGAGACGTCGTTCAACAATTCACGCATCGGAGCGAGATCCGCTGTATATGGAGGCCGACGAAGGGAGCAACCGCACAGCAGGTGGAGCTGACCGGCCAACGTCCAACACCGTTTCTTCAATGAGGTTTGGGGCATACCCAGCTCTCATGGCCATCACCGAACGGACCTTCGCCGTGTCGCTGGCCGGACTCTTCGCCACGCTGGCACACCCCGACACATACGCGGATTGGCTGGTTGGGGCCCCGACGAATACTTCCGCTCGCATGAGGCCTCGACTGTGGCTGCCGTCGGGCGGTTGCACGTCGCAATGACCGAGTACGCCGGCGATGCCTGAACTCGGCGACGTGGAGGGATGGAGAAGACTGCTCGGCCGGCTCGAACGTTCCACGATCGAAGCGATCGACGTGCTGGACGACGGCGTAATTCGGAATCGCTCCGCAGCCGAGTTCGTCGACGCACTGCTCGGTGAGCAGATCGGCGCACCGGCCAGAATCGGAAAATGGTTGCAGGTCCCCGTCGGTGACGTAATCGTGTTGTTCCATTTCGGGATGACCGGCGCGTTGTCGATCGGGGATTCGACCCCGGCGCACCGCTACGACCGAGTGGTGTTCACCACGGACGCCGGATCGTTCAGCTACCGCGATCTCCGAAAACTGCGCGGCATCTACGTCGCGTCCACGGCCGCGGAGGTGGACGCGATCGTCGGGCCGTTGGGTGTCGACGCGCTCATTGCAACGGCGGCCGATCTGCACGATTCCGTCGGAGCGGGGAGGTCGTCGATCAAGGCTGCGCTCATGGATCAGTCCAGGATCGCCGGGATCGGCAACTTTCTCAGCGATGAGATCCTGTGGCGAGCGGGGATCGATCCAAGGACGCCGACCTCGCTCCTGACGGGCGACCAATGGATCGGACTGCACCGCTCGTTGCGCACGGTCCTTCGGGCAGCGGCCCGCGCGGGCCACACGCCGCGAGGTCCGCGGTGGCTGACGGGTGCTCGGTGGCGGGACCCCGCGACCTGCCCGGAGTGCGGTTCGGAGCTGCGACGTGGTGTGGTGGCGGCGCGCACGTCCGTGTGGTGCCCGGCGTGTCAACACACAGGCGGTTGATGTCGGACGGCCTCGATTCGAACACCTGACGTGTGTTTCCTGCTGGAGGTAGCGGCGCACTCCGACCGAAGCGCGCATGCCTGCGGAAGCCCAACTCCATTGCACACCCCTTTGCACACCTGAGGCGCTGGCCGGTGTGGCCCGATCGAGGCAGCACCTCTGAGCTGGGGTTTCGTGGTGGGGCTAGCGAGAACCGAACTTGCGACCTCATGCCGGCCGGTCACAACAATTGCCGCGGTGTGCCCTGCTCGACGAGGCGCAGGTGCGCGATGACCGGCTGACCCGATCCGGCGTTGGTCACCCGGTTGGTCACCTCTGGTTCGAGAACCGATCCAGAAATCCCCCTTGACCTGGTGCTTCCCCTGGGATTCGAACCCAGAACCAATGGATTAAGAGTCCACTGCTCTGCCATTGAGCTAGAGAAGCGCAGCACGGCAGGCTACCGAGCGAACCGTGCATCTGCACGCTCCGATCGGCGCCCGCCGTGTCATCGCATTGCTGCGTTGGGGTGGCCAAGGGGACTTGAACCCCCAACCGCCAGGATCACAACCTGGTGCTCTACCTGTTGAGCTATGACCACCATGGGAGCGAACAGTCTGCCAGGTCACGGGACCAGCGCCACCTTGCCGGCCACCTTTCTGCCGGCGAGGTCAGCCAGCGCCTTCGACGCGTCGGACAGCGCGTAGATCGTCGGCTCGACGGGGTCGAGTTCGCCCCGCTCGATCATCTCGAGGATCGACGCGAGCATCGCCTGATTGAGGTCGGGACGGCGTCCGGCCCAGGCCCCCCAGTCGACACCGGTGACCCGCCGATTGCGGAGCAGCACCTGGTTGGCCGGCAACGACGGGATCCCGGAGACGAATCCGATCACCAGGTATTGCCCGTCCTCGCCCAGTGCTCGCAGACAGGTCGCGCCGAGTTCGCCACCAACGGGGTCATAGAGATGGTCGACGCCACCGACGCCGGCTGCGCCACCGAACGACGCCGCGAACTCCTTGGCCGCATCCTTCACGCCCGCCGCATCGAGCGCCGACGTGTCGATCGTCGCCTCCGCGCCCAGCCGCTCGGCGAGCGCCCGTTTGTCGGCCGAGGAGGCCGCGGCGATCACGTGCAACCCGAGAGCCGACGCGATGTCGACCGCCGCGAGCCCCACCCCGCTCCCGGCGCCGAGCACGAGGAGCGACTGACCCGCCCGAACCTGGGCGCGGACGCACAGCGCGAACCACCCGGTCATGTAGCTCTGCATGAACGTGGCGGCCTGACCGTCGGTCAGTGACGGCGCCACCCGCGACACCTGCGACAGCGGCGCGACCGCCTCGCTGGCGTAGCCGCCGAAGCCGAGGTTGGCGAACACCCGATCGCCGACAAGCAGCGGTGCACCGTCGAGCGACGACACGTCCGACGCGAGTTCGGTGACCCGGCCGACCACCTCCATCCCCGGCACGAACGGCACCGGCGGCTTGATCTGATAGCGGCCCTCGACGATCACGCCGTCGACGAAGTTCACCCCGCACGCACTGACCGCGATACGGATCGTGCCCGGACGGAGTGCGGGCGACTCACACTCGATCAGGCGGAGATCCTCGATCGGGCCGAACGACGGACATTCGATCGCCTTGTACATCTCAACCACCTGTTCCCCCGTGGCGCTCGTCGGAATCGACCATCGCCGCACGGTATCTCGCACGATCCGATCGACGCTGTTCGTGCAGACTGACGGCCGTGGCCGACCGCACCGGTCCAGCACTCGATGTCGACGACCTCGCCGGGACGCACGTGATCCTCGAACGCCTCCGACCCGATCACGTCGCCGCCATCGCCGAGGCGGGCAGCGGCGACCGATCGACGTTCGGATGGACCGGTGTACCCGGGAACGAAGCGGAGGCCGAGGCGTATGTCGGCACGCTCCTCGCGGACGCCGGTCGAGGCATGGCCGCCCCGTTCGTGCAGCGGCGGACCGCCGACGGATCGATCGTCGGCTGCACCCGGTTCATGTCACCGCTGTGGCCGCTCGGGCGCCGCGATCCCGACGAGGTCGAGATCGGCGGCACCTGGCTCGTCGCCGACGCGCAGCGCTCGGCCGTCAACAGCGAGGCGAAGTTGCTCCTGCTCACCCATGCCTTCGACGTGTGGGCGGTGCAGCGGGTGGCGATCTGCACCGACGACCGCAACGACCGCAGCCGGCGGGCGATCGAGCGCCTCGGCGCCACGTTCGAGGGCATCCTGCGCCGTCACCGCCCGTCGACCGCCGCCGGTGAGGCGGGCCATCTGCGCAACACCGCCGTCTACTCGATCATCGCCGACGAGTGGCCCGCGCTTCGCGACCGTCTCCGCCGGTGACGAGCCGTCCCTGCCGAAAATGGAGCAGATGTCGCGCCCAGCGCGACATCTGCTCCATTTTTCGGGACGGGGGTCGGCGTGGGCGGCAGCACGCGTAGGGTCGGCGGGATGAAGGCCGCTGCCGTCTCCGTGCCGACGGCGGGGCACGTCACGACGGGTGTCGCGATCGCCATCGGGCTCGGCGCCGGCTTGCTCGCCGGGCTGTTCGGCGTCGGCGGCGGGCTGATCATCGTGCCGGGCCTGTTGATCTTCGGCAGGATGGACCGGCGGCTGGCGCACGGCACGTCGCTCGGATCCACCCTGATCATCGCGATCGCGAGCCTGCTCACCTACCTCGCCCACGGCAACGTCGACTGGGCGATCGCCGCACTGCTCGCCGCGGGATCGGTCGCCGGCGCAGTGATCGGGACGCACCTGCTGCAGATCGTCCCGAGGGCGGTGCTCGTCTACCTCTTCGTCGCCGTCGTGCTCCTCACGGCCGTCCGCCTGATCACCACGACCGACGTCAGCGGGCAACACGACCTGACGATGCGCACCGCGCTGGTCCTGCTGCTGGTCGGTCTCGTCGCCGGCACGCTCGCCGGCCTGCTCGGCATCGGCGGCGGAGTGATCATGGTGCCCGCGATGGTCATGCTGCTCGGTATGAGCCCGGCGGCGGCCAAGGGCACCTCGGTGGCGGTCATCGTGCCCACCGCGTTCATCGGCACGATCCGCAACCGATCGAACCGCAACGCCGACCTGCGCACGGCAACCCTCGTCGGAGCGTTCGGTGCGGTCACCGCGGTGATCGGCGCGTCGATCTCCGATCGTCTCAGCGACCAGACCTCCAACGTGCTCTTCGCCGGATTGCTCGTCACGGTGGCGATCACGCAGGTCGCGACGTTCCGTCACGGTGCAGCCTCCGCCGTCGCTGGGCAGGAACAATTCTGACGTGCACGCCGCCGTCGTGGTCGCCCACCCGAGTGACGACAGCTACGCCTGTGCGCTGGCGGCCCGCGCGGTCGCCGGCCTCCACGCGGGCGGCCACACCGTCGAGGTGCTCGACCTGTACCGCCTCGGCTTTCGCCCCGCGATGTCGGCGGCCGAACGCACCGCGTACCACGGCGACGATCCGATCCTCGATCCGCTGGTGGCGCACCACGCGGACGTCGTCGGCCATGCCGATCTCCTCGTGTTCGTGTACCCGACCTGGTGGAGCGGGCTGCCGGCGATCCTCAAGGGATGGCTGGAACGGGTGATGGTGCCCGGTGTCGGGTTCCGGTTCGACGAGCGCACCGGCAAGGTCAAGCCGGGTCTCGGGCACGTCCGGCGGATCGTCGGCATCTCGACGTACGGGTCGCCGCGCTCCCACGTGCTCGCCGTGAACGACAACGGGCGACGGATCCTCACCAGAGCGCTCCGGATGTCGTGCGGGCTGCGCACGCGCACGACGTGGCTCGGGTTGTACGCGATCGACACGTCCACCCCCGACGATCGGGCGGAATTCGCCGCGCTGGTCGAGCGCACGCTGGCCGACGTCCGATGACCCGCGCGCTCGTGGTGTACTGCCATCCCGACGACGGCTCCTTCGTGCGCGCGGTGCGCGATCGTGTCACCACCGCCCTCCGATCACAGGGCGCCGAGGTTCGGGTCGACGACCTGTACGCCGACGGGTTCGATCCGGCGTTCACCGAGACCGATCATCGACGGCACCTCGAGCCCGGGGCCGACCCGTCGCTCCAGCGATACGTCGACGATCTCTTGTGGTGCGACACCCTCGTGTTCGTCTATCCGACGTGGTGGTCGGGTCAGCCGGCGATGCTGAAGGGCTGGATCGACCGTGTCTGGGTCAACGGGGTGGCGTGGGACCTCCCGCCGGGGAGCGACCGGATCGAACGACGGCTCACCAACGTCCGCCGCCTGGTCGCGGTGACGACCCACGGTTCGTCGAAATGGGTCAACGCGATCGAGGGCGAGAGCGGGAAGCGCACGATCACGCGCAGCCTCCGTTCGCTCTGTCACCCACGGAGCCGAGCGACCTGGATCGCGATGTACGGCGTCGACGTCTCGAGCCCCGAACAGCGCGCGCGGTTCCTCGATCGCGTCGAGCGGCGGGTCGCCCGGGTCGGCAGGAGCTGAGGCTTCTCCGGAATCAGTCCGGGGCGGGACGTGACGCATGACCCATGCGGAATGTCGCACCGACGTGCAAACATTGTCGGCGCGAGTGGACCGATCCCGAGGAGTACCCCCAGATGACGTCGGACATCGACACCCGACCCCCCGAAACCGAACACGACATCAGCACGCTGGCACGGCTGGCGCGCACCTGCGTCCGCCATCGCTGGATCGTGATCATCGGGTGGGTTGCCGCGCTCGTCGTGATCAACGGTATCTCCGGTGCCGTCGGCCCCGACTACCGGACCGACTTCACGCTGCCGGCCAGCGAGACGAAGGAGGTGCAGGAACTCCTCGAGGCGAACTCGCCCGACCGCGCCGGCTTCACGTCGCAGATCGTCTTCCGCGCCCCGCAAGGGGTCGACGACCCCGAGGTGCAGGCGACGATGGACGGAGCTGTTCGACTACGTCACGGCCTTCGAGGACATCACCGTCACGTCCCCGTACGACCATGCCGCAGCAGGTCAGCCAGACGGCACGATCGCCTTCGCCCAGCTCGACATCGCCGACACTCGGACGTTCACCGAACTCACCGACATCGGCAACGACGATCGAGGACAAGGGCGAGGAACTCAACACGGTCGACGGGCTCGAGATCCAATACGGCGGCGACCTGTTCTCCACGTTCGAGCTCCCCGAGAGCGAGGTCTACGGCATCATCGCCGCGGTCGTCATCCTGATCCTCGCGTTCGGTTCCGTGCTGGCGATGGGCCTGCCGATCGGTATCGCGCTCTTCGGTCTCGGCATCGCCTCGGCGCTGGTGTCACTCGCCAGCAACATCATCACGATGCCCGACTTCACCACGTCGATGGTGGCGATGATCGGCCTCGGCGTCGGTATCGACTACGCGCTCTTCATCGTCACGCGGTATCGAGAGAACCTCAAACGCGGCGCCAGCGTCGAAGACTCGGTCGTCGCGTCGATCGACACGAGCGGTCGTGCTGTGTTGTTCGCCGGCATCACCGTGATCATCGCGTTGCTCGGCCTGCTGCTGATCGGCCTGGCCTTCGTGCAGGGCGTCGCCATCGCCTCGGCGCTCGCCGTCGCCATGATGATCGCCGCCTCGCTCACCTTGCTGCCGGCGCTGCTCGGTTGGGTCGGGGCTCGGATCGACAACACCACCTGGGCGGCACTGATCGCCGTCGGGCTCGCGGTGGTCGGCGCGTTCGTCGGTGTCACCACGGGCCAGAGCGGCATCTTCCTCGGCGGGTTCCTGCTGGCGATCCTGTTCTTCGCCCTCAGCTTCGCCATCAAGCCCCTGCGCCGCCTCGTCCCGCACCGCCGGGAGAAGCCCAAGGAACAGCAGGTCTGGTACCGCTGGAGTCGCTTCATCCAGCGTCGGCCCGGGCTGGAGCGCCATCGTCGCCGCCGGCTTCCTGCTCCTGCTCGCCGTCCCGTTGTTCTCGATCCGTCTGGGTTTCGGCGATGCCGGCAACTACTCCGGAGGACAAGACGGTGCGCAAGGCCTACGACATGCTCGCCGAAGGGTTCGGAGCGGGCTCCAACGGCCCGCTGTTCGTCACGGTGCAGGGCGAGACGGCTTCCGATCCCGAAGCGCTCGGTGCCTTCGTCCAGACGCTCAATGCGGTCGACAACGTGGCGTTCAGCGTGCCGAACCCGATCTCGGACGACCTGGCGCTCGTCATCGTCTACCCGGAGAGCGCTCCGCAGGACGAGGCCACGTCGACGCTCGTCAACGACCTGCGTGACGACGTGATCCCCGCGACAGGCGTCGACGCGAAGGTCGGTGGCTTCACCGCCGGCTCGACCGACTTCGCCGCCTACCTCGACGGCCGTATGCCGTGGCTGATCGGCGTCGTGTTGCTGCTCAGCTTCCTCCTGCTGATGGCGGTCTTCCGCAGCGTGCTCGTGCCGCTCAAGGCAGTGGTCATGAACCTGCTGTCGATCGGTGCCGCCTACGGCGTCCTCGTCGCCATCTTCCAGTGGGGCTGGGGTCGTGAGTTGATCGGTGTCGACAAATCGGGCCCGATCGAGGCCTGGGTACCGATGTTCCTGTTCGCCATCGTGTTCGGCCTGTCGATGGACTACGAGGTGTTCCTCCTGTCACGCATCAAGGAGGAGTACGACCGCACCAAGGACAACGGCACCGCCGTCGCCGATGGACTCGCGGCCACGGCCCGTGTGATCACGGCTGCGGCGTTGATCATGTTCTGCGTGTTCGGCGCCTTCGCCCTCGGCGACGACCGTCAGCTCAAGCTGTTCGGCCTCGGCCTGGCGATCGCCGTGATCGTCGACGCCACCATCGTGCGCATGGTGCTGGTGCCGGCCACGATGGAACTGCTCGGCGACCGCAACTGGTGGATCCCCCGCTGGCTCGACCGGATGCTGCCGAACATCGACGTGGAAGGCCACGACGCCGACTACTACGAGAACGACCCCCGCGACGACGAGTTGACACCCGTCTGACGCGTTCGCACCTGAAACGCCTGGTGCCTGGCACCAGGCGTTTCAGGTGGATCTAGGCGACGCTGTGCTCGTCGACCGGTGCGGTGCCGGGCACGAAGTTGTTGCACTTGGCGCACGTGTCGGCCGGGATCACACCGGCTCGCATCAGGAGACCGAACACGCGGCACCCGATGCAGTAGCCGAACACCGACTCGAGGCCGGCGGCGACGACCAGCACGGCGAGCAGGAGGTTGGCGACGAGGGCCGATCCGAAACCGAACCAGGCGATCGACGCCGCGACGGTGACGACGGCGCCGATGCCCTGGGCGAAGCGCTTCGGCGGGCCGGGGACGGGACGAGGCTCGACACCCCGGCGCGTGAGGGCCGGCGTGACCACCCGGGTGACGAACTGACCGAGCGGGCTGAACCGCGGACCGGCGAGCACGCGGGCGACGAAACCGTACGCGAGGGGCAGGACGAGCCAGGTCTGCCCGAAGAGCAGGGCCGTGGCGGCGATCAGCACCACCCCGCCGGCCACCAACCGCGCCGACACCTCGTTCACCGGATCGGGGAAGCCGAATGGTCGCGACATGAACGCGACGATACCCGACAAAGTTGGTCGACATTCGAGGTGCCGCCCGAATCGGGGCCGCACCGCGGCGACTGCTTGACTGGCACGGTGACCGCCACCTCAGCAACCATCTCCGAATCGGTGCGTCTCGAGACCGAGGGCGACGTCGCCCTCGTCATCGTCGACAACCCACCCGTCAACGCACTCAGCTCGCACGTCCGCCAGGGCCTGTTCGACGGCCTCAACCGGGCCGTCAGCGACGGGGCGAAGGCGATCGTCGTGATCTGCGACGGTCGCACGTTCATCGCCGGTGCCGACATCAGCGAGTTCGGCGGCGCGATGAAGGGCGCCAGCCTGCAGCAGGTGCAGGCCGCGATGGAAGATGCCCCGATCCCGGTGATCGCCGCGATCCACGGCACCGCGCTGGGTGGCGGACTCGAGGTGGCGCTGTGCGCGCACTATCGGGTGGCGGTGTCGTCGGCCAAGTTCGGTCTGCCCGAGGTGAACCTCGGACTCCTCCCCGGGGCGGGCGGCACGCAGCGACTCCCCCGCCTCGTCGGCGTCCCGATGGCGCTCGAGATGATGACCTCGGGACGCCACATCAGCAGCACCGAGGCGCTCGACAACGGGCTGATCGACGAGGTCACCGCGAGTGACGACATCGCCGGCCTCCGCGCCGCCGCCGTCGCGTTCGCCGAGCGCGCCGTCGCCGAGCAACTGCCGCTGAAGCGCGTGCGCGACCGCGACGACAAGGTCGCGGCGGCGAAGGGCGACACCGAACTGTTCACCAACTTCCGCCGGTCGGTCGCCAAGAAGGCCCGCGGGTTCCTCGCTCCCGAGTACAACATCCAGTGCATCGAGGCGGCCGCCAACCTGCCGTTCGACGAGGGCCTGAAGGTCGAGCAGAAGCTGTTCATCGAACTGGTCACCGGCCCGCAATCGGCCGCCCAGCGCTACGCGTTCTTCGCCGAGCGGGCGGCGAACAAGATCCCCGACATCGCCAAGGACACGCCGATCCTCGACATCGAGCGTGCGGCGTGCTCGGTGCCGGCACGATGGGCGGCGGCATCGCGATGAACTTCGCCAACGTCGGCATCCCGGTGACGATCGTCGAGCGCAACCAGGAGGCGCTCGACAAGGGCCTCGCCGTGGTCCGCAAGAACTACGAACGCTCCGCCTCCCGTGGGTCGATCCCTGCCGAGGCCGTCGAGCAGCGGATGGCGCTCATCACCGGGTCGACCGACAAGGCCGATTTCGCCGACTGCGACATCGTGATCGAGGCCGTGTTCGAGGACATGGAGCTGAAGCAGTCGATCTTCAAGGAGCTCGACGAGATCTGCAAGCCCGGTGCGCTGCTGGCGTCGAACACCTCGGCGCTCGACGTGAACAAGATCGCCGCCGTCACGTCCCGGCCCGAGAGCGTGATCGGCATGCACTTCTTCTCCCCCGCCAACGTGATGAAGCTGCTCGAGAACGTGCGCGGCGACAAGTCGTCCGACACCGTCGTGGCCACCACCATGGCGGTCGGCAAGCGGATCGGCAAGATCCCCGTGATGGTCGGGGTCTGCCCCGGCTTCGTCGGCAACCGCATGCTGTTCTCACGCGGTGCGGAGTCCGAGCGGATGATCCTCGAAGGGGCCACGCCGGCGCAGGTCGACCGCGTGCTGTTCGACTTCGGCTTCCCGATGGGGCCGTTCGCGATGAGCGACCTCGCCGGCCTCGACATCGGCTGGAAGGAGGAGAAGTCGTCGAGCTCGACGATCCGTGAGGTGCTGTGCGAGAACGGTCGCCGGGGCCAGAAGAACGGCCGCGGCTACTACACCTACGACCCGGAGACCCGGGAGTCGACGCCCGACCCCGAGGTCGAGCAGCTGATCAAGGACTTCGCCGTCGGTCGAGGGCGTCGAGCAGCGCGAGATCACCGATCAGGAGGTGCTGGAACGCTGCCTGTACCCGATGGTCAACGAGGGAGCGAAGATCCTCGACGAGGGCATCGCCATCCGGGGCAGCGACATCGACGTCGTCTGGGTCAACGGCTACGGGTGGCCCGTGTACCGCGGTGGCCCGATGTTCTGGGCCGACTCGGTCGGGCTCGCCGAGATCGCCGACAAGGTCGCCGGCTACCACGACTCGCTCGGCGGTCGTCACTGGGAGCTGTCACCGCTCCTGCGCCGCCTCGCCGACGAGAGCGGAGCGCTCCACACCTTCGCCAACTGATCGAACGGGGTGCCGACCCCGACGACTCGACCCACGCCAGCGATGAGCGACGTGCCCCGGATACGGGGATCCGCTCATCGCCGCGGCCACCCGCGTGAGCAGTCCCCGGATACGGGGGCTCATCGCAGCGGTCGGCGATGGCGACGGCGACCTGGGCGGCGACGCGGGCGTTGTTCTCCGCCAGCGCGAGGTTGGCCGGGATGCTGCGGCCGTCGGTCGCCTCGGCGATGCGGCCCAGCACGAACGGCGTGATCGCCGCGCCGGTGATGCCGGCGGCGTCACAGTCGGCGAGGGCCTGATCGAGCGCCGCGGCCAACTCGCCTGGGTCGAGTTCGGCGTCCTTTGGAATCGGCACGGCCAACAGCACGCCCGACGACGGCCGCGTCGACGACGCGTGGACGCGGGCGACCTCGTCGGCCGACTCGACCCGGTGCGGCGCCTCCAGACCCGACGACCGGGTGTAGAACGCCGGGAACCAGTCGTGCTGCCAGCCGAGCACCGGCACCCCGACCGTCTCGAGGTACTCGAGCGACCGGGCGAGGTCGAGAAAGGCCTTCGCCCCGGCACACACCGTGACCACGTGATGATGGGCGAGGGCGTCGAGGTCGGCGGAGATGTCGCCGGTGAGCTCCGAACCGCGATGGACGCCGCCGATGCCGCCGGTGGCGAACACCGAGATGCCGGCGGCGGCGGCGATCGCCACCGAGGCCGACACCGTCGAGGCGCCGAACTCCCAGCGCTGGGCGATCGCCACCGGGACGTCGCGCTCGGCCATCTTGCGGGCCGCTCCGAGGATGCGGCCGACCTCGCCGTCGTTCAGTCCGACCCGCACCGTCCCGTCGAGGACGGCCGTGACTGCCGGTATCGCGCCGCCGTCACGGATCGCCGCCGCACAGCGGTCGAGCGCCTCGCCGTTGGCCGGCGACGGCAGGCCGAGGTTGGAGAAGATCGTCGACTCGAGCGCGACGACCGGCCTTCCTTCGGCGAGCGCCGTCGCGACTTCGTCGGAACAGGTCGGCGTGATCACGGTCGCAGTCTGCCATCACCGGGAATGTCCGCTCGGGGACAGACCCCGGCGGACATGCTCACGTCGGTGTGGGTGTGAACCGGGTGACCGTCTCGATGTGCGGGGTGTTCGGGAACAGGTCGAGCACTTCGACCGATTCCGGCGCGTAGCCGCGCTGGGCCATCAGGGTGACGTCGCGGGCGAGCGACACCGGGTCGCAGCTGACCAGCACGAACACCGGCGCCGCCACCGCGGTCAGCACGTCGGCGCCCGGCTTGCCGAGTCCGGAGCGTGCCGGGTCGGCCACCACGACGTCGACGGGCCGGCCCGGATCCGCGCGCCAGCGGCCCACTTCCGCCTTCACGATCGTCGCCCGGTCGCCCAGGTTGTGCTTGGCGTCGAAGCACGCCGACTTCGACGACTCGATCACCGTGACGTGGCCGACGGTTGCCATCGCCGTGGCGGCGAACAACCCGACGCCGCCGTACGCGTCGACGGCGTGCGCGGCGGTGGCGAGTTCGGGTGCGGCCCGACCGACGGCGCCGACGAGCAACTCGGCGCCCTGCGCCCCCGATTGGAAGAACGAGCCCGCCGACACCCGCAGTTCGACGCCGGCGATCCGTTCGGTCAACCAGGCGCGTTCGCCGATGTGGACCCCCGACGGCACGTCGTGCACGGCCTTCCGATGGTCCCGCGACCAGATGGCGGTGATCTGGCCGGTGGCGATGCTCGTGCGCAACGTGATCTCCGCGCCTTCGTCGAGGTGGATCACCGACAACAGCCGCGACAGCGCCGATTCGGCGATCGGACAGCTCGTGATCGGCACGATCCGGTCGCTGCGCTCCTCGCGGTAGCCGAGCGTGCCGTCGGGGCCGCCGACGACCCGGATGGTGGTGCGATAGCCGAAGGGGTCGACCGCGCCACCGGAGCGCACGAGATCGTCGACGACAGCCGCATCGAGGCGGCCGATCCGCCGCAGCGATTCGCGGACGATCTCGGCCTTCGCCCGGAATTGCGCCGAGGGTTCGAGGTGCATCCACCCGCATCCGCCACAGCCGGCACGGCGGTGCGCGCACACCGGGACCTGGCGGTCGACCGACGGCTCGAGGACCAGATTCACCCTCGAGCGCACGAAGTCCTTCTTCTCCTCGACGATCTCCGCGTCGACCAGCTCGCCCGGCAGCGCTCCGGTGACGAACACGACACGACCGTCGTCGGCCCGCCCCATCGCGTCGCCCCCCGCCACGAGTCGGTCGGTGCGGACGGTCAGCTGCATCCGAGCAGCGTAGGACCTCGGGTCGGCGACACCGACCGACCGTGGCAGAGTGGAGCCGATGAGCGAGCAGTGGTACTTCGATCTCCGACGGGGTGTCGCCGTTCCGGCCGCCCAACGTGGGCCTGGCGACGACATGCTCGGCCCGTACGCATCCCGTGCCGAAGCCGAGAACTGGCGGAGCACGGTCGAACAACGCAACGACACGTGGGACGACGCCGACGAGGAGTGGAACGGCCCCGACGACGAGACGGACAAGACCGGTGAGACGTGAGCGCTGAGCGCTAGGTTGCCGCAGCGATGAGCAGACCGATCCAGATCGTCCCGTCGGTGCTGCCGGCCGACTTCTCCCGCCTCGGCGAGGAGGTGGCCGCGTTGGAAGCCGCCGGGGTCGACCTCATCCAGTGGGACGTGATGGACGGGCAGTTCGTGCCCAACCTCACGTTCGGACCGGACGTGATCGCGTCCGCCCGGCCGCACACCACGCTGCCGTTCGAGGCGCACCTCATGGTGTACACGCCGGATGCGATGGCCAAGCAGTACATCGACGCCGGCTGCTCGCGTCTGATCGTGCACGCCGAGGCCTGCCCGCACCTGCACCGCACGCTCGCCAACATCAACGAACTCGGGGGGTCGGCGGCCGTGGCGCTGAACCCCGCCACGCCGGCATCGGCGATCGAGCACGTGCTCGACCTCGTCGGCCTGGTGCTCGTGATGACGGTCAACCCCGGCTTCGGCGGTCAGGCCTACATCTCGACGATGGAGCCGAAGATCACCGAGGTACGGCGGATGCTCGACGACGCCGGCTACGCCGACACGGTCGACGTGGAGGTCGATGGTGGGATCGCACCGTCGACCATCGCCGGCGCGGTCGGGGCCGGGGCCAACGTCCTGATCGCCGGGAGTGCGCTGTTCAAGGACCCGCTCGGCCTCGAACATGCCGTCAGCGACCTCCGCGCCCGCGCCGAAGCGGCGCGTCCGTCGAACTGACGACGTCACACCCCCTCCGTACTATCGGAACACGTGACGCTCACCGCCTCAGCCGTCCGGCCGGCCCACGCCCTCGCCGAACTGGCGCGCGCCATCGGTGCCGCCAAGGGTCACGATCCGCTGGCGCCCGTCACCGTGGTCGTACCGACCAACACGTGCGGGGTGATGGCGCGCCGCGCCCTCGGCCGGGCCCGTGGGATCGTCGGTGTCGACATGGTCACGCTGAACCGGCTGGCCGAGCTGATCGCCGGCCCGACCCTCGCCGCGTCGGGCCGTTCACCGATGTCGTCGTCGCTGGTCGAACTCGCCATCGCCCAGGTCCTCGAGGCGCAACCCGGCGTGTTCCGCGACGTCGCGGGTCATCCCACCACCATCGTCGCCCTCCGCCGCGTTCACGACGAGGTCCGCCTCGCCGGGCCTGCTGCCGCGGCTCGGCTCGCCTCGTCCTCCAGGCGAGCACAGGATGCGGTTCGGGTCAGCCGAGCCGTCACCGGCCGCCTCGAGGACGCGTGGTACGACGAGGCCGACCTCTTCGCCGAGGCGACACGTCTCGTGACCACGGGCGATGTCGCCTACCGAGGCCATGTCGTGGTGCATCTGCCGGTCGACCTCGCCGGCCTCGCGCTCGAGTTCGTCAATGCGCTCGGCGAGCGGGTCGACGTCCACCTCATCGAGCACGACCCGGTCTTCCTGAGCAGCGAGACCGTCGTCGACTCCGGTGCCGCGGCGGAACGCCTCGTCACGATCGTGTCGACGACCGACGCCGACGACGAGGTCCGCCACGCCGTGCGGGCCGTGCTCGACGCCGCCCGCCGCGGTGTCCCGCTCGAGCGGATCGGCGTCCTGTGGCCGACGCAGCAACCGTATGCCCGCCTCGTCGAGCACCACCTGAACGCCGCGAGCATCGTCTGGAACGGGCGTCCCGGCACGTTGCTCGCCGAGCGCCTCGCGCCGCGTCTCGTGCTCGATCTGCTCGACATCGACCGGCGCGGCCTGCGCCGGCAGGGTCTGTTCTCGCTGCTCGCCGACGTGCCGCCGCGCGATGCGTCGGGGGCGTTGTACCCGACGGCGGCATGGGAACGCGCCAGCCGTCAGGCCGGCGTGGCCCGCGACGACGACTGGGGTGTCCGGCTCGGGCCACTCGTGGGCAGCGAACGGTGGGGCGACACCGCCGATTCACTGCTCACGTTCGTCACCGAACTCCGTGCCGCGCTCGGGCATCCCGGCCGCACTCGCCGGTGGAGCGAATGGGCCGACTGGTGCGTCGAACAGATCGAGCGATGGGTCGGCAGCACGCGGCTCGAACGACTTCCCGAGGCCGAGTACCGGGCCTATGAAGCGCTCACGTCTGCGCTCGACCGGCTGCGCCACCTCGATCCCGTCGGCGAACCCGTCACCCGACATCGGTTCCGGTCGGCGTTGGAGAGCGAACTCGATGCGATGCCCGGTCGCGTCGGTCGGGTCGGCGACGGTGTCACGGTGGCGGCGTTGGCGGGAGCGGTCGGCCTCGACATCGACGTGGCGATCGTGCTCGGCGCGGCTGAGGGCACGCTGCCGCCGCGGCCGACGAGCGACCCGTTGCTCACCGACGCCGAGCGCGCCGATGCCGGGCTTCCCACCTCCGATGCCCACACACGGCGGCTGCATCGCGCCCTGGTGGCACTCGGCGACACGTCCGAGCTCACGTTCACGGTGCCTCGCGGCGACCTGCGATCCACGGCCCATGTCGAGCCGTCGCGCTGGCTCGACCGCTGGACACCCCGATCGCACACGGTGACCGTCGACTCGCACACCGCGGGGCTCGCGGCGACGGTCTTCCCGGTCAGCGCGTCCGAGCACCGTCTGCGCGCCCGCGCCACGCACGTGCGTGCCGGCGGAGATCTCGCCACCGTCAGCGACGTCGGGCGCGACGTGGTTCTCAGCCGGGCGATCTCGTTGACGTCCGCTCGGCGCCACGACGAGATGTCGGCGTTCGACGGCGACCTGTCGTCGGCCACCGTGCCTCGCATCGACGGTGTCATCTCGCCGTCCCAACTCGAGACCTGGGCCGCCTGCCCGCACGCCTACTTCATGCACTACCTGCTGCGTGTGACGCCGATCGAGGAGCCGGCCGATCAGATCAGCATCACGGCGAGCGACATCGGTACCACGCAGCATGCGGCCCTCGACCAGTTCCATCGCGCAGTGATCGCCGGCGTCTTGGCGCAGCCGACCGAGCACGGCTGGACCGACGAGCACCATGCCGCGCTGATGTCGATGTTCGACGACGAGTGTGCCCGCGCCCAGCGGCGCGGCCGGACCGGACGATCGGCCTACTGGTCCGACGAACGCGAACGGATGCGGGCCGACCTGTCGAACTGGCTCCGACACGACAGCGCCGAAGCAGTGCGGCGGGGCGCCACCGTGGTGGCGTCCGAGCAACGGTTCGGCGCCGATTCGCCCGACGGCCGGCCAGTCGGCCTGGCCCTCGCCGACGGCCGGACGATCGGGCTGCGCGGCACCGTCGACCGGATCGACCGGACCGCCGATGGCACGATCGTCGTCACCGATCACAAATCCGGCGCGGCGAAGAAGTACAAGGACCTGACCCCCGACGATCCCACGCTGGGCGCCACGGTCTTCCAACTGCCTGCCTACGCCGCAGCCGCGACGACGTTCGTCGCCGACCACGATGCCCCGGTCCGTGCCGAGTACAGCCTGATGGGCAAAGGTGACTACCAGCGGTTCGGCTACACCGTCACCCCCGAGGTCGCGCAGCTCGTCGCGCACGGTGTGCAACACGTCGTCGACGGCATCGAGACCGGATACTTCCCGCACGTGCCCCAGCGGCCAGGGTGGCGCCTCTACACGGCCTGCCTCTACTGCGATCCCGACGAACTGGGCACATCCGAACGCTGGGCCGATTGGCTCCGCAAACGACGCGACCCGCGACTCGCTCGTTGGTTCGGCGACGTGGTCGGCGCACCGGCCGACGATGCCCCCGACGCTGTGGGGGTCGGCGATGGCTGAACAACTCGGATTCGATCTGACCGGTGACGATGTCGGCGGACCGCTGCCCGATCTGCCGCCCGACGAGGCCGCCCGCGTCCGGATCCGGACCGACCTCGGTGCGACGCTGTTCGTCGAGGCCGGCGCAGGCGCGGGCAAGACCAGCTCGCTCGTCGACCGCATCGCCAACCTCGTCGACGACGGGGTCGACATCACGGGTGTCGCGGCGATCACCTTCACCGAGAAGGCGGCAGCCGAGCTGCGCACGCGGGTGCGTCGCGCGCTGACGGGTCGCGGCTCCGAGCCCGCGGCCGCCGCGCTCGAGCGTCTCGACCACGCGCCGATCGGCACCCTTCACGCGTTCGCCCGCCGCGTGCTGTTCGACTTCCCCATCGAGGCCGGCCTCCCGCCGGGCTTCACGGTGCTCGACGAACTCGAGAGCGGGCTCGCGTTCGAAGAGCAGTGGGACGACCTGCTCGATCGCCTGCTCGACGATCCGGAGCCGGCCGGCGGTCTGCTTGCCGGCGGCCGCGCGTTCGTCGAGCTGTGCGAGTTCGATGGCTTCGGCGTGCGTTCGGGGGTGCGCCGCGTCGCCCAGGACTTCCGTGCCAACTGGGACCTCGTCGACGACCGTGTCGTGCTCACCGATCCCGGTCCCCTGCGTCTCGACACCGACCGGGCGCTCACACTGGCCGAACAGATCACCGCCGCCGTCCCGCCAGCAGGAGACCGTCAGGAGATCGCGATCGCCCGCGCTGCTGTGTTCGTCGCCCAGATGCGCGGGGCGACGAGCCTGCGCGTCACGCTCGAGGCGATCCTGGCCGCCCACGAAGCCTTCTCCGGCAAGAAGACGATGCCGGGGAGCAAGGCGAACTGGAAGAAGCACCCGGGTGGAGAGGCCGCACTCGAGGCCGTCCGCGCGCTCGAGTTCGAGCTCGGTGACGAGCTCCAGGCGCTGCTCGACGGCGTCCGTCGCCAGCGACGCCTGCTGCTCGGCGCGATCATCGGCAAGTTCGTGCTCGACGGCGCACGCGAGCGGGCGCAGTCGGGCCGGCTCGAATTCCACGACCTGCTCGTTCTCGCCCGGCGGCTCGTCGCGCAGCGCGGCGACATCCGCCGGCTGCTCCATGCTCGTTACCCCCGGATCCTGCTCGACGAGTTCCAGGACACCGACCCGATCCAGCTCGAGATCGCCGTCCGGCTCACGGCGCGCCCCGACGATCCGGGCCAGGACCACGACTGGCGCCAGCTCGTGCCGGTGCCCGGTCGCCTGTTCATCGTCGGCGACCCGAAGCAGTCGATCTACCGATTCCGGCGCGCCGACATCGCGCAGTACCTTCGTGCGGCCGACCAGGTGGGCGCCGACCAGGTCGACCTCACCGCCAACTTCCGCTCCACGACCGCGGTCATCGACTTCGTCAACGACGTGTTCGGTCGGCTGATCACGCACCAACCCGACGCCCAGCCGACGTTCGGTCCGCTCGACGCGTGTCGTCGGGCAGACCTGCTCGGCCACGGCACCGTCACCGTCCTCGGATCGGAGATCGTCGACGTCTCGTTGCTCGACGACGACGAAGCGCGGCTCGGCGACCCGGAGATGGGCGCCGCCGACGCCTTGCGCTCGATCGAGGCGCGTGACGTCGTGGCCACCATCACCACCGCCCTCGCCGACGGATGGCCGGTGTTCGACGAAGCGCTCGGCACGGTCCGGCCGTGTGTCCCCGGCGACATCTGTGTGCTGCTCCCCACCCGGATCTCCCTGCCGGCGCTCGAGGCGGAGTTCCGCGATGCCGACCTGCCGTACCGGGCCGAGAACTCCTCGGTGGTGTATGCCTCGTCCGAGGTGCGGGCGCTGCTGCTCGCGCTGCGGGCCGCGGACGACCCCACCGACAGCCTCGCGCTCGTCGCATCGTTGCGCTCGCCGCTCTACGGCTGCAGCGACGTCGAACTGTGGAAGTGGGCGGCGGCGGGTGGCACCTGGGGGCTGTGGGCACCGGCGCCCGAGGGGTTCGAGGGCGACGCCGTTGCCGACGCCATCGCCCACGTCCGTTCGATCGCCGAGCGGTCCGGGCTCGTCTCCCCCGCCGATCTGCTCGCCGCCGTCGCCGACGAGCAGCGCGTCTTCGACCTCGCCCTCGCCGGGGGCGACGCCCGCGACGTGTGGCGCCGCCTGCGGTACGTCATCGAGCAGGCTCGCTCGTGGGCCGACGCCGGTGGCCACGGGCTGCGGCGCTACCTCCACTGGGCCGCGCTCCAGGCGTCGGAGAGCCGGGTCGCCGACACGATTCTTCCCGAACACGACCACGACGCGGTCCGCCTGATGACCGTTCACGCCGCCAAGGGCCTCGAGTTCCCGATCACGATCGTGGCCGGTCTGACCACCAGACCACGACGCAGCCAGACCGCCGGTGTGGTGTGGGTCGACGACACCTGGATGCTGGCCGGCAAGGGTGACGATGGCGTGTTCGTCGACCACCTGCCGATCGACGAGCAGATGAGCGACGCGGAGCGCCGCCGACTGCTGTATGTGGCCTGCACGCGAGCGGTCGATCATCTCGTCGTGTCGCTGTACCGGCCGCCGCCGGCGAAGAGCAACCCCGACGGCGCCGACCAGGGCAAGCTGACGTCGGCCGAGCTGCTCTGGCACGGTGGTGCGGCCGGGCCGACCTCCGGAGCCCGAATCGGCGAGTTCGACCGCCGGCCCGTCGACCGGCCCGCCGCGACGCCGCTCGAACTCGACTGGAGCGATCCGGAAGGCTGGGCCGAGGAGCGGCGCCGTGTCCTCGCTGTCGCGTCGCGACGTTCGGGAATCGCGGCGACACGGCTCGCGGCCGAACTGCATCCGCACGAGCAACCGATCGGCCCCACCGACGATGCCGGACTCGACAAGCAGCCGGTCAACGTCGAGCTGCCGCCCTGGCAACGAGGTCGATACGGCACGAGTATCGGCCGCGCCGTCCACGGGGTGCTGCAGTTCTGCGACCTCGGCGACGGCCACGACATCGACACGCTCGCCCGGTCGCAGTGCGCGGCCGAAGGCGTCATCGGTCTCGAACCGCGGGTCGCGGCCCTCGCGCGCAGCGCGCTCGGCACCCCCATCGTTCGTCGCGTCGTCGAGGGGTACGAGCACTGGCGGGAGCTGTTCGTTGCCGCCACCGTCGGCGACCGCGTGCTGGAGGGTTACGTCGATCTCCTGGTGCGGACGCCCGACGGCCTGGTCATCGTCGACTACAAGACCGACCAGTGGTCAGGCCCGTTGCAGACCGCCGAACGCCTCGAGCGCTACCGGCTCCAGCTCGCCGCCTACGGTGCAGCCCTCGAGTCGGCGCTCGGTGAACCGATCGCCGGTGGCATCCTCGTGCGGTGTGTCGCCGATGGTGACGCCGACCAGATCGCCGTCGAACGATGGACCGATGCGGTGCGCGAGGTCCGTCAGCTCGTCAGCTGATCGTCGTTGCCGGGTCGGTGGCGGCGGATCCGCACCGCACGATGATCGGGCACCGGGGTGACCGCCGCGCGTCCGAGCTCGAAGACGCCCTTGCCGGCGAGCCCGATCGCCATCCGCAGGAGCACGAGGACGATCAGCGCGGCGAAGGCGATCGCGGCCGGCACCGCCAGCGTGGCCAGCAGCACGCGCTTGTCGTCGAACAGCAGGCTCACCACACCCGAATCGACGTCGGTGCCGTCGACCATCAACGTCCGCACCGGGTCGTCGACGGTCGGGCAGACGACGGAGCTGTCGTTGACGCCGACCACGTCGTTGCCGCCGAAGTCCGGCTCGGGCGGTCGCACGGACGACGACAGCGCACCGTACTCCGGGTCGAATCCGGCGCCCACGAGGTACTGCCCGCCGACGTCGAGGAATCGATAGTCGTCGCCGAAGCGAACGTCGATCAGCCCGTCGATCGCCCACTTGCTGGTCGACCCGGCCCGCAACTGGTCGATGTCGAATCGGACCACCTGGGCGACGTCGTCCTTGCCGACCACCGTGCCGACGAAGGCGAGCACCGCCACGTCGGGTTCCGGGCAGCCGTCGGGGATCACGACCAGGCGCGTCGGCCCGTCGAGCGTGCCCGAGCCCGGGACGGTCGAGGGCGGTGGCGGGGCTGGCGTGCCGCCCTCGTCGGGCGGTTCCACCGACGTGCCAGTGTCGTCAGGCGGCGGCGTCGTGGCCGACAGCGTTCCGGCCGCCGTGCCGATCCAGATGATGGCGAGGGCCCCGATGCAGGGGGCCAGCCATCGTCGAGTCACACGACGAGGCTAACGAACACGGCTCCGGGACGGGCTGCAACCCGGGACGAACCTCAGCGGCCCAGGAAGGCGGGCGTCCGCTTCTCCAAGAACGCCCTCACTGCTTCGCCGGTGTCCTTCGTCCCGAAATTGACCGTCTGCGAGAGTCCTTCGTCGTCGAGGGCCTCCTCGAGGGTCACGCTGAACGAGTTGTTCAACAGACGCTTCGTCATCGCCAGGGCGATCGGTGGCCCCGCGGCGAGCCGACCGGCCCAATCCGCGACGAACGCGTCCAGCTCGGCATCGGGCAGGACCCGGTTCACGAGACCCATGCGCTCGGCCTCGCCGGCGTCGATGATGTCGGCGAGCAACGCCAGCTCCTTGGCCCGGTGCATGCCCACGACGCGCGGCAGGATCCACGAGCCACCGAAGTCGATGCTCAGCCCGCGCCGGGCGAAGATCTCGGAGAAGCGGGCCGTCTCGCCGGCGACGACGAGGTCGCACACCAGTGCGAGATTGGCGCCGGCACCCACGGCCACGCCACGAACCTTGGCGACCGTGGGCTGCGGCAGCCGATGCAACGCCAGGCAGACGTCGCCGACGTGGCGCATCGCGGTGAGTTGGTGCCTTCCGGGTTCGGCGGATCCCCCGCCCTGGCCGGACGACATGTCGCCGACGTCGGCTCCGCTGCAGAATTCGCCTCCGGCGCCGGTGATCACGACGGCCCGGTCGTCCGCGCTGCCGGCGATCGCCCGGATCTCGGTGAGCAACTCGTCCCACATCGGCCCGTTGATCGCGTTCTTGCGCTCGGGCCGACGGAGGGTGATGGTGACGACCCCCTCGAGACGTTCGACGGTGATCGTTTCCAGTTCTCGGGTTTCAGCGGTCATGCGCGCCGACGATACTGACGACCGTGGGATTCAACCCGTACCGGAAGTTCCGGGCGCGCCCGGCCGACTACGCACTCGTGGTGGTGGCGTTGGCGGCCGCAGCAGTACTGGTGATCTGGGCGTTCGCCGGCTGAGCTCAGAACGCGGCCTCGATCACGTCGACCCGGACGCCGGTGATCGCCACCACGTCGAAACGGATCTCGGCCGCATGCAGGTCATTGGCCCGCAGCCATTCGAGGGCGAGCCGGCGGATGCGCTTCTGCTTCGCACCGCCTACGGCGAGTGCGGCCGCACCGTAGTGGTCGGTGCGCCGCGTCTTCACTTCGCTGAACACGTAGAGCCCGGTGCGGCGCACGACGAGATCGATCTCACCGGTCGACGAACGCCAGTTGCGGTCGACGACCTCGAAGCCCCGTCGTTCGTATTCCGTCGCCGCGACGCGTTCTCCCCACGCCCCACGCGCGATGTTCGATCGATCTGCGGCCATGACGCACCTCCGTCCCTGGAATTCGGTGGGATTGTTGGAGGGGCTGATTCGGCCCGAGAGCGGCGATCGTGTCGCCGCGAGTGCTCAGAAGTCGCGCTTCTCGCGGATCTTGGCAGCCTTGCCCTTGCGGTCGCGGAGGTAGTACAGCTTGGCGCGGCGCACGTCGCCCCGCTTCACGACTTCGATCTTCTGCACGGTCGGCGTGTGCAACGGGAACGTGCGCTCGACGCCCACGCCGTAGCTCAGCTTGCGGACCGTGTAGGTCTCCTGCAGGCCGCCACCCTGACGACCGATCACGTCGCCCTGGAACACCTGGATGCGCTCCTTGCCGCCCTCGACGACACGGACGTGCACCTTCAGCTCGTCACCGGCCTGGAAGTCGGGGAGGTCGCTGCGCAGCGAGTCGTTGTCGATGAGGTCGGTGGATTTCATGGCGTGACTACCTGTCTGGAACGTGACGCTGTCGGGAACGTGTCGATCACGGACATGACGGCGCCGATGGGGCCTGTCAATGATACGGGACCGCGGGGAACTCTTCCAACAAGCGACGGTCGGTGTCGGTCAATCCGCCGGCGGCCTCGATCAGGTCCGGTCGGTCACGCAGGGTCCGGTGGAGCCGTTGGGCGTGGCGCCAGCGGGCGATCGCAGCGTGGTCTCCGCTGCGCAGCACGTCCGGCACGGTCCAGCCGCGGAACTCCGCCGGCCGGGTGAATTGTGGCTCCTCGAGCAGGCCGTCGGCCCCGAAACTCTCGGTCACCGGGCTGACCGCGTTGCCCATCGCTCCGTCGCGCAGGCGTGTGACGGCCTCGATCACGAGGCACGCGGCGACCTCTCCCCCGCTCAGCACCACGTCACCGACGCTGATCTCGCCGTCGCTCAGGTTGGCGCGGACCCGATGGTCGATCCCCTCGTACCGGCCGCACAACAGGCTGAACCCGTCGAGGCCGGCCAGCTCGGCGGCCAACCGTTGATCGAACCGCCGCCCGCCGGGGCCGAGCAGGAAGAGCGGGCGCGGAGGTTGAGCCGCCTCGACCGCGTCGAAGATCGGCTCGGGCTTCATGACCATGCCCGCGCCGCCACCGAACGGTGCGTCGTCGACGGTGCGGTGCACGTCGGTCGTGTGCTCGCGGATGTCGTGGCAGCGCAGGTCGAGCAGTCCGGAACCACGGGCCTTGCCCAACAGGCTCTCGTTGCAGAACGAATCGACGAGGTCGGGGAACAGGGCGAACACGTCGATCCTCATCGCCCGCTCCCGTCAGTCCAGGTCGAACAGGCCGTCGGGCACGTCGACGGTGATGACGCCGTCCTGGTTCGACACCACGAACACGGTGGGCACGAGTGCCCCCGATTCCAGTTCGAGGATGTCGGACGCCGGGTTGGCGATCACGGAGACGCAGCGACCACGGCTCGTGCCGTCGACCTCGCGGACCTCCGACCCGATGAGCTCGTGCACCCAGAGGGCGTCGGGGTCGTCGATCGGTGGTGCGAACAACGCGACGTTGGCGAACCGTTCGGCTGCGGTGCGATCGGCGATCTCCGCGAACTTCACGACGTGGCGGCCGTTCGAGGCGACGCGCGCCGATTCGACGGTCAACTCTCGGTCGACGGTCCGCAGGTGTGCCCCTGGCGCGACCCGTGCGGGATTGTCGGTGATCAGTTGGACGAACACCTCGCCACGCAGGCCGTGCGCGCGGCGGATGTGTCCGATCTCGAGATGTCCCTCAGGGATCGAGGAGGAGCCGGGGATCGAGGAGTTCGGGGGCGGCGTGTCGGGCATGGCGCCGCGGTCTGTTTCGAGCGGCGTGCGCTCAGTCGTCGAGGAACTCGATGTCGATCTCGACATCGTCCTTCGCCGCGGCGGCACGGGCCACGGTGCGGATGCTCGCCGCGGTGCGGCCACGACGACCGATCACCCGGCCGAGATCGCCATCGCCGACGCGGACGTTGAGCGTGAGGCGACGACCGGAATCGTCGGACTCGACGGTGACGGCGTCGGGAGCGTCGACGATCGACTTGACGATGTGAGTCAGCACCGCGACCGCGGTGGGTGCACCGGCGTCGGACTCGGTCGACTCGTGTTCGACCGTGTCGGTGTCGCTCACTTCGAAGCCTTGGCGGCCTCGAACTGGTCGATGGCGCCGGAGATCTCGAGCAGCTTGCGGACGCGCTCGGTCGGCTGGGCGCCGTCGCCGAGCCACTTCACGGCCTTGTCGTTGTCGACCGTGAGCGCCGACGGATTCTGGCGCGGGTCGTAGTGCCCGAGAATCTCGATGAAGCGGCCGTCGCGGGGTGAACGCGAGTCCGCCACAACGATGCGGTATTGCGGCTGCTTTTTCTTGCCGACTCGCGTGAGTCGCAGCTTGACTGCCATGAAATCGTCACTCCTGGTTGCAAATGAGAACGTTGCAAGGCTAGCGGGAGCGAACCCCAAACCCCTCCCGGGCTCGCGGACCGCCCGTAGGCTTCCGGCGTGCCGCCAGAGCCCCGCCGGATCCTCGGACCGGTCCAACACTACGCGTGGGGCGACCCGACGTTCATCCCCACCTTGCAGGGCCTCGAACCCGACGGTCGACCGTGCGCCGAGTGGTGGCTCGGCACGCACCCGAACGGTCCGGCGCACTTTGCCGACGGCACCGAACTCCGTTCGGTCACCGGCGATCTGCCGTATCTCCTCAAGGTGCTCGCGGCGGCGGAACCCCTCTCGCTGCAGGCCCACCCGACCGCCGAGCAGGCCGTCGACGGGCATCGCCGGGGCGTGTACCCCGATGCGAATGCCAAACCTGAACTGCTGTGCGCCCTGACCCGGTTCGAGGCGCTGTGCGGAATACGACCGGCCGAGGCGACCGTCGCCCTCCTGCGAGAGGTCGGCGCGACCGTGACCGCCGACCTGGTCGAGCGCGACGGGCCCGGCGCGGTGCTTCGGGCGCTGTACCTGGGCGATCTCGCCCCGACGGAGGTCGTCGAGGCGTGCGCCCGAAGTCAACGGGCCGAGGCGGTGTGGGTGAACCGACTGCACGATCGCTATCCCGGCGACGCCAGCGTGGCCGCGACGATCCTGCTCAACCACGTCGTGCTCGAACCGGGTGAGGCGATCCACCTGACGGCCGGGAACCTCCACGCCTACCTGCACGGTGCCGGCATCGAGTTGATGGGCGCCAGCGACAACGTCGTCCGCGGCGGCCTGACCGTCAAGCCGGTCGACGTCGACGAGTTGCTGCGCGTCGTCGACCCCACCCCACTGCCGCGGCCGATCATGGTCGACGCCGCGGCGACCGGCCGCTACCCCCTCCCCGAAGCCGGCTGCACACTCGTCAGGCTCGACGCCGGCGCGGCGCACACCTCGACGGGCGATGAGGTCGCCGTCGGCCTCGACGGCACGGCCTGGTACGTCCCCGCCGGCGCCACCCTCACCCCCACCGCCCCGACCTACATCGTCGTCCCGGACTGCTGAAACCACCGTTTGCGTCAAGATTTCTGAGGGCTGGCCCTCAGAAATCTTGACGCAAACGAGGAATTGGGGGGCTCGGAATGCCGCCCAGGACCTCAGGCGTTGCGGCGGATCTCGACGATCTTCTCCGACGCGTGGTTGGCGTCGGCGCCCTGATCGTCGAGGAGCTTGGCCCGGTCCTTCTCGGCCTCGCGGGCCGCCTTGGCCAGGTCGGCACGGGCCAATGCCGCCTCGACGCCGTGTTCGTTCATGAACTCGGCCCACTCGACCAGCTGGTCGACCATCTCGTCCTCGGGTACCACCGCGACGTTCTGCCCCTTGATGAACAGGTGGCCGCGCTTGTTGCCGGCGGCGATACCGAGGTCGGCATCGCGCGCTTCACCGGGGCCGTTGACGACGCAGCCCATCACGGCGATCTGCAGCGGGATCTTGCGGTCGGCGAACGCCAGCATCGCCTGGTTGGCGACGGCGATCACGTCGACCTCGGCGCGCCCGCACGACGGGCAGGCGATCAGGTCGACGTTCTTGCGTTCGCGCAGACCCAGTGCCTCGAGCAACTGCCGGCCGGCGCGGGCCTCTTCGACCGGATCGGCGGTGAGCGAATAGCGGATCGTGTCGCCGATCCCTTCGAGCAGGAGCGTGGCGATGCCGGCCGTCGCCTTCACCAGACCCGCCGGCGGCGGCCCGGCCTCGGTGACGCCGAGATGCAGCGGATGGTCGGTGACCTCCGAGAGTTGGCGGTACGCCTCGACCATCAGCGGCACGCTCGACGCCTTGACCGAGATCTTGATCTGGTCGAAGCCGACCTCGTCGAAGTACGCGATCTCCTGCTGCGCCGATTCGACCATCGCCTCGGGTGTGGCGCCGCCGTACTTCTCGTAGAGCGCAGGGTCGAGCGATCCCGCGTTCACACCGATCCGGATGGGCAGACCCCGGTCGCGGGCCTCGGCGGCGACGGTCTTGATGTGCTCGGGACGGCGGATGTTGCCGGGATTGAGTCGCAGGCCGTGCACCCCGGCTTCCATCGCGGCCATCGCCATCTTGTACTGGTGATGGATGTCGGCGATGATCGGCACCGGCGAGCGCGGCACGATCTGGGCCAATCCCTCGGCCGCCTCGATCTCGTTGCACGTGCACCGCACGATGTCGGCGCCGGCGGCCGCCAGGGCGTAGATCTGCTGGAGCGTGCCCTCGACGTCGGCCGTCTTGGTGATCGTCATCGACTGGACGGTGATCGGCGCGTCGCCGCCGACCTTGACGTCACCGACCGAGATCTGCTTGGTGACCTTGCGGGTGACGAGTGAACTCGAAACGTCCATGCGGATCGTCTAGCCGATCGGCTGGGTGATGTCGAGGTACAGCCCCGTGAACATCAGCATCGCCAGCACGGCGATGACACCCATGGCGAACGGCATCAACCGTTCGACGTCGGCGAAGTAGCGCTGTTTGGTCTTGCGGCGCCCCTCCTGGATCCGTTCGTACACGGCGATCGCGGCGTGGCCTCCGTCGAGCGGCAACAGCGGCATCATGTTGAACACGCCGACGAACACGTTGAGCACGGCGAGCATGTAGAGCACGGCCATGAACCCACCGGCTTGGCCGACGTCGTCGGACACCGTCGCCACCCCGTACAGCGTGGTCGGGCGGGTTTCGAGGTCGTCGTTGCTGCCGACGAGGTGGCCGACGATGTTGACCGGGTTGAGCACCTTCACGATGCCCTGCGTCGACTCCCAGGAGACCGGCAGGATGTCGGTGACCGCGTTCACCCCGGCCGAGGCGACGCTGTGGTCCTGGTAGTGCGGCGGGCTGTAGCTGCGCACGCCGAGCAGGGCCGTGCCGAACAGCGGGTCGTCGGCGGGCACCGACCTGTTCGAGCCGAGCCTGACCGGAATGGTGACGGTCTCGCCGTCACGGATCACGACCACCGGCACCACGGTGCCCGGGTCGTGGGCCCGAACCGCTTTGCCGAGCTCTTCGGGCGACGTGACCGCGACGCCGGCGATCGACACGATGTGGTCGTCGTCACGGATGCCGGCGTTCTGCGCCGGCAGATCCCTGACTGACGGCCGCCACGATCACCTCGGGCTCGTCCTGCGCCGTGAGTTCGCCCTGCGTGGAGTACACGACGAACAGCAGCACGATGGCGATCAGGATGTGCATGATCGAGCCGGCGGAGATCACGAGCAGTCGCCGCGGGAAGGTCGCCTGCCGGTAGGTGCGCGCTTCGTCGGCGGGCTCGACCTCGTCCATCCGGTTCATCCCGATGATCCGGACGAACGCGCCGAGGGGCAACGCCCGCACTCCGTACTCGGTCTCGCCGCGCCGGAAGCTCCACAGGCGGGGGCCGAAGAACAGGAAGAACTGGGTGACCTTCATGCCCGTCGCCCTGGCGGTCATGTAGTGGCCGAGTTCGTGGAGGAAGATCGAGATGACGACACCGACGACGAACACGAAGATCCAGATGTTGACCGTGGCGAGCCAGACGAACAACGCGGCGATCCCGGCCATGGCGAGGAAGCCCTGCCACCCGCCGGCGACCTCGTCGTCGGCGTGTTCGGACACGGCGCCGCCGGCCATGATCTCGCTCTTGGCCCGGTCGATCCGGGTCGGCGGGGCGAACGCGGGCGCGGTCTTCTGTCCTTCCTTGTCGAGCGGGGTCAGTTGATCGGTCATCGTGCTCCCTGCCGCAGCAGTTCGGTTGCGATCCGACGGGCGACGCGATCTGCTTCGATCACGTCGTCGACGGACGTGGGGGTAGCACCATCATGGCGCTGCATCACCCCAACGCACACGTCAGGGATCTGATTCCAGGGTAAGTATCCGGCGAGAAACGCGTCAACCGCCACTTCGTTGGCCGCGCTCAGCCACGCCGGTGCCGTCCCGCCGACACGCCCGGCTTCGTAGGCGAGGTCGAGGCAGCGGAACACCGATCGATCGGGTGGCTCGAAGTCGAGCCGGCCGAGCGTCGTCCAGTCGATCGCACCGAACGGGCTGGCGATTCGGCGTGGGTAGCCGAGGGCGTATCCGATCGGGAGCCGCATGTCGGGCATGCTGAGCTGGGCGATCGTCGATCCGTCGGTGAACTCGACCATCGAATGGATCACCGACTGCGGGTGGACCACGACGTCGATCCGGTCGTACGGCGTGCCGTAGAGCTCGTGGGCCTCGATCACCTCGAGGCCCTTGTTCATCAGCGTGCTGGAGTCGATCGTGATCTTCGGGCCCATGCTCCACGTGGGGTGGGCGAGCGCCGATTCGACGGTGACGGCGGCGAGTTCGGCTGCCGATCGACCGCGGAACGGGCCGCCACTGGCGGTGATGACGAGCCGGGCGACCTCACGGTCGGCGTCGGCGGACGAACGCAGGCACTGGTGCAGTGCGCAGTGTTCGCTGTCGACCGGCACGAGTTCGGCGCCGGGGGTCGACCGCAGCGGCTGCACGATCGGCCCGGCGGCGATCAGGCTCTCCTTGTTCGCCAACGCCAGGCGCTTGCCGGCCCGCAGCGTCTCGATCGTCACCGGGAGGCCGGCGAACCCGACCACACCGTTGACGACGACGTCGGCTGGCTCGACGACGTCGGCGATGTCGTCCGACACGGTCATCGACGGGAGCGCCGCCGCGACCTCGCGGCGTGCCTGCGGGTCGGTGACGACGACGACGTCGGGACTGAACTCGTTCGCCTGGGCCACCACGTCGGCGACCGAGCGACCGGCACCGAGCGACGTCACCTCGTACGAACCGGGGCAACGCGCGTTCTCGGCCCGGATGACGTCGAGCGTCTGCGTGCCGATCGAGCCGGTCGACCCGGCGATTCCGACCCGGATCGGCGCACCCGACCGACCGGCGGTCGCTCCGGTCAGCTCGCCGCCCACGGCTCGACCACCAACAGGAGGTAGTACACGGCCGGGAGAGTGAACAGGAAGCCGTCGAAGCGGTCGAGGATGCCACCGTGCCCACGCACGATGGTGCCGAAGTCCTTCACGTCGAGGTTGCGCTTGAACATGCTCTCGGTCAGGTCGCCGAGCGGGGCCATGATCGAGATCACGATGGCCAGCAGCAGCAGGTGCGTCGTGCTCGACCACGTGTCGCTGAAGTCCTGGATCCCGATGATCAGCATGACCACGAGCGTGCAGATGGTGCCGCCGAGGAAGCCTTCGATCGACTTGTTGGGGCTGATCCATTCGCGCAGCGGAGTGCGACCGAACGCCGAACCGACGAAGTAGGCCCCGACGTCGTTGGCCACGACACCGATGGCGACCAGGACCAGCGTGTCGGTACCCCACGGCGTGCCGGATCCGAACGTCGAGTAGCGCAGGATCAACGCGGCGAACGAACCGAGGATGCCGATCCACACGACGCCGAGCATCGTGATCGCCATGTTCGGCATCGGGCCGACCTCGATCGAATTCGCCCCGATGAAGCCGAGCGCGCCGGCCATGAACGCGAACGCGATCACGAGCGGCAACGCCTCGTCGCCGACCCAGTAGGCAGCGAGCGGGGCGGCGACGCAGGCCGCGACGCCGGCGGCGACGGCCGGACGGTACCCCTTCTCGGTGACCTTGCCGAAGTACTCGATCGCCGCCAGGCCCAGCAGGATCGTGACGAAGGCGACCGCACCGGCGGGCCGCCACATGCTCAGGACGATGAACACCGCCGCCAGCACGAGGCCGGAGATGACGGCCACGGGCAGATTGCGATCGCCGGACGGCGGCGGGGTGGCACCGGCGCTCGGTGGGCGCTGCGGCGATCCGCCGCGTCGTTTCGGGTCGGGCCGGCGTGGCATGCCCGAGGGATCGGTGCCGATCGTGATGCGCGCCGGCTCGCGGACGGGCTCGGTGACCGTTTCGTGCATGGTGGTGGCGTTCGGATCGTCGGGGCTTCCCGTCACATCGTCGTGCCAGGTGAGTTCGCCGGTCGTGTCGACCGGATGCTCGCCGGTGGGGTCCTTCGGCACGTCGGCTCCCTTCCACACGGGTGACTCGGTGGTGAACGTCGACCAGACGTCGAGATCGTCGGTCGAGCCCTCGGGCGGGATCACCGCGTCGATCCGCGGCACCTCGCCGGTGGCGGGCTCCGTCCAGTGCGGCAACGAGCCGGTGTCGTCGCGGCCGAAACTCAGCTTGTCGCCGGAGCCGGAGCCGGCGCGGGCGCTGCGATCGTCGAGCGAGGTGACCGGCTGCTCCGATGTCTCGCCGAACAGTGGGCCACCGAACTCGTCGTCGTCGAAGGCATCCATCTCGCTCTCGAGCGGACCCGGGCGACGTGGATTCTTGTCGCCGGGCCGCCACATGTCATCGCTCATGATGCTAGCCTTCCACTCCGACTTCGAGCAGTTCCTGCACCACTCATACTGCGCCCCTCATACTTCGAGCAGTTCCTGCGCCCCTCATACTTCGAGCAGTTCCTGCTCTTTGCGCCCGAGTGCGGCGTCGACGTGATCGACGTGCTCGTGCGTGACCTTCTCGAGTTCCTTCTCCGCGCGCTCGAGTTCGTCGGCGGAGATCTCGCCGTTCTTCTCGGCGGTCTCGAGGACCTTGCGGGCGTCACGGCGCACGCTGCGCACGGCGATGCGTCCGTCTTCGGCCATGTGTCTTGGCCACCTTCACGTACTCCCGGCGCCGCTCCTCGGTCAGCTGCGGCAGCGACAACCGGATCGAGATGCCGTCGTTGTTGGGCGACACGCCGAGGTCGCTGTCGCGGATGGCCTTCTCGATCGCTTCGAGCGACCCGCGATCGTGGGGCTTGATCAGCAGTTGCCGCGCCTCGGGAACCGAGATCGACGAGATCTGCTGCAGCGGCACCTGCGCGCCGTAGTAGTCGATCGTGATGCGCTCGACGAGCGACGGGGTGGCCCGCCCGGTCCGCACGGTGGCGAACTGCGACTGGGTGTGGGCTACCGCCTTGTCCATCTTGTCCATCGCTTCGAGGAGCGTCTCATCGATCACGGTGACCAGCGTAACCAGGCCCGTCGCGACGAGTGGCACACTGCGTCAACGGAGGGTCACAGCTCGTGGATGAGCGTTCCCTCGGTGCCGCCCTGGACGATGCGGCGCAGCGACCCCTTCTTCGACATGTCGAACACCACGATCGGGAATGCCGTTGTCGCGACAGAAGGCGATCGCCGTGGCGTCCATCACCTTGAGATCCTTGGTCATGACCTCGAGGTAGCCGACCTCGCGTACTTCGTGGCGCTCGCATCCGACCGCGGATCGGCCGAGTACACACCGTCGACACCCGAATGGGTGCCCTTGATCAGGACCTCGGCCTCGATCTCGGCGGCCCGCAGCGCGGCGGCGGTGTCGGTCGTGAAGAACGGGTTGCCGGTACCGGCGGCGAAGATCACGACGCGGCCCTTCTCCAGGTGGCGGACCGCGCGACGACGGATGTAGGGCTCGGCGATGCGCGGCATCTCGACCGCCGACAGCACCCGCGTGTCCTGCCCCAGCCGTTCGAGCGCGTCCTGCAGCGCGAGCGCGTTCATCACCGTGCCGAGCATGCCGATGTGGTCGGACTGGGTGGCGTCCATGCCGTCAGCGAACCCGTGCGGCCCCGCCAGAAGTTGCCGCCGCCGACGACGACGGCGACGTCGACGTCGAGATCCTGGCGCAGATCCATGATGTCCTGGGCCGTCGCCGCCAGCGTCTCGGGATCGAGCCCGGTACCGGACTCACCGGCCAAGGCCTCGCCCGACGGCTTGAAAACGATGCGTCTCCAGCTCGGCCGAGGCGTTGGGGCGTATGGCTCGGTCATCGATTCTCCAGGCGGTGTCGGTCGAGGTTCGGGTCGACCGTAGCTGACGGGCCTGTCGGCCGCGCCCGCCGGGAGGGCGTCAGCCGATCTCGACCTGCGCGAACTTCACGATCGTCGCGCCGCCGAGCACCTGGCTCACCGACTGCTTGTCGTCCTTCGCGTACGGCTGGTCGAGCAGCGCCACGTCCTTGAAGAAGCCGTTCAGACGACCGTCGACGATCTTGTCGACCGCCGCTTCCGGCTTGCCCTCGTTCAGCGTGATGGTGCGCAACGTCGCCTTCTCGGCCTCGACCACGTCGGCCGGGACGTCGTCACGGCTGAGGTACTTCGGACGGGCGAACGCGATGTGCACGGCGATGTCGTGGGCGAGTTCGACCGATCCGCCGGCGATCTCGACGAGCACGGCGTTGACGCCGCGGCCACCTTGGATGTGGTGGTAGCTGTCGAGCACGTTGCCGTCGGCGGCCTCGATGCGCACGACGTCGCCGAGCGCGATGTTCTCCTTGAGCGTGACCTTGAGCTGCCTCGAGTTCGGTTGCCCGCTCGGAGACGGCGTCGGTGCCCTTGGCCGCGACCAGCGCGGTGAGCGCGTCGGACTCGGCCTTGAACTGGTCGGAGCCGGCGACGAAGTCGGTCTCGCACTTCAGCTCGACGATGGCGCCGACGTTGCCGTCGATGAGGAGGCTCACGACGCCCTGCGTGTTGTCGCGGTCCTCACGGTTCGCGCTGGCGGCGAGACCCTTCTCCCGGAGCCAGAGCTTGGCGGCCTCGATGTCGCCATCGTTGGCCTCGAGAGCCTTCTTGCAGTCCATCATCCCGGCGCCGGTCGCATCGCGCAGCGCCTTGACGTCTTGTGCGGTGAACGCCATGGTGATCAGGCCTCCGTGTTCTCGGTGCTGGCTTCGTCGGCGACCTCGGCGACAGCCTCGGCCGGCGCATCCGCGGCGACGGGCTCGTCGGCGGCGACCGGCGCATCGGTGACAACGCTCGCTTCAGCGGCGGCGCTCTCGGGGGCGACGGCTCCTCGGTGGCGACAGCCTCGGGAGCGACGGTCTCGGTGGCGACGGTCTCCGTGGCCACGGCCGACTGCTCCTTGGCAGCGGCCAGGCGGGCGTCGCGATCGGCCTGGGCCTGTGCGGCGGCGGCGCGGGCCGCGGTCTGGGCCGCCTCGAACTCGGCGATCTCCTCGGGCGTGCGCTCGACGGGCGGCGGCGGGGCCGGGTTGCGCTTGTTGGCGATGAATCGACCCTCCTCGACGGCGTCGGCGATCACGCGGGCGAACAGGCTGTTCGAGCGGATGGCGTCGTCGTTGCCAGGGATCGGGTACTGCACGACTTCGGGATCGACGTTGGTGTCGACGACGGCGACCACCGGGATACCGAGCTTGTTCGCCTCGGTCACCGCGATGTGCTCCTTCTTCGTGTCGAGCACGAAGATCGCGTCCGGGCGCCTTGGTCATGCCGCGGAGCCCACCGAGGTTGCGCTGCAGCTTGGTGAGCTCCCGATCGAGCAGGAGGGCTTCCTTCTTGATCATCGCATCGAACTCGCCCGAGGCCTGCATGCGCTCGTACTCGAGCATCTTGCCGACGCGCTTGGACATCGTTTCGAAGTTGGTGAGCATGCCGCCGAGCCAACGCTCGTTCACGTAGGGCATGCCGCACTTCTCGGCGTAGCTGCGCACGGGATCCTGCGCCTGCTTCTTGGTGCCGACGAACAGGATCGTGCCGCCACCGGCGACGAGATCGCGGACGTAACCGTAGGCGGTTTCCACTCGACCGAGCGTCTGCTCGAGGTCGATGATGTAGATGCCGTTGCGCTCACCGAAGATGAAACGCTTCATCTTCGGGTTCCACCGTCGGGTCTGGTGACCGAAGTGGGCGCCGGCTTCGAGCATTTGGCGCATCGTGATGACAGCCATGGTGGTTCTCCTTGAGCGGTTGCGGCCATCCGATCGGCGCCGTAGCGACCGCTTGTTGATCGGATGGTCTGTGACGTGGACGCTGCGAACAGCGGCCGAACCTGGCGATTCGACCGGGGCAACGCTATCGGGACCCGGCGTCGACTCCCCCACCACAACGCGCCGCCGCCGCGGGCGCCGGACGGGCTGGCCGGCCATCGGTCGGCACGAGTCGTCGGCGACCGATGGGCGAGCCGAGGTAGGGCGCCGGATCGACGTACTCCCCGTCGATCCGCAGGCCGAACAGGAACTCCCGGCCCGCAACGCCGATGACCGAGCCGGCCAGCACCGACCGTCCCACCTCGACGGCGCTACTGGAGACCCGCCCGTAGGTGATCTGCCAGCCGCTGGTCAGGCGGACCACGATGTAGCGCACGCCGGCGACCGATCCGCTGAACTCGACCGTGCCGGGCGCCACCGAGCGCACCGCGGTGCCGGGCGCCACCTCGTACTCGATCCCCCGGTTGCCCGGGCACCACGTACATGCCGGCATGCGGAACGGATCGATCACTCGGCCGACCACGGCGGGATTCCAGCACGGCTCGGCCGACGCCGGCGAGGGAAACGCGGCCAGCGTGATGGCGAGCACGACGGCGAGAACAGTGGCGAACGGCCACGCTCCGAGAACGAGACATCGACGACCTCCGGAATCGAGCGGTGGGACGGTCGCCTGGGCGACGAGTCGACAACGGTGCGGCCGGTCGAGCAGCCGAGCAGTCGAGTGGACCGGAGGTCGAGGGTGCCGTCAGCCGACGCCGGCGGCGGACAGCCGTGCCCGCAGGTGCAGCACGGATTTCGTGTGGATCTGCGAGACCCGGCTCTCGGTCACCTCGAGGACCTGGCCGATCTCGGAGAGCGTCAGGCCTTCGTCGTAGTACAGCGACAGCACGAGCTTCTCGCGATCGGGAAGCTTCTTGATCTCGGTCCGCATGATCTGGCTCAGTTCCTGATCCTCGACGATTGCCGACGGCGAACCGGAACCGGGACCGTCGAGGGCCGCCGGCTCGGCCCCGGCGGCGATGGCCCGGTCGAGCGGGCCGACCGTGGTGCTGGCGATCGCCGCGAACCAGCGCGTGAGTTCGGCGCCCGAGATGTCGAGATGCTGAGCGAGTTCCTCGTCGGTCGGCGCCCGGCCCTGGTCGATGCTCCAGGTCGGAGAACGCCCGCTCGACGCTGCGGGCGCGGCTGCGAACCGATCGGGGCACCCAGTCGAGCTTGCGGAGCCCGTCGTACACGGCACCGCGGATGCGTGGCACGGCGAAGGTCTCGAACTTCACGCCGCGGTCCGGATCGAATCGGTCGATCGCGTCCATCAGGCCGAAGACACCCGAACTGACGAGATCGCCCGGGTCGACGCTCGACGGAAGACCCGCGCCGACGCGGCCGGCCACGAACTTCACGAGCGGTGAGTAGTGGACGATGAGGTGCTCGCGTGCGGCGGGGTTTCGGCGGTTCAACCACCGCGTCCACTGCATCTGGAGGTCGGCGTCTTCGGGAACGATGCTCATGCTCTGGGGTGGGCCTCGCGGTAGGCGGCCGAAAGCCGCTCGCGGCTGACGTGGGTGTATCGCTGCGTCGTTGCCACGTCTTGGTGACCGAGCAGCTCCTGGACGGCTCGCAGATCGGCACCGCCATCGAGGAGGTGGGTGGCGAACGTGTGACGAAGCGCATGCGGGTGGGTCGGGCTGGGCGATCGTCGATCGAGGATCCTGCGTACGTCGCGAGTGGTCAACGGGTGGCCGCGCTCGTTGCCGAACAGCACGTCGCCGCATTCGGCGGGCACGACATCGGCCCGCACGGCAAGCCATCGACGCAGCGCACGGACCGCCGGTTCGCTGAGCGGGACACGCCGTTCCTTCGCACCCTTCCCCCACACGGTGGCCGAGCTGGTGGCCAGCGACAGCGACGACACCTGCAGCCCACAGAGTTCGCCGACCCGCAGCCCTGAGCCGTAGAGCAGCTCGAGCACGGCGTCGTCGCGCCGTCGACGCCAGTCGGGTTCGTCGTCGGGAGCGGCGGCGTCGAGCAGACCGTTCAGCTCGCGCTGATCGAGCACGCGGGGCAACCGCCCGCCGCCGCCACGCACCGACACCCCGCTCGTCGGATCGGCGGTGACCAACTCCATGCTGATCGCCCACCGGTAATAGCGCCGCAGGGCGGCAGCCTTGCGCGCCATCGTGCTCCGGGCGAAGCGACGTGTGGTGAGGTGGGCCAGGTAGCGACGGATGGTCGGGCGGGTGACCGCCTGCGGCGATATTGACGTTGCCGCGCGCGCACCACTCGGCGAACGAGCGAAGGTCGGAGCTGTACGCGGCGACCGTGTGATCGGACAAGGACGTGAGCGCGGCGGAGAAATCGTCGATGCGCCACGTGTCCACCGGACCGATGGTATTGCGCGCCGCCCTGGCTTGGCGCGAATAGGCCCTCGCCGGGCCTGTGGCGACGCTCGCTGCTCATGCGAGATCGCCCCACACATCGATCGTTTCGAACCAGCCGCCGGTCTCGCGCAACCACCCGTCATGTTCGAGGCGAGCGACGATCATCGCCGTGTCGGCGATCGGACGATCGAGCAGCAGCATCAGCTGTTCGATGGTTCGGGCGCCTTGCCGACAGTGACCGAGGACATCGACCCCGTCGCCGTCAGGTCGCCTCCGGCCGTCGAATCTCGTCCGACCCGCCCGCCGCTGGTCGAGACCGAGCGCCATCATCAGATCGTCGACGCTCGTGGCGGGCGCGGCACCATCACAGAGCAACTGATTGGTTCCCGCCGACGCCCGCGAATCGACGGGGCCGGGCACCGCGAACAGCTCGACGCCGCGCTCGCCGGCCTCCTTGGCGGTGATCAGGCTGCCGCCCCGCTCCCGGCTCTCGACCACTACGAGCACTTCGACGAGTGCCGCCAGGATGCGGTTGCGGAGCGGGAATCGGAAGGCGTCGGGACGGCGTGCCCGGCGGCCATTCGGAGACGACCGCGCCGCGGGCGCTGACCTCGGCCCACAACGACGCGTGCTGCTTGGGGTACGGCGCGTCGGGCCCGTTGCCGACCACCGCCAGCGGACGGGCATCGGGATGGGCGAGTGCGCCTCGGTGGGCCGCGCCGTCGATGCCCTTCGCCAGGCCCGACACGACAGTGACCCCGAGCGCCGACAGTTCGAACCCGAACTCGGCGGCCGTCTCACGCCCTCGCTGGGTGGCGTTGCGGGTGCCGACGATCCCGACGCGACGCGCATCGAGCATCGACAGGTCGCCACGGACGAACAGCACCGCCGGCGCCCGCGGGTCGTGGAACAACGCCGCCGGGTACCGCGGGTCGTCGTGTGCGATCACCGTGGTGCCGGTGTCGACGCAGCGCTGCCAGCACTCGGCCGGATCACGGAGCCGGCCATCGCGCCGCCACGTCTCGGCGAGCGTGTCGTCCTTCGCCAAGAGGGCACCGATACCGGGCGGTGGTGGCGCGTCGCCGACGGCCACATGGAACGCGGCGACCGGGTCGTGGTGCGCCAGCAACGACGCCAGGCGTGCCGTGGTCATGCGATCGAAGCCGGCGAGCGAGGCGAGGTATCCCTCGGGTGGAGTGGAGGACGGGCAACTCATGCGGCACGCCCTTGCTGCGCGCGAGACAGCGACGCCCGCAGTTCGAGCGCCAACGCGGCATCGGCCTCGGAGATTGCCGCGCTGCACCCTTCGCGGAGATCGGCGATGGTCCGAGCGACCCGGCGAACACGGTGATAGCCGCGACCGCTCAGTCGGCCGCGTTCCATCTCGTGGCGCAACCGCGCCCGGGCCGCGGGCTCGAGTGGTGCGAAGCGATCGAGGTCGGATGGTTCGATCGATCGATTCAGGCACGCCTGGCGTTCGAGTGCCTTGCGTCGCGCCTCGAGCACGCGGGCAGCCACGACGCTCGAGGGCTCCCCCGGCTCGCTCGCCATGATCTCGTCGATCGCTGGTCGGTGCACGTTGACGCGCAGATCGAATCGATCGAGCACCGGACCCGAGAGCCGTCGGGTGTAGCGCTGGAGTGCCGCGTCGCCGCACGTGCAGTCACCCGGGCCTCCCCCGCCACCGCACGGGCACGGATTCATCGCTGCGATGAGCAGGAAGCGCGCCGGCATCGGATCGCGGAGTTGCGAACGGTGCGGCAGGACGACCCCGTCCTCGAGCGGTTGGCGCAGAGAATCGAGGACCGAAGCCGGAAACTCAGCGATCTCGTCGAGGAACAGCACCCCGTGATGAGCGAGGCTCACTTCTCCCGGCCGCGCCACCTGCGATCCGCCGCCGATGATGGCGACCTGCGAACTGGTGTGGTGCGGCGCTCGGAACGGTGGCCGCTCGATGAGCCCCGACGGCGGAAGCGGCGCGCCCGCCGCGGAGTGGACCATGGTGGCTTCGAGCGCCTGCGCCCGCTCGAGCGGCGGCAGGATGCCGGGCAGGCGGGACGCGAGCATCGTCTTGCCCGACCCCGGCGGGCCCATGAACAAGCTGTGGTGTGCGCCGGCCGCGGCGATCTCGAGGGCCAGCCGGGCGAGCGGCTGGCCCTGGACCTCGCAGAGATCGGGTACGTGCAGCGGCGCGATGTCAGGGCCCCGAGGCTCGTGGTCGGGCCACGGTTCGCCGTCACACAGGGTGGCGAGCAGTTCGCGCAGCGTCCGCACGGGATGGACCTGACCGCGAGCTGCAATGTTCGCTTCGACCAGCGTCGACGCGGGCACGACGACGTCGCTGTTGTCGATCGCGGCGACGATGGGCACGACACCGCGGATCGGTCGCACCGAGCCGTCGAGACCGAGTTCGCCGATGAACGCCAGGCCCTCGATCCGGGACACATCGATGAACCCCGCGACGACGAGGACCCCCACGGCGATCGCCAGATCGAGCCCGGATCCCGTCTTGCGACCGTCGCACGGCGCCAGGCTGATCGTGATCAGGTGGTTGGGCCAGTCGAAGCCCGAACTGGCGAGCGCCGCGCGGGCCCGATCGCGCGCCTCACGGATCGACTCGTCGGGAAGGCCGACGATGTGCAGACCTGGCAGCCCTTTGCCGAGATGCACCTCGACCTGGACCGCTTGGCCACGAGCGCCGCGGAGCATTGCAGACGGAACGGAAGCGAACATCGCCCCTCCATGGATGACGCGGCGCGAGTTGAGGCGCCGCAACGGACATCGAGGAGAGGCGACCGGGCCTCACGACCGCCGAGCCGCCGAAACCGACTCGCACCGTTGACCCTACCGAAGGGGTGTCACAGTCGACATGCGACCGTTTCGGGTCATCGCCGTGTCACACTCTCGGCCGTGCTCGGTCACCCCGCATCCGTTCGACGTCGTCGGCAGGTGGGCATGCGCGGGGCACTCGGAGTCGTGGCGCTTGCGACGGTCACAGTCGCGGCATGCGGCGGCGACGACGCCGGCAACGCCGAGCGGTTCTGCGGCGAGATCGCCGCCCACAAGGACGAACTGACGACGCCCGACCTCCAGTTCAGCGACGACATCGCGCCCGTGCTCGATCTGTACCGCTCGATCGGCGACCTGGCGCCGCTGTCGATCGAGAAGGAATGGAACGAACTGGTGGCCGCCTACGAGACCGCCGACACGATCGTCGTCGGCGATGCCGAGTCGGAGCAGGTGGCCGTGTCCGCGATCTATTCGGCCGAGGCCTCAGCGGCCAAGGTCGACGCGTGGCTCAAGGCCAACTGTGCGGTCGACATCGGACCCGTGGTGACGCTCGTCCCGCACGGGCCCTGACCCGACGACGTCGTCAGAGGATCTCGCCGCGGTGCAGGAGCACCTTGTCGACGAGGCCGTAATCCTTCGCCCCGTCGGCGGTGAACCAGCGATCGCGTTCGGAGTCGGCCTGGATCTGCTCGAGCGGCTGGCCCGAGTGATGCGCGATGAGTTCGGCCATGCGCAGCTTCGTGTAGCGGAGCTGTTCGGCCTGGATGGCGATGTCTGACGCCTGGCCACGCAGACCGGCGAGCGGCTGGTGCATCATGATGCGTGCGTTGGGCAGGGTGTAGCGCTTGCCGTCGGCACCGGCCGTGAGCAGGAACTGTCCCATCGAGGCGGCCAGACCGAGACACACGGTGGCCACGTCGCAACCGACGAACTGCATCGTGTCGTAGATGGCCATGCCGGCGGTGACCGAGCCGCCCGGGCTGTTGATGTAGAGCCAGATGTCGCTGGCTCCATCCTCGCCCTCGAGGTAGAGCAACTGGGCACAGATCTGGTTGGCGATCTCGTCGTTGACGTCAGACCCGAGCATGATCACCCGGTTCTTCAACAAGCGGTCGAACACGGCCGAGCGGGGGTCGAAACCACCGTCGAGGGCGAAGGGCGCAGTGCTGTCGGACATGCGCAAAGACTACCGTTGCGCCCTCAAAGCTCCCTCGGCCGCACTACGGTCAGGGCGATGACGATCACGACGTCACTGGAACCGGCAACCACGACGTCGATGCCCGGCATCGCGGTGCCGCTCGCGCTCCGGCTGCACAACCGCGAGTTCACCACGCAAGTGGTGACGGTGACCCCCACCGGTCCGCTCGCCGAATACACCGTGGTCGATCCCGCCCAGTTCGAACTCGAACCCGACCAGTCGGTCGACGTGGCGTACTCGGTCACGCTCCCGCTGTCGCTGCCTCCCGGTCTGCACACCTCGGTGATCTCGGTCGTGGTCGATGACGCCGAGGTCGCCACCGCCGCGGCGACCGTGGACGTCATGGCGGTCGCGGCACACGCGGCACTCATCGGCCCGCCCCGCTCGAAGTCGTCGGGGAACGGGCGGCACCGCATCACGATCGCGAATCGGGGCAACGTCCCCGTCGACGTGACCGTCGTGGCGATGACCGACGATCCGACCATCGACCTCCAGCCGGAGATGTCGCACCTGTCGGTCGACGCGGGAACGAGCACGTTCGTCGACATCACGGCCATCCCGCACGAGAAGTTCTGGAACGGCCCGCCCGTCGAGCACGGTTTCATGATCGCCACGATCGGCAATGACGGGCAGTCGTTCGACCTCCACGGCGTTTTCGAGCAGCGGCCGCGCCTGCGGCCCTGGTGGGGCCCCGCACTGGCGGGCGCCGCCGTGGCGCTGCTGATCGGCACGATCCTCTGGTTCACCGTGCTCGCCCCGTACGTCCGCTCCACGGCCGAGGATGTGAACGAAGCCGATCAGGCCGCACTGGATGCCAAGATCGCCGAGCTCGACAAGTCGGCCGCGGAGGCGGAGGAACTGCCATTCGGCGAGCCGGGTGATCTGCGCCTGTCGGTCGACGCCTCGGAGGGTCAGTCCGCGACCGACACCTTCCGCGTCCCGCGGCGACGGTGTGGTCGGTGACCGACGTCATCTTCCAGAACCCGACCGGCGCCGCCGGCGAGGTGACCTTGATGCGCGACGACGACATCCTGCTCGTCGAGGAACTCGCCAACTTCCGCGACCTCGACTTCAACCTCGTCGCCCCGTTCGTGTTCGAGGGCGACAGCAACATCACCATGTCGGTCACCTGCAGCGCACCGGGGCCCAGCCAGAGTTCATGCTCGGTGGGCACGACGCTGACCGGTTTCACCGACGAGTCGGGCTGACGACACCGCTAGCCGAATCTCGGCGCTGCAGACTCAGGATCCGAACGCGCCGCCCCCGAGGGCCCGGGCGACCACCCACGACGAACGACCGGCAGTGTCGCTGATCAACACCTCGCCGGTCACGGTGGAGAACTGGTCGGTTTGTCCGGCGACGACGACCGTGGCAGGCCCGCGTGGTGTGTTTGGCAGCACGATCATCGTCTGCACGAACGACCCGGTCGAGTCGACCTGGATCTGCACGGGGACGTCGCTACCGGGCCAGGTGAGTACGACGACGAGATCGGCGGGGAAGCCGGCGCCCTGCACCGCGACGGCCTGACCGCTCGACGCCACTCCGGGCACGACGGTGAGGGTCGGGGGCGGCGCACCGGTGCCGCCGAGGACAGCGGTCGCGGTCGAACCGTCGCTCAGCGTCGCGACGAGCGAGGCCGACGACGCTCCGAGCGTCACGGGCGCGTACGCAATGCTGATCGTGCACTCGCCACCCGGCGGCACGGGCCCGTCATCGCACGTGCTGTCGAACACCGAGAACGCGCCATCCGGATCGTTCTGGATCGACACGTCCAAAACGTCGATCGAGTCGGACGTGGGATTGGTGAGCGCCAATGTCGTGACCTGCCGCCCTACCCCGACGATCGTGGGCGAGAAGTCGACGCCCGCCGGGACGAAGGTCGCCTCCTCGATCGGGCCGGACGGCTGGAACGTGACCGTGGTCGACCCGACGGGTCGGCTCGATCCGCCGCCCGATGAATCCGCCGCCGCCGCTCCCTGTCCCGGGAAAGGACGGCCGGAACGGAGGCGATGTGGTGGTGGGTGTCACCGGCTCGAGAGGGACCGTCGTCGCCGGCACCGTGGTGGTCGGTCGCGGCACAGTCGTCGTGGGCGCCGGTGTCGTCGTGGTCGGCCTGGCGATCGTCGTGGTGGGGGCGGCCGTGGGTGGTGGGGTCGTCGGTGGCGTGACCTCGTCGATCACGCGGGCGAACACATAGGTTCCCGTCGCGTATGCCGTGTCAGCGACCAGCTCGGCGCCGTGCGTGCTGTCGAACACCGCCACGCCGCCGTTGGCCGACAGCACCGGGCCGGACACCGACGGTCCGGTCGGGGACGTCCCGTTGAGCGGCCGTCGACAACGACACGCCGGCCGTGGTCGCAAACGGAGGCGTGCCCGTGGAACGCAGAAGGTGTACGTCGGTGGGTGTGTCGTAGACGATCGAGAGGCCGTCGGTCGACACGACCGGTTTCGACGCATCCGACGCGAGCAGGCGAGACGTGCGGGCCGTGCCTGCCGCCTCGGTCGGCGACCACGACGAACGGGGCGGTCGCGTGGGCGCTGGCGCCAGCGAGGTCGGTGCTGTCGGACTGGTAGGTCACGATGCCGCCGTCTCCCGAGATCGACGGTGCGGTCGATGCGCCCGCACCGAGTTGACCCGACGGCGTGGCCGACACGAGTTGCGGTCGTCGCGGATCCGGTGGTGGCCGCAGTCCACAAGAACACGTTGGAGGGTGCCGGCTCGATACGGACCGGTGCCGGGGCCGGCGACGAACACGACACGAGTTCCGTCCGACGTCAGAGTCGACCGTCGGCCCGGTGACGAGCGTCTGTTGAGGTGTCACGGGAATCGTGCGAGGCGGGTCGATCGTGTCGGCCAGCGCATAGCCGCTTCCCGCATCGACGTAGCGGAGCACCGTCGTTCCGGTCGACCAGGCGATCACCGACCGTCGAACGACAGTGCCGGAGTGGGCAGCGGCGCCGACGGCGCTCGGACTGGCGATCGTGTCGACGGGGACCGGCGCCGCGAGCGAGCCCGCTGGGACCGTCGAGCAGCGGTTGACCGTCATGAGCTGCACCGCTGTTCGGGTAGCGGCGGGAACCGAGTAGGCGACGACGCAGCCATCGCCGCTCACGCCGGGATGCGCGCTCGGCGCGTCGGGCACTGGCGTCGTGGTGCCTGCCGTCCGATCGCGGATCATCACCTGCGGGCGGCGGAGGGCTCCCCGGTGTCGTCGAGTCGAACACCACGACGTTGCCGTCGTCGGAGATGCGAGGGGACGTGTTCGGCGTCGACACCGCGACACCGGTCGGGGGTTGCGACACGACCTCGGCGGGCGTCGACACGACGGGTTCGGCGTGACCGGGGTCGCTCATGGCCGCGAACGTGCCCATGATTGCCACGGCGGCGACGATGGCACCCCAGCGGGTCCACCCGGTGCGATCTGAGGAAGGCGCGCCGTCAGGCTAGTTCAGTCATGGCCAGCAAAGGCCCCGGGTAGATCGGAACGACGGTCAGCGAGCGACGCCGCTCATCACGACCGCCACCCGCTCGTCGTTGCTGACCCGATCGCGAGCCGCGAGGAGACCCGCCAGCCCGGCCGAGCCCGTCGGGCTCACGTCGAAACCGCCGTCGACGGCCATGGCATGAGCCTGCTCGATCTGGGATTCGGAGGCGACGACGGGTTCACCGCCGCTGCGCCGCAGGTTCTCGAACACGCCGATCCAGTCGTACGTCTCGTCGTCGAGAATGCCGTCGGCGAGCGAGTGCGGGTCGTCCCACACGGTCATCACGTCGCCCCAGTGCTGCTCGGGTCGGTCGAGCCCGGCCGCCCGATTCCAGCCACGCGCCAGCGGTGCGCAGCCCGCGGTCTGCACGGCGTGCAGGCGCGCGCCCGACGCCGACGCGGCGAAGCCGTCGCCCATGCAGGTGGCGAACGCGCCGCCGCCGACCTGCACGAACACCCGGTCGAGTTCGATCCCGAGCGCGGCGGATTGGTCGAGCATCTCCCACGCGATCGTCCGACCGCCGTCGAGGCACAGCGCGTTCTCAGGTCCCTGCACCGTGAACGGGATCGCCCCCGCACCGACCGCCTCACGGAACCGGAGCATGGCCGGGTCGCCGGGCGGGTCCGACACCAGTCGTTCACAACGGTGGATCGTGGCGCCCAAGCGCGTGGAGGCGGTCGCCGACGTCGTCGCTCATCCAGGTGGGGACGAACACGTCGATCGGCCACCCGGCGGCCGCAGCCAGCGTCGCTGCGGCGAGCGCGGCGTTGCCACAGGAGGCGATCGCGAGCGGCGGTCGCTCGTCGAGCATGCCGAGCGACTCGGCCGCGAGCAGGTGCAGCAGCACCGACATCAGATGGCGGGCCTTGTGGCTGCCGGCAACGTTGTGCGTCTCGTCCTTCACCCAGACCCCGCCGGCCGAGCTGAAGCCGAGTTGGTCGGAGAGGGCGCCGGACCGTGCGAACGGTGTGACCCGGAACCCGACTCCATCGACCTGGCCGATCGCCGAATCGACCGTCTCGACGAGCGCCCGCCGCGCGTCGGCGGACATCCCGTGCGCCGCCGCGAACGCCGCCCAGGCGAACCGCGTGTCGTACCGCACGAACGGGTTGCCCTCTTCGTTCTCGTGAACTTCTTGCGTACCCGCGAGCGCAAGATGTTCACGAGAACGCAGGCGCAGGACGTGGTGGCGGTCGGCGGCGGTGGCGTTCGGGCAGCGGAACGGGAGTGGCTCGGCGATGTCGCGGCGCGCCCCGCACACGGCGCACTCCCAACCGAGCGCATCGAGCCCGGACGTCGGCACTCGATCTCCCGCAACCTGTTGCGTTGTGCCTGACCCCACGCGACAGGTCATCCGGCGAGGCGGGCGTTGAAGTCGGTGATCATGTCGTCCCAGACGCCGACGAAACGGCGCAGGTCGCGCCAGAAGTCCTGGTGGCGCCGGGCCTCGAACAGCTCGAACGGCGTGCCCTGCTGCTCCACCCACGTGTAGTAGCCGAGGTTGAAGATCCGTCGGCGGTCGGCCTCCGTGCACTCGATCATGTGCTCGGTGGTGACGGTGGCGAGATGTTCGCCGAACGCCTCGGCCGCATCCCCGGCCGTGAACTCGCCGGCGTAGCGACCGCCGATCAGCTTGGCCCGTTCGCTCGGGTACAGCGCCGCCCCGTCGGTGGCGACGGTGATCACCGCGTCGTTCGGTCCGAGGTCGAGCAGCTTCACCGTCTTGATCGCCGCGAGGACGTTGGCGATCGAGGAGAACCCGAAGTGTTCGAGGGCGTCGATCACGTCGGCCGGGACTCCCTTCCGATCGGCGAGGAACGATCGGCCGGCGTCCGTGTTGAACAGCGCGTCGAGTTCGTCGGTCGCCTTGTCGGAGATCGCCGCGACGACGTCGGTGTTCATGACGTTGTGGATGAGCGGGATGTGCTTGTCGCCGATGCCCTGGATGTTGTGCTCGCCGTAGCCGTTCTCGAGCATCGTCGGACACTCGAGCGCCTCGACGGCGACGATGCGGGTGCCGTACTGCTCCTTGAGCCCGTCACCGGCCGCGATCGTGCCGGCCGACCCCGTGGCCGACGTGAACGCGGCGAGCGACAGGTCCCGTCCGTCGCCCGACTTCACCAGTTCGCGCACGTGCTCGAACACGTGCGACAAGCGCCCGGCCCGTGACGGTGAGGTGGCCGAGATGGTTGCCGAACTCGGAGAACTGGTTGAGCACGAAGTTGTCGGGATCCTGCGCCAACTCGTTGCAGGCGTCGTAGATCTCCTTCACGTTCGACTCGGTGCCGTGCGTCTTGATCACGTCGTCGGCCGGGTTGGCGCACCACCGGTCGAGCCAGTCGAAGCGCTCCTGGCTCATGCCCTCGGGCAGGATCGCCACGCCCCGGCTCGCCATGATCCGGCTGATGGCGATGCCCCCTCGGGCGTAGTTGCCCGTCGACGGCCAGATCGCCCGGTGCCGGGTCGGGTCGAACTGTCCCGTCACCACACGCGGCGCGAGGCAGGCGTACGCGGCGAGCACCTTGTGGGCGGTGACCATCGGGAAACGGTCGCCGAACACCACGATGATCGGGCTCTCGACGCCGGTCAGGCTCGGTGGGAGCACCACATGATCGGGCACGTCGACCCGACCGCCAGCGAGGTCGTTGTACCAGTGGACGCGCCACAGATTCCTGGCATCCGGCCCCTGCGGGTCGGCGTCGCCCACGGTCGACGCATGGTCGAACGTCGACGGGTCGGCGAGTTGGGTGAAGGTCGGCAGGGTGATGCCCTGTGCCCGGAACCGCTCGACGCTGTTGGCGAGTGCCGCCTCGTCGACGACCCGGTCGGCGAGTCCGAACTGGTTCTCCAGCGCATCGCGGTTGATGTCGGCGGAGGTCGAGGCGGTCGTCGTCACGTTGACATTCTGTCAAGCACGCCGCTCGACCGCTCGCGCGCCAGGTGGTCGGGTCCGGCGACGCGCCGCCTTCGCCGAGGACGGTTGGTCACGACCAGCGGTCGTCGGGAGGCAGGGTGCTCGGGCCGACGTGGGCATCGAGCCAGCCGCACACGTCGGCGACACCGGCCCAGGTGTCGCGGATCCGCTTGGCGGCAGCCTTGGTGTGGATCCAGCCCGGCGCGCCGAACTCCTTCACGGCGATGAGGCCCTTGCGACGCAACAGTTCGATCCGCGGGTGGTCCTTCGAGAACCCGCGCGGCGCTGTCTTCAGCTCGTCGATCGCTCCCATCCGGTAGCCGCGACGGGCCGCGCCGGCCACCAGTGCGGCGAGTTCGGTGCCGGTCGCTTCGGCGTCGACCGCCGCGCGGAAACGGGCGAGTTGATCGGCCGCCATCGCGTAGTAGCCGGCGCCCGCCATCAATCCCAGCGCCGAGAACTGGACGTAGAACCCCGAGCCACCCTCCAACTCCCCGTAGGCGCCCTGCTGGGTCTTGTACGGCGGCTTGTTCTTCGAGAACCGCAGGTCGTTGTGCGGGCGGAACAGGTGGAACGGCCCGTAGTCGGACAGTTCGTCGACGAGGTCGAGCATCGGCTGCTTGACCAACTCGTCGTAGCGACCCTTGTTGGCCTGCCAGAACGCCCTCGAATTGTCGGCCTCGAGCTGCTCGTAGAACGTGATGGCCTCGACCGGGAACCCACGGAACGTCACGGCTCGGACGCTAACGCGGCCCCGCCGCGACGTGCTCTACCCTCGGCCGCATGGCTGACCTCGCGATCGGTGGAACGATCGACCCCGCAACACACGACCGCGTCGATCCGACACCGGCGGGCCACCTCACGATCGGCAGCGACAACTTCACGACCCACGGAGTGATCGTCGGGATGACCGGCTCGGGCAAGACCGGTCTCGGCGTCGTGCTCATCGAGGAGGTGTTGCGCGCCGGTGTGCCGGTGATCGCCATCGATCCGAAGGGCGATCTCACCAACCTCCGCCTGATGTTCCCCGAACTCGCGCCGGGCGACTTCCGGCCGTGGATCGACGAGTCGCAGGCCAAGAATGCCGGCCAGTCCCCCGACGAGTTCGCGGCGGCGCAGGCAACGCTGTGGACCGACGGGCTCGGTCGGTGGGGGCTGGGCGGCCCGGACATCGGCGCGTTGCTCGCCGCCACCGACGTGACGATCTACACGCCAGGTTCCACCTCCGGCGTGCCGGTGAACCTGGTCGGTTCGCTCCAGGTGCCGGCCGACATGGACGACACCGAAACGGTCGCCGACGAGATCGGCGGATACGTGTCGGGACTGCTCGGCCTCGTCGGTGTCGAGGCCGACCCGCTGTCGAGCCGCGAACACATCCTGCTGTCGAACCTCGTCCACCACTCCTGGCAGCAGGGGCAGTCGCTCGATCTGCCGACACTCGTCGGACAGGTTGCGACACCCCCGATCCGCAAGCTCGGCGTGTTCGAACTCGACCAGTTCTTCCCCGCCAAGGACCGCATGGCGCTGGCGATGAAACTCAACGGTCTGCTCGCGTCACCGTCGTTCGCCGCGTGGGCCGAAGGTGACCCGCTCGACATCGCCTCGATGTTGTTCCGACCCGACGGCGGCGCCCGCTGCGCGGTCCTGACGATCGCCCACCTCTCCGACGAGGAGCGCCAGTTCGTGACCACCCTGGTGCTGTCGAAGCTCGTCACCTGGATGCGGCAGCAGAGCGGCACGACCGACCTGCGGGCGATGCTCTACATGGACGAGGTCGCCGGCTATCTCCCTCCCGACGGCCAACCCGCCGACCAAGCAGCCGATCATGACCTTGATGAAGCAGGCGCGCGCGTTCGGCCTCGGTGTCGTCCTGGCGACGCAGAATCCGGTGGACATCGACTACAAGGCGATCTCGAATGCGGGCACGTGGATGATCGGCCGGTTGCAGACCGATCGCGACAAGGCCCGCCTCCTCGACGGCATGACGAGCGCCGCGGGCGGGGCCGACATCGCCGCGATCGATGCGACGATCTCCGGACTCGGCAAGCGTGAGTTCGTGCTCCGTCGCGCCGGAGCACGGACACACCGGAGGTGTTCACCACCCGCTGGGCGATGTCGTACCTCCGCGGCCCGATGACACGCGACCAGATCGCCGGCATCACGGTTCGACATGCACCGCCAGCGCCGGCCGATCCAACGGACACGATCGCCACGAGTGCAGTGGCGACGGATGCCACGGATGTGACCGCACCGCCGACGTCGGACACCGCGTCCACGGTGATGCCGGCCGTGGCGACGGGAATCGCGGTGCGGTACGTCGACGTCGCGGCACCATGGCTCCCCGCGGTCGGAGGCAACCCGACGGGCACCACCCGCGCGCCGGCGATCGTCGCGCGGGTCGCGCTGCGCTACGACGAGACGAAGGCCGACCTCATCCACGATGACGAGTACGAAGCGGTCGCTGTTCCCGCTCGCCGAACAGCTCGACGTGACGGCGCTGATGCCGGTCGACTACGACGACCGCGATCTCCAGGTGGATGCTCCCGCCGACGTGTCCTACGCGCTTCCGGCAGCGCCGATCGACACCAAGGCCTACTGGACGGCGGCGGAGCGCGACATCCGCGATCATCTCGTGCGCACGCTGACGCTCGATATTGCGACCAATCCGGCTCTGAAGCTCTACGGGCGGCCGGGTGAGACCACAGACTCGTTCGCCAACCGGTGTCGCGAGGTGGGAATCGAACAGGGCGGCCGCGCGATCGCCGCGTTGCGCGACAAGTACGAGGTCAAGGTGTCCCGGGTGCTCGACCAACGTGCCGCCGCGGACGGTCGGGTCGACGTCCTGCGCGAGCAGGCCGAAGGGAAACGCAACTCGGAAGCACTGTCGACCGCCGGATCGATGCTCGGCGGTCTGCTCGGCGGCCGCAAGTCGGCCGGGAGCATGCTCGGTGGCCTCCTCGGCAAGGCCGGGACGGCCGCCGGTCGGCGGGGCAGCACGTCGGCGGCCGACCAACGCGTGAAGGAGGCCGAGGGCAAGGTGTCACGCCTCGACCGGGACATCGCCGCGCTCGAGTCGGAACTGGAATCGGAGGTCGCCACGCTCACCGCGGAGTGGTCGACGAAGGCGAACACGATGATGACGATGCGGGTCGGCCTCGAGAAGACCGACGTCAAGGTCACCCAGATCTGCCTCGCCTGGATCCCCGTCTAGTTGTCGCGGAGCCTGACCCACGCGACAACCGTGCCGACGGAGAGACTCGAACTCTCACTGACGGCGACCTAAACGCCGTGCCTCTGCCAATTGGGCTACGTCGGCGCAGGCAAGAAATGCGCGATCGCCGATTGTAGGGCGGCGACCGTACCCTGCTGCGGTGCGTTCGGGCGGGAAGCGGTTCGTCGAACTGATCGGCTGGTGCGCGGTGGGCGGCACCGGCCTCGTCATGCTCACGCAGGCGAAGGTTCGGCCGCGCTCGCGGCCCATTGCCGTGATCCAGACGCTGACCCCGTACCTGGCGCTCACGATGGTCCCGGTCGGGCTGGTCGCGCTCACCGGCCGACGCGTCACGATGGCGCTCACGGCGTCGGCGGTCGGCCTCGGTGGACTCGCGCTGGCGCGGCCCCTCGCCTCCCCGCCCGCGCTCCGGGCCGTCGCAGCCGGCGCCCCGGCCCTCCGGATCGCCTCGCTCAACCTGCTCTACACGAACGACGAGGCCAGCATCGCCACGGTCGCCGACGACCTCCGCGGTCGCGACCTCGACGTCATCACGTTCGTCGAATACACGGCCGGGCACGAGCGGGTCCTGCGCGAGAGTGGACTGGCGGACGACTTCCAGCACCGCATCGAGCGGAGCGGGCCGGGCGCCAGCGGCATCGCGATCTGGTCGAAGTCGCCGGTCGTCGTGGGCGACAGCGCCGACACGACCGACCGCATTCTCGACGCGACGGTGACGTCGGCCGCCGGCCCGGTTCGTGTGCTCGCGGTGCATGCGCCACACGCCGATCAGCGATTTCGAGATCTGGAAGGGCGACCTCGATCAGTTCGGTGACCTCGGAATCACCGGCGACGACCCGACACTCGTGATCGGCGATTTCAACGCGTCGTTCTGGCATCCGAATTTCCGGGCCCTGCTCGACAAGGGGTTCACCGACGCCCACATCGCCCTGCGTCGCGGCTTGTCGGTGAGCTGGCCGACCGACGTCTGGTACCCGCCGTTCGTCCGGCTCGACCACGCGCTCACGACCGATTCACTGGTGCCGACCGGCATCGAGGACTTCGACATCCGCCGGCAGCGATCACCGCGGGCTGATCGTCACCGTTTCGCCAGCTCGCTGAGCAGCGCCCGGAACGCTCGGCCGCGGTGCGACAGCTCGTGCTTCGCCTCCGGGCCCATCTCGGCGAACGTGCGCCCGTCGCCCTCGTCGGGCACGAAGATCGCGTCGTAGCCGAATCCGATCGTGCCCCGGTCCTCCGTGGCGATCGTGCCCGGGCAGACACCCTCCACCGCGAGTTCCGTGCCGTCGGGCCACACGATCATCGCCACGGTCCTGAACGCCGCGGCCCGATCCGTCACACCGGCGAGTTCGGCGAGCATCTTCGCCCGATTGTCGGCGTAGCTGAACACCCTTCTCCCGCGTAGCGGGCGGTGTACACGCCCGGCGCGCCACCGAGGGCGTCGACCTCCAGCCCGGTGTCGTCGGCGACGGCCGGCAGACCCGTCGCCTCCGTGATCGCCACCGCCTTCAACCGGGCGTTACCGGCGAGCGTGTCGGCATCCTCCACCACGTCGGGGATGTCGGCGGGCCGAGGCAGCAGGTCGACGGCGCCGGCGAGCAGCTGCTGGATCTCGGCGACCTTGTCGGGGTTGGCCGACGCACACACCAGCGTGATCATCGCGACGGCCCGCGGTGGCGGCGGCTCGGCGACGACGGCAGCCTGCACGTCGGCGATCTCGAGCAGCCCGCCCTCGGCGAGCGCCAGCATCGCATCGAGTTCGGACCGGCTGAACGGCGGCGCCCTCGGCGGTGCCCTGCACCTCGACGAAGCTCCCCTCTCCCCCGGCGATCGGGCGGAGCATCACCACGTTCATGTCGACCTCCGCCCGGCTGTCCTCCACGTACGGGAGGTCGAGCACCGGCGTGCCGTCGACGATGCCGACGCTGATCGCCGAACAGAACGAATGCAGCGGGTTGGTCTTCAGCCCGCCACGTTGCACGACGCGTTCGAGCGCATCGTGCAGCGCGACGAAGCCGCCGCAGATGCTCGCCGTGCGGGTTCCGCCGTCGGCCTGCAGCACGTCGCAGTCGACGATCACCTGACGTTCGCCGAGCGCCTTCATGTCGCACGCCGCACGGAGCGAGCGGCCGATCAACCGCTGGATCTCGACGGTCCGGCCGCTCTGCTTGCCCTTGGCGGCCTCGCGGTCGATCCGTTCCGGCGACGCGCCGGGCAGCATCGAATACTCGGCGGTCACCCAGCCCTTGCCGCTGCCCCGCATCCAGCGGGGCACGTCCTCGTCGATGCTCGCCGTGCACAACACGCGGGTGCTCCCGAACGTGACGAGCACGGAGCCGTCGGCCATCTCGGTGAAGTCGCGTTGGAACGAGAGCGGTCGCAGTTGGTCGGCGGCGCGGCCATCGGGTCGGGTCATGGGGTTCTCCTGTTGATCGGTGGTGGGGAACCTATGGTGCGGGGGGTTCCCAATGTTCGGTGTGATCGAGTTCGGGGCCGAGCAGCCGGCTGCCGAGTTCCCGGAACGTGTCGACGTCGCCGCTCGAGACGAATCGATGGCGGCCGATCCGCGACGTCGGTCTGCTCGAGGCCGAGTTCGACGAGCCGGTCGCGCACCGCGAACGCGGTCTCGTCGGCCGAACTGACGAGCGTGACCGCGTGCCCCATCACGTCGCTGATCGTGCGGGCGAGGAACGGATAGTGGGTGCAGCCGAGCAACAGCGCGTCGACGTCGGCATCCCGCATCGGTGCCAGCAGACGTTCGGCCAACACGGTCACCTCGTCGCCGGTGGTCTGGCCACGTTCGACGAACTCGACGAACCCGGGGCACGCCGCGCTCGTGAGCGACACCGGCACTCCCGTGTCGGTGATCGCCCGCACGTAGGCACCTGACGACACCGTGCCGACCGTGCCGATCACGCCCACGCGGCCGGTCTGGGTGGTGTGCACGAGCGCTCGGGCGCCGGGCTCCACCACGTCGAGCACCGGGACGGGCAACACCGCGCGGAGGTCGTCGAGACCGGCCGCGGTGGCCGTGTTGCAGGCCACCACCACCGCCTTGACGTCGTAGTCCTTGACCAGGCTCCACGCCAGCTCGCCCGCGTAGCCGCGGACCTCGTCGAGCGGCTTGGAGCCGTACGGATAGCGCCCGGTGTCGCCGATGTACACGAGGTCCTCGGCCGGCATCAGATCGATGAGCGCCCGTGCGACGGTGAGGCCACCGAAGCCCGAATCGAACATCCCGATCGGCCGTTCCACGGCTGCAGAGCCTACGGGTTCGGTCCCGTTGCGGACCGCCTCGGTCAATCGAGGACCGGCTGCAGCACCTGATTCACGAGGTACAGCACCCCGTTGTCCTGGACCGGCGCCTGCTGGAGAATCGCCGCGCCGCCGACCGTCGGCGGGTTGACAGTGTTGTCGACCTGCTGTGGGTGACCGCTGAGCACGGTGATCTCGTCCATCGTGACGAGCTGGTCGAGCTCGACGATCACACCGCGGTGGACGGCGGAGTTCACGACGCTCTGGAGCACGGTCTGATCGACGTTGCCAGCGGTCGCGTTGAATGCTGCAACGGCCTCGTTCGTCGCGGCGAACGTGGTGTACTGCTCCCGCCGCTCGTCCGTGCCGTCGAACAGCGACACCAGACCCGCCCGCTCCACCAGGTCCTGCCACCCGTCCAGCGACGGCTCGCGAACGATGGTGTCCCAGAGCGTGTCGCCGTCTTGGGGCACGATCGGGGGAATCGTCGTGGTGGCGGTCCCCGGCGAGGTGGTGGTGACCGCCGTCGTGGCTGGCGCGGCGGTCGTGGCCGGCGCGGAGGTAGTCGCCGGCGCCGCGGTGATCACCGGAGCCCGCGTGCTCTCGGGAGCGTCGGTCGTCTGGGTGGCGGCCGTGGTCTGCGGGGCCGCAGTGGTCTCCGGTGCGGCGGTGGTCGCAGGCGCCGCCGTGGTCTCGGGCGCGATCGTGGTCTCCTCGGGGAGGAAGGTCGTCGAGGACTCGATGGTGGTGTCGACGACGACGGCGTCATCGCTTCCGTCGTCGCGGTTCAGCAGCCACGCGAGCAGACCCACCAGCAGCGCGACCACGAGCACGAGCACGAGGATCGGCCCGGGCTGCCGGTACCACGGTGGATCGGGCTCGTCGGGCTCCATCGGTCCCCCCGGACCCACTGGACCCACCGGACCGCCGGGCACACCCGGGATGATCACCGCCGCCGGCGGCACGATCGCCGCGCCGGGAGGAACGCCGGCCGGTGGCGTGACCGGCATCTGGGTGGTCGGCGGAATCACCGGCGGGGGCTCGGGCGTCGGCGTCTGCTCGGCGATGAAGATCGGCTCGGGTTCCGGCGTCGGCGGAGCGGGCGGTGTGGTCTCGAGCGGCACGGTCGGCTCGCCTGCCGGCGGAGCGGGCGGTGTGGTCTCGAGCGGCACGGTCGGCTCGCCTGCCGGTGGCGTGGGTGGGGGCGACGAAGGTGGTGTCGATCCGGGTGTGGGCTCAGTCGGCGGACTGTTCTCCGAGTCGCTCATGGGTCCAGCATCGCAGGTCGGCTGTGATGCGGCGAGGCACCTCGATCGCTGCCAGGCGGCACCCGCGGGCCGTTCGCGCCGCGGCAGCGGCGTCCGTTCAGAAGTAGATGATCGCTTCGGCGTTGGCTTCGGCGACGTCGAGATCGTCGGTGTAGGCGCCGGTCGACAGGTACTTCCACCCGCCGTCGCACACGATGAACACGATCGTGCCCGACTCGATCTGCGAGGCGACCTTGGCCGCCCCGGCCAGCGCCGCTCCCGCCGAGATGCCGGCGAACACACCGCATTCGCGGACCAGCCGCCGGGTCCATTCGATCGATTCGCGGGGACGCACGACGCGCTTGCGGTCGAGCAGCTCGTAGCCGTTCCACTTCTCGAAGACCGGTGGGATGTACCCCTCGCCGATGTTCCGGAGCCCTTCGACCCGCTCGCCGAGCGGTGGCTCGACGGCGACGATCTGGATGTCGGGGTTCTGTTCCTTCAGGTACCGACCGGTGCCCATGAGGGTGCCGCTCGTGCCGAGCCCGGCGACGAAGTGGGTGATCTCGGGGACATCGCGCCAGATCTCCGGGCCCGGTGCCTTCGTAGTGCGCCCGCGGGTTGTTGTCGTTCGCGTACTGGTACGGGAAGTACCAGTCGGGATGTTCGGCCGCGAGGGCGGTCGCGCGGGCCACGGCGCCGTTCGACCCCTCCTCGCCCGGGGTGAGGATGATCTCGGCGCCGAACACCTCGAGCATCTGGCGCCGTTCGATCGACACGCTCTCGGGCATCATGATCTTGATCGGATAGCCCTTGATGCTCGCGATCGCCGCGAGCGCGATACCGGTGTTGCCCGACGACGGCTCGAGGATCGTCTGGCCCGGGCGCCAGCAGGCCTCGCCGCTCGGCGTCCTCGATCATCGCCTTGGCGATGCGGTCCTTGACCGAACCGAACGGGTTCTGCATCTCCATCTTGCCGAGGATGCGCACGCGCGGGTTGGGCGACAGCACCGACACGTCGACCATCGGCGTGTTGCCGATCATGTCGAGCACGCTCGCGTTCACGAGGCCTTGCAGTCGTGTGGTGGCTCCCAGAGCTGTCATCCGTTCATCTCGATTTCCGAAGCAGCCACCGCTCCGCCGACATTCGACAAATCCGATGGTCTTGGTCAGGAATCGTACCGGCTGCGACTCGCGGACCCGATGGGAGCGCGGTCAGCGAACGGCGACCGGTTCGCTCGTGATCTGGCCGTCGACGATGCGGTAGCTGCGGACTTCGGGAGACTCGCGCTTGAGGCTGATGATCACGTAGTGCCAGGTCGGGTCGGGCGCGGCGGCCACGTCGGTCGGGCTGGGGTACGGCTCGGAATGGGTGTGACTGTGCACGACGCCGTTGACCTCCCAGTCGCGATCGTCGGCTTCGCGTTCGATGCGCAGGTGATCCTTCGGATCGATCGTGTACACCCGGGCCGACTCGGCGATGTTCGTGCAGCGATGGAACTCGTGGGCGCCGTCACCCGCTCCCCCACCGGGACGCGGCGGCCCGGTGATCAGCCCACACGCCTCCAACGGGTACTCGTCGAGGGCGAGCCCGATCATGTCGGCGAGCGCGGCACGGGAGATCACGAGCACGGCCGGGATCGTATCGAGCGGCCCCATCCGGCCCATCGAGTCGGGTGTTTCGTGCCGTCGGGTACTTCGAGCACCCACGCCCCGCACGAATTACCCGACGACACGAGATACCCCACCCGGATCGACCGGGCAAGGCGAATCGTCAGTCGACGGGGTAGTCGGTGAAGACCACGCTGATCGCGTGCAGGCTGGAGGGCCAGTTCGGAACGTTCAGGGTCTGCGGGCGACCGGCGTCGCCACGCGGGATGTTCGTCACGGTGATCGTTCCCGACCCGTCGGCGCTCGCCGGCATGTACACGTCGACACCGCTCTGGAAGGGCTGCTCGGAGAAGTACGGCAGGGCGGCGAGCGAGCTGACGGCCGGCGTCGCCGCGTCGTCGTGGATGTGGATGCCGATCGCCGCGTTGCCGACGAAATCGGGGAGGGCATCGACGGCGTCGCCACCGTCGGTGCTGATCAGCAAGTTGTCGCTCTGATCGCCGTCGAGATCGGGATCGTCGACGGCGTACCACTCCCGCATCCGCATGGCGATGATCGCCGAATGGTCGTCACCGACGTTGGTGTTCACCCGGGTCGGGCTGTCGGCCGGGAGGAGAGCAGCCGGACGAAGTCGCTGCTGCGGGTGTACGGCTGCAGGTACAGGTGGTGCTGCCTCGGCAGATCAGGTGCGGTCAGGACGTACTCGTAGTGCTGCCCGACGTCGAGCTCGACCGGTCCGAACGAACCGTCGGACGGGAGCACGAACGTGGCCAAGGGGGCGTCGTCGCTGCGCTGGCCGGTATCGGCGTCGACCGGCCAGACGTCGAGCGTCACGCCTTCGCGGCCGGTGTTGGCGGGGAAGTTCACGGCCCGCCCGGAGATCACGATCGGCTCGCGTTGGGGAACGATGTCGACCACCTCGGGTGCCGCGCCGACGAGGAATTCGTACTGCATCGCGAACGACTCCTTCGACGTCGCGGTCTCCACGTGCGACTGTCCGGGCAGCACCTCCTGGCTCGGGGCGAGACAGGGCACGCGTGCTCTCCGCCGGGCACGGCGCGCCGTCGATGGCGATGTACTTCGCCACCTTGGCGGCCTGGGCGGGATCGCTCAGGAACGTCTGCGACACGAGCGTGCCGCGCGAGTGACCGACCAGGTACACCTGATCGACGCCGAACTCCGCGAGCGTGGCGTCGACCACCGCGGTGAGCCCGGCCGCATAGCCGGCGATGTCCATGCCGGCGCCGTCGTGCTCGAACGCCACGATGCGGTCCGCCGGGTAGCCGTTGGCGACGAAGCGCATCTTCTGCGACTCGTACTGCTGCGCCGATCCGGCGAATCCGTGCACGAACACGATCGGCAACGCCACGTCGTCGGCGAGCGGTGGGAGCGGATCGACGCCGTCGGGATTACCGACCGGTTCCGTCGTGGCCGGAGCCGTGGTGGCGACGTCGGTCGTGGGGACGTCGGTCGATCCGACGGTGGTGGACGGATCGGTCGACGGCGCATCGGTGGCGTCGACGCTGGCGACGGGCGCCGACCCTGGCGCCTCGGACGTGCCGGAGCTGTCGTCGTCGGACGAGCAACCGGCCGCGAGCAGACCGACCGCGGCGATCGCGACGATGGCCGACCGGAATCTCACGGCGCGGGAGCGACGCGGTCGAGGAACGCCATCACCGCATCGCGGAACCTGTCGCGCGAGGCGAGTTCGTCGTGGATCAGGTGGCCCGCACCCTCGACGACGAGCACCTCCACGTCCGCCGACAGGTCGGCGTAGTGGCGAGCAAGGTTCGGATCCGCCACGGCGTCGGAATTCACCGGGTCGGCACACACGATCAGCGAGGGCACTGCGAAGGGAACCGTCGGGTCGAGGAAGGGTTCGATCGTGCCGCTCAACACTCCATCGAGCACCGTGGCGTCGGCTTCGAGCAGCGAACCGGCCATGCTGGCGATGCCGTCGGCATGCAGCCTGCTCCCGAACGTGCCCGTGCCGGTGGTGTCGGGCGCCGCGGCGAGCATGCCGATCAACGTGTCGAGCGGGATTTTCGACTCCTGCAGCGTCGGGATCGATTCGCGCATCAGGCGGAAGCCGTCGAGCAGCGAATTTCCCTCGAGCGATGCGGCGCCGGCACTTCCGTCCGGAATGCCGAGCGGCGGATCCTCCATGATCGCCGCGACGAGCAGGTCGGCGTGGCGTTGCGCGAGCGCCGCGGTCGTCGCACCGCCGAGCGAGTGCCCCATCACGACACAGGGTTGGCCGGCCGCCTGTTCGAGCGCGGCGACGGCGTCGCTGACGTAGCCGGCGGAGCCGTACTCACCCGGGGCGCGGTCGGAGCGCCCGTGTCCGCGGAAGTCGAGCCGCAGGACGTGGAACCGTTCGACGAGCGTCGGCACGATCCAGTCCCACGTGCCACCGAACGACGTGATGCCGTGGAGCAGGAGGATCGGCGGGAGCAACGGATCGCCGTCGCGCGCCACATGGAGGTCGATGTCGCCGTTTCGGATCTGCACGCCGCGACGTTACGACGCGGGCGAGGTCCGACTTCGTACCGAACCCCCCACGGCCTCGACCGGCGTCCTCGGTAGGGTTCGTCCCCTCATTTCGGAAGGCGCACGATGGCGAAGGGCAAGAAGACCAAGAAGGACAAGGGCGGCGACGGCACGACAGCCGATCGCCAGCTACAAGCGCGCCTACCGCGACTACGAGATCCTCGACACGTACGAGGCCGGCATGGTGCTCACCGGCAGCGAGGTGAAGAGCCTGCGCGAGGGCAACGCCCAGATCGCCGAGGGTTACGCCCGGGTGCAGCGTGGCGAGCTGTGGCTCGACGGCATCCACATCCCGCCGTACACGAATGCCATCGGCTTCGGGGCTCACGACCCCGACCGTGTCCGCAAGCTCCTGATGAACCGGGCCGAGATCGACAAGCTCGACGCCCGCACCGCACAGGGCGGCCTGACGATCGTGCCGCTGCGGCTCTATTGGAAGGAAGGCCGGGCGAAGATCGAACTGGGCCTGGCCAAGGGACGCACGAAGGGCGACAAGCGCCAGCACATGGCCGAGCGCGACGCCGACCGCGAGATGCAGACCGCCTTCAACCGGGCGAACAAGTACGGCACCGCGTCCTAGCCAGATTCCGGCGTCGGGTCTTTCGTGTCGTCGGGTGTTTGGAGCACCCACGCCCTGCACGAAACACCCCACTCGAGCCGGGCGGGACTCGACGGGCGCTGCAGCCGGTAACGTCGACCACTACATAGGAATAACGATCACGGGGCTGACTGGTTTCGACGTCAGTAACGCTGTTCGAGTTTGCGACCCGAGTTGCTCAGACTCGCTAAACGGGGCAAAAACAAGAATTGCCGATGAGCAGTTCGCTCTCGCCGCCTGATTCACATCAAGTGAGCGAAGAGTCATCGTGAGCAGAAATGTCGCACGGGGCCAATCCATCACAGCCCGGCAACAGAAGTGAGGGATGACGGCAGGAAAGACTGCTGACGGCGAGAAAGACCGCTGACATTCAGGAAAGACTGAGCGTGGTCCGCCTCGAGCGGACAGCCGACCCGTCGGTGTCACAGCGTCAGTGGCAATACCGGGAATGGTCGTAGCAAGTTCGTCCACCGGCTGATGGACGGGGGTTCGATTCCCCCCAGCTCCACCGCGCAGAAAATGGCCATCTACCAGGTCTTTTGCGAGTCGTGAGGACATCCGTGCGGCGCACGACTGAGTGCATCACAACCCCGCTGACCTGGGGTTTCGC
>CAVVZI010000019.1:0-193746 GCA_963752815.1 Ilumatobacteraceae bacterium | reverse complement strand
GTCGCTGCGGTGAGGGGAAACGATGGCCAGTGTGAAACGAGTGCTGACTGCAGCGGGAGCGGCGGCCATCGCCCCGTTCGTCGCGGCCGGCGCGATCGGTGTGCGCGACACGATGCGCGCCGCGAGCGCCAGGCGCCGCGGCATCGCCGAGGTGGCCGATGTCCCGACGCCCGAACCATCGCTCGGTCTGGCCGGGGCGATCGCCGTCGACACACTGATGACCCTCCCGATGGGCCTCCTGTCGTCCACCGGGTCGGCCGATCACTACGCGCGAGCGTCGGCCGAACTCGACGACGCCGTCCGGTTCTACGACACCGCCGGGTGGCTGGACGACCACACGCTCCGGCATCCGGCACCTGCGGCGGTGCCCGCCGGTCCGATCGGTCCCCTGAGCGGCGGGCTCGAGGAGTTCACGTTCGAAAGCGGCTGGAACCCCGTCGACGGCGAACCCGGCGGCGACCGTTGGCGATCGTTCTCCGCCAACCGCAGCGTGCCGGTGCGACTCCTGCGGCATCCGGGCGGTCCGCGCCCGTGGCTCGTCGCCGTGCACGGCCAGAGCATGGGACGGGTGCGCGACCACCGCATGCTCCGTGTCCGGCGCCTCCACGAGGAACTCGGCGTCAACGTGGCGCTGCCTGTCCTCCCGTTGCACGGACCGCGGGCGGAGGGCTTCGCTCCCGACCGCATGTTCGTGTCGAACGTGTATTTGGTCAACAACGTGCTCGGTCTGACGCAGGCGATGTGGGATCTGCGCCGGCTGCTCCTGTGGCTCCGCGCCGACCAGGGCGCACCATCGGTCGGCGTCCTCGGCCTGTCACTCGGCTCGTACGCGTGCAGCCTCCTGTCGACGCTCGAGGCCGACCTGGCCTGTGTGATCGCGTTGGTTCCCCAGGCCGATCTGGCGGCGTCGCTGCGAGCTGCCGAGCCGGCGGTGCCGTCGAAACGTCGCTTGCACCGGGCGCTCTACGACGATCGCGCCACGATCGCCCTCCGGCCCGTCTCGCCGCTCGCCGGACCGTGCCTCGTGCCGAAGGAGCGACGGTTCATCGTGGCGGGGCAGGTCGATCGGATCGCCGCGCCGGCGGGTGCCGCCGCACTGTGGCGACACTGGGACGAGCCGTCGATCCTGTGGCGCCCGCGTGGCCATCTCACCGCCGGACGGTCGGCGGAGTACGACGAACACCTCTCGTCCATCCTCGTCTCGAGCGGTCTCACGGCAGACCCCTCGTCGCGAACCGAGCACGCGCAGGCATAAGGGGACCCATGCGACAACTCTCCACATCCGACTGGACCATGGTGGCGATCGATTCGCCGCACGCCCACAACACGATCGGCATGGTCGGGATCTACGACACGTCGACGTGCGCCGACGGCCCACCCGACTACGACGACGTCCTCGCCTACATCGAGGATCGACTGCACGTCGCCGAGAGCTTCCGCGAACGGATCCTCAACGTGCCGTTCGGCCTCGACCGGCCGTACTGGGTCCGCGACGGCGACTTCGACCTCGAGTACCACGTGCGCGAGATCGCCCTGCCGCGGCCGGGCAGCTGGCGGCAGTTCTGCACGCAGATCGCCCGCATCCATGCCCGCCCGCTCGACCTCAGCCGACCACCGTGGGAGCTGTACCTGATCGACGGGCTCGACGGCATCGGCCACGTGCCCAAAGGATCGATCGCGGTGTTCCTCCGTGTCCACCATGCGGCCATCGATGGCGTGGCCGGTGCCGAGATCCTCACCGCGATCCACACCCACGCGCCAGACGCTCCGCCACCCCCGCCGGCCGACGGCTACGAGTGGGAGCCCGATCCGATCCCGAACGACGCCGAACTCCTCCGCCTCGCCGCGATCCACGGGCTCACCCGACCGATGGCGGTCATGAAGTCGTTCCGGAATGCGGCATCGCAACTACCGTCGCTCGCCCGCGACAGCAGGAATCCCGACGTCACGTCGCCGGCAACGTTGCCGCAGGGCACCCGGTTCAACCAGACGGTCGGTCCGCACCGCGTGGTCGGCACGTCGTACACGACGATCGACACGCTGAAGGGGATCCGCAAGGGCATGCCGGAGGCGAAGATCAATGACATCGGCGTCGCCGTCATCGGCGCCGCGATGCGCGCGTACCTGCTCGACAAGGACGAACTCCCCACCGAGTCGTTGATCGCCATGATGCCGATCTCGATTCGGCCGACGATGACCCAGAAGTCCGCGTCAGGTATGCCGACGGAGTCGGCGGCGGCCGCCGGGAACCAGTTCACCTTGGCGCCGATCACGCTGGCGACCGACGAGGCCGACCCGTTCGAGCGGCTGCGACGGATCGTGGCGTCCACATCGCACGTCAAGGAGTCCGGCGCGTATCCCGTCCGATCGCTGATGCAGATGACGGAAGAGGCGTTGGGCGGCTTGATGGGCTCGGTTCAACGCACGGCGGTGCGGGCACTGAGCCGGACCGGTCGGACGCTGGCCGTGCACACGCTCGTGAGCAACGTTCCGGGGCCGATCACGCCCATGTACTTCTGCGGCGCCAAGATGGTCGACCTGACCGGGCTCGGGCCGGTGCTCGACGGGATGGCCTTGAACAACGGCATCGGTAGCTACGGTGATCGTGTGATCTTCTGCTTCACGGCCGACCGGGACGCGATGCCCGATCCGGAGTTCTACGAGGACTGCATCGGCGGCGCGGTCGACGAACTGGTCGCCGCGGCGAAGGGTCGCAAGTGATGATCGCGCCGCGCGATGGAGAGGGCTTCACTGCGGTCATCGGCGGCGGCGGCGCCATGGCGATCGGGATCAGCGCCGGCATCCTCATGGCACTCAAGGATGCGGGCCTCGACGTGGCCGACGCCGCGGCGACGATCGGCACCTCGGCCGGTTCCACCGTGGCCGCCGACATCCAGCTCGGCGTGCCGCTCGACGAGATCGCCGCCCGGGTCTGCACCGACCGCGCGGACGACGGGCCGTCCGGCGATCGCGAACCACTGGCGACGACCCGTGCATGGCGCACCTGGCCCGAACTCGGCCGGCGGGCCATCGGGTCGACCTGGGTGCTCACCCGGGCCATGAGCCCGGTGCGCGTCCCGCTCCCGGAGCCACCCGGCATTCTCCGCCGGAGTTTCCCCGGCGCGTTGCTGTCGCTCGGCGAATCGCACGACTGGGCGTCGGAGTTCTATCCCGAGGAGTGGCCGGAGCGACGGATCTGCGCCGTTGCGTCCGACCTCGACAGCGGCCAGCGGGTCTTGCTCGAGGCTGATCCTTCGAACGGCACGCCGCGCGCGACCTTGCGGCGCGCGCTGCAGGCGTCGTGTGCGATTCCGGGGCTCTATCCACCGGTGCGCGTCGACGGTGCCCGGCTCGTCGACGGTGGGATTCGCTCAGCGTCCAATCTCGACCTGGCGGCCCGGCTACCGTCACGGGCCGTCCTGGCCATCAGCTCGATCACGTTCGATCCGGCCGATCCGCCGAGTGGCCCGGGCCGTCTGTTGCGCATGTGGCCGAACCGCACGGTCCTGCGCGAGGTGGCGTACCTTCGGCGCCTCGGCCACGAGGTGCTGCTGCTCCGTCCCGGACGCGTCGCCCTCGAACTCGCCGGCACCACGCTGTTCTCCGGGCGCATCACCAGCGACATCGTCGAGGCGGCCTACGAGGGCGCGGCACAACGCCTGACGATGCCCGACATGCAAGGTCGCCTCGAACGATTCGCGACCGCCGCGCAGGCCACATCCGCCGCCTGACTCACCTGCTGAGACGCTCGGACCATGGCTGCGGCGCGGTGTCGTACGATGCCGCGGGCGCGGTTGGTGAACCACCAACGCGCGTGCTAAACACCTGTACAGCCCTTTGACGACAAGTGAGCGTTCGCCCATGACTCCTGTTCCCGCCTGGTCAACTCCCCGCACCGCCATCGTCACCGGTGGTGGCAGCGGCATCGGTATCGCCATCGCCACGCGCCTGGCGCAGGACGGTGCGGCCGTCGCCATCTTCGACCGCAACGGTGACACCGCCGTCGCCACCGCCGAAGCCATCGTGGCCGACGGCGGAACGGCGATCGGAGTCACGGTCGACGTCAGCAAGCGTGACGAGATCGAAGCCGGAGTGGCCGCGGTTCGCGACCAACTCGGTGCGGCGACCATCCTGATCAACAACGCCGGCATCTCACCGTTCTCGAAGTTCCTCAAGATCAGCCAGGAGGAGTTCGAGCAGGTCTTCGCGGTCAACGTCCGGGGCATCTTCGACCTCTGCCAGGTCGTGCTCCCCGACATGATCGAGGCCGGCTGGGGACGCATCGTCAACATCTCGTCCTCCAGCGCCCAGACCGGCAACGCCGGCCAGGTCCACTACTCGGCGTCGAAGGGGGCCGTCATCTCGATGACGCGCTCGCTGGCCAAGGAGTTCGGGCCGAAGGGGATCACGGTCAACGCCGTGCCGCCGAGCTTCGTCGACACCCCGAGCCTGCGCAGTGCGGAGGACTCGGGCATGCTCGGCGAAGGCGTCGCGGTCCACGAGAAGTCGACGCCGGTCCGCCGTGTCGGAACGCCCGACGACATCGCCGCCGCGTGCGCGTTCTTCGCCCGCGACGATTCGAGCTACATCACGGGCCAGGTGCTCGGGGTCAATGGCGGCCGTGTCATCGTCTGACGGTCGCGTGCCGCCGCCGCGGATCCCTCCCCTGGCGCCGCGGGAGTGGCCGCCCGAGGTGATCGACGCGGCCATGGCACTCCGCGCTCCGGAGGGCCACACGTTTGCTGCGGCCAGCGGGGCGGACCGGCCGAAGGGGCTCGCCGCGATCGGTGCGTTCGCCCACCACCCGGCGTTGGCGCAGGCGTTCTTCCCGTTCAACGGCCACGTGCTCCACGGCACCACGCTGCCCATCCGCCTCCGCGCGATCGTCGTGCTGCGCGTCGCCGTCAAGCGTCAGGCCGCCTACGTGTGGGCCCAGCACTTCTTCAACGGCCGCGACGCCGGGCTGACCGACGAGGAGATCGCGCGACTCGCCTACGGGCCCGACGCGCCGTTCTTCGCCCCGCTCGATGCCGCAACGATCCGCGCGGTCGACGAACTGATCGACGACGGCGTGATCGGCGACGAGACGTGGGCGACGCTCGCCGCCGACCTCGACGAACAGCAGCTGTTCGACCTCATCTTCACGGTCGGCTGCTACGAGACCATCGCGTTCCTCATGCGTTCGATCGGCCTGGAGGTCGACCCGACGATCCCCGACCTGCTCGCCGGCACGGAAGGCTGACACGATGACGATCGACGACGAACTGGTGGCGCTGCGCGCCGAGGTGCGACACCTCAAGGACCGCCAGGACATCCTCGACTGTGTGATGAACCAGTCGAGGGGCCACGACCGCCACGATCTGGAGCTGATGACGAGCGTCTACTTCGACGACGCCATCGACGAGCACGGCCCGGTCGTGAAATCCGGACCCGAGTACGGCGAGTACGCCAACGAGGCGCACTCGTCGATCTTCATCGACCACCTGCACAACATCACGACGCACACGTGCGAGATCGACGGCGACGTCGCGCATGCCGAGAGCTACGTCATCGGCACGATGCGGGTCCGCGACCATCGCACGCTGGCGCTCATCGGTGGCCGGTACCTCGACCGGCTCGAACGCCGCGACGGCGTGTGGAAGATCGCGCTGCGGCGCTGCACGATCGAGTGGACGATGAACGGCGACACGTCGATGATCTCGCAGGGCGGGTTCGCCGGGTTCATCAAGGGCACGTGGGACACCGACGACCCCTCGTACGCGAGGCCGATGGACATGGCCACCCCGGCGGAGCGCTGGTGAGCACCCGAGATCTCGCCGCGATCATGGGGCGGCTCGGGCCGTACCTCTGCCAGCAGGCCTACGTGGTGACCGACCTCCAAGCGGCCAAGGAATCGATGCGCACGTCGTTCGGGTGCACGAGGTACTTCGAGTTCGAGTCGACCTCCCCGTGGGAGATCAACAACAGCGACGGTTCGAGCCGGACCGTGCAGTGCGACCTCGGGCTCGCCTTCGGCCGCAGCGGCAACATGATGATCGAACTGATGCAACCGTTGCGCGGCGAGGGCGTCCACTTCGACCACCTCGCTCGACGGGGGCCGGGCGCCCACCACCACGGCTACTTCGTCGACGACTACGACGGCCTCCGTGCCTTCGCCATCGAGAACGGCTACCCGCCGGTGATGTCGGGCGTGATGAGCAGCTCGCGCTTCTGCTACCTCGACACCGTCGACGAGGTCGGCGTGTACCTCGAGCTGGTGCACGACCCCGACGGCATGGTGATGAAGATGATGCCGTGGTGGGATGATCGTCGGCCGATCGCCGGGACCGAGACGTGAGCACCGACGCAACGGCAGACATGACGGCCGGCACCACCCGCTACGCCGGCGCCCGCATCGCCCGCGTCGAGGACCCGCGACTGCTCACCGGGCACGGCACCTACGTCGACGACGTCGTGCGGCCCGGCATGCTCCACGCCTGCTTCGTGCGCAGCCCGTTCGCCAGGGCGCGGATCGTCAGCATCGATGCGTCGGCCGCGCTCGAACTCGACGGCGTCCATGCCGTGTTCACGGCGGCCGACCTCAATCCCGGCGTCCACGAAGCGTGGTTCGCCCTCGCCGGCAAGGACGTCCCCGACAGCCCGCGGCCGCCGCTCGCCGAGGACGAGGTCCGCTTCGTCGGCGACCTCGTCGCGCTCGTCATCGCCGAGGACCGCTACATCGCGGAGGACGCCGCCGATCTCGTCGACGTCGAGTACGAGCCGCTCACCGCCGTGGTCGACTACGCGACCGCGGACTCGAACGAGGAACTCGTCTTCGAAGGCTGGGCCGGCAACGTGTGCGGGGGGTTGAGCGGACGACCCGCCGAAACGTTGGCACCGGTGTTCGACGAGGCGGCGCTCGTCGTCGAGGAGACGATCCACCAACAGGCCTACGTCGCGTCGCCGATGGAGACGACGCGGCATCGTCGTCGAGTGGTCGCGCGGCGACCAGGAGCTCACGGTGTGGGCCGCATCACAGTCACCGCACGACCTGCGGATGTTCGCCGCACGCCTGCTCGCCGTGCCCGAGAACCGCATCCGGGTGATCGCCCGCGACACCGGTGGTGCGTTCGGCCAGAAGATCAACCCGCACCGCGAGGACATCTGCATGCTGCTCGCCGCGAGCAAGGTGCCGGCCGCGCTCAAGTACATCGAGGACCGTCGTGAGAACCTGATGGCGAGTTCGTCGCGCCGTGAGCAGGGCCGGGTGCGGATGGCGTTCGACGCCGACGGGACGTACCAGGCGGCGACGATCGACCTCGTCCAGGACATCGGTGCGTATCCGATCCCGTGGCCGGTCTTCGTGTCCGCCGCCGTCGGGATGATCTTCCCCGGTCCGTACCGGCTGCCGAATGCGACCTTCAGCACCAAGTGCGTGTTCACCAACACGCCCGGACGCACGGCGTACCGCGGGCCCTGGCAGTTCGAGACCGTCGCCCGCGAGATGATGCTCGACATCGCTGCCCGCCGGCTGGGCGTCGATCCCGCCGACCTCCGCCGGCGCAACCTGCTGCGCAAGGACGAGATGCCGTACGCCAACGCGGTGGGCATGACGTACAGCGACGTCACCCCACTCGAGACGTTCGACCTCGCGTTGGAGAAGATCGGCTACGACGAGTTCCGCCGCCGGCAGGCCGAAGCGCGCGCCGAGGGTCGATACCTCGGCATCGGTACCAGCACGTACGTCGAACCGACCGCCAGCGGCATGGCGCTGCAGGGCAGCGAGGGCGCGACCATTCGGATCGAGCCCACCGGGTGCCGTCAGCGTGTACCTGGCGGGCGGCTCGGCGGGCAACAGCCTCGAGACGACGGCGATCCAGCTGACCGCCGACGCGCTCGGCGTCGACATCTCGACCGTCCACACGATCCAGGGCGACACCGCGCTCACGCCGTACGGCGCCGGGACCGGCGGCAGCCGCAGCGGCTCGATGGTCGCCGGTGCGGTCCGTGACACGGCCGCCGTCCTCCGCGAGCGGATCGCGGCCATCGCTGCCCACGTGCTCGAGGCGTCGCCCGACGACATCGTCATCGCCAACGGACGCGCCTCGGTCACGGGATCGCCGACGCCGAGCCTGACGATCGCCGAGATCGCCGACCTCGCGTACTTCGGCAAGGACAAGCTCCCGCTCGATGTCCCGATGGGGCTCGAGGCGAGTGCCCGGTACCGCGCCGAAGCGTTCAACGTCTGGGCCAACGCCACCCATGTGTGCACCTGCGAGGTCGACCTCGCGACCGGACACGTCGAGCTGTTGCGATACGTCGTCGCCGAGGACTGCGGGCCGATGATCAACCCGAACGTCGTCGAGGGTCAGATCGCCGGCGGCACGGTGCAAGGCATCGGCGGCGTGCTCCTCGAGGACTTTCCGTGGGACGAAGAGGGCAACCCGCTCGCCACCACGTTCGTCGACTACCTGCTGCCCACGTCGACGGAGGTGCCGACGATCGAGTTCGTCCACACCGAAGGCTCACCCGGTCCGGGGCCGGGCGGGTACAAGGGGGTGGGCGAGGGTGGCGCGATCGGCGCGCCGGCCGCGGTGGCGAACGCGATCGCCGATGCGCTCGCGCCGCTCGGCGTGACGATCACCCGGTTGCCCCTCAGCCCGGCGACGATCGTGGCGCTGATCGACGAAGCGCAGGCGGCGACGGGGGTCGAACGATGAAGCCGGCACCGTTCGACTACCACGCGCCGGACACGATCGACGGCGTCCTCCAGCTGCTCACCGACCTCGACGACGCCAAGGTCCTCGCCGGCGGCCAGAGCTTCATCCCGCTGCTCTCGATGCGCCTCGCCGTGTTCGAACATGTCGTCGACCTCCGCCGCGTCGAGGAACTCCGCGGCATCGAGCACCGGAACGGTGCCGTGTGGATCGGGGCATCGACCACGCAGGCCACGGTCGAGCGAGACGCTGAAGTCGCCCGGCTCGTGCCCCTCCTGGCGCGCGCCGTCCCGCTGATCGGCCATTTCCAGATCCGCAATCGCGGCACGATCGGCGGGTCGCTCGCGCACGCCGATCCGGCGTCGGAGCTGCCGGCGGTGGCGCTCGCTCTCGACGCCGAGTTCGAGGCCGTGTCGGTCCGCGGCCGGCGGACGATCCCGGCGGCGGAGTTCTTCACCGGAACATGGTCGACCGCGCTCGACGACGACGAGATCCTCGCCAGCATCGGGTTTCCGATCTGGACCGGCCGGTGCGGCTTCGCCGTCGAGGAGGTCGCACGGCGCCACGGTGACTTCGCCATCGCCGGCGCCTGCGTCGCAGTCGAGGTCGACGGCGACGGTCTCGTGGGGCGTTGCGCGATCGGGCTGTTCGGCATGGGATCGACACCCGTGCGCGCCACCGTGGCCGAGCAGTCGGTCGTCGGGGTGGCGGCGAGCGACGTCGATCCCTCGGCGCTCGGTCGGTCAGCGGTCGACGACCTGGCATCCATCCCGTACGACCTCAATGGTTCCGCCGACTACCGCCGGCGCGTCGGCGCGACCGTCGTGGCCCGCGCGTGGTCGAACGCCATCGAGGAGGCACTGCGTGACTGACCAGATCAGCGACACCACGATCGCCGACAAGAGCATTGCGGTGACGGTCAACGGTGTCCGCCGACGCGCGACCGTGCCGCCACGACTCACGCTCGCCGACTACCTCCGCGAGCGGTGCGGCCTGACCGGCACCCATCTCGGATGCGAGCACGGCGTGTGCGGCGCGTGTTCGGTGCTGCTCGACGGCGACGCGGTGCGAGCCTGTCTCGTGTTCGCGGTGCAGGCCGACGGCGCCGAGGTCACCACGATCGAGGGGATCGCCGGTCCCGACGGCGAGCTCTCGACGGTCCAGGCCGCGTTCCGCGACGAGCACGGCCTGCAGTGCGGTTTCTGCACACCCGGCTTCGTCGTGTCGGTCACGGCGTTCCTGCGGGACAACCCCGATCCGACCGACGACGAGATCCGTGTCGGCCTGTCCGGCAACCTCTGCCGTTGCACCGGCTACCAGGGCATCATCAACGCGGTCCGCACCGCCGCGACCAGGTCGAACGCGTGATCAATGTGCGCACCTGCGCCGCACATTGATCACGCGCGACACGCCGGTGAGCCGGAGAACCGAGGCGTCGAGAACCGGGATGAAAGAATCAGGCATGGCCAAACCCCGCCGCATGGGCACCGAGACGTCCGAGACCCGCGTCCGGCTCCTCGACGTGACCGAACGGATCATGATCGACGACGGCTACGCGGCCGTCAGCTCCCGGCGGATCGCCAAGGACGCGGGGGTCACGCCGGCCCTCGTGCACTACTACTTCGGCACGCTCGACGACCTGTTCCTCGCCGTCCTCAAACGACGGGCCGACCAACAACTCGAACGCCAGCGACGCACCATCTCCTCGTCGCCCCGACCGCTGCGCAGGTTGTGGGATGTGAGCAAGGACCCCGACGGCACGGCCCTGCTCAGCGAACTGATGGCGCTGGCCAACCATCGCAAGATCGTCCGCAGCGAACTCGCCACGTACGCCGAGCAGTTCCGCAAGGTTCAACTCGAAGCGCTCCAGGAGCACCTCGCCGCCAGTGGCGTCGACCTGCACGGGGTTCCCGTCGTCTCGATCCTCGTCCTGATCGCCGGGATGTCCCGGGGACTGATGCTCGAGCATTCGCTCGGGATGGAGACCGGGCTCGCCGAGACCGAGGCCGTCATCGAGCGGCTCCTCGACGACCTCGACCGTGCCGCCGAGGCATCCCTGACATGACGGGACCGACCGACAACCTGTGGGAGGCGATGTCGACCGCCCGCACGATCCGGCGGTTCACCGACGAACCGGTCGATGACGCGACGCTGGCGCGCTGCCTGCAGGCCGCGGTGTGGGCGCCGTCGGGAGCCAACTACCAACGGTGGCGATTCCTCGTGCTCCGGTCGCCGGAACAGCGCCAGACGGTCGCCGCGGCGGCGGCCCACGCCCTCGAGGTGATCGAGCCGGTGTACCGGATGTCGCGGCCAGACGCCGACGACCAGAGCCGGCAGGCGCGCAACAACCGCGCCACCTACGAGCTGCACGATCGAGCCGGAGAGTTCACGAGCGTCCTGTTCGCCGTCGAGCGGCTCCCGGCGACGCCCGATCTCCTACTGGGCGGCTCGATCTTCCCGGCGGTCGAGAACTTCCTGCTCGCGGCACGTGGACTCGGGCTCGGCGCCTGCCTCACCAGTTGGGCGTCGTACGGAGGCGAGCCGCTGTTGCGCGCCGCCGTCGATCTGCCCGACGACTGGGCGTTCGGGGCACACGTCGTGATCGGTTGGCCGCGCGGGAACCACGGCCCGGTGCGCCGCCGGCCGCTGAGCGAGGTCGTCTACCTGGACCGCTGGGGCACCGCGGCGACCGAGATCACTCAAGCGGTCAGTTCCGCCGACGACTGAGGGCGCATCCCGACCCGGTGCCGCTGTCGAATCGGTGCAATCAGTAATTGGGACGTTGCAGGCCCATTATTTATCGAAATTCCCGGACTCGCGCGAGCCGGGTCGATATCCGCCAAAGCCGCCGCTCCATCGGGAAAATATCGCGGAGATGCCTTCGCGCGTGAGTGGCCTGACCCGATTCGGGTCAGGCCACTCGCGAAACGCTCTGCGGCGGTCGAACTTCTCGGCTCGCCGAGCAGGTTTCGGCCTTGTCGATTACCGGCCGAACGGCGCGTAGTAGGTGTCGTACGTCTCGTAATCGTCGTCCCGGTCGTCGCGCCCGTCGTCGTCGAAGTCGGGCGCCGACTTGACCTGGTCCTTCGTCAGCGAAATGTGAACCTTCTCGTTCGTGTCGTCGATGCTCTGAACGACGCCCGCCGGAATCAGCCGCTTCTTGCCGAAGATCCAGAATCCGGTGTCGACGACCACATGTGCGCGGCCCGCACGATCGCTCGCCTCATCGATCTTTCCGATGTGTCCATCGGTGGCCTCGACGTCGTATCCGATGAGCGTCCGATCGGCCAGTTGCACTCCGCTGGGGTAGTTCCATACTGAAGTCATTTCGGTTGTTCTCCTGAGTCTGGCCCGCAATGACCGTCGTGCCCGATCCGAATTTCGCTAAACACGAACATCGGTTCCCACCCATATGGGTGACCGCACCCACCCGCCCATTTCCGCTGTGTTGAACCCCACTCGCACGTCGATCACGGCGCCCTGCGACGCTCGCGCGGGATGTGATCCACTGGCGTGATGTGGATCACCGTCTATGGAGTGTGCGCGGTCTCGTTCATGATGGCGATGTACGCGCTCGAGGACCGCGGGCGCGAGTTCATTCTCTGGTTCGCGGTCGGTTGTGTCCTCTCGAGCGTGTACGGGTTCTTGTCGGGCGCCTGGCCGTTCGGGGTGGTGGAGCTGATCTGGGCGGGGGTGGCGGTGGCGCGGTACCGGCGCACACCGGTCGTGCGTCCCAACCCTGCGTCACGCTGACGAGCGGCCGTTGACGCCGCGACCTGCGCGTGTTCGAAGCGCGGAATGCGCCACTGTGTGTACGTGGATCTCAACAGTCAGCAAGAACCGTGGACAACCGACGTCGTCGACCACCTCGAAGCGGCGCTGGTCCGATCTCTCGCCCGCAGCGCGCATTGCGATCGTGCTCGCCGGCATCGTCGAGCTGATCCTCACGACGATCGCGGTGCGCGACTTGATGGGCCGATCGGGCAACAACGTGCGGGGTGGAAAGTTGCCATGGCTGCTCGCATTTCTCGTGCAGCCGTTCGGCCCGCTCGCCTACTTCGCCGTCGGCAGACGAGAAGCTTGACGAGTCGTCAGGCTGTAGGCCGCCCTTGCGCCGTGGGCACCGAGTTGGCAGTCTGCATCCGTGGGCAGGGACGCGCTCGTCCGGTATCGAATGACCGTGTGGAACAACGACCGTTGGCAGACGTTCTCGGCGCGGGCTGGCGACATCATCATCAGCAGCCCGCCGAAGTGCGGCACCACCTGGATGCAGATGATCTGCGCACTGCTCATCTTTCAGCGCACGACGTTCGACCGACCGCTCGACCTCATGTCGCCATGGCTCGAGATGGAAACCCGTGACATCGGCGTGGTGATGGCCGACCTCGACGCCCAACGGCATCGACGCTTCATCAAATCTCATACCCCGCTGGACGGTTTGCCCTTCGACGAGGCGGTCACGTACATCTGCGTGGGGCGCGATCCGCGCGATGTCGCGATCTCACTGGCGGCCCACGTGGACAATCTCGACCTTGAAGTCCTCTTCACCGCTCGCGACAGCGCCGTCGGAAATGCGGATCTCGCTGAGGTGTTTCGCGACTGGAAACCTGCGCCGACCGATCCGGTCGAACGCTTCTGGCGCTGGGTCGACGAACCGAACACGGGCGAACTGGCAAAGGACAGCCTGGCTTGGACGATGCACCATCTCGTCACGTTCTGGGAAGCGCGTGAGCAACCGAACATCGTGCTCGTCCACTATGCGGATCTGCAACGCGATCTCGAAGGTGAGATGCGCCGCCTCGCACACCGGCTCGACATCGACATCGACGACGACCGCTTGGCCGCCCTCGCCGTCGCTGCCGGTTTCGACACGATGCGAGAACGAGCGGACGAACTCGCGCCCAACGCCAGCGAAGGCATTTTGCAGAACAATCGAGCGTTCTTCCGCAGCGGCCGCAGCGGCCAATGGCATCAGCTGCTCGACGACGACGGGTGCCGTCGATACGCCGAGCGAGTCACACAGCTCGCACCGCCCGAGCTCATCGAGTGGACACACGACGAACCCATCGGCACCCGTTCGAGTGGGTAGCCGGTTGGGCCGATCTGTCCCGCTCGGCGTGATCCGCGCCGCCATCACCCGTCAGCGGGACAGCACACCTCCAACTCCATGCCGTCGGGGTCTCGAAAGAACAGTGACCACTCATCGCCGAGGCGCTGGATCTGGCCGACTTCTTGAGCGCCCGCATCCGCCAGCCGCGTCACCAGCTGCTCGAGCACATCATGCGACTCGACGGCGAGCGCAAAGTGGTCGATCGCACCGCGGCCACCCTGGCGGCGGCGCTCACCGATGATCTCTTCTGCGGGCGCCTCGAAGACGTTCAGGGCCGCCCCGCCGCCGAGGTCGAGGATCTTCATCCAGGGGTGGTCGTCGCTGCGCGGCATCTCGAACGTCACGGTCGCTTCGAACGCCGACGCGTAGAACGCGACGGTCGTGTCCATGTCCGTGGTGAGGGTGGCGACGTGGTTGAAGCCGGTTGTGAGTGGCATGTGGGGCTCCCTCTCGTCAGCTGAGCCGATCGTGCTGTGGACCAATCGCAGGACGCCATGATCGCGCGTCGGCGCGATGGTCACGCGCCGTCGGTGTCGCCGAGCAGTTGGATCCGATATTTGCGCCGCAATTCGTCCTCGGTTGCGCCGAGTGCGTACGCCGGTGATCGAACCGACCGAGCGCTGGCGACAGCGATCACGACGATCGCCCGTATCCGGTCGCGGGCCTGGATCGTGCCCCGCTGCTCGTAGAACTCCACGCCACGGTCGTACGTCGCGCCGTCGCGATGGACGATGGCCGTCCCCGCGAATCGGTAACCCCGACGGATGAGTGGGTCGACGACGTTCACTTCGACGGCTGCGTTGCGTTCCAGGTTCGCCGATGTGTTCGGCGAGGCGATGTCGGCGAACGCCAGGTGTTCGTCGTCCCACGTGGCGAGAGTGCCTTTCGGCGACAGATTCGGAGTTCCGTCGGCGTTGATCGTTGCCACGAACCCCAGACCTTCATCGACCATTCGGCGCATCTCCGGGCTGAGCACCACCACTCCACAAGCCTCGCGCGCCGCAGGCACAAGTGGTCAGCCGGCGAGGGCCTCGATCTCGGGGAGCGTCGCATCGCGGCCAGCCTTCACCCTCGCCAACCATCGCGCAATGTCGATCTCCGCGAGCCGAGCCCGTTCCGGCGGGGCGTGCTGGCACACGTATTCTGAAGCGGGTGGGCGACGCCACCGATGACCTTGCGAACCTCTGGTCGTGGTTCGGCACGCAACAGTTCCGGGGCTACTCCCCCATCTACGAGCGCATCGCCGAGGTGGTGGCAGGAGATCGAGAGCTCCTCGAATTGTTGCGGACGGCACCACCCGCGGCGCATCTCCCGCCCGCGCCACTGGCCGCCGTGCACTACCTCTTGCTGGATGGGCTCGAGCATCCGCTCGGTGACGTCTACGCCGGTCGATCGAATGCTGATCCGGGGCTGCTGTTTCCCGAGCTGTGCCGGTCCCATCGAGCCGAAATTCTCGGCCTGTTGGAAACGAGACGGGTGCAGACGAACGATTGCGGACGGAGCGCGATCCTCGGACCGGCACTGACGTGGGTGGCGTCGCAGGTCCGGGGGCCCTACTGCCTCGTCGACGTCGGGGCGAGCGCCGGCATCAACCTGCTGTGCGACCGGTACCTGCTGGACTATGGCAGCCACGGCTCGACCGGGCCCGTCGACTCGAGCGTGCGTATCGAATGTGAGGTGTCGGGAGGAGACCCGCCGATCGCCGATCACCTGCCGCCGTTCATCGAGCGGGTCGGCATCGACCTGTCGCCCATCGACCTGACCGATCCAGCGGACGCCCGGTGGTTGCTCGCCTGCGTCTGGCCCGACATGGGCCGGGCCGATCGGGTCGCCGCGTCCATTCGATTCGTCCAGCAGGACCCGCCGACGCTGATCGCCGGTCGTGCCAACGACGTGCTCCCAACGGTGCTCGCCGAACTCCCCACCGACGCGACGGCGATCGTGATGACGACGTGGGCGTTCGGCTACTTCTCGATCAACGAGCGCGCCGAATTCGTCGACCTGCTGCGGGCGGCATCAGCACGGCGGCCGATCGTGTGGGTCAGCGCCGAGGGTGCGGCCACCGTCGACGCCTTCGGCATTCGCGACGCGTCCGGTCCGGACGTCATGGGTGCGGTGCTGTTCGACGGCGTCGACGAGAAGGCCCACCTCCTCGCCCGCGTTCAAGGCCACGGCAACTGGATCGACTGGCAGGTCGACGACACGGGCGCCTGACGACTGGCCTCACGAAGCTGCGTGGTGTCGGACCGGGATTCCTGATTCCCACGGCAACACGGTGCCGAACTGTACGAGCTCGCCGTAGTAGGCGGGATCGAAACGGTCGGAGAGTGCCAGTTCGACGGGCCAGGCTGCGGCCTCGCGCGGCGTCTGGGCTCCGCTCATGTCCGGGAACCAGGGGCGCGACGCATCGGTGTCGATGAGACCGGGGCAGAGGGCCATCAGGAGGATGCCGTCGCGGACATGTTCGGCTCTCCGGTCGCGGGCGGCCGCTCGGACGGCGGCGACCTGGGCGACCTTGGACGGGATGTTCAGCCAGGAGCCGAATCCGTCGTCGACGGCTCGTCCCGCCTTCACCGACCGCCGCCAGTCGTCGATCAATCGATCCACGGCGTCCAGGTCACTGTCGGCGGCAGCGGCGAAACGCGGCCGCGCCGGTGGTGGCAGCTTGTCGAGGGTGCCGAGCGCGCTCGCCACGACGACGAGTCGCCCGCCCGGTCGCATGCGAGGGATGAATTCGCGCAGGATCGCGTTCGTCGCCACGTTGTTGGTGTCGGCCACGACGTCGACCAGGTCGGCCGGGTCGTCGGCAGGACTCATGCGGGCGGCGGCGTTGGAGAAGACGATGTCGATCTCGCCGACGTCCGCGGCGAGATCGTGGATGGCGCGTGGATCGCGTACGTCGAGGACGCGCGGCTCGATGACGGCTCCATGCGAGTTGGTCGCACTCAGCTCACGCGCCGCGGTGGCGATCCGGCCGGGATCGCGACCGGTGAGCAGGACCCGGTCGGCGGGCGTCATTCCGGAAGCCAGTCCGGCCACGAGCGCACGGCCGAGGTTCTGGTTGGCGCCGGTGACGAGTGCGATGCGGGAGGCCATGCGCTCGACGGTACGGACGCAACAACCATGCGGCAAGCGCAGGATCAGCACAGTTGACATACCATTCGAGCATGACTGAGTTGAACCCCGCGGCGCTGCGGGTGCTGCTCGTCGTGGCCGAACACGGGTCGTTCACCTCGGCGGCGGCATCGCTCGGCTACTCGCAGTCCGCCGTGTCCCGTCAGGTCGCCGCGCTCGAGCGGGCGACTGGCCGGTTGCTGTTCGAGCGGCACCGCGACGGGGTTCGCCTCACGGCGGCGGGCGGTCGACTGCTGCCGAGGGCCCGGCTGATCGTCGACGAACTCGACGCCGCGCTCGCGGACACCCGAACGGGCGCGTCAGGACGGGTTCGTCTCGGAGGATTCCCGATCACGAGCGCCTCGCTGATCCCCGACCTGCTCGCCCGCCTGCGCGCTACTCACCCGGATCTGGTCGTCACCTATCGCGAGGCGACCACGCCGGCGTTGACGCGCGCCATTCGTGCCGGCACGCTCGACCTCGCCGTCGTCGCGCAGATCCCGCCGTACCGCCCACTCGATTCGGAGTCACCGGCGCTCGACATGTCGACGCTCGCCGAACGCGATCTCGTGGTGGCCGTCGGGCGCGACCATCCCTTGGCGCGACGACGAGCGGTCGAAGCCGAGGAATTGGCCGGGTTGGTCTGGGTCGGCAGTCCCAGCGAAGGCGGCGACGCGTTGATGGGTGTCTGGCCGGGCCTGGCCGAACGCGCCGACATTCGATACGTCGTGCGTGACTGGCTCGGAAAGCTCCGCTTCGTGGAAGCCGGCCTCGCGGTGACCACGATCGCTCCTTCCCTCGTCCCGCAACTCCCCGATGGGATACGCACCGTCTCGGTCCGCGGTGAACCGCGCGAGACGCGGCGCTTGGTGTTGGTCCGCCTACCCGGCTCGCCGTCACCGGAGGTGACGACGGTCGCCGAGGCGATCACGTGGTCGCTCGGCGACGGAGCGCGAGAGGCATGATGTGGTCCTGCGAAGGGGTGCGGAATGGGTCTCGAGCAACTGGCGATGTCGGGTGTCGCCGCCGTCGGGCGTCACCGCCGAGTTTCCGACGCACTGTTCCGGTTCACGAAGTGGGGCAACCCGTTTGCCGATGAACGGTTCTCCTGGCCGTATCCGATGTACGACCGGATGCGCGCGGACGGTCCGATTTCCTACGGGCGTCCGTACCGCCAGTGGTTCGTCTTCGGCTACGACGAGGTGCAGGAGGTGCTGCGGTCGCCGCACACGGCAACGGCGCCGGTTGGTGAGTTGCTCCTGTCGACGTCGCGTTACCGCGAGTTGACGCCGGCCGCCCGATCGAACTTCTCGCGATGGCTGCTCGTCAACGATCCGCCGAACCACACCCGATTGCGTGCCGCGGTGAGCCGGGCGTTCACACCCCGACAGATCGAACGGTACGAGCCGTTGGTCCAGCAGGTCGTCGGCGAGTTGATCGATCGGGCTCGACACTTCCCGCGAGATGGACGTCGTCGCGGAATTCACGGTGAAGCTGCCGGTCGAGGCGATCGCCGCGATCCTGGGACTCCCGCCCGATCGTCGCGCCTGGCTCCTGAGCGCCTCACGCGAGATCGGCGGGATGCTGGAGCCGCTGACCACCTTCGACGCGAAATCGATGAGCGAACGTTTCGCCGAGTTGGACGAGTACTTCAGAACCGTCATCGCCGACCGCCGCGACCGACCCGCGCACGACCTGATCTCCGCGCTGGCCGCCGGCGACGATCAGCACCCACTCGACGACGACGAGATCGTCGCCATGATCGCGTTCCTGCTCTTCGCCGGACACGAGACGGTGACCGGGATGCTCGGCAACACGCTCGTCGCGTTGGCCCGCCACCCCGACCAACGCAGGCTCCTTCGTGACGACCCCGACCTCATCGACAATGCCGTCGAGGAACTGCTGCGCTTCGACCCACCCGCGCAGGTCAGCGGCCGCCAGGCCACGGCCGATTTCACTGTCGCCGGCGTCACCATCCACCGGGGGGACAACATCGGACTCATGATCGGCGCCGCCAACCGCGACGAACGCCGGTGGAGCGACGCCAACGAGCTCCGACTCGATCGCCCCGATCCTCGACCGCTCTCGTTCGGCTTCGGCGCACATCACTGCCTCGGTGCGGCGCTCGCCCGGATGGAACTGCGCAACACCATCCCGGCGTTGCTCGACGCCCTCGGCGACTACGCCGTCGATCTCGACCGAATCGTTTGGAAGCGGTCCTTCGCCCTTCGCGGACCGACTTCCCTCCCCCTGACCGCCGGCTCCGCCCGATCGAGCACTCCGGCAGGATCCAACTAGCCGGCGGCGTGCCGGTCGAAGTCGGCCCGCGCGTGCGCGATCGTCGGCCGGTGTTCCCGGCTCCACGACACCAGCGGCTGCACGGCGTCCAGCAGGCTGCGGCCGAGCGCGGTGAGCTCGTAGTCCACGCGCGGTGGAACGACCGGGTGCACGGTGCGGGTGATGAGCCCGTCGCGTTCGAGGTGGCGCAGCGTGAGTGTGAGCATGCGCTGGCTGATGCCGTCGATCTGGCGCTTCAGCTCGGAGAAGCGGAGGACACCGTGACCGAGCAGCTCGACGACCAGCAACGACCACTTGTCGCCGAGCCGATCGAGCAGGTCGCGCAGCTCACAGGTGGCCGTCTCGTCCGGTCGGGGCAACGCGTCGGTTCCCTCGGTGTGCCTCGGTTGCAGCAATGTGCCGTCTTCCATCGGTACCGATCTTGCCGCAGAGTGGAGGTGGTTACAAGAAGGAACTGACCAGCACAAGGAGAACCACGATGAACGTTCCGCAGATCGGAGTCTTCCTCCCCACGATGAGCGCTCCTGACAGCGAGCCGGGAGACGTCGTCGCCGCCGCCCGTCACGCCGAGGACCTCGGTTTCGAGTCGGTGTGGGCCGTCGATCAGCTCGTCGCCGGCAACGGCACGCCGATCCTCGACAGCATGATCGCGCTGGCGGCCGTGGCCGGCTCGACCGCGCGGGTGAAGCTGGGTCTCGGCGTCGTCATCGTGCCGATCCGCCCGGTGGCATGGATCGCCAAGCAGGTCGCGTCGCTGCAACGCGTATCGGGCGACCGCGTGCTGCTCGGCGCGGGCGTCGGCGGCGATCGTCACGATCGTTCGTGGAGTGCCACCGGCGTGCCGCGCCACGAGCGCGGTGCGCGCACGGACGCCGCGCTTGCCGTGTTGCCGGACCTCATCGCCGGCAAGCAGGCCCGACTTCCCGACGTCGACGGCGCACCGCTGGTCGAGCTGGCCCCCGGCGCCACCGTCCCTCCGATCCTGGTGGGTGGCACGGCCGATGCCGCGCTGCGGCGCGCCGTTCGCCACGGCGACGGCTGGTTCGCGATGCCGCTACCTCCGGACGTCGCCGCACCGTCGGTCGACCGCCTCCGCGGGTTCGCCGCGGATGCCGGACGCGCCGCGCCGGCGGTCACCGGCAGCATCGCCGTCGCCCTCGACGGCGACCCTGCGCTTCCCGACCGTGACGAGATCGTCCGCCAACTCACCGATCCCGACGGTGTGTACGGCATGCCCGCCGAGGCGATCCCGTCGATCCTCGTCACCGGGGACGCGGGCGCCGTCGTCGAACGGGTCGCCGGATGGGCCGCCCTCGGTGCCGACCGCGTCGTCTTCACCCTCGCCGCCGGCGACTGGCATCGTCAGGCCGAACTCGTCGCCGAGGCGCTCTTCCGCTGACCGGCCCGGTCGAAGCTCGCACCACGAGCGAGCCGAACAGCTCGACCTTCGCCGTGCTGTCGTCGAGCAGCTCGACCGCTGTCGCACCGGCCTCGTCGGTCGGCATCCGGATGGTCGTCAGCGGCGGGGCGACCATCGCCGCCATCGGCACGTCGTCACAACCGACGATGCTCATGTCGTCGGGCACCCTGATCCCCCGCTGGGTGAGGCCGGCGAGCACGCCGAGCGCCATCTGGTCGTTGAACGCGATCACGGCCGTCGAGCCGTTGCCGACCGTCTGATCGACCGAGGCGACGCCGCCCTCGAACGTGGGATCGTTCATGGCGATCTCGACGATCTCGACCCCGATCGCCCGGCTCGTGCGGCGCACCGCATCGCGCCGCTCGATCGCCGCCCACGAACCCTGCGGGCCGCGGAGGTACGTGACTTTGGTGTGACCCGCCGCGGCCAGCGTGCGCAACGCCTCCCCTGCGGCGGCGGCCGAGCGCAGGAGCACCGACGCCCGGCCCGGGACCTGGCGGTTGACGAACACCGCTCGGGTGTCGCCGATCGCTTCGACCTCGCGGTGCAGGCGGCGGGGAGACAACACGATGAACCCGTCGACTTCCCCGGCGAGATCCCGGGCAGCCCGCACCTCACGCTCGCGCTGCTCGCCGGTGTCGACGAGCAGCACCTGGAAATCGGCGTCACTCGCGGCGTGCTCGATCGCCCGCACGAGCACGGCGAAGTACGGGTTCGTGATGTCCGGGACGATCACGCCGACGTACCCGGTGCGTCCGGTGATCAGGCCACGCGCCGCCCGTGACGGGACGAAGCCGAGCTGCTCGACCGCCGCCTCGACGCGTTCCCGGGTGGCCGGCGCGACCTTGTCCGGCCTGCTCAGCGCCCGCGACACGGTCCCTGCGTGGACCCCGGCGAGCGCCGCCACGTCGACGATCGTCGCTCGCGAGCCGTTCCGCACAGCGACCGACTCTACGGCACCGACCGTGGCGCGTTGGGTCTGGCGTCGGGGCGACGCGGTGTGCGACAATTGGAATGCAAACGTTTGCGCGCATTGAGGGGATGAGGATGTTGAGGCCACAGGACAACGGGATTCGTGAATGCGTGCGCCTCGACGGCGTCTGGCGGTTCCGGCCGGATGCGGCACTCGTCGGCCGCACGGCCGGGTGGTGGCGCGGTCCACTCGCCGAGGCGCGCGACATTGCCGTGCCGGCCAGCTTCAACGATCTGTTCGTCGACGACGAACTCCACGACCTCGTCGGTGACGTCTGGTACCAGCGCACGCTGTACGTCCCCGCCGGCTGGGTTGGGCAGCGCGTCATCCTCCGGTTCGATGCCGCGACGCACCGCGCGTCCGTGTGGGTCGACGACGAACTGGTGGTCGAGCACGAGGGTGGCTACACGCCGTTCGAGGCCGATCTCACCCGCTTCGCTCAACCCGGGCAGGCACTGCGGCTCACCGTGGCCGTCAACAACGAGCTCACGTTCCAGTCGGTGCCGCCCGGCGTGATCCAGGTGCAACCCGACGGCAAGCGCACGCAGCGCTACTACCACGACTTCTTCAACTACGCCGGCCTGCACCGCAGCGTGTGGTTGTCGTCGACGCCGACACGGCACATCGACGACGTCACGGTGGTGACCGATCTCGACGGCTCGACGGGAGTCGTGCAGTACCGCGTCGAGGTCGCCGGCGGTCAGTCCGACGTGCGGGTCGTGCTCCGCGACGCCGGCGGTACGACGGTCGCCGAGGGTGCCGGCACGACCGGCGAACTGCGCGTCGAGAACGCCGAGCTGTGGAGGCCCGGCCACGGCTACCTCCACGAACTGACGGTGGAACTCGTCGACGGCGACGACGTCGTCGACCGGTTCCTGCAACCGGTCGGCATCCGCAGCGTGCGCGTCGAGGGGACGCAGTTCCTGATCAACGGTGAGCCGTTCCACTTCCGCGGCTTCGGCATGCACGAGGACCACGTCGCCCGCGGCAAGGGCCACGACAACGCGTCGATGGTCCACGACTTCGCGCTGCTGCAATGGATCGGCGCCAACTCGTTCCGCACGTCGCACTACCCGTACGCCGAGGAGGTACTCGACCTGGCCGACCGGCTCGGCATCGTGGTGATCGACGAGACCGCGGCCGTCGGTCAGAACCTCAGCATGGGCGGCGGGTTCTTCATGGGCGGCACGTTCACGACGTTCTCCGACGAGACGCTGAACGACGCGACCCAGGAGGTGCACCGCCAGGCGATCCGCGAACTCGTCGCCCGCGACAAAAACCACCCGAGCGTCGTGCTGTGGAGCGTCGCCAACGAACCCGAATCGCACACGGACGAATCGCTCGCCTACTTCGAGCCATTGTTCACCGCGACGCGCGAGGCCGACCCGAGCCGGCCCGTCGGTTTCGTCAACATGATGCTCGCGCCGTACGACAAGTGCCTGGTGACACCGCTCGCCGACGTCGTGATGGTCAACCGCTACTACGGCTGGTACGTGGACACGGGCGACCTGGCCGCGGCCGAGCGCAACCTCGAGGCCGAACTCAACGGTTGGGCCGACACGCACCACAAGCCGATCATCATCACCGAGTACGGCGCCGACACGATCCACGGCTTCAGCTCGATCCGGCCGGTGCCGTGGAGCGAGGAGTACCAGTCCGAGTTCCTCGCGATGTACCACCGCGTGTTCGACCGCATCCCGGCGGTGGTCGGCGAGCACGTGTGGAATTTCGCCGACTTCGAGACGACCGCCTCGATCCTGCGTGTCGGCGGCAACAAGAAGGGCGTGTTCACCCGCGATCGGGCGCCGAAAGCGGCGGCGCACCTGCTCCGTGAGCGCTGGACGACGCGGCCGTGAGCTCGACGTCGAATCGGCCGCTCACGTTGCATCCCGACCGGCTGTTCTCCCCCGAGCCGATCCAGCGCGACATCGCCCGCGAGCTCCATGCCGAGATCGCCGAGCTGCCGCTCCTGTGCCCGCACGGCCACACCGACCCTCGATGGTTCGCCGACAACGAGCCGTTCGAAAACGCGGCGGACCTCCTGATCACGCCCGACCACTACCTGGTCAGGATGCTCTACAGCCAGGGGGTCCCGCTCGAGGCGCTGGGTATCGCACCGCGCGACGTCGACGCGGCCGGCGGACCAGGCGAGGTCGTGGCGTCGCCGAGAGACGTCTGGCGCACCTTTGCCGAGCACTTCCATCTGTTCCGCGGCACGCCGTCTGGGTTCTGGATGAACCACGTGCTGAGCGACGTGTTCGGCATCGACACCCGACTCACTCGCGAGACCGCCGATGCGACCTACGACCGAATCGCCGAATGCCTCACCGACGACGCGTTCCGGCCCAGGGCGTTGCTCGACCGGTTCGGCATCGAGGTCGTCGCCACGACCGACGGAGCACTGAGCGACCTCGCCCACCACCAGCGTCTCGCCGCCGAGGGTTTCGCCGGCCGGGTGATCCCGACGTTCCGACCCGACTCGGTGGTCGACCCGGACCACGAGGTGTACGCCGACCACGTTCAGCGGCTCGGCGAGATCACCGGCCGAGACACCACACGGTGGGACGACTACCTCGCCGCGCTGTTCGACCGCCGCAAACTCGCCATCTCGCTCGGCGCCACCGCCACCGACCACGGGCACCCGTCGGCGTACACGGCCTCGGTCGACGCGGCGACTGCGCAACGCTTGCTCGATGGCGCCCTGGCTGGAACGCTCGACGCGGCCGGCAAGGAGACGCTGCGCGGGCAGGTGCTCGTCGAGATGGCCGCGATGAGCATCGAGGACGGGTTGGTGATGCAGCTCCACCCGGGCTCGCACCGCAACCACAACCGCCCGCTCTACGAACGGTTCGGACGCGACATCGGCGCCGACATCCCCGGCCCGATCGACTACGTCGACGGCCTGCACGCGCTGCTCAATCGCTTCGGCAACGACCCGGGGTTCCGGATGGTGGCCTTCACGCTCGACGAGACGACGTTCTCCCGCGAACTCGCCCCGCTCGCCGGCCACTACCCCGCCCTCTACCTCGGCCCGCCATGGTGGTTCCTCGACAGCGTCGAGGGGATGCTGCGGTTCCGTCGAGCCGTCACCGAGACCGCGGGGTTCGCCAACACGACCGGGTTCGTCGACGACACCCGGGCGTTCCTGTCGATCCCCGCCCGCCACGACGTCGCCCGCCGCGTCGACTGTCGCTACCTCGCCGAACTGGTCAGCGACCATCGACTCGAGCTCGACGAAGCCCACGAGATCGCCCACGAACTCGCCGTCGGTCTGCCGCGTCGCGTGTTCAACCTGCGGCCGCCCGAGGCGTGATGCCACGTCTCTCCGACTCGACGCTCGCCGCCGCCAGCGCGGCGCGCCCCGGCTACGACCGGGGTGCAGTGCGCTGCGGCATCGTGCATCTCGGGCTCGGCGCGTTCTCCCGCGCCCACCTCGCGGTGTACGCCGACGACCTGCTCGCGGCGGGCCACGAGGGCCCATCGATCAATCTCGGGATCATCGGCGTCTCGCTGCGCAATGACGACGTGCCGCACGCACTCGAACCGCAGGGCGGCTTGTACACGCTCGGCATCGTCGACGGCACGACCACCTCGCACCGGATCATCGGATCCGTCCGCCGGGCACTGCACGCTCCGTCGGAAGCTGACGCGGTGCGGGAGGCGCTGGCGTCGGCCGACACGACGATCGTCTCGGTCACCGTCACCGAGAAGGGGTACTGCATGAATCCGGTCACCCGGCGCCTCGACCGGGCCCATCCCGACGTCCGCCACGACGTCGACCACCCCGACATCCCCCGCAGCGTCGTCGGCCACCTCGTGCTCGCGGCCCGCGACCGGCGGGACACCGGGGCGGGCGATCTCACCGTGTTGAGCCTCGACAACCTGTCAGGCAACGGCTCGACGCTGCGATCCGTCGTGACCGAACTGGCGGCGGTCGGCGATGCGTCGCTCGCCGAATGGATCGGCGAACACCTGGCGTTCCCGAACAGCGTGGTCGACCGGATCGTGCCCGCGACCGACGACGACTTCCGTGAGGCCGTCGCCTCCGTCATCGGCGTCGACGACGCCTGGCCGGTACGCGCCGAGCCGTATTCGCAGTGGGTCGTCGAGCGCCGATGGGCGACGCCGATGCCAGCGTTCGGTGACGTGGGTGTGCAGGTGGTGGACGACGTCGGGCCGTGGGAGATGCTGAAACTGCGCGTCCTGAACTCGCTCCATACGACGGCCGCGCACTACGGCCTGCGTCACGGGTTCGCCACGATCGATCTCGTCGTGGCCGATCCTGGAGGACGGGAACTCCTCGACCGCGTGGCCGCCGAGATCGCCGAGGTGCTCGTCGGGCCGCCGGGCGCCGACGTCGACGAGTACATCGCGACGACACTCCGGCGCTTCGCCAACTCGGGCCTCGGTCACCGGTGTGAACAGGTCGCCACCGACACGAGCCAGAAACTCCCACAGCGGTTGCCCGGCACGATCCGGGACCGGCTGGAACGCGGCCTCGCCATCGACGCGCTCGCCGATGTGCTCGCGCTGTGGGCGTGGTCGACACTCGGCGTCGACCATCGGGGCAACCCGCGGACCGTGTCCGATCCCCTCGCCGTCACGTACGCGCGGATCGCGGCGGACTGCACCACCGACGGCCATGTCGACACGGCGGCGCTGGCGGCCGCACTGCTCGGGCTCCCGATCTTCGGCGATCTCGCCGGCAACCCTGCCCTCGTGGGACCCGTCGCCGCACGACTGCCCGCCCTCCTCGATCGCACCGCACGCCTGGAGACGAAGTCATGAGAACGTCGTTCAACGCCGGCTGGATCGTCAAGCCGAAGCTCAACCGCTTCCTCGAACTCACCGGCGCAACGTCCGGGACCGAGCCGGAAACGGTCACGCTCCCCCACGACGCCATGATCGGCACGACCCGTGATCCGTCGGGCTCGCACATGAACGCCTACTTCCCCGACGGTGTGTGGGAGTACACGAAGACGTTCGACGCGCCCGAGGAGTGGCGCGACCGACGCGTGCGGCTGCAGTTCGAGGGCGTCTATCGCGATGCGCAGGTGTTCGTGAACGACGACTTCGCCGGCGGCGAGCCGTACGGGTACGGCGAGTTCCTCATCGATCTCGACCCCTGCCTCCGCTACGGCGCGACGAACACGATCAAGGTCGAGTGCCGCGCCGGCGACGATTCCCGCTGGTACTCCGGTGCCGGCATCTTCCGGCCGGTGCACCTGTGGGTGCAGGAGCGCACGCACCTGGCGATCGACGGCGTGTGGATCACGACCCCCGAGATCGACGACCGGGGTGCGGTCGTCGAGATCGCCGCCGAGGTCGAGAACGAGACGCCGCACACGGTGACCGTGCGGGTGCACAACTCGATCGTCGATGCCGAAGGCAACGAGACGGCGACCGGCGAGATCCCGCTGACGCTCCGGCCCCACACGCGCGCCGTCGCCCGCCACCGGCTCTACCTCGCCGACGCCACGCGGTGGAGCCTCGACGACCCCCACCTCTACACGTGCACGACGACCGTCACGGCCGCCGACTCAGCGCTCGACGAGGCGATCACCACCTTCGGGGTGCGGCGGCTGCAGCTCGACGCGCGCCACGGCCTGCGGATCAACGGTGAGAGCGTCAAGTTGCGCGGCGCGTGCGTGCACCACGACAACGGGCCGATCGGAGCGGCCACGATCGACCGGGCCGAGGAGCGCCGGGTCGAGCTGCTGAAGGCCGCCGGTTTCAACGCGATCCGCAGCTCCCACAACCCGGCCAGTCGGGCGATGCTCGCGGCGTGCGACCGCCTGGGCGTGGCCGTGATGGACGAGGCCTACGACGTGTGGACCGAGGGCAAGCGCGACCACGACCACGCGTTGCGCTTCGCCGATCGGTGGCGAGGCGATCTGGCCGCCATGGTCCGCAAGGACCGCAACCACCCGAGCGTCATCATGTACTCGACCGGCAACGAGATTCCCGAGATCGGCTCGCCGCTCGGCGCCGCGCTCGCCCGCGACCTGGCCGAACACGTCCGTTCGCTCGACCCCACCCGCTACGTGACGAACGCCGTGCAGCCGTTCCTGGCGATCCGCGACCTGATCTCCCGGATCGGCGACTTCCTGCCCTCCCAGGAGGAGACCGCGAGCGGAGACCGCGACGACCAGCCGGCGGGCGTCAACTCGCAGATGACCGCGTGGGCCCAGATCAAGGACCGGATGATGGCGTCACCGTTGGTCGACGACTGCATCGAGGAGGTGTGCGCGTCGCTCGACGTCTCCGGCTACAACTACCTCGACGTGCGGTACGCCACCGATCACGAGACACACCCCGATCGGGTGATCGTCGGTTCGGAGACCTACGTCACCGCGATCGACCGGGCATGGCCGATGATCATGGATTCCGGACACGTGATCGGCGACTTCACGTGGACCGGCTGGGACTACCTCGGCGAGGTCGGTATCGGCCGCGTCGAATACGCCGGCGACCGCGACGCCGACGACGACTCACCACAGTTCATGGCCCCGTACCCGTGGGTGCTCGCCGACTGCGCCGACATCGACATCACCGGATTCCGCACTCCGCAGTCGTACTTCCGCGAGACCGTGTTCGGGCTGCGGAGCGAGCCCTACATCGCCGTGCGTCGTCCCGCCAACCTCGGTCGGGAGGTCACCCACACCGGACCATGGGCGTGGAGCGACACGATCGCCGGCTGGACGTGGCCCGGGTTCGAGGGCACGACCGTGCCGGTCGAGGTCTACTCCGACGCCGACGAGGTCGAGCTCCTGCTCGACGGCGAGTCGATCGGCCGGGAACCCGCCGGCGCAGGCAACGGCTTCCGCGCCCACTTCGACGTCGCGTACGCGCCGGGCGAGCTGGTCGCTGTGGCCTCTCGCGACGGCGTCGAGTCGGGACGCACCGCGTTGCGCACGGCGGTCGGACCACTCCGGATCGCCGCCGCGGTCGACCGTGAACAGGTCGACGCCGCCGACACCGATCTCGCGTGCGTCTCGGTGTGGATCACCGACGCGTCAGGCGTGATCGACACGGGCGCAGATCGGGCGATCACCGTCACCATCGACGGCCCGGCGACGTTGCAGGGCTTCGCCAGCGCCGACCCGCGATCGCTCGAGTCGTACCGGTCCGCCACGTCCACCACGTACGAGGGACGGGCACTCGCCGTGATCCGGCCGAGCGGACCCGGAACGATCACGGCGACGTTCACCGCCGACGGGCTCGACGCCGCAGCCTGCCAGATCACCGCCACGTAGACCGCGGCGCTCGCGTGGGCGGCCGTCATCGTCCAGGTCACCGCGCACCGGAGCGCCACTAGCTTGGCGCCGTGAAGATCGCCATCGTCGGCACAGGGGCCATGGGGTCGGTCTATGCGGGCCTGCTCGGACGGGCGGGCAACGAGGTGTGGGCCATCGACACCTGGCAGGACCACATCGACGTGATCGCCCGCAGCGGGCTCCGGGTGTCCGGCGCGAGCGGGTCGTTCACGGTCGACACGCTGCACACCGGTCGATCCCCGGACGACGCCGGACCATGCGATCTGTGGGTGATCGGGACGAAGGCATCGGCGGTCGAGGAGGTGGCGGCGAAGATCGCGCCGCTGCTGCGCCCCGACGACGTGGTGATGGCGTTCCAGAACGGCCTCGGCGCGGGCGAGCGCGTCGCCCGTCAGGTTCCCGAACAGCACGTCGTGATCGGCATCGCCGAAGGCTTCGGATCGTCGATCCCGGAACCCGGACACGTGCACCACGTCGGGATGCGCCTCATCCGCATCGGCGAGATGCACGGCGGCCTCTCCGAGCGCGTCCAGCGCATCGAGACCTGCTGGCGCGAGGCCGGCTTCAACGTCAAGTCGTTCGCCGACATCGACCTGATGATCTGGGAGAAGTTCCTCTGCAACGTCACGCTCAGCGCGCCGACCGCGGCCTTCGACATGGCCGTCGGTGAACTGATGGCGAACGCCGAGACGTGGGCGGTCGCCATCGGGTGCATGCTCGAGGCTTGGGAGGTCGGTCGGGCGCAGGGGGTCGAGTTCGGGTTCGACGATCCGGTTCGCTACGTGACCGAATTCGCGGCGACGATCCCGGATGCCAGCCCGTCGATGCGGCTCGATCAGCACGCGCGCCGTCGTTCCGAGGTCGACGTGATCAACGGCGCCGTCGTCGACCTCAGCCGGGAACTCGGCCTGACGGCGCCCTACAACGAAACCCTCTGCGCCATCCTGCGCGAGCGGGAGTCCCGCTTCGAGTAGTCGAGAACCTACTCTCACCGCGTGCCGACATCGACGGGTTCTCCCCGCTTCCATTTCTTCCTGCCGCAGATGCGGATGACCCACGACGCCATCGTGGAGCGGGCGCGAATCGCTGAAGCGGTCGGATTCGAGGGCATGGCGTTCATGGATCACGTCGTTCCGCCGCTCGCTCCCGACCAGCCCATGTGGGAGGCGATGTCGATCGCCGGATGGGTGCTCGCCCACACGACCACACTCAGCGTCGGCCATCTCGTGTTGTGTGATTCCCTCCGCCACCCGGCGATGCTCGCGGAGCAGGCCAAGTCGCTCGACCACGCCTCCGGCGGGCGCTTCGAACTGGGCATCGGTTCGGGTTCGATCCCGGCCGAGCTCGAGACGTTCGGCGTCAGCACGGCGGGCGGGCCCGAGCGCACCACTCGATTGGGCGAGACCCTGGCGATCCTGCGCGGGCTGTGGAGCGGCGAACCGTTCGACTTCGCGGGCGAGCACTTCACCCTGACGAACGCGATGCAGCGGCCGGCGCCGACGAGAAGGATCCCGATCACGATCGGCGGGGTCGGACCGCGGACGCTCGGCCTGGTTCGCGAGTACGCCGACTGGTGGAACGTGGCCATCAGCGCGCTCGACCGGTTCGACGAGCTGCGCGAGCAGGTCGGCGACGTCGGTGTCTCGATCCAACGAACGGTCGCCATCGTGCCGTCGGAAGCAGAACGCGAGTCGGTCGTCGAGACCACCCGGCGCCGCTGGGGTGGAACGGTGATGAGCGAGCACGTCGCGCTCGGCACCACGTCGGAGCTGATCGACCACTTCGGCGCGCAGCACGAGCGAGGCATCGACCGCTTCTACATCTGGTTCACCGACTTCGCCCCACCCGAATCGATCACCCGATTCGGCGAGGTCATCGCCGCGCTGTCCTGACTCGCTAGGACACGGCGCGTCGGCCGTCGGAAGCCATGTGGAGCTTCATGTCGCGGGCGACCGTCCACGGATCCTGCAGCGGCCCGAAATGACCGATGTGGTCGTAGCGCACGAGGTACCCGTTGGCCAGCGCATCCGCCAGCGGAGGGCCGAGCCGAGCCGGATTCGGGCCTTCCTCGTCCTGCCCCACGGCGACCGCGGTCGGCGTCGCCACGTGCCGAACCTCGCTCAGCTTCGCGGCTCTCCCGTTCTCGAAGACGGTCGCTTCGACCTCGGGCGCACACTTGAGACGCACCGACCCGTCCGGCTGTTCGGCGAATCCGTTCTCGACGTAGGCCGCGAGGAACCCGGCACGGACCCGATTGAACGGCGGTCGGCTCGCGTAGCGGGCGAGGACGTCGGGCCGGGATGCGAACACGGGGCGCCTGCGCCGCGCCGCGTCGCCCATCATGTTCTGACCGTCCGTGGCCACATCGTCCGGAAAGGTGATCGGCTCGAAGAGGAACAGCGAGTCGAACATGCCTGGCGCCGAACGCTCGGCCAACAGGAGTGCCCCGCCGCCCATCGAGTGGCCGAAGCCGTGAATGCGCTCCGCGTCGACGTGGCCGACCACGGCGACCACGTCCTCGGCCATGCGGTCCCAGCCCAGATCGACGTTCTCCGATCGCGTCGAGTCGCCGTGCCCGCGGAAGTCGAACGCCACCACCCGGAACCTGTCGGTCAACTCATCGGCCAGCGGCTGGTACATCGCTCCACACAGCCCGGTGGCGTGGGCGATCAGCAGCACATCGCCGGCGCCGCCCAATTCGTAGCCGGCGAGTTCGCACCCGTCGGCGCTGGCAACGGTCCAGGAGGGATTCATCGACCAGCATCCTGGCGCGCGCGCACGTTGTGCACTACAACCGGGAGATGCCGGATCGAGTCCTCCGTCCTCGCTCGGGCAGCAGTGCCAAGAGCCTGCTGCTGACCGTCCTCGGTGAGTTCACCCTGACCCACGGTGGATCCGTCTGGACGTCGACGATCGTGGACGGCCTCCGGTTGATCGGCGTGAGCGAACGGAATGCGCGCCAGGCGATCGCCCGACTGAGTGAGGACGGTCTGCTCGACCCCGAGCGTCACGGGCGCCGGACCCGCTGGCACCTGACCGAGTCCGGAACCCAACTCCTGAAGACCGGCACCGACCGCATCTACGGCTTCGGTGCCACCGGCGACGAGTGGGATGAACGCTGGCTGGTCGTGTTGGCGTCGGTGCCCGAGGATCAACGCCCCAAGCGACACCAGCTCCGGAGTCGGCTCGGATTCGCCGGCTTCGGCTTCATCGGCGCGGGCATCGCGGTCTCGCCGCACACCGAGCGCGAGGGGGTGGCGAACACGATCCTGCGCGACCTCGATCTCGGCGACAATGCCATCGTGCTCCTCGCCGAGACCGGCACGTTCGTGCCCGATGCCGAGATCCTCCGCCGCGCCTGGGATCTCGACATCCTTGCCGAGCGCTATACGCGCTTCATCGACGAGTTCGGACCACGGCGTCCCGCTTCCACCGACGAGCGGTTCGCCGCGCTCGTCGAGCTGGTGCACGAATGGCGACGATTCCCGTTCAGCGATCCCGAGATCCCCCATTCGCTCCTCCCCGACGCCTGGCCGGGGCGCCGTGCCAAGCGCCTGTTCGACACGAAACACGAGGCGTGGTCAACGTGGGCGAACGCATGGTTCGTGAAGGCCGAGATCGACGGAAGCTGACGCGTACCCCACGCACGGTTTATTCCACATGTTCTTGACGATTCACCAATGAGATGTAGAATGAGAGGAGCGAAAGGGGGCAACGTGAGCGAACGTGCGCCGATCGACTTGCCGATCAACTTTGCGGTCGATCCGAATTCCTACCGCCATTGGCGGCTCGCGTTCGATGGGCCGGTGGCGACGGTGACGATGGCGGTGACGCCTGACGCTGGACTGCGCGACGACTACGAGTTGAAGCTCAACTCGTACGACCTCAGCGTCGACATCGAGCTGTACGACATCGCCCAACGACTCCGGTTCGGTCACCCGGAGGTCAAGTGCGTCGTGGTGACCGGCGGCGTCGACAAGGTGTTCTGCGCCGGGGCCAACATCCAGATGCTGGCGACCTCGTCGCACGGACACAAGGTGAACTTCTGCAAGTTCACCAACGAGACCCGCAACGGCATCGAGGACGCGACCGCCAACTCCCAGCAGGTGTGGATCGCCGCGGTGAACGGCACCGCCGCTGGGGGCGGCTACGAACTCGCACTCGCCTGCGACGAGATCCTCTTGATCGACGATCGGGCGTCGGCCGTCTCGCTCCCCGAGGTTCCCCTGCTGGCGGTCCTCCCGGGCACCGGCGGGCTGACCCGGGTCGTCGACAAGCGGTTCGTCCGCCGCGACCTGGCCGACGTCTTCGCCACCCGCACCGAGGGGATCAAGGGCCAGCAGGCCGTCGACTGGGGGCTCGTGGACGCGATCGCCCCCAAGAGCAGCTTCGACGAGCTGGTCGCCACTCACGCACGTGGCGCGGGCGGAGGCTTCCGACCGGCCGTCCGCTGGGGACGGGATCGAGCTGCCGCCACTCGGGTCGTCGACGGTGATCGACGCCGACACGCTGCGGTCGACGTACGTCGACGTCGACATCGACCGCGAGCTCGGGTGCGCCCGACTCACCGTTCGCGGGCCCGAAACTTCCCAGCCCGTCACCGGCGACGAACTCGCGTCCGCCGGCAGCGGCGCATGGATCGTTCAGGCGGCGCTCGAACTCGACCACGCCATCCTCCATCTGCGGTTCGACGAACCACAGATCGGCACGTGGGTCCTGACGACGAGCGGCAGCATCGAAGCGGTCTGCCAGGCCGAGGACCTGTTCGGCAACGACAGCGGCCACTGGCTCGTCCGCGAGGCCCGGCTGTTCTGGACGCGCACGCTGAAGCGACTCGATGCGTCCGCGCGCACCCTCGTCACGCTGATCGAACCGGCGAGCTGCTTCGCCGGCGTCCTCGCCGAGCTGGTGCTGGCCGCGGACCGGTCGCTGATGTTCGACGGCACACGCGAAGGGCAGGACGGCCAGGACGATCCCGCCCCGACCATCCGTCTCACCGACGCGAACGACGGCGCGCACCCCATGTCGAACGGGTTGAGTCGCCTCGAGTCGCGGTTCTGGGGCCGCGAGGACGCGCTGGACGACGGCCCGGGCGCAGATCGGCAAGGACCTCCTCGCGTCGGACGCGCTGAGCGCCGAACTCATCACGTTCGCGCTCGACGACCTCGACTGGGACGACGACGTGCGGGTGATGCTCGAGGAACGCAACAGCTTCTCGCCCGACGCCCTGACCGGCATGGAGGCGAACTTCCGCTTCGTCGGGCCCGAGACGATCGAGACCAAGATCTTCGCCCGGCTCTCGGCCTGGCAGAACTGGATCTTCCAACGACCCAACGCCGTCGGACCCGAAGGTGCACTCCGCAGCTTCGGGACCGGCTCGCGACCGAACTACGACCCCAAGCGGGTGTGACGAAGGGTGTGAGCGGCATGTCCGACAAGATGAGCGTCGTCGACATCGACGCCAAGATCCCGAACAACGTCGACCTCGCCGGCGACAAGCGCCTGCAGCGCGCGCTCGAGACGTGGCAGCCGCGGTTCCTCGACTGGTGGCGCGACATGGGCCCGGTCGCCTTCCAGGACAAGGACGTCTACCTGCGAACGGCGACCTCCGTGAGCCAGGAGGGATGGGCCAACTTCGGTCACGTCGCGATGCCCGACTACCGCTGGGGGATCTTCCTCGCCGAGCCCACGCCGGATCGCACGATCGCCTTCGGTGACGCCCGCGGCGAGGCGGTGTGGCAGGAGGTGCCGGGGGCGTACCGCTCCGAGCTGCGCCGCCTCATCGTGGTGCAGGGCGACACCGAGCCGGCGTCGGTCGAACAGCAACGGGCGCTGTGCATGACCGCGCCGTCGTTGTACGACCTGCGGAACCTGTTCCAGATCAACGTCGAGGAGGGCCGTCACCTCTGGGCGATGGTGTACCTCCTGCACCGGTACTTCGGCGCCGACGGGCGCGACGAGGCCGACGAGATGCTCGAACGCCACTCGGGCGACGTCGATCACCCGCGCATCCTCGGCGCGTTCAACGAACCGACGCCGGACTGGCTGTCGTTCTTCTTCTTCACGTACTTCACCGACCGCGACGGCAAGTTCCAGCTCGCCTCGCTGCGCGAGTCAGCGTTCGATCCACTGAGTCGAACGTGCGATTTCATGCTGAAGGAGGAGGCGCACCACATGTTCGTGGGTGCCTCGGGCATCGGCCGCGTCGTGGAACGGACCGTCGAGTTGATGAAGCAACACGACACCGACGACATCCGCCCCTACGGCGGGATCGACGTCGACACCCTGCAGCGCTATCTCAACCTCCACTACTCGTTGTCGCTCGATCTCTTCGGGGCGGAAACGTCGACCAACGCGGCCAACTACTTCGGGGCCGGGCTGAAGGGTCGCTTCCAGGAGGAACGTCGAGACGACGACCACCGGCTGCGCGACTCGAAGCGCTTGGTCCCCCTGGTCGCCGATGGTCTGATCACCACCCGCGAGGTCGCCGAGCTGGCGGCGCTCAACGAGACGCTGCGCGACGACTACACGGCCGACTGCCAGAAGGGCGTCGACCGGTGGAACCGCGCCCTCGCCGGAGTGGGCAAGGCCTTGGCGCTGCCGCACGTGGGTTTCCACCGCAACGTGGGGACGTTCAGCGGATCGCGCGTGAGCCCGGACGGACGGCTCGTGAGCGAGGCCGAGTGGGAGGCGAACATCGACCGCTGGCTGCCGTCGAGCCGTGACGCCGAGTTCATCGGCTCGCTGATGGTCGGTGTGCACGAACGGGGCAAGGTCGCGGGCTGGGTCGCTCCACCGTCCAACGGCATCCACGCCAAACCGGTCGACTACGAATACGTACGGCTGTAGGCAAGCCAAGACGGGGGCACGACATGGAGACGTACAACGCGGCGAGCTGGCTGCTCGATCGCAACATCGCGACGGGATTGGCCGACAACGTCGCGGTCCGGTACCGCGGCCAGGACGTGTCGTACGGCGCCGTGCAGCGCCTCGTGTGGCGGGTCCAGCGCGCGCTCGCCGACATCGGCGTGGTCCGCGACCAGCGGGTGGTGATCGTGATGAACGACTCCCCCGAGATGATCGCCTGGATCCTCGGCTGCATGCGCAGCGGCGTCGTCGCCGTTCCGATCTCGACCATGCTCACCGGCTCCGACGTCGCCTCGATCGTCGCCGACGCGCAGGCGAGCGGGCTCGTCGTCTCGACCGAGTACCTCCACGTCGTCGAACCGGTGCGGTCGGCGCTCGATTCGATCCGTGTCGTCCACGTCGACGATTCCGACGACGGCGCACACGATGCATCGCCCGACCACGTCGAGAAGTGGACGGCGTTCACCGACGACACCGAGATGCCGGCGGCCGACACCACGGCGGAATCGTCGGCGTTCTGGCTGTACTCGTCCGGCACCACCGGGTTGTCGAAGGGGGTCATGCACACGCACGGCAACATGCAGGCGACCTTCGACACCTACGCCCGGACGGTGCTCGAGGTCACGCCCACCGACCGGTTCCTGTCGGTCGCCAAGTTGTTCTTCGCCTACGGACTGGGCAACTCGCTCACGTTCCCCTTCGGGGCAGGCGCCACCGTCATCCTCCACCCCGAGCGACCGACACCGGCGGCGATCGGTCAACTCGCCGCCGCCGAGGCGCCCACACTGTTCTTCGCCGTGCCCGGTTTCGTCGCCGGCATTCTCGACGCCGACATCGAACCCGCCGCGTTCGCTTCGGTGCGCGCCGGCGTGACCGCGGGTGAGGCGCTCCCCGCCGATCTCCAACGCCGGCTGTCCGAACGGTTCGGCTTCCCCGTGCTCGACGGCATCGGGTCGACCGAGGCGCTGCACATCTTCCTGTCCAACCGTCTCGACCGACAGGAACCCGGCTCGAGCGGTTGGGTGGTCGACGGATACGAGGCGAAGTTGCTCGACGACGACGACCACGACGTCACGGAACCGGACCGCCCCGGATACCTCCACGTGCGTGGTCCGTCCACCGCGAGCGGTTACTGGTGTCGCCCCGAGGCGTCGGCCGCGGCGTTCAGACCCGAAGGATGGCTGCGGACCGGCGACGTGTACATCCGCTCCGAGAACGACACCTGGACGTTCCTCGGACGGAACAACGACATGATCAAAGCCGGTGGCATCTGGGTCTCGCCGGCCGAGGTCGAGGCGACGATCGTCGGTCACCCCGACGTGCTCGAGGCCGCCGTCGTGGGTGTGCGCAACCAACAGGGGCTCGAGGAGGCCGTCGCGTTCGTCGTCGCGCGCAGCGGGCACAGCATCGATCCCGCGTCGGTCGACGCGCACTGCCGCGAGCACATGGCGTCGTTCAAGCGCCCGCGTCAGCTGTTCACCGTTGACGAACTGCCGAAGACCGCCACCGGCAAGATCCAGCGCTTCAAACTGCGCGAGCAACTCCTCGCCCCACCCGTGTGATCGCTGCCCGTCCCCGTCCCCGTCCCCGTCACTGCCCGTCATTCCACGTTTGCGTCGGGATTTCCGAGAGGCGGGTCGCGGAAATCCCGACGCAAACGTGGGCTGCGGGGCTGGGAGGCTGGGGGCGGGACGTCGTAGCGTGGCGTGAATGAAGGCAGTGCGCGGGGCAGACGGTGGTGTCGTCGTCGACCGACTCGAGGAGCCACCGGGTTCCGGTGAACTGATCGACATGCGGGCCACGAGCGTCTGCGCGTCCGACCTGCTGTACCTGCGTTACGGCACGACGAAGATCCTCGGCCACGAGTTGGCCGGTGTCCGTGCCGACGGAACCCCGGTCGTCGTCGAGGCGATGTACGGCTGCATGGAATGCCCCGAGTGCCTGCTCGGCCGGTACAACCTCTGCCCGACCCATCCCCAACGGGCGCTCGGCATCACGACCGACGGCGGGATGAGCGAACAGTTCCTCGCACCCGCCGGCCGGCTGATCACGCTGCCGACCGGCCTCGACGTGCGCGACGCCTCGATCGTCGAGCCGGCGACCGTCGCGTGGCACGCCCTCCGCCTCGCCGGCGCGGGCCCGAACACCCGGGTCGCCATCGTCGGAGCCGGCGCGCTCGGGTTGCTCGCCGCCGCCGGTGCCCGCCGCATGGGCGTCACCGACATCGCGCTGGAGGCTCGCCACCGATTCCAGATCGAGGCGGCCGAGCGCCTCGGCGTCCCGGTCGGCACGGACGGTCTCTACGACGTCGTCGTCGAGGCCGCCGGCACGGTCGAGAGCCTCTCCCGCGCGGTCGACCTGGTCGGATCGCACGGGACGGTCGTCGTGCTCGGCGTGCACGTCGGGTCGGTCGACGTCAACTGGAGCCCGCTGTTCCACCGCGAGGCACGCCTGCTGCCGTCGCTCGGCTACTGCGCGCACGACGGGCGACGCGAGATGGAGGACGCGGTGGCGATGCTCGCCGCCGATCCCGAGATCGCCCGCACCGTGATCACCCACCGCTTCCCGATCGAGGACGCGGTCGAGGCGTTCCGCGTCGCTGGTGATCGCAGCGCCCGCCCGATCCGCGTCGTCATCGAACCGTGAGTGTCGAGCGTCGACGGGCGTCGACGGCCTACCCGATCACGTCGTCGCGCGCGGCGATGATCGCCCGCAGCCGGGCCTCGACCGCTTCGGCGTGGTGGTCGTCGGTGAACACGTAGTCGCGACCGTTACGGATGGCATCGACGATGTTCGCCGCGACGGTCGACGACTCCACGGTGCCGATCGGGTTGAGGCCGGTGCGGATCATCCCGGGCATCACGACGCTCACCCCGACCGGCGCGCCGATCGAACGCATCTCCAGCCGCAGCACGTCGGACAGCCCGAGCACGCCGTGCTTGGCCACGGTGTACGGCCCGAGCCGGTCGACCGCCTGCACCGCCGCCATCGAGGCGACGTTCACGACGTGGCCCTCCTCGCCGGTGGCCAGGATGCGCGGCACGAACGCCCGCACACCGTGGATCACGCCCCACAGGTTCACGTCGAGCACGCGATGCCACTCGTCGAGACCGAGCTCCCACGAGTAACCCCGATTGACGATGCCGGCGTTGTTGACCGCGACGTGCAGACCGCCGAACAGCTCCACGGCCGCCTCACCGGCGGCGTCGACCGCGTCCGGATCGCGGACGTCGACCACGATCGGATGCACCGTCGCGCCCGAGTCGCGCAGACGCGTGACGTGACCGTCGAGCGAACCGCATCGATGTCGGTCATCACCACCTGCATGCCCTCCGCGGCGAGCGCCTCGGCAACGGCCAGGCCGATGCCGCTCGCCGCTCCGGTCACGACCGCGGTGCGTCCTTCGAATCGATCCATGACACGACAGTACGCGGGCCGAGGTGATGGCGATGTCGGGTCAATGGCGCCCTACATCGCCATCGCTTCCGGGGTGGGGAGGCCGGATCGACCGTCAGAGCGCGAACGAACTGCCGCCGTTCACGGGATACGTCTGACCCGTGATCCACGACGCCGCCGGTGAACACAGGAACGCCACGATGCCGGCCACATCCTCGGGTTCGCCGGGACGACGGATCGCGTAGCGCCGCAGGATCGCCCGCTGCCGGTCCGGGTCGCCATCGCTCCACAGCGCCTCGGTCATCGGCGTGCGCATCGTGCCGAGCGACACCGCGTTGGCGGTGATCCCGTGACGTCCCACCTCCATGGCCAGCCCGCGGGTGAAGCCGGCCGCGCCGGCCTTGGCCGCTCCGTAGGCCGCCATGCCCGACTCGCCCACCCGGCCGGCGTCGGACACGATCGTCACGATGCGCCCCCAGCCTGCCTCGATCATCCCCGGCAGCGCGGCGTGGGCGCAGTGCATCACGCCGAGCAGGTTGACGGCGAGATACGGCTGCCAGTCGCCAGGGTTGGTGTCGACGAACGACGCCATCGCCATCGAGGCGTTCGCGCCGGCGTTGCCCGCGTTGTTCACGACGATGTCGACGCCGGACCCAGCGAGCACCGCCGCGACGGCGGCATGATCGGTCACGTCGAACGCGGCCGGTTCGGCGTGGCCTCCGGCGTCCCGGATCTCGGCGGCCACAGCGTCGGCCCGTTCACCGTCGAGGTCGTTCACGAACACATGGGCACCACCCGCCGCGAGCTCGAGTGCGATCGCCCGGCCCACACCCTGTCCGGCGCCGGTGACCACGGCCCGATGATCGTCCAGGCTGGTCGAAGTCCTCTCGCTCATGGCTGCGACCGTACCCGCCACCGAACTCCAACCAGCCGCCGTGCGACGTGGCAGCATCCACGCTGTGACCGAACACGGATCGACGCACACCGACCCCTACCTCGGCACGGTGGTGCACGTCGTCGCGTCGCGCCAGGCGAGGCCGAACCTGCCGAGCACGGGATGTCCGTTCTGCGTCGGCGGCCTCGAAGCGCCGGAGCCGTACGACGTGCGATCGTTCCCGAACCGTTGGCCGGCGCTCGGCGAGGGCCGGTGCGAGGTCGTGCTGTACACGCCGGAGCACGACGCGACGTTCGCCTCGATCGGTGCCATCGGCGTCCGGCGGGTGATCGACCTGTGGGCGGAACGCACCGCCGCGTTGCGTGCGGCGGGTGCGGAGTACGTGCTCGTGTTCGAGAACCGGGGCGCCGAGGTCGGGGCCACGATCTCGCATCCCCACGGCCAGATCTACGCCTACGACCACGTCCCGAGCCGCCCGCACCGCCTGCTCACCGCCGGCTGGCGCCCCGAGGCCGAACCCGGTGAGCGCCTGGTGCTGGCCGATCGTGGTTGGCGCGTCTGGGCCCAGTTCGCTCCCGTCCACCCGATCTCGCTGTCCGTCGCTCCCGACGTGGAGATCCCCGACCTCGTCGCGGCCGACGACGACCAGCGCGACGGACTCGCGGCGACACTCGTCGACCTCTTCGCCCGCCTCGACCGGTTCTACGATCGCCCGCTGCCGTACATGATGTGGCTCAACCAGGCACCGACGGCGTGGGACGGCGACACGTCACCGTGGTTCAACATCGAGATCGTGTCGCCGTGGCGATCGGCCGGCGTGCCCCGCTTCATCGCCGCGGCGGAGACGGCGTGCGAGGAGTACTTCAACCCCGTCGACCCCGCCGACGTGGCGACCCGACTGCGGAGCCTGGCGTGACCGATCGGATCATCGCGCGGGCGCCCGGGCGGGTGAACCTGATCGGCGACCACACCGACTACACCGGCGGCCTCGTGTTTCCCATGGCCATCGACCGGTGGACCGAGATCGAGGGAACACCCGCCGATCGGATCCGTCTCGTGTCGGACGACGAGCCCGATCCGGTCGACCTGCCCGCCACCGTGGCGGCAGCGGACGTCATGCGCGTGGAACCACGTTGGGGGCGCTTCGTCGCCGCCATCGCCGCGGAACTCGGCAGCGGTCGCGGATTCGATGGGCGTGTCAGCACGACGATCCCGGTCGGCGCCGGCCTGTCGTCGAGCGCCGCCCTCGAGGTCGCGGTCGCCCTCGCGCTCGGGTTCGACGGCACCCCGCTCGAACTCGCCCAACTCGCCCGCCGGGCCGAGCACGCGGCCACCGGCGTGCCGACGGGCATCATGGATCAACTCTGCATCGCCGGCGCCCGGCAGGGGCACGCCGCGCTCATCGACTGTCACACGCTCGAGGTCACACCGGTACCGGTACCCGACGACGTGGCGATCGTCGTGCAGTTCGTGGCCCATCGGACACTCGAAGGATCGGAGTACAGCGACCGGGTCGGCGAGTGCGCTCGCGCCGAGTCGGTCGTCGGGCCACTGCGCACCGCGACCCTCGACGACATCGAGCGCATCGACGACGAACTCGTGCGGTGCCGCGCCCGCCACGTCGTCACCGAGAACGCCCGCGTCACGAGTTTCGCCGAGGCCCTGGCGCGGGGTGACCATGTCGGCGCGGGCGAGCTGATGGTGGCGAGCCATCGGAGCCTGAGCGACGACTTCGCCGTCTCGACCGCGACGATGGACCGGGCGGTCCGCGACCTGCTCGACCAGCCGGGCGTGTTCGGTGCGCGGATGACCGGCGGCGGCTTCGGTGGCTGTGTCGTCGCCCTGTGTCGACCGGATGCGACCGTGCCGGGGTACCGCGTGCGTCCGGTCGACGGCGCCTCCGTGACGACCGGCAGGCCGCTCGACGACGGTTCGGTGGCGTCCCGCTGAGCGGTATGGGAATTTGCGCTCTCCAACGACGAGAGTAGAGTTCTCACACCGGACCGGCACCGCAGGGGGGTCGGCCACGACCCAGGGGGAGCATTCCTTGACTAGTTCTCGTCACCATCGATCCAGGTCGGGACGTCTGCTCGCCGCCGCTACCGCGAGTTGTCTCATCCTCGCCGCGTGCGGAAACTCGAGCGACGACGACTCGAGCAGCGACACGACCGCGGACACCACGGCGGCCACCACCGCCGACACGACCGCGGACACCACGGCCGACACGACCGCCGACACCACGGCGGACACCACCGCCGACACCACCGCCGACACGACCGCCGACACCACCGCCGACGACCGAGTCCGACATCGGCACGTTCGAGCCGATCACGGGCGTCCCCGGCGTCACCGACGACACGATCAACTTCGCCGTGCTCGGCACCGGCGCCTCCAACCCGCTCGGCTACTGCCTCCTCGACTGCTTCCAGGGCGGCGTGCAGACGTACTTCGACTACCAGAACGGCCTCGGTGGCGTGAACGGTCGCCAGCTGGCGATCAGCCGCGTCGACGACGACGAGGTCGGCAACACCCAGGTCAAGGCGCTCGAGCTGGTCGGCGACGACAGCATCTTCGGCATCTTCGGCGCACCGCTGCAGTACGCGGGCTTCTCCGACATCGGCAACGCCGGCATTCCGCTCTACACCGTCTTCCCGGCGGCCGTCGACGCCAACGGATTCGACAGCATCTACATCCCCGTGGGCAACATCTGCGCCGATTGCGCGAGCCCGGTCACCGTCAACACCGCGACGATCGCCGGCGCCACGAAGGCAGCCTCGATCGGCTTCGGTGTGTCGCAGGCGTCGAAGGACTGCGTCGACCGCACCGAGCTGGAGTTCCAGACCTGGGGCCCGGACGCGGGGGTCGAGTTCGTCTACAAGAACAACGACCTGCCGTTCGGCTTCCCCAACGGCCTCGGACCCGAAGTCACCGCCATGAAGGACGCCGGCGTCGATTTCATCTCGACGTGCATCGACCAGAACAGCGTGCTGATCCTCGAGCAGGAGCTCGAGCGCCAGGGCATGGGCGACGTCGTCGTCGCCCTCCCGCAGGGCTACGCCGACGCCCAGTTCGTGTCGGACAACGCCGCCCTCCTCGAAGGTGACATCCTCGGCGTCCCGTACCGGCCCCTCGAGGCCGACCCGGGCGACTCCGGCGTCCAGACGATGATCGACGCCTTCGCCGCCAGCGGCGCCCAGTTGACCGACTATGCGATCCAGGGCTACCTCGGCGCGCAGCTCGCCGTCGCCGGCATCCTCGCCGCCGGACCCCAGTTCGATCGGGAGACAGTTGTGGCCGCAACCAACGCGATCACCGACTGGACCGCATCGGGTATGGTGCCGACCGTTGACTGGTCGACTGCTCACACGGCGCCCACCGAAGGCGAGGATTCACGGGTCTGCATGGCGTACGTCAAGGTCGAAGGCGGCACGTTCGTGATGGCCTCCGACCCGGCCGAGCCGTGGGACTGCTTCGAGCTGCCGATGGCGACCTGGACCGAACCGACCCCATCCAACTTCTGACGACCGGCTGATCGAAGGCGATCGATGAACACCGAATCCTGCACGGACGATGCTCGCATCGATTGGTGAAGACCTCTTCCGGGCGGTGCTCCAAGGAGCACCGCCCGGGACGGTCTACGCCCTCGTCGCGCTCGGGTTCGTCCTCGCGTACAAGACGTCGGGCATCTTCAACCTCGCGTTCGGCGCCCAGGCCTACGTCTCGGCGGTCGTCTTCTTCAAGACACACACCGAATGGGGTTGGCCGATCCTGCCGGCATTCCTCCTGTCGGTCGTCATCCTCGCGCCGGCCGTCGGCGTCCTGCTCGAATGGTTGGTGTTCCGTCATCTGAGAACTGCGCCACCCGTCGCCGGGCTCGTGGTGGCGATCGGGTTGACGATCGCCCTGCCGGCGATCGTCGACATCGTGATGAACTTCGAGCCCAAGACGGGCAGCGTCGATCGAAGGGATCGCGCCGCGCGGCAACAACGTGTTCTACGACGTGTGGGACATCTATTCGTTCAGCCGCAACGAACTCGTCGCGATGATCGTCGCCCTGACGGCGACGGTCGGCCTGGCCCTGCTGTTCAAGTTCACCGTCATCGGCCTGCGCATGCGGGCCGTGGTCGAGAGCCCCCGGATGACCGAGCTCAACGGCATCAACGCCGACCGGGTCTCCACCGCCGCCTGGGCGCTCTCGTCGTTCTTCGCCGGTCTCGCCGGCGTGCTCATCGCTCCCCGCTTCACCTCGCTCGCGGCGGGTGAGTTCTTCAACATCGTCGTCGTGGCCATCGCCGCCGCCGCCGTCGGGTATCTCGTCAGCCTGCCGCGGGCCTTTCTCGGCGGGCTCGGACTGGGCATCCTGATCGCCCTCTTCAACACGTTCATCCCCAAGTGGAGCAACGATCTCACGTGGCTCCGCCCGATCCAGAGCAACCTCACGCCGGCGATCCCGTTCATCGTGCTGTTCGGCATCCTCGTGTTCTCACCGAAGGTGCGCCAGACGCAGCGAGCGAGCGATCCGCTCTCCGGCGTCGATCCACCCCCGTCGTCGCAGACCCACGTCGCCACGGATTCGAGGCGGATCACGATCCAGCGCGTGCTCGGCACCGCGTTCATCGTGGCCTGCGGAGTCGTGCTGTTCACCAGGGGCGACACGGTGTGGATCTTCCTCGCCACCCAAGCCGTCGCACTGGCGATCGTGTTCCTCTCGATCACGGTGATGACCGGAATCGCCGGCCACATCTCGCTGTGCCAGGGCGCCTTCGCGGCCATCGGGGCCTTCACGGTCTTCCAGCTCGCCGACCGCTTCGACATGCCCGTCCTGGTCGCGGCGCTCATCGGAGCCGTCATCGCCGCAGTCGTCGGCGCGCTGCTCTCGCTGCCACTCCTGCGGCTCAACGGGATCTGGATCGCCATCGCCACGCTCGCCTTCGCCTACTTCTTCAACGCGGTGATGGTGAAATTCTCGTGGGTCGGCGGTTCGGCGAGCGGCGCCGCGGCGTCGCTGCCGGTCCCCCGTCCCGTGGTCGGCCCGTGGGACTTCAACAACGACAAGGTCTTCCTCGCCCTCGTCCTGATCATCCTCGTGGTCGCCACGGTGGCGGTCACGTTGTTCGGGCTGTCGACCACCGGACGCACGCTCAAGGCGGTCCGCGGCAGCGAGGTGGCCGCCCAGTCGATCGGCATCTCCCCCGCCCGGGCCCGCATCATCGCGTTCTCCGTCTCGGCGTTCGTCGCCGCGGTCGGCGGTGCGATGTTGGCGCTCCAGCAGAAGGCGGTGAACTACGACAACAACTTCTCGCCCTTCGGCGCGCTCTTCTGGCTCGTCCTCGTCGTCACGTTCGGCGCCCGCAGGCCGGCGGGGGCGCTCTACGGCGCGGCAGCGTTCGGGCTGATGAACAAGATCTTCCTCGAGGGCACGTTCGTCGGCTGGATCCTGCGCGATCCCGGCCGCATCCCCGGCTTCTTCCCGATCTCGCCGAAGTGGCGTTTCATCCTCTTCGGGCTCGGCACGATCCAGTACGCCAAACATCCGGAAGGCGTCATCGAGATGACCAAGGCGCGTTCGGCCGAACGACGAGCGAAGCGGGCCGCCAAGAAGGCCCCTCCCGTCACGGCCACGCCGACCACCCAGGTCGAGGAGCCGGTCTCGTGACCACACTCCTGAGCACCCGCGGCATCCGCAAGAACTTCGCCGGCATCGTCGCCCTCGAGTCGGTCGACATCGACGTGGAGCCCGGCGAGCGCGTCGGGCTGATCGGCCCGAACGGCGCCGGCAAGACCACGTTCTTCAACTGCATCCTCGGCGTGATCGGAATCGATGCCGGCCGCGTCGAGTTCGACGGTGTCGACGTGTCCGGCAAGCGCGTCCACGAGCGGGCCCGGCTCGGGATCGGGCGCACGTTCCAGCGGATCGAGCTCTTCCCCGACTCGACCGTGCGGGATCACCTCGTCATCGCCGACCGCGCCCGGCGCAACGAACGCAAGTGGTTCAGCGACATCCGCCTGCTCGGCCGGCCGCGAGCCGACGAGATGGGGCGCACCGACGAGATCCTCGAGCTCCTCGGCCTCCGCGACCTCGCCGACGAACCGATCGAACGGCTGAGCCTCGGGCAGGGTCGCCTCGTCGAGGTCGGTCGGGCGCTGATGACCCAGCCGCGGCTGATGCTGCTCGACGAACCGTCGTCCGGGCTCGACCGCACCGAGACCGCGGCCCTCGCCAAGACGTTGCGCGAGGTGCAGGAACGACCGCGGGTTCGCCATCCTGCTCGTCGAACACGACATCGAACTCGTCGCCTCGTTCACGAATCGGAGCTACCTGCTCGACTTCGGACGGATGCTGGTGTCCGGCACGACGGCCGAGGTGATGGCGAGCAGCGAGATGCGCCATGCGTATCTCGGTGACCTGGAGGTACCGACGTGAGTGCCGCCCTCGAGTTCCGCAACGTCGATGCCGGGTACGGCGCCTTCCGGGCATTGTTCGACGTGTCGATCACGGTCGGCGCGAGCGAGGCGATCGCCCTGGTCGGCCCGAACGGCGCCGGCAAGACGACGATCGCCCGTGTCGCGTCGGGGCTGATCGCCCCGTCGTCCGGTCAGATCTTCGTCGACGGCCAGGACGTCACCGGATCGCCGGCGTACGCCTTCGCCCGCGCCGGTGTCGCCCACGCCCCGGAGGGCCGGTCCGTGTTCGGCACGCTCACGGTCGAGGAGAACCTCGTCCTGTCGATCAACCGGATCCGCGGCCGCAAGGGCGTGCGTGCCGGTCTCGACGAGGCGTACGACCTGTTCCCGCGCCTCGCCGAACGCGGCCACCAGACGGCGGGCACGCTGTCGGGCGGCGAGCAACGCATGCTCGCGATGGCCCGCGTCCTCGTCGATGCGCCCAAACTGCTGATCGCCGACGAACTGTCGCTCGGCCTCGCGCCGACGATCGTCGACCGCACCTACGAATCGCTCGCCGCCCTGCGCGCCGCGGGCACGGCACTGCTCGTCATCGAGCAGCACGTGTCGCACGCCCTCGCCCTGTGCGATCGCGTCGTCGTGATGGAACACGGCACCGCTGCCTGGTCCGGGCCGGGCTGCCGACGCCACCGAACGGGTCCAGGCGTTCCTCTACGCCGGCGCCGACGGTGTCCCCCACGACGGCGACACCGCACCGCCGATCTGATCGGCGATCCCACTGGGCGGTCCGCGTGACCGGTTTGTGACCGCACTTCTCCGTCCCGGAGAGTATGGTTCTCGTCACGTGGTCCGAAACGGGGGACCACCTTTCACTGAGGGGGATGGTTGATGATCAACACTCGGAGGCGGCTGCCTGCATCGAGGTCGCGCCGCCTGGCCGTCGCGCTGACCGTCGGGGGTCTGTTGCTCGCGGCGTGCAGCAACTCGAGCGACGACTCGGCGACGACGGCGGCACCGGTCGGCACGGAAGCCGCCGACACGACACCGGCTGACACGACCGCCGACACCACCGCCGAGACGACCGCCGACACGACGCCCGCAGACACCACCGCGGACACGACCGCCGACACCGCACCGGCCGACACCACACCGGACGTCGGCACGTTCGAGGCGATCACGGGCGTCCCGGGCGTCACCGACGACGCGATCAACTTCGCCGTCCTCGGCACCGGGCCGTCGAACCCGCTCGGCTACTGCCTGCTCGAGTGCTACCAGGGCGGCGTCCAGGCCTACTTCGACTACCAGAACAGCCTCGGCGGCGTGAACGGTCGCGACCTCGTGATCAGCCGCGTCGACGACGACGAAGTCGGCAACACCCAGGTCAAGTCGCTCGAGCTGATCGCCGACGACACGATCTTCGGCATCTTCGGCGCACCGCTGCAGTACGCCGGCTTCACCGACATCGGCGCCGCCGGCGTGCCGCTGTACACCACGTTCCCGGCGGCCGGCGACGTCAACGGCTTCGAGAGCAGCTACATCCCGGTCGGCACACAGTGCGTCGAATGTGCAAGTCCGGCCAGCATCTGGGGTGCCAAGGTTGCCGGCGGCACCAAGGCGGCCTCGATCGGCTACGGCGTGTCGCAGGCGTCGAAGGACTGCGTCGATCGTGCCGAGTCGGAGTTCGCCACGTGGGGCGCCGACGCCGGCGTCGAGTTCGTGTACAAGAACAACGACCTGCCGTTCGGGTTCCCCAACGGCCTCGGGCCGGAGGTGACCGCGATGAAGGAAGCGGGCGTGGATTACATCACCACGTGCATCGACCAGAACGGTGTGCTGACGCTCGAACAGGAGCTCCAGCGCCAGGGCATGGACAACGTGATCGTCGCCCTGCCCCAGGGGTACGGCGACACGGAGTACTTCTCGTCGAACGCCGACCTGCTCGAAGGCGACATCATCTCCATCCCCTACCGGCCGATGGAGGCCGATCCCGAGCAGGCGGCCGTGAAGACGATGCTCGACGCGTTCGCCGCCAGCGGGGTGCAGATCAACGACTACGCCATCCAAGGTTGGCTCGGCGCGCAGCTGGCGGCGACCGGCATCCTGGCCGCGGGACCGCAGTTCGATCGTGCGACCACCGTCGCCGCGACGAACGCGATCACCGACTACGACGCCGGTGGCATGTTCCATCCGGTCGACTGGACGACGGCGCACACCGCACCGTCGGAGGGCGACACGTACACGCAGTGCTTCTCGTACCTCAAGGTCCAGAGCGGCACGCTGGTGATGGCGTCCGACCCGGCCCTGCCGTTCGACTGCTTCGACTTCCCGTTCACCGCGTGGACGGAACCCACGCCGACGACGTTCGGCTGATCCGTCGGTGATCTCCGGACCGGGCGGCACTCGTATGAGTGCCGCCCGGTTCGCGTCTGCATTTGCATTCGGGCGAGCGGAAATGGTATTCTCCTAAATCGGAAACCTCACTCGTACGTGACCCGCGCCGGGTTCCGCGTGACATCAGGAGCACACATGCCCAAATTCCCGAAGCCCGCCGAAGGTAGTTGGACCGAGCACTATCCCGGTCTCGGCACCGCGCCGGTGTCCTACAAGGACTCCTACGACCCCGAGTTCTGGCAGCAGGAGATCGACACGATCTTCACGAAGGAATGGCTCAACGTCGGCCGCGTCGAGCAGCTCCCGCGCGTCGGCAGCTACTTCACCAAGGAGTTCGCCTGGGCGAAGCGCAGCATCATCGTCGTCAAGGACAAAGACGGCACCGTCCGTGCGTTCCACAACGTGTGCCGCCACCGTGGCAACAAGCTCGTGTGGGACGACTACCCGCAGGAGGAGACCTCGGGCACGCTGTCGCCAGTTCACGTGCAAGTACCACGCCTGGCGGTACGACCTCGACGGCAGCTTGAACTTCGTGCAGCAGGAGTCGGAGTTCTTCGACCTCGACAAGGAGAACCTGGGTCTGGTCCCGGTGGCCTGTGACGTGTGGGAAGGGTTCATCTTCGTCAACCTCGACGACGAACCGGCCCAGACGCTGACCGAGGCGCTCCACCCGTTCAGCGAGGGTCTCGCCGGCTACCCGTTCGGCGAGATGACCCAGGTGTACCGGGCCAAGTCGGAGGTGAAGGCCAACTGGAAGTTGTTCATCGACGCCTTCATCGAGTTCTACCACGCACCGATTCTGCACATGAAGCAAGCCACCGCCGAGGAGGCCCAGAAGCTGGCCGGGTACGGGTTCGAGGCGTTGCACTACGACATCTTCAGCCCGCACTCGGTCGTGTCGTCGTGGGGTGGCATGGCTCCGCCGAAGGATCCGAGCATCGTCAAGCCGTCGGAGAACGCGATGCGCAGCGGCCTGTTCGGCCCGTGGGACAAGCCCGACGTGATCAACAACAACGAGAACCTGCCGCCGCTGGTCAACCCGGCCCGTCACAAGGCGTGGGGCACCGACACGTTCATGGTGTGGCCGAACATGATGATCCTGATCTGGGAGCCGGGTTGGTACCTCACGTACCACTACTGGCCCACCGGCCCGAGCGAGCACCTCTTCGAGACCGCGCTGTACTTCGTGCCACCGAAGAACGCCGGTGACCGCATCGCCCAGGAGATGGCGTTCTCGACGTTCAAGGAGTACGCCTTCCAGGACGCCAACACCCTCGAGGCCACCCAGTCGATGATCGAGACCGGCGTCGTCAAGACGTTCGTGCTCAACGACCAAGAAGTCCTGTGCCGCCACCACCACGCCGCGGTGCGTGAGCAGGTCAAGGCCGGCGGACGACCCGCCAGCTATCCGTGGATGCCGGCGCCCGCCGACGCGAAGAACTGAATGGACTCACGATGACCGACACGATCACCCCCGTCTCCGTCGCCACGACACCGGCGCCGCCGGCACTGCCCGAGCAGTTCGCCGACCTGGCACCGTTCACCGACTGGATCTTCGACACGTGGCGCCCGCGCTACGAGAAGCGGCTCGCGTCGACGATGGACGAGATGCAGGCGTTCTACGACGCGATCCTGCCGCGCATGGCCGACATCATCGACTACGCAACGGGTTCGACCTCGACGACCTGCCCGACGATGTCCGCAACCTCCTGCTGTTGACGTTCGCCTTCTGCGAGGCATCGTTCCCGGTCGAGGCGTGGCGTCAGCCGCGGGTGCCCGACAGCGGCGCCGCCGACATCACCATGGTCAGCGAACCGCCACTCTGAACCGGCCCATCGGAACTTCGACCGCTTCGATGGACATCGGCACGTTCCGCCGGGAACTCGGCGCGTGGCTCGACGCGCACACCGTCGAGTTGGCGCCGCCCTTCGAGGGCAACGGCACGCTCGACGAGGGCATGGTGCAGTACCGGCTCGTCAAGAACGCACTCTGGGACGCCGACTTCGGCCGCTACGGCTGGCCGGAGCTGGTCGGCGGGCTCGGTGGACCGTCGATGTACCGGGCGATCGTCGGCGAGGAGATCGCCCGGCGCGAGCTGGCCGACCCGAGCATCTGGACGATGATCGAGGTCCTCGCACCGACGGTCATCGCCTTCGGCACGCCCGAACTCGTCACCGAGATGGTGCCGAAACTGCTGCGCGGCGACGAGCTGTGGTGCCAGGGTTTCTCCGAGCCGGGGGCGGGCAGCGACCTGGCATCGCTCACCTGTCGTGCCCATCCGGTCGACGGCGGCTGGCGCGTGAACGGACAGAAGGTGTGGACGAGCTTCGCCCAGTTCTCCCAGCGGTGCATCCTGCTGACGCGCACCGGTGAGCCGGGACAGCGCCCACCGGGGCATCACCGCGTTCTTCGTCGACGTCGACTCTCCCGGCCTCTCCCCCAGCCCGATCGAGGCCCAGCACGGGCGTCTCGAGTTCGCGGAGGTGTTCTACGACGACGTGTTCGTGCCCGACGAGCGCCGGCTCGGTGACGTCGGCCAGGGCTGGCAGGTGGCGATGGACGTGCTGCCCTACGAGCGCTCGACGACGTTCTGGCACCGTGGCGCGCTACTTGCACCATCGCTGCGACGAGCTCGTCGCCGCCGTCGCCAACGGCGATCCCGACATCGCCGCGTCGAGTACGACGGCCAAGGCAATCGGCGAGGCGTTCCAGGCCGTGATGGCCTTCCGCAGCCGCTCCCGCGACACCCAGTACCGGCTGGCCGCCGGCGGGCAGCTCGGCGCCGAGACGTCGATCGACAAGATCCTGATCGCCGGCTCGGAACAGCTGCTCATGGAGACCGCCCGTGACCTCCTGCCAGGCACGATCGAGTTCGACGACGACCCGCGGGCCGCGCTGTGGCGTGAGGACTACCTGTACTCCAAGGCGGCGACGATCTACGGCGGCACGTCGGAGATCCAGCGCAACATCGTCGCCCGCCGCCTGCTCGACCTCGGGGCCGAGTCGTGACGGGTCTGGACGCGCCCGTCGCGATCGACGCCGACGACCTGGCGATGCTCGCCGACGGTTTCGCGTCGGCGATGCGTCGCCGCACCGGGACCGGGTGAAGCCGATGCCGCGCTGTTCGACCTCGGTTGGGGCGAACTGCTCACCGCCGCACCCGGCCAGGGCGCCGCCATGGCGTTCACCGCGCTCGGCGCGACCGGATCGTCGGCGGCCATCATCGACGACGTGCTCGCCCTCGCGCTCGGGCTCGACGTCACACCGACGACGTGCGTGGTCGCTCCCCCGCCCCCATCGCACCACGCCACCGGCCACCCGCGACGGCGACGTCATCCGTGTCGACGGTCTCGTCTCGGCGCGCATCGACACCGCCGACACCGTGGTCGCTCGCGATCGCCGCCCGCGACGGTTCCGGTGTCGAGCTCGTGACGGTCGACGCGGACCACGTCCGGACCGACCAGGTCACGCCCGGCGGCCTCGACCCCGGCTCCCCCTACCGCCGTCTCGTGATGGACCTGCCCGCCGACGCGTTCGGTTCGTTCGGGGTCGGGGCCGGAACGAACCGAGGTGGCCGAACCCGGTTCGTTCGGGGTCGGGGCCGGAACGAACCGAGCGTGGGACGGCGCGGTCGCGGCGGGGCGGGTGGCGCTCGCCCATCAGCTGATCGGCGGCGCGCGCTGGATGCTCGACGCGGCCCGAACCCACGCCGTCGACCGCGAGCAGTTCGGTCGATCGGTGGCCTCGTTCCAGGCCGTGCGGCACAAGCTCGCCGAGTCGCTCGTGGCGATCGAAGGCGCCGCCTCGGTGACGAACGCCTGCAACGACGACGTCGATCCGCTGCTGGCCGCGCTCGCCAAGTCGCTCGCCGGCAAGGCGGCGCGCACGACCGCGACCAACGCCCAGCAGGTGCTCGCCGGCATCGGCTTCACGACCGACCACGAGTTCCACCGCTGGCTGAAGCGCACCCTCGTGATCGACACCGTGCTCGGCTCGTCGAGCTCGATCCCGACCGAGATCGGTGCCGAGCTGCTCGCCCGCGGCGGCGCGCCGCGGTTGCTCGAGTTGTAACGCCAGACCACCGTCCACGACGATGTCGTGACACGCCGACCCGGGGGAACACAGCACACGATGATCACGCTCGACCAGCTCGTCACCTGCCTCACCGACGTGCAGCGCGACCCCGACGACCCGACCCGCTGGCGGACCGGAACGCTCGGCCTGGCCGGCGGCCACGTGTTCGGCGGCCAGATGATCGGCCAGGCCGCGGTCATCGCCGCGAGGACCTTCCCGGACATGGCCGTGAAGTCGGTCGACGTCGTGTTCCCCCGCGGCGCGCGCGACACCGGCACGCTCGACTACGACGTGGCCACGCTGCACGCCGGAACGGCGTACGCCACGCTGCGGATCGATTCGTCGCAGCCAGGTCGCGACGGCGTCCCCGCCGTCGGGTTCGGGGCCACCGTGATGTGCCACCGTCCCGCACCCGGAGTGGAGCACCACCAACCGATGCCGGAATCGGCGGGTCAGCCCGACGACGCCCGCCCGATCGACCTCGGGCTGCTCCCCTGGGAGACCCGGGTCGTCGGCGACACCGACCTCGACGATCGTCGGGCCCAGCCGAACGAGCTGTCGCTGTGGTGGCGCGTCGGCCAGCGGCTCGATGACGACCCGGCCGTTCACCAGGCGCTGCTCGCGTTCGGCAGTGAGCTGACGCTCATCGGCACGGCGCTGCTCCCGCACGGCGAGTGGAGCCAGCGTGACGCGCACGTCGCGCTCCGGACCTCGGTCATCGGCCACCACGTGCTCTTCCACCGCCCGTTCCGGATCGACGAGTGGCTGCTCGTCACCCAGACGAGCCCGGTGGCGAGCGGCGGCTCGGCGTTCGGTGCGGGCCACGTGTACAACACGAGGGCGAACTGGTGGCGAGCTTCGTCCAACAGTCGATGATCCGTGTCGAGGAGGCTTCCTGATGGCGCAACACTCATGGTCCGAACGGTCGGTGCCGGCGGAACTCGTCGAGCGGTACGAGCGGGAGGAGTGGTGGACCGACAACACCCTCGGCGGCAAGGTCGCCGAGTGGCTCGCCGCGGCCCCCGACGCCACGGTCAACATCCACTCCCGCTCGGTCGAGTGGCACGGCACGTACGCCGACATCGACGACGAAGCCCGCCGGCTGATCGCGTTGCTCCGCGCCGAGGGACTCGAGCCGGGCGCCATCGTCGCCTTCCAGCTGCCGAACTGGCGCGAAGCGATCGTGTCGTTCGCCGCTCTGACGATGGGCGGCTACGTGCTCGTGCCGATCGTGCACATCTACGGCCGCAAGGAGGTCGCGTTCATCCTCGCCGAGTGCGGCGCCGACGCCTACATCGCGCCCGCCTCGTACGGCCATGTCGACTACACGGCGATCGTCGACGAGGCGGCCCCTCCCGGCCTGCGCGTCCACGTGGTGGTGGGCGACGGCGCCGACCAGCCGGCACCCGACGGCATCCGCCGCGTCGGTTGGGATTCGCTCGCCTCGTTCGACCCGGTCACCGACCTACCGACGCCGCGTGCCGACGAGGTGGCGGTGCTCGCGTACACGTCGGGCACGACCAGCGACCCGAAGGGCGTGATCCACGACCACCGGACCATGCTGAGCGAGCTGCGGCACATGAACGGATGGGTCGCCGGAAGGGCGACGCTGATGGGCTCCCCCGTCACCCATGCCACCGGCATGCTCGGCGCCGTGCTCGGCCCGCTCGGACGCGGCGGCGACATGCACGTGATCGACCGGTGGGATCCCGGCCACGCGCTCGAGGTGATGGCCGCCTACGACATCAGCGGTGGCACCGGCGCCTCGATCTTCCTGGCCACGCTCCTCGACCACCCCGACTTCACGCCGGCGCACGCCGCCAACATGGAACGCATCGGCCTCGGCGGCGCACCGGTGCCGGTGGAGCTCGGACGGCGGGCCGAAGCGGCTCGGCATCAAGATCATCCGCGCCTACGGCTCGACCGAGCATCCCTCCACCACCGGCAGCCAGTTCGACGACCCGGCCGATCAACGACACACGACCGACGGGCCGGTCCTGCCGGGAGTGGAGCTCCGCCTCGTCGACCCCGACGGCGCCGACGTTCCGGCCGGTGTCGCGGGCGAGATCCTGTCGCGCGGCCCGGAACTCTGCCTCGGCTACACCAACCCGACGCTCAACGACGCCTTCGACGACGACGGCTGGTACCACACCGGCGACATCGGCATCGTCGACGAACACGGCTGCCTGACGATCACCGATCGCGTGAAGGACATCATCATCCGCGGCGGTGAGAACCTGTCGGCCGCCGAGATCGAGAACGCCATCGCGGTCGTTCCCGGCGTCGCCGAGGTCGCCGTGGTGGCGGCACCCGACGCCCGGCTCGGCGAGCACGCCTGCGCGGTGATCCGCATGTTGCCCGGCACCGACCCGATCGAACTCGCCGACCTGCTCCCCCACCTCGAGGCGGCCGGCCTGGCGCGCCAGAAGTGGCCCGAAGAAGCTGCGCGTCGTCACCGACTTCCCGCGCACCGCCTCCGGCAAGGTCCGCAAGGTCGACCTCCGCGCCGCCCTCCGCGAGGCCTGACCTGAAACGCTCGGTGCCAGGCACCAAGCGTTTCAGGTTGTCGATCAGGCGACGATGTTGCGGATCTTCAGGTCGATGATCTGCTCCATGTCGAGGCCGATCGACTCGAGGATCGCGTCGCCGTGCTCGTTGAACTCGGGCGAACGGCGCGACGAGGCCGGTTCGCCGTCGTACTGCATCGGCACGCTCACGAGCCGGAACGGCGTGCCGCCGGCGGTCTCGTACTCCACGAGGTAGCCGTTGGCGATGGTCTGCGGGTCCTCCGCGACCTCCAGCGTGTCCTGGGCGATCGCCCACTGCCCGACGAACGACTCGAGGCGCACGCGCCATTCGGCGAGCGTCGCGCTCGCGAACGCCTCGTCGAGGATGGCGATGGCGTCACGACTGTTCGCCATCAGCGTGGCAGCGTCGGCGAACCGAGGGTCGTCCTTGAGTTCCGGGCGCTCGATCACGTCGCACATGGGTGGCCAGTACTGGCCGGCCTGCAGGCAGGTGAAGGCCAGTGTGCGCCCGTCGCTCGTGCGGTAGTTGCGCGTGAGCGGGTTCGAGGCGAGCCGGTCAGCCGGTGGCGCCGTCCACGGGAAATTCATCGACAGCGACAGGGCCATCGCGCCGCCCATCGACCACATGCCCGTGGCGAGGAGCGACACGTCGACGACGGTGGCGTGCCCGGTCTTCTCACGATGGAACAGCGCCCCCATGATCGCTCCGGCGATCGTGATCGCGCCGATCGAGTCGCCGAACGCCGGCGCCGGTGGATTGGTGACGTTGTCGTCCTCCGGCCGCTTCTGACCGTAGGCAATTCCGGCCCTGGCCCAATAGGCCAACGAGTCGTACGAGCCCTTGTCGGCGTCGGGCCCGCGGTGGCCTTGCCCGGTGCCACGGACGTAGATCATGTTCGGGTTGGCGGCCCGGATGTCGTCGACGTCGATGCGCAGCTTGGTCGCCACTCGCGGCAGTTTGTTCGTGAGGAACACGTCGCAGGTGGCCGCGAGCTTGTAGAGCACCTCGAGGCCGTCGGGCTGCGCCAGATCGAGGCCGAGGCTCTGCTTGCCCCGGTTCGAGTGCTCGAGGAGCCCGTGGACATCGTCGGCCATGGTGGCCACGCCGGTCGAGGCGAGCCCACGCATCGCGTCGCCACGGCTGACGTGTTCGATCTTGATCACTTCGGCGCCGAGGTCGGCCAGCGCGGCCGACGCAGCGGGAACGAATGTGTGCTCCGCCACCTCGAGAATTCGTACGCCTTCCAAGATTTTGGTCATCTGGTCCCCTCCGGTAGTTCGGTGATCGATTGAGATTCGGTTGTGTCTGATTGCTCGACTGCAGGTCCATGCGAAGCCCCGGGACACGGCATCGATATGGACGCCGAGACATCATCGCGTACGTTCGACGTCCTGGTGAAATTACCATTCTCGCTGAAATGAAATGGTATTTCCATCGTATGCCTCCGTGCGCTCATGACGCTCACCGAGTCGGTGCTACGTTCCAGCGATGATCAAGGTCACCGTCACCTACCCGTCCGGCGAAGGCTCGACCTTCGATCACGACTACTACGCGGGCAGTCACGTGCCGCTGGCGGTCAAGGCGTGGAGCCCGCTGCGCACTGAGATCGACAAGGGCGTCAGTGGCCCGAACGTGGCCTCGGTCCAGTTCTACTTCGATTCGATGGACGCGTTCCAGGGCGCGCTCGGCAAGCCCGAGACGGCCGAGGTGATGGCAGACGTGGCCAACTACACGAACATCGAGCCGGTGATGCAGGTGTCCGAAATCGTCGACTGAGTCGGCAGCGACGACACCCGTGAAACCTGGGGTTGCGCCTCAGGAGATCTCGGTTCGCAGTCAGAATGCGATCTGATTCGTGGTGAGCGCGCCGACGGCGCCGCCGTCGACGAGCAGGTCGGTACCGGTGACGAACGCCGCGGACGGACCGACGAGGAACTCGGTGGCGGCCGCGATGTCGTCGGCGGTGCCGAGACGGCCGGTCCCCGATCCGTCGACCATCGCCTGCATGAACGCACCGGATCCACCGGCGAGCTCGGCGAGCCCCATCGGCGTCGCGATCACGCCCGGGCTGATCGAGTTGAGGCGAGCGCCCCGTTCGCCCCACGCGACCGACTGGGCGCGGACGCGAACATGGTTCCCCCGCTTGGCGAACGTGTACGCGAGGCCAGGATCACCGCCGCGAATCGCCTCGGTCGCCGGGAGCGACGCCAGCTCGTCGGCCGGAGCGGTGGCGAGCGCCAACAGCACGTCGGGTTCGATCGGCGGACCCATGTGGCCGGCCATCGAGGCGATGACGACGCCCGCTCCCCCACGTGCCACGACCGGCGCGAACGCGTCGAGGACGTGAGCGGTCCCGACGAGGTCGACGGCGATGATGGCGTCCGTCGAGGCGTGCACCGGTGACACGCCGGCGGTGTGGGCCACCGCGATCACGGGGCCGAGGGCGGCGGCCACGCGGGCGAGTTCGGCCACGGAGTCACCGTCCGACACGTCGACGAGTTGCGTGGTCACGACGTGACCGATCCCGGTGAGTGCGGCCGACACCTCGGCCAGCGCACCTTCGTCGACGTCGGCGAGCACGAGATGTCGCCCCGGCGCCAGACGGTGGGCGATCGCCCGACCCATCCCTCCCGTGCCCGTGATCACGACCACCCCGGTCGCCGCTCCCCTGCCTGTCAGTTCAGTCATGACTCTCCTGTCGTTCTGTCGTGTGGTCGAGGCCCGGAAGCTCCGCGCGGACGTTGGCCACTCGCTCGTCGAAGCTGAGCATCCCGCCGATCGACTCGCTCTCGGCGAGCGGGTCGTCGTAGCTCCACGCGATGTCGGCGAACGTCACGCCGTCGACGATCGCGGTCCACCAGCTCGCATGGCCCTTGTACGAGCACCAGCTCGTCGACGGGCTCGCCGTCAACAGGTCCATCCGAACGTGGTCCTTGGCGACGTACAGCCGCGGTGCCAGCGCGGTCTCGAAGACGGCGACGGTGTCCGCGGTGTCGACGAGCACCACGCCGCCGACCTCCACGCGCAGGTGACGGGTCGTGCGCAGGCAGTCGACGCGGTGATACGGGTTCTTCGGGTAGCTCTGGAAGACGAGCTCGACGTCCTCCTCGTACCAGGCGTCGACACTGCCCCAGGGGACGCTCACGTGATCGACCACCGCCGGCTCGGCGATGGCCAGGTGGGCCGGCACCTCGTCGATCGGAAATGCGTACGACGTCGGCAGACCGGGCCGGTGGACGAGCATCACGCGCTCGGTGTCGATCACGATCCGTTCGCCGATGCGGGCCCGGATCCGTCGGGGATACGGTTCGACGAACACGGTTCCCGCGGGCACCGCGGGGATGAACCCGCCCGCCGGTTGCGGGCTGAGTGGTCCGTGTCCGGTCGTGAGGCTCACATCGCGCTCCGATAATCGCCGGTGGTCGTCCCGCTGAATGCGCGGACCATCGCGTCGACGGTGAACGACGCGAGCAGTTCGCCGTCGAGGTCGTGGACCCGACACTCCGAATGGGTCATGCCGTCGGACGCAGAGGTCGACAGGTGGTGGTACAGCATCCACTCGTCCGCCCGCACGTCGCGGTGGAAGCTGATGCTGATCGCGTTGATGCCCGTCGACAACGTCACGTGCGCCTGCTGCTCGCCGATGCCGTCGTGCGCCCGCAGCGCCGCGCCGATCGACAGGTGCCCGGTGAACTGGGCCAGGAGCCCCGCATGGATCGCCGGATCATCGGGGACCTCCGCGAAACGAACCCACGCGTCGAGTTCGGGCGGCCCGACGGGAGCGTTGGGATCACCGGTGTAGGCCGCATCGACGATGCGCAGATCACGGCCCGTGACACCCATGTCGTGGCACGGTGTGTCGGCCGGGGGCGGAACGTCCGGCGCGTCGACCGCGTGGTGGATCACCTCGGGCGCGACGCTGTCGAGCAGGAGCGTGCCCGCGGCGCACACGCGGTCATTCTGTTCCACCCGCGCCGACACGGTCGAGAACGTCCGACCGTGGGACAGCACGTCGAGCACGAACGTCAACGGAGCTCGCGGCATCCGCGGCCCGGATCAGCACGATCGACGCCGACACGGCGCGGCGACCGCCGGTCTCGCGCATGGCCGCGACGACCATCTGGCCGAGCATCTGGCTGCCCTCGACCACCGGGCGCCGCCAGTCGGCGCGGGGCACGCTGACGTACCGGCCGTCACCGAGCGACCGGACGTCGATCATGTCGATCAGGTCCGCGGCGTCCCCCCAGTTCGGGAACCGCACGATCGGGTGGTCGGCGGCACGGTCGGCGCTGTTGACCAACTCGATCCGGACACGTTCGGCGTCGAAGGCGACGAAGCCGTCGAGTTCGCCCGCCCCCCGTGTCAGTGCTGCACCGTCGTCGAGGAGGTCGCCGTGCACGTCGGCCACCGGGAACCAGAGCACCGGCGCACGGTCCGCGCCCTCGTCGCGCAGGGCCGAGGTCGAATCGGCGACCAACCGATCGTCGCGCCACGCCCGGGCACGGTACGGACACGCCCTCAACGACACGGTCCCATTCTCCCCTCCCCGCTCCGCGGCCTCGAGCGTCATCGTGCGACCTCGGCGAGCGTGTCGAGGTCGCGGATCGCCGCGCACGACCGAGTGGCCATGGCGAGGAACATCGCGTCGGCGGCGGCCGATCGTTCACCCGTGGCGTAGGCACATCCCATCGTGGTGATCATCGGACCCTGCAGCTGCCCCAGCCGATAGTCGTCGAAGCACTGGTCGACCGCGTAGCCCGTCACGCCTCGATCGACCAACGCGGCGTGGTACTCGGCGACGAGTTCGCGCTCGGCCGCCCGCCGGTCGCCGATCGTCAGGCTGGTGCCGAGGAAGTAGGCGAGATCCCGGGCCGGCGGCCCGACCGCGAGCGTCTGCCAGTCGACGGCGACCACGTCGGCGCCGCCCGGGTCGAACATCAGGTTGTCGAGCCGGTAGTCGCCGTGCAGCACCGTGAACGGCTCCGGACGGGCCGGGTGCCATTGCGCGATGAGCGCGGCAGCGGAACCGAGCGTCGCGACGTCGGCCTCATCGAGGTCGGCGGCGAATCGCTCGACGAACGTGTCGGTCGCCGCGGCGACCGCCGATCCGAGGAACTCCGCACCGGCCGGCGTCGGGCGCGCAATGAACGACAAATCGAAGATCGACTCGTCGTTCCACCGGCCGGCATGGAGCGCAGCGAGATTCGCTACGGCAAGGCGGGCCTGCGCGATCGTGCACCCCACCGCTTGCACACCCGCGACGCGCGGCGACAGATCGTCGAGGAGCAGGGTGAACGCCAGCGAATCGTCGGTGATCGCCCCGTACCAGCACCGCGGGGTCGCGACGTCGACCGTCGACGCGATGTCGCGGTAGAACCCGACCTCGCTGCGATAGCCGTTGCGCACGCGTCGGCGCTCGGTCGCATCGCCCGCCGCGACCTTGGCGATCAACGTGCGCGGACCCTCGGCGGAGTCGAACGAGAGTCGGTACGTGGCACCGGTCTGGCCGGTCCCGATCCGCTCGGCCGCGACTGCCGACACATTCCGGCCGAGGGCACGCGACAACCAGGCCGCAGTGAACTCCTCGGGTCCGTCGGCGACCGGCGACCACGCGCCGTCAGAGCCTGACAGCGGTTCGCCGGTCACGAGCGCAACGAGACGACGGCGACGGCACCGAGTTCGCCGGACTCGTTGACGAGTTCGACCCGGGCGACATCACCGTGGAGGTCGGCCACGGCGAACGCCGAGGTGCGGCGGAAACCGCGGAGGTACCGCAACGACATCGAGCTCAGTTCGGCGCCGGGCCGCGCGGCGAGCACCGCCTCTTCGGCACACAACGCCAGCACGCCGCCCTGCAGACCTCCGGACGCGTTGATGTTGTCGAGCACGAACGGCAGCTCGACCCGACCGTCGTCGAGTCGCCGGATGCCGGCACGCTCGGCGAAGGGCACGGTCAGGCGCCACCGCCCGGAGTCGGCCGACACGAGACCGAAGCCGTCGGGCGCGACGTGTTCCGGGTTCGGCGACGCCATGAATCCGGCATGCCCGAACGCCACCATTTCACCGGTGCCGGACATGATCTCGAAGCCCATCACGACGATGCGCCGGCCGGCGCGCACCACTGCCGAGCGGCAGCGGATCTCGTCGCCCGGTCGGAATCCCTGCCCGGCTGGGGTGCGCACGAGATGCAGGTCGAGGTCGAGCGTGACGCAGATCGACGGTGCGAGCTTGGCGTTGGCGAACTTGCCGGCGACGATGTCGGCGAACGTCACGAGGACCGACGGACGGACGACGTCGGTGCCCGGGACGTAGAACTCGGGCACGGTCACCGCCGTGCCGATCAACGCGTCGTCGCCGTCGACGTCGGTGGCCAGACCGAGGTCGCGGACCGTGCCCGCGTGGTCGCCGAGGAACGTGTTGCCGACGGGCAGCGACTCGCTGGATTTCACGCGCCGGTCCGCCGCGTCAGCCGGCCTGCGGCTCGGCGAACACCTTGGTCTGCATGAACTCCTCGAGCCCGGCGACCGCGTTCTCGCGGCCGATCCCCGACTGCTTGTAGCCGCCGAACGGGGCGTCGGGAGCGTGCCACATCCCGCCGTTGACGCTCATCGTGCCCGTGCGCACTCGACGGGCGGCGGCGAGCGCACGTTCGCGATCGGCGGCCATCACGGCGCCGGACAACCCGTACTTGGAGTTGTTGGCGAAGCGCACCGCATCGTCGTCACCGTCGTGCGGGAACATCACGAGCACCGGGCCGAACACCTCGTCCTGGGCGATCTCGCTGTTCTCGTCGGCGCCGATGATCAGCGTCGGCTTGAAGAAGAAGCCCTTCTCGTGGTCGGTGGCGGTGCCGCCGGTGACGACCGTGGCTCCGTCGGCGACCGCGCGATCGACCATTGCCCTGGACCTTCTCGCGCTGCTTGGCGTTGATGAGCGGTCCGAGGTAGTTGCTCGGGTCGCTCGGGTCGCCGACGTTGAGGCCTTCCATCATCCCCTTGGCCATCTCGACCGCACCGTCGAACTTGTCACGGGGAACGGCGAGACGCGAGAGGATCGCGCAGCCCTGACCGGCGTGCGAACACGTGGCCATCGCGGCCATCATCACGCCGAAGTCGACCGACTCGTCGTCGAGCACGAGGCACGCCGACTTCCCGCCGAGTTCGAGGAACGTCTTCTTCAGGGTGTCGCTGGCGGCGGTCGTGATCGCCTTGCCGACCGCGGTCGACCCCGTGAAGGTGATCATGTCGACGTTCGGATCGGTGGTCATCACCACACCGGTCTCGACCTTGCTCGACGTGAGCACGCTGACGACGCCGGCCGGGATGTCGGTGTTCTCGGCGATCAGCTTGCCGAGGGCGAGGGTGATCAGCGGCGTGTCGGGGGCGCCCTTCAGCACGACCGTGCAGCCGGCCGCGAGCGCCGGGGCGAGCTTGGCCAGGTTGAGCTGGGTCGGGTAGTTGTACGCCGAGATGGCGCTGACCACGCCGTAGGGCTCGCGCTCGATCCACCGGCGGTGCTGGCCGCCGTACGCCTCCATGAGGCCGAGATCGGTGGTCGCCTCGTACTTCTCGGCCAGGTCGGCGTAGTAGTCGAGGATCTCGATGGGGCCCTCGAGTGCCGCGCCGGACGTCATGCCGATCGGCACGCCGACTTCGGCGATGGTGAGCGTGCGCAGGTCCTCGAGGTTGTCGCGCATCGCGGCGGCGAGCTGGCGCAGGCAGGTGGCGCGGAACTTGGCATCGGTCGACCAAGTCGTCTCGTCGAAGGCGCGGCGGGCCGCGGCGATGGCCCGCTCCACATCGGCCACCGATGCGTCGGCGGCTTCGGCGATGACCTCCTCGGTCGCCGGATTGACCGACGCGAACGTGGCGCCGCCCTCCGCGGCGACGAGTTCGCCGTCGATCAACAGGTTCGGTTCGTGCCAGAGCCCCATAGGTGTTCGTCCCTCTCTCGAAACGGCGCCGATGTCGGCGTCGACCACATCTTCGCGTAGGTTTCCCGTCGCAGTGAAATTATCATTCTCATCGGGGTGCAACGAGATTTCCACCTACTCGAACCCCACTCGACCCACACCGTGAGACGGATGGAGCCCGCATGGATTTCGAACTCGATGACGACCAGCGCGAGCTGCAGGACACGGTACGCGGCATCGTCGACAAGGAGTGCTCGCCGTCGTTCGTCCGCTCGGTGATCGACGACGGCATCGACCCCGCGGGATGGTGGGCGACGATGGTCGAGCTGTACTGGCCCGCCCTGGCGATCGCCGAGGACCACGGTGGTCTCGGCATGGGTTGGATGGAGCTCGCGATCCTGCTCGAGGAGCTCGGGCGGGCGACCGATCCCTCGCCGTTCGTCGCCACGACCACTCAGTTCGCGCCGGCGATCGCCCACTGCGGCGACGCCGCGCAACAGGCGCGGTGGCTGGAAGGCGTTGCTGCAGGATCGATCACCGGTGCCCTCGCGCTCGGTGCCGACACCGTCACCGCGGAGGCCACAGACGGCGGGTGGCGCCTGAACGGGTCGGTCCGCCACGTCGTCGACGGCGATCGAGCCGACGAGATCGCGGTCGTCGCGACCGTCATGGACGAGAACGGCGACGGTGCACCGGCCGTGTTCGTCGTCGAGAGGACGATCGCCGGGCTGACCGCCGAGCGCACGCCCACGTTCGACTACGTCGCCCACATCGCCGACGTGACGCTGCACGACGTGGTGGTCGCCGCCGACCGGCGTCTCGCCGCGGTCGACGTGGCCGGCGGGGTGGAGCGCACGGTTGCCGAGGCCACGCTCGGCTGGGCGATCCCGACGGTCGGCGCCTGCCAGCGCATCCTCGACATGACCGTCGCCTACGTGAAGGAACGGCACCAGTTCGGTGTACCGATCGGATCGTTCCAGGCCGTCAAGCACAAGGCGGTCGACATGTACGTCGCCGTCGAGCGGGCCCGGGCGGTGTGCCAGTACGCCGCCCTCGTCCTCGCCGAGGGCGATCCCGCATGGCGCACGGCGGTGTCGATGGCCAAGGCGGCCGCCGGCGACTGCCAGCAGGTGGCGATCGGCAACGGCATCCAGTTGTTCGGCGGGATCGGCTTCACCTGGGAGAACGATCTCCAGATCAGCGTCCGGCGGGCCAAGCTCGGAGAAGTCATGTTCGGCAGCGCGGTCGAGCACCGTCGCCGTCTCGGCCAGGAGGCACTCGCATCATGAAGCTCACCTTCCCACCCGAGGTCGAGGCCGTCCGCGCCGAGTTCTCCGCCTGGCTCGACGAACATCTCCCGGCGCCCGCCGACACACAGCCGCGTTCGCACTCGTCCGCCGACGTGCCTCCGTGGGCGCGCACCCTGCAGGCGGCGATGTTCGACGCCGGATGGCTCCTCCCCGGGCAGCCGCCGGAGTTCGGTGGGCGCAACGCCCCGCTGCTCGAACAGTTCGTCATCCAGGACGAACTCACCCATCGCCGCGTGTACCACAGCTTCAACCCGCAGGGTCTCGGCATCATCGGTCCGTCGATCCTGATGTTCGGCTCACCCGAACAGAAGCAGCGCTGGGCGGTGCCGCTCCTGCGCGCCGACATCACCGCGGCCCTCGGGATGAGCGAGCCGAACGCCGGCAGCGACCTCGCCGGCCTCAGCACCCGCGCCGAGCGCGACGGCAACGAGTTCGTCGTCAACGGTCAGAAGGTCTGGACGTCGGGTGCCCACGACGCCGACTTCGTCTTCACGTTCGTCCGCACCGATCCCACCGCACCGAAGCACAAGGGCCTCAGCGCCCTGATCATCCCCACCGACTCCCCCGGCGTCACCGCCCGACCGTTCGGCTCGATCACGGGCCCGGAGGACCTCGACTTCAACGAGGTGTTCCTCGACGACGTGCGGGTCCCGGTCGACAACGTCGTCGGCGAGGTGAACCAGGGCTGGCGCGTCGCCACCGGCGCGCTCGGCGAGGAGCGGGCGATGCTCTGGCTGAGCCAGTACGAACGGCTCGACGAGGTGGTCAAGAACTTCCGCGACGAGGTTCGCGGCACGCCGCTCGCCGACGATCCGCACACCCAGGACTGGTACGGCAAGTTGTTGATCGACACGATGGCGCTCCGCCTGCTCGGCTATCGGACCGTCGCCGCGTCGGCCAGGGGCAAGGAGTCGGCCCAACAGTCGATCCTCAAGCTGCTGGGTTCCGAGACCGCCCAGAGCGCCTCGCTCCACGCCCTCGAAGCGCTCGGCCCGGACCTCGTACTCGATCGTGACCGGCGGAGCGCGCCGGACGACCCGTGGATGTTCGACGTGTTCAACGAGGGCTGGTTCAGCCGCTACGTCCGGTCGTTCTCGATGACGATCGCCGGCGGGACCTCGGAGATCCAACGCAACATCGTCGCCGAACGGGTCCTCGGGCTGCCCCGATGAGCACCGAGACCGCGAGCACCGAGCCCGACAGCTATCCGGCGCGGGTGCGGGCGTTCGCCGCGAGCGACCCCGACGCCGTGGTCGTCCGCCACGTCGCCCCCGACGGCGCCGAGACGTCGCTCACGTGGCACGAACTCGACCGTCGGTCCGATGCGCTGGCGCTGTCCCTGCGCGAGCAGGGCGTCGGGTTCGGTGACCGGGTCGGCATCGCCATGCCGAACTCGTTGCCCCTCGTGCTCGCGTCGGTCGCCGCCTGGAAGCTCGGAGCGATCCCGGTGCCCGTGCGCTGGGACCTCCCCGACTGGGAGCGCGCCCGGCTGCGCGAAACGGTCGACGCCGCGGTGTATCTCGACGAGTCGGACATCGAGTCGATCGACCGGTGGATCGACGAGCGGCTGGCCGACGGCCACGATCTGACTCCGCCGATCTGCCTGACGTCGTGTCGCCGTCGTTGATGGGCATCTGCAGCAGCGGATCCACGGGGATGCCGAAGGTCATCGTGATCAACCGGCCCGCCGTGTACCACGACGTGTTCAGCACGCCGATGATCGCGATGTGGGGCCCGGTGCCGACGCCGCAGACGATCCTCGTCGTGGCGCCGATGTACCACTCGACCGGGTTCACCACGCTGAACAACATGCTCGGCGGCGACCACCTGGTGATCATGCAGAAGTTCGACGCGGCGCTGATCGTCGACGTCATCGAGCGTCATCGCGTCTCCACGTTCACCGCGACGCCGACGATGTTGAAGCGGATCTCCGACCTGCCCGACATCGACGAGCGCGACCTGTCGAGCATCGAATGGATCCTGCAGGGCGCGGCGTCGATGCCCCCGAGCCTCGTCGAGCGGTGGATCGAACTGATCGGCGCCGAACGGATCCTGATGGCCTACGGCATGACCGAGGCACTCGGGATCACGGCGCTGCGCGGCGACCAGTGGCTCGATCACCGTGGCAGCGTCGGGCTGCCGATGCGCGGCACCGAGGTCAGCATCCTCGGCCCCGACGGCGAAACGCTGCCGCCGGGCGAGATCGGCGACATCTACATGCAGGCGCCGGCGTACGGCGGGTCGACCTACCTCGGCGCCGGAGCGCTCGACGTGACCACCGACGGGCTGGCCACGGTCGGCGACATGGGCCACGTCGACGCCGACGGCTACCTGTACCTGGCCGATCGGCGCGTCGACCTGATCCTGAGCGGCGGAGCCAACGTGTTCCCGGCCGAGGTCGAAGCCGCCCTGATCGATCATCCGGCAGTCGCCGACGTCGTCGTGATCGGGCTGCGCGATCCGGAGTGGGGCCAGCGGGTCCATGCGATCATCGAGCCGAAGGACCTGTCGGCGCCGCCGACGTTCGACGATGTGGTGACGTTCGCCAAGTCGCGCCTCGCCGCCTACAAGGTGCCCAAGACCGTCGAGATCGTCGACGTCATCCCCCGCAGTGCGGCCACGAAGGTCAACCGCGGCGCCCTCGTCGCCGAACGCGATTCGTGAACGTCGAAGCGCTGTTCCTTCCCGACGGCGACCACACCTTCGTCCCGACGACGGGCGCCGTCGGCCCGTGGAACCGCGACGTCCTGCACGGCGCCGCGGTGGCCGCGCTCTTCGCCGGACGGCTCACCCCGACCGACCGGATGCTCGGCCGCCTCACCGTCGAGTTGCTGGCACCGGTCCCGTTCGCGCCCCTGCAGCTCGACATCAGCCCGTCCGAAGGCGGCCGACGAGTCCAGCGGCAGCGGGCGACGCTGACCGCGGCGGGGCGCATCGTCGCCTCCGCCCAGTCGGTGACCGTCCTGCGGGCCGACCTCGACCTGCCGGCCGCGGCAACGGCCAACCCCGACCCGTTCGCTTCGGTCCCGGCGCCGTCGCTGATCGGCGCCGATCCCGCGCTCGCCGACGTGATCGGCTGGGAGAACTTCCACAGCACCGCCGTCGCCACCAGGCACCTCCGGTCGACCGATGCGCCCGGCCGCACCCACCAGTGGATCGCGTTGACGGTGCCCGTCGTCGCCGGCACCCCGATCCAGGGCACCGAGAACGCCGCCGCCGCGGCCGACTTCGCGTCCGAGGCCGTCCATCGCCGATTGCCGTTCACCGAGTGGTCGTTCATGAACGCCGACCTCACCGTGCACCTGACACGGGCACCGATCGGTAGCTGGGTCGGGATCGGCACCGCCGCGGTCGTCGACGCCGCGGGCGGCGGGATCGCGTCGACCCAGCTCTTCGACGAAGCCGGCCGGGTCGGACAATCGGCGTCGACGCTCGTCGTCGAGCCACGGGTCAGCACGCCGCGCTCAGCGCGGACGCGCGGCTAGCCTCCATCCACCAATGCTGTGCGACTGCTCAGCATCCGAAACCGACGCAATTTCACCGAAGAGGGACGCAATGAGCGACTGGACGACGATCGACTACTTCACCGACCCCTCGCTGGTCGGTGACCCCTACCCGTATCTCGACGAACTCCGTTCCGAGTGTCCGGTGTTGCACCTCCCCCACCTGGGCGTCGTCGCCGTGACCGGCTACGACGAGGCGTCGGAGGTCTACCGCGATCCCGACACGTTCTCGTCGTGCAACTCGGTGATCGGGCCCTATGCCACGTTCCCGGTGCCGCTCGAGGGTGACGACATCACCGACATCGTGGCCGAATACCGCACGACGCTGCCGATGCACGAGCACATGGTCACGATGGACCCGCCGGACCACACCCGCGAGCGTTCGCTCATCATGCGGCTGCTCACGCCACGGCGGCTGCAGGACAACGAGGCGTTCATGTGGGGGCTCGCCGACCGGCAGCTCGACGAGTTCGTCGCCGATGGTCGCTGCGAGTTCATCAGCGCCTACGCCCAGCCGTTCGCGATGCTCGCCGTGGCCGACGTGCTGGGCGTTCCCGAGGAGGATCACCAGCGGTTCCGCGAGGGATTCGGGCTGACGGGCACCGTCGGCGAGGTCGGTGCCGGCGCCGACGGCACTCCGGGCGAGAACCCGCTGTCGTGGCTCGACGACACGTTCGCGGCGTACATCGACGACCGTCGCGCCGCGCCGCGCGAGGACGTCCTCACCCGGTTGGCGGTGGCGAACTATCCGGACGACACGGTCCCGGAGGTCACGTCGGTCGTCCGCACCGCCACGTTCCTCTTTGCGGCCGGCCAGGAGACGACGGCCCGCCTGCTCGCCGGCGCGCTGATGTACCTCGCCGAGCATCCCGAAATGCAGGACGAACTGCGCGCCGACCGCTCGAAGATTCCTGCGTTCCTCGAGGAGATGTTGCGCATGGAGAGCCCGGTGAAGACCGACTTCCGGCTCACCCGCCGGTCGACGACGGTCGGCGGTGTCGACATCGCCGCGGGCACGCCGGTGATGCTGCTCAACGGTGCGGCCAACCGCGATCCACGGCGCTTCGAGTGCCCGGCCGAGTTCCGCATCGACCGCGAGAACGTGCAGGGCCACATCGCCTTCGGACGCGGTGCCCACTCGTGCCCCGGCGGCCCGCTCGCCCGCGTCGAGGGCCGCGTGAGCCTCGAGCGCATTCTCGATCGGATGCACAACATCCGCCTGTCCGAGGAACACCATGGTCCGGCGGACGCGCGTCGCTTCGAGTACGAGCCCACGTGGATCCTCCGCGGCCTCACGTCCGTCCATCTCGAGTTCGATCCCGTCGAGAGCGCGCGGTGAGCCGCGTCGCCGTCGTCACCGGCGGCGCGTCGGGCATCGGTCTCGGTGTCGCCAAGCGGTTCGCCGCCGACGGGCATCGAGTCGCGATCTTCGACCGCAACGCGTGCGGCCGCAGAGGCGGTCGCCGAGGAGATCACGGCCGCCGGCGGCACGGCGATCGCCGCCGACGTCGACGTGGCCGACTGGGCGTCGGTCGACGCGGGATTCGCCCGCGTCCGCGCCGAGCTCGGCCCGGTCGAGATCCTCGTGACGAGCGCCGGGGTCGAGTCGTTCGACAAGTTGGCCGACATCACGCCGGAGATCTGGAACCGGATCATCTCGGTCAACCTGACCGGGACGTTCACGTGTGTGCAGAACGCCGTGCCCGACATGGTCGCCGCCGGCTGGGGCCGCATCGTGACGATCTCGTCGTCGAGCGCGCAGTCGGGGGCGCCGAGCATGACGCACTACGCGGCGTCGAAGGGCGGCGTCATCGGACTGACGAAGGCCCTCGCCGTGGAGTTCGCCCGCAGCGGCATCACCGTCAACACGATCCCGCCGAGCCTCGTCGACACGCCGATGGCCCGTCACGCACCGCCCGAACACTTCCCCGGCGTCGACATCGTCGGCCCCATGGTCCCGCTCGGCCGGGCCGGCACCCCCGACGACATCGCCGGCGCCTGCTCGTTCCTGTGCTCCGACGACGGCAGCTACATCACCGGTCAGGTCATCGGCGTCAACGGCGGCATGTACATCTGACCCACTCCACCCGGCGCGCCCGGACCCGACCCCTGGCGCGCGGGCCGGTCACTCGGCGGCGAAGGCGGGGAGCACTTCGTGCTCGTACAGGCGCAGGCTCTGCCAGGCGAGTTCGGGCGGGATGCCGCCGCACATCGGATGGAAGATCTGGAACGGGAACGGCGCGGCCTTCATCTCGACGATGAACTCGTCGGGGGTGACGATCCGGTGGGTGCCGCGGGCGCGGAGTTCGTCGACATCGGCGGCGACGTGGAACGGGGCGTGGGCGTTCGACTCCTGCTGCCACGCGCCGTAGGCGTTCGTCTCGTGGAGGAAGTACGGGCCGAGCTGCTCCCAGCCGCGCTCGACGTCGTCGAACAGCGCCAGCGTGTAGTTCTCGCCGACGATCGACTCGCCAGGATCGGCACCGCCGAGTTGCTGCACCTCGTCGCGATAGAACTCCCAGACCTCGGCCGACACGGGGATGAACCCGACCCCGAGCCGTGCTGCTCGCCGGGCCGCCACCTCGCTGCTGCCGCCGAGCATCAGGCCCGGGCCACCCGCGCGATCCGGCGCCGGCGTCACCCGAACGGTGCGTCCCCGATACTCGAAGGGTTCACCGGTGAACGCGGCCTGCAGCGTCTGCAGCGTCTCCTTCAGCCGCGCCGCCCGCTCCGACGACGGCACGCCGTACATCTCGAACTCGCTCGGCACGTATCCCGAGCCGAGGACGAGGTCGACCCGGCCGCGGCTGATGTTGTCGAGCACCACGAGATCCTCGGCGAGCCGGATCGGGTCGTAGAACGACGTGATGAGCGCGGCCACCATGAAGCGGACGTTCGTCGTGCGCGCGGCCATCGCCGACAGCATCACGAGCGGGCTCGGGAGGTAGCCGTCGTCGGAGCCGTGGTGCTCCGACACCGCGACGGTCATGCCGCCGAGACGATCGGCCCATTCGACCATCTCGAGCGCCGCCGCGTACCGGTCGGCCGTCGACACCCCGCCCAGGTCCGGATTGCGGAAATCGAAGCGCAGGCCGAAGAACATGCGAGCACAGTACCTGTCGCCGAAGCGCGGCCGGAAATGTGGTTCTCACCATCCGCGTATGGCAATCTTGTAGGGCCCGACATCGATTGTCGTCGTCGGGCGTGACGAGGAGGACCAGGGGATGAGTCAGGACGCGGCGCGCAAGAGGGTGGTTGTCGTCGGAGCATCGACGGGTCTCGGTCGATGCATCGGCATCGGCCTCGCACAACGCGGCGAGCAGGTCACGCTGCTGGCGCGACGGCTCGAGAAGATCCAGGAAGCGGCGCAGGAGGCCGGCAACGACGCCATCGCCATCCAGTGTGATGTGATCGATCAGGCCGCGGCCAAGACCGCGCTCGACGAGGCCGCCGAGGCGATGGGCGGCATCGACACGGTGATCTACGCCGCCGCCGTCGGTCCGATCGTCCGGGTGTCCGACGCGACCCCCGAGCAGTGGCTCTCGACGTTCTCCACCAACGTCGTCGGCGCCAGCAACGTCAGCCAGGCAGCACTCCCCCATCTCAAGAAGTCGGCCGGCAACGTCATCTACCTGTCGACCACCGGCGCGTCCTACACGGCGCCGTGGGGCGGGCTGAGCGTCTACCAGGTGACCAAAGTGGCGCTCAACCGTCTCGCCGACCACTGGCGGATCGAGCAGCCCGGCATCAACTTCACCGTCGTCACGATCGGTGAGTGCGGCGGCGGAGAGGGCGATGCCCAGTCGCACTTCAACGTCGACTGGGACCGGGAGCTGATGGGGGCGTTCGCCGGCGACTGGTTCGCCCGCAACCTGCTGAGCGGATCGTTCATCGACGTCGAACACCTCATCGATCAGCTCCACTCGCTCGTCACCGCCGGCCAGTCGATCCAGGTGCCGTCGATGGTGATCATCCCGCGGCCGCCGATCCCCGAGGCCGGCGTCGCCGCGCCGACCGACTTCAGCGAGATGGAGAAGCAGCTCGGCTAGTCGCAGTTCGGTTCGTTTGGGGCCAGGGCCAGAACGAACCGAGTTCGTTTCGTTCAGGGCCGTTGGTTCGTTTGGTTCGTTTGGGGTCGGGGCCAGAACGAACCGAAGTGCTCAGGCGTCGGCGCGTTGGAGGATGACGGCGCTGGAGGGGGTGCCGCCGCCGGTGGCCACGACGGCCGTCTTGGCGTTCGCCACCTGGCGGTCGCCGGCCTCGTGGCGGAGCTGCGCGACCGCTTCGTAGAAGAAGCCCATGCCGTGCGTGCGGCCCTCCGACAGCTGGCCGCCGTGCGGGTTGAGCGGCAGCGTGCCGTCGAGCGCGATCGTGCGCCCGCCGTCGATCCAGTCCTTCGCCTCGCCGAAGTCGCAGAAGCCGAGCGCCTCGATCCACGTGATGCAGTTGAACGTGAACCCGTCGTACAGCAGGGCGACGTCGATGTCGTCGGGTGTCAGCGAGGTGCGCGTCCACAGATGCGTCGACGGCCCGATCACCTGCGGCTCGTGGGTGACCGTGTCCTGGTCCCACGACAGCCGTTCGGTGATCTGGGTACCCGCCGCCTCGATGCGGATCGCCGGATGCGGCAGGTCGCCCGCGACGTCGGCGGCGCTGACGATGACGGCCATCGCGCCGTCACACGGCACGTCGCAGTCGTACAGGCCGAACGGCGTCGTGACCATCCGAGCGTCGTAGTAGTCGTCGAGCGTGAACGGCTCGCGATAGATCGCGTTCGGATTGCGCCCCGCGTTCCGCCGGGCATTCACCGCGACGTGCCCGAACAGCTCCCGCGTCGCCCCGTAGCGGCGCAGGTACTGCGGTGGCGTTCATGCCGATCCAGTTGGCGGCACTCACCGCGCCGTACGGCATCCGCCACTGCTGGTCACCGCCGACCCGGCCGCCCATCCCGGACAGCTGCAGTTGCCCGGCCGTCGTCTGCCAGACCGTGCGGAAGCACAACACGTGACGGCACAGCCCGTTGGCCACCGCCATCATCGCGTTGAGGATCGACCCGCCCGGCCCGGGAACCTCCGGGCCGCCGCAGATCCACGTCGGCTCGCAGCCGCAACGCCTCCTCGAGCGCGGTGATGCCGCCCTCGCTGAAGCCGATCTCGTAGCCCATCCCGCCGGGATAGGTGCACAGGCCGTCGATGTCGTCGGGGGTCAGCCCGGCGTCGGCGATCGCCGCGAGGCTGGCGTCGACGGTGAGCGACAGCGGATTGCGCATCAACCGCCGGCCGATGTCGGATCGGCCGATCCCGGAGATGATCGACTTGTGCTCGTAGCGGTCGTCGGTGAGCGGGAGCCGCACGGTCGGCCGTGTCGGTTCCACGACCCGGTCGACCGGATCGGTCTCGCCGGTCAGTTCGAACAGCGGGATCCACACGTCCTCGGCGTGCTCGAACAGCACGCGCACCTCGGCGCCGATCTGCACCTCGTCGGGCTCGCAGTTGACGATGTTCGTCGTGAGGTGGATCGACGGATCGTCGGCGAGCGCGACGTTGGCGATCACGTACGGCGGCGCGAAGTCGGGCAGCCACTGCTGGTGGTTGACGGTGAGACCGATGATCGTCGCCAGCCCCGACATCACCCGCGGCGACGACGCCGAGCTGTGACACGACGGACAGACCGGCGACGGTGGGTGGACGAGCTCGTCGCACTCGTCGCACCCCTGGATGCGCAGCTGGCCGTCCTCACCCGAGGTCCAGAACCAGCCGTCCCACGGCAGCAGCCTGGGCAGCGGCCGAGTCGTCACGGCGCTCAGTACCGGCCGGTGAGGAAGTCGGCGGTGCCCTTCGCGGCAGGGTACGAGTTGGTGATCCCGCTGCTGAAGTAGCCCTGGTCGCTCGTCAGCGTGATGCCGGTGATCGCCTTGGCCGCGTCGCTGCACAGGAACACGAGCGGGTAGGCCTGATCCTCGGGCGTCGATGCCTCGACTCCGGTGTCCTCGCGGTAGTCGGACCCGAACCCGAGCCACATCTCCTTGTTGGCCTGGGCGAGCGGCGTGTCGGTCGGCCCGGGCATGATGGCGTTGATCCGGATGCCCTTGGCGAGCAGCGGATACGCCATGCGGGCGACGTACAGGCAGACGGCGAGCTTGCTCTGGAAGTAGTCGGCCTTGCCGTTGTCGACCGCCCACTGCGACGCCTCGTCCATGTCCTCGATGGCGAGGTACTCGCCGAGGATCTCCTGGTTGTCGTCGCGGGCCCAACCGGCGCCGGCGGCCGACGAGATGAAGCCGATCGCGCTGCCCCGTCCGAGCATTCCGGCGTCGAGCATGCGATTGATCATGTGACGGTGGCCGAGGAAGTTGATCTTCTCGATCCCGGGCGTGCCGTCGGCGACGCCGGCGCACGAGAACAGGGCGTCGACACGGCCACCGCACTCGTCGACGGCGGCATCGATCGACGCCTTGTCGGCCAGGTTGACCGTGATCGAACCGGCGATGCCGTCGATGTCCATCGGGGCGAAGTCCATCGCCACCACCTCGGCGCCGGCATCGACGAGCAGACGGGCGGCGGCGTTGCCCATGCCGGTGGCGGCGCCGACGACCACGACGCGCTTGCCGTCGTAGCGGAACAGATCGAACAGGGACATGGTGATACTCCGAATGTGGTTGATGAGGGATTGGTGTTGATGAGAACGTGCCAGCGCTTGGCGCTGATCAGTCGAGCACGACGGTGAGCTTGTCCCAGCCGCGGACGGTCGACGTGTGCGAACGCTCCGAGCGGTCGTAGTCGATCGACCAGTCGGGGAAGCGCTTGAGGATCTCGTCGAGAGCGACGCGTCCCTCGAGTCGCGCGAGTGCGGCGCCGAGGCAGAAGTGCAGGCCGTAGCCGAACGACAGGTGATGGTCCATCGAGCGATGGATGTCGTACTCCTCGGACGTCGGGCCCCACTTGCGCTCGTCGTGGTTCGCCGACCCGTTGACGATCACCATCGCGCTGCCCGCCGGCACCGTCTGGCCGTGGCAGTTCGATGTCCTCGGCGACGTAGCGGGCCTGGATCGGCGACGGCGCCTCGAACCGCAGCGACTCCTCGATCGCGTTCGGGATCAGGTCGGGATTGTCCCGCAGCTCGTGACGCTGATCGGGCAGCGCGGCGAGCGTCCGTACGGTGTGGCCGATCAACTTGGTGGTGGTCTCGTTGCCCGCACCGGACAGCAGGTTGACGTAGCCGAGCACCTCTTCGCGGGTCAGGCGCCGGGTCACGCCGGTGTGGTCCTCGAACTCGGCCCGCACGAGTTGGGTCATCACGTCGTCGGACGGATTCTCCAGACGCCAGTCGAGGTACTCGCCGAAGCTTCCTTCCGTCGCCGCGAAGCTGAACTCGTCGAATCGTGCACCGAAGTCGTCGGCCGAGTCGAGGTGCAGACCCTGGTCGGAATGGTCGCGAATGGCCTGCTGGTCGGCTTCGGGGATGCCGAGCAGCATGCCGATGACCCGCATGGGCATCTTCGCCGCCAGCACCTCGATGATGTCGAACTCGTTCTGGCCCTCGAGCGCATCGAGTTCGATCTGGCAGTAGCGCCGGACCTCCGGCTCGATGGCGTTCATCTTGCGCGGCGTGAACACGCGCGACATCAGCCCGCGATAGGCGGTGTGGCTCGGCGGATCGTCGAAGATCACCATGCCGGGCGGCATCTCGATGTTGGCCTTGATCAGCTCGAGGATCGTGCCGTGGCTGGAGATCAGCCGGCCGTGATCCTTCAGCGCCGCCTCGACGTCGTCCCAGCGCGTGACCGCCCAGAAGTCGTGCTTCTCGTTGTAGTAGAGCGGCTGCTCGTCGCGCATCCGCTTCCACACGGGATACGGATCGGCGTCGATCTCGAAGTCGTACGGGTCGTAGTAGAGGTCGGCGGTCGCCGTGGACATGTCAGGAATCCTCCTCGATCGAGATGGCTTGGCGCGGGCACTGGCGGACGGCTTCCTCCACCTTGGCGCGCAGTGATTCGTCGGGATGCTCCTGGAGCACGATCAGCTCGTCGTCGTCGGTGAGCTCGAACACCTCCGGGGCGACGCCCATGCACAACGCATTGGCCTCGCATCTGTTCAGGTCGACGACGACGCGCATGAATTCCCCTCTGAGACTCGTTCCGGTGGCGATCGGGCAACACCGATCGGTTCCCCTTCGGTGCGTGAGGATATCATGCTTGCGTCAAGTGAGAAGAACGTTTCCACTCGGCGCGCGACCAGATGGAGAACCCATGGACCAGGCACGGATGAGCGACACGATCGAGATCGAACAGCTGCTGGCGAAGTACGCAACCGGGATGACCCGGGACGATGTCGAGTCGGTGATGGAGGTGTTCACCGCCGACGGCTGGTACGCCGCGTTCGGCGAGAAGTACCTGCTCGCCGACTTCCCCACCCTCGTCGCCGCGGCCCCGAAGGGCCTCTTCATGACCGGCACTCCGGCGCTCGAGTTCGACGGTGACGAGGCGTCCGGTGTCCAGACGCTGTGCTTCGTCGGCCAGACCGATCACCATCTGCGCATCGGGTACTGGACCGACACGTTCCGCCGTACCGAAGCGGGCTGGCGCCTCGTCACCCGCTCGGTCACGTTCCTCCGCAAGAGCGGGGCTCGCGACTCCGGGCGTGAACACGATCCCACGCGGCCGGCTCCGAGCTCGGCGTCGTGATCGGCCGCACCGCGCGGCGCGCGGGCGTGGCAACCTGACTGCAGTGGAACCGGCCGACCCGCTCTCCGATCGCGACGTCAAGCACGCCGACGAACGCGAGCGTCTCTACCGCGCCGGCTGGGTCGTGCTGCGCCGCAACGGGTACGCCAACGCCGGCATCACCGAGATCCTCGGCGAAGCCGGCCTCGGCACGCGGGCGTTCTACCGCCACTTCGACTCGAAGGACGAACTCCTCGTGTCGATGTTCGCCGAGAACGCCTCGGCGACGGCGCGACGCCTCGCCGATCACGTCGATCTCGCCGGTTCGCCACTCGCTCGCGTGCGGTCGTGGATCGACGAAATCCTCGCCCTCAGCGACGACCCCCGCCACGGCGAGGCGGCGCGGATGTTCATCTCGCCGACGATGCCCGGGGTGTTCGACGCGGCCGGCAACGAGGCGATCGCCGAACTGCGCGCCCCGCTGCGGTCGGCGCTCGCCGACGGCGCTGCGGCGGGCGACTTCCCCGACTGCGATCCCGATGCCGACGCGGCGACGATTCACGCCATCGTGTGGCGACTGTTCATCGACGCCATCAACGGCCGGTCGACGATGGCTCGCGACGAGGCCCGCGCCCACGTCGAACGTTTCGTCCTCCGCGCCCTCGGCCCCTCACCCCACTGACCCCGCGCGCCCGGACCCGACCCCCTGGCGCGCGGGGTAGCTTCCGCCCATCATCGAGCATCGGAAGGATCGGCAATGCAGACATATGTCCTCGTCCACGGAGGCGGCCACGGCGGCTGGTGCTACGACAAGGTGACGCGGCGGCTGCAGGCCCTGGGGCACCGCGTGTACGCGCCGAGCCTCCCCGGGCTCGGCGAGCACTCCCACGTCGTCTCATCGGCGATCGACCTCGACGCCCACGTCGACGACGTCGTGAACCTGCTGTTCTACGAGGACCTGCACGACGTGATCGTCGTCGGCCACAGCTACGGCGGCATGGTGATCACCGGTGTCGCCGACCGCGCCGCCGACCGGGTGGGCAAGGTCGTCTACCTCGACGCCGCCAACCCGGAGAACGGCCAGTCGCTCGTCGACGTCGCCGGGCCGCACATGCTGATGGCACGCGAGATGGGCGAGGTGCGTGACGGGATCGAACTGGTCCTGCTCCCGGGTGCCGGTGCGGCCTCGTTCTACGGCGTCGAGGATCCCGACGACATCGCCTGGGCCGACGCCCGCCTGACCCCGCATCCGTGGGCGTGCTTCGAACAGAAGCTCCTACTGACCAACGAGGCCGCGACGGCCGCCATCCCGAAGTACCACATCGTCTGCGAGTCGACGATTCCCACCCGCGACCAGACGATGATCGCCGACGCGCGGGCCGAGGGCCGGCTGTGGTCGATCGACACCGGCCACGATCTGATGATCACCGAACCCGACTTCGTGACGAACGCTCTCGTCGAGATCGCCGAACACGCCGGATGAGTGACCGTGATGAGACGCTCGATGCGGCCCGGGCCATGCGCCGCAGGATCCTGGGCGATGCGTACGTCGATGCGCAGGTCGATGATCCGAACGAGACGGTGCGCCAGTTCCAGGACCACATCACCGCCAACGCCTGGGGTGCGTGGGCCCGGGAAGGTCCGCTGTCGACGCGCGATCGGAGCCTGCTCGTGCTCGCCATGACCGCCGCGCTCGGCCGCATGGACGAGTTCCGCCTGCACGCCGGTGCACGGAAGCGGGCGGGCGTGACCGACGACGAGCTCGACGAACTGCTGTTCATGGTCGCGGCCTACTGCGGCGCGCCCGCCGGGGTGTCGATGAGGCGCGCCGTCGGCGAGGTTCGAGCCGCCGAAGGCGAATCGGGATGACCGCCGCCGTCGGTTTCGTCGGGCTCGGCGACATGGGAAGCGTCCTGGCCGGCAACCTCGTGGCGACGGGCCACATCGTCACCACGCACGACATCGCCGGTCCCGGTCGCAACCCCGACGGCGCCCGCTTCGTCGACGACATCGCGACGTTGGCGCAGACGTCCGACACCGTCGTGCTCAGCCTGCCCGACGGCGCCGTGTCAGAGGTCGTCGTCGCCGAGATCATCGCCACGACCGATCGGACCGTCCGCCTCGTGGTCGACACCTCGACCGTCGGACTCGAGGCTTCGCCGCGCGTCGCCCGCATGCTCGCCGACGCCGGGATCGACTTCGTCGACGCACCGGTGTCCGGTGGCGCGGCCGGCGCCCGCGCCCGGACGCTCACGGTGATGTACGCCGGTTCGCCCGAAGCGTGTGCCGCTGCCGAACCGGTGCTCGCCGGTCTGAGCGATCGGCGGTACCGGGTCGGCGACGAGCCAGGGATGGCCCAGGCGCTGAAGCTGGCCAACAATTTCCTCTCCGCCACCGCGCTGGCCGCGACGAGCGAGGCGATCGCCTTCGGCACGTCGGTCGGCCTCGACATGGCGACCATGCTCGAGGTGCTGAACGCGTCGAGCGGGCAGAGTTCGGCGACGAGCGACAAGTTCGTCAACCACGTGGTCACGGGCCGGTTCTCGTCGGGATTCCTCAACACGCTGATGGCCAAGGACGTCCGGCTGTATCTCGAGGCGGCGATCGCGGCCGACGCACCCGCGCGTCGTGGCGGCGACGACCGTCGACATCTGGTCCCGTTTCGCTGCCGAGCAGCCGGCTGTCGACTTCACGCGCATCTATCCGTTCACCGCCGGCGAGGGCGGCTCGTGAAATCGGTCGAAATCAGGGGTTGAAAAAGCCTTTTTCACTCGACTAAGATGTGATCCCGTCGGGCGCCGAACGCGGCGCCGCCGAGCAGCAGAGGGGTTGCGCATGGCCTGGGATTTCAGTACCGATCCTGAATTCGAAGCACAGTTGGAGTGGATCCGCGAGTTCCGCAACGAGCAGATCGCACCGCTCGACCTGCTGTATCCGAAGCTTCCGTACTACCCGCTCGAAGGCGACCTGGGCGTGTACGTCCGCTCGCTGCGCGAGCAGGTCAAGGCGCGCGGCCTGTGGGCCGCGCACCTCGGCCCGGAGCTCGGCGGCCAGGGCTTCGGTCAGCTCAAGCTGGCGCTGATCAACGAGATCCTCGGTGGGTCGAACTGGGCGCCGAACGTGTTCGGCACGGCCGCCCCCGACACCGGCAACGCCGAGATCATCGCCCACTACGGCACCGACGAGCAGAAGGAGATGTACCTCCAACCGCTGCTGAACGGTGAGTGCTTCTCGTGCTTCTCGATGACCGAGCCGCACGCCGGATCCGACCCGAAGATGTTCACCACCGAGGCCGTCAAGGACGGCGACGAGTGGGTCATCACGGGCAGCAAGTACTACTCGTCGAACGCCCGCACGTCGAAGTTCGTCATCGTCATGGCGTGGACCAACAAGGACACCAGCGCCTACCAGGGCATGTCGATGTTCCTCGTCCCGTCCGACACGCCCGGCATCGAGATCGAACGCCACATCGGGATGTTCTCCGAGCACGAGGACGAGGGCATGCACGCCCTCATCAACTACAACGGCGTGCGCGTCCCGGCCGAGAACCTGCTCGGCGGTGAAGGTCAGGGCTTCCACGTCGCCCAGACCCGCCTCGGCGGTGGCCGCGTCCACCACGCGATGCGGTCCGTCGGCGTGATGCGCCGGGCCCTCGACATGATGTGCGAGCGGGCCCTGTCACGCGAGACGCAGGGGTCGCTGCTCGCCGACAAGCAGATGGTGCAGTCCGACATCGCCGAGTCGTACGCGCAGCTCGAGATGTTCCGCCTGCTCGTCCTGCAGACCGCCTGGAAGATCGACCAGCACCACGACTACAAGCTGCTGCGCAAGGACATCGCGGCGATCAAGTTCATGATGCCGTCGGTGCTGAAGGACATCGTGTGGCGCTCGATGCACCTCCACGGCGCGCTCGGCGTGTCGAACGAGATGCCGTTCTCCGAGATGTGGCAGTGGGCGCCGTCGATGTCGATCGTCGACGGCCCGACCGAGGTCCACAAGATCACCGTCGCCCAGCAGGTCCTCAAGGGGTACAAGCCGTCGCCAGGGCTCTGGCCGACCGAGTTCCTCCCGCCGCGCCGCGAGTGGGCCCGCAAGGTGCTCGACGAACGCATCGCCGCACTGAAGACGGGAGCGCCCGCATGAGCGACGACCAATCCGCTACCGACAAGGCCGCGGCGAAGGCGGCGAAAGCGGCGCAGAAGATCGACGAGCTGGCCAACCCGGCCAAGCTCGGCGCCTGGATGGACGCCCAGGGTCTCCCCGGCGAGGGCGAGCCCGACGTGACGTTCGTGTCGGGCGGGGCAGCGAACGAGATCTTCGGGGTCGAGCGGGGCGGCAAGCGCATGGTGCTGCGCCGGCCGCCGCGGGTCGTGCCTGCAGGACGCAACGAGACGATGGTGCGCGAGCACCGGATCCTCTCCGCGCTCAACGACACCGACGTCCCCCACCCCACCGCGATCGCTCTCTGCGACGACGAGTCGGTGCTCGGCGCCGCGTTCTACCTCATGGACTTCGTCGACGGCTGGAGCGTCATGGCCGATCCCGGCCACTGGCCGGCACCGTTCGACAAGGATCTCGCCGCTCGACCAGGCCTCGCCTACGAGCTCGTCGACGGGGCGGCCAAGATGGCCAACGTCGACTGGAAGGGTGTCGGACTCGAAGGGCTCGGCAGGCCGGAGGGGTTCCACTCCCGCCAGGTCGACCGCTGGCTGTCGCAGTGGGAGAAGTACAAGGTCCGCGACCTGCCTGGCATCGACGACGCCGTCGAGTTCCTCCGCAGCTACGAAGTTCGCTCGTGGGAACCCGGGCTGATGCACGGCGACTACCAGTTCGCCAACGTGATGTTCGAGCACGGGGCGCCGGCCAAGTTGGCCGCCATCGTCGACTTCGAGATGGGCACGATCGGTGACCCGATGCTCGACCTCGCGTGGGTCCTCATGCCGTGGGCGAACGCCGACGAAGACCGGTCCGGCAAGGGCTACATCGACTACGAAGGCCTGCCCGATCGGGAAGACCTCCTCGAGTACTACGCCAAGCACACCGGCCGAGCGGTCGACGAGATCGACTACTACCTCGTGCTCGGCAACTTCAAGATGGCGATCGTCCTCGAGGGCGGCTACGCCCGGATGCTCAGCGGCGCCAGCGACAATCCCAACGCCGCGGCGTTCGGCGACTACGTGATGCAGTCGGCCACCAAGGCCGGCGACATCGCCCGCTCCACCCCGCTCCGCAACGCCTGACGCCTCACCCACCGCCCTCCGTTGCGATGAGCGAGGTCCCTGTATCCGGGGATCTGGCTCATCGCTGGGGTTCGCCGGCGGCAGCGATGAGCGACGCCCCCGTATCCGGGGATCTGGCTCATCGCTGCGGCGGTCAGGTCGTGCCGAAGTCGGGGAGGGTGAGGGTGCCGTCGGGCTCCAGGGTGAAACCGGGGTTGTGGGCGACCTCCCAGACGTGACCGTCGGGATCGGCGAAGAAGCCGGCGTACCCGCCGTAGAACGTCTCGCGGCCCGGCCGCACGCGGCGGGCACCCGCACGCTCGGCGGCCGCCAGCACCTCGTCCACCTCGACGATGGAGCGGACGTTGTGGGCCAGCACGATTCCACCGAAACCGGGGTCGCGATCACCGGCCGGAACCTCGGCATCGTCGGCGAGCTTCTCCCGCGACCAGAGCACCACGGCGAGGCCGCCCGTCTGGAAGAACACGGTCTCCTCGACCTCCTGCCCGCGCCACCCGAGCTCCTCGTAGAACGCCTTCGAACGGGCGAGGTCGTCGACGCCGAGCGAGATCAGGCTGACCCGTTGCTCCATGCTCCCAAGGTAGGTCGCGACCAACGTCGATGGCTACGCGGTGCGCTGGCGACCGGATGCGGCGAGGAGATCACCCCACGCGTCGTCGGTGGCACCGAGACCGCTCCACTCCGTCGTCCACATCGGCCACCGACGCGTGTGCTCGCGGAGCCGTCGAGCGATCGCCGGTGAGGGCTCGAACGGCACGTCGAGCCCGACGCTGACGTCGTGGGCATGCAACGCCAACTCCAGCGCACCGCGCGGCAGGAAATCGCCCGGCGCGCCAAGTTGAGGCGGGCGCCGGAAGATGACGGCCCGGACGTCGCCGGGGGTGTCGCGGACGACGGCGATCAACAGTCGGGTCGCGATCGCCAGCGACTCGACCAGGCGCTCGGGTGTGGCCTCCTCCCCCATCGTGAGGTCGCCGCCGGCGTGCGGATAGGCATCCGTCCGACGTGAGGCGAGGAAGAACGCCGGCGCGTACACACAGTCGACGGCGTGGTCGGCCGTCGCGGTGCACGACCACTCGACCGGGCCGGCCTGGGCCGACCAGTCGCGGTCGGCGGCCGCCGTCCACGTGTCGGCGACGAGTGCGCTCAACTCCTCGAGATCGTCGGCCGTGAATCGCTCCGCGCCGGACGGAAGGACGGACACGTCAGGCACCTCCGTGGGCGGCATGGCGATCGGCACCCGTCAGGGTCGGCGGTCGGAGCCCTCGGGCCAGCCGCCGTACGGGACGGTGATGATCTCGAGGAAGTGGCCGCTCGGGTCGCACCAGTAGACGCCACGGCCGCCGTCGTGATGGTTGATCTCGTTGACCCGGCCGAAGTGCGGTTCCGGATAGTGCTCGATCCCGCGCTCGAGGATCCTGCCGTAGATGGCGTCGAAGTCGTCCTCGGTCACCAGGAACGCGTAGTGCTGCGGATGGATCTCCTCCCCGTCCGACGCCTGGGCGAAGTCGAACGTCGCGCCGTGTTCCACCGGCACGGCCAGGAACGGTCCGAAGGGTCGCGGCGGCGGCAGACCCATCATCGTGCTGAAGAACGTCGCCGACTCGTCGGCGTCGCGGGAATGGACGATCGTGTGGTTGAAGGCGACCGGCATGACCACATTCTGTCGAGGATCAGGCCTTGCCCGCGCGCAGGTCGGTGACCGACTTCTCGATGCGGCGCAGTCGGGTCTCGGCGGCCTTTGCGCCGTCGACGGCAAGGACGATGCGACGGCGGCGGCTGTACGAGATCGAGTCCCAGAACGCCTGCGCACCGGCGTCGGCCGCGATCGCTGCCGCGAGATCTTCGGGCACGTCGAGGACGCGCTCGGCGGTGTCGACCTCGATCTCCACCTCCACGTTGTCGCCGGCGGCGACGCCTGCCGCCGCTCGGTTCTCGGCGCTGAGCGGCACCAGATACCGCCCGCCCATCACGGCGACGGTGCTGCGGTACGTGTGCCCGCCGACCGTCACGCTGACCGCCGGCCGCTTCCCGGCGCCCAGCGCCTCGACGATCTCGTCGGGCACCTCGAAGCCCGTTGCGGTCTTTCCGCCCAACTCGATGGTCGTCTCGAAACGCATGGCGACAAGACTCGCGCAGCCGACGTTCCGCACGCGCCCTGCACCGGTATCGACCCCGAAGTAGTTCGATGTCATACTAATCGGCGTGAGCGATCTGACGTCGGCGAACTTCTTCCGGGACCGAACCGTCCAGGACGATCCCTACCCCTACTTCGATGCGTTGCGCGCCGAGTCGCCGGTGTGGCAGGAACCGCACTTCGGCATCTACATGGTGACGGGACACGACGAGGCGCGCCTGATCTACACGAACACCGCCGAGTTCTCCTCGTGCAACGTCGTGAGCGGCCCGTTCGTGCGGTTCCCCGAGCCGTTCGAGGGCGACGACGTCACCGAGGTCATCGCGCGCCACCGCGACATGCTCCCGTTCAGCGATCAGCTGCCGTCGTTCGACCCGCCCCGCCACACCGAGCACCGCGGACTCATGATGCGCCTCCTCACGCCGGCACGGTTGCGGGCGAACGAGGAGTTCATGGAGCAGCTCGCCGACCGGCTGGTCGGTGAGATCGTCGCCGAGGGCCACAGCGAGTTCATCGGCGACTTCGCCGCGCCCTACACGCTGCGGGTGATCGCCGACCTCGAAGGCGTTCCCGAGGCCGACCACGGGTTGTTCGCCGCCCGCCTGAGCAAGCCGCCCGAAGGCCTCGAGCACAAGCCACTCGAGTTCCTCTACGAGCAGTTCACGACCTACATCGACGACCGTCGCCGCGCCCCGCGCGACGACATCATGACGGCGATGGCCACCGCCCAGTTCCCCGACGGATCGACGCCGGACGTCCACGACGTGGCGCTGCTCGCGGCCAACCTCTTCTCCGGCGGCCAGGAGACCACGGTGCGGCTGCTCTCGTTCGCGCTCCGGATGCTCGGCGAGCGGCCCGACATCCAGGACGCCCTGCGCAACGACCGCGAGCTGATCCCGAACTTCATCGAGGAGACGCTCCGGTACGAGAGCCCGCTGCGGGCCCAGTTCCGGATGGCCAAGGTCACGACGACGGTGGCGGGCGTCCCCATCCCCGCAGGGAGCACGATGCTGCTCCTGCCGGGGGCGGCCAACCGCGATCCCCGCCGGTTCGAGAACCCGGCCGAGTTCGACATCGCCCGTGCCAACGCCCGCAACCACCTGGCGTTCGGGCAGGGCGCCCACCACTGCGCGGGCGCTCACCTCGCCCGCGCCGAGGGGCGGGTCACGATCAACCGGCTGCTCGAACGCACCTCGAACATCACCATCTCCGAGAGCGCCCACGGCCCGGCCGGCGACCGCCACTGGGACTACCTCCCCACCTACTTCCTCCGCGGCCTCGCCACGCTCGACCTCGAGCTCGAACCGGCCTGAGTCACTCGCCGAGGGGCGAGTTGCCGAGCATCAGCTTGATCTGCGACGCCGGCGGGCCGGCGACCGTGCCGCCGTCGACCGGGAGCACGACGCCGGTGATGTGCGCCGCCCGGTCGCTCGCCAGGAACACCGCCGCGTTGGCGACGTCCTCCGCCTGCCCGTACCGCGGCAGCGGCTGGGTGTACTTCATCACCGTGTCCATGTCGTAGGTGGTCATCGCCGTGCGGATCTGGCCCGGGAGCAGGCAGTTGACGCGGATGTTGTACTGCGCGAGGTCGAGGGCGATCGACCGCGAGATGTGGATCACCGCCGCCTTGGTCGCCCGATAGGTGATCAGTCCGGCGCCGGCGTTGACACCGGCGGTCGACGACGTGTTGATGATCGATCCACCGCCGTGGGCCTTCATGTGGCGGGCGGCCCGTTGCGAACCGAGCAGCACGCCGAAGACGTTGATGTTCACGACCCGTTCGAAGTCGCTCAGGTCGTCGTGGAGGAAGCGGACCATCGCGCTCGCCACGCCGGCGTTGTTCGACATGATCTGCAGGCCGCCGAAGTGCTCGACCGTGAAATCCACCGCCGCCTGCACCTGGTCGGCGTTGGTGATGTCGGTCTGCTGGAACGCGGCGACGTCCCCGAGTTCCCCGGCGAGCGACTGACCGGCGTCGACGTCGACATCGGCGATGACGACCCGTGCGCCCTCCTCGACGAAGCGCTCCACCGTCGCGCGGCCGATGCCGCTCGCGCCACCGGTGACGATGGCGACCTTTCCGGCGAGTTCGTCAGACATCGTTGCCTCCCTGGCGTGCGGTAGTTCTCGTGACCCGATCGTGCCTCATCGGATGCGTACGGATCGTCTCGGGCATGTTGACAAATACTACGACATCGAACTAAACATGAGCACCATCGAATCGCAGAGGGGAACCGGACACGAATGAATGCGCTCGCCGCAACAATCAGCTATCCCACCGAGGGGTTCAAGGCGCCGAAGGATCGCACTGGTGGCGCGACCGGATCGCTCGAGCTGCCGGCTGGTACCCGGGTGTTCTCCGCCGACGACCACATCTCGCTCTCGGAGGACATCTTCTACGAGAAGTTCCCCGAGTCGATGAAGGAGCAGGCGCCGCGCGTCATCTACGACGACGGCGCGTGGACGCTGGCCGTCGGCGGCAAGACGTTCCTCCCCCGCGAGTTCAACGCCGTGCTGATGTCGTACGACCCGTTGACCGGCTCGGCGACCGGCCACGTCGACGCCCGGCTCGACGAACTCGAGTCCGACGGCATCCACCGCGAACTCGCCTTCCCGAACGCCTTGCTCGGCCTCATGGGCTGGCCCGACAAGGCGGTCCGCGAACTGTGCTTCCGCATCTACAACGAGCACATCGCCGAGGTCCAGGAGCGTTCGAACGGCCGGTTCTTCGGGGTCGGCATGATCAACTGGTGGGACGGCGACGGCTGCCGCAAGACGCTCGACGAACTGGTGGCGCTCGGCGTCAAGACGTTCTGGCTCCCGCTCAAGCCCGGCGCCGGCGACGACGGCAAGCCGATCGACTACAACAGCCCGGCGATGTACCCCGTGTGGGAGGCGATCGAGGAGAGCGGTCTCCCTGTCGCCCACCACATCGGTGAGGCTCCACTCGCCTCGCCCTGCCGCGACAACGGCCTGATCGTCGGGATGATGCACAACGTCGCCCCGTTCCGCGAGATGTTCGGGCGGTACGTGTTCGGCGGGATCCTCGACCGTCACCCCGGCCTGCAGGTCGGCTGGTTCGAGGGCGGCATCAACTGGATCCCGGCCGCCCTCCAGGACGCCGAGCACCTGTACGCGTCGCTGCAGCACATGGCCGACCACACGATCGAGCACGACGTCGACTGGTACTGGCGCAACCACATGTGGGCGTCGTTCATGGTCGATCCGCTGGGGCTCGAGATGATCGACCGGATCGGCATCGACCGGGTGATGTGGTCGGCGGACTACCCGCACAACGAGAGCACGTTCGGGTACTCCGAGCAGTCGCTCGCCAGCGTGGTCGCCGCCGTCGGACCCGAGGCCGCCGTGAAGATCGTCAGCACCAACGTGATGACGTTCCTGGGCCTCGACGATTGATGGGTACCGCCCTCGCACTGGGCGTCGACGCGCTCGACCTGCCGGCGCAGCCGGACTTCGCCCGGATGCGTCGCGAACGCGGCGCCCGCCTCCGGGCGGCGATGGCCGACAAGGGACTCGACGCGCTCATCCTGTTGAGCAACGCCAACGTCTCCTATGCCACCAGCTCGTCGTGGCCGCTCGGTGACGCGGGACGGGGCAACGTCGAGCGGCCGGTCGCCGTCGTCCTCGCCGACGACGAGATGCCCCACCTGTTCACGCCGTTCCTCGCCGACGCCCGGGTCGAACTCGACCTCGACGACGCCCACCTGCACGGCCCGACCTACCTCGACCTGCACGAAGGCGTCGAGCTGTTCGCCAAGGAGCTGCGCGAGCTGATCCCGCCGAACGCCGCGGTCGCCGTCGACGACGTGACGGGCGCGATGCACCGCCACCACGGGGAACTGTTCGCCGAGTGGCCACCGCGCGCGGCGAGCGCGGTGATGGGGACCGTGCGGCTCACGAAGACCACTCGACGAGCTCGCCTGCCTGCGCCACGCGCTGTGGATCACCGAACAGGCGATGGCCGAGGTGCAGGACCAACTCGTGCCCGGCGCCCGCCAGACCGACCTGACCGCGACGTTCCTGCACCGCGTGTTCGAGCTCGGCGCCGAGGCCAGCGTGCTCGACCCCATCTGGCAGGTGATGCCCGACCACCAGGCCGACCTCCCGTGGACGGTCCACGGTGGCATCCCGTGCCCGCTCCTGACCACCGAGCGAGCGCTGAACCACGGCGACGTCCTGTGGGTCGACTCCGGCATCTCCTACGGCGGGATGCACTCCGACTTCGGTCGTACCTGGGTCGTCGGTGGCGAGCCGACGGCGCGCCAACAGGCGCAGTACGAACGGTGGCGGGACATCAACGACGCGGTGCTGCGGGTGATGCGGGCGGGCAGCACCGCGTCCGATCTCACGGCGGCGGCGATGGAGGTGTGCGACGGCGAACGGCCGTGGATGGAGCACTTCTACCTCGGCCACGGCCTCGGGCTCGACGGCGCCGAGGCGCCCTACGTCGGCACCGACCTCGGCGACGACTACGACCGGCGGCTCGTGCTGCCCGCCGGCACGGTGCAGGTGATCGAGCCGATCGTGTGGGACGAGGGCCACAGCGGCTACCGGTCCGAGAACGTCTACGTCGTGACCGACGAGGGCTCCGTGTGCCTGAGCGACTATCCCTACGACCCCTACGGCGACTGAGCTGGGACGACCCGAGAACTGACATGGCAACCGAGACCGTCCCCGATCCACCGGCGCTGCGCGAGGCGCGACGCGAGCGCGTGTTCACGGCGATGGCCGACCACGACCTCGACGTGCTCGTGCTGGGCCGGGTGGCCAACATCCGCTACGCGTCGGGTGTGCCGATCCTCTGGAACGCCGGCACCCGCCCGTTCGGCCCCGGCTGCGTCGTCGTGCGCGAGACGCGGGAGCTCTTCGTGCTCAGCACCTGGGACGAAGGCGTGCCCGACGAGATCCCGCACGACCACCTGTACGGGATCACCTGGAACCCGATGAACTTCGTGACGCTGCTGCAGGCGATCAACCGCGACAGCATCGGCCAGGACAGCAGCGTTGGCCGCCCCCGCGTCGGCACCGACGCGCTGTCGCCGTTGTTCGCGCAGCTGCTCCCGATGGCGTTCCCCGACTCGGAGATCGTCGACGGCGGCCCGGCGCTGCGGCAGGCGCGACGGATCAAGACCACCGACGAGGTCGATGCGCTGCGCACCGCGATCGGGGTCGCCGACGCGGCGATGGCTGCGGCGCTCGGCGAGTTGCGACCCGGCGTGTCCGAACGCGAGCTGACCGGGGTGTTCATGGATGCGATGGCGTCGCATGGTGTCACCACGCCGGCCACGCAGGACGTCGTGCGCGTCGTCTCCCCCGGTGCCCGGCGCGGCACCGGCGACGGACGCATCCGCGCCGGCGACCTCGTGTCGTTCGATGCCGGTGTCGTGGCCGGCGGCTACTTCGGCGCCGTGGGGCGGACGTGGCCGGTCGGACCGGACGGTGTCGATGCCGGTCCCACCCCTGCCGTCGGCGATCTCCACCGCCGGTGGGACGATCTGTGGCACCGGTTGGTCGACGCCTGCACGCCCGGTGCGCCGGCCAGTGGCCTCCTCGAGGCCTATCACGCGGCCGGCGAACCGCTTCCCCTGACGCCGATCGGGACCGGTCTCGGCCTCGGCTTCGACGACCCCGTCGTCACCGGCCAACTCCCCCGCACCGCCGCCGCCGAGCGTCTCGACCCGGGCGTCGTGCTGGTCGTCACCGCCGCCGTCATCGACGACACGGCCGGATCGATCGTGACGCGCGAGCCCGTGCTCATCACCCCCGACGGACCGGAGTTGCTGTCACGCAGCCCGTTCTGGAACCTCGAACCAGTAGGAGCCCACCGATGACCGACAACCCGTCCAGTGCCCGCCCGTCCGGCGACGACGAGGGCGACGAGGCCGACTACATCCTCTACGACAAGGACAAGTCGACCAAGATCGCCACGATCACGCTCAACCGGCCCGACCGGCTCAACGCGCCGACGATCGGGATGCGGCTGCGCTACGCCGACCTGCTCCACCAGGCCAACATCGACGACGACGTGAAGGTCCTCGTGATCCGCGGCGCGGGCGACGACCTCGGCAGCGGTGTCGACCTGCCGGAGTTCATGGAGGCCCACGGCACCGAGGACGGTCTGCTGCGCGACTTCGGGCTCGAGGGCGAGGACGTGAAGTACCCGCCGCGGCGCAACTTCCGCCACGGCGCGCAGGTCACCCAGTGGTTCGCCAACGCGCAGAGCGGCTGCCGCAGCCTGCAGGAGTTCAAGAAGATCAGCATCGTCGAGGCGAAGGGCTACTGCTACGGCTGGCACTTCTACCAGGCCGGCGACGCCGACCTCGTCGTCGCGTCCGACGACGCCCTGTTCGGGCACGCCGCGTGGCGCTACGCCGGCACGGCGCCGCGCATGTGGTGGTGGGCCCAGACGATGGGGTTGCGCAAGTTCCAGGAGATGGTCTTCACCGGGCGTCCGTTCACCGCCGCCGAGATGTACGAGTGCAGCTTCGTCAACAGCGTCGTGCCGCGTGACCAACTCGAGGCCGAGACGGCGAAGTACGCGCTCGCCTGTGCCAACAATCGCTCGACCGACGTCGTGTTCCAGCAGAAGGTCTTCTTCGAGATCATGAAGCAGTTCCAGGGCGAGTACATGGGCAGCCTGCTCACGGGCGTCATGGAGTCGATGGCGGTCTACGGTCGAAGCCCGACGCCAACGAACTCGTCGTGAACGACGAGATGTTCGAGTCGGGCATGACCAAGGCGATCAAGAACTTCGACGAGCGGTTCCCGCCCGACTGGCGCCTCAGCAAGAAGGGCCGCGCCGCGTCCGAATGACATCACCCCTGTCGGAACTCGTCGTCGTCGACCTGTCGAGCGGGATCGCCGGCGCGTACTGCACCAAGCTCCTCGCCGACGGCGGCGCGGACGTCGTCAAGGTCGAACCACCCGAGGGCGATCCACTCCGCCGGCGGTCGGCGTCGGGGGCCGAGATCCCCGCGGGCGCCGACGGCGCGCTGTTCGCGTTCCTGTCGTCGTCGAAGCAGAGCATCGTCGCCGACCCCGACGATCAGGCCGACGTCCAGCGAGTGCTCGACCTGGTGGCCGGCGCCGATGCCGTCGTGTGGTCCCGCGGCTCGCGGATCGCCGAGCATCCGGCGTTGGCACCCGCGGCGATCCGCCGAGCCGCGCCGAACACGACCGTCACGGCGATCACGCCGTTCGGGCTCGACGGACCGTGGAGCGACCGGGCGGCGACCGAGTTCACGTTGCAGGCGTGGTCGGGCGGGATGGTCGGGCTCGGGCGCGGCTCGATGGACCGCGCCCCGATCTCGGTCGGTGGTCAGATCGGCGAGTGGCTCACCGGCGCCTACGCGGCGATCGGCACGATCGTGTCCCGCACCCGTTCGTCCATCGATGGTGGCGGTGAGCTCGTCGACGTGTCGATGCTCGAGACGATCGCGTTGTGCCTCACCTACTACCCGGTGACGTATCTCGACATGGTCGGCCGGCCGTTCCGCAAGGGACGCGCCGTGATGACCCCCGGCGTCGAGTCGACGAGCGACGGTCTCGTCGGCGTCGGGGTCGGCACCGGCCAGCAGTGGCTCGACTTCTGCGTGCTGGTCGGGCACCCCGAGTGGATGGAGGACCGGTCGCTCTTCGCCAACCGCGCCCACCTGCAGCCGGCGATCGCGGAGTGGATGGCCGAGCGCACGAGCGCCGAAGTGCTCGACCTCGCCGGCATGTTCCGCATCCCCCATGCGCCGGTCGGCAACGGCGCCTCGATCCCGCAGACCGACCACTTCCGCGAGCGCGGGTCGATCGTCGCCAACCCGCGTGACGGCTTCGACGAGCCCGACCGTCCCTACCGCTTCCGCCCCTCGGTGCTGCGCCCGCCCGGACCCGCCCCCCGCCTCGGCGAACACGACGACCGGGCATCGGCGCCGCGCCGATCGTGAGCGCACCGATTCCGCACCTGCGGCCGATGGTCGCGGTCCGTTCGACGGTCTGCGGGTGCTCGACCTCACCGCGTTCTGGGCCGGCCCGCTCTGCACGCACATCCTCGGGATGCTCGGTGCCGAGGTGATCCACGTCGAGTCGACGGCCCGCCCCGACGGCACCCGCCTCCTCGCCGGGCTGCGGTTCTCCGAGCCCGATTGGTGGGAGAAGTCCGGCATCTTCGCCGGGTTGAACACGAACAAGAAGAGCGTCACGCTCGACCTGACCGCCGAACGTGGTCGCGAGGTGCTCCGCCGACTGATCGCGACGTGCGACGTGATGGTCGAGAACTACACGCCCCGCGTGTTGGAGCAGCTCGGCCTCGACGAAGACCGCTGTGCGGGCGATCCGGCCCGACATCGTGATGGTGCGCATGCCGGGATTCGGACTCGACGGCCCGTGGCGCGACAACCCCGCGTTCGCGTTCGTCATCGAGGACGCCGCCGGGTTGACGTGGCGCACGGGCTACCCCGATCAGAACCCCGTGTCGCCCTACTGCGTCGGCGACTCGAACGCCGGCACGCACGCGCTGTGCGGGCTGCTCCTGGCGTTGGAACACCGCCGGCAGACCGGCGAAGGGGTCGTCGTCGAAGCGTCGATGGTCGACGCGGCACTCAACGTCGCGGCGGAACAGATCGTCGAGCATTCGGCGTACGGCGCGCTCCTGGAACGGGACGGCAATCGTGGTCCGACCGCGGCCCCGCAGAACGTCTACCGCACCGCCGAGCCCGACGGCGACGACACCGGCACCCCCACGTGTCCGCGACAGCTGGGTGGCGATCGCCGTCGAGACCGACGACCAGTGGCAGGCCCTGCGCGACGCGCTCGGCCGGCCCGACTGGGCGATGGACCCGGCGCTCACGACCGCCGCCGGACGGCGCGCGCAGCACGATGCGATCGACGCCGAACTGGCGGCGTGGTGCGACGGCAGGACCGGCGACGAGATCGTCGGTCGCCTGTGGGAGGTCGGCGTGCCGGTGGCGAAGGTGATGCAGCCGCACGAACAGCCGACGTTGCCGCAGCTCGAGTTCCGCGGGTTCTTCGAGTCCGTCGATCGGGAGATCACCGGCACCGCCCGTCACAGCACGCTGCCGATCCGCTTCTCCCGCGGGCCGGAGCGCTTCCATCGCCGTGGCGCACCGTTGCTCGGCGAGCACAACGACGAGGTGCTGCGCGGGCTCGGGATCACCGACGACGAGTTGGAATCGCTCCGTGCCGACGGCGTGATCGGCCGCGTTCCCGACACCGCCAGGTAGCGCCGGGATAGGTTCATCGGATGCCGCATCCGCTCGTCTACGACCCGGTCGAAGCCTCCCGCGAACGTTGGATCCAGCAGGGTTGGAGCGACAGCGCGGGCGGCATGGCCGCGGTCGTTTCGGTGATGCGGGCCGAGCAGATCTTCCTCAATCGGGCGACCGCGATCCTGCGTCCGGTCGGCTTGACGTTCGCCCGCTATCAGGTGCTCGGCATGCTGCGGTGGGCCGGACCGCTGACGCTCGGAGCGGTCGGGCACCGGCTGTGGATCACGCCGGCGACGGTCACCAACGCGATCGACCGCCTCGAAGGTGCGGGCCTGTGCCGCCGGGTGTCGCATCCGACCGACGCCCGGGCCACCCTCGTGCAGATCACCGCCAAGGGCAAGCGGACCTTCGATCGCTCGGTCGAGAAGCTCAACGCCGAACTGTTCAGCAGCGTCGGGCTCGACGAGGGCGAACTCGACCAACTCGTCGGGCTCGTCGAGAAGATCCGCGCCGCCGAGGGCGACATCGTCGCGGTCAAGCGCCCCAAACCCGCCTGACCCGAACCCGACCGACCGACCCGACTCCAGCGCGTCGATTCGGGGCGACGGCTACGTTGTGCGCCAGTGGACGACACGGGCGTGGGTGCAGAGCAGGCCAGGGTCGCCGGGTTCGGTCAGTTGGCCGACGGTCTGTTGGAGGCGGGCGACTGGTACCGGTGGGGTCCCTACGTCAGCGAACGCCAGTGGGGAACGGTGCGCGAGGACTACAGCGCCGACGGCGAGGCGTGGGCCTACTTCCCCCACGACCAGGCCCGATCGCGCGCCTACCGGTGGGGCGAGGACGGCATGGCCGGCTTCTCCGACATCGAGCAACGGCTGTGCCTCGGCCTGTCGCTGTGGAACGGCCACGACCCGATCCTCAAGGAGCGGATGTTCGGCCTCACCGGCGCCCAGGGGAACCACGGCGAGGACGCCAAGGACTACTGGTGGTACCTCGATTCGGTCCCGAGCCACGCCTGGAACCGGTGGCGGTACCACTATCCGCAGACGGCCTTCCCGTACCAGGACCTCGTCGAGGAGAACGGCCGGCGCGGCAAGCACGACCCCGAGTACGAACTGCTCGACACCGGCGCGTTCGACGACGACCGCTACTGGGTGGTCGAGGTCGACTACGTCAAGGCCGACGTCGACGACATCGTGATGGTCGTCCGGGCGACCAACGCCGGCCCGGACGCGGCGACCCTGCATGTGCTCCCGACGGCGTGGTTCCGCAACACCTGGAGCTGGGAGGTCGACGCGGTCAAGCCGACGCTCGGTCGGCGCGGCGACGGCGTGGTGGCGATCGATCATCCGGTCGTCGGACCGATGGAGCTGATCGCCCTTCCCGGTCCGGACGGCCGCCGTCCCGACGCGCTGTTCTGCGACAACGAGACGAACGACCGCCGCGTGTTCGGTTCGGCGTCCGGCACGGCGTACCCGAAGGACGGCATCAACGACCACGTCGTCAGCGGTGCGTCGACGGTCAATCCCGAACAGACGGGCACGAAGGTGTCGCTGTGGTACCAGCTCGACGTGGCGGCCGGCGCGACCTCCGAGGTCCGCCTCCGGCTGCGGCCGGCCGGCGCCCCGGACATCGACCTCGATGCGGTGATCGAGCGTCGCCATCGCGAGGCCGACGAGTTCTACGCCGCGCTGACCCCGCCCGGGCGATCCGCCGACGAGGCGCTCGTCATGCGGCAGGCCTTCGCCGGCATGCTCTGGGGCAAACAGCTGTATGCGTTCGACGTCGACCGCTGGCTGGCCGGCGACCCGGGCCAGCCTCCCCCGCCGGCATCGCGACGTTCCGGGCGCAACGCCCGCTGGACCCACTTCGAGGCGTTCGACATCATGTCGATGCCCGACCCGTGGGAGTACCCGTGGTTCGCCGCGTGGGACCTCGGCTTCCACTGCGTCACCTTCGCCCACCTCGACCCGCAGTTCGCCAAGTACCAGTTGCTGTTGCTGTGCCGCGAGTGGTTCCAGCACCCGAACGGCGCGCTGCCCGCCTACGAGTGGGACTTCGGCGACGTCAACCCGCCCGTCCAGGCGTGGGCGGCGCTGGAGGTGTTCGCCATCGACGGCGCCCGCGACGTCGACTTCCTCGAGCGCGTGTTCGACAAGCTGCTCGTCAACTTCACGTGGTGGGTCAACCTCGAAGACGCCGACGGCTCCAACCTGTTCGAAGGCGGCTTCCTCGGCCTCGACAACATCGGCCCGATCGACCGCTCCCACCTCCCCGTCGGCGGCCGGCTCGAACAGTCCGACGCCACCGGCTGGATGGCGTTCTACTCGCTCACCATGGCGGCCATCGCCTCGATCCTCAATCGGTCGGGCACACGATCGGCCGACGACCTCGTCCTCAAGTTCCTCGAACACTTCGCCGCCATCGGCCGGGCGTTGGAGGCCTCGGGCGTCTGGGACGAAGACGACGGGTTCTTCTACGACCAGCTCATCGCGCCCGACGGCACGATCTCACCGGTCAAGGTCCGTTCGATGGTCGGCGTCATCCCGCTGCTCGCCGCCGTCACCATCGACGTCGAGCTCATCGACCGCGCCAGGGTGCTGGGCAAGGGTGTCGCCCGGTTGCTCGAAGGGTTCGGAGGCGTCGACGGGCTCACCGCGCGCGGCCTCGTGCGCCACGAGGCCGGCAGGACGCGAGTGCTGTTCGGCGTCACCGGCGCGGACCGGTTGGAACGGGTGCTGGCACGACTGTTCGACCCCGCGGAGTTCCTCTCGCCGTACGGCCTGCGGGCGTTGTCGGCGTGGCATCGCGACCACCCGTACCATCTCGATGTCGACGGCATCAATGCGACGATCGACTACGAGCCCGCCGAGTCGACCACGTCGATGTTCGGCGGCAACTCGAACTGGCGTGGCCCGATCTGGATGCCGCTCAACTACCTCGTGATCGGTGCGCTCGAACGCTACGGACAGTTCTACGGCGACGAGCTGCAGATCGAGTACCCGACCGGGAGCGGCGTGCGGATGGACCTCAACGAGATCGCCGCCGACCTCCGGCAGCGTCTCACCGGGCTGTTCACCGTCGGGCCCGACGGTCGGCGGCCGTGCTTCGGGCAGGTCGACCGGCTGCAGCACGACCCGCGTTGGTCCGACAACATCACGTTCAACGAGTACTTCCACGGCGACGACGGCGCGGGCCTCGGCGCGACGCATCAGACCGGCTGGACCGGCCTCGTGGCCGACCTGATCCGCGGCCGTCCCGGCAACGGCGTCTACGCCAGCTGTCAGATCGGCCAGGTCCTGGGGGCGCGCGCCGAACTCATCGAGAAGCAGGAGCAACCATGAGCGACGACACGTGCGACACGCTGGTGATCTTCGGGATCACCGGCGACCTGGCGAGGGTCATGACCTTCCGGTCGCTCTATCGCCTGGAGGCTCGAGGCCTGATCGACTGCCCGATCGTCGGCGTCGCCGGTGACGACTGGACGATCGATCGACTCGTCGACCGGGCGCGCACGTCGATCGAGGCGACCGGTGAAACCATCGACGACGCGGTGTTCGACCGGTTCGTCGCGCGGCTGTCGTACGTGCAGGGCGACTTCGCCGACGACGCCACCTACACCCGGGTCGCCGATGCGATCCATGGCGCCGAACGGCCCGTGTTCTACCTCGAGATCCCGCCGTTCCTGTTCGCCACCGTGGTGAAGGGGCTGCACGACGCCGACCTCACCACGGCGGCCCGCATCGTGGTGGAAAAGCCGTTCGGTCACGATCTCGACTCGGCCAAGGCGCTCGCCGCCGAGCTCCACGAGTACGTCGACGAATCGCAGATCCTGCGCATCGACCACTACCTCGGCAAGATGGGCCTCTCCGAGATCCTCTTCCTGCGCTTCGCCAACGTGATGCTGGAACCGGTGTGGAACCGCAACTACGTCGACTCGGTGCAGATCACGATGGCGGAGGACTTCGGCGTCGACGACCGGGGCCACTTCTACGATCCGGTCGGCGCGCTGCGCGACGTCGTCGTCAACCACCTGATGCAGGTCGTCGCCGCCGCGGCGATGGAGCCTCCCGCCGGCGGGCGCTCCGAGGATCTGAAGAATTCGCTGGTGACCGCGTTCCGGGCGGTGAGCATTGCCGACCCGGCGCACTACGTGCGCGGCCAGTACGACGGGTACCTCGACATCGACGGTGTCGCGGCCGACTCGACGACCGAGACGTTCGCCGCGCTCCGCCTCGAGATCGACAACTGGCGCTGGTCGGGCGTGCCGTTCTTCATCCGCGCCGGCAAGCGGCTTCCCGTCACGCAGACCGAACTGCGCATCGTGTTCAAACATCCGCCGCGGCTCGGTTTCGCCATGCTCGACCGCGACAAGTCCGAACCCGACCAGTTCGTGGTGAAGCTCGACCCGTCGACCGGGGTGCGCATCGAGATGCAGGCCCACCGGGCGCACTCGACGGGTCCGGGACCGATCACGCTCGACATGGAGTTCGCCGACGAGGGTGGCGAGGGCCCCACGCCGTACGAGGTCCTGCTGCACGCGGCGATGGTCGGCGACACCACCCGCTTCACCCGCCAGGACGGGGTGGAGGAGACTTGGCGGATCATGCAACCGCTCGTCGATTCGCCGCCACCCGTCCACCCGTATGCACCCGGCTCCTGGGGTCCGGCGGCAGCCGACGACCTGCTCGCCGGCCACCGCCCGTGGCACGATCCGTGGATGGGCGAAGCCCGCCACACCGACTGACGTGCGCGTTCCCGACGACTTCCTCGACAGCGTGCGAACCCATGGGTTCGCGATCATGCCGGGCTTCCTCAGCGCCGACGAGGTCGAGAGCGCCCACGACGCACTGTTCGAGATCTACCCACGGCCCGAGCAGTACTTCGCCGATCCGGAGTCGTACCGGCACCTCGTGGCCAGCCAGTTCTCCGGCCTGACGAACGCACCGTTCCAGTCGCGGACACTGAACCGGCTCGCCGTCCACCCAGATCTCGTCGACGCGGCCGAACGGTTCTGCGGAACCGCCGATCTCCAGGTGTACAAGATCGAGCTCTGGGCCAAGTACAGCGGCACCGTCGACTACGACCAGCCGCATCACCGCGACTACGGCAACCACAACATGGTCGTGCCCCGCGCCGACGGCCGCTGGCCGCAGTTCACCTCGTTCATCCTGCTGTCGGACGTCACCGAGGACGACGGGCCGACCCAGGTCGTTCCCCGCGCGGTCGGCGATCGCGAGCCGATGACGCCGGCGATGGTCGAACCCGGCCGATTCGTCGACGACGAGGTGCCCGTCGTCGGCCCGGCGGGCACGCTGTTCAGCTACACGACCGACGTGTTCCACCGGGGCTCGGCGATGACCGGCCACGAGCGGAGCCGGTTCGCCCTGCTGTCGGATTTCTCCGCACGGGGGTTTCCCTGGATGGGCAAGATGGCCTGGCCGAACTCCGGCAACCAGCGGGCATGGGTCGAGATGATCACGCACGCCTCGGTGCGCGAACGCGACCTGTTCGGGTTCCCACCGCCCGGCCACGAGTACTGGAACGAGCAGACCGTGCACGACGTGGGGCGCCGCTACAAGGGCATGGACATGGAGCCGTACCGGCCCGAGAATTGACGGTCCAAGGGTTGACGGTCCAGACGCTGTCGGCCTAGGGGTTGACGGCGAGGAAGACGAACGCCGCGGCGATCACCAGGTGGACGGTCGCCTCCTGCAGGGTCGCCCTGCCGGGTAGCACCGTCAGCGCGGCGACCACCGCGGTCACCGCCAGCAGCACCATCTGCGTCGGGCCGAGGCCGAGGATCAGCGGGCCGTCCAGCCAGATCGACGCCACCGCGATCGCCGGGATCGTCAGGCCGATGCTCGCCATCGCCGACCCGAGGGCGAGGTTCAAGCTCGTCTGCATGCGACCGCGGCGAGCGGTGCGGACGGCGGCCACCGCCTCGGGCGCCAGCACGAGGATGGCGATCACCACGCCGACGGCCGACTGCGGTGCGCCGATCGCCTCGACCGCATCCTCGATCGCCGGCGACTCGACCTTCGCCAAGCCGACGACGGCGACGAGCGCGACCAGGAGCAGACCGAGGCTGACGAGCGCGGCCTTGTCCGTGGCTGGAGCCTCGTGGTCGGCCCCGCCGTCCGCGGTCTCGTCGTGCTCCTCATCGGGCACGTCGAGGAACTCCTCACGATGCCGGACCGTCTGCACGAACACGAACGACAGGTACAACACGAGCGAGGCGATCGCCGCGAACGCGAGCTGCTCGGAGGAGAACTCGGGCCCGGGTTCGCTCGTCGTGAACCGCGGCACGACGAGGCTCAACGTCGCCAGCGTGAGCACCGTGGCCAACGCCGTCGCCGTGCCCTCGGCGTTGAACGACGCCGTGTCGCCGCGCAGCGTCACCGTCAGCAACGACATCCCGATGATCGCGTTGCACGTCAGCATGACGGCGGCGAACACGGTGTCGCGGGCGAGGGTCGCCGTGTCGCCGTCGGTCGAGATCATGAGCGTCACGATCAACGCCACCTCGATCACCGTCACCGACACGGCGAGCACGAGCGAGCCGAACGGCTCCCCCACGCGATGGGCGATGACCTCGGCGTGATGGACCGCCGCCGGCACCGCGCCGGCGAGGAACAGTGCCACGACGACGAGCACCGCCGTTCCGGGCTTGCTCCCCCAGGTGAGCGCCAGCATCACGAGTGCGGCGAGCGGGACGACCGTGGTCCACCGGAAATGACGCGCGATGCCGCTGACCTGCATCGCTCTACTTTGCCCGATCGCCCCCGTTGACCGTCGTCGCCGGCGGGACGAAGCTGTGGACGTGGGGATGAAGGTCTCGCCAGCGCAAGCGGCCGCATCGATCGATCGGCTCACCGAGATCTGTCGTGACCTGCCGGAGTGCGAGATCGAGGGCGGCCAACATCACAAGCTCAGCGTTGCCGGCAAGACGATCGGATGGCACACGGTCGACCACCACGGCGACGATCGGATCTCGCTGTCGGTGCGTGCGCCGAGGGGCGAGAACGAAGTGCTCGTGGCGTCCGATCCCGACACCTTCTTCATGCCGCCGTACGTCGCGCAGCACGGCTACGTCGGGATCTATCTCGATCGGCCCGAGGTCGACTGGGACGAGGTGCGCGAACTCGTGACCGACGCGTACCTCCTCGTCGCTCCGAAGCGCCTGTCGCAGCTCGTCCGCTAGCGGCGGACGAGCCCCGGCGGATGGATGGGGGTCAGCGCGGCGCGAAGCGCTGACCGGCGTCGAGGCGGATGGTGCCGCCGTTGAGCATCGGGTTGTCGATGATCGCCACGGCGAGCTTGGCGTACTCGTCGGGGTTGCCCATCCGCTTCGGGAAGGCGGCGTCGGCGACGAGCTTCTGCTTCATCTCGTCGGGCGCGGCCTTGACGAGGCCGGTGTCGAACAGGCTCGGCGCGATCGCGTTGACGCGGATACCGAACGAGCCGAGGTCGCGCGCCATCGTCAGCGACATGCCGGCGACGCCGGCCTTCGACGCGGTGTAGGCGATCTGGCCGATCTGACCCTCGAACGCGGCGATCGAGGCGGTGTTGATGATCACGCCCCGCTCGTCGTCGGCGTTCGGTTCGTTCTTCGCCATCGCCTCGGCCTGCAACCGGTTGAGGTTGAACGTGGCGACCAGGTTGAGGTCGACGACCTGGCGGAACGACTCGAGGTCGTGCGCCGCACCGGTCTTGTCGAGCGTCTTCTTGCCGATGCCGCCACCGGCGACGTTCACGCCGACGTCGAGCCCGCCCAACGCCTCGATGGCCGCGGCGACGGTCTGCTCGGTGCCCTCGAAGTCGGTGATGTCGCATTCGAAGAAGTAGCCACCGATCGCCTCCGCGACGGCCGCCCCCTCCGTGCCGGGACGGTCGAGGATGGCGACCTTCGCTCCCGCGGCGGCGACTCGCTCCGCGGTCGCCCGCGCCATGCCCGATGCTCCTCCGACAACCATCACCCGTGCGCCGTTGATCTCCATCATTCCTCCTCTGCCGGGGCGGTCTGCACCCGCGCGTTCGGCTGCCGACCGTACTTCGCTCCCCGCCGAAGTGACAAGACGGGTCTTCGCCTGCGAGAATGACACTCTCACGTTCGTCACGAACGTGTCCGAGCCGAATCGAACCCGAGGGGAACCCCAATGTCCGACGCCCTGATCATCGACGCCTGCCGCACGCCGCGTGGCATCGGCAAGCCCGGCAAGGGTGCGCTCGCCCACCTGCACCCCCAGCGCCTCGCCTCGTCGGTGCTCGCCGCCATCGCCGAGCGCAACGACCTCGACACGTCGAAGGTCGACGACATCATCTGGGGCACGAGCAACCAGTCCGGCACGCAGGCCGGCGACCTCGGCCGCATGGGTGCCCTCGACGCCGGCTACGACGTCAAGGCGAGTGGCGTCACGCTCGACCGCTTCTGCGGCAGCGGCATCACGTCGTCCAACCTCGCCGCCGGCATGATCGGCTCCGGGCTCGAAGACATCGTGATCGCCGGCGGCACCGACATGATGTCGACGTACGCGGCGAACCGCGTGCCGGGCCTGCCGCCGTTCATGGATGCGGGCAACACGCACCTGCGCTCGATCCATCCGCAGCCGCACCAGGGGATCTGCGGCGACGCCATCGCCACGCTGGAAGGCATCCCCCGCGATGCGCTCGACGATCTCGCCTTCGAGTCGCAACAGCGCGCCGCCAAGGCGATCGCCGAGGGCCGCTTCGAGCGCAGCCTCATCACGGTGCACAACGACGACGGCACGGTCGCCCTCGACCACGACGAGTACCCGCGGCCGCAGACCACCCGCGAGGGGCTGTCCGGTCTGGCGCCGGCGTTCGCCGGCCTCTACGACGTGCCGCTCGATGACGCCGGCACGTCGTTCAAGTCGCTGATCACCCAGGTGTACCCCGACCTCGAGGTCGAGCACGTCCACCACGCCGGCAACAGCTCTGGCGTCGTCGACGGTGCGGCGGCGATCCTGTGGGCGAGCCCCGAGGCCGCCAAGGCCAACGGCTGGACCCCGCGGGCACGCCTCGTGGCGATGGCCAACGTCGGCGACAGCCCGACCCTGATGCTCAACGCACCGGTCCCCGCCGCCCGCAAGGTGCTCGACAAGGCCGGGCTGACGATCGACGACATCGACGTGTTCGAGGTCAACGAGGCGTTCGCCGTGGTCGTCGAGAAGTTCATCCGCGACCTCGGGATCGACCGCGACAAGATCAACGTCAACGGCGGGGCGATCGCCCTCGGCCACCCGATCGGCGCCACCGGCGCGATCCTGATCGGCACCGCCCTCGACGAGCTCGAGCGCACCGACGGCCGCTACGGCCTGATCACCATGTGTGCCGCGGGCGGCATGGCGCCGGCGATCATCATCGAACGGATCTGAGCATGAGCGACGAACAAGCCGTCCTGTACGAAGTGACCGACGAGGCCGTCGGCGTCGTCACGCTCAACCGGCCGGACAAGGCCAACTCCCAGACGCCGGCGATGCTCGACGAACTGAACGACGTGTTGATGGGCGCGGCCGCCGACCGGGCGGTCAAGGTGATCGTGTTGCAGGCCAACGGGAAGCACTTCTCGGCCGGCCACGACATCTCCGGTGAAGGGCGCCGCGAGGAGGACGCCATCGACCTCAAGGTCGAGGGTCTCGCCGGCATCTACGAGTGGGAGACCAAGCGCTACATCGGCTACTCCCGGGCGTGGCGTGACATCCGCAAGCCGACGATCGCCGCGGTGCAGGGTCAGTGCATCGCCGGCGGCCTGCTGCTGTGCTGGCCGATGGACATCATCATCGCCGCCGACAACGCCAAGTTCTCCGACCCGGTCGTGCGGATGGGCATCGGCGGCGTCGAGTACCACGGCCACACGTGGGAGCTCGGCCCGCGCAAGGCCAAGGAATGGCTCTTCACCGCCAGCCAGTTCACCGCCGCCGAGGCCGAGAAGTTCGGCATGGTCAACCACGTGGTGCCGCTCGACGAGCTGCGCGAGTTCACGATGGCGATGGCCGGCCGGATCGCCGGGATGAACGCGTTCGCCCTCGCCCAGGCGAAGCGGGCGGTCAACCAGACCCAGGACGTGCAGGGCTTCTACGCCGCGATCCAGTCGGTGTTCGACATCCACTCCACCGGTCACGGCCACGCCCTGTCGGTCAACGGCTATCCCATCCTGGTCGACCTCGACCAGATGAAGCAGTCGATGAAGGAAGGGTGACGAGGAGATGAGCACCGCGACCCCGCTCGACGCCACCCCGATCGCAGAGGGCCTGTTCACGTGGCCGTCCGATTCGCCCGCGCTGATCGGCACCAGGTGCGGATCGTGTGGCGAGGTGACGTTCCCGAGCCACTACGGCTGCCCGCGCTGCGCGTCCGAGGACATGGTCCCGTTCGAGCTGAGCACGACCGGCACGGTGTGGACGTGGACGAGCCAGAACTTCCGCCCCCCGGCGCCGTACGCAGGGCCGGAGGAGTTCACGCCGTACCACCTCGGCTACGTGGAGCTGCCCGGCGAGGTGATCGTCGAGACGTACCTCACCGGCTACGGCGACGGTCACCCGACGATCGGTGACGCGGTCGAGCTGACGATCATCCCGTTCTCGACCAACGAGGCCGGTGACGAAGTGGTCACCTACGCCTTCCGACCGGTCAGCAGCACTGCAGCAGGAGAAGCATCATGAGCGCGGATGTCGCGATCATCGGGGTGGGTCTGCACCCGTTCGGCCGGTTCCCCGGCAAGTCCGCCATCGAGATGGGCGCCGCCGCCGCGCGGCTGGCGATGAAGGACGCCGGCGTCGAGTGGCGCGACGTGCAGTTCGCGTTCGGCGGCAGCTACGAGGTCGACAACCCCGACTCGATCGTCAACCAGCTCGGCATGACGGGCATCCCGTTCTTCAACATGTACAACGGATGCGCCACCGCGGCGAGCGTGCTGACGCAGGCGACGAACACGATCCGCCTCGGCGAGTACGACATCGGCATGGCGATCGGCATGGACAAGCACATGCCCGGTGCGTTCAACGCCGACCCGACGCTCTACAGCCTGCCCAGCTGGTACGGCGAGGCCGGGATGTTCCTCACGCCGAAGTACTTCGCCGAGAAGATCCAGCGCTACATGCACGACTACGACATCACCCCGACCACCCTGGCGCGGGTGGCGGCGAAGAACTTCCACAACGGTTCGCTCAACGAGAACGCCTTCCGTCGCACGCCGATGTCGATCGAAGCGATCCTCGAGTCGCGCATCGTCAACGACCCGCTCACCCAGTACATGTTCTGCGCCCCCGACGAAGGCGCCGCCGCCATCGTGCTGTGCCGCGCCGATCGGGCGCACGAGTTCACCGACACCCCGATCTACCTGCACGCCTCCGAGGTGCGCACCCGGCGGCTCGGTGCGTTCGAGGTGCACAGCCCCTCGATCCCGCTCGAGCAGGTTCCCGGCCCCACCGTCGACGTGTCACGCGCCGCGTACGAGAAGGCCGGCATCGGACCGGAGGACGTCGACGTCATCCAGCTGCAGGACACCGACGCCGGCGCCGAGGTGTACCACATGGCCGAGAACGGCTTCTGCGCCGACGGCGACCAGGAGCGGCTGCTCGCCGACGGGGCGACCAACATCGACGGCCCGCTGCCGATCAACACCGACGGCGGCCTCATCGCCAACGGCGAACCGATCGGCGCCTCCGGCCTGCGCCAGATCCACGAACTCGTCAAGCAGCTGCGCGGCCAGGCCGGCGACCGCCAGGTCCCCGGCAACCCCAAGGTCGGCTACGCCCAGCTCTACGGCGCCCCCGGCACCGCCGGCGTCAGCATCATCTCCCGCTGACACGATCCCAGCGATGAGCGACGGACCGAGGGCGGTCGCATCGCAGCGACTGACCCATCCCAGCGATGAGCGAACGGACCGAGGGTGGTCCGTTCGCTCATCGCAACGGTGCGGCTACTTGGCGGGCGGGCCTTTGGGGACGTCGCGGAACGGGGTGTTGCGGTCGTACGACAGCTCGCGGGGCATGCCGAGGACTCGCTCGGCGACGACGTTGCGGGCCATCTCGGTCGTGCCTCCGCCGAGGGTCGACACCTGCCGCAGCAGGTAGTCGTTGCCGATCTCGGCGGCGGCGCCGTCGGTCGTCGTCCCACGCGGTCGCGCTCGAGCCGGCGAGCTCGAAGGCGATCGACGTCAGCCGCGTCGTCGACACCCGGAGTACAGCCGGCCGACCGACGCCGCCTGGTCCGACATCTTCCCGGTCGAGATGCCCTCGGCGATCCGGTGCTGGATCACCTCGCCGACGAGCTCCAGCATGTACGCCTCGCCGAGCAGGTCACGGCTCACCGGGTCGTCGATGCGGCCGCTGTCGCGGGCGACGTCGACGTTGTGCAGGCTGCGTCGCGAACTGCCGGCGTTGCCGGTCGCGGACGTGACGTACGGCGAGTTGTGCAGCATCCGCTCGTGGAACATCCAGCGGGTGCCGATCGTCCAGCCCTCGTTGACGTCGCCGATCCGGGCGGAGTCGGGCACGCGCACGTCGGTGATGAACTCCTGGCAGAAGTCCTTGAAGCCGTTGAGCATCTCGATGCGGTGGATCTCGATGCCGGGCTGGTGCAGCGGGAAGATGAACACCGACAAGCCGCGGTGCTTCGGCACGTCCCAGTTCGTCCTGGCCAGGCACAGGCCCCAGTCGGAGAACCACGCGCCGGTGGTCCAGACCTTCGAGCCGTTGAGGATCCACTCGTCGCCGTCGCGCACGGCGGTCATCAGCGCGCCCGCCACGTCGGACCCACCGCTCGGTTCGGACAGCAACTGCATCCACAACTCTTCGCCCTTGATGATCGCGGGGAGGTGGCGGAGCTTCTGCTCGTGCGTGCCGAACTCGAGGAGCACGGCGGCGCACGGCGAGAACGTCGGCGCCTGGAGACGGAAGGGATAGGCGAAGCCCGACAGCTCCTCGCGCAACGCCATCTGGTGCGCCGGAGAGAGCCCGAGGCCGCCGTACTCGCGGGGGAAACAGACACCGGCCAGACCGGCGTCGTAGAACTTCCGCTGCAGCTGGCGGGCCTCCTCGACCTCGGCCAGCTCCTCCTCGTCGGTGAACCGTGGCCGCAGGTACCCGACCTGGTCGGACGGCGTGCTCGCCGGCAGGGTGCTGCGGATCCAGGCCCGGGCGCGGGCCCGGAATTCGTCGACCGACTCCGGCTCGGCCGCCACGATGCCCTCGCGCAGATCGGTCATGACGCCACCTCCATGGTCCCGGCATTGGCCGTTCGCTCCTCGGCGTGACGCTGGATCAGGTCGGCGAGCCGCCGGCGGTGATCGGCGGGCTGGCGAAGGCCGCTCGGTTGACGACGATGCGCCGCAGGTACAGGTGCAGGTCGTGTTCGAACGTGACGCCGATGCCGCCGTGGATCTGGACGCAGTCGTGGGCCAGGTCGGGGCCGTACTGACCGATGTAGGCGGCCGCGGAGACGACGAGATCGGCCGCCTGCGGATCGTCGGTGGCCACCGCGACCGCGGCCGCGTCGGCGATCGCGTGGCTCGCGTCGAGCCACGACTGCATGTCGGCGAAACGATGCTTGAGCGCCTGGTACGACGCCAGCGGACGACCGAACGCGTACCGGTCGAAGGCCCACTCGACGGTCATGTCGAACGCCGCCTGCATCGCCCCGACCGATTCGGCCGCGGCGATCGTCAGGCCGAGCAACGTCGCCCACTCGACCTCGTCGGCTGCTTCGCCCGGCCTCACCGACGAGCGCGGTGAGCGGGAGCCGGACATCGTCGAAGTCGACGGCGCCGAAGCGCCGCGTGAGGTCGGTCGACTTCAGCGCTCGGATCGAGACACCCGGCGTGTCGCTCGGCACGAGCACGTTCGTGAGGCCGTCGCCGGTGCGTCCCGTGACGAGGAGCAGATCGGCCGTCGTGGCGGCGTCGACCGGGCGCTTGGTGCCGTTCAGGACGACCTCGTCGCCGTCGATGCGCACGTCGAGTACCCATGCGCCGAGATGGTCGTGCGGCGGCGGCTCGGCCAGGCACCACGCCGCGGTCGACGTGCCGGCGACGAGCGCTTCCACGGCGGCGTCATGGCCCTCGCCGCCGTGATGGCTCAGCACGGCGGCAACGACGTTCGTCGGCATCAACGGGCCGGGCGCGGCGTGACGGCCGAACTCGTGGGCGATCAGCGTGAGGTCGATCAGCCCGTGCTCGCCGACCGCCCCTCCACCGTGCTGCTCGTCGACGAGCAGGCTCGTCCAACCGAGCTCGGCGCCTCGCTGCCAGTACTTCGGAGGCTCGCCGGTCGGTTCGTGGCGCAGGTCGCGCAACACGTCGACCGGGACGAGTTCGTCGAGGAACGTCGCCGTGGTCTCCCGGAAGAGCGATTGGTCGGGTGTCGGGTTGAGCAGCACGTCACTCCTTGCCGACGCCGACGTGCGGTGGCACGTTCTCAGGATCGGAGAACCTGATTATCGCACCTCTCGCCGCAATGCACAAAGTGCTCGGCGCCGCCGAGCAGCGAGCCTCCGGTCGAGTGGCTGGTCCACGTGTCGTTCGCCGACCTGGACGTAGAGTCTCGGTGATGGCCGGTGGTTTGAACTACAAGGGCCTCAACGCCAAGAAGGCGTCGGCCGTCGGCGTGGCACTCATCACGCTGCTGCAGAACGACGACGTCCGCAAAGCCCTGGGTGGCGCTGGTGCCGGTCTCACCGCCTGGTCCAAACGAACCCGGGCGCGCTTCGACGCGCCGCTGACCGACCGGTACGGCCAGGGCGCTCTGCTGCACCGCATCGACGCCCTCGCGACGGTGATCCCCGAGTTCGCGACGCTCGATGCCGAATTCGCGGCGGAGCTGCGCACGGCCGAGGTGGAGCTTCGGCGGGCCGCGTTCGTAGCCGGCCAGATGCCGGTTTCGAAGCGTGTCCCGGCTCAACGCTCGATTGCGCGGCGACTCGACAAGCTCGAACGCGCCCTCATCGACGCGGTCCTGTGACGCGCGGGCCAGATCCGACCGAGATCGTGCTCGCCGCCGATCACGGTCGAATCCGGGTCGGAAACCGGACCGAATCCGACCGAGATCGCCTGGGCGCCCGCGACCACTCGGCCGCATTCACGGGTCAGGCGGCGCGCTCGGCTGCCGTCGCGATCCGGTCACCGACGTCGGTGGTCGAGCCGGTGCCGGCCTGCTCGCAGGCGGTGCGCATCCGGTCGGCGATGTCCTGCTCGCCGAGGAAGTCCATCATCATCGCCGCGGACAGCACCGCGGCGGTCGGGTTGGCCTTGTTCTGACCGGTGATGTCGGGCGCCGATCCGTGGACCGGCTCGAACATCGACGGCCCGGTGCGCGCCGGGTTGAGGTTGGCGCTGGCGGCGAGTCCGATGCCGCCCGACACCGCGCCGCCGAGGTCGGTGAGGATGTCGCCGAACAGGTTGTCGGTGACCACGACGTCGTAGCGGTGCGGGTCCTGCACGAAGTAGATGCAGGCCGCATCGGCGTGCTGGTACGCCGTGGCGACGTCGGGATAGTCGGCAGCCACGAGGTTGAACGTGCGCTCCCACAGGTCGCCGGCGTACACGAGGATGTTGGTCTTGTGCACCATCGTGACGTGCTTGCGGCCGTCGCGGCGGCGGGCGAGTTCGAAGGCGTAGCGGATCGCCCGCTCGACACCCATCCGGGTGTTCACCGACCCCTGCGTCGCCACCTCGTCGAGCGTCCCCTTGCGCAGGAATCCACCGTCGCCGATGTACGGACCCTCGGTGTTCTCCCGGATCACGACGAAGTCGTGCGGCTCCGTGTGGCCGGGCGCGGTCCCCTGGAACGGCCGCTCGTTGATGTACAGGTCGAAGGCGATCCGCATCCCGACGATCAACCCGCGTTCGAGGATGCCCGGGGTGACGTCGGGCCGGCCGGCCGCACCGAACAGGATGGCGTCGTGGTCGCGGAGTTGCTCGATCGTCGCCTCGCTCAGCACCTCGCCGTCGCGCAGGTAGCGCCCGCCGCCGAGGTCGAAGTCGGTGGTGTCGATGTCGGCGCCGGCCGCGCGCAGCACCTTGAGGGCCTCGGCGGTGACCTCCGGGCCGATCCCGTCGCCACCGATCACCGCGATGCGATGCGTCATTCCGTCGTGCTCCCGTTCTGTGCGGCCACCTCGGCGCGCACCTCGTCGCCGTGTTCGTCGAGCAGCGGCGCCCGCCGGTTGACGCCCGCCTTCGTGCGGGTGAACTTGATCGGCGTGTTGGCGTACACCGTCGGCCGCTCGCTCCCCGGCGTCTGGAACGCCACGAGCATCTCGCGCGCCGGCAGGTGTGGATCGTCGAACAGCATCTCGTTGTTGTTCACCGGTCCGACCGGCACCCGACCGCCGAGCGCTTCGAGCACCTCGGCAGTGGTCCGCTCGGCGAGCCACCCCTCGATGATCTCGAGCACCATCGCCCGGTTCTTGTTGCGGGCGCGGTTGTCGCGGGTGCGCTCGTCGTCGATCAGGTCGGGCCGCTCCATCACCTCGCACAGGATCGGCCAGTGATTCGTCGGCGCGGCGAGCGCGACAGCACCGTCGGCGGTGGCGAACAACCCGAACGGCAGGTGGATCGGATGCTCGTTGCCGTGGGGGACGTCGTGGCGACCCCAGTGGCTCCAGCGGTACACGGTCTCCTCGCACAGCGCGACGAGCGCGTCGTACATCGCCACGTCGACGAACTGGCCTCGACCCGACCGCCGGGCTTCGTGGACGGCCGACACGATCCCGAGCGCGAGCAGCGTGGCGGGATAGATGTCGCCGACGCTCGGCCCGATCCGCGTGCCGAACGTGCCCGGCGCGCCCGTCGTCGCGGTCGAGCCCGCTCATCGCCTGGGCGACCACGTCGAAGGCCGGCCAGTCGGCGTAGGGGCTCTCACCGGTGCGCGGGTCGCCGAAGCCGCGGACGGCGCCGTACACGAGCCGTGGGTTGATCTCCGCCAGCGCCTCGTAGCCGAGGCCGAGCTTGTCGAGCACGCCGACGCGGAAGTTCTCGACGATCACGTCGGCGTCGCGGACGAGGTCGCGCAGCGTGTCACGGTCGGCCTCGGTCTGGAGGTCGAGCACGATGCTGCGCTTCGAGCGGTTGACGCTGGCGAAGTAGCCGCCGTAGTGATGTTCGGTGTCGCCCTTGGTGAACGGTCCGCCGTAGCGGGTGAAGTCGCCCTTCGGCGGCTCGACCTTGATCACGTCGGCGCCGAGGTCGGCGAGCAGCATCGTGCAGAACGGGCCGGCCAACGCGGCCGTGAGATCGACGATGCGGATGTCGGTGAGGGGACCACCCCGCTCAGGCAGGGGCAGCACCGCTCGTTCGTGTCCGAGTGTGTGATCCATCTCGTCGTCCCTCGTGCTCCGGTCCGGCAGGCCGTCAGCGGCCGCACGGAACTTGGACTCTCAGTCTAGGAGAGTATAGTTCTCGCATGCGCATCGGCTTGATGGTCGGACCCGAACGGAACCGCTACGCCACCAAGGTGCAGCGCATGATCGACGACGCGGTGTGGGCGGAGACGAACGGGCTGAGCACCGTCTGGATCCCCCAGGTGCCCGACGAGTTCGACGCCATGACCGCGGCGGCGCTGATCGCGCAGGCGACCTCGCGCATCGAGATCGGTACCGCGGTCGTGCCGTTGCAGCCGCGCCATCCGGTCGCGCTGATCCAGCAGTCGCTGTCGACCCAGCTCGTCGCCGAGGGCCGGTTCACGCTCGGCCTCGGCCCGTCGCACCACTGGATCATCGAGGACATGCTCGGGCTCCCCTACGAGCGCCCCGCGGCACTCACCGCCGACTACCTCGACGCGCTCGACGCGGCGATGGCCGGTCCCGGCGCCGGTCGACGTGGAGAACGACAGCTTCACGATCCACAACCCGATGTACGTCACCGACGAGCCGCGCATGCAGGTGCTGCTCGCCGCGCTCGGGCCGGTGATGCTCAAGCTCGCCGGGTCGCGCACCGACGGCACGATCCTGTGGCTCGCCGACGAGAAGGCCATCGAGTCGCACATCGCGCCACGCCTCAACGCCGCCGCGGCCGAGGCCGGCCGACCGGCGCCGCGCATCGTGGCCGGCGTGCCGATCTGCCTCTGCCTGCCGGGCGAGGTCGACGCGGCGAAGGCCCGCGCCGACCGCGTGCTCAGCGAAGCGACCGTGTCGCCCAACTACCAGCGCCTGCTCGACCAGGGCAACGCGACCGGGGTGTCCGACATCCTGGCCGCCGGCGACGAGGACATGATCCGGGCGCGGCTCGCCGTCGTTCGCCGCGGCCGGCGTCACCGACATCTCGGTGCGCGTCCTGCCGATCGGCGAAGGCCGCGACCAACTCCTCGAGTCGAGCCGCCGCACCCGCGAATTCGTCGCCACGCTCGCCTCCGCCCGCTGACCTTCTGCGTTCTCGGTCGGAATCGGGCCGGAAATCGGACCAGATCTGACCGCGATCGGTGATGAAGCGGATCTCGGTCGGACTCGGGCCATATCCGCTGTCACCCAGTCCAACGATCTCGGTCGGTTCGGGGTCGGATACCGGTCCAGATCCGACCGAGATCGAGAGTGGGCCGGTTCTCGGTCGGAATCGAGACGACGACCCCGACTTGCAATCGAGAGCACCCGATGAGAGAATGATGTTCTCATCTGAGGGAGATGACGTTATTCGCACGGTCCCTGCGCCCCCATCCGAGCAGGGACGACACCCCATCAACGAACACCACGCCCAGGAACACCAGCCCCAAGAACACCAACGAGGGATCCGATGACCACATCGTCCGGCATTTCCATCTTCGACGCCGACAACCACTTCTACGAGCCGCCGGAAGCGCTGACCCGTCACCTTCCCGACCAGTACCGCAGCCAGCTGCAGTACGTGAAGCTCGAGAACGGGCGCACCAAGCTCGCCGTCGGCGGCAAGATCAGCGAGTACATCCCCAACCCGACGTTCGACGTCGTCGCCCGCCCCGGCGCGCAGGAGGAGTACTACCGCAAGGGCAACCCGGAGGGGAAGAGCCGCCGCGAGCTGTTCGGTGAGCCGATCAAGTCGCCCCCGGCGTTCCGCGAGCCGGCCTCGCGGCTCGAGTTGATGAACGAACAGGGCATCGACCGCACGCTGATGTTCCCGACGCTCGCCAGCGTCATCGAGGAGCGGATGAAGCACGATCCGTACTTCCTCCACGCCGCCATCCACGCCCTCAACGAGTGGATGTACGAGACGTGGCAGTTCGACTACGAGGGCCGCATCTTCTCCACGCCGGTGATCACGCTGCCGATCGTCGAGAAGGCGATCGAGGAACTCGAGTGGGTCCATCGAGCGCGGCGCCAAGGTCGTGCTCATCCGTCCGGCTCCGGTGCCCGGCTTCCGCGGCACCCGCTCGTTCGCCCTGCCCGAGTTCGACCCGTTCTGGAAGCGGGTCGTCGAACTCGACATCCTCGTCGCGCTGCACTCCTCCGACAGCGGCTACGACCAGATCGCCAACTGGTGGGAGGGCAGCGACCAGGAGATGCTGCCGTTCAAGCCGGCGGCGTTCCGCATGCTGTCGTCGTGGCGCCCGATCGAGGACGCCATCGCGTCGCTCGTCGCCCACGGTGCCCTCCAGCGCTTCCCGGCGCTCAAGATCGCCGTCGTCGAGAACGGCGGGTCGTGGATCGAGCCCCTCCAGCGGGCGATGAAGGACACGTACAAGAAGATGCCGCAGGACTTCCCCGAGGAGCCGGTGGCCGCGATGCGTCGCAACGTCTACATCAGCCCGTTCTGGGAAGAGGACTACGGCCACCTGTCCAACCTGCTCGGCGAGGACCACGTCCTGTTCGGCTCCGACTACCCGCACCCCGAGGGCCTCGAGCACCCGGCGGCCTTCGCCAACGACCTCGAGCACCACGGCCCCGAGCGCGTGCAGAAGTTCATGGGCGGCAACCTCGCCAAGCTGATGAACGTCGAGAACACCCCCGTCGTCCCCGCCCCCGCCACCGTCTGAAACCCGGTTCGTTCTGGCCCCGACCCCAAACGAACTGAGTTCGTTTGGGGTCGGGGCCGGAACGAACCGAACTCGTCAGGGTTTGGCGTCGAGGGTGCGGGTGATGAAGCCGCGGAGGTCGTCGGTGTCGAACGACTCGTACTCGGCGCCGAGCGCGAAGTCGATCGTCGCCAGCACCGAACGCTCCATGTGGATGTTCAGGATGCGCTTGGTCGACTCGACGGCGTACTGCGGCAGTGCCGCCATCCGCCGGGCGCAGGCCAGCGCGGCGTCGAACACCTCCTCGGGGGCGCACACGTGGTTGGTCAGCCCGAGCTGGTGGGCCCGTTCGGCGGAGATGCGATCGCCGGTGAACGCGAACTCCTTGGCGATCAGCATGCTCGTGTGCAGCGGCCAGGTGATCGGACCGCCGTCGGCGGCGACCAGGCCGACCACCACGTGGGGGTCGGCGAGATGGGCCTTCTCGGACATGTACACGACGTCGGAGAGCGACGACGAGGCTGCATCCGAGACCGACGGCCGGACCGTTCACCGCGGCGACGACCGGCACCCGGCACTGCAGCATGTTGAGCACGAGTCGCTTGCCGGTGTCGATGCTCACGCGGCGCAACGCCCGGTCGTCGGCCAGCTCGCGGAGGTAGTTGAAGTCACCGCCGGCGGAGAACGCCCGCCCGTTGCCCGTCAGCACCACGGCGCGGGCCTCGGTGTCGAGGCTGATCTGCGGGAAGAGCCCGGCGAGGCCCTCGTGCAGTTCGTGGTTGACGGCGTTCAGATCGTCGGGCCGGTTCAGGCGGACGATCCTGATCGGGCCGTCGGCCTCGACCACGATCTCGTCGGGCACGTCGTACATGGTGGTTCCCCTTCTGGTGATCGGATTTCGAGTGCTGATCGGCTCGACGACGAGAGTCGCTAGCCGACCGGCAGGTCGAGGATGCGGGTGGCGATGATGTTCTTCTGCACCTGCGAGGTGCCGCCCATCACGCTCTGCGCACGGCTGTACAGATAGAAGTCGAGCTGGTCGGATCGTCCGCCACCGATCGCATCGGCCAGGCCGAACGACAGCGCGGCGTGACCGATGCTCTGCTCGGCCCACGTCATCAGGAGCTTGTCGATCGAGCCCTCCGACCCGTGGGTGACACCGTCGAGCCGCTCCGACAGGCGCCGCGCCGTGTGGATCCGGAGCATCTCGGCCTCGACGAACGCCCACGCCAGCTGGCCGGTGCGTTCTGCCGACACCGCCGTCGGGATCCTGCCGAGCGGTCGCCTCGAGGTCCTGCACCGCCTTCAGGTAGCGAGAGGCGAACCCGAGTTCGGCCGGCTCGCGTTCGTGGCTGACGATCGTCATCGCCAGCCGCCAGCCCTCGCCCGGTTCACCGATCATGTTCGCGGCCGGCACGCGGGCCCCGTCGAACGCGACCTGTCCGAACTCGGTGGTGATGCCGTTGATCATCCGCAGCGGCCGTTGCTCGATCCCCGGTTGACGCATCGGCACCGCGAACGCCGACAGCCCCTTGTGCTTCGGCACGTCGGGATCGGTGCGGGCCAACACGATGCAGCACTCGGCGACGTCGGAGTAGCTGGTCCAGATCTTGTGTCCGTCGATGACGTACTCGTCACCGTCGAGCGTGGCGGTGGTGCGCAACGACGCGAGGTCGGAGCCGGCGTCGGGCTCGCTGAAGCCCTGGCACCACCGGTCGCGTCCGTTGATCAGCCCGGGCAGGAAGCGGTCCTTGATCGCCTCGCTGCCGTGATGGCTGATTCCCTGGATGAGGTAGCCGAGGCTCGGCTTGGGCGGGGCGCCGGCGCGGGCGAGTTCCTCGTCGACGATCACCTCGTACACGGGCGGAAGCTCGCGGCCGCCGTACTTCGCCGGCCATGTCAGCGCGAAGAAGCCGGCCTCGTACAGCTGCTGGTGCCAGTCGCCGAGTGCCGTCCAGTAGCCGTCGTCGCTGTGCGAACGCTTGACGGCGTCGCCCTGTTCGGCGAGCCAGGTGCGGATCCGGTCGCGGAACGCGGCCTCGTCGGGCGAATCACGAAAGTCCATGTCGGGCTCCCCATCGTTGTTGCGCCAGTAGCGCCAGCTGCGAGCTCTCGCCACCGAAGAGTTCGGTCGACAACAGTGCCCGGCGGAGGAACACGTGGGCCATGCACTCCCACGTGTTGCCGATGCCACCGTGCACCTGGATCGCGGTCTCGCACACGGTGCGCGCGCTGCGGGCGGCATACGCCTTGGCCACCGCGGCGGCCGCCCGAGCCTCGGCCGGCTCCAGCGCGTCGACGGCCCAGGCGGCGTAGAGCATCGCGCTCAAGGCACCCTCGCTGAGCGTCTTGGCCTCGGCCAGCAGGTGCTGCACCGCCTGGAACGAGCCGATCGGAACGCCGTACTGGCGACGCTCACGGGCATAGGTCGGCGGCGAGTTCGATCGCCCCCTCCATCACGCCGACGAGATCGGCCGCGGTGAGGGTGACGGCGAGCGCTTCCCACGCCAGGAGGTCATCCGGCGCGAGGGTGCCGAGCGAGGGCCCGGCATCCGGAGCGAGCGCGCTCGTGCGCCGGGTCAGGTCGACCTCGTTGGCATCGTCGGTCGGCACGATCGCGACCTCGACGACCGTGGTGCCGGTCACGTCGAGCGCCAGGGCGGTGGAGCTGCCGGCCGCGTCGACCGCGATGCCACTCCCCCGCGCGAGGCCACTCAGATCTGCGGTGACCGCCACCGTGCGCGTCGCGTCGTCCAGGGCCGCGCCGCCCGAGCGGCGCAGGAGATCGTGCGCCAGGACCGGTCCGACGAACGCGACGTCGCAGGCGCCACGGGCGAGCGAGCGGGCGACGAGGGCGGCTTCCACTCCGGAGGCGAGCGGTTCGGAGGGTGTCCCGGTGCGCAGCTCGCGCCAACCGGCCTGCACGAGTGCCGCGTCGAGCCGGTCGCGGCGGTCCGCGTCGTCGAGGTCGCCGACCGCCGTCGGGCCGAGTTTCTCGGCGAGTCGGATCGCCGCGTCGTCGAGCTCGCGCTGCTCAGGAGTCGGTCTGGCATCCATCAGGGTGATGCTAGCGAAATTCCCCGTGGGATGGAAGCCAACTCTCCCAAAATGAGAGTGAGATTCTCAGGCGGCTTGCAACCGCCCGGCCACCACCGAGTCGGGCGCGATGGCGTGGAGGCAGAACTCCCACATCTCCGAGGCGGTGATCGGTTGGCGTCCCCCGGCGCTGCGACCGGCGGTCGTCGTCGCCGCTTGGAGCACGATCGCCGCGAGACGACGGGGGCGGCCGGGGCGCAGCAGGCCGGCGTCGCCGGCTTCCTCCACCATCGACACGATGTACTCGAGCAGGGGTGCGTACGCGGACGCGACCTCGCTCGGGTGGGTCACGAGCAGGCGTTGGGCGAACTCGAGGAACAACGGTTGCTCCGACAACTCGGAGGGCGAACACAGTTCGTAGAGCACGAGCACCGTCTGCTCCAGACGATCGAGTGGATCGCCGTCGACGGTGACCCGCTTCACCCGGGCGACCGCCTCGCCCATCTCCTCTTCGAACAGGGCGAGCAGGAGCTCGTGCTTGCCGTCGAAGTACTGGTAGAAGCTGCGCAACGACTGCTTCGAGCGATCGACCACCTCCTGCACGGTGAACTCGGTCGAGCCCTTCTCGGCGATGATCTCGCGAGCCGCGTTCAGGAACTGCTGCACCCGCACGGCCGCGCGCTCACGCGCCGGCGCGGGTCGAGCGCTCGATGGCACGATCACGCCAGACGGCGTCGTTCGATTCCGCATCATCGAGTGTCTGGGGGTCGCCATCGGTGGCCGCGTTCGACATACAACGAGACTAATGGGACGGAAATGGTGATCGCGTGATCCGGAAGCATCGCTCCGGCTGCTTCTCGACTCGAGAGAACCTGGTTCCGCCGTCGGCAACCCTCCGGCGGGACCTCGCTCAGCTCGAGTGGGCGAGCGCGTAGCGCTCGGCGTACTCCTTGCGGGTGGTCGTCGACACGTCGACATCGGTCGCCCGGGCACGCAGCGCGCCGACCGTGTGCTCGGCGCGGCTCCCCTTCTGGAACGGATCCCAGTCGAAGAAGCGGCAGGCGTTCTGCCAGCTGATCTTGTCGATCTCCTCGTCGGTCGCGCCGACCGCGTTCAGTTCGCCGAGCATCTTCTCCGGGGCGTCGGGCCAGATCGAGTCGGAGTGCGGGTAGTCGCACTCCCAGGCGATGATGTCGATGCCGATCTCGTTGCGCAGGCCGAGCGACGTCGGGTCGGTCACGTAGCAGGCCAGGGCGTGCTCGCGGAACACCTCGCTCGGCAGCTTGCCGCCGAAGTCGTCCTCGCCGTGCAGCCACACCTGGTTCGTGAAGTGCCGGTCGCAGCGGTCGAGGTAGAACGGCAGCCACCCGATGCCGCCTTCGGAGAACGCCACCTTGAGTCCGGGGTACTTGCGGAACGCCGGCCCCCACAGGAGGTCCTGCGCGCCGAGCATCGAGATCTGGCAGGCCATGATCATCAGGTTGTCGACCGGGCCGTCGGGGGCCAGCTGCAGGGCGGCGAACCCCTGGCCGATGTGCAGACACATCACGAGGCCGTTGTCGATCATCGCTTCGAAGATCGGGCCCCAGTGATCCATGTTGTGATAGCTGGGCAGACCGTCGATGTGCGGGAGCTCGGGCAGCGTGATCGCCTTCGCACCTTTGGCGGCGACGCGCTTGATCTCGGCGACGGCCTCGACGGGATCCCAGCTCGGCACGATCGCCAGTGGCAGGAAGCGGTCGGGATAGGCCCCGCACCAGTCCTCGATGTGCCAGTCGTTGTACGCCCGGATCATGGCGTTCGTCGTCTCGTCCTGGACGTGGCGGAAATGGCCGGCGCTGAAGCCGGCGAACGTGGGAAAGCACATCGATGCCGTGATGCCGTTGACGTCCATGTCGCGCACGCGGGCGTGGATGTCGTACGAGCCGGGGCGCATCTCGTCGAAGCCGGTCGGGTCGAAGCCCCACTCGGTCTTCGGCCACGACACGACGGCGTTGAGGCCGACGACGCCGGTCTGGTTGCCGCGATACATCCAGCGGTCCACGCCGTTGTCGTCCTTCACGACCCGCGGTGCGTCATCGACGTACTTGGCGGGCAGGCGGCCGTCGAACATGTTGGGCGGCTCGACCACGTGGTCATCGATGCTCACCAGGACAAGATCGTCAATATTCATGACTCTCTTCTATCCTGTTCGACGTATGACCGTCTCTGCACAATCGGTCAAAGATCATGCCCGATCGGCCGAACTCGGCGCGGCCGGTCTGGGCTGGATCGACCTGCGCGACGGCGGCCGGGCGACGTGCGGCAGCCTGGTCTACGAGGGCGAGCGGCTGACCACGGGGTATCACCACCACGACCTCCACCAGATCGAATACGCCGTCCACGGCGCGGTCGAGGTGGAGACGTCCGACGGCACATACCTGCTCCCCCCGCACCAGGCGGCGTGGATCCCTGCCGGGTGCACGCACCAGGCCACCCTGCACGCGGCCGTCACGACGATCTCGGTGCTGTTCGATCCGTCGCTGGTGCCGGCCGCGGGCGACCGCGTCCGCATCCTCACCGCGTCACCGCTGATCCGGGAGATGGTGATGCACGCCGTGCGCTGGCCGATCACCCGTCGCGAGACCGATCCGGCCGCCGACGACTTCTTCCGCACGCTCGGCCACCTCGTCGGCGACGAGCTGCGCCACGAGTCGGGCCGCGGTCTGCCCACCTCCGACGATCCGGTCGTGGCCGCGGCGATCGACTACACCCAGCGACACCTGGCGACGGCCACGCTCGGGGCGACGTGCGCGGCGATCGGCGTATCGGAGCGGACCCTCCGTCGGCGTTTCGCGGCGCGGCTCGACATGTCGTGGCGGTCGTACCTCACGCAGGCGCGGATCCTGCGGAGCATGGCGTTGCTCACCGAGCCGGGTCGCACGGTCCTCGACGTGTCGCTCGCGGTCGGCTTCGACAACGTGAGCGCGTTCGCCCGGTCGTTCACCCGCCACGCGGGCGAGGCGCCGTCGGCCTACCGCCGTCGCGCCGCGACATCCCGGTGAAGCCAGGGGCGTGCGAGAATTACATTCGCGTTCTCGTATAGTAACGTATCCGCCAGCAGAGCTCACGAGAGGAGGCCGTGCGATGCCGTCGACGAACCAACTCGACACCATCCGACGCCACTCGTACCACGCGCTGACGGTGCTCGACGTCGTCGAGGAGACCGCCGACACGCGCACGTTCGTGATGGACGTGCCGGAGTCGCTCGCCGACCTCTATCACTACGAGCCCGGGCAGTTCTGCACGGTCCGCGCCAACATCGGCGGCGACGACGTGATGCGCTGCTACTCGATGTCGAGCGCCCCGGCCATCGACGACCGGCTCGCCGTCACGGTGAAGCGCGTGCCCGGCGGTGTGATGTCGAACTGGCTCCACGACCACGTGGCGGCCGGCGACGAACTCGAGATGATGCCCCCGGCCGGCGTGTTCTGCGAACACCCCGGCGACGACGGTCCGATCGTCGCCTTCTGTGGCGGCAGCGGGGTCACGCCGGTGTTCTCGATCGTCAAGCAGGCACTCCACCGCGGCACACGGCCCGTCCGGCTGTTCTATGCCAACCGCGACGAGGCGTCCGTCATCTTCCGCGCCGCCATCGACGAGCTCGCTGCCGCGCACCCCGACCGTTTGACCGTGCACCACCATCTCGACGCCCAGACCGGGTACGTGTCGGCCGACGACATCACGTCGTTCCTCGCCGACACCGGCGGGACCGACGCCCACGTCTTCATCTGTGGTCCGACCCCGTTCATGGATCTGGTCGAGGCAGGGCGCGGCCACCGCCGGCGTTCCGGCCGATCGCATCGCCATCGAACGCTTCCTGAACGCGACGATCGATCTCCCGGGCGACGCGGACGACGAACCGGCCGATGACGAGCCGCGAGCGCCGACGCCGGTCCGACCCAGCTGACCATCACGATCAAGCGCAAGCGCCACGTGCTCGAACACGTTCCCGGCGACACCGTGCTCGACGCCGCCCGCCGGGCCTCGCTCAACCCGCCGTACTCGTGCGAGCAGGGCAACTGCGCGACGTGCATGGCACTCGTGACCACCGGGTCGGTCACGATGCGGGTGAACAACGCGCTCACACCCGACGAAGTGGCCGAGGGGTGGGTGCTGACGTGCCAGTCTCTGCCGTTGGGGCCCGAGGTCGCCGTCGAGTACGACGACCTCTGATCAGAAGGCGCGCGCCAGAGCGGCCCGCGTCGCACAGTCGAAAGGACCACTCATGCCCGAATCCACGGTGACCGTTCTCCATGCGGCCGGCGTTCTCGACGTCGACACCGGCGACGTGATCGAGTCGGGCTACGTCCGGGTGGAGGGGAACCGGATCACGGCCGTCGGGAGCGAGTCGTCCCTGGCCGACAACGCCGACGAGCTGATCGAGCTGCCGGAGCTGACCCTCATCCCGGGTCTGATGGACATGGAGGTCGACCTCGTGCTCGGCGGTCCCGGCGCCGGCCTCAACGATCCGGTGCGGACCAACCCGGTGAAGATGACGCTGCGCGGCGCGGCCAACGCCCGGCGCACGTTGCTCGCCGGATTCACGACCGTGCGCAACCTCGGGCTGTTCGTGAAGACGGGTGGCTACCTGCTCGACGTCGCGCTGTCGGAGGCCATCGACGCCGGCTGGGTGGAGGGCTGTCGCGTCGTGCCCGCCGGTCACGCGATCGTCCCGACGGGCGGCCACCTCGACCCGAGCGCGCAATCGTCCCTCTCGCCGCACATCATGCCGCTGTCGGTCGAGGAAGGCATCGCCGACGGGGTCGACGAGGTCCGCAAGGCCGTGCGCTACCAGATCAAGTACGGCGCCCAGGTCATCAAGTGCTGCGGTTCGGGTGGTGTGATCTCGCCGACCGGTCCTCCCGGAGCGCAGCAGTACTCGACCGCGGAACTCTCGGCGATCGCCGAGGAGGCGCACCGACGCGGGCTCAAGGTGGCCACCCACGCGCACGGCGACACCGCGGTCAACGCCGCGCTCGACGCCGGGATCGACTGCATCGAGCACGGGTTCATGATCGGTGACGAGACGATCGCCCGGATGGTCGAGGCGGGGACCTTCCTGGTCTCGACCACGGCGCTCACGGAGAACTGGGACGTGTCGGCGCACCCGCCGGCGCTGCAGGCGAAGGCCGCCGACGTGTTCCCGAAGGCGAAGGAGTCGCTCAGCAAGGCGATCGCCGCCGGGGTGAAGATCGCGTCTGGCAGCGACGCCCCGGCGATCTGGCACGGTCGCAACGCCGAGGAGCTGGTCGTGCTCGTCAAGCGCGGCATGACGCCGCTGCAGGCGATCCGCGCCGCGACGACGGTGAGCGCCGAGCTGATCGACGCCCCCGACCTCGGCCGCATCGCCCCCGAGATGCTCGCCGACATCGTCGGCGTGCCGGGCGACCCGCTCACCGACATCACCGTGACCCAACGCGTGAAGTTCGTGATGAAGGACGGCCAGGTCTACAAGCGCTGAGCGTCACGCTCGCACGGCGATCTTTTCGGGCGCACGGATCGGCGGTACGTTCGGCGCATGTGGGTGTGCCTGTGCCGGGGCGTCACGAGCGGCACGATCGCGCGGGTCGTGAACGAGGGGGCCAGGACCGTCCGGGACGTCACGTCGGCATGCGGTGCCGGCAGCGACTGCTCCAAGTGCCGCCCGACGATCCTGCGGATGGTCGCGACCGCTCAACCACCGCCGGACCGACAACTCGAGGAGTTCCGTTGATGACCTACCGCATGACGATCATCCATCGAGTTGCCGACTATTCGGCCTGGGAGGCGTTGCTGCGCCGGTACCCGCGCCCGACGCGCTCGGGCCTGGTGCGTCGGTCCGCGTACCGGTCGACCGACGACCCGAACGAGGTGATGGTGGAACTCGACTTCGATTCCGCGGAGGCCGCGCGCACCTACCTACCGAGTGTCGACATGCACACGCTGCTCGACGAGGTCGGGCTCGACGTGTACCCGCCGGTGTTCATCGGTGAGCTGATCGAGGACCTCGGCTTCACCGAGTGACACCGCCGGCCGAGATCGGTTACCGGCGGTCTCGGAGGGCCGAGATCCGTCCTCCACCGGCGTACCATCACGCGCGAAACGTCACCCGCTCATGTCCACCGCAACCGGTCCCGCGCGATGAGGCTCGCCGAGGACGCGGCGCGGGCCCGGCTCGCGGCGCACGACCACGGGATCCTGTGCACGGTGCACACCGAGCGGGGCGTCGACGCCGTGCCGGTCGCCTACGTCGTGGACGACGGACACGTCGGCGTACCGGTCGACGTGGTGAAACCGAAGGCGTCGTTGCGGCTGCAGCGGGAGCGGAACCTCGAGGCCGATCCGCGGGCCACCTTGCTCGTCGAGCACTGGGACGCCCGAGGACTGGTCGCGGCTGTGGTGGGTGCGCGCCGAACTGCGATGGGACGGCGACGCCGACGCCGCCCGGGCGGCGGCCCTGGCCACCGGGTTGGCGGGGCGCTATCCGCAGTACCGCGATCAGCCCTTCGTCCGGGTGCTGGTGCTGCGCATCGTCGGCGTGACCGGCTGGGCCGCCGGCGCTGGCCCGTGACGTCGGGCGCGGTGCCCGCAATACCATGGGGGAATGGGGACGCCGGTCAATCTCGATGGAGCCTTCGACCGATTCGACGAGCGATGGGCGCCGCGGGTCGTCGCCCGGATCAACGACTACGACGTGCGGATCGCGAAGGTCGAAGGCGACCACGCCTGGCACTCGCACGCTGACACCGACGAGTTCTTCATGTGCCTGTCCGGGCGGTTCACGATCGAGATGCGCGACGACACCGTGGTGCTCGAGCCGGGCGACATCTTCACCGTGCCGCGCGGGGTCGAGCACTTCCCCCACGCCGCCGAGGGAACGCGGATCCTCATGTTCGAACGAGAGGGAACGGCGACGACCGGCGACCACCACGGTGACATCTCCCACCTCCGCACGACCCACGGCATCGATCTCGACTGAACGGCCCGAACCCTCCGTCGAACTAGCTTTCCGTCATGGGGATCGTCGCTGACCTGCTCGCGAACACCGGCCTCTACGTCGGCCGGGACACCGTGATGAGAAGCGATCTGGTCGGGGCCGCGCGCATCGTCGTCGCCCGGTTGCCGGGCGGTGCCGGGGTGAGTCTCGACTACGAGATCCTCAACGGCCTCGCGCCAGGTCCCGTCCTCGGCCACCTCGAGCACACCGTGATCGGCACGGCCGACGACGGCACGACGGTCATGGTGATCGCCCACACCCACGGGCAGGCGATCACGATCCTTCATGAGACCGAGCCAGGAGTGTTCGAACCGGGCGATGCGCCGGTGCCATATCCGATGAAGGTGGTGGTGTCGGTTCCCGCGCCCGGTCGACTCCGCCATTCGTGGTGGTACGGATCGCCGGGCACCGAGCCCGCCGAACGCGACGTCGCCGAACTCGAGATCGTCAGCCCGTAGGCGCCGCCGAACGAGGGCGAGGCGGGGTGCCTACACGATGTTGTTGATGACGACGGCGATCAGCGCCGCGGCCAGCAACACGATGGCGAGCGCGGCGAGCCCGTCTCGGCTCGCTCCGCGTCGGGCAGCAGGTTGAGGCTCTTGTTCCATCTGGCAGTTCCTTCCTGACGTCGGTACTTCAATTGTCGACAAGGCGTCGAACGGATTTCAAGATCCAACTCGCGAGCCGAGCCTTGCCAGCGCGCGATCGGCGGCGTTCGCGCCGCACATGCCGTGCGCGCCCGCTCCCGGCGGTGTGGACGCCGAGCACAGATACGTACCCGGGATGCCGGTGAAGTACGGGTCGATCGCGAAGCGTGGTCGGAACAACAGCTGGGTCAGCGAGGACGCGCCGCCGATGATGTCGCCGCCGACGTAGTTCGAGTTGTAGACCGACATCTCGGTCGTCGAGCGCACCGCGGTGCCGACGATCCGCTCGCGGAAGCCGGGGGCGAATCGTTCGATCTGAGCGACGATCGCCTCGGTGGCGTCGCCCGTGTAGCCGTTCGGGACGTGGGCGTACGTCCACAGCGGATTGACGTTGCCGGCCGACCGTGTCGGGTCGGCGAGGTACTGCTGTCCGACGAGCATGAACGGCCGTTCCGGCATCGCTCCGCGGTGGACCGCCTGCTCGTTGGCGACGACCTCGTCGAGGTCACCGCCGAGATGGACCGTGCCGGCCTGACGGGCGGCAGGAGCCGTCCACGGCACGTCGCCGTCGATCGCGAAGTCGACCTTGAACGCGCCCGGCCCGTGCCGGAACCGGCGGTACGAACGAGCGACGCGATCCGGGAGCCGGTCGCCGAGGATGTCGGCGGCGATCGACGGCGACACGTCGAGCATCAAGCACGTCACTCGGTGGGAGGTCGTCGGCCGAGGTCACGCGCACGCCGGTCTCGATCGTGCCGCCGTGGCGTTCGATGACGGCCACGAGGGCGTCGGCGATCGCCTGCGATCCACCCTCCGCCACGACCCAACCCGTCGCGTGGCAGGCGGCGATCAGCGTCAGCCCGACCGCGCTGGTCATCGGCCGGTCGAGGCGGGAGAAGGCGTGCGCCGCCACGCCGGCCCAGAGCGCCTTGGCCTGCTCGGTCTTCCACACCCGCCCGGTCGCGGTCGCCGGCAGGAGCGCGCCGGCACCGAAGCGCGCCAACGTCAGCGGATGCCGGGGAATGCGCAGCACCGGCTGGGAGGCGTCGGCGAACAGATCGTCGAAGTGGGTGGCCGGCTGTTCGAACACACGACGCCACCGCGGACCGTCGGCGCCGAATTCATCGGCGGTCCGGTCGATCGATCGGTACATGACGCCGGCCGAACCGTCGTCGAGCGGATGGACACAGTCGACCTCGGGCTGCAGCCAGGTGAGGCCTTCGGACGCCAGGTCGAGATCGGCCACGACCGGTGACGCCGCCACCATCGGATGCACGGCCGAGCAGTGATCGTGGATCAGGCCGGGGACGATCATCTCCGAGCTGCGCGTCCCACCGCCGATCGTTTCGCTGGCCTCGAGCACGGTCACCTCGAGACCGGCGCGGGCGAGCCGCGCCGCGGCGGCGAGCCCGTTCGGCCCGCTGCCGACGACGATCGCCGACGTCAACGTGTCCCCGGGCGTGCGGTCACCATCGCCGACCGACCAATGCGTGAACAAAATGCGCACATGGGCCGCACCATGTTCACGCGTTCGCCGGTTGTGGTGGCGGTGGTGGTGGTGGTGATGGTCGACCGGGGGATCGTCACACCCGGCCGCCGCTGCCGGGGCACGGGACGCCCGGCGCGACGTACCCGGGAAGGGTCCACGTGACCGTGTGCGGGATCGGGCCGTTGGGCAGCCACGGCTGCTCGTTGTACGCGTCGTCGTTGTGGTACCAGCCCTTCTCGACGGTGCCGAGCGCGGCGTCGATCACGCGGTATTGAACCTTCTTGGTGAAGGCGGGCTGCGACTCGGTCCAGGCGACGACCACGTCGCCCGGTTCGTACTGGCACCGCTCCTGCAGCGCCTCGATCAGGCGCTCGTCGAGGCAGTGACCGTCGCCGAAGTTCCAACCGGTGAGGACGTTGCTCACGAACTCGCCCTCCCGCTGGATCCGGTCGTCGAGCCCAGGGGTGTGGCGCATCAGGAGGGACATGTGCATGCGGCCCATCGGGTGCATCATGCGGAACGCGACCGCCTTCTGGACGAAGATCTCGGAGATCTCGTTGCCGAACAGCGGGTCGAGCTGGTCGATCTGGTTGTCGGCGGCCTTCACGATCCGCTCGTTGATCCGGTCCTCCATCTCCTTGTTGCGGAACGAGAACGAGCCCGACGCCCAGTTGCCGGCGTACTGCTTCATGCCCACGAGGAACGACACGTACTGGGGTCGCAGTGCGCCGAGAACGATCGGGAACAGTGCCACGGTCACGACGATCGCCAGCAGCCACGGATTCATGTCGCTGACCGCGTAGCCCTCGCCCGGGTGGGAAGTTGAGGAACAGGAAGGCGACGACGAACATGAAGAACACGTTCCACTCCAGCGGCACCGCGATCGGGATGGTCGAGATGATGAACGTGTGCAACATCCAGATCGAGATGACCGCGATCCACGTCAGCCATGGCCACGGTGAGAACAGCAGCACGAGCGGCATCACCAACTCGCAGGTGGTGCCGCCGATGTGCGCCAACAGGTGGGTGACCCTCGACGGCCGGATGTCGTTCGGGTAGTCCTTGACCGTCGCCTTGCGGAACTTCTGCGACACCATCCACGGCGTGTTCTGGACCATGATCGCCACCGTCGACGAGAAGCCGTGCTGCAGCTTGGAGAAGCCGGCGCCCATCCAGATCACGACGATGCAGATCTTGGCGGCGACGACCATGTCGACGAAGTTGGTGAACAGGCCGAAGTAGAGCATCGTCGGGACGTACTGCTCGGAGCGCGCCGACAGGAACACGATCTTGTCCCGGAGCCCCATCAGGATGATCAGGCAGCAGTAGGTGACGAGCGCCCATTGCGGCATCACGCCGGCCGAGCCGGCGGGCAGCCCATCGACCTGCTCGCCCGACAGGAACAGCATCATCACCAGCCAGAACACGATCAGCTTGTAGAGGCCGGTGTCCCACGGCGTGCGCCGGTTGCCCTTGGTGAACGGGACGTGGTTCGGGTACGGCGGGACCCGGATCGTGTCGTTCTGCCACCAGTACAGGACGCCACCGATCGGCGGATCGAAGTGGAACGCCAGCGGACCGCAGGTGGCGGCCAGGCCGAGGATCTCCAGCAGGATCGTCCACACCATCAGCTTCTGGTAGAGGATCGGCTCGTCCCACCAGCCGGCGATGTTGTCGAACTCGAGCCCCTTCGTGAAGGCGCCACAGATGATCAACCCGAACAGCGCGTAGAAGAAGATCTTCCACACGTAGAAGTTGATCGTCTGCTTCGGTGTGCCGAAGCCGTACTGCACCCAGTGGAGCTGCAGCATCTTCATCCGCTCGAAGAACGGCATCTTGCCGAACTCGTCGAGCTCGACGGGGGGTAGTTCTGCGGTTCTGTAACCCATGGTCGGCTACCTCCTCACGCGCTTGGCAAAGGAACGCAAGCGGCGCTCCTTCTCGAAGTACAGGTCATCGTCTTCCGCCTTCCTGGTGGATGTGATCTTCCCGGTCAGCCGTTCCAACTCGCGCTCGCGAACCCGCTGGCGCTTCCACGCCTTGCGCTTGTTCTTCTGGCGCAGCCGTTCGATGTGGTCTTCCTCGGTCTCCGACGTGCCGCGCAGGTAGGCGTCCTCGATCTCGTCCATGCGGCGCAACGCCTCGTCGGCGGAGAGCTCGAGCAGGATCTGACCGCGCGCCATCAGGTACATCCGGTCGGCGTACTTCAACGCCTTGTGGGCGTGCTGCTCGACGATCAGGGCACCGGTGCCGCGCTCGTCGGCCGCCGTGCGGACCGCGCCGAGGAGCCGGTCGACGATCTTCGGGGCGAGCCCGAGCGACAGCTCGTCGGCGAGCAGGATCGACGGGTTACGGCTCAGCGCGCGGGCCAACGCCAACATCTGCTGCTCGCCGCCCGACAGCATCCCGCCCCGCACCGACAGCCGCGGTTCCAGCTCGGGGAACAGTGCCAGCGCCCCTTCGACCGAACCACCGCCGAGGCGCAGGTTGTCGCGGGCCGACATCTTCGTGAACACCAACCGGTCCTCGGTGATCAGGCCGATACCACCGTCGCGCACCCGCTTGTCCATCAGGGTGAACGTCGGCACGTTGTTGAACAGCACGATGCCGTCGACGGGTGCCAGCTCGCCGGCGATCGTCAGGAGCGTCGTCGACTTGCCCGCGCCGTTCGGCCCGAGCAGGCAGACGACTTCACCTTTGCGGACCGAGAGGTTGACCGCCCGCACCACTTCCCGGCCCAGGTATCCGGCCTTGAGGTTGCGCGTCTCCATCAGGGGCGCCCTCATGACGCACCTCCCACGCCCGGTACAGAGGCACCGACCGATGCCGGCGACGACTCCGACGCGTCGAGGCTCTCCGCCTCGAGCTGCTCGTCGGTCTCGGTGCCGAGGTACGCCGCGACGACCGCCGGATCGTTGCGGACGTGCTCGGGCGATCCGGCCGAGATCAGCTTGCCGAAGTCGAGGACGATCACCTGGTCGCACACGCCCATGACGAAGTTCATGTCGTGCTCGACCACCAGGATCGCCATGCCCCAGTCGTCGGCGAGGCGGCGCACCACCCGCGCCAGTTCCACGCTCTCGGAGGAACTCAGGCCGGCGGCGGGCTCGTCGAGCAGCAGCACACTCGGGTGCATCGCCACCGCCCTGGCGATGGCGAGGAGTCGCCGTTTGCCGTACGAGAGGTCGTGCACGTCGCGGTGGAGATCCTGGTCGAGGTCGAACTCGGTGATGGCGCGCACGACCTCGGGGCGGAGCTTCGGATTGACCGGCCAGATCAGGTCGAGGAAGTACGAGCGCAGGTCCTGGGGATCGGCGGCGACGCTGAGGTTCTCGAACACGGTCGAGTCCTCGAACAGCTCGAGCGACTGGAACGACCGGGCGACGCCGGCGCGGGCACGGCGCATCGCCGGCCGCTTCGAGAGGTCGACGTCGTCGAGCAGGACCTTGCCCTGTGACGGGGCGAACCCACTGACGGCGTCGATGAGCGAGGTCTTGCCGGCTCCGTTCGGTCCGATCAGGCCGGTGACCCTGCCGGGCTCGAGCCGGAAACTGACGTCGTTGACGGCCACGACCGTGCCGTAGCGCACCGTCAGCGAATCGACCGCCAGCGTGCGGGCGGGCACCCGCTCCTTGCGATCGTGTTCGGTCGACATGTCGGCGACGTCGGCGAGTTCGATCGTGTACGGCTGGCTCCACTTCCGGGTCTTCTTGATCTCCCGCGACATCCGCAGCCACACCGCGGCGATGCCGTCCTTGTAGATCACCAGCGTGAGCAGGATGCCGACGCCGCTGATCAGCTGGATCCACTTGCCGACGCCTTCCCACGTCGTCTCGAGGATCTCCTGGGTGATCCCGGCGGTGGCGAGGGTCGAGCCGACGACCGCGCCGAGCAACTGGCCGACGCCGCCGAGCAACGCCAGACCGACGTAGGTGATCGACGTGAAGTTGCTGAACGACCCGTAGCTGATCGAGCTCAGCCGGAACGCCAACACGATGCCACCGAGGGCGGCGATCGCCGAGGCGAACGAGAACGCGAACAGCTTGGCGACCATCACGTTGATGCCGAGCGCTGCCGCGGCGCGTTCGTTCGTCCGCACGGCGATCAGACGGCGACCGCTGCGCCCGCGACGGACGTTGGCGACGACCACCGCCGCCAGCATCAGCATCGCCAGCGTGAAGATGCCGTACCGCTCGGGAAACGTGATCGAGCCGATTTCGTAGCCGAACAGATCGGGGTTGCCGACCTGCGTGCCCTGCACCCCGCCCGTGTAGTTGCGGTTCTTGAGCAGCATCAGTTCGATCGTGCTGCCGAGCCCGAGGGTGACGATGGCCAGGTTGATGCCGCGCGTCCGCACGGCGGGGAGCCCGAAGATCAGCCCGAGCGGTACCGCGGCGGCGACGCCGGCCAGCAGTCCGAGCACGAACGGGATGTCGAACACGGCGACGAGACGACCGGCGACGAACGCGCCGAAGCCGGCGATCGAGTACTGGGCGAGCGACAGCTGACCGGCGTACCCGGTGAGCACCACGATCGACAACAGGACGATCGCGACCCCCAGCGAGACGGTGATCGCATCGACCCACTTCGTCTCCTTCGTCACCATGATGAACACGACCGCGCCGCAGGCGAAAAGCGCCCAGGACCACCTGATCCGACCGTTGCCGACCATGGGCAGCTGTTGGAGAAAGTGGTCACGCAGCGGCAGCGACCGGCCGCGGAACACGAGGACGACGATGATCACGAGGAACGGGAGCGACGCCCCGAGGCCCTCCTGATTCCCGAAACGTCCGACCAAGGCCTGACCGATGCCGATCGCGAAACCGGCGGCGGTGGCGATCGGGAAGGATCGGAAGTCGCCGACCAGTGCGGCGGCCATCGCGGCGAGGATCAGGGCGGTCATCGCCGTCACCTGCAACGTGATGATCGGGACGACGAGGATCCCGGCTGCGGCGGCGATGGCCGAACCCAACGCCCAGTTCTGCAGGGCGATCCGGTTGGGCGACAGACCGATCGCCGACGCCGACCGTTCGCTCTCCGAGACTGCCTCGGTGGCGAGGCCGAACTGACTCGAGCGGTAGAGCAGCCAGAGACCGAACGCGGACGCGCAGCCGATGCCGAGCAGGATCAAACGGTCGGCCGTGATGCCGACGTCACTCCACAGCGTCACCCGATCGGTCGGCAGCCAACTCTCGACCTGACGTGGGTTGGATCCGTAGCGGAGCACGACGGCCGCCTGGATCGTGATGAGCACGCCGAGCGTCGCGATCACACGTACCAGTGAGCTCGCCCGCCGCAGGGGCCGCATGACCACCCAGTGGGTGAGCGCCCCGAGGAACGCCGACCAGGCGATGCCGGCCACGGCCGACAACAGGAACGGCCAGCCGGCTTCGTTCTGCAGCTCGAATTGCATGAACACGCCGGCGATCGCGGTCGCTCCGAGTGAGAAGTTCAGCACGCCGGTACCGCGGTAGATCACGATCAGGCCCTGGGACGCGAGCGCGTAGAGGGCCCCCACTCCGAGGCCCAGCAATGCGAATCTGATGACTTCGTTCATCGTCCCCCTCTCACGAATCCCTCCGCTCGATGTCGCGAAACATCAGAGCGGTCAGCGCGTTCCGGACCATATCCTCTCGCGGTCGTGGCCTCGTTACCGGAGACGGGAAAGTGGCGCTGCAACACGCTCACAGACCGATGACGGTGCCGTCGGATCGGCGAGGAGCCGATCAGGGACCTCCCCGCTCCGGGTCTCGAACATCGGATGTATTGTGCTATTACGTCGAAGTCGGTGCGCGTCCGGCGCCCGCGATATCTGCAATGGGGGAAATGATGTCAACTTCGAAACAGCCGCGTCCGATTGCGACGGGGCGTTCGTGGAGACGCGCGTTCGTGCTGCTCACCGTCGCCGGCCTGGCCTTCGCGGCGTGTGGCAGCGACGACGGTGACTCCGCCACGAGCGGTGCACCGGCGGACAGCGCGGCACCTGCCGACAGCGCCGCACCAGCCGACAGCGCGGCACCAGCGGACAGCGCGGCACCCGCCGACAGCGGCGCACCAGCCGACAGCACGGTCGACTCCGCCACCGAAGGCACCGGAGCGGCGCCGACCGGTGAGCCGCTCAAGGTCATGACGGTGACGACGCTCAACGCCGCCGGACCGACCTACGAGAACATCGCCAACACCGCCAAGCTGTACGAGGACTACATCAACGCCCGCGGCGGGATCGCCGGTCGTCCGCTCGACGTGACCGTGTGCGACGAGCAGTTCGATCCGGCCGTCGCCACCACGTGCGCCCGCCAAGCGGTCGACGAGGACATGGTGTCGATCGTCGGCTCGTTCACGTACTTCGCCGAGTCGATCGTCCCGGTGATCTCCGAATCCAGCATCACCTGGTTCGGGGCGTGCTGTCCGATCACTCCGTCCGAGCTGACCAGTCCGTACTCGTTCAACATCGGCAACCAGCCGATGTATGCGGTCGGTGCGGTGCAACAGGCGGTCGAGGACGGGTGCGAGAACATCAACGCCGTCATCATCGACGGTGCGCAGATCTTCATCCCGCCGATGGAGAACGCCATGTCGGCATACGGCCGGGAGTTCGGTGACGTGATCATCCTCCCGCCGACGGCGCAGGACTACTCCGCCGAGGTGGCCCAGGCCACGACCGACGCCGACTGCGTGATCAGCATCATCTCCGAGACGCCGTTCATCACGTGGAACACCGCGTGGGGCCAGTCGGGGACCGACGCCCAGCAGTACGGCCCGCAGGGGAACCTGAACGAGGTCTCGGCAAAGGGCAACGAGGAGGCCACCGACGGCAACATCATCGTCGGCATGTACCCCGACCTGTCGACCGCGCCGTGGGACGAGTACCGCGCCGCACTCGACGAATCGGGGCTCATCGATGACGGAAACGACTACAACTCGCTCGGCGGCATGGGCACGTGGGCGGCCTTCGTCGGGTTCACCCAGATCGCCGAGACGATCGACGGTGACATCACGGCCGAGTCGTTCTACGACGCGGCGAACACGACCACCGCGCTCGACCTGAACGGCATGGTCCCCGTGCTCGACTTCACCAAGGAGTGGACCGACGGGCTCGAGGGCTACAACCGGCTGTTCAACCGCAGCGTCATCCTGAGCAAGTTGGACAACGGCAAGGTCGTGCCACTGACGACCGAGTTCGAAGACGTCAGCGACCTCGCCACCGGCAAGGCCCCCGACTGATCGAACACGTTGCGCCGATCGGGCCGGCTTCATCGCCGGCCCGATCGGCTCGATCGTCCTTACGACACCGCTCGGTCGGCGTCGTCCCAGTACCTCGCCCGCACCGCTTTCTTGTCGGGTTTGCCGACCGGTGTGAGCGGGAGCGCGTCGACGAAGTCGACGGACTTCGGCGACTGCTGCGAACCCTTGACGTCCTTCACCAGCTGTTGCAGTTCGTGGGTGAGCGCATCGGAGGGTTCGTGACCGGGCTGCAGCACGACGACCGCCTTCACCGCTTCGCCCCACTTGTCGTCGGGGACACCGATGACCATCACCATGCTGACCGCAGGATGGGTCGAGATCACGTCTTCGACCTCGCGGGGGAACACGTTGAAGCCGCCGGTGATCACCATGTCCTTGGTGCGGTCGACGATGTAGAGGTAGCCGTCGTCGTCGAAGCGGCCGACGTCACCGGTGTGCAACCAGTCCCCCGCCAGCGCCTCCGCGGTCTCGTCGGGCAGATCCTTGTAGCCGGTCATCACCAACGGACCTCGGGTGCAGATCTCACCCGACTCGTCCGGACCGACCGGCCGGTTGTCGCTGTCGAGCAGGGCCACGTGCATCCACGGCACGGGACGCCCACAGGACGCGAGGCGTTCGGGATGGGCGACGTCGTGCTCGCCCTTCTTCAGATGGGTGATCACCATCGGCGCCTCGGTCTGCCCGAAGAACTGGAAGAAGATCGGACCCCAGTGCTCGATCGCCTGCGCGAGTTTGGCCGGGCTCATCGGCGACGCCCCGTAGAAGATGGTCTCCATCGACGACATGTCGGCGGTCTCGTACCGCGGGTGACCCTGCAGCGCGTACAACATCACCGGGACGATCAGCGTCGCCGTGATGCGATGCTCCTCGACGAGGTCGAAGAACCCGTCCGGGTCGAAGGCCTCCATCACGTAGAACGCACCGCCCGACAGCAGCACGGGCGCCACGAGCGACATCGCCGCATGCGACAGCGGCGTCGCGATCGCGATCCGCAGGTCGTCGGGGAATTCCCATTCGGCCATCTGGATCCACGTCATCGCCTGCCAGACGCGATGGGTCATCAGCACGCCCTTGGGCCGGCCGGTGGTGCCGCCGGTGTAGACGACGGTGCACAGATCGTCGAGCCCGACGTCGGGCGCGACGAGGGGCGCCGGATCGAACTGGTCGGCGAGCGCCATGTAGTCGTCGCCCGCGTCGTTGGGTCCGAAGCCGAGCAGCGTGAGGTTCGGGTACTGGGCCTTGAGCTCCGCCGCACGAGCGGTGAAGTTGTCGGTGTCGAACACGAGACATTCGATCTCGGCATCGCCGATCACGTACGCATGGTCGGACAACGAGCCCATCGGGTGGAGCGGCGTCAACACGCAGCCGTTGATCAGCGACGCCGTCAGATTCGTGAGCACCTCGGGCCGGTTCTTCGACAGCACGGCGAGGCGTGTCCCGCGGGTCACGCCGCGAGCCCGTTGCGCCTGGATCAGCTGACTCGTCCGTCGTCGGATCTCGCCATACGACGCGACCCGTCCGGCCAGATGGATACAGGGTGCGTCGTCGTGCGCGTCGAGGCTGCGGATGATCAGGTGAGGAAGCAGCGGCTGGTCGTGGAGCAGCGAGTTCACCGTGCCAGACTAGTTTGCAGACATCCGATGTTTTGGCGTGCCGGCGCGGCGGCCGATGCCTGCGTACTGCGAACTCGGGAGTTGGTGAACGATGGGCCTCCCGTCCTCGGGGGCCGGCGACGGTGTGCCGGCCTTCCGTTCGGGCTGTCCCCTAGACATTGGAGGTTTGTGGTGAGCGTCACCTCGAAGGCGATCGAGAGCATCCGGGCGATGATCCGCTCGGGCGACCTCGCGCCCGGTCAACGGTTGCCGCCCGAACAGGAGTTGGCCGACCGGCTCGGCGTGTCGCGAGGTTCGCTGCGCGAGGCGGTACGGGCGCTCTCCCAGATCAACGTGCTCGACGTCCGCCGCGGGGACGGCACCTACGTGACCAGCCTGGCTCCCAGCGAGTTGCTGTCGGGCATGGTGTTCGCGTTGGAACTGATCCAGACGAAGGATCTGGACGAGGTCGTCGAGGTCCGCCAACTGCTGCAACCACCCGCGGCGGCGCTCGCCGCGCAACGCGTGACGGTCGAACAACTGACGGAGATGCACGCGGTGATCGATCTGCTCGACCAGGCCACCGATCCCGACGAGATCGCCCGGCTGCACGACCGGTTCGGTTCGTTGGTGTACGACGCCACCGGGAACGAGACCCTCAGCTCGATCCTCCGCGCCCTCCAGATGCGTGGTGAGAACGTGCGTCGGGCGTGGCTCAGCGCCGAACCCTCGAGGCGCGACATCGCGCTGACCCATCAACGGATGTTGCTCGATGCTCTCGAGCGCGGCGACAGCGACATGGCGAAGTCCATCTCGGTCGTGCAGATCGAGCGGCGCCGTCGCTGGATCGAACGGCTCCGGACCGGTGCACCGGCGGAGCCGGCGATGGCCGGCCAGCCGCTGGACCCGGGGGCCGTGATGACGAACGACGAGGAGCACCGATGAACTTCGACGAGAACGAACGCACACGCGAGCTGCGCCAGCGGCTCGAAGCGTTCATGGACGAGCACGTGTACCCGAACGAGTCGCGGTTCTTCGGCGAGTCGATGGAGTTGGGCCCGTGGGCGGTCTGGCCCGTCGTCGAGGAACTCAAGCCGCTCGCCCGCCAGGCAGGGCTCTGGAATCTGTTCCTCCCCGCAAGCGAGCATGGTGCCGGGCTGACGAACCTGGAGTACGCGCCGCTGTGCGAGGTCATGGGCCGTTCCCACCTCGCGCCCGAGGTCTTCAACTGCGCCGCCCCGGACACCGGCAACATGGAAGTGCTCGCGCGCTACGGCACACCCGAGCAGCAGGAACGATGGTTGTCGCCGCTGCTGGCGGGCGAGATCCGGTCGGCGTTCGCGATGACCGAGCCGGCGGTCGCCTCGAGCGACGCGACCAACATCGAGAGCTCGATCGTCCGTGACGGCGACGAGTACGTGATCAACGGCCGGAAGTGGTACACGACGAACGCCACCCATCCGCGCTGCGAGATCATCATCTTCATGGGCAAGTCCGATCCGGACGACACCGACCGCCACCGCCAGCAGTCGATGATCCTCGTCCCGAAGGACACGCCCGGTGTCGACGTGATCCGACCCGCTTCCGGTGTTCAACTTCTACGGGATGCCCGACCGGGCGTCGGAGGTCCAGTTCACCGACGTCCGGGTTCCGGTCGCCAACATCCTCCTCGGCGAGGGGCGCGGATTCGAGATCGCCCAGGGCCGGCTCGGCCCCGGCCGCATCCACCACTGCATGCGGCTCGTCGGGCTGGCCGAACGTGCCTTGGAGATGATGTGTCGACGCACGCAGCACCGGGTGGCGTTCGGTCGACCCGTCGCCGAGCAGGGAGTCACCCTCGAACGCATCGCCAACGCCCGCATCGCCATCGAGCAGACGCGGCTGCTGACGCTGAAGACCGCGCACCTGATGGACACGGTCGGCAACAAGGAGGCGCGCCGCGAGATCGCGATGATCAAGATCGCCGCCCCGAACATGGCGTGCCAGGTGGTCGACTGGGCGATCCAGGCCTTCGGCGGCGCCGGCACGAACAACGACTACGGGCTCGCCGCGATGTACGCGACCGCCCGCCTCCTCCGCCTCGCCGACGGTCCCGACGAGGTCCACCGCAACCAGCTCGGCAAGCTCGAACTCCGCCGGCACGCCGACAAGGGCCCGATCGAGCCGACCAGCACGTATGCCCCGGGGTGGCCCGAGCGCTGACTACTCCGGACGTGAGTCGGACGTGAGCCCGACGCCCGGACAGGACGCCTAGGGTGGATCCGGTGGAGCCGGCTCAACGGGACGGAGCCGACGGCGCCACCGTGCCGACCTCGGGATACGACGTCCGGCCGGACCGTCCCGCGGTCGTCAGTGCCGTCCTCCTGGTCGCCGTGGTCACCGCGGCGGCGATGTTCGCCCACTACTACCGCGACTCGCTGCACTGGGCGGTCGAGCTGTACTCCGACGCTTCGACCACGACCGGCGCCGCCAGCCGACTCCCGCGGCTCGTCGTGTTCGCGCTGGTGGCGACGACCGTCGCGTTGGCGGCGACCGTCGGCTGGTTCGTCGAGCGACGATTTTCGGGCCGCACGGGCGTCGAGGCGTTCGCCGCGTCGGCGCGCGGCGAGGAGCGCCGCATCTCGGTCAGGGCCACGGCCTGGCGCGCGGCCGCGACGTGGGTGGTGTCGTCGGCACTCGTGTCGATCGGACGCGAGTCGGCGATCATCGAGGCGGGTGGCGCATTCGGCACGATCGCCGGCCGACGGGCACGCGGGCGCGGCGACACGTTGGCCGCGGCCGGGATCGCCGCGGCGTTCGCCGGCGCCTACCACGCGCCGATCGCCGCGTTCGTCTACGTCGAGGAGCACCTCGGCGTCCGCCGCAGCCGTCGCGCGTTGTGGTTCGTCATCCTCGGGGCGATCGGCGGTCATCTCGTCGCCGCGACATGGCTCGGGGGGCAAGCGATCTTCCCGCCGATCCAGGGCTCGCGGTGGTCGGTCCTCCGCCTCGGCCTCGTGGTCCTCGTCCCTGCGGCGCTCACCGCTCGGCTGCTGCTGGCGATGCGCACCCACATCACCATCCGGGCGATCATCCGGCGCACCGGTGCTCGACCGTGGCTGGTGATCGCCATCATGAGCGTGATCGCCGGCGGCTGTGTGGCGATCTATCCCTTCGCCGCCGGCAACGGCATGGACGCCCTCCGTGGCGCGTCCATCTCGTCGACGGTCGCTCTCGCGCTGGCGCTGTCGGTCGGCAAGTTGATCGGCACCACGTCGGCGCTGGGCGCCGGCGCACCGGGCGGCGTCCTGACACCGACGATCACGGTGTCGGCCGGATTCGGCCTGCTGACCCTGTTGGCCGTCGACGGTCTGGGCCTCGACGTCAGCCATCCGTGGAACGGCATGGTTGCGGCGATGGCGGTCGGGTTCACGGTCGGCCTCCGCTCGCCGGTCGGGGCGATCTTCCTGATCCCCGAGCTCGTCGGCGACTACCGGCTCGTTCCCGTGATCGCGATGGTCGTCGCACCGGCGTGGCTGCTCGACCGCGCCCTCGACCGGGCCCTCGGCCACTTCGGCGCCGGCGTGCCCGACCGGGCGTACGACAGGGTGTACGACGCCGACGCGTGACCGGCGTGTCCGCTGGTCCTGACGACGTGTACGACGTTCTAAGGTGACGCTCCGGGGAAACGAACTGAAGGGGATGTGTCACATGGCTGGTGCTGGTTCGATCTTGGGCAACGAGGTGCTCCGACTGGAGGATCCGACATTGCTCACCGGGGATGGCAAGTACGTCGACGACCTCGTCGAGACGGGAATGCTGTACGTCGCGCTCGTTCGCTCGCCGGTCGCCCACGGCACGATCAACTCGGTCGAACTCGGCGAGGCCGAATCGATGCCCGGTGTCGTCGCGGTGTACCACGCCGGCAACGACCTGGGGATGCCGGCGATGCAGGGCTTTCCGATGTTGCCGCCCGACTACAACCGGCCGATCTTCGCCGGCGAGCGGGTGCGCTTCGTCGGCGACGTGATCGCAGCCGTGGTCGCCGAATCACAGGCGCAGGCCAATGACGCCGCCGAGCAGGTGTTCGCCGACATCGACGCCCTGCCGGTCGTGATGACGGCGGCCGCCGGGCTCGCCGCCGACGCGTCGCTCCTGTTCCCCGACACCGGCTCGAATGTGTGCTTCGCCACCGAGTTCGGCAAGGAGGGCGGCGACCCGTGCGAGGGTGCCGACGCCGTGGCCGAGGTCACGATGGTCAGTCAACGTCTCGCCGGTGTCCCGATGGAGAACAACGGGATCGTCTGCATTCCCGAGGACGGCGGGCTCACGATGTGGGTGTCGCACCAGGCGCCGCACACGATCCACGCCGGGTACGCCCCGATGCTCGGTCTCGAGCCCGAGAAGCTGCGCATCGCGTGCCCGTGGGTGGGCGGTGGATTCGGGCCGAAGGCCGCGGCGTACATCGAGCACCTCATCGCCGGCAAGGCCGCGCTCACGCTCGGCAAGCCCGTCAAGTGGGCCGAGGGCCGCTCGGAGGACATGGTGTCGTTGGTCCACGGCCGCGACTATGTGATGACCGCCCGCCTGGGCGTCGGCAACGACGGCAAGATCGTCGGCCTCGACTGCGAGGTGCTGGCATCGGCGGGCGCCTACCCGGCCATCGGCGCCATCCTGCCGATGCTGACGCAGATGATGTCGGTGGGTGTCTACGAGGTGCCCAAGGTCCGCTTCGACGCCAAGACGGTGCTCACGAACAACACGACCATCGGCGCCTACCGCGGTGCCGGTCGCCCCGAGGCCACCCAGTTGATCGAACGCGTCCTCGACGTGGCCGCCGACCAGATCGGCATCGACCCGGCCGAGATCCGCCGCGTCAACTTCATGCAACCAGGCACGTTCCCGCGCACCACGATCACCGGAGGGAACTACGACTCGGGCGAGTACGAAAAGGCGCTCGATGCGGTGCTCGAGGCGGCGGGCTACGAGTCGCTGCGCGAGGAGCAGGCGGCGCGCCGGGCGTCGGGCGACGCGAAGCAGCTCGGCATCGGCGTGTCGACGTACGTCGAGGTCACCGCACCGGTCGGCCTGCACATCGAGTGGGGTGCGTGCGAGGTCAACGACGACGGGTCCGCCACGGTGTTCGCGGGAACGAGCGTGCACGGCCAGGGCCACCGCACCGCGTTCGCGATGTTGGCCAGCGACGTGCTCGGCATCCCGATGGACAAGATCACGCTCGTCAACTCCGACACCGCGAAGGTGCCGCGAGGCATCGGGCACGCTGGGGTCGAGGTCGTTGCAGACGGCGGGCAGCGCCATCCATGTCGCCTCCGAAGGCGTCCTCGACCGCGCCAAGCAGATCGCGGCGAACATGCTCGAGGCCTCCCCCGACGACATCGTGGTCGGCGACGGCGGTCTGCAGGTCGCCGGCGTGCCGGCCAACGCCGTCACCTGGGTGGAACTCGCGGCGGCGTCGAAGGACCCGGCGAAGTTGCCCGACGGCCTCGAGCCCGGTGCGCTGCGCCACGAACTCGACTTCGACGGCACCGACTCGACGTTCCCGTTCGGCGCGCACGTGTCCGTCGTCGAGGTCGACATCGAGACCGGCGCAGTCACGATGCTGCGCCACATCGCCGTCGACGACTGCGGACGCATCCTCAATCCGATGCTGGTCCGCGGCCAGCAGCACGGCGGGATCGCCCAGGGTGCGGCGCAGGCGCTGTACGAGCAGGTGTCCTACGACGCGGACGGCAACCCGATCACGTCGAACCTGGCCGACTACGCGATTCCGTCGGCGGCCGAGTTGTGCAGCTTCGAGACGTCGAACACGCAGACCGACAGCCCGCGCAACCCGCTCGGCGCGAAGGGCATCGGCGAGTCGGGCACGATCGGGTCGACACCAGCGATCCAGAACGCCGTCGTCGACGCCGTGTCGCACCTCGGTGTCACCCACATCGACATGCCCTGCACCGCCGAGCGCGTGTGGGCGGCCATCCAGAACGCCCGCTAACACCCGGCGCGCGCCCGGACCCGACCCCTGGCGCGCGCCTGACGATTATCTCGCTCGCCAGCGCCGCGCCAGCCACGTCGTGGCGCCGGTCGACCAGAGCGCCCACACCACGAGGAGTGGCTGGAACAGCAGCCGCACGAATCGCTTGGTGTCGCTGTCGAGGCCGAACGCGTCCGTCCCCTCGCGCCACTGGCCGATGTTGCCGGGGAAGACGGCGACGAAGAACCCTGCGACCACGAGGCCGACGGCGACGCGCTGACGCCGCACGAGGATCAGCGCGGCGCCCAGCATCAGTTCGACGACCCCGGACACGACCACGACCACATCGTCGTCGACCGGGATCCATTCGGGCACCTGCGCCTGGAACTCCTGTCGTTGGGTGGTGAGGTGACCCGTGCCGGCGACCAGCAACGCTCCACCGAGCACCCATCGGGCGATGGTGCGGGAGGACTCGGCGCGGCGTGGCATCGCCGCACGCTACTCAGCCCGGTGGCGCCTGGATCGACTCCGCGACTGCCGTCATGACCGCGGCTCGCTCGGCGAGGCCCGATCCCGACGCCGAGCCCGACAGGTTCAGGTGGCGGAACTCACCGGAGGCGAGCAGGGCCCGGCCGATCTCGACGGCGGCATCGATTCCCGCCTGATGTGGGTCGGGAGCATGCAACACGGCGTCGAGCAGTCCGGGCGGGAGGCACAGGCCGGGGAACTGTGTCAACGCATGCGCGGAACGGTGATCGGTGACCACCGGAACGGGGGCGACCAGCGGCATCGTGACACCGACGTCGCGGCACCGTCGCGCGAACCGGCACAGGTCGTCGACCGAACCGGCGTGGTTCAGGATGACCGCGTCGGCACCGGCGTGCTGCTTGGACAGCACCCGTTCGGGCCGCCACTCGACGGGCGGGCTGGCCGGGCTCTCGGCAACGGTGACGAACGCGCCACGGCTGCGGGCGAGCGCGGCGAGGCGGGTTCCGTCCATCGAGAACGTGGCGGTGAGATCGGGGCCGAAGCGGCACGCCGGATGGTCGCCGGTCACGCAATGGATCGCCCGAACTCCCGCGGCGACGAGCGCGTCGACCTCGGCGCTGCACTCGGGCTCGCTCCGATCGCGGGGCGTGATCGTGGCCACCACCGCCACACCCTGGGCGGCGACGACCCCCGCCGCGATGTGTGGCCGTTCCGGCGCCGGATCGTCGAGATGCTCACCGAGCAGCGCTCCGTACCCACTGCTGGCGAGTCGGGCCGCCGTTTCCAGCAGCATGACGGGGTCGTCGACGGAGGGTCGGACGTCGATCACGATGGTGGGCAGATCGAACGCCCGAGGCGTCCGGGGCGGACCGGACCAGACGGGAACCGAGGCGTCGAGGCAGAACGGACAGACGCGGTCGTCGACCTCGCACCGTCGATCGGCGCGGACCCCACCACACGGGCCGTACACCATCGATTTGGGACATCCGACGTCATGCACGGTGACGGCCGCGGGCATGGGTGCCAGTCTGCTGGGAGATCGGCCCCTCGTCCATGTCTGGTCCATGATCCGACGTGTAGCGCCCGACAGTTCGGGTACGAGTGCCCGGTGACTTCGCACGCAACGGTCGACCGCGCGACGACAGAGCTGTTCGACGATCCGTCGGAATGGCGGACCAACGTGATCGACGCGCTGGGCCTCGAGGGTGAAGATCGCTTCGCCGGTGCATCGACGAGCACGGCGATGCCGCAGCTCGTCGACCACCTGCCCGATGTCCTCGGCACCACGGCTCCGGGCGCCGGCCTCGACATCGGCGGTGGGCTCGGCCCGCTGAGTGCATGGCTCATGCAGCGCACGGACCATCGGGTCGTGCCCGTGGATCCCTCCGCGGCCAGCTGCCGCGGCGCCCGCCGGCTCTTCGGGCTGGCGAGCATCCGGGCCGGCGCGTCCACACTCCCGATTGCCACGGGGTCGTGCTCGGTCACGGTGCTGAACGGTGTCATCTCCCTCCTCGACGACCTGCGATCAGCGGTGGACGAGGCCGTCCGGACGACACGCCCCGGCGGCATCGTCGCCGTTGCGGATCTGACGGCGAGCGGCGATCGTCGGGTGACGAGCGCGACCAACAATTTCTGGGCGGCCGACGACGTGGCGGCGGCGCTCGAGCGGGCGGGTTGCGTCGTCGACTACATCGCCTGCGGCGAGCCTGGCATCGGCGAGTGGGCATCGGTCCAACAGGTCGTCGACGACGAGATCCGGCGGCGCTACTCCGAGGCACCCGGCTTCGAGCAGTGGCGCGACGATGGCGCCCGTCTCGGTGCTCTGATCGACGCGGGGACGATCGGCGCGACGTCGATCATCGCCCGGCGCACCACGACACCCGATCGGCCACAGCGATGAGCGAAACCACCGGATTCGGGGGTTTCGCTCATCGCAACACGTCGAACCCACTGCAGAGCACATGAGAGAGTGACCACCATGACGATCTTCGACGACCTGCGAGCGAGCCATGCGGTGCAGCGGTCGCTCGCTCGCACGATGACCCACGCCCGCGCGTCCGCCGACAATCGGCGCGCCGCCTTCCTCGCGCTCGCCCACGAACTCGACGCCCATGCCACGGCCGAGGAGCGCCATTTCTACGTGCCGCTCCTGATGGACGATGCCGGACTGTCCGTCAGCCGTCACGCACTCGCCGACCACCACAAGGCCGAGGAACTGGTCGAGGAGCTCCGCGGTGTCGACCCCACGACCGAGCGGTTCGACGAACTCGCGATGCAGCTCTCGGCCGAGGTCCGCGACCATCTGGACGAAGAGGAGCACGGCACGTTCCAACTCGCCGGAAAGCTGCTGTCGAAGTCCCGCCAGCGCGAACTCGCCCGCGACTACCGCGCCGAGTACGCCAAGCGTGGCGGTGGCGGCCCGGACTGATCCGCTCCCCGCCGGACACCCCGACCGGGGTTGGCGCGCGAACTAGGCTCCTCGGCGACAGGGGGTCCACGATGATCGAATTCTCGGCGCAGGCCAGCGCACTGCTCGGATCGGATGCCGTTGCTCACGTCTGGACGACCAACCCCGACGGCACGCCGCAGGTGTCGGTCGTGTGGGTGATCGCCCGCGGCGACGAGATCCTGTTCGGAACCGACACGGCCAGCCAGAAGGCGAAGAACCTCGCCCGTGACGATCGCATCGTGTTGTCGATCGAGGACACCGAACGCAACGAGCGCGGCTACCAGCGCCACCTCGTCGTGCGCGGCAGCGCGACGATCGACCCTGGTCCCGATCCGGTGCTGATGGATCAGCTCGCCATGAAGTACCTCGGGCTCCATCGGCATCCGCTGGCGGTGCGCGACTCGCCGACGAGCGTGGTGGTCCGTGTGTCGATCGACCGGATCAGCGGCGTCGGCCCCTGGGTGGACCGCGACGCGAGGAACGACGCTTCGTGACCTGACTGTCGATTCGGAGTCGACGACGGAAATATATTAACCTATTTCCGGTCGAGGATCGAGGAGTAGGTATGGCGACAACCGGGGTGACATCCGACGCGGTCGGTGCATGGATCGAGGCCAACTGGAACCTCGACATCACGCTCGCCGACTGGTGGCAGCGACTCGCCGATGCCGGGTACGCGTTCCCCCACTGGCCCACCGGATTCGGCGGCAGCGACATGCGCGCCGCCGACGCGTCGGCGATCCAACAGCTGCTCGGCACCCACGGGGTGATCGGTCCCCCGACCGGCAACGCTCCCAACATGGGGGTCCCGACGGTTCTCACCCATGGCACCGACGACCAGAAGGAACGCTTCGTCAAACCGGTGGCGAACGGGCAGAACGCGTGGTGTCAGCTGTTCTCCGAGCCGGGCGCCGGTTCCGATCTGGCGAGCCTGGCCACCAAGGCCGAACTCGACGGCGACGAGTACGTCATCACCGGTCAGAAGGTGTGGAACTCGAGCGCCGACATCAGCGAATGGGGAATGCTCCTCGCCCGGACCAACCCCGGCGTTCCCAAGCACGCCGGGATCACGTGGATGATGATCGACATGCGCCAGCCGGGCATCGAGGTTCGACCGCTCGTCCAGATGAACGGCAGGGCCGAGTTCTGTGAGGTCTTCATGACCGAGGCCCGCGTTCCGGTCGACAACGTGATCGGGGGCGTCGACAACGGCTGGAAGGTCGCCCGCACCACGCTCAACTACGAGCGCGGTTCGGTCGGCAAGCGCTACCCCAAGGGCATGATCGAGATGAAGGCCGGCTCGTTGTCCGGCAACCTCGACCGTCCCGTCGGCGAACTCGTGGAGAAGTCCAGGCGGGCCGAGCGGGACCCGAACAAGCGGTCCGAGATCATGCTCGGCGCCAAGTCGATGATCCACCTCGCCCGTGACCTCGGCCTCGACACCGACCCCGTCGTACGGGACCGGGTCGCGGACTACTACATCCACAGCGAGGTCTACCGGCTGACCGGACAACGCAGCCGTGACAACGCGAAAGGTGGACGAGCCGGACCGGAGGGTTCGATCATGAAGCTCGCTCTGGCGATGTTGGCGCACCGCTCCCGCGACCTGTCGATGTCGCTCATCGGCGCCGACGGGATGCTGGTCGGCGGCGACGCACGCGACGACGGCAAGGTCCAGCGCGCCTGCCTCTCGAGCTTCGTCCCGTCGCTCGGCGGTGGGACCAACGAGATCCAACGCAACATCATCGGCGAACAGGCGCTCGGCCTGCCGCGCGAGCCGAACAACGACAACGAGATCCCCTTCCGCGATCTGAAGCGGAACTGACATGCCCGACCGAGCCGTGATGGGAGACGACCGATGACCGTGACGCCGGAGACCGGGTGGGCGATGCCCTGGCCGGGCGCCGAGATCGCCCGCGTGGCCGAGGACGCGGGCTGTCAGGCGTTCTGCGCGGGCGAGTTCGCCGACCGCAACGCGTACGTCGCGCTGGCCGAGATGGCGTTGAGCACGACGACCGCCAAGGTGGGCACGGGCGTCGCCTACGCGTTCGCCCGGTCACCGTTCGTGCACGCCTCGGCCGTTCGCCATGTCGACAAGATGGCCCCGGGCCGGGTGTTCCTCGGGCTCGGTTCCGGCACCCGGCGGATGAACGAGTCGTGGTTCGCGGCACCGGCCGACCGGCCACTCGGCCGCATGGGCGACATGGTCGGCGCGATCCGGGCGTACCTCGAAGCGCCGAACATGAAGCCGGTGAAGTACGACGGCGAGTTCTACCCGATCGACGCGGCGATCATGGCGCCGGTGCTCGGCCCGATCGACGTGCCGATCGTGCTCGGCGCGTTCAACGAGGGCATGTTGCGCGTCGCCGGCCGCGTCGCCGACGGCATCATCGGCCATGGCCTGTTCACCGATCGCTGGTGGAACGAGACCATCGACCCCAACCTCGCCATCGGCGCCGCCAATGCCGACCGCGATCCGGCCGGTCTCCGTCGATGGGGTTGGGTGATCACCTCGGTCGACGACGACGACCCGGCCCGCGCCGAGCGCGACGCCCGGCTGATGATCGGCTTCTACGTCACCGTCAAGACCTATGACACGCTCACGTCGCTGCACGGCTGGGACGATGGCGTCGCCGCAGTGCGCAATGCCTTCCGCAACAACGACATCGATGGCATGGCCGCCGCAGTCCCGCAGGACATGCTCGACTCGATCGCGATCTACGGCACGACGGCCGACGCTCGCGACCGGATCGCCGCTCGCGAGCGGCTCCCGCAACTCCGCTTCCACTCCCCGCCTTCGTTCATGGTCTCACCCAAACGCCGCACCGCGTACGACGAAGCGATCGTCGAACTGCTGAAAGGTTCCACCTCATGACCGACACCTCCGACGCCACCTACGGCGTCCTCACCGACGAGAGCTTCGAACGCTCGCGGACCCGCATCGGCGTGCCGCAGGTCCTGCCCAACATGCCCCACAACCTCGAGGTGTCCAAGGACGGGCTGCGTCATTTCGCGTATGGCTACGGCGACGACAACCCCCTGTACTGCGACGACGACTACGCCAAGGGCACTCGATGGGGCGGGGCGATCGGTCCGCCGACGTTCCTCTACACGATGGGCGAGGACGCCTCACCGCGTCCGGTTCCGCCCGAGAACAAGGCGCTCCTGAGAGGCGATCCGTTCGCCGGGCTCGGTTCGTACCAGGCGGTGATGGAGTTCGAATGGTGGCGGCCGCTGGTGATCGGCGACGCCTTGAAGTGTCTGCGGGCGCAGGTCGGCGTGCTCGACAAGAAGAGCGAGTTCGGTGGCCGTACCGCGCATGTCACCCACGACTTCATCTACGCCAACCAGCGCGGCGAACTCCATGCCATCCGCCGCGGCACGTGGATCAACGCCGAGCGCAGCGCGTCGAAGGAACGCCAGAAGGAACACGACGTGCTCGAGCCGTACACCGCCGAACAGCTCGCGGAAATCGATGCGGCCTACGAGGCCGAGACGCGTCGGGGCGCGCAGACGCGCTGGTTCGAAGACGTCGAGATCGGCGACGTCGTCGACCCCAAGGTCAAGGGGCCGCTCAAGACGACGAACATCGTCGTGTGGCACCTCGGCTGGGGCATGCAGCTCACGCCTCCCGGCAACTTCGCCATCGAGTACAAGGTCCGCAAGAAGGCACCCGGCCTGTATCCGCCGAACAGCCTGAACATCCCCGACACGGTGCAGCGTCTGCACTGGGAGCCCGCACGGGCCCAGGAACTCGGTCTGCCGACCTCGTACGACTACGGCGGACTGCGCGAAACGTGGTTGTGCCATCTGGTGACCGACTGGATGGGCGACGACGCCTGGCTCTGGAAGTTCGAGTGCCAGCACCGCCGGTTCAACTTCATCGGCGACACGAGTTGGCTGACCGGCGAGGTGGTCGACAAGCGTCAGGTCGAGACGCCGCAGGGCACGCGCAGCGAAGTCCACATCGAGATGCGTTGCACCAACCAGCGCGGCGTCGTCACCAGCCCGGGCAAGGCCGTGGTGTTGCTCCCCAGCCGCGAGCACGGCGACGTCGTCCTCCCCGCCGCCCCGGCGAACGGGATCCAGGGCATGCTCGACTACGAGATCGACCGCCTCAAGCCCGAATAGCCCGCCAACCGACCAGCGATGAGCGAACCGTCCACCCCTCGGTCCGTTGGCTCATGGTTCTCAGGAGCGGCGACCCGCGATCAGCGCAGCGTCGGCGGGCGGTTGACCCGGGGAGCGCCGCGGCGCTCGGCGGCGGGCTTGTTGCCGATGTGGGTGTAGGCGAGGCCGTTCTGCTTCGCCAGGTGCGGCGTCATCTCGGTCGCCTCCCAGATCGCGCGGACCGTGCCCTGGATGGCGATCGGATTGCGTTCGGCGATCTGCGCGGCGATGTCGGCGGCACGGGTCCGTAGGTCGCCGTCGGACACCACCTCGGTGACCAGGCCGATGCGCAGCGCGGTGTCGGCGGTGATCCGTTCCTCGGTACCCATCAGCGCCCACCGCAACACCTCACCGAGCGGCACGCCACGATGCAGCATCCCGATCGGTTCGAGCGCCGACACGATCCCGCCGTTCGCATGGGGGTCGAAGAAGGTGGCGCTGTCGGAGGCGATCACGATGTCGCACTCGTTCACCATGTACTGACCGCCTCCGGCGCACATCCCCTGCACCGCGCACACGACGGGCTTCCACACCTTGTTCGAACGGGGTCCGAGGAACTCGCCCGGGTCGGTCTGGTTCCAGATGTTCACGTCACCCCACCACATCCCGCCCTTGATGTCGATGCCCGTGCAGAACGCACGGTCGCCGTTGGCGCGCAGCACCGCGACGTGGATGTCGTCGGTGTCGCGCACGATGCCCCACGCCCGGCGCATCTCGTGGCACATCGTCTCGGTGAACGAGTTGAGCTGCTCGGGCCGGTTCAGCGTGATCGTGGCGACATGGTCGCCTACCTCGAACTCGATCGTCTCGAACTCGATCGTCTCGTCCATCACGCGATCCTGCCCGGCATTGTCATCGGAACTCGACATGAAAAACAGGTTACTGATTACGCGGAGGACGGCGTCAGTGACGCCAGGTCCCGTTGCGTAAAATCGTAGACTCTTTTCGATGGTGGCCCCGAAACAGACCAAGCAGGCGGTGACGAGGAAGGCCCACGAGGTGGTCGCCGACCAGATCCGCCAGCAGATCGTCGAAGGCGTACTCGTCGAGGGCCAGCGGCTACCGCCCGAGGACGACCTCACCGTGCAGTTCGGCGTCGCCCGCACGACGTTGCGGGAGGCGCTGCGGGTGCTCGAATCGCAGGGGCTGCTCGAGATCCGCCGTGGCCGTGGTGGTGGACCCGTCGTGACGCATCCCGATCTCGATCCGATCTCGATGGCCCTCGGTGTCGTGCTGCAGCTGCAGGGCACGACGGTCGGCGATCTCGACGCCGCCCGCCAGATGATCGAACCGGAGATCGCCCGACAGCTCGCCCAGATGCACGACGCCGCCGATCTCTCGGCGCTGGGCGCGGCGATCGACGTGGCGGCCGCGGCCGCCGACCGGGCTGATGGCCCGGCGTTCGGATTGGCGGCCGTCGAGGTGCACGAGGTCCTCGTCGAGTCGGCGGGCAACACCACACTGGCGACGCTGACGAGACTGCTCCAGGGCATGCTGCGCTCCTACTACTCCAGCGGCATGGACGTGATCGACCCCGAGCTGATGAAGCGTGCCGTGCGTGGCTATCGCAAGCTGATCCGGCTGATCGAGGCCGGTGACGCCACCGGGGCCGCCGCGCACTGGCGGGCGACGATGCAGTACACGATCGGCGAACGCGACCCGGACGCCCGGGTGACGATCGCCGCCGGCGTGTAGCCGAGCCGACGCGCGGCGAGCGGCGCTACTTGGGTTCGCGGGGCAGGCCGAGCACGCGTTCGCCGAGCAGGTTGCGCTGGATCTGGTGGGTGCCGCCGGCGATGCGCGACTGGCGGGTCGCGTTGAGGTCGTGGCTGACGATGTCGCCGTCGCGATCGGACGGGTCCCACGCCTGGCCGGGTGCACCGGCGATGTCGGCGATCAGCTCCGAGCACTGCTGCTCGAGGGAGCCACCGGCGAGCTTCATCATCGAACCGGCGGCGGGGTTGCCGGCGGCCAGGGTGCCGCCGAGGTACCGGTCGCGCAGCCATTCGAGCACGCGCTCGGCGGTGACGACACGCATCATGCGGTCGCGAACGACCGGGTCGTCGATGCGAGCCGGCCGCTCTCGCCGCCTTCACCACCTGACGGAATCGGCGTCCGCCGCCCGAGCCTCCCATGTACCCGGAACGCTCACCGCCGAGCGTGCCCTGCGAGACGGCCCATCCCTTGTTCACCTCACCGATGACGGCGTCGGCCCCGAGCCGCACCCCTTCGAGGAAGACCTCGTTGAAGTGCATTCCGCCGGCGATGTCGACGAGCGGGCGAATCGTGACACCGGCGGCGTCCATCGGCAGCACGAACATGGTGATGCCGACATGCGGTTTGGGGGCGTCGGGGTCGGTCCGCGCGAGCAACAACCCGAAGTGGGCGCCGGCGGCGTACGACGACCACACCTTCTGGCCGTCGATCACCCATTCGTCGCCGTCGAGTACGGCGCGGGTCCGCAGCGACACGAGATCGGACCCGGCGTCGGGCTCGGAGAACAGCTGGCACCACTGCTCGTCGGCACTGATCAGCGGCGGGCAGGTAGCGCTTCTTCTGCGCCTCGGAGCCGGACGCGAGCAGCGTGCCGACCGCCAGGTGCATCCCGATCCGGAGCGGTCGGAGCGACGGTGCGTCGTAGCGCCGCAGCTCCTGTTCGATCACCTGGACGTGGGCGTGACTCAGGCCGCGGCCGCCGTACTCGACCGGAATGTGCACGCCCGACAAGCCGGCGGCGGCGAGCTCACGCTGCAGGTCGCGAGCCCGGTCGACGAAGGCCTGGTGACCGTCGGGCGCCCGGGCGATGATGTCGTCGCGCTCGTCATCGGCCTCGGGGTCCCGCAACTCGAACCGCGCCGACAAGAAGGCCTGCACCTCGGCACGGAACTCCTCCACGTCGACGTTCGCGATCTCACTGTCCGGGTGGATGTCCGGGTCGCTCACCTCGCCAATCTTCACACCACCAAAATAGGTGAAGATTTATGGTCCGTCCAAACTGCTGGTGTTTCGCCGTCGACATTAAATGGGTTAGTATTTTACTGATGGACAATCCATGGGACCGACGGCTGGGCTTCTGGTGGATCGCCGAGGACCAACCCGAACTGCCTGCCATCCTCGAGGGCCCCGACGGTCCCCGGACCTACGGTGAACTCGCCGGTGACGCCCACCAGATCGCCAACCTGTTCCGATCGCTCGGTGCGCACGCCGGCGATGCGGTCGGGGTGCTCGCCGACAACGGCAACACCCTGATCGAGTGCTCGCTCGCCGCCCACGAATCGGGGCTGCGCCTCATCCCGCTGAACACCCATCTGACCGCCCACGAACTCGCCGCCATCATGGAGCATTCGGGGGCGAAGGTCCTCGTGATCGGCGAACGCTTCAACGGCCTCCTCGACGGTCTCGACGCCGCCGGCCTCGGCCTCGCCGTCGTCGCGGTCGGCACGATCCCCGGTGTGCCGTCACTGGCGGACCTTCGCACCGAGCAGCCGCGCACTCCCCCAGCCGACCGACGACCGGGCGGACTGTTCGTCTACACGTCGGGCACCACCGGCAAGCCCAAGGGGATCCGCCGACCGATCCCTGACGGCGATGTCGGTCAGATCGCCAACGACAGTGCGACGTTCGGTCGAGCGTTCGACTTCCGCCCGTTCGAGGGTCCGATGCTCGTGTCGACGGGCATGTTCCACGGCGGCTCGCACAGCTACTACATGGGCGGACTCCACGTCGGCCACGCGCTCGTGATCATGGCGAAGTTCGAACCCGAACGCACGCTGCAGCTCATCGAGCAGTACAAGGTCCGCACGGGCTACATGGTTCCGACGCAGTTCCATCGGCTGCTGCAGCTCCCCGAGGACGTGCGCGATCGATACGACGTGTCGAGCCTGCACGCCATCGTCCACTCCGCCGCCCCCTGCCCGCGCCCGGTCAAGGAGCAGATGATGGCCTGGTGGGGGCCGGTCATCTGGGAGACCTACGGCGGCATGGAGGGCGCCGCCACGATCGCCAAACCGCACCGCTGGCTGGAGAAGCCCGGCACCGTCGGCCGCGCCGTTCGCGGCGTCCGCCTGTTCGTGCTCGACGACGACGGCAACGAGCTGCCCGCCGGCGAGGTCGGCAACATCTACATGGACAACGGCGTCGGGTTCTCGTACCACGACGACCCCGACCAGACCGAGTCCGCCTTCAAGGGCAAGCGGTTCAGCCTCGGAGACATCGGCTACCTCGACAGCGACGGGTACCTGTTCATCTCCGACCGGGCCAAGGACATGATCATCACCGGGCGGCACCAACGTCTACCCGGCCGAGATCGAAGCGGCGTTGCTGGAGCATCCGAAGGTGGCCGACGCCGGCGTGATCGGCATCCCCGATCCCGACTGGGGCGAGACGATCACCGCCGTCGTGCAACTCAAGCCCGGGGTGCAGCCGACCGACGAGCTCCAAGTGGAACTGATCGCGTTCTGCAAGGAACGACTGGCGAGCTACAAGGTGCCGCGTCGTTGGGAGTTCCGCGACGACCTCCCGCGGACCGAGGCCGGCAAGCTCTACAAGCGCAAGATCCGTGACGAGTACGTGGCGGCGACGAACACCGCATGGACCTGACCGCCGACCGGGCGCAACTGAACGAGCGTTGGTACCGGGAGGGCTTCTACGGGACCGAGACCATCGCCGACCATCTGCGGTCGGGTGCCGAGGCGTTTCCGGACACGGCGATGCACTTCGTCGGTGGCCCGAACCCGTCGTCCATCCGCCTCGCCGAGATGTACCGACGGAGCCTCGGCCTCGCCGGTGGGCTCGCCGACCTGGGCGTCGGACCCGGTGACGTCGTGGCGATCTGGGTGCCGAACTGGCTCGAGGGCGCGCTCACGTACCAGGCCGCGCTGATGCTCGGCGCCACCGTCGTGCCGATCATCCACATCTACGGCCCGCACGAGGTGAGCTTCATCCTCCGCCAATCGGGCGCACGCGTGCTCGTGCTCCCCGATCGGTGGCGCAACATCGACTACCGCGAACGCTTCGACGCCCTCGTCGACGTGCCGGCACTCGAACACGTGGTGCTGGTCGCCACCGAGGCCGACGCCAGCACAGCGGCCGGATACTCCGGATCGATTCCTTGGGCCCGGCTGGCCGCGCACACCCCCATCACCGAACTGCCGGTCACGCACCCCGACGACCGCTGCCTGTTGATCTACACGTCGGGAACCACCGCTGAGCCGAAGGGCGTACAGCACACCGCGAACACGCTCATCGCCGAGATCCGCTCGACGGCCGGGGCACTCGGCGAGCGACGTGGGGTCAACCTCGCCGCGTTCCCGTCGGGTCACATCGCCGGGGTGCTCGGGATGCTGCGGATGTTCGTCCTCGGCACCTCGTCGGTGGTGATGGACATGTGGGACGCGGCGCTCGCCGCCCGCCTCGTCGCCGAGTACGGCGTCACCACCACCTCCGGCGCGCCGTTCTTCCTCGCGTCGCTGATGGACGAGGCCGAACGACAGGGCACGAGCCTCGCCACACTCGGCAACTACATGGTCGGCGCGGCCAGCGTGCCCGAGACGCTCGTGCAGCGGGCCGACGATCTCGGCATCCCGGCCTACCGCGCGTATGGATCGAGCGAGCATCCGGTGATCACCACGGGCACGTCGTCGCATCCGCTCGGCAAACGAGCCCGGACCGACGGGGCGCTCACCCCCGGCAACGCGATCCGGCTCCTCGACGACGACGACCGCGAGGTCCCCGTCGGGCACGACGGCGAGATCGTGAGCCGCGGCCCCGAACTCTTCATCGGCTACACCGACCCAGCCCTCGACGTCGACGCCTTCCTGCCCGGTGGCTGGTTCCGCACCGGCGACATCGGACGACTCGACGACGACGGCTTCCTGACCATCACCGATCGGAAGAAGGACGTCATCATCCGCGGCGGCGAGAACATCGCCTCGAAGGAGGTGGAGGACCTCCTGATGCAGCACCCGGCCGTGATCGAGGCCGCCGCCGTCGGGAGCCCGGACGAACGGTACGGCGAACGGGTCGCCGTGTTCGTGCAGCTTCGCGACGGTGCGTCGCTCGACCTCGACGAGGTGCGGCGTCACTTCGCGGCGATCGGCGTCGCCAAGCAGAAGACGCCGGAGCACATCGTGCTCGTCGACGAGTTCCCCCGAACACCGAGCGGCAAGGTCCGCAAGGTCGACCTGCGGGACCGGTTGCGCGCCGGCACCGGGCCGACTCCTGACTGACCGTCGACCGGGCGGCGGCACCTACGCTGGCCCGGTCTTCACCCGACACCCGAGTTCCCACCTACCGACGCTGCCTGCGAGGACACCATGACCGATCCATTGTTCGACCTGTCCGGAAAGATCGCGCTCGTCACCGGCGGGAGCCGTGGACTCGGCTATCAGATGGTCAAGGCGTTCGCCGAGCGGGGCGCCGACTGCGTCATCGCCAGCCGCAAGCTGGACAACTGCGAAGCCGTGGCCGAGGAGGTGCGTTCCCTCGGCCGGCGGGCCCTGGCGGTCCAGGTGCACGCCGCCAAGTGGGACTCGATCGACGCCCTGATCGAAACGGTGTACGCCGAGTTCGGACGGATCGACATCCTCGTGAACAACGCCGGTATGAGCCCGGCGATGCCGAGCCACGAGGTGACGGAGCAACTGTTCGACAGTGTGCTCGGCCTCAACTTCAAGGGCCCGTTCCGCCTGGCGTCGCAGGTCGCCAAGCGCATGGCCGACGGCGACGGCGGCGTGATCATCAACGTCACGTCGTCCGGCTCGCTGATGCCGCTGCCCGGGGTCGTCCCGTACGGGAGCGCGAAGGCGGCGCTGAACGCGATGTCCCGCTCGCTCGCCGCCGAGTACGGGCCGAAGGTGCGGGTGAACACGCTGTCACCGGGTCCGTTCCTGACCGACATCGCCGACGCCTGGGCGCCGGAGGCCCGCGAGCACGTCCCCAGCGCGAGCGGACGGCCGGGCAATCCCGAAGAGATCGTCACCGCCGCCCTGTTCCTCGCCAGCCCGGCGTCGAGCTTCACGACCGGCGCCATCGTGCGCGTCGACGGTGGTCTGCCGATCGGGCAGTGACGCCGGCGCGCTCAGACGATGCGGCGTTCGTTGGCCCAGGCGGTGAGTTGGTGGCGGTTGGAGAGTTGGAGCTTGCGGAGCACGGACGACACGTGGCTCTCGATCGTCTTCACCGACAGGTGCAGGCGGGTGGCGATCTCCCGATACGTGTAGCCGCGAGCGATCAGGCGCAGCACCTCTTGTTCGCGTTCGGTGAGTTGGTCGAGTTCGGGGTCGGCCGGCATCGGCAGGTCGCCCGCGAACGCGTCGAGGACGAACCCGGCGAGCCGGGGTGAGAACACGGCATCGCCCGCATGTACTCGTTCGATGGCGTCTCGGAGATCTTCGATCGTGATCGCCTTGGTGACGTAGCCGCGGGCCCCGGCGCGGACGACGGCGATCACGTCCTCGGCGGCGTCGGACACCGACAGCGCGAGGAATCTGGTGTCGATCTCGTCGTCGCGCAGGGCGCGGATGACCGTGTCGCCGCCGCCTCCCGGCAGGTGCACGTCGAGCAGTACGACGTCGGGTCGCGTCGCTCGGATGACCTCGACTGCCTCGTCGCGATCGGCGGCCTCGCCGACCACCGTGATGGTGGACGCGGCACCGTTGAGATCGGCCAGTTCGCGCCGCACGCCGGCGCGGAACAGTGCGTGGTCCTCGACCAGCACGACACGGATGGTGGTCATGGCTGCCGCCTCGGGATCCGGATCTCGACCTCCGTGCCCGTGCCGGCGTGGGACTCGATGACGGCGGTGCCGCCGAAGCGTTGCACGCGCCCGACGATCGAGTCGTTGATGCCGTGGCGATCCGGCGGGATCGTCGCCGGGTCGAACCCGATCCCGGTATCGCGGACGAAGCCGGTCAGTTCCGTGTCGTCGGCTTCGACGAACACGTCGATGCGGTCGACTTCGGCGTGGCGCGCCGCGTTGACGAGCGCCTCGCGCAGCGCGGCGATCAGGACGCGGGATGCGTCGTCGAGCGGCTGGTCCCCGACGATCACCGCTTCGATGCGAATGTCGTGGTCGGCCTCGAGTTCGGTCGTCAGCACCTCGATCGCCGCGTGGAGCGACTGCGGGTCCCCGATGGGCGCGGCCCCGTACAACCAGGCCCGCAGCTCGCGCTCCTGGCGCCGTGCCAGGCTCACCATGCGGCGAGGATCGTCGCTGCGCTGGATGAGCACCAACGACTGCAGCACCGAGTCGTGGAGGTGCGTCGACACCCTGGCGATCTCTTCCTCACGGATGCGCATCGATCGCTCCTCGTCGAGGTCGTGCAGGATGCGCCCCAACGCGGGGGCACCGAACATCGCCAGCCCGGCGATCACGATGGCGATCGCGCTCACCGAGGCCCCGACGCTCCCGACGCCGCCCGTCTTGTCGGCCAACGACGCCACCCCGGCGATCAGCAGCGCGATGCCCGCCCCGAGACGGACGACCCGCGGCACGCGTCTACCGGCGAGGCCGTCCGCACGTCCGGCTTGCGACCAGACGATCGCCACGCCCACGGCGACCGCTGCCGCGGGCAGCATGATCTGATCACCGGGCCACACGCCGAGGTCGCGGGCGGCGACGAGGATCGCCGCGGTCGCCGCGGCGACGGCGTAGTCGCGACGATGGTCGAGCGGCTCACGGACCGCAGTCCCGGCCGATACGGCCCTGCCCGACGCGGGAGCGTCCGACAGCAGGAACATTGCGCAGTACAGGAGCGCCCCGAGGCCGGCCACGAAGGTCAGCAGGGCCAGTGCCACACGCACGACGGTCGGGTCGACGCCGAACCGTTCGGCCCAGCCACCGGCCGTTCCGGTGATCACGCGATCGGAGCTGCGCGCCACCGTGGGGAGGTTGACCACGCGCCGTGCCACGTGTTCATGCTCGCACAACGACACCCTGATCGGCATCGGGGATGTCCCGGATCCTCCCGTCCTGCGAGGGGTGCGGGTCAGGGTCGAATGGGGGTCATCCCCGATGTACAGGGGCGCGCCGGTTCCGTACCGTCGGCGCCATGGATGCACCCTCGACCGTCGTCGATCCCGAGCCTGCCTCAGGCGACGACGGCGACCCGACGACGCGGACCGAGCTGATCGACGACACGTCCGATCGGGTGATCCTCGGCGTTGCCGGCTACGTCGCCGACTGCCTCGGCCTCGACGCCCTGTGGGTGCGCCTCGCGTTCGTCCTGCTCGCGCTGGCGGGTGGCGTGGGCATCGTGCTCTACCTCGCTTCGTGGCTCGTCCTGTTCGGCGCCGACCGCACCGGCCTGCGATGGGTGCGCTACATCGGTGGCGCGGTCGCCGTGGTCGGGGTGCCGCTCATGATCACCGGCGGCGACGTCGACTTCTTCGACGGACCCATCGTCGTGGTCATACTCCTGATCGGGCTCGCGCTCGCCCTCTGGCAGCCGCGCCGCACCACGGCCGCTCGAATTCCCGAACCGCGCCCGCTGCCACCACCCGGACGTCCATCGGACGGTATCCACACCCCGTCACCCGTGGTGACGGACTCCGGGCAGGACGAGATCCCTGCCATCTACACCACGACGCGCCGGCGGCCGGTCCGTCGTCGGCGGCGCCGGGAACCGTCGATGCTCGGTCGGACGACGTTCGGGCTCGCCCTGATCGTCGCCGCGATCGGAGCGCTCATCGACCAGGCCAACGGCGGCCGTCTGCATCCCGAGCAGTGGCTCGGCGCCGCGGCGCTCGTGTGCGGTGCCGGTCTGCTCGTCGGTGTCGTGCGGGGACGGGCGTGGTGGCTCATCGTGCCGGCCCTCCTGTTTGCCGGCGCGGGCTACGTCGCCGGGCTGATGTCCCGCCTGGGGATCGATGCCGACGAGGCCTTCGGCGAGACATCGCTGTACGTGACCGACGGAACCCCGGGTGGGACGCAATCGGTCGAGTCGGTGATCGGCTCGATCTGGATCCACGTCGACGGCGCACCGGACGCTCCACTCACGATCGATGCCCGGGCGGCGATCGGTGCGGTCGAGCTGAACGTCGCCGACGACGTGTCGATCGAGATCCGCAGCGAGAGCGACCACGGGGACCTCGTCGTCAACGGCACCGTCGTCCCCAGCGGCGTCACGCGGCTCGGTCCCGACCGGCCGCCGGACGTGATCGTCGACGCCCTCCAGGGGATCGGCGATGTCGACGTCCGGACGTACGACCCCGACGCTCAGTTTCGGGAGAAGCTGCCCGACATCCCGGTCGGCGACACGGTGGTTCCGTCCGTTGGAGTCGACCCGACCGTCCCCGAGGCCCCGACGCCGACCGCGGCACCACCGGCCCCGACGCCCACGACGGGAGGATGATCATGCGTTCCCACCCGTTCGACCCCGTCTCGGCCGTGCTGGCCCTCATCGCCTTGGTCGCCGGCATCCTGGTCGTCAACGGCGCCACGGTCCCCCTCGAGGGCGACGTCGCCCCGTGGTTCGCCGTCATCGCGCTGATCTTCGGCCTGCTCCTGCTGCCGTGGACCATGTTCCGCCGCCGATCACGTCCCGCCCCAGTCGACGAAGCCGACAGGATGACGACGCGTCAGCGGTGCGGGTCGACGACCCAGCGGCCGCGGACCTGACCGGCCAGGATGCTGGGACCGCGATCGAGTAGTTCGCTCAGCGGGATGACCTCGGTCATCGAGGCGAGCACGTCCGACGGCAGCAGTTCGGCGAGACGTTTCCACGCCGCCACACGCGTCGGCGTCGGCGTCATCACGCCCTCGATCCCGATCAGGCGGACCGCGCGCAGGATGAACGGCAGCACCGTCGTGGGCAGGTCCGGGCCGGCCGCCAAGCCGCATGCCGTGACGACGCCGTGGTACTTCGTCTGGCTGATGACCTTGGCGAGGATCGCCGAGCCGACGGTGTCGACCGCGGCCGCCCACGTCTCCGATTCCAGGGGGCGGGCCGGTTCGTTCATCTCCTCGCGCGTGAGGAACGTGCTCGCGCCCAGTTGACCGAGATACTCGTGGGTCTCGGGCCGGCCGGTCACCGCGGCGACCTCGAAACCGAGCCGGGCGAGCAACGCGACGCTCAACGATCCGACACCACCCGCCGCCCCCGTCACGATGACCGGACCGTCCGCCGGGGTCACGCCGGCGTCCTCGATCGCTGCGACGCACAGCATCGCCGTGAGGCCGGCGGTGCCGATCGCCATCGCGTCGAGACTCGTCATCCCGGCCGGCAGGGCCACGAGGAACTCCGAGCTCACCCGCTGACGCTCGGCGTATCCGCCCCAGAACCGCTCGCCCATCCCCCAACTCGTCAGGATCACGCCGTCGCCGACCGCATAGTCCGGTGTCTCGCTCGCCACGACCGTGCCGGCCAGATCGATCCCGGGCACCATCGGAAAACTCCGCACGATCCGCCCTGCGCCGGTGAGCGCGAGCCCGTCTTTGTAGTTGAGCGACGAGTAGTCGACGTCGATCGTGACGTCGCCAGCGGGAAGGTCGGTATCGGTGAGTTGCTCGATGGATCCGATCGGGGGAGCTTTCGGATCCTCCCCATTCTCACGGAGCACCAGGGCGTTGAACGTGCCGGTCATGCCCCGCATCGTGTCACGCGGTGGCTGTGCCCAGAAATGCCACCGAGTCCCGCGTCGCCGTCACCAGCCGCCGCGGTGCACGACCTCCGCGAACGGTCGCCGATCCGGTTTGACGATCGGACGCAGCGGACGGTCAGCCGGATAGCCCAGGCCGACGATGTACGCCGCGATGTAACCGGCGGGGAATCCGAGGATCGCGCGGGCCTTGTCCTGATCGCCGATCGACGAGTGCCCGCTGCCGATGCCGAGGTCGGTCGCCGCGAGCAACATCGCGTACGTCGCCTGCCCGAGGTCGTATCGGTCGATCGTGAGGAACCGTTCCTCGTCGGGCTCGGGCAGGACCAGCACGATCGCCGCCTGCGCGCCGGGGATGTGGCGGGCACCCATCCAGACGCCGCCGAGCGCCTCGAGTTGTGCCTTGTCGGTGATGGCGACGAACTCCCACCGCTGTCGGTTCGAGGCCGATGGTGCTCGCCAACCCGCCTCGAGGATCCGGTCGAGGTCCTCGTCGGCGATCGGTTGATCGGTGTACGCGCGCACGTTGCGCCGCGCGCGGATGGCGTCCCATGTCTCCATGTCCGAAGACTATCTCATCGTATGTTGTAATTCTGACTGGTTTGGTAGGGTATTGCCATCAACCGCCACGTGAAGGAGACCAGCATGACCGCTGTCCGCACCGCCCCCTACGAAGTGCATCGAGCGAGCCCCGTGCTCGGCGCCGAGATCGTCGGCGTCGACCTGAACGACGAACTCGACGACGAGACCGCGGAGCGCCTGCGCGCCGACTTCCGCGAACACAAGGTCCTCGTCTTCCGTGATCAGCACCTTTCACCCGACGCGCACGTGCGCGCCGTGTCGATCTTCGACGAACCGTTCGACCATCCGCTGTGGCGGTACCGCCACCCCGACAATCGACTCGTGTACGTGTTCGACCTCGACAAGGCCGGCGGCGCGGCGACGTGGCACGTCGGCGGTACGTGGCGCAATCCCCCGTTCAACATCGAGTCGCTCACCTACCAGGTCGTCCCCGAAGTCGGCGGGCGCACCCTCTGGGCGGATCTGCAGGCCGCCTACGACGGACTGTCCGAACCGGTGAAGGAGCTGTTGGAGTCGGTCAGTGCGGTGTACGGCGCGTACCCCGGCGACGGCACGTACGACCGCCCACCCGTGACGGAGACCGTCGAGCACCCGGTGGTCGTCGCGCACCGCGACACCGGACGCAAGGGCCTGTTCATCAGCTCGTCGGCCATCCGCCTCACCGGCATCGAGCCGGCAGAAGGCGCCGCACTGCTGCCGTTCCTGCTGACCCATGCCTCCTCCCCCAACTACAGCGTCGGGTTCGGATGGAAGCCGGGCGACTTCGTCATCTGGGACAACCGGGCGACCTGGCACTACGCCGTCAACGACTACGACGGTCCCCGCGCCTACCGCAAGGTCATCGGCGGATGAGCGCCTGGGCAGAGACGGACGTCGAGCCATTGGCCGAGCTGCGCGCCCGGCGCAGGCGCGAGGTCGCCGGGCCGCGTGGGCCGGTGTCGTTCTTCTGGGGCGACTTCGTCACGGAGGTCGACCAGCACGTGGACGGGGCACCTGGCCGGTGGTCGCCACGCGATGCCGGACTGCCAGGGCTGCTCGTGCGCGCCGGCGTCGAGGAGGGCATCCGGATCGGAGGAGCGGTCGTCGATGGTGAAGCCATCCTGCACGCAGACGAGGCCGACGGTCCGACCGTCGCCGAGTTCCCCGACGGCGCCGAGGGCATCATCTTCACCTACGACGGCAGCAAGTACGCACTGCAGGTGTGGAACCAGGCATCACCGTGGGCGCAGCGCTTCCACGACATCGCCGCCTTCGACGAAGACCCGACCTGGATCGTGCGGGCAACCGTGACCCCGGCGGAGCCCGGACGAACGGTCAGCATCATCCATCATCGCGATCCCGTTCCCGTCGACGTGCCGGTCGTCGCCACCTTGCAGTTCGAACGGGACGACGTCACCCATCAGCTCGTCGCCACCGCCGCCGGGCCGTCGCGCGACCGGCTGCTGGTCCACTTCCGCGACACGACCAGCGGGAACGAGTCGTACGGCGCGGGCCGCAGCCTGTGGATCGACGTCCACGACGTCCTCGACGGCTCCGGCGAGACCGTGCTCGACTTCAACCGGGCCGCGCTCCTGCCGTGCTCGTTCAGCACGGCCTGGAACTGTCCGATTCCTCCCGAGGAGAACACGCTCACGATCCCGGTTCGCGCCGGCGAACGTCACGCCGTCGACCGCGACGGCGTTCCGCTGCTCTGAACGTCTGAGCAGGGTCATCACCTGGCGCTTACGCTCGGCCGGGTGGTCGACTTCCTCGCGGACGATCCAATCCTGCTCGCCTTCCTGGTCGTCGGCATCGGCGCGGCCATCGGGAGCATCCGGATCCGCGGAATCTCCATCGGGCCGGCCGCCGCGCTGTTCGTGGGGCTTGCCGTTGGCGCCGTCGACGAATCGCTGAGCGGCGCCGGCGGGCTCACCATCCTCCGCGAACTCGGTCTCGTGCTGTTCACGTACACGATCGGTCTCGCCGCCGGGCCGACGTTCTTCGCCGGTCTCCGACGAGGGGGCATCGGCACGGTCGCCGTCACGTTCGCGCTGGTCGGCGTGCTCGCCGGCATCGTCAGCGCAGTCGCGGGAGGGTTCGGATTCACGCCTGCAGAACGGGCGGGATTGTTCGCCGGCAGCGCCACCAACACGCCATCGCTGCAAGCGGCGGTCGAAGCAGTCAAGGAAGGCGACCCCGTTGTCGCCTACTCGCTCGCCTACCCGGCGGCGGTGGTGTCGATGCTGCTCGTCCTCACCCTGCTGATCGGCCGTCGGCTTCCCCTTCCGACGTCGCTCGAACCACCGCCACCGCCACCGAAGGCGGCCGACCTCGTCAACTGGACCATCACGGTCAGCGCGGCGGGCCTGCCCGCGTTGGGCGAATTGCGTCATCGGTACGAGATCGGCTTCAGCCGGATCGGCCACGACGGCGTGGTGTCCGTCGCGGTCGACGACCACCTGCCGGAGCCCGGCGACTCGCTGGTGGTGGTCGGCCCGCCCGATGAGGTGGAGCGATTCTGCATCGACGTCGGCCAGCGCAGCGACCTCCATCTCCCACTCGACCGCACGGCGCTCGACTTCCGGCGGATCCTCGTGTCGAACCGCCGGCTGGCCGGCAAGCGGCTCGTCGACCTCGATCTCGTCGGCCGGTACGGCGTGTCGGTGACACGGGTCCGGCGCGGCGACGAAGACCTCGTCGCGGACGACAACATGGTGCTCGCGCTGGGCGACCGGGTGCGGGTCGTCGGACCGACCGAGGCGATCGGCCACGTCGCCCTCGTGCTCGGCGACTCCGAGCGTGGTCTGTCAGAGGTCGATGCAGTCGGACTTGCGCTCGGCATCGCCGCCGGGCTCGCGCTCGGTGCAGTGAAGGTTCCGTTGCCGGGTGGCGGTGAGCTGTCCCTCGGTGCCGGCGGCGGTCCGCTCATCATCGGCCTGCTCCTCGGTTTTCGATCGCGGATCGGACCGATCACGTTCCAGTTGCCCCACGGCGCGAACCTCGTCCTGCGCCAGATCGGGGTGCTCGTGTTCCTCGCGGCAGCCGGCCTGGCTTCGGGGTCGACGTTCGCCGATGCCCTCGGCACCGGGACGGGACTCAAGTTGATGGCCGCCGGTGCGGTCTGCTCCCTTGCGTTCGCGCTGTTCGTACCGCTGGTGATCGAAGTGGTGCTCCACAAGGATCACGTCGCCACGTCGGGCATCTTCGCCGGTGTCGAGACGCAACCCGCAGCCCTCGCGTACGCCGTCGAGCGCACCGGAGGCGACGAGCGCGTGAACATGGCGTACGCGCTCGCCTTCCCCGCCGCCATGATCGCCAAGATCATCGTCGTGCAATTCCTCGTGTGAGGCGTTGCTGTGCCGCCGCCGCCATCTCGGACGAGCCCTGGTCGTTCACTCGACGTGGCGCGAGTCGTAGCTCGCCCGCGCGTCGTCGACCTCGGGCATGTGCTCCTCGGCCCAGTCCTTCAGTTGGCACAGCGTGTCGAGCAAGGAGACACCGAGCGGCGTGAGCTCGTAGTCGGTGCGCACCGGCACGGACGGCGTGACGGTGCGGGTGAGGAGACCATCGCGCTCGAGGTTGCGCAGGGTCTGCGTGAGCATCTTCTGACTGACCCCGGCGATCCGGTTCGACAGTTCGCTGTAGCGCAGGCGCCCGTGCACACCGAGGGCGACGATGACGAGACTCGCCCACTTGTCACCGATCGTGTCGAGCAACCGGCGACTGGGGCAGTGTGCGTCGAACGCGTCGTAGGGATGCTCGGTCAGTTGGGTGGTGGTCACGGGGTTACCTCCGGGTGCGCTGCCGACTTCAAAGTGCCGTCTTCCCAATAGAGAGTAACTCTCCGATACTGGTGTTACGCAACATTCGTATGAAGGAGAGCCCCCATGAAGTCCGTCATTGCCCACCGCGGCTCGGATCAGCCGACCGTCGCTGAACTCCCCGCCATCCAGAACGTCGAGGCAGGTGACGTCCGGGTCGCCGTTGCGGCCGCCGCGTTCACGTACTTCGACGCGTTCGTCCCCGCCCACCAGGACGCCCTCGGCCTGCCCGAGCAGGTCGGACTGGGGTTCGACTTCAGCGGCACCGTCGCCGAGGTCGGCCCGGACGTCAGCAGGTTCGCCGTGGGTGATCGAGTCGCCGGGTTGCACGTCGACATCACGGCCCCGGTTCGTGCCCACACCGAAGAACTCGTGATCGAAGCCACCGCCCTCGCCGCGGTACCCGACGGGCTGGGCCTCGACGTCGCCGCTGCCGTCCCGCTGAGCGCGCTGACGGCACGCCAGTCGCTCGCCCTGCTCGGACCCGAGCGAGGGAGGCTGCTGGTGACCGGTGCGGCCGGCGCGGTCGGCGGGTGGCTGATCGAGTTGGCGACTCGCGAGGGCTGGCACGTCACGGCGCTCGTCAGGCCGGGCACCGAGGATCTGGTCGAGGCCGACGAGGTCATCAGCGGCCTGACCGGGTCGTACGACGCCGTGCTCGACGCCGCCGCACTGCACGAGCCGGCGTTGGCGGCCGTGCGCGACGGCGGGCGCTACGTGGGTTTCAAGCCCGGCCAACCACAAACGTCCGAGCGTGGCATCACCGTCGAGACGGTCCAGGTGCTTCCCGACGGCGATGGGCTGGGAGCACTGCTGCCCCTCGCCGCGCGCGGCGTGGTTCCGGTCCGGATCGCGGGCCGCGCGCCACTGGTCGAAGCAGCCACCGTGTACCAGCGCGGTTCGTCCGAGTCGGGTTCCCGCGGGCGCTGGCTGCTCGTGCCCTGAACGCAGCGCAACGCGGTGGCGCCGGCGGTGTCAACGGTCGCCCGTCTCAGCCGCCCTTCTTGCCTTTTCCCTTGCCCTTGCCATTGCCGTTGCCATTGCCGTGTCCACCGCCGTCGGCGGGAGGGTCGGTGGCGGCGGTGATCGTGCCGTCGCCGACTGTGATCGTCACGTTGGACCCACGGGCGATCGGTCCGACCGGCTGCACGTCGATCACGACGCCGGCCAGTTCGGCCGGACTCGCCGCGGTCGTGGTCACCGCGGTCAATCCGGCCGCCTCCAGCGTGGCCCGTGCCTCCGCTTCGGTGTGACCCAGATAGGCCGCGGGATCGATCGTCACGACGTCGGCCGCAGCGGCGGCTGCCGGTGCCGGGACCGTCGTTTCCGGAGTGCTGGCGGCGGCGGTCGACGGATCATGGTCGACTCCGCTGTTGAATGCGATCAGCAGCAGCAGGCACGCGGCGACGGCGATCCCAGCGCCCCACGCCGCGACGCGACGCCGGCGACGTTGCGCACGGATCCAGCCATCAGCGAGCAGCGGTGCATCCGACCCATCCGAGCCAGCGGGTCCCGCGATTGCGATCTCGGTGGCGCCAGTGTCCGACCCGGCACTCCGGTGGATGTCCGTCGCCGGGTGTTCGAAGACCGCGGTCGGCTGGAGGTCGCTGGTTCGGTTCGGTTGCCCCGCGGGAACGGCCGCGACCGAGGTCGCGGCGGCTTTCGTTGCCTGCGGCGGGTCGATGGCGATCCGGTGGAGCGCAGCCGCGAACTCGGCGCCGTCGTGCGGTCGCTGGTCGGGCAGCTTGGCAAGCGATCGAGCGATGAGTGATCGAAGTTGGCCTGGCACCGATGGCGGGAGCGGCGGAGGTGCGGACTGCACGTGCGCCAACGCGATCGCCACCGGGGTCTCGCCGTCGAACGGGGTGCGGCCGGACAACATCTCGTAGCCGATGACGGCGAGTGCGTAGACATCGCTCGCCGGCGTCGCCGCTTCGCCTCGAGCTTGCTCGGGAGACATGTACCGCGCGGTTCCGATCACCTGGCCGACCTCGGTGATGTCCGCGGAGTCGATCGCTCGGGCGATGCCGAAGTCGGTCACCTTGACCCGGCCATCCGGTGTGATCATGAGGTTGCCGGGCTTGACGTCGCGGTGGACGATGCCGAGCTGGTGCGCGGCGCCCAACGCTCCCGCGGCTTGATCGAGGATCGACACGACTCGACCGAGGTCAGCGGGCTCGCGTCGTGCCAGCTGATCCGACAGTGGCTGGCCGTCGACCAGTTCCATGACGAGAAATGCCATCCGCTGACCATCGTGGACGTCTTCGGCGTAGTCGTAGACGTGAGCGATTCCAGGATGGGAGAGACCGGCGGCGAGACGAGCCTCGGCGCGGAACCGAACGGAGAACGCTTCCGAGTCGATCAGATCGGATCGAAGGATCTTGACCGCCACCGCACGGTCGAGCACCCGATCCGTCGCCTTCCAGACCTCTCCCATCCCACCCACAGCGATCCGGTGATCCAGCAGATATCTGGAGCCCAGGACCGAACCGGCGGAAGCGAAGCTGTTCATCTGGCTCTTCCAGTCGAAACGTTGTCGAGACTCTCGCGGCGTTGCCGGCGAGAAATCCGGCGTGATCAGGTCGAACACACGGTTTCCGAAACCCGGTCCGGATAAACCCGATCGAAGTCTGGGCGGCAGGTCCTTGACGCTTCCCGTACGATGGCACCGAAGGACGGATGATGAGGAAGCGCTCGATCAAGGTCGGCATGAAGGTCCGCCTCAAGCGGTCGGGCAGATACCTGGGCGTCGTGACGGCCATCGGTGTCGCGGCGTTCAGCTACATGCACCCCGACGGATACGCCGGTATCGCCACGCCCGCTGAGGTCGAAGTGGTCGACGAGGACGAGAGCTGACCCAATACCATCGTCACATGACCGCCGAGGAGTGGATCACCGCGTACGCAGCGGCAGCCGGCGTCCCCGCCCCGAGCCCCGACGACGTCGCCGTCCTGCTCGAGCTCGCTGGCATCGCAGCTCACGCGTCCGAACGGACTGCGGCGCCCATCACCTGCTGGATTGCCGCGGCCGCCGGCATCACTCCCGCTGACGCCCTCGCCGTCGCCGAATCGATCCGCCAGACCTGAGACGCGAACGCGGCAACCTGCGTGCCGCCGGGCGGTCGATAGGAGGAGTCGACCCGGTGGGGTTCAATACTGTCGACATGACGCCGATCTACTCCACCACCGTCCACGCCACCGGCGACGGTCGCAACGGTCATGTCTCCTCCGACGACGGGATCATCGACCTCGAGGTCCTGATGCCGAAGGAACTCGGCGGCGCGGGCGGCGCGACGAACCCCGAGCAGCTCTTCGCCGCCGGATACGCAGCGTGCTTCCACTCGGCACTCCGGCTCGTCGCCGGGCAGGCCGGCATCGACACGACCGACTCAGCCGTGTCGGCCACCGTGCACCTCGGCTCGACCGACACGGGCGGCTTCGGCATCGGCGTCGAGCTCGACGTGAGCCTGCCCAACGCCACCCCGGAGCAGGCTCAGCTCGCCGTCGACCGCGCCCACGAGGTGTGCCCGTACTCGAACGCCACACGCGGCAACATCGACGTCGCCCTCAGCGTCGTCTGACGCAACCTCTGCTCGGGGCGAGCGAGTCGGTCAGCGTCCCGGTTCGCGGGGCAGGCCGAGCCCGCGCTCGGCGATCGTGTTGCGTTGGATCTCGTCGGTCCCGCCGCCGATGCGCAGCCCCGGGGCGAAGAGGAAGCGGTCGACCCACTGCTCCGCCAGCGGGTCGTCGCTGATCATTCCTGCCGCGCCGACGAGGCGCAGCGCGACGTCGGACGTGATCCGGCCGTGTTCGGTGTAGAGCAGCTTGGCGACCGAACCGGCCGCCGGCACCGCTGCCGTGTTGGCGATGCGCGCCAGCGTGAGATCGAGCAGCCGTTCGCGGGCAATGGCCGACACGACGTCCTGGCGCACGAGCGGGTCGTCGTTGATCCCGAGCTTCTGGACCATCGCCATCAGCGGGATCGCTCCGCGGACGCTCGTGCCACCACCGATCGAGGCGCGCTCGCTGGCGAGCATCGTGCGCAGCACGGTCCACCCGCCGCCGAGCTCACCGATCAGCGAGCCCTCGGGCACGAACGCGTCGTCGAGGAACACCTCGTTGAAGTGGTAGGCGCCGGAGATCTGCCGCAGTGGGCGCACCGTCACACCCGGCTGATCCATCTCCAGCGCAAAGCACGACAGACCCCCGCGACCGGGAACATCACGATTCGTGCGGGCGATCAGCAACGCAAAGCTCGCCGTGCCCGCACCCGACGTCCAGACCTTCTGACCGCTGACCGACCAGCCGCCATCGACGGGCATCGCCGTCGTGGTCACGCTGGTGAGATCGGAGCCGGCGTCGGGCTCGGACAGCAGCTGACACCAGCTCTCGTCGCCGCGGACGATCCGCGGTAGATGAGCCGCTCGCAGATCATGCGTGCCGTAGGCCGTCAGCACCGGCGGCGCCATGTCGAGGGCGATCGCCAGCATCTTGGTCGACACGCCATAGCGGGACTGCTCGGCGTCGATCACGTCGTCCTGCCACGCCGGCGCGCCGAGCCCGCCGTACTCGGTCGGCCACGACCGCCCCGCGAGGCCCGCGTCGTGTCGTTTGCGTTGCCAGGCGCGCGTCGTCTCGAGCGCGGCGTGCTCACGGGCGTCGTATTCCTCGATCGTCGACGCGCTGACGACGTGCACGTTGGAGAAGTCGTCCGGTCCGCCCTTGGCCGGGGCGTGCTCGTCGAACCACGCGCGCACCAGCGAACGGAACTCGTCGGGCTCGGTGTCGACCGGGATGCCGTCGTCCATCGATCTCGGTCGAGATGGGGCCGGAATGCGGCCCGGTTCCGACCGAGATCGCTGAGCGTCGGTCATCGGAGCAACGCGTGCAGGTCGGAGCGGTCACCGTCGGTCAGCGGGCGGAGTGCCTCGCCCTTCGCCGGCCGCCAGTGCACGGTGCCTTCGGTCCACGCCTCGCGGCGCAATCGCATCTTGTCGACCTTCATGCTGGCCAACTTCGGCAGTTCGTCGGTCACCCGCACGAACGCCGGCCGCCACTTCGTGCCGAGGTCCGGTTGCTCGTCCAGGAAGCGGTCGAACGCGACACCATCGAACTCGGCACCGGTGACGAGCTCGACCGCGACCATCACCCGGTCCCCCACCGGATCGTCCGGCACGGCATACACGGCGAGGCTGCGCACATCCGGATGACGCGCCACGATCGCCTCGACCGGGGCGGCGGCGAAGTTCTCACCGTCGACGCGCAGCCACTCGTTCGACCGGCCGGCGAAGTACAACCAGCCGTCGGCGTCGCGGTAGGCGAGGTCGCCCGACCAGTACCAGCCGTCGCGGAACCTCGCCTGCGTCGCCTCCTCGTTCTTGTAGTAGCCCTCGAACCCGCTCGTCGGTTCGGTCTCGACGATCTCACCGATCGCCACCTCGAGATTCGTCGGACGGCCATCGGCACCGAACTCGACCGGCGGGCACTCCTCGCGGGTCTCCGGATCGATCACCTTCACCGACGCGTTCGCCGAGCCGAGCGAACCGGCCGGCATCGACGGCTCGCGGCGGATGATGATGATCCCCTCCGTCGAGCCGTAGCTGTCGCGCACGTTGCACCCGAACCGGCGGGCGAACTCGCGGATGTCACGATCCGACGCCTCATTGCCCACGGCCAGACGGAGTGGGTTGTCGGCATCGTCGGGCTGCTCGGGTGTGGCGACGATGTAGTTCAGGACCTTGCCGGTGTACGTGAGCATCGTCGCGCCCCACCGACGGATGTCGACCAACGTGCCCGACGCCGAGAACTTCGCCCTGGTGGCGACCGGGATTCCCGCATGGATCGCCGACGCCCACCCCGTGAACAGCGAACTCGAATGGAAGAACGGCAACGGCGTGTAGATCACGTCCGCATCGGTCAGCTCGGCGATCGAGGCGACGTGCGCCCCGGTGCGGGCGTAGCGACCCTGCGTGCACCGCACCGCCTTGGGCATCCCGGTCGAGCCGGACGTGAAGATCAACAGCAACAGATCCTCCGCCGTCACCTCGGCCGTCGGGATTCCCGTCGGTTGGGCCGACACGAGCTCGCGATATGCGTCGGTGCCGACGTCGAGCACGCGATCGTCGGGCACCCCGGTGTCGACACCGCCGAGCAGGCCGCGCTGCGCGGGGTTGGTGACGATCAGCTGACAATCCGTGTGGCGGATCAGCTGACCGAGCTGATCGCCTCGATACGTCGAGTTGATCCCGACGACCACGCCGCCCGACAACGCCGCTCCGGCCAACCAGAACAGGTACTCCGGCTCGTTGTCGAGCAGTACGCCGACATGCGGCGGACGATCGGGATCGGTCAACTCCACCAACAGCGCCGCCCGCCGGCACGCCTCGGCGATCAGCTCGCGGTACGTCCACGACCGATCCTCGAAGAACAGGGCGGGCGTGTCGCGCGTCGCGTGCGAGCGCAAAATCTCCGCGGCGGTGCTCAACCTGGCTCCCTCGGGGTCAGACCCCGGACGGGGCCAGGTCGGACGACGAGGCCGGGCCGCGGCCACTCGGCCTCCGCCAGGCGACCCGAGCGCGACAGCGTGATCACCGCACGACGCCCGTCGGATCCGCCGAAGGCCAGGTTGGTCGTCACGTCGCCGGGGATCGGATGGACGTCGATCTCGCGGCCGTCGGGCGTGATCACCACGATGCCGTCGCCGATCGCACCGATCGCGATCCGGCCGTCCGCCTCGACCGCCAGGGAGTCGAACGAGAACCGCGTCGCCGCGACGCACACCCCACCGTGGCGGACCGCCAACGAACCGGCCGCCGGACGGATCACCCCCGGCGATTCGAGGTCCCACGCCCAGAGGCGACCGGTGTGCGTCTCGGCCACGTACACACGGCGACCGTCGGGAGACAGACCGACGCCGTTCGGACCGAGCAACGGGAACGCGACCTCGCGCACGGCGTCGCTCCCCGGACTCCCTCCCGGTGGGATGTAGTACAGCCCACCGCGGTCGACGCTCGCCCGCCGACCCTTGCCGTGGTCGGTGAACCACACGCCACCGACTTCGTCGACGACCAGGTCGTTCGGGCCACGCAGCACACGACCGTCGCACTCGCGTTGGAGCACCGTCGCTTCCCCGGTGACGAGGTCGATCCGTTCGATCCAGCCGCCCGCGAAGCCGGGCGGCTCGTTGGTGTGCGTCGGATGGTCGATCGGGATGCGGAACCCGTTGACCTCCGACCAGAGGAACCCACCGTTGTTCGCCACGAGCACCGTCGAGGCGGTCTCGGGAGCCATCCCGTTCGGGCCACCACCCGGGGTCGCGACCACGGTCGTCGCGCCGTGGTCGACCCGCAGCACCCGTCCGCTGTCGATGTCGACCACCAGCACCGAGCCGTCATCGGCGACGACCGGCCCCTCCGGGAAGCCGAGGCCGTCCGCCAGCACCTCGAAGGCCAGCGGATCGTGGAGCCTGGTCGTCACGGCATCGGTCGTCATGCCAGGCTCAGATCTCGCCGCGCGTCAGGCCCTGGGCGACCGGGCCGGCGTACGCCGTGAAGTCCGGACCACGCCGAAGCGTGTGTCCCCCGTCGACGCCGATCTCCTGACCGGTGATCCACCGACTGTCGTCGGACAGCAGGAACCGCACCAGCAACGCGACATCCTCCGGCTCGCCGACACCGTTCATCGGCGTGTTCTCGAGGTAGCTGCGATACACGGCCGAGTCACGCGGCACGTTCTCCATGATCTCCGTTGTGATGAATCCCGGCCGGACCGAGTTGAACCGGACACCGAGCGGACCGTACTCGTCGGCCGCGTTCTGCATGATCGACTCGATCGCCGCCTTGGCCACCGGATAGGCACCGAACCACAGATGCGTCGCGTGGCCGGCGATCGACGACATGCCGACGAACGACCCGCGCACCTTGGCCAGCTCCGGCACCGCGTGCTTCACGCACAGCATCGTGCTCAGGACATTGAGTTCGATCACGCGCATGAACTCGCCCGCGTCCATCAGGTGGTACGGCGCCAGCGCGCCTCCGCCGCCGGCGTTCGCGACGACACCGTGCAACGCGCCGAAGGTGTCCACCGCCTCGGCAACAAGTCGCTCGACGTCGGCCTCCGCGGTCACGTCGGCGACGACCTGATGGACGCGACCACCGGCGGCCGTGATGTCGTCGGCGACCACGGCGAGCTTCGAGGCGGTGCGGCCGCAGATCGTGACCGTCGCCCCGCTGCCGGCCAGGAGCCGAGCGCACGCCGCTCCGATGCCGCTGCCACCGCCGGTCACGATGAAACTCTTCCCCTCGACAGTCATCGACCCGACCGTAATCGACATCGACGTCAGGTTCAAACAGCGAGCCGACAGCGGTGCGGGCCTGACGGTGCGTCGGGGTGCTATCCGGACCCGGGGCAGGTCATGCGGGCCGGCACGGGCTGAAACGAACGGGCATCCGTTCGTAACCGCTGACGAAGTTGGCCGCCCGGTGCGTCGGCTCCGTGTCGTCGACGAGGGCCAGATCGGGCAGACGATCGAGGAGCCGGTCCAGGACGACGGTGAGTTCGAGGCGGGCGAGGCTGGCACCGAGACAGAAGTGGGGACCGAAGCCGAACGCGACGTGGTCGTTCGGGGTCCGGCGGATGTCGAACCGGAACGGGTCGGCGAACACCCGCTCGTCACGGTTCGCCGACGAGTAGAGCAGCAGCAACGTGTCGCCGGCGCTGATGCGTTGACCGGCGAGTTCGGTGTCGACGGTGGCGGTGCGGGCCATGTTCTTGATCGGGCTGACCCAGCGCAGCATCTCCTCGATCGCGACCGGCAGCAGGCTGCGATCGGACCGGAGTGCCTCCCAGTTCGTCTGGTCGGCGAGCAGTTGGTACACGCCGCCGGAGATCACGTGCCGGGTCGTCTCGTCGCCACCATTCAGGATCAGCAACGACTCCGAGACGATGTCGCCATCGTGCAACCTGACCCCGTCGACCTCGGCGTTCACGAGGATGCTCATCAAGTCATCCGACGGCGCTTCTCGCCGTTCGGCGATCACCCGGGCGGCGTACTGGTAGTAGGCCATGCCGGCCGCCGTCGCCCGCTGCATCGCCTCGTCGCTCTTCTGCCCGAGCATCGACATCATGTCCTCGCTCCAGCCGAGCAACAGTGCGCGGTCCTCCTCCCGGACCCCGAGCGCATCGGCGATCACGATCAACGGCAGCCACGCCGCGATGTCGTGCACGAGGTCGCACTCACCGCGCTCGCCGACCCGGTCGATGAGCATGTCGACGATGCCCCGGATCGACTCCTCTTTCTCACGGACCCGCCGGGGGGTGAAGCCCTTGTTGACCAGCTTGCGTCGTTGCAGATGCTGCGGGTCGTCCATGTCGATCATCATCGGTGAGGGCCCGTGGTCGGGGCGGATGCCTGCGGCGCTGCTGAACAACTCGGGATGGGTCGACACGTGCTTCACCAGGTCGTACGTCGCCACACCCCACACGCCGGTGCGCGGGTCGCGCCACACCGGAGCGTTGGCTCGCAGCCACGCCAACTCGTCGTGCGGGTTCGTCCCCCAGAACTCGCCGGCGACCAACTCGATTCGATCCTCGACGCTCTCGTTCGGGATGGTGCTCATCGTCCTCCGATGGATGTGTTGGACCGTGTGCGATGTCAGGCGGGGTCGAGGCCGAGGACGCGGCGCGCGTTTTCCCGGAGGAACGCGGGGAACACGTCGGCGTGGAACGGCACGTCGTCGAGTTCGCTCATGATGCGCTCGAGCGACATGCCCATCGGGAAGTAGCCGCCGTACATGATCCGGCTGGAACCGCGGGTGTTGGCGTACTCGATGATCTCGCGCGGGTAGTAGCGCGGCGCGAACGCGGACGTCGAGTAGTGCAGGTTCGGCCACTTGAGCATCAACTTGACCGCCAGATCGACCCACGGCTCCGCACCGTGGCGCATCACCAGCACGAGCTCGGGGAAGTCGTACATCACCTGATCGAGCAACTCGACCTTCTGGCACAACGACGGAACGCGCGGGCCGGCAATGCCGACCGTCATGAACAGCGGCAACCCGAGCTCGACACACTTCGCGTAGAGCGGATACATCCGCGGCGCGTCGATGGCGACCTGCGGCGACAGGCCGTGAGGGAACACCGACACCGCCCGGACGTTCCATGTCGCATGGGCGGCGACGAGATCGCGGATGTCGTCCATGCCCCGGTTCGGATCGGACGTGTACGACGCCACGAACCGGTCGGGGTGCGACCGCAGGGCGCGTTCGGCAGCCTCAGGTGCCGCGGTCAGGCTGACCAAGCCGACGTCGACCCCGAAACGATCCATCTCGGTGAGCGTCACCGCGACCGGGTCGGCTTCCGCGGCGTGTTCGGGCACGTCGTGGAACATGTACGACGCCGGCATCGTGAACGATTCCTGCGACTCGCGATCGCGGAGCAACTGCTGACGCATCGTGGCGTAGAGCTGGTCGTGATCGACCGGGAACCCGATCATCGTGTCGACGATGCCGACCGCGGGCCTCATGCGTTCACCCTTGCCGTACTGCTGGCGCGCCTCGCACGTTCGTCCATCCCGGTGACCCTAGCCAGGTCTGGCATAATGATCTTGACATCAATATCGACGTTGCTCGACGCGATCGGGCACGAACCACCGTCCGGTCCGGGACGCAGAAAGCCTGTTGGATCATGCCCCGAATCACCGAGGTCAACGACGTTCCGCCCGAGGCTCCACGGTCGCGGAAAGGTGCAGCCACACGAGCACGACTCGTCGAGTCGGCCAAGGAGGAATTCGAAGAGACCGGGTTCCTCGAGACCCGCATCTCCGACATCGCCAAGCGCGCCGGCATGTCCCACGGCAGCTTCTATCACTACTTCGATTCGAAGGAGCAGATCTTCCGCGAGGTCGCCGAGGCCCAAGAAGCCGTGCTGACGGCCGCGGACGACGGCGACCCGCCCGCTCCCGACGCCACTGAGTTCGACCGCATCCTGCGGGCCAACCGGCGATACTTCGCCCGGTACCGCGCCAACGGGAAGATCATGGGCGTCATCGAAGAGGTGTCTCGCTACGACACCGTTGTGAACGAGGCGCGCATGCAGCGGCAGAAGCACTTCGCCGAACGCGCCGAGGCCTCGGTCCGACGATTGCAGGCACAGGGCCTCGCCGATCTCCACATCGATCCGGAGATCGCCGCGGTGGCACTCGGGGCGATGATCGCCCGGTTCGCGGAGCTTTGGATCGTGGAGGACTGGGCCGACTACCCGTTCGATCACGCCACCGACCAGGTGACGAGACTGTGGGCGAACGCGATCGGACTGCCGACCGACACGGTCGCCCCAAGGAAGAGCCGGGCACCCGCGAAGTCGAGCCGCAAGAAGTCCTGAATCCAGCCTCGCTGGTTCAGGGCAGCGTGATCTGGAGTACGTCGAGCGCGTTCTGCCGAGCGATCTGCTGCACCGTGGCATCGGGGAGGCCGACCAACGATTCGGACACGAAATCGGCTGGTTCCCGTGTGCCTTCGGCATGGGGCCAGTCCGATCCGAGCAGGAGCCGATCGGCGCGCACGTCGGCGAGCAGGGCGGCCACGTCGTCCTCCCAGAACGGCGTGATCCAGACGTGCTCGCCGAACTGCTCGCGGGGATGCTCGGCGAAGAATCCGGGGTTCCGATTGGCCGCATCGTCGAGCCGATGGAGCATGTCGGGAACCCACGACGCCCCGTTCTCGACGCTCGCGAAGCGCAGGCCCGGGAACCGATCGAACACCTTGTGACACAGCGCGGCGGCATAGAAGTCGCTGACGCCCCGACCTTTCGTGACGATCCCCCGCAGCGGTGACCGGAACAGCGAACTCTCCGCGCCGCCCGGCTCCCACATCTGCACGAGCGGGTCGTACGCGTCGATGCCCGCATGAGTCGCGACCGCGATTCCGGCCTCCGCCGCAAGACCCCAGATCTCGTCGAAGGCGGGGTCGAACGGTGAGCGGCGACCGCCCGGCACCGCGACCGGAGCCGCCCGGACGTTGACGGCGACGGCGCCGGCGTCGATCACCCGGCGCAGCTCGGCGGCCGCGGCGACCGGCTCGACGAGCGCGATGTACGGCACGGCGAAGATCCGCCCCTCGTACCGGTACCCCCAGTCGTCCTCGAGCCAGCGGTTGAACGCCTCGAACACCTTGGCGCACGCCTCCGGGTCGTGCTCGAGCGCGTCCTCGATGCCGACGCCGAGCGTCGGGAACAGCAGCGTCCCGTCGAGACCCTGATCCCCCATCACCTTCAACCGGACATCACGATCGCGGTACTCCGGTCGGATCGGCTCGAGCTCGCCGAACGCCTCGACGATCCCCTGCCGCTGCGGGTTGCCCCGGTACCAGTCGAACAGCGCACCCGGCTTGGCCACCGGGTCGAAGACCGGGTTGGCGATGTAGCTGTTCAACGTTCCCCCGACGAGCAGCCGTCGACGGCCGTCGATGTCGGCCCAACGCACCCCACGGTTCCGCAGCGACCGATCGGCGTGACGGGTGAACGCGTCCTCCGCCTCGTAATAGTGGTTGTCGAAGTCGAAGATCCCGACCGCGGTCGGCTCGCTCGGCATGCTGCTCTCCTCCAATTTTGACATCGACGTCGAGTTTGATGTTAGCAGACCGACCGTCCACGGGTCGAGGTGGTCATCCAACCGTGACCCACGATCCGTCTGGGAAGGCCGTCACTTGAGTCGATCGCGGGTTCGGCGAACAACGCTCGATGATCAGCCCCGGAGCGGGCGGAAAAGCCGATCTCGAGGCGGGTCACGGTGCTGATCCGGACGAGCCCACGCTCGACCCTCTCGGCCCACGTCCCGGCCTCGGTTGCGAGATGGAGCCGGCCGATCGCCGACTTGTCGATCAGCCAGTTCGTCGTCACGACCAGGCGTCGGACATGACACCAGGATCGTCGAGGTCGGCCGTCAGCAACGCCAACCGCTCCAGCGCATCGAGCGTCAACGGACCCGAAGACTCGAACCGCTCGCGCTCGAGCGTCCTTCGAAGGTACGCAGTTCGAGACAGTCCGAGCCGCTTGGCCCTGGTGTCGATCGCGACCAGGACGTCGTCGGACACATCTCGGATCAGGATGTCGGTCACGGGAGCCTCCTTGTCGATATCACACGATATCACTCCGGTCAACGCCCGCACACCGCGCCACTCGACCCCTCTCAAGCCTTGGTCATGTCCATGAAACGTCGCAGTTCACCCGGGATGTCCGGGCCGGCGGCCTGATACGCGATCTCTGTCGCTCCCGCTTCTTCGTACCGCGCCAGCTGTTCACGCCATGCAGCAGCGCTGCGAGCACTCCCGAACATCGCCAGGGTTTCACCCGTGATCACGGTGCGATCGCGCTCGTTGGCGTAGATCAGATGACCCTCATGGAGCGCCAGATGACGTTCGCGTTCCGGCACTTCCTCCAGCGCCGCCAGCCAACGATCGCCATCCGGCAACGACGTGACGCCCCCACCGAGATACACCGCGTGGTAGGCGAGCGCCGCGGCGTGTCCGGCGGCAGCCATCGCCCGGTCGCTTCCCGGGTCCTCACCCTCGTCCAACACCGTCCCGAAGCACAGCACCGACGACCGGTCGAACCCGGCGGTCGCGTTGGTCGCGAAGACCCCGTCCGCCAACTCACGGGCGACGGCCTCGCCCTTTGGTCCACCGACACCGAGGATGATCGGGACGCGGATCGGTCGGGGCGCACCGAAGCCGTCGGGGTGCATCATGCGGATCGGCGAACCTTCCCACTCCACGGTCTCGCCGGCCATCAGGCCCTGCAGCGCGAGCACGTACTCGCGCACGAAGCTCCATCGCAGCGGCTTCTGGCCGAGCGTCAGGCGTCCCGTGAACCCGGACCCGATGGCCACATTCACGCGGCCGGGGGCGAGATCGACGAGTGTCGCGATCGCCGCCGCGGTCACCATCGGGTGACGCAACGACGGAATCGCCACACCGGGACCGATCTCGATCGTCGAGGTCCGCTGCGCGCATTCGGCGAGAACCATCCACACGTCCGGGTAGAGCGCCGGCGAGTCGTAGAGCCACGCCCGTCGATAACCGAGTTCCTCGGCGATCGCGACATGGTCGGGCGTCGCCATCGACGTCGCAAAGGCGCATGAAATGTCGATCATCCGCTCAGTTGACCACAACGAGCACCGGACGGTCAGACCCGGCGCGCATCAGACGCGCACGCCTGACGGGTGACTCCCTCTCATCGCGACGAGCCCGTGATGGACCGGTCCTCAGGCGGTCAGCGTGGGATCTTGGTGGCGAACGCGATGGGTGGAGTGGTGATCCACGTGACACGCAGGTCGGTTCTGTTCGCCAGCTGCCGGGCGTAGTCGAGGGTGTCCTCCGCCCACGTCGGTCCCGCGAACGCTGCCCAGTCGTTTCGGGGCTCGCCGGTGAGCGCGTCGACAAGGAGGAACCAGTTGACCATCGTCAGGAGCCCTCCCGGGCGCAGCAGGGCCAGCATCGATTCGAGATGGTCGGGTGCCTTCGCGAACCAGGCGTCGTCGTGAATCATGTCGAACGGCTCGCGCAGCGTCGGCAACACGTCGCGCACCTCGCCCGTGACGAACTCGACGCGGTCGCCGTAGCCGGCGGCGGACGCGATCTCGGTGGCACGTGCCGTGTGCGACGGGTCGTGGTCGACGCCCAGCACCGTCGCGTCGTCGCCGATCGCATTCGCGATCCACAACGTCGAGTATCCGAGACCCGATCCGAGATCGAGCACGCGGCGTGCACCCACCGCGCGGGCAAGGGCGGCCACGAGTTGCATCTGTGGGCCGCCCGCGTTGTGGAGCCCACAGCCATGCTCCTGCTGGTGATCCTGGCTCTCCTGAGCCACTCGCGCGAACACGTCACCGCCGGCGAGCTCCATCAGTTGCATCGCTACCTGTGCGCTCATGGGCCGACTATGTCACCGCACGTCGCGCCCCGGATGCCCTGTTCCGCCGTGCCCGCCGAAGAGATGGTCCACGACCCGGTCGATGTCACCCGTGCGAGGGTCGGGGAGTTCGTCGATCGACCACCAGCGCGCGGGCTGGTCGGGTTCGGGGGTGAGCGCGGCGGAGGAGTCGGCGTCGAAACGGAAACCGATCGTCCAGTGCATCGCCGACGGGTGACGAGCGCATCCGAACGACCGGCCGATCGTGAGAGGGTGCGACGGCGCCGAACCGACGAGGCCGGTCTCCTCGAACAATTCGCGCTCGGCCGCCGCCCGAGCGGATTCACCGTCTTCGACGTGGCCTCCCGGGCATGACCATCCGTGGAGGCGATGATTGACCAGCAGCATCGATCGGGTGGCCGGATCGATGACCCAGGCGATGACGGCTACGTGCTCGACCTCCCACGTGCCGGGCTCGTCGAGGAACTTCTGGAACGACTCGGCCGTGGTGTTCAGGAAGAGGGTGCCGTCGAAGAGCGCGCCGTCGTCAGCTCTCGATCGGTCCTTCTCGTCGGAGCCGGACGCGTCCACCCGTCGCTACCGGAATCGTGGTGCGTGGATCAGGCTCAACGCTTCGGCGCGACCTCGAGGGTCATCGCGAAAGTGGCCCCGGATCGCGGATGTCACCGTCGTCGCGCCGGGCTTGGCGACACCGCGGATCGACATGCACAGATGCTCCGCCTCCAGCACCACGATCACCCCGGCGGGATCGAGCACCTGCTGGACCGCGTTGGCGATCTGACTCGTCAAACGTTCCTGCACCTGCAGCCGGCGGGCAAAGCCGTCGACGAGACGAGCGAGCTTGGACAGTCCCGTGATCCGACCGTCAGCGCCCGGGATGTAGCCGACGTGGGCGCGACCGATGAACGGCAGGAGATGGTGCTCGCACATCGACGAGAACGGGATGTCGCGGACCAACACGATTTCGTCATGGTCCGCTTCGAACGTCGTCGTGAGATGCCGCGACGGGTCGTCATTCGTCCCCGCGACGACCTCCGCGAACATGCGCGCCACCCGTCCCGGCGTGGCCTGCAGACCGTCGCGATCCGGATCCTCCCCGATCGCGATGAGCAACTCGCGCACCGCCGCAGCGGCTCGATCGGCGTCTACACCAGCACTGGCCATCATCGGATCATGCTCGGGCGAACCCGATCACGCCAAGAGCGGGTTCGCGCCGAGTTGACGGGCAGCGACGCGGTCAGTTCGGATCGGCGACGGTGATCCCGTAGATGCTGGAGTTGCCGAACGACACCGGCGTTCCTTGCGGACATTGGTTGTTCGGTGCCGGTCGGACTGCGTCGGACGGTGCTGCCGGCAGTTCCCCTGCCTGCTCGAGGTCTTCCTTCTCGTCACCGACGATCGGCCCGACGGCGCCGGCGAGGACGTCTTGGAGGAACGCCTGTCGGTACGTCGTCCATCGCGACGCAGTCCGCGCCGTCGCGCATGTCGTTCCAGACCAAGGTGGCCGAGGCACGCGTGGCGACGGCGTAGTTGTAGTCGCCGAGGAACTCCGAGGTGAGGCCGTTGGCGCTCGATGCCCGGGCGTCCCCGGTCGCGCCCCGATGCAACGGTGTGACGGAGTTGTTCGGCGCGACGTAGTTCACAACGCCGAGCATCGGACGCGGCGCGGCAGTGGTCGGCTGCCACGTGGTCATGTAGGCGTTGTAGGTGACGTACACATCGCTGCCGTCCGGAGCGATCGCGACGGCCGGTTGATTCGCGCGATCGCCGGCGGTGGACACCGTCGACGGCGCACCGTACGACTGCCCCCGGTTGGTGGAGCGAGCGAGGTAGGCCTGCTCGTCGGTTGACTCCGGCGCGATCGTCCGACCAGGTCACGACGATCTCGTTCGTCGCGTCCGCGCCGGTCGGTGCTCCGTTGGCGATGTCGATGCTCGGGAACACGTCGGTGCGCGACCCGGCGACTCCGTCGATGGTGAACCGGCCTTGAGCAGGGTCGAACTGGCCGATGCCGGCGGTATCGACGATCACCTGCGGGCGCCCGAAGTTCTTGCCGCCATCGTCGGACCTCGCCTGGTAGAACACGCCGGTCTGGCGTTGCTTGTCGAACCCTGACCAGACCACGTAGACGCGGCCGAGGCTGTCCGTGCGGATCGCGCATCCCTGGCGGCCGCCGGTCTGCGCGTTGTTCGTGGCGGGCGTCAGCTGGCGGGAAGCCCACGTATTGCCGCCGTCGGTGCTGCGTGCGAACAGCACCGGCTCACTGCCGGCCGTTCCGCGGAAGCCCACGTTGCACACGTACACGTTCCCGAAGAACGGGCTGGACGAGGCGTTGTCGGCCCAGATCTGCTCCTTGTCGCTGAACAGTGCGCCGTTCTGCTTGGTGACGATCACCGGCGGCATCCACGCCGCCTTCCCCGCCGTCCCTCCGGCAGCGGCTGCCGCCACGTTGTCGGTCCGCGACACGGCGATCGCCGCGTCACCGTTGAACGCGTTGGGATCGAACTTGGTGGCGATGTTGGCGTAGTACAGCCGTGGCCCGTTCGCCCACGAGAAGGTTCCGTTGGCTGCCGGCCTCGGCCCGAACGCCAACTCGGGATCGCCGTTGGACACCAATCCGGCCTCGAGATACCACGGCAACGTGCCGATCGGCCCGACGGTCGGGACACACGCCGGGGTCGTCGCCGGTGGCGTCGGCCGGCACGAGGGGTTGCGCGCTGACCACCCGGTGTACGTCGGCTGCGTCCACGTCGTGCCGCCGTCGAGGGAGAACTGAACACCGGACACTCCGACTCCGGGAGTGAACGGGCACGTCAACGGATCGCCCGCATTGCAGCTCTCCATGTCGATGTTGTCGTTCGCCCCGGCGACGAGCACATTGGTCTGCACGGGATTCACCGCCAGACCAGGCTCGTTCTGCTTGTTGTGCGAGAAATACAGATCGTCGCTGCCGACCGTCACCTCGTGGTCAGTGCTGGCCACTTGCGCGGACACGACCCCCCACGAGAGCGTCGCCACACTGACCGCCATCGCGATTCCGCAGATCAAACGTCGGGACATTCCGGCCCTCCTCGTTGTTGCCTGGGAACTCTGGGAGACGGCTCCCTCGGTCATAGGAACGGTACGCCTCGACCAAACTGCATGGCAAGAGGAACAGATATTCCTACGGCGAATGGCGTCCAATCCGGCGAGGTCAGATGACCGCCAGTCGGATCACATGCGGATCACGGCGCGGTGTAGGCCCAGGTGGCGTACACGTACTCATCCTGATCGGGAACATTGGACTCCACCCAACTGACCTGGAAGGACCGGGTCGGCAGGAAAAGGGCTTCGCCGCTGAGACCGTTGGCCGGGGCCGCGTCGATGCCGCCGCTGCCAGCGAGGTAGATGCACACCTTGCCCGATGGAGCGGTTGGTACAGCGACGGTTCCCGCACACCTGTCGACCTCATCGACGACGTTGTTGGCAGCGATCGCTGACGGCGAAGTTCACGCTGGTGTCGGTGAGCGCGAGACAGGAGCAACACCGGGCAGGTCAACCGAGAGGAGTTGCGACTCCTGGCCGCCGCCGCTGTGACTCTCCCAGACGATCGTTCCGGTGACGGTGACACCCGATGGAATGACGTCCCACGCGGACAGCCCACGTGGTCCCGTTCCACCCGGAGCGCCGGTGTCGCCTTTCGGGCCTGCCGTCCCTGCGGGACCTGCTTGCACCGCCGGTCCGGAACCACCGCCGCCGCCGGCGACCAGGTACCCGACGACGTCGATCAGCACCTCGGTCTTGGGGCCTGAAACACCGAGTGCGTCATAGGTGATGTCGATCTGACCTGCAGTCGCACCGCTCGTCGGCAGACCGACCTGCACCGAGTTCGGGACGACCTCGCCGGCCTTGAAGTTCAACGACGACGTCGACGGCGCACCGCTCGCATCGCCGGGACGGATCGACAAGAAGCCATCCGCGGTCGGACCCACCACCGTCGTGTTCAACAACACGCCCGTTGCCCCGGCCGGGACAGCCGCGCCGGTGACCTGCAGCTTCTGAGACACCGGAGACACGAACGGACCGGGCAGACCCACATCGGTACGAGTATCCAAGATGCGCACGGGATCGATCATCACCACCGACGACGCCGGACCCGACGCCGCGTTCGCCACGAACAACCCGCCACCGCCGATCGAGACGGCAACCGCCGCACCGACTGCCGCCCACCTCGCACTCCGCAAGCGCGTACGACCACCCGAACCCGACAAATTCATTTCCGCCTCCTGTGAGCGCCGTTGCCGACGCGGTTTCTGACGAATTCAAATCGTTCGCACCGGTGCGTCATCAAGCTGCACCGAGTGCCTTCTTGCCTTTGTCGCTCGCATGGTCATCGGCAGTCCGCGCGCCGGACTCAAACGGTTTCTCGCCGGATCGGACGTTCGGTGCCGTCCCTGGTGTGCGTTGCGTTCGCTACCGCGTCCCGTCGTCGATGTCTGTGAGCAGGCGGCGCATGATCTTGCCCGATGCGGTGATCGGCACCGAATCGACGAACTGGACGACGCGCGGAACCTTGTATGCCGCGAGGCGCTCGCGACAATGGGCAATGAGCACGTCGGCGGTCGCCGTGCTGCCGGGTTTGCGGACGACGTAGGCCTTGGCGAGTTCTCCTTTGACTTCGTCAGGCACGCCGGTGACCGCGGCCAGCGACACCGCTGGATGCATGCAGTGTCAGCGACGCCTCAGCATGTCGTGCCCGGTCGAAACCCGGGCTCGAACGATCGCCTCCCGCCGAGGTGACGCATGCCCCTAGAGCCCGGGTTGCATTGCGCTGGCGGGGTGTTCATAGTGGGTCCCGGACGGGGCGATGGAGACATCGTCAAGCGGAGGGCGAAGGCAATTCGTGTATGGCAAACCTGTCTGGGCGCGCGAGCAAGCGGATTGTGGGCGATCTCCCCGATCGAACAAGGGGACATGATGGAAGCGATTCACGAGCCGTCGGACGGCGTGAGTCAGAAGTCAGGGGTACGTCGGCGCGAGTTCCTGCGGCTCGGTGCGATCGGCGGTGCCGCACTGGCGGCGGGAGCAATCACTGCGAAGTGGATGCCGGACCTGCGCCAGCGCGGTCTGTTGTCGGCTGACGGTGTGTTCGACGCGGCGTCGATCGCGTGGGCGGACTCGTTGTATGACGAGGAGTTCCCGACGAGTCCGTTGATTCTGAACCCGTTCAGTGACGAGTTGCCGATTCCCCAGGCGCTGCGGCCCGAACCGTATGGGGACTGGACGTACTGGGACAATGTGCCGGGGCCCGGGGACGGCCGGCAGAACTCGTACAGCAACGACCGGCACCAGCGGTGGTGCGACGACCCGCGGGTCGCCGGAGCGACGACTCCGTTGGTGTACCGGATCGAGTTGAAGGTGGAGGAGCACTCGTTCACCACCTCGCAGGTGTTGCCGATCAATTCGAACGGTCTGCCGAGGGATTCCTTCGACCAGTCCGGCAAGAGGGTCGCCGCGGGTCCGCGGTACTTGCCGCCGAGCACGATCTACGGCTTCAACGGGACGTTCCCGGGCCCGATGATCAATGCCGAGTACGGCCGACCTGCGCTGGTGCGGTTCATCAACCGGCTTGGCGACAACGAAAAGGGTCTGGACCGTCAGGACTTCGGCGCCCCGGACTATTCGTTCCTGACCCATCTCCACAACGCGCACACGGCACCGGAGAGTGACGGCAACCCGCACTATTCCAAGTTGAACGGGCCGTACGAAGCCGGATACGGACCCGGCGAGTGGTGTGACAATCTGTATCTGAACTGGCCGGCGGGTGGTGACCCGGCAGAGAAGCAGAGCTTCTTCTGGTTCCACGATCACCGCATGGATCACACCGGCGCCAACGTCTACAAGGGCATGGTCGGCCTGTACCCGATCTACGACCCCGGGTTTGACGACGGTGACGAGACCAACCCGAACGGGTTGCGTCTGCCTGGCCGGCGTTCCGCCCCCAGGGAAGACGGTTCGTTCGACGTCGAGTACGACATCCCGTTGGCGTTCTTCGATGTCGCGTTGGATGACGGCGTCACGATGCACCACGACATGCACGACGGCATGGGTGACTACCCCGAGGTCGGGGCCCCGCGCAAGCATCCGGAGTGGTGGGGCAAGACATTCTTCAAGCACTTCCCGAACCACGGCTTCGTCGGGCGACCTCTTCACGGTGAACGGCACCGCCTATCCGGTGATGCACGTCGAGCGGCGCAAGTACCGGTTCCGGTTCCTGGACTGCTCGGTCGCCCGCATCTACGACTTCCAACTGATGAGTTCCACGCAGGGTCCCAAAGCGGCCCGTGATCTGGGATACACGGGGAACGAGCTGCAGGGTCAGTACCGGATCCCGGATGGTCAGCAGTGCATGCAGTTCACCGAGATCGCCACCGACGGTGGTCTGCTGCCGGCACCGATCCCGCGGGACAACTTCGAGTTGTGGCCGGCCCAGCGCCGCGAGGTGATCATCGATTTCACCAAGTACCAGGACGGCACCACGCCGACCACACCGGGCGACGTGGTCTACCTGACGAACGTGATGAAGATGAAGGACGGTCGCATGTGGAACAAGTCCACACGCTTCTCACCCGACCCGGCCTACAAGATCCCGATGCTGAAGTTCGTGATCGGCGACCTCCCGGAGAACACCCCTGACCCGAACAATCCTGACCCGAGCAGGGCCGACATGAGCGTGATCCCCCCGTTGTTGCGAGCCCTTCCCGCGGTGCCGTCGAACTGGAAGAGCATGCTCGACAACCGGATGGTGTTCGAGCTGCAGCGCGGCAGCGGCGGCGGTGAGGTCGAGTGGCTGATCAACGGTCAGTCGTTCGATTCCGCAAACGTGGTGCGCAGCTTGAAGAACCCGGCCGGCAAGACCCCGCTCGCGCAACAGAAGATGGACAGTTACAACCTGTGGGAGATCCGCAACGGTGGTGGTGGCTGGGTGCACCCGATGCACCTGCACATGGAAGAGCACCGCACCATGATGCGCAACGGCAAGTTGATCACCGGGCCGACAAAAGCCCGCCCCGACGGTCACGGCAAAGAGGACGTCATCGGGCTCGATCCGGGCGAATCGGTGATCGTCTTCCGCCAGTTCCGCGACTTCGTCGGCCCATACGTGGCGCACTGCCACAACCTGGCCCACGAGGACCACGCCATGATGTTCGGCTGGGCAATCACCCCATAGTCCGAGCGCCCACTCATTCGCTGAGCGGATGCTCGGCCAACTGGCGGAGCATCCCTTCGGCGATGGCGCGTAATTCATCGTTGACCTCGCGCGGTTCGATCACTTCGAACCGCAACTCGAGGCCGATGAGATAGCGCGCGATCCAGTCATGGTCACCGCCGATCGTGACCGTGCAGAACGTGTCGTCGCCCGGTTCGATCACGCCGATGGTCGGGCCGATGTGATGCACGACCTCCTCGGCCGGCGCCATCACCTTGACGCGGGCGCGGGTGTCGAAGACCCGCACGGCGACTCCCTCGGCGACGAGCGCGGCAGCGTCGGGCGTCGGGCGCGGCGTGTTGCGATGACCCGACGTGGCCAACCCGCTGACTCGGTCGATGCGGTACGTGCGCCAGTCGTCGCGATCGAGGTCGAACCCGACGAGATACCAGCGTCGGCCCAGTGACACGAGCCGGTGGGGCTCGACGCGGCGTTCGCTCACGCGGTCGGCACCGTCGCGGTAGGTGAAGTTCACTCGGTCGCCGCGGCGGCACGCCGTCGCGAAGGTCATCAGGCTCGGCAACTCGACGCGCTCGCCTTCGCGCGGGGCGCGAGTGCGACGCACGCCGACCAGCACCTCGCCGAGTGCGTCGACCCGATCGCGCAACGGGGCGGGGAGCACCTGGCGGAGCTTGGCCGACGCTGACAGTGCAGCCTCTCCGAGCGTCGGGTCGGCCTCGGCCGACAAGTCACGCAACGCGACCGACACGGCGATCGCTTCGTCGTCGTCGAGCAGCAGCGGCGGAAGACGGCCGCCGGCGCCCAGCTCATACCCGCCGTAGCGACCGGTCGTGCTCGAGATCGGGTATCCGAGATCACGCAGGCGGGTCACATCGCGACGCAGCGTTCGGGTGGTGATCTCGAGCCGCCCGGCGAGTTCTTCGGCGCTCCACGATGCCCTCGTGGTGAACATCGCCAGAAGGCGCAACAGCCGGGCCGGGGTGTCCATTGGCACTCAGCTTTCCACGTATTGCGGACCCAATCTGTCCACAAACATCTTCAAAATTACAAGCATGAACTTCATCGCCCACGACCTCATGCTCGCGGCCTGCCGACAGCATCACGAACCCGCCAAGCACACCGCCGACCCGCCCCCGATGAGGCGCAATCGATCCGAACGGCGACGGGCACAACCCAACGCTGGACGCGACCTTGGCCGCTCGAAGCGTTCCGTAGTCGGCGGTTTCGGAAGAGCGTTCGGTCGAATCTGAACGAACGGTTCACGAGCCGTGACCGCTACTCGATCCGTTTGAGTGGCCATCGGGTGGCCCAGTCAACATCAGGACCGACAACGCCTGCCTCGCCATCCATGATCGCCGCGACCTTGCCGACGCACACGGAGCAGAGTCGCAGGTCCTCGGAGATTCCAACCATGTGCGCAGTTCGGTTGTGTCGGCCGCACGTCGTGCACGTGATGTCGGTGTACTCGGGCCCTGGTTCGCTCATGTCGACGATGATGCCCCGCCGGGGAACGGTGGCAAGCGATTCGCGCAGCGGCCGCAGTCCCGCGAATCGTCATGAGTAGCGTTCCACACGTGCAGATCGTGAGCATGTGCGGCAGTCTCGGGCCGGCATCGGCGAACCAGGCTGCGCTCGACGTCGCCAGCGATCATCTGAGCTGGGCGGGCCACACCGTCGTGAAAGTCGAACTACTCGCCGAGGTGCCCGCGTTCCAGCCCCAGAGCGTCGACGATCCCGGTTCGGTGGTCGAAGCCCTTCGGGAGACGCTGGAGTCGTGTGACGGGGTGCTCCTCGCCGCACCCGAGTACGCCGGTGGCCTGGCCGGCGTCGTCAAGAACGCGTTGGATTGGCTGGTTGGATCAGCGTCGCTCTATCACCGACCCGTCGTGGTGCTCAGTGCCGGGACGACCGGCGGCGCGTTCGCCCTCGAGCAAGCGATACGCACGCTCAGCTGGCAGGGCGCGCTCGTCGTCGACGTCCTCAGCATTGCGGCGCCGCGCACCAAGATGGACGTCGACGGCCGATTCGTCGACCGCGACACGCTCACCGGCATCGAACGCTGGGCCGGTCAACTCATCGCGGCGGTCAGTGCCGCACCCGCCGAGCGGCTCGCCTTGGTCGCGAACGTCGTCGCTCCCTACGGAATCGACCCCGCTCGATTCGGAGACCTTCCGCCGGCATTGTCGACATAGCGCTTGTCGTTTCCGGACGCAGGATGGTGAGCGCTCTACTGTTTGCCCGGTGGCCGACAGCTGGCTGGTTGACACCCGCGACTCGTACGACGCCGACGCCGACGGTTATGCCGACAAGGTGCAGGGCCTGCTGGAGACGAGTCCGTACCTACGCGCAAGCCTGGCGTTGTTTGCCGACCTCGTGCGCGAGGCCGGTGGCGGGGCCGTCGCCGACATCGGCTGCGGTCCCGGCTACGTCACGCGCCACCTCCACGACGTCGGGGTCGACGCATTCGGCATCGACCTGTCACCGGAGATGGTCGCCATCGCGAGGCGCGACCACCCCGACATCCGCTTCGAAGTGGGGACGATGACCGACCTCGACCTGGCTGACGGCTCACTCACGGGCGTGCTTGCGTTCTGGTCGGTGATCCACGTGCCAGATCAATCCGTGCCCGGTGTGTTCGCCGAGTTCCGTCGCGTGATGCGCCCGGCAGGTCCGCTGCTCGTCGGCTTCCACGTCGGAGACGAGGCGCGTAACACCACGGAGGGCTACTCGGGCCGCCCGATCAACGTCGACAGCTACCGCCGCCCGCCGGCCAAAGTTGCCCAGTGGCTGCGCGAAGCCGGGTTCACCATCGAGGCCGAGCTCGTCATGCGTCCGGACGAGGAGGTTCCGGGCGCGATCATCCTCGCCAGAAGCCCCGCTTGACGACAGGGCGTGCCAGCGACAGCAGCCACTGCCAGAAGCGACAGGTCTGCGCTGCGATGATCCTCGACATCTGGGTCGGATCCCGTGCGGCTGAATCCGGGAGAAATCCGACCCAGATGCAGCGTGCGCCGAGTCGAGCGCTCGCCCTGAGACCGCACCGAGTGCCGGTCGGGGGGCACCACCCGCCGGTCGTGGCGAAACGCGAGACTGCCGGCATGGCATTCGGTCAGCAGTCAGGCCCGCCCGCCCCGGCGCATACGGTTCGCCAGCTACTGGCACTGCTGCACGATGCCGGCCACACCGACTTCCGGGACGCCCGCGGTCCGATGGGATTCACTCAACGCCAAGCCGCTGGCAAGTTCACACGCGACGAGGCCGACGCCTTCATCGAACAGCTGGAAGCAGCGGCGCAGAGCGAGAGCCCATCGCCTGTTCGTACGCCCATGCCGCGCCCGACCACTGCAGAGCGCGCATTGCGGGAGGTGTCGTCCGAACTGCTCGCCGCGGAGCTGCAGCGTCGCGGCTGGATCGTCGCCGAGCCGTGAGCAACCGAGCCAGACTCATTCGTCAGGTCGTTCGCGGGTCGACAGGCCCCATCTTGGAGTAGTCCACCGTCCACCAGCGGTCCGGACGCATGGTCCACGTCAGAGACGCCTCGCCCTTGATGCTCTCGATATACAAGTCGCCGAGCTCGACGCCGAAGTAGCGGTGGGCCATTGGCCGACCCACGGCGTCCTCGTCCGTCGGCTCGACCGACACGACCGGCCCCTCGACGCTCACATACGAGTAGAACGGCGCCTCCTCGGTCTGCACGCAGAGACTGAAGCGCTGCGCCTTGTGCAGCAGCTTGCTCTTCAATGAGTCGGTGCCCGTGGTGACCCAGACGTCGCCGCCGGGCTCGTAGCCGTACCAAATCGGCACCGAGAGCGGGGGCCCGTCCTCCCGTTCAATCGAGATCACACCGATGTGCACACCAGCGAGAAAGGCCTGCCGTTCGTCTTCGCTCATCCGCAAGTCCATACCCGGAAGGTATGCGACCCGGCCGCAGGGTGTTCTCACCGAACGTACCGGGACCCCGAATCGGACCAAGCCTCGAACGAACCCCGGCTTTGCGTGACCCGTGTCAGCTCTGGAGATCGAAGAGCGTGTCAGTGAGGTAGTCGAGCTCTTCGGCCCAGGTCGCCGGCGGACTGTTCGGTCGCAGGACGAACTTCGTCACGCCGTTGTCGATGTACCGCCCCACGAAATCGCGCAGTCCCGTGGCGCCGACAGGCATCAGCTCACGAGGGTCGACATCGGGCCGCCGCTTACGCAACGACGCATACATCTGGGCATCCGGTTCTTTGTGCCCGTAGGCAAGACTCATCCCGAAATGATCGGCAGGGACCGTCCGTGCAGCCGCGTCAGCGCTTCGTTGGATCGTGCGACATGCATCCCCCGCCTCTGCTGGCGTGACCGCAGCACCCAGCCAGCCGTCGGCAAGTCGCCCGATCCGTTCGAGTGCTTGCGGTCCGTTGCCGCCCAGCCAGATCTCGAGCGGCTGCTGGACGGGCAGCGGCTCGACACGTACACCGTCGAACACGAAGCCTTCGAGTTGATGCGACACCGGCTCGCCCGCCCACCACGCGCGAAGCAAGGGAATGATGTCCTCGATCAACCTCCACCGGTTGCGCGTCCCGATACCGAGCGCAAGACGCTCGTTGGGCTGGTCGAGACCGGGCACGAGGCTGAGCAGTAATCGTCCATCACTGAGCCGATCGAGTTGCGCCAGCGTCTTGGCAAGGATCATCGGGTTGCGACCGAACGGCACCACGTTGGCGCCCAGTTTGAGGCGCTTCGAAGCAGCCGCCGCGTAGCCGAGCCCGACGACCGGGTCGATGCTCGGCCCCATCGGAATGTCCGACAGCCACAGCGTGTCAAAGCCGCGGGCCTCGAGCTGCTCGACGAGGTCGACGAAACGCGCGCCGTCGAAGGCGACACCACCTGGGGCTACAGCGAAGCGCACCTTCATCTCGACGACCGTACCCGTCGGACCTGACGGGTGGCAGGTTTGAACGATGGTGATATTCGTGGTGCCGGCGACCGGCTGGCGAGGGACACTGACGATGTGGGCGAATCCCGGGTGGCGATCGGACGCCGCGTCGTCGTCACTGGGCTCGCCGGGTCGGGAAAGAGCACGTTTGCCGTCGCACTCGCGGCCGAGACCGGTCTGCCGGTCATTCACCTCGACCTTGCTTTCTGGAAACCGGGTTGGGTTGCGCCGTCGGAGACCGAGTGGCGCGAGAAGCAGCGCGTCGTGCTCGCTGGTGACGCGTGGATCGCTGATGGCAACTACCACGAGACACTCGATCTCCGGATCGAACGCGCGGACACCGTCGTGGTGCTCGACATGCCCTGGTGGCGCTGTTCAGGGCGCGCGCTCCGGCGCGGGTTTCGGATGCCGGGCGAATTGCCCGGAGGATGCGACTACTCGACGTGGGCCCGATTGCGCGATGAGTGGCGCCTGGCCGGTCGAATCTGGCGCAAGCGCCACGTCGAACCCGCACGCGAGCGCGACGTGATCTTGGAACACGGGCAGAATTTGGCCGTCCATGTGCTCAGGTCCAAGCGGGCGGTGAGCGATTTCCTCGACGGTGTACACGCTGACCGAGGCGTCGTGGACGACAGTTGATCGACGGTCCAGAGCTGTAGCCAAGGGACGCCTACCCCCGTCACGCGGACCCTTCGGCAACCACTCCGTTCCAGGACCATTTCGGAATCTGCAAATCGTCTGGGACGTCATCCGCGGAATCCTCGTAGCGGGACATCGTGGTCGTCGTTGCCCACGAGAAATAGTCATGGAGCACCTGCCGAACCGGATCGTCGCCGCCAAGGCCGATGTCGCTCATCGCCTCGTCGAAGCACGAGATGGCGCGACGATCCATCTCGCCATGCGGCCCGTTTCCGCTGTGCGCTCGGACCACAGCGGTCTCGTCGCCGAATTGATCGCTGTACGTCGACGGGCCACCCAATGCTTCGGCCCAGTACGCAGCGAGACGCTGCGTGTGATCCGGCCGGAAGCCATGGCTGAAGGCGTGACTCACCACCTCGTCGGCCATCACCCGCTCGTGCCACGCATGTGCGAGGCGGAGGACTGCGGAGGCACCGCCCATCGCCTCGAACACTGTCGCCATCGACAAATTCTGGACGACCCGCCTGACGCGATCAACGTTGCGTTGGAGGTGTCACCAACCGCCGGGACAGCAACTCGTCCGCCCGAGTTCCTCCTTCAGTTGTGCGGAGGCAGACCCACGTGACTATTCGGGGTCTCGTGCGATCAATTCTCGAGCCACGTCGGCGATCACTGCTTCTTTGGCATCGAGCGGAGGAAGTAGCACGATCTGGTCGAGCCCGGCGTCATCGAGTTCGGCAACCCGCTCCCGCAACTGGTCGGGAGTGCCGACGAGGCACGAGCGCTCGATCAGTTCCTTGGTGACGAAGCGCTCTTCTTCCGGGATCACCCAGCAGTTGTGGCCGAGGTGCGTGCGCAGGTGACGACGCTCCGGAGGGGTCTGCTCGACCTCGGATACGTACGCGTCCCAGATGTCGCCCATGTGCCCTGGAGGTCGACGTCCGAACTGGGTGAACTGCTCGTAGCAGTAGTGCAGCGCGGCGATCGCGGAAAGCACCTACCTGCTGTTTCACGCGATCGGAGTCGACAGCCTCACCCGGTTCCAGCACGGCGATCGTCGTCAGCGTGGCGATCGGGAACGATGATCGGTCGAACGGCAGCCCGAGTTCGTCGCGATGCTCGGTGATGGCGCTTCGCACTCTTCGCACCGCAGCCGGGTCGGGCGGCACCGAGGTGATCAGACCGTTGCCGTGTCGGGCAGCGAGACCGAGCGCACGCAGGACCGAACGCCGACACGTACACCGGCGGAACGGGGTCGTGCCGGACGAATCCGTCGTCGGGCATCAGGTGCTTGATCGGTGCCGTGAGACCGTCGAACGTGTAGTCCACCTCGTCGCCCCTCAGCAGTGAGGTGAGCACAGAGAGGTACTCGTCGAACTCGGCGATGCGTTGAGGCTTGTGACCCATGATCCGCATCGCTGTGTTGCCAGTACCGATGCCGCAGAAGGTACGACCGGGCGCGAGTTGGTTGATCGTCCCGATCGCCGCCGCCGTGACCGGAGCAAGTCTCGTCCCGGCAACGGCCACACCGGTGCCGAGGTTGATGGTCGACGTGCGAACCGCAGCCAACGCGAGCATCGCATAGACGTCGCTCCAGATCATCTGACTGTCGGCCATCCAGGCGTGGCTGAAGCCGAGCCGCTCGGCCTCGACGACGTAGTCGATGTCTTCGGGTCGCGATGCGACGCAGATTCCGTAGCGCACGGTGCCCAGTATCGACGCGCTCACTCCTCCGCGGCGAACGCCACGGCCGGATTGTCAATCACGCCCGGCAGGTCACCCCAGGTGGGCCTCCGCCGTGTCGGTGACGAGCTGGATGATGCCTTCGACGTCGCGGGATCGCGGCAGCATGACCAGGCGAGCCACGCCGAGTTGTCGGTACTGATCGACCGTGTCAGCGTCGACCGGCCCGGGCGGTGGGGTGACCGTGATCTCGAGCTCACCGAGCGACGGAGCACGGTCGGTCTCGGCGGCTGCCCGCCCGAGGTCGTCGATGCACCGCGCCACCGCCTCGGGTTGCATGGCGAACCCGTCCACCCGTTGGCGCGGTGCACGGCTCGCCTGAACGCCGGTGGACTCTGGCCGCCGACGATCAACCGGGGGTGCGGCCGTTGCACGGGCCGCGGGTGGGCATCGATCCCGCTGAAGCGAATGGTCTCGCCGGCGAATGTGGGTGACTGGCTGTCCCACAGCTCGAGGATCGCGTCGAGATACTCGTCGCAACGCGCACCACGATCGTCGAAGGGGATGCCAACGCGGCGAACTCCTGGTGCAGGTAGCCGGCGGCGTAGCCGAACCACAACCGGCCCTTCGACACCACATCGACGCTCGCCAGCTCCTTGGCCAACACGAGCGGGTTGCGTTGCGGAAGGATGATGATCCCCGTGGCGAGCGCGATCGTCGTCGTGTGGGCAGCGACGTAGGCGAGTGCCACCGCCGGGTCCAGCATCGGCACGTGCGGGGGCGCCGGCGCCGGCGGCGCCTGGGGGTCAGGGAGCACCACGTGCTCGCCGGTCCACACCGAGTCGAACCCGGCAGCTTCGGCCGCCTCCGCGACTCGCACGGCGGCGTCCGGGTCGGCGAGCGGGCC
>CAVVZI010000018.1:0-27966 GCA_963752815.1 Ilumatobacteraceae bacterium | reverse complement strand
CCTGATCAGTTTGCGGGTTAGGCCGACGCACCGCGCCGATCGTCAACATCGTTGGCGACCACGCCACCTATCACGCCGAGTACGACGTGCCTCTTGGCTCCCGTGTCCGGTTGGCTGCATGCGTCGACCAGTGCCAGGTCTGTCGCGGCCGACGGGGCACGAGCGGTCCAAGCCGCATGTCGGGCTCCCGGCCAGACACACTCGATCGAGCAGCAGGTGGAGCCGGAGGCGTTCGTTCAGCGTGGCATGATCGCCGGGTGAACAGCCGGTCGCCAGCGCCCCACGATCTTGCTCGGTCTGATGACGCGGTTGCTCGGCAAACCGAGCGCGTAGGAGCCGACGACGTGCAGCCGGCGAGCATGACGGGCCGAGCCGATGTCGGGGGCCCCGTGGATTCGGCGCCTGCGGCCTGGTTCTTGTCGCCCGACGAGCGGGGCAATCCGGCGACGGAGATCGATCGTCGTCGCGGCGGCGACGTGGCGTACACGGACGGCAACGACGTCCGGGTGCTGATCCACGGCGCAGACTACTTCGCACGGTTGCTGGCTGTCCTTGACGGGTTACGGCCGGGCGGGTGGATCCATTTCACGGACTGGCGTGGGGATCCGGACGAACGGCTCGCTGGACCGGGGACGGAGATTGCCCGGGTCCTCGCCCGGTTGGCCGCCGACGGCGTCATGGTCCGGGGTCTCGTCTGGCGCTCTCACGCCGATCAGGCGCATTTCAGTGAGCAGGAGAACCTCCACTTCGTCGACACGGTGAACGAAGCCGGCGGTGAGGTCCTGCTCGACGAGCGGGTGCGACGCGACGGCAGCCATCACCAGAAATTGTTCGTCGCCCGCCACCCGGATGCGCCGGATGACGATGTCGCCTTCGTCGGTGGGATCGACCTGTGCCACGGCCGGCGCGACGACGAGACCCACGATGGTGACCCTCAGGCGATCGACCTCGATTCCCGCTATGGACCGCGACCGCCTTGGCACGACATCCAGTTGGAGGTACGTGGCCCGGCTGTCGCCGATCTGGCCTGGACGTTCCGGGAGCGATGGGAAGACCCGACCCCGCTCGACCATCGCAACCCGTGGCGTGCCGTGATCAGGCGTCTGCTCGGGTGAACCGCGCCGGCCCGACCCGTTGCCGCCGATGCCTCCCGACCCGTCCCCGACGGGCGACCACGCCGTGCAGGTGTTGCGCACGTATCCGGCCAAACGCCCGCCCCACCGGTTCGCCCCCGACGGTGAGCGCAGCATCGCCCGTGCCTATCTCAAGGCATTCCAGCGCGCCACGCGGCTGGTGTACGTCGAGGACCAATATCTGTGGTCCGGGGCCGCGGCGGAGTTCCTCGGCGAGCGGTTGCGCGCCGAGCCGCGCCTCCACCTGGTCGCGGTCGTACCGCGCTTTCCGGATCAGGACGGTCGCATCTCGGGTCCGCCGTACCGGATCGGTCAGCAGCGGGCCATCGACCAGCTTGCGCCGAGCCGGCGGAGAACGGGTGACGTTCTTCGACCTCGAAGCGCCGTCGGGCTGGCCGATCTACGTGCACTCCAAGGTCTGCGTGATCGATGACGTGTGGATGATCGTCGGTAGCGACAACCTCAACCTCCGCTCCTGGACCAACGATTCGGAGCTGTCCTGCGCGGTCATCGACCACCAGCGCGACGGCCGCTCACCGCTCGACCCGGGCGGCCACGGCGACGGCGCACGCCAGCTCGCCAGATCCACCCGCACCCGGCTGTGGGGCGAGCACCTCGGCCGAGACGACGGCGATGTCGACGATCTCATCGATGGTGTCGGCGGGATCGAGATCCTGCGTCGTTCGGCCGCTGAGCTCGACGCCTGGCGGGAGAATCCAGGCACCCGGCCACGCCCAACCGGACGGCTCCGCATGCACCGCCCAGAGCCGGTCGGCCGCTGGGCGGCATTGTGGGCCGAGCCGATCCACCGAATGGTGGTCGACCCCGACGGACGCCCCCGCGCACTCCGACGAGCAGGTCGCTTCTGAACCCGCAAACAGGCTCTGGCACAGGGACGCGCCGGGTGCTCGCACGCGTACGGCGGCCCCGCAGGGTGTTCACTGCCTCTCGCCGGGCCGGAGTTGGATTCTTGGTCGATGAGGCCCACGAACCACCGTACGGTGTCGCTGCACAGGGGAGGGGATGAAATGAACGGTGCTGAGAGCCTGCTGCGGACACTCGTCGCAAGTGACGTCGATGTGTGTTTCGCCAATCCGGGCACGTCCGAGATGCATTTCGTCTCGGCGGTCGATCGAGTTGAGGGGATGCGGCCGGTGCTCGCCCTGTTCGAGGGCGTCGTCACCGGAATGGCCGACGGGTACGGGCGGATGGCCGAGCGCCCAGCTGCGACCCTGTTGCACCTCGGACCGGGGCTGGCCAACGGGCTCGCCAACTTGCACAATGCTCGCCGCGCCGCCACGCCGATCGTCAACATCGTTGGCGACCACGCCACCTATCACGCCCAGTACGACGCGCCTCTGGCTTCGGACATCGCAGGATTTGCAGGTCCCGTGTCCGGTTGGCTGCATGCGTCGACCAGTGCCAGATCTGTCGCGGCCGACGGCGCTCGGGCGGTCCAAGCCGCACGTCAGGCTCCCGGCCAGATCGCGACGTTGATCGTTCCCGCCGACGTCGCTTGGTCCGACGCCGAACGTGAGGCTGCGGCGCTCCACGTGGCGCCGCCCGCTCTCGTGTCGTCAGGGGCCGTCAGCGATGTCGTCGCGGCGCTGCGAAACGGGAAGCGGTCGGCTCTGCTGCTTCGTGGCGCCTCGCTGCGCGGCGACGGTTTGGTCGCCGCGGGACGCATCGCTGCGACCACCGGCGCCCGCCTGCTCTGCGACACCTTCGCACCTCGGATCGAACGAGGAGCAGGCCGGGTTCTCATCGAGCGGCTCCCGTACTTCGCCGAACAGCTCGTCGACGCGCTCGCACCGCTGGAGCAACTGATCCTCGTCGGATCGACGCCTCCCGTGGCGTTCTTCGCCTATCCGGGCAAGCAGAGTTGGTGCTCGCCCGCAGGCGTGGCCATCACCCAGCTGGCCCACCCGCACGAGGACGGCGTCGCGGCGCTGACGGAGGTGGCCGACACACTGGTCGGCGGTTCCGGCTCGACTCGAGGTGAAGCGGCCGACGGGCCGGGCGCCGTCGCGATGCTCGACCTCCCGGGTCAGGTCACCGGGCCGCTCGATCAGTTCACCGTCGGGAGGGTGATCGCGGGTCTGCTCCCCGAGGGCGCGGTCGTGTCGGACGAGGCGGCAACGTCCGGCCTCGGCCCGGCGCTCGCCACTGCCACGGCCGCACCCCACGACTGGCTGTCGCTCACGGGCGGCGCGATCGGCCAAGGCCTGCCGGTTGCCGCCGGAGCCGCCGTTGCCTGCCCCGGACGCAAGGTCGTCTGCCTCCATGGTGACGGCGGTGCCATGTACACGGTGCAAACGCTGTGGACGATCGCCCGCGAACAACTCGACGTGACCGTCGTGATCTTCGCCAATCGCTCCTACGCGATCCTCAACATCGAACTGCAGCGCGTCGGTGCCGAGCCGGGACCACAAGCATTGTCGATGCTCGACCTCGGTAATCCCACGCTCGATTGGACGATGCTCGCCACCGGGATGGGGGTCGAGGCGGTCAGGGTGAAAACGATCGACGAGTTCAGCGCAGCATTTGCTTCAGCGATGGCTCAGACCGGGCCGCGACTGATCGAAGTCGCGTTGTAGCTCACGCGAGGGTCTCTTTCCATTTCCGGCCGGTGTTGCCTACGGACTGCCGATGAATCGGGTCACGACTCGTTGGGGTACTCGTCGTCGGTGAGGTGGTCGCCCCATTCGGTGTCGCCTTCGGTGAACGCGAGGTGGGCCATGAAGTGGTCGGGTGCGGCGCCGTGCCAGTGCCATTCGCCCGGTGGGGTGACGATGACGTCGCCGGCGCGGATGCGGATCAGCGGCCCGCCGCGGGCCTGGACGAAACCTTCGCCCTCGGTGACGCACAGGGTCTGTCCGAACGAGTGGCGGTGCCAGGCGGTGTGGGCGCAGGGGGTGAAGTGCACCCAGCCGAGCGAGACCGGCGACGGCCCCTGCCCCTGGGCGAGCGGGTCGACGTACACGTCGCCGGTGAACCAGTCGGCTGGTCCCTTGAAGGTGGGTTTGCGTTCTTGCAGTTCCATCAGGTGTCTCCTCCCAGGGTCACGTCCGACGGTGTGGTGATCCACGAGGCGAGCAGGTCGAGCGCGTCGTGTGACGGTGAGCCAGGCTCAGCGGTGTAGACGTTGAGGCGTTGCCCGGGGTCGGCCGCGAGCTCGAGGGCTTCGAAGTTGAGGGTGACCTCGCCGACGACCGGGTGGTGGAATCTCTTGGTGCCGGTGCGGTGGAACTTGACGTTGTGCGCGGCCCAGCGGACGCGGAACTCGTCGCTGCGGGTGGAGAGTTCGCCGATGAGGTCGGTGAGGCGTTTGTCGTACGGGTCGCGTCCTGCGGCGGATCGGAGGATGGCGACGGCGTCGTGGGCGATGGTGTCCCAGTCGACGAAGAACTCCGATGCCTTGGGGCTGAGGAACAGGAACCGGGCGGAGTTGATCGGACGCGAGGAGAGATCGAAGACCGGTGAGTAGAGGGCCTCGCCGAGGCGGTTGGCGGCGAGGATGTCGAGTCGTTCGTTGCGGACGTAGGCGGGTGCGGTGATCGAGTCGAGGATCTGTTGAACGCCTGGCCGGACCCGTTCCTGGGTCGGTCGGCGTCGAGGGGTGCGGGTGAGCGTCGCGCGGACCAAGTCGAACAGGTGGGCACGTTCCGCCTCGTCGAGTTGCAGGGCGCGGGCGATGCCTTCGAGGACGTCGTCGGACACGCCGTTGGTGTTGCCGCGCTCGAGCCGCGTGTAGTACTCGACGCTGATCCCGGCGAGCAGCGCGACCTCCTCGCGGCGTAGCCCTTCGACGCGCCGGTTGGTGCCGTAGACGGGAAGGCCGGCCTGGTCGGGGGTGATCCTGGCGCGGCGGGAAGCGAGGAACTCGCGGATGCCCTCCCTGTCTTCCATTGCGCCCAAGCTACGACTGCCCGCCGTCGTCTGGGAGTCCCTGCTGGTACCCCTCTTGACGCGGTCTCCCTGGCCCGTCCGATCGGTGGTTGGGTGGTTTCGGCAACAGTCGAGTTGACATCCACCCAGTACCCAACTCAGTACCCAACAAGGAACGACATGAACAAGATGACCGCAACCCGCACCCTCGGCACCGGCGACGCCGCGCTCGAAGTGTCCGCCATCGGCTACGGCTGCATGGGCCTCGACTCCGCCTGGGGAACACCGATGGATCCCGCCGACGCGATCTCCCTGCTCCGCCAGGCCCATGAGCGCGGTGTCACGTTCTTCGACACCGCCGAGGCCTACGGCCGAGGCAGCAACGAACGCCTCGTCGGCGAGGCACTCGAACCGATCCGCGACCAGGTCGTGATCGCCACCAAGTTCGGCTTCGCCGAGGGCTCGCCGGCCAACGGCGCCGACAGCCGACCAGAACGCATCCGGCAAGTGGCCGACGACGCGCTGCGCCGGTTGCGTACCGACCACATCGACCTCTTCTACCAACACCGTGTCGACCCGAACGTCCCCATGGAAGACGTCGCCGGCACCGTCCGCGACCTCATCGCCGAAGGCAAGGTCCGCCACTTCGGCCTGTCCGAAGCCGGGGTGAGCAGCATCCGCCGCGCCCACGCCGTCCAACCCGTCACCGCGCTGCAGAGCGAGTACTCCCTGTGGTGGCGTGAACCCGAACACGACATCATCCCCACGCTCGACGAACTCGGCATCGGCCTCGTCCCGTTCAGCCCACTCGGCAAGGGGTTTCTCACCGGGACCATCACGGCCGACACCACGTTCGGCGACGGCGACGCCCGGGCCAACCCGAACGTGTTCCCACGCTTCGCCGAAGAGAACCGGCGCGCCAACGAGGCGCTCGTCGACCTCATCCGCCGTTACGCCGACGAGCACGGTGCGACCCCGGCGCAGGTGGCGATCGCCTGGATCCTCGCCCAAGACCCGACTCACGTTCCGATCCCGGGCACCACCAAGCTCCATCGTCTCGAGGAGAACCTCGCCGCCGCAGCACTTCGACCTGACCGCCGACCAGCTCGCAGAACTGGACGACGCCGCGGCGAGCATCGAGGTCGTCGGCGAGCGCTACAGCGCACACATGCAACAGATGATCGACCGCTGAACCGACACCACGATCGGCGGGAGACCGGCGGCTGGCAGCGCCGGAAACCCCGACGACGAGATTGGTCCGCGTCACACTGATCGCTGTCGCCTGACTGTGCCAGACTCCTCGGCGGTCACGCTCGGTGGCCGACTGGACGAGGAGTGTCGTATGGCGAAGTCAACGATGGACCTCGACCCGCAGCCACCGGCAGGTGCGGCCCCGCTTCATCCGCGTCGCTGGGCGGTGCTCGGCGTGTTGGTTTCGCGTTGCTGGTCGTCGGTATCGACGGGTCGATCGTCAACATCGCGTTGCCGACCCTGGTGCATGAGCTCCACGCCTCGTCGAGCCAGCTGCAATGGATCGTCGACGCGTACACGATCGTGTTCGCGGGCTTCCTGCTGATCGCCGGCAACACGGGTGATCGTCTGGGCCGACGGCGCTTCTTCATTCTCGGCCTCGTCATCTTCGGGCGTCGGGTCGTTGGCGTGCTCGCAGGCTGATTCGGCGAACGCGCTGATCTTGTTCCGGGGTGTGCAGGGTTTCGGTGCGGCGTTCATCATGCCGGCCACCCTGTCGATCATCGCCAACGTGTTCACCGATGAGCGCGAGCGGGCGCGGGCGATCGCACTGTGGGCAGGCGTGTCGGGTTTCGGGGTGGTGATCGGCCCCTTGGCCGGTGGCTACCTCCTCGAGCACTTCTGGTGGGGATCGATCTTTCTCGTCAACGTCCCCTTCGTGATCGTGACGATCGTCGGTGCGGTGTTGTTCGTACCGGAGTCGAAGGACGCGCACGCGGCGCGCCTGGACATCCTCGGCGCAGTGTTGTCGGTCGTCGGTTTGATCACGTTGCTGTTCGGTGTCATCGAAGGCCCGGGCAAGGGCTGGACCGATCCGCTGGTGATCGGCGCATTCGTGGTCGCCGTCGTGTCGTTGGTGTCGTTCGTGTTCTGGGAACGTCACACCGATCATCCGATGCTCGAGATCGGGTTCTTCTCCAACCCGCGCTTCACGGCTGCGTCGATCGCGGTCACGTTCGTGTTCTTCGCGATGTTCGGGTCGCTGTTCTTCGTCAGCCAGTACATGCAGTTCGTGCTCGGCTACTCGGCGCTCGAGTCCGGTGTCGGGTTGTTGCCCCTCGCCGCGGCGTTGATGATCGCGGCGCCGGCGAGCGCCAAGTTGGTGTCGCTGTTCGGCACGAAGATCGTCGTCACCTTGGGTCTTGTCCTCGTGGCCGCGGCGCTGTTCGTGTTCTCGTTCGTGTCCGAAACGAGCGGCTACCCGTTGGTTGCGGTCGTGCTGGTCCTGATCGGTGGCGGTATGGGGTTGGCGATGGCACCGGCGACGGAATCGATCATGGGTTCGGTGCCACCGGAGAAGGCCGGTGTCGGCTCGGCGATGAACGACACGACACGCGAGATCGGCGGAGCGCTCGGCGTGGCGATCCTCGGGAGCATCACCGCGGCGGTGTATTCGTCGACGATCTCCGGTGATCCGGGCTTCGCCAGCCTCGAGGCGGCATCGCCAGAGCTCGCAGATGCCGTGAAGGATTCGGTGGGCGCGGCGTCGTTCGCCGCGGCCGAGTTGCCCGCCGACGTGGCGAACCTGATCACCGCGGCAGCGAACTCGGCGTTCATCCATGCCCTCGACCGCACCGTGATCGTCGGTGCGGTCGTCGCCTTGTTCGGAGCGTTGATCGCATTTCGATACCTTCCGGCGCGGTCCTCGGACACCGACATCGAGCGCCTCGTCGAGGGTGCCGCGCAGCGGCTCCCCGACGATCCCGAGCAGCGGCTCGGCCTCGCGTACGCGACGCTCGGACTGCTCGCCGATGCAGGCATGTCGAGCCTCAGCTACAACGGGATCGCGTCGCAGTCAGGCATCAGCACGGCGACGCTGGAGCGCTATTGGGGATCGCGGGTGGACGCGGTGACCGACGCGGTCGCCGAAGTGTTCGCCGCTCATCCGATACCCGAGACCGGCGACCTCCGCGGCGACCTCCGCGCCTACCTGCTCGACACCGGCCGGGTCCTGTCCGAGCCACGCACACGGCAGATCTTCGGCGCCCTGGTGTCAGAGGCAGCCACGGACACGTCCCTCGCCGAGGCTCTACGCGAACGCGTCAGCGAACCACGTCGACACGAGCTCGAAACCCGCCTCCAGGCCCACGGGGCGATGATCGCCGTGCCGATCAGCACAGCCGTCGATCAACTGGTCGGTCCGATCTACTACCGCACGGTCATCACCGAGTCGGCGCTCGACGAGGAGCTCGTCGACGCCGTCCTCGACGCCGTGCTGCGGCCGAACGACGACGTGATCGACGCCACGTCCAGGTGAAAGGCCATCAGGTGTCGCGGATGACGAGCTGCGCCTTGATGGATCCGCTGTTCGAGTTTCGAGCGTCACCGACGATCGGACGCGGCGCAGAGCATGGGCAGAATCTCATGCGATTAGAGTGAGCGGCTCGCGGACGAGGACGAGGAGGACAGCAATGGTGGGGGGCACTGACCTTGTCGCCGCACTGCACCAGCGGCTTCTCTCCGAGCTTGCCACGCCCGGTGACTGGTGGGACGCAGACGCTCGGCGGGCGCTGATGGAAGAGGCCCGGGCCGCAGTTGGCTGCGCCCGCTGCGCCGACGGCCTTCGGCACGGCTCCGTGTCGATGCTCCCGGTCGCCGCGGTCGAGGTCGTTCACGGTGTGGTGAACGAGCCCGGACGGCTCACCCGTGCCTGGGCGAGCAGGCAGATCGACGAGCTCGGCGACGCCCGCTACGCCGAGATCGTCGGCCTGACGGCCATCATCGTGGCGATCGACCTTGCCGCGCGCGCGGTCGGCGACCTGCCGCCGGCGTTGGCCGCCCCCATCGACGGCGCGCCGGCCGAGTTGCGCCCCGGCGATGTCGGCCCAGTGGGCGCTTGGATCCCGATGACCGAGCAGAAGCTGCTCGCCAACGTGACGCGCGCGCTCTCGCTCGTGCCGCGCACGAACGCCACCTGGCGGACGCTCGTCACCGAGTCGTACAGCCGGGGCCCTGAGATGCTCGAGCTGACATGGCAGCGGGCGCTCACACGACCCCAAACCGAGTTGATCGCGGCGCAGATCTCACGGCTACAAGAGTGCTTCTATTGAACGTCCAGCCACGTGGCGCTGCTCCGTGCGAGCAGCTCAGCAATCGGCGACACCATCGATGTCGCAACCGCACTGGAGGCCGGCGCCGGCGTACCTGCCGGTGACGTCCTGCTGCGGTTCGCCACTGCGGCCCACCTCGACAAGGCCGACCTTCCGGCGGCACGGCGTGACGTGCGCGCCGCGGTGGGGGCCGCCGGCCTCGCCGAGGCCAGCCTCACGGTGGGTGCGTTCAACGGCCTGACTCGCGTCGCCGACGCCACGGGCATCGCCCTCGACGGCGGCACGCTCGCCGCCACTCGCGACCTGCGGACCGAGCTCGGGTTGAACACGATGGCCGGCGCGAAGAACACCGTCGCGGTTGCTCGCGACGCAGGCGCGCCGCGGCTCCCGCAGACCGTGGCGGAGTTGTTCCAGGACTGAACGCGCTGCCGGTTCGCCGCCGGGCCTGCCCGTGACCGACGGCGGACGTCAGGCGGGCGGCCCGAACCAGTAGGTGAGCGCTCGGGGCAGTTCGGGATCGGAGAGGTCTCCTGCCCAGGCGACGTAGCCGTCGGGACGGATCAGCACGGCCGGCGGCGCGGCGATCTCGCCGACGACCGGGAGTTCCCACCCTCCCTCGTGCGTGGCGCCGATGTACGCGACACGGTCCGCCCACGGAGTGATGTCGAAGGCACCGGGTCCGGCGAGGTCGAGCAGTACCGGCCTGGCGTCGTGGAGCAGCGTGAACACACGCGTCGAACCCTCCGTCGTCTGCAGATCGAGATCGGGCATGCGTCGCCCGATCAACGGATGCGCGTCCTGACCGTCGCCAGCGAGGTCGTCCGGCACGGCGTAGAAAACATCGAGTCCGGAGATCATCCCGGCGATCCGCCTGCGCGGCTCGTCCATGGCGAGGAGTTCGAGCGTGGACTCGCGGAGGGCCCGGCTGCGCTCGTCGACGCGGTTGAGTGCGACCTGCGCCATCGTGTTCTGCAGCACCCGGGCACCCACCGGATGGCGTTCATCGTGGTACGTGTCGAGGAGGCGTTCCGGTGACGTGCCGTTCACCACCTGGGCCAACTTCCATCCCAGGTTCACCGCGTCCTGCACCCCCACGTTGAGGCCCTGCCCGCCGTGTGGGCCGTGCACGTGCGCGGCGTCGCCGGCGAGCAGCACCCGCCGGTCGCGGTAGGTGGCCGCCTGTCGCGTCATGTCGGTGAAGCGGGAAATCCAGGTCGGGCTGTGCACGCCGTAGTCCGTCCCGTAGGCCGCGACGAGCACCTCGCGGAGGTACTGGAGCGTCGGCTCGTCGGCGTGTTCCACCCCGTCCTCGAGCAGCACGACCCGATACGGCCCGCCACCCTCTCCCGGGTTGACGGGCCCGACGCCGCCACCCTCGGGTCGCATGCCGATCTGCGGCTCGTCGACCATCTCGACCTCGGCGATGAGGAAACTCGTCGTCGGATCCCAACCGGGGAAGTCGATGCCGGCCGTCTTGCGGACGAGGCTCCGACCTCCGTCGCACCCGACGAGGTACTCCGTACGGACCGAGGTGCCGTCGGACAGCTCGACATCCACCCCGGCTTCGTCCTGGGCGAAACCCACCACCTCGCGCTCGACGAAGGATCGGAACTCCGAGTTCCTCGATCCAACCCGCCAGGATGCGCTCGAAGTCGCGCTGCCAGAGCGCAAGCAGGTAGTTGTGGCGGGTGGGGAAGTCGGTGATGTCCAGAACGATTCCGGCGTACCCCGCGAAGGGATGCTGCTGGCCGGCCGACAGGAATCGCTCGACGACCCCCCGCTGATCGAGGATCTCGATCGTGCGCGAGTGCAGACCTCCCGCTCGCGAGCCATCGAGGTCCTGATTGGCGCGGCGCTCGACGACGACGACGTCGACTCCCGCCAACGTCAACTCCGCCGCCAACATCAACCCGGTCGGTCCGCCACCGGCGATCACCACCGCATGCCCCACTTCGTCCGCCGACCTGGTCATTCGTGACACCTCGACATCCTGCGCATCTCGTTCCTCCCGGAGTGCGGTCGACCGGTGAGCCGACGGCCAGCATTGTCAGCACATCCGGGGTCCTTGCAGCAAGCCCCCACCCGCGAACTAACGTTGGGAGTAGCGGCCCCTCGGCTCGACGTCGGCGGCCGACACGGCCTACTGACGCGTGCATTCCAGGGCGTGTAAGGTGAGCATGACATCGGGGGCGGTCGCCCGGTGCAGAAGGGATCGCGGGTCGTGTCGAGCGTGCGGACATTCATGCCACCGATGCCGTCGCGCGCGCTCGCCGAACGGTCGTGGGCGACGCCGCTCATCATCGGCCTGCCCGTGTGCTTCCTCGTCGCGTTGCTGATCCCCTTCGACAAGTCGTTCCACTACGGCCAGGCGTTCGGCGATTTCGGGCACCTGTTCGCCGTCGGTGCGATCGCCGTGATCGCCGTAGCCGCGACGTTCTGTGTATTGCGCTGGCGCCTCCATGCCGATGCCGGTCTGCCACTCCTCGCGGTCGCGCTGTTCCTGATCGCCGTGCGCCTCGGGTTGCGGCACGTCGCCCCGGCCATCGACGGGCACGGCGACTTCGAGGAGGCGGCCAGCACCGCCCTGCTGGCAACCGTGGTCGCGCTGGTCCTGCTGGCCGCGCGACGAGCAGGGACGACACGGCCGGATCCGTGGCGCTCGGCCTACGTGGCGCTCGTCGTGGCGGCCGCGGGAACGACGCTCGCCTTCGTCGCCGACGTCGGGATCCACCCGTTGCGTCGGGGGGACACCGTGGACCTGGCTGGAGCGCTGGTACCACTTGCGGCGTGGCTGGTGATCGCCGCGATCGCGCTGCGGGCGGCGTTGTGCGACCGGCGACAACAGCTGTACGCCGGCGTCGCGCTCTTCGCGGTCGCCGTCTCGGTGCACAAGCTCGTCGCCCTGGTGCAGGCGCTGTTGGACCACCCTCCCAGCGAGAGCCACCTGGCGTTCGTGCTGATCGGCGGTGGGTTCCTCGCCGCCGCTGCGGCGACCGATCTCCGCTGGGAGATGCTCGCGCAGCGCGACGAGATCGAAACCTCGCACGCGGTTGCGGCAACTGCCGTCGAAGAGGTCGAGCGCCTGCGCGAGCATGCCGAGGAGCGCGTGCACGAAGCCCGCAACGCCGTGCTGGCCATCGAGGGCGCGGTCCGGATCCTGGAGCGGAACATCGCCGGGCTGTCACCGGAGGCCCGCGACGGCCTGTCGCGGGCGGCGATCGCCGAGCTCCATCGGCTCCAGCAGCTGATCGACGTCGTGCCCCGTCGCGCTGAGACGGTGAGCGTCGACGTTCGTGACGCGATCGAGACGGCAGTGACGAATGCCCGAGTAGCGGGTCTGCAGGTCTCCACTGCGGTGCCGCACGGGCTGCTCGTCGAGATGCCGCTCGATGACCTGGGCGCCGTGATGCACAACCTGCTGGTGAACGTCATCCGGCACGCGCCGGGTTCGCCCGCGCTGGTCACGGCGCGGCGGTCGGACGATCGTGTACTCCTCGATGTCGCCGACCGGGGTCCCGGAGTCCCGGAGGAGGCTCGCCGCTGGATCTTCGAACGCAGCACGCGCGCCGGTGATCCGTGGCGCGCCGAGGGATCGGGGCTCGGGCTGTACATCGCCCGCAGGACGGTGGGCGAGTACGGGGGTGACCTGCGCCACCTGCCGCGCGATGGCGGCGGCTCGGTGTTCCGAGTGGTGCTGCCGGTTGGCCAGTCGGCGTGAGCGTGCTGCTCGTCGACGATCACGAGCTCGTCGCGGAGACGCTCGCGGTGAGTCTGCGGGCCGCGGGGATCGATGTCGTCCGCTGTGGGTCGATCCTCCAGGATGCGGTGCTCGCCTCGATCGAGGAGTACCGCCCGCATCTCGTGTTGCTCGACCTCGATCTGGGCGGACGCACCGCGTTGCCCCTGATCGGACCGGCGATCGAACGGGGGTCGCGAGTCGTCATGCTGACCGGTGAGACCGACGTCGTGCGCCTCGCCGAGTGCGTCGAGGCTGGTGCATCCGGCGTGCTCTCGAAGGCCGTGCCGTTCGACAGCTTGCTCGACGACCTGCAACGTGCGGCTCGCGGCGAGGAACTGCTCTCTGACCGACGGCGCGACGAATTGTCGACGGCGCTTCGCAGCGCGCGCTCCGAGCAGGAGCGCCGTCTCGCTCCGTTCGTCGCACTGACGGCGAAGGAGCAGGCCGTCCTGGCAGCGCTCATCGAGGGCAGCTCGGCGGAGCAGATCGCCCGCCAGACGTTCGTGTCGCTGTCGACCGTCCGATCGCAGATCGCAGCCGTGCTCTCCAAGCTCGGGGTGAACTCGCAGCTGTCCGCGGTGGCCGCGGCTCGTGCCGCCGATTGGCATCCGAACGACTGACTGTCGGCCGAATCATCAATTTTGACGATGACACTCCGCGTGGCGGCCGTCATCGTGGTGACCGGAGGCGGACGTGATGATCCGCCGGGCACAGATGTGAACGCATCGCCCGGCGCGACCCGAGCGGCGGAGCCGGCCCTCCACTGAGTACATCCCAGCGGACGAAGATTGAAGGGCGAAGCAAAATGCGGAGAGCACATCGGGCAAGCGCGCGCCGTGACCGGCGGTGGGTCGCCTGGTTGACGACCGGCGCGTGTGTTGCGACAGCGGCGATCACACTGGCGGGACCGGTAGCACCGGTGGCAGCTGTGACCGAGGAGAACCCGGAGTTCCGCGTCACCCGCGCGGACCTGGAGTTCATCCTGCGCCAGATCAAGATCTCGGAGTCGCATGCGCGAGACGGGAACCAACTGCTGTGCGAAGACCCACTGAACGACGAGGGCGGCACCTGCGTGCCGAGCCCGATGCTGCCGTGGGGCCTGCGCACGGTCGACGGCAGCTCGAACAACCTGCGCCCCGACCAGTCGACGTTCGGCGCCGGCGGACAGGTGTTCCCGCGTCTGGTCGAGGCGAACTACATCGATGCCGACCCCGGCATGTTCATGGGTCCGACGATGCCGGGCGGGCAGCCGACGTCGTACACCCAGACGTCGGGTTTCGTGACGGACGCCGATCCACGCATCATCAGCAACCTGATCGTCGACCAGACGGTGACGAACCCGGCCGCGGTCGCGGCGATGCAGGAGACGCAGGCCGAAGGGTTCGAGGCCCGCCAATGGGACCATGACGCCGATCCGACCACGCCGGACCGCATCTACATCTCCAACGTGTCGCCCGACGAAGGTCTGTCGGCGCCGTTCAGTTCCTGGTTCACGATCTTCGGCCAGTTCTTCGACCACGGGCTCGACCTGGTCGGCAAGGGCGGGAGCGGCACGGTGCTCGTACCGCTCCAGCCCGACGATCCGCTGTACGACCCGTCACCGACCGCGCGGACGAACTTCATCAGCCTGACCCGGGCCACCAACCAGCCCGGCGAAGACGGCGTCGTCGGCACGGCGGACGATGTCCGGGAGCACACGAACCGGATCACACCGTTCATCGACCAGAACCAGACCTACACGTCGCACCCGTCGCACCAGACGTTCCTGCGCGAGTACGAGGCGACGCCGAACGGCCCGGTGCCGACCGGTCATCTGCTCGATGACGCGACGGCCGGTGGCCTGGTCACGTGGGACGGCATCCAGCAGCAAGCGCGCGACGTGCTCGGCATCGAGCTCGACGATCTCGACGCGCTCGAGGTCCCGCTGCTGGCGACCGACCCGTACGGTCGGTTCATCGCCGGTCCCAACGGCTACCCGCAGATCGTGGTGCTCGACGAGTTCAACGAGCCGACCCTGCTCGAGGGCGACCCGGACGACCCCGTGGACGCGTCGCTCGCGCTGCACGCCGGCCACGCGTTCCTCGACGACATCGCCCACAGCGCATCGCCGAAGTCGAGTTCGACCGGCGCACCCCTCGCTGCCGATCTCGACGACGTGGTCAACACGACCCCGCTGCCCCCGACGCAGTACGACGACGAACTGCTCGGCGCGCACTACATCACCGGTGACGGACGCGGCAACGAGAACATCGGCCTGACGGCCGTCCACTTCGTGTTCCACGCCGAGCACAACCGTCTCGTCGAGCACGTCGACGACGTGCTCAACGAGGTCGGCAACGCCGACCTCCTCGCGGCGTACCAGGAAGACAAGCTCGCCGACGGCGGCTGGGACTACGGCGAGCGCCTGTTCCAGGCGGCGCGGTTCGTCACCGAGATGGAGTACCAGCACCTCGCGTTCGAGGAGTTCGCCCGCACCGTGCAGCCGACGATCGACAACCAGCCGCTGAACGAGACGGCGTACCACCACGACATCAACCCGGCCGTCAGCGCCGAGTTCGCCCACGTCGTGTACCGCTTCGGTCACTCGATGCTCACCGACACCCTGGAGCGCTCGGGGACGTACGACGGCTACACACCCGACGACCTGTCGTTGCTCGACGGTTTCCTCAATCCGCTGGCGTTCACCGACAACGGGGACATGACCCCGGAGCAGGGCGCCGCGTCGGTGATTCAGGGCCTGAGTCAGCAGACGGGCAACGGGATCGACGAGTTCGTCGACGACACCCTGCGCAACGAACTGCTCGGGCTGCCGCTCGACCTGGCCGCGATCAACCTCGCCCGCGGTCGTGACACCGGCATGCCCACCCTCCAGCAGGCCCGCGCCCAGTTCTACGCGGAGACGCTCGACGCCAACCTCCAGCCCTACGACAGCTGGGAGGACTTCCGTCTCTCGATGAAGCACCGCGGCTCGATCCTCAACTTCGTGGCCGCCTACGGCAATGACGCCTCGGTCATCGATGCGACAACCCTCGCGGACAAGCGGGCCGCCGCGGCGGTGCTCGTCGCCGACCCGGCATTCATGAACGCACCCGCCGCCCAGACCGGCCTCGACGACGTCGACTTCTGGATCGGCGGACTCGCGGAGGACGGGATGGTCTTCGGTGGGCTGCTCGGCTCGAGCTTCAACTACGTGTTCGAGCAGCACCTGGAGGCGTTGCAGAACGCCGACCGCTTCTACTACCTCACCCGCACGCAGGGTCTGAACATCATCCACCAGCTCGAGAACAACTCGTTCTCCGAGCTCGTGCTCCGCAACACGGATGCCGACAACCTGCACGCGGACATCTTCGCCAACCCCGACATCGTGATCGACCTCGAGGCCGCCCCGGAGACGTGGCCTGCCAAACTGCTCGTCCAGAGCGGGCCTCGCTACCGATACGACGGCGCGGAGCATGTCGTGATCCACGGCACGACGGGCAACGACGACATTGCGGGCGGCGATGGCGACGACTCCGTGTGGGGGCACGAGGGCAACGACACCGTCGAAGGAGGGATGGGCAACGACATCCTCCACGGCGGACACGGTGACGACACGATCACCGACGTCTTCGGCGACGACACCATCCATGCCGGCTCGGGCAACGACCGGGTGAACGCGGGTTCCGGCCTCGACCTCATCTTCGGCGGCACCGGAACGGACTTCGTCCTGCACGGCAACGAGATCACCCAGTCGTTCGCCGGCGGTCAGGCCGACTTCGTCCGCGGCGGCAACGCCAACGACATCCTGACCGGCAACGAGGACAGCGACTGGCTGGAAGGTGCCGGCGGCCACGACCTCGTGCAGGGCGACAACGCGTTCACGTTGATGACCGACCCCAACGGCGGTGACGACGTGCTGTACGGCGGAAGCGGCAACGACGACCACGACGCCGAAGGCGGAGACGACATCATGCTGAACAACGGCATCGACCGGCACGCCGGCATGCTGGGCTTCGACTGGGTCACGCATCAGAACGACCCGTTCGCCGGCGAGTCGGACCTGGACGTGTCGGTGTTCCAGCCGCTCGAGGTGCAGTACATGCGCTCCCGGTTCATGAACGTCGAAGGTCTTTCCGGATGGGACAAGCCCGACGTGCTGCGTGGAAGCAGCGCGGCCGGCGACCCCACCTACCCGGACGGCAGTGGACACATCCTGACCCAGGAGCACATCGACCAGGTCGGCGGGCTCCGCGATCTTCTCGGCGGCGGCACGGTGCCGCCGTACGCGACCAGCCTGATGGCGACCAACGAGGCCAACGACATCATCCTCGGCGGTGCGAACAGCGACCTGATCGAGGGCCGCGCCGGCGACGACTACATCGACGGCAACGCCGCCCTCGAGGTCGTCCTGCGCCACGTCCCGACCGGTGAGGAACAGCCGAGCATGACCGGGTTCCAGGCCCGGGTGTTCAGCGGAGCGATCGATCCCGAGGATCTCGAGATCGTGCGCCGCATCGTGGTGCCGACCGGCCAGGCGGATGTCATCGACACCGCCTACTACGGCGACGTGCGAGCGAACTACCTCATCACCCGCAATGGCGACGGTACGTGGCGCGTCGAGCACCTCGACACGGACAGCCCGTTGTTCACGGGTGTGGACACGGTGCGCAGCATCGAGCGGCTGCAGTTCACCGACGGGACGTTCAACCTGGCGAACATCAGCAACCTCGCGGCCTACGGAACGATCAACCTCAGCCCACTCGACCCCGAGCAGGGTGCGCAGATCGTGGCCACCCCGGCCTTCAACGATCCGCAGGGCATCAACACCGACTCCATCGTCTACACCTGGCAGTCCGCCCCGGTGGCGATGGACGGCACCGACGAGGAGGATGGTGACTGGGCGGCCGTCGCCACGGCAGCCGACGCGACCACCTTTACCCCGACCGAGGCCGAGATCGGCCAACGGATCCGGGTCGTGGCGACGTTCCTCGACAGTGCTGGCGCACTCGAGACGATCGTCTCGCCGGCGACCTTGCCGGTCGGCAATGTGAACGACGCGCCGACGGGGCTCGTCATCGACAACACGGCGCCCAACGCCGGCGACGTCCTGACGGCCACGGCGCCGAGCGACCTCGACGGCACCACGACGGCAGTCTTCAATTATCAGTGGCAGGCTGGGGACGGCGCGACGTTCACGAACATCGCCGGCGCTTCTGCTCCGACGTTCACGGCCGCCGATGCGCAAGTCGGTCGGCAGTTGCGGGTGGTGGTCACCTACACCGACGACCGGGGTACGGCGGAGATGGCCGTGTCGGCTGCCACTGCTGCGGTGGTCGGCACGCCTCCGCCCCCGCCGCCTCCGCCACCTCCACCGCCTCCGCCGGTCGTGACGCCGCCGGTGGTGACGCCGCCGGTGGTGACGCCGCCGGTGGTGGTGCCCTTGGTGCCGGACCAAGTCGTCGGCTTGGCGGCGCCGTTCCGGGCGCTGGATACGCGTTCCACGGCGGCTGTGGTGCCGACTGGTTCGATCACGACGGTCAACGTGGTCACTGCCGGTGTTCCGGCTGACGCGAAGGCGGTGTCGCTCAACGTCACCGCCACCGGGACCACGGGCGCCGGCTACGTGACGGTCTATCCGTGTGACGCGGCGCGGCCGGAGACGTCGAACCTCAACTTCGATGCTGGTCAGACGATCGCCAACGCGGTGCTCGCCAAGCCGAGCGCGACGGGCACGATCTGTCTGTTCAACTCGATCGGCACCGAGCTGCTCGTCGACGTCGGTGGCTACCTGCCGGCCGGGTTCGCCTACGACGCCATCACCCCGGTGCGTCTGCTCGACACCCGTAGCGGTGCCGTGGTCCCGGCGAACACGGTCACCCAGGTGCCGGTCGCCGGTACGAACGGGGTCGCTGGCAACGCCAAGGCCGCGGCGCTCAACGTCACTGCTGTCAATGCGGGAGCGGAGGGGTATCTCACCGTGTTCCCGTGCGGTCAGGCGCAGCCGACAGCGTCGTCGTTGAACTTCGTTGCCGGCCAGACGATCCCGGGAGCGGTGCTTGCCACGATCGGGCAGAGCGGGAGGGTGTGCATCTTCAACAGTGCACCGGCGCACCTGTTGGTCGATCTTTCCGGTTCGTTCGCAGCGGGTGCCGCCTACACCGCTATGACCCCGACACGGGTGCTCGACACCCGCCAGGGAACTCCGGTGCCGGTGGCGGCGGGCACGCAGCGTGATGGTCTCGCTCGCCAGCGTGACCCCCGGAGCGGTGGCGGCAGCGTTGACGGTGACGTCGACGGGATCACAGGCGGACGGGTACCTCACCGTCTATCCCTGCGGGACGCTGCCGAACGCATCGAACCTCAACTACGTAGCTGGTCAGCCGATCGCCAACACCGCGATCGCGACGCTCAGCCCGTCCAAGTCCGTGTGTGTCTTCTCCTCGGCGACGACGCACCTGATCATCGACGTCAGCGGCGCCTTCTAGCGCACGCTGACGTCGGTCCGACACGGGCCGGGGAAGCACCGTCCGCTTCCCCGGCCCGCGTCACTCGACACTGGCCGGGGAGGGCACCGCACGCTCTCCCCGGCCCGTGTCATGTCGGACCGTCAGCCGGTCGGCCCCGCAGCGTGCCCGCAGTTCCCTACTGTTGGATTGTTCGTCCGGCAACACGGGAGGTAGCGCCCGATGACGATGCGCACGATGGAGACCGATTACCTCGTGGTGGGGGCGGGGGCAATGGGCATGGCCTTCACCGACGCCCTGATCGATCATGCCGACGTCCACGTGACGCTCGTCGATCGTCGCCATGCCGCGGGCGGTCACTGGCAGGACGCGTATCCATTCGTCCAGCTGCACCAGGCGTCGCTGTTCTACGGCGTCGCGTCGACAGTGCTCGGGAGTGGTGCGCTGCAGCAGGAGGGTCCCGAGTCGGGGCTGCAGGAACGGGCGCGACGCGCCGAGATCCAGCACTACTACGACTCGATCCTCCAGCGCCGATTCATCGGCTCCGGCCGCGTCGCCTTTCTCGCCGGCAGCGACTACCACACCGACGGCGCCGCGCATCTCGTGACATCGCGGGTAACCGGCGAGACCACCCGCGTCGATGTGCGCCGCCGCTTGGTCGACGCCACCTACCTGTCACCGACGATCCCGGCGACCACACCGCCACCGTTCGGCATCGCGGACGGGGTGCGAGTCGTCGCCATCAACGAACTCGCCACGTTGTCGGAGGCACCGAGCTGCTACGTGATCGTCGGTTCCGGGAAGACCGCCACCGACGGCATCGTGTGGTTGCTGACCAACGGCGTGCAACCTGACCGGATCGTCTGGGTTCGCCCGCGCGAGCCGTGGATGCTCGATCGCGCAATGGTGCAACCCGACCCGGTGATCGCGCTGCGGCTCGCCGCGGACGTCATGACGGCCGCCGCCGACGCGGACTCGCTCGACGAGTTGTTCCTGCGCATGGAGGACGCCGGCGTGATGCTGCGGATCGACACCGGCCGCGTGCCGACCATGGCCAAGACGCCAACCATCGGGCGATGGGAGATCGATCTGTTGCGCACCATCGAGAACGTCGTCCGACTCGGACACGTCAAATCCGTGTCGCCACGCGAGATCGTCCTCGACGCCGGCACCGTTCCCTGCCGCCGGACGCGCTCGTCGTGCATTGCGCGGCGTCGGGTCTGCAGTATCCCCCGATGGTGCCGGTGTGGAGTCCCGACAAGATCCGGCTGCAGACGATCCGCGTCGGCTTTCCCTGCTTCTGCGCGGCTCTCGCCGGGTTCGTGGAGGCCACCCGCGACGACGACCGCGAACGGAACCGACTGTGTCCTCCCAACACGTTGCCCGACGACCTGGCCACCTGGGCCGAGATGCAGGTGCGGGGAACACTCGCGGCCCGCACGTACGGCGCCGAACCCGACATTGCGGCGTGGGCCAACGAGGTGGCCCTCAACCCGGCGCGTGTCACCCCGGCGCAACGCGGTGAACCCACGGTGATCGCCGCGGCCGCAGCAGCGGCAGCCGTCGCCGACCGCGGCCTCGCCCGACTCACCCAACTCGCCGATCTCCCGCCGTTCTCGTGAACTTCTTGCGCACGCGGGTGCGCAAGAAGTTCACGAGAACGATCAGCGGTGGTCAGTGTTGGTCGGCGTACTGCGCGAACGCCTCCGCACCGGCCCAGCGGGTGTAGGTCGGTGACTGCGGCCAGCCGTCCGGTGAGTCCTGCCATTCTTCCTGGCGGCCGTAGGGGAGGAGGTCGATCAGCGGAAAGGTGTGGCTGAGTTGTTCGGTGCCCCGGCCCTGCGTGTTGTACGTCCGGTAGACGGTGTCGTCGACGCGCAAGAAGACGTTCACCTGGAACCCGCCACCCTTCGGCGCGCCCATGTCGGCGCCGAACGGGCTGTCGGCCGTCGAGTACCAGGTCATCTTGTTGCCCACCCGCTCGCGGTACGCGAGCGCCTCGTCGATCGGCCCTTGGGTGACGATGACGAAGCGGGCGTCGTAGCTGTCGAGGAACTCGAGGCGGGTGAACTGGCTGGTGAAGCCGGTGCAGCCCGGGCACTGCCATTCCTCACCCTCGAACCACATGTGGTTGTAGACGATCAGTTGCCGTTTGCCGTCGAACACGTCGACCAGGCGAACCGGTCCGTCCGCGCTGTCGAGCACGTACTCGGGCATCTCGACCATCGGGAGTCGCCGACGGGCGGCGGCGATGGCGTCGAGTTCGCGGGTGGCCGCTTTCTCTCTCGTTCGGAGCTCGGCCAGCGCCGCCTCCCAGCTCTGCTGGTCGACGACCGGTGGAACACCGGGCGGCTCGCCGTTGTGGTGGTGTGGGGTCGACGTTGCCATGAGGTGCTCCTCTCGAAGGGCGGCGTCTCGCATGGACGCGGGCGGCAGGCATTCATGTTTGCACCCTGATCCGAGGGTGTCACCAGGCCGTCCGTCACACGACGTTGACGACGAGGCGGGCAACGGCGGCGGCGACGACAGTCGTACGATTTCGAGATGACGCGCTATGTGATCGACGCACCGACGTTGCTCCACCTCGTCGCCGAGGGCGTGGAGGTCAGTCCTGAGCATCAGCTCGTCGCGCCGAACATCATCCGTTCCCAGGCGCTCTCGCTGCTCCTCGCTGGCGTCCGCCAAGGGGACATGACCGAGGCGGTCGCGCTGCAGCGCCACGAGCGTTTCACCGAGTTGAAGATGCGGCTCCTCGGCGATCGCGTGTCGCGTCGCACCGCGTGGCGGATCGCGCTGGACAACGGTTGGGAGACGACGTTCGATGCGGAGTACCTCGCCGTCGCCAAGTTGCAGGCCGACGCGCTCGTCACCATCGATGCCGAGCTGGCGACGAAGGCCGACGGCGTCGTGCCGCTGGCGCCCGTCGAGGCCCTCAGCGCGGGCTGACCGACACCTGCTCGCGGGCCGCGCAGACGACGGCGCTCAGAGGGCGGTCACGGCGCGGACGACGAGATCCGTCATCAGCTCGACCGACAGCGAGTCGCTGTTCAGCGCCAGGTCGTAGTGCGTCGTCAGCTCGTCACCGACGCCATAGAACCGTTTGAGGTAGGCCGCTCGTTGGGCGTCGCTGTCGGCGACCGCCTTGGATGCCTTCTTGGCGTCGAGCGACGCCGCTTCGGCGACGCGGCTCGACCGTGTCTCGGGCGACGCCGTGACGAGGACGCGCAGCACGCCGGCGTCGTCGGTCAGTGCGTGCGAGGCCGCGTGCGACACGATCACCACGTCGCCGCGTTCGGCGGTCTCGTGGATCGACTTCTGGATCAGCGCCCGCAAGGACTTCGGGTCGGGTCCACCGCCGAATTCCACCATTCCACCGCTCGCCCCGAAGGCCATGACACCGGCGGCGCCTCCGCCGATGGTGAGGTTGCGGATCAGCCCGTCGATGAATTTCGTGCGGCGCTCGACGTCGACGAGTTCGTCGACGGACACGCCACTCGATGCCGCAGCCTGCTGCAGGATCTCCTCGTCGACCAGCCGATAGCCCAAGCTTTCGGCAACCGCTTGACCGACGACCTCGCCGCCGGCACCGACCAATCGTGAGATGCAAACCACCCGTCGCGCCATCGGCGCAACGTATGCGCGTCGTTTGCAGCAGTCAAGGAACGGTCAACGAACAGTGTTCACCGCCGCCTCGCTCGTGGTTCATCTCCGCGCAATTTCGACCAATTAGAACGTCGCTGTTCCGTCGACGAAGAAGGAGATTTTCATGGATTTGACCCGACGAGAGGTTCTGACCTGGTCTGCACTCGGCACGGGTGCCGTCGTGTTGGGCAACATGGGCAGCCTGTTGGCCGCCAGTCCAGCAGCAGCGGCATCCCCGCGCATCGGTGCGCCGGTGCTGGACCCGGCGGGGATTCTCGACCTGCCTGCCGGGTTCTCGTATCAGATCGTGTCGCGGGCCGGTGACCCGCTTCCTGGGGGCGGACTCACACCGGGCCGCCACGACGGCACCGCGTCGTTCGACGGCCCCCAGGGGGGAGTGCGGCTCGTGCAGAACCACGAGATCGGCACGAGCGATCCCTTCCCGGCCCTCGCCGCCGCCGAGTTCACCTACGATCCGAAGGCCAAGGGGGGCACGACCACCCTGACCCTCGACAACCACCTGAATCGGGTCGACGAGTACGTCAGCCTGGCGGGGACGTTCAGCAACTGCGCCGGTGGGCTGACCCCGTGGGGCACGTGGCTCACCTGCGAGGAGACCGAGACGAAGGCCGGCCCGACGACGGACCGTGACCACGGTTTCGTCTTCGAGGTGGATCCGCAATCACCGTCCAACAACGTCAGCCCGACACCGCTGACGGCGCTCGGGCGCTTCGCCCACGAGTCGGTCGCCATCGATCCCGATCGCGGAGACCTGTACCTCACCGAGGACGCCAGCGCGCCGAACGGCTTGGTCTACCGGTTCACACCGAACGACCTCAGCCAGACCTACGGTGCGCTGCGCAACGGTGGCACGCTCGCCGCGATGAGCTGCAGCCTGCGGGGGTCCCACGTCACCGACCTCTCCGTGTTCTCGGCGCCCGGCACCACGCTCGACGTCACCTGGACCCCGGTCGCCGAGCCTCAGGCGCAGACCCAGTCGATCCGCAAACAGTTCGACAACAGCCAGGTCACGCGCAGCCGCAAGTTCGAAGGAACATGGTGGGGTGACGCCACCGGCAACGGCAACGGCAAGGGCTCCGGGTCCGGCCACGGGCGCGGCGATCGCAAGGCGGAGAAGGCGCACATCGTCTGTTCGTTCGCCCGTATCACCGACGGCTCGCTGGCCGAGCACGACGGCCAGGTCTGGGGCTACGACCCGGACGATCAGACGCTCACCCTCGAGTTGTACCTGCCGCTCAACCCGGATCCCGCCTCCGACATCCCCGACGGACCCGACAACATCTGTGTCTCGCCGTACGGCGGGTTCTTCCTCGCCGAGGACGGCGTCGGCGTGCAACATCTGCTCGCGGTCGACCCGACCGGCCAGGCCACCCCGTTCGCCCGCAACCGGCTCAGCTCGTCGGAGTTCACCGGGGTGAACTTCGATCCGGGCGGCAAGGTGTTGTTCGCCAACATCCAGGACGAAGGGATCTGCTTCGGCATCACCGGGCCGTTCAACAAGCTCTGATCTCAACGAACTCCGAGAGGTGACGACCAGCCTTCGACGTCCTGCGGTCCAGCGGTAGGCCGCTGACTGGTGAAGGATTGTCGACATGAACGAGCGCACGCTGCACGGGTTCGACGACGACACCGAACGGCTGGCCCATCGGATCCTCGACTACGTGATCGAGCGCGTCCGCATGTCGCCCCCGCCGCTCGATGCACCCCGCGAACCCGCCGATCTGGCAGCCGCCACCGGCGAGACCGTCACTGCCGAGGGCCTGGGGTGGGAGCGCGCGTTCGCGCTCTTCCGCGAAGTGCTCGCGCCGGCCTGCATCTCGAGTGACCATCCGCGCTACCTCGGGTTCGTCCCGGCCGCCCCGGCCGAAGCGGCGACCTTGTTCGACCTCGTGGTGTCCGCTTCGTCGATCTACGGCGACTGGTGGATGGAGGGAGCGGGTGCGATCCACGCGGAGAACCAGGCGCTGCGCTGGCTGGCCGACCTCGCCGGGTTGCCCGAGACCGCCGGCGGCGTGTTCGTCAGTGGTGGCACCGCCGGCAACCTCACGTCGATGACCGTGGCCCGCGAGACCTGGCGGGAGCGACACGGTCGCGACCGCGTCGCCGGGGTCGCGTGCGCGGCCAGCGCCCACTCGTCGATCCGACTCGCGGCGAAGGTGATCGACGTGCCGGTCGTGCTCGTGGAACCCGACGAGCGCGGCCGCCTGACGGGTGAACGTCTGGCCGAGGCCATCGCCGGCTCCGACGTCGACGTGTTCGCGGTGTTCGCGACCGGCGGTGCGACCAACACCGGCGTGGTGGACGATCTCGCCGGCGTGGCCGACGTGTGCGGCGCGGACGGGGTGTGGATGCACGTCGATGCCGCGTACGGCGGTGCCGCCCTCGTGGCACCGTCGGCTCGGCCGCTGTTCAACGGCATCGAGCGTGCGGACTCGTTCGTGGTCGACCCCCACAAGTGGTTGTTCTCACCATTCGACTGCGCCGCCCTCGTGTACCGGGATCCGAACCTGGCGCGTGCCGCCCTGACCCAGCAGGCCGGCTACCTCGAGGTGCTCAATCCGACGTCGCCATGGAATCCGTCGGACCTCGCGATCCACATGACCCGCCGGGTGCGGGGGCTGCCGCTCTGGTTCTCGCTCGCCTCCAACGGGACGAAGGCCTACGAGCGAGCCGTCGAGCGCGGGCTGACCCTCGCCCGCGAGGCCGCGCGGCGCATCGCCGACGCACCGGACCTGGATCTCGTGATGGAGCCCGAGCTGTCCGTCGTGTTGTTCCGCCGCCATGGCTGGGGTCCCGACGACTACCAGCGGTGGTCCGACGAGGCGCTCGCCTCCGGCCTCGCCCTGCTGGTACCCACCGTGCACGACGGCGAGACGATGTTCCGCTTCTGCTTCGTGAACCCGCTCACCACCGTCGACGACATCGACCTGGTGCTCGACGCGATGCGCTGATCGCCTCGCGTCGAGACTGCGGCCGCGCGGCGCGGTGGCTACGGAGTCGCGGTGCCGTGCACGGCCAGGGAGTGCTTGCGGAACGCCCGGCGGGCGAGCCGGGGGACGAGCACACTGCACGGGCTTCGGGGCGGTGCCGAGCATCGTGGCGACCACGCGGGGATCGCCGTCGTGCTGCATCATCCCGAACACCAGGGTCCGTTCCGATCGCTGAGGGCCGCGTCGCCCGGCGTCGCCGAGCGAATCCCACTCGGATTGGGTGAGGCAGGCAGCGGCGACCGGCAGCACGCGTGACTCCTCGTCGTCGAGATGGCCGGTGAGCGCGACGGCGAGCTGGTCGTACCACACGCCGAGCTGGTCGCGGTACGACGCGTCGGCGGTGTACGCCCACTGCGCGCGGTGCGGCTCGATCCGGGCGAGCAGCGTTGCCACCTCGTGGTGCTGCGACTCCATCAGGTCGACGATCGGCGAGACGTCGATCGGGGCCCTCGCGAGCAGGAGCGGCCAGAGCAGTTCGTCCTCGGTGACGTGGTGGTGATGGAGGAGCCGGTCGACCAGTTCGAGGTGCCGGGCAACCATGCCGCTGCGGCGGGTGTCGCCCGGTTCGACCCGGCGCACGAGGTCGCCGGCCAGCCGTACTTCGCGGCGGAACATCGAGTGGACGACGGTCATCTCGCCGGTGTCGATGAGCGCGGCGCCGGCAGGGGCGGGAATGACGATGGAAGGGCTGGTGGGTGCGGGAGCGGTGTGCATGGTGATCTGCTTTCGTGCGGTGGCGTCAGCGCGCCGGTGGGAAGAGGGTGTTCTGGAAGGCGACGATCAGCCATCCCTCGTCGGTGTCGGCGATGGTGAGCGTGAAGCGGGCGTGGTTGATGCCCTGCAACGGCCCGTGCGGCGCGTCGAGGGTGGCTCCGACGACGGCGACGATGCATCCGTCAGCGATCTGGCGGGCCCGATCGAGTTCGTAGTGGACCGTGCTGCCGGCGTAGATCGTGTCGAAGATCTGCTGGTGGCCGGCGGCGATGGCGGGCCGGCCGACGTGGTGCACCCCGCGGATGTCGACGAAGTCGGCGTCGGAGGCGAAGGCCTGGCTGTAGGTCGTGGCGTCGCTGCGGTTCCACGTGTGTTCGAGATGCCTGAACAGCGCGGTGGCGACCACGGCCGCGTCGGTCGCGGTGATCACGACGCCACCCCGGTGCGGCGGACGAGGCGGAGGCCCGTAGTGGCGACGAAGGCGAGCCATATCAGGAAGCCGATGAGCCCGAGGCCGAACAGACCGCCCAATTCGCCGGCGGCGATGCCGGGCCCCGCCGCACACGAGATCGCGAGCATGACCGTTCCGATCGGGGCGAGCCATCCGAACGCGCGGGGTGTGATTCCTGCGGCCACTCCGGCCCGGGACAGACCGAACAGGGCGATGCCGATGAACAGCAGGAGCACGGTGAACACGCTGTTGTGGAGCGCCCACAATGCAGACACCGCGGCGAGATCCGGATGGTCGCTGTGAGCCACGACCGAGAGCGCCTGCTCGCTCGCCAGCAACACGCCGAAGAGAATCAGGATGCCGGCCCCGCCGAGGTAGCCGGTGCCAGCCCATCCGGGTCGTGTGCTCGTCGCGAGGCGGCGCATCGTGCCACCCAGGAAGGTGGCGAGGCTGATGCCGCTGACCACGAACATGCATACGAGCAGGAACGTGATGCCGCGCGTCTCGGCGAAGTGGTCGACCACTTCGCTTGCCGAGGCCCCGTTGCCGGGCGCCGACGAGCCGCGGACGACGTTCTGCAGGATGACGACGGTGACGAACGCCAGCGCTCCGAAACCGGCGAGCCGCGTCGGTTGGCTGTTCGA
>CAVVZI010000017.1:0-6664 GCA_963752815.1 Ilumatobacteraceae bacterium | reverse complement strand
GGAGTGGATCGTCGGCGACACCCTGCGCAACCACATCGCCTACTCGGCGGCGCGCCTCGACCTGCTCGGTGGAACGCCGTCGCCGCTGGCGCGATCGGTGGTCGACCACGCGTGGATGCTCCCACCGATGGCAGCGGCATCGGTGGCGATCGAGCTCGCCGCGCCGCTTGCCCTGCTCGGCGGCCGGTGGCGCAACGGGTGGGTGGTCGCGGCATGGATGATGCATGTCGGCATCGCCGCGCTGATGCTCGTCGTCTTCCCGTACCCGTTGTTCCTTGTCGCGTTCCTGCCGTTCTTCGAACTCGAACGGGTGGTGCCGGGGCTGGCCCGCGTCCGGGTGGTCGGTTAGCGTCGCGGCCATGCCTGTGGTCGAACGCCCGGCGATGTCGGACTACGGCGTCCCCTCCGATCCCGAAGGTGCGCTGCCCTGGAGCTGGGCCGAGGAGCGACTCGTCGCCAACCGGAACTACTGGGTGGTGACCGCGTCGGCCGCCGGCCGGCCGTCGTCGATGCCGGTGTGGGGAGTGTGGCTGGCGTCGACCGACCGCTTCTGGTTCTCGTGCTCACCGGACGCCCGCAAGGCGCGCAACATCGGCGCCAACCCGAAGTGCGCCGTGACCGTCGACGACACGGTCGAATGCGTGTCGGTCGAAGGGACCGCTCGGCTCGTCGATCCGGCCATCGATCGGGAAGCGGTGGACGAGATGGTCGCCGCCTACATCGACAAGTACTGGGACGATCCCGCGGTGCACGCGGAGATGGAAGCGTTCCTGCGCGGCCACGCGATGTTCGAGGTGACGCCGCTCGTCGCGTTCGGCATCATCGAACGCGACGACGAGTTCGCCCAGCGCGCCACCCGCTGGCGCTTCTGATCAGTACGCCCGATCGGGCCCCGCAATCCTCGTTTGCGTCAAGATTTCGGAGGACCGCCCCTCGGAAATCCCGACGCAAACGTGGATTGGACGCGTTCAGTCGGTGGCGAGGAGGCGGCGGGCGGCGATGCCGGGGGTGATCGTTCCGGCGCGGAGTTCGGCCTCCGCGGTGGCGGCGAGGTCACGCACGGCGGGGCGCCGGCGGAACGAGCGCAGCAGCGCGTCGTCGATCGACGACCACATCCACGACACCTGCTGGTCGGCCCGTCGAGCGGCGAACGACCCGTCGGCCTCCCTCGTCGAGCGGTGGCGGCTGACCTGCGCCCACACGTCGTCGAGACCGTCGCCGGTCGTCGCGCTGCACGTCAGCACCGGCGGCACCCACTTCGTGCCCGGCGGGTAGAGCAGCTCGAGCGCCGTCGACAGCTCCCGCGCCGCCACCCGTGCTTCGTCACGATGCTTGCCGTCGGCCTTGTTCACCGTCACGACGTCGGCCAGTTCGAGCACACCCTTCTTGATGCCCTGCAGCGAATCGCCCGTGCGCGCCAGCATCAGCACGAGGAACGTGTCGGTCAGGTTGGCGACCGTGGTCTCCGACTGGCCGACCCCGACCGTCTCGACCAGCACCACGTCGTAGCCGGCGGCCTCGACGATCACGATCGCCTCGCGCGTCGCGGCGGCGACGCCACCGAGCGTGCCGGCCGTGGGGGAGGGGCGGATGAACGCCGCCGGATCGACCGCCAGGCGGTCCATCCGCGTCTTGTCGCCCAGGATGCTGCCGCCCGTCCGGGTCGAGGACGGGTCGACCGCCAGGACCGCGACCCGGCGACCCTCGCCCGTGAGCCTCGTGCCGAGCGCATCGATGAACGTCGACTTGCCGACGCCGGGCACGCCGGTGATGCCCACCCGGTGGCTGGCCGCGGCCTTCGGCAACAGCCGCGTCAGCAGCTCCTCGGCGAGGTCGCGATGGTCGGGGTGGGTCGACTCGACCAGCGTGATCGCCTGGCCGAGATAACGCCGGTCGCCGGCGACGACACCCTGTTCGTAGGCATCGAGGTCGATGCGGCGCGCCATGCGTCAGCCGGCGCGGCGTTCGAGATCGCCCAGCAGGTCGATCACCGCATCGGCGATCACGGTGCCCGGCGGGAAGATCGCCGACGCCCCGGCCGCCCGCAGTTCGTCGAAGTCCTGCGACGGGATGACGCCGCCGACCACGATCATGATGTCGCCGCGCCCGAGCTTGGCCAGCTCGTCGCGCAACTCGGGCACGAGCGTGAGGTGCCCGGCCGCCAGCGACGACGCCCCGACGATGTGCACGTCGGCCTCGACGGCCTGCTTGGCGACCTCGGCCGGCGTCTGGAACAGCGGGCCCACGTCGACGTCGAAGCCGAGGTCGGCGAACGCCGTGGCGATCACCTTCTGACCGCGGTCGTGGCCGTCCTGGCCCATCTTGGCGACCATGATCCGCGGCCGCCGGCCGTGCTCGGCGACGAAGCGGTCGACGAGGGCGCGGGCGGCGGCGACGTTCGGCGTGTCGCCGATCTCGTTGCGGTACACGCCCTGGATCGTACGGATCGCGGCCGTGTGCCGGCCGAACACCTGCTCCAGCGCGTCGCTGATCTCGCCGACGGTCGCCTTCGCCCGCGCCGCGTCGACGGCGAGCTTGAGGAAGTTCTGCTCCAGTCCGGGTGCCCGCGTCCCGTCGACCGACGCCGCCGCGGCCTCGGTCAGGCGACGCAGCGCGTCCTGGCAGGCGGCCTCGTCGCGTTCGGCGCGCAGGCGTTCGAGCTTCGCCAGCTGCTGGTTGCGGACCGAGGTGTTGTCGACCTTCAGCACGTCGATCGAGTCGGGCGTGTCGGGGCGGAAGATGTTGACACCGATCACCGGCTGGCGGCCCGAGTCGATGCGGGCCTGGGTGCGCGCCGCCGCCTCCTCGATGCGCATCTTCGGGATGCCGGCCTCGATCGCCGCGGTCATGCCGCCGGCGGCCTCGATCTCCTGGATGTGTCCCCACGCGGCGGCGGCGAGCTCACCGGTCAGCCGCTCGATGTAGTACGAGCCGCCCCACGGGTCGATCACCCGCGTCGTGCCGGATTCCTGCTGGAGGAACAGCTGGGTGTTGCGGGCGATGCGGGCGCTGAAGTCGGTCGGCAGGGCGAGCGCCTCGTCGAGCGCGTTCGTGTGCAGCGACTGGGTGTGGCCCTGGGTCGCCGCCATCGCCTCGACGCACGTGCGCACGACGTTGTTGAACACGTCCTGGGCGGTGAGCGACCAGCCCGAGGTCTGGCTGTGCGTGCGCAGCGACAGCGACTTGGCGCTCTTGGCCCCGAAGTCCTCGACGAGCTTGGCCCACAGGAGGCGGCCGGCGCGCATCTTCGCCACCTCCATGGCGAAGTTCATGCCGATCGCCCAGAAGAACGACAGCCGCGGCGCGAACGCATCGACGTCGAGTCCGGCGGCGATGCCGGCCCGCAGGTACTCCACGCCGTCGGCGAGCGTGTAGCCGAGCTCCAGGTCGGCCGTCGCGCCGGCTTCCTGCATGTGGTAGCCGGAGATCGAGATCGAGTTGAACTTCGGCATCTCGGCCGACGTGAACGAGAAGATGTCGGAGATGATCCGCATCGACGGCTCGGGTGGGTAGATGTAGGTGTTGCGGACCATGAACTCCTTGAGGACGTCGTTCTGGATCGTCCCGGTGAGTTGCTTCGGTGCGACGCCCTGCTCCTCGGCGGCGACGATGTAGAGCGCGAGGATCGGCAGCACCGCCCCGTTCATCGTCATCGACACGCTCATCTCGTCGAGGGGGATCCCGTCGAAGAGTTGCCGCATGTCGAGGATCGAGTCGATCGCCACGCCGGCCATGCCGACGTCGCCGGTCACCCGCGGATGGTCGCTGTCGTAGCCGCGGTGCGTGGCGAGGTCGAACGCGACCGACAGACCCTTCTGGCCCGCGGCCAGGTTGCGGCGGTAGAACGCATTGGAGTCCTCCGCGGTCGAGAAGCCGGCGTACTGCCGGATCGTCCACGGCTGGTTGACGTACATCGTCGGATACGGACCGCGCACGTACGGCGGCAGGCCGGGGTACGAGTCGAGGAAGTCGAGCCCCTTCAGGTCGGAGCCGTCGTACATGATCGGCACGTCGATGCCTTCGGGCGTCTTCCACGTCAGGTCACCGGGCGCGTGACCGGTCTCGGTCGCCACCGCGGCGGCCCAGTCACTCTCGGTGCCGGTCGGCTCGACGTCGCCGAGTTCGAACCCGGACAGGTCGGGAATCGTCATGACGCCATCTCCTTCACTCCGGTGTCGGTTCTGATCGGGCTCGACACCGAGCAGGTCGAGCGTGCGGGTCACGACGTCGAGCACGTCGCTGCCGACGCCGATCTCCTCGTCGACCCCGGCCAGACCGAGCTTGCGGCCGGCCACGAACACGTACGCCGCGCCGGCGGCGCGCAGTGCGGCGGCGGCCGGTTCGCCGGCCTCGGCGTAGACCGGGTCGGACGAGCACAGGCAGGCGACGTTCGTGCCCGCCGCGGCGAATTCGTCGACCGTCCCGGCGACGGTGACGATGCCGGCGGTCTCGAACAGGTTCTTGGCGAACGTGGCCCGTGCCGTCGACTGGGCCATCGTGCCGAGCGTGGCGAGGAAGACGGCCGGTCGGGCGTCGGCACCGGCGGCGCGGTCGGCGCGGCCTCGCTGGCGTTCGAACGGCTCGCTGGCGCGGTGCAGGACGAGCGGCTCGAACGTGCCCGAACCGTCGGTAACCGTGGGCCGCGGCGGGCGACGCGAGTGGTGGCGGTGGCTCGGCGATGTCGGGGAACTCGCTCAGGCCGGTGAGGGGTTGCTGGCGCTTGGCGATCCGTCGCTCACGGGCAGTGCGGGCCTCGTCGAGCGACTCGTGCACGAGGCCGGCCCGACGGCGGCGACGATGCCACCGGCGGCCTCGATTCGCTGCAGTTCGCTCCACGCCTTGGTCGCCAACTCGTCGGTGAGGTACTCGACGTACCACGACCCCCCGGCCGGGTCGACGACGCGGGCGAGGTTGCTCTCCAGCTGCAGGACGGTCTGGGTGTTGCGGGCGATCCGCCGGCCGAGCCCCGTGCCCCCTTCGGTGATCAGGACATCATGCGGCTGGACGGTGACGGCGTCGGCGCCGCCCATGCCGGCGGCGAAGCACGCCACGGTGGAGCGCAGGGCGTTCACCCACGGGTCGTAGCGGGTCATCATCACGCGTGAGCCGTCGGCGTGGTGGAACGACGTGCGGTCGGCCGGCTCGAGGCCGGCGATCTCGCCGACCCGCGCCCACACGCGGCGCGCGGCGCGGAACTTGGCGATCGTCTCGAACTGGTCCGCGGTCGCCGCCCAGCGGAACTCGAGCTGGCGGCTCGCCCGGTCGAGCGGCACTCCGGCCGCCACGAGGGCGCGGACGATGTGCGCGGCCGCGGCGACGTTCCACGCGATCTCCTGCGCGTCGGTCGCGCCACCGTCGTGCCAGACGGTGCCATCGGCGACCACGACCCGGGCGTGCGGGGCGCGCTCGGTCAGCTCCCCGACGAGGGCGGCGGCGCCGGCCAGGCCGGAGTCGACGTCGGTGGTGCCGCCCGTGCGCAGCCAGGTGCCGATCGGGTCGACGCCGAGCGTCCCGCGCCGCTCGTCGGCCGCGATCCCGGCGGTTTCCCAGAGGTCGGCCAACGCCCGGGCGGCGGCGAGACCGTCGTCGTTCGCGGCTGTCGACAACGAGACCGGAGCGAGGTCGAGGAACACGCCGTCGAGCGCCTTCGCGACGAAGGCCGCGTCGGCATCGGCGGGCAGTTCGACCAGGACGCCGGTGGCTCCGCTCTCCAACTCGCCCTGTGCGCTCGAACCGTCGACGGCGGGCCACGCGCGCTGCCGGATCTCCCACGGCGACGGCGCGGCGTGCGTGGAACGCACGTACGGGGCGAAGCCCGGGAGGCCGGCGTCGATCGGCTCGGACGAGTCGTACAACGGTTGGATCTCCACCCCGTCCTCGGTCTCGCTGACGAGTTGGCGGGCGAACGCCTCGGCGAACGCCGAGTCGTCGCCGTCGGGATTCGACTTCAGGACGACGCCCCGCACGGCCCGCAGCCACGCGTCGCGGGTCGGCATCGGCCCGTCGGTCCGGGGTGGGCCATCCGTGCGCGACTCAGTCATGGAGCAAAGTCAACCGCGTTCGGGCCCGCATCGGCAAAGTGCGTCCCGGTGCGCGAGCCGCCGACCGACCCCGGGCACCGTACGATTGCCGACGTGGAGTTCGGATGAGGACGCTCGCCGCGGTCGGGCTGGCTGTCGCTGGAATGCTCCTCGTGGCGTGCGTGAACGACGGTCAGCGGGACCCTGCCGCGTCGCCGCAGGTCGCCCCTGCCGTCACCCTGCCGCCGATCGACACCGGTCCGAGCGACACCGGCCCGGTCACGTCGGTGCGCGTCGGGCCGCTCACACCGCGCGACGTCGACCGGATCACCTCCGCGGAACGGGCGTCGATCGAGTTGCTCGGTGCGTCGGGCGCCGACGTGCCGATCGATGGCCACGGTCATGAACACGGTGTTGCCGTCGAGGCGCCGCTGTTCACCGGCGACAAGGCGACCTTCGAGAATCAGTGGCTCGCGGCCCAGCAGGCGGCGAGCCGATTCGACAGCCTCGACAAGATCCGGGCCCTCGGGTACGTCCGTTCGTCGGCGCCGATCGCCGGCATCGGATCGCACTGGGTGCGGTGGCCGCAACTGGCGGAACCGTTCGACCCCGCCCAGCCGTCGATGCTGCTGTTCGACGAGTCA
>CAVVZI010000016.1:0-124668 GCA_963752815.1 Ilumatobacteraceae bacterium | reverse complement strand
CGATGCGGCCCGGCGGTTTCGTCCCGGAAGGGCAGCCAGCTTGGTGGACGGCTTCGCTCCTCAACGAGCAGTCCAGGCTCGATGTACTTCCTGCGGTACCGGGGTTCGCTCGTCGTGCTGGAGCATGGGTCGAACGAAGCGACGGCATCACGTACGCGATGTTCATCCCAGCGGCCTGGACCGTCGATCCCTCTGGACCAGATCTCGGCGATCTCTTCGACGCCTTGTTACCGAACCTCGCACGACTGTCCTGGTCAGCTCGCAGGGTCTTGGAAGACGACGCCCTCTCGGGCATGAAGGCAAAGAGCAATGCCTTGGGTTTCTACTCCACGCTCAATAAGCCGATCCTGAGCGGTTTGGCAGCAGGTGCGAATGCTCGTGGTCCGGTGTTTGGTGAGCCCGGGATCGGCCTAGATCCCGGAGCGCGACTACTCGGCGCCGCAACTCGATGGACGGTGGTGGACGACACCGAGTGGGCACAGTTGCATGCCGAGGGGCAAGGTTTTGACTGGCTCCCCGGTCTGCACCGCCAAGTGTTCCGAAGCGATCCATGTGATTGCGCAAACGACATTGGTGCTTGCGTCACGATCCGAACGGATCTCGGGCATGTCAGGGATGACGCCTCCTTGGATGCGCTTGCACGCATCGCCGGCAAGGGTCATCCCTTCGCCATCTGTCTCGACCCGCAAGCGGTGGTCTCCCTCCGTTCGAAGCTCCACGTTCACGACGACAACTACGGTTGGATCAGCAGATGGCCGACCGCCGTCTCGGTTGCCCAGGCGATCACCGCGGAACGAATCGCGTCCGATCCCGGCGTCTCTGTCGACCGCCCGACCGACGTGAGGGTACGTGGCGACCGAGATCAGATTCTCGAACTCTTCGATGGCTCGTTTGCCGAGGCAGACGACAACATCGGCTCCCCACACTCCCTCACGCTTGCCCCCTTACGGACCGTTCGCGTGCCTCTCTCCGCATGCTGGGATGCCGGCGCCGCGTCATTTCGATGGTGGCTCGACCGCGGGGAACCGTGGCGCTTGGTCCGGCCGAATTCGTCACGACGACGACATTGCGCCGACGCGACGGTCCGCCATACGGCTCGACCATTGTTGCGACAGCTCCCTCGCGGAACTCGCCGAGCTCACCCACGGGAGCTGTTGGAAATGAATGATGCGCTTGTCGGGCGGCATGCCGGCACCACGTTGGGCGGCTCGGCCGTGAGGGCGAGTTCACGGCATTCACGTCGACCGTCCCGGCCGGCCTCGCGGGCAGGGCGGATGTCGACGGCACCTTCACGGCGCGGTCTTTGCCCACCATGCGGTCGCCGTCAGCCGGCTTGCCGGCATGTTCGACGAACTTCGTCCGGCGAGCGAGGCTTCGCCCGACGCCCTCGCACAGTTGCCCGACCTGGTGACCTTCTCTCGCGAAGTGGTTGATCTCCCCTCGCATCTGACCCTGACGACGTCGCCCCCTCTTCCAGGTTCGATCTCGGGCACGCTTCTCCGCCGCCCGATAGAGGGAGCCGACGCGCTTTGTTGCCGAGTCACCTCGGCTGGCCGCATGGATCGCGAACTCGTCTCGGAGGTGGCCTTTGATGACGATTTGGCAAAGATCGCGCTTCGCGTCCTCCACGTTGCGCTCGCATATTCACGACGCCCGAATGGGCAGCATGCTCACGATGCTCCTGGGACATTTACATCCGACCCCATCACGAACGGGGAAATCGACTGGGCGCTGGACAACGCCGCAGCAGCAGGGCTCATCCGGTTGGGCGATTCCGGCTTGCCATCGATCAGCGCTGGACACGTCGACGTGCCCCTCGATGTCCGCTTCGACCCCGAACACGCATGGAGTCCGGTGCCCGGTCGCATGAGTTCGGTGCCCGAAGAACTCTGGCCTGGCCCCGAGGAAACCGCGGTGCTGCTTCTCGAAGGTGCCCTGCCAGAGGGCTGGGAACTCGCCGATCTGCGACCCGATACCAGTGGCAGGTCGCGTATCGGCACCTGGTCGGAGGAGGAGACGGTCGTGTATCGGATCGCGCTTCCCGTCTCGCGTTCGCCGTGGACGATCAGTTCGTCCGACCGTGGATGGTGTACTCGCGCTACGAGCGATGGTCAGCGAAGTGATCGAACGTGTTGGCGGAGCCGAATAGTCACTGCGGGAATCGTTCGACCCCTGCGAGCTCGACGCCTCGCGATTTGTCTGTCCGCAATGTCGCTCCTGCCAGGGATTCAACGCCAACACCGAATGCGTCCGATGCACGCCCTCCGAGCAGCAAGGCATCCCGGGCGGCTCCTACCCGCCTGAAGGAGCGTTTGAATCCCGTCCAGGGTGAGCAGCCGCGACCTTGGCACCATCGAGACGCGGGTGGGCCCTTGCGCCGCGACCTCTGCCACGTCTTCCAACCTGGGGTACCGAACGCTTCGAAGTTGGCACCGTCAGGATGTCCATCGGCCACACGCCGAAGGTTTGCAGGATCCGCTCGTGGGTTTGTTCGCGGCAACTGGCGGGTTCCCGGTTCGCCAAGAGGGGTCCAGGTCGAGCGGGTGCTGTCGAGAGCAAGTCGTCGAGTCCCGTGCGGCTCACGAGCAGCAGACCGTCGGTAGGCGCGAGTACAGGTAACCGCGAGTCGCCCGAACGCCGAGTTGAACTCGTCGAGCGCCGACGCGCCCGAGAAGGGGATGGATGGCGATCGTGATCACGTTGGTTTGTCCCTGCCACGAGTCGACCGTCGACGCCACGAGCGCCCCATGGGGGAGGTAAAACTTCGCGTTCAGCCGGTCGACCATCGCCTGAGCGTCATCGACCGCCTGGTTCCGGGTGGCGAGTACCGCGATGAGCGGATCTCCGCCTGGTTCGCTCGGCGATGCACTGCGTTCGTGGTGTGGATTGCCCGTGTCGTCGTACTGACAGTGGCGGATCGCGAACCCGCGGCAAAGGCGCGCGTCAATCCAATCCTCAATCACGCCGAGGAGCGGAGGGTCGATGTCCGGTGCGTCGGGATCTGGGCAGGCCCTCGACCTGCACCAACGTCGGCTCACCAGTTGCCACCCGAGACCAAATCGACAGCGGCTGGCTCACTCAGGGCGCCAAGGTCGAGTGAGCGGTCGCCGTTTGCTGCGACGCGGTCGACTTGCCCGCTCCGGATAGAACGCCCGCCACAGGCCGAGCTGCGGAGCAGTCGGCCGCCATACGGCGGGGAGTTGAATTAACCAGGTGCGCTTGTCGTCGTCGTAGTCAGTCGGCCACGCTCGAAACGGGTTGTAGCCGCGGTCGCCGCGCCACGGGTTCTGAGACGGATCGAGCGGAGGGAGCTGGCCCACATCACCGACTCCGACCGTGAGCAGCACAGCGCGCCAGATCTTCCGGTATCGATGGAGTGGAAGTTGCCAGGCCTCATCGACGAAGAGGACGTTGAAGAGATGCCCGTTGTCATCGGCCGGTTGGAGAAAACACGCGGGAGCCACTGCAAACCGGACTCGAGTTTGTGTGACGTGGCAATCACGACCTCGATCGATGGTGGCACCGCCTTGTAGTCAGCTTCAACCGTTGCAGCCTCCCTGACCGCGTCCGGGATTTCGGCCAGGCGGTCCTTGGCTGTGAAGAGGCACACCCGGTCCGCTCCCAGCATCTTGCCGAGGTCCTCAGCGAGCGGATAGAGCTGCTTGTTCGCAAAGGCGGCGACGGCGATCCGGTCACACCGCTCATGTTCGAGCGCCGCACTGACCATTCGTTTGAGGGCGTAGGACTTGCCTGCTCCCGCCGCTGCTTTGAGCAGAATGCGCTCCGAGGTTGAAACGCCGTCGAGGACTGCCAACAGCTCCTCTGTCGCCACACTTGTTGCAGCGGTGTTGCGACACGCAGCTGCGGCGTCGAGGTGGGCCTCTCCTGTGGCAGCCACGAGGGGCGCAGAGAAGTCAATTGGGCCCATCAGTCGAGATCGTCGATCGTGAGGGCATCGGATGGTGAGGCTCCGTCGCCCACCTCGGTGTCTGTGTTAGTCGGCAAGCCCGTCGCTGTCACGTCGAACTGGTCCGCGTCGACGATTGGCGGCCAGGTTTGTGGGTTCAATTCGCCGCGTTCTCGTCGAGCTGCGATCTCGTCTGACCATTCGGCCTCGGCACGTTCGTGGGACCGACAGCACCATCGGTGCTTGTCCGGGTCGAGGTCGTACGAATCGGGTTCACAGTCCGGCTTCGGAGAGCTGGTCGCGTCCAGCCTCGGACGTGCGACCGAGATTTCGACTCCCGACTGAAGATCGCCGACCCACGCAGCATCAACGACGATCAGCTCATCGCCAATAGAAAGTGTCACGGTTAATCGCGGGTCCCAGGTCAGCGCACCGTCAGCGTCCGTCGCTGCATCAGAACTCAGCTCGCCAACGTGCATCTGATCGAACTTGAACGAACCCTTGAGAGTCTTCATCGTCGTCGTCGTGGCTTCCACGGACGGTTCGCCGTTGTGATGGATGACAGCGATGCGGGATCCGTCTCCGAGCCGTCGATGCGACCCGCAGTCGGATCGGATCCGCGTCGATCACGTAGCGATCGCGACCTCACACGTGCCGGCGTCGCGAGCAAGATCGAGCGCCGCGGTGTAGCTGCCGAGCGCCTCGAGCTTGGGTCGCGCACCTTTGATCTGCGTCGAGCATGGCGACCTGGTCGTTCCGCCAGAACCAGGCGGTCCGGCCGAATCGCACCAGGTCGGAGGCGTGTAGCCGAAGCCGTCGCCGCCACACCTCCTGCGCAGCTCGCTCAAGCTCCCGATGCGCATCCCGGAGCCTGGAGTCATCGAGCTCGCTCAGGACGGCGACTACACGGTCGACGACGTCGGTCTTGTACGTGAGCTCCTCCAGTACCAGCGACCGGTACACCGCGGGGTCGGCGCCGTCGCCCTCCTTGCGCCCACGGAGACCCTTGCCCGCTTGATGGATTTCGTTCGACATGGCGTTCGCAAGCCTGGCGCCGGGCGTGTGCTCACGAGCCGCCAGATGTCATCGGACACAGCGCGGTGATCGAGGAATTCGTCCGCCTCTGCCCACTCGAGCAGATAGTCGAGGCGTCCATGTTCGACGGCCGGTCCGCCGGGAATCACGTGGCGCTCGAGGATGTCTCGAAGATTCAGGAGCGGCCAGCGCAATGTCATCGCACGGGACCGGTCATCCTCGAGGAGGAAACTGACCGCCAGGCGCTGCCGTTCGCTAGGGCGTGCGGGACGACCGCCGGTTCCCCATCCCAGGTCAAGGGTTCCCGCCCGGCCTCGATCGCGGAGCCAGCGAAGCCTGCTGGTTTCCACTCCGGCGAGTGAATCTGCCATCGAGACCAGCAGGTCCGCCGTGACCGCGTCGGGGACAACGACGTGGAGCGGAGTTGCTGAGCCGTCTGACACGGATTCGCCCAGCACTTCGTCGAGAGCTCCTCCAAGGATCTCCATCACACGAAGCCGAGTCGGAAGCGACTGCGTGTCCTCGAAGATCTCGTAGGTCCAGTCGGTGGTCGATCCGTTCGGGAGCACACGTTGGATGCCGATCCCGTGTACCCCCAGAGCGGCCGAGTCGGCCTTCGCCAGCACCAGGCTGGTACAGCCGTGCAAGCCGCATGGGTCGACGCGGGGCCTGCAATGTCCACTCGGCCCGTCCGGAAAGCGTGGCCCTCACTGAGGCGATCAGGGTCTCGGGCGCGGTGCTGTGGGCGGCGCCTCCCTCGACGAGTTCCTCCAGCGCGCCACGCATCTCGGGGCGAACGCCAAGCTCGATCAGCAGCGCCGGGTTCGGCGGTCGTACGCAGCTCCCCACGGCAGAATTGGAACATCGCACAGGAGGCGCAGCTCGCCGGATCAAACGCAGCGCCGAGTTGACGAACAAATGGTTCGATCGAGTCGTCCTCGATTGGGGTGGTGCCCAGTCGATCCATGAGTTCCGTGCGCTCAGCTACCCGTGAGCGAACTTCTCGCCGATGATCGTCCAGTTCCTCGACAACCGCCTCGGGTTCAGCACGTTGCCGAGGGACGGCGAGCGCACCAAGACGATGGACCTCCCATGCCGCCTGGTCGCGCGGACCAGGCCGCCGCTGACTCCGCCCCGAGTGCAACTTCAAGACCTCCTCCTCAGCATCCGTTGGTCGTCGATCCTCGATCGCACTCGCTCGTAGTCCTTGGCGTCGCCCATGATGACAGCCACGACCCGAACTCTTGCCCGGCCGTGCCAACAACCGTTCGTCGAGCGACAATTGCGAAGTCCGGCTTCACCGGTGTGGCATCCGGATTGGACTCGAGTCCGACGAACGGCACCGCGAGGCTCGTGATGATCGTCGCCTCATCGTTGATGACGGCGTGCTGGTGCGCATCCTCCAGCAGACTGCGGCGGTTCGGTCGATCGAGACGTGCCCGTCTGAGCGGCGGACTCCGCTCGGCCGACTGAGCCGAATTGTCCGACCGAAGTCGTGAGCAACTGGGCCACGAACCTCTCGTGCCGAATGAGTCGCTCAAAGGTCATGGCGCGCATCCAGCGAGCTTCGGGAATCCCGGCGGACGTGTCAGGGTGACCGAGTTGCTCGGCGATCTTTCGCCGACTGCGCCCAACGATCCATTGGGTCGGTGTGCCGGTACCGCTCGCACCCGGCGTGGGTGGATGCAGCGACAGCGCTGCTTCCGCCGCCGGTGCTCAGCGAGCCCACTTACATCACCGCCGCTGATCTGCGGGTCGGCCGCCCAGGATCTCGTCCGCAGGCACGCGGAATGTGCCGAGCACCCGCAGCGAGAAGCGCCACCTCGGTGGCATCGAAGCGAGGCTCGGGCGGACAAAGACCACGACGCCATCGCGGCCGCGAGTCAGCAAGACCCGGTAGGCGTTCTCCAACAGGACCATGGGATCGTCCTGCGGGTAGCGGCGTCGAATCGGAGTGCGGCGCCACGCGTCGTTCGACCAGAGATAGTCCTCACCCCAACAGACAATTGGGAGATCGAGTTCAAGCCCCTGGCATCCGAATTCCGTGACGGGTTGCGTCAACGCGTTCGAGGCTTCGGGGTGATCGGGCGGTGCGTTGTACCACCGGGCGACATTCATATGGCTCGTCGCCATGAACGAGTTCGGAACTCCGTGCGCTTCAAGTCGCTTCGCGTGGCTGCTTGCCAGAAGGCCGACCCGCTTATCGGGTTCGCCATCGATGCGCCGGCGAACGTAGGCGCGAGCGACGTCGAGGTCACGGGTGACGTACACCGGGTACCCCGCCTCGTGGAGTCGGGCTCCGAGCCGCGCCGCCAGTGACAGACTCCCTTCGAGCGTGTGTCGAACCCACTGATGGAGGTCCTCGGCGCGGCGAGAGCGCAGCGTGACAGTGAGATCAAGCCGGTCGCTCGTCGTAACCGGAAGACCTGCGAACTCGTCGGCCAACTTCGCAGGGCAGTGCACGGTCCAGTCCTTGGTCGCCACACGGTGGCCGAAGCGCTGCACTCCATTGCGCAATTCCGGCTTCCTCTCCGGAATGGATCTCCTGGCCCTCGCCGACGAGCCCGACGAAGACGGCCCAACCATCCATCCGCTCACCGATGCTGATCAGCAGCTCCGGTTCGGAACGCTCAACGCCCTTCTTGGTGTGCATATAGCGGGCGTCCCACGCGCGTTGCGCCTCATCGAACACCACGACATGTTCATCGGGTTGCTTCATTCGCAGATTGAGGGCGTAGGTCTTGATGTATGCGTGCAAGTCCCGCACGAAGACCCGAGACTGCAGGGCGTCCTGCAGCACCTGGACAAGCGGGCCGTTGCCCGAGAGGAACGTCGCCGTTCCGACTTCCTCCGAGCGTTCGTACACGAGCCGCAACCCCACCAGGGTCTTGCCAGCGCCGGGGACCCCGGTCACGAGCGCAAACGCACGGGACCCCGATCGCGCGGCATCCTCCGCGATCCGGCCGAGCAACTCGACAGTCTCTGGAATCCCCGCAGCCAGGGCGGTGTGGACGTGCGGAAGCGGTTCATGTCGGAAGATCCGGGCGCGCTGCCTCGACGAGCGACGGCAACGGGCGGTACGGCGCGCGCAGCCATTCCTCCAGGTCGATGTGGCCCTCGGTTGACCACTCGTAGACATAGCGGTCGAGTGCACTGGGGGCCATCACGGTGACGCCATCGACCTCCTTGGCCGAGACACCGGTAGCGCCCTGGAGGACCAAGGCGCCGTGGGCCGGGAGATCGTGGGAGCCCGCGTGGTAGTCGGATAGGTCGCGCACGTAGGCGGACGCCTGGTCGATGTCGCCCTGCGTGGGCGTGCCTCGACTCTTGAACTCGAGGACGATCAATGACCCGCCGGCAAGCACCACCACGTCGGGTCGGCGCCCACCCTCCAGGGGCATCTCGAACTCGACCGCACGATGCTCCAGCTATTCGGGGCATCCGGTTCGGCAATCGCACAGGCCCGGAGGGCGGATGTGAGGGTCTCGATCTCTGCGACCCAGGCTGACCGCTGAGACGAGGACGGCGGGGCCATCATCAGTCGGCGATGGTGACGGTCGAGAGCGTCCAGGATTCTGCGATGGGATGATGTCGACAGAAACCGCCACCGAACCTGCCCATCCCCAGTGAACACTGGACCGCGCCGCCGTGGTCAGCGTTCGTTCGCATGGAGGGAAGGTAGCCCGATCAATGTTCCGACCGGCACGCGTCCGGCGTCGTGGTGGGCTTTGAGCAGGTCGCCAGGATCCACCATTTGACCATGCATGGCCGTCGGCACCCAGCACGATGCCCCGGCTCAGCAGTCGACGAACTTGGTCGGATCGAGTCGCGGTTCGCCGTCCCAGCGGTACGCCCGCAGCACACCATTCTTGGCGACGCTGTAGTCGACGCACGTCGCCATCCGGTTGATCGGTTCGGCCGATTCCTTGCGCCACCAGTAGTGCCCGAAGATGACCGGCACGTCGCCGGAGTACGGAGCGACCTCGTCGTCGCCGAGCGCTCTGTCGGGGAGCTCGTCGATGGCTGAGCCGTCGGCTGCGAACAGCGGCGTGTCGGGCGGGATCAGCGCCGCGGTGCGCAGGGTGTTCGCGTCACCGTCCCACCAGCGGAGACGGGCCGCGGTCCTGCGGTTGCCGTCCTTGTCGTTGTACCAGCAGCCGTCCATGTCGACCTCGGGTCCTTTGAGGACGGTCTCGATCGCGTTGTAGGTGTCGGTGCCCTTCGTGGTTCCGTCGATCACCACCTGCTCGGTGAGCGTGTCGCCGTCACCGAGTACGCCGCGGAGATGATCGATGTGGCGGTCGCTCCAGCAGGCGTGCACGACCCGGATCCCACCGAGGTCGAGCCACAGCGGGATCGTCCATGAACCAGTCGATGATCGACCGATGGAGCGGTGAGCCGAAGCCGACCTCGGCGAGGAACGCCTCGTGCTGGCCGGTGTGCTTCTTGTTGTGCGGACGGCAGTACTCGAGCCGCTTCGGATCGACCGTGGCGTAGGCGACGGCGTTGAACTCGTGGTTGCCGAGCACGATCTGCGCGGTGCCGGCGTCCACCATCGCCCGGACGAGCCGGAGCGTGTCCAGCTGGCTCCGGCCCGCGGTCGATGAGGTCGCCGACGAACACCGCCTGCCGATCACGGATGACGCCACGCACCGTCATCTTCGCTGTAACCCATCAGGGTCAGCAGCGAACGCAACCGGTCCGCGTGGCCATGGACGTCCCCGATGATGTCGAATTTCGGCACACCGGAATACTGGCCGATCGCTCGGTGCCTTGCCGACGACGCTCCGTGACTCGCGGACCGTCGTCGTCCGCATGGACCGCATGCCCACCCACTCTGCACCTCGAACCGTCCGTGGCTCGATGACGCCGGATCGTCGCGCCGATGTCTGATCGAGTGTTCCGTCAACGAGCGCTCGGCGCGCGGAGGCCTCGGCTTGCCGTCGCCGACGCGCTAGGTGCGCCGTCGAGGTTCCGTCCGGCACCAGTCCTCGAAACCGTTGCCCCAACATGGCGTCGGCGGCAACCGGGTGAGATGATCGTCGTGGGGGCTTCGGCTGGGCGCCCGGGTAGTTCATCGACGACACGCAGATGGCGATCGTCTAAGACGATTCGATCTTGGCCGACGAGGAGTCGGCGGCGCTGACCTGCTGGCGAGGCGCGGCCGCGGGCAGTGTCAGACCCCCGGCGTATGGTCCGACCGAATGGAACTGAATGACCGGACCGTCGTCGAGGCGGCATCGTGGCGACTGGCGAGTGAGTTGGTGCGTCGTCACCCAAAACGGACGCGACTGCGTGCGAACGCATCCGGGTGGCGGTCAGTATGACGTACTCCAGATCGTGGACCCGAAGGATGGACCAGGGGCCATCATGCTCAATCGGAACGGCACGATTCAGATCCACGGTCGCTTCGACGGCGCGGGCGCGCCGCCCTGGGATGCCACGGAATGGGCGGACTATGTGGCTGCGGACCCACGCGAGTTCCTCGGACGGCTCGAATCAGCTGCAGGGCTGAAGGCGCCCGGCGTCACACCTCGCGCAACACCCACGACGCTGACGTACCGAGTCCTCGCCGCCATCGCGGCGACGGCCGTGAAGACCGTTCACCCGATCGAGATCGAGCACGGCTACATCGACACCTCCGGGTACGGAGGTGGTCCGAACCGTGTGCTCGACCAGTTCAGCGTCTCGGCGGCGTTGACCGCCGTCCGCGACGACGATCTGTTCGGGCAGCCCGGCTATCGATTCTGGATCGCCATGCAGGAGCGATCGACCGATCGCCGCGTTCGAGCAGACGAGTGGAACGGCCTGGATCGTGGACCGCCCCGAGCCGGTGGACCTGGTGAGCGTGTACAAGTCGGTCGGCCGGGACGCGGTGCTCGTGGCGTCGCACGTGTTGCTCGCCGCTCGAGGTGCGCTGTGAGAGTCCGGATCCATCGCGGAGCAGCCGAGATCGGCGGCAACTGCATCGAGGTGGCCCAGGGAGACGATCGAATCGTTCTGGATCTCGGCCGGCCACTCGCCGCTGGCTGGAACACGACCGTTCAACTGCCGGCGATCGATGGACTCGACGGCACCGATCCCAACCTTCGAGGCGTCGTGCTCAGCCATCCGCACATGGATCATTACGGGCTGGCCGAGCAAGTCGCGAGCAACGTGCCCGTGTATCTCGGACGGGAGGCGGAGCGGGTGCTCCGAGCGGCATCGTTCTTCTCGCCGATGTGTCGGCTCCCGAAGCTGGCCGGGCACCTGGCGGATCGCGTTCCGGTCGAGCTCGGGCCGTTCAGGATCACGCCGTACCTCGTGGATCATTCGGCGTTCGATGCCTACTCACTGCTCGTCGAGACGGCGGGGCGGCGACTGTTCTACTCCGGCGACTTCCGGGCACATGGTCGAAAGGCCCGCCTGTTCGAACAACTCGTCGCCGATCCGCCAGCGGCGGACGTGATGCTCATGGAAGGGACGAACGTCCGTCGCGACGGGCGCGTCCGCGACTCGAACGACGGAGCAGGGTGTCGAGGACGATCTGGTGAACACCTTTCGTGACACGGGCGGCCTCGTCGCAACGTTCTCGTCGGCGCAGAACATCGATCGTCTCGTAACGGTGTACCGCGCCGCTCGCCGGGCCGGCCGGATGCTCGTCGTCGACCTCTACACCGCGACCGTCGCGGCAGCGATCGGTCGCTCGACGATTCCGCAGCCTGGCTTCGACGGTTACGCGGTGTACGTGCCGAACTCGCAGCGACATCGCGTCGTCGAGTCGCGTGAGTTCGAACGCGTCAAGAACGTCGCCAACATCCGTCTCTTTCCGGAGGATCTCGCCTCCGGACGCGGACGCCTCGCATACCTCGGGACGTCATCGACCGCCGCCGAATTGGTCGACGGAGGAGCGCTGCACGGCGGGGCGGTCGTGTGGTCGTTGTGGGATGGCTATCTTGCGGAGCCATCCGGCCAGCGAATGCTGCGCCTCCTCGAGGAAGCAGAGGTCCCAGTGATCCAGCACCACACGTCCGGTCATGCGTACGTCGAGGATCTCCAGCGACTCGCCGCGGCGTTCGACCCGGCTCGACTCGTACCGATCCACTCCGAGGCGACCGATCAGTTCGCGTTGCACTTTCCCCGAGTGGAACGGCATGCCGATGGCACATGGTGGGACGTCTGACCATGGACACCGCTGAACTGCGCCGATGGGCAGAATTCGAGGGCACGGCACTCGAAACCGGCGCCGACAAGCCGCTGTCGATCACGTCACGCCTCATCCGGTTCCGATGGAACGGAGTCCTAACGGTGGCCGTCGGCGACGACGCGAGCGCCAAGACCCGCATCAACCTTGTGCTGGACGCGCTCGCCTGGTTCCTCGAACGCGGGTCCGATGGCGATGACACGTTGAACCTGCTGATCGGCGAGTCGGACCTCACGCGAGGCACGGACAAGCGCCGCGAGCAGATGGATGCGATCGGCACGTTGGTCTCGGCTCTTCACGACAGCCCGCGGATCGAACTCTGGACGAAGGCGGGCGACGCCGAGCCGGCACTCGTCGAACCGCTACCGGCGGAGTTCACCACCGCGACGCCGGCGAAGTGGGTCGACCTGATGGACGGCGCCCTCGAATCGAAGCCGACGGGACTCGCCGTCGACTTCGTGCGAGCGGTCGGCCACCCGTCGGTGGCCTTGTATCCGAAGCTTTCGGGATCGAAGTCGACGCAACCGTGGCAGCTGCGGATCGACGGAATGGAGATCGGTCGGCTCAGCGCGACCGGCGGCACATTGCGCCTCGGCAAGTCCGAGCTGGTGCCCGGACATGAGCCCCACACCACGTGGCTCCGTGTTGTCGGTCCGACTCCGATCGAGTTCGATGCGACGACGATGGATAAGGCCGTCGGGTTGGTTCGGGGACTGATCGGCGCCTGGTCCGCCGGTCGGCCACCTGGCGCAGTGCTCGCTCATGGCCAGGCAGAACACGCGTTAGAGGCGCACCTGTTGAGTGGGCGGCTCCCGTTGGAGGTCGACGGCCACACCCTTCGCCCTGCCGTTCCGTTCGACGGGTTGGTTCTCCGGGCCGCTCAGTTTCCGACGTTGTGGGGCGATGTCACCCGACCGGCCCGATACCTGGACGCGCTCATGGCGGACGAACAAGGTCGACCGTGGGCGATCGAGCTCAAGGACCAGTTCGCCGGTGGAGGTCACGGTTCGTATCTCCGAGCCGGAATCGGCCAGGCCGTGTTGTACCGCCACTACATACGAACCGTCGAGGCGCTCGACCCATGGTTCCGTCAGTTCGGGCTGAGCCATACCGAATGCGAAGCCGCCGTCGCGTTCCCAACGGCAGCGGAGAAAGTCAAGAAGACGATCGAACTCCACATCAAGGTCGCGGACCTGTGCGGCGTTCGCGTGCTCCAGTTCCCGGTGCCCGGTTCATTGCCCCTGCCCTGAATTGGAGCGCGGGCGGCATTCAGCCGGTTATAGTCACATTGACTATGACCAGGCATCTTGAGATCGACGAACACGAGACCCGGGAATCGCGCGCCCCCGGGTGTCTGCTGGGCGGCGCCGTCGGCGACGCGCTCGGGGCGGGGATCGAGTTCGACGTCGTGGGCGTCGATCGTTCGAGCGGCACGGTCCCGATGGCGTCACCGATTTCGTCGACTCCTACGGGCGCCGAGGTGCGATCACCGATGACACCCAGATGACGATGTTCACCGCGGACGGTCTGATCCGCGCCTCGGTGCGTCAGCGGCAGAAGGGGCTCTGCGACGTCCCGAGCGTCGTGCGGCACGCCTACCTGCGCTGGCTCTGGACCCAGGGCAATCGGCAACCGCTGCTCGACGCCTTCGGTGCCGAGCCGGACGGGTGGATCGCCGGGGTGACAGCGCTGCGCTCGCGTCGAGCCCCGGGCATGACGTGCATGGGTGCGCTGTCGAAGCGGCGGCGACGGCACGATCGACACACCGTTGAACGACTCGAAGGGCTGCGGCGGCGTGATGCGAGCGCGCCGGTGGGGTTCGTGCCGATGACGATCGAAGATCGCTTCCGGCTGGGCTGCGAGATCGCCGTGCTCACCCATGGCAATCCGAGCGGCTACCTGCCCGCTGGCTTTCTCGCCGCTGCCGTCGGCGCGGTCGTCGACGGCTCGACGCTCCACGAGGCGCTCGATGCGGCCGAGGCGATATTGCGCGGGTGGGACGGCAGCGCTGAGACCGTCCGCGCTGTCACATTGGGACGCGAACTCGGGCGCCGACGATTGCCGACGCCACTCGGTATCGAACTGCTCGGCGGCGGGTGGACTGGGCACGAGGCACTCGGGATCGCGCTCGCCTGCGTCGAGTCGGAGCCGACGTTCGAAGAGGGCGTGCTCGCCGCGGTCAACCACTCCGGCGACAGCGACTCGACCGGTTCGATCGCCGGCAACATCCTTGGAGCGCTGTACGGCGTCGAGGCCATCCCGACCCGCTGGCTCGACGAACTCGAACTGCGCGACGAGATCGAACAGCTCGCCCGCGATGCCATCCAGGAGTTCCACGACCGGGACGACGCCGCCACCGACGACTGGCTGGCCCGCTACCCGGGCTGGTGAGCGCCCGTCAGGAGTACCCAGCCCGACGATCGTGTGCCAGGCTTTCGTCGGCGGGTGACGAGCGAGCCGGCCGTGCGCCGGGACGAAGGAGAGCGCATGGACGTCCGCAGCGAACTCGACCCGCCGTACAGCCAGCCCGGGTCGACGGCGACCGACTGGTCGACGGTCCAGCAGATCCTCGAGCCGGCCGAGACGTCGTGGATCACGACCGTGCGCGCCGACGGCCGCCCGCACGTCACGCCGCTCGTCGCGGTCTGGCACGGCGACAGCGTGTACTTCTGCACCGGCGAGGCCGAGCAGAAGGCGGTGAACCTGCGCACGAACCAGCACGTCGTGCTGACGACGGATGCAACGACTGGAACGAGGGGATCGACGTGGTGGTCGAGGGCGTCGCCAGCCGGTCACCAACGACGCATTGCTCACCGAACTCGCCGCGCGTGGGCGACGAAGTGGGACGGTAGCTGGCAGTTCGAGGCCGCGACGGCGCGTTCCATCACGAGACCGACGGCGGGGACCATTCGGCGTTGGTGTTCGAGGTATCGATCACGAAGGTGCTCAGCTTCGACAAGGGTGGGGGAGCGGCGACCCGACACGTGCCGGCGTGAGTTGAGGACCAGCACGGCCATCTCCGAACGTTCAGCGTCGCGGACCGAGCACCGTGGCGAGCGCGTCGGGGTCATTGGGATCGACGTGCACGAGGCCCGGGATCGATCCAAAGGCCCGATCCGCGGACACGAGCGCGGTGAGATGGTCCCGCTCGATCACCGCCGCGGCGAGCACGGCATCGAACGCGCCAAGCTGATCGTCGGCCACGAACAGGTCCATGCCGCGCGACAAATCGTCGGCATCGACGAGCGTCAGGGGCGACAGCAGATCGACGAACGCCGATGCCAGGGTCCGCGCGTCGGCTCGATCGCGACGTCTCGCTCGCACATGCGCGAACTCCTGAATCACCTCGACCGTCGTGGTCGCCGCGATCCCGCCGTCACCGATTGCCTCAATCAAGGAACGACACGGCGCACGCAACGGGTGATCGCTGCCCACGCTGTAGACGAGCACCGTGGTGTCGAGCACGATCACGATCGGCGGCCGCGAAGATCGTGCAGCTCGGCCACGAGGTCGTCCGCCGACTCGGGAACATCGGTCGATTCGGCGCCGAGGATCGTGAGTGCAGCAGCCGCTTTGCGGAGGTGAGCCGGCGGGAAGGTCAGATCGATCGCCTCTCTGACGAGCGTGGCCACCGAGGTACCCCGGGCTGCGGCCTCTCGCTCGAGCCGTTGGCGTTGCTCGACGCCGATCAATACCTGCAGACGCTCCTTGAGCATGCTCATACTGTAGCATACCTCCGCGGTCAATCGGGCTCTCCGATTGGGGTGTACTTCGCGTCAGTCGTCGAACACAGCGAGATGGAGGCTGTGCAGGTTGTCGTCGAACTCGGACGGGTCGAACGCGTCGGGTTGGAAGGGGCCAGCGTGCATGCCTTCGATCCACTCGACGCGCTCGGCATGTTCGGGGTGCGCCGGGTCGGCAAGGATCGCCAGGAGATCGGAGTAGCCCCACGGTCCTCCGCAGTCCTCGGGCGGGCAGGCGCGCCGACCGTCGACGCAAGCCGGCACGAGCGTGTCTCCCGACGCCTCGAGCACCTTCTCCACCTTGATCTGGTGCTCCCAGCTGTCACCGAAGTCGTAGGTGTAGAGGAACGATGAACCGGTCTTGGCCACCTTGTCGAGGCGAGTCCGTCGCTCGTCGCGGGCCGGCGGCCCGAAGTCCTCGTCCGGGTCGGGGACCCCGTACCGCGTGCGGCCGACCTCGAACTCGTGCAGGTGGTAGTTCCACCATCCGAATGCTGCCTGGATCACCTCGTGCACCTGGTCGAGCGTCGCCGATCCGTCGACGAGGACGCGTCGCCAAACCGGTGGCTTCGTCCCCTTCAACGTGATCTTGAGCTGGTACACCGATGCACTGCGGCGACGATCACCCTTGCCGGCACCTGTGTCGGTGTCTCCGCCGGTTGGTGCGGTGGCTCGGGCGCTCGTCGGGAACGGGATGACGTTGCTGCGATCGTTGCCGAGGACGGCGGCCAACTCGCGGTCGGGAAATCCGGTGCGTCCGCGGAGTGGTTCGATCGGCGTCTGGGCCAGTTCCATCGACAGGTCCTCGAGATCGATCCTGCCGGTGGTGAACCACCATCGCTCCATGGGACTCGAACCCGTTCATCACGCCGAGCACGCTGCGGTTGTTCGTCGGCGCGAGCCGGACGTCGCGCATTGCCTCGAGTTCGTCGGCGATGAAATTCTCGTCGACACCGTGGCGGCGGAGGATCGTCGCGATGGCGGCCGGCGCCCGGTCGAGCAGCGTCGCCGCGGGTGCCAGCGGCATGAACACCGGCACGAACGTCCGCTCGTTCACCAGCAGCGCCACCTGTGGCTTCCAGAACAGGGCCGTCGCGAACCAGTCACCGAGCACAGTCGTCGACGCGTCGCTCTCCTCAGCCCGCTGCTTGACCCGGTCGCGCAGCTTCTTGGTGCCACGGACGATCAGCATCGGGCAATTCTCGCGTCGCGTCGTCGGTCACACAACGTCAGCCCGAGCGCGTGTGGGAGATGTCGATCAAGGCGTCATCGGGGAAGTGGCCGGCCGCCAACGACATGCTCGATGGACCCGACGAAGCTGTCACCGTCGACCGACGTCAGTTTGTCACTTCCAGGATTGACAATCGAACATATGTTCGATAGGATGTCAACCATGTACACGGAACTCGTCGAAGAGCTGATGGGGCTCGACAACGACTCGATCACCGAGCGGTTCCGTGAGCTCGAGCTGGAACGTCGCCGCATCGAGGCAGAGATGGCAGCGGTCGTCGCGGTGGCTGATGCACGCGGTGTGTACGGCGATGACGGCCATCGTTCGATCAAGGGGTGGATGCGGGCGAACGCCAACTGGTCCGGGTTCGACGTGTCGACCATGCGGCGCGTCGTCGCCTTGTTCGAAGCCTGCCCCGCCGTTGCTGAGGCGTTGCTGGCCGGCCATATCGGGCGGGCGCAGGTCGTCGAACTCGCCAGGGCCCGCAGCAATCCACGCTGCGGTGCGCGCCTGGTCGACGTGCTCGACCTCCTGCTCGAAAACGCCGAGCATCTCTCGTTCGAGGACTTCCGCACCGTCGTGCGACGGTGGGAGCACCTCGCCGACGAGGACGGCACCCTCGACGACGCCGAGACCAATCACGCCAACCGCACCGCCGGGCTGCACGAGGTCAACGGCTGCGTCGACCTGCGGGCGAGCGGAGGGCGGCCGTTGGACGCGGCGGAGATGTTGGGCATCTTCGAGCGGTTCGTCGAAGACGAGTTCCGTGCCGACGTCGCTGCTCGCACGGAGTTGTACGGTCCGGATGCGCCGGCGTCGCTGCTGCCGCGGACCGATGCGCAACGTCGTTTCGATGCGTTGCTGAGGATCTTCCGGACGGCGTCGTCGATGCCGGCCGATGCCCGGGCTCCGGAGCCGGTGGTCAACATCGTGTGCGACCTCGAGACGTTCGAGACCTTGCTCGCCCGGCATCAGCTGGTCCCCTTCCCCGACGATCTGCCGTTGGTCGATCTGGCCCGGGCTCGTTGCGAGACCGACAGCGGGATCGTCGTGCCGCCCGAACACGTGCTGCAAGCGGCGCTACAAGGCCACGTGAGGCGGGTGATCGTCGACGGCAGCGGTGTGGTGCTCGACATGGGACGCAAGCGACGCCTGTTCAAAGGTGCGGCCAGGGTGGCAGCCAAGTTGATGGCATGTCACTGCGGGCACCCGGGCTGCACCATCGGTGCGCACTACGCCGAGGTCGATCATCTCGATGAGTGGCACCGCGACGGTGGGGCGACCGACATCGCCAACGCCGGCATCCGCTGTCGAAGTCACAACCCGATCAAACATCGCCTCGGCCTCGTCGACCGAAGATCGAAATCCGGTCAGGTGGTCACGTTCCGGCGGGACGGGACCCCGATGTTGCCGGTCGGGTGCCGACTCCCCGAGTTCGAACCCGATGACGACAACGTCGACGAGGTGACCGGCAGCGACCGCGTGGCCGACGATGCGACCTCGTTGATCGAGGAAGGATGTCTGCTGCTCAAGCAGGTCCTGCACGAACTCGAGGAACAGCTCGAAGCAATGGCAGCCTGACCACCGCGTCGGGTCGGGTCAGGTCACGGCAGGGTCGAGGCAGATTCGTTGCGGCGTCAGGTCGCGTCGACGTAGTCGAGCGTGACGGTCGTGGCGAGCTCGACGTCGAAGCGGCCGCGGCCGGTCGAGTGGATGCGGATCGGCGCATCGTGTTCCTCGAGCCGGCGCTTGAGCAGGATCAGCCGGCTCTCGAAGTTGTCGCGGTACTCGGGGAGCTCGAGCGTCTTGTCGAGCTTGGCCTCGCGGTTGGTGAACGACGTCCGGCCGGTGGTGACCTGTTCGGACACGACCTTCCACAGCAGCCGCCCGGCGACCCCCTTGATCACGTACTGCTCGCCGAGGAACGTGCTGCCGTCGACGGCGTAGTGGCGGAGCACGACCGGCCCGGTCGCGGCGGACGGTGGCGGCGTGGCGGTCGTGTCGGCGGTGGCGGGCGGGGCTGGGGGCTCGTGGTCGGACAGCGACACCTGCTCGCGGTCGAACGCCGCGGCGACGAGGCGGGCGGCGACGGTCAGCACCCGCTCGTCGAGTTCGTCGTAGGCGATCGCCACGTTGCTCTCGATCGCCAGCACGCCGATCAGCACGCCGCGCGAGACCATCGGCGCGGCCAGTTGGCTGCGGGCGTCGGGCAGGCCGGGGAGCCGGATCTCGTCGGGAGCCTCGCCGGTCGTGCGGTGCACCGAGCGGGCGTACGAGAGCATCCGCTGCAGGTTGGCGATGCGCGTCGTCTGCTGGCGCGCCGCGGCCAGGCCGATCACGCCTTCGCCGAGGGCGACCTCGGAGCCGGTGCCGCTCGCCTCGTAGCCGTGGCTGGCGAGCGTCACGAGCTTGCCGAGCTCCGGCTCGTGCACGAGCAGCAAGGCGTTGGAGGCGGGGAACAGGTCGCCGATCCCGGCGAGGGCGGCGTCGACCACGTGCTCGAGATCGGTCGCCCGCGACAGGCGATCGCTGTAGGTGTCGAGTGCGGCGAGGGCCGTCGTTGGTCGTTGTGCCGCATCGGTCATGAGCGTTCCGGAGCGTAGCCACGACCGTCACGCGGCGCCGGTTGGGGCCGCGGGCGCGAATCTGCCCGCGCCCGCCTCGACTCGTTCTCCCCGTTGCCTGCCACCACTACCTTGTGCAGAGCACGGTGCCGACGCGACTGGGGGGTCACGGACATGGACAGCAAGCCGACCTATTTGGGATTGCTCAACGCAGTCGCCGTTGGGGAGTTGGGTGGTGAGGCCTTGTTCAGCGCCTGGGCCGCCGTGACGCCGAGCGAGGACGTCCGCGGGGTGCTGCAAACGGTCGCCCTGCGCGAGGCCGAGCACGCTCGCAGCTTCGCCAAGCGGATCGACGAGCTCGGCTACTCGGTGCTGCCCAAGGACGATCCTGGGCTGCCCGGCCGTATCGCAACGGCCAAGTCGAAGAAGCTGACCGATCTGGAGAAGTTCGAAAAGCTCGGCTTCACGTACCGTCGCGAGGGACCGGACATCTTCAGCCGGTTCTTCGACGACATGACGATCGACATCCAGACCGGTGAGCTCCTCGGGCGCTACCTCTCCGAGGAGCGTGACACCGGGCGACGCCTGAAGGCGTGCTACGCCAGTCTGCTCGCCGCCGACGGTGACACGACGGCGAAGGCGGCCACGCCGCGGAAGTCGTCCAGGGCGACGAATGGTTCGAAGCCGGCGAAAGCGTCGACCGCGTCGCCGACCGACGTCGAGGGCTGTCAAGCGCGCACCAGCCCGCGCATCCAGCGCGAAATCGCGTTGACGGTCGCGCTTAGCGACATTTGAGCAATCCGTCACGGAACACTCAGCAACACGGGTCCTGGCGCATCTTCAAGATGACGCCATGACAACTTTGCAGTCCATTTCCATCCACGAATCAACCAGCCAGTCCGTCGACTTCGCCGACGGGATGCTGTCCCACGACCTCTACCGCGAGGTCCACAAGGCCATCCGCTTCGCGATGTTCCACACGACGATGAACGCGGGCTCGCTCGACGTCACCGACCTCGAAGCGGTCGCCGACGTGGCGCAGCAGTGCGCCGAGCTGATCGAGCTGCTCGAACTCCATCATCACCACGAGGACGACTTCGTCCAGGTGCTCGTCGAACTCCACGCCCCCGACCTCGCCGTGGTCGTCGAGACCCAGCACCTGACGGTCGAGGACGGCATGGCGACGCTGCGTGTCCTCGTGTCGGCGCTGATCGACGCCGCACCGGCCGACCGCCAGGCCGTGGCCCATCGCCTGTACCTGGAGCTGACCCGCTTCACCGCCGCCTACCTCGAGCACCAGCTGTGCGAGGAGCAGCGGGTGATGCCGGCGCTCTGCCGGGCGGTCGTCCGGCGCCGACCTCGAGGCGCTGCACACGGAGCTGAAGCAGTCGATCGCTCCGCCCGTGATGGCCCGCTTCATGATGGTGATGCTGCCGGCGATGAACATCGACGAGCGCGTCGACATGCTCGGCGGGATGTCGATGGCCCCACCGCCGGTGTGGGACATCTTCCGTGGCGCCGCCCAGGCCGCGCTCACCCCCGCCCAGTACGCCGTGGTCGCCCAGCGGATCGGACTGAACTGAAATGACCGACTTCACTGCATCCAGCAACTTCACCGGCGCCGGCCCGCGGGTCGGGCTCGCCCTCGCCCAGTGCGGACCGTTCGCCGACCCCGCCGCCGTGATCGACATGGCGGCGAAGGCCGAACGATCGGGCTTCGCCTCGCTGTGGGTGATGGACCGGGTGCTCGCCCCGCTCGAACCACGCACCCCCTATCCCGCATCGATGGACGGCGAACTCCCCGCCGAGCAGTACTCGGTGCTCGACCCGTTCGTCGCCCTGACGCTGGCGGCGACCGCCACCGAGCGCATCCGGCTCGGCACGAGCGTGCTCGTCGCACCGTGGTACTCGCCGCTGCTCCTCGCCCGCACGCTGACGGCGATCGACCTGGCGAGCCACGGCCGGCTGTCGGTCGGGCTCGGCCTCGGCTGGTCGGTCGACGAGTACGACGCGGTCGGTGCACCACTCGACCACCGCGGCGGCCGCCTCGACGAGATCATCGACGTGCTCGAAGCGATCTGGGCCGACGGCGTCACCCACGTCGACGGTGAGCGCTACGAGATCGCGCCGTCGGAGATCCTCCCGAAGCCGGCGCAACGCCCGCGCCCGCCGCTGCTGCTCGCGGCCTACACGCCGTCAGCGCTCGACCGGGTGGCGAGGCGGGCCGACGCCTGGATCCCCGCCGGTCTCCCGATCGAGGCCATCGGGCCGATGTTCGGTGCGGTCCGCGACATGGCCGCCGGCCATGGGCGCGATCCCGATGCGATCGAACTCGTCGTGCGGGCGAACGCGTCGATCACGGACGCGGTCGCTCGATGGCGACCGTCCCGCCTACCACGGCTCGATCGAGCAGGTCGCCGACGATCTCGACGCGACCCGTCGGGTCGGCGCCCACGAGATCGTCGTCGACCTGCAGGGCAGCGCCGGGACCGTGGACGAACTCCTCGGGCTGGCGACGGCCGTCACGTCACCGCTGCTCGCCGACGCGTGTGATGACGTCAGGAAGTGGTCTCGCTGAAGGGGACCTGCACCACGTCGAGGACGCGGAACACCTCGAGCCCCTTCAGCGAGAACACGTCCTGCATGCCGACCATCGCCGCCATGGAATCGAGGGCGAGCCGGGCGTCGTCGAAACCCTTGCCCTCGTTCTCCGACCGGACGTGGCGGGCGAGCAGCTTGTAGCTCTCGCCGTCGACCGGGTCGATGACGAGCAAGCGTGGCGACGGGATTCTCGGCGAGGTTCTGGATCGTCTTGCGCAGGAACTGGTTGGAGATGGCGACGTGGTCGTCGTCGACGATCATCACCTGCGAGAGGTAGATCACGTTCGGGACGCCGTCGGCGGACACGGTCGCCAGGACGTTGGGGACGTCGCCCTGGAAGCACCGGCTGATGCTGGCGAGCGCGATCGGCATCAGCCGGCGACCTTCCGGCCGGCGTCGACACCGGGTGTCTGGTCGTACTCCTCGTCGATCTCGACCTCGATGGCGACGGTGTCGAGCGAGCAGAGGCGTCGCATGCAGGTCCGGTCCCATGCCGTTCTGCTCCAGGCCGACGAGGAAGGTGTCGAGGTAAGCGTGCGTCAGGGCCAGGTCGCCGGCGGTACGCGCCGATGGACCGACGAGCACCGTGCCCTTCCACTGGATCGACTCGTAGGTGGTGATGTCGGTGACCAGCAGGCTGATGTTGGCGCCGGGGACGGCGTTCGCCCGGGCCGTGGCGGCATCGGCGGCGAACACGACCCGCAGGCGCCGGTCGTCGAGCACGGCGATGCCGCTCGAACGGACCGCGTCCGGTGTGTTCAGTTGGTCGGTCGAGCCGAGCATGATCGCCACCGGCCGCTGGAGGAAGGCCCGTGTGTCCGCGTCGAACACCGGTCGGGAAGGGCTGGCCACCGCGGCATGGTAGTTGGGGACGGCGGTCCGTTCCCGGCTGATCAGCTCTCGCAGCCGACGCCGTCGTGGTTGCCGTCGAACCGGTGCGGATCGGGCGGTTGCACCGGGAACCGACGGTCGGGAATGTCGCCGCAGTCCAGGTCGGGCGCGCCGACCGGGATGCACAACGTCGGGTACGACGGGTCGCAGTCCGACGCCGGGATGGCGGCGAGCGGCGGTGCCGGGACGGGAGCCGGCTCAGGGGCCGGTGCCGGTGTGGCCACCGCCGGTACGGGTGCCCACGGCGCGATCGTCTGGCCCGGGCAGCGGTCGGTCAACAGGTTGCGGATGCGGCCATGCTCGGATTCGTCCATCGACAGGCCCCAGCGAGCCTTGATCGACGTCCAGTCGGCGAGGTACGTGCAGACGGCGTCGGCGTTCGACGGGATCCAGTTGGAGGGGTCCTTGTCGCTCTTCGCCTGGTTCTCCGCGCCGGTCACCGGAACGAGGGACCGCACCTCGTCGACGTCGTTGCCGTACGCCGTCAGTCGCGCCTCGTCCCACGCCCAGGCGCCCGAGTCCCACGCCTCCTTCAGCGCCACGACGTGGTCGATCTCGAGCTCGGCCGGATCCGTCCACGTGACGCCGTCGTAGCGGGAGTACCAGTCGCCGGCGATGACCGCGCAGGCACCCGCGTCGACCTGCGCCGGCGTGAGCGAATCACGCATCAGCACCAGGGCGCGGGTCCGGCAGCCGTGATCGTCGACGGTGTCGCCATAGTGGAACAGGTCACGGTCGTAGCCGGACGGCTGCTCCCGTTCGACGGGGATCGTCGCCAACACATCGAGGGCGAGCGCCGACCCGGGCACCGTCGCCGGCGGTTCGGTCGGCAGGGGAGTGGTCGGCGGCTCGGTCGCCGAGGCTCGGTCACCGGTGGCTCCACGACGGGAACCGTCACGGGCTCGGTCGTGGTCGGTTCGGGCGCGGACGGCACCGGGGTCGGCTCGGTCGGTGGGGTCGTCGTCGCCGGCACGTCGGCGATCAACTCGGGCGACGTCGTCGTCGCGGACGGCTCGGCCGTGTCGGTTCCATTCGGCTCGGCGATCGCCGCGCCCACTCCGCCGAGCGCAATGCAGATGGCGACCCAGTAGACGAGCCACCGCTTCCACCTCGTGACGTTTCCCCAGGAACGATGCGCCGGGACGTCGTCGGACGATGGCGCGCCGCGGCGGGGCGCTGGGGGCGGAATGTTGGTCGGCATGATGAGCGGGAGCGCGCGCGTTCGAGCGCGGTCGCACTACCAGTATCGACCGATCGGGTGATCGCCTTGAGCCGGAGCCTGTCGAGGAGGCGGACGGCGTAGCGTGCTCGACATGATCGGACTGCTGCTGCGACGGATACGGCTCGCCTGGCTCTGGGCGGTGTCGATGCTGATCTGGCGCAATCGCGCCGCGATCATCAAGACGATGCAGATCGTCTGGTATCGAATCCGCGGTGTCGAGCCGCCCGCTTCGGTGCGAGCACGGGCCGTCGACACGACCAGTCGCGAACGCCCCGCCTGACCCGTCCGTTTGCGGCCCGAAAGTCACGGGACCTCCTCGGCCTCCTTCTGGCCGGCCCAGAACTCATCCACGTCCCGGAGCCGGTCGGGACGGCTCTTGCCGCGCCACTCACGAACCGTCCGATCGAGCCCGGCGTACGCCGCGGCCGTGCCCTGGCTGTCCGGACGGAAATTGCTGACGTTGCCGGCGGCCATCGAGAGAGCCGCACCCGCCTCGTAGCTGTCCTGGTTGGCGCCGAGGAACACGAACGTCCATCCGGCCGTGCGCAGCTTGGCGATCCGCTTGAACAGCTTCTTCTGTGTCCACTCGTGGCTGGCGTTCTCCATCCCGTCGGTCAGGATCACGACCAGCTGATCGGCGCCGTCACCGCCCCGCCGCTCCGCCCGATCGAGCAACAGCCCGATCGCGTCGTACAGCGGCGTCATCCCACGCGGCACGAACCGTTCGGCGATCGACCGGACCTTGGCCAGCGGCCGCGCATCGACGAGCACGTCGTGCGGCTCCTGATCGTCGAACTGGACGATCGTGACCGTCGCCTCGCCGCCCTGCTTGCGCTGCTCCTTGAAGAAGCGGTCGAAGCCGCGGACCACGTCCTGCTCGATCGAGGCCATCGACCCCGATCGGTCGAGGAGGAACCAGATGTCCGCTCCCGAATCGTTCTTCTTCTCGTTCTTCGAGTTCCCCATGGTGATCCACCTTCCTGCCGGCTCATCCGGCATATGTTGTCAAAGCGACTATATCGGGCAGATCGCCGAGTAATGGTCAGATTGACCTGATTATTCGGGGACCGTGGTTCGCCATGGCGCGAGATGTGAGCCGGTGGTAGACATCGCGAGGTGGGGGCGAGCGACCAGTTCATCGAGCAGATGGCCGACCGTGGGTACGACGGCGTCACCGCCCTCGCCTACGACGCGTGGCTGCCGCCGGGGACCACATTCCCCGATGACGCCTGGTACCTGCGCGTGATCGAGCAGTGCGGTGGCACGGCGCTCGAACTCGGTGCCGGCAACGGGCGGTTCCTCATCCCAGCCCGCGAACGCGGGCTCGACGTCGAGGGCATCGACTCGTCCGCCGACATGCTCGAGCGCTGCCGGCTGCACGCCGCCGCGGCCGGGCTCGACGTCACGCTGCACCACGGCGACATCGCCCCGCTCGCACTCGACCGCACCTATCGGGCGATCGTCTGCCCGGCCGGGACGTTCACGCTGATCGCCGACCTCGACCGTGCGCACCGAGCCCTCGCCAGCTACCGGACCCACCTCGAACCCGGCGGCACGCTCTCGTTCACCTGCCACACCGAGGAGCCCGGCGAGACGACGGGGTTCACATGGAGGCTCCGCAGGACGGGGACCGCCGCCGACACCGGCATCACCTACGTCGCCCACGAAGCGACCGGCGACGACGACTCGACCGAGCAGGTGCAGCTCTGGTTCAGCCGGCTCGAGAGCTACGACCGCGACGGCCTGCTGACCGGCACCTGGCTGCGGCGGATCCGTCTCCGCTGGTGGACCCGTGACGAGATGCGGTCGGCGCTCGCCGACGCGGGCTTCGCCGACATCGAGTTCCTCGGCGACGAGTACGACTGGCTCGTCACGGCTCGAGCCGCGGACTGACCGCCGCCGGTCCGCAACGAGCTCGTCGGCCGTCGCGAACGGCTGACTTGACTCACGACGCCGTGACAGGATGACCGGCGCATGATCGATCCCGAACTCCGCCAGCGTCGCCTCGACCTGCTCGACGAGCACTTCGCCTCCGAGGTCGACCAGGAGTTCGAACGCACGATCGCCACCTTCGCCGGCCACCCGCGCTACGAGATCGTCCCGACCGGGCAGGTCCACGACGGCGAGGCCGAGGTGCTCGCCTACCACCGCAACCAGCGCACCGCCTTCCCCGACCAACGCCACGAGAACGTGCGCATGCACGTCAGCGACGACGACACGATCATCGCCGAGTTCGACCTGCTCGGCACGAACCTCGGCGAGTTCATGGGCGCCGCGCCGACCGGCAAGGCGTTCCGGGTCCCGACGATCGCGGTGTTCTTCTTCGACGGCGAGCTGATCACCAACGAGCGCGTCTACCTCGACCTCGTCAGCCTGCTCACCCAGATCGGCCGCGGCGACCTCCTGGAGTTCCTCGCCACCCAGGCCTGATCGGCCTCGAGCTCGCTCGCTCGATCAGGGCAGCGGCTTGCGGAGTACCGCGAACTGGTACTCCCACCCATCGTCGTGGTGCGGATCATGGGTCTCGAAGATCTCGACGTCGCCGTGGCGGGCGAGCATCTCGCGCCACCGATCGTGGGTGGCGAGCGAGAAGAACCGGTCCGGGCGGAGATCGCCGAATGGGACGATGCCCTCGAAGTCGAGGCCGCCCCACGTCCCGATCCCGAGCGGTGACCCAGGCGCGACGACCCGCAGCATCTCGGTGATCGCCTCGTCGAACCGTGCGTGCGGGACGTGCACGAACGTGCTCATCGTCCAGAGCGAGTCGAACGAGCCGTCGCGGAAGGGCAGGCCGTACAGCGAACCGGTGATGCCGACGAGGCCACGTTCGCCCATCAGTCGCACGTTGGCCTCGGCGAGATCGACGCCCACGACGTCGAGCCCCTCCGCCCGCCACGCGGCGGTGTCGAGTCCCGGTCCGGCGCCGACATCGATCAGGTGTCGCCGGCCCTCGGCGACGACGACCTCGCGGAACCGCTCCCACAAGCCCCGACGGAACTCGCCGACCTTCGCCCGCCGACCGCTGCGCGCCTCGGCCTCGTAATAGGCGATCAGGTCGGCGTCCAGATCCACGGTCCCAACGTAGAGAGTCGCGGCCCAGCGTCGGTGGCGGCTGTTACTTCGACAGCGAGAGTGCCGAGGCGACTTGGGCGAGGACCTCGAGGTGGGCGTCGACGGGGCCCAGCCCGGCATTCATCGTGTTGACGGCCACGTGGGTCGCGCCGGCGTCACGCCAGCGTCCGAGGTGGTCGACGATCTTGTCGACGCCGTCACTCGTCCAACTGACGCGGCCCTCCATGCCCAGGACTGCAGGGTCGCGGCCGGCTTCGGTCGCGGCGTCGGCGACGATGGCGCGGGCTTCGTCGAGTGCCGGGCCCGGAATGACCTGGGGGAACCAGCCGTCGGCGAGCCGGCCGATGCGACGGTAGGCGGGAGCGGACTGGCCGCCGACCCAGATCGGGATCGGTCGCTGCTGGGGGAGTGGCGCCAGCCCGGCGCCGGTGATGTGGTCGAACTCGCCGTCGTGGGTCACGACCGGTTCGGTCAGGAGCCGACGCAGCAGCGGGATCTGCTCGGACATCCGTCGTCCCCGCTCGCCGAACGGCTGGCCGAGCGCTTCGTACTCGACGGCGTTCCACCCGATCCCGACGCCGAGGCGGAACCGTCCTTCCGTGAGCAGGTCGACCTCGGCGGCCTGCTTGGCGACGAGCGCGGTCTGCCGCTGCGGCAGGATGATCACGCCGGTGACCAACTCCAGTTGCGTGCACGCCGCCAGATAGCCGAACATCACGAACGGCTCGTGAAAGGTCGTGTGCACGTTGTACGGCCCCCGCCACGGGGCATGGGCGTCCGGGTCGGCGCCGAGCACATGGTCGTAGGCGAGCAGGTGGGCGAACCCGAGTTCCTCCACCGTCGTCCCGTACCGCCGCACGTCGGCGACGGCAGCACCGATCTCCGTCTGGGGAAACACCACTCCGATCTGCATCACATCGTTCTAGCTGTGGTGACCTGCTGCCGTCGATCCGCGGTGCGAAGTAGTCTCGGCGCCCGGCGGGATCACCAGCAGTTCGATTCGAGGAGTACGTCATGTCCTACGAGGTGGATTTCAAGACCGTGTCGACCGTCGGTCTCGAGTCGTCGCCGGTGGCGCCCGCACTGGCCGGCTTGCGGGCCAACGAGGCTCGCTACTTCAAGAACAAGTACGACCACGTGTTCACGGTGGAGCCGGCGAGCGAGGCCAAGGAAGCGGTCGAGTGGGTGCACCGCATCCTGAAGGAGGAGCGGGAGATCGTCATCGAGTCCCCGCCGCTCGAGGCGACGATGTTCCAGGTCGAGGACCTCCGGATGGCGTACGTCTTCTACGAGAGCGGCCTGTCGATCAACGTGATGTACGGCGTCGAAGAAGGCGGGAAGCGGGCCGTCGGATTCAAGCTCTCCGACGGGATGGAGGTCCCCGAGGAGCTCGCCACGAAGTTCAAGTTCGCACGGCAGAAGTCGAAGCTGGCCGGCACGATCCGCGGCTCGTACTTCGTGATCAAGGGCGAATACTGAGCAACGGGCCCGGCTCGGTCACGGCCGGCCGGCGTGGGCGACGTCGACCCGTTCGGTGAGCACGACGCCACCGGAGGCGTTGCTGCCGCCGCCGTACCGGTTGGCGACGATGTAGAGGGTTCGACCGTCGTCACCGCCGAGCATGCAGGCGAAGCAGCCGCGATCGGCCTCGATGGTCTGCAGCACCTCGCCGCCCGGGGCGACGCGCACGCACTGTTGTTGCGGGACGCTGGCGTACCAGATCGCTCCCTCGGCGTCGGCGCAGATTCCGTCGGGGGCCGCCCCGGGCCCGAGGTCGGCCCAGACGCGGCGGTCGACCAACTCGCCCGACTCGTCGATCGTCCACGCCGTCAGCCGATCGGCGTGCGACTCGGCCAGCACGAGCGTGTCGTCGTCGACGATGGCCATCCCGTTCGGGAACCAGACGTCGTCGGCGACACGATGGCTCGTCCCGTCGGGGAGCACGACGGCGACGTGCCCCGGCTTCGACTCCTCGCCCGGACTCGAGCCCGGCATGTTCACCCAGACCCGGCCGGCGCCGTCGACGACGATCTCGTTGAATGGCTGCCCGGCGGCGCCGTAGGGGGTCAGTTCGGTACCCGTGACGACCCCGTTCGACGTCGTCACGACGAGTTCACCGTCGGGCAGCCAGTCGATCGAGAACGGCAGGCCCTCGACGCGGGTGACGACCTCGCGGTCACCGTTGGCGTCGAACGCCAGGACCTCGCCGGCCAGCCAGTCGCACATCCAGAACCGGCCGTCGTGCCAGCGCGGGGACTCGCCCATCTGGATGCCCGTGGCGAACGTCTCGGTCACGAGCTGAACCAGAACTCGATCTCGGCGCTGTCGGTGTCGAACCGCGCCGCGTGCTCGACGCCGGTCGGCACGTGATACCAGTCGCCCGGGCCGTACGTTCTGACCTCGCCGTCGACCTGCAGGATCAGCTGACCCTTGGTGATGACGCCGACGTTGTTCGTCTCGTGGGTGTGCGGCGCGATCGTGGTCCCGGCGGGGTACGTGGCGAAGAGCACGTCGCAGCCTGCGGATTGCAGGCGGTGCGCGTCGAAGGGGCCGTCGAAGTCGGGGAGGGCTTCGATCTCAGGCGGGAAGTGTGGAATCTGGCTGGTCATGGCTCTCCTGACTGGTGAGGAGGACACCGATGGTGTCCATGGCGTGGAGCAGGCGATCGAGGCCGTCGGGGTCGAGGTGGTCGACGAGCGCGAGGACCCGCTGGTTCGATCGCCGCTCGATCTCGTCCAGCAGGCGCCGACCCTTGGGAGTGAGCGCCACCACACGTTGCCGGCGATCCTCCGCCGCGATCGTCCTCCGGATCAGCCGGCGGTCCTCGAGCGTCCCGAGCACCCGGCTCGTGTAGGCGAGATCGAGACCGAGCACCTCGGCGATCTGGTTGACCTGCGGCGCCTCCATCGACCGGATCGTGAACAACACCCGGGACTGGGCCAGCGTGACGTCGAGCCCCTCGTGGCGATCGTCGAGCGAGCCGATCGCCTGCGTGTACAGGCGGTTGAACGCCCGTATCCGTTCGGCCAGCTCCCGATCCTTCACCAGTCCGAATTTACTGGACCATGCACAACTATTGCAAGAGGTCCATCATGAGGAGTCAGGTTGTTTGCGCTGGGTGGCGGCGCTTACCCGAGGATCCGCACGAGTTCGGGGACGACCAGCGCTTCGATGCTGAAGTGGCCGTGACCGTCGACGAGGACGAGTTCCGCGCCGGGCACGATCGCGGCCGTGTGCTCGGCCTGGATGGACGCGACCATCCTGTCCTCGCTGCCCTGGAGCACGCTGACCGGGCAGCGGATGCGGCCGACGTCGAACGATCCCCAGCCCGGCGAATCGGCGATCCGGTCGTCCGCGTACCCCTGCATCCCGAACGTCCACATCTGTCGGAATCCCTCCATCGCGGGCTTCATCCAGGCGGGGTCGGCGAACAGCTGCGCGTCGAGTTCGGCGAGCACCGGTGCCATGCCGCCGTCGAGCATCTTCGAGCCGTTCTCGCCGTACGCCTCGATCGACGCGGCGATCGCCGCGTCCCGGTCCGGAGCGTCCCACATGGCGTGGACGTGGGGACCATCCATCGTCGCCCGTCCCGGGGGCCACGACATGTCGGTCACCGAACAGCACGCCACCACGGCGAGCACGCGCTCCGGAGCGAGGGCCGCCGCGGCGAGTGCGTAGGCCCCGCCGGTCGAGACGCCGACGGTGGCGAAGCGATCGATCGCCAGCCGATCGGCGACGAGGAAGAGGTCGTCGACCGCATCGTTGATCGTGCGGCCGGGACGGGGATCGGACAGTCCGTACCCCGGCCGGTCGACACCGATGATCCGCAGCCCGGCGTCGGCGGCCGGGCGATCGAGCCACAGCGGCTCGAGCCGGCTGCCCGGGCCCCCGTGACACCACAACACCGCCGTCCCGTCGAGATCCCCGAACTCGGCGGCGCCGATCGATCGTCCCCCTCCAGCGTCGAACCGCAGGTCCACGGCACCAACGTAACGAGCCGCCGTCGTCCGTCGGCGGTGGATTCCGGTGGCGCCCGCATGTGGTAGGCCTACGTTCCGAGGTGGTCGGCGTGCCGGAGTCCCCGTACTTGATGAACAACATGCATCCGGAGACGGGTGCCCGATTCGACGGTCTGGAACAGACCCTCGACCCGATCTCGATCGGTCACCTGAGCCGGGTCGGGGTGCCGGCCGGCGCGCGCTGCCTCGAGATCGGCACCGGCGGTGGTTCGATCGCCCGTTGGCTCGCCGGCCAGGTCGGGCCGACCGGGCACGTGGTCGCCGTCGATCTGGACACACGATGGTTCCAGCACGACGGCAGCCCGCAGCTCGAGGTGCAGGAGCTGGACGTCGCCGCCGGACCGTTGCCGGAGGGCCCGTGGGATCTCATCCACGAACGGCTCGTGTTGCAACATGTCCCCGCCCGCCTCGAGGTGCTCGACGAACTCGTCGCCCGGCTCGCTCCGGGTGGGTGGTTGGTGCTGGAGGACTTCGACACGGGCGAGGTCCGCACGACCGATCGTGCCGGGCCCGAGCAGGAACTCATCGTTCGCATGGCGACCGCGTTCAACAAGTTGCTGGCCGAGCGGGATGGCGCGAACAACTTCGCCGCCGATGCGTGGCGCCACCTCATCGAGCGGGGTCTGACCGAGACCGGCGCCAGTGGCCATGTCGTGTTCGACCGTGGAGGCGACGGATTCACCCAGGTGATGGCCGCGAACGCGCGCCAGGTGAGCGACGATCTCGCCCGTCTCGGCATCGCCGCCGAGGACGTCGAGCGCTTCCTGGAGGTCCTGGCCGACCCCGACACGATCGTCGGGACGTCGGTGCTCATCGCGGCGTGGGGACGGCGCCCCGCCTGATCAGATGCCGTGGGGGTCCCACATCGGGGCGTCGCCCCAGGCGGGGGAGTCCCAATGGTCCAGCGCGACGACCTCGGACATTGGTCGTCGGCGGAGCGGCCCGTGGTTGCCTCGCGGCCATCCCACGACGACGTGGGCTGCCAGCATCCAGGTGTCGGGCACCCCGACCGCGTCCCGCAACATCGCCTCGCCCTCGTAGTCGGCCCAGCTCGTCGGGCAGGCGCCGAGCCCGATGCCGCGGGCGGCGAGCAGGAAGTTCTGGACCGCCGGGTAGATCGACCCGCCGAGCAGCAACTCCGAGGCGGACTTGTACCGGCGGGTGGCGAACAGCACCGACGTGAACTCGCCGGCGCGGTCGTGGAACTCGTAGGTCGCCCGGAAGGTGCGCGCCCGCTTGCTGTCGTCGTCGGGGTCGGGGCGGGTCATGTTGTAGACCGGCTCGATCACCGCGAGGGCGTGCGCAGCGGCAGCGGCGACGACGGCGCGCTGTTCGGGCGACCGCAGGATCACGAACCGCCACGCCTGGAAGTTGCCGCCGGAGGGGGCCCACGTCGCGTGCTGGAAGCAGCGGCGCAGGATGTCGTCGTCGACCGGTTCGTCGGTGAAGCGACGGATCGAACGCGCCGTCGACATCGCCTCCCAGAGGTCGTCGGTCCCGCCGGTGTTGCTCACGAGCGGCGCTCCCGGTTGACGTGGCGGGCGTCGAGTTCGTCGATCACGCGTTGCGACCGGTCGACCTCGAACTCGTTGCCGTTGGCGCGCAACTCGGCGAGCAGACCGATCACCTGGTCGCGCTGCGGATCGGTGAGCCCGATCTGCTCGTAGACGGTCGTGTTGAGGTCTCGTGTGGCGGCGTCGGCGAGATCCACACCGCGAGGCGTGATGACGGCGAGGGTGGTGCGCGCATCGAGGGGGTGCTGGACCCGGCGGACGAGTTCGTCGTCCTGCAGGCGATCGATCAGGTTGGTCACCGTCGCCGGCGGGATGCGCAGGGTCTTGCTGATCCAGCTCAGGGTCTGTGACGACTCGGGGTCGGTCGCCAACCAGAAGAGCACCTCGTAGCGGGCGAAGGTCAGGTCGTGCCGGCGCATCACCGCCGCGATCTCGTTGCTCAACAACTGGTGGGAGCGCAGGATCGCCGTGAACACCGCCATCCCCGACGCGGCCTGTTCGTTCCAGCGCTCGAGCCACACCCGCCGTGACGCCTCGACGACGTCGAACGGAGCGGGCTCGAATGCCATGGCAGGGGAGGATATGGGGATCGGCGGTCCGGCTGTCAACGCACGACGTCGATGAGTACATTACTTCGGGTTGGAACTAATTCCGGAAGTTGCCAGGAAGGACGCACGGAGCAGATGAGTGAGGGGGACGCAGTGGCGGCACACGACGAGGCTTCGTGGGATGCGGAGTTCGACTTCGTCGTCGCCGGATCCGGCGGTGGCGGGATGACCGCCGCGCTGGCCGCGGACGACAGCGGGGCGAGCGTGCTCGTGCTGGAGAAGCAGGCGCTGATCGGCGGATCGACGTGCATGTCGGGCGGCGTCGTGTGGATCCCGAACAACCCGCTGATGCAGCGCGGTGGCGTGGCCGACTCGTACGACGACGCGATGACCCACTTCGAAGCCGTCGTCGGCGATGTCGGCCCGGCCTCCTCGAAGGAACGGCGGGACGCATTCCTCACCGCCGGCCCCGAGATGGTCGAGTTCCTCGAGCGGTGCGGGCTGCAGTTCGCCCGCTGCGACGGCTACAGCGACTACTACTCGAACCTGCCGGGCGGCAAGGACATCGGCCGGGCGATCGAGCCGATGCCCTGGAACGGCAAGGCGCTCGGGTCGTGGCTGCCGAAGCTGCAGCCGGGCCTCGCCCAGAGCGTCGGTCTGTCCGTGATGACCAACGAGTCGCGGTCGTTGTCGCACTACAACCGCAGCCCGCACTGCTTCGCCGTCGCGGCGCGCGTCGTGATCCGCACCTACGGCGCGAAGGCCCGACGGCAGGCGCTGCTCACCAACGGCGCGTCGCTGATCGGTCAGATGCTGCGCGCCGCGCTCGACCGGAACATCCCCGTCTGGACCGAGGCGCCGCTCGACGACCTCGTCGTGGAGGACGGCAGAGTCGTCGGTGTGCGCACGGTGCGCGACGGCAAGCCCGTCGCCATTCGCGCCCGGCACGGCGTGCTGATCTCGGCCGGCGGATTCGCTCACAACCCGGAGATGCGCGAGGAGTACAGCGGCGACCAGCCGAACAAGGCGCGGTGGTCGATCGCCAACCCCGGCGACACCGGTGAGGCGCTGCTGACCGCCATGCGGCTCGGCGCGGCGACCGACCTGATGGACGAGGCGTGGTGGCTGCCGAACCCGCGCACCGGCCGCTTCGGCCAGTCGACCCTCGACCAGGCCCGGCAGCGGCCGCGCACGATGATGGTCGACGCCGCCGGCAACCGGTTCGTCAACGAGTCGAACTCCTACATGGAGGTCGGCAAGGCGATGTACGCCCGCGACAAGTCGTCGAAGGCCGTGCCGGCGTGGCTGATCTTCGACGACCGCTACCGCAAGCGCTACGCCCACCAGCGGTCGCAACCGGGGCACTTCCCGAAGAAGCTCCTCCAGAGCGGCAACCTGAAACAGGCGTGGACGCTGGCCGATCTCGCCAACATGTGCGGCATCGATCCCGCCGGGCTGGCGGCGACCGTCGAGCGCTTCAACGAGCACGCCCGCGACGGCGTCGACCCCGACTTCGGGCGCGGCGAGTCCGCCTACAACCGGTCGCTCGGCGATCCGCGACGCGGGCTGCACCCGTGTCTCGGGCCGCTCGACGAAGCGCCCTACTACGCGGTGCAGATGCTGCCGTCCGACATCGGCACGTGCGGCGGTCTGGTCACCGACGAGGTCGGCCGCGTGCTCGACGACTCGGGTGCGCCGATCGCCGGCCTGTACGCGACCGGCAACAGCACGGCGACGGTGATGGGGCGGCACTACCTCGGCCCCGGCGCCAGCATCGCCAACAGCATGGTGTTCGGCTACCTCGCCGCCCGCCAGGTAGCGGGAGAAGTAGCGGGAGGAGGCAACGCGCTGATCAGTCTGGATCCGGGTCGGCGCCGAGATGGGGGATGAGGTACGGCGGCACGTTGTTGCTCCAGCCGTGATCGGGCCAGTTGAACCATCCTGACGATGCGAACGTTCCGCCGTCGGGGTGCAGCGTCGTGCCGGTCACGTAGGACGACAACGCGGAGGCGAGGAAGACCACACAGTTCGACACGTCGGTGACGTCGCCGGCCCGGCCCATCGGGAGCCCGATGCGGATGGCCTCGTCGGTCATCCCCGGCGACTCGGTGGAGGCGATGCGGCGCATGTTCGGTGTCGGGGTGTAGTCGGGTGCGACGTTGTTGACCCGGATCCGATCCGGCGCGAGCTCGACGGCGAGCGTTCTTGCGAACTGCTCGACCGCGGCCTTGGCGGCGGAGTAGACGGCGAAGCCCGGCGCCGCCCGATGGCATTCGATCGTCGTGAGGTTGACGATGCTTCCACCATTGCCGCCCGATCGGATGCGGGGAATGGCGAGCGAACACGCGTGCAGCACGTGGGTGAAGTTCGTGCGGACCAGCGCGTCCCAGCCCTTCGGGGTGGTGTCGGTGAACTCGGCGCGAAACGTGCCGCCGACCACGTTCACCAGGGTGTCCACCCGGCCCCAGCGTTCGTCGACGGCGGCGAACAGTTCGGCGAGCACCTCGGGGTCGCGAGCATCACCGACCATCGCGATCGTGTCGGGCAACGCCGCCACGCGTTCGACGCCCGTCGGATCGATGTCGACGGTGGCGATGCGCACGCCGTTGGCCGCGAGGTCGCGCACGATCGCCTCGCCCAGTCCGCCACCCCCGCCGGTGACGACCGCAACGGTGCCGTCGAGCCCGGCGCGGTCCTCGAACCAGCTCATCGGCCGATGTACTCCGAACCGAAGGCGGCGAGCCAGTCGAGCAACACCGCCGGTTCGCAGCGGGGGTGGGTCACGATCACCCACGTCAGCCCTGCTTCTTCGAGTTCGCCGAGCGTGTTGAGGTGGCGTTCGACGTCGACGGTCGGGTCGGTCAGCGTCGAATCGCTGTACGACGACAGGAAGTCGAGCGGCTCGGTCCGGCCGAACGCCTCGGCGTCGTCCTGCATCTCGCGGATGGCGACGGCGACGTCGTCGAAGTTCGCGAGAGTCGGGGTCTGCGTGGTGCGGGCGAGTTCCGGCGGTCCGATCATCGGCATCCATCCCTGGGCGCGTTCGACCGCGCGTCGGCGGGCGGCCTTGGAGTTGCCGCCGATCCAGATCGGAATCGGATCCTGGACGGGCTTGGGCCTGGCCATCACGTCGCGGGCGTCGAAGTTGCGGCCCTCGTAGCTGAACGGTTCACCCTTCCAGTGCAGGGGCAGGCAGTCGAGCACCTCGTCGAACAGTGCGCCCCGGTCATCGAGGGGCACGCCGAGCGCGTGGAACTCCGACTTCTGGTACCCGGCGCCGAGACCGAGGATCATTCGACCGCCCGACAGCTTGTCGACCGTGGCTGCCGCCTTGGCGAGCAGGAACGGGTTCCGGTACGGCGCGAGCGCGAGATGCGTCAGGAGTCGCAGCCGCGACGTGGCGGCGGCCGCGAACGCGAGCGCGACGAACGGGTCGAGGCTCTGGTGCCCTCCGGTGTGGAGCCACCGCGCTCCGGGGATCGGGTGCTCGGTCAGGGCCAGGGCGTCGAAACCGGCGGTCTCGGCGGCCCGGGCCACGTCGTCGAGCGCCCCCGAGTCGAGGAGGTCACCGTCGCTGCCGTTGGTCTCCGGGTAGTGGAAGACGAATTGCAACGTCACGCGTCGATCCTCACCGGCAGGCGGGTCCAGCCACGAACCGTCGAGGTGCGCGCCTGCACCGCGCCGTCGTAGTCGACCTCCCAGTGCGGCCATCGCTTGAGGACCTCGTCGAGCGCGACGCGTCCCTCCATGCGGGCGAGCGATGCCCCGAGGCAGAAGTGCAGACCGAAGCCGAAGCTCAAGTGGTGTTCGGACTTGCGGTTGATGTCGAACGAGTCGCCGTTGTCGAACTTGCGGTCGTCGCGGTTCGCCGAGCCGTTCAGCATCAACATGACGCTGCCCTGCGGGACCGTCTCGCCGTACCACTCGACATCGCGGGTCACGTAGCGGGCCTGCACCGGCGAGGGAGCTTCGTACCGCAGGACCTCCTCGATGACCTTGGGGACGAGGTCCCGGTCGGCGGCCACCGCGGCGAGCTGGTCGGGATGCTCGGCCAGCACCTTGCCGGTCCAGCCGATCAACCGCGTCGTCGTCTCGTTGCCGGCCGAGGCGACGTTGCTCACGTACACCAGCACCTCGGTCCGCGTGAGGCGGCGGCGTTCGCCGTGCTCGTCTTCGAACTCGGCCTCGAGCAGCTGCGTCATCAGGTCGTCCGACGGGTTCTTCGCGCGCCAGTCGATGTACTCACCGAACAACCCTTCGGCGTACGCCAAGGCGTCGATCGGCTGCTGCTTGGGGGCGTCGCCCTCCTCCAGGGCGAGGCTCGCGTCGATCGCCTCGCGGATCGCCTCCTGGTCCGAGTCCGGGATCCCCAGCAGCATCCCGATCGTGCGCATCGGCATCTGCGCTCCGAGGTCGGTGATGAAGTCGAATCCGCCGGAACCCACGAGCGGGTCGAGTGTCTGCGCGCAGAACTCACGAACCTTCGGCTCGATCGCCAGCATGCGCTTCGGACTGAAGACCCGCGACAGGATCCCGCGGTGCACGTCATGGATGGGCGGATCCTCGAAGAGGATGTTCCCCGGCGGGAGCTCCACTCCGTACTCGACGACCGCCTTGATGATCTCGAGCAGCATCCCCTTGGCGGAGCTGAACGTGTTCCAGTCCGTGAGGCCCTGCTCGACATCCTGGAAACGACTCAACGCGTAGAAGTCGTGCTTGCCGTTGTAGTAGAGAGGAGCCTCCTCGCGGAGCCTGCGCCACACCGGGTAGGGATCGTTGTCGATCTCGAAGTCGTACGGGTCGTAGTACACCTCGGTGTCAGCGGTCATGAGTCCGTTCTCCATTCGCGACGTGTCGATCTGCCCCCACACCTGCGACCGACCATCCGGCCGTGCGAACGTATCCAAAGGCTCAGGGCACGTCCACCCTTTCGGCCTCCGCCGGACCGCTGGCTGGGACGGTCGGCAAATTCGTCACGACCCCTCGCCGCCGACCCACCGTTCCATTAGCGTGGCTTTCGTGAGCGAGGCGTCATGACCGACGTGGACCGCGGACAACCCGCACCGCGAAGCGCTGCAACCGATCGCGCAATACGGCACAGGGGACGGTACGAGACGGTGCTCCCGGGGGCGCGGACGCGCCTGTCGGCACGTCGCCGCCTGCTCGCCTACGTGCTCGCCGTCGTGCTGCCGGTGGTCGTGGCGGTGGCGATGATCCCGGTGCGGGTCGATCATGGACGCGCGGCCGTCCTCGCGCTCGTCCTGCCGGTCGTGCTCGTCGCGCTGCTCGGGGCGACCGGTCCGGCGGTGGTCGCCGCCGCGACGTCGGTGCTCGCCTACGACCTCCTGCTCGCCGAGCCGTACTACAGCTTCGCCATCGAGGACACCGACGAGGTCGTGGCCGCCGCGACGTTGCTCGTCGTCGCTCTCGTCGTCGGACTGCTCAACGCACGGCTCGTGCGGCTCCACGCGCGCGATACGGCGCGCCGGGACGAACTGCGGCACCTGATCGCGTTCGTGCGAGCCGTCGCCAGCATCGATGACCAGGCCGAGCTCACCGACACGGCCAGCGAACACCTCACTGCCGTGTTGAATCTCCAGCGGTGCGTCTGGCAGCCCGGGCCGGCGGGATCGACGCGGCCGGTGCTCATGGCCGACGGCAACGTCATGGGACTGCAGAGCGACCTCAACCCCGACCGGGCGTTGCTGCCCGAGCACCTCGAGGTCCCCGTGTGGCGCAACGGAACGGAAATCGGTCGGTTCCTGCTGACCCCTACCGAACGCCACGTCGCCTCGTACGAAGAGCGCGTCACGGCAGCCGCCATCGCCGAGTTGTACGGGCAGGCGACCGACGCGCTGGCCCACGGCGCCGCTCGACAGCCGTGAATTCAACCGCCGAAAAATGCCCCGATCCGCCCGCCTGGCGAACGGATCGAGGCATTTTTCGGTTCGGGTTGAGTCACTCGCAGCCGACGCCGTCGCCGTCGCGATCGAACTTGGGCGCCCAGCCTGGATCACCGGCGTGGATGGGCGCAGCCCCCGCGGCGCGAACGGCGTCGCAGTTCTTGTACGAAGCATTCGCCACGGGCGGGGGAGCCGGAACCGCAGCCGGAGCCGGCGCCGGGCTCGGAGCCGCAGCGGGCGCCGGGCTGGCCGGCGCCGGCACCTCGCAGCCGACAGCCGGCGGTGACACGAAATCGGCGGCCAGGTAGTCGTCCTCGCGGGTGTGGCGTCCGTAGCCGTCGCGGCTGTCGTAGCGGGCGATGGCGAACCCTTCGGCGATCATCGTCTCGCCGGCATCGGTGGCGTCGACGAGGTCGACGTAGCGGAGCAGTCGCCCGTACCGGTCGACGTCGTCGCGGGTACCGCCGAGGAGGGTGACCGGTTGATCGAGCACCATTGACGCGAGCGCGAAGGTGGCTTCGTCGAATCCACACTCTCCGCGTTCGGGCGTGTCGATGCCGATCAGGCGAACGGTGGTGCCGTCGGACATCTCGACGGTGTCGCCATCGACCACCCGGGCGACCGTCAGTGCCGGGGCGACCGGCGGCGGCTCTGTTGCTGGGACGACCGCGGGCGGGATCACGACGGGATCGGCGGCCGGTGCCGCTGTTGCCGGCACCACGGCCGGTTCGGTGGTCGTCGGTGTGGTGGTCGTGGTGGCCGTCGTGGTCGGCGCCTGGGTGACGGGCACCGTGGTGGTCGGCACTGCGGTCGTCACCGTCGTGGCGACCTCGGTGGTCGCAACGACGGCTGCTGTGGTCGTGACGGGGGTGACGGCTGCGTCGTCCTCCGGTGGCGCGGCCGCCGCGCCGATGGCGCCGATCACGACGAGGCCGCTGACGACGCCGCCGAACACACGACCTTTCCGACTGCTGGGGATGATCTTCATGGGTTCCTTCTGGGCAGCGATCAACTGGGACGGTCCCCGGCTGCCTCACTCAGGTTCAACAGTGACCATGGTCACCGTATTCCCCTGGTGATGCCTATTCCTGGGTCAGCGTCGACTATCATCGAGCGGATGCACATCGACGTCGCCTCCGGTCGCGGCCGGATCACCATCGGGCCGCCAGGTGGCCCAACCGAAACCATCCCCGCCGCGGTGACGGTGACCATCACCGACACCCTCCCGTACGACGTCGAGGCTCGACTGGAATGGTCTCCCACCGTCGGCAGGCTCGCCGTCCGCAAGGTCTGCTGCACCGCCGTGCCGGGCGCAGAGGACGTTTCTCCAGCCGGGATCGCCCGCATCGCCCTGCGCGACACGATTCAGATCGCACTCGAAACCGAATACCTCGGCGCGCTGGGATGGTCGGGCCTCGTCGAACGGCATCGGGATCGCGACCAGCTCGCCGTGGACGCGTTGGTCTATCTGCTCGCCCTTGCCCTGCAGAGCCCGAAGCCCACGTCCACGGTCGCGACCGCGCGCGGTCTGTCTCCCGCCAGCGGACCCAAGCGGGTGCTCGCCGCTCGGAGAGCCGGACTGCTGCCACCGACCGAACCCGGCAAGCCCGCCGGCGCCTGATCACCGGCAGGGAGTTGCAGGCGGGTCATCGACGGATCGGCTCGCGCAGCATGGCCCAGACGTCGGGTCCACCTCCGGCGATCCGGCACTGATCGATCACGGTGAAGCCCAGCCGGACGTAGAAGTCGACGTTCGACGGTGACGATGTCTCCAGGAACGCGGCGGTCCCCTCCCGGTCGGCGAGAGCGAGCATCGGCGCCAGCACGCGTGCGCCCAACCCGCGTCGTTGTGCCGTTGGCGCCGTGCCGATCGCGCCGAGATACAGGTGATGGCGCAGTGGTCGCCACGCGCTCAACTGCGCGTCGGCGGCGAGTGACGCCGCGGAGCGTGAACCGGCGAGCGCGGCTGCGGCCTCGGCGATGGGTCGATGGGTTGCGGCGGGGACGGGAATCGCGCTGTCCATCCACACCGCGACGGATTCGATGATGCCGTCGACCGTCGCGAGCCAGACCTGACCGAACGGCAGGCCGAGGTTTTCCAGTGCCAGACGCTGGAGGCCGGTGATGCGCTCGACGTGATCGTCGGGATCGACGGTCCATCGCGTCCAGGCGTAGTCGGCGAAGGCGAGGCCGAGGACCTCCGCCGATCGGTCGAGATCGTCGACCGTCGCTCTCCGGACCTCGATCACGTCCGAATGATCACACGTGTCGCCTCCGGAGACGGTGTGTTTTGCCCGACCTGATATCAACTATTAGGGTTACCTATCAACATTCATTCAACACAGCTGACCAACGCAAAGGAACTCCCGATGTCGACCCCCTCCCATCGCCGCTACCGCCGAGCCGGCTCCGTACTCGTGGCGGTCTGCGCCATGATCGCCGTCGCCGCGTGCGGCAGTGATGACGACGCCGGGGCGCCGGCCGCCGACTCGACCGCTGACACCGACTCGGTCGACGGTGGCTTCCCCGTGAGCATCGACAACATGTTCGGCACGACGGTGATCGAGTCGAAGCCCGAGCGCGTCGTGTCGATCGGTTACACGGAGGGTGACTACGTGCTCGCCCTCGGTGTCACCCCGGTCGCGATCCGCGACTGGTACGGCGAGCAGCCCGGGGGGCTCTGGCCGTGGGCGGCCGAGTCGCCGGCCGCCGACGATTCGATCGTCGTGCTCCAGCCCGATTCGTTGAACTTCGAGAAGATCGCCGAACTCGACCCGGACGTCATCGTCGCCATGGTGTCCGAGATCGAGCAGGCCGACTACGACCGGCTCACCGAGATCGCTCCCGTCGTGGCACAGACCGACGCGTACGTGCAGTACGGAACACCCTGGGACGAGGTGCAGCTGACGATCGGCAAGGCCCTGGGCCTCGAGGACGAGGCACAGGCGATCGTCGACGACGTCGGTGCACAGATCGCCGACGCCGCGGCTGCCCACCCGGACTGGGCCGGGCAGACGGCCAACTTCGTGGTGCCTGCCGCCGATGGCACCTGGTACGCGTACACGGACCAGGACAGCCGGGGCCGACTGCTCACCGAGCTCGGATTCACCATCCCGCAGCCGATCCTCGATCTCGCCGGCGACCTGTTCTACGCGCAGGGCAGCGGTGAGAATCTGGCGCTGGTCGACGCCGATCTCGTCACCTACGTCACCGAGGAGCGTGACGAAGTCGACGCGTTGCCCCTCTGGCAGAGCATTCCGGCCGTGGCGGACGGTCGCAGCCTGTTCGTCGATGAAGGTCTCGCCGGCGCCATGTCGTTCGCGACCACGTTGAGCCTGCCGTACGCGATCGACGGCCTGGTGCCCCAGATCGAGACGACGCTCGGGAGCTGACGCTCCCGTCCCGGTAGCTTCGCGGCGTGTCGATCGAGCCTGCGCCTGCGTCGCGCGGTCGTCGATGACCGATCTCTCCGTGCTCGCGCACGCCGTGGCGGCTGCCGCGGCGTGCGGAGCCGGTGCCGTCAACTCGCTCGCCGGGGGCGGCACGCTGATCTCGTTCCCGGTCCTCACGGCGTTGGGCGTCCCCGCCGTGCAGGCGAACGCGACGAACACCGTCTCGCTGCTGCCCGGATACTTCGGCGGCGTGGTGGCGCAACGCAAGGACCTCGAGGGTCTGAGCGCGACCGTCAAACCGCAATTGGTCGCCTCGGCGATCGGCGGTCTGACCGGATCGATCCTGCTCGTGGTGACGAGCGAGTCGGTGTTCCGGGCGCTCGTTCCGTATCTGATCCTGCTGGCGTCGGTGCTGCTGGCGGTGCAGAACAAGCTGCGTGGCTGGATCTTCAAGCCGGGCACCACGCACCGCAGTCACATCGTGTTGCAGACGATCAGCGTCGGTCTCGCCGCGGTCTACGGCGGCTACTTCGGTGCGGGGCTCGGCATCATGTTGATCGCCGTGCTCGGGATGTTCTCCGACCTACCGTTCAATCGGCTCAACAGCGTCAAGCTGCTGCTCGCGTTCGTGATCAACCTGTTCGCCGCGGGCTTCCTGGCGTTCTCCGGCAAGGTCGTCTGGTCGCTGGTGCTGGTCATGGCCCCGGCCGCCCTGATCGGTGGGAACCTCGGCGGCCGGTTGGCCTCGTGGTTGCCGCCGGAGAAGCTGCGCGCCTTCGTCGTCGTCTTCGGCTTCGTGGTGGCGGGCGTCTACTTCGCGAAGTGAGCGAAGCAGCGCCGGGCGATCCGACGGCGGGGCCCGGAACTACTGTTTGTCGATGCAACTGGCAGGGGCGCACGTGCTCGTCACCGGTGGGTCCCGGGGGATCGGCGCCGCCCTGGCCCGCGAGTACGCGAGGCGCGGTGCGATCGTGTCGATCGCGGCGCGCGACGGTACGGCGCTCGATCGGTTGGCCGACGAATTGCGTGGCCACGCCTTCGTGGCCGACCTGCTCGACCCGGTCCAGGCCGAGGCGCTGATCGAGCGGGTCGAGTCGGCCGTCGGTCCGGTCGACGTGCTGGTGAACAATGCCGGCATCGACTCCGTCGGCGCCTTCCACGCGACCGACCTGTCGATGATCCGCGACGTCGCGCGGCTCAACTTCGAGGTTCCGATGGTGCTGACGCGACAGGCGCTTCCGGGCATGCTGCAGCGCCGTCGAGGGCATGTGGTCTTCCTGTCGTCGCTCGCTGGGACCGCCGGGTTCGGCGGTCTGGCCGTGTACTCCGGCACCAAGGCCGGCCTCAACAACTTCGTCGCTTCGATCCGGATGGAACTGAAGGACACGCCGATCACGACCACCGTCGTGGCGCCCGGGCCGGTCGACACCGAGATGTGGGACCGGCTCGAGGCGACCACCGACTACGCCGCGCTGCTCAAACGGTTGCGGCTGTTCCGCCTGCTACCGAAGGCCTCGCCCGAGTCGGTCGCCCGCAAGACGGTGGACGCCACCGTGGCGCCCGCTCGCCACGTTCGGATGCCCCGCAGGTTGCTCGTCAACCACCTGCTGCGCGAGGCGCCGACGAGGCTCATCGAGGGTCTGACCTCGGGAGTGGTGCTCGGCCCGCAGATCCCCGCGGCGGACGACGTCGATTGAACTACTCTCGGCGGGCGAGGTCGAACCCATGCCAGGCAGATCAGCGGTACGAACGACAGCGTCAATGGCGGCTCTCATCGGTGGCATGCTCGCGGGCCTCGTCGCCGAGTACTACTGGACGATCCGCCGCCCGTTGCCGTCGTTGACGGGGATCGATGCGTCAGGCCCGATCGGCGGGATACCGAGCGAGGCGCCGTTGCGGGTCGTCGCCCTGGGCGACAGCACACTCACCGGCCCGGGGATCGACGACCGTGGCGACATCTGGCTGCCACGGGCGCTCGCCCACCTCGACATACCGGGTGGAGTGGAGCTGATCTCGCTCGCCGTCGGGGGTTCCCGCGCGGCCGATGTGGTCGCACGCGTCGACGAGGCGATCGACCTCGACCCCGATCTCGTCGTGGTCGCCGTCGGCTGCAACGACGTGATCCACAGCACGCCGACCCGGCGCTTCAGCGCCACGCTGGATTCGGTGGTCGCTCGCCTGCACGCCTCCGGCGCGGTGGTGGCGGTCGCCAACATCGGTGACCTGGGCAGCATCGCCCGGCTCGTCTGGCCGCTGTCGAGACTCGTCACCGTGCGGTCGGCATCGATCCGACGCGCCATCGAGACGGTCGCCGCGCGGCGCGATCGAGTCGTGCTCCTCGACGTGACACCGTCGAACGTGGGATTCCGCGATCGTGGCGTGTTCGCCGCCGACCTGTTCCACCCGGCCGCGGCCGGTCACGCGCTCTGGGCGGACGCCGTCCTGCCCGGCCTCGAACAAGCCGTCGAGTTGGCGCTCGCCGACCGAGGGGACGCGCTCGAACTGGCCTGAGTCGCGTTGGCCTGAGTGTTCGGCCTGAGACGGCCTCAGAGCCGTTCGATGATGATGGCGGGCGCCATGCCGCCACCGGCGCACATCGTGATCAGCCCGAACTGGCCGTCACGACGCTCGAGCTCGTCGAGCACGGTGCCGATCAGGATCGCGCCGGTCGCTCCGATCGGATGGCCGAGCGCCATCGCCCCGCCGTTCACGTTGACCTTGTCGCGATCGAGGTCGAGGTCGCGGATGAACTTCTCGGCGACGACGGCGAACGCCTCGTTGACCTCGAACAGATCGATGTCGTCGATCGTCAGCCCGGCCCGCGCCAGCACCTTGCGTGCGGCGGGCACCGGAGCGTTGAGCATCAGCGTCGGGTCGTCGCCCATGTTGGCCGTGGCGACGATGCGCGCCCGGGCCTTCAGACCGTGCGCCTTGGCGTAGTCGGGGCTCGCCATGAGAACGGCCGCCGCGCCGTCGACGACACCCGAGGAGTTGCCCGCGTGGTGGACGTGATCGATCACGAGATCGGGATACTTCTGCGCGACGAGCTCGCGGTACGTGGGCTCGTTCTCGTGGCGATAGTCGGCCATGCCGGCGAAGCTCGGCGGCAGCGCGGCGAGCGATTCGGCCGTGGTGCCGGGCCGCGGGAACTCCTCGTGGTCGAGTGCCACCGTGCCGTCGAGGTTGAGCACCGGGATCAGGCTGCGGTCGAAGCGACCCTCCTTGATCGCCTGGGCGGCGCGGGCCTGCGATTCGGCGGCGAGTTCGTCGAGGGCCGAGCGCGGGATGCCTTCGAGCGTGGCGATGGCGTCGGCGCACACGCCCTGGTGTGGCTGGGGGTGCAACTCCTGGAGGTGCTTGTTGTTCGCACCCATCGGCAGCAGGCCCTTCTTCGGCAGCGACATCATCTCGGTGCCACCGGCGATGACGAGATCCTCCATGCCGGCCATGATCGCCGTGGCCGCGATGTTGTTCGCCGTGATGCCCGATCCGCAGAACCGGTCGAGCGTGACGCCGCTCGCCTTCACGTCGTAGCCGGCGTCGAGCAGGCCCATGCGGCCGAGGTCGCCGCTCTGCTCACAGACCTGCGAGCTCGTGCCCCACACGACGTCGTCGACGTCGGCGGTGTCGAACCCGTTGCGCTCGACGAGCGCGGCGAGCACCGTCGAGGCGAGATGCTGCGGGTGGAGGTGGGCGAGCGCCCCCTTGCCCTGTTTGCCGATGCCCCGAGGGGTGCGGCAGGCGTCGATGATCAGTGCGTCAGGCATGGCGGGCGTCCTTCGTCGGTCGGTCCGGTCAGTGTGCCAGAGCACCGTCCCCGCCGAAAAATGGAGCAGATGTCGCGCTCAGCGCGACATCTGCTCCAAATTTCGGTGGATGGCGGTCAGTCGACTGTGGTCGCGTCGGCCTCGATCGCGTCGTTGTCGGCGTGCAGTTCCTTCTGCTCGACCTTCTCCGCGTTCTTCATCGCGGCCTCGATGCGGGCACCCTGATCGGCGATGCCGACCACGATCAGGCCGGAATGGCCCTTGTCGAGCGATTCGCCGAGTTCCTTCAGGTCGTGGCGGCTCATGCCCATCGCCGCGTGACCGGCGACCGCGCCCAGGACGGCGCCGCCGGCAGCCGTGCCGACGAGGAGCCCGCCGCCGATCGCGGCGAACGGGAACAACGCGACGACGAGGCCCGTGGCGAGACCGAACCCGCCGCCGAGCACGCCGCCGACCCGTGTGGGCGTCTCGTGCTTCTTGGTGATCTTGACCTTGCCGTCCTCGCGACGACTGATGACGGCGGCGTCGTAGGCATCCATCAGTCCGGCCTCGACGTGGAGATCCTTCACGAGCTGATAGTCGGCCTCGGCAGCGGCATCATCGGCGTACACGCCGACGATGACGACGAAGGTGTCAATGGCCATCGGATTCCTCCTGTGTACTGATCTGCGTCCGCGGACTCGCGGGCCCGGCGAACGTACCATCCGCCCCCGACTCGTCGAGCGTGTTGCGTTCGCCCGCAACGCTCGACATCCTGCCCCGACGGGGAACGCACGGAAACCAACGGAGGCACGCCCATGACACGACCGTCCCGCTTCGCAGGAACGATCGGTCGAACGCTGGCCGAGTCGGACGCCTGGTTCGACGAGCCGCCGCACCCGGGCGCCGACGCACCGGATGTGGTGGTCATCCTCCTCGACGACACCGGCTTCGCCCAGTTCGGTTGCTACGGGTCCGACATCGACACACCGAACATCGACGCCCTCGCATCCAGCGGCGTCCAGTTCACGAACTTCCACGTGACCCCGCTGTGCTCGCCGACCCGCGCCTCGCTGCTCACCGGTCGGTCCCAGCACGCGGTGGGGATGCGCTCGCTCGCCAATTTCCGCACCGGGTTCCCGAACCAGCTCGGCCACATCACGAACCACGCCGCCACCGTCGCCGAGGTGCTGCGCGACGCGGGGTACGCCACGTTCTGCCTCGGCAAGTGGCACCTCGCCCCGATGGAGCACTGCTCGGCCGCCGGCCCGTTCGACCAGTGGCCGCTGGCCCGCGGATTCGACCGGTTCTACGGATTCCTCGAGGGCGAGACCGACCAGTTCCATCCGGAACTCGTGTGCGACAACCACCCGATCGACCCGCCGGCCGGCCCCGGTGACGGCTACCACCTCAGCGAAGATCTCGTCGACCAGGCGTTGCGGATGGTGTCGGACAGCGTGGGCGTCCGACCCGACCGGCCGTTCTTCATGTACCTCCCGTTCGGTGCCACGCACGCGCCGCACCAGGCGCCGGCGAGCTACCTGGAGAAGTACCGCGGGCGGTACGACGAGGGATGGGACATCGTGCGCGAGCGCTGGTTCGCACGTCAACTCGAACTCGGGGTCGTTCCGCCCGGTACCGAACTCGCCCCGCGCAATCCCGGTGTCGAGCCCTGGGACGACCTGCCCGCCAACCAGCAACGTCTGGCGTGCCGCCTGCAGGAGGCGTTCGCCGCGTTCCTCGACCACACCGACGACCAGATCGGTCGGCTCGTCGACGGGTTGCGCGACCTCGGACGACTCGACAACACCGTCGTGATGGTGCTCGCCGACAACGGTGCCTCGCAGGAGGGCGGGCCATACGGGGTGATGCACGAGATGAAGTTCTTCAACGGGATCCTCGAGACGCCGGACGAGGCGGTGGAGCGGATCGACGACATCGGCGGCCCGCACAGCCACACCAACTACCCGTGGGGTTGGGCACAGTGCGGCAACACGCCGTTCAAGTGGTACAAGCAGAACACCCACGAAGGCGGGGTCCACGTGCCACTCATCGTGCACGCGCCGAACCTGACAGGTGGTCGGATCGTCGGTGGCCGACGTGACCAGTTCGTCAACGTCGCCGACATCGCGCCGACGATCTACGACCTCGTCGGCGTGACCGCACCGGCGGTCCATCGCGGCATCGAGCAGCTTCCGGTCACCGGCCACTCGTTCGCCACCATCCTCGTCGATCCCGCCGCAGCGCCGACCAACACCCTCCAGTACTTCGAGATGGCGGGCAGCCGGGCGCTCGTGGCGGGGGAGTGGAAGGCGGTCTGCAAACACCAGGCCGGTGCCGACTACGACACCGAGCCATGGGAGCTCTATCGCCTCAGCGACGACTGGTCCGAATGCCACGACCTCGCCGAGCAGGAGCCCGCCAAGCTCGCCGAACTGGTGGCTCTCTGGTGGGCCGAGGCCGACCGGCACGGCGTGCTTCCGCTCGACGACCGGATGGTCGAACTGTTCGGCGCCAGGTTCCGCCCGAACTCCACCCATCCCGCCGACCGTCGCTACGTGTACCGGCCACCGATGTCGCCGCTGCCCGGCCAGGCGTCGGCGGCGATCGGCGGTCGCTCGTTCGACCTGACGGCGCGGGTCACGAGATCGGCCGGCGACGACGGCGTGATCTTCGCCACCGGCACGCAGAACTCGGGGATCTCGTTCTTCGTGCAGGGCGACCGCTTCGTCGTCGACTACAACGCGTTCGACGAGCACACGATCCTCGAGTCCGACATCACGATTCCCGACGGCGAATCCACCCTGGTCGCCCGGTTCCGGCGCGGCGAGGGCCGTGCCGGCTCGATGGCGATCGAGGTCGACGGACGGCCCGCCGGCTCGGCTGACCTCGCGCTCTACATGCGGATGATGTCGTCGGTCGGTCCCAGCATCGCCTACGACCACGGCTCGGCCGTGTCGAACCGCTACGACGCGCCGTTTCCGTTCACCGGCACGCTCCACGAGGTCGTCATCCAGCTCGTGTCGGCGCCCGACCCGGCGACACGCGCGGCCGAAGCCGCCGCCGCGATGAGCCGCCAGTGATCGCCATCACGCTTCTCGGCACCGGTAGTCCGATGCCCGACCCCGATCGGGCCGGGCCGGCCACGCTGATCCAGGCAGGCGGTGAGAACTACGTCGTCGATTGCGGCCGAGGGGTCGTGATGCGCCTCGTGGCCGCGGGAGTCGCACCCGGTGCGGTCACGGCCGTGCTGGTCACACATCTGCACAGTGATCACATCACCGACCTGGGCGACATCATCACCACGCAATGGGTGACCACGTTCGAGCCGACACCGCTGCGGATCGTCGGACCGCCCGGGATCCGTGCCACCGTCGACCACATCGTCGCCTCGCTCGGTCCGGACATCGGCTATCGGATCGCCCATCACGACGACCTGAACCGGGCACCGCTCCTCGTGGTGACCGAGGTCGTCAGCGGTCCGGTCGAGTTGGGAGGATCGGTGGCGATCTCCGCCGGGCCCACCGACCACAAGCCAGTTGATCCCAGCATCGGTTTCCGGTTCGACCACGAAGGGACCGCGGTCGTGGTCGCCGGCGACACCGTGCCGTGCGCGGGACTCGACGAACTCTGCGCGGGATCGGACGCGCTCGTCCACACGGTGATCCGCAAGGACATCATCGCCGACATCCCGATCCAGCGACTACAGGACACGCTCGACTACCACTCCTCGCCAGCCGAGGCCGCCCAGACCGCGGCCCGCGCCGGTGTCGGCACGCTCGTGCTCACCCACTACGTGCCGGCGTTCCCGTCGGGCGGCGGTGACGACTGGAAGGCGCTCGCCGCGGAACACTTCGCCGGGCGCATCGAGCTCGGCGACGACCTGCACCGCGTCGAGATCGAACACGGACGCTCCTGAGGACCTACCTCGCTCCCTTCCCGATCAGATCCAACTGATCGGGCGCATCGACGCAGTCTGCGCTGCTCGGCCATCGAGACCGTTCGTGGTCGAGGACGTCGGCCGCACGGTCGGCGGCGTTGGCCACCTTCCACACGGTGCCGTCGGGTCGGGTCCAGGTGACGACCCGGTCGGGTGTCATCGTCAACGTCCAGCCACCCTCGTGCACCAGGTGATGGTGGTTCTCACAGAGCGGTAACAGATTCGCGAGGTCCGACGGGCCGTTGTCGCGGGTCCACCAGCGGACGTGATGGATGCGACACGACTCGAACGGCACCGTGCAACCCGGATGACCGCACGTGCGGTGCATCGCCCGCAACGCCCGCCGCTGTTTGCGGTTGACGGTGCGTCGGGCTCGACCGGAGTCGAGCACCTCGCCGGCACCACCGAGCACCGTCGGGTACACGACGGCGTCGCACAACATGCGCCGCAACGACGCCGCAGTCAACGCCTGACCGTCGCTGGTCTCGCACAACCCGTGGCGGCAGCAGTCGTCGAGCAACCGATCGAGCGTGGTCACGACGCAGATCTCCGGCACCGTGGACTCGGCATCCGTCGACATCGGTGAGACGCTGACGTTGGCGGCCGCTCGCAGTCGCGCAGATCATGCAGATCCACAACGTTCCGGCCGCCGGCAACGATCCCAGCCGCGGGCCCGGTGGGCCGGACACCGGCCGCGATCGTGCGCATGAACGCTTCGACTTCGACCTGCCGCCAGGTCATGCCGGCGGTGGTCCCGTCGGCGCGCAGGGCGTTGAGGTGGGCGTCGAACGCCTTCTTGAACACGGCGTCACGGATCGGGTCGAGCGCCACCAGCGTCATGCACATCCCGGTCTCGACGTCACGCCAACGGCGCACCTTCGACCCGTCGCGCTGACGCAGGTACTCCACCACCAGCGGATCGACGCTCGGCGGCGGGTCCGGCTCAGCCTTGCCGGTCACAGCGTCGGCCGGAGTGGCGTCGGCCGTGTCGTCAGCGGACGAGACTGCCGCCGCTGTGCGGGCCAGCTCGGCGACCACATCGGCGACCTGCACCCGGCAGTGACGCACGAAGTCGTCGACCCGCATCCGCATCGCCGCCTCCAACAACCGCTCCTCCCGATCGACCAGCCCGAACCGCTGCTCATCATCCAGATCACGGATCGCCTGGGCCAACGCATCGACATGACCCGCCGCGATGTCACCACGCGTCAACGCCCGCTCGAACAACACGAACAGATCACACGCCTCGGCCCGCAACCGGCCCAGCCGGCTCTCCCGCGCCGACAACCCGTGATCGGTGCCCATCGACTCCGCCGGCTCCGACCGACCCTGCGCCGCCAACTCAGACGTCCGCCGCACACAGCGCACGTCGAACGAATCGAGCCAACTCCGCAACTCCCGCGACTGTCGCAAGAACCCGGCGACCGCATCACGATCCGCCGCACCCACATCAGCCTCGAGCAACACCCCAAGGGTGTCTCGCAGATCCTCCATCATGTTCACCTCCACCAAAGAGGGACAACCGGTCGGAGCAAAGCCGACGAAACCGACCGCAGCCGGTACCCACCACCCTAGAGAAGGGGTGTCACAGCCATAGTGCGGCGATCACACCAGATTGCCGTCGCGGGCGATGAGCCGCCCGCCGAAGAGAACGGCCGATCGTGGGGGATGATCCATGACCGCCGCGGCGACCGTGTCGGCTGGAACGACGACGAGGTCGGCCGGCGGCGCCCACGCCCAACCCCGTCGACGTGTCATCGACCATCGGGTCGTTCGACCACGGGTGGCGTTCGAACACGGCGCGCCCGCCGCGGGCGGCGAGGTCGACACACTCCTCGATCGCCTCGTCGCGGCGCACACCGGAGCGGAACGCGAGCTGCCAGGCACGCTCGAGCATGTCGCCGTTGCCGTACGGCGACCAGTAGTCGCGGATGCCGTCCTGTCCGAGCCCGACCCGGACGCCGGCCGACCGGAGCGCTTCGACGGGCATCGGTTCCCGGTTCCCCGGTGCGACGGTGGTGATGGCGATGTCGCAGCCGGCCAGCAGCTCGACCAGCGCGGCCTGCCGGGCGGGATCGACCGACGACAGCGCGAAGGCGTGACTGATGGTGACGTTGCCTTCCATCCCCAGCGCTCGTGTGCGTTCCGCGATCAACTCGATCGTGAACGCGCCGAGTTCGCCGACCTCGTGGAGGTGCAGATCGACGCCGACCTGCTTGCGTTCGGCGAGGCCGAAGACGATGTCGAGGTGGGCCACCGGGTCGCGATCGAAGGCGCACGGGTCGATGCCGCCGACGAGGTCGACCCCGGCGTCGATGGCGGCGCCGAGCAGCTCGGCCGTCGGCGGATCGCGGATGATCCCCGATTGGGGAAAGGCCACGATCTGCACGCGGCACCGATCGACGAACGCCTCCCGGGCCGCGAGCACGCCTTCGACACGCTCGAGCCCGGCGTCGGCGTCGACCTGGGCGTGGGACCGCACCCGGACGGTCCCCGCGGCGACTGTCGCCCCCAAGGTTCGGATCGCCCGGTCGGCCACCGATCCGTCGTTGCGCCAGTTGCGACGGTCGTTCTCCACGAGTCCGAGCAGCCCGGGCTCGGCGGTGTGCGGCCGGAACGGGAGACCCAGCCGGGTCGAGTCGAGGTGGGCGTGCACGTCGGCGAACGCCGGGAGGAGCAGTCCACCGCCGCCGTCGAACGTCGGCGTGTCACCGAACGCATCAGCGCCGTGGACCGCCGGTTCGAGCGACGCGATCTTCCCGGACTGCACGACGACGTCGACGAGTGGCGAGTCCGGCAACCGCGCCCACGGACGGACCCTGCGGACGACGAAGTCGCTCATCGAACCATCTTGGTGCATCGCGAGGGACCCGGCGAGTATGCGACCGGTATCTGAGCGTCGCGCCAACCGCCGTCCACAGGGTCGTTGCACAGCTCGTCGTCGCGCGCCAACATTGTGGGACTGACAGTCCCGTTTGTTGAAGCACTGAGAGGCCTCGTGAGCACCTTGCAAGCTGGTACGGCGGTTCGTGAATCGTCCAACATCGCGGATGCCATCGGTCCGGCGTTCGAGGGTCTGCTCGGCACACCAGCCGTGGAGATCGAGTTCTGGGACGGATCGACGATCGGGTCGACGAGACGGGCCCGGGACGTCTCAAGATCAATTCGATCGACGCGTTTCGGCGCATCATCTGGTCGCCCGACGAACTCGGCCTCGCCCGGGCGTTCGTGATGGGGGACATCGACGTCGTCGGCCCGATGTCGGAGATCCTGCGGGCACTGCAGAACGGCGATCCGCACTCGAAACGGGTCCAGGCGGCCGCCCTGCCGAAGTTCATCGCCGCGGCCCACCGCCTGGGAGGCATCGGAACCGCACCACCGCCGGCCCCGGCCGTGGAGATGATCCCCCGGGGTCGCCGCCACTCCCTCCGGCGTGACAAGCAGGTGATCAGCCATCACTACGACGTCGGCAACGACTTCTACGAGATCGTGCTCGGCCCGGCGATGACGTATTCGTGTGCCCGCTTCGTCACGCCCGATACCACCCTCGTCGACGCGCAGGCGGCCAAGCACGACCTGATCTGCCGCAAGCTCGGCCTCAACGAAGAGACGACCCGATCCGGCGCCGATGGCCCGCCGCCGCGGCTGCTCGACGTCGGATGTGGTTGGGGGTCGATGGCGATGCACGCCGCGCAGCACTACGGAGCACGCGTCGTCGGGGTGACGATCAGCGACGAACAGGCGAAGTACGCCCGACGACGCGTGGCCGAGGCCGGGCTCGACGATCTCGTCGAGATCCGGATCCAGGACTACCGCGAGATCGATGACGGTCCGTTCGACGTGATCAGCTCGGTCGGCATGTCCGAACACGTCGGTTCGGAGCGCCTGTCCATCTACTACGGGCACCTGTACGGGTTGCTCGCCGACGGCGGACGACTGCTCAACCATGCCATCTCGTCGCGCGGTGGATCCCGCCTGGGCCGACGCAGTTTCGTGTACCGCTACGTCTTCCCCGACGGTGAGCTGATCGACGTCGGCGAGTCACTGCTGGCCATGGAACGCGTCGGCTTCGAGATTCGCGACGTCGAGGATCTGCGCGAGCACTACGCGACCACGCTGCGCCACTGGGTCGCCAACCTCGAGGCACGCTGGGACGATGCGGTGGCGCTCGTCGGCGAGCAACGGGCACGGGTTTGGCAGCTCTACATGTCGGGGTCGATCAACGGCTTCGACGACGCCGGCCTGCAGTTGCACCAGGTGTTGGGGGTGCGCAACACGGCCGACGGCACGAGCCACATGCCCCCGACCCGCCGCGACTGGAACTGACCAGCCGCGGCGCGTCCGCGGCCCTCAGGTGACCGGTTCGAGTTCGACCGCCTCGGCCACGCTCGCCAGGCGGCGCATGTCGTCGCGCAGCGCGTCCATGCGATCGCGGTGCGCGGGGATCAGCAGGTGGAACAAGCGCTCCATCACGGGGCCCAGCTTGAGCACCTCGAACGTCTGCACGATCGTGGTGACGTCGCCGTCGCGCTCGATGCTGATCCGCCACTCCGTCTGGTCGTTGTAGAGCCGGGTCGGCACGGTGCGCCACGCCAGCAGGTGGGGAGCGTCGGCCGCGACGATCTCGTTCTGCCGCGACCAGGCCATCCTGCCCAGTTTGTTGCCGCCGCGGAATCGGGCACCGGGTGTGGCCCGCTTGGCGTCGCCGAGCCATTCTGCGGTCCGGCATTCGTGGCTCCACTCGCCGATCCGGGTGACATCGGAGATGATCGCCCAGACCTGTTCCGGGGTCGCGCCGCTGGTCGCCTCGACCCGTCCTTCATGCATCAGTCGTCCCATGATTCGTCCCTTTTGATCGGTATTGGCTTGTCGGTGTGGGCGCTCACGCCGGCGTGAGCATCATCGAGACCAGGAAGTCGAGCACATCCTGGCCGGGGTTGGGCGGGGTCGGCTGGTTGGCCAGCGCGATCGTACGCTCGAACGCGGCGTCGATCTGACTGCCGCGGTGGACGGGGCCGTGTGCCGACGCCACGAGGTCGAGCGGCAACGTCGACGTGGTGGCGACGTGCGCTGCGTAGCGGACGGGGTCGACCAGTTCGAGCCACGGCGTGTTCTGGGCGTTGAGCATCGTGAAGCTCTCGTCGTACAGGTCCGGCGTCACATCGCCCGCCTCGTACACCTCGCCCTGATGGAGTGTTCCGAACGAGTCGACCGCCCAGAGCATGCGGGTGGTCGGGTCGTACAGGCCGCGGGTGGCGGGGGAGTCCCACATCGGCGGGCGCACGAGGTGCAGTTGCCGGTCGCCGACGTCGAGCGTGTCGCCCTGATCGAGCCAACGCATGCGTTCGAGCGGGAGTTCGACGTCGCCCGACAGGCGAGCCACGATCGAGAAGTTGGCGACGAGCGTCGCGTTCGGGCAGAGGTCGAGCACGGCGTCGAGGTTCCCGATGTGGTCGTGGTCGTCGTGCGAGATGAAGACCCACCGCACGTCGACCGGATCGACGATCGAGAACGTCTTGTTCAACCACTCCTCGCGGACGAGCGAGCAGCCGGTGTCGACGATGACCGGTTGCTCGCCGCGGATCACGAGCGAGTGGGCACCGAAGAACGCTCCCGACGGCTCGGCGGCGAACGTCGGGATGAGCCAGGTGTCGTCGGCGATGCGGTGGGCGTCGGTGTCGAGTGTGATCGGGATCATGTCATCATTCCTTTGATTGGTAGTTGTCTCTATTGATCAGAGTGAGACTGTATTGAAACAGATCACGATGTATGATGCAAGCATGAATTCGCCCCGCACCGCCGATCCCGTCGACAAACCGCGCCGGAAGTACAACTCCACCCGGCGCTCGCTCCAGGCCGCACAGACCCGCGACGACGTGTTGGCCGCCGCGATCCGCCTGTTCAGTTCGGCCGGATGGGCGGGCACGACGATTGCGGGAATCGCCGCCGACGCCGGTGTCGCGGTCGAGACGATCTACAGCGGCTTCGGCTCGAAGAAGGCGTTGCTCCGCGCGGCCATGGACGTCGCCGTCGTCGGCGATGCCGAGCCGATCCCGTTCGTCGACCGGGAGTATGCGAAGCGCATGGGGGAGGGGACGTTCGCCGAACGCGTCGACGCGGCGGCCGAGGTCACCGCCGACGTCCACGAACGAGCGGCCGGCGTGTGGAAGGCGCTCGTCGAGGCCGCCGCGGCCGACGCGGAGATCGACGGCTGGCGGCAGGAGCTGGAACGCGGACGCCGGATCGAGATCGACCGTTCCGTGCGGGCCGTGCTCGGCCCCGACGTCGAGGTCGACGAGATGACGATCGATCTGGCCTGGGTGATCTTCGGGTCCGAGGTGTACCTGAAGGTCACCAACGACCTTGCCAAGCCCAGATCGGGGTACGAGGCGTTCATCCGTGAGGCGTTTGCACGACTCATCGCCCCACGGTGAGCTGTGCGATGCTGCCCTCATGAGCGACACCGACACGAGCACGACGACCGACCGCATGGAGGTGCAGCGCACCATCAAGGCCGACCCGTCGGCGATCTTCGCCGTCCTGAGCGATCCCGACGGTCACGTGTCGATCGACGCGTCCGGGATGCTGATGAGCGCCACCGGCGACGCGGCATCGAAGGTCGGCGACACGTTCGAGATCCACATGGACCGTGAGGCGCTCAACGACTTCCCGCTCGGGGAGTACGACGTCACGGTGAAGTTCGTGACGTTCGAGCAGGATCGCGAGATCGCCTGGACGATCGAGGGCCTGATCAAGCCGCCGATCGGCCACGTCTACGGATACCGCCTCGAGCCGGGTGACGACGGCACCACGGTCGTCACGTCGTACTACGACTGGTCGGCCATCAACGACGAGTGGCGCGAGCGCGGCATCTTCCCCGTCATCCCCGAGAGTGCCCTGCGCGCCACCCTCGGCATCCTCGCCCGGACCGTCACCGCGTCAACCTGAGGGGCCGAGCTGAGGGAGGCGGGCCTCAGGCCCGTCGACCGACGGCCCTGCGTTTCAGGATGGCCGAACCGACGGCAACCACGATGATCGCCCCGATCAGCGCGCCGACGATGCCACCCCAGTCGAACTTCTCGTCGTCGCCCCACCCGAACAGACCGGCAAAGATCCAGTAACCGACGAGCGCGCCGAGCAGGCCCAACCCGGTCGACACGGCCCACGATCGCCAGCCCTCGAACGCGCGGAACGCGTCGTTCGGTATCAGCGCGCGCGCGATGGCGCCGCACACGAATCCGAGCAGCAGCGCCGAGATCAGGCTCCAGATGTCCATCACGTCCTCCTCCGTGTCATCCCCAACCCGAAATTTGGAGCAGATGTCGCGCTGGGCGCGACATCTGCTCCAAATTTCGGTCGAAGAGAACGGTCTAGCACGGTTGTGTGGCTCCCTCGGCCGTCGCCACCGAGGGTGGTACTCTCGCCAATGACCCAGCCGGCGAGCGGCGAGCTGCGGGCCGACCTCGTCCTCGAAGGTGGCGGCGTGAAGGGGATCGGGCTCGTCGGCGCGCTCAGCGTGCTCGAGGAGGCCGGCTATCGGTTCGAGCGGGTCGCGGGCACGTCGGCCGGCTCCATCGTCGGCTCCCTGGTGGCCGCGGGCATGACGTCGGCGGAGATGTACGACGTGATGACGTCGCTCGACTACCGCCGCTTCCGTGACGCCACGCTGCTCACGCGCATCCCGCTCGTCGGTCAACTGCTGTCGTTGTCCATTCACCAGGGTGTGTACGAGGGCGGGTACGTCGAGTCGTTCGTCGCCGACCGGTTGCGGGAGAAAGGCGTCACCACGTGGGGCGACCTTCGCAGCGACGACCCGGGCAGCTCGCTGCCGCCCGACCACCAGTACAAGTTGGTCGTCCACGTCTCCGACGTCACCCAGAGCGCGCTGCTGCGACTGCCCTGGATGTTCCAGTCGCGGTTCGGGATCGCACCCGACGACGAGCCGGTCGCCGACGCCGTGCGCGCGTCGTCGTCCATCCCGTTCTTCTTCCGGCCGAAGAAACTCAAGAACCAGGGCGGCGAGACGTCATGGTTGGTCGACGGCGGGATGCTCTCGAACTTCCCCATCGACGTGTTCGACCGGACCGACGGCCAACCGAGCCGCTGGCCCACGATCGGCATCAAGCTCTCCGCGGAGAGGTCGCCCGGCACGGGCGGGCGCAAGGTGACCGGCCTGATCACGCTGGGCAAAGCGCTCGTCGGCACGCTGACGAGTTGGTACGACCTCATGCACATCAACGATGGCGACGTGATCAAGCGCACGATCTTCGTCGACACCACCGGTGTCCGCTCGACCGACTTCGGGATCACGAAGCGGCAGCAGGAACAGCTCTACGAGAACGGCCGCGTCGCGGCGACGACGTGGCTCGCCAGGCAGAAGGCCGCCGCCGAACAAGCGGCCGCCAAGCAAGTGACCGGCAAGTCGGTCGGCCCGTAGGCGATCAGCGCGTCCGGACCGTCAGTCGGCCGCGACGGCGACGGGCTCGGCAGGCTCGGTCACCCGGGCCCTGGCGAATCGCATCACACCGTCGGCCACCGGTGACTTCTTGAACATCTTCTTGTCGCGCCGGTAGTTCTGCGGGTTGATCCACGGCTCGCGGTCGCCCTGCTTCGGGAACCGGTGCATCATCCGCTGCATGTAACCGGACGAGAAGTTCTCGATCCAGTCGCGCTCGGGCATGTCGGCGTCGGACGCCCGCAGGCGTGGCGTGCACTGCACGGTCCCGGTCTCGGCCATGTGGTTGAGCAGCCGGCACACGTACTCGCAGATCAGGTCGGCGCGCAGCGTCCACGACGCGTTGATGTAGCCGAACGACGAGGCGAGGTTCGGCACGTCGGAGTACGCGAACCCCTTGTACGTCCAGGTCTTGGAGAAGTCGACGGGCACTCCGTCGACCACGATGTCCATCTCGCCGAGCGTCACGAGTTGCAGTCCCGTGGCCGTCACGACGATGTCGGCGTCGAGTTCGGCGCCGGACGTGAGCTTGATCCCGGTCTTCGTGAACGTGTCGATCGTGTCGGTGACGACCGACGCCTTGCCCGACCGGATCGCCGCGAACAGATCGCTGTTCGGCACGAGGCACAGCCGTTGGTCCCAGGGGAAGTACGTGGGCGTGAAGTGCGTGTCGACGTCGTAGTCGTCGCCCAACTCCTTGCGCACCAGCTTGAGGAGATACTCCTTCGACTTCTCCGGGCGCGTGCGCATCCGCTTGTACATCACCTGCTGGAGGGTGGTGTTCTTGAGGCGTGTGACGTCGTAGGCGATCCCGTCGGGCAGCACCTTGCGCAGGTTGTTGGCGATCGCGTCCTGGTCGGGACGCGAGACGACGTAGGTCGGTGATCGCTGCAGCATCGTGATGTGTTCGGTGGCGTCGGCCATCGCCGGGACGAGCGTGACGGCGGTGGCGCCCGATCCGATGACGACGACCTTCTTGCCCGCATAGTCGAGATCCTCCGGCCACGCCTGGGGGTGCACGACCTGGCCCTCGAAGTCGGTCGATGCCGGGGAACTCCGGCGTGTAGCCGCCCTTGTAGCTGTAGTAGCCGGAGCACATGAACAGGTAGCCGCACGTGAGTTGGACGGTGTCGCCGGAGTCGGCCTGCGTCACGGTGAGGGTCCACCGGGCTTCGTCCGTCGACCATTCGGCCGAGGTCACGAGGTGGTTGAAACGGATGTGGCGATCGATGCCGTACTCGGCCACCGTGTCGCGGAGGTACGAAAGGATCGACGGCCCGTCGGCGATCGCCTTCGAGTCGGTCCACGGCTTGAAGCTGTAGCCGAGCGTGTGCATGTCGCTGTCGGAGCGGACGCCCGGATAGCGGAACAGGTCCCACGTGCCGCCGATGTCGGGTCGACCCTCGAGGATCGTGTACGTCCGGTCGGGGCAGTTGGTCTGCAGGTGGTACGCGGCGCCGATTCCCGAGATGCCCGCACCGACCACCACGACATCGAAATGTTCCATGCGGAGTGTTTACTACCATGCGCCCATGGCAGGTCCACAGCTCCAACTGATGCCGGGCGAGACGATGATCCTCCACGAGCACCCGCACTGGTGGTTCTTCTGGAAGCAGGTGTTTGCCGGGATCGGTGTCATCGTGCTCGCCGCGTTGTTCGCCTGGCTCAGCTGGCTCGACACGTTCGCGGTGTGGATCGTGGTGCTCGCATTCTTCGTGTGGTTGCTGAACACGATCTACCAGTTCGCCCAGTGGCAGACCACGCGTTTCGCGATCACCGATCAGCGCGTCGCGTACCAGAGCGGCTTCTTCCACCGCCGAGGTGTGTCGATCCCGCTCAATCGGGTCAACAACGTGAACTTCTCCCAGAACCTCATGGCGCGCCTCCTCAACAACGGCATCGTCATCATCGAGTCCGCCGGGGAGTCCGGCGATTCGGTGTTCGAGAACATCCCCGATCCCGAACACGTGAGAAACATCATCTTCGCCCAGGTCGAGGCCGACGAGGTGGCCGACTCGAAGCGCACGGCGAAGGATCTGCGCGACGCGATGCAGGGGACACCCTTGGAGCCGCCGCCCGCGCCCGGCACCTCGTCGACGGCCGATCGTCTCCAGCAACTCACCGAGCTGCGCGACAAGGGGCTCGTGACCCCCGAGGAGTTCGAGGCGAAGCGCCAGGAGATCGTCGGCGACCTGTAGCGCGCCGCCCGCAAACTGGCGGGTGCACTCCCACCCCGGGGCATCGTCGCAGCGTGGTGAGCATGCCGCCTGGCGAATCGACCATTGTGGCCGATGATCGCGCGTCGCTCGATCCGTAGTGTCGGCTGCGACGTTGCGGCAACCGCTGCTCGTCGTGGGAGGGCTCATGTGGATCGTCAGAGCACCGTCGCCTGGGGCAGGATATTCGTCGGCGTGGCGATCGTGTCCACCGTTTTCGCCGGCTGTGGGTCGGATGACGACGCATCGAGCGAGGAGACGGCGCTGGCGACCCAGTTCGTCGACGCCGCCCACGCCGCCGGCATCGCTGAGCGCATGACGGTCGATCGTCGCCGCGGCGTTGTACGGCACCGACGCATCGGCGTCTGCGACGCGTTCGACGGGGACCTGTCGACGTCGGCGAAAAACATGCTGCTCGGCAACCTCGGCCAGCGCCGGCGCAAGACGATCACCGACGAGGCGGTCACGTACGCCCGGCTCGTCGTCCAGACCTACTGCCCCGATCACCTGGACGACTTCGACGACGCCGTGCAAGACCTCGATCCCTTCGAAAAGAGCGCGTCATGACCGAGCGACCGATAGACATCACCCCGAGTCGGGCGAACGTCGGCGGCATCAAGGCGATCGCGATGGTGGCGTGGCCGGCACTGGCGATGCTCATGGTGGCGAGCGTCGGCAGCATCGCCCAACTCTCCGACTCGGCGAGCTTCGGCCTCGGTGCGGTCACCGTGTACCTGTTGCCGGCGCTGCTGTTCCTGCTTCCGGTCGGCCTCGTGTCGGCCGAGCTCGCCACGTCGAACCGTGGCGGGATCTTCGTGTGGGTCAAGGACGCGTTCGGCGACCGCACCGGCTTCCAGGCCACCTGGTTCGTGTTCATGAACAGCGTCACGCTGTACCCGTCGCTGCTGTCGTTCGGTGCGGCGGCACTGGCCACCGCGTTCGGCCGACCCGATCTGGCGACCAACGGGGCCTACATGGGCACCGTCGTGCTCGTCGTGTTCTGGCTGGCGACGTGGATCGTCAGCCGGGGGATGAAGTCGAGCACCGGCATCAGCAACATCGGACTCGACGCTGGGCACGATCACGCCCGCGCTGTTCCTCATCTTCTTCATGTTCGCCTGGCTGATCGACGGCAAGACCGTCCCAGGTCCACTACGACGGTCTGTCGAGTCTGGTCCCGCCGGTCTCCGGACTGTCGAGCATCGCGCTGGTCGTCGGCACGTTCGTCGCGTTCGCCGGCCTCGAGGTGAACGCCGTGCACATCGCCCACCTGAAGGGGCCGCCGAAGAACTATCTGAAGTCGGTCCTGCTGGCCGCGCTCACCGTGTTCGTCATGTACCTGCTGGGCTCGATCGCCATCTCGGTCGCCGTGCCGGACGCGACGCTCGAGCTGACGTCGGGCGCCTCCCAGGCGTTCACGGTCTACGCCGACGGGTTCGGGATTCCCGGGCCTGTCGAACGTCCTGTCGGGCCTGCTCGTGCTCGGGGCGCTCGCCGCGTCGATCGCCTGGATCGCCGGTCCGAGCCGCAGCATGTGGCTGGTCGGCAAGGCCGGGTACCTGCCGAAGGGGCTGCAGAAGACCAACAAGAACGACGTCCAGATGCCGCTGCTGCTGCTGCAGGGCGCCGTCGTCACCGTGCTGTCGTTCGTGTTCGTCGTCGCACCGAACACGTCGACGGCGTTCGCCATGCTGCAGGACGTGTCGATCTCGCTGTACATGTTGATGTACGTCTGCATGTTCGCCGCGGCGATCAAGTTGCGGCGGTCGCAGCCCGACCGCGAGCGCCCGATCAAGATCCCGGTTCCTCCCGGTGATCGCCTGCGTCGGCATCCTGTCGGCGGTCTCGGCGATCATCCTCGGTCTCACACCGCCGGCGGGCTACTCCGAGCCTGTCGCCCGCAGGACGTACGGGGCGATCATCGCCGACCGGCGTCATCGTGCTGGCGATCCCACCGCAGTTCATCTACCGCTTCCGCAAGCCGTCGTGGTCGAGTGAGACCGAGACCGCGGCCATCGAGGAACTCGCCGACGACGACTGAGTCTCCCGGAAGTGTGAGCCCTCAGGTCGAAATCGGCCTCGAAAGCTCACACTTCGGCTGGGGGAGTCGGGTCAGAGGACCTGGCGGACGTCGCGGATGTTCGACTTGGCCTGCTGCCACACCTCGGCGACGTCGCCGCTGAACATCAGCTTGCTCGTCGTGAGGGCGAAGCCCTTGACCTCTTCGAGCGTCGTCTTCGGTGGCATCGCCAGGGCCCGCGGATCGGTGACGAAGTCGATCAACGCCGGGCCGTCGTGGGCGAACGCCCGCTCGATCGCCGGCCGGATCTGCATGGCGTGCGTGACCCGCTCGCCGTGCAGGCCGGCGGCGGTTGCGACCGCGCCGAAGTCGGGGTTCTTCACGTCGGTGCCCCACGGCTGGTAGCCGACGACCATCATCTCGGCGCGCACCATGCCGAGGGTCGAGTTGTTGAACACCATCAGCTTGACGGGGATGTCGAGGCCGGCCGCGGTGAGGATCTCGCCCATCAACATCGAGAATCCGCCGTCACCGCACAGGGCGATCACCTGACGGTCGGGAGAGCCGACCTTGGCGCCGATCGCCTGGGGCATGGCGTTGGCCATCGACCCGTGGCCGAACGAGGCGAGCAGGCGGCGGCCCGGCTTCATGTGCAGGTAGCGCGCACCCCACACGTTGCACATGCCGGTGTCGATCGAGAACACCGCGTCGTCGTCGGCGAGATCGCTGAGCGCGGTGGCGACCATCTCCGGCCGGAGGCCGTCGCCGCTGCCATCGTGATTGACGTATGTCTGCAGGTGCTCGACATCTTTGTGGTGGTGCTTCACGATCCGATCGAGGAACGACGAATCGGTGCGCGGCTGGAGCCGGGGGAGCAACGCACGCAGCGTCTCGCCGACGTCGCCGGTGAGACCGAGATCGACGCTCGCCCGACGCCCGAGGTGCGAGGCGTTGTCGTCGACCTGGATGATCGTCGGGTGCGCCGGCAGGAAGGCGTGGTAGAAGAAGTCGGTGCCGAGCATGAGCACGAGGTCGGCATGGCCGAGCGCCTCGGTGGCGCCGCCCCAGCCGAGCAGTCCGGTCATGCCGACGGCGTTCGGGTTGTCGGCTTCGAGCACATCCTTTCCGCGGTACGCGTACCCGATCGGGGCCAAGCAGCTTGCGCGAGAGCTCGAGCACTTCCGCACGGGCGTTGCGCGTGCCCTCACCGCCGAAGATCACGATCTTCTCGGCCTTGGCGATCAGGCCCGCGGCGCGATCGAGGTCGGCGTCGGTCGGACGGATCACCGGACGCTGGGTGATGATCGGGTGGTTCATCGCCTCGCTCGGCACCTCCGCCGCGGCGATGTCGCCCGGCAGGATGATGAGCCCGACACCGCGGCCGAGGATCGCCGCCTGGATCGCCAGCTCGGAGACGCGCGGCACCTGACTCGCCGAGCCGATCGTGCCGACGTAGTTGCAGGCGCCCTCGAAGATGAACGCGGGCTTGGTCTCCTGGAAGTAGCCGGTGCCGATCTCGGCGCTCGGGATGTGGGTGGCGATGGCGAACACCGAGGCGCCGTTGCGTTGGCAGTCGTACAGCCCGTTGAGCAGGTGGACGCTGCCCGGGCCGGACGAGCCGAGCACGGCCGTCGGGAGTCCGGAGATCTGCGAGTCGGCACCGGCGGCGAACGCGCCGGCCTCCTCGTTGCGCACGTGGATGAACGTGATGTCGGCCTCGTGCCGGCGCAAGGCGTCGACGATCGGGTTCGCCGAGTCACCGACGATGCCGTACACCTTCCTGATCCCGGCCTCGACCATCTGGTCGACGAGGACCTCGGCAACGGTCTTGCTCATGTCTCCGGCTCCTTCGCTTCGCTCGAGGTTCGATCAACGGACGATCTGGGGCGCCGGCGGGGAGAACACGTCGGCGTCGGCCACGTCCCAGAGTGCCTGGAAGCGCTCCGGTGCGGTGCCGTCGAGCAGCGAGTTCAGTTCGTAGTGCGGGTAGATCTCGGCGAACGTCTGCACGATCGAGTCGTTGACGCGCTTGACCATGAGGCTCGGGCCCGAGCTGCGACGGGTGGTCGAGCCCCATCGCCGCCACCATCTCGGCCAGGGCGTGGACGGTGTTCTTGTGGAACTGGTGGACGCGCGTCGCCTTGTCCGGCACCACGAGCGCCCGCTGCAGCCGGTCGTCCTGGGTGGTCACGCCGACCGGACACCGGTTGGTGTGGCACCGCTGCGACTGGATGCACCCGACGGCGAACATGAAGCCGCGTGCGGAGTTGCACCAGTCGGCGCCGAGCGCCATCGCCCGGGCCATGGCGGAGGCCGACACGAGCTTGCCGCTCGCGCCGATCTTCATCCGGTGCGCGGACGCCCGCGCCGACGAGCGTGTTCTGGACGAGCATCAGGCCCTCGACGAGCGGCGTGCCGAGCGAGTCGGAGAACTCGAGCGGCGCCGCGCCGGTGCCGCCCTCGGCACCGTCGACGACGATGAAGTCCGGGTACGTGTCGGTGGCGAGCATCGCCTTGACGATCGACATGAACTCGATCGGGTTGCCGATGCAGATCTTGAACCCGACCGGCTTGCCGCCGGACAGCTCGCGCAGCTGGGCGATGAACCCCATCATCTCGCAGCGGCGTCGAGAACGCCTTGTGGTAGGTGGGGGAGAAGACGTCCTTGCCGATCGGCACGAGGCGGGCCTCGGCGATCTCCTCGGTGACCTTGGCGCCCGGCAGGATGCCGCCGTGCCCGGGCTTGGCGCCCTGGGACACCTTGATCTCGATCATCTTCACCTGGTCGTGGGCGGCGTTCTTCTGGAACAGCTCGGGGCTGAAGTCGCCGTCGGGGGTGCGGCACCCGAAGTAGCCGGTGCCGATCTGCCAGATCACGTCGCCGCCGGGCTCGAGGTGGTGCTTGGACAGCCCGCCCTCACCGGTGTCGTGGGCGAAGTCGGCCCAGCTTGGCGCCGGTGTTCATCGCCTTGACCGCCGCGGCACCGAGCGCCCCGAAGCTCATCGCCGAGATGTTGAGCACCGACAGCGAGTACGGCTGCGTGCACTGCGGTCCGCCGACCGTGACGCGGAGGTGCTCGACCGGATCGGCGGGCATCGGGTGCGGCGCCACCGAGTGCATCATGAACGTGTAGCCGTCGGCGTACACGTCGAGCTCGGTGCCGAACGGCTTCTTGTCCGGCACGTTCTTGGCCCGCTGGTACATCAACGAACGGGTGTCACGATTGAACGGACGACCGTCGGTGTCGTTCTCCACCAGGTACTGGTGCAGCTCGGGGCCGGCATCCTCGAGCAGGAAGCGGGCATGCGCCGACGATCGGATAGTTGCGCAGGAGGCTGTGCTTCGTCTGCGTGCAGATCCCAGATGCCGACGAGCATGAGCGCGCCGGCGATCACGACCCCGATCAGCCACCAGATGCTGTGGACGACGGTCAGGACGGCGAAGACGACGGTCAGGACGACCATCGCCCAGAACACCTTGGTACGTGCATTTTCGATCATGAGGAAGTTGCCCTTGCTGCTGTTGCGGTGGATTCGAGTGGGTCATCGAGGTCGTCCGCGCGGTCGTCGCCACCCCAGTCGATGCGCGGCGCGTCGGGGTCGTCGATGATGGCCGGACCGCGGCTGTTGGAGAACGAGTCCCAGGCCCAGTTGATGAACGCGTCGATGCGGGCGCGGTGTGGTGTTGAGCAGCCAGGCGTGCACGCCGAGCCAGGCGGCGAAGGCGACCGAGCCGTGCAGCTCGTGGTGGTGCTTGCCCATCTCGGCGACCGCGGCGCCGTGGCCGATCATCGCCATGATGCCCTTGTCGTGGTACTTGAACGACGGGTGCCGGCTTGCCGTCGATCGTCGGCGAGGATGCTCTTGGCCACCGCTCCTCCGGCCTGCAGGGCGACCGAACCGAGCTGCGGGTACGGGTCGCCGTCGGGGTCGGTCACCGCGGCGCCGTCACCGACGGCGTACACGCCGGGGAACCCGTCGACGCTGAGGTCGGCGCCGACGCTGATCCGCCCGCGGACGTTCGGCAGCTGCTCGAGGCCGCCGATCTCGCGCGCCTTCAGTCCGCCGGCCCACACGACGCAGCGGGAGAGGATGTGGGTGCCGTCGGCGAACACGGCGCGGTCGGCCTCGACCGCGGTGACCGATGCGCCGAGCTTGAGCTCGACACCCTTCTTGGTCGAGCGCCTTGGCCGCGTACGCGTGGGCCTTCTCGGAGAACGGCGCGAGCACGACGTCGCCGTGGTCGACGAGCGTGATCGTCGCGGCGCTGATGTCGAGGTCGTGGTACCGCTCGCGGCATCACCTCGTGGATCATGTCGGCGAGGGCTCCGGCTGTCTCCACGCCGGTGGCGCCGGCGCCGACGATCACGAAGTTGAGCGCCCCCTGGTCGAGCCGGCTCGGGTCGAGATCGGCGTCCTCGAACAGGCGCAGGATCCGGTTGCGGAGGTTCTCCGCGTCGAGCGCCGAGTACAGCGGGAAGGCGTGCTCGGCCGCGCCGGGAACGCCGAAGAAGTTCGGCTCGGTGCCGACGGACACGACGAGATGGTCGCCGGTGAACGTGTCGCCCGTCGGCCGTGGTGACGGTCGCGCGTCGACGGGTCGATCGACGACGACCTCGGCCGAGCTTGACGTTCACGGTCTCGTGCTTGCGGAACAGACCGCGCAGCGGGCGCATCACGTCGCCCGGGGCGAGCTGGGCCGTGGCGACCTGGTACAGCAGCGGCTGGAACTGGTGGTACGTGTTCTTGTCGATCAGGGTGACCGACACGCCGGCCTCGCCGAGTTCCTTGGCGCAGGCGACGCCGGCGAACCCGGCGCCGACGACGACGACATGGGCCGCGGCGTCGCGCCTCAGTCGAAGACATGCCCGTGTTCGTACCGTTCCGCCGCGCCCGCGGCCTCGGTGAGCGCGGCGACGTTGCCGCGGGTGAAGAAGCCCTCGTAGCCGTGGCAGCGCTCGACGTACTCGGTGATCAGCAGCGAGTAGGGCGGAGCTCTTGGAGAAGATCTGCTTGAGGTTCGGCTCGTCCTTGCACTCGCCGACGACGTGGGCGAGGAAGTCGGTGCCCATCTCGCAGAGCTGGCGCACGACGTAGTCGACGTTCTTCTCGTCGGCGACGTGGCCGTCGATCACCGCGACGGCCATGTGGTGCATGCGGCGCCCGAAGTTGCGGACGAAGTCCTCGGTCGGCATCGGCAGCGTCGTCGAACGAGTTGACGAACGACGGCGTGTTGTTGGCCGTGAACACCCGGGCCGGCGACATCTTGTCGTCGGGCACGTTCGGGTTCCTCGTCACGTTCGTCGACGAGTTCATCTCGGTGATGTTGTAGGCGCCCCAGAAGTAGTACGGGACCATCGTGAGGTACTCGAGGATGGCGTCCTCGCGTTCGCCGGCGAGGATGCGCGTGGCCATGTGGTCGAGTCCGAGGACCAGCCCGCCGATGCCGTTCTCCGCCTGCAGTTCGGCGGCGGCGTCGATGCGTCGCCTGATCGTCGGGCGACAGGGTGAGCCGCTCGCCGAGGCCGAGCGACGCCGAGGTCGTCGAGGTCGACGTCGACGTAGCCCGACCCGGTTGTACGTGAAGTCGGACAGGAACGTGAACGTGAGGTGGTCGAGGCAGTAGAAGCCGTTCTCCTGGTCGCCGGGGTACACGAAGCGGATGTTCTGCGGCTCGAGCGCGTCGCGCACCGCACCGACGGACGACGTCTTGTAGACCTCGCCGATGTAGCGGGCGTTCGGCTTGTGCTTCGACAGCGGGTACAGCTCGTTCCACCGGGTGATCTCGTCCTCGTAGCCGTGGCTCAGCGGCTCGAGCACGATCATGCGCGGGAACTCGGGCTGCGAGCGCAGCAGGAACACCCGGTGCGTGTCGGTGAGGCGCGGCGTCGATCAGGCGGTACGGGCCCATCACGGCGAGCTCGGCGATGTACTTGACGGCGTCGCCGTGCTCGACCTGGACGACGACGGCCGCCATCTCGCGGACGAGTTCGTCGAGGCCGCTGGCGACGCGGCGCTCGTACACCTTGGGGAGGTACTCCTCGAAGAACGCGGAGTTCTCCTTGTCGCCGAGCGGCTGTGTAGTTCAACGAGGTCGATGGCCATCGAGTGTCTCCGGTGTGTGTTCGGCTGGTTGCGAGTGGTTGGACAGTGGTCGGGTGATGGTCAGGGGCCTGGTAGACGAACGGGCGGTACTGGGCGTCCCACATCGTTTCGTCGATCAGCCGCTCGAGTTCCTCGGGCGTGGTGGCTCGGGGCGTTGCCGTCGGCCTGCGCCTGCAAGCCGACGGCGATGGCGATCTTGCGGCTCACCTCGCGGACCTCGGTGAGTGGGGGGAGCAGGCTGTCGCCCGGCTTCTGCGCATCCACGGAGGCGGCGAGGGCGGTGGCGGCGGCCATGAACATCTCGTCGGAGACCCGCGTCGCCTTCGACGCCCGCACGCCGAGACCGACGCCGGGGAAGATGTAGGAGTTGTTGCTCTGGGCGATCGTGTACGTCACCCCGTTGAGCTCGACCGGCTTGAACGGGCTGCCGGTGGCGACGAGCGCCTTGCCGTCGGTCCAGGTGAGCACGTCCTCGGCGGTGGCCTCGGCGCGCGACGTGGGGTTCGAGAGCGGCAGGATGATCGGCGCCTCGTTGCCGGCGGCCATCGCCCGGATGACGTCCTCGGTGAAGAGTCCGAACACGCCGGTGACGCCGATGATCACGGTCGGCTTGGCGTTGGTGACGACGTCGAGCAGGCTCGTCGTCCCCGGATCGGCCCGCGTCCAGTCGGCGACCGCGTCCGGCGACTGGGCGAGCGGCACCTGGAACTTCTCGAGGTCGGCCATGTCGCTCGTCGAGCAGACCAGGCCGGTCGACGAGGTAGAACCGCTCCCGCGCCTCGGCATCCGACAACCCGTCGGCCCCATGGCGAGGACGAGTCTGCTCGGCGATCCCGGAGCCGGCAGATCCGGCACCGACGATGACGATCTTCTGATCACGGATCGAGCGGTCGGTCTGGCGCAGCCCGGACAGCACCGCGGCCATGGCCACCGTGGCCGTGCCCTGGATGTCGTCGTTGAACGTGCACAGGTCGTTGCGGTAGCGATCGAGCAGGAGATGGGCGTGGTGCTCGGCGAAGTCCTCCCACTGCAGCATCACGTCCGGGAAGACCTTCTTCACGGCCTCGACGAACGCGTCGACGAAGGCGTCGTAGTCCGGCCCGACGATCCGCTCGTGCCGCCAGCCGAGGTAGTCGGGGTCGTTGCGGCGCGCCTCGTTGTTCGTGCCGACGTCGAGCACGATCGGCAGTGTGGTGGCCGGGTCGATGCCGCCGCACGCCGAGTACAGCGACAGCTTGCCGATCGGGATCCCGAGACCGTCCGCGCCCTGGTCGCCCAGACCGAGGATGCGCTCACCGTCGGTGACGACGATCACGGCGACCTCGTCGTGGGGGATCGACCGCAACATCTCCTCGAGCCGGTCGGCGTCGGGATACGACAGGAACAGCCCACGATGGTGCTGGTAGATCATGCTGAACTTCTGGCACGCCTCGCCGACCACCGGCGTGTACACGATCGGCATCAGCGTCGTGATGTCGTCGAGCAACAGGCGCAGGAACAGCGTCTCGTCGTAGTCCTGCACGTCGCGCAGCAGCACGTGTCGCTCGAGATCGGTCTCGAGCAGGGCGTACTGCGTCCGGACGCGGGCGGCGCGCTCCTCGATCGTCTCGACGTGGGTCGGCAGGAGTCCGTGCAGACCCGAGCGCGTCGCGCTCGGCGATCGTGAAGGCGGTGCCCTTGTTGGTCAACGGGTGGGTCAGCAGGTGCTGGCCGGTCGACGGTGACGGTCAGGGGCTGTGCTTCGTTGGGCATGTGCGCTCCGACCGAGAGTGGACGAGGTGAGCGGGCTATCTCGCCAGCGAACGAGGGCCACCGTAGACCGAACGGACGACACGGCCGTCATCGGCCACATCGGACGATCGGTTCGCCGAACCGGCTGATGCTCGGACGACTCGGCTGGGCTCAATGAGCGACCGATGCTCGCCACGACTGCGTCGCTGCTCGCGGTGAACCCGGTGCCGTGGGCCAGGTCGCAGATGGCGTTCACGCTGGCGTTCCACATCATCCTCGTGCCGCTCGGCGTGTCGTGGGCGACTGATGACGCTGATCGCCAACTACAAGGCGATCAAGCACGACGACGCCGACTGCGCTGCTGCTGGCCCAGCGATGGTCGAAGTACATGGCGGTCACGTTCGCCGTCGGGCGCCGTCACCGGCACCGTGCCTCAGCTTCGAGTTCGGCCTGCTGTGGCCGCGGTTCATGGGGCAGTGGGGCGACGCGTTCGGCGTCCCGTTCGCCTTCGAGGGCCTGTTCTTCTTCACCGAGGCCATCTTCGTGTCGATCTACATCTTCGGCTGGACGCGGCTGAAGCCGTGGACGCACTTCTGGATGGGTGTGCCGATCGTGATCACCGGGGTGCTGGGCAGCGTGTCGGTCGTCGCCGCGAACGCCTGGATGAACGAGCCGTCCGGATTCACGCTGAACAGTGCCGGCGACATCGTCGATGTCGACCCCTGGGGGGTGATCTTCAACGACGCGATGCCATTGATGGCGGCCCACATGGTGGTCGCCGCCTACGTCGTCGGCGGGTTCCTCATCTCGTCGGTCTACGCGGTCGGCATGCTGCGCGGCCGCCGTGACCGGTACCACCGGCTGGGCTTCCTGATCCCGTTCACCGTCGCGGCGATCGCCATTCCGATCCAGATGGGCGTCGGCGACATCGCTCGCACGCGTGGGTCTACAACAACCAGCCGATGAAGTTCGCCGCCATCGAGTTGGTGCCCGAGACGACGGACGATGTGCCCGAGACGTTGTTCGGGCACCTGAACTCGGACGGCGAGGTCGTGGGCGGCATCGCCATCCCCGGCTTGGCCTCGTGGCTCTCCGATCCGACCGACGGCACGGCCACGGTGATCCAGGGGCTCAACTCGTTCCCCGAGGAGGATCGGCCGACGATTCGCGAGGTGAACGTCGTCCACCTCGCGTGGGACGTCATGGTCGGTCTCGGAACGCTGCTGTTCCTGCTCGCCATCTGGTACTGGGCAACGTGGATCTTCCGCAAGGACATGCCGCAGAGCAAACTGTTCCTGTACATCGCGTCGACGGCCGGGGTGCTCGCGGTCATCACGATGGAAGCGGGGTGGGTGGTCAGCGAGGTCGGCCGACAACCGTGGATCGTCTACAACCTGATGAAGGTCGAGGACGCGGCCACCGGGAACACCGGCGTCTGGGTGACCTTCATCGGCGTCATCCTGCTGTACACCGCGCTGGCATGCACCACCGTCTACGTGCTGCGCAGCATGAGCCGCCGCTTCCGCCGCAACGAGGAGGCCGGCGAGACCGACGATTACGGCGAGGACGACGTCCCGTACGGGCCGTCGAGCGTGCCCGAGCCGTATCCCGACACGCAACCGGAGACTGGCCGCGAACCGCAGGAGGTACCGACGTGAGCACGGCGGCCGCCGTCGTGCTGTTCATCGGCATCCTCGGCTACGCCATTTTCGGCGGAGCCGACTTCGGTGCCGGGTTCTGGGACCTCGTCGCCGGTGGCACACACCGCGGTGGTCGTCCCCGCGCGGTGATCGACCACTCGATCGCCCCGGTGTGGGAGGCGAACCACGTGTGGTTGATCTTCGTCTTCGTCGTGCTCTGGACGTCCTTTCCCGAGGCGTACGCGTCGATCACCCTGACGCTGTTCGTCCCGTTGACGATCGCCGCGTTCGGCATCGTGCTGCGCGGTGCCAGCTTTGCGTTCCGCAAGGCGGTGCTCGCGCACGCGGCAGCGTCGGGCGTTCGGCGCGGTCTTCGCGCTCTCGTCGGTGATCGTCCCGTACTGCTTCGGCGCCATCGCCGGCGCGATCGCGTCCGGCCGCGTGCCTGCCGGCGGCGTGGCGGGCGACCCCTGGGACAGCTGGGTCAACCCGACCTCGATCCTGGGAGGCGTGCTCGCCGTGTGTGCCTGCGCGTACCTCGCCGCCGTCTACCTCGTCTGGGACGCTCGGCGACTCGCCGACGCCGCGATGATCGAGTACTTCAGGATCCGAGCCCTCGTCGCCGCGGCCGTCGCCGGGGTGGTGGCGTTCGTCGGCATCTTCGTGCTGGCGTCCGACGCCGAGTACCTGTTCGACGGCCTGACGTCACGCGCGCTGCCCCTCGTGATCGTGTCGGCCGTGTGCGGGGCCGGCTCGTTGGTGTTGTTGCTCCGCGCCAACCATCGCGGCGCCCGGCTCGCGGCCGTCGGCGCGGTCGCCGCGGTGATCGTCGGATGGGGGGTCGCCCAGTGGGACTACATCCTTCCCGAAACGCTCACCGTCGACGCGGCCGCCGCTCCGTCGGGCACGATCGCCGCGGTGCTCGTCGCCACCGTCCTCGCCGTGCTCTTCGTCTTCCCGGCGATCGGGTTCCTCTTCGTCCTCGACCAGCGAGGGATGCTCCCCATGGAGAGCGCGCCGGAGCCGAACGCCGCCCCCTGACCTGCGATACCCGCGTCAGATGTCGCGGATCGCTTCGATCCGGCCCGACGCGATCGCCGCGGCATGCACGCCGTGATCGGCCTCGATGATGTCGGCGTAGCCACTGGAGAAGTCGGTGACGGCCTCGTCGAACGTCGAGTCGGTGCCGAGGTAACCCGAGATCATCGACGCATCACCCGATCGAGCGTGCGCGAGGGCCAACGTGTCGCCGCACACGGCCGCGTAGAGCTCGAAGCCCGCCGGACGCATCCCTTCCGGGTCGAACGAGCCCTTGCCGTCCCACAACTGCCGGAAGTAGAAGTCGGTCGTCAGCCCTTCGCGATGCAGCTGCGACCAGCCGAGGAAGATGTCGCCGGTGGTCTGCATCAGGCGCTGACCCTGGACGACGCGTTCCCCGTGCTCGGAATACGGGCTGTCGCCGCAATAGGGCTCGAGCACCGACGGGCCGGCTTCCTTGAACTGGAGGAACAGCGGGTGCCCGTCGCCGCTCTCGAGCAACACGATCATGCAGCGCGTGCCGACACTGCCGACACCGACGATCTTGTGGGCGACGTCGACGACGGCGTAGCGGCTGAGCAGGTGTTGGCGGTGGTGGGGCAGCGTGGACAGATACGAGCCGAAGAAGTCCTGGATCTCCTTCGAGCCGGTGGCCGCGAGCTGCTCGTCGAGCCGGATGATCAGCGGCGGGCGCGACACGATCTGGTGTCGTCCGTTGACGATCTCGGTGAGCTTGCCGACCGCCGAGATGCTGTCGCGCAGCTGCGCCTTCTGCGACACCTTGTCGGCGCGCTTGCGCATGGTCGGATCCTTGAGCGACTGGATGACCGGCTCGATCTCGACCCTGATGTAGTTGAGCGCCAGCGGTGCGATGTGGGACAGCCGTTCGAGGCCCTCGCGGTAGGCCGTGACGGCGGATCGGGTGGCCCGCCTGATCTCCTTCTCCTTGAAGTCGTTGTGGCGGCCGGCGACGGTGATGCTCGCGGCGAGCCGCTTCACGTCCCATTCGAACGGGCCGGCCAGTGTCTCGTCGAAATCGTTGAGGTCGAACACGAGCCGCCGGTCAGGGCCGCTGAAGACTCCGAAGTTCGACAGGTGGGCGTCTCCGCAGATCTGCAGCGTCAGGTCGGTGGTCGGTGTGCGGGAGAGATCGGAGGCCATCACCGCTGCCGTGGCACGGTAGAACGTGAACGGCGAGACGCTCATCCGGCCGTGGCGGATCGGAACGAGGTTGGGCAATCGCGACGAGTCCTGCGCGGTGATGATGTCCATCGCGTCTTCTCGACCGGAGGGCACCGAAGCGTGCGATTCCAGCGGGACGATTGCTCGCCGGTCCTGGCCCTCCTCGCGTCGGGCGCGTGCGGCCGCGGCATGGTGGAACTCGGGGATCGGTTTGGATTTCTTCGCCATGACGACCTATCTGGGGGAGCACCGCTCGTTGTGAGCGGAACTGTACATGTCCCTCCGCGGTCGAAATTGCGCGTCGGTTCGGGCGCTTCAACGGCTTCAATACCAACGTGCCTCCCACTTCGTCACTCGTCGGATTCGCCGCCGTGGCGTTCGCGATCATCATCATCCCGGGCCCGAGCGTGATGTTCGTGGTGAGCCGTGCCGTGTCGCACGGGCGTCGCGCCGCGTTGGTGACGGTGCTCGGCAACGCCGCCGGGGCGTACACGCAGGTGCTCCTCGTCGCCGTGGGCGTCGGGGCGATCGTCGAACGTTCCATCGCCGTGTTCACCGCGATCAAACTGCTCGGTGCCGCCTACCTCGTCTGGCTCGGGGTGCAGACCTTCCGACACCGCCGCGACGCGTCCGCCGTCGACCCGTCACCCGTCGTCGCCCGATCGACCCGGTCGTTGCTGATCGACGGGTTCGCGGTCGGATCGTCGAATCCCAAGACGATCGTGTTCTTCGCGGCGATCCTGCCCCAGTTCGTCGACCACGGCGGAGCGCCCGGGGCGTTGCAGATGGCCGTGCTCGGCCTGGTCTTCGTCGCCGTGGCGCTCGTGTCCGACAGCGCCTGGGGGCTGGGCGCGGGTACCGCCCGGCAGTGGTTCGTCCGGTCGCCACGCCGCCTGGAGGTACTCAGCGGTTTCGGCGGTGCGGTGATCGTCGGCCTCGGTCTGCGCCTCGCGTTGATCGACCGCAAACACTGACGGTCACGCGGCAACGCGTCCGACCGCCCGTCCGTCCGTTCGTTCAGCCGTTCATTTCAGAGCGGCATCGAATCGCCGAAGTTGATGCCGAGGTCGCGGGCGGTGAGGATCGTGTCGCAGTCCGGCGGGACGCTCTTCATCCGGTTCGTCGCCTCGTCGAGCGGCACGTAGGTGACGTTGGGTGGGTCGAGCGCGACCATCACCCCGTTGCGGCCCTCCTCGAGCGCCCGCACCGCGGCGGCGCCGAAGCGGAGCCCGAGCAGCCGGTCGACCGACGTGGGCGAGCCGCCCCGCAGCAGATGGCCGAGCACCACCGTGCGGGCCTCCTTGCCGGTGAGCACTTCCAGTTCGGCGGAGACCTTGCCGCCGACGCCACCGAGTTGCACGGCCTGACCGATCGCCTTGCCGATGGTCGACACCTCGCCGTCGACGGGTACGGCTCCTTCGGCCACCACCACGATCGAGAACTTCGCACCGCGCAGCTCGCGTTGCTCGGATCGTGGCCGCGATCGGCACGAGGGAGTACGGAATTTCCGGGATGAGGATGCAGTGCGCGCCGGCGGCCATCCCCGAGTGCAGGGCGATCCACCCGGCGTAGCGACCCATGACCTCCACGACGATGACGCGGCCGTGGGACGTGGCCGTCGAGAAGAGCCGGTCGATGCACTCGGTGGCGAAGCCGACGGCGGTGTCGAACCCGAACGTCGCCGTGGTCTTGTCGAGGTCGTTGTCGATCGTCTTCGGCACGCCGATCACCCGCAGCCCGTGGCGGAACAGATGATGCCCGATGGTGAGCGAGCCGTCACCGCCGACCGTGACGAGGGCGTCGATCCTGGCCTCGTCGAAGCGACCGAGCAGCTCGTGGGTGCGATCGACCTCGATCCACGAACCGTCGTCCTGCTGGACGGGGTACGCCGTCGGGTTGCCCTTGTTGGTCGAGCCGATGATGGTGCCGCCGAGGTGCGAGATCCCGCGCACGGACTCGCGACCGAGCTCGATGAGTCCGTCGCCGTCGTAGTCGTCGGGAAAGAGCAGGCCGTTGAAGCCGTCGCGGATTCCGACCACGTCCCACCCGCGGTTGAGTGCCGCCAGCGTCACCGAACGGATCACCGCGTTCAACCCCGGCGCATCGCCGCCGCCGGTGCTGATCGCCACACGTCGAATCTGTTCCATCCGACCCGACAGTACGTGACGTTCCGGTACGGCGCGCGCTGCTTCATCGAGCGTTCACCTGGCGAACCGGTTCGTTCGGTTCGTTCGGGGTCGGGGCCGGAACGAACACGGTTCGTTCGGGGTCGGGGCCGGAACGAACCGAATCGGCTACAACCGTGCTAGTCCTTGGAACGTGTCCGACGTCCCCGTCGATCCCATCCTCGATGCGCTGCCGTCACCGTCGGCTCGGCGGCTGGCGGTGCGGGTCACGCCCGATGCCCTCCGCCACGTGCGCGCCGGCCACCCGTGGATCTTCGCCGACTCGATCACGTCGATCAACGAGGGGGGCGGGCCCGGCGATCTGGCCGTCGTGTTCGATCAACGGCGAGCGTTCGCCGCGATCGGCCTGTTCGACCCCGCGTCGCCGATCCGCATCAAGGTGCTGCACCACGGTGCGCCGGCGACGATCGACGAGTCGTGGTGGCGAACGTCGATCGCCCGGGCGCTCGACCGTCGGGCGCCGTTCGTCGACGCGGCCGACGCCTCCGAACTCGGCTACCGCGTGATCAACGGCGAGAACGACGGCCTGCCCGGCCTGGTCGTCGACCGGTATGCGGATGTGATGGTCGTCAAGGTCTATTCGGCCGCGTGGTTCCCGCACCTCGCCGCCGTCGTGCGCGCCCTGCTCGATGTCGCCGGCGCGACGGTGCCGACGACCGCGGTGGTGCTGCGGCTGGCGCGGACGGTGGCACGCGGCGAAACGTTCGGACTGGCCGACGGGGACGTGATCGCCGGCGAGCTGGCGAATGACGCAGTCGTGTTCCGTGAGGCCGGCCTCGCGTTCGAGGCGGACGTGCGACACGGCCAGAAGACCGGCTGGTTCCTCGACCAACGGGCGAACCGGATGCTGGTCGGAGCGATGACGGCAGGCATCGACGTGCTCGACGTGTTCGCGGCGAGCGGCGGATTCAGCGTGCACGCCGCCGCCGGCGGCGCCCGGTCGGTGCTGAGCGTCGACCTGTCGGCACCCACGCTGGCCGCCGCCGGGCGCAACATGGAACGGAATCGGACGCTCGAGGCGGTGCAGGCCTGCGCCCACGACACGCGGGTCGGCGACGCCTTCGAGGTGATGTCCGATCTCGGTCGGCAGGATCGTCGCTTCGGGCTGGTCGTCATCGACCCGCCCTCGTTCGCCCAGCGCCAGTCGAACGTCGAGGGAGCCCTCAGGGCCTACGCACGGTTGACCCGCGACGCCGTTCGGCTCGTCGCGCCCGGTGGGGTGCTCGTGCAGGCTTCGTGCTCGAGCCGGGTTCCGGCGGCCGACTTCTTCGAGGCGGTCGAGCGCGCCGCGGCGGGCGCCGATCGTCCGCTGCGCGAGATCACGCCGCACCGGGCACGACATCGACCACCCGGTCACCTTCCCGGAGGGTGCGTATCTGAAGGCAGGTCTGTGGCAGGTCCCGTGACATGCTGCTGCGATGCCTGCGATCGATGCCAACGGAATCACCATCGAGTACGAATCGCGGGGTGACGGCGAACCGCTGCTCCTCGTGATGGGTCTCGGCGGCCAGTTGATCGACTGGCCGGACGAGTTCGTCGACGGTCTCGTCGCCGCCGGATTCCGGGTGATCACGTTCGACAACCGCGACATCGGTCTGTCCACCGAGTTCACCTGGGAGGCGCCGAGCCAGGTCAAGGCGGTGCTCCGCTCGTTGGCCCGGCGCAAGGTCAAGTCCGAATACCGGCTCACCGACATGGCGGCCGACGCGGTCGGGCTGCTCGATGCGCTGGCGGTGGAGTCCGCGCACGTGGTCGGCATCTCGATGGGCGGCATGATCGCCCAGACCATCGCCATCGAACACCCCGGCCGGGTGCGCTCGCTCACGTCGATCATGTCGCACACCGGCGACCGCCGGCACGGCAAGATCGCGCTGAAGTTGTTGCCCAAGCTCGCCCGGCTCGGTGCGCCGACCCGCGAGACGGCGATCGAACGGTCGGTGGCGACGTTCCGGTTGGTCTCGGGCCCGCACTTCGACGAGTCCGAGCAACGCCTGCTCGCGAAGCGCGGGTTGGAGCGCAGCTTCCGGCCCGAGGGCACCGCCCGTCAGACCACCGCCATCATGGCCGGCCCCGACCGCACGGCGGGACTGCGGCGCGTGAAGGTGCCCACGCTCGTGGTCCACGGGCTCGTCGACCCGCTCGTGCGGCCGAGCGGTGGCGTCGCCACGGCCACGCGCCGTGCCCGGCGCCCGGCTCATCATGTATCCCGACATGGGCCACGACCTGCCCCGCCCGCGCTGGGCCGACCTCACGACCGAGATCCGTCGCACCGCCGACCTCGCCACCTGACCGTCATCCGATCGAAATGGAGCAGATGTCGCGCTCGAGCGCGACATCTGCTCCATTTTTCGGGGTGGGTGGATGTGGTCGGGCTCAGTCGACCAGGCGGTGGCCGACGGGGGCGGCCGAGCGGACGTGGCCCAGGAATGGCGTGGCGTTGATCGTCGCGCGGGCGCCCTGCGGGACCGCCGTGCGCTCGGAGCACCGCCAGGCCTGGATCGTGTCGTCCGTGCCGTCGTCGACGGCGATGAAGAGGCTGTAACGGTCGCGCTCGAGCCGCCGGCGCAGCGCCGTGGGGAGCGGGCTCACCTCCACGGGCCGCCGGGCGCGCAGCACGATCCCGGTCCGATTGACCGTGGCGAAGCCGTCGGCCGCGCCACCGATCGCCATCAGCAACCCCGCGAGGATCGGCAGCCAGGCGAGCGCGGTCAACCCGGTCGCGATGTCGGCGATCAGATCGGTCTGCTCGGGGAACCGTTCGTAGATCGATTCGAGCGCGTTGCCGTGCGCGACGTCGGCGAAGAATCGTCCGGCCCAGATCCCGCCGAACGTGAGGATCAACCCGACGCCGACCGCCGAGAACGGCTGCATCCCGTACCCGAGGCGATGCGGATAGCGGATACGGACGAGCCGAGCTTCGCCGCCCATCGCGCTCCACGCCCGATAGTGGTCCTCGCGGGCGAGCGGGAGTTCGACGCTCGCCGCCTCGGCGACGCACATCGCCGTGGCGTAGGCGAGCCGCCGGTCGCCGGTCTCCATCGAACTCGGAGGGATCGACGCCATGTCGGCCTCGACCAGCCGGGCCCGGACCGCCAGCCAGCGTTCGGTGGCGACGACGCCTTCGTCGGTGTGCGTCAATTGTGGGCGGCGAACGTGTTCGACCACCTTGGCCGCGAGGGCGATCGCCGCGACGAGCACGGCCACGCCCGCGACCCGACGTCCGATCGAATCGATCACGGCGACGGAATCGTCGCCGCTCGCCGCCGACCACCACCACACGAGCAGTCCGACCACGGCCAGCGCGGCCGGGGCGGCGAGGTCTTTCCACGTCCAACGGCGCCGCAACAGGCCGCGCCGCACGGCCTCGTCGGCGACGAGCCGGCCGAATCGGTGCCACCACGCGCCGCGGATGTCGACGGCGAGATAGCGGGCAGGGATCGGCCGTTCGGACGTGTAGCGGGCCAGCACGTGCTGGAGCACGAGACGTTCGTGGGGGAGCAGCGAATCGCCCTGGAAGGCCGTGGCCGCAGGGCGGACCCGGGCGAGTTCGTCCTCCTCGTCGGGTGGGAGGATGCGCAGCCACCCGCGGGCGGCCAGATCGATCACCGTGGCGCGAAAGCCGGCGGCGGTCAGCGTGGCGTCGTTCGTCAACATGTTGACGATGCCGGGCGGCTCGCTGCGGAGTGCGCCGGCGCGCGGCGCGGCCCGCGGCCGCGGTGGGGCGACGCGCTGCTCGACGATGGCGAGGGCGACGAAGCCGGCGATGACGATGAGCGCGCTGAGCACGAGGAGCACCGTCGACGGTGCCGGAGCGAACACCATCAGCGCTGATCCACCTCCGTACTCTTCATCAGCATCATTGTGACATTCATCGGTCCGGCGCGACTACTGCAGGCGTTGGGCAGGGATTTCGATTCCTGCTTCGTCGAGCGCTGACTTGATGCCCTCGCGGAGGGCGCGTTGGAGCGCCCATTGCTTGCCGGGCGTGGTCTTCACCAGGGTGCGCACGGTGACCCCGATGCTGGCAAAGGCCTCGACGCCGAGCAGATCCGGTGGTTCGAGGACGTCGGCACGCCACTCGTCGGACTCGCACATGTCGGTCGCGCTGCGCAGGATCACCGCCTTCACGTGGTCGATGTCGCTCGAATAGGCGACCGTCACGTCGACGATCGCCACGGAGAAGATCTGCGACTTGTTGCCGACGCGCATCACCTCGCCGTTCGGAACGTGCCAGACGGTCCCGTCCTGGGCACGCAACACGGTCGTCCGCAAGCTGATCTGTTGCACGGTTCCCGACGCCTCACCGAGGTCGACCGAGTCACCGATGCCGTACTGGTCCTCGATGAGCACGAACAGACCGGCGAGGAAGTCCTTGACGATGCTCTGGGCACCGAAGCCGAGGGCGATCCCCGCGATGCCGGCTCCGGCGATCAGCGGGCCGAGGTCGATACCGAGTTCGCCGAGCACGGTGATCAGCGCGATCACCCAGATGATCACGCCGGCAGTGCCTCCGACGACGCCGGAGATCGATGCCGCACGGGCCTCCAGTCGCGGGTCGAACTGCTCCCCGTCGCCGATCCCGACACGGCTGAGCTGCTTCGCCGGCAAGGAGTTCTGGCGCAGCATCACACCGTGCACGACGCGACCGAGGTAGCGGCGCGCCAGATGGGCGAGGATCCATGCGCCGACCACGATGCACAGCACCGTGAGCGGCGTGCCGACCAGCCAGTCGCTGAGCTTGGCCAGCGTCTGGTTGCCGGTCTGGTCGTAGACCCACTCGCAGAGGTTGCCAGGGTCCTCGCCGCACGCATCGATGACCTCGGGATCGATCTGCGCGGGTGCCGCCACCGCCGCAAGAAGGATCGACGCGAGGGCAGACATCGTCTGCGCAGGGTAGTTCCCGCGGCTGTCACGCTGATCGTCTCCATCCTGGTCTCGGCGCTCGCGTGGCACGGGTAGAATCGACCAGATGTCTCAGACAGCCCGTGATTCGACTCGGCGTGGTGGGTACCGGATACGTCGGCCTCACGACCGGCGCCTGCTTCGCCCATCTCGGGCACCGTGTGACCTGCGGTGACGTCGATCAGCGCAAGGTCGACATGCTGAACAACGGCGTGATCCCGATCGTCGAGGACGGTCTGGCGAGCGTGGTCGACGCCGGTCGAGCGGCCGGCCTGCTGACGTTCGTGCTCGGCGCCGAGGAGGCGGCTCGCGACGCCGACATCGTGTTCCTCTGCGTGCCGACGCCGCAGGGCGACGACGGCAGCGCCGACCTGTCGTACATCGAACAGGCCGCTCGTCAGATCGCTCCCGTGCTCAAGCCCGGCGCCGTGGTCGTCAACAAGTCGACGGTCCCGGTCGGTTCCACCGTGGTCGTCGAAGCGGCGCTGCAGCGCCCCGACGTGTTCGTCGTGTCGAACCCCGAATTCCTGCGTGAGGGAACGGCGGTCAGCGACTTCCTCTCGCCCGACAGGGTGGTGATCGGCAGTGCCGATCGCGGCGCCGCCGAGCGCGTCGCCGACCTGTATGTCAGCGTCGACGCACCGATCCTGATCACCGACCCGGCGTCGGCCGAGACGATCAAGTACGCCGCCAACGGCTTCCTGGCGATGAAGATCTCGTTCGTCAACGCGGTGGCAGCCATGTGCGAGGCGGTCGGGGCCGACGTCGCCGCGGTCGTCGACGGCATCGGTTCCGACAATCGGATCGGCCGCCAGTTCCTCAGCCCCGGCCCCGGCTGGGGTGGCAGCTGTTTCCCGAAGGATTCCCGGGCCCTCGTCAAGATCGCCGAGGAGCACGGCTACAACTTCACGATGATGCGCGGCGTCATCGACGTCAACGACGAGCAGCTCGAGCGCATGGTCACGAAGATCGCGAGCGCCGTCGGGCGCGGCGTCGAACCTCACCAGGCCGCCGACCTCGCCGGGATCACGGTCGGTGCGCTCGGCCTCACGTTCAAGGCCGGGACCGACGACCTCCGCGAGTCACCCGCACTGGCGATCATCGCCGAACTCCGCCGGCTCGGGGCGCGAGTGGTGGCGTACGACCCGACCGTGCGCGGCGAACTGTCGCCCCATCAGCAGACCACGCTCGCCGGCATCGAACTCGTCGACGACATGCTCGCGGTGGGCGCGGGTGCCGACGTGATCGCGGTGTTCACGGAATGGCCCGATTTCGCCAAGGTCGATCTCGCGGCGTTGGCGGCGACCGTTCGACCCGGCGTCACGATCGTCGACACCCGCAACCTGCTCGACCCGGTGCTCGTCCGCGAAGCGGGCTTCGAGTACGACGGCGTCGGCCGCCGCTGAACACAGTCACGAAGGGTCAGACCCTTCGTGACATGTTCACTCGAGTCGTGAGCGGAAGTACTCGGCCGTCAGTGTCAGGCCCTCGCGGAGCTGCACCGTGGGTTCCCAGCCGAGCAACGTGCGGGCCTTGGTGAGGTCGGGCTTGCGTTGCGTCGGATCGTCGGCCGGCAGCGGGAGGTGGACGATCTGCGATTTCGACTCCGTGACCTCGATCGCCATCTCGGCGAGTTGGAGGATCGTGAACTCGTTGTCGTTGCCGATGTTGGTGGGCGTGTCCACATCGGAGTCGAGCAGCGCGAGGAACCCGCGGATCTCGTCGCTGACGTAGGTGAACGACCGGGTCTGTGAGCCGTCGCCGTAGATCGTGATCGGTTCGCCGCGCAGCGCCTGCACGAGGAAGTTCGACACCGCCCGCCCGTCGTCGGGTCTCATCCGTGTGCCGTAGGTGTTGAAGATCCGCACGATGCGCACGTCCAGGCCGTGTTGGCGGCGGTACGCCATGGTCATCGCCTCGGCGAAGCGCTTGGCCTCGTCGTACACACCGCGGATGCCGATCGGGTTGACGTTGCCCCAGTAGTCCTCGGGCTGGGGATGCACGAGCGGGTCGCCGTACACCTCGGAGGTCGAGGCGAGGAAGAACTTGGCGCCCTTGGCGAGTGCGAGGCCGAGGCCATTGTGGGTACCCAGGCTGCCGACCTTGAGGATCTTGATCGGGATGCGCTCGAAGTCGACCGGGCTCGCCGGGCTGGCGAGATGCATCACCGCGTCGACGCCGCCGGGCACCCAGATGTAGTTGCTGACATCGTGTTCGACGAACGTGAAGCCGCCCGTACCGAACAGTTCCTCGATGTTGGTGACCGAGCCGGAGACGAGGTTGTCGATCGCCACGACCTCGTCACCTCGATCGAGGAGGGCACGACAGAGGTGCGATCCCAAGAAACCTGCTCCGCCCGTGACGACCACTCGTGCCATGGCGGTGGATCGTACGTCGCCGGCGGGGAGCGACCTACAGTGGCGCTTCGTGTGGACTCGGAGCGTGGAGCGGTTCCGCGCCACGAGCTTCGACGCCCGCACCCAGGAGTTTCGCCATCTCGTCCGGCGGTCACGCGAGGTGGTGCTCCTCGCGGCGGTCACCGGCGCCCTGACCGGACTGCTCGTGCGATTCTTCGAATACGTCGTCACCGAGGTGATGCTCGAGCGCGTGTTGGAGGCGCCGTTGTGGTTCGGCGCGATCGCCCCCGGGATAGGTCTGGTGCTCGCCGCGATCTGCCTGCACACGTTCGGGGGCCGGGCCTCCTCGGCGACATCGGACGAGTACCTGCGGGCGTTCCACGACCCTGAGTACCCGATTCGACCCCGTGCCTTCGTCGGCCGCATCATGGCGGCGGTGGTCACCCTGGGCTTCGGTGGTCCGATGGGTCTCGAAGGTCCGTCGATGTACGGCGGCTCGGCACTCGGCGCCATGATCCAGCGGCGGCTCCCGGCGGCGTTCAAGGGAGCGGACCACCGCACGCTGCTCGTGGCGGGTGCGGCGGCAGGCGTGTCGGCGATCTTCAAGGCGCCGGCTACAGGAGCGATCTTCGCCCTGGAAGTCCCGTTCCGCGACCAGATGGCGCGCCGGATGCTGGTGCCGGCGCTCGTCGCGAGTGCCTCGGGCTATCTCGTGTTCGCCGCGCTCAGCAGCACCAGCCCGATCTTCGTGTTCGACGACAACCGTCGCGCTCGAATTCGCCTACAAGGACCTGCTCGGCGCCGTGCTGGTCGGGATCGCCTGCGCCGTCGGGGCGCGCGGGTTCGCGTACCTCATCCGCAGGGCGAAGGCCTCCACGGTACGGCCGATCGCCGTCCGTGTCCCGATCGCGGCGGCCGTGTCGATCGTGTTGTTCGTCATCACCCGCCTCCTCACCGGCGAGAGCCTCACCCTCGGGAACTACCCGACGATCGCCTGGCTCGGCAAGGACAACGCGATCTGGCTGCTGGCGGCTGTGTTCGCCATCCGCTGCGTCGCCACGGCCACCATCACGGCGGGCGGCGGCGTCGGTGGGCTGTTCATCCCGCTCGTGGTCGGCGGCGCGCTCGTCGGTCGAGCGGTGGGCGACATCGTCAACCCGTCCGACCCGACGCTGTACGTGATCCTCGGGATGGCCGCGTTCCTCGGCGCTGGCTACCGCGTTCCGCTCGCGGCGGTGGTGTTCGTGGCCGAGACGACGGGACAACCAGGCTTCATCGTGCCGGCCCTGTTCGCCGCCGTCGCCGCCGAACTCGTGATGGGTGAACAGTCGATCACCCCGTACCAACGGCGGTCCGAACGAGAAGAATGACCAGGCCCGTCGGCTAGACCAGTCGGATGGCTGTTGCGGTGACATCGGAGTTGCAGGGCACGATCGTCGGGGTCTTCGTCGAGCGGGGCACCGCGGTCGATCGAGGTCACGTGCTCGCCCTGATCGAGTCGATGAAGATGCACCACGAGGTCGTCGCACCGCAGGCGGGCACGGTGGACGAGGTGCTCGCCGCCGTCGGGAGCGCAGTGGTCGTCGGTGAGCGCCTGATCATCCTCGACGAATCGGTCCGGCCCGACGGCGAGGTTCCGGGCGACGCGCCGGGCGCGGCCGTCGGGCCCAGTGATGGCGCGGCGGGCGAGCACGTCGCGGTGGCGGAGCGCGCCGACCTCGCCGCGGTCGTCGAGCGGCACGAACGAGGGCTCGACGCGCACCGGCCGGCGGCGGTCGAGCGGCGACGGCAACGGGGACGACGGACGGCTCGCGAGAACCTCACCGACCTTGTCGACGACGGCTCGTTCGTCGAGTACGGACCACTCGTGATCGCCGCGCAACGCCGGCGGCGTTCGCTCGACGATCTGATCGAGAACACGCCCGCCGATGGCCTCGTCGGTGGTGTCGGCACGGCCAACGCGGCACTGTTCGAGGACGCACCGTCCGGCGCACCGGTGCACACCGGGGTGGTGGCGATGTCGTACGACTACACGGTGCTCGCCGGCACCCAGGGCACACAGAACCACCGCAAGAAGGACCGGCTGTTCGAACTCGCCGAACAGTTGCGGCTGCCGATCGTGTTCCTCACCGAGGGCGGCGGTGGTCGACCCGGCGACACCGACGGCATCGGCGTCAGCGGCCTCGACTGCCTCGCGTTCCGTTGGTTCGGCGAACTGTCGGGCACCGTCCCGCTCGTCGGGGTCAACGCCGGCTACTGCTTCGCCGGCAACGCGGCGATCCTCGGCTGCTGCGACGTGGTGATCGCCACCGAGGACTCGAACATCGGGATGGGCGGTCCGGCGATGATCGAGGGTGGCGGGCTCGGCCTGTACGAGCCGACCGAGATCGGCCCGATCGAGGTCCAACGCGCCAACGGTGTCGTCGACATCGTGGTGGCCGACGAGGCCGCGGCCATCGCCGCGGCGAAGCAGTACCTGTCGTACTTCCAGGGCCGCACCCTGGCGTGGGAGGCGGCGCCCGACGAGGAGATCCGCAACGTCGTCCCCGTCGACCGGCTGCGGGCGTACGACATGCACCGCGCCATCGATGCGCTGTTCGACGTCGGCTCGGTGCTCGAACTCCGTCGCGAGTTCGGCGTCGGCATGATCACCGCGCTGGCGCGCCTCGAAGGTCGGCCGGTCGGTGTGGTCGCCAACAATCCGACCCACCTCGCCGGTGCGATCGACTCCGACGGTGCCGACAAGGCGGCCCGGTTCCTGCAGCTGTGCGACGCGTTCTGCCTGCCGATCGTCACGCTCGTCGACACGCCGGGGATGATGGTCGGCCCGGACGTCGAGGCCACGGCGCTCGTGCGTCACTGCAGCCGGCTGTTCGTCACCGGTGCGAACGTGTCGGTGCCCATGGTGTCGATCGTGACGCGCAAGGCGTACGGGCTCGGCGCGCAGGCGATGATGGGCGGTTCGACGAAGGCACCGCTGGCCTGTCTCGCCTGGCCGACCGGCGAGTTCGGCGGCATGGGGTTGGAGGGCGCCGTCCGGCTCGGATACCGCAAGGAGCTCGAGGCCGCGGTCGACGACGCGACACGCGACGCGTTGTTCCGGGAGATGGTCGACCGGATGTACGAGCACGGCAAGGCGCTGAGCGTCGCGACGCACTTCGAGATCGACGACGTGATCGACCCGGCCGACACCAGGCGCTGGATCGCGCGGCTCCTCGACTCCGCTCCCCAGACGCACTGGCGCGACTCGTCGCCGCGCCGCCCCAACATCGACACCTGGTGACGCCCCGACCAAGCCCGGCCGCGGGCGCCAAATCCACGTTTGCGTCAGAATTTCTGAGGGCTGCGCCTCAGAAATCCTGACGCAAACGGAGACTGACGGGCTCAGAGGGTGATGGTGTCGCCGGGGGAGAGCACCCGGAGACGGTCGGTCTGGCCGGTCGCTCCCATCGCCTCGATGAACAGATCGGGGGCGTTCGTGAACCATTTCGGAAGGCCGCGGCGGCCGTCCTCGGGTGCGTAGGTGCCCCAGTGGATGGGGACGACCAGGCCCGGGTCGATCAGCAGGGCGGCCTCGGCAGCCCGTGGCGGGTCGAGATGGCCGACCCCGAGCGTCGAGCCCCAACCCCAGATCGGCAACAGCGCGAGGTCGACGTCGTCGAACGATCCCATGCCGTCGAACAGGTCGGTGTCGCCCGGGAAGTAGATGCGCGTGCCCTGGTGCTCACCGGTCTGATCGGTGTCGACGATGTACCCGACCGGTGACGCGGTCAGCCTGGTGTGTGGCCCGCGCCCGGCCTTGTGTTCGGCGTGCACGACCTCGATGCGCAGCGGGCCGGCCTCCAGGATGTCGCCCTCGACCACCTCGGTGACGTCGTCGAAGCCGGCCTTGCGGAGCAGCGGCGCACCGTTGCGGGGGACGACGAACGCGGACGACGGCCGGAGCTGACGGATCGACGGCAGGTGCAGGTGGTCGAGATGGATGTGTGACAGCAGCGTGAGATCGACGTCGGCGTGGTCGGCCGGCGGCAGCGGACGGCGGCGGCGGAGATGGGCGACGCGCCTGGTCAGGAGCGGATCGGTGATGACCCGGTATCCGCCGACGTCGACGAGGATCGTGGAATGCCCGATCCAGGTGACGTTCGTCGGGCTGTCGTCCATCGACCGCTCAGCTCGCGATCTGCGGCAAAGGTGCGATCGGCGCCTCGATCGGCTGAGTCCAGGGCGCGCCGAGTTCCCCGCGCTGCACCCCTGCGAGCCAGCCCTTGAACAGGTGGTGCACCGTGGCGGCGCCGACGATCGGGCCGTCGGGCACCGGGAACACCGCCGGATGCAGGATGAACGGCATCGACTGCTCGCCCCCGAGGCCGCCGTGGAAGCCGATCAGCTCCTCGAACGCCGCGCCCTCGTCGGCGTGCGGGTCGAAGAAGCTGTTGACGAGGATGTCGGGCGCGTTGACGAACGAGCTCGTGCGGCGCAGGTGATCTGCACAGTTCGGACCGAAGGTGGCGAGGGGGTCCTTGCCCTCGACACGGTCGTCGACGAGATAGCGGATGCCCGTGCCGCCGACGGCGAGTGGCCCGAGGTTCTCGGAGTGCACGAGGATGAAGCCGATGCCGGGATGCTCGGCGAGTCCCGCGAGCAGCCCCGGGTAGCGCGTGCGGAGCTCCTCGAACGTGGCCCGTCCCTTGATCTTGGTGAACGAGATCAGCCCGAGGTTGCCCGACGCCAGCACGACGACGTCGGCCGGATCGTGCGGCTCGTCGGAACGGGCCTTGACCTCGTCGTCGTAGCCGGGCCCGAGCACGACGTCGTCGTCGACGGTGTGGCCGCGCACGAGGGCGCCGACCAGCTTGCCGACGCGACTGGACTTGTCGTTGACGACCTCGGTGAGCGCACCGTTGAGGTTGCCCCAGCCCTCCGACACCATCTTGGGGACCTCGATGTCGTGGTGCTCGTCGATCAGCGACGACACGACCTGCTTCGAGGGTCACGCCGTAACGCTGGAGGAACGTCGCTCCCTGCGACTGACCGTGGTCGGAGAGCACCACCACGTGATACGGGCGGGGCGCCTCGCCGATCGCCTGTTCGAGGCGGCCGAGCTGCTGGTCGAGCCGGCCCAGCGTGTCCATCGCCGTCTTGGCGAAGATGCCCGAGTGGTGGGCGACCTCGTCGTACCCGACGAAGTCGGCGTACGCCGCGGGCACGCCGCGGTAGACATCGCTCATCAGCGTGTACAGCGTGAGGTCGCGCAGGATCGTGGTGGTCGCGGCGCGCAGCACCGGATAGATGCCGCCGCGTTTCAGGCTCGGTTCGATCTTGAGGCGGCGGGTGTTGCGTCGGTCGATCATCTCCCGCACGACGTCGGCGACGGTCAGGGCGAGCAGCCGGCTCACCGCGTACGGGTCGGACAACACGTAGTTCGCCGTGTGCTTGCTGTGCTTGGAGCGGTCGGTGACCGTGCTGAACGTGAGGATCGAATCCTGGCTGTCGCCGGAGAACACGTTCGACCGCGACACGCCACCGTCGACGAGCAGGCCGTGGCCGTCGGACTGGCGGTGCTCGATGATCGCCGCATCGCGGGGCCGGTTCGACGTGAGCACCTTGCCGAGGTCCTTGTCGTACCAGCGGAACGCCGGCATGTTCTCGTTGTTGCCGTGGAGGATGCCGGCCTGGCTCGCCCCGGTCTGCGACGACAGGTCGCACTCCCATCCGGCGATCTGATGGGTGCCGCCGCGCAGCCAGCGGGCCAGTGTCGGCACGGTGCCGGCGGCGATCGCCCGTCGCAGGACGGGTTCGGCGAGGCCGTCGATCTGCAGGAAGAGCACGCCGGGGACGTCGGTCGGGGTGGGCGGCTCGAGGCGGTCGACCATCCGCCGCATCGTCTTGCGCTGGAACACGGCGTCGTCGTCGAGCGAGAGCACGCTGCTGATGATGATCGGTCGCCGCGGTCATGAACAACGACGCGAAGATCGCCACCCACCAGCCGTCGACGACCAGTCCGTCGAGCAGTTCGTCGACCGCCATGCAGGAGCGCGCCGTTCAGGAGGAGGACGAGCAGTCCGGCCGTCCAGAGGAGCGCCCGGGAGAAGTAGCGGGCCACGACCGGCCAGATCAGCGCGTTGAGGATCGACAGGAGCGCCGCGGCGACGAACGCCGTACCCCAGTCGCGGATCGAGATGCCAGGCAGGATCCAGGCGATGAACCAGAAGCTCAGCGCGCTGACGACGAACTCGACGAGATACCGATGAATCGGAATTCGAATGGATTTCGAGGTCTCGATCGACGGCACGCGGGCAGGCTAACTGTTGCGTGGGGTCAGGCACTTCGCGACAGGTTGGGTCCAACCTGTCGCGAAGTGCCTGACCCCACGCAACAGGTTCAGCCGAGATCGGGCCAGGGGCGCTGCTGGCGGCGGCGGAGGCCGGCGTGGCCGATGCTGCGGCGTTCGGCGAGCGCCCACTCGCGGCGCCAGCCCTGGTATTCGGGCCCGGACAGTGTGGGGCTCGTGCCGTCGGCGGCGCGGCGGCGGGCGGTCCAGAAGTCGGTGAGCGCCTCGTCGCCGAGCACGGTGACGGCGGCCTCGATCCGGGCGCGCGAACCGGCGCGTGCTCTCGTCGGGCTCGCGGGCGGAGCGGGCTGCCGAACACGACCGTGGTGCGCCCGGGCGCGGCCGCTTCATCCCCTTGCCGAAGATCACGCCGGTGCCGTCGATGAACACCGGCACCACCGGTACGCCGGTGCGCGCCGACAGGTAGGCCGCGCCGCCCTTGAACGACTGCCCCCAGCCGTCGGGGGAGCGGCCGCCCTCCGGGTAGATCACGAGGCTGTAGCCGTCGTCGATCAGTTCGCGGATCAGGTCGGACGACTTGCGGCCGGTGAGTTCGCGGTCGATCGGGATCGCGTTCAACGCCAGCGCCGAGATCGCCGCCTTCCAGCGCTTGTCGAAGAAGTAGTCGGCCGCCGCGGCGACGACCATCTTCCGGCGCCACACCGTCGGCACCGAGCGGATCATCAGGCCGGTGTCGAGGTGGCTGTGGTGGTTCGGGGCGAAGATCACCGGCGGCGGATCCTCGAGCCCGGTCAGGTCGGCGAGGCGATCGGTGCCGTGGATCTCGGGGTCGGTCACGACCCGGGCGGCGAGCCGGATCGGCCCTTCGGTGATCACCGTGCGGACCGCGCTGGCGAGCGGCCGGCGCGCCCATTCGGTGTCGTAGTGCGCGCCGAGCCCGCTGATCTCCGGCGGAATCTCGACGTGGCGGGGAACGGTCGGGGCGCGATACGGAAAGCCGAAGTTGCGCAGCGGACGGGCGGCCGCGCTGACGGCCTGCTCGACCGCCGCGGTGGCTCGCTGCGCCCGGCGCAGGTTCGTCTTGCTCGCCACGAGGTCCTACTTCACGTCCGCGATCAGCAGCGGCGGTGTCTTGATGTGGGTGATCGTCGGATGGCGGCCGACGGTGTCGGAGGCGATCTCGAACGCGTCGTTCATCGTCGAGGCCGGCGTGAAGCCGAGCTTGCGCACCGTCGCCGCGTCGCCGCCGACGATGATGATCTTGCCGGAGTGCTGCATCGCGTGGGCGCCCCAGTACCACATGTAGAACGGGTGGACGCCGTGGTAGGCGTTCGACGTGCGGTACAGGTGGCGGTACCACTCGTCCTCGGCGTACTGCTTCTCCCACTTCTTCGACATCTCGTGCGGGTCGGTCGTGTCGGCGAGCACCTCTTCGAAGAAGTCGATGTAGCTCGGGTGGTGGACCGGGTGGAACTCGTTCGGCGTCGGGTGGGTGAGGATGATCACGCCGCCCTCGCGCACGAGCGGCATGCCGCGGTACAGGTTGAAGAAGTACCCGAGGCCGGTGCACATCACCAGGATCGGGTTCATGATCGAGTGGACGTTGTACGGGCAGATGTACGGGATGCCCATCGTGAGGATGTCGGTCTGGCCCTGCACCTCGACGAGCTGCTGGCGGTACACGTTCTCGGTGGTCACCTTGTGCACGGCCTCGACCTCGCCGCACTGGATGCTCGTCATCTGGTGCGGCGCTTCCATGCCCTGGAAGATCTTGCGGGTCGAGCCGCGGCGGCGCCGCGGCGACCGACTTCGCGGTCGGCCAGGTAGGTCGCCCGATCGCGGGCGTTCCATTCCCACTCGCGCTTCGAGAGGAAGCCGAACGGCTTCGGGAACGTGTCGGTGTTGAGCGTCGTCTCGATCTGGAAGATCTTCGGCCCGTGCTCGCGCATCACCTTGCCCATCCGCCAGTTGCTCTTGTGGAGCTCGGAGCGGTGCTGGTCCATGAACGAGTGCGACGCCTCCATCGTCTGGGGGTTGTGGTGGTGGCGCAGCGAGCGGTACGACGCGAGCCCGGTGGCGGTCGACTTCCAGCCGCCGTCCATGGCGACGAGGTTGATGTTGACGTACACGAGCAGGTCGGACTCGGCGGCCCGCTTGTTGATCTCGATCTCCTCGCCCTCCGGCGTCGTGCCGATGAAGCTGAGCGTGTCGGGATCCTCGGCGTCGTGCTGGTACAACATGCCGCGCGGCTCGAACGCGTCGTAGACCCGGTCGCCGAGCGCGTGGCGCAGCTCGAACTCGTGCATCCGGCGGTGCAGGGCGAGCGCGGCAGATGATGTGGACGTCGTCGACGCCGGCATCGGCCGCCATGGTGAGCACCTGTTCGATCACGCGCTGGCGGACGTCGGGTCGCTGCATCTTCGGCAGCGGCAGGCTGACGTCGTCGAACGCGATGGTCAGCTTCATGCCGGGGAACAGCAGCGCCGGCAGCGGGTCCATCTCGATCGGGTTGAGGAGCGCGTTGCGGATCGCGCCGTCGATGTCGTCGAGCGCATCGTGTGGTTCGGGGGCGTAGATCACCCGGCTGCGATCGGCCGGCAACTTCTCGAGGCGGAACCCTTCGCCGTGCCAGAACAGCGTCGGCGGGGTCGACCGGTCGACGTCGAGTACGAATCCAGGACGTGGCATCAGTTCTTCCTCAGATCAAAAGCGATTTTCACGGCGCCGCGGGGACCGGCGGTGGACGGCGTGGGCGATGGCGTCGACGTGGTCGACGAGCGGATAGGTGGCCGACAGCAGGCGTTCGGCTTCGATGGCGTCGGCGGTCTCGATGGCGAGGTCGAACGTCCGGCAGACCCGGCCGTCGGGGAGCGTCTCGGTGCCGTAGGTGTATGCACCCTTGAGTTCGGTCTCACGGTGCCAGAGCCCGGTGAGGTCGAGGGTCACGTCGGCCGGCATCCCGAGCAACACGACCCGCCCACGCGGGCGCGTGATCCGCAGGCACTCGGCGACGCTGGCGCTGTTGCCGACGGCGTCGATCGTCACGTGTGCGCCCGAGCTCAGGTAGTCGCCCACCACGTGGCACCCGGCGGCACGGCGCACGGCGCGGGGCAGTTCCGACGGGGCGACGACCGTGTCGGCACCGAGCTGCTTCGCCAGCACCCGTTGCGCGGGGTACCGGGCGCCGACGATGATCCGCACGTCGGGCAGGTACCGGCGGAGTCCGGCGATCGCCGCGAGGCCCATCGTGCCGGCACCGAGCACGGCGACGATCGGTTGCACGGACGTGTCCTGGCGGGCGGCGATCGTCGGTGCGCAGAGCAGCGCCGCGTGGATGCCGCCGGCGATCGGTTCGACGAGCACGGCCCGCTCGTCGGGCATGTCGTCGGGGATCGCGTGGAGTTGGGAGGAGTGGGCGACGAACGTCGGCGCCCAGCCGCCACCGGTCGAACAGCAGAACCCGGTCTGGATGCCGGGTTCGAGACGGCCGGTCGCGAGGTGGGCGTAGTCGTCGCCGTCGCCGGGCGCCGCGCCCTCGAACGGGGGAGCGAAGCCGCGAGCCTCGTGGCCGAGCACCGGTTCGAGGATCACCCGCGTGCCGTCGTCGAGTTCGCCGACGACCTCGTGGCCGGGGACGAACGGGAACGACACCCAGTCGTCGAAGTACAGCGACGCATGACCCTCGACGAGCGACAGGTCGGACCCGCAGATGCCGGCGAGACGGGTGTGCACCCGCTGCCAGCCGGGGCCGGGGAGCTCGGGTTCGTCGACCGCCGCGTAGCTGAGCGGGCCGAGCTTGGTCGCGCCGGTCGGCGACACCGCCGACGCGATGCGGGCGAGGCCGATGCGGGGGACCGAGCGGGAGACCTGGAGCGCTTTCACGACCGACCCGTCCCCAACGCCGCGCTCGCCGCGCCGAACCGCTCACGTCGTTGCCGCTCCGACAGCAGCGGGCCGATCGGCAGACGCGGTCGCGGGCCGCCGGGTGACTTGCTCCAGTGCTCGACGAGCCAGCCCCGCTTGCGGGCGATCGCCGCGAGGCGGGTCTCGGGGTTGACGGCGACGGGGAATCCGACGGCTTCGAACAGCGGCAGGTCCGACGACGAGTCGGCATAGGCCACCGACTCCTCGAGGCGGAACCCTTCGGCGTCGCAGTAGTCGGCGAGGATCTGGGCGCGGGCCTCGCCCGTCGGCGGCACGGTGATCATCTCGCCCGAGTACGTGCCGTCGGGGCGGATCGACATCTCGGCGGCGACGATCTCGTCGAACAGCGGCCGCAACCCCTCGACGGCGAAGTTCAACGCACCGGTGATCAGGATCGTGCGATGCCCGAGCGCCCGGTGCTCCCGGACCCGCCGCATCCCGGCCGGGAACGACTTCGTGATGATCAGCTGGGTGAACAGCTCACGGGCGTCCTGCTCGATCTGCTCGACCGGGGCGTCCTCGTAGCGACGGTAGAAGTGGCGGAGGAAGTCGGTGCGGTCGGCCCGATCGAGCTTCAACAGGCCCGGCGCCTCGACCATCGTGCGCAGCGCGTACCGGATCCGCTCGGGGGTGTCGAGTCGTCGTGTCGCCAGCCACGAATAGCTCTCGACGACGTTCGAGGCGATCAGCGTGTTCTCGAGGTCGAACGCGACGACCTGGCGCTTCGGGTCGAGCACCTGCTTGCGCATGCGCGCCATGCGATCGGTGCCGCCCGACGGTCCGGGCGTGGTCTTCACGCGGGCGTGCTGGATGATCGACGGCAGGTGGATCTGGGTGATGTAGGTCGGCCAGTCGACGCTGCGGGGATCGATGTTGAAGTCGGCCCGGTCGGTGGCGTCGAGGCCGTCCCAGATCTTCATGAGGTTGTCGACCTGGTAGATCGCCTCGCACTCCGTGTAGAGCCCGTAGAGCTCGACGTAGGTCAGCGCCCGCTCGATCTCGATCCGCTTGGTCTCGATCTGGGCGGCCCACTCGGCCTGCCGTCCACGGAGCGGCAGGTGGTGCAGGACCTTCTCGCCGCGGGCGAGCATCGTCTTGGCGCGAGTGAGTTGGCCCTGGACGCGGCCACGTCCGATGAACTGCCATTCGGGGGCCACGATCGGCTGGCCCTTGGCGTCGTACACCGGATGCTCGCGGAACCAGCCGCTGGCGTTGTCGACGAGCGTGCGGTACTTCAGCGGGTTGATGCCGCCCGACGCGATCTGCGTGATCGGCGGCGCCTGCTCGGGTCCGAGCGCGGCGACGGCGATGATCGTGGCGACGACGAGGTCGACCGGGATGACGTCGACCGTCCCCTCCGGGGCGCCGGGGAACGCGCTGAGCAGTCCGCGGGCGTAGGAGATGATCACCGGCTCGGCCATGCGGAAGCCGCGGATCCAACCCGGCTTCGGTTCGGCGAGTGCGGACTCGATGATCGACGGTCGCACGATGGAGACCGGCACGTCGCCCTTCACGTCGGTGAGTGCCTGTTCGCCGAGGGCCTTGGTGAACGCGTAGGCGTCCGGCCAGCCGACGCTCGCTGCGCGCGCTCGTCCTGCCTCGACCAGTTGGTCCTTCACCCAGCGCTCGCGGAGTTGTTCGGTCTTCGATGCGAGGGCGGGCGCACCGGCGGCGCCGAGTTCGCCACGGGCGTCGGCGCGGAACTTGACGAGGCGGGCGGGTTCACGGCTGGCGGCGTCGCAGTCGGAGCGCAGGCGCCGGCTGGCGGCGACCTCGCTGCGCCAGTCGATGCCGATGTCGAACGGACCGTCGCTGACGAGGATCTCCGGTGCGTTGCCGCGTCGGTTGCCGGCGACGTAGCACGTCGACACGGCGACCAGGTGCGGAGTGATGCCGATCTCGTTGCAGAGGTCGGCGATGCGCGACGGCCCGAGCAGGTTGATCTCGACCGCCGAGTCGAGCGGCGAGTCGAACGACACCGCCGCGGCCGAGTGGATGATGGTGTCGCACGATGCCCAGACGGCCCGGTCGTCGTCGTTCAGGCCGAGCCCGTCGCGTGTCACGTCGCCGGAGACGGTGGTGATCCGGCCGGCGACCACCGCGTCGAAGTCGGCTCCGTGCTCGGCGCGGAGCCGGTCGAATGCGTCGTTCTTGAGGATCTCCTTGCGGGCCCGTTCGGCGGCGCTGGTGCGCTTGCCGTCGCGGATCAACAGCACGAGATGACAGTCGGGCACGCTGCGCAGCAGGCGCTCGACCAACGCGGTACCGACGAATCCGGTACTGCCGGTGATGGCAATCTTCTTCCCCGAGAGCGACGCGGCGATCACGGTTGACAGTTCTAGCAGATTCGTCTACCAATTGGTAGAGAAGAGTTTCGGAGATGGTCTGGCCGAGTGCGGAGGAGGTCGAGTGAAGTTCGAATTCGCCGAGAGCGACAGCCCCATCCCAACACGGGGTGGCCCGGTTGCGGTGGGATCGACCCGGGAACGGATCCTCGACTGTGCGATCGACCTCTTCGGCACGAAGGGCGTCGACGCCGTGTCACTCGACGAGATCGCCCGGCACGTCGGGGTCCGCAAGCAGACGGTGCTCTACTGGTTCGCCTCGAAGGATGATCTCGTCGACGGGGTGCTCGAGTCGGTCGCGGCCCAACTGCTCGTCGTGATCGATGCCGCGGTGCGCGTCGGCGTCGGACGATCCGCTGGAGAAGATCGATGCGGTGGTGCGGGCGGTGTTCCGGCCGGCGGTCCGTCGTCCCGCCCTCCTCGGTCTGGTGCGCGAGCTGAACCGCCTCGGGCCGGGTCATGCCGACCGGCTCCGGAGTCGGATCGGTCCGCTGATCGACCGCGCCCTGTCGTACCTCGGCGAGGAGATGGATCGCGGTCGGCTTCGTCGTGCCGATCCGGGGCTCGTGGCCGCCCTCGCCTATGCCACGGTCACGGGCATCGCCACCGAGCCGGAGGCGCTGCGCGCCGTCGGCTGGGTCGCCGACGCGCCCGGCCTCCGCCGGCTCCGCGACGAAATCCGCTCGTTCCTGCGCTCGGCCCTCGAACCCTGAGCGCGCTCCCACCGCACGAACCCCATTGTTCTCGTGAACTTCTTGCGTACCCGCGTGCGCAACAAGTTCACGAGTTCAGCGCACGAAGATCGCGACGACGCCCCCGACGAGCAGTCCGGCACCGAGCCCGGCGGTCACGTCGAGCGGGTTGTGGGCGCCCACGAACACCCGCCCGAACATCACCAGCAGCGTCAGGACGACGGGCACCCACCACCAACCGACCGGGATCGTCGGCGCGACCACCGTCGCGATCGCGGCGACGAGGATGACGTGGCCCGAGGGGAAGCTGGCGCCCGAACTCGGTACGTCACCGCGCAGGATCGCGCCCACCTGGCTCGTGCCGGGACGCTGGCGGACGACGAGGTAGTCCGCCATCTCGCGGCGGACGATCTTCTCCGTGCCGAGTTTGCTGACCGTCGCGATGATGACGCCGGCAGCGACCCACCAGTCGCCGGCCGCCCAGGCGACAGCGATCCCGACGAGCGTTCCGACGACGAGGTTGCCCAGCTGCATCGGGAGCCACAGCGGCCAGTACAGCCAGTTCGGCAGCCCGTTCACCGCGTGGAAGACGCGCGCCTCGGTCGGGCTGATCGCCGGTCGCCGAGCCTCGTACGACGACACGGCGAGGACGGCGAGGCCGAACGCCGACACGGTCAGCCACCAGAGGTTCATGCGACGATCCGGCCGCGCAGGTCGTCGAGGAGACCGGGCTGCTTCTTCATCGCCGCTCGGGTGGCGCCGCTCAGTGCCCAGGGGTGCAGCCGATCGACGGCCCGGCGCAGCGTGGCGCGGTCGACGGTGCGCAGGGCCGGCGCGACGGCACGGTCGGCACCGACGTACACGCTCGACGAACAGACGAGTTCGGCGACGTCGTTCGCCAGCAGCAGCTCCGAGGCCGCCATCTCGCTGAAGCCGAAGTCGATGATCCACACGGCCCCGTCGTCGCCGAGGAACACGTTCGCCAGACGGAGGTCGCGGTGGGCGATGCCATGGCGGCGCAGGTCGGCGATCGCCTCCCAGATCGCGTCGAGCACGTCGTCGGTGACGTCATCCGGATCGAGTTGGTCGAGTGACCTGCCGGCGACCGAGTCGTAGGCCAGGACCAACGACTCGGGCTCGGCGACCGCCAGCGCCCGCAGGCGCGGGGTCCTGATTCCCAGGTCACGTGCGGCGAGCGCGAGGAGCGCTTCGTGCTCGATGGCCCGACGCAGCGACGAGAACGGACGCTCGTCGCCGAGATCGCGGCGTTGCAGCTTGCGGTAGATGCGGAACATGAGGTCGGCACTGCGCTCGTCGCGGCCGAGGACCTTCACGAACAGCCGTTCACCGTCGGGTGTCACGGCGAAGTACGGGGTCGATCCGCGGGCGTCCACGCTCGCCGGCGTGATGTGGTCGACGGGGAGTCCGACCGTCGCCAACCCGGCGGCGATCGACTCGGCGTCGGCCCGGCGCGCCGGTGCGCCGACGATGACGATCGCCGCGGCGCCTGCGAACCAGCCGATCAGGACGGCCTGCACCGACCCGAACGACATCTCCGACGTCAGGGTGCGCATCAGCATGAGGGCGATGACGGCGACCCATCCGACCTGCCGCCACCGGCGGCTCAGCCACGGCGCTCCCGCGGTCAGTGCGCCGGCGAACACGCCGAGGCCGATCGTCGTCGGGAACGAACCCCGACGTGAGCAGCCCGATGTCGGAGTCGGGAGTTGCCACCACGGCACCCTCCTCGACACCGGCGAGGCCGTCGAGCAGGGCGACGAGCACCGCCGCGATCACGCCGCCCAGCACCATCGAGACCGGGGCCGCCCACCGCGCCCGGACGGCGGTCCAGAGCAGGCCGCCGACCAGTACGGCGGCGGTGAGCAGCCGGGTGCCGGCGATCAGCGTCGTGAGCAACCAGTCGGGGACGGCGTCGATGCCGGCGAAGAAGTCCGAGGCGAACACGACCACGGTGTCACCGAACAGCCACGCCACGAGGAAGACGATGACGATCGCCGTCGCCGCGACGATCAGTCGGAGAAAATCACCCGGCGACCTGACACGCGCGGACGCGTGGTCCGGTTCGCGGGTATCGGCGGAGGACATCGACAGGATCATTGCACCCCCCGCCCGCCCCACCACGTGATCTCGCCCCCCAACCTCGCGACGGCTCCAACCCACGTTTGCGTCAGGATTTCCGAGGGCCGGCCCTCAGAAATCCTGACGCAAACGAGGATTGGGGCGGTCAGTGGGCGGTGTTGCGACGGCGTCGGGTGTGGCGTTCGAGGGCGAGGGCGACGAGTCGGTCGATCAGTTCGGCGTACGGCACGCCGGAGTGGATCCACAGTTTCGGGTACATCGAGATCGGCGTGAAGCCGGGCATCGTGTTGATCTCGTTGAGGAGGAATCCGCGGCCCTCGCCGTGTTCGTCCATCTCGTAGAAGAAGTCGACACGGGCGAGACCTTCGCACCGCAGGGCCCGGAACGCCCGCAGCGCCAGGGCGCGGACCTCGGCGGTCGCCTCCTCACCGAGGGGGGCCGGGATCAGCAGTTGGGCGCCGTCGGTGACGTACTTGTCCTCGTAGCTGTAGAACTCCTCGCCCGGCACGATCTCGCCTGGTATCGACGCCTCGGGCTCGAGGTTGCCGAGCACCCCGACCTCGATCTCGCGGCCGACGATCCCTTCCTCCACCACGATCGTCTCGTCGTAGCCGAGCGCGACATCGATCGCATCGCGCAGCTCCTCGACCGTGTGGGCCTTCGACACGCCGACCGACGACCCCATGTTGGCGGGCTTGACGAAGGCGGGCAGCCCGAGGTCGTCGGCGAGCGCCGCCGGCAATCCGGGCGTGAGTTCGTGTTCGCCGAACGAGCGGAACCGGGCCTGCGGTATCCCGGCCGCCAGCGTGACCTGCTTCGCCATCGCCTTGTCCATGCTCACCGCCGAGCCGAGCACGCCGCTGCCGACGTACGGGATGTCGGCCAGTTCCAGCATCCCCTGGACCGTGCCGTCCTCGCCGAGCGGGCCGTGGAGCAGCGGAAGGACGACGGTCTGGCGGGCCGGCGTGACCGCGTCGGCGAGCATCGGTGTGGGCGACACGACGGGCCCGGACGGATCGAGTCGGCCCGGCAAGGCGTCGGGCCCGGCGGCGAGCGCCGCGGCGGCGCCTTCGGCGATCGCCCACTGACCGTCGGTCGAGATCCCGATCGGGGTGATGCGGTACTTCGTCGGATCCGCGGCGCGCAGCACGTGGGCGGCCGTCGTGCACGACACGTCGTGTTCGGCCGATTGCCCGCCGAAGATCACCACGAGATGGATCCGATCGTCGGTCATCCGGTGGCGGTCCCGTCGTGGTCCATCGGCCGAACGGTACCGTTCGACCTCGTGAGGATTCTGGCATCGGACGCGGCCGCCGCCGTGGGTGGGCGCCTGATCGGACCCGACGTCGAATTCGACGGGGCATCGTTCGACTCTCGCTCGACCCAGCCGGGCGAGCTGTTCGTGCCGATCGTGGCCGAGCGCGACGGCCACGACTTCATCGATCAGGCGCGCGCGGCCGGGGCGGTGGCGCACCTCACGAGCCGGCCCTTCGACTCGGGCGATGGCGGCACCGCGATCGAGGTGGCCGACACGTCGGATCGCGCTGATGACGCTCGCCCGGTGGGCGCGTCGCCGATCGACCGCCCGCGTCGTCGGCGTCACCGGAAGCGTCGGCAAGACGTCGACGAAGGACTTCATCGCCGCGGCGTGCGACGCCACCCGGCGGACGACCGCCAACGTGCGCAGCTACAACAACGAGCAGGGCCTGCCGGTCACGATCCTGAACGCACCCGACGACACCGAGGTGCTCGTGCTGGAGATGGGGATGCGCGGGTTCGGCGAGATCACCCGGCTGTGCGACGTCGCCCGGCCGGACATCGGCGTGGTCACCGCGGTCGGTCATTCCCACACCGAACGGGTCGGTGGGATCGACGGCGTGGCGGTCGCCAAGCGCGAACTCGTGCAGGCGCTGCCCACGTCGGGGACCGCCGTGCTCAACGCGGACGACGAACGCGTGATGGCGATGGCGGCACACACCGGGGCGAGCGTGATCACCTACGGCCGCGCCGGTGACGTGCGGGTGATCGATCTCGTCCTCGACGAACTCGCCCGCGCCCGCTTCACGATCGACACGCCGTGGGGTTCGGGCCTCGTGGAGCTGGCGATGAGCGGTGCGCACATGGCGATGAACGCCGCCGGGGCGATCGCCGCGGCCGGTGCGCTCGGCGTTCCGTTGGACGCCGCTGTCGCCGGAGTCTCGACCGCCACGGTCTCGGCGATGCGGATGCAGGTGACGACGCTGCCGAACGGGGCGACGCTCATCAACGACGCCTACAACGCCAACCCGACCTCGATGGCTGCCGCGCTCGACGCACTCGCCGCGATGCGGGCGACGCGACGGGTCGCCGTGCTCGGGCTGATGGCCGAACTCGACGATCCGGTCGCCGCACACCGCGAGATCGCGTCGTTGGTGGCGAAGGCCGGCATCGAGCTGATCGCAGTCGGCACCGACCGGTACGGCGTCGAGCCATCGACCGATCCGATCGCTGACCTCGGCGATCTTGGTCCGGGCGACGTCGTGCTCGTGAAGGCGAGTCGAGCGGCCGGACTCGACCGCATCGCCGACGACCTGGCCACGTTTGCGTCAGGATTTCCGGGGACCGGTCCCCGGAAATCCTGACGCAAACGAGGATTTGGGGCGACGGTCAGATCAGGCGGGAGGCGTTCATCGGGGTGAACGGTTCACCGCCGTCGGCCTCCGCGAGGAACGCCGACTGGGGGAGGCGTCGCAGGTCGAGCCACCTGGCCAGGAACAGGGCGAAGACGGCGCCGAACCCCAGCACCGCGCGCACCCCGATCCACTCGATCACGACGCCGAAGATCAGGTTGCCGATCGGGACGGTGCCGCCGAACACCATGAACCACAGCGGCATCACCGTGGCCCGCTCGGTGTTCTTCATGTTCAGCTGCAGCGTCGTCGTGATCGCCGTGGCGGTCATGAAGTACGTGAAGCCCGAGCACGAAGGCCACCGGGAACGCGAGCGCCGGGCTCCGCACCTGCGAGAACACGCCGAGCGAGATCGCGAAGCCGACGAAGCCGCGGGCGATCAGCATCTTGCGGTCGAGCAGCGCGAACACCGTGCCGACCGCCATCGCTCCGCAGAACGCGCCGGTGCCCCACACGGCGTAGAGCCAGCGATAGGTGCTGCCGCCCGACTGGATGCCGAAGGCGAGGCGGGAGACCGACGGGAACAGGCCGATGAACACGAGGCTGAACAGCGAGAACAGGAACATGCCGAACAGCAGCCGCCTGAGCACGAGGCGCTCGCGCACGGTCCTGATGCCGGTGCCGAGCTGGCGCCAACCCTTGGGTCGGTCGAGTGCTCTTGACGTCGGGCATGTGCACGTACAGGAGCGCGGCGATGAAGAACAGGTACGTGAACGAGTTGACGACGAAGATCTGCGACACCGACATCCCGGCGGCCGCGAGGAGGGCGGCGAGGACCGGACCGACGACCCGGGTGCCGTTCATCATCGCCGAGTTGAGGCTGATCGCCCCGGGGAGGTCCTGGCGATGCACGAGCAGTGGCATCGATGACTGGAACGCCGGCGCGTTGAAGGCGTTGGCGATCCCGATGCAGAGCTGGGAGGCGAACAGCGTCCAGATCGCGGCATCGACGGCGATGCAATAGGCCACGACGAGGGTGAAGATCGCCGACAGGGCCTGCATCGAGACCTGCAGCTTCTGCTTCGACACGCGGTCGGCGAGCACGCCGGCGGGGATCGACAGCACGAGCAGCGGTCCGAGCTGCATGAACACCATCAAGCCGACGAGCGAGGGACGTCCGGTGCGGTCGTCGATGTAGGCCGGCAGCGTGAAGTTCTGCATCCACGTGCCGATGTTCGACAGGGCGAGCCCGATGAAGATGATCCGGAAGCTGCGGTACGACATCGCCGCTCTGGCGGTACCCGGCTCGTAGCCGTGCTCGGGCGGGATGAGGATCTCAGCGGCGGTGTTCATCATGGACGGGCGGTCGGAGGCTTGACCCGCCGGTCAAGTTACCGCTCCGTCGCGACCCCGGGGGACACGGTTCGATGTGACGTCGGCCGGACGGTCAGCGGAACTGACGGGCGAAGGTGCGGATGTCGTCGACGAAGAGGTCGGGTACCTCGAAGGCGGCGAAGTGGCCGCCCTTGGGCTGCTCCACCCAGTGGCGGATGTCGGTGAAGCTCTCCTCGACCCACGCCCGCACCGGGGGGACGATCTCCTTCGGATACACGGCGAAGCCCGATGGGATGTTCACCGTGAACCGCGGGCCGCGGGAGAAGCTCTCCCAGTACAGCCGTGCCGACGACGCTCCGTTGCCGTTGATCCAGTAGAGCATCACGTTGTCGAGCAGTTCGTCGCGGGTCAGCACGTTCTCGGGGTGCCCGTCGCAGTCGGTCCAGGCCCAGAACTTCTCGAGGATCCACGCCGCCTGCGCCGCCGGTGAGTCGACCAGGCCGTAGCCGACGGTCTGCGGGCGCGTGCCCTGCTGCTTCGAGTAGCCCGAATCCCAATCCCGGTAATAGGTCGCGCCGGCGACCGCCCGCTGTTCCTCGGGCGTCAGGTCGCCGTCGATCTTCGGGCGAGCGCCCATCGCCAGCGTCACATGGACGGCGGCGCAGTGGTCGGTGTCGGTCGCACCGATCGCCGTGGTCACCGCGGATCCCCAGTCGCCGCCCTGGGCGAGGTAGCGGTCGTAGCCGAGACGGGCCATCAGAGTGGCGAACGCCTCGGCGATCTTGGGCACGCCCCAACCGGTCGCGGTCGGTTTGCCCGAGAACCCGAAGCCCGGCAGCGACGGCGCGACGACGTGGAACGCGTCGGCCGCGTCGCCGCCGAACGCGGTCGGGTTCGTGAGCGGTTCGATGACCTTGTGGAACTCGACGATCGACCCGGGCCAGCCATGGGTGATGAGCAACGGGACGGCGTCCTCGTGCGGCGAGCGGGCGTGGATGAAGTGCACGTCGAGCCCGTCGATCGTCGTGGTGAACTGGTCGAACCGGTTGAGGGCGGCCTCTCGCGCCCGCCAGTCGTATTCGTCGGCCCAGTACGCGCAGACGTCCTGGACGTAGCCGAGCGGGATGCCCTGTGACCAGTCGTCGACCAGCTCACGTTCGGGCCACCGCGTGTCGTGCAGCCGCCGCCGCAGGTCGTCGAGCACAGCCTCGTCCACGTCGATGGTGAACGGAGTGATCGCGTCGTCAGGCATGCCCGGACTGTAGAAGTGAAACGCCCGGTGCCTGGCACCGAACGTTTCAGGTCGGCGAGGGGCCGTCGGTGGGCGTGCCGGCGAAGGCCTGGGCCTTGAGCATCCAGTCGCGGGCGGCGTCGCCCGTCACGATGAGGGCGGTGTCGTCGACGTGGCGGCGCTGCGTCACGACGAGGCAGAAATCCTCGGCCGGGCCGACGACCGATTCCGTCGCGTCGTCGGGGCCGAACCGCCACACGCCGCCGGTCGGGGCGGTCAGTTCGACGCCCACCGCGACGTCGGGAATCTCGAGGCGACGGTTGAGGTAGCTCCAGCCGCGGGTGATGTATCCGAGCTGCGCGATGTGCCGGAGACGATCGGTCGGCGGCCGGCTCGTGCCGAGCGCGTCGACGACGTCCTGGCCGTGGGCCCACGTCTCCATCAGGCGAGCGGTGAGGAACGACTTGGCGCCCATCGACGGGCCGTACCAGACGACGCGATCGCCGTCGGCGAGTGTCGACGACACCTCGGCGAGGCGCAGGCGGTTCGTGCGCCATGCTTCGATCAGTTCGGCGGGCGTCATCGCTCGCGCCGCGTCGAGCGTCGGATCGGTACCGGTCGACTCGGCCGATGCCATCCCCTCCATCAGCCGGACGACCGTCGCGGTGAACGCCTCGGGGTCGGTGATGGCGGTCGCCGCGGTGCCGTCGAAGTACATCAGATGACCGATCTGATCGGCCACCGTCCAGCCCGGGCTGGGCGTCGGGAGCGCCCACTGTTGGTCGCTGAGGTCGGCGACGACCGCGTCGAGGTCGGCCTGCTCGGCGAGCAGATCGGCCCGCACCTTCTCGACCGTGAGTGCCGCGTTCATCCTGTCGTTCTACTCACCGCTACGCCGAACGGCGAACTCGCGCGACGGATCTGGTGGTTGGGTTCGTTTGGGGTCGGGGCCAGAACGAACCGAGTTGGGCTACCAGGAGGTCGGGGTCGATCGCCTACGTTGTCCCGCGTGCCCGGAATGAGGATGCGATGACCATCGGGACCGTGTTGCGCAGCCGGCTCGACACCAAGAGCGACGAGTACCGGTCGAACCTCGCCCAGATGCAGGCCTTGTGGGACACGGTCGCCACCGAGATGGCGTCGGTGCCGACGATCGGCGGGCAGCGCTACGTCGACCGGCATCACGCCCGCGACAAGATGCTCGTGCGCGAACGGATCGAGCGGCTGGTCGACCCGAACACCGCGCTGCTCGAGCTGAGCCCGCTCGCGGCGTGGGGGACGCAGGACGCGGTCGGCGCCGGCATCGTCAACGTGATCGGCGTCGTCGAGAACACGCTGGTCGCGATCAGCGGCACCGACATGACCTATCGCGGCGGGTCGGCGAACCCGACGAGCTGGCGCAAGCAGCAACGCTTCTACGAGATCGTCAAGGAGAACCGGCTCCCGCTGATCCTGCTCAACGAGTCCGCCGGCGCCGATCTCCCGCGCCAGGCCGATCTGTTCATCCAGGGCGGGGCGAGCTTCCGCGACCTCACGCAGATGTCGAAGATGGGCATCCCGACCATCACGGTCGCCTTCGGACCCAACACGGCCGGCGGCGCCTACACGCCGGGGATGAGCGACTACACGGTCTTCGTCAAGGGTCGCGGCACGGCGTATCTCGGCGGCCCGCCGCTCGTGAAGATGGCGATCGACGAGATCGTCGACGAGGAGACGCTCGGTGGCGCCGAGATGCACAGCCGCACGAGCGGCCTGTCCGACTACCTCGCGATGGACGAACTCGACGGGCTCCGCATCGCCCGCCAGATCGTCCGTCACCTCCGCTGGAAGCGGCTCGGTCCGGGCCCCACGCGAACCACCCGACGACCCGCTCTACGACCCGGCCGAACTGATCGGCTGCGCGTCGGCCGACGTGCGCATCCCGTTCGACATCCGCGAGGTGCTGGCCCGGCTGGTCGACGGCAGCCGGTTCGAGGAGTTCAAGCCGCTGTTCGGCGACAAGTTGGTGTGCGGCTGGGGATCGATCTGCGGCTTCCCGGTCGGCATCCTCGGCAACAACGGGATCCTCTTCTCCGAGGAGGCCAAGAAGGGCTCGCAGTTCATCCAGCTGTGCAACCGGACGAACACGCCGCTGCTCTTCCTGCACAACATCACCGGCTTCATGGTCGGCTCGAAGGCGGAGCAGGGCGGCATCATCGTCAACGGGGCGAAGATGATCAACGCCGTGTCGAACTCCACGGTGCCGCACTTCAACCTGATGGTCGGCGCGAGCTACGGCGCCGGCAACTACGGCATGGCGGGCAAGGCGTACAACCCGCGCCTGATCTTCTCGTGGCCCAACCATCGCATCGCGGTGATGGGCCCGAAGCAGCTCGCCGGCGTGATGGAGATCGTCGCCCGCAACGCCGCGGCGGGGCGGGGGATCGAGGTCGACGAGGACGCGATCCTGGCGCAGACCGCCAGCGCTCGAAGCGCAGATCGAACACGAGTCGACGGCGCTCTATTCGACGGGCCGGATCTGGGACGACGGGATCATCCACCCGGCCGACTCGCGAACGGTGATGGGGATCGCGCTCGCCGCGGCCCACAGCAACGTGGTCGCGGGTGCCACCGAGTACGGCGTGTGGAGGCACTGATGGTGATCGAACGTCTCCTCATCGCCAACCGCGGAGAGATCGCCGTGCGGATCGCGCGCACCGCGTCGCGGCTCGGGATCGAGACCGTCGGCGTGTACTCCGAGCCGGACACGAATGCCCTGCACGTCGATTCGGTCGACGTGGCGGTGGCGCTCGGCGGGTCGACGCCCGACCGACTCGTACCTGCGGGGTGACGCGATCATCGCCGCCGCGGTCCGCACGCATGCCGATGCCATCCATCCCGGCTACGGCTTTCTCGCCGAGAACGCCGAGTTCGCGCAGGCGGTGATCGACGCCGGGCTCATCTGGGTCGGGCCGACGCCCGAACAGATCCGGCTGCTCGGTGACAAGGTGGCGGCGAAGAAGGCGGCGGTCGAGGCCGGTGTGCCGACCGCGCCGATCCACGAGATCGTCGACGGCGCCGTCCCCGACGGAGTGTCGTTCCCGGCGTTGGTCAAGGCGGCCGCCGGCGGTGGCGGGCGCGGCATGCGCATCGTGCGTTCGGCCGACGAGCTGGCCGGAGCGATCGAGGCATCGTCACGCGAAGCGCTGTCGGCGTTCGGTGACGGCACGGTGTTCGTCGAGCCGTACATCGAACGCGGTCGCCACGTCGAAGTCCAGATGATGGGTGACAAGCACGGCAACGTCGTGCACCTCGGCGAGCGCGAATGTTCGATCCAGCGACGCAACCAGAAGGTGATCGAGGAGTCGCCGTCGGCGGGAATCACCGCCGACGACGCGCGCCGCGCTGTGCGACGGCGCGTTGGCTCTGGCGCGGGCTGTCGGCTACCACGGTGCCGGCACCGTCGAGTTCCTCGTCGGTGACGACGGCACGGTGAACTTCCTCGAGGTCAACACACGGCTGCAGGTCGAGCACCCGGTGACCGAGGCCGTCACGGGCCTCGATCTCGTGGAGCTGCAGTTGCTCGTCGCGGCCGGCGAGTCGCTGCCGATCACGCAGGCCGATGTCCGCGTCGACGGGCACGCGATCGAGGTGCGGGTGGTCGCCGAGGATCCCGCCGCCGGTTGGCTGCCATCGACCGGAACGGTCGCGGTGTTCGACATCGGTGAGGGGGTCCGTGTCGACACCGGGTTCCGTGCCGGCGCGGTCGTGTCCGCCGACTACGACTCGCTGCTGGCCAAGGTGATCGCGCACGCGCCCACCAGGACGCAGGCGGCCCACACGCTCGCCAGGGCGTTGCGCACGTCGCAGGTGTCGGGTGTGCGCACGAACATCGAGGCGATGGCGACGATCCTGCTCGAGCCCGACTTCCTCGCCGCGGCGACGCCGACTGCCTACCTCGACGAACACCCCGACACGGTGGCGCATCGACCGCTGGCCGGCGGTGGCGTCGCCCTGCTCCTCGGTGCGGTGTTCGCCCTGGAGCAGCACGACCGGTCGGCCGATCCGGTCCTGGGATTCGCCCCGTCGGGTTGGCGCAACATGCGCACGCAGGGCCAGCGCGAGCAGTGGACCGACCTCACGTCGGGCGACGAGCACCACGTCGAGTTCGTCCTGCACGGGCGTGACCGGGCGACGGTCCATCTCGGCCCGTGGCCGCAGCCGACCGACGACGGGAGCCTGTCAGCCGACGACCGCGTCAGGGTCGACGTCCGACTCCTCGATCGCACATCCGCACGCCAGGTGGTCGAGGTCGATGGTGTGCGGTCGGTGGTCAACGTGCGGATCGAGCCGTCGGGCAGCGCGTTGCCGTCGGTCGTCGAGGCGCGCAGTCCGACGGGTGCACGAACGTTCGAGCGGGCGCCGGCGTTCGTCGTGCACGATGCCGACGTCGGCGGTGGCGGGCCGATCTCGCCGCTGCCCGGAACGGTGATCGCGGTCCATGTCGCGGTCGGCGATTCGGTCGTGGAAGGCCAGTTGTTGATGGTCGTCGAGGCGATGAAGATGGAGCACAAGATCACCGCGCCGTCGTCGTCGGTGGTGAGCGAGGTCCGCTTCGCCGTCGGCGATCGCGTCGACACCGGTGATCTGCTCGTGGCGCTGGACACGCCGGAGGAGTGAAGGGCCGGCCGTGACGCTCAGCCCGTCGCCCGCGCCGATCCGCATCGCCAACTGCTCGGGCTTCTTCGGCGACCGGCCGAGCGGTGCGCTCGAGATGGTCGAGGGCGGCCCGATCGACGTCCTCACGGGCGACTGGCTGGCCGAGCTGACGATGCTGATCCTCAGCCGGATCCGGGCCAGGCGGCCGGGTGCGGGGTTCGCCCGCACGTTCGTCGATCAGATGGAACAGGTGATGGGGACCTGCCTCGACCGGGGCATCAAGGTGGTGTCGAACGCCGGTGGCCTCGACCCGGGTGGATGTGCCGACGCCGTGGCCGAGGTCGCCGATCGCCTCGGTCTCGCCCCGACGATCGCCTACGTCGACGGCGACGACCTCATGCCGCGCCTCCCCGACCTCCTCGCATCCGGCGCCCTCCGCCCGTTCGACCCCTCCACCCCAGAGGCCCTCGATCCTCGTTTGCGTCGGGATTTTGGAGAGGCGGGCCTCGAAAATTCTGACGCAAACGAGGGTGGGACGGTGTTCGGGGATGATCCGGAGCGGTTCGTCACGGCGAACGCGTACCTCGGGTGCTTCGGGATCGTGGAGGCGTTGAACGCGGGAGCCGACATCGTGATCACCGGCCGGGTCACCGACGCCGCCGTCGACGTGCGGTCCGGCGGCATGGCATCACGGATGGAGGCGTGACGACTTCGACCAACTCGCGGGAGCGGTCGTCGCCGGCCACGTGATCGAGTGCAGCGCCCAGGCCACCGGTGGCAACTACTCGTTCTTCACCGAGATCGAGGGCCGCAACGAAGTCGGCGGGCGGGCGCGGTTCGGCTTCCCGTGGGCGGAGGTGGCGGCCGACGGTTCGTCGGTCATCGGCAAGCACGACGGCACCGGGGGAGCGGTCACGATCGGCACGGTCACGTCGCAGCTGCTCTACGAGATCACCGGCCACGAGTACCTCGGCCCCGATGTGACCGCTCGCTTCGACACGATCGAACTCGAGCAGGTGGAACGCGACCGTGTCCGCATCAGCGGCGTGCGCGGGCAGGCGCCGCCGTCGACCCTCAAGGTCGCGACGAACGAAGCTCGGCGGCTTCCGCAACTCGTTCACCGTCGCGCTCACCGGTCTCGACATCGACGAGAAGGCGGCGCTCGCCGAGGCGACGTTCTGGGACGCCTGCCCCTATGGACCCGACGACTTCGACTCGATCGTCAGCCGGGTTGTCCGCACCGACAAGTCCGACCCCGACACGCAGGAGGAGGCGACCGCGATCTGGCGTGTCACGGTGAAGGATCGTGACGAGCGCAAGGTGGGCCGGGCGTTCGCCGACGCGATGGTGCACACCGCGCTGGCCGGCATTCCGGGGATGTACGGCCTCGGCGGTGGGCCGGGTCCGGGGTCACCGTTCGGGGTGTATCGGCCGGCGACGATCCCGAGCGACCTCGTGCCGCAGTACGTCCACGTCGCTGGTCAGGCCACGGTCCAGATCGACTCGGTCGCGCCGACGGGCGAGCCGCTCGCTTCCGTCGACGATTCGACGAGTCGCGCCGTGGCTCCGTCCGGTCCGACCGTCGACCGACCGCTCGGCGCGCTGGTGGGCACCCGATCCGGCGACAAGGGTGGCGACGCCAATGTCGGTGTGTTCGTCCGCACCGACGACGCCTGGCCCTGGCTCGACGAGTTCCTCACCGTCGACCGGTTGCGGGAGTTGCTGCCGGAAGCGGCGGACCTCGCCATCGAGCGGTACCGCTTCCCGAAGATCCGCTCGCTCAACTTCGTGATCCGCGGACTCCTCGAGGAAGGCGTTGCGGCATCGACCCGTCAGGATGCGCAGGCCAAGGCGGTCGGCGAATGGCTCCGGGCCCGCGTGGTGCCGATCCCTGCCGGGCTGCTCGCGAGCTGAGCGCCGTCAGCCGAGGATCAGTTCGGCGAAGCTCGGCAGCGCCGCGGCCGGCCCGCTGACGAGGAACTCGGTGATGCAGGTCTCGCGCCAGCGGTCGAGTTCGCCGCGGATCTTGTCGGGTGGCCCGACGAGCGCGACGTCTTCCACCATGGCGAGCGGGATCGCCGCCGCGGCCTCGGCCTTCTTGCCCTGCAGGTACAACTCCTGCACCTTGTCGGCCACGTCGCCGTAGCCCATCCGGGCGAACACCTCGTAGTGGAAGTTGGCGCCCTTCGCTCCCATCCCGCCGGCGTACAGGGCGAGGAACGGGCGCACCATGTCGGCGCACTTCTCGACGTCGTCGCCGGGGATCACGGTGACGGTCGCCGTGACCTCGAACCGGTCGGCCTTGCCGGGCTCACCGGATGCCTCGAAACCCTGCCGGAGGCAGTCGCGGTAGAACGCGTCCTCCTTCGGGGAGAAGAAGAGCGGGAGCCAGCCGTCGCAGATCTCGGCCGCGAGGGCGACGTTCTTCGGGCCTTCGGCGGCGAGATAGATCGGGATCTCTTTGCGCAAGGGATGCACCGTGGACTTCAGGGCCTTGCCGAGCCCGGTACCTCCCTGGAGCGGCATGTCGTAGAAGTCGCCGTGGTGCTCCACGGGCGCCTCGCGGGCGATGATCGCGCGCACGATTTCGATGTACTCGCGGGTTCGGGCGAGCGGTCTCGGATAGGGCTCGCCGTACCAGCCCTTCGACGACCTGTGGACCCGACGCGCCGAGCCCGAGGATGAACCGCCCGTTCGACAGGTGGTCGAGGGTGATCGCCGCCATCGCCGCGGTGGCGGGTGTGCGGGCCGACATCTGCATGATCGCGGTGCCGAGTTTCAGTGTGGTCGTGCTCGCTCCCCACCACGCGAGCGGTGTGAGCGCGTCGGAGCCGTAGGCCTCGGCGGTCCAGATCGAGTTGAACCCGAGCCGCTCCGCCTCGACGATCGCCTCGGCCGCGCCGGCCGGGGGACCGGCCGACCAGTACCCCGTGTTGTAACCGAGCTTGATGTCTCCCATCACCGCAAGGTACGGGACCCGGTGCGAGGATCGGGAGGTGGACGACGACCGGCTGGTGGTGACCTCGAGCGTGAAGATCCCGCGCCACGAACTGGTCGTGCGATTCTCGACGTCGGGCGGTCCCGGCGGTCAGCACGCGAACAAGACGGCGACACGGGCGGAACTGGTCTTCGACGTCGAAGCATCCGGTGCGTTCAGCGACGCGCAGCGCGACCGGGTGCGTTCGAAGCTCGGCTCCGTGATCCGCGTCGTCGCCGATGACGAGCGTTCGCAGTTGCGCAACCGGGCGCTCGCCGAGGAACGCCTCGTCGAGCGTCTCCGCGATGCGCTCCATGTCGATCGTCCCCGCCGATCGACGCGTCCGACCCGCGGCTCGCAGCAGCGACGGATCGACGGCAAGAAGCAGCGCGGCGAGACCAAGCGCGCCCGCCAGCGCCCGTCGATCGACGACGACTGACCCGAGCCGGCACAGCCCCCAAATCCTCGTTTGCGTCAGAATTTCTGAGGCCCGCCTCTCCGAAATCTTGACGCAAACGTGGATTGGACCCGTCGGATGGGGGGCCGTCCGACGAGCGGGTCAGGCGAGGGCGTCGACGGCGGTGGCGCCGAGCGACTCGGCGACGGCGCGGTTGGCGTGCTCGCCGCCGACGGTGTTCAAGCCGTGGGCGATCGACGGATCGCGGCGGGCTGCACCGATCGCCCCGTGCAGCGCCACGTCCAACTGGTAGGGGAGCGTCGCATTGGTGAGCGCGTAGGTCGAGGTGTGGGGCACGGCACCGGGCATGTTGCCGACCGCGTAGTGGACGACGCCGTGCGCGACATAGGTCGGCTCGTCGTGCGTCGTCTCGCGGGTGGTGGCGATGCAGCCGCCCTGATCGACCGCCACGTCGACGATCACCGAACGCGGCTTCATCTGCGCGACGAGCTCCTCGGCGACGACGACCGGTGCACGCCCGCCGGCGACGAGCACGGCACCGATCACGAGGTCGGCATCGATGACGGCCCGTTCGATCGCGCCGCGGTTCGACGCCGCGGTCATGATGCGGCCGCGATGGATCTGGTCGACGAAGCGGAGCCGATCGAGGTTCTTGTCGATCAGGACGACCTCGGCCTCCATGCCCGCGGCGATCCACGCCGCGTTCCAGCCGACGTTCCCCGCTCCGAGCACGACGACCTTGGCCGGCCGAACACCGGGTGAACCGCCCATCAACACGCCCCGGCCACCGTTGTGGCGTTCGAGGAAGTGGGCGCCCATCTGCGGCGCCAGGCGGCCGGCGACCTCGCTCATCGGGGCGAGCAGCGGCAGTGATCCGTCCGGGAGTTGCACGGTCTCGTACGCGACCGCTGTCGTTCCCGCGGCGAGCAGCGCCTCGGCGACTGCGGGGTACGCCGCCAGGTGGAGATAGGTGAACAGCGTCAGGTCGGGACGCAGGAAGTCGAACTCCTCCGCCTTGGGCTCCTTCACCTTGACCACCATGTCCTGGGCCCATGCGTCGGCAGCGGTCGGCACGATGTCGGCGCCTGCCGCGACGTAGTCGGCATCGCTGATCGACGCTCCTTCGCCCGCGCCGGCTTCGACCCTCACCTCGATGCCATGGCGCTCGAGCTCGCGGACGCCGTCCGGCGTCATCGCCACACGATGCTCGGCGGTCTTCACCTCCCGCGGCACACCGACGGTCCGGATCGCAGGTGAAGGCGAGGCCATCCGCTCATCTTGTCATCGATCGGTGAACGCTCGGACGCTACGGTTTGCGGGGACATGAAGAATCGTGATGCGCTCGCCGTCGCCCTCGGCCCCACCGGTTCGCCCGAATGGCTCGAGGAGGCGATCCGCGACGGGGGCGGCCATCTCGTCGGACTCGACGAGTGCGAGGCGATCGTGTGGAGCGACGCCCGGCATCCCGATGCGCTCGGCGACGCGATCAGCGAGGCTCCGAACCTGCGTTGGGTCCAGCTCCCGTTTGCCGGCATCGAGAACTTCGTCGACCATCTCGACGACGAGTACACGTGGACCTGCGGCAAGGGTGTCTACGCGGAGCCGGTCGCCGAGATGGCGCTCGCCCTCGCGCTGGCCGGTCTGCGCAACGTCGGCCAGTACGCGGCGGCGACCACGTGGTCGGCGCCGGCCGGTCGAAATCTGCTCGACAGCCGCGTCACGATCCTGGGTGGCGGGGGCATCACCGAGTCGCTCGTCCGCTTGCTCCAACCGTGGAACTGCCACATCACGGTCGTCCGCAACCACGCCAAGCACATGGACGGCGTCGACGACGTGCTCGAGTCGGACCGGTTCGCCGACGCACTCCCCGGCGCCGACGTGGTGGTGCTGGCGTTGGCGTTGACCCCGGAGACCGACGGTCTGTTCGGGCGCGACGAGTTCGAGTTGATGGAGAACCACGCCTGGATCGTCAACGTGGCTCGCGGGCGACACATCATCACCGATCACCTCGTCGAAGCACTCCAGAACCGAACGATCGGTGGCGCCGGGCTCGATGTCACCGATCCCGAGCCGTTGCCGGCCGGGCACCCCCTCTGGAGCCTGTCGAACTGCATCATCACGCCGCACGTCGGCAACACGCCAGAGATGGCCAAGCCGTTGCTGGCGAAGCGGGTGACGGAGAACGTGCGTCGATATCGCACAGGGCAAGGAACTCCTCGGTCTCGTCGACGTCGAAGCCGGATACTGAGCACGATCGGCGCGGCCGCCGAGACTCCCGTGGATCGGTGGCCGTAACCTCGGGGCAGTGACCGACCCGAACCTGTACGACGTGCTGGGAGTGCCCCAGGACGCGTCGGGCGCGCAGATCCGCGAGGCGTACCGGGATCAGGCGCGCCGCGCTCATCCGGACCGTCAGTCGGCCGGAGGGATCGCCACGGACGATGCCGGTGACGGCCGTTCGATGGCGGACCTGAACGAGGCCTACCGCGTGTTGCGCGACCCCGGCCGGCGGGCGCTGTACGACGCCACGTTGCGCAACGTCGGCTCGGCCGCGCCGTCGTCGACCCGGACGGCGTGGTCGCGTTCCACGGACGGGTCGTCGACGGAATGGTTCGAGACCACCGTGCCCCGTCCGACCGGGGAGCGGGGTGCGATCCATCCGAGCCAGATCGGTCCGGCGCGCATCCCGTGGAGGATGCTCCTGTTCTGTGCCGCCCTCGGTTCTGTCGGTGTGATCGTGCTGTCCCAGTTCACCAAACCCGGTCCGCCTCCGGGCCCCGACGGCATCCTGCACGTCGGCGAGTGCGTTGCGCTCCTGCCGAACACGGACGCCCGCGAGGTCGTTTGCCGCAACGGCGGTGCGGATCCCGATCTCGTCGTGCGCGCGTTCATTCCGTTCGGGGCGACGTGTCCAGGCCTGACCGAGCCCCACCGCGACCGTCAAGGGATGGGTGTCGCCTGCATCGATCTGGTGGGTTGAATCGCAGTGTCGCTGCTAGCTTGAGGGCCCCGTAGGGGCGATTAGCTCAGTTGGAAGAGCGCCACGTTCACACCGTGGAGGTCGGGAGATCGAGACTCCCATCGCCCACCCTATAAGTCCAGGTCAGAGGCCATTTCGCCCGACGCAGTCGACTGAGGAAACCTGCCAGGTGCACACCAGGTGCACAGGATTTTGGGTCGATCGAGCAGGCGCCTCCAACACTTCGCCGGTACTGCCTCTGGGGCCGGAGCGTTCCTGGCCGCGACTATCGGCCGGGTTCCACGGAGAGAGCGACCGATCGGAAGTGACCGATCTCGCTCGACTTGATCGATGACTTGATCGATGTCGAATTGCGCGGCGACGAGCGGCCTGGTCACGCCCGACAGTGTGGCGGCTCCGTCTTCGTCGCTCCGGTCCGAGACCTGTGGTGGACATACATTGGCTGCCTATGTATATTGGCCTCGTGGGAAGCACTGACCTTCTGCGGGGGCATCTCGACGGCCTGTTGCTCGCCGTGCTCGCCGAGGCGCCGGGGCATGGCTACGAACTCGCCCGCCGAGTCGCAACTCGAAGCGGCGGCCACCTCGATGTGCCCGAAGGTTCGCTCTACCCGGCGCTGCATCGGTTGGAGCAGGCGGGGATGGTGTCGAGCCAGTGGGCGCACAGCGACGGTCGACGACGTCGCGTCTACCAGCGAACAGCCGCCGGTCGGCGGCACCTCGCCTCGTGGCAGCAGGAGAGGCAAACCTTCGTGGTCGCGGTCGATCGCGTGTTGGGGCTGGCCACGTGATCGAGCGGTACATGGCAGATCTCGAAGCGGCGCTTTGCGTGCGGGGGCGCACACGCAAACGCTTCCTCTCCGAGTGCCACGACCATCTGATCGACCTTGCGAACGACGTCGGCCCCGACGATGCTGCGGTCGCGTTCGGAGCTCCGGGCATAGTTGCGGCGTCGTTCGACGCCGAAGTCGCCACAAGTCGTTGTGCTCGCGCAGCCTGGCTGGCGGCTGTAGGGATCGCTTCCGTAGCTGGATCTACGCTCGTGTTGATCCACTCCGCAGATGCCACAGCCCAGGCGGCAGTCCCATGGGCGATCGCGTTTTTCGTGTGCGCCCAGGTGTCGGCCGTGGCGATGGTGATCGGATTGATCCAGGCGATGAGTATCCGCCACCGTGTCGTGTCGCCCGCCGACTCGATGCTGCTGTGCCGCCGAACCGCGATCGCACTGGTATCGGCGGCCGGAACGATGTTGGCGGCGGGAGGCGCGCTCCCAGGGCGCGGCGATCCTCTCGTATTGCTTGCCGGTCCGGCGCTCGCGATCGTTGCCGGTGGCGTTTTGTCGCGCGCGTGGTGGCTCACTCGACAGCTCGAGGGCGCACATTCCCACGCCGACCGCTCTCCGTTCGCGGATCTGCGGTCATTGACCAGACTTCCAGTGCCGACCCTCGGGCCAATTGCTGTTGCGACGATCGGCGCGGCGGCCGTGTTCGTGCGCGATCGCGGCGAGCAAGGAACCACGCTTGGTGGATCCTTGCTCGTGGGCGCAATCGAGGCAGGTTTGGTGGTTGCCGCCTACCTGGCCCTACGAGCGCCCCTCGGCTTGCGAACCGGCACGACCGCAACGGACTGACCTTTGACGGCTGCGGCCATGAACGGTTTCGATTGTTCCGGTTATGCGGGCGACTGGTGCAAATCTTCCGCACGTTCTACTGTGGCGATCGCAAGCTATGCGACAGGGGGTCGACATGACTGTTCGACGAGATGGTGCCGTGGTTCATCGGGGGCGACCAGCTGCGGCGATTGCCGTTGCTGTTTGCGGGGTGCTTGCCGCCGGCTTGTCCGTCGTAGCTGCGAGCTCAACCGATGTACAGGCCAACAGCCCGCAGGTGGCGAATGACCCGACGTCGGACTCGACGGCGACGTTCCCGACCAACAAGCAGAACGAACCGACAATCGCGGTGAACCCGGTCTCGGCCAATCTGATTGCCGGCTCCAACGACGAGCAAGAACAGCCAGCGTGTGGCGCCGCGATTCGCGGCACCGATGATTCGGACTGCGGGTTCTTTCCCGGTGTTGGTACAGACGGTGTGTATACCTCTGCCGACAACGGCAAGACGTGGGTCAACAGAGGGCTTCTCGACGATCAGCCAGGGTGGCAGGCGTCACCACTCGTCAGCGACGGCGACCCCGTGATTGTTTACGGGCCGCAGTACAACCCGCAGACAAAGACCTTCAGTAAGGCGGTATACGACGCGTATTACCAGAGCCTGGCCTCCTTCAGGCCGGGAAGCCAGCAGGGCAACCAGGCACCCGAGCTCATCGTCGTGTCGCGAAGCGCCGACAACGGGCTTACCTGGACGGGGCCCGCGGTCATCGCCAACGGTCACGGCTTCACGTTCAACGATAAGAACGCGATCTGGGCCGATAAGAACCCGTCCTCGCCGTTCTACGGACGGCTGTACTCTTCCTGGACCCAGTTTCGAGGCATCCCTGGGCGCGCCGAGCCGATCATGACCTCGTTCTCGGCGGACGGTGGGAGGACGTGGTCGACACCGAACCAGCTTTCCGGCGCATCGAACAACAGCGTCACGGGTGGCCGGCAGGGCTCCGCCGTGCGGACCGATGGTCGCGGCAAGGTGTATGTCGCATGGGAAGAAGGTGGCAACCAGGTGTTTGCCACGAGCACTGACGGCGGAAAGTCCTACTCCCGCCCAGCGGTCATCGGGCCGGTCGCCGACCTCGTCGATCCGATCCCGGGATCGAACTTCCGTAACGACAGCTTCTTGAGCCTGGCCTCGGACCCGACGGCGAACAGCACGACGCTCTACGCGGCGTGGGTCAATCGCACTGCGGCTGACGGCTCGGCAGCCGAGCTGGTCGTCTATCGCACCGCCGGCGCCGGCTGGTCGAAGGTGGCCACACCGTTCACCGGCTCGACCGCCAGCGGCGGAGTGCCGTTCTTCCAGGGTCTCGATGTCGCCACTGGGGGTCGGGTCGACATCGGCTGGCAGGCGATGACGGCCATGGACCCAACAACCTTCGGAACCGGCAATGCGGAAATCAACGCGTACTACGCTTCCTCGCCGGCGGGCGGAGCCGCATTCAGTGCCGCAGTGAAGGTCAGCACAGATTCGTCGGATCCTGCGGCCTCGGCCCAGAACAACCTGCAGCGACAGTTCTGGGGCGACTACAACACGTTGGTGTCAAAGAACGGCACCGCCTGGTTCATCTACACCGACAGCCGCCACGGCGCTGGCTGTCCTGCCGTCGACGAGTACCAGAATTTCCTCGTCGATACTGGCGCAATCATCGAACAAGAAGAGCGTGAGGCAGACCGACAAGACGGTAAGGACGCCCCCGAAGTCGGCGAAACGCCAGCACCACCGGTCGACTGCCCATCCCAGTTCGGCAACACCGACGTCTTCGTCAGCGCCATCGCGACCTGACGATCAATCCGTCGTCGCCGCGGCGCTCGCGAGCAGTTCAGCGATCTCTCGTGGGCTCGACATTTGGGGACAGTGGTCGTAGGGGAGTTCGATCGACTCCGTCGCCCGCTGCGCCGCCCACCGTCGTTGTGCGTCAGGCTGCAGTGAGCGGTCGTTGCTGCAGATCACGTAGGTGGAAGGGATGTCGCGCCAGCCTGCTGCGGTGACGGTGGTGGTGCTGCCGAGGCCGAGAGCCATAGGTCGGAATTGGTCCACCGCCGCCTGGGCGACCTCGCGCGGCGCTTGGTTGAAGACAACGTCCTTCGCCGTGTTGCGATCGAACGTCGCGAGTCCGTTGTCTCCGAATGCGAAGCCGCCCAAGAACTCAGGGGTGCAGTTGGTCAGCAACGCGCCTGGCACTTCGTCCTGTTCGTCGAGCATGAACGCGGCGAGGTAGATGAGTCGCACAACGTTGTGCGCCCCTGCTGATGCTTCGGTGATGACAACACCGCCGTAGGAGTTTCCACACAGCACAATCGGACCATCGAGTCCGCCGAGAATCTCTCGCACATACTCTGCGTCCGCGTGGAAGTCGAGGCTCGGATCCACACCCTCTCCGATCGTCGGCAACTCGACGCTCACCGATTCGATGCCCAGATCGGCGAGCGCAGCCCTCGTGGCATCCCACCACCACGCACCTCCGAACGCGCCATGCACGAGCACGACCCTTGCGACGCCCTGTTCACCTGACATCGTCCGCTCCCCCCAAGCACGCCCCAGCGGCGTCCGCCCAGGTTGCCCGATGTGGAACGGGATTGCTAGTACCGCGGCACTTGGTGCTACCCGGTCGTTCGGTTCAGTGACTGGTTGGTACCTGGGTTTCGCGGTCGAGTTCGGCGAGTTCGGCGTCGAGGTCGGGCGGTGCTTCGATGTGGACCTTGGGCAGGATCCGGTCGAGCCAGCGGGGGATCCACCAGTTCCGGTCGCCGAGGAGCTCCATCGTCGCCGGCACGAGGAGCAACCGGACGATGGTCGCGTCGATGAGCACGGCGACCGACAGTCCGAGCCCGAACAGCTTCACGACCCGGTCCGACTCGCCGAGGAAGCTGCCGAAGACGACGACCATGATCGCCGCCGCGGCGGTGATCACCCTGGCCGTGGACGCCAGGCCGTCGGCGACCGAGAGTCGGCTGTCGCCCGTGCGGTCCCACTCTTCTCGAACCCGGGACAGGAGAAAGACCTCGTAGTCCATCGACAGTCCGAAGACGATGGCGAACAGCATCATCGGTATGAACGGTTCGATCGGTGCCCCTTCGATGTCGAGCAGCCCGCCGCCCCAACCCCACTGGAAGACGGCGACGACCACGCCGTAGGCGGCGCCGATCGACAGCAGGTTCATGATCACCGCTTTGAGCGGAACCAGCAGGGACCGGAACACGACCATCAGCAGCAGGAACGACAGCCCCAGCACAGCGGCGAAGAAGATAGGGTAGGCGAGCGGACAGGTAGTCGGTGAAGTCGACGCCGACGGCGACGCTTCCGGCGACGGCGACGTCGAGGCCGGTGCCGGCGGTGGCGACGGGGAGTACGTCGTCACGCAGGCGGTTCACGAGGTCCGTCGTCTCGGCGTCTTGCGGGGCGGTCGTGGGGACGACCCGCCACAGCGCGGCGGTGGGCGCGGTGTCGTCGTTGGTGATCGGGTCGCTGACGAACGCCACGCCGGAGTCGGCGCCGATGGCGTCGGTGATCGCTTGGAGCGCGGCCGGATCGGTGCCCGATGGCACTTCCGTCGCCAGGCTGAGGGGACCGTTGAAGCCGGGACCGAAGCCGTCGGCCAAGAGATCGTAGGCCTGGCGGGTGGTGGTGTCTTCGGGGTAGTTGCCTTCGTCGGAGAACCCGAGCCGGAGGCCGAGCACCGGCAGTGCCAACGCGACCAGCGCGGCCACGCCGATCAGCACTGCGGTCCACGGGCGATGCTGGATGACGCGGCTCCACCGGTACGACAACGTCTCGTGCAACGGCCGGTGCTCCCGCTCGAGGACCGGCTTGCGCAACGAGGAGACGGCGAAGCTGGCGAGCAGCACGACCACCGCGACCGGAAGCGTGACGACCAGCAGGGCGGGGATCCCGAGCCCGACGCCGATCAACGCGACGGCGATCAACCCGGCGGCGATCAGCCCGCGCCGGCGGGTCAACTCGATGCGTTCACCGGCGTAGCCCAACAAGGCAGGCAGCAACGTGAGCGAAGCCAACAGCGTCAGCGCGACGACGAGGGCCATCCCGATCGCCATGCCGGAAACGAAGCTCAGCTGCATGATCAGCATCCCGAGCAGTGAGATCACGACCGTCGAACCGGCGAAGACGACAGCCCGCCCGGCGGTGTTCATCGCGATGAGCGTCGAGTCCTCGATGCCGTGACCCTTGTGCAGGTTCTCCCTGAACCTGGTGACGATGAACAAGGCGTAGTCGATGCCGACCCCGAGGCCGATCATCACCCCGATCGTCGACGTGATGTCGGGCATGTCGACGACCTTCGACAACAATCCCGTCAGGATCGAACCGGAGACGATCCCGGCCAGCGCCACGCCAATCGGCAACCCCATGGCCAGCACGGAACCGAAGGCGATGATCAGGATGATGATCGCGAACCCGAGGCCGAGAGCTTCCGACGACGGCACCTCGAACTCGGCGAACGCCTGCCCACCCAACTCGATCTCCACGCCCTCGGCCGACGGCATGGCAGCACGGATCTCGTCGCCGATGAGCACCGTCTCGTCGAACGACGCGTCCGACGGCGCCTCGAACTCGGCGTACGCGATCCGGCCCGCGTCGACACCCTCGGACGCGATCTGCCGCTCATTGCCCGGCGTGTACGGGCTCGCCAGCGACTGCACCCCCTCGATCTTGGCCACCTCCGCCAAGAACGGCTCGATCACCGCCCGAACGTTCGGATCCTCGACCCCGTTGTCCGCCTCGAACACGATGTTGCCGACCTGGCCAGCACCCTGCCCACCGAACTGGTCATCCAAGAGGTCGATGCCTCGTTTGCTCTCCACGTCAGGGAGCGAGAAGTCGGAGCGATAGTCGCTCCCCACCGCCCCCATCACCGCGCCGAGTACGACGATTCCAAGTACCCAGAGCAGGAGGACCCGGCGACGGCGCCGAAAGCAGACTGCGGCGAGACGATTCAACATGACATGTCCTTTCGGGGGGTTCCGTGGTTGAAACGCACGGGAGCCGCGAAAGTCATCGCACCCTTGACGATTGGGGACCCCTCGCCGACGGTCGGGCACTCGTCGAGCGGATCGTCGATCTCGAGTTCGAGCTGGAGGTCGTTCGTCAGCCGCCGTCCGCGCCACCAACCAGCTCCGACACAGGCCGGCTCTGACCGCGCCGCAGAGCCGCCTCGACAGCGTCGGCGCCCAACCGGTCGCGCAGGGACGCCACCAGCGAAGACACGGCACGTTGCTGAGTCGGGTTCGCCGGAGTGGCCGAGTCCTGTCGGAGGGCGCCGGCCGTGCCGAGCACCTCAGCCGCACGATCAAGATCACCGGCCTCGGCCATCGCCTCGGCCAGCCCTTCCAAGGCCTTGGCGACGGCGCGCGGGGAGCCGAACGCGACCGCCCGCTGCAGGCCGCGGCGATGTTCGTCGATCGCTTCGGCCGGCCGACCGCTGGCGACCAGCGCCCGGCCGATCGCGTCGTGAGCGGCGGCGATCCCGGCTTTCCACCCGACGGCCTCGTGAATGGCCAACGTCTGGCGGGCGAGGTCGAGAGCCCGGGCGGAATCGCCCGAACGCAGGGCAGTGCGCCCGAGTTGATGGAGCGTCGCGCCGGTCGCCCGGCGGTCGCCCGCCCACTCCGCTCGCCACCGGGCCTCCTCGAGCAGGCGCTCGGCCAGCTGGTCGTCGGACTGGTCGGCGGCGACGGCGGCGCGCCAGTACGAGGCCACGGCGACCGCCCAGTTGGAGTAGTTGCGGATGGCGATGTCGACCGCCCGGTCGAGGGTCTCGGCCGCCAGCTCGAGGTCGCCGCGCGCTCGTTGGGCGAGGCCCCGGTAGATCAACGCGGCGAAGCCGCGCTCCGGAGTCCCAGCCTGGTCCCACAACCGGGCGGCCTGTTCGGCCGCGCGGCGCCCGGCATCGATGTCACCGGACGCGAACGAATGCATCGCCACCCCCTCCAGCAGGCGGGCGCCTTGCTCGTCGTCGAGCCCTCGGGTTTCCAGCGCTCGTCCCAGCCACCGAGTCGCCTCCTCGTTTGCCCCGACGGAGCCCCAGAACCAGACGAGCGCGGCGACCAGGCGCACACCGATCATTCGATCACCGGTGGTGAAGCAGTCGTCAAGGGCGACCCGCACGTTGGGCATTACGCCGCGCAGCTCGGCGAGCACCGAGTCGTCGTCGATCACCCGCTGGTGGGCGTCTCGAGCTTCGCAGAACTCAGCCAGCCAGCCCGCCATGCGCGTTCGGGCGGCCGCTCCGTCGGCCGACTCGGCGTCGAGCTGCTCGACGGCGAAGGCTCGAAGGGAGTCGAGTAGCCGGTAGCTGTCCTCGCCGTCGAGGACGACGAGCGACCGATCGACGACCATCGTGAGCAGCTCCAGCGGATCGCTCCCCAACCCGTCTCCGGCGACCCGGGCGGCGGCGTCGAGGCTGAACCGTCCAGCGAACACGCCGAGCCGGTCGAAGAACTCCCGGTGGTCGTCGTCGAGCAGGTCGTAGCTCCACTGAATCGTCGCCCGCAGCGACTGCTGGCGGACGTCGGCGGCCGGGCCGATCTTGTGCAGGAGGGCGAAACGGTCGTCCAGGCGGGCGAGGATGGCGGCCGGCGACAGCACCTTGATCCTGGCTGCGGCGAGTTCGATCGCCAACGGGAGCCCGTCGAGCACCTGGCAGATGTCGGCGACGTTGGCGGCGTTCGTCTCGTCGACCTCGAATCCCGGCCGGGCGGCGCGAGCCCGGTCCCGGAACAGGCGAACGGCCTCGGACTCCTTGATCTCCTGCAACGACGCGCCCGGATGGGGGAGGCCGAGCGGAGGAACCGGCCAGGCCACCTCGCCGGCCACGGCGAGCGGTTGGCGGCTGGTGGTCAGGATGGTGAGTGCAGGGCAGTCCCGGAGCAGCCGGCGGGCGGCCGTCGCACAGGCATCCACGAGGTGCTCGCACGTGTCGAGCACGAGCAGGCCGGAGCCGGTCTCCGATCCCGACCGCGAGCGCCTCGAACGTATCGGCGTCGGCCGCCACACCGACGGCGCCCGCAATCTCGTACGGGACCACGCGCGCGTCGTTGACCTCGGCGAGCTCGACGAGCCACACCGGCCTTCTCGCCGCCTCGGCATGGGCCACGGCGAGGGCCAGG
>CAVVZI010000015.1:0-1746215 GCA_963752815.1 Ilumatobacteraceae bacterium | reverse complement strand
TCGTAGGTGATGTCGATCTGCCCAGCGTTGGCACCCGTGGTCGGCAGAGCTACCTGGACGGAGTTCGGCGACGTCTCATTCACCGAAAAGTTCAAGTTCGATGTCTTGGGCGCACCGGTCGCATCACCGGGACGAATCGAGATGAACCCCTCCGCCGTTGCTCCGACTGCCGTCACGTTCAACAACACGCCGGTAGCCCCGTCGGGCACAGCCGTCGTCGGTCCAGCCGTCGTCGCCACCGAACCAGTGACCCTCAACTTCTGCGACACCGGCGACACGAACGGCCCCGGCAACCCGACATTCACCGGGTCACGTGTGTCCAACACCCGAACGGGATCGATCGTGACCACTGATGACGGCGCACTCGGGCCCGCGGCGCCGGCGATGAACACGCCACCACCTCCAAGCGATACCGCTATCGCCGCTCCGATCGCGGCCCAACGGCTGCGTCGAACATTTCGTGGTCGGTCTTTCATACTGTCCTCGTTTCGTCTGGAGTACGGGACTGGTGACAGTACAAGTCGATCTTGACCAGCGCCAGGGTGAACATGCGGCGCCAGATTGGCCGAAATCGCATCGGCTACCACCCGACGTGGCCCCGACGGCGTTGGGGCGAGCCAGGCGGTGGTGGGGATCAGTCCCGCAGACGCCTTCTTCGCTTTGAGGCATTGTGGAAGACCAGTTGTTCACCGCATTCGGACTTTTTGTGAGCTGGGCCGCTCCCTCGTTCGGGTTGCGGAAGCCCGTAGCCGCAGCGGTGTGGAGGGCGCGACAGCACCCCATCAGCGGCGGGCTGAAATGACGGAAGCCCCCGGCCGTGGGCCGGGGGCTGGAAGGGAGAGGGGCTAGCTGAGAGTTCCCAGAGTCCCGTCCGTTGCAAATCTGCGGAAGTCAGCCGTTGTATGGACCGACCAGCGTGACGTCCTGGGCGATGGCAGCCAGTGCTTTGCCCTTGAGGCCGGCCTTGACGGCACCGGAGACGTACTGGCCGTGGTTGCCAGTCACGGAAACGGGGGCAGCAGCCGGCACGTTGTGGAAGCCGCCCGTCACCGTGAACTGGTCGGCCAGGTAGGTGCCGGTCCAGTCGATGTCTCCCGACGTGGCGGTGCCTGCCAGCACACCGTCCGTGACCGTCCACGCGCCGCCGTCGAGCGCCCCGTTGGTCAGGTAGGAGGCGGTGTAGGTGACGGTGCGGTTCGTCGTGTCGATGGAGCCGGTGATGATCTCGCCGGCATTGTCGAACTGCTTGCCGACACCGGCGAAACGACCACGCCGTCCACGCCGCGGGTGTAGGTGAGGTCGAACTCGTGGTACCACTGCGAGCCATCATCCAGCTGCACGTTCAAATCGACGTTCTGGATGGTGGTGGAACCGCCGTCGTGGACAACGGTTTCGCCGACGTAGTTGCGGTGGTCGGCGGGCGGCGTGTAAGCCGAGGCTGCGCCGGCGGTGCCGATGACGCCCACGGCGGCGATGGCTGCGATCGCAGCGCTCTTGATGATGCGGTTCATGGGTTTTTCCTTGCTCTCTTGTCGAAGTGATCCGTTGGCCGGTTTGCCTTCTTGTTCCGGTGCCGGTTAGTACAACCAACGTCGTCTTATCCTTACTCCAACACGTTTCTATAAGTCTCCATGAAGGAGCTATAGATTGGTTATGTTGAAGCCACTAGTCTCTGTCATATGGCGCGCCCGTATGGAGACCCGGTGGAGATCGTGACCGGCCCCGTCCCCGCGCAGTCACCCCTCATGCCCCTTGCCGCGAAGATCGTGGTCGGGGTGGTGGCTCCGGCGTCGCCCAATCCGACCCGATTGTGTTGCTCCCCGATTTCGAATACCGCATGCGTGAATGGCGGCACCCCGACACCCACGAGGTCCACTGGCTGCTCGAGCGGAGAAAGGCCACCCAGTCCGATGTGGACGACGAGTAGCTATGGCCCGACCCACGATCGCTAACGCACGACCAGGGCGGCCTAACCGGCGCGTGGCGCACCCAAAGCCGGGCCGAAGTGACCATCGCGTCGCAGCTACGGCCGACGGCTCGGAACATGGCTTTCCGGTAACTGCGCCCTGAAATCGCGGACCCGGCGCCCGGTGACAAACCGGGCGGCTGCGTGCGGCCGGGACGAGCCGTCACCGGACGGACGTCTTGTCCACCGCGTGCAGCCCGCTGAAGGGTCATGGTTGCCTCAACCGACCCGCCATCAGAAGAACGGGCCGGGAGCGATGTCGAAATTGCTGCCCACAAAGTAACGCGTCAGCGCCGATCGACCGCGCCTCTGAGGAACACGCACACGGCCGGGTAGTCAGGCGCTGTCATCCACGGGCCGACCGAGGACCGGATGAAGCCGAACTGACGTTGCCGAGTTCTTCGACAACGCGGCGCCCGACCGAGGACAGGTACGAACGGTCGACGCCCATGCTCCGGGCGCGGCTGTGGCGGCGGTCGCCACTGTGTGGCCACCCGTGTCAAGGGCAGGTAACGGAACGGCCGAAACCCATCAAAGACGCCAGGATGACCGTAGGCGTCCGAACTGCACCTTCTGATCCGGTCTTGGCCGTCACGGCGGTCGTCCTGCGGAGGTAGCTGACAACCACCGCACCGCGTTCGGCGTCGGCCGCGATCGTCTCGACGGGATGGAACCGGCGCGGGCGTTCGGGTTGGATATACGGGGCGCTGTTGAACGCCAAGACGCGCTACGCAGCAGAGTGTGAAGTGCTGTCGACGCTGCGCGGGCAACTCGCTACGCACCAGCGCAGCGTCGACAACGAAATGAGGTAGTCAGCCCAACCGGGTCACGATCACGCTCGCCCCGCCGACGTAAGTGCCCTCGCCGCCGCGGATCACGGTGCGGGTGACCAGCGTTGCCCCTGCGGCGGGCACGTCGATCAGGAACGAAGAGGTGACCTGGGCGCCATTAATTGCATCGTGAGGAATGGCGGGTGAGTACTCGGTTCCAGGCGGTTGGCAATCAGCTTCGTTCGCAGGCACGGAGTCGGGCAGACCCAGGCCTTGGTGACTCCGTAGGCCTCTCCAGCTGCGAATGGCTCGGTGGGATCAAAGAACTGGGATGTCGAACTGAACAGGTACGTTCCCGCGGTCAAGGAAATCGGCGCAACGAGTTCCACGTCCGCGGTCGAGTTGAACGCGGGACGGGTGAGGTCAAAGTTGGCCGTGCTCGGAACCGGAACGCCCTTCAACGCTCTGTACACCAGCGATTGACCGGCGGGACCGGCGGGACCGACACCACCGACAGGACCAGCGGGGCCAGCCGGGCCGGGAGTACCGGCGCCGCCAGGCGACGAAGTAACCCATGACATCGATCAACACATCCGTTGTCGGACCGGCGGTGCCGAGGGCGTCGTAGGTGATGTCGATCTGCCCAGCGTTCGCACCCGTGGTCGGCAGCGCCACCTGCACGGAGTTCGGCGACGTCTCATTCACCGAGAAGTTCAAGTTCGATGTCATAGGCGCACCGGTCGCATCACCGGGACGAATCGAGATGAACCCCTCCGCCGTCGCTCCGACCGCTGTCACGTTCAACAACACGCCCGTGGCGCCCACGGGCACCGCCGTCGTCGGTCCAGCTCGTCGTCGCCACCGAACCAGTGACCTTCAACTTCTGCGACACCGGCGACACGAACGGCCCCGGCAACCCGACATTCACCGGGTCACGTGTGTCCAACACCCGAACCGGATCGATCGTGACCACTGATGACGGCGCGCTCGGGCCCGCGGCGCCGGCGATGAACACGCCACCACCTCCAAGCGATACCGCTATTGCCGCTCCGATCGCGGCCCAACGGCTGCGTCGAACATTTCGTGGTCGGTCTTTCATACTGTCCTCGTTTCGTCTGGAGTACGGGACTGGTGACAGTACAAGTGCATCTTGACCAGCGCCAGGGTGAAGTCCCCGCCCGATCGGGTGACTTTGATGCGCTCTTCAGATAGCTCGACGAAAGACAACCACCATGAGCCGTTGATCAAACTGTCGATAGGCATGGCGGCTCGGCGTAGTGCCTCCGCCGCGGCCAACGCGCTCCCTCAATCGGTCGGGTCCTCGGTCGGTCACTACTCCTCGCCCGGCAAGCGCCTCTACAACCCCGCGCCGACGAACAATGCGAGCCAGGTCGCGACGCTCAGCGCTGAGCGGCCACGGCGGGTTCGGCCACCGCGGTCACGATCGGCGCGAAGCAAGCCGGCGTCGAGGACAGCCCGGCGCCGTCGGAGCTCACCTCGACCTACACGTTGGCAACCATCGGCGACACGTAGCAGACCGGCGGCCCGATGATCGAAGTTCGTGTGGCCGACTCGGCCATGAAGCGCACGCCGCAGAACACGACCGTCGAGGCGTCGACCTCCGCGGCGATCCGCGACAACCCGAGCGAGTCGCCGGTGTGGTGAGCGAACAGCATCGTCGGATCACGTCAGCGTAGCGGCCAGTCGAGTCGGGATGGATCGAATCGCCCCGGGCTCGGTGACTGCGCTCAATCCCGGGCGACTCAACCTGACGTCTTCGGGCGCCGAACTCGGCGGGTGTGGTTGAAGCAACGATGGCGCTGCCAGACCCGATCTACCGCGTCGTGACCTTCGTCGCGTCCGATGTACGCATTTCAGCGGATCGGGCATCGTTCACACCGTCAGGCGTCGGCAGGCGGGGATCCCGCCCGCCGACGCCTGAACTCAGATGAAGTAGCCGGTGATGTCGTAGATCAGGTGAGTCGCGTCGCGACGTGAAGAGGCTCACCGACCCGCGGGGAGCACCGACGATCGTGGCCACCGCCTGTGTGCGGCCGGGACCGTTCCAGTTCAGCGTCGAGGTCGATCCGGCAACGGTCGTCCCGCCCGTCGGGAACACCTGGGCGAATCCGCCGCCGGACGTTTCGGTGGCGGTCAGCGTCCCGGCGATCGCGGTCGGCGGCGGATCCGGCAGGTTCGGCCGACCCGCGACCGGCACCGTGATCGTCTTGTTCGCGGCCACGACTGTTCCCGTGGAACGGCTGTCGGCGAGACGCTCCGGCACAACCGGGACGAACAGCCCCGTCGTCGCGGCCGCGGCACTCGCCCCGGTGAAGTAACCAACGACATCGGCAACGAGATCCGTTCCGATCGAACTGAACAGCGTCACGTTGCCCCCGCACCGACCGGAACGATCACCGTGTTGGCAGTCGAGTCTCCGGCCCGGTCGATGTTCACGTTCGACGACGCACCGAGCGCAGTGGCACCACCGGTCGGTATCGCCTGGACCCAGCCCGGTGCCTGTGATCGTGTTGCCGTCAGTGTCATCACGACCGCCCCGGCGTCAGCCGGAATCCTGTTCGCCAGGTTCAACACCACACTTCCACCAGCGGCTACCGGCCCCGCGGCTCCCACGCCCGAGCGCGTGTCGAGCACGCGCACAGGGTCCTGCGGCACGAGTCTCCCGGCTGCGACCGTGGTGGCGGGAACGAAGTAGCCGAACACGTCGACCACGAGTTGTGTCGGTCTGAACGAGAAGATCGTGAACCTACCGGTGGCGTCCAAACCGACGAGCGCGAGGTCGGCGACCGTGGAGTTGCTGTGGTCGATGTTGACGTTCGACGTGGCACCCGCGACAGGAGCGCCGGTGGGGAATGCCTGCAGGAATCCGCCTGCCGCCCCATCAGCGGCCGTGATGTTGACCACCACACCGGTCGCACCCGCCGGGATCCCGGCCTTGCCGACCGCAGTGATCACCGTATTGGATCCCGCGGCAACCGGTCCGCTCGCAGCACCCAGACCGCTTCGGGTGTCAACGATTCGTGTCGGAGCCACCGGGACGAACTGCGAACGGTTCGCCGGAAGCGCGGGCGGTGGCGCCGTTGGATCCGTGACCGTGATCGTGACCGTTGCCGCGGATGACACCGCTCCCGTTGTCGTGTTCGTTGCGGTGTACGTAAAGGTGTCCACGCCGACGAAGCCCGCGTTCGGCGTGTACGTGAACGAACCGTCGGCGGCTAGTACGGCCTGTCCGAAGCAGCCGGCGCAACCAATTGCCGCGCTCAGGTCGCCTCCCGGAGGGCTGTCGTTCAACAGCACTCCGGACGCGGCCCCGACCACGAGCGGCGTGTTCCGCGGGGTCGCGTACTCGTCGGCGAGTGGCGACGGGAGCGACCGGTGGCGGTGACGGCCTTGTCGAAATTGGTGTTGAGCAGCACTGCGCCGTTCGGACGACAGGTGAACGGCGTCGACATAGCTCACGACGGCCCGTCGATGGGACTGACGCTGAACGAGCCGACACCGAGCTGCACGTCGTAGAAGGCGGCATTCGGATAGTGCTGCAGCGTCGTTGAACTCCGCGAACGTGCACGGGCGTGGCCTGGGTGCACGGATCGGCATCGTCGGTCTGCCACACGACTGTCGAGTCGTCGATCGTCCACGTCTGCCACTGTCCCAGCGATCACGGGGCGCCTGGAACGATGGGCTCGAAGACCACCGTCATGAAGTCGCCAGTCAGATTCGTTCCGTTGTCGTACGCCTCGAACTTCAAAGGCGGCGGCCGGCTGTTCGGTTCTCCAGCCGGGACGTACGTGGCCCACGAGCCGGTCAGACCCTTGAACGGATGGAAGAACGACAGCGTCGGTGGGAACAGCTCGTTCAACAACGGGTTCGTCATCGAGCGCGGTCTGATCGGCGGCGTTGACACCCAGTTCCAGACTTCCGGTGCCTTCCAGCGGCGTGCCCGGACCGGTCACGAAGCGTGGTCGGTCGCCTAGCGAATCGCTCCGCGGATCAGCGAATCCATCCACCGCCAGGGAATCGGTGACGGTTACCGCTCTCGGCCGAGGCCGTCCCGGACGGGAGCGAACCAAGAGTCGCGACCCCCACAAGGGTCGCTGTTAACACGCAGGCGAATTCGACGCTTCATGTGACACCTCCATTGACGATGTCGGCGAAAGCTACACCTACCTCAGATCTACGACAAGGAGAACGATCAGAAAGACCCAGGTAGATCGACTGAGGCTCAGCGTCGGTGGAGTCGATTCGATCCTGCGCGTCGAGATGGTCGAGCACGCCGATCCGAGGACGAGGACGCCGCTCACACGGACCCGAGGCGCCTGCGGGCGAACGAGAACTCGGCCACGGCATGCGATGTGATCCGCCCCAAAGACACAATCCACAGCGCGTCAACGGCGCAACCGGAACGCTCAGCCCTGAGCGGCCACGGCGAGTTCGGCCACCGCGGTCACGATCGGCGCGAAGCCTTCGGGCGTTGCGGACAGCCCCGCGCCGTCGGAGCTCACCTCGACCACCACGCCGTTGACGATCGTCGACGCGTAGCCGACCGGCGTCCCGATGATCGAGTTCGTGCCGGTCACGACGATCCCGGGGAAACCGCCGATCGTGACGTGTTCGACGGTCGGGGCGTCCATCACCCCCGTGTACGTCGTCTCGAGCACGCCGAGTGCTTGGTCGATCGGCAGGCCGTCGAGCGCTCCACCGAGGTAGGTGGTGGTCGACTCGGTGAGCACCAACACGCTGTCGCCGGTCGTGGAGTTCGAGAACAGGCACGACACGTCGGATCCGGCGCTGGCGTCCTCGGCCGTGTCGAAGGCGCCGCCGGCCGCCGCGCCGACCTCCGCCGCCGACAATCCGTTGCACTCGGGCGACGGTGCCTCGGTAGTGGTCGGTTCGGCCGTCGTCGGGACAGGTGTGGTCGGGACGGCCGTCGTCGCGACCTCGGACGATGACGGTGCCGTCGCGGCGGTTTCGGTGGACGCCGGCTCGGAGCCGGCATCGGAACCGGAATCCGAGCCACACGCGGTCACGCCGAGCAAGAGGACGCCGGCCACGACGGGCGTCGCGAGCGAGCGCAGTCGACCGAAACGGGAAGTGCGACAAGGGGGCATGTGGACGATCGATCCTGAGCGGGCGCGGCAGCGCATCCGCCGGCCCGACGACGATCGTAGACACCCCGCTCCGCCGAGATCGTGCACGACCCGATACACAATGTCGATGCCCCGCCCCTCCGTCCTCGCCGCGAGCGCCCTGTTCGTCACCGCCGGCGTCGCTCATTTCGCGAAGCCCGACTTCTTCGAGTCGATCGTTCCCGACTGGTTCCCGAGCCCACGCGTCGCCAACTACGCGAGCGGCGCCGCCGAGGTCGCGCTCGGCCTCGGGTTGCTGTCACCACGGACGCGGCGGCTCAGTGCGTTCGCCTTGGTAGGACTCGTCGGCGCGGTGTTCCCGGCCAACATCGACATGGCGGTGAACAAGGTCGAGGTGAAGCCCGTCGACGGGCGCTTGACTCGTCGGGTCGGCACCGCGCACGGCCCGGCCAACTGGGTCCGCCTCCCGCTCCAGATCCCCCTCGCCTGGTGGCTCTGGCGCGAGGCCCGCCGCCCGTCCTGACAATCCCCGAAATTTGGAGCAGATGTCGCGCTGAGCGCGACATCTGCTCCATTTTTCGGAGGGGGCGGTGGCCGTCAGGGGGTGATCTGCGTTCGCCGCGTCGGCGACGGCGCGGCCGAAGCGTTTGCCCGGCGTGCGGCTGAGGCGCTCGATCGGGCCGCTGACCGCAAGGGCCGCGACCACCACGCCGGATGAGTCGTAGATCGGGGCGCTGACCGAGGCCACACCCGGCTCGCGTTCGCCGACGCTCTCGACGAACCCGCTGCGGGTCGTCTCGCCGCGCAGTACCCGGCCGGACGACCCGAGGTCGAGGGGCAGCAGCGACCCCTCCGGCACGATCCAGCGCAGGCCGTGCGGCGACTCGAGGGAGATCACACAGCGGCGGGCGTCGCCCTCGCGGACGAACAGCTGCACGCTCTCGCCGGTCGTCTCGCGCAGTTCCTTGAGCACCGGCATCGCCGCCTCGATCAACGCGAAGCGCCCGGACGCCGCTCGCCCGAGCGTCACGAGGTGCGGGCCGAGTTCGAAGCGACCCTCGGCGTCGCGTCGGAGCAGCCCGTGTGTTTCGAGCGCCGTCGCCAACCGATGGGCGGTCGCCCGCGGCAGTCCGGTCGCCGATTGCAGTTCGCCCAACGACCGCGGGCCGTCCTCGATCGAACCGATTACGGCCATCGCCTTGTCGAGCACGCCGACACCCGTTACGATATCCATATCGCAAGATTAGCATCCCAAACCTTGGGATGCAGCGCCAGACAGCGCGAGGAGAACGACATGGGCAAGACATTGCCGGAGAAGGTCTGGGAACGCCACGTGGTGCACGCCGCACCGGGCGAACCCGACCTGTTGTACGTCGACCTGCACCTCATCCACGAGGTGACGAGCCCGCAGGCCTTCGACGGCCTCCGGCTCTCCGGCCGCGGCGTGCGCCGCCCCGAGTTGACCGTCGCCACCGAGGACCACAACGTCCCGACCGCCGACATCGACCAGCCGATCGCCGACCCGATCTCGGCGAAGCAGATCGACACCCTGCGGGCGAACACCGCCGAGTTCGGGATCGTCAACTTCCCGATGGGCGATCCGGGCCAGGGCATCGTCCACGTCATCGGGCCCGAGCAGGGCCGCACGCTGCCGGGCATGACGATCGTGTGCGGCGACTCGCACACCGCCACGCACGGTGCGTTCGGATCGATCGCCTTCGGCATCGGCACGAGCGAGGTCGAGCACGTGCTCGCCACGCAGACGCTGCCGCAGGAACGTCCGAAGTGGATGTCGGTCACCGTCGACGGTGAACTCCCGGAGGGTTCGACGGCCAAGGACGTCATCCTCGCGATCCTCGGCGAGATCGGCACGAGCGGCGGCATCGGCCACGTGATCGAGTACCGCGGTTCGGCGATCCGGGCGCTGTCGATGGAGGGCCGCATGACGGTCTGCAACATGTCGATCGAGGCCGGCGCCAAGGCGGGCCTGATCGCCCCCGACGACACCACGTTCGACTACCTGCACGGCCGCGAGCACGCTCCGTCGGGCGCCGACTGGGACGCGGCCGTAGCCGACTGGCGGACGCTGCGCTCCGACGACGACGCCGTCTGGGACAAGGAGGTGGTGCTCGACGCCGCGTCGATCACCCCGCACGTCTCGTGGGGCACCAACCCCGGGCAGGTGGCGTCGATCGACGCCGTCATCCCGGCGCCGACCGACTTCGACAACCCGACCACGCAGGAATCGGTCACGCGGGCACTGGAGTACATGGGCCTCGAGGCCGGGACCAGGATCCGGGACGTCGCGGTCGACACCGTGTTCATCGGCTCGTGCACGAACAGCCGCATCGAAGACCTCCGCGCCGCCGCCAGCGTCATGGAAGGCCGCACCGTCACGGTGAAGCGGGTGATGGTCGTGCCCGGGAGCCACGCCGTGAAGGCGCAGGCGATCGCCGAGGGCCTCGATCAGGTGTTCATCGCCGCCGGCGCCGACTGGCGCGAGCCCGGCTGCTCGATGTGCCTCGCCATGAACCCCGACAAGCTGGCGCCGGGCGAACGGTCGGCCAGCACGAGCAACCGCAACTTCGAGGGCCGCCAGGGCCGGGGCGGTCGCACCCACCTCGTCTCCCCCGCCGTCGCCGCGGCCACCGCCGTCAAGGGCACGTTCTGTACGCCTGCCGACCTGGAGGAGGTGGCCCGATGAAGGCCGTCCACGTCATCACGGGCACCGGAGTGCCGCTCAAGCGTTCCGACGTCGACACCGACCAGATCATCCCGGCCGACTGGCTGAAGCGGGTCGAGCGGACCGGCTTCGACAAGGGCCTGTTCGCCACGTGGAAGGACGACCGCAGCTTCGTGCTGAACGACGAGCGCTACGCGCAGGCGAGCATCCTCGTCGCCGGCCCGGCGTTCGGCGTCGGTTCGTCACGTGAACACGCGGTCTGGGCGATCCAGCAGTACGGCTTCAACGCCGTCATCGCGCCGAGCTTCAGCGACATCTTCTTCAACAACTGCACGAAGAACGGGCTCGTCCCGGTCGTGCTCGCGGAGCCGATCGTCGAGCAGATCTGGGCGGCGATCGAAGCCGATGCCGACACCGAGATCGTCGTCGACATGGAGCGCCTCGTCGTCGAGGTGCCGGCGGTGGGAATCGTCGCGTCGTTCCACATCGACCCCGCTACGCAGCACCGCTTCCTGAACGGCCTCGACGACGTCGGCATCACGATGACCCACGCCGACGAGATCACCGACTACGAGGCCAAACGGCCCGCCTGGCTCCCCTGACGCGCCCGCCCGACCGCTACTGCGGCGGATAGGGCGGATTGCTGTCAGGCGGGTAGACCGGTTGGGGATTGCCCTGGCTCGGAATGGTCCCGGGCGGGACAGTCCCGGGCGTCCCGGTCGGGTACGTGGTCGAGGTCGTCACCGCTCCGTACGTCGGCTGTGACTGCGCGGCCCGGGCGGCGATCGCCTCGCGCTGGGCCTGTTCGTACTGGCGCCGCTCGATGTCGGCCTCGAGCGAGTCGAGACGCAGGAGGCGGTCGGTGAGCCAGTGGATCAGCCAGCTCATCAGGAGGGCGAGGATCCCGTAGACGATCATCGCGAACAGCACCGACGTGTCGAAGATCGCCGGCACGTCGGCCGTGGTCGAGCCGAGCGAGATCGGCGTGAAGATGCCCCGGAAGGGCGCCATCACCCGGTCGAGGTTGCGATACGCCCACTGCGTGAACCCGGCCGTCGGGTTGGCACCGAAGAGCAGCAGGAAGAACCCGATCAGCAGGACGATCTCGACCAGGATCAGGTACACGTAGACCATGTAGCTGAGGATCTTCGCCCCCCAGAGGATCCACCTGCGCACGTCCGCCGCGGGCACCTTCTCGTTCTCGTTGACCATGCTCATCGGCCCCTTTGCTCGTCGTCGACTTCGTGGCCCATCGCCGACCGTAGCGCACCACCCCCACGACCCGCCGTGACCCGCTCCAGTCGTCGTTTGCGTCGGGATTTCTGCGGGCCGTGCCGCAGAAATCCCGACGCAAACGAGGATTGGGGGTGGCTACGGTCGGCGGCGTGACGATTCGGGAGCGGCTGCGGGCCGGGCTCAAGGTGGCGATGCAGGCCCGTGACAAGGCGAGCACGGGGGCGATCCGGTCGGCGCTCGGCGCGATCGACAACGCGGAGGCGATCGACGCGACCGTCGCCGTCGATCGGATCGACGGGGATTCACGGATCGCCGGTGCCGTGGCCGGGGCGGGGTCGACCGAGGTGCGCCGGCGGACCCTCACCGACGGTGAGGTGGCCGACGTACTCCGTGCGGAGATCGCCGACCGGCTCGAAGCCGCCGACGAGTACGACGCGGCCGGACCCGCCGGCGTCGAGCGCGCCGCGCAGCTCCGTGCCGAGGCGGCCACGCTCGAGGCGTTCATCGGCGACTGACCCGGCCCGGTATCACCGACGCCGCGCCCACGCCTTCCGGTGAGCGAGCCGCCCACCCCTCGGTCCGTTCGCTCATCGCTCGATCGATCGGGCCGGCTACTTCAGGAGCAGCGCTTCGATCCGCCGGGCGGCGATCGCGATCCCGATGAAGGTCAGCGCCAGCAGGATCCCGGCGTGGACGAGCAACACCGGTGACCACACACCGAGGTTGGCGGCACGGACGAGCACGACGCCGTGGTACAGCGGGCTGAGCTGCACGACCCACGCCCAGCTCCCGTACTGCGAGATCGGGTAGAACGTCGCCGAGAACAGGAACAGCGGCAGCGTCACTGCGGGCACGTACTCGAAGTCGGCCCAGTTGCGCATGTAGGTGGTGCACGCCATGCCGATCGAGGCGAAGGCGAACCCGATGAGCACGGCGGCGGGAACGGCCAGCACGGCCCACGGCGACTGCACCATGCCCATCACCCACATCGTGACCAGGAACGCGGCGGAGTACGCGCCACCGCGGATGACGGCGAAGCCGATCTCGCCGAGCGCCACGTCACCGGCCGACATCGGGGTCGCCAGCACGGCGTCGTACAGGTGCGACTGCTTGATCTTGAAGAAGATGTTCATCGTCGAGTCGAACACCGCCCCGTTCATCGCCGACGCGGCGAGCAGGGCCGGCGCGACGAATTGGTCGTACGGCACGAGTTGACCGTCGACGTCGATGTCGCCGACGAGCGCCGACAGTCCGACGCGGATCGACAGGAGGTAGAAGAGCGGCTCGAAGAACCCGCTGACGAAGATCAGCCACGTGCGGCGGTACACCATCACGCTGCGTTCGAGCAGCCGCTGCGGGTTGCGCACGTCGAACAGCGCGCTCGGCACCACACGGGTGAGCGTGGCGCTCATGGTCGCAGCCGCCTGCGGAACGTGACCTGACACGCCGCCCACCCGCCGACCACGAACGCGAGGAGCACGGCGAGGTGGGCGAGACCGTCGGTCGCCTCCAGCCCGCCGAGCACGAGGCCCCGGCAGAGCTCGACACCGTGCCACAACGGCGTGATCCAGGCCAGCTTCTGCAACCAGTCCGGGAGCTGACTGATCGGGAAGAACGCACCGCCGAACAGGAACATCGGGATGATGCCGAACCGCAGGATCGCCGGGAAGGAGATGTCGCGCGACCGCGTGGCCGTCCAGGCCGCGAGCGGCAGCCCGAACGCCATCCCGCACAACGTGGCGACCGGGATCGCGGGGATCAGACCCCACGATCGCGTGTCGGGGAACGCGGCGAGCACCACGGCGACACCGGTCGCGCCGATGGCCGTGCGGGTGGCGTGGTGCATCGCCAGACCGGTGGCGACCTCGCCAGGTTCGATCGGCGTCGACACCATCGTGTGGTACGCGTGCGACCACATGAAGCCGTCCATCGTCGGCCACAGCGCTTCCTGGCTGGCGGTGAACATCGCCGTCGTCGCCAGGAGCGCCGTGGCGTAGAACGCGAAGTACGACACGCCGCCGAGCACGGCGGTCGAGCCGGGGCCTTCGTCGACGAGCGTGCCGACGCCGATGCCGACGCCGAGCAGGTAGAGCATCGGCTGCACGAACGCGGCGAGCACGTTCGCCCGCCAGATGCGCCGGTAGAACGTGATCTCCCGGAACCAGACGCGGACGGGACCGGGCGTCCCGCTCGGAGCCTCGCGGTGCTGCAGCGAATCGGTCACTCGACGAGCGTCCGTCCGGTGAGCCGGAGGAACACGTCCTCCAGACTGCTGCGCCGCACCAATGCGCTCTCCGGGACCAGCTCGCGGGCGTGGACCTCGGACAGCGCGGCCTCGCCGTCGCGGGCGTAGATGAGCAGCCGGTCGGGCAGCACCTCGAGCCGTTCGCCGATCCCCTCGACCTGCGACGCGCGCTCCTCGTTGCGACCGTGACCGAAACGCACCTCGAGCACCTCGCGAGTGGCGTACTGGGCGATCAGCGTCGCCGGCGAACCTTCGGCCACGATCTTGCCGTCGTCCATCACGACGAGCCGGTCGCAGAGTTGCTCGGCCTCGTCCATGAAGTGCGTGGTGAGCACCAACGTGGCGCCGCGTTCCTTGAGTTGGTAGAGCTTGTCCCACAGCAGGTGGCGCGCCTGCGGATCGAGACCGGTGGTCGGCTCGTCGAGCAGCAGCAGGTCGGGCTCGTTGATCAGCGAGCGGGCGATGCTCACCCGCCGCTTCTGCCCGCCGGACAGGGGGTCGACCTGGCTGTCGGCGCGGTCGCTGAGCTGGACGAAGTCGAGCAGTTCGGCGGCCCGCTGGCGGGCGTCGCGACGGCTGATGTCGAAGTACCGCGCGTAGATGACCAGGTTCTCGAGCACCGTCAGCTCGGCGTCGAGTTGATCGGCCTGGGGCACGACGCCGATGCGCGACCTGATCGCGCGGCCGTCGCGGGCCGGATCGAGCCCGAAGATGCGTAGCTCCCCGGCCGACACCGGCGACACGCAGCCGATCATCCGCATCGTCGACGTCTTTCCCGCTCCGTTCGGGCCGAGGAATCCGAACGCCTCGCCGCGCGGCACCGTGATGTCGATGCCGTCGACGGCGGTGAACTCGCCGAACCGTTTGACCAGTCCGCGAGCCGTGATCAGCGGCGCTTGATCGGTCATGGCCGGTCAGCCGACGGGCGAGCGCGAGGCGTGTGCGTCGAGCAGATGCGCCATCGCCATCGTGATGCGCCGCGCGGTCGGCAGGTGCAGATATTCGTTGGGGCCGTGGGCGTTCGCGTCGGGGCCGAGCGCGCCGGTGATGACGAACTGCGCCTCGGGGAATCGCTCGCCGAGCATGCCCATGAACGGGATCGACCCGCCCTCCCCGAACGTGCGGGTGGGCTGGCCGAACGTCGCCGTGGACGCCGACTCCAGTGCGGCGTCGAGCCACGGCGCCAGTCGCCGGGGCGTTCCAGCCCGGCCCGCTCTCACCGTCGCTGAACGACACGCGGGCGCCGTACGGCGGATCGGCCTCGAGCACGGCCTTGACGGCGGCGAGTGCGGCCACCGGATCGCACGTGGGCGGGATGCGGAACGACAGCTTGAGCGACGTGCTCGGCCGCAACACGTTGCCGGCGCGGGCGATGCCGGGCAGCCCTTCGGCGCCGACCACGCTGAGCGTCGCGTGCCACGTACGCGACAGCAGCTGCTCGGCCGGATCGTCTGACGTCGGTCCGGCGCCCTCGACGAAGGGGTAGTGGTCGGCGATGCGCCCGATCTCGGCGGCCGTGTCGGCTGCCTCGCGCACCCGGTTCTCCGGGATCTCGACGGTGAGTTCCGGGACGAGGATCGCGCCGGTCTGGGCGTCCTCCACGCGGTCGAGCAGCATGCGGGCGATCCGGAACGTCGAGGGCACCATGCCCGACACGTCGCCGGAGTGCAGGCCGTCGGTGACGATGTCGACCCGCAGCGTGCCCGACACGAGCCCCCGCAACGACGTGGTGACCCAGAGCCGCTCGTAGTCGATGCACCCCGAATCGAGGCAGATCACGAGGCTCGGCGTGCCGATGCGGTCGGCCAGGGCCTCGATGTAGAACGGCAGGTCGGGCGAACCCGACTCCTCGCTCGACTCGATGAGCACGACGCACCGGGCGTGCGAGCCGCCGGCCGCGTGCACCGCCCGGATCGCGGTGAGGCTGGCGAAGGCGGCGTAGCCGTCGTCGGCGCCGCCCCGCCCGTACAGCCGATCGCCCTCGAGCACCGGCGTCCACGGACCGAGGCCCTCGCGCCACCCCTCCATCTCGGGCTGCTTGTCGAGGTGCCCGTACAGCAGCACGGTGTCGTCGCTCGAGCCCGCCCCGACCGCGGGGATCTCCATCAGGATCACCGGAGTGCGACCGTCGAGTTCGACGACCTCCAGCGTGAGGCCGTCGACCGCCTGGGCGCGGCACCAGCCGGCGATCAGGTCGACCGCCTCGGCCATGTGCCCGTTCGCCCGCCAGTCGGGGTCGAACACGGGCGACACGTTCGGGATCCTGATGTAGTCGTGGAGCACCGGCACGATTCCGTCCCACGTCTCGTTCGCACACGCACGGATCGCCTCGTCGAGCATCGCCATGGCGCCCACCGTAGCGAGCCGCTGTGACACCCGATCGAGCGAATCTCCCCGTTGCGATGAGCGAGACGGCCCGTATGCGGTGGCAGCTCGCTCATCGCAACCGACCGGGTGTTACACGACGGCGGCGAGGAGTTGGGTGCCCATCCGCTGGAAGCGTGGCGCGTCGGCGGAGTGGAGCAGGTAGAGCACGGCGAAGTGGAGGGCCCACAGTTGCCCGCGTCGCCACGTGGCATCGTCGACGGGTCGAGCCGCCCCGGCGGCCGCACGGAAGACCTCCCGATCGGCCTCGTCGAACAGCATCCAGGCCACCGCGAGATCGACGGCCGGGTCGCCGGAGGTGAGGTCGCCGAAATCGATCACGGCCGAGATCGAGCCGTCCGCCACGATCAGGTTCGCCGAGTGCAGGTCGCCGTGCACCCACAATGCCGGCCCGTCCCACTCCGCCACGTCCGCCAGCTCCTCGAGCCGGTGGTGGATGTGTCGCAGCTCCTCGACTGCGGGGCCGAGGTGGTCGAGGTTGGCGTCGATGCGGGGGACGAACTCGGCGATCGGCTTGCCCCGGCGGAACTCGTTGTACGGCGCGTCCGGCGGCGCCGGCTGGTGCAGCGCGGCGACGAAGTCCCCCAGCCGCTGCGCCTCCCTGGTCGGCGCGGCCAGGGTGACGTCGGCCGCGACATCACCGTCGAAGAACGGGCACACGCTCCAGCGCCAGGGAAATCCATGACCGGGCACGCCCTCGCGAACCGGAGCCGGGATCGGGATCGGCGAGGATCCGGGCGAGCTCGGGGAGCCAGCGGTGCTCGTGCTCGACGAGGTCGGCACCGAGCTGACGGCGCGGCAGGCGGACGACGAGATCGTCGCCGAGGCGGAAGATCGCGTTGTCCCATCCGAACGCCAGAGGCGTCAACGCAAGGTCGGCGAGATCGGGATGCTGCTCGGCGAGCAGGGCCCGGACGAGGTCGTCGGTGATGTCGACCTCGGCGGCGGGCATGTTCTGCGCCGCCACGGCATCAGTCCGTCGAAACGGGCACGTCGGTCTGGTAGTCGGCGTGGAACGACTCGAGGTTCAACAGCCGGACGTCGTTCGAGAAGACCTCGATCGGCTTGTCGTTCGGCAGCCGCATCCCGCGCTGCAGGATCCGCATCTGCGTGTGCTGGTTGTACTCGACGAGCGTGACCGCCCAGCCGTCCTTGCCCGCACGAGCGGTGCGGCCGGACCGGTGGAGATAGTCCTTCACGTCCTTGGCCGGTTCGTAGTGGATGACCGCACCGATGTCGTCGATGTCGATGCCGCGGGCGGCCACATCGGTGGCGACCAGGATCGCCAGCTTGCCCTCGGCGAACTTGCGCAGCACACGCTCGCGGGCACTCTGTTGCATGTCGCCGTGCAGCGGTGACGCATCGACGCCGAGGTCGGCGAGGTTGGTCGCCACCCGGTCGCACACCCGCTTGGTCTGGCAGAACAAGAGGATCTGCGGGATGCTCTTGGCGATCGAACCGATCACCTTGTCCTTGTCCATGTGGTGCACGGCGAGGAACAGGTGGTGCATCGTGCCGACGGTGTCGGTCGCCTCGTCGATGGCGACCGTTTCGGGATCGGTCTGGTAGTGCCTGATCAGGTGGCCGACGTCGCCGTCGAGCGTCGCCGAGAACAGCATCGTCTGGTTGCGGCCGGTGCAATGGCGCAGGATCCACTCGACCTGCGGCGTGAACCCGTCGTCGGCCATGCGGTCGGCCTCGTCGAGCGTGACGATCTGGCAGTCACCGAGCTCGACCTCACCGGACTTCACGAGGTCGATCAGGCGCAGCGGCGTGGCGACCACGATCTCGACACCCTTGGCGAGCTCGTCGACCTGGTGGTGACGCGACGCGCCGCCGTAGACGGGCAGCACGGTCATGCCGGCGTGCTGGGCGACGGGCTGGAGCACCTCGGCGACCTGCACGGCGAGTTCACGGGTCGGCACGAGCACGAGGCCGAGCGGCTTCGACGGCTCGGCGACATCGGTGATGCGGGCGAGCATCGGCACGCCGAAGGCGAGCGTCTTGCCCGACCCGGTCTTGGCCCGGCCGCACACGTCGCGGCCCGTCATCGCCACCGGGATCGCTTCGGTCTGGATGTTGAACGGCTGGGCGAAGCCGCACGCGGCGAGCCCCTCGTCGATGCGGGACGGAACGCCCAGCTCGGCGAATCCGGTCGGCGCCTCGACCGGCGGCAGCGTGTTGAAGCTGGTGAGGTTCGAGGTGTTGACGTGGCCGGCGTCGGAGGACGGACCGGCGGAACGAGGCGGACGCCTCTTCCGACGGGGCGCTCCCCGTCGTGCGGTTTGATCTGACATTGTGTGTCGCAGCGTAGCCTGCGGTGTGATAGCTTGGCTTCCGATGACGCGCGGAATGCTGCTCCTTCTTACGTAGGGCGAGCGCCACATATCCGCGTTCGCCCGCACCCCCCGCCCAACGGCCGGGGGGTTCTTGCTTTTTCCGACCCGTTTCGCCCACCCGCTCGCTCAACCAATTGGAGATCCGATGCCTCCGCAACCAGCCACCCCGAGAACCATGGAGTTCACCCACTACCAGCCGTTCGTGCCGGTCGTGCTCACCGACCGCACGTGGCCGAACGTGGTCATCGACAAGGCACCGCTGTGGTGCTCGGTCGACCTGCGCGACGGCAACCAGGCGCTCATCGACCCGATGGACCCGACCCGCAAGCTGCGGATGTTCGAGGAACTCGTCGCGATGGGCTTCAAGGAGATCGAGGTCGGCTTCCCCTCGGCCAGCCAACCCGACTTCGACTTCGTCCGGCAGCTGATCGAGGAGGACCGGATCCCCGACGACGTCACGATCCAGGTGCTCACCCAGAGCCGGCAGGAGTTGATCGAGCGCACGTACGAGTGCCTGCAGGGTGCACCGCGGGCGATCGTCCACTTCTACAACTCGACCAACCCGCTGCAGCGCGAGGTCGTGTTCGGCCTCGACAAGCGCGGGATCGTCGACGTCGCGGTCAACGCCGCCAAGCTGTGCCGCAAGTTGGAGCGCGAGCTGGTCGGCACGGACGTGCGGTACGAGTACTCACCCGAGAGCTTCACGCTCACCGAGCCCGACTTCGCGATCGAGATCTGCGAGGCCGTGATGGACGAGGTCGAGCCGACACCCGACCGGCCGATCATCCTCAACCTGCCGGCCACCGTGGAGTGCTACTCCCCCAACGTGTACGGCGACGTGATCGAGTGGTTCTGCCGCACGATCAAGCAGCGCTCCTCCGTCGTCGTGTCGCTGCACCCGCACAACGACCGCGGCTGCGCCGTCGCCGCCGCCGAGTTCGGGGTGATGGCGGGCGCCGACCGGGTCGAGGGCACGCTGTTCGGCAACGGTGAGCGCACCGGCAACGTCGACGTGGTCAACCTGGCGATGAACCTGTTCATGAACGGCGTCGACCCCGAACTCGACGTCACCGACATCGACCGCCTGCGCCGCACCGCCGAGTACTGCAACCGCCTGCCCGTGCATCCCCGCCACCCCTACGTCGGCGACCTGGTGTACACCGCGTTCTCGGGCAGCCACCAGGACGCGATCAAGAAGGGATTCGACGCGCTCGATGCCGCGCCGCGACGCCGACGGACAGTACGACCAGTGGGGCGTGCCGTACCTGCCGATCGATCCGGCCCACGTCGGGCGTTCGTACGAGGCGGTCATCCGGGTGAACAGCCAGTCCGGCAAGGGCGGAGTGGCCTACGTGATGAAGACCGAGCACGGCTTCGACCTGCCGCGCCGGTTCCAGATCGAGTTCTCCAAGACGATCCAGCACATCACCGAGGACTCGGGCACCGAGATCAGCCCGGCGCTCATGTGGGAGGAGTTCTGCGCGCAGTACCTCCCCGCCGAGCCGTCGTTCAAGCTGCGCAGCCACGAGGTCCGCACCACGACCGGCGACGACGGGCACACCGGCGGCACGACGATCCAGGCGCAGCTCGAGGTCGACGGCGAGGCCCACTCGATCCACGGCGAGGGTGACGGTCCGGTCGAGGCGTTCGTCGCCGCGCTGGTCGGAAACTTCGGCGACCTGGTCGGCGGCGAGTTCGACGTGCTCGACTACGCCGAGCACGCCATCGGCAAGGGCGCCGACGCGCAGGCCGCCGCCTACGTCGAGACCGTCGCCGGTGGCGCCACCACGCGCTGGGGTCTCGGCACCGATCCGAACATCACCACGGCGTCGCTGCGCGCCGTGCTGTCGGCCTTCGAACGCCAGCGTCGTTGACCGGTCGCGCCAAATGCTCGCGAGGTAACGTCGGCCGAATGTCGACGGGTAGGCGTCCACCGGTACGAGCCATCGCGCTGTTGGCACTGCTCATCGCACCGATTTGCCTCGTCTTGGGTGGCGTGGCCTTCTCCGTCGTGCGCAACCGGCGCGTCGCGACCACGGCGGGCCCGGCCGAGTGGCCACCGTTCGAGCCGCGGCTCGTGCCGTCACCGGGCCCGGTCGCGTGGATCGAGCCCGCCGCCGGCGGCGTGGTGCCCGACTCGCACCCGGTCAAGGTGAAGGTCACGTCCGGGATCTTCCACGTGCCGGGTGGACGCTTCTACGAGCGCACGAGCGCCGACCGCTTGTACCCGAACGCCGAATCGGCCGAGGCCGACGGGTACCGTCCGTCCAAGTCCTGATCGCCATGAGGAACCAATCGTGAGACAGAGGAGAACATCGTGAAGGTCGTCGTCGATTTCGACGTGTGTGCATCGACGGGCTCGTGCATGCAGGTGTGCCCCGAAGTGTTCGAGGTCCGCAGTGACGGGTACCTCTACATCCTCCAGGAGGAGCCCGGCGCCGAGCTCCACGACAAGGTGCGCGAGGCCGCCGACCTGTGCCCGACGGGCGCGATCTCCCTCGAGGAGTAGGCGGTCGATCATCACATGTCGTTCCACGCGCAGCTCGACCGATCATGGACCGCGTCGGGTTCGATGCTGTGCGTCGGCCTCGACCCCGACCCCGCCCGTCTCCCCGCGCCGCTGCGCGGCCGGCCGAACGCCGTCGAGGAGTTCTGCCGGGCGATCGTCGACGCCACCGCCGACCTCGTGTGTGCGTTCAAGCCGCAGATCGCCTACTTCGCCAGCCAGGGCGAGGAGCCGGCGCTGGAACGGGTGTGCGAGTACATCCGCAGCGAGTATCCCGACGTCACGCTCGTGCTCGACTCCAAGCGCGGCGACATCGGTTCCACGGCCGAGCACTACGCCCGCGAGGCGTTCGTCCGCTACGGCGCACACGCCGTCACGGTGAACCCGTACCTCGGGACCGATTCGGTCGAGCCCTACTTCGATCACGGCGGCGGGGTCATCGCCATCTGTCGCACGAGCAACCCCGGCGGCGACGACTTCCAGTCGCTGATCTCGGACGGCCGGCCGATCTACGCCCACGTCGCCGACATGGTGGCGTCGCAGTGGTCGAAGCTCGGTGACTGCGGCCTCGTGGTCGGCGCCACGTACCCGGGCGAGTTGGCCGACGTGCGGGCGATCGCGCCCGACGTGCCGATCCTCGTTCCCGGCGTCGGCGCGCAGGGCGGCGACGCGGCATCGGCCGTGGAACACGGTGCGACCCACGACGGCCGCGGGCTGCTGGTGAGCTCGTCGCGGGCGGTGCTCTACGCCAGCGACGGTACCGATTTTGCCGACGCTGCGCGGGCGGAAGCAGAGCGAACCGCGGCATCGCTTCGGCTACGTTCCTGACGAATGAAAACCAACACGCGATCAACGCTCCGACGCACCGTCCTCGTCACCGGCATCACCGCCACCGCCGGAGCGCTGCTCTTCGCCGGCACGGCGTCGGCACACATCGATCCCGACCCGATCGCCGTCCAGGCGGCGACGTCGAACACGGTGTCGTTCGGGGTCGAGCACGGATGTGAGGAGTCGCCGACGACCGAACTGCAGATCCAGATCCCAGCCGCTGTCGCGGACGCCCAGCCCGCCGAGAAGGACGGTTGGACCGCGTCGGTCGACGGCCAGGTGGTCACGTTCACCGGTGGACCGCTCGCGGCCGACACGCCCGACGATTTCGCGATCACGTTCACCGCGCCGACGGCAGCCGGACCGATCGACTTCCCGATCGTCCAGATCTGTGAGGTCGGCCAGCTCGACTGGATCGAGACCCCCGTCGAGGGCGCCGCGGAGCCGGAGCACCCGGCACCGAGCGTGCTGGTGACCGCGGAGGCACCGACCGACGCCGAGCTCACCCCGGCGCCCGAGGAGGAAGAAGGCGAGGAGGCCCCGACCGACACTGCGACGGCCGACACCGGCGCCCCGACCGACAGCGCCGTGACCGCCGAGTCGACTCCGGTCGATTCCATCGCCACGACCGTGGTCGACGACGCCGAGTCGGACGACGACGACAGCAACACCGGCCTGATCATCGGCGCCATCGTCGTCGCGGCGATCGTGATCGGTGGAGGGGCCTACATCATCTCCCGCCGCCGAGCCGACTGAGCCGAGCCGCACTTCAACCCGAAAATGGAGCAGATGTCGCGCTGAGCGCGACATCTGCTCCATTTTCGGGTGGTGTTCAGACGGTGAGGCTGGTGACGCTGAGGATGCCGGGGGCGACCCGGAGCGCGTCGAGGATCTCGTCGGACACGTGGGCCGTCGGAGCGATCAGCATCGCCGCGGTGCCCGAGCCGTCGACCCGGCTGACGTCCATGTCGGCGATGTTCACGCCGGCGTTGCCGAGCAGCGTGCCGACCGTGCCGATCACGCCGGGACGGTCGTCGTTCGTGATGACGACCATGTGATTCGCCGGCGGCACGTCGAACGGTGTGTCGTCGATGTTCACGATGCGCTGCTCGCTGCGCGTCCCGGAGAGCGTGCCGCTGATCGAGTGGTCGCCGCCGCGGATCGTCAGCAGGTTGACGTAGTTGGCCGACGTGGCGCAGTTGACCTCGCGCACCTCGACACCGTGCTCCTTGGCCAGCTGCGGGGCGTTGACGTAGGTGACCGGCTCGTCGGAGATCGCCCCGAAGAAGCCCTTCAGCACGGCGAGTTCGAGGATGCGGGTGTCGTAGCCGGCGATGTCGCCCTCGGTGCAGATCTCGAGCACCTTGGGCAGCTCGCCCGACAGCGACACGAACATGCCACCGAGCCGCTCGGCGAGCGGCAGGAACGGCCGGATCGTCTCGTTGGCCTCGGCCGCGTTGACGTTCACGGCGAACGGCACGAACTCGCCGGCGAGGGCCAGTTCGACCATCGAGGCGATCGTGTCACCCGCCTTGTCCTGCGCCTCGCGGGTGGAGGCACCGAGGTGCGGCGTGACGACCACCGAGTCGATCTGGAACAACGGCGACTCGGTCATCGGCTCGGACGAGAACACGTCGAGCGCGGCGCCGGCGATGACACCGTCGCGCAGGCACTCGGCCAGGTCGCCCTCGTGGACGATGCCGCCGCGGGCGACGTTGATGATGCGCAGCGACGGCTTCGCCTTGAGCAGCAGGTCACGGTTGATCAGACCGATCGTCTCGGGTGTCTTCGGCAGGTGGATCGTGAGGAAGTCGGACTCGGTGATCACCTGGTCGAGGCCGAGCAGCTCGACGCCCATCTTCTTGGCGCGGTCCTCCGACACGAAGGGGTCGTACGCCACGAGGCGCATGCCGAATCCCTTGGCCCGGTCGGCGACCAGCTTGCCGATGCGGCCGAGGCCGACGACGCCGAGGGTCTTGTCGGCGAGTTCGACGCCCTCCCAGCGGCTGCGCTCCCAGCGGCCCTCGACGAGCGCGGCGTGGGCCTGCGGCACGTTGCGGGCCGAGGCGAGCAGCAGCGCCATCGTGTGCTCGGCCGCCGACACGATGTTGCTCTGCGGGGCGTTGACCACCATCACGCCGCGGCGGGTGGCCGCCTCGACGTCGACGTTGTCGAGGCCGATGCCGGCGCGACCCACGACCATCAGGTCGGAGCCGGCAGCCAGTACGGCGTCGGTCACGTCGGTGGCCGAGCGGATGATCAGTGCGCTCGCGCCCGGAATCACCTCGAGCAGATCGGACGGCGACAGGTCGAGCCGGACGTCGACGTCGTGTCCGGCGGCGCGGAGACGGTCGAGGCCACCCTCGGCGATTTCTTCGGTGACCAGGATGCGAGCCATAGGCCCCCATGCCTATCGTCTCCGACGCCGCAGTTCCACGGCGTTTGACGAACCGTTCACCCCTCGTTCGGTACGGTCTGGCGGATGACCGGATCGGTGACGAGTGCGTCCCGGGACATCGAGCGGTGGTTCATCGCTCGCGGGCTGCCGCATTTCATCGAGCGGACACAGGACGAAGCGGTGCGCGGGGCGTGGAATCGTGCCCTGCCCCTCCTCGTGGTCGCCTATCTCGTGCTCGGGTTCATCAACGCGCTCGACGTGTACCACTGGACGTGGCAGCAGAACGTGCTGGCCGCACTGTTCGTGGTCGCCGTCCTGATCGTCACCTGGGCGGTGTCGAACCGGCTGCGCCACCGTCCGACGTTCTCCCGCCCGCAGCGCGTCGACAACGGTGAGCTGATCCTGTTCCTCGTCGGGCCGACGATCCCGGTGATCGCCTTCGGCCAGTTCGGCGATGCACTCCAGACGATCGCTCTCGGCATCGCCCTGCTGGTGCTGGTCTACCTCTGGTCGTCGTACGGCCTCGGACCGATGATCCGCTGGGGAGCGCAACGCGGTCGCGGACAACTGACCGGGCTCGGTCCGCTCGTCGCCCGGGCGCTGCCGCTGCTGTTGCTGTTCACGACGTTCCTGTTCATCAACGCCGAGGTGTGGCAGGTGTCGGGCACGCTCGACGGCATCCCCTACGTCGCCGTGATCCTGATCTTCTTCGGCCTCGGCGCGACGTTCGTGCTCACCAGGGTGCCGGGCTACATCCGCCAGGAGAACCACTTCGAGTCGTGGGAGGAGATCGCCGAACTCGTCTCCGACACGCCGGCCGACAGCGTCGGTCTCCCGCGCGGCCGGGCGATCGACGACCCGCTCTCGATCCGCCAGCGCTTCAACATCGGCCTCATCGTGGTGTTCGGCCAGGCGCTCCAGATCACGCTCGTCGTGGTGGCGTTGATGGGGTTCTTCGTCGTGTTCGGGGTGCTGGCGATCCCCGTCGAGACGGTCGCGAGCTGGACCGGGATCACCGACGTGTCGGTTCTCGCCGACCTCGAGATCAGCGGCCGCACCCTGGTGTTGACCGAACCGCTCATCCGTGTGTCGGTGTTCCTCGGCGCCTTCGCCGGGATGTACTTCACCGTCGTGTTGTCGACCGACGACACCTACCGCAACGAGTTCGCCGACGACGTCGGGCCCGAGATCCGTCAAGCGCTCGCGGTCCGCGAGGCCTACCGCCACCTGCGCGCCGAACACCCGACGGCGCCCGCACCTGCGGTATGACCGGAACCACGATCGCCGTCACGATGCCGACCACGGCCGACGAGATGGTCGAGGTCGTCGGCGTGTTCGACACGGTGTGGGGTTCGACACCGCCCGTCGTGACGGTCGAGCTGCTGACCGCCGTGGCCCACGCCGGCGGGTACGTCAGCCTCGCCCGCGACCACGAGCGGCGCGGGCGCACCGGCCGTCGGCGCGTCCCTCGGCATCCTCGCCCGTCACGACGGCGCGCCGGCACTCCACAGTCACGTCACCGCGCTCGTCGCCGACGCCCGGGGGACCGGCGCCGGACGGACGCTGAAGCTCCATCAACGCGAGTGGGCCGCGGCGAACGGGCTCGACTCGATCGTGTGGACGTTCGATCCGCTCGTGCGCCGCAACGCCTGGTTCAACCTGTCGGTGCTCGGCGCCCGCGTGCGCGAGTACCTGCCGTCGTTCTACGGCACGATGTCGGACGCCATCAACGCCGGCGACGAGTCCGACCGACTGCTCGTCGTCTGGGACGTGCACCGCGCTCTACCCACACACGCGAGGCGCACGCTGCCCCACCCGCCGGCGCCCTGCTCGTGCCGACACCGGCGGACGTCGTCGCACTCCGCCGCACCGATCCCGGTGCCGTCGCACGGTGGCGAGCCGACACGCGGCTCGCGCTCACGCCGCGCTCGACGACGGCCGACCGATCGTCGGATTCACCGCCGACGGGAACTATGTGATCGGATCGACGTCATGACCGAGCGCACGACCTGGACGCTGGCGCGAGTCGAGCTGCGCCGCATCTCCATGCCGCTGGTCGCACCGTTCCGCACGAGCTTCGGGAGCCAGACCGAGCGCGACATCCTCCTCGTGCGCTGCGAGCTGGAGTCAGCGGACGGCCAACGCACCGAGGGCTGGGGCGAGTGCGTGGCGCTCAGCGACCCGAGCTACTCCCCCGAGTACGTCGACGGCGCGCAGCACGTGATGATCCACCACCTCCTCCCCCGGCTGGTGGGCGGCGGCCCGCTCGACGCCGCCGACGTCGCTCCGCGCCTCGCCAAGCTGCACGGCCATCCGATGGCCAAGGGGGCGCTGGAGATGGCCGTCCTCGACGCCCAACTCCGTGCGGAGAACCGCTCGTTCGCCGACTTCCTCGGCGTCACCGCCACCCGCATCCCCAGCGGGGTGAGCGTCGGCATCCACGACACGGTCGACGAGCTGCTCGCCACCGTGCAGGGGTATGTCGACGACGGCTACGTACGGATCAAGCTGAAGATCGAGCCGGGCAACGACATCGAGCAGGTGGCGGCCGTCCGCGACCTGATCGGCCCCGACACCCCGTTCCAGGTCGACGCCAACACCGCCTACCGCCGCACCGACGGCGCCCACCTCCGGCGACTCGACGACTTCGACCTGCTGCTGATCGAGCAACCGCTGCCCGAGCACGACATCATCGGCCACGCGCGTCTCGCCGCCGAGATCGCCACGCCGATCTGCCTCGACGAGTCGCTGGTGTCGGCCGCCGGCACCGCCGACGCGATCGAGCTCGGAGCGTGCGAGATCGCCAACATCAAACCGGGCCGCGTGGGCGGCTACCTCGAGGCGGTCCGGATCCACGACCTGTGTGTCGCCAAGGGCATTCCGGTCTGGTGCGGAGGGATGTTGGAGACGGGAATCGGCCGGGCCGCGAACGCCGTCCTCGCCGCCCTGCCCGGTTTCACACTGCCCGGCGACATCAGCGCATCGACCCGCTTCTACGCCGAGGACATCGTCACCGAGCCGATCGGGATCACCGACGGACACGTCACGGTGCCGACGTCGCCGGGGCTCGGCTTCGAGGTCGCTTCGACCATTCTCGACTCGTTCACCACGGCTACAGTCCAGGCCTTATGACACACCCCTTCCTGTCCGAAGAGTGGATGGCCGAGGCCAAGGCGATCCGCGAAAAGTATGCCGATCAGGTCCCCGCGGTCACCGCCGTGATCCGTATCAACCAGGTCGTCACCGACGTCCCCTTCGGTGACGGAGAGGTGCGCAGCTTCATCGACACCTCCGACGGAGCGATGTCGATGGAGATCGGCGAGCTCCCCGACGCCGACGCCACCATCACCACCGACTACGACACCGCCAAGGCGCTGTTCGTCGACCAGGACCAGGCGGCCACGATGCAGGCCTTCATGTCGGGCAAGATCAAGGTGCAGGGCGACATGATGAAGATCATGTCGATGCAGACCGCGATCCCGTCGAACGAGGTCACCGACAAGATCTCCGAAGAGATCAAGTCGATCACCGCCTGAGACCGGGTGCAGCCGAGGGAAGCGCCAGCGACGAGGCTGCCGCTCGGCCGACCTCGTCCGCCGCGACGAGACTCGCGGTGAGGCCGAGCCAATCAGCTGGGCGCGAAGGGCGCGAGGGCCTCGGCGAGGCCTTCGACGGTCCAGCGGGCCTGCTGCTCGACGGTCTCGGCCATCTCCCACGACTGCACCCGCTTGACCTCGCCACCCTGGACGAAGAACGTCTCGCCCGTGAACGGGCAGTCGGCGGTGGCGAGGTAGGCGACGAGCGGCGAGATGTTGGCCGGATCCCACTGGTCGAACGCGCCTTCCTTGGGCGCCATGATGTCGCCGAGTCCCGGCGTTGCCAGCGTGAGCCGCGTGCGGGCACCCGGCGCGATGCAGTTGCTGATCACGTCGTAGCGCGTGAGCTCCTTCGCCGCGATCTGGCTGAACGTGGCGATGCCCGACTTGGCGGCGCCGTAGTTCGCCTGCCCCGGGTTCGAGAACAGGCCGGACGTGCTCGACGTGTGCACCAGGTTGCGTCGCTTGCCGCGGCCGGCCTTGAACTCCTCGCGCCAGTAGGCGGCTGCCCAGCGGCTGGGGGCGAAATGGCCCTTGAGGTGGACGGCGATGACGGCGTCCCACTCGGCCTCGGTCATGTTGACGATCACCCGGTCGCGCAGGATTCCGGCGTTGTTGACCAGGATGTCGAGGTCGCCGAACGACTCGATCGCCGCGTTGACCATCCGCTGGGCGCCTTCCCAGTCGGCCACGTTGTCGGTGTTGACGACGGCCTCACCACCGAGGTCGCGGATCTCGGCCACGACCTGCTCGGCCGGCGATGCATCCTGGCCTTCGCCGTCGTTCGCTCCCCCGAGATCGTTGACGACGACGCGGGCTCCCTCCGCGGCGAACAGGAGCGCGTGCTCGCGGCCGATGCCGCGTCCCGCTCCCGTGATGATCGCGACTCGACCGTCGAGTGAGGCCATCGATGCTCCTTCGTTCCGTTCTGGTGGTTCCGGGTGCGGGCGTCGATGCCCGAGCCGGAGCGAACCGTAGTGACCGGAGGGCCGCCGAGTCGATTCCGCCAGCCGAGCCGATTCCGCACGGGGCCGCCGCCATCGCCCGGGTTGCGCCGCCGAGGGAAGCGCCAGCGACGAGGCGGAGCTCGGCCGACCCAAGATCGTCACGACGAGATTCGCCGTGAGGCCGAGCAAGGATCAGAGGAACACGAGATCGACGCCCGTGCCACGGAGGAACAGCGCTCCGGGCTCGACCGGGTCACCGTTGATCGTCGCACTCTGGAACGTACCTTCGGTGGTTCCGAGGAGGCTGTTGACCACGTAGCCGGCAGCGGCGAGCGTCTCCTGCGCCTGGGGGTACGTCTGTCCGTTGAGATCGGGGAACGGCACCACGTCGGGGCCCTTCGACAGCTGGATCGTGATCGTCGCACCGCGCTCGACCGATGTGTCCGGCGGTGGGGCCTGTGTCACGACCCGGCCGGCCTCGACATCGTTGCTGAAGAGCTGCTCGCCCTCGACGACCGCGAGTTGCACCGCAGCCGCGGCGGCGTTGGCTTCGTCGAGGGTCATGTTGGCGAAGTTCGGCGCGGGCCGCGGCGACGGCCCCTGCGACGGAACGAGCACGATCGAGGTTCCCGGCAGCACCTGGGCGCCGGCGACGAGGCTGACGTCGTCCTGCACGGTCCAGCTGATGACCGATCCGGCAGGGATGTCCTCGGAATACTGCGCCTCGGCGACGACCGGGACGAGCGCCAGGTCGGTCAGCGCCGCCTGGGCGTCGGCGAGCGGGAGACCGTTCAGCTCCGGCAACGTCCGCAGCTCCGGACCCTCGCTCACGTAGATGACGAAGGTGTCGCCTTCGTCGAGCTTGATGCCGGCGGCAGGAACGGTGCGGGTGATCATCCCCGGTTCGGGGTACTCGTCGCTGCGCTCGACTTCGCGCTGGATCGTCCAGTCGTTGCCGGAGATCTCGTTGAGGGCGACCTCCTCCTGGACGCCCACGAGATCGGGAACGGTGTACGACTTCGTGCGGATCAGGGCCCATCCGGCGACGGCGAGGGCCGCGATCGCGAGCAGGATCACGACCGCGCCGACCCCGAACTTGAAGCCGCGGCGACGTGGGCGTTCGTCGTCGAAGACGACGGTGCTCGGGATCTCACTCACCTGCGCGGGAGGCGGCGTGACGGGCATCGCTGCGGTGGCACCGATCGGCATCTCGCGGGTGGGTTCGATCGGCGGGGTAGCTGCGGTCGGGGTGCCGGTGGTCGGGTTTGCCGCGGTGGGCTCGTCGGCGATGTCGGTCAGCACGATCAGCGGCTCGGTCGGATCGGCTGCGGGCGGTTCGGATTCGACCGGATCGGTTTCGACCGGTTCTGGTTCGATTGGCACGATCACCGGGCGTGGTGGCACGGTCGGCTCGGGCCGGGCGTGCCCACCGGTCGGATCCTCCGGTTGGCGCGCCGGCACCGGCGTGAACAGCCCCGTCAGGATCAGCGGGATCGGCTCGGGCCGCGGCAACTTCTGCGCGGCCTGCACCAGGCCGCGTCCGAACTCGGCGGCCGTGGAACGGTCCTCGCTGTCCGGGCGGCCGGCGCGCTCGAGCACCGCGGCGAGCGAGCCGAGGTCGGCCGACACCGGCATCAGCTTGCCGACCCGCAGGGCCAGCGTCGAGTTCGTCGAGTCGCCCGCGAACGGCACCGAGCCCGTGACCGCTTCGATCAGCGACAGCGACAGCGCATACACGTCGGTCTTCGCGTCGATCTCCATGCCCAACGCCTGCTCCGGCGAGGCGTAGCGGGCGACGTGCGTCGGCACGTTGGCCGGGTTCTCCCACGTTTCGGCCCCGAGCAGTTCGGCCAGGGCGAAGTCGACGACGCGGAGCCGCCGGTCCTCACCGAACACGAGCTTCGAGGGGGTGATCTCGGTGTGCACGATGCCGCGCTGGTGGGCGACGTCGAGCGCCCGGCACGCTTCCAGACCGACCACGAGGGCCTGCGAGGGCTCGAGCAGCCGGCCGCGGTCGAGCAGGTCGCGCAGGCTGCCGCCGGCGAGGTACTCGGCGACCCAGAACCACGTGGACCGCCCCGGCTCGCCGAGCGGGAAGTCGATCTCGCCGAAGTCGGTCACGCTGGCGATGTTCGGATGCGTCAGGGCAGCTGACAACTCGCAGCAGCGCGTGAAACTGGCGCCGAACCCCTCGCGCTCGACCACCTCGGGTCGGACGATCTTGACCGTGACCGGCTGCTTCGTCGTCTGGTCGAGGGCGACCGTGATGATCGTGTAGGCGCCCGCTGACACCACCGTCTCGACGACATAGCGCCCAGCGAGGGTCTGCCCGACGAGGCCGTCGATCGAATCGTCGTGTTCGGATGTGCCGTCTACCACGATCGAGAAACGCTACCTGGTGGGTGAGTCGGGTTGTGGGCAAGGCATCATGGAGTCCATGACGCTCGTCGACGACGCTACGGAAGCCGAGTCCGCGCCTCGACGGCGGTTCGACCGTGGGCTCCTGATCGCCAGCTTCGTCATCGCGTGCGGCGCGGTGCTCATCATCTGGGGCATGTTCGACGCGCTCACCGGCGACGAGGGGATCGACCGGCCCGACGCCATCGAATCGCTCTCACCGGTGGAGAACGCCGTGCAGGTCCTCCAGCAGGAGGGGATCATCGTCGATTTCCAGTACGGGTACGAGTCGCGCCTGTTCATCGACGGCATCGAGATACCCGTCACCCCGCTCGACTCGATCGAGGTCGAACCCGGCCAGCAGATCGATCTGCCGCCCACTGCCGTGTTCGAACCGGGCAACGCCGTCCTGACGTTCCAGCCGACGGAGGGGGCGGCGATCGAGGAGTTCAGCGAGGGCCTCCACGACGTCAAGGTGATCTTCTTCAAGACCGCCGACGGCCCCGACACCGCCCGCAGCTACCACTGGTCGTTCAACGTCGTCTGACGCCTCCACCCTCGTTTGCGTCGGGATTTCCGAGGACCGGTCCTCGGAAATCCCGACGCAAACGGGGATTTGACCGCCGTCGGATCGCCTCGGCAGACGCTTACGGGAGTTCGCCGGTGGCGAGGAGGTGCTCGAACTGGGGCTCGTCGAGCATCGGGACGCCGAGCGTTTCGGCTTTGGTGACCTTGCTCGCGCCCGGTGCGTCGCCCACCACGACCGCGTAGGTCTTGGCGCTCACACTGCCCGGGCTCTTGCCTCCCCGGGCGATGATCGCGTCGGACGCTCCGTCGCGGCTGTAGCCGGCCAGCGTGCCGGTGACGACCACTGCCTTGCCGGCGAGCGTCTGCGGCAACTCGTCGCCGGCAGGCACGCCGACCGGCGGGTCGAGCTCGCCGAAGTTCACGCCGGCCAGCCGGAATCGTTCGATGTAGGCGCGGTTCACGTCGAGGCCGAACCACGTGACGATCGTGTCGGCGATCACGCCCCCGACCCCCTCGACCGCCGCCAGCTCCTCGGCCGACTTGGACATGATCTCGTCGAGCGTGCCGAACTGCTTGGCCAGTGCGAGGGAGGCGGCCGGGCCGAGATGGCGCACGCCGAGCGCGGTCAGGAAGCGCTGCAGCGGCCGGGTCCGTGAACCGTCGATCGATGCGACGAGATTGGCGGCGCTCGTCGGGCCGACCCGTTCGAGCCCCATCAGCTGTTCGACCGTGAGCGAATAGAGGTCGGCCGAATCGTGGACGAGGTCGGCCCCCGTGAGCTTCTCGACCATCTGTTCGCCGAGGCCCTCGATGTCCATGCCGCCGCGCGAGGCGTAGTACGTGATCTTCTGGTCGCGCTGCGCGGGGCAGTCGGGCGCGACGCAGCGGGTGTCGGCCTCGCCTTCGGGCCGCACCAGCGGGTTGCCGCACCGCGGGCACACCGTCGGGAACGTCCACGGCGTGCTGTCGGGCGGCCGCAGCGACAGGACCGGCCCGACGACCTCGGGGATCACGTCGCCGGCCTTGCGCACGACCACCGTGTCGCCCGGGCGGACGTCCTTCAACGCCACCTGGTCCTGGTTGTGCAGCGTGGCCATCCCGACGGTCGACCCGCCGACGAACACGGGCTCGAGCACGGCGAACGGCGTCGCCCGGCCGGTCCGCCCGACCGACACCTGGATGTCGCGCAGGACCGTCATCTGTTCCTCCGGCGGGAACTTGAAGGCGATCGCCCAGCGCGGGGCCCGCGACGTGACGCCGAGCAGGTCACGCTGCGCGAGATCGTCGAGCTTGACGACGATCCCGTCGATCTCGTAGTCGAGGTCGTGGCGATGCTCCTGCCAGTGCAGGCAGTGGTCCACCACGTCGTCGACCGTGTACACGGTCGTCATGTGTTCGTTCACCGGGAAGCCGAGCGACCCGACGAAGCGCAGCATCTCCACGTGGCTCGTGAACTCCGGCCCGCCGACGACCTCGCCGAGTTGGTAGCTGAAGAACGACAACGCCCGGCTCGCCGTGACCGCGGGATCCTTCTGGCGCAGGCTGCCGGCCGCCGAGTTGCGCGGGTTGACGAACGCCTTCTCCCCTGCCGCCAGCGCCCGCTCGTTCATCCGCTCGAAGCTCGATCGGGTCATGTAGATCTCGCCGCGGACCTCGAGCACGTCGGGCACGACCGACCCCGACGGAGCGGTCAGTTCGTGGGGGACGTCACCGATCGTGGCCACGTTCGCCGTGACGTCCTCGCCGACGCGCCCGTCGCCACGCGTGGCCGCCTGGACGAACCGGCCGTGCTCGAAGCGCAGGCTGATCGCCAGCCCGTCGAACTTGAGCTCGCACACGAACGTCGGCGTCAGCCCGTCGAGGCCCTTCGCCACCCGTTCGGCCCAGGCACGCAACTCGGCGGCGTTCATCGCGTTGTCGAGGCTCATCAGCGGCACACGATGCGTGACGGGATCGAACGTGGCGCTGATGGCGCCGCCTACCTGGCCGGTCGGTGACCCCTCGTCGGCGAGCTCGGGATGGTCGGCTTCGAGGGAACGCAGCTCGCGCACGAGCGCGTCGAAGTCGGCATCGCTGATCTCGGGCGAGTCGAGCGTGTGGTACCGCTCGTTGTGGTGGGCGACCTGGGCCCGGAGCGACTCGATCCGCTCCGCCGGGTCGATCGGATCGACGGCGTCAGGATCGGAACGCATCTCCGCCCCGCTCAGGCGCCGAGCGACAGCCGTGTGGCTGCCGATTGATCCTTCACCCGCCGGCCGACCTCGGAGGTCAATCGGGCGATGCGACGGGCGACGCCGACGGAGTGTCCGGACAAGCCGCACTGCGGCGACACCAGGCTCTGCTGGCGGAGCAGCACCGGGTCGCAGCCGCGCTGGACGAGCGCGCACCACAGGTCGCTGAGCGCACGCCAGTGACGGTCGGACGTGGACGGCAGCGGGCCGCCGGTGGGCACGACGCCCCAGGCGATCGTGCCGCCGGCGTCGAGGAACCGCGAGATGTAGCCGGCCCACTCGACGAGTTCGGGCGCGACCGCCAACGACACCATGTTCGGCCCCGAGGCGAGGAGCATGGCGACATCGCACGGTGCGCAGCAGTGGACGCCGACGACGGTGCTGGCCGGCAGCGCCGCCATGGCGCTCGACAGCAGGTCGACGGCTTCGTCGGCCGGGATCGGAAAGCCGGGCGACATCAGGTCGGCGAACCACGGTTCGTCGAGGAGGACGAGCTGGGGTGACGAGGGCAACGCCGCTTTGACGAACGAACTCAGTTCGACGAGGCGGGCCCGGACGGTGGCCGTGGCCTGGGCGAACGCCTCGGTCGACGAGAGCCCGCTGTTCATCAGCTCGACACCGAGCGTGACCGGCCCGACGAACTGCCACTTGACCGGCGCGCCGTCGTGGCGGACGCGGGCCGCCAGATCGATGAACTCCCGCAGCCCGGTGAAACCGTCACCGTCGAGCGGTTGGGACGCCTGGGCGATCATCGCTTCGTGGGGTGACAGCTGTGGCAACGACGGAATCGTGGCCACGTCGAACTCGGCCATCGCGAACGCCGCCGCCGCGGGCGCGTCGCGGTGCGGCAGGCTGCCGACGCCGACGGAGAGACCGTCGCCGAATCGGTAGGGCTGCGCACACGCGTCCATGACCCTCGCATCGTTCCACGACCTAGGGCTTCCGACCGAATCGGTTGCCGAATGCAACCGTTCCTCGGCACCCTGTGCGGGTGTCCCCGATCACCCGCTGGCTCCCGTGGGTGGCGCGTGCCTCGTGGGTGCTCGTCGCGGTCGTCGGCGGCCAGGCGATCGAGGCCGCCGTCGACGGTCGCAGTGCCGCGGTGCGGTGGGTCGCCGGTGTCGGCGGTTGGGCGGCCTGGGGTGTCGTGCTGGCTGCGCTGTTGATCGCGTCGGTCCGGTCGCTCACCATCGTGCGGGTGGGCGCGCCGGTGAGTGCGGCGGTCGCCGTCGCCGTGGTCGTCGCGGGAGTGTCGGCGGCCGAACTCCTGTCGTTCGTCGTGCCGGCGGCGATCACGTTGCTCGTGGTGTTCACCGCCGAGTTCGGGCGGTCGTTCGTGCAGGCGTCGGCCTACGGCGACGAGGACCGCTTTCCGCTCCGTCCGCCGGCGGCGGTGGGCGTGGCGGCGGTCGTCACCTGGATGGTCTGGGCCGCCATGATCGTCGCCGGGCCGTTGCTCGTGGCCGCCCGCTCGTGGATCGTCGGCGTGCCGTTGACCATGTTGGCCCTGGTCGGGACTCTGGTACTCGCGCCGCGTTGGCATCGGCTCTCGCGCCGTTGGCTGGTGCTCGTGCCGGCCGGGATCGTCCTGCACGATCCCGTCGTGCTGGCCGACACCCTGTCGCTGCGGACCAACCAGGTGCGTCGGATGCGCCTGGCACCGGAAGCCACGGAGGCCGCCGACCTCACCGGCCCGGCGAGCGGCTACGCCGTCGAGATCGAGACCATCGGGACCGTCACGGCGCTGTTCGCCTTCACCCCGAAGGAACCGAACGGGCGCGCCATCCATCTCACGGCGTTCCTCGTCAGCCCGAGCAGGCCGGGCCAGGCGCTCGCGGCAGCGGCCGCCCGTCGCCTGCCCGTCGGCTGATCAGCCGGCGATCCCTCCGCCGAGCACCCGCGTGTCGTCCAGGTCGTAGAACACGACGCTCTGGCCCGGCGCGATCCGCCGCTGCGGCTCGTCCCACTCGACCCTGATTGCGCCCACCGGCCCCGAACCATCCGAAAATGCCCCGAATCGTTCGCTGAGCGCGATTCCGGCATTTTCGGGTGGGATGGGTCGGATCGTGGCCCGGCGCGGGTCGCCGTGGGCGCTGCACTGCACGAGCACGTCGGTCTCGCCGACGGCACCATCGACCCAGGTCACGTCGTGCACGTCGAGGCCCGGGCGCAACAGGTCGGTGTCGTCGCCGACCACGACCACGCCCGCGGCGACGTCGACGTCGAGGACGTACCGCTTCGGTCCGCCGCCGGGCAGGCCGAGGCCCTTGCGCTGGCCGACCGTGACGAGCTCGATCGCGTCGACCTCGCCGAGTCGGTCGCCCGCGGTGTCGACGACCGTCGCCCGGTGGAACGGGATCCGATCGCCGAGGAACGTCGTGCGGCCACCGCCGGTCGACATGATGAAGCACACGTCCTGGCTGTCGGGCTTGTCGGCGGTACGCAGGTTGATCCGCGAGCGCGAGGGCGCGGACCTCGGACTTCTGCAGGTCGCCGACGGGGAACATCGTGCGGGCCAGCTGTTCCTGGCCGAGCATGTGGACGACGTAGCTCTGGTCCTTCGCCCGATCGGCCCCGCGTTCGATCGTGAACCGCCCGTCGGCGGTCCGCCCGACGCGGGCGTGGTGGCCGGTGGCGATCGCGTCGAACCCGAGCAGGTCGGCCCGCTCGGCGAGCCGGGCGAACTTCACGGTGCGGTTGCACTCGATGCACGGGTTGGGGGTGATGCCCGCGGCGTGCGCTGCCACGTACGGATCGACGACGTGCTCGTCGAACTCGTCACCGAAGTTGAACACCAGATGGTCGATGTCGAGCTGCTGGGCGACGCGGCGGGCGTCGTCGACATCGCTGACCGAACAGCATCCGGTGTCGCTGTCGCCGCCCCACAACTTCATCGTGACGCCCACCACGTCGTGCCCGGCCTCCTTCAGCAGCAGCGCCGTGACCGACGAGTCGACGCCACCGCTCATGGCACACATCACCCGCATCGCGACCACCGTGGCACCTTCACCGGCGCCGCAGCTGGTTCACGGCGGCGACGATCACATCGGTCGCGCGGTCGATGTCGGTCTCGGTGGTGGTGTGGCCGAGCGACAGCCGCAGCGCGCCCATCGCCACCGACCGGTCGACACCCATGGCCCGCAGGACGTGCGACGGCTCCATCGCCCCGCTCGCGCAGGCCGATGCGGCCGACGCACACACGTCGGCCTCGTCGAGCAGGAACAGGAGCGCCTCGGACTCGACACCGCTGATGCACACGTGGGCGGCGCCGGCCACCTTGCGCGAGCTCGGCACCGTTTCGACCACGCCGTCGAGTCGACTCTGCAGTTCCTTCACGAGCCGGTCGCGGAGCTCGGCGATGCGGATCGCCTCGCTGTCGCGTTCGGCATCGATCAGCTGCAGTGCGACGGCCGTCGCGACGATCCCCGCGGTGTTCTGGGTGCCGCTGCGCCGTTCCCGTTCCTGGCCGCCGCCCATGATCAGCGCGTCGACCTTCGGGCCGCCGCGCTCGATCAGGACGCCGACACCCTTCGGGCCACCGAACTTGTGTGCGCTGAGCGACAGCAGGTCGACGTGCGGCGTGATCTCGCGCAGGTCGAGCCAGCAGGCGCCCTGCACGGCGTCGGTGTGCACGAGCGCGTCGGGCGCATGGCGGCGCACGATCCGGCTCGCCTCGACGACGTCGGTGATCGTGCCGACCTCGTTGTTGACCGCCATCACGCTGACGATCGACACGTGGTCGGTCTCGTCGAGCACCCGCCCCAACGCCTCGAGATCGATGCTGCCCGCGTCGTCGACACCGACGACGACGCCACCGTGATGTTCGACCGGGTGCAGCACGGCGTGGTGCTCGGCCGCCGAACACACCGCGACGCCGCCGCGGCGGCTCACCGCACCGGACACGGCCATGTTGTCGCTCTCGGTACCGCAACCGGTGAACACGACCTCGCCGGGTCGGCACCCGACGACCGCCGCCACCGACGTCGCGCGCCTCGTCGATCGCCCGGCGCGCCTGGCGGGCGAAGCGGTGCGAGCCCGACGGGTTGGCGTACGAGTCGGCGAGGTACGGGAGCATCGCCTCGATCGCCTCGGGGCGCATCGGGGTGGAGGCCGCGTGATCCAGATAGGTGATCGAATTCGTGCGCGGCGCCGTCACCGGTACGACGCTACCGGCGACGCCAGGCGGGCCATAGCCTGCGTGCGATGCAGGGCTACGGCGCCGACTCCTACGGCGAGGCCTTTGCCGACGTGTACGACGACTGGTACGCCACGGTCACCGACGTCGACGCGACGGTCGCACTGGCGACCCGGTTGGCGAGGCCGGCGGGCAGCGTGCTCGAACTCGGCGTCGGTACCGGCCGGTTGGCGATCCCGATGGCGCGGGCCGGGCTCACGGTCACCGGGATCGACACGAGCGCGGCGATGCTCGAACGACTCGCCACGGCCGACGTCGGTGGGTCGGTGACGGTCGTGCTCGGCGACATGGTCGACGACCTCCCTGACGGCCCGTTCGACGTCGCGCTCGCCGCCTACAACACGCTGTTCAACCTCGTCGACGACGGGGCGCAGCGCCGCTGCTTCGCGGCCGTCGCCGAACGCCTGGCGCCCGGCGGGTCGTTCGTCGTCGAAGCGTTCGTGCCCGATGCGGCAGCGGACCCTCAGGCCGGATCGGGCTCGTCGGTCGAGGTGCGATCGATGGGCGTCGACCACGTCGTGCTCTCCGTGTCGCGCCACGACCCGGGCGAGCAGCGCGCCGAGGGTCAGTTCGTCACGTTCACCGAGTCGGGCGGCGTCCGCCTGCGCCCCTGGATGGTCCGCTGGTCGACGCCCGGCGAACTCGACGCGATGGCCGCCGCGGCGGGCCTCACGCTCGCCGAACGCTGGGCCGACATGGCGATGACCCCCTTCACCGACGACTCCCCCCACCACGTGTCCGTCTACCGAACCGCGTTCTCGTGAACTTCTTGCGCACGCGGGTGCGCAAGAAGTTCACGAGAACGCATCAGAAGGAGTGGTAGCCGCCGTCGATGGTGACGACGTCGCCGGTGTGGTAACGGGAGGCGTCGCTGGCGAAGTACACCGCGATGCCCGAGAAATCGTCGCCGCGGCCCCAGCGCCGTTCGGGCACCCGTGGCAGCACGTTGGCGACGAAGCGATCCCAGCCCATCGCCGGTGCGGTCATCTCCGTTCTCGATCCAGCCCGGCAGCACCGAGTTCGCACCGGATGCCGTGACGAGCGTGCTGCACGGCGATCCCCTTCATCATCGCGTTCACACCCGCCTTCGAGGCGCCGTAGTTCTGCCCCGACTGCTGGCCGTAGAAGGCGGATCCGGACGTGGTGAACACGATCGATCCGCCGGCTTCGTCGCCGCTCTCGTGGCGGGCGACCATGTGCCGCGCCGCCTCGCGGGCGGTGAAGAACGCGCCGTCGAGGTTGACCGCCATCACGCGCCGCCAGTCGTCGGCCGTCATGTCGACGAAGCTCGACGACCGGCTGCTCACGCCGGCGTTGACGAACACCGCGTCGACACGACCCAGCTCGGCCACGGTGTCGGTCATCGCGGCGACCACGGCGGCCTCGTCGCTGACGTCGCACACGATCGACAGCACCTCCACGTCGTATCGGCCGAGCTGATCGACGGCGGCGTCGTTCTTGTCGGGATTGGTTCCCCAGATGGCGATGTCGGCGCCGTGGCTCGCGAGGCCTTCGGCCATCCCGAGCCCGATGCCGCTGTTGCCCCCGGTGACGAGAGCGACCTTGCCGGTGAGGTCGAACGGGCTGTTGTCGAGCATGCGTCGCACGGTAGGCGTCCGCGCACGGCAGCGACGTACCCGCCGAGATAGCGTCACCCCCGCATGTACTTGGAGCGTGTTCGTGAGCCCGCCGATCTGCGCGACTCTCACCTACCCGCAACTCGACGAACTCGCCGGCGAGATCCGCGACTTCATCGTCGCCGCGGTGTCCGACAACGCCGGCCACCTCGGCTCGAACCTCGGCGCGGTCGAGCTCACCCTGGCCCTGCACCGGGTCTTCGACTCGCCGACCGACGCGATCCTCTGGGACACCGGCCACCAGGCGTACGTCCACAAGATCGTCACGGGCCGCCAGGCCGGGTTCCAGCAGCTCCGCCAGGCCGGCGGACTGTCGGGCTACCCGAGCCGGGAGGAGTCGGTCCACGACTACGTCGAGAACAGCCATGCGTCGACGGCGCTCTCGTACGCGTACGGGATGGCGGTGGCCCGCGACCTCGGGGACCGATCCGCACCGCCACATCGTCGCGGTGATCGGCGACGGCTCGCTGACCGGCGGCATGGTCTACGAAGCGCTCAACAACATCGGCCACGGCGGGCGCCGCGTGATCATGGTGCTCAACGACAACGGCCGCTCGTACGCGCCGACCGTGTCGAACCTGTCGGCGAACAGTCAGGGCCGCGACGAGCGCTCGACCCATCCGAGCCTGCCCGACCGCGTGACCGACAAGCTGGCGACGGCGTTCACCGACATCCGGCTCAACCCGGTCTACGTGCGCCGTCAGCGTCGGCTCGAGGAGTTCCTCCAGTCGTTGCCCGTCGTCGGTCACCAGGCCGGCTCGGCGATGGATGCCTTCAAGGCCGGGGTGCGCGAGTTCCTGCAGCCGCCGTCGTTCTTCGAGGCACTCGGCGTGCGCTACGCCGGCCCGTTCGACGGCCACGACATCGAGCAGATGGAGCACGCGCTGCACAATGCCGTCGAGCTGTCGGAGGACGGTCCGATCCTCGTCCACGTCCTCACCCAGAAGGGTCGGGGCTACCCGCCGGCCGAGGACGACGACGAGAAGCACCTCCACGACGCGCCGGTCTTCGATCCGCTCGTCGGGCCGCCGAAGGCCGTGTCCACGGGCTACACCCAGGCGTTCGCCGAGGCGATCATCAAGGAGGCCGAGGCCGACCCACGCCTCGTGGCGATCACCGCGGCGATGCCTGGACCGACCGGCCTCCTGCCGTTCCAGGACCGCTTCCCGGGACGGTGCTTCGACGTCGGCATCGCCGAACAGCACGCGGTCACCGGCGCGGCCGGGCATGGCGATGGGCGGGCTCCGCCCGGTGGTGGCCATCTACTCGACGTTCCTCAACCGGGCGTGGGACCAGGTCGTGTACGACGTGGCGCTGCACCGGCTGCCGGTGATCTTCTGCCTCGACCGCGCCGGCATCACGGGCCCCGACGGCCCGAGCCACCACGGCGTCTACGACATGGCGCTCCTCTCCCGGGTGCCGGGGATGCGGGTGCTCGCCCCGTCGAGCGCGCAGGAACTCGGCCAGATGATGCACGACGCGATGACCCTCGCCGACGCCGGCCCGGTGGCCATCCGCTACCCGCGTGGCGCGGCGCGCAACGTCACCGAGCACGAGGTCGGCACGGGGATCGACGCCCGCAAGGTCCGCGATCCGCAGCAGCCGACCGTGTGCATCATCGGCGTCGGCAAGATGCTCGAAGCTGCCGAAAAGGCGGCGGACCAGTTGGGCGCCGACGGCGTCGAGGTCACGGTGTGGGACCCGCGCTGTGTGGCGCCGCTCGACCCCGTGATGCTCGCCGACGCGGCGTCACACCCCCACGTGATCACGATCGAGGACGGCGTGCGCGACGGCGGCATCGGCATGACGATCGCCGATCGCGTCTGCGCGATCGACCATTCGACCCGCGTCGACGTGCTCGGGCTGCCGACCAAGTTCATGCCGCACGATCCGAAGTCGGGCAACATCCTCGGCCGTTACGGGCTCGACGCGGCGGGCTGATCGCCGACCGTTCGCGATCGCTGAGGTCGCCGTGCTGCGGACCGAACGGCTGCTGCTGCGCCGGTTGCGAACCGACGATGCCGAGGTGCTCACCGCGCGGCGCAACGATCCCGAGGTCGCGAAGTACCAGGACTGGGTGACGCCGTACCCGCTCGAGCGGGCGCAGGAGCTCATCGCCGCCGACCTGGCGGCGGACGGTCCCGCCGACGGTGGGTGGACGACGCTCATGATCGTCGACCCCGATGACACCACCGTGTTCGGCGACGTCGTCGTGCACCTCAGCAGCGGTGGTCGCACCGCCGAGATCGGCTACACGCTGGACCGCAAGGCGTGGGGTCAGGGGTACGCGCAGGAGGCGACCGAGGCGCTCGTCGCGTACCTCTTCGAGACGGTCGGTGTCACGCGGGTCGAAGCGGGGTTGCACCCCGACAACACGGCGTCGGCGATGGTCCTCGAACGAGTTGGACTGCTGTGGGAGGGCCACACGCGCCTGTCGTTCTGGCTGGGCGACGACAACTCCGACGACTGGAACTACGGCATGACCCGCCCCGACTGGGAGGCGTGGGTGCATCGGCGTCGCGAGCCACCGTCGACCGTCCGGCTGATCGAGGTGACGGCCGACAATCAGCGCGCCGTGCGCCGGCTGCGCACCCACAAGTCACAGGAGAATTTCGTGTCGCCGGTGGTCGACTCGTTCGCCGATGCGCTGTTTCCGCCGGTGATCGACGGCGCGCCGCTCGTGCCGTGGCTGCGGGCGATCGAGGCCGACGGTGAGCTCGCCGGCTTCGTCATGCTGGCGGTCACCAGCGAGGGCCACCCGGAGCCGTACCTGTGGCGTCTGCTCGTCGATCGGATGCACCAGCGTCGCGGCATCGGGTCGGCCGCTCTCGACCTCGTCGTCGAGCAGTGCCGCGAGTGGGGCGACCGGACCCTCCTCGTCTCATGGGTGCCCGGGAAGGGCAGTCCCGAGCCGCTGTACGTCGCCCGTGGCTTCGTGCCCACCGGCGCGATCCACGACGGCGAGATCGAAGCCCGCCTCCGTTTCTGACCGCGCTCCGGCCACCGTTGCAGGATCAGGCGATCGGTGGGCCTCGATCGCCTCGCGCACGCGGCGGGCGGCCTCCACGAAGCGAGGGGAACTGCGCAACTCGTCGAGCGGCGTGTCGCTCCCGGAGAAGTCGAACGTCTCGTCGAGCACGATCCGCCCCGGACGATGGCTCATCACGATCACCCTGCTGCCGAGCGCAACGGCCTCCTCCACGCCGTGGGTGATGAACACCACGGTGCGACCGGTCTCCTTCCAGATCCGGCGCAACTCAGCTTGCAGGTGCTCCCGGGTGAGGGCATCGAGCGCGCCGAGCGGCTCGTCCATCAGCATCAGGTCCGGATCGTTGGCGAGGACGCGGGCGATCTGGCAGCGCTGTTGCATGCCACCGGACAGTTCGTAGACGGGGCGGTCGGCGAATTCTGTCAGCCCGACCCGTTGGAGTTCTTCGTGGGCGCGGGCGCGGCGCTTCGAGCGCGACACGCCGCGCATCTTCGGCCCGAGTTCGACGTTCTTGCGCACCGACAGCCACGGCATCAACGACGTCGGTTGCTGGAACACCACTCCCCGATCGGCGCCGGGCCCGGTCACGGTTCGACCATCGACCTCGATCGTTCCGGTGCTCGGCGCGGCGAAACCAGCGATCAGCTGCAGCAGCGTCGTCTTGCCGCAACCGCTCGGACCGACGAGGCAGAGGAACGTCCCGGCGGCGACGTCGATGTCGATGTCGTCGAGCACCGCCAGCGACCCGCCGGAGGTCTCGTACTCGTGCGACACGCGGCGAATGCGCAGCGCGTGCCCGCCGCCGTCGGTGCTGACGGCGGCGGGCATTGCTGCTGAGTTCGTTCGGAGGGAGGGGTCGCTCACTGCCCAACGCTGGCGGCGTAGGAGTCGTCGACTCCCGCCACGTACACCGATTCGTCCTGCACGGTGTCGATTGTGCCCTGGTCCTTGTTGAACTGCGCGGCGGCGAAGAGATTCGTCGCCAACCCGCCACCGAGGTAGTCGGGTCCGACCTGCTCGGCCGCGGTCAGGAACAGCAGGTCGCCCAACTGGGCGGCCGCCTCTTCGGGGGTGATCGCCAGTTCGAGCGCGACCGCCTCGGCGGCCGCGTCGGGATCGTCGTTGATCAACTGGACCGCACGGTCCTGCTGGGCGGCCCACACGTTGACCGCGTCGGGATACTCGGCGGCGAAGGCGTTCGACACGATGGCGAGGTCGTACGTGGTCTTGCCCTTCGCGGCCAGATCGGCGCTCGTGATGAGCACGTTGCCACCCTCGGCGATGAGCTTCGCCAGGTTCGGGTTCCAGACGTACGCGGCGTCGATGTCACCACGGGTCCACGCCGCGTAGATGTCGTCGGGAGCGGCATCGATGATGTTGACGGTCGACGCGTCCACGCCGGCGTCGTCGAGCGCGGCGAGCAGGCTGAAGTGAGCCGTCGACGCGAACGGTGTGGCGACGGTCTTGCCCTCGAGGTCGGCGATCGTCGTGATGTCCGGGGTCGCCACGAGGGACTCCGCCGCACCGATCACGTCGAAGATCCACGGCACCGTGTACTCGATGCCGGTGGACAGTCCGCGCGATGCGGGGCTGCTCCCGACGAGGCCGAGGTCGACCGCACCGGCGATCACCGCCTCGTTGACGTCGCCGCCGGAGGCGAACAGGTTCCACTCGATGTTGACGTCGGGGCCGAACGCCTCTTCGAGCCAGCCCTGGTTCTTCACGATCAGATCGCCGTTCGGCACCTGCTGGTAGGCGATCTGGATCGTGTCGGGAGCCTCGACGGGCGCGCCGGCGTCCGCCGTGCTGTCCGCGGTGGTGTCGTCGGTCGTGTCGGCCGGCGCGGCATCCGTGGTCGCCACCTCGGTCCCGGCGGGATCCGTGGCCGTCGCCGCGGCGTCGGCCCCGGCGTCGGCCGTGGTGGCGGTCGGCGCGTCGGTCGCGGATGACGCGTCGTCGTCGCTACCGCACGCTGCCAGCGCAAGTGCGGCGACGACGGTGACGGCGGCGAGGAGCCGCGTTCGATTGTTTGATCGCATGGTTGTTCACGTCCATTGGTTTGGGTGTTGATGGGAGGTGGGCCGAGTGGCCCGTCAGGCGTGGCCCTTCCAGGGCACGAACGCCCGTTCGCACAGCTGGATCAGCTGGTCGAGCAGGATGGCCGTGAGGCCGATGACGATGACGCAGAGGATCGCGACGTCGATGCGCGTGTCCTTCTTCGTGAACCAGGCCAGGCCACCGATGCCAGGCAGACCGTTGACGGTTTCCGCGGCGACGATCGTGGTCAAGGCGAACCCCGTCGCCACGCGAATCCCGGTGAAGATGTCGGGCAGCGCGCTCGGCAGCACGACGTGACGGATCAACTGCAGGCGGGAACCGCCGAGTGATCGAGCGGCATCGACACGATCGGTGCGGACGCGTTCGATGCCGTTCATCGTGGCGAGGGTGATCGGTGGGAACGCGGCGAGGAACAGGAGCCAGATCTTCGAGGTGTCCTGGATGCCGAACCAGAAGATCAGGATCGTGAAGTAGGCGAGCGGCGGCAGGCTGCGCAGGAAGCTCACCAACGGCTCGAGCATGGTGCGGATCCGCCACGACGAGCCGAGAAGGAATCCGACGGCGATGCCGAGGATGATCGCCCAGAAGACACCGTTGAGGACCCGCCACAGGCTGGCTTGCAGGTGCTCCCAGAGGAAGTAGCCGGCGAGTCCCCGTCGCTTGCCGTCCGTCGTGACCGACTGGACGAACGCGTCCCACACCGACGACGGCCGCGGAAGGATCAGCGGACTCCACACCTCGAGTTCGACCAGCAGGAACCAGAGCCCCACCACGAGGCCGAGCGTGAGAAAGCGCAGCCCCCACACCGACGAGCGCCTTCCCGCCTTTGCCGTGCTCCGCCCTTGTCCTGACAACATCGCCCGATACCTTACTAACTCAGTCAGGATTACCACCTTGTCGTTTTCGGCGATTCCACGATTCGGGTCTCAGTAGGGTGCGCGACCGTGAACGAAGCCACCGATCCGTACGCGACCTACACCAAGCTGCGTTTCGAGCGGCCGAGCGACGGGGTGCTGCTGATCACCCTCGACGATCCCGATCGCCTGAACGCCACCGGCGCCGACATGCACCTCCAGCTGTCGCGCGTGTTCCGCACGATCGACGACGACCCGACGGTGCGCGCCGTCGTGGTCACCGGCGCCGGCCGGGCGTTCTCGGCCGGTGGCGACCTGGACTGGATCGCCGGGCAGGTCGGCAACTACGAACAGACGATCCGCGTGATGCGCGAGGCAGGCGACATCGTGCGCACGATGATCGACTGCGACACGCCGATCGTGTCGGCGATCAACGGTGTGGCCGTCGGCGCCGGACTCGCCGTCGCGCTGATGGCCGACGTGAGCATCATCAACGAGGATGCCCGGTTGACCGATGGCCACATCCGGCTCGGCGTCGCCGGCGGCGACCACGCGGTGGCGATCTGGCCGCTGCTGTGCGGGATGGCGAAGGCGAAGTACTACCTGCTCACGGCCGACTTCCTCGACGGTCGCGAGGCCGAGCGGATCGGCCTCGTGTCGAAGGCGGTTCCGGCCGACGAGGTGATGTCGACCGCCCTCGGTGTGGCCGTCAAGCTCGCCGCCGGCCCGGTCGACGCCACCCGGATGACCAAGCGGGCGCTCAACCACTGGCTCCGCCAGGCCCTGCCGAACTTCGAGGCCTCGCTCGCCTACGAGATGCTCAACTTCCTCGGCCCGGACGCGGCCGAAGGCCTCGCCGCGCTGCGGGAGAAGCGCGTCGCCCGCCTTCGGGACGAACGACTGATCCCGGTCGTTTCGACTGCCACAAATCGCCGGGCCGGAATCTGCGGCAGCCACTTTGCGGTGAGGCGGTCGAAGTGTCTGCCGCAAACCGGTTCTGGGACGGGCTGGGCGGGGGTCGGTGGTTTCGGGGCGGAACGGGCGGGTCGGGTGGGTGGCTCGTCAGGTACCGTGGGCGGCGTGTCGAACGACGATGCCGCGAACCGACCCGATGTCGCACCGGAGACGACGGCGATCACCGCCGGCCGGTGCTCCGGAGGCACCTCGCTCGCCCCTGCACTGTGGGCTTCGAGCACGTGGGAGTCGGAGAGCCTCGACGACGCCCATCGCCGCGCCACCTCGGTCCGCCACGGCAACTTCTACAGCCGCTACGCCAATCCCACGGTGCGTTCGTTCGAACGGGCGGTCGCCGAACTCGAAGGCGCCGAAGACTCGCTGGCCTTCGCCTCCGGCATGGGCGCGCTCGCCTCCACGGTGTTCGCCCTGTGCTCCAGCGGCAGCCACATCGTCACGCAGCGCCAGCTGTACGCCGGTTCCCTGGCGTTCCTGCAGGGCCCGTGCCAGCGGTTCGGGATCGACGTCACGTACGTCGACGTCGCCGAGCCCGGCGCGTTCGCCGCCGCCGTCGTGCCCGGCCGCACGATGCTCGTGCTCGCCGAGACCCCGTCGAACCCGCGCCTCGAACTCGCCGACCTCGACGAACTCGGCTCGATCAAGGGGCCGTTCACCGTCGTCGACTCGACGTTCGCCACCCCGCTCGGCCAGCGCCCGCTCGACCACGGGGTCGACATCTCGCTGCACTCGGCCACGAAGGGCATCGCCGGCCACAACGACGCCACGCTCGGCGTGATCTCGGGTGAAGCCGACCTGCTCGGCGAGATCTGGGCCTACTCCGTGCTCCACGGCGCGACGCCCTCACCGTTCGATGCGCTGAACGCGCTGCGCGGCATCCGCACGCTCGGTGTGCGGACCCGCCAGCAGAACGAGACCGCCCGCTCGCTCGCGGTCACGCTCGTCGATCACCCCGCCGTCGTGGCGGTCCACTACCCGGGATTGAGCGAGCATCCCCAGCACGACCTCGCCACCAAGCAGCTGCGCCAGTACGGCACGGTCCTGTCGTTCGAGGTCGCCGATCGGGATGCGGCCGCGAGGTTCCTCGACTCACTGCAGATCGCCCGGGTCGCCACGTCGCTCGGCGGGCCGGAGACGATCGTGTGCCATCCCGCCACGTCGACGCACGCCAGCCTCACCCCGGACGAGCAAGCGAGGACCGGCGTCACCGCCGGCCTGCTGCGGGTGTCGGTCGGGCTCGAGGACGGCGGCGACATCGTCGGCCGACTTCGAACGCGCCCTCAGCACCAGCGCCTGAGCCGGCGCGCGGGCTACTCGATGATCGGCTGTTCCGCCGGTCCGAACGCGAACCAGGCGTCGCGCACGGCGGCCACCGCGTCGGGTTCACCGACCCAGTCGTAGTCGTCGAGCTGCGAGCGCGAGCGCCGGCCGAGCCGCGACCGGAACACCTCGAACGGCGTCGCACCGCGCAGTTCCACGCCCTGTTCGCGCAGTTCGGCGAGCATCTCCGCAGCCGCCCCGACGATGATGTCGTTGTCGCGGTTGCCGGGGCGGCCGAGCGCGTGGCGGATGTCGTGTTCGTGGGCCTGACAGTCGATCGGCGGGCGGTCCTGGCCGATCGACTGCATCAATGTGGCGAACGCCGCGCTCTGTTCGTCCCACCTCGCCAGCAGGTCGTCGACCGCCAGCGAACGGTTGCGTTCGACCTGCGCCGCCGTCCACGGGTCGGTGGCGACGCCGTCGATCCGACCGGCGAACACGTCGTCGGGGATGCCGGCCACGTGCGAGAGCACGTCGCGCACCGTCCAGCCCGGACAGCACGGCACCGGCGCGGCCCAGTCGTCGGCCGAGAGGTCACGAGCGAACGCGACGAACGACCGCTGCGCCGCCAGATAGTTCTGCTCGATGTCGTCGGTGTTCATTCGAGGAGCGTGCCACAGTCGGGCTCGCTGCCGTCACCGCACGGATGGCACTCGAGCTGCAGCGTGCTGTGCGTGATCGAATGTTCGCTGGCGAGCACGTGACGAAGGTCGTCGACGATCGCCTGGGCATCGTGCACGCTGCGTGCCCCGTCGACGACCACGTGGGCGGTGACGCTCACCCGTGACCCACCGAGCGGGCGGAGGTGGACGTGGTGCACCCGATCGATGCCCGGCTGCGAGCCGAGCAGCGCCTCGACGTCGGCGGCCGACAGCCGATCGGGCGTGCGGTCGAGCAGGATCGACGTGGCGCTCACGATCACGTGCCACGTGGTCCACAACACGGCAGCCGACAACACGAGCGAGGCGACCGGATCGATCCATTCCGGCCCGCCGAGCGCGAGCACCGCACCGGCGCCGACGACGATCACCGACCCTGCGAGGTCGGTCAGGAGGTGCAGTCGGGCGGCGCGCACGGCGATGGCCCCGGCACCGTGGTCGTGGCCGACGAGCCAGACGCTGCCGCCGTTGACGACGATCGCCAGCACACCGATGACCATCACCGCCACACCGTCGACCGGTTCGGGATCGAGCAGACGGCGGATCGATTCGAAGACGATCCACGCCACCGAGCCGAGCAGCAGCAGCGCCGAGATGAAGCCGCCGAGCGCGTCGGCCTTGCCGAGACCGAACGACCACGTCGCCGTCGCCGGGCGTCGGGCGACCCGGACGGCGATGACCGCGGTGATCAGCCCGATCGCATCGACGGCCTGGTGCGCGGCGTCGGCGAGCACCACCACCGCGCCGATGGCCAGCCCGGCCACGACCTGCACGACGGCGAACCCGATGTTGATCGCGGCGGCGCCGGTGAGCCGGCGTCCGGACGTCTCCCGGTGGTCGTTGCCGTGGTCGTGATGATGGCCGCGGTGATTCTCATTCACTGAGAATCACCGTACTGACACATCAGTCGTCGTGCAACTGCTGCGCGAGGTAGTTCTCCAGCCCGATCTGGCGGATCGCCTCGAGCTGCGTCTCGATCCAGTCGACGTGCTCCTCCTCGCCGACGAGGATGTCCGCGAGCAGTTCCCTGGTCCCGTTGTCGCTCTTCGCCACGGCCAGCTCGATGCCACGATTGAGGCGCTCGATCGCCTCGGTCTCGAGCGCGAGATCGGCCTCGAACTGCTCGGGAACCGTCTCCCCGATCCGCAGCGGGAAGTAGCGCTGGTAGTTGGGGAACCCCTCGAAGTAGATGATCCGATCGGTGATCCGCTCGGCATGTTTCATCTCGTCGATCGACTCGTGTCGCGAATGTTCGGCCAGCCGGGCGTACCCCCAGTTCCCGCACAACTTGCCGTGCAGGAAGTACTGGTTCACCGCCGTCAGTTCCGCGGTGAGCACCTCGTTGAGCACCTCGATGATCTCGGCATCGCCTTGCATGCCGGGAGCTTAGGCGACTCGAACCGCCACGGCCGGAGCGATGGAGTCCGGGCACCGCACCGTGCCCCGCGCGTCACACGCCATGAGCAGGTCGTCGATGCGGTCGTGGCAGCCGGCGCAGCTCGAGCCGGCGTTGCACCACGCCGAAACCTCCTCGATGGAGCGCGCCCCGAGGTCGATCGCGCGCACGATGTGTCGCTCGGACACCGCGTGGCATGAACAGACCATGGCCATATCCGTAAGGTAGCCCTTACGAGGTTTGGAAGCAACTCGGAGCGCGCGACAATGGAGGGCGATGAGTGATCCCCAGCCAACCGACGACACCACGACCGACGGCGCGTTCGACACGGTCGTCATCGACAACCCGGCCGAGTCGCGTTACGAACTGCGGATCGGTGACGAACTGGTGAGCCTGGCCGATTACCGGGTGGCGGGGAACGTGGTGACGATCCCCCACGTCGAGACCCGGCCCTCGCACGGGGGCCGTGGCTTCGCGGCGTTGTTGATGGACGGCGTCATCGACGATCTGCGGGCACGATCGCTCACCATCCGCCCGAGTTGCCCGTACGCCGCGGCGTACATGCGCGACCGCCCCGAGACCCACGACCTGTACGCGGCCTGACGGCCGGACGAGAGGAGCATCCCATGTGCCGGAACATCACGACCCTGCGAGGCCTCGAGCCGGGCGCCACCACCGAGGAGATCGAGGCCGGCGCCCGCCAGTACGTCCGCAAGATCAGCGGCGTGCAGAAGACGTCGCCGGCGACCTACGAGGTCTTCGAGCGCGCCGTCGCCGAGATCGCGGCGATCACCGCCCGGGTGATCAACGAACTCCCGCCGCGCAAGGAACCCCCGAAGACGCTGCCGCCGCTGCGCCGCCTCAACCGGCGTCACCAGACCGCGCAGACCCGCTGGGAACCGGCGAGGGAAGCGCAGCGACGAGCCGGAGCGAGGCCGACCTCGATCGCCACGACGAGACTCGCGTGAGGCCGAGCAATCAGGAATAGAACGGATTCTCGCCGCTGGCGTGGTCGGTCAGGTCCTTGACGCGCTCGATCTCGTCGATGGCGTCGACGAGCATCGTCTGCACCCCGTCGAGCATCGTCATCTTGCTCATCGAGCAGCCGTGACATCCGCCGCCCATCGTCAGGTAGGCGGTGCCGGCGCCGTCGTGGCCGACGTAGGTGACGAAGCCGCCGTGCGCGGCGAGCGCCGGGTTGACGTCGGCCGCGACCATCGCTTCGATCTCCGCCGACAGGGCGTCGTCGCTCGTGAGACCTTCGACCATCTGCGGCCGTGGCCGGTTCGGGTTGCGGATCACGAGGCCCTGCGTGGACGTGTAGTCGAGCGTCGCTCCGTCGAGCAGTTCGACGTCGTTGCCCGGGATGATCACCTTCAGCCCGTCGTGCGTGCGCACCTCGTCGGTGAACGCCGCCTTGAGGTACTCGTCGAACGACAGGTCGTAGCGGAAGTCCTCGCCAGGTGCCGAAGCGATGGCCAGACGCAGCCCGAGCTTGTCGGCCTCGGCCTCGTCGTCACGCAGTTCGAGCAGCTGTTCGATGGCTTCCGGGGTGATCGAGATGATCGGCTCGCTGGCGGAACTGCTACCGGTATCGGCGGCCAACGCTTCGAGTGGACTCATGCCACCCAGGCTACCGGCGAGCAGGGCTACCGTCGGCCTCGTGAACCCGCCGTTGAGCACCGCCATCTACGTCGGTCACGTGCGGGCCGACGCCGATCGGATGGCGGCGGCGTACCGCACCGGGCCGGTCGACGCGCCGGTTGCCGCCTGTCCGGGCTGGGACGTCACCGCCCTCGTCCAGCACATGGCCTACATCCACCGCTGGGCCGACTTCGCGGTGCGCAACGCGGCCGCCGCCGGGCCGGGCGATGTCGCCGAGCCGGGCACCGGTGCCGATCTCGCCGACTGGCTGCGGACGGGCGCCGCGACGCTCGCCGACGACCTGGCCGCCGTCGATCCCGACGCCCCGACGTGGCACCCGTTCCCCGTCGAGCGCACCGCATGGATCTGGGCGCGCCGCCAGGCCCACGAAACGTCGATGCACCGGTGGGACGCCGAGATGGCGACCATCGGCTCGTCGAGCCTCGATCCCCGCCTGGCGGCCGACGGGATCACCGAGTACATCGAACTGGCCGTGCCGCGGATCGCGCAACGCGAGCACGTCGAACTCCCCACCGTGACCGTGCGCATCGACTGCACCGACGTGGCGGACGGCGACCACCTGCTCGGTCCCGTCGACCAGCCGGTCGCCGCGACGTTGCGGGCCACCGCGGAGCGGGCACTGCTCGTGTTGATGGGACGCGCCCCAGGTTCGGATTTCGAGATCGACGGCGACGCCGGGGCGGCGTCCGCCTGGCTCTCGATCCCGGGCTGGTGATCGTCGCGCCGGTGATCCGGCCGGGGATCCGGGCTGGTCGCGCACCGGCGTGATACCGATCGTAGGATCGCCGGGTGACCGACGGAAGCCGTAAGGCGATACTCGCAGCGTTCCTCGCCAACATGGGGATCGCCATCACCAAGTTCGTCGGGTTCCTCCTGACCGGATCGGCGAGCCTGCTCGCCGAGACCGTCCACTCGATCGCCGACACGGGCAACCAGGCGCTGCTGTTCCTCGGTGGCCAACGGGCGAAGAAGGCCGCCACCCCGATGCATCCGTTCGGCTACGGCCGCGAGCGCTACTTCTGGGCATTCGCCGTCGCCCTGATCCTGTTCTCGTTGGGTGGCATGTTCGCCCTGTACGAGGGCATCCAGAAGCTCCGCCACCCGCACGACATCGAGAGTCTGCCGATCGCCATCGGGATCCTCCTGATCGCGATCGCCCTGGAGGGATGGTCGATGCGCACCGCCGTGCGCGAGAGCCGCCACTCGAAGGAGGCCGGCACGAGCTGGTGGAACTTCATCCGCACCACCCGCCAGCCCGAGTTGCCCGTCGTCCTGCTCGAGGACCTCGGCGCGTTGTGTGGTCTGTTCGTGGCCCTCATCGGCGTGGTCCTGGCAGCGACCACCGGCAACGCTCGCTTCGATGCCGCCGGTTCGGTGGCGATCGGTGTGCTGCTCGTCGTGATCGCGATCGTGCTCGCCATCGAGATGAAGAGCCTGCTGATCGGTGAATCGGCCACCAAGGGCGAGTCCGACGGCATCGTCGGTGCGATCGAAGGGTCGAAGCACGTCGAGCGCCTCATCCACATGCGCACCGAGCATCTCGGCCCCGAGGAGATCCTGGTGGGCGCGAAGATCGAGTTCTCCTCCGACCTCAGTGTCGACGAGTTGGTCGGCGCCCTGAACGCCACCGAGGACCGCATCCGCGCCGCCGTTCCGACGGCGACGGTCATCTATCTCGAACCCGACCGGTTCACGCCCGGGCGTGCCGGCGCATCGACCACCGCATCCCCGACGAGCGAGTGACGACTCCGTTCACCGTCCCGCCCCGGTCCCGGTCGATCGGACTGATCGCCATGACCGTGGCGATCGTCAGTTTCTCGGTCAGTTCGCCGCTGATCAAGTGGTCGGGGTCGACGGGCTCGGTCATCGCCTTCTGGCGCATGATCGGCGCGATGATCGCCTGGTGGACCGTGATGGTCGTGGCGCGATTGCGCACCGACCGGTCGTTCCCGAGCGCCGAGACCTGGCGGACCGTGCTGCCGGCCGCCCTGTTCTTCGGCGCCAACATCGCCACGTTCTTCACGGCGATCACCCGCACGAGCATCGCCCACGCCGAGTTCATCGCGGCGATGAGCCCGCTGTTCCTGCTCCCGGCGGGCGCGGTGTTCTTCCACGAGTCACCCAACTGGCGAGCCCTGCGCTGGGGCGCACTGTCGATCGTCGGGATGGCGCTCGTGCTGTTCTTCGGCCCGGCCAACGGCGTGGCGACGGTGGGCGGCGACGTGTTGATGCTCTTGGTGCTGGTGTTCTGGGTCGCCTACCTCCTGCTGTCGAAGCGGGCGCGCAACCGGGGTGTCAGCACGATCGAGTTCATGGTGTGCATGGCCCCGCTCGGCCTGCTGACCGCCGGCCCGATCGCGGCGCTGATCGCCGGCGACGAGATCTTCGGCCTCGACGCCCGCGGCTGGCTCGTCGTTGTCCTGTTGACGTTCCTCACCGGTGTCTTGGCCCACGCGTTGCTCGTGTTCGCGCAGAAGCTGATCCCGATCGCGACGATCGGCGTGATGCAGTCGGCGCAACCAGCGCTGGCCGTGCTGTGGGGCGTGATCATCCTCGGCGAGACGGTGAGCAGCCCGCAGATCCTCGGGATGGTGTTGGTGGTGGTCGGGCTCGGGCTGTTCACGTGGTCGAGCAAGCGGGTGCCGGAGCTGCCGAGCTCCGACCCCGCGGAGACGTTCCTCCAGACCTGATCCCGTCACCCTGATCCTTCACCGTGATCCCTTCATCTGGCGGCTACCTCCACGTCACCTGTCCGGTGCCAGGATGTCGGCCATGCGCATCCTGGTGACCAACGACGACGGCATCGACTCGATCGGCCTGCACGTGCTCGTGCGGGCGATGTGCCGGCTCGACGGTGATCACGAGGTCGTGGTGGCGGCGCCCGACACCGAGTACTCCGGTGCGGGCGCGTCGCTCGGCGCCCTCCACCTGATCCGCCCCGAGGTGCGGGTGGCGCGGATCGAGGGATGCACGGCGAGCGCGGTGTGGGCGGTGACCGGCCCGCCCGCGTTGTGCGTGATGTTCTCGCGGCTCGGAGCGTTCGGCGAGCCGTTCGATCTCGTGGTGTCGGGCATCAATCCCGGCGCCAACGTCGGCCGGGCGGTGTACCACTCGGGCACGGTGGGCGCGGCGTTGACGGCCCGGAACGGCCGCGTCTCCGGGGTGGCGATCAGCCAGTCGGTGGCGGGGTTCGGCGTCGAGGGACAGGCGTGGGACGAAGCGATCGCCGGCCAGCACTGGGAGTCGGCGGCCGAGGTCGGACGCGTGATGGTGCAGGGCCTGCTCGCCGACATGCCGACCGATCCCGTCGTGGTGAACGTCAACGTGCCGGACGTCCCACTGGAGGAGATCACCTCGTGGAAGTTCGGCGTCGTGGGCAACCAGCCACCGCGCTCGATGGCGGGCGCGACGCTCGACCCGGTGCCGGGCCACGACGGTGCGTTCCACGTGAACATGGCGTGGGGCGACACGGTCGTCCTCGATCCGGAAACCGACGGCGGCATCGTGGAACGAGGTCAGGTCGCGGTCACCTACCTGACCCGCCTGGTCCACGAGGATCGCGACGACATCCCGGGCGTCACCGCCGCGCTGGGCGCCCTGCTCACCCGCTGATCACTCGGTGATCGGGCTCGTGGCCACGGCCACGATGTCGTCGAGTCCGGACGCGACCGGGATTTGTTCGCCGGTGGCACGGTCGTAGAACACGGGGCGGCGGCCGGACAGCACGAACAAGCCCGAGCTGTCGGCGGCCCAGGCCGGTTGGTTGTTGAACTGATCGGCCGGCCCCACCTCGACCGACGTAGCCGTCGTGAGGTCGATCATGCGCCGGACGGGCGTCGACCCGCCGTTCTGCCAGTCGGTGTAGGTGACCGCGGTGCCGTCGGGCGACAACGACAACGACGAGAGATCGGCCCACGGGCGGTACTGGTCGAGCACGGCCGAGTCGAGGACGTCGCGCTGGCCCGTTGCCTGCTCGATGCGGACGTACGTGCAGACGCGCGACTCGTCGCATTCGCGCACGATGTAGTGGTTCGGCCCCATGCTCAGGAGGTCACCGGTGCTCGTGCGGGTAGCCACACCGTTCTCGTCGACGAGGTACACACCGCCGGCATCGTTGACGATCATCTGCCCCGTCGTCCGGATGAACTGGATCTGCCACGGGTCGAACTGCACGAGCGGTCCGGTCGACACCAGGGTCGCTTGGGCGTCGGAGCCGAGCCGCAGCACGTCCCGCGAGTTCGGGCTCCAGGTGATGGGGACGAGGATGAACTCATCGGTGCCGGCCCGTTGGATCACCTGGCCCACCCCGCCCTCGACAGCGACCTCGACGGGCGGCACGTCGGCACGGGCCAGCGTCACGCTGTTGCTGCTGTAGGAACTGAGGAGCACATCGGAAGCGCCCAGCGAGACCACGGAGTTCGTCCCCGACTGTCCCGTGTCGATCGAGCGCATCGTTCCGGTCGACAAGTCGATCACGTGCAGCGTGCCGTCGCCGGCCAGCGCGACGAGCTGGGTCGGCGCGGCGATCGCCGCCACCCGCGGGTCGAGGGCGACCGTCGAGGTCACCCATTCCGGAGGCGGCGGAGGGAGCTGCTCGGCGATCGAGGTCGTCGGCCGCAGTCGGGTGCGGCGCGGCACCGTGATGAGCGGCGACGACGTCGACGCGACCTGTCCATCGTCCACGCTGTCCGGGGCGGCCGCGGCCGGGTCATCGTCGGACGTGGGGTCGTCGCCGCCCCCGGCCAGCTGCGAGCCGACCACCGCCGCCGCGAACAGGGCGGCCACACCGATCAGGAGGGCGGCGCGCCGATGACGATGACCCGGAGTCGGTGCGTCGGCGCGCTGCGGTGGCGCGCCGGGCACGGCGAGCACGACGGGGGCCTCGGGCACGACCCGCTCGATCGGGTTCCCGCGCCGCAACTCGCCCGGCGCCACCGGCGCGGCGGTCCACGCGGCGGGCAACGGGGCCGGTTCACCGATCGGCAGATCGTGCGCCCAGGGTGAGTCCGCGCCGCCGAGCCCGAGCGGTTCCTCGTCGTCAGCCACACCACATTGGACCACACTCCGACCACCCCAGAACAGCGCGACCCCCACCGTGCGATGAGCGAACGGCCCACCCCTCGGGCGGTTCGCTCATCGCAAAGGCCCCACTCGAACCGACGATGAGCGAACGATCCAGCCCCCGGTCTGCTCGCTCATGGCAGGCGTGGCAGACTTTTCGCATGGCTGATCACACCATTCCGTCCGAGACCGAGCTCCGCGAGCGGCTGACCCCGCTGCAGTTCGAGGTCACCCAGCACGGTGGCACCGAGCGTGCCTTCAGCGGCGTCTACTGGGACGAGCACGGCGACGGCATCTACCACTGCGTCGTCTGCGACGCGCCGCTGTTCTCGTCCGACACCAAGTTCGAGTCGGGCTCGGGCTGGCCGAGCTTCTGGCAGGCGATCGATCCGGCCCGCGTCATCGTGCGCGAGGACCGCACGCACGGCATGGTCCGCACGGAGGCCCTGTGCGCGAACTGTGGCGCCCACCTCGGTCACGTGTTCCCCGATGGTCCGGCACCCACCGGCGACCGTTTCTGCATGAACTCGGCGTCGCTCAACCTGAAGCCCGCCGACGACGATTCGCCGACGTCGTGACCCGGGCCGCCGACCTGCGGGCGGGCTTCCTGGCGATGCACCGCGACCCGCCGGCCGAGCCGACGCCGGGCATCCTCGTCATGCCGAACCCGTGGGACATCGGCTCGGCCAAGGTGCTCACCACGCTCGGTTTCCGCGCCCTCGCCACCACCAGCGCCGGGTTCGCCGGGTCGCTCGGCCGCCACGATCAGCACATCCGCCGCGACGAGTTGATCGACCACGTGGTCGCGCTCGCGTCGGCGGTCGACGTGCCGTTCAACGTCGACGCCGAGGACTGCTTCGCCGACGATCTCGACGGCGTGATCGAGACGGTCGGGCTGCTCGACGCCACCGACGCCGCCGGCTTCTCGATCGAGGACTACGACCCGCGCGCCGACGTGATCCGGTCCGATCGAGGTCGCGACCGAACGCGTGGCGGCGGCACGCTCGGCGTCGTCCGATCTCGTGCTCACGGCGCGGGCGGAGAACCGTCTCCACGGCATCGACGACCTCGACGACACGATCGCCCGCCTCGTCGCCTACCGCGACGCCGGCGCCGACGTGTTGTACGCGCCCGGTCTGTTCAGCGCCGACAAGATCGGTCGCGTGGTCGCCGAGGTCGGCGCGCCGATCAACGTTCTGGCGCTCCCGGGCACGCCCCCGATCCCGGAGCTCGCGGCGCTCGGCGTGGCCCGGATCTCGGTCGGCAGCCTGTTCGCCTGGGCGGCCTACGGTGCGCTGGCCGAGGCGGCGAGCGAACTGATGGGCCCCGGCACCCAGGAGTACGCGAAGCGCATCCTGTCGGGCGAGCTCCGACAGACCGCGTTCCAATGATCGCCGCGGCATGATCGGCCCGGCATGATCGATTGGGGCGAGGCCGAGCGGCGGCTGACGCCGAGCGTGAGCGTGCTCGTCGGCGACGACAACGGCGCGTACCCGTCGGGGAACTCGGTGCTCGTGCGTGGCGCGGGTGAGGCGATCATCATCGACCCGTCGGTCACCGTCGTCGCCCGCGGCGGCGCGCCGGTCGACGTCGACGCCATCGTCAACAGCCACAGCCACGAGGACCACATGGCCGGCAACGGGCAGTTCCCCGACGCGCGGGTGCACATCCATCACGCCGATCTCGTCGGCGCGCAGAGCATCGACGGGCTGATGGCCGTGTACGGGCTCACCGGCACGGCGCGCGACGAGTTCGAACAGGTCGTGATCGACGAGTTCCACTACCAGCCCCGTCCCGACGCCGAGGGGTTCCACGACGGTCACGTGTTCGATCTCGGCGGCGGTGTCCGGGTGGAGGCCGTGCACCTACCGGGCCACACCCGCGGCCACAGCGGGTTCCGGATCGGCGAGGTGTTCTTCCTGTCCGACATCGACCTCACGGGCTTCGGGCCCTACTACGGCGACGCGTGGAGCGACCTCGACGATTTCGAGGCGAGCCTGCAGCGCGTCCGCGACGAGGTCGCCGAGTGGTACGTCACGTTCCATCACAAGGGTGTGATCGAAGGGCGCGAGCAGTTCGTCGAACTCGTCGACGCCTTCACGGCCGTGATCGACCGACGCCACGTAGCGATGCTCGAGTTCCTCGGCGAACCGCACTCGATCGACGACATGGTCGAGCACCGGTTCATCTACCGACCCCATGTCGAGTCGGCGTTCGTCCGCTCGGTCGAACGACGCAGCGCCGATCTGCACGTGCAACGCATGCTCCGCCGTGGCGAGGCGGTCGAGGTCGACTCGGGACGTTTCCGACGCGTGTGACACCGTGGGGCGGTGAGCCGCCTCCCCGACATCGACACCGACCACCTGACCGCTGAGCAGGCCGAACTCTACGAAGCACTGCTGAGCCGACCGGAGGTCGCCCGGCTCGGGCTCATCGGGCCGTTCGGCGTGTGGATGCATGCGCCGGACCTCGGCAAGGCGATGTCGGCGCTCGGCGGCAAGGTGCGCTTCACCACGTCGCTGCCGAACAACGTGACCGAGGTGGCGATCTGCACCACCGGCGCGTTCCACCACGCGAAGTTCGAGTTCGCCGCCCACCGCGGCCTCGCCATCCGTGCCGGCGTCGACGAGGCCGCGCTCGACCGGCTCGCGGTCGGCGAAGCGCCGGGTTTCGTCGGCGACGAAGGCGCCGCGTACGCCGTCGCGAGCGAACTGCTCAACACGCACGCGATCAGCGACGCCACGTACGCCGACGCCGCCGAACGGTTCGGGCCGCAGGGCATGGTCGAGCTGACCACGACGGTCGGGTACTACTGCCTGGTGTCGTTGATGCTCAACGCCTTCCAGGTCGGCGTCGTCGAGGGCATGACCGATCCGTTCCCCGACGGGTCGCCGTCGTGAGCGGTGGTGCGGAGTTCGGCACCCTGCGTGTCGAGATCGATCCCGCGTCGCAGGGCCGCATCGGGCGCCTCACCCTCGACCAGCCGGCCAAGCTCAACCCACTCGGTTCGACGGCACTGCGCGAGATCGCGCAGGCGGCGGCGTGGTTCGACTCGACCGACGCGTCGGTGGTGATCGTCACCGGCGAGGGCCGGGCGTTCTCGTCGGGGTTCGACCTGCGCGAGTTCGCCGATCCCGAATCGGCGACGTCGAACGGACGCGACTCCGCCGACCTCGGACGGCGGATGGCCGAGGCGCTCGACCGCATGGCCGCCTTGACGATCGCCGCGATCAAGGGCCCGTGCGTGGGCGGCGGCGTGGTGCTCGCCGCGGCGTGCGACCTGCGCATCGCCGCCGACGACACCGTGTTCTCCATCCCCGAGGTCGACCTCGGCATCCCACTGGCGTGGGGCGGCATCCCGCGGCTGGTCCGCGAGATCGGCCCGGCGATGACGCGGGAACTCGTGCTGACCTGCCGGCCGTTCGATGCGCACGAGGCGCGATCACTCGGATTCGTCAACCGCGTCGTGCCGCGGGCCGAACTCGAGGCGGCGGTCGACGAGCTCGCCGCGCAGCTGGCGGCGAAGGCGCCCAACGTGGTGCGCACGACGAAGCGTCAGGTCAACGAGGCGATCGAGGCGGTCGTCGTCGACGACGGGCTCATGGGCCGACGCCGACCTGTTGGGCGCCGCCCTCCGCGACCCGGACGCCCGCGCCGCGGCCCGGGCGTACCTCGAGCAGGCCGCGAAGCGATGAGCCAAACCCCCGCATTCGGTGGTGTCGCTCATCGCTAGGAGAGCACGTCGGTGACCACGTCGTGGAAGAACTGCGTGGTCAGCGACAGCGACTCGACGTCGATCCGTTCGTTGTGGCCGTGGAAGCGTGAGCCGTACTCGTTGGCGTCGAGCGACGGGCTGAACAGCCCAGCCCCGTAGGCGATGGCTCCGAGGTCGCGGTAGACGCGGGCGTCGGTGAAGCCGACGATGAACTGCGGGCTGAGCGTCGCCGTCGGGAACGGGTTGTTGACGGCGCGCTGGATCGAGTCCCACAGCGGCGTGTCGGTGCGGCTGATCGAGGCGGCGTCGTTCATGATCGCCTCGACCTCCACGTGATCGGCGAGATCGCCGAGCGCGGCCCGCAGGTGGGCGTCGACCTCGTCGGGCCCCTCGCCGGGAAGCGTGCGGATGTCGACCTCGACCACGACGGTGTCGGGGATCACGTTGACCTTCATCCGGCTGTTGCCCGACGGGTTGCCGTCGACGAGGTTCGGCGAGAACGTCGTGTGCGTGCAGGCGTGGAAGTGCGATGCCGCGCCGACGCTCGGGAGGTTGTCGAGCACGTCGTCGATCTGCGCCGGGTCGAGCAGCATGTCCTTGAACTCGTCGGGGATGTCGAGCGAGGCGACCCGGTTCGGCCACAGTTCGTGGAACCGCGGCGCCGGCCGGTACTCGGCGAGGCGCTGCACCACGCCCGCCGCCTTCACGAGCGCGTTGTCGCCGCGGAACGGCGCCGACCCGTGGCCCGGTGTGCCGCGCACGGTGAGCCGCCGCCACGCGACGCCCTTCTCGGCGACGTTCATCCCGACGTAGCTGGTGCCGCCCGACGTGCTGTGCAGCCCGCCGCTCTCGGTGAGCGCGTACGTGGCGCGGATCGCGTCCGGGTGATGGTCGGCCATCCACCGGGCACCGTGCGCGCTGCCGGCTTCCTCGTCGGCGACGGCGAAGAAGATCAGATCGCCGGTCGGCCGGAAGCCGGACCGGGCCAGGTCGCGGAACGTCACGGCCATCGACGCGGTGAGGTTCAACATGTCGACGGCGCCGCGGCCCCACACCTCGGGGCCCTTGCCGGTGTCGAGCACCTCGCCGCCGAACGGATCCTCCGCCCACCCGGCGGGGTTGACCGGCACGACGTCGGTGTGCCCCATCAGGCACAGCGACGGTGCGGCGGGATCGGTGCCCTCGATGCGGCCGACGATCGACACCCGGCCGGGCGTGGGCTCGAATCGTTCGACGGTCACGCCGGGACCCTCGATGTAGCTCTGGAGGACGTCCGCGTTGCGCACCTCCTCGCCCGACTCCGGACTGCCGTCGTTGACGCAACGGTTGCGGATCAGGGTTTGGAGCAGCTCGACGGTGTCGTTCACCCCGCCAGCATTCCATCCAGCGTGCTGGCGATGCGCTTCGCACTGACCGCCTTCTGGCCCGGCGACTTGCGCACGAGCGGTTGGGCGAACGTGGCGACGCGGAGTTCCTCGAGCTGCCAGGCGACGTCGGCGAGCGCCGCCGTTCCCTGCCCGGCGCCGAGCGAGTCGACGAGTCGGGCGTAACGCTGTTCGAGCGGGACGACCTCCCGCAGGCGGAGGCGGTCGCGTTCGGCACCACCGGCGAGATGCTCGAGGCGGTAGATGATCGCCCGCACGTACCGCTCGATGTCGTCGAGCCGGTCGATGCCCGACGCCAGCACGAACCCGGGTCGCACGAGGCGGCCGAGGTGGGCGTTGGCGTCGTCGACCGACGGCCGGAGCGCGTCGGCGTGCAGCTTGGCGAGCAGCGCACTGGCGTCGGCCGCGGCACGCTCGACGGCGAGCGGCCCGCGTGAGCGCTCCGCCGGCGCGGCCCGGTGCCTCGCGTCGCACGGCGGCGCGCAGTTCGTCGAACTCGGCTCGTGTCCACGGCAGGGCGCCATGGTGTCGCATCACGTCGTCGATCGCCGCGGCGATGCAGTCGTCGATCAGCGCCGGCGTCACGTGCAACCGCTCGCGGCTCGGCACGAGCCGCTCGATCGCCGACCGTCCTGGCGCGGCGGTGAGCAGCAGCAGCCGGCGGACGCCGCCGTGCATCACCCGGCGCTGCAGCTCCGGGGTCGTGACGACGCGCAGCGACACCGATCCGCCGACGTCGAGCAGCGCCGGATACGCCCGCACGTCGAGCGCCCGGTCGCTCGTCTCGACCATCTGCGGCAGGTCGCCGACGTCCCAGTCGACGATGCCCCGTCGCTCCTCGATCGGTGCCGCCGCGGCGATCGACGAACGCACCGCGCCGGCGAGCTGCGCTTTGATGGCACCGAGGTCGGTGCCGACGGCATGCACTTCACCGTCGTCGTCCGACACGACGATGTGGAGCACGAGATGATCGGGCAGCACCGACGGGTCGAAGTCGCCCGGCCGCACGGCGACACCCGCGGCCTCCGACAGCGCCGCGGCCAGCACCTCGGTCAACGGTCGTGCATCGGGACGGTCGTTCCCGGTCGAGCACGACGAACGTGGCGGCGAGCGTCTCGGCGAGCGGGATCAGCGACCGTCGGAGCGTCTTCGGAAGTGACCGCACGAGCGTCTCGACGATCTCGTCGCGCAGGCCCGGCACGTTCCGGTCGAACCCGGCATCGGTCACCTGGTTGAGCGCGGCCAGCGGCAGGTGGACCGTCACGCCGTCGAGCGGCTCCCCCGGCGCGTACCGGTACGTGAGCGGGAGTTCGATGTCGCCCTGCCGCCACACGTCGGGGAACTCGGTGGTGAAGCCGCTCAGGTGCAGCGAGTCGGCGACCGCCTGCTCGGTCAGGTCGAGGCGGGTCGCGTCGGTGCGGCGGGCGTCCTTCCACCAGCGGTCGAAGTGCTGAGTCGAGGTGATGTCGCGACCGACGCGCTCGTCGTAGAAGTCGAACAGCATCTCGTCGTCGACGATCTCGACCCGGCGCAGCCGGTCGGCCATCCGTCGCACGCCACGCAGGAAGTCGGCGTTGCGGGCGAGGAAGTCGTGGCGCTGCATCCACTGCGGCGCCGCCTCCCCTTCCACGAGCGCCTTGGTGATGAACCAGGCCCGCGCCGCCGCCGGGTCGACCCGGTCGTAGCCGATCACCCGGTCGGTCACGAGCGGCAGCCCGTACAGCGTGACGTTCTCGGTCACGACGGCCCGACCGCCGCGCTCGTCCCACCGCGCCTCGCCGTACGACCGCTTCACGAGGTGCGCTCCGGCCTGCTCGGCCCATTGCGGCTTGATGCCGGCGACGCGGCGGGCGTAGATCTGGTTCGTCTCGACCAGCTCGGCGGCCATCACCCAGTCGGGCGGGCGCTTGGTGAGCACCGAGCCGGTGGCGATCACGAAGCGGGCCTGGCGGGCGCCGACGAAGTCGCGGCGCTCGCGGTCGCGCACACCGATGTGCGAGAGCAGCCCGGCGAGGAGCGACTTGTGGACGAGATCGGGATGCGTCTCGTGGTTCGAGGGCCGGATACCGAGTTCGCCGGCCACCCGGCGCAGCTGGCTGAACAGATCCATCCACTCCCGCACGCGCAGGTAGTTGAGGAACTCGTTGCGGCACATCCGCCGGAACTGATTGCCCGACAGCTGCCCGCTGCTGTTCGCGCAGGTGGTCCCACAGGGCGACCATCGACAGCAGGTCGGACCCGTCGACGCGGAAGCGGGCGTGCATCTCGTTGGCCTGCTCGCGCTTCTCCACCGGTCGCTCGCGCGGATCCTGGATCGACAGCCCGGACGCGATGACGAGCACCTCGCGCACGCACCCGTGACGTTCCGACTCGAGCACCATCCGCCCGAGCCGCGGGTCGACCGGGAGGCGGGCGAGCCGGCGGCCGAGTTTGGTGAGGTGCCGCTGACCGTTGCGCTCGACCGGGTCGATCGCCGCCAACTCCTCGAGCAGGAGGTACCCGTCGCGGATCGAGGCCGAGTCGGGCGGCTCGAGGAACGGGAACGCGGCGACGTCGCCGAGGCCGATGTTGGTCATCTGCAGGATGACCGACGCGAGGTTCGTGCGGAGGATCTCCGGCTCGGTGAACTCGGGCCGCTCGGCGAAGTCGTCCTCGTCGTACAGGCGGATGCAGATGCCCGGCGCGACACGGCCGCACCGGCCGGCGCGCTGGTTGGCCGACGCCTGCGACACCGCCTCGATCGGGAGCCGCTGCACCTTGAGCCGCTTGCTGTAGCGGGAGATCCGGGCCACGCCGGTGTCGACCACGTAGCGCACGCCGGGCACGGTGAGCGACGTCTCGGCGACGTTGGTGGCGAGCACGACGCGACGCTTCGACCTGGTTCGTGGGACGCTCGAAGATCCGGTGCTGCTCGGCCGACGACAGCCGGGCGTACAGCGGCAGCACTTCGAGCGTCTGGTCGGCGTGGAGGGCGTCGGCGGCGTCGCGGATCTCGCGCTCGCCCGACAGGAACACCAGCACGTCGCCCGGCCCCTCGATCGTCAGCTCCTCGACCGCGCCGACGATCGCCTGCACCTGGTCGGTGTCGTCCATCGGCCGGTACCGCACCTCGACCGGGAACGTCCGCCCTGTGACCTCGATGACCTGCTCGGTGTCGAAGTGGCGGGCGAAGCGGTCGGTGTCGATCGTCGCCGAGGTGACGATCACCTTCAGGTCGGGGCGCCGCGGGAGCAACTGCTTCAGGTAGCCGAGGATGAAGTCGATGTTCAGGCTGCGCTCGTGGGCCTCGTCGATGATCAGCGTGTCGTAACGCTGCAGCATCCGGTCGCGTTGGATCTCGGCGAGCAGGATCCCGTCGGTCATCACCTTGATCACCGTCGACGCGCTGACCTGGTCGGTGAAGCGCACGGTGTAGCCGACGTCGGTGCCGAGCGGCGTGCCGATCTCCTCGGCGATGCGTTCGGCGATCGTGCGCGCCGCCACCCGGCGGGGCTGGGTGTGGCCGATCAAGCGGCCATCGGCCCCGCGGCCGGCCTCGAGGCACAGCTTCGGCAGCTGCGTGCTCTTGCCGGATCCGGTCTCGCCGGCGACGATCACCACCTGGTTGGTCGCGGATCGCCTCGACGATCTCGTCGCGCCGTGCCGTGATCGGCAGCGACTCGGGATACCTCAGCTGGTCCAACACCATCACACCAACACCATCACGACCGTCCAGCCTCGCAGCATCGGCTCGGCGTCACACGGGTCGATTCGCGTAGGTTCGGGCGGTGACGTATCGCAACCGGGTGATGACGGTCTACGTCCTCGGCCTGATGATGAGCGTCATCGACGGCACGATGGTCAACGTCGCCCTGCCGACGCTGGCGCGCGACTTCAGCGTCCCGACGACCGACATCGAGTGGATCGCGATCGGCTACCTGTTGAGCTTCGCCGCGGTCATCCCGGCCGCCGGTTGGCTCGGCGACCGCTTCGGCACCAAGCGGATGTTCATCGTCGCGCTGACGATCTTCGTCGCCATGTCGCTGCTCTGCGGGTTGGCGCAGTCGCTCGATCAACTCGTGTTCTTCCGCATCCTGCAGGGCGCCGGCGGCGGGCTCGTCACCCCGGTCGGGTCGACGATGCTCTACCGGGCCTTCCCGATGGCCGAGCGGGCCAAGGCGGCGATCGGCGTGCTCAGCGTGACGGTGATCGCGCCGGCGATCGGCCCGATGCTCGGCGGGCTGCTCGTCGACCAGGCGTCGTGGCGCTGGATCTTCCTGATCAACGTGCCGGTCGGCATCGTCACGGTGGCCCTGGCGATCGTCTGGCTGGAGGAGACGCGGCAAGAGGATCCCGGCCGGCTCGACCTCGCCGGACTCGTGTTGTCGGCGGCGGGCGTGTCGATCCTGCTCTACACGCTGTCGATCGGGCCGGGGAAGGGCTGGACCTCGCCGACGACGCTCGCGTTCGCATTTGGAGGCGCGGCCTGCATCGCCGCCCTCATCGTGGTCGAACAGCGGGTCAGCCAACCGATCCTCGCGTTCCGCCTGCTGCGCGACCGACTGTTCCGCACGATCAACATCGCCTCGTCGATGACCTACGCCGGCTTCTTCGGGATGATCTTCGTCCTGCCGCTGTACCTGCAGAGCCTGCGTGGATACAGCGCGTTCGAGAGCGGCGTCGCCCAGTCGCCGCAGGCGTTCGGCGTGTTCCTCGTGGCGAACCTGCTCGGCCGGCGGTTGTACCGGGCGATCGGTCCTCGGCGGCTGCTGGTCGTCGGGATCACGCTCACCGCCATCGTCACGTGCTGCTTCTCCCTCGCCGGGCTCGACACGCCGCTGTCGACGATCGCCCTGCCTGTCGCTGTGTCGCGGCCTGTCGTCGGGGCTGGTGTTCGTGTCGATCCAGACCGCGGCGTACGGGACCACGTCGGTCGCCGACACCGGGCGGGCGACGTCGATGTTCAACACGCAACGCCAGATCGCCTACGCCGCCGGCGTGGCCGTGGCGGCAACGGTGATCGCGTCGAGGCTCGACGCGGTCGGCGGCGACGGTGCGTCGGCCGTCGACCGACTCGGGGCGTACCAGGCGGGCTTCCTCGCGGTCGGTCTGATCATGCTCCCGGCGGCGGTCGTGGCGTGGTTCATCGACGACGACGACGTCGCCGAGACCCGCGGCCTGCGCCCGGCCGCACCCCCTCCCGACCGAAATTTGGAGCAGATGTCGCGCTGAGCGCGACATCTGCTCCATTTTTCGGGGAGGGGGACGGGTCAGAAGTCGTCGGCCCAGGTCGGGATGATGCGGCGGTGGCCCGTCTCGATGTAGCGGGTGTGGGTGACGACGCTCGACCCGGCGATCCGGTGGATCTGGTACCCGACCGGATCGTTGATCAGGCTGACTCCCGCGCCCGGCGAGAGATCGAGGCCGACGTGCTGCACCGTCGACATGCCGACCTGCACGGGAATGCCCGAGATCATCGACGACACCGGCCGATGGAAGTGCCCGCAGAGCACCTTGTCGACCGGATGCTCGCGGAGCACCGCCTCGAGCCGACCGAGCCCGACGAAGCCGGAGTCGTCCATCCATCCCACGCCCGTGGCGAACGGCGGATGATGCACTGCGAGCAGCGTGACACCGTCGTGACCATCGGCGAGGACCGACCGCAACCACGCCTCGCGCTCGTCGTCGAAGGCCGCCCCCGGCTCGCCCGGAACGGTCGAGTCGAGGCCGACGACACGCACGCGGTCATCGCCGGCACCGACCGTGGTCACCCAGCTGGCGTGCGCGGCGTCGATCCACGGCGTGGACGGGAACGTGGCCCGGAGCAGATCACGGTCGTCGTGGTTGCCGGGCAACGCGAGGAACGGCACCTGGAGCGGCGCCAGCAGTTCGGCGAGGCGTTCGTACTCCCCCGGTCGCCCCCAGTTGGTGAGGTCACCGGTTCCCAGCACGACCGCCATCCGTGGCGCCTCGGCGTTCAGACTGGCGACCGCCGACGCGAGCCGACCGTTGTTGTCGACATACACCTCGTCGGGCACGTTCCCGTCGGCATCGGGATCGACGACATGCGTGTCGGTGAGCTGGGCCACGAGGAGGACGGACATGGATGGCTCCGGCATGGATGGATCAGGAACGGCCGAACGTGGCCGCGACGGCCGCGCCGTCGATGTATTCGTCGATCCGCACGATCAGGCCATCGGCCACCGCGACCACCAAGCAGGCCGGTAGATCGGCCGTGCGCCCGTCGTCGAACCCGATGTGCAGGGTGTGCTGCTGGACGAAGCCGTGGTCGATCACGGTGCGGCGACTGTCACGGTACGAACGCACCGCGGTGTGCTCGACGAGCCACGACAACACCTGCAGATTGTCGGCCTTGTGCTGCTCGACCTGATCGGTGTTGTGCCAGATGACGGCGTCGTCGGCGTAGCACGAGGCAACCGCATCGATGTCGCCGGCCTCGATCGCCTCGAGGAGGCGGTCGGCCAGTGCGTGGATCTCTTGCTCGACCATCGCCAGGACACTACGCAGTCGCGGCTAGATCGTCTGACCGGCGAACTGGGCGTTGTACAGGCGGGCGTAGGCGCCGTGCATCGCGAGCAGCTCGTCATGGTCGCCCTGCTCGACGATGCGGCCGTTCTCCATCACGAGGATCGTGTCGGCGCCGCGGATCGTCGACAGCCGGTGGGCGATGACGAAGCTCGTCCGGTTGGCGCGCAGCGCGTTCATCGCCTCCTGGATCAGCACCTCCGTGCGGGTGTCGACCGACGACGTCGCCTCGTCGAGGATGAGGATCGACGGGTCGGCGAGGAACGCCCGGGCGATCGTCATCAACTGCTTCTCGCCGGCGCTGATGTTGTCGCCCTCGTCGTTGATCACCGTGTCGTAGCCCTGGGGCAGCGAGCGCACGAAGCGGTCGACGTAGGTGACCTTGGCCGCCTCCCTGATCTGCTCCTCGGTGGCGTGCGGGTTCCCGTAGGCGATGTTGTCGCGGATCGTTCCGCCGAACAGCCACGTGTCCTGCAGCACCATGCCGATCTTCGATCGCAGCTCGTGGCGTGGGAACGACGCGATGTCGCGGCCGTCGAGGCTGATCGACCCGGCGTCGAGATCGTAGAACCGCATGATCAGGTTGACCAGCGTGGTCTTGCCGGCGCCGGTCGGCCCGACGATGGCGACCGTCTCGCCCGGCTCGGCGACCACCGACAGGCCCTCGATGAGCGGCTTGTCGCTGACGTAGGAGAAGTGCACGTCGTCGAACACCACCCGGCCGCGCACCTCGGGAGGCGTGGCGGTGTCGGCCTGTTCGGTCGACTGCTCGTCGGCGTCGAGCAGCTCGAGCACCCGTTCCATCGAGGCGATGCCCGACTGGAACGTGGCGGCCATCGAGGCGAGGTTGGTCATCGGCTGGGCGAACTGCCGGGCGTACTGGATCATCGCCTGCATGTCACCGATGCTCAGCGAGCCGTTGGCGATCTTCAGGCCACCGACGACCGCGATCAGGACGTACTGGATGTTGCCCATGAAGATCGTCATGGGCTGGATCAGGCTGGAGATGAACTGGGCGCCGAAGCTCGCCTCGTACAGCTCGTCGTTGTCGCGGCGGAAGCGGGCCTCGGCCTCGCGTTGACGTCCGAAGCTCTTGACGATCGCGTGGCCGGTGAAGACCTCCTCGGCCTGGGCGTTGAGCATGCCGGTGTGCCGCCACTGGGCCATGAACCGCGGGCGGGCCTTGCCGGCGATGAACCTCATCAGGAACAGGCTCACCGGGACGGTGCTCAGCGCGATCACCGCCAGGATCGGCGAGATGATGAACATCATGATCGCCACGCCGATCATCGTGAGGATCGACGTGAGGATCTGCGAGATCGTCTGCTGCAGGCTCTGCGCGAGGTTGTCGATGTCGTTGGTCACTCGGCTCAGCAGGTCGCCGCGGGGCTGGCTGTCGATGTACTTGAGCGGCAGCCGGTTGAGCTTGTGCTCGACCGATTCGCGCAGGCGGTACATCGATCGCTGGACCACCCCGGCGAGGATGTACGACTGCATGAACGACAGCGCCCACGAGCCGAGGTAGATCACGAAGACGATTTCGAGTTGATGGTGCAGTGCGCCGAAGTCGATGCCGTTCGGGCTCGACGCACCCTCCACGATGATGTTCGTCGCTTCGCCGAGCAGTTTCGGGCCGAGCACCACCAGGAACACGCTGCTGACCACGAGGAACAGCACGGCCACGAGGCGCAGCCGCTCCCTGCCGAGGAGTTCCCCGAGTCGGCGGACCGTGTCGCCGAACCGCTCGCTCTTCTCGGCCGGGATGCCGATGCCACCGCCGGGCCCGAAGGCCGCGCGCCGTGCCTGCGTGCCGGCAGTGGCGAGCAGCTTCTTGTCGTCGTCGAGGTCGGTCTCGGCGACCACGCCGTCCGGCAACGCGCCCGCACCCACACCGATGTCGTCGCCGGCGTCGCCGTTGGTGCCGTTGCCGCCGATGTTCTCCGAGCGCCGCTCACGCCACGACCCCCCGGCCGAGCTGCGAATCGACGATTTCGGCGTAGGTCGGACACGTCGCGATCAGCTCGGTGTGCGTGCCGCGGCCGATGATCTCTCCGTCTTCGAGCACGAGGATCTGGTCGGCGTCGGCGATGGTCGACACGCGCTGCGCCACGATCAGCAACGCCGACTCGGAGGTGTGCGGTTTCAGCGCGGCCCGCAGCCGGGCGTCGGTGCCGAGGTCGAGCGCCGAGAACGAGTCGTCGAACACGAAGATCTCCGGCCGTACCACGAGGGCCCGGGCGATCGAGAGCCGTTGTCGCTGCCCACCCGACACGTTCGTGCCGCCCTGGGTGATCTCGCTGTCGATCCCGTCGGGCATCGCCTGCACGAACCCGGAGGCCTGGGCGATCTCGAGCGCCTGCCACAGCTCCTCGTCGGTCGCGTCCGGGCGCCCGAAGCGCAGGTTCGACGCCACGGTGCCGGAGAAGAGGAACGGCTTCTGCGGCACGTAGCCGACCTTGCTCCACAGCAGGTCCTGGTCGAGTTCGCGCACGTCGACGCCGTCGACGAGCACCGTGCCGCTCGTGGCGTCGAACAGCCGTGACACGAGGTTGACGAGGGTCGACTTGCCCGAACCGGTCGAACCGATGATCGCCGTGGTCTGACCGGCGGTGACACGGAACGACACGTCGGACAGGACGGCGAGTTCGGCGCCCGGGTACGAGAAGCCGACGTTGCGGAACTCGAGCGTGCCGTGCTCGCCGACCTCGGTGATCGGGTGCTCGGCTGGCACGACCGACGATGGCGTGCCGAGCACCTCGGCGACGCGATCGGACGCCACCGAGGCACGGGGGATCATCGACACGAGGAACGTCGCCATGACGACCGCGAACAGGATCTGGATGAGGTAGGTGAGGTAGGCGATGAGCGAACCGATCTGCAGTTCGCCCTGGTTGACGTAGTCGGCACCGAGCCACAGCACCGCGATGCTCGACACGTTGATGATCAGCAGCACCGTGGGGAACATCGCCGCCATCAGGTGGCCGGTGCGCAGCGCGGTGGCGGTGAGCTCTTCGTTGGCGCCGGCGAAGCGCTCGGTCTCCTCCGGCTCGCGCACGAATGCCCGCACGACACGGATGCCGGTGATCTGCTCGCGCAGGACGCCGTTGACCCGGTCGACACGGGCCTGCATCAACTGGAACGTCGGCACCATCCGCGACACGAGCGATCCGAGGATGATGACGGCGGCGGGGATCGCGAACAGCAGGATCACCGACAGCTGCACGCTCTCGCGCACGGCCAGGATCGATCCGATCACGAGAGTGAGCGGGGCGGCGATCATCATCGTGGTGGCCAGCACGACGAGCATCTGGATCTGTTGGACGTCGTTGGTGATGCGGGTGATCAACGACGGCGCGCCGAACTGGCCGACCTCACGGGCGGAGTACGCCGTGACCTGGTGGAACAGGTCGCGGCGGATGTCGCGGCCGAAGCCCATCGCCGCTTTGGCGCCGTAGTACACGGCGGCGCTGGCGAACACGATCTGCACGAAGCTGAAGAAGAGCATGATCGCGCCCTGGCGCCAGATGTAGGCGGTGTCGCCGGTGAGGACGCCGTTGTTGATGAGGTTGGCGTTGATCGTCGGCAGCGTGAGCGTCGCGCCGGTCTGCACGGCCTGCAGGAACACCACGAGGATGAGCAGGTTGCGGTACGGGCCGAGATGGCTCCGGAGGAGTTGCCAGAGTTTCATGAGCTGCGCACGAGGCCGTGGAGGAGGAGGTCGACGATGTCGGCGGCCGGCGTCGGCTCGCCGGCGAGCATCGGATGGGTGAGCGACAACGCGAGGGCGCGGAGCATCCGCGCCGCTTCGAGCGGTTCGATGCGCAGGTCGTCGCGGGCGAGGAAGATCTCGGCCAGCGCCGGCGAATCGGCGAGCGGGCCCGAGCCGTGGCGCTTCATCGCCGGCCCGAACTTCGAGCCGAGCCGCCACATGTCGACGACCCGTCGCTGGATGATCTCGGTCGCCGCGATCAGCCGCTCTTCGAACGTGCCGTCGGTGGAGATCGCCCGCAGGGCCGCTTCGACGGGCGCCTGGTCGAGGGCGGCGTCGAGGGCGGCACCGATCAGTTCGTCCTTGTCGGCGAACACCCAGAAGATCGTGCCCTCGGCGATGCCCGCGGCCTCGGCGATCTGCCGACACGTCATCGTCTCGCCGTACTCACTCAGCAGCGGCACCACTGCGGCGACGATCGCGGCCCGCCGCTCGTCGGCGGGAAGACCCGGAGCACGTCGTGAGACCCGACGTGTCGTCGTGGCGGAAGGCATTGCGGCGATCGTACTGAGTGCGCACTCAGTAGGCGAACCGGAAACGATCTGGGGTCAGGCCCCGGGCGTTTCAGGTGTTCTTCGGCATGTCGGCGAAATTCACCGTGCGGTCGTTGTTCGGCTCCTTGGGAAGGCCGAGCACACGCTCGCCGATGATGTTGCGCTGCACCTGATCCGTGCCGCCGTAGATCGGCGGGCCCTGGGCGAACAGCGCGAGTTCGGTGACGATGCCGAGGAACGGGTTGCTCGTCGCCGCGTCGATCGCCGGCCGCTCCTTCGAGTCGTAGGCGTGCAGCATGCCGGAGGCGCCGACGATGCGCAGACCCAGGTCGCGCTGCATCCGCATCATCTCGCTCATCGAGAGCTTGGAGATGTTGCCCATGCCGGGGATCTCCTTGCCCTGCTCCTTCGCCGCCTTGACCCGCAGGTTGTTGAACCGGCCGATCTCAGCGAACGAATGGAGCTTCATCAGCCCCTGACGGATCGTCGGGTCCTTGATGGTCTTGTTGCCCTTCGCCAGCTCGATGAGCATCGTCGACATCCCGCCGAAGCCGCCCCCGCCGCCCGAGCGCCGTGAGCCCACGAAGTCGCCGGCCCGCTTGTCGAGGTCGCCGGCCACCGTGCCGGGCGTCGCCGCACTCGCCGCCGCGCTCCCCCCGCCCGAGCCGAGGCCGGCGCGTTCGAACATGAGCGTGGTGTTGGCGACCGCCCACCCGTTGTTCTTGCCGCCGATCATCGCGTCGTCGGCGACGCGGGCGTCGGTGAGGAACACCTCGTTGAACATCGCCCGGCCGGTCATCTCCTTCAACGGGCGGATGTCGATGCCGGGTTGGTGCATGTCGATCGCGAAGTACGTGATCCCCTGGTGCTTGGGCACGTTCGGGTTGGTGCGAGCGATGAGCATTCCCATGTCGGCGACCTGGCCGCCGGAGGTCCAGACCTTCTGGCCGTTGACGATCCACTCCTCGCCGTCCTGCTCGGCCTTGGCCTGCAGGCCCGCAAGGTCGGAGCCGGCTCCGGGCTCGGAGAAGAGCTGGCACCACGCCCGCTGGCCGGTGACGATCGGCCGGACGTACTCCTCGACCTGCTCGGGCGTGCCATGGGTGGCGATGGTCGGTGCGGCGAGGAGCAGGCCGAGCCCACCGGGGGCGCCGAGGGCACCGTGCTCGGCGATCGCCTGCTGCACGAGAACGGCGTCACCGCGCGACAGGCCCTTGCCGTACGAGCCCTCGGGCAGCGTCGGCGCGGCCCAACCGGAGGTGCCCAGGCGCTCCCACCATTCGGCGACGGTCAGCTCGGGATCCCAGTTCTCCTCGAGCCAGGCGTTCACTTCAGCAACAACTCCGGTGTCTTCGAGCGTGTCAGTCACAACCGTGACCGTAGTGAACGACGGGAACACATCGAGGGGTCGAAGCGTTGCGCGGGGACGATGCCCCTCCCCCACAACGGCCCCGACAATCGATCCGACGTCAAGCTCTCCGTGCTCGATCTGGCTCCGGTGCCGGCGGGCTCCACGGCCGCCCAGGCACTGGCGAACTCGGTCGAGCTGGCCCAGCACGTCGAGCGCCTCGGTTACACCCGCCACTGGGTCGCCGAACACCACAACATGGCGGGCATCGCCAGCTCGTCACCGCCGGTGCTGATCGCCCACCTCGCCGTCGCCACGACCACGCTGCGCATCGGCGCCGGCGGCGTGATGCTCCCCAACCACGCCGCGCTCACGGTGGCCGAACAGTTCGGCACGCTCGAAGCGTTCCATCCCGGCCGCATCGATCTCGGCCTCGGTCGGGCCCCGGGCACCGACCCGCTCACCGCCGCCGCTCTCCGGCGCAACACCCGGGAGGCCGGCGACGAGTTCCCGACGCAGCTGCGCGACCTGCTCGACTACTTCGCCGGCACGCACCCGCAGATCATCGCCGCCACCGCCGCCGGCAACCGTCCGGAGATGTGGCTGCTCGGTTCGAGCGACTACAGCGCCCACGCCGCCGGGCTGCTCGGCCTGCCGTTCTCGTTCGCCCACCACTTCGCGTCGGCCGGCACGGCACAGGCGTTGCAGACCTACCGCGAGTCGTTCCGCCCGTCGCAGTTCCTCGAGCAGCCGTATTCGATGATCGGCGTGCCGGTGATCTGCGCGCCGACGAGCGACGACGCCACGTACCTGTCCGGCCCGAGCGCCCTGTCGTTCCTCAACCTGCGTCAGGGCCGGCCGATCCAGATGTGCTCGCCCGAGGAGGCCGCCCAGCACGAGTTCACACCGATGGAACGCGAGATCGTGCGCGGTTGGCACGCCCCGCTGGTGATGGGCGACCCACAGCAGGTCCGCACGCAGCTCGACGACCTGGTCGACCGGTTCGGCGTCGACGAGTTGATGCTCACCACGATGGTGTACGACCAGGCCGACCGCCTCCGTTCGTACGAACTGGTCGCCGAGGCCTGGAACCTGGCGCCCGCCGCGGCCGCGTAATCCGACGGGTCACCCCGCCCGTGCGATGAGCGAGACGACCACCCCTCGGTCCGTTCGCTCGATCGCGACGAGCCAATCGTCGCGGTTCAGCCGTTGTCGGGGACCATGTCGGGCGGCACGACGACGCCGTCGTCGACGCGGCGCAGCAGCACCTCCTGGGCGATGCTCGCAACGTGGACGCCGTCGGCCCGGATCACGTCACCGGTCACGAGGCCGCGGGCGCCCGACAGACCGTGGGACGTCAGGTCGAACCAGTGCCATTGGCTGGCGTCGGTCGGGCGGTGGAACCACACCGCATGGTCGAGGCTCGCCCCCTGGAAACGGTTCCGGTCGGTGATGTCGCCGGCGGCCTCCGGGTGGGGCGAACGCGCCGCCCGTGACGGCGCAGCGTCGGACACGAAGGCGAGCGCACACTGGCGGACGAACGGATCCTCCGCAACGACGGAATCGAGCCGGATCCAGAAGCCGTACCGATCCACCCGCCCCTCGAGCGGCATGCCGCGCCGCTGGAGCATGGACCCCCACGAGTGCTCCAGAAGGGCCGGGTCGTCCGGGCCCGGTAGTCCGTCGGGCAACGAAACCACCTGCACGTCGGCCTCGTCCTCCACCACCTGGAACGACACCGAGATGTTGAGGATCGCACCGGCCGATTGGCGGGCGACCACCTGCCGGGTGCTGAACGAGCGACCGTCACGGAGCCGTTCGACCTCGTAGCGGATCGGCTCGTCTGGCGTGCCGGGCCGGATGAAGTACGAGTGCAGGGAGTGCGCCGGCCGGCTCGGATCGACGGTCGCCGAGGCGGCCCGCAGCGCCTGGGCGACCACCTGGCCGCCGTACAGCCGCCTGCCCCATGGATAGCGGGCGGTGGTGCCGACGTAGGTGTCGGGCCCGTGCGGCTCGAGCGTCAACAGCTCCGCGAACGCCACGTCAGCGATGCGCGGTGCGGTCACGCCGCGAACGTAGTCGCCCGGGCGCGCCAGCGGGTCGGGTCCGGGCGCGCGCCGGGTTGACAGGCCGCATCCGATTTAGATCGTGATACGATCTATTCACGTGCTCGCCACGCCGTTCGGCAACCCCGATACCCACGAGCGGCTGGTGCGTTTCTTCGGCGTCCGCCTGCGGATGGTGGTGCTCATCGTGGCGGTCGGACTCGGTGGCGGTGCGATCGGGGCCGCCTACATGCGCGCGCTCGAACTCGTCGTCGATGTGCTCGGGCCCGGTGAGTGGGCCGACTGGTCACACGTCGTGGTCCTGGCCGTCGTCGGTGTGGTCATCACGGTCCTCGTGCGCATCCTGGGCCGCCCGGCCGACGTGGAACTGCTCGTCGGCAACATTCACGTGTCCGGCACCACCGACGCCGGGGCGCGCAACGGCGAGGACGGACGGTTGCGTTCGCTCATCCCGGTGTCGCTGCTGTCGGTGGGGGCGGGCGGCACACTCGGGCCCGAGGCGCCACTCGTCACCACGACCGGCACGCTCGCCACCCGCGCCGGCCACCGCTACGGACTGGAGCCCGCCGACGTCCGCACCCTGGCGATCACCGGCATGGCGGCCGGGTTCAGCGTGCTGTTCGGGGCGCCGCTCGGCGCGGCGATCTTCGCGCTCGAGATCCCGCACCGCCGCGGCCTCGAGTACTACGAGGCGCTCGTCCCAGCCGCGATCGGCGCCCTGTGCGGGTTCGCGGTGTCGACGGCGTTCGGCGGCCTCGGCCTGGAACCGATCTGGACGCTGCCGATCGTCGACCACATCGATGGCGTCGACCTCGCGTGGGCGCTGCTCGCCGGTGCGCTCGGCGCCGCGATCGGGGTGCTGTTCACCGTGTTCGTCGGCGCACTGCACCGCGTGGCCGAGCGGGTCCCCGCGCTGGCCCGGCCGACGGTCGGCGGGATCGCGCTCGGACTGCTGGCGGTCGCCACTCCGTACGCGCTCACGAACGGCGAGTTCCAGATCGAGTCGCTGATCGACTCGCCCCCGGCCGTACGGATCCTCGTGATCGCCGGCATCGCCAAGCTGCTCGCCGCGGCGATCGCACTCGTGACCGGTTGGCGGGGTGGGTTCATCATCCCGTTGTTCTTCGCCGGGTTCGTGCTCGGGTGGGCCGTCGCGGGATGGCTGCCGATCGAACACGAGTGGGTGTTCGTCGCCGGCACGATGGTGGCGGCCAACGTCGCGGTCACCAAGACGCCGTTCGGCTCGGCCCTCGTCGTCACCGAGATGGCCGGGTTCCCGCTGTTGCCGACGGCGCTCGTCAGCTCGCTCACGTGCCTGGTGCTGACGTCGCCGGTCGGGCTGATCGACAACCAGCGCCGCCGCATCGACGCCTACGAACCGGCCGGCGAGCACTCGTGACCGACAAGCCCCTCAGCGACGCCGACTACCGGTCGCTCGCCGAGTTCCGCCACGCCCTCCGCCGATTCCTCGCCTTCTCCGAACACGCCGCCCGCGAACACGGCCTCACGCCGTCGCAGCACCAGCTCCTGCTGGCGATCCGCGGTCACCCCGGGCCGAGCGATCCGTCGACGTCCGATCTCGCCGAGGTGCTCCAGCTCAAGCTGCACTCGGTCGGCGAGCTGGCCGACCGGGCGGTCGAGAACGGTCTGGTCGTCCGTCGATCCGATCCGGCCGACGCCCGCCGTTCGCTACTGTCGTTGACCGATGAGGGCCGCAGCCAACTCGACTCGTTGTCGGTGCTGCACCGCCGTGAGCTGCGCCGGTTCCGCGTCGAACTCGCGGCGATTCTCGACGAACTCGACTGAACGACCAGGAGGCAGGCGTGACTGACCCGATCGACACCGACGATCCCGTCCTGCACCGGGCGCTCGGCGTCGCCGCCAACAACTCGACGTGGGAGTTGCTCGACGCTCGGACGTCGCCCGACGACTTCACGCCCGAGGAGATCGACGACGTCCTGGCGCGGGCGTACGCGTCGACCTACCACTGGGCCCGCGCCGCCGACCGGACCCCGGCCAACCAGGCGCGTGGCGCGTGGCTGGTGTCGCGCGTGCATGCCGTGTTGGGCCACGGCGAACTGGCGCTGCATCACGCCGATCGCTGCCAGGCGATCGTCACCGAGGCGCAGCTCGACGACTTCGATCTGGGCTACGGCCACGAAGCACGGGCGCGGGCACTCGCCTGCCTGGGTCGGCTCGACGAAGCGCGGGCCGAACGCGAACTCGCGATCGCGGTGCCGATCGCCGACGACGAGGACCGCGAGATCTACGAGGGCGATCTCGTCGCCGAGCCCTGGTTCGGTCTGCTCGATCCGGACTGAGCGCAGTGGTTTAGCCCGCCGCCCGATCGGTTACCGCGGCCGTATGGCTCACGACATCGACACCACCAACGAAATCCGTGAACACGACCTTCCCGACCCCGACATCCGGGACCGCGACCTGGAGTACAACGAACGGCCGCTGATCACCACGACGCCGGACGCCGCGTACCGCCCCATCGTCACGCCGACCGAAACCGTGGTCGAGCGGCCGAGCCGCTTCCCGGCATTCGTCGCCGGTTTCGTCACGGCCGTCCTCGTCGCCGCCGCGGCCTTCGCCGCCTTTCTGATCGTGTCCGACTCGGACGACGACGGCACGATCAACGTCGACGTCCCCGCGGTGCAGGTCGGAAACAACGACTGATCAGGCGGGCAGGAAGTCGAGCACCAGCGCGTTCACGGCGTCGGGACGCTCCCACTGGAGCCAGTGCCCGGCGCCCTCGACGCGTTCGTCGCGGAATCCGGCGACGCAGAACTGGGCCGATGCGGCCATCTGCTCATCGGTGAGGGCGAAGTCGGCGGTGCCGAGGATGCCCAGGGTGGGCGACTGGATCGGTGGCAGCTCGAGGGAAGGCCCGACGAGCGAGGCGGGATTCACGTTGGCGCGGTAATAGTTCAGCGCCGGCGTGAGTGAACCGTTGGCGAGCACCTCGGCGTACACCGCGTCGAAGTCGGGATGACCCGACCACGATCGGAAGTTCGCACCGTTGTCGACGGTCAGCCATTCCTCGGCGACGGGTGCGAACTGGAACAGCAGCATGTACCACGACTTCTCCCGCTGGGCGAACCCTGCCGTGGCGAACGCCGTCGGGTGACCGACCGACATCGCCACGAGATGGTCCACCCGATCGGGGCTGAACGACGCCGCGGCCCACGCCGTGGCCGCACCCCAGTCGTGGCCGATCACATGCGCCTTGGCGACATCGAGGTGGTCGAGCACGGCGATCGCGTCCATCGCCAGGAAGATGATGGAGTAGGCCTCGACCTCGGTCGGCTTGGCGCTCGCCCCGTAGCCCCGCTGGTCGTACGTGATCACCTGGTACCCGGCGTCGACGAGCGGTCCCACCTGCTTCGTCCAGAGGCGCTTCGTGTCGGGGAAGCCGTGGATCAGCAGCACCGGCGGCCGGCCGGCGCGGCCCTCACCATGCACCTCGACGTCCAATGTGACCCCACCCGAATCGACCTGCATCCGTTGGACAGTAGACGCCGTCGGGGTCAGTCTCCGACGGCGCGCAGCGGCTTGGCGAACCAGCGTTGGGCGTACGGGTTGTCGTTGTAGCGGGCGGTCTGCTCGTACCCCATCGCTTCGTACATCGAGATCGCCTGGGTGAGGGTCTCGTTGGTGTCGAGCACCACGCGTTGGTACCCGGCGTCGGCGGCGAGCTGTTCGAGATGATCGACCATCCGCCGTCCGAGGCCGAGGCCGCGCCGGTCGCCGTCGATCCACATGCGCTTGATCTCGGCGGTCGAGCCGTCGATGCGCTGGATGCCCCCGCACCCGACCGGATCGATGCCGTCGTGGATCACCACGAATGCGCCGTCGGGTCGGCTGAAGGCGAGTGCCTCCGCGGCCTCGTCGCGGGCGGCGTCGGCGTCGAAGCCGGTCGGGAACCGCTCGTCGAGCTCGGCGAAGTACTTCCCGATCGCCCATCGGGCGTCGGCCGAACGGGCGTCCACGACATCGAAGGTGACCGTCGCGGCCCGCAGCAGCCGATCGGCCGCGGCGAGCGCCGACTCGAGTTCGGCTCGTTGGCGTTCCGACAGTGGCTCGACGAGACGCTGCGCGACGCGCTCGGAGCGGGTGTCGAGCTTGCGACGTTCGGCCCGGCCGCGGGTCGTGAGCCGCACGAGCCGTTGCCGTCGGTCGACCGGATCGGGAGCGACGGTGACGAGGCCGTCGTCCTCGAGTTGGCGCAGCAGGCGGCTGACGTACCCCGAGTCGAGGCCCAACCGGCGCCGCAGCTCGAGCACGGGCGAGCCGTCCTTGGCGATCTCGAACAGCAGCCGCGACGGCCCGAGCGGCCGGCCCGTCTGCAGGTACGAGTCGTCGAGCACCCCGATGCGCTGCGTGTACGAGCGGTTGAACCGGCGGAGGACATCCACGACCATTTCTCTGACTTTAGTCAGATAACCGGTCGAAGTCCACCCACCCCAGGTGCGCCATGTCGAGCGACCCATGGACGACCCGAACCATCGCGTGTACGGTAAGAGTCATGGCGACAATAACTCAGCATGCGACGATGTCCGCGGCGCAGCACGATCGCTACGGCGGACCCGAGGTGCTGCACGTCGGCGAGGCGGCGACGCCTGTTCCCGCCGACGACGAGGTACTGGTCGAGGTGCACGTCGCGACGGTGAACCGCACCGACTGCGGGTTTCGCCTTCCCCGCCCGTTCATCGTCCGCTTCTTCAGCGGCCTGCGCCGGCCAAAATTTCGCATCCTCGGTACCGAGTTCGCGGGTGTCGTCGTGGCGAAGGGTCCGAGCGTCACCAAGTTCGAGATCGGCGACCGGGTGTTCGGCGTCAACGAACGCTTCGGCGCGAACGCCGAATTCATGTGCGTGCGCCAGGACGTGTCGATCGCGACGATGCCGCACGACCGCTCGTTCGCCGAGATGGCCGCCGTGGGCGACGGAGGAATCCTGGCGATGACGTGCCTGAACTGGTCGGACCTGCGCGCCGGGCAGCGGATCCTGATCTACGGCGCGTCGGGCGCCATCGGCACCGCTGCCGTGCAGTTGGCGAAGCACCGCGGCGCCCACGTCACGGCGGTCTGCGCCACGGGGAGCGCCGAGATGGTGGCCTCCCTCGGACCGGACGTCGTCATCGACTACGAGCAGACCGACTTCACCGCCACCGGCGAGACGTACGACGTGGTGTTCGACGCGGTCGGCAAGTCGTCGTTCCGCCGCTGTCGGGCACTGGTGCGACCTGGCGGGAAGTACGTGTCGACCGACCTCGGATTCATGTGGCAGAACCCGGCCCTCGCCGTGCTCACCGTGAAGTTGGCCCCGAAGCAGGTGCTGATGCCGCTGCCCAAGTACAGCCAGGACAAGGTCGAGACGCTGCGTTCACTCGTCGAGTCCGGCGACTTCCGCGCCGTCGTCGACCGGACCTACCCCCTCGGCGAGGTGGTGGAGGCCACCCGGTACGTGGAATCCCACCAGAAGCAGGGGAACGTTCTCCTCCTGGTCACCGCCGAGCCGGCGACGAGGTGAACGGCGGGACCTGGTTCCCGCCGGTCAACTGCTGCGGGAGCGGGGCTTCTTGCGCGGCCGTTTCACCGGCGAGCCTTCGTCGGTCCAGCTCCGCCCGGCGGAGAACAGTTCGGCAGGTCGGCCACCCCGGTCCCCGACGTCGGCCCGCACGCCGGTCGGCAGCACGAACGCCGAGGGTGCCGGCGTCGACAGGCTGCGGCGGAAGTTGGCCGTGTCGAGCGCGTCGTCCCACACCGCTTCGTACACCCGTTGCAGCTCGGTCAGGGTGAAGGTCGGACCCACGAACGCGGTGGCGAGGTCGGACGACTCGAGGTCGGCGGCGGCCCGGTCGACAGCATCACGGAGGATCGTGCGGTGGTCGAACGCCAGCCGCAGGTCGCCGTCGAGCGCTTCCGACACCGGCCAGAGTCGCGCCGCGGACGCATCGGTGCCGGCGACGATCTCGCCGACCTCGGGCGTCACGGCGAGGTATCCCACCGTCACGACGTTGCCGCGCGGGTCGCGCTTCGGGTCGCCGTAGGCGCCGAACTGCGACAGGTGTTTGGGCGCCTCGACGCCGGTCTCCTCGCGCAGTTCGCGACGAGCAGCCTCGTCGAGCGTCTCCTCCGGTCGCTTGAACCCGCCGGGCAGCGCCCACGCCTTCTTGAACGGCTTGTCCTTGCGTTCGATCAGCAGCACGAGCAGCATGCCGTCGACGACGCTGAGGATCACGATGTCGACGGTGACCGCGAACGCCGGGAACTCGCGCATGTCGTAACCGGCCGGCACGTTCTTCGCCACGACCGCACGCTACTCGGTGATCATGTCAGAGTGACCGTTACCGGCCAGCGGGCCCGAGGGCGGCGGCAGGTCAGGGGATCGAGCGGGCAGCGGGGACGATGTCGGTCAGGTAGGCCTCGAGCGCGTCGGTGTCGACGGGGAGGCGGAGCGCGACGTTGACCATGTCGGCGCCGGCCTCGCGGTACTCGGCGATGCGGTCGACGGCGCGGTCCGGCGTCCCGGTCAGCGCGCCCGCTGTCACCCGTGGGGCGATCTCCTCGCCCCATTGGGCGGTGATCCGGGCGAGCTCGGCGTCGGCGGCCGTGGCGGTCGCTGCGACATGGAACGCCAGGTTCACCGATCGTTCGAGCGTCGCCGGGTCACGGCCGATCGCCTCGCACGCCGCGTCGAGCCGATCGTTGAGCAGGCGGAACTCGGCCGGACCGACGTAGGGAACGTTCCAGCCCGAGCAGAACTTCGCCGCGTTCTCCGGCGTTCGGGTGCGGCCGCTGCCGCCGGTCCACAGCGGGATCGCACCGGCGAACGGGCCCGGCACGCATGTCACCGCGTCGACCCGATAGTGGTCGCCGGCGAAGCTGGTCGAGCCGTCGGTGCCGCCCGACAGCATCGAACTGATGATCTCGAGGCCCTCGCCGAGCATGTCGAACCGCGTCCCGACGTCGGGGAACTCGTAGCCGTGGGCCCGGAACTCGGGGGCGTGCCAGCCCGCGCCGAACCCCGGCTCGAAGCGCCCCTGCGAGATGTGATCGATCGCCACGCACGCCTTGGCCAGCAGGGCCGGGTTCCGGTACGGCACGCAGAACATCAGGCAACCCAGCCGGGCGCGTTCGGTGACCGACGCGAGCGCGCCGAGCGTCGCGATCGCCTCGAAGTGCGGGGTCTGCCCGCCGGCGGGCGGCGCCTCGTACAGGTGGTCCCACAACGAGATCCAGTCGACCACACCGTCGAGCCGCTGCCAGAGGGCGACGAGTTCGGCCATCGTTGCGTTCTGCTGGCCGACGTGGACACCGAGCGAAAGTCCGGAACGCATCCGGCCATCATGGACGGTTCCCGACCGTCCCGCCTCACCCGCCCGCCTCACCCGCCCGCCTCACCCGCCTCGCTGCAGATTCACGGCCAGCTCTCAACTTCGTCGTGCAGACTCGCCGCCATGGAACCGACCTTCGTCCCCGGAAGCACGATCTCCCGACGTCGGCTGCTGGCCCTCGGCGGCACGCTCGTCGGCGGCGCCGTGGCGTTCGCCGCGTGCAGTGGCAGCGACTCCGGCGACACGGCGGCCACCGACACGGCCGGCTCGTCGACCACTGATTCGACAACCAGCTCGTCGGCGCCGGGCGACACCGCCACGACTGAAGGCTCCGTCCCGGCCGCCACCGCGGACTCGGCTCCGACGACGGTCGCCACCGGAGCCGACCTTGCAGCAGGCACGCCAGCGACGACCGCGTTCACCGCGGCCGACTTCGCCGACCTCGGCGCCTGCCGGGTACTCCCGGATCTCACGCAGGGCCCGTTCCCGACGATCTCCGAGATCGAGCGGCGCGACGTCACCGAAGGGCTCACCGGGATGCCACTGCGGCTCGGCATCCAGGCCGTCGACGAATCGTGCGCACCGATCCCGGGCGCCACGGTGGAGATCTGGCACTGCGACGTCGACGGTGACTACTCCGCGTACGCCGATGGCTACACCGACGACGATGGCGCCGAAGGCACCACGTTCCTGCGCGGGTCGCAGGTCGCCAACGACGACGGGATCGTCGAGTTCCTCACCATCTGGCCCGGCTGGTACCGCGGGCGCGCCGTGCACATCCACAGCAAGGTCCACATCGACGACACGACGGTGTTGACCACGCAGTTCCTGTTCGACGACGAGCTCAATGCCGAGGTTCTGGCGACCGGACGGTACGCGTCGTACGGCGAGCCCGACACCACCAACGCCACCGACGGTGTCACCGGCGGCTCGGGCGAGGCCGACGGGCTCCTGCTCGCGGTGTCCGACGATGCCGACCTCGCTGGCAAGCGGGCCCTCATCGTGGTCGGCCTCGACCCGGCAGCCACCTCAGCGAGCGACGGCCAGACCGCCGGCGGTGGTCGTCCCGGTCAGCCTCCTGGCGGCGGCGGACCCGGCGGACCGCCACCCGGCGGCACCCCGGCGGACACCGCCACGAACGTCGGCTGAGCGGATCAGACGGTCGGCAGCCCGGCGCGACTCCACGCGGCGTAGCCGCCGGCGAGGTCGTGGACGTCGGTCAGACCGAGGTCGACGAGGGACGCGACCGCCAGGCTCGACGCATAGCCCTCCTGGCAGAACACCACGAGCGGTCGATCGTGGTCGATGTCGGGGAGGCGATGGTCGCCGCTGGGGTCGAGCCGCCATTCGAGGACGTTGCGCTCCACCACGACCGCGCCCGCGATCTCACCGTGCTCGGCGCGCTGAGCGGCCGGCCGCGTGTCGACGAGCGTGGCGCCGGCCTGCTGGAGGCGGAAAGCCTCGGCCGCATCGACCGTGCTGATGCGCGCACGGGCCGCCGCCAACAGACGGTCCGTCGCCGAGCCCGAGCCCTCGCCCGTCGTGTCCGGCGGGTCGGTCATGCGGCCGATCCCGGCGCGAAGACCTGATCGACACGGTCGACCTCGTACCCGCCGTCAGCCGACTCGCGGTAGAAGCTCATCGAGCTGAGCGGCGGCGAGTACACGTGAACGCTCGTCGCACCGGCCTCGCCACGGTTCACCACCGCGTGCACGTGATCGCCGCCGAACGTCACCGACTGACCGGCTGGGACACGGCGCGTCACCGTCTCGCCGTCACGTTCGACGTCCTCGTCGAGGACGCCGCTCACCACTGCGAACGCGCCGGTCGAGCCGCCGTGATCGTGGGCCTCCAGACCGGTTCCCACGGGCCAGTGGATCAGCCAGGCGTCGTACGTCTCGGTCGCCAACAGCAGTTCGTAGGCCCGCTCCGTCGAGTTCGCCGCACGCGTCAGTTCCCATGGCATCGCGACCGCGGCCAGTCCGGCGGCGATGACGCCGACGAGCGGCTCGTCCCCCGAGTGCGACGAGGGATGGACCGCCCGCGACGACACTCGGCCCCACGGATCCGAGTCCGTGGTCGGCGTGTCGGTGCTGGTCAGTGGGGTCTGCACGGTGATTGCTCCCGTTCGATCGGAGAGGGGTTAATTCCGACTTACTTGGTCGACTTTACACCATTGACGCGAGAGATCCCACCACAATTCAGGCGTTCGAAGCGGTGACGAGCCAGATGTGGCCGGTGAGGCGGACCGCCCCATCGACGATGTAGTTCTGCAGTTCGGCGCGGGCCTCGTCGAGCAGCGCCGCCCACGCGTCCGGGCCGAGCCGCGGTTCGAGTTCGGCCTGCGCCGATCGTCCGAGCATTCCGCTCAGGGCCATCGCCAGCCGCTCCTCGACACCGTCACTGCCGTCGAACGAGTAGTCGAGGGTCACGTCGAGCGCTTCGACGATCACGTCGAACCAACCGGCCTCGGTCAGCACGTCGCCGATCACGACGCTCGTGCCGAGCCCGAGCGGACCCGGCACCCCGACGGTCGGTGGAGCGAACGGGAGCTCCATCCGCGCGGCGAGCGGGGCGAGGCCCGACATGAACACGTCGCGCTCCTCCGCCCGCCAGCAGGCGAACGCCAACTCGGCGCCCGGCGCGACCGCGGCGCGGATGTTGGCGAAGGCGGCGACAGGGTCGTCGAAGAACATCACCCCGAACCGCGACACGACGCGGTCGAATGGCTCACCCGGCACCGCCGCCAGGAGGTCGGTGGTCTGCGCGTCGGCCACGACGACGGACGCGCCGGGAACACGACGCGCGGCCGCCTCGACCATCGACGGCGAGATGTCGACGCCGACCGCGTCGGTCCCCGCGGCAACCGCCGCCTCCAGCAGGGCACCGGTGCCGCAGCCGATGTCGAGCAGCCGGGTCGCTCCCCCGAGGTCGGCCGCCGCGACGATCGCTTCGGTCACCGGCGTGAAGCTCGAATCGATGAGGCGTTCGTTCTCCGCCCATCGTTGACCGCCGACCGCCCAGTTGTCACGCATCGCCTCGTTCGCCATCGGCGACAACGTAGCGAGCATCGCGGACCGGCGGGTGAGGGGAGGCGAAGTGGATGCGGTGACGGTCAACCGATCTCGCGGCTGTCGCCCGCTTCGATCTCGATCACGTCGTCACCCGGCGATCCGCGCCGCCGCACGAATCGGTAGGCGTCCTTCGTGCGGTCGACGCTCCAGTCCTTGGCGACGTTCAGGCTCTCCATCAGCGTCGGCAGCGCCGCGGTGCCCTCACCACGGACGTCGAGCGTGCGTTGTGTGGCGAAGTGGTCGATCGCCGTTCGCAGCACCGCGGTGTTCGACTCCAGCTGATCGCGCTTCCAGAGTTCCAGCCCTTCGAGACCCCGGGGCTGGGCGAGATCGTCGACGTAGATCGTGAGGTCGTCGACCAGCCGCTGGTCCTCGAGCCGGTGGAGAGCCAGATCACTCTCGACGCGCGCCAGCGTGCGGTCGAGGTGCAGCGGTTCGCTCTCTCGCACGCGCTGCACACGGAGGTGGTGCCAGCTGGCCAGGTTGTGTTCGCACAGGGCGAGCAGGGCGAGGCCCTCCACGAAGTCGGCGTCGAGCAGTCGTTTGGCTGCGCCGGCACGGCTCGACGCGCTGCGACCGGCCTCGGCCCGCGTCATCGACAGGCGCAGCAGCACCCGGGTGCTGTCGATGTTGCGACCGATCTCGGTGCGCAGGTGCTCGATCGTCGACCAGTCGGTGTCGCTGAGCCGGTGGCCCTCGTTGCTCGACTCGACGAGTTCGCCGAGCACCCGGTGATGAGCGACGATCTCGCCCACCTTGTCCGACCAGACGGTGTCGAGGAGGTGCTCGAGCTTCTCCTCGACACGCTGCACCGACTCGGCCAGCTCGGCGATCGAGGCTTGGAGGACCAGCCCGATCGCCGTCGTCTGCAACTGCAGGAGTTCGCTGCTCGGATCGATCGGCTTCCAGTCGAGGTTGCCGGCCAGTTGCCTGCTGTCGTGCACCATGCTGCGGAAGAAGCCGTCGCCGGTCGGGATCGCGCCGTGCTGCTTCAGGAGGTCCATCGCCCGCGGCGAGAACTCGAAGTACTGCGCGGTGCCACCACCCTCGCCGGCGAGCTGGTCGATGGCCGCCGCCGCCGACGCCAGGATTCCACCGATGCGTTCGATGTCGACCGATCCGGCGACCGCGCGCACCCGCTCCGCCAACGCCCGCACCATCCCCGGCGATCCCTGGACGACCACGCCGCCGGGGAGCGGCGACACCACCAGTTCGCTGCGCTGACGACGGAGCATCACCGACGACCGTACCCCGACCGTCGTTCTCGAACCGTCGGATGCAGCGGTGCTACTCCCGCCAGATGACGTCGAGTTCGGCCGCCCATGGCGACCCGGTGAGGGCGGTCAGCCGGCGTTCGAGGTGCGACCGGTGGGCGTCCACCGGCAGCACGAGGAACAGCCGGGTGGAGCCCCGATCGGCCCGGACCGCGGCGAGCGGCTCGACGCCGAGCTCCTCGGCCGCGTCGCCCATCAGGCGCCGGGCCTGTTTGCGGACCTTGTCCGACCCCTTGGTGTGGTGAGAGGCGATGACGCTCTGGCCGCGCCCGATGAACGGGCCGAGTTCGTCGAGGTACGCGTGCTTGACCGCCTTGGGATGCCACGAGCGCCTCTTGTGGTCGCTGCGCCGCAGCCCGCCGTCGGGATCGACGAACACGACCGCGCAGCCGGCGAGTTCCGCCAACGCCCGCGACAGCCAGTCGACCCGGAACGCGGCCCGCTCGGTCCGGCCCTCCTGCCCGGCAAACGTCAACTCGTCGTCGAACGTCCGGGTGTCCATCGGGAGCACGCCGGCCGCCGCCAACGCGGCGACCGACCGATCGCCGGAAGCGACGACCGACGCGAGTCCGTCGTAGAGCCGCGGATCGAGCAGGCGCAGGGCCGCACCCGACTCGGTGCTCGGGTCGAGGTACTCGACGTCTTCGCCGTCGGCGTCGGCTCGGGTGTCTCGTCGGGTACCCGGTACCACACGATGCCGAGCCGCACCGGTGGTGATTCGAACGACGGTGCCACCAACCAACGGAGGAGCCCGAGCTCGAGGTAGTCGTCGACGTCACCGGCATATCGATCCTGCACGCCGCACAGATTGGCAGGTCACGATGCCGACGCTGTGATCTGTAGTGCGAGGTCGTGGTCGTCGGGTTCGAACTCGGGGAGTCGGCACCCGACCGGAAGCATCGGGGTTCCGTCACGTCGGAACGTGACCACTTGACCGGATTTCGCTCGTCGGTCGACGAGACCGAGCCGATGTTTCAACGGGTTGTGACTTCGACACCGGATGCCCGCGTTCGCCACATCGGTCGCACCACCATCGCGATCCCACTCATCGAGATGATCGACCTCGGCATAGTGCGCACTGACCGTGCAACCGGGGTGACCGCAATGACACGCCATCAACTTCGCCGCCACCCGAGCCGCACCCTTGAACAGGCGTCGCTTGCGTCCCATGTCCAACACCACACCATTGCCGTCGACGATCACCCGCCGAACGTGCCCGCAGCAACGCCGCCTGCAGCATGTGCTCGGGCGGGACGACGATGCCGCTGTCGGTCTCGCAACGCGACCGGGCCAGGTCGGTGAGTGGCAGATCGTCAGGGAACGGGATCAGCCGGTGACGGGCGAGCAACGTCTCGAACGTCTCGATGTCGCACAGAAGGTTGACGACCGGCTCGGGCGCACGGGCACCGGCCGGCATCGACGCCGCCGTCCGGAAGATCGTCGCCAACGCGTCGAAACGCCGTTGCGCATCGGTCCGCGGCAGCAACGACGCCGGCGCATCCGGACCGTGCAACTCGGTGCGCGCCGCCACATCGATGCGGAACTCGTCCTCCACGAAGCGTTCGAAGATGCCCAACATCTCCGCCGCCTCCAGCGGCCGCCCACCACTCGCCCGCAGGTCGAGACAACCGTTGACCTCGTGCAGCCCGGCGGTGCGGTTGGCGTGATTGGCCTCCGCATCGTCGAGCGTTCCGTCCTCATCGGCGAGGTGCTCCCACCGACGCACGACCGTGCGGAAATCCTCGAAGCGCAGATGCTCGGCATGATCGAGCAGCACGTCGAGCACGTCGACGATCCGCTCACCACAGCGTGGGTTGCTGCGCGCCCTGGCCAGCTCCGTCGACCTGGCAACAGCCGATTCGACCCGCCAGCAACGCATCACCGACCGCGGACACGATCTCGAGCAGGGCGACCGCCCGCCGCCTGAGAAGCGACGTCGAGTGCCGACCAGTTGGCGTTCGCTCGCATCCACCCCTTGATCGAGCGATGACCGTCATCGCCGTACACACCGCGGGCATCAGCCACCGCCACCACCGCCGTGAGTCTCGGCGTCGACTCGCCGACGCTCCAATTCGAGTGCACGGAATCGCTCGGTGATCGCGTCGTTGTCGAGGCCCATCAACTCCTCGACGAGTTCGGTGAACATGTCACCAACTCTATCGAACATATGTTCGATAGTCAACCCGAAGCAGCGGGATTTCGGTCGACGTGACCCGCCGGCGCGCCGAGGACGTCGCGGTGCCGCTCAGCGCGGGAGATGGCGGGTCGCCGCGCCGCCCTCTTTGTCGAAGCTGAGCACCTTGGCGATGGCGATCTCGAACACCAGTGCCGGATGGTCCCCGCCATCGGTCTCGTGATGAAACGCGCCGTCGCGGGCCTCGAACTGCCAACTGCCGTCCCACTTCGTCGCCCACACCGCGGCGAGGTCGGAGAGCAGTGCGTCATCGGTGACGCGAGCGGCGATACCCTCGACGACCACGTCGATCCCCTCCTGCCAGCCGTTGCATCCGGTCGTCAGGACCACGTGCTGGTTCGACCGCAGGTTCACCGCCTTCTGCTCGGCCTCGCCGGTGCAGAAATACGCGCGGTCGCCGTGCCACACCGCGACGAGCGGCGTGACGTGCGGGCGACCGTCGGCGCGCACGGTCGTCAACCACGATGTCTCGGCCGCCTCGAGGATCCGCTGGACCGTCGACCAGTCGGTCGCCGACGACCCGGGCTGGCTGAACGGCGGGTCGAGTTCGCTGTGGACGTCCATGCGCTCTCCTTCGTTGCCGGCGGATCGCCGGTCGTTCGTCGTAGCCGCCCCGCGAAAGCCTGGCAGACGGGGCCCGATCCGGTCCACCAACCGACGACCAAGCGACGGAGCGTCCTCAGGCGTAGAAGCCGTCGCGGAGGTTGATGCCGTGTTCGAGCCAGACCTTCAGCGCGGCCAGCATGCCGGTCCAGCCCTCGCAGTTGTCGAAGGCGCGTTCAGCGCCGGTCGGGGTCGGCTTCCAGGACGACTCGGTGATGGTGACCAAGGTGCGCGCGCCGTCGTCGATCGGTTCGAACTCGAACGTCGTGGTCGTGCCGGAGTCGTCGGTGGTCGCCTCGCCGCCCCACCGGATCACGATCCGTTCGTTCGGAACCGCTTCGACGACCGTCACCGGGAACGCCCCCGGGAAGTCGTGGAAATCCCACGTCGCCACGGTGCCCGACTCGAGCCGGCCGGTCGCGCCGCCGGTGGTGAAGTACTTCGACAGTTGCGCCGGGTCGGCGACCGCTTCGTACACCTCCCGACATGGCCGGCTGATCCGGCCGGACACGGTGAAATGCAGTTCGGTGAGTGGTTGGTCGATTGACATGTGATAATTTTACAACATGTCTCGAGAGCAACGCAACCGCCTCGACGACGAGGACGAGCACGACCAGGACGATGCGGTGTTCCGGGCGCTGGCCTCCCCCACCCGCCGACGGATGCTCGACGTGCTGAAGCAGTCGTCGTGCACGACCGGTGAACTGTGCGCGGCGTTTGCCGACCTCGACCGGACGACGGTCCTCCAGCACCTGCGCGTGCTCGAAGCAGCCGAGCTGGTCACCGGGCGCAAGATCGGCCGCGAACGACACCTGGCGATCGCCCCGCTCCCCATCAAGCGCATCTCCGACCGCTGGATCGGCGAGTACGCCCGCGCCGCCGTCGACCTGCTCGACACCCTGTCGCGATCGGCGGACTGACGGCGAACTCGTGAACTTCTTGCGGCGTATGTGCGCAAGAAGTTCACGCGAACAGCGGGGGCGCGGGTGGTCGGCGAGCGGAGATGCTGTGTCGACGCCCTCCGGCGGCAGGCGTACTCTCGACGGGATGAGTGCAGAACCGAACGTTCCGATCGCGAGCCGATACGCGTCGGCGAACGCTTCGCTGCTCGACGTGATCGAGGGCATCACACCGGAGGGCTGGGCTGCCCCGTCACCGTGCGAAGGATGGACGGCGCTCGACGTCCTGTCACACATGTTCGACAGCCAGCGATCGTTCCTCGTCGATCGCGGCCTCGATCTCGGGACAACGCCCGACCTGCCGAGCGACCCGGTCGCGGGGTGGACACAGCACTCCACCGCGGTGCAGTCGCTGCTCGATGACCCAGAGGTCGTCGCGACCGAGTACGACGGCTGGTTCGGCCCGACGACGATCGGCGAGACGGTCGAACGCTTCTACCTCTTCGACATGTACGTGCACCGTTGGGACATCGCCACCGGGGCGGGTGTCGGCACGGAATTCACCGACGCCGAGATGAACATGATCGAAGCGGCCGCTGATGCGCTCGGCGACAACATCTACCGGCCCGGCGTGTGCGCCGATGCCGTCGCCGTGTCGGCCGACGCGGGACGACAGGAAGCGTTGCTGGCCCGCCTCGGCCGCGTCGATCCCCGCTGAACCTGGCTGACCGACCCCGCCGCATGCGTTTCTTCGACCGGCCGGACGATGTTCGGCGCGCGCGGCAGTGTCTCGACGAGGCCGGGTTCGGCCTCGACTCGTTGACGGAACGGCTCGGCGTCCACGCGTTCGCCCATCTCGGCCAGGGAGAACTCGCGCCACTGCTCCGGTCGACGCGGGGAGGTGACGGACTCGACACCCTGCTCCAACTGTTCGTGTTCGGGATGCCGGTGCCCGTCGCCGCGGCGCGCGCCGCGCTGCAGGCACTGCCCCTCGAGGAATGGGTCGCTGGAGGAGTGCTCACCGACGACGACGAACACGTGTCCAGTCGGATCGCCATCCGCCCCGTGGGCGGCCCGTCGGACTGGTTGATCGCGCACGACTTCACCCGGCGGCACGGCTCGGCGTTGCCCGACGATCACGTCCTCGGGATGAGTGCATCGACACAAGCCCTGGCGGGCGCGACGATCCGCCGCGAGATCACCAGCGCCTTCGATCTCGGCACCGGCTGCGGCGTGCAGGCGCTGTACGCATCCGACCACGCCGCTCGTGTCGTCGCCTCCGATCTCAACCCGCGGGCCAGCGCCTGCGCCACGTTGACGATGGAACTGAACGGCGTCACCAACGTCGCCGTCCGGGAAGGCAGCCTGTTCGATCCGGTCGAGGGCGAACGATTCGATCTGATCGTGGCCAACCCGCCGTTCGTCATCTCCCCATCACGCCGGTACCTGTTCCGCGACAACGAGCTGATCGTCGACGAGTTGTGTCGGCAGCTCGTCCGATCGGCCCCGAGTCACCTCACCGACGGCGGACACTGCCAGGTGCTGGCGTCGTGGGCCCACGTGCGCGGACAGGACTGGCGCGACCGGCTGCACGGCTGGTTCGAGGGCACCGGCTGCGACGCCCTCGTGATCGAACGGGAGATGTTGGAGCCGGGCGCCCACGCCGCGAGTTGGCTCCGACAGACCGAGTCCCCCGAGCGCTGGACTCCCGAATACGACTCCTGGATGGACTACTACGAACAGCACGACGTCGAAGCCGTCGGGTTCGGCCTCATCACCATGCGGAAACGAGCTGCGGGGACGCCATGGTTCCGCGCCGAGGAGGCGCCGCAGGACTGGGCGATGCCGTGCGGCGATCACCTCGGCGCGATCTTCGAACTGGCCGACTTCCTCGACTTCACCCCGGACCGGCAACTCCTCGACGTGGCGCTGCAGGTCGCACCCGACGTCGTCCTCGACGAACGAGCCCGGCCCGCAACGGAGGGCGGAGAAGGCGGCGCGTCGGACGGCTGGACCGTGACCGATCGCGTGCTGCGGCAGACCGCCGGGCTGTGCTGGGAAGGACAGATCGACGCCAACGTCGCGGCGATCGCCGCCGCCTGCGACGGGACGCGGCCGCTCGGAGCCGTGCTCGCCGATGCCGCAGGGATCGCCGACGTCGATCCGCCGGACCTCGCCCGCGCCGCCCTGCCGCTGTTGCGTCGGCTCGTCGAACGCGGCTTCCTCCTGCCGGTGTTCGACTGATTTGGCCCGATGGGGAATCAGACCTTCTTGCTCGCCTTGACGTCGAAACCGGCCGTGATCGGCGTTCCCACTTTGCCGGTCGAGGTCTGCGGGGTGAAGGTGATCTCGATCTTGCTGTAGTTCAGCGAGAACTGCTCGACCGGGGTGTCGCCCTCGTTGCCGGCGTGCTGATCACTGGTGACCACGACGTCGGACAGTTTGTACTTCAGGAACTCACTCGACGCGCCCTTGCCCGCTGTCCGCGCACCCGACAGCAGCGCCGACTTGATGTGCGTGCCCGTCGCACACGAGAGGAACAGCTTGGGCGACGCCTTGCTGATCCTCGACACGAAGTGGAAGTCCTGGAACGCGGCCTTGCCCGCACCACCGCCGCCGCCGGCACCGCCGGAACCGCCGGTCTGGGTGACCCCCCACGACCACGACAGGACGTCGATCTCGTCCTTGTGGTTGACGTCCGTGGACTCGCCCGGGATCCCGTCGATCTTGAGAAACCAGCGCTCTGCCACGGTGTCACCTTGACGGATCGGCACAGCGAACGCAAGGGTCGGGACCGACGGACCGATCCGCCGACGGGGTCACAGACTCCCGAGGAAATCGACGAGCGCCTCGTTGACCTCGTCGGGGCGTTCCTGTTGGGTCCAGTGGCCGCAGCCTTCGAGGATGACCGAGCGGTGCAGCTTCGGCAGCGTCTGCTCGAACGCGGCGATCGCCGGAGCCCCCCAGACGGTGGGCCCGTCGCGATCCCCACCGATGAACAGTGACGGCACGTCGATGTGGGCCCCACGGAACGCGGCGAGGTCCTCCCAGTCGCGATCGACGTTGCGGTAGCGGTTCAGCGGGCCGCGCAGGCCCGTGTGTTCGAACTCGCTCGCGTACACGTCGAGGTCGGCCTCGGTGAGCCACGCCGGCAGCGGGTCGGGCCGCCGGAAGCGATCCTTCATCAGACCGCCGCGGCGCACGGTGGCGACGGTGCCGTCGCTCAGGTCGGGCGGCGGTGCGTCCCCCGACGCGGTGAACATGAACCCGAGCAGCCAGTCGCGCACGTCGGCTTCGATCTCGGCCTCGGCCCGGCCGGGCTCCTGGAAGTACTCGACGTAGAACTCCTCGTCGCCGGCGATCGCCCGCATCATCGTGGTGGGACGCACGTCCGACGGCGGGGCGAACGGCACCGACAGCCCGGCCACGGCGGTGAACACGTCGGGCCGCAGCAGCGCGGAGTTCCACGCGATCGGAGCGCCCCAGTCGTGGCCGACGACGACCGCCGTCTCGAATCCGAGCGCGGCCACGAGGCCGACGTTGTCGGCGACGAGGCGCACCATGCGATAGTCCTCCACCGCCAGCGGCTTCGACGAGCGGCCGTAGCCGCGCACGTCGATCGCCACCGCCCGGTAGCCGGCCTCGGCGAGCGCCGGGAGCTGGTGGCGCCACGAGTACCACGACTCGGGGAAGCCGTGCACGAGCAGGACCAGCGGGCCGTCGCCGGCTTCCACGCAGTGGACCCGGCCCTCGCCGACCTGCACCACGTGCGACCGGCAACCGGCGGGTAACTGGGGGGTCGTCATGCGCCGACACCGTAAGTCCCACGACGGGCAACACTCCGGTCGGAGGCCCCGCGCCGCGACCTGGTCGAGCGATGTCGATGTAGCGGCGCCGGCGCCCGACAACTACATCGACCGCGGCGGACGGGCGAGAATGGCCAGATGCTGCGCGCGCGACCGACGATCATCGGCGAGCCCGAATCGCCACGCGGCACGGGCTCCACCCCGATCATCGGTACGGCACGATCGAGGACGCCACCACGGCGATGACGGCGCTGCATGCCACCGAGTCGTCGACGCCGTACCTGTCCCTCCACGCCCGGATGGCGCAGCTCACCGTCGGCGACGTCGACCGTGCGCTGTACGACCACCGCTCGATCGTCAGGACGATGGCGATGCGCCGGACGCTCTGGATCGTCACCCGCGACCTCCTCCCGGCCGTGAGCGGATCGGCCGGACGACGCGTCGCCGACGCCCAGCGCCGCCTGCTCGCCAAGGAGGCCACCGAACTCGCGGCCGAGGACGGCACGGACTGGATCGAGACCGCCTCGCAGCGGGTCGTCGAGCGCCTCACCGGCGAGGAGCTCTCGGCGAAGCAACTGCGCGCCGCGCTCCCCGATCTCGGCGGGACGTTCACGGCGGCACCGGGCACGAAGTGGTCGACCGAGCTGCCGACGATGACCCGCCTCCTCACGTTGCTCACCGCCTCCGGCGACGTCGTGCGGGGCCACAACGACGGCGTCTGGCGCACGTCCCGCCCGCTGTGGACGTCGATGACGAGCTGGCTCGGCGAGGAGCTCACGCCGACCTCGCCGGAAGCCGGATACGCGGCGATCGTCCGACGGCTGTTGTGGACGTTCGGGCCGGTGACCGAGGACGACCTCGTGTGGTGGCTCGGCTCGACCAAGGGCGCCGTCCGCAGCGCGTTGGCCGCCGTCGACGCGCTCGCCGTGGAGCTGGACGACGGCGGCCGCGGCTGGGTCCTGCCGGACGACACGGCCGACCTCGACGCCCCACCGGCCGCCGCACCGTGGGTCGCGCTCCTGCCGACGCTCGATCCGACCACGATGGGGTGGCGCGGGCGGGCGTTCTACCTCGATCCCGCCCACACCCCGTATCTCTACGACCGCGCCGGAAACGGCGGCACGACGGTGTGGGTCGACGGACGGATCGTCGGGTGCTGGGTGCAGGGCGAGGGCGAACGGGTGGAACCGATCCTGATGGAGGACATCTCGACCGACGCTCGACGGCTGCTCGACGTCGAGGTCGCCCGGCTCGACGAGTTCCTGCGCGGCGAACACATCACCAACATCTTCGCCTCGCCGCAGATGAAGCACCAACGCCTGAGCTGATCGCGCGGCCGCCCGTGGCCGCGCGATCAGCGCGCTACATGGGGCGCCTACGTCAGCGAGATGGCCGGACGAACCCGAGGTCGTCGAAGCCCGGCAGCGCGACGCCGCGGCGGGCGGCTTCGGTCCTCAACCGTGGGCGCAGGGCGCGTCCGGCGCGCAACATCGCGACAGCGGAGCGGACGGCGCTGCGGGACACGCCGAAGTCGGCGAGCGCCCGATCGACGGTCACGTGCACGACGTCGCCGTCGGCGCGGGCGTGGCCGGCGAGGCCGATGTTCTCCTGGCCGTCGAACACCTCGCGGTGCGTGTGGAACGACAGGAACGCCGGACCGTCGACGATCTCGACGCCCGTCGGCAGGACGACGTCGAAGCCGTCGGCGGTCGGTACCGCGGTCACGGTCCGGAGCGGGAGCGGCCAACCGTCGGCGTCGACCGTCGTCAAGACGGGCATGCCGAGCCGCTCGATCGCTCCGGCCGAACGCCGGCGCCAGTCGGACGGCGCGTTGGCGGTCCACGAGCCGGCGCCGTGGCCGGACGGAGGCGGATCGGACTCCGGGGCGAGCGTGCCCGCCGGCGCGGTCCAGACGCGGGGCGCCACGGAGAGGTCGCCGTCGTCCCACCAGCGGACCCGGATCGGCGTGACCTCGACCCACATGCGGGTCCAGTACCAGTCCATCCGGCGCAGCATGAAGTTCGGGATGCTGGCGAACGAGTCGGGGAACCGGTCGGCCGACGACTGCAAGTAGCGGGAGCTGGTGGCCGTGAGGTCGCGGTCGCGCACGGTGGCCAGCCCCTGGATCACCACGGTGGCGGGGCGGTCGTGGCCCGAGCCGGCGGGATACGAGAACGACAGTGCGACCTTCGGGTTCCGCCGGGCGCGCTCGGCCTTGAGGGGATACGTGAGGCCGGTGGCCACGTCGACCGTGCGACCGGTCGTACCCCGATACGGCGTGACGGGCCAGGTGACGGGCGCCGACGCCGAGGTGAGCGACGCGTATTCCGTGGTGATGAACCGCGAGGTGTGCTCGACGATCGAGTCGAGGCCGAGCACGTCGTGCTCGTTCGGTGTGATCGACACTGCAGCGCTCATGACCCGCGCACCCCCGTCGCCGCAGCGACCAGCCGGCGGTAGCGGGGCTGCAGCACCCAGCGGTCGGCGAGGCGGATCGGCGTCGGCATGCCGTCGCGCACCTTGTCGCACAGATCGGTGGGCGCCTCGTCCATCATCCACGGCACGGTGAAGGTCATCGCTTTCAACGAGGTGGCCGCGACGACCGCCTGCTCGAGCACGGCGAATTCCTCCTCGCTCACGTGCGCCGTCAGGAGGGGGAAGAGCGCCGCCTCTTCACGGGTGAGGTGCGCGTCGAGAATACGCCTCGAAGCGGCGTGCCGCGTCGTGGCGATCGATCACGGTCGATGCGTCATGCAGCGATGTGCGGACCGCGGTCATGGCCAGGTCGAGTTCCTGGTGGTCGTCGAGCAGGACCTGTCGAGCCAGGAGGAACGCCGTGCCCTCGTCGCCGCAGTCCCGAGCGGCGACGATCGCTTCGAGGCCGGGCCAGACGATGTCGTCCTCGCAGTGATGGTGGTGCTCGATCACGGCCTCGAGGCGATCGAACCAGCGGGCGAGGGCCGGCAGCTCGGTCGTCGTGACCGGAACGTCGTCGAGCGCGACGACGAGCCGTCGAGCGTCGCGGCGCATGGCATCGTGCATCGCCGCGAGCCCGAAGGCGTAGTCGGGGAAGCTCAGCCGGGTGGTGCTGGGATCCGCGTCGATCATTGGTACGTCAATCATGGGTACTCCGCTTCGTGTCGTGTTCGGTTCGGTATTGTTTGTAGTATGCTCTATTGGATAGAGCGAACTATATGGAAGGGGGAAGATGCCGTCAAGAGGAAATTCCGAAGCCGATGTGGTGCCGGCTCCGGGCCGCCGCTCCTACGACGCGAGCCGGCGCCAGGCGGAGGCCGTCGAACGCCGGAGGCGGGTGATCGACGCCGCGCACGAGCTCTTCCTGAGCGACGGGTACGGCGCCACGTCGATCAACGAGATCGCGCGGGCGGCCGACGTGTCGGCGCAGATGATCTACGCGTCGTTCGGCTCGAAGGCGGGCATCCTCGCCAAGCTCGTCGACGTCGTGGTGGCCGGCGACGATGCGGCGCTGCACGGCGACGACGGCCCGCTCCTGCGCGACCGGCTGACCGACGAGGAGCTCTTCGCCGACGACCTGCGGGTGCGCTTCCGGGCGATCGGCCGCCACGCCGCCGGTGCCCACGGTCGGGCAGGGCCTGTACTGCAGCTGATCGACAGTGTTGCCGGGTCCGACGCCGCCGTCGCCGAACTGCGGGCCGGACTGCTCGCCGGCCACCGCGAGGACATCGGGCTCGCCGTGGCCGCCCTGCCGTGGGACCGGCTCCGGCCGGGGCTCGACCGGGCCACCGTCAGCGACCTGATGTACTTCGTGCTCGGCTGGCACAGCTACATCGCCCTCGTCCTGGAGCGGGGTTGGACCCCCGAGCAGTACGCCGAGCGGATCGCCGACACGATGACCCATCTCCTCCTCCCCGATCCCCCACCCTGATCGGCCCCACCCAGCCGAACGCGTGAACGATGTGCGGCGTATCTGCGCACATTGTTCACGCGGTCGCCGACCGGGAGCCCGCGGAGTGGCTGTCGTACCCCGCGGTCATACTCGACCCATGACCGAACTCGCCGCCACCGACCCGGTGCTCGATGCGTTGCGGTCGCTCACTGGCAATCCGACCGCGGTGTTCCGCGACGGGCAGCGCGAGGCGATCGAAGCGTTGTGCCTCCGGCGCGAGCGGGTGCTCGTCGTACAGCGGACCGGATGGGGCAAGAGCGCCGTCTACTTCGTGGCCACCAGCATCCTGCGTCAGCAGGGGCTGGGGCCGACGCTGCTCGTGTCGCCGCTGCTCGCGCTGATGCGCAACCAGATCCTCGCCGCCAGCCGGCTCGGCTTGCGCTGCATGACCGTCAACTCGTCCACCGACACGACGGTCGCCGAACTCGCCGAGCGGATGGCGGCCGACGACGTCGACCTCGTGCTGGTGTCACCCGAACGGCTCGCCAACCCCGAGTTCGCGGCGGCCGTCATGCCGATCCTCGGCGAACGGCCCGGGCTGGTCGTGATCGACGAGGTGCACTGCATCTCCGACTGGGGCCACGACTTCCGGCCGGACTACCGGCGGATCGGTCGCCTCGTGTCCACGTTCGGGTCGGGCGTCGTGCCGGTACTCGGTTGCACGGCGACCGCCAACGACCGGGTCGTGCAGGACGTCGCGGAACAACTCGGCGCCACCCTCACCACGTTCCGGGGACCCCTCGGGCGCGACGGCCTGGCGCTCGGCGTGCTGCAACTGCCCAGCCAGACCGAGCGACTGGCTTGGCTCGTGCAGCACATCCCGGCGATGCCCGGGTCGGGCATCGTCTACTGCCTCACCGTGCGCGACACCGAGGTGGTCGCCGATTGGCTGCGGGCCAACGACATCGACGCCGCGTCGTACTCCGGCGCCACCCCGGCCGACGAACGCGAACGGCTCGAGGAGCGTCTGCTGGCCAACGAGTTGAAGGTGCTCGTCGCCACCACCGCGCTCGGCATGGGCTACGACAAGCCCGACCTCGGCTTCGTCGTCCACTTCCAGATGCCCGGTTCGCCGGTCGGGTACTACCAACAGGTCGGCCGGGCCGGGCGCGCACTCGACACGAGCAACGCCGTGCTGCTCTGCGGCCGGGAGGACTCCGACATCCTCCTGTGGTTCATCGACACCGCGTTCCCCAAACCCGACGACGTCGACGCGGTGCTCGCCGCGTTCGATCGCGCCGGCGGCCCGCTCTCACTGCAGAAGCTGACCGAACTCGTCGACGTCCGGCGCGGACAGCTCGAGTTGATGCTCAAGCAGCTCGACGTCGAGGGCGTGCTCCACCGCGTCGGCGGGCAGACGTTCGAGCGGACGACCCAACCGTGGACGTACCCGACCGAGCGGGTCGAAGGAGTCACCGGCGCCCGCCGCAACGAGCAACAGATGATGTTCGACTACGTCACCACCGATCGCTGCCGCATGCAATTCCTCACCGCCCAGCTCGACGACCCCGCGGTCGAGCCCTGTGGCGTGTGCGACAACTGCACCGGTCAACCCGTACCGAGCGACATCGATCCGGCGCTCGTCACCGCCGCGGACGCGTACGTGCGGCGCCGGCCGCTGCACATCGAGCCGAAGAAGCAGGGCGTCAAGGCCGGCGAACGGCACGAGGTCGGGCGGGTGCTGTGCCGGTGGGGTGATGCCGGTTGGGCGCCGCTCGTCGAGCGGGGTCTGGCCGACGGGCACTTCGACGACGAACTCGTCGGTGCCGTGTTCCAACTCCTCGCCGAGTGGCGACCCGATCCTGACCCCGAGTGGGTCGCCTCGGTCCCGTCGGTGCGGGGGGCCGGTGACGACCTCGTGGCCGACTTCGCGGTGCGGCTCGCCGAGGAGATCGGCCTGCCCTACGTCGACCTCGTCGAGCGGATCCGCGAGCGACCTCGGCAGAGTTCGCTGCAGAACAGCTTCCACCAGAAGGAGAACGTGCGCGGCGCCTTCGCCGTGATCGACACGCCGCCCGACACGCCAGGGCTCCTGATCGACGACCTCGCCGACTCCGGATGGACGCTCACCGAGGTCGCCACGATCCTCCGGCGGGCCGGCGCCGGCCCGGTGCACCCGGTGTGTCTCGCATCGACGACCGGCCGGAGCACCTGATCGCGTGCGCTCAATAGACCACGCGGAACGACGTCTCGCCCCTCGGCGGCTCGTCGGTGATCGCGAGAGCGGTCACGCTGGCACGGCTCGGACCCTCGCGGCACCAGGCCAGGAGCATGTCGACCGCGTCGCGTTCGCCTTCGGCGACCACTTCGACCGTCCCGTCGCGGCGATTGCGAACCGACCCGCGCACGCCGAGCCGGCGAGCCATCTGCTGGCACGAGTCGCGGTAGAACACGCCCTGCACGCGCCCCGACACGATCGCCCGACAACGCACCTTGCTCACCGCCAGATGATCCCGCCTGACGCGGAGGGTCGCAAGCGGAGCGTCGCGCGAGAACTCAGTCGACGCGCAGCACCGAATTGGGTTCGCCCTCTGCGCTCAGTCGGGTCTCGGCGTCGGGATCGCAGAACCACGTCCCGTCGTCGGACAGGTACTTGAACTCGTAGGTGAGGCCCGCGCGGACTTTGATCTTCGCCCGTTGCGTGCCGTCGCGGCGACGCTTCATCGGGGTGGCGTACGGGTCCCAGCTGTTGAAGTCACCGACCACCGACACGTGGTGTTCCGACTCGCCGGGGCCGAGTTCGAAGACGACCTTGGCGTCCTTCTTGCCCGAGGACTTCACGTTCAACACGGCCACCTCCGATCGATCGCCGGCCCGGGGTGGCCAGCAGGGCCAACGGTACGTGATCCGCCGCGTCGCTGCCCGTCGATCGTTGCCACGGCTAGGTTTCGGCCATGAGCGACCGTCCGATCGACGACCCGATCGAACCGGAGATCGGCGATCCCACCGAACCCGAGATCGTCGAGGTGCTCGCTGCCAACCAGGCCTTCTACGACGCGCACGAACGCCGCGACATCGATGCCATGCGGACCGTCTGGGAACACAGCGATCGGGTGGTGTGCACCCACCCGGGTTGGCCGATCCTGCGGACCTGGCCGGCCGTCGAGGAGTCGTGGCGACGGATCCTCGCCGGGCCGGGGAGGAACCAGTTCATCCTCACGAACGAGGCCGTCGCCATCCACGGCGACATGGCCTGGGTGACCGTCGACGAGAACCTCGTCGACGCCGGCGGCACCGGCACCGTCGCGGCGACCAACCTGTACGTGCGCGCCGGTTCGGCCGGCTGGAAACTCGTGGTCCACCACGGCTCCCCCGTCATGGCGCCCTACGGTGAACGGCCATGAAGGTCGGAGTCCAGCTGCCGGAGGTCGAGTGGGAGGTGCCGTTCCCGCAGCTGATCGAGATGGCACGGCTGGCCGAGGAGGTCGGCTTCGATTCGATCTGGCTCGGCGACCATCTGCTCTACGACCTGCCGGTCGGTCCGCGTGGGCCCTGGGAGGTGTGGACGTCGCTCGCCGCGCTCGCCGCGTCGACCACCACGATCGAACTCGGCCCGCTGGTCGCCTGCACGAGTTTCCATGCCCCGGCGATGCTCGCCAAGATGGCGGCGACGGTGGACGCCATCTCGCAGGGCCGCCTGATCCTCGCCCTCGGCGCCGGCTGGAACACACCGGACTATCGAGCGTACGGGTTCCCGTACGACCATCGGGTCGGCCGGTTCGAGGAGGCGTTCACGATCATCCGCTCGCTCCTCGCGGACGGGGCGATCGACTTCCACGGGACGTACTACGAGGCGACCGACTGCACGCTGCATCCTCGGTCACCCCGGCCGGGTGGGCCACCGTTGATGGTCGGCTCGATCGGCGACCGGATGCTCGACATCACCCTGCCGCACGTGTCGGCATGGAACATGTGGTGGAGCCAGTACGGCAACTCCGTCGACGGGTTCGCCCGCGTCAAGGAGCGAGTCGACGGACTGATCGCGGCCGCCGGCCGGTCGCCCGGCGACGTCGACGCCACGGCCGCGGTCTACTTCCGTCTGCCGGGCGGCGTCCGTCGGCAGATGGGCGACTACGACACCGACGTGCCCACCGATCCGATCGAGGGCTCGACGCTCGACCTCGCCGACCACCTCCGCGGCCTCGCGGCCGCCGGGTGTGCCCACGTCCAGATCGTCGTCGATCCGATCACCCCCGCCACGATCACCGCGCTCGGCGACGTGCTGGCGGAGTTCCGCCGCCCCTGACCGCGCGTTCGCGGTCAGCGGTGCGTCACATCGCACGCACCAGATCGGCCAACCCGTCGATGTCGACCACGACGAGGCGGCCGCGACCCGTCTCGAGCACACCGGCGCGGCGGAACACGCCGATCGCCCGGGCCGTCGACTCGCGGGTCGCGCCGATCCGGTCCGCGAGATCGGCCTGCGTGATCGGCAACTCGACCGCGTTGGACTGATCGGGCCCGGCGATGACTTCGGCGAGCTCGAGGATCGTGCGACCCGTGCGCACGCCCGCCGAGTCGTTGGTCCGTGCCGAGAACCCGGCGGTCGCGCGGCGGATCTGACGGGCCAGCCCACGGAGCACCTCGAGGGCGAGCGCCGGCTCCCGGAAGACCTCCTCCGCGAACTTGTCACCAGGCATGCTCGCCACCACGGTCCGACCGATGGCCGACGCGCCCGCCGATCGCGGAAGCGTGTCGAGCGCCGCGATCTCACCGAACACGTCACCCTCCTCCTTCGTCCCGAGCACCAGTTCCCGGCCCGACGACAGCGAGAGGAAGATCCGGATCCGGCCGCTGACGCAGAGGTACACCTCGCGCGACCGGTCGCCCTCCAGGAACAGGACCTCCCCGTTGTGGATCGTGCGCCGCCGGCCGTGCGCGGCGATGACATCCGCCAGCGCGGTCCTCGCGTCGATGGCGCTCAACGCCGCTCCTGCATGTTGCTGCGCCCTCCCGGCCCGTTACGTGATCAATGTCATAGACGACGGAACCCGGATCGTTCAAGGTGTGATCGGGCGGACGGTTGTTCGACCGGGTGGAGCGCAGCTGGACGGATGCGCTCCACCCCGGTTCGACGCCGGCGCCGGGCGGCGGTGTGAGGTGGTTTACCCTCGGTCGATGTCCTCGACCGGGCCGGTGCCGTCGTTGCCGGGTGCACCGCCGTCGGGCCCGGTCCCGCCGTTGGTGCGTCACCTCCCGGCTCGCACGGCGCGTGCCGACGAGCACGACGCCGACGCGGTGCTCGACGGGTTCAACGCCTACGCCGCGGCGATCGGCCTCGAGCTCTACCCGGCACAGGAGGAGGCGATCTTCGAACTGCTCGTCGGCAACCACGTGATCCTCAACACGCCGACCGGCTCGGGGAAGTCTCTCGTCGCCACCGCCGCCCACTTCGCTGCGCTCGCGGAGGGCAAGCGCAGCGTCTACACGGCCCCGATCAAGGCGCTCGTGAGCGAGAAGTTCTTCGCCCTCTGCCGCGACTTCGGCTCCGACCGCGTCGGGATGATCACCGGCGACGCGGCCGTCAACCCCGACGCGCCGATCATCTGCTGCACCGCCGAGATCCTCGCCAACTGGGCCCTGCGCGACGGACCCGAGACACCCGTCGACGTCGCCATCGTCGACGAGTTCCACTACTACGGCGACCCGCAGCGAGGCTGGGCCTGGCAGGTGCCACTGCTCGAACTGCCGCACACCCAGTTCCTGCTCATGTCGGCGACGCTCGGCAACGTCCAGTTCTTCCGCAGCGACCTCACGGCGCGGACCGGCCGCGACACGACCCTCGTCACGTCGGTCCAGCGACCCGTCCCGCTGCACTTCGAGTACCGCACCTCGACGCTGCACAACAGCATCGAGCAACTGCTGGCGAGCGGCAAGGCGCCGATCTACCTCGTCCACTTCACGCAGAAGGAGGCCACCGAAGCGGCGCAGAACTACCTCGCGCTCGATCCGCTCAGCAGGACCGAGAAGGACGCCGTTCGCGAGGCGCTCCACGGGTTCCGCTTCGACACGCCGATCGGCAAGGACCTGCGGCGCTTCATCACCGCCGGCATCGGCGTCCACCATGCCGGCCTGCTGCCGAAGTACCGGCTGCTCGTCGAGAAGCTCGCCCAGGACGGGCTGCTCAAGATCATCTGTGGCACCGACACGCTCGGCGTCGGCATCAACGTGCCGATCCGCTCGGTGCTGTTCACCCAACTGTGCAAGTACGACGGGTCGAGCGTGCGGATCCTGTCGAATCGCGAGTTCGCCCAGATCGCCGGACGTGCGGGACGGAAGGGCTTCGACGACGCCGGTGACGTGTGGGTGCAGGCGCCGCCGCACGTGGTGGAGAACCTGCGCAACGACGAGAAGAACGCGGCGACCGGCAAGAAGAGCATGAAGCGCAAGGCGCCCGAACGCGGCTACGCCCACTGGAGCCAGGACACGTTCGACAAGCTCGTCGGCGGCGAACCCGAACCCCTGCGCTCGCACTTCCAGGTCAACCATCAGATGGTGATGAGCCTGCTCGACCGACCGGTGATGAACGGCCTCGACGGGTGCCGCGCGGTGCGCCGGTTGATGGTCGACAACCACGAGACCCGCAAGCGCCAGCGGGGCCACGTCCGCCGCGCGATCGCGATCTACCGGTCGCTCGTCGAGGCCGAGCTGCTCGAGTTCCCCGACCCGCCCGACGAGTACGGCCGCCGGGTGCGGGTGAACTTCGACCTGCAGGACGAGTTCGCGCTCCACCAGCCGCTGTCGTTGTGGGCACTCGAAGCGATCGGTCAACTCCCCGACCGCGGCGAGGACGCCGACGTGCTGCACGCGCTCGACGTCCTCACGATCATCGAGGCGATCCAGGAGAGCCCGGGCGTGATCATGGCCGCCCAGATGGAGCAGGCGAAGAACGCGCTGATGGCGGAGATGAAGGCCGCCGGCGTGGAGTACGAGGAACGGATGGAGCGGCTCAGCAAGGTCGAGCCGCCGAAGCCGAACAAGGACTGGATGTACGGGAACTTCAACGAGTTCCGGGCCAAGCACCCGTGGGTCGGCGGCGACACGGTGCGCCCGAAGTCGATCGTGCGCGACCTGTGGGAACGGGTCATGACGTTCACGGAGTACGTCAACCACTACGGGCTGAAGCGGTCGGAAGGTGTGCTGTTGCGATACCTGTCCGACGTCTACAAGGGCCTGCGTCAGAACGTGCCGGCCGAGGCGCTGACCGACGAGATCGACGACCTGATCGAATGGCTCGGCGCCGTCGTCCGCCAGGTCGACTCGAGCCTGATCGACGAATGGGAACGTCTCCTCGACCCCGACCCGATCGGTTCGTTCGGGGCCGGGGCCGGAACGAACCGAGGCGGATCGGGCAGCGAACCCAGCGTGGTCGACAACGAGCGGGCGTTCCGGGTGATGGTGCGCAACCAGATCTTCGACTGGGTGCAGCGGGTCGCGGCGCGGCGCGGCTACGACGCGTTCGGCTCTTCGGAGGCGATCGATCTGGTCCGTGAGGCGATGGCCGGCTACTACGAGGAGCACGACGAGGTCCTGCTCGACGCCGAGGCGCGCAGCCCGTCGCGGTTCGTCTACGACCGGCGGGCGCAGACGGTCACGCAGATCCTCCACGACCCCGACGAGACGAACGAGTGGCGGATCACCGCCCGGGTCGACGTCGACGCCTCAGCCGAAGCCGGCCGCGCCGTGCTCGAACTCACACACATCGGCCGCTGAGGCCGGACTCGCTTCGGCCGGGTCAGTACGCCCGGACGTCGGTGGTGCGGCTGACGTAGCGGGGGATCAGCAGCGCCGAAGCGACGACCGCGATGCCGCCGAGCATGACGAGCCAGGCCAGACCGGACTCGAGTGCCAGGGACGTGGCGAACGACTCGGTCTGCACGGCGCCGATGAATCCACCGATCGCCATGATCGACCCGAAGAACAAGGCACCGCTGCGCCAACTCGATGCACCACAGATCAACAGCAGCCCGCCGAGCACGACTTCGATCAGGCCGAGCGTCGTCGTATGGGTGAAGCCCAACACCTCGACGACGGGATCCTCCATCGGACCGTCGAACCCGCCGCGTACGATCGCCAGCAACCCGATGACCATCACGACGAGCCCCACCGCGGCGGCGATCACGGCGTCGGGGGCGAAGCGCCGGAACGAGGTGGTCCGGACCGCCGCGACGGGTGCGGCCGCGACCGGCGCCTGCACGACCCGGGTCGCGGCGACCGGGGTGACGGCGGGGTCGACGACGACCTGCGGTTCGACGATCGTCCGTGCCCGGAGCGGCTGGGCCTCGATCACGGGCTGGACATCCACCGCGGGGCGCACGGTGGCGGCCGGCACTTCCTCGCGCACGACGCGCGGTTGATCCTCGAAATTCGACACGGTCGTTCTCCTCGTTCGTAGTTGTGCACGGAGTAACCCGTGCCACGACGTCACAAACCTTCGCCGGGTTCGAGACCGGCGCTACCGTCGCCCCCATGGACCGGACCGGCCCGCCCATGACGAACGCGCCATGACGGCGGCAGCGTGGGTCTTCGCGGCGATCGCGGTCATTGCCGCGATCGCCAACTGGTGGAGCGCGGCGACGGACCACCATCCGACCGAGCTCTGGAGCAAGCCGCTCACGCTGCTCGCCCTCATCGGCGTGGCGGTCACGCTCGACCCGGCCGATCCGGCGGTGCGCGTGTGGTTCGTCATCGCGCTCGCGTTCTCGCTCGCCGGCGACGTACTGCTGCTCGACGACCGGCGGTTCGTGTTCGGGCTGGCGGCGTTCCTCTGCGGACATCTCGCCTACACCGCCGGATTCATCGCCGCGCCCGACTGGCGGTGGTGGTCGGCCGCGGTGGCGCTCGGCGCGCTGACGCCCCTCGTGGCGGTCGCCGGCAGCCGCATCGTCGTCGGCGCACGAGCGGAGGACCCGAAGCTCGGGCGCCCGGTCGTCGCCTACCTGACGGTCATCTCGGCGATGGCGATCGCCGCGGCGGCCGCCGGCAACGGGTGGGCCGTCGTGGGAGCGGCACTGTTCGTCGCCTCCGACACGATCCTCGGCTGGCGGAACTTCGTGAACCGCCGGCCGTGGATGCCACTGGCCGTGATGGTGACGTACCACCTCGGCCAGGCCGGGCTCGTCGCGTCGCTCCTCTGAGCGTCCTGCCACACCGGACGGCGGCACGGTGGACCGTCGCTAGCCTCGGACGCCTCATGGAACGTTTCGGTCTGGTCGGCCTCCCCAACGCGGGCAAGAGTTCGCTCTACAACGCACTCACCGGCGGTGGTGCGCTCGCCGCCCCGTACCCGTTCGCCACGAAGGATCCGAACATCGGCGTCGCCAAGGTCCCCGACGACCGGCTCGATCGTCTCGCCGCGATGTCGAAGTCGAAGAACGTCGTCCACGCCGCGGTCGAGGTCGTCGACATCGGCGGGCTCGTCGAGGGTGCCAGCAAGGGCGAGGGTCTCGGCAACAAGTTCCTCGCCAACATCCGCGAGGTCGACGCCATCGTGTTCGTGCTCCGGGCGTTCGTCAACGACGACATCACGGGCCCGTCCGATCCGCTCGAACACCTCCGCATCGTCGAACTCGAACTGGCGCTCGCCGACCTCGAGACCGTCGAGAAGCGGCTCCATCAGACCCAGCGCCAGGCGAAGCTCGACCGGGGCATGGCCGAGGAGGCCGCCAATCTGCAGATCGCGTTCGAGGCGCTCGCCGAGGGCCTCCCGCTGTACCGGGCCGGCCTGAAGGACGACGTGCGCGACGCGCTCGCGCCCTACTTCCTGCTCACCAACCGGCGCGTGCTCGTCGTCGTCAACGTCGGCGAGGACGACCTCGACTCGATCCCCGAGAAGGAAGCCCTCGTCTCGGCCGAGTTCAACAACGCCGGCGACAACGTCGAGGTGATCGGCATGTGCGTCCAGCTCGAAGCCGAGGCGGCGGCGATCACCGATCCCGACGAACGCGCCGAGATCCTCGAGGGATTCGGCCTCGGCGAGGGCGCCCTGTTCCGCATGGTTCGCAGCGCGTACCACCTGCTCGGACTGCGCACCTACCTCACCACCGGCGAGAAGGAATCGCGGGCGTGGACGTTCTACGAGGGGTCGACGGCGCCGGAATGCGCCGGCCGCATCCACTCCGACTTCCAGCGCGGATTCATCCGCGCCGAGGTGATCCAGTGGGACGAACTCCTCGGGCTCGGCTCGTGGAACGCCGCCAAGGACGCCGGCAAGATGCGCGTCGAAGGCAAGGACTACATCGCCCAGGACGGCGACGTGATGGAGTTCCGCTTCAACGTGTAGGCGGTTGTACGGTGTGATCGATGGCCGGCCTCCGGTTCGATCAGGTGAACATCGTCATCGCCGACGTTGTGGGTGCCGCTCACTTTCTGCGTGCACTCGGCGCGGAGGTCGACCCGGTTGCCGATGGATGGGCCGACTGGGAACCTCACCATGTCGGGCTTCCGGCCGTCGCCGAGGGGTTCACTGCCGACATCGACAGTCCCGCCTTTGCGTCCTACTGGGGCGGTCTGCCCGAGGGCTTCGCAGGCGTCGTCGTCAACCTCCGAGCGGAGGACCGCAGTGCGGTCGATACCGCATTCGAACGCGCGCTCGAACTCGGAGCGGAGGGACTGCGAGCCCCGTACGACGCCTTCTGGGGCAGCCGCTACGCCGTCGTCCGTGGCCCCGGTCCGATCATCGTCGGGCTCATGAGTCCGGCCGATCCGGCGGCCCGGAGCGCGGGACCGGAGCTGTCCGAGTTCACCTGAATCCGCCTCTGCAGTCCACTGCAGCGCCCGACCCTCAGTGCAATGCGTGAACAATCTGCGCACCTGCGCCGCACATTGATCACGCGTTCGGCGGCCTCGCGGGTGGGGCGCCGGGTGGCATCGGCCTGATCACATGCCGCTGTGGGCGAGGATGGCGGTGCCGCTCATCACGAGGACCACGGTGGCGAGGCTGAACGTGGTGAGTTGCTCGTCGTAGAGGGCGAAGCCGAGCGCGAATGCCAGCACGGTCTCCAGCCCGACGACGATCAGGTACGCCGGCCCGATCTCGCCGTCGCGATGCACCGCGACCGCGAGCAGCACCGCGCCGATGACGAACAGGCCGAACATCGCCACCGTCGGAATGATCCGGCTGAGGCCCGCGGCCGGCTTCGTCAACAGCCCGCCGCCCGTGAAGCAGGCGGCCGCCGTCAGCGAACACGCGAACGTCATCACGACAGATCCAGATCGTCGATCAGCCGTCCAGATACGCGATGATCCAGCCCGAGCATGTGACGCTTGACCAGCCGAGGAGGACCGGATGCCCCGCACCGATGTGAACGTCCCGACGCCCGATGGGGAATGCCCGTCGATCGTCATCACCCCCGACGGTGACGGACCGTGGCCCGCCGTGATCCTGTACATGGACGCCGGTGGCGTGCGCGCGGCGATGGTCACGATGGCCGAACGGCTCGCCGCGATGGGCTACGTCGCCTTCCTCCCCGAGATGTACTACCGCAGCGGTCCCTACGAGCCGTTCGCGATGGAGACCGTGTTCACCGACGCCGCCGAGCGCCAGCGCCTGTTCGGGATGATCACCTCGCTCACCACGGACGGCGTCGCATCGGATGCCGGAGCCTTCCTCGCGTACCTGTCGGCGCTCCCCCAGGTGGCGGGCGCGCCGGACGGGATGAAGGTCGGCACCACCGGGTACTGCATGGGCGGGCGGCTGTCGCTCGTGTCGGCGGCCCACCATCCCGACCGGATCGTCGCCGCCGCGTCCTTCCACGGCGGCCACCTCGTGACCGACGCACCCGACAGCCCACACCGCCTCGTCGAGCGGATCACCGGGCGCGTGTACGTCGCCGGCGCGGAGAACGACGCCTCGTTCACCGCCGACGACGCCGCGGCACTCGACGAGGCGCTCACCGCCGCCGGCGTCGAGCACACGGTCGAGTTCTATCCCGCGGGCCACGGGTTCGCCGTTCCCGACAACCCGCCGTACGACGAGTCGGCCGCCGAACGTCACTGGCAGGCGCTCGACGATCTCTACGGGGCGATGCTCACCACCTGAGCGGACGGCGCAACCTGGCGCGCGCCGGGGTCGGGTCCGGTGGCGCGCGCCCGGTGAGGTGGAGCGTTGCTCACCGCACGGGCTCGATCTGGCAAGCTTCGACCATGGCTTGGTTGGTCAGCGACGCCCGTGTCCTGGCCTCCGCAGAGGTGGCCGAGTCCCGCGCGGCGCGACGGCGTGGGCTGCTCAAACGAGACGAGTTCGACGGTGCGTTCGTGATCGAGCCCTGCCGCTGGATCCACACGATCGGCATGCGCTTCCCGATCGACGTCGCGTACCTCGATGCGGACGGCACGGTGGTCAAGACGATCCAGATGCACCGTCATCGTGTGGGCATCCCCGTCCATCGTGCCCGATCCGTCGTGGAAGCCGAGGCCGGCGCCTTCGCCCGCTGGGGTCTGCGCGTCGGCGACGTCGTCGAGGTCCGTCGCGACGACGAGACGGCCGCCGCTGCCGGATGAGCACCGTCTGGCTGGTCGCCACCCCGATCGGCAACCTGGGTGACCTGGCGCCGCGCGCCGTCGACACGCTGCGACACGCGGCGTTGATCTGCTGCGAGGACACCCGCCGCACGGGTCTGCTCCTGCAACACGCCGGCATCAAGGCGCAGCGGCTCGCCGTGTGCAACGACCACACCGAACTCGCCCGCATCCGCGACGTGCTCGAGGTGCTCGGCCGCGGCGGCGACGTGGCGATCGTCAGCGACGCCGGCACACCCGGCATCTCCGACCCGGGCGAGCGCATCGTGCGGGCGGCGATCGACGCCGGCTACACCGTGAGCGCGATCCCCGGGCCGAGCGCGGCGATCATGGCGATCACCATCAGCGGTCTGCCGACTGACCGGTTCGTGTTCGAGGGGTTCCTGCCGCGCAAGGGCCGCGACCGTGCCACGCGGCTCGCCGAGATCGCCGCCGAAACACGCACGACGGTCATCTACGAAGCGCCGCACCGCGCCCAGCGGACGCTCGACGACCTGCGCGAGGCGTGCGGAGATGATCGAATGATCGTCGTGACCCGCGAACTGACGAAGCTCTACGAGACGGTCGTCCGAGGTCCGCTCGGCACGATCGACATCGGCGACGCCCGCGGCGAGTACGTGTTCGTGCTCGCCGGCGCGTCGGTCGAGGAGGTCACGATCGACGACGAGACGATTCGTGACGCGCTGCGCGTCGAGTTCGCGGCCGGTGCATCGACCCGCGACGCGTCGGCCGCCGTTGCGTCGCGATTCGCCCAGCCCAAGCGCGACGTGTACGCCCTCGCCGTCGCCCTCGACCGCACCGGTTCGGTTCGTTCTGGCCCCGACCCCGAACGAACCGAACGGTCGGGGGTCGACGATGAGTGAATACGTCGGGGTGGCGAGTTCGGGGACGAGCGCGGCGTTCTTCGACCTCGACCGCACCTTGATCTCCGGATCGTCGGCGTTCACGCTCGCCCTCCAGGCGCGCAAGGCGGGGCTGATCCCGAACGGCGAGTTCGTCCGCGACGCCTTCGGCGCGGCGACGTTCAAACTCCTCGGCGCCAGCGACAACACCACCGACGAGGTGCGCGAGCGGGTGCTCAAGGCCGTCACCGGGATGCGCCAGAGCGACCTCCAGGCGCTCAACACCGAGGTGCTCCCCCGGTTGCTCGCCCGGCTGCGGCCCGAGGCCCGCCGCTTGCTCGACCGCCACCGCCAGGCCGGACGCGACACCTACATCGTGTCGGCCGCGCCGCAGGAGATCGTCGAACCGCTGGCCCATTCGCTCGGTATGACGTCGGGCATCGGGACCCGCAGCCGGGTCGTCGACGGGATGTACACCGGCGCGCTCGACGGTCCGTTCTGCTACGGCGAAGGCAAGGTCGAAGCGATGCGTGAACTCGCCAACTGGCACGGGTACGTGCTGTCGGAGTGTTACGCGTACAGCGATTCGGCGAGCGACCTGCCGATGCTCGAGGCGGTCGGCCATCCGGTCGCCGTCAACCCCGACGGGCGGCTCGAGCGGCACGCCCGCCGCCACGGCTGGCCCATCGTGATCTTCAGCCAGCGCACCAAGTCGGTCATCCGGCGCACGGTGGCGTCGGCGGCCACGGTCGGCATCGCCGGCGCCAGTTTCGCTGCCGGCACCGCCCTCGCCGGCTCCCGCAACTCGAGTCGATCCTCGCGCCGCCGCTGAGTTGTCGCTTGGATTCAGACCGGGCGGGGGGCGAGGGCCAGTTGGCGGGACTGGGCGACGAGGATGCCGGAGGAATCCCAGATCGCGCCCTCCTCGTCGAGCAGGCCGTCGTGGATGAAGCGCGACACGAACGAACAGCGCAGTGGGCCGGGGGCGGGAACGCCGCGCACGTGCACCGTCAGTTCGACCGTCGGCACCCACGCCACCGGCAGTTCGGTGTTGAACACCGCAGGCGGGAACGCGTCGGCGGCGAGCAGGAGAGCGATCGCGTCGATCGGTTCCTCGTCGGCGAACGCGAACCAGCCGTCGATCCTGGCCTCCCCGGTCGGATGGCCGGTGCGGAACCCGACGTCTTCCGGCCGCAGGCGGATCCGCAGCCGCTCGAACATCGCCGGCTTCGGCCCTTCGGTGGGAGGCGGCGGCACGGCACTGTCCTCGTAGGCCGGCAGGTCGACCGGCTCCTCCCGCGTGTAGGCCGGGCCGCCCGGCGTCTGCTCGCCGAACGTGCCGAGCAGCCGGATGATCTCGGTGTCGCCCATCCGCAGGCTGCCCGTCGCCGTCGCCAGCCGTCGTCCTGCCCGCACCATGTTGACCTCCACCTCGCAGGGGCCGGCCGGCGCCGGCTTGAGGTAGTGCGCCGTCAGCGTGAGCGGCGGGCGTCCCGCGGTCTCGGCCATCGCCCGGCCGGCGATCGCCATCAGGTAGCCGCCGTTGGCGTTCCCGTTGATGTCCCAACCGGGTTTGATCTCCGCGTCGAACACGGCCGAGCCGCCCTGTCGCCCGTCGGGTGGCCCGTCGCCAGCGCTCGTCTCGCGACGCCGGACGGAGGTTGCGAGCGCAAACGTTCCAGTCATGGTGCGCACCGTATCCATCAACGGTCCCGATCGCCGAACCTCTAGCGTTGGCGCGGTGACTGACGCGGCAAAACGGTTCTACGTGACGACCCCCATCTACTACGTCAACGCGGAACCACACCTCGGCCACGCCTACACCACGATCATCGGCGACGCGCTCACACGGTGGCACCGCCTGCTCGGTGACGACGTGAAGTTCCTGACCGGCACCGACGAGCACGGCCTCAAGATCCAACAGGCCGCCGAGGCCGCGGGCCTGTCGCCGCAGGACTTCACCGACTCGATCGCCCCGAAGTTCGTCGAGGCGTGGAAGCGGCTGAACATCGCCAACGACGACTTCATCCGCACCACCGAGCCCCGCCACAAGGCCGCCGTCGCCGAGATCCTCCAGCGTTGCTACGACGCCGGCGACATCGAACTCGACGTGTTCGAGGGCCTGTACTGCGTGCCGTGCGAGCTGTACTACTCCGAGGACGAGCTGATCCAGCCCGGCAACCTCTGTCCGATCCACCAACGGCCCGTCGAGTACTTCGAGGAGGAGAACTACTTCTTCCGGCTCTCGCGGTTCGAGGACCGGCTCCTCGACTGGTACGCGAAGCACCCGACGGCGATGAAGCCCGAGCACCGGGGCAACGAGGCACTCGGCCTCATCCGGGGCGGCCTGCGCGACTTCTCGATCAGCCGCACCTCGATCCAGTGGGGCATCCCGCTGCCGTGGGACCCGAAGCACGTCACCTACGTGTGGTTCGACGCGCTCACCAACTACCTCGCCGCCGTCGGCTACGGCCAACCGAGCGACACGGGCACCGGACAGCTACGAGGACTGGTGGCCGGTCGACTACCACCTGATCGGCAAGGACATCGTCCGCCAGCACTGCGTGTACTGGCCGGCGATGCTGATGTCGGCCGGCATCGAGCCGCCGAAGGGCTGGGCGATCGGCGGCTGGCTGCTGAGCGGCGGCGAGAAGATGAGCAAGACGTCGGGCAACGTCGTCAACCCGCTCGACCTGATCGACGAGGTCGGCCTCGACGGCTTCCGCTACTACGTGCTCGCCGACACCGCCTACGGCAACGACGGCGACTTCACCTACGAGGGCCTGGTCGCCCGCTACAACTCCGACCTCGCCAACAACCTCGGCAACCTGCTCGCCCGCGTGGCGACCGTCGTCGGCAAGAAGTGCGACGGTGTCGGCACGCGGCCCGATCCGTCGAGCCCGCTCGCGGCCGTCGCCGCCACGGCCTACACCGACACCGTCGCCGGATGGGACATCGTCCAACCGAGCCGCGCCCTCGACGCCACGTGGCAGCTCATCCGGGCGACCAACGGCCACCTCGAGGCGAACGAGCCGTGGAAGGCCGAGCCCGGTCCGGACGTCGACCGCGTGATGGGCGACGCGCTCGAAGCGTTGCGCATCGTGGCGATCCTCGTGCAGCCGGCGATGCCCGACGCGGCGCAGGCGGTGTGGGAACGCATCGGCATGACCGGGCAGGTCGGCGATCAACGCCTCCCCGACGCGGCGGCCTGGGGTCAGTACGCCGGTGGCGTCGCCGTCACCAAGGGTGACGCCCTCTTCCCCCGCCTGACGGTCTGATGACGCGTCGCGGCCGAGCCTGTCTGGTTCGATTCGCACTGCCACATCCACGACGAGCGGATCCCCGACGGCGCGGACGGGGCGGTCGCCGCGGCGCGCTCCGCCGGCGTGCAGACGATGGTGACGGTCGGATGTGACCGGGCGACGTCGCTGGCGGCGATCGAGGTGGCGGCGCGATTCGACGACGTCCACGCCACCGTCGGACTGCACCCGCACGAGGCGTCGAACGGCGTCGACTCGATCGTCGATCTCCTCGACACGCCGGGCATCGTCGCCGTGGGCGAAGCCGGGCTCGACTACTACTACGACCACTCGCCCCGCGACGCCCAGCACACCGCGTTCGCCGCCCAGATCCAGCTCGCCCACGAGCGGCGCCTCCCACTGATCATCCACACCCGCGACGCCTGGGACGACACGTTCGACATCCTCCGCGCCGAGGGCACCCCCGAGCGCACGGTCTTCCACTGCTTCACCGGCGGTCCCGACGAGGCGCGGCGGTGCCTCGATCTCGGCGCCACGTTGTCGTTCTCCGGCATCGTCACGTTCAAAGGAGCACCGGAGGTCCAGGAGGCGGCCCGCGAGTGCCCGCTCGACCGGATGCTGATCGAAACCGACAGCCCCTACCTCGCCCCGATCCCCCACCGGGGCAAACCGAACCGTCCCGCATGGGTGCCCCACGTCGGCCGGTTCATCGCCGACCTCAGGGGCCTCGACGCCGACGAGATCGCCGAGGCGACGTCCACGAACGCGGCGGCGCTGTTCGGCCTCTGACGGCCCACGGGCGCCCGGCCATCACGGCCACGCCGAATGCGAGATACGCTGGTCAACCCTGATCTGCGCGGCCCAGGACCCCTTGTCCGACCGCCGGCAGAATCGAGCAAACAGCGTGGCACACAACGACTCCGACAGACGCCGCTTCCTGCTGGCGAGCGCGATGACCCTGCTCGCGCTGCCCGCGCTCTGGTGGGCGAACAAGCAGTCCGATGCCGGTGCGCCGAACGTCGCGACGGTCGGCATCGAGGTCGCCGATGCCAACGACAGCGGCGCCAACGCCGACGCCGCCGCGGTGATCGCCCCGGTCGACGCCACGGGCGCGATCCCGACCACGACCATTCCGGTCGTCTCGACCACGCCGACGCCGACCACCACCCCGCCGGTGACCGAGCCGCCACCGGTGTTCCTCGGAGGTCCGAGCGCGAGCGGCGCGGTCGCCGGCGCCGCCGATCGGAATCCCGGCGTCACCGACGGTCGCCACGATCACGACGAAGGCCACGTACCGGAGCACGATCAGCCCGGTCGACACCTGCCTCGTCGCCGGCATCGACACGGGCACGCGCATCACCGTGACGAACCTCGACAACGGCCACTCGGTCGACTGCATCGCCAACCGTGTGTACACCGACGGGAGCGACGGCCTCGTGCTGCACACCAACCTGTTCGCCCAGATCGCCGACCTCACCGACGCGCCGATCCCGGTCGACATCACCTCGTGACGCACTCCCGACCGGCGATCCGCGAGCTCCTCGAATCCAACCACCTGGCTCCCCGCCGCGACCTCGGACAGAACTTCGTCGCCGACCCGAACACCGTGCGGCGCATCGCCGACCTCGCCCGGGTCGGGCCTGGTGATCGCGTGGTGGAGATCGGCGCGGGGCTCGGGTCGCTGACGCTCGCGCTCGCCGACACCGGCGCCGACATCACCGCCGTCGAGGTCGACCGCGGGATCGTCCCGCTCCTTCGTGACGTGGTGGCCGACCGGGCCAACGTGACCGTCGTGGAAGCCGATGCGATGGAGGCCGACTGGAACGCGCTGCTCGACCCCGCCGTCGAACCCGGCTGGGTGCTCGTCGCCAACCTGCCCTACAACGTGGCGACGCCGCTCATCTGCGACCTGCTCGACGGCGTGCCGCAGATCCGCCGGATGATCGTGATGGTGCAACGCGAGGCCGCCGACCGATTCGTGGCGAACCCACGCACGCCGGCCTACGGCGCCGTGAGCGTGAAGGTCGCGTACTGGGCCACGGGGCGCGTCGTCGGGCACGTTCCGGCGTCGGTCTTCGTCCCGCGGCCCAACGTCGAGTCATCGCTGGTGGAGATCGAGCGGCGGACTCCACCCACGACCGACCCGGCGATCCTGTTCCCGCTCGTGCGCGCCGGGTTCGGCCAGCGTCGCAAGATGCTGCGCCGGTCGCTCGACGGCGTCGTCACGCCCGAGCAGTTCGCGGCGGCCGACGTCGCTCCCACGGCGCGGCCCGAAGAGCTCGACGTCGTCGCGTGGTGCCGGCTGGCCGACGCCGTCGCGGCGACCACCGCCTCCACTCCATGAGTACGTGGCGGGCCCACGCCAAGCTGACGCTGTCGCTGCACGTCACGGGGGTGCGCAGCGACGGCTACCACTTGATCGATGCCGAGATGGTCAGCCTCGAGCTGCACGACCGCTTGACGTTCGAACCGTGCGAACCACCGGCCACCCCGACGCTGACCGCGATCGGTCCGTTCGCCGACGGGATCCCGACCGACGGCACGAACCTCGTGGCGCGTGCGCTCGACCTCGCCGGATCGCGGGCCGACACGACCATCGACAAGCACATCCCGCACGGCGGCGGGTTGGGAGGCGGATCGACCGACGCGGCAACGGCACTGCGATGGGCCGGCTTCGGTGCGGGTCGGTTGGAACTCGAACGGGCAGGTCGACTCGGGGCCGACATTCCGTTCTGCCTCGTCGGCGGGCGCGCCCACGTTTCGGGGATAGGTGAACTCGTCGAACCACTCCCCCACGTCGCCCGCACGGTCACGCTCGTGATCCCGCCGTTGCAGGTCAGCACTCCGGCGGTCTACCGGGCGTGGGACGAACTCGGCGACCGATCGAACCGCGACGCGCGCAACGACCTGGAGATCGCGGCGCTCGTGGTCGAACCCGACCTGGCGCGCTGGCGCGGCCTGATCCACGACCGCGTCGGCACGGCTCCGACGCTGGCCGGCAGCGGCGCCACGTGGTTCGTCGAGGGCCGGCACGAACACGAACTGGCCGACCTCGCCGCGCTCGGCGCGAGTGGTGGTGGTGACGCACACGGTCGACGCCGGACGCGCCACCGGTCCCGGCACATGACCGGGACCGGTGACAAGAATCGAGGGATCGAGACGAACTACTTGCGACGCTGGTGGCGTGTGCGCCGCAACATCTTCTTGTGCTTCTTCTTCCGCATGCGCTTGCGACGCTTCTTGATCAACGAACCCATAAGGGTCGCCAGGTTATCGGTCGTCGCAACACTCGCCACCCGCGGATACGGTGACGGCGCGCGACCGTCCGGGGTCGTCTAACGGTAAGACAGCGGTTTTTGGTGCCGAGAACAGGGGTTCGATTCCTCTCCCCGGAGCAATGACAGTATCTGCGATCGTCCTTGCAGCAGGTGAAGGAACGCGCATGCGATCCGCCCGCCCGAAGCCCCTCCACCTGATCTGCGGGCGGGCGATGGTGCTCCACGTCATCCACGCTCTCGAGCTCCTCCGACCCGAGCGGACGGCCCTCGTCGTCGGCCACGGCGCCGAGCAGGTGACGAAGAAGGTCCAGCAGCTCGCGCCGGCCTGGGCCAACGTCGCCTTCGTCGAGCAGGTCGAACAGAACGGCACCGGTGACGCCGCGGCGATCGGGATGACCGCCTTCTCCGGCGACGACTACGACGACGACGACTCGATCATCGTCGTGCTCCCCGGCGACACCCCGCTGCTGCGGCCCGAGACGCTCGCCGAACTCGTCGAGGCGCACGTCGCCAACCGCAACGCGGCGACGCTGCTGACGAGCGTCGTCGACGACCCGACCGGCTACGGCCGGGTCATCCGCAAGAACAACGGCCAGGCCCAACGCATCGTCGAGCACCGCGACGCGTCCATCGAGGAACTCGACGTGCACGAGATCTGCACGAGCATCTACGCCTTCCGGCGGGACCTGCTCGGGCCGGCCCTGCGCAAGCTCACCAACGACAACGCGCAGGGCGAGTACTACCTCACCGACGTCGTGTCGGTGCTCGCCGAGATGGGTCACCGCATCGGCTGCGTGCAGGCGCCCGCCGACGAGACCCAAGGGGTCAACGACCGGTGGCAGCTCGCGCTCGCCGAGCGTGAGCTGCGGTCGCGCACCAACCGGCACTGGCTGCTGAGCGGCGTCACGATGCTCGACCCGCGCCAGACGTTCATCGACGTCACCGTGCGGATCGGCCGCGACGTCACGCTGTATCCGGGCACGATGCTGCAGGGCTCGACCGTCGTCGGCGACGAGTGCGAGGTCGGCCCGGACACTCGGCTCGTCGACTGCAGTGTCGGTGACGGGGCGACCGTGGCCCACACCGTGGGCACGGATGCCGAGGTCGGGCAGGGTGCCGTGGTCGGGCCGTATGCCCATCTCCCTGCGGGTTCGTCGGTCCCCGAGGCTGCGACGACCGGGGCGTTCTACACTGCACCCATCGGGTGATCCGAGCGCAGCGATCAGGGGAGATGTGAGACTCATGGAAAAGGTCACCACCAAGCGGCTCGCGCTCTACTCCGGCCGAACGCATCCCGAACTCGCCCACGAGGTAGCGACGCACCTCAACATCGAACTCGGCCACGACAACCTCGTCGAGTTCTCCAACGGCGAGGTCCGGTGCCGGTTCGGTGAATCGATCCGCGGCTCCGACGTGTTCGTCATCCAGAGCCACTACGGCATCGACGACCGCTCCGTGAACGACTCGATCATGGAGCACCTGATCATGATCGACGCTGCCTACCGGGCATCCGCCAAGCGCATCACCGCCGTCTGTCCCTTCTACGGGTACGCCCGCCAGGACCGCAAGGCCGAAGGGCGCGAGCCGATCACGGCCCGCCTCGTCGCCGACATGTTCAAGGCTGCCGGCGCCAAGCGGATGATCTCGATCGATCTCCACTCCGGCCAGATCCAGGGCTTCTTCGACGGTCCCGTCGACCACCTCACCGCCATGCCCGTGCTCGAGGCCTACCTGCGCACGCACGCCGTGGCGCCGGTGATCGTGTCGCCCGACGCCGGGCGCATCAAGGTCGCCGAGCGCATGGCCCAGCACCTCGGTGACTGCGGCGCCGACCTGGCGTTCATCTACAAGCGCCGCCCGAAGGGCACCGCCAACGTCGCCGAGGCGACCGAGGTGATGGGCGACGTCGCCGGCCGCCTGTGCGTGATCACCGACGACATGATCGACACCGCCGGCACGATCTGCGCGGCGGCCGAGCTGCTGATAGAGCGCGGCGCCCGCGAGGTGTGGGCGATGGCCACGCACGGCGTGCTGTCCGGTCCGGCGATCGACCGGTTGAAGAACAGCCCGCTCCAGCGGATCGTCCTCACCAACACGCTCCCCCTGCCGAGCGAGAAGCAGCTCGACAAGATCGAGGTGCTGTCCGTCGCCCCGCTGATCGCCGAAGCCCTCGGCGCCGTCTTCGACGACACCAGCGTGAGCGACATCTTCGACGGCGAAAACCTCGCCTGACCCCCAGGTCCCCCTCTCCCGAAATTTGTTGAGATCGGTCCGCTCGGCGGGCACGTCCCAGCACATTTCGGACCACTTACCAATCACGCCGGCGAACGGTTCCGCTCCGCCACGCGATTGATCCACGTTGGGGCGTGATCGATGTCCCCACGCTCGAGACCATGGCGCGCCAGCACGGAGTCGTCAGCCGCCGTCAACTTCTGTCCGAACTGGGCTGGTCGAAGTCGAAGTTCGGTCGATATCGCTCGGCTGGAGTCTTCGTCGATGTCGCTCCCGGTGTCGTTCGACTCGCATCGGACCGTCCGACGTTCGAGTCGCTGTGCATGGCGACCCAACTCGCAGCGGACGGGATCGGATTCGTGAGTTCGTGGTCCGCTGGTCGACTGGCCGGCCTCCGTCGGATGCCGCGTCTCCCAGTGCACTACACCGGCCCGACCCGCCTGCAGCTCCGATTTCCGGAGTGGGTCGAGACTCACCGTTCACGTTGGTACGACGAGTCCGACGTCGTGATTCGAGCCGATGGGCTGCGTGTCGCGACGCCGCTGCGCGCGCTGTTCGGGATGGCCGCCGCCTTCAATCAGTTCCGGTTCGAACGCGCCGCCGAGGACGCGTGGCATCTCGGCCTCCTGGACCCCGCCAGCGCCGCGGACTACCTGGAGCGCCATCGCTGCCGAGGCAAGGATGGCGTATCGACGATGGAACGCTGGCTCGAGCGATGTGATGGGCTCCACCGGCCCGCCCACAGCGGACTCGAGCAAGAGCTACTCGCCGCGCTCGATCGTGTCGGGCTGCCGTCGCCGCTGCGCCAGCACCCGCTGCGCCTCGCTAACGGCGAGTCGATCCACTTCGACCTCGCGTGGCCCGACGTGCGCCTCGCGGTCGAACCAGGTCACTCCTGGTGGCACGGCGGTGACCTTCGACAACGGCTCGATCAGGACCGCGATCGAGGCTGCAGCGAACTCGGGTGGCTCGTCGTTCGATTCGACGAGACGATGCTGCGCGACCTCGATGAAGCCGCCCGCCAGATCCGTCGTATCCACGTTCGGCGTTCGGCCGACCTCCGAAATGTGCTGGATCCGACCCGATGAGCGGTCCAATGCGAACAAATTTCGGCCGGGCACGACTCAGACGCCGATCTGTGTTGGGATCGGCCCGGTGGGCGGGCAGATCCCAACATTTTCGGGGTGGGGCGGCGGCGGGCGGGTCGGGACAGGGTGGTCGGGGCATGGGGGAATGCTGCGGCGGGGGCGGTAGCGTTGCTCGCTGCTGTATTGACCTGGCGCGGTGCGGGATCGACTGGATTCCTGGCTGGCGCTGGCACGAGAAGTTGATGGAAGTCGATCACCATGTCTGAGACCGTTCTCATCGCCGAAACCGGCCGTCGCATCGGGAGTTCCGACTCCCGACGTCTGCGCGCCGAGGATCAGATCCCCGCCGTCGTGTACGGCCACGGCATGGACCCGATCAGCGTCGCGGTCAACCGCCGTGAGCTGCGCGTGGCGCTGTCGGGCTCGGCCGGGCTGAACACCATCATCGACCTCACCGTCGACGGCAAGGTGTACCCGTCGCTGATCAAGGACATCCAGCGCCACCCGGTCAAGCGCAACGTGCAGCACATCGACTTCATCCAGGTGAACCTCAACGAGGAGATCACCATCGGCGTGCCGATCGTGCTCGAGGGCGAGGCCCACGACGTGCTCTCGAACAACGGGCTCGTCGACCTCGCGCTCCAGGAACTGCAGGTGCGCACCACGCCTCGCCAGATCCCCGACTCGATCGTCATCGACGTCACCGACTTCACGCTCGACACCGTCATCCGCATCGAAGACCTCACCCTGCCCGCCGGCGTCGAAGCCATCGGCGAGCCGGACACCCCGGTCGTCACCGTGCTGATCATGCGCGGCATCGAGGAAGAAGAAGCGGCCGCCGAGGGCGAAGGCGAAGGCGCCGAGGGCGAAGGCGCAGCCGCCGAAGGTGGCGACGAGGCCGGCGACGCCGAAGCCTCCGACTCGACCGACTGATCGACCGTCGACCCGCACCCTGCGTGCACTGAGCCGATCGTGAACGACGACGCATGAGTCTGTTCGGACGCATCGGCAAGGGCACACCGTTCGACTGGCTCGTGGTCGGACTGGGCAACCCCGGCCAGAAGTACGCCGGCAGCCGGCACAACGTCGGCGAACAGACGGTCACCCTGCTCGCCCAACGCTGGGGCACGGCGCTCAAGGGCGGCCGCGACAACGCACTGGTCGCCGAGGCCCGCTTCGCCGACGAACGTGTGGTGCTCGCCTTCCCGATCACGTTCATGAACGACTCGGGCCAGGCCGTCGGCGCGCTCGTGCGGCGCTACCGCATCGAGACGCCCGACCGGATCATCGTCGTCCAGGACGAACTCGACTTCGCTCCCGGCGAGCTCAAGGTCAAAGCCGGAGGCGGGCTCGCCGGCCACAACGGGCTGCGTTCGATCAAGCAGCACCTCAAGACCGAGGACTTCCTGCGGATCCGCATCGGCGTCGGCAAACCGTCGTCGAAGGAGGCCGGCGCCGGCCACGTCCTGTCGAAGGTGCCGAAGGCCGAACGAGAGCTGCTCGACATCCGCGTCGCCGATGCCGCCGATGCCGTCGAGATGATCATCACCGACGGCGTCGATGCCGCGATGCAGCGCTTCAATGGCAGGCAATGACCGCCGCCCTCGGCTCACTGCCACAACTGCTTCGGAGCGAACCGGGCCTCACCAGGGCGCTCGGAGACCCGAGTGCCCGCCTCGCCGTCGTGGAGGTGGCCAGACCGATCTCGATCGCCGCGCTCTCGTACCTCTCGTCGAGCCGCCCGCTGGTCGTCACCTGCCCGACCGGCACGATGGCGGGCCAGTTGGCCGACGATCTCCGCCAGTTCCTGCCGACCGACGAGGTCGTCCACTTCCCGGGTTGGGAGACCTTGCCGTTCGAGCGCGTCAGCCCGAGCGTGGAGACGATGGGCCAGCGTCTCGAGATCCTGTGGCGCCTGCGCGACCCGGAGCGTGTCCCGGCGATCATCGTCACCGGCGTGCGGGCGCTCCTGCAGAAGCTCGGCCCGGACGCGACGGCCATCGAGCCGGTCGTCGTGCGCCCCGGCGCGGAGATCGACCCGGAGGAGTTGTCGCGGACGCTCGTCGAGTTCGGCTACCGCCGGGAGGAGCTCGTCGAACACCGGGGTGAGTTCGCCCGCCGCGGGGCGATCATCGACGTGTATCCGTCGACGGCCGATGCCCCGATCCGCATCGACCTGTGGGGCGACGAGGTCGACCGGCTGACCACGTTCGGGGTGAACGACCAGCGCTCGATCGGCGACATCGCCGAGGTGTGCATCTTCCCCGCCCGCGAGTTGATGCCGACGGAAGACGTGCGGGCGCGCGCCGCCAAGCTCGTCGAGTCCGAACCGTGGGGCCGCGAACAGTGGGAGCGACTGTCGGAGGGCGCCCACTTCGACGGCATGGAGAGCTGGCTGCCCTGGCTCGTGACCGACGACCGGCTGCTGACCGACGTGCTGCCCGATGCGGCGAAGCTGCTGCTCGTCGAACCGCGGCGGATGCGCGACCGGGCGATCGATCTCATCGCCGAGGAGGACGACCTCGCCCGCACGCTCGCGTCCACCTGGGCACGCGACCCCGACCGCCGCTTCCCCCGCCTCCATGCCGACCCGGAGACGCTGCTCGAAGGGTCGGGCGCGTTCTGGTCGATCGACTCGACGCCGGAATCGCCCGACACCCCGCTGGTCGAGGCGTCGGGCTGGGGGCCCGTCGCCGGCGACGGGACGGGGCTGACCGACCGCCTGTCCGAGCTGATCGGTCGCGGCTTCCGGGTTGTCGTCGCCGCCGACGGCTCCGGCTCGGCCGCCCGCCTGCACGACCTGCTGCTCGGCAACGGGCTCGACTTTCCGGTCCTCAAGGAGTCGGACGACACCGAGCTGAGGGTCGGCGGATCGATCGTCGTTGCACCGCTGCACCGCGGTTGCACCCTGCCGAACGCGAAGGTGTCGATCGTCGCCGAGAGCGACCTCACCGGCCGGCGACGGGCGCACCGCACGGCCCGGCCGCGCAAGCGGGCCGAGGGTGCCAGCACGTTCGAGGACCTCAAGGCCGGCAACTACGTCGTGCACCACCAGCACGGCGTCGGCAAGTACGAGGGGATGGTCAAGCGCGCCATCGCCGGCGTCGAGCGCGACTACCTGCTCATCTCGTACAAGGGCGGCGACAAGCTCTACGTCCCGAGCGACCAGATCGACACGCTGCGCCAGTACGTCGGCGGCGAGGCCCCGTCGCTCCACCGCCTCGGCGGATCCGACTTCGCCAAGACGAAGAGTCGCGTCCGCTCGGCCGTGCGCGAGATCGCCCAGGAACTCGTCGTGCTCTACCAGAAGCGGGTCAACGCCGAGGGCCACTCGTTCGCCCAGGACACGCCGTGGCAGGCCGAGATGGAAGAGGCGTTCCCGTTCGTCGAGACGCCCGACCAGCGCACGGCGATCGACGACATCAAGCGCGACATGGAGCTGGCGCACCCGATGGACCGGCTCGTGTGCGGCGACGTCGGGTTCGGCAAGACCGAGGTGGCCATCCGCGCCGCGTTCAAGGCGATCCAGGACGGCAAGCAGGTCGCCGTCCTCGCTCCCACCACGCTGCTCGCCACGCAGCACGGCAACACGTTCGCCGACCGGTTCGCCGGCTTCCCGATCCGCGTCGAGGTGCTCTCCCGCTTCCTCACCACGGCGCAGGCGAAGAAGGTGATCGAGGGGGTCAAGACGGGCGAGGTCGACTGCATCATCGGCACCCACCGCCTGCTCGGCAACGACGTCAAGTTCAAGGATCTCGGCCTGCTGGTCGTCGACGAGGAACAACGCTTCGGGGTCCAGCACAAAGAGACGATGAAGAAGATGAAGACGAACGTCGACGTCCTCACGCTCTCGGCCACGCCCATCCCGCGCACGCTCGAGATGTCGCTGGTCGGCATCCGCGACCTGTCGCTCCTCCAGACACCGCCCGCCGACCGCCAGCCGATCCTCACCTACGTCGGCGAGTACGACGAGCGCGTCGCGATCGAAGCGATCCGCCGCGAGCTGCTGCGCGAGGGGCAGGTGTTCTGGGTGCACAACCGGGTGCAGTCGATCGAGACCGCCGCCCGCCGCCTGCGCGAACTCGTCCCCGAGGCGCGCATCTGCATCGCCCACGGACAGATGGACGAGGGCAGTCTGGAATCGATCGTCCAGGACTTCTGGGACGGCGAGTACGACGTGCTGGTGTGCACGACGATCATCGAGTCGGGCATCGACATGCCGACCGTGAACACGCTCGTGGTCGAGCGCTCCGACCTGCTCGGTCTCGGTCAGATGCACCAGCTGCGCGGCCGCGTCGGCCGGTCGGGCTCGCGCGCCTACGCCTATCTGTTCCACCCGCGCGACAAGGTCCTGACCGAGGAGGCGTACGAGCGCCTGAAGACCATCGGCGAGTCGACCGACCTCGGCTCCGGATTCAAGATCGCCATGCGCGACCTCGAGATCCGCGGCGCCGGCAACCTGCTCGGCGAGTCGCAGTCGGGCCACATCGCGGCGGTCGGCTACGACCTCTACTGCCAGATGGTCACCGAGGCCGTCAGCGAGATGAAGGGCGAGCCGCAGCCGCCGAAGGCCGCCGAGATCAAGCTCGACGTGCCGACCGACTCGTTCCTGCCGACCGACTACGTCGCCAAGGAGGAGCTGCGGCTCGAGGCCTACCGCCGCCTCGCCGCGGTCACGAGCGCCGCCGAGGTCGACGACATCCGCACCGAATGGGAGGACCGCTACGGCCCACTCCCCGAGCCGGCGGGCGCGCTCCTCCAGGTCGGCTACCTGCGCGCCGAATGCCACCGGCTGGGTATCACCGACATCCAGATCGCGTCCGGGTCGAACACGACGAACACCGCCAAGCTGTCGCCGCTCACGCTCAAACTCAGCGAGACGATGCGGCTGCGACGGATCGCCAAGGCGGCGAAGTACAAGGAGGACCTCGCCCAGCTCATCGTGCCGCTCCCCCGCGGCGCCGAGCCGTGTGCATTCCTCGTGCGGTTCCTCGACGATCTGATCCCGGTCGAGGCGTGACCGCTAGCCTCACCGACGTGCATCGCCGCCTCCTGACGATCCTGCTCCCTGCCGCCGGCCTGCTGGCCGTCACTTCGTTGAGCGGGTGTTCCACGTCCAGCAACAACAACGACGTGGCGGCCCAAGTGAACGAGAACGAACTCAGCCCCGACGAACTCACCGAGCTGGTGACCGTGGTCGGTACGCCCGACCCGACCACGGGGACAGTCGACCCGACGAGCGGCGACAACGTGCGGGGCGCCATCCAGTTCTGGGTGCAGGTCGAGGTCGTCACCGCCGCACTCGAGACCGCCGGGACCCCGGTCACCGATGCCCAGTCGGCCGACGCCGCGCACGCAGCTCGAGGGCCAGCTCCCGAATGTCGAAGACCTGTCGACTTCGACCGTCGACACACTCGTGGCCTTTCTCGCCCTGCGCCCGATCGTCGGGGCGCAGGCAGACCAAGCCGCGTTCGTGACGAATGCGGCCGAGGCCGCCGACGTGTACGTCGACCCGCGGTTCGGCACGTTCGATCCCGTCGCGGGATTGGTGACGCCGCTCGGGGGCGCACCGGCCGAGTTCTTGCCGACCGACACCTTGCCGACGGACACCGTGCCGACCAGCACCACCGGCTGACCGGCAGGTGACAACGCGATGACCGGCCGCATCGTCGTCGTCGGTCTCGGGCCCGGCGGCGTCGACCACGTGACCGTCGAGACGCTGGCGGCGATCGAGCGGATCCCGGAACGGTTCCTGCGCACCTCGCGCCATCCGTCGGCATCGCTCGTGGGCCGACCCACGACGTTCGACGATCTCTACGACACGGCCGACACGTTCGACGACGTCTACGTGGAGATCGCCGACCGCCTCATCGAGGCCGCCCGCGACCGCGGCGAGATCCTGTACGCGGTGCCCGGCTCGCCGCTCGTGCTCGAACGGACCGTGCGCTACCTGCGGGAACGATGCGCCGATCCAGCGGCCGACGTCGAGCTCGAGATCCTGCCGGCGATGTCGTTCCTCGACGTCGCCTACGCCCGGCTCGGCATCGATCCGGTCGAGGCCGGCGTCCGCCTCGTCGACGGCCACGACTTCGCCACCGCCGCCGCCGGCGAACGCGGCCCGCTGCTCGTCGCCCACACGCACGCCAACTGGGTGCTGTCGGACATCAAGCTCGCCGTCGACGGTGCCTCCGGCGACGAACGTCGTCACGATCCTGCAGGCACTCGGCACACCCGACGAACGCATCGTCGACACCACGTGGGCCGAACTCGACCGCACGGTCGACGCCGACCACCTCACGTCGATCTGGATCCCCGAGCTCGCCACGCCGGTCGGCGCCGAGTACGTCCGTTTCCACCAGCTCGCCCGCACCCTGCGCGAGCAGTGCCCGTGGGACATCGAACAGACGCACGAATCGCTGATCCCGTACCTCCTCGAGGAGACGTACGAGGTGGTCGACGCGCTGCAAGCGCTCGACGCCGACGACCCCTCGACCGACGACGACCTGATCGAGGAGCTCGGCGACCTGCTCTACCAGATCGAGTTCCACGCCACGATCGCCGAGCAGGAGGGACGGTTCACGATCGCCGACGTCGCGGCCGGTGTGCACGACAAGCTGGTGCGACGCCACCCGCACGTGTTCGGTCGTGACGGTGAGATCGTCGACGTCGGAGCGGGGGCCGGGTGCGGTCGACCGGGTGCTCGCCAACTGGGACGACATCAAACGCGACGAGAAGCAACGCACGTCGATCTTCCAGGGGATCCCGCGGTCGATGCCGTCGCTCGGCTACGCCGCGCAGGTCGGCAGGAAGGCATCGAAGGTCGGCTTCGACTGGCCCGACGTGGCGGGTGCTTTCGAGAAGATCGCCGAGGAGGCGCATGAACTCCAGGAGGCGATCGACGAGGCGCAGCCCGACGAGCAGCGCGACGAACTCGGCGACCTGCTCTTCGCCGTGGTCAACGTCGCCCGCCATCTCGACATCGACGCCGAACTCGCGCTGCGCGCCGCAACCGACAAGTTCCGCGCCCGGTTCGAGACGGTCGAGCAGCTGGCCGTCGACCGCTCGATCGATCTCCGCACGAGCGACCTCGCCACCCTCGACGCCCTCTGGAACGAAGCCAAGAACACGTGAGGTCGTGAACGACCCGAGGCGATGTTCGGGCAAGACTGGGACCGATGCGCCTCCAACTGTCGAATCCGTCGGCGCACCCTGACATCGCCGGGCTCCCGTTCCTCGAACGGCTGGAGGACTGGGACCTCGATCGGATGCACGGCGTGCTCGGTCTCCACCGCCATGTGGTGCGGCTCATCGAGTTCGACGACGTCACCTACGTGGTGAAGGAACTGCCCGATGCGCTCGTCGAACGCGAGTACCGGCTGCTGCGCGAACTCACCGAGGACGGGCTGCCGACGGCCGAGGTCGTGGCCGCGCTCACCGGCAAGCCCGATGGCGGCGATGGCATGCTCGTCACCCGCCACATCGACTACTCCCTGCCGTATCGCACGCTGCTCGCCGGCCGCGGGCTCACGATCCCCTACCTCGGCGACCGCGTGCTCGACGCCCTGGTCGGTCTGCTCGTCCGGCTCCACCTCGCCGGCTTCTACTGGGGCGACTGTTCGCTGTCGAACACGTTGTTCCGCCGCGACGCGGGCGCGCTGTCGGCGTTCGTCATCGACATGGAGACCGGCGCCCACTATCCGGCGCTCAGCGATGGTCAACGACGTCTCGATCTCGACATCGCCACCGAGAACGTGGCGGGCGGCCTGCTCGATCTGCAGATGGGTGGCCGGCTCGCTGCCGACATCGATCCGTGGGAGGTGTCGGCGCAGATCGAACGCCGCTACGAATCGCTGTGGACCGAGCTCACCGCACCCGCCGAGTTCGCCAGCAACGAGACGTTCCGCATCCAGCAGCGCCTCGAGCGCCTGCACGAACTCGGCTTCGACGTGGAGGAGATGGAGATCGTCGGCTCGCCCGACGGCGACCGGCTCCGATACATCCCGAGGGTCGTCGAGCACGGCTTCCATTCCGACCGCCTGAAGAGTCTCACCGGCCTCGAGACCACCGAGAACCAGGCGCGACGGCTGCTCGCCGACATCCGCGCCTTCAGTAGGGAGCTGCAACATCGGCACGCCGCCGCGAGCGCCCGGACCGGTGTTCCGTTGCGCCCGCTCCCCGAGAACGTGTTGGCCGTCCGATGGCTCGATCAGCGATTCGAACCGCTGATCGCCCGCGTGCCGGCGTCACTGCACACCAAGCTCGAAGCGGCGGAGATCTACCATCAGCTCCTCGAGCACCGATGGTTCCTGTCGGAAGGCGCCAACGCCGAGGTGCCGCTCGAGGAGGCGCTCGACTCCTACATCATCGACGTGCTGGCCAGCGCCCCGGACGAGATGTTGTACTTCGGTGAGCCGACCTCGGAGTTGCCGGTCATCACCGACGCCTCGGCCCGCCCGAATCCGTGGCCACCGCCGGAATCACCGTGATGACCGACTCGGTTCGTTTCGGCCCCGACCCCGAACGAACCGAGCCGATCCCCGGTTCGTTTCGGCCCCGACCCCGAACGAACCGAACCGTCTCGGATTTCGGCCGCGACGGCGTCGCGGTGACCGCTACGTTGAGCGGCCATGAGCGACATCGTCAGCATCCTCGGCCGCGAGATCCTCGACTCCCGCGGCAACCCCACGGTCGAGGTCGAGGTCATGCTCGATTCCGGTTCGCTCGGGCGCGCCGCCGTCCCCTCCGGCGCCTCGACCGGCGAGTACGAAGCGGTCGAACTGCGGGACGGCGACGATCGCTATGGCGGCAAGGGCGTCCGCAAGGCCGTCGGCTTCGTCAACGACGACATCGCCGAGGCACTCGAAGGCCTCGACGCGCTCGACCAGCGCGGGCTCGACCAACTCATGCTCGATCTCGACGGCACCGACAACAAGGCGAAGTTCGGAGCCAACGCGATCCTCGGCACCAGCCTCGCCATCGCCAAGGCGGCCGCGATCGAACTCGACATGCCGCTCTACCGGTACGTCGGTGGGCCGAACGCCCACGTGCTCCCGGTGCCGATGATGAACGTGATCAACGGTGGGGTGCACGCCGACAACTCCATCGACATGCAGGAGTTCATGATCATGCCGGTCGGCGCTCCGAGCTTCTCCGAGGCGTTGCGCTGGGGCACCGAGACCTACCACGTCCTGAAGGGGATACTCCACGATCGAGGGCTCGCGACGGCGGTCGGCGACGAGGGTGGCTTCGCACCGAACCTCGACTCGAACGAGGAAGCCATCCGCGTGCTCGTCGAGGCGATCGAGAAGGCCGGGTTCGCGCTCGGCGACGACATCGCGATCGCCATGGACCCGGCCACCAGCGAGCTGTTCCACGACGGCGCGTACCACCTCGTCGGCGAAGGCAAGGTGCTGTCGCCGAGCGAGATGACGGCGTACTGGGAACGCCTCGTCGACAGCTATCCGATCGTGTCGATCGAGGATGCGATGGACGAGAACGACTGGGAGGGCTGGGCGACGCTCACCGCAGCGGTGGGTTCGAAGGTGCAACTCGTCGGCGACGATCTGTTCGTCACCAACACCGAGCGTCTCCAGACGGGCATCGACAAGTCGGTCGCCAACTCGATCCTGATCAAGGTGAACCAGATCGGATCGCTGACCGAGACGCTGAACACGGTCGAGCTGGCCACCCGCCACGGGTACACCTCGGTGATGAGCCACCGCTCGGGCGAGACCGAGGACGCGACCATCGCCGACCTCGCCGTCGCCACGAACTGCGGGCAGATCAAGACGGGCGCGCCGTGCCGCAGCGACCGTGTCGCGAAGTACAACCAACTCCTGCGCATCGAAGCCGACCTCGGCGAGAACGCCGCGTACCGCGGTCGCGCCGCGCTCGCGCCCCACTGATCTGCTCGGCCTTGCGCTGAGCCTCGCCGGTTCGTTCCGGACCCGACCCCGAACGAACCGAGGCGCCGCACTGACATGACGTGGGAACGGTGGGGCCACCTGCGACAATGTCGCCCGTGAGCCGTTCACAGACCACCTCGATCAAGCGGCCACCCAAGCAGGCGGCGGCCGACGAGGGCCGCTCCCGCCTCGGCGACTTCACCCGACCGATCCCTGTCGACAAGCGGATCTCGCGACGACCGAAGGTGGCACTGTTCGCCGGGTTGGGCGTGCTCGCCGTCATCGCGGTGCTCGGGGCGGCGATCTTCATCCTGCCGATCGGAACGTGGCGCGACCAGGACGTCGACCTGACGCAACGGCAGGCCGAACTCGACGAACTCTCGAAGGTGAACGGACAGCTCACTGCCGAGGTCGACCGGTTGCAGACCGACGACGGGATCCGCGAGGCCGCCCGCGAGGAGATCGGCTACGTCGAGCAGGGCGAGCGCCGGTCGACGATCCTGCCACTGCCTCCGCTGCCGACCGACCTGCCCGACGGATGGCCCTACAGCGTCGTCACGGGCATCATCGCGGCCCGCCAGGCGGGCCCCGCACCGGCCGAAACGGCGAGCACCGAACCCGCGAGCACGGAACCCGCGCCGACCGAGACGGTCGCGCCCGCCGCGGACTAGGTTGCCCCGGGGCTTCGGCCCACCGGTGAGCACCGCGCACCGGATCCATTTCGCAGCGATCGTCGACACCGCGTCGTCAAAGGGGTATTCGTGGCTGGCAGCATTCTGGGTGAACGTGTCCTCCGCAAGGAAGACCCGAAGTTCCTGACCACCGGCGGCGTCTACGTCGATGACATGGTCGACGACCGCCTCACCGGTGCCGCCCACGTCGTGTACGTCCGTTCGTCCGCGGCGCACGGGACGATCCTGTCGATCGACACCGACGAGGCCCGCACGATGCCCGGCGTCATCGCCGTGTTCACCGCCGCCGACCTCGAACTGCAGCCGACCCCCTCACCGTTCAACCCGATGGTCGCGCGCACCCTGTTGGCGAGCGACAAGGTGCGCTACGTCGGCGAGCCCGTCGTCGCGGTCGTCGCCGAGACTCCGGCACAGGGCGTCGACGCCGCTGAATCGGTGTTCGTCGACATCGACTTCCTGCCGGCGGTGGTCGACATCGAATCGGCCGGCGCGTCGGCGACATTGATCTACGAGAGCGCCGGCTCGAACGTCGTGTTCGACACGACCGTGCTCGGCATGCCCGAGAACACGGCAGCCGACGAGTACTTCGCCGACTGCGAGGTGACGGTCTCCGGCCGCTTCCTCAACCAGCGCGTCGCCCCGTGCCCGCTCGAGGTTCGTGGCGCGGCCGCCGCTTGGATCGACGGTCGCCTCCACCAGTGGGTGTCGACCCAGCACGCCCAGGGAATCAAGGACACCTACGTCGCCGTCAACGGGGTCGACGCCGCCGACGTGCGCGTCCTGACGCCCGATGTGGGCGGCGGGTTCGGCGCCAAGATCGGCTCGTACCCGGAAGAACTCCTGCTCGGTCCGATCGCCAAGCGGATCGGCCGACCGGTCAAGTGGCGCGAGACCCGGAGCGAGTCGATGATGGCGCTCGGCCACGGTCGCGCCCAGCTGCAAAACGTCACGCTCGGCGGCAGCCGCGACGGCAAGGTCACGCACTACCAACTTCATGCCATCCAGGACTGCGGCGGCTTCGTCGAGGTCGGCGCCGTCCTCGCGCCGTTCATGACCCGCCCGATGTCGTCGGGGGTGTACGCCATCCCGAACATCGAGGTGCGCACCACGTCGGTCGTCACGAACACGACGCCGATCGTCGCCTACCGCGGCGCCGGTCGCCCCGAGGCGACTGCGGCGATCGAACGCGGCATGGACATCTTCGCCGCCGAGATCGGCATGGACGCCGCCGAAGTGCGGCGGATCAACCTGATCCCGAAGTTCCTCGAGTCGTACACCACCACGATCGGCCAGACCTACGACGTCGGCGACTACGAGACCGCGCTCGACAAAGCCCTCGACGCGGCGGGCTACACCGAACTCCGTGCCGAGCAGGCCAAGCGTCGGGAGTCGGGTGACGACAAGCAACTCGGCATCGGCGTCAGCGTGTACGTCGAGATCACCGGCGGCGTCCCGCCGGCGGGTGACAACGCGAAGATCGAGGTGCACGACGACGGCTCGGCGACCGTGTACACCGGCACCTCACCCCACGGTCAGGGGCACGACACGGCCTGGTCGATGATCACCACCGAGCGGACCGGCATCCCGATGGATCGCATCACCCTGGTGTGGGGCGACACCGACCTCGTACCCGCGGGCGGCGGCACGATGGGTTCGCGCTCGCTCCAGCACGGTGGATCGGCGGTGAACAAGGCCGCTGTCGAGCTCGTCGAGAAGGCCCAGAAACTGGCCGCCGACCTCCTCGAAGCCGACGAGGCCGACATCGTGCTCGACAAGGACGCCGGCGCGTTCCACGTGGCCGGCACCCCGACCGTGTCGAAGACCTGGGCCGAGCTCGCCGCATCGTCGAAGGACGACGATCCGCTGACGATCGACACCGTCTACAGCGGCAGCGGTGCCTCGTTCCCGTTCGGTGCTCACGTGTCGGTCGTCGAGGTCGACACCCTGACCGGTCAAGTGCGGCATCTCCGCCAGATCGCCTGCGACGACGCGGGACGCGTCCTCAACCCGATGCTGCTCGAGGGCCAGATCCACGGCGGCATCGCCCAGGGGACCGCGCAAGCGCTGCTCGAAGAGGTCCGGTACGACGACGACGGCAACCCGGTCACGTCGAACCTCGCCGACTACGGGATGATCTCGGCCGCGGAACTCCCGAGCTTCGAGGTGGTCCACATGGAGACCCCGACGTTCCTCAACCCGCTCGGCGCCAAGGGCATCGGCGAATCGGGCACGATCGGGTCGACCCCCGCCGTGCAGTCCGCCGTCGTCGATGCCGTGAGCCACCTCGGCGTCCGCCACATCGACATGCCCGCCACCGCCGAAAAGTCTGGCGAGCCATCCAAGCCGCAGGGTGAACCTGTTGCGTGGGGTCAGGCACGACGCAACAGGTCAGCACGGGTAGCATTCGACCTGTTGCGCGGTGCCTGACCCCACGCGACAGGTTGGAGGGAGCAGTCATGACCGACATCGCCGAACGCGACACCGCAACCGAGGACGCTGAGCATCCGCGGGCGAAGTTCAAATCGTTCGAGGAATCGACGGCCGAGGACTGGGCGATCATCACGCCGCAGCTCAACATCACGCAGTCGTTCGTCGCCGACCGGGTCATCCAGCTCATGCGCGATCTCGAGATCGACCATGGCGGCTTCCCGGTGAACCGGCTCGAACACAGCCTGCAGACCGCCACCCGCGCCGAGCGCGACGGGCGCGACGACGAGTACGTGTTGTGCGCGCTCCTCCACGACATCGGCGACACGCTCAGCCCGTTCAACCACCCCGACATCGCCGCCTGCATCCTCAAGCCGTTCGTGTCCGAGGCCAACCACTTCATGGTCAAGCACCACGGTGCGTTCCAGGGCTACTACTTCTGGCACTACATCGGCCTCGACCAGAACGCCCGCGAGCAGTACCGGGATTCGCCGTACTTCGACCACACCGAGGAATTCTGCGCGAAGTACGACCAGACGGCCTTCGACGCCGACTACGTCAGCAACCCCCTCGAGCACTACGAGCCGCTGATCCGCCAGTTCCTCCACGGTCGCTGATCCGCCGCGGTCCGTCGCGGTCGTTGATCCGCCGCCCCTCATCCGGTTCAGGGGACCAGTCCCGAATCAGTCCCGATCGTCCGGCTTGCATTGTCGCGCCCGCGACGCGACGCCATGATGGCAACGGTCTTCGCGCACGTCGGGCGGCGTGTGCGATCACCGTCGAAGATTTCGATCTTCGATGTATCACGAAGCGGGTTCGGTACTCCTGTAAACCGATCACCAACACAGGGGCACGATCCGACACCATCGGGCGGGCTCGGGCTGCGGCGAAGCGGACGCGTCGCACTCCCGGAACGGCATGCGCCACCTGCGTTCGGGCGGACGAACGCAGGTGGCGATGTCGCATTTCGGGCCACCGACGGAACGTTCGCGAGCGACGACGAGCCGCTACCGTGATCGCACCCCCACCCCGGCGATCATCGCCGTCGGCACCGACGCCGACCGGATCGACCGTTGCCTCTCCATGACCACTTCTCCTCCCGAAATCGATCGACGCACGCATGTGCTGCTCGACCTCGACGGCACCCTCAGCGACTCCTCCCTCGGCATCGGCCGGTCGCTCCAGCACGCGTTCCGCGAATGCGGGTATCCACCCCCCACCGACGAAGAGGTGCGATCGGTCATCGGTCCGCCGTTCGAGATCGGCCTGCCGACACTCGGGATCCCGCCCGACGACGTCGCCCGTGTCGTCGAGGCCTACCGAGTCCGCTACGAGGACGTCGGCCTGTTCGAGAACGAGGTGTATCCAGGGGTCGCCGAGATGATCGCGGCGCTCGCCGCGGCCGGCTACGTCCTCGCCCTCGCCACCGCGAAGCCCCAGCACACCGCGGTGCGCATCGTCGAACATTTCGGTTTCACCGATGCGTTCGCGGTCCAGGCCGGGGCCTCGGTCCACATCGGTTCCGGGCGGCGCACGAAGGCCGACGTGATCACGTTCGCCCTCGGCGAACTCGGCATCGAGCCGGGCCCGCACGTGGTGATGATCGGCGACCGCGATCACGACGTCGAAGGTGCACTGCTGAACGGCATCGACTGCATCGGGGTCACCTGGGGATTCGGGTCCGAGGACGAACTGACGGGGGCCGGCGCCGTCGCCGTGGTCGATCTACCGGATGAAGTTGCGCCTGCTGTCGTGGCCACGTACCGTCCTGTCCGGCGATGAGCACCGAGATCGTTCCTCCTGACCAGACGCGGCCGGCCGAGCCGCGGGTCGCGCCGTCGACCAGTTCCGCCGATCGGTTCATGCGCAAGCTGTTGCGCCTCCCCGAAGGCCGGACCGCCACGGCCGACGAAGCCCACTCGGCGTTCCAGAAGTCGATCCTGATCAGCGCCGGCCGATGCGTGCTGATGTACATCTTCTTCCCGTTCGTGCTCCCGCTCATCGGGGTCGCCAAGGGCGTCGGCCCGGTCATCGGGTTGACCATCGGCATGCTGGCCATCGTGTCGATCACGTTCAGCATCCGTCGTTTCTGGCGCGCCGACCACTCGAAGCGCTGGCACTACACGATCTTCGGCATCGTGATCATCGGGTTCCTGATCGTGCTCGCCGTGAAGGACTTCTCGACCATCGTCTCGTGAACCGGGTGCCTGCGTGCCAGGACGCCGCCACGGATGAGGCATGATGAATGCCGCACGTCAGTCCGAACACGAACCACACGAGGGGATGCTGTGGAAGTCACGATCACCATCAACGGAACAACGCAGTCGCACGATGTCGAGCCTCGCACCCTGCTCGTGCACTACATCCGTGAGCACGCCGGCCTGACGGGTACCAACATCGGATGTGACACGTCGTCGTGCGGTGCCTGCTCGATCCACCTGAACGGTGAGGCCGTGAAGAGTTGCACCGTGCTCGCCGTGCAGGCCGACGGTCAGGAGGTGCGCACCATCGAAGGCATGGCGGCCGCTGACGGAACCCTGCACCCGATGCAGCAGGCGTTCATGGAGAACCACGGACTGCAATGCGGCTACTGCACGCCGGGCATGGTCATGGCGGCGAGCAGCCTGCTCCTCGAGAACCCGCATCCGACCGAACAGGACGTGCGCCTCGGCCTCGAAGGCAACCTGTGCCGATGCACCGGCTACCACAACATCGTGAAGTCGGTCCTCGCCGCAGCGTCGGCGTGAAGCCGATGAGCAACCCGTTCACCGCCGTTACTCCTGGAGGCACCCTGTGATCCCTGCAGCATTCGACTACGTCCGTGCCGAGTCGGCGGAGGAGGCGATCAGCCTCGTCGGCCAACACGGCGACGAGGCCAAGTTCATCGCCGGCGGCCACAGCCTGCTGCCGATGATGAAGCTCCGCCTCGCCCAGCCGGCCGTCCTGATCGACATCGGTCGCCTCACCGATCTCTCGTACATCCGCGACGGCGGCGACCACATCGCGGTGGGCGCCCTGACCCGCCACATGGACGTCGAGACCTCGGCGCTCCTGCAGGAGCACGTCCCGCTGCTCGCGCACGCGGCCGGCCAGGTCGGCGACCCCCAGGTCCGTCACCGCGGCACGATCGGCGGCTCGATCGCCCACGCCGACCCCGCCTCCGATCTTCCCGCGACGACGCTCGCACTCGGCGCCACCTACGTGGCCCAGGGCCCGAACGGCACCCGCGAGATCGCCGCCACCGACTTCTACAAGACGTTCTTCGAGTCGGCCCTCGCGCCCGACGAGATCCTCACGGAGATCCGGGTCCCGAAGCGCAGCGGAGCCGGGTGGAGCTTCCAGAAGTTCAACCGTCGGGCCCAGGACTGGGCGATCGTCGGCGTCGCGGCGTGGCGCAGCAACGGTGACGCCGGGGTGGCGCTCGTCAACATGGGCGCGACACCCGTGCTGGCCACGAGCGTGTCCGCCGCGCTGTCGAGCGGTTCGTCGATCGAGGAGGCCGCCGAACTGGCCACCGCCGAGGCGTCGCCGCAGGCCGATCTCAACGCGAGCATCGAATACCGCGAGCACCTCGCCAAGGTCCTCACGCGGCGCGCCCTCCAAGCCGCCACGAGCTGAACCACGCCCTGAACGCCGCGTGAACACGCGGCCGGCCGAAGTAGACGACAGGTGAACGCCGGGTAACGTCGCGTCCGATGTCGTCCCCGCCCATCGACGCCGACGCACCGACGGACACCGTTCCTGACACTCGTTCTCGTGAACTTCTCGCGCCCGTGGGTACGCAAGAAGTTCACGAGAACGTGCCGCGCGAGGCCGCTCGGGGGGCGGGTGCTGTGGGGGATGGACGAGAGAACCTGGCGGCGGATCCGTTTCGTCCTGATCGGCTTGTACGGCGCCGCCTACGTCTGGTGGTTCATCGAGCGCGGCATCATCATCGACCGCATCTCCGTCCTGCTCTCGGTGGTGCTGTTCCTGATCGTCGCCACGATCGGTCGGCCGTGGCAGGACTGGTTGCGCCTCGCTCGCGACGCGGGGCTGTTCGTGCTGATGTGGGTGGCCTACGACGAGAGTCGCGGCATCGCCGACCGGCTCGGCATGCCGATCCAGGTCGAGTCGGTGCGCAACATCGACCGTGTCATCTTCTTCGGCCACGACCCGACCGTCTGGTTGCAGTACCACTTCTACGAAGGTCCCAACAGCGTCCGGTGGTACGACGTCGTCGGGTCGGTCGTCTACTACTCGCACTTCATCGTCCCGCCGGTCGTGATCGCCACGCTGTACGTCGTCAACCGGCACCAGTGGAGCCGCTACATGCGACGCTTCGCCACCGTCTTGTTCGTCGCCTGCACCATGTTCGTCCTCCTGCCGACGGCGCCACCATGGATGGCGGCAGGCGGCAAGAACGGGGAGGGCCTGCACCTCGACGCCCTCCCGCCGCTGCGGCGACCGACGGGCAACGGCTGGCGGCACATCGGTCTCGGCTCGTTCGTGAAGGCGTGGGACACGGGACGGGACTGGGCCAACCAGATGGCCGCCATGCCGTCGCTGCACTGTGCGTTCGCCCTGTTCGTCGTGGTGTTCTGCTTCAAGTGGGTGAAGAACTGGTGGCTCCGGGCGCTGATGCTGCTCTATCCGCTGATGATGGTCACGGCACTGATGTACTTCGGCGAGCACTACTTCGCCGACGGGCTGGCCGGATTCGCCGTCGTCGGATTGTCGTTCCTCCTGTGGAACCGCATCGAGCGTTACTGGGATCGGCGCCGGGCCAATGCCGCGCCGGTCGACTCGGAACAGACCGACTCGGAACAGACCGGTTCAGAGCAGGCCGGCGTACGTCCCACCGTCGACGTGTAACTGCACGCCGGTCGTGAACCGGGCCTGTTCGCTGCACAGGAACGCCACCACGGCACCGAAGTCGGCGGCGTCGCCCATCCGCATGCCGTCGGCGGCCTCGCCGCCGTACAGCTGCTCCACCCGTGGCGTTCGATGCAGACCGGGTTGCACCGTGTTCACGGTGACACCGTCGGCCGCCACCTCGAGCGCGAGGGTCTTGAGGAACGCCGTGACGCCGGCGCGGGCGGTGTTCGACAGGATGAGGTTGGCCATCGGTTGACGGACCGACAGCGACGTGATCGCCACCACCCGACCCCAACCCTGCTCCCGCATCGCCGGCACCGCGGCCTTGCACATCGCCACGATCGCCAGCAGGTTCGCGTCGAGGGCGGCCGGATACCGATCGACGGGTGTCGTCTCGAAGTTGCCCGCCGGCGGACCGCCGCCGTTCGGCACGAGGATGTCGATACCGCCGAGCGCCCCGGTCGCCGCCTCGATGAACCCGGCCGCTCCGTCCGCGGTGCCGACGTCGGCGACGATCGGGATGCACCCGTGGCCGACCGTGACGGCAGCGGCCTCGAGCCGCTTCTCGTCACGCCCGCAGATCGCCACCGTCGCGCCCTCGGCCGCCAACGCCGCCGCCGACGCGAGCCCCAGCCCCGACGACGCCGCCGCCACCGCCGCCCGCTTGCCCGCAATCCCGAGATCCATCCCCGTACCGTAGACAACCCGACGGGTTCAATCGTCCGGCACGAGCACGATGATGCTGCGGCCCTGCACCCGCACGGTCGGGCCCGCAGTCGCGGACTCGGAGGGTTCGACGAAGCCCGTCGGCTCGGTCGTGTCGATCGAACAGCGCCATCGCCCCGGCACCTGGATCTCGAAATCGAGCGGCTCCCACCACATGTTGGCCATCACGTACAGACCCGGCAGGTGCCACGCCAGCGTGCGCGACGATCCCGACGTGTCGGGCGGACCCGACACGCCGAACCATTCGACCCGGTCGCCCCACCACGCCGGTTCGCACGACACGATCGGGTGGGCGGCGCGGAACGCGACGAGACGGCCGACGAAGGCCTCGTGGGCGAGGAAGTCATCGCGCCGGGTCCAGTCGATCCACGACGTCTCGTTGTCCTGGTTGTACGGGTTGTTGTTGCCGTGCTGGGTACGGGCGAACTCGTCGCCGGCGACGAACATCGGCACCCCGTGCGACAGCAGGAGCAGGCACATCGCGTTGCGCATCTGGCGCCGCCGAATGTCGATCACCGACTCGGGCACACCGTCGTCGCCTTCCCAGCCGCCGTTCCACGACCGGTGATGATCGGTGCCGTCGATGTTGTGCCACCCGTTCGCCTCGTTGTGCTTGTGTTCGTAGGCCACCAGGTCGTACATCGTGAACCCGTCGTGCGCGGTGAGGAAGTTGACGCTGCGCATCGGCTCGTCGAAGAGGTCAGGACTCCCTTCGAGCCGGCGCATCACCGCCGCGACGAGGCCCGGCTCGCCGCGCAGGAAGCCGCGCATGTCGTCACGGAAACGATCGTTCCACTGCATCCAGCGCGGATCCGGGAAGGCGCGTCCGAGCAGGTACTGCGCCAGATCCCACGGCTCGGCCACGACGCGCACCCCCCGCGCGATCGCCCAGTCGCCGATGCGGCGCACGAACATCGGATCGCGGGCGAGCACACCGGCCAGGTCGAACCGGAACCCGTCGATGCCGAGATCGGCGAGGCGATCGAGCCCCTCCATGATCAGCTCCTGCGCCGCCGGCGACCTCGCGTCGATGGTGTTGCCGGTGCCGGCATCGTTCAGGTACGAGCCATCCGCGTGCAGCACGTAGTAGTCGCCGTCGGCGAGGCCACGCAGGTTGTACAGCGGCCCGTGCTCGTCCTCCTCGGTCGTGTGGTTGAACACGACGTCGAGCCACACCTCGATGTCGCGTTCGTGCGCCGCGGCCGTGAGCGCAGCCAACTCGTCCGCGGCGGCGACCTCGGACGATCCGTACGGCCCGTGGATCGCGCCGAACACCACCGGCATGTACCCCCAGTAGTTCGCCTCGTCGGGATCGAAGGCGTGCACCGGCAGCAGTTCGAGCACGCTCACGCCCAGGTCGGCGAGCCGATCGAGTTCGTCGACGGCGGCGACGAACGTGCCCCGGTCGGCTCGGTCCCGGCCCATCGTGAGCCCCCGCACGTGGGCCTCGTAGACGACGAGCGGGCGCGTCGTCGGACGCGCGGGGTGCCGGGCGGGCCAGTGGGTCGCCACCGCCAACGCGGACGCGCCGGCCGGCGGTCGGCGGCCGGGCCGCGCCAGCTCGCGATCGTGCGCGGCGTCGAACCACACCGCGGTCGCGTGCGGATCGATCAGCACACGACTGCGGTCGAAGCGCCGTGCCGGGTCACCGGAAGCCCGGATCCCGTAGCGGGTGCCGTCCGGGACCGACCCCCGCCAGATCGGCCCGATCGGCGTGAGCGGACGGTCGACGCCGTCGATCACCACCCACACCTGCTCCGCATCGGGCGCGTGGATGCGGATCTCCGTCACCCGCTCATCATGGCTGCCACGCTCCGGCCGTGCATCGGTGCCGGGCCGCGATTCACGACCTGACACACTTGGTCATGGCCTACAACTCGACGGGCTTGATCGTGCACGACGCCGACGCCCACATCATGGAGACGCCGAACTGGCTGCGTGATCACGCCGATCCGGAGGTCCGCGACCGCCTCGAACCGCTGCGGTATCCCGGAGGCAACGAACTCCGCCAGACCGACGACCTGCAGCGCACCGACGACCTCGATGCCGCCTTCGACCGTCTCGTGGCGCGGCTCTCCTCCGACGAGCAGCGGGCCAGTGAGGCCGACGAGATCATGCTCCGCAAGAACTTCGCCGCCACCGGCGCGTTCGTGGCCGACGACCGGCCCCGCGCCCTCGATCTCCTCGGCTTCGCCAGCCAGCTCGTGTTCAACACGTTCCACAACGGTCGGCTGCGTGACTGGGAGCACTCGGGCGACCTCGAGCTGGCGGTCGGCGCGGCGCGTGCACACAACCGCGGCATGGTCGAGTTCTGTGCCGTCGACGACCGGCTGTTGTCGACGCTCTACGTGCCGCTCGCCGACCTCGACCGCGCGCCGGCGTTGGCGGCTGAGGCGATCGAGATGGGTGCCGCCGCGCTGCTGGTCGCGTCGAGCTGCCCGCCCGGCCACTCACCGAGCCATCGCGGCCTCGACGGCGTGTGGGCTGCGGCTTCCGAGGCCGGCGTCCCGATCGTGTTCCACGTCGGTGGCACCGGTGATCTGATCGACCCGAACTACTTCGTCAACGGGCTGCCGATCCCGCCCGACTTCCACGGAGGCGAGGAGAACTTCCGCTCGGTCGACTACATGGGCATCCCCGTCCCGCCCGCGCAGACGCTGGCGACGATGATCTTCGACGGCGTGCTCGAACGTTTCCCGGCCCTCAAGATCGGCGTGATCGAGCAGGGCGCGATCTGGCTTCCCTCGTGGATGCGCCAGATGGAGTCGGCCTTCGACGCGTTCGTCCGCCACGAGGAACGGCTGCAACAGCTGTCGATGCGACCGAGCGACTACGTCCGCCGTCAGATCAGGGCCACGCCGTACCCGACCGAGGACGTCGGTTGGATCATCGAACAGGCCGGGCCCGAGGTGTGCCTGTTCTCGTCCGATTACCCGCACGTGGAAGGTGGGCGGCGACCGATCGAGCGGTTCGAAGCGTCGATGACCGACACCTCCGCCGCGGCCCGGCACGCCTTCTACCATGACAACTTCGTCGACCTGATGGGAGCCGGCCTGCGCGTGTGAGACGCATGTGACACCCGGCGGGCGCATCGGACATGATGTCGGGATGTCCGCATCCCCGACTCCTGCGTCCACCCCGTCACCCGCACCGTCCCGCATCGGCGTCGTCGGCTGCGGCCTGATGGGCGCCGGTATCGCCGAGGTCTGCACCCGCGCCGGGCTCGACGTGGTCGTCCGCGAGATCGATGCCGCGGCCGCCGAACGCGGGCGCGCCCGCGTGCTCACCTCGCTCGACCGTGGCGTGTCGTCGGGCAAGCTGTCGGAGGCGGAACGTGATGCCGCGGTCGCACGGCTCACCTTCACCACCGACTTCGACGACCTGGCCGACCGTCAGCTCGTCGTCGAAGCGGTGATCGAGGACGAGCGGCTCAAGACCGAGGTGTTCGCCGCGCTCGACAAGGTGGTCGTCGACGAGCAGGCGGTCCTGGCCTCGAACACGTCGTCGATCCCGGTGATGAAGCTCGGTATGGCCACGAAACGTCCCGAACAGGTCATCGGCATCCACTTCTTCAACCCCGTGCCGGTGCTGCGCCTCGTCGAGGTGGTCACGAGCCTGCTCACGTCGCCCGACACGACCGCCCGGGCCGAGGCGTTCGCCATCGACGTGCTGAACAAGAAGGTCATCCGCTCGCAGGACCGGGCCGGCTTCGTGGTGAACGCGCTGCTCATCCCCTATCTGTTGTCGGCGATCCGCATGATGGAGTCGGGCTTCGCGACCGCCGAGGACATCGACACCGGCATGGTCGAAGGGTGCAACCATCCGATGGGTCCGCTCCACCTGACCGACCTGATCGGCCTCGACACGACGCTCGCCGTGGCCCAGAGCCTCTACGAGGAGTTCAAGGAGCCGCTGTACGCGCCGCCGCCGCTGCTGTCGCGCATGGTCGAGGCGGGCCTGATGGGCCGCAAGTCCGGTCGCGGCTTCTACGACTACGCCCGCCCCTGACCCGCGTGGGTCGGGTATTTCGAGCACCCACGCCCTGCACCAAACACCCGACGACCTGAAATACCCGACACCTGGACGGGTATCGTCGGCGCATGAGCCCTGCTGACGTCGCCGCATCGCTCGCCGCGCAGGGATACCTCCCCGACGAGGGGATCGCGACGGCGGTCTTCCTGGCGATGTCGCTGCGCCGGCCCCTGCTGCTCGAGGGCGAGGCCGGCGTCGGCAAGACCGAACTCGCCAAGGCGCTCGCCGGGATGACCGGCGGCGAGCTGATCCGCCTCCAGTGCTACGAGGGCATCGACGTCGCCCAGGCGGTCTACGACTGGGACTACGCCCGCCAGCTGCTCCACCTCCGTGCCGCCGAGGTCACCGGCGAGTCGTCCTCGCGCACGGCCGACGACCTCGAAGCCGAGCTGTACGGCGAGCGCTTCCTGATCAAGCGGGCGCTGCTGCGGGCGATCGAACCGGTCAGCGGGCCACCACCGATCCTGTTGATCGACGAGATCGACCGCGCCGACGACGAATTCGAGGCCTACCTGCTCGAGGTGTTGTCCGACTATCAGATCACCGTGCCCGAGATCGGCGTGTTCGAGGCCGGCCGGCCGCCGATCGTCGTGCTCACGTCGAACCGCACCCGCGACGTGCACGATGCGCTGAAGCGCCGCTGCCTGTACCACTGGGTGGAGCATCCGGACTTCGAACGCGAGGTCGCGATCGTGAAGCTCCGTGTTCCGGCCGTCACCGACGTGCTCGCGCGGCAGGTGGCCGGTGCGGTCGAGGCGATGCGCGAACTCAACCTCTACAAGCCGCCGGGTGTCGCCGAGACGATCGACTGGGCGATGGCCCTCGGCCGGCTCGGCGCGACCGAGCTCGACGAGACCGTCGTGGCCAACACGTTGGGTGCGGTGATCAAGTACCGCGAAGACGGCAAGCGGATCGAACAGCACGGGATCGCCGACCTCGTCAAGCAGGGGGTCAAGCAGGCGTTCGAGAAGGGGCTCGCCCACGGGTGAGCGGTAGTCCGGTGGCGACGGTGCGCAGCGACCCGGCCGACATCGCCGTGGCGTTCGGCCAGGTCCTCCGCGGGCTCGGGTTGCGGGTGCCGTCGAGTTCCACCCACGCCTACGCCGACGCGCTCTGCGCGGTCGGTCTCGAACAACGCGACGGCGTGTACTGGGCCGGGCGGGCGACGCTGATCCGGCGCCCGGAGGACATCGAGCCGTACGACCGGGCCTTCGCCGTGTTCTTCGAGGGACGTTCCGGCCAGGCGGATCTGGTCGAGCCCGAGCCGATCCATCTCACGCTCGCCGTCGACACCGACGACGACAGCACCGACGACGATGACGACTCGTCGGGACAGGCCAGCGACGACGAAACGATCGAGCTGCGCTTCTCGGCCTCCGAGGTCCTGCGCCACAAGGATTTCGCCGCCTACGACGACGACGAACTGGCCCACGCCCAGGCACTGATGTCGGAGCTGCGGCTCGTGGGCTCGCCGCGCGCGTCGCTACGGCTCGAAGCGACGCGCCGGGCGACGCGCCACCCCGACATCCGCGAGACCGTGCGCGCTTCCCTGCGCGCCGGTGGCGAGCCGGCCCGCCGCAAGTACCGGGCGCCGGCGACCCGTCTGCGTCGACTCGTCCTCGTCCTCGACGTGAGCGGCTCGATGGAGCCGTACGCGCGGGCGCTGCTCCGGTTCGTGCACGCGGCCGTGGCCGGGCGCCAGAAGGTCGAGGCGTTCGCCCTCGGCACCCGCCTGACCCGGGTCACCCGGGAACTCACGAGCCGCGATCCCGACGTTGCGTTGCAGGCTGCCGGCACGCGGGTCAGCGACTGGAGCGGCGGGACGCGGCTCGGCGCCGGACTGCGGACGTTCAACGACGAGTGGGGCGTGCGCGGCCTCGCCCGCAACTCGATCGTGGTGATCATGTCCGACGGATGGGACCGCGGTGATCCCGACCTGCTCGCCGAGCAGATGCAGCGCCTGCAACGGGTGACGCACCGGCTGATCTGGGTCAACCCGCTGAAGGTCACGCCGGGCTACGCGCCGCTGGCGCGGGGAATGGCGGCCGCCCTCCCCTACGTTGACCGTTTCGTCGAGGGTCATTCGCTCGACGCGTTGGACCAACTCGCTCGGGTGATCGCCGAGCCGTGAACGACAGGAGGCATGCACATGCGTGAACTGCTCGACGACATCGCCCGCTGGCAGCAGGACGGTCACCGTGTGGCGATCGCTCGCGTCGTCGACGTCGAGGGCTCCGGCCCGCGGCTGCCCGGCGCGGCGATGGCGGTCACCGACTCCGGCGAGGTGGCGGGCAGCGTGAGCGGTGGATGCGTTGAAGGCGCCGTCGTCGGCGAAGCGCTCGCCGTGCTGGCGGGCGAACGCGAGCCCGGCGTCGTGACGTTCGGCTACTCCGACGACGAGGCGTTCGCCGTGGGCCTCACCTGTGGCGGCACGATCCACCTGTTCATCGAAGCGCTCGACTGGTGACCATCTTCGAACGGTTCGCGGCGGCGCTGCGGGCGGAGCAGCCGGTCGCGCTGGCGACCGTGATCGACGGTCCGAACGTCGGGGCCAAGATCCTCGTCGGCGCCGGGGGCGAGCCCGAGGGCACGCTCGGACACCCGGAACTCGACCGGGTGGTGACGCGCGATGCCCTGGCCGAGATGGAGGCGGCGGCCTCGGGGATCCGGCACTACGGACCGGAAGGCCAGACCACGCCGGAGGACCTCGTCGATCAGCCGACCGTTCGCGTGTTCATCGAGTCGCATGGGCCGCCCCCGCAGATGTGGATCTTCGGTGCGGTCGACTTCACCGCCGCGCTGGCCCGTGTGGCCAAGGTGCTCGGCTACCGGGTCACGGTGTGCGACGCGCGCGAGGTGTTCGCCACCCGCCGCCGCTTCCCGATGGCCGACGAGGTGCTCGTCACCTGGCCGTCGCCGGTGTTCGACGATCGCGGCGACACGCTCGGACCCCGCGACGCGGTGTGCGTGCTGACGCACGACTCCAAGTTCGACGTTCCCGCGATCGTCGGCGCGCTCGCCACCAGGGTCGGCTACATCGGTGTGATGGGCAGCCGGCGCACCCACGACCAACGCATGGCACGTCTCGCCGAGGCCGGGGTCACCGACGCGGTCGAACTCGACCGGCTCCATTCGCCGATCGGCCTGGACATCGGCGCCCGCACGCCGGAGGAGACGGCCGTGTCGATCTGCGCGGAGATCATCGCCCAGCGCACGGGACGACGGGTGCCGTCGTTGCGGGACGCCAGCGGCGCCATCCATTCGTCTGATTGGCTCGGCCTCACGGCGAGTCTCGTCGTGGCGGTCGAGGTCGGCCGAGCATCTGCCTCGTCGCTGCGCTTCCCTCGGCAGGAGTGCCAGAGGTCGAGGAGGGGCCGAGCGTCTGCCTCGTCGCTGGCGCTTCCCTCGGCAGGGGTATCGGGCGGCAGGGTTTCGGGGGTCAGGCGGGGGCGGGGTCGCCGAAGCGGACCGAGCCGGTCTTGCGACCGGAGATCGTGTCGATCTCGACGGTGCGCCCGGTCTGCACGGAATGGATGATCGCGTCGCCCACGCCGAGATACATCATCACATGACCGGGGTAGTACACGAGGTCGCCGGCCTTCGCGGTGCTCCGGTCGACCGGCGCCGCCGCCTTGATCTGCGACCCGCTCTGGCGCACCAACGTGACGCCGGCACGGGCCCACGCGTAGGTGGTCAACCCGGAGCAGTCGAAGCCGACGCCCTCTTTGCTGGTGTTCGTGCGGTACGGCACCCCGACCTGGCTCATGGCGGCGAGCACGGCGCGCTGATGATCGATCGATGTCGAGCTCCAGGCCTGCACCATCGACGGGACGTCGTAGCCGAGTTGGACCGCGGCGAGCGCGGCCGTGGCGTCACGATCGACACGGAACTCGAGGTACTGGGCCGGATCGCTGGTCATCGCGAACTGGTCGAGGGCGGCGAGCGCCTGGTTGGCCGAAGCGACGACGTCCATCGCCAGCGCATTGCGGGGCAGACCGGCGGCGTGCGCCGGACCGGTTCCCATGGCCAGCAGCCCGATCAGCGAGAGCACGATCGCGACGAGCGACCGATTCATGGCACGGCGTGTTTGAAGATGTGGTGTGTTGGGCATCATGGTGAAGGTGTGGTCGGGCGCTGATCTCTCGCGCCCGGTGGCACGACGAACCCCGCCGTCATGACAGTTCGATAACTTATCGTCACGTAATTGCAATAATCAAGCGCGGAAGCAGCTTTTTCGTCACCTTCTTGACATCCGCGCGCCACCGTCCCGTCGTTCGCGAGCCGATCCAGGCCGCTCGCGCCGGTTTGCGGCGCGGCAGAATGGGCGCGTGGACGCCGCCGATCAGATGCCGTCCGAACGCCACGAAACCGTTGTGGCGGCGCTGCTCGCGGGCGGCGCCGGAGCCCGATTCGACCAACTCGACGGCACCCACAAGCTCGAGGCCAGCTTGCGCGCCACGGCGGTCGAGCCCGCCGAATCGGTCTTCGAACGTGCCCTTCGTCACGTCGGCGACGCCCGGATCGGCCCGATCGTCATCGTGACGGGTTCGTGGTCGCCGCCCCCTGAGCAGATCGGCGAGCAGGTCGCCGGTGCAACCGTCGTCGCGAACGACCGGTGGGCCGACGGCCAGATCACGTCCGTGCGGACCGCCCTCGACGCCGCCGACGCCCTGGGCGCCGACCGCGTCGTGATCGGCCTCGCCGACCAGCCCTTCATCACACCGGACGCCTGGCGCACCGTCGCCGATGCCCCCGGCCCGATCGCCGTCGCGACCTACGCCGGACGACGAGGCAACCCGGTCGGCCTCGACCGTTCGGTCTGGCACCTGCTGCCCGAGAGCGGCGACGAGGGCGCTCGGGCGCTGATGCGCATTCGACCCGATCTGGTCCGTGAAGTAGCGTGCTCTGGCTCACCCGCCGATATCGACACCGCAGAGGACCTCCGCCGATGGCAGAACAACTGATCAACGAGTTCACCGTCAATCGACCGATCGACGAGGCCTGGACGATCCTCACCGACATCGAGCGCATCGCGCCCTGCCTCCCCGGAGCCGAGCTCCAGGAGGTCGAGGGTGAGGTCTATCGCGGCGTCGTCAAGGTGAAACTCGGCGCGATCTCCAGCCAGTTCAAGGGCGAGGCCAACTTCCTCGACCGCGACGATTCCAACCACACCGCCACGATCAAGGGCGTCGGCCGCGACACCGGTGGGCGGGGCAACGCATCCGCCGAGATCACCGCCAAGGCGGAGAGCCTGTCGCCCACGAGCACCAGGGTGATCGTCACCACCGACCTGCACATCACCGGCAAGGTGGCCCAGTTCGGTCGGGGGATCATGGGCGACGTCAGCTCCAAGCTGATGGGACAGTTCGCCAACAACTTGAACGAGATGCTCGACGAGCAGGGCCTCGACGGTGCCCCCGCCGAGGAGCCCAAGGCCGCCGAGTCCGCTGACCCCGTCGCGGCGCCGCTCGCCGAGCCCGCCACGGCCGACGACCAGCCCGCCGCCGCCACCGAGGCGCCCGAGGCCCCCAAGGTCCGCAAGATCAACGGACCGGCGACCGAGCCGATCGATCTCATGGAGGTCGGTGGCAGCTCGATCGCCAAGCGCCTCGTGCCGGCGATCGTGGCGCTCGTCGTCGTGCTGTTCCTCCTTCGCCGCCGCCGGAGTTGATGGACGACCGGGCGCGGGTCGAAGAACAACTCGGACGCCCGCCACGCGGCGCGTTCGAAGTGGTGGTCCGCGACGACGCGGGCGACCCCGTCGTCGTCCGCAACCACCCGTTCCTCGACGACGGCACCCCGATGCCCACGCGCTACTACCTCGTCGCACCCGCGCTGGTGCGCGAGGTCAGCCGGCTCGAAGCAGCAGGGGGCGTCGACCGCGCCGAGCGCGAGATCGACGCCGAACTGATCGCGGCGACGCACGCCCGCTATGCGGCGGAACGAGACGCCGCCATCCCACCGGGCCACACGGGACCGCGACCGTACGGTGGGGTCGGCGGCACCCGGATCGGCGTGAAGTGCCTCCATGCCCATGTCGCCCACCTCCTCGCCACCGGCGACGACGTCGTCGGCACGTGGACGCTCGAACAGATCCGCGGGGAGCCGACGTGAACGCCGATGTGAACCCTCGCGTGAACCCCGACGCCGGTGACCTGACCGTGACGATCCACGACCGTCACACCGACCTGGAGGCGACGGATCCGAGCCTTCCCGGTCGCCGCACCTACGCCATTCCCATCGGGCCGCTCTCCCTCGTCGACGACGTGTTCGAACGCCGCGACCCACCGACCACGGCAGCGCTCACGAACGCGCTCGGCATCGTCCACGACCACCTCGACGACGTCGTGATCGAGGCGCCGGCCGTGGCGGCCACGGCGTCGATCGTCTTCGCCGGTCATCACGCCCGCTCGCTCGCCCAGGTGGAGATCGGATCGATCGACCTGCCCGCCGCGTGCCGGCTCGATCGTGCGGGGATCGACGAGGTGTTCCGCACGATCGTCGCCGAGTCACCGGCCGAACGTCGGCACAACCCGGGCCTCGACGACGCCCATCTCGACACGATCGTCGCCACGTGCTGCATCGTGCTCGCGATCATGCGACGATTGGCGCTGCATGACGCCGAGTTCCATGACGCCGTTCTCACCGACACCGCACCCGACGCGGACGAGAAGGTGATCTGACGTGTCGCTGCGGCATCCGTCCCGGACGGCGACGCCGCTGCGCCTCTATGGACGGCGGGTGATGATGCGTCCGCTCGCGGCCAACGACTTCCGCGAGTGGAGCGAGGTACGGCGTCGCAACCACGACTGGCTCACCGTGTGGGAACCGAGCCGGCAGCCGCACCATGCCGATCCCGTGCTCGACCGGGGTGCCTTCACGTCGCGCTGCCTGCAGCGCGACCGGGATCGAGCGAGCGGCACGGCCTACCAGTTCGGACTGTTCGTCGATCAGCACGTCGCCGGCGAGGTGAACATCAACAACGTGGTGCGCGGCGCCATGCAGTCGGCGACCATCGGCTACTGGATCGACCAGGCGCACGCCGGGCAGGGCTACGTCGCCGAAGCCGTCGTCGTGGTGTTGCAGTTCGCCTTCGAGCAGCTCGGGCTCCACCGCGTCGAGATCTGCATCGTGCCGCGCAACGAACGCAGCCGCCGGATCGTCGAGAAGTTGAAGATCCGCGACGAAGGCGTCGCGCTGCGCTACCTCGAGATCAACGGCGTGTGGGAGGACCACATCCGCTACGGGATCACCGCCGAGGAATGGACCGACCGACGCGATGAACTGATGGGCACCTGGGTCGACGCCGTCCAGTGACGGCGGGAGAGGTGGACCGCTGTTATCGGTCGGGCCCGGGGCCGCACATCGGCCCCGGGCCACACACGATCAGGTGGCGAAGCCGGCGCGATCTCGGGCGAGGCGCATCTGCTCGGCCCGCTCGCGACGCAACTGGGTGCGACGCTTCCACATCTTGGTCTTCCAGTGCCGCTTCGAGCGCCCGCGCTTGGCGAGCTTGCTCTTCGCGATCTCGGAGTCATGATGATGCATCGGCTTCCACGCCGCTCCCGGCTCGTGGACGTCGGCGGGGTCGAGCCCCGAACAGACGTCATGCGTCACGCTTTGCAGCTCGACGTGGATTCGGTGCCGCTCGCCGTGGGCGTGGGCACGCAGCTCCTGCTTCGGCGGCAAAGGCACCTCTGCGGTGCGGTGTCGCTGACTCATCTGGCTACCTCCTACTTTGTGGCTCCGAGCTTCGGTAACTCGGTGGCCGCTGTGGATTCGGTTGCTTTCCCCGTGTTCAGACCGTAGTCGACCGCCGTTCACCCCAGCCAGGTACTTCTGTAACGTTTCTGCGCGATCGCGAACGCCCTGTAGAGCGCCCTCGAACTCACTTCTTGGTGATGCGCTGCTTCACCGCGGCGAGCCGTTCGGCGAACCACGGTTGTTGCGTGCTCCAGAGCTGCGGGACGAGTTCGCGCTGCACGGCGTCGGGATGGTTGTCGATGTCGGCCATGTCCTGGATCGTCCGCTTCACCTCGATCGCCAGTGCCCGTGGTGCAGACGCGGCCACTGCGGCGAACTCGTGGGCGACTTCGAGCAGCGAATCGGACGGCACGCACTTGTAGGCCAGTCCGATGCGTTCGGCTTCGGCGCCGTCGAGCACCTGTCCGAACACGACCGCGGCCATCGCCGCCTGCGGACCGGCGATCCGTCGCAGCATCCACGTGTGTCCCCCACCCGGGTGGATGCCGAGTTGGAGGAATCGCGTGTCGAGCTTGGCCCGGTCGGCCACGATCCGCACGTCGCAGCCGAGCGCCAGGTTCATCCCGGCGCCGACCGCGGCGCCGTTCACGGCCGCGAGCGTCGGCAACGGACTGCGGGCGATGCGCAGGAACCCTTCGTAGATGGTGCCGAGACTGTCGCCGGTCGCCTCGGCGAGGTTGCCGAGGTTGGCGCCGGCGCAGAACGCGGGCGGTGTGCCGGTCACCACGATCGCCCCGACGGTCTCGTCGGCCTCGAACGCCTCCATCGCGGCGATGATCTCCGCGACCATCGGGGCGGTGAGGGTGTTGCGTTCGTCCGGATTGTTGAGCGTCAGCGTGCCGACGCCGTCAGCGATGTCGGTCAGGACCAACGGTGAGGCGGGCGATGTGGCGGAGGGCGCTTGTTCGGAGGCCATGGCGACAGTGTGGCAGGCGGGTACCCGGCCGGGTCAGTCTGGGCTGGTCGGTCTGGGCTGGTCAGTCCGGGCCCGGCGGCCGTTAGCCTGCCCAGCGCAGATGTTGGACCATGTCTTCACCGATGCGATCAGCGCGCTGCGCGACGCGTTCGAGGCGGCGTTCCTCGAACGGCAGGCCTTCGAGGAACATTTCCAGTCCGACGTCCTCCTCGGCGACCTCACGTGGGAGACGAGCTACGGACTCCCCGGTGAAGGCGAACCGCCACGCGTCGTCGCCCACATCACGTTCGACTGGCCGTCATGGAGTCAGGCGGCCTACCGCCAGTGGTACATCGAAGAGGAACTGGAACGGCGTCCGGCGATCGAGATGGAGATCGTTCTGCGGGTGCAACGGCTGGCCGAGCCGATCGATCCGGGCGCCCTGTACGCGGCGGTGCCCGAGTACAGCCCGCTGGTCGGCGACGATCGGCTCGAGCGGGCCGGGCTGACCGCGGAGATCGCCCACCCCGACCCCGTGACCGACCCGGACGACATCGAGATCGAGTACGCGGTCGAGATCACCTACGAGGGTCTGTACGAACTCGCCGAGGAGACGGTCGCCGACGGCACGAGCACGTTGCTCGACGACCACTTCGGCGTGCTCGGCGGCTGGATCGCCTCGACGCTCGTGAAGCTCGGCGACCTGCAACTCGCCTTCCTCCCCGCCGAAGACCTCGAATAGCCTCGTTCGACCCGAAAAATGCCCGAATTCGCGCGCTGAGCGCACGAATCGAGGCACATTTCGGGAGCGGGCGGCGTCGTGCGCGAGGATCGGGCATGGCCGAGGGATCGACGACGGATGACTGCGTACTGCTCGAGGTGTCGGAGCGGATCGCGACGATCACGCTGAACCGGCCCGAGGCGCGCAATGCGCTGTCGAGCGCGGTGCTGCGGCTCCTGCCCGAGCGGATGCGTGAGGCGGAGGCGAACCCGGACGTCGACGTCCTGATCCTCACCGGCACCGATCCGGCGTTCTGTGCCGGACTCGACCTGAAGGAACTCGGGTCGTCCGGTGGGAATCTCGGCGGCGGCAGCGGTGCCGATGGCGGCCGCAACGGCGATGGCATCCGCGGGCCGTTCCCCCGGGTCAGCAAGCCCCTGATCGGCGCCGTCAACGGAGTCGCCATCACCGGCGGGTTCGAACTCGCGCTCAACTGTGACTTCCTGATCGCCAGCGAGCACGCCAAGTTCGGCGACACCCACTCCCGCGTCGGTGTGATGCCCGGATGGGGCCTCACCGTCCTGCTCCCCAAGGCCGTCGGGGTCCGCCGGGCCCGCGAGATGAGCTTCACGGGCAACTTCATGCTCGCCGACGAGGCGCTCGCCTTCGGGCTCGTCAATCACGTGGTGCCCCACGCCGATCTGATCCCGACCGTCCGCCGGCTGGCGCTCGACATCATCGGCAACGACCAGCCCGGCGTGCGCCAGATCCGCTCGACGTACGCGCAGATCACCTCCGATGACGATTCATGGGAGATCGAGGCCCGCGACAGCCGGGCGTGGCGCCGCACGAGTTTCAGCCCCGACCAGGTCGCCGCCCGCCGCGCCGCCATCCAAGCCCGCGGCCAACAGCAGTAAACAGTCGGTCGTTCAACGTCGGTGTGGCGTGCGGTGTCTCGCATCGGCGGCGAGGGCAGGCCGGGCGCCGCGAGCGCCAGCGAGCAAGCCTCGGGTCGGGGCGACCTCGGCCCGGCAGCGTCGCTCGCGGTGAGCCCCGACGAACTTATATGGAGGCGCCCTCGGTGCGGAGTTGGTCGCGGATGGCTTGGGCGATGTCGAGCGCGAGGATCTCGGCGCCGTTCGTGTTGAGGTGGAACCCATCGCCGGCGCGGACGTCCTTGCCGACGCCGTCGCGAGGGTCGATCACGAACTCGGCCCAGTTGCCGTCGCGGCCGGAGAACCGGTTCCACGTGTCGATGAACACGACATTGGGGCGCTCGGCCGCTTCCGCCCGCACCGCCTGATCCTGGATCCTCAGCTTCGCCGTGACCTCGGGGTTGTCGTCGTTCGGGATACCGACCCAGATCACCGTGGCGCCGTTCGCGCCCATCAGATCCATCGCCTCGCCGACCCGGGCGCGGTACTCCTCGGTCCACTCCGCCTCGTTGTTCACCGGATCGGACACGATGAACGAGCCGTCCTTGACCGCCAGACCCTGCGAGTCGTTGCCGCCGAACGTCGCCACCACGATGTCGGGATCGACCTCGGGGACCTTCGCGGCGAGCTCGGCCGGCCAGTCGAAGAAGTCCGGGCGGGCCAGCCCGGACGACACCTTGTAGTTGAGTTCGGTGTCGACGATGTTGGTCCCGTCGAGCAGCGTCTGCAGGTACGGGCCGAACGTGCCCGCATCGCTGTCGCCGACGATGTACACCTCGGCCTTGTTGGCGGCGGACGGCGGACCGGTGTCTTCGGGTGCGGTGTCCGGCGGGACCGTGGACTCCGCTGCCGACACGGCGGGATCGGTGGATCCGGGAACGGTCGGGTCACCCGTCGATGCGACGGCACCGGTCGGCTCCTCCGCACCGAGGACCGGTTCGTCGTCGGACAGCACGCTGCCTACAGCCTTCACGCCGATACCGACGATCGCCACGACGATCACGAGCGCCACCAGGCGCCGCATCATGAACCGGCGGCGACTGGCGCGACGGCGGGCGTTCGATGCGGACATGACCCCTCAACGATACGAACCAATCGGGCCGCAGCCGGGGCAATGCATCGGATTTCACGCCATTCCGATCGGGCGCAGATTTCGAGGAGATGAACTCACCCGGCGGTCGCGGCGCGGCGATACCCAACGCCATCTACCGCTTGGTAGCTTTGCGGATCACCGTGAACTCTGACGATTCCACGTCAGACATCCTTGAAGGGGAGACCATGATCAAGAGCAAGAAAGTGCTTGCGCTCGGCACGATCGCCGCGCTCGGCTTCGCGGCCGCGGCATGCGGCAGCGACGACGACAGCTCGTCGAGCGACACCCTGGCACCAGCCGACAGCACGGCTGGCTCCGCAGCACCCGCCGACACGACCGCTGGTTCCGAGGCCCCGGCCGACACCACGGCGACGTCCGACAGCACGGCGCCGGCCGACAGCGCCGCCCCCGGCGACAGCACCGCCCCGACGGGCGACTGCCAGGTCGGAATGGCGTACGACGTCACGGGTCGCGGCGACAAGTCGTTCAACGACGCCGCGGCCTCGGCGCTCGAAAAGGCGCAGACCGATCTCGGCGTCACGTTCGAGGAGTCGACACCGACCGGCGAGGGTGACCGCGCCGAGCGCCTCCAGGGCCTCGTCGACGCCGGCGCCGGCCTCGTCCAGGGCAACGGCTTCCTGTTCCATGATTCGATCACGTCCGTCGCTGAGGCAAACCCCGACGTCAGCTTCACGATCGTCGACGACGTCGTCGACGCGCCCAACGTCGCTTCGCTCGTGTTCGCCGAAGAGCAGGGCTCGTTCCTGGTCGGCGCCGCCGCCGCCCTCAAGAGCCAGACCGGCACGATCGGGTTCATCGGCGGCGTCGAGAACGACCTGATCAAGAAGTTCCAGGCCGGCTACGCCGCTGGCGCCCAGGCCGTCAACCCGGACATCGAGATCCTCACCAACTACATCAGCCAGCCGCCGGACTTCAGCGGATTCAACGACCCGACCAAGGGCAAGGAGATCGCCGCTGCGCAGTACGACGGCGGCGCCGACGTGATCTACTCCGCCGCCGGCGGTTCCGGTCTCGGTGCCTTCCAGGCCGCCGCCGAAGCGGGCGCGCCCGGCGAGGTGTGGGGTATCGGCGTCGACTCCGACCAGTACAACCTGGTCCCGGCCGAGCTGCAGCCGTACATCCTCACGTCGATGCTGAAGCGGGTCGACGTCGCCACGTACAACACCATCGACGCGTTCTGCAGCGACGAGTTCGTCGCCGGCACGCAGGTCTTCGACCTGTCGGTGGACGGCGTCGGCTACTCCACCACCGGTGGGTTCATCGATGACATCGCCGATCAGCTCGACACGTTCAAGGAGCAGATCATCAGCGGCGACATCGAAGTCCCGACGACGCCCTGATCCGGACGCTGTACAACTGATCCCAACCTGAACGCACCGCGTTCCGTGTCGACGATGCCCGTCCGGTCCGCCGGGCGGGCATCGTCGCGTCCCACACCACGTGCCCATTCGGATCGACTAAACATCACTCGATGAACTCCGCTGAGCGGGATCAGTCGAACGTAGCGACCGTGGCGCCCGCCATCGAGTTGCGGGACATCGTCAAGCGGTTCCCCGGCGTCGTGGCCAACGACGGGGTCGACCTGACCGTGCGACCGAGTTCCGTGCACGCGATCGTCGGCGAGAACGGGGCGGGCAAGTCGACATTGATGAAGACGCTGTACGGCTCGCACCGGCCCGACGAGGGAACGATCATCGTCAACGGCAAGACCGTCGATTTCCACACCCCGCGCGATGCGATCGCCGCCGGGATCGGCATGGTGTTCCAGCACTTCATGCTCGCCGAGAACTTCACGGTGTGGGAGAACATCGTGTTCGGCCAGGAACCCGGGAGCGCGTTCTCGCTCAAGCCGGCCAAGGCGAAGGCGCGGCTCCGGGAACTTGGTGAGCACTACGGCCTCGAGGTCGACCCTGACGCGATGGTGAGCGACCTGGGTGTCGGCGACAAGCAACGCGTCGAGATCCTCAAGGTCCTGTACCGCGGCGCCCACATCCTGATCCTCGACGAACCGACCGCCGTCCTGGTACCCCAGGAGGTCGACGAGCTCTTCCGCTCGCTGCGCGAGCTCACCACCACCGGCACCACCGTCATCTTCATCTCCCACAAGCTCGACGAGGTCCTGAAGCACGCCGACGCCATCACCGTGATCCGGCAGGGCAAGACGGTCGGTGAGATCGACGACCCGTCCACGGTCACGTCGCGGGACCTCGCCGAGATGATGGTCGGCTCCGAGCTACCGACACCGGAAACCCGGGCGAAATCGGTCACGGACATCCCCGTCCTCGACGTCGACGACCTCGTCGTCCACGACGAGGAACAGAGTGAACGGCTCCTGGTCGATCACGTGTCGTTCACCGTCCACCGCGGCGAGATCGTCGGCATCGCCGGCGTGGAGGGCAACGGCCAGAGCGAACTCGTGCGGGCGCTGATCGGCCTCGAGAACTCGACGGGCGCGATCACCCTCAACGGCGACGACGTCACCAGGCTGTCCACGCAGGAGCGCCGGGCCGCCGGCATCGGGTACATCGCCGAGGACCGGCAGAACGACGGCCTCGTACTCGCCTTCAGCCTGTGGGAGAACGCCGCGCTCGGGCACCAGCGGGTCAAACCGTACGGCAAGGGCCTCTGGATCGACCGGGCCGGCGCGCGGCGCCGGACCGAGCAGATCATCGACAGCTTCGACGTCCGCACGCCGGGTCCCGAGGTGCCGATCTTCACGCTGTCGGGAGGCAACCAGCAGAAGCTGATCGTCGGGCGCGAGATCACGGCCGAACCATCCATGCTCATCGCCTCGCATCCCACCCGCGGGATCGACGTCGGGGCCCAGGCGATGATCTGGGACATCCTCCGCGGCGCCCGCAGCAACGGTCTGGGCACGTTGCTCGTGTCCGCCGATCTCGAGGAGCTGATCGGGCTGTCGGACCGCCTGCTCGTCATGCTCCGGGGCCGTGTCGTCGCCGACCTCGATCCGGCGACGGTCACGCCGGCCGATCTCGGGTCGTACATGACCGGGGCGCGAACGGAGGAGAGCTGATGTTCGAGCGGATCTGGCGTGCCTCGCTCGCTCCCTTGGCGGCCACTGCCGCGGCGATCATCATCTCGTCGATCGCGCTCCTGATCTCGGGCAACAGCCCGGTCGAGGCGTTCAAGGCGATGTGGCAGACGATCGACTCCACCGAGTCGGTGGTGCTGATCATCAACCGGGCGGTGCCGTACTACATCGCCGGCGTCGCCGTGGCGATCGGGTTCAAGATGAACCTGTTCAACATCGGTTCGAACGGCCAGTACCTCCTCGCCGCGTTGATCGCCGGTTGGGCCGGCGCGGAGGTGTCACTGCCGCCACCGATCCACGTCGCGTTCGTCTTCCTCGTCGCCGTGATCGTCGGTGGCACGTGGGCGTTGTTCGCGGCGATCCTGAACGTCACCCGCAACGTCAACGTGGTCATCGCCACGATCATGCTGAACTACATCGCCATCGGGATCGTGGCGTTCCTGCTGAGCGAGGTCCTCGCCGACGAGAGCACCGGCGGGCTCGTGAAGAACACCAAGGTGATGCCCGCCTCCGCCCAGCTCCCGTCGCTCAACCGGCTGATCGAGCTGACGGGATTCAACTTCGCTCCCGGTGTGAACCTGTTCGGTTTCCTGCCGTTCGCCATCCTGCTCGGGGTCGCCTACTACGTCCTGCTCAACCGGAGCCGGTTCGGCTACGAACTGCGGTTGTCGGGCCTGAGCCCCGAGGCCGCCCGTTCGGCCGGCGTCAACCCGAAGCGAATGGTGTTGATCACGCTGTTCATGTCCGGTGCCGTCGCCGGAATGATCGGGCTGCCGTACCTGCTCGCCGACCCCAACTTCCTGAAGTACGGCGACGCGTTCCCGACGACCATCGGCTTCACCGGGCTGGGCCTCGCCCTGCTCGGTCGGAACAATCCGGTCGGCATCGCGGCGGCCGCCATCGTGTGGGCGACGATCGAACGGGCGACGCAGCGCCTCGCGCCGATCGGCATCCCGCCGGAGATCGGCAAGATCCTGCAGGGGGCGTTCCTGCTCACCGCCGTGATCGCCTACGAGGTGATCAACCGGCGGAATGCGGCGGCCGCCGCTCGGTCTGCCGCGGCGGCCACCGCCAGGCTCCAACTCGACGACGCCCAACGGCGGGAGTCTCAATATGACCTCCGTCGCCGACGTCGGCATGACCGTCATCGCCGAACATGCCCGACTCGCCCGACTCGGCGACGGCGAGCTGGCGTTCTTCGCGCTGGATCCCGGTGGCGGTGGCGTTGGGTGTGTTCGCCGTCCTCTCGACGACGCGGATCCTGTCCGACACGTCCGACCTCACCTCGAGCGGCACGTTCGGCGTGGCGCTCACGCACGGCCGCACCGATCGGCCTGGCGGGCTTGTCCGGCCTGGTCGCCGAGCGCAGCGGCACGATCAACATCGGCCTCGACGGCATGATGGTCCTCGGCACGATCTTCGCCGGATGGTGGGGCTGGGAGTACGGGCCGTGGGCCGCACTGCTCGGCGGGATCATCGGCGGCATGATCGGCGGGCTCGTGATGAGCCTCGCCACGACCACGTTCGGCGTGAACCACATCGTCGCCGGTGTGGCGATCAACCTGATCGCTCCAGGAGCGGCGCGGTTCATGGCCGGGGAACTGTTCGTCGACACGCAGGGCGGAGCGATCACGACGTCGCCCGGCAACTCCGGGAGCATCGGTGCGTTCACCGTCCCGTTCCTGTCGGGTGGTGATCTCTTCGGCTGGACATCCCCCGACATCCTCGGCTGGATCGAGGATCACGGGTGGTTCCTGGTCGCCGATCTGGCCGGCCTCCTGAAGGGCTTGACCACGGCGGTGACGTGGGACGTCGTGCTCACGATCCTCGTGTTCTTCGGCGTGGCCTACCTGCTGTGGCGAACACCGATCGGACTCCGGTTGCGATCTGCCGGCGAGCGCCCGGCGGCCGCCGACTCGCTCGGCGTGTCGGTCCACAAGATGCGGTACCTCGGTATGGCCCTGTCGGGTGCACTCGCGGGCATGGGCGGGGCGGTGCTCGTGCTGTTCTCCAACCGGTACCAGGAGGGCCAGGTCGGTGGGCGAGGGTTCCTCGGCCTCGCCACGATGATCTTCGGCAACTGGATGCCGGGCGGGACGGCCCTCGGCGCGGGCCTGTTCGGCTACGCCCAGGGGATCACCCTGCGCACCAATCCTGCCGACCTGGTGTCGGCGCTGATCCTCGCCGCGGCGATCTCGCTCGCCGTCCTGGCGGTGTGGATGGCGTTCGGGAAGAACTGGCGGTCGATGGGCTTCATCGCGGTGTTCACGGCCATCACGTTCTGGGCGTTCTTCGCCGCGTCGCAGCCCAACAACCAACTCGTCTTCATCACGCCGTACGTCGTCACCCTGCTCGCCGTGTCGATCGGGGCGCAGCGACTTCGCCCGCCCGCCGAGGAAGGCATTCCGTGGTTCAAGGGGATGCAGTAGGGGTTCAAGGGAATGCAGTAGGCAGCTTGTCGCGCGGTGCCTGACCCCGCGCAACAGGCTGCACCGTTCAGCGGGTCAGTTCGGCGACGGCCTGGACTTCGATGCCGCCGCGCGGGCGCTGCGTGAGCGTGACCGTGACGCTGCTCGGCTGCGCGGTCGTCATGATCTCGCCGGCGATCTCGGCCGCGAGCGCTTCGGCGAACACGGCGCGATCGCGAAAACCCCACAGGTAGAGCTTGAGGCTCTTCGACTCGACGCACCATTCGGCCGGCACGTACTCGATCACCACGGTCGACAGATCCGGCTGCTGGGTGACCGGGCACATCGACGTCAGTTCCTCGTTGGTGAACCGGACGGACGTGACATTGGCGGGCGCTGGGAAGACCTCGACATGGTCGATCGGGTGGCGAACGGTCGAGCCGAGCACGGTGAGATCCACGTCTCGGAGGCTACCCAAGCGCCCGAACGGTACGATCCGGACGTGCTCGATCGGGATCAGGTGGCCGCCTACCAACGCGACGGTTTCCTCGTCGTGCCGGAGTTCGTCGCTGCCGCCGATCGGCAACGCCTCCGCCAGCGCGCCATCGACATCGTCGATGCCTGGCAACCGAGCGAGGTCCGCACGGTGTTCACCACCAACCAACAGGAACGGGTGTCGAACGGTGAGTTCCTGGCCAGCGGGTCGACCGTGTGGTGCTTCTTCGAGGAGGATGCGTTCAGTCCCGATGGCGATCTGGCGCAGCCGAAGGAACTGAGCATCAACAAGATCGGCCACGCCCAACACGACCTCGACGACGAGTTCGAGCGCTTCGCCTACCAGCCCCGGCTCGCCGAGGTCGCCGCCGACCTCGGCCTCGTCGACGCGCTGGCACTGCAGTCGATGTACATCTTCAAGCAGCCGCACATCGGCGGCGAGGTCGGTTGCCATCAGGACGCCACGTTCCTCTACACCGACCCGATGACCGTCACCGGGTTCTGGTTCGCCATCGAGGACGCCACGCTCGACAACGGCTGTCTGTGGGCCGCCCCGGGAGGTCACCTCGGTCCGCTGCGCCAGGTGTTCAAGCGCAACGCCACCAACGACGGCACGGTGTTCGAGCCGCTCGACGACACGCCGCTGCCGGCGCCGCCTCCGGCCGGCGACACGCTGGTGCCCCTCGAGGTCGCCGCGGGCACGATGGTCGTGCTGCACGGCCGCCTCCCCCACTGGAGCGCCGTGAACACCTCGCCGACGAGCCGCCACGCCTATTCGCTCCACTGCATCTCGGGCGCGGCCGAGTACCCCGACTGGAACTGGCTGCAACGCCCGGCCGACATGCCGCTGCGGGCCCTCGGGAGCGCCGCCTGATGGCCGTCGTCGACCTGCTTCCCGGGGCGCCCAAGGTGCTCCTCCACGACCACCTCGACGGCGGCGTCCGGCCGCAGACCGTGATCGAACTGGCCGCCGAGTACGGCTACGCCGATCTGCCGACGACCGACGTCGCCGACCTCGCCACCTGGTTCAACCGGGGAGCGAAGCGCAACGACCTCGTCCTCTACCTCGAGACGTTCGCCCACACCGTCGGCGTGATGCAGGACCGCGATGCCATCGAGCGTGTCTCCTACGAGTGCGCGCAGGACCTCGCCGCCGACGGTGTCGTGTACGCCGAGGTCCGCTTCGCCCCGGAGCTGAGCACCGAGAAGGGCCTCACCCTCGACGAGGTGATGGACGCGGTGCTCGAGGGATATCGGCGCGGCTCGGAAGGCACCGACCTCACGATCTACGCCATCGTCTCGGCCATGCGCACCGCGGCGCGCAGCTACGAGATCGCGGAACTCGCCGTGCGGTACCGCGACGCCGGGGTGGTCGGGTTCGACATCGCCGGGGCCGAGGCCGGCTTCCCGCCCACCCGCCACCTCGACGCGTTCCAGTTCGTCAACCGTGAGAACTTCCACTCCACCATCCATGCCGGCGAGGCGTTCGGCCTGCCGTCGATCTGGGAGGCGCTGCAGTTCTGTGGCGCCGAGCGGCTGGGCCACGGCGTGCGCATCGTCGACGACATCGATCCGGGCCACGGGTTCGGCTCCGAGAAACTCGGTCGGCTCGCCACCTACGTGCGCGACCGACGCATCCCCCTCGAGTTGTGCCCCACCTCGAACGTCAACACGGGCGTCGTGCCGACGATCGCCGATCATCCGATCGGCATGTTGCGCCGGCTGCGGTTCCGGGTGACGCTCAACACCGACAACCGGCTGATGAGCGACACCTCGATGACCAAGGAGATGGTGCAGCTCGCCGAGGCGTTCGGCTGGGGACTCGACGACTTCGAGTGGCTCACCGTGAACGCGATGAAGTCGGCGTTCGCACCGTTCCCCGAGCGCCTCCGATTGATCAACGGGGTCATCAAGCCGCGGTACGCGATGCTCCGAGCCCGAGACTCACTGGGAGACAGCTGACATGGCGATCACCACCACCCTCGTCGACCACCCGGTCGTGGCCGACGCGCTCACCCGCATCCGCGACCGCGACACACCGAACGCGCTGTTCCGCCAGAACCTCGAGCGCATCGGCACGCTGCTCCTCGCCGAGGCGACTCGGACCCTGCCGACCGTCGACGGCACCGTCGAGACCCCGCTGACCACCGCGCCGGCCCGGCGGATCGCCAGCCAGCCGGTCGTCGTGCCGATCCTGCGCGCCGGGCTCGGGTTCGTCGGCGCCGCCCAGGAGTTGCTGCCGAACGCCGACATCGGGTTCATCGGCATGGCCCGCAATGAAGACACGCACCAGCCCGAGCCGTACGTGAACAAGCTGCCCGAGTCGCTCGCCGGTCGTCCCGTGATCGTCGTCGACCCGATGCTCGCCACCGGCGGTTCGTTGATCGCGGCGATCGAGTTGCTGCGCGAGCGCGGTGCGCCCGAGCCGATCACCGTGGTGTGCGCGCTCGCCGCTCCCGAGGGCATCCGGGCATTGGAAGCGGCCGGTCTGTCGATCGATCTGTTCACCGCGGCGATCGACGATCATCTCGACGAGCACGCCTTCATCGTCCCCGGGCTCGGCGACGCGGGCGACCGCCAGTTCGGCACGCCGGCCGCGCCGATCCCGTCGAGCTGATCGTGCGTTCGCGCGACGGCGGGATCGACCACATCCCGCTTCCCGACGGTGTACCCGGCGCCCTGTGGCTCTGCGGCAAGCACCACATCGCCGAGGACGTCGACGCGGTCGTCGAGCGCACGGGAGCGACCACGGTGGTGTGCCTCACGCGGCGCGAGGAGCTGGCCGATCGCTGGCCGCGGTACGTGACGTGGCTCGACGAGCGGACGCCGGGACCGCTCGTCGATGGTCAGCGACCGAACGGTCAGCGATGTGGTGCGATCTGGTTCCCGATCCACGATCTGAGCGCGCCCGATCTCGACGTCTACCGGCCCTTCCTCGACGACCTCGTGTGGCGTTTGCAACACGGCGAGGTGCTCGTCGTGCACTGCGCGGCCGGCATCGGCCGGGCGGGCACCACCGCCGTCGCCCTGTTGGTGCTGCTCGGTGTCGACGTCGAAACCGCGCTCACGACGGTGCGAACCCACCGTCCGATGGCCGGCCCCGAGGTCGGCTCCCAGCTCGACCTGATCACCGCACTCGCCCGCACCCTCTGAACGTTCGGTTCGTTCCGGCCCCGACCCCAAACGAACCGGGTTCGTTCCGGCCCCGACCCCAAACGAACCGGGTTCGTTCCGGCCCCGGCCCCAAACGAACAAGCGAGCCAATCAGGCGGGGGCTGAGGCGGCGAGGGCGGTGAGGAGGTCGGCGAGGACGGACTGATCGACGTCGACGGCCTCGCCGTAGAGCTTGACCTTCGGTTCGGTGCCGCTCGGGCGGATCTGCAACCGCATGCCACCTTCCACCACCAGGCGGACGAGGCCCGCCTCGGGATACGACGAAACCGACTCCACCGTGCGGCCGCCCACTTCGGCGGGCGGACTCGCCTCGATCGCCCGCACCCACTCGGCGCCGACCGCCGGATCGAGCCGGACGGACAGCTCGGCGGTGACGTACCGACCGAAGCGAGTCGGCGATCGCATCGAGCCGGTCCTCCAACGTCACGCCGTCGGCGAGCGCGAGGCCGGTGATCTCCGCCATCATCACCGCCGCGCTGATGCCGTCCTTGTCGAGCGGACGGTTGGTCACGAGGTAGCCGAGCGCCTGCTCGTAGCCGAACACGAAGCGCCGGTCGGGCCGTTCGGTGACGATCTTGCCGATCCACTTGAACCCGGTGAACGTCTCCTCGCACTCGACGCCGGCGGCCTCGGCCATCCGCGCCAGGAGCGACGACGACACGATCGTGGTGATCACGAGCCGGTCGTCGCCGGTGGTGTTGGCGAGGATGTGGTCGGCGAACAGCCACCCGATCTCGTCGCCGGTGAGACGCCGCCACGATCCGTCACGCTGCGGGATGGCCGCGCCGAGGCGATCGGCGTCGGGATCGTTCGCCAGCGCGACGTGGGCACCACACCGGCGAGCCACGTCGAGCAACAGATCCATCGCCCCCGGCTCCTCCGGGTTCGGGAACGACACCGTGGGGAACGTGCCGTCGGGCTGGTGCTGCTCGGCCACGACGACCGGCGGATCGAATCCCGCGGCGGCGAACGCCCGCTCGAGCACCGCGCCACCGACACCGTGCATGGCGGTGTACGCCACGACGCCTCCGGCCACCTCGGGACGGAGGCGGACGGCGGGAATCGCGTCGACGTAGGCATCGACCCACGACGTGTCGAGCCGGATGATGTGGGGATCGTCGTCCGCGGCGAGTGGGACGGCCAACGGATCGAACCGGTCGATGCACTCGGAGATCTGGCGATCGACCGGATCGACGATCTGTGAGCCCGTGGCGAGGAACACCTTGTAGCCGTTGTCGGCCGGCGGGTTGTGCGAGGCCGTGACGACCACACCCGCCGCCGCCTCGATGCCGGTGATCGACCAGGACAGCACCGGTGTCGGCTGCACGCCGGGGTGGAGCATCGTGCGGATGCCCATCGCGGCCAGCACCCGCGCCGTGTCGAAGGCGAACAGATCGCTCTTGCGGCGAGCGTCGTACGCGATCACGACGCCGCGCCGCGCCGCATCGGGGATCGTGCCGGTCTCCTGGCCGTCGAGGAGCCACTCCCCCAGGCCCGCCGCCGCCTGGCGGACCACCAGCCGGTTCATCCGCATCGGACCGGCGCCGACGGCGGCGCGCAGGCCGGCGGTGCCGAACTGCAGCCGCCCGGCGAACCGGGCGGCGAGCTCGTCGGTGGCCGTACCGTCCTGGTCGGCGTCCGCCCGCTCGATCAGGTCGGCGAGTTCGATGGCGATGTCGGGATCGGGCTCGACCGCCAGCCAGCGGTGGGCGGTGCCGAGGATCGCATCGTGCGCGTCACCGTGGTCGTCAGCCATCGCGGACGAGCGTACGCAACTCCACGAGCGGGCGGGGACCGACGTGGCTGATCACCTCGGCCGCGGCGATCGACCCGAGCCGACCGCAGGCGTAGAGATCACGCCCGGTCGTGAGGCCGTGGAGGAATCCGGCGGCGAACAGGTCGCCGGCACCCGTGGTGTCGATCACGGCCGACACCGGTTCGGCGGGCACGCGGATCAGGTCGGACTCGGTGACGATGATGCAACCTTCGGCGCCGATCGTGATCGCCGCGAGATCACACTCGGCCCGCACGGCGGCGACGGCCTCGTCGAACGAATCGGTCTCGTAGAGCGCGATCAGTTCGTCGTGGTTCCCGAACAGCACGTCGACGTTGTCGCGCACGAGCGAGCGGAAGTCGTCGCGGTGCCGCTCGACGCAGAACGAGTCCGACAGCGTCAACGACACGATCCGCTCGTGGGCGTGGGCGACCTCGGCGGCGCGCCGGAACGCCTTCTTGGCGTCCGGGCGGTCGTACAGGTAACCCTCCATGTACAGCACGGAGGCGTCGGCGATGACGGTCTCGTCGAGGTCGTCGACGTTCAACAGGCTCGACACACCGAGGCAGGTGTTCATCGTCCGTTCGGCGTCGGGCGTCACGACGATGACACAGCGGCCCGTGGGCGTGCCGTGTTCGATGCCCCCGCCGCGGAACGTGACGCCGACGGCGCGCATGTCGTGGCCGAACACCTGGCCGAGATCGTCGGTGTCGACCTTGCCGATGTACGCGGCGCGCCCGCCGAAGCTGGCGAGCCCACAGACCGTGTTGGCCGCCGAGCCACCGCTCATCTCAACGGCCGTGCCGAGCGCGGCGTAGAGCTCGGCCGCGCGATCGATCTCGACGAGCGTCATCGACCCCTTGACGAGCCCGTGCTCGACCAGGAATTCCTCGGTCGACGGGGCGATGACGTCCACCAGCGCGTTGCCGATGCCCGTGACGTCGAACCGCGCCGGAGCCCGGCCGTTCATGATCGCGGGCGTGATCGCCGGCTGGATCGAGGGCGTCGTCGCGGGCACGGGCCGACACGCTACCGCCGGTACCCTCTCGCCATGTCCGACACGGCCTCGACCCCCGACCTCGCCACACTCGACCCGTTCCGCCTGCCCACCGTCGCCCGGCCCACCCGCTACGACCTCCGGCTGACACCGTCGCTGCCCGATGCCAGCTTCGTCGGCACGGTCACGATCCAGCTCGACGTCGAGCACGAAACACCCTGGCTCGTGCTCAATGCGGCCGAACTGACGGTCGCCGGCTGCACCGTCGACGGCGCCGACGCGGCATGGTCGCTCGACGAGGCGACCGACCGTCTGATCATCACGCCGTCGGCGCCGATCGCGGCGGGCACCAGCACGCTCGCCATCGAGTTCGCCGGCATCCTCAACGACAAGCTGCGCGGCTTCTACCGCAGTACCTACGTCGACGAGGACGGGGTGCAGCAGGTGATCGCCACCACGCAGATGCAGTCCACCGATTGCCGGCGGGCCTTCCCGTGCTGGGACGAGCCCGAGTTCAAGGCCGTCTTCGGCGTGACGCTGGAGGTCGAATCCGGGCTCACCGCGATCTCCAACGGCCCCGAGATCGAGCGGAGCGACGTCGACGGCCGCACCGTGATCCGTTTCGCCGACACGATGGTGATGAGTTCGTATCTCGTGGCCTTCGTGGTCGGCCGGCTCGAGACGACCGAGACCATCGACGTCAACGGCATCCCGCTGCGGATCGTGCACGTGCCCGGCAAGGGCCACCTCACCGAGTTCGGCCTCGACGTCGGTGCTTTCAGCCTGCGCTGGTTCGAGGAGTACTACGGCATCAAGTACCCGAGCGAGAAGGTCGACCTCGTGGCGCTGCCCGACTTCTCGGCCGGCGCGATGGAGAACCTCGGCTGCATCACGTTCCGCGAGAACCTGCTCCTGCTCGACCCGGCCACGAGCACCCAGAACGAGCGTGAAACCGTCGCCGACGTCGTGTCGCACGAGCTGGCGCACATGTGGTTCGGCGACCTCGTGACGATGCGCTGGTGGAACGGCATCTGGTTGAACGAGGCGTTCGCCACGTTCATGGAGATCGCCGCCTGTGACGCCTACCGGCCCGACTGGGACCGCTGGACGTCGTTCGGCCTGGAACGCACCGTCGCCTTCGAGACCGATTCGCTCGCCAGCACCCGGCCCGGTCGAGTTCGAGGTGCGGTCACCGGCCGACTGCGAAGGCATGTTCGACGTGCTGACCTATCAGAAGGGTGGCGCCCTGCTGCGGATGCTCGAGCAGTACCTCGGCGTCGACCGCTTCCGGGCCGGCGTGAGCCACTACCTCCGCACCCACTCGTACGCCAACACCGAGACCAACGACCTGTGGGATGCGATCGAGGCGACCTCCGGCGAGCCGGTGCGGCGGATCATGGACTCGTGGATCTGGCAGCCGGGATACCCGATCGTGAGCGCCTCGCTCGTCACGGCCGACGGCTCGACGGCGCTGTCGCTCAGCCAACAGCGGTTCCGGTTCGAGACCGACGATTCGGCCGATCGTCCCGTCTGGGCGATCCCCGTGCACATCCGCAACGGCGGCGTCACCACCTCGGTGCTCCTCGACGCCACCACGCTGGCCGCGCCGGTCGCGCTCGCCGATCCCGACGGGCCGGTCATCGTCAACGCCGGCGGCCACGGCTTCTTCCGGGTCGACTACGCCGAAGAGCTGCGCAGCCGTCTCGATGCCGAGGTGCTCGGTTCGATGAGCACGCTCGAGCGCTACAACCTCGTCGACGACGCCTGGTCGTCCACCCTCGCGGGGCGGCTGTCGGCCGTGGAGTTGCTGGAGTTCCTCGACGGATTCCGCGACGAGCCCGACTACGCGGTCTGGCAGGCGGTGGTCATCGCCCTGCGCGGTCTCGGGCGGATCGTCGGCGAGGACGCGAACGAGGCGTTCCAGGCGCGCGTGCGGTCGCTGGTCGTCCCCGCGCTCGAGCGACTGGGTGAACCGGCCGCCGACGACACCGACCTCACCAGCAAGCTCCGCGGCCTGCTGGTGGGCGCCGCCGGCGTCCTCGGCAACGACGTGGCCACCCAGGCGCGCTGCCGTGAGTGGTACGACGCCGCGAGCCGCGATGCGACCACCGTCGATCCGGAACTGGCGGCGGCCGCCACATCGGTGACGGCAGCGACCGGCGACGTCGACATGTACGACCAGATGCTCGAACGTTTCCGCAGCGGCGCCACCCCGCAGGAGCAACTGCGCCACCTGTACGCGCTGACCGAGTTCGACGACGAAGCGCTGCTGCTGCGCACCTGTGAGTTCGCGATGAGCGATGCGGTGAAGACCCAGAACGCACCGTTCGTGCTCGCCCAGGCGATCGGCAACCGTCACCACGGGGCCGCGGCATGGGCCTTCGTCCGCGATCACTGGGACGAGGCCAACGAGCGGTTCCCCACCAACACCATCGTGCGCATGGCGTCCGGGGTCCGGCTGCTGAACACGCCCGAGGCCGTCGACGACGTGCAGTCGTTCTTCGCCGCCCACCCGATCGCGCAGGCCACCAAGACGCTCGAGCAGATCCTCGAACGCCAGCGGGTCAACGCCGCGCTCCGCTCCCGCGACGCCGACCGCCTCGCCGCCGACCTCACCGCCTGACCTGGCCCGCGCCCGGACCCGACCCCCTGGCGCGCGCCGTCAGCGCCGGCGCAGTCGCCAGACCTGCTCGGACGGGAAGCGCTGCGCCCAGTCGGCCGTCACGGTGAACTTCGTGCCGGTGGCAGTGGCCGGGGCCTGGATCTCGACGTAGTCGAACACGTCGAAGCCGACCTCGGCGAAGAGCCGTATCCACGCCGAGATCGGCATGTTGAACTCGATGCCGCCGGGTTCGTCGACGGCCTCGCGCCAGTCGAGCACTCCGAGCCCGAAGTACGAACGCTCGAGGTGCTCGGTGATCGGCACCGATCCGTCGAGCGGCGCACAGACCATCGCCAACGGATGGTTCCCGAGAAACGTCAGTTCACCGCCGGGGCGCAACAGGCGGTGCGCCTCGGTGAGCCACGTTCGCGGCTCGCACCAGATCGCGGCGCCGTATTCACTGATGGCGAGGTCGAACGAGCCGTCGGGTTGATCGACCGACTCGGCGTCGCCGTGCACCCACTCGATCCCGTCGAGCCCGTGCAGCTCGTAGAGCCGACGGGCGGTTTCGAGCTGCCGTTCGGAGTTGTCGATCGCGTACACCGTCGCCCCACGGCGACGCATCCACGCCGACACGTACCCGGTGCCGCACCCGAGTTCGATGGCGTGCACCCCGGTGAGGTCGTCGGCCAGCAGCGGCAGCTCACGGTTCGGGATGTCCCACATTCCCCAGCTGGCGTCGCTGTCGGCCCACGCCCGCTCCCCCGCCACGACCCAGTCGGCGGCCATCGCGTCCCAGTAGCGGCGGTTCTCACGAACGTGTTCGGCGAGTGCGTCGGCCGCAGCGTCGGTCATTCCGCCGAGCGTAGGGCCCTTGGACTCTGGCCCCGTCCGGCGATTTCCACAACGGTGGATCACGTGCATACGGATCACCAGGGATTGATCGTCCTCGACGAAGCAGCCTGCCGCACGCTGCTGCACACGTGCCGCCTCGGTCGGATCGCCCTGACCGACGGAGCGTTGCCGATGATCCTGCCCGTGACCTTCGCGTGCCTCGACGACGACCTCGTCTTCCGCACCGGGCCGGGTGCGCTGGAACGGGCCGCGGTGGCTCGTCAGGTGGTGTGCTTCGAAGCCGACTGGCTGGACGAGCAGATCACGGCGGGCTGGAGCGTTTCGGCGATCGGCCAACTCCGAGCGGTGACCGATCCCGCGCTTGCCGAGCGCTGCCGCGCGGCCGCGCTTCCCACCTGGTCGAACGCGGCTGCTTCGGGTTCAGCGCCGGACGTCAGCGCATTCGTCGCCCTGACCCCCGAGCTGTTCAGTGGACGGCGACGGTCCGCGCCGGCGGCGAGTGGCGATCTGACGCTTGCGTGAGTTCGTCGCCAGCGCGTCAGCCGTCGGGCGGCCGCCAGGCGACGTGGATCGGACCATCGGTCGTCACTCCGACGAACCGCCGACCAGTGATCGCCTCGACATCGAGGATCAACCACAGGCTTCGTTCGCCACCGGCCAACGGCTCGGTGTCCGGAAGATCGGGCTCCCCTCGGGCGTGGCGGAGCCGACCGCGCACGACGACACTCCACGCCGCGCGGCTGTGGGGACTGATCTGATCGACCTCGAGCGACGACGGTCCCTCGTAGCGCGCGAGCAGCGCGGTGGATGAGGTCCGGAACACGATCCGATCGGCGCGGCGCGGGTCGACGAGCCGGTAGTTCACGGGGAACGCGAGCGGATACCCGTGGTCGATGAAACAGAGTCGACCGACCGATTCGGCCGCCAACCGTTCGATGCACTCGCTCCGTGGAATGTGGTATCGGATCGCTCCCATCTACCTTCTCCTCCGCTTCCCAGGTTGACAGGCTCCGACCACGAAGAACAGGGTCGAATGCCCCGCCGCAGCCGAGCCCTCACGGACGCGGGGGCTGGGGGTGCCGGGCGGCGTACACCGCGGCCTCGGTCCGGCGATGCATGCCCATCTTCGCGAGCAGGTTGCTCACGTAGTTCTTGACGGTCTTCTCGGCGAGGAACATCTCGGCCGCGATCTCGCGGTTCGTCTTGCCGTCGGCGAGGAGATCGAGCACTCGATGCTCCTGCGCCGTGAGCCCGGCGAGGCGCGGATCCTCCGCCGTTCCGGCCCGCAGGCGATCCATCACCCGCGCGGTGAGCAACGGGTCGAGCAGCGAACGGCCGGCGCCGACCTGTCGCACCGCGTCGATGATGTCACTGCCCTTCACCTGCTTCAGCACATAGCCGCTGGCCCCGGCGACGATCGCCTCGAACAGCGCCTCGTCGTCGTCGAAGGAGGTGAGCATCAAGCACGCGATCTCGGGGTGCGACGACCGAAGCTCACGGCACAGCTCGACCCCGCTGCCGTCGGGGAGCCGGACGTCGAGCACGGCCACCTGCGGCGCGGTCGCGGCGACGCGCCGCAGCGCCTCGTCGACCGTCCCCGCCTCGCCGACGACCTCGATGTCGCCCTCGGCCTCCAACATGTCGCGAACGCCGCGACGCACCACTTCGTGATCGTCGACCAGGAACACCCGCAGCGTGGACATGCAGGCGATTTTCCCACATCACCGTGCTCCCGGCAGGGCCAAAGGTCCCGACCAACTCGGGACCGATGCCTCTGCCGGCGGGACGGGCACCGGCGTACGTTCGAAAGCGAAGACATCCACCAACGGATGGCACCTACCGCAGGAGGTAGCAGATATGTCCACCACCTCGACCGACCGTAAGGTCGACCAAATCGACAGCCAGGTCGGCGCCCAGTTCGACGACCTGACCAAGCCCGTCGTCGCCGTGCGCCGACGGACGATCGACAAGATCATGATCGGCATCGGCGTCGTCGCCACCGGGGCGTTCGTCGTCGCCGGCAGCCTGCTCGCCTATGGCGCCAACTTCTCCGACGACTACGTCCATGACGAGCTGTCCTCGCAGAACATCTCGTTCCCCGACGCCGAGTCGCTGAACGGCGAAGGACGAGCGGACCTCGTCAAGTACGCCGGCGAGCAGGTCACCACGGGCCCGCAGGCCGAGGCCTACGCCAGCTTCATCAACGGGCACCTCGAAGGGATCGCCGACGGCCAGACCTACGCCGACCTCGGCACCGTCGAGCGGGCCGCCAAGGCCGCCGTCACCGAAGCAGTCGACAACGGCCAGCCGCAGACTGCCGTCGAAGAGCTGCAGAACAAGGCCGACGGAGTGACGGCCCAACGGGACTCGCTCTTCAGGGGCGAGACGCTGCGAGGCCTGCTGCTGACGGCCTTCGCCTGGTCGACCGTCGGCATGATCGCCGGCTATGCAGCGATCGGAGCGTTCATCGCCGCCGCAATGATGGCGGTGCTGGTGGTCCTCGGGTTCGTCCACCTGCGGAGGACTCACGCGACGACCTGATCGTCGCCCCCGAGCCGGCCACGTGGGTCCCCGGTGCCTTTCCCGAGGCGCCGGGGACCTGCCGCGTACTGTGACCGGATGGAACGCAGCGATGACCGGCAAGTCGAATGGCAACTCGAACGGCTGCTCGATGCGGTCCTCACGATCGGGTCCGATCTCGACCTGCACACCGTCCTGCACACGATCATCCAGACCGCAACCGAGTCGGTCGATGCCACGTACGGCGCGCTCGGCGTGCTCGACGAGGTGGGCGATCGGTTGATCGAGTTCGTCACGATCGGCATCGACGGCGAGGCGTACGCGGCGATCGGGCAGCTCCCGCAGGGCCATGGGATCCTCGGGCTGCTGATCGCCGAACCGAAGCCGCTGCGCCTCCCCGACCTCACCCAGCACCCGGCGAGCTACGGGTTCCCCCCGAACCACCCGCCGATGACGTCGTTCCTCGGAGCGCCGATCGCGATCCGCGGCCACGTGTTCGGCAACATCTACCTGTGCGACAAGGTCGGCGGTGGCGAGTTCACCGACGACGACGAGGCGTTCGTCGTCAACCTGGCGTCGGTGGCCAGCCTCGCCATCGAGAACGCACGCCTGCACGCACGCGTCGCCGAACTGGCGACGTTCGAGGACCGCGAGCGGATCGCCCGCGACCTCCACGACACCGTGATCCAGCGCCTGTTCGCAGTGGGCCTGAGCCTGCAGGCGACGCAGCGGCTCGTCGACGACCCGATCGTGTCGTCGCGTCTCGTCACCGCCGTCGACGACCTCGACACCACCGTGCGCGACATCCGCGCGGCGATCTTCGAGCTCCAGGTGTCGCATCGCAGCGGTCCGTCGGTGCGTCAGCAACTGCTCGACCTGGCGGCGCAGTCGGCGCCGGCGCTGGGCTTCGATCCTGTGATCCGCTTCGACGGGCCGATCGACGCGGCCGTCGATCCGTCGCTCGCCGAGGAGCTGCTCGCGGTGCTGCGGGAGGCACTCACGAACATCGCCCGGCACGCGCACGCGACGCGCGCCGAGGTCGGCGTCGGCGTGCGCGACCAGCGGTTGACCCTCGTGGTGGCCGACGACGGGGTCGGTTACGCGCCCGAGCGCGCCCACGGCCGGGGCATCGGCAACCAACGCACACGAGCACAGCGCCTCGACGGGGAGTTCACGGTCGTCGGGACCTCACCGGGCACCGAGGTGCGCTGGGCCGTGCCGATCCGCTACGCCGCCGTTGACCGTTGACCGTTGACCGTCGGAGCCAACGGCCGGCCAGGACGCGAAAAAGCCTCAGATCCGACGGATCCGAGGCTTCGACGTGGAGCTAAAGGGAATCGAACCCTTGGCCTCGACAGTGCGATTGTCGCGCTCTACCAACTGAGCTATAGCCCCGATGTGACGAGAAAAGTGTAGCGGCGCTCAGTAGCGCTCGGACCATCTGGATTGCGGGCCAGATGGTTGGTTCACGTACTGCGGCTGGTACTTCGGCAGCGACTCGCCGTCGACCTGCTCCCGCTGGCGGAGCTGCGCCAGCAGGTACACGTACCCGCACAGGGCGAGGAACGCCAGCGCGAACACGTAGAGCATCGCCGTCGACCCGGTGGTCGCGGCGAGGAACATGCTGCAGGCCGCGATGACGACGAGCACGAACAAGACGTTGCTGCGGCGACGCTTGATGTCGCTGCGCGGATCCTGCGAGCGGGCCATGCGGGTCTGGCGGTGCGGGCGATTCTGTCCGCCCGACGGGTCGCCATGGGCCCGGAACGACGCGTTCGATGCCGCGGGCGGCTGCGGTGCGGCCCCTGCTCCGGCGTGCACTGCGGCCTGTCGGTGCAGATGCTGGCCGGGTCGGCCCGCAGCCGCAGGGCGCTGCAGCGGCGACTGGGTGAGTGGCCGGCCCATCGCCCGGAGCGAACCACGCGCCGGTGTCGACGTGCTCTGCAGCGTGTTGAGCTGGCGGCGGAAGTCGGTCACCGACGAGTTCGGGTGATTCTCGACCCGATTGCGGAGCATCGGTGGGATGAGCACGGCAGCCCATGCAGCGGCGACGACGAGGAGTACGAGTTGAGCCATGAGTGAATCAGTGGTGACGTGTAGGTGACGGGACGGTGTCTGGGACGTGGCGAGGACAGCGTTGACCGCCGCTCTCGGAGTATGACGATTCTACGACGATTGTGACGATGGAGGCAATATAGACCGAGTCGGATGTCACAGCGTGTCACTCACGCCGGAAGACGCCCGAGCGGCCGCCGGTCTTCTCCCACAGTGCGAGTTCGCCGATCACCATCGCCCGGTCGGCCGACTTGCACATGTCGTACACCGTCAGCGCGGCGACGCTGCAGGCGTGGAGGGCCTCCATCTCGACACCGGTGCGATCGACCGTGTCGACCTGCGCTTCGATCGCCACGAAGTCGTCGCCGATCTCGAAGTTCACCGACACGCTGCCCACGAGCAGCGGATGGCAGAGGGGAATCATGTCGGCGGTCCGTTTCGCCGCCTGGATGCCGGCGACCCTCGCCACCGAGAGCACGTCGCCCTTCTTCACCTCCCGATTGGCGATCGCCGCCGTCGTCTCGGGTTGCATGAACACCTTGCAGCGGGCGACCGCCCGGCGGTGGGTGGGTTCCTTCGGCGTGACGTCGACCATGCGGGCTCGGCCGAGAGGATCCAGGTGGGTGAACGACAGGTCACTCATGTGGATTGCCACGCTAGTCGCAGGTACGTTGCGGCGATGCCACTCGCCTACGACGCGCTGCAACTGATCCGCAACGACGGAGTCGGGTTCCTCGACATCGTCGAGCGCTACCCTTCGACCACCCCGGTCGCCGCCTGCCCCGGCTGGGACCTCAGCGACCTCACCTGGCACGTCGGCGAGGTGTGGGACTTCTGGGCCCGCGTCGTCGAGGAGCGCATCACCGATGTCGACGGGGTCCGGGCACTGCCCGAGGCCGAACGTCCCGATGCGCACGAGCTGCTCGAATGGGTCACCGCCGCCCACACCGCCATCTACACCGCGTTGATCGACGGCCGCACGCAGCGCGAGGTGTGGACCTGGACGGGCGCCAACCGCGACATCGAATGGGTCCGGCGCCGCATGGCCCAGGAAACGGCGGTGCACCGCTGGGATGCCGCCCACGCCGTCGGTCAGCCGGACGACCTCGACGCGCTCGTTGCGTCCGACGGCATCGACGAGTTCCTGACGTACTTCGCCAACACCGATGGCGCCAACTCCGATGTCGGGGCCGCCGCGTCGCTCGGGGGCACGGTCCACCTCCACTGCACCGACACGAAGGGGGAATGGTTCGTGTCGAAGCTCGACGCCGACGGCATCGACTTCACCCGCGAGCACACGAAAGGCGACGCAGCGATCCGTGGCCGAGCGAGCGATCTGCTGCTCTGGCTGTGGCGGCGCAACGCCCGCCCCGTCGACATCGTCGGCGACGCCGCACTCGCCACGAGGTTCCAGCAGCTGTCGCGGCTGGAGTGACCGCCTTGGAGTGACCGTCAGCCGCCGATCTGGCTCATCGACTTGCCCGGGCGGACGAAGTTCACCTGGTTGATCCGGTGGCCTGCCCACTTGGTGGCGACGGCGGCCTCGATCGCCGCGGCGACATCGTCGTCGGAGCCACCCGAGCGGAGCACCTCGAGCAGCGTCACCTCGCTCGTGGCGAACAGGCACGTGCGGAAGTCGCCCTCGGCGGTGAGCCGCACCCGGTCGCAGTCGCCACAGAACGGCTTGGTGACCGTCGGGATCACACCGACCGTGCCGCCGCCGTCGAGGTACCGGAAGCGATCGGCCGGCGCCGCGCCGCGCGCCGGCATCTGCTCCACCGGGTACACGTCGTTGATCGCGGCGACGATCTCGTCCTGGCCGACGACCTGCGCGTTCACCCAGTGCCCGTCGGCGTCGAGCGGCATGAACTCGATGAACCGCACCTCGACGCCCTGTTCGCGGCCGAACGTGGCGAGGTCGACGATCTCGTCGTCGTTGACCCCGCGCTCGATGACGGCGTTGATCTTGACCGGATCGAATCCGGCCTCCTGGGCGGCGGCGATCCCGTCGAGCACGTTGACGAGTTCGTCGCGACGCGTCATCTCGGCGAACTTCGCCCGATCGAGCGTGTCGAGGCTGATGTTCACCCGGCGCAGCCCGGCCTCGCGCAGTGACCCGGCGACGAGTCGCATCGTGGCGCCGTTCGTGGTCATCGCCAGGTCGACCGGCCCGGCGGCGGTGCGCAGTGCGGCGAGCTTGGCGACCAGCACCGGCAGGTGGGCGCGCACGGTCGGCTCGCCACCGGTCAGCCGGATGCTCTCGACGCCGTAACGCTCGACGAACACCCGCGCCAGCCGCTCGATCTCCTCGAACGTCATCACGTCAGCCCGTGGCAACCACCGCATCCCTTCCTCGGGCATGCAGTAGGTGCACCGGAAGTTGCAGCGGTCGGTGATCGAGATCCGCAGATCCTTGATGACGCGGCCGAACGGATCGACCAGATCCTCGGCTGGACGTTGCACCGTTGCCACCCGCCCAGCCTACGGACCCAGGAGCAGGACGTCGACGTCGGCACCGGCCGCGACACCGGGTCCGTCGGGCAGCACCGCGATCGCATCGGCGGTCGCCGTGGCTGCGAGCTGATGGCTCCCCTGCGCCCCGACCGGCCGCACGTGGTAGCGCCCGTCGTCCTCGAAGGCGCCGTTGACCCGCACGAGATGCGTCTTGCCGTCGACGTGCCGGCGGAGATCGACGTCGGCGACACCGACCAGCTGCGTCCGCATCGGCGACGGATCGCCCATCATCGAGCGCAGTGCGGGCCGGGTGATCATCTCGAAGCTCACCATCGAGCTCACCGGGTTGCCGGGCAGTCCGAAGATCGGCGTGCCGTCGATCGTGCCGAAGGCGAACGGCTTGGCCGGTTTGATGGCGATCTGCATCCAGTGCATGTCGGCGATCCGACCGAGCACGGCCTTCACCACGTCGTAGTCGCCCATCGACACCCCACCGCTCGTGACGATGGCGTCACAGCGAGTGGCGGCCTCGCGCAACGCCGCCTCGAGTTCGTCCTCGTCGTCGCGGACCGATGCCGAGGTCGACGACGTCGCAGCCGGCCTCGTCGAGCATCGCGGCGAGCATCGTCCGGTTGCTCTCGCGGATCTGTCCGGGTTGCAGCGGTGAACCGTCGTCGACCAGCTCGTCGCCCGTGGACAGCACGGCGACCACCGCCCGCGGGAACACCGGGACCGTCGCCGCGTTGACGCTGGCGAGCACACCGGCGACCGCGGGTCGCACGACCGTGCCGGCGCGGAAGAGCACGTCGCCGATGCGGACGTCATCGCCGACGCGACGAACGGCGACACCCTCCGAGACCGCCACCGCCAGGCGGACACGGTCGGGTCCGACCATCGTCGAGTCCTCGACCATGGCGACCGCGGTGGCGCCCGGAGGCATCGGCGCGCCGGTCATGATGCGGATCGCTTCGCCCGCGCCGATCGACCGACCGGCGGCGGCTCCCGCGGCCGTCTCGCCCACCACGGCCAGCTCGGTCGGGGCGTCGACGAGATCGACGGCGCGGACGGCGTACCCGTCGACGGCGCTGTTGTCGAACGGCGGGACGTCCTCGCCCGAGACCACGTCGGCAGCGAGCACGAGCCCGAGGGCCGCCCGTCGATCGACCTCGATCGGCGATGGTGTCGGGCAAGCGGCCCACACCAGGGCCTGGGCCTCCTCCAGTGGGATCACCCGACAGACCGTATCCCCGGCAACCGCACCTGGCCGCCTTCGGGGTCTGGGTGACCCCAAGGGGGCCAGGTTTATCCTGAGCGGGTGAGTTCCGCACTCCGAGCGTTCCCCGCCGACGGCTACACGGCCCGCTGGCAGCGGTGGGACCACGACGGCGACGAGACCCTCACCCTGCGGTGGGAGAACGAGGGCTGGACGGCGACCGGCGAGGTCGGGCGCGAGGCGGTCACCTACGTGGTGCGCCTCTCGTCGACGTGGCAGGTTCGCCAGTTCCTGCTGTTCCGCGACCTCGACGAGCCAGATCTCTGGCTCGGCACCGACGGCCGCGGACGCTGGGGCGAGCTCAACGGCGCCCACCGTCCCGATCTCGCGGGCTGCGTCGACATCCACCTGGCGTGCACGCCGTTCAGTGCGACGCTGCCGATCCGCCGGTCACGGCTCGAGATCGGCGAATCGATGTCGGTCACGGTCGCCACCGTCGACGTGGAGACGCTGGGCGTCGTCCCCGTCGAGCACGCCTACTCCCGCTCGTCGTTGCGCCGCTGGCAGCACGTCGACGAGTCGGGCCTGGCGGTCGACTTCGACGTCGACGAGTTCGGGCTCGTCACCGACCTCCCCGACCGCTTCCGCCGCCACTGAAGCCGTGCGCCCTCGGTTCGTTCCGGCCCCGACCCCAAACGAACCGTCGGTTCATTCCGGCCCCGACCCCAAACGAACCGAGCCCAAACGAACGAGCAGGGGGATCAGACGCGGAGGGTGGCGAGGAAGGCCTTGAGCGGGCCGGCGTACTCGGGATGGCGTAGGGCGAGCTCGATCGACGACGTCAGGAAGCCGAGCGGCGTCCCGGTGTCGTGGCGGCCCTCCGACGACACGACGGCGTGGAACGGTGATCGTGCCGCCTGGGCGCGCAGGGCGTCGGTCAGCTGCAGCTCGCCGCCGCGACCGGGCCGCAGGTCGGCGATCTCCTGCCAGGCGTCGGCGGTCAACACGTACCGACCGGTGATCACGAAGTTGCTCGGGGCATCCTCGACCGACGGCTTCTCCACCAGATCACGCACCGGAATCACCCCGTCGGCCGAGAGCTCGCCCGCCGGATCGATCACGCCGTAGGAGCTCACCTGCTCACGCGGGACGTTGACGACGGCGACCACGCTGCCACCGCTCGATGCGCACACGCCGTTCATCTGGGCCAGCAGCGCGGACGACCCCATCAGTTCGTCGGGCAGCATGACCGCGAACGGCTCGTCGCCGACCGCCTCACGGGCGCAACCGACGGCGTGGCCGAGACCCTTCGGCTGGTCCTGGTACACGATCGTCACCCGCCAGTCGCGTCCGATCGCGCGGAGCCGGTCGGCGAGTTCCGTCTTGCCCTTGTCCTCCAGCTCACCGATCAGCGCGTCGTCACGCCGGAAGTACGCCTCGATCGCCGGCTTGTCACGGCTCGACACGATGACGATGTGGTCGACGCCGGCGCCCAGCGCCTCGTCGATCACCACCTGCAGTGCGGGTTCGTCGCCGATCGGGAAGAGCTCCTTCGGAACCGCCTTCGTCGCCGGGAGGAACCGCGTCCCCATTCCGGCCGCGGGAATGACGGCACTGCGGACCTGCATGGGTGGGACGATATCTTTTCAATTCCAATGCCAACGTATGTCTACAAGTTCGTCGAGACCGGCGAAACGATCGAAGTCCAGCAAGCGTTCACCGACGCGACCCTCACCGAGGTCGCGCACCCCGAGTCCGGCGAGGTCCTGCCCGTCAAGAAGGTCTTCACGCCGGTCGGCGTCACCTTCAAGGGGTCCGGCTTCTTCAAGACCGACAATCGCGACAAGAAGTCGTCGAAGGCCGAGTCGAGCCCGTCCAAGGATTCGGCGACCAAGAGCTCGTCGACGACCGACGGATCGACATCCGGCGGGTCGGCATCGAAGGACAGCGGCGGATCGTCCTCGAGCAGCGACAGCTCGTCGTCGAGTACCGGCTCGAGCGCCTCCTCGAGCAGCAAATCGGATTCCTCGTCGTCCACGAAGCCGGCGAGCACCCCGAAGTCCACGAACACCTGATGCTGATCCCGCTCGCCGATCAGGCCACCGACCTCGGGGCCGAGATCGGCGTGTTCGGCGGGTCCGGTTTCTACGAGTTCCTCGACGACTGCACCGAGATCGAGATCGCCACGCCCTACGGGCCACCCGCTTCGCCGGTGAGCGTCGGCACGGTGGCCGGTCGACGTGTGGCCTTCATCGCCCGCCACGGCCGCCACCACGACTACGTGGCCCACCGGGTCCCGTACCGCGCCAACGTGTGGGCCCTGGCCTCGGTCGGCGTCCGCTCGATCGTCGCGCCCTGCTCCGTCGGCTCGCTGCAGCCCGATCTGCACCCCGGTGACCTGGTGGTCGTCGATCAGATCATCGATCGGACGAAGGACCGCGTCGACACGTTCCACGACGTCGGTTCCGGCGACGGCCTGCCCGGCTCGGACGGTGCGGTGCACCACCAGACGTTCGCCGAGCCGTACGACGCGACGCTGCGATCGATCCTGCTCGACGCGGCCCGCTCCGTCGGCGGGTGCACGGTGCACGACGGCGGCACGATGGTGGTGATCAACGGGCCACGGTTCTCCACCCGCGCCGAGAGCCTGTGGTTCCGCCAGATGGGCTGGCACGTGGTGAACATGACCGGCTACCCCGAAGCGGTGCTCGCCGCCGAGGCGAACATCCCGTATGCCGCGGTCGCCCTGGTCACCGACTACGACGCCGGCGTCGACGGCCACGAACCCGTCACGATGGACGTCGTGTTCGCCACGATGCGACACAACGTGGCGACCGTGCGCGAGTTGATCGTCGCCGCGCTCCCGGCACTGCCCTGACCCGCGCGGCGAGACCGCGCCGATAGCGTTCGAACCACCTCGACGGCCGTCGTGCACGGCGTCCTCCGCACGATCCCGCGACGCACGGTCGCGATCAGCCTGGGAGTCCACCATGCACATCGTCGTGAGAACACGGCGAGTTCTCGCCGTCCATCCCTGGATCCACTGGGCCGTGTGCGTCGGCCTGGCCGTCGCCGCCGCCTTCGCCACGCACGGCTACATCGCCCGGCTCGACGCCGAACGTCGCTCGTGGGGAACCACCCACGAGGTGTGGGTGAGCGCGGACGACATCGCGGCCGGCGAACCGATACGGGCGACCGCAACCGAGGTGCCGGTGGCGCTCGTGCCGCCTGCCGCGGTGACCGAGCTCCCCGACGATGCCGTCGCCCGCCAACGCCTCACGACGGGCGAGATCCTCGTCGGCGCCGACGTCGCGACGGCCGCGGGGCCGGCTGGTCTCGCGGCGCCGGGGACCGTGGTCGTGGGACTGGTCGACCCGCTCGCCCGCAACGTCGCCGTCGGTTCGACGATCGAGGTGAGCGCCGACGGGGTGGTTGTGTGCGACGAGGCGACCGTCGTGGCGATCAGCGACGAAGTCATCCAAGTCGCCGTGCCGGAGCGCGATGCCCCGACCGTCGCGGCCGCTGCCCACGATGGCCTGGCCAGCGTCCTCATCCGCCCGTGACCGCTCGTTCCCGGCGAACGTGTGAACAATCTGCGCACCTGGACCGCACATTGATCACGCGTTCGGCCGATCCGGAGCCAGGACGCGATCCGGCGTGAGGCCGAACCCGATCAGAACGACGGGACGATGCGGGCGGACCACGCTCGCGGTTCGTCCCAGTGGTGGCCGACGACCACGCCGGCCCGCAGCGCGGTGAGGAACTCAGCGGCGGTGGAGAAGTCGGGCATCTCGACGAATGCCGACCCGATCGCATCGGGGACGTGGGCGTCGCTGCCCGCGCCGGCGGCCAGTCCGAACTCGGCCGCGAACTCGCGCGCCCGCCGATTGAGGCTCGCCAGCGACGTCTTCGAGTTGTGCACCTCGATCGCGTCGATCAAGCCGAGTTCGGCGAGTTCGCGGAGTGCGGGTTCGCTGAGATTGCGCCGCATCGGATCGAACGGATGAGGCACGTACACGAGCCCGCCCTGCCCGCGAATCGCACGTGCAGCCTCGACGTGGCCGACCCCGCTCGGCACCCGCTCGGTGAGGAACAGACCGATGACCTCGCCGGCGGCCGTGCGCAGTTCCTCGCCGACGATCACGCGACACGGCAACCGGTCGGCGAGCTCGACCGCGCCGGCGATCGCGTTGTGGTCGGTGATGCACAACACGTCGATGCCCGACTCGACGATCGACGTCGCCAGTTCGTCGGGCATCGTGGTCGAGTCGCCGCTCCACATCGTGTGGCTGTGCAGGTCGACGCGCACGTGCCCGGCGGCCACCGGCGCGGCGAGATGCGGATGACGGCCGATCGCCCTCTGGGTGGAAACGCTCGGCCGGGAGGGAACGGTCGGCACGGGACGCGCCCTCAGGCTCCGGACATCGTGACGTCGTTGATCACGAGGCTCATCCCGGCGGCGCGCATCGGGAGCCAGTCGAGATCGCCACCGACCTCGACGATGTCGAGCAGCATGCGCTGCAGCGTCGACGCGATGGTGAACTCGCGGACCGGCGCGCCGACCACGCCGTTGGTGATGAGCAGGCCGGCGGCACCGGTGGAGAAGTCGCCGCTGATCGGGTTGACGCCGGAGTGCAGTCCCTGCATCTGCTGCACGAGCAGACCGTCGTCGATGTCGGCGATCAGTTCCTCCTGGGTGCGCGTACCCGGCACCAGCGACAGGGCGAGGCAACCGACGCCGGGCGTGCCGGCGAACCCGCCACGGGTCGCGTTGCCGGTCGACACCGTCGACGCCCGCCGGGCCGAGTACGAGTTGTGCACGAACTGGCGCAGCACCCCGTCTTCGATCAGCACGTTGCGCCGGGCGGCGAGACCCTCGCCGTCGACGTCGGTGGCCGTGTAGGCCTTCGGGTTCGTCGGATCGTCGATCAGCGTGACGAGCGGCGATGCCACCTGCTCGCCGAGTCGCTCGCGGAACAGCGACCGACCCTTCACGACCGCCTCGCCGTTGAGCGTCGACGAGATCACCCCGAGGAACTGGGCGGTCACGTACGGGTCGAGCACCACCGTCAGCCGCTTGCTCGGCGGCTTCGTCGCGCCGAGCAGCCTGGTGGCCCGATCGGCCGCTTCCTTCGCTGCCCGTTCGAGGTCGAACTCGTCGGGCGAACGGCCGACCGAGAAGCCGAACCCGGTCTGCGTCTCGGCGTCGTCGCCCTCGCCCTCGTCGGCGAGCGTCGACACCGCCACGTAGCACCCGTTCTCGCGGCCGGACATCCGGATGCCGGTGGTCGTCGCCACGGCCGACTCGCCGTAGGCGTCGGCGTAGTTGGAGTCGTCGACGCGGATGCGGTGGTCGATGCCCGAGGTGAGCTTCTCGAGTTCCTTGGCGAGATCGATCTTGTCGTCGGTCGGATACGCCGCCAGTTCGTCGTTCCACAGCGGCTGCTCGGTGACGGGCACACCGTCGGGCTCGGCCAGCGCGGCCCACTCGTCGACGGTGCCGAACTGCACGTTGTCGCGCGCCTGGGCGAGTACGTCGGCGATCGCGTCGGCATCGAGCGTGCCGGCATAGGCGAAGCCGGTGCGTCCACCGACGATCACGCGGATGCCGATGCCCTCACTCTCGGCGGACACGAAGTGCTCGACATTGCCCTCGTAGACGCGGACCTCGGTCTCGCCGCCGCGCGAGACGAACGCTTCGATCTGCTCGCCGGACGCGGCCTGATCGACGACCCGGTCGGCGATCGCCTGCAGCTCGGATTCGAACGCGCTCATGCGCTCGTCCCGCCGATCGTCAGCGACTTCACCCGCAGTGTCGGCTGACCGTCGCCCACCGGCACGCCCTGGCCGTCCTTCCCGCATGTGCCCGGGCTGCCCATGGCGAAGTCGTTGCCGAGCATGTCGATGTCCTGCAGCACCTTGGGTCCGTTGCCGATCAGGTTGCCCTCGCGCAGCGGCTCGGTGATCTCGCCGTTCTCGATGAGGTACGCCTCGGTCATGCCGAACACGAAGTCGCCGCTCGCCGTGTTGACGCTGCCGCCGCCGAGCTTGGCGACGTACACGCCGTTCTCGGTGGAGGAGATGATGTCGTCGGGATCGTCCGGGCCGTCGAGCACGAACGTGTTCGTCATCCGGACCATCGGCAGGTGCTGGTAGCTCTGGCGGCGGCCGTTGCCCGACTGCGGGCGACCGTCCTTGCGCGACCGCAGGTAGTCCCACATGTAGTCGGTGAGCACGCCGTCCTCGATCAGCACGTTGCGCTGCGTGATGTGGCCCTCGTCGTCGAAGCCGAGCGTGCCCCACTCACCGGGCATCGTGCCGTCGTCGACGAGGGTGACGAGCGACGAGGCGACCTGCTGGCCGACCTTGCCGGCGTAGACGCTGGCGCCCTTCTGGATGTGGTCGGCCTCGAGCCCGTGGCCGCACGCCTCGTGGAACAGCACGCCACCGGTGCCGTGCTTGATGACCACCGGCATCGCGCCCGACGGAGCAGGACGGGCACCGAGCTTCGTGATCGCCTGGCGCGCCGCCTCGCGGGCGAACTCCTCCACGTCGACCGTGTCGAAGATCTCGAAGCCGACCGTGTGCCCCATCGAGTTGGAACCGGTCTGCATGCCGGTGTCGCCGTCGGCGACCGCGCTGATCCGCAGCAGTGTGCGGACGATGTCGTCCTCGGCGAACACGCCATCGGTGTTGGCGACGAGGACACGCTTGTGGCTGTCGCCGTAGCCGGCCGACACCTGGACGATCTCGGGGGCGTAGGAGCGGGCCGCTTCGTTCATCCGTTGCAGCAGTTCGACCTTGGCCGCCTTGGCGACCGAATCGGGATCCTGCCCGATCGTGTTCGGGCGGTGGGGCGCCGACTTCGTGAGGGCGACGGTGCGCACGCCGCCACCACCCTGGCTCGCCGCGGCCGCCGCCGCGGAGGCCGCCCGTGTGAGACCCGACTCGGACAGATCGGACGTGTAGGCGAACCCCGTCGTCTCCCCCGCGACGACACGGATCCCCGCGCCGCGGTCACGTCCGCTCGACACCTGCTCGACGCGGCCGTCGTCGAGACCGGCCGATGTCGAACGCTTGTCTTCGGCGTACACCTCCGCAAAATCGGCGCCCGTGCGTACAGCACCGGCGAGCACTCGTTCCAGGACGTCGCTGTCGATCACGTGAACGATCCTACGGGGCCGCGGGTTAGCCTCATGACCCGTGAATCTGCGAACCGGCCTGCGTGGTGACGCCAAGATGACGGTCACCGACGCCGACACGGCACGGGCGCTCGGATCGGGCGATGTCGACGTGCTCGGCAGCCCACGGTTGATCGCGCTGTGCGAGGAAGCCGCCGTCGCCGCTGTCGCCAACGCGCTCGACGCGGGATGCACGACCGTGGGCATGCGGGTCCAGTTCGACCATCTGCAGCCGACGGCGATCGGTGTCGATGTCACCGCCGATGCCGTGCTCGAACGGATCGATGGGCGACGCCTGGTGTTCAACGTGTCGGCGTCCGACCCCGGTGGTCTGGTCGCCGCCGGCAAGTTCACCCGCGTGCTCGTCGACGTCGAGCGCTTCATGGCCAAGTGCTGCCACTGACCCGCCACTGACGTTCGTCACACCGCTCCGGTGCGTCGGTCATGAACCCGTAACACGGCAATACAGTGGGCCGTGATGCAGGTTGTCGAGCCGATCACGGCACCCGAGCGGGAACATCGCGTCTACTGGTGGAAAGAAGCGATGATCGTCGCCGTCTTCTACGCCGTGTATTCGTGGACCCGCAACCTGTTCGGCTCGAACAAGATCGCCGGCGACGGCATCCCCGATCAGGCCTTCACCAACGCGGTGCGGGTGATCCGCGTCGAGACCGCCCTCAACCTGTTCCACGAGGAGACCATCCAGGCATGGTTCCTCCCGTACAAGTGGTTCATCCAGTTCTGGAACACGTGGTACGGGACGATGCACTTCATCGTCACGCTCGGCGTGTTCGTGCTGCTGTTCGTCAAACGGCGCGACGTGTTCCCGCAGTGGCGGAACACCCTCGCCGCGATGACCGCACTCGCGATCCTCGGGTTCGCGTTCTTCCCGTTGATGCCACCACGTCTGCTCGACGAGCCGTGCCCGGCGAACGATCCGACGAGCTACGGCGGCGCGTGCATCTACACGTCCGAGCGCCCCGAGGGCGGCTGGGACTTCGTCGACACGCTCGCCGACTACGGCGGTCCGTGGTCGTTCGACTCCGACACGATGGCGTCGATCTCGAACCAGTACGCGGCGATGCCGAGCATGCACATCGGTTGGTCGACGTGGTGCGTCGTCGCCGTCTGGCCGCTGCTCAAGCGCCGGTGGATGAAGGGGCTCGTGCTGCTCTATCCGCTGGCCACGCTCTTCTGCATCATCGTCACCGCCAACCATTTCTGGCTGGACGGCATCGGGGGGTCTGCTCGCCTTCGGGGTCGGAGCGATCATCGGCTGGGGCCTGCACCGGTGGAACCAGGACCGCCTTGACCGACGGCACAGCGCGATGTCACCCACGGAAGGCGCGACCGCCGTATCCTGACAAGTGATGAGCCAGATGCGCTTGAATCCACTCAACGGGCGGTGGGTGACGATTGTGCCGGACCGTCAACGACGCCCCAACGACTTCGCCCCGCGCGACCACACGATCGAGCTCGACGGCGATCGACCGTGCCCGTTCTGCCCGGGCAACGAGGAGGAGACACCCTCCGCGATCGAGACCACCGAGGCCGACGGCACCTGGTCGATGCGCGTGGTCCCGAATCGATATCCGGCCTTCGACGGCGCCGACCTCTTCGCCGTGCACAACCTCGGCCCGGTGTTCGTCAAGGCCGATGCGAGCGGCATCCACGAAGTGTTCGTGTACACGCCCGATCACGACGGCGGCCTCCATCAACTCGACGACGCGCACGCGGCCGAGTTCATGTTCGTGCTGCGCCGGCGGCTGGTGGAACACGCCGCGCTGCCGTACGTCCGCTACACGCAGGTGATCGTCAACCACGGCAGTGAGGCCGGGGCATCGATCGCCCACCCGCACGGACAGATCCTCGGTTTGCCGTTCGTGCCGGGCGAGGTCCTCGACGAAGAGCGCGCCTTCGCCCGCTTCGCCGGAGGGTCGCTGCTCGAGACGACCATCGAAGCCGAACTCGCCGCCGACCAGCGCATCGTCATCGCCAACGACGACGTGGTGGTGTTCTGCCCGTTCTGGAGCGGCGTGCCGTACGAGATGATGATCGTGCCGACCGAACGCCAGTCGCACCTCCAGCACGCCTCCGACGAGTCCCTCGCCGCGGTCGGCCGGGCGATCCGTGACACCATCGCCCACCTGAAGAGCGCGCTCGGCGACATCTCGTTCAACCTCGGGGTCCACACCGCACCGCACCAGCACCGCGGCGAATACCAGTGGCACGTCCACGTGTGGCCGGTGCTCGTCACCCAGGCCGGCTTCGAACGCGGTACGGGCGTGATGATCAACGTCGTTCCTCCCGAGGAGGCGTGCCAGGTGCTGCGTTCCGTCGGTGCTGCCGTCTGAGTCAACGGCGCCGGCCGGCGAGCCACGTCGATGAGTGACGTGACGGTCTCGGTCGACATCACCGCGGCGCCCGACGTGGTCTGGGCCACGGTCGAAGCCGTCGAGCGACACGTCGACTGGATGGCCGACGCCGTCGCGATCCGTTTCGAGACCGAGCAGGAGCGCGGCGTCGGCACGACGTTCCTGTGCGACACGAAGATCGGACCGATCAGGCTGACCGACCGCATGGAGATCACGCGGTGGGAACCGGGCGCAGCGATGGGCGTGCGGCACTCGGGCATCGTGACGGGTTCCGGCACGTTCACGCTCGAACCGCTCGCCGGAGGCACGCGCACGACGTTCACCTGGGCCGAATCGCTCGACTACCCGTGGTACCTCGGTGGTCGTCTCGGCGCAGCCGTGTCCGGTCGCCTGCTGCTCACGCCACTCTGGCGACGCAACCTCCGACGCCTCCAGGCCCTCGTCGAAGCCCCCTGACCCGTCCGACCCGCTCGGTCCACCAACACCCGATCGTCGTTTGCGTCAGAATTTCTGAGGACCGGTCCTCGGAAATTCTGACGCAAACGAGGATTGTCACGAGGTGGATGGTGGTGGCGGGGCGGTGCTGGCGAGCCAGACCATCGACATCGGGCCGATGTCGAGCTGGCCGGACGTCTCGAGCGACTGCCAGGGGACGGCCGGATCGGCGGCCGTGACGACGTCGTCCTCGAGGCCGCGCAGACCACTCCCCCAGAACGCCGCGTTGTCGGTGTCGAGCACCACTCGCCATGCTCCGCCCCACGGCAAGCCCACTCGGTAGCCGGGTCGCGACAGCGGGGTGAAGTTGGCGATGCAGATCACTGCCGCCGCGCCGGCCGTGTCCCACCGCGCGAACGCGTACATGCTGTGATCGGCATCGTCGGCGTCGAGCCACTGGAACCCACCGGGCTCGTTGTCGCGCCGCCAGAGCGCCGGCCACTCGTCGGCCACGGCGTTGATCGTCTGCACCACGTCGTGGACGCCGCGGTGCGCGGCATGCTCCAACAGGTGCCACGGCAGTTCGGAGGCGTCGTTCCACTCCTGCCAGGGCGCGAGTTCGGCTCCCATGAACACGAGCGGTGAACCGGGCAACGACCACTGCCACGCCAGCAGGGCGCGCAGTCCCGCGAACCGTTGCCAGTCGTCGCCACCGATCTTGGCCAGCAGGCTCGCCTTGCCGTGCACGACCTCGTCGTGGCTGAGCGGCAGCACGAAGCGCTCGTCGTAGGCGTAGAGCAGCGCGAACGTCATCTCGTTGTGGTGGTGGCGGCGGTAGATCGGATCGAGCGCGAGGTAGCCGAGCGAATCGTGCATCCAGCCGAGGTTCCACTTGTGACTGAAGCCCAACCCGCCCGCCGACGTCGGCGCCGTCACGCCCGGCCACGCCGTCGACTCCTCGGCGATCATCAGCACGTCGGGGAACTCCTCGCCGACCACGGAGTTCACCTCGCGCAGGAAGCGGATCGCGTCGAGGTTCTCGCGTCCGCCGAACTCGTTGGGCACCCACCCCCCGGCATCGCGGGAGTAGTCGAGATACAGCATCGAAGCCACGGCGTCGACGCGCAAGCCGTCGATGTGGAACTCGTCGAGCAGGTAGAGGGCGTTGGCGACGAGGAAGTTGCGCACCTGGTTGCGGCCGAAGTCGAACACGTACGTGCCCCACTCGGGATGTTCGCCGCGCCGGGGATCGGGATGCTCGTACAGCGGTGTGCCGTCGAAACGTCCGAGGCTCCACTCGTCGCGCGGGAAGTGCGCGGGGACCCAGTCGACGATCACACCGATGCCACGCTGGTGCATCGCATCGACGAAACGGGCCAGCCCGCTCGGCTCGCCGAAGCGCGCCGTCGGTGCGTAGTAGCCCGACACCTGATAGCCCCACGAGCCGCCGAACGGATGCTCGGCCACGGGCAACAGTTCGACGTGGGTGAAGCCGAGGGATGCGACGTGGTCACCCAACTGGGCCGCGAGCGAGTCCCAGTCCCCGACACCGCGGCGCCACGAGCCGAGGTGGACCTCGTAGGTGCGCATCGGCGAGTCGCCGCGCAGCGTGGCGCCGCGCGCGGTCATCCAGTCGTCGTCCTGCCAGCCGTGTCGGAGACCGCTGGGGACCACGCTCGCGTCGCTCGGCGGTAGCTCCGCCTGCCGAGCCATCGGGTCGGCCTTGCGCAACGTCCGGCCCTCGGCCGTGACGATCTCGAACTTGTACCGGTGGCCCGTCTGGGCAGCCGGGGCGAGGCCCGACCAGATGCCGGTCGGGCCCTTCGAGTCGAGCATCGTCAATGCGTCGGGATTCCAGTTGTTCCAGTCGCCGACCACCGAGACACGCGACGCGTTCGGCGCCCACACCGAAAATCGCACCCCGTGGGCGTTGCCGTTCCCGTCGACCACGAGCCCTTGGGGCCCCAGCAACTCCCACAGACGCCGGTGGGTGCCCTCGCCGAACAGATGGAGATCGAGCTCACCGATCGGCCGAGCGACGTTGGACATCGGCTCCACAGTAGAGGTTGCCCGCGGCCGTGCGCGGCGGAGGCGCGGAACCGGTGCCGGTCGGAACCTGCCGGCCGACCTGCCAGTAGGGTGCCAGGCCGTGCGAGTGCTGATGCTGTCGTGGGACTTTCCGCCACGGGCCACGGGAGGCACGGCGGCCCACGTCGAGGGACTGGCCACGAGTCTCGCCCGGGCGGGCCACGAGGTGGTCGTGCTCACGATCGCGGAACGGATCGCCGAGGCGGCGTACACGCCGGGCGGCGAGTTCCGGGTGCTGCGGACGGCCGTCGACCTGCCCTGGCTCCCTCCCGTCGAGACGGTGGCGCGGACCGCATCGGCGAACCATGCCTTCGTCAAGCTCGGGGTGACACTCGCCGACCACGACCCCTCGCTCGCCGGTTGGGTCCCCGACATCGTGCACGGACACGACTGGCGCACCGGCTGGGCCGCCGACACGTTGGCGACCGTCCACGGGGTGCCGTTCGTGTCGACGATGCACGGCACCGAGCGGATGCGGCACGGCGGTCAGCTCCCGCTCGGCGACCCCACCGACGTCAACTCGATCGAGTGGTGGCTCGCCTTCCAGGCCGACCGGCTGATCGCGCCCACCCACTTCATGGTCCAACAGCTGATCACCGGATTCGAGCTCGACGTCGATCGCGTGGCGCGTATCCCCAATGGCGTCGACCCGGTCCTGTGGGCACCGCCCGAGGCCGCCTCGACGGGACGCGAGCAACTCGTGGCCTCCTGGGGCAACGTGCAGTTCGAGAAGGGCTTCCAGGTCCTGGCCCGCTCGATCAACATCACCCGCGGACGCCTGCCGAACATCCGTGGCGTGATCGCCGGACGCGGGAGCTATCTCCCGGACCTGCAGTCGCAGATCGACGTCGAGGGAGTGAGCGACATCGTCGACCTGCCCGGCTACGTGCCCGACGCCCAGCTCCGCGCCATCGCCCACCGCGCCGGTGTGGTGGTGATCCCGTCGTTGTACGAGCCGTTCGGCATCGTCGCCCTCGAGGCGCTCGCCGCCGGCGCCCCGCTCGTCGCGGCCCGCACGGGCGGGCTGGCCGAGTTGCTCACCGACACCGATGCCGGGCTGATGTTCGAGCCGGGCAACCCCGAGGACCTGGCCCGCTGCATCACCGCCATCCTCACCGATGAGGACCTCGCCGCCCGCCTGACCGCGAACGGGCGGGCGCTCGTCGAGCAGACGTACGCGTGGGACGCGATCGCGGCGACGACCGCCGAGGTCTACCACCGGCTGCTCTCCAGCACGGTCCGCTGAGAATCGGTACCCTCGCGGCCGATGCGCCCCCAGCATGAGTTCAACGTCGTCAGCCGCCTTCCGCCGTCGCTCGAGCCATTGGTCGGTCTCGCAGCCAACCTCCACTGGGCGTGGGACCGTCGCCTGATCGACCTGTTCGACCGGCTCGACGGCGCGGTCGACGAGCGGTCGTGGCGGACGACGGGGCAGCATCCCGTCGACCTGGTGCGCCGCACGTCACCCGCCTGCTGGGAACGGCTCGCGGACGACGACGAGTTCGTGGCCGATGTCGCCGCCGCCGATCGTCGACTGCGTGACCTCACCGACGGATCGGACCACTGGTTCGCGACACGGTCGGACGTGACCGGCGAAGCCCAGACCGGTGCAGAGGGCTCTCCGCTCGATCTCGTCGCCTACTTCTCGCCCGAGTTCGGCATCACCGAGGCGCTCCCGCAGTACTCCGGTGGGCTCGGGGTGCTCGCCGGCGACCATCTGAAGGCGTCGTCCGACCTCGGCGTGCCGCTCGTCGGCGTCGGGCTGCTGTACGCCGAGGGGTACTTCCACCAGCACCTCAACGCGGACGGCTGGCAGGAGGAGACGAACGCCCGCATCGATCCCCCGGCCCTCGGCGCACAACCGACCGGTGTGCAGATCGCCGTCGATCTCGCCGACGTCGAGGTGCAGGTCCGGGTGTGGCGCGTCGACGTCGGCCGCATCCGCCTGTACCTGCTCGACACGAACGTCCCCGGGAACCCGCCCGAGGCGATCGCGGTCACCAACCGGCTCTACGGCGGCGACGAGCAGCACCGGCTCCGCCAGGAGATCGTGCTCGGCATCGGCGGCGTACGGGCGTTGCGGGCCCTCGACCTGCACCCGCAGGTGTTCCACACCAACGAGGGCCACGCCGGGTTCCTCGGCCTCGAACGGGTACGGGAGTGGACCGAGCAGGGACTGTCGTTCACCGAAGCCGTCGAAGCGGTGCGGGCCGGCGGGGTGTTCACCACGCACACCCCCGTGCCGGCGGGCATCGACCGCTTCCCGCGGGAACTGTTCGAGCAGTACTTCACGAGCTTCGCCGAAGCGTGCGGGGTGGAGTTCGACGACGTGTTCGAACTGGGCACACGCGCCGACGAACCGGACGGCAAGTTCAACATGGCGGTGATGGGCCTGCGCTTGGCCGCCCGGTCGAACGGGGTCGCCCGCCTCCATGGCGCCGTGTCGCGGCAGATGTTCGGCGGCATGTGGCCGGAACTGCCTGCCGTGAACGCCCCGATCGGCCACGTCACGAACGGTGTCCACGCCCGCAGTTGGGTCAGCAACCGTGTCGACGAGATGTTCACCGAGACGCTGGGAGAGGATTGGCACCTCGCGTCCGCGGAGGACTGGAAGCCGGTCCACCAACTCGACCGCTCGGTCATCTGGGACATCCGCAACACCGGCCGCCTGGAACTCGTCGGGATGGTCCGCGACCTGCTCGGTCACGACCTGCTCGATCCGGACGTGTTGACGATCGGCTTCGCCCGCCGCTTCGCCACGTACAAGCGCTCGACGCTCCTGTTGAGTCAGCTCGACCGGTTGAAGAAGATGCTGCTCGACCCCGAGCGCCCGGTGCAGTTCGTGTTCGCCGGCAAGGCCCACCCTGCCGACCAGCCCGGCAAGGCGCTCATCCAGGAGATCCATCACCTGGCGAGCGAGCACGATGTGCGGCACCGGTTCGTGTTCATCCCCGACTACGACATCGGGATCGCCCGGACGATGTACCACGGCTGCGACGTGTGGTTGAACACCCCACGTCGACCGATGGAGGCATGCGGGACGAGCGGGATGAAGGCGGCGCTGAACGGCGTCCTCAACTGCTCGATCCTCGATGGGTGGTGGGACGAGATGACCGACGGGACGAACGGCTTCGACATCCCGTCGTTCGACCACGACGACGACGAGAAGCGGCGCGACCATCGCGAGGCGAACGCGACGTTCGACGTGATCGAGAACCGGATCGTGCCGATGTACTACGACCGGGGCGACGACGGCATCCCGCATCGGTGGCTCGAGTACGTGGCGAACAACTGGGCCACGCTCGGTTGGAACGTCAGCGCCAGCCGCATGGTGCGCGACTACGTGACCGACCTCTACGAGCCGGCGGCGGCGTCAGCCCGCGCCCGGACGGCCGAGGGCGGGGCGGGTGCTCGTGAACTCGCCGACTGGAAGTCGCGCGTCGCGGCGGGGTGGCCCACCGTGCGCGTCTGGCTGGTGACCGACGTCGGCGCGCTCGCCGGGCCGACCGCCGGCGAGGCCCGCGACATCGTGGCCGAACTCGATCCCGGCGAACTCGACGCCGGCGAGCTGACCGTGCAGTGCGTCCACGGGCCGCTCCTCGCCGACGGCACGTTCGACGAGACCCACCTCACCGTCGAGTTGCTCCAGCGCGACGGGAACACCTGGTCGGGATCGATCGAACCGCAGGGCGCCGGGCCGTGGGGTGTCACCGTCCGTGCGCTGCCGACGCATCCCGGCCTGTCGAGCGTGTACGACACCGGCCTCGTCGCGTCGGGCTGACCACCGGTCCGCAAACCCCGCGCCAACCCGCGCAAACCCCGGGGAGGGCGGCGGGGTGAGGTCGGTAGATTGCGGGCCATGCGGCTGAACGCCCGTCCGGCCGATCGGACGCTCGAGGATCCGACCCCACCGTCGCCACGCCTGCTGTTCTTCGCGTTCGGCGGGCTGATGGCGACGCTCGCGGCCGGGTACGGCGTGTTGTTCACGATCGTCGACGACTACCGCGAGAAGTACGGCATCAGCGAATCCTCGATCGGCATCGTGATCGGGGTCGGCTTCCTCGCCGGGTTCCTCTCGCAGCTGGTGATCGCGCCGCTCGCCGACCGCGGCCATGCCCGCCGCATCGTGCTGATCGGGGTCACCGTCAACGTGATCGGCGTGGTGCTGATGGCCCTCAGCACCACGCTGCTCCCGATCCTGATCGGCCGCTTCATCAGCGGTGTGGGTATCGGCGCCGCGGTACCGGCCGTCCGGCGCATCGTGATCCTCGCCGACCCCGACAATCTCGGCTCCAACCTCGGTCGGCTGCTCGCCGCGGACGTGTTCGGCTTCGCCCTCGGCCCGGCGATCTCGGCCGTGCTGGTCGGGCCGTTCGGCATCGCCGCCCCGTTCCTCGTCGTCGCCACGGCGACGATGCTGCTGCTGCCGTTCGTCGCCCGGGTCAGGGTGCAGGAGACGATCGACCCGACCAGCCGCCGCCTGGCCCTCGACCTGCTGCGCATCCGACCGTTCGCCGGTGCCGTCGTGATGGGTGCCGCCGTGTTCGTGATGATCGGCACGTTCGACGCCCTGTGGGCGCTCGTCCACAAGGACCTCGGCACGAGCGAGTGGATCGCCAACCTGGGCATCACGCTGTTCGCGCTGCCACTGATCGTGCTCGGTCCGATCGGTGGCCGGTTGGCGCAGACCATCGGGCCGTTCCGCCTCGCCACACTCGGGCTCGCCGCTGGCGCGACCTTCATGTTCCTCTACGGCGTGATGCCGACGGGCGGGGCGATCTTCGCCGTCGCGATGGTGCACTCGGTGTGCGATGGCCTCACCGTGTCGAGCACCGGGGTAGCGGTCGGACTCACGGTCCCCATCGAACGCCAAGCGGGCGCACAGGGCGTGCTCGGCGCGGCACAGGCGGTGTCGGCCGGAGCGATGGCCGTGCTCACCGGCGCGCTGTACGAGGCGTTCGGCCGCACGGCCGCCTACGCGATGTGCGCGGTGGTCATGCTGACGATGGTCGGCTCCGGATTGTGGATGGCCCGTGCCGCGTGGTCGCTCCGGCGACCGTTGGCGGGCGAGCCGGTGGGCGACGCCCTGGTGCCGCTGCACTGATGGACCGGCACGATGGACCGGCACTGATGGCCACGACCCGGATCACCCGCACGATCCGCGCCACCCCGGACGCCGTGTACCGCGCCCTGATCGATCCGGCGGCGGTGCAGTCGTGGATGGTGCCCGACGGGATGACCAGCTCCGTCGAGCGGTTCGAGGCCGAGGTCGGCGGCACGTTCCGCATCTCGCTCACCTACGACGCACCGACCACGGCCGGCAAGTCCGACGACCGGACCGACACGTTCCACGGTCGATTCGTCGAACTCGACCCCGGTCGGCGGGTGGTGCAGACGGTGGAGTTCGAGACCGACGACCCGGCGACGCAGGGCGAGATGACGATCACGTACACGTTGCGGGCGATCGACGGCGGCACCGAGCTCGTCGGGCTCCACGAGGATCTACCGCCCGGCGTCGCGCCGGAGGACAACGAACTCGGTTGGAGCATGTCGCTCGACAAGCTCGCCGCGCTGGTCGAACGCGGCGACCCGCCGGGCCGCGAGGCGGTCAGCGCCCGGTGAAGGCGGCCTTGCCCGGGCCGTGTTCGAGGAAGCTGGCCACGCCGATCCGTGAATCGGCGGAGTGGAAGACCTCCTCGAACTTCGCCCGCTCGATGGCCAGCCCGTCGGCGAGCGAGCCGGACAGGCCGTCGTCGATCGCCTGCTTGGCCAACGCCTGGGCGACGAGTGCACCACCGGCCAGTTCGGCCGCCAGCGCGAGCGCCCGTGCGTGCAGTTCGTCGTGCGGCACCACCTCGTCGGCCAACCCGATCCGCAGGGCCTCCTCGGCGCGCACCTGACGCCCGGTCAGGCAGAGTTCCTTCGCCCGGCTGGCCCCGACCGCTCGGGCCAGACGCTGCGTACCGCCGCCACCGGGGATGATGCCGAGCAGGATCTCGGGTTGGCCGAACACGGCCTTCTCCGACACGATGCGGTAGTCGCAGGCCAGCGCCAGTTCGCATCCGCCGCCGAGTGCGTAGCCACTGACCGCGGCGATGACGAAGCGGGGCAGCGCGGCGATCGCATCCAACGCGTCGTGGAACCCGGCGGTGATGGCGGCCGCCTCGTCGGGCCCGCCGAACTCGGAGATGTCGGCGCCCGCGGCGAAGATCCGTTCGCCGCCCGTCACCACCACCGCGCCGGGCGGGTCGGCGGCCAGCGCCTCTGCAGTCGCCCGCAGTTCGGCGAGCAGCGCCGACGACAGCGCGTTGACCTTGCCGTTGGCCAGGGTGATGACGGCCACGCCGTCGTCGCGTCGTTCGAGGGTGAGCAGCGAGGTGTCGGTCATCCCGCCGAGTCTTGCCTCCCGACCCACATCACCCCGAAAATGGAGCAGATGTCGCGCTGAGCGCGACATCTGCTCCATTTTCGGTGGATGGCGGTGGATGCGGGTCGGCTGTTCAGGCGTCGACGGGGGCGAGCATCTCGTCGGCCGCGGTCCAGGGGTCGGTCGAACGTGCCACCACTTCGTCGGTGAGCTGATCCCAGCGTTCACCCGAACAGATCTCGCGGGCGCGCCACCCGAGCCGCAGCGCCACGATCTCGCGCAGCTCCTCGCGCAGCCGGAAGCTGCGGCGCTCGGCGAGTTGCCCGGACGACTCCGCGTACGCACGGTGGGCGAGCACGGCGTCCCAGAGTTCGACCACGCCCGTGCCGTCGGTCGCCACCGTCGACAGGATCGGCGGTCGCCACGCTTCGTGGCCGAGTTCGGAGAGGTCGAGCATCTGCACCAGATCTCGGGCCGTCTCCTCGGCGCCGCGCCGATCGGCCTTGTTGATCACGAACACGTCGGCGATCTCCATCAGGCCGGCCTTGTTCGCCTGCACGCTGTCGCCCCAGCCCGGATTGACGACGACGACCGTGGTGTCGGCCTTGCCGGCGACCTCGACCTCGACCTGCCCGACTCCGACCGTCTCGACGAGAACCAGGTGGCGACCGACCGCGTCGAGCAGCCGCACCGCCTCGGGCGTGGCGAGCGAGAGGCCACCGAGGTGGCCGCGCGTCGCCATCGAACGGATGAACACGCCGGGGTCGGTCGCATGATCCTGCATCCGCACCCGGTCGCCGAGTATCGCTCCACCGGTGAACGGTGACGACGGGTCGATCGCCAGGACCGCCAGCTCGACGTCCGTCGCTCGCAGGTGTTTGATGAGCGCACTCGTCAGCGTGCTCTTGCCGGCGCCGGGGGCACCGGTGATGCCCACCGTGTATCCCTCGGTGGCGTGGCGATACGCCAGTCGGCCGACCGTGCGGGCGTCGTCGCCGCCGCGTTCGATCAACGACAGCAACCGCGCCAGCGCAACTCGATCACCGTCGATCGCCGCCTCGAACAAGTCGGCCGGCGAGCGTGACGGTCGCGTCATGCAGCTGCCTCGGCGACGTTCACCACTTCGGTGACGCCGTCGACGCGGTCGCGCATGATGCGTTCGATACCCGCCTTGAGAGTCTGCGTGGACGCCGGACACGTTCCGCAGGCTCCGACGAGTTCGACCGACACGATGCCGTTCACTTCGTCGACATCGAGCAACACGATGTCGCCGCCGTCGGCCTGGAGGGCCGGGCGGATCACTTCGATGGTGGCTTCGACCTGTTCTCGCATGGCGTGATCATTCAATCAGCGATACCCGTACGATCGATGCCGTGGTCGCCGGAGCCTGGATCCTCGCCCATCAGGGCGGCTGGGACGAGATGCTCCTCGTGGCGGTACCGATCGTGCTCATCGCCGGGCTCCTCAGCTTGGCCAAACGACGTGTCGACCGCGCCGCCGCTGCCGAAGACGACCCGGCCCCCAGATCGCCGACCTGAAACGTCGGCCTGAATCTCGGCCTGGGTCGGGTCTCAGTCGTCGGGCACGATCAGGCGGTACCCGACCCGGCGCTCGGTGTTGATCACCGGCCGGCGCGGACCGGTGCCGAGTTCCTTGCGGATCCTGCTGATCGACACCCGCCAGGGGTTGCGCTCACCCTCGGCCGTCGATCCGAGTGCCCGGTCGAGTGCGGCGTACGTCAACACCTTGTTGCGATTGCGGACGAGTACCGCCAACAGCTCGAGCTGCCTCGTGCCGACGTCGACGACCTGGCCGTCGACGCGCAACTGGTAGGCATTCATGTCGATCTGGATGTCGCCGGCCCGGAGCACCTGCTCGTCGACCACCGCCGCGGCGAGGGCCGCATGGCGCCGCGCCACCCGGCAGCGGGCGAGGAGCACGGCCACGCTGAACGGCTTGGTCACGTAGTCGTCGGCGCCGGTGTCGAGCGCCTCGACCACCCGCGCTTCGTCGGTCTCGGCGGTCACGACGATGATCGGGCAGGTCACGCGCGCCCGCACATGCCGGCACAACACCAGCCCGTCGATGTCGGGGAGCCCGAGGTCGATGATGACCAGCGTCGGGTTCACCGTGTCGACGAGTTCGAGGCCGGCGGCGCCGGTACCCGCCACGAACACGCGTTGGCTGCGCGCCTCGAACGCGGCGCGCAGCACCTCCTGTTGCGCCCGGTGGTCCTCGATGACCACGACCGTGCCCCGCTCGTCACGCACGGGGCACCGTGAACCGGACGGAGGCCCCACGACCGGTGCTGTCGTCGATCCACAAGGAACCGCCGTGGGCCTCGACGATCGCCCGGCACATCGTGAGACCGAGCCCCGAGGTCTGACGCGAGAGATGGAACGGCTCGAACATGCTCGAGCGCGCCTCGGCGGAGAAACCGGCGCCGTCGTCGCGGACCTGACACTCGACGAAACCACCCGCCTCGGCGGCGCCGATCGTGACGCACACCGGCGAGCCACCGTGGCGTACGGCATTCTCGACGAGGTTCGTCAGCACTTGGTCCATCTGCACGGGGTCGACGTCGACATCGACGTCCGGGAGCGGCTCGAGCACCTCGAGTCGGTCATCGGGCCCACCGATCAGATCGAACCTCGATGTGCACGGCTCGATCATCTCACTCACCGACGTCGGCTCCTGCCGAGGATCGAGCGCGCCGGCCTGCAATCGGCTCAGGCCGAGCAGGTTGTCGACGATCCGGTCGATCCGGCGCGTCTCGTCGATCACGACGCGCAGGAGTCGCTTCCGCGCCGCCTCGTCGTAGTCGGCGCCGTCGTACAGCTCGGTCGACGCGCCCAGGATCGAGTTGAGCGGGTTGCGGAGATCGTGCGACACGCTGCGCAGCAACATCATCCGCTGCTGTCCGATCAGATCGGCACGGCTGGCGATCGAGCGCCGACTCACGAGGACGCTGACGACGATGGCGACCGCACCGAACGTCACCGCGATCAGGATCTCCTGCGTGTAGCCGATGTGGAACGTACCGATCGGGGGCAGTATCAGCACGCCGTAGGCGGACGCGGCGATCAACGCGATCGGGAGTCCGACCCGCCAACTCGACAACACGCTCGCCAACGTGATCGGAACGAGCAACAGCAGGGCCGGGACCTCCGACGGCACGCCGTCGAGCACCGTCACGAACACGACCGTGATGATCGCGATGCATCCGAGACCGATCGCCCATGCCGCGACGACGGGGTGCGCGCGCGTCGGCGACATGGCCCTCAGTATGTCGATCGAAATCCGCTCCGCCGAGCGACGCGAGCTGCCGAAAACGTGCGTTTTACCGCTCCGAAACAATTCGGCGCGCTCGGAGAAAGCTGACCAGGGGTTTTGCCGCGGCATACACGGCCCGTTAACACGGAGGAAATTTGGCCAGATCAGTCTGACCCCGTCCTCCACCCGGAGGACCCAACGGGAGGGATACGTGAGATTGACATATAAGGACAAGTTGAGAGACCGGGACCGGCAGATCTTCTTCGTGACATACCTCGCGGGGAAGATGATCGGGCTCGTCGCCGCGCTCGGAGCAGTCTTCGGCATCGGCACCATCGTGATCGGCCAGGTCGCGCACGCGCAGGACACGTCCGAACAGCTCACCTCGGTGATCAATGGGACGAACACGGCGTGGGTGCTCGTGGCGGCCTTCCTCGTGTTCTTCATGCAGGCCGGCTTCATGATGCTCGAGGCCGGCTTCGCACGGACCCGTGAGGTGGTCAACATCCTGCAGGAGTGCATCGTCGACACGTGCCTGTGTGCGCTGCTCTTCTGGGCGTTCGGGTTCGCGTTCATGTTCGGCGGCGGCAACGGGTGGATCGGCCACCAGTTCTTCTTCCTGAACGGTGCACCGGCGACGTACGACTACGCGGGCAACTTCGACACCGGCATCGCCTTCATGGCGTTCTTCCTCTTCCAGTTCGCGTTCGCCGACACGTGCTCGACGATCACGTCGGGCGCGATGGTCGGACGAACCGGCTTCAAGGGCGACCTGGTGTACAGCCTCGCGGTGAGCGGGTTCATCTACCCGATCCTCGGTCACTGGATCTGGGGGCCGGGTGGCTGGCTGCAGACCGTCCGCAACGGCGTGTTCATCCGTGACTTCGCCGGCTCGACGACGGTCCACACGATGGGTGGCGCGATCGCCTTGGCCGGAGCGATCGTGCTCGGTCCACGCCTCGGCAGAGTGTTCAAACGTGACGGCGGTGGGCTGCCACCCGGTCACGACATGACCTTCGCCGCACTCGGCGGTGTGATCCTCTGGTTCGGCTGGTACGGGTTCAACCCCGGCAGCACGCTGTCGGCGATCGACGCCGCGGGCATCGGCCGAGTGGCCACCAACACGACACTCGCTGCGTCTGCCGGAGGTCTGGCCGCCATGGCCTGGGTCTACCCGAGAGCCAAGAAATGGGACATCGGCATCACGATCAACGGGTTCCTCGGCGGGCTCGTGGCCATCACCGCGGGGTGCTACTGGGTCAACGCCTTCGGGTCGGTGATCATCGGCCTCATCGGCGGCATCGTCGTCGTCCTCGGCATCGACTTCATCGAACACCGTCGGATCGACGACCCCATCGGGGCGGTGGCGGTCCACGGGATCGCCGGCATCTGGGGCACGTGGGCCGTCGGCCTCTTCGCCACGGGCCAGTTCGGTGACCCGGCGGTCGAAGGGCTGTTCTGGGGAGGCGGCACGGCACAGCTGTGGGCGCAGATCTGGGGCAACGCGGTCATCGGCATCACCGCCTTCGTCGTGGCCCTGGCCGTCATGTACGGATGCAAGAAGGCCAACATCCTGCGGGTCTCCGAAGAAGGAGAACGCGAAGGAATCGACATCCACGAACATGGTGCCCCCGCCTACCATCCTGAGGCGGCCTACACAGGAACCGGGGTCGGATCATGATCGAAATCATCACGGCGATCATCAAACCGCATCAGCTCGACGACGTCCGCGTGGCGTTGCTCAGCAACGGTATCGAGGGCATGACCATCACCGAGGTGCGCGGCTTCGGCCGCCAGCGAGGCAAGACGGAGGTGTTCCGCGGGTCGGAGTACACCGTCGACTTCGTCCCCAAGGTGAAGGTGGAAGTCGTCGTGCCGACGGAAATCGCGGAACGGATCGTGGAAGCGATCGCCGCCGCGGCGAAGACCGGCAAGATCGGTGACGGCAAGATCTGGCGGGTCGACGTCACCGGGGTCATGCGGGTCCGGACAGGGGAACAGGGCACCGACGCCCTCTGAGCAACCAGCCCTGGCGGGGTCGGATCGAACGTTCGTCGTTCGGTCCGACCCCGTCGGCGTTTGTGGCGGCCGCGTCTCAGCGGCGTTCGATCGAGGCGCCGACCGACGCCAGTCGACCGACGAGGTCGTCGTAGCCACGATCGATGTGATGCACGCCGGAGATGACGGTCTCGCCTTCGGCCGCGAGACCGGCCACCACCATCGCGGCGCCGGCGCGGATGTCGTGGGCGCGCACGGGGGCGCCCGACAGGCGAGGCACACCACGCACCACCGCATGGTGACCGCTCGTGCGTACGTCGGCACCCAGGCGCTGCAGTTCCTCGACGTAGCGGAAGCGACCCGGATACAGGTTCTCGGTGACGATGCCGACGCCGTCGGCGACCGACAACATCGTGATGACCAGCGGCTTGTAGTCCGTGGCGATGCCGGGATACGGCAGGGTCGCCACGTCGATCGAACGCAACCGTTCGGGCGCCGACACGCGCATCTTGCCATCGACGCACGCGATGTCGAGGCCCATGTCGGCGAAGCGTTCGAGGAGCATCGCCATGTGATCGGGGCGAGCGCCGTCGATCGTCAGCGAACCGCCCGTCACGGCGACGGCGGCGACATACGTGGCGGCCTGGATCCGGTCGGGAACGGTGTGGTGCCGGACCGGTCGCAGCGAGCCCTGGTCGACGCCCTCGATGACGAGGGTCGAGGTGCCGATGCCGGTGATGTTCGCGCCCATGGCCACGAGGAACTCGCAGAGGTCGGTGATCTCCGGCTCGCGCGCCGCGTTGTCGATGCGGGTGACACCGTCGGCCAGCACGGCCGCCGTGAGCAGGTTCTCGGTGGCCCCGACCGACGGGAAGTCGAAGGTGATGTCGGCGCCGTGGAGCCGGTCGGCGAACGCCTCGAGGTACCCGTGGCTGAACTTGAACGTGGCCCCCATCGCTTCCAGGCCCGACACGTGCATGTCGATCGGACGGGAACCGAAATCGTCGCCACCCGGCAGTGACAGCCGGACGTGCCCGCAGCGTGTGAGGAGCGGTCCGAGCACGTTGATCGAGGCCCGGATCCGCTCGACGAGCTCGTAGGGCGCGACCGGCACGATGTTGCCGGTGTTGGTCAGCTCGAGCCGGCCCGGCGCGGGGCGGGTCATCGTGACGCCGATCGCGGTGAGCAGGTCGCCCATGATGGCGACGTCGACGATGTCGGGCACGTTGGTGAGTTCGTACGTCCCGTCGGCCAAGAGGGTCGTCGCCATCAGCTTGAGCACCGAGTTCTTGGCCCCCGGGACGGTGACGACGCCGTCGAGCGGCCCGTTGCCACGGACGACGATCACGTCGTCCTGGAGCGCGCCCGCGGCGGGAGAGACCTGATCAGGCGGGTTCATGGCCCACCAGTATGCTCCGACCGTGGAGCCAGGCGGGCGCATCGTCACCCGACGCTGGCCTGACGACCCGGTACATCGTTCGTTGGTCGAACATTCGCGCGACGACCTCCTCCTCGAGCGGCCCGAAGCCGGGGTGTGCCCGGACGCCGCGCCGCCGAAACCGACCCCGTGGCGCGCGCTGGCGTTCACGCAGGCGCAGGGGCCGTTCACGTCGTACCGGCGCACGGTCGAACGGGACGGCGACGAGTTGGTCGAGTCCACCGAGTACGGCGTGACGATCCCGTGGTTCGGCTGGTTGTTCCGTTGGCCCGTGCGGGCGGTGCTCGGCCGGCGCATCTCGGCACAGGGCTGGTGGGCGCCACCCGACCGGCTCGACCCGACCCAGCTCCTCGTGCTCGGCCTGCTGGCCGCCGCGTCGATGAGCGCGGCGTTCGTGAACACGCTGTTCACCCAGACGGTCAGCTTCGCCGCCGACGACTTCGGTGTCGACAACACCGGGGTCGGCATCGCCGGCGCGGTGGTGCGCGTCGGCATCGTCATCGCCATCCCGGCGGCCGTGATCGCCGATCGCATCGGACGCCGCCGGGTGATCGTGTGGGTGGCGTGGCTCGCACCGCTGCTGTCGGTGCTCGGCGCGATCGCCCCGACGTTCGGTGTCCTCGTCGTCACGCAGACCTTGGCGCGCCCGATGGGCGTCGCGCTCGCCTTCCTGGTGGGCGTCGTCGCGGCCGAGGAGATGCCGCGCTCCAGCCGCGCCTACGCCGTCAGCATCCTGGCGATGGCCGCCGGCTTCGGGGCCGGCGTCGCGGTGATCGCGTTGTCGTTGGCCGACGTCGGGCCGAGCGGATGGCGGCTGGTGTACGTGGTGTCGCTCGTGTGGTGCCTGGTGGCGCTCGATCTCGCCCGGCGCCTTCCCGAGACACGCCGGTTCACCGCCGCCCACATCACGAAGGCGACACATCGGCCGCCGATCAACCGCCGCCGCCTCGGCCTGCTCGCCGCGGTGGCGTTCATCGGCAGCATCTTCGTCGCGCCGGCGAGCTTCTTCCAGAACCGCTACCTCACCGACGTGCAGGGGTTCAGCGGCGGGATGATCGGGTTGTTCTCGATCGCCGTCGGGACGCCGGCCGGCATCGGGTTGATCGTCGGTGGGCGCATCGCCGACACGAGCGGACGGCGACGGCTCATCGCCTTCGCCCTGCCGGTGTCGACGATCGCCATCGTCGGGGCGTTCATGGTGAGCGGCGTGTCGCTGTGGATCCTGTCGCTCGTGGGCGGTGCGATCGCCAGCGCCGCCTACCCGGCGCTGGCCGTGTACCGCGTGGAGCTGTTCCCGACGGGCAATCGCAGCCGGGCCGCCGGGCTCGTGACGGCGGCGTCGTTGATCGGTGGGGTGTTCGGCCTCGTCTCGATGGGTGCCCTCCTCGATGCCGACTGGTCGTTCGGCGCCGTCCTGGCGCTGCTCGGGATCAGCCAGATGATCGTGACCGTGCTCGTGGTCGCGGCGTACCCCGAGACCGCCCACCAGGAGCTCGAGGCGTTGAACCCCGAGGACGTCGAACTCAGCCCGGCGCTCGACCGGTGAACATCACCCGATGATCTGGGCGACGAAGGCCGCGGTCGCGTCGGCGATCGCGCCATCGGCGCCCTTGAGATCGTGGCCCTTGCGTTCGATCCACAGGTGCGAGACCGGCGCCGGGATCGTGGCGGTCCAACGTTCGAGTTCGTCGGGGGCGCCGAACGGGTCGTTCGTCCCCGAGATGAACAGGCACGGCACGTCGATCGCCGGCAGATGCTCCACCCGCAGGGCGTCGGGCCTGCCCGGCGGGTGCAGCGGATAGCAGATCAGGATCAGCCCGGCGAGGCGGGCGACGGGGCCCCCGCCGTCGACGTCGGCGGCGACCATCGTGGTCATGCGGCCACCCATCGAGCGTCCGCCCATCACGACCGGGCCTCGTCGACGGGCGATGGCGGCGAGGTCGTCGCGGATCGAGGCCATCAGCTTCGGTGCCCGGTCGGGGGCCTTGCGGCCTTCCCGCCGGTAGGGAAAGTCGTGCCGCTGGACGTCGACCGTCGACCCGCGCCCTGCCGTGAGCGTGGTCTCGACGCGCACGAGGCTCGAGTGGTCGCGGCTCGACCCTGCGCCGGGATACAGCAGCAGCGTCGAGCGGGCCATCGATCCGTCAGTCCGGCTTCGTCGACAGCACGCGTCGGGCCTCGGCGAGGTCGCTCATCGCCTTCGCCGCATCGATGCTCGCGCCGCCGTGATCAGGGTGGACGTCGCGCATCCGGACCCGGAACTGGGCGGTGATCTCGCGCTTGGACGGTGCCTTGCCCCCGGCCTCGAAGCCGAGAATGCTCATCGCCCAGCCGCGGGGATCGGCGAGGGCTTCGAGAGTGAGCGTCTGCGAACCGGCGAGGTGGGCGATCAGCGCCGGCCCGATCGGGCCACGCCAGTGGGCGGCCTTCTGCAGGAGCGGGCCGATCTGGCGGCGGTACTCGGGAGCGAGCCGCTCGGCGGCATAGACGGCGCCGAGCACCTGGGCCAGGCCGGTTCCGATGGTGTGGAAGTCGAAGTGGATGTCGTCGTCCCGACCGACCAGTCGGTGGCGGCTGACCGCCAGACCGTGGCGATCCACCTGGAAGCGGTGGCGAAGTCGTGGCTGGACGATGCGCTCGCCGCGCTCGACCTGGCCGATCAGACGGTGGATGTCGGGCACGAGGTCGTCGGCGATGTCGGGAAGGTGGGCGGCGACGACCGAGCCCAGGAGGAGGCCGCCGAAGCCCGGTGCCGGGTCGACCGGGAGCACCATGTGCCCGAGGGCGACGCGCCGCGTCGGCACCGCCGGGCGGGTGTGCCAGACCTCGAGTTCAGCGAGCAGCACGGCGCGGTCGATCGATCGGTCGACCGCTCAGACGTACGGCCGCACGACGGCCCGGAGTGATTGGGCCAGGCCGATCATCGCCGACTCGTCGACACCCTTGGGCGACTCGGCGTCGGCGACGACCTGGTCGCTGATCGCCTGGACGCCGGCCACGGCGGACTTCCAGACACGCGGCGCGAGACCGTACGGCGGGTGGGCGGCGTCGATCTGCTCGGCGAGATCGTGGAGGCGGGTCCGCGACTCGTGATCGACCGGATCCTTCGCCAGCTTGTCGGCGGTGACGAACATCGTGCCCAACGCGCCATCGGGTGGCTCGACGCCGTCGCCGGTCGCCAGCAGCTCACCCGCTTCGATCGCGTCGAGCAGCTCGTCGACCGCATGCTCGGCATCGGCCGCCACCAGCACGGTGGTGTCCTTCCAGCGGTGCGGGATCTCGGCCTCGATCAGCGAGTCGCTCAACGTGTTCCGGTCGGCGAGCGACCACTCGTCGAGGTTGAACGTGGTGAACGGTTCGTCGTCGGCGAGCACGATCGGGAACGGGCCGAGTTCTTCGTCGAATCGCTCGAACAGCGCGTCGACGGTCGCCTCGATCGCCTCGGGGATGACCAGCTCGTCGCCGTCCCACGTGTGCGGGAGTTCGGCCGCGGCGAGCGCTTCGGACAACTCGGCGCGCTGATCGAAGTTCCACGCCTCGAGGTCGTAGTGGACCTTGACCTCGTCGGGATCGTTCGGGTCGAAGTCGATCGGTTGGCCCGAGTCGGCGCGCTCGCTTCGCTGCTCGTCTTCGCCCTTGTTGTTCACGAATGCCACGGGAGCACGCTACCCCCGGTCCCACCCGCGACCATTGCGGTGAGCGAACCGACCGAGGGGTGGATCGTTCGCTCATGGCAACGGCGCTCAGGGCGGGACGAGGGCGTCGAGGAAGCGCTCGGTGCGCTCGTACTCGTCACGTTGGTTGACGGGGTTGCGGAAGCCGTGGCCCTCCCCCTCGTACACGACGTAGTCGACCGAGCCGCCCGCCGCCCGCACCCGCTCGACCAACTCGTTGCTCTGGTCGATGGGCACGACCGGGTCGTCGGTTCCATGGAACACGAGCAGCGACTTCGTGATGCGATCGGCACGGTTGATCGGCGAGAGCTCGGAATATCGGTCGGCGCAGCGGTCGAGGGGGCCGACGAGGGTGTCGGTGTAGTGCGCCTCGAACCGATGAGTGACCCGGGTGAGCGCCAGCAGATCGCTGACCGGGGACGACGCGACGCCGCCGGCCACGATCGCGCCGTGGTCGGCGAGGAGGCCGAGGACCGTGAGCCCTCCCGATGACGCCCCGATCGCCACCGTCGTGGCCGGGTCGGCCCAGCCCCGGGCATGCGCGGCCGCGACGAGCGCGGCCGTGTCGTCGACATCGAGGCGTCCCCAGGCGCCGTTCAACGCCCGCTGGTACGCCCGTCCGTGCCCGGTCGATCCCCGTGGATCGACCACGAGCACGTCCCAGCCGCGGCTCCACCAGTAGGCGACACGGGGCCGGAAGTCGACCTGCCACTGATCGGTCGGGCCACCGTGGACCCACACGAGCAGGCGGCCGCGATCGCGTGCGTAGCGGCGGGCGTGGAGGGTGGCGCCGTCGTGTTCGATCGCGACGAGGTCCGGCTCGGGAAGGGCGAGTTCGTCCCAGCCGGCGGCCGGGCCGACGGCGAGGACGGTGCGGTCGAACGTCCGGGCGTCGTACCGCACGATCTGGGTGGGTGTGCGGGCGCCCGAGCGCAGCGCCACGATCGACTCGCCGGCCCACCCGACGTGGCCGTGAGTGCCACGACCGACATCGGTCGAGACGCCGCGGTCGAGGTCGACGACCGTGAGCCGGCCGAAGCCGAGTTCGTTCCGGCAGATCGCAACCGCACGGTCGTCGGGGGCCACGGCGTACGTTCGCTGACCCATGCCCCAGGTCGGCCCGGCCTGCTCGACCGGCTCCGGCCGCACCGCTCGATCGCCGACTTGCACGTTCAGCCAGCCCGTGCCGTCGTGCACGCAGGTGCGTACCCCGCCGGGTGTGTAGCGGGGTTGCTGGACCGCGCCGCCGTCCGGGCGCCACCGTTGCACCTGTCCCGTCGAGCCATCGGCGATGCCCAGCCGGCACGTCAGCGCGCCGTCCCACGGCATGTCGGGCGGACTCCACGCCTGCCAGCAGACCTCGTCGCCGGCCGGCGCGATCGACGGGTCGAAGGCGAACGCCTCGCCACCATCGTCGAGGCGGCGGGTGACGGCGCCATCCGAGTCGATCGGGACCAGCCAGACCTCGGCCTCGTCGACCACGGCGACCGCGAACGAACCGTTGGACGCGACGGCCGGGGCGGCACACGATCGCTCGAACGTGGTGAGCCGCCGTGGTCGCCCGGCCCGCGGCTGCAACCAGAGTTCACCGTCGACGGCCACGTACACGACGCCGGAGCCGTCCGCGAGCCAGTCGAAGCAGCCACCGTCCATGCCGCGACCCGGGCGTGGATCGGGCGACGTCGTCAGCATCCGCTCCGGGCCACCGTCGACGTCGACGATCGTCACCGCGCTGCGTCCGCCCCAGCGCTGCACGAACGCGACGGTGCGGCCGTCCGGCGAGAGCCGGGGTTCGGTGAGCTCACGACCGGCCAGGACCAGATCGATCGGGACGGGCTCGATCGCGGCGGGCTCGGTCGACACGGCACGACACTACGACGCGGCCGTGCCGCGGAAACTCGCTTGATCGCGGTGGACCGCGCCGTGCACACTGCACTTCTCACCGCGAAGGAGGTGCCCGATGATTGACCCGATGAAGCAGAACCCGACGACTCGCCCCGCGATGTCGCCCGACGTTCCCGCCGTTGTGACCACCGTCGTGGCCCCCTGCGGCGGCGCCCTCACCGGCGCCTGAGCGGACCACGCGGCGATCGAGTCGCCCGCCCACAACGGCCCGCCGGCCTACTCGGCCGGCCATCTCCCCGGCCCGTTCCGTGACTCCCCCGTTGCCGGTGCGCGCCCGAACCGCGCACGCCGCGGCCCCGATCCCCCAACACCAAACCAACAAACAGAAAGGGAACACCATGTTCCAAGCACTGCACCCGGAGTACGAACTGGCAGTCGTCCGTGAGCGTCATGCTCACCTGCGCCGCCAGGCCGAGTACTCACGCCGGTTCCGTGAGCTGCAGCAGCCTCGCCGCTTCCGCTCCCGACAACGAAGGCCATAGCGACCGCAACGGGTACGTTTGGCGATCATGACCGCGACGTCACGCCAGCAGCCCGACCGCAACCTCGCGATGGAACTCGTACGCGCCACCGAATCGGCCTGCCTCGCTGCGGCGAGGTGGGTCGGTCGGGGCGACAAGAACGCCGCCGACGGCGCCGCCGTCGAGGCGATGCGGCTCTCGCTGTCGACCGTGGCGATGGACGGCATCGTCGTGATCGGCGAGGGCGAGAAGGACGATGCGCCGATGCTGTTCAACGGCGAGCACGTCGGCGACGGCAGCGACCCGGCCGTCGACGTCGCCGTCGATCCGATCGACGGCACCACCCTGACGGCGCAGGGCAAGACGAACGCCCTGTCGGTCATCGCCGTCGCCGATCGCGGCTCGATGTTCGATCCGGGTCCGTCGTTCTACATGGACAAGATCGCCGTCGGTCCGGACTCGGTCGGTTCGATCGACATCACCGCCGGGCCCACCCAGAACCTGCGCTGGATCGCCAAGTCGAAGCGCGAGGAGGTTCGCGACCTGACCGTGATCATCCTGGACCGGCCGAGGCACGCCGACCTGATCGCCGAGGTCCGCGCCAGCGGGTGCCGGATCCGCCTCATCACCGACGGTGACGTGTATGGCTCGGTCGCCACGTGCTGGCCCGACGCCGGCGCCGACGTGCTGTTCGGCATCGGTGGCACGCCCGAGGGCGTCATCTCGGCCGCGGCGATGAAGGCGATGGGCGGCGAGATCCAGACCCGGCTGTGCCCGCAGAGCGATGCCGAACGTGATGCCGTGCTGGCCGCCGGCTACGACCTCGACCGTGTCCTCACGCAGGACGACCTGGTCCGCAGCGACAACTGTTTCTTCGCCGCCACCGGCCTGACCGACGGGGCGCTGCTGCGCGGTGTCCGCTTCGGGCGCGACGGCGCCCGCACCCAGAGCCTCGTGATGCGCTCACGCAGCGGCACCGTGCGCATGATCGATGCGACCCATCGCGTCAGCAAACTCCGCGAGTTCGCCGCCATCGACTACTGATGGCGTTCTCGTGAACTTCTTGCGTACCCGCGTGCGCAACAAGTTCACGAGAACCGCTCAGGTGCGGCCGGCCATGCCCGACAGGCGGCGGGAGATGAAGCGCGGCGTGATCTGGGCGGCGCTCACCATCCCCTTGTAGAGCGCGCCGGGCACCGCCAGGGTGCGGTTGCGGGCGACATCGGCGAGCCCCGTCGCGGCGACCGACTCGGCCGATGTCCACACGAAGTCGGGATAGCTCGTCGAGTAGCTCTGGGTGTTGCTGCGCTGCTGGAACTCGGTCTTGGTGAGCCCCGGACAGAGGGCCGTGACGTGCACGCCGCTGCTGCGGACCTCTTCGTGGAGCGCCTCGGTGAGGCTCGTCACGTACGCCTTCGTGGCCGAGTAGACGGCGAGCCCGGGCGCGGCCTGGAAGCCGGCCACGCTCGACACGTTCAACAGGTATCCCCGTCCGCGGGGCACCATCACCGACAGCGCGGCGTGGCTGAGCGTTGTCAACGCCGACACGTTCAACTCGATCTCGTCCTCGAGTCGCTCGACGTCGAGTTCGTGGAACACGCCACTGGTGCCGAACCCGGCGTTGTTCACGACGAGGTCGATCGGCTGCTCCGCGGACTTGATCCGTTCGACACACGCCGCTCGGCCCTCGACCGTGCCGAGATCGGCCTCGAGCACCTCGCAGCCGTCGTAGAGACCGGCGATCTCCCGGAGGCGATCGCCGCGACGCGCCACGAGCACCGTCGGGATCCCGGCCTCACCGAGGAGCCGGGCCATCTCCGCCCCGATCCCGGACGATGCTCCCGTGACGAGTGCGGACGTGAACGGATAGCCGGCCATCCTCCGACGCTACCGACGTGGACCTGGCGCCGCCTCGGTTCGTTTGGGGTCGGGGCCGAAACGAACCTCGGTTCGTTCGGGGTCGGGGCCGGAACGAACCGGACGCTCGGCCGAGCAAACTTACGCGGTGAAGCTGGTGCCGGTGGCCTTGAGGCGGGCGATCGCCCGGTCGCGACCGCAGATCGCCTGGGCGATCTCGTTCTCCATCCGCTCGTCGCGGAGCACGTGGAGATGGTGCTCGAGCGCCGCCTTGGCGCGCTCGACGTCGATGTCCTCGGCCAGTTCGGCCGTGTCGGACAGGATCGACACCTTGGTGGGCGTGCCGCTCACCTCGACGAAGCCGCGGTGCACGGCGATGTCCTGCACCTTGCCGTCGGTCTGGAAGACGCGCGTGTGGTTCTCCACCAGGGTGGCGAGGAACGCGGCGTGCCCGGCCTGGAAGGCGATCTCACCGCCGCCCTCCGTACGCGTGATCACCATGTCGGCCTCGCCCGAGTAGAGCACCTTCTCGGGCGACACCACTTCGACGATGATCGGCTCAGCCATCTGGTGCCCTCAGCTTTCCTGGAGCTTCTTGGCCTTCGCGAGGACCTGCTCGACGCCGCCGACGTTCAAGAACGCCTGCTCGGGGATCTCGTCGAGCTCGCCCTTGAGGATCGAGTCGAAGCTGTCGACGGTCTCCTCGACCGGCACGAACTCACCCTCGATGCCGGTGAACACCTTGGCGACGAAGAACGGCTGCGAGAGGAACTTCTGGATCTTGCGGGCCCGGTTGACGGTGAGGCGATCCTCGTCGGACAACTCGTCGAGACCGAGGATGGCGATGATGTCCTGCAGCTCCTTGTAGCGCTGGAGGTTCTCCTGCACGCGGCGGGCGACGTTGTAGTGACGCTCACCGACGACCTCGGGGCTGAGGATCGTCGAGGTCGAAGCGAGCGGGTCGACGGCGGGGTAGATGCCGAGCGAGGCGACCTGACGTGACAGCTCGGTGGTGGCATCGAGGTGCGTGAACGTGGTGAACGGCGCCGGGTCGGTGTAGTCGTCGGCGGGCACGTACACGGCCTGCAGCGACGTGATCGACCGGCCGCGGGTCGAGGTGATGCGCTCCTGCAGCTGACCCATCTCGTCGGCGAGCGTGGGCTGGTACCCCACGGCCGACGGCATGCGGCCGAGCAGCGTCGACACCTCGGAACCGGCCTGCACGAAGCGGAAGATGTTGTCGACGAACAACAGCACGTCCTGGCCCTGCACGTCACGGAAGTACTCGGCCATCGTCAGCGCCGACAGGGCGACGCGCAGGCGCACGCCCGGCGGCTCGTCCATCTGGCCGAACACGAGGGCGGCCTTCTCGAACACGCCCGACTCCATCATCTCCAGACGGAGGTCGGTGCCTTCACGGGTGCGCTCGCCGACGCCGGCGAACACCGACACACCACCGTGCTGGGAGGCGACCCGGTTGATCATCTCGGTGATGAGCACGGTCTTGCCCACGCCGGCGCCGCCGAACAGGCCGATCTTGCCACCCGCCACGTAGGGCGTGAGGAGGTCGATGACCTTGATCCCGGTGGGGAACACGCGCGCCGACGGCTCGAGGGCGTCGAAGTCGGGGGCATCGCGGTGGATCGCCCAGCGCTCCATCTGGTCGAAGCCTTCCGGCGCCTCGTCGAGGGCCTCGCCCCACACGTTCCAGATGTGGCCGAGCACCTTGTCGCCCACCGGCACCTGGATGCCGTGGCCGAGGTTGCGCACCGCGGTGCCGCGGACGAGGCCGTCGGTCGGCTTCATGCAGACCGCACGGACCCGGCCTTCGCCGAGCTGCTGGGCCACTTCGGCGAGCACCTTGATCGTCTCGCCTTCGAGCACGACGTCGAACTCGACGGCGTTGTTCAGCTCGGGCAGCGCGCCACGGGGGAACTCGACGTCGATCACCGGGCCGGCGATGCCGACGACGCGGCCGTCCTTGCTGCCGGTGTCGGTAGGGGCGGATTCGGTCATGGTCATGTTGGTCATGCTCCTGGTGTCGCTGATGCGTAGAGGTCGCCGAGTTCGATGTACGGCAGGGCGGTCGAGTCGGAGTCGAGGGCTTCGGCGCCGCTGACGATCTCCATGATCTCGGTGGTGATCGAGTCCTGACGGGCCCGGTTCATGATGCGGCTGAGCGACTTGATGAGCTCCTCCGCGTTGTCGGTCGCGGCCTTCATCGCCCGCTGGCGGAAGGCGTGTTCGGACGCCGCGGCGTTGAGCAGGGCGGCATAGATGCGGGCCTCGATGTAGCGGGGAACGAGCGAGTCGAGGATCGTGGTGGGATCCGGTTCGAACTCGTACTGCCCACCGGCGCCCTCGGCGCCTTCGGCGCTCGCGGCCCGGCCGTCGCCGCCGATGATCGTCTCGCCCTGCAGCGGCACGAGTGGCCGGAGGACGACTTCCTGCGTGCCGGCCGACACGAAGCGGGTGTAGACGAGTTCGACCGAGTCGACCTCGCCCGAGGTGTACAGCTCGACGACGTGTTCGCCGATCGCCCGGGCATCGGCGTAGCTCGGTTGGTCGGAGAAGCCGTTGAAGGCCTGTCCGAGGTGGTACCCGCGGAAGCGGAAGTAGCCCTCGGCCTTGCGGCCGACCGGGATGATGACGTAGTCGCGGCCGGCGAGCACGTCGGCCTTGACCTCGCCCTCGGTGGAACGCTGGATACCCGAGTTGTAGCCACCGCACAGACCACGGTCGGCGGTGATGGCGACGTAACACGTCTTCTTGATCTCGCTGCGGCCGGCGAGCAACGGCGAGTCGCTCGACGCACCGCTCGCCGCCAGGTCCTTCACGACCTCGGTGATCTGATCGGAGTACGGAACGGCCGCTGTCACACGGGCCTGAGCCTTCACGATGCGCGACGCAGCGATGAGCTCCATGGCGCGCGTGATCTTCTTCGTCGCCTGAATGCTGCGAATGCGCTCGCGGAGGATGCGCTCCTGACCACCTGCCATCTAGATCACTCCGTCGCGAGGGTCTTGTTGGAATGGGCCTCGCCGAGTTCGGCGGCGTCGGTGGCGGTCGGGTCGGCGCTGTGGCCGGTCGCCGAGACGGTGAACGTCTCCTTGAACGCGGCGATCGCGTCGCCGAGCGCGTCGGGAACGCCGCTCGTCTTCAACTCGGCGAGCAGCCCGCTGTGTGCGGTGCGCATGTACTCCAACAGTTCCGACTCGAAGCGGCCGACGTCGCCGACCGGAAGGTCGTCGAGGTAACCCCTCGTCCCGGCGAAGATCGACACGACCTGCTCCTCGACGCGCATCGGGCTGTTGAGCGGCTGCTTGAGCAGCTCGACGAGCCGGTAGCCGCGCTCGAGCTGCGACTTCGACACGGCGTCGAGTTCCGAACCGAACGTGGCGAACGCCTCCAGCTCACGGAACTGGGCGAGGTCGCCCTTCAGCGTGCCGGCGACGCCCTTCATCGACTTGATCTGCGCCGCGCTGCCCACGCGGGACACCGAGATGCCCACGTCGACGGCCGGCCGGACACCCGACTTGAACAGGTTGTCCTGCAGGTACACCTGGCCGTCGGTGATCGAGATCACGTTCGTCGGGATGAACGCCGACACGTCGCCGGCCTTCGTCTCGATGATCGGCAGGGCGGTCAGCGAACCGGCGCCGAGTTCGTCGGACAGCTTGGCCGCCCGCTCGAGCAGGCGGCTGTGCAGGTAGAACACGTCACCCGGGTACGCCTCGCGGCCCGGCGGGCGGCGCAGCAGCAACGACAGCTGGCGGTACGCCTCGGCCTGCTTCGACAGGTCGTCGTACACCACGAGCGCGTGCTCGCCGTTGTCCATCCAGTGCTGGCCGATGGCGCAGCCGGCGTAGGGGGCGAGGTACTTGAACGGGGCCGGGTCGGACGCCGGGGCGACCACGACGACCGTGTAGTCCATGGCGCCGTTCTGCTGGAGCGTGGCGACGGTCTGCGCCACGGTCGAGCTCTTCTGCCCGATCGCCACGTAGATGCACTTCACCCCGAGACCCTTCTGGTTCAGGATCGTGTCGACGGCGATGGTGGTCTTGCCGGTCTTGCGGTCGCCGATGATCAGTTCCCGCTGGCCACGGCCGATCGGCGTCATGGCGTCGATCGACTTGATGCCGGTCTGCAACGGCTCGCCCACGGGCTGGCGGCCCATGATGCCCGGCGCCTGGATCTCCATACGGCGCAACTGCACGCCGGTGAGTTCGCCCTTGCCGTCGATCGGCTCGCCGAGCGCGTTGACGACGCGTCCGAGCACGCCGTCGCCGACCGGCATCGACAGGATGCGGCCGGTGGCCTTGACGGTCTGGCCCTCTTCGATCCTGTCCACGTTGCCGAGCACGACGGCGCCGATCGACCCCTCGTCGAGGTTCAGCGCGAGACCCACCGAACCGTCCTCGAACTCGAGGAGTTCGTTCACGCCGCAGTCGGGGAGGCCGTGCACGGTGGCGATGCCGTCGCCGACCTCGGCGATGCGGCCGACGGTGCGGGCTTCGAACGACGGCTCGAAACCGTCGAGGTTCTTCTTCAGTGCCGATGCGATGTCGGCGGCAGAAATGGTCAGCTCAGCCATGGTGGGATCCTTTACAGCCGGCTCTTCAGCTGGTCGATGCGAGTGCGAACGGTGTCGTCGATGACGGTGTCGCCGACGGTGGCCACGATGCCGCCGACCACGGAGGGGTCGACGGTGGCCTTGAGGTTGAGGCGCTTGCCGGTGGCGTTCTCGAGGGCCGCCTTCAACCGGTCGAGCTGGTCGGAGGTGAGCGGCACGGCGGTGCGGACCTCGGCGACATCGAGGTTCTTGGCGCTCGAGGCGCGCTGCACGAGGCTGTCGACGATCGCCGGGATGTCGCGGCCGCGGCCGGACCCGACCACCATCGACACGAGCTGCACGGTGGTGGCCGTGGCCTTGCCGTCGAGCAGGTCCTCGACGATCGCCTGGCGCTTCTCGGCCGGCAGGTTCTCGTCGGTGAGGGTGGTGCGCAGCGCGTCGCTCGACTCGTACGAGCGGGCGAAGCGGAACAGCTCGTCCTCGACCTCGTCGAGCGTGCCTTCGGCGCGGGCGATCTCGAACAGGGCCCGTGCGTACCCTTCGATGAGTGCGTCGCTCATGAACTCGCTCCCGTGCTGGCGCCGACCCGTTGGATGAAGCCTTCGATGAGTCGCTGGTGGGTGGCGTCGTCGAGCGTCTCGTTGACGATGCGCTCGATCGCGACGCCCGAGTGGCGGGCGATCTCGGACCGCAGTTCGTCGGTGGAGCGCCCCTGGGCGGCCAGGATGTCGGCCTCGGCCCGAGCTTCGAGCTCGGCCATCTCGGCTTCGATGCGCAGCCGACCGTCGGCGATCAGCGCCTCGGCCTGTGCTTCCGCTTCGGCGTGGAGCCGCTCGCGCTCGGACTCGATGTTGCCTTGCGCCCGACGGATCTCGACCGCCTCGCCCTCGGCCGTGACCTTCGCCGCCGACGAATCGTCGAGTTCCTTCTGGATGCCGGCGGTGCGATCGTTGAAGCTCTTCTTGATCGAGGGCCACGCGAACTTCCACAGCAGACCGAAGACGATCAGCGACGCGACGGACGCGATGACCAGCTCTTTCGTCGGCGCGAGGATCGGGTTCTCGGTGTGGTAGCCCTTGTCGTCGAACGGCACGTCCGCCGCGGCGGGCAGCAGGCCGTAGATGGCGGCGGATGCGGACAGCACGCTCATGCCGGCGCTCCCTGCTGGATGTTGATGGGCGGGTTCATGGCGTCGTGGACGGCGGCGCTGACGGCGTCGGCCGACGGCGTCTTGCCCGTGGCCAGCTGACCTGCCAGTGCGGCGACCTCGCCGACGGCGGCTTCGACCTGCGAACGGGCCGCTTCCTTCGCCGCCTCGACCTCGGCCGCGGCGGCCGCACGCTTCTCGGCGATGCGGGCGTTGACCTCGGCGAGCCGGGCGGTGCGCTCGGCCTCGATCGTCGCTCGGGCCGCTTCGACCTGCCGCTGCGCGTCGACGCGGGCGGCGGCGACCTGGGCGTCGTAGTCGGCCACGTCGGCGCGCGCCGACGCGGTCATCGCCTCGGCGGCTTCGAGATCACCCTGGATCGAGTTGTAGCGAGCGTCCATCCCGTCGCGCACCTTGCGGAACAGGTAGAAGCGCATCGCCAGCGCGAGCACGACGAACGAGCCGAAGCCCCAGATGACCTCTTTGACTTCGGGGAAGATCGGGTTGAGGTCGTTCTCGGGAACGGGGTGCTCTTCCTCGGTCTCTTGTTCCAGATGACCCTCCACGCCCGCCTGCAGGGTCCCCTCGACGAGGGTCACGTGCACGGTGGATCCGGAGGATGTGACGACGGCTGTCAGCACGTCAGCTCCTTACGATCGAATCTCGGCTTCCGGGTGCTCGCGGTCAGGCGAACTTGAGGAGGATGAAGACCACGAAGCCGATGAGGGCGAGGGCCTCGGTGAAGGCGATACCGAGGAACATCGTGGTGCGGACCATGCCGGCCGCTTCGGGCTGGCGGGCCATCGCCTCGACGGACTTGCCGACGAGGTAGCCGATGCCGATGCCAGGGCCGATGGCGGCGAGGCCATAGGCGAAGCCTGCTCCGGTCGCGGCGGCGGTGTTCTTGGCGTCGGCTGGATCGACGGCGGCGTCGGCCTGGGCGATCAGTGCGCTGAGTGCTTCCATGGGTTTGATTTCTCCTGTGTGCTTTCGGTAGATGGGAGATCGCTGGGCGATGCGATGGGATTGGTCGGTCGGCGAGCTCAGTGCTCGTCGGCGTGACCCGTCGTCGAGTTGTTGATGTACACGGCGGCGAGGATCGTGAAGATGTAGGCCTGCAGGAAGGCGACCAGCACTTCGAAGCCGGTGAGGAAGATCAGCATGCCGAACGGCAGGATGCTCATCGGCACGAGGAATGCCTGCTTGGTCTCGGCGAACAGCAGCGCCTCGGTGAGCAGGGCGAACGTCACGAGCAGGATGTGGCCGGCGAGCATGTTGGCCATGAGACGGACGGTGAGCGAGAACGGCGTCACGATGATCGTCGAGATGAACTCGATGGCACCGACGAGCGGCTTCAGCGCCGTGGGGACCCCCGGGGGCCACAGCAGGTGGCCGAAGTATCCGAGGCCCTGGTGCTTGATGCCCGTGCCGATGTAGATCACCCAGACGAGCAACGCCAGCGACAGCGGGATGGCGATACGGGCGGTGGCCGGCATCGCGATGATCGGGATGACGCCGGGGATGTTGCAGAGGAAGATGAAGATGAAGAGGCTGAGCAGGAACGGTGTCCACCGCAGACCCGACTTGCCGAGGGTCTGCATCACGATGCCCTCTTCGATGAACTCGATCGATTGCTCCGCGAGGTTGCGGCTGCCGGTCGGCGCCGCCAACGGGTCCTTACGAGCGGCGAGCAGGAACAGCACGATGCCGATCAGCGCGGCGGCGACGGCGATGAGCGCGATCTTGTTGAACGTCGGAAAGATGTCTTCCCAGCGGAGCAGTTCGTTGATCGGCGGGAACTCGAGTGCGAACACGTGATGTCCGTTTCAGTCGTGAGTGGGCAGAGGGGCGAAGGGGCGGGTCATGACGGTGTCACGGCGCGGTCGTCTTGAGTCCGGGTTGGGAGAGCGACAGCGCGACATATTTCATCTCCCAGAAGAGGAGACCAAGGTGCGTCACGATGATGGTCGATCCGAGTGCCGGAAACGAAATCCACGTGGCGTCACGTACGAGCCACACGGCGAGGAAGATCAATCCGAGGCGGATCAGGTAGCCGAACATCGTGGCCGCCATCATCAATCCGAGCGAGATGCGAGCGGCTCCGGCGATGATCGCCGCGGCGAGCGCGAAGTTCACGAGCACGATGGCGAGGCCGTAGGCACTCGACCAGGCACCGGCGCTTCCCCAGATGACGGCGCAGAGCCCGACGAGCAGCGGGCCCACGAGCAGCCCGCGCTTGATCATGTCGCGCGACACCTCGACCTCGGGCGCCGGGCCGTCGAGACGCATCGTGAACAGGTCGGGTGCCGGCACGGTGTGGCTCGGGTTGAGCTTCGGGTCGGTAGCCATCACGAATGTCCGTTCGTTCCGTCGCTGCGCGTCGTCGCCACCCTCGAGGCCGTGCGTGACGCCGCCTTGGCGCTGCGCTCCGCTTCGAGTTGGGTCATGCGCGCGTCGTACTGGTACCAGAAGCGCAGGAACACGCCGACGGCGCCGAACAGCGTCATCAGGATCATGAACAACGGCCTCGTGCCGACGATCGCGTCGATCCCCCATCCGAGGCCGAAGAAGATCATGATGACGATGGCCGCGTCGAAGCCGTGGCCCAGGGGCTCGCGGGTGTCGACCTTCTTGGTCGTCGGGGTGATCCGAGGGAGGAGCTTCATTGATCCAGATGAGGTGGTTCCGACACTGTCCGCACCGAGTGCACGTTCGTGCGTAGCAGACTTTGTGAACGCATGCACAACCTAGTGCTCGGCGGCGTCGACAGCAACTCCTGGAGTCGCATCGGTGACAACTTCTCCGTCCGCCCCGAGCGTCGCCTCGGCGCCCGCGTCCGGCGACGTCTTGACCGGCAGCTCTTCGCGCCGGCGGGCCCGGACGCTCGGATGCAACACGGTGTACAGCACGATCGCCAGCGCCGCCATCGCGAACGGCAGGTAGGCAGGGTTCGACCCGGTGAGCGTCGGATACAGCACGAACCCGGACAGCAGCGCGGTCCAGGTCCAGAGGATCACGACACTGCGGCGGTGGCCGTGGCCGAGGTTCATCAGCCGGTGGTGCAGGTGGCCCTTGTCGGCCGTGGCGAGCGCCCGCCGACTGGTGGCACGACGGACGATCGCGAACAGCGTGTCGAGGATCGGCACACCGAGGATCAACAGCGGGATGGCGAGCGGCGCCAGGAAGAAGTACGTCTGGCCGATGAACTCGTCCGAGAACGAGTCCGCGCGGCCGCCGACGACGCTCGTCGACACGGCGAGCAGCAGGCCGAGCAGCAACGCGCCGCCGTCGCCCATGATGATGCGCGCCGGGTTGAAGTTGTGCGGCAGGAAGCCGACGCACACCCCGGTCGCGATCATCGCCAGCAGCGGGCCGACGTTCCCCGAGTCGAGCAGTCCGAGGTCGGTGAGCTTCTGGCTGTAGAGGAAGAAGGCGAACGCGCCGATCGCGACGATGCCCGCGGCGAGCCCGTCGAGCCCGTCGATGAGGTTGATCGCCTGGCTGATCCCGAGCAGCCACAGCACGGTGATCAGCGGCTTGAGGTCGTCGGACAGGATGATCGGCCCGTCGTAGAAGGGCAAGCGGAACGAGAACATCACCACGCCGAACCACACCAACGCGACCCCGGCGACGACCGTGCCGATCACCTTCGCCGGGGCGGAGATCTCCTTGATGTCGTCGATGAAGCCGACGGTGAAGATCGCCGCCGCCGCGATCAGCACGCCGAGGGGCTCGGAGTTGTTGTCGAAGACGACGTCGAAGGCGCCCAGCAACCACGCCGTGAACAGCGCGGCGACGAACCCGACGAACATCGCCAGGCCGCCGATGTCGGGCAACGGGGTCTGGTGGACGGTGCGGTCGTTCGGGAGATAGACCCAGCCGCGGCGGCGCGCCAGCCACCCGACGATCGGCGTCATCACGAACGTCACTCCCGCGGCCACAGCTCCGATCACGAGATAGGAGCTCAGCTCGGGCACGGTCGATCAGCCTACGGCGTAGGGCCCATTCGGATAAGCGGGGAAGCGGGCGCACAGCGCGCCGACCTCTTTGCGCACGACCTCGAGTTCCGCCGAGTCGTCACGCCCGCGCAGGGCGCGGGCGATCAACGACGCGATGATCGGCATCTCGGCCTCCGTCATCCCCTGGGTGGTCACCGACGGGGTACCGATGCGCAGGCCGCTCGTGACGAACGGGCTGCGCGGGTCGTCAGGGATCGTGTTCTTGTTGAGCGTGATCCCGGCGTCGTCGAGCGTGGTCTGCGCCTGCTTGCCGGTGAGGTCGGCGTCGAACGGCGTGAGGTCGACGACCATCAGGTGGTTGTCGGTGCCGCCGGACACGAGACGGAAGCCTTCGTGCACCAGCGCTTCGGCGAGCGCCGACGCGTTGGCGACGATCTGGTGGGCGTACTCGGTGAAGGCGGGGTCCATCGCCTCGCGGAAGGCGATCGCCTTGCCGGCGATGACGTGTTCGAGCGGACCGCCCTGCCAGCCGGGGAACACGGCCTTGTCGATCGCCTTGGCGTGCTCGGCGGTCGAGAGGATGCACCCGCCGCGCGGTCCGCGCAGGGTCTTGTGGGTGGTGAGGGTGACGACGTCGGCGAACGGCACCGGGTTCGGATGGGCGCCGCCGGCGACGAGACCGGCGAGATGGGCGATGTCGAACAGCAACAGCGCACCCACCTCGTCCGCGATCTGGCGGAACGGTTCCGGCTCGAGCCGGCGCGGGTAGCTCGTGGTGCCGACGACGATCATCTTCGGACGGTGTTCGACCGCGAGGTCGCGCACGTTGTCGATGTCGATCCGATCCTCGGCCCCGACGCCGTACGACACGAAGTTGTACAGCAGCCCGCTGGCGTTGACCGGCGACCCGTGCGTCAGGTGCCCGCCGTGGTCGAGGCTGAGCCCGAGCACCGTGTCGCCCGGCTGCAGGAGTGCCTGGTAGGCGCACATGTTGGCGTTGGCGCCGGAGTGCGGCTGCACGTTGGCGTGGTCGGCACCGAACAGCTCCTTGGCCCGGTCGATCGCCAGCTGTTCGACCGAGTCGATCACGCCGTTGCCGCCGTAGTACCGCTTGCCGGGGTAACCCTCGGAGTACTTGTTGGTCAGCACCGAACCGACGGCGCGCATGACGGCCGGCGAGGTGAAGTTCTCGCTGGCGATCAGCTGGAGTCCTGTGGTCTGGCGCTCGATCTCACGCTCGATGAGCGTCTGGACCTCGATGTCGGGGTCGGTCTCGGATGGGAAGGGCATCTGCGGATCCTCGTGGGTCGTTTCGGCGGGCGGGTGAGCGTTTCGGGCGGCTCAGAACTCGGCTTCGAGTTCCATGATCTGGTCGACACGGCGGGCATGGCGGCCGCCTTCGAACTCGGTGGACAGGAACAGGTCGACGATCTCCTCGGCGAGGCCGACGCCGACGACGCGGGCGCCGATCGCCAGGACGTTGGCGTCGTTGTGGGCGCGGGCCATGCGCGCGGTGTAGAGGCAGTTGCACAGGGCGGCGCGGACACCGCGCACCTTGTTGGCCGAGAGTTGCTCGCCCTGACCGCTCCCGCCGAGCACGATGCCGGTATCGGCCTCGCCGTTGCGGACCGAACGGCCGACACCGGCGCAGATCGGCGGGTAGTCGACCGACTCGGTCGAATCGGTGCCGTGGTCGTCGACCACATGGCCTCGGTCGAGCAGCATCGTGACGAGATGCTGTTTGAGTTCGTAGCCGGCGTGGTCGGACCCGATCGCGATACGCCGGCCGGTACTCGATTCAGTCATCGCTTCCGAGTGTAGGACGGCAGCAGTCGACGGTCCCGATGCCGTTGACGAAACGTCAGGCCCGTTCGGTTCGTTCTGGCCCCGACCCCGAACGAACCGGGTTCGTTCCGGCCCCGGCACCAAACGAACCGAATGATCCCGATGCACGGGGTCGAGCACCGTTGGGATCGGCGGCCCGGCGATTCGTATGGTTCGAACGTGACCCTCGACCCCCGCACACCCGTCATCGTCGGCGTCGGCCAGTTCCTGCATCGCGCCGACGGGCTCGACGATGCGCTCGAACCCGTGGCCCTGATGGAGCAGGCCGTGCTCGCCGCGGCGAGCGATGCCGGGCTCGACGGGCCGCCTGCCGCCGACTCGATCCGCGTCGTCAGCCTCCTGTCCTGGCGCTATCGCAACCCGGCGCGGTTCCTGGCCGCCCGGCTCGGGCTCGAGCCGGCCGAACTCGGCTACACGGCGATGGGGGGCAACAGCCCGCAGTCGCTCGTCAACGCGACCGCGCTCGACATCCAGGCCGGCAAGCTCGACGTGGCCATCCTCTCCGGCGGCGAATCGTGGCGGACGTTCATGCGCGCCCGCAAGGCCGGGGTGACGTTCGACTGGCCGAAGGCTCCCGAGGGCGACGACCCCGTGACGATCGGCGACGAGCTCGACATGAACCTGCCGGCCGAGACCGAACGCGGCATCTACATGCCCGTGCAGGTGTACCCGATGTTCGAGACGGCGCTGCGCGCCGCGGCGGGGCGGACGCCCGAGGACCACCTCGCCCACCTCGGGTCGCTGTGGTCCGACCTCAGCGAGGTTGCGGCCGGCAACGAGTACGCGTGGATCCGTGACGCCAAGTCGGCCGAGGAGATCACCACGGTCAGCTCCACGAACCGGATGATCGGCCTGCCCTATCCGAAGTACATGAACTCGAACAACGACGTCGACATGGGCGCCGCGATCATCATGTGCTCGGTCGAGGCGGCACGACGGTTGGGCGTCGCCGAGGACCGCTGGGTGTTCCCGCAGTCGGGCACCGATTGCCACGAGCACACGTTCGTGTCCCACCGCGACACGTTCGCCCGCACCCCGGCCATCGAGCTCGGCGGCCGGCGCGCCCTCGAGCTCGCCGGCGTGGGCATCGACGACATCGGCATCATCGACCTGTATTCGTGCTTCCCGGCGGCGGTGCAGCTCGGCGCGGCGTCGCTCGGCATCGACCTGTCGCGCCAGTGGTCACGGACCGGCGGCCTGCCGTTCGCGGGCGGGCCGTGGAACAACTACGTGATGCACGCCATCGCCAGCGTCGTGACCGACCTGCGCGAACAGCCCGACGAACACGGCCTGGTCTGGGCGAACGGGGGCTACGCCACGAAGCACGCGTTCGGCGTGTACGCCACCACGCCGCCGACCACACCCTTCCGCCACGAGAAGCCGCAGGACGAGATCGACCGGCTGCCGCGCCGTGACCTCGCGCTGCCCGCCGATGCCGCCGGACCGGCGACGATCGAGGCGTACACGGTGATGTTCTCGCGCGACGGCGAGCCCGAGCAACCGCTCGCCGCCTGCCTCCTCGCCGACGGTCGACGCGCCTGGGGTTCGTCGACCGACGCCGACACCGCCGCCGCGATGTCCGACGGCGAATGGGTCGGCACGGCCGTCACCCTCACCCCCGACGGCACCCTCCACCTCAGCTGACAAACCCCCCAAAACCATCGTTTGCGTCAGGATTTCTGAGGACCCGTCCTCAGAAATCCCGACGCAAACGGTTGTCGGAGGGCTCCGATCAGATCAGGGTTGGTCGACGATGTCGTTGCCGGCGAGGATGCCCTGGTCGGGGCAGTGATCGGCGAGGTACGCGAGCGTCAGGGGCGTCGATGCGTCGGTGATGAGGGCCGGGTCCTCGACGATCGATGGTCGCGCCGCGGCGAGCGACGCTGCAGCGGCGTCGACGCGATCGGCGACGGCGGGATCGAGCGGGACATCCTCGATCGGCTCGTCGAGGCCGGAGGTGGTGAGCGTTCCCAACCACGCCTCACCGAGGGCGGAGATCTCGGCGTCGGTGAGCCCGGCGGCGGTCAGCGCATCGACCGCCGCTCCCGCACGACGCGCCATCGGCCCCACGAGACCGACCGTCAGCGCCTCGCCGCTCCGGCTCCAGCTCGTCCGGAAGGTGCTCGTCGAGGCCCGCCGCGGCGGCGACGATCGTCGACGACCCGGCCACCTCCGTCCGGGCCGCATCCGCCGGGTCCCGAGCGAGCGATGCCGCCAGCGCCAGCGCCTGGAACGTTCCGGCGAACTCGCTCCACGAGCGGCAGAATTCGTCGTCGCTGTCGAGCCCGGGAACGCCCGTGTCGGCCACGACCGGCGAGCTCGGTCGTCGGCGCTGCCGACGCCTCCGTGGTCGGCGTTGTCGACTCGGCGACCGCCTCTCGGCCGATCGTCGATGACCGGCGTGGTCGAGGGATCAGTGCCGTCATCGGCGCCGGTTTCCTCGCCCGAGCAGGCCGGCACCACCAACACGACTGCGGCGGCACACAGCGCCAACCGCGAGAGTTCTCCGGGCAACCACCGCACCACGACAGTGTGCACGTCGGGATGGCATGCTCACCGTCATGCCCGGCACGGTGCCATCGATCATCCTCGACTGCGACCCGGGCCACGACGACGCGGTGGCGATCATCGCGGCCGCTCGATTCGCCGACCTCATCGGCATCACCACGGTCGCCGGGAACGCGCCGCTCGAACGGACCACCCGGAACGCGCTCGTCATGCGCGACCTGCTCGGGATTCACGTGCCCGTCCACTCCGGTTGCGATCGCCCGCTCGTCGAACCCACCCACTTCGCTCCCTTCGTCCACGGCGAGTCGGGGCTCGACGGCGCCGATCTCCCCGCGCCCACGACGCCCCTCGACGGGACCGATGCCGTCACGTTCATCGTCGACACCTGCCGGGCGACCGAGGGGATCTGGCTCGTACCGGTCGGGCCACAGACCAACATCGCCCGGGCCCTGCAGGCGGCGCCCGACCTCGTCGGACGGATCGCCGGGATCTCGATGATGGGCGGCGGGACGTTCGGCAACCGCAACGCCGTGGGCGAGTTCAACATCTGGGCCGATCCGGAGGCGGCCGAGATCGTGTTCGGTTCGGGCATCCCGCTCGTGATGGCCGGCCTCGACGTGACGCACCAGTTCCAGGCGTCGCCGGCACGAATCGCGCGGGTGCGAGCGATCGGCGGCCAGCTCGCCGAAGTACTCGCCGATCTGTTCGAGTTCTTCTCCGGCACGTACCTCGGCCGCACGGACCCCGGCGCGATCGACGGCGCCCCCGTCCACGACCCGCTCGCCGTGCTGGCGGTGACGCACCCCGACGTGTTCGCCCGGGTCGAGCGCCATGTCGCGATCGAGACCACCGGCACGCACACCCGCGGCATGACGGTGATCGACGAGCGACGTCTCGTCGAACGGCCCGCACCGAACTGCTCGGTCCTCACCGAGGTCGATGCCGACGCCGCGTTCGACCTGGTCGTCGACGCCGTCACCCACTTCTCCCGCTGACACCCCGCCTTCCCCGAAATTTGGAGCAGATGTCGCGCTGAGCGCGACATCTGCTCCATTTTTCGGTTCGGTGGGTGGTGGGGGTCGGGCGCCTACTGTCCGTCGCATGCGCGCAGCCGTGATGACCAACTGGGAACTTCGAGTCGACGACATCGACGAGCCGACACCGAGCGACGGTCAGGTCCTGACCAAGGTGCTCGCCTGTGGGATCTGCGGCAGCGACCTCCATCTCGTCAAGCACGGTGAGGAGTCGCGACGCCTGAGCGAGGAGATGGCCGGCGATGAACCGTCCGATCCCGCCGACCCGCTCGCGGCGAACATGTTCGAGCCCTCCGGCAACCTCGTGATGGGTCACGAGTTCTGTTGCGAAGTGGTCGAGGTCGGGCCGAACGTCAACAACCTGGCGGTCGGCGACGTCGTCGTGTCGATGCCGGTCACGTTCGACGCCAGCGGCGTTCACGCGATCGGGTTCTCGAACACCTATCCGGGTGGCTACGCGGAGCTGATGGTGCTCAACGAACTGCTGGCGATCAAGGTGCCGACCGGGCTCCCCCATCGGATGGCGGCACTGACCGAACCGCTCGCCGTCGGCGTGCACGCCGTGGCGAAGTCGAAGATCGCCGTCGGCGAGGCGGCCGTGGTGATCGGGCTCGGGCCCGTCGGGCTGGCGTGCATCGCGGCGATGAAGATGCTCGGTATCGGCCCGATCATCGGGTCGGATTTCTCACCGGCGCGCCGCGCGCTGGCCGAGCATCTCGGCTGCGACGAGGTCGTCGATCCCGCGGTCGAGGCACCGATCGCCGCGTGGCGACGGGTCGACGGCAACAAGCCGCTCGTGATCTTCGAGGCCGTCGGCGTGCCGGGGATGATCGAACAGGCGATGCGGATGGCGCCGCGCAACGCGCGCGTCCTCGTCGTCGGCGCCTGCATGCAGCAGGACATGATCCACCCGATGCTCGGCATCGGCAAGGAGCTGAACATCCAGTTCGTGCTCGGCTACGACCCGCTCGAGTTCGGTGCGTCGCTCGATGCGATCGCCCAGGAAAAGGTCGACCTCGCGCCCCTGCTCACCGGTTTCGTGTCGATCGACCAGGTGCCGCAGGCGTTCATCGACCTCGGCAACCCCGAACTGCACGCCAAGATCATCGTCGAACCGTGACCGCGGTCGGATCGAGTCGCTCCTACGAGTGAGAATGGCCCGGTGAGCGACACCTTCCCGCGCCAGTACGCGCGCACACAACGATTCACGCTCGGCGAGCCCCGCAACCTCGCGGTGAGCGCCGACGGCAAGCGTGTCGTGTTCCTCCGCAGCGCCGGTGGGAGCGACCCCGTCAACTCGCTGTGGGTGTTGGACGTCGACACCGGCGTGGAGCGGATCGTCGCCGACGCCAACACGTTGTCCGGTGATGCGGGCGAGAGCGGTGGCGGCGACACGATGACCGACGCCGAGCGGGCGCAGCGCGAGCGGCTGCGCGAGATGTCGGGCGGCATCACGTCGTACGCCACCGACGCGAACACGACCGTCGTCGCCTTCGCCGTCGGTGGCGCGCTGTTCGCCGGTGGCCTGCTCTCCGGCCGGGTCCGCCGGCTCGACGTGCAGGGCCCCGTGTTCGATCCTCGCCCGGACCCGACCGCGCGGCGTATCGCCTACGTGTGCGGCCGGCAACTGCGCATCGGTGAACTCGACGGCCGGTCGCGGCCGCTCGCCGGTGACGGCCCCGACGACGCCGACCCCAATGAGAGCGAAACGGTGTCGTGGGGCAGTGCCGACTTCATCGCCGCCGAGGAGATGGGCCGCTACCGCGGCTACTGGTGGAGCCCCGACGGCACCGCGATCGCGGCATGCCGCGTCGACGACGCGCCCGTCGCCGAATGGGTGATCGCCGACCCGTCCACGCCGAGCGAGCCTGCGCGATCGATCCGCTACCCGGCGGCAGGGACCGACAACGCCACCGTCACGCTGCACGTGCTCGGGCTCGACGGCTCGCGCGTCGACGTCGACTGGGACCGCGAGTCCTACCCGTACGTCGCCACTGTCGACTGGACCGATGCCGGGCTCGTCATGCTCGTCCAATCGCGCGACCAGCGCAGCACGATGGTGTTGCGCGTCGACACCGCCACCGGCGAAACAGCCGCCATCGCCAACGAGTACGAGGACGAGTGGATCGACCTCGTGCCCGGTGTCCCGGCGTTGCTGCCCGACGGTCGACTCGTGATGACCGGCCATGAGCGAGGGACCCGGCGCCTGCTGGTCGGCGGCGAGTCCGTCACCCCGATCGACCTCGAGGTGCGTTCGGTCGTCGACGTGTCCGAGGCCGGCATCACGTTCCAGGCCAACCCGCGCGGCGACGCCACCGAACTCCACGTGTGGCGCTGGCACGACGGGGGACTCTCGGCGGTGACCACCGACGCGGGCGTCCACACCGCCGTGGTGGGCGGGGGGACGACCGTGATCCGCAGCGCCACCCTCGACCGAGCGGGCAGCCGGGTCGTCACGATCGGGCACCGGTTCGCCTCGTTCGCCGAGACCCCACTCGTCACGCCGAACGTCGAGATCTTCCAAGCCGGAGTGCGCTCACTGGCCACTGCGGTGCTGCTCCCCCACGGTCACGACGGATCAAAACTTCCCGTGCTCCTCGACCCCTACGGCGGCCCCCACGCACTGCGTGTCCAGCGATCGTCGAACGCATTCGCCTCGTCGCAGTGGTTCGCCGACCAGGGCTTCGCCGTGGTCGTGGCCGACGGTCGCGGGACGCCGGGTCGGGGCTCGTCCTGGGAGCGCACCGTGTTGCGCGACCTCGCCACCCCGGCGCTCGACGACCAGATCGATGCACTGCACGCCGCGGCGCAACGCTCCGCCGTCCTCGACCTCGACCGGGTCGCCATCCGCGGGTGGAGTTTCGGCGGGTACCTCGCGGCGCTCGCCGTGCTGCGCCGGCCCGACGTGTTCCACGCCGCGATCGCCGGCGCGCCGGTGACCGACTGGCGGCTCTACGACACGCACTACACCGAGCGGTACCTGGGGCATCCCGATGACGACGACGCCGGCTACGACACGAGTTCCCTGATCCCACTCGCCGCCGATCTCACGCGCCCGCTCCTGCTGATCCACGGGCTCGCGGACGACAACGTCGTCGCCGCCCACACCTTGCGGCTGTCATCGGCCCTGCTCGCCGCCGGCCGGCCGCACGAGGTGCTGCCGCTCGTCGGCGTGAGCCACATGACCCCACAGGAGCAGGTCGCCGAGAACCTCCTCCTCCACCAGCTCGACTTCCTGCGCCGATCACTCGGTCTCGCAGACCCCACGAATGGAGAATCCGATGGATGACCGCCTTGCCGACCTCTACCGTGGCGTGGCCGTCCACGCCACCGCCGACAAGGAGCACCAGGCCGCGCTCGAACTGCTCGCGCTCGTGATGCTCTCCGACTCGCAGATCACCGACTCCGAGGTGGCCACCGTCCGCGAGATCAGCACGGAATGGCATGAACGGGAGTTCGCCTTCGAGGACTACCTCCGCCCGGCGATCGAACACGCCCGGCGGGCCATCGAGACCGAACGCGTCGACGCGTTCCTCGATCAGATCGACGAGCGGATCAGCAGCCGGGTGCTGCGCAACGCGCTCTTCTCGGCGGCGCGCGACGTGGCCGGGATCGACGACGACGTGACACCGGCGGAGAACACGCTGCTCGCCGAAGTCGCGGTGCGCTTCGGCTGAACACGGCGGCCCAGCCGTCCGGCGGGCTGACTGTTCGGCCGGCAGTCACTGACGCCGTTGTTGCCGCGCTCGTGACCGTGCCGTACCGTCCGTTACGTGACCCCGGTTCATGAGGACGCGAGTGCGATCACCGTGCGCATCTCGTCCACGAGCGATCGCGTGCGGGTCGTGGCGGAGGCTCGACACGATGTGCTGGTGGAGGGCGAAGCGATCGTGCACCGCGATGGGTCGTGCACGACGATCGAGTCGATCGGCGAGCGGATCGTCGTGCGCGTTCCCGCAGGCGCCGACCTGGTGATCGGCTCGACATCCGCACGAGTCGAGGTGCGGGGACCAGTGGGACGAGTCGCTGTAGTGACGGACTCGGGTCGGATCACCGTCGCCGATGCGACATCCGCCGACATCCGGACGAGCAGCGCCCGTGTCGAAGTCGGCCGCACGTCCGAGGAGTGCTGCGTCCGGACGATCGAGCGGGCGCGTGGAGATCGGGGCATGCGGAAGCGCTGACGTCACGACGGTCAGCGGCCGGATCGTCGTCCAAGCAGCCAATGGACCGGTCCGTGCTCATTGTGTGAGTGGCCGCGTCGAGGTCGGTTTGATGGCGCCCGAGGACGTCGCCGCCGAAACCGTGTCGGGCCGGATCCACGTCACGGTTCCCCAGGGGGTCGCGGTCTCGACGAACGACGATCGCAGCCTGCTGACCGCGTGGCCGGGCGGCGCCGAGTCGAGCATCACGGCGCGCACGGTGTCCGGTCGAGTCGATGTCTCCTCGAAATGACTGACGCGGACCATCCGGTCATCGCCGGTTCCGTGCTGTTCACGGACCTGGTCGGGTTCACCGAGTACAACGACGCGGTCGGTGACGTCGAGGCGCTGCGGGTGCTCGACGAGCAGCGCTCGCTCGTCGATGCGCACCTCGACGACCGTGACGACGCCCGGCTGGTCAAGGAGATCGGCGATGGTCTGATGATCTGGATCGGTTCGGCGATCGGAGGCCTGTCGATGGCGACGTGTCTCCTCGAGACCTTCGCGGGCGTGCACGCGACGGGGACGTTCCCACTGGCCGTTCGGATGGGTATGCACCACGGTGAATCCCTCGCCCGAGGTGACGACCTGGTCGGCCAGACCGTCAACGTCGCGGCGCGGATCGCGGCCCTGGCCGGGCCCGGCGAACTCCTCGTGTCACAGGAATTGCTCGCCGCGTGCGGTTCGACGCCGTTGGGCACGTCACTCCGCGCGATCGGCCCGGTCCTGGTCAAAGGAATCCTGCAGCCGGTCTGGCTGCACCGGTTTGCTCCGTCCTGACGGCCGTGCGCCGGTGAGCACGATGAGGCCTCAGGCGTCGAGATGGAGCCGGATCGTCACGGTGTCGCCCAGCTCGAGACGCTCGGCCTTGCGCACGGCGTCCTTGATCGGCACCAGGTAGTACTCGCCCTTCGGGAACAACGACGTCCGGAACTCGGTGTCGCCGATGCGGACCATCGCCGGGATCGCTCCCCAGCCGTAGGTGACGAGCGACGACACGGCTTCGATCGCCGCGCTCGGTTCCTCCGGGGTGGCGACGAAGTGGAACGGCGACGGCCCCCGCCAGTGGATGATCTCGCCGCTGAACTCGAGGTCCATCGGGCGAGCTTAGGAAGGCGAGGTCCCCGCGCCGCGCGCCAGGGGGTCGGGTCCGGTGGCGCGCTGGGCGATGGCGATGCGATCGCGATCGGCCAGATCACGCCGGATCTCGACCGCCGTGAACCCTCGCTCGGCGAGGCGGTCGCGCACGGCGGCTCCCTGGCCCGCCCCGATCTCGAGGATCAGCCACCCACCAGGCACGAGGCGGTCGTAGGAGTCGCGCACGATCGTGCCGATGTCGTCGAGCCCGTCCGGGCCGGCGAACAGCGCCGCGGCCGGCTCCCAGTCGAGGACCGACGCGTCGAGTTCCGTCGATCCCGCCTCGACGTACGGCGGGTTCGACACGATCACGTCGAAGAGCAGGTCGGCCGGCACCGCGTCGAACCACGGGCCCTCGCCGACCCGAACGTTGCGGCCCTTGCGGCCGAGGCCGGCGAGGTTCGCCCGGGCGACGTCGAGCGCGTCGGCGCTGGCATCGGTGATCCACACGGTGGTGCCGTCGAGCGGCAGTTCGGCCGCGAGCGAGAGTCCGATCACCCCCGAACCCGTGCCGAGGTCGACCACGGTCCGCGACGGCTCGAACGTGCGGGCCTTGTCGATCGCCGCGCCGGCGACGAGTTCGGTCTCGGGGCGCGGGATCAGCACGCGGCGGTCGATCGCCACCTCGATGTGCCGGAACGACCACTGCCCGAGCACGTACTGCAGCGGTTCGCCGGTGGCGAGCCGGGCCAGCATCGCGTCGAGGTGGGCGATCATCCGCTCGGTCGCCGGCTCGTCGAGCATCGCCATGAACTCGGCGCGGTCCACGGCCGAGGCCGCGACCTCGCACAGCCACATCGCCTCGGTCCGCTCCCCCACCGTGGCCGTGGTCTCGGCCCAGAGTTCGCGCCACGTGACCATCGATGTCAGCTGTGCGCGCCCTCGGCGCCCTCGGCGAGCAGGCGGGCCCGTTCCTCGGCGGCGAGCGCGTCGATCACAATCTGGAGATCGCCGGCCAGGATCGCCGCGAGGCGGTACACCGTGAAGCCGATGCGGTGATCGGTGACCCGGTTCTCCTTGTAGTTGTACGTGCGGATCTTCTCGCTCCGGCCGCCGCCACCGGTCTGCGACCGACGCTCGGCCGAGAGTTCGGCGCTGCGCTCGCGCTCGGCCAGTTCGAACAGACGCGCCCGCAGGACGACCATCGCCCGCATCCGGTTCTGCAACTGCGACCGCTCGTCCTGCATCGACACCACGAGCCCGGTCGGGCGGTGCGTGATCCGCACGGCGGAGTCGGTCGTGTTGACACCCTGGCCGCCGGGCCCGCTCGCGCGGTAGACGTCGATGTCGAGATCGCGCTCGTCGATCTGCACGTCGACCTCGTCGACCTCGGGCAGCACGGTGACCGTCGCCGACGAGGTGTGGATCCGGCCCTGGCTCTCGGTCGCCGGTACCCGCTGCACCCGGTGCGGGCCGCCTTCGTACTTGAGGTTGCGCCACGCCGTTGCGCCCGCGACCTGGAACGTGATGTCGTTGTAGCCGCCCATGTCGCTGACCGACGACGACAGCACGGTCACCTTCCACCGCTGACCGGCGGCGTAGGCGAGGTACATGTCGGCGAGGTCGCGGGCGAACAGGTTCGCTTCCTCGCCGCCCTCGGCGCCGCGGATCTCGACGATGACGTTCTTGCCGTCGTGCGGGTCGGTCGGCAGCATCAGCTCGCGCAGCTGGTCGTCGAGTTCGGCCAACTCGGTGTTGACATCGTCGATCTCACCGACGAGAAGATCGCGCTCGGCACCGGTCGCGTCGGGCAGCATCGAGCGGGCCGCGTCGGCGTCGGCGGCTCGAGCGTCGCGGCGGCGGACGGTCTCGACCACCGGTCCGAGTTCGGTGTAGCGCTTCGACAACGTGCGGAGTCGATCCGGATCGGCGAGCACCTCCGCGTCGGACAGCTGCGCCTCGAGGGTCTCGTACTCGTCGACGATCTGGCGGAGACGGTCGTGCATGGCCGGACCGAGGCTACTGATCGACGATCGAGCGACGCGGTCGACGTCGGTCAGTCGACCGTCGCGAGCGTGACCGGAGTGCGCAGCAACGCGGCCAGGTCGCGCGTGATGGGCACCAGGTCGCGCGTCGGGAGCGCCACGATGACCCGATCGTCGGTGGTCGCCTGCACGTCGGCCACGAACGGGATCAGGTCGACGTCGACACCCACCGAACACACGACGCGACACGACTCGCCGGCATCGTCGACCCCCGACGCCACGCAGGGAGCCACTTCGTTCAGGCCGTGCCGCGGCAGGGGCGGTGCAACCGGTTCGAGGCGACGGAGGCCGACCAGTTCCGGTGCCGCCTCGAGCCGCGACCGCAGCAGACGCTCGGGCACCAGCCGGTTGAGCGGATGCGGCGGCGCCCCGGCGGCGCGGTGGCCGGCCACGGTCGCGACGACCTCGGCGAGCGCGTCGACGGTCGGCAGGTCGCCGTGGATGATCCGGAACGCTTCACGATCGGGTCCACCGACGCCGACCTCGACCATCACGCCGCTGGCGATGCCTTCGCCCTCGCCGGCCAGAAGCTGCGCCGCGAGCGCGCTCGACAGCGAACTGATCGGCTCGCCGCCATCTTCGTCGAAATAGCCGGTCGTCGGTTGATCGACCACCCGGCACACTTCGAGGCCGCGCACTTCGCCCGTGACCACGCCGTGCTCCACCACGAGTGTCGCCCCGGACTGTTCGATCACGTCACGGACGTCGAGGTGGGCCGGTGCCGGTGCGGGTTCGACCGGGAGCGGCTCGGCGACCGCTGGCAGCAGCGATCGCTCGACCGGGTACCAGACCGCGATCGGGAAGGCGAAGCGTTCGGCGCGGCGTGCGAGCAACCCGGTCGCGGAGTCCGCGATGAGGTCGAGCGATGTCGCGTCGTGACGGATCGCCCAGGCGAGCGCGCCGCCGAGCGCGCGGCGGGCGTCGCCGTCGACCAGGACCCATGCCGCGCCGTCGACCACCACGGCCGAGCCGTTGGCGACAGGTTCGGGCAGAGCGTCGACCGCATGCCCCAGATGCTCCGCGACGAGAGCCCGCAACTTGATCGCGAGCAGCTCGCTCCGACGGTTCGACACTGGGGAATGCGGTGACGGGATCGGAGGGTCAGTCCTCGACAGGCGTGGCGGGCGCGTTCTTCCGCGACCCGTAGCGCCGGTTGAACCGCTCGACGCGGCCGCCGGAGTCGACGAGCTTCTGCTTACCCGTGAAGAACGGGTGGCACTCGTTGCAGAGCTCGACCGTGAGGTCGCCGCTGACCGTCGACTTCGTGACGAACGTGTTCCCGCAGGAGCAGCGCACGGTCGTGTCGGTGTATTCGGGATGGGTATCGGTCTTCATGATGATCCTTTCGAGGATGGCTGAGCGGGCTGCCGTGTGCCCCCGATCGTCATCCGAGATCGACGTATCAGGCTATCGCCCGTTCACCGACTTGAGGCTGGGCCGCCGGCTGCCGAACCAGGTCGGCGCGGCGTCACATCGAGGGTTGTTTGGCGATCTCGGCGAGGAACTCGTCGTTGGTGCGGAACGTCTTGAGACGGTCCATCAGCAACTCGAGGCCGGCCGCCGCGCTGCCGTCGGCCGCGAGGCCCGACAGGACACGGCGGAGCTTCCACACCTGCTGGAGCTGCTTGCGGTCGAACAGCAACTCCTCGTGGCGCGTCGACGACGCATCGACGTCGATCGCCGGGTAGATGCGGCGCTCGGCGACCTTGCGGTCGAGGCGCAGCTCCATGTTGCCGGTGCCCTTGAACTCCTCGAAGATCGCCTCGTCCATGCGGCTGTTCGTGTCGACCAACGCCGTGGCGAGGATCGTGAGCGAGCCACCCTCCTCGACGTTGCGGGCCGCACCGAAGAACCGCTTCGGCGGGTAGAGCGCACCGGCGTCGATACCGCCGGAGAGGATCTTGCCGCTCGCCGGCGCGGCGAGGTTGTAGGCCCGGCTCAGACGGGTGATGCCGTCGAGCATGATCACGACGTCCTTGCCCTCCTCGACGAGGCGGCGCGCCTTGGCGATCGCCATCTCGGCGACGTGGGTGTGCTCGTCGCTCGGTCGGTCGAACGTCGACGAGATGACCTCGCCCTTGACCGAACGCCGCATGTCGGTGACCTCTTCGGGCCGCTCGTCGATGAGCAGCACCATCAGGATGACCTCGGGGTTGTTCAGCTCGATCGACTTGGCGATCGTCTTCATGATCGTGGTCTTGCCGGCCTTCGGCGGCGACACGATGATGCCGCGCTGCCCCTTGCCGATCGGCGACACGAGATCGATGATGCGGGCGGTCATGTTCGTCGGGTCGCTCGGGTCCTCGAGCGTCAGGCGCTGGTCGGGGAACAGTGCCGTGAGGTCTTCGAAGTTCGGACGACGCTTGGCCAGTTCCGGATCGCCGCCGTTGACCGTGTACACCTCGAGCAGGCCCGGGTTCTTCTCGTTGCGGCCGGCCGGGCGGACCTTGCCCGTGACGTGGTCGCCCTTGCGCAGGCCGTACTGACGCGCGAGACGCAGCGGGATGTAGGCGTCCTCCTTGCTCGGCAGGTACCCCTTGACGCGCAGGAAGCCGTAGCCCTCGTCGCGGATGTCGAGGTAGCCCCCGACGTCGACGGCGTCGGCGACGACGACCTCGGACACCAGATCGGTGCTCTCGAGCAGCTCGGCGTCCTCGCCCTGCGGGCCCTCCTGGCCGCCGCGGCCCTTGCGGCGGCGACGCCGGCGGCGATTCCCCTCGCCCTGCTCGTTGGCCGCCTGGCCGCCTTCGTTGCTGTTCCGGTTCTGACCGCCGTCGTTGCTGTTCCGGTTCTGACCACCACCGCTGTTGTTGCGGTTGTTGTCGTTGCGCGTGCGGTTGCCGTTCTGACCGCCGTCGCCCGTGGCCCCGCCAGTGCGGTCGCGACCGTTGCTCCTGTCGTCGTTCCGGCCGGGCTGCTCGGCGCCGTCGGTGGTGGAGGTGGTGGTGGCGCCCGAAGCGCTCGACTCACCGTCGTCGGCCGCCGAGTCGCCCTGTTCCAGCAATGCGATCTCCCAGTCGGCGAGCGGCTCACCGTCGGCGCCGACGGGCACCGGCGCCGTGGGGACGGGCGTGCTCGACGACGATGGAGCGGTCGACGATGGAGCGCTCGACGATAGGCGCGGTCGCGATCGGCGGTGGGGCCGGTGTCGTGATCGACGTCGCCGGCGCGCCGTTGGTCGAGGGCCGGTCGGCCCCGCCATCTCGCTCGCCGGCATCCTGCTCGCCGCCATCCTGCTCGACGGTCGGCGTCGACGATCCGGCGGGTGATCCGGCGCCGTTGGCGACCGGAGCGCTCGATGTCGGTGTGCTCGACGACGGCGCACCGGAGCGGCCGGCGGACGGGCCGGAGCCGGTGGTGTCGAGGATCTTGTCGATGATCTCGCCCTTCTTCAGGCGAGCGTTGGCTTTGACGCCGAGCGCCTTGGCCATTTCCAGGAGGGTGTCCTTGTCCTTCGATTCGAGAATCGATTGTTCGAGCGCCGCAGCGGCCACGGGTGTTCCTCTCTTCTCGCGGCCATGTGGAGTGACCAGGCGAGTGATGGAGTTTCAGGAGAGGGTGGCCGACCGATGTCGCCCGAAGATCGATCCCCTGAACAGAATTCGCACACGACCGAGAACTCGGGGTGCGGCTCGGATGACCGAGCAACTTGCACGTTATCGACTCTCGACCGTTCGATGCAACGTCAGCGACCGACCAGCTGTTCGATGAGCCGTTCCACCGCATCGAGGTCGTTGTCCACATCGTGGGTCACTTCCGGCAGCTCGAACAGGTCGGCGAGGTGGTCGGGCAGCGCCGGTCGTGCGCCGGTCGCCGCCTCGACGGCGTCGGGGAACTTCGCCGGGTGGGCGGTGGCGAGCGCCACCATCGGCCCCGCCGATCCGTCGGCGAACTTCCGTGCCGCGGCGACACCGGTGGCGGTGTGCGGGTCGAGCACCATCGCCGACGCGGCCTGCGTCCGCCGGATCTCCGCGGTCGTCGCGGCGTCGTCGAAGGCGGCCGCGCGGAACGTGCCCTCGATGTACCGCGCCCGCTGATCGGCCTCGACGTCGAGGCGACCGGTCGCGCGGAACCGGCCGAGCTGTTCGGCGGTCATGCCACCGTCGCGGCCGTTCATCTCGAACAGCAGCCGCTCGAAGTTCGACGACACCTGGATGTCCATCGACGGGCTCAGCGTGGGGAGGACGTCACGCGTCGTCATGTCGCCCGACTCGACGAACCGGGTGAGGATGTCGTTCGTGTTGGAGGCGATCACGAAGTCGCTGATCGGAGCGCCCATCTCGCGGGCGATCCAGCCCGCCAGCACGTTGCCGAAGTTCCCGGTCGGCACGCTGAAGCGGACCGGGCCGGTGAGCGTCTCGGCGGCGACCACGTAGTAGACGATCTGCGCCATCACCCGGGCCCAGTTGATCGAGTTGACCGCGGACAGCTGATTGCGCTCCCGGAACGCGACGTCGTTGAACATCGCCTTCACCAGGTCCTGGCAGTCGTCGAACGTGCCCCGCACCGCGACGGCGTGGGCGTTCGGCTGGGCGACCGTCGTCATCTGCCGGCGTTGCACGTCGCTGGTGCGCCCCAGCGGATAGAGGATCACGATGTCGACGTGTTCACACCCGGCGACCGCGTTGATCGCCGCCGACCCGGTGTCACCGCTCGTTGCACCGACGATCGTGACCCGCTCGCCCCGTTCGGCGAGCACCCGGTCGAACATCGCTCCGACGAGCTGGAGCGCGACGTCCTTGAACGCCAGCGTGGGTCCGTGGAACAGCTCCTGCACCCAGAGTTGGTGGTCGATCTGGACGAGTGGGGTGATCGCCGGGTGCCGGAACGTCGAGTACGCCTGCTCGCACAGCGACCGCAGTGCCGCCTCGTCGAGGTCCGGTTCGACGAACGGCAGCATGACCTCGACCGCACGGTCGACGTATGTGCGAGGACGACCGTCGACCGGGGTACCGGCAGGCGCGAGCGTCGGCCAGGCCTCCGGCACGTACAGCCCGCCGTCCGTGGCCAGGCCTGCCAGCAGGACGTCGCTGAATCCCAGCTCCGGTGCCGAGCCACGAGTGGAGACGTACCGCATCGGTCAGTCGCCGATCACACGCAGCAGGCCGCCGACGTTGCGCACGACGTCGAGCTCGCGCAGCGCGCGGACGGTGGCCTGGACATCGGCTTCGCGCGCCTCGTGGGTGATGAACACGAGCCGGGCGTCGGGTCCGTTGCCTTCCTGCTCGGCGACGCGGATCGACACGTCGTGCGCGGCGAACACGCCGGTGACCGCGTGGAGCACGCCCGGGCGATCGGCCACGTCGAGGCCGAGGAGGTACTCGGCGCGGGTCTCGTCGATCGGGCGGACGGTCGCCGTCGTGAGCCTGCCGAGCGATCCGTGCGTGCCGGTGCGCAGGTTGCGGGCAGCGTCGACGACATCACCGAACACCGCACTGGCGGTCGGCGCCCCACCGGCGCCACGGCCGTAGAACATCAGCGAGTCGACGAAGTCGCCCTCGACGAACACCGCGTTGAAGCTGTCGCGCACGGCGGCGAGCGGGTGGTCGCGCGGCACCATCGTGGGGTGGACGCGCACGCTGATCTCGTCGCTGTCGGCCGTCCGCTCGACGATGCCGAGCAACTTCACCACGTAGCCGAGGCGGTGGGCGATGGCGATCTCCGACGCGGTGATCCTGCTGATGCCCTCGTGGTACACGTCGCCGGCCACCACCTTGGCGCCGAACGCGACCGTGGCGATGATCGCCGCCTTGGCCCCGGCGTCGAACCCCTCGACGTCGGCCGTCGGGTCGCGCTCGGCGTAGCCGAGTTGCTGGGCCTCGCTCAGCGCGGTGGCGTAGTCGGCCTCACCGCCGGCGACGACGGCGTCGGTCATCCGGGTGAGGATGAAGTTGGTCGTGCCGTTGATGATGCCGAGCACGCGGCGCACGGGCTCGCCGTGGAGGCTCTCCCGGAGGGCCCGCATGATCGGGATCCCGCCGGCGACCGCCGCTTCGAACAGCAGGTCGCGGCCGGCGGCGTCGGCAGCGGCGTAGAGCTCGGCGCCGACGTTGGCGAGCAGTTCCTTGTTCGCCGTCACGACGGGCTTGCCGGCGGCGAGCGCTTCGAGGATCAGGCTGCGCGCCGGCTCGATACCCCCGATCGCCTCGACGACGAGGTCGACGTCGGGATCGCTCACCACACCGTGCGCATCACGGGTCAGCAGACTCTCGTCGACATCGACATCGCGTTGGGCCGACAGGTTGCGTACGGCGATGCGAGTGATCTCGAGCCGCAGCCCGGTCCGCTGTTCGACCGAGGCCTGCTGGGCCCGGACGAGTTCGACGAACGATCCGCCGACGTTCCCGCACCCGAGCACGCCGATCCTGACCGTGCGCGTCGCCGTTCCCGCCGCGCCGGCTCCGGGTTGGTTCGTCACGCCTGCTGGGTTCGTCACGGCACGCAGGCTACGGGACACCCCCACCCCTCCCCGATACCAGTTCCGATCAGGTGGTCGTGGTCGTCTGGCGGTGGAAGGCCTGGCGCCACGTGAGGCGGCTGCCGCGGTGCAGGAGGGTGCGCGAGTACACCGATCCGGCGAGACGGATCATCCCCCACACGGCCAGGGCGAGGAGCACGGCGGCGATCACGATCTCGACGATCGATGCCGCACCGGTCACCATCCGCAACGGCATCAGCAGCGGGGCGAACGGCGGCAGGATCGACAGGATGCGTGCCGGCGTCCCGGACGGGTCGCTGCCGAAGGCGAAGACGAGGATGTACCCCATCGTGAATGCCATCGTGATCGGGGCGGCCGCCCCCTGGGCATCCTCCACCCGCGACACGAACGACCCCGCCAGCGCGAACAGCGTGCTGTAGAGCAGGAACCCGCCGATGAACCATCCGATCGTCGACGGGAGTCCCACCCACAACTCGGACGGCACCGTGATCCCCGAGATGCGCAGCGACACCAGTCCCGCGAGTACCGCCGCGCTGAACTGCAGGAGCGCCACGGCACCGACGCCGAGCACCTTGCCGGCGAGGAGTTGGTGCGCCCGCACGTGTGACAGCAGCACCTCGACCACACCGGTGCTCTTCTCCTCCACCACGCCGTTCAGGACATAGCTCCCGAAGTTCGTGATCGAGATGAAGAGCAGGACGGCGCTGGCGAATCCGACCAGCAGGCCGACGCCCGGCTCGTCGTCGGGATCGAGCACGTCGGACTGCAACGGTGGCGGGTCGAGGATCGCGACCACCTGTGCGTCGTCGAGACCGGCCGAGGTCGCCGCGTCGGCCGCCTGTGCGGTGCGCCACGACTGGTCGAGCACGGGCGCGAGCGTGTCGCTCTCGCTGTGGTTCCACGTGACCGATTCGTCGTCGCCGTCGACCAGCGCGTCGATCGTGCCGTCCTCGAGTGCCTGCGCCGCGGCGGCGGGGTCGTCGAACGAGTCGGACAACGACGGTGATGTCGGCCTGCCCGGAACTGACGTCGAGCGCCGGGCCGAACAGTTCGGGAATCGTGCCGACGGTGCCGACGTCGTACGACGGCCGGGAGTCGTCGTTGAGGACGCGGGCGAGGATGCCGGAAGCGAGGATGGCGACGACGAGCAGGCCGGTGAACACGAAGAACGACGGCCGCCGCAGCCGGGTGCGGACTTCGCGGGCCGAGGCGAGGGCGACGGGCGATGTGCTCACAGCGATTCCTCCGCACGGCCGACCGAGCGGCGGAACACTTCCGACAGCTCGGGCGGCCCGAACGACAGGTCGACGATCCGGCCGGTCCGTGACAGGAACGTGAGCACCTCGTCGAGGTCGGTCGAGGCGGGAACGCGGAGGCGCACCGACCCGTCCGATCCGTCGTCGACGACCTCCCAGCCGTCCGGACAGGACCCGTTCGGGGAGGACGGTCTCGGGGCGGCGAACTTCACGGTCACGTCGCGCACGGGCGACCGCTCCCGGATGGCGGCCACGTCCCCGTCGAGCACCACACGGCCTCGGTCGACGATCACGACGTCGCGGCAGATGTCGCTGACGAGGTCGAGTTGATGGCTGCTGAACAACACGGCCGCTCCGCGTCCGACCTGCTCGAGGAGCATCGCCTTCATCGTCTCGACGGCGATCGGATCGAGGCCGGAGAACGGCTCGTCGAGGATCAGCAGGTCCGGGTCGTGCACGAGCGCGATGGCGAGTTGCACGCGCTGTTGGTTCCCGCTCGACAGGGCCTGCACCTCGTCGTTCGCCCGGTCGCCGAGCCCCAGCCGGTCGAGCCAACCGTCGGCGGCCGCGCCCGCCTCTGCCGCCGAGCGTCCGGCCAGCCGGGCGAAGTAGACGAGCTGCTCACGAACGTGCATCTTCGGGTACATCCCGCGCTCGGCGGGCATGTAGCCGAACCGGTGACGGACCTCGGTGTCGACCGGTCGCGCTCGCCAGGTGACGCGACCGGCATCGACCGCGATGAGGCCCATGATCGAGCGCATCGTCGTGGTCTTCCCCGAGCCGTTCGGGCCCAGGAAGCCGAGGATCTCGCCCTCGCGCACGGTGAGCGACACATCGTCCAACGCGACCGTCGCCCCGAATCGCTTCGAGATCCCGGACACCTCGAGCATCCCGTCGAAACTAGCCGTCCGACCGGCGCGGATGACCCGCGGCAGACCGAGCCGTGTGTCACCCTGCACGCACGCGCAGCAGTCCCTCCCGCTGGCGGGCGATGACGATCGCCGCGGTCTCGTCCGGCGGTCCGCCATCGTTGTCGACGACGTGACGGCGATCGATCCCGCCGGAATCGACGGCCGCCTCGAACTGCGAGTGCATGTGACGCGCTGCTGCCTCGTCGGCGAACGTGTGGTCGGCACGCGTGCGCACGCGGTCGACGGCGCGCTCGACCGACGGGAGCAGGATGACGTAGTCGACGAGTTCACCGATCCCGGTCGCCTCGACGAACTCGTCGAGGAACCACGGACCGACCACACCGTCGTAGACCGTGTGGTACCCGTGGCGGGCGAACCGTCCGGTCGCGGCCGCGGCCACCTCGGTGACGACCGTGTTCTGGGCGTGTGACTCCGGCAGCCAGGGCGCGATCGCCCCCGACGCGAGGAAGGCGAAGAACGCGTCACCCTCCACGAGCACGCTCGGCGACGAGGCGGCGGCGAGCAGCGCGGCAACGGTCGACTTCCCCGCGCCCGGTGGACCCGACACGATCAGCAGCGAGCCCGGCGTACCGCCCTCCATCGCGGCGACGACCGGCCTCACCGGCCGCGTACGTCGTGGAAGCGCGCCACGCCGGCCACGACGTCGTCGAAGTGTCCACGGGCGAGCGCCGACCCCTCACGGCGGACCGCCGTCGGGTCGACCGTGATCAGCTGATCGACCTTGGCGAAGCTCGGGCGCCCGCTGCGATCCCACGCGCCCGCGCCGACCGCGACCTCGTCGTCACGGTGATGGTCCTTCGACGTGAGCGGCACGCCGGCGAGGTTCGGCCCGGCGCGTCCGATGATCACCACCGGACGGTCCTTGCCCTGGTGCGGGTCGTCTTCGTAGGGCACCCACGTCCACACCACCTCGCCCGGATCGGCGTGGCCGTCGGGCTCGGGCGAGTACTCGATGGTCACCCGACCGGGCTCGCGACGCGCCGTCGGCCTTGTCGGCGCCGGCGGGGTCGGCGGGCGGTGCGGTGGCGGGGGAATCTTCGGCGCGCCGGTCGTCGCCCGGGAGAACGTCCGGCGCAGCGACGACCCGACTCGACCGATCACGCTCGCCATGCCGCCGCAGCCTAAACCCTCGTTTGCGTCGGGATTTCTGCGGACCGGTCCGCAGAAATCCTGACGCAAACGGGGATTGGAGGGGGTTGTTGGAGGAGGTTGCCGGAGGGTCGGTCAGCCGACGTCGGTGGCGAGGAGGTCGTCGAAGGTTTCACGGCGCACGACGAGCCGGGCGCGGCCGTCGGCCACGAACACCACCGGCGGACGCGTGATCTTGTTGTAGTTCGACCCCATCGAGTGGCCGTACGCACCGGTGACCGGCATGGCGAGGAGATCACCCACGGCGATGTCGGCGGGGAGCCGTGCCTCGAACGAGAGCACGTCGCCCGATTCGCAGTGCTTGCCGACGAGCCGGGCCGTCGAGCGTGCGTTCGGCGTCGACCGAACGCGGCAGGAACGACTCGTAGCCCGACCCGTAGAGCACGGGCCGCGGGTTGTCGCTCATCCCGCCGTCGACCGCGACGTAGGTGCGCACGCCGGGGATCTCCTTGATCGTGCCGACCGTGTAGACGGTCATCGCCGCGGCCGCCACGATGGACCGGCCGGGTTCGACACTCACGTTCGAACGCACGCCGAGTGCGTCGCACGCGTCGAGCAACACGTTGCCCCACTGCGTGATCGTCGGCGCTTCCTCGCTCTCCACGTACGCCACACCGAGGCCGCCGCCGAGCACCAGCTCGGCAAGATCGAGGGGCACGGCGAAGTCGGCCATGACCTCGGCCGCCTTGGCGAACGACGACGCCTCGAACACGTTCGAGCCGATGTGGCAGTGCAGCCCCACCAGTTCGACCGACGACGATCGCCGGGCCCGGTCGACCGCCCGCAGCGCATCGCCGTTGCCGAGGTTGAACCCGAACTTCGAGTCGTCCTGCCCGGTGGCGATGAACTCGTGCGTGTGGGCGTGGACGCCCGGCGTGATCCGCAACAGGACCTTGGGCGTCGGTCCGGCACCCGACGCGGCGAGCGCGTCGAGGCGATCGAGTTCGTCGAACGAATCGACCACGATGTGGCGCACGCCGGCGGCGATCGCCATCCCCAGCTCGGCCAGCGACTTGTTGTTGCCGTGCAGGGCACACGCTCCGGCCGGGACACCGGCGGCCAGCGCGACGTGGAGTTCCCCTCCGGAGGCGACGTCGAGCAACAGCCCCTCGTCGTACGCGAGCCGGGCCATCGCCGTGCACAGGAACGCTTTCGTCGCGTAGATCACGCGCTGATGACCGAACGCAGCCACCGCCTCCTGGCAGCGGGAGCGCAGGTGCGCCTCGTCGTACACGAACAACGGTGTCCCGAAGTCGGCGGCGAGGTCGGCGACCGCACACCCCCCGACCGACAGCGCGCCGTCCGGACCGACCGACGCCGTGTCCGACAGCAACCGCCGTGGGATCGCGCTCAACGCCCCGACCGCCCCGCGAGCGATGAGCGAAGGCACCGTATGCGGGGGTTTGGCTCATCGCCGCGCGCCGCGCCGGCCGAGCGATGAGCGAAGGCACCGTATGCGGGGGTTTGGCTCATCGCTCGACTCACATCTGTTCCGGGACGTCGATGCCGAGCAGGCCGAGGCTGTGCTCGAGCACCCGGGCCGTCAGGTCGGCGAGCGCGAGGCGGCTCGAGCGGATCGGCTCGTCGGCCTTGAGGATCGGGCAGTGCTCGTAGAACGACGTGAAGTCCGACGCCACGTCGTACACGTACGTGGCGAGCTTGTGGGGGCTGAACGATTCGAGCGTGGCGGCGAGCGCTGTCGGATACGCCAGCAGGCGCAGCGCGAGCGCCCGCTCCTGCGGCGTGTCGAGGAAGAACGGCTCCGTGCGGACGCTCGCCCGATCGACCTCGGCCCGGCGGAAGATCGAGCAGATCCGGGCGTGCGCGTACTGGAGGTAGGGCGCCGTGTTGCCGTCGAAGGCCAGCATGCGGTCCCAGTCGAACACGTAGTCCTTGATGCGATCGGTCGACAGGTCGGCGTACTTCACCGCCCCGATGCCGATCGTGCGCGCCAGGGCGGCCCGCTCGTCGTCGGACAGATCGGGGTTCTTCTCGGCGATCGCCGCGGCGGCCCGCTCGACCGCCTCGTCGAGCAGGTCGACGAGCTTCACGGAGTCGCCCGAGCGGCTACGCAGCATCTTGCGGTCGTCACCGAGCACGTTGCCGAACGCGACGTGCACCGCCTCGGCTCGGCGGCACGAGCCATCCGGCCATGCGGCACACCTCGAACACCATCTGCAGGTGCTGCTGCTGCGGTGCGCCGACGACGTAGAGCATCAGGTCGGCGCCGAGCCGCTCCACGCGGTCGAGCACACAGGTGAGATCGCTCGTGGCGTAGTTGAACCCGCCCGTACTTGGCCTGGATGATCAACGGCAGGGGGTCGCCGTCGCGATTGGTGAACCCGGGTGGGAACACGACGAGCGCACCGTCGCTGTGCTGCAGGAGATCGGTCTCGGCGAGCCGCTCGACGGTGCGGTCCATCAGCGGCTGGTACATGCTCTCGCCGGCGAGGTCGTCGTCGGTCAACAGCACGCCGAGCTTGCCGTACACCGTGTTGAAGTAGTCGGTCGACATGTCGACGAGGCGGTGCCACAGCCGAGCGGTCTCCTCGTCGCCGCGCTGCAGGAGCACGACCCGCTCGCGGGCCCGGTCCTGGAACTCGGGCGATTCGGCGAACTTGGCGTTGGCCTGCTTGTAGAAGCCGTCGAGGTCGCCCTGCGACAGCCCGTCGGCGGCGACGTCCTCGCCGAGGTCGAGCAGGTGCTCGATGAGCATGCCGAACGGGCGACCCCAGTCGCCGATGTGGTTCTCACGGATCACTGTGTGACCGAGGAAGTCGTGCATCCGCACGAGCGCATCGCCGATCACCGTCGATGCGGAGATGGCCGACGTGCATCTCCTTGGCCACGTTCGGCGCCGAGTAGTCGACGACGACCGTCTTCGGCGTGGCCGCGAGCGGGACGCCGAGGCGCTCGTCGGTCGCCACCTCGCTGAGGGCCGTGGTGATGAAGTCACGCGAAAAGTTGACGTTGATGAACCCCGGCCCGGCGATCTCGGCATCGGCTGCCGGCGCGGCGAGGGCACCGGATGCGATCACCCGCTCGGCGATCTCACGCGGGTTCGACCCGAGCGCCTTCGCCAGCGGGAGCGCGCCGTTGATCTGCACATCGGCGCGATCAGACGGCCGCACGGTCGGGTCGGCCGGCGCACCGCCGTTGATCGCGGCGAACACCGGCTCGAGGAGCAATGACAGCGTGGTGATGGGGTCGGACATGGGGACGCCATTCTTCCGGAAATCGTCCCGGAACCGACCGCCCATTGCCGCATTGGCCACGGCCGGCTCGCCCGGACGCGCGCCAGGGGGTCGGGTCCGGTGGCGCGCTCGGTCGTCGAGCGCGATGATCGAGACCGTGCCGGACACGTTTCCAACGCTCCGCGCGGTGGTGCTGGACGCGACCGACGCGCGCGCTCTCGGCGAGTTCTACCGCCTGCTGCTCGGCTACGAGTACTGGCCGGGCTACGAGCCGCCACCGAGCGGCGAACCCGATCGGCGCGGCGACGAATGGCTCGTGCTCCGCGATCCGAGCGGCACCGCGCGCCTGGCGATCCAACACGTCGACGAGCTGCCCGCGGCCACATGGCCGGAACCGATCGTGCCGCAACAGCTGCATCTCGACATGACCGTGGCCGACGTCGACGAACTCGCCCGGCAACACGAGCGGGCGCTCGCACTCGGCGCGACCGAACTCGAGGACCGGTCGCTCAACCCGGACGAACCGCTCTACGTGTTCGCCGACCCGGCGGGCCACCCGTTCTGCATCTTCGTGGCGCCCGATCCTTCCTGATCCGATCACGACCGTGAGACACGCGCGCCAGCGGGTCGGGTCCGGGCGCGCGCCGGGTGGGTCGCCGGCCGAGATGACGGTGGAGTTCGTCAGCCATCTACTGTCGACTCTCGATGTCCGACTTCCTTGGTCACGCCGCGCCCACAACCTCGCTGTCGCTGCCGGCGCTCCTCGATCGAGCGATCAGCGACCGCCAGCCGCTCGTCGCCCCCGGCTGTTACGACGCGCTCAGCGCCCGCCTCGTCGAGCAGGCTGGTTTCGACGCCGTCTACATGACGGGATTCGGCACCACCGCTTCACTGCTCGGACGGCCCGACGTCGGCCTGCTCGGACTGGCCGAGATGGTCGACAACGCACGGCGGATCACGGCGACGATCACGGTGCCGCTGATCGCCGATGCCGACACGGGCTACGGCAACCCGATCAACGTGATCCGCACCGTGCGCGAGTACGAGCGAGCGGGCGTCGCCGCGCTCCACATCGAAGACCAGGTGATGCCGAAGCGGTGCGGCCACATGGAGAACAAGCAGGTGGTCGACACCGCGTCGATGACGGCCAAGATCCGCGCTGCCGTCGCCGCCCGCAACAGCGCCGAGTTCCTCGTGATCGCCCGCACGGACTCGCGGGCGACCCATGGCCTCGACGAGGCGTTGCGGCGGGCGAGCGCATTCGCCGACGCCGGCGCCGACATCTTGTTCGTCGAGGCGCTGGTCGGCGAGGACGAGATCGAGCGCGTGGCGACCGAGTTCTCCGGGTTGCCCCTGCTCTTCAACTGGGCCGAAGGCGGCAAGACCCCACCGCTGACCTACGACGAGATCGCCACGCTCGGCTTCGCCCTGATCATCATGCCGATCGGCACACTGCTCGCCGCGACCGCGGCCATGCAACGGTTCCTCCGCCAGCTCAAGGAAGCGGGTACCCCGGCGCCGTTCGTCGACGAACTGATGTCGTTCGGCGCATTCACCGACATCGTCGGTCTGCCCGACGTCGTGGCCCTCGACGAGAACTTCACCGACTGATCAGAACTCGGCTGCGCCGAGCTGCGCGAACGAACTCGGCGGGACACTCGTGCCGTTCGTCGCCGACCGCGCCGCCGTCGGCCAACACCGAACGCCGGCTACCCGTCGGTAAGACAGAAATCGTTCCCCTCTGGGTCACGCATCCACGTGTGTGCGTCGAACTCCTGAACGATCGACGCGCCGAGCGAGACAAGACGACTCTGTTCGTGGATTCGGTCTGTCGTCTCGATGTCAATGTGCATCGGCCGTTTCTGCATGGCCGGCACCTCGACCTCCTGGAAGCACATCTCGAGCATCGGTCCATCGAGGATCACGCACGGGTCGGTTTCAGGTGTACGTCCAATCGATGCGAGGCGGGCAATTTCGTCGTCGTCATAGGCGCCGATGGCGAAGTCGTCGAGCGCGGCAGCCCAGAAGCGTGCGAGTGACGACGGGTCGCGGCTGTCGACAACGATCTGTGTGAGTCGGGCCATGTGGCCATCCTGACCGCGGCCGCGACTGGACTCAACACGAGCAGCAGGAGCCCGCCCCCACCATCACCCTTACGGGCGGTTTGTGCGGTCCGCGGCTCGGGTATCGGGGGTCTGCTCCGACCGGGGCATCGAGTGAGAGGAGAGCACACATGGCCAATGATCCGATGCGAATTCTGAAGGCTGATCACCGCGAAGTCGAAAAATTGCTCGACAGATTGGCGGACTCCGAAGAGGGCGCCGAGCGGGAACAGATGGTCGAAGAACTGGTGACGAAGTTGAGCGCCCACATGGACGCCGAGGAATCGATCGTGTACCCGCCGGTGAAAGCTTCGGTCGGTGCGGAAGACGAGGAGGAAGCCCAGATCGAGCACGGCCTGGCCCGCGAGGGGCTCGACAAGGTGCAGCAGATGGTCGAGATGCCCGGGTTTGGCGCGGCCGTCGAGATGCTCAAGGGTGGGATTTCTCATCACGTGGAAGAAGAAGAGACCCAGTTGCTGCCCGAGCTCAAAGAGAACCTCGAGCCCGAAGAGTGGCTGGCGATCGGCGATGCGCTGATCGAGGCCAAGAAGGCCGCAGGTCTGCCGGTGCCACAGCCGCCCCGACGCAGGTCGACCAAGCGCACCAAGAGCACGAAGGCGAAGGCGAAAGCGCGAGCCTGATCAAGCGAGAACCCATCGGGTTCCCTACCGCGACGTCGACCGTCCAACGCGGGTTGGACGGGTCGACCGAATTGAATTCCGGGAGATTTGGCCCCCTCATCGGACCGTTGCTGGCCTCTGGTACTTCGAAAGGTAGAAGATGCGCGCAGTTGTGTGGCACGGACGTCGAGACGTGCGAATCGAGACGGTCCCGGACCCGGTGATTCAGGAGCCGACGGATGCGGTCATTCGGGTGACCTCGAGTGGCCTGTGTGGTTCTGATCTTCACCTGTACGAAGTGATGGCGCCGTTCATGACTCCCGGCGACGTGCTCGGACATGAGCCGATGGGCATTGTCGAAGCCGTCGGGCCCGACATCACCGGCCTGCAGGTCGGCGATCGAGTCGTCGTTCCGTTCAACATCGCCTGTGGACATTGCTTCATGTGTGACCGCGGCCTCCAGTCCCAGTGCGAGACCACCCAAGTTCACGAACACGGGTGCGGTGCGGCGTTGTTCGGCTACACAAAACTGTATGGGCAGGTGCCCGGTGGCCAAGCCGAGCTGTTGAGAGTGCCCCACGCCGACTACGGGCCCATCAAGGTGCCCGCCGGTCCCGGCGACGATCGATTCTTGTTCCTGTCCGACGTGCTCCCCACCGCGTGGCAGGGCGTCGAGTTCGCGCAGGTGCCGAACGGTGGCAGCCTCGTCGTGTTGGGCCTCGGCCCCGTCGGTGAGATGGCATGCCGTATTGCCGCCCACCGCGGCATCGAGACCGTCATCGGCGTCGACCTCGTCCCCGAGCGCTTGGAACGGTCCAGGTCCAGGGGCGTCGACGTGCTCGATCTCAACGACTTCGATCAGCAATCGGATCTGATCGACGCGGTTCGGGGACTCACGAACGGTCGCGGCCCCGATGCGGTGATCGACGCTGTCGGGATGGAAGCGCACGGATCGCCGGCGGCGAAGGCCATGCATTCGGTGACCGCGTTGGTGCCCGACGCACTCGCAGAGAAGTTGATGTTGAAAGCCGGGGTCGATCGGCTCGCTGCGCTCCGGTTGGCGATCGAACTGGTCAGGCGGGGCGGAACGATCTCGGTGCTCGGCCTGTACGGAGGCATGACTGACCCGATCCCGATGATGACCCTGTTCGACAAGCAGGTGCAGGTGCGAATGGGGCAGGCCAATGTTCGGCGATGGGTCGATGACATCCTTCCACTGCTCATCGACGATGATCCGCTCGGCGTGGACACCTTCGCGACCCACCACCTCCGGCTCGATGAAGCCCCCGACGCCTACGAGATGTTCCAGAAGAAGTCCGACGGAGCGATCAAAGTCGTCTTCAACCCGTAGCGCGGGGGACCCCGCCGCAAATTCCTCGGTCTGGGGGCACGGACCGACGTTCCCGTCGACGTCGGTGCCAAACGCTCATCAGCATGCGGCAGGCCCGATCTGCCTGCAGCGCCTTGCCGACTCGGAGATCGGCACGGTGATCCTCGCTGCGGGTTTCAACGAGCCAACGCAGAATCAGGCCCGACGCGGTGTCATCGGGCGGGAACCGGGTATTCGTGGCTCGTGATCCACCCCATGCCAAGCCTCCGCCCGCGCCGAATCCGGCCCTCGCTCCACGGACTCGCCTCGATCGCGATCGCCAGCGCCGTGCTGGTGACGTCTTGTGGATCCGACGGCTCCGACGATGCTCCGGCCACCAGCGTGAGCATCGACACGCTCGTCACCGCACCTGCGGGCGAAGGCGGGGCTGGAGTTCCCCTCGAACCGGGGTCGAATCTCCCCCCGAGCGAGAGCGAAACGACCCCGAGCGATACCACGGTCGGTTCCGACCTACTGGCGCCGGCCGACAGCCTCGTCGGTTCCTGAGGCGGCCGACCCGGTCCGGCCGGCTGACTCCTCACGTCATGCAGCCCGAATGTGAGTCGACGCTCGCACACCACTCGCTCAGGCTGGATGGAGGGCTCGCCGCAGGAGCATGGCGTCGTTCACCGCGTGTCCGTACCAGTCGTTGTTGAAGTACGCGTAGACGTCACGCCCCGCATCGATCACCGGCTGCAGTCGGTCGATCCAGGGCTGCAGCCCGGATTCGCCGTACGCCCCGTGATATGGCTTGGCGATCGCGTCTGGGCCGTGGAATCGGACGTACGTCCAGTCCGTGGTCAGCTCGAACGGATGCGACCGGAGCAGATCGTGGATGCACAGCGCCACCGAGCGACGTCGCAACACATCGAAGACGTCGTCGTGGATCCATGACGGATCCCGCAGTTCCACCGCGAAGCGCATCGACGAGGGCACGAGTTCGAGGAACTCGTCCAGGCGTTGCACGTTCCGCTTCCACCGCGGCGGGAGCTGCACAAGTGTTGGCCCGAGGTGTCCGCCCAGCCGCCCGGCGCGGTCCAAGTGGTTGGGCATCCATGTCTCCGGGTCGCGCAGCTTCTTTCGGTGCGACCCGAACGCGCCGAGCTTGAAGGCGTAGAGGAATCCTGGCGTTGCCGCCGCAGCCCAGCCCTCGACGGCAGCCTCCGAGGGGAGTCGGTAGAACGTCGAGTTCAGCTCGACGGTGTCGAACAGCTGTTGGTAGTGCTCGAGCCACCGACGCTGGGGCAGCTCCTCGGGGTACACGATCCCACGCCAGTCCTTGTACGACCAGCCCGAGCATCCGACACGGATCACGCTGGCTCGTTCGGCTCCGCTTGCTCCGCAGTCGGATCGACCAGAGCCGCGCCCGGAGCTTCCGGATCCACTGACGAAGTGTCGTTTCCGCTGTCCCGATTGGGTTCGAGTGAGTCGGCGTCGGTGGGGTGGTCGTGAGGTTCGTCAGGTGTGGAGCTCATGCCTCGGGGTTTCCCGCAGGTCTGCCCTTCAACCGCCGGGCTTCCTGCGCGCCATCAGTCGGGTGGTGCGCCCTCGCCGGGAGCGTCACGTCCGAGGTCGCGCGCGTGTTCGATCAGTTCTTCGATCTCTTCGGGGGCGTCCTCGCTCCGGGCGTCGATCTGGGCGGCTTCTCGATCGATGGGATCGACCGGTTTGTCGTCGGCGGTGTCGAGAACTCGATCATCAGACATGTGGCACTCCTTGTCCTGGCCGGTGTGGCCCGGTGACTACCCGACATGGTCGGCGCCCAACCGTCGCCTCCAAGGCGAAGGAGATCGAGGTGGGATGGCCACCGATCGCAGGCAACTCGTCGCATGGGGCGTATGAGTCGTCTCCGCCTGCCGATTGACGCGCCGTCAACGGGAGCGTCTCCTGTCGCCGGTGCATCGAGCGATGAGTGAGCGTTTCGCCTGAGCCCCTCGGGCAATGGCTCGTGGAGACGGTGTCTCGATCTGGTTGTGCCCCCGGAGAGATTCGAACTCCCGCACATGGTTCCGGAAACCAATGCTCTATCCCCTGAGCTACGAGGGCAGGGACCGGTCAGGTTAGCGGTAGGTCACCGCAATCACGTCGAGCCGATTTCGTCGAGCAGCACGTCGAGCAGACCCGACGCACCGAAGCGGAACGTCGCCGGTGTGGCCCACCCAGGGCCCATCGCACCGTCGGCCAGCGCGAGGTACTGCTCGGCGTCGTCGAAGGTGCGGATCCCACCCGATGGTTTGAGTCCGACGACACGCTCGGCGTCGGCGATCGCACCGAGCATCGTCGCGGCCGCCGCGAGCGTGGCGCCTCTGGCGGTCTTGCCGGTCGAGGTCTTGAGGAAGTCGGCCCCGCCGGCGATCGCCAGGTCGGCGAGTTCGCGCACCGTTTCCGCATCGGCGACGGCGCCGGATTCCAGGATGACCTTCATCGTCGCGTCGCCGGTGGCCCGCCGCGTGGCGGCGAGGAGGTCGATCGCATGGCTCGTGTCGCCCCGCAGCACGGCCCGCCACGGGATGACGACGTCGATCTCGTCGGCCCCGGCAGTGCGGGCGCTCTCGACGAGGGCGACGACGTCGGCGATCGGGTCCTCGCCGCCGGGGAAGTTGACGACGGTGGCCACCCGCAGCGCCGACCCGGAGCCGGCCGCAACACAACGCTCGACGAACTCCGGCCAGACGCAGACCGCGGCGGTGCCGTGCAGAATGGCCCGCGCGCACAGGTCGTCGATGCCGTCCGGCGAATGACCGTCGTCGAGATCGGTGAGGTCGATCATCGAGATCGCCCGCCTGGCCAGGGCGGTTCGGCTATCGCGGTCGACGTCCATCGCCTGTGACGGTACCGCCCCGCTCGCGCCCGCATCGGAGCGGTGGCCCGGCGTGCAGTGTCAGCGGGCCGTGGTGGTACTCGCGCGAACGACGAGTTCGACGGGCAGGACCCGTTGCTCGAGGGGTGCGTCGCTCCCGGTTCGGTCGCGGGCGATCGCGGCGACGAGTGCTGCCGCCGCCGCCCGACCCTTGGCGGCACCGTCCTGGCGGATCGTCGTGAGTGGCGGTGTCATGCGGCTGGCCAAGGGCACGTCATCGAAACCGACGACGGAAAGGTCATCGGGAACGGACACCCCGAGTCGTGACGCGGCATGCACGACGCCGAACGCTGTGGCGTCGGAGAAGCACAGCACGGCGGTCGGAGGATCGGGCAGGCCGAGCAACAGCTCGGCGGCGTCGTCGCCGGCGTTCGCTCCGTAGTGGAGTACCTGGACGACCGTGGGATCGATGCCGGCCGCCGACAGCACCTCGAGCCAGCCCGTCATGCGTTGCCGGATCGTGTGGCCACCCATCAACGTGGAGGGGTCCTCGATGAGACCTTCCGGGCCGACGATGTTCGACGTGATGATGGCGATCTTTCGATGCCCGAGCCCGACGACGTGCTGCGCGGCGAGTTGGGCACCTTGGCGGTCGTCGATGTTCACGCTGCTGTACTCCGTGGACGGCTCTTGATCGACGAGGACCAGCGGCAGATGCCGTCGTTTCAGCCACGACAGCGCTGAGGAGGTCTCGTCGCACGAGTAGATCAGCGCGCCGTCCAACGGCACGTCCCGCGCCTGCACACTGCCGGCCGGACCCGATGAGGTCAGCAACGTCAACGCCAAGCCCGTCGGCGCGAGCTCCTCGGCGATGCCGCCGAGGAACCGAGCGGCGAACTCGTCCTCGAATGCGTAGCTCAACGAATCGGTGAGCAGGACGCCGACGGTGCCCGCCGAGCCGGTGGCGAGGGCGCGGGCGGCAGGATCGGGGCCGACGTAGCCCAACTCGTCCGCCGCCGCCATGATCTTGCCTCGCAGCTCGGCGGACAGCTGGTCGGGTCGCGAGAACGCGTTCGACACGGTCATGCGGCTCACGCCGACGCGATCAGCGATCGTCTGCAGCGTGACCTTGCCCATCACCCCAGTCTTGTCGCAGATCCGCACCCGGCGGGAACCGCAACCGAAACCGAACGAGCGGGTGCCGACGACCCGCTGCGCTGTGGACGATCCGCCGCGCCCCGAACGAGCACCGCTCGCCCGGCTCGATCGCGGGCCTCCGGGCGCAGACGGGTCCACCGCGCGATGCGGGTCACCTGGCGCCGCAGCACGCCCGGGGTCGTCGGCGCGAGGACCGGCGCATCCGGAAGCGCACTGAATGCCAGCCCCCTTCGATGTCCGTTCACCTGCTTGTCAGCGAGAACGATGTATGGCTCCATGGCATCCTCCTTCGGATTGCTATACCGGTACAGTAACACCGCAGTCTGTACCGGTCAAGTAGCCGATGGGTGACATCGAGCACACGGTTCCCGAACTGGGATGGGAGGTGGGATGGAGTGGTTGCTAGCCCTTGACCGCGCCGGCCAGCAACCCGCGCACGAAGTAGCGCTGCAGGGCGAAGAACACGATCAGCGGGACGACCATCGACACGAAGGCCGCGGCCGTGAGCAGGTGCCACGACTGGCCGAACGTGCCGCCGACCTCGACCAGCTTGGCGATGATCGGCTTGTTGTCGTTGCCGCCGTACACCAGGCCGATCAGCAGGTCGTTCCAGATGAACATGAACTGGAAGATGGCGAGCGACGCGAGCGCCGGTACCGACAGTGGCACCACCAATTTGAAGAACACGGTGAAGTGGCCGGCGCCGTCGACGCGCGCGGCCTCGATGATGTCCCTGGGCAACGACGACATGAAGCTCTTGAGGATGAAGATGCAGAACGGCAGGCCGAAGCAGATGTGCGCCACCCAGACTGCGGCGACGCTGTTGTTGAGGTGCAGGTACGGAAAGATCGTGAAACTCCCGATGTGGGCGCCGCCGGTGATCAGGCGCAGCAACGGGATCATCGCCATCTGCAGCGGCACGACGAGCAACGCCACCACCGCCACGAACAGCCACTCGCGGCCCCTCCACTTCATCCAGGCGAACGCGTAGCCGGCCATCGCCCCGATGCCGACCGACAGGACCACCGCGGGCATGGTGATCTTCATGGAGTTGAAGAAGAAGTGGCTGAGGTTGGCGCTGCCCGGCGACGACGACAGCACGGCGTCGTAGTTGCCGAGCGTGAACTTGGGCCGGATGAAGGCTTCCCACCACCCCGACGTCTTGACCTCGTCCTCGGGACGCACCGAGGAGACGAGCAGACCGAACGTCGGGATCGTCCAGAGGAGCACCAGGGCCAGCACGATGTAGCGCCCGCCGCGGCTCGAGAGCGAGGCGCTCACCGACCGCCCCATCGTCTCGCCGCCGCCCATCGCGGCATCGACGGTCGTCTCGTCCGGCAGCGCCCCGGTCGAAAGGATGGGCGGCGCCGCGACCGGTTCCGTGACGACGGTGGGGTCGGTGGTGCTCATGACAACTCCTCCGCCCGCTGTTGGGCCCGCCGGTTCATGACCACGACCGGGATCAGCAACAGGCACAACAGCGCCGAGTACGCCGATCCGAAGCCGAGGCGGCCCTGAATGAAGTAGACCCGGTAGAACTCGTTGGCGATCGTGCTCGTGCCGAAGTTGCCGCCGGTCGTCGCGATGACGATGTCGAAGGCCTTCAGCGCGCCGATCGCCGTGATCGTGGCGACCGCCACCACGGTGGCGCTGATGTACGGCAGGGTCACCTTGTAGAACACCTGTCGCTGCGTCGCCCCGTCGACCCGAGCGGCGTCGATCAGCGCGTCGGGAACGCCCTTGATGGCCGCCGAGAAGAAGACCGTGGCCAACCCCGCCGCGGCCCAGATGAAGATGACGACCAGCATGATCGTGTTCAGACCTGGCGCCGAGGCCGGCGGGTTGAGGCTGCCGACGTTGCGATCGACGAGCCAGATCTTGTCGCCTTCGCCGCCGAAGCTGGCCGGCAGCCCGGGGACCGCCTTCGCGACCTGGTTGGCCAGTCCGTTCTCGAAGGGCGGACCGGCATAGACGAACTTCCAGATGATGCCGGCACCGGCCAGCGAGATCGCGGCGGGGATGAAGATCATCGACTTCCATATCCGCTCGCCTCTCATCCCGTCGGCGAAGCGAGCGATGGCGAGCCCGACGATGACGACGAACAGGGTCCCACCGACGACCCAGGTGAACGAGTTGAACAGGATCAGCCGCGTGCCCTTGCCCGAGAAGATCTCGTTGTAGTTGTCGAGCCCGACAAAGCGGCTGCCGCTGTCGTCGCGGAAGCTCACCCACACGGTGCGCACCGCCGGCACGAACAGCCCGACGAACACGAGGAACACGGCGGGCCCCACGAACACCAGCACCTGCCCACGCTCGCGCCAGCTACCCGGCAGGTACCTCGTGAGGAAGTACAGACCCCCCAGCGCCGCGGCGAGGATCGCCATGCCGAATAACACGGTGGCGAACGCGCCGAACACGTCGCTCATGCATCCCCTCTCTTCCCCAAAAGGTCCACCAATGGTGTGATCAAGAACTTACCGCAAAGACGACAGAGGGGTCGGAGCCTCGGCCCCGACCCCTCTGGTCTCACGTCATTCCGCTCAACTGGCGGGCCAGCTGGCCTCGATGTTGTTGAGCATGTCGTCGGTGCTGCCACCGACGATCCACGCAGTCGCCTCCGTCCAGAACGTGCCGGACCCGACCGCGCCGGGCATCATGTCGGCGCCGTCGAAGCGGAAGATGTCCGAGCTCGCCAGCAGGTCGGCGAACGACGCCAGCAGCGGATCGGTGATCAACGACGGGTCGATGTCGTTGCGTGGCGACAACTCCGCGTGCTTGTTGGCCATCTCCACGGCGTACTCGGCCGAGGTCGCGTACAGGATGGCGTCCCAGGTCTCGGGCTTGTCGGTACCCGCGGCGAGCAGGTCGCCGGCGCCGAGCATCACCTTCGGATCGCCCTCCTTGGCGACGGGCAGGTAGAAGTACGTGATGTCGCTGTCGCTGTCGGGCGGGCCGACCGTCGAGCCCTCGGGGAACAGCGCCGAGTAGAAGCTCGCCTGACGGTGCATGTAGCAGTCGCCCGTGGCGATCGGCACTCCACCGTCCTGGAACTTCGTCGTCGCGATCGCCTTGACGGCGTTCTCGCTACCGATGTAGTCGGGGTTCTTGAGGTACGAACCGACGGCGTCGGCAACGGCCTTGACCTGCGGATCGTTGAACGGGATCTCGTGGGCGACCCACTGGTCGTACACCTCGGGACCGTTGATGCGGAGCATGAAGTCCTCGAACCAGTCGGTGATCGGCCACCCGGTGGCCACACCCGACTCGATGCCGGCGCACCACGGGGTGCCCCCGTCGGCGACGATCTGGTCGGACAGTGCCTTCAGCTCGTCGAGCGTCTCGGGAACCGTGTAGCCGCCCTCCTCGAACATCGCCGGGCTGTACCAGACCGTCGACTTGACGTTGGCGCGCCACGGCAGGGCCTTGATCTCGTCGTCGACGGTGTAGAGGTCCTCCCAGCCGTCGATGAAGTCGCTCGGTGTGTGCGGCGACGTTGTCGGGCAGCGTGATCAGGTTGGGTGCCAGCGTCTGGAGCAGACCCGGCTGCGGGAAGTCGATCACGTCAGGCGGGCTGCCGCCCTGCAGCAGCACGGGCGCCTGGACCTCGAACTGGTCGGTGCCCTGGAAGTCGATCTTGACACCCGTGCAGTCGACGAGTGGCTGCCAGAAGTCGGTGAAGATCTGATGGCGTCGGGATCGTTCTCACTGTTGCGGACCGGCGACAGGACGGACACCGTCTTGCCGGCGTACTGCTGATCGCAGGAGATCTCCCCGTTGACCAGACCTTCGGGAGCAGCTCCTCCCCCGGTGCCGGGTGCGGCGGTGTCGCCCGTCGCGGCGGTGTCGCCCGTCGCGGCGGATTCGGTGGGCGCCGACGTATCGGCGGTCCCTCCGTCGTCGTCACTGCCGCATGCGGCGATGACGACCATGGAAGTTGCGATCGCGATTGCCGCGACGCGCCTGGTATGTCTCATTCTGTTACTCCCCCTCATTGAACGATTCCTGACAGAGGCCCGTACCCGGTGAAGTCGGCGCCCCTAGGAGCCGATCGCTTGGTACTTGCCTTGCCGTTGGAAATGGTATGGAATCTCGATGGAAGATTCCGGGGACAACATATCATTTGGCGCCGCGCAGGGGAAGACCTCTTCGCTACGTTCGCAAAAATCGGCAAGACTGCACGCGTTCGTGGGTTGAGGCTCAAATCAACAAGGGGGATTGGTCGTGGGGAACATCGTGCTCAGCGAGGTCGACAAGGTGTACGAGAACGGATTTCATGCCGTTCACAAGCTGTCGCTCGACGTCGCCGACGGCGAATTCTTGGTGCTCGTCGGACCGTCGGGCTGCGGGAAGTCGACCGCGCTGCGGATGATCGCCGGCCTCGAGTCGATCACGTCCGGCCAGTTGCTGATCGGCGGCAAGGTCGTGAACAACCTCGAACCCAAGGATCGTGACATCGCGATGGTGTTCCAGTCGTACGCGCTGTATCCGCACCTCACCGTGCGCGACAACATCGCGTTCGCCCTCAAGTTGCGCAAGATGCCCAAGGACGAGATCAACCAGCGCGTGGAAGAGGCAGCGAAGATCCTCGAGCTCACCGAGAACCTCGATCGACGGCCCGCCCATCTCTCCGGTGGACAGCGTCAGCGCGTGGCGATGGGCCGTGCGATCGTGCGCCAACCGCAGGCGTTCCTGATGGACGAGCCGCTGTCGAACCTCGACGCCAAGCTGCGGGTCCAGATGCGAGCCGAGGTCTCCAAACTCCAGCACACGCTCAACATCACCACCGTCTACGTGACCCACGACCAGATCGAGGCGATGACGATGGGCGATCGCGTTGCGGTGCTGTCCCGCGGCGTCCTGCAGCAGGTCGGCACGCCGCAGGTCCTCTACGACCGGCCGGACAACCTGTTCGTCGGGGCGTTCATCGGCTCGCCTCAGATGAACCTGCTCGAGGCGACAGTGTCGACCAACGGTGTCGGCACGACGCTCAAGATCGGGAGCAACACGCTCACCGTGCCGGCGTCGGTGCTGGCGACGCGCCCGTCGCTCGCCGGCTACGAGGGAAGGCGCGTCGTGGTCGGTATCCGCCCTGAGCACATGCAGATCGCGGCCGACGGCACCGCCGACAGCATCAACGGCGTCGTCGAAGTCCGAGAAGGCCTCGGTTCCGAGGTCATCCTCCACGTGACGACCGACGCCGTCGGCGTCGACACGTCAGCCGCCGAGAACACCGCCGCAACGTCGGATCGGATCGTCGTCGCCCGCGTCGAACCGCACGCGAAGGCGCAGATCGGCGATCGCGCCAGCCTCGTGGTCGACACCACTCAGCTCCACCTGTTCGATCTCGAGACCGGCCTCCGGCTCGACTGAATCACCGTCCGAGCCACACCGCCGCGTCGGGCGGAACCGAGTCGTTGTCGGCCTCTTCGGCAACGGAGGACACGAGTACTCGAAGACCAGCCACGAGGTCGGCCGGCAGCTGGCGCTCATGGTCGGACATGTTGAGGACGACGACGACGTCGCCGCGTCGGTACACCACGAGGTCCGGGTCGTCGGGGTGCAGCAGCTCGAAGCCGGCGGACGTGAGGTCCGGCGTCGCCCGGCGAACGGCGAGCGTGCGTCGGTAGAGCGCGAGCATCGAGCTCGGATCGGCCTGCTCGCTCGCCACGTTCCAGCGCGCCCAGTCCTTCGGTTGCGGGAGCCACGGCTCGCTCGTTCCCGTGCGGCGAGAACCCGAACGACGTGCCGGCGTCGTCGGTCCACGGCAGCGGCACGCGGCACCCGTCGCGACCGATCTCGAGGCCGCCCGTGCGGGCGAAGATCGGGTCCTGACGGGCCTCATCAGGCAGGTCGAGAACCTCCGGCAGACCGAGCTCCTCGCCGGCGTACAGGTAGATGCAGCCGGGCAACCCGAGCGCGAACACCGCTGCGGCGCGAGCGCGTCGGGTGCCGACGTCGATGTCGACCGTGACCGTGCGAGTGTTCGAGTACGCCGTCGATGTCGGCGCCGTGCGTCTCCGCGTCGGCGCGCCCGAATCGGGTGACGGCACGCTGGGCGTCGTGGTTGTTGAGCGTCCACGCCGGCAGCAGGCCGGCCGGCATCATGGCCTCCACCGTCGAGCGGACCGCCCCCCGGTACTTCTCCGCGTTCCAGGGCGCCAGCATCAAGTCGAAGGCGAACGACTGGTGGAACTCCTCCTCGTTGGCGTACTGGCGCATGATGTCGGGTCGGCGCGGTGCGTACGCCTCGGCCACGAGCACGAGCTGACGTCCCGGATGATCGTCCTCGTAGGCGTCGACCAGTTGGCGCCAGTGACGCCACGCGGCATGACCTTCTGGCCGCCACGTGAAGTGCGCGTTCGACGCTCCCAATTCGGGACGCGCCGCCCCCTGCTGCAACTCGTTGTCGGGGAGTCCGGGCGTCTTGCCGACCACGGTGACGGAGTCGACGCGGAACCCGTCGACGCCGCGGTCGAACCAGAACCGGAGCACGTTGTCGAAGTAGTCGACCACGTCGGGGTGGTTCCAGTTCAGATCGGGCTGCGCCGGCGTGAACACGGCGAGGTACCACTGGCCGGGCGAGCCGTCGGGCTCGTCGACGCGGGTCCACGCCGACCCTCCGAAGATCGCTTGCCAGTTGTTCGGTGGCTCGTCGCCGTGTGGTCCCCGACCGTCGCGGAAGTAGAACCGCTCGCGTGCGGATGATCCTGGTGGGGCCGCCAACGCCTCCCGGAACCACGCGTGCTCGGAGCTGCAGTGGTTGGGGACGACGTCCATCATGATCCGGATGCCGAGGGCGCGCGCGTCGCGGACGAGCGCGTCGAACTCCCCGAGGTCGCCGTAGTCCGGCTCGATGGCGAAGTAGTCGGCGACGTCGTACCCGTGGTCGGTCTGCGGCGACGGATAGCACGGGTTGAGCCAGATCGCATCGATGCCGAGATCGGCGAGATAGGGCAGGCGGTCGCGGATGCCGGCGAGGTCGCCGATGCCGTCGTCGTTCGAGTCCGCGAACGACCGCACGTACAACTGGTAGACGACCGCGGTCTCCCACCACGGGAGTGCTCCATCGACCATGTTGCTCCTCGTCGGTGCACGGAATGCGCAGATCACGACCGGAGACCCGCCTCGGCGGGTCTGACCGCTCGACGATGTCCCGGCCGGAGCGCTGGTGGTCCCGCGCACGACGAGTTCGAGCGCGAGTTCCTCGACGAACACGACCGGCCGGGTCCCGGTGGCGAGCGCCCGGGTCAGGATCTCTGCGCCACGCTCGCCCGACACTTTGAGTGGCTGGCGCACCGTGGTCAGACCGCTGTGGGCGGCGAGGTCGATGTCGTCGTAGCCGATGACGGACACGTCGCGCGGCACCGATTTGCCGGCCAGCCGCGCCGCCTCCAGTACGCCGAGCGCCTGGACGTCGGATGCCGCCACGACTGCCGTCGGCGGCTCGGCCATTCCGAACAGTTCATTGGCGAGCTGGCGAGCGGTCGTGCGCACGTGGGGGCCGTGTCTGACGTAGCGGCGGTCGTAGGCGATGCCGGCGGCAGTGAGGGCGTCGGTGTAGCCGGCCTCGCGATGCCGGCTCGACACGAAGCCGAAGGGGTTGCGCGCCGGCTCTCCGATGAACGCGATGCGTTCGTGGCCGAGCGTCAGCAGGTGCTCGGTGGCGATCCGTCCGCCGTTGCGGTCGTCGATCACGACGCTCGGCAATGCCGCGTGCGAGGTGTCGATCAGCACCGTCGGGAACTGCGCCACGGCGAGGCGGTTGCCCTCGTCGGATCGCAGCGGCAGCGAGAGGATGATCAGACCCTCGAGCTGGTGACGTGGAACTTCCAACAGGCGGCGATGGGCGTGATCGGGGGTGTCGACGTTGTACAGCACGATCTCGAGATCGTGCGGTTGGAGCGATTGCACGATGCCGCGCAGACGCTGATACGACGACGGCTCGTCGAAGAACGGCACCAGCACTCCGACGAGTCCCTGGCGTTTCGACCTGTTCCCGGCCGTCGAACGCGACGGGTGGTAGTCGAGTTCCTCCATCGCCGCGTGCACCTTGTCCCGCGTCGCGGGCCGCACCTGATCGCTCCCGTTCAGGACGCGAGAAACCGTGCCGATGCCTACGCCTGCATGTGCCGCAACGTCGGAGATTGTTGCCATCTTCATCACCCCCCAGCCCAACCTGTCGTGGAACGACGATGGAACTGTAGTCGCCAAGTTCCACGACGCAATCACCGATTGGCCACGGACGAGGCCGGGACCCGGTGGCGGGCGGTGGCGGGCCGGTTGCCGCCCGCAGCAGGTAGCGTCGCGGCCCGTGAATCAGATGAAGAACCGGATGCAGGCGCTCGGTCTGCTCGATCGCTCGTTCAAGGCAGCCACCGACGAGGAACTCGTCGCTGCCGTCGAGGCGCTCGACGACGACCATCGCGAGGGCCTCGACTCGTTCGTCGATTCGCTCGACGCCGACGGCATCCGAGCCGCCGTGAAGTCTGGCCGCATCGACGGGGGCATGGAGGCGATCGCCGCCGTGCTCACCGACGCCTGTCTGGCGGACTGCATCAAGGAGCTCGGCGACAACTCCGACAACCCGTCGACCGATGAGCTCAAAGCGGTGTTGCCCGGGATCGTCGAGCGCCACGGTGTCGCGTCCACGCGCATCATGCTCGCCGCCACCGTCGCCGGCGAGGCTCCGGCCTCGGCGATCATCCGTGACCTCCTGAAGACCGACGACGTCGTGGCGCTCCCCAAGGCCGAGCCGACCGAGATCACGCCGGTCGTCGACCACCGCAAGCGCTCCGACGCCGAGCAGGCCGAGATGCGGGCGAAGCGGGCCGCCGCCAAGCAGGCGAAGAAAGAAGCCGACCGCGCCCGCCGCGCCCAGTCGGCCGCCAGCCGCCACCGCGCCTGATCACGCCGTCGCGCGTCAGGCGTGTCCGAAGCGTTCGTGGTCGAGCAGCCACGCCTTGACGTCGAGACCGCCGGCGAAGCCCGTCAGCGAGCCGTTCGAGCCGACCACCCGGTGACACGGCACGATGATCGAGATCGGGTTGCGCCCGTTCGCCGCACCGACCGCCCGCGCCTTGCGACGGTCGCCGAGACGCTCGGCCTGTTCGCCGTAGGTGACCGTTTCGCCGTACGGAATCGTCCGCAGCGCCGCCCACGCCCGGCGCTGGAAGGCCGTTCCGACGGGATCGAGCGGCACGTCGAACGAGCGCCGAGCGCCCTCGAAGTACTCGTCGAGCTCCTCGGCCGCCTGGTCGATGATCGCCCCTTCGGATCGAGCAGGGGCCTTGTCAGACCGCGACGGCGTCTCGTCGAGCGCGACGCCAGGCACGCGAGTCGCGTCGTCGACCGACCACAGCACGGCGCGCAGCCCGCTCGGCGACGCGACCAGGGTGAGCGGCCCGATCGGCGTCGGCAACACCATTCTGCTCGTCATGATGTGGTCGTCATGATGTGGTCGTCTCCTGGAGCGCTCCGAGATGGGCCCAGATGTGATGGACAGCGTAGGACCGCCACGGTGACCAGACACTCGGATCGGGCCGCGCACCGGTCGCGGCCGCGAGCTGATCGAGACCGTGACGAACACCGAGGTCCGAGGTGAGGAAGATGTCCGGATGGGCCAGGCCCCGCATGGCGATGTAGTCGGCGGTCCATGGACCGATCCCCTTCAACGCGAGGAGCGCGGCACGGGTCGTTTCGGGGTCCGCACGGGCGTCGAGCACGATCTCGCCGTCGGTGACCGCTCGGGCGAGGCGGCGCAGCGTGTCGCGGCGGCTGGTCGGCATCGGGAAGGCGTCATCCGGCGCGTCGACCACGGCGGCCGGCGTCGGGAACACGTGCGTCAGGTCGGGATCGTCGAGGTCGAGCGGTTCCCCGACCGACCGGACGAGGGATGCCGCGACCGTCCGCGCCCCTGCCACGGAGATCTGCTGGCCGATGACCGCGCGCATGCTCGTCTCGAACGGGTCGATGCTGCCCGGTGCGCGCCGACCCGGCCGAGCCGCGACCAGGCGCGCCATGACGGGTTCGGCGGACAGCGCTGCATCGACCGTTTCGGGGTCGGCGTCGAGATCGAGCAGCCGGCGGACCCTCTGCACCGCGGTGTCGAGATCGTCCGGGTCCGCAAGTCGGAACTCGGCCGCCACGTGGTCGTCGGCGACGCGCAGCGTGACGATGCCGTGACCACCGGGGAGGGTCATCGACCGTCGATACCGTTCGCCGTCCCACGTCTCCACGCCGACGATCGCCCGGCCGGCGATGAACTCGAGCGCTTCCGGACCGGCGAACGGCACGCTCGTCGGGAGCCGCACTGACACGGTCCCGTCCACGACGATCAGTCGCCGGCGACCGGGATGTACTGGACCCGTTCGACGGGCAGCCGAATCGGGCCGGCGTCGGGCGTTCCGGCGGGAACGACCTTGGTCCGCAACAGCCAGATGCCGATCGCACAGAACGCCACCCCGCCGAGGAAGCCCGTCTGCTTGCCGACCATCTGGGCGAACGAGCCGATCACCAGACCGCCCACCGCACTGCCCACCTCGAAGAACATCGTGAACGAGCTGATCGCCATCGCCCGGTCGCGGTCGCTCGCCCGGTTGATCGTGAGCGCCATCAGCGACGGGTAGTTGAACGCGACGCCGACGCCCATGATCGCGGCCGCCACCCAGAGCGCACCCGTGGTCGGCACGAACGCAAGAATCGACAGCGAGACCAGGATGTTGCCCATCCCGATCGTGACCGCCCGACGCGGACCGAGCTGCTCGGGCCACCGGGCACCCACCACGCGCACCGCGAGCGACGTCAGGGCGTAGACCGCGAACAGCCCACCCGAACCGGACAGGCCGACGTCACGGGAGTACTCGGGGATGAACGCGCTGAACGCGGCGAACCCGGCGACACTGCAGGCGAGCACGAGTCCGGGCAGCAGCGCGACCGGGTGGATCAACGGGCGCTTCCCATCGGCGCCGGCGAGATCGTCCACGACCTCCCCGTCTGCATCGAGGTCGGCGTCGGGCGACACGACCCTCGACGGGGCGAAGAGGGCGACGACGGCACCGCCGACGGCGAACAACGAGGCGTAGGTGAACGCCCGCGCGAAGTGGTCGCCGCCGAGCAGCCGCTCGCCGAGGATCGGTCCGACGCCGAGCCCGCCGAACACCGCGACCGAGAAGTAACTCGCCGCCTCGGCTCGACGATCACGCGGCGAGAGGTCAGCGATCAGCGTGGCCGCGCCGACGAAGACAGCGGCTTCGCCAATGCCCATCAGACCGCGCATCGCGAGGAGCTGAGGGAGTGAGACGACGTGGGCGGACAGCGCCCCACCGGCGGCGGCGATCAGGGCGCCACCGACCATCAGGACGCGACGTCCGTACCGATCGGCGATCCGACCGACCACCGGCCGGGCCAGGATCGCCGTGAGGGCGAAGACCGCGACGGTCAGGCCGATCCCGAATTCGCCGGCGTCGAGCGGGCCCTCGATGAACAGCGGAACGATCGGCACCATCATGCCGACGTAGACGAAGAAGATCAGCGCAACGGCGGTGACCAGCACGAACGGCCTCGTGACGAGGCGCGCACGACCGTGCTGGAGATCCGTGAGCGGCGACATCGAGTCCATACTGGCGGGAGGAACGGCCGGGAGGACGACGGGATTCCCCGTCTGACCGAAGTCACATCACCGCTCACACCACCGCCGGAGCGTCAGAGCCGGCGCACGTCGACCGAAACCGTCAGTGTCTGCGGGCTCGCCGGGCCGATGGTCACCCCGCGCAACGGCGCCACATCCGCGTAGTCGCGGCCCCAGGCGACCGTGATGTGCCGTTCGGGGGCGACGACGCCGTTCGTCGGGTCGAAGTCGAGCCAACCGTGATCGGGGATCCACACCGAGCACCAGGCGTGCGACGCATCGGCGCCGATGGTCCGGGGCTCACCGGGTGGGGGGTCGGTCTCGAGGTAGCCGCTCACGTAACGGGCGGCGAGCCCGAGCGACCGGAGGCAGCCGATCGCCAGGTGGGCGAAGTCCTGGCACACCCCGCGGCGGGCCTCCAGCACGATGCCGAGCGGCGTGCTCACGTCGGTGAAGCTCGGATCGAACCAGAACGACTGGAAGATCGACGTACAGAGCCCCTCGACGGCGTCGAGGATCGGGCGACCGGCCCAGAACGACTCGTGCGCCAGCCGCAGGAGGGCGTCGCGATGTTCGGCGACCGTGACGTAGCGCGACGCCGCGGCGAAGGCCGACGTCTCCAACACCAGCGGGCCGCGCAGGGCCGCCACCTGTGCGGCGACCCGCTCCCACGGTTGGTTCGCCCGCGGCCGCTCCTGGCGATAGGTGACGACCTCCGAGACCGCCTCGACCACGAAGTCGGTGTGCGGCTGGTGCACGCCGAGTTGCACCATGCGGTTGCCGAACACGTCGGGCCATTCGTCGTACTCGTCGACGAGGGGTTCGGTCGAGATCACCGACGAGAGCACCCGCTGCGACGGCGTCGCCCGCGCCAGGAGGTAGGCGACGCTGTAGCCGTCGGCCATCGTGGCTCCGTAGGCGTACTGCGTGCGATGGGTGACCGCGTACCGGGTGCCGGCGGGCGCGTTCACGTCCATGTTCAGCGGCGAGTCGGTCATTCCCCCCGCCCCATCACACGCGGGTCCACCGGCGACGCCAGGAATTCGCTGACGATGCCGCGCGCCAGCTCGTCGGCGCCATCCCAGAGTTCGCCGAGCATGGCCATCGTCGAGGCCACGGTCTCGTGCTTCTCGGCCTCCACCAGGTCGACCAGGCGGGTGGCGAGCTCGACGCCACCTGCCCACTCGAGCGCCTCGGCCTCGGTCCGCACGATCACGAGCGCCGCCATGGCCGCCCGCGGATTGAGACCGTCGGTGACGACGAGGTCCATCGCCAGCCCGAACTCCACGTCGCTGCGATACCGCCGACGGTAGGCGACGAGGCTCTCGTTGGTCGCCAACACGATCTCGATGAGGCGCTGCGCGTCGTACTCCTGGTGCATGCTCGCCGGGTCGATGGTGGACAGGGCGAGCGCGCCGCGCACGCCGTCGATCACACCGAACACCCGCTCGAGCCGCCGACCGATCTCGCCGAAATGCCAGGCCGGCCCGCGGACGACACTCTCGTTCCACAGGCCGATCACCGCCGAGAGGTCGTTCGAGATGCTGTCGAGCAGGCCCCGGTCGATCTGCGCGGCGCGGATCGAGCCGCCGCCCGCCTGCAACCCCTGCAGGGTCGAGCGGGCCGACGCCAGCCGGGCGAGGGCCCGACCGGCGCTGGTGGAGAAGAACTCGCGCACCGACGACACCTCGGCCAACACCGATCCGAGGTGCCGGGTCAACGCGGTCAGCGTCCGTTCGACCGCATCGTTGGCGTTCGGCACGAAGTCGAGCGGCTGATCGCGGGGACGCAACCCGGCGATCTCCAACAGCATCGCCGATGACGGCGCCACCCACGGCTCGGCGGTCTCCGGATCGATCACGCTCGTCGTGCGTTCCAACACCACCTCGAGGGCGCGTGTCAACAACTCGGCGCGCTCGAGCGCCCGCCCTGCCCAGAACAGGGATTCGGCGGCACGGGTCGGGACCGAGGCGATGAGATCGACCTGCGGCAGCGGGCGCCGACGGCTCACCGACGGCGGTGCCACCGTGCCGCCGACCACCCAGACATCCTTGGCCGTGGCCGCCGTCGACAATTCGGGATCGTCGCCCGGGGCGAGGACGCGAGCGCTCGCGCCCTGCATGACCTCGATCCGCCGGTCGGTCGCCACGAGCTGCAGCCGGACCACGACGAGGCGATGGACGATCTCGCCGCCGACGAGACACGGTGCCGTCTCGAACTCGGTCGTCGAACGGGCGTCGGCGCTCAATCGCGGGAGCGGGGCGAGGGAACCACCGCGCCGGTGACGGTCGGAGATCCAGTCGCCGGCGTCGTCCCAGTGCTCGGCGAGCACGGGGTCCTCGATCACGCCGGTTCCGTGGTTGTTGGCCAGGCGCACACCGCCGGCCCGGACGGCGTCGAGGAGGCCGGGCACCCCCATCACTCCACTCGCGTTCACTTCCATCGGGTCGACGCGATATCCCTCGAGCCGGCGATGGAGCACGTCGACCGGTTCGAGACCGGCGAGCGAGCGGAGCCACAGCCGGCGCTTGCGCACGACGAGGTCGGCGCCCTCGGCCAGGTTCAGACCGAGCCGGCTGGCGAGGTAGGCGTGGCCGACGAAGTGTGGATGCTCGACGCCGCCGGTCATGGCGACGATGCGCGGGCTGTCGGTCATCGCGAGGTCGGCCAGTCCGTCACGCATCAGGTCGGCGAACGGATCGATCGACCGCAGACCGGCGCCACGCGGCAGCGCCGACACGACGTCACGGTGCACGCGGGCGAGCACGTTGCGCCCGAGGAACGTGTACCCGGCCCCGGGCGGTGCGTCGGTCAGGTCCTGCAGGACGTGCCAGTTGCCCGACGTGTCCTTCATCACGTCGACCGCGTACGTGGTGAGCCAGCGCGGTGCGGCGAGCTGACCGATCGCCGCCAGCCGGTACCGGTTCGACGCCCACACGTCGGCCGGCTCGAGGACCCGATCGGTCAGCAGCGTGCGGCTGCCGTAGATGTCGTCGAGGATCGCCTCGAGCATGCGCATGCGCGCCACGACCCGGTCGCCGAGGAGATGGAATTCGGCGGCATCGATGACGACGGGGATCGGGTCGAGGCGCCATGGCCGTGATTCGAGAGACACGACCCGGCCATCGGCGCGCACGGGGAGGTCGTGGACGATGTGGCCCGCTCCCTCCGCCGCGAGGAGCCGGTCGGCCTCGTGCTGGCGGGCGACGAGATCGGTGCGCCGGGCGAACTGGTCGACGAGGCGTTGGGCGGTGACGAGCGTCTGGCTGGCGGCCATGTTCATCGGAGATCCGAGCCCATCAGTGGACGACGTACTGCTCGTGCATCACGTCGTTCAGCCGGCCGAGGGCGAGTTGGACACCATCCATCGCGGCATCGAGCGCGACACCGTCGTCGGCGGCCGGGCGGCTCCGGCGCAGCGCCCGGTCGACCGACTCGACCGTGCCGAGCACCGTGGTGTGCGACGGCATCCGCAGGGTCGACGCGCGGATCTCGGCGAGGCAGCCCGCAACCGAACGTGGGAAGCGGTGATCGAACAGGAGGAAGCGGACGACCGCGCTGCCGATGATCGGCCCGCGGGTGGCGCGCTGGTACATCTGCAGCGCCGAGAGCGACCGCAGCACCCCCATCCACTGCACCTCCGCGAATTCCTCCGTCGCTCCGGCCGGGAGGGCCAGCAGCGAGGCGGCGCGGACCCCGAGGACCCGGGTGGTCATGTCGGCTCGCTCGATGTACCGGCCGAGCCGCCACATCTCGAACGCCTCGTCGCGGGTCATCGCCGATTGCAGGACGCCGTCGAGCCGGCGGCTGTCGTCGATCACCCGCGTCAGCAGGCGTTCCCGACGGCGTCGATCGATCGAGGTGGCCGCTGCTCCCCGCACGAACAACGACAGATCGTTGACCGCGACCCAGGCCTCGCGGGGCATCACCTCTCGGCACGTGCGGAGGTTCTCGCGGGAGCGTTCGATCGACACGGCGATGCTGTTGGCGTGCTCGCGATCGGCGAGGAGGTACTGCACGACGGCCGACTCCTCCGACGCCACGACGTCGATCGAGTCCTTCCCGCCGGCGCCGGCGACCGCGACGAGTGAACTCCACTGCATCCCCGATCCCGGATAGTCGGCGAGCACGTCACCGAACGATCGCAGGACCCGGGAGGCGTCCTCGGCACGCTCGAGGTAGCGGGCGCCCCAGTACAGCCGCTCGGCGACCCGCGACAACAACGCCATCAGCCCGTCGCCTCCGGATCGGCCACGTCGCCCTCCGCGCCGGTCTGCGTCTGACCCTGACTCTGCGTCGGGCCCTGGCTCTGGCTCTGCGTTTGGCCCTGACCCTGGCTCTGCGTCTGACCCTGACCCTGACTCTGGCTCTGCGTCTGGCCGTGCCCGCCGAGCAGCGGTTGGAACGTCTGCGGGGTGGTGAAGCGGGCGGAGAAGTCGTCGTCGAGGTCGACGATCCAGGTGTCCTTGCTGCCGCCACCCTGGGAGGAGTTGACGATGAGCGAGCCCTCCTTCAACGCCACCCGGGTGAGGCCGCCGGCGGTGACGTAGCTGTGCTCGCCGGTGAGGATGAACGGCCGCAGGTCGAGATGCCGCGGGGCGATGCCGTCGGCGACGAGTGTGGGGGCCGTCGACAGATCGAGGATCGGCTGCGCCACCCAGTTGCGCGGGTCGCTGCGGATCGACGCGGCCGCCGCCTCGAGCACCTCCGGAGCGGCTCGATCACCGATGACGATGCCGTACCCGCCGCTCTCGTTCGCCGGCTTGAGCACCAACTGGTCGAGATTGTCGAGCACGTACGCCCGCTCGTCGTCGTACATGCACCGGAAGGTCGGCACGTTGGCGATCAAAGGCTCCTCGCCGAGGTAGTAACGGACCATGTCGGGCACCCAGGCATACACGCACTTGTCGTCGGCCACGCCGGCACCCGGCGCGTTGGCGATCCCGACGTTGCCGGCCTTCCACGCCCGCATGAGGCCGGGCACACCCAGCATCGAGTCGGGATTGAACGCCTCGGGATCGAGGAACAGGTCGTCGATGCGACGGTAGATCACGTCGACCCGCTCGAGCCCCTGCACCGTCTTCATGTAGACGCATTCGTCGTCGCCGACGACCAGGTCGGCGCCCTCCACCAACTCGGCGCCCATCCGCTGAGCCAGGAACGAGTGCTCGAAGTACGCCGAGTTGAAGATGCCCGGCGTGAGCACCACGAGGTTCGGGTCACGTCGACCGTCCGGCGCGAGCGACATGAGGAGCTTGTTGAGTTCGTCGGTGTAGCCGTCGACGGGCCGGATCAGGTGGCGCTCGAACAGCTCGGGAAAGGCGCGCTTCGCGACGACCCGGTTCTCGAGCACGTAGCTGACGCCCGACGGGACGCGCAGATTGTCCTCGAGCACGTAGAACTGGCCGTCGCCCGCCCGGACGAGATCGGAACCCGAGATGTGCGCCCACACCCCGAACTTCGGATGGACGCCGCGGCACTCCTCGCGGAAATTCGTCGCATCGTCGAGCAGTTCGCCGGGGAAGATCCCCGCGGCGATGATCCGCTGTTCGTTGTACACGTCGTCGATGAACATGTTCAGCGCCCGCAGGCGTTGCATCAGACCGTTGGCGACGCGTTCCCATTCCTCGCCGGAGATCAGGCGCGGAATGACGTCGAACGGCCAGGCTCGGTCGATGTTCTCGCCGTCGGAATAGATCGTGAACGAGATCCCCATCGTGAGGATCTCGACGTCGGACATCCGCTGCCGCTCACGCAGTTCGTCGACGCCGAGCTGGTCGAGCAGTTCCATCAGACCACGAGCGACCGGACGAGGCGCACCATCATCGTCCAGCAGTTCGTCCACGGCCCCCGACGGTACCGCCTGCCCTCGCGACGCAAAGACGCAGCAGTGTTGCCACGATGTGAATTCACCAGACCGATCCCATCTCACCAAGCGCCCTAGCGCGTTCTCGTGAACTTCTTGCGTACCCGCGTGCGCAAGAAGTTCACGAGAACGCGTTCGGCCATGCGAGTCGAGCGCACGTCCGTAGGATCGGTCTCGAGGGCTTGGCCTGGATCGGACGAGATCGTCCCGATGTATCTGCCTCATCCGGGAGCGCCAATGCCTCAACTCTCACCAGACCTCGCCGCGATGGCGGCCCGAACGCACGGGATCGTCGACGCCCGACAACTGATCGCCGACGGAATCGGCGGCAACTCGATCCGCCGGCTCGTCCGATCGGGAGCGCTCGTGCGCGTACACGGCGGCGTCTACCGAATGGCGACGTCGCCGGACACGTTCGAATCGCGCTGTGCTGCCGCGTGCCGTGCTGATTCCCAGGCCGTGATCAGCGGTCCCGCCGGCGCCAACCTGTGGGACTTCCACCATGTGTTCCGAGCGGTCGTCCCGACCGTCCTCGTCGGTCATGATCGATCGCCGCTGAGTCGCGGCGTCCAACTCCGGCGGACGAACGTGCTGCCGCTCGCACACATCGTGGAGCGCCACGACGGCATTCGCGTCGCGAGCCCGCCGCGGGTGTGGTTCGACTGTGGTCGCGACCTCGATGACGAACGTTTCGAGCGACTCACCGAATGGGTGCTCGACCATCACGCCGGTCTGCCGACGCTGTGGACCATCACGCGCGAACTCAGCGGTCGTGGCCGCACCGGGTCGGCGCGGGTCAACCGGGTGATGACGCAGCGATCCGACTGGCAACGTCCAGCCGGTTCGGGGCTGGAGTTGCGAGTCGTCAATGCATTGCGGAAGCGATCGATTGCACCGCTCGTCCAGCAGTTCGCCATCCGTCTTCGCAACGGCTCGCTCATCCACCCTGACGCTTGCGATCCCGAAGCGCGTTGGGCCGTCGAAGTCGACCACGTGACGTGGCACGGCGGCCGATTCGACGCGCAACGTGACAAGGCCCGCGACCGCAATGCGCGGCGAGTCGGCTGGCAGGTCGATCGGGTCACCGACCTCGAACTCGCCGAGGACTTTCCACGCCGCCATCGACGACCTGGTCGACCTGTGGACGATGCGTCGCCACGAACAACTCGCGGCGTAGCCACGCCGCCCCGGAGCGGTTCTCGTGAACTTCTTGCGTACGCGGGTACGCAAGAAGTTCACGAGAACCGCGGTGGCGTGGTCAGGCGGGTTCGGTGGCGGGGCGGGGTTCTTTGGGGAGGCCGAGGACGCGTTCGCCGACGATGTTGCGCTGGATCTGGCTCGTGCCGCCCCAGATCGTCTCGGAGCGGGAGAAGAAGAACGCCGACATCATCGGGCTGACGGGATAGCCGTCGCGGCGCTTGTCACGCGCCGCCGTCGCCGGCCACGCACCGGATTCGGGGGAGGTGTCGACGAGCATCGCGTCGGCGCCGAAGATGTCGAGCGTGAGCTCCATCGCCGCCTGGTGCATCTCGGACCAGAACATCTTGTTCGTGGCGCCGAGGATCACGCTGCTCATGTCCTTGGAACCGCTGAGCGTCGCCGACAGGTTGCGCAGGCCGTTGATCCGCAGGATCTGGATCTTGGTGTAGTACTCCATCAGCCGCTGGCGGATGAGCGGATCGGCGATCGTGCCGTTCGCCTGCGCCGCCTCGACCATGATCCGGTACTCCTCGGCGAAGCGCCGGTAGCCGGTGGTCGCCGACTGGCCACGCTCGAAGGCGAGCGTGGTGTTGGTGACCTTCCAGCCGTTGTTGACGCCGCCGACGACGTTGTCCTTCGGGGCACGGGCGTTGTCGAAGAACACCTCGCAGAACTCGGCGGTGCCGTCGGGCTGGGTGATGCCGCGCACCTCGATGCCGTCCTGGCGCATCGGCACGAGGATGTAGGAGATGCCGGCGTGCTTGGGTGCGTTCGGATCGGTGCGGGTGAGCAGGAAGCAGTAGTCGGCGTGATGGCCCTGCGTGGTCCACACCTTCTGGCCGTTGATGACCCATTCGTCACCGTCGAGCACCGCCGTGGTCTTCAGGCTGGCGAGGTCGGAACCCGAGTTCGGCTCGGAGAACCCCTGACACCAACGCGTCGTACCGCTGAGGATGCCCGGCAGGAACTGCTTCTTCTGCTCCTCGCTGCCCCACTGCAGCAGCGTCGGACCGACGAGCGTGTCGCCGAAGAAGTCGCCGCGCATCGGTGCCTTGGCGTTGGCGAACTCCTCGGCGAGCACGACGCCTTGCATCGTGGTGAGGCCCTTGCCGCCGTATTCGGCCGGCCAGGTGGCGCAGATCCATCCGCCTTCGAACAACCGCTTCGGCCACTCGACGTTGAACTCCTTGCGCTCGGCGTCGGACATCTCGAAGCCCTCGTCGAACCACCCGTCCGGCAGATTCTCGACCAGCCAGGACTTGATCTCGGTGCGGAATTCGTCGGCTTCGGGCGTGTAGCTCAGATCCATTCCCCCATTGTGCGCCGCAACTTGACCCGCGGGTCAAGTCTGAGCGCGCCAACCGCTATGTCGTACGTCACAGATCGCAGAACCGAGGTTCACCCTCCGTTCACGCCACGCCCAACTGGCGGCAACACGACCCATCTACCGTATGTGTCGAGCGGTCGCCCCGCCCCGAAGCCCAGGTGCCATCCCCCTCGAGTACCCGGCGAAGCAGACGGGCGGGCGACCGCCCAAGTCGTCGGCCCGCTGCACAGGGCCTCGTCGTGCCCGATCGCGTACAGTCCTGGCATGACGACAGTCGAAGCGGACGCCCCCCTCGTCCCACCCGCCCAAGCCGGGCGCTGGACGGCGCAGTGGAAGGAGCTCTACGCGGAGGTCATCACGACCGGCCTGTGCACCGGCTGCGCCGGTTGTGTCGTCACCTGCCCCCACGACGTCATCGGCTACGAGCACGAAGAGGGCAAGTACATCCCGTTCCATCTCGAAGAGGAACTCGGCCTCGACAACTGCATCCACGGCGAGAAGGGGTGCACCACCTGCACCCGGGCGTGCCCGCGCTTTCGGGCGTGGGAGCCCTCGGCCGACATGCACCTGTTCGGCCGGGTCCGCGAGCCCGACGAGATGGCGGGCGTGTGGCGCCAGCTGTACCTCACCCGGGCGAGCGACGACATGGTGCACAAGATGGGCCAGGACGGCGGGCTGGTGTCGGCGATGCTCATCTGGCTGCGCGAGCACGACTACATCGACGCCGCGCTGGTCAGCGGGGTCGAGGACGACGACGCGTGGAAGGCCAAGCCGGCCGTGGTGTCGACGAAGGAGGAGATCCTCGCCACCGCCGGGAGCCGCTACACGTACTGCGCCAACCCGCTGGCGCTGCCCGAGGCGAAGGAGAAGGGGTACGAGCGGCTCGCCCTCGTGGGCATGGGTTGCCAGACCTCCTCGCCGCCGACGATGTGGGATCGCAAGGCCGGCAAGGTCTCCAAGCCGTTCCTGTTCAACATCGGGCTGCTGTGTTCGAAGACGTTCGACGACGCCATCTTCACCGAACTCTTCGAGGCCAAGTACGGCCTGAAGAAGCAGGACATGGCGAAGATGAACATCAAGGGCGTCTTCCAGATCTGGATGAAGGACGGCTCGTACCACGAGATCGACCTCAAGGAGTGCCACGGCTGGACGCGTCAGGGTTGCAAGACCTGCCCCGACTTCGCCGCCGAGCACTCCGACGTCGCGACCGGCGGCATCGGTGAGGACAACGACTGGACGCTCACGATCGTGCGCACCGAGCTCGGCGAGGAGGTCATCAACCGGATGATCGCCGACGGCTCGATCATCGCCCGCCCGGCGCAGACCGACGAGACGGCGATGCGTCTGCTCCGCCTGCTGTCGATCGTCAGCCGTCGCCGCTGGCCCGAGTTCGCCGACCGGGCGCCGGCCATCGGTGTCCCACCCCCGAAGGTCAAGAAGCCCGCCCCCGCGCCCACCGCCGACTGACCGGCCTGAACGACGTCCACTCCAACCGACGTTTGCGTCGGGATTTCTGCGGACCGGTCCGCAGAAATTTTGACGCAAACGATGAGTCGGAGGGCGGGGTCGGCCTACTTCAGGCAGGACTTGAGGTCGGCTTCGAGCTTGTCGAGTTCGGCGTTCGCGGCGGCCTTGGAGGCCGCGTCGCCGTCCGCCGCATCGCTGCCGATCTTCTCGAGCTTGTCCTTGCCGATGGCGTCGACCTTGGTGAGCATGCAGTCGCGCTCCTCGTCGGTCTTGGCCAGGGTGTTGATCAGGTCCTCGGCGACGCGCTTGGGCGCTCGGCTCCGACCGGCAGGCCGACACGCCGAGGGTGGCCACCATCAACAGGGCAGCGGCGCGGAGCATCGGACGACCAGACAAGGGGTTCACAGCGCCGACACGATAGTGGCAGGATTCGCCGATGCCCCTGCGGCGGGTGGGCCTGTCCTCACGACCTGACCTGATGCGGGGCGTGACGCCGGGTGTGCGCTACCGGCAGGCCGCGAGGTCGACGGCGCGGGCGAAGATCGAGTCGAACATCGGCTCGGTGAGGCGTTTGGTGAACGTGTTCTGCTGGCTGGGGTGGAACGAACACAACAACGTGATCGCGGCCTCAGCCGCCGCCTCACCCGCAACAGCGACCTCGACGCCGTGGCCGAATTTCGGGCGGGGCCGCAGCCCGAAGTGGTGCGCCGCCGCCTGGTAGCCGAACGAGCCGAGGCACACGATCACCCGCGCGTTCGGCAACGCCGCGAACTCACGCTCCAGGAACGGCGCGCACGTGTCGCGCTCGGACGGCGACGGCTGGTTGTCGGGCGGGGCACATTTCACGGCCGCGGTCACCCACGCGTTCGTCAGCACCAACCCGTCGTCGAGCGACGTCGACCCGGGCTGGTTCGCCAGGCCGGCCCGGTGCATCGCCCGGAACAGCCAGTCGCCGCTGCGGTCACCGGTGAACACCCGACCGGTGCGGTTCGCGCCGTGCGCGGCCGGCGCCAGTCCCAGCACCACGATCCGCGCCGCAGGGTCACCGAAACCGGGGATCGGCCGGCCCCAGTACGTGTCGTCGCGGTACGACGCCCGCTTGTCGCGCGCGACCTGCTCACGCCACGCGACGAGCCGCGGGCAGGCCCGGCAACCGACGACGTCGGCTTCGAGCCGTGCGAGTGCACTCACGAAACCCGACAGTAGGTTGGAGCCACCCCATGGCCACCACGAAACCAACATCTCGCCGCCGTTCCGCTGCGAAGCCGGCGCACCCTGCCCCGACCACCATGCTCCTGGTGCGACACGGGCAGACGCCCACCACGGGCAAGGTGCTGCCAGGCCGCGCACCCGGCCTCCACCTCGCCGACGAGGGGCGGGCCCAGGCCGACATCGCCGCCGAGCGCATCGGTGCCCTCAAGCGGGTCGATGCGATCTACAGCTCACCGCTCGAGCGCGCCAAGGAGACCGCCGCGCCGATCGCCAAGGCGCGCGGGTTGCGCACGCAGGTCGACCGCGGGCTGTTCGAGTGCGATTTCGGCGAATGGACCGGCGCCGAACTGAAGAAGCTGATGAAGCTGCCCGAGTGGGGCACCGTGCAGCGCGCACCGTCGACGTTCCGGTTCCCCGGCGGCGAGAGCTTCACCGAGATGCAGACCCGGATGGTGACGACGCTCGACAAACTCCGCCTCGCCCACCCCGGCGGCACCATCGTCTGCGTCTCGCACGCCGACACGATCAAGGCCGCCGTCGCCCACGCCCTCGGCACGCACATCGACCTCTTCCAGCGCATCGTCATCAGCCCCGCGTCGGTCACCGCCATCGCCTGGGGTCCCGGTGGGCCGGTGGTGCTCGCCGTGAACTCGACCGGCCGACCGCTCACCGACCTCCAGCCGAGCTGAACGATGGCTGTCTTCTACGAGTTCGACGACGTCGACGCCTTCACCATCGGCACCGAAGGCAGGCCGGGCGAGCGCACGTTCTACCTCCAGGCGCGTGCCAACGGGCAACGCGTCACCCTGAAGTGCGAGAAGCAGCAGGCGGCCGCCATCGTCCAGTACCTGCGGCGTGTGCTGAGCGACCTTCCTCCGGCGGATGACAAGCCGATGCCGAGCGCACTGGAACTCATCGAGCCGCTCGAGGCGTCGTTCGTCCTCGGCCCGATCGGCCTCGGGTACGACCGGACCACCGACCGTCTGCTCATCCAGCTCGAAGAAGTCGGCGAGGTCGACGAGGAGGGCGAGATCATCGACGACACCGACCGGGGCCACGTGCGGCTGTACGTCAACCGGGGCCAGGCGGTGGCGTTCTGCGACCGCGCCGACGACGTGATCGAGGCGGGGCGGCCGACGTGCCGGTGGTGCGGCAACCCGATCGATCCCGACGGACACCTCTGCCCGAGGATGAACTGAGCCGTGACCTCGTGGACGGACGACGAACCGGACGAAGCGTTCGACGACGAAGACGATGACGACGACGAGTCCAATTCCGTCCTGTTGCGCGTCGACGCCGTCGACGACCCGGTGCGGCACCTGCGCCTCGGCGAGATCCAGGTCGAGGGCCGGATGCCGTACAGCAGCAACGCGACGTTCCTCGTGCACGTCGAACACGAGGGCCGGTCGCACCCGGCGATCTACAAGCCGATGCGGGGCGAGCGTCCGCTGTGGGACTTCGAACCCGGCCTCCACCGGCGCGAGGTCGCGGCCTACCTGCTGAGCGAGGCGCTCGGGGTCGACGTGATCCCGCCGACCGTGCTGCGTGACGGTCCCCTCGGGGAGGGGTCGGTGCAGTGGTTCGTCACGGCCGACCATCGCCAGCACTACTTCACGATCTACGAGGCGTACCCCGAGCTGCACGACCGGCTGCGGGCGATGGCGCTGCTCGACATCATCGCCAACAACACCGACCGCAAGAGTGGTCACTGCCTGCTCGTCGAGGCGACCGACACGACACCGGCCTCGGTGTGGGGCATCGATCAGGGGCTCTGCTTCGCTCCCGAGTACAAACTCCGCACCGTGATCTGGGAGTTCGGTGGCGAGCCGATCCCCGACGCTCTGCTCGAGCCGGTGGCGCGCCTGTGCGCGCGCGTCCCGCTCGAGATCGCCGCGCTGCTGAACGATGCCGAGGTCGAAGCGATCCGAGGCCGAGCGGCGTGGTGCGTGAAGGAGCGGGCGTTCCCGACCGATCCGAGCGGCCGGCGCTACCCGTGGCCGCTGATATAGGGCCGCTCGGGTGAGCGCCGACGAACCGCTCGACGCGCTGATCCACCGCGCCGACCTCGACGGCCTGGTGCGGATGATCGACGACCGCTGCTCGACAAGTGACTGGGACGGCCTGCTGCGGCTGCGCGATCGGGCCCGTCACGCCGTCGAGACCGGGCGGCAGCTCTGGCCGGCCGCGACGCTCGCCGAGTACCGCCTCGCCCTGCTCGCGCCACCGCCGTTCGTGGCCGCCGTGCTCGACGAGTCCGACGGACTGTCGGGCCGATTCACCATCGGCCCGCTCACCGAGGTGGCTGCCCAGGATCACACGTGGGCCGACCTCGCGCCCGTGCTCGACCGCGGGCCACGGTCGTCGTTCGTCGCGCAGGAACGGGCGCTGCGCGGCGAAGCGATCACCGACACCCCCGACCTCCCTGCGGTGCTCGAGCTCCCGCTCGACATCCAAGCGTGGGAGCCGGAGTACTCGCTCGCGGTCTACACCGACGGCCGGCGCCGAGTTCCCGATGCCGGCGCTGCCCGACGATTGGACCGAGATCACACCCGTCGACGCGCCCCGCCTCGACGATGATGTCGATCTCGTCGTCCGTCAACTCGTCGAACCGTGGTTGGCCAGCTCGAACGGGCAGCTCGACGTGGCCTGCGTCGAGGGCGACGTCGCCGCGGCGATCGGCGCGATCGGTGTTCGTCGCGCCCGAGTGGCCATGTTGCCGCCGGCCACCGCTCTGGCCTGGATCGCGTGGGCCGGCGCGAGCGGCGGCGCCCACGGTCGACGGCGAGGGGCGGCGTCCGGTCGGTTCGGCGCGTGGTGGTTGCTGGCGACGCTCGGCGACCTCACCGACCAGTGGCCGGTGCCACCGGACGACCTCGGTCAGCTGGCGCAGGAGTTGACGTGGTGCCGCTGGGATGCGTTCGAGCCGTCGATGGGCTGGACGCTGCAGCTGGCGATCGCCGACGAAGCGAACGGCACCGCCTGGGCCATCACCGCCCGCGACGCCACCTGAGCCGAAAACGCCGAAATTTGGAGCGTCTGTCGCGCTCAGCGCGACATCTGCTCCAAATTTCGGGTGAGTTCGGAGTTGTTCAGCCGCGGGCTTGGAGTGCGGCGAGGAGCTGCGGGAGCACCTTGTGCACGTCGCCCACGATGCCGAGGTCGGCGATGCCGAAGATCGGGGCTTCCTTGTCCTTGTTGATCGCGATGATGTTCTTCGAGCCCTTCATGCCCACCATGTGCTGCGTCGCACCGGAGATGCCGGCGGCGATGTAGACGGTCGGCTTGACGACCTTGCCGGTCTGGCCGACCTGGTAGCTGTACGGAACCCAACCGGCGTCGACGATCGCGCGCGATGCACCAGGGGCGCCCTTCAAGGCCTTGGCGAGCTGTTCGATCAGCTCGAACTTGGAGGCCTCGCCGAGTCCACGGCCACCGGAAACGACCACGGCCGCTTCGTCGAGCTTCGGACCCGAGTGCTCCTCGATGTGCACGGCGGTGATGGTCGCGCCACCGGTCGCACCGAGGTCGCCGACCGGGGCCGACACGACCTCGCCCGCGGCGCCGGCGCCGCCTTCGGCGACGAAGCTCTTCGGGCGGAATGCCGCGAGGAACGGCTTCTCGCCGGTGAACGTCGAGTTGACGAGCTTGGTGCCACCGAAGATCGGCGTCTGGACGGTGACCGAATCGCCGTCGACCGTGATCGCCGTCGAGTTCGTGAGCACCGTGCGGTCGAGCTTGACCGACAGGCGGCTCAGCACGTCGCGGCCCTCGTAGCTCTGCGGGAACATGATCAGGTCGGGCGTGTCGCCCCCGTTGATCACGGCCTGCATCGCCGAGGCGACCGCCACGCCCGGGAGCGCTCCGGCGAGGTCGCCCGTGGCGTAGATCTTCGCCGCGCCGTGATCGGCGAGCGCCGCCGCCACCGCACCGCCGTCGCCTTCGATGAACGCCGAGACGTTGCCGCCGAGGGCGCGGGCCTTGGTGAGCAGTTCGAGCGTGGCCGATGTCGGCGCGCCTTCGGCGGCCTGTGCGAACACCCAGATGTTGTCGATTCCCATGACTGACCTCAGATCACTTTCAGGTTGTCGAGGAACTCGACGATCTTGTTGAACGACTCTCCGTCGTCTTCGATGACTTCGCCGGCTTCACGCGCCGGTGCGTCTTCGACCGACACGATCTGCTGGGCCCAGGAGACGGCCTCGACACCGAGGTCGGCGGTCGTGACCGTGTCGACCGGCTTCGACTTCGCGGCCATGATGCCCTTGAAGCTCGGGTAACGGGGCTCGACGACGCCGGCGGTGACCGACACGACGGCGGGCAGCGAGCAGGTGACCTCGTCGTAGCCCTCCTCGGTCTGACGGTTCACCTTGAGCGTGCCGTCGGCGATCTCCACGGTCTTGGCGAACGTGATCGACGGCAGGCCGAGAAGCTCGGCGAGCTGCTCGGGCACGGTGCCCGTGTAGCCGTCGGACGACTCGGTGCCGGCGATGACCAGGTCGTAGTCGCCGGCCTTGCCGACGGCGCCGGCCAGGACCTTCGCGGTCGTCAGCGCGTCGGCTCCGGCGAGCGTCGCGTCGGAGACGAGCACCGCCTTGGCCGCACCCATCGCGAGCGCGGTGCGCAGGCCCGACGTCTCGTCGTTCGGGGCCATCGACACGAGGGTGACGTCGCCGCCGCCGGCGGTCGTGACGAGCTGCAGCGCCATCTCGACGCCGTAGCTGTCGGACTCGTCGAGGATCAGCTTGCCGTCGCGCTTCAGGGTGTTGGTGGAGGGATCCAGCTCGCCGGGGAGCGCCGGATCGGGAATCTGCTTGACACAGACGATCACGTTCATAAGGCGTCAAAGTTACCGGGCGCCCGAGACGGCTCCCAATCCCCCCGAGCGCCGATCGGTGTGACGCGTGCCGGTCACGACGCCGCGAGCGGGATACCGTCCGAAGCCTTGAGAGTCCTGCTCGTGGTCAACTCGTTCGCCTCGTCGGTGACCGCACGCAACACGGTGGTGGTCCATCGTCGGCTGAGCCGCGGCCACGACGTCGAACTCGTCGAGACCAACCGGCGCGGCCACGCCACCCGCTTCGCCTACGACGCGGCACGCCGCGGCCTCGACGTGGTCGTCGGCTTCGGCGGCGACGGCACGCTCAACGAGGTCGCCACCGGGATCGCCGGGAGCGACACCGCTCTGGGTGTGCTGCCCGGCGGTTCGACGAACGTGTTCGCCCGCACGATCGGCATGCCGAACGACCCGGTCGAGGCGGTCGAGTTGCTGGCGGGTGGCATCGACGCCGCCGACTTCCGGCCGATCGGGCTCGGCAAGGTCAACGGCCGGTTCTTCTGCTTCCACACCGGCATCGGGTTCGACGCCGCCGTCGTCGAACGGGTGGAACGCCGAGCCTCGCTCAAGCGGTGGCTCGGGCACCCCCTGTTCATCAGCTCCGGCGTGACCACCTGGTTGACGGGCTACGACCGCCAGCACCCGCACTTCCGGGTGTCGGGCGACGGCGGCCGGGACGTCGACGACGGCTACTTCTCGATCGTGCTCAACACGAACCCGTACACGTACCTCGGGAACCGGCCGCTCGACCTGTCACCCGCCGCGACGCTCGATCAACCGCTCGTCGCGATCACGTTCACGACGATGAGCGCCACGGCCATCCTGAGCTCGCTCGCCGGCGCCCTGCGCGGCGGAGGGGTCAAGCCCGCATCGCACCTCGACATCCGCGAAGGGGTGCGGCATCTCGTCGTCGAGAACGACGAGCCGTTCCCGTACCAGGTCGACGGTGACGCCCTGGGCTCCACTCGCCGCCTCGAGTTCACGCACGTGCCCGCCGCGGTGCGGCTCGTGTTCCCGACTATTCCCGCTCCTCCGTTGGACGACTGAGCGCAGCGAGCGCGATCGCCGGGACGTCGGTGCACACGGCATCGACGCCGAACGCGGCCAACTCGACGAGGCGTGCGGGGTCGTTGCACGTCCACGTGTTCACCCGCAGCCCGGCCTCGTGACAGCGATCGACCGTCGCCGCATCGAGCGCCCGCTCCCACGGATGGATCGCGGCATGCCCGCCGGCGACCACCCGGTCGATCGTCGCCGGTGCGATCGTGATGCACAGCAACGCCGTCGGGATCTCCGGCGCGATTCGCCGGCACGCCTGGATCGTGGCCCACGAGAACGACGAGATCAGCCAACGATCGGACCATCGCTCGCCGCGACGACGCAGTACGTCGATCGTGCGCGCGGCGATCGACATGGTCGGGTCGAATCCGCCGTCGGAGGCGAGGTTCTTGATCTCGACGTTCACGAGCATCCGGTCACCGCAGGCGTCGAGCGCGTCGTCGAGCGTCGGAGGCGACGCCGCGTCCGAGTTGTCCGCCGGGAGGGGATCGTGCCGAACCAGCAGTCGGCCGGACGGGTGCAGCCGCACGTCGAGCTCGACGCCGTCGGCCCCCTGCCGATCGGCGAGTCGGAATGCCTCGGGTGTGTTCTCGGGGGCGTCGCGTGACGCTCCTCGGTGGGCGAGCACGAGCATCGCCACAGTGTGGCAAGTCCCGGGCGATCGCCGCGCCGTGGACGTCACAGAATCGCCCCTTGTCATCGACGGTACGGGCAGGTAATTTTGCAGGGCCGAAGGAGCAGATCGATCGCTTCCGCTTGGCCGCCTGCACTCCCCCCAGGGCGGATTTCCGCCGCCAACTCTCTCATCGAGGAGCACCCAACGTGTCGATCCTTGCGTCCAGCCTCACGCTGGGCTCCGCAGACTACGAGTGGCGCGACGACGCCATCTGTCGCGATACCGATCCCGAGTTGTTCTTCCCGGTCGGCACGACGGGGCTGGCGCTCGTGCAGATCGACCGCGCCAAGCAGGTGTGCGGCGAATGTGGTGTGGCCCAGGCCTGCCTCGACTTCGCGCTCGACACGAACCAGGATTCCGGCATCTGGGGCGGGCTGACCGAGGAGGAGCGGCGGGTCATCCGTCGCCGCCGAGTCGCCGCCAGCCGCGCCTCTCGCGTCGGCTGAATCCGTCAGTCGTCGGATCGTTCAGTCGTCGGTCGGCACGCTGAGGCGGATCACGGTGCCGTGACGCGTGCTCGGGCCCTCACCGAGGCCGGCCGCGTCGAGATCGTCGGGTGTCGCTGAGCGGATCGAGATCATTCCGTTGAGTTCCGTCGTGACGAGCGTCCGCACGATCGACAGCCCGAGGCCCGTCGCCTGATCGAGATCGAACGACGGATCGACCCCGCGTCCGTTGTCGATCACCCGTACGTCGAGGCGGCGATCCCGGTTCGCCAGCAACACCACCACCTCCCCGCCGGGCCCGCCCTCGGGGAACCCGTGGTCGACCGCGTTCTGCAGCAGCTCGGTGAGCACGACCGACAGCGGCGTGGCCGTGTGCGCCGGGATCCGCCCGCCGTCCCCGGCCACCTTGAACCGCACCGGCCGGTCCGGCGACTGCAACCCTTCCTCGGCGAGCCGCAGCAGCGGCCGCACGATCTCGATGAAGGCGATGTCCTCGCCGGGTTCGCGTGAGAGCGATTCGTGGACGAGCGCGATCGTGCGGATCCGCCGCACCGAATCCTGCACGGCGGCCTTCGCCTCGAGGTTGGTGAGCCGTCGGGACTGCAGGCGGAGCAGCGACGAGATCGTCTGCAGGTTGTTCTTCACGCGATGGTGGATCTCGCGGATCGTCGCGTCCTTGCTGAGCAGCAACCGGTCGCGCTTGCGGAGTTCGGTGACGTCGCGCACGAGCAACAGGCCGCCGTCGATCTGCGGCGGATCGTCGCCGATCGGAACCTTGAGAATCGGCACGCAACGACACAGCAGCGTGACGTCGCCGCCCTGTTCGAACTCCTCGACGATCGGCTCGCGGCGTTCGAAGGCCTGGCGCACGGGCCCGTCGTGGAATCCCAATTCGGCGAGCCGCATGCCGACCGGGTTCGCTTGGATCCCGACGCGGTGCAGCGCGGAGTTGGCGTTCGGGGACACGTACGTGACGGTGCCCGAGTCGTCGACGGTGAGGACGCCGTCACCGACGCGCGGCGCGGCGCTCGAATCGGCGACGCGGCCGGGGAACGGGAACAGTCCGGCTTCGATCATGCGGGCGAACTTCTCGAACGTGATCGAGTAGTGGCGTTCGAGGTCGCCGGGGATCCGGCCGGCGCGCATGTGCCACTCCTTGCTCAACACGGCGATCGTGCGACCGTCGCGGCGGACCGGAATCGCCAGCATCCGCCCGGTCGTCGGTTCGACGCCGTCGGCGTTGATCTCGCCCTCGACCTTGACCCCACTCGCCGCCGCCGCCGACAGGATCCCCGACTCCGTCGTGTCGGCCCACGACCCCACGTAGTCGGTCGCGTACATCGTCTGGTTCGTGGCCGGACGGACCTGGTCGACCACGAGCCACCGTTGATCCTCGGCCTCGATGTAGAGCAGCAGATCGGCGAAACAGAGGTCGGCCAGAAATCCCCACTCGGCGACGAGGCGGTGCAGGTGGTCGATGTCGTCGCGGCTCAGTGCCGAGTGCTCGCGTGACAGTTCGGCGAGGGAGGTCATCACGTTGATTCTGCCCCATCGGCTGTCGTCGCGCCCGCCAAGCGCCCCCGCCACTCCCCAAGCCCACCCTCAACACATCTCCAGCCAGCGTTTGCGTCAAGAAATCCGAGGCCCGGTCCTCCGAAATCCCGACGCAAACGTGGATCGAGGGCGGTCGACCGGTCGACCGGTCGACCAGTCCGCCGGTCAACCGTCCACCGTCAATCGGCGGCGGTGCGGTCGCGGAGATGATCGGCGAGCGCGGCCAGCCCGGCGAGATCGTGGATGTCCCCTTCGAGCCACGGCACCGACAGCAGCATCGGCGCCAGCGCGGCGAGTTCGGTGCGGCGCTCGGACTCGGCCGCCGCCACCATCGCCAGGTCGTCGAACTGACCGCCGACCTGGGCGAGCACCGGCGCGACCGCCTTCGCCGTCACGCCCGGCAACGCTCGGGCCACATCGCGTGCCAGCGCGCCGTGCGCCTTGTCGACGAGTGCCTGCGCACTCCGCGACGCCTCCCGCGACGCCAGGCCCGAGGGGAGCACGCGGTTGGCCACGATGGCGCCGAGCGACATGCGACGGTTCGCCAATTCGCGGGCGAGGAACCGCGCCTCGTGGCTCGGCGCGGTCTCGAGTGTGGTGACGACGACGAAGGCAGTTCGGGGATCGACGAGGAGATCCTCCACCTCCCGGGCCCGCTTGACGAAGCCCGGCTCCATGGCCTGGAAGAGCACGAAGAAGTCGGCGATGTCCTGCAGGAACCGCGAGCCCACCACCCGGTCGGCCACTTGGTAGAACGGCTTCGAGGCGGCGGTGAACAGGCGCGACCGGTACGGAACGGTCAGCCAGCGCAGCAGGCGACTGCCGAAGAAGTCGGCCATCCGGCTCGGCGCGTCGAGGATCGACAACGCGTTGCGCGACGGCGGCGTGTCGACGATCACGAGGTCGAAGTTGCCCGTCGCGTGGAGGTCGTGGAGCTGTTCCATCGCGAGGTACTCGTGGCTGTGCACGAAACGGCTCGTGATGTTCTCGTACAGCGGATTGGCGAGCACCGCGTCGCGAGTGGCGGCGTCGGGCGCATGGCGTCGGATGAGTTCGTCCCAGCCGGCCTTCGTGTCGAGCATCGCCGCCCACAGCTCGCCGCGCAGTGGCATCGACGGGTCCGCCGGCACCCGCACCGGCGTGTTCCCGAACGACGCGAGACCGAGCGCGGTCGCCAACCGGCGCGCCGGATCGACGGTCAGCACGAGGACCTTGCCACGCTGTCGCTGGGCGGCGGCCACTCCGAGGGCGGCGGCGATCGTCGTCTTGCCGACGCCGCCGGATCCTGCCACGAGGACCATCTCCCGGCTCGCCAGCAGATGGTCGAGCTCGCTCATCGTGCGTCGCCTGCAGGGTGAAGGTCATCGGGATCGAGTTCGTCGTCGAGCGTGTCGGCCACGAGGGTGACGACGCGCGGACCGGACGAGCGGGCGAAGAGCTCCGGCACGGTGATGATCGGCAAGCCGGACAGGTCGGCACCGATCGGGCCGTCGGCGCCGGCGTCGAGGGCCGCCCGCAGCCGGTCGAGGTGTTCGGCGCCGGTGCTGCGCTTCGCCTCGGTCAACCGGGCGGCCTCGAGCACGATCGGCGCCGCCGGTCCGATCGCGTCGACGAGCACCGGGAGGGCTTCGTCGAGCCGGTCGACGATCGCCTGCTCGCGCCGGTTGAACAGCGCCGGCAGCACCCGGTTGGCGATGACCGCACTGGGATGGACGCCGGTCTCGTCGGTCAGCCGGGCGAGCAGATCGATCGTCTCGGTCACCGGCATCTCCTCCGGCGTGGTGACCACGGCGACGCCCGTCCGCGACGGGTCGTCGAGGATGTCGAGCATCCACTGCGTCTGGTCACGGATGAGCCCGACCTGGACGAGGTCGCGGATCACCCGCGGCGCACCGATCTGGCTGACGACATGACCCGACGCCTCGGCGTCGACGATCACGATGTCGTAGTTCCGTTCGCGCACCTCGTAGGCGAGCTTGCCGACGGCGAGGATCTCCTTGACACCCGGCGCCGCGTCGGCCACGAAGTCGAACGTCTTGGCGAGCGGGCCGATGCGGCCGAGCAACGGGATCTTCACGAACAGCCGCAGATACTCGCGCAGCGCGTCCTCGGTGTTCATCGTCATCGCCGACAGGTTCGGCGCCACCGTGGTGGGCGAGAACTCGAGGGTGCCGACGTCGAAGGCCTGACTCAACGCGCCCTTGGCATCCATCTCGCAGACCAGCGTGCGACGGCCGTGCCGGGCAGCGATGTCGGCGAGCGCCGCGGCGATCGTGGTCTTGCCCACCCCACCCTTGCCGGTGACCCAGACGAACTTGAGATCGAGGAGGGATGGTGGAGCCAGGTTCAGCCTCCGAAGCCGATTCGCCGATCGCCGTCCGCCGAACCGAGTTCGATGTAGGCGATCTTCGCAGCCGGGATGCCGACGTCCTTGCCGCGCTTGTCGACGAGCCACAGCACGTCACTCGCACCGGCGAGGGCCGCTTCGACCTGGGCCTTCAGCTTCTTGCGATCGGCGTCGTCGGGAAGCTCGATGTTGAGCTCGCGAGGGGCCTGGGTCACTCCGATGCGTACGTCCACCGGGCGCACGCTATCGGCCGAGCGCGGTCAGGGTTCGGGGGAGGGTTCGTTTGGGGACGGGGCCGGAACGAACCGAGCTTCGATGGGGATGGCGGGAATCGTGGGGTCTGCGGCATTGACGCCACGACCCTGGTGGCGCACAGTGTTGCCGTGCAGCGAGTGGCGATCTTCGTGTACGACGGCATCCAGTCGCTCGATGTCACCGGACCGGCCGAGGTGCTGGCGGGGGCGTCGCTGATGCTCCCGGCCGAGCAGGGGTACGACGTCACGATCGTGTCGTTGCGAGGCGGGACGGTGTCGACGCAGAGCGCCGTCCGGCTCGACTCGTGCGAGCTCGACGCATGGTCCCGCAAGCACCCCGGCCAGGTCGACACGGTGATCATTCCGGGTGGATTCGGCATCCGCGCCGTGATCGACGATCCCGCGACGGTGGCCGCCGTGGCCGCACTCATCGACCGCTCGACGCGCCTGGTCACCGTGTGCTCGGGCGCACTGATCGCCGCGGCGACGGGTGCGCTCGACGGCCACCGGGTGACCACCCACTGGACGCGTGCCGCAACACTCGCCGAGCACTGGCCGGCCGTCGAGGTCGACGCCGACCCGATCTACATCCGCAGCCTGCCGGACGCCGATCGTCCTGATGCGCGCGAGGTGTGGTCGTCGGCCGGCGTCACCGCCGGGATCGACCTGACGCTGGCCCTCGTCGAGCACGACCACTCCACCCGGATCGCCCAGGCGATCGCCCAGCGGTTGGTGATGTTCCTGCGACGCCCCGGTGGGCAGTCGCAGTTCGCCGCGCCGACGTGGATCCGCCAGGCACCGCCCGGGCCGATCCGACGAGCCCAGGAGATCGTGATCGACGACCCGGGGGCCGATCACCGTGTGGGCGAACTCGCCCGGCGGGTGGGGATGAGCGAGCGCCATTTCGTCCGGTCGTTCGGCCGGGAGGTGGGCGTGTCGCCCGCCCGGTTCGTCGCCCGCATCCGCGTCGACAGCGCCCGCCAGGCGCTCGAGTCGTCGACCGACACCGTCGAATCGATCGCCCACCGCTGCGGGTTCGGCACCGCCGAGACGATGCGGCGCACCCTCGTCCGCCACATCGGCGTGTCGCCCGACGACTACCGCCAACGTTTCCGCCATCAACCTGTCGCGAAGTGCCTGACCCCGCGCGACAGGTTGGGCGACGATGCGCCCTTCAACACGGAAAGCAGACTGCCATGACCCAGATCGTCATCCCCTTGTTCCCGAATTTCACCGCGCTCGACGGCATCGGGCCGTACGAGGTGCTCCAGCGGGTGCCCGACTTCGACATCACGTTCATCGGCCACGAACGCGGCGTGGTCCGATCCGACAACTCGATGCTCGGCATCGAGATCGACGGGACGTTCGAGGACTACCCCCAGCCCGGACATCCTCGTCTTTCCGGGCGGCGTCGGCACGCGGCCGTTGATGCACGACGAGCGGGTACTCGACTGGGTGCGGACCGCGCACGAGACGACCACCTTCACCACGTCGGTCTGCACCGGTTCGCTGGTTCTCGCCGCGGCCGGGCTCCTCGAGGGCCTCACCGCCACCACCTACTGGAGCATGCTCGGCACGCTCGCCGAATACGGCGCCATCCCCACGAGCGACCGTGTCGTGGAACACCTCGACCGCCGGATCATCACCGCCGCCGGCGTGTCGAGCGGCATCGACATGGCGTTACGACTCGTGGAGGTGCTGGTCGACCGCACCGCCGCCGAGGCGTGCCAGCTGATGATCGAGTACGACCCGCAGCCGCCGTTCGACAGCGGCTCGACCGCCAAGGCGAGCGAAGACGTCGTCACCCGGGTGATCGAGTACGCCCAACACCGCCACTGAATCAAGGGGTCAGGCTCCGCGCGACAACTGGTCGGCGAAGCCCCGCAGCTGTCGCGCGGTGCCTGACCCCACGCAACAACTAGACAGCGGTGGCGCAGAACGTGTCGCCGCGGGCGAAGCTCGACTCGGTGGTGACGTCGCCGAGTTCGCCGGCACCGTCGACATCGACGAGCGCGCCGAGCATCCCCTTGACCATGCCTCGGTCGACGGCGCAGATCACCGGGTGGTCGGTGGCGACCTCACCGAACGGGCAGTGGTTGTTGATGATCCGCAGCTGGTCGTTGCGGCCCTCGGCGTGCGCCGCGAACCCGTGCGCCGTGAGCGCGTCGGCCACCGCCTGCATCGCCGATCGCAGCGATCGACGGCCCGCCGTGAGCGCGTCACCGGTGAGACCGTTGGCCATCGCCCGGCCGTATTCCTGGCCGACCTGCTCGGCGATCTGTTCTGCCTCGTCGTGCGGGAGTCGGTCGAGCGCGCGCCCGAGCAGCGACAGCAACAGGTCGTCGCTGCGCACGGGGAAGTCGACATCGCTCATCCGCACGGCATCGGCGACGACGACGTAACGCTTGGAGGGGCGGCCGGCACCGGCACCCGCGACACGGCCGCTGATCACCTCGAGGTACCCACCTGCCGCGAGTTTGTCGAGATGGTGGCGGGCCACGTTGGCGTGCACGCCCACTTCGGCGGCGACCATCGAGGCGGTGACACCGATGTCGACCGGTTCGCCGGCGACATCGGGCGCCCGGCGCGGATCGGAGTGGTCGCGGGCGAACAGGTAGATCGAACGGCGGGTCGGATCACCGAACGCGTCGGTGATCGCCGACACGGTTGCAGTGAACGACGGGCTCGACGCCATGACCGGATTCTAACCGAGCCGAATTGTCCCTATGCGCGTAGTGGAAATTCGGTGTAATTGCCGAACACCGTCGCCACAATGGACCAATGGCCACCCCCGTCACGGAAGCGCAGGTCGTCGAGGCACTGCGGCCGGTCCAGGACCCTGAACTGCACCGCTCGATCGTCGATCTCGGCATGCTCCGCGGCGTCGACATCCGTCCAGACGGTGTGGTCGGCGTGCTCATCGCGCTCACGGTCCCCGGCTGTCCCCTCAAGAACGAGATCCAGCGGCGCGTGTCCGACGCGGCGACCGAACTCGACGGCGTCGACTCGATCGACCTCGAGTTCACCGTGATGACCGACGGCGAGCGCGAGGAACTGCGCAAGAGCCTCCATGGCGATTCTGCGGCGACCGCCGGCCAGGCGCCGGCCCACGGTCACGCCGAGGGCCGCATCATCCCGTTCGCCCAGAACGGCTCGAAGACCCGTCCACTGCTCATCTCCTCGGGCAAGGGCGGTGTCGGCAAGTCGAGCGTCACGGCCAACGTCGCGGTGGCCCTCGCCCAGCAGGGGTACTCGGTCGGCGTGGTCGATGCCGACATCTACGGCTACTCGATCCCGCGCATGCTCGGCGCCGATCGCGACCCCACGGTGATCGACGAGATGATCATTCCGCCCGAAGCCTGGGGCGTCCGGTGCATCTCGATCGGCTACTTCATCCCGGAGGGCCAGGCGGTCATCTGGCGCGGCCCGATGCTGCACAAGGCACTCGAGCAGTTCCTCACCGACGTGTACTGGGACGAACCCGACTTCCTCCTCGTCGACATGCCTCCCGGCACCGGCGACATCGCGCTGTCGCTGTCGCAATACCTGCCCCGCGGCGAGGTCTTCGTCGTCACCACACCACAGCCGGCCGCCCAGAAGGTGGCCGCGTTGTCAGCGGCGATGGCGGCCAAGGTCAACCTGCCGGTGCGTGGTGTGATCGAGAACATGTCGTGGTTCACCGGCGACGACGACAAGCGGTACGAGATCTTCGGCGCCGGCGGCGGTCAGGCACTCGCCGACGACCTCGGTGTCCCGTTGCTCGGACGCCTCCCGCTGCTGCCCGAACTCCGCCAGGGCGGCGACGACGGCAAGCCGATCACCGCCGTCGATCCCGACTCCGAGGCGGGTCGGACGTTCCACGAGATCGCCCGGCAGATCGCCGTCGACATGCGGCCGAAGAAGGTCTACAGCGACGCCCTCAAGGTGCTCTGAGCCGTAACGATTGGCTCGGCCTCACCGCGAGTCTCGTCGCGACAGTCGACGTCGGCCGAGCGGCTGCCTCGTCTCGCGGCATCATTGACCGATGGATCCGGTGCCGCGCTATCGATTCGACCGGATGGTCAGCGAGGCCCTCGACGCCTTGCCGCCCGAACTCGATCACGTGCTCGACAACGTCGTGGTGCAGGTGCGCGAACGCAACCATGAAGAACCGGACCTGCTCGGGCTGTACCAGGGAGTGCCGCACACCGATCGCAGCGGCATCGAAGGGCCCGACATCATCTCGATCTACCGGCTCGCGCTGTGCGACGCGTGTGACGACATCGAGGAGTTGGCCGACGAGGTGTTCATCACCGTGATCCACGAGGTGGCGCACGCCGCCGGCATCGACGACGATCGGCTCGACGAACTCGGCTGGGGATGACCCGCCCGCTCGCGATCGCGATGGCCGAGGGCGTCGGCGCGGCGATCGTCCCGATCGACGATCCCCGCTCACCGACCGATTTCTCCCCGATATGGATCGACTGGCCCGAGGTCGCCGGAACGATCGGACGGATCGAACGCGACGATTCTCCCCGCTGGGTGTGGTGGCCAGAGTCGACACCACGGGCACTGGTCGCCGTCGACGTCCGTCCGGCGCGCTCGTGGGATCTCGGTGCCGTCCATCGGCTCCTCGTGGGTGGCTGGCGGAATTCGCCCGCGGCGATCTGGGCGAACTGCCATGGCCTCGACGGCGCGTCGGCTCCCGAGCCCGCCGGCGCGCCGGACCTCTTCAGCGCTGCGGCGGAGGCGGTCGACGAGGACGACCCGATCCACGTGTCGGGTCACCTGTCACCCGAGTGGCTGGCCGGCGGCTGGCACGTCACACCGGGTCGTATCACGCGCCATGCCCAGCTGGCCGCCGAGTGCTTCCTCCGTCAGCAGGAGCTGGTGCGTGCCGTCGGCGACGCGGCGACCGTGACCGCCACGCGTCTATTCCGAGTCGGCCGCCGAATCGCTGTGCGCCGAGCTCGAACACGATGGGCTGCCGATCGATCTCGCCGTCGCCGAGGCCCTGATCGCCGGCTTCATCGGTCCGCGGCCGGCCGACGCGGCGCACGCTCACGCCCTCGCCGTCGAGCGTGACGAACGCGTGCTCCGGCACATCCCGGTCGACCAACGGCTCGATCTCCGCAATCCGGCCAACGTGAAGGCACTGCTGCGACGGGTCGGCATCGAGGTGTCGGACACCCGGGCGTGGCGGCTCGAGGAGTTGCGCGGCGACCATCCGTTCGTCGACGACCTGCTCACATGGCGCAAGGCCGAGCGGATCTCGACGACGTTCGGGTACGCCTGGCTCGACGCCAACGTCGGCGGCGACGGCCGGCTGCGGGGCCGCTGGTCGGGATCGGACGGCGCCGCGGGACGGATGACGGCGACCGTCGGCCTGCACAACATGCCTGCCGATCTCCGCCCCGCGATCGTGGCCGAGCCGGGACATGTTTTCGTCCGCGCCGACCTCGGGCAGATCGAGCCGCGGATCCTCGCCGCCGTATCCGGTGACGAGGCGCTCGCGGCGGCCACGCAGGACAGCGACATGTACGCGCCGGTGGCGGCCCGGCTGGGCGTCGATCGCGACATCGCCAAGGTTGCCGTGCTCGGCGCGATGTACGGACAGACGACCGGCCGGGGCGCGGAGGCGTTGCGCGGCCTCGAGACCAACTTCCCGGTCGCCATGGCCTACCTCGCCGACGCGGCGCGCTCGGCCGAGGGCGGCAACGATCTCCGGACCCGCGGCGGCCGGCTCGTACGGATGGGGGCCAGCAGCATCGACGCGTCCGATGCCGAGGGCCGTTCCCGGGCTGCCGCGCGCGGGCGCTACGGCCGCAATGCGATGGTGCAGGGCGCGGCCGCCGAGTTCTTCAAGACCTGGGCCGCGGTCGTGCGGGCCCGCCTCCCTGCGGTCGACGACCGGGCGCGCATCGTCCTGTGCCTCCACGACGAACTCGTGGTGCACGCACCGACCGAGGCGGGCGACGCCGTGGCCCGCGGGCTCGACGACTGGTTGCAGGAGGCCGCCCATCGCTGGCTCGGTGCGGCTGCCGGGCCGCGCGTCCGCTTCGTCGCCGACATCAGCGTGATCGCCCGCTGGTCCGACGCCAAGTAGTCGCCGAACGACGCTTCTTTCCGTCGTCGGTCCCGGAACCCGGGACCCACACCGGAACGAAGACGTATTCAGTCGTTCGTGAAGCGCTGCTCGCGGAACGGGTCGCCGTACATGTGGTAGCCGTTCTGCTCCCAGAAGCCCGGGGCGTCGCCGGCGATCAGCTCGAGCGAGCGCACCCATTTCGCCGACTTCCAGAAGTAGAGATGCGGCACGACCACCCGCACCGGACCACCATGCTCGTCGGGGATCGATCCACCCTCGTACGCGAAGGCGATGATCGCGTTGTCGGTCGTGATGTCCACGAGCGGGATGTTCGTCGTGTAGCCGAACTCGGCGTGTTCCATGACGTGCGTCGCCTCCGGCCGGACCCCGGCGCGAGCGAACAGGTCGCGGACTCGCACGCCGGTCCACGTCGTGTCGAACTTGCTCCATTTGGTGACGCAGTGAATGTCGAACATCGGTGTGATCGACGGCATCGACCGGAGTTCGTCGAGCGTGATGGTGAAGGGCTCGTCGACGAGCCCGGTGATCGACAGGTCCCACTGGCCGGGTTCGTAGTCAGGGATGTCGCCGACGTGCAGGACGGGGAACCGGTCGGTCGTGTACTGCCCGGGCGGCAGGCGGGCGGGGTCGATGCCCTGCTTCACGAGGTTGGCGCGGTTGCGGTCGAAGAAACCCATGCCGTCAATTGTGCCCGACCGGGTGCCCGGCTCGCTGTGCCTCGTGACCGGCCGGTCGCCGCGCCCTGTTGACACGACGGGGCTAGCCTCGCCGCAGTGTCCGACGTTCCTCCACCGCCGAGCGCCGCTCCGCCCCCGTCTCCCCCGCCGCCACCGTCTCCCCCACCGCCACCTGCCCCACCCGCACCGCCGGCCTCGCTGACCCCGCCGCCGTCCGCTCCTGCGCCGCCACCGGGATACGTCGCCTACGGATCGTCGCCGACACCCCTCGCCGCCCTCCGACGCGTCCGCGGATTGTCACTCGCCATCGTCACCCTCACGGTCATCGCGGCGATCGCCACCGTGCTCACGACGATCCTCACCGCGGCCGTGGCGGACGACGCCCGCAAGTTCCTCGACGGCGAGCTGAGCGACGACGAGTTCCGCAACGCGATCGGACCGGTCAACGCCGTCCAACTGGTCACCGGGCTCGCCACGATCGCCATCTTCATCGTCACCGTGATCTGGATGTACCGGATCGCCACCAACGTGCGGGCCTTCGGCCGCGACACGTTGTGGAGCCCGCTGTTCGCGATCTTCGGCTGGATGCTGCCGCCGTTCGTGTTGTACATCATCCCGTTCCTCGTGCTGCGCGAGCTGTGGAAGGGGTCGGATCCGACCGACCCGAACGACACCGAGAGCTGGCGGGGTACCGCCGACAACCCGTTCATCTGGGCGTGGCTCGTGCTGTACGGCATCGCCCCGATCTTCCTCCTCCTCTTCTCGGTCGGGTCGTTCCTCGACGGCGGCCTGAACTCCGGGAGCCTCGAATCGCTGGCCGAGAGCCTCGACGACTTCGGGGCCTTCGGGGTGGTCTCCGCGGCGGTGAACGTCGCTGCCGCCGTCGTGTGGATCATCCTCGTGCGCCAGCTCACCGCACGTCACATGCGGCTCACGAACGAACGCTGACCACATGGCACATTCGCTCGTCTACCTCGTTCGGCACGCCAAGGCCGGCGAACGGCGCGTGTGGACGGGCGACGACATCGAACGGCCGTTGAGCAAGTCGGGGTGGAAGCAGGCCGAGGCGCTCGGCAAACGATTGGCGAAGAAGGACGTCGGCGAACTCGTGTCGAGCCCGTACGTGCGCTGCATGCAGACGCTCGAACCGCTCGCAGTCGCGGTCCACTCGGCAATACGGCCCGACGACCGCCTGCTCGAGGACTCGGCGTTCGAGGGTGTGCTCGACCTGATCGCCGAGGTGAAGGACGGGGCGGTGCTGTGCAGCCACGGCGACGTGATCCCGGCAACGGTCGAGGCCCTCGTTCGCCGCGGGATGCAGCTCAAGACCGAACCCGACTGGCGTAAGGCCAGCGTGTGGGTCCTGCGGCGCAAGGACGATCGGGTCGTCACCGCCACCGTCTGGCCCCCACCCACCTGACCCCTGCCTATCCGACCCACCCGATCCGACGGGCCCGATCCGACAGTCCCAAACCATCGTTTGCGTCGGGATTTCTGAGGACCGGTCCTCAGAAATCCCGACGCAAACGATGGGTGGAGCGGTCAGGGGGTGGTGGTGCTGGGGGTGGCGGGGTCGGTGGCGTTCGGGTCGGTGCCGGCGCGGATGTCGTCGACGAACGCGTCGATCAGGTCGGCGACTTCACTCGGCGGATTGTTGGCCTGGCACTGCTCGGCGAACGGCAGCGCCGCGGCCGCATCCTCCCGGAACTGGTACTCGACGATCGCCTGGAAGCAGTACGGGTCGGCGTAGTCGGGCTCGATCTCGATCGCCTGCCCGAGGGCGAGTTGGGCGGCATCGAGCCGTGCCGCGACCGCCTCGGTGTCGGGGTCGCCGACGGAGACGAGGGCGAGCGTCCACCCGAAGTAGGCGATCGCCTCGGCGTTGTCGCGCCCCTGATCGCGCTCCATCTGCACCACTTGGCCGAACAGCGAGTTGGCGAGGGTGTAGTCGCCCTGGTTCATCGCTTGGCGGGCGTTGGTCATCAGCACGCGGGCATCGTCGCCCGGGGTGAACCCCGTGATCTCCTGGCCGTTCTGCCGCTCCCCCCACGCTCCGGCGAGAACGAAACCGATGCCGACCGCCGCGGCGACGACGACCGCGGCGACGGCGACCGTGCGACCCCAGCGGCGCGGCGCCTTCGGGGCCAGCTGCGACCGTCCGGTCTCGATCTCGCGCAGCACCGCGGCGGCACGCACCGTGTAGCCGTCGCGCAAGGTGGCGTAGTCGCCGTCGTCGATGTCGCCGGCGTCGTGTTCGCGCTCGAGGTCGGCGAGCGAACGCAGCAGGAACCGGCGTTCCTCCTCGCGTTCGGCGAGCTGATCGAGATCGACCTGGCTCACGCCGTCACTCGGTCTGGTCACCGGAAGCGGCCATCGCTTCCGCGACCAGCGCACGATCGGCATCGGTGGGGTCGGTGGTGGCGGCCGCTTCACGCTTCCAGCGGCGGAACACCACGGCGAGCCCCGCCACCCCGCACACGAACCCGACGGCCGGCAACACCCAGATCAGCGCGTCGAAGCCCGACGATCGCGGGACGAGCAGCACCTCGGCGCCGTACCGGGTCTCGATGAAGGCGATGATGTCGTCGTCGCTGAGGTCGTTCTCGGCCACGAGGTCGCCGATCTGACTGCGGATGGCCCGCGATGCGTTGTTCTGCGACACGTAGACGCTCTCGCCGTCACAGATCGGACAGGCCACCCGAGCGGCGATCGCATCGACGCGGTCCGCCGGCGTCTCCGGCCCGGTCGATCGGAACGCGCCGACGGCGAGGAACCCGGCGACGACGAACACGAGTGCCAGCCACCCCGGCCAGCGTTTCACCGCCTTGTTCCAACTCCGTGCGCTCATCCGGTGTACTGCTCGCGGTACTGCTGCAGGATCGTGTCGAGTTGCTCGGCGGTGACCTTCGAGATCATCCGGAGCTGCACCACGCCGCTCGGATCGATGATCCACGTCTCCGGCACCGCCGACACGCCGAAGGCGACCGGGAACTCGTCGGCCTTCGAGTAGATCTGCGGCCAGTCGCCACCGTGTTCGTCGAAGAATGCGTCGACCTTCTCGCGGGTGCCCTGGGTGATCACCGAATAGAACTCGGCGCCGTCGTTGCCGAGCGCCGCCTGGTCGTCGACGAACTGGACGAGCTCGCTGTGCTCCTGCTGGCACGGGATGCAGTCGGGGTCGAAGAAGTTGAGCACCACCCAACTCCCCTTGCGGCGCGACAGATCGAACGACGACCCGTCGTCGAGCGTGCCGGTGGCCTCGGGTGCGGGCAGGCCGAGCAGGGCCGAACCCGACGATTCACCGTGTTCGGACTTCGCGCCGGCGAGCACGATGAACAGCCCGCCGACGACGATGAACACGGCCAGAACGATCCACGGCGCGACGCGGCGGCGACGCTGAACCGGCGCGGAATCGTCGTCCGGGCGCATGTCGGGTCCGACGTCGATCGTGCTCACACCGGCACCGTTTCGCCGTCGACGTCGGGTGCGGGTGATGGCGCTGGTTCCCGGTCCGGCTCGGCGACCGGCGCCGACACCGGGTCGATCGCGCGGCGCCGGCGGGTGCCCGGGAACGCCGCGAGCAGCGTGCCGATGGCCATGATCAGCCCGCCGATCCACAGCCACAGGATCATCGGCTTGACGAACACCCGGATCGTGGCGGTGCTGTCGCCGGCGACGGCGCCCGGATCGAGGGTCAGGTAGATGTCCTCCGTGACCCCGGTGCGCACCGACGGCGTGCCGACATCGACTCCCATGTTGAGATAGGTCGTGGTGGCCGGACGATACGTGCGGGCCGCCGTCGAGCACGACGTTGGCCGCCAGCACGCGCTTGCTGTCGTTGTCGTTCGTGCGCACGTCGACGGACGTGAGCTCGAACGTGTGGCCGCCCCATTCGACGGTGCGGCCGGTTTCGAGCGCCAGCGTGGCGGAGTGGGTGAAGCTGTTCGAGGCCGCCAGCGCCACGGCGATGATGATCACACCGATGTGCACGACCATGCCACCGTTGGCCCGACCGACGAGGCCGCCGAAGCCCTGCCGGCGGGTGGCGAGCGTCAGCTGGCGCAGGGCCGACCCGGCGGCGAACCCGCCGAACCCGAACGCCACCAGCGGGGCCCAGCCGTCCGCACCGACCACCACGGCGAGCACGATCGCGCCCGCACCCATCCAGGCGGGCCAGAACAACCGCTGGCGGAGCAGTTCACCCGACGCCTTGCGCCACGGCAGCACCGGTGCGACGCCCATGAGGAACAGCAGCACGAGCCCGAGCGGCATCGACAGCCGGTCGAAGTACGGTGCACCGACGACGGTGCGGCGGTCCTGGAAGGCCTCGACGAGCAGCGGGAAGATCGTGCCGAGCAGCACGATGAACGCGAACACGGTGAACAGCACGTTGTTGGCGAGGAACGCCCCCTCGCGCGAAATCGGCGAGTCGATCGCACCGGGCGACCGCAGCCGGTCGCCGCGCCAGGCGATCAGCCCGAGTGACACGACGACGACCACACCGAAGAACGCCAGCAGCCACGAACCCACCGGCCCGTCGCCGAACGCGTGCACCGAGTTGATCACGCCCGACCGGGTCAGGAACGTGCCGAGGATGGTGAGCGAGAACGTCGCGACGAGCAGGCTCAGGTTCCACACGCGCAACATGCCCCGCCGTTCCTGCACGAGCACCGAGTGGATGTACGCCGTGCCGGTCAGCCACGGCAACAGCGACGCGTTCTCCACCGGGTCCCACGCCCACACACCCGACCAGCCGAGCACCTCGTAGCTCCACCAGCCGCCGAGCAGGATGCCGATCGTCAGGAACGCCCACGAGAACAACGCCCAGCGCCGCGTCTCCATCAGCCAGCCCTCACCGAGCCGTCCGGTGATGAGCGCGGCGATGGCGAAAGCGAACGGTACGGCGAACCCGACGTAGCCGAGGTACAGGATCGGCGGGTGGAACAGCACGAGGATGTGGTTCTGCAGCAGCGGGTTCGGGCCGGGCCCCGACGTGACGCCGGTGGCGCCCGCCCCGAACGGGTCGGCCGGCCCGAAGCTGAGCGCGGCGAAGAACGCGGCGATCGTGAACATCACCACGAGTGCCCAGCCGACGAGGACGTCGTTGGTGCGCTGGCGGAACCGCCACGCGACGGCCGCGGTGTAGCCGCCGAGGATCAACGCCCAGAGCAGGATCGACCCCTCGAGAGCCGACCACATCGCGGCGAAGTTGTACAGCGCCGGCGTGTCGGCCGAACCCACCTGCTGGATGTAGGCCATCGAGAAGTCGCGGGTGATCAAGGCCCGCTGCATCATCACCACCGCGAGCACGACGCCGCCGAGGGCCATCCACGCGTACCGGGCGCCTTGGCGCAGGAGGCGTTCGTCGGCTCGGCGGACACCGAGGAGCACGGTGCACGCGCCCATGATGCAGGCCGCCAGCATCAGCAACAGCCCCGCTCGCCCGAGGGCGGCATTCACACTCGCCGCGATCATGGCGAAGCGGTACCGCCGTCACAGGCTGCGGCCTTCGGCATCGGCGAGACGCTCGTCGTTCACCGCGACGTATTCCTCCGAGTGCTTCACCTCGACCTGGTCGCCCTGCAGCGTGCCGTCGACGATCACGCCGTGGACCACCACGGGGATGCACTCCTTGAAGATGCCGCCCGGCTCACCGTCGTAGAGCACCGGCATGCTCGCACCGTTGAACGAGATCGTGAACGCCGTGGCGTTGCCGACCTTGGTGACCGATCCCTCGTCGACCGTGCCCTGCAGGCGGATGCGCCGGTCGGGGCTGCATCCGTCGCGGGTGCCGATCTCGTCGACGTTGCAGTAGTAGTCGACTGCCGAGGTGAGGAACTGGGTGACGATCACGCCGCCCGCCACGATGACGAGCCCGAGGACGACGATCGGGAACCAGCGCCGACCGGAACGGCGGCGCGCCGGTTGCTCGGGGGTTGCCCGCGGAGAGAGGTCGAGGTCGGCCATCGGCGTCGATCAGGTCCAGTACTTGTCGGCGTCGGGGGTGCGCTTGGCGAGTCGGCGCCCGCTGCGCAGCACCCAGCCGGTGAGCAACCCGACGACGGCGAACACGACGACGTAGCTCCCGATGATGAACCCGGCGTCTTCCATCAGATGGTTCCTTCCAGGCGGCGAGCCACCAATGCGTCGTCGAGACCCCGGTCCTCGAGGGCATCCTCCATCGCCATCACCCGGGTGCGGTGCAGCATCAGCCAGACGTAGAACAGCGTGAACGCGATGACACCGATGAACAGGCTGAACAACATGAGCCCGTCCATCTTGATGTCGCCGGCCGTGTTGAGCACCGTCGCCTCCTGGTGGAGGCTGCGCCAGAGCTTGACGCTCCAGTGCACGAGCGGGATCTCGAGCACCGCGATCAGGCCGATCACGGCGCTGCGCTTGGCGCGCTGCTGGTGCGTGCCGCCGAGGCGACGCACCGCGAGGTAGCCGATGTAGGTGACGAACAGCAGGGCCGTGGTGGTGAGGCGGGCGTCCCACTGCCAGAACACGCCCCACGTGAGGCGTCCCCACAGCGCGCCGACCACGAGCGTCACGGCGACGAACGCGGTGCCGGCCTCGGCACTCGCACCCGCGAGACGGTCCCAACCGAGCGGTTGCGGACGACCACCCCGCCCGAGGTAGAGCACCATCGCCGACGAGAGCGCGGTGACCACGAAGGCCATGTAGGCCACCCAGATCGTGGGGACGTGCATGTAGAGGATCCGGACCGCCTCGCGCTGGTCGCGGTCGGCGGGCGAGAAGCCGAGCCCGAATGCCACGAGCCATCCCATCGACACGATGGTGGCGATCCCGAGGACGCGCGTCCCGCGAGTGCCGGTCGACAGCACGACCGGCGCCGACACGGGGATGCCACCGGCCAACGCATCCGTCGGGTCGGGGTTGGTCGTGGTCATCGAGATCCTGTCATGGTGCTGTTATTCGTCGACGAGCGGCCCGAACGCCAGCGCACCGCCGACACCGAAGGCAACGGCGAAGACGACCAGCAGGCCCACCCAGGGCCAGCCGTCCGACACCACCGCGCCGACCGTGCCGAGCGCTGCTTCGACAGCTCGAGTCGCTCCGATCAGAACGGGCGCCACCGCTGGGAGCGTGAGCAGCGGGAGCAACGTCTCGCGGCCCTTGATTCCAGCGGCAAGGCCTCCGTACAGGGTACCGACCGCGGCCAGTCCACACGTCGCGGTGAGCAAGGTCGTGACGAGCAGCACAACGCCCCCCGCGGGCACCGTCTGGCGGTAGAGGACGATGGCCAGCACGAGCAGCACCGCCTCGAGCAGCAGGAGCTGGGCGGACAGGGCGAGCGCCTTGCCGACGAAGATCGCCCGCGCATCGACGCCGGCGACACGCAGCGCGTCCAAAGCCCCGTCGTCGGCCTCGATCCCGAACGCCCGCTGGACGAGCACGAGCAGACTGAACATCGTCGCCAACCAGATCAGCCCGGGGGCGACCTGTTCGAGCACCGTCTCCTTGTCGAGGGCGAAGGCGAAGATCACCATCGTGACACCGGCGAAGGGCAGCACCTGATTGGTCACCACGCGGCTGCGGCGTTCGACCCGCAGGTCCTTGGAGGCGATCAGCCAACACATGCGCCAGAAGCTTGGGCTACCGGACGTCGTCGCCGTCGAGGTGCCGGTGGTGGGGCTGCTCACGAGCCCGCCTCGCGGGTCTGGCCGGCAACGACGTCGACCCATCGGGTGGCGAGCGATCCTGCCCGTTCGAGCTCGTGGCTGGCGACGATCACGGTCGCTCCGGCCGCCGCGGCCTGGCGCAACGTGTGGTCGAGTTCGTCACGGGCCGCCGCGTCGAGGCCGGCGTGGGGTTCGTCGAGCAACCAGAGTTCGGCGCGCCGCGCCACCAGACAGGCGAGCGCCGTGCGACGGCGTTGACCCGCGGACAGCGTGCCGACGGCCACGTCGCGGATCCGCCCGTCGACCCCGAGCCGCTGCATCGCCGCCGCCAGCTCGGCCTCGGTGGCACCGACCGTCGATCCCCAGAAACGGATGTTCTCGGCGACCGAGAGGTCACGGTAGAGCCCGTTCTGGTGCCCGAGCAGGCCGACCCGGCGCCGCACCGCGTCGCGCTCGGTGGCCAGGTCGTGGCCCACCACGTGCGCCGTCCCGCGGGTGATCGGCACGAGGCCGGCGCACAGCCGCAGCAACGTGGTCTTGCCGGCGCCGTTCGGGCCTCGCAGCAGCACGATCTCGCCGCGCGCCACCTCGAGGTCGGCGCCCGCGAGCGCGGGGAAGTCGCCCAGCACCGCCACCACCTCGCGGAGGGCGACAACGGGTTGCGTCGGAAGTGCGTCGGTGGTCATGGCGTTCGGGACGCAACGCTACGGCCGAAGTCGGCGCCGTCTTGATTCGCCGGGAGGTTTCGCCCGACGCGACCGGACCGGCGACGTGCCCATATAGCGTCGCTGCGGATGGCGGTTCCGGACTCGACCACCCCCGGCCCGGCACCGCTGCCGACGAAGGTCAGCAAGTGGGACCGCCAGAAGCCGCCGAAGGACTGGCGGTTCTGGGTGGGCGGGCTCGGCAAGGTGCTCGTCGCCACCGGGTTGTTGATGTTCGCTTTCGTCGCCTATCAGCTGTGGGGAACGGGCATCGAGACCGCCCGTGCGCAGAGCGCGCTCGAGGACGACTTCAACGAGTTGCTGGCGAGCACGGTGCCCAGCGTGTCGACCGATCCGGCGACGACGGTGCCCGTCGACACGGCCCCCGCCGTCACGCTTGCGCCCGCGGCACCGACCACCGAGGCGCCGGCCACCACCGCCGCGCCGGTGCCGGTGGACGCGCAGAATCTGCCGCCGTTCCAGGAGGGCGACGTGATCGCCCGTCTCGAGATCCCGTCGATCGGCGTCGACCGCTACGTGGTCGCCGGTGTCGACAAGTCCGACCTCAAGAAGGGCCCCGGCCACTACCCCGAGACACCGCTGCCGGGCCAGCTCGGCAACTCCGCGATCGCCGGGCACCGCACCACCTACGGTCAACCGTTCTACGACATCGACCAGGTCACGCCCGGCGACGAGATCATCGTCACCACGCCCGCGGGGCGCTTCGTCTACATCGCCACCGGTCAACAGATCGTCGGCCCCAACGACTACGAGGTGGTGGCGACGACCGACCCGACGATCGCCACGCTGACGCTCACGTCGTGCCATCCGCGCTACACCGCCCGCGATCGCATCGTGATCACGAGCGAGCTCGATCCGACGCAGTCCGACCCGGTCGGTGAGAGCGTGCTCAACTACGGACGCCCGCTCGAACCCGCCGCCGAGGCCCCGCCGATCCGGCTCGACGACCCGGTCGTCTCGGCGCCGCCCGTCACCGACACGCCGGCCACCACCAGCACGGCCACCGACACCAGCATCCCCGCGAGTACCCCCACCAGCGAGGTGCCGACGACCGACCCCGGCGACGAGGTCGAGCCGGCCGCGGTGACCACCGGCATCGCCGACAGCTTCGCCGAGGGATGGTTCAGCGACCCGAGCGCCAACAGCCAAGTGGCCCTGTGGGGTGCGGTGCTGATCCTGATCAGCGTCGGCTCCTACCTCCTCAGCCGGAAGGTGCGCAGGGACTGGGTCGGCCTGCTCGTCGGGATCGTGCCGTTCACGATCGCGTTGTACTTCTTCTTCCAGAACGTCAACCGGCTACTGCCGACCGGCCTCTGACCGAAATCGGTCGGCCGCTCGGTCGCTCAGGCGGGCGGTCGCCAGTCGGGATCGCGGCCGGTGAGGCCGAGCAGCCGCTCGAGTGCCGTCGCGTCGCCCGGTACGGCCACGATCGGACCGAACAGGCGACCGTCACGCGGCGCCTCGAACGAGGTCACGAACGCCGTTGCGGCCTCGATCTCGGGCGCGGCCGGTGCGTACGGCTGCCCCGTCGCCGCGGCGATGTCCCACCCGTGGACAACGAGTTCGTCGAGCGCGACGAGGCCGGCGACGTCCGCGGGCAATTCGATGCTCCCCGCGAAGGTGGTCCCTTCCCAGGCCCGTGGATCCTGCCAGGCGTCGGCCAGCGTGAGCAGGTCGTTCGACAGGCGCTCGCGCCAATCCGCCTCGAGGTTGCCTCCGCTCGGGCGCGGGGCCGGCGGCCATGGTCCATCGGTTGCCTTGCGGGCCGCCGCGATGAACCTCACGGCGAACACCCCGAGGTGATCGATCAGGTCGCCGACGACTGCGTCAGGACATGGCGTGGGACGCGCCAGCTGGTCGTCGGTGACCGCGGTGACCAAGCCCACGGTCCGCTCGGCGGCCGGACGGATGTCGATCATCGATCACCATCATGCAGCAACGGCTTCGCCACGAAGTCCCACGGAGCGGGACGGGTTCACCTTCCGGTGAAGTGTGCGGGGCGCTTCTCGAGGAACGCCGTGCGACCTTCCACGGCGTCGCCGCTCGCCCAGGCCGCCTTCCGTGCCGCCTCGACATCGTCGACCGGCGATGGTTCGGTCGTGCGATGCTCGAGCGCGATCTTGTGGCCTGCCATCGTGAGCGGAGCCAGCGTCGACAGCTGCTCGGCCCACGCGATCGCGTCATCGAGCGCTCCGAGGCGGTGCACGCCACCGAGCTCGTGCAGCCGCGCCGCGGTGTACGTCTCCGCACCGACGAGCATCGCCCGCGCCACCGCCGGTGTGAACTCATCCGCGAGGCGCCGAACGGTCCAGTGGTCGACCACCAGGCCGAGCTTCGCGGCCGGCACCCCGACGACGCTGTCGGGTGTGGCGATCCGCAGATCGGCGGCGACGACGAGCTGCGCTCCGGCTCCCAGCGCCGGGCCGTCGATGGCCGCGATGACCGGGATCGGTAGCCGGCCGAAGCCGCGCAGGACACTCGCGAGGTCGGCGGCAAATTGGCCCTCCTCCACGCCCGTGAGGTCCGCACCGGCGCTGAACGCCGGCGGCGCGCCGGTCAGCACGAGGACACGGACGAGCCGTGCCGTGTCGGCCAGCAGCTCGGCCTGCACGGCGGCCAATTCGACGAGGGTCTCGTGATCGACCGCATTGCGGCGCGACGGTCGATCGAGCGTGACGAGCATCACCGCGCCCGCCATGTCGGTGGTCTCGACGCGAACGGTCATGTCCGACCGACCGCGGCGGGCGCGTCGGACGTGGTTCGGCCGCTCACTCGTAGCATGGCCCGACTGTATGTCGCCCTCCGATCCGTCACCGCGCCCGACCCTCGACCCGGTCCGGGCCCGCCGAGCCAAGATCGCCAAGTGGACGCTGATCGCCAATCGCGTGGGCTACCTGTTCGTCGCGCTCGCCATGGCGCTGTTCTTCATGGCGTTCGTGTTCGACTTCAACTCGACGATGGCCACGCTGATCATCGTGTCGTTCGTGATCGGATGTGCACTGCTCGCGCCGTCGATCATCCTCGGGTACGCCGTGAAGGCGGCCGAGCGCGACGACGTCGAACACGGCCGCTAGGAAACGGGTCACGCGGCGCAGGCAGCGAAGGCTCGTCCGGTCGGCCACCGGTTACCATCGGGTAACACATGTCCCAACGACTCTCCGCTCCTGCCCGTCGGGAACAGATCCTCGATGTCGCGCTCCAGGTCTTCGCCGGCGCCGGGTTCCACGGTGCCTCGATGAACGACATCGCGGAAGCGGTCGGCGTCACCAAACCGGTCCTGTATCAGCACTTCGACTCCAAGCGCGACCTCTACCAGGCGTTGATCGACGAGGTCGGCAACCGACTGCTCGGCAACATCGCCAAGGCGGCGGCCGAGGCGACCGACGGCAAGAGCCAGACCGAGCTCGGGTTCCGCGCCTACTTCCGCTGGGTCGCCGAGGACCACGACTCGTTCCGCTTCCTGTTCGGATCGGGCTCGCGCCGCGACGAGGAGTTCAACGACGCCGTGCGCCGCATCACCGCCGAGGCCGCCACCGCCGTCGCCCCGCTGATCGCCGTCGACATCTCCGAGGAGCACCGCAAGACGCTGGCGCACGCGCTGGTGGGACTCGCCGAGGGGGCGAGCCGCCGGCTCGTCGAACTCGGCGACGATTTCGACCCCGACGAGATCGCCGCCGACGTGTCCGCCCTCGCCTGGGCCGGCCTCCGCGCCATCCAACCCAAGGACTGAACACCTCCGATCGTCGTTTGCGTCGGGATTTCGGAGAGGCGGCTCTCCGAAATCCCGACGCAAACGAGGGTCTATGTTGACAGATGTTCACTTATCGTGTTGAGTGGAGGTCATGACCGACACAGCTGCACGAACGAAGAGCGACGCGGACATCGAGATCGCCCGCCCGAACGACAACATCTACCTCGCCGGCAACATGGCGCCCGTCGAGCACGAGATCACGGCCGACGACCTGCCGGTCACCGGCGAGATCCCGGTCGAACTCGAGGGCCGCTGGCTGCGCAACGGACCGAACCCGTTCGCCACGCTCGACGGGCCGCCGCAGCACTGGTTCCTGGGCGCGGGCATGGTGCACGGCGTGCGCCTCCGTGGCGGCAAGGCCGAGTGGTACCGCAACCGCTACGTGCTGCCCGATGGCAGCGGACCGAACACCAACGTCGGTGGCTTCGCCGGCACCACGTGGGCGATGGTCGAGGCGGGATCACCTCCGGTGGAGATGAGCTACGAACTCGAATCGCTCGGCGCCAACCGATTCAACGACACCCTCACCGGCCCGTTCACCGCTCACCCGAAGTACGACCCGGCGACCGGCGAACTCCACGCCATCGCCTACCACTGGCCGGATCTCATGGATCACGTGCAGTACGTCGTCGTCGGTGGTGATGGGCGGGTCACGAAGACGCTCGACATCCCCGTCCCCGACATGCCGATGATCCACGACATGTCGCTCACCCCGACGTACGCGGTCGTCTACGACCTGCCGGTCACCGTGAACTTCGACGCGGCGATGGCGGGGAGTTCGTTCCCCTTCGCGTGGCAGCCCGACCGGCCCGCCCGCGTCGGCCTCCTCCCCCGCGACGGCACCGCCGACCAGATCGTCTGGTGCGACGTCGACCCGTGCTTCGTGTTCCATCCCCTCAATGCCTACGACGCCGACGACGGCACCGTGGTGGTCGACGTCTGCCGCTACGACACGATGATGGTGTCCGACCGGCTCGGCCCCTTCGGCGACTCGCTGCCGACCCTCGACCGCTGGGTGATCGACCCGATCGCCCGCCGCGTCACCGAGACCCGCATCGACGACCGGCCACAGGAGTTCCCGCGCCACGACCCCCGCGTCGGGCTCCACCGCCACCGCTACGGCTACACGTCGGAAGTCCACTACGACGGCGTCAACCTCCACGGCGCCACACTCAAGGTCGACGTCGACACCGGCACCACCCAGGCGCACGACTACGGGCGCGGCCGCGGCGGCGCCGAGCCCGTGTTCGTCCCCAAGGCCGACAGCACGGCCGAGGACGCCGGCTGGATCCTGTCGGTGGTGTACGACGCGACGACCGACAAGCAGCGAGCTGTGCATCCTCGACGCCGAGGACATCGCCGGCCCGGAAGTCGCCCGCATCCACCTCCCCCAGCGAGTGCCGTACGGTTTCCACGGCAACTGGGTGAGCGATCGATCGGTCGGCCCTCGCTGACCTGAGTCGGCGACAACGCCGACGAGCTGGACGACAGCGGAGGTTCGAACGATGGAACGACCGACCATGCGGATTTCGGGGCCGACGTTCGACTCGCCCGATCCGATCGCGCTCGCCGAGTTCTACGAGCGCATGCTCGGCTGGGCGATCGTCCGGCGGGAGGGGCCACGTCCTGGCAATCCGCCGACCGACGGATGGGCGATGCTCGCCTCGCCCGCGCGGGATCAGAAGATCGAAGTGCAGTGGGAGCCGTTCCACCGGCCGCCGACGTGGCCGGCCCGCGAGGGAGAGCCGACGATGATGATGCACCTCGACATCGGGGTCGCCGATCTCGACGCGGGCGTCGAATGGGCGACAGCGCAAGGCGCCCGCCTCGCCGACGAACAACCGCAGGAGGGTGTCCGTGTGATGCTCGACCCGGACGGCCATCCGTTCTGCCTGTTCACCGACGACGAACTCTGACGCGCGCCAGGTGGTCGGGTCCGGGCGCGCGCCGGGTGTGCGTGACGGTCAGCCGCGGAAGACCAGGCCGCGGTAGCCGTCGCTGAACCCGGCGGCGCGGAGGCGATCGAGCACGTCGGGCGGCGCCTCGGCGAGCGTTGCGCCGTCGACCTTGCGGACCTCGACCGACGAGGCCCGGCCGTCTTTCACCATCGACACGAGTGCGTCGGCCCATGCACCGTCGGACTTGGTGGCCGGGAACGTGACGAGGTGACGTCCCTTGCGGTCGAACCACGCCAGCGCCTCGCCGGCCCGGAGCACCACCAGCGCATTCGCCGATCGCGACGGCCGGCCCGGCGAGTCGGGCCACGCCAAGGCGGCGCCGTACGGCTGTGCCGGATCGGTGGCGGCGAGCACGATCGGCGCCGGCACGTCGTCGGGATGAATCACGGGATCGGGCGTTTCGCGCACCGCCCGCAAGCGGTCGACCGCGCCGGGAACGGCGAACTGGGCGGCCCCGAGCCCGTCGACGAAGTACCCGCGGCGGACCTGCCCGCGCTCTTCGAGCACCTTGAGCACGCCGTACACGTTGGCGAACCCGCCGACGACGCCCTCCGCGAGCACCGCCTCACGGGTGACGACCCCGTAGCGCTCGACCAGCTGCAGCGCCTGCGCATGCGCCGACTCGGTCGGCGTCGGCGCCGGGAGCAACAACGGTGCAACGAGACTCCACCGCCCCTGCCCGGCGGGCGGGCCGATCCGGTTCAGCCGGCCCGGTCGTGGCCGACCACGGAGCCGTGCCGCACCGTGTGCCGCGGCGGCCTTCGGCGACGCACCGCCGAGCACCGCCCGGATCGGAGCGAGCGAATCGTTGGTGACCTCGCCGGCCCACACGAGATCCCACAGCGCGGCGAGCAGCTCCTGATCACTCGAGGCCGGACCCGGCGGCGCGCAGCTGCCCCCAGAAGCTCGCACCCTGCGCCCCGAGCAGTTCGCGCAATGCATCGTGCAGCGGACCCTCGGGTGGATCGCGCTGCTCCCACGACGGTGCGAGCACGGCCAGCTGGTCGGCGAAGCACAGCCGGATGCGACCGTCGCGGGCACCGAGCGCACCGGCGCCGACCCACACCACGTCGCCCGACGTGCAGAGCTCGTCGAGCATCGGCGGTCGATAGGCACCCACGCGTGCGGGGAGGACGTCGGTCTCGATCGACGACGCGACCAGTGCCGCTCCCGAGAGCATCCCGAGCGCTTCGACCAGGGCTTCGACGCCGCGCCGATCGGCGGGGATGTTCTGCCACGCCGGCAGGAAGCGGGCGAACGCCGCCTGGTCGACGGCTTCGACCTCGCGCCGCAGGGCGGCCAACGAACGACGGCGCAGCTGCCGGAGCACGTCGACGTCGCAGTACTCGCGGGCGACACCGTCGGGACGGAACTCGCCGAGCACGACGCGATCGTCGGCCTCGAGGGCCGCGATGGCGCCGGCCACCCGTTCGTTCGTGGAGCCGAACCGACGGGTCACGTCGGACACGAGGAACGGCCCGTGCGTTCGGGCGTACCGGCCGACCAACTCCTCGAGCGGGCGCGCCACCGGATCGGTGAACGCCATCGGCAACCCGAGCGGGAGCGAGCACCCGAGTGCGTCGCGGTAGCGGGCGGCATCCTCCCCCGCGGCGTACCGAGTCTCACCGCCCACGGCGATCTCGATCGCCCGCTTCTCGACGATCAACTGCCCGATCCATGCCGCGCCGGAGCCCTCGCAGCGCAGGTCGACCTCGGCCGACGACAGGTCGCCGACCCTGCGCAGTACGTCGTGCAGTTCGTCGACCGAGCGCGCCCGGCGGTGGTCGGCGAGACACTGCAGCTCCAACTCGACGTCGGCGAGCACGTCGGCATCGAGCAACTCGCGCAGCTCCTCGGCGCCGAGCAGATCGCGCAGCAGATCACGGTCGAGGGCCAGCGCCGCGGCGCGCCGTTCGGCCAGCGGCGCATCGCCCTCGTACATGTATGCCGCGATCCAGTTGAACAGCAGGCTCGACGCCATCGGGCTGGCCGACCCGGTGTCGACGTTCACCACCCGGATCGCCCGCGACCGCAACTGACCGAGCACCTCGCGGAGGGCCGGCACGTCGAACACGTCCTGCAGGCACTCGCGCGACGCCTCGAGCAGGATCGGGAACGTGGGGTACTTCGACGCCACCGCCAACAGATCGGCCGCCCGCTGACGCTGCTGCCACAGCGGGGTGCGCCGGTCGGGCCGGCGGCGAGGCAGCAGCAGCGCCCGGCCGGCGCACTCGCGAAAGCGCGACGAGAACAGCGCGGTCTGCGGCAGCGTCGACACGACCAACTCGTCGATGTCGTCGGGGTCGATGACGATCGCCTCGAGCGGCAGTTCGTCGGCCGACTCGGGCAGCCGGATGACGATGCCGTCGTCGCCCCACATCGACTCGACCGGCAGGTCGAACTGGTCGGCCAGCCGGCGTTCGATCGCCATCGCCCACGGAGCGTGGACGGGAGTGCCGAACGGGCTGAGGATGCACACCCGCCAGTCGCCGATCTCGTCGCGGAAGCGCTCGACGACGATCGTGCGGTCGTCCGGAACGGCGCCCGTCGCCTCGACCTGTTCGGCGATGTACTGCACGAGGTTGTTCGCCGCGTACGCATCGAGCGAATAGTGCGTGGAGAGCCGCTCGATCGCGGCGGCCGGATCGAGATCGCGGATCTCGCGCACGAACCCGCCGAGCGCGCGGCCCAACTCCAACGGGCGGCCCGGACGATCGCCGTGCCAGAACGGCATCTTGCCGGGTTGGCCCGGCGCCGGGCTGACCGTGACGCGCTCGAACGTGATGTCCTCGATGCGCCACGTGGACGCTCCCAACACGAACGTCTCGCCCGGGCGCGACTCGTAGACCATCTCCTCGTCGAGCTCACCCACGCGCGTGCCGTCGGGGAGGAACACACCGAACAGGCCGCGATCGGGAATCGTTCCACCGGAGGTGACGGCCAAGCGCTTCGACCCGTCACGGGCACGGAGTCGATCGTTCACGCGGTCCCACACGAGGCGCGGGCGGAGTTCGGAGAACTCCTCGCTCGGATAGCGCCCCGACAGCAGGTCGAGCACGTTGGTCAGCAGCTCGTCGGAGATCTGGGCGAAGTTGGCACACCCCCGCACGAGCTTGGCGACCTCGTCGACCGAGCACTCGTCGACCGCCGCGACGTGGGCCACGATCTGCTGCGCGAGCACGTCGAGCGGGTTGCGCAGGAAGTGGGTCGACTCGATCAGCCCGTCGACCATCCGCCTGGCGACGATCGCCGCTTCGAGCAGGTCGCCCCGATGCTTGGGGAAGATCGACCCGCGCGACGGTGCGCCCACGGAGTGACCGGCCCGCCCGATGCGCTGCAGCCCGCGGCTGACCGCTCCCGGGGACTCGACCTGCACGACGAGGTCGACCGCGCCCATGTCGATACCGAGTTCGAGCGACGACGTGGCCACGATGGCGCGCAGCTCGCCGCGCTTCAACTGGTCCTCGATCACCACCCGCTGTTCGCGGGCGAGCGATCCGTGGTGGGCCATCACCAGCGACGTGCCGGCCGCATCGTCTCCGGTGTCACCTCGCTGTTCGTCGTAGAGCTCGTTCAACTTCGCCGCGAGCCGCTCGGTGGCGCGGCGGCCGTTGCAGAAGATGATCGTCGAGCGATTGGCGAGGATGCGGGTGAGGATCTCGGGATAGATGCTCGGCCAGATGGAACTGCGCCGTTCGGTGAGCGCGGCCGAGGCCGGTCCGGGCGTGAGCTCGACCGTGACCTGACCGAGTTGCGACATGTCCTCGACCGGGATGACCACTTCGATCTCCAACGCCTTGCGGATGCCCGCGTCGACGATGGCCACCGGACGCTTCACACCGGGCCCGGCGTAGCCGCCGAGGAACTCGGCGACCTCCTCGAGCGGGCGCTGTGTGGCCGACAGGCCGATCCGCTGGGGCGGGCGTTCGGTGACCAGTTCGAGACGTTCGAGGGTGAGGGCGAGATGCGCACCGCGCTTGGTCGCGGCCATGGCGTGGATCTCGTCGATGATCACGGTCTCGACGCCGGCGAGTGTCTCGCGCGCCGACGACGTGAGCATCAGGTACAGCGACTCGGGCGTGGTGATCAACAGGTCGGGCGGGCGACGGATCAACTTCTGCCGGTCGTTGGCCGCCGTGTCGCCCGTGCGCATCCCGACGTCGGGGGCGACGAAGGGTTCCCCCAACCGTTCGGCCGCCAGTTCGATCCCTTTGAGCGGCGCCCGCAGGTTCTTCTCGATGTCGAACGCCAGGGCGCGCAGCGGCGAGATGTAGAGCACGCGCGTGCGATGGGTGCGACCCTCGGGCCGCGGCGTGGTGGTGAGCCGGTCGATCGAGGTGAGGAACGCCGTGAGCGTCTTGCCCGAACCCGTCGGCGCACAGATCAGCGTGTGTTCGCCGCCGACGATGCGTGGCCACCCCTGGACCTGCGGCGGCGTCGGCTCGGGGAACGACGCCGCGAACCACTCCCGCACGGCGGGCGAGAACGCCTCGAGAACGGGATGGTGGGCGATGACTCAATGGTACCGAAGGGGTGCGACAGCGAATCCGGGCTCAGCCTCCAGCGCCGTACGCCGGGCAGGTCAGGGCTCGTCGTCGAGCGGGCGCACCTCGGCGTCGGCGGTCACGTCGAGCCCGGTCTCGCTGCCGTCGTCGAACACGAAGGTCACCTCGACCGGCGCCACGACGTCGGCCGCGTCGACACCGTCGAGCATCACGTGCGCACCGCCCGGTTCGAGGACGAACGACGCGCCCGCTTCGATCGTCACCCCGCCGTCCGGCTCACCCATCGACATCGTCCCGTCGTCGCCGGTGGTCGTCTCGTGCACCGTCACGTCGTCGGTCAGGGGGCTCGTCGCGCCGACGAGGGTCACCTCGTGGTCGGTGCCGTTGACGACGGTGGCGTACGCCGCGGCGGTCGTCTGACCCGCCGCGAGCTCGCGCACCCAGGCGTCCTGCACCGCGACGTCGCCCGACGTGCTGGACGGCGCCCTCCGACCCGCACGCAGCCAGCGCGACCACGGCGCCCAACACCACGCCGATCGATCGCATGGATGACATCATCTGCAGGTCGTTCGGACGCTCGATTCCGTTCCCAGCGGTCTACCGACGGCGGTCCGGGCGGCTCAGGCCATCACGTCGGAGACGATCCGCCCGGCCGCGAGCGAGATCGAGCGGGTGATGCGCGTGCGCTCCAACAGCGAACGGTCGTGGGTGACGAGGAGCACCGTGCCGGCGAACGAGTCGAGCGCCTGTTCGAGTTGCTCGATCGCCGGAAGGTCGAGATGGTTCGTCGGCTCGTCGAGCACCAACAGGTTCGCGCCGTTGGCCATGAGGAGCGCGAGCGATGCCCTCGTGCGTTCCCCGGGCGACAACGTGCCCGCGGTGCGTGTGACGTGATCGGCCGCGAGCCCGAACTTGGCCAGCAACGTCCGGGCCTCGGGCACGTTCAGGCCCGACTCGGCCATGAACACCTCGAGCATCGTCGACGCGCCCACGAAGTGGTTCCTGGCCTGCTCCATCTCGCCGACGATCACCTGGGACCCGAGCCCGGCCTCCCCCTGATCCGGGCGGACCCGCCCGAGCAGCAGATCGATCAAGGTCGACTTCCCCGCACCGTTCGCACCGACGAGGGCCACCCGTTCGCCGAGCGTGAGTTGCACGTCGACCGGACCGAGCCGGAAGTCGCCCCGGTCGACGATCGCGCCTGACGCGAACGCCACGAGATCGCCGCTGCGCCCCGCGAGCGGGATGTCGAGGCGGAGTTCCCACGGCGTGCGCGGCTCGTCGACCTCCTCGAGTCGCTCGACCGCCCGCTCGGTGCGCGCCGCCTTGCCGGCCAACTGTTCGGTCTGATTCATCCGGAAATGACGGATGTGCTTGTCGGTCTCACCCGACGTCCGGACCTTGGCCTGACCCTGGCTGGCCCATTCCCGCTCGCGCTGGGCCCGCCCGAGCAGCGTGCGGCGTTTCGTGTCGAACTCGTCGTAACGCTCCTGCGCGTGCTGCCGCTCCAGTTCACGTTCGGCGAGGAAGGCCGACCAACCGCCGCCGAACCGCCGCGCCCGATGGGTGTGGAAGTCGATCTCGACCACGTCGGTGACCACGCGTTCGAGGAACGTCCGGTCGTGGCTGACCACCACCACGCCGGCGCGCAGGCCGATCACCCACTGCTCGAGCCGGGCGAGACCGTCGAGGTCGAGGTCGTTGGTCGGCTCGTCGAGGAGGAACACGTCGAACCTCGACAGCAGCAGCGAGGCGAGAGAGGCCCGCGCCGCCTCGCCGCCCGAGAGCACGCTCGTCGGCCGATCGATCAACTCCGGTGCCAGCCCGAGGTCGGCCCACACGTCGCCGACACGGGCGTCGAAGTCGGCCGCGCCGAGGGCCATCCACTGGTCGAACGCGGTGCTGTAGGCGTCGTCGCTGCCCGCCTCCGCCGCGGCGAGTGCGGCGGTGGCCGACTCGAGACGCGCCTCGACGTCGGTGATGCCCGCACGTCGAGCGAGAAAGGCGCGCACCGACTCGTCCTCCGAGCGTTCCGGCTCCTGCGGGAGCAGCCCGACCACCGAGTCGGGTGGCGCCTGCTCGACGGAACCGGCCTCGAGCGCCACCCGGCCGGCGAGCGCGCCGAGCAGCGTCGTCTTGCCCACCCCGTTCGGCCCGACGAGGCCGATGCGTTGACCCGGCGCCACGGTCAGATCGACGTCGGCGAGCACCAGCGAAGGCCCTTGTGCAACCGTGACACCCCGGGCGATCAGCGAGGCGACCATCGCCCCAGTGTGGCGGATCGACGCGCGGCACGGGGCACGAATTCGGCCGAAGGCGCTCGAGGTGCCGGTGGCCGCCCGCACGACGTGCGGGCGGCCACGCTGGTCAGGAGATGGGTGCTCCTCCCGGCTGGACGACTCCGTTCGCCGCGAGGACGTACGGGGCGTACTGCTGAACCTGTTCGGTCGGCTCGTCGTAGGCCACGATGGCGACCACCCTGTCGTACGGGCTGAACTGCGCGAGTTGGCCCTTGGCCAGTTCGAGGTTGGTGCGACCGTCGAATTCGACCTGCAGGACCTTCGGCACCTTGCCGTCCTTGATGCCGACCAACCGCACGTTCCAGTTGTCGACCTGCACCGGCAGGATCTCGGTCGGTGAACTGAACGGGGCGAGGCTCGACCCGTCACTGACCACGGTGCCGCCGACGGTGATGTCATCGACGAGCAGGCCGCCCTCGTTGACACCGCCGTCGCTCACGTAGCGGATGCCGACCAGGATCGTCTGGCCGGCATATGCCGACAGGTCGTACGACTCCTGCTCGAAGCCGGTGGTCGTCCCATTCAATCCGGGCCCGAGCGGCGCATCGACGGTGTTGTTGCCGGGGATCGTGGTGTACGTGGCACCACCGTCCGTCGACACCTGCACGTATCCGTAGTCGAATCCGAACTCCGCGCCGTACTTGGCGACGAACCTCAGAGTGGGATCGGTCGTAGGAACGGACACCTGCGTGACCGCCGTGGCGTCGGTGTTGTTCGCGTTGCCCGACCACAGCACTGCGTTGCCCGGGCGATCGGGATCGTTCGTCACGATGGTCCAGGCCAGCGGGGTCGACGGCAGCGTCTGGGCGCCGGTGAACGACAGGGATCGCAGGTCACGACCGTTGAGCGGTTGACCGTTCGCACCCTGCAACAAGACGTAGTCCGCACCGTTGGGGGCGGCACCGGGATCGTCGTTGGCATCGGGGTTGGCGAGGTTGACCGTCGAACGCAGACTCGGCGTGGTCACCCTGGACTCGGGAACACCGTGGACGACCGCATTCTTCGCGTCGCCGACGATCTTGTCGAGCAGGACCATCGACTGGAAGTCGTGGATCACCGAGTACATGTCCGAGACGCCCTCGGCCTCCAGTGCGGCGTCGAGGCTGGCCAGGCCCTGCAGTTCGCCGTCGTTGTGCAGGGTGGTGAGGATGTCCGGCCCGTACCGGTCGAACAGGAACAACATCATCGAGAACGCGTTGCCGTAGTCAGCGAGGACGGCATTGGGATTGTCGTCCTCGCCCCACAGGTTCAGGGAGTTCTCCGGCCCGCCGCAGTCGCGCGGGTTCGGGTTGAACGGCGTCTGCACGGTTCCGAATCCCTGGAAGCAGTAGAGGTGGCTGTCGGCGCCCCGGTCGAACACCGTGGCGGTCGAGTCGACATATCCCGTCAGGGTCTGGGCGATGTCGGACAATCCCTCGTTCATCCACGTCGTCTCGAACGGGTCGGTGTAGTAGTGCAGGAGGTGCTGCCACTCGTGGGCGAACACGCCTTCGTACAGGTTCGGGCGGGCGGGGCGGCTCGTGCAGAGGTCGGCCGTCGGCTCGTCGGCCGGGTTGGCCGTGGTGCGGTGCAGCCAGTCGAACGCGTCGATCGTCATGACGTTGCGGTCGAGCAACTCGTTGAACTGCGAGCTGAAGAAACCGGCGATGTAGGTAGGGGCTGCGGGGAACGTGTAGAAGTTGTCGTCCCGCACGTTGTCGACCAGCGCGACGGTCTTGTTGCCGCCCCCGGTGTAGACGCCGCCGTTGCCGTTGGCGTCGGGTCCGAGCTGGGCGTTGGTGCCGTCCCGGTCTGGAGGCGTGCTGAAGATGCCCGTCTCGGTCGGGTACATGTTCGTGTCGAACTCGCTGATGAGGTGGGCGACCTGGTCGTCGGTGATTGTCGTCGACGTCGTGATCTGCGACCGGCAGTCACCGGCCGGAAACGCGAGGTCGTCGGCGACCCAGACCTCGATGTTGTTGCCGACGCCGCGCAGCGTGTAGTTCTTCCGGTACAGACGGCCGAGGGCGTCGTCGAGGGCGATCCATTGCCGGACCGTCCCGACGGGCGGGGTCTCGGCGACGGCCAGGGTGGGCGCGGCTGCGCGCGCGGACACCTGCCCGAGTCCGAGTTCCGCGGTCGAGTACTTCTGGTCGACCGGCAGCTCCCGGATGTCGCTCGGTGGCGACGTGGTGGTCGCCTGCGTGACGGGAGCGGCGCTGGCCGGCATGTTCACGAGCGTGGCGATCGCCACGACCGAGGCCAGTCCCACAGCGAGGTACGGACGCTTCATCGAATCCCCTTCGGTTCTGCCGCCCTGTGTCGGCAGAGGCACGCTCACGGAGCGTGCTCTGCCGATCCGGCCGGTTGTACCCGATGGGACACCGTTCAAACCGCGGGATCGCAGACCGTCCGTCGGGAGGCAGGGCGGGGGACCCACCGAGCCGCACCGACGCGCCGGGGTAGACTCCAGGCCATGCCGACTCAGGGAGAACACCACCCGGCGTTCGAGGAGTACTGCGAATGCATCTTCGAACTCGGCGAGGACGACGTCGAGATCATCCAGGCCCGGATCGCCGAACGGCTGCAGATCAGTCGTCCGGCCGTGAGCGAGATGATGAAGCGTCTCGAAGCCGAGGGTCTGATCGTGTCGGAGGACGGCATCCAGCTCACCCCCTCGGGCCAGCAGCTCGGTGAGCGCATCGTGCGCCGGCACCGCCTCGCCGAACGCTTTCTCACCGACATCTTGAAGCTCTCGTGGGCCGACGCCCACCACGAGGCGGGCCGTTGGGAGCACGTGATCAGCGACTCGGTCGAGAAGGCGATCAACGATCTGCTCGGCGACCCCACCACCTGCCCGCACGGCAACCCCATCCCCGGTTCGAACTATCAGGCCCCCAACTCCGAGCCGCTCTCCGAGGTGCTCGTCGGCGTGCCGTTCGTCGTGCGGCGGATCACCGAGGAGCTCGAGTTCGCCCCCGGCCTGCTCGAATTCCTCGAGGAGTCGGCGATCCAACCCGGCAACACGGGAACCGTCACCGCCGCGTCACCCGATGGCACGCTCACCGTCGAGATCGACGGCCGTCACGTCGGGGTCGGCTCGTTCGCCAGCGAACGGATTCTGGTCACGACGTGACCCGCGCCGTTTGGCTGGTCGGCATCGTTCTCCTGGGGGCCGGATGCGCCGGCGCCACGACCGACGACCAGCAATCGGCGGACAGCGTCACCACCGTCACCCTCGACCCGCGGCTCGTGCCGACCACGACGATCGTCTATTCGGGTACGGCGCTCGAACTCCTCCCCCAGTTGGGCGTCGAGATGAGCCGCCTCAGCGCGCAGGTCTCCGAGGACGGCGACGACGACAAGGCCACCGTGGCGCGGATCATCGCGATCTGGGCCGCCGCGCAGCCCGACGTCGAGGCCACTCGGCCAGATCTCACCGAGAGCTTCCAGACCACGGTCGACATGGCGACCTCCGCCGTCGAACGGAACCGCCCCGCCGATGCCGACAAGGCCTTCAGCAACCTCACCCGTCTGATCGACAACTACACCGGCGACGGCTGACCCGACATCCCAGCGATGAGCGAACCGACCGAGGGGTGGGCGCCTCGCTCACCGCAAGGCGGGGTCAGCGGAGGGGTTCGGGCAGCGGGGCGGAGTGGACGATGGTGAGCCGCTGGGTGGAGCGGGTGAGCGCGACGTACAGCGAACGCATGCCCTGCACGAGTTCGTTGACGATCTGGGTGGGTTCCACCACCACGACGCCGTCGAGTTCGAGGCCCTTCACGACGCTGACCGGCACGAGCGTGACCCCGGCATCGAGCCCGGTCCGCGTGGCGGTGCCGTGGGCGATGCCGGCGTCGGTGAGTGCACCCGAGAGCTCGGGGATCAACCGGTCGGGTGCGACCACGCCGAGGCTGCCGTTGGGCAGCGCCGCGATCATCGAACCCACCTCGCGCGCCACCGTGTTCGCCAACTGGTCGGGCGCCGGAGCGGCGACGATGGAGGGAGCGGCATCGCCCACCCTGACCGAGCGCGGCGGCCGCAGCGACGGGGTGGCGTACTCCATCACGCGGTCGGCGAGCTGCATGATCTGCTGGGGGATGCGGTAGCCGACCGACAGTCCGATCACCCGGGCCGGCTTGCGATCGGGCAGGTGGGCGAGGACCTCGTCCCAGCCGTCGGGTGCCAGCGGACCGGTCGCCTGGGCGATGTCGCCCACGATGGTCATCGACCCGCTGAGCGAGCGACGCGTCGCCATCTTCAGCTGCATCGGCGTGAGGTCCTGCACCTCGTCGATCACGATGTGGCCGTACGTGCGGATCTCGTCGTACTCGTCGACCTTGCCGTTCTTGCCGAGTTTCGGACCGAGCACGTCGCGGGCGTCGTCGAGCAGCGCGACGTCCGACGGTGTCCACCGCACGTCGCCGACGTTCTCGGAACGCTCCCGGAACAGCAACAGCGCCTCGTGTTCGCCGAGCACGCCCCGGCCGGCCGACTTGAGCAGGGCCTTCGAGCCGAACAGGTCGTGGAGCAACTGCGCCGGCGTGAGCACCGGCCACATGCGGTCGAGCGCGGCCCGCACCTCGTCGGTGTTGCGCAACACCTCGCGCACCGCCCGCGGGCCGACCTCGTCGTCACGCCAACTCGACGCCAGGGCCGACCAGAACTCCGACTCGACGAACTTCCGACCGCTGTTGTGCCGGCGGAACCGCCGCCGGGCCGTCCGCACGATCCGTGCCGATTCCTCGGCGCGGAGCCGCACGTAGCCGGTGCGGAAGGGCATCACCAGGTCGTCGCGCAGCGGTCGCTGACGATCGCCGATCGCCTGGTCGATCACGTCGGACATCCGGGCGTCGCCCTTCAGGCGCGCGGCCTCGGGCCAGTCGTCACCGTCGTCGCCCAGGCGCAGGAACTGCACGTCGGGCACGAGGTCGGCGAGCACGACCTGCTCGATGCCGGCCTCGCCGAGCGACGGCAGCACCCGCTCGATGTAGCGGAGGAACACCCGGTTGGGGCCGATGACGAGCACGCCCTGGTCCTCGAGCGGGAACCGGTGCGTGTAGAGGAGGTACGCCGCGCGATGCAACGCCACCACGGTCTTGCCGGTGCCGGGCCCGCCCTGCACGACGAGCACGCCGGCCTGCGGTGAACGGATGATCTCGTCCTGCTCGCCCTGGATGGTGGCGACGATGTCGCCGAGCGTGCCCGTGCGGCCCCGTTCGAGCGAGGCCAACAGCGTGGAGTAGCCCCGAATCTCGGGAAGGCCGTCCGTCGACGCGGATCCGTCGAGCCCCTCGTCGTGGCCGACGCCGAGATGGCCCTCGCCGAACAACTCGTCCTCGATCCCGAGCAGCTGCTGGCCCTCGACCGCGAAGTGGCGCCGGCGAGCCAATCCCATCGCGTCGCGACCGGTCGCCCGGTAGAAGGGCTCGGCGACCGGCGCCCGCCAGTCGACCACGATCGGTTCGCGTGACTCGTCGGCCACGGCCAGACGACCGATGTGGAAGCTCTCGAGCGCATCGGGCGACTCGGCGTACCGGTCGATCCGACCGAACACGAGCGACGAGTTCCCGAGATCGAGGTCGGTGAGCCGCTTGACCAGCGCCTCGTCGAACGCGTTGCGCTCGAAACGGGCCTGGAACGTGCCTCCGAGGTCGGCCTCGGTCATGTCGCGCATGCGCCAGGCAGCTTCACGACTGCTGGCCAGACAGTCGTACGCGTGATCGATGTACGCCTGCTCTTCGGGGAGATCCGGGTGCTGCTGGGTCATATCAGGACGCGTCGATGCTATCGGCGTTCCGCCCGACGACGTTCGCGCCCCCGACACCGGCGATGAGCCGAACCACCGGATTCGGGGACGTCGCTCATCGCCAGTAGCGTCGCGGCGAGATGGGTGTGCCGACCGAGACCGAGACTGTTCCCTTTCTCGCCGCGGCGCGGGGGCTACCGGCGGAACGTACGCCCGTGTGGTTCATGCGCCAGGCCGGGCGATCGCTGCCCGAGTACCGCGCCGTGCGCGGCGAGGGGTCGATCCTCGACGCGATCAAACGCCCGGACGTGGCGGCGGAGATCACGCTGCAGCCGGTCCGGCGGTACGGCGTCGACGCGGCCGTGCTGTTCAGCGACATCGTCGTGCCGGCCCACGCCGTCGGGTTCGGCATCGACGTCGCACCCGGCACCGGTCCCGTCGCCGAGCAACCGCTGCGCTCGCGGGCCGATCTCGACCGGCTCCGCCCGCTCACCGTCGACGACGTCGGGTACGTGGTCGACACCGTCAGGCTGCTCACCTCGGAATTGCCCGCCGACGTACCACTGCTGGCCTTCGCCGGAGCGCCGTTCACCGTCGCCAGCTACCTGATCGAGGGCCGGCCGAGCCGCGACTACCGCCACACGAAGGCGCTGATCCACGGCGACGAGGCCCTCTGGCACGACCTGATGGATCGCCTCTGCGAATCGGCCATCACCTTCATCGACGCCCAGCTCAGCAACGGCGCCGGCGCCTTTCAGCTGTTCGATTCGTGGGCCGGCGCGCTCTCCCGCCGCGACTACGACCGGTACGTGCTGCCGCATTCCCGTCGGGTGTTCGACGAACTCCGCGCCCGCCACCCCGACGCTCCCGCCATCCACTTCGGCATCGGCTGCGATCACCTCCTCGAATCGATGCATGCGGCCGGACCGACCGTGCTCGGGCTCGACTGGCGCACGACCATCGGCGACGCCCGCCGCCGGCTCGGCGACGACCTCGTCGTCCAGGGCAACCTCGACCCCGCGCTCGTGTTGGCAGGGGTCGACGCGGCACTGGCCGGCACCCGCCAGGTGCTCGCCGACAACGCCGGCGCCGCCGGTCACATCTTCAACCTCGGTCACGGCGTCCACCCCGACACCGATCCCGGCGTGCTGCAGGCCGTCGTCGACCACGTCCACGAGCCCGGGAACTGAACGAGATGGCGGGGCGCCGCGTCGGAGTGGTCCTGATGGCGTACGGCACGCCGAGCCACCCCGACCAGATCGAGACCTACTACACCGACATCCGACGCGGCCGCCCACCCACCCCGGAGGCGCTGGCCGATCTCACCCGGCGGTACGCCGCCATCGGGGGCGTCTCGCCGCTCGCCGCCCGGACCGCCGCGCAACGCGACGCGATCCAGGCCGCCCTCGACGAGCGCGCACCGGCCACGTTCGACGTCGTGCTCGGGATGAAGCACACCGATCCGAAGGTCGACGCCACCGCCCGAGCGGTCGTCGAGGCGGGCGCCGAACTGGTGGTCGGGCTGGTGCTCGCACCGCACTTCTCCGCGTTCTCGGTCGGCGACTACCTCGCCCGGTGCCGAGCCGGTGTCGACGCGGCCGAGACGAGCACCGGCTCGCCGGTCGAGATGCGCGGCGTGGAGAGCTGGGCGACCGAGCCCGCCCTCGTCGCCTTTCTCGCCGATGATCTCGGTCCGCGGGTCGACAAGATTCGCGCCACCACGGGTCATGACGTGAGGGTGCTCTTCACCGCCCACTCCCTGCCCCAGCGCATCCTCGAGAGCGGCGATCCGTACCCCGACGAACTCCGGGCCACTGCGGAGGCTGTCGCCGAACGCCTCGGCCTGCGCGACTGGTCGATCGCCTGGCAATCGGCCGGACGGACCCCCGAGCCGTGGATCGGGCCCGACATCCTGCAGGTGATCGACGAACTCGGGGCGTCGGGCGAGTACGGAGGCGTCGTCGTGTGCGCCTGCGGCTTCGTGTCCGACCACCTCGAGGTGCTGTACGACCTCGACATCGAGGCGGCCGACCGTGCGGCGCAGTCCGGGATCGCCTTCGAACGCACCGCCAGCGTCGACGCCGATCCCGACGTGATGGCCGCGCTCGCCGATCGGGTGATCGACATCGCATGCCGCTGACGAACGGCCGCGTCGCCGTGATCGGTGCCGGGATCGCCGGTCTCGCCGCGGCCTGGGAGCTCGCCAGCGCCACACCGCTCGACGTGACCGTGTTCGAGTCCTCCGAACGGCCCGGCGGACGGATCGGCGGGACGGGCTTCGCCGGCCTCGACATGATCGACAGTGGCGCCGACGCGTTCCTCGCCCGTGTGCCGGACGCGACGCAGCTCGCCACCGAGGTCGGCCTCGCCGACGAGCTGGTCTCGCCCGAACCGGTGCGCGCCGCGGTCTGGTACGACGCGTTGCACCCGATTCCCGACGGCCTGCTGCTCGGGGTGCCCGGGCATCTCGCCCCGCTCGCCCGGACCGGGCTGCTGTCCTGGCGGGGCAAGGCCCGCGCCGCGCTCGAACCGTTCCTCCCGCGGACGTCCATCGAAGACGACTCGATCGGGCAGTTCGTGCGCGCCCGGTTCGGCGACGAGGTCCAGGAACGCCTCGTCGACGCGCTCGTCGGGAGCATCTACGCGACCGACACCGACCGGTTCAGCCTCCGCGAGGTGCCACAACTGTTCGACCTCGCGTCGAGCGAGCGGAGCCTCCTGCTGGCGGCGCGCCGCCGGGGCGGCGTCGGCACCGGTACCGCAGCGGCCGGCCCGATCTTCGCCACACCGCGCGGAGGTGTGGCCCAGCTGGTCGCCGCCACGGCCGATGCGATCATCGGCGCCGGCGGCGTGATCCGCACCTCGATGGCAGCCGACCGGATCGAGCCGCGGGACGGCGGGTGGGCCATCGGAGACGACCGGTTCGACGCGGTGGTCATCGCCGCGCCCGCCCGTGCCGCGGCCGACATTCTCGCCGCGGCATCGCCCGCGACCCGCGACCTGCTCGGCCGGGCCGAGACGGCAGACGTCGTCATGGTCACCCTGCACGTGCCCGCGGGAGAGTGGCCCGAACGCCTGCACGGCCTGAGCGGCTATCTGGTGCCGAAGCCGGTCCAACGTTCGGTGACCGCGGCGTCGTTCGGCTCGCAGAAATGGGCGCACTGGCGGCCACCGGATGGCGGTCAGGTCCTCCGGGTGTCGCTGGGTCGCGACGGGACGTCACCGCTCGACGGCAGCGACGACCAGCTCCTCGACGCCGTCCTGGACGACCTGGCGACACACCTCGGCATCCGGTTCACCCCGCTCGCGCAGCGGATCACGCGCTGGCCGGGAGCGTTCGCCCAGTACCGCCCGCACCATCAGGACTGGGTCGACGCCGTCGAACGGTCGTTGCCGCCCGGCGTCCACCTCGCCGGTTCGAGCTATCGGGGCATCGGGATCCCGGCGTGCATCCGTGACGGGCGGATGATCGCCCGGCGCGCGAACGCCCAGGTGACCAGTCTGCGAGACTGACCGCCGTGGATCCCGCGCCCACGCCACCGCGACGCGACGGCCTCCGACGCGCCGGTCTGGGCGCCGCCGTCGTCGCCATCGTCCTTGCCGGAATCGGGGTGGTCGCGTTCACCAGCGGCGACGACGACGGCGAGACCCCGGTCGCGGCGGCCACGTCACGACCGCTGTTCCCCCGACCTCCACGACCGTCGCGTCGGCCACCACGACCGCCGCGCCCACGACGAGCAGTTCGCCGACCACCACGATCCCGTCCACTTCGTCGACCACGTCCACCCCGCCACCGACGACGCCGGCCACATCGCCGCCAGTGCCGGTGCAGCTCACCCGTCCGGTCGATCCACCGCCGGACCCCAACGGATCGGAACCGCTCACCGAGGTCGGCTCGATCTCGATCCCCAAGATCGGCCTCGACTCGGCGATGTTCGAGGGGATCCGGCTCACCACGCTCAACCACGGCCCGGGTCACTGGCCCGGCTCGGCCGCTCCCGGCCAGGTCGGCAACGTGGTGGTCGCCGGCCACCGCACGAGCCACGGTGCCCAGTTCCGCCACCTCGACCAGCTCGTGCCCGGCGACGTCGTCACCTTCACCACTCCCGACGGCGTGTTCGACTACACCGTCGTCGAGACCGACATCGTGGGCCCCGACGCGCTGTGGATCATCGACCCGTCCGACACCCCCACCGCCACGCTGTTCGCCTGCCACCCGCCGGGATCGACACGGCAACGCATCGTCGTCAAGTTGGCCCTCCTCGACACGGCCCTCGAACCTGCCGTCCAACCCCCCGTCCAGCCCGCCGCCTGACCCTCCGCCTGACCGGTCGTGTGACGGCCGCATGATCGACGGCGCCGTTACCGTGTGGCCGCCATGTCCCCGACGGCCATCGACCTCGACACGCACGACGGCGTCACCGCACCACGCCGCTTGAACGAGCGCCTGGCGCGCCCCGCGCTCGCGCTCGGGGCGGGGGCCCTCGTCGCGCTGGCGATGCCGCCGTGGGGCTGGTGGCCGCTCGCCGTCGTCGGCGTGATGCTGTTCGAGATCGCCCTCGGCGCCACGCCGACCCGCCGCGAACGGTTCCTGCTCGGCTACCTCTTCGGCGCCGGATGGATGTACCTCGGGATGGGTTGGATGATCCAGCTCACCCTGCCCGGTTATCTCATCGCCGGTTCGATCTACGCGTTGTACCACGCCGTCGCGGCCGTCATCGCGCCCGATGGACCGTGGCGGGTGATCGGCCGGCCGGCCGCCCACACCCTCGCCGAGGCGCTGCGCTTCTCGTTCCCGTTCGGCGGCGTGCCGCTGGCGTCGCTCGGCATCTCGCAGGTCGGCGGTCCATTCCTCGGCGTCGCCCGCATCGGCGGCGTCATCCTCATCACGTGGCTGATCTTCCAGCTCGGCTTCGCCCTCGCCGGCCCGGCCCCCGCGGTCCCCGCGTTCGCCCGCCGCTTCCGGCCCGGCGCCACCGGCTCACCGCTCGGACTGTGCGGATTCCTCGCCGTGCTGTGCGTGTTCGGCCTCTCGTTCGTCGCGCCCACGGGCAGCCCCACCGGGGAGTCGCTGAGCATCGCCGCCGTGCAGGGTGGCGGCGAGCAGGGCACCAGCGCGCTCGAGGTCCCGTCGTCGCTCGTGACGCAACGCCACCTCGACGCCACCGCCACCATCCCCGACGATGCCGGGCTCGACCTGGTGCTGTGGCCGGAGAACACGATCGACATCACGACGTTCGAGGACTCGCTGTACCACCAGGACATCGCCGCCGAGGCCGCCCGCATCGGCGCGCCGATCGCCGTCGGCGTCACCGAGGACACTCCCGATGGCGAGCATTTCATCAACGCCCAGGTCGTGGTCGCCCCGAACGGCGAGATCGTCGACCAGTACGAGAAGGTGCGTCGCGTGCCGTTCGGCGAGTACGTACCGCTGCGCGGTCTGCTCGAAGCGTTGGGTGCGCCCGTCGACCAGATCGGCCGCGACGCGATCGCCGGCACCGGTCCGGCCGTCGTCGAACTACCCGACGGGACGAAGCTCGCCGTGGTGATCTCGTGGGAGGTCTTCTTCGGCGGGCGCGCCCGCGAGGGCGTCAAGGCCGGCGCCGAGGCGATCCTCAACCCGACCAACGGGTCGAGCTACACGGGCACGATCGTGCAGACCCAGCAGGTGGCGTCGAGCCGGTTGCGGGCCGTGGAGAACGGCCGCTGGGTCGTCCAGGCCGCACCGACCGGTTTCACCGCGGTGATCGACGCCGACGGCACGGTCCTCGAACGCACGTCGATCAGCGAGCAACGCGTCGTGTATGCCGACATCGAGCTGCGCACCGGGCGCACCTGGTACACCGACATCGGCGACGGACCGATCATCGTCGCGCTGATCGTGGTGCTGCTGATCTCGATGTGGTTCGGCGGGCGCCTCGATCGCCTCCGCGGCCGCCTTGGCCGCGGGCCGGTCAGAACACCGACAGCAGATCGAACACCATGACGAGGTCGGCGCCGGCGGGCATGCCGAGGCTCTCGTCGCCCTGACCACCGAAGGCGAGTTCACCCGGGATCACGACCTGGCGGCGGCCACCGACCTTCATGCCGGTGATGCCCTCCTCGAAACCGTCCAGGTACAGGCCGCTACCGAGCTTCAGCACGAGCGGCGTGCCGCGTTCCCAGCCGCTGTCGATCTGCGTGCCGTCGGTGCCGTTGAACGCCAGGTACTGCACGGCGACGGTCGAACCGTCGACCGCCTCGGCACCGGTGCCCTCGACGAGATCGGTCGTGGTCACCTCGGTGACGCCCTCGGTCGGCTCGACGGTGACGTCGGGCGCCTGGTCGGCGGTGGTGCCCGGGATCACGGCGCGCACCTCGATGAGGAACGTGAGGTCGTCACCCGCCTGGATGACGTCGCCCTGCGGCTGGTCGCCGTACGCGAGGGCGCTCGGGATGTCGAGCTGGACCGTCGATCCGGCCTGCACGCCGACGAGGCCCTGGTCCCAGCCCTCGATCGTCCCCGAGTCACCGAGCGGGGCGACGGTGAACGGCTGGCCGCGGTCGTAGCTGTTGTCGAACTCGGTGCCGTCGGCCGATCGCACGCCCTGGTAGTCGACGACGACGGAGTCGCCCTCGACTGCCGCGGGGCCGGTGCCGGGTTCGATCACGGTGACACCGAGCTCGGTGACCGGAACCGTCGGCAGCGAGTCGACCGGCGGTCGCTCGACCGGCGTCGTCGTCGCCGTGGTGTCGCCGGTCGCCGTGGTGTCATCGGTCGCCGTGGTGCCGTCGGTCGCCGTTGTGTCGGTTCCGGTGTCGCCGGTCGACACGACCGAGTCCGCCGGGGCGCTCGTATCGCTCGATGCGGAGTCCGACCCACAGGCCGCGAGCAGGATCGCCCCGACGAGAAGGGCCGACGAGGCGGTGCGGGCGCGGGGACGGAACGGGCGAATCATGGCCCGCAACGTATCGAGACCCGGCTCGGAGCCCTCTTCTGGCGTTCGGAACTCTGTCGGAGTTCTCACCCTTTCGCGCGCAATCCGGCGATCAGAGTTCGAGCATCACGGTCACCGGACCGTCGTTGACCAGTTCGACCTGCATGTCGGTGCGGAAGCGGCCGGTGCCGACCGTCAACCCTCGCCGCTGCAGGCCGGCGACGACCGCATCGACCAGCGGTTCCGCCACGTCCGGCGGCGCCGCGTCGATCCAACTCGGGCGGCGGCCCTTCGCCGTGTTCCCGTACAGCGTGAACTGACTCACCACGAGCACCGCTCCGCCGACGTCGATCACCGAACGGTTCATCACCCCCTCGTCGTCGTCGAAGATCCGCAGCCCGGCGATCTTGTCGGCCATGCGATCGGCGATCGTCGCGTCGTCGGTGTGGGTCGCCCCGACCAGCACGCACAGGCCGTGGTCGATCGCACCGACCGGCACACGGTCGGCGTCCGGCGACGGCCGGCTGGTCACCGACGCACGGACGACTCGCTGGACCAGGGCGCGCATGTGCCTAGCCTCGCACCCGATGAGCGCGCCGAATCGAACAGTGCCCAACGGAACCATCGCGCTGCGATCCGACGACGTCGTGGTCACGATCGAGCCCGGGCTCGGCGGGCGGATCGGCCAGATCGCCGTGGGTCCCGAGCGGTTGCTCTTCGACGACCCGGCCGCCGGCGCGATCGGGTGGGGTTCGTACCCGATGGCCCCGTGGGCAGGGCGACTCCGCGACGGACGGTTCGGTTTCGGCGGCACCGTGCACCAGCTGGCGTTGAACCACGTCGACGCGGACGGCGCCCGCCACGCCATCCACGGCACGGTGTTCGACGCGGAATGGACCGTCGACGAGGTCGGCCCCGACGCGACCACGCTGCACTGCCCGCTCGACACGGCGCTCGGCTGGCCTTTCGCCGGCACCGCCCGGCAGACGATCACCGTGGGCGGCGACGGGGTCACGTGCCGGCTCTCCGTCGACACCGACGGAGAGCCGTTCCCCGCGTCGATCGGCTGGCACCCGTGGTTCCGCAAGCCCGACCGGCTCACGTTCGAGCCGGACGGGATGTACGAGCGGGCCGGGATCGGCCTGCCCCGCACGACGCTCGTGCCACCGGTTCCCGGGCCGTGGGACGACTGCTTCGTCAACCACCGTCCGGTCGTCCTGCACTACGACGCCCGCTCGGTCGCCACCGCGGTCACCGTCACCTCCGACTGCGACCACTGGGTCGTCTACGACCAACCGGCCCACGCGACGTGCGTCGAACCCCAGTCCGGCCCGCCCGACGCCCTCAACGTCGCCCCGGTCGTGGTCAGCCCGGGTGAGCCGCTCACCCGGACGATGACCATCACCTGGCGCTGACCGCCCGCCGCACCCCTGCCCGCCCGGTCACTACCGGGCGGTAACCAGACGCCGGTAGCCTCACCCGAATGTCATCGGCCGGTCTCGATCCTGATTCCCCGCTCAAGATCGCCTACCTCACCTACCGGGGAAAGCCCCACGTCGGTGGCCAAGGCGTCTACACCCGCCACCTGACCAAGGCGCTGTGTGATCTCGGGCATTCGGTCGAAGTGTTCGGTGGGCAGCCCTATCCGATCCTCGACGAACGGGTGAAGCTCACCAAGCTCCCGAGCCTCGACACGTTCAACGAGTACTTCCCCGGTCGCCTCCCCGGCTTCTGGGAGGTCAAGACCCGCGCCGACCTGCTCGAGTACGGACAGTTCATCACCGGCACGTTCCCCGAGCCGCTCGCGTTCAGCTCGCGCGCCGCCCGCGAGCTGCGCCCGCGTCGCCGGGAGTTCGACCTCGTCCACGACAACCAGTGCCTCGGCTACGGGATCCTGAAGATCGAGGAGCAGATCCCCACGATCGTCACGCTCCACCACCCGATCACGAAGGACCGTGAGCTCGAGATGAGCCACGCCAAGAACTGGTACAAGCGGTGGTCGGTGGGCCGCTGGTACTCGTTCGTCAAGATGCAGGGCAAGGTCGCCTCGAAGATGCCGCGCATCGTGGTCGTGTCGCAGAACTCGATCGACGACATCCACACCGACATGGGCGTCGAGATCGACCGCATGCGCCTCGTCCCCGTCGGCGTCGACCCCGACCTGTTCAAGCCGCTGGAGAACGTCGAGCGCAAGCCCGGTCGGCTGCTCACCACCGCTTCGGCCGACGTCGCCCTCAAGGGCCTGTCGTACCTGCTCGAGGCGATGGCCAAGCTGCGTACCGAGCGGGACGTCACGCTCACCATCATCGGCAAGCCGCGCCCCGGCCACTCGATGGACCTGATCGAGTCGCTCGGCCTGTTGCCCTACATCGAGTTCGTGTCGGGCGTCAGCGACGAGCGCATCGTCGAGCTCTACGCCGAATCCGAACTGGCCGTCGTGCCGAGCCTCTACGAGGGGTTCAGCCTGCCGGCGATCGAGGCGATGTGTTCCGGTACGCCACTCGTGGCCACCGACGGCGGCGCCCTCCCCGAGGTCACCGGCGTCGACGGCGAGACGGTGTTCGGCTGCAAGGCCGGCGACGTCGACTCGCTCGCCGCGGCCATCCGCCGTGGCCTCGACGATCCCGACGCCCGCGCCCGGATCGGAGCCGCCGGTCGCCAGCGTGTGCTCGATCGTTGGACGTGGAAGAAGTGCGCCGAGATGACCGTCGACCAGTACCGCGAGGTGCTGGCGATGCCGGCCAACGTCGCCAAGCTCCGGCGGAACGGACGGCTCTGAGGTGCTGACGATCCGCTTCGACGAGCTCGGTCTGCGACCGGGCGATTCGGTCCTGGACGTCGGCGCCGGCTTCGGCCGCCACGTCTTCGAATGTGCCCGCCGCGGCGCCAACGTCGTCGCCCTCGACTACGCCGAGGACGAGGTCGTCCAGACCCGGGCGACGCTCGGCGGCATGGTCGACGCCGGGGAGATCCCGATCGAGCGCTTCAAGGGCGTCCTGCGCGGCGACGCCACCCGCCTGCCGTTCGCCGACGACTCCTTCGACGTGGTGATCACCTCGGAGGTGCTCGAGCACATCCAGAACGACGTCGCGGCGATCGCCGAAATGGTGCGAGTTCTCAAGCCGGGAGGCACGTTCGCCGGAACCGTGCCAGCATGGTTCCCGGAGAAGATCAACTGGATGCTGTCCGACGAGTACCACGCCCCCATCGCCGAAGGCGGACACGTCCGCATCTATTCCGCCACCGAGCTGGCGGCCAAGCTGCGCGCCGCCGGGCTCGACCTGCGCGGCCACCACCGCGCCCACGCGCTGCACTCGCCGTACTGGTGGCTGAAGTGCGCCGTCGGGCCACGCAACGACGACCACCCGTTGGTGGTCAAGTACCGCGAATTCCTGGAGTGGGACATCATGAAGCAGCCCACGTCCACCCGGATCGCCGATCGCGTCCTGTCGCCCGCGATCGGTAAGAGCATCGTCTTCTACGGCGTCAAGAATCCGGCCGACGGCACGGTCGACGCGTGAGCGTGTTGCCCGCGCTCGAGGGCGTGGTGTCGGCCGACGAGGTCCACCGCACGGCTGCCCATCTCGCGTCGCTCCAGCTGCCGTCCGGGATGATCCCCTGGTTCGACGGTGGGCATTGCGACCCGTGGAACCATGTCGAGTCGGCGATGGCGCTCGACGTGGCCGGCCACCATGCCGAAGCCGAGCGGGCCTACGAGTGGCTCGTCGACACGCAGCTCCCGCTGGGCGGCTGGTACGCGTACTACGCGAACGACGGATCGACCGAGGACGACAAGATCGACACCAACGTCTGCGCGTACATCGCCGCCGGTGTGTATCACCACTACCGCAGCACGTGGGACCGCGGGTTCGCCGAGAACGTGTGGCCCAACGTCGAGCGGGCACTCGAGTTCGTGCTGTCGATGCGCCGCAGCGACGGTGTTCCGCTGTGGGCGGTCGAGATCGACGGCCAGCCGTGGGACTACGCCCTGCTGACCGGCACGGCCAGCATCCAGCACTCGCTGCGCTGTGGCGCCGCGCTCGGCACCGCGCTCGGCTCGCCGCGCCCGGAATGGATCGCCGCCGCCGACTGCATGACCGAGGTGATCCGCACCGACCTCACCGCGTTCGAACCCAAGACGCGCTGGGCGATGGACTGGTACTACCCGGTCCTCACCGGCGCGCTCGTGGGCGAGGAGGCCAAGACCCGGCTCGCCGAAGGCTGGGACACGTTCGCCATGGAGGGATTGGGGATCCGTTGCGTCAGCGACGAGCCGTGGGTGACCGCGTCGGAGACCGCCGAGTGCGCGCTGGCCTTCGCCACGATCGGCGACCTGTCGACGGCGACCGATCTGTTGCGGTGGACACGTCACCACCGCCGCCCCGATGGTGCCTACTGGACCGGGGTCGTGCACCCGACGGGTGAGTTGTTCCCTCCCGACGAGCACACGTCCTACACCGCGGCCGCCGTGCTCCTCGCGGTCGACGGCATCACGCAGACGACCCAGGCATCCGACCTGTTCGCTCCGCAACACGACTGAACTCCCCGCATCGCCCATCCGTGGCACAGCGACTGACTACGGTTGAAGGAACCGCCGACCAGAGGAGTTCCCATGAGCAAGTTCCCGAAGATCGTCGCGATCATCATGATCGTCGCTGGCGCCATCATGATCGTCGCCGGTGGCTTCACCTACTACCAGGTCCAGCAGCGAACTGTCCGACGAGAAGATCGTCGTGTCGGACGACGCCGAGAACTTCGCCGGCGAGGACGTGACCGGCCCGCTGACCGCGTACGCCGAAGCCGAGGTCATCAAGGAGCACGCCGCGGAGATCGCCGACGGGAAGACGTACGCCGAGCTCGAGCAGGACGACCCGCGTCCGCGACGCTGTCATGAACTCGTCGTTCCTCCGGGCGTCGCTGTTCACGTCGGTCGTTGGCGTTCGGCGTTGCGTTCCTGGTGATGGGCCTCGGTGTGCTCTTCATCCTGCTCGGGATCGCGCTGCTGGCGATCATCAAGCGGCTGCTTCCTGAGCCCGTCACCGAGACCGACACCGTCGTCGTGGCCGACGACGATCCGCTCGTGGTCCCGCCGCCACCCGGCACCGCGGTCGTCTGAGCCCACACGCTCGGCCACGCGGACAGGCGCGGGCGGGCCTGCGGACTAAGCTCGCTGACCCATGCGTTCCACGGTCGCCCGTACGGTCTTTTCGGTCTGGAGCTGGTTCGCCCTCGGCGTCATCGTCCTCGTCTGGACACCGATGGTGGCGGTCACCCGCCTCGTCACGATGCCGTTCGATCACGGCGCGTACGCCGCGGGCTACCTGTTCCGCAAGCTCACCGTGGTGCACCAGAAGCTGACCCCGCTGTGGACGTTCCGGACGTCGGGCGACCTGCCCGACGACATGCGCCGGCCGTACGTCGTCGTGTCGAACCACGAGAGCTTCGTCGACATCCTCCTGATCTCCCATCTGCCGACCGAGATGAAGTGGATGTCGAAGGTCGAGATGCTGCGCATCCCGCTCGTCGGATGGATGATGCGCCTCGCCCGCGACATCCCGCTCACCCGCGGTGACTCCGGCTCCCGGTCGGCGGCCCTCGTGGCCTCGCGGGAACGTCTCGACTCGAAGGTGTCGGTGATGATCTTCCCGGAGGGAACCCGCTCGAAGACCGGCGAGCTCCGCGACTTCCACGCCGGCGCGTTCAAGCTGGCGATCGACGCCCAGGTGCCGATCCTGCCGCTCGCCGTGTGGGGCACCCGCGACGCGCTGCGCAAGCACGACTGGCGGCTCGGCTACGCCAAGGCCGAGGTCCGCGTGCTCCCGCCGGTCGACACCGAGGGCATGACCGTCGCCGACCTCGACACGCTGCGGTCGAAGGTGCGCAGCATGATCGTCGCGGCCCGCGAGGACCTGCGCAACGAGTTCGAACTCGCTGCGACCCGCTGAGCGGCGCGGCGGCCGACCCGGCTGGCCGCCGACCGTTCAGTCGACCCGTTGCAGCACGCGCAGTGAACCGGTGGCCGACTGGAGCCGGAACCGCCCGGACTCCAGCGCCGGCACGAAGATCTGCTCGTACGGCGGCCGGCCGCCGTCGGCCGGGTCGGGGAACACGTCGTGGATCGCCAGCGTGCCACCCATGGCCACGTGGGGCGCCCACCCCTCGTAGTCGAGCCGCGCCGGCTCCTCGCCGTGCCCGCCGTCGATGAACAGGAACGACAACGGCGTGGTCCAGGTGGCGGCGACGGTCGGTGACCGCCCGACGATCGCCAGCACCGACGCCTCGAGGCCCGCATCGTGGATCGCGGCGCGGAAGAACGGCAGCGTGTCCATCTTGTCGACTCGCGGGTCGACGACCTCGCGGTCGTGATGGTCCCACCCGGCCTGGTTCTCCTCCGAACCCCGGTGGTGGTCGACGGCGAACACGACCGTGCCGGTCTGCTCCGCCGCGTCGCCCAACCAGATGGTCGAGCGCCCGCAGTACGAGCCGACCTCGAGCATCGGCGAACCCGGCACCGCGCCCGCCGCGGCGACCGCGGCGTCCCACAGCGCATCGCCCTCGTCGGGCGGCATGAAGCCCTTCGTGCGCAACGCCAGGGCGCGCCGTTCGGCGGTCAGCACGTCGTTCGGTTCGTTTGGGGTCGGGGCCGGAACGAACCGAGCGTCGTGGCCCGCTGAATCCGCGGATTCACCAGGTGTCCCAGTGGATGATCGTGTCGGGTTCGGGCCGCAGTGCCGGCTTGAAGTCGGTGCCGATCGTGTAGGCGAGCGGCGTCAGACAGGCCTGCTGCACCTCGGCGAACGGGATGCCGACGACGTCGGCGATCGCCTGTTCCATCATCAGCCCGACCGTGGTCCACGCCGTGCCCAGGCCGCGGGCGCGTGCCGCCAGCATGAAGTTCCACATGCCCGGCAGGACGTTGCCCATCGACGACACCGCCATCATCGACGGCACGGAGTCGAGCCGGCCGGCGGTGCAGGCGATGACGAGTGCGGGCGCCTCGCCCATGTGGTCGGCGAGGTAGAGCGCGGAGTCGACCACGCGGTCCTGCTGGGCCTGCTCGACATCGGTGTCCTTGGCGATCGACCCCGCGTACACGCCGGGCAGCGTCTTGTAGATGTCGAAGCACTGGCGGTAGATGTCGCCGATCGCCGCGCGCTTCGCCTCGTCCTTCACGATGACGAACCGCATCGTCATGTTGTTCGAGCCCGACGGCGCCTGCATGGCGGCGGCGACGCACTCGCGGATCACGTCGTCACCGACCGGCTTGGTGAAATCGAGGCGCTTGCGCACGGCACGTGTCGTGTGCAGCAGCTGGTCGGGCGTCATGTCGAGCAACGTCATGGGCGTCACTGTACGGATTCGACCTGTCGGGGAGATGATCGGCCACGCGTGGCACTATGGCTGGGCCATGAACGACGATCCTGCTCCCGAACCGTCACTCCCACCGGCCCAGTCGCCGGTCTCGTCACAACGGGCGCTCGACGATCTGGTGGCCCTGCTCGATCTCGAGCCGATCGAGGTCAATCTCTTCCGCGGGATCTCACCCGACGAGAACCGCCAACGCGTGTTCGGCGGCCAGGTGGCCGGGCAGGCGCTCGTCGCTGCGGCCCGCACGATCGACGAGCACTCCCGCCTGGTGCATTCGCTCCACGCCTACTTCCTGCGCCCGGGCGACCCGACCCTGCCGATCCTGTACGAGGTCGATCGCATCCGCGACGGCCGCAGCTTCTCGACCCGCCGTGTCGTGGCGATCCAGCACGGTCGGGCGATCTTCAACCTCCAGGCCAGCTTCCACGACGACGAACCGGGCCCGGACCACCAGCTGGTGATGCCCGAGGGGATGGGCCGTCCCGACGAACTCGCCGACTTCCAGACGCGTATGGCGCCGTACGCCGACCAACTCGGCGAGCTCTACCACCGGCCGCGCCCGATCGATCTGCGCTACGTCGACGGCGACCCGATCAGCAAGAAGGGCAAGCCCTCCACGGTCGCAGCACGTCTGGCTCCGCGCCGACGGGCGACTCCCCGACGATCCCGTGCTCCACGCCTGCATCGTCACCTACGCCAGCGACATGACATTGCTCGACACGACCGTGCTTCCGTTCGGGCTGTCCTGGGAAAGCCCGGGCATGCAGATGGCAAGCCTCGATCACGCGATGTGGTTCCACCGGCCGTTCCGGGCCGACGAATGGCTCCTGTACGACCAGCTGGCGTTGTCGACCTCGTCGTCGCGTGGACTCGCCGGCGGGGCGATCTACACGGCTGACGGCCGGCTCGCGGTGAGTGTCGTGCAGGAGGGTCTGGCACGAGTCGGTCAGCAGTGAGACGCGCCGTGACGCGCTCCCTGATGCATTCCCGGGGGCGGCGACCGTCGGTTCCCGGCATCGCCACCCTCTCGCTCGCGGCCGCGTTGGCGGTGGCCGGCTGTTCGAGCAGCGGCAGCGACGCCGTCGAACCCGCCCAGACGCTGGAGACCGTCCCACCACCGACCGACGGCGTCCCGCGACCGATGCGACCGATGCCGCGACGAGCGAGCCGGTCGACACCTCCGCCGACAGCGCGGCGCCGACCACCGCCGAGACGCCGGAGACGACGGCTGCGACCGCTGCGGCACTCGTCGAGCCATCGGTCGGGCTCGAGGCCGTCGGTACGTTCACCCGCCCCGTCGACGTGGCCGTTCGACCTGCGGACGGCCGGCTGTTCGTGATCGGACAGAACGGCACGGTGACCGCCGCCGACGACGCGACGGTCGTCCTCGACGTGTCCGATCGCATCACGTCGGCAGGCAACGAGCAGGGCCTGCTGGGCCTGGCGTTCCACCCGACCCTCGATCTGGCCTATGTCGACTTCACCGACACGAATGGCGACACGGTCGTGGCCGAGTACGCCGTCGACCCGGCGTCGGCGATGTTCGATCTGGCCTCGTTCCGCGAGGTGCTCACGGTCGACCAGCCGTACGAGAACCACAATGGCGGCCAGCTCGCCTTCGGCCCGGACGGCCTGCTGTACATCGGCTTGGGCGACGGTGGTTCGGGCGGCGACCCGAACCGCAATGCGCTGAATCTGTCCACCCGGCTCGGCAAGATCCTGCGCATCGATCCGGCTGCTGCGGACGGCGAGCCGTTCACCACACCGGCGGACAATCCGTTCGTCGGCACCGACGGCGCCGACCCGACGATCTGGTCGTACGGACTGCGCAACCCGTGGCGGTTCTCGTTCGACCCGGGGAACGGTGATCTCTGGATCGCCGACGTCGGGCAGAACCAGTTCGAGGAGATCGACCACGTCGCCGCGACCGGCGGGGTCGACGCCGGCAAGGGGGCGAGCTTCGGGTGGAGCGCGCTCGAAGGCGACGCGCCGTTCAACGCCGATCAGACGGCCGACGGTGCCGTGGCACCGGTCTACGTGTACTCGCACGACTCGGGCGGGTGTTCGGTGAGCGGCGGCGCCGTCGCTCCGCCCGATGCCATCGGCGGCCTCGCCGGTTGGTACGTCTTCGGCGACTACTGCACCGGCGAGATCCTCGGCCTCGACCCGGCATCGGTGCAGGACGGATCCGCCGCTCCACGAGTCGTCACCATCGGCAACCTGGCCGGTCTCAGTGCGATCACGGCCGGTGTCGACGGCGACCTCTACGCCATCTCGAACAACGGCGAGATCACCCGCTTCATCCCCGCCTGACAACCTTGCGATGAGCGAACGGACCGAAGGGTGGGCCGTTCGCTCATCGCAACGGGAATTCAGCCGACGCGGACGAACTCGACGCTGCGGGTGAGGGTGTCGGCGCGCATCAGGCGCACCCGGATCGAGTCGCCCGGGTCGACCCGATGGGCCGAGACCCGTGCGACCGTCGCCGGTTCGGCGATCTGGAACTGGACGCCGCGTTGGTCCTCGTCGGTGACGACGGCATCGAACACCTCGCCCTCGCGGCCGTGGAGCACGACCGCCTCGGCGAGATCGAGCGCCTCCCGATCGGCCCGTTTGGCGAGCGTCTCGCTCGGTCCGATCGTCGCGGGAAGCTGCTCGAAGGCGTCGACCAGCGGTTGCGGCAACGGACGACCCGCGGCCAGAGTGCGGGCGGCCTCGATCACGTACCGGTCACCGAGCCGGCGCAGTGGCGCCGTGGCGTGGCAGTAGGTGGCGGCGACCGCCGCGTGCCACGGCACCACCCCCTCGCGGTAGGGCTCGTAGCGGGCGCTGCCACCGGAGCGGCGCACCGCCAGCTGGAACGCACCGGTGCGCGGGTCATCCTCGGGGAGCGTGCGGAGGTAGTCGCCGAGTGGCACCCCGGCGTGCCAGTCGAGCCCGAACGCACGAGCGATGTGATGCAGGCGGCGCAGCTGCGCGTCGTCGACCCCGTTCATCGTCCGGAACAGACCGGTCCGCGCGGCGAGCAGCCGGTCGGCCACCGCCATGTTGGTCGCCAACGACAGCGCCGCGCTCTGCCGTTCGATTTCCCGCCTTGGCCGGAAGCGGAGCATCGAATCCCGACTCGCGCCGGATCACCTCCTGCTCGGGTGATTCGATGCGGTCGGCTTCGCGGGCCGCCTCGGCGAGCTCGATGCGACGGGCCAGCTCGGGAAATGCCGGCGGGAGATCAGCGAGGGTCACCGTGACGTAGGCCAGCTTCGCCCGGCTCCGGATGACCGAACGCTCGACGGCGTCGAGGGCGCACCGCCGCCGTCGGGGCGGATCCGCACACGGAACACGATCGCCGGTCGTTCGACGTCGGGCAGCAGGCTCGCCGCGTCGTCGGAAAGGCGCCGCGGGTACAAGGTGGACCGGCCGTCGGGGAGATAGACGGTGACACCCCGTCGCCACGCCTCCTGGTCGATCGCGCCGCCGGGTTCGACGAAGCGCGCCACGTCGGCGATGGCGTACGACAGCACCACGTCGTCGGCGTCCATCTCGATGAAGAACGCCTGGTCGAGGTCGGTGCTCGTGATCGGGTCGAGCGTGACGAAGTCGACGTCTCGCCGATCGATCGGCCGTTCTCCATCGACCGGCGCGAAGAGATCCGCCAGCACCGCGTCGGCGGCACGATCCGCCTCGGTGAGCACGTCCGCCGGAAAGTCACCCGGCAGCGCGAGGTCCAGCGCGGATGCGATCGAACCCCGCTCGGAGCTCGGCCGCCACGTCCGCGGACAGCGGCTCGAACGTCAGCGCCGGGCTCCCATGAACATGCCCTTCAGCGCCTCGTAGTGCTCGATCACGTGACCGGCGCCGAGCACCACGGCCTCGAGCGGCACGTTCGACATGCGCACCGGCACCTCGGTCTCCCGCTCGATGCGCTCCGCCAGACCGCGGAGCAGTCCGCCGCCGCCGACGAGGTACATGCCACGCACGAGAAAGTCCTGCGACAGTTCCGGCGGCGCCTTCGACAGGCAGCGGATCACCGACGCCACGATCGAGGAGATGACGTCCTCGATCGCGAACCGCACCTCCTCGGGCGTCAGCAGCACCGTCTTGGGCAGCCCCGACATGAGGTCGCGGCCCCGCACCTCGGCCTGGTTCTCGTCGTGGGTCGGATCGGCCGATCCGATGGCGACCTTGATCTCCTCCGCGGTGCGTTCGCCGATCGCGATCCCGTGCTCGCGGCGCACGTAGTTCTGGATCGCCGCATCGATGTCGAACGATCCGACGCGCACCGCTTCGAGCGCCACGATGCCACCGAGGCTGATGACGGCGGTCTCGCTCGTGCCGCCGCCGATGTCGATGACCATGTTGCCGACCGGCTCGTCGATCGGAAGATCGGCGCCGATCGCCGCGGCCATCGGCTGTTCGATCAGGTTCGCATCGGCCGCGCCGGCGCGACGAGCGGCGTCGGTGACGGCTCGACGTTCGACCTCGGTGATGGCCGACGGGACGCAGATCACGACCTTCGGCCGGGTGAAGCGGCTGACGCCGACCCGTTGGAGCAGCAGGCGGATCATGCGCTCGGTGATCTCGAAGTCGGTGATCGCGCCACCGCGCAACGGACGGACCGCCACGATGTAACCGGGTGTCCGGCCGATCATCTGCCACGCCTCGCGGCCGGTGGCGAGCACCTCGCCGGTCTGCCGGTTGAGCGCGATGACCGACGGCTCGTTGAGCACGATGCCGCGGCCCTTCATGTACACGAGCGTGTTGGCGGTCCCGAGGTCGATGGCGAGGTCACGCGCCATGGTGACCTCCACGTGGCGCAGGGGTCATCGAATGGCGGGCGTCACGGGGCATCGTCACCATCATCGTCCGCCGGTGATGGTTCGGGTGGGTTCATCTTGTTGATCGTGGGCCGGCGCGCCTGCGGTGACAGCGCGTCGATCTGGCGGCGGAACGAATCGACGTGGTCGTCGGGCGTCCGGCGGCGCAGGTAGGTGGCGACGATCAGCACCACCGCCGCGAGGGCGACGGCCACCAGGATGACGATGCCGGCGTTCACTCAGACCCCACCGACCCGATCGCCAATCGCCCCGGCGATGCCGCTCGCTCCGATGTCGCTGGCTGGGGTGATGCCGCTCGCGCCGGTGCCCCAATCGGCACCGTCGGCCCACACCTCGTGCTTCCAGATCGGCGCCGACTCCTTGAGGGCGTCGATCGTGAACCGTCCGGCCTCGAACGCCTCGGCCCGGTGGGGGGCGGACACGACCGTGACGACCGACGACTCGCCGACGACGAGCCGGCCGGTCCGGTGCCACACCACGATGCGTCCGGTGTCGGGCCAACGGCGGCGGGTCTCGGCGCAGATCTCGGCGAAGCGCTCCAACACCTGGGCCTCGTAGGCCTCGTACGTGAGGTGTTCGACCCCCTCGCGGCCCTCGGCGTGGTCGCGGACCGTTCCGCTGAACACCACGACTGCGCCGCAGTCGGGCCGGATCGCCCAGTCGTAGGCCGTTCCCACCGACAGTTCGTCGGCGGTGAGGACGAGCCAGTCCTGGTCGGACTTCGTCTCGATGCGGCCACTCACCCGTGCGATGGTACCGACCATCCGATGGCGATCAGTTACGGCGGCGCCGGTCTGGCACGTGTTGCCCGCGGACCGTCACGCCGATGGCCGAACTACGATGCTCAACTCGTGGAACCCGGCCCACTTCCCCCGCACGAACGGACGTGGCGACACCCCTCCGAACTGGGGCCCAGCGCCGACCCGTGGCCGGCGCAGCAGCGAGGTCACGGCCTCGCGCTGGTCGTCACGACCGGGACGCTGGTGGTGGTGATGATCGCGGTGCTGGTCGTGGCGACGACCCCGCGGTCGGCGGATCCGACGTCGAGCATGACCGCCACCACGATGCCGGCCTTCGTCGTCACCACCCCCGTCGCGATCGTCCGGCCCGAAGCCGATACGACGCGGGTGTCGGTCCCGGCGCTGCTGCTGGCCAGCCTCATCGCGATCCCGAACGAGATCGCATCGGCGCCGCAGTTCACGAGCCACCGACCGCGCGTCGCCGAGGATCTACCGACCGCGAGGGAACAGGTGATGGTCCAGACCGACGACGTGACGGTTCACTGCACCTGGGCCGACGTGCAGGAGATGCCCATGCCCGATGGGGCGATCGTGGTCGATCTCGACGGGGCCCTCGTTGCCCGCGTCGACGACGGTGAACTCGTCGAGTCCGCCGGCCGATCCGACGACTGAACGGTCAGCGACCGCGCAGCGACCGCCGCCGGCGATAGCTCCGCCGGCCGAACAGCACGGCGACCGCAACCGCCGACAAGGCCGCCGCGACGCCGCCACCGAGGATCAGTTCCTGGCGCCGTTTGGGCGAGATCATCGTCCACCACTTCGACTCGGTGCTCTCGACGTAGGCCTGCTCGTTCGTGACCGTCGGCGCCCACCCGCTGCTGCGCAGCAGGCCGTTGGCGACGACCCACGACTCGAGCGTGTACGACCGCAGCCCGGGCGGGATCGGACCGCGTTGGAACCGCCAGCGCAAGCGGCTGACCCACTCCGCCGCCCGGTCGGGCAACGGGAGGCGTGGACGTTCGCCTGACAGCGCACGTACCCGTTCGCCCTGCACCCAGCCGTCCGGCGCGACGTTGAACACGCCGTCGAGCCGACGTTCGACCGCGGTCGCGATCGCCGCGGCGAGATCGTCGAGATGCAGGAACTGTGACGGCGGGTCGTCCTCCGCGAGCCGGCGGCCGAGGCCCGACACGTACGCCGTGGCGAGCCGCGAGCTGCCGTCGCTCGCCACGGCGATGGCCGGACGGAGCACGGTGGTCGATCGATCGGCTCGCGCCAGCCGCCACTGCTCGACCAGCTCCTCGGCCGACGCGAGCTGGCGGGCGAACACGAACTCGACGTCGGGGCGCAGTACTGCTTCCTCGGTGAGCGGCACCGCGTTGTTCGACGATGCGCCGTAGACCATCGCCGACGACACGAACACCACGTGGTGGGCGTGCGTCGCGTCGGCGGCGGCGAGCGTGGCCGCCGTGAACCACGTCGTGCTCTCCCGTTGGGCCGCCCGTGAGTCGTAGTCGCTGCTGCCGAGATCGACGATCACGTCGACGGCGTCCATCTCGCCGAGACGGCCCCCGACGGTCAGTTCGTCGAGATCGAGCAGTTCGACGTGTGCTCCGGTCTCGCCGAGCCGCCTGACCACCCGTTCGCCGAGCGGGCTCGCCGCGCCCGACAGCGCCACCCGCGGTGCGAGGGCCGGTGACAGCGCGACGGACATGCGGCAACGTTACGGCCCGAGGCACACCATGTCTTCCACGGCCGTAACATCGACCTCGTGGCCGATGACGACGATCCGAACGATGCCATCAACCCCTTCGCCGGGCTGCCGATGTTCGGCGACCTCGCCAAAGCGCTGTCAGGGCAGGGTCCGCTCAATTGGGATGCCGCTCGCCAGTTCGCGCTGCTGTCGGCCTCGGGCGGCAGCATGCTCCCCGGATCCTCGGGCGCCGCGACCCCGCCGAACGTCGACCCGAGCGTGCGCATCAAGTACGCCGAGCTCGCCGACATCGCCCGCCTCCACGTCAGCGACGTGATGCAACTCGACGTGCCCACCGTCGAACCATCGGTGGCCACACCCGAGCAGTGGGCGCTGCAGACGCTCGAGGCCTACCGGCCGCTGTTCACCGACCTCGCCACGTCGCTCGGACCCTCCGACGATCTCCCCGCCACCGCCGACGACGATCCGATGGCCCAGATGATGGCCGGCCTCGGCCGGATGATGGCGCCCGCGATGCTCGGCATGAGCGTCGGCTCGATGGTCGGCAACCTCGCCCGCAGCGCGTTCGGCGTCTACGACCTGCCGATCCCCCGGGCGACGCCGGCGCTCGTGTTCGTGCCCTCGACGATCGACCAGTTCGCGTCCGACTGGTCGATCCACCTCGACGAGATGCGCCTGTGGGTGATCTCCCACGAGCTCGCCGGGCTGACGCTGTTCTCGATCCCCCACATCGCCGACCACCTCCGTTCGCTCGTGCAGCGCCACGTCGGCGCCTTCCGTCCCGACCCGTCGGCGATCACCGACAAGCTCACCTCGTTCGACGTCGCGGGCACCGATCCGATGGCGGCGATGCAGGCGGCGTTCGGCGACCCCGAGGTCCTCCTCGGTGCGGTCCGTTCGCAGGAGCAGATCGACATGGAGCCGCTCCTCGACACGGCGGTGGCCGTCACGATCGGCGTGATCGACTGGGTGGTCGACGCCGTCGCCGTGCGCGTCATCGGCGGCAACGCATTGCAGATCGCCGAGGCGGCCCGGCGTCGCCGCGCCGAGACGACGCCCGACGACATCTTCGTCGAACGCCTGCTCGGCATCCGGCTCGGCGTCGAGCAGACGGCACGCGGCAAGCAGTTCGTCCAGGGCGTCGTCGACCGCGCCGGCGAGAACGGCCTCGCGCCGTTGTTCACCTCGGCTTCGGCCATCCCGACGCCGAACGAGATCGAGGCGCCTGGCCTTTGGCTCGCCCGAGTGAGCGGCCACTGAAGTCGCGCCCGTTCCGCCGGGCGATCACGTAGAGCATCGTCACCCCGGCGACCACCCCGACGATGAGGAAGCCCACTTTTCCCGGCACCTGAACGGCGACGGCGATGAACGCCCCGACCGCCCACGCCAATTGGAATCGCGACTCGAAGCGGGCGAACGCCCGTCCCTGGTTGGCGCCTGGTGCGTCGCGCTGCACCATGCTCTCGAAACTCAGTCGGCCGAGCGCCGCCGCCAGGTTCAAGATCGCGGCGAGGATGACCGCGCCGACCGGGCCACCGAGCACCGACACCGCGAGCCCGGTGCCGGCCGAAACGAGGAGACAGACGGTCAGCATCGACTCCTCGCTCAGCCGCTGGCGCACCTTGGGGGCGATGGCATTGCCGACGATCGATGCCAGCGCGGCCACGCCCACGACGGCGCCGAACCACACCGCGCCGTGATCCTGCGAGCGCAGCCAGAACGCGAGGTGGAAGAACGTGAAGCCGACGATGGCCCGCAGGACGGTCATGGCGATCGCTCCGAGTTGGAGGCTCGATGCGGCCAACTCGTTCGTCTCCGCCTGGTCGGCATCGTGTTCGGCGACGACTTCCGGCGGCAGCCGGGTGGCGGCGAACACGGCAGCGCCGAAGATGATCGCGCCGTACCAGAGCGTGGCCGGTGCGCCGGCAAGTTTCAGGAGGATGCCGGCCGGCACGACCGCCACCGCTCCGGTGATCCCGGCGATCAGGCCGAGCTTCGAGTTCGCCTCGACGAGTTCGTCGTGGGTCCGCACCGTGGACGGCACGAGCGCCGACTTCGACACGAGGTACGTCTTCTGCAGCACCAGCGAGGCGAACACGAGTGGGAACAGCGCGAGGTTGTCGATGTTGCTCGCCATGAGGATCATCAGCACGACGCGGGCCGCGGCGATCGAGTTGGATCACCAGCCGGCGCCCTCCGGCGACCCGGTCGATCAGGGGGCCGATCAACGGCGCGATCACGAGGAACGGCGCGAAGCTCAACGCGCAGGAACAGCATCACCCGCGACCGCGCCGCGTCGAGATCGATGTTGAAGAAGAGCGAGTCGGCGAGCGCGACGACCATCGCCGCGTCGCCGCCCATCATCAGGGCATGCGTGATCGCGAGCCGGCGGAACTTCGACGCCGGCGGTCTCCGATCCATCGCTGCCACCCACCACACACTACGGAACGGACGTTTGCGTCGGGATTTCTGCGGGACGTCCCGCAGAAATCCCGACGCAAACGGGGATTTGGGGGCTCCGGTGGCTCCGGTTCGGCCGGTCAGACCCGTTCGTACTTGTAGCCGAGGCCGCGGATGGTGACGATGCGGGTGGGGTTGGCGGGGTCGGGTTCGATCTTCGACCGCAGGCGCTTCACGTGCACGTCGAGGGTCTTCGTGTCGCCCACGTAGTCCGTCCCCCACACGCGGTCGATCAGCGTCTCGCGGGGCAGCACCCGGCCGGCATTGGCGAGGAGCAGATGGAGGAGTTCGAACTCCTTCAGCGGCAGCGAGACGTCGGCACCGCTCACCGACGCCCGGTGCTCGTCCGGGTCGAGACGCACGTCGCCGACCTCGATCGTGCCGGGCGCCAACGTCGACACCGGACCCGTCGTCTCGGCGCGGCGCAGCACGGCCCGGATGCGGGCGACCAGCTCGCGGATGCGGTACGGCTTGGTGACGTAGTCGTCGGCGCCGACCTCGAGGCCGACCACGGTGTCGATCTCGGCGCTCTTCGCCGTCACCATGATGATCGGGACCTGCGTCCGCTTGCGCAGTTGCCGGCACACCTCCAGGCCCGTCACCTTCGGCAGCATCACGTCGAGCAGCACCAGATCGGGCCGCACCTCGTCGAACCGGTCGAGCGCCTCGGCACCGTCGACGGCCACCACGACGTCGAAGCCCTCGCGCCGCAACCCGATCGACAGCGCCTCGACGAAACTCGCCTCGTCCTCGACCACGAAGATCGTGGCTTCGCTCATTCGGACATCTCCGTTTCCGTGTCGTTGCCCGTTGCGTCGTGCCCGTCGGTCGAGGCGTCGTCCGCGACGACGAGCGAGGCCGGCAGGCGGAACACGAACGTCGAGCCCTCGCCTTCCTCGGACGACACCTGCACGTCGCCGCCGTGATTGGAGGCGACGTGCTGCACGATGGCGAGGCCGAGGCCCGTGCCACCTGTGTCGCGGCTGCGGGCCTTGTCGACCCGGTAGAAGCGCTCGAAGATCCGGTCGAGGTCGCGCTCGGGGATCCCGATTCCCTGGTCGGCCACCATGATCTCCACCCACGGCCCGGCGACTCGGCTCCGGACCTGCACGACCCCGCCCGACTTGCTGTACTTCACGGCGTTCTCGACGAGGTTGCCGATCGCCGAGGTGAGCTGGCGGCCGTCGGCGAACACCCGGATCGGCTCGGGAGGGTCGATCGCCATCACCTGGACCCCACGTCCACTGTCGGCATGCCGGCCCCGACCGATCGCCGACTGCACCACACCGGCGAGCTCGATGACCTCGTCGTCGGTGCGCGCCGACTCGATCTGCGACAGTCGCAGCAGGTCGTCGATGGTGTTGACGGCGCGGTGCGCCTCGGTGACGATCCGCTGCAGCACACGATGCACGACCTCGGGATCGGTCTCACCGTCGATCGCATCGGCGAGCACCGCCAGCGCGCCGACGGGAGTCTTCAACTCGTGGGAGATGTTCGTGACGAAGTCGGTGCGCATCGCGTCGGTGCGCATGCCGCGCGCTCACGTCCTGGGTGGTGACCACCGCACCGCCGGCGGGCAGGGGTTCGGCCTGGATCGCCAGCCACGTGCGCGGCGGGCCGTGCAGCTCGACGAGGCGGGTGGTCCGCTCACCCCGCCGGGCAGCCGCCAGGTTCGACTCGATGTGCTCCTCCACGAGCACGCCGATGTGCGTGCCCTGCAAGATCGTGGCGGAATCGTTGCGGTACACGATCTTCCCCGTCGGCGAACACACGACGACGCCGATGTCGAGGTGCTGCAGCGCATCGCGGAACAGCGCCGCGTTCTCGGCGCCCGACCGATCGGCATCGCGGCGGGCGGTGTCGAGCGCCGGAGCGATGCGTTCGGGCACCACCGGGTCGGGTGGCGGGGCGGAGGCGGCCGGAGCGGGCGGCGAACCGATCGGCGGCGACCGGCCCCGAGTCCGACCCACGCTCCGATGCCGATGCCGACCGCGAGGGCGAGCACCAGACCGATCACGGTCACGCCATCACTCGGGGCGCGACAACTGCGACGCCGTGGGCGGATCGTTGTCGCTCTCGGCGTAGGGCCGCGTCGGCACCCAGCCGCTGACGATGTACTGCGTGCGGTCGCCCATGTTCACGGCGTGATCGCCGATCCGCTCGTAGAACCGGGCCACCACCGCGAGCTGGACCGCCACCTGCAGGTCGATGTTGCCGGCGGCGTGACTCTCGAAGATGATCTGGATGAACTGCCGATGGAGGTCGTCGAGGTAGGAGTCCATGTCGCGCAGCGCGGCCGCACGGGGCCCGTCGAGGTTGAGGTACGCCTCGGTCGCCTCCTTGAACAGGGCCTGGGCCTGGTTGCCCATCTTCTGGATCACGCCGCGCAGGTGCGGGTCGAGCTGTGCCCGTAGATCCGCCGGGCGGCCTTGCAGATGTTGACGCAGAGGTCGGCCGAGCGCTCGACGTCGGCGACGATCTTGATCGCCGACACGACCGCGCGCAGGTCGACCGCGACCGGCGCCTGGAGGGCGATGATCCGGAAGCACGCCTCCTCCAGCTCGACCGCCTTCTGGTCGTAGGCGTCGTCGCCGAGGATCACGTACTCGGCGCTCTCGAGATCGCTCTCGAGCAGGATGTCGGTGACCCGTGGCACGAGCTCGGTGACCCCCGCCGACATTCGGGCGATGCCCGTCTGGATGTCGTCGAGTTGCTCGTGGTAGTCGGCGCGCAGGTCGGTCGCCATCAGCCGAACCGCCCTGTCACGTAGTCGACCGTCGCCTGCTCGCTGGGGGTTGGAGAAGATCGTGGTCGTGTCGTCCATCTCGACGACGTGCCCGGGCTGCCCGGTCCCGTCGATGCTGAAGAACGCCGTCCGGTCCGACACGCGGCCGGCCTGTTGCATGTTGTGCGTGACGATCACGATCGTGTACGTCTGCTTGAGTTCGTTCATCAACGCCTCGATGGCGAGCGTGGAGATGGGGTCGAGCGCCGAACACGGCTCATCCATCAACAACACGTCCGGCTCGACGGCGATCGCGCGGGCGATGCACAGCCGCTGCTGCTGTCCACCGGACAGGCTCGAACCGGGCTTGGCGAGACGATCCTTCACCTCGTTCCACAGGTTGGCACCGCGCAGCGACTTCTCGACCAGATCCTCGGCCTCGTCCTTCTTGATCCGCTTGCTGTTCAACCGCTTGCCCGCCAACACGTTGTCGGCGATCGACATCGTCGGGAACGGGTTCGGCCGCTGGAACACCATGCCGACCTTGCGTCGCACGGCCACGGGGTCGACGCCCGGCCCGTACAGGTCGAGCCCATGGAGCCGTACCGATCCCTTCACGTGGGCGCCGTCGATCACCTCGTGCATGCGGTTGAGCGATCGCAGGAACGTCGACTTGCCGCAGCCCGACGGTCCGATCAGCGCGGTGACCGACCGCGGCTCGATGTCCATGTCGACGCCCTGCACCGCCAGGAAGTCGCCGTAGTAGATGTTGAGGTCACGCACGATGATTCGCTCGTCGTCGGTGGCTGACATGGAGGGTCGCAGGTCGTCGACGGCCACAACCTCCTCGGTCTGCTCGCTCATTCCTCGATCTCCGTTCGTCGGGCCGACCGGCCCATCGTAGGTCAGCGGGTCCGGCGCGTCGCCCGTGGCGCGGGCCGTGGGGGTGGTGGGGGTGGTTCGGATGTCGGACATGGCGTCAGCGCAGTCCCTTCGGCTTGAGGATGGTGGAGAGGATGCGGGCAAGGACGAACAGCACGATCACCATCAAGATGAGGACCAATGCTGCCGTCCATGCCCGGTCCTGCCCGGCCTCGGGGGGTAGGCCGGGCTGGACGTACTGGTAGTAGATGAACACCGGCAGCGTGGTCATGCGGCCGTCGAACGGGTTCTTGTTCATCCCCTGGGCGAGGCCGGCCGTGACGAGCAGCGGTGCGGTCTCTCCGATGACCCGGGCGACCGCGAGGGTCACGCCGGTGATGATGCCCGAGATCGCGGTGGGGATCACGACCTTGGTGACGGTCTTCCACTTCGGCACCCCGAGCGCGAGTGATGCCTCGCGGAGTTCGTTCGGGATGAGCCGCAGCATCTCCTCGCTGGAGCGCACGACCACCGGAGTCATGAGGACGGCGAGGGCCACGGCACCGGCGAGGCCCGAGCGTGTGCCGGGACCGAACGCCAGCACGAAGAGGGCGTAGGCGAACAGACCGGCAACGATCGAGGGGATACCCGTCATCACGTCGACCATCGCCGTGATCGCCTTGGCGAGGCGGCTCTTGCCGCCGTACTCGACGAGATAGACCGCGGTGAACACGCCCAACGGAACCGACATGATCGCCGCCACCAGGGTGACGAGGATCGTGCCGACGATGGCGTGCGAGATACCGCCGCCTTCACCGACGACGCTGCGCATGTCGGAGGTGAAGAACTCGGTGTCGAAACGGGCGGCGCCCTTCGACACGACCGTCCACACCACCGACACGAGCGGAAACGCCACCACGCCGAAGGCGCACGTGACGACCGCGGTGACGAAGCGGTCGGTGGCACGGCGCTTGCCCTCGATCCGGCGGGATGCGGTGTAGATGCCGACGCAGTAGGCGACGATGCCGACGACGATCCAGCGAGCCCAGTTCGGCGCTCCCTGAGGAACCCAGGAGAGCGCGCCGAGGGCGACAGCACCCAGGCCGATGCCGATGTGCAGGCCCCGGCCGAGCGTTCCGTGGACCATCGAACCGTTCGGTGACGGCGGGACCGCCGTCGGGCGTTCCGCGGTGGCGATGCTCATCCTTCCCTCCCCGAGAATCCGGCGTTGGCGACGCGGCGAGCGAGGATGTTGACGCCGAACGTGATGACGAACAGCACCAGTCCGGTGGCGATCAGGCGGTTCACGTCGAGCCCGGACGACTCGGGGAACTTGAGGGCGATGTTGGCGGCGATCGTGTTCGGGTTCTGGTTGCTGATGACGTTGAACGTGATGACGTCGGCCGGCGACAGGATGATGGCGACCGCCATCGTCTCGCCGAGGGCACGACCGAGCCCGAGCATCGCGCCGCTGATCACGCCCGACCGACCGTACGGGAGCACGGCCTGGCGGATCATCTCCCAACGGGTCGCCCCGAGGGCCAGCGACGCCTCCTCGTGCAACCGTGGGGTCTGGAGGAAGACTTCCCGCGAGATGGCCGTGATGATCGGCAGGATCATGACGGCGAGCACCATCGCGGCGGTCATGATCGTCCGGCCCGACGACGACGCCGGCCCCTTGAAGAACGGGATGAATCCGAGGTTGTCCTCGAGCCACGGGTAGACGCTGCGGGCCAGGATCGGCGCCAGCACGCTGATGCCCCAGATGCCGTAGACGACACTCGGGATGGCGGCGAGCAGGTCGATGAAGTCGCCGAGGACCCGGGCGATGCGACGCGGCGCGTAGTGGCTGATGAAGAGCGCCACGGCCACGGCGAACGGCATCGCGATGAGCAGGGCCAGGAACGCTGCCCAGATCGTGCCGAACACGAGTGGGGCGACGTATGAGGTGAACGATTCGGTGAATTCGTCGGCGTTGATGAACGAGGGCGCCGCTTCGGCGAGCAGGAAGATCGCCACCGCCGCCAGCGTGACGAGGATCAGGATGCCGGCGCCCGTGGCGATGCCGCCGAACAGCCGGTCACCGAGCCGGCTGGTCGATTCGGATTCGCCGCTGACGGGTTGTTCCTCCGTCGGTAGGTGGACTGTGGTCAAGAGCTGTCTCCTGGCAAGGACCAGATGGTGGTCGGGATGATTGGCTACTTCAATTGGGACCGTGGTGGGCGGGCCGGATCGTCCGGCCCGCCCACCACTGGGGATTCAAGGGTTCGGGAGGCGAGCCTCAGGAACCGACGCTGATCTGGCTGATCGCTTCTTCGAGTTGCGTCTGGACGTCGGCGGAGATCGGGGCCGAACCGGCAGCCTCGGCGGCGGCGGCCTGGCCCTCTTCCGAGCCGACGTAGCGTCATGAAGGCTTTCACGAGGTCGACCTTGGCCTGGTCGTCGTACTGCAGGCAGACGATGTGGTAGCTGACGAGCGCCAGCGGGTAGACGCCGGCCTCGGTGGTGTCACGGGCGAGCTTGTACGAGAAGTCGAACTCGCTGCGGCCCGGCACACGCTCCGACACGTCGATCAGCTTGGCCGCCGCCTCGGGGCTGACGGGCACCCACTCCTCGCCGACCTTGATGCTGGCGGCGGAGAGATCACCGAGCTGCGAGGCATCGGCATATCCGACCGAGCCCTCGCCGGCGCTGATGGCCGAGATGACACCCGAGGTCTGCGGCGCGCCTTCGCCGCCGCCGGGGCCGTCGGTGTCCCACGTCTGGATGGCGCCGTAGGTCCACACGTCGGGAGCCGTCGCGCTGAGGTAGTCGGTGAAGTTCTGGGTGGTGCCGGAGTCATCCGAGCGGTGGACGGCGTTGACCGCCGTCGACGGGAGATCGGCGTCGGGGTTGTCGGCGGCGATCGCCGGGTCGTCCCACGTCGTGATCGCTCCGGTGAAGATGCCGGCGAGGACCTCCGGCGACAGGTTCAGGTCGTCGACGCCGGGGAGGTTGTAGGCGACGGCGATCGGCGAGATGTAGTGGGGCAGGTTGATCGCGCCCTGGTCGCCGGCGCAGGTGTCGACCGATGTCGTGAACTCCTCGTCCTTGAGCGGAGCGTCGGAGCCGGCGAAGTCGGAGCCGCCGGCGAGGAAGGTCTCGCGTCCGCCGCCGGAACCCACCGGGTCGTACTCGACCGTCGCGTCGGGATTCGCCGTCTGGAAGCCGGCCTGCCAGCCGGCCATCGCGGCCTGCTGCGCCGACGAGCCGGCGCCGATCAGGGTGCCGGACACCGGCTCGGCCGGGGCCCCGGCGTCGGCGTCGGTGCCGGCCGGAGCGTCGGACGACGCTGGTGCGTCGGTGCCGGCGGGCGCATCGGTGGCGGCGGGCGCCTCGCTGGCGGCCGGGGCATCCGACGCGGCGGGCGCGTCGGTCGCGTCGCTGCTGCTGTCGTCGTCGCTGCCGCAGGCGGCGGCAACGAGAGCGAGCGCAAAGGCGCCTGCGAAGATTCGGCGCTTGGAACTGTTCACGCGGTGACTCCTTGGGGGTCGGTTCATCTGACTGTTCACGGGTTGTCGTTCGGATCGTTCCGAATCGACAGCGCGACGGTAGGGATCGAAGGTGAACCGGCACCCGGGCGCAGGTGGACGGGAGATGAACAATGGTTGTCCGGACGGCAAACTGTGCTCGCCCAGCTCCACCCAGGAGCCGATGAAACGTCAGACGCGACCCTGGAGCTGCTGTTCGAGCGTCCAGCGGTACATGCGTTCCTGCGGGTGGGGGACGAACTCGTCGAGCGGCCCGCACGCGCTCCCAGCTGTCGTCGCAGCGCAGCTCCCACGCGACCACGTCGTCGTCGAGGCCGAACGTCAACGCCTGATCGAGCCACGCCGTGTGCCGGGGATGGATGATCGGCACGAGCACCTCCACCCGCCGGAGCAGGTTGCGCGGCATCAGGTCGGCCGAGCCGATGAGGTGGATCGCGTCGGCGACCGCTCCCGCCACACGGGTGCGCTCGGGCCCGTCGGCGATCACGTTGCCGTGCGCGAATCGATAGATCCGGCTGTGCTCCAGGAACCGGCCGAGCACGCTGCGGACGCGGATGTTCTCCGACAGACCCGGCACGCCGGCGCGCAGACAGCAGACACCGCGCACGAGCATGTCGATCTGCGTTCCGGCCTGGCTCGCCGCGTAGAGGGCGTCGATGATCGTCCTCGTCGGCGATCCCGTTGCACTTCAACGTGATCGATCCGTCGGACCCGAACGACGACTCGTGCTCGATCAGGTCGACGATCTGCCGCTTGAGATCGCGGGGCGCCACGAGGAGCGTGCAGTAGTCGTCGGTGCGGCTGTATCCGGTGAGGTGATTGAACAACTGCGCCGCATCGGCACCGATGTCGGCGTCGCACGTGAGGATCCCGAGGTCTTCGTAGATCCGGGCCGTCTTCGAGTTGTAGTTGCCCGTGCCGATGTGGCAGTACCGACGGAGCCGGTCGCCGTCGTCACGAACGACGAGCACGACCTTGGAGTGCGTCTTCAGACCGACCATGCCGTAGACGACGTGCACGCCGGCGCGTTCGAGCTGCCGCGCCCACTGGACGTTGGTCGCCTCGTCGAAGCGCGCCTTCAGCTCGACGAGCACGGCCACCTGCACGCCGCGTTCGGCGGCGCGGATCAGGCCGCGGATGATGGCGCTGTCGCCACCGGCGCGGTACAGGGTCATCTTGATCGACTGCACCCGGGGGTCGTCGGCAGCCTGGCTGATGAACGCCTCGACGCTGCGTCGAGAAGCTCTCGTAGGGGTGATGCACGAGCAGCGCGCGGTGGCGGACGACGTCGAACACCGGTCGGTTGCCGGCCTCGGCGGCGGCGATGCGTCCGGCGGTGACCGGCGGCCACGGCGGGTCCTTCAGATCGGGACGTTCGAGTTCGAGCAGTTCCCACAGGCAGCTGAGGTCGATCGGCGACCGGTGGAACGTCACGTCGGCGGGCGTGAGTTCGAGCTCGCGCACCAGCAGCCCGAGCAGGTCCTCGCTCACGTCGTGGGCGACCTCGAGACGGACCGCCCGCTTGAACCGGCGACGGCGCAGTTCCATCTCGACCGCTTCGAGCAGGTCGTCGGCCTCCTCCTCCTCGAGCGTCAGGTCGGCGTTGCGGCTGACGCGGAACGGCGCCCACTCCTCGATCACCATGCCGACGAACAACCGGTCGAGCCGGGCGGCGATGAGTTGCTCGACCGGCAGATAGCGGCCGGGCGCCACACGGACGAGCCGCGGGAACACGTTCGGCACCTTGAGCCGGGCGAACCGCCGGTCGCCGGTCTCCGGATCGGCCACGGTGACCGCGAGCGACAGCGCGAGGTCGGAGATGTACGGGAACGGGTGCCCGGGATCGACGGCGAGCGGCGTGAGGACCGGGAAGACCCGCTCGTCGTAGAACGTGTCGAGCGGCGCGTTGTTCGTCCAGCGTCGTGTCGGCGTACGACACGATGTCGATCCCCTTGGCCCGCAGTTCGGGCACGAGGCGGTCGAGGAACGCCGCGTCGAGGCGTTCGACGAGCGGCGGGATCAACTCCCCGATGGCGGTGAGCTGCTGTGTGGGCGTGCGTCCGTCCATCGAGGCCCGGTCGATGCCGGCGACGATCTGGTCCTTGAGCCCGGCGACACGCACCTGGAAGAACTCATCGAGGTTCGTCGAGGTGATCGCGCAGAACTTCGCCCGCTCGAGCAGCGGGATCCCCGGCTCGGACGCGAGCTCGAGGACTCGCTCGTTGAACGCGATCCAGCTGAGTTCCCGGCTGAGGAATCGCTCGTCGGCCATCTCGTCGGCGATCGTCGACGGGTTCAGAACTCGTCGTCGGTGCGGCCGAGGTCCCACTCGAGGGTGATCAGCTCGCGTTCGGCGTCACGGACGATCCGTTCGCGGTTGCGGCGGAACTGCGGATCGTCACGGGGCAGCAGCACGAGCCGGGCGAGCACCCGGGCGCGGAACTCGTCGAGGAGTTGCCGGTCGCCCCAGTCGCCGTAGACCTCCCAGTGGGGAGCCACCGGGCCGTGGTACACGATTCGCGCATGCGCTCGCGGTGGTTGCGTCTCGGCCACGTCGGTCATGGGACGGGACTCTACCCGTCACTCGGCGCGCCCGGGCAGGCTCGCCGAGGGCGCTCCGGCGGGGCTCGCGTCGGCAGGTGCTGGACGAAACATTACAAATGGGTTACACTGCAGCGTCAATATCAAGACGACCTCGACCCTGGCGGGACCAGTCGACAACGAAACTTTCGGTTTCAACGGGAACCGAATGGGCACTGGGAACGTCTACACCATGACGAAGGCGGAATGCGGGCCTCCCCGAGCGTTCGCATCCAGGAAGGACTTCCCATGATCAAGCGAACGTTGCGCTCTCGGCGACACGATGCTGCGGTGAGCGACGAGGCGGCCACGCCCGACGACACCGTCACCGACGCGGGTGCCACCAACGAATTCGGCCGGCCGCTCGAGCTGTGCGTCGTCGAGCCGGACCCCGACTCGCCCACGGCGTGGATGGCGGCGGGCAATTGCCGCCTGTATCCGCCGGCGGCGTTCTTCCCGAGTGATGGTGTCGGAGTCGACCGGGCACGGAAGATCTGCCGGGACTGCCCGGTGTCGTCACGATGCCTCGAATACGCCCTCGAAGAACGCATCGAGCACGGGGTGTGGGGTGGTTGCAGCGAACGCGAACGACGTCGGATCCTGAAACGTCGCCGCGATGAGTCCGTCACCCTCGTCGCCCTCGCCTGAGGGCGGCGGCGATCAGGTCGCCGGCGGCGTGGGGGGTGCCGGCGGAGCCGGCGGCGGAGGTGCGGGCTGGTCGACCTGTGGGGTCGCAGTCGCCACCGGCGTGCCCGGCTTGTCGGCATCGGCGATGCCGTCTTTGAACTCTTTCTGCGCCTTGCCAAGGTTCTTGGCGAGCTTCGGCAACTGCGAGCCTCCGAAGAGCACCAGGACGATGACGAGGACAATGATCATCTCGCTGGATCCAAACATGAGTCCAACCTATCCCAACATCGCGCGGCTACGGTAGCGCGCGAGGTCCCATTACCAGAATCTGAACGATTCGGCGGTCACGCACCGATGGTGCTGCGGGCCACCTGGGCCCGCTGGCGGCGGATGCGGCGCCGCTCACGCTCCGACAATCCGCCCCAGATGCCGAACTTCTCGCCGTTCTGGAGCGCGAACTCGAGGCAGTCGTGACGCACCTCGCAGCCCCGACACACCTCCTTGGCCTCGCGGGTCGACGCGCCGCGCTCGGGAAAGAACAGGTCGGGGTCGACGCCGAGGCAGTTGGCGTGGTCGTGCCAATCGGCGTCGGGTTCGACGGGCACTGCGCTGACGGTGATGCTCGACGTGGTGATGAACTGCATGGTGGAGGACCTCCTGCCAGGCCCGGATTCGCTTGAGAAGCAATCACCCGCTCGTTCGGCGGCCGAAATTGGGATCCAGGCTCGGCGTCGACAGCGCTGTAATTACAGTGACGTCATTCTGCCATAGCACATGGGCTTTCGCAAGGGGTGCATTTCGAGATTCGCGCGCAGCGCGCGAGCGCCCGCCAGTTCGCCGATGGGCGTGCGGTTCAGCTTGCCCGACGAGACCGTCTGGCGAGGGCCCGCTTGCCCTCCATGAAGTCCACGAGCACGTAGTCGCCGAGGTTCTCCGGCGTCGTGAAGAACGCCCGTCCCCGGTTGATCTCGGTCATCTGCTCGATGAAGGCGCGCAACGATCCGTCCGCGCCGAGACCGAAGGTGTTGATGCGGATCTGCTCGCGCGTGCATCGGACGACCTCACGCAGCGTGGCCTCCACCGTCTCGCGCACGGGCGGGTAATTGAAGAATGGGTACCCGTCCGGGGTGATGTGGGCGGTCGGTTCGCCGTCGGTGATCATGATGATCTGCTTCGTGCCCGATTCGCGGGCGAGCAACTGCCGGGCGAGCATGAACCCGTGGTGCATGTTCGTGCCGTACACGAAGTCCCACGACACCTCGGGAAGCTGCGCCGCCGTCAGCACGCGGGCGGTCTCGGAGAACCCGACGATGCCGAGGTAGTCGCGCGGGAACTGCGAGCTGATCAAGCTGTGCAGCGCCATCGCCACCTTCTTCGCCGGCAGGAAGTTGTCGCGCATCGGCATCGACAACGACAGGTCGAGCATCAGCACGGTGGCCGATCGGGTGTGGTGTTCGGTCCGCTCGATCTCGAAGTCGTCGGGGTGCAGGATGACCGGTGTGCCACCCCCGGTGCGACGCAACGCGTTGCGGATCGTCCGGTTCAGGTCGAGTTGGAACGGATCACCGTATTCGTAGAGCTTGGTGTCGTAGGTGCGCTCGTGGCCCTGGCCCAGCTGGCTCGTCTCGTGCTGGCCCACCTTGTCCTTGGCCAACTTGGAGAACAGGTCGCGCAACGCGTTCGACCCGATGCGCCGCAGACCCTTCGGCGTCAGTTCGAGCCGTCCCTCCTTCTGCTCGATCAGGCCCGCCTCCTCGAGCATCTTGGTGAGCTCGGCCAGTCGTTCGAGTGACTTCGCCGCGTCGTCGCCCATCAGGTCGCGCACCCGGTCCATGTCGGCCTCGGCCAGCGCACCCGGGTTCGACGCGTTGCGCAGCAGGTTCTCGAGCTGGTCGAGGTCGCCGAGGTCCTGCATCGCCTGCATCGCCTGGGAGAACCCCATCGGATCCTGCCCCTCGAAGTCGTAGCTCTGCTGCCAGTTCATCTGCGGGAACATCTGCTGCAGGTTCCCGGACAGCTGCTGCATCTGCCACTGCAGGTCCATGTCCTCGAGCAGCTGGTCCGACAGCTGTTGGAGCTGGGCCCGCTGCTCGGGCGTCATCGAGTTCATCATCGCCTGCATCGCCGCCATGCGGCGGGCCATCTGCTCGAGCAACTCGTCGACGTTCTGCGGGTTCTCCGGGAAGAAGTCCCCGTACTGCTCCATGAACTCCTCGAAGCCGGGATCCTCGCCGCGCTGGTGCTTCTCGAGCATCTCGTTGAGCGCCGCCATCATGTCCTTCATACGGGCCATGTCTTCGGGCGTCATGTTCTGCATCGCGCCGCTCATCTGGTCGACCATCTGCTGCATGAGCTGCTCGCGCAGCTTGTCCATCAGTTGGTCGAAGCGCTGCTTCGCCTCGGCCGACTCGAAGTTGTAGGCGTCGAGTTCGCGGACCTTGCCGGCGAGGTCGTCGGGGAGCAGATCGAGTCGCATGTGACGATCGTCGGCCGCGGCCTGCGCGTTCTGGGCCCGCCGCTCGTCGCCGGAGTTCTGAGCGTCGCGTCGGGCGTTGTCGATCGCGTGACGTTCCTCGTCGACGATGTCGTCGAGTTCGGCCTTGATCTCGTCGTACACACCGCCGAGGTCGTGTCGGTCGAGACGGTTCTGGCGTTCCTGACGGAGCTGCTCGAGCAGCTCGCGCAGACCCTTCAGTTCCTCGCCGTTGCGATCGCGCAGACCTTCCTGCATCATCCGGCGGAGGGCGGCATTGACGTCGCCGTGGTACAGCAGCTCGTCGGTCAACTCGTCGAAGGCCGCGTCGGCATCGAACTCGAAGCCCTGCTGCGTGCCGTCCCACCGCGAGTACGTGAACCCGGGAGCACGCCGACGAAACGGTGACATGAGTAAAACGTAGTGCGAATCGTTCAACTCATCACTCCGCCCGACCGAATAACATGCAGCCATGCGTGTCCCCCGCACGTTCATCTTCGTCGACCTGTCCGGGTTCACGAACTACACCGCTGCTTTTGGCGACGACGCGGCCGGGCGGATCCTCAGCACGTTCCGCGCGATCGTGCGCGATGTGGCGTCCGAACGCGGCGTGCGGATCGCGAAGTGGCTCGGTGACGGCTGCATGGTCGTCAGCGTCCAGCAGTCCGACGGTCTCACGTTCGTGCTCGATCTCGAACAGCGCGCCGCCGACGTGTGCGCGCCGCTCACCGTCAGGGCCGGCATCGCGACCGGTCACGCCCTGCTGTTCGAGGGCGACGACTACATCGGCTCGGCCGTGAACATGGCCGCGCGTCTCTGCGACTACGCCCGTGGCGTCGAGGTGCTCATGCCGACGATGCAGATCGAGCGTCTCCCCGAGGGGGTGGTCGCCAAGCCGTACGGCGACATCGAACTGCGCGGGTTCCCCGGTCCGGTGAACGTCGTCGAGCTCACCGGCACGCCGGCCGCGGCCAGCGTCGACGCGGGCGACCTCTGGACGCGCACACCGTTCATCTGAACGGTGCATTCCTGCGGCGCCCATGACCTTCGACCGGGGCGCGAGTCTCACCACCGCCACCACGCTCGGGTTCAGCGATGCCGCCGACCTCGGGCCGACCACCGGCAACGGGTTCCACGAGCGCTGGCCCGACGACCTCGCGGCGCTGTCCGAGCTCGGCCTCACGGCATTGCGCATCCCGCTCGACTGGGCCCGCCTGCAACCGAAGCCGGGCGAGATCGACGGGAACTGGGCCGAGTGGTTCGACACCTTGTTGATCGCGGTGGACGCGAGCGGACTGCAGGCCTGGGTCACGTTGCACGAGACCGCCATCCCCCGCTGGTTCGACAACGACGGCGGGATGGACGACACCGAGACGTTCACCAAGTGGTGGCCGCGTTGGGTCGAACGTGCGGCCGACCGGTTCGGTGACCACGTGCACGGGTGGATCCCGTTCGCCGTCGTGCCGCCGACGGCACCGTTCCAGCCCTGGAAGGACACCTGGGGAATCCTGGGCGGCGCCGGTACGCCGGTCGTGGCCTCCATCGATGCCCGCCCTGCGAGCCTCGGCACCTTCCAGTACGTCGAGCGGTACCTCGGCCTCTCCGACCGGCTCGGCGTCGACCTGGCGGGCCTGCTCGACGACCTGAGCGAGGACGCGACGGCCGACGGCGGCAGCTCCGGTCAGGTCGCCGAACGCGGCGCCGAGGCCATCGGCCGTGCGGTCCGGGACGTGGCGGAACGGGCGAGCTCCACGCCGCTGACGATCACGGCCGTGCCGACCGGCGGTGGGCCCGATGCGGCCGCGCTGGTCGAGGTCGCGGTGGCAGCCCTCGACGAAGCGCTGGCGGACGGGGTGCCGATCGACATCGCGTTCATCGAACCGGCGATCGGCGAGCCCGATGGCGACGCCGGCCTGCTCGACCCCGATCGGGCCCCGACCGCGGTGACCGCAGCGTTTCAGATCGCCCGCTGACTGCCGCGATCCCCGCGTGGGGCATCATCAGCTGATTCCCGTCCCCGCTTCCGGACGGTCGATCGTCAGGGCCAGGCGATGTCGGCGGGTCGTCGTGGTTCGTCGGCTTCGCCGTCCGCTCGTGGTAGCCGGGTGGTGTGCCGAAGCTGACCCATTTCATGTCGAGGCGTTGACCGAGGGGATGCTGATAGGTCCCCGTGATCGGTGGTGGAGCGGCCCCGGGGGGCTTCGGTTTGGCCCCGCTGGCGGTGATCACCCGGCCGTCGGCGTCGGTGAAGACGACCCCGCCGGGGAGGTCGGCGTTGCCGGTGATGCCCAACTTGCCTTGGTGGTGCAACCGGTGGTGGTGCGGACAGAGGCAGATCAAATTCCAGGTGTCCGACCGGCCGCCGTCTTCCCAGTGGATGATGTGGTGCACCTCGAGGTGCTGGTCGCAGCCACAGCCGGGGATCCCGCAGCCCCCGTCACGCAGGATCACGACACGGCGGGTGCGGTCCGGGACGATGTGTTGGGTTCGACCGACCGACACCGGGACACCGTCGGTCGCAGAACACCGGTGACAGCAGCCCGTCGCAGGTGAGGTAGCGGCGGATCGCGTCGGGCAGGTGGAAGCCGGTCTCGTCGGTGCAGCGCCCGTCGGTGTGCAGGTGCAGGTTGATCCGCCACCGGTTGCGACGCTCCGGACTGTCGATGGCACCCAGGGATCGTTCGGCGATCTCGACCAGGGCGTCGGGCCAGGTGGCGTCGGAGTGTCCGTGTTGGAAGAGGTGGTCTTTGGCTTCGCGGAGGGCGTTGTCGATGATCATCCCGGCCTGTTGGTCGGCTTCGAGATGCAGGTGGAAGCGGCCGTCGTCACCGAACCAGAACCGACACGAATCCTCCGGACGGCCGGTGGCCTCTGCGGTTCCGTGACGGTTCCGGTTCGACCGATTCCGGTGGTCGGCACGGTCGGCGGGTTCGGGTCGGTCCTCGATCGGCAGAGTCGGGGAACCGGTACTTGCCGAGGACTCGGCGGAGTTGGCGCACGGTGAGCATCGGGGCGAGTTCGGCGACCCGATGGTCGGCCCACGCCGGTGTCTTGCGGACGATGGCGGTCATCTGATCGAGCGAGAGCTCACCGCGGTTGAACGTGTCGACGCACTCGGGCAGTTCGTCGACACGGTTGGCGATGGTGGCGATCTGGTGGGCGTGGGCGGCGCTGATCCCGGTGCGCCAGCACAGGTACTGCTCGATGGTGTGGATGCCGGGGACCTGCCAGGTGCCGGGGTTGGCGAGCAGTCGGGCGGTGACGTCGACGAGGCGGGCGTGTTGGGCGTTGAGGAATCCGGCGATCTCGTCCAACTCATCCTCGAGTCGCTGGTCGAGGAGTTCGTCGAGCGCCAGCACGGAACCCATAGCACAAGGATACCAACACACGTACGATCAATCCATCAAGATCGTATATACGTTCGAGATGCGGCACGCGCGGCGATCGCTCCGAACGATGGATCGATGAGCGAACGGACCGAGGGGTGGGCCGCTCGCTCATCGCTGACCGAGATCGCGCGCAGGTGGCGCTCTGCTGCTCGTCGGACGATCAGGTGCGGCCGCGGTAGGTCGAGCTGGCGCCGCTCGAATCCTTGTTCAACCGCTTGCTGAGATGCAGGCCTTCCAGTACGAACTCGACCGCGGCACCGACCGCGGCGGGAGATTCGTCCCCGCCGGTCAGCGCCGCGACCGGCGCCCGCAGCGCGTCGACCTGCTCCACGAGCCGCGCCAGGTCTTCGCTCGTGACGCCCTCGCCCGTGTGCGCGACCGCGCCCTCCTCGAAGGCGTCGACGACCGCTCGCGTGTGCTCCGGTGGCACCACGTCCTTGAACACCGTGAGCACGGCGCCGCGCACCAGATGCTCCATGATCGCCCCGTCGCGCCCCTCGTCGAGCGACTCGATCTCGATCTTGCCCATCGAGCTGGCCGCGAGGGCATCGAGATCGTCGACGCGGGCGACGATCGATCGCTCCCCGGAACGCAGGCCGCGACGCAGCGCGTTCGCGGCGAGCGCTTCGTAGTTGCTGACGCTCAGGCGGACGCTGACGCCGCTGCGCTGGTTCACCTGGTTGCTCGCCCGGGCGAGATGGCTGAACGTGGCGACGACCTCGGTGAGGTAGTCGGGCACGACCACCTTGATGTCGCCCGTCGGGAGCTTGACGTCGAGCGGGGCCGACTCCTGCCGCATGATCTCGACCTCGGTCTGGACGTCGAGGGGGTAGTGGGTGCGGATCTGGCTGCCGAACCGGTCCTTGAGCGGCGTGATGATGCGGCCGCGATTCGTGTAGTCCTCGGGGTTGGCGGAGGCGAGGAGCATCACGTCGAGCGGCAGGCGGATCTTGTAGCCCCGGATCTGCACGTCGCGCTCTTCGAGCACGTTGAGCATGCCGACCTGGATCCGCTCGGCGAGGTCGGGCAACTCGTTGATCGCGAAGATGCCCCGGTTGGTCCGCGGCACGAGCCCGTAGTGCAGGGTGAGCTCGTCCGACAGGTAACGGCCCTCGGCCACCTTGATGGGGTCGACCTCGCCGATGAGGTCGGCGATCGAGGTGTCGGGTGTGGCGAGCTTCTCGCCGTACCGGTCGTCGCGATGGACCCAGGTGATCGGCGTGTCGTCGCCCAACTCGGCGACCAGGTCGCGGGCGTGCTTCGACACCGGGTGGTAGGGGTCGTCGTTGATCTCGCTGCCGGCGACGATCGGCATCCACTCGTCGAGCAGCCCCGTGAGCGAGCGGATCATGCGGGTCTTCGCCTGCCCCCGCTCGCCGAGGAAGATCACGTCGTGTCCGGCGAGCAACGCGTTCTCGAGTTGCGGCATCACCGTGTCCTCGTAGCCGGACACCCCGGCGAACAGCGGCTCACCGGCGGCGACCTTCTCGATCGCGTGCTCACGAACTTCCTGCTTGACCGGCCGCGAGACCCACCCGGATGCTCGCAGTTCGCCAAGCGTGGTACTCGGATTGTGTGCCATGTCCCGAACCTACCAAGCGCCACCGGCGCCTGCCTGTCGCAGCGACCAGGCCGGTTTAGGCTCGGCGACGATGGAACTTCCCGGCCCGTGGGTCGCTGCCGAGGCCAACGACGACATCCGCCGCAATGGGATCGGGCTCGACCCGGTCGGAGCCGAGTGGAGCGAGATCGACGTGCCGGGGCACTGGCAGCAGCACGCGAAGTTCGCTTCGAGCGACGGCCCGGTCCTGTACCGCACGAACTTCCACGCGCCCGCACCGGCCGACGGACATCGCCGCTGGGTCACGTTCGACGGCGTGTTGTACCAGGGCGACGTCTGGCTCGACGGTGCCTATCTCGGCGATCCCGAGGGCTATTTCGCGCCCCACAGCTTCGACATCACCGATCTCAGCCGGCTCGACGACGAACACGTTCTCGCCATCGAGGTCACCTGCGCGCCGCAGCGCGACGTCCGCAATCGCCGCAACATCACCGGTGTGCTCCAGCAGTCGGAATGGTTCGACCGGTCGTTCAACCCGGGAGGGCTGTGGCGCCCCGTCCGGCTCTACGACACCGGGCCGGTGCGCATCGATCGCCTGCGCGTGCTCTGCCGCGACGCCGACCCCCGCCGCGCCCACCTCCGCATCGCCGGGCGACTCGACAGCGACGACCAGCGACCGATCGTGATCCGCACGCTGGTCGACGGTGTGCCCCACGCCGAGACCACGCACGTGGTGGCGAGTGGCGACAACGATCTCGAATGGAGCCTCGATCTGGCCGACCCGACGTTGTGGTGGCCACATTCGCTCGGCGACCAGCCGCTGACCACGGTCACCGTCGAGGTCCTCGTCGACGGCGAGTCGAGCGACCGCCGGCAACGGCGGACCGGGCTGCGTCAGGTGAGTTGGGACGACTGGGTCTGTTCGATCAACGGCGAGCGGATCTTCCTGAAGGGCGCCAACCTGCTGCCGACGAGCAGCGACCTCGCCCACGTCGACCCCGCCGCCACGCGGGCCGACATCGAGTCGGCCATCGATCTCGGTCTCGACGCGCTGCGCGTGCACGGCCACGTGGCCCATCGCCACACCTACGACGCCGCCGACGAACTGGGCGTGCTGCTCCTGCAGGACTTCCCACTGCAGTGGAGGTATGCCCGTTCCGTCCGGTCGCAGGCGGTCGACCAGGCGCGGGCCCTCGTCGATTCGCTCGGGCATCATCCGTCGATCGTGTCGTGGTCGGCGCACGACGATCCCACGCTCACGTCGATCCGGCCCGGCCGGGATGCCCGGGCGACCGACGGGCTGCGCGGTGCGCTGCGCTCGGCGGCCGCGCAGCAACTCCCGTCGTGGAACAAGTCGATCCTCGACCGGTGGGTGAAGCGATCGTTCGAGCGCTCCGACCCGACGCGGGTCACCGCCGCCCATTCCGGCGTCGTCCCCCACCTGCCGCAGCTCGACGGGACCGACAGTCATCTCTCGTTCGGCTGGCGCCGCGGCGAGGCGAACGAGCTCGCCGCGTTCGCCCGGCGCCTGCCCCGCATGGTGCGGTTCGTGAGCGAGTTCGGTGCCGAGTCGGTGCCGACGACCGCGCCGTTCATCGCCGACGAACTCGCGGTCCACTCGTGGCCGGACCTCGACTGGGAGCGGATCGCGGCGGAGAACGCCTACGACCTCGACACGTTCGAGCGGTTGTTCCCGCCCGACGGGTTCACCACGTTCGAGGAGTGGCAGCGGACCACGCAGTTCTACCAAGCGCACGTGCTGAAGGTGCAGATCGAACTCCTCCGCACGTTGAAGTACCGGCCCACCGGCGGGTTCTGCTTCTCGAGCCTCGCCGACCCGGCGCCGATCGTGTCATCGAGCGTGCTCGACCACGCACGGGTGCCGAAGGTCGCCTATGAGTTCGTCCGTGCCGCGTGTGCACCGATCCTCGTCGTCGCCGAACCGCCGCCCGACTGGGTCAATCCCGGCGACCGGCTGCAGCTCGACGTGCACCTCGTCAACGACCTCCGGTCCGATCTCGACTTCGCCGTGGTCGACGCGGTCGCGACATGGGCCGGGGGATCGCAACGCTGGCGGTTCGGCGGTCCGGTTCCCGCCGACGACGTGGTCAAGGTCGGCACCATCGATCTCGTCGTGCCCGCCACCCTCGGTGAGTTGGCGATCGAACTCGAGATGACCTCCGCGCCGCACCGCTCGTCGAACCGCTACACGACCGCCGTCACCCTCCCCCCGAACTGACCCACCGATCCCCGTTGCGATGAGCCAACCGACCGAGGGGTGGGCGGCTCGCTCATCGCAACGTGGGGTCGGGGGCGCTCAGACGAGGGCGCGGCCGGTCGCCAGGTCGAAGAGGTGGATGCGTTCGAGATCGATGGAGAATCGGAACGGCTCCCAGCGGTTGACCGGAGTGCTGGGATCGAGCGCCACGACGATCGACGCTCGCCGCTCCGGGTCCACCGTGGCACCGTGCGCCGTGACGCTCACGTCGCGTGCGTCCAGTTCGATCCGGACGAACTTGCGGAGATCGACCACCTCGCTCGACACGACGCTGCCGAGCAACCGCCCGTCGGATCGATGTTCGCACGCGTCAGCCCGAAAGCCGAGGACCACGGCGCGACCGACGTGATCGCGGATGCCCTGCAGACGGGCGACGTCGCGATCGGCGAGCGGCACCTCCTGCTTGCCCACCCGCAGCGCGTACCCGCCGTCGTCCGCCTCGACCACCGACGCGTCGACGAGGTTCATCGGTGGCGTGCCCATGAACTGCGCCACGAACACGTCGTGCGGATGGTCGTAGACCTCGATCGGCACGTCGCACTGCACGATCGAGCCGTGCCGCATCACCGCGACACGATCCCCCATCGCCATCGCTTCGTCCTGGTCGTGGGTGACGTACAGCGTCGTGAGACCGAGTCGTCGCTGGAGCCGCATGATCACCACCCGCGTCTGGCGCCGCAGCGGCGCGTCGAGATTCGACATCGGCTCGTCCATCAACAGCAATCGTGGGTCGCGCACGATCGCCCGGCCCATCGCCACGCGTTGTCGCTGGCCACCGGAGAGCGTGCTCGGTCGACGATCGAGGAGGTCGTCGAGCTGCAGGGCCGCCGCGACCTCCTGGACGCGACGAGCCACCACGGCCCGGTGCAGGTGGGCGAGACGCATCGGGAAGGCGATGTTGTCGGCGACGGTCAGGTGCGGATACAGCGCGTACTGCTGGAACGCCATGGCGATGTTCCGCTCGCGCGGCTCGACGTGGTCGAGGCTCGCGTGGTCGAGGAGCACGTCGCCGGTGGTGACGTCCTCCAACCCCGCGATCATTCGCAACAGCGTCGACTTGCCACACCCGGACGGTCCGACGATGACGAACAACTCGCCTTCGCCGACTTCCAGATCGACGTCGCGGACCGCCCAGTTGCCCGTGGGAAAGCGCTTGCTCAGGTTCCGCAGTTCGAGCGTCGACATGGCCGGCCGCGCTCCATCCGGACCGGACGATCAGGTCCTGGCGAGCGACTTGCGGTTCTTGAACTTCGACTTGAGGTAGTCGGTGTTCATCGTCGCGATCGTGTCGATCGAGATCTCCTTCGGGCACGCCGCTTCGCACTCACCGTGGTTCGTGCACGAACCGAAGTACTCGTCCATCTTCTCGACCATCGCCTCGGCGCGCTTGAACCGCTCGGCCTGACCTTGCGGCAGCAGGTTGAGATGGACCAGCTTGGCCGCCGTGAACAGGTTCGCCGCGCCGTTCGGGCAGGCCGCCACACACGCCCCGCAGCCGATGCATTCCGCGGCGTCCATCGAGGCGTCGGCGACCGGCTTGGGGATCGGGATCAGGTTGGCATCGGGAGCACCACCGGTCGGCGCGGTGATGAAGCCACCGACCTCGACGATGCGGTCGAACGCGGCGCGGTCGACCATCAGGTCCTTGATGATCGGGAAGGCCGCCGCCCGCCACGGCTCGACGACGATCTCGTCACCGCTGCTGAACACGCGCATGTGCAGCTGGCAGGTGGCCGTGCCGCGCTGGGGGCCGTGCGCCTGGCCGTCGATCATCAGCGAGCACGTGCCGCAGATTCCCTCGCGGCAGTCGTGGTCGAAGACGATGGCGTCCTTGCCCTCCTCGATCAACCGTTCGTTGAGGATGTCGAGCAGTTCGAGGAACGACGCCTCGTCGCTGATCTCGGGGATCTGGTGGGTCTCGAAACGGCCCTGCTCGTCGGGGCCGTCCTGACGCCAGATCTTCAAGGTGAGGTTGGTGAGCGCGGTCACTTGTAGCTCCTCGTCGCGAGTTGCACGACCTCGTACTCCAGCTGTTCCTTGTGTTCGACCGGGGCGAGTGGGTCGCCCGTCCATTCCCAGGCGCTGACGTAGGCGAAGTCGTCGTCGTTGCGGAGCGCCTCGTTCTCGTCGGTCTGGTGCTCGGAGCGGAAGTGGCCGCCGCAGCTCTCCTCACGGTTGAGCGCATCGCGGCACATCAGCATGCCGAGCTCGAAGAAGTCGTCGACACGGCCGGCCTTCTCGAGCGTCTGGTTGACGCTCGTGTCGGATCCGGTGACCTTGAGGTCCTTCTTGAACTCCTCGTGCAGGGCGGGGATCTCCGACAGCGCCTTCTCGAGGCCGCTGGCCGTGCGGTCCATGCCGCAGTAGTCCCAGATGATCTTGCCGAGCTCACGGTGGAAGTGGTCGGGGCCGTGGGTGCCGCCGACCGACATGTAGCCCTTGAACCGGTCGCGGGCCTCGGTCTCGACCGCGGCGAACGCCTCGTGCGTCGTGTCGGGGATCGGCTTGTTGAGCAACGGGGCGAGGTAGTTGGAGATCGTGTTCGGCAGCACGAAGTAGCCGTCGGACAGGCCCTGCATCAGCGCCGAGGCACCGAGGCGGTTGGCGCCGTGGTCGGAGAAGTTGGCCTCGCCGGCGCAGTACAGACCGGGGATCGTGGTCATCAGCTCGTAGTCGACCCACAGGCCGCCCATCGTGTAGTGGCTCGCCGGGTAGATGCGCATCGGCATGTCGTACGGGCTCTCGCCGGTGATGCGCTGGTACATCTCGAACAGGTTGCCGTAGCGCTCTTCGATGACGTCCTTGCCGAGCCGGTTCATCGCTTCGGAGAAGTCGAGGTACACGCCGTTCTTCAGCGGCCCGACACCCTGGCCGGCGTCGACCATCCGTTTGGCCGCCCGCGACGACACGTCGCGCGGCGCGAGGTTGCCGAAGCTCGGGTAGATGCGCTCGAGGTAGTAGTCGCGATCGGCCTCGGGGATGTCGGCCGCGTTCCGGGTCTCGTCGGGGTTCTTCGGCACCCAGATGCGGCCGTCGTTGCGCAGCGACTCGGACATCAGCGTGAGCTTCGACTGGAAGTCGTCGGACTGCGGGATGCACGTGGGGTGGATCTGCGTGTAGCAGGGGTTGGCGAACGCCGCCCCTCGGCGATGGGCGCGCCACGCTGCGGTGACGTTGCAGTTCATGGCGTTCGTCGACAGGTAGAACACGTTGCCGTAGCCGCCGGTGGCGAGCACGACGGCGTGCGCGGAGTGCGACGTGAACTCGCCGGTCATCAGGTCACGGGTGACGATGCCGGCACAGCGACCGTCGATGTTGACGACGTCGACCATCTCCATCCGGTTCCACAACTTGACGTTGCCGAGGCCGATCTGGCGGGCGAGCTGCTGGTAGGCGCCGATCAAGAGCTGCTGGCCGGTCTGGCCACGGGCGTAGAACGTGCGGCTCACCTGGGCGCCGCCGAAGCTGCGGTTGTCGAGCAGGCCGCCGTACTCGCGGGCGAACGGCACACCCTGGGCGACCATCTGGTCGATGATGTCGACCGACACCTGGGCGAGGCGGTACACGTTGGCCTCACGGGCGCGGAAGTCGCCGCCCTTGATCGTGTCGTAGAAGAGGCGGTAGATGCTGTCGCCGTCGCCCTGGTAGTTCTTGGCGGCGTTGATGCCACCCTGGGCGGCGATCGAGTGGGCCCGACGGGGCGAGTCGTGGAACGTGAACGCCTCGACCTGGTAGCCGAGTTCGGCCATCGTGGCGGCGGCGGATGCTCCGGCGAGACCGGTGCCGACGACGATCACCTTGAACTTGCGCTTGTTCGCCGGGTTGACGAGCTTCTCGTGGGCGATGAAGTTCGACCACTTGTCCTCCATCGGCCCGTCGGGGATCTTCGAATCGAGCGTGATGGTCATGAGCCGGCCTCCGTCTGATCGACGCAACACGTGATCGAGTCGGGATTGAAGTCGATGATCCCGGCCTGCACCGCGATCGGGATCGACACGTTGCCGACGACGACGACCGTGGCGAGGCCGGCCGCGAGACCCTGCCGCCACTTGTTGAACCGGGGGTTGCTCAAACCCAACGACTGGAAGAGCGACCAGGTGCCGTGGAACAGGTGGATGCCGAGGGCGATGTTGGCGAGGACGTAGAAGATCGCCACCGGCAGTCGCGACAGCGATGCGTCGAGGTTGCGGTACACGGCGCCGCGGACGAAATCGGGGTTGGCGAAGCCCCACGTGAGGTCGGCGAGGTGCCAGATGAGGAACAGCACGACGATGATGCCGGTCCAGCGCATCGTGCGGCTGGCGAAGTTGGCCACCTGGTAGTCACGCGCCGTCTGGTACTTCACCGGGCGCGCCTTGCGGTTGAGGATCGTCAACGAATACGCGGCGTGGAGGTGGAGCAGAAGGGCCCCGATGAGCACGAGTCGCAGGCCCCACAGGAAGTAGGTGCGCGGCACGAGCGGGACCAGCATGTCGCGCAGGAACTCGCCGTAGAGGTCGATGTCGTAGGCCCGCTCGTCGCCCTCGATGATCACACCGAGGTACACCTTCAGGTTGCCGATCATGTGGGTGACCACGAACCCGATCCCGATGATGCCGGTGATCGCCATCACGTACTTCTTGCCGACGGCAGTCGAGTACAGATCGATGAGGAAGGGACGCTTCTTCCGCTTCCCAGTGGCCGTGCCCGAAACCGGGCCGCGGCTCAACGTTTGTGCCATGGGGTGAAAGTTATCCCTCAGGGTCGGCCCGCTCCCCAATCGGTCCCGATCCGTGGGCCGATCTTCGGCACCGGGTCGGATCGGCGGGACGTCACCCGGTCGGTCGGTCCCGCCACGTGGGGATGGCGATGCCGAGCGCGAGCGCGGCACACAGCGGGGACAGAACACGACGATCGTTGCGGCGGAAGGTCGGCGACGCGCTGCCGGGAACGAGCAGGTCGGTCCGCCCCGCGAAGCCGAATGTCGCGCGTGTGGCGAACCCGGTCGCCAACGCGGCGAGCGCAAGCTGGTGGAGTCGTCCGCGTGCGGGTACCGCCACGACGGCCGCTGCCATGCCGAGGCAGGCGGCGACGCCGAAACACGAAGCGGGCGACGGCGCTCGGGAGGAACCGACCACGTTGGCGGTCAGCGCTCCGTCGGATGCGAAGGGAAACGTCGATCCACGTCCCCACGCCACATGGAGCGCGGACGCCGTGACCAACGTGCCGGCCGCGATCGTCCGGAGCAAGCCTGTCGGAGCGGCCGTCATGTCGCGATCAGAGCAGAAATGCACCGGTGCCCGCGACCGGTCACTCGCCGACGAAGTCGATGAGCTGCTCGACGGCGCCGACGAGTTCGGGACGGAGGTCGGCGAACGTGTTGACCTGATTGCGCAGCCGCGGCCAGAAGCCCTCGAAGGGCACACCGAGCGCGGCGCACATGCCTTCCTTCCACGAGACGTCGCGCCCGTCGCGATCGGTGCGAGGGATGTCCGGCCATTCCGTCAGGCCCAACACCTTCGGACGGATGCCGGCCCACACGTCGACGAACGGGTGGCCGGTGATCAGCACGTTCGGATCGCGCACCGTCTGCGCGATCCGCGTCTCCTTCGATCCGGGCACGAGGTGGTCGAGCAGCACCCCGAGCCGGCGATCGCGGGTCGGGGCGAACTCGGCGACCGCTGCGGCGAGGTCGTCGGCGCCGTGGAGCGGCTCGACGACGAGGCCGAGCTCGCGCAGGTCGTCGCCCCAGACGTGCTCGATCAGCTCGGCGTCGTGGTTGCCCTCGACCCAGATCCGGCTCGCCCGCGCGACGCGGGCACGCCCGTCGCCGGCGACCGACCCCGACGCGGTGACGCGCTGCGGTCGCCGTCGCCGACGTCGCCGGCCGCACGAGCGTGACCGGCACGCCGTCGATGCAGGAATCCGCCGGGCTTCCAGCCGAAGTGGCGGAGATGTCCGCCGCGATCGCGCAGCGTGACCGCCTCGACGTTCCAGCGCACGACGTCGCCGCAGTAGTGGCTCGCCCGGTCCTCGACGACCATCCCGATCTCGACGACCACGTCGGGGTACGACGGGCGTGCGCCGCTGATCCGCCGCGAACTCGTCGAGGATGTCGCGGGCATCGCCCGATTGTCGCACCCGGCCCGCACTCGCCCGAGCCTCCATCCACGTTTGCGACACGATCGTTGTGGAACGGGCACGGTATCTGTCGCAAACGTGGATCCGGGTGACGGATCGTCGGGCCGGAGGACGGCGGGGGCGCTGTGCCATGATCCGGACATGCAGAACTTCGAAGGAAAAATTGCGGTCGTCACGGGCGGCGCGAGCGGGATGGGGCGCCAGCTGGTGCTGCAGTTGGTCGAGGCCGGGTGCCACGTCGCCACGTGTGACCTGTCTGCCGACGAGCTCAACGAAACGCGGGCGATGGCCCAGGAATCGGCGCCGAACGTCCGCGTCACCACGCACCTGTGCGACATCTCCTCGGAGGAGGCGATCCTCGCGTTCCGCGACGAGGTGGTCGAGCAGCACGAGACCGACCACATCCACCTGCTCTTCAACAACGCCGGCCTGAGCGGCGGCGGCAGCCTGTTCACCGACAGTCGCGAGTCGTGGGACCGGTGCTTCGCCGTGTGTTGGGGCGGCGTGTACTACGGCACCCGCGCCTTCCTCCCCCTGCTCGTCGCCGCCGACGAGGGGCACATCATCAACACGTCCAGCGTCAACGGTTTCTGGGCGAGCATGGGGCCGGAGCGGCCGCACACCGCTTACTCCGCGGCGAAGTTCGCCGTGAAGGGATTCACCGAGGCATTGATCACCGACCTGCGCGTCAACGCACCGCACGTCAAGTGTTCGGTCGTGATGCCCGGCCACATCGGCACATCGATCGTGCAGAACTCCGTGCGCCACGGCGCGGGGACCGAGCTCGATCCCGAGATGCAACAGCTGATCGAAGCAGTCAACGTCATGTTCCGCGACAACGCTCCGATGTCGGCGGGCGCCGCGGCCGCGGTGATCCTGCAGGGCGTGCGCGACGAGCGCTGGCGGATCCTGGTCGGCGACGACGCCGTCGCTCTCGACAAGGCTGTGCGCGCCGCCCCCGAGGATGCGTACGAAGGCATGCTGCTCGGCACGCTGAACGACGCCATCGACGGCATCGACTCCCTCCCCGCCAACTGACGGACCGCGCGAGCGACCCGGCAACCCGGCGGTCTGGACGGCGCGGGTTCAGCGGCTGGATGCTCGTCGGTGCCAGCCGCGCGGAGTGAGCACGAGGTCGCTGCTGGTGCCGTCCGGGAACGCGAACGGCGCGCGCACCCCGGTGTGGGCCACGGCTTCCGGGAGCACCAGCGGGCCGAGACCGACGGACACGTCGTCGCCCGCCACCCAGCGGTGCCAGCGGTGGGCCGGCACCTCGGTGAGATCGATCGTTCCGTCGCCCTGCACCTCGATCGCACCGTGCACGACGCCGTGCTGCTCGTACCCCATCTCGATGCCGGCCCGGTCACCGGGCGGTTCGAGCGGCGTCGGTACGCCGGTGGCATACCACTCGAGGTCGAAGGCGATGGGGGTCGGGTCGCCGTAGGCGCGCCCGAGGGCCTCGTCGGGGTTGTCCAGTGCGGCGGCGTAGGTCTCGTTGCCGATCGACCACTGCTCCAGCGGCGCGACGCAGTGGTGTTCGGCCCACAACGCCTCGCCCTTCACGATGAACGGATCGGCGCGCACGGGTACGTCGAAGTCGGTCACGTGCAGGAGCGGTCGACCGGCTCGCGCCAGCGCAGCCCAGTACCAGGCGACACGACCGACGATCCGGTGGCCCGAGAGCAGACCGATCTCGCCGTGTTCGGTCCAGGCGGCGAACACCCACTCCTCGATCGCCGCGTCGCCATGACGGGCATCTTCGAAGCGGGCCATGATCGGGCAGACTACGGAGCCATGATCCGTTACCTGAGCCTGGCGTGGATCGACGCGCTGTCCGCCGAGGTCGCCGCCAGCGAGAACCTGCGCGAGTTGGCCGAGAACCACCGGATCAACGTCACGCAGATCGTCCGCGACGGGCCCGAAGGCGACGTCACCTACCACTTCCACGTCGGTGACGGCGACGCCACGTTCGGTGCCGGAGAGGCGGACGACGAGGACGTGCGGATGGAGCAGCAGTGGTCGACCGCCGTCGCCGTCGCCACCGGAGAACTCAACGCGCAGGAGGCGTTCATCTCCGGACAGATCCTCCTCTTCGGTGACCAGCAGAAACTGCTCGACGCGCAGCCGGTGTTCGGTGCCCTCGACGCGGTGTTCGCGTCGGTGCGCGGTCGAACGAGCTACGAGTAGGCGATCGCGGTCCGCCGATGCCCGAGATGCCAGAGATCCAGGCGCACGCCGAACGGCTCACCGATCGGTACCGCGGGCGAACCCTGGCGAAATTCGTGCCGTTCAACTTCACCGCCCTCAAGACCGCACTCCCCCGGCCCGACGACGCGTACGGCCACGAACTGGTGGGGGTTGGCCGGCGCGGCAAGTACCTGCTCCTCGAGTTCGGCGACACGACGTTCGTGGTGCACCTCATGCAGGGCGGCCGGCTGCTCGACGATCCGAAGCTGTCGGTGAAGCCCCGCGGTGGTCAGGCGCGTTTCCTGTTCGAACCGATCGACCACGACGGCGCCGATGTCGCCTCGGACGCCCTGCTCCTCACCGAACAGGGCAAGGAGCGGCGCGCCGGGGTGTGGTGCACGACGACCGCCACGATGCTCACGAGCCCGCCGCTCGACAAGCTCGGGCCGGAGGCGGCGACGATCACCGCCGACGAACTGGCGAAGCTCTTCGCGGCGAACTCGATGCGCGTGCACGGATTCCTCCGCGACCAACGGATGGTCGCGGGCATCGGGCGACGACTGTCGAACGAGATCTGCCACCGCGCCCGCATCTCCCCGTTCGCCAACACCCGCAAACTGGGTGCCGACGGTGCGGCCCTCGTGGTGCAGGCCACGCAGGAGTGCATCGCCGAAGGTCTCGCGTTCGAGCGCAGCCGGACCGACATGAGCTCGTCGAAGGACCGTCCGAGCGCGGTCCATGCCCGCACCGGCGAGCCGTGCGATGTGTGTGGCGACACGATCCGAGCCGTCGAGTACTCGGGCTACACCGTGAACTACTGCCCCACCTGCCAGACCGGCGGCAAGATCCTCGCCGACAACACCACGAGCAAATTCCTGAAGTAGCCGAGTGCGGCGGATCGTGGCGCGGTGCCTGACCGAGGCACGCGCTGGCCGTCGTTAGATTCGCGGGCATGCCGATCCACCTGCGCGCCGAAGCCGGCGACTATGCGCCGGCCGTGCTCTGCCCGGGCGATCCGCTCCGGGCGCAGTACATCGCCGACACGTTCTTCGACCCGGGCTTCCGGCAGGTGAACGCCGAGCGCGGGATGCTCGGCTTCACCGGCACCTTCGAGGGCCGCCCGATCAGCGTGCAGTCCACCGGGATGGGGTGTCCGAGCGCCGGCATCGTGTTCGAGGAGCTCTGCATGCTCGGCGCCGAACGGCTCATCCGGGTCGGCACCTGCGGCGGCCTGCAGCCAGGCATGTCGATGGGCGACACGGTCATCGCCATCGCCGCATCGGCCGACGACCAGACCCCGCTGCGGTACGCGCAGATGGAGGGCTTCGCGCCGAGTGCCACCTTCGTCCTCGCGGAACGCGCCGCCGCGCTGAGCCGCGAGGCCGGCGGGGGCGACGTGCACGTCGGCTCCGTCGTCACGTCGGGGATCTTCTACGACCCCGACACCGACGCGTTCCACCGTTGGCGGCGCCTCGGCCACCTCGGCGTCGAGATGGAGGCGGCGATGCTCTACACGATGGCCGCCGTGCGGCGGATCGAGGCGTTGGCGATCATGACCGTGAGCGACCTGCTCGGCGTCGACGAACCGCCGATCCGCATCAGCGACGACGACCTCAAGCGCGGCGTCGACCAGATGATGCGGATCGCCTGCCGCGTCGCCGTGTCATGAGGTCGGAACACACCACCTCGCGCGCCACCGAACCCGACCCCCTGGTGCGCGTCGGGAACCACCAGCCCACCGCCGGCGTCCAACCATCGTGAATCGATCCCTCATCCTCCTCGCCGTCCCGCTCGTGTCGGTGCTCGTATCGTGCGGCAGCGACGACGCGGCGTCCGACACGGTCGCCGAACCCGTCGCCACGGAGGTCAGCGTGCCCACATCCGAACTCGACCTCGACGGCAGGACCTTCGTGTCGACCGCGGTCGACGGCCACGAGATCGTGGCCGAGTCCGAGATCCGACTCTCGTTCCAGGACGGCTCCGTCAGCATCAACGCCGGCTGCAACACGCTCGTCGGCGGCTACACCGTCGAGGGCGACACACTGCAGGTACCGACGCTGGCGATGACGCAGATGGCGTGCGACCCCGCGCTGATGGATCAGGACGCGTGGCTTTCGGAGACGTTCTCCGGCTCGCCGACACTTGCCGCGGCCGGCGACGAACTCACCGTCACGGCAGCCGACGGGTCGACGATCACGTTCCTCGATGCCGTGGTCGCCGAGCCGGCGCAGCCGCTCGAAGGCACTCGCTGGGTGGTCGACGGGCTGCTGGCCAACCAGGGGATCTCCACCGTGCCGATCGGTGCCGAAGCATCGATCACGATCAACGACGGCACCGCGGCCGTCGAGGCCGGCTGCAACACCGGCTCGGCCACGGTCGACATCACCGACACCACCATCACGTTCGGGCCCCTCGCGCTGACGCGCATGGCGTGCGGACCCGAGCAGACCGAACTCGAGAACGCGGTCGTGGCCGTGCTCGCCGGGGAGGTCGCCTACACCATCGAGAGCGACACGCTGGAGTTGCGCACCACCACCGACGCCGGCGAGATCGGTCTCAACCTCGTCGCCTCATGACCGTCGCCTCATGACCTGCACCTAGGCGAGCGCCGGCAAGAATACTCCCGCCCGATACACGACAGAGGTTTACCAGTCGAGTCGGGACCTGGCAAGGCCTGCGCGGCGAGATCGTCCGAAGCGGGGGATGACCGCCGCCGGACACCGTCGCGATACTTCGTTGGGAACACGTCGCGGAACCAGCCGCGACGCTGCCCTGCAACGCCGCGCAAGGCGCGGCATCGGAGGAAGAGGCCCGGGTGCACGACGCGACACCGATCTCCGCTGAGGATGTCCGTGCGTTGGTGTATCGCGCCCTCTACGGCATGGTCGTCGGCGACATCGGCGCCGCGGGCCTCTTCACGGACGATGTGCACGGGGACTCACCGGCCATGTGCGTGCGATCCCGGACGGAACTCGAGTTCGCGCTCGAGGACCGCGCCGGCGTGCTCTCGAACGTGGAGTTCGTGCTCGTCGACGTGGACGAGACCGATCGAGGGCTGATCGCCACCTGGCGGGCATCGGGCGACCACACCGGCGCCGCGCTGTTCAACGAGGACAAATACTTCGAGCCCTCGGGCCAGCGGATCGCTGTGTCCGCGACGACCCACGTGACGTTGCGCGACGGTCGGATCGAGGGGTTCCGCACGGACTACGACGAAGATGACGTTTTCGACCAGTTCCGCGGCGGACCATCGCGCGGCGGCCCCTGATCCGCGCGATCAGCCGACGATGAGGCCGGACTCGACCAGCCTGTCGACCGCCTCACTCCGCGACGTCGCCCCGACCTTGCGGTAGATCGCCAGGGCGTGAGTCTTTGCCGTGCTCCGGGAGATGTACAGCCGCTCCCCGATCTCCTGCAGACTGAGGTGCGTCGCGAGGAACGGGGCGAGTCGGAGTTCGGCCGCGGTCAAGCCTGACCCGCCACCCAGGGTCACCGGTTGGAAGGCGAGCTGTCTGCGCAATTCGTCGACCTGTGGTCCGAGCACACCGAGCGACTCCCGTTGCTGCAGGATGCCGACAGCTTGGCGCAACACCGCCTGCGCCCCGTCGGCATCGGCGAGGGCGATGTAGACCCGCGCCGCGTCGAGCAGTGCCAGCACCGATACCACCGGCAGGGCATAGGTCAGCAGCGGCCGGAGCCGGACGGCACGTGCCAACAGGGTCCGGGCGGTGTCGATCCGGCCCGCGTGGACCGCCACTCGCGCATTCCAGGCGAACACGAGCGCACTTGTCCAGTACTCGTCGTAGGTCTCGTCACCGAGCACTGCCAATGCGCGATCGCCCATCGCACTCGCCTCGGTCCAGTCATCACGGTCGGCGGCGATCTGCCCCAGCGTGGCCGAGACCATCGCCGCCACCGGCGCGGACCCGACCGCCATTGCAGCATCGTGCGCTCGGACGAGCACGGGCTCGGCCGCGGCAGGATCGCCATCGAGCACGTACGACAGGCCCTCGGTGAACAGCATGCTCGCCCGGTACGGACTCGTCGGGTTCAACCCGTCGTAGGCGAGGACCGAATCCGCGCGCATCGTGGCAACTCCGTCGCGGCAGAGAAACGCTCGCAGATAGGCCAGGAGGCTCTCCATGCTGTTGCCATCCGACGGATCGGTCCCGGGGTCGGCCCGCTTGGCCGCGTCGGCCCACGCCTCCGCCTTCGCCGGGTATCCGAGGAGCGCGTACATGAGCGAGCCGTGCACGGTGAGCCAGGGATAGTCGCCGAGGAGCTCGCGGTCGGCCAGCCATTCGAGCCAGCCCATCGCGGTCTCGGCCCGCCCGCTGGCCCATACCGGTTGGACCAGATCGGTCAGGAGTGCGGCGACGCGATCCGCGTCGTTCGCGGCCATGGCATGGTGCAGTGCCTGTTCGAGCCGTCCGTTCGCCTCGAACCACGCGGCGGCCCGGGCGTGGAGCTGCGGTACGCGTTCCGGCGCCCGACGATCGAGTTCGCTGCGCAGCAACTCGCCGAACAATCGGTGGTACCGGTACGACTCGCGACGGTCGTCGAGCGGCACCAGCATCAGGTTTCGTCGTTCGAACTCGACCAGCCGTTCGGCTGATCCGGTGACCTCGAGCGTCGCATCGCACAAGGCTCCCTGCAGCGTCTCGAGGACCGACGTCTCGATGAGGAACGAAGCGTCGGCGGGCGTGAGCTGATCGAGGATCTCGGTGCGGAGATAGTCACCGATCGTGCGGCTGTCACCGCTGACCGCGCGCGCGGCGAGCGCGCTCGTGGTGCCGACGTGCGATGCGACCGCCGCCAGGTAGAGCCCCGCCGGCCATCCCTCCGTGCGGCCGACCAGCTCCGGTACGTCGACCTCCCCGATGTCGACACCGGCCGCGACGAGCATCTCCGTCGCCTCTCGGATGTCGAATGCAAGGTCCTCCGCACCCAACTCGGCCAACCGGCCCTCCACTCGCAGCCGGGCGGTCTGCAGTCGCGGGGTGACTCTCGACGACAGCACGAGCCGAATGTGTTCCGGGAGCTTCGACGCGACCTGGGCGACGATGTCGAGGCATTCGGGATTGGTCACGCACTCGAGCTGATCGATCACCAGCGTGACCGGCCCGTCGAGACCATCGATGGCCCTCAGGAGCGGGCCGACGTACGTGGCCGGCGCCCGGCGCGACTCGAGCGCGGCGACCACCTCGGGGTCGAGCGGGCGGACCCGGTCGAGCGCCGCCGCGACCGACGTGCACAGCACCGCGGGATCGTTGTCGGTGACGTCGACCGCCAACCATCCCACGGGTTCCGGTTGCCGCTCGACCCACTGCGCGAGCAGCGTCGACTTGCCGTAGCCGGCCGGCGCGACGACCGTCGTGACCGGCGCCGTCGACGCCGACAGCAGCGACAACGGGCCGTCGCGTCGGACGACGCCGAAATACGGGACAGGCGGGTGCAGCCTCGCGTCACGGATCGGGATCGCGCGGGGCCCACCTGTTGGCATGGGGGGTCCTACATCCTCGACATCGCTGGGTCGCAGCGCATTCCGCCCGCGGTGACCCGACTCAGATCAGGCCGAGCTCGGCGACGGCGTCGCGCTCGCTGACGAGTTCGGCCGCCGTTTCGTCGATCTTGGCGCGGCTGTAGTCGTCGATGTCGAGCCCTTGCACGATCTCGTACTCGCCGTCCTTGCAGACGCACGGGAACGACGAGATGATGCCTTCCGGCACGCCGTAGCTGCCATCGCTCGGGATCGACATCGACACCCAGTCGCCTTCGGGTGTGCCGAGCGTCCAGTCACGAACGTGGTCGACGGCGGCCGATGCAGCCGACGCCGCCGACGACGCACCGCGCGCCTCGATGATCGCCGCGCCGCGCTTGGCGACGGTGGGGATGTAGGTCGAGTCGTACCAGTCGTGGTCGCCGACGAGTTCGTAGGCGTTCTTGCCGTTCACCTCGCAGTGGAACAGGTCGGGGTACTGGGTCGTCGAGTGGTTGCCCCAGATGGTCATCTTGGTGATGTCGTTGACCGACACGCCGAGCCGCGCCGCGAGCTGCGACTTGGCCCGGTTGTGGTCGAGGCGGGTCATCGCGGTGAAACGGCCCGGATCGAGGTCGGCCGCGTTGCTCATCGCGATGAGCGAGTTCGTGTTCGCCGGGTTGCCGACGACGAGCACCTTGACGTCGCGCTTCGCCGACCGCGACAGCGCCTCACCCTGCGGCTTGAAGATGCCTCCGTTCGCCGACAGCAGATCGGCCCGCTCCATGCCCGCCTTGCGCGGCATCGAACCGACGAGGATGGCGATGTCGACGTCGCCGAACGCGGTGTCGGCATCGTCGGTGCACACGACCTCGGAGAGCAGCGGGAACGCGCAGTCGTCGAGTTCCATGCGCACCCCTTCGAGCGCACCGAGCGCCGGGGTGATCTCGAGGAGTTGCAGCGCGACGGGCGTGTCCGGCCCGAGCATCGAGCCCGATGCGATACGGAAGAGGATGCTGTAGCCGATCTGGCCAGCAGCACCGGTGACAGCGACGCGTACAGGAGTGGTCATATGGGCCGAGCGTATGCCGACGCGCCGTCGTCGCCAAGACCGCGCGCGAGGGGGTCGGGGGTCCGGGCGCGCGCCGGGCCGGGCGGGGCGCGTCAGGCGAGGCCCAGGAGCCGGCTGATCAGGCTGGTGTAGTAGTTCTGGCCCTGTTGGTTGAGGTGGATGCCGTCGTCGTAGAAGCAGTCGCCCTCGCATTGCGGGCCGAGCACCTCCCAATCCAGCACGGTGACGTTCGGATGCGTCGCCGGAAGAGCGCGGACCTTCGCATTGTTTCCCGCCACCCACTCCCGATCGGCCTTGCTCGTGAGGACGACCACCACGGGAACGTCGGCCAGGATCGCCATCATCTGCGCCAGCGTGTCGTCGCTGAACGGACCGTTCGTGCCGAGGTGCACGACGACGGCCGCACCGAGCACCCCGTTGTCCTTGATCGTCTGCATGTCGGGCAGGTACGTCTTCATCTGCCGGCTGACCTGGGCGTCGACGATGAAGCCGAGCGCGCCCAATTCCTCGGCCGCTCCGAGCATCACCGAATCGCCCATGGCCACGTACGGGAATCCGGGGAGCCCTTGCGGGATCGACAGCGGCGTCACCGTCGACATGTCGGTGATCACGCCGAGCTGCGTCACGGGGGCGCCCGTGACCGGTGGGACGGTGGCGGGCGGGATCGTGGTCGGTGGCGGCGTGGCGACGGGCACGGTCGTGGCCGTCGGGTCGACCGGCGTGGTCGCTCCCGGTGCGGCGACGCCCGTGCCGGCCAGGGCGGGATCGACAGCGATGGTCGTCGGCGCGGGCCCACCATCGACGAACCTCGGCCGCGCCGGCGATGGTGTGGTCGAGCGGGCGAGATGGGTCGTGGTCGTGACAGCTTCGGGCGCGTCGTCGACGTCGGCCAGGTCGGTCGTGAAGCGCTCGTTCTCGCCGAGCGCCACCGCGATCTCATTCTGCTTCAGCGGCGCGGTGGCCAGGCTCACGCCGGCGAACAGTGCCAAGCCGACGAGCGCCGCCGTGGCCCACACGAGCCGTCCACGAGACGGTGGCGTCAGGGACGTGCGATGGCCACTCAGCCACGAACGCGTGCCATGCATCCGGATCGGTCGCTCGACCCAGCGGAACGACAGTTCGGTGAGACAGACGGTCGCGGCCATCCCCATCGCGAACTGCCGCACCGTCATCGGATTGCCGGCCACACCCCGGATGATCATGAAGATCGGCCAGTGGTAGAGGTAGAGACCGTACGAACGGAGCCCGATCCACACGAGTGGCCGGATGCCGAGGAGCCGACGGGAGTACGTGCCGCCGTGCGTGACGGCGGCGATCAGCACGAGCATCGCCAGACCGACGAGGAACAGCCCGCCGCGGAAGAGCGACGCCGAGGCGCCGTCGACCGTGACGAGATGGATCGTCACGACCATCCACGCCAGCGCCACCAACGACAGGACCGCGCCGACGTCGAAGATCCGACCCTTGGTTCGCAGCGGCCCGCGCATCACGGCGTACGGCCGCCAGACCAAGGCGAACGCCGAACCGAGGAGCAGTCCACCGGCCCGGGTGACCGTGCTCAGGTAGAGCGTGTCGAGCTTGGCGATCGAGCGGCCGCCGATCGACCAGAACGCGTGCGGTGTGGTGGCGGCCGTGCCGATCGCGCCGTGGTAGTAGGCCAGTGCGATCACGACCGTGATGGCGAGCGCGGCGAGGAGCAACCATCGGCTGACGTCGGCCACCCGTCGGGTACCGGAACGCCCGAGCAAGCAGAATCATGACGATCGGCCACCACAGGTAGAACTGCTCCTCGACGGCGAGGCTCCAGAGGTGCCGCAGCGGGGCGAAGTCGCCGGACGCGGTGTAGCCCAGGCCCACCCAGATCTGGTACCAGTTCGACACGTAGAACGATCCGGCGAGCACGTCGCCGCGGAGTTGGCCGAGCGCGTCGCGTTCGAAGATCGCCGTCCAGATCGTGACGAGCAGCATCATCATGAACACCGCGGGGAGGAGCCGCCGGGCGCGGCGCAGCCAGAAGTGGCCGAGCGAGATCCGATAGTTGCGCTCGCGTTCCGCGATCAGCAGCAGCGTGATGAGGTAGCCGGAGATCACGAAGAACATCTCCACGCCGAGGAAGCCGCCGGGGAGCCACGCGTTGTTGGCGTGGTAGATCATCACGGCCACCACGGCGAGCGCCCGGAGACCGTCGAGGCCGGGCAGGTACGGCACGCGACTGATCTGGGCGCGGTCGCTCTCGGCGACGTGGTTCACCCGCGGCGGGGCCTCGGTCGACATCGGCCGTCCAGTATCACCGAACGGTGCCCGTTCGACGTGTCAAGACTTGACTTCTCGCGTCACATAGGTCGCGATCCGGCGGGCCGCGTCAGCCGGCGGGCTTGACGAAACTGCCGACCACGTCCGCGTAGTACTGGGCGCCCGTCGACTTCATGTGGATGCCGTCGGCGTAGAAGCAGTCGCCGACGCAGGCCGCGGCCAGGCCGCCCCAGTCGACGAGCGTCGCGTTCGGGTGGGTCGCCACGGTGTCGTAGATCAGGCCGTTGTTGTCGTTCTTGTAGGCGTAGCGCGGTTCGTCCGGCAGCGACGTCGTGATCAACATCACCTGGGGCACATCGGCGAGCGCGGCCATCAACTCGTCCATCTCCGACTGCGTGATCGGGCCGTTCGTGCCGAGATGGACGGCGACGACGTCGCCGAGCAGGCCCTCGGCCTTCAACTGCTCCACGACGTCGACGCCGGAGGAGAACTGGCGGCTCTCCTTCGCATCGACGGTGAACCCGATCCCCTTCAGCTGCGGCGCGGCCCCGAGCATCACCGAGTCACCGAGCGCGAGTTGCGGGATCGGTTCGGGGGGCAGCGTCGTCGTCGGCGCCAGCGTCGTGGGCGCGACGGTCGACGCCGTGGGATCGACGACCGGAGCGGCCGTCACTCCCGGGGTCGAACCAGCGGTCGGGTCGCCCGTGGACAGAGTCGTCGCCGCTCCGCAGGTCGGATCGACGAGCACGTCGCAGGCCGACTCCGCGCCCGCGGTCAGCGACTCCGCCACGTCGTTCTGCTTGAGTTCGGCGGTGGCGAGGCTCGTCACGCCGAAGATGGCGAGCGCCGTGCCCACGAACGCGCCGGCCAGCACGGCGTTGCGGCGCCCCGGATCGCGGGCGTCGCGCATCTTCGCCCACGACTTGCCGAGCGCGCCCTTGCGGATCGGCGTCTCGATGTAGCGGTACGAGAGTTCGGTGATGACGAGCGTGATCCCCATCGCGATCAGGAACTCGTGGAACTTCATGTGCCTGCCGGCGATGTGCCGCATCAACTGGTACACCGGCCAGTGATAGAGGTAGAGGCCGTACGAACGCAGCCCGATCCACACCAGCACGGGCACACTGAGCGCCCGCCCCGTGAGTGTCCGTGGGTGCGTGACGGCGGCGATCACGGCGAGCGTGGCGATGGCCGTCACGAAGAACCCACCCCGGAAAAGCAGCGGGTCGGCGCCGCGGGAACCGACGAAGCCGACCGACCACATCAGCAGCGCGAGCACGCCGAGGCCGGCGACACCCATGACGTCGAGCATCGGTCCGCGGTTGCGCATCGGGCCACGCATCAGTGCCAACGGACGCCAGATCATGGCGAACGCGGAACCGAGCAGCAGGCCGCCGGCGCGGGTGAACGTCGACAGGTAGAGGAAGTCGGCCTTGGCGATGTCGCGCCCGCCGATGTGCCAGTAGGCACCGGGGGTGACGTCCGGCGTGCCGATCGGACCCTGGTGGTAGAAGATCGCGAGGAGGATGGTGATCCCCAGCGCGATGCCGAACAACCAGCGGCTGAGGTCGGCGACGCGGCGGCTGCCCACACGGAGGAGCACCGCCATCACGATCGGCCAGATCAGGTAGAACTGCTCCTCGACCGCCAGGCTCCACAGGTGACGGAGCGGGGCGAAGTCGTTGGCCGCGCTGTATCCCTGCCCGGTGTACACCTGGTACCAGTTCGAGCCGTAGCTGAGCGCCGCGATGACGTCGCCGCGCAATTTGCCGAGAGTCGACCGCTCGAACAACGCCGTCCAGATCGTCAGCATGAACAGCATCACGAACAGCGCCGGGAGCAGGCGGCGCGCCCGCCTGATCCAGAAGTGCTTCATGTCGACGCGGTTCGTCTGCTCCTTCTCGGAGATCAGGAGCAGCGTGATCAGGTAGCCGGAGATGACGAAGAACACCTCGACGCCGAGGAACCCGCCCTTCAGCCAGTCGCTGTTGGCGTGGTAGATCATCACCGACACGACGGCGAGGGCCCGGATCCCGTCGAGCCCGGGCAGGTACGGGACGCGGCTGATGTTCGCCTCGACCTCCGGACGCGTCAGAGCCCCCGTGTACGCGGTGGTGCGGTCGACGGTGGCGGACATCGATGTCCAGTATCGCTCAGCGGGATGCCAAATCGAGGTTGGCGCAGATCGCGAGCACCGCGTCAGGGCGGTTGAGCGCGTAGAGGTGGAGTCCGGGCACACCGGCGTCGAGGAGATCGGCACACAGCGTCGTCGCCACGTCGATGCCGATCTTGCTGACCTCGCCCGGATCGTCGGTCGCGTCGAGCCGCTCGCTCAGCCAGCCCGGGAGCGGTGCGCCGCTCATGTCGGCCATCCGCTTGACCTGGCTGGCGTTCGTGATCGGCATGATGCCCGGCAGGATCGGCTTGTCGACGCCGAGCGCCGACAGCTCGTCACGCATCCGGGTGTATTCCTCGACCTCGAAGAAGAACTGCGTCATCGCGAAGTCGGCGACGCGCAACTTGTCGGCGAGGTGTCGCCGATCGGATTCGCGGTCGGCGAGCGCGGGTGGACCTGCGGGTGGGCGGCGACCGCGGCGGCGAAACAGCCGGCCGACACGACGTCTTCGAGCAGCTCGATCGCATAGCGGTAGTCGCTGGCCTCGGGCTGGCCGTCGGCGCGTGGGTCGCCGGCCAGGGCGAGGATGTTCTCGATGCCGATCTCGCGGTAGAGGTCGAGGAGAGTGGTGACGTCGTCACGGGAGTGGCCGTAACACGTGAGGTGCGGCATCGGCTCCCACTCGGTCTCCGTGCGCATCCATTCGACGACGTCACCGGTGCGATGACGATCGGATCCGCCCGCGCCATAGGTGATCGACACGAAGTCAGGTCGCAGCGGTTCGAGCGCCGCGACGGTGCGACCCAGCGTGAGGTGTCCGCCCGGCGTCTTCGGCGGGAAGAACTCGAACGACAATGTCCTACCCGCCGCGAGAAGGTCCGAGATCCGAGCCATCGCAGAGACGCTATCGACAGTTGCCCACATGGATCGGGCAACTTGTCGCGTGGGGTCAGGCACTTCGCGACAGGTCGGCCACACACGCCCGATCCAGCGAGCGCAACCTGTCGCGAGGTGCCTGACCCCACGCGACAGGTTCAGTGGCGGAAGTGGCGTTCGCCGGTGAAGACCATGGCGATGCCGTGTTCGTCGGCGGCGGCGATCACCTCGTCGTCGCGCACCGAGCCGCCCGGCTGGATCACCGACGTGATCCCCGCGCCCGCCGCCGCGTCGAGGCCGTCGCGGAACGGGAAGAACGCGTCGCTGGCGCACGAGCCGCCGTCGGCCCGGCCGGCCGAACGTTCGGCCGCGATGCGCGCCGAGTCCAGCCGGTTCTGCTGGCCGGCACCGATCCCGAACGCCTGGAGATCCTTCGCGTACACGATGGCGTTGCTGCTCACCGCCGCACAGACCAGCCAGGCGAACTCGAGGTCCCGCCATTGCTCGGCCGACGGCTCGACGCTGGTGACCACGCGCCAGTCCGCGCTCCGCGGGCTCACCACGTCGGGCTGCTGGACGAGCAGACCGCCGTCGACCGGACGCAGGTCGTAGGGCACCGGGGCGGGGGCGCCCGCCGAGATCACGCGCAGATTCTTCTTCTTGGCGAGCAGTTCGAGGGCGTCGTCGTCGAACGCGGGAGCGACGATCACTTCGGTGAACACCTCGGCGAGCGCAACGGCGAGATCGGCCGGCACCGTGCGGTTCAGCGCCACGATGCCGCCGAAGGCGCTCACCGGATCGCAGGCGTTCGCCCGCACGTAGGCGTCGGTGATGTGATCGGCCACCGCCACCCCACACGGGTTGGCGTGCTTGACCACGACGCATGCCGGCCCGTCGAAGCGCTGCACGAGCCGCCACGCGGCCTCGGTGTCGAACACGTTGAGGTAGCTGAGCTCCTTGCCTCCGTGTTGCGTCATCGTGTCCCACCAGCTCACGCTGCCGGCCTGCCGATACCTGGCGCCCTGCTGGTGCGGGTTCTCCCCGTAGCGCAGCGGCTGCGCCAGTTCCAGCGCGAGGTGGATCGTCGGGGGCAACACCGACGTCGCACCGGCGTCGTCCTTCGTCACCGCGGAATCGTCGAACCAGGTGACGATCGCCGCGTCGTACGCCGCCGTGTGAGCGAACGCCGCACGGGCGAGGCGCCGCTTGGTGGTCGCCGTGATCGCGCCCTCGGCGCGGACCTCGTCGAGCACCGGCTGATAGTCGGCGGGATCGACGACGACACCGACGTGCGCGTGGTTCTTCGCCGCGGCGCGGACCATCGCCGGCCCACCGATGTCGATCAACTCGATGCCCGGTTTCGAGCTGAACGGATACAGGTTGACCACGACGAGATCGATCGGCTCGATGCCGTAGGCGTCCATGTCGGCCCGATGATCGTCGAGCGTCGGGTCAGCGAGGATGCCGCCGTGGATCTTCGGGTGGAGCGTGACCACTCGATGACCGAGGATCGCCGGCACACCGGTCAACTCGACCACGTCGGTGACCTCGATCCCGGCCTCGGCGATCGCCGCCGCGGTACCGCCGCTCGACACGAGCTTCCAGCCGAGTTCGCTCAGACCGAGCGCGAACTCGACGATGCCGGACTTGTCGAAAACGGAGAGGAGAGCGGTGGGCACGCCTCGAACGTAGTCACTGCGCCACGTCCGTGGGCAATGTCACCGTGGTCGAATGAGCGAGGCAATGGACCCGTTGGCGATCGAACGACGGACTACGGTCGACAGTCGTCGCTCGACTCGGGACGACCGTCGCACTCGGAGGTTTCTGTTGGATTTCAGCAAGTTCAAGGTTCACGATTGGCTCATGATCGGCGGCGGCGCGGCGATGCTTCTCCTCGGCCTCCTCCTCGACTGGACGAGCGTGAACTTCGCCGGATTCTCCACGAGCGGCGACGGGCCGTTCAACTACTTCTTCACGGGCGGCATCGCCTGGATCCTCGTGGTCGGCGTCGGCGTGCTCGCGCTGCTCAACCAGCTCGGCAAGCTTCCGCCCACCCAGCCGTGGCCGTTGATCTTCCTGGGCGCGAGCGGCCTCGCGGCGATCCTCATGGTCCTGCGCATCCTGCTCGGCGCCCGCTTCGACGGCGCCGATCGCGGCATCGGCATGTACGGCGCCGTGGTGTGGACCGGCATCTCGCTCGCCGGTGCGATCATGAACTTCACCGCGTCCGGTGGCGACCGTGAACGACCTCAAGGACATGAACCGGCTCAAGGCGAGCTTCGGCACCAGCAGGCCCGACGCCGGCATGCCGCCACCCCCGCCCCCGCCACCTCCGCCGCCGCCCCCTCCCGCCGCTCCGCCGGAGGTCTGAACCCAGCCCCGAGCGCCGTTCTCGTGAACTTCTTGCGTACCCGCGTGCGCAACAAGTTCACGAGAACACGTCGAGGAACCAGGATCGGCTAGAGCGCGGCGACGATCTCGGCCATCAGCTCGCCGGCTTCGGTCGGGTTGAGCCCGACCTTCACGCCGGCGGCGGCGAGTGCATCCATCTTGCCCTGGGCCGTGCCCTTGCCGCCCGACACGATGGCGCCGGCGTGGCCCATCTTCTTGCCGGCCGGGGCGGTGACGCCGGCGATGTAGGCGCTCATCGGCTTGGTGACGTTGGCGGCGATGTACTCCGCCGCCTCCTCCTCCGCCGAGCCGCCGATCTCGCCGATCATCATGATGGCGTGGGTCTCGGGGTCGGCCTGGAAGCGCTCGAGGCAGTCGATGAAGTTCGTCCCGGGGACCGGGTCGCCGCCGATGCCGACACACGTCGACACGCCGATGCCCTTCTGCTTCAGCTCGTACAGCGCCTGGTACGTCAGCGTGCCCGAGCGGCTGACGATGCCGACGTTCGGGCCGTCGGACGTCGGGACCTGGGCGATCTCACCGGCGGTGATGCCGATGTTGCACTTGCCGGGGCTGATGATGCCGGGGCAGTTCGGCCCGAGCAGGCGGGTGTTCGGGTAGTCACGGATCAGCGTGTTGAAGACCCTCGCCTCGTCCTGGGCCGGGATGCCCTCGGTGATGCAGACGATGAACTCGATGCCGGCGGCCGCCGCTTCGAGGATCGCCGCCGACGCGGCCTTCGGCGGCACGGCCACGAACGATGCGGTGGCGCCGGTCGCAGCGACGGCGTCCTTCACCGAGTCGAAGATCGGGATGCCGTCGACGTCCTGGCCGGCCTTGCCGGGCGTGACGCCGCCGACGATCTTGGTGCCGTAGTCGCGGTTGCGCAGGCCGTGGTACTTGCCCTGCCCACCGGTCAGGCCCTGGACGATGACCTTGGTGTTCTCGTTGACGAAGATTGCCATGACCGTTTCCTCAGTTCCCGTTCGCGAGCGCTACGGCCGCACGTGCGGCTTCCAACATGGTCGGTTCCGACTGGAGCTTGTCCGCCGCGATGCCCGCGTCGAGCAGGATCTGGCGGCCCTCCTCCGCGTTCGTCCCGTCGAGCCGGATCACGATCGGCGCCCGCAGGTCGACCCGGCCCATCGCCTCGACGATGCCCTTGGCGACCTCTTCGCCGCGGGTGATCCCGCCGAAGATGTTGATGAAGATCGACTTGACGTTCTCGTCGAAGTTGATCACCTCGAGGGCGCCCGCCATCACGTCGGCGTTGGCGCCGCCGCCGATGTCGAGGAAGTTGGCCGCGGTGCCGCCGACCTGGTTGACGACGTCGAGCGTCGACATCGCGAGGCCGGCGCCGTTGGCGATGATCCCGACCGAGCCGTCGAGGCCGATGTACTGCAGATCCTTCTCCTTCGCCAGCTGCTCGCGCTCGTCGAGCTCCTCGGTGGCGCTGAACGCCGCCCACTCGGGATGACGGAACGCGGCGTTGTTGTCGAGCGTGACCTTGGCGTCGAGCGCATGCACCTCGCCGGTCGGCTTGAGGATCAGCGGGTTGATCTCGGCGAGGTCGCAGTCGCCCTCGGTGAAGCAGCGGTACAGCTTGACCAGGATGTCGGCCGCGCCGTTCAGCGCCCGCTCGGGGAGCTGCGCGTCGATGCAGGCCTGACGGGCCGTTTCCGCGTCGAGCCCGTCGACCGGATCGATGTGCAGCTTGATGATGGCGTCGGGGTTCGATTCGGCGACCGCCTCGATCTCGACACCGCCCTCGGCCGACAGCATCAGCAGGTGCTTCTTCGCCGCGCGGTCGAGCGTGAAGCTGGCGTAGTACTCCTCGTCGATGTCGGAGGCGTGCTCGACCCAGACCCGCTTCACGAGGTGACCCTTGATGTCCATCCCGAGGATGTTGCCGGCGTGCTCGCGGACCTCGGCCTCGTCGTTGGCGAGCTTGATGCCACCGGCCTTGCCTCGGCCACCGACCTGCACCTGCGCCTTCACGACGACGGGATAACCGGCCCGGTTCGCCTCGCTGACCGCCTCGTCGACGGTGTCGGCGGGTCCACCCGGGCTCACCGGGATGTCGTAGCGGGCAAAGTACTGCTTGCCCTGGTACTCGAAAAGGTCCACGTGCACTCACTCGCTTTCTGATGCGGTCATGTCGATCGTCTCGACCGAGCTGATCGGAAGGCCGATCGGGCGATGGAGGCGGTCGAGCGCGTCGAACCCTACGTGGTCGGGGCCGAACCGGGCCAAACGACAGGCACACTGTGGCCGTGCCGACCGCCGCGCGTGGACCGATCCGCTTGCGATCCCCGTTCGCCCGGGCGGTGGTGCCGGTGCTCGGCGGGCTGCTGGTGCTCGTGGCGATCGGCCTGTTCACGTGGGGCATCGCCGCCTACATCTCGCGGGGCGGGACGGAGGTCAGCGAGCGCCTCGCACCGACGAGGTTCGAGGTGGCGAGCATCCAGACCGCGGCGCGCATCGTGGCCGACGACGGCCCGATCATGCTGCCCGGGCTGAACACCACGACCGGGGAGCGCACGTTCGTGATCGATCACGCCGGCGACGACCCGGCCACCGGCTGGGTGGTCTACGCCGCGTACCCGGCCGACGGCGATCCGACGTGCACGGTCGAGCAGGTGGTCGGCACGAGCGAGTTCGTCGACTGCGACGGCAACCACATCGACGTGAGCGACCTCGCCCCACCACCAGCCGGCGTGAATCCCGTGGTCGAGGCGGGCCGCACCCTCGTCCTCGACCTGAGCGGCGTCACGCAACCCACCTGATCGACCGGTGGGCGGAAGGGCGGACCGACCACTCCAATCCTCGTTTGCGTCAAGATTTCTGAGGACCGGTCCTCAGAAATCTTGACGCAAACGGGTGGTGAGCCCGTCAGGCGGGGGTGGCGGGCTGGGTCGCCATGGCGGCGACGAGGCGCTCGGCGAACACCTCGGTGTGCGCGTCGAGTTTGCTCCGGCTCATCGCCAGGCCACCGATCACGTAGGCGCCGGTGTCTCCGAGTGCCCGATCGAGCTTGTCGAGCGCGTTGCCCGGATCGAGCGCGAACGTGCAGAACGCGGCGGCGCGCTTGCCCCGCATCGCCGGAAGATTGGCGATGCTCGAAGCGGCCCACGGCGCCTGACCGAAGATGAACGCGCCGTGCACCCACGTGCCGACGAGCACGAGATCGGCGTCGTGGATCGACTGGTGGTCGGGCCGCTTCACCTTCGACAAGCCGGTGATCGTCCACCGTTCCTGCTGGAGCAGGTCGGCGACCTTCTCGGCGGCCGACCACGTGTTGCCCGTCAAACTCTCGACCAGAATCGCTGCCTTCACGCCGGTGATTCTGGCACGTAGGCGCGACGCAACCCGAGCGATTTCAAATTCGACAGTGAGCCAGGTGCACGGGTTCGTCGCTGGCCAGGCGCGGGACGACGACGTTGCCTCAGGGCAACGAGGACGTCTCCGCAACGCCGCCAGCGGCGAAGCTGCACGACTCACCGCTTCTTGAGGGGGGCCCAGGCGAGGGCGAGGTGTTTGGTGCCGACCCCGGCGAAGTTGATCACGGCCTCGGCCTTGTCGCCCGCGCCGGAGATGTCGATGATCACGCCTTCGCCGAAGCTCGGATGCTCGACGTCGTCACCGATCTTCAGTCCGAGCTCCTGGCTGTTCGACGGCGACGGCGCGTTCTGCGCACCCGAGCGGATGGCCGCCTCGACGACACGCTCGCGATGGGCGTCCTGGTCGGCGCGGATGTCGGCGTTGATGTCGCGCCCGCCGCCCGAACCACCCCGCCGGTAGGGCGGCGGACTGCCGTACGAACCGCCACCGCCGCCCCGATAGCTCTGGCGGCCGTAGCTCGACCGGCCGCTCACGTTGCCGGTCGACTCGATCAGGTGCTCGGGGATCTCGTCGAAGAACCGCGACGGCGGGTTGTACTGCGTCGACCCGAACAGCTGGCGGCTCCAGGCGTGCGACATGTACAGCCGCCGCATCGCGCGGGTGATGCCGACGTAGGCGAGGCGGCGCTCCTCCTCCATCTCGACCGGCTCGGTGAGCGCCCGGATGTGGGGGAAGATCCCCTCCTCCACGCCGATCAGGAACACGACGGGGAACTCGAGGCCCTTGGCCGAGTGCAGCGTCATCAGGATGACCTGGTCCTCGATCTCGCCATCGGGGAGTTCGTCGGTGTCGGCGACGAGGGCGACCTGTTCGAGGAACTCGTCCATCACCGTGAACTCGCGGGCCGACCCGACGAGCTCGCCGAGGTTCTCGATGCGGGTGTGCGCCTCGACCGTGTCCTCCGCCTCCATCTCGGCGAGATAGCCGGAGTCGTCGAGTGCCGCCTGCAGCACGTCGGCCGGACCCTTCGACTCGTCGGCGGCGAGCCCCCCGAGCCGATCGATCAACTCGACGAACGACGCGATGCCACGTACGCCCGGTCCGCTGACGTCGGCTTCGTCGGCCCGCCGGAGCGCGTCCATGAACGAGATCCCCTCGCGGGCGGCGAGCGCGTCGAGCTTGGTGACGCTGGCGTCGCCGATCCCCCGCTTCGGCACGTTCAGGATCCGCTTCACGCTCACTTCGTCGACGGGGTTCACGACGGCACGGAGGTACGCCATCGCGTCCTTGACTTCGCGCCGGTCGTAGAAGCGGGTGCCGCCGACCACCTTGTAGGGCACCCCGAGGCGCATGAACGCCTCCTCGATCACGCGGCTCTGTGCGTTCGTGCGGTAGAGCACCGCCATCTCTCGCCAGTTGACGCCGTCGTCGCGCTGGAGTTGCCGCATCGTCGAGCCGACCCACCGCGCTTCGTCGCCCTCGTCCTCGGCGTGGTAGCGGACGATGCGTTCGCCGGCGCCCATGTCGGTCCACAGCGACTTCGGCTTGCGTTCGGTGTTGTTGTCGATGACCGCGTTCGCCGCGTCGAGGATGGTCTGCGTGCTCCGGTAGTTCTGGTCGAGCACGACGGTGGTGACGTCGGGGAACGCCTGCTCGAACTGCAGGATGTTCCGGAAGTCGGCGCCGCGAAATCGGTAGACGCTGTTGTGCACGAGCACGCCGTTCGCTCCGTACGTGTGCGTCACGTCGACATCGAGGTCGTAGACCGGACCGGAATAGGCAACCAGTTCGGCCGACTCGACGATCGCCGGCACGACGTGGCCATCCCGCTCGACGAGCACTTCCATTCCCGGCAGCACGTGCGCCAACGGCATCAGGTCGTAGATCGCCCCGTCGTGGGACAGTCGCCGGCGCAGGTCGAGGCCTCCGATCGCCGCGACACGCTTCGCGTCGCCCAGCGCTCGGCGATAGTCCTTCCAGGACGTCTCGTAGCGCATCGATCGATGCTTGCTCGGGCGCACCGCCACGCCGCCTCGCTCGAGGCGCTCGACGACGTCGGCCCGGTTCGACGACCACTGCACACGGTGGTAGCCGACCGCGTTCCGCCGATCGGAGAACATCGTGAGGTTGATCGTCGATCGTCGCGTGCCGTTCTGCGGACGGTGATGCGGAAACTCCGGATGAAGCAGTCGATCCTCCATCAGCAGCTTCGCCCGCGTCTCGGTATCGATCGATCTGTACAGACGCTGCAGCCACGTGTCGTCCATCGCCAGGCTCCGTCCGAGCGAATGGAAGCACGTGGTGGGCAGTCCGTACTCGGCCGCGAAGAAGGACTCGAAGTACGCCGCCTCGGCGAGGCTGCCGCAGGACTTCAGGATCCAGGCAGCATCAGCGTGCTCCTGGTTGCACCGCACAACCAGGCCGTGCTGCACCTTGCCCGCCTGCGGTGGACGGGCCCCGATCGTTCGGCCGATGCGCCAGCCTCGGTCGGCGCGGTACATCAGGTAGACGAGGTGACGGTCGGGTTGTGGGACGAGCCGGGCGGGGATCAGGTGGTGCGGCGTCGCGGAGATCGTCCGGCCATCGACGCGAATCGAAGCGAGCTGGCCGTCGAAGCGTCCCTCGTGAACGTGCGCGACGGTTCCAGGATGCGTGTCGGTGCCACCTACTACGCCGAGCACCTCGTCACCGATGGCGATCGCCTCGATCGGCACCGGTCCGTGCGGCGTGGAGACGAGCGTCCCGGGCGGCAGACACTGATCCGTGTCACCCACTACGCAGACGTTCTGGTGGCCGCCGGCCAGCATGAGGATCATCTCGTTCTGGGCCTGGTTCGTGTCCTGGTACTCGTCGACCAGGATGTGCTCGAACCGCTGGCGGTAGTGCTCGAGCACGTCGCCGTGCTCGCGGAACAGCACCACCGTCTTCATCAGCAGGTCGTCGAAGTCCATCGCCCCGGCCTTCACGAGGCGGGCCTGGTACTCGGCGTAGATGTCGGCGTGCTTGCGGTCGAAGATGTTCGCCGCCCGGGCGTGCGCCTCGTCGGGGTCGACGAGTTCGTTCTTCCAGTTGCTGATCACGGCGTGCACGCCACGCGGGGTGAAGCGCTTCGAGTCGAGGCCGAGGTCGCGGATGACGTAGCCGGTGAGCCGCGTGGTGTCGGCCTGGTCGTAGATCGAGAACTGGCGCGGGTAGCCGAGCACGTCGCCGTTGGCGCGCAGGATGCGCACGCACGCCGAGTGGAACGTCGACACCCACATGGTGCGCACGACCGGCCCGACGAGGTTGGCGACCCGCTCGCGCATCTCGGCCGCGGCCTTGTTGGTGAACGTGATCGCCAGGATCTTCGACGGCTGCACGCCCTGGTGGATGAGGTGGGCGATGCGGTGCGTGAGCACCCGGGTCTTGCCCGATCCGGCGCCCGCCACGACCAGCAGCGGTCCGGTCTCGTGGACCACCGCATCGAGTTGGTCGGGATTCAGGCCGGTCGCGAAGGGCGACGGACCACGCCCGCCCACGCCGAACGGCCCCTGGTCGGGGTCGTCGAAGTCGAATTGACCGTTCGGGTCCGCGTCGGGTCGATCGGCGGGATGGGGGACCTCGCCGAAGAGTTCTTCGTCAGTCACGGGCGCAGCGGGTGGGCACGGCGGAGTTCATGGCGCTTCCACTCTACGGAAGGGCTGTCACAGGCCCGGCGGTCGCGACCGGTGATCAGACGCGGATCACCAGCGAAGCGATCTCGTCGGCGGCGGCGGTGACGTCCGGGGCGAGTTCGCGCAGGCGGTCGACCGTGAGGCGCACGCTCGGGCCCTGCACGCCGATGGCGGCGTGCGCGACACCGCTGCGGGCCAGGATCGGCGCGGCGATTCCACACACCCCGAGATGCCGCTCCTCGACGTTGGTCGCCCAGCCACGGTCCCTGACGGCGGTCAGTTCGGCGACGACGGCGTCCGGCGAGGTGATGGTCCGGTCGGTGAACCGGTCGAACGTCGCCAGCAGGGCGACCTCACGCTCGATCGATCGCGCCGCGTTCGCCAGCATCACCTTGCCCATCGCCGACGCGTGCAGTGCGAGTTCGGCGCCCGCCGGGTGGTCGAACCGCAGCGGCGACGCGCTCGCGGCCTGTTCGATCACCACCACCTCGTTGCCGCGACGAATCCCGAGGCTGACCGACTCGCCGGTCCGCGCGCTGAGGCCGTCGAGCACGGGCTTGGCGACGCGGTAGCCGGCGTGCTCGAGCGCCCGCTGGCCGAGCACCGCGATCCCCAGCCCGAGGCGGTACTGCTCGGTGGTCGGCTCCTGCTCGACGTAACCCGCCACCACCAGCGCCCGCAGCAGCCGATGGGTCGTGCTCGGGGTGAGGCCGACGGCGCGGGCGATCTCCGACAGACCGAGCGATCGTTCGGACGCGCCGACGCACTCGAGCAGCGCGACCGCCCGCTCGATCGACTGCGTGCCCGACCGAGGACCCGTCGGACCCCCGACCGGGGACGTCTGATCAACAGGCACGACGTCAGAGTCTTGCACCCCGGAACGCCCTGACGAATTAATGATGGGATCAGTCAGGTTTTCCACGTTGCGAAACATCATTCCACATTGTATGTTCTGCGATCATGCGAACTGCACGACTCCCCCTCGCCCTGCTCGCCGCCGGACTCCTCGTGGTCACCGCGGCGTGCGGAAGCGACAGCGATGCCTCATCCGACGCCACGACCGCCCCCGCGGCCACGGAGGCTGCCACGGCCGACACCACCGCCGTGGCCGACACCAGTGCGCCGGCCGACACCGCGGCCCCCGACGACACGGCGACCCCGCCGGCGACCGACGAGGCCGCGCCGGCCTCCGACGCTCCGGCCTCCGACGTCACACTGCGCCTCGGCTACTTCCCGAACGTCACCCACGCGCCGGCGATCATCGGCGTCGACACCGGGCTGTTCACCGATGCCCTCGGATCGACCGCCACGCTCGAGACGTCCACGTTCAACTCTGGCACCGAGGCCGTCGAGGCACTCTTCTCCGACGCCATCGACGCCAGCTTCATCGGCCCGAACCCGGCGATCAACGCCTATGCGAAGTCCAACGGCGATGCCATCCGGATCGTCGCCGGCACCACGTCGGGCGGGGCGTCACTCGTGGTCCGTGAGGGCATCGACGCTCCCGCCGATCTCGCGGGCGTCACTCTGTCGTCGCCGTCGCTCGGCAACACCCAGGACGTGGCGCTGCGGGCCTGGCTGCTCGAACAGGGCTACGCGACCGACACGAGTGGCGGCGGCGACGTGCACATCACGCCGCAGGACAACGCCGACACCCTGGCCGCGTTCCAGTCCGGAGCCCTCGACGGCGCCTGGGTCCCCGAGCCGTGGGCGACCCGCCTCGTGCTCGAAGGTGGCGGTCACGTGCTCGTCAACGAGGCCGACCTCTGGCCGGAAGGCGACTTCGTCACCACCCACCTCATCGTCGCCACCGAGTACCTGAACGAACACCCCGACGTGATCAAGGCGCTCATCGTCGGCCTCGCCGACTCGATCGACGTCGCCAACGGCGACGCTGCCGCCGCTCAGACCACCGTCAACGCGGGCATCGAGAAGATCACCACGAAGCCGCTCGGCGACGACACGATCGCCGGCGCCTGGGAGAACCTGAGCTTCACCCTCGATCCGATCGCCTCGTCGCTCCAGAAGTCGGCCGACGACGCCCAAGCGGTGGGGCTGCTCGATCCGGTGGATCTCAAGGACCCGGGCATCTACGACCTGACCCTGCTCAACGAAGTGCTCGCCGATCGCGGCGAGGAGCCTGTGACGGGCCTCGAATGAGCGCCGACGTCGCGAAGGGTCCCGCGCCTCGTCGAGGGGATGCCGTGCGCGCAGCGGTGACGCTGCGCTCGGTCACGAAGACCTTCGGGTCCGGCAGCGATGCCGTCACCGCCCTGCGCGACGTCAAACTCGACATCGCGGCCGGAGAGTTCGTGTGCCTGATCGGCGCCTCCGGCTGCGGCAAGTCGACCATCCTCAACCTCGTCGCCGGTCTGGACAGCCCGACCGGCGGCGAGGTGGTCGTCGACGGCCGCAGCGGCGATGATGTTCCAGGAGTCGGCGCTGTTCCCGTGGCTGACGATCACCAAGAACGTCGAGCTGCCGATGCGCCTCGCCGGCGTGTCGAGGGCCGAACGCAAGGAACGTGCCGCCGAACTCATCCGCACGGTGCACCTCGACGGCTTCGGCGACAAGCGGCCGCATCAGCTCTCCGGCGGGATGCGCCAGCGGGCCGCCCTGGCCCGGGCCTTCGCCCAGGAGGCCGACATCCTGCTGATGGACGAGCCGTTCGGCGCCCTCGACGCGATGACCCGCGACGTGCTCCACGAGGAGCTCGACGCCCTGGTCAGTGACCGGCGCCTCACCGTGCTGTTCGTCACCCACAACGTGCGCGAGGCGGCACGGCTCGGCGACCGGATCGTGATCATGTCCCCGCGACCGGGCCGCGTCACCGCCGAGATCGCGGTCGACATCGAGCGTCCGCGGCGCATCGATCAACCCGCCGTGAGCGCGCTGGCCGCCGAGGTCACCGACCGTCTGCGTGAGGAGGTTCTGGTCCATGCTCGAGCTTGATGACAAGATCGCGGCGATGGCGCCCGATCTCTCCCCCGACGAGGCGCTCGCCGTCGACTCCCAGCTCGACGATCGTTCCCTCGCACCGGTCAACCGCCCGACCGGTCGTCACCGGGCCCGCAAGATCTGGCTCGCCGTTTGGCCGAAGGTGGCAGCGGTCGCCATCGCGCTCGGTCTGTGGCAGCTCGTCGTGATGTCGGGCTGGCGGCCTGAGTACGTGCTCCCCGCCCCCGCCACCGTGTTCGACCGTCTCGGCGAGCTGATCGCCGACGGCACCGTGTTCGACGCGCTGCGCATCACCGGCGAACGTGCGCTCGTACGGGTACGGGGCGGCGCTGATCATCGGCATCGTCCTCGGCTCGTTGGTGGCGTCGTCGAAGATCGTCCGCTCCGCGGTCGGCGCGATGATCACCGGGCTGCAGACCATGCCGTCGATCGCCTGGTTCCCGCTCGCCATCCTCCTGTTCCAGTTGTCGGAGCAGGCGATCACGTTCGTCGTCGTGCTCGGCGCCGCGCCGTCGATCGCCAACGGCCTGATCACCGGCGTCGACCACACGCCGCCGCTGCTCGTGCGGGTCGGCACGATGATGGGCGCCAACCGTTGGCAGCGCCTCCGCCACGTGATGCTGCCGGCCGCCATGCCGTCGTTCGTCGGCGGGTTGAAGCAGGGCTGGGCGTTCGCCTGGCGCAGCCTGATGGCCGGCGAGCTGATCGTGATCCTCGGCCCGTCCGTCGGGTTCCTGCTCCAGCAGTACCGCAACCTCGCCGACGCCGCGGGGCTGATCGCGATGATGATCGTGATCCTCGTGGTCGGCATCCTGGTCGACGCGCTCGTGTTCGGCACGCTCGACCGCATCGTGCGCCGCCGTCACGGCCTCACTGAAGAGCGCTGAACCAGCGCGCGACGCGCGAGTCCCGAACGACCTTGTCGCGAGCGAGCGACTCGAACGACGATGCGCGTCTGCGAAACCCACCAACGTCGGCGATCGGCCCCGGACTACGGTGGTCGCAACGCCGAGTGAGAGGAGGGTGACCATCGTGATTGTGTCCGTGCATCGCTCACCCGGCCGCGCGCCTGCGACGTTGTCGCCCCAGAAATTCTCGTAGGGCTGACACCTCACCACAGGTGCACGACGGCCGGTTGTTCAACCCGCCGTTCCACCCTGAAGAGGTTCCATGTCATTCGATCCACCCCGCGACGCGCCGTCCTGGCTCGTCGACGAACCGTTCGACGAGATCGACCACGGTCCGGTCAAGTCGGGCAAGGAAGCCCAGATCGACCTCGTCGAGCGCATCGGCGCCGACGGCCGTTCGTGCCTCGTCGCCCGCAAGCGCTACATCCCGAGGAACGTCACGACGAAGGGCCAGTTGGAGGCGATGGGCTTCCAGCGGTCGTCGGCGTTCCGCCACGACGTCCAGTACCGAGAAGGCCGACAGTTCCGCAAGTCCCGCGATCGTCGTGCGGTCGAACGCATGTCGACCTACGGCAAGCACCTGTTGCAGGACCGTTGGACCGATCACGAGTTCGACGTGATGCGACGCCTGTGGGAGGCCGGCACCAACGTGCCGTACCCCATCAGGTTCGCCGACGACGCCCTCGACCTCGAGTACCTCGGCGACTTCGACGGGGTCGCTCCGCAACTGGCCGCGGCACGGCTCGGCGACGACGAGGTCGACGATGCGTACCGCCAACTCGTCGACGGTCTGCGATCGATCACGCGCGCCGGCTTCGCCCACGGCGACCTGTCGGCCTACAACCTGCTGTGGTGGCAGGGCGAGGTGTGGTTCATCGACTTTCCGCAGGCCGTCGACATCGCCGCCAACCTGCAGGGGGTCGACTTCCTGCACCGCGACGTGCTCAACGTGTGCACCTGGTTCCGGCGTCACGGCGTCGACACCGACCCCGAGGAGCTGTTCGCCGAACTGCTCACCCATCTCTGACCTGCGGAGCAACCGACGCAATCCGCACCCGCCGTGGGCGGATCGTTCCCGGGCGGTACCTTGACGGTCCATGCGCTGCCAGCGATCGACCACGACCTACTCGCAGACGCGGACCCGGACGCCGCTCATGATCGCGGCGGTGATCGACATCGAATCGTGGCTGAGCACCGGCGGTCTGGCGCTCTTGGCCGCCATCGTGTTCGCCGAGACCGGGCTGCTGGTCGGCTTCTTCCTGCCCGGTGACAGCCTGCTGTTCATGGCCGGCTTCCTCTCCTCGGCGGCCGGCGGCCACGTGCTCCCGCCGCTGCCGATCACCGCACTCGTCGTGTTCATCGCCGCGGTGGCCGGCGACCAGGTCGGCTACCTCATCGGTCTGCGGATCGGGCCGAGCCTGTTCAGCCGGCCCGGCAGTCGGCTGTTCAATCCGCTGAACGCGGTGCGCGCCCAGGCGTTCTTCGATCGTCGCGGGCCAGTCGGCGCTCGTGCTCGCCCGGTTCGTCCCGATCGTGCGAACCTTCGTCCCCGTCATCGCCGGTGTCGGGAGGATGCGCTACCGCACGTTCCTGACCTACAACGTGATCGGCGCCGCCATCTGGGGCATCGGCGTCACCACGCTCGGCTACTTCCTCGGCGAGATCGAGATCGTGAAGCACAACCTGGAGTTGGCGGCGGTCGTGATCGTGGCCATCTCGTTGATCCCGGTCGCCATCGAGTTCTTCCGATCCCGGCGCGAGCACGCCGCACACGTCGAATCCGTCGACGCGACCGCTACTGAACGTCCATGACCGCCCCCGCTGACGCAGGTCTCCGCGACGCTGCTCGGCGGAATCGTCGCCTCGGGCTCACGGCCGGCGTGGTGGTGGCGCTTGTCGCCGTGGTGTTGCTGTCGCTGAACACCAAGGGCCCGCTCACGCCGCTCAAGGCGATCATCCTGGGCGGCGTCGAGGGGTTCACCGAGTACCTGCCCGTGTCGTCGACCGGGCACCTGCTCGTCGTCCAACGGCTCCTCGACCTCGGCGACGGCGACGGCAAACTGGCCGCCGACACGTATGCGATCGCCATTCAGATCGGCGCGATCCTCGCGGTCGTCGTGCTGTACTGGCGACGACTCGGCCAGCTCGCCTCCGGTGCCGTCGGACGCGACACCGACGGCCGTCGCCTCTTGACCCGGCTGCTGATCGCCTTCGTTCCCGCCGCCGCGGTCGGCGTGATCGCGGGTGACACGATCAAGGACCACCTGTTCGGGCCGTGGCCCGTCGTCGTCGCCTGGCTCGTCGGCGGTGTGTTCCTCGTGTGGTGGGACCCGCGGCCCGGCGACGTCGGGCTCACGTCGTTCACCGCGCGTCATGCCGCCATCATCGGTGCCGCGCAGATCCTCGCCCTCTGGCCCGGCGTCAGCCGCAGCCTGGTCACCATCGCGGCCGCGCTGGCGATCGGCGCCTCGATGTCCGCCGCCGTCGAGTTCAGCTTCCTGCTCGGCCTCGCCACCCTGTCGGCGGCCACGCTCTTCGATCTCGCCAAGGACGGCGGAACGCTGCTCGACGCCTACGGCTGGCGAACTCCCCTGCTCGGCGCCGTCGTCGCGTTCGTCACCGCAGTGATCGCTGTGCGCTGGCTCGTGTCGTTCCTGCGCACCCGGCCGCTGTCGATCTTCGGTTGGTACCGGATCGGCATCGCCGTCGCGACGATCGCCCTGATCGCCGCCGGCGCCGATCTGATTCACCCGAGTTCTTCCCGAGTTCCCGAAAAATGGAGCAGATGTCGCGCTGAGCGCGACATCTGCTCCATTTTTCGGGACTTTCGGGGATCGGGTTCAGCCGTCCTGGAGGGCGGCGAGCTCGAGCCAGGTGGTCTCGTGCTCGTCCAGCTCGCGCTGCGCGTCGGTCAACTCGGCGCCGATCGCCGCGAGTTCGGCGTGGTCGGTCAATCCGACGAGGCGGGCCGCCAGCGCGTCGACGCGTTGTTGGGCCTTGGCCATCGCCCGCTCGGTCTCGCGCAGCCGCCGATTGACGGTCGAGGGACTCGGCCCACCGGGGCGTGGCGACCGGGTATCGCCCGCCGTTGGTGACGTCGCGGATGACGTCGAGGGTGTCGTCGTCGCCGTCGCCGTCGAGGAGCGGTCGGGGGTCGAACGACGTGCGGCGGCGCCCGCCGCCTTGCCGGTGACCGACGCCCGCTCCTGCAGCCACCCGGCCACCCCGCCCGGCACGCGTCGGACACTCCCGCCGGGATCGATCGCCAACACGTGATCGGCGACGCGATCGAGGAACGCCCGGTCGTGACTGGCGACGACCAGGGCGCCGGGCCAGTCGTCGAGGAACGACTCGAGCGAGCGAAGGGTGTCGAGGTCGAGGTCGTTGGTCGGCTCGTCGAGGATCAACAGGTTCGGTTGCGTCGCCAACACCATCACGAGTTGGAGGCGGCGACGTTCGCCACCCGACAGCATCCGCACCGGCGCGTACTGCGCGGTGGTGTCGAACCAGAACCGTTCGAGGAGCGCCCGGTCCTCGAAGTCGGGTTCGCGATGCGGACCGGAGACGAGCTTGCGGACGATCGCGTTCTGGTCGAGGTCGGACGAGTGCTGATCGGCGAACCCGACGACCACCGTCGATCCGCGCTTCACCGTTCCCGCGGCAGGCTCACGTCGGCCCGCCACGATGTCGAGCAGCGTCGACTTCCCCGAACCGTTCGGACCGACGATCGCCAGCCGGGCACCCGGCTCGATCGTCAGATCGACGTCGTGGAACACCGTGTGCTCACCGAAGCGCTGGGCCACACCGTCGAGCTCCACGACCTGGTTGCCGAGCCGCTTCGTCCCGGCGCCGAGTTCGAGGTCGTGCCCGCGCACGCCGACCGGCGCCGGACCGCCGCCGACGATCTCGTTCGCGCTGCGCAGGCGGGCCTTGGGCTTCGTCGATCGGGCCGGCGCACCGCGGCGCAGCCACGCGAGTTCCTTGCGGGCGAGGATCTTGCGGGTCGACTCCTCCTTCGCCTCCCGCTCGATCCGGTCGGCCCGTGCCGCGAGATACGTGGCGTACGCGCTCGACCCGGCCGCGGCGTGGTGGACGAAGCACCGGCCGCCATCGAGTTCGACCACTCGGCTCGGACCGACCGCCGTGGTGAGGCGGTCGAGGGCATGGCGGTCGTGCGTGACGAGCACGAGCGCCGACTTCATCGCGATCAGCCGCGACTCCAGCCATTCGATGGCCTCGAGGTCGAGGTGGTTCGTCGGCTCGTCGAGCACGACCATGTCGTCGTCGCCGTGCTCGTCGTCGGCCAGCACCTTGGCCAGTGCGACGCGCTTCGCCTGCCCGCCCGACAGCTGGTCGGTCGGTCGGTCGAACAGCGGCAGGACGCCGAGGGACGTCGCCGTGGCGGCGACCTCCCAGCCGTCGCCGAGCACTCCGCTGACGATGCCCGATGGGAGCGTCGGATCCTGTTCGAGCGAGGCGATCCGCACCCCGCGGCCGAAACGGACGTCACCGCGGTCCGGCTTCAGGCTGCCGGTCAGGATCCGCAGCAGCGTGGTCTTGCCCGAGCCGTTGACGCCGACGATCGCCACTCGATCACCGGTGGAGATCGTCAGGTCGACGTCGGCGAAGAGCACCTTGTCGGGTTGGCTCATCCCGACGCCGGCAACGTCCACGCAGATCACGCCACGACGCTACGGCCCGAACTGGTCGGGCATTTCGTGCCGCCGGGTATTTCGCTCGGGGACGGTTGGCGAAATACCCGACGGACACGATCACCGGCAGGCGGCAACTGCGGGAGGTCAGTTGCCGGTGGTGACGGGAGCTTCGGTGGTGACGGGGGCGTCCGTGCTGGTCGGGGCGCTGCCGGGCGCCTCGGTGCTGTCGTCGTCGGGCGACTCGGTGTGCCCACCGGAATGGTGGTCATGACCCCCGAAGTCGCCGAAGTCGCGGAGAGAACCGTTGACGAGGTCAGTCAGGTGACTCTCCAGATCGGCCTCGAGCTGGGTGGCTCGGTCCGCGTCGATCCGGCCGTCCGTGACGGCTTGGTCGATCTCCACCTGCGCCTCGGCGACGAGGGCGTCGATCACCGCCTGGGGGTCGACGCCGTTCTCGGTGGCGATGTCGGCGAGCGACTTGCCGGCCATCAGATCGGTGCGGAGCGTGGTGGCGTCGATGCCGAGCACGCCGGTCACCACATCGGATGCCTCACTCAGGATGTGGCCGAACTCGCCGCCTCCTCGGTGGCGCCCGCCGCCGGGCCCGATCCGCCCGCCGTGCTCAGGAATGCTCTTCTTCAACTGGGCGACGACCGCATCGGCCTGTGCGGCGGTGATGGTGCCGTCGTCGACGAGTGGCTGCAGGGCGTCACGCAGGCGGGTGCCCGAGTCGGCGTCCGTCGTCGTGTCGTCGGGCGCCGAGTCAGCCGGTGTCGAGTCCGCAGGCGTCGAGTCACCCGGGGTCGTGTCGGCGGTCTGCTCGACGACGCTCGGCGATTCTGCGCTCGACAACCCGGGCACGCCGAAGACGAACCCCGCTGCCGCGCCGCCGACGAGCCCCGCCGCAAGGCCGATCGCCAGACCTCGTGACAGGAACGACTTCGTGGCCGGCTTGTCCGGGTCGCTCGTGACCTGCATCTCGTTGTCGTTGTCCATCGTCGTTTGCTGTCCTCTCGGGAACTCATTGGTCGGGAGCGTGGGAGTGTCGACGGGCATCCGCGCCGCCGACCTCACCAAACACGACCCAGGCAAGAGGTGGGTGAGAACGGAGGTAAGAATGTTCGACCTGGCAGCACAGGCCACCGCGGGCAACGGTCGAGATCCGCCACCGGGCGGCGGTGACTACTGTCGTGCATCGATGGTGATCAGGCTCGTCGTGGCCGAGGACTCCCTGCTCGTTCGCGAGGGCATCGTCAAGCTGCTCGGCGCCTACGACGACATCGAGATCGATGAACTGTGTGTCGACCTTCCCGAACTGATGGCCGCGGTCGACCGGTGCGAACCGCACGTCGTGCTGACCGACATCCGCATGCCGCCCACGGGCACCGATGAGGGGATCCGTGCCGCGACCGAACTCCGTGAACGACATCCTGACGTCGGAGTGGTCGTGCTGTCCCAGTACGTCGAGCCCACGTATGCCCTGAAGCTCTTCGACGGCGGTTCACAGGGCCGGGCGTACCTGCTGAAGGAACGATTGTCGGAAGGCAGCCAGCTGATCAGCGCGATTCGCGAGGTCGCGGCGGGTGGATCGGTCGTCGATCCGAAGGTTGTCGAAACGCTCGTCGACGCCCGCAGTCGCGCCGCCAGTTCACCGCTCGCGCTCCTCACCCCACGCGAGCTCGAGGTGCTGTCGCAGATCGCCCAGGGCGAGAACAACGCGGCCGTCGCCCAGAGTCTGGTCCTCTCCGAGCGGGCGGTGGAGAAGCACATCAACTCATTGTTCTCCAAGCTCGGTCTCGGCGAGGAACCCACGGTCCACCGACGGGTCAAGGCCGTGCTGCTCTATCTCGCCGATCACAGACCGGTGAGCTGAACCGTCAGGACGGTTGCCGGAGGGTGTTGCTGGCACCCCCACCGTGACGCAGGGTGACGCCCTCGCCCATGCGCTCGCGAACCGTCAAAGTGGCTGCCATGGGCGCCATCACCGTCTTTCTCGCCGACGACAGCGCGATCATCCGGGCCGGGGTGACCGCGATGTTGCAGCTCGATCCTGACGTCGAGGTGGTCGGAACGGCCGATGACTACGACTCACTCGTGGCGGGCGCCGAGGCCGCGAACCCCGACGTGATCGTCAGCGACATCCGGATGCCTCCGTACTTCACGTCGGAGGGGATCGACGCCTGCAAGGAAATCCGCAAACGCCACCCCGGCACCGGTGTCGTCATTCTCAGTCAATACGACGACCCCGACTATGCCGTCTCACTCCTCGCCCAAGGGTCCGCCGGCTACGCCTACCTGTTGAAGGACCGCATCGCAGAAGGCGATCAGCTCGCGCGAGCGATTCGCGAGGTGGCAACCGGGGGTTCGATGCTCGACCCGGTGATCGTCTCGGCGCTGATCAACCCGGTCCGCCGAACGGGCGGATTGAGCACGGACGACGAGGAGCTGCTCGAGTTGGTGGCCAACGGCCGCACGATCAAGGCGATCGCCGGCGTGTTGAACACGACGCCGTCAGCCGTCGACGATCGGGTCGAGCGCTTGTTCGTCAACCTCGCATCGGGGGTTTCGAGCGGGCAAGCCGGAGCGCTCGACCGGCTGCGACGCCTCCACCAGGCGATCGTCGAACGCGAGGAGCAGGGCGAAAGCCTCAGCCGCCTCCTGCCGACAGGTGTGGCCGACCAACTCCTCGCCGGCGGTCGGGCGATCGGAGAGACCGAGACGCTCGAGGTGACCGTCGTGATGAGCGACATCCGCGGGTACACCTCGATCGCCGAGCACGCCGATCCTGCCGTGCTGGCCCAGCAGCTGAACCGGCACCGCGCCGAGATGAACCGTGCCATTCTCTCGGAGGGAGGAACGGTCATGCAGTACGTGGGCGACGCCGTGATGGCCGTGTTCGGCGCACCCGTCGCCTCCGAGGACCATGCCGACCGTTCGTTGACCGCGGCACTCGCGATGCACCGAGCGCAGGACGCCGTCAACGAGGAGTGGATCGACGAGGGGCGCACACCGTTCGGTCTCGGGATCGGGCTGAGTACCGGGACGGTTGCCGCTGCCCTGCTCGGGCAGCGAGGAGCGGGTGGAGTACACGCTCGTCGGCGATGCGGTGAACCTGTGCCAGCGCCTTCAACAGTTCGCCGAGCCGGGCCAGACGGTTCTCAGCGAACCGACATGGAACGCCCTCACGGAGCGGCCGACCGACTTCGAGCGGCTCGATTCGCAACTCGTCAAGGGGCGCGACACACCGGTCGTCCCGTTCCGGTTGCCGAAGCAGGACCACCTCGCACCCGAAGGAGTGTCGTCGTGACCGATACTGCCAGCATGACCGACGCCACCGAAGCGGCCTCGACACCGGCCGTCGCCACCGATCTGGCCGTCGAGGTCATCACGGTCTATCGCACGTTCGAACAGGACACGGCTCCCGTCCGTGCGCTGCGCGGAGCCGACCTCGCGATCGAGCGTGGGGAGTTCGTCGCGGTGATGGGGCCGTCGGGTTGCGGCAAGTCGACGATGCTCAACCTCGTCGCCGGCCTCGATGTGCCCGACGAGGGAGAGGTGATCATCGCGGGCGAGTCGCTCGCCGGCAAGGACGAGAACACCCTCGCCATCATGCGCCGTGAGCACGTCGGCATCGTGTTCCAGTTCTTCAACCTGCTCGAAGGCATGACCGTGCTCGAAAACGTCGTGATGCCGGCGGTGATCGCCGGGCGCAAACGCAAGGTCGCCGAATCGCGCGCCCGCGACCTGCTGGATCTCCTCGGCATCGGGGACAAGGCCAAGCAGGCGCCAGGTGTGCTGTCCGGTGGGCAGCGCCAACGCCTCGCGATCGCACGGGCACTGGCCAACGAACCGACGATCGTGCTCGCCGACGAACCGACCGGCGCGCTCGACAGCGAAGGGGGCGAGGAAGTGCTCGAACTGTTCCGACGCCTCCATCAGGGTGGCCAGACGATCCTGCTGGTCACGCACGACCAGCCCGTGGCTTGCGCCGCCGAGCGCATCGTGCGGATGAAGGACGGACGCGTCGACGACGATGGGCTGGGCTGAGATCGCCGTCGCGCGACGAGGTGATGCTGGCACCCCGGTGGGCCAGAAGGTGACACCCTTGCGTCCGGTGCCTGAAGCGAGTCGACTGGAACCGATGAACGTCGTGGCCGCTCCCGGAGTGCCCAGCGAGGTGCCCGTCGGAAAATCGCGCACGGTCACCCTCGACGGCGAAGCGCGGCTCGAGCCGACGTGGTGCTTCCTGGCTGCGCCGGCGGCGGCGGGTCTCGCCGTGGCGGGCCTGATCGTCGGGGCCGGCGACGGCGGCCCGACACCGACGCAGATCATCGGAGCCATCCTCGTCGGCCTGTGGGCCGCGGCAGGCATCTTCCTCGGGCTTCGCCGCCCCCAGGACCGGCTCGGCCCGATCGTGCTCGCCGGAGCGGTTGCGGGAGGGGTGCTGTCGCTGGCGCAGTCGCTCACCGCTCATGCCGAGTTCGAGGGAACGACCGCCGAACCGGCGGCGATCGCCGTTCGTCTGACGGCATGCCTCCTGCCCGCTTTGGCGCTCCACATGTTCGCCGCGCTTCCCGATGGCCGGCTCGCGAGCCCGGGCCGTCGACAAGGGGTGGCCGGCGGGTATCTCGTGGCGCTCGCCGTCGGCGGCGTGCTCTGCAGCGATCTCGACGACATCACGGCATGGCCCATCGTCGCCTTGTGGATCGGCGCGCTGGGCTTCGGTGTCTACGCCACCTCTCTGCGCTATCGCACGGCCGGTGCCGTCGAACGACGCCGGATCCAATGGATCGGATGGGGTCTGACGGTCGCCGCCGAGGCCGTGCTCGTCGTCATCGCGCTTCGCCTGCTGACCGACTGGCCGCATGCGCCGGGCGCAGTAGCGCTGGCCATCACGGGACTCGTGCCGATCGCGCTCATCGCCGGCACTGCGCCGAAGATGGTCGCGCGCGTCGATCGTCTGCTCACGCACACGGTCGCCCTCGCCGGGTTGACCGCGTTGATCCTGGGGATCTACGTGATGGTGGTACTCGGTCTCGGCCGGACGCCCGAGGGTGGCGAACGGACGCTGTTGTTGCTGTCGATGGTGGCCGCCGGCCTTGCGGCGCTGCTGTACCTGCCGGCCCGGCGCTGGCTGACCGAGCGGGCGAACCGGCTCGTGTACGGCGCTCGCGTCGCGCCGGACGAGACGTTGAGGACCTTCGGCCAGCGGCTGACCCGTTCGATCCCACTCGATGAGTTGATGCTCCAACTCGCCGAGAACCTGCGCAGCTCGATGGCGCTCGTTTCGGCAGAGGTGTGGACCGGCCAGGACGGTCACTACGAACGCACCGCAGGCGTTCCTCACCGTCGAGCGGAGCCCGTCACGCTCGGCCCGAAGGAACTGCCCGTCGTCGCACGGGCGGGCGTGAGCGGGGGAACCTGGCTCGACATCTGGGTCCCGCAGCTCGTCGGCCCGACCGGGAGCTCGACGATGCGGGTGGCCCCCGTGGCCCATGCCGGTCTGCTGCTGGGATTCATCGTGGTGACCCGCCGCCCCGACGGCGAACCATTCACGGAAACAGAGGACACCGTGCTCACCGAGATCGCCCGCCAGATCGGTCTCGCGCTGCACAACGTGCAACTCGACACGGCACTGCAGGCCAGCCTCGATGAACTTCGCCTCAGGAACCGGGAGCTGCAGGAATCGCGCGCCAGGATCGTGGCGGCCGGCGATGCCGAGCGCCGCAAGCTCGAACGGAATCTGCATGACGGCGCGCAGCAGCACCTCGTCGCCCTGGCGGTGAAGCTCCGCCTCGCTCACGATGCCGTCGAGGACGACCCGGCTGACGCGATGGGGATGATCGACGAGATCAAGGGCGATGTGCAGACGGCAATCGCTGAGCTGCGCGCACTCGCTCACGGCATCTTCCCTCCCCTGCTGGTGTCCGGCGGCCTGTCGGAGGCCCTGCCCGCCGCCGCCGGTCGTGCCGCGCTCCCCACCACGTTGGAACTCGACGGTGTCGGCCGCTACGGCAACGACATCGAGGCCGCGGTGTACTTCTGCACCCTCGAGGCGCTGCAGAACGCCGGCAAGCACGCCGGAGAATCCGCGACGGCGACCGTGCGGGTCGCCGAAGCGGGAGGGGTGCTGCGCTTCGAAATCCATGACGACGGGGCGGGTTTCGAGGTCGCGGGCGACACCACTCACCACGGCCACGGCTTCGTCAACATGGCCGACCGTCTCGGCGCCTTCGGGGGCACGGTCTCGGTCGTGTCGGCACCGGGTGGAGGTACGACCATCACGGGCATCATCCCGTTGCCGGACCCCGTACCGGGCCAGGGCGCGGCGTCGAGGTAGGCCGGCATGGCAGCCGTCTGGTATCGACTGCGGATCGCGATCCGGCAGCGGTTCGTCGCGTTGTCCATCACGGCCATCGCCGTCGGATTCGTCGTCGGGATCGTGCTCACGATCGCTTCCGGCGCCCATCGCACGGCCACGGCTCCCGACCGGTACGTCGCGGAGGTCTCGAACGGGCTCGACGCGATGATCACGCAACACAACGCCGGGCGCCCACGGACCGACGAAATCGACGTCCTTCCCGGTGTCACGGACGCGAGTTCGTTCACGTTCGTGTTCGGCGGTCTCGCTGACCACGCGACCGGTCAGTCCATCGACGCGATCGTCTTCAGCGGAACGACACGCGGCCTCAGCACACGCCTCGTCGAGGGACGTGATGCCGACCCCGCGAACCGGGCGGAGTTCGTCGCCTCGCGGACGTTCGTCGACGCCACCGGCGCCCGGATCGGCGATGAGTTCGACCTCGCCACGCTGACCCCGCAACAGGCCGCCGACTCCGGCTTCTCGGAGAACGACCCCCAGGGGCCCGGCTTCCCCGTCACGCTCGTCGGGGTGTTCGACTCGCCGCAGCGGCTCGACGATCCGACACCGACCGTGGTGGTGTCGCCCGCGCTGCTCGACGACCCGAACGTCGGGATCGCGATCACGATGATCGCGGTCGACCTCGAGCCCGGGACCGACACGGCAGCGCTCCGCCAGGAGCTGGACCACATCGCCGGCGGTGAGTCGCTCAGCATCGAGGAGGGGAACTCCGTCGTGAGCGACACGGTGCGGCGAGCCGTCGCCACCCAGGCACGCGGACTGTGGGTCCTCGCGATCACCACCGCGTTCGCCGGTGTCGTCGCCATCGGCGTCATCGTCACGCGTCAGGTCCGTCCGAGCCGGTTCGAACGGCAGGGGCTGGCGGCGATCGGATTCACATCGGCGATGACGACGACCGAGGCCTTCGCGACCGCGCTGGTCCCGATCGTGAGTGGCTCCGCTCTCGGTGCGGTCGTCGCGCTCACGACCTCCCGAGTCTTTCCGAGCGGATTCGCGCGAGTCGTCGAGCCGGACCCGGGCACCATGCCGGACTGGACGGTGGTCGCCGCCGGGGCGACGCTGCTCGTACTCGGCTGTGCGGCCTGGGTCCTCGTGTCGCTGGCCGTGACGCGCACGTCTGCATCGGTCGCGGCATCACCGGTGATCGAGTCGATCGCGACCCACACGTCAGCCACCACGGCCACCGGCATGCGGCTGGCGTTCGTTCGCTCGTCGAACACGGCGGCGAGCGGACGAGGCGCCTTGATCGGCATCACCATCATCGTCGTCGGCGTCGCCGCATCGATCACATTCGGCGTGAGCCTCGATCGACTCGTCGACCAACCGTTCCGGTATGGGGCCAACTTCGACGGATTCGTCGGGGACAACGGCGCTGACACCTTGGACGCCGGTCTGCGCGACACACTCGTCGGGAATCCCGATGTCACGTCGCTCGTGATCTACGCGGGCACCACGGCCCGCGCCGCCGACACCACGACGCCGGTGATCGGGTTCGATTCGATCCGCGGAGGGGCGACTCCATACCTGAGCCGCGGACGGCTCCCGGCCGCTGAGGACGAGATCGCATTCGGGCGGGTGACAGCGGCCGATCTCGGCGTGGGCGTGAACGACGCGATCACCTTGACCGGGCCAACGGGTGCAGCTGATTTCACCGTGACGGGAATTGTGGTCATGCCGTCGCTGGGCTCGACGGACGGGATGGGGAGCGGGGGCTTGGTGACCATGGGCGGCCTCGGTCGTGTCGACGCACAGGCCCCTCCCACGGGCGCAGCGATCAAGGTGCGCGATGACCCCGAGGCATTCGTCAAATCGACATTTCCCGAACTGGCTGCGCAGGGCATCTTCGAACCCCTCGCACCGTCGGCGATTCGAAACCTCCAACGGGTCGCCGCGATCCCCTTCGTCCTCGCCGGGCTGTACGGGTTGCTGGCGTTGCTGTCCGTCGGGCAGGCGGTGGCCGCCTCCACACGGCATGCCCAACGCGATCTCGCCGTGCTGCGCGCGCTCGGCGCGAGCGGGGGATGGGTCGGCAGGGCGGTCCATTGGCAGGCAACCTTGTTCACGCTGTCGGCGATGGTGATCGGCATCCCGATCGGCGTCGTGGTGGGGCGCCAGATCTTCAGACTGTTCGCAGACAACATGGGCGTCGTCGACGCGCCGGCGCTGCCGATCATCGCTCTGGCGGCCGGTGCCGCGGTGATCGTGGGAGCGGCGAACGTGGCCGCCGCGTTCCCCGCCCGAACGCGCCCGTCATCGCCGGACGGCCGCACTCCTCAGCCCCGAGTAGTTGTTCGCCCGAGTAGTTGTTCGCCCCGAGTAGTTGTTCGCCCCGAGTAGTTGTTCGATTGCTGTCTGTGGACCCTCAGCCCGCTGCGAGCCACGCGGGATCGCCGCCGGCTTCCCACAGCCGGCGGATCATCCGCGGCGACAGCTCGTCCTTGTTGACATAGGCGACGGCTCCGCTCGTGCGGGCATCCGGCGGCAGATCGTCGAGGGCGTAGGTCGACACGAGGATCACCTTGGTGGTCGGGTTGGACTGCGTGATCAGCCTCGTCGCCTCGATGCCGTTGAGCTCGCCCATGTTGATGTCCATCAGCACGAGCTGGGGCCCGAGTTCGTTGCTGGTCGCGACCGCTTCCTCGCCCGAGGCGACCTCGGCGACCAATTCGAAGCCGGCAACACGATCGACGCACGGCCCGCGCCGCAGCCCGGAACGGCGGTTGATCATCGACGATCATCACGCTGACCCGCTCGGTTGGTACGTCCGACACCGTTCCTCCTCACGCGAAAGTCTCGCATCGGGCAGGCTGCCGGAACAGCGTGCCACCTGGCGGGTGGATGGTGGTGCCATCACCACCCCGCCTTGCGGCAGGCGCTCGTCGACGTCACGACGCTCACTTCGGCACCGAACGCAACACCTCGTGAGCGGCGTGCCAACCACACATGCCGTGGACGCCACCGCCCGGCGGTGTCGAACTGGAACAGAGATAGACGCCCGGCAGCGGCGTCTTCCAAGGGTGGAGGCCGAGCGCGGGCGAGCGACGAACTGTCGAAGATCGGCAACACCGCCGTTGATGTCACCGCCGACGTAGTTCGCGTCGTGGGCCTCCATCTCTGCGGTGTTCATCGTGTGGCGGCCGATGATCCGATCTCGAAAGCCGGGAGCGAACCGCTCGACCTGCGCCTCGAGCCGGGCCGTCATGTCCACCGTCGATCCGTTCGGCACGTGGCAGTAGGCCCACGCGGTGTGGATCCCAGCGGGCGCTCGGGTCGCATCGAACAGGTCTGCTGCGCGAGCAGGACATAGGGACGCTCGGGAAGGCGGCCACGTTGGACCTCGCCTTCCGCGGCGGTGATCTCCGCGAGCGTGCCACCGAGGTGCACGGTGGCGGCGCGGGCGACGTTGCCGTTGGTCCACGGGATCGGGCCGTCGAGGGCCCAATCCACCTTGAACACCCCGGGCCCGTACCGAAACCTGGCGAGCGTCCTGCGCGTAGCGGCTCGGCAGGGAGTCGCCGGCCAGCGCGATCACCTGACGCGGGGTCAGATCGAGCAACACCGCGTCGGCGGGCGGCAGTTCGGCAAGCGATTCGACACGGTGGTCGCACTCCAGCGTCCCGCCCAGACCTTCGAGCACCCGGACCAGTGCGTCGGCGATCTGCTGGGAACCGCCTCGCGCCATCGGCCAACCGACGACGTGGGCGAGAACGCCGAGCATCAACCCGTACCCAGCGGTCACCGGCGCTCTCGAGCGACAGGATCGAGTGACCGGCAAGGCCAGCGAACAACGCCTGCGCCTCGTCGGTGCCGAATCCGTGCTTGGCGACGTGTGCGCCGGCAGGATCCCGACCGCGCCGTAGCGAGCCGAGCGTGATTGGATGCTTCGGCGGGATCGTGAGCGGCGACAGCAGACCGTCGGTGAGGTCGAAGCCGGCCGTCACGAACGGACCGAACAGGCGACGATACGCCGCGCCGTCATCCCCGAGCCCCGACTGCGGTCTCGTCGACCGAGCGGTGGAGCACTGCGGCCCGGCCCCCATCGAGCGGATGAACGAGCGGCACCTCGGAATGGATCCACTCGAGTCCGTGATCGGCGAGCGAATCGAGTCGCGGCGATCTCGCGGAACGCCGGCGACCCGACGGCGAGCGGGTGGATCGCCGAGCACACGTCGTGGATCGCGCCGGGCACGGTGAGTTCCTCCGAACGCATGCCGCCGCCGGGGGCGCGAGCCGCCTCGTAGACCGTGACGTCCCAGCCGGCGCGCGCCAAGGTGATCGCGGCAACCAGTCCGTTCGGACCGGCGCCGACCACGACGGCGCGACGGCCATCGGCCGAGCGGCCCGTCACCTCACGCGCTCCTCGACATCTGGGCGGACCGCACCCCATGATCAGACCACGTTGGCGCACTGCCGACAAGGACGGTGGTGTCCCCCGCCGAGGGGTGCTGGCACCACACCGAACACACTGGGCTGTCACCTCGTCGCGCCGCCTGCGATTTCCGTACGTTCGAGATCGGGAGTGGAACCGCACAGCGAGGCTCCACATCAACACAGGGAGATGTCGTGACCGGAGCAATCCAACACACCGCCGCACTTCACGCAAGGCATGGTCCACGGGGGCACCGTGACGCGACGCGCATCGAATCGAGCGTGACCAGCCTGAGCTGGATTCCATCCGAAGCCGTGACCGGTCTGAACAAGGTGGCGTTCGGGTCGGGGTTCACGCACTACGACGACCCGCCCCCAGATGTCATCCATGATCTCGAGGCCTTGCGGCCGCCGACCGGTTCCGGTTCGCCAACCACCTTGCCGGATGGATCGACTTCGACGGGGAGCGCATCGTCGACGCCGGCTACGACGGTGGTTGCGTGATGGGAACGACGACGGTCGCCGTCGGCCACAAGCAGGCGAGCTTCGCCGCCGTGGCCTTCGAAGACATCCAGCGTGAGATCGCGACCTGACCGCGACATCGGCGACGTTCATCCAGACGGTCGGTGGGCACACCGCGGTCCCCGCGCCACGCCGGGTCAGCAAGCCGCCGTTCGTCAAGTTCGAGGCACCGACGGTGTGGTCGACGTTGTCGCTGACGATCCACGCCGACGGAACGAGCCGAATTCGAACTGCTCGGCGCGAGCACCTTTCCGCGGCACTGGGTCTACGACGCGTCGGGCAAACTCGCCGCGAAGGCCGGCCTGGCCGACTTCAAGGACTGGTGGCGACACGTCGTTCGGCAAGCACACGCCCTGGGGTGACGAGGATTCACCGGCCCTCGTCACCGCCGTCGAGACCGCGCTCGAGCGCGAGCTCGCCGCCAACATCATGCGGGGCGGCGAGAAGCCGACGGTCCGCAAGCTCGACCAGGGTGCGTTGCTCACCGAGCAGGGCCAGCAGGCCGACGAGGTCTTCCTGCTGCTCAACGGTGTGGTCGCCGTCGAGGTCGACGGTGAAGCAATCGCCGACGTCGGCCCGGGGGCGATCCTCGGAGAGCGTTCGGCACTCGAGGGCGGCGCGAGGACCTCGACGCTACGAGCATCGACGAAGGTCACCGTCGCCGTGGCGAGAACCGATCAGATCGACGCGGAAGCACTGGCCGAGCTGGGCGCCGGGCACCACCGCGAGGACTCGCTCACCGAGTGACGGTCGGTGGGCGGTGGCCGCGTTCACACCGGCTCTTCACGCCCCGGCGGGTGGTATCGCCGGCGGAACGGACGGTGCGGCGGTTCCGGTCGGGGGCGGCATGTACAGCGCGTCCCGGTCGATCGGACTCGCCTCTGCTGCTGACGGCTCCACCGGTGTCGCGGGCCGGTGAAGCGTGGCCGGTGACTGGTCGGCCGGTGCTCGTGGCGGCCGACGGGCTGACGGTCGGCACGTCGAAGCCGATCGCCAGCCCGCCACCGGAACGGTTCTCCGCCCGCACCGTGCCGTCCATCCGGACGACCACGTCGCGCACGATCGCCAGCCCGAGCCCCGAGCCGGGCATCCCTCGCGCCGTGTCGGCGCGATGGAACCGGTCGAACACCTTCGTGAGGTCCGTCTCCGGGATGCCCGGGCCGCGGTCGAGCACGGTGAGCGAGCCGGCCGCGACGATGACCTCGATCGGGCCGCCGGTCTGGTCGAACTTGCAGGCGTTGTCGATCAGGTTGGAGATCGCCCGATCGAGTCCGGCCCGCGGGGCGTTGACGATCGACAGTCGACCGGACGGGTCGCCCGACATGTGCACGGTCACCTCGCGCGAGCGGCGCCGGCTCACGCGCGTCGCCACGTCGCTCGCCAGCTCCCCGAGTTCGAGCGCCTCGATCGGTTGGTCGGTCAGATCGCCACTGGCCACCGTCACGAGCTCGTTCACGAGGTCGGTCAGCTCGATCACTTCGGAGTCGAGATCGTCGAGGATCTGGCGCTGCATGACCGGTTCCATGTCGGGGTGGCGCCGCAGCACCGACAGGTTGGTCCGCAGGCTGGTGAGCGGCGTGCGCAGCTCGTGGCCGGCGTCCTGCACCAGGCGTTGCTGTTCGGCGCGCGACAACGCGAGCGCGTCGAGCATCCTGCGGAACGCTGTTCCGAGACGGCCCACCTCGTCGCTGCCCGTGCCGGGCACCTCGACATCGAGTCGACCGGACGTCCCGACGTCCTCGGCCGCCTTCGTCAGCCGCCGTACCGGTGCGGTCACCGTCCCGGCGATCAGCCAGCCCATGGCCGCCGCGGCGACGGACACCAGGAAAACCAGGATGAGCGTGCGCTGGCGAACGTCGTCGAGCACGGCATCGACCTCGTCGAGCCCGCGGGCGATCTGCACTGCACCGATGGGGCCGCGGAAGCCGATCGTGTAGACCCGGTAGTCCTCGCCATCGACCGAGGTCGTCGCCCAGTCCGAACTGTGAGGAACGCCGACGACCTCCTTGGCCGAATCGGTCAGCGGCACGTCGCCCGCGAACGTCGAATCGATGGTCTCGCCGTCGGCGTCGAGGCACGCGGACGGAGTAGACGCTCAGGTCGTCACGGGGCGGCGCGTCATGACCCCATGTCGGTCGGCCGAACACCTGGGTCGCGGCGGACGCGATCGAGCGGTCGAGCTCGTCCACCAACCGCGCGCTGGTCGACCGGTAGCTGATCACGCCGACGGCCGTCGTGGCGACGAGCGCGACGGAGGCCGACGCGAGCGCGATCTTCCAGCGCAGGTTCATGGCGCTCCGACCTGGGTCGCTCGCTGGTTGATCACGATTGTCGGGCGCATCGCTCAGCCGGGCGGCGGCCCGTCGATCCGCGCGGTGTAGCCGACGCCGCGGACCGTGTGCACGATGCGCGGTTCACCGTCGAGTTCGGTCTTGCGGCGGAGGTAGCCGATGTAGACGGCGAGGTTCTTCGAGTCGGGACCGAAGTCGTAGTGCCAGATCCGGTCGTAGATCGTCGAGTGGTCGAGGACGATCCCCTTGTTCCGAACGAGGAGCTCGAGGAGGTCGAACTCGGTCTTCGACAGCTCGATCTCCCGGCTGCCGCGGAACACCCGACGGGCGGCCGCATCGAGCCGGAGGTCGCCGACCGCCAGCTCCGTCGGGGCGGAGGTGTCGTCGTCGTAGGTCGAGCGGCGCAGCAGGGCACGCACGCGGGCGAGCAGCTCGTCGAGATCGTACGGCTTGGGGAGGTAGTCGTCGGCGCCGGCATCGAGGCCGGCCACGCGATCGCTCGTCTCGGTGCGGGCCGTGAGCATCAGGACGGGCAGGTGGTTCTGTTCCGATCGCAGCACCCGGCTGACGGTGAGACCGTCGACGAGCGGCATCGACACGTCGAGCAGGATGATGTCGGGCTGCGCGACGCGCACGGCATCGAGTGCCTCCGCGCCGTTCGACACGGCGGTCACGCGATAGCCCTCGAGCACGAGGGCGCGAGCGAGCGACTCGCGCACCGCACGATCGTCTTCGGCGATCAGTACTTCGACGTTCGACTCACCCGGCATCGGTCCCATTCTGCCTCCGCGCGGCGAGGCGCGGCGTGAGAGAACGGTGTGAACGCCCCACTGGTCACCGGGTTTGCTACGAACGGGGGGTGGACCGCGCGCTCACCGACCGAACCCGGGAATCGGTGACCGCGGCGCGACCATGGCTGGCGGTGGCCGTCGGTGGCGCGATCGGAGCCGGGCTGCGATGGGCGGTAGGCGCCGGCTGGACCCACGATCGAGGTGGCTGGCCGTGGGCGACGCTGGCCGTGAACCTCCTCGGCTGCGCCGCCATCGGCCTCGCCGCCCGACGCTTGCGGGTCGGCACCGTGGCGTGGGCGTTCGTCGTGACGGGTGTGCTCGGGGGGTTCACGACGTTCTCGTCGTTCGCCGTCGAAGTCGACCAACTGATCGACGCCGATCGGGCGGCTGTCGCCCTCGGCTATGTCGCGGTCTCGATGGTCGGCGGGTATGCGGCGACGTGGATCGCGTATCGCGATCGGCCACCGACATGACGCCGGTGTTCTTCGTCGTCGCTGCCAGCTGCGGGGCGCTCGGCCGTCAGGCCGTCCACCAGCTGGCACCGAACTGGCGGGCGCTGCTGATCGTGAACATCGCCGGCAGCTTCGTGCTGGGCATGGTGGTCGACGCCGACCTGTCGCGGCACACCGCGACGGTGCTCGGCGTCGCGTTCTGCGGATCGCTGACCACGTTCTCGGGCGTCGCGCTCGAACTCAGGCACCAGCGCCCGCGACGAGCGATCGCCTACGCGGCGTTGATGGCGACGTCGACCTGTGCCGCCGCCGCCCTCGGCATGCTCCTCGTCTAGACCGAAAAATGGAGCAGATGTCGCGCTGAGCGCGACATCTGCTCCATTTTTCGGGGTTCTCAGGCGGTTTCGAGGATGCGGATCGGCATCACACGGGGGCCGCGGACCTGGCCGACGCTCCACCGGACGTCGCCGGCGAGCTCGAAGTGCGGGAAGCGGGCGACGAACTCCTCGATCGCGACCTTCAGCTCGAGACGAGCGAGGTTCGAGCCGAGACAGCGGTGGATGCCGAGGCCGAACGCCGAGTGCCGGTTCTGCTCCCGGTCGATGATGAAGGTGTCGGGATCCTCGAACATGTGCGGATCGCGGTTGGCGGCCGGGAACGGCAACAGCACCCAGTCGTCCTGCTTCATCGGGCAGCCGTGGAAATCGACGTCCTTGGCGACCATGCGGGCCATGGTGACCGGTGCGTAGGCCCGCAGGAACTCCTCGAGCGCGAAGGTCATCACTTCCGGATCGTCGGCGAGGCGCTGACGGTCGTCGGGGTGCTGGGCGAGATGCCAGATCGACGACCCGATCGCCGACCACGTCGTGTCGATGCCCGCGACGAGGAGCAGCAGGATCGACCCGCTCACATGCTCCGGGGCGAGCTTGTTGCCCTCGATCTCGACCTCGAGCAGGTAGCCGGTGAGGTCGTCACGCGGGTTGTCGATGTGGTCCTGCACCTGGCCGAGGATGTAGTTGTCGAGGCGCTCGAACGCCGCGGCGCGGGCCTCGGGCTCGTCGTTGATCCGCTCGAGCGTGGTGTGCACGAACTCACGGAACAGGTCCTCGTCCTCGGCGGGGAAGCCGAGCATGCGTCCGATCACGTTGACCGGGATGTTCTGGGCGTACTGCACCGCGGCGTCGATGACGGTCTCACCCGGCACGATCTCGCCCATCTCGTCGAGCAGCTTGTGGCACAGGGCTCGGATCTCGTCCTCCCACGGCTCGATCTGCTTCGGCGCGAACGGCGGCAACAGGATGCGGCGGGCGACGTTGTGGAACGGCGGGTCGCTCGTGATCGGCGGCGCGCCACCGATCGGCGCGGGCAGCGCGAGGTCGCCCGGTCGGGTGGTGCTGACGACCACGGCGCGGCTCGTGAAGTTCTCGGTGTCGTAGGCCACGTCGTGGACCGTGTCGTGCGTCAGCGGCACCCACATGCCGCCGTACCGCTCGGAATGGGCGACGGGGCAACCCGACTCGCGCAGTTCCTTCCACACCTCGGGCGCCTTGGCGTTGTACGCCGCGCTGCCGTGGTCGAAGTCGGTGGCGAAGTCGCTGACCGGGCCGTAGTCGGCCGCGTCGTACGGCGAGCGCTCCCAGAACTCGTGCCCTTCCGGGCGGTCGCCGGGCGGCACGTAGGTCGTGGGCGCGTCGTTGTTGGGGGTGTGGAGGGTGTCGGTCATGTCTCAGTCCGTGATCGTGATCGCGTATTCCGGGCAGTTCGAAGCAGCGAGGCGGGCCTTGTCCTCGAGGTCACTCGGCACATCGTCCTCGATCAGGAGCACGGCCTGGCCGTAGTCGTCGACGTCGAAGATCTCCGGCGCCAGTGCATAGCAACGGTTGTGGCCCTGGCATTTCTCGGCATCGAGGTGGACTCGCATACGAGGACTGTAGAGGCCCTCCGAGCCGATGAACAGGGCTGCGCGAAACTTTTTCGAACAATGTGTCAATCCGCGGCCACCCGCTGGGGCGACGGTGGGGGCGGCAGGCGCACATAGGTGATGGCGAGGCCGACGATCGCGGCTGGGATGAGCACCACCGCCATCGCCTGACCCACGCTGAATTGGGCGGTGTTGGCGAGCGAGCCGATCACGATGGGGAACGATGATGCCGGTCGACCGTTGACCGATGAGCATCGCCGCGAACCCCGATCCCGGCGGGCCCGGCAGGCGGGCGGCCTGGTCGTAGAGCTGCGGGAACAGCACCGACGTGCCGAGGCCGGCGACGAGGAAACCGAGCAGCGACACGGCCTCGACCGGCACGAGCGTCGCGAGGATCGACCCGAACCCGGCGATCGACACCCCGAGACGCCGCAACTGCATCGACCCGACCCGCACCTGCACCCAGTCGCCGCCGAGTCGCCCGACCGTCATGCCGATCGTCATCAGGAGGAACGCCGCGCTCGCCACGCCGTCGCTCGAATCGAAGTCGACGCTGAGGCGGAACGCCGCCCAGTCGCCGTTGCCGACCTCGAGGATCATGGCGGTCGCCCCGCCGAGCCCGAGGACGATCGCCGCGGGCCCGAACCGGCGGCGGCGGACCGCTCGCTCGACCTCGGGGGTCGCCATCACCTCGCTGCCGTGCAGGCCCTCTCCGACCGGCATCGCTCCGACCGGTACGGCGACCGGCTCCCCGGACTCGACGGTCTCGGGATGATGCGGCTCGTCGGTGCGCAGCAAGCCCGGCACGACGAACATCGCCACCGCCAGTAGCGCCACCGCCACGACGGCGAGGTGCACCTGCACGCTGACGTCGGCGCGGTTCACCAGGACCGTCACGATGCCGCCCGACACGGTGCCGAGGCTCCACAACCCGTGCAGGCGGTTCATCACCGGCACGCGTCGCCGCGCCGACAGCTCGGAGCCCTGCACGTTCATCGCCACGTCGATGAACACGTCGAAGAACAGCAGGCCGACCAGGCCGACCACGAGCATCGCCGGCGTCGTCGCGAACCCGACGATCGGCAGCGAGCCGACCGACAACACCGTGCCGACGATCACCACCTTGCGGGTGCCGAACCGCGCGATCACCCGTCCGGTCAGCAGGCTCCCGATCAGCCCCGAGATGCTGGCGAGCGTGAGCACGAGCCCGAGACCGCCGATCGAGATGCCCACCCGGTCGCGGATCTCGGGCAACTCCGGGATGAACGACGCATAGACGACGCCGTTGGCGAAGAACTGGACCGACACCGACTGCAACGCCCGGCGGTCGCCCGGGCGTTCTCGTCCCACGGGTGCACGGGCGTCCATGCGGGGCGATCCTGTCAGGCCGGGCGGTTGATCGAATGCAACGCGTCGACGGCGTCCGGCGCGGCGGCGTTGATGATCGCTCTGATCGGACCGCCGTCGGCGGATGCCACGGCGAGCGGGCCGCCCCGGACCGCGCCGGAGGTGAGCACGACGATCTCGGTCGCCGGGTCGAGCTGATGGGCGATCGACGCCTTGGCGATGGTCTTCCACACCGCCTCGATCCGCGCCAACCCGGGACGGGCCGGTGTGTGCACGCCGCCGAGTTCGAACAGCCGGCGCCGCTGGTCCGGACCGGTGGCGGCGAAGCTCAGCGTGACGCCCGGCGACACCTTGACGACCTCGTCGACGTCGGTGTAACCGGCTTCGTCGAGCAGGCGGCGCGCCATCTCCTTCAACGTGCGTCCGTCGAGCGGGGCGACCGGGGGAAGCGAAGCGACGCGTTCGCGCGCCTGGCGGACATACGTCGCGTCGGTGTCGTAACCGACGTAGTGGCGACCGGTGTTCGCCGCCGCGACCGCCGTGGTGCCCGAGCCCATGAACGGGTCGAGCACGACGTCGCCGGCGAACGTGAAGAGGTGCAGGCAGCGTTCGACGAGGGCGACCGGGAACGGCGCCGGGTGGCCGACGCGCGTCGCACTCTCGGCGGGGATCTCCCACACGTCGAGCGTCGCTTCCATGAACTCGTCGCCGGGCACGGTTGCTCTCCCGCGGGGTCGGTCGGGCGATCCGGCGACGCGGTCGAAGCGACCCTTGCTGGCGATGATCACCCGCTCGGTCGTGTCGCGCAGCACCGGGTTGGCCGGGGAGCGGAACGAACCCCAGGCGCACGACCCGCTGGCGCCCCGCTGCTTCTGCCACACCACCTCGCCGCGCAGCAGCAACCGGAGGTCGTCCTGCAGGATCGACGTGACGTCGGCGGCGAGATTGCGATACGGGCGGCGGCCGAGGTTGGCGACGTTGACCGCGATCCGGCCGCCGGGTTCGAGCGTGCGCGCCGACTCGGCGAAGACGTCGCGCAACATCGTGAGGTACTCGATGTAGTCGGCGGGCACGTGGCCCTCGCCGAGCGCCGTCTCGTACTCCTTGCCGGCGAAGTACGGCGGGGACGTGACCACGAGGGCCACCGACGCATCGGGTACCTGGCGCATGTCGCGGGCATCGCCGACGTGGATCACATCGATCTCGCCCGGTGTGCCGAGCGTGTCGTCGTCGCTGATCTCCGGCGCCTCGAAGCGGGCGTAGAAGTCGGTCGAGTCGTGCGATTCGCGGCGTCCGACGCCGAACGAGGAGGTCGAGGTTCCCACTGCGTCCGCCTCAGGCCAGGCCGAACATCGACGGGTTGGTCTGGGACTCGGCGCGTTCCATCCGTTCGACCGGCGCGTGGCTCATCTCCGGATGGGTCAGGATCCAGAACCGCTCGGCCACGATCGCGTCGAGCACCGCGTTCGGCCACATCGCTCGCGGGGATGCCGGTCTCGACGCCGGTGCGCAACATTCCGCCGATCATCGACGCGAGCGATGTGTCGGCCTCTGCCGGCTCCTTGACCGCGAGGTCGGTCTTGACGAACCCGGGACACAGCGCGCTCACCTTGACCGGAGACCCCGACGCGGCGAGCTCGAGGAACAGCCCTTCGCTCAGTGCAACCACGCCGTGCTTGGTCACGTTGTACGGCGCGGCACCGGGGAGCGCCGTGAGCCCGGCCATCGACGCCGTGTTGACGATGTGGCCGACGACCCTGCTGCTCCATGATCGGCAGGAACGCGCGGATGCCGTGGATGACGCCGTACAGGTTGACGCCGATCACCCGCTCCCACAGCTCGATCGGATCGCGCCACGCGTCGCCGACGCCGAGGATCCCGGCGTTGTTGCACAGCACGTGCGCGGCGCCGAAACGATCGATGGTGAACTCGGCGAGCTCGTTGACCGCGGCTTCCGCCGTGGTGTCGCAGATCATGGTGGCGACGTCGGCACCGGCCTCGCTGAGGCGCCCTTCGACGTCGCGCAGCTTCGGCGCGTCGATGTCGGCGAGCACGACGCGCATCCCCTCCGCAATGAAGCGCTCGGCGAGGGCCAGGCCGATGCCGGAGGCACCTCCCGTGATCACTGCGACGTTGCCGGGAGCGATCACGGACATCAGACAAATCTAGAACGGGCGCTACCGTCGAACACGGTATGGCCTTCCGCTACCTCTGGACCCCGTTGCAACTCGGCCCCGTCGTGACGCGGAACCGGATCGTGTTCTCGGCGCACCTCACCAACTACGCGCGCGACGGCAAACCGACCGAGCAGCACGCCGCGTACTACGCGGCGCGGGCGGCGGGCGGCACCGGGCTGATCATCACCGAGGAGCACTCGACCCATCCGACCGACTGGCCGTACGAGAAGCTCATCCACGGATTCCACCGCGACGTGATCCCCGGCTATCGGGCGATCACCGACGCGGTGCACCGGCATCGCACGCCGATCTTCGCCCAGATCAACCACAACGGTGGCCAGGCGTCGTCGATGTACTCCCGCCTGCCCGTGTGGGGGCCGTCCCCGGTGGCCGACCCGCTGTTCCGCGAGGTGCCGCGGGCCGTGACGCGCGCCGAGATCGACGAGATCGTCGCCGGCTACGCACTGGTGGCCGAGCACTGCGCGGAGGGCGGCTTCGACGGCATCGAGCTGCAGTGCTCGCACAGCTCGATCGTGCGCGGGTTCCTCTCCCCCGCCACCAACCGCCGCACCGACGAGTACGGCGGGTCGCTCGAGAACCGGGCGCGCATCCTCGTCGACATCGTCGCCGCGGTGCGCAAGGTGATCGGGAACCGGCTGGCGCTCGGTGTGCGGCTGTGTGGCGACGAGCTGATCGAGCACGGCACGACGATCGACGACGCGGTGCGCGTGGCCGAGATCGTCGAGACGACGGGCCAGGTCGACTACATCAACACCTCGATCGGCGTCGCCACGGCGAGCCTGTTCATGATCGAGGCGTCGATGCACATCCCGCCGGGGTACGCCATGTTCATCCCCTCCGCGATCCGCAAGGCGGTCGACCTGCCGGTCGTCGGCGTCGGTCGCTTCAAGGATCCGCTGCAGGCGGAACGGGCACTCGCCGAGGGTCACTGCGATCTCGTCGGGGTGGTGCGCGGGCAGATCGCCGACGCCGACTTCGCGGCGAAGGCCCGGGCCGGCGCCACCGACGAGGCCCGCCTCTGCCTGTCGTGCAACCAGGAGTGCGTGGGCCGGATGGGCCTCAACCGCTGGCTCGGCTGCATCGAGAACCCGCGCACGGGCCGCGAGTCCGAAGGGGTCGGATTGGCTCGGATCACCACGAAGCCACGATCGGTGATGGTGGTCGGTGCCGGGCCGGCCGGCCTGCAGGCCGCGATCGCGTCCCGGCGCAACGGGCATCGCGTGACGGTGTTCGAGCAGCAGGCCGAGGCGGGCGGCCAGGTGAAGATCGCCGCCTCGGTGCCCAATCGGGCCGAGTTCGGCGACATGATCCGCAACCAACTCGCCGAGTGCAAGCGGCTCGGTGTGGAGTTCGAGTTCGGCGTGGGGGTGTGGCCCGGCCTCGTGGAGGAGCGGCGACCGGATCACGTGATCGTCGCCACGGGAGCCGAACCGGCGCGGCCGTGGTGGGTGCCCGAGGACGCGGCGAATGTCGCCGACGTGCGCGACGTGCTGACCGGCGCGGTCGATCCGTCGGGCGACGTGGTGATCTTCGACGAGTTGGGCTTCCACCAGGCCACGTCGGTCGCCGAGGTGCTGGCCGACCGCGGGTGCCGTGTCGAGATCGTCACGCCCGGCATGGTCGTCGGACAGGACCTGGGCATCACGCTCGACATGGAGAACTGGTGGATCCGCGCCGGGCGAGAAGGGCATCGTGCAGTCGACCGATCTCGTGCCGATGGGCATCGAGGGCCGCACGCTCAAGTTGCTGCACCACATCACCGGGACCGAGGTCACCCGCGACCCCGACTGGATCATCCTGTCGGTCAATCCGAACCCCGTGGAGTGGCTGTACCACGACCTCAAGGCGGCCGGGGTGAGCGTCGAGCGGGTCGGCGACTGCGTCGCGCCCCGCCGCGCCCACAGCGCCGTGATCGAAGGCGAGCGCGCCGGCAGCGCCATCTGACGCGCCAGATCCTCGTTTGCGTCGGGATTTCTGCGGGGCGTCCCGCAGAAATCCCGACGCAAACGCAAATTGAGGCAGGATCGGGGCGTGATCGACACCGACGCCGCACTGGCTGCCCTCTCGCTCGAAGACAAGTGCCGCCTGCTCGCGGGCAAGACCACATGGCGCACCAAGGCCTTCCCCCACGCCGGCATCCCCGAGGTCAAGATGTCCGACGGGCCGAACGGTGTCCGCGGTGAGGGCCACGGTGGATCGAGCACCCCCGGAGTGGTCGTGCCGTCGGGGATCACGCTCGGCGCGTCGTGGGACCCGGCGCTCCTGACCGAGATCGGCGAACTGCTCGGCACCGAAGCGCGCCGCAAGGGCGCCCACATCCTGCTCGGCCCGACTGTCAACATCCACCGCACCCCCGTCGGCGGTCGCACGTTCGAGTGCTACAGCGAGGATCCCGAGCTGTCGGGCATCCTCGCCGCGGCGTACGTGCGCGGCGTGCAGTCGAAGGACGTCGCCGTCACGGTCAAACACTTCGTCTGCAACGACACGGAGATGGACCGCATGTCGGTCGACGTACAGGTCGACGACCGGCCGCTGCGCGAGATCTACCTCCGCCCGTTCGAGCGCGCGGTCAAGGAGGGCGGCGCCTGGGGGATCATGAGCGCCTACAACCGCCTCGGCGCCGAACACTGCGCCGAGAACCGTGGCCTGCTCACCGACATCCTCCGCGACGAGTGGGGCTTCGACGGCTTCGTCGTGTCCGACTGGTTCGGCGTCCACCACACGGTCGAGGCGGCCAATGCCGGGCTCAACATCGAGATGCCCGCGCCGGTGCGGGTGTACGGCACGAAGCTCGTCGAGGCCGTGAAGGCCGGCGAGGTCGACGAGGAACAGGTCGACCGCCTGGTCCTCGACGTGCTGGCGATGATCAACCGCGTGCGCGCCGACGAGTTCGTCGTCACCGACGAGGAGCAGTCGGTCGACGATCCGGCCGAACGGGCACTCACACGGCGGGCAGCCATCGGCGGCACCGTGTTGCTGCGCAACGAGCGCACGTCGGCGCCGGCGGTGCTGCCGTTCGATCCCGCGACCATCACGAGCATCGCCGTCATCGGGCCGAACGCCGTGACGAACCAGTGCATGGGCGGCGGGTCGGCGAGCCTCACCCCGTTCAACCACCGGACGCTGCTCGCCGCGTTGACCGAGCGGCTCGGCCCGGGTTCGCCGACCGATGCCACCGTCACGTTCGAACCCGGCGTGCGCACCGATCGGCTCACCCCGCTGCTGCGCGGCGGGCAGTTGCGTCAACCGAACGGCGAGCCCGGGCTGCTGCTCGAGTACATGAACGGGCGGACGTGGGACGGCGAGGTGCTCGTCGAGGACGTCTCGCCGACCTCCCTCGTGCGCTTCTTCGGGTCGATCCCCGCGGGCATCGATCCCCGGGCGTTCGCCGTGCGCATCACGGGAGAGTTCATCCCGGACACCGACGGTACGCACCAGGTCGGCGTGGTCTCCACCGGTCCGGTCAAGGTGGTCGCCGGCGGCGGCCAGGGCGCGACCGTGATCGTCGACGATCCCGACGCCGAGCTCCCGCGCAGCCAGGAGTTCTTCGGCTACGGGAGCATCGAGGTCATCGAGACCATCGACTGCACGGCCGGCGTGCCGGTCCCGCTGCACATCCTGTGGCGGACGGTCGCCGAGAACGGTTTCGCCGCGATCCGCGTCGGCATCCGCTCCGCCGAGCCGGTCGACCTCATGGACCGCGCGGTCGCCGCGGCGGCCGCCGCCGACGTGGCCGTCGTGATGGTCGGCACGAACGACGAGTGGGAGACCGAGGGTTTCGATCGCACCACGATGGACCTGCCCGGTCGCCAGGACGAACTCGTGCGCCGCGTCTGCGCGGCCAACCCGCGCACGGCCGTGATCGTCAACGCCGGCTCTCCGGTCACGATGGACTGGGCGACCGGGTCCGACGGTGCGCCGGCGGTCCTGACGTCGTTCTTCGCCGGCCAGGAGCAGGCCGAGGCGCTCGTCGACGTGCTCCTCGGCGTGGCCGATCCCGGTGGCCGCCTGCCGCTGACGATCCCGGCCCGCCTCGACGACCATCCGGCGCGGGCGAACGAGGGCACCACCGAAGGCATGTACGGCAAGCCGGTGCAGCGCTACGAGGAGGGTCTCGACGTCGGCTACCGCGGCTACGAGCACCGTGGGATCGCGCCCCGCTTTCCGTTCGGCCACGGCCTCAGCTACGGCACCGCCTCATGGGGCGCGCCGGCCGCCGACCGGACCTCCGTGTCGGCCGCCGATCCGGCCGTCACGGTCACCGTTCCCATCGCCGCGACCGGCGACCGGGCCGTCACCGTGGTCGTCCAGGGCTACGTCGCGGCGATCGACCCGAAGGTCGAGCGACCGGCGAAGGTGCTGCAGGCGTTCGCCAAGCTCGTCATCGAGCCGGGCGCCGAGGCGACGGCGACGCTGGCGTTCGACGGTCGGGCGTTCGCCCGCTGGGACAGCGCCGGCGCCGAGTGGGTCGTGGATCGCGGCGAGTACGACCTCGTCATCGCCGCCTCCGCCACCGACGAGCGCTCCCGCGTCCGCATCACCGTGACCTGACTTCGGTTCGTTCCGGCCCCGACCCCGAACGAACCCGGTTCGTTCCGGCCCCGACCCCGAACGAACCGAAACGACCGCGCCGTACATTGTCCAGCCGTGACGCCCAGCCGAACCGACACCCGCGCCTCGACACACTGGTGGCAGGACGCACTCGTCTACCAGGTGTACGTCCGGTCGTTCGCCGACACGACCGGGAACGGCGTCGGGGATCTGAACGGCATCCGGGCGCATCTCGATCACATCGCCGCACTCGGTGTCGACGCGATCTGGCTCAACCCGTGCTACCCGTCGCCCCAGAAGGACCACGGCTACGACGTGGCGGACTACTTCGACATCCACGACGAGTACGGCACACTCGACACGTTCGACGCGCTCGTCGCCGACGCCGCCGCCCGCGGCATCAAGACCCTGATGGACGTCGTGCCGAACCACTGCAGCAGCCGCCATCGGTGGTTCCTCGACGCGCTCGCCTCGTCGCCCGGCAGCCCCGAGCGGGCCCGCTTCTACTTCCGTGACGGCAAGGGCCCGCGCGGCACCGAGCCGCCGAACAACTGGCAGGCGGCGTTCGGCGGGTCGGCCTGGACGCGCGCCACCGCCGACTCCGACCTCGACGACATCCAGTGGTACCTCGGCACCTTCACCCCGCACCAGCCCGACTTCGACCAGACCAACGCCGACGTCCAGGCGATGTTCGCCGACGTGCTGCGGTTCTGGTTCGACCGGGGTGTCGAAGGGTTCCGCGTCGACGCCATCACCCCCGTCGGCAAGGACCCCGCACTGCCCGACCAGCCACCGGTCGGCCCGGAGATCGGCACGTTCGACATCACGTGGGTGAACCCGTACACGGTGTTCCGCGACGAGGGCCACGAGGTCTGGCGGCGGTGGCGGACGGTGATCGACGAGTACGGCGCCAGCCATCCCGACCGCGATCTGATGATGGTGGCCGAGGCCTACGCGACACGACGACCGGAGCTGACCCGCGCCTTCACGCGCCAGGACGAGTTCCACCAGATGTTCGCGTTCGACCTGATGCTGACGCCCTGGCACAAGGAGTCGGTCGAGCGGGCCCTCGGCGACATCATCGGCATCCTCGACGAGACCGGCGTGGCGCCGGCGTGGACGTTGAACAACCACGACACGCAGCGCATCGTCACCCGCCTCGGCCGCCCGGAGGCGGAGGATCCGGAGAGCTGGACGGGCAACGCGCTGAGCACGACGGGCACCGACATCGATCTCGAACTCGGCGACCGGCGCGCCCGGGCGCTCACTGCGCTCGCGTTCGCCGTGCCCGGCAGCCTCTACCTCTACCAGGGCGAGGAACTCGGTCTCCCCGAGGTGTTCGACATCCCCGACGACCGTCGCGAAGACCCCGTGTTCCACCTCACCGACGGCGAAGGTCTCGGACGCGACGGCTGCCGGATCCCGCTGCCCTGGTCGACCGAAGCGGCGACGTCGTTCGGCTTCTCGACCCCCGCCCGCGACGGTTCGGTCGGTGAGCCGTGGCTCCCGCAACCCGTTGCCTGGGGCGACTACGCCGCGGCCGACCAGGCGGCCGACGACGAATCGATGCTCGCCTTCTACCGCCGCCTGAGCGCCGCCCGCCGCAACCATGCGGTGCCGAACGGCCTGCACGCCGAACTGGTCGACTTCGGTCCGGGACTCGTCGGCCTCCGACGCGGATCGCTGGTCGTCGTGCTCAACCTGACCGACGAGGCGATCGCACCCGCCCCGACGGTCGGCATCGACCTCTCGGCGGCGACCGTCGTGGCCGCCTCGACCGCGTCACCCGCGGCGGCCGTGGCGTCGGGAAGGATCGGCGCCTGCTCGACGGTCTGGTTCGACCTCGGACGGTAGGGTCGAGGCGATCATGGTCGCGAACATCATCACCGACGTGACCGACTGGATCGACGACATCTCGTCGAACTGGTGGTTCCTGATCATCGTGTTCGTCATCGCTCTGCTCGACTCGGTGATCCCGGTCGTGCCGAGCGAGACCGCAGTCATCGCCGGCGGTGTCGCGGCCGGTGCCGGCAACCAGGAACTCGGCCTCGTGATCCTCGCCGGCGCGTCGGGCGCATTCATCGGCGACAACATCGCCTACACGATCGGGCACGTCTTCGGCCCACGGGTACGCCGCTGGGCGCAACGAAAACCCGATCGCGAACGCCGCCTCGACAGGGCGGCCGAGCAGATCCGCAAGCGCGGCGGGCCGCTGCTGATCACCGCCCGTTTCATCCCGGGCGGGCGCACCGTGCTGACCGTTTCGTCGGGGCTGACCGGTCAACCGCGCCGCTGGTTCATGTTCTGGATCGCCATCGCCTCGCTGATCTGGGCCAGCTATGCGGCCCTGCTCGGCTATGCGTTCGGCGCGGCATTCGAGGACAACCACACGGTCGCCTTCCTGGTCGCGTTCGGGGCCGCGTTGTCGATCACGGCGCTCGTCGAGCTCGTCCGGTGGGCGCGTGACCGCGGCAAGGACGACGCCGACGAATCGGATCCGGCGAGCCCGTCGGCCGTACATTGAGAACCGATGATCGCGCTCGTACCTGTCCGTGAGGGGGTCCTGCCCGCCGGTGCCGACGAGACGATCGCCGAATGCGGCGGCCGTGTCGTGCTCGCCGGCTCCGGCGTCGACGCGGTGTCGCTCGCCGGCCTCGCAGCCGACGTCCGCCGCGTGGAACTCGGACCGTTCGCCGTGGCGCGATGGACGACGGCGCTGGTGACGCTGCTGAACGACCTTGCCGACAGCGACGAGATCGTGTTGCCCGGATCGCCCGACGGCCGCGATCTGGCGCCCCGGCTCGCGGCCGCACTCGACCGCCCACTGCTCGCCGGAGCCACCACCGTGACTCCCGCCGTGGTGTACGTCGCCCGCGGTGGCGGCCTCGAACTCCACCAGATCCGCCCCGAGGGGCCGTTCGTCGCCACGCTCCAGCCCGGCGTACGCGGCACCGAGCCGTTCCCGGGCGAACCAGCCGTCACCGACCTCACGGTCACCGACGACGTGACGACGGTGTCGCCGGACGCCACGGTGGTCGACGTGTTACCGCCCGACGTGCGCACGATGGATCTCGCCGAGGCGCGACACATCGTCGGGGGCGGCGCCGGACTCGACTCGGCAGAGCGGTTCGGGCAACTCGCAGAGTTCGCGCGGGCCATCGGTGGCGTGATGGGGGCCACCCGCGTGATCACCGACCGCGGCTGGGTCGGCCACGATCGTCAGATCGGGACCACCGGCGTCGTCATCGACCCCACCTTGTACGTGTCGTTCGGTGTCAGCGGCGCGGTCCAGCACACGAGCGGGCTGGGCGCTCCGGAGCACATCATCAGCGTCAACACCGAACCGCACTGCCCGATGATGGCGATGTCGGATCTGGCGATCGTGAGCGACGCCAACGAGACGCTCGACCATCTGATCGCCCTGGTCGCCGGTCGGGCCGCCGCCGCACCCGCCGACCGCGAACCCGCGGGCGCGCCATGAGCGTCGACGTCGACGTCGTGGTGGTCGGCGCCGGTCCCGCCGGGTCGTGCGCCGCCACCGTGCTCGCCCGGGCGGGCCATTCGGTCGTGCTCGTCGAGCGCGGAGCGTTCCCCGGAGCGAAGAACATGTACGGCGGCGTGGTGTACCCGCGCATCCTCGACCAACTCCACCCCGAGTGGTGGGACGAGGCTCCGGTGCAACGGTGGATCACCCGTCGTTCCACCATGATCCTCACCGCCGATCAGGCGCTCACGGTCGACTTCCGCACCGCGTCGTGGGGTCGCCCCCCGTACAACGGTGCCACCGCCTACCGACCCGACTGGGACCACTGGCTGGCGTCGAAGGCCGAGGCCGCGGGAGCCCAGTTGGTGTGCTCGACCACCGCCACCGGCCTGCTGCGCGACGCACGCGGCGTCGTGGTGGGCGTGGGCACCGACCGCCCCGACGGCGACATCACGGCCCGGGTCGTGATCTCGTGCGACGGCGTGAACAGTTTCCTCGCCAAGGAAGCCGGCCTGTACGGCCCGGTCGATGCGGCGAACTACACGCTCGGCGTGAAGGAGACGTTGGGCCTGCCGAAGGACGTGATCGACGAGCGCTTCGCGGTCCGCGGACGCGAGGGCGTCGACATCGAGATCCTCGGCGGCACCGGCGGCGTGAACGGCGGCGGGTTCGTCTACACGAACCTCGACACCGTGTCGATCGGCGCGGTGCTCAAGCTCCCCAAGCTCGCCGCGCAACAGCGCCGGCCGGAGGAGATCATCGCCGATCTCAAGCATCACCCGGCGCTCGCTCCGCTCGTGGAGGGCGCCGAGGTCAAGGAGTACTCGGCCCACCTGATCCCCGAGGCCGGTCTGGCGATGATGCCGAAGATGACCGCCGACGGGCTCCTCGTGGCGGGCGATGCGGCGGCGATGTGTCTCGCCGCCGGGATCTGGCTCGAGGGGGTCAACTTCGCGATGGCGAGCGGCATGTACGCCGGTGAGGCGGCGGCCGAAGCCCTGCGCGCCGACGACACCTCGGCCGCGGGACTCGCCGGTTACGAACGACGCCTCGGCGACACGTTCGTCCTGCGCGACCATCGCAAGCTGCGCCGGGCCCCGTCGCTCGTCCTGTCCGACCGGGTGCAGCACCTCTATCCGGCGATGATCACGAACACCGTCGAGCGCATGTTCCGCGTCGACAACCCGATGCCCAAGCCCGGCCTGCGCCGCATCGCCAACGAGGAACGCAAGCGCGCCGGCGTGAAGCTGAAGGATCTCCTGCGCGACGGGCTCGACGGGTTGCGGAGCTATGGGTGAGGGGCCGGGGATGAGCGAGCCGGGGATGAGCGAACGTTGGCCGGAGTTGTCGTTCGAGGACCTGATCGGCACCACGCGCTTCGACGTCCACGAGCGGGCCCACATCACCGTCGACGACGACATCTGCGGTGGCTGCAGCACTCGTGAATGTCTCGTCGCGTGTCCGGCCAAGCTCTTCGTCGCCACCAGCGACGGGGGAATCCTGTTCAACTACGAACAGTGCTTCGAGTGCGGCACCTGCTACCTCGTGTGCAACAAGGAAGGCGCGATCACCTGGACCTACCCCGAGGGCGGCCACGGCGTGGTCTTCGCACACTCGTGAAGCCCGCGCCGATGAAAATAGCCGTCTGCTGGAAGTGGGTGTCGATCGGCGATCCCGGTGGCCCTTCGTCGTCCGATACCCGGTGGGCCGGAGTCTCGGCGGCCGACGAGGCCGCGCTCGAGACCGCGCTCGGCCTCGTCGACGCGCGTCAGGGCACGGTCACCGTGGTGTGCCTCGGCCCACCGGCGGCCGATGGCGCGCTCCGCGCCGCGATCGCGGCGGGGGCGTCGCAGGCGGTCCGCATCGACGGTTCGACCGCGCTCGACAGTCGCCACGTGGCCGCCGAACTGGCGGCGGTCGTCAGCGGATCCGACATCGTCCTGTGCGGCGACTTCTCGCTCGATCGCGGCACGGGGTCGGTTCCCGCCTTCCTCGCCCACGAACTCGGCGCGGCCCAGGCGCTCGGACTGCTCCAGGTCGCCGCGGCTCCCGCAGGTGACACGAGCCTGCGCTGCCTCCGTCGCCTCGACGGCGGTCGGCGCGAGGTGGTCGACGTCCATCCGCCCGCCGTCATCTCCGTGGAGGGGTCGGTCGCTCGGTTGCGGCGGGCCTCGCTCGGCGCGGTCGTCGGCTCCAAGGCCGCTCCGGTCGCCGTCGTCAAGGCGGGGGCCGACGAACGCGCGACCGCTGCGGTCGTCTTTCCGTACCGGCCGCGGGCGCGAGTACTGCCGCCGCCGCACGGCGACGTGCTCGACCGGGTGCGCGGCATCCTCGACGTCGGCGGCGCCCACACGTCCCATGGCGACGTGATCGTCCTCGAACCCGCCGAGGCGGCGCGGCGCATCGTCGATCAACTCGATGCCTGGGGCTACCTGCACGAGTCCTCGCCCGCGGCGGACCCGGCGAGCTGACATGCGACTGGGCGACGCGACATGGCGCGAGGTCGCCGACGCCTCGGGACCCGAACGCGCCGTCGACGGCGTGAAGACGCCGATCGTCTTGATTCCCGTCGGTTCGACCGAACAGCACGGCCCGCACCTCCCCCTCGCCACCGACACGTGGATCGCCGAGGAACTCGCGGGCCGCGCGATCCACCAGACCGACGGCCTGATGGTCGGCCCGACGATCTCGGTCAGCGCGTCCGGGGAGCATGCGGGGTTCGCCGGCACCCTGTCGATCGGGCTCGAGGTGATGACGATGGTCGTGGTCGAGCTCGTCCGCAGCGCCGACTGGGCGGCGGGGGTGGTGCTCGTCAACGGTCACGGCGGCAATCACCGCGCCATCACCGACGCCGTGGCCACGCTGACCAAGGAGGGTCGCCACGCGCTGGCGTGGTGGCCGAAATGGCCGCAGCGCAACGACGGCGGCCCGAACGATCTCCACGCGGGACGGATCGAGACGTCGTTGATGCTGGCGATCGACCCCGGGCTGGTCCGCTTCGAGCTGGCCGAGGCCGGGCCCGACACGACCATCGACGAATTGCGGGCGCGTGGCGTCCGGGCGGTCAGCCCGTCCGGGGTGCTCGGCGACCCGAACGGCGCGTCGGGGGGCGAAGGCGACCGGTTCATCGCGACGTTCGTCGACGACCTCGTCCACGAGATCGAGAAATGGCGACCGATCGACCCGACGCCGCACCGTTGAGCGGTCCCGACGTCGACCCGGCGCGCGCCCGGACCCGACACGACGGGCGGGTTGGGGGCGCGCGCCGATTCGTCACCGACGGGTCGTGGCAGCGTTTCGACCGGGTGCTGGTCGCCGGATCGCCGCTGCGCATCTTCCGCGTCACCGATCGCGGCGCCGACACCCTCGCCGCGATCGAACGCGGCGAGCAGGTCGACCCGTCGCGGCTCGTCGATCGACTGCTCGACGGTGGCGCGATCCACCCGCTGTTCGACGAGCCGCGCCCCAACTCGCCCGGTGTCGTGTCGGGTCCGGGCGCGCGCCAGGTCACGGTCGTCACGCCACAGCTCGGAGGCATCGTGGCGAACGACGGCCGGGTCGTCGTCGACGACGGATCCGTACCGCCGCTGATCGGAGCGGCGCTGCGACTGCCGGTCAACCAGGGGCCCGCCGCGGCGCGTGCTGCCGGCCGTTCGCTCGTCCACACCGAACTCGTCGCGTTCGTCGACGCCGATGTCGACCTACCCGAGGGCTGGCTCGAACCACTGCTCCGTCACTTCGAGGACCCGCAAGTCGGGCTCGTCGCGCCGCGGGTGCTGGGCGAACAGGGGTCCCCGCTCGACCTCGGGAGTGCGCCCGCCCGCATCCGCGCCGGCACCCGGGTGAGCTATGTGCCGGGTGCGGCGATCGTGCTGCGGGTGGAGGCGTTCGACTCGATCGGCGGGTTCGACGAGGGGTTGCGCTTCGGCGAGGACGTCGACCTCGTCTGGCGGCTCGACGAGCAGGGATGGCGATGCCGGTACGAGCCGGCCTCGACCGTCTGGCACCGACCGCGGCCAGGTCTCGCCGGGCGGATGCGCCAGCACGCCGGATACGGCACGTCGGCCGCCCCGCTCGCACTGCGCCATCCCGGCGCGCTCGCCCCGCTGCGATCGAACGGATGGACCGCCGCGGCGTGGGCGCTGTTGCTCGTCGGTCACCCCGCGGCCGCCGTCACGCTGGCCGTCGGATCGGCGGGTGCGCTCGTGCCCAAGCTCCCGGACGTCCCGCCCGCGGCCGCCTTCCGGCTCGCGATGCACGGCCATCTCGGCGCGGCGCAGCAGCTGGCTTCGGCCGTCCGGCGCGTCTGGTGGCCGGTCGTCGCCGTCGGCGCGCTCGGATCGAAGCGGGTCCGCTGGATCGCCGCGCTGAGCGTGCTCGCCGACCTCCGTGCCGCGCCGACCGATGCGGCGTACGGGTGGGGTGTCTGGACGGGCATGATCCGGCACCGCACGATCGCGCCGATCGTCCCGCGCCTCGCCGCGTGGCCGAAGCGGCGCCCGGACCGCCAGGTTCGCGCCCAGTACCGTCGAGACTCGTGAGGCTGTCGATCCGCACCGCGCGCTGGCGGGCCCATGTCGCGCAGGTGGCGGCCTCCACGCCGGGCCTCGTGCCGGTGGTCAAGGGCAACGGGTACGGCTTCGGCCGGGAATGGCTGGCCGGGGTGGCCGCCGAGTTCGCCGACACGATCGCCGTCGGCACGATCCACGAACTCGACGGACTGCCCGCGGCGGTCACGCCGGTCGTGCTCACGCCGACCCTCGTTCCGCCGGCGTCGACCGACGCGGTGCTCACGGTCGGCAACGAGGCGCACCTCGCCGCGCTCGCGGGGTGGACCGGGCGGGTCGTCGTCAAGCTGGCATCGGGCATGCAGCGCTTCGGCGGCACCCCGGCGCTCGTCGATTCCGCTCGGGCCAACGGCCTCGACGTGATCGGCGTCAGCATCCACCCGCCACTCGCCGGCACCGGCGCCGACCACGCCGCCGAGATCACCCGCTGGCTCCCGTCGGTCGACCCGTCGCTCCCCGTGTGGGTCAGCCACCTCGACGACGCGGCGTACGCCTCGCTCCCCGCCACCCACGAGTATCGCAACCGGCTCGGCACCCGCTTGTGGCACGGGGACAAGAGTTCGCTGCACCTGTCGGCCGATGTGCTCGACGTGCGTGCGGTGCACACCGGCGATCGGGCGGGCTACCACCTCGGCGCGGTGGCCGGCGACGGTCACCTCGTCGTGGTCGGCGCCGGCAGCGCCCACGGCGTCGTCCCGCTCCCCGACGGCCGGAGCCCGTTCCACTTCGACCGGCAGCGCCTGACCCTGCACGAACCACCGCACATGCACGCCTCGATGTGCTTCGTCCCGGCCGGTCGGACCGGGCCGGCGATCGGCGATCGTGTCGACGTGCAACGGCCGTTGACGATGACGCTCGTCGACGAGTTCGAATGGCTCTGACCGCACGCGCCCTGCCGCCGGTCGGCCACATCGTGTCCCGGCGGCTGCCCGGCCCCGATGTGGTGCGCGCCGTCGCCCTGATCGGCGTCGTCGTGATGAACTTCCACGGCTACCTCGTGCTCGACGATCGCAATCGCGAGGGTGTCGGCAGCGGATGGGCGGCCGAGCTGTTCAATCCTTGGACCGGCCCGTTGTCGACGCGGTTCGCGGCCACATTCGTTCTCGTCGCCGGTGTCGGCGTGACATTGCTCACCCGGTCGGCCGTCGGTGACGACGAGCGCGTCGTGGCGATGCGCTGGCGGCTCGTCAGGCGTGGCGTGCTCCTGTACGTCGTCGGCCTGGTCCTCGACACCATCTGGTCGGGCACGATCATCCCCTACTACGGGGCGATGTTCGTCGTGGCGGCGCTCATCTTCACGCTGCGCTCCCGCTGGATCATCGCCATCGGGTTCACCGCCGCGCTCGCCGGTTGGGGGCTCCGAGGGTGGGAGTTCAACCGGGAGGACAGGGGCCACGACGTGCGCTGGCTGACCGCACCCGGGCAGGGCTCGATTCGCCGGTACGTGTTCGACGTGGCGATCAACGGGACCCATCCGTTGCTGCCGTGGCTGGCGTTCCTGTGTGCGGGCATCGTCCTCGGCAGGTGTCTGACGATCGCCTGGTGGCGACCGGTCACGATCGGCGCCGGCGTCGCGCTCTTCACGATGGCGACGATCGTCGGGTCGGCCGGCACGACGCCGTTCCAACTCGTGTTCCTCTCGACCGACCCGTTCGACCGGGGCGGGTTGTACGTCTGCAGTGCGTTGGGGACGGCCCTCGTCGCCTATGCGTGCATCGACTGGTTGGCCGAGCGCTTCCCCGGCCCGCTCGACCCGCTCCGCCGGGCGGGGCAGATGACCCTCACGCTGTACCTCGCCCACGTACTCGTGTTCAACCTCGTCGTCCGCCGGCTGGGCTGGATCGAACCGACCGGACTCGACGTGTCCCTCGTCTTCGCGCTCGCCTTCTGGGTGGTCGCCATCGCGGCCGCCGCCGCCTGGCAGCGTCGCTTCGGCATCGGGCCTGCCGAGCGCGTCTACCGCGCCTTCGGTGGCTGACCCGCGTCGCCGCGCCGTGCGACTCAGGCCGAGCGGTTCGAACGGCGGATCTGTCGCCACCCGAAGGCGCCGGCGCCGATCAGCTGACCGTTGTCGCCGAGGCGTGACGGCGTGATGCGGGCACCGCGGCTGTACGGCAACTGGGCATGTTCCTCGAGCGCCGCCTGTGCAGAGTGGAAGAACGTCGCCGCGAAGTTCCGGGCGATCGTGCCGCCGACCACCACGAGCGTGAGGTCGAGCGTGTTGCACACCGTCGCCGCGGCGCGGCCGACCAGCCGTCCCGTGCGCTGCATGATCTCGTAGGTCGGCTCGGTCAGCGGCCGACCGGTGATCGATTCGATCGCCGCGCCCGAAGCCTCCGCGTCGAGACAGCCTTGGGCACCGCACACGCAGCGCCGGCCGCCGGGTTCGACGATGATGTGTCCGACCTGGCCGGCGTAGCCGGACGCACCGTCGAGCAGGTCGCCGTCGAGCACCAGACCGCCCGCCACCGACCCCGACACCGTGATCGTGCAGAAGTTCTGATGGCCCTGCGCGGCACCGAGCCAGCCTTCGGCGAGGGCGAGCACCTTGGCGTCGAAGTCGCCGTGGACCGCCAATCCCGTCAGTTCCGCGAGGCGCGCCCGCAGCGGAAAGTCGCGCCACGAGATGATCCCGGCCGGCGAGACCATCTCGAGATGGCGACCGACCGGGCCGACCGAACCGACGCCGACGCCGACGACCTTCACGCCGTGGCGCTCGTCGGCGACCGTCAGCATCTCGGTGACGATGCCGGCGAGGTTCGTGTAGTGCGACTCGGGGCCGACATCCCGCTCGACCAGCACGGAGGCGCGATCGACGAGCGAACCGGTCGCCGTGACCAGCGCGGCCTCGAAACGTTCGGCGGTGATGTCGACCGCGAGCACGACGCTGGTCGGGCTCGGCGGCTTCGGATGAGCCTCGTCGGTGGCTTCGATCGCCATGGCGCCGACGGACGGTAGCGCCCGATCGACCATCGCGGCCCAAATCTCTCAGCGATGAGCGAACGGCCCACCCCTCGGGCCGTTCGCTCATGGCAACGCGGTCAGGTGACGCGGCGGGCGGTCTCGACGAGGTTGATCTCGTACAGGACCTCGTCGAGCGCGTCGGCGGCGCTGATCGCCGCGAACCGCTGCGGCTGTTCGGGAGTGCAACACGACGGCACCGGCGACAGCACGGTCCACGGCCGCGGATGGCAGAACTGGACCACGCTGTACCGCTCGCCCTCGTAGTCGGGCGCGGCGACCACGCGGTGCCAGCCGATCGGGATCTGCCCGTTCGTCAGCCGCTCGAGCATGATCCCGGTGTTGATGATCAACGAGTCCTCGGGCGGGATCGCATCGACCCATTCGTCGTCGACCTTGCACCTGCAGTCCCGGCGCCGTCGCCCGTGGCAGGGCCGTGATCAGGTTGATGTCGCCGTGGGCGCCGGCCCACACGTGGCCGTCCTTGCCGATGTCACCCATCGCCGGGTAGCGGATGGCGCGGGTGAGTGTCGGGCCGTCCTTGACCATGTCGTCGAAGAACGTCTCGTGGCACCCGATCCCCTCGGCGATCACGTGGAGGAAGCGCCGCTGCAGATCGGCGATCGAGTCGTGGAAGCGGTAGAGCACCTCGGTGATGCCCGGCACGGCGGCCTCCGGCAGCAACTGGTCGGGATACGCCTGCACGAACTTGCGCTTCAGCGGATGCCCGGGCTCGATCGGTGTCGACCAGTTGAGCATCTCCTTCCAGTCGGGCTTGTCGCTCGACGCGGCGGTCTCGACCAGCAGCCCGGTGTAGCCGGTCTGGCCGTTCGCGCCGGGCGCGACGAACTCCTGCTTGGTCTCGACGGGGAGTTCGAAGAACTCGCGGAGCATCCCGTACGCGGTGTCGAGCAGGTCGTCGGACAGGTCATGGCTGGTGTACACGAACCCGGTAGCCAGGCTCCGCCGGACACCGTCGACCACCGCGCGCCGCTGCTCGCTGCCGCCCTGCTCGAACCCGAGCAGGTCGACGTCGAGGATCTCCGCGCTGGTACCGATTCGGCTCATGGGAGCGACGCTAGCGGTGCGCCACCGCGCGAGAACAGGGCCGGCCACCCGCCGGTGTGGATGAACACGACGTCGTCGCCGGCCGAGAAACGGCCCTCGCCCGCGAGCCCGAGGAGCCCGGAGAATCCCTTGCCGGAGTAGGTGCGATCCATCAGCCATCCACCGTTGCGGGCGGCCCAGTGGATGGCCTCGTCTCCGGCGTCGGTGGGCACTCCGTAGTCGTCGCCGATCCAGCGCGGGTCGACCTCGATGTCACCTGCGGCGACCGTGCTCGACAGGCCCATCAGCTGCAGCGTCTCGTCGGCGAGCTCGGCGATGTCGGGCAGCCCGATGTTCACGCCCTTCGCCACACCGATCGCGATGATCGCCGGACAGCGTCGCCCGGCCGCCAGCGCGGCGGCACGGCCGGCGAGCAAACCGGCGTGCGTCCCCCCGCTCGACGACGTGAACACGATCGCCGACGGTGCCACGCCCTCGGCATCGAACTGGTCGAGCATCTCGAACCACGCCAGCGCATACCCGAGCGCGCCCGTGGCCGTGCTCCCGCCGATCGGGATCGAGTAGGAACGCACGCCGTCGTCGACCAACCCCGCCGTGACCGACTCGCGAGCGATCTCGAGTTCTCCCCAGTGGTGATCGGCCGCGCCGGTGTAGTGCAACTGCGCACCGAACAACGACGACAGGAGCTGGTTGCCCGTCGCGCCGCCCGGCCCCGGCTCGTCGCCCGACAGCACGAGGTGTACCTCGAGGCCGAGCTTCGCGCCGGCGGCGGCGGTCATCCGGCAGTGGTTCGACTGCGCCGCGCCGACCGTGACGAGCGCCTGCGCGCCGTCGGCGAGCGCGGCACCGCACAGGAATTCGAGCTTGCGGGCCTTGTTGCCACCGCCGCCGAGACCGGTGAGATCGTCCCGCTTCACGAGGAGCCGGGCGCCTCCCGGCAACTCGGGGCCCACCTCGAGCGGCGTCGGCAGCGTGGCCAGCGCGGCCCGATCGAGATGTGCAAACACCTGCGACATGCTAGGCAACCGTGGTGATGGCCGCGACCGACTGGAACCCGCTGCTGCGGGGCGAGTTCGACGAGCCCTACTGGCGCGACCTCCAGGCGTTCGTGGCCGCCGAACGGTCGGCGCACGCCGTGTATCCCCCGGCCGACCAGGTGTTCGCCGCGCTCCACCTCACGCCGTACGCCGACACCAAGGTGATGATCCTCGGTCAGGATCCGTACCACGGCCCGAAGCAGGCGCACGGGCTGTGCTTCTCGGTCCAGCGCGGGGTGCGCGTCCCGCCGTCGCTGATCAACATCCACAAGGAGCTGGCCACCGACCTCGAGGTCCCGATCCCGACGCATGGAAACCTCGAACACTGGGCACGCCAGGGCGTGCTGCTGCTCAACACCACGCTGACCGTGCGGGCCGGGCAGGCCGCCTCGCACCAGGGCAAGGGATGGGAGACGTTCACCGACCGCGTCATCCGTACCGTCAGCGACAAACCCGACCATGTCGTGTTCATCCTGTGGGGAGCGTCGGCGCGCCGGAAGCGACCCCTGATCGACGGCACCCGGCACACGATCATCGAGTCGGCGCACCCGTCGCCGCTGTCGGCGCACAACGGCTTCTTCGGCAGCCGCCCGTTCAGCCGCGCCAACCAGGCGCTCGTCGACCACGGCCAGACGCCGATCGACTGGAACCTGGCCGCAACCTGATGGCGTGGACGACGAGCGATCGAGTGGTGGCGCTCCGGCAGCGGAGTGTCGCCGTCGACGTGGTGGTCGACATGCTCGACGGCTGGCGTCGCCACCAGTCGGGACGGAACGCGTCCCTGCTGTCGTTCTTCTTCTTCCTGTCGATCTTCCCCCTGCTGCTCGTGGCGACGACCATCCTCGGCTTCGTCCTGCAGAACAACGAGGACCTCCAGCAGCGCATCGTCAACGGCGCCCTCGACCAGATCCCGGTGCTCGGCGAACAACTCGCCAACGACCCCACCTCGCTCAACGGCAGCGTGTGGGTGCTGATCGCAGGTCTGCTGACGGCTCTGTGGTCGGCGACGAAGGCGTTCGTCGGGCTGCAGGTCGCGCTGGACGACATCTGGGAGATCCCGATCGACGAGCGCGAAGCGATGCCCGTGCAACGCTTCCGGGCGGTCCTCGGCCTCGTCATCATCGGCGTGTCACAGATCGGCAGCCTCGCCGTGTCCGCCATCGTCAACGCGGCAGAACTCCCCAACCTCAGCCGGATCCTGCTCCTCCTCGCCGGCCTCGTCGTGAACATCGCCGTCCTGGCCTTCATGTACCGGCTGCTCACCGCCGCCTCACCCACCTGGCGGGATGTGTGGCCCGGCGCGATCGCCGCCGGTATTGCGTTCAGCCTCCTGCAGTACTTCGGCTCGGGCATCGTCAATCGGATCACCGAGAACGCCAGCGACACGTACGGCCAGTTCGCGTTGGTGCTCGCCCTGGTCACCTGGCTCGGCTTCCTGGCCATCTCGGCGCTGATGGCCGGCGAACTCAACGCGGCGCTCGTCCGCCGCCGCACCGCAGCGGTGACGCCACTCTGACTCTGAACCGCCCCAAAACCCGTTTGCGTCGGGATTTCGGAGACCCACCTCTCCGAAATCCCGACGCAAACGGGGAATTGTCGACGCATACGGGAGAAATGCCGATGCCGGGACAGGTGTCACATGGCGTATCCTGCGGGGAATGACTGTTGACACCGGGGGCGGCAGCCACACGACCGTTCTGCGGTCGGAAATGTCGGTCGTGCTGTTCGGTGGGCTGGCGTCGATGGAGGCCGGTGCGGTCCATGCCGCAGCGGCCGGCATTCACGCCGAGCACCGCCAACTCGCGCAGATCTTCATCGTCGTCGCCGCGCTGCAGCTCGGGGTCGGGCTCTGGGCGATCGTCCGGTCGAGCCGCGCCGCGGCCTGGGCCGTCGTGGTCGTCAACGTCGGTGCGATCGCCGGATGGTTGTACACGCGCCTCGCGGGCATCTCGTGGATCGACGGCCTCGAGATACGCGAGGCGCCGCAGTTCGCCGACACGGCCTGTGCCGCGCTCGCCGCTGTCGCCGTCTTCGCCGCCTATACGGGTGCGATCCTCCCGCGGGAGCGCCGTCAGCAGCGTGGTCTCGTCATCCCCGCGGTCGTCCTCGGCATGTTCGCGGTGTGGACGATGCTCGCCGCCGGCACCCACGTCCACGCCCACGGCGAGGCAGCCGGCCACACGCACGGCACCGAGGAGGTCGCCGCCGACGGCCACACCCACGGCGCCACCGAAGACGTCGCCGCCGATGGAGCCGCCGCCGATGGAGCCGCCGCGGCTTCCGGCGCCCACGACACGGGAGCGGCCCACGAGCACACCGCCGAGGGGGCCGAGGCCGAATCGAGCGACGGGCACGTCCACATCATCGATCCCGCGGCGGCAGCGGCCGCGGCTGCCGAACCCACCGCGCTGGCCTGGCCCCGCCCGTGGGATCCGACCCAGCCGGTCGATCTGTCGGGGGTCGCCGGCGTCACGAGCGAACAGCAGGCCCGGGCCACCAAGCTCGTGCAGGACACGCTGGCCGATCTCCCCCGCTACGCCGACCCGGCGGCCGCCGTCGCCGCGGGCTATTCGTCGATCGGCGACGCTGGAACGGGCAGCGAGCACTTCATCAGGACCGACCTGATCGAGGACGACGACCTGCTCGATCCCCTCGCTCCCGAATCACTCGTGTACTCGGTCGAGAACGGTCAGCGCACACTCGCCGGCGCGATGTACATCGCCAGCGCCCGCCCCGCCGACGACCCGTCACTCACCGACTGGGCCGGCCCGCTGATGACGTGGCACAAGCACGACAACCTCTGCTGGGGTGTCGACGAGAACGGCGCCCCCAAGGTGGTCGGGATCATCGACGCCAACGGCAACTGTGCCAATGGCATCCGCACCGGCGATGCCAATCCGATGGTGCACGTGTGGATCCAACCGCACCCGTGCGGTGTGTTCGCGGCCCTGGAAGGCATCGGTGCCGGCACTGCGGGCGTGCCCGAGGATCAACGCGTCGACGTCTGCACCGCGGAGCACGACCACGGCACCACGGCGACGGCCGCGCCGGCCGCGGTCGCCAAACCGTACGACCCGTCCCTGCCGATCGATCTCAGCGGCACCCCGGGCGTCACACCCCAACAGCAGGCCGCGGCCGAGAACCTGATCGCCGTCACGCTCGTCGAACTGCCGCAGTGGAGCGACTACCACGTCGCCGAGGCCGCCGGCTTCCAGAGCATCGGCGACAGCGCCACCGGCCACGAGCACTTCGTGCAGTGGGACTGGATCGAAGACGACGTGATCCTCGACCCGAACCACCCCGAGAGCCTCGTGTACGAACCGCAGCCCGACGGCACGAAGAAGCTCGTGAGCGCGATGTACATGACGGCCAGCACCGTGGCGTTGGAAGACGTGCCCGACATCGGCGGCGACGCTGATGCAGTGGCACATCCACAACAACCTCTGCTACTCGGGCTGGCCGGAGCATCCGCGGGTCGCGGGCGTCACGAGCCCGAACGGGGGCTGCCCGAACGGCCTCGTCAATCCTCCACCAGCGCCGATGATCCACGTGTGGATCGTGCCGCAGGAGTGCGGACCGTTCGCCGCGCTCGAGGGCGTCGGTGCCGGTCAGATCGAGCCCGGTGCGGAACGATTGTGCGACACGGCCCACGGTGAACACTGACCACCCGGGACCCAGCTATCCGGTGATCCACCCGCCGATCAACCCATCGATCGTGCACGTCTTCGTCTACGGCACGTTGCGGCCGGGCGACGTCCGCTGGTCGTTCCTCGAACCGTTCGTCACGGACGGCGGGATCGCCGACAGCGTCGACGGCTCGTTGTTCGACACCGGCGAGGACTATCCGGCGGCGACGTTCGCCCCGACGCCGACTGGGAACGGGACCGGTTCGAACCTGATCCACGGGCGAACGTTCCGGATCACCGAGACGTTGCTCGACGAGTGCCTCGCCGTGCTCGACGTCGAGGAGGACACGGTCGCCGGGCGGTACCGCAGGGTGGCGATCACCACCCAGGCCGGCCTCGACGTGTGGGCGTACGAATACGGCTTCGGCATGGACCTCGTTCCGATCCCGTCGGGCGACTGGTTCGAGCACCGGCCGCCATCCCGCACATTCAGGCCGCCGCCGACTCCGGTTCCCCGCGACCCCACCCCTAGTGTCGCCGCCATGAGCGCACGAGATCGACTGTCCACCACCGGCGTCTGGTACCACACCGACACGATTTCCGCGGGTGAGGCCGCCGAGTTCGCGGGGCGGGTGGAGGCTCTGGGGTACTCGACACTGTGGCTCCCCGACACGGTGGGCCGCGATCCGTTCGCCCACATCGCCTGGTTGGCCTCCCAGGTCGACACGCTCCAGTTCGCGACCGGCATCGCCAACATCTTCCATCGCCACGCCGGCCCGATGATGCAGGTCGCCAACACGCTGGCCGAGCAGACCGGCGGTCGGTTCGTCCTCGGCCTCGGAGTGAGCCACGGCCCACTGGTCGCCGGCCTCCGCGGCCTCGACTACTCCAAGCCGTACACCACGATGAAGAACTACCTCGCGGCGATGGACGCGTCGCCGTACCACGGCGCCAAGGCCGCCGAGAAGCCACTGCGGTTGCTCGCCGCCCTCGGCCCGAAGATGCTGGAGTTGTCCGCGTCGGCGGCCGACGGCGCGCATCCCTACTTCTCGACACCCGACCACACCGCCACGGCCCGCGAGATCATCGGGCCGGACAAGTTGCTGTGCGTCGAGCAGAAGGTGATCCTGTCGACCGACGCCGACGCCGCCCGCGCCGCGGCGAACATCACGATCTCGGGGTACGCATCCCTGCCCAACTACCGCAACAACTGGCTGCGGTCGGGCTTCACCGAGGAGGAGATCGAACAGCGCGATCCGCGCTTCGTCGACGCCGTGGTGGTGTGGGGCGACGAGGACCGCGTGAAGGCGGGTGTGCAGGCCCACTACGACGCCGGCGCCGACCACGTCTGCGTCCAACCGCTCTCGCTGGAAGGACCGGCGACACTCGACTGGCGCGTCCTCGAGGTGCTCGCACCGAACGGATGATCCGATGACCGATCCCGCCGCCCCGCCGACCGCATCGCACCCCGACAACGTCGTCCCCCAAAACGTCGTAGTGGTGCTGCTCGACTCGCTGAACCGGCACATGCTCGGGGCCTACGGCGCCGCGGAGTTCTCGACGCCGAACCTCGACCGCTTCGCCGGGCACGCGACGCGCTTCACCAATCACGTCACCGGTTCGCTGCCGTGCATGCCGGCGCGCCACGACATCCTCTGCGGCGCGCTCGACTTCCTGTGGAAGCCGTGGGGTTCGATCGAGCTGTGGGAGGAGTCGATCACGGCCACGCTCCGCCGCGCCGGGGTGACGACGATGCTCGTGTCGGACCATCCGCACCTGTTCGAGACCGGCGGCGAGAACTACCACACCGACTTCAGCGCGTGGGACTACGTCCGGGGCCACGAGGGCGACCCGTGGCACACCGCCGCCGACCCGTCGGCGTACGGGATGCCGTCCGCCGTCGACGGTGGCTGGTTCATCCGCGAGCGCTTCGGGATCGACGACACGAAGGCCGGACGCCGCCACTACGACGACTCCCGCACGTGGTTCCGCGCCGAGGACGACTTCCCCGGTCCGCGCACCATGCGGACGGCCGCGTCGTGGCTGCGCGACCAGGCGAGCGCGCACGACCGGTGGATGCTGTTCGTCGACGAGTTCGACCCGCACGAGCCGTTCGACACCCCCGAACCGTGGGCGTCGATGTACGACGACGAGCCGTGGGACGACGACCGCCTGATCTGGCCGCCGTACATCGTCGGTGGCATCGCCTCCGGCGCGCTGACCGAGCGCCAGGGCCGCCACATCCGGGCGAACTACGGCGCCAAGCTGTCGATGATCGACCACTGGTTCGGCGAGGTCGTCGCCGAACTCGACGCGCAGCAACTGTGGGACACCACCGCGGTGATCGTGTGCACCGACCACGGCCACTACCTGGGCGACGTGCGACGCGCCGGACCGTCGGGCGATGGCGCGGCGACCGACATCTGGGGCAAGCCGGTCGTCCCGCAGTTCGAGCCGCTCGGCCACACACCACTGCTCGTCCACTGGCCGGGCCGTCCGGCGGGCGACGTCGACGCGCTGACCACCAACGTCGACCTCAACGCCACGATCGCCGACATCTTCGGTGTCGAGGCGGCGCACCGCACCCACGGCCGATCGATGGTGCCGCTGCTCGCCGACGAGGCCGACTCGATCCGCGACTGGGCGGTCGGGGGTGTGTTCGGCAACTGGGTGCAGGTCACCGACGGCCGGCGCAAGTACGCCCGAGCCCCGGAGGCCGACAACTTCCCGCTGTCGATGTGGTCGAACCGGTGGACGACGATGCCGGTGCCGCAGGCGTTCGCCGACTTCATGACGTTCCCCAAGCCCGACGCGCGGGCCTGGCTCGACACGATGCCGGGATCGGACATCCCGGTGATCCGCCAACCGTTCGCGCCGGGCGACCTGCTCCCGTTCTGGGCGGGCGGCGGCGGACACGTCGGCGAGCACCACCTGTACGACGTGTCGAACGATCCGACCGAAACCGAGAACCGAGCCGGGGAGCGCGACGAGCGCGAGATGATCGACCTGCTCCGTTCGGCGCTCACCGAGGTCGAGGCTCCCGACGAGCAACTGGCCCGGCTGGGCCTCGCGTAGCGGTCAGGCGGCGCGGCGCACGAGGGCCAGGCCGAAGTCGCCCGCCGCGTCGGTGAGGAAGTCGCCCGGTTCGAAGCCCGCGTCGACGAGCTCGTCGAGCAACGTGGCCCGTTCGAACTTCGTCGAGATCTCGACGCGCAGTTCCTCGCCGGCGTCGAGGTCGATCGTCAGTCCGAGCGAGCCGAGGCGGACCCGTTCCGGTTCGAGCGTGCGCAACCGCATGTCGATGCGCTGCTCGCGGCCGTCCCACAGCGGCACGTAGTCGAAGTTGCCGATGTCGAAGTCGCCGTCGAACTCGCGGTTGATCACGTTCAGGCAGTTGCGGATGAACGCGTCGGTGATGCCCTGCGAGTCGTCGTACGCGGCCAGCAATCGGTCGAGCGGCTTGACGAGATCGACGCCGAGCGCCAGCCAGTCGCCGGGCTCGAGCACGTCGGCGAGCGCACCGAGGAACGCCGTGCGCTCCTCCTGGTAGAAGTTGCCGATCGTGCCACCGAGGAAGGCGACGAGGCGCGTGCCGCCGGTCGGGAGACGGTTCAGATGGCGGGTGAAGTCGCCGACGACCGGCTCGACCCGCAGGCCGGGGTAACGCTCGCTCAATTTGGCGGCCGCGTCGAGCAGCGTCGCCTCACTCACGTCGAGCGGGACGAACCGGTCGATCTCACCGTGCGCCACGAACGCATCGAGGAGTGAACGGGTCTTGTCGCTCGTGCCGGAGCCGAGTTCGATCACCGTCGTGGCACCCGTGACCTCGGCGATGCGAGTGGCGTGCTCGGCCAGGATCTCCCGCTCGGCCTCGGTCTGGTAGTACTCCGGCAAGCGGGTGATGGCGTCGAACAATTGGCTGCCACGGTCGTCGTACAACCACCGCGGTGGGATGGTGCGCGGCCGGAGCGCGAGCGCGCGGGCGAGCGCCGCCCGAGGATCGGTGACACCGGTGAAGTTGGGCAGGGGTGCGGGCGACATCGAAGCTCCGTTGGTCGGGGTCAGCGGTGCGGTTCGGCATCCCGGGCGAGTCGGACGCCCGCCAGGTGCCAGCGCGTGTGGGGATGGAAGAAGTTGCGATACGTCGCGCGGACGTGCCCGGGTGGCGTGAGCGCCCCGCCGCCGCGCAGCACCTGCTGGCCGGACATGAACTTGCCGTTGTACTCGCCGATCGCCCCGTCCGCCGGTCGGAAGCCGGGGTACGGCTGGTACGCCGACGAGGTCCACTCCCAGCAATCGCCGTAGACCTGCCGCAACGCGCCGGTGCACGGCCCGGCCGCGGTGGGGTGGAACGTGAACGTCGGATCCTGTTCGTCGAGGAACACGCCGCACACCGGTACGTCGCGCGCCGCGTGCTCCCACTCGAACTCGGTCGGCAGCCGCGCTCGCGCCCATGTCGCGTAGGCATCGGCCTCGAAGTGCGACACGTGCACGACGGGTTCGTGGGGATCGAGCGGCCGGGTACCGGTGAGGGTGTGGATCAGCCAGTGGGACGGATCGTCGGGATCGTGCCGCCAGTAGAGCGGGGCCGACCAACCTTCCTCGAGCGCTCGGTACCACCCGTCGGACTTCCAGAGTTCCGGTCGTTCGTACCCGCCGTCGTCGATGAAGTCGAGCCACTCGCCCGCCGTGACCAACCGGTCGGCGAGCTCCACGTCGTACACACGGACCTCGTGCGCCGGACCTTCGTTGTCGAACATGAACTCGCAGCCGTCGGTTGCCGTTCGCCCGACCTCCACCAGGCCACCGGCCACGTCGACCCAGCCGAGCGGACCGGGGTCGGCGCACGGCGCGACCAGGTTGTCGGCGTATGCCGGACCGACGGCGGGGTTCATCGAGAGGGCGTGCTTGATGTCGAGGAGAAGCAGTTCCTGATGTTGTTCCTCGTGGTGGGTGCCGAGTTCGACGACATCGAGTACATCGCCTTCAGCGTCGTCGAGCACGTCGAGCATCGCCTTGTCGACGTCGGAGCGGTAGGCGGCCACCTCCGCGAGCGACGGTCTCGTCACGAGCCCGCGGTCGGGACGGGGGTGCCGGGCCCCGACGGCGTCGTAGTAGCTGTTGAACAGGAACCGGTACTCGGGCCGGTCCCACACACGACCGCTCGTGCCGTCGGCACCGAGCACGAACTCGGCGAAGAACCAGGTCGTGTGGGCGCGGTGCCACTTCGTCGGGCTGGTGTCGGGCATCGACTGGACGAGCTGGTCCTCGGCCGAGAGGGGCGCGGCCAGGCGCTCCGTCCGGGCGCGCACTTCGACGTAACGCTCCTCGAGCGGGTCGATTCGCATGTCGGAATCCAACCATGTTGCGACCACGGGTGTTCCGGTACCCAGCGAAACATTTCGTGAACCGTGACGTGGCATGTGACACCTTGACCGGCCGTGATCAGGGCTCCGCCGGCGACGCGGTACGGTCCGTCGCATGCACATCGGCGTGGAGATCTTTCCGACCGACCAGACGATGCAGCCCGTGGAACTCGCCCGTGCGGTGGAGGATCGCGGCTTCGAGTCGCTCTGGTTCCCCGAGCACTCGCACATCCCCACGAGCCGGGCGACGCCGTGGGGAGGCCGCGAGGGAGCTCCCCCGCTGCCCGAGTTCTACAGCCGCACGCACGACCCGTTCGTCGCCCTCGGCGCCGCGGCCGCCGTCACCACGACGTTGAAGCTCGCCACCGGCATCTGTCTCGTCGCCCAGCGCGACCCGATCCACACCGCCAAGCAGGTCGCCAGCGTCGACCTGCTGTCGGGCGGGCGCTTCCTGTTCGGCGTCGGCTACGGCTGGAACAAGGAGGAGATGGCCCAGCACGGCACCGCCTACGGCGAGCGACGGGCGATCCTGCGCGAGAACATCCTCGCGATGAAGGCGCTGTGGACCGAGGAGGAGGCGACGTTCGACGGGGAGCACGTGTCGATCGAGCCGAGCTGGGCGTGGCCGAAGCCGGTGCAGTTCCCGAACCCCCCGATCGTGCTCGGTGGTGATGCCGGCCCGAAGACCGCGGCCCACATCGCCGAGTTCTGCGACGGCTGGATGCCGATCGGCGGCCGTCACCCGCTCGGGAAGTGGCCCGAGATCAAGGCCGCCTGCGAGGCGATCGGACGGGATCCGGCGACGATCGAGGTCGGCCTGTTCGGTGCGCCGGCCGACGAGGCGAAACTCGTCGAACTCGCTGGTCAGGGTGTCCGCCGGGCGGTGTTCATGCTGCCGCAGGACGGACCCTCGGAGGTCCTGACGGCCCTCGACGCGATGGCCCCGTTGGTCGACGCGTTGCGCGACGCCTGAGCAGCTCCGCTCGGGTCGTTGCCGGAGCGGAAATGGCCCGAGCGGGCCGTCATCGACGTCTGACACCGCCGAAACCCGGCGGACATGTTCCACCCCGAAGGTGGACGCATGGCCGTTCTCACCGAGCATCCTTCCGATTTCGCTTCCTCAGATTTTCTCGTCGTCGCCGCCGATCACCCGAGCCTCGTCGAAGCCCGCGAGCAGTTCGCCGCCACGCTGCGTGCCGAGCAGCGATTCTTCGGACGGGCGAGCGCCGATCCGAAACCGTTCCCATCCCTGATCGCCAAGCTGCTCGCCGACGACGGGTTGCGTCTCGCGGCGGTGGTCGACGGCCGGATCGTCGGGCTCACCTGCCTGGGCGCCGACGGCGAGGCCGCCGTAGCGGTGGTCGAGGACTGGCGCGACCGCGGCGTGGCGACCGCACTCATGCGGGCGGTCACCGTGCGCGGCCGGCAACTCGGACACCGCCGGGTCTTCATCCGTTCCAGCCACCGCAGCCGCGCCGTCGCGGCGATGGGCGACGCACTCGACGCCACGATCGTCGACCTCGGACGCGGACGCATCGAGCTGGTCTTCGACACCGACTCCGACGCCCGTTCCGCCTGATTCGCCGCCTACCTACTCACCCAGATCGAGGGTGAGAATTAATAGTTGCAATCGCAACTATTGCTGGTACACTGGCCCACATGAGCAACACCAACACTCTCCTCCCCCTCGCCGCCGGCACCTGGACCGCTGACCCCAACCACTCCAACGTCGGATTCACCGTGCGCCACCTCGGCCTGTCGAAGGTACGTGGCCGTTTCGAAGACGTCACCGCGACCGTCGTGGTCGGGCCCGACCTCGAGTCCACCAGCGTGACTGCCGAGATCGACATGGCCAGCGTGTCGACGGGCAACACCGACCGCGATGCCCATCTCGCCTCGAGCGACTTCTTCAACGCCGAGAAGAACCCGAAGATGACGTTCCGGTCGACGTCGATCGAGGGTTCCGGCGAGGAGTACACGCTCGTCGGCGACCTGACGCTGAACGGCATCACCAAGCCGGTCGAGCTCGAAGTCGAGTTCTTCGGCACCTCGGTGTTCCCGGTCGACCAGTCGACCCACGCCGGGTTCACGGCGACCGGTTCGCTGTCACGCAAGGACTTCGGCATCGAGTTCAACATGGCCCTCGGTGGCGACAAGGTGATGATCTCCGACAAGGTCGCCCTCGAGCTCGACGTCCAGCTCGTCGCCCCCGCCACCTGACGCACCTCCACCCCACCCCCTCCCCCCAAACCCCCCGAAATTTGGAGCAGATGTCGCGCTGAGCGCGACATCTGCTCCGATTTTCGGGCGAGAAGGGTGGGCTCAGACGACGGTCATGCCGTACATCTCGCCGAGCGGATCGGAGATCAGCTCCAGGCGTTCACCGTCCGGGCCGGCGAAGTAGATCGAGGTGTCGGCGACGACGAACGTGTCGACCCCTGCCGCCTCGAGCTTGCCCTTGAGCCGCTCCCACTGCGGCCGGTCGACCGAGATGGCGAGGTGGTGATGACCCCCGAGCACCTCCTCGTACGGGCCGAGGCCGAGGCCCGGGAAGTCGAAGAACGCGAGGGCGTTGCCGTTGCCGATGTCGAAGAAGAAATGCGTCGAGCCGACGTAGTCGCGATTCTCGAACAGTTCGGTCAACGGGAACTCCAGCAGCCCCTGGTAGAACTCGATCGTCGTCGCCACGTCGGACGACAGCAATGCCTGGTGGTGGACGCCGCGAGCCGTCGACGGTGGCCGCTCGGCCTTTGGCCGGAGGTAGTCGTCCCGCAGCTTCTCCCACTCGGCCGTGCGGTCGGGATGTGCACCGTCGTGCTCGGTTCCGAAGTGCGGTGTGGTCACGGCGTCACCTCGATCGACAATCGCATCGAGCGAGATGCTACGCGTCGCCGCGAAGCGGCGCCACCGGACGGCGTATTACGACGCGGACGCTCCGACGAGCGGTGACGGCAGCCGACCGTTCGACAGATCGGCCGGGCGGTTGACGAACAGTTGAAATCCTCGCCCCACCGTTCGATCGACCATGCGATGGCCGTTCGACACCGACCAACCGATCGTCAAGGCCACCAGGATCGTGCCGAGGCCGACCGGTCCACCCATCGCCACTCCGATCACGAGCCAGGTGACCTCGAACGCCACCCGCACCCGAGGTTCCGTGCGGCCCGATCGGTGGGACGCCGCGCTCGCGAGCAACTCACCGGACCCGGCGCCGAGACCCGACACGATGAGCGCACCGGCACCGATGCCGACCGCGCCGATCGCGAGCAGATGGACGCCGACGCGCACGACGATCGAGGTCGGTGCGTCGTAGTTGGCGAGCAGCGCGCTGACCGACTGCATCACGACACCCACGACGAGCGGTCCGACGATCGTGCCGACCCCTGGGCGCCGCCCGAGTGCCCAGGCGACCGCGATCAGCAAGCCGACCACCAGCCACACCGCGATGCTCAACGGCAGGCCGGTGTGGACGCGCACGGCGCCGATGAACACGTCCAGCGGGCCCGGCCCGAGTTGGGTCCACAGCGTCACCGCGACCGATGCGGCGATGATCGCCGAGCCCGTCAGCAGCAACGTGATCCGCGTCGACAGACCCAGCACTCGCCGCATGGGGCTCGTGGCGATCACGTCCGCGATCGCGCCGACCCACGACAGCGCGAGGCGCGAGAACCTGCGCTCGGAGCGCGCGAAGCCAGGGTGGACGGACACACTTGAGTATCGGCCTCGCGATCCGAGACTTCAGCGATTCCCGCGGTGTCGTCCGACACACTCAGCGTTCGAGGTGGCGGATGATCCCCTCGAGCGCGAGGGCGTAACTGTGGCGGCCGAACCCACCGACGACGCCGAGGCAGACCGCACTCAGCATCGAGGTGTGGCGAAACTCCTCGCGGGCGTGCACGTTCGACAGATGGGTCTCGACCACCGGCAGTTCGATCGACGAGATCGCATCACGCAGGGCGATGCTCGTGTGGGTGTACGCGCCGGGATTGAAGACCACGCCGTCGGCCCACGATCGGGCGTTGTGGAGTGCGTCGACGAGCGCCCCCTCGCTGTTCGACTGCACGTCGCGGAGTTCGGCATCGCGGTCGGCCGCGAGCAGCCGGAGGTCGGCGAGGATGTCGTCGAGCGTGTCCGACCCGTACACCTCGGGCTCGCGGGTGCCGAGCATGTTGAGGTTCGGCCCGTTGAGCACGAGGATCTGCCACGCCATGCGGCGAGGCTACGCGTTCGCCCCGGTCGTTCTCGTGAACTTCTTGCGCACGCGGGTACGCAAGAAGTTCACGAGAACACGGAGGAGGCGGTCAGGCCGGGGGTTCGGGGGCGGTGCTGAAGCGGGTGCGCAGGTGCGTCGTGTCGTTGTAGCAGCGGACGATCCAGCGCTCGGGCGTCACCACGATGTGGCTGAGCGAGGCGTTGTCGGCGCCGCCGAAGGCGAATCCGCGAGCGCCGGTGGCCTGGCCGATCACCTGACCGATCACGCCACCGTGGACGACCGCCACCGCCAACTCGTCGGGATGCTCACGGGCGATCCGTTCGATCCCGCGACGGACACGGGCCGAGAACTCCTCGTCCCGCTCGGCACCCGGGATGACGTCCCAGCGCTGCTCGGTGGCCATCCTCATGGCGATCGGGTCGCCGTCCGCGAGGCGCTTGCGGAACTCGCCGCCCTCCCACTCGCCGAGGAACACCTCGCGCAAGTCGGGCTCGACGATCGCCTCCTGCCCGAGGGCCGCGAGCAGCGGGGCCGCGGTCTGGTGCGTGCGCTGCAGGGTGGTCACGTAGACCGCGGCGATCCGCTCACCGGTGGCGATCAGGCGGGCCGCGGCCTGTTCGGCCTGCTCCCGTCCCGCCGGCGACAGCGGCGGGTCACCGTGCCCGTCGACGAGCGGAAAATCCTCGCCGTCGACGTGCGGCGCCGACTCACCGTGACGGAGGAGCAAGACCTCGCACGCGCCCGGTGGCGGCGCGAACCGGAGCTGGGGAAACGATCGGGGGGTGGTCACGGCGCCACCGTAACGGTCGAGGCTGGAACGGTCAGAGCCAGCCGCTGCGCTTGAACCGGCGGTACAGCAGGGCCACGATGATCGCCATGCCGATCAGCACCATCGGGTAACCGATGGGCGACCGGAGTTCGGGCATCGTGTCGAAGTTCATGCCGTAGATGCCCGCGATCAGCGTCGGCACCGCCGCCATCGCGACCCAGGCGCTGATCTTGCGCATGTCGTCGTTCTGTTGCACCCCGATCTGCGTGTGGCTCGCCGTGAGTGCCGAGTCGAGCAGGTCCGACAGAGAACGGGCACGGGCCGCGGCTCGCCGCAGCTGATCGGCGTTCTCGTGCAGGTCGGCAAGCACCTCGCGACTCAGATGGTCTTCGAACACCCGCATCAGCCGGTCGAGCGGATCCTGCAGGGCGTCGAGCGCTACGAACATCCGACGCAGCTCGCGCTTGAGCTGATACAGCCGTCGCACCGGCTGGCGGCTGTGATCGGAGAAGACCTCGCCCTCGACCTCGACGGCGTCGGTCTCGAATCCGTCGAGGGCCGGCCCGTAGTCGTCGATCACCTTGCCGATCACGGCGACCATCACCGCGGTGGCGCCCTCGCGGAGCCGGCGCGGGTCGCGCTCGAGCGCCTCGCGCAGTTCGCCGAGCGGGCTGGTCGGGCCGTGGCGAATGGTGACGATCGAGTGCGGCCGCACCAACAAGGTCATCTCACCGAGCGATGCGACCTCCTCGCGATCGTCGTACTTGATGGTGCGGAGGACGAGTTGGACCGTCGTGCCGTTCACCGTCAGCACCGGGCGGGCGTGGGGAGTGAGGATCGCCGCCGGATCGACAGCGTCCAGGTCGAGCACGTCGCACCACTCACCGAGCTCGGTCACGTCGGGCATCCGCAGCCCGAGCCACACGAACCCGTCAGGGGCATCCCACCCGGGCGACGAATCGTCCTCGTCGACGTCGGACTCGCCCATCGAGAACGGGAACATGTCGGACGTCGGGGTGCAGGACGTGTCGACGTCGACGCGTTTGCCGTCGACGTAGGTCGCGCAGTCGATGATCACCGTCGAAGTCTCCCAAATCGCACGGCGGACAACGCGTTCACGCCGTCACGCTCACTCAGCCGTGGGGAGTGATCAGGTACTTCGTGCCGGTGGCCTGCTTGCCGTACTCCGCGATCGCCGCGAGGTCGAGCGCGCCGGCGAGGTCGACCCGCGCGGTGTAGCCGCTGGCGAACGTCGTGGTGATCTCGGCGGCCACCCGGTCGCGCATCCGTGCGACCTCGTCAGCTCCGGCACTGATCATGTACGGGGTGAGGAGCCAGCCGGCGACGCCCCATGTCATGCCGAAGTTCCGGTTCAGTTCGGTCGGTCCCCGATCGAGGCCGCCGTAGATGTAGACCTGCTTGTGGACGCTCGAGCCGTAGCGGCTGTATTCGGTGGCGCGGGCGTTGGCGGCACGTTCCATCGCGGTGAGGATCTGACCGGCCAAGCGTCCGCCGCCGATGGCATCGAATGCGATGGTGGCGCCGGTCGCGGTCAGCGCGTCGGTGAGATCATCGAGGAAACTCTCCGACGACGAGTTGCAGACGTGGACCGCGCCCTGGTCGCGCAGGAGCTGCGCCTGCTCGTCCCGGCGGACGATGTTGACGAGTTCGATCGAGTCGGCGAGACACAGGCGGTTGAGCATCTGACCGAGATTGGAGGCGGCCGCGGTGTGGACCAACGCGGTGTGACCCTCGCGCCGCATCGTGCCGATCATTCCGAGCGCGGTGAGCGGGTTGACGAAGCACGCCGCGCCCTGTTCGGACGTGACGCCGTCGGGCAGCGCCAACGTCTGCGACACGTGGACGCACCGGTACTCGGAGTACATCGAGCCGCCGAGCACGCCGACCGTGCGGCCGAGCAGCGCCTGGGCCTCGGGGGATGACCCGGCGGCGATCACCACGCCGCCGCCCTCGTTGCCGACCGCCATCGACTCGCCGACCCGGCCGGCCATCGCCGCGAGCACCGGCGGCGCGATCGGTGCGGTGACGACGGGCCGTTCGGCCGTCCCCGACGCCGTCGCCGCGGCCATGTCGGCTCCACCGAACAGCAGGCCGAGATCGGACGGGTTGATCGGCGCGGCCTCGATGCGGACGAGGACCTGATCGTCGGTCGGCGTCGGGACGTCGACGTCGGCGAGCGACAGTTCGACGTCGCCGTCCGCCGTGACAAGGGAACGGATCTGTCGTCCGGTGGTGGGGATGGCGGTGCTCGCGTCGCTCATGGTTTCTCCTCGTTCGGGTGCGGGTGGGTGATCGGATGTCGGTGCGCGGTCAGAGCCGGGCGGCGCGCAGTTCGGTTCGTCGCACCTTGCCCGCGTCGTCACGCAGCGGTTGGTCGACGTACTCGAACGAACGCGGCAGCTTGTACCGGGTGAGTCGCTCACCGAGGAACTCGAGCAGCTCGGCCGCCGGGATCACCGATTCGTCGGCCTCCACGATGGCGTGGACGTCGTTGCCGCGGTCATCGTCGGGAAGCCCGATCACGGCACACGAATGGACGGCGGGGTGTTCGTTGATCGCCGCTTCGACCTCGGCCGGGTAGATGTTCGCGCCACCGGACAGGATCATGTCCTGCACCCGATCACCGAGATAGAGGTAGCCGTCCGCATCGAACCAGCCGATGTCGCCGAGGGACTCCCAGCCTCCGTCGAGCGTCTTCGCGTCGGCGCCGATGTAGCGGTAGGTCGGTTCGTCTCGGGAGTTGCGCATCCACACCTCACCCTTTTCGCCGGTCGGCAGTTCGTTGCCGTCGTCGTCGCAGATCTTCATCTCGCCGGTGCTCACCCGACCGACCGAACCCCGGTGCTCCAGCCACTCGACGCCGGTGATGATCGCGACCGCCTGCGCCTCGGTGCCCGCGTACAGCTCGTAGATCCGCTCCGGGCCGAGCCAGTCGATCCAGGCCTCCTTGAGCCACGGCGGGCAGGGCTCGGCGAGGTGCCACACGATCCGCAGCGACGACATGTCGTAGCCGAGTCGCACGTCGTCGCCGAGCCGCAGGATGCGCTTCATCATCGTCGGCACGAGGTAGACGACGTCGACGCCGTGGCGCTCGATCTCGACGAGCACCTGCTCGGCGTCGAACCGTTGCAACAGCACCACATGGTTGCCGCGCAGCCAGGCCTGGCACGCCCAGACCGCGGGCCCGTTGTGGTAGAGCGGCCCGGGCACGAGCATGCATCCCTCGTCGCGGACGCCGAGCTGGGCCGGGGCATCGGTGTCGAACTCCGCCGGATCGCCCGACACGATCAGCTTCGGGCGACCGGTCGAACCGCCCGATGTCGGCGCCTTCCATGCGGGCGACACCGCGTCGGGGAGTGGGTCGTCCGAGAACTCGGGCGGCGGCTCGTGACCGAGCGGGATGTGGATGATCGAATCGGGCAGGTGGTCGAACGCCTCGTCGGGCGCGCCGACCACGACCTTCGATCCGGCGAGATCGACGATCGCCCCGAGTTCACGGCCCGGCAATTTCGCCGACACCGGCTGCGGAATCGCACCGAGCTTCCACGCGGCGAGGTAGGCCACGAACCAGTCGACCGAGTTGGGAATGGCAATCGTGACGAAGTCGCCGACGCCCACGCCGTAGGACTGCAGTTCACGCGCCAGCCGGGTGCCGCGCGACTCGAGCTCGGCCCGGGTGACCGTCTCGCCGGCGCAGGTGATCGCCGGAGCATCCGGGCGCTCGAGGGCGAGCGTGCGCAGGCGCGCGGGAAACGACAAGATCACGTCGTCCCCCTCCCCTCGTTCATGCGAGCCCCACCGTAGCGAGCCCCGCAATCCACGTTTGTGTCGGGAAAGCGGCGCGACGGGTCGCGGAAATCCCGACACAAACGTGGATTGGGTGGGCCGCTACGGTCGCTCGGCATGGGAGCGCTCGACGGGATCAAGGTGTTGGAGGCCGGGCTGCTCGTGCAGGGCCCGCAGGCGGCGGCGACGCTCGGCGACTGGGGAGCCGACGTGGTGAAGATCGAACTGCCGGGCATCGGCGACCAGAGCCGGTGGCTGCCGCCGTCGCCGACCCACTTCGTGGCGCCGTACTTCATCGCCTGCAACCGGGGCAAGCGGAGCCTCACGCTCGATCTGCGCAAACCCGAGGGTCGCGACACGTTCCTGCGGTTGGCCGAGGAAGCCGACGTGTTCATCTCCAACTTCAAGTCCGGCACGCTCGACGAGTGGGGTCTGTCGTACGAGGAGGTCGTCGGCCCGCAACCCGCGCATCATCTATGCCGCCGGGACGAGCTTCGGCACCGAGGGCACCGACGCCGGGCGAGAGGGCGCCGACCTCAGCGCGCAGGCCGCCGGTGGCCTGATCAGCACGATCGGCGCCGACGGCGATCCGCACAGCCCGATCGCCGTCACGATCTGCGATCACATCGCGTGCCTCAACCTGGTCGGGGGAATCAGCGCGGCCCTGTTCGCGCGCGAGCGGACCGGTCGCGGGCAGCGGATCGACGTGTCGCTGCTCGGCGGACAGATCTGGGCGCAGGCGTCCGAGATCACCGCCACGCTGCTCACGGGTGAGGCGCCGGGCCGATCGAACCACGGGCACCCGCTGATCGCCGGCGTGTACGGGGTGTTCCCCACCGCCGACGGATGGATCGCGATCGTCGGCGTCGCCGGACCGGATCGCGCCCGCTTCTACGAGTTGATCGAGCGCGCCGATCTCGTCGAGCGGTACCCCGAGCCCCTCTACTTCGGCGACACGAAGCGGGCGGTGTTCGCCGCCCTCGCGGACGCCCTCAGCGACGAGGACCACCGCGGACTGGTGCGAACTGCTCACCGAGCACCGCATCCGTCACGCTCCGGTTCGCGATCACGCCGCCGTGGTCGCCGACCCGAACATCTGGGCGAACGGCTATCTCACCCGCACCGCCGACGGCGACCCGGTGGTGGCCTCAGCCGTGCGATTCAGCGAGACGTCGGCGCGCACCGGCGAGATCGCCCCCGAACTCGGCCAGCACACCGAGGAGGTGCTGTTGGAGGCGGGGTTCACCTGGGACGACATCGCCGCGCTCCGCGACGCCGCCGCGATCTGACCCGGAACTCACCCGAAAAATGGAGCAGATGTCGCGCTGAGCGCGACATCTGCTCCATTTTCCGTTGGGGCCGGTCGCGTCGTACTGGCGCAACTCGACGGCTAATCACCGAGGGGACTGGCCGTCGACCGATCGCACCCGGTGAGGTCCACCGGCGCGTCCGCCGGCCGGCCCACGAAACAACCCGAGTCGATCATCGTGGCGCGGGCGGCGGCGATCCATCCGGGCAGCGCCGGGAGGAGCCGATCGCGCACCAACGACTCCGCTCCTTCCGGCACCAGGTGCGCGCCGTCCGGACGAAGGGTGCCGCCGGCGGCGAATTCGGTCTCCGCGAGCAACTCGGCATAGGGGATCACCCGCATCATCGCCCAGCGATCGGCCCACCCGCTCAGCACCGCGTTCCATGCGACGAGCCGCTCGGGCTGGGCCAGCGGACCGCCACCGAAACCGTCGGGCCCGAAGGCGGGAGCATCGGCGAGCAGGAGCACGGCACCCGAGCGGGCGGCGAGACCGGCGAGCGCCGTTCCTCCGGCCTCGTGGTGCGCGACGTACACGGCGTCACCCGGCCGATGCCAGCCGTCGTCGGGGTCGTAGCGCTGCTCCGCGAGTTCGGGCAGCGAAGCGACGGCGAGGATCACGTCGGGATGGAACGAATCGACCACGTCGGGCCAGATCCGCTCGGCCGAGGGACAGTCCGCCGCCGGCCACGTCATGTCACGCCACCAGCGGATCTCGTAGGCCGGCAACAGCGGGCAGTTGCTCTGACCCGCCCACACCACGTCGTAGCGGTCGGATGCGACGGCATCGAGCGCCTCGGCGACGCCGTAGGACGTGCTGTCGCCGATCACGAGGACACGCGTCCCCGCAGACGTCTCGACCGGACGGGCTGCGGCCACGATCGCCGCCACGAGTTCGTCGTCGGTGGCGCCGTAGTCGCCGACGGTCGATCCCCCCGCCTTGATCGCGGCCACATCCACGAGGTGGCTCACCAGGTCAGCGTCGGGAACGGCGTCGAGGAACACGAGCCGGTGTCCCTGCTCGTCGAGGGTCGTGAGCGCGTCGGCGACGGCCGAGACGCCGGCGTAGTACTCGGTGCGGACTCGCTCGTCCTGGGTCAGCGCCGTCTCACCACCGAGCCATTCGAGCCGCTCCCGCTCCGCCGTGCCGATCGCGACCACGGTGACCTCCACGCCGGGTGTGTCGCGAACCACGTTCAGCACGTCGGTCGGCGTCCGACAGACGTTCCACGGCGCAGTCGGATCTGCGATCTCGACGTCGGTGATCGACAACGGGCAGCCCGGCTGCACGGCGTCGATGACCTCGAGCTCACCGTTCGACACCTGCTCGAGCCGAGTCGCGACCGAGGCTTCGCTGCCGACCACGAGCACCCGCACCGGCGTCGGGGCAGGCGGGGAAACGCTCGCCGGTGCGGCCGCCAGCGCCGCCGCCCCGTCGGCTCCGACCGGCGTGGCAGGCGAAGCGGCGCCGGCTGGCGCGCCCGCGACGTGCCGCTGCTGGGAGAACGCAACCACCGAGTCGGGAACGTCGGCCGCCACCGATGACGACTCACGCGGGTGCACGACCAGGATCGACGCGCCGATGAGAGCAGGCCAGCGCCAGCCCGTACGCCATCGACGCGCTCGGCATCGTCGGGAGCAGCCGTCGACGACGGATCGGCTGCTCGAGCAGGTGGTAGAGGACCACGGTCAACGCGACGCTGACGACGATTCGCACCGCGAACAGCGCGACGCCGTCGACGCCGACCCGGTCGGCATCCAGCGCCAGGAAAACGGGCCAGTGGATGAGGTACAGCCCGTACGACATGCGTCCGATCCACGCCAGCGCGGCCAGCCCGGCGACGCGCCGGAACGATCCGGGGAGCAGCGCGGCGACGATCATCGACGACCACACGAGGGCGAGCGCGGAGAAGCCGCCGGCATAGAGCCAAGCCGACGACTGGTGGACCGTGACCACCAGCACGGCGAAGGCGCCGACCGCGACCCAACCTGCCATCGACGCGACGGTCCGGCCACGAGCGCCGAGCCGGTCCAGATGACCGCCGGCCACGACGAACGCCAGCAGCGCACCGATCAGGAACTCGGCGGCCCTCGTGTGGGTGCCGTAGTAGACGAGATCGTGGTCGTGCGTGAGGAGCATTGCCGCCACCGACGCCGCGGTGAGGACGGCGAGCACCGTCGGCGCCACCCACCGCCTCGCTCGAACGGCCAGGAGCGCGACCATCAGGATCGGGAACACGAGGTAGAACTGCTCCTCGATCGCCAGCGACCAGAAGTGGACGAGCGGACTCGGGCCCGAGGCGAACAGGTCGGCGTACGACTGATCGTCGAGGACGTAGCGCCAGTTCGCCACGTTGGCGAGCGCGGCGATCGAGTCGCCAGGCAGGTTGCGCAGCTGCGTCGGATCGAGCCAGCGCGCCGCAGTGGCGAGCACCACCGCCACACAGGTCATCGCCGCCGGCGACAATCGCCGGATTCGCCGGCTCCAGAACGAACGCAGCGCGATCCGGCCGGTGTCGTCGCGTTCGCGCAGGAGCAGCAGCGTGATCAGGAAGCCGGACAGGGTGAAGAACACCGACACGCCGAGGAAACCACCGCTCGTGCCGGCCACCCCGCCGTGGAACATCAGCACGGCACCGACGGCGAGCGCGCGGAGGCCGTCGAGACTTGCCTCGTAACCGAGCCTTCGCGTGCCTTCAGTGTCCCCCGTCACCAGCGCTGGAAGCTAGCCGTACGGGAGCGCAACCATCGCATTCGGGCCATTCGCCCATCGCCGCCTGCGACCGACTCGGGCAGGGCGGTAGTGTCCGCGGCCGTGATCCGCGTCGGCGTGACTGGGCATCGCAACGTCGATGACGAAGCCGATGTCGTCCGGCGCCTCACAGCGGCGGTCCGCGCCGTGCGCGGCGACGCTCCCACCTCCGACGTCGAGATCTGGTCGTCGCTCGCCGAAGGTGCCGACCGTCTCGTGGCCGAACTCGTCCCCGCTGAGGCGGGCGGACTGGTCGCCGTGCTGCCGCTCGCCGACGACGACTACCGCGACGACTTCGCCTCGGCCGAGTCAGGCGAGCAGTTCGACCGACTTCTCGCGCTCGCCCACCGGGTCGACATCGTGGGGCCGGACGAGGGCGGCACTCGCGACTCCGCGTACGAACGCGCCGGCCGGACGGTCGTCGCGTGTTGCGACGTGCTGCTCGCGCTGTGGGACGGCGAGCCGTCCCGTGGTCGCGGCGGCACGGCCCAGATGGTCGACGAAGCGCGCCGGCTCGGACGCGAGGTCGTGGTCATCCCGGTGAACCGGTCGAGCGCCTGATGTGGCGGTGACCCGCCGATCGGCGATCCCGTCAGGCCCCGTCGATCTTGTTGCTCACCCCCGTGGGGGCCGGTCGATGCGCAGGATCTCGTGGCGCCGGTCGTCGATCGGGTTGTCGGGCTCGAGCTCGCCGCTCGCAACGAGGTGGAAGCCGGCCGAGCGCAGGGCCCGCCACGACGCGACGTTGAGCGCATGGACGGGGACGATCACGCACGGCACGTCGGGGGCCGTCGCCCAGATCCGCTCGACGAACTCCTCGATCATCGACGTGCCGAGCCCTTGTCCGGTGAGGGACGGATCGCCGAGCAGATAGTCGATGCTCGCGGCACCGGTCGGAACCTCGACGTACGGGGCGAGTTCGTCGCGGTATTCCGGGTAGTCGTCGTACCTCGAGTACTGGATCAACCCGACGGGCCGCCCGGCGAACAGGACGAGCCAGTCCTCGTTCGGCTCGGCGCCGTCGGCCGAGGCACCGAAGTCACGCTCCAGCGCCTCGGCGTCGACGTCGTGGTTCCACCACCGGGCGACATGAGGCTCGGCCAGCCAACCCGCGAGCACCGGGAAATCGTCCCGGGTCAGCCGGCGGAACGAGACCTCGCCCATGTCGCGTGCGGCGTCAGAAACTCACGTCGGGATTGTCGAACATCTGCCCGACGCGGATCGCGTTGCCGAAGGGGTCGCGGATGCCGAAGTCGATGCCGTAGGGGCGCGGCGTCGGTTCGTCGGTGATGTCGACGCCGCGGTCCTTGAGCGTCTCGAACGTCGACTGGGCGTCGTCGGTCGTGAGGAACAGGGCACCGCCGATCGCCCCCTTGGTGACGAGGTCGCGGACCTGCGCCGCCGTCGCGTCGTCCATGACGGGCGGGCCGGGGCGCTCGAGCAGGATCTCGCGGATCTCGTCGCCGGGGACCCGCACGGTGAGCCAGCGCATGAACCCGAGGTCGACGTCGGCCGCCACCTCCAGTCCGAGGGTGTTGGTGTAGAAGTCGAGAGCTTCGTCCTGATCGAGCACGAAGAGTTGGGAGCGGGAGATGTTGTTGAACATGGGAGCGAGATTACGGATCGCCTCGTGGCGCGGCTTCTCCGAAACTGATCGATGTCGGACTCACGATCGCGGCCTCACCCACGACCGCACGAAACAGTTCGGCACGTCCGGCAGGGCGCCCCGTTTGCGGTACTCGCCGGGCGGTTCGCCGACGATCTCGGTGAACGTGCGGCCGAACGTTCCCAGGCTCGAGAACCCGACGGCCATGCAGATGTCGGTGACGTTCTGGTCGGTCGTGCGGAGCAGGAACATCGCCCGTTCGATCCGTCGCCGCTGGAGGTAGCGGTGCGGTGTCTCGCCGAATGTCGTCTTGAACGTGCGGATGAAATGCGCCTCCGAACAGCACGCCACGCTGGCGAGGGCGGCGATGTCGAGTTCGGCCGCGTGGTCGCGGTCCATCACGTCGCGCGCTCGCAGCATCAACCGGTTCGTCGTCTCCCGCTCGGTGGTCACGTCAGAGACGCACCGGTGGGAATCGCGTGGCCAAGCCGTCGGCGCGCACCTGGAACAGATCGTGCTCGTCCGGGATACCGCGCATCCGGTACCTCCCGAGCCGCCGGAACCCCACACCCTCCGGCACGAGATCGGTCAACGCGGTCCTGGTGTCGCCGGAGATCACGATCTGTCCTCCGTGCGCCACCGAACAGACGCGGGCGGCCGTGTGGACCGCCATGCCGATGTAGTTCGCTCCGGTCACCGTGGGGTAGCCGGCGTGCACGCCGATCCGCACCCGCACCGCGGCACCGTCGAGCCAGGTCCGAGCGCACATCGCACGGTGGATCGCGATCGCCGCCTCCAGCGGCCGCTCGCGGTGAGGCGAACGCCCCGAAGAACTCGTCGGCACGCTCCTCGACCACGTAGCCCCCGAACTCCCGCGTCGCCGTCCGCTGGATCGAACGCGCTTCCTCGAGCACGCCGCCGTACCCGTCGCCCAGCGTTGTGATCAGGCCGGTCGACCCCTCGATGTCGGTCAGCATCATCGTGACGAATCCGCTCGGCACCGCTGTCACCTCCGAGTCCGGGACCTGCGGATCGGCGGCCCGCTCGGACCGGAGTTCGTTGTCGATGAAGCCGACCGGCACGATCCGGAACTTGCGCGCCGCCCGCAGCAACCGGGTCCGCGCTTCGGCACGTGCCTGGTCGTCCTCGAACTCGACCTGGCTGAAACGGGCGAGCGCGTTGCGGACGTGCGCGGCGTCGATGATCGGCAGGCGTCGCGCGCCGGCGGAGTCGACGTAGGCGAAGGCTCGATCTGGCAACTTCGACCGTTCGGCGGCAGTCAGTCGCGCCATGGTTCGACGTTATCGGTCCACCGCGAACGCAGCGGTGTGGATCATGGCGAGGTCGCGCGCGCCGGGGGTCGGGTCCGGTTGCGCGCCGGGTTGTTCGGGTAATCCGGGCCGCATGACCATCATCCCGCCGGACCCCACGCCCTACGAGCCCGCGCCGATCGTGCCGAATCCCGGTCCGCCTCCGGGCGAGCCGGAGCCCATCGTGCCGCCGCCCGACCCCGGACCCACGCCGCCGGTACCGCCGACGCCTCCCGAACCTCCGAGCCCGCCCGAGCCCATCGTTCCGCCGGTGCCCCCACCGCTGTGATCGGGGGACGGGCTGGTCGAACCGCTCAGCGACGGGAGAGGCGCGACGCCGACTGGGCGAACAGCGTCACGCCGAAGACCGCGATCGCCAGCAGCACGATCGTGCCGCCCGAGGGCGTGTCGACGTAGTACGACAGGACGACGCCGACGAGCGACACAGCGAACCCGACCCCCATCGCCAGCCAGCGCGTGGCGCGGAAGCTCGACGTCCACAGCTGGGCGGTCGCCACCGGGACGACCATCAGCGCACTGACGAGCAGCACCCCGACGACGCGCATCGAGATCACCACCGTGCAGGCCGTGAGTACCGCCAACGTGATGTTCAGCGGCATCACCGGCAGCCCGCTGGCGCGGGCGAACTCGTCGTCGTTGCTCACCGCGAACAGGGCCGGGCCGAGCCACGTGGTGAGGGCGAGGATCACCGCGGCGAGGATCGAGAACGTGATCAGGTCGGAGGCCGACGTCGTGGTGATGCTGCCGAACAGGTACTGGTTCAGGTTCCGCGTGCCCGCCGGTGCACGGCTGACCAGCACCACGCCACCGGCGATCCCGCCGTAGAACAGCATGGCGAGGGCGATCTCCCCGAACGCCTCGCCTCGGGCCCGGATCAGCTCGATGGCGACGGCGCCGACGATCGCGGTGACGAGCGCGATGAAGATCGGTGCGTGCCCGACGACCAGTCCGAGCGCGACGCCGCTCACCGCGATGTGCCCGAGCCCGTCGCCGATCAGCGCGAGGCGGCGCTGCACCAGGAAGATGCCGACGGCCGGTGCGCTGAGCCCGATCATCACGGCGGCCAGCAGGGCGCGTCGCATGAAGTCGTACTGGAGGACCTCGATCGCGGCGATCATCGGCGGAACAAGCCCCTTCGGAAAAGTTCAAAGTCGCCGGGGTCCTCGAAGACGCCGCCGTGGGCATCGTCCGCGTGGTCGTCGTGCAGCAGCGCTCGGGGAACCGCGGCGAGCGGTCCGTCGAACACGACGGATCCCGAGTTCATCGCGACGACGCGCGTGACGAGCGGTTGGATCGGCCCGAGCTCGTGGAGCACGATCACGATCGTCGTGCCGGCGTCGGCGAGGACGCGCAGCGTGTCGGCGAGCGCCGCCTGGCTCGCCGCGTCGACGCCGGCGAGCGGCTCGTCGAGGATCAGCACCCGCGCGCCGCCCGCCAACCCGCGGGCCACCAGGGCGCGCCGTTGCTGGCCCCCGGACAGCCGGTTGACCGGCCGGCGCCGTTGGTCCGCGAGTCCCACGACATCGATCGCCGCATCGACGGCCCGGCGATCGGCATCTCGCGACCGCCGCCACCACCCGTTCGACGCGAGTCGACCCGAGCGCACCAGCTCGTCGACGGTCACCGGGATCGGGCCGGCGGCGCTCTGGCGCTGCGGCACGTAGCCGATCATCGATCGATCGGCCTCCTGCAGAGGACGTCCGAACCATTCCACGGTCCCGCCGAGCACGTCGACGAGGCCGAGCATGCCCTTGACCAACGTCGACTTGCCCGACCCGTTCGGCCCGAGCACGGCGACGACGTCACCGGCGTCGATCCGCAGGTCGGCGCGCGCCGCCTCGTGGCTCCCGTAACCGAACCGTGCCTCGCGCACCACCACGGCAGGCGTGTCCACCGACGCGGTCACTCGCACCCCTGTCCGGTGCGGAGCGTCGCGAGGTCGGAGCGCATCACCGAGAAGTAGTCATCGCCGGCCGAGTCATCGCTCAGGCCCTCCAGCGGATCGAGCACCGCGGTCTCGGCGCCCGTCTCGGAGGCCACGGTCTCGGCGATCGACGGGTCGACGAGCGTCTCGTAGTAGATCGTCGCGACGTCGTGGGCATCGACGAAGTCGGCGACATCGGCGAGCGTCGCCGGCGACGGCTCCGAATCAGGTGACAGGCCCGAGATGCCCACCTGCGTCATCCCGTACCTCTCCGCGAGATAGCCGAACGCTTCGTGGCTCGTCACCAGATCCGTCGACGCACACGTGTCGAGTCCGGTCGAGAACTCGCCGTCGAGTTGCTCCAGGTCGCTCCGTCAGCGCGGCGGCGTTGGCGGTGAACTGATCGGCACCGTCGGGATCGATCGTGCCGAGCTCGACCGCGACCGCGTCGGCCGACGGCCGCCAGCCGCAGCGGGTCGAGCCAGAAGTGCGGGTCGGCGCCCGTCGCCTCGCCATCGTCGGTGTCGTGCGCCGAGCCGGCCGTCCGGTCGAGATCGGCCGCGGCAGCCACGTCGAACCCGTGGGCGTCGACATCGTCGATCGTGTCGTCGAGCGCAGGCGCGAACCCATCGAGGTACACGACGACGTCCGCGTCCTGGAGGTGACCGGCATCGCGGGCGCTCAGTTCGAGTTCGTGCGGTTCGGATCCGGCGGGGGTCAGGTTGGTGACCGACACCGCGTCCCCGCCCACCCGCTCGGTCACGAACTGCAGGGGGTAGAACGCAGCGACGACGTCGATCCGGTCCGGCTCCGCCGGAACGGCGGCCGACGTCGACGGCTCCGACGAGCAGGCGCACGGCAGCAGCGCCGCTGTCGCCAACAGGATCGCGCGCCAGGCTGCCACGGCCAATCAGGGTATCGGGAACGATTCTCATTCCTTGGGCCGCGTGACGCTGGTCCGCTCGGAATGATCCCGATGACCCACCGCTATCGTGCCCCGGAGAGTGCCGCCCGCCCCGAAGGGCACTCGAGGAGCACCGTGGACGCCAGCGCGCACATCGTCGAAGCGAACGACCCCGATCACGGGATCGACCCGATCGTCTACGCCCGCCGATGGTCGATCCTGGGAGTGCTGTGTCTCAGCCTGCTGATCGTCATCATCGGCAACACCACGCTCAACGTGGCGCTGCCGACGCTGGCCCGCGAACTCGGCGCATCGACGTCGTCGCTGCAGTGGATGGTCGACGCCTACGCGCTGATCTTCGCCGGCATGTTGTTCACCGCCGGCACCCTCGGCGACCGCTTCGGCCGCAAGGGCGCACTGCAGTTCGGGCTCGTGCTCTTCATGGCCGGAGCGATCTTCGCCTCGCTCTCGGACTCGTCGGGACAGGTGATCGCCGGGCGCGCCATCATGGGCCTGGCCGCGGCGTTCATCATGCCGTCGACCCTGTCGATCCTCACCAACGTCTTCCCCGCCCACGAACGAACGCAGGCCATCGCCATCTGGGCCGGCGTGTCCGGCGCCGGCGTCGCCATCGGCCCGATCACGTCGGGTCTGCTGCTCGAGCATTTCTGGTGGGGTTCGGTGTTCCTCGTCAACGTGCCGGTGATCATCATCGCCGTCATCGCCGGTGCGATCCTCCTCCCGCGCTCGAAGGATCCGGGCGAGCATCCGGTCGACGTGCCTGGCGCGGCGCTGTCGATCGTCGCCCTGTCGTCGCTCGTGTACGGCATCATCGAAGGTCCCCACAACGGTTGGACGTCGCCGACGACGCTCGGCGCGTTCGCCCTCTCCGCCGTGGCCATCGGCCTGTTCATCTGGCGGGAGTCGACCGCCAAGCACCCCATGCTCGATCTCAACCTGTTCCGCGACCGCCGATTCAGTGTGGCCTCCGCCGGGATGACGTTGACGTTCTTCGCGATGTTCGGCACCTTCTTCCTCCTCGCCCAGTACCTGCAGCTGGTGCTCGGCTACTCGCCGCTCGAGTCGGGTCTGGTGCAGTTGCCGTTCGCGTTCATCATCATGTCCGTGGCTCCGCAGGTGCCGCGGTTCGTCCGCCGCTTCGGCTCCGCGTGGGTGGTCCCGGTCGGCATGACCAGCATCGCCGTCGGGCTCTCCCTGATGTCGCTGCTCGAAGTGGGCAGCTCGCTGTTCAACCTCTATCTGGCGATGATCCCGCTCGCCGCCGGCATGGCGATCTCGATGACCCCGCAGACGTCGCTGATCATGTCGTCGGTGCCGCTGGCACGAGCGGGCGTCGGCTCGGCGATGAACGACACGACCCGCGAATTGGGCGGGGCCCTCGGCGTCGCGGTGCTGGGCTCGATCGTCACGTCGAAGTACCTCAGCGGGATGGCGACCTCCATCGCCGGCCTGCCCCAGCAGGCGGCCGACGTGGCCGACAGCGGTCTGTCGGGTGCGATCGCCGTCGGTCAGCAGATCGGCGGCGACCAGGGTGCCGCCCTCGTGCAGAGCGCCCGCCAAGCCTTCGTCGACGGACTCGGCGCAGCAGCGATCGTCGGCGCGGTCGTCGTGTTCGGTGCCGCGATCGCCGCCAGGATGCTGCTGCCGCGCTCGGGCGACGCGTTCACCGGGGAAGCGACGACCTACAACAAGGCTCCGACCAGCCCCCTCGACGCCGACCTGGGGCTCGACGCCGATCGGTGACACACACCCCGAAAAATGGAGCAGATGTCGCGCTCAGCGCGACATCTGCTCCATTTTCGGCTGGTTTGCGGCTGTCGTCAGGCGCGGGGGATGATGCCGGCCAGTTCGAGGATGCGCGAGGGCGGGTTGTACTGGGTGTCGACGCGAGCGCCGAAGGTCGACGAGCGCGTCCTCGATCGCGTTCGTGATGGCGGCGGGCGCACCGATCATGCCGCCCTCGCCGACGCCGCGGAAGTCGTTCTCCCCACCGGGCGAGATCGTCTCGAGGTGGTGGACCTCGATGTCGGGGATCTCCATCGCCGTCGGCAGCAGGTAGTCCATGTAGGTCGCCGCCTGCATGTTGGCGTCGTCGTCGTACGCCGCCTTCTCGTAGAGCACCGCACCGATCCCCTGCGCCACGCCGCCGCGGACCTGGCCGTCGACGATCGCCGGGTTGATGACCGGCCCACAGTCCTCGACCACGAGGTAGCGCGGGAAGCTGACGAGACCGGTCTCGAGATCGACCTCGACGATGCAGGCGTGGGTGGCCACCGACCAGCCGCCGTCACCCTTGCCGCGATAGACGATCGATGCGCTGAACGCGGCATCGCCACCCTTGCCTTCGACCGTGCCGCGTTCGGACACGACCGACGCGGCGACATCCGCGACGGTGAGTCCCCGCGAGGGGACGCCCGCCACGTGAATGTTGCCGTCGACGATCTCGATGTCGGCCGGCGCGGCCTCGAGCATCTTGGACGCCTGTTCGACGAGCTGCTGGCGCACCTCGCGCGACGAGTACTTCACCGCCCCGCCACCCATCGGACCCCCACGGCTGCCGCCGGTCCCGATGAAGCCGAACGGCGTTCGCCGCGTGTCGCCGTAGACGATCTTCACGTCGTGGCGTGATACACCGAGTTCGTCGGCGACGATCTGGCCATAGGTCGTCTCGTGGCTCTGCCCGTGCGGCATCTGCGACGTGTACACCTCGACCGAACCATCGGGCAGGATCGCCGTCCACGCCTCCTCGCCCATCAGCACGTCGGCGCCCGGGCTCACTGACGACATGTAGTTCGGCGGTCCCGGGGCCGCCTCGTGGTACGACGCGATCCCGAGCCCCAGGTAGCGGCCTGCCGTTCGGGCCCGTTCCTGTTCGACGCGGAAGGCGTCGATGTCGATCAGCTCGATCGCCCGTTCCAGCGTCTTCTTCGTCGACATCGTCGCGTCGAGTGTCGGTCCGGTGATCATCGCCGGCGCCATGTCGTCCTCGCCCATCATGTTCTTCAGGCGTAGGTCGGTCGGCCGCATGCGGAGCGCGCGGGCGACGATGTCGAGCATCCGCTCGCGAGCCCACGTCTCGTTCGCCCAGGGACCCCGGTACGCGACATAGCGGCCCTTGTTGGTGGCGACGGCGCGGGCCCGGATCTCGAACGCGTCCCACCGGTACGAGCCGGGGAACATCACGCGCATCATGCCGCCGAACATCGCCACCGTGATCGGGAAGGCGGGGTACGCACCCTGGTCGAACACGAGGTCGACCCGGAGACCGCGCAGCGTGCCGTCGTTGTCGACGGCGATCGACACGGTGAGATCCTCCTCACGAGCGTGGCCACCGTCGAGCAGGTTCTCGCTGCGATCCTCGATCCACTTGAGCGGCCGCCCGAGATCGATCGCCGCGGCGGCGAGCGCGATGTCCTCGCGCGCGACCGCGCCCTTCGATCCGAATCCGCCGCCGATGTCCTGCGCCTTGATGATCGGATAGGTGTCCTTGGCGATCAGACCGAGGCCGATGCCGGCCATGTGCTTCGGCAGCGACTTGTCGCGCTTGAACTGGCTCTTCGCGCCGTCGTTGTCCTGGCCTTTGAGGCTGTCGCTGTTCTCGCCGACGAACTGCTTCGCCCCGGCACCGAACGCGGCGCGACGCTCCTTGTTCGAGGCCAGCCGCTTGAGCGACGCCCGCACCGTTTCCTTGCCGGTCAGCGCGGCCGTGGCCCACCGCAGCATGTGGCTCGACTGCGTGGCGCTGTGGATCGTGAGTTGGCCGGTGTCGGCGTCGATCTCGATCACCGAACCGCGGGTCTCCATCGGCTGGTTCGACTGACGTTGGCACGACAACCGTTCGGTGACGACCCGGTCGGCCGCGGCGAACACCGCGTCGACATCGCCGTAGCGGTCGCTGTGGTCGTAGACGACGTTGCTGCCGGCCTTCTCCCACAACAGCGGTCGCTCGGGCTGGAACGCTTCGGCGATGGACGAGATCGCGTCGAGCGGCTCGTAGTCGATCTCGATGAGTTCGAGCGCGTCCTCGGCGAGGTGGCGCGAGGCGGCGATCACGAGCGCCACGGGGTCGCCGACGTGGCGCACCCGCTCGGCGCTGAGCGAGTAGAACACGGGCGTGTAGAGGCCCGGCGACATCATCAGCGGCGGGAAGGCGTGCGTGAGTCGCTCGATGTCGGCACCCGTGTACACGGCGGTCACCCCGGGTGCCCGACGCGCCGCGGCCACATCGATCGACACGATCCGGGCGTGGGCGAGCGGGCTGCGCAGGAACGCCGCGTGCAGGACACCCTCGGGCTCGAGGTCGGCGACGTAGCGGCCGTTGCCGATCAGCAGGCGCTCGTCCTCGACCCGCGTGACGCTCTGGCCGACGAGGCCGCTCAAGTTCGTGCTCATCGTGCGCTCGCCTTCATGACCTCGACCGCGCGCTCGACCCCCGCCACGATCGACTGGTAGCCGGTGCAGCGGCAGATGTTGCCGCTCAGTTCCTCTCTGATCTCGGCAGTGGTCGGGTCGGGATTCTCGGCGAGGAGCGCGACGGCACTCATCAGGAAGCCCGGCGAGCAGAACGCGCACTGGAACCCGTGCGCATCCATCATCGCCTGCTGGATCGGATGCAGCGTGCCGTCCGGTCCGGCGAGGCCCTCGATCGTGGTGATGTCGGCGCCGTCGGCCTGGCCGGCGAACATCAGGCACGATCGTGCCGGTTCACCGTCGATCAGCACCGTGCAGGCGCCGCACACGCCGTGTTCACAGCCGACGTGGGTCCCGGTGAGGCCGCAGTCGTCGCGGATCACGTCGCTCAGCGTGCGCCGGGCCTCGACCGTCACATCGTGACGCTCACCGTTGATCACGAGGCCGACGTCGATCACGTCGCCACCCGCTCGGCGCTCGGCGTCGAGTCGACGCGTGGTCGCGTCCGGCACCGACGAGGCGGCGACCGTACTGGATTCGGTCATGCGAACGCTCCGATCGTGGCGGCGGCTTCGGCCAGGCCGCGGCGGGTGAGGACGCCGGCGAGGTGCTTCCGATAGGCCGTCGTGCCGTGGATGTCGGCCGGTGGATCGAGCGCGTCGGCCACGATCCTCGCGGCCTCGGCCACCGTGTCGGGAGGCGCCGACGTTCCGATCAGGACTCGCTCGGCCTCGGGGACACGGACCGGTTTCGACGCCGCACCGAAGAACGTGAGCGCGGCGTCGGTGATCCTGCCGCCGTCGAGTTGGATGGAGGTGACCAGGCCGACGAGCGCGTAGTCGCCGTGTCGGCGGGCGACCTCGACGACCGAGCCGACCGCGCCGGCGGGCCACGCGGGAAAGGTCACGCGGGTGAGGATCTCGTCGGCACGCAACGCGGTCTGGAGGTATCCCTCGAAGAAGTCGGCTGCGGCGATCGACCGTTCACCCGATGCCGACGCAGCCGTCATCGTCGCACCGACGGCGACGGCCACGGCGGGCATCTCGGCCGCGGGATCGGCGTGCGCGATCGACCCGACGACGGTGCCACGGGTGCGGATCGCCCGGTGCGCGATCAGGGGCATCGCCCGGTGGACGAGCGGCGCGTGGGAGGCGACATCGGCGGAACGCTCGGCGGCCGCGTGCCGCACCAACGCGCCGATGGAGCACGACCCGTCGGCGCCGACCTCGATGTCGGCCAGCCCGGGCACGCGACCGATGTCGACCACCACGGCGGGCCGACCCATCCGCATCGCCATCAGCGGCACGAGCGATTGCCCACCCGCCAGCACCTTGGCGTCGTCGCCGTGCTCCGCGAGCAGCGCCAGCGCCTCGGCGAGCGTGTCGGGACGGTGGTAGCGGAACGGCGGTGCCTTCACCCCGTGATGTTCGCACGTCCTCACTCGCGGCCGTGACTCGGCCGACCCCGCCCAACCCGCCCGACCGCTCCCACACACATCGTTTGCGTCGGGATTTCTGAGGCACGGCCCTCAGAAATCCCGACGCAAACGGGGATTGGGTCAGTCCGATGGCTCGTCGAGGCGGGCGTGGAGGCGGGAGCGGAGTTCCTCGGGGCTGTAGTCGGTCCAGGTGCGGGCGCGTCGACGCTGCACGACGACCGCCCCGGCCGCGGCGGCGCCGAGCAATCCGGCCAGACCCAACCACTTCCACCAGCGCATGGGTCGTACAGTACGCGGCGTGGAGCCGACGCGGATCACCCTCGGGGAGGCCGCGAGCGTGAGTCGCAGCGGCGACATCTGGTTGTTCACCGGACGCAAGCTCGCCGATCGTGCGATCCGCGTCGCGACGAACAGCCCGGTCAACCACGTGGCGATGGTGTTGGCGATCGACGATCTCCCGCCGCTGCTGTGGCACGCCGAACTGGGACGTTCGATGGTCGACGTCTGGACCGGCGAGGCGCAGCGCGGCGCGCAACTGCACCGGCTGACCGACGCTGCCGACACCTGGGTCAACCGGTACGGACAGCGCGCCTTCGTCCGTCAGCTCGATCCCGAGGCCTCCCGCGACATGGAGAACGCCGCGCTCGGCGTGGTGCGCGAATTCAGCGGTCGACACTTCCCGAGCACGTTCGGCCTCGTCGGTCACTGGCTCAAGGGCCGGGCCCGCCGCCGAGTCTCCTTCGAGGACATCTACTGCGCCGAACTCGTGGCGTTGACCTATCAGCGGATGGGCCTGCTCGACGATCGCAAGCCGCTCAACTGGTACGACCCCGGCCGCTTCTGGAGTGGCGATCGCCTCGACCTGGCCGACGGGGCCGTCCTCGGCCCGGAGATCGCGGTCGACGTCCCTCCGGCAACGACCGCCGACGTGAGCCACACTCGACCCGGCCGTTGACGGAGATCGCGCGTGGAGATCTACCTCGATCCGAGCGACCGTCGAGGCGTGGCCCGGTCGATCTACGACCAGATCCGCGAGGCGATCGAGTCGGGTGTGCTCGCCGAGGGTGATCCGCTCCCCCCGTCGCGCGAACTGGCGGGCGAACTCGGGGTGTCGCGGCACACGGTCACGACGGCGTACGGCCTCCTCGTCGCCGAGGGATACCTGGCCGGGCGGGCCGGTGGTGGCACCGCGGTCTGTCGCACGGCGGCCGACAGGCGGTCGGCCGATCGTCGTTCGGTGCTGCGTCCCGTCGAGATCGAGTCCGCACCGCCGACCGCGTCACCGCCGCCACCCGGCGGCGTCGACCTCCGCGGCGGACAACCGGACCGGGCACTCTTCCCGACCGACGAGTGGCGACGGTGCGCGTCGGCGACGCTGCATCGACCGCTCCCCGGCTACGGCGAACCCGCCGGGTTCGAATCGCTCCGGCAGGTGCTCGCCGGGTGGATCGGCCGGTCGCGCGGCGTGATCGTCGACGCCGACCAGATCATCGTGACGTCCGGCGCGCAGGAAGCCGTCCATCTCGTCGTCCGCACGATGCTGCGGCCCGGTGACCCGATCGCCGTGGAGGATCCCGGCTACCCGCCCGTGCGGCTGCTGTTCGAAGCGATCGGCCTGCGCGTCGTGGCCGTCCCGGTCGACGGCGAAGGCATCGTCGTCGATCAGATCCCCGCGAACGTGAAGGTCGTCTACACCACCCCGTCGCACCAGTCGCCGAGCGGGGTCACCATGAGCCTCGCCCGGCGGCGCGCGCTGCTGGCGTTCGCCGACCGGCACGACGCCGCGATCATCGAGGACGACTACGACTCGGAGTTCCGCCACACCGATCGCCCGCTCGAGCCGCTGCACCGCCTCGATCGATCGGGCCGGGTCGCCTACGTCGGCACGTTCTCCAAGACGCTGTCGCCCTCGCTCCGGCTCGGCTTCGTGGCGCTGCCCGAACCCCTGGTCGACGCGGCGATCGCCTGGCGGCAACTGTTCAGCGTGCAACCGTCGGCTCTCGGCCAGCTCACGTTGCACCGCTTCATCGAGCGCGGGCACCTCGACCAGCATCTGCGGCGGGTGCGTCGCATCTATCGGACCCGCCACGAGATCGTCCGGCAGTTCGTCGCCGACGGTGTCGACGCAGGCGCGCTCCTGCCCGGTCCCGAGAACCACGCCGGCCTCCACCTGGCGACGGTGCTGCCGACCGACGTCTCCGAGGACGCCATCCGCGACGAGGCCCGCCGGCGCGGGATGGCGATCAGCAGCTTCGCCGAGTGCTGTGTCGGCCCCGACCGACCGAACGGCATGCTCATCGGCTTCGGCATGGCGAGCGCCGACGTCCTCGAACGCGCCCTGCCCGACCTCCGCCGCATCCTCGACCGAGCCTGACGCCGTCATTTCTCCGTTTGCGTCGGGATTTCTGCGGGCCGTGCCGCAGAAATCCCGACGCAAACGAGAGTGGAGGGGTCGGGAGGGGTCCGGGGGCGCGGGCTTGGTCTGGGGCTTGGTCTGGTCGGAATTGGCGAACTTGGACATGTTCGGGGCCCAAGTGGAGGCGTACCGTCGACGTCATGATGACGCCCCATCACCCCGGCGGATACGACGTTCCGACCCCGACCCCCGTCGAGATCTTCGTCGATCCGATGTGTCCGTTCGCCTGGCTCACCTCGCGGTGGCTGGGCGAGGTGGAGCGGCTCGGCCGGATCGACCTGACCATCCGGATCATGAGCCTGTCGATCCTCAACGAGGACCGCGAGGATGCGTCGGAGTTCTACCGCGACCTCGTCGATCGGGCATGGGGGCCCGCGCGGCTGGCGATCGCCATCGAGCGCGACTACGGCGCCGACGCGCTGCGGCGCTGGTACGACGAGCTCGGACGCCGGATCCACACGGGCGGCGAGCGGATCGACGTCGATCTCCTCGCGGAGACGCTCGCCGCGACCGCTCTGCCCGACACCCTGCTCGCCGCAGGCCTACGCCGGCACCGCAGCAGACCCGGCCCGCATCGACGAGCTCCTCCGCGAGAGCCATCGCCACGCGGTGGACTCGGTCGGCGACGATGTCGGGACCCCGGTGGTGCACATCAACGACGGCGGCCGGACGATCGCCTTCTTCGGACCGGTCGTCAACCCGGCGCCCCAAGGTGCTGAAGCGGTGCGGCTCTTCGACGGCGTCGCCCTCGTGGCCGGCACGCCCGGGTTCTTCGAGCTCAAGCGCACCCGCACCGGCCCGCTGGTGTTCGCGTGACCGCGCTGACCGACGCCTACCTCGATCGGCTCGGACTCGATCGGGAGCCACCGTCCGCGGCGGCGCTCGATCGGATCCACCGTCGCCACGTCGAACGGGTCACCTACGAGACGACCTGGATCCACCTCGGTGAGCCGTGGACGATCGACCCCACCGACGCTGCGCAGCGGATCGCCACCGCCGGCCGGGGCGGGTACTGCTTCCACCTGAACGGTGCGCTGTCGACGCTGCTGACCGAGCTGGGCTACGACGTCACACTGCACGTCGGTGGCGTGCACCGCGCCGCACCCGACGAGGCCGACCTCCACAACCATCTCGTCCTGCTGGTCCACGGCCTGCCGACGCCGGGTCACTCCGATGGGACGTGGTACGTCGATGCGGGCCTCGGTGACGCACTCCACGCCCCGCTCCCACTCCGCGCCGGCGAGTTCGAGCAGGGCCCGATGACGTTCCGGCTCGAACCCACCCCGGGTGGCGTCGGTGACTGGCACTTCACGCACGACACGTCGGGATCGTTCGCGGGCATGAGCTTCTCGACCGCGCCGACCGACATCGCGGTGTTCGCCGCGCGGCACGAGTTCCTGGCGCGCTCGGCGGAGTCGCCGTTCGCCCGCACGGTCACCGCACAGCTCCGCGACGCCGACGGCACCACGGTGCTCCGCGGCCGGCGCGTCACACGGACCGATCGAACCGGCAGCACCGGGTACGTCGTCGACGACCTGGACGCCTGGATCGACGTCCTCGCCGGCACGTTCCACGTCGACCTGTCGGCTGCCTCGCCCGCCGCGATCGCCCGCATGTGGGATCGCGCCCGGGCCGCGACGGCGACGACGACACGACGACGACACCGACGACCAGACCGACATCGCTCGGCTCACCCGACAAGGAGCTCCCACATGACCCGCTTCGTCTGCTCCACCTGCGGCACCCAATACGGCGACCGCACCGACCCCCCGGACCGGTGTGCCATCTGCAGCGACGACCGTCAGTACGTCGGATGGTCGGGCCAGCACTGGACGACGCTCGAGGCGTTGCAGGCGGCGCACTCCGTCCGGTTCGAAGTCGACGACGGCCTGCTCGGGGTCGGCATCACGCCGGCGTTCGGCATCCCGCAACGGTCGTTGGTACTGCCCACCCCGGCGGGCAACATCCTGTGGGAGGCGACGAGCCTCGTGACGGCCGCCGCCGTCGCCGAACTCGAAGCGGTCGGCGGGATCAGCACCATCGTGATCTCGCACCCGCACTTCTATGCGTCGATGGTCGAGTGGAGCGAGGCGTTCGGCGGGGTGCCGATCGTCTTGCACGCCAACGACCGCGAATGGATCGCCCGCCCCTCGGAACACATCGAGTTGTGGGACGGCGACGTGCTGCCGCTGACCGACGGTGTGACGCTCTATCGGTGCCCCGGCCACTTCCCCGGGAGCACGGTGCTCCACTCGACCGCCGGGCCGAACGGCCGGCCGATCCTGCTCGCCGGCGACGCGTTGCACGTCGCCCAGGACCGCCGGCACGTGTCGTTCATGTACAGCGTCCCGAACCATGTGCCGTCGCATCCGGACGACGTCGAGGAGATCCGGCGCCGCCTCGACACGGTCGACTTCGACGACCTCTACGGATTCACGTGGGGGCTCAACATCATCGGCGGCGCTCGGGCGTGCGTCGACGAGTCGTTCGAGCGGTACTTCCGAGCGGTCGGCCGTTCCCCCGTGCGCACCTGAGCCCGCACCTGATCCGGGGGGCCCTACGATCGCCAGGTGTTCGTTGCCTTCGCCTGGGGTGCCCTCGGTGCGAGTGCACTGCTCGTCGGCGCGTTGATCGCCTACGTCCGCCCGCCGAGCCGCGAGGTGTTGGCGATCATCATGGCGCTCGGCACCGGAGTGTTGATCGGCTCGGTCTCGTTCGAACTCATCGACGACGCCATCGAACACGCCGACGTCGCGGTGGTCGGAGCGCTGACACTCGTCGGGGCACTGACGTTCACGGCCGGGAACTGGTGGATCAACCGTTCCGGCGGCGGCGGCCGCAAGGACTCCGACGGCTCCCAGCAGGACGGCTCGGCCATGGCGATCGTGTTCGGATCGGTGCTCGACGGGATCCCCGAGTCGTTCGTGCTCGGCCTGACCGTGCTCCAGGGTCAGGTCAGCGTGGCGCTGTTCGCCGGCATCGTCCTCAGCAACCTGCCCGAGGGGATGTCGTCGTCGGCCGGTCTGCGCCTGGCCGGCTGGACCCGCTCGAGCGTGGTCCGCATGTGGCTCGTCGTCATCGCCGCGTCGGCGGTGGCCGCGGCGCTCGGCTACCTGCTGCTCGACCCGGGCGGAGACCACAACGGCGCGCTGGCCGAGGCCTTCGCCGCCGGGGCACTCCTCGCGATGGTGGCCGACACGCTGCTGCCCGAGGCGTTCGAGGTGGAGGGAGTGTTCACCGGATCGCTCGTGGCCGTCGGGTTCGCGATCTCGTTGATGCTCGCCGCCGTCTGACGGTGCGCGGTCGCCGTAGTCAGACGTACCGGTCGATGGCGCGCGCCGACGGCGGCGACGTACCCGCCGCCGAACTTGATCGCATGGACCACGAGCGGCGCGATCTGGTGGAGTTCCACCCGATCGGCCCAGCCGTCGAGCAGCGGACGCACGTCGGCATAGCGCTCGAACGCGTCCGCTCCGAACCCACCGAACAAACGCATCATCGCGAGGTCGAACTCCGGGTGGCCGCCGTGGGCCGCCGGGTCGATGAGCCAGCTCTCGCCGTCACGATCGACGATCCGGTTCCCCGCCCACAGATCTCCGTGCAGCCGGACAGGAGGCGACCCGTCGTCGAACCGGTCGAGCGTCGAGGCCAGACGTTCGAGGCGATCGATCGTGTCCGGCGGGAGCGCCGATCGATCGCGGGCGATCCTCGCCAGCGGCAGGAAGCGACAGTTGGCGACGAAATCCGACCACGTCGCGCTCGGCTCGTTCGGCAGCGCCAGGCTCCCGGTCGTCCGTCGATCCTCCCGGCCGAAGCACGGTGCGCCCGAACCGTGGAGGAGCGCGAGCTGTCGTCCGAAGGCCGCTTCGTCGCCCGACCTTCCGCCGCGAGTGTCGATCCATTCGAGCGCGAGGAACGCCGGCGCGCCTCCCTCCCCGTCGGACACGGCGACGACGCGGGGCACGTGGACGGCGTCGCTCGACCGCAGCCATTCCAGTCCCCACGCCTCGGTGCTGAAGAAGCCCACCGGCGGCGATGGGTGCGTCTTGGCGAAGAGCACGTCGCCCGACGCCAACTCGATCCGGAACGCCGCGGCCGTGTCGCCGCCGTGCACCACGGTCATCCCGACGACGTCTGCCCCCGTCGCGTCGGCCACCGCTCGTGCGAGGTGCTCCCGCGACACGTCACTCACCACGTGTGTCGGGTGTTTCGTACACCCACGCCCTGCGGCAAACACCCCACGGCACGAATCACCCGACACTCATCGACGGTGCCTCGTAGCCGCCGACGACGTCACCGAGGCAGCGGGCGAATGCCAACGCGGTGCGGTCGTGGAGATACGGCGCAACCACTTGGATGCCCACCGGCAGGCCGCCAGTGGTGCGACCCACCGGCGGCACCGTCACCGGGAGGTACGCGCTCCCGATCAGAGCGCACCAGCGGACCAGGTCGCCGTACGGCCGGTCGCCGTGGTCGGCCAGGGTCGAGTGCATCCAGTTCGGGCCGTCGGGGCTGTGGACGTGGCGGAACGCGGGGACCGGTGCCACCGGGCAGAGCAGGATGTCGACGTCGGCGAAGAACTCCGCCCACCGCTGGCGGATGACGCCGCGTTGGCGGTGCAGCACGTCCCACCTGCGATGGTCGAACGCGAGGCCGGCCGCGACCATCGCGGCGCGCTCCTCGTCGCTGTCGGAGATCGCGCACGCGGCGGAGATGATCATCGCTCCGTCCAAGGAGGCGACGTCCGCGTCGATGTCGGGTCGGCGTTCACGATCGACGCGCGCGCCGGCGCGCTCCAACGCGTCGACCGTCGCCGTGAGCACTTCGAGTACCGACTCATCGATCGGGCAGAACTCGCCGTCGAGCCAGGCGGCCACACGGAAGTCGCCGAGCGCCGTCGCGCGCGCCGGCGGCAGATCGAGCCGCCATGCGACGGCGTCGTCCGGATTGGGCGCCACGAGCAGGTCGAGCAGCAGTTCGAGATCGTCGACCGAACGGGCGAGCGGGCCGAACACGTTGACGTCGGCGACGTTGCGGTGGAACGACGGGTTGTCGAGGTAGCCGTACGTCGGGATGATGCCGAAGCTCGGCTTGTGGCCGTACACGCCGCAGATACGACGAGGGCACGCGGATCGAACCGCCGATGTCGGTGCCGATCTCGAACGCGGTGAACCCCATGGCGACCGCCGCTGCCGGTCCACCCGACGAACCGCCCGGCGTGCGCTCGAGGTCCCACGGGTTGTTGGTGGTGCCGAACACCTCGTTGTAGCTCTGGTAGTCGCCCGACCAGCGCGGGACGTTGGTCTTGCCGAACACCACCGCTCCGGCCCGTCGAACGGTGTCGACCACCGTGGCATCGACCGTGGGAACGTGATCACGCAGTTCGGTGGCGCCGCCGGTCGAGCGGATGCCCGCCGTGGCGATCGCATCCTTGACCGTGATCGGAACACCCCCGAGCGGGCCGACATCTCGCCCGCCGGCGCGAGCCTCGTCGATCGCGAATGCCTCGGCGCGGGCCCGTTCGGGTGCGAGCGTGACAACGGAGTTGATCGGCCCGTCGAGCTGCTCGATGCGGTCCAGGTGCAGATCGAGCAACTCGCGGGCCGACACGTCGGCCGCCTCGAGCGCGGCGACGATTTCGGTGAGCGGCGCAGTGAGATCGACCACCCCGCCATCTCACCACAACCTGGTGCGCTGGTGCCCCGCTGATCGTCACTGCACCAGGCACCAGGTTGCTATGCCCGCACCTCCTGGCGGAGGAACACCAGGTAGGCAGCGGCGAAGACGGCGATCGTGCCGGCGACGAGGACGACGAGCTGCCACCAGGCGAGCGCCAGGCTCTCCGACAGCGGCAGGCTCGACGGGAGGGCGCCGGTGGCCGTCGCCGCGCTCGCGTCCGCGGGCGGCGGGGTGACGATCCCGGTCGTCTGCAGCGACGGGTTGAGCAGGACGCCGGTCGCATCCTTGTACAGCTGGTCGGGTGAGAGCCGCCGGACGTTCAGCTCGGTGCGGGCGTTGGCGAGCACCTCCTCGGTCGTCGACTCGCTGTCGACCTTGTGCCACGAGTCGGCCACGATGCCGGCGATCAGTCCGGCGAACAGCGTCAGCACGAGCCACACGGCGAGCGCGGCGAGCGCCGCGGTCGCCGCCCGCCGGCACGTGACCGACAGCAGGATCGCCAACGCCAACCAGAGCGAGATGTAGACCACCGCCACGGCGAAGTAGGCGATCAGCCGGATCACGTCCGACCACGTCGGACCCACGCCGAGGCGCAGCGCGCCGTACCCGCCGACCATGGTGATGAGGCAGCCGAGACCGAGTGCGATGGCACCGATACCGGCGACGAACTTGCCGTTGATGATCTCGTCGCGATGGATCGGTTGCGCGACGAGCCGCGGCAGCGTGCCGAGCGATCGCTCGCCGTTGATGGCGTCGAAGCCGAACGCGATGCCGAGCAGCGGCCCGAGGATGCCGATGAACTCGTAGAACGACGGCACCCGATCGGGCGACAGCGTGAACAGGTACAGGAAGATCGACGGGGTGGACGAGGCTTTGTCGGCGGCGTCACGGATCGGCCCGCTCGCCGAGTGCACCGAGGCGAGGCCGGCGAGCGCGAGCAGGATGATCAGGATGACGAATCGCGCCGAGTGCACGTGGTCGGCGAACTCCTTGCGGGCCACGATGCGCCAGCCGCCCCGGTAGCGCCGAGCGGGGGCCTCGACCGGGCCGTCGTCGGGCGCGACGGCGATGTCGTCAGTCACCGTCGAGCTCATCGTCGCCCCCTTCGAAGTAGCGGTGGTAGATGGCGTCGAGATCGGCAGCGTCGCGACTGAGATGCGTGAACCGCCCGCCGTGGGCGGTGACCGCGTCGTGGATGTCGGCGCGGATGTCGGCCTCACCGACCACGCTCCAGCGACCCTCCGACCGTCGCACCGATCGCACACCGGGCACCTCGGCGAGCACGCCCGCAGGGTCGGCGAGGTCACTCACGGCGACGGTGAACACCCAGCGATCGGTGAGCCGCCCGGCGAGCTCGTCGATCGTGCCGCTCGCGACGAGCCGGCCCTTGACGAAGATCCCGATGCGGTCGCACACCTGCTGCACCTGATGGAGCAGGTGCGAGGAGAGAACGATCGTGACGCCCTGCTCGGTGCGCAGCCGCTCGACCATCAGCAGCAGGTCGCGCACACCCTCGGGATCGATGTTCACCGTCGGCTCGTCGAGGATGAGGATCGACGGGTCCTTCACGAGCGCGTCGGCGAGCCCGAGCCGCTGGCGCATGCCCCGCGAGTACTCCCCGACCTTCTGCTCGGCCGCGTCGGTCAGCCCGACGTCGTCGAGCACCCGGTCGATGCGGCCCGCCGCCGCCGGTCGCGGGATCCGGTTGAGTTCGGCCGTGTACCGCAGGTTCTGCCGGGCCGTCAGGTCCTCGTAGAAGCCGACCTCGTCGGGCATGTAGCCGACGCGGGCCTTCACGGCGAGCGGGTCACGGCGTGGATCGAGGCCGGCCACCGTCGCCCGGCCCGCCGTGGGTTCGGTGAGGCCGAGCAGCATCAGGATCGTCGTGGTCTTGCCGGCACCGTTCGGGCCGAGCAGTCCGAACACCTCACCGTGGCCGATGTTCAACGTCAGGTCGTCGACCGCCACGAGGTCGCCGTACCGCTTCGTCAGGCCCTCGGTGGCGATCGCCGTATCGGCGCCGTCGAGCGATGGCGACGGGCGTCGGATGACCGTGGTGCTCACCGGTCACCGCCGGCCGAACTTGACGAACACCCCGGCGAGCGCTCCCACCGCGGCGATGATCACGACGATGGCGATGAACCCGAGTGTTCGGGATCCCTCGAGCGTGTAGCGCAGGTCGAGGTTGGACGACTGGCTGCCGGCGCTCGCCCGCACGGCCAGGGCGTAGTCACCGGCGACCGCATCGGAGGAGGGCTTGACGATGGCGACCACCTGGGCCGTCTCGTTGGGCTTCACGGAGGCGATCGTCTCCGGATCGAACGACACGTCCCAGCCGGTCGGGGCGGTACCGGCGAGCTTCACGTCTTCGAGCGGAGCCGTGCCGGTGTTGCCGACGATCAACGGGATGCGTTCCTCGGTGTCGGACTTGCCCTTGGCGTCGAGGCGCTGGTCGGCGGTACTCATCGCCATCGTCGGCGTCCCGGTGACCTCCGCCTCGAGGCTGATGGTGCCGGTCGCGCCGTTCGCCGCGGTCACGGCCACGTTGATCGGGTACTTGCCCTGCTCGGCCGTCGCCGGCGGGGTCGCGGTCACCTTCACGTCGCTGGTGCCGCCGGCCTCGATCGTCACGGTCTGCGCCTTCGCCTCGGCCGTCGGCGAGGCCGACACCGTCCAGCCCTGCGGCGCCGTCGGGTCGAAGGTGAAGACCTGTTCGGCCGGTGTGTTGTTCGTGATCGTCAGGCTGTAGGTGAACGCCGAACCCGGATCGCCGCTGAGCGAGGGGAAGTCGGCGACGAGGCCGATCCCGGCGTTCACCTCGTCGACCACGTCGAGCGTGAGCGTCGTCGCGACCGTGCCGCCGGTCGGATCGGTCGCCGTGATCGTGACGGGATGTTCACCCGCCGGCGTCGACGGGTCGACCACCAACTCGAGGCTGGCCACCGTCGGCTTGTCGGGTGTGGTGGTGATCGAGTGGATCACGAACCCACCACCGCGCAGCGTCGCCTGCCATCCGTCGGGCAGGTCGCCGACGGTCAGATCGACCGGTTCCACGGCGGCGCTGGTGACGTCGAGGTCGACCTTCACCGTGGAACCGGCCTGCGTCTCGACCGTCGGGTACGGGGTGGTGAGCCCGAGCGAGTCGGCGGCGTGGGCAGCGCCCGCGCCGGCAGCCAGGGAAGCGACGGCTGCCAGCGCGAGCGCCGGTGCACCGAAGGCCGCGACGCGCCGGGCAGCGCGTCGTGACGGTTCGGTGGATCGTTGGCCGTGGGCCGACCGTCCAGGTACGGGAACGGCAGACACGACACTGCAACGATGCATGCCCCGATCTTGCGGATCGGTGGAGCAGCGGCAGGTCAGACGGAGGTCAACGTCGGGTAAACGCCACCGCGTTCGGGCAGGCGGAGCCGGAAGCGGGTCGGTGACGAAGCCTGCAGGTCGAGACATCCGCCGCTCGACTCGGCGAGCGTGCGCGCCAGGCGCAGCCCGATCCCGCGTCCGGAGTCCACCGGCTGTGCCGTGAAGGGATCGGCCCCCGGCAGGACCGAGCCGTCGTCGCTCACGTCGATGACGAGGTCCCGTCGACCGGTCTCCTGCGTCTGGCTCCGCTCGATCCGCACGGCGATCATGCCCGCCCCGTGCCGGAACGCGTTCTCGATCAGGACGTCGACGATGTGGCGCACCGTTGCCGGATCGATGCTGATGATCAGCGGTGCGCCGACGACACCGATGTCGCGGCCGTGCGCGGCCAGCGTCGGTCGCCACCGGTCGACCTGGTCGGCCACCACCGCGGCCGCGTCGCAGAGGACGGGCTCGCCCTCCGCCCGGCGGGCCAGCGCCAGGAGGCTCGTGATGGTGGCCTCCAGCCGGTCGACGGCGCCGAGGCCCTCGTGCAGGAGTGACGTCGGGTCGGGTCGCGGCGCCGCGAGTTCGGTCTCGATCGCCGCCCGCAGCGCCGCCACCGGCGTGCGCAGCTGGTGGGACACGTGCGAGGAGAACGACCGCTCGCGCGACAGCGCGGCGTCGACGCGTCCGCGCTCGTCGACCAGCGCGTCGCGCAGCTCGTCGAGTTCGGTGATCCCCGTGGTGGGGGGCGGCGCGGGTTCGTCGTCGGCGTGGGTCGCCCACTTCGTGAGACGCTCGACGGGACGGGCGAGCCGGCGGGTCAGCAGCACGCCGATCATCGCCGCCGTGCCGACGATCGCCGCCCCGATCAGGGCCAGCAGCGCCAGCGAACGCTCGATGCGGATCCGGCTCACCGACGCCGGTTCCTCGATCCGCACCACGCTGGGTGGCCCGGTCGTGTTGCTCCGCACCGGCACCGCGGCGACGAGGTTGCCGCCCGACCATCCCTCGGCGAACTGGCCGGCGAGCGCGAGGCGCGTGAACGCGTCCGGTGCCCGCGGACCGACACCGTCGACGAGTCCGACGGCGTTGTCGTACACCCCGAGTTGGCGATCGGTACCGACGAGATGCTGGAACTGGGCGACATCGACCGGACCGACGGGCGGAATCTGGCTGGCCACGATGGCGGCGTCGCGCTCGACGTCGAGGCTGTCGCCGCGTCGTGTGCTGCTCCTGATCGCCAGCGCCGCCGGGACGAAGAAGGCACAGACGGCGGCCAACGTGACCGAGACGATCGTGACGAGGATCCGCCGACGCACGACGTCACCCGCCCACTGCCGCGCGGCAGTCGAGCTCGAGCCGGTAGCCGACACCGCGGATCGTGCTGATCCGGCTGGGTTGGCCGGGCTGCTCGCCGAGCTTGCGACGGATCGAGTTGACGTGGACGTCGAGCGTCTTCGTCGAGCCCCACCAGTTGTCGTCCCAGACGTCGTCGATCAGTTGCTCACGGGTGACGACGATGCCGGCGTCGACGGCGAGCCGGTGGATCAGGTCGAACTCCTTCGGCCGCAGCGCGATCTCATCGGTGCCGACGAACGCCCGGCGCGCGGCGGTGTCGATCATCACGTCACCTGCGACGACCTGGCGTTGCCGCGCATCGCTGCGGGCCGTCTCGGCGAAGCGGAGGTGCGCCCGGATCCGGGCGAGCAGTTCGGCGAGATGGAACGGTTTGACGACATAGTCGACCGCCCCCGCGTCGAGCCCGAGGACGATGTCGATCTCGTCGGAGCGGGCGGTCAGGGCGATCACCGGCACACGCGGATGGTCGAGTGCCATCCGTGTCGCCACCGCGGAACCGTCTCCGTCGGGGAGGCCCAGATCGAGCAGCACCAGATCCGGCGTCTCGTGGGCGATCGCCTCGAGGGCCGCCGCCACCGTGCCGGTGGACGACGCCGAGAAACCCTGGGACTGCAGTGCCCTGACCAAGCTCGAAGCGATCAGCTCGTCGTCTTCCACGATCAGCACCGCGGCGCTCACGCCGCCCACGATATGGCCTGGCCGCCCCGCCCGACCCGCGGCCCCGCCAACTCGCGCTGTCGGAGGCGGGTGTGTCGGCGACGCTCAGCCGGCAGTGCTCAGCCGGGGAAGGTCACGCCGCGAGGCGGGGTGGCGCGGCCGGGGTCTCGGGACGGCCGGACTCGGTGGCGGCCACGGTCGCGGTATCCGTGATGAACCGATCGGCGATCACGGCGAGTTCCTCTCGGCTCCGCCGGTGCGGCGTGGATCGGTGGAGGCTGGGGGCGATCCAGAATCGGGTCAGTCGACGCATCGTTGATCTCCCTTTCTGTGCGATCAGGCTTTCATGAGTGATCGATCGATCAGCTCAGTTCATTTGACGAACTCAGGCCATCTTGAACCCACCGGCTGAATCTGTCAAGAGAACTCAGCTAGGGTGTGACCGATGGCGCAGACTCCCACTCGTTCCGACGCTCCCGCCCGAACCAACCCGCCCGCTCGCGGGACGCTGGCCGACCGCTGCTCGATCGCCGGCACGCTCACCGCGCTCGGCGACACCTGGTCGATCATGGTGTTGCGCGAGTTGTTCTTCGGCGTCCACCGCTTCAACGACCTGCAGCGCGACCTCGGCGTGTCACGCAGCGTGCTCTCGAACCGGCTCGGACGGCTCGTCGACCTCGGCGTCGCGCGGGCGGTTCCTTACCAAGATCCGGGCGAACGGTCGCGGCTCGAGTACCGCCTGACGCGCAAGGGCGTCGACCTCCTGCCGGTGATGCTCTCGTTGATGGACTGGGGCGACCGGTACCTGTACGACGGCGATGCGCCGGTGACCGTCCACGACCGAACGACCGACGAGCAGGTGCGCGTCGAGATGCGCACGCCGTCGGGTCGGCGGGTCGAGCCGAACGAGATGGACGCGCGGGTGAACGCCCCGGCCGCTGATGGTCGATGACCAGACGTCCGATGACCAGACGTTCCATGACGACATCGAGGGTTACTGCGGCGAGCTGAGCTACCCGGTCGGTGCGGCGGTCGGCCTCCACGTGTCGACCCGGTCGGCGACGTTCGACGTCCGCGTCGAGCGCTGGGGCGCCCGCCGCGAACACGTGTGGGCCGCGACCGACGTGGCTGGGATCTTCACCCCACCACCGAGCGACGCCGACGCCGAGGGGTGCCGATGGCCCGTGACACTGCAGATCCCGATCGCCGAGCACTGGCGATCCGGCTTCCATCTCGTGACGCTCACGGCGACCGACGCGCCGCCGGGTCGGGACGTGGCGCACGCCGGCTTCGTCGTCCGCGGCCGAGCCGCCGCTGGCGGACCGCGTGCACTGCTCGTGCTGGCGACCAACACCTGGAACGCCTACAACACGTGGGGTGGGCGCAGCCTCTACACGGGTGGCAAGCAGGTGTCGTTCGGCCGGCCGTTCGCGCGAGGAATGCTGTGCCGGCCAGAGGTCGAACGCGATGACCGCAAGGCCCGGCCGGTTCGCTGGGGCGAGGAACCCGACGTCGACGGCCTGATCTTCCAGCGGTACCGGACCGAGCACGCCTATCCGTCGGCGATCGGCTCGGCCGGCTGGTTCACCCACGAACGCCGATTCGTCGAGTGGGCCGAAGGTGCGGGCTACGAGTTCGACTACGCCGTGTCGTCCGACCTCGAGGACGACCCCCACGTGCTCGACGGTTACGACCTCGTGCTCAGCGTCGGCCACGACGAGTACTGGTCGGCAGGCCAACGTCACGCGGTCGAGGCTCACGTGCGGCGCGGCGGCAACTTCGCCAGCTTCTCGGGCAACACGATGTTCTGGCAGGTCCGCCTCGAACAGCGCGACCACCCGGCGACCGGCGATGTGATCACCAACATGGTCTGCCACAAGTACACCGCCCACGAGACCGACCCGGTCCTGGCGCAGGGTCCGCGGGAGGGACCGCACCCGGCGATGACCGGCATGTGGGCCGACCCGGTCGTGGGCCAGCCGGAGTGGTCGTTCCTCGGGGGCGGATCGGCGTTCGGGTTGTACCACCGGTTCGGTCGGGCGACCGCCCGGGGTGTCGGCGGGTTCGTCGTCTACCGCGACGACCACTGGCTCGTCGACGGCACCGGCCTGCGCTACGGCGACGTGCTCGGCGCGAAGCACGGCGTGGTCGGCTACGAGACCGTCGGCTGCCCGTTGACGTTCGACGATCTCCAGCTGCCGGTCGCCGTCGATCGCGCCGATCTCGCGGCCGACATCGAGATCGTGGCCTTCACGCCGTCGAGCAACCTCGGGATCGGCGAGTACCCCAAGTCGATCGCGGCCCTGAGCGATCAGGGCGACCTCGAGTTCATCGCCGAGCGGATTTACGGCGACAACAGCGGAACGAGCCTGGCCCGCGTGCGCCACGGCAACGCCGTGATGTTGACCTGCCAGCCGTACGGACGCGACGCGGGCACGGTCGTCACCATCGGAACCACCGACTGGGTGTTCGGCCTGGCCGACGATGCCGCCGTCGCCCGGGTCACCGCCAACGTCCTCGACCGTGACTGCCCACGCGGCTGAGGTCGGCCTGACCACGCTGCACGACCTCCGCTCGTGGGGCGAGCACGCGTTTTCGTACAGTCGAGTGTCCAACTGCAACCGACGAAGAGGTAACGGACGATGGCTTGGGATTTCTCGACAGAACCGGAATTTCAGAAGAAGCTCGACTGGGTCGAGGAGTTCTGCCGCGAGGAGGTCGAGCCGCTCCACTACGTCTTCCCCTACGCCATCCGGTCGCCGGAGCCGAAGATCCGGGCCCTCGTCAGGGGCCTCCAGCAGCAGGTGAAGGACCAGGGTTTGTGGGCGATCTTCCTCGACGAGGAGCTCGGTGGTCCCGGCTACGGCCAGTTGAAGCTCGGCCTCCTCAACGAGATCCTCGGCCGCTATCCGTCGGCGCCACAGATGTTCGGCGCGGCCGCGCCCGACACCGGCAACATGGAGATGCTCGCGGCCTATGGCACCGAGGAGCAGAAGGAGCGCTGGCTGACCCCGATGCTCAACCAGGAGATGTGGTCGGCCTACTCGATGACCGAGCCCCAGGGCGGTTCGGATCCCAACCTGTTCAAGACCTACGCCACGCGCGACGGCGACGAATGGGTGATCAACGGCGAGAAGTGGTTCACCAGCGCCGGGCGGGTGGCCGACATCCTGTTCGTGATGTGCACCAACGGCATGTTCGTCGTGCCGCGCAAGACGCCGGGCGTGGAGATCCTGCCCGAGCCGCGCAACCACAACCACATCATCTACAACGAGGTGCGGGTACCCCTCGACCACCTCCTCGGCCCCGAGGACGGCGCCAAGGTGCTCGCCCAGCGGCGGCTCGGCGGGGGGCGCATCCATCACGCGATGCGCACGATCGCCCAGTGCAAGCTCGCCTTCGACATGATGTGCGAGCGGGCGCTCAGCCGCGAGTCACACGGCAAGACGATCGCCGAGCATCAGATGGTGCAGGAGAAGATCGCCGACTCGTACGCCTCGATCCGGATGCTGCGCCTGTTCGTGCTCGAGACGGCGTGGAAGATCGACAACTCCAGCACGCAGGAGGCGCGCACCGACATCGCCGCCGTCAAGTACACGATGGCCAGGGTGCTGCGCGAGGTGTCGTTCAACGCCCTGCACATCATGGGCTCGCTCGGCACCACCAACCTCACGCCGCTGCAGGACATGTACGCGGCGGCGCCCACGATGGGGATCGCCGACGGCGTCGACGAGGTCCACAAGGCCACCGTCGCCCGCAACGTGCTGAAGTCGTACCGGCCGCACGAGGGCAACTGGCCGACCGAGTACTTCCCGGCCAAGCGGGAAGCGGCGCGCAAGAAGTTCGAGCCGTTGCTGGCGCAGGATCCCGAGCTGCGCGATCTCGCCGACGGCTACGCGAAGTACATGGCGTCGCGCCACTGATGTCGCCGGGCTGACCGGCGGTGCCGGTCAGCCGTGCGGTTCGGCGGGACGGATCAGAGCCGGCTCGCCAAGAAGGCGCGCGTGCGACCGCGGCCCTCGTCGTCGTTCGCGAACTCCGACGCCAGGAACTGCGTGACGCCTGCCGTCGCGAGTTCGTCGAGCCGGGCGGCACACGTCGCCTCGTCGCCGATGATCGCCAGATCCTCGGGACCGGCGAGGCCTTCGTGGTCGAGCATCGAGCGGTACGACGGCAGCTGGCCGTAGATCATGAACACGCGGGCGGCCACCGCACGCGCCGCGTCGACGTCGTCGGTGACCCAGATCGGGAAGCCGGCGACGATCTCGGGTGCGGGTCGGCCCGCCTCCTCCGCGGCGTCGCTGATCGTCGGCACGGTGAGCGACGCCAGCGTCGAGGCACCGGTCATCCAGGTGATCGTCCCGCCGCACACGGCACCGGCGAGCCGCAACATCTGCGGGCCGAGCGCGGCGAGCAGCACCGGCGGTTCCGGCGCGTCGATGGTGACCTGGCCCCGCACGGTGATCGTCTCCGCGGCCATGTTGACGGCCTCGCCGCGCACGAGCGGCATCAGCGCGGCGAGGTACTCGCGGGCGTGGCGGACCGGTTTGTCGAACGAGTAGCCCCACATCCCCTCGACGACCGGCTGATGCGACAGCCCGATGCCCAACGTGAAGCGGCCACCGCTGAGCAGGCTGACCGTCTTCGCCTGTTCCGCCATCACCATCGGGTGGCGCGGGTACGTCGGGACCACCGAGGTCCCGAATTGGAGGTTCGGAACGTTCTGGGCGACCGCACCGATGAGGGTCATCGCGTCGACCTGCCCGATGATCTGGGAGAGCCAGTACGACCCGAAGCCGGCGTCGGCCGAGGCCTGCGCGTCGGCGACGAGTGCGTCGAAGTTTCCGGTGCCCGCGATGTTGGAGAAGATGCCGATTTCCATCACCGCAACGTAACCCGCCGTCAGAGCAGCTCGGCGATCGACGCCGCGGCACGGGCGGCGCCGCGCGGGTCGACGGGGAGGTAGTCGACGGTGCGGCCGAGTTCGGCCACGATCGCCGCCGCCAGGACGTCCGGATCGGCCGCGTCCTGGTAGTCGACCCGCCGGCCGGCACCGTACCGCTGCAGGCGGTGGTGGACGTGGAAGTTCTGCTCGAAGTGGTGCTGCAGCGGCACGTAGATGAATGGCCGCCGATTGGCGGTCAGTTCCATGCACGTGGTGAGCCCACCCTGCACGATCGCCAGATCGCAGGCGGCAAGGTGACGGTAGAGATCGGGGACGTAGGAGTGATAGTCCACGCCGTCGCAGCGCGGGAACGAGCGCGGGTCGATGCGCGGCCCGACGACGACGACGAACCGGAGCTCCGGGACGAGCCGGCGAGCGGCCGGCACCGCCTCCACCACCCGCCGGACGAGGTCGCCGCCGACACCCGACCCGCCGACGGTCACCACGCACACCCGCTCGTCGGCGTGGTAGCCGAGTTCCGCCCGCAACGCTTCGTGGTCGACGAAGTCGGCGGGATCGAACCCGGTGACGTAGCCGGAGAACTCGAAGTTGGCCGTGGTCCAGTCACGGATCCCGGGAAGGTGTTCACCGAACGCGTCGGGCACGATGTCGTCGGGGTCACCGATGAAGATCGACCGGTCACGGAGCCGTCGGTACCGGGCCCGCTGCTCGATCATCTCGGCGTTGTAGTCGGCGGCGATCGCCGCCTCGCGCGCCCCACCGTCGGGCATCGGGAGCCACCCCACGAAATCGGTCATCCACGCGAACTCGAAATGCTTGCGCTCCGGGTTCTCGTGGAGGAAGTAGTCGACGTCCCAGGCTTCGTCGCCGATCACCACGTCGTAGTGCTCGTCGCGGACGAGGTCGTCGAACACCATGAAGTTGTTCACCAGAATCTCGTCCATCTCCCGGATGGCCTGGAACGCGTGCAGGTCGTGCTCGCCCGCCTCCTCTTCCACGTGGGCCGACTCGTTGGCGAGGAACGCCGATGCGGGATGGACGTGCTCACCGCGTCCCTCCAGCACCTTCGTGACCGGGTGCTGGGCGAGCCAGTCGATCTGCAGGTCGGGGTGGAGCTTGCGGAGTTCGTCGGCGATCGTCGCGTCGCGCAACGCATGGCCGAGCCCGATCGGCGAGGAGATGTAGAGCGCCCGCTTCGGACGCCGGGCGGCGCGGACCCAGGTGCGCGGCGGCGACGCCGGGCGACGCGTCGGGCGGACGGTGTCGACGAACTGCTCGATCAGGCGGTTGACGACGATCGGGTCGCGCCCTTGTGGACCGTGCCCGCCCCCGCCGATGGTGACCAGCTGGCCGCCGGTCAGTTCGGCGAGGGCCACGCCGGACGAGTGCGGGCGGATGCGGTCTTCATCGCCGTGGATGACGAGCACGGGCGCGGCGACGCGGGCACAGACGGAGCGGAAGCTCTCGAGCTGGCACGCCTGCTGGCCCCGCGTGGCGTCGATCAACACCGATGGCGGGATCTCCTGGCTCCACGCGACGCAGTCCTCGATCTGCTTGGTGGAGTGCGGCTCGTGGAACATCTGGGCGAAGAAGAACTCGGCGAAGTCGCGGTAGTCCTCTTGCCAGTAGTGGCTGTTGTACTTGGCCCAGCCGTCGGTCGTTTCGAGCTCGGCATCGAACGGGAAGATGGCGCGCTCCATGTGCCCGGGGGTGAGCGGTGTGGCCGGACAGATGGTGACGAGGCCCTCGACGCGCTCGGGGTGGTCGGCGGCGAACTGGATCCCCCACGTCGCGCCGCACGACAGCGCGACGAGGACCGCTCTCGCGGTGTCGGTCGCGTCGAACACGGCACCGATGTCGTCGGCGAACTCGAAATGGGAGTAGGCCTCGCTCCCGACCGGCTTCGACGACATCCCGGTACCCCGCCCGTCGAACGTGACGATCCGGTAGCGACGGGCGAGCGAGGCGACCTGCGCCTTCCAGAACCGGGAGGGAATGATCGACCAGGTCGGCAGCAGTGCCACGGTGGTCTCGCCGGTTCCGAACACCTCCCAGTGCAGGCTCACTCCGTCGCGCTCGACGTCGCCGATGGCGTCTGGTTCCCGTGCCCTCATGTCGTCGCTCCCGTCTGTTCGTTCGCGCTCCGTTCCTCGATGGCCCGGATGACGGCGCCGACACGCCGCAGGCTCGACCGGATCGGCAGCTGCTGGCGTTCGAAGCCGAGCAGCAACAGCGCCTCCGCGCCGATGAACGCGTTGCCGATCAGGGTGGCGATCTCGGCGGGTTCGAACGGACCCAGCCCGCCGAACGATTCGGCGGCCTCCGTGGCGACCTCGGTCAGGACCTCGTACCAGCCGATGAGGACGTTGCGTGCCGCCTCGGCGAGCGCCGGGGTGGACCACCCGGCGGCGATCATCTCCTGGAGCACGCGCACGTAGCCCGACTCGAGGTCGTCCTCGAGGAAGTCGCAGGCCTGTTCGTAGCGCCGCCACAGCGGCCAGTCCTGGGCGTACATCCCGGCCTGGCGGGCCAGGCGGCGCCGGTTCTCCGACTCCAGCAGGGCGAGCACCATCGCCCCTTTCGAGCCGAAGTGGTAGTGCAGCTGCGACACCGGCACGCCCGCCTGCAGGGCCACCTTGCGCGTCGAGAGACCTGCATACCCGTCGATCAGCAGGCGCTCGCGGGCCGCGGCGAGGATCGTCCTCGCCGTGTCGGGCTCCGCCGTCAGTGCAGTCACATCGTCTCCGGTCCTGGTCGTTGTTGAGGTGGTTCGGTCGGACGACCGAATCGAGCATGGTTCATTCCCTCCCTGCTGTCAAGGGGTTGACAGCGGCGCGAGGATGTCATCCAACCAGATTCGGTCGATCGACCGAACGACGCAGCAGGAGAGACCATGACCACCATCACCGACCCGGGCGCCGACATCCGCAACGACCTCAGCACCGAGGTGCTGACCGACGAGATGCTGGCCCGCTTCGACGAGCGGGCCGCCGGCTACGACCTGTCGAACACGTTCTTCCACGAGGACTTCGAGGAACTTCGCCACTCGGGCTATCTCCTCGCCTCCGTTCCCACCGACCTGGGCGGCGGCGGGCTGACGCTGGCGGAGATCAACCGCCTCCAGCGACGGATCGCCGAAGTGGCGCCGGCCACTGCCGTGGCGATCAACATGCATCACTACTTCGTCGGGCTGTGCGCCGACCTCCATCGCACGGGCGACCCGTCGGGGGACTGGGTGCTCCGCCAGGCGATGGAGGGCAGCGTGTTCGCCGCCGGGCACGGCGAAGCGGGCAACGACATCCCGGTCCTGCTGTCGACCACCCAGGCCGAGCGGGTCGACGGCGGCTGGACGTTCACGGGCCACAAGATCTTCGGCAGCCTCTCCCCCGTGTGGGACTTCCTCGGCGTGCACGGCATGGACACGAGCGACCCCACCGCACCGAAGGTCGTCCACGGCTTCATCCGGCGCGACGCGCCGGGCGTCCGGATCGAGGACACCTGGAACACGCTCGGCATGCGCGCCACCACGTCGAACGACACGATCCTCGAACGGGTCTTCGTCCCCGACGAAGCAGTCATCCGGGTGTCCCCTGCCGGTTTCGCCGGAGCCGACATGTTCCACGTCGCCCTGTTCGCCTGGGCCTTGCTCGGGTTCGCCGGTGTGTACTCGTCGATCGCCCGGCGCGCGCTCGAGGAGACCGTCGCGTCGGCGCAACAGCGTCGGTCGATCGCCCTCACCCGATCGATGGCGTACCACCCCGAGGTCCAGCACCACATCGCCGACATGCGCATCCACGTCGAGGCGATGACCGCCCACCTCGACCGCGTGTGCGACGACTGGTCGAACGGCGTCGACCACGGCATGGACTGGCCGGTCAAGATCTTCGCCTGCAAGCACGACGTGGTCACCCGGGCCTGGGCAGTGGTCGACACGGCGCTCGACCTCACGGGCGGCTCGGGCATCTTCAAGGGCACACGGATCGAGCGGATGTTCCGCGACGCCCGGCTCGGCCGCATCCACCCCGGCAACTCGATGATCACCCACGAGGTGGTCGGCAAGCTCAGCCTCGGCATCAACCCCGACGAACAACCCCGCTGGGGCTGACCGTTTCGCCGAGCGGGTTCGGGCGGGGGTCAGGCGTCGAAGGTGGCGGCGCACCAGACACGTCCGGTCGCGTCGATGACGGCGACCGACCGGATGTGTTCGGTGGCGAGCGAGGTCGTCATGGCCCACCCATGTCGTCATCGAACCTCGCCGAGGATCGAACGAGGCCGCGTTGCGCCACGCCCGCACGAACGCAAAATCCCGACGCGCAGGCCGACCTGCGGGTGCCCGAAGGCTCAGGCCGGCAACACCCGCTCGATGAAGTCGATCACGTCGGCGATCACCTCGTCGCCGTTGGTCTCGTTGAACACCTCATGCCGTGCACCGGGGTACGTGTGCTGTTCGAACGTGTCACCCGCGAGCTGCTCGATGCCGGCGCGCGTCCCCTCGATGGGGACCAGCTGATCGTCCTCACCGTGCACCCAGAGCAGCGGCAGATCGCCGAGCGAACCGTCGGCGGAGATCGCCGCGATCGTGTCGGCGAACCCCTGCATGGTCGGTCGCTTGAACGGACCGTGCCACACGAGCGGGTCGTCGGCGTAGGCCGCGCCGACCGCCGGGTCCCTCGAGAGGACCGCGGGATCGAGCGGGACATCGGGGATCTCGTCGAGCGACAGCAGCACGGCGACGGTCTCGAAGTTGCCGACGGCCGCGCCCGACAGGACGACCGCATCGAGCACGTCACCGTGCTCCTGCGCGTAGCGCGCACCGATCATCCCACCCATCGAATGGCCGATCAGCACCACCGGGAGATCCGGCCAGTCGGCGCGGGCCTGCTCGACGAGGGTGTGCACGTCGGCGACGACCGGTTCGAAATCCGGGATCAACACGCGCTCGCCACCGCTCTGGCCGTGGCCCATGTGGTCGAGCCCGTACACGACGCCCCGATGCTCGACGAGCGCCTGCGCCACGTGGTCGTACCGGCCGATGTGCTCGCCGTACCCGTGCACCAGGACGGCGACGAATCGCGGCAGTCGTCGCGCCCTCGCGCCACGATCGGGCGAAGATCGACTCCTGCGTGCCGTCGAACTTCCAGTCCTTCATCTCGATCATGGTCGTACTCCTTGTCGGGGATTGTTGGTCAGAATGTGCGGTCGGGATCCTGGTCGGCGGCGTTGGTGAAGTCACGCCAGGTGTCGGTGACGTTGCCGCCGACGGGGAAGCCGCCCTGGGCTTTGAGCATCGTCGCCGTGTGCATCAGGTTCCAGCTCATGATCGTTGCGTTCTTGTTCGTGAACTCGCTGTCGTAGCCGACGCGTTCGTCGCTGCCCTCGATCTCGTCGCCGTAGCTCGGACCCGGCCCGATCTCGCCGAGCCAGCCGCAGTCGGCCTGGGGCGGGATCACGTAGCCGATGTGCGACATCGCGTAGAGGATCTGCGACGAGCAGGCCTTCACGCCGTCCTCGTTGCCGGTGACCACACAGCCGGCCGTCTTGCCGTAGTAGAGATACTGACCCCGGTCGTTGCGCTCGCTGCTGTAGGCGTAGAGCCGCTCGACGACGAGGGTGGCGACGCTCGATTTCGCCCCCAGCCAGATCGGCGTACCGATCACGAGGATGTCCGCCGCCATCACCTTCGCGTGGATCGCCGGCCAGTCGTCGCGGTCGTCGCCGATCTCGGTCGTGTCCTTCACCATGCCGAAGCCCACCCGGTGGTCGAGCATGTGGATCAACTCGACGTCGACGCCCTCGGCATCCATGATCCCCGCGACGCGCGCCAGCAGCCGGCGGGTGTGGGACTGCGAGCCGTCATGCACGAGCGAGCAGTTGAGCAACACGGCCGACAGGTCGGAGAACGCGGGCACCTCGCGACCGTACCCCAGCCCCTCGCAACCCCCGATCAGCCCGGGCGAACCTGGCGCGTGGGGTCAGGCACTTCGCAACAGGTTGCGGGTCACCGGCCTCGATCCGGGAGGGTCAACCCGGAACGGCGCGGTCGGCGAGGGCGGCCGCACCGGCGACCGAGGCCTGCATCCGCTGGCGGAGCATGGGGAGATCCACGCCCGCCGTGTCCTTCTGGCCCGCGCGATAGCGGGCGTACACGCCGTGCAGGATGCAGGCGGTCTTCCACTGGTTGAACGACCGGTAGAAGTCGAGGTGGGTGAGATCGGCGCCGGTGGCCTTGGCATAGCGATCGGTCAGCTCGTCACGGCTCGGGAAGCCGGGGAGCGCCGTCGCCGGATCGAGTCCGTCGACGCCGACATCACCCGGTTCGGCCCAGGCGTTCAGGGTGTAGGCGAAGTCGGCGAGTGGATCACCGAGCGTCGCGATCTCCCAGTCGAGCACCGCCGTCAACTCGCCCGTGGCCGCGAACAGACTGTTGTGCGGTCCGTAGTCGCCGTGCACGACGCGGGCCGGGCCGGCCTCGGGGATCGATGCCGCAAGACGATCGTGCACCTCGTGCACCCGCGGATCGTCGTACTCGGCGTGGGCGACCGACGACGTCCACGAGCCGTACCAGGTGCGGAGTTGGCGCGCCACGTAGCCGTCGTGGCGGCCGAGATCGTCGAGACCGATGTCGGCCGGCGTGATCGAGTGCAGCCGGGCGAGCACGTCGATGAACGACTCGCCGGCGCGGCGCCTGGCCGGCACCTCGAGCCAGTGCGCCACCTCGGCCCCGCTGTACAAGGCCCGCCCGTCGGCCTTGCCCATCACGTAGAAGTGCGTGTCGGCGATCGACCGGTCGTCGCAGTAGGCGATCGGCTCGGGCACGGGCACGGTGGTCGGCCACAACGCCTCGATCACGCGGTACTCGCGCCACATGTCGTGCGCCTTCGGCAGCAGCTCGCCGAGTGGCGGGCGCCGGATCACCAGCTCGCGCCCGGCATCGTCGACGAGGAGGTAGGTGAGGTTCGAATGGCCGCCCGGCAGCCGCTGCCAGACGATCGGCGAGCGGACGGTGGTGACGGTCGCCAACCAACGTTCGATGGTCGGGACGTCGAAGCCGACGACGCCGGCGTCGTGATCGGAGCTCATGCGTCGACCATTGTCGTCGCCGCCACGCGGCAGCCTGCAGTCGGGCCGCACCCACGCCCGAGCGATGAGCGAAACCCCCGGATACGGGGGTTTCGCTCATCGCAACGGAGGGGGTCGGCGCGGTGGGAGCGGGGGCGGGGCGTCGTCGGTGAGGGTGAGGCCCGTCGCCCCGGCGATCCGGGCGCGCGCCGCGAGGTCGACGATGCGTCGAGCTGCGTCGTCGACATCCGTTCCCCGCGCGTGGATGTTGCTGATGCAGTTGCGGTCGGCATCGGTCCGGCCCGCACGTGGCCCGAACGTGAGATACGCGCCGACACTTTCCGAGATCGTCAGTCCCGGGCGCTCGCCGATGAGGACGACGACGATGTCCGCGCCGAGCAGCTCACCGATCGCATCGCCGATCGCGACCCGGCCATTGCACACAACGGCGACGGGCCCGATCGACCACCCGCCGAGACGTTCGTTGCTCGTGATCCGCTCGACCAGGGCCGGCCCGTAGCGCTCGATCGCCCCGGGTGACAGTCCGTCGCAGAGCACGATCGCCAGGTCGCACCGGTCGACACCCGGACGGCGCAGTGCGGAGGCGGCGTCGACCGGGAGTGAACGGCCGAGATCCGGCCGGCGGACGTACTCGTCGCGCGAGACGGCTGCAGACGTCACGGCGATCGCCTCCCGACCGGTCGCGGTCAGTGCCTCGACCACGCCGTCGGCGTCGAAGGCATGGCGTACCGCGTCGCGCGCCCGGGCATGGTCGAGGCGCAACTGCAACCGGGCCGCCGTGGGCAGGCTGACGCCCACCCGTCCGATTCCCACCCGGGCCGGCGTCAGCTCCCCCACGTTCTCGTGAACTTCTTGCGTACGGGTGGACGCAAGAAGTTCACGAGAACCGGGGTCGGGGGGCCCGTCGTTCACCGGGCCAGATCCAGTGCGGCCATCAGCGCGGGGGTTCCGCTCGGGGCGCTGAGGCGACCTCGATCGTCGACGAGATCCATCCGCTGCAACCACGCCTCGAACTCGGGCGCCGGGCGCAGGCCGAGCACCCGGCGCACGTACTGGGCATCGTGGAACGACGTCGACTGGTAGCCGAGCATCACGTCGTCCCCGCCCGGCACGCCCATGATGTAGTTGCACCCGGCTGCACCCAGCGCGGTCAGCAACACGTCCATGTCGTCCTGGTCGACGTCCATGTGGTTCGTGTAGCAGACGTCGCATCCCATCGGCAGGCCGAGGAGCTTCCCGCAGAAGTGATCCTCGAGCCCGGCCCGGGTCACCTGCTTGCCGTCGAGGAGGTACTCGGGCCCGATGAACCCGACGACGGAGTTGACGAGGAGCGGATCGAATCGCCGGGCGACGGCGTAGGCGCGAGCCTCGAGCGTCTGCTGATCGACACCGTGGTGCGCGTCGGCCGACAGACACGAACCCTGTCCGGTCTCGAAGTACATCACCTGTGTTCCGACGGTGCCGCGTTGCAGCGAGCGGGCCGCTTCGTGCGCCTCGGCGAGGAGGTCGAGCGTGATCCCGAACGACCGATTGGTCGCCTCGGTGCCGGCGATCGACTGGAACACGAGGTCGACCGGCGCGCCGTCGTCGATCGCCCGCAGCGTGGTCGTCACGTGGGCGAGGACGCACGACTGGGTCGGGATCTCGTAGCGCCCGATCAACGCGTCGAGCATGTCGAGCAGCCGCCGGTTGTGCTGCGGTGAGTCGAGCGCAGGGTTGATGCCGATCACCGCATCGCCGCATCCGAGGAGCAGGCCGTCGACGATCGCCGCCATGATCCCCCGCAGATCATCGGTGGGATGGTTGGGCTGGAGCCGGACCGCGAGTCGCCCGGGAAGCCCGATCGTGGAACGGAAGGCCGTCACGTTCGAACACTTCGACGCGACGAGGACGAGGTCCTGGTTCCCCATGATCTTGCTGACCGCGGCGACCATCTCGGGCGTGAGTCCCCAGGCAACGTCCGCCAGGTCGGTCGTCGTCGTCTCGTCCGACAGCAGCCAGTCGCGCAGCTCGCCGACGGTCATCGAGCGGATCGGCGCGAACGCGTCGTCGCGCTGCTGGTCGTGGATCAGCCGCGTGACATCGTCGATCTCCCACGGGACCACCGGCTCGTCGAGGAAGGCCGCCAACTCGACGTCGGCGAGGCAGTACTGGGCGGCGACGCGCTCCTCCTGCGACGATGCCGCGATCCCGGCGAGTTCGTCACCCGAGCGCCGCGGCGACGCCCGAGCCAGCACCGTGCGCAGGTCCGCGAAGCGGTACGACCGGCCGGCGAGGGTGACGCCGCGCGTCCCCGTCATGCCGGCCGACCGCCCTGGCCCGAGCCCTCGTCGCTTTCAGTCGGCGTCGGCGGCGGCGTCGTCGTCGGCGTCGGCGGCCGCGTTCGCTGAATCGTCCTCGGCGTCGTCTTCGTCCTCGGCGTCGTCCTCGTCGACGAGGTCCTCGCGCACGGCGACGATCTCCTCCACGGCGATCTCGTCCTCCTCGAACACGCCGTCACCGTCGATGTCGACGCCGGTGACCGTGGTCGACTCGATGATGTCGGCCTCACCGTCGCCATCGACGTCGATGGCCGTGATCGTGTTGACCTCGACGATGTCGACGATGCCATCACCGTCGACATCGATCGTCGTGGTCGTGGTCTGCGAGACGATGTCGGCGACGCCGTCACCGTCGACATCGACGACCTCCGTCTCGATGGTCACGTCGATTTCAGCGGAGTCTTCGGATTCAGGCATTGCCGGAGTCAAGCACGCGCGCCGCCCGAACGCAATTGCATCAGTCGGCGATCGCGCCGTAGACGAGTGAACGCAGCTGACCGCGGAAGTCGTACACCCCACTCGGCAGGATCTGGGTCATGAAGATGGCGTAGAGATCCTCGGTCGGATCGATCCAGAACACCGTCGACGCGGCACCACCCCACATGAAGTCACCGGCCGGCCCGACACCCGACGTTGCCGCCGGTCCGAGCCCGACAGCGACCTGGAGGCCGAAGCCGTTGCCGTCGAAGCCAACCTCGCCGTAGCCGCCGGGCAGCGCGAAGTCGCGCAGCTGGCCGCCACGAGCATCGGCACCGGGCAGATGGTTGGTGCGCATCAGCTCGACGGTCGGGCGACCGAGGATCCGTGCCGACCCGAGCGAACCACCCGCGGTCAACATCTGGCAGAACCGGGCGTAATCGTCGATCGTGCCGACGAGGCCGCCGCCACCGGACTGCAGTGTCGGTTCGTTGCACAGACGCTGGGACGCCCGATCGTCGACGAGGCGGACCTCCTTCGCCGGTCCGCGGGCATACAGCGACGGCACGCGATGGGCGTCGGCCTCGTCGGCGTGGAAGCCGGTGTCGTCCATGCCGAGCGGGTCGAAGATCGTCCGCTGCAGGTACGAGCCGAACGGTTCGTCGGCGATCACTTCGACCAGCCGCGCGCAGATGTCGGACGACCACGAGTAGAACCACTGCGTCCCCGGCTGGAAGCGGAGGGGCTCGGTGGCGAGCAGTCGGCTCAAGTCCGCCAGCGTCGCCGCGTCGCCGCCCCGCGCCCGCGAGGACTTGCCGCCGAGGAGGCTCTCCATGTCGAGCCGGGCGCCCTTCGGTCCGGGCCCGATTCCCGTCATGTGCATCAGCGCGTGCTTCACGCTGATCGGCTGGTCGGGCTCGACGAGGTCGAAGCCGCCGCTGCTGTTGCGCACGCTGACCTTGACGTCACGCCACTCGGGAAGGAACCGGTGGATCGGATCGGACAATTTCACGCGAGCCTGTTCGACGAGTGACAGGAGCGCCACGGCGGTGACGGGCTTGGTCATCGAGTACCAGCGCCAGATCGTCTGGTCGTGGAGTTGATCGCCGGTCTCGAGGTCCATCGAACCGATCGTGGCCCGGTGCGCCAGTCGACCCCGGCGGCCGACCAGCACCTGACAGCCGGCGATCTTGCCCTTGTCGACGTACGTGGCGCGGAAGTGCTCGTCGATGCGGGCGAGACGGGTGGGGTCGAAACCCGCCGCCGCGGGATCTGTCGTGTCGCCCATCGTCAGCCGGCAGCGATCGCGGGAACGAGTGCCGGGCCGAGCAGCTCGGCCATGTTGTCGTAGTAGAAGCGTTGCTTGGCCGACTCCGGCGTGGACGGCATCGCCTGTTCGAACTTGGCCAGCGGGTCCTTGCCCCCTTCGGGGTGCGGGAAGTCGGTGGAGAACATGAACAGGTCGTCACCGGCCTGCTCGATCATCCAACCGACGGGCTCACCGGGGAACGGCGTGAACTTGAGGTGCTGATGGACGTACTCGGACGGCTTCATCGCCAACGTGGTGAGCGGCGCCTCGGTGCGGCGGAAGGCGCGCTGGGCGAAGTCGAGCTGGTGCATCCACGACACGACCCAGCTCGCACCCTCCTCGATCACCCCGCCACGCAGGTTCGGGAACCGGTCGAACAGGCCGTCGAGGATGAGCACACCGAGGAAGAGCGACGGCGAGTTGCTGATGGCGAGGAAGTCCTTCGAGCGGATGTTCTCGCCACCGCCGAGATGATCCGTGACCGGCCGGCCGTTGTTGTGGAACGCCCGGTCGAGCAGGCGGCCACCGCCGCCGACGTGGAGGACGAAGGGCACGCCACTGTCGTTCAAGGTCGACCAGAACGGATCGAGGTCGGGGTGCGTCGGCGACCGGTCGCCGGCAGCGGTCGACGGTACGTGGATCGCCGCGCAGCCGGCATCGATCGCTTCGGTCAGCAGCGCCAGGGCACGATCCGGATCGTCGAGGGGGATGAATCCCACCGGCAGCAGGCGGGCGTCGTCCTTGCAGAAGTCGGCGACGGCGAAGTTGTGGGCCGCGCTGCCCGCATACAGGAGATCGAGGTCCTTGCCCATGAACATCGCCGCGGCGAAGGTGGCGAACACGAGCTGTCCGTCGAAGCCGAACATGTCGACCACGTGGCTGCGTTCGGCAGGGTCGAACGCGCCCATCGCGTTCCAGCCCTTGTCGACGAGCAACCGCTCCTCGGCCGCGGTGCGCGCCGCGCCATCGTTCTGGCGCTTGGTGGCATCGGCGGTCGCCTTGTCGAGCACGGGCGCCAGGCGCGCCATCTCGCGACCCTTCAGCCGGTCGACCATGTCGCTCGGCATGAACGCGTCGAGGAAGCCGGGCAGCTCCATCAGGTGGCTGTCGGCGTCGAGCATTCGACGGCCCCCTGTGTACGGCATTGCGGTGTGCGTCGCACCGGCGTGGGTCATATCCGTCTCCGATCCGTGTCGAGGCGCGGTGACACTTTGCAACCACGTCGATCTTCGGCAACGTACAGGACATGGTGACAAAGTGCAACCGCGGTCCATGGCAGACTCTGGGGGTGGGCGCGACCGAGCAGGTTTCCGACACGGGCGAGCGGCTGACCGGCGACGAACGTCGCGAGGCGCTCCTCGACGTCACGCGGGAGTTGGTGCTCGAACACGGTCCCCGCTCGATCACCATGGGGTCGGTCGCCGATCGAGCGGCGGTCACCCGCGCCCTGCTCTACAAGCACTTCGCCAACAAGGACGATCTGCTCGCCGAGCTCTACCGGCGGGAGGCTTTGCGCCTCGACCGGGCGATGCGACGTGTCATCGCCGAAGCCGACGACTCATTCGAGGCCAAACTCCGCGCCTTCGTGCAGGGAGCGTTGGCGGCGTCCGAGGAGCACAGCGTGTTCTTCGCCCCGTTGCGCAGCATCGGCGCGCAGCCCGACGCGCGACGCGACCGGCGAACACGCGACCGCCGCACCGTGAAGTACTTCGCCGAACTCGCCGTGACCGACTTCGGCGTCGATCAGCGGACGGCTCGCTCGATCGTCGCCGTCCTCCTGTCCGGCATCGACAGCCTGCTCGCCCAACTGCACTCGCACCCCGGCCCGGAACAGCGAGCGTTCCTCGCCGACGTGTACGTCGCGGGCGCCGTCGGCGCGCTCCAACGTCTCGCCGCCACCTGACCGCTGCCGGCGTCACGAAATCACCATCCACCGGTGGGGCCCGACCTCGTACGGTCACCCCATGGGAGCGAACACCGCTGACACGTGGTGGGCGAGCGCGTTGCGCTCGGTCGTCGGGGGGCGCAGGGTGATCCTCGCCGGTACCGTTGCCGCCGCGTGGACCGAGCACCTGCCGGTGTTGCACGACGCAGGTGCCGCCGATCTGCTCGTCGTCGCGACCGAGGGCGCGGGTGTCGGCCCGCAGCCCGCCGCGCCGACGGTCGTGGTGACGCCCCCTGCCGGGTTGCCGTTGATGGAGCGCATCCACTTCGCCAATCGAGCGCTCGAGGAGCCGTCGCCCGAGGTGGTCGAGGCGGTGAGGGACTTCGATCCCGACGGGACGGCCGTCGTCATCGGCACGTTCCTCAACTCGGCGTCACACCTCGACGGACGACCGTTCCTGGCGTACCGCCGTCCCGAGTGGGTCGCGCTCGAGGACAAGGTCGTCGTCGACGCGTTCTGGGACCGTGCCGGCGTCGCCCGTCAACCGTCCGTCGTCGTGCCACTCGCCGACGCGGCTCAGGCGGCGCCGTCACTCGACCGCGGCCAAGGCACGGTCTGGGCGGCCGACGCACGCGATGGCTTCCACGGCGGCGCCGAGCACACGCACTGGGTGACCGACGAGCAGTCCGCATCGCAGGCGCATGCGGCGCTCGCCGAACATTGCGATCAGGTGCGGGTGATGCCGTTCGTCGACGGCGTCCCGTGCTCGATCCACGGGATGGTGCTTCCCGACGGCCTGGCAGTGCTGCGACCGGTCGAGATGGTCGTGCTCCGGCGGATCCTCGACGACGGCTCGCGCGAGTTCTTCTACGCGGGGTGCTCGACGTTCTGGGACCCGCCGGACGACATCCGCACGCAGATGGTCGACGTCGCCCGGCGCGTCGGCGCGCAGCTACGTGCCGAGGTCGACTTCAAGGGGACGTTCACCGTCGACGGCGTCGCCGCGCCCGACGGCTTCTGGCCGACCGAGCTCAATCCGCGCTTCGGGGCGGGGATCAACACGATCGCCCGCGCCGGCGGGGACGTCCCGATCCTGTTGATCAACGAGGTGGTGGGTTCCGGCTTGCCGCTCGGGATCAGCGCCGCCGACCTCGAACGCGAGCTCGTGTCGGTGGCCGACGCCCATCGTGGCGGAGGCACGTGGAAGCCGGGGCTGAGCTCGCCGGTCGCCGTCGACGATCGTCCGGCGGTGTTCGAATCGGGCGTCTGGCGCTGGGCCGGCGACGATGACGACCAGGCGGCGATCGCCGGCACGATCATGGCCGGCGAGAGCATCGTGCGCTGCCGCTACGTGCCTGGCCCGACTCCGGTCGGCCCGTCGACCGGGGAGCGGGCGGCCGCCTTCTGGCGCTTCGCCGCCGCTGAGTTCGGCACCCCCACCGCCGACCTCTCCCCCGCCGGGCCCGACTGAGCGGCCGCTTCGCTCCGCGCGCCCGACCCACCGCTACGGTCCACGACGTGTACGAACCCGACCGCACCATCGACATCGGCCCCGTCACGCTGGCGGTCGACGACCGCGGCAGCGGACCGGCGATCCCGTTCGTGCTGCTGCACGGTTTCACGGGAGGACGCATCGACTTCGAGGACGTGATCGACGACCTCGCCACCGATCGCCGGGTCGTCGCGTGGGACCACCGGGGCCACAGCGACTCGACCAACACCGGCGACGCGAGTACCTACACGTTCGACCAGCTCGTCGACGATGCCCTCGCCGTCGTCGACGCGCTCGATCTCGACCGGTTCCACCTGCTCGGGCATTCCATGGGCGGCATCGTGGCGCAGCAGTTCGTCCTCGCCCATCCCGATCGGGTCGAATCGTTGATCCTGATGGACACGCTCGCCGAGTCGGTCACGCTGCTCCCGCAGGACGCGATCGACAGGGTCGTCGCGCTTGGCCGCGACCAGGGCATGACGGCCGTTGCCGACCTGATGGCCGGGGCTGCACCGGCCTCGGTCGCGCCCGAGGCCGACCGTCCGCGGATCGCGGCACGCAATCGCTACAAGCTGAGCAACATGGACGTCGAGGCGTTCGGTGCGCTGGCGGGCGGGTTGCGGACGTTCCCTCCGTTGTTGCCCCGGCTCGGATCGATCACGTGTCCCACCACCGTGATCGTCGGGGAGGTCGACACCGCCCTCCGGCCCCAGTCCGACGCCATCGCCGCGGCGATCCCCGGCGCCTCGCTCGTCGTGATCGACGGCGCTGCGCACTGCCCGCAGGAAGAGCGCCGCGACGCCTGGCTCGCCGCCGTCCGCTCCCACCTCGCCCGCGCCTGACCGGTCCCATCCCGGCTTCACCCACTCTCCCCGGCCCACTCGAAGCGATGTAGTTGCGGGGCGCCATTGGCCCTACATCGCCATCGCTCGCCGTTGCCCGCCTGAGGTGATGTCGTTGCGGGGCGCCAGAGGCACTACATCGCCATCGCTCGGCCGTGGTCAGGGGGTGAGGAGGGTGTCGATCTCGGCGCGGTCGGCGGGGGTGAGGGCCCAGCCGGCGGCGGCGACGTTGGCGACGACCTGGGCGGGTGTGGTCGCGCCGGCGATCACCGACGCGACGAGCGGGTTCGACACGTGCCAGCTGAGCGCCAGGTCGAGCAGCGTGTGCCCGCGTGACTCGGCCCACGCCTCCAGACGCTCGACCGTTGCCAGCTTGTCGTCGTCGATGAAGGCGCTCGCCCGGTCGCCCCACGCCGCCAGCCGCGAACCGGCCGGCCGCTCCTCACCGCGCCGGTACTTGCCGGTGAGCAGGCCCGACTCGAGCGGGAAGTAGGGCACGAACACCGTCCCGGTTTCGCGACAGGTGTCGAACACGCCGTTCGTCTCCGGATCGCGAGTGAGGAGGCTGTAGTGGTTCTGCACCGACGGGTACGGCGCCAGACCGTGTTCGACGGCGGCGGCGTGCGACGCGGCGAGTTCGGCCGCCGTGAAGTGCGTGCAGCCGATCTCGCGGATCTTGCCCTCGTCGCGCAGGTCGGCCAGACAGCCCAGCGTCTCCTCCGGCGGCGTGTCCGGGTCGGGACGATGGAGCTGGAAGTGGTCGACGTGGTCGGTGCGCAGGCGGGTCAGGCTCGCTTCGAGACGACGACGGATCTGCACCGGGTCGCCGCCCCGCTCCCCGTCGGCGAGGCTGACCGTGTGTCCCCATTTCGTGGCGATCACGGCTTCGGCTCGCCGGCCTTCGAGGGCCGCGCCGAGGTACTCCTCCGACTGGCCGCGCCCGTAGCTCTCCGCGGTGTCGAAGTAGGTGATGCCGGCCTCGAGTGCGGCGTCGACCACGGCCTTGGTCTGCTCCGCGTCGAGCCGCATCCCGAAGTTGTTGCAGCCGAGACCGACGACCGAGACCTGCAGCTGACCGAGTGGGCGGTACTCCATGGGAGCAACCTATCGAAATCAAACACTGAGGTCTTAACCTTAGGGTTGCCTCCACGTATGGTCGAAGCGTGGTCATCCAGCGCACGATCGACACCCCGGCCACCCTGGTCGACGTCGGCACCTTGGGCGCCGCCCTCGATCAACTCGTCGAGTACCTGTCCGCCCGCTGATCGCACTCAGCGCGGTGGCGGCGCGACGGGTTCACCGCCGACGAGCACCGGGAACTGGCGATGCGGATCGTCGGCAGGTTGCGGTGGCGGCTTCGGCAGCCCCGCATCGCCGCGGAACACCTGCGCACCGTCGGGCGCGTACTGGACGATGTAGGCCTTGCGCACGTCGCCGGTCGTGTTCGGCCCGGTGAGGTGCGGCGTCAGCGACGAGAACACGACGATGCCGCCCTTGCCGACGGGCGCCGCGATCGCGTCGGGGTGATCCTCGAAGATCTCCCACCCGAGCGGGTCGGCGAAGTGGTGCCGCAGCGTGCCCAGGCGGTGCAGGCGCGGCACGACGTGCGGGCACCCGTTGTCGAGCGTGGCATCGGTCAGCGCGACCCAGCAGGTGAGGTACTGCTGCGGCTCGACGAACGTGTACCCGTTGTCCTGATGCCATGGGAACCGGCGCGGTTTCTCGGGCTGCTTGTACACCGCCTGGTCGTGGTACAGCCGGACGTCGGGGCCTACGAGATCGTGGCAGAGATCGGTGAACACGCGGTGCGCGGCGAAAGCCCGTGCGGCGTCGTCGGCGAGCACGGGGAACAGGCTGAAGGTGATCGCACCGCGTTCGGCGATCGAGAAGCGCTCACCGTCGCGCTCGGCGAGGAACCGATCGGTTGCAGCGTCGAGGGCGTCGGTGGCGGCGATCACTGGCGCCAGTTCGTCATCGGTGAACACATCCTCGAGCACCACGAATCCGAGTTCATCGAACTGCTCGACCTGCTCGGGCGTGAGACGGCGCAACGGGCCGCGGTGCTCGGCCCACTCGAATCCCTCGTTCCACGGATGGAGCTCGACATCGGCCGCTGGCGTCACCCTCGCGAGGCTATGGCCCGCCGCGCACCCCGACGGAGCCGAAAATGGAGCAGATGTCGCGCTCAGCGCGACATCTGCTCCAAATTTCCGGGGTGGCGAGGACGCTACGACCGACGCGCGACGAGGACGGCGTCGTGGATCGAGATCGGATCGCCGTGGGGGTCGGTGGCCGAGCGGGGCCGGGCGTCGCAGGCGATGACGGTCCAGTCGTCGTCGAGCAGCTCGGCGACCTCGTCGGCGGCGTAGAAGAAGTCCGGCATCTTCGGCCGGTGGGCGGTGGTGTGGAGGTCGTGCGGATGGTGCGCGACGACCTGCAGGGTGCCGCCGGGCGCGACCGCGGCGATGCAGCGGCGGAACAGCGAGGTGCGGTCGGCCTTCGAGAAGTGCATGAACTGGAGCGACACGAGGTCGTACGGGCCGGCGGGGAGTTCGTCGCTCAGCACGTCGGCGTGCAACCAGTCGATCCGCGCCGCGATGTCGGCGCCGCGGGCGGTGGCCTCGGCGCGGCCGCGCTGGAGCGCGACTCCCGAGATGTCGAGCGCATCGACCGTCCAGCCGCGCTCGGCGAGCCAGATCGCGTCGGCCCCTTCGCCGGCGCCGACGTCGAGGGCCCGGCCGGGCGCCAGATCAGCGGTGTCGGCGACGAGTTGCGGGTTGGGTTTGCCGCTCCAGATGCGATCGGCGGTTCCGTAGCGAGCGTCCCAGAACGCTTCGTCCATCACCGGGACGTCCGACGTGGCGATCGCATCGTGGGCGGCGACGGCGCGGTCGGTGTCGTCGTTGACGAGGTCGGCGTTGATCATCGCCCCGGCCAGGTACCCGGCACCCACCACGTTGGCCACCGACCCCGCGATGTCGACGACGTTGCCGGCCGCCCACACCCCGGCGACGGCGGTCTGGCCGGTGGGCGACGCCTCGAACGTGGTGCCGAGCGCCGCGCCGCCCAGCGGATGATCGATCGGTTCGAGGCCCAACGATTCGAGGACCGGCGAGTGCACGACCATGCGCGAGCCGACGACCACGTTGTCGATCGGGAACGTGTCGTCGCCCACCCGCAGCCCACTGACGTGGTCGTCGGTGACGACCACTTCGGTCACCGGCCCGGCGACGACGCGGATGCCACGGGCGTGGAGGCGTCCGGATTCCTCCGCCGTCGGTCCGTCGCCGGCGTGGACGAAGAGCGTCACGGTGTCGGAGAGCTGGCGGAACAGCATCGCCTGGTGCACCGCCATCGGTCCGGTCGCGATCACGCCGATCGCGGTGTCGCGCACCTCCCACCCGTGGCAGTACGGGCAGTGGATCACGTCGATGCCCCAGCGCGCCCGGAGATTCGGGATGTCGGGCAGCTCGTCGGTCACGCCCGTCGCCACGAGGAGGCGTCGCGCCGATCGCGTCGTTCCGTCGTCGAGCTGCACGTCGAACATCCCGTCGTCGCGGCGGTGCGCGCCGGTGGCGGCCGCCTGCACGAACTCCACGCCGTATCCGGCGACCTCGGCTCGGCCTTTCTCGAGGAACTCCAACGGCGGAAGTCCGTCGTGGCCGAGCACGCCGTGCATGTGCGCGGCGGGTGCGTTGCGAGGCTGGCCGGCATCGATCACGACGACGGAGCGTCGCGACCGACCGAGTGCGAGCGACGCGCTCAGACCAGCGGCGCCGCCTCCCACGACGATGACATCGGTTTCGATTTCCATGGCCGAAACGGTAGTCCGCCCATCGAGTTCTGCATCAGAGGTTGCAATATTCGCAAGACGGCGGCACAGTCGACTCATGGCCGAATTCCCCGCCGACTCCCGAGCGCTGTCCGACCCGCCCGCCAACCCGCTCACCGATCTGCAGGACGTCGTGCGATCGCGGCTGCGGGCGCTGCGCATCGCCAACGGCTGGTCGCTCGACGAACTGGCCGAACGCACCCGCCTCGGCGCGTCGACGCTGAGCCGGATCGAGACCGGTCACCGCACGATCGGTCTCGACGTACTCCCGTTGCTGTGCGCCGCGCTGCACACCGATCTCGCCGCGCTCCTGGACGTGTCGGCGCACGACGACGTCGTGATCCGGCCCGTGCCGAACGAGGAGCCCGGCCGGATCACGTGGCCGCTCACCCGCTCGGATTCGAGCGGCAACGTCGTCGCCGCGAAGTGGCGGCTGGAACCGGGCGATCGGGCACCGGACCCGCAGGTGCATCCGGGCCACGACTGGTTCTTCGTGCTGAGCGGTGCGGTCCGTCTCGGCCTGGGCGATCGCACGATCATCGTCGGCGAAGGCGAGGCCGCCGAGTTCTCGACGATGACCCCGCACTCGATCGCGGCCCACGAGCAAACGACCGAGCTCATCACGATCTTCGATCGCACGGGTCACGACGCGCACGCGCGGCCACACGACCACTGATCGCTGCGGACAGCCCGCGTCCCGCCGTGCCCAGTGGTAGACAAGGTCGATGAAGCGCGGGGCGCGGTGAGCGAACCGACCAGCCAAGGGGGAACATGAAGATCACCGTGCTCGGCGCGGGGTCGTGGGGGACGACCGTCGCATCACTCGTGGCGCGTCGGCATCCGACGATCATCTGGGCGCGAGACCCGGCCGTCGCCGACGAGATCCGCCTCAACCGGCGGAATCCGAAGTACCTCAGCGAGTACACGCTGCCGGCACGGCTCGACGCCACGGACGACCTGTCGAAGGCCGTCGGGCAGGCGGAGCTGCTCATCGTCGGCGTTCCGTCGCACGCCTTCCGCGACACGTTGCGGGCGGCGCGGCCGTTCGTGCATCCGTGGATCCCGGTCGTGAGCCTGACGAAAGGGCTCGAGCAGGGAACGTTGCTCCGGATGACCCAGCTGATCAAGGAGGAGCTGCCGGGCCATCCGGCCGCCGCGCTGACCGGCCCGAACATCGCCCGCGAGATCATGGAGGGCAATGCCGCGGCGAGCGTGATCGCCACCGAGGATCTCGCAGTTGCGGCCGCGCTGCAACGCACCCTGCAGAGTGGCCTGTTGCGGATCTACACCAACGGCGACGTGATCGGCTGCGAACTCGGCGGCGCGTTGAAGAACGTCGTGGCGATCGCCAGCGGCATCGCCGAAGGGCTCGAGGTCGGCGACAACACGCGCGCCGCCGTGATGACCCGCGGGCTCGCCGAGTTCACCCGACTGGGCGTGGCCATGGGTGGCGAGCCGAGCACGCTCGCCGGACTCGCCGGGATGGGCGACCTCATCGCGACGTGTATCAGCCCCCACAGCCGCAATCGCACCGTCGGCGAGAAGCTCGGACGCGGGTGTTCGCTCGAGGAGGTCCTCGGTGGGATGACGATGGTTGCCGAAGGGGTGAAAGCCGCGATCACGGTGCACGATCTCGCCGCTCGCCTCGATCTCGAACTGCCCGTCTGCGAAGCGATCTACGGCGTGGTCACCGGCGAGATCGCTGCGGCCGACGCGTACCGAGGTCTCCGCCGACCGGGCGCCGAGTCCGACCCCGGCTGATCCGAACGCGCACGCGGCATCGGCGGCGAGGCGGATTCAGTCGCTGGCGGGGAGCGGCTTGGCGTCCTTCAACACCAGCGGCGTACCGTCGAGCGCGGGCACGCCGTCACCGGGCTTGGTGCAGAGCAACTCGATCGTCTCGTCGGCGTCGACGTAGCGCTTGCCCATCGCCGTTCCACCGCCGAATCCCTCGGCGACGGGGCCATCACCGCGCTCGGCGGCGTCGAGTACCGGCGGCGCGCCACCGATCGTGACGTCGACCTCGCCGCCCGGTGCGCGCACCGCGATCATCTCGGTGGCGCAGACGGCGCTCAACAGGCGGGTACCGGGCTTCAGGGCGATGGACATGTCGATTCCTTCGGACGTTCGGATGGTTGGTGGGCAGCGACGCCGACACCGTTGTGCAGGAACCGACGGTAGCGCACCGGTCCGCTGCACTCCACTGCGGCGACGAGACGGTGGTCAGGCCGGATCGGTGAGCTCCTGCAACACCACCCGGCGCAGCATCTTGCCGGTCTCGGTGTGCGGGAGTTCGTTGCGGAACACGATCTCTTCGGGCGTCTTCAGACTGCGCAACTTGCTCCTGACGGCGTCACGCAGATCATCGGCAGACGCGTCCTCGCCGTCGCGCAGCACGACGGCGGCGACGATGCGCTGGCCCCACTCGTCGTCGGGCACGCCGACGACGCACACCTCCGAGACCGCATCGTGCGCGAGCAGCACCTCCTCGATCTCGGCCGGCGCGATGTTCTCGCCGCCGCGGATGATCGTGTCGTCGGAGCGGCCTTCGATGAACAGGTAGCCCGCCTCGTCGACCGTGCCGCGATCGCGGGTGCAGAACCACCCGGCCTCGTCGAGGAGGCTCCCGGTGGCGTACTCGCCCGAGATCTGTTCGCCGCGCAGGTAGATCATGCCGACCTCGCCGGGCGGGAGCGGTTGGTCGAGGTCGTCGCGTACCTCGATCTCCACCATCGGCAGCACCTGCCCGGCCGACGACAACCGTCGACGCACGGCAGGATCGTCGGATTCGACGGCGGCACGATGGTCGTCGGGGCCGAGCACGGCGATCGTCGAGGCGGTCTCGGTGAGGCCGTAGGCGTTCACGAAACCGACGTCGGGGAACAGGCGCAGCGCGTCGAGGAGCACGCGCTCGGACACCTTGGCACCGCCGTACGACAACGACCGCAGCGTCGGCACGTCGGCGGTCTCGTCGCTCACCGCCTCGACGATGCGCGCAAGCATCGTCGGCACGACCATCGCGTTGGTGATGCGTTCGCGGCGGACCGTTTCGAGCCACACCGCGGGGTCGAAGGCGCGCAAGTACACGAGGCGACGACCGGCGAAGGTGTTCGACAACATGTTCGCCATACCGGCCACGTGATAGGGCGGGACGGCCACGAGAACCGCTTCGTCCTCGCCGGCGCCGCCGAACTCGACGGAGCCGAGGAGGTACGCCATGAGGTGACGGTGGCGCAGCAACGCCGCCTTCGGTTCGGACGTGGTGCCGCTCGTGTAGAGCACGACGGCGACGTCGTCGTCGTCGAACGGCGGGTCGATGGCAGGCACGTCGGCCGGCAGCGACTCGAGCCAGTCGTCGAACACGACGACCGGTGCACCGGTCGTGATGCGCGGTGCGGTGGTGGCGTCAGTCAGCACGAGCGCACCGGGCTGGCGGGCGACCAAGGCGTTGAGCTGGTCGTTCTCGAGGCGGTAGTTCACCGGCACGAACGGGATGCCGGCCCAGGCGGCGGAGAACAACGCCACCGGGAGCAGCGGGTGGTTCTCACCGACGTACACGAGTGCCTCGTGGCCGGCGAGGGTCGACGCCCCGCGCCGGACGAGCCGGCCGAATTCGGCGCCGGTCACGAGCGCGTCGGAACCGCCGAGCAGCACACGGTCGTCGAAGCCCGATTCGACCATTTCGACGAGCGATGCCAGATGCATGGGCTCAATTGTTGACGAACGCGGCTGGTTCGACCAAGCCGCCGTCCAGGTCCGCGCGCCAGGGGGTCCGGGTCCGGTGGCGCGCGTTCAGTCGCCGAGGCGGGGGAACTGCGGCGGACGCTTCTCGACGAAGGAGCGCACGCCTTCGGCGAAGTCCGGCCGACCGAAGCTCGCCGCCATCAGACGTTGCGCGTCGCGCTCGGCGGAGCCCAGTCCCGCGTGGAGTTGCTCGTACACCTGGCGCTTCATCACCGCGATCGAGGCCGGCGAACATCTGGTCGCGAGGTCGACGATGTAGTCGCGGCAGAAGCCGAGCAGCTCGTCCGGCTCGACGAGGTAGTTGGCGAGGCCGAGGGCCAGCGCCTCGTCACCCTTCACGCGCCGCGACGAGAACAGCAGGTCGAGCGCCACCGCCGGCCCGACGAGGCGCGGCAGGACCCAGCTGAGTCCCCATTCGGCGATCAGACCACGCTGCGCGAATGCAGTGAGGAACAGCGCGTCGGGCGTGACCACGCGCAGGTCGCAGCACAGCGCGAACGGATATGCCATCCCAGCGACCGCGCCGTTGATGGCCGCGATGATCGGCTTGTCGATCGCCATCAGCGAGGGGAACCGCCCAGCGAAGTCCCCGTCGGGTTCGGCGTCCGGCGTCCGTGCCGCAGCAGGTTCTGACGCCACTCCGCCACCGTCACCGCCGGCCGCGATACCGCTGAGCAGGTTCATGTCGGCGCCGGCACAGAAGGCCCGGCCCGCACCAGTCACGACGATGCCGACGACCGATCTGTCCCCGGCGGCGCGCTGCATCGCGTCGTTGATCTCGTCACCCATCGAGTTGGTCCAGGCGTTGAGCGCCTCGGGACGGTTCAGCGTGATGACGGCCACCGGGTCGTTCACCTCGTACAGGATCTCGTCGTACATCGGCTCATCATCGCATCGCCCGTTCAGGATTCCGTCACCCGCGCCGTCGACGGTCGGCCTGCGCGGCGACCACGAGGAACACGACGGCGACCGAACCCAGCACGACCCCCACGGGGAGCTGCGGGCCGAGCACAGCCAGGATGGCGGCACCGACCGCTGCCGGGATCTGCCACGATCGGAACCATCGCCAGCCCGGGTCGCTCCGCCGGGCGGCCACCGCGGCGACCGCGCTGAACAACGCGACGGCACCACCCAACAGCACAGCGGTGCCGGCCGACATGTGCTCGGTCGGATCGTCCATCGCCAGCCCGACCGCTGCCACTACTGCTGCGACAGCGCCGCTCGTCACGAGATGCAAGGCCATGACGATCCGGGGTGGCACGGCATCGGGCCGCAGGCTCGGGATCCCGGCGAATCCGAATTCGACAGCGACCGCCCAGACACCGACCAGCAGGGCAAACGCCGACATCGCGGTGACGAACAACTGCCGGTTCCACTCCGGCTCCGACGACGCCAGGACCACCGCGACCACTCCCTCACCCAGCACGATCAGTACGAACAGGGCAAGTCGTTCCCCGAGGTGGTCGCTGTCGATGCGGGCGCCCTCCAATTCCGGCTGATCGGGGCGCGCACGCCCGCGCCCGCGACGCTCGACGCGTTGGATTGCTCCCTCCATGAGCCGTTCGGCCGAGAGCGAGAGAATGGCGAGCAGGTCCATGGTCAGACCAGCCGCCCACAGCACGTAGCGCGCCGGGTCGTGCGTCCACCAGGACACGATCCACGGCACGACACCACCGAGCAGTTGGATCGTCGGGAGGTCGACGATGACCACGCCCCGCTTCCACACGTGTCCCGCCATCATCCGCAGGATCACGTACGCGATCGCAAAGGTCCGCGCGTGTTCGTCGATCTCGGGGACGGCGGCGGTCATCACCCCGAGGCAGACCATGCCGACGAGCATCACCCCGAGCTGCACGCGGTCGGCGGCGATGTCGCCGTACACCGTCATGCACGACCACGCCATCCAGAAGGCGACGAAGAGCAGCAGCCACATCCAGAAGCCGCCGTGATCGGTCTCGCCGCGCAACACGTGCGTGAGTTGGGCGACGCCGGCAACCGCCACCAGGTCGAAGAACAGTTCGATCCAGGTGGCGTGCCGGATCGGCATCTCGCTCACACCCGACGACTCGACGGTCACCCGGGAAGTATGGACCGACGCTCAAACCAGCGATGAGCGAGCCGTCCAGCACTCGGTCCGTTCCCTCATCGAACCATCGCCGCGGCCGATACTCACGGCGTTGGCATCTCGAACATGTATACGATTGATAGGCCTATATCGTACATACGTTGGTATCCTGCTTTCATGGGTTCCGTGCTGGCGCTCGACGAACACCTCGACCACCGACTCGAGGATGAGTTGGACGAGATCGCCGGATTCCTCAACGCCCAACACGCCCGCCTCGTCGGCGTCACCGCCCGACTGCTCGCCAACCCCGGCACCTGGCAGGTTCCCGGCATCCACACCATCGAGCAGTACCTGTGCTGGCGCACCGGGATCAGCGCCGCCCACGCCCATCAGATCGCCACCATCGCCAACCGTGTCGACGAACTGCCCGAATGCGTCGACACGTTCGACCGCGGTGAGCTCTCGCTCGATCAGATGACCGCCATCGTCCGCAAGACACCGGCGTGGGCCGACCATCGGGTCGCCGAACTCGCCCCGATGCTCACCGTGCGCCAACTGCAGCGCAGTCCTCGGCAAGTACCGGTTCCCCGACTCTGTCGAACAGGACCAACCCGAACCGGCCGAGGCCACCACCGAACCCGTCGAACCCGAACCAGTGGTCTCGGCCGTTGAGGATTCGTGCCGGTTCTGGTTCGGTGACGACGGCCGCTTCCACCTGCATCTCGAAGCCGACCAACAGGCCGGGATGATCATCGACAACGCCCTCCGCGAAGCCAAGGACCACCTGTTCCAACACGGACACTCCGACGCCACCTGGCCCGACGCCCTCGTCGAGATCGCCCAACGATCCCTGGGTGCCATCGACAGTCCGGAGCGTCGCAACCGGTGGCGGATCAACCTGCACCTGCACACCGACGGGCGCTGCACCGACGAGACCGGCTTCCACCTGCCCGACGCGATCCGCCGCTACCTCACCTGCGACGGGCTCCTGTCACCGGTGTTCTGGACCGATGGTGTCCCGGTGTCGGTCGGTCGAACCCAACACATCGTCCCGGACCGCACCCGCCGTGTCGTGATCCTGCGTGACGGGGGCTGCGGGATTCCCGGCTGTGGCTGCGACCAGCACATCGAGGTGCACCACATCATCCACTGGGAAGACGGCGGCCGGTCGGACACCTGGAATTTGATCTGCCTCTGTCCGCACCACCACCGGTTGCACCACCAAGGCAAGTTGGGCATCACCGGCAACGCCGACCTCCCCGGCGGGGTCGTCTTCACCGACGCCGACGGCCGGGTGATCACCGCCAGCGGGGCCAAACCGAAGCCCCCCGGGGCCGCTCCACCACCGATCACGGGGACCTATCAGCATCCCCTCGGTCAACGCCTCGACATGAAATGGGTCAGCTTCGGCACCCCACCCGGCTACCACGAGCGGATGCGAGCCGACGAACCACGACGACCCGCCGACATCGCCTGGCCCTGACAACGGGCGGCGCGTTCAGCTGATGATGCCGCGATCGCGGAGTGCGGCGACGATCCCCTCCGCAGCTTCCTCGGCGGTGGTCGCGCCGGTGTCGACGCGAACCTCGGGGTGCTCGGGTGCTTCGTAGGGCGAGTCGATGCCGGTGAAGTTCGCCAGCTCGCCGCGGCGCGCCTTGGCGTAGAGACCCTTCGGGTCACGCTCCTCGGCGACGGCGAGCGGCGTGTCGACGTGCACCTCGATGAACTCGCCGTCGTCGACACAATCGCGGGCGAGTCGCCGCTCGGCGCGGAAGGGGGAGATGAACGACACCAGCACCACGAGGCCGGCGTCGACCATGAGCGCCGACACCTCGGCGATGCGGCGGATGTTCTCCACGCGGTCGGCGTCGGTGAAGCCGAGGTCGCGGTTGAGGCCGTGGCGGACGTTGTCGCCGTCGAGCAGGTAGGTCCGCACACCAAGCGTGTGCAGTTTCGATTCGACGATGTTGGCGATCGTCGACTTGCCGGCACCCGACAGCCCGGTCAGCCACACGACCGCGGGCCGGTGGTTCGACTGCGCGGCGCGGGCGTCCTTGTCGACCCGGACGTCCTGCCAGTGGATGTTGTGCGAACGGCGCAGCGCGAAGTGCAGGAGACCGGCCCCGACGGTGACGTTCGTCAGCTTGTCGATGATGATGAAGCCACCGGTGTCGCGGTTGTCGGCGTACGGGTCGAACGGGATCGGCCGGTCGAGGCTGACGTTGCACACGCCGATCTCGTTGAGTTCGAGCGTGGTCGCGGCGAGATGGTCGAGGTTGTTGATGTCGACGCGGTATTTCGGATGACCGAGCGTGACGCCGACCGTGCGGGCCCCGATCTTCATCAGGTAGGGGCGTCCGGGCAGCATGGGGTCCTCGTGCATCCACACGACGTGGCCCTCGAACTGGTCGGCCACCTCGGCGGGCGTCGCCGCGGCACAGATCACGTCACCGCGGCTGGCGTCGATCTCGTCGGCGAGGGTGAGCGTGACCGATTGGCCGGCGATCGCCTCGTCGAGATCGCCGTCCATCGTGACGATGCGGTCGACGGTGCTGGTGGTACCCGACGGCAGGACGCGGATGGGATCGCCGCGGTCGGATCGTGCCACCGACGATGCGTCCGGAGAATCCGCGGAAGTCGAGGTTCGGGCGGTTCACCCACTGCACGGGCATGCGGAACGGTCCGTCGGCCACCTCGTCGTCGACCGGCACCGTCTCGAGATAGCCGAGCAGCGTCGGGCCGTGGTACCAGGGGGTGTGGACGCTCGGCTCGATGATGTTGTCGCCGCGCAGCGCGGACAGCGGGATGAACGTGACGTCGTCGAGGCCGATCCGGGCGGCGAACTCGAGGTAGTCCTCGGCGATCGAGGTGTAGACCGAGTGCGAGTAGTCGACGAGGTCCATCTTGTTGATCGCCACCACGACCCGCTTGATGCCGAGGAGCGACACGAGGTAGCTGTGGCGGCGGGTCTGGGTGAGCATGCCCTTGCGGGCGTCGACGAGGATCACCGCGACGTCGGCGGTCGAGGCGCCGGTCACCATGTTGCGGGTGTACTGCTCGTGGCCCGGCGTGTCGGCCACGATGAACTTGCGGCGCTCGGTGGAGAAGAACCGGTAGGCGACGTCGATCGTGATGCCCTGCTCACGCTCCGCCGTGAGCCCGTCGAGCAGCAGCGCGAAGTCGAGGTCGCCGCCCTGCGTGCCGACCTTGGCGGAGTCGACTTCGAGCGCGGCCAGGTGATCCTCGAACACGAGGTGCGACTCGTAGAGGAGCCGCCCGATGAGCGTGCTCTTGCCGTCGTCGACGCTGCCGCACGTGATGAACCGCAGCAGGCTCTTGTACTGGTGCGAACGCAGGTACTCGTCGATGTCGACGGCGATGAGGTCCGAGGCGTGCGCCATCAGAAGTACCCCTCTTGCTTCTTCTTCTCCATCGAGCCGGCGCTGTCGAAGTCGATGATCCGCCCCTGCCGCTCCGACGTCGTGGCCAGCAGCATCTCCTGGATGATGTCCAGCAGCGTCGTCCGCTTCGCTCTCGATCGCCCCCGACAACGGGTAGCAACCGAGCGTGCGGAACCGGATCGAACGCATCTCGGGCACCTCGCCGTCACGCAGCGGCATCCGGTCGTCGTCGACCATGATCAGCGTGCCGTCGCGATCGACCACCGGCCGCAGCGCCGAGTAGTAGAGCGGCACGATCGGGATCTGTTCGAGGTGGATGTACTGCCACACGTCGAGTTCGGTCCAGTTCGAGATCGGGAACACGCGCAGCGTCTCGCCGTTGGAGCGCCGGCCGTTGTAGATCTGCCACAACTCCGGTCGTTGGCGCTTCGGGTCCCACTGGTGCTGCGCCGAGCGGACCGAGAAGATCCGCTCCTTGGCCCGGGACTTCTCCTCGTCACGACGGGCCCCGCCGAAGCAGAGGTCGTACTTGTTGTCGTCGATGACCTGCTTGAGACCCTCGGTCTTCCACATGTCGGTGTGCACCGCCGAGCCGTGGTCGAACGGGTTGATGCCGCGCGCCACGCACTCCGGGTTCTGGTGCACCACGAGTTCGACGCCCAGTCGGGCCGCCGTGTCGTCGCGGAACTGGTACATGTCCTGGAACTTCCAGGTGGTGTCGACGTGCACCAACGGGAACGGCGGCTTCGACGGGTAGAAGGCCTTCATCGCCAGGTGCAGCATGACCGAGCTGTCCTTGCCGATCGAGTAGAGCATCGCCGGGTTGTCGCTCTCCGACACCGCCTCGCGCATGATCTGGATCGCTTCGGCCTCGAGCCGCTGGAGATGCGTCAGCCGGCCGGCGGCCAAGCGCTCGTTCGAAGTCGTGTTGGCCGTGGTCGGCACGCGGTCTCCTGATACGGATCAGCACGTCGGTCGTTCCGACGCATTGTCCACAAATCCTACGGGGAATACCGGAATTCGACCGGCGGCTCAGCGGTGGGCGCGCTGGTCGCCGTAGCGCTGGTGGGTCGTCTCCAGGTACGTGGCGGCGAGTTCGGTCACGTCCGCGGGTAGGTCGTGAGCGACGAGATCGGCGATGCTCACGGTCTCCAGCACGCTGCGCAGGCTGGCCCGGACGGCCATCCACACCTCGGGCAATGATTCCGCCGGCGCCGGGTATTCGAGGCCGCGCACGCTCTCGTCGTGCACGTCGGCGAGCGGACCGTCGACGGCGCGGAAGATGTCGGCCAGCGAGATGTCCGTTGCCGGCCGGGCGAGGACGAAGCCGCCGTCCGGACCGCGCTTCGACCGCACGAGTGATGCCCGTTTCAGGTCGCGGAAGATGTCGAGCAGGTACTTGAGGGAGATGTCCTGGCTCGTGGCGATCGCCTCGGCCTTGCGCTCGGACCCATCGCTCGCGGCCAGTTCGGCCATCGCCCGAACGGCGTTGTCGACCCGCTCGGAGATCCGCATCGACGTGCACGCTAGTTGTGCAGGCCGCGGTCCTCCCCGCTCCTACAATCCGGCCGTGGACTCCCCGTCGCCCTCGCCCCACGACGGCGACGAACACGCCGACGTCGTGATCATCGGCTGTGGCGCGGCCGGCCTCGCCACCGCTCGCGAACTTGCCGGTCGCGGTCGGCACGTCATCGGCCTCGACAAGTTCGACCACGGCCACATCCGCGGATCGTCGCACGGCACCGAGCGCATCGTCCGGATGGCCTACGCCGATCCTGTCCACGTGGAGATGGCGGTTGCCGCGCTCGACGGCTGGAGGCGGCTGGAGCACGACGCCGGTACCGCCTTGCTGACGCCGACCAGCGGCCTCGACGCCGGGACGTCCGCTGAACTCGACGCCATCGCGACCCAGTGCGCCGCGGTCGGCATCGCCACCGAGCGTTTGACGGCCGACGAAGCGGCGGTGCGTTTCGCCGGTGACCGTGGTCCGTGGTTCCGCTTCGAGACCGACGTGCTGTACCAGCCCCGAACGTGGACCGTGAACGCCGACCGATCGCTCGTCGCCCTGCGCGCGCTCGCCGAGCGGTCGGGTGCCGACATCCGCGCCGGCAGCGGCGTGACCGGCATCGATCTGATCGACGGTGACGGCGGCGTGATCGTCCATCATCCGGCGGGACGGATCCGCGCCGACCGGTGCGTCATCACGGCCGGCGCGTGGGGCGCCGAGCCGTGGATCGCCGCGGCGCTGGGCGAGCACGCGACGTTGTCGCCGATGCGGGTGACCCAGGAACGGGTCGGGTTCTTCGAGTTCGGCGAGGCGTGGTCGTCGGACGCGCCGTTCCCGACGTTCATCATCCGGGAGGAGCCTGCCGTGTACGGCCTGCCGACACCGGACGGGCTGCTCAAGGTCGGCGAGCACCACACCGGGGCCGTGATCGATCCCGATGCACCGCCGGACTCGCCCGACCCGGCGGCATGGGAGCGATTCCTCGCCTGGGTGCGCACGCGCCTGCCGGCGGTCGTGCCGACGCCGGTCGGTTCGACGACGTGCCTCTACGCGGCGTACCCGGACGACATGTTCGTGATGGATCGTGCGGGTCCGGTCGTGATCGGCCTCGGTTTCAGCGGCCACGGCTTCAAGTTCGTGCCGGAGATCGGGCGCCGCCTCGCCGATCTGGCCGACGGCATCGACTGGCCGAACAATCCGTTCGCCTTCGAACGCGACCCCCTCGACATCGGCGCCTCCGGCCACCGCTGACCCCGCGCCGACTCAACCGCGGGACGTCCAATCCACGTTTGCGTCAGGATTTCTGAGGACCGGCCCTCGGAAATCCCGACGCAAACGATGTCTGGCTCCGCGGGCACGGGCGGGCGCGGGGGAAGTACCGTCGCGTCGATGCCGCTTCGGGTGATGTTGGGCGAGGTGCTGTTGGCGGCCGCGCTCGCCACGACGGCGGCGATCGCCGTCCTGCCCCACGGACAGGCCGAGGCTGCGACAGGTTCGGTGCCGGCGGGCTGGGTCGTGCGGGTCCCGGTGCCCGACGCCATCGGTGGCAAGACGGTGATCGGCCAGCTGACCGTCGACCGGGCCACCGAGCCGGGATTCGTCACGGCGTACGGGTGCGACGACGGCATCCCGACCAATTCGAGCGGCACCACCACCCGGTCCGACGTCAACTTCGACGGCCGCGTCACGCCCGCCGCGTCGAACCGGCTGATCGTGCAAGCCGACGCCGACGGCGAGGTGTGCTTCTACACGAGCGCCCGCGTCGACCTGATCGTCGACGTCAACGCCGTCTCGTTCGACGTCGGGATCAACTCGTTCCCCAACCGCCGTATCGACACCCGTGTGCGTTCGGGTGCACCGCAGGTGAGCGCGGGCGGTGTCGTGCGCGTCGCCGTGCCCGAAGCCGTCGGCGGCAAGACCGTGATCGGCCAGCTGACCGTCGATCGTGTGTCCGACACGGGATACGTCACCGCCTACGGGTGCGACGACGGCGTTCCGACCCGCTCGGATGTGAACTACGACGGTCGCGTGATGGCCGCCGCGTCGAACCGGCTGATCGTGCAGGCCGACGCCGACGGCGAGGTGTGCTTCCGAGCGTTCTCCCCCGTCGACATGATCATCGATCTGAACGCGACCGCCGACGTCGGGATCCGCTCGTTCCCGAACCGCCGGACCGACACCCGGGTCCGGGGTGGCGCACCGCAGGTCGCCGCCGGTGGAGTCCTCCGGATCGCCGTGCCCGAGGCCGTCGGCGGCAAGACCGTGATCGGCCAGCTGACCGTCGATCGGGCGTCGGACTCGGGATACGTGACCGCCTATGGGTGCGACAACGGGGTGCCGCGGGTTCCCGGGGGCGAGGTCACGAAGTCCGACCTCAACTACGACGGCACCGTCACGCCCGCTGCGTCGAACCGGCTGATCGTGCAGGCCGACGCGGACGGCGACGTGTGCTTTCTCACGAGGTCTGCGGTCGACCTGATCGTCGACCTCAACGCCGTGTCCGGCGTGGGGATCACGTCGTTCCCCAACCAGCGGACCGACACCCGCACGGGCACGACGACGGCCGAGCTGCCGTCGATCGGTCCGGTGCCCGTGTGGCCCCCGTTCACCCCGGCCCCGGCGCTCAACGGTGTCGCCGCGCTCACCGGTCGACCGGCCGGCGCGGACGTGACGAACCGGCCGATCGTGGCGATCAAGATCGACAACTTCCGGCTCGCCCGGCCGCAGCTCAACCTCGACCTCGCTGACGGGATCATCGAGGAGAACGTCGAGGGCGTCACGCGCTTCGTCGCGCTCTTCCAGACCAACGTTCCCGAGGTCGGACCCGTGCGCTCGGCACGCACATCCGATCTCGATCTGCTCACGGGCATGAACCGGCCGATCTTCGGATTCTCGGGCGCCAACGTCGGGGTCACCGCGTGGGTCACGTCAGCAGCGAGTTCGGGCGTCCTGGTCGACTTCAACGCCCAGCACTCGCCGTGCTACCGACGGGCCGCCGATCGACCGGCGCCGCACAATCTGCTCGTCGACCTCCCGTGCGCGGTCGCGACCAGCACATCGGCCGGGCCCGGGCGACCGCTCTGGACCATCGACCGGGCTTGGACGCTGCCCGCCGGCATTGCGGCCGGCGTCGACACGACGTTCCCGGTGACGATGGACGGCGTCAGGATCGATTGGACCTGGGACCCGACGACCGGGACGTATCTGCGCTCCCAGGACGGCGCCGACCACGTCGCCGCGTCCGGCGCCCGGATCACTGCCGCCTCGGTGGTCGAACTGTTCGTCCGCCACGTGCCGTCGCCGGTCGACAATCGCTCGCCCAACCCGATCTCGGTCGGGACCGGCCGGGGGGTCGTCCATCGCGACGGGCGGGCGATCGCGGTCACCTGGTCGCGCCCGACGGCCTACGACGCGTTCACCTTCAACGAGGTGACGACCGGCGCACCGGTCCCGGTCGACGAGGGGCGAACGTTCGTCGAACTCGTGCGCGACGCCTGACGACTCCCCGACGGTCTTGCTCCGACACGAGCGATGACACGAGATCAACCTACGCTCGCGCGGCATGACGGCCCGACAGCACGTGTTCCCCGAGGCGGGCGACGATCTCGCGGCAATCGCCGCGCGGGAGTTGCCGGGTGTGGAGGGCGCCGACCAGCAGCTGCTGTCGTGGAACCTGCATCTCGCGGCGCGCCGGACCATCGGTCTGCTGCCGAGCGACGTCGTGTTCACCGAGCCACCGCCGGCTCGATGACCGCGACCATCACGCCGCGCCACCGTTGTCGGTGGCCACGACGGACGTGCCGAGATCGAGGTGGAGTTCACCTACGAGAACGGCGGCACGTCGACGATCTCGCTCGACGAGGAGTCCTGCACGGCCTCGCTCGACCGCGCCGGTGTCAGCTCGCTCGACGAGCTGGTGGGACAGCCGTGGAGCATCGTGCTCCCGGCACTCCGACGACAAGACACCGATCAATCAGAACTCGACCAAACAGAATTCGCCAAGACAGAATTCGCCAAGTAGGGAGAAACACATGCTCGATCTCGTCATCCGTAACGGACTGATCGTCGATGGCTCGGGGCTTCCCGGCCGCCACGGCGACATCTCGATCCTGGGCGGCAAGGTCGTCGCCGTCGGTGGGCGCGCCGGCGACGCGCACCGGGTGCTCGATGCGACCGGCCGGGTGGTCGCTCCCGGGTTCATCGATCCGCACACCCACTACGACGCCCAGCTCTGCTTCGACCCGTACGCGTTCCCGGCGATCGAGCACGGCGTCACCACCGTGGTCCCGGGCAACTGCTCGTTGTCGCTCGCACCCCTGCGGGCCGAACAGCGTGCCGCGTTCAGCAGCATGTTCCGCCTGATCGAGGAGATGCCCGAAGCCGCCTTCGATGCCGGGGTCGACTGGCGGTGGGGTGAAGGGTTCGGCGGTTGGCTCGACGCGCTGGCCGAGAACATCGCGTTGAACGTCGCACCGCTCGTCGGTCACTCGGTGTTGCGCATGTACGTGATGGGCCCGGACGCCCAGGAGCGGGCCGCGACCGCGGAGGAGATCGCCGCGATGGGCGACCTGCTGCGCGTGTGTCTCGACGCCGGCGCGGTCGGCCTGAGCACCAGCTTCGTCGACATCGACGAGAACTACCGGCCGGTGCCGAGCCGCTGGGCGGCGCCGGCCGAGCTCGACGCGCTGTCGGCGGTGCTCGGTGAACGCGACGCGGTCCTGCAGATCGTTCACGAGTTCTACGACACCGAGCTGACGATCGCCCGCGTCGAGCAACTCGCCGACCTGTCGTTGCGTCACGGCATCACGACCACGCTGTCGCCGCTGTTCCACTCCGACGCGAACAGCCAGGGCGTCAACCGGATCATGGGCGCCGTGGAAGACGCCCGGGCCCGTGGCGCCGACGTGTGGCCACAGGTGCAGACCCGTCCGATCGACATCAGCTTCACGCTCGATCAGCGCAGCCTGATGTTGCTGAGCATGCCGGCGTGGTGGAAGGTCGCATCGATCCGCGATCGCGCCGACAAGTTGACGGCCGTGGCCGACCAGCGCCAGGCATTGGTCGACGAGATGGACTCGATGGCCAAGCGGCCCGGCGGTGGCCTCGGTGCCGGCGGGTTCGTGGTGCGCGACGTGGTGCACGAGCGCAACAACGACCTGATCGGCCGCAGCGTCGACGACATCGCCCGCGACCGCGGCACGTCGCACGGTGAGACGATCCTCGACCTGGTGCTCGACGAGGATCTCGGCACCTGGTTCATCCGCGAGTCGATCGGTCACGACAACTCCCCCGTCGTCGGTGATCTGCTGGCGCATCCCGTACGTGCATGTCGGCGCCTCCGATGGGGGCGCTCACGTCGGGTCGTTCTCCACGTTCGGTGACACCGGCTTCCTGTTCTCCGAGTTCGTGCGCGGCACCAAGTCGCTCACCCTCGAAGCGGCGGTGAAGAAGATCACGCTCGACCCAGCGACGATCTGGGGCTTGAACGGCCGCGGCCTGCTGGCCGCCGGCAACGCCGCCGACGTCGTGGTGTTCGACGCCGACAACATCGGACGCGGACCCGAGATCGCTTCCGACGACTTCCCCGGCGACGGCGTCCGTTGGATCCGCCACCAAGAAGGCGTCGACACCGTCGTGGTCAACGGCGAGGTCACCTGGAGCGCCGACAACGGGTACACGGCCGACGCCCGCGCCGGGCAGGTCGCCACTCGCACCTGAGCCGTTCGTCGAGCGGCGATCACGCCGAAAAATGCCCCGATTCGCGCGCTGAGCGAACGAATCGGGGCATTTTTCGGAGGGGAACTGCGCGTCGTTTCTAGCGGTGCGGGTCCCACGCATCGGGTTGCGCGGCCAGAACGGCGATGTCGTCGGGCAGCGAACCGTTCGCGAGGTCGGCAACGGTGACGTGTTCGAGGACGGATCGCAGGGCGGAACGCACGGCGATCCACATCGAGATGAACGGCTCGTGTCCGCCCTCAGCTGCCAGCTCGTGGGGGCGCACCCCGCGCACCGATGCAAGCGGGCCTTCGAGTGCTCTGATCACGTCGGCGACCGTGATCGTGTCGGCGGGCCGGGCGAGCAACCAGCCACCATCGCCGCCGCGGACGCTGCGCACGAGTTCACCGTTGCGGAGCTGGCGGAGGATGTCGAACAGGAATCCCGGGTGGCACGTCGTCCCGTTCGGCGAGGACGGCACGGGTGACGGGCCGACCCGGATCGTCGCGTTCGAGGATTGCGATCGTGGCCATCACCCGCACGCCGTAGTCGACCTTGTGCGTGATCCTCACCAGGCACGACCGTATCAGCCCTGAAAGTGGAGCAATTCAGTCGGGTTTACGCAGCAGCGGTGACAGACTCCAATGCATGAACACCGTCGCCACCGCAACCGCACTCGACATCGAACCCCTGGCCGGCCGTATCGGCGCCGAGATCCGTCACCTCGACCTGTCGCGGTCGGTCGACGCTGAATCGGTCGACGACGAGACGATCGCCGCGATCGCCGCGGCGCTCGTCGAGCACAAGGTGCTCTTCTTCCGGGGCCAGTTCCTCGACCCGGAATCGCACGTCGCGTTCGCCCGCCGCCTCGGCACGCCGACGATGGCCCACCCCACCGTGCCGTCGCTGGGGGGCCACCCGCACGTGTTCGAACTCGATGCCCAATCGGGCGCGCGGGCCAACGTGTGGCACACCGACGTGACCTTCGTCGCCCGCCCGCCACGCGCGTCGATCCTGAACGCCGTGATCATCCCGCCGGTCGGCGGCGACACGATGTGGGCGAACACCGAATCGGCCTACGACGAGCTCCCCGATCACCTCCGGTCACTGGCCGACGGACTGTGGGTTCGACACTCCAACGCCGCCGACTACGGCAGCATGACCACCGCCGGCAGCTCGTACACGTCGGCGTTCCACTCGAGCGGCTTCGCCGCGCTCCATCCGCTCGTGCGGGTGCATCCGGTCTCCGGCCGTCGTTCGCTGCTGTTGGGAGGGTTCGCCGGTCGGATCGAGGGTCTGTCGTCGCAGGAGTCCGCCGATCTCATCCGGACGTTCCAGGCCCACGTGACCCGTCCCGAGAACACCGTCCGCTGGAGGTATCGCGCCGGCGACGTCGTGATCTGGGACAACCAGGCCACCCAGCACTATGCGATCGACGACTACGGCGACCAGCCGCGACGTGTCCAGCGGGTGACGCTCGTCGGCGACGTCGCCCGTTCGATCGACGGTCGGACGAGCGAGACGCTCGCCGGCGATCCGTCGGCGTACCTGTCGATCGGCTGATCGACCAGCCGATCGACGGAGTACTCGCCGACGCTCACGCGGTCCCGATGTCGACCCGGACCAGACGGGAATGTCAGACGGGGACGTCGCCGCGAATCGTGACCCGCTGGATGACCCGGGCCTGGTCCCCGAAGTCGCCGACGACCGCGTGTTGCGTGGCGCGGTTGTCCCAGAAGCCGAGGTCGCCGGCGGTCCAGTGGTACCGCACCACGAACTCGGGGCTCGTCGAGTGCTGGTAGAGGAACGTCAGCAACGCCTGGCTCTCGGCCGGCTCGAGCCCGGCGATGTGGCTCGTGAAGCCCGGGTTGACGAACAGCGACCGCTCGCCGGTCTCGGGATGCGTGCGCACGACGGGGTGCTCGACCGGCGTGAGCGCCTCGTACGCCTCGCCGTCCCACTCGGCGCCGCCGTCGGCATCACCGGCAGCGGCAGCGTTGTCGTTGCGGCGCTGCAGCAGGTCGCCGAACTGGGCGGCGCCGTCGTGCACGGCGGTCAGCGTCGAGAGGAACTCCTGCAGCGCCGGGCTCAGCGCCTCGAACGCGGCGACCTGATTCGTCCACAGCGTGTCGCCGCCGGACGGCGGGATGACGATGGCGTTGAGCACCGAGCCGGCCGGTGGGCGGGCGACGAAGGTGACGTCGGTGTGCCAGCTGACCGCCTGTGACCGCTTGCGGGTCAGGTCGCCGTAGCTGGCGTACAGCTCCCGGGCCCGGCCGTAGTCGATCTCGAAGACCTCGGGGTAGCCCTCGATGCCGGGAATGACAGGGTGGGCCGGGGTCAGCTCGCCGAACTGGGCGGTGAACGCCCGATGCTCGTCGGGCGTCAGGTGCTGGCCCGGGAAGAACACGACCTTGTACTTCAGCCACGTGGCGCGGATCTCGGCGTACGTCTCGGCGTCGAGCGGCTGCTTGAGGTCGACGCCACGGATCTCGGCACCGATGTTGCCGGACAGTGGTCGGATGTCGAGCGCGATCCCGGCGGCGGGAGTGCCGGTATCGGGATGGATGGTCTCGGAATGGGTGGTCTCGGGATAGGTGATGGTCATGGCGGTCCCTTCAGGGTGGTGGTGGGTGGGGGTTCGGGTTCTGTCAGATGGCGACGGCGTCGACGCCGAGGGCTTCGAGCAGGTCGCCGCGGAGCGCGGCGAACGCCGGGTCGGTGCGGTCGCGCGGATGGTCGAGATCGATCCGTCGGTCGCAGCGGAAGCGCCCGCCATCGAGCACGAGCACGCGGTCGGCGAGCACGATCGCCTCGTCGACGTCGTGGGTCACGAGCAGTACCGCGGGTTGGTGGCGGCGGCACAGCTGGCGGAGCAGCCCGTGCATCTTCAATCGGGTGAGCGCGTCGAGCGCGCCGAACGGTTCGTCGAGCAGCAGCAACTCCGGCTCGCGGACGAGCGCTCTCGCCAGGGCGACGCGCTGCGCCTCGCCGCCCGACAGCGTGACCGGCCAGGCGTCGGCGTGGCCGGACAACCCGACCTCGGCCAGCGCCTCGTCGGCGAGCTGCTGCGTCCTGGCGTTGCGCGGCAGGCCCAGCTGCACGTTGGCTCGCACCCGGCGCCACGGCAGCAGCCGCGGCTCCTGGAACACGACCGACCGGGCATCGGGAACGAGTACCGATCCGTCGTACTCCGAGTCGAGGCCGCCGAGCGCGCGGAGCAGGGTGCTCTTGCCCGTCCCGCTGCGCCCGAGCAGGGCGACGAACTCGTTGCGGTCGATGTCGAGGTCGATGTCGGAGAAGATCTCCCTGCCGTCGAACGACCGGCCGACACCGCGGGCGATGACGGCGCTCATGTCCCCTCGAAGACCCGGCGCCACGAGAGCAGCCGTCGTTCGAGCAGGCGCACGAACGAGTCCGTCGCCAGTCCGAGGATCCCGTAGATCACGAGGGCGAGCACGATGATGTCGGTGCGGAACCAGGTGCGGGCCTCGTTCATCAGGAACCCGAGCCCGCTCTTCGCGTTGATCTGCTCGGCGACGATCATGATGAGCCACGCGGCGGTCATGGCGAAGCGCAGCCCGACGAGGAACTGGGGCACCGCGCCCGGCACGACGACATCACGCACGAGTCGCCACCGACCGACGCCGAACGTCTTGGCCGTCTCGATCAACTTCGCGTCGACGCCGCGGATGCCGGCGTAGGTGTTGATGTAGATCGGGAACATCGTGCCGATCGCCACCAGCGCGACCTTCGGCTGCTCGCCGATGCCGAACCAGATGATGACGAGCGGAAGGAGTCCGAGCACCGGGACCGAGCGCAATACCTGCACCGACGAATCGACGATGTCCTCGCCCCATCGGAACAGACCGGCGATCACGGCCAGCACCACACCGACGGTGACCCCGATGGCGAGCCCGAGGAACGCTCGCTGCAGCGATGCGGCGAGGTGGGTCTGCAGTTCACCGGTCTGGGCCAGCTCCCATCCCGCCTGGAGCACTTGCGATGGCGCGGCGAGGGTCCGTTCGTTGACCACGCCGGTCGAGCTCAGCAGCTGCCAGCCCACGAGCAACAGCACCGGACCGGTGAGGCGACGCAGCCAGCGGGGCACGCGGTGGCCGCGCGCCCGCCGAGCAGCCGGCCACGCCTCGTGGAGATCGGCGTGGTCGGCTGCCTGGGGAGCCAGTGGCTCACCCGTCGCGGCCGCCCGGGGGGCGGGGGCCGCGACGAGATCATTGGGGACGACATTCGGAGTGAGGAGGTTCGGGGTGACCGTGGACATCACGTCGCTCCGGGCGTCGAGGAGGGTTCGAAGACGGGGGCGCCACGGAAGGGGACGCCTTCGATCAGCTCCGACTCGCGCCCGTCGGGGCCGATCGGCACCTCGCCGATGAGGGTCACCCGATGCAGCACCCGGGCGACGTCGACGTCGTCGAGGTCCTGCGGGCCGAGGTGGGAGGTGGTCCGGTTGTCCCAGAACGCCACGCTGTGCTCGTCCCACCGGAACCGGACCGTGTGCGCCGGCCGCGTGATCTGGGCGAAGAAGAGCTCGAGCAGGCGGCGGCTCTCGTCGGGGTTGACGTCGACGATCCGCCCGGTGAAGACCGGGTTGACGAACAGTGCCCGCTCGCCGGTCTCCGGGATCACCCGCACCACCGGGTGGTGGGCGACGAGACGGTTCTCGTCGATCCTGCCGTAGTAGCCGCCCGTGCTCTTGGTGCCCTGCGGGGCGACGTTGGCGCCGTAGTAGTGCTCGGCGCGCAGCTCGTCGGCGAGCCGCCGCAGCGGTTCGGACAGTCCCTCGTAGGCGGCGACGAGGTTGGTGAACGTCGTGTCGCCGCCGTACTCGGGCACTCGCTCGGCTCGCAGGATCGACGCCGCCGGCGGGTTCACCGCGGGGGTGACGTCGGTGTGCCAACCGCTCGTGTACGAGTACCGGCGCTTCAGCTCACGCTTCTGCGCGGTGTCGAGGTGCTGCGTGAACCGCTCCGGGTCGACCGTGTAGATCTCGGGGAAGCCGTCCGGCGGGGTGTCGTCGTGGGGATGGGCGTAGGTCAGCTCGCCGAACTGTCGGCCGAGGGCGATCTGGCTGGCGTGGTCGAGGTGCTGGCCACGGAAGAACACGACCCGCCACTTGCGCAGCGCCTCTCTGATCGACTCGATCTGCTCGTCGGCGAGTGGCCGAGCCAGATCGACGCCGCCGATCTCGGCGCCGATGGTCGCGCTGAGAGGATGAACGGAAATGCTGCCGGAGATCGCCGCCGCGGCGGCATCGATCGTCGGCTTGTCCTCGAGAATGGTCATTGCTGTGCCTCCTGAATGGCGGTGGTGAATCGGCTGGTGACTGCGGGGTCGAACTGCGGGCCGAGGTCGACCTTCTCGGGAAGGAATCCGGCTTCGTAGAACAGGTCGGCCTGTTCCTGCTGATCGATCTGGGCCTGGCCGGCCGGCTCGATCCATTCGGTGAAGCCCTGGGAGTCGTATGCCTGCTTGCCGTACTCGGGGGTCTGCTTCTGCCCGTCGACGTAGTAGGCCTGGATGAACGCATCGGGGTTCTCGTCCACCCACTGCCCGGAGCGGACGAGACGGGTGACGAAGTCCTCGATCGCAGCCGCCTTCGCCGGATCCTCCACCGCCTTGCGGGAGGCGAGCAGGTAGGTGTACGACGGGATGAAGTCCTTCAGCGTGACGAGTTCGACGGCGCCCGGGTGCTCGTCGATGTACGGCGGACGGAACACCTCGTAGAGCACCGCGGCATCGGCCTGGCCGCCGGCGAGGACGTTCGCCACGTCGGTGAGCGGGACGTCGACCTGTTCCACGTCGTCCTGGGTCAACCCGATCGAGTCGAGGGCGCGGAGCACGAAGCCGTGCTGGCTGGTACCGGTGGCCCAGGCGACCTTCCTTCCCTTGAGGTCCTCCAGCGTCTCGATGCCGCTGCCAGGTGCCGCGACGAGGGTCTGGGCGACGCCGTCGCTCGATCGGATTCCGACGACGACGGTGTCGAGGCCGGCGGCGTAGGACAGGAGCGCCGGGGTGTCGCCCATGATGCCGATGTCGATCGCGTCGGCGGCGAAGGCCTCGTTGACGAGCGGTCCGCTGGCGAACGTCGCGAACTCGGTGTCGTACGGGACGTCGTCGAGTTCGCCCGCGAGCTTGAGCGGGGTCTCGAGCCCGCCGCCCTGGTCGCCGATGCGCAGGGTCGTCCCAGGAGGAATCGTCGGTGCCGGTTCGTCCGCCGCGCTCGGCGGGTTCGGTGCCGGCGACGCTGTCGGCGACGGAGTCGGAGGAGGTGTCAGCGGCGGTGTCGGCGACGGTGTCGGGGGTGGTCGACCCCGCTGCCTCGTCGCCGGCCGCGGTGGTGGCGACAGTGGTGGCGACCTCGTCCGACGCAGGATCGTTTGCCGCGCTCGTCGATGGATCGCTGCCGCATGCGGCGAGGCCGATCGCCAGCACGGCGAGGGTGGCGATCAGGGCTGTTCGGGGGCGTTGTTCTACGAAGGGTGATCGGCGCATGAGTCGTCCAGTCGGAGGGGGTGGCGGGGCGGGGTGAGTCGGGGGGTGACCCGCCTCGACGCGTGGAGTCGAGGTGACAACATCTAAGCATGGTAATTCCGACTAAACAAGTCGGAATTACGCGAATCGTTCAGAACCTGGTTCGAAGCCGTGGGACGCGGCGGCGCGTCCGACGTCGGAAGGACGTCGGACCGGTGGTGGCGCGCGGCCGATCGAGCGCGGGCGCGCAGCACTGCCTCCGTGTCGGCGGTGTTACTCCTGGGGCACGGCGTTCAGCACGGTCCGCAACGCCTGCGCGGCGCCGAGCAGGGCCGCGCTCTCGTACGGCACGACGACCTTGGTGTTGACGCTGTCGGCGAACTTGCTGAGCGTCTCGAGTTGCAGGATCGCGACGAGCGTCGGATCGGGGTTCGGCGGCCGTGATCGCGGAGTACACGCTCGTGATCGCCTGGGCCTGACCCTCGGCTTCGAGGATGAACGCCTGCCGCTGGCCCTCGGCCCGCAGGATCGCGGCCTCCCGCTGACCCTCGGCCGAACGGATCGCCGCCTTCGCTTCACCGTCCGCGATGTTGATCGCCGACTGCTGCGCACCTTCGGACTGCAGGATCCGCGCCCGCTTCTCCTGGTCCGCCTGCTTCTGGAGGGCGAGCGCCTCGAGGATCTTCGGCGGTGGGGTGATCTCCATGATCTCGATGCGGGCGATACGGATCCCCCACTTGTCGGTCACGGCTTCCATCTGCGACTGCACGTCGGTGTTGATCCGCTCGCGTTCCGACAACGACTCGTCGAGCGACAGCGTGCCGATCACCGAGCGCAGTGCCGTTCGCGCCAGTGCGTCGATCGCCACGTTGAAGTTCGACACGCTGAACAGCGCCTGCTTGGCGTCGACGATCTGGGTGAAGATGGTGGCGTTCACCGTGACGACCACGTTGTCTCTCGTGATCACCTCCTGGCGGTCGCCGGGCACCGGGATCTCACGCATGTCGACATGCTGCAGGCTGTCGATGAACGGGGCGATGATCACGAGCCCCGGTTCGTGCGTCTTGCGATACTCGCCGAGCCGCTTCACGACGCCGACCTCGCCCTGCTGCACGATGTTGACCATGCTCCGCAGGGTTGCGAACACGATGATCAGGATCAGCAGGCCGACCACGATCCCGCCGATGGACACGTTGCTGAGTGCGATCATGGTTGCTCCGCCTTTGCTGTTTCGCCGTCGACTTGGGGACGAACCGTCAAGGTGGTGCCGGTGACGGCGGTGACGATCACGGTGGTGTGCGGTGGGATCGGCTCGCCGATCGCGGTGATGGCGAGCCAGGTCTCCCCGAGGATGCGGACGTGGCCCGCGGGGGCGATGTCGCTGCCGACGACGTCGAGGGTGACGCCGCGGGCGGAGATCAGCCCACCGTGCACTCCCCCGATGCGGTCACCCGGACCATGGCTCTCGAACACCTTGCTGACATAGGGGCGCACGAGCAGCACACCGAGAACGGCGACTGCGATGGCGACCGCGATCTGCAGCGCGTAGGCGTCCTCGGCGACGAGCGCCACGATCGCCGCCGCGGCCGACCCGGCGGCGCCGAAAATCGCGAAGAAGGCGATGCTGTGGAGTTCGGCCGCGACGAAGATCACGGCGAGCACGATCCAGAAGAAGAACGCCGGCGACATGGTCGGGGCGAACGCTATGTGTTTCGGGAAGGCATCAGGCGTTCGCTTCGCGGCGCGGGAGCACCCAGTTCGGTCGGACGAAGTGGCACGTGTACCCGGCCGGATACCGCTCGAGATAATCCTGGTGCTCGGGCTCGGCTTCCCAGAACGGCCCGACCGGCTCGACCTCGGTGACCACTTTGCCGGGCCACAGTCCTGACGCCTCGACGTCGGCGATCGTGTCCTCGGCGACCGCCCGCTGCGACTCGTCGGTGTAGTAGATCGCCGACCGATAACTCTTGCCGCGGTCGTTGCCCTGACGATCCTTGGTGGTCGGGTCGTGGATCTGGAAGAAGAACTCGAGCAGACCGCGGAACGACTCCTGCTCGGGGTCGAAGGTGATCTCGATCGCCTCGGCGTGGGTGCCGTGGTTCCGGTACGTGGCGTTGGCGACATCGCCGCCCGTGTAACCGACCCGCGTCGATACGACGCCGGGCCGTTTGCGGATCAGGTCCTGCATCCCCCAGAAGCAGCCACCGGCCAGAACGGCCCGTTCCGTTGTCTCGCTCATGTCCGTCTCCTCGTGTCGATCTCGTCGGCTCGCGCTCGACGGGATCATCGTAGGCCGGTCTCGGATTCCGGACACCGCAGCGCGCGACGACCGCTGTCCGACGAAGTCGTCCGCTTCGTCAGACAGCGGTCGAACGTGGCCGTCAGGATGTTGCGTCGCCGGTCGACGGGTCGATGACGACGCCCACCTGGTGGATGAAGTCGACAGGGAGCCCGGCGAGGCTGGCGTGCTCGCGGATGGCTCCCGGGTCGTCGGCGAAGTAGACGCAGAAGACCTTGTCGTCGGTGACGTAACTCTGTTGCCACGTCACTCGCGGTGCGAGCGCGGCGAGGGCCTCGTTGGAGACCTTCGAGGCGGCGTTGAGCTCGGCTGCCGACAGGTTGCCGGCGCCGGGCATGGTGCGTTCGATGACGAACTTTGGCATGGTGTTGTTCCTTCTGTTTCCCGAGGGGTCGGGTTGGTTGGTTGTGACAAGATGAGTGTCCTGCGGCGCCGCGGAGTTCGTATGACTCCGACACCGACGCATCTAGCCGAGACACCGGGATGGGAGCCGAGGTGACGGGCACGCTCCCCGAGGTCGACTGGTCGCCGCCGGTACCGCTGGCGACCGCGCTCGAACAGCTCCGTCTCGACGGGGCGATCTTCTTCCGGGCCGAGTTCACCGAACAGTGGTCGTTCGCGTCACCGCTGCGCGAGATCACGCCGCTGCTGCACCCGGGCGCGTCGAGCATGATCCTGTTCCACGTCGTCGCGGCCGGTCGCTGCTGGGTGTCGCTGGAAGGGGGCGATCGCCACTGGGCGAGCAAGGGCGACGTGATCGTGCTCCCGTACGGTGACGACTACCTGATGGGCGGCACGGAGGATGCCGAAACGGTGCCGATCCTGTCGCTCCTCGAGCGTCCGCCGTGGGCGTCGATGCCGGTCGTCGCGCACGGCGCCGGCGGCGGACGGACCGATCTCGTGTGCGGTCACTTGCACTCCGACGACGCGTTGTTCGATCCCGCCCTCGCCGCCTTGCCGCCGGTGTTCGTCGTCCGACTCGCCGACAGCCCGGCCGCGCAGTGGGTCGAGGCGAGCATCCAGTACGCCCTCGCGACGACCGGCCACGCCGTGGCCAAGCCGGTGTCGACGCGGCTGCCGGAGTTGCTCCTCATCGAGGTGCTGCGCAGCCATCTGGCGAGCGCGCCGGCGGCCGAGCACGGGTGGATCGCCGCCCTGCGTGACCCGGTGCTGGCACCGGCGATGGCCGAGATGCACGCGTCGCCGAACCGGAAGTGGACGGTGTCCGAGTTGGCCGCGACCGCGGCGGTGTCGCGCTCGGTGCTCGACGAACGTTTTCGCCGGGTGCTCGGCCGATCTCCGATCCGGTATCTCACCGAGTGGCGGATGCATGTCGCCGAGGACCTGTTCGCCACCACCGACCTCAGCGTCTCGGCGATCGGTCGCCGTGTCGGCTACGACTCCGAGGAGGCCTTCAGCCGGGCGTTCAAGCGCGGCCACGGCAGCCCGCCGGGCGTGTGGCGGGCGATGCACCACACGTGAAACCAGACCTGGCCCGATGGCGCTCGGCACATGCGGTGTCTCGGTCAATTCTGGCGGCGCTGCGGTCATACGAGCCCGGCCGGAAGTCGTGAAGCTCCGGTGGTCAATTCCACCACCGTGCAAGGAGCACCCATGACACTCGCAGAAGATCAGATCATCGCCGCCGAAGCCGAATGGCTCGAGCGTTGGAGCGCCGGACCCACCGAAGCGCAAGGGTCATCACTGCGCACCGACGCGCCGGCCCCTGACCTCACGCTGCTCGATCACACGGGACGGGAGCGCACGCTCTCGGAGTTCTGGGCCGACGGGCCGGCACTCGTGATGTTCTGGCGGCACTTCGGTTGCGGCTGCGGCTTCGAACGCGCCAGCCGCCTGAACACCGAACTCAACGACTACCTGGCGGCGGGACTCCGTCCCGTCATCGTCGGCCAGGGCGAACCCGCCCGCGCCGCTGCCTACCGCGACGAACACCACCTCGACTGCACGATCCTGTGCGACCCCGACCACGACGCGTATCGCGCCTACGGGATCGGGCACTGGAGCATCGAACGGGTCCTCCCGGACGCGCCGGCAGCGTTCTGGGATCATCCGCGCGATGCCGGCGCCGACTTCCAGACCCAGCGGCGCGAGCAGGGTCAACCGCTCGTCGACGATCCGTGGCGCGCGGTCAGCGAGTTCGTCGTCGGACCCAACGGGCGCGTCCGCCTCGCCTACACGTACCAGTACTGCGAGGACTACCCCAATCCGCAGCTGCTCGTCACCGCGGCCCACCTCAGCCGTGTGACGATGGACGGTCGATGAGACGTCAGCGTCGCGAGCGCGTCCGGTGATCGTCGATCCGTCGACGGTCGTCACGGCAGGGCAGCTGCTGCTGTGCCCCCTCACCGTTGCCGACGCCGCCGAGATGGTCGACGTGCTGGCCGACCCCAGCCTGTACGAGTTCACGGGTGGCGAACCACCCACCCTCGCCGAGCTCGAACAGCGCTACGCGCGACAGGTGGCGGGGTCGGGCCGCCCGGGCGAGATCTGGTGCAACTGGATCGTCCGCCGCGCCGTCGATCGACGAGCCGTGGGATTCGTCCAAGCGACGGTCACCGGCGACGCGGCGGACCTCGCCTGGCTCATCGGGGCCGCGTACCAGGGCCACAACTTCGCCACCGAAGCAGCGCAGGCGATGACCACCTGGCTCGTCCGGCACGGCGTCGACGAGAACCGACTGAGCGCCCACATCCATCCGGAACACCGGGCTTCACAGCTCGTCGCCGAACGCATCGGCCTGCACGCCAGCGACCGGATCGACGACGACGGAGAAGTGGTCTGGACCTCGTCTCCTTGACATCGGCGGGCCGGAGCGATTCGCCCGGTGCGGCGCTACGTTGCGCCGATGCCCGCGCCAGTGTTCTCCTGCCTGCCCCTCGGCACGCGGTTGACCGTGGCGTCGCAAGCGCCGGAACTGATCGAGGCGATCCGCGACGGCTTGTGTGCCTATCCGTCCGACATCGTGGTCGGTGGGTCGCTCCACATCGTGGCCGAGGTGGTCGACGATTCACCCGGTGACCCGGCGTGGCCGGTCATCACCGCCACATCCGCTCCCGACTCGCTGACCGTCCGGTGCGGATCGGCCACGGTCGTCCTCGACCATCGCACCGCCACCGCCCACATGACGTTGCCCCGTTCGCTGTGCGCGATACCCGAGGCGTTGGCGTTGCTGGCGGAGTCGATGTTCACGTCGTTGCACGTGCAGGCCGGTCGGTTGCACGCCATCCACAGCGGGCTCGTCGAGCGCGACGGAGTGGGGTTGCTGTTGCGCGGTCCGTCGGGCGCGGGCAAGAGCACGCTGACCTACGCCTGCATGCGGCGGGGAATGACCGTCGTCAGCGACGACTGGGTGTATGCCCCGGCGCAGGCCCAGCCCGGCCAGGTCGTCGGCTACCCGTGGCGCATCATGCTCACCGAGCAGGCGGCGTCCCGTTTCCCCGAGCTCGCCGGCGTGCCGACGGTGCCGCACACCGGCGAGGAGCGCCGCAAGGTCAAGATCGAGCCGGCGGCGGAGCTGCAGAAGGTGGCCGCTTCGGTGGCCGCGGTGGTGCTGTTGGACCCCGACCCGGTGCTGTCGCTGGAGCCGATCGAAGCCGAGCCCGCCCGGGAACGCTTCTGGGCGGCCTCGCTCCCGACCGAGCGCGACCATCTCGACGACGAGTGGGTGCGCGCCCTGTTGCGCCGCCCCACCTACCTGCTGCGTCGAGGCGCCGATCCCGACGACGCCGCGGCCCGCCTGGACGAATTGGCGACCAGTCTGCGATAGAGCACGTCGAAGGCACGCGCCGTCGCGTCGGCGTCGTGCGTTCGAGCCCAGTGTTCGGCCCGTTCGGCGATGGCCGGTCGGTCGTCTCGCGTCAACGCCCCGGCGATCGCCCGAGCAGCGGCGATCGGGGTGTGCTCGTCGATCGGCACAGCCGCCGGCGCGACGCCCGGGACCGTGAAGTCGGCGACGTGGCCGACACGGACACCGACGGTCGGCACACCGCAGGCGGCCGCCTCGAGCACGGCGACGGGCCCGGCGTCGTGGCGCGACGTCAACACGTTCCATGACGCGCCGCGCAGCACATCGGCCACCTGGTCGGACGGCAATTGCCCGGCGAAGGTGATCCGGTCGCTCACCCCCAGCTCGGCCGCCAGACGTGCGTGATGCCCATGCAGCGTGTCGGCCCCGACGAACGTGACCGAGGCGTCGACTCCCGTCGCGCCCAACTCGGCCATCGCCCGCACCAGCAGATCCTGGTCCTTGACGCGATTCAGGCTGCCGACGTGGACGAGTCGCAACGGGTCCGCTGCCTGGTCCGGCCGCGGGTGGAAGATTCGGGTGTCGGCGCCCAGCGGGATGACCTCGTCGGCCACGACGCCGTTCGGAGCCAGATGGTCGCGCATCCACTCGGTGGCGACGGTCACCGTCGTCGCCAGACGAACTGCCGCGCCCGCAAGGAGTCGGGTCCCACCGGCGAGCCCTCCGCCGTAGCCGATGTCCGGGACGCTTGCGAACTCGCCTCCCCCGACGCTGACGACCACCGGCACGCCATGACGCCGGCCGACGGCGGCGGCGACCAGCCCGGGAAGATTGGCCCACAACCCGTGGACCACGTCGGGGCGACCACCGCGGGTCGTGGCCCGTGTCGCCGACCTCAGGACGCGGAGGATGTCGGACTTGCTGTGTTCCCCGATCGGAATGTTGACCACGTCGGCGTCGAAGAGACGCCACTCCCCCGGTTGCGGGTCGTGCCCGACCGCCAGCACGGTGACGCGGTGGTCGGCACTCAGTCGCTCGACGAGATGGTGGATGAACGGGATGGTCCGTGGCGAGCCTGGAGGGTCGACACCACCTGGCACCACCAGCACGATCCTCATCGCCGCAGTCTTGCGCCCGCGCGACCGCGATCGGCGGGCGCGCCTCGCGACGGTCTGGACAGTCGAGCCAGGCCCGTACTGATCGCCAGTAGTCTCGTGCCGTCGTGAGCACCATGCGAGACCATCAGCGACAACTGGTGACGGCGGTGCTCGCCGAGCTGCGCGGTCAGCGCGCCGAGCCGTTGACCATGACACTCGACCAGTTCCGCCTCGCCGGCCTCGCGACGGGGCTGACGGCGTTGCTCGGCGAGCTGGGCACGACCACCTCACGGCCCGCGGCGGAGGATGCGGCGATCCACCGCCACATCGCCGAACAGCGTGATCAGGTGCGGGCGCGGGTCGAGCGCTTCCAGCAGCTCAAGGCGCGGGTCATCGATGCATTTGCCGCCGCCGACGTCCCCGCCGTGTTCGTCAAGGGCGCCGAGCTGATCGACGGCGTCTGGCCGTACCCGCTGACCCGCCCGATGGCCGACCTCGACGTCGTCGTGCTCCCCCATCTGCGGGCGCAGGCCGGCGCCGCGCTCGTCGCGGCCGGCTGCCCGTGGTGGACCTCGACCGCCTACGAAGACGCCTTCCTCGGCTGGGGAGATGGCAGCACAGGCCGGTTGGACGGTGAATCGGCGGAGCACAACGGGCGCGTCGAAGTCCACCCCGGCTGGCTCGAGTTCGTGCACGGCTACGAAGTGACCGGGTTCGACGTGATCGGCGCGGCGCAACCAATCGACGGACGGCTCCGCCTGCCGCTCGACGCACTCACGGCGCAGGTCGTGGGGCACCTGAGTGCCACGGTGGTACGGGCCGAGGTGCGAGCCCTCAACACGGTCGACACGCTGTTCTGCGATCGACGCGGTGCCGACTGGCACCACGTGTCGGAGCTGCTCGACCGAGCCGATCCGCGCCTCGCCGCGCCGGGGCTGTGGCTGGTCGATCGGTTGATTCCGGGAATGGTCCCCGGCGACGTGGTCGCCGCGCAGATGCAGCGGCTTCCCGCGACGGCGCGGAGGCTGCTCGAGGCCACCGAACCGCACGCGGTGTTCCGAGACCCGAACGCGCGGACCACGTTCGGTTGGCGTCAGGCATTCACGATCGGCCCGCGCGAGCGCGTCCGGGTCGTCGAGCAGATGGTGTGGCCCAGCCCGCATCGTTCCATCGGGGCAACGGTGGAGCGGGTCGCCGCACGGGGCCGGGGCGCGCGGCTGGCGACGTGAACGACGCGCGACGGCTCCGCGTCGTCGTCGTGATGCCGCCGATCGTCCGATCGCCACCCGCCGAGGCCCTCGTTGCCATGCCGACGGTGACGTTGACGCTCGACTCGCTCGCCGCGTCGGGCGCGGTCGACGTGGCCGCGTGCTTCCGCACGGCCGCCGGCGCGGCGCAGATCGAACGCAACGGAATCGTGCACCGATTCGAGTCGAGCGATCGCGACCTCGTGCGCGCCGTCCGGAGTCTGCGACCCGACGTCGTGCACGTGCACGGTCTCGGCTTCGTCACCCTGCTGGCCCGGCTGTGCGTCGGGTTGGATCGGCGCGTCAGCATCGTGGTGCAGCACCACGGCGAACCGCCGGGGCCGTGGCGCAACCGCTGCCTCCATCGTTTGGTGCGGCGGCGCATCGCCGGCTACCTGTTCACGGGCGCGGACGACGGGCAGGCCGAGCCGTTCCGCGATGCCGGGGTGATCGGGCCGCAGGCCCGCGTCTTCGACGTACTGGAAGCCGCCAGCACGCTCCCGCCGGAAGATCCCGACGATGTCGACGGGGCAGGATCGGTGTCGCTCGAAGGCAGCCCCGCCGTCCTGTGGGTCGGCCGCCTCATCGCCGGCAAGGACCCGCTCGGCGCCGTCGACGCCGTCGCTGCGGCGGTGGCACAGCTTCCGGACGTTCATCTGCACATGCTGGCGAGCGACTCGGCGCTCGCCGAGCCCACCGTCGCGCGCGCCGCGAGCGCCGGCATCGCGGATCGCGTGCACCTCCATCCACCGGTGCCGGCACGGCAGATGCACCGTTGGTACCGCGCCGCCGACGTGCTGTTGTCGACCAGCCGCCGCGAGGGGTCGAACTACTCACTGATCGAGGCGTTGACGTACGGCTGCCCGCCGGCGGTCACCGACATCGCCCCCCACCGGTCGATCACCCGCGATCTCGCCCCACGCTTCGCGTGCGGTGACGCACGAGGAGCGGCCGCGGCGATCGTCGACGCGGCGGGCCTCGAGCGGGCGACCGTCGAGGCCTTCCGCGATGCCTACCTCACGTGGCCCGTGGTCGCACGACGACTCGTCGAGATCTACCGTGCGGTTGTCACCCCTGCGTTCCGGGGGGATACGTCGCGCTGAACGACTACTCTTGCTGGCCTTATGGTCGACGTGCTGCTCGCTCATTCATACTTCCTTCGGCTCGATCCGAAGCAGCACGCGAAGATGAGGCCGTATCCGCCGCTCAACACGCTGCACGCCGCGACCGTGTTGCGGAACCGGGGCCTCGAGGTCGCCGTGTTCGATGCGATGCTCGCCGACGACGAGAGCGACTTCGAAAAGGCGCTCGATCGAGCACCAGCCGAAGTTCGTCGTGTTGTACGAGGACAACTTCAACTTCCTGTCGAAGATGTGCCTGCTGCGCATGCGCCAGGCGGCATTGACGATGGTCGAGATGTCACGCGTGATGGGCTGTCCCGTTGCGGTGTGCGGTGCCGATGTCACCGACCACGCCGATCTGTATCTCGCCGCCGGAGCCAACGCCTGTCTGCTCGGCGAAGGCGAACACGCGATGTGCGAGGTCATCGACCAGTGGCTCTCCGATGATCCCGACGGTTCGCTCGCGGACATCGCCGGGGTGGCTTCGCTGCACGAAGGTCGCCTGGTCGAGGGACCGCATCGGTCCATCGAACGGCACCCGGACGTGTTCGGTCGGCCGGCGCGGGATCTGGTCGACATCGACACGTACCGCGAGCTGTGGACAGTGCATCACGGCCGGTTCTCGCTCAACATGGTGTCGACGCGGGGCTGTCCCTATCACTGCAACTGGTGCGCCAAGCCCATCTGGGGTCAGCGTTACTCCATGCGGTCGGCCAGTGACACGGCGGCGGAACTCATCGACCTCCACGAGACGTATGCACCCGATCACGTGTGGTTCGCCGACGACATCTTCGGCTTGCGCAGCGACTGGCTGGACGAGTTCGCCGGGCACCTCGAGCGCGCCGAGGTGCGCGTTCCGTTCTCGATGCAATCGCGCTGCGACCTGATGACCGACAAAGCGGTCGATGCACTCGCCCGTGCCGGATGCGAAGAGGTGTGGCTGGGCGCCGAGAGTGGCAGCCAGCGCGTGCTCGACGCGATGGACAAGGAGACGACCGTCGACGAGATCCGAGGTGCCCGCCAGCGGCTCGGTGAACGGGGCATCCGCGCCTGCTTCTTCATCCAGTTCGGCTACCCCGGTGAGACCTGGGTCGACATCGAGCAGACCATCGCTCTCGTCGCCGAGCTGCTGCCCGACGACATCGGTGTCAGCGTGAGCTATCCCCTGCCGGGCACCCGCTTCCACGAGATGGTCGAACTCGACCTCGACACGCAGGCCAACTGGCAGAGCTCGGGCGACCTGGCGATGATGTTCCACGGCACCTACCCGACCGAGATCTATCGCGAGCTGCACCTCAGCCTGCACGACGACCTCGATCTCCGCCGCCGCGAGGCCGGGCTGTCACGAGCCCGTCACGCCCAGATCGACGACGTGCCGTTGGACGCCCACCGCGCCCGGGTCGAGGCACGCTGGGCGACGCTGCGAGCCCGTGAAGTCGAGCAGCGCAACCCGAATCCGACACGCCTGCGCATCCCGCTCGCCGTCGCCACGGACTGACCCTCTCTACAGCGTCGGGGACGGGGACGGCACGATGCGGCCGTCGTCGATGGTGACGACACGGTCACACATCGCGAGCGCGGCGCCGCCGTGGGCGACCAACACGACCGTCAGCGAACCCCGCAGGCCGGCGAGGGCGCGCGTGATCGCCGCTTCCGACACCGCATCGAGGGCACTGGTGGCCTCGTCGAGCACGATCACATCGGGGTCACCGGCCAGCGCACGGGCCAGGCACAGACGCTGACGCTGCCCCACCGACAGCGCCGACCCACCATCGCCCACCGGCGTCTCGTATCCCTGCGGCCATCCGGCGACCTCGTCGCCCACCGCCGCCAGCCGGCAGGCGCGCTGCACGGCATCGTCGTCGAGCGGGCGGAACCATCGCACGTTGTCGGCGACCGTGCCGGCGATCAGGAGCGGTTGCTGCGGCACGAGCGCCACCCGACCGGACCATGACGCCGACGTGCACGTCCGGGCGTCGATGCCATTGACGAGCAGCGTGCCCGACGTCGGCTGGCGCAGCCGCACGAGCACGTCGAGCAAGGTCGACTTGCCCGCGCCCGATGGGCCCGTGATGCCGACGAGTTCGTTGCGCTCGACCTGCATCTCGATCGGGCCGAGCCGATGCCGGCCCGACGCCCGCTCGACCACGACGCCGCGCAATTCGAGCGACTCGACCGGCGGGGTCTCGACCGTGCCGTCGGGAAGGGCCGCGGCGCCGAGCTCGGCTTCGAGGATCAACAGCTGCTCGACGTAGCCGCGCTGCGCGTCACAGGTCTGCACCGACTGCTGCACCGCCTGGGCGTACGACATCGACCGCAGTGCCAGGAGCGCGACGGCGCCGACCGCGGCGAGGTCGTCGAGATCGACGGCGGCGAGGATCCCCACCGAGATCAGCACGACGGCGGCCACCACCGTCTGGAACAGCACCGGTGACAGCAACGCCAGCGTGCGCCCGCGGCGGTAGGCGACGACCTGCTCGGCGCTCGCCGCGTCGAACCGCTGCTGCACCGCGGCGCCCGTGTCGAACGACTTCGTGACCAGGTCGGAGGCGGCCAGCCGGGCGATGTCGACCGACAGGTCGCGCGCCAGTGCGGCCTCGATGTCACCGGCGTGCCGGGCTCGCCGTTGCATCGGTCGCATGACGAACGCCGCCGCAACGCCGAGCACCAACACCGCCAACGCCGCAGCGGGCTGCAACGCCAACGCGACGATCGTCAGGACACCGAGGCTGACGGCCGCGGTGAGGCCCGTCGACCAGATCAGCGCGTGCGCACCGGCGATCTGACTGTTGGTGGCGGCGATCTGTTGCAACGTGCCGATGTCGATGGCCGACGCGTGAGGCCACGGTGCGCGCAGGAAACGCTCGATGACGAGGACACGATGCCGGTGCACGACCCGCGCGGCCAACGCTCCGCTGCGTCGCGCGCCCCACGCTCCCAACACCAGCCGTATCACCGCCGCGGTGAGCGACACCAGCAACAACGTGGTCGTTCCCCACTGCATGCCGGCGACGTGGACGCTGTCGTCGCCACGGGTCAGCGCCACCGCCAGGGCGGAGATCCCGATCAGCGTCGTCGCGTCGGCGAGCCCGGTGGCGACCGAGACGGCGGCAACCTCGGCCAGCATCGTTCGTTCGACGCGCGTGGTCAGCTGTTGCAGCAGCGAACGTCGGGTCGTCGCCCCGGACGTCACTGGTTCCGCTCCTCGATCAGGATTCACCCGCACGATGTTCAGCGCTCGGTGAGCGGGTACTCGACGCCGGTGTGCTCCACGGAGACGGCCCACAGCCGCCGCTGCTCGACCTCGTCGAGCGCTCGACGTGACGGGCGCACCGGAACCGGAGGACCACTGATCTCGAACCGGTGGCTCGGCCCGTAGAACTCACCGCCGTACGCGGTGGGGTCGGTCGCCGCGCGCAGCGACGGTCGACTCGCGTCGGCCGGGGTCTGCACGTACCGCACCGAGAGTCGACGCTCGAGTTGGCTCGGCTGGCGTTTGTGGTTCCGCAGGATGTCGGTTTCGGCGAATCCGGGATGAGCCACCAGCGAGCCGGTGTCCTCACCGGCCGCGGCCAACCGCTTCTGGAGCGCGACGGCGAACGTGATGTTCGCCAGCTTCGACTGCGCGTAGGCGACGAACGGCTTGAAGCCCTCGACCAGATGCAGATCGTCCCACCGCAAGCGGCCGACCTTCTGCGAGAGGCTGGTGACGGTCACGATCCGGGAGCCGGGAGCGGCGAGGATCGCCGGCAGGATCCGCCCGGTGAACGCGAAGTGGCCGAGGTGGTTCGTCCCGAGCAGGAGCTCGTGACCGTCCTCGGTCTCGGCGCGCTTGTCGGCCATCACACCGGCGTTGTTGATCAGCCGGTCGATCCTCGGGAAACGTTCGAGCACCTCGGCCGCGGCGTCGGCGATCTGGGCCTGGCTGGCGAGGTCGAGGCGGAGGATCTCGACGTCGCCGCGGGCACCCCGATGCTTGATCTCGGTGCGGGCCACCTCGGCCTTGTCGAGGTTGCGGCAGGCGAGCACGGTGGTGGCGCCGGCCGCGGCGAGCGCCGCCGCGGTCTCCAACCCGATCCCGGTGTTCGACCCCGTGACCAGCGCCGTCATGCCGTCGAGGTCGGGGATGTCGACCGTGCCCCACGCCATGACCGCCGAGCGTACGACAACGATTGTCAACCCGGACAGAATTGGCTGGTCACCCGATGGTCTCCTCGCGCAGAAGTTGGTTGACGCGGGCGGCCTGGCGTGTCTGGTGGGCGCGCTCCTGCTCGCTCGGTGAGTCACGGGCGGCTTCGGCGTACAGGCGTGCCGCGGTGCGCAGATCACCGTTGCGCTCGTGGAGGTGCGCGGCCACGGCGCTGCGTCGCGGGAAGTCGGCCGGAACCTCGGCCAATGCCGCGAGTCCCGAGGGGGCTCCGTCGGCCTCGCCGACCGCGACCGCCCGGTTGAGCCGGACGACCGGTGAATCGGCGAGCCGGAGCAACTCGTCGTACCAACCGACGATCTGCACCCAGTCGGTCTCCTCCACCCGTCGGGCGTCGGCGTGGAGGGCGGCGATCGCAGCTTGTGCCTGATAGGGGCCGAGCCGATCGCGCGCCAGGACCGCCTGCAGCAGGACGACCCCCTCGGAGATCAGCGTCTCGTCCCAACGACGGCGATCCTGTTCGGCCAACGTCACCAGGGTCCCGTCCGGTCGTGTCCGAGCAGACCGGCGCGCGTGGTGCAGGAGCATCAGGGCGAGCAGACCGGCGACCTCCGGGTCGTCGCTCATCGTGGCGAGCTGCCGGGTGAGGCGGATCGCCTCGGCGGCGAGGTCGACGTCGCCCGAGTAGCCCTCGTTGAACACCAGGTAGAGCACGTGCATCACCGTCGCCAGGTCGCCTGGCTGGTCGAGGTCGAGGGCGCTCACCGTGCGCTTGGCCCGGCTGATGCGCTGCGCCATCGTCGCCTCGGGCACGAGGTACGCCTGCGCGATCTGAGCGGTGGTCAACCCGCCGACGGCACGCAGGGTCAGGGCCACCGCCGACGCTGGGCTGAGCGCCGGATGGGCGCACAGGAAGTACAGGCGGAGCGTGTCATCGACGCTCGGCACCTCGCCCGCCGGTGGCTGCGCGTCGACGCGCAGCTCGCGGCCTCGTCGGGCGGATTCCGAGCGGGCGAGGTCGACGAACGCGTGCCAGGCCACCGTGATCAACCATCCCTTCGGATCACGGGGCGGGTCGTTCGGCCAGGCCTTCAGCGCTTTGACGATCGCCTCCTGGACGGCGTCCTCGGCCGTCGCGAAATCGGCGCCGCGACGGACGAGGACGTTCAGGACCTCCGGTGCCAACGCACGCAGAAGGGATGCATCGACGTCAGCTGTATCGCTCACGTCGATCCGCCTCACTCGGTGACGGTCGGTGCGTACTCGAGGAACGGTCGGACCTCGAGCCATTCGTGGATCGGTTCGCCGCCCGCACCAGGCGCGGACGAGAGTTGGCCGGCGAGCTCGATCGCTCGTTCCTTGCTGTCGACGTCGATGACCATCCAGCCCGCGATCAGATCCTTCGTCTCGGCGAACGGGCCGTCGGTCACCGGTGGCTTACCGCTGCCGTCGGAACGGACCCACATCCCTTCCGGGGACAACGCCTGACCGTCGACGTACTCGCCGGTTCCCTCGAGCCGGGCGGCGAAATCGTTCATGAACTGGATGTGCGCGTCCACCTCGTCCGGTGTCCATTGGTCCATCGGCACGTCGTTGACGGCGCTCGGGGCGCCTCGATAATGCTTGAGGAGCAGGTACTTCGCCATGGTTCGATTCTCCTTGGTGATGGGCGGTCCATTGTTGCCGCGCTCACCCCTGGGACGGAGTCAACCGACCGTTCTCGACATCCTGCCGGCACGACGTTTGCCGCCAACTTGGTGTCCTAGCGCAGCGCCACGACTGTCCATCCACGCGACGGCCGGATCGGTTGAGCAGACTCGGCACGTGGTTCCGCTTGACTCTGACGAACGAGCAGCAATTCGTGCGTATCTCCAACGTTCCGAGGTTCGACTGTCGACGGTCCACCGTGTCGCGACGGCATTGTTGTCCGGTGCGGGCCTGATGGTGCTGCTGCCGGCGATCGCCCGCGATTCGATCGTCTCGGTGATCGGCGCGTTGGTGTCGAGCGACCGTGACCTGGCGCACGGCTGTCTGCTCGCGGCGATGATCGCGTTGTTGGCGTTGCCCTTCGCGGCGCTGTGGCTGGTACTGCGCGATCTCACGTTGTTCTATTTCCACGCGCAGCACGTGGCCCACGATGGCCGTGACGTGTTCACGCCCCGGTTCACGTTGACGGGCATTCGACTCCCCTCCGATGAACTCGGTGCAGCGGCGCGAGAGGACCTTGCCGCGGTGAGAAGCAGCGCGGCGAACATCGACCTGCTGGTTCCGTCGAACGATCTCGCCCGGTCACGGATCGATCAGCAGCTCGACGCCTACGGGGGCCTTGGCCGTACCGAAACCGAGGGCGATGTCGGGCGGGCGCGGGGCCTGTTCGAGTTGGCCGCGTCGCGCGAGCGGACCCTGATCGACGAGGTGGCCAAGATCGAACACGGCATGGCACGGCACATCCTGCGGTTGCAGGTCATCGTCCTGCGGTACGTGAAGGCGCTGCTCGCCTTCCTCACGACAGCTCTGGCCGTGTTCGCCGCGGCGGCCGTCCTGGAGGATTCCCCGACGATCGGTCCGACCGAGGAACTGTGGTTGGTGTGCATCACCGCGCTGTGGGCGCCCTCGCTCGTCGCCGTGGTCACGGCACCGGTGCGGTGGCTCGACCAGCTGCTTCGAGCGGAAGGCGCGACGAGTTCGGCGGCCGCGAACGATCCGGAGTTGACCAAGGTCGAGCGGCTCGCGATCTGGGCCGCGGGCGTGGCGTGGGTGCTCGTCGCGGTCGCGTGCGTCGCTGTAGCGGCCGATGATGCCGCCGACCATCGAGGAGCCGTTGCGACGCTCGTGGTCGTCGGCGCAGCCGGAGTCCTGCTGTGGTGGCAGGTAGTCAACCGATCGCTGGGCGCCCGCCAACGGCGGCTCCCTCAGAGTTCGTGAAACGACGTTCGGACTCGAGTGTGCGCTAAGTCCCGTTGACGGTCTGCGTGCTCATGGCGTACGTCAGGGTTGCCGCGGCGATGGCGTCGGAGTTGAGGTCGAGCACGGCGTCGTTGTTGTTGGCGAACGTGTCGCACGCCTGGTGGTAGCACGGGTCGTACGGCTGGCCTGCCGTGCCCCCGTAGACCGCGGCCTGAGCCGCCGTCTTGACGCCCTCGGCTCCGGTGAAGAGCCCGCCGGCGGGGATGTCGACCCCGGCCGCGATGAACGGTCCGTAGTCGGACCGGCCGTCGAACGCGGTCGGCTCGAAGGCCAGACCCCGGGCGGCGTAGAAGCCGTTGAAGAAGTCCTCGATCGCCGCCGAACCAGCGGGCCCGGCCGGCCCGACGTCGCCGCTGCCGTCGTACACGAACCGGACGTAGTTCGGTGAGCCGACCATGTCGAAGTTCAGGTACAGGGCGATCTTGGCCTGCTCGGCGGCCGGGAGGCTGTTGACGTAGAACGTCGAGCCGACCAGGCCCGACTCCTCCGCGCCCCACCAGGCGAAGCGGACCTTGTTGTTCGGCTTCACCTTCTGCATCGCCTCCGCCACGTCGAGGATGGCGGCGCTCCCCGAACCGTTGTCGTTGATGCCCGGCCCCGCTCCGACGGAGTCGAGGTGCGCGCCGACCATCACCACGTTGTCGGCATTGCCCGACGACGTCTCGGCGAGCACGTTGAACGTGGTCTTGGTCTCACGCACCGTGTTGGCGAACACCCGCATCCGCAGCGCGGGCGTGTTCGCCAGTGTCACGCCCAGCGCGTAGGTGGTGCCGAGCACCGGGATGCCGCTGGTGTTGTTGGCCGTGAGGGTGACCGCGGGGATTCCCTGGCGGTCGGCACCGGCGGTGTTGCCCTGGTTGAAGATCACGATGCCCGTGGCTCCGGCCGCGGCGGCATTCTCGGCCTTCAGCTCGAACGTGCACGTTCCACGCTGGAGCAGGGCGATGTTCCCGGCCGGGAAGCCGGCGAAGTCCGCAGGCTCGCAGCCACTGGTCGACGTGTTGCCGATGCCGAGTTGCAGATCCACGGCGGTGACGGCGGCTGTGACGTCGCCCGGATCGGACTGGTCGATCACACCGAAGTCGACGCCCTGGACGTAGGTCACCGTGCCCGGCGCCGTTTGCTGGAGCGCAGACGGACCGAGTTCCACGAAGGCGAAGTAGTCGAACGGCTGGACCACGGGCTTGTACCCGGCGGCCCGGAGCCGCGACACCACGTAGTCCACGGACCTGTCGTGACCCGGGAGCCCTGAGAATCGGTTGCCGCCGTTGGCGTCGGCGATCTTTTGGAGGGCCAGCTGGTGCTCCCGGACGCCGGCCAAGGTGACGCACTCCAGAAGCTTGTCGACGGTGTTGTTGTTGCGGTTGTCGCACGCGGCCGGGCCGGCCTCGGCCCGTCCGATCGGGACCGGGGCGAGCATCGCTCCAACGAGCGCGACCACCATCCATCGCCAGCGTCGTGTCATCGCACAACCCCCTTTTGGCAAGTGGGACCTCGACGTTGAGACCCCCGAGAGCGAAAACTGTAACCGATCCGTCATATGGCGTGAACGCGCCCCCGGCGACCTGCCGCCAACGGCCATGATCGGCTCGTGAGTTCGCAGGAACGATCAGCTCGGTCCAACACGGACCCACGTCTCGAGATCCGTCTCCCGACCGAACGGGACAGGGACCGTTTCGTTGCCCTGTTCTGCGACGTCGACTTCATGGTGTTCTCGGGTGGCGTTCTGGACGCCGACGCCGCGCACCGCCGCTTCGACGAGATGCTCGTCCGGGCCGCCGAGATGCCGTACGCCAAACAGCCGGTGATCGACCGGATCACCGGCGAGATCATCGGTTATGCCGGAGTGAACTGGTTCGAGTTCGAGGGCGAGCAGCGTCTCGAGTTCGGATACCGGTTGATTCCCGAGGCCCGCGGCAAGGGGTACGCGACCGAGGCCAGTCGACTCGTCCTCGAACGGGCAGCAGCATCGTTCAGCGGTGAGATTCTCGCGATGATCGATCCCGCCAACACGGCGTCGCAGAACGTGGCACGAAAGCTCGGCTTCTCGTTCTGGAAGCAGGCCACCGTCGACGGCTTCCTCGACAATCTCTACCGCCTGGCCATCCCGGGTCGACACTCGCCCTGACCGCCAGCGATCCTTGATGTGTCCATCATTTTCACAACATCTGTTTCATTTGTGATCGATGTTGCGTACAGTTCACACGTGGACTTCGTGCACCCCGTGCGGTCGGTCATCCCGGGCGTCCAGGGTCGCGTGCTGGCCGTGCTCAGCGAAACCACGGCCGAGTTGAGTCTGCGTACGTTGGCCCGCCTCGCCGACGTGAGCGTGGCCCAAGCATCACGTGTAATGCCCGGCCTTGTCGATCTCGGTCTCGTCGAGCGACGCGAAGTACCGCCGTCATCACAGTTCCGACTCGTCCATGAGCACGTGGCGGCACAGGCAATCTTGGCACTCACCAATGCTCGAGCGATCGCGATCCGCGAGATCGGTGAAGCGGCGTCGAGCATCGACCCGCCGCCGGCGAGTGTGGTGGTGTTCGGTTCGTTCGCCCGTGGCGAAGCCGATCGGGACAGCGACATCGATCTCGTGGTGATTCGTGACGACACGGTCGACGAGGACGATGAACGCTGGTCGGAGTCGCTGGACACTTGGCGCCGACGAGTGCATTCCGTCACCGGGAACACCGTCGAGCTGCTTCACGTCTCGGCATCAGAAGCTTCTTGGAAGCTGCGGAGCCGATCGGAACTGTGGCAGAACATCCAGCGCGAAGGAGTCGTCATCTACGGCGCCCCATTCGCCGCCTTCTCAGAGCAGGTCGATGCCTAATCCCGCTCGCACCCGGCGGGTGCGACCGTGCTGGTCGAGGTGCCAGACGTGCGGATACGTGTACCAGGTCGTGAGCCGGTCCATCGCTGCGTAGGCGGCGACGTCGCGCGCGTCGCGATACATGAATCGCTCTACAACACTCTTGTAACACTGGGATCGGAGGCGTACCGTCGATCTCTCGGGGAATGGGGGCTTGCGATGACTTGGGAGTTGCACGGTTTCTACGTCGAGAACTGCAATTGCGACGCGGTCTGCCCATGCACGTGGTCGAATCTGTCGCGACAAGCGACGTACGACGACTGCCGAGCGAACCTCGGTTTCCGCATCGAGAGCGGTCATGTCGACGACGTCGATGTGTCGGGGCGCACGATGGTGCTGTCGTTGGTGTCGCCGAAGCTGATGGTCGAGGGCAACTGGCGTGCGGGCCTCGTGTTCGACGCCGACACGAGCGACGACCAGATGGAACGTTTGACCAGCGTCTTCACCGGAGCACTGGGCGGCCCGATGGCAGGCCTCGCGCCGTTGATCGGCGAGTTTCTCGGGGCCGAGCGGGCCGACATCGAACTCGAATCGACCAGCGACGGGTGGACGTTGACAGTCGGGGGCGAAACGAATCTCGGGGGTTCGGTCGTGCTCGGCCCGGAGGCCGACGGGCCGGTCACGATGACGGGCATCACCGCCCATCCCGCCGGACCGACGCTGACGATCACGCCATCACCGGCGGTTCGCTCGTCATTGTTCGGAATCGAGTTCTCGGGCGAGTCCCGCAGCGGGTTCACCGCGCCGTTCAACTGGGCCGCCTGACCCGATGACGACCACCGTCGGCGCTCCCGAGCGTCGCCGAGCGGCGAACTCGACCGTCGCCTTGCTGGTGCTCGCGGGCGTGGCGTGGGTCGCCACGATCGCGTGGATCACCGCGCTCGACATGTCACTCGGGGCCGGGACGATGGGCCTCGGCCCCGTCGAGTTCATCGTGATGTGGACGCTGATGATGGCGGCGATGATGTTGCCCGCGGTCTCCCCCTTGGTGTCGCTGTACGCACGGTCGGTGCGCGGCGCGCCCGGCGCCCTGACGGCGTTCGGCGGCGGCTACATCCTGATCTGGGCGGCGACGGGAGTGGCCGCCTACGGCCTCACGTCGCTGTTCGGCCGGTTGGCGGATGAATCCCCCGGAGCCGCCCACGCGGTTGCCGTCGGCGCGTTCGTCGTGTGTGGCGTCTACCAACTGACGCCACTCAAGCGATGGTGTCTCCGGCACTGCCGGAGCCCGATCTCGCACCTGCTGCACTACGCGTCGTACCGCGGGAGGACACGACATCTCCGCGCCGGCGCCCATCACGGCCTGGTGTGCGTGGGCTGCTGCTGGGCGATGATGCTCGCTCTGCTCGCGGTCGGGATGATGAACGTGCCGGCGATGGTGGTGTTGGCACTCCTGATCACGCTCGAGAAGCAATGGCGTCACGGGGAAGGGCTCGCCAAGGTCATCGGCGTCGCGGCCCTCGTGTACGCGCTGGCGATCGCGATCGACGCCGATCTCGCGCCGGGGTTGATCGACAGCGGCGACATGACGCAGACGAACATGGACGAGCCGATGGCAGCCGATTTCGCGTTGCCGATCCAGCGGCCCGCTACGTAGCTGTACGGGTACAGATACGTACTCGCTACCGATGCCGCCGACCAGGCCGCGGCGCAAGGTGGCGATCGTGAAGTACCACGCGTATCCCTCTCTGAGCCGCAGAGATCTCATCAAGGTCGGGCTGTTCGCCGGCGCATCGTTGTCGTTGCCACTGTCCAAGGTCGTGGCGGGCCAGTCCGCGCTCGACAACCGGATGCCGGCGAGCAAGCTCCCGGTGCCGTTCACGACCCCGTTCACGATTCCTCCGGTCGCCATGCCGGTACGCAGGGATGCCACGACCGACTACTACCGCATGTCGATGCGGGCCACGCCGATCGAGATCGTGCCGGGGTTCAAGACGATGTTCTTCGCCTACGACGGGACGGTGCCGGGCCCGACGATCAAGGTCGACCAGGGCCGCCAGGCGGTCGTGCGACACATCAACACGTTGCCCGATGTCCACCCGACGCTCGGCTACGAGCCGTGGACGTCGGTGCACCTGCACGGCTCGGCGTCGCTGCCGCAGTTCGACGGCTACGCGAGCGACATCACCCACCCGGGCGAGTTCAAGGACTATCACTACCCGAACTTCCAGCCGGCTCGAACGCTGTGGTACCACGACCACGGCATCCATCACACCGCCGAGAACGCGTACCACGGGCTGCTCGCGCAGTACCACATGTTCGACGAAGTGGAGCGGGCGTTGCCGATCCCGCACGATCGGTACGACGTGCCATTGATCCTGTCGGATGCGCTGTTCAACAGGGACGGCTCGCTGCTGTTCACGCTGGAGGACCACTCGGGGCTGTGGGGCGACGTGATCCTGGTCAACGGCCGACCGTGGCCGGTGATGAAGGTCGAGCGACGGAAGTATCGCTTCCGCATCCTCGGTGCGGCGATCTCGCGCTCATGGAACCTGTCACTCGATTCCGGCGAGCCGATGACCGTCATCGCGACCGATGGCGGGCTGATGCCGAAACCCCAGCCGGTCAGGAACTTTCGGGTCGGTTCCGCGGAACGCTACGAGGTGATCATCGACTTCTCGAAGTACCCGCTCGGCCGGCGGGTGATCCTGCAGAACAACAGCCCCACGAACAACCGCGACTTCGCCAACGTCGACAAGATCATGGCGTTCGTCGTCGACAGCGAGCCGACGGACCTGTCGAACAACTCGATCCCCGATGTGTTGACGACGACGAATCCGGTGATGGACCTGCAGCCGAGCCAAGCGGTGCGCACCCGCCAGTTCCGCTTCGAGCGCCAGAACGGCGAGTGGAAGATCAATGGCACGTCGTGGCGCGACGTGGAGGCCAGCGATTTCCACTTCACATTGGCCGCCCCGAATCGGGGCGACGTCGAGATCTGGGAACTCGAGAACAAGTCGGGTGGATGGTTCCACCCGGTCCACATCCACCTCACCGACTTCAAGGTCCTCGACCGCAACGGCAAGCCACCGTTCCCCCACGAGCTCGGACCCAAGGACGTGGTCTACGTCGGCGAGGGCGAGAAGGTGCGCGTGATGATGAAGTGGGAGGGCCGCGGGCGGTACATGATCCACTGCCACAACCTGGTCCACGAGGATCACGACATGATGGGCCAGTTCGAGGTCGTCGATCCCGACGGGCCCGGCGACGATCCGATGGGGACGCACGCGATCCCCAACTCCGACGAAGCGGTCAACCCGCTATGAGCGTGACGCTTGTTCACCAGTCCGACGAGACCACGGCGAGAACGTGTCCGAAGCGAGCGGTTCGCGTCGACATCGCGATCACGAGTTCCGTGGCGGCAGGGTCCGCACATCTGGTCGCCGCCCCGGGTCACTACCTGTGGTGGCCGGCATCGGGGGTGTTCTTCGTCGCGCTCGGCGTCGTCCAACTGGCGGTCGCGGTCCTGCTGGTCTTCGGCGTCGACGATCGCCGGTTCGTCCTGGCGACGATCTGGGGCACGGTCGGCGTGATCGGCATCTACCTCGCCAGTCGTACGGTCGGGTTGCCGATGACGCCGCCGGTCCCCTTCCACGGCACGCACTGGGTGGCCGGTCAGGCGCAGATTCCCAACGGCGCCAAGTACGTCGGCCCGCTCGACGTGCTGACGCTCGCCTCCGAGATCGCCGTCGTCGGCACGTTGCTGACGATGCTGCCGACGCGGTCCAGGACGCGCACGAACAATGCGTTGATGGCGATCGGGCTCGGGTTGGCAATCGCGGGAATCGTCGCCGCAGCCGCGTGACCTGCGACCGCGTTGTCCGTTGCCCGACCGAAGTCTTTCAATCGCCCGTCGCCCCGTCGGCAGCCTGTCGGAGAAGGTCGGCGTGCCCGCAGTGACGCGCGTACTCCTCGATCATGTGCACCACGATGAATCGCAGTGTCGGCCGCCAATCGGGTATCCGCTTCGACGCCTGTTCCGCCTTCGTCAGGGTGTCCATCGGCACGCCGGCGGTCGACGCCGTGGCGAAGTTGATCTCCTCGCGCAGATCACGCAACGCTTCATCGACCGTGTCGGAATCCGTCGGGTGGAGGTCGGCGTCGGGGTCGTGGCCACGTGAATCGTCGCCGGAATAGAGGTCCTCGCAGTCGATGTCCATGAACCGTCGACGGAACCAAGTGCGTTCGACCTCGGCCATGTGACGCACGAGCCCGATCAGCGTCAGGTCAGACGGGCCGAGCGTGATCCGCGCCTGTGCCTCGGTGATGCCTTCGGCCTTGCGAATGAGGATCGATCGGTAGAAGTCGAGGAACGACCACAATGTCGCGGCCTCGTCGGCCGTCGGAATCAACTCGGGATCTGGTGCCAGTTCGGTCACGACGCCGAAGGTACCGGCTCGTCATCGTTCGATCGAGCGGGCCCGAGCAGCCGCTCGATCGTCGAGGGCTTGCCGGGCCACGCTTCGAGCAGCACCTGACGCGGTACCTGACGCGCGGCGTAGCGGAACGCAAGAGCGACCACCACGACATCGTCCAACGGGCCGATCACCGGAAGGAACTCCGGAATCAGATCGATCGGCGACAACACCCACAGCAACGCAAAGCCGACCGCCACCTTCGCTCGCCTGGGAACCCGCGAATCGCGGCGCAGGCGCCGCGCGGTCGTGACGCAGTCAGGCAGAAATGCCGCAAGCTCCTTCAGGCTTCCCTCCGGCAGGCGCGCCGCCAGCACGACGAGCAGCATCCAGCTCGCGACCAGCAGTCCGACGCTGATCAGTGCCCACGCCAGCCAACTCATCTCGTCCGATACTGCCCAAACCCTCAGAATCGCCAACGCATCGATCCCGGCGTCTCCTCGGCGGTGCCGACTGCGGTCGCGGTGCGCGCCGTGACCTCGTAGACGAACCACGGCGGTGGCCCGAGCGACGGCGCGTTGAACGGTGCGGTGATGCCGGTTCCCGAGTCGTCGGGCTCCGCGGGCCATCCGCTCTGCGCCCACAACGCCGCGATCTCGGCCACGATCGTCGGGTCGGTGACGCGCCGCGCAACGCCTGACACCATCACGTCGAAGCCTTTCGTGGCGACACTGATCGTGCACCGCGGTTCGCGAGCGACGTTCCCCGCCTTGCGGGTTCGTTCGCCGGTCTGGAACCAGTACGAGCCCGCGTGCCACACCGCGCCCACGCTCGTCACGTGTGGGCTTCCGTCGGCGTTCAGGGTCGTCAGCCAGAACGTCGAGCGGTCCGGTGAGCGCGGGTCGTCGTGCAGCAGCAGGTCGGCGAGCTCCGTTTCGACCTGGGACCATTCGAGCGGCGGCAGCCCCTCGACCTGAGCAAGGTTTGTTGCTTTCATCGCTTTCGAGCCTCCATCTCGCCCGCACCTCATCTCGATGCTGCCGGCCCGTCCGGTCGCTCTCGTTGGAGCGACGCCCCCTTGCGGCCTCCGTCAGCAACAAGCCTTCGGTACGAGCCGTCTCCTGTCAACTCCGACGATCTCGGCCCATGTCGACGTTCCAGATGGCGGACGGTCGAGTTCCGGCGATCCGAGCGGCGTGTGACACTGAGGCATGCAACTCGATCTGACCGGGCGCAACGTGTTGATCACCGGTGCGTCGAAGGGAATCGGCCGCGCCTGCGCCGAGACGTTCGCGGCCGAAGGCTGTTCGCTCGATCTCGTCGCGCGGAACGAGTCGGCACTCGAAGCGCTCGCCGCCGACCTGACGGAGCGGTTCGGCACGGTCGTCCGAATCCGTGCGATCGATCTCTCGGTGCCCGACGCGCAGCGGAGCCTGGCCGAATCGCTCGATGCCGTCGACATCGTGGTCAACAACGCCGGCGCGATTCCGGGCGGGAATCTCGACACGGTCGACGACGTGACGCTCCGAGACGGTTGGGAGCTGAAGGTGTTCGGCTACATCAACATCTGTCGCATGCTGTTGCCTCGCCTGGTCGCGCAACGACGCGGTGTGATCGTCAATGTGATCGGCGCCGCGGGCGTGCGTCCGCAGGAGTCGTACATCGCCGGTGGCATCGGCAATGCGGGCCTGATGGCGATGACGCAAGCGCTCGGCGCGAGGTCGTTGCGCGATGGCGTTCGTGTCGTCGCGGTCAACCCAGGCCTGATCCTCACCGACCGCATGACCGACCTCTTGCGAGCAGCTGCCCAGGCCCGGTTCGGTGACGCCGAGCGATGGAACGAACTCACGCCGACCGATCCTGCCCCCGGCCGACCCGAGCAGGTCGCCGATGTCGTCACGTTCCTCGCGTCCGATCGGGCCAGTCACATCAGTGGCACGACGATCACCGTCGACGGCGGCGCATCATCCCGGTAACCCGCTCGGCGTCGCTCCCATGAACAGCACAGATTCTTCAACTCTGCACTTCAGCTCGACGACGGCTTCCGACGTCATCGGACCGGCGCATGCCGCGGGCGATCGAGCGTTGGTCCTCGGCGGTGGCGGATCGACAGGCAACGCGTGGCTGATCGGCGTCATCGCCGGCCTGTTCGAAGCCGGGCTCGACGTGACCACGGCCGACCTGACCATCGGGACGTCCGCCGGCTCGACGGCCGCGGCCCAGATAGCCGGCGCGACCCCTACCGAGCTGCTCGCCGCCATCCTTGCCGCTGCCCCCCAGCAACCGACCGGTGTGGTCGGCTCCGACCGACGACTCGTTCCGACCGGGCCGGCGGCGGACCACATGGAGAGAACGAGCAAGATCATCGCCTCCGCCGAGAATGCGGCTGACATGCGCCGCAGAATGGGCGCGGCGGCGCTCGACATGGATGCGGCGTCGGACGGCTCCTGGCAGACACAGTGGCGCGCGACCGTCGCCTCGCGGCTGCCCAGTCAGCGGTGGCCGCAACGAACGGTGCTCATCACGGCGGTCGATGCCCGTACCGGGGAACCGGTCGTGTTCGATCGCCACAGCGGAGTCGACCTGGTGGACGCCGTCGCCGCCAGCTGTGCCAGTGGCCTGCCCTACAGGATCGGGGACAGCCGATACATCGACGGCGGCTACCGACGCAACGAGAATGCCGATCTGGCAGCCGGATGCAGGCGGGTGCTGGTGCTGTCACCCTTCGGCGGCAGATCACGGCATCCGCTGGACTGGGGGATGCAGCTTGCGGCGCAGGTCGACGAGCTCCGCGCACGCGGCAGCAGAGTCGAGACGATCTTCCCGGACAGCAACGCCGAGCACATGTTCGGCGCCAACGCGATGGATCTGTCGCTGCGTCCGCCCGCGGCTCGAGCCGGTTACAACCAAGGCGAAGCGCTCGCCGAGCGGCTCACCGAATTCTGGCGCTGACGCCCTCGAAATCGGTCCACGATCCCATCCCCTCAGATCGTGATGCGGATTGTCACCGTGCCGACACGATCTGGAAACCCCGAGTTGCTCGGATCGTCGACACTCACCGAACAACGAACGAAGCGAGCGGACCATGACCCTTCCCGACCAACGCCAGATCGAACTCGTCCAAGAGACGTTCGCCCAGGTCGTCCCCATCTCCGACCAGGCGGCCACGCTCTTCTACGGCCGGCTGTTCGAGATCGCGCCCGAGGTCCAACCGCTGTTCACCGGCGACATGGCCGAGCAGGGTCGCAAGCTGATGACGACCCTCGGTGTCGTGACGCGCGGCCTCGACGACCTCGGCGAGCTGCTGCCGGTCGCCGGCAAGCTCGCGGAACGGCACGTCGGTTACGGCGTGCTCCCCGAGCACTACGAGCCGGTCGGCGCGGCCCTGCTCTGGACGCTCGGCCAGGGCCTGGGCGACGGGTTCACGCCGGATGTGGAAGACGCGTGGACGATCACCTACACCGCGTTGGCCGCGGCGATGATCGAAGCGGCCTACGACACCGAACCGACGAGCTGACGCACGTCACGGCCCGTCGCGGTCATCGTGGTGGCGGCAACGTCGATACTCGCCACGACGCTGGTTGTGTCCGGCGGATCCGCTGGTGCCGTGCTCCCCGTGGTGCCGTCACCCCACGTCGAGGGCCCGATTGCCGCCACCGCGGCGCCCGGCGACGCGTCCAAGGGTTACCCCTTCCTCGCCACGCCGATCGACCTGGCGGCACGCGGCTATGTGGAAGAGGAGTTCTTCGTGTCCGGCAACGCCTGCCGGTACACCGGAGTCGGTGTGGGGAACGCCACGCCAGGCCCGTGCGCGCCGTACACCACTCGGATCATCGTCCGTCGACCGTCGTCGCCCGAGGTGTTCAACGGCACCGTGCTCGCCGAGTGGCAGAACGTGACGGCCCAGTACGAGGTCGACCATTACTGGCACGAGTCGTCGGAGCATCTGCTCCGGTCCGGTTACGCCTGGGTCGGCATCTCCGCCCAGCGGGCCGGCATCCAGCCACTTCCGAACAGTCCTGCGGCCGGCATCAACACGCTCAAGGCATGGAACCCGACGCGCTATGCCCCCCTCGACGTCACCAACGGGGGGCTGATCCTCGACGACGCGCTTCGCTTCGACATCTACTCGCAGGCCATCCAGGCGCTCCGGGAGCCGGCCGGCATCGACCCACTCGGCCCGCTCGATCCGGACGTCGTCATCGCGATCGGCACGTCGCAATCAGGCACCAACCTGGCTGCCTATCACAACTCGATCTATCCGTTGACGGAGCCCGTCGTCGACGGGTTCTTCATCGGCGAGGCCCGGGGCGCGATCCGTACCGACCAGGCCGTCCCGGTGTTCCGCTTCCTCTCCGAGGTGGACGTGCGCTCCAACTTCACGCCTCCGGACGCCGCGAATTATCGCCACTGGGAGGTGGCGGGTGCATCGCACGCCGGGGCGGGATTCCTCGACAACATCGTGCCGCTGCTCGAGCGTGACCAGGTGGTCACGGCCACGACCGTGTGCCTCAGGCCTGCGCCGAGCGAGGTGCCGAAGAAGTATGTGTACGACGCCGCATTCGACCATTTCGACACTTGGATCCGCAGCGGCGTGCTGCCGCCCGTTTCGCCGAGGATCGCATTCACCGGCACGGCCGTCGCCCGCGACCAGTACGGCAACGCGCTCGGCGGGATTCAACTATCGGAGCACGACATTGCCACGGCCGAGAACTCGGCCGTCAATGCCCTTGACCCGACCGTGCCGAACAACACCGGTGGACTGTTCTGCAGTCTGTTCGGCGCGCACATCCCGTTCACTGACACGCAGCTCGCCGACCTGTACCGGAACCATGGGCGCTACGTCTCGCAAGTCGCCAAGGTGAACGAGGCGAACGTGGCGGCCGGCTACATCCTGCCGGTCGACGCCGAGATCTCGACGTCGAACGCCGCGCGCTCGACGGTCGGACGGTGACGAGCGCCAGCAGAAGATGGTGTTGAAGAGCAACTGCTACTCCAGGGCAGCTCTCAGCGCGGCACGAATGTTCGATTGAAATGCGGTCAACGGCGCACCCGATAGCGCACGTGCAGCACCCGGTCGCCCTGAATCACCACGTCGGGATCCTCCAACAGGTGCTGCGCGTCGACCGACCCGAAGTAGCGCTTGCCGGACCCGAACACGACGGGTACGACGTCCATGCGCACCTCGTCGACCAGACCTGCGGCCAGCACCTGGCCACCGACGTCGCCGGCGGCGACCTCGACGATGCGGTCACCCGCGAGCTCCTGCGCCTTGGCGACGGCTGCCTCGACGCCGTCGACGAAGTGAAACGGCGCTTCGGGGTCCCAGCCCTCGGGCTGCGGTCGGTGCGTCACGACGACCACGTGGTCGATCCCGCTCGGAGGCGTCCCGTCCCAGCCGTCCGTCATGTCGAAGACGTGGCGGCCGACGACTGTCACCCCGATCTGGTCCCAGTACGGCCGGATGTAGTCGTAGGACGTCTGCGACACCTTCACGTAGCCGCTCTCGTCCAACGGGACGTCACCGCTGGACAACCAGTCGAACAGCGGACCGGGCTCGTCGCTCTCGTCCGCGACGAAACCGTCCACCGACACGGAGCTGTACATGACCACCTTGCCCACGGAGCTCTCCTCTCTTTGGCTGACCAAAATTAGCGAGTCGTCAGCTGTCGCTCGCTTGTAAGAGATCAATCGTCCGGCATCTCTGCCTCCGTCGTCGGCCGGTGTGGCTCGCTACGGTGCCGCACCATGACCAACGTTGCCCGCCGGATCTGGGATGTCGTCGAACCGATCGCCGCCAACATCTACTTCGCGCCCGAGGCGCACGCCGCGTACCACGAGATCGGGTTCGACGCGTCACGTGGGTCGTCGGGCAAGGTGCACTACCCGGACATGGTCGCCTACTTCACGAGTCGCGGGGCGTGCCTCGGCCCGAACGTCGACGGACACCTCGTCGCGTCGGCGTTCGGTGTGTTCAAGCGCCCGATGGTCGTCGCCGCGGTCGCCGACGGCTGGCGCCGCGCAGATCAACCGACGGTGCTCGCCGCACGCGAGCGTGGCGGTGTCGCGTCGTTGCGTCGACTCATCGGCGATGAACCGGAAGGTCTGGGCTGGGCGACGGAGGTGTTGCAGCGAATGGTCGACGCCGCGCCGGGTGAGGGGCGCGCCCTGTTCTCCGGGTTGCTGTCGCTCGGCTACCCAGACGATCCGATGGGCGCGTTCTGGCGGGCGGCCGACCTCGTGCGCGAGCACCGCGGCGACAGCCACATCGCGGCGTGGATCGGCGCCGACCTCGACGCATGCGAGATCGGCGTGCTCACGGACCCGTGGCGCGGCCAGCCGCTGAAGTCGTGGGTGCGCTCCCGTGGTTGGACCGAGGACGAACTCGACGCGGCGTGTGATCGGCTCCGCTCGCGAGGTCTGCTCGACGGAGACGAACTGACGGACGCCGGTCGGGGGCTGCGCGAGGGGATCGACGACGCGACGGATCGGATGGAGGGTCGCCTCGTGGCCGCGCTGGGATCGGATGCGCAGCGGTTGTTCGATCTGCTGGACCCGTGGTGCGACCTGATCGTCGCCGACGGCGGGTACCCGGTACGCGTCACCTGGCCAACCTGACGGCCGATCGCCGGTCAGTAGGGTCCCGACGATGAGCGAGCTCGAACGTCGACACGTCGCCGACGCTGCCGTGTACTTCGACCGTTGGCTCGAGTTCCGCCTTGCTGCGGATCGGGTTCCCGGCGTGCAGGCGGCAGTGCTGCACGACGACGAGGTGGTGTTGTCCGCGGCGCACGGTGTCGCCGACGTCACGACCGGTGAACCCCTCACCGATCGTCACCTGTTCCGCATCGCCTCCCATTCGAAGACGTTCACCGCGACGGCGGTGATGCAGTTGGTGGAGCGGTGCGCACTCCGGCTGGACGACACCGTTGGTGAGCGGATCGCCGAGCTGGCCTCGTCGCCGATCGCCGCGGTGACCGTCCGCGAGCTCTTGTCGCACGCCGGCGGTGTCGTGCGCGACGGATGGGACGGCGACTTCTGGCAACTCGATCGCGCGTTCCCGGATCGCGCCGAGCTGCTGAGGATCGCCGCAGACGACTCGGCCGTGCTCGGCCGCAACGAGCGCTTCAAGTACTCCAACGTCGGTTACTCGCTACTCGGATTGATCGTCGAGCACGTGTCCGGTACGCCGTTTCGCGACTACGTCATCGCGCACGTGATCGTCCCCTTGGGACTGACCGACACCGGACCGGACCTCGATGAGGCACGAAGGGGCGACTACGCCGCGGGGCACACCGCGCTCGCGTACGCGAACGAGCGCATCCCGATCGATCACATCGACACCGGAGCGATGTCGGCAGCGACCGGTCTCTACTCGACTGCCTCCGATCTCGCGCGCTACGCGGCGGCGCACTTCGAGGGCGACAACCGGCTCATCGGCGCCGATGCGAAACGCCAGATGCAGCACGGCGAGTGGAAGATCGACGGCACCGAGTCCGAGTACGGACTCGGCTTCGAGATCGTCACGATCGGCGAACGACGCGTGCTCGGCCACGGTGGTGGCTACCCCGGTCACATCACCCGCACCTATTTCGATCCGAAGGACCGGCTGGCGGTGTGCGTGTTCACCAACGCCATCGACGGCCCGGCACTCGGCATGGCGACCGCGGCGATCAAGCTGGTCGACCTCGCCCGTCGCAGCGAACCCGATCCTGCTGCAGCAGGTGCCGGCGCCGTCGACCTGGACACGTTCTGCGGGCGGTTCGCCTCGTTGTGGAGCGTCTACGACATCGCCGTACTCGGCGGTCGGCTCTACCAACTCTCGCCGGGCCTCGTCGATCCGACACTCGCCCCCACGCGACTCGACGTGGTCAACTCCGACACGTTGCGCATCGCCGACACGGTCGGCTACGGATCGCGCGGGGAAACGATGACGTTCGACAGAGACTCCGACGGGTCGATTCGATCCGTGCGCGGCGGGAGCGGTTCGATCGCCTACCCGGTCGATCAGTTCCGCGCTGCCATCGCGGGCCGTGACCGCGTCACGCTCGGAGCGCCGATCCGCCCCGGCTGAATTCGCCTCGCACGGTTCCCGACTTGGCGCCCGAGCGGGTACGTCCGTCACGGGGGTTGGCGCTCATGCAGTTGCCACGGTCACCGCGTCATCCGGATCGGGTCGCCGTCAGGATCCAGTGCGAGCCGGGGATCCAGACACCGCTGGCGTCGGAACGAATCCCGAGCACAGGATCTGGAGCCAACAGATCCTGTCATCGTCCGTCTCGAGGTACGCCTGCTGCTCGATGATGAAGTCGCCGTCGGGACGTCGGGCCCTGAAGCGGTAGGCGACGTGGCCGACGGCGCCGACCGCGCCACGGTCGACTCGGAGGATCGCCGTGATCGACCGCTCTGGTGGAAACCACTTGCCGAGGATCACGTCGTCGACGACCGCGTCGGCACCCTCGCTCTCCCACGACTTTCCGGGTGTCAATGCACGAAAAATCACGTCGGGTGCCAGCAACGCCTTGAGGGCGACTGCATCCTGGGCTGCGATCGCGTACGCGAAGCGCTCGCCGAGGTCGGTTGGAATCGTCGGCCGTTCCTCTCGACCGGTGTCGGGCCGGTCAGTAGCTGAAGGTCGTGGCGCCATCGCCGATCCATTCCCAGAGCTGGACGGTTCCGCCGAGTCGGGCGTTGGAGACGAGCGTCGCCTCGTCGAGTCGCCTGGCGTTGAAGCAGATCGGGCACGTCAGTAGCTGGCCGCCAGCGGTCTCGAGGCGCTGCATCAGCTCCGGGATGGGCGGGCAGCCCTCACACGCCACGCCGAGCGCGATGCCTTCGGTCGCGAGGCGGACCGCCTCCTTGGTCAAGAAAATGACGGTGTCCCGGCCGGCTTCGGCGGCGGCGACCGCCACAAGGAGGGCGATGGTCACCTTCTCCGAATCCTCGAGGCCGGTGGTGAGGCTGATCGCAGCCCGGCTCATCAGGCGACCGATGCGCTGGTCGGGTCGGCGAGACCCGCGGCGTCCATCTGGCCTGCTCCGGGAACGGTGCGCTCGATGAGGTACTTGTTCATGGTCAATCTCCGTTTCTGCGGCCACTCCGGCCGGTCGGTGTTGACAGTAAAGAGCGGCCGGCCAGCTGTCATGAGGCGTTCACCCCATGGCTCCGCGCTCACGGTTGGCGCGTCGTACGATGCGGCCATGGGGGACTCCGGCATCCGCCTCTCAGACCTGCTGGTGTCGCTCTCCATGGCCACCGACCTCGGGCTCGGGCAGCCACCCGAGCACATGGCTCGCTCGGCGCGGATCGGCATGCGTCTGGGTGCTCGGTTGGGACTGGACGCGAAGGACCTCGCCACTCTGTACGACGTCGGCATCCTGACCTACGTCGGTTGCCCGGTCTATGGGAACGAGTCGGCGGTGCTGTTCGGTGATGACATCGACTTCCGGGCGCTCGCCATCGAGGTCGACCTCGCCGGGTTCCCGGCCATGATGTTCATGCTGCGGCGGGCTGGGCACGGCACCTCCGCGTTCAACCGCGCCCGCCAGGCTGCGGCGGTGATGGCCGGCGGGGGTCGGCAGGTGGTGCAGCAGATGGCCGAACACTGCTCGGCTGCCGGCTCGCTCGCTGCTCGCCTGGGACTCGGTGATGACGTACGGATGGGCATCGAGCAGGCCTATGCCAGATGGGACGGTCAAGGGGTCCCCGGCGACCTGTCGGGCACCGACGTGTCCTTGGCGGCGCGGGTCTCGCACGTGGCCGAAGCCTGCGAGGTCTTCGAGCGAACGGCCGGCGTCGAAGCTGCAGTCGATGTCGTCCGATTGCGGAGCGGCACCCACTTCGACCCCGAGATCGCCGAGCTCGTGTCGACCGATCCCGAGTCGCTGTTCGAAGACCTCGATCACGATACGGTCGACGAGTTCCTCACCACCGAGCCGGCGGACCGGGGTTCGCTGACCGACGAAGATCTTGACCAAGCCCTGGAGGCGATCGGCGACTTCTGCGATCTTCGGTGCACCTTCTTCGCTGGGCACGCGCGTGGCACGGCGGAGCTGGTCCGAGGCGCCGCCCGGCTGATGAACCTGCCCTCGACGGACGCGGACCTGGCCTATCGGGCAGCACTCATCCACGACGTGGGGCGGTTCGGGGTTTCGGGTTCGGTGTGGGCCAAGCCCGGGCCACTGACGGCCAACGAGCTGGAGCGGATGCGTTTGCACGTCTACTACGTCGAGCGGATCTTCAGCAGGCCGGAGCAGCTGCGTCGCATCGGCCTGCTGGCGGCCACGCACCACGAGCGGATGGACGCCTCCGGCTACCACCGCGTGGTCGGCAGAACGATGCTTTCGTCAGGGGCACGGATCCTGGCGGTCGCGGACGCCTACAACGCCATGCGGCAACCGCGCCCGCACCGGAGAGCACTGAGCGAGGCCGAGGCGCTCGGCGAGCTCCACGCCGACGTCGGCGCCGGCCGCCTGGACCCAATGGCCACCGACGCCGTGCTGGCTGCCGCCGGGCAATTGGTGAGCCGCTCGCGGGCCGGGGGCCCGGCCGGGCTGACGACGCGCGAGAGCGACGTGCTCGCGCTGCTCGCCCAAGGGATGCCCAACAAGGGCATCGCCCGCGAGCTGGGAATCAGCCCGAAGACAGTCAGCAACCACGTCGAGCACGTCTACAGCAAGCTGGGCGTGCCGAACCGGACCGGCGCCGCAATGTATGCAATGCAGTACGGGATCGTTGGATCAGGCCCACCTCGAGCGGGGTGACATCAGAAGTCCGCACCGCGCTGCCTCGAAAGGTACTGGACGAGCGTAAGACGCCTATTACGTCACGCGCAGGCTACGCACGTCGATGCGTCTGGGAGGACGGCAAGGCGCTCCTGCGGGATCGCTGATCCGCAATGCTCGCATCGACCGTATGTCCCAGCTTCCGCTCGGATGAGCGCCGCCTCGACTCGCGCTACCCCGGCGCGCGCCTCCGCCACGAGCTGGGCGGTTGCGTCGCGGTCCTCCTGAAGCGTGTCCTGGGCCGAGAGAATCGTCTCGTACTCGGCCGTGACCCGGGAAAGCTGATCGCGGGCAGCCGCGAGATCGACGTGGAGGGCGGCGATCTGGGCAGGGTCGACGTTCGATGGCGACGGCGATTGAATTGACTGGTCCATTGGCGCTCTCCTCGGGCCCTTCGTCCTGTCACCCGGTTCTCCCGGTCGACGGATCGGCGGATCGGCGGCCCGATCATCACCGTCTCCTCAGGCTACCGTGCCCCGGCTGAGGAGCTCTCGGCTCAGTCCGTCGCACGTTCGACTGACCTGGCCGGCCTGCACCCCTATCGGCAACCGCGAATAGCTCGGCAGCCACCCGAGCACATGGCTCGCTCGGCGCGGATCGGCATGCGTCTGGGTGCTCGGTTGGGACTGGACACGCGAAGGACCTCGCCACTCTGTACGACGTCGGCATCCTGACCTACGTCGGTTGCCCGGCCGAGGTCGGTGGCCATGGAGAGACCCCCGCCACCGGAGTCGCTGCCAACTCTCCCAACAGTTGCGACTGGGCGCTCAACCACGGGACATGGAGCGCGCAGGTGCCGATCTCGTTGCAGGGCCGGTCGGCGAGCACACAACGCCCTGTGGCGGTGGGGCCTTCGATCGCCTCGATCACCGCCAACACCGACACTGCGTCCAGAGCGACCGCCAGCGAGTAGCCGCCCGACGGTCCGGGATCGGACCGCACCCAGCCCTGACGTATCAGCGGGGTTACCACCTGCGCCACGAACCCCGGCGTCGAGCCCACCGCTTCGGCCAGCACGGGACCCTTCATCCGCCCGGTCGATGCGCCCAACGTTTGCAACGCTCGCACCGCCAGATCGCTCTTGCGAGTTACTTCAAGTCGCATAGTATGAGACTACAGATCCGAGGGAAAGGCAAGATGAGAAGATGACATCGACATGGATTGTGGGCGTGGACGGATCGGACAACGCGCGGCACGCTGCTGAGTGGGCGGTCGATCAAGCCGTCGGACGCGATGTGCGCATCACGGTGCTCGCGACGTGGACGGTCCCGATTGTTCCCATGGGTGCGATGTCCAGCATGGTCGTTCTGCCAGATTGGTCCGAGCTCGAGTCCGAGTTGCGGCGCGCGACCGAGGCGCTCGCGACAGAGTTGTCACGCGACGGCGTGGAGGTCGAGGCTCGAATCGCCCAAGGCTCAGCTGCACACGTCCTGATCGAGGCCAGTCGTGAGGCCGCTCTGCTCGTCGTCGGAGCACGGGGGCTCGGCCGTGTCAAGGGACTGATGCTCGGGTCCGTCAGTCAGCGCTGTGTGTCGCACAGCGTCGCGCCCGTTGCGGTGATCGCGATGGAGGCGCCGCTCGGACCTGCGCGCCGCATCGTGGTCGGCTATGACGCTTCGGCGAACGCGCGGACAGCCGCGCAGTGGGCGCTCGGCTTCGCCCAACCCGACGCAGCAATCACCATTCTCGACGCACTCGGGATTGCCCCGTGGCTCGCTCCGGACTTGGTCCGTGAGCGGTTCCCGGTAGAGGTCGCCGACGTCGAGGCGGAGTTCCGGACCCACATGAGCGAGCTCGACCCGGACAACCGCGCGACCCACTCGTTCGTGATTGCGGATGCCCGCGTTGCCCTCCTGGACGCGTCCAGGCGTGCCGACCTCGTCGTCCTCGGTGCACGTGGCCGAGGCAGACTCGCCGCGATGCTGCTCGGATCGACCACCACGTGGATGCTTCACGGCGCCACCCGCGCGACGGTCGTGGTCCCGCTGCCGGAACGCGCCAGAGACTGACCGCCACCAGACACCACTGCGCCTGACGGCTCTCAGGTCGATGAAGAAAACGATGGTCATCACCGGTGTTGGGGTCGTTCGAGTTGTACTTGATCGCCGAGGTTCCATCGGGAACGTGCTCCTCGGAGTAGATCGCGCACCGCGATTCGATCGGCCGGTAGACGACGCCGGTGACGCGCTCTCGAAAACGTCGAAAGCCCAGGTCTGTGACCTGGGCTTTCACGTGGTGGCGGGGGCAGGATTTGAACCTGCGACCTTCGGGTTATGAGCCCGACGAGCTACCGAACTGCTCCACCCCGCGGCGAAGATCTTCAACTATACGGCCGAGTCGGCCAGACGGCAACCGGCTCGCGATCCTCGTCCGTCGTCTCGAGCACGATCTTGCCGATCGCCTGGTTCGATGGGAGGCGCTCCGCCCGCCAGCGCGAGGGCGATCATGGTTGCTGTCATCGTTCGCCCTCCGATGGCGTCCAGGTGAAGTTCGGCGTGCGGCGCTCGACGAACGCAGCGATACCTTCAGCCGCGTCACCCGCGGCAGCGACTGCCCGGCCCCACCGCTGCTCGACCGACGGGTCGACCCCACCGTCGGCGTCGAGCGCATCGACGATCTCCTTGCTCGCCATCTGGGTGAGCAACGATCGTTCGTTGGCCATCAGCTCGGAGAGCTGGCGGAGTCGGTCGTCGAGCTGCCCTGGGTCATGCACTTCGTCCACGAGGCCGATGCGCAGCGCCCGGTCGGCCTCGATCAGTTCCGCCGAGAAGAGCAGATGTTTCGTCGCCGACGGGCCGACGAGCCGCACGACGCGCGCCGTCGCAGATGCCGGATAGACGATGCCGAGCCGGGCGGGCGTGATCCCGAATCGGCTCGTCGTGTCGGCGAGTCGGAGATCGCAGGCGACCGCGATCTCGGTTCCGCCACCGACACAGGCGCCCGTGATGACGGCGATGCTCGGCTTCGGGAATCTGGCCAGCGCCGCGTCGGCCGCTTCGTTGGCCCTGCGATACGCCCCGCCGGAGACATCGCTCATGCTCGCGATGTCGGCGCCGGCGCAGAAATGGTCGCCCACGCCGCGCACGACCAGCAGGCGCACCGTGTCATCGGCCGCGAGACGCTCGCTGTGTGCAGCGATGCCGTTCCACATGTCGTAGGTGACGGCGTTGCGTTTCGCGGGCCGATCGAGCCACAGCGTTGCGATGCCGTCGTCGATCTCGACGCGGAGGCCGGCAACTTCCAGCCCGGCACTCATCGCACCACGCCGGCCTCGGCGAGGATCTCGTCGGTGTGCTCTCCGAGTCGGGGCGGCCGGGACCGCACACCCGTGTGGCGAGCGGTCATCTTGATCGGCTGACCCGGCCAGCGTGACCGGACGTGAACCGTCCGGCTGGTCGACCTCGACGAGCATCTCACGCACCGCGACATGAGGATCGGCATAGATCGCCGCCATGTCGTTGACGGGTCCGACCGGAACAGCCCCACCGAGCAGGTCCACGATCTCGGAGGTCGTCAGCGATCTCGTCCACGCCACCATCTGCTCGTCGAGTTCTGGACGATTTCGAAGCCGGTCGCGGCTCGTCGCGAACCGTTCGTCGGTGGCCATCTCGGGGCGGCCCATCCGCTCGCAGAGCAGCACGAAGCCGGCATCCGACGGCGTCCCGAGCGAGCAGTTGCCGTCGGCCGTCGGGTAGACGTCGAACGGCGCGATCACCGGGTGACCGTTGCCGGTCGGGCCCATCACCCGCCCGGTGTACGAGTGCTGGTACGCCGCACCCTCGCAGAGGCTCAGTACGGCGTCGTACATCGCGACGTCGACGAACTGCCCATGCCCGTTGGCTCGGGCGTCGATCACCGCGGCGAGCAGCCCGACCGCGGTCAGCGTGCCGGAGAAGATGTCACCGACACTCGGGCCGCACTTCATCACGTCGCCCTCGGCGGTTCCCGTGATCGACACCAGTCCACCCATCGCCTGGGCGACGATGTCGTACGAGGGCCAGTCGCCGTACGGGCTCGCACCGGTCCGCGGATCACCGAAGCCTCGGATCGCCGCGTAGACGAGCTGCGGATTGAGCGAGGCGAGCGTCTCGTAACCGACGCCGAGGCGATCCATCACACCCGACCGGCTGTTCTCGACGACGACGTCGCACGTCGCCGCCAACGCGAGGAACGTGTCGCGGTCGGCCTGGTCCTTGAGGTCGAGCACGATCGACCGCTTCCCGCGGTTGATGCTCGCGAAGTAGCCGCCGTAGGAGCGTTCGGTGTCCTCCTTGGTGAACGGCCCACCGAACCTGGTCATGTCACCGGTCGGCGGTTCGACCTTCATGACGTCGGCGCCGAGATCGGCGAGCAGCATCGTGCAGTACGGGCCGGCGAGGGCCTGGGTGAGGTCGAGCACCCGGACACCGTGCAGCGGGCCGCGGCGCTCGTCGTGCGGGTCCGCCACCGAGGAACCGTCAGCCACCGAGGAACCGGCCCAGTTGTTGCGTCGGATAGTGGTCGATCAACATGCGGGAATCGGCGTGGGGGTCGTCGACGGCAACGGAGGGCACGTCGAAGTGCATCACCGTTCGGGTTCCGAGGTCATAGGGCCTCCATGCTGGCACGGCGGCGTGGTTCGGGTTCCCGGTGCGGGCGAACGCCAGCCACGATTCGCACATCGCCTCCGTCATCTGCGCCGTCTCCTCGCTCGCCGGCCCGACCATGTGCCCGGCGACCGCGACGTTGTCGAACACGAACGGCAGGTCGGTCGAGTGCGGTGTGATCCGACGCCCGCCCTCGATCGGTGTCCGCCACATCAGCCGGTACGACCAGACCGGCGCACCGCCCGCGGCGGCCTGCGCGGCCTTGTGCTCGGTCTGCACGACGCTGTCACGCCAGTAGGTGAGTTCCGTCGTCACCGTGAAGTAGACCTCGGACGCCGACGCACCCGGGCTCGCCGCCCGCACGAGGCGGATCGCTTCGACCGCATCATCGCCCTCCATGAACGGCCGGAGCCGCGCCTCGAGGTCGTCATCGGTGATCTCGAACGACGTCGGGTCGATCATGCCGATCTGGCTGGACAGCTCGGTACGACAGGTCCCGATCAGCATCGGCACGTCGAACGCGGACGGCGGTGCGTCGGGCTCCCACGGGTGGCGATCGAACACGACGTCGTCGATCGTCGGCGCATACCGGCGGCGCACCCTGCGAGCCGCACGGAGGACGTCGTGCATCGACAGTTCCTGCAGCCGCCGAGCGTCGTCGTGGGGGATCTCCAGCTGGTCGAGGAGTCGCCGCGCCAGCTCGTTCGCGCGTTCACGACCGACGAGACGGAGTTGGGAGCCGCTCTGGACGATGCCCCGATGGAACAGTCCCGTCGCTGCGGGAGCGGCCGTGGCCAGGCTCACCTTGCGTCCACCACCGGACTGGCCGTAGATCGTGACGTTGCCTGGATCGCCACCGAACGCGGCGATGTTCGATCGCACCCACTGCAGTGCGGCCACGATGTCGAGGAAGCCGGCGTTGGCGGATCCGGCGAAGTCGTCCCCCGCGAGATCCGCGAGGTGCAGGTGTCCCATCACGCCGAGACGATGGTTGATCGTCACCACGACCACGTCGCCGCGGCGCGCCACGTTCGTGCCGTCGTAGAGCATCGACGAGCCCGTGCCCGCCTCGAAGCCGCCGCCGTGCAACCACACCAGAACCGGCCGTCCGGCGGCGTCGGCCGCAGGTGTCCACACGTTGAGCACGAGGCAGTCCTCGCCGATCTCCGGCCGATTCCCGTCGAAGCCTCCCTCGGCCAACCAACCCGCGGCCTGCGGCGCGGTCTCGCCGTACTGCCGGCACACGCGCACGCCGGGCCATGGCTCCGGCGGCTGCGGCGCTCGAAATCGGTTCGCGCCGCTCGTCGGTGCGCCATACGGGATGCCGCGGAAGATGTTGATGCCGTCGACCACGCAACCCTGCACATCGCCGTCGACCGTGGCAACCACGGCACTGTCCACCGACTCGTCTCGACTCACGGGCACTCCCCTCAACTCACTCCGACGTTCCGTTGGGCGGAACAGCATTCCGTCTGTCAGAATACGCAGGTGGGGAGCGCAGTGGCCAAGAGCTTCCTCGTCCTCGAGGCGGTGTCGTCCGCGAATCGACCCGTGCGTCTGTCCGTCGTTGGCCGAGGAACTCGAGCTGCAGAAGAGCACGGTGCACCGCGTGCTCGCCGAACTCGTCGAGCTCGGCTACGTCGGCCAGGACGCGTCCACCGGCTTGTACCACCCGACGCTGCGCACGTGGGAGATCGGCTCCGCCGTCGTCGCCGACCTCCCCATCAAGCAGGTTGCGGCGCCAACCCTGAACGACCTCCACCAGCAGACCGGTGAGACGGTGAGCCTCGTCGTGCGCTCCGGCGACGACGCCCTGTATCTCGACAAGATCATCTCGCCCCGCCCAGTGAGTTTCTCCACGCGGGTCGGCAGCCGTGTGCCGCTGCCGTCCACGGTCGGTGGCATGGCGATCCTGGCCGCCAGCCACGACGGCCCCGAGGTCGTGCGACGTGTCGCCGCGCGGACCGACCTCCCGTCACCGATCGACATCGGCACCACGTTGCGATCGCTCGACACCATCCGGCGGCGCGGTCACGCGGTGTCGTCGGCACGACACCGGGTCGTCGGCGTCTCGGCGGCCATCCTCGATCGCGATCAACGACCCGCCGGCGCCCTCATCGTCTCGGCACCCACCGACCGCATGACCAGCGAGCAACGCGCCACCACCATCGAACTCGTGGTCGCCGCGGCCGCCCGTCTCGGTGAGTCACTCGGTCGAACCTGAATCCATCGACCCGACAACCGCCATCAACCAACGACCATCAACCAACGACCTGCGGAGGACACCCATGCAGATCATCGACGAATCCGAGGACGATGGGGTCATTGCACGCCGCTTCGACCTGCAGGTCGGCGACGAGACCGTGCCGGGGATGCACTGGATCCCGACCGACGCCGCCCCCAGCTACCCGACGGTCTGCATCGCACACGGAGGCTTCCAGCACAAGCTGCACAGCAACGTCCCGCAACTCGCGCTGCAGCTCGTGCGGAACCTGGGCATCGGCGTCGTCGCCCTCGATGCACCCGACCACGGTGACCGGATCGTCGACAAGGAAGCGGCCAAGGCCGCTCGCGACGCCGCGGTCAGGAGCACTCCCGGCACGCTGCGCCCCATCGACCCGAAACGTTGGGAGGAGATGGCGGCGCGGGTTCGCAAGCACACGGTCGAATGGCGTGCGCTCCTCGACGACCTCCAGACCGACGAGCGGTGGGCGAACGGACCGTTCGGTTGGTGGGGCGTGTCGATGGGAACGGCCAGTGGCATCCCCGTCGCTGCCACCGACGATCGGATCACCGCCGCGGTGTTCGGGCTCAACGCACTGCAGCCGACCAACGAGGAACACGCACGCGCGATCACCATTCCGATCCTGTTCCTCAACCAGAGCGACGACGAATTGATGACGCGCGACGCTGCGCTCGCGCTGTGGGACGCGTTCGGATCCGAGGAGAAGACCATGCACATCAACCCCGGCGGTCACGTCCAGGTGCCGCGCTTCGAGCGCGACGCCAGCGAGGCGTTCTTCCGCCGCCACCTGCTCGAGACCGGAGACTGACATGGAACCGACCGCCACCACCACCCTCGGCGCCCTGCGCGGACTCGAGCGCGGCGACCACCTCGCCTTCCTCGGCGTGCCGTTCGCCAAGCCGCCGATCGGCGACCGTCGCTTCACCGCACCCGAGCCGCTCGACCCGTGGACCGGCACGCGCCACGCGATCGAGTTCGGCGACGCCGCCCCCCAGGACCCGTTCGTCCCGGCCAGCTTCCGGGCGACGGTCCCCGAGAGCGAGGACTGCCTGTCGCTCAACGTGTACACCCCGGCGCTGGACGGTGCACGCCGACCGGTGTTGTTCTGGATCCACGGCGGTGGGTTCAGCCACGGATCGGGATCGCAGGCCGCGTACGACGGCGGCCCGCTGACCGAACGGGGTGACGTCGTCGTGGTGACGATCAACTACCGCGTCGGAGCGCTCGGGTACCTCTATCTCGGCGGGCACGGCGGCGACGCCTGGGGTGCGGCCGCCAACGTCGGCCAGTTGGACCAGATCGCCGCGCTGCAGTGGGTCCACGACAACATCGAGCGCTTCGGCGGCGACCCGGGCAACGTCACGATCTTCGGCCAGTCCGCCGGCGGCGTCGCCGTGTCGACACTGCTCGCCATGCCCGCCGCGAATGTCCTGTTCCACAAGGCGATCGCCCAGAGCGGCACCGCCAACCGGCTCGGCAACACCGACTTCGCATCGGCGGTCACCACCCAGTACCTCGAGCGACTCGGCATCCCCGACGCCGATCCCGACCGGCTGCGCTCCGTCGAGATCCCCGACCTGCTGAAGGCCCAAGGCCCACGCGGACCGCTCTCCCCCGTGGTCGACGGCGACTCGCTGCCCCAGCAACCGCTCCAGGCCGTGCGCGACGGCCACGCGGCGCACATCGCGTTGATGGTCGGCACCGCCCGGGACGAACAGAAGCTGTACGTCGCCGCGGACCGACCGGAGATCGACGACGCGGAACTCGAACGGCAAGCACTCGTGTACCTGCCTCGCCGTGCCGCCGACCGGGCGGGCGAAGTGGTTGCCCTCTATCGAGAGTCGCGCCGCTCGCGGGGACTGCCGGCCACGAACAACGACGTCTCCGATGCCATCGCGACCGCGTCACGGTTCCGCTTTCCCGCGACGCAACTGGCCGAGGCCCAGGCAGCGCACCGGCCCAAGACGTACCTCTATCAGGTCGACTGGGAGTCGCCCGCTCGGCGCGGCGCGCTCGGTGCATGCCACGCGATCGAGATTCCCTTCGTGTTCGGCACCGTCGGGAAGACCGGCAACGACCGCATGAGCGGCACCGGTCCCGAGGCGGACCGTCTCGCCGAGCAGATGATGGACGCGTGGATCGCATTCGCCCGCACGGGTGAACCCGGCCATGACGGCATCGGAGCATGGCCGGCGTACGACACCACGGATCGCCAGACGATGATCTTCGGTCGCGAGTGTGGCGCCCAGTCGGCGCCGTTCGAGGAGGAGCGCGCCGTGTGGGAGTCGATGGTCAGCCGTCCCTGATCACGATCGCCGTCAACCCTTGACTTCAACCCCTTGACTTCAACCATGGTTGAAGTCGTACGTTCGCCGACATGACCGACATGTCCGCCTGGAGCGCCCTACGCAGTTCCGCCCAGCGATCCGACGCTCGCAACGCACGTCGCGTCGACTGGCACACGTTGCGCCGGGTCGGACGATTCGCCCGGCACCGTCGTTCGACCATCCTCGCCTTCCTCGCGCTCGCCACGATCTCGGCGGCGCTCGGTGTCGCCTCACCGGTGCTCGCCGGGCGGGCCGTCAACGCGATCGTCGACCGCGAACCGGTGCGCACCGTGGTGATCCTCGCCGCCGTCATCGCCGCGATCGCCATCCTCGACGCCGTCGTCGGAGTATTCGAACGGCTCAAGTCGTCACGGCTCGGCGAAGGGATCATCTTCGACCTGCGTCGATCGGTGTTCGACCACATGCAGACCATGCCGGTCGCCTTCTTCCACCGGACCCACACCGGCGCCCTCGTGAGTCGACTCAACAACGACGTCATCGGTGCGCAGCGTGCGTTCACCTCGGCGCTGGCCGGAGTGGTCACGAACTCGATCGCCCTCGCACTGACCCTCGTGGTGATGTTCAACCTGTCGTGGCAGGTCACCGTGGCCTCGATGGTGCTGCTCCCCGTGTTCGTCATCCCGGCGCGTCGAGTCGGCGCGAAGGTCGGTCGCCTCGAACGGGACGCGGCCGTGCTCAACGCGGCGATGACGTCGCAGATGACCGAGCGGTTCTCGGCGCCGGGTGCGACGCTCGTGAAGCTGTTCGGCGATCCGGCGTTCGAGCGCGACGAGTTCGCCGGCCGCGCCGGCGAGGTCCGGGACATCGGCGTGCGCTCGGCGATGGCGACCGAGGTCTTCATGAGCGCGCTCGGCCTCGTGTCGGGCCTCGCCCAAGCCGTGATCTACGGGCTCGGCGGCTACCTCGCCCTGAACGGCACGCTCGATGCCGGCGCCGTGGTCACGCTCGCCCTCCTGCTCAACCGGCTCTACGCCCCGCTCACCGCCCTCGCCAACGCCCGGCTCGATGTGGCCACCGCCCTCGTCAGCTTCGAGCGGGTGTTCGAGGTACTCGACATCGAGCCGCTCATCACCGATGCCGACGACGCCGTCGACCTCCCGACCCGCCAACCGGTCGGCGTCGAATTCGACGCCGTCGAGTTCGCCTATCCCTCCGCCGACCGGATCAGCCTCGCCTCCCTCGAGGAGGTCGCGGTGCTCGACGAACGGATCAACGAGGCGGTGCTCCACGGCATCACGTTGCGTGTCGAGCCGGGCCAGACCGTGGCGCTGGTCGGTGCATCCGGGTCGGGGAAGTCGACGATCGCTTCACTCGTGTCTCGCCTGTACGACGTCGATGCCGGGGCGGTACGGATCGGCGGGGTCGACGTCCGCGAACTCAGCTCCGGGTCGATCCGCGAGACGGTCGGTGTCGTCACCCAGGACGGTCACCTGTTCCACGACACGATCGCCAACAACCTCCGGTATGCCCGGCCGGACGCGACGGACGAGGAACTGTGGGGAGCGCTCGAACGGGCCGAGGTGGCGCTGCTCGTCGCATCGCTGCCCGACGGGCTCGACACCATCGTCGGCGAGCGCGGCTACCGGTTCTCGGGCGGCGAGCGCCAGCGGCTCACGATCGCTCGGATGCTGCTGCGTGATCCTCGCGTGGTGGTGCTCGACGAGGCGACGTCGAGCCTCGACTCCCGATCCGAAGCCGCCGTGCAGGCCGCCCTGGACACCGCGCTGGACGGACGGACCGCGTTGGTGATCGCCCACCGGCTGTCGACCGTCCGCGCCGCCGATTCGATCGTGGTGCTCGACCACGGGCGCATCGTCGAGCAGGGCACCCACGGCGAACTCCTCGCACTCGACGGCCAGTACGCCGCGCTCTACCGCACACAGTTCGCCACGGCCGCGACCGCGCCACTCGTCGCTGCCGGCACGAACCCGGCCGGCGTCACGTGCGCCGAGTGCGCGGCATGAGGTGCGTCGACGAACCGGACTGACCGATGCGGCGCGGGCCGGTCGTCAGGGCGTCGGTGACCCGACGTCGTCGCGGAGTCGCGACGCCTCCCGCTCGGCGTGCGCGTTCAACTCCAGCCCGCGTGATCCGCTCAACTTCTGGGCCAGGTGCTCGCCGACCGTCACATCGTCGTAGCTGCTCGACCCGTCCGCGGCGCGACACGGTTCGAGCGTCGAGATCACGGCGTCCGCGTTGCCATCGTGGAAGAACGCCGCCGACCGCCGGCGGATCAGCGTTCCCGCGGCGTCGCGGGGTGGAACGACACGGTGCATCGTGGAGAGCCAACGATCGTTCGACCAGCGGGCGGTCAGATCGCCGAGGTTGATCAGCAGCGCCCCGGGCGCCGGCGTGATGGGGAGCCAACTGCCGTCGGCCCGCAGGATCTCGAGGCCTGGCACCGGATCGGCCCACAGGACCGTGACGATCCCGTAGTCGGTGTGGGCACCCATCCCCATCTGGCTCTGGCCGACCTCGACCCCGACGGGGACGTCGTAGTGGTTCATCCGCAGCACGTCGATCGAATGGTCGGTGAACGGCTCGAAGTGCCCGCGTGGAAGGCCGAGCGCCGCGGCGAAAATCGACGTCATCGTTCGGGCCACGCGACCCGCGCTGGCCATCCAGGTCAGGACGCCGTCTCGGTAAGCGACGCCGCCCGGACCGTCGGGCCAGATGTTCTCGGCGTAGATCTCGGGATCGAGGGAGAGGTGCGGGAAGTCCGAGACGGCGGCGCCGACGTTGAACGCCTCGAACAGGTCATCGGGCGACACGACTCCGAGGCTGTAGCTCAGCCGCTCGGACCGCGGCGGCGTGTAGCCCCGGTTGATCGACGGCCGCGGCGACATCGACCGCCGCTTCTCGTCGATCGGCAGGGCGAAGAACCAGTCGATCGCGCCGGCCAGCCCGTCGATCACCGTGGTCGGGATGCCGTGTCCGACGATCTGCATGAACCCGACGGTCCGGCAGGCATCATCGACCGCGGCGGCGATCTCGGCATTCGTCGCGCCATCAGCGCCACCCCAAGCCGACACGTCGACGATCGGCACGAGTGGCTGTGCGCTTCCCCGCTGCTCGACGGTCGTGCCGGCCACCGGGTGATCGTAGGTGACGAGCGCGACGGGTCGTGGTGTGACGAATGAGTTCGTTTCCAATTGCATAGCCATGGAAACTGTTTCCTAGACTATGTACATGCCCGCGATCGCTCCGTCCGACCCCCGGGGCAGCGTTGTGCCTGCCGACGTCGTCGGTTCAGCCGACGATCTCGACCGGCTGCGCGTCGCCCTGCTTCGTCTGTCACGTCGGATCCGCGCCAACTCGGTCGGCGAGCTCACGCCCTCGCAGTTCTCCATGTTCGTCTCGGTCGTCAAGTTCGGCCCCTGCACGATCAGCCACCTGGCCGAGCTCGAACACGTCAAGGCCCCGTCGGCCAGCAAGATCGTCGCCGCCCTCGAAGGACTCGGGCTCGTGGAGCGCCGGGAGGATCCCGAGGACCGCCGCTGCTCGGTCATCGTCGCCACCCGCGGCGGCCACGACTACTTCGACGAGGTCCGGGTCGCCGGCCGGAGCTGGCTGGCCTCGCGGGTCTCGATGCTCGATGCCGACGACGTCGGCCTGATCGATGCCGCCCTCCCTGCCCTCGAACGTCTCCTGGCGACCGAATCGTGAACGATCGGGTCTCCGCGATCTCGCACCGCACGTTCGCGTCGATGCGGTTCCGCAACTACCGGCTGTACTTCTTCAGCCAGATCGTGTCGTTCAGCGGCACATGGATGCAGAGCATCGCTCAGGCGTGGTTGGTGCTCGAACTCACCGGCAGCGGCACCGCGCTCGGCGCGGTCGTGGCGATGCAATTCCTCCCCACCCTGCTGCTCGCCCCCTGGGGCGGGGTCATCGCGGACCGGTTCGACAAGCGCAAGCTGATCGTGATCACCCAGTCGACCGCCGGCCTGCTCGCGCTGACGCTCGGCGTGCTGACGATCACCGGCGCGGTCGAACTCTGGATGGTCTACGTGATCGCCGCCGGATTCGGCGCCGTCACCGCGCTCGACAACCCGAGCCGGCAGACGTTCGTGATGGAGATGGTCGGCCCCGCCGACATCGCCAACGCGGTCACGCTGAACAGCGTGGTCGTCAACGCGGCCCGGGCGATCGGTCCGGCGATCGGCGGTGTGATCATCGCCACGGCCGGCGTCGGCCTCTGCTTCATCTTCAACGCCGTGAGTTACGGGGCGGTCATCATCGCCATGCTGCTCATCCGCACGAGCGAACTCCACCCGTCGGCACGAACCCCCAAGGCGCCCGGCCAACTGCGCGATGGCTTCCGCTACGCGTGGAACACCCCGGTTCTTCGCACCACCCTCGTGATGCTCGTGGTGATCGGCACGCTCACCTACGAGTTCACCACCACGCTGCCACTGCTTTCCGAGTTCACCTTCGGCGCCGGATCGAGCGGGCTTGCCGCGATGTCGGCGTTGATGGGTCTCGGTGCCGTGGTCGGCGGTCTCGTGGTCGCCGCGTCCGGACCGCCCACGATGCGGCGTCTCGTGTTCGTCGCCGCCGCCTTTGGTGGAACCGTCATCGTCGTCTCGCTGCTGCCCACGATCGTGCTGGTGTACGCGATGATGCCGATCGTCGGCGCGGCGAGCGTCGCCATGATCTCGCTCTCGAACGCCACCCTGCAACTCAACTCCGACCCGAAACTGCGTGGCCGGGTGATGGCGTTGTTCTCGATGGCGCTCATCGGCTCGAGCCCGATCGGTGGACCACTCGTCGGCTGGATCGGCGAGCACTCGAGCGCCCGCGTGTCGCTCTTGATCGGCGGGATCGCCGCCGTCGGCGCCGCGGGCTACGGCTGGACGTCGATTCGACGCCCGGCGATCGCGGCACCCGAAGCCGAAGTGGTCGAGCACCTCGGTCGCGAAGCCCTGTCCGCCTGACGCTTCCGCCTCACCACGCCCGGTGCTCGGGCCGGGGTACGTCACCACTACGGTCGGGCGCCGTGGAACTCTGGACGATGTCGGTTCCGATCATCAAGGACGCGGTCGAACGGGCCCGCCGTGCCGAGGCCGCCGGCTGGCACGGCATCACCTTCACCGACTCGCAGAACCTCTGCCCCGATCCGTTCGTGGTGTTCGCAGGCGTGGCCGCCGGCACCGAGCACATCCAGTTGGCCACCGGCGTGACCAACGTCCACACCCGCCACCCGGCAGCGCTCGCGACCGCGGCCGCCACCGTGAACGAGATCGCCGGCGGACGGTTCGTGCTGGGCACAGGTCGCGGCGACACCGCCCTGTTCCACCTCGGGCTGCCGCCGATGCCGATCGCGCGAGTTCTTCGAGCGCACCGCGCGGCTCCAGACGTACCTCGCCGGTGGCACCATCGACATCGACGGGCGCGAGAGCAGGATCCGCTGGCTCGATTCGGCGAAGGCAGGCAAGGTGCCGCTCGACATCGCGGCGTCGGGGCCCAAGGTCATCGACTTCAGCGCCCGCACGGCCGAACGGATCACGTTCGCCCTCGGCGCGGATCCCGTCCGGGTGGCATGGGGCATCGATCTCGCCCGCGCCGCCGCGGCCGACGCCGGTCGCGATCCCGCCGACCTCACGTTCGGCTCCTACGTGAGCATCGGTTGCCATCCCGATCTCGACGCGGCCCGGGCGATGGTCCACGGCAGTGTGGCCGCGTTCGCCCACTTCTCGTCGATGCCGGGCTCGACCGGCGCCGGCCTGGCCGAACAGGACCGGGGCATCGTGGCCGAGGTCGGGCGCCGCTACGACAGCAACCAGCACCTCCGCAACGACGCCAAACACAACGCCGTCCTCACCGGGGAGTTCATCGACCGGTTCGCGATCACCGGCCCGCCCGATCGGGTCGTCGATCGCCTGCACGAACTCAGCGCGCTCGGCATCGACCGCTTCGTCGTCACCGGCCCCGGCTTCGGCGCCGACCGCGACGCGGTCCGCACGTCCACCGAGTTGCTGACCACCGAAGTCCTCCCCGCGTTGACCTGACCCAGCCGACGAGGCGATGGCGATGTCGGGCCGATAGCGCACTACATCGCCATCACTCTCGGCCAGCCCCGCCAGGCGATGGCGATGTCGGGCCGATAGCGCACTACATCGCCATCGCTTCCGGACGAGCGAGCCGTGAATCGCTACGGTTTGGCGAGATGACTGCTCGGAACGGAGACCGACCGGCGATCCGCATGGACGGGCTGACGAAGCGGTTCGGATCGGTCGTTGCGCTGAACGATCTGACGCTCGACGTCGCCGAGGGCGAGGTGTTCGGCTTCCTCGGCCCGAACGGCGCGGGCAAGTCGACGACGCTCCGACTCCTCCTCGGGCTGATCAAACCGACGGCCGGCCGCGCCGAGATCAAGGGCATCGACGTTGCCCGCACCACCGAGGTGCACGCCCACCTGTCCTACGTGCCCGGTGACGTCAGCCTCTGGCCGCGCCTCACCGGTGAAGAGTGCCTCGAACTGTTCGCCCGACTGCAGGGCGGCGTCGACGAGACCTACCGCAGCGAACTCGTCGAACGGTTCGAACTCGACCTCTCGAAGCGGGCCCGGACCTACTCCAAGGGCAACCGGCAGAAGGTCGCCCTCGTGGCCGCATTCGCGCGGCGACCCGACGTGCTGCTGCTCGACGAACCGACGAGCGGCCTCGACCCGTTGATGGAGCAGGAGTTCCGGCGTTGCGTCCACGAGGCGAGCGAGCGCGGGCAGACGATCTTCCTGTCGTCGCACATCCTGTCGGAGGTCGAAGAACTGTGCGCGCGCGTCGGCATCCTCCGCGCGGGCAACCTCGTCGAGGTGTCGTCGGTCGACGCGCTCCGCCAGATGCACACGAGCGAGTTGGAGATCGACTTCCACGGCGAGCCGCCCGATCTCGATCACGTCGATGGCGTCGGATCGGTCGAACGCACGCCGAACGGCCTGCGCGTGAAACTCAGCGGCTCACCGCGGGGCGCACTCGCCGCGATCCGCGATGCCGACGTCACCGCGCTCCGATCGCAGGAGGCGTCGCTCGAGGAGATCTTCCTCGCGTACTACGGCGACACCGACGGCCTTCGCCATGACGACGATCCATCCTGAGCTGGCGGTCGCCCGCCTGGCGGCGCGGGAAATCCGCAACGGGCTGATCGCGCTCGTCGTTGCGGCCGTGCTGATGCTCGCCGCCGTCCTCGGCAGCTTCAGCGCCACCGACATCGCAACGTCGGAGAGCTTCGCCAAGCTGCTCGAGAACCCGGCGGTGCGCGCGCTCTACGGCATGCCGTTCGACACCACCAACGCCGGCGGGTTCGCCGTGTGGCGCTTCGGGACCATCCTGTGCGTGTTGGCAGGGCTGTGGGCGCTGATGGCGACCACCCGCGTCCTGCGCGGCGAGGAGGAGGCGGGCCGCTGGGATCTCCTCCTCACTGCGCCGGTCACGCGTGATGGCGTGTTGCTCAGCCACGTGAAGGCGCTCGGCGGGGGCAGCGTGGTCGTCGGGCTCGCCGTGTTCGGATCGTTCGTCGCCGGAGGCGAGCCCGCCGGGCCGGCCGCGCTCTACGCCCTCGGCGTGACGTTCCTCACACTGACGTTCGTTTCCGTCGGCGCGGTGACGTCACAACTGTTCGGATCGCGGCGCCGGGCCGCGGGAACCGCGGGCGCCGTGCTCGGCATCTCCTACCTGATCCGCATGGTGGCCGACGCGACGGCCGACGGCGCGTGGCTGCGCTGGGCCAGCCCGCTCGGCTGGGTGGAGAACCTGGAGGCGTTCGCGTCGAACAACGCACTCGCGCTCGTGCCGCTCGTGATCACCCCGCCGATCCTGTTCGCGGTCGCGGTGGCACTCGACCGGCGCCGCGACACCGACGAAGGGATCATCCGCGACAGCGGCACGTCCACGGCCCGCCTCCGCCTGCTGCGCAGCCCGCTGGGGTTCGCGTGGCGCGAGCGCATCGGCGGACTCCTCGGGTGGGGGCTCGGACTGCTGGCGTTCGGCTTCGTCCTCGGTGCGATCACCAAGGCCTTCGTCGACTTCATCGCCGCCGACCCCGACGTCGCGAACCTCACCGCCGACTTCGGCTTCACGTCACTGACCACGCCGATCGGCTTCGTCGCGTCGGTCGACGCCGTCTCCATCGCGGTCGTCTGCGTCTACGCCGTCATGGGCATCGCCCGCCTGTGGGAGGACGAACAGTCCGACCGCCTCGACCTGGCGTTCGCGGCGCGGGTGACGCGCGCCGCATGGCTCGGTGCCGGAGCGGTCACGACCGCCGCGGTCGCGACGTTGTTGATGGTGGCCATCGGCGTCGGCACGTGGCTCGGAGTCGCCGTCACCGGTGTCGACATCACCTTCGTCGAGTCGATGGGGGCCATCGCCAACCTCGGTCCGATCGTGGTGTTGTTCCTCGGGCTGGCGGTGATGATCTACGGCACGATCCCGAAGTGGACCGTGGCCATTGCCGGCGGAGGCGCGGGCGCGCTCTTCCTGCTGAGCTTCCTCGGTCCGGCGATCGACCTCCCCGACTGGATCACGAACATCTCGCCGTGGCAGCACGTCGCCGTCGCTCCGCCCGACCCGGTCAACTGGACCGGCTTCATCGTGATGAGCGTGCTCGGCCTGGCCTTCGGAGCCGTCGGCTTGGTCGGCTACAGCCGCCGCGATCTCCAGTAACGCCACGCCAGGGTTCGGTTCGGTTCGTTTGGGGTCGGGGCCGGAACGAACCCAGGTTCGTTTGGGGTCGGGGCCGGAACGAACCCGGTTCGTTTGGGGTCGGGGCCGGAACGAACCCGGTTCGTTTGGGGTCGGGGCCGGAACGAACACGCGCCGGGTGAACGGGTCAGGTGACGGGTTGCTTCCAGCGGTTGAGGTAGGTGACCTCGGCGGCCGAGCGACGCGGTGCAGGCGTGAAGGTGTCGCCGGTGTAGTAGCCGACGGCGAGCAGGCACACCTGCGTGACCGACTCGGGGATGCCCAGCAGTCCGGCGATCTCCGCTTCGTGCTCGAGATGGAACGTGGTCCACGCCGAACCGATGCCGCGGGCGCGGGCCGCGAGCTGAAAGCTCCACACCCCGGGCAGCACCGAGCCGTAGTACCCAGCCGCGCCGCCCTGTTGCGACGGATCGAGCGGCGGCCGGTCGAGCCGCAACGCGATCACCAGTGCCGGCACCTCGGCGAGGTGGTCGACGAGGAACTCGGCCGACTCGATCACCTTCTGGCTGCGGTCGTCGAGCCGTACCGCGGAGTTGGCGGCGAGGTACGGCCGGCCGACGTCGGCGAACCGCTCGGCGATGCGGGCCTTGATGTCCGCGTCGTCGACGATGAGCCAGCGGTTCCGTTCGAGGTTGCCACCCATCGGCGCGTGACCGGCGATCTCGATGCACGCCAGCAGGTCCTCGTGCGGGACGGGCCGGGACAGGTCGAGCCGTTTGCGGACCTGCTTGGTCGTCGTCATCAGTCGGTCGACCTCGTCGAGATCGAACCCGGTCGTCGGATGTGCTGCCATGTCACTGCCCCTTGTCGCGGATGATTGGTCGTCGTGATGGTACGACCGACAGCACCCGCGGGCGTTACGGCAGCGTGCACTACCGTGCAGATCGAATGGGACTGTTCCGCAAGAAGCCAACGACCGCCGAGCCGAGTGCCAACGATGGTGCGCTCGCCGAGTTGCGCTCCGAGCTGGCAGCGATGCGCGAACGGCTCGACGCCGCCGACCGGGAGAAGGCCGAGCTGGCGTCGACCGTCGACGAGCTGACCCAACGGCTGATCCCGTCGGCGCCCCCGCCTCCGCCACCGTCCTCACCCGGCGACGAGTTGGCACGTCAGCTCGCCGAACTGGACTCACGCGTGACGTTGCTCGACGACCGCGTCACGTCCGTCTCCACCGAGCTCGCCAACCAGGTGAACGAGATCGGCAGCGACATCGAACCGATCCAGGCCGGCGCCGAGCGTCTCGCGGCCGAGCAGGCCCGCTACCAGATCCAGTTCCGCCAGGACCTCGCCGAGCTCGCCGAGCGGCTCCGTCGCCCCGGCTCGTAGCCGTTCAGTCCTGGAGGAGCGACAGCGCTTCGGTGATGTTCGCCCGGGCCTCGTCGATCTTGGCCTGGTACGTGCCGAGATCGCCGTCGGCCAGGGCCGCGTTCGCCTCGTCGAAGAGTGCATCGGCCTCGTCGAGCAACTGCACGGCGTCGGGCGAGCTGCCCGGGTCCGTGCTCCCGGTGGCCGGGGTGGCGGCGTCCGTCGTGTCATCGGTGGCCGGCGCGGCTCCCGGGTCCGCACCGTTCGTCGGTTCGGCCGGGGTGTCGATCCGATCGCCGATCTCACCTTGGAAGCCCGGGAACAGCCGCGCCAGTCCCTGCGCGAGGGTGGGTTCGAGGACGGCGCGATCGTTGTACGACACGATCACCGACCGGAACTCGGTGACCGTGCTGGCCGAGCCCGAACTCTGGGGCACCGACACGTAGTACGGACGGACGTAGATCAGCCCACCCGCGACCGGAACGATCTGCAGGTCGCCGAAGCGCACCTGCGATCCGCCGCCGCCGACGTTGTCGAGCGAGATCCGGCGCGAGATCGCCTCGGTCGACTCGGCGTTGCTGGCCACGCGCAGCGGGCCGTCGGGCAGCCGACCGTCTTTCTCCTGAACGAAGTAGCTCGTCAACTTCCCGTAGTCCTCCGGGTCGCTCGAGGCGGTCATGTACGCCTGCAGCTCGGTGCGCTCGTCGTTCGTCGAGAACGGCACGAACGGCCGCAGGAGGACGAACTCGTTCTTCCGCGGGTCTTCGGGCAGGCTCGTGTCGAACACCGTGTAGTACGGCGTGAATCTGAGGGCATCCGACTCGGTGGCGAAGGTCTGCTGTGCTGCGGTGACCGTGCCGTCGGCCGAAGCCGGCGTCACGACCTCGCCGTTCGACGACGTCGGAGTCGGGCTCGGTGCCTGCGCCACCGACCAGGCATTGCCGTCGCGTTGGAAGAACAGCGACGCGTCGATCCGGTACTTCGAGTACATGTCGGTCTGGATGCGGAACAGGTCCTCCGGGTACCGGAGGTGCGCGCGGAGTTCCTCGGGCATCTGATCGACCGGGGTGAACAGATTCGGGAATGCACTCCGCCACGCCGCGAGGATCGGATCCTGATCGTCGACGACGTAGAACGTGACCTCACCGGAGTAGGCGTCGACGACAGCCTTGACGCTGTTGCGGACGTAGTTGTCGTTGTCGCCCAGGCCGGACGGCTGTTTGCGTTGCACGTCGCCGATCCGCTCGCCGTACGGGTAGCGGGTGGACGTGGTGAAGGCGTCGACCACCCACATGGCGCGGCCGTTCACGGCGACCGGATACGGATCGGTGTCGTACGAGAGGAACGGTGCGATCTTCTCGAGCCGATCGCTCACCCCGCGGACCCACAACATCTCCGAGTCCTTCGTGATCGCGCCTGAGCCGAGCACGTTGTAGTCGAGGAAGGCCAGCGCGAACGCGGCGCGCCGGACGAACGAGTTCATCTGGACGCCGTTCTTGCCCGCGTACTGGTGCGGCTCGTCGCACTCCCGCTCGGACGACGCGCTGTTGGCGATGGCGTAGCCCGACAGGGTGGGGCTGAAGTACAGCTCGGGACGCTCGAGGGGGACCGTGCGGTAGTCGGGCCGTTGACTCTCGAGTACGCGGCCGGCCGGCGCGAGCACCAACCCGCACCCGCGGGTGTTGATCAGGTGGAGGCCCTGCCAGCTGCGGTTGGTCACCCCCGACAGCTGCAGCTCGCGGGCGGCGATCAGCACCTCCTCCGGCGAGGTGTCATCGTCGAGCGCGTACCGATCGACGTCGAGATCGTCGATGGTGAGACCGGCCACCTCACCCCGGTCGACGAGGAAGCGGGTCTCCATCTCGGTGGGGTTCAACAGGCGGACGTTCTCGAGCGGGTCGAGGTCGCTCTCGACGTCAGACGCCGCCAGGGTTTGGTTGAATTCGACGTTCCGGACCTCGACGCCGGTGAGGCCGATCGCCTGGCGCGTGGCGTTCACGTTGCGTTCGATGAACGGTTGTTCGCGCGCCTCCTGGTTGGGGTTCACGACCAGCGACTGGACGAGCGCCGGATAGATGATCCCACCCACGATCGCGACGACGAGCCACAGTGCCGAGGCGATGAGCGGAAGGCGGAACGAGCCGGTCTTGACCACCGACAGGTAGAGACCGGCCGTCAGCAGGGCGATCAGGATCAGCAACAAGATCGCCGGGAGCTGCGCCTTGACGACCGCGTACGTGGCGCCCTGCACGATGCCCCGCTGGCTGTTGGTGACCTCGTACCGATCGAGCCAGTAGTCGGCGGCCTTGACGATGGCGAGGATCGCGAGCAGCACGGCCATGTGCGCCTTGGTCGACTGGCGGACGACCGGCATCGGCGACACGAACACGACGCCGCCGTTCAGGATGTGCGCGGCGGCGGTCAGGATCAGCACGACGATGAGCGCGATGAACAGCCAGCTCAGCACGAACGTGAGGAACGGGAGCTGGAACACGTAGAACCCGACGTCGACATGGAACTGCTCGTCGGCGATGCCGAACTCGCGAGCGTGACGGAACAGCAGCCAGCTCTGCCATTGGCCGATCGCCGGCAGCGCGAGGACCATGGCGAAGAGGGCGGCCGCGCCGTAGCGGACGAGACGCAGACGATGGCCGAACACGTCGTGGAACCGCTCGACGAACGGGTGCACGTTGGCGGGGAACGATGTGGGCGCGGCTCGATCGGCGATGAACAGGTTGAACGCCGAGATGACGAGGAACAGCAGGAAGAACCCGACGAAGAGCGTGAACTTGGCGCCGATCACACCCCAGAACACGTCACCGCGGCCGAGCGCCTTGTGCCACAGGTAATCGACGTAGAACCGGGCGATCCCCCGCCCGAAGATCAGGACGAACAGGAACAGCGCACCGACCCCGATGAGGAGTCCCCGACCGGAGACACGACGGCGCGGGCGATCATCCGTCAGGTCAGAGGAGCGCCGCATCGGCGCGAAGATTACCGGTCAGCGGGAACGAGTAGGCATCGGCACCCGGTATGTGATGGTGCGAACAGATGCCCGGTCGGAAACGGGGTCCCTGCGGACACGCATCCGGCCAGTGCGTTGTCGTCACCATCGGCGCAGGCGGGGTGCTCGACGTCGACCCCCCAGCACACCGGCGCGCCGTCGGGGAGGGCAGCGAGGACCGCCCGGCCGTGGGTGGTCCGCAACACGTCGTCGAGCTGTTCGTCGATGTGCTGCGTCTTCCACTCGCGGTACACCGAGCGGATGCTCTTGGCGATCGCCTCGTTGTCGCCCGCCCCGTCGGCGAGTTGCCGTTCGAGCCGTTCACGGAGCGGATTGACCAGCCACTCGGCGAGGGCGTCGCGGCCGGCCCCGATCGCGGTGGTCATCTGGGCCTTGTTGAGCTTGGCCCCGCGACCGGTCCCGACCGATGCGGCGCCGGCGGCCGCCGCGGCGCGGAGTTCGTCGTCGATGGCCTCGGCGAAGCGCGCGGTGTGCTCGTCGCGAGCCGGTAGCACCGCGCTCCCCCGCCGCAGCCCGTCGAGCGCCTCGTTCTGCTCGTCGGCGAGCACCCGCTTGAGCTTGCGGGCACTGGCCACGATGAGCGGTGTCAACTCGGCGTCGCGGCGGCGAAACGGCGACTCGTCGGGCGCGGCCGTCGTCATCGTCATCGGCGTCGGCGACCGGGGCACCGGTGGAGTCGTCGACGGCCGGCTGCTCGTCGGCCAGCTGCTCGTCGGCCGGCTCCTCGTGGAGGATTTCGGTCGAGGCGACGTCGCTCGTCTCGGCCCGGATGCGAGCGAACAGGTCGACGACGACGTCATCGTGCTCGCCGTCGTCATGCTCATCGTCATCGTGCTCGCCGTCGGCGGCGGCAGCGACGTCGTTGTCGCTGTCGCCGTCGGACTCTGTGTCCGGTTCGGACGCGGCCTCAGCCTCGGCATCCGCATCGGACTGCTCGCCATCGGACACCTCGCCATCGGAGCCCAAGGCCTCGGTGTCCACCTCGGCGGTGGCGTCGTTGTCGGCGTCGGCGTCGGCGTCGGCGTCAGCTCGGCGATTCGACGACGTCACGCTCGGCCTCGAACTCGACATCGAGGGAGCCGGCGTCGAGCTCGAGCACTTCGGCGTCCGCATCGGGAACGTCGGCTTCGGATTCGGCTTCGGCATCCGCAGCGCTCGTGTCCAGCGTGACGGTCTCGTCGGGGCGTCGGGAGTTGGGCAGCATCACCGGTACCGGGCCGGTGGTGGGCGACAGGTTGACGTACTCGTCGGGTTCGCCGAGCGGCTTGAGTTCGGCCACCACGTCGACCGCCGCGATGCGCGCCCGCTCGAACGCCTGCATCAGTCGGTCGCGACCGTGCATCAGCTGTTCGATCTGCTCGCGGGCGAGTTCGCGACGCCGGGCGAGTTCGCTGAGCACCCGCTCGCGATACGCACGTGCCTCGTTGACCATCTCGCGGCCCTGCTGCTTGGCCATCGCCAACTCGGCCTCGGCGTCGGACGCGGCATCGGCTCGGCGACGCGACGACTCGACCTCGGCCTCCTGACGCATCCGCACCGCCTCGTCGCTCGCCTCGCTCAACAGGCGCGCCGCGTTCTGTTCCGCCTTCTCACGGATCTCGGTCGACGCCTCGCGCGCCGTCGTCAACACCCGCGCCGTCTCCTCACCCAGCAGGCGGGTCAGCGTCGCGTCGTCCAAGCGGACGTTGTCGAGGTCCGGACTGGTCTGCGCCGTGCGCAGCTCGCGCTCGAGGAAGCGCTCGCGCTCCTGCAGCCGACCGAGTTCGGCGGCGACCATCCTGAGGAAATCGCGGACCTCGGTCTGATCGAAACCGCGACGGCTGGTGCCGAACGCGGCGTCGGCGACCGACGCCGGCGACGACGGATCGGGACGGGCAAACGACATGGCCATGCCGCAACGCTACGCGCCACGCCCCGTTCAATCGTGGCAATCGGCGCTGGGTACCCGACAGCACGAAATACCCGACCGAGTCCATCGCCGGCGGACGGCACGGGTCAGGAAGCGTCGACGGTCAGGAGCCGACCTTGACCAGCGGGTCGCCGCCGAGCTTCTCGAGTGCCGCCAGGGCCTCGTCGAGGGTGGCCACCGGAATGATCTCGACCTCGCCACGGCCCGCGTCGATCAGCGTCTGCATCTGCGCCGGATCCTTGAGCTCCGGCTGCGATGCCGGGACGAGGAACACGTCGACACCGTTCTGGTGCACCGCCGACACCTTCTGCGCCAACCCGCCGATCGCCCCGACGGAGCCGTCGAGGTCGATCGTGCCGGTCACCGCGACATTGCGTCCGCCCGTGAGCTGCCCCGGCGACAACTGGTCGATCAGCGCGAGCGTGAACGACAGGCCGGCCGATGGTCCGCCGATGTCTCCGGTCTCGATGTCGACCTCGAACGGCAGGTTCACCACCCTGGTGTCGAACGGCTGGAAGCCGACGATCGTGCGGTCGGGGTCGTCGGGCGACGCCGACAACTCGACGGTCACGGTCATCTCGCCGGCGCCCGGACGGTCGATCAGGAGCTCGACGGTGTCACCCGGCTTCTTGTCGGCGAGTGCCGCCACGAGGTCGTCGACCGACGCCAACGGTTTGCCGTCGGCCTCGAGGATCGTGTCGGCGGGGTCGACCTCGGCGTCGCTCGGGAAGTACTCGAGGCACTCCGACCCGTCGTCGGATGCGGTCTTGCACAGCATCTCCTGGACGACCACGTTGCCCGGGGTGATCTCCGCGTCGTAGCCGAGCGCGGTCAGCGCGACGTACTGCGCTTCCTGCGCGGCGGTGCGCATCGACTGCAGGTTGATCTCCCGGCGCTGGTCGGGCGTGCGGGACCCGAACTTGTCCTCGGTGGTGATGAACCGCACCGCGGCGTCGTTGCGGCCGGCCAGCCAGCCGAGCACCGATTGCGCGGGCGACGTGACCGTGACGAAGTAGAAGTCGTGGTTCGTGTCGTACCGCTCGACACCAGCGGGCAGGTCGCCGAACACGATCCGGCCGGTCACCGGCTCGGCCGATGCCGGCGTCAAGGCGTACGGCGTCGGCTCGGACTCGCCCGTGCGGGCGTTCTCCTTCTCCGCCACGAGCTGCGACGGGAGCACCGAGAGCACGAGGATCGACACCAGCGCGGCGATCCCGACCCCACCGACGAACCACCCGACCCGGCGCCGTCCACGCGAAGCGCGCCTGGTGCCCGGCGGGGCAACGGGAGGCGGGGGTACGATCGTCGGCGTCGTGTCGGTCACGGATCTCACTACACAGGCCGCGTGGATGGCCGGGCTGGCCATCGTGGTGCTCCTGCTCACTGGTTGGCGCAAGAATGCCAGAGCCGCCGCCCGAATCCCACGCGAGTCGTCACTACCGCGCCGGAAGTGGGCGCCGATCGGCGTCGCCGAGACCACGGCACCGCTGTACAAGCGGCCCAGCATCTTCCGCCGTATCTGGGCCGTCGTCGCCGGTTCGGGCCTGGCGATCGTGATCGGGGTGGTGCTCGCCACCGTCACCGCGTTCGGCCTCGCCTGGCTCGTCACCACCATGACCGACCTGCTCAAACAGTGACCGCCTCGCCCACCCGGCGCGACGTCGCCGTCGCCGGCCACCGGGGCGATGCCGCCACGGCTCGGCGTGGACTGGACAGCGACGACCCGACCGTGCGGGCAACGGCGCTGAGCGCCCTGGAGCGCATCGGCGTCCTCGACGACGACGTGCTCACGCGGTCGCTCGCCGACCCCGACCGTGCCGTCCGGCGGCGCGCTGCCGAGGTGGCCGCGCACCATCCCGACGTCGACCTCGTCGGCGCGCTGCACGACGACGACCCGACCGTCGTCGAGGTGGCGGCATGGTCGTGCGGCGAACACGAGTCGAACCGCGCGCCCGTCCTCGACCGGCTGATCGCCCTCGCCGGATCAGCCGACGACGCGCTCGTACGCGAGGCGGCGGTTGCCGCGCTCGGTGCGATCGGCGACGAGCGCGGCCTACCGGCGATCCTCGCGGCCACCGGCGACAAACCGGCCGTGCGCCGGCGGGCGGTCCTCGCGCTCGCCCCGTTCGACGGCGAAGAAGTCGACGCCGCGCTGGCCCGTGCCCTCGAGGACCGCGACTGGCAGGTCCGCCAGGCGGCCGAGGACCTCGAGCGCGCGTTTGCCCCCGACCAGTCCGACCCTGATCAGAACGTGTAGCGGTACATGTTCGTCTCGCGGGCGACGAACCCGAGACGAAGGTAGAGGCGGTTCGCTGCCTCGCGCGAGGGCCGGCTCGTCAGGCTCACGTCCTTGGAGCCGCGCCGGCGAGCTTCGGCGAGAGCCGCCTGGTTCAACGCCGCGCCGACCCCGCGCCCGCGGACCGCATCGTCGACGACCACATCCTCGATCCACGCCTTGAGACCGGTCGGGATGCGGTAGAACGCGAGCGTCAGGCTGCCCACGATCGCACCGTCGACACGCGCCAGGAACAACACCGTTGCGGGGTTCTCGACGATGTCGGTGAGTTCGGCGCCAGTGGGCGGCAGGGACGACGTCGACAGTTGTGGGATCAGCCGCTCGAACGCTGCGACGAGCTCGTCGTCGACGGTCACGGCCGGGACGACGTCGACAGGATCGGGTTCGGCTTCGGGATCAGGCCGGTGCTCGCTCACGGTCCACTGACGCTACAACGCGCCGAGCGATAGCGTGACGGCGTGGGAACCGAGCACGTTCGCTGGATCGCCGAGCCCGGTCTGACGCGTCCGGTCCTGCTGAGCGCGTTCACCGGCTGGAACGACGCCGGTGACGCCGCGTCCAGCGCCGTTCGCGGGATGATCGAGTCGTGGGGAGCATCGGCGCTGGCCGAGATCGATCCCGACGTGTTCACCGATTTCGCCACGGTCCGCCCGCAGGTGCGTCTCGACGAGGAGCACCACCGGTCGATCGTCTGGCCCACCGTGGGCGTCTGGTCGGTCTCCCTTCCCGGCACCGACGTGTTGCTCGTGCTCGGCCCCGAGCCGGCGCTCCGCTGGCGTCTCTTCACCGAGCAGATCGTGGGTATCGCCGACCGATTCGACGTCAGCATGGCGCTCTCCCTCGGTGCGTTGCTCGCCGACGTCCCGCACACGCGGCCCGTGCCGCTGATCGGCACGGCGACCGACGACACGATGATGGAGCGCTTCGAACTGCAACGGTCGCAGTACGAAGGCCCCACCGGGATCGTGGGGGTGCTCCAGGACGCCCTGCAACGCCATGGCCTGTCCACCGCGTCGCTCTGGGCGGCGGTTCCCGGCTATGCGTCGCAGATCCCCTCGCCGAAGGCGGCCATGGCGCTCGTCGAGCGCGCCTGCTCGATGATCGGCACACCCGCGCCGCTCAACCGGTTCGCCGCCGCAGCCGAAGAGTACGACGCACGCGTGTCGTCGCTGATCGGCGCCGACGACGACATGGTCGAATACGTGCACCGTCTCGAGCAGATGGCCGACGACGGCGCCGGTTTCGACTCGGCCGACGACGACGAGGACGGCGACGACGACTTCACCGAAGCGGTCGACCCCGACGCGCTGGTCGAAGAGGTCGAACGGTTCCTGCGCGACCGCACCGACGACTGAAGCCAACCCACACGGCCTCGATCAGGACGCGCCGATCAGACGGGTGTCACTCCACGCGCCACACCGGCGACCGGACCGGGTCGAACGTGGCCGGCGCGTCCTCGCCGCGGATCGCGGCGAAGGCCATCGGTCCCCACCATTGCGCCCCGGCCGCGGGCTCGGGGAGTGCATCGTCGGCAAACCAACCGACGTCGGCCGTCTCCAGCGGATGCGGCCGCAGTTCGCCGCCGGTGGCCACACAGTGGAACAGCAGCATGTACATGCCGAAGCGGCTGAACCCCATCCGCTGGCCGTCGACCACGCCGAGCAGCCGGAGCGGATCGCATTCGATACCGGTCTCCTCCTCGACCTCCTTCACCGCCACCTCGGCCGGTGAGTAGCCGACGTCGGCCCATCCCGTGGGGTACAGCCAGATTCCCGAATCCTTGCGCTGGACGAGCAGCAACTCGCCGCGGTCGTTGCCGACGATCGCTCCGATCGCCACCTTCGGCGTGACGTAGCCGGGCACGCCCTCACCGATCGACTCCATCCATTCCTGCACGAAATGATCGGTCTCGCGTTGCACCTCGACCGCCTCGGCCATCTCGCGTGCCGCCGCCTTGATGTCGGCCGCGACGTGCAACACCTCTTCGTAGCGTTCTCGCTCGTACAGGCTCTGTGTGAACCCCATCCCGGTGCGGGCGATCGCCGCCAGCGTTTCACTCCACCGGGCAAGGTCGTGGGCGCTCGCCGTCACGGTCTGCACGCTAGGCGACGCATCACCGTCTCCGACCAGCGCACGTCACGACACCGCGTGCAGGACGGCCTTGATGATCTCGCGGCGGTGTTGCGGATCGGTCACGAGGCCGCCCGATGCGGAGCGGACGTAGAACGTGTCGACGACGTCCATGCCGATCGACTGCACGGTCGCGTGCCGGATGTCGAGGCCGAGCTCTCCGAGCGCCTTGGTGATGCGATGCAGGATGCCGATCTTGGTGGTCGCCCGCACCTCGATCACCGTGGCGTTGCTGGAGGCCGCGTCGTCGAACACGACCTTCGGCGCGGCCGGCTGGCCGGCCTGCGTCCGGCGTCGACGCCGATAGGTCGTCGCCCGCTCCGCGATCCGTGCCTCGATCGCGAGTTCGTTCGCCAGCGCCCGGCCCAGGTCGGCCTTCACCTCTCCCCATTTCATGTCCGCCGTGTCGCTCATCACCCGGAACTGTGACGCCGCCATCCCGTGCTCGTCGGAGAGAGCCTGCGCACTCAGGACATCGAGGCCGTGCATCGACAGCACACCCGCGATCCGGCTGAACGAACCGGCGCGATCGGTGCTCACCACCGTGATCACGTCACCGTCGCGTCGGACATCGACCGTCTCCGCCGCCATTCGAGCGAGCGTCTCGGCATCGGGGAACAGCCGCCAGGTCACCTCGGTGACATCGCCGCCGCCGAGCACGTGACGCACCCGGGTCACGAGTTCGTTGACGAGCTCCGCCTGCCACGAGCCCCACGCCGCGGGACCGGTCGCCCTCGAATCGGCGTCCGTGAGCGCATGGAGCAGCTCGAGCCGTTCGACGGTCTCGACGGCCTCCGCCACCTTCTCGATCGTGGCCTTGTCGGTGATGTCGCGCCGCAGTGCGAAATCGGGAAGGAGCAGATGGTGTTCGACCATCGCCACCAGCGTGTCGACCTCGCCCGGCCCGAACCCGAGCCGTGGAGCGAGTTGGCGCACGATCGCCATCCCGGCCTCGGTGTGATCGCCCGGATACCCCTTGCCGATGTCGTGGAGCAGGGCTCCGATCACGAGCAGGTCCGGCCGGCTGACGCGCGGCGCGAACTCGGCGGCGTTGGCGGCGGCCTCCCAGAGGTGACGATCGACGGTGAAGCGGTGGTACGCGTTGCGCTGCGGCTTCGACCGGACGGGCTCCCATTCCGGCATGAGACGACCGAAGAGCTCGTGCTGATCGAGCGCCTCGAGCGCCGGCAGGGCCCGATGTCCTTCGAGGAGCAGAGCGACCAGCTCCGATCGGGCGCCGACGGGCCAGTTGCCCGGCCAGCCCTCCACGTCCTGCTTGAGCCGATCGAGGGACTGCCGTCCGATGCGCACGCCGACACGGGCGGCGGCGACAGCCGCGGTGAGTACGAGCGCCTGGTCCTCGGCGGGATGCGCTCCGTCGGACAGCTCGATCTCGCCGTTGAACAACATGATGCCCGGCGCGACGGCCCGGTTCGGTGGCACGTTCGTGCGGGGGATCGTGCGATCCCAGTTCTCGTCGACGAGCCACGCCACCGTCCGGCCCGCCATCGCGACCGACGCCATCATGTCGTCGGCGTCGCTCCAGCCGCCCTGCGCGGCGGCGGCGTCCTGATCTTCCAGGCGGAGCGAATCGCCGGGGCGCTCGGTCGTGAGGTGGAGCGCGACCCGGGCGCGCAGGAGGACGTCGTAACACCGTGCGAGGTCGGCCTCGTCGGCCGCCCGCACGTTCATCCCACACTCCTGGGCCCAGCGGAGCGATTGGATGTCACGCAGACCGCCGCGACCGTCCTTCAGATCGGGTTCGAGGCGGTACGCAACCTCACTCTCCTCGTCCTGCCGGGCGACGACCAGGTTGTGGAGCGCCGCCAGATTGCGTTCCCCCTTCGATCGCCACACCTCGAGCCCGGCGGCCATCACCTCCCGGGCAAGTTCGTCGTCGCCGGCGAGCGGCCGCACCGTGAGCATCGCCGTGGCGGATTCGAGATCGACCCGCCCGATCTCGATCTGCTCCTTCACGCTGCGCACCGAATGTCCGAGCTTCACGCCCGCATCCCACAGCGGGTACCAGATGGCCGAGGCCAACGGCGTGACCTTCGACCGCAACTCCCTGGCCTTGACGTCGTGCACGAGCAGGATGTCGAGGTCGCTGAACGGCGCCAGTTCGCCCCTCCCGTACCCGCCGATGGCGAGCAGCGCGACCCGCCCCTTGTCGGGCCGGTGCTCGGCGATCGCCTGATCGAACACGTCGACGACCCACTCGTCCGTCATGTCCGACAGCGTGCGGCAGTAGGCGAGCCCACGCACCGCACCATCGGGACCGGCGGCATCGATCTGATCTTGTCGCCGGGAGTACGCCGTCACCGCGGCAGGTCTACACGATCGGCGCGTCGCTTGCTCGCCGAGCACAGAACTCCACTGCCGTCAGCATCCGTGACAAGAACTTGCCGGTCCCGCCGCTGCATTGCGACGGGTGTCTTCTAGGGTGACAAGTCGTGATCCGGACACGGCTGGGGCGTCGCAGCATCGCATCGGCGCTGTCGATCACCGTCGTCGTCGCGGCATGTTCGAGCAGCTCGGACAGCTCTCCGGACCAAACGATCGCGGCGACCGCCTCGCCGACCACCAGTGTGGAGACCCCGGACGGCAAGCTGACGATCGGCGTGATGCTCCCGCCCGCGGCGACGCTGCTCCGCGACCCGATCCAGAACGGTGTCAATGCCGCCATCCGTCAAGTCAATGCCGCCGGCGGCCTGTTCGGTCGACACGTACCCATCGAATGGGCCGAAGAGGGCGACACGGCCGAATCCGGCGCCGACGCCGTGCAAACCCTCCTCGACCAACACGTGGACGCGATCATCGGCCCGGCGTCGTCGACGATCGCCCCCAGCGCCTTGACGAGCATCGTCTCCAACGGTGTATTGGCGTGCTCCCCGACCGCCTCGGCGCTGAGCCTGAACGACTTTCCCGACGACAACCTGTTCTTCCGCACCGTGCCGAGCGACTCGATGCAGGCGCAGGCGATCTCCCAGGTCGCAGACGGGACCGGATTCGCGTCGGTGGCGATCGCCTACGTGGATGACGGCTTCGGGCGGCCGTTGTCCGCTGCTGTCACCGACGCCCTCGCCAACGTGCCGATCGTCGTGGCCGACTCGATCCCGTTCGCCAGCGGTGAGGGCGACCAGATCGGCGTCGACCCGGTACAACGCGTGAGGAATTCGGGTGCTCGGGTGTTGATCCTGCTGGCCGGCAGCAATGACGGGACGCAGTTCCTCGAGGCGCTCAGCGAGGCAGCCATGCCGAACCTCACGTCGATCATCGTGAACGACGCGCTCCGTTCGCCCGAGTCGGTCCAGCGACTGGCGGCGCTGCCCGAGGCCACCCGGGAAATGATCGAGGGGGTCGCCCCGCAGGCCGAGTCGACCGACCCGGACACGCCGTTCGATCCGCCCGGGCCCTTCGCGACGCAGGCGTTCGACTGCGCCATGCTGATCGCCCTCGCCGCCAGCATCGCCGATTCCGACTCCGGTGCGAACATCGCCGCGGTGCTGCCGTCGATCAGCACCAGCGGTCAGCTATGCGACACGTTCGTCGCCTGTGCCGGGGCGGCGCTGGAGCCGCGGCAGATCAACTACGACGGGCCGTCGGGGCTGACCGACATCGGCAGCACGGGCGATCCCAGCCGCGCCCGTTTCGACGTGTTCAGCTTCGACGAAACGGGCCAGGACACGTGGGAGAAGACGATCCTCGTCCCCGCGTGAACGGGCTCAGAGGATGTTCTCGACGAAATCGAGGTAGCCGACGTAGAAGGTGCCGAACTCGCCGTACAGCGCCGACCCCTTGTCGAAGCGCATCGTGTACACCACGTCCTTGATCACGTCGGGGCTCTTGGCGAACAGCGTGACGCCCCATTCGTGGTCGTCGAGGCCGGTCGAGCCGGTCACGAGCTGCACCACGCGACCGGAGAACGTCCGGCCACTCTTGCCGTGCTCGCGCATCATGTCGTTGCGCTCGTCGAACGACGTGGCGTACCAGTTGGCGTGGCCCTCGCGCTTCTTGCTCATCGGATAGAAACAGAACGCGTTGAGACCGTCGGGCGGGAGCTGCGGGTAGACCCGCGCGCGGAGCATTTCCTCGGGCATGCCCTTGGCGTACTCGCTGACCTCGGTGATCGACACGTAGCTGTCGACGATGTCGACGCCGGCGTCGCGCAGCGCCGACTGCAGCGTGCGCAAGGTGCGCCAGTCGGGCGCCAGCGCCATGAACGCGATGTCGGCCTTGTGCCCGAGCGTCGCCGCGGTGATCACCTGACACTCGTCGGCCTCGGCCGCCTTCACCGCCGCCGTCACGGCCTCCCGGTCGAGCCGCCCGCTCGCCTTGCCGAAGAGATGGACGACACCGAGACCGGATTCCATGCGCATGCGTCCAGGCTACGACCGCCCGGACGTCGCGAGCCGCTCGGGTGCGTACACGTTGAACTGATCGCCGCGGACGAAGCCGGCGAGCAGCAAGCCTGCCCGCCGCGCCGCCTCGACTGCGAGCGAAGTGGGCGCGCTGACGGCGACGAGCGCGGCGAACCCCGCCGCCCACGCCTTCTGCACCATCTCGATGCTCGCCCGTCCACTGACGAACAGGCCGAGCTCGGCCGTGGATGCGCTGTGCGGCCCGAGGTCGAGCCCCTCGAGCACCATCGAACCGATGACCTTGTCGACGGCGTTGTGCCGGCCGACGTCCTCGCGCACGCGGGCGATGCTGCCGCCGCGGTCGAACACCGCCGCCGCGTGACCGGAACCGGTCGATGCGAAGAGGTGCTGCTCGGCGGCGACATCGGCCGGTACGCGCGCCAGCACGTCGAGGTCGAACGCTCCCGACCGGCGGAGCGGCCCGAGGCGGCCGGTCAGTTCGTCGAGCTGCTCGCTGCCGCACCAGCCGCAGCTCGACGACACGTTTCCCAGCCGGGGCGTCGGTGCCGGGCCGCGGCCGTCGGTGTCGACGGTGACGACGTTGAAGTGGCTCGCCATCGCGCTGCCGTCGGCGCAGTAGCGCACGCCGCGGACGGCCGCGCCTTCGAGCATCCCCTCGGTGAAACAGAAGCCGGCCGCCAGCTCGTAGTCGTGACCCGGCGTCCGCATCGTGGTGGCCACGAGCGTGTCGTCGAGCTTGATCGACATCGGCTCCTCGACGATCAGGTCGTCGGGCGCCCGCTTGACGGCGGCCGATCCGTCGTTGCCGACCGTGACCCGGCTGACGATCAACCGCTCCGATCGGGTCCGTGCCACCATCCCGAGGCTAACCCTCCCCCGAAAGCCGGGAACGCGTGAACAATCTGCGCAGTGACACCGCAGATTGTTCACGCGTTCGCCGGGATGCGTCGTGTGACGGGTCAGTAATCCATGTCGCCGCCGCCCATGGGGGCAGCAGCCTTCTCGGGCTCGTCGACGATGACGACCTCGGTGGTGAGGAAGAGGGCGGCGATCGATGCCGCGTTCTGCAGCGCCGAACGGGTCACCTTCGCGGCGTCGATGATGCCGAGCTTCACGAGGTCCTCGTACTCGCCGGTGGCGGCGTTGAGACCCTCGTTGCCGGTCAGGCCACGCACGGTCGAGACCGCGACACCGCCTTCGATCCCGGCGTTCTCGGCGATCTGCTTCAGCGGGCCCTCGAGCGAGACGGCCACGAGGCGGGCGCCGGTCGCTTCGTCGCCCTTGAGCTCGGCGGCGGCTGCGAACACGGCAGCCTGCGCACGGAGCAGGGTGACGCCGCCTCCGGCGACCACACCTTCCTCGATCGCGGCCTTGGTGGTCGACACGGCATCTTCGATGCGGTGCTTCTTCTCCTTGAGCTCGACCTCGGTGGCGGCACCGACCTTGAGGACCGCAACGCCACCGGTGAGCTTGGCGAGACGCTCCTGGAGCTTCTCACGGTCGTAGTCGGAGTCGGTGTTCTCGATCTCGGCCTTGATCTGGTTGATCCGGCCGTTGATCGCGTCCTTGTCGCCGGCACCTTCGACGATGGTCGTCTCGTCCTTGGTGATGACGACCCGCTTGGCCGAGCCGAGCAGGTCGAGGGTGACGTTCTCGAGCTGCAGGCCGATCTCCTCGGAGATGACCTGGCCGCCGGTGAGCGTGGACATGTCCTGGAGCATCGCCTTGCGACGATCGCCGAAGCCAGGAGCCTTCACCGCGGCCGACTTGAACGTGCCGCGGATCTTGTTCACCACGAGGGTGGCGAGGGCCTCGCCGTCGACGTCCTCGGCGATGATCACGAGCGGGCGGCTGGTCTGCATCACCGTCTCGAGGATCGGCACCAGGTCGCGGATCGACGAGATCTTCGACGAGACGAACAGCAGGTACGGATCGTCGAACGCGGCTTCCATGCGGTCGGTGTCGGTGACCATGTACGGCGACAGGTAGCCCTTGTCGAAGCGCATGCCCTCGACGAGGTCCATCTCCATCCCGAAGGTCTGTCCCTCTTCGACGGTGATGACGCCGTCCTTGCCGACCTTGTCGATGGCGGCCGAGATCATGTCGCCGATCTCCTCGTCGGCGGCCGAGATGGACGCGACCTGAGCGATCTGCTCCTTCGAGTCGACCTCGATCGACGCCGCCTTGATCGCCTCGACAGCGGCGGCCACGCCGGCTTCGATACCGCGCTTGAGGCCCATCGGGTTGGCGCCCGCGGCAACGTTGCGCAGGCCTTCGTGGACCATCGTCCACGCGAGGACCGTGGCGGTGGTGGTGCCGTCGCCGGCGACGTCGTCGGTCTTCTTCGCGACTTCCTTCACCAACGCCGCACCGACGCGCTCGTACGGGTCGGACAGTTCGATCTCCTTGGCGATGGAGACGCCGTCGTTCGTGATCGTGGGGGCGCCCCACTTCTTGTCGAGCACGACGTTGCGGCCCTTCGGGCCGAGGGTGATACGAACCGCATTGGCCAGCTGGTTCATGCCTGACTCGAGTGCGCGGCGAGCCTCGTCATCGAATGCGATCATCTTGGGCATCTGTGGAGTCCTCCGTTGGACGTTCTCGATGTGAGCGGAATCTGCTCCGGCAGGCGCCGGGAGCCGGTTAGCACTCTACGGCAGAGACTGCTAACGCCGCAACCGCCCACCCCGACGGAACACCGCTCCGGTTGCAGCTGACGCGTCAGGTGGCGGACTTGCCGTGGCGGCCGGCACCGGAGGCGAACCGGCGGGCACCCTCGGCGGTCTCGCCGCTGGCGATCGTGGCGAGGCCGACGTCGACCTCGCGGACGAGGGCATCGGCGAGGTCGTCGCCCCACTGCGCGTAGGCGCTGGCGCGATCGGAACGCAGGCAGGTCTGCGGCAACGCGGCGATCTCGGACGCCAACGCGATCGCCGCGTCGAGCGCCTCGCCGGCCGGCACCACACGGTTCACCAGGCCGATCCGCTCGGCCTCCACACCGTCGACGCCGCGACCGGTGAGGATCAGGTCGAGCGCTCGCGACTGGCCGATCAGCCGGGGGAGCCGGATCGTCCCGCCGTCGATCAGGGGCACGCCCCAACGACGGCAGTACACCCCGAACGTGGCATCGGCCGCGGCCACGCGCAGGTCGGCCCAGCAGGGCCAGTTCGAGGCCGCCGGCCACGGCGAAGCCCTCCACGGCGGCGATCACCGGCTTGTCGAGCAGCAATCGGGTGGGCCCCATCGGACCCTGCGAACCGACGATGGCGTCGGCCGGATCCGAGGCGACGCGATTGCCGCGGCCGGCGACGATCGCGCCGAGGTCGGCACCCGAGCAGAACGTGCCCCCGCGGCCGGTCAACACGGCGACCGACACCGCGTCGTCGGCGTCGAAATCGACGAAGATGTCGTACAGGAGTTGCGCGGTCGGGCCGTCGACGGCGTTGCGCACCTCGGGACGGTCGATCGAGACGATCCGAACCGGGCCGTGGTCCTCGACCGCGACCGTCATGTCACCCGCCGGCGACAGCCGGGATGATCGACACGGTGATTCCGTCGGCGACCTTGGTGTCGAGTCCGTCGAGGTACCGCACGTCGTCGTCGTCGACGAAGATGTTCACGAACTTGCGCAGCCCGCCGTCGTCGTCGACGAGGCGCTCGCCGCAGTCCGGGATGCGCGGCCTCGAGCGCCGCGATCACGTCGGAGAGCGTGCCGGTCTCCACCGACACCTGCTTCTCGCCACCCGTCAACGGGCGCATCGTGGTGGGGATTCGAACGGTCACAGACATGGCCGCCACGCTATCCGGCGCGAATCCCTACCCGACAGGTCGGGATTCGTCGAGCGCTAGCGTCGGCGGACGTGCGCATCCGCAAGGTCGTCGCGGCCCCCGACAAGTTCAAGGGCACGATCACGGCTGCCGAAGTGGCCCGCGCCATCGGTCAGGCCTGTTGGGACCTGGGCGTCGACTGCGCCGAGGTACCGATGGCCGATGGCGGTGACGGGATCCTGGAAGCGCTCGGCGGCCCGAATCGCACCTCGGTCGTCACCGGACCCCTCGGCGATCCGTTGCCGGCACAGTGGCGCCTGTCGAAGGGCACCGCCGTGATCGAGATGGCCCGCGCCAGCGGGCTGGCGATCGTCGGTGGCGCCGAGCACAACGACCCGCTCGACGCGTCGACGACCGGCACGGGCGAACTGATCGAACACGCCCTCGACGCCGGCGCCCGGCGGATCATCGTGGGCCTCGGAGGCTCGGCCACCACCGACGGCGGCTTCGGCGCCATCCGGGCGATCACGGCGATCGCCCGCCTCAAGCAGGTGGAGCTGCTCGTCGCGTGCGACGTCACCACGCCGTTCACGCAGGCCGCCGAGGTCTTCGGCCCGCAGAAGGGCGCCTCGCCCGCGCAGGTGAAGCTGCTGACCGGCCGGCTGGAGCGCCTCGCGCAGATGTTCCTCGAGGAGTTCTCGGTCGACGTCACCACGATCGAGGGCAGTGGTGCCGCCGGTGGCCTCGGCGGCGCGCTGGCCGCACTCGGTGGCCGGCTCGTTCCCGGTTTCGAACTCGTCGCCGACGAACTCGATCTCTACGACCACCTCGACGGCGCCGACCTCGTGATCACCGGCGAGGGCCGCCTCGACGGCACCAGCTTCGACGGCAAGGTGGTGGGAGGAGTCGCGGGGCTGGCCCGCGATGCCGGGCTGCCGTGCGCGGCGATCGTGGGGTCGGTCGAGTCCGCGCTCGACAGGGGCGGGGTGACGCGGTTGATGCGGATCGAATCGCTCAGCGATCGGTTCGGTGAAGCGATCGCACTGTCCGAACCGAAACGTTGTGTCGAGGAGGCCGCCCGGTGCCTGCTCACCGAACTTCTCGCCGACGCCTGACCGGCGCCGGGAACGGTCAGGCGGTCGTCGTGGCGGGAGCGACGGTGGTCTCCGTGCCGGCGACCGCTGGAGCGGTTCCCGTCTCCGGGGTCGCGGCGGCTGGGGTGCTCAGTTCCTCGAGGGTCTTGTCGGCCTGTGCGGTGCCGAGCATCACCACCACGCCCGACCCGTCGAGGGCGCCGCCTTCGATCGGCACCGGGGTCGGCACGGCCTCGACGGCGAGCCCGCCCATCATCGTCGCCACCGAACCGGCAACGGCCTGGGCCGCGGCGACCGCGGGGTCGTAGTAGACCACCGACTGTTCGAGTTGGGCCGATGTCGCGTTGGTCGCCTCGGCCATCGTGAAGCCCGCGGCACCCAGTGCCGTCGACATGCGGCCGGCCGAGCCGGGCACACCGCTCGCATTGGCCACGACGACCGTGGCGCCTTCGGTCACGATCGGCGGGACCGTCGTGGCCGGCACCAAGGTGGTGGTCGCGAGGGCGAGATCGATCGTGGTCGTCGTGGTTTCGCCGGTCGCCGCGCCGTCGGCGTCCGAGCTGGCCCCGTCGTCGTCGTCGGTGATGTTGCGCAGGATCAGGAACCCGGCGACGACCGCGACCACCGCGAGCACGATCGACAGCGTCGAGCCGACCGGTGAACCCCCGATGCCCTGGCGTGGAGTCTTGCGAGGAGGTGTCCCTCCTGGGCCCGATGCGGCCGGATCTTCGTTGGTCATGCCTGCGCTTCCTCTCCCGCGACCGACGCGGTGCCATCGAGTCGAGCCTTGCGTGCACGCAGGCGGAGCCGCTTCAACCGGCGAACAACGAGCGGGTCGTGTTCCAAGGCGGCAGGGTCGTCGAGCACGGTGGTCAGTTCCGCATGATATTCCTCGGGTGAACACTGGAATCGCGCCCGGATGACCTGGTCGCGCGGTTCGTCGTTGTTCCACCAGGCGCGCTCGAAGTCGAGCATGGCGGCGGAACGTTCACAAAGCATTCCCGACAGGTTGGCCGCTGGCGCGAGGCCATTACAAGCACCCTCCGGTATTCCTTCCGACAGGTATGGTCGTGCGTCGTGTCCGCGGCCATCTTCCAACGTCCGTTCATCATCGGCGTGGCCGGCGGGAGCAGCTCGGGCAAGACCACCATCTCGGAGCGTCTCGTCGAACTCACCGGGCCCGAACACGTCTCGCTGATCGAACTGGATTCGTACTACCTCGACCGCAGCGACGAACCCCCGGAGGAGCGACGCGTCCTCAACTACGACCACCCGGACGCCTTCGACTGGCCGCTGCTGAACGAGCACCTGGCCGCGCTCGCCGCGGGCGCGTCGGCCCCGGTGCCGATCTACGACTACGCACTCGACAACCGCAGCGGGCGGGTCCGCATCGTCGAGCCGGCGAAGATCATCGTGGTGGACGGGATCCTCGTGTTGTGGGACCGCGACCTGCGCGAGCGGTTCGACCTCAAGATCTTCGTCGACACCGCCGCCGACGTGCGGCTGATCCGCCGCCTCCGCCGCGACATCGCCGAACGGGGTCGGACCGCCGAGAGCATCATCGATCAGTACCTCGCCACCGTGAAGCCCGCCCACGAGCGCTTCATCGAGCCGAGCAAGCGGTACGCCGACGTCATCATCCCCGAAGGCGGTCTGAACCGTCCCGCGATCGACGTGCTGCTCGCCAGGGTGCGAGAACTCACGCTCGGCTGACGGCGGTCGTATGGCTGTCGTGGACGTCGCGGCAATCATCGATGGTCAACTTGCGGCATCTTGATAGGTTTGCCTAACATCACCGGATGGCGAACGCCCCGACCTTTGCGACGACCAGCCTCGAACGACTCCGTCTCGCGACGGCACTCGCGCACACCGTGCCCGGAGCGACGATGCACGTCGTCTGTCACTCCGGCCAGCACGTGAACGTCGGCGTCCATCCCGGGGCCGACCTCGACGCCTGCGCGATGCGCAAGGTCGTGATCGCGAGTGGTCGACCGGAGGTTCGCGACTGCTCCGAACTCGTCGCCGACATCACCGTGGCCGGGGCCCTGCAGCACCTCGGCGGCGGCGTCTACCGACGGGTGTTCGACGACGTCGAGCAACGTTGGCTCGCCACGCTCCTCCCGCCGGAGACCGTCGCCGAACTGCTCGATCTCTGCGGGCCGGCCGGCACGCCCGACGACGCGATGCATGCGTGCCTGAAGCCCGACTGCGACCTCGCGGTGACGTGCCTCGTGATCACCGCGAACAGCCGTGAGTACCAGCACCTGCTCGACGAGATCGCCGCCAGCGCCTCCGCGGCGATCCTCGTCGAGGAACTCCTGCGGTCGACCCGCCAGGGCGCGTTGTCGGGCAGCGACGATGCGAGCGACCGATGAGGCGCATCGTCGTGAGGCTGAGCCAGGTGACAGTGCACTGGGTACGGTGACCGGCCGTGGACACCATCATCGACATCGAGCACGTCAACCCGGTCCTCAACGAGATCCTGCGCGCCGAACTCGCGGGGGTCGTGCGGTACACGCACTACTCGCTCGTGATCACCGGACCGAACCGGCTCCCGCTCGTCGAGTTCATGAAGGCGCAGGCGGCCGAATCGCTCGTCCACGCCCAGCAGGTCGGCGAGATCCTCACCGGGCTCGGCGGTCATCCCGATCAAGGCATCGCGCCGATCGAGGAGTCGCACGACCACTCGATCGAGACGATCCTGCGCGAATCGATCAGCCACGAGCGCCGCGCCCTCGCGCTCTACCGAACGCTGCTCGAACTGACGACCGGTCACTCGATCTATCTCGAGGAATTCTCCCGGGGCCAGATCGGCGCCGAGGAGCTCCACGTCATCGAGATGAACAAGCTCCTGCGCGACTACACGATCAACTGACCGCGCCGCCGACCGACATGGCGCACGCGGCCCACCTCACCACCACCTCGGTCGCGCTGTGCATCGGCAAGGACTGCCGTCGGCGTGCGGAGTTCGACGACCTCCGCGCGGAGCTCATGGACCTGCCCCACATCGAGACGCGGTGCCTCGATGTGTGCAAGGGCCCGGTCGTGGTCATCCACCCCGATGCCGACGACGCGATCGTGCTGGCGATGATCCGCTCGCGCAAGCAGCGGCGCGACCTCCGGCGAACCATCGTGAACGGTGGCGCGCCGAGCGGGCGGCTCGCGCGGCGCACGGTGACCGGATCGAAGCGGCGGACCGCGCTGCGGCGCCTGCACCGGTCGGTGCGACGGCACCACTGAGTCGTCGTCACGGAGCCGACAGAGCGCCGCCTGCCATCCACCGGTCGGGCCATCGGGTCTGTGAAGCTTTCCGACCGTGACCAGCTCGATGCGCGTCTACGGCGGCTTTGCGTCGCCGGCCGACGTCACCGACCGTGTCGCGCCTGCGTGCCCGACGAACGCTTCGTCGCCGGCGTCGGTCGCCATCACCTGGGCCCCACCGGTGGCCGCGTCACGCGCCGTCGTGTCGAAACCTGTCGTGTGGTCGCCGCCGGCCGTCTGGCCGGCACCCGATCTGGCGGTGTCGTTCCTGCTCTCGACTGCCCCGCGGCGCTTCACGCCCGCCGGCTGGCCGGCCCCGACGAAGGCGTGGTCGCCGTGGCCGGCGCCTGTACCGGTGCCGATGGCAACGCCGCTAGTCCTCGCACCGCCGAGCACGATCGCCGATGTCGCGGTCGTCGGGCACGACCGGTCCACCGTGCGTCGCGGCCGGTCGCTGGCCTACGCGGTCGCCGGCCTGGCCGCCGCCGCTGTCGGCATCGTGGCCATCGTCATCCGCTGAGCACGCGCCCGGCCGCGAGGCACAGCGCCGCCGCGATCAGCGCCGGCACGGCGACCGGGACCGTCGCTCGGACGTAGGTGCGGACGTTGACCTCGACCCCTTCGCGCCGGACGATCCGCCACCACAGGATGTTCGCCAGCGCACCGATGGGCAGGATGACCGACCCGGTGTTCACGCCGAGCAGCCACGCCCACATCCCCCACGTGGCGGAGTGGACCCCCTCGAGACCGATCAGCGTCGCCGGCAGGTTGTTGACGACGTTCGCCACGCCGGCCGCGATGCCGACCGTGCCGGCCAGCGCGAGCGGTGCGTCGACGGTCGCGAGGCGCTGCGTCGCCGACGCCGGCACGACGAGGGCCGCGAGCAGCCCGACGAGCGCGACCCCGGCCGCGGTGAGCAACGGAACGCTCCTCCATGGCAGCGCCCGCGTGACGATGGCCAGCACCAGGTCGGCGGCCAACGCGACCACCCACGGGTCGATACCCCAGAGCCCTCCGAACACGAAGCCGACGAGCAGTCCAGCGACCACGCACGAGCCGATCGTCAACGCTCGTCGGTCGACGGCGCCCCCCACCCCCGCCGCGAGCGCCTTCGGTGCGCGCCGTCGGAACACGGCCCAGCCGACCACGCAGGCGGCGAGTCCGGGCACGGCGAGATGCGTCACGACATCGGCGACCGAGAGATCGAGCCGCTCGGTGACGATCAGCGTCGTGAGGTTCGACACCGGTAGGAACGACGACGCGAAGGCTGCGGTGAACAACGGGATCAGCGCGAGCGCGAACGGATCGTCGCCACTGCGTCGCGCCATTCGGACGAACAACGGCGTCAGGAGGACCACGGTCGTGTCGAGATTCAGGATTGCGGTCGTCACGCACGCCAACGCCCACAGGACACCGACCCGCACGCCGGTGCCGCGACCCTGGACCACGGCGGCGACGGCTTCGAAGTAGCCCAACCGATCGAGCAGTTCGGCGAGTGGGACGCCGACGCAGAGGAAGAGGAGGGCGGGCACCATGTCGCCCACCTGGTGGAGCGCGTCGCTCACAACGGTGGGGGCGGCGCAGTCATCGAACCGACATCGTACGAGCGGGTGGCCTCGCTGTTTGACTGAGCGGATGGCACGGCTGTTCGTCGCGGTGTGGCCTCCGGAGGAGGTGGTCGAACACCTGCGTTCGCTTCGTCGCAAGGATCAGCGGGGCATCCGTTTCGTCCCGCCCGAGAACTGGCACGTGACACTGCGGTTCCTCGGCGAGGCCGACGAGCGCGAGGTGGCGGCCGCGCTCGACGAACTCGACACCCGCAGTTTGTCGCCGACCGTCGCCCACGTGGGGCCGGCGGTCGACTTGATCGGTGGACGAGGCCCTCGTGATCCCGGTGGCAGGACTCGACGAGCTGGCGCGTTCGGTGGAGCGAGCGACGGTGCACCTCGGCGAACCGCCGCGCAAGCGGTTCGTCGGCCACCTCACCCTCGCCCGATGTGCCCGCGGGGCACGCATGCCCGCGGTGCTCGGCTCGTTGTTCGACGACGAGTTCCCGGTCGGGTCGATCGCGCTGGTCGAGAGCCGCCTCGGCCCGGCCGGCGCCCGCTACGAGACCCTCGCCACCTGGCCCGTGCCCTGACCGAACCCCCGTGTCGGCACTCGGTCGGGTGTCGTCACGTCTGGGAATCGACCATGGCGTCGAGCCGATCGCGCAGCTCGTTCATCACGCGGTTGCCGACATGCAGGAACCGGCGACGCGCCGCGGCGCGCGACTTCGTCGGCGACAGCGCCAGCACCGTCACGTTCAGCGACGGTGAGGCGTACAGCCGCAACCGGACCCGTCGATGCTCCCACGGCCACAACGCGATCCGCGCGTCCCACGCCAGTTCGTAGCGGCGGCTCGTGATCGACGCCGCCTCCACGGCGAAGCGCTTCACCGGCGGCGAGAACAAGCCGGGCCCGACCGCGACGGCAACGGCGCGCTCCGGGCCGGAACGTGCAGTGACGAGGATCTCGTCGAGGAAGCCCGCCTTGCCCGGGCGTCCGATGCCCTGGACCGGTCGGGGGCCCAGCCGGTTCCGAGCCCATGGATCGTGTGCCGCCTCGGATTCGAGCGCGGTGTGCCACGCCCGCCGCACGTCGGCGAGCGTCCGGTGCGGAGCCGCGTTCGGGTCCTGGTCGAGGAACTCGCCGTCGGGCCCCAGGAAGAACATGACGATCTCCGGTGCGGCCTCGGTGTCGGCATCGTGGGGCGAGCCGGACTCGACGTGGTGGTGGCTTCCGCGGACCATGGCGGCTCAGGTGGAGCGCTCCCACCACTCGAGCACGCGGAGCGCGCGGAGGGTGTTGAACCGACTCGGCCGGCCGACGCCCTCTTCCATGTCGAAGTGGACACGGCCGGGATGGATCCGGTCGAGCAGCCACCGGCCATCCGGCTGTCGCTTCGATCGCACGACGTCCACCGCGTCGGCCATCCGCGGGTCGGGCGGCGCGCCCGACTGGCAGAAGTAGTCGAGCGCTCGCAGCACGTCGTAGTGCCAGTAGTACGGAAACGCGAACTCCAGATATGCGGGATCGACGACCGCGCCGGTGCTCTTGCGACGGAAGAGGCTGCGTTCGAGGAGGTACTCCTCCCCGCCTCGGCGAGCGTCGCTCACATCGTCCGATACGCCGTTCGCACGCTCGAACTCGACCAACCCGTCGAGCACGTCGATCGTCGTGTCGAAGGACGAGCGGACGGAGCCGTTCTCGGCCTCACAGTTCCAGCCGCCGTCGTCGAGACGCTCGCCGAGGATGCGGTCGACGATGGGCGCGACATCGACACCGAAATAGGCGCCGGCCGCGATCGTCCGCCCGTTGATGCACGGCTCGACCTCACCGTCGAAGTAGTGCTGCCCGGCGTGTTCCCAACGTCCGTTGGCGGCAACGCCGGCGACCGCCCGGCGGGCGGACTCCGATCGCGGATCGAGCCCGAGGAGCTGCAGGGTCTGCAGCGTGTTCAGCGTTGCGGTCCACGGCTGGCCCGGTTCGTCGCCGGTGTACGACCCCGGGAAGCACGCACCCCCGTCCCACAGCCCGCTCGCATCCTCGAGTGCGAGCAGGCGTGCGCCCCATCCCTCGTGCTCCACCCTGGCCCGCTCCGCGGCGACGTCATCGCCGAACTCGCGGTCGGCGAGGTCGCGCATCACTTGCCAGCGGATCGAGGGATCGCTGTCGAGCAGCCAATCGATGACGCTCATGACCCGACGGTACCGCCTGTCCAGCGGCGACCCGTACGGTCGCCGCTGGAACGGTCAGTGACTCCGCTGGACTGCGGCCGTGGCGTTGACGATGCCCTCGCCGTAGAGCCCGTTGTTGGCCGTCGTCCCGGCGCACGCAGCGTTCCAGTCGACGGGGGCGACCTTCGTCGGTGTAGATCTCGGTTCCGCCAATCGGACAGGCGTGGTCGGTCGCCGTGCCGAGCAGGAACGATCGGACCGTGTCGGGATCGAGCGAGGCATTGCCTCGACGGTGACTCCCCTGCGCGTCGATCACGAGCGCCGCGACGCCGGCGACGTGGGGCGACGCCATCGAGGTGCCCTGGAGGTAGGTGTAGAAGCCGCAGTTGTTACCCCGCGAGTCGCAGGACACCTTTGAGAACGCATCGGCGGGAGAACCGTCCGGATTGGCAAGCCCTTCCGCGATCGCGACGTGCAACGGGTACGACGACAGGATCAGGTTCGCCCGGCGTGCCGAACGTGGGTGTTCCGACGCCGTCGCGGAACCATCCGCCGGGCGCCGCGAGGTCGATCGAGCCGAGCCCGTAGTTCGAGAAGTCGGACTTGGTCCCCGACGGGCCGGTGGAACCGACCGCAATCACGTGCGGACCCTCGCTCGGCAGGTCGAGGCAGTCGTTCGTGACCGTCCGCGGTGCCTCAGGAGCGCCGGGAAGTCGGGGCTCGTGTCGTCGAACCGGGTGGGGAGCGAGTAGTCGGTGTGGCCGTTGCCTGCGGCGGCCACGAGCGTGACGCCCTTGTTGTGGGCGTACTCGAGGGCGGCCGTGATCGTCTGGAGAGTGAACGCCTGCTCGGCGAGTTCCTCGTCGGTCACGGCTCCATCGAGGTAGTCGTCGGCGCGAGTCGCAGTTGAACAACCACGGGTCGGTGTAGAAGCTCATGTTCACGACGTCGAGCCCGGCGTCACCCGCATAGGTCAGCGCCTGGACCGTCTCGAACAGGAAGAAGAAGCCGGAGTCCTGACCGGCGCGCACGTTGACCAACTCGGCGTCGGGAGCGACGCCGGCGATCCCGATGCCGTTGCGAGCGGCGGCGATGATTCCGGCCACGTGTGTGCCGTGACCGCCGTCGTCGACGTTGGCCGGGTCGATGCACGTCGCCACCTCACACGGCCCGTCGACCGAGGGGATGTCCATCGTGAAGTTGCGGGAGAGCGCGGCGTTGAAGTTCGGTGCGATGTCGGGATGCGAGGCGTCGATCCCGGTGTCGATGACCCCGACCTGGACCCGGCGGCCGGTGGCCCTGCGCCACGCCCCGTCGGCGTTGGCACCGATCGCGGCCATGTCCCACTGCAGGTCGGCGAGGGGCTCCACTCGTCCGCCGCGGCCGCGGCTGCTCTGACTCTTCGCCGAGCCGGCTGCTGCACGCTCGCCGGAATTCGGGCGTTCCTCGACGAATCGGTGCGGCATGCCCGGCGGGAGGTGCCGACGTCGTGATTGCGCGCCGCGCCCGTCACCGCACCGTTGGCCTGCACGTCGGTGAGGAAGGTGCCGGTCGTCGTCTCGACGAGGGCGAGTCCGATGGCTTCGTTGACCTCGACCACGGTGCCGCCGGCCGCGGCGACCGCCGCGAGAGCGTCCGCTTCCGCGCCCGGTTCGAACGAGACGACGTACTCCCCCGCCTCGTCCGCTTGCGTTTCGGTGGCGGGCTGCGATCCCCTGGCACCGGCAGTTGCGGCCGGTATGACCCCGGCGACCCCGATGACGAGACAGATCGCACCCAAACGAGCAACGCGCATTATTCACTCCCCTTAGTTCTCAGCGCCCAGCCGCCACGTACCCTACGATGGGCCTGATTCATGCGTGGGCGCGGCTGTGGTTCATCGCACCAGACTTGTCGATGACCGAACGCGAGGGGACAGCTCACGGTCCGGGCTTACGTCGGGCCAACGTGTCGGCCGATGGCTTCGTAGATGAAGTCCGATTCGCGTGCTTGGTACTCACGGAACTGTTTGGTGACGTTGCTGAGCCGCTCCCTGATCTGTGTTGGGTCGATTTCGATCAGTGGGTCAGGTTCGACTTGCTCTCTCAACGAGGCGACGGCGATGGTGAGATCGAGCAGTTCGCGCTGTAGCTGTTGGATCCTCGGGAGGCAATCGGGGTGGCACAGCGCGATCTCGTCGTGCAGACGGATCGGGTCGTCGTCGTGGGCGATTTGCTTTCGAAGCGCGTCGTGCAGTGCATCGATGGCGGTGGACACCCGATGCAGCCACGTGCGCTGTCGTCGTGGAGCCGGCGCGGCGAGTGCGTATTCGAGGACGTGCAGTGCGTGCAGCGACGCTTGGCGTTGAGAGCGAACGTCTGCGACGAGTACGTCGAGCATGTTGCCAGGCGCTGCTTGTTCGGACATGGGGCCTCCCACGCTCCTGGCCTACGGGATGAAGCGTCGTCGTGGGAAATGGGGGAAACGTGTGCTGTCCGCGCCGGCGAGCGCTTGCAGGAATTCGATCGCGGTTCGTGGGCGTGGCGGGCACCGACGTGTGGCGGAGTCGCTCGTTCGAGTACGCCTCAGGGAGACGTAGGACGACGTCGGGAGTGCAGTGGTGGCGGTCATCATCTTGTCTGCTCCTGTCGTATCGGTGGTCGCCGCTGGGACTCGTCAGCGTCGTCATCGATGGCCGGTGCGTCGGGCGTGTTGTCGGTGTACCGGCGAAGGCTGCGCATGGCTGCGAGCCCGGCCCCTTCTCGCAGGTCGTCGAGCGCCGTGCCGTCGGCTTGGGCGGTGTTGATGTGGAATCGGCGCAGCGCATTCGCCGTGACCGTTGCGGTGGCATGGCTGGTTCTGAGTTGACGGATGAGGTGATCGGCCCCGAACCGTGTGAGTCGATGTGGCGCATCGGACTTGGCCGACCGTTCGCTGACGAAGACGGGTCCGCTGCGCCGTTTGCCGATGCATCGGCGCAGGGCGTGAGCACTGTCGCGGTCGAGGACGATGCGCTTGGGCTGACCGCGTCGCCGGACCGTGATCGTCGCCGCCGGCGGCCTGCCCGTCACGTGCTCGATGTCGAGTGCGAGCGCCTCGGCGACCTTGAGGCCGTCGGTGACGAGCAGGGCGACCAACGCATCGAGGCGGGGATCGAGGGCGGCTGCCGCGGCGCGATAGCTGGCTACGGCATCGGCGGAGAGTCGTTCCGTCGGGCTCGGATCCCCGGGCACGACCTTTGGTCGATCGACCCCGGTCGCGGGATTCGATGCTCGCAGATCGTGTTGCACGGCGTAGTCGAAGAACGAGGACAACGCTGACCAGCGCCGCCGGATCGTGGAGTCGCTGTCGCCGGTCGCCTCCCGGGCGGCTTGAAACGCGACGAGGGTTGCGGTGTCGGCGGTCAGGGCAATGGCCCCCTCTCGGGCACACCAGGAACCGAACGCCTCGAGATCGCAGCGATACGCAGCCTGCGTGTTCGGCGACGTCTGGGCGCTGAGCCACCCGTCAACCGCAGCGTCCGACTGCGAGGCCTCGTCGTCTCGTCGCGACACCTTGCGTGCCATGTGCGGATCATCCCACCGCAAGACCATCTTGTCAACATAATCGTCGTTGACATCGCACATAATCATGAATTATTATGTTGACCGACAAGGACTCCATCGATCGGTCGCATCGACCGTCGAGGCGTCCCGCAACCAACCACAACTCGAGAAGGAGTGTTGACATGTTGACGCAGACCGACCCGTTCCGTGACCTCGACACGCTCTTCAGTCGGTTGTCGAGCCGGCAACAGAACAGTGGCGGCGTCATGCCGATGGACGCTTTCCGGCGTGGCAGCGATGTGTGGGTGCACATCGATCTGCCAGGCGTGAAGGCCGAGAGCCTCGACATCACGGTCGAACGCAACGTCCTCACCGTGGCGGCCGAGCGGAACTGGCAGCGCGAGGAAACCGACCAGCCGTACTTCGGTGAGCGGTACCGTGGCAGCTTCCGGCGCCAGATCCAACTCGGCGACGGACTCGATCTCGAGCACCTCGAGGCCGACCTCCACGACGGTGTGCTCACCATCCGTATCCCGGTCGCCGAACAAGCCAAGCCGCGCAAGATCGCTGTCGGACAGAGCGCACAGTCGGCACCCGAAGCGATCCAAACCACCTCATCGGACGTCTCGTAAGGGCTCGACCAGTCGGCCCGTCGAAGCACCCCGCCAGTCCGGTCCATCGGCGCACCGCCAGAGCCGCTCGCTGCCACCCCCGCCGGTGGCAGCGAGCGGTCGGGATGCGCCGTCCACAAGGGCCCAGTCGGCCATTCACTTTGTCGTCGGCGGGTGCTCGTCCGGATCGGCGGGTGGTACGGGCGATCGGGCGAGGGCGCGGCGGGCCGAGGCTTGTTGGCCGTCATCTTCGTAGTGCACCGTCACCGATTGGAAGCCCTTGAACTGCTGAGAGTTGACCGCGTCGAGGTAGGCGCGTCGGTCGGCGGCGGTGAGGTCGACGTTGTCCGTGAACGGTGTCAGCAGCGCCCGCGGGTAGAGCCGTTTGGCGCGCACCACGTTGACTTCCGATCCGATCACGACGCCGACGGCGGCGAGGAAGATCCATGCCAGCAAGCCGAGCACGAGCGCGAACACGCCATAGGTGGCGCCCGAGCCCTTGACGACGTTCCCGACGAAGACGGCACCGAAGAACTGGAGGAGCTGCCAGGTGACGGCGGCGACGATCGCTCCGGGAATGACGTCGCGACGGCGCACCTTGTCGGGGCGGAAGATCCTGAACGTCACGACCAGCACCGCACCGTTGACGAGCATCGACAAGACAAGCGCAGCTGCCGTGCCCCAGCCCCCGACGTTGGCGCCGAAAGCCGAGGCGTTCGATCCGGCGCCCGACAGGATCGTCGTGGCCACGACGGCGATCCCGACCAGACCGATGAGGCGCAGACTTCGTAGGCGTGCCCGGATGGGGTTCGGTCGGCGGTTGCGGGGCACCGACCAGGTGACATTCATGGTGTTCTGGATCGCCTGTGCGACGCCGATCGCCCCGTACACGGCAACGAGACCGCCGACGATGATCGCGCCGATGCTGCCGTGGAGCCCCTGCGGCTCCGCGAGCTCGTCACCGATCACCGGGAACTGGCTGAGCGTGGAGTCGAGGATCTGTCGCTGCAGCTCGGGGTGGCCCTCGAGCACGAACCCGAGGACCGAGGCGAGGAGCAGCAGGAGCGGGAACAGCGACAGGAACCCGTAGTAGGTGATGAGGGCCGCGAGATACGGCCCTTGGTCTTCGCCGAACTTGTAGATCACCCCAATCGGGAATCCCGCGACTGGGTGGCGGCGTTGGAAGGCGTCGGCGCGCTCCGTCAACGACACCCTGGACTACCTCCCCGAACCTCAGCCACGTACGCAGTGTGCCCTACGGCGCATGGCCGCAACCGCCCGCGCACATTCGCCGAACCCGCGCACGCTCCGCCCCGCCGGTACTCAGGTCACCCAACCAGGTGATTCAGAGTATGGCCGCGCGGTTTGGCGTTTCGAACCGGATCGCTTCGTCCACCCTGCGAGCGTGCAATGGCCCGCTGAGTATCTGATTGCAATAGTTCTGGCGGCAATTCTCATCGGCTATTTGGTCTACGACGGATGGGTCAAGCGGGGGACATGAACCGGAGCCGGACGCGAAAGCCCGCCGGACCGTCGCGCCGCTGATCCGCCCTGGCCGCGATGTCGCCAGCGGTTGACCCATCGGGTTGAGAATGCCGCCGACAACGAGGTGCTATTGCCAACGGGAATTGGCGAGCCACGCCACCCTGAGATGGCCGAGTTTGATGCGCGCACGGTCGGCGCGACGTGTCGTCGACGTAGCAGGTCTACGGCTGACGCTCCTGCTCGAACACCACTCGCACGTCCTCGACCCCAAGGGCCGTGGCGAGGTCGGTGAGCACTTTGGTCGTGTTCTCCTCGGCTCGTTCGAGCAGGTCACTCGACGCCGCAGCGGCGACCATCTTCTCTTCCGCTTCAGCGATCAACGCCTCCTCGCCGGTCGGATTGTCGACGAAGACCCCACCGAGCCGGTTGAGAACGCCACGATCGCGGTTCATCACCCCGCCCTGGTCGAAATCGATGACCGGCGCACCGATCTGGGGTGCCGGCACAATGATCGTCGCCCTGCCGTCGTCGTCGACGATGACTGCCCCGTCACCCAGCGACGAGAAATCGACGGTCGCGTCGACGGTGCCCACGGCCACGTACTGCACGCGTTCACCGGCGATGAACGATGGCACCCACTTCACGTCACGCTCCTGATCGACGATCACCTCGAGGTCGGCCTCGGCCGCGCGGAACTCGGCGAGGTCACGGATTTCGTTGACGATCACGGGCGGCGAATGATCCTTCGTCTCCGTCCCGAACGGCAGATGTATGTCCAACAGCGATCCGAGCGCGCCGAACGCGAACAAGCCGGCGGCGACCGCGATCGCGATGATCACGATCGATTTGAACGAGCTCCGATTCGAGTTCGACATCACTCCTCGTTTCCCGCCTCGACAACTATGCCCCGCACAGCTGGAGCCCAATCTCGCGCTGCACCGTGGGCACGAAATGGCCACAAAAGTTGCACGCCGCGTTGGCGACTGGGGTGCTCGACTCGGGCCATTCCGCGGGCACCATGTTCCGGAGTCTCGCGGCCGATGCGCGACGATGGCGCGTGGACGTTTCTGCCGAGGTTGTCGCCCGAGAGGACGTCCGCACCGGGTCCACCCGATCGGATGCCGTGATGTTCTGGCGGGCGTTGACGATCGGGCTCCTTCTGTGTGCCGCGTATGCCGTCCTGCCCGCCTCGTGGAGCGTGCTGCGATACCTCGTGATCTATCCGGCCGCCGGACTCCTGGCTGCGGTGAGTGTGCTGGTCGGGGTACGTCGCTTTCGCCCCGTGGCGCCACAGGCGTGGCTCCTGATCGGCGCCGGTCTGTGCAGCAACCTGATCGCCGACGTGATCACGGGCGTGTACCTGGTGCTCGACCGCGATCCGTTCCCATCTGCGGCCGTGCCCTTCTACGTCGCCGTCTACCCGTTGCTCGCCGCCGGACTCGTCGTCGCCATCGTCCAGCGGGGACGCTTCGGTGCCGACGTCCGAGCCGTGATCGACGCCGGAATCATCACCGTGGTCGGCGGGCTCCTCGCGTGGGTGTACGTCATCGAGCCGGTCTTGCACGACGACGACACTCTCGACCGTACGAGTCCGTCGTCACCGATCCTGTACCCGATGGGCGACCTGCTGCTGCTCGCCGTCGCGGTGCGCTTCCTGATGGGATCGAACTCGAGGGGGCGGGCGCTCCGGATGGTCGTCACCGGGCTCGGACTGATCCTCGTCGGTGACATACTGTTCGCGCTCAACACGGCGAAGAACCCCGCGATGGACCGAGTCTCGGACGTTGCCCTGCTCGGCGGTGTCGTCTTCATCGGCGTCGCCGCCCTCGACCCCACCATGCGGGCGCTCACCGAAGACGATCGCGGCGCGGCGGTGCAGTCGAACCGATTCCGGTCCGTCGTCGCCAGTCGTCACGGCGGTTCCCGCGCTCGTGCTCGTCATTCAGGAGATTCGAGACGAACCGCTGGATGTCTGGGCCAATGTGGTGGCGAGCCTGTTGCTGATGGCACTCGTCGTGTTGCGGTTCCACGTCATGGCGAACCAGGCGCAACGGGCGGCGGACCAGGAGACGGCACTCAGCCGCTACGCCGCGGAGCTTCTGGCCGCGCAGGACGGAGACGAGATCGTCGCCACCGCCGAACGAGCGCTCGCCTTGGTCGCCGGTGACGGAGACCTGAGCGCCCGACTCGTGCTCGACTTCGAGCGAGCAGCGAACTCCGTCGGACACCGGACATCGTCATCCCTGTGACCGTGCGCGGCGAGCAGACGGGCGTGATCGTCGCCGAGGGAAGCTCACTCGACCTGCACTTGAAGGAGTCGTCCGCTCACGACGATCGCCTCCCAACTGTCGATCGCGCTGGAGCGTGAACGCTTGCGGGTGGCCGAGCGCGAGGTCGCTGCATCGCTCGCCGAGCAGAACGAGCAACTCCGCGAACTCGACTCGATGAAGGACCGGTTCGTCAGCTCGGTGTCGCACGAACTGCGAACGCCGCTCACGTCGATGGTCGGCTACCTCGAGATCCTGAGCGACGGCGAGGTCGGCGAGTTGGGGCCGGAACAGGAACACGTCGTCGAGATCATCGCTCGCAACTGCGACCGTTTGAACTCCCTGATCGGCGACATCCTCGTCGCCGCGCGGTTCGACAGCGGCCGCGTCAAACTCGACAAGACGACGGTCGATCTCGCCCAGTTGGCATCGAACCAGATCGAATCGATTCACGCGGTTGCCGCGGCCAAGGGTCTCGACCTGCAGTTGGTGGTGCATTCCAGACCGCTGACGATCCGCGGCGACGAAATTCGGCTCGGACAGCTCCTGGACAACCTGCTGTCGAACGCGGTCAAGTTCACCCCTGACGGCGGCTCGGTCACCGTCGAGTTGGGGCGACAGGCCGACATGGCGTGGCTCGAGGTGCACGACACCGGCATCGGCATGCCTGCCGACGAGGTCGGCAAGATCTTCGATCGCTTCTATCGCGCATCGACGGCCAGCACCATCCAGGGAACCGGTCTCGGGCTCTGGATCGCCAAGTCCATCGCCGAAGCCCACGGGGGATCGCTCACCGTCTCGAGTGAACTCGGCGTCGGCTCCACCTTCCGGATCGAGCTGCCGTTGCCCACGTCGCTGACGATTCGAACGCATCCGACCCGAACCCAGGAGGTTCCGACATGACCGAGAGTGCCCCGCCGGCACCCGAGCCCGACGAGCGACAAGCCGGTCGTGCTCGCCGCCGACGACGACGCGGACATCCTCGGATTGATCACGTTCCGACTCGAGCGCTCGGGTTACACGGTGCTCCAGGCGCACGACGGCGAGGAGGCCTTCGAGCTGGCCCGAACCGCCAAGCCCGACCTCGCGATGCTCGACGTGATGATGCCGAAGCTCGACGGGTTCGAACTCACGCGGCGACTCCGAGCCGAGGAGGCGACCCGAGCGCATGCCGATCATCCTGCTCACCGCCCGAGCGCAGGAATCGGACGTGCAGGAGGGCTTCGAGGCGGGTGCCGACGACTACATCCGTAAACCCTTCAGTTCGCAGGAGCTGCGAGCGAGGGTGCAGGCGATCCTCGGGAGGCGTTGACCCGATGCCTCCGATCGTGGTCGTGTCGCTTGCGCCTGCGATCGCGAACGTGCTGCTCATCATCGTGGTCGTGGCACGTCACCTGCTGGTCGGGCGCCGAACGAGGCACGTCGAGACGCTCGCGGTTCGGTTGCGCCTTCCAGCCATCGAACTCGTCGACGGTGACGGCCCGATCGTGCCGCCGGAGCTGAACGGCGCCGAGACGAAGGTGTTCGCCGACCTGCTCGTGCAAGTACGGCCGTCAGCTGACCGGGGCATCGCGCGATCGCATCGTCGCTTACTGGGAGTCGAGCGGCCTGCTCGACCAGCAAGTTCGCCGGCTGCAGAGCTACTTCCCGTGGAAGCGTGCCACGGCGGCGTTCGTGCTCGGCGATGTCGGGCCGCTCCGTGTTGTTCCTTTGCTTGTCGGCCTGCTCGACGATCCGGAACGCGACGTACGCGCTGCGGCGGCTCGGAGCCTCGGCCGCCTCGGCGCCGTCGAGGCGATCGAACCGCTCATCACCGCCTCTGTGCGCGGACGGCTCCCCCGCGACGTCGCCGACATGGCACTGCTCGACATCGGACCACCCGCGGTCGAGCGTCTCGCCGAACTCATGCGTCACGAGGATTCGGAAGTCCGGACGTCGGCCGTGCAGATCATCGGCCTCATCGGGGCCGCAGCCGACATCGCCCCCGTCGTCGACCGCCTCGTCGATCCTGCCGCCTCCGTCCGATCGGCGTCGGCATCGGCGCTCGGCCGGCTCGGAGCCAGCGAGGCGCGCGACGCACTCGATCGTCGCGCTCGGCGATCGTGTCCCCGATGTGCGAACGGCGGCGGCACGAGCGCTCGGTCAGATGGGCGGGCATCAGGCGACCGAGGCTCTGATCCCGATCGCTCGTACGGATTTGTTCGAGCCCGCCCGCGCCGCGGCCCAGTCGCTCGGTCGCATCGACCCGGCAGTCGTGCTCCGCCTGGCCGCCGATCACGACGCCGGGCCTCATCTCATCGAGGCAGCCGATCGAGTCACATTGTGAGTGTGTTGCGCGACGTACTCGTGGTGTTCTCCGCGGTGTCGTTCGTGTACTTCCTCGTCCTCAACACCTCGTATCTGATCCTGACCGCTCTCGCCTGGATGCAGATCGAGCGCCGAGGTGCGGCGTCGTCCCTATCTCGGCCTCGACGAGCTGTTCCGGTCACCGCTCACCCCCGGCATCTCGGTGCTCGTGCCGGCGTTCAACGAGGAAGCGGTGATCGTCGAGAGCGTTCGATCGCTGCTCGCGCTCCGATACCCGCGTCACGAGGTGGTGGTCTCCAACGACGGCTCGAAGGACGGAACGCTGGATGCCCTCGTGCATGCCTTCGACCTCGTTCCGGTCAGGCTGGCGACGAGAGACGTGGTCGCGTCGGCACCGATTCGAACCACCTACGTCTCGAGACGGCACCGCAACCTGCTGGTGGTCGACAAGGAGAACGGCGGGCGGTCCGATGCGCTCAACGCCGCGCTGCGGGTCGCGAGCCAGCCCTACGTGTGCGTGATCGACGCCGACTCCTCTGCTCGAGGAGGACGCACTGCTCAAGATCGCGAAGCCGATCCTCGACGATCCTGGACTCGTCGTGGCGGCAGGCGGATCGATCCGCGTCGCGAACAGTTGCCGCGTCGATCACGGACGGGTCGTCGACATCCGGCTTCCGAAGAGCGGGCTGGCAACGATCCAGGTCATCGAGTACCTCCGGGCGTTCCTCGTCGCTCGGGCCGGCTGGAGCCGCCACAACGCGCTCGGCATCATCTCCGGCGCATTCGGTCTGTTCGACCGGAACATCCTCGAAACGGTCGGCGGATATTGGACCGACACGGTGGGCGAGGACTTCGAGTTGACGTCTGCGGTTGCACCGCTACCTCCGTGACCGCGACGAGCCCTACCGGATCGTGTTCGTCCCCGATCCGGTGTGCTGGACAGAGGTGCCGGAACAGTTCTCCACGCTCAGCCGGCAGCGCCGTCGGTGGCAACGCGGACTCTGGCAAGGCCTGCACCGGCACGAGGGAATGATGCTCAAGAAGCGCTACGGGGCGATCGGCATGGTCAGCATGCCGCACTTCGCGCTGTTCGAGTTCCTCAGCCCGGTGTTCGCGCTCGGGGGTCTCGTCATCACGATCGTGCTGGGGCTACTCAGCCAGCTGTCATTGAGCTACGTGATCGCCTACGGGTTCGTCACCCTCGGTCTCAGCGTGCTGCTCACGCTCACCGCGATCACGGTGGAGGAGTTCGGATTCAACCGCTACCGGCGCCGGCGGGACATCTTTCGCCTCCTCGTCTACACGGTCGTCGAGAGCGTCTGCTTTCACCCGCTCCACGACGTCTGGCGAGCGATCGGATACGTGGACATCGCTCGTGGAACGACGAGCTGGGGCGCCCAGCAACGCCGCGGATTTGCCCCGATCGGCGATCAGCCACCGCCGACGTAGCTCGCCGACGGACCGACTGACGTCGCGGACGAACGAGCGCCGGCCCGGGTGAGACCGCCGAGGTACGTGAACAGCGGATTGTGTCCTGTGGTCTGGCACGCCGTGTGGCTGGAGAGCCCGGTGCGAGGTACGAACCTCGGGACTAAAACCTCGGGACCTCATGATTACAAAACGTTCAGGTGCCGTCCTCCTGATGTCGGTCCGTGCCGATTTGTATGCCCTGATCAGGTAGTTCGCGATTTCTCGTGTCAGGTGGTGCCGACCCGTATCGGTCAATCTTGACTGGTTCGTGGGCAATCCGTGGGCACGAGACACGACGACATCGACACATGCAGCTTCTGCCGCCGGCCCGAATGGCCTCGTGACAGGCCGTCCCTGGATTGGCGCGGGTTCATTGGCGCCGAAGACGCAGCCCAACTGATCGAGATCGGCTTCGTCGACTCCGCCGATGGTCCGATCATCGTCCACGCTTGCCGACCCCGGCCCAAGTGACCGCTCCTGCGAACGTACGGAGCACGTCAAGCCGTCGCCAACGGGCGTCGTCACGAAACGCGTGATCGGATCCGACGGAGCGCCAGACGAGGAAGCCACGGCCAAAACTTCCACCCCTCAGTACGTGATGCCCCATGGGTGTCCGAGTCGGGCGGTACGGGTAACCGGCCGAACTTCCACCTCTGCAATCAGTTCATCCAACCAGCGTACGTGAGCTGAATTGTGCTGGTGCGGGTGCAGCATCCAGGTCTCGTTGCTCACGAGGCAGTGTGCGTGCATACCCTTACCGCGGCCAGCGTCGACGCGAGGCCGGCCTCCCATTGCTCCTCGGGCTTCTGTCGACGCAGCGGTAGCACGCGGATTGAACAGCCGCTCTCGGTGCACGAGCAGCCCACGTGACGTCACATCGGCTCCAACGGACCAGCCTGCCGGCCAACGTGGCCGGTCAACCGCGCGGCCCAATCAGCCACTCCACCAATCGATTGGCCTGCGGCACCACGCCGTTGGGAACAGTCGCAACCGCGTCCTCGTACGCGTTCGAAGACGTCGACCACCCCGTCCAGCCAGTCACCCATTCGGCCGTAGAAGAGTACATCCGAGTCCAGGTGCAGCACGAGCGGAGCCTTGGCGGATTCAAAGGAGTAAACGTACTGGTAGAGGGCTCGGCGGCCCAGCCGAAGCGGGGTCCGCCCGTCAGCAAACCACCGGCCGATCGCGTCGGAGACAACATCTGGTGACCAATCGACCGTGCGAACCTCGTCGACGTATCCGCCAACAAACAGGTCGTCCGCCAGTCGCTGAAGCACGGCGTCACCGTCGCCCGCTGGCGATTCCTGACCTGAGATCGATGATTGAGAACGACGACAGATCGGAGGAGGCGCCATCGAAGCCGCGGAGCCTGGCGCGCGATCGTTCGGCGGAGAAACGACATGTCACCGGGTGCAGCCAGGATCGAGAGTTCAACCTCGGACATGCGGTTCAACTCCCGTCGTGCTTGCCAAGAAGCCGAGAGACCGCCTGTACCTTCTCAGGTTGGACGGCGAGATAGTTCAGCCCAGGGAAGTTCTCGATCTGATTGGACTCGGTAGGAGGCTCAGCGTCGACAGAACGAGGGTAGATCTTGCCGATCAGAAATCCGTTAGGACTGAGTAGGTCGTAAAAGTCCCTCAAGAGGACACCTTGTGCAGTTCCCGACGCGACTGTGCTCGAACTGCACGACGTCGATGCGTCGAGCATTGATCATCGATGCAAATCCATGGAGCACGCAAAGGTCGTGACCCTCGGCGTCGACTTCAAGGAAATCAATGTGGTCGATCATGGCGGACTCACACCATCGGTCTCCGGTCGTCAGTGTGACTGGGGTGAGATGGGTCGATTCATCATTGGCCGGTGCGACAACGTGCGAAAGCGTGCGTTTTCCACAGCATCTAGTCGCTTCCCGTTCAAGAGATAAACGTCGCACCATGAAGGGCGCCGTACACGCTGGCCGGAGAGACCTTATCCCGTTGACGCGTTACGACGCCTTAGCTCCGCGGGCGAGATAGACCCAACGCCCCACGCGCGGTTGGCCACGGAAGATCGAGCCAGGATGTTCGGGGGTGTGCAGCAGGATTCTTGGAGCACGACGCTGAACAATCGATGCCGTTCGACCACTCCAGCGGGTCGATAGGCAGGCGGCTACCGTGACCGTATGACCCGGGGACGTTGCCGATGAGATGTCGCCGCGTCCTGATCGTCGGCCAGGGATACGTCGGGTTGCCGCTGGCGATGCGGGCCGTCGTCATCGGTGATGACGTGGTCGGATTCGATGTCGCCGAGCACCGGGCGGCGAGTCTGTCGGCCGGGTCGTCTCATGTCGCCGACGTGTCCGACGCGGAGGTCGCCGAGGCGCTCGCCACCGGCCGCTACCGCCCTACCTCCGACGCCGGGTCGCTCCAGCCGTTCGATGTCGCCGTCATCACGGTGCCGACACCACTCACCGATGGCGTGCCCGATCTCCAGCACATCGACCAGGCCGCGGACGTGCTCGGCCCCCTGGTCCGGCCGGGGTGCTTGGTCGTACTGGAATCGACCACCTATCCCGGGACGACCGACGAGCGGTTGACACCGGTGCTCGAACAACACTCCGGGATGAAGGCGGGCGTCGACTTCCACGTGGGCTACTCGCCGGAGCGGCTCGACCCGGGCAACACCGAGTGGACGTTCACTCGGACCCCCAAGGTCGTGTCCGGCCTGACGCCCGAATCGCTCGAGGCGGTCCGTGCCTTCTACGACGGCATCGTCGAACGGACGGTGCCGGTGAGCACCACCCGCGTGGCCGAGCTGACCAAGTTGCTCGAGAACACGTTCCGGCACGTCAACATCGCCCTCGTCAACGAGCTGGCGGTGCACGCGCGCGCGCTCGACATCGACATCTGGGAGGCGATCGAAGCCGCCGGCACGAAACCGTTCGGGTTCACGCAGTTCTGGCCCGGCCCCGGCGTCGGTGGTCACTGTCTCCCGATCGACCCGTCGTACCTGTCGTGGCGAATCGAGCGCCAGCTGGGCGTGACGTCGCGGTTCGTCGTGACCGCCAACGACATCAACAGCCAGATGCCGGGCTATGTCGTCCGCCGCGTCCAGCAAGGACTCAATCGCCAGCGGAAGGCGGTCAACGGCTCACGGGTGCTGGTACTCGGCATCGCGTACAAGAAGAACACCAATGACGCCCGCGAGACGCCCGCCGACCCGATCGTCCGCGGCCTGCTCGAGCTCGGCGCCGAGGTGGTCGTCCACGACGACCACGTCGGGCCGAACGAGCTCGACCTCGTCGCCGAGCGCGTCGCACTGACCGACAGCGAGGTCGCCCGGGCGGACGCGATCGTGCTCGTCACCGACCACGACGACGTGGACTACGACCTCGTGACGGCGCACGGCAACTACGTGTTCGACACGCGTCATCGCATGCACGGCGACACCGTCGAGCTGCTCTGATGGCGCGCGTGTACCTCAGCCCGCCCGACGTCGGGGAGCTCGAGCGCGAGGCCCTGCTGCGAGCGTTCGACAGCGGCTGGATCGCCCCGGTCGGCCCGGAGCTCGACGGCTTCGAGCGCGACATCGCCGAATTGACCGGCTGGCCCGGTGCGGTCGCGCTGTCGAGCGGCACGGCGGCTCTGCACCTCGCCCTCCTCGTGAGCGGCGTGCAGCCTGGCGACGACGTGTTCGTCTCGACGTTCACGTTCGCCGCCACCGCCAACGCCGTCGTCTACTGCGGCGCCAATCCGGTCTTCATCGACAGCGAGACGACGTCGTGGAGCATGAGCCCCGAGCTGCTCGCCGAGGCGCTGGACGATGCGAAGCGCCGGAACAAGCTGCCGGCCGCCGTCGTCGTGGTCGACCTCTACGGGCAATGCGCCGACTACGGCGCGATCGCGCCGATGTGCCGTGAGCTCGGGATCCCGATCATCGAGGACGCCGCCGAGGCGCTCGGCGCGACCCACCTCGGACGACCGGCCGGCACCCTCGGCGACATCGGCCTGTACTCGTTCAACGGCAACAAGATCGTCACCACCAGCGGCGGCGGGATGCTGATCACGCCCGACGAAGACGTGGCCGAACGCGTCCGGTACCTCTCGACCCAGGCCCGTCTGCCGGCCGTCCACTACGAGCACGAGGAGGTCGGCTACAACTATCGGCTGAGCAATCTGCTGGCGGCTCTCGGCCGCGCTCAGCTCTCGCGTCTGCACGAGTTCGTCGATCGTCGCCTCGAGGTCAACGCGCAGGTACCGAGAACTGCTCGCCGACGTCGACGGGCTCGAGTTCATGCCGATCGCCCCGTGGAGCGGCTGGAACGGCTGGCTCACCTGTGTCGTCTTCGACGACGCCCACGCCCGCGACCGGGTCATGAAGTCGCTCGACGAAGCCGACATCGAAGCCCGCCCTCTCTGGAAGCCGATGCACGCCCAGCCCGCCTTCGTTCAACGTCCGACGTGGATCAACGGCGTCAGCGATCGCCTGTTCGCCCACGGATTGTGCCTGCCGAGCGGGTCTGTGCTCGCCCCGAGCACGATTGCGAGGGTCGCGGCCGTCGTCAGCGGTGAACTGAAGCGGTGAGTCCGGAACCGGTGAGTGGCGCGTGAACGCTCAGCGTGTCGGTCATCATCCCGGTCGCTCGTCGATCGCGAGCCGCCCGCAAGACGCCTTCGAGGAGTGCGCCGCCGCGCATCTTTCGGTCGAAGGTCGATCGGTCATCGGCGACGGTCAGAGCGTGCCGTCCCAGGCGATGAAGGTCGCACTGGCCGACGAGGTTCGCTCGGTTGCCGGCGAGTGTGGCCGTCGAGAACCGGCGGCGAACGACGACATCGGCAGCGGGTGACGGTGCGATGGCCTTCGGGTATGCGAAGTGATCGCAGGCGCGGCCCAGGTGCTGTTCGACCAAGCCCACCGATCGATCGATCTCGGCGATCGCCACGTCGCCGGACGCGTCGGCAAGGACACGATGGGTGTGGGTGTGGGACCCGACGGTGGCGAAACCGCTCGCGACCATTTCAGCCAGACCCGTCCACGAAATCGGGACGCCACGATCAGGGAACCGGGTTCCCTGATCGACGAAGCCGGTGGCGACATAGAACGTCGCCGGCAGCTTCCGCGCGGCGAGCTCAGGGAGTGCGACCTCGACCCAGTCGGACGTACCGTCGTCGAACGTGATGACGACGTGGGGCGCCGACTCAGCACCCGACGCCGGCTCACGCAGGATCCGCGCGGCGGTGTCGAGGTCGACGACGCGCCCCGACTCGGCCAGCGCGTCGAGCTGCTCGCGAAACACCGCGACGGGAAGGTCGACGGGCGACCTCGTTCGCGCACCCACCCGGTGGTAGATCAGGAACACAACGGTCCGACCTGACCGGAACCTGCCGACGGCCGCGTCGATCGGTCGTCCGACCAGGTCGACGACGCCGCGGCCAACGCTCCTGGACATGCCCTGCAGAGTACCGACAGCCTGCGACGAGGTCGCGCTCGGTAACCTTGCTCATCGTGCGATTGAGCGATGCATTCGGTGGCCTCGCAGTCGGCGGGGTGATCGTGTTGATCGCCCTGTCGCTCGCCGACAGCGACGATCCCGCCACGATCGACGCCGCGTCGCCGTTCACGCTCACCGCCGCGGCGACGCCCCAGGGTGACTCGGAGACCGGAACGCTCGACGAACCGGGGACGACCACGACCTCGGAGCCAGCGGCCACAACCGAGGCCCCGACGTCGACGGCGCCGCCAACCTCCTCATCGATCGCCACCACGACATCCACGACCGTTCTGGTGCAGCCGAACTTCCGTCCGTTCATCCCAGATCCAGGTGCTCAACGCCGGCGCCCGGGCCGGTCAGGCCGGTGCGGCGTCGGATCAACTCGCGGCCGAGGGATTCGCTCCTCGACCTCCACGCGACACTGCGGTCCCCATCGACGCGACGACGATCCTGTACGCGCCCGGCAGGGCGGTCGAGGCGGCGACGGTGAACCAGGTGTTCGGCCTCGATCCCGACGCGTGTGGTCGAGGCACCGCCGGACGATCCGAACTGGCTGCAGTTCGGCACCGATCTCCACGTGATGGTCATCCTCGGACCGCCGACGTGACCGGTCGCCGCCAGCATCCGGCCACTAGGATTGCCCAGTGCCTGGCGTGACTCGAGTCGCGCCGCGTGTCCGAGATGTGATGGAACCAATCGACTACGTCCGAGTGTTGATCCGGCGATGGCCGATCATCGCCGTCTGCGCGCTGATCGGCGCGCTGTTCGCGTTCCTCGGCACCGACCCCAAGCCGGAGCCGATCCAGACCACCTACCGCGCGACCAACACCCTGCTCTCCAGCACGAGCCAGTTCGGATCGCAGTCGGCGATCGGCACGATCACGTTCGCGCAGGTTCCCGTGTTCGCCACGACCGGTGAGGTGCCGCGCCTCGTCGCCGAGGAGCTCGGCTACAACGGCCCACCGGCCGCCCTGGCTGCCGAGCTCACCGTCGAGTCCGATCCGCAGACGGGCACACTCCGCTTCACCACCGAGCAGGAGAATCCCGACGACGCTGTCCGCATCGCCGATGCGTTTGCCGACGAGACGGTGCGCTACCTGTCGCAGCGGCAGGAGGAACTGCGCCAGGACCGGCAGACGAAGTCGCTGGCAGACGTCGAGCGTCTCGAGACCGAGATCCACGAGCTCGACGACGAGATCGCCGGCCAGATCGCCGAGCAGAGCGTCGGGCTGGAGCCGGGCGACCCACGGCCCACCGCCGACTCCATCACCCAGGCCCGTCGCGACACCGCCGTGCGCGAGTACAACGCCGCGTACGAGTCGTACCGCTCGCTGGCGGAGGACGACGGCACGTCCGATCTCAACCTCACCACGCTCGAGCGCGCCCAACCGGTCCCGACCGTGACCGGTGGCTTCACCCCACCCCGTACACGGTCGACCCGCGTCCCGATCGGCGCGGCAATTGGCGCCCTGTTCGGGTGTGCGATCGCACTGCTGGCCGAGCGCCTCGACTCGAAGATCCGCGACCGCAGGCAGGCCGAGGAGTCCTTCGGCGCCGCCGTCGTGGCCGAGCTCCCCTCGCTGAACCGACGCCAGCGCCAGGCCCGCCTCGTTGTCAGCCCCGACCAGCACTCCGGTGCCGCCGAGGCGTTCAGATCGCTGAGGACGTCGCTGACGTTCATGATGTCCGGTGGGCGGCCAACCCACACCGACGAGCGCCTCGGTGTGATTCTGGTGACGTCACCGACGCCGGCCGAGGGCAAGACCACCACGGCGGTGAACCTCGCGGCCGCGTTTGCCGAGACCGGCCGAACGGTCGTGCTCGTCAACGCCGACTTCCGGCGTCCGGTCGCGTCTTCGATCGTGACCGACGAGCGGCCACCGCTCCCAGCCGGTCTCGCCGGCCTGGACCGCCTCGATCCGGAGGCCTTCCTCGCCCCCACCAAGGTGCCGGGGGTGCAGCTGCTCGACCTGTCGCCGCTCGGGGCGACCCCTGGCGATCTCACCCGCGGCACGTATCAGCTGATCGAAGCGCTCCGCGATCGAGTCGATGTGATCATCATCGACTCGCCGCCGCTCGCCGTCACCACCGAGGCGCTGGAGTTCATCCCGCTCGCCGACGCTGTCGTCCTGCTCGGAAGAGTGGGACGCACGTCGACCGCCGCCGCCCAGCGGGCCGCCGAACTCGTCCGCTTCAGCGGTGCCGAGCGGATCGCGATCGCGCTGGCCGACACGGGTTCAGGACGAGGCCGCCGCGGCGGCTACTACGACTACTACGGCGGGGGCCGAAGGCGTCGCGAGAAGGTCGTCGGTCCGGCCGTCGTCGAGGAGTCGTCGGACGAGGAGGTCGAGGGCCCACCGGTGGAGCACGAGCCGGGCTCGAGCAACGACTGGGGACACATCGACGCCCTCCTCGAACCGCCGGACATCCTCACGCCGTCACCTCATGCGGAGTGACGCCAGGTGATCCCGGGGTCCGCAGTGCGCGTCGACCGCTCCGATGCGGTCGTGGCCGCGGGGCTCGTTGTCGTCGTTGCCTACTTCGCGGCGCTCGCGTGGGCCGTCGACAACTGGGCCTACGACCGCTGGATGGTGTTGGTGCTGCTGCCCATCCTGCTGGCGGTCGGCATCCCCATCGTGATCGCCGTCACCCGGGGTGACGATGAGCCGCTCACGGCCATCGCCGTGACGGCGCTCTGTCTTCAAGCTGGGGGCGTCACTCGTCCGGTACTTCGTCGCCTTCGAGCTCTACGGCAGCGGAGACGCCCTCCGGTACTCCGAGCACGGCACCGAGATCGCGAACTGCGTTCCACGACGGTGACATGACGCTGACCCAACTGCTCTCGGTCGGGCGCGGGACCACGTTCCTCGACGACCTGACCGGGATCGTGTACACCGTGATGGGACCGAGCCAGCTCGGCGGCTTCCTCGTCTTCTCCTTCATCGGCTTCTGGGGGTTGTTCCTGTTCCACCGCGCCGCGCTGATCGGGTTCCCCGAGGCCGATCAGCGTCGGTATGCGCTGCTCGTGCTGTTCCTTCCGTCGCTGCTGTTCTGGCCGTCGAGCATCGGCAAGGAAGCGGTGATGCTGCTCTCGCTCGGCCTGTGCGCCTACGGTTCGGCTCGGATACTCGAACGTCTCGCGGGCGGCTGGCTGGTGCTGGCCGCCGGTCTCGGCCTCGGGTACCTGGTCCGGCCGCACGTGCCGGTCGTCGTCCTCGCCGCTCTCTCGGTCGCGATCCTGTTCCGCCCGCGGCGGCGCCATCGCCCGGTGTTCGGGCCGCTCGGGCGGCATCCTCACCGTCGTCGTCCTGATGGTGGCGATGGCGTTCGTGCTCTCCGAGGCCGTCGACCGATTCCTGCCGCAACGTGACGTCGACGTCGACCACCGAGGTGAGCGTCGGCGCGGTCGGCGAACTGCTCGACCGGGCCGAGAGCGGCACGTCGGACGGCGGCTCCGAGATCGACCGTCCGAGCCCGAACACCCCCTTCGAGTATCCGGGGGCGGTGTTCACGGTGCTGTTCCGCCCCACGATCCTCGAAGCGGGTTCGGCCGGCAACACCGTGGCCGCGCTCGAGACGACGTTCATCCTGGCGCTGGCGATCGTCGGGTGGAAGCGCCTCAAGAACGTCCCGGCGACGGCGTTCCGGCGCCCGTACGTCCTGATGTGCGTCGTCTACACCGGAATCTTCACGTTCGCCTGGTCGTCGTTCGCCAATCTCGGTGCACTCGCCCGCCAGCGGGTGCAGGTCTGGCCGTTCGTCCTGCTCCTGCTCGCCGTGCCGGCCGTGGTCCCTCGTCGCTCCGATCCGTTGAGCAAGCCGGTCGCCCCACGTCGGTCCGTCGCCCGCTGACGCCATGCACGACGCTGCTCGCCGACGCGTACTGTTCGTCATCGCGAGCGCGCGTCGTCGTGGCGCGGAGATCGAGGCGATGCAGCTCGTCGGCCGCTTGGCAGACCTCGGTTGGCAGGTCGACATCGTCGCCCTCCACGCAGGAGCCGACACGGTCGCCCTCGACGTCGACGTGCTCGGTCGCCGCCGGTTGAGTCTGGGCACCCTCTGGGCGCTGCGGCGTCGGGCTCGCGCCGCCGACATCGTGGTCGCCTACGGCTCGGCGACGTTGCCGGCATGTGCGATCGCACTGTTCGGGAGGTCGGTGCCGATCCTGTACCGGAGCATCAGCGATCCCGCCCACTGGTTGCGCGGCCCGCTGCACCGCGCCGTGACCCGCCTGCAATACCGGCGGGCGGCCGCGGTCGTCGCCCTCTGGCCAGGGGCCGTCGACCGCCTCGTCGACCAGCTGGGCGTCGATCGCGAGCGGATCGTGGTGATCCCGAACGCCCGCGACCCGGAGCAGTTCCGCCCGCCGACGGCAGCGGAACGGGCCGCGGCCCGGGAGCGGTTCGGGCTCGGTCCCGGCCGGGTCGTGGCCTTCGTGGGTGCGGCATCGCCGGAGAAGCGTCTCGATGTCGCCATCGACACCGTCGCCCGCCTCCCCGATCACGTTCTGCTCGTCGCCGGGGGCGGGGCAGGGCTCGTCGAGGCACGACGACAGGCCGACGAGCAGTTGGGCGAGCGGGCGGTGTTCCTCGGGGAGATCGACGACGTCCGTCCCGTCCTGCACGCGAGCGACGTCGTACTGATCACCAGCGACGTCGAGGGGATGCCGGGCGTGGCGATCGAGGCGGCACTGTGCGGTGTACCGGTCGTCGCACCTGCGGTCGGTGCGATCGAGTCGATGGGCTGGGTCCACGTCTGTCCGGCGGCGGCAGACGCGCTCGCGGTCACGGTGCGGAATGCAACCTGCGCGCAGCAACCCCAAGCGGCAGCGGACTTCACGTGGACGACCGTGGTGCCGCAGTGGATCGATCTCCTCGACCGGATCAGCGCCGAACGGACGCAACACCCGACTGCACCCGACTTCGGGACCGATCGAACGGACACCGAGCCGAGGCGGTCGTGAAGCTCAGCTCGGCGGACGGAAGCGATCCATCCGTCCTCGCACTGCGATGCGCGGTGCGAGGACGAGTACGAGCATCGAACGCACCAACCGGCGTTCGGCCCGCAGGTGGTGGTTGACGGTGCGAAGCGCCTGCCGCTCGAGCCCACTGGTCGAGTAACCGCGGCGTCTGACCCGACGCCTGATGGACAGCGATGCCCGAGCCATCTCCACGATCGTTCCGATTCGCCCGGTATCGGAAGCCCGGCCTGTGAGCTCGCATCGGTACTGTGCCGCTCGCTCGGCCTCACGCTGGGATTGCGTCTCGGACATCGTTGCCGAGATGCCGTCGCTGCGCTCGACGTGGACCGACTCGGCGGAGTCGAGGCCGACGTAGCGTCCGACGTCGAGCAGACGAAGCCACAGGTCATAGTCCTCGACGGGGAACCACCCCGGGTCGTATTCGCCGAGAGGTACGACAGCGGTACCTTCGCCCGCGACGGCGTGCTGTATCGCCCGGCCCAGGACTGCTCGACGACCTACGGTGGGGCGGTCGTGATCAACGCCGTCGTCCGCCTCGACACCGAGTGGTTCGAGGAGCGACCGGTCGACCGAATCGCAGCCGACGGAGGCCCGTATCCGGAGGGCCGCCACACGCTCACTCACGGCGGCGGACTCATCGCCATCGACGGCAAGCGCTCGGTGATCGATCTCCACCGCAGCCGTCGAGAGCTCGTCGCCCGTCTCCGGAGACGCTGACGGTGCGGGTCCTGTACGTGATCGACAGCCTCATCGGCGGAGGCGCCGAGCACTCACTCGCCCACATGGCACCGGGCTACCGCGACCTCGGCATCGAGCTCCACGTCGCCTTCCTCAAGTCGCGTTGGGACGTCGCCGACGCCCTGCGCGACGCTGGTGCGACGCTGCACCCGGTCGAGCTCGATCGCGGCCGCGGCCGGCAGCTCGCCGCCCTCGTCGGGCTCATCCGCCGCCTCCGCCCCGACGTCGTCCACACGACGCTCTGGGAGGCCGACGTCCTCGGCCGGACGGCCGCGGCGATCGCCCGCGTGCCTTCGGTGACGACGTTCGCCAACAGCAGCTACGGCCAGGCCGAGCTCGACAATCCGGCCGTCAACCCGACCAAGCTCCGCGCCGCCCAGATCGTCGACGCCGCGACCGCCCGTCTGGCCCGTCGCTACCACGCCGTGTCCGAACCGGTGAAGCAGGACATGGCCCGCCGATTGCGGATCGACCTCGACCGCATCGACGTCGTGCCCCGTGCCCGCCGGCGCGACGTGCTCGGCGAGCCGTCCGTCACTCGTCGGGACGCCGTTCGGTCGGCGCTGGGGCTCGGTCTCGGGCAGCCGGTCGTCCTGGCCATCGCCCGACATGAGCGCCAGAAGGGCCTCGACGTGCTGGTCGACGCCGCCGCGCGGCTACGCCCCGACGTTCCCGATCTCGCCGTGTTGGTGGCGGGCCGGCGCGGACGGGACACGGCGGCGCTCGAAGCGGACATCGCCCGGCACTCGGTCGGCGACGTCGTGCGCCTGCTCGGGGCGCGTACCGACGTCGCCGACCTCATCGTCGCCGCTGACGTCGTGGCGGTCGCCTCTCGGGTCGAGGGCTTGCCGGGCGCCGTGCTCGAGGCGATGGCCCTCGAGACGCCGGTCGTCGCCAGCGACCTGCCGATGGTCCGCGAGGCGATCGGTGACCATGCCGCTGCGCTCGTGCCGGTGGGCGACGCGGCAGCGCTGGCGGGGGCGCTGCGGCACGTCCTCGTCGATCCGAGCGCGGTTGCCGCATCGACGGCGGCGGCGCGACGGCGATTCGACGAGCAGTTCACACCCGACGCCGTCGTCGCCGGCCTGTCCAGGATCTACGAGCGGGCGGCGAGCCGGCGGCGGACCTCGGCGACCTGACGATCGATCCCCTCGGCGAGGGACGTCTGCGGCTTCCAGCCGAGCCAGTCGAGCGCCCGTTGGACGACGGCGTCGGTCCGCTCGACATCACCGGGGCTCGCCGCTTCGTGGACGACGCGGACCGGCCGGCCGGTCGCCTCGCCCACGACGGCGATGACCTCGTTGAGGCTGCAGCTCGTCCCACCCGAGATGTTGAAGACGGACCCGGGCTCGGTGTCCGCGCCGACGGCGGCGATCGCCGCGTCGACCACGTCGTCGACGAACGTGTACGCCCGGACCTGGGAACCGTCTCCGTAGACCGTGAACGGTTCTCCGGCGAGCGCACAGCGGATCAGTCGCTCGATTGCCATGTCGGGTCGCTGCCGTGGCCCGTACACGGTGAACAGGCGGAGGCTCGTGACGGGCATGCCGAAGTTCTGGGAGTAGGCCCTGGCGAGCGCTTCCGCGGCGAGCTTGGTCACGCCGTACGGGCTGAACGGTCGGGTCGGAGAGTCCTCGTCGACGGCGCCGGTGATCTGGCCGTAGACGGAGGAGCTGGACGCGAACACGAGACGTTGGACCGGCAGCGTGTTGGAGCGCGTCGAGCAGGCGGTGGGTCGCCGTCACGTTGTGCTGGAGGTAGGCGTCGAACGTCGTCCACGAGGGGCGCACGCCCGGCTGGGCGGCGAAGTGGAACACGGCGTCCACGTCCTCGACGAGCGGCCGGAGGTCGGCCGACAGCAGGTCGGCGACGACGATCTCGGCGTTCGCCTCGGTCTGCAGTCCGGCGACGTTGGCCCACTTGGTGGCCGGGTCGTAGTACGGCGTGAACGCGTCGACGCCGCGGACCGACCAACCCTGTGCAACCAGCCGCTCGGCCAGTCGACTGCCGATGAAACCGGCAGCCCCGGTGACGAGTGCGCGCACCTCAGCAACCTACCGGGCCGGCAGGCTGCGGCCGCTGGCTCGGCCGCGTGCGAGCACGGACGCCGGCCCAGCGCGACTGCTCATGGGCGCATCCCCGACAGTTCGAGCGAGTGGCGGAAGAACTCGTTGTCGAGCGACAGCTCCGCCGCTGGAGCCATCGCCTTCAGCTCACCCTCCTCGATCACCATGATCTTGTCGCAAGCGTCGAGTGTGGAGAGGCGGTGGGCGATGATCACGACCGTCACCCGACCCTTCAACGCGGCGATGGTCTCCCGGATCAGCTGCTCGGATCGGACGTCGAGCGCCGACGTCGGCTCGTCCAGGATCAGCAGTTCCGGATCCCCGGCGAGCGCGCGGGCGATCGACACCCGCTGACGCTGACCGCCCGAGAGCCGACCGCCCCGTTCCCCGACATCGGTGTCGAAACCATCGGGCATCGCCAGCACGTCGGCGAGCACATTCGCCTCGCGGGCGGCCGACTCGATGCGATCGGCGGTGATGTCGTCGCGGAGGAAGGCGATGTTGGACGCCACCGAACCCGACATCAGGTTGGCATCCTGGGCGACGAAAGCACTCAGGCTGGCCCAGGCACGGCGATCGACGTCGCGCAGGTCGACGTCGCCGGCGACCGTGATCCGACCGGTCGCCGGGTTGCGCAGCCCGAGCAGGAGCTGCACCAGCGTCGACTTGCCGCCACCGGACGGCCCGACGACACCGACCACCTCGCCCGGCTCGATCCGGAACGAGAGGCCGTGAAGCACCGGCCGGCCATCGGTGTACTCGAACGTGACGATCACGGACGTCGACGGCCCCGACATGGTCGATCGACACCGTGCCCAGCTCAGCGGGATGATCGCGGTAGTAGCGAACGGTGTCGTCGATCGTCTCGAGAAACGGTGCCAGACCGGCGAGGTTCCCCGACGCGTTCTGGAGCGCCTGTCCGTAGCTCAGCGAGCGAAGCATGACCAGCATCACCGCTGCGACCCCGCCCAGCTCTCCGGTCTCGAACGCCGAGGCGAGTCCGAGCCCTCCGACGATCGCCGCAAAGGCAAGCGCGGTGTACAGCGGAGTCAGCATGCCCTGGGCGATGCCCGCCTTGGCGGCCCAGTTGGCATGGGCGGAGATGACGCGGTCGATTCTGCGGACGAACTGGTCGCGAACGCCGAACGCCTGCATCTCCATACCCAGCGCCCCGAGCTCGGACACCGACGTCGCAAACTCCATCTGGGCTGCGCTTGCCGCCCGTGCCTGACGCCGGATGCGGCGCCGAACGGGTGCCAGCACGGTTCCGAGCACGCCGAGCGCCACCATCACGACGAGCGTGGCGGTCGGGTTGATGAGGATCGAGCCGATCACCAGCGCAGTGAGGCTGAGAGACGAGTTCAGGATGGAGGCGACGGCGTTGGCGACGCCGACCTTCGATCCCGCGAACGACATGATCAGTTCCTGCAGCCGTCCGCCCGCCTCCGCCTGCTGGAGACCCCATGACGCATGGAGGTATGCATCGGCGACGTCGCGGCGCGCCTCCACCCCGACACGGGTGGACAGCGAAACCGACGCCCGCATCGCCAGCAACGCCAGTGCGAGCCTGATGACGACGAGGAGACCGGCGAACGCGATCGCGAGCCGGACCGACGTGGACCGACCGGCGAGCACCCCGAACGAATCGTCGCCGTCGGCGATGGCGAGAGCCACTCGGCTGATCACGACCAGCAGCGCCGCCTCGGCAGCCCCACCGGCGAACGATGCGGCCGCCAGCAGCGCCACGCGACCCCGGTGCGGCCTCAGGATCGCCCGAACGTTGGTCCTCATTCGCCGTCGTTCGTCACGGTCGCTCCGCCGATCAGACACGGAGCAACGCTACAGCCGACCGACCCGGCGGTTCCGCTCCTCGCGGCGTCGGAATCGTTGGTCCGAGGCGAGTTCTCACGACGGCCGAGAGATCTCGTGCGAGGCCGGGAGCCGCTAGCGTGCGCGCATGGCCGACGCGGCGGTGAGCCGAACCGAGACGGTGCCCGATGAGCACGGTGTCGAGGAGGCAGGCCCGTTCGTGGCCGGCGGAAGCTCGTTCGTCCTCCGGTCAGCTCAGTCGGGCTTGCTCGCGATGCTGAGCGACCGTCTGCGGGATCTCCGCGCTCCGGAGACCGGCGTTCGGAACGGCAGAGCACCCGACAGCGCCGAGGTCACGGTGTTCCGAATCGCCCGTCGCGGGCCATCCTGGCTGAGCCATCCCTGGGGCCTGTGGCGTGACGGCGAGCCCTGCGAGACCGTCGTCACGGACGACTACATCGTCGCCTACGTCCTCTGGGAGGTGACTCGCCTCGTCCTGGAACGCGCCGCCCCGCTCATCCCCGTACACGCTGCCGCCGTGGCGCGAGACGGACGGGCGCTGATGCTGGTCGGGCCGTCGCACGCCGGCAAGAGCACGCTGTCCGCGTCGCTCACCCGCGCCGGATGGGAGTTCCTCACCGACGAGCTGGCGCTGCTCGACATCGAGCCGACGGGCGCAGTCGTCCATCCGTTCTGGCGACCGATCGGGATTCGTCGCGGCGGACCGCTCGACGTCGTGATCGACCTTCCCGGTCACGAGCAGGAGGTGCTCGTACCGGCGTCGGATCTGGGACGGTTGGCATCGCCGACGCCGCTCGCGGCCATCGTGTTCCCGACCTACGTGCAGGGTGGCGACGGTCGGCTCGAGCCGCTGTCGCCGGCGGTGGCCCTGGCCCAGATGACGACTCAGATGCCGGGACTCGGCGCCGAGGGGGGAACAGAGAGTTTCCATCGATGTGCCGCGCTGCTCGATCACCTACCGGCCTATGCCGTGGCCGTCGACGATCTGGAGGTAGCCGAGGGCAACCTTCGCGAGTTGCTCCGACACGATCGCCGTGCGTCCGCTCGCCGCCCAGGAGACCACGGCGTGACCCGAGCGTCCGGTGCGGTGGAGATTCCCGAGATGCCGCAGCCCCGTTCCGGCATCGAGACGGCGTTCCTCGCCCCCGAGGCGGTCCTGCTCGACACGGTCACGGGGACGTCACATCACCTCAACGCCGGCGCGTCGGCCGTGTGGATGCTGCTCGATGGATCCGGAGACGTCGAGGACGTCGCTCGCGAGCTGGCCGAGTTGTTCGACCGGCCCGTCGGGGGGATGATCGAGGAGGTGCGGACAGCGGTCGCCGACTTTGCGGCGCGCGGCCTTCTCGCCGGTACGAGTCCGGCAAGCGGGCGCGAGGAGCTCGTCGCCGCAATGCTGCATCGCCCGCCCGATCCTTGAGGCAGTGGTGCCAGCCGCCCCGTGTGGGCAGGCGTCGAGGTGTTCCAAGCCGGCGACCGAGTGGTCGGCATCGAGTACGACAGTGCCGAGATGCGCGACGCGCTGCGCGCCCGGTGCCGCGACTGGCTGCCTGAGGTCGGCTTCGCGGATGACCTCGAGGTGCCGGCTGCCTTCGGCGTGCGGACTGCGAAGGTCGGTTTCCGACGCCGCAGGGTCGGCGTGGTGCACCACGGTGCGCCCGTCCGGTACCGGCTCGACAGTCCCGACGAGGCGGTCGACGTGATCGCCCGGATCCTCGCGGACCTCGCGGTCGAACGCCCACCGAACGCGGTCACCGTCGATGCCCGCTGCTTCGTACGCGGCGGTCGCGCCGTGCTGATCGACATCCCGCCGTCGCACGGTCGTCGACGACCGCCCGTTGCGCGTCGCAGCGATCGCAGAGATCCCGACCTGGCGCCCGAGGATCGATCCCGAGACGATGAGCGTGCGAGCGTCGGCGACACGCCGAGTGGCCCCTTGCCGGGATCGCGTCCGTCGGCCGTCCGATGATCGATCTCGATTCTCAACGCCGGCATCTGTGGCAGCTCGCCGACGGCGACGTGCTGGCGTGGGCGGAACTGCTCGATGATCTCGACAGTGATCGCCTGGTGTTCGTCGAGCGACGGTGCTCGACGCGTGCGAACGCGTGTTCGCGCGGCTGATCGAGCGCGAGCGCCGTCGGCGTCTCGTGAGCCCGTCGCGCCTGCGTGGCGCGCCTGTGTGGCCGTCGAGCGGCACCGGAACGTCCGACTGGTCGCCGGATCGGCGCAGGCCGGTGACGTCGCGGGCCGGTCGATCGGCGACCGTCGGCGGACCGAGTCGAGCCGTGACAGGCGACCTCAGCCCGAGGGTCACGGTCGCGGGGCATTCGCGCACGACGAGTGTCGCCGCACGCATCTGCTGTCCACGCTGCGCAGCGTCCCACGTTCGGCAGCTCGTACTGCACGGGCCGTTCGGCCGGTTCGGAACGTGAAGCGTGACTCGCCGCGACCTGCATGGTCGTCGCCGAGATGACGTCACCTCGTCGCGAAGTCGTATCGCCTGAGACGGTCGCAGAAGCTGATCGTGACCGTGATAGGTGCCGTTGCCGAGAGGCGCCGCGTGCCACGTGTGCCTGCACGATCGCGGATCGTGCCAGCGTTCGATCGCGCAGGCGTTGAACGTTGACGGCCGTTGACCGTCCGTTGCGGGGTTCGGCGCTGGTCGAGCGCGATCTGGAACGGTGGCGCCGTTCGATCGCAGCACCTGCCGGCGACACGGCGACATCGTGAGTCCCTTGGAGGCTGATACGGTGCAGTAGCGCATTCTTGCTGCCCGGGGCCGTCGCAGATCGAGCGTCGGTGTGCCGAGCCCGACAGCCGGACGGATCACGCTCGGCGCGCACTTCGGCGTGACAGCGCCGCGACGACCTGGGCGTGCGCCGTCTCCGAGACGTGATCATCGGCGCGGTCCAAGCGACCGTGCCGGCGATCGCGGCCTTCTTCAGGGCGGCGCGGCGGTCGAAGCCCCGCGCTCGACGTCTGCGGTCGTCGTGTTTTCGGACATGGCCGTCACGCTCCTGTCGCACCACGTCGGCGGCGAGCACTGACAACGACCAGGAAGCCGCCCGCGAGGACCGCCGCCACGCCAAGGGTGATCCACGTTTGGGTGCCGGAGCTGCCGGTCTGCGGCAGCCCCGCCGGGCAAGGGGCGATGGTACCGGTGGTTTCGAGCGTGAACGGCTGACCGGCCGTGTTGGTACCTGACGCCGTCACCACGGCGGGGCCGAACGTGTTGGGCGGAACGACCACGGAGTAGCGGGCGTTGCCGCTGGCGGGAACGATCGCGGTCTGCCTGGTCCACCTGGACACCCGAAATCGTCAGCGTCCCCGTGAGCGTGGAACCCGGTTGCACCGTGCCGATACCCCCTGAGATCCCCGTCGGTGCGCAGCCGAACGGGTCGATGAGGTTCACGATCGCGGCCGGTGGATAGGCCTCCTGTGCGCCCGCCGCGCCGATCGGGATCACGATCAGGGCCAACACGGCCATGATCGCCGCCGACAGGCGCGCGAGGATGCCGACGCCAGTCGACGAGCCACCATCGTGTCCACGCATAACACCAGATAGTAGCCGATGTTTCGAGGCCATGCCGAACTTTTGTACCCGCGGCTTGTGCGGGTCGCTCGCGACCGATCGAGGAGCGAGTGACGGATCGCCCGAGCGGACCGGGTCGACCGTCAATTGATCGCAAGTCGAGCTTCGTCCTCGCTGGATCCGTCGAGGCGGTCGACGCCGACTCGCACCCGATGCGACGAGTGCAGGATGTCCCCATCGCTCGTGCGAACGTCCACCCGCACGACGTCGGGAAGGGCGAGTGGCTGCGAGCGCAGTGCGAGCTCGTACGGCTCACCGACCGGAAGCACCCCGGCGAACCCGAGCTCGAGGACGACCTCGCCGCCCGCCGGGATATCGACGTAACGGGAGTAGACGCGCCAGCCCAGCTCGGTCGACGGCTCCATGCCGGTGGGCGTGCCGTCGAGCTCCACCGATGTCAGCGCCCACGGTGAGTAGACCGACAGGTACATCCGGTTCGTGCCGGGCGGCAGGCCGAACGGGTTGCCCCCGGCATCGGCGGGAAGATCGTCCGGCGCCGAGTTGGTGAGCCGCACCGTCGCCGTGGCGGAGATCTCGCCGGTGCGCTCGTCGACGACGGCCTCGTAGGCGATCGAGCGCTTCAAGTAGGCGTCGAGCTTGTTTGCCGCCGCGTTGTTGCTGACGACCGCGAATCCGTCCGATTTGACCTTGGGTAGTCCGCCGTCGATGCCGAGCTCCTCGAGCAACGGCTGATCCTCCGCGTGGCGCGACCACACCACCAGCCGGCTCTCGTCCATCGCCGGCCCGAGCGTGCGGGCCAGCACGGTCGGACCGGGGAGGCTGCCGCCGAAGACGTTGTCGATCAACCGTGAGGTGAGCTCCTCGAGCACGGCGTCGCGGACGTCGTCGTCGTCGATCTCCGCGTACTGCCCGCGCAGCAGGTACTCCTCGGCGTTGCTCGAGTCGATCCGGATCGGGCCATCGGGCCCGGCGACATCGATCGGGCCGGTGAGGTCGAGGAAGCGGGCCACCGTCTCGACGTCGATCGCCATCGCGCCGTCGATCTGCCGTGCCTCCCGACGCCGGGTACATCTGCGCGAACACCTCGGTGATGCTCGGGAAGTCGGGCGACATCGTCACGTTCGACCAGAAGTCGAGCGAGACCGGTTCACCGTTCTCGCCGGCGCCGAAGCGGCCGTAGCGGGCGAGGTAGTCCTCCGGGCCGTCGAGCACCGGATCGGGGTCCATCGCGCTCGTCAGCTCCGATCGTCTGACCGGTGCGCGTCACGTCGAGTCGGCCGTCGTCGGCGCGCAGCTCGGCCCACGTGCCCATGAACCCCCCCAAGCCACGCGACTCGGCGGGGGTGGTGAACGCCACGAAGTAGGTGCGTGGCTCGTCACGTCCGAGCATCGACGGAGCCAGGTCGACCGCGGTCCGTGCCGTCCGCGTCCCCGACAGCAGACCGTCGATCTTGTCGCGGACCGAGTCGATCCGATGGGCGATCGGGGCGACGAGCCACGCCGAGTCGTCCGCCACCAACGACTCGGAGGCGTCGGCGAGCGCCGCCTCGGTGTCGGCCAGCGGCTTCCCGAGCAGTTCGACCGCGTTGACGATCGATGACACCGCCCTCGACGCGGAGCGAGTCGACGTTGATCTGCGTCGCCGTCACCGACAGCGTGCCGCTCAGCGCCTCGAGATCACGGGCGAGATCGGCGGCCACGTCGAGGTGCTGCCCGAAGATCGGCACCGCCAGCGCGGCCCGCGCCCACGGCTGGTGCAGCGAGTCGGAGGCTGCGCCCAGACGCTGCTCGCTCAGCTGGAGCTGCTCGGTCGCCGACGTGATGTCGCCATCCGAGATTGCCGCGGCGGCTCCCCGCAAGGCGTCCTCACCGTCGCGCAGGTTTCCGTAGGCGAGGGCGACCCCGATCGCACCACCGACCACCGCCGCCCCGGCGACGATCGCGACGCCCATCAGCGTGCGGTACACCGTCCGGCGGACGTAGTGGCGCCGGCGCCGTAGGCCACCGACCACGATCGCTGCCGCGACGGCGCCCGTCACCAGGGCGGTCAGACCGTGGAACCCGGCCGAACCCCAGTGCAGCAGGGTGTTGATGGCGAGCCCGGCCGTCACCGCTCTCGCCGCCGGCCAGCTCCGACGGTCGGCCCCGACGTAGGCGGCGATCACGAACCCGGCAACGGCGACCGACATCCACGCCGGATCGGAAGCGGTCAGTGCCGCCACGCCGGCGCCCCCGGCCAGCACCCACCAGGGTGCGGAGGCCCCGCACCACGTGACGAAGGCGGCGAATCCCGCCGTCAACGCGACGTCGGCGGGCGACCAGGCAGTCGGATGGGCGCCGGCGAACGCCGCCGCGACGCCAGCACCGAGGCTGATCGCCGCGACCGCCCACGCATCGACCGCCGTGATCCGGTTGCGACGGACCCGGGGACGGCTGCTAAGCGAAGTCGCCATGGGTCGGCGGTTCAGCGGCGTCGGCCGCAGCCGCCCCGGCCGGCTCGTGGGGCGAACCGGCCGTTCCCCAGTCGGCGGCGACGGCCAACGTGGCCGGCGACATCGTCAGGCGGCCGTCGACCGAGCACGCCGCCTGCGCCGCGTCGAACGACAGCGGGCGGCACGGTGACCTGGCTGATCAGCGGGTGGTTGGGTCGACTGTCGTGCTCGCCGCGGCCGAACAGCACCTCGTGCAGCTTCTCGCCGGGCCGCAGCCCGGTGTACTCGATCCGGATCGCCTCACCCGACTGCTGGATCATGCGGCGGGCGACGTCCTCGATCCGGACGGGCTCGCCCATGTCGAGCACGAGCACCTCGCCCGGCTGCACCGATCGCGGCAGCCTGGATCGTGAGCGCCACCGCTTCCTCGACGGTCATGAAGTACCTGGTGACCTCGGGATCGGTGACGGTGACCGGGCCGCCGTCGCGCACCTGCTGCTCGAACACCCCGAGCATCGAACCCCGCGATCCGAGCACGTTGCCGAACCGCACCGACACGTACGGAGAGGCCGGTCCGCGCCGCGGCGTCGGCCGTCAACCGTTCGCAGATCCGCTTCGAATATCCGAGCACCCCGCTCGGATCGGCCGCCTTGTCGGTGCTGACGTTGACGAGCCGGCCGACACCGGTCGCCTCCGCCGCCTCGAGCACATTGCGGGTGCCGACGACGTTCGTCTTCCACGCCTCGGACGGGTTGAACTCGAGCAGCGGCTGATGCTTGAGCGCGGCAGCGTGGAACACCACCTCGAAACGCTGTTGCTGGAAGACCTCGAAGATGCGGTCGCGGTCGCGGATGTCGGCGAGCACGAGCGTCGGTGAGTCGAGCAGGGCCCGGCCCTCCATCGAGAGCTGGGTCTCGTGCAGACCGGACTCGTCGCGGTCGAGAAGGAACAGCGCTGACGGGTGGAACGACCGGAGCTGGCGGCAGAGCTCGGAACCGATCGACCCACCGGCTCCCGTGACCAGCACACGTCGACCGGTCACGAAACGGGCGATCGAATCCAGGTCGACGTCGGCTGGATGGCGACCGAGTAGATCGGCGATCGTCAGCGGGCGGATGTCGTCAGCGCGGACCGAGTCGAGCACCTCGCTGACCCGGGGGAGCACGAGGACCTTCAGCCCCGCCTCCAGCAGTGGTTCGGACAACTCGCGCAGGCGGTCGCCCGAGATCGACGGGACCGCCACCAGCACCGAGGAGGCGCCGTACCGTCGTGCCACGTCGACGGCGTCGGCGCTCGTGCCGCGCACCCTGATCCCACTGATCCGGGCCCCGGCCTTGTGGGGGTCGTCGTCGAGGAACGCCACCGGTCGGTAGCCGGCGTCGGACGACCGCACCAGCGTGCGCGCGATCTGGGCGCCGGATTGGCCGGCCCCGACCACGAGCAGCGGTTCGGTCGCGTCGCCGTCGACGAGGAACTGATGCTCCTCGATCAAGCGGGCTGCATAGCGAGCGACGACCGCGATCACGAGCGCGAGAAAGGTGGCGAGCACCGGCACGGTGCGCGGCACGAGGCCGCCCTGATCGATCAGGGCCGCCACGAACAACACGCAGCCGACGATCGCCATCGAGGTGCCGAGCACCCTGACCTCGTCGAAGCTGCCGTAGTGGTACCGGCGGCGATAGAGACCGACCGCTCGGCCTGCCACTCCCTGCAAGACGATGGCGACACAGACGATGATCAGCATCCCGACCTCGTCGACCGGTCCGACACGGAGGTCGTAGCGCAGCAGCGTCGTGACCGGGATCGCGATCGCCCACGCGAGGGCGTCCACGGCGAACTGGATCAGTGGGAACACGCGGCGGAGCCCGGCGTCGATTCTCGCCCTCCTGGACAGTCGCTCGTCGTGTTCGCTGATCGGGAGCTCCGCTCGGTCGACGGTCGCCCACGAGGTGAGGGCGCTCGTGTGGGATCGTGATTGTAGGTGGGATCGTGATTGTAGATGCGACGCTGGGCGATGACGCCGACCGTCGAGTCCGAGAGCCGGCCGGACGGGTCGGGGTGCACTACCGTCAGCGCGCGTGGAGCCGAGGCCGGGCGTCGTCGTGGTGGGCGCCGGCGGCCATGCGCTGGTGTGCATCGAGGTGCTGCGCGAGGCCGGGATCGAGGTCGCTGGGTGCGTGTCGTCCGACGGGACCACGTCAGCCGATCTCGGGGCGCTCGGCGTGCCGATGCTGGGCACCGACCGCGATCTTGCGACGCTCGTCGCCGGTGGGTACACCCAATGGTTCGTCGCCGTCGGCGACAACGCCGCCCGCTCGCGCGCCTCGATGGCAGTGCTGGCGGCAGGTGGTGAACTGGTCACGGCGGTGAGCCCGAGGGCGGCGGTGTCGCCGTCGGCGCTCGTCGGCCCGGGTGCGCTCGTGATGCCGGGCGCGGTGGTGAACGCGCTGGCGACGGTGGCTTCGGGCGCGATCGTGAACACCGGCGCCACGGTCGACCACGAGTGCTCGATCGGCGAGTTCGTGCACGTCGCCCCGCGCGCCGCCATCGCCGGACGCGTCACGGTGGGTGAACAGGCGTTGATCGGCATCGGCTCGGCGGTGATCCCCGGCGTCCGGATCGGCGCGCATGCCGTCGTCGGAGCCGGCGCCGCCGTCCTGGTCGACGTCGAACCATCGGCCACGGTCGTGGGTGTGCCCGCCCGCACGGTCGCCGTGCGCGGTCTCGCCGTGTCGTCGGGCGACGCAGTCGGCAACGAGCTGGCCCGCAGCGATCCGGATCGACCGCCACGGATTCTGATCGTGTGCACCGGGAACCTCTGTCGGTCGCCGCTCGCGGAGGCACTGCTGAGGAGGGGGCTCGAGGAGATGGGGACGGAGGCCGAAGTGACCTCCGCCGGCGTGGCTGCCCCGGCGGCGCAGCTCCCCGACAACAAGACGATCCGGGTGGCCGATGAGTTCGAGGTCGGATCGATCGTGAGGTTCCACCGCAGCAAGCAGGTCACCGCCGAGATGCTCGCCGAAGCCGACCTCGTGCTGGCGATGACCGCCGAGCAACTCGAACAGGTCGAGCGTGTCCTGCCGGGCTTCGACCGTGCCGTGATGCTGCGCACCGCCGCCTGGCGGGCGCGGGTGATGGGCGGGCGACCCCTCGACTTCCACGAGTGGGCGCGCCGCCTCGCAGCGACGCCGCCCGACGGCGGCCCGGCCGGACGCGACGCGTCCGACGACATCGCGGATCCGATGGGTGGTCGGATGCGCCAGTACCGCGCGATGGCCGACGAGGTCGATCACCTCCTCGGCACGCTCATCGCTCACTGGAGTGGTCGGTGAGGGATCGTGCCACACGACGACTTTCCGACGCGACACGGTGCCGTGGTGGGTCCGGTTGGCAGCGGGCGCGGTCGTGGGCTGGCTCATCGCCGATCGGCTCGCCGGCGGTGGTGGCCCGTCATGGACGGGGCCGGCCGCCGCCGCGACGCTCGCGATCGCGTTCGTGGCTGCGCCGGGAGTCGACCCCTGGGCCGGTTCGGGGGTGGTGTCGGGCTGGGCGCTGGCGACCGCACTCGGGCTGTATGTCGGTGTGCCCGAGACCGATCAGATCGTCGGTGTGATTGCCGTCTTGCTGGTGTTGTGGGGTGCCGAGCTGGCCGGGCGGGCGCGGGTCGACTGGCTCGTCGTCTGCGGTCTCGACGCCGTGCTCGTGTTGGCCGCCATCCACGGCGCCGCCGGACGGCCCGGCGCCCTGATCGCCGCGCTGGCCATGCTCGGCCTCCTCGTCGTGGCGGGGCCCGTGTCCCTGTTGCCTCGTACGAGCCGACTTGTCCCGGACGTCTGGCAGGCCCCGATGCTCGTGGGACTCCAGCTCGCGTTCGCCCTCGGGGTGGCACGGATCGGCGGGGTGCGGACCACGACTTCCGAAGCGCTGGTCGTGTCCGCAGCTGCGCTCGTCGCGCTCGCCGTCGCCGCGTGGTTGGTGATGGGGCGCGAAGCCGATCGATCCGACGTTCCGCGAGGGCGTCGTCGGTGAAGCGGCTGTTCGACGTGCTGGTCGGTGCGGTCGTGCTCGTGCTGGCGGCGCCACTGCTTGCTGCGGTCGCGCTCGCCATCGGACTCGTCGACGGGAGGCCGGTGACGTTCCGTCAACGTCGCAGTGGACATCGGCGGCAGGCCGTTCGACCTCGTCAAGTTCCGTACGATGAGGCACTCCGAGAGCCCCGTCGTGGGACCCGGTCGACGACCGGGACCGCACGACCGGGCTCGGCCGGGCGCTTCGTTCGTCGAGCCTCGACGAGCTGCCGACGCTGGCGCACGTGGTGACCGGGAAGATGAGCCTCGTCGGCCCGCGACCACTCCCGGTGGAGTACCTCCCCCGCTACAGCGACCGGCAGGCCCGCCGCCTCGAGATTCGACCCGGTGTCACCGGCTGGGCACAGGTGAACGGGCGCAACACGTTGTCGTGGGACGAGCGGCTCGAGCTCGACGTCTGGTACGTCGACCATCGGACGTTCCGCCTCGACCTGCGGATCCTGGCGGCCACCCTGCGACAGGTCGTGCGCCGCGAGGGAGTCGACCACGACGATCGGGTCACGATGACCGAGTTCCGCGGGCCCGGTCGGTGAGTCGCGTCCTGCCGCTGCGCGTCGCGCACCTCACCACGATCGACATGAGCCTCGCGCTGCTGCTCGGTCCGCAACTCGACGCCGTCCTCGACGCCGGTGGTGAGGCGATCGGGATCAGTTCTGGCGGGCCGTTCGTGGACGACGTCGAGCGGCGCGGCGCCCGCCACATCGCGCTGTCGACGTCGACCCGCGGTTGGAACCCGGTCGCCGATCTCCGAGCGGCGGTCGAGCTGTGGCGGGTGCTGCGCCGTGAGCGGCCCACCGTGCTCCACACGCACAACCCCAAGCCCGGGTTGTACGGCCGGGTCGTCGGCCGGATGGCGCGCGTCCCGATCGTGGTCAACACGGTGCACGGGCTCTACGCGACCGCCGACGATCCGTGGACGCGCCGGGCCGTCGTCTACGGGCTGGAGGCGTTCGCATCTCGCTGGTCGGACATGGAGCTGGTGCAGAACACCGAGGACGTCGAAACGATCCGTCGGTTCCGGCTGGCGGCGCGCTCGAAGGTGCGCCACCTCGGCAACGGGGTCGACCTCGACCGATTCCGCCCCGGCCGGCTCACCCCCGACCAGCGTCGGTCGCTGCGTGCGGAGTGGGGAGCCGACGACGACACGGTCGTGGTCGGGACCGTCGGACGGCTCGTCGCCGAGAAGGGCTACCCCGAGCTGTTCGAGGCCGTCCGGGGCTGGCACCCGACGTCCGCCTGGTCGTGGTGGGTGGCGACGACCCCGACAAGCCCGACGCGCTCTCGGCCGAGCTCATCGCGCGAGCGGCGGCGGACGGCGTGGTGTTCCTCGGTCACCGCTCCGACGTCGACGATCTCCTCGGCGCCTTCGACCTGTTCGTGCTCGCCTCGCACCGTGAGGGCCAGCCGCGCGCCGCGATGGAGGCGGCTGCGTCCGGGCTCCCGGTCGTGGCCACCGACATCCGCGGCTGCCGCCAGGTCGTCGACGACGGGTCGACGGGCACCCTCGTGACTGCCGGTGACCCGGATGGACTGCGGGTCGCGATCCTCGATCTGATCGGCGCGCCCGATCGCCGTGCCGCCCTCGGCCGGCGTGCGGTCGACAAGGCCCGGCGAGAGTTCGACGAGCGGGAGGTCGTCCGGCGCGTGCTGGTCGCCTACGCCGACATCGCCCGGCGCAAGCACATCGTCTTCGACCCACCGATCTGACCGACGTCTCCACCCCCGACGGGTCGTCGTGCGACGATGGCGACATGCAGGAGGCACCGCCGATCAGCGAGGTCGTCGCTCTCGTCCGCAGTCCCGCGGTGCTGTGGCGAGGCTTTCCCGGCCATCTCGTGGTCGCCACCGTCGATGACGAACTGCGGCGCGCCTCGGGGCCGGCGTTCGAGATCTGGGTCGAACTCGAGCAACCGATCGCCGTCGGCGAACTCGCCGACATCCTGTCGCACCGCCACGGCGTCGCACGCGAGCAGATCCTGTCCGACATCACCCCGTTTCTCAGCGAGATGGTCGCCTCGGGGTACGTCGTCATCACCGGGAGCGATCGAGGTGGCTGACCCGCGTCCCGTCCCTGCTGCCATCCGAGCCGCAGCCCGACTCGGTCTTCCGGTCGACGTGTGGCATGCCGAGATCGAACCCGACGTGGCCTCCGACGTGCTGGCCCGGGCACGGTTCGATCGCATGACCGGGTTCCTCGCCGCAGCCGTGCTGGAGGGGCCGGTCGAGGCCGACGACGAGATCAGCGAGACCCTGGTCGCCGCATGGCAGGACGAGCTGGCGGCCGTGGTGCTGATCGAGGCGTACGCCGTTCGCACCGCGGCGGTGCTCGACGACGCCGGCGTGCGTTGGCGGTTGACGAAGGGAGCCGCGCTCGCCCACCTCGACTATCGCGACCTGCTCGCGATGCGGACCTTCGGGGACGTCGACATCGTCATCCATCCGGAGGATTGGGATCGCACGCTCGACGCAATGCGCGAGTCCGACTTCCGCCGGCCCAGCCCGGAGCTCCGCGCCGGCTACGACCGGCGCTTTGGCAAGGGGGCGACGATGATCGACGCCCGGGAGTGGGAGATCGATCTCCATCGCCGGTTCGCCATCGGACGGTTCGGCGTGCGCTCCCGCATGGAGGAGCTGTTCGAGCGGGCCGACTCGATCACCCTCGCTGGTCGCTCGATCCCCGTGCTCGCCGGGCCCGATCGACTCCTTCACGCCTGCCATCACCTGGTCCTCGGCGGCTTCTCGGGATTGCGAGTCGCCCGCGACGTCGCCCAGCTGCTCCTGGTGTCGCGCGTCGACTGGGAGGACACGGTGCGGACAGCCGAGCGCTGGCGGGTCGACGCAGTCGTTGCCAGCGGGATCGTCCAGGCCTGGCAACGCTTGGAGATCGAGATCGCGCACCCGGCGCAGCAGTGGGCCGCTGGTCACGAGATCGACCGGCGCGACGCCAAGGCGATCGCCGTGTTCACCGCCGAGCGCCCGTTCCGCGAACAGGCCCTCACCGCGGTCCCGCGCTCCCGTGGCACCAGGTGCCGGCGTACCTCCTCGCGCTCGGCCTTCCCAGCGGCGAACCGCAGCGACATCGCGTTCGGCGGACCTTCGAACGCGTTCGGAGCGGAGCGATGGCGTTCGTCCGTCGAGCGCCGTGACGTGAGGTCACCGTCAAGACGGGCTACCGCAAGCTGCTCGATTGGGGCACCGGGCAGCGTGTCCTTGAACCAGCCGACCAGGAAACGCACCTGGTCGTCGAGGAGCCCGTAGCGGGCGAAGTTGGCTCGAACCGATTCCTCGGAAACCTCCAGCGTGGGGATGCCGTCGAGCTTGATCCCTTCGGCGACATCGACAGGATGTGTCGACGGGGGCAAACCTTGGAATGAGTCGGCGAGCCACACGGTGCGGTCGGTGACCTCATGGGCGGCGAGCACCGCTCGCATGAGGATCGACGCCCCACCGCGCCAGACGCCCGTTTCGATCAGGTCACCGGGCACGTCGTCGGCGAGGACTGTCTCGACGCAATGTTGGAGGTTGTCGAGCCGCTTGAGGCCGATCATCGTCTCGGCGGTCGGCGGCCAGTCGCGGCCGTCCTCGCGGGCGACCGGGCGCGATGGTGACGTCGTAGACGAGCCGGTAGTCGCGGCGGGCGAGGATTCGCTGCGTCGGGGCAAGTACGTGCCGTAACCAGTTCCTGGCAGAGAGATCTTTGACTCCCCTGGTAGGGAGATCGTTGACGTCCTCGAAGCCGCTCACGTGAGCACACGTTTCATGAGGTCGAGATCAGCGCCGTCGCGTCCATGATGCCCGGAGCCGACCTAGAGAGGTAGATAGCCCGCCGCGGCCGCATACGTACAATGAGACACCCGACAGCAGACCCTTCACCGCGACAGAGGATCCGCTGGGGGACGTCGCTTACCGACCGTGGCCCCAATATTCGAGCATGAGCAGCGACCACAACAGAGGCGCTGAGGAATCGTCACCCGCTTCAAGGTCAGCCAACTCGCTGGACCAGTCGTACTCGAAACGAAACTTCGATGTCCCGTTGGTGGTGATCGCATCACGGAGGTCAGCGTTCAGCTCACGACGAAGCAGGTCGGCGATTGGAACTCCGAAGCCGGATTTGGCTCGGTTGAAGTCCACGCTCGGCAGGAGCTGCCCCAGCAAGTCGCGCAGCGGTTGCTTGCCTCCGCCGTCGCCCATCAGTTGGTCGCGGGGCATCGCGAGCGCGAATTCCACCAACTCTCTGTTGAGGAACGGCGTCCGCGACTCGAGCGATACCGACATCGTCCCGCGGTCGACCTTCGTCAGCACGTCGTCGCACATGTAGCCGACGAGATCGGCGGCGCGGAGCGCCCACAGAAGGTGATCGGGATCGGCAGAATTGAGACCGGCGGCGATCGGTGCGGTGAGCGGCCGCTCGGTCCCGAACTGCGCGTTCTTGGCGATCACCTGCTGATACGACTCGGCGACGGTGTCGGATCCGAGCGCGTCGGCGAACTTGCGCATCTTGTCGCCGACGAGTCGCGGACGCCGCGTGTGTGGGAGCGGTCTCGTGACCCACTCGGCCGTCGGCGCGGCATGGCGCGTGAGTGCGGCTACCGACCGTCTCGACCAGCCCGGTAGGCGCGCCTGCATCGTCGATACCTTCAGCAACCATCGGTGCCGGTTGTAGCCACCGAAGAGCTCGTCGCCGCCATCACCCGAGATCGCAACGACCACCTTTTCGCGGGCGGCCGCAGCAACCAGTTGAACGGCCAACTGCGATGAGTCGGCGAACGGTTCGTCCATCACGGCTGCGAGTCGTCTTGCCTCGTGGACGACATCGTCGCGCGACAATCTGATCTCGTGGTGCTCCGCACCGAGCGCAGAGGCGACCAGCGCCGCTTGGTCGGACTCGTCGTACTCATGATTGTCCCAGCCCATCGTGAACGTCTTGAGTGCTCCTGACACATGGGGGGCAGCGAGCGCGCACGTCAACGACGAGTCGATGCCGCCCGACAGGAAGGCGCCGAGCGGTCGGTCCGACACGAGTCGATTGCGAGTCGAGATGTCGAGCAGTTGCAGACAGCTCGGACGGGTCGCGCGGTTCGGCTGGACGGCATCGGGCTGCCAGGGCGGAGGAGTCCAGTAGGTGGTCGGCAACGACGTGTTGGCGCGTCCGTCGGCCCAGAAGTCGATGGTCGTGGCAGGGGCCAGACGGCGGACCTCGCGGTAGATGGTCGCCGTCCCCGGAATGTGGTTGTACCGAAAGTAGTCGGCGAGTGCATCGTGGTCGACGGACAGCCGCAGCCCCGGTACTTGCTCGAACGATCGGATCTCCGACGCGAAGTACACCGTGTTGTCCTGCACGCAGAAGTTGAGCGGCTTCTCTCCGAAACGGTCGCGAACGAGCGTAGGCGGCGCTCGCGTCGGTCGAACACGGCGAAGGCAAACATGCCATCGGCCACGTCGAGCACCCGCTGCAACCCCCAACGTTCGATGGCTTCGAGCAGCACTTCGGTGTCGGAGTCGGTTCGATTGCGCCAGCCGCGTCGCGCGGAGGCGATCGCCCAGCGCCTCGTAGTTGTAGATCTCGCCGTTGAACGTGATGACGAACCGCCCGGACGCCGATTCCTGGGGCTGCGCCCCGCCTTCGCTGAGGTCGATGATCGCGAGTCGCCGGTGAGCAAACGCGACCGGGCCGTCGGCCAGCAATCCGTCGCTGTCCGGACCACGGTGCCGAAGGCATCGGCCCATCGCCTCGACTGCCGCGATGAGCGGGCGATCGATGTCACCGTCGAGGCGCGTGGCACCGGCGATGCCGCACATTCACACGCCTCGCCATTGATTCAGATGCCGAAGGATACTTGGGGAGTTGGGCCAGGGATCCGGTCACCGAAGAGAGCGGCTGCGCGTCATGCCCGACTGTCCGCCGCATCCGCCGGGATCGCCGAGGATGACGGCGACGGCCTGGCGGCGATCGCACGGCCGACGTCAACAGGCTGCTGCGGTGCAGATCGTCTATGCTGGTCATGTGCCGCGACGTGACCTCGCCGCTGCGGTAGCAGCCGCGGCTTACCGGACACGAGAGGAACCCTCGATGACCGTGAACGCCTCTTCGACAACTGTTCGCTGACTCGCCAGTGCAACACGCCGCGAGCGAGGCGCGCTCGTGAGCACCGCGAGCGACGACGAGTCCATTGAACGCGGTGTCGACCGTCGAGCTGCCTTGCGTAAGGCAGCGGTGGCCGGAGCGCTCGTGTGGACCGCGCCCGTCGGTCATGTCCCAGACTGCATCTGCGCAGACGGCCTGCACCCTGTCGTGCGCGCCGCCTGCCGGATCAGACGGCCGCAGGTCGCAGATCCGTTGCGAGTCGCACTTGCCGTGGCGGACGTGACGGTCAGATCCACGTGTGGCGGTTCGTCGGCATCACGTCTCGGCCAGCCGGATCACTTGTCCGTGCGGTACCGACAGCGAGCTGTCGAGCTGGTCAGCCCGCCTGTTGGCACGATCATCGCCACGGATCCGGCCGGCCAGATCTGTGGTCCTCGACCGTGCCCGTCGTCGTGCAAATCACCTGTCTGAACTTTGCGGGCGTGCCCGTCTCCCGTTCGTGCGCCGGGATCACCGTGACGAACACCTTCTTCGACGACGGGCACGTGCGTGGCGACCGCATGAAGTCATCACGTTCCCGTCGGCGACCAGCACACCCTGCAACGGTGCGCCGACCTGCACCTGAGAACCCACTCGTTCAGTTGCTAGGGCCGGTGACTCGCGTCCGCGGGTCGAGCGCATCCAGGCGACCGTTGCCGCCAGTCCAACTTCGAGGGGGACCGGGTCGATGTCCGGGAACAGGTACTGCAGCCGTGACCCGTCGGCCTGCGAGTGAGGGACGTCGCCGGGGCGAGGTTCGACGTGCTCACGATCGACCGGGTGTCCGAGCTGCTGCTCGATCAGGTCGATCAGGGTGAGCAGGTCCGTGCGGGTGCCGAACGCCAGGTTGACCGGGTCGGGGTCGCTGACCCGTCGCGCGAGCGCATCCGCGATCGTCGAGGTCACGGTGTCGACGAAGGTGAAGTCGCGACTCTGGGTTCCGTCGCCGTGGATCCTCAGCGGCCGACCCTCGAGGGCGGCGTCGACGAAGGCCGGCACGACGGCCGCGTACGCGTGCCCCGCCGGCTGGCGCGGGCCGAAGACGTTGAAGAACCGGAACGCCAGGGTGTCGAGCCCGTAGCTGTGGAAGTAGGCGTTCGTGTAGGCCTCGGTCGCCAGCTTGCTGGCGGCGTACGGCGACATCGGCCGGGTCGCGAGGTCCTCGCGCTTGGGCAGGGTGGGCGTGGCGCCGTACACGCTGCTCGACGACGCGACCACCACGTGGGCGTCGAGTTGGCGGGCCACCTCGAGGACGGCGACGGTGCCGCTGGCATTGGCGAGGTGAGTGGCGACCGGGTCGGCGACGCTGCGCGGCACCGAGCCGAGCGCGCCGAGGTGCACGATCGCGGTGGCTCCCGAACTCGCCCGTCGCAGTGCATCGGGGTCGAGGATCGAGCCGTTGACGAGGTCGACGTCGACGCCGTCGAGGTTGTGGGCGAACCCGGTCGAGAGGTCGTCGAGCGCGATCACGGCGTCGATGCCGGCCACCTCGCCGCTCGCCAACCGCCGGCACAGGTTCGACCCGATGAATCCGGCACCACCGGTGACGAGGACTCGCACGCCGCGGATGCTACCGACCGGCACACGATGCGCCGGGTAGGTCGCGCTACGCCGCGCCGGCGACCGCGATCAGCGCGACCGCGAGGAGGACGACGTTGCGGGCCACCTGGCGGCGACCGAGCGGCCTCTTCGAGCGGGAGCCGAAACAGGCGCACGGCGGACGCGACCCGTCGAGCAGCCGATGCACGATCACCACCGTGAACGCGAGCAGCGTGACGGTGGCGGCGATCTCCGCCCACGGGCTGATGATGCCCGAGATGAGAAGCGCGCCGAGCACGACCTCGTACCACGGCACCGCGAGCGCCAACGGCCGCGACACACCGAGGTCGGCCGCCATCTTCGGCCAGGCCGGCCCGTCGGCGAGCTTGAAGCCGCCGCTGACGACGAACATGACGCCGAGTCCGATCGAGGCGATGCGGCCGATCACGTCCACAGCGAGCATCCCGAGCGGGCTTGGCGCGCCGCTGAGTGCGGCGGTGCGACGGGACCATCGTTGCTGCTCGCTCACGAGTGGCGAACGCTACCGTCTCACCGGTGCCGACCCGAGTGCTCTGGCTGACCAAGGGCCTCGGTCCGGGCGGGGCGGAACGGCTCCTCGTCGAAGTCGCGCGCCGGCTCGATCCCGACCGGTTCGATCTCACCGCCGCCTACGTCCTGCCGTGGAAGGACCACCTCACTGATCAATTGGAATCGGCGGGCGTGCGTACCGTCTGCTTGTCCCGACGCGACCGCGATCGTGGCGTGGCCGCTCCGCCTCCGACAGCTGCTCACCGCCGACGACGGCGGCTTCGATGTCGTCCACGCCCACTCACCGGTACCGGCCGCCGCCGCCCGTCTCCTCGCCCGCACGGTGCCCGCCGATCGGCGGCCGGTCACCGTCTCGACGGAGCACAACACCTGGAGCTCGCACCACCCGGTGACGCGGTGGGCGAACCGCCTCACCGGCCGGCTCGATGCGGCGACGTTCGCCGTCACCGAGGAGGTGCGGGCGTCGATGTCCGGACCCGCCGCCGCTCGCGCCGAGGTGCTGGTGCACGGCATCGACGTCGCGGCTGTCGCGGCACGACCTCCCGCGGTCCGGACCGCGATGCGCGCCCGTCTCGGCATCGACCCGGACGAGTTCGTGATCGGCACCGTGGCGAATCTCCGTCCGCAGAAGGACTATCCCAACCTGCTCGCCGCGGCCCGCCTCCTCGTCGACCGTGGCGTGCGGTTCCGGATCGTCGCGGTCGGTCAGGGCCCGCTCGAGGCGGACATCACTCGCCGGCGCGACGAGCTCGGGCTTGCGTGACCACGTCGAGCTGCTCGGCTTCCGGCCCGATGCGGTCGATGTGATGGCGGCGTGCGACGCCTTCACACTGGCGTCGGCGTGGGAAGGGCTCCCCGTTGCGGTGATGGAAGCGCTGGCACTCGGACTGCCGATCGTGGCGACCGCTGTCGGCGGGGTCGCCGAGCACCTCGATGCCACCTGTGCCGTGCTCGTCCCGCCGGGCGATCCGGTGGCACTCGCCGACGGGCTGGCTGCAGTGATCGGACATCCGGACAGACGTGCGTTGCTCGCCTCGGGAGCCCGCGTCGCCGCCGACCGTTTCGACGTCGGCCGCGCTGCAGCACGTCTGACGACCTGCTACGACGAACTCACCGGAGTCACGCGACATGCCAAACGCACCACGCCGCGGCGCGACCAGCAGATTCCGGCGGGATACGAGATCCGGCAGATGGTCGACGCCGACCGGTCCTCCGTGCTCGACCTCCTCGGCACGTCCCTCGGATGGGCCGACGACGAACGGTCGTCCGAGCTGTTCGTCTGGAAGCACGTCGACAACCCGTTCGGCCCTTCGCCGGGGTGGGTGGCGGTAGCCGATGGCGAGATCGTCGGCGTCCGGCTCTTCATGCGCTGGCGCTTTCGTCGCGGTACGACGACCGTGTCGGCCGTCCGTGCCGTCGACACCGCAACCCACCCGGACCACCGGGGGCGAGGACTCTTCACCGCGCTGACCACCGCAGCGGTCCAATCCTGCCGCGACGAAGGCGTCGACCTGGTGTTCAACACGCCGAACGACCAGAGCCGGCCCGGCTACCTCGCGATGGGTTGGCGCGTCATCGGCCGTCTCCCCCTCGCCGTGCGACCGACGTCACCGGCCTCGCTGCTGACGATCGTTCGCAGCCGGGTCCCTGCCGACCGCTGGTCGATCCCGATCGACGTCGGTGAAGAGGTCGTCATCCTGGCTCGAACGAGTCGCGCCAGAGGACCGCCCTGGTGCCGATGACCGCCACAACGCCTCGGCGACTCGGACCGGGCACTGCGTACCGACCTCGACGACCACGTGCTGCGGTGGCGGTACGGCCTGCACGACCTGCACTACCGGATCGTCCACGACGAGCACGCCAGCATCGTTGTTCGGCTGCGCCGTCGCGGGGATGCCAGCGAGCTGGTCGTGGCCGACCGGTTCGGCAGCGCGAGAGCGAGCAGACCGGCTGGCTGGCCGGATCGCACGTGAGCTCGACGCGACGTACGCGCTGCGCCTCGGCGCACCCGACCCGCGCTCACGGGTTCCTCCCCCTGCCCAACGCCGGCCCGATCCTCACGTGGCGAGCCCTCGCCGACCACGGTCCGCCGCCACTGCCGAACTGGAAACTCCGCCTCGGAGACGTCGAACTGTTCTGAGGCCAGCGACAGCCGGCGCCGGGCTGTGCCTCAACCCGCTGCGCCGACGTTGCACTGGTTGGTCAAGCGATATCGGCCGCCTCATCGGCTGCGCTCAGAGTGTTCGGGAAGGTCGCCGCGATCGTCGATGGCAAGGACCGCGACTGTTCGTTCTCGCTCGATCCGATGCCCACGTTTAAGCCTGCGGATGCCCGTCACGAAGCTATCGCTCGAGTTGCGACCTTCACCGACAACCCTCCTCTCGCTCGACAAAGGGTCAGGCTCACGCTGGCCCACGTTTAAGCCTGTCGGAGTGGCCGGCCACGAGAACAGCTGTCGCTTCCGAGCGGTGAGCTTCGCGGATCGTCGTTCCCGACAGCCGACACCGGTCGCGCAGGGGCCCTCGTCGACCCTCTCGCGAGCCATCCTCGGTGAGCTGCGACGTCGGTGCGGACCTTGCGCCAGGCACGGCGTCGATGTTGCGACGGCCGTGATCAGGCGGCGGTGACACGCGCGTACTCGTCGTCGCCGGGTTTGCCGGACTTCCGCCGCTCGATCAGCCAGTGGACTTCGTGGGTGTCGGGGTTCCGCCACTCGCGTAGCCGGTACTCGAATCCCGGCAGCAGCACGATCGGGATCGGGTCGGGCGACGCCGGAGCGACCGCCCCGACAACGATCTTCGCGTCAACGGGGATGAACGGAGACTGCGCTGGGATCGGTCCCGTAACGACCTCGACTGGGTCTCCATAGGGCCGCGGCATGTGACGAGAGTAACAGACCGCGGTGATGTGACCTTAACCGATTTCGCTTTAGAAATCGAAATAGTAGGCCGATAGCACTACGACCAACGTCGCAGGCCACCAGGTCGCCGACATAAATGTCAACTGACAAGGAACCAGACCACACCATGAAGAAGCTTCTCATCGGCCTCGCGGCCACCGCAGCGATCGTCACCCCGCTCGCCCTCACCGGCTGGCTCGGCCAACGCCGCGCCCGTCCTGTCCGACGCGGCCAACTGCACGCCGATCTCCCCTGTCAAGGGGGTCACGCACCCGGAGTACAAGTACACGCGGGCCGACGGCAAGACCGCCCACAACACCGAGTGGTCGCGGGACAACGAGCCCACACTCGTGATCAACAAAATCAACTACGTCCGCTCCACGCCTGCCGTGGTCAACGTGGTTGTCGACACCCCGGCTGTCGTCGGCGTGGCCTGCGTGGACGCCGGAGCAAACATCGTCGTCGCACCGGCCACCGTGGACGGGCCGAGCACCATCAAGGGAATCTCCGGGGCGAACGCCATGATCGACGGCGGGGATGACGGGCTCGCCAACCTCCACCGGACGCTCGGCACCCACACGGCGAACTTCACCGCCCTGCCTGGTCACCTGTTCAGCGCGAACAGGACCGACCGCCTCACGGTCACCTACACGATCGACCCGCAGATGCTCCGACGCCTGAAGACTGGTCAGTTCTCCTACACCGACGACTTCGGCGCCCGTCACCTGCGACGAGACCCAGTACACGACGTACGACTCGTGTCCTGCACGTTCAACGGTTTCACCCGCACCCCCGGTGAGCACGACACGCACCAGTGGATGAGCGACTTCGACAACACCCTGCCCCTCGGCACCCTCACCTACACGGTGAACGCCGAAGGCACCGGCTACACCGGGCAGGTCGTCTACCCGGTCGCCTGACCCACCCGAATCACCCAGCAGCCGTCCCGCTTCGGCGGGCGGCAACCTGCCCGTCCACTGATCCAAAGCGCACTGCTCGGACGGGCGGCAGCCCCCGGCCCTCGAGGGTCGGGGGCTTGCTCTTTTCTGGGCCGATGGTCTCAGGCGGCCCGGTCGTAGACGCTGCTGCCCACCTCTCGAGAGCACCACCGCCGGCGTCTAGCCGATTAGCGCCGCGTCGAACATCGCCTAACCTCAGAGCACGGGTCTGCGATGCTCGAAGCGATCGGCTCTGACCGGCAACATCCGTTCAGCTCCGACGACGGGCACCTATTCGATAACGGGCTCAACACACTGGGACCTCGCCGCATGAGGGGCACTCGGTCCCAGGCGGCACCCTAAGGAAGCAGTTCGGACACGTCACCGGTTCGACCGATTCCGAGCCACGTCCGCGGACACCAGATCCCGCCTGATCGGTGTACGCCCACTGACCGTCGGCCAGGTATGTGTCGGGCCGCACGGTGACGTAGCGCTGGCCCGCGACCTTCACGCCGAACCGTCCGGTGTGTTCCAGCCAGGCGACCTGTTCACCCCTGACGTACCAGCGGGCACTTATTTCGGCCTTGGCGACATCGGTGGTCTTGACGGCACCGGCCGCTTCCAGCTCCTTGAGCGCCTCACGTGCCTTGTGATTCACCACAACACGGTATCCCCGAGGGCGCGAGCGCCTCTCCAACCCCGGGCGTCCTCAGGAGGAGCTGGTTCCCCCAACATTCCCCCCAAACCGACCATCTCGAACGTCTGGACAGCCGCAAACCCTTATATCACTGGAGCCGGGTGCGAGGATCGAACTCGCCACCTCATGATTACAAATCAAGTGCTCTACCAACTGAGCTAACCCGGCGACGCCCGGAAGGCTATCGGTCCTGGTCAACAGCACAGCCCGTGGTTGTAAGCGAGGCCGCACCATCCCATCCGGGTGCGAGCGCGCGCTCAGCTGGTCGCGGCGTTCAGTTGCACGGCCCTTCGTCGAGTGACGACAACAGCGACTGCGTGGCCTCCGACAGGTCCCCCAGCGCCGTGACGACGTCGGCGGCCCCTCCGTCACCCAGGTTCCCGAGTCCTTCCTCGACGTCGTTGATCGAGTCCTGGACCGCCTGAACCTTTGGTTCCATTTCGGAGCCGGCCGAGTCCCGCACCTTTTGGAGATCTTCCTTGACGGCGTCGACCGCCGGAGTGAGCCCGTTGGTGCCCTCGGCCACCACGTCGACGTCGGCCAACGCCTTCACGGAGTCGCGCAGTGCGTCGCGGTCTTCGCAGGCGGTCCCAGCCGCGTCGGATGACCCGGTGGTCCCGTCAGCGGCGGTCGTTCCCTCGGCGGCCGTGGTCACCTCAGAAGCGGTCGTCACCTCAGAAGCGGTCGTCACCTCCGTCGAGTCGGCGGTCTCGGTGCTGGCGGCGTCCGACGTCGACGACGAGTCCTCGTCGGAGCCGCACGATGTCACCAGGACACAAATCGCGAGTCCGACGGCGGCGGACCGCCCGACGACGCTCAGTTTCGTGGGGTATCGCTTCATCATCGCAGTGCCTCCTCGGCCTGGCCCGCTGAGGTTCGTATGGTAGGCCGCCCAGATTGACCGCCACTGTCAGACAGCGGGGGTTCGATCGCGTGGCCTTGGGTCATTTGCATCGTCGAACGTTGCCCCGCCCCACTCACGACGAAACGACAATCGCCGGCTCGAAGATCTGATTCGGTGGCCCACTGCTCAAATTCTTCCTGCTCGGGACTGTTCGGGAGCGCACTCTCCGGCCGGTCGTAGCACCCGCGCGTTGCCGCCGCCGGTCTCGGCGGAGCGCGCACCGCACGCTCGACGGCTTCCCCTGATGGAGATTGCGCTTGTCGCATATCGCCCTACCGACGGTTGATCCAGTATCCGGACGGGTAGCGGTCGCACGTGCCCGCGATCTCCGAGCGATCCCGCAAATCGGTCGTAGCACCATGGTCCGGTTGTCCCGCGCGTGGCCTCGACCCCACAGTGATGAGGCGGGCGCCCACCCATCAAAAACGCACCCACCGAGGGGAATGAGAATGAACACCCAACCGTCAGAATTCAAGGTTTCCGGAGCGACACCGGATCAACGAACCGTTGCGCCCATCTCGACTCGCAACTCGTCGAGGAGCGCCAAGACGCTTCTCCTCACGCTCCTCGCCGCGGCGTTGTGCTTCATCATCGTCCCGTCCACGGCCACCTTCGCCAGCGGCGGCGGTGGAGGCGGCGGCGGCGGTGTTGCCGGCAAGTGCGGCACCATCACGTCGATCTCGGCGTCGCCGGTGCGATTGAGCGCCACCGAAGGCGGTTACACCGCGAGTTCGCTGCAGATCAGGGGCCAGGTGAACAACTGCTCGATCTACCTTCAGCGGTACTGGATCGACTTCGCCGAGCCGACCAACACCAACATCAACTGCAAGGCCGCGTTCTCCGTGTTCCCCAGCACCGTGTGGTCCTCCGGCTCGACCCAGAGCTTCTCGGCGAGCGGGAACATCACCAAGACCGCGGTTGCTACCGCGGAGGGTTGCGTGGGCGCACACACCGTCACAGCGGTTCTGCGCAGCCGCACGGATGGCTCCGTACTGTCGACGGTGAACGTCAACTACACCGTCTCGCTCTAACAGACCACCTCGCTCTAGCGGGATTGAGCCGTCCGGGTCGACAGACCCGGACGGCTTTCGTCGTCCTGAGGCGAATCAGCCGAATCGCGACGACCCTACGACGATCGGCGCCGGGCCCGTGTCACCTCGAAGAGCGACACCGCGGCCGCGGCCGCCACGTTCAGCGAACTGACGCGACCGAGCATCGGGATCGAGACGACCGTGTCGCACCGCTCACGCGTGAGGCGGGCGATGCCCGAGCCTTCGGCACCCAGCACGATGCACACCGCATCCGTCGCGAGGTCGGCGATCTCGTAGATGTCGCGATCGGCATCGTCGTCGAGCCCGACCGTCCAGACCTTGTGGTCGGAGAGCTGCTTCAACGTCGCCGGGAGACCGGGGATCAGCACCATCGGCACGTACTCGATGGCACCGGCCGACGCCTTCGCGACCGTCGGCGTGATGTGCACCGATCGGTGGCGTGGCAGGAGCAGACCCGTGACACCTGCCGCGTCGCAGTTCCGGATGATCGCTCCGAGGTTGCCCGGGTCGGTCACCCCGTCGACGGCGACCAGGAACGGTTTGGTCTTCGCCGTTCCCCGCATGAGCACTCCGAGGTCGGCCTCCGGGATTTCCGCGGCGAGCGCCAGCACCCCTTGCGGCGCGTCGGTCCGAGCCTCGTGCTCGAGCTTGGCCCTCGCGACGTGGCGCAGCGGAACGCGCCGCGCCGCGGCGATCTCGACGATGTCGGCCACGCCGTCGTCACCCTCGAGTTCGGCGCTGATCCAGATCTCGTGCACCTTGCGACGTTCGGCCATCAGCAACTCGCGCACGGCCTGGCGACCTTCGACCTGCCGCCCTCCGAGCCCTTTGGCCCCCGGCGACGCGCCGGAGGGCTTCGCGGATCGGTGCTCGCGGGGTGGTCCGCTCGGTGACCGCGTGGACCTGCTCTGCCTGCCCGGCGGAGCCGACTTGCCCGACGCTGCCGACTTGCCGGCACCTGCTGGCCTGCCCGATGCTGCTGCGGCCGGCCCTGCTTGCCCTGACTGCCGGGCGGTCGCGGCTTGCCCGGTTTGCGGGCGGGTGGACGACTCATGGTGTCTCCTTCGCATCGCGGGCGATCAGCGCGGTGGCGAAGCACACGATGCCCTCACCGGCACCGATCGCACCGATCTTCTCGGCCCGGTTCCCCTTGACCGACACGGGTGCGCCGACGGCCGAGGTCAGCGTCGATTGCATCTCGTCGCGGCGCGGAGCGAGCTTGGGCCGTTCGCACACCACGGCGCAGTCGATGTTCACCGGCACCCACGCATCGGCGGCCAGCACGTCGACGACGTGGCGCAGCATCTCGATCGAGTCGGCGCCGGCCCAGCGCGGGTCGGTGTCGGGAAAGTGCATGCCGATGTCGCCGAGGCCGGCGGCGCCCAGGAGCGCGTCGGCGCAGGCATGAGCCACGACGTCGGCGTCGCTGTGACCGTCGAGGCCGCGTTCGCCGGCGAACGGCACCCCACCGAGCACCAGGACGCGGGCCGGATCGTCGCTGAACCGGTGGATGTCGAAGCCTTGGCCGACCCGAATGTCCGGGACCACGGTCACTTCGCCGCGCCGATGGTTCGCCGCGCCCACTCGAGATCGTCGATCTCGGTGATCTTCCGATTGGTCGGCTCCCCGGCAACCACGACGACTCGGCCACCCATCGCCTCGACGAGCGCGGCGTCGTCCGTGGCCGAGCCTCCCTGCCCGTGGGCTGCGCGAAGCATTGCCGCACGGAAGGCCTGCGGGGTCTGCACCGCCACCAGGGTCGTCCGGTCCAGCGTTGCGGTGACGTCGCTGCCGTCCACGACCTTGATCGTGTCCGTCACCGCGAGCCCGGGAATCGCTCCGTCGGCGCCGGCGCGAATCGCGGCGATCACCGAGGCGTACAGATCGTCGGTGGCCAACGGACGTGCCGCGTCGTGGACGCAGATGATCGTCGCCTCGGCCGGCACCGCGGCGAGGCCGGCCCGCACCGACTCACTGCGCGTGGCTCCGCCGGCGACTCCGTGCTCCCGCTCCGCATCGGCTGCCGGCACGACGACGACCACGCCATCGGAGGCTCGTTCGGCCACCTGACGTGATACATCGATCACGCGCCGACGCTCGTCGAGCGGCTCGTACTGCTTGGCCGCACCGAAGCGCTGGCCCGTGCCACCTGCCACGACGATGGTCCAAACGAGTTCCGCACCTGGCACATCGCCGGAGGGTAGTACCGTGACCGACGTCATGGCTCACGAAGAGACCCTCGCCCGAACCGACTTCTTCGCCGACGCCGATCCGAACGTCCTCGCTTCGATCGCCGCCTCGGGAGCGGAGCACCACCTGATCCGCGGTGACGTCCTCTTCCAGGAGGGCGACCCGCCGGACGCGATCTACCTCGTGCTGCGCGGCCGGCTGGCGATCGCGATCGCCAATCCGATCGACCGGCGAGAAAGCGTGGTCGCGCTGATGGAGATCGGCGACCTGTTCGGCGAGATGGGCATGCTCGACGGCGGTCCGCGCTCAGCCATGGCGCGGGCGCTCGAGCCCACCGCCGTGCTGTCGATCCCCTACGACAGCGTGATGAAGATGTTCGACGAGAACCCCAAGCTCCTGTGGAACGTCACCCGTCTGCTCGCCCAGCGCATCCGCACCACCGACGAAGCGCTCGCCGACTCCGTGTTCCTCGACGTCACCGGGCGCACCGCCAAGCGGCTGCTCGAACTCGCCGACGGGTCCGACGAGTTCACGCTCCCGGTCACCCAGGAGGAACTCGCCGGCATGGTCGGCGCGTCCCGCGAGCGGGTGAACAAGGCCATCGCCAGCTTCATCCGCCTCGGCTGGCTCGAACAGCACGATCGCTCGTACCGCATCACCCAGCGCGATCGCCTCGAACTCCGCGCCCGCTGAACGATCACTCCGCGAAGCGGTAGGCGGATCCGTCGCGCACGATGTGGCCGGCGGTGGGTCCCGCGAAATGCGTGCCGATCACCAACGTCGGCGTGTCGGCATGTTCGTCGAGGAAGGCGAGACGCGTCTCGACGGCCCGGTCGGGATCGTGATCGACCGGTGGCCGCCACTCCGGATGGGCGATCTGCGATGGGTGGTGCATCATGTCGCCGGTGATCACGGCGCGCTCACCGCGCGAGGTGACCGACACCGACATGTGCCCCGGTGTGTGGCCCGGTGTCGGCACCAGCTCGATGCCGCCCGTGAGTAGCGGGACATCGACGAGGTCGACGAGGCCGGCATCGAAGATCGGCCGTACCGAGTCGGCCAGCACGGTGGTCGTGTCGGGATCCGGATCGTTCGAGGCGTGCTCCCACTCCGTCCTCGCCAACAGATACCGGGCGTTCGGGAACGTGGGTTCCCACGCGCCGTCGACGAGTTTCGTGTTCCACCCGACGTGGTCGGAGTGGAGATGCGTGCACACCACGGTGTCGATCGACTCGGGCGGAAAGCCCGCTCCGGCCATGTCGTCGAGGAAGGAACCCTGCAGCATGTTCCAGAACGGGATGCTGCGTTGCTTGTCGTTGCCGACGCAGGTGTCGACGACGATGCGCTGGTCGCCGTCCTCGATGACGAGCGACTGGATCGCGACCCGACCCTTGCCGTCGTCACCGACGAACGGTCCGATCCAGTCGATCTTGCCGAGGTTCTCCGGGATCGCCTCGGGCACGATCCACGAGATCCCGGAACCCTCGTACTCCTGGACCCGGGTGATCTTGACGTCGCCGATCTTCCAGGTACGGACGCTTCTCATGCGCCGACAGTAGTGACGCTCGATCAGCGGGCGAACACGTCGATCATGTGATGGACGTCGGGAGCGAGGGGATACAGGATCGGGCAGGTGCAGCCGGCGGCGACGTACTCGTCGACCTTGGCCCGGACCTCGTCGGGCGTCCCCGACGCGGTGATCATCTGCACGATGTCGTCGGGCACCAGCTTGCTCGCCGCCACCACTTCGTCGTGCGTCGCCGGCCAGGTGAGCACCTTGCCGATCTCGTCGAGCAGTTCCTGCGGCACGCCCGACGCCTTCATGATGTGCGGCTGCTGGCCGAGGTACTGCGTGACGAGCAGGCGGGCCGCGTCGAGTGCGGCCTGACGGTCGTCGTCGACCGAACACACGACGAGCTGCGGGCGGTCGATGTCGTCGATCGTCCGCCCCGCCTTCGCCGCGCCGCGGGCGAGCGCCTCGAGCGCGCCGACGTTGTAGCTCGGCGACACGAGGTAGTTGAGCACCACGCCGTCGGCGATCTCGCCCGTCAGCTCCATCATCTGCAGGCCGGTGGCACCGATGTAGATCGGCACGTCCTTCGGCGCGGCGCTCCTGGTACACGTAGTCGAGCTCGACCCCGTCGAGATGCACGTACGCGCCGTCCATCGTGACGGTCTCGTTGTTGAGGAGCGCCCGCACGGCGGTGACGACCTCGCGCATCACCGTCAGCGGACGGGCCCGATCGATGCCGACCTTCGCCGCCAACGGATCCCACCACGCGCCGAGGCCACAGACCATCCGACCCGGTGCCAGGTCGTCGAGGGTGGAGAAGGTGCTGGCGAGGCGAGCCGGGTTGCGCGTCCAGCAGTCGATCACTCCCGAGCCGATCTTGATGCGGTCGGTCGTCGCCGCGAACGCGGCCATCGGCACGACCGCGTCGCGCACCAGACGGCTGTCGGCCTGCCACACCGCGTCGAACCCCTTCGACTCGGCGTACTGGACCAGCTCGATCCCCTGGCTGATGGTGTGGGCATCCTGCAGGTACAGCGCGACGGGGTAGTCCATCGAGCCAGCTTGGCACGCAACGCCGGAGGCGACCAGCGAGCGCCATTCGGGTGCTCGTCCCGGTACGGTCACGCCCGAGGTCGTCACCCCCCAATGTTTCTCGCACTCAAGGAAATGGCACGCGCCAAGGTCCGCTTCGCGCTCCTGGTCGCCGCGATCGCGTTGCTCGTGTTCCTCATCCTGTTCCAGCAATCGCTGCAGAACGGTCTGATCACCGGGTTCATCGGCGCGATCCGCAACCAGAGCGCACCCGTGCTCGTCTACAGCGTGGACGGACAACGCACGGTCCAGGGCAGCATCATCACCCCCGAACTCGACGCGCAGGTGCGCGCGGCACCCGGCGTGGGCGAGATCGGCCCCATCGGCCAGGGCACGTTCACCGGACAACCCGTCGCGGGCGACGGCGACACGTACGACACCTCGCTCTTCGGGTACGAACTCGGCCCGGAGGGCGAGGGGCTGGGTCATCCCACGACGCTCATCGAGGGCCGGCTTCCCACCGCCGACTTCGAGGGCGTGGCGAGCGACGCCGATGTCGACCTCGGCTACGGCGTCGGTGACGTGATCACGTTGCTGCCGGGCGACCTCGAGATCACGATCGTCGGGGTGGCGGAGGACGTGCAGCTGAACGTGTCGCCGACGATCTTCACGTCGTACGACACCTACATCGCAGCCGTGCAGAGCCGCAACCCGGACGCCGGGACGCCCCTGCCCAACGTGTTGGCGGTGAGCCCCGCAGAGGGAACGACGCCGGATCAGCTGGTGACTTCGATCAACGACCAGTCGCTGGAGCTCGACGCGTTGACCCGGGAGGATGCTGCCGCGGACACGCCGGGCGTGGCGCAGGTCCAGCAGTCGTTCAACATCATCTTCCTGCTCTACGGGCTGGTGGTGCCGTGCGTCACCGGCCTGTTCTTCCTGATCATCACGTTCCAGAAGGCGAACTCGCTCACGTTGCTGCGGGCCATCGGTGCGCCCGCCCGACGCCTCGTCGCGTCCCTGCTCATCCAAGTGGTCATCATCGTCGGCCTCGGCCTGATCGTCGGCACGCTGCTGTACCTCCCACTCACCGGCCGCAACATCGGCGGATTGCAGCTGCGCTTCGAGACCGGCGCCGTGATCTTCTGGTCGGTGCTGTTGATGAGCCTCGGTGTGCTGAGCTCGTTGGTCGCGGCCCGGCGGGTGCTGCGCATCGACCCGATCGAGGCCACCACCGGTGCCGGAGTGAGCGTCGGCCGATGAAGCTCGCTCTGACGGAACTCCGTCGACGGCCCAGCCGATTCGCCACCGCCACGGTGATCCTGACGCTCATCGCCATCCTGCTGATGTTCCTCGGTGGCCTGCTCGACGGGTTGATCAATTCCTCGGTGGGCGCCCTCCGGGTGCAGCAGGCCGATGCAATCGTCTATGACTCGACGGCACAGGCATCGTTCGTGCGCAGCCGCATCGACCCGGAGCTCCGCGCGACGGTCGAAGCCGTCCCCGGGGTCACCGAGGTCGGCGGCCTCGGGCTCGTGCAGGTCGGCGCTCGCGTGCCGGGCAACGGCCCGCGCGAACTCGCCGGCGTCGCGCTCTTCGGGTACGAGATCGCGCCCTCCGGCGTCCCCGACCCACCGCCAGACGGCCAGGCGTACGCCGACGACGTGCTGAAGACCGACGGCGTCGAGGTCGGCATGACGATCGAACTGGGCCCGGCACGGACGCCGGTCGAGATCATCGGCTTCGTGTCGGACACCAGCTACAGCGGCCAGGGCGCGCTGTGGGCATCGCCGACCACCTGGCGCGACACCCTGGCCGCCAACCGGCCCGGCGCGCAGGTCGCCGACGGCGTGTTCCAGGCACTCGTCGTGCAGGGCGACGTGGACGATCTGCCGGCGGTGATCGACGCCGCCACCGATGGCCGGACCGAATCGTTCACCGTGCAGGAAGCGGTCGACGCGATCCCCGGCGTCGAACAGCAGCGATCGACGTTCGGCCAGATCATCGGCGTGACCGTCGCCATCGCCCTCGTCGTGATCGCCCTGTTCTTCGCGCTCCTCACCGTCGAACGCACCGCGCTCTACGGCGTGCTCAAGGCGCTGGGGGCGCGGTCCAGCTCGATCTTCGCCGGGCTGGTGCTGCAGGCGGTCGTGGTCACCTTGATCGCCGCCGTCGTCGCGGGCACGCTGGTGGTCGTCCTCGATCTCGTCATCCCGGCGGGCAGTGTGCCGCTCGACGTGTCGGTCAGCCGGATCATCTCGAGCGCTGCGCTGCTCCTCGTCGCCGCGGTCGTCGGCTGCTCCTTCTCACTTCGGCGCGTGCTGCGCGTCGACCCCGCCTCCGCGATCGGCAGTGGGACATGACCACGTTCGTCCTCACCGCGTCCTCGTCGGTGCGGCCCATCCTCACGATCGGAATCGAGCCATGAGCACGACGCACGCTGCGAACTCCACCGTCACCGGCAACGCCCTCGAGTTGGCCGACGTCCGCAAGGTGTACACGCTCGGTGACGGTTCCGAGATCGTCGCCCTCGACGACGCCACCCTCACGCTGGCGAGCGACGAGATCATCGCCCTCGTCGGACCGTCGGGCTCCGGCAAGACCACGCTGTGCTCGATCGCGGGAGGCATCCTGTCGGCGACGTCAGGATCGATCGTCGTCGGCGGCGAGGACATCTCGGGACACAACGCACGCCAGCTGACCACGTTCCGGCAGGAGAAGGTCGGCTTCGTGTTCCAGTCGGTCAATCTCGTGCCGTTCCTCACCGCCCGCGAGAACCTGCTCGTCGTCGACGAACTCGGCCGTCGCACCGGGGCACCAGCACGCGAGCGCGCCGACCAGCTCCTGGATGAACTCGGCCTTGCGGACCGGGCCAAGAACCTCCCCGCGCAGCTGTCCGGCGGCCAACGTCAGCGGGTCGCCATCGGGCGAGCGTTGATGAACGATCCGGCTCTGGTGCTGTTCGACGAGCCGACGTCGGCGCTCGACACGAAGCTCGGCGAGCAGGTGATGGAACTCATCCGGCAGGAGATGAAGACCCGCGGCACCGCGGCGATCGTCGTCACGCACGACGAACGGATCACGCACTACTGCGACCGCAGCGTCCACATCGTCGACGGCGCCCTGCGCGACTGACATCGGAGCGGTTCGACGCCGGCGACCGGGCACCAACGATGAGCGAACGGACCGAGGGGTGGGCCGTTCGCTCATCGCAAAGTAGGTTCCGGCGATGGATGCGGAGCGCTTCGGGGGCACGATCGGCACGACGATCCACGACTCGACGGCGTGGTGGCCGGAACCGACGAGACCGCCGGCCGGGCGCACCAATGTGCTGCTGGTGCTGCTCGACGACGTCGGGTTCGCCGACTTCGGCTGCTACGGGTCGGAGATCGACACGCCGACGATCGACGGGCTCGCCGCCGACGGCCTCCGCTACACCGGCTTCCACACCACCGCGATGTGCTCGACCACCCGGGCTGCGCTGCTGACCGGACGGAACCACCACTCGGTCGGGATGGGCTGCCTGGCGAACTTCGACAGCGGGTTCCCCGGGTACCGGGGCAAGATCGCCGCCGACGTGCCCACGCTCGCCGAACTGCTCCGACCGCACGGCTACCGCAACTACCTCGTCGGCAAGTGGCACGCGACGCGGCTCACCGAGACCGGACCGACCGGCCCGTTCGACGGCTGGCCGCTCGGCCGCGGGTTCGACCGCTACTACGGGTTCCTCGACGCCGAGACCGATCAGTACTCGCCCGAACTCGTGCGTGACAACACGCACGTCACCGCACCGGGCGACCACTCGACCGGATACCACCTCACCGCCGACCTGATCGACGAGGCGATCGGCTTTCTCGCCGGGCATGTCGGTGCGATCCCCGACGACCCGTGGTTCCTGATGGTCGCGCCCGGCGCGTGCCACGCGCCGCACCAGGCGCCGCGCGACCTGATCGACAAGTACACGGAGCGGTTCGAGAAGGGCTGGGATCGAACCCGCGACGATCGCCTCGCTCGACAGATCGAGTGGGGCATCGTGCCGGAGGGGACGACGTTGCCGCCGCGCAACCTCGGCGTGCGCGGCTGGGACGAGCACGACGCGGACGAACAGCGTCTGTTCGCCCGACTCGCCGGCGCCTACGGCGCGATGCTCGAACACTTCGACCAACACCTCGGGCGGCTGATCGACTTCGTCGAGGCGTCGGGGATGCTCGACGACACGATCGTGCTCGTGCTGTCGGACAACGGTGCCAGCCAGGAAGGCGGCCCGCTCGGCTTCGTCAACGCGATGGGCCCGTTCAACATGATCGCCGAGCCGATGGCCGACAAGCTCGCCCGCATCGACGACATCGGTGGTCCGGACACGCACTCGAACTTCCCCCACGGCTGGGCGATGGCGGCCAACACGCCGCTCAAGCGGTACAAGCAGAACACCCACGGCGGCGGCATCCGCGACCCGCTCGTCGTCCGGCTGCCCGACCGGCTCGCTCCCGACGCGGTCGGCGGACTGCGCCATCAGTTCTGCCACGCCTCCGACCTCGCGCCGACCCTCCTCGAGCTGCTCGGGATCGATCACGTCCCGGCGATGACGGGCGTCAGCTTCGCTTCGACGATCGCTGACGCCGATGGGGTCACCGGCAAGACCACGCAGTACTTCGAGATGTTCGGCCATCGGGGGATCTGGCACGACGGGTTCAAGGCGGTGGCCTACCACGCGCCGACCACGTCGTTCGACGACGACATCTGGGAGCTCTACGACCTCAGCCGCGACTTCAACGAGAACCACGACCTCGCGGCCGAGCAGCCCGACCGTCTGGCCGCACTGCAACGGCTCTGGTGGGCCGAGGCCGAGGCCAACCAGGTGCTCCCCCTCGACGACCGGGTCGGTGAACGCTTCGCCGCGAACGCCGCCCGCTTCCACGGCGTCCGCACGAACTACACGTTCTGGGCCGGGATGGGCCACGTGCCGAGCGACGTGGCGCCCGATCTCCGCAGCCGGAGCTACACGATCACGGCACACGTCGAGATCCCGACCGATGGCGCCGACGGCGTGCTGATCGCGCACGGCGACGCCACGTGCGGTTACTCGTTGTTCGTGCGGGACGGGTACCTCGTGCACGACCTGAACATCGGCGGCACGCATCAGCTCGTCACGTCCGACCGGCCCGTACCCATCGGCGGCGCGCACACGCTCGGGTTCCGCATGATTCGCTCGCCGGGCGACGGGCCGTTCCCGCACGGCGCCGGCACCCTGCTGATCGACGGCGAACCGGTCGGGCACGATGGAGACCGACCAGATCTTCTGGATGCTCATCTCGTTCTCGGGGCTCGACATCGGGCTCGACCGCGGCACCACCGTGGCCGACTACGACGGCAGCGGACGCCACCTCGGGCCCTTCGCCTTCACCGGGACACTGGTCAAGGTCGTCGTCGACCTCACCGTCGATCAGCACGTCGACCACGACGCCGCGAGCGAGGCCCAACTCGCCCGCGAGTAGGCCTCCGGCGGCTCCCGTCGTGCAGACTCCTCCTCGACGCGCCGCGCCTCGCGGGCGTCGGAAACCCCCGCGCCAGAACGATGGAGATGAAGTGACCGCCGCCATCCTCGCCACCGACCTCCACAAGCAGTTCGGAGACAACCACGCCGTCGCCGGCATCGACCTCGCCGTCGAACCGGGGGAGATCTACGGCTTCCTCGGCCCGAACGGTGCCGGCAAGTCGACCACGATGAAGGTGCTGTGCACGCTGCTCACGCCCACGTCGGGGTCGGCGAGCGTCGCCGGCTTCGACGTCGTCGACCACCCCGGCGAGATCCGGGTGCGCATCGGGGTTGCGCTCCAGGACTCCTCGATCGACGGGAAGCAGACCGGACGGGAACTGCTCAAGCTGCAGGGCCGCCTGTACGGCCTGTCGGGCGCGGACATCAAGCGACGAATGGACGACGTCATCGGCCTGGTCGACATCGGCACCGCGATCGACGACCGCGTCGAGTCGTACTCGGGCGGGATGAAGCGCCGGCTGGACCTGGCGATGTCGCTGATCCACCGGCCGCAGATCCTCTTTCTCGACGAACCGACGACCGGCCTCGACCCGGTGAGCCGCAACGCGGTGTGGAGCGAGGTCCGCGATCTGAACACCCGGTCCGGCGTGACGATCTTCCTCACGACCCAGTATCTCGAGGAGGCCGACGAGTTGGCCGACCGGGTCGGCATCATCGCCAAGGGCACGATCGCCGCCGAAGGGACACCGGCCGAGCTGAAGCGCACGATCGGCACCGACCTGATCGTCGCCGAGGTCGGCGGCGACGGGGAGCAGGCGGCGGGGCGCGTGCGCGCGCTCCGCGGGATCGACAGTGTCGAAGTGCGCGGACAGGAACTCACGATCGCCACCGCGGATGGTTCGGCGATCATCGCCGACGTCGCCGTCGCGCTCAAGGAGAACGGCACCACGGTCAGGTCCCTGACGTTGCGCACGCCGACGCTCGACGACGTGTTCCTCGACGTGACCGGCGCCCACCTGCAGGCCAGCCACGAACGATCCACCGACGCCGCGGGAGGAGCATCATGAGCGCGCAACTCGACCGTCAGGACCGCACCGACGTGGCGAGCGAACGTCCGCTCGCCCATCGGTCGTCCGCGATGCACGACTTCGTCACCGTCGCCGGCCGGGCCATCCGCAGCGTGTTCCGCGAGCCGGAGTTCATGATTCCGGCCCTCATCGTCCCGGTGTTCTTCTACGTCGTCAACGTCGGTGCGCTGCAGGACTTCGCCGAGCAGTCCGGCTCGGTCGACGACTTCAAGGCGTTCCAACTCCCGGTCGCGATCATCTTCGCCGTGACCGGCATCTCGCGGGCGGGTGCGCTCGTCACCGACATCCAGGGCGGCTACTTCGACCGGCTGCTGCTCACCCCGATCCGCCGGCCGATGCTGCTGCTCGGACTGATGGCCGCCGACGTGGTGGCGATCATCCTGCTGACCATCCCCGTGCTCGTGCTGGGCCTGGCGTTCGGCGTGCGTTTCGAGACCGGCGTGCTCGGCATGATCGTGTTCATCGCGTACGGGGCGGTGTGGGGGCTGGCGTTCGCCGGATTTCCCTACGCGATCGCGTTGAAGACCGGCAACCCGGCCGCAGTGAACTCCAGCTTCATCCTGTTCTTCCCGTTCGCCTTCCTCACCACCAGCTTTCTGCCGCAGGAGGCTCTCACCGGATGGATGGCCACGATCGCCGACTACAACCCGGTCACCTACGTGCTCGCCGGGCTGCGTTCGCTGATCACCGGTTGGGAGTTCCGAACGCTGGCCGAAGGCCTCGCCGCGACGTTGGCGTTGATGGTGGTCAGCTTCGGCCTGGCCAGCCTGGCCATGAGGGGTCGGGTCCGACGCGGCTGACCACAACGTCCGAAAACTCTTGAACGTCCGGGAATGTTCGGACATAATGGCGGAATGGTCCCCGACTACGAACTGGCCGCCACCGTGGCGGCCGACACCCCCGAGAAGATGCGGGCGATCGTCGACCCCCTGCGGGCCCAGATCCTCGACCTCGTGATGGATCGCGCGGCGACGGTCACCGAGCTGGCGCTGGCGCTCCATCGCCCGAAGTCGTCGCTCGCCTATCACGTCGACGTGCTCGTCGAGGCGGGGATGTTGCAGGTGGTCCGCACGCGGCGCGTCCGGGCGATGGAGGAGAAGTTCTACGGGCGCACCGGCCGCACGATCGTCTACGACGAGAGCGCGCTGCCCGAAGGCGCGGTGGCCCCGAACTTCCTCGCCGCCGCGATCGCCGAGGCGGTGCCGGCGGCGCGGGAGACGCGCTCGACGCTCCGTCATGCCCGCATCGCCCCTGAACGGCTCCACGAGTTCTTCGATCGCGTCGACCTGCTCGCCGAGGAGTTCACCATGCTCCCCCGCGAAGGCGACGTGGTGTACGGCTTCATCGCCGCCGCCTACCCGACCGCCCACCCGGTGCTGCCCGAAGTGGCCACACCGTCCCCAGACGCCACGCTCGCCACCGTCGCCGCGGTTCCCACCGAGGAGCGTCGATGAGCACGCCGGCCGACAACCAGACGCTCCAATCCGACGATCCGGCGACCCCGAAGCGACGGCTCGGGCCCAGCTACTTCAAGCTGTTCTCGGCGAGCACCATCTCGAACCTCGGCGACGGCGTCGGGGTCATCGCCTATCCGTGGTTCGCCATCGGCGGTCACGCGCAATCCGATCCTGATCGCCCTCGTCGCCGTGGCGCAGCGACTGCCGTGGCTCGTGTTCACCCTGCCCGCCGGCGTCATCACCGACCGCCACGATCGCCGCACGCTGATGATCTGGTCGAACATGGCACGCACCATCCTGACGCTGGCCGTGGCGTTCGCCGTGCTCAACCGGCAGGGCATCGCTCCCCGGTCCGGACGTGGTCGTCCGACGAGACGATCGCCATCCCGACCAACATGATCCTGTACGGCGTCATCATCCTCGCCACGCTGCTGATGGGGATCGCCGAGGTGTTGTACGACAACTCGGCCCAGACGTTCATGCCCTCGATCGTCCACACCGACCAGTTGGAGAAGGCGAACGGGCGGATGTGGAGCACCGAGATGATCGCCAACACGTTCATCGGCCCGCCGCTCGGCGCGCTGCTGATCGCGGTGTCGTTCAGCCTGCCGTTCTTCGTCGACGCCGCCTCGTTCGCCGTGTCGGCCGCACTGATCGCGCTGATCCCGCGCAGCCGCCCCGTGGCGCACGACGACGCGCCGGAGCGGCAGCCGTGGCGGGCCGAACTGGCGGAGGGCTTCCGCTGGCTCTGGCACCACGAACTGCTGCGACCGATGGCGATCATCCTCGGATGCCTCAACGCGCTCGGCATGGTCACAGGCTCGATCCTCATCCTGTTCGGTCAGGAGGTGCTCGACACGGGCCCACCGCGTTCGCCATCCTCACGACCGGTGGGGCGGTCGGCGGCGTCATCGGCGGCTGGACCGCGGCGTCCGTCTCCAGGCGGCTCGGCGCTGGTCCGTCGCTGTGGCTCACCCTGATCACCAGTGGCGTCACGACGCTCCTGATCGGTCTGATGAGTTGGTGGCCGGCGGTGTGGTTCCTGTTCGCCGTCGAGATCGGCGTCGGCGTGTTGTGGAACGTGATCACGGTGAGCTTGCGCCAGTCGATCATTCCCGATCACCTGCTCGGCCGGGTCAACAGCGTCTACCGGTTCTTCGCGTGGGGGATGATGCCGATCGGCTCGCTGATCGGCGGACTGATCGTCGTGGTCACCGACGCGTTCGGCTCACGCGAGCTGGCCCTGCGCATGCCGTGGCTGATCGCGGGAGCGGCGTACTTCGTGCTGTTCGTGTTCGCCGCGCCGAAACTCACGACGGCGAAGATCGAAGCCGCCCGCGCCAACGCCATCGAGCGCACGATCGTCTGATCCGGAACACGAGCGGCGGCCGGCCGGTTGGCCCGTCCATGGAACTCGCCACCGCACTCGACTTCATTCGCGACCAACGCCAGGGAATCCTGATCACGCTCAAATCCGACGGCCGACCACAGTCGTCGAACATCGCGTACGCACTGGGCGACGACGGGATCATCCGCATCTCGATCACCGACAGCCGGGCCAAGACCACCAACATGCGACGGGACCCGCGCGTGTCGCTGCACGTGAACCGCAGCGACTTCTACGCCTACGCGGTGATCGAGGCCGAGGCCGAACTCGCGCCGGTGGCCGCCGCGGTCGATGACGCGACGGTCGACGAACTCGTCGAGTACTACCGCACGGTGGCCGGCGAGCATCCCGACTGGGACGAGTACCGCCAAGCGATGGTCGACGACGGTCGGCTCCTCCTGAAGCTCACTCCGACCCGCGCCTACGGCATGGTCGGCTGATTTCGCGACGTCCCGGAACATTTCTGCCACGCAGGGTTGTGCCCCTTTCGATATATCGTTAGCTTTATCGATATATCGAAAGGAGGTTCCTCTTGAACTACTTCACAGACAAAACACGCAGAGGAACACGCACCATGCATCACCGACATTTCCACTACTCCGAACACGACCGGGGCGGGCCGCATCACGGGCGCCGAGGCGGCGGCGGACGGCACCGGGCCAAGCGAGGCGCCGTCGCGGCGTCGATCCTGACCCTGCTGTCCGAGCGTCCGATGAACGGCTACGAGCTGATCACCGAACTCGAGACCCGCAGCGAAGGCCGTTGGCGTCCGAGTCCGGGCGCCATCTATCCGGCGCTGCGCAAGCTCGAAGATCGCGGGTCGATCACCTCCACCGAGGTGGGCGGCAAGCTCCAGTTCGAGCTGACCGACCGCGGTCGCACGATGCTCGCCTACTACGTGGAGGAACAGGGCGACGACGCCGCTCCACCGTGGAGCGAGGTGCCGTCGTCCGATCGCTCGGGCGACATGCGCGCCCTGGTGTTCGAGATGGTGGGGCAGGCCCGACGAATCCGTCGTGTCGGCACCACCGAGCAGATCGAACAGGCCAGGGCGATCATCGCCGAGGCGACCACCAAGCTCGCGGCACTCACCGCCCCCGCCGATCGGTCGCCGGAATCTGACGAACCGACGACCGACTGACGGGAGGTCAATCGCGCGGCGTGCGACCGTTCAGAAAGTCGATCGACCGCTCGACCGTCGCCGCGACGAACCGCTCGAGCTTCGGTGCGGCCATGAACCGTGCCGTCGCATCGAGCGGGCGAACCGAATCCATCCGTGCCGCCTCCACCGAGGCGGCACGGCTCGTTTTCACCGCGTGCGCGTGGACGATGAAGGCCGAGGTGCCATCGAGCAACGAGGCACGCTGCAGCTCGCGACCGTAGGTGTCGAGGTCGGGGGCGAGCGGCTCGACGTCGTGCTCCTCCCCCACCCCGGCGTGCCATTCGTGGCGGCCGGTCCACTGGGCGAGGAACGCGGTGTACAACGCGAGCCGTACGAGGTCGGGCGTCGTCCCGTCGTCGCGTGACATCGCCTGGTCGTGGTGCCAGCGAGTGGCGCTCGCGTACGTGAGGCCGTGCGTGATGTCGAGCCACCCGAAGTCGTCGGCGAAATCGAACTCGCCGTCGGTGTCGTACCGCAGCATGCGATCGCTCACCGTGTGCACGACCGTGTCGAGGACGCCGTCGATGCCGGCGCCGTCGCGCAACGCGGCGACCGTCGCGTCGAGCGCCGCTCGCCGGTCGGGGCCGAGCAACGTCGAGCGCAGTGTGCCGTCGTCCGTCCAGCCCTCGACGATCGGCACGCCGGCGAGCATCGTCAGATCGAGCGCATCGAGGCCACGGACGAACGGCCGCATGTACGGCAACTTGTCCTCGCGCGTGCCGTACACGAGTGTCGGCACGAGGTGCGGCAGCACGGTCGCCGCCCGTTCCCACCCGATCATCGCCAGGAGTTCGAACGCCTTCTGCGCGTAGATCGCGCCGTGGCCGTACGAGAGCAGATGGTCGCTGACCACGGCGGTGAACCAGCGCCGCAGATCGTCCGCGGTGTCGCCACGTTCGATCGCCGCGAGGACGAGGGCCTGCGCATCGGCCGTCCGTTCGGATTCGACCGCCGCGCGGAATCTCGTGAGCGTGGCTTCGTCACCGCGGGCGGGCACGGGCAGCGAGTTGAGCGGACGATCCCGCTCCGACTCGGCGATCCCCACGATCCCCTGCACGAGCGGCAGGGCGCGCTGGTCGCCTTCGTACAGGTCGACCATCGTCAGGCAATCGGTCGCCGAGGCGATCGAGTGCCCCCAACCGAACTCGGCACGCGGTGCACCGTGGGCGACGGCCTCCCAGATCAGCTCACCGGGGTCGGCGCTGGCCTGCAGCAGGCGCACCACGTCGCGGGCGACCTGGCCCGTGTAGTCCTTGGCGATGCCGCGGCGCAGGCTGACGAGCGTGCGGCCGCGCACCACCTCGGGATCGGGGCGGGTGATCGACACCCGGATGTCGCCGGCGTCGTCGACATCGACCCGGTGGGCCGTCACGCCTTCCTCACCCTGCACACACGTGCCATCGGTGACGCGGAACTTCCAGTTGTGCCACGCGCACGTGAGGAGATCGCCGTTCAGTTCGCCCTGGGTCAGGCCGTAGCCCTCGTGCGGGCAGGCGTGGTCGAGGGCATGGACCCCGCCCGCCGTGCGGATCAGGCAGACGCGGTGGCCGTCGACCTTGACCATGCGCATCGCGCCGTCCGCCAGGTCGTCGAGGTTGGCGACGGCGTCCGTGTCGATCGTCGTCTCGGTTGTGCTCATGGCGATTTACCGTAAGACTTCAACCATGGTTGAAGTCAAGTACGAAGGTGGCCGGCCGTGAAGACGTTCTCGATCGGCGAGGTCGCGGCGCGGTCCGGCGTGGCGACATCCGCGCTGCGGTTCTACGAGGAGAATGGCCTCATCCACAGCGAGCGCACGGACGCCGGGCACCGCCGCTATCGCGCCGACGTGCTCCGGCGGGTCGGCTTCATCCGCGTGGCACAACGGGTCGGGCTCCCGCTGAGCGACATCCGCGACGCCCTCCACTCCCTTCCCGAAGCTCGCACCCCACGCACAAGGACTGGGCGCGCCTGGCGAGTTCGTGGCAGCCGATCCTCGACGAGCGGATCGCCATGCTCGAAGCGATGAAGGAGAAACTCGACGGCTGCATCGGCTGCGGCTGTCTGAGTCTCGACACCTGCGCCCTGTACAACCCCGACGACGCCGCGGCGCGGTTCGGGACCGGCCCCCGCTACCTCCTCGGCGATCCGCCCAACCGGACGACCTGACTGACCCAATCCTCCTCTGCCAAACGTCGTTTGCGTCGGGATTTCTGAGGACCGGTCCTCAGAAATCCCGACGCAAACGAGAGCTGAGGGCGGCTATTCGGCGTCGCGGTGGTTGGGGAGGCCCATGGGCAAGGCGTTGCGCCAGACGCCGTCGTAGTCGTGGAGCGCGGCGGCGACGGCGGGTGCCGTGGGCACCAGACCGATCTCGCCGACACCCTTGATGCCGTAGGGCGAGCGAGGCTGCGGCACCTCGACGATCTGCACCTCGATCTCCGGGACATCCTTGGCGCGCAGGATGCCGAGCGAGCGCAGCGTCATGTTCGTCGGGAAACCGGTCTCGGGATCGGTCGGGAAGTCCTCGCTCAGCGCATAGCCGAGCCCCATGTGCACACTTCCCTCGACCTGTCCCTCGACCAGCAGCGGATTGACCGCCCGGCCGACGTCGTGGACCGCGACCACCTTGTCGATGCTCCCCGACTCGCGATCGATGATCACCATCTGCGTCGCGAAGCTGAAGCAGGAGTGGATCGTCGGATGCTCGACGTTCGGATCGCCGAGCTTCTGGGTCCAATCGATGACGTACTCGCCCTCGTAGTCGACGCCCGGCGCGCATCCAGCGGCGATCGCGGCGGCGCACGCCTCGCTCACCGAGCCGGCGGTCATCAGCGTGCCGCGCGATCCGGTGGTCTGGCCGAAGCCGAGTTCGCGGGACGTGTCGACGATCACGTCGATGCGCTCGGGCGCGATGCCGAGTTCCTGTGCCGCCACCTGGAGCGCGACGGTGTGCACGCCCTGGCCCATCTCGGTCCATCCGTGGCGCACCTCGACGCGCCCGGGCGCACCGTCGACATCGGGATGGAAGTGCACGACGGCCTTCGACACCTCACGGAAGCCATTGCCGAGCCCCGAGTTCTTGAGGCCCAGTCCGAGGCCGACCGCCTTGCCGTCGGCGATCGCCGCGTCGTAGGAGGCCTTGATCTGGTCGAGGCAGGCCTCGGCGCCGCCGGCACCGTCGTCCATGATCTGACCGGGGCCCCACTCGTCACCGGGGCGGATCACGTTGCGCTTGCGGATCTCCCATCCGCTGATGCCGACCCGCTCGGCAAGCCGGTCGAGCACGCCCTCGAGGGCGAACTGCGCCTGGTTGGCGCCGAATCCACGGAAGGCCCCGCACACCAGGTTGTTGGTCCGCACGGCGATCGTCTCGATGTCGAGCGCAGGCCATCGATAGGCGCCACACGCATGCCCCGCGGCGCGCTCGAGCACCTTCATCCCGACACTCGCGTAGGCGCCCGAGTCGCCGATGCCACGCACCTTCAACGCGGTGAGCCGGCCGTCCGCATCGCAGCCCGCCCAGTACTCGAAGTGGATCGGATGCCGCTTGGCGTGCATCCGCAGGCTCTCCTCGCGCGACAGCGTGCACTTGACCGGCCGGTCGAGGAGCCACGCCGCGAGCGAGGCGTGGGCCTGATTGCTCATGTCCTCCTTGCCGCCGAACGCGCCGCCGTTGGAGACGAGTTCGACGGTCACCCGCTCGTTGTCGAGCGCGAGGACGCTGGCGATGTCGTTGCGATCGTCCCACACACCCTGACCGCCCGAATACACGTGCAGGCGGCGGTCGTCGGCGTCGCCGCTCGGCACGGCGAGGGTCGATTCTGGCTCGAGGAAGGCGTGCTCGATCCGTTGCGTGTCGAACGTCTCGTGGACCGTGAACGCACTCGCTGCGAAGGCGTCGTCGAAGTCGTCGCCGCGCCGGTAGGCGCTGGTCGACAGGACGTTGTTGTCGGTCCCCCACACGGAGATCGGCGCACCGTCGGCGAGGGCCGCGACCGGATCGGTGTTCGGGGGAAGGACCTCGTAGGTGACCTCCAGGAGTTCCGCGGCGGCGCGCGCGTGGGCGCGGGTGTCGGCCACGACGATCGCCAGCACGTCACCGGCGTACGAGGTGCGGCCCCCGACCGGGATCATCACCGGCCAGTCCTTGTAGATGATGCCGACCCGCAACTCACCCGGCAGGTCGGCGGCCGTGAACACCGCCTCGACGCCCGGTGCCGCAAGCGCGACGGTGGGATCGATGGCGACGATGTCGGCCCGGGCGTGCGCCGTGAGGTGCAGCGCGGCGTGCAACATCCCGGGCACGCGGAGATCGTCGATGTACCCACGGTCGCCGAGGGTCAGCTCCGCCGCCTCGTACTTCGCGCCCGACCCGCCAACCGTGCCGGCGAGGCTCGGCTCGGACGTCCTGCCGTGCGCGACGGCGTCGATGGCGTCGAAGATCTTCACGTAGCCGGTGCAGCGACACAGGTGGGCGCCGAGATGGGGCGCCATGCCCTCCTTCGTGAGCGAGTCGCCCTTCTTGTCGATCTGCGCCTTCGCCCGCATCACGATTCCCGGGATGCAGAACCCGCACTGCAGGCCACCGCACGCGGCGAACGCATCGGCGAAGCGCTGCCGCTCCTCCTCCTCGACGCCTTCGAGCGTCGTGACCGACTTGCCGGCGGCCTTGGCCACGTCGTACTGGCACGACACCGTCGCCTTGCCGTCGATGAGCACCGTGCAGCAACCGCACTGGCCCGAGGGTGAGCAGCCGTCCTTCGGCGAGGTGATGTCGAGTTCCTCGCGCAGCGCGGCGAGGAGGTGGGGGTGGCCCGAGCGGACCGTGACCGGCGTGCCGTTGACCGTGAGCGAGACGGGTTCGTCGACCGGATCGGCGGGCGGTGCGTCGATGATCCCCGGATCGATGGTGTCGGTCACGCTTAACAGTTTGTCAAACATGCTCGCCGAGCGAAACCCACCCCCTGTGACCGCCGCGTGAACTCTCCCGCAGCCCCGCAAGCACCACAAGCCTCAACACAGGCCTCAGCACCCCTCCGATCATCGTTTGCGTCGGAAAAATTGAGAACCCCGCCTCGGAAATCCCGACGCAAACGTGGACCGGGTCAGTTCGACGGGGGGGCGGTGAGGGGGCCGTAGACGTCGGGGCGGCGGTAGCGGGCGAAGTCGAACAGCGTGTTCTTGTACTGGCCGCACCAGTCGAGGTCGCATTCGGCGACGACGAGCTCGTCGTCGTTCGTGGTCGCCCGGGCGAGCAGCTCACCGGACGGCCCGAAGATCGACGACTCGGCGAGCGAGTCGACGCCCTCCTCCACCCCGCCCTTGGCGACGCCGACCACGAACGTCCCGTTCTGGTACGCGCCCGACGACATCACCAGCTGGTTGTGGAAGCCCTGCAGCGGATCCTGGCTCGGATCGGGTGCGTAGTGCAACGGCGTGTTGTAGCCACACAGGATGAGCTCGACGCCCTGGAGCCCCATCAGCCGGTACGACTCGGGCCAGCGGCGGTCGTTGCAGATCATCATCCCGACCCGTCCGCCGAACGCGTCCCACACGCCGAACCCCACCGGTGACGGCTCGAAGTAGTACCGCTCGAGATGCTGGAACGGCCGGCCGGGCTCGTTGGACTCGTGGCCGGGGATGTGCACCTTCTTGAACGTGCCGACGATCGAGCCGTCGCGCTCGACCAGCGTCTGCACGTTCCAGCGATGGACCGAGCCGTCGTCGGCCGTCTCGAGCAGGGCGTAGCCGAGACAGAACCCGATCTCGAGGTCGCGCGCCTCGTCGAACAACGGCTGGGTGGCCTCGTTCGGCATCGACGTCTCGTAGAAGTGGTCGGCGTCGGTGATGTCGTCGAGGTACCACCGGGGGAAGAACGTGGTGAGGGCCAGCTCGGGGAACACGACGAGGTCGCAGCCCTGCGAGGCGCCCTCCGCGAGCATCACCCGTAGTCGATCGACGACGGTCAGGCGATCGTCGGCCCGCTGCACCGGACCCATCTGGGCTGCGCCGACCGTGACGATCCTGGTCATACGGGCAGTCTGCCAGCGAACTGCGCGAGTCGATGACCGCGCCCGTCGATGATCCAGCCGAGCCCGGGACGAGCCGGGATCGGCGTGCGCCGCGGGAGCACGACGCCCAACAGATCACCGTCGACCTCACCGGCGGCCGTCATGATCACCCCACATCGGCTCCGTGCGATCTCGCGGGTCCAATGGCCGTAGGCAGACCGGACCGCGTCGAGCCGTGCCGCCGCGGCGATCGTGATCGAACCGTCACTTCGCTTCAGGATCGTGGCGATCGCGCCGTCGGTGTCGTCGACCCGGTGGGCATCGTCGATCACGAGGAGCAGGCGTCCGCGGTTGCCGGCCGCGGCACCCCCGGCCAGCTCGTCGAGTTCATCCAGCTCGCCGACCCGGCCGGCGACGGCCGCCACTCGACCACTGATCGCTCCCCCTCCAGTGAGCGCCACGCCGCGGCCACCTGCGCGAGCGCTGTCGACGTTCCGGTCCGGCCGGCACCGCCGATGAAGATGTGGTCGCCGGCCGGCACGTCGAGGAACGCCGGCTCGAGGTCATCGGCCCGGCGACCGAGCACGAGCTGACGGACCGATCGGCCTGTCGTCTGCCGGATTCCGCTGGCGGGCAATCCGGCGGGATCGATCCACGCCGGGAGCAGTTCGATCGCCGGCGGTCCGACACCCGCGGCCCGACCGGGGAGCTCCGCCAAGCCGTCGGCACCCAGAGCGATCTGGGCGTCGAGACCCGACGACATGAGTCGGAGCCGACCTGGTGGGCGATCCCCCGACACGGCCCGGCCACCCGAGTGAGCGGCGAGTTGGGCCGCGGCGTGCTCGTCGACCCGGAAGACCCAGCGATCGGCGGCCGGAATCGGCGCGCCGACGGCCGTGCCGTCAGTGGAACAGCACGCCGTGATCCCGGCCGCCGGACCCTCCTCGAGGAGTCGGTCGAGCAAGGCCAGCACGGGGAGCCGGTCGATCGCGTCGAGCGAGCGCCGGAGCGCGCCGATGCCGTCGACGATCAACAGGATCTTCGGATCGGCGTCGGCCCGGTCGGCAGCGCGCCGATCGATCTCGGCATCGAGCCGCCGCAGGAGCCGATCGACGCGCTCCACTTCTCCGAGCCGGATCACCCCGCCGCAGTGCGCGACCTGTGCCAGACCGTCGAGCGACCGGTCGCCGTACCCGTCGATGACGTAGAGATGCAGGTCGTGGGGCGACGACGTCCGACACGCCGCGGCGGCGAGCGACACGATCGTCGACGTCACGCCCGATCCGATCGCCCCGACGAGCATCAGGTTGCCGGCCGCGCAATCCCACCGCAGGGGACGACGGGTCTGCCGTGCCGGGTCGTCGATCAGCCCGACGGCGTCGTGCGGTCCCCCGCCGTTGCCCGGATCGGCGCGGGCGACACAGTCCGTCACCGCGCCCGCTTCCAGCAATGCCGGAAGCGGTTCGAGCCACACGCGGCCGTCCGCCACCGACCCAGTCATCTCGGCAGCCTCCCTGATCGAGTCGACGAGGATCGACAGCTCGTCACAGCGCGGCCCGGCCCCGCCGTGCGACGTGGTCGGGCCGACCGGCCACCGTCGAACCGACAGGACGCGGCGGCCGTTGGGCCGCGGGCCAGCCGTCGAGGCCGCCTGGAACACGACCAACTCGTCGTGTCCGAGTCGCACGACACACCTGCCCGGCCGCTGTCTCGGGAACGTGGCGGGGAGACCGTCGCCGACGACGTCGATCCCGTCAGCGCGATCGTTGACCCGCAGCGCGAGGCGCAGATTGGTGTTCGCCCTGATGTCGTCGTTCACGACCCCGGCGGGCCGCTGCGTCGCCAGCACGAGGTGCACCCCGAGGCTGCGACCGCGCTGGGCGATCCCGACGAGCGCGGCCAGGAACCCGGGTACGTCGTGCGCCATCGTGGCGAATTCGTCGATCATCACCACGAGACGGGACAGTGCGGCGCGCCCGCTCGCCCGGTAGTCGCCGAGATCGGCGACACCCGCGTCACGGAAGAGTTGTTCCCGACGCGCCAGCTCAGCTTCGAGGCTCGCCAGGGCGCGCTCGGCGAGGCCACCGTCGAGGTCGGTCACCACTCCGACGGTGTGCGGGAGCGTGCGACACCCGTCGAACGTGGCGCCGCCCTTGTAGTCGACGAAGACGAACTGCAGGTGGGCAGGCGACACCCGCGTCGCGAGGCCGACGACCATCGTGCGGAGCAGTTCGCTCTTGCCCGACCCGGTCGTGCCCGCGATCAAGGCGTGCGGTCCATCACGACCGAGGTCGAGTTCGACGACGCCATCGGCCGAGGCCCCGATGACGACGGCGAGGCGCGGATCATCGCCAGCGGCCTGCCACTCCTCGACGATCCTGGCGGCGCCGCCGAGGAAGAGTTCGGGACGGAGCGCGCTGAATGGCAGCGTCGCCTGCACCCCTGCGGCCGAGTCGGCCACGTCCTCTGGGTCGACGAGACCGGCGAGCGCGAGTGCGACCTGCCGGGCGACCGGTTCGCCGAGGCCGGCGATCAGGACGTGTTCGATGATCGGATCGTCGTCCCGCCGCAGCCCGCTCCACTCCGCTCGCCCCGTCGATCCGATCGTGAGCACCCGCCGACAGACGCTCGGCACGGCGGCACCGGCCACGCAGCCGACGATCGTGCTCACCCGGTCGCTCCCGACGAATCGCCGCAGCGGTCCGGTGCGCACGGTGAGCGCGGCCGGAGCATCGACGACCAGAATGATCCGCCGATCGTCGAGCGGCCCGGCGGTGGAGGCGATGTCGGCCAGACGTTCGAGTTCGTGGGTGCCGAAGACGAACGCCCCACCGGGTCCGCCCCGCGCCTGGGGCAGCCAGGACACCCACTCCCAGCCGGCTTGGTCGTCGGAGACGACCACGATCTGCACGTCGGCCGGACCGATCGTCGTGGCGATCTGGACGACGAGCGATCGGAGCAGCGCCGCGACCGCGTGCGAGGGGCCGGCGACGGCGAACGCCTCGGCCGGCGCGATGACGACGGGGATCGCCGCGTCGGCGAAACGCGACTCCTGTTCGACGGCCGCGAGTTGAACGGCGGACGGGTCGGGCTTCGTCGAGTCGCCGGACTCGATGACCGGTGCCAGCATCAGCGTGCCGCGACCGAGCACCACCCGCACCCCGTCCCGAGCGACCCGCCGGCTCCACACGAGGCGCCGCTCCCCGAGCGCGTCGTCGATCAGTTCGATCAACTCCGGATTCCGATCCCGATGCCGGTCGCCGGCGGCGCGGTGATGCTCGCGCAGGCGTCGATGGAAGCGCTCGTCGGCGGCTCGATCGGACTGCCGGGCGCGGGCCCGACGACGCAGCACCCCGATCACGCCCACCACCCAGGTGGCGAACGACGCGGCGGCACCGACGAGCGCGATGACCGCGAACATCGCCTGGCCGAGCACCGCGGCCAGGACGACCGCACCGAGCGCCGCCACGCCCGCGCCGACGAGTGCCGTCGCCGGCGGGAACGCATCGAGCGGCGATCGCACCGGAAGCGGGATCGGCTCGTCGCTTGCGTCGTCGGGCGGCGCCGGCCCCCGGCGCAGTTCTCGATGCCACGGATCGCCGATCGCTCGCCCGATCGTCGAGGCGTGCACGTCGTTGCGCGTCGCCGTCGACACCGCGTCGGCGGCCGCGACCCGCAGCACGATCCGACTGGTACCGATAGCGACGACATCACCGGGACGGACCTCCACGCCACCCATGTCGTCGAGCGCGGGCGCGGATCCGTCGAACGTGATCACGTCGATCGGTGTCCGACCGGTCAACTGGACGATCCGGACCGACCGGTCGACGACGAGCAGCGCGTGATGTGAGTTCGACCGCTGGATCATCGAGGTGAAGCGCCAGGGCGGGGGATCGGCCGACGCCGTGGCGACCGGTCGGCAGCGCCGCCCATGGTCGGCACGAGGGACCGGCGACGATGGCGAACTCGAACGCACTGTCGCCGTCGGGCGGCGGTTCGTGGCACGGACGGTCCGGCGACGGGAGCGAGCCTGGCGCCCTCGACGAGCGATTCGACCTCGACCAGTGGCCGCTGTGGCGCGACGACGACGCCACCGATCTCGAGCCCGAACGGGGCGCGCACGCCCAGCGCGTCGGCGAGATCGGCGACCGTGTCACGCGACGTGCCGATCTCGACCCGGAGGCGATGGTCGTCGGCGTCGATCACGTCGACGGGTGGGATGAAGTGCGGTTCCACGCCTCCGAGTGGGTCACGTCGGGCCCGAACGGGAAAACGTGCTCTGAGCTGGGGCTGTGAGTGTGTTCGGGCTCCCGGCGAACCACTGTGAGTCGTGCAGTGAAGGCTCGGCGGTCGGGCGGTGAGGCGGCCGGTGAGGCCGGTTCGAGATGGTGCCGGCATGAACCGTCAACTCCACGCCTACACCGCACAACTCGGCCGTGAATGGGAACGCCTGCGGTACCACCGCCCGAGTCTGCGTCGAGCGCGATCGTGGTCGGCCGAGGTCGGCGAGGGGCCATTGGCGGAGATCCTCGACGGCCTCGACGACCTCCAGCAGCTGATCGATGCGACCAACGTGCGCCGCGGTGTCGACCCGACGGTCGCCGACGCGATCCTGGTGCAACTGATCGAGCGCGCCCGGGATGACGAACTCGCCGGACGGATCGTGATCCAACGCATCCTCGGCGGGCTCATCAGCCAGGCGATGCGTCACCGCAGCCAACACGACGACGTCGACCCGGCCGAGATCATCGTGGCCGCGGCATGGATCGCACTCCGCCGGTACGACACGACCAGGCGATCCCATCACGTCGCCGAGTCCTTGATCTCCGATGCCCGGTATCAGGCGTTCCAGCGACCGCTGCGCCGACTGGCGGCGACCGAGCAGGTCGTCCCGATCGATCGGATGGAGCTGCGGGCCGCGGCCCCACCCGCCACCGCCATCGAGCGACTCGCCGACGTGGTCCGCACGGCCCGCCTCCACGGTGTCCCCGACGACGACCTCCAGCTGATCCGCGACCTGCTGCGCAGCGAGTCGTCGAGCGTCATCGCGGCCGAACGGGGCGTGACCACCCGCACGATCCGCAATCACCGCGAACGTGCCGTGTCACACATCCGAGCCGCGGTGCTCGCGGCGTGACGGTCGGCGCGAGACGGTCAGTGGACGGTCGACGGTGACCGGTCGTTCGGACCCTGCTCGAACGACGCGTGGCGCTTGGCGAGGAACGCCGCGAACGCCTTCCTGCGCGTCGGGCTCCATCGCCGCCTGCGCCATGCGCTCGCCCGCCACGGTGTACGCCGATGGCTGGTCGAGGCCGATCTGGTCGTAGAAGCCACGCTTGCCGAGCGCCTTCGACCACGCGCTGCCCCGCGTCGCCCGCGTGATCAGGTCGTGCACGGCGGCGTCGAGTTCGTCGTCGGGCACCGCTCGATTGATCAGACCCCACTCGGCGGCCGTCGAGGCGTCGATCGGATCGCCGGTCAGCGCCATCTCGAGCGCCCGCTTCCGGCCGATGTTGCGGGCGACGGCGACGAGCGGTGTGTGGCAGAACAGCCCACCCTTTCCTCCGGGGATGGCGAACGACGCCGACTGCGCCGCCACCGCGAGGTCGCACGTGGCGACGAGTTGGCAGCCAGCGGCCGTCGCCAGGGCGTGGACGCGGGCGACGACCGGCTGCGGGATCGACTGCACCGTGTCCATCAGGGTGGTGCACACCGCGAACAGGTGGCGCGGCATCGTCGATCGACGCTCCGGCCATGTCGCCGAAGTTGTGACCGGCGGAGAAGACCGGGCCGTTCGCGGCGAGGACGACACCGAGCGCGTCCGATTCCCCGACGTGCTCGAACGTCTCGGTGAGTTCGAGCATCACGTCGAGGGCCAGGGCGTTGCGCTTCTCTGGCCGGTCGAGGGTGATCGTGACGATGTCGCCCTCCGACTCGACGAGGAGGTGTCGAGCGGTCATGGACGGTGCCGATCGGTCATGCCGACCATCGTTGACCCTGACGGCCCTCGTGCGCAACCCGGATGAGGCGTGACTCCGCGGTCAGCGAGGGATCGACGCCGCCGACCGCAGCCGGTAGCCCCGCCGGATCACGGTTTCGATGCCCGCGCCGGCGACACCCAGCCGCTGCCGCAATCTGGCGATCGTCACCTCGACGACATGTTCGTCGGTTTCGCCAGGTCCCCACACGCGGCGCAGCAATGCTCGCTTCGACACGACCGCGCCGGGTCGCTCGGCGAGGGCTTCGAGGAGCACCCGCTCGCGCTCGGGCAGGCGCGAGGACGCACCGGCGTCGACCGTCAACGATCCGCGCTCGACCACGACCGTGTGGTCGGCCAACTGCAACACCATCGTCTCAGAGGCCACCGCCCAACATTGGGCGACGAGTGTTTCATCCTCGTTTCCCGGAAGTTGAGATCACGTCAGGGCCTGCGGCATCGCGAGTACCGTGACGCGATGACCACGGCCTCCAACCCGGCGCAAGTCGAACGTCAGGCGCTCTGCGACCTGTTCCTCGAGGTCGGCCCGGATGCCCCCACGCTCTGCGGTGAATGGACGACGCGTGACCTTGCGGCACACCTCGCGATGCGGGAGCGTCGCCTCGACGGTGCGGCCGGCATCATGATCTCGGCGTTTTCCGACCATGCGGCGAAGGTGCAGGCGTCGATCGCCGCCACCGAATGGACCGAACTCGTCGAGACCGTCCGCTCCGGTCCACCGGTGTGGAACCCGATGCGCATCACGGCGGTCGACAAGCTCGTCAACACCGGTGAATTCTTCGTGCATCACGAAGACGTCCGGCGCGCCGGCGGCGAGTGGTCAGCGCGGGAGCTCGATCCATCCGTGACGGTGGCCCTCACGAAGATGATCACGCGCATGGCCCGGCTCCTCACGCGCCCCTCGAAGGTCGGCGTGGTGCTGGAACCGACGGTCGACGGCACGCCGTCAACGCCCCCGGTCATCGGCAACAAGGCCGTCCCCTCGGTCTCGGTGCGGGGGGCCATCGGCGAACTCGTGATGTTCGTCTACGGGCGCCAGGCGCAGGCCGACGTCGAGCTGCTGGGCAACGACGACGACATCGAGACCGTCCGGAACGCCGCCTTCGGGGTCTGACTCCCCCACCCCCGCGCTGGCGTTCGACGAGCGTCAGTTGTCGAATCGGTCGAGGTGGGCGTCCACCACGGCGATCGCGTCGGTCGGCGCTCGTCTGTTCGAGAAGGACGGCGATCGACAGTCCGAGCAACATCGACAGCAGGCCGGTCGCTTCGGTTTCGGGATCAACGGTCGCCGCGGGCATCGTCGGTGCCGATCTGCGCGAGTTGCGCGGCGAAGACGCCGATCAGGACTCGACCGTTGGTGAACATGTCGCTGTCCCGGAGCGCCGGGTCGGTGAGGGCGGCCGCCGCGAATCCGTGGTAGACGAGCATCGAGCGTCGGCTCACGTCGTCGATCGGCAGGAACGCTCGGGCGACGCCGCGCAGGATGTCGATCGGTTCGGGATCGGCGCCGAGGTCGGCCAGTCGCTCGGCGACGTGGGCGCTCATGATCTCCGACTGGATCTCGAGCGTGGTCTTGAGCAGATTGGCCTTGTCGCCGAAGTAGTGCTGGACGAGGGAGACCGATACCCCGGCTCGGCCCGCCACCTCGCGAAAACTGACGTCGCTGAGGCCGCGCTCGGCGGCGATGTCGCTGACCACTCGAGCGATCTGGCGGCGGCGTTCGTCGTGGTCGACGACTCTTGGCATCTCCGTCTCCGTTCGTTATAGTACGATCGTACTACAAAGAGTCGAGGGGGCACTCCATGTCCGACCGCATCGTCGAGTCTTGCAAAGCAAACGCCACCGAGCCGGTGCTCGAGGTGCACCGACTCGCCCACACGTACGGCGATGTCGACGCGCTACGCGGGGTGGATCTGGAGGTCCACGCCGGCGAAGTGGTGGGGCTGCTCGGCCCGAACGGTGCCGGCAAGACCACCCTCGTGCGCATCGTCGCGACGCTCATCGAGCCCGACGACGGGCACGTGTCCTGGTGTGCGGGGCGAACGCCTCCACGTCGGCAGCGGAGGTTCGGGCTCATCTCGGGCTCGCTGGTCAGTTCGCGTCGGTGGACGAGCTGCTCACCGGTCGCGAGAACCTGGTGCTGATCGGTCGTCTGTACGGGATCTCGGCGAGCGACTGCCGTGCTCGTGCCGACGAGCTGCTCGTGCTGATCGGCCTCACCGAGGCGGCGGATCGCCGGGTGAGCACGTACTCGGGCGGGATGCGCCGCCGCCTCGACCTCGGGGCGACCCTGATCGGCGAACCATCGTTGCTGCTGCTCGACGAACCCACCACCGGCCTCGACCCGCGCAGCCGTCTGGAACTGTGGGACCTCATCGCCGACATCGCGAGGCGCGGCACGGGCGTGCTCATCACGAGCCAGAACCTCGAGGAGATCGAGCGGCTCGCGGACCGCGTGATCGTGCTCGACAACGGTGAAGTGATCGCCGACGATCGTCCCCAGACCTTGCGACGCCGGATCGGCGGTCAGGTCCTCGACGTCGGCGTCGATGCCGAGGACCTCGATGCCGCGGCGAAGGCGCTCTGCACCGCCGGGTTCGACGTCCAACCGGACCGGGAGGGGCGGCGGATGACGGCGGCCACCACCGACGGGATCCACGCCGCCGCCGAGGCAGCCCGGAGTCTGTACGACGCGCAGACCGAACCGAGCGAGTTCGCCTTGCGGATGCCGAGCTTGGAAGAGGTGTTCCTCACCCTCACCGGCACGGCGATCGAACGCGACGACGGCAACGCATCCTCCGTCAGAGTCGATGGGAGCGCGACGCCCGTTCGGTCCCGCCCCGTCACGACCCGATCGACGTCGCGTGACATCGCCGTCGTCGTCGGCCGCGACTGGAAGCGCCTCCTGCGCACCCCCGAGTCCCTCTTCTTCGCCGCGGTGATGCCGGTGATGTTCGTGCTCGGCCTCGCCGCCGTGTTCGGCGATCTGGTCGAGACCGTCATCGGCCAGGACTACATCCAGTTCCTGCTCCCCGGTGTCCTGGTCATGCAGGTCACCCTCGCGGCCGGCGCCACCGGAGTGGGGCTGGCCACCGACCTCCGCGACGGGATCATCGACCGATTCCGCAGCCTGCCCATGGCCCAGATCTCCGTGCTCACGGGTCGGACCACCGCCGACCTCGCCCGCAACGCGCTCGCCGCCGCCGTCATGGTCGCCGCCGGATTCGCGATCGGCTTCCGACTCGACGGTGGGCTGGCCAGCGGTGCTGCCGCGCTCGGCATCGCCCTGCTCTTCGGGTACGCCGCAACCTGGGTGTTCGCCGCGGCAGGACTCGCCGTGAAGGATCCGCAAGCAGCCAACTTCATCGGGTTCGCGCCGGTGCTGTTGTTCGTCTACCTCTCCAGTGCCTGGGTCCCGATCGAGACGATGAACGGCGCCGTGCAGGGCTTCGCCCGCCACCAGCCGGTGAACGTGACGATCGAAGCGGTTCGAGGCCTCGCCAATGGCACCAGCGACACCAACGACATCGTCACTTCGATCGCGTGGTCGATCGGCATCATCGCCACCTTCGGGTGGCTCGCCAACCGACAGTTCCGCAAGGCGTGAGACGCGGTGGTCTCGACTCAGTACGTCGGTAGTGGCTCCGGGGCCGGATTGACGACCAGCGTTCCGGTCTGACCGGCCGCGGCGTGACCGGGCATGTCGCACCACATCCGGTACTGACCTGCTTCGACGTCAGGGATCTTCAACGTCTGCGACTCGCCTGGAGCGAGAGGCTTCGTTCCCTTTCCATGGACGACGAAGTCGTGCACCATTTCGGGATCGGTGTTCGTGATCTGCAGCACAAGATCTCCGGCGGGCGCCTCGAGTACCGCCGGCTCGAGCACGAACCGCCCGAGGTTCACTTCGAGGACGGTTGCGTCATCTGCAGCTGCACTGGAGGAGTCATTCCCACAGGAGGCCAGCACGGTCACGCCCATGGCGGCGGCGCCTGTGAGCAGGAGCGCACGCCTGACTCTGACGAGAGGTCGATGGGACGGAGACATACGTTGATTGTTGCGGCGATTCACCCGGACTTCCGAGGGCCGAAGGTCACAACATGGGGACCGACAATCCGCTACCAATCGCAGCGTCGGCTCAGGACGCTAGAAAGCGTGTTCGTCAGCGACGAACACGTCCGATGGTCCCTCGACGGAGCTCCGCGCATGGTCGATCGGGCCCCTCGATGCGGCCACCACCAGGGCGGCCACGGCTCCGAAGGCGATCGGCAGCGAGCGGTAGACGAGCTGAGGGTGGATCTGGCTGTGATTGTTCAGCGCCAGATACCAGCTCACCACGGGCACAGCGACGATCGCGCAACAGACGCCGATCGATCCGACTGTCGCCCTTCGAGCGTCGCCACCTGATCAGTGCCGACGGCGACTGCGGCGAGCGTCCCGAACACCACCCACGGCGTGAGCGGCTGGTCCCACCACCGTTCGACGTTGATCGTCAGACCGCGTACCCGCGAATCGCTGACGCCGTTGGTGCCCGAAGAGAGACGAAACCCGATCTGGTCCGTCACCGCGTCCATCACTGTCGAAAGCCCGACGAACAACGACGCGATGAGCCATTTCGAGGCCCACATCCCGGCCAATCCGATCGCCCAGCCGCCGGCGGCCGCGGCACTGACCCGCCACAGCCCTCGCTCCGCCGTTGGAACTCCCGCAGCCATCGCGCCGAGCGTCGCCCCGGCGACCGTGAGGGCGTACGAACCGGGCATCGTCGTCATCAGGTCGAGGTAGGCGGTGAGGGCACCGGCCAGCGCGGCCGCGAGCGCTGCCCGGCGCCAGGCGGGCCGATTCTTCACCAGGAGGAACGACAACCAGCCGGCCACCCAGGCGCTGCCCGTTCCCATCGCCGTGGACGCCGACAGGCTCCCGATCACCACGTCGGTCGTGAGCAGCGTGGGTGCGACGAGGAGCACGGCGGGCGCCGTGCCGAACGAACGCCACACCGCAGCACCCATCCCCCCGACCGCAACCGCGATGAAGGTGAACGCGAGCCAGCGCGTGCCGGCAACCCCGAACAGCCCGAGACCCGGTCGGGTGATGACGCTGTAGCCGTGCCAGTAGCGAAGGTAGGAGTAGCCGGATGGCAGTTCCCCGCTCGCGCCGTACTCGTCCAGCGCCGCGCCGAGCCGCTCACACCCGGTGTACGTCGTACCCAGCAGGGCGTTGGCGACGAAGTCCTCGCCGGGAACGTCGGCAAGACCCAGTGAGAACGTCGTGCACTCCGTGTAGTGGGCAGCCTCCGTGCCGAGCGGCGTCGGCCCCGGATGGGACGCATAGCTGAGGATGCCGGCGCCCTCGGCATCGATGAGGTGGTCGGCGATCCGTGCATTCGGAACGGCATACGCGGCCATGACACCGATGAACCCGAGCAGCGGCGCGCACAGGAGCAGGATCAGGAGACGGCGCTCGGCGCTCAGCGCTTTCAAGCTGATGTCCGTGGATCACCGGCCGCGTCCACGGCGAGGCGCTCGCTCTCGTCATTCGCCATTCGCCGCGACGGTATCGCGCGCAGCGCCGCGCGTACCGCAGATCGTCCGCGGCCCGTGGGTTGCAGCACGCCGGTCGAGGCTGGTCAGGGGGTTGCAGGCCCGACACGCCTCGCACTATTGTAGAGATGTACCTACATGGAGGCGCAATGACCACACAGATGAGTAGCCGAGAGTTCAACCAGGACACCAGCCGCGCAAAGAAGGCAGCCGAGGCAGGCCCGGTGTACATCACCGATCGAGGCCGACCCGCACATGTGCTGCTGACGTTCGACTCCTACGAGCACCTCATCGGAACTCATCGGGCACTCGAACTGCTCGCCCAACCCGAAGGAGTCGCTGACATCGAGTTCGTTGCTCCCAAGCACCCGGACCCGGCACGACCCGCAACGTTCGAGTGATGTTCGTGCTTGACACGAACGTCGTGTCCGAACTTCGCAAGGTGCGAACCGGCAAAGCGAACCCCGGTGTTGCCAATTGGGCCGAACACGTGCCGTCTGCTTCGCTGTTCATCTCCGCAATCACGATCCACGAACTCGAGCACGGCGTGCTCCTCATGGAGCGCTCCGATCCCGCACAGGGAGCGCTGCTTCGTGAGTGGCTCGACCAGAGCGTGACCGCAGCATTCGAGAATCGAGTGATTGCGGTCGACGACAAAGTGGCGCGTCGCGCCGCTGCCTTGCACGTCCCAGATCCAGCGCCATTCCGCGATGCCCTCATCGGCGCTACCGCATTGGTCCACGACATGACCGTCGTCACCCGAGACCTCAAGGACTTCCAGCGCTTCGACAACCTCGACATCCTCAATCCCTGGAACTGACCGATCCTGAGGTGCGGATCGCGACGTGGACGGTGATCGACCGCTCCCTCGCTCGATCGTCGGGCGTCGTCGATGCGACCTTCCTGGATGTACGCCGTCGCCTACTCGCCGACGCTCCGCTTGTCCAACCGGCATTCCGCGGCGGGAACGCAGCGCAAGGCCGGGATCGCGGCCGGCCGAATCGCGGACCGCGGTCGAGCCGATTTAGCGTTGGTCACCCGGTTGGTCACCTCTGCGTCGAGAATCGACCAGAGAAACCCCCCTTGACCTGGTGCCTCCCCAGGGGCTCGAACCCTGAACCAATGGATTAAAAGTCCACTGCTCTACCATTGAGCTAGAGAGGCCGGGTCGGCGCCGCTCGCGGAGGAAACCGCGGTGGACGTTGCCGAGCCGCATTGCGGTTCGCCATCGTACGGGGCGCAGACCGGCACGCCGACGTCGTTGTCAATCCGGCGGCCGCATCGAGTGGAGCTGCGGACCCAGGCCGGCGCCGAACAGCGGAACGAACGGCCAGCGGGCGACGAAGGTGGCGGTCGACGGGTCGAGTTCGATCTCCAACCGATGCGGGGTGGCGAGGAACGCCACGTCGACCGCGAGCCGTCCGTCGGACAGCCGGCTCGCGCTGGCGGCCAGCGACGAATCGCCGCGGGACCAGCCCTCGGTCAACGGGACCTCGATGGACGCGTCGCCCTCCCGGACGATCATCGACCGGCCGTTCGTCTCGACCGCCGTCACCGTCGAATGCGACGGAACGCCAGCCGCACGACGGAAGGTCATCGCCGGCGGATCGGGCGCGCCGCCGCCTCGCCGCTCGGCGACGGTCGGCAGTGTGAGCGTCGCCAGCCGCCGGGCCAGCACGTCGTCGGCAGGGCTCGGCGGCAGCTCGTCGGCGTGCATCGCCGGAAGCAGGTGCTCCCACATCGCGTCGAGGACGACCTGCATCGGCTCGGTACACGAGAACATCGCGACCACCGCATCGAGTTCGGGGAGCACGACCATGTACTGACCGAAGGCGCCGTCGCCGCGGTAGCCGTGGCGCGACATCCACAGCTGGAAGCCGTAGCCCTGCTGCCAGTCGGGATCCTCACGCTCGGGGTTGGCCACCTGCACCGCGGAGGCCGCGCCGACCCAGCCGGCGGGAAGGAGTCGGCGGCCGTCCCACACGCCATCGTCGAGATACAGCTGACCGAGGCGGGCCACGGCATCGAGATCGGTGTACACGCCGGAGAATCCGACATCGCCACCGGCCGCCGTCCGGGCCCACCGGAACTCTCCGACACCGAGCGGGTCGAGAACGTCGGGTCGCAGTTGGTCGATGAGACGCTGCCCCGCGAGGCGCTCGAGGACCCGGGCGAGCGCGAGCACCGGCGGCTGGTTGTAGGCGAACAGCGTGCCGGGCTCGGCGTCTGGAGGAATGGCGAAGAAGCCCCGGACGGGGTCGTCCCGATCGATCGCCCCTGCTTCGAGCAACGTCTCACGATCGTGGCCGGTCGACATCGACGCGATGTGGCGAATTCGCATCCGTCGCGTCCTGGCATCGGCGTGCTCGAACAGTTCCGGCAGGTGATCGCTCACCAAGTCGTCCAGCGACAGCAGACCCCGATCAAGCGCCAGGGCGAGGGCCGTGCCCGTGAACGACTTGCTGAGCGAGTAGACGAGGCGGGCCTGGCCACGGGTGTGCGGCGCCCAGTAGCCCTCGGCGATGCGGCGGCCGTGTCGCTGGATGATCAATCCGTGCGGCTCGATTCGCGGGTCGCGATCGATCGCCTCGACGAACGCCGTGATCCCGGCGGCGTCCACCCCCTGCGCGGACGGGCTCGTCATGTCCATGTCGCATTGTGCCGCTCGGGAACCCCTCAGGTGCGATGGAGGACCTTCTCGCGGAACTCCTTCGCGCTGTAGGCGGTGAGCGTCACCTCGGAATGGGCGCGCGCCGACGCCGACCGGGGGAACCCGAGGAACGGGCCGAGCTCGCCGAAGTACTGGCCTGCTCCGATCCGGTTGAGGAGCTCTTCGTCACCGTCGGCGAGCACCCGCACGACGTCGATCTCGCCCGACTCGATCACATACACCAGGTCGGACCGATCCCCTTGTTCGAACACCGACTCGCCGGCGGCGACCGTCAGCTGATGAGCGGGTTGCTCGCCCTGCGCATTGTGCGGGACCAGGTGCACGATCCGATCGGCGATCGGCACGAGCCTGGCGTCGTGCGTCGACACGACGATCGAACGCCCCTCGGACCGCAGCTGCTGCAAGAGGCGGATGATCGTCTCGGCCTGGATGTGGTCGAGGTTGGCGGTCGGTTCGTCGGCGAGCAGGAGCGGTGGGTCGTGTCCGAGACCGCGGGCCACCGCGACTCGCTGCTGTTGGCCGCCGGACAGCTTGGCCGGCTTGTGGTTGGCCCGATCGGTCAGCCCGACGATCGCCAGCAGTTCATCGGCACGTTCGTACGACGCCTTCCGGTCGTGTCCGATGAGCACCATCGGCAGGGCGATGTTCTCCCGCGCCGACAGCGACGGGATCAGGTTGAAGGCCTGGAACACGAAGCCCACGTGGTCGCGGCGGTACGCCTCGAGTTCGCTGCGACGCAGGGCCGTGACGTCGAGGTCGCCGAGCTGGATGGTCCCCGACGTCGGGGTGAGGATGCCGCCGAGGCACGACAACAACGTCGTCTTGCCGCATCCCGACGGCCCGAGGAGCACGACCAGTTCACCGGCGGGCGCGTCGAACGACAGGCCGTCGAGCGGCCGCACGGCGTAGCCGTCGTGGACGAACTCGACCACGAGATCCCGAACCTTGAGTTCGCTCATCCGCCGGCTCCGGCGAACGCGGCGGCCGGGTCGGCGCGGGCCACCCGACGCATGCCGACCGCTCCGGCGAGGAGGGCCACCACCACCGCGAGCAGCGGCAACTGCCAGAAGGCACGGTCCGGCACCGTCACCTTCAGCGGAAACGCGGGCACGAGGAAGATCTGGATGATCGCGGCGAGGGCGACGGCACCGAGCGCGACGAGCACCGCCTGGAGCGCCAGGCTCGCGAGCAGCGTCCGGTTCGACGTGCCGATCGCCTTCAGCACCGCGAAGTCGCGCTGGCGCTCGAGTGCTGACAGGTACACGACCGAGCCGATGATCACGGCGGCCACGATCCACAACAGGAACCGCACGAGGTCGATCGAGGCGATCGCTCCGTCGAGCGGTCGGAGCGTGTCATGGCCGATGTCGTCGATCGTCATGAGCTTCATCCCCTCGGGGACCGACGTGACTTCACCGTCGACGAGGACGGCGCTGATCACGTCGCGGCTGCGGAACACGAGGTCCTGGGCGTCAGTGGTCGTCGTGAACACCAACGGCACGCCGGCGAGCAACGTGGTGTCCCGCGTGGTGCCGACCACGGTGAACGGAACGCCGCCGAGGTTCACCGTCGCGCCGACATCGATGTCGAGGGACTCGTCGAGGACGACCTCGCCGTTCGCCTCCGCGGGGCGGCCGGACGCCGTGTCCGGGCTGCCGAGGCCCCCGATGTCGTGGCCGATGACGACCACCTCCTCGGCGAGACCGTCCGCGGTGAGGCTCGACCGGGACGTGACGACCGGACCGACAGCGTCGGCAACCACCGCGCCCACCGTGGCGGCGGGCATCGTCGACGATGCGGTGAACGGCCCGTTCACACCCGCCGGGAGCACCCACGCGCTCGCGCCGATCCCGTCGAGCGTCTTGAACGGTTCCGAATTCAACTGCTCCACCAGGCCCGTCATCACGAAGAGCAGGGCGAAGACCACGGCGCCGAGAAACACGACCACCACGAAGCGAACGAGGCGGAACCGCAGGTCCCGCAGGGTCAGCAGGATCATCCGTCACCGTCACGCCACGGCTGCGTGACGGCCCACTCCCGGATCCGTTCGACGGAATCGTCGTAGCCGATCTGGGCGACCTCCTGGACGCGCTCGAAGTCGAGGAGACCGACCCCGGGAAGATCGAGCTGCAGCAGCAGATCGACGTTGCCGTCGCGCAACGATCGCTGCTGGTTGTGCACGGCACCGGTCAGCATGCTGCGCAGGAGCACGGACGAGACGCTGGGGTACTCGCTGGCCGCACGACGGACCGTGGAGCGCAACGCCCGAACCCCGGACACGTAATGGCCGAAATCGCTGCGCGCCCGGGGACCGCGCTGCGGTGCGACGTCGACGGCGATCACGGTGCCGATCGTCGAATCCGTGCGCATCACCTGCACCGGGAGGTTGTTGAGCACGCCTCCATCGACCAGCAGGTCGCCGTCGAACGGGACCGGCGGGAGCACTCCCGGGATGGCGACGCTCGCCCTGATCGCCACCGCGCTCGGACCACGGCGGTGAACCTTGAGCCGAGACGTCGTCAGGTTCGTCGACACGCAGTAGAACGGCAGCCACAGATCCTCGATGTCGAACGTCCCGAAGTTCTCGTCGATGTTCTTGCTGATGCGCTGACCCTTCAGGAGGGCCACGACCGGCACGGTGTAGTCGAGCAAGCGGTGGAACTGTTGCTCGGCCAACGCGATCAGTTCGGCATCGCCGAGGTCGAGCGCGATGCCGCCGGCGAGCGGCGCACCCATCGAGCACCCGCCCACGGCGTCGACCGGCACCCCCGACTCGCGCAGCGCCCGCAACGCGCCGAGGTGGGCGAACCCGCGGGCACCACCGCCACTCAAGACGAGCCCGACACCGTGCCCGCTGGCCAGCCGGGCGAGCCGGCGCACGTGGTCGTCATTGCCCGCGCGGAGGTGCACCACCTCGTGGGCACGGAATTCCGAGAGCAGGCGGTCGGTTCCGCGCGGCCGGTCGGCGGTCGCCGGGTGCACGATCGCCAACATTCGCCGGACGTGTTCGACGCCCTCGAGCTGACCGACGAGATCGTTGATCCGCTGACGCTCGTCGGCGTCCGGACGGGCGGAGACGATCAACACCACGCGGTCGGCCTGGCGCAAGGACCGCCGGGTCCATCCGGTCAGCTCCGGATCGGCCTCGAGCACCACGTGGTCGTTGCCGACATCGGCCTCGTGGATCAGTTCCGACAGTCGCGGGACCCCGACGTTGTCGGCGGCCGCCTGCGCGATGTCGGGTCGGTTGAGGATCCGGTCGACGCGCGCGCTCGAGAGGTGCCGGACCGAACCGAACCGGGCGATCTCGGTGACGATGGCGGCGAGCATCGGTTCGGGATCGAGCGGCGCGGTGACCGCCACGGTCAGCGATGCGGCGCGACCCGACCGCCGGGGCTGGGTCCGCAGGCGCGAGATCACCCCGCGGGCGACGTGGAGCATGAGCGCCGGCGACCGGAGCACCAGCTCCTCGAACGTGGCGGCGGTCAGCGTGGCGAGCGTGGAGTCGCGGACGGCACGAACGGTCGCCGACCGCGGTGCATCATCGAGCAGTCCGAGCTCGCCGACGACGTCGCCACGACCGAGTTCGGCGACGCGCTCACCATCGCCCTCGACAACCGAGGTGTCGCCGGTCGGGCCGTCATCGGACTTCACCGACACCATGAGGCGGCCGCCGACGATGAAGTACGCGGCGTCCGACTTCTCGCCCTGTTCGAACAGCACGTCGCCGGCCTCGAGCCGGCGCCACCGAACCCGGTCGACGATCTCCTGGACGAGCGCGGGGTCGCGGGCACCGAGGAGATCGGTGACCATCGCGACGACGTGCGTGCGGTCGATCCGTTCACGCGCCTGGGCCGACACCGCATCGGCGACTTCGGGATGGTCGTCGAGCCATTGCTCGAAGTCGGCGCGCCGGATGACGTTCACCTCGGCGGGTCCGTCGGCCGTGAGCGTCGCCATCCTCCGGCCGCCGGCGATCACCGTGACCTCGCCGACGATCTGCCCCTCGCCGATCCTGCCGACGGTCACGTCGCCGTGGGCACTGTGGGTCGTCGCCACCAGTTCGCCCGACGAGATGACATAGACGTCGTCGGCCTGATCGCCCTCGCGCACCAACACCTCGCCGTCGGCGAGTTGCACGCCGCGGACCGGCGCGCCGAGGTCGCCGAGCTGTGGCGTCCCGAATTTCACCCCCATCGTCCCCCGTCGTTCGAACGTCGCAGCGTTGAGGGCGACAGTAGCCCGCGCGGTCAGCACGATCCGCCCCGGGAGACTCGATTCCCGCGAGCACGACGGCACGAATATGGTGGTCGCCATGACCTTCGTCCGCGATCGATCACGAGGCGGACGGGTCGTCATCATCGCCATCGTCGCGATGGCGATGACCGTGGTCGGCGTCCTCGCCAGCGATCGAGGATCGACATCGGTTCCGGCGCTCGCTGCCGACACCACCCCCGACGAGCAGGTGTCCGCGAACTCGATCGGGGTGGCGACGCGCTACGTCCCGATCAGCCCGATCCGTGTGCTCGACACCCGCACCGATCCCGGCCGGCGACGGCTCGGCGCCGGACGATCGTTGTCGCTCGCCCCGGTGACACAGGCCGTCGCCGCCGCTACTGGAGTCGCGCCGGGGGCGGTGCAGGCGGTCGTGCTCAACCTCACGATGGTCGATGTCGACGGGGCCGGGTATGCGTCGATCTGGCCGACCGGCTCGCCGATGCCGACGGTGTCGTCGGCGAACACCGACCTGGCCGATCAGACCGTGGCCAACATGGTGACCGTGCCGCTCGGCGTCGACGGGTTCATCTCGATCTTCTCGTCGATCGGCGCCGACTACATCGTCGACGTGCAGGGCGTGTACGAAGGCGCGACCAGCGCCTCGGCCGGCCGTTTCGTGCCGCTCACGCCACGGCGGGCGATCGACACGCGCCGGTCGACCTCGCTCGCACCGAACTCGTCGATCACCGTCGACGTGGCGGCCGTCGGGGTGCCCCGCGACGCGTCGGCGGCCGTGCTCAACGTGACGGCCACCCAGACGCGCGCCGGCGGCTACCTCACCGTGTGGCCCGCCGACACCGCGATGCCGGTCGCGTCGAACCTCAACGTGCCGGGCGCCGGCTACACCGTGGCCAACCAGGTGATCGCGCGCGTCACGAACGGACGCGTCGGTGTGTACTCGTTCGAGGGCACCGACGTCATCGTCGACGTCACCGGGTACATGACGGGCGCCGCGGCGCCGGCGGGTTCCGACGGATTGTTCGTACCGATCACGCCGGCCCGCCTGCTCGACACGCGCACACCGGGGCCGTCGAGCAGTGGGCAGCCGATCGGCTCGGGCGACGCACTGACGCTGCCGATCCTCGGGCGCGGTGGCGTGCCGGGGAGCGGCGTGCAGTCGGTCGCCCTGAACGTCACGGCGACGCGGACCCAGGCGTCCGGCTACGTGACCACGTGGCCGGCGAACACGCCCCAGCCCGACACGTCGTCGTTGAACTACGTCGCCGCCGGACGAAGCGTGCCGAACCACGTCGTCGCTCCGATCAACGGTGGTGCGGTCTCGTTCTTCAGCTTCGGCGGCACCGACCTGCTGGTCGACGTGATGGGCTACTGGCTCGACGCGACCGCAGTGGCGCCCGGAACGGGCGGGGCGGTCGTGTCGGTGAACACGATCACGCCGCCGGTGGTCACCGTTCCTGCCTCACCGGCGACCGACGGGGCCTACGGCTTCCTCTATCAGAGCCCACCGAAGTCGATCGCCGCCCCGTACGGGCGGTGGAACCCGTGCGCCCCGATCCGGTACGCGGCCAACGTCGACCGGGCGAACCAGTCGATGGTCGACCAGATGAACGCGGCGATCGCCCAGGTCGAACAGGCGACCGGGCTCGACCTGGTGTACGTCGGACCGACGTCCGACGGGCTGGACTTCGCCCCTCCCGCCGGAGCCGACGCGGTGATCGGATTCTCCGACCAGACGGCGACGCCGAGCCTGGCCGGCGGCGTGATCGGCATCGGCGGCGGCAACTACAACCCGGGCACCGGGCGCGTCACGACGGGCTTTGCGCTCGCCGACGTCGACGGCATCGCCTCGCCCGAGAAGTTGCGCGCCACGTTCATGCACGAGATCGGCCACATGGTCGGCCTCGACCACGTGGCCGATCAGGCCCAGCTGATGTACTTCTCGGTCACTCCCAACTCCAGCTACGGCGGGGGCGATCTCCGGGGTCTCTGGTACGTCGGCGCCGCCCAGGGGTGCGTCGCGGCGGATCAGTTCCGAGCGTCGGACCTCGTCCCGAACTCCGACCACCCGAGCCCGAGCGACGACACCGTGCTCGTCGTCGCCGTCGACTGACCAGCGCGCGACGTCACCGGGCGACAGGCGACGGTCGAGCGGTAGGTTCGGCGGTGTGACCGTCACCGACAGCATGCCGACTGCCAACCCCCGCCCGGGTTCGATTCTCGGGACGCGGGTGACCCGCACCGAGGATCCGGGGCTGCTCACGGGTGCCCGGAAGTATCTGGCCGACCTGCCACTCGTCGACCGGCTGCATGCCGTGTTCGTCCGCTCCGACGTGGCCCATGGCGTGCTCGGCGCCATCCATGTCGACGATGCGCTCGGGATGCCCGGCGTCGTCGCCGTCCTCACCGCCGAGACGCTGGGCGTGGCGCCTCATCACGGCTTCGTGCCCGTGCATCCCGACTTCGTCCGGCCGCCGCTGGCCGACGGCCGGGTGCGCTTCGTCGGTGAACCGATCGCCGTCGTGCTCGCCGAGACGATGGAGCAGGGCGAGGACGCCGCGGAGGCAGTGTGGGCCGACATCGACCCGCTGCCCGTGGTGGTCGACCCCGAGGCCGCGTTCGACGACGACGCGCCGATCATCTTCGAGCCGCACGGTTCCAACCAGGCCCAGGTGCACGTCGATCCGGCGGTCGACGGCCTCGCCGGCGCCGACCACGTCATGCGCGGGCGCTACGTCAACCAGCGCATCGCGGTGGTGCCGATGGAGCCCGACTGCGCGGCGGCCGAGGTCGACGACGCCGGGCGCCTGACGTTCTGGGCATCGACGCAGATGCCCCACGGGCTGCACGGGCAACTCGCGTCGGCGCTCGGGATGGACCGTGCCGATGTCCGGGTCGTCACGCCGCAGGTCGGTGGTGGGTTCGGCGGCAAGGCCGGCATCCACGCCGAGTACTCGGTGGTCGCCGCGGCGTGCCGGATGACGAAGCGGCCCGTCGTGTGGGTCCCGCCGCGCAGCGACGACATGAAGGCGCTCCCGCACAGCCGGGCCCAGGTGCAGTACGTCGAGCTGGGCTGCCGGGACGACGGGACGTTCACCGGCCTGCGGGTGCGCCTCGTCGGCGACTCGGGTGGCTACCCCACGATCGGGTCGTTCCTGCCCGGCGGTACACGACGGATGTCGCAGGGCACGTACGACTTCGGCACGATCGAGTTCGACATCGCGGTGGCGGTCACGAACACCACCCCGACGGGCGCCTATCGCGGCGCGGGTCGGCCGGAAGCGACCGCCCTGGTCGAGCGAGCGGTCGACCAGGCGGCGCTCGAACTCGGCATCGACCCGATCGAGATCCGCAAGAAGAACTTCCTCGGCGACGACGTGTTCCCCTACACGACGATCACGGGCAACACCTACGACACCGGCCGGTACGGGTTCCCGCTCGACCGGGCAGCCGCCGAGGTCGGCTACGAAGCGCTGCGCGCCGAGCAGCGGCAACGGCGCGACGCGGGCGATCCGCGCCTGCTCGGTATCGGCGTCGCGTCGTACGTCGAGATCACCGCGGGCGGGGGTGCCGACGAGTTCGGCGCCATCGAGGTCCATGCCGACGGATCGGCGACGGTGTTCGCCGGCACGCTGTCGCACGGGCAGGGGCACCAGACCGCGTACGCCATGTTGGTGTCCGACCAGACCGGCATCCCGATCGACCGGATCACGCTCGTCGACGGTGACACCGATCTGATCCGCACGGGCGGCGGCACCGGCGGGTCGCGTTCGTTGCAGCTCGGCGGCTCGGCCGTGCGCGGCGCCACCGAGGCGATGATCGATTCGGCCAAGGAACTCGCCGCCCGGCTGCTCGAAGCCGACGTCGCCGACATCGTCGTCGACAACTCCGCGGGCACCATCGGGGTCGCCGGGGTGCCGGCGCAGGCATTCTCGTGGGCGGAGCTCGCCACACGCGGCGAGGAGGACGGCACGCCGCTCGCCGGCGAGTTCGACTTCCACCAGGACGGCGCCACGTTCCCGTTCGGCGCCCACATCTCGGTGGTCGAGGTCGACGCCGACACGGGCAAGGTCACGCTGCTGCGCCACGTGGCGGTCGACGACTGCGGCACCGTGCTCAACCCCCTGCTCGTCGAGGGCCAGCAGCACGGCGGCATCGCCGCCGGAATCGGCCAGGCGCTGTTCGAGGAGATCCGCTTCGACGACGACGGCAACCCGGTCACCTCGAACCTTGCGGACTACGCGATGATGTCGGCGGCCGATCTGCCCTCGTTCGAGGCCCACTCCACCGAGACCCCTACCCCGCTCAACCCGCTCGGCGCGAAGGGGATCGGTGAGGCGGCCACGATCGGGTCGACGCCGGCGGTCCAGAACGCGGTGATCGACGCCGTCGCCCACCTCGGTGTGCGGCACATCGACCTGCCGTGCACATCCGAACGGGTGTGGCAGACGATCACCGCCGCCCGCAACGGCACGCTGCCCGACCCGTGGCGAGAGCCGCCGGCCGTGTTCGACCGCCTGAAGCGGGAGGCGGCCGCCGGTCACGCGGGTGCCGACGACGAAGCCGGCGCCGACGCCGCCGACGGGATCTGAACGACCCGAACTGAGCGACCCGAATTGAGCGACCTGATTCCGCCGGCGCCCCCGAACTCTTCGTTTGCGTCAAGATTTCCGAGGACCGTTGCACGGAAATCTTGACGCAAACGGGAGTTTGACGAGGAGGAGCGAACATGCCAGCACGAGAACCGACGATCGATCCGGCCGAGAGTGCGCTCGCCGCGGTGCGGCGGATCTGCCTCGCCCTTCCCGAGACGAACGAACGACTGAGCCACGGCGCGCCGTGCTTCTTCGTCCGCGACAAGAAGACGTTCGTCTACTTCCACGACGATCACCACGGCGACGGCATCCTCGGCATCTGGTGCGCGGCGCCGCCCGGTGTGCAGGAGCAGATGGTCGAGGCGGAACCGGAGCGGTACTACCGCCCCGCCTACGTGGGTCATCGCGGCTGGCTGGGGCTCCGACTCGACGTCGATCGTGACGACGACGAACTCGCCCAGGTGATCACCGAGGCCTACCGCACCGTCGCCCCGAAGTCGCTCTCCGCCCTCGTCGCCGACTGACTCACCGGCGCCCGCACCTACGGGGCGTTGCACTCCACGCAGTGGACGTCCGGCGGTGAGTCACCGTTCAACACGGCGCGGAACCAGTCGACGAGGCGGACCCCCTCCACCTCCATGTCGTAGAACTCGTCGCCGACGGAAATGGTGTGCGTCGTACCAGGCGCCACGTACGTCGCGAGGGGTACGCCCGAAGCCTCGATCTGAGCCGCGGTCTGGTCGATGAGCGTCACGAGCTGGTCGGCCCCGATCCCGGCGATCGACCCGAAGAACGCCTGCGTCTCGTCGAACGCGAAGTCGAACCGGGAGAACGTGATGTCGGGATTGTGCTGACCGGCCACCACGTACAACCCGGGGATGCTGCGCTGTTCGGGCGTGAGGGCCGCGTACTCCGGCCAACCCGGATCGATCGTGTCGGTACCCCACAGACCCGCGCCGATCGAAGCGTTCACCGCGGGCACGTCGGGATACGCGCCGGCGCTGTCGCCGAACGTCGTCACCTCGGCATTCGGGAGCTCGTCCGCGGCCAGCGCCCCGAACAGCGGCGTCGGAACGGCACCCGCGCTCGCACCCATGACGACCAGCTCCTCGACGTCGGGGTAGGTGGCGACCAGGTAGTCGAGTCCCGCGGTCGCGTTGACGTAGCCGTTGTGGTGCACCGTGAGGTCGGGCGAGTACTGGGTCGTCTTGTTGCCGATGTGCACGTCACCGCTGCAGTAGGGCACGTAGACCATCGAGTAGTCGGCGAGCGGGTTCTCCGGATTCGACTGGTCGAACAATCCACCACGACCGGAGGGCGGGCTGCCGAGATCGAGGTTCACGGTGGCCGTCGAATTGTCGAAGTCACACGTCTCGGCGCTGAAGCAGGCGCCGCCGCCCTCGAAGTAGAGCACGACCTTCGTCGGGTCGCTCGGCCGGTCCCAGAGCTGGAACGGGCTCCCGTCCATGCACATGCACCCGGGACCGGGATCGACCGCTGTCCACTGATCGGGCACGATCGCGGCCGGTGCCGCCTCGGTCGTGGCGGGTTCGGTCGTCGGCGCCCCGGTGTTCGACGTCTCGGTCGTCGACGTCTCGGCACTCACGCTGCTCGTCGATGCCTCGCTGGAGGATCCGGGTGCGCTGGCCGCCGGCGAGCCGGTGGCGGGCGCGGCGGGCGAGTCGGTGGCCGGAGCCGCGCCGTCGTCGGAGCTGCACGCCGCCACCGTCGCGACGGCGGCGACCGACAGGGCGAGCAGGCGGCGGCTGATCCGCATTCTCATCGGTGCAGCCTGTCATCTCGGCCGCACACCGGATCAAGTCGGAGCGTACGTGCGGTCGAGTCGCGGCGGACCTCCGTCCACCACCACGACCCGGCCGTCGTCGACGAGTTTGGCGAGGTGGGCCAGCACGCTCCGCCCGGCCGGTTTGTGCAGCCGCTGGTCGACATCGGTGTACAGACGCAACACGATCGAGCCGACCGTGGTGCAGCCGTCGCGCACCGCCTCGAGCACCTGACGTTCCCGGTCGAGGCGATGGGCGATCAAGCCATCGACGAACGTCGTCGGCTCGGCGATCGGCGGGCCGTGGGTGGGGATGAGCACGTCGTCGTGGCGGCCGGCCACCACGCGGAGCGACTCGAAGTACGCCGCCATGTCGCCGTCGGGAGGCGAGACGACCGTCGTGCTCCAACCCATCACGTGGTCGCCGGTGAACAGCGTGCGGGTCACGCCGTCGTCGAGGGAGTAACAGGTGTGGTTCGAGGTGTGCCCGGGAGTGTGCAGGGCCCGCATCGTCCAGTCGTCCGCCGCGGCCGCGACATCGCCGGTGCGCACCACGACGGCCGGCACGAACTCGCGGTCGATCGACTCCTCGATCTTCACCTCCGCCCCCTCCTCCTCGACCTCGGACGCCGTCTCGGGTTCGAGTTCGATCGGATCGTCGCCGATGTCCCAGCGATCGTCGAGATGCGGTCCGAAACCGACGGTCGGCGCGCCCGTCTCGGCGGTCAACCAGGCCGCCAACGGCGAATGATCGGCGTGGCAGTGGGTCACGAGGATCGCCCGCACGGTGCAGCCCACGAGGGCGGCGTGCAGCGCGTCGCGATGGCTGTCGAGCTGCGGTCCGGGATCGATCACCACCACGTCACGACCACCGACGATGTAGGTCCCGGTGCCGTGGTACGTGAACTTCGACGGGTTCTCCGCGATCACCCGCCGAACCAGCGGGGCGATCTCCTGCGCCGCGCCGTAGGTGAACGTCGCCGGATCGAGGGTCAGGAACTCCACGGCAATGCCTCGATCCGCCCGACCTCGCGGCCGTGACCAAGCACGCGCGGACCGGCGGGGACCGGGCCGTCAAGATCGTCGAGGTCCACGCCGAGGGCGCGCAACGCTTGCCCGGTCGCGGCCTGCCGTGCACCGTCGACCCCGCTGGCGATCTTGAGCGCGAACGCCCGGCCGTCGGGGAACGCCCCCGCCATCACGCCGTCCGCGCCGTCCTTCATCACGAGCCCCGGCAGCGCGGCCATCCATCGAGTGACATCGCGTTCGCGACCGCCGACCAGGTCGGGCCGCGCGGACATCGACCGGGCAACGGCCGACTGCGACCGCGCGATGGAGGCGAACGAGCGGGCGAGATCCGCCAGGCCGATGGCGTGCGTCGGCGCGCCACAGCCGTCGACGCCGACATGATCGACGGGCGCGCCGTGCTGCTCGATCGACGCGGTGATCGCCACCTGCAGCGGATGCTCGAGGTCCAGGTAGTCGTCGATCGGCCAGCCGTTGATGCAGCACGTGGCGAGCATCCCGGCGTGCTTACCCGAGCAGTTCTGGTGCAACGCCGTCGGTCCCTCCCCGCGACGCTCGGCATCGATCCTGGCCGCCTCCTCGAGCGCGAACGACGGGGTGTTGCGCAGCGCCGAGTCGTCCAGTCCGACCGTGCCGAGCACCTCCAACACCGCCGCCGTGTGCATCGCCGTGCCGTCGTGGCTCGCGCAGACGATCGCCAGCAGGTCGCCGGGGAGTTCGAGACCGCATTCGACCATCGCCGTCGCCTGCATCGGCTTCAGCGACGACCGCGGATAGACGGCGATCTCGGGGTCGCCGAGCGAGGCGATCGTCGTGCCGTCCGCACCGAGCGCCACCGCGGCGCCGTGGTACAGCGACTCGTCGAAGCCACTGCGCGTCGAGAACGCGATCGGCTCGAAGGCCCCATCGAAGCGCGTCATGCCCCTGATCGTGACACGTCACGACCGGCCGGGCGCAGCCGATCAACCGTCGCGGACCTCTGGCGGCCCCTCCTCGCGCGGCGGCAGGTCGCGCCGCGACGGCGGGACGTTGGTGAGATGGCTGTCGATCACGTCGTACCGGCGGCCCCATTCGCTGGCGAACGCCTGCATCATCGCGGCCGCCGGGAGCGCCAGGACCGCGCCGACGGGACCGAGCAGGGCGGCCCCGGCGAGTGCCGCTCCGAACGCCGTGGCCGGATGGAGTTCCATCGTGCGCGCCGTGATGCGCGGCGCGAAGAAGTAGTTCTCCACCTGCTGGTAGATGACGATGAAGCCGAGGACGATCGCCGCCTTCAGTGGCGAGTCGAGGAACGTCAGCAGGATGGGAAGAATGCCGGCGAGGTACGTGCCGACCACGGGCAGGAACTGGCTGATCAGGCCGACCCACAGGGCCAGCGCGATGGGCGCGGGCGTGCCGATCGACTGGAAGACGATCCAGTGGAAGAACGCCGACAGCAGGGCAAGCAGGGCACGCGAGTACAGGTACCCGCCGGTCTTGGTGATCGCCAGTTCCCATGCCTGGAGCACCTGTTCCTGGCGCGCCGGTCTGAGCCGCGAGCAGAGGGCGCGCCGCAGGCGGGGGCCGTCGGCGACGAGGTAGTAGGTGAACAGCAGCACCGAGAGCGCCTGGAAGATGACCGCGACGACGGTCAGCGACACCTGCACGGCCTTGTCGCTCTGTGATGCGATGAACTGCTGCACGCGCCCGTTCGGATCGTTGAACTCGTCGATCACGTCCCGCGCGTCGATCTCGGTGCCGAACGTGTCGTTGAGGAAGTCGACCGTGTCGGTGATGTAGGCGTCCGACTGCGACAGGAGATCGGCCACCTGCGTGCCGACGAGCGTGCCGACCGCGGCGACGAAGATCAAGAACGCGATGAGCACGCCCAGGAGGATCGAGATGGTGGCGCGGCCGCGGCGCCAGCCGCGTCGTCCGAGCCGGTTGACGCCGGGCTCGATGGCGAGCGCGAGGAAGAGCGACACGAGGAGCAGCACGAGCAACGTCGACAAGCGGTGGAACACGTGCCGGAACGTGAACGTGAGGACGTAGCCGGCCCAGAACACGACGATGGCCGGGATCACCCAGCGAGGCATCGACCAGTCGGTGGAGCGGGAATCGATCGGGCGCCCGGACGCATCGAGCAGCCCTTGCGCCTTCTCGTCCCGCTCGTCGCCCGAGCCGCGCTCGTCGACGAATTCTGCTGGCACGTTCGGAGCGTACTCACGGTGCCGTGGCAGCATGAGGCAATGGTCAGGTCGTGGCTCGGGGCGCAGGTTCGTGAACGGGTCGTCGGACCCGACTCCGACGCCCGTCGCTCCGCGCTGTTTTCCCACGATGGTGCCGGGTGGTTCGAGCCGGGATCGCCGATCACGCGGGTGCACGGTGACGCGTCGATGTTCATCGGTGGGCTCCGGGCGCTGCTGCTGCAGTCGCTCCATCCCCTGGCCATGGCCGGGGTGGCCCAACACTCCGACTACCGCAGCGATCCGTGGGGCCGGCTGCAGCGCACCGCCGACTTCATCGCCGCCACGACGTTCGGGCCGGCCGCCGAAGCGGAGCGGGCGATCGAGGTCGTCCGCCGCGTTCACACGCACGTCGTGGGTGTCGCCGACGACGGTCGCCCGTACGCCGCCAACGATCCGCATCTGTTGCGGTGGGTCCACCTCGCCGAACTCGACAGCTTCCTCGTCGCCCACGATCACTACGGCACTCGACCGTTGCGCGGAGCCGACCGCGACGAGTACGTCGCCCAGTCCGGCGTGATCGCGCGGGCGCTCGGGGTGCCGGCGCCACCGGTCACCGAGCGCGGGCTGCGCGACCAGCTCCGGTCGTTCCGCCACGAACTGCAGTCCACACCCGCGGCCCGCGACGCCGCCCGCTATCTGCTGATCCAGCCGCCGTTGCCGCTCGCCGCCCGCCCGGCGTACGGGCTGATCGCCGCGGCTGCGGTGGCGTTGATGCCGGCGTGGAGCCGGTTGCCGCTGCGCCTGCCGTGGTTCCCCGTCGCCGAAGCCGTCGCCGTCCGGCCCGCCGGCGCCGCCGTCACCCGCACCATCCGCTGGGCCATCTCCCCCACCCCGTGACAATCATCGTTTGCGTCGGGATTTCTGCGGACTGGTCCGCAGAAATCCCGACGCAAACGAGATTTGTCAGGCGACGGCACGGGGAGGGCGGGGGCGAGGTCGCCGTTGGGGGCGACGGTGATGCCGCTGGGCAGCGTGAGCCAGCCCGCCATGTCGACGAGTTCCGCCGCCAGCTCCTCGGCGACGTACGCCTCGTCGATACCGGGTTCACCGAACGCGCCCTGCACGAGAAGACGTCCGGTCGCTCGATCGGCCTTCAGGTCGACCCGCGCGACCAGTTCGTCACCGAGCAGGAACGGCAGCACGTAGTAGCCGTACTGGCGTTTCGGCTTCGGGACGTAGATCTCGATGCGATAGTGGAACCCGAAGACGCGCAGCGCCCGGTCCCGGAACCACACCACGGGGTCGAACGGACTGAGCAGCGCGCGGGCACGCACCCGCCGCGGGACGGCGGCGTCCGGGTGCATGTACGCCGGCTTCGTCCATCCCTCGACCGCGGTCTCGATCAAGCGGCCCTCCTCGACCAACTCGGCCAGGTGGACGCGGCAATGAGTCGGCTTCTGGCGGTGGTAGTCGGCCAGGTCGCCGATGGTGCCGATGCCGTGATGGCGCGCCGCGAGTTCGAGCAGGTTCTTGCGCGCGTCGTGCTCCGTGGGAGTCGGCAGTTCGAGGATTCGTCTCGGGATCACCCGTTCGGTGAGGTCGTAGACACGGGCGAAGTCGGAGGGGCGACGAACGGCGGTCAACGCGCCGGCGTGGAGCAGGTGCTCGAGCGCGATCTTGCCGTCGTCCCAGTCCCACCACGAACTCTTCGGGCCGACGCGCAGCTGGAGGTCACCGGCGACGATCGGCCCCTCGTCGCGCACCCTGGCCAGGACGTCGTCGATGAGCTGCGGGTGGTCGCGGCGAATGCGCGCCACCGCCCCCCAGCGGTGGTCCTGCGCCATGTACCACCGCAGGTTCGGGTGCAGTTCGACGGGCACGTGGCACGCCTCGTGGACGTTGAACTCGAACAACTCGTGCGCGGCCGTGGCGTCGGCGATCAGCGATCGCGGATGCGGTCCGAGCCGGGCGAACAGCGGCAGCTCCTGGCTGCGCACGAGCACGTTGACCGAGTCGATCTGGATGAGCCCCATCCGGTCGACCACCCGGCGGAGATGACGGCGGTCGACGCGGCCCTTCGGCCGCGCGTCGTTGAAGCCCTGGGCCGCGAGCGCGATACGTCGTGCCTGCGACCGCGAGATGACGGCTGTTCGCGCCATCGTGGCGCCGCTGACGTCAGTCGTCGGCGACGGTGATGGCGACCGAGTTGATCACCACGTCGGTCTTCGGCTTGTCGCCGCCGCCGGTCGGCACGTTCTGCATCGTGTCGAGGACGTCGAGACCCTTCACGATCTGGCCGAACAGGCTGTACTGCGGCGGCAGGCCGACGCCCGACGAGCCCGACACCAGGAAGAACTGGCTGCCGTTCGTGTGCGGGCCGGCGTTGGCCATCGCCACCGAGCCGATCTGGTACTCGCGCGGCTTGGGCAGTTCGTCTTCGAACTTGTAGCCGGGGCCGCCGCGGCCGGTGCCGGTCGGGTCGCCGCCCTGGCACATGAAACCGTTGATGATGCGGTGGAAGATCACACCGTCGTAGTAGTGGTGCAACGCCAGGAAGACGAAGTTGTTGACCGTCTTGGGGGCCTTCAGCGCATCGAGCGCGATCACGATCTCGCCGAGCGACGTGTCGAGCGTGGCCGTGTAGCGCTTGGCCGGGTCGATACCCATTTCGGGCGCTTCGTCGAACTGTTGCGTCTTGGGAGCGGAGCCGTCGAGCGGCGGAAACGTCGTAGCCATGGCGCCCGAGGCTAGTGGCCCGAATCGCGACGTCACCCACGCCGCAGAGAGAGGTCGGGAAACACCACGGCGACGACCGCTGGCAACGCGACCAGCCCCAACTGGTCGAGCACGTCGTAGGCACGGTCGAGGGCCGCGGCAGGATCGACACCCCGCGTCGCCGCCAACTCGGCATCGAGCAGCGAGGCGAGCGCCGCCACGTAGTGGTTCGACTCCGCCTCGGCCTGTTGCACCGTGCGACTCAGGGTCACCTCGGATGCGGCGGTGTCGCCGGTGGCCCACTGGGCGAGCGCGAGCAACGGGAGCAGTTGGGTGGTCAACTCGTCGTCGCCTTCGTGATGGGCGTCGAGCTCGTCGCACAGCGGCACCGCTTCGGCGAGCGCACGTTCGAACTGGCGATCGAGGAGCAGGCACTCGATGCGGCGAACGTCCATCTCCAGACGAAGCGCCGGACGCGCCGAGTTCCAGCGAGAGGAATCGGGCCGACCCGAGTGTGGCGAGCCCGGCGCGCGGTTCGCCGGACCGCGCTTGCACCAACGCGAGATTGGCCATGGCGAACGCGACGCCCACACGTGTCCGGCCGTCTCCCACGTGCGCTGCGCGAAGTCGAACAGGTCGGCCGCATCGTCGTACCGTCCCTGCAGCGACAACACCTCGGCGAGATTGTTCGCCGCGATCCCTTCGCCGACCAGTCACCTGCCTGCCGCCGGAGATCCCGACTGCGTCCGTAGTAGTCGACCGCGTCCGCCCATCGCCCGGAGTAGTACGACTGCACCCCGAGGTTGTTCAACACGTTCGCCTCGCCGACGAGGTCGCCGCTGCCCGGTGTACATCTCCAGAGCCTTCTGAGCGAATTCGGACGCCTCGGGTCGCCCGAGCACGCTGTAGGCCACCTCGAGGATGTTGTAGGCGCGGGCCAAACCGACCCGATCGTCGGCAGGCCTCGGCCGCCGATGCCGCCAACTCCGCGAATCGGGCGCTCTGCACGGTTCCGACCCTGTCGGTTCAGCGTGCCCGCCCGGGACAGCGCTGTCTCGGCCTCCTCGTGACTCCGGTCCGGTCCGACTGGAAGGTCGATGATTCGCCGTTGCGCTCGTGAGTACCACCGCAGGGCCTGGGAGAACTGACCCTCGCGTTCGCGCACGGAGCCGATCTTGCGGAGCATCCGCGCCTCGCGCGAGATGCTCGCACGGTTGGCGCGACGGCTGTATTGATACGCCTCGACCGCCGCCGAGTACCTCGCGCTCAGCACGTACACATCGGCCAGCGCCTCGGCGACGCGGGCGACCTCCTCCGGCTCGGCGGGCGCGGCGGCCCCGGCGTGATCGAGCGCGCGTCGGTACAGCATCACCGCCTCGTCGTTGGCGTACCCGGCCCGGGACGTGTCCGCGGCGAGCACCGAATACGTCCATGCTCGGTCGTCGTCGCGCCCTCGATCGAAGTGGGTCGACAGCAGCGGCGCGACGCGGGCGAGATCCCCCTCGTGCCGCCGCTCGAGCGTGTGCCCGAGCGCTCGATGCACGTGGCGCCGGCGGCGGTAGGCCAGACCCTCGTACGCCACCGCCCGGTACAGGTCGTGGCGGAAACGGAACCGGTCGCCCCCGCGGTGCTCGAGGAAGTCCCCGAGCGCGTGCCATCGGTCCGGCGCAACGAGGTCCGGCCGGTCGAATGACTCGGCGATCAGCGTCGTGTCGATCACCAGCCCGGCCACCGACGCCTCGCGGAGCAGGACGCGATCCTGCGCCGGAAGCTTGTCGATCCTGGTGGTGACGAGCGACTCGATCGACTCGGGGAGCGCCTCGTCGTGCTCCGCGTCGAGACCGGCCGACAGCAGTTCCAGCAGGTACAGCGGATGACCGCCGGCCCGATCCGCCAAGCGCTCGATCTGCCGTGCGTCGGCGACATGATCCGTGGAACCGGCGATCCTCGTCGCCACCTCGGCCAGCCGGCGGGCGTCGTCGGCGGTGAGCGCCTCCAGGTCGATCGTTTCGCGCCGCCGTGCCGACTCCAAACCGAGGTCGAGTTCACCGCGATGGACGAGCACGACGAGCCACGCCCGGTCAGCGGCCCGGCGTGCCAGCCGCGCGATCACGTCCTGCGATGCGCTGTCGAAGAGATGGACGTCCTCCGCGATCAGCGCGACGCGGTCACCGAGTGCGACGTCGATGGCATCCGCCACGACTGCGAGCAGGCGCTCCCGACGGAAGTCCTCGCCGAGCCGATCGACCTCGGGCGTCGTGTCGACCTCGGCCCCGACGGCGATGGCCAACAGCGGCAACCAGCTCGTCAACTCCGGGGCGTTCGAACCCACCCATGATCGCAGCCGGGCGCCGACCGTTCGCGGGTCGTCCGATTCCGCTACGGCGATCAGCTCGCGCAGGAACACCCGGATCACGAAGTACGGGGAGTTCTTGGCGTACTGGCCCCCACGGAAGGCGTGACGTGTCAGTTCCGGCCGGCGGGTCAGCGCCTCGCGGACGAGCCGGCTCTTGCCGATGCCGGCCTCCCCCGTGATCTCGACGACGGCACCGAGGCCCTCGAGCGCTCCACAGGCGAGGTGGTCGATCGACTCCAGCTCCGCCGCTCGGCCCACGAACTCGACGATTCCCGTCTGTTCGGGCGACTCCCCGTCGTCACGCCGGTGACCGATCGGGTCGCCGAGCAGGGCGGCGGCGATCGGCTTGGACTTGCCCTTGACCAGGAACGGTTCCAGCGGGTCGGCGTGGAACGTCGTTCGGGCGCGCTCGAGGATCGAGGCCGACACGACGATCTCGCCCGGCCTCGCCTTCTGCATCAATCGTGCCGCGAGGTTGACCGCATCGCCCATCACCGTGAAGGTCCGGCGCGTCGTGCTCCCGAGATCGCCGACGTACACATGGCCCCGGTTGGCGCCGGCCCGCAGCGGCAGGGGCGATGGCCGCGAGAAGAGATCGTGCAGCGCGAGCAGCAGATGGTCGTCGTCGGCATCGGTCGACACCGGTGCGCCGGCGGTCAGGATCATCTTCGTACCGTTGGAGTACGCATCGCTCGCCAGCAGATGCACGGGATGCGCTCGCAGCACCTCGCGCACGTTGTCGGCCACCGCCTGACACGCCTCGTGCAACGCCTCGGGACCTTCGGCGAAGTACAGGTCGTCGGTGCCACCCGCGTTGACGAACGCGATCGCCACCTGCCGGTGCTCCCCATCCGCGTTCGAGAGCACCTGCTCGATCAACGGGGTGGCGAGATATCGATCGAGCCCGTCGATGCCGCGCCGGGCCTCGAGCGGACGGAGGCCCACGGAGCCGACCTCGGCGATCCCTCGACGGAGAGGCCGGGCGCCGTCGGCCGACGGTCTGCCGAGCCAGCCGTCGGGAACCAAGCTGGCCGTGGTCGGACTGAGCAGGATCTGCCCGCGATCGGCCGCCGCTTCGAAGTCGACCGTTCGCGACACCGCCGGCCCACCCACGAGCAGCTCGAGGTGGCCACCGTCGACCAGCGAGAAGCCGAACAGACCCGAATGCGCCCCCTGCGAGATGCCCAGTCGGACGTGCCGCACCGAGTTCGTCGACCAGCCCTGGGCGACGATCGAGCGCATGCGTTCCATCGCCGCCACCGACCGGCGGGCGTGGTCATCGTCGGTGAACAGCACGAGCAGCGCGTCGCCACCGAACTTGACGATGTCGCCACCCCGCTCCTCGCACGCCTCGATCATCTGGCCGAAGCAGCGGTTCAGCAGATCGGTCAGCTCCTCGGCTCCTTCGTGGCCCAGACCCGCAAGACGTTCGGAGAGCGCCGTGAAGCCGCTGATGTCGGCCGACACGAGGGTGCCGTCGAAGATCAGCAGACCGTCGCTCGAACCTCCGCGCTGGACGTCCTCGACGAGACGCGGGACATAGCTGGCCAGGATCGCGCCGCGTGACGCACCTTGGGAGTCCCGGCCGCGCGTCGTCACCACATCAGTCTGACGTCACCGCTTCAGCCCGTCGTCACTTCTTCAGTTTGAACGGCAGCGAGTACTTCGTCCCCGTCGGATCACCCTTGACCACGAACTCCAGCGTCATGTCTCCGGCCGGGAGTCCCGTCGTCTTGAGCGTGTAGCTGTAGGCGCTGTTGCCGAAGATGAACTCGTTGCCCGGGTTCGAGCCGCCCGGCGCCATCGGAACCGCTGGGTACCCACCCGGATTGACGACCGTCGCCACGAGCACGATGCTGCTGCTCGACACGTTCTTGCCGGCCGCGTCGCACAGCTTGAAGCTGAACCCGTAGGCCGAGCCGACGTTCTTCGCCACGGTCGCGTTGTAGCCGAGGGGGATGCACAGGTTGTACTTCGGGGGCGCCGCCACGGTCGTGTACGACGCGCCGGCCGTCTCCGTGGCGCCCGTGAGGCTTGTCGCCGTGACGGCCACGGCATGGGGCCCCACCTGTTGCGCCGGGAGGACGACCTGGCCAGGCGTGCTGCTGATGAGGGCACCGTCGAGCGTCAGCTTGCACGATGCCACACCAGCGGCCGCGCCGGCACACCCCCAAGTCGCCGTGACCGAACCGCCGACCGTGACCTGCGGGCTCGACAACGTCACGAACGGCCCGAGCGCGAACTGCTTGAACTCGACGGTTGCCGTCGCCCTTCGTCGGGTCCGACGGGTTGCCGGCGACGTCGGTGGACGTGACCGCCAGCGTGTAGATGTGCGGGGTGAGCGTCGCCGGCAGGGCGACTTGCCCCGGCGTGGCTGCTGTAGATCGCACCGTCGACGGTGAGGACGCACGACGCGACGAGGGAGAACGAGTCCGCGCACGAGAAGTCGGCCGTGACCGACGAACCGATCGCGGCAACGTTGCTCGACACCGTCAGTGTCGGCACCGGTGGCGTCTTGTCGATCTTGACCACTGTGGCCGGCGTCGACTGGCCGACGTTCCCGGCCGCGTCCATCGCGAAGCCGGTCACCTCGGTCGTGCCCTCGGCGCTCACGGGCAGGTCGAGCGGACGGATCGTCGCCGGGATCGCTGGCGATCGTGTACCAACGCGTCGACGATCGGCGAACCGCCGGTGTCCGTGACGTCGACGCCGATCGTGACGTCGCCGTTGGCGAAGTCGGTCGTCGGGGACTTGCTCACGGTCACGACCGGTTTGGTGTTGTCGATCGACACCGTGGCGCTCGCCGTCCTGACGTTGCCCGCCGCGTCGGTGGCGACGAAGTCGACCGTCGTGACCCCTTCGGCGGTGATCGGATCGATGGTCAACTCACCCAGGCGCACCGGATTGGCGAACGTGACCGTCTTGATCACGGTCCCTCCCACCGAAGCGTCGATGCGCGTCACACCCGCGCCGTTCCCGTCGTCGAACGTCGCCGTGATCGGCAGCGGCCCCTGCACGAACCCGTCGGGGACCGGGATCGACGCCGACGGTGGCGTCGAGTCGATGGCGACGAACAGTTTGTCGACGAGGCCGGTCGTGGGGTCGAACGCGGTGATCATGTGCCCGCCGTCGCCCGAGATCGGACCGGCCCCGTGTAGAGGGCCGAGGCCGCTCCGTCGACGCTGTAGGTCGTGGTCGGCGTGGCGCCTTCGATGGCGACGTACGACGTCGGTCGTGAACCACGGATTCGTGAACCCGCCGGGTGTCACCGGCGCTCGGCAACGAGGTCGAGCGGCGTCACCGGCACGGGATCGGCGTCGAGGAAGAACAGCGACTTCGAGTTGCTCATCGCCACGTTGCCGCTGCTGTCGACGGCCTGCACGGCGAACTCGATCTTGTCACCGGTGAACCCGCGTCCGCCGCGCCACACGCCGTCGGGGCCCTTCGTGAGGTCGAGACCCGTCCAGGTCGTACCCGTCGTGCCGCGGAACAGGATGAAGACCCGCTCGACGTTGCCGCCGACGTCGGACGCTGACACCTCGAAGAAGGCCACGCCGTCGTCGACGAAGCCGCGGCTCTGGTCGATCGACGGGGCCGTGATGTCGGTGGGGTTCGAGGGGCCGTAGTAGATCTGCGTCTCGACACGCGTGTGCAGGCGCTGGACGCCCGGTTGCGGCGTTTCCGGGGTGGCTTCGACGTCGGAGCCGCGGAACTGGCCGACGCCGAGCAGGAGCTGCTGCTGGTCCTTGCCGTCGGCCTTGTAACTGCGCACGGACGCCAGCTCCGCCGGGAACGAACCGTCGAGATATTCGGGTCGCGGCTGACCGAAGTTCGGTCGACGCCTTGAAGAAGACGGGATCGAAATTTCCCACGTCCCTCGACGACAGCCCCGTGATCAGCGTGTCGCGAGCGACCAGACCTGGCCGGGTGATGTCGCTGGTGAAGAGCGGCTGGATCGGCCGGCCGTTGACGTCGAGGGTCTGACCACCGACGGTGTAGAACGAACCCGACGGTGTGACGACCGGGTTCGGCGCCGTGGCCGTTCCGGTGAAGTTCGGCGTCGCCACGACCGTGGCGACCTTGAGGCCGCCGAATCCGGCGTCTGGAAGATTGGAGGGCGGAACGGTCGTCGGGGCGACCGGTGCCGCCACAGGCGGTGGGGTCGCACCGACGTAGAACATCGGCAGGCCGTAGAAGACGAACTCCTCGAGCACCTTCTCCTGATAGGCGTCGAGCACGTGGACCTTGGACACGTGCTGCTGCTTCGCGTCGACCCAGGCCTGCCCGATCGAACCGGACTGGGCCACCTCGGTGGCGAACTGCGCGGTGAGCGATTCGGACAGGGCCACGATGTCGGAGTCGCCGTAGCCGAAGCCCGTGTTGCCGGCGAACACGTTGCCGATGCCGCCGACCAGGCGCTGCGCCCAGTCGGGCGACTGGCTGCCGACCTCGATGTCACTCAGGCTGTAGCCGGCGTGACAACCCATGCTGTACACGACCGCCCGGTTCTGCGCGGCCGGGAACTCGTTGCTGCTGAACAGCGGGTCGGTCCCGACTCCGAACCCGGCTTGGGTGTCCGGATCGCTCGGCGCCGGCTTCGTCGAACTGTTGAGTGCCGGCAGCGCGTTGTTCTGGTCGAAGTGCCCGTGGAGGCCGATCACGTCGAACTTCGCGGGGTTGGTCGGGAACGCGCCGAGCGCGGCGGCCAGGGCCCCGTCGGTCCAGGCATTGTTGATGAGTCGGACAACGCTGTTGTATCCGCCTGCCTCCAGATTCTTCGCGTTCAACTCGGCGCCGTCGGAGAGGAACTCGTAGCCCGTCTCGAGCGCCGTGTTCTGGGTCGTGGACGGATCGAGACGTCCGTTGTACTTCGTGAAGTTGGTCAACGACTGGATGATCTCGGTCGGTGTCTCGACCAGGCGACCGACCGCCCGTTCGGGGACGAACAGTTCGTGGTTACGCACGCTGATGCCGGCGGTGGTGCCGTAGGGATCGTCGGTGCGGTACATGCCGGCGAGGAGCGCCGAGATGCTCTCGTTGTTCCCGGAGAAGTCCTGGGCGAACGTCCGCTCGTTGGCGAAGTTGGTGTCATCGACGATGTTGGCCATCGGGATCTGGCGGTCGTCGCCGATGATGACGATGTTGCGGATCCCGGGGCGGGCGGCGGTGTAGCTGTCGATGACCTTGCCGATGGCGCGCACGACGTCGTTCGAGCGCAGCGGATTGCAGGGGTCGGCGAATCGAGCCTTGTAGGCGTTCTCCACCTCATGTCCACCCTGGAACGTGCCCTCGACCGGGATGATCGCCCCGCTCACGCCGAGCGTCTTGGCGTCCGCGACGCTCTGGGCCGCATCGAGGATGCTCTGCGCCTCAGTCCCATAGGTGGCCCGCAGGAGCTGCTCGTTCACCAGGAAGAGTGTGTTGACGTCGGCGCTCAGTGATGTCGGGGTCTGGCAGGACGCCCTGCCCACCGGTCGGGTAGGCGGGCCCAGCGGGGCAAGCCCGCTGGGCCGAGCCGTCGGTGCGGAACCGGAGCGCGTACGGCGCGTCGGAGAACGCCGCGTTGTACGCCGAGATCTGGACGTAGTACGTGCCGGCGCGCAGTGTTCCGGTCTGGATCTGCTCGTCGTTGACGCCGCGATTCGACGAGATGGCCACGGGGACGTAGTCGGCCGGATTGAAGCCGAGCCCGGTCGGGAGCGTCTGCGGCACGTCCTGGACCGTGTCGGCCTGGACCGGATCGTCGAGGGGGTTGAGGTCCACCTGGACGTCGTCGACGTAGCCGACCGACGACGTGGGTCGGTTGCGCAGCGGGGCGTCACGCCCGCCGTACAACACGAGGTCGTAGTCGGCCGGCAGATTGCTGAGGAACAGATCACCATGGACGCCGAGATTGGCGTCGGCCTCGGAGATCTCGAAGCGGTACAAGTCGACCGAGCCCGCACGGCTGACGTAGCCGAGGTTGACGTCGACGCCGGCGCCCGTGGCACCGCTCGTGACGGCAAGCGGACGGATGGTCGGGAGCGGATGGGCGGCGTCCTCGACGACCGTCACGTTCGTCGTGGCCGAGCTCAGGTCGCTCTGAGTGCCGGCGGTCGCGACGACGCACGCATCGGCTTCGGCGATCCCGAGCGTCAGACCGGCCCGCACATTGACCGCGACATGACTGAGCCCGGCGGGCAGGTTCGACAGCGTGTACGTGAGGATCGTCCGGCCGGCGCCGGCGCCGCACCCGTCGGTCCCCGACGACACCGAGAGCACCGGGTTGCCCAGTGGCTGACCGTTCAGGGTCGAGCCGCCGCAGGGTCGTGCCGCCCGGGACGTAGGCGAAGCCCTGCGGGAGTACGACCTGCAGCGTCGTCGTCGCGGCGCCGTCGGAGAGCGTGATGTCGGCGTTGTACTGGAACGGATCGACGAGGGGGAACGCGGCGTTCTGGATGCCGGCGACGGTCGAGGTCGAGCTGTTCCCACGGAACGGAATCGGGCGGGATCAGCGCGACGAGCAGGTCGTACAGGCCGTATGCGTCGAACGCACTCGCGCAGTCGCGGCGTCTCCGGCGACGAGCGCGATCAACGCATCGACGTCGTGGACACCATCGATCCATCCATTGTTCGCGGAGACGTCGCCGCAGTGTTCCGGTGAAGTTGACGCAGTCGACCTTGGAGCAGTCGAAGATGCCGCCGCGCTTGGAACGCCTTGATCGGGAACGCCTTGATCGGGAACGCCTTGATCGGCGAGCTCTCCAAGTCGAAGGCCTTGATCGGGAACGCCTTGATCGGGAACGACTGCAGGGAGCCGACGACTGGAAGAACGAGCCGAGCGGGGTCGACGAGAGCCCCGCGTCGTCGAGCGACTCCCCGGCCAGTGCGAGGCTGGCAGGCGTGGCCGCCGGCAACGTCCCGTCCGCGGTGGCTTCGGCGCAGAAGTTCGGAGTACACCGCGCACCACTGGGCGGTCGCATCGCCGGTCGAAGCCCGCGAGCGGGATCGCACTCAGCGGCAGCGACCACAACAGGAACGCCAGCGTCGGCATCGTGGCGAGGCGGAGTGCCGTCGAGTTGGAGGTCGCCGAAGTCGATGTTCCCGATCTCCGTGCGCTTTGCTTCGGGGAGCGCCGGGATCGGCGAGCATGTTCTGCACGTCGGTCAGCGTGATGGCCTGGAGTGGCATACCCTCGAGTGGCGTCCCCTGCAGGACGCGTTCCCATCCGCCGTCGGTGAGCAGCACGAGATCGGACAGCAGCACCGTGTCGAGCGGGAACGCCTTGATCGGGAAGGCCTTGATCGGGAACGCCTTGATCGGCGCCGCCGCGGTGAAGAACGCCTTGATCGGGAAGGCCTTGATCGGGAACGCCTTGATCGGGAACGCCTTGATCGGGCGCCGCCGTGAGCGGGAAGGCCTTGATCGGGAATGCTTGATCGGATTCGCCCGCGGCTCGACGCGACCGAACAGTGCTTGCGTGTCGCTCACCGCTGCCCGGGATGTTCGCCGCGGGGATCGTGCTCGCACCGACGGGTGGCGTCGTCGTGCTCGACGAGAGCGCCAGTTCGACATCGAACGGCGTGGTCTCGAAGGCGCCGAGATCGCATCGCGGCGGGACGTTGCGTCCGCTCGGACGGGGGAGGCTCCGTTGGTCGACCGTCAGTGCGGCGCCGAGGAAGCCGTTGGTGCCGACGACCTTGCACTCGGTCACGTTGACGTCCAGACCGACGCTTCCGCCGGCGGGCGCGATCGTCTGCGTCGGCCCGCCGTTGTTGGCGAGCGCGCCGAGTGTCATCGGCCCAGGTGAGGTCGCGGTGAGGGGCGGCGTTCCAGCGAGGACGCAGTCGGTGGCGTTACCGACGAAGTTCAGCCCGATCAACTTGGGGCCGTTCGAGCAGTCGGACCCGGTCTTTGCGCGCGGCACCGCTGTGCTGGTCAGCACCGAACCGGTGACGACGAGCGAACCGCTGTAGCGATCGACGCCGCCGCCGAGGCGGCCGATAGGACGTGTTGTCGACGAAGGTCGAGTAGGAGATCGCACCCTTGCCCAGCGACCAGACCGCGATCGCACCGCCGCGCCCACCGGTGTTGCCGGTGAACGTGCTGTTGACGACCTCGACGGTGCCACTGGCGTGGATGCCACCGCCCTTGATCACCGCCGAGTTGCCGGAGAACGTCGATCGTTCGATGAGCGCGGTCCCGAAGACCTCGACGCCACCGCCGACGTTGCCGACGTTCCCGAAGATCGTGCTGTCGGACAACACGAAGCCCGTGGCCGTCGCATTGACGGCGATGGCGCCACCGCCCGTCAGTCCGCCATTTCCGTTGGTGATCGCGATGCCACTGAAGATGACGTTCTTCGCGTTGACGTCGAAGCCGCGCTTGCCGCCCGCGTTGATCAGCGTCGGGGTGGCGCCCACCGGTGACGCCGCACCGACGATCTTCGTGCCGGCCCCGTTGACGGCGATCGGACCTTTGGTCAGCGAGTACACCCCGGCCGGCACGGTGATCGTCGTGCCGGGCACAGAGCTCGCCCGAGCGACCGCGGCACGCAGCGTCGTACAAGTCGTCGTGGGCTGAGCGACCGCGCACGTACCCGTTCCGTCGCCGAGTCCGGTCACGAGAATCGGCGTCGGCGGGGCCACGATGGCCGATGCCGTACCGGAGGTCGACGACACCACAGCAGTCGCCACGAGCGCGACGATTACGCCGAACGCGCCGACCTTCGATGATCCGTATCGAGGGCGATCGCCTCGGCTACGCCGATATCCACTCATATTCGCGCCCCTCTATTAACCCGTCACGCGGCATGACCCGTTCCAGACCCGTCATTGGTTTGTAGCACTCCGGAGCGTCCCAGCGCCACCGCGCAGGGTGACGTTTCACCTTCCTGTGACCCACAACCTGCTATGCGCCACTCTTCGTGGTTGATCGCTCGCCATGCGTGGCAATTCGCGAAGTTTCAGTTGCGTTGGTTGTAGCTCTCGATCAGCGCGTTCGACTGGGCCGCGGCCGCGCTCAAGGACGTCGCCACATCGGCGCCGCCGAAGATCGCGGCGACGGCATTGGCGGTCGCCACGCGCACCTCGCGTTGCGGGCCGAGCACCGGCGACAGCGACGCCTCGCCCTTGACGCTCGTCAGCAGCTGGTCGTACGGCACCCGGAACCGCGGGTCGGTGGCGTAGGTCGTCGCCAACGGTTCGAGATCGACGGCGTCACTGCGCACCGGCACGTAGCCGGTCTCCGACGCCCACGTCGACTGGACCTCCGCGCTGACGAGGTAGGTGATGAAGTCCCACGCCGCGGCGGTCTCCGCGTCGCCCTTGTCGGCGACGATCCACAACGAGGCCGCCGCCGACCTGGACGCCGGGTGTGTCGCCCGGCCCGGGCATCGGTCCGACGCCGATGTCGTCCTCGGTGAGCCCGGGCGCGATCCCGCCGCCGAGCGCGGCGATCACACTGCCGAGCGCCGCCGACGTGCCGATCGTCATCGCGCCCGGGGTCGCCGGATCGATCATCTTCAGGAACGCGTCCTGGCCACCGGGGTTGTCGCCGACCGTCACCGCGAGACCGTCGTTGATCATCGACTGCACGAACGTGAGCAGGTCGATGCCGGTCTGGCCGTCGTAGAGCACCTTGGTCGCCGGCGCGAGACGGCCGTTGCCGTTGTCGGCGTACAGCTCGTCGGCCCGACCGAACCACTGCTCGAGGAACCAGCCGCCGCCCGAGTCCGGGCCCGAATCGACGACCCAGCCGTAAGCTCGCCGCGCCGCTGTCGACGATGGTCTGCGACGTGGCGCGGAGGTCGTCGAGCGACACGGGCGACACGTCCGGATCGAGGCCGGCCGCCTCGAACATCTGGCGGTTGTAGTACAGCACCGGGTTGCTCACGTTGAACGGCATCGACCAGCGGATGCCCTCGAACGTGTAGGCGTCGAGCGTGCGCTCGAGGAACGCCGACGTGTCGAAGCCGCTGTCCTCGCAGGCACGCCTCGATCGGGATCAGCGTGCCCGACTGGGCGAACGACTGGACCACGTACTCGGGGAACTGGATCATCGTCGGACGGCTGTCCTGGCTCGACTGGATGTACTTGTCGATGGCCGAGTTGTAGCTCGTCTGGTTCTGGAGATCGACGTGCACCCGATCCTGGCTGGCGTTGTACTCGTCGGTCAGCGCGATCAGCGACGTCTCGAGTTCGTTCGCCATCCCGTGCCAGAACGTGATCTCCACCGGGCCGGACGCATCGTCGAGCGCACCGGTCGGGCAGCCGGGCTGGTCGGCGAGCGGTGACTCGGTCGTGGTCGGCGCGATCGTGGCCGGCGTCGTGTCCGACGTCGACCCGGTCGAGTCGGTCGGGGTCGAGCCGCCCGGCGATCCGCTCTGGACCGTCGATGGTGGGGCGGTGGACGCGACGGTGTCGGGTTCGTCGAGGCCTGCCTGCAGCGCCGACCTCCCCGACCCGCAGGCGGCGGCGACGACGGCACCGACCGCCAGCATCGCCACGTGTCCGACCGACGCGGCGGCGCGCGATCATCCCTTGACCGCCCCGGCGGTGAGTCCCTTGAACGAGTTGGCGTTGGAACACGAACAAGGCGATGAAGATCGGCACGGCGGCGATCACCGTGCCGGCCATCACGAGGTTGGGTTGGTCGACGTTGGACTTGCTCAACAGGCGCAGCCCGCTCTGGACCGTGTTCATGTCCTGTTCGGTCACCACGAGATTCGGCCACAGGTACTGGTTCCACGTACCGAGGAAGCTGAACAACGCGAGCGCTCCGAGCGTCGGGTCGCACGAGCGGCACCGCCACGTGGCGAAGGAAGCCGAGGTGGCCGACGCCGTCGATCGAGGCCGCGTCGAGCAGGTCGCGCGGCAGCGTCATGAACACCTGCCGCAGCAGGAAGATCCCGAACGCGGTGGCGAGGAACGGCGCCGACAGGCCCGATGAACGTGTTGGTCCAGCCGAGCCCGTCGACGGTCTGGAAGTTCACCACGACCGTTGCTTCGGCCGGCACGAGCAGCGTGGCGATGAACAGCAGGAACAGCACGCGCTTGCCGGGGAACTCGAGGATCGCGAACGCGTACGCGGCCAGCACGGACGTGACCACCTGGAACACGGTGACGATCACCGCCACCACGAGCGAGTTGAGCGAGATACCGCCCGAGATGGCCCGACGTCCACGCCTCGCGGAACACGTCGAGCGTGAAGGCGGTCGGCAGGAGCGGGTTGTCGAGCACCTCGTCGCCGGGCTTCAACGCCGCGATCACCGTGGTGTAGATCGGGAACAGGACGATCACCGACAGCGCGGCGAGCAGCCCGTAGCGGGCCGACGCGGCGCCAGCCGACCGGCTCGTCGAACTCACGAACGGCGTTGCGCGGGCCGCGGTCGATCGGCGTCGTCGGCGGCGCTCAGCGGGCTCGAGTCCCTCGGTGGTGAGGTCAATCGCCATAGTGCACCCGCCGTCCGATGCCGGCGAGCTGGAGGCCCGACAATGCGAGCAGCAGGAGGAACAGCAGCACCGCCGAGCCGGCCTGCAGACCGACGTCGTTGCGGATCGGTGAGTTCTGGCCGTAGATGAAGTACGGGATCGTCGTGGTCGGATTCTCCGGCTGCGGGCCCGCCGCCGGTGAGGATGTCGATCTCGCCGTAGGCCTGGAACGCTCGGGTCGTCGTGACCACCACGACGAACAGCAGCGTCGGCCCGAGCATCGGCACGGTGATCGACCAGAACCGCCGGATGCCGCCGGCGCCGTCGACGGCGGCCGCCTCGTGCAGGTCGCGGGGGATCGACTGCAGGCCGGCGGTGACGAGGATGAACGTGAAGCCGAGGTTGGCCCACACGCTCGACAAGCGCGACGGCGAACGAGTGCGGTGTCGGGGTCCTGCAGCCAGCCGGGGTCCTTCACCGACGGGAAGATGCTGCTGAACCATCCCATGTTGGCGAGCGCGCCGACCGACGGTTGCAGGAGGAACAGCCACATCAGGCTGGCCACCGCGACCGAGGTGGCGACCGTGGAGGAGAACACGGTCCGGAACGCACCGATCCCGCGCAGGTACTTGTCGGCGAGCACGGCGAGTCCGACGCCGGAGAGCGACGCCGAGCGGCACGCGTGATCAGGGCGAAGCGGATCGTGACCCCGAGTGCGTTCTGGAACTCGATGCTGCGGAACAGGTCGACGTACTGGTCGAGCCCGTTCGACACGCAGTTGTTGCCGAAGTTGTCGCACCGTTGCTGGCCGAGCAACATCGCCCGGCCGAGCGGATAGACCACGAAGACCCCGAGGATGACCGCCGATGGGAGCAGCATCGCGATCGCCAGCGGGAAGTCGGCCCAGCGACGTCCTGATCGCCGGTCGGCTGCCATTGGCGCCACCCTATTCCTCGGGCGGAGGCGGCCGGGTTGCGCGCGACGTGAACGAATTAGGGTGCAGCCGATGAGCGAACACTCGGCGGGACCCGTGCGACGTCGAACGCGCCGATCTCGACCTGATCGAACGCGACCTGCGCGACGTCGAAACGACGCTGGCCCGCCTGGCCGACGGCACCTACTGGACCGGACATCCCGATGCGCCGGTCGAACCGGCGGCCGGCGACTGATGGCGCGCAAGCCCGTCGCCCCGGTTGCGTCGCTGGTGACGGTCGCGTCGCTGGTGGCGCTCGCCGCAGGGCTGGCCGCCGCCGCGCAGCGGGCCAGGTCGTCGCCGCTCACGAGTCGCTTCGCCCGCTCGGCGAAGATCTGGAAGCTGTCGGCGCGCAACTCGACCCGCTTCGCCGTGTCGAAGGTCCGCGGCTTCCGCAGTCCGGAGGAACGGCGCGCCGAACTCGACGAACAGTTCGCGATCCGCACCGCCGAGGACGTCGCCAAGGAGTTGGGCGAGATGAAGGGCGTGCTGATGAAGGCCGGCCAGCTCATCAGCTTCATCTTCGAGGCGCTGCCCGACGAGGCCCAGGAGGCGCTCGCCACGCTGCAGGCCGACGCCGCGCCGATGGCGCCGACGCTCGCCGCCGACGTGGTGAAGTCCGACCTCGGACGGGCGCCCGAGCGTGTGTTCCTCGAGTGGGGCGACATGCCCGTCGCCGCCGCGTCGATCGGGCAGGTGCACCGTGCCGTCACGCCCGACGGGCGGGACGTGGCCGTGAAGGTCCAGTATCCCGGCGTGCGGGAGGCGATCGAGAGCGACCTCGATGCCGCCGAGGTGATGTACGCCATGTTCTCGGCGATGATGCTGAAGGGTCTCGACGCCAAGGGGCTCGTCGACGAGCTGCGCGCCCGGATGCGCGAGGAACTCGACTACCGGCTCGAGGCGCGCAACATCGCCGAGTTCGACGACCGCTTCCAGGGGCATCCGTGGGTGCGGATCCCCAAGCTCGTGCCGGAGTTCAGCACCGAGCACCTGCTCACGACCGAGTGGATCGACGGCCTGAACTTCGACGAGTTCCGCAAGAACGAGTCGTACGACACCAAGCAACGCGCCGGCGAGGTCGTCTGGCGTTTCGCCCAGAACGCGATCTTCCGGCACGGCATCTTCAACGGCGATCCGCATCCCGGCAACTACAAGTTCCATCACGACGGCAGCGTGTCGTTCCTCGACTACGGGCTCGTGAAGCGGTGGAACCGGGCGAGTGGGACAGCCTGCGTCCGACGATGGACGCGATCATCATCGACCGCGACCCGGAGTTGCTCGTCACGCGGATGGAGGCGGCCGGCTTCCTGCGGCCCGGGCACGGTCTCGATCCGGCGCTCGTCTACGACTACGTGTCGAGCCCGTACACGCCGTACCTCACCGACGAGTTCACGTTCACCCGCGAGTGGATGCGCGACACGATCGGCGTGATCTTCGACGTGCAGGGGCCCCACGGTCCGGTGATCGAGCAGCTGAACATGCCACCGAGTTTCGTCATCCTCGACCGGGTGGTGTGGGGCGTCAGCGCCATCCTCGGCAAGCTCGAGGCGAGGGCGCCGTGGCGGGCGATGCTGCTGGAGTACACCGGCGGCGGCCCGCCGGCCACCGACCTCGGCGCCGCCGAAGCCGCCTGGTTCGCCGCCCGCCCGGTCCGCTGACCCACAATCCTCGTTTGCGTCAGGATTTCCGAGGGACGCACCTCCGAAATCTTGACGCAAACGAGGATTGATTGACACGTCCGACCAATCCACGTCGCAGGTCGCCCACTAGGTCGCGGCGATGGCGTCCACCACCGACAGTCCGTCCACGGCACGAGCACCGTTCGCACCGTGGGACCGGCGCGATCTGCCCGGTTCGTTCGACGTCGTCGAGACGGCGCGACGGGTCGGTCACTACAAGTGGACCGAGATGAAGCTGTTCGAGGCGCTCGGCGGCTGGATCGCCACGATCCCCGAACTCGACGTGAAGATGCGCCTCGGCACGCACTGCTACCACCACGCGTGGCACGCCGACCTGTGGCACAAGCGCCTGCCCGAACTCCGCGAGATGAAGCCCGAACGGCTCACGGTGCCGGCCAACGACGCGATGGAACGATTCATCGAGGCGATGACCGAGCCGGAGGGGCCGGACCTCACGATCGAGAAGCTCGTCGGCGTCTACCGCGTGCTGATCCCCCGGTTCATCGCGGCCTACACGTACCACCAGAACAACACGAGCGAGATCACCGACGCCCCGACGATCCGCACGATCAAGTTCATCCTGCAGGACGAGTTCGACGACTGGCGAGACGGCGAGTTGATGCTGCAGTCGCTGATCACCACCGCCGACCACGTCCGCCGCGCCGCCGAACATCAGGCCAGGCTCGAGGCGATCATGGTGGAGGCAGGCGGTATCACGGGCCCGGGTAGCATCGGATGACGATCATCGAACACGACCGCAACGACCAGCACGGGGGTACCTGATGCGCCAGTTCTTCCCAGTCGAGGATCTCGCCCGAGACGAACGCTTCGTGCAGACGAACATGGCCGAGCGGATGCAGGACGCGCGTCAACCCCGCCTGAGGGACGCTCCGGCGAGCGGCACCAGGTCGTCGGCCAAGAGCCGCGCCGCGACGGCGCGACTCACCCCTGACCGGCCGGACGCGTCCGACGCGGCCCGCTCGCTGATGCACGGCATCATGACGGGCGAGATCCAGGCGCTCGAGGGCGCGGGCCGCACGGCACACGACTTCGCCAGCGGCGACGGCACCAACGACACGATCCCGTTCGAACTCAAGCTCGACATGGCCCGCCAGGCGTGGGACGAGGCGCGGCACGTGGAGATCAGCGTCAAGCTGTCCGCCTGGATGGGCACCGAACTCGGCCAGTTCGCGGAGAACACCGTGCTGTTCCAGGCGGCCTGCTCGAACGACCCGATCCTGCGGCTCGCCGGTGTCAACCGCGCCCTCGAGGGCCTGGCGATCGACGTGTTCACGCAGATGAAGGAGTTCGGCGACATCGCCGGCGACCCGTACCTCGAGTTCTGCGAGGACTGGATGCTCGCCGACGAGGTCACCCACGTGAAGATGGGCTCCGACTGGCTGCGCAAGGTGACCGAGAAGGACCCGGAACGGCGGGCGAAGGCGCTCGAGTTCCAGCAGGTGGTCGACAAGCTGTTCAGCTTCGGAGGCGCACGCGGGGAGAGCGACGAGAGCTCGATCGGGCTCGCCCGCCGGTTCCGTGAGCTCGCCGGTTTCACCGACGACGAGGTCGACGTGATCGCCAAGATGGACTCCGACGCGCTCGCCGAGCGCAAGGCCGCGGTGCAGCTCGCCCAGGAGGCCGCCGGCGCGGTCGCGGCGTTCTGAGCGGCACCGGGCGATGGACACCCGCACCGACCGTTCGAAGGTGACCGTCGCACCGACCGAGTTCAAACTCGTCAAGTACGACCCCGACGAGATCGCCGATGTCGCCGCAGACCTGGCCGACCGGATCGGCCTCGCCAACCCGATCCGCATCGTCGTCGACGAGACGACGCCGATGGCGGGCATGGCGTCGACGATCGACGGCACGTCGTCCGACGCACTGATCACGATCCACGTCGAGAGCGGGGCGCTCGAGGACACCAAGCGGTTCACCAACTTCAACCGGCATCACGCCGAGGTGTCGCTCGGCCGGATGTTGCTGCGCGCCCACGACCGGCTGCGACCGGACTTCGCCGAGGCGCCCGACGACGACTCGTTGTCGCTGCGGCAGGAGGCGGCGTGGAACACGTCGGTCAACGGCCGGCTCGAACGGCTCGGCGTCGAGATCAACCGCCAACGCTGGTTGTACAACCATCGCAACCGGTTCGGCTTCACCGACGACGTCGATGCCGACTTCGACCGGCTGTGGTCGTCCGAAGACCTGCCCTGGTCGGCGATCGACCCCGACATCTGACCGACTCGGTTCGTTCTGGCCCCGACCCCAAACGAACCGGTTCGTTCTGGCCCCGACCCCAAACGAACCGACTTCGCTTCAGGCCGGATAGCGGTCGTCCCGGACGGAGTGCAGCGGGCGGACGGCAGGGCGCTTCCAGCCGATGCCGGCGACCTTGCCGCTCGGCGGCCAGTGGTCGTCGCGGCTGTACGCCCACCACTCCAGCGGATTGAGGTAGTACGCGTAGGTCTCGACGACCTTCGCCATCGGTGCCTCGCGGTGACGGGTCGCCCATGCCGCGACACCGACCGCGCCGGCACCCACCATCCATCCGACGTACGCCACGGGATAGAGCGGTCCGAGCGCTCGGGCCTGCCAGACGTGGACGTCCTCGTGATCGGTGATCAGCCGTCGCCCGGCGGGGCTTGGACGTGTCGCCCGCCGCCACTGATCACGCTGCCGAGCGTGACGGCGAATCCGCTGCCGTGGCTGGAATCCGCGCTGGTACACCTGGCGGTTGGCACGGCGGCTGAGTTCGTCGACGAACCCACCGTGCGTGAGGGCGCCGACGGCGTTGGCGAACAACCCGGCCGCGGTCATCGGCAGTGCCCAGGTGGAGTCCAGCGCGAAGGCGGCGGCACCCTTGCGAGTCCGCCAGTCGTACACGCGACGCCAGCCGCACACCGCGCCGTTGGCACCGGCGACGATCGCGGCCGGGACACCGACGCCGAACGGCGGCCGACCAAGGCGCCGAGCAACGCCCCGGACGCGCCGATGGCGGCAGCCTCGAACGGGCTGCCGCCATCGTCAGCGGACATCGTGCGGTGTCGGATCGCGGTCAGTTACGCAGGTACGAGAGCAGGCGCAGGATCTCGAGGTAGAGCCACACGAGCGTGACGACCAGACCCAGGGCGGCGACCCACTCGTACTCCTTCGGCATCCCCGAGTTCGTCGCTCGCTCGATGAAGTCGAAGTCGAGGGCGAGGTTCATCGCTGCGAGGCCGCACACGAACACCGAGAACGCGATGCTCATCAGCATGTTGTCGCCGTTGAGGAACGGCAGCGACCCGCCGAACAGGCTGAAGATGAACGACCCGAGATACAGCACCATCACGCCGAGCGTGGCGAAGATGACGGCTCGACGGAACTTGTCGGTGACCTTGATGATGCGGGTGCGATACAGCACGAGCATGACGGCGAACACCGAGGCGGTGGCCAGCACCGCCTGGAGCACGATGCCGTTGTAGAAGGTCTCGTAGCCCTTCGAGATGGCACCGACGGCGAAGCCGTAGCCGATGGCGTACACCGGTCCGAGGAACTTGGCCAGCGCCGGCTTGCGCATCGCGAAGATGACGGCGACGAAGCCGATGACGATCCCGAGGAAGCCGAGGGCCGGGAACTGATAGGTGTCGACCTGCTGGCCGTTCTCGAGCACGGTCGTCGGGCCGGTGGCCGCGTTCCAACCGAACGCCGCCGAGGCGAGCAGGATGAGCAGGAGGACGACCGATGCGCTGATCGTGCCGTTGATGGTCATGGCCTTCTGCCACGACGAGACGGGACCGTCGGTGACGGGAACCGGGGCGACGTGGGTGCCCGACTGTGGGGCGCCCCAGCCGTTCTGGTTCTGCGACGCCGCTTTGAAGATGTCTTCGTTGAACACTGGATTTGGCATGGTCAGGCAATTCTAACGCTGCGTCTTCGCCATGGTCACGCGTTCCTGACGCGATCCTTACCTTGCCGTCACCCGCGAATTCAGCGCAGATCGTGGGCGCTGGTCGCCTCCCACAGGTCGATCTCGGGTGGACGGCTCAGCAGCCCGGAGCACGCGGACGCCATCTCGACCATCATCGCCGAGTCGAAGTGCCGCCGCTGGCTGTCGGGCGACTCCCACTTCTCGATCACCAGGTGACGGCCGCTCGTGGGTGACGCTCGAGATCAGGTCGACGTTCCGGCAGCCGGGCTCCATGCGGGCGAGCACGACGTACTTCGACAGCACGCCGAGCAGTCCGGCATCGTCGACCGCATCGAACTGCATCGTCACGACGACGATCTCCACCTCACCGTTCACGTCATCGCTCACGTCGATGTGACCCCACGTTGTCATCTCGACCAGCGATATCGCGTCCGGTCCGCGGCGCGCGGGTTGGTCGGATGAACCTCGTCGGTATCGTGACCGCTGTCATGTGACCTCCGTCGTCGAAAGGCGCCGGGAAGATCATCGACACAGATTCGCACGCAGAATCGTTCGCAACGTCATCACATCGGAATCCGGTCCACCGACCGCTTCCGTTGTCAACCCACACTGAGGGAGCTGCCGGTGGCCAAAGATCGCGTCGATCGAGACGACGAAGACCTCGTCCGTCTCTACCTCACCGACATCGGGCAGTACACACTGCTCACCAAGGACGACGAGGTACGCCTGGCGAAGGCGATCGAAGCCGGCAACGAGGCGCTCGTCGAACTCGATGCCGCCGGCAAGGATCTGACCCCGGCCAGGAAGCGTGAACTGCGCCGCACCGCCCGCCAGGGCGAAGAGGCCGAGCGCCAGTTCGTGCAGTCGAACCTGCGCCTGGTGGTGTCGATCGCCAAGAAGTACCAGGCGTCCGGCCTGCCGTTGCTCGACCTCATCCAGGAGGGCAACCTCGGCCTGATGCACGCCGTCGAGAAGTTCGACTGGCGCAAGGGCTTCAAGTTCTCCACCTACGCCACGTGGTGGATCCGTCAGGCGATCACCCGCGGCATCGCCAACACCGGCCGCACGATCCGCCTCCCGGTCCACGCCGGCGACACGCTCGCTCGGCTGCAGAAGGCCCGTTCGCGCCTCGAGCTCAAGTACGGCCGTCCGGCCACCTTGTCCGAACTGGCCAAGGAAGTCGAGATGCCGGAGGACAAGGTCACCGAAGCCCTGCGCTTCGCGGCCGAGCCGCTGTCGCTGTCCGAGCCACTGCGCGAAGACGGCGACGCCGAACTCGGTGACGTCGTCGAAGACCGTTCGGCCGAGTCGCCGTTCGAGGTGGCCGCCACCGCGCTCCTGCCCGAGGAGATCGCCCGACTGCTGGCGCCGCTCGACGAGCGCGAGCGGGAGATCCTGAAGCTGCGCTTCGGTCTCGACCGCGGCGAGCCGCGCACGCTCGAAGAGGTCGGCGAGCACTTCAACCTCACTCGTGAGCGCATCCGCCAGATCGAGGCGCGGGCGATGAGCAAGCTTCGTCACCCGTCGAGCGACACCGGCGCTCGCGACCTCCTCGCCGTCTGAACCGGTCCGTCACCCGCGCCCCGTCGACCGATCCCGTCGGGTATTTGGCGTCGTCGGGTAGTTCGTGCAGCCCGTGGGTGCGCGAAACACCCGACGTCATGAAACACCCGACACAAATCGGCGCCGGAGGGGGCGCGGGATCTGACATCGTTCCGGGATGAACGACATCGACATCCGCCCCGTCGAGGACCACGAGCACCGTCAAGCCGCCGACGCCTTCCGGGCCGCACTGCTCACCGGAGCGGCCAGCGACGAGATGATGGAGGCCGGCCGGGCCTCATGGTCCGACGGCGACTGGTTGGGCGCCTGGGACGGCGATCGGTGCGTCGGCAACCTCGGAGCGTTCCGGTTCGAGACGACGGTTCCCGGTGGCGCGCGGCTGCCGACGGCCGGCTATTCGCGGGTCGGGCGTGCTGCCCACGCACACGCGTCAGGGCCTGCTGACGCAGTTGATGCAGCGCAGCCTGCGCGAGGCACATGATCGAGGGCAGGTGCTGGCGAGCCTGCGCGCGAGCGAGGCACCGATCTACGGACGGTTCGGCTACGGCCTCGCCGGCGACTTCGTGGCGGCCCACATCACGACGGAGCGAACGCGACCGCTGCGCGGCGCGCGAGCCACGGGTTCCATGCGCCTGCTCCGTACGGACGAGGTGCTCGATGTCGTGCCGGCGCTCTACGAGCGGGTCGCCCGTCGATGGGTCGGCACGATCGGCCGCCCCGAATGGATGTGGAAGCGATACCTGAAGACGGCGACCGAGCCGGCGTCGACGCCGTTCGGCAAGGGTGAGTTCGTCGCCGTGCACACCGACATCGACGGCGTCGACGACGGATACGTGCACTACGAGACCGAGTTGCTGGAGCAGTTCGCGACCGCGTTCAACGGATCGGGCACCGTGCACGACCTGTGGGGTGCGAGTGACGCGATCGAACTGGCACTGTGGCAGTACCTGTTCGACATCGATCTCGTGAAGACCTGGCGGGCCTCCGAGCGTCCGGTCAACGATCCGATCCGGCGCGCATTGTTCGACGTGCGTGCCTACGAGACGCGCCAGGTGACCGACGAGCAGTGGTTGCGCCTCCTCGACGTCGACGCCGCGCTCGCCGCCCGCACGTACGGTCCGTCCTCCACGACCGTGACGATCGCGGTGTCCGACCCGCTCATCGAGGAGAACAACGATCGGTGGGCGATCTCGGGAAGCGGTGCGCAGCGCACGAGCGACCCCGCCGACCTGATCGTCGACATCAGCACGCTGTCGGCCGCGTACATGGGTTCGGTGCGCGTGGCGCGACATCACCGCGTCGGGGCTCCTCCCCGTCGATGCGAGCCCCACCACGCTCGAACTACTCGACGCGCTGTTCGCCGTTCGGCCCGCCGGCTACTGCGGCACGTTCTTCTGAATCACACCCGAAAAATGGAGCGAATGTCGCGCTGAGCGCGACATCTGCTCCATTTTTCGGAAGTCACGGGCCGGAGAAGACGCCGTCGGTGACGTTGTCGGTGCGGGCGAGGTACTCGACCTTCGGGTCGTAGGTGTTGCCACCCTCCTCTTCCCAGCGGGCCAGCTCGGAGCGGCCGACGACGAACCAGTGGACCTCGTCAGGACCGTCGGCCAGACGCAAGCGTGCGCTGCGAGGCGTACATGTCGGCGAGCGGCGTCCACTGCGACACGCCGGTGGCGCCGTGGATCTGGATGGCGTTGTCGATGATCTCGCACACCCGGATCGGCACCATCGCCTTGACCGCGCTCACCCACACCCGGGCCTCGGCGTTGCCGAGCTCGTCCATCGCCTTGGCGGCGGTGAGCACCATCCGCTTCATCGACTCGATCTCGATGCGGGCCTGGGCGATCATCTGCACGTTGCCACCGAGGTTGCCGAGCCGCTTGCCGAACGCTTCGCGGGTGAGGCCGCGCTTGGCCATCAGCTCGATCGCCCGCTCGGCCGCACCGACCGAACGCATGCAGTGGTGGATGCGGCCCGGGCCGAGCCGCACCTGGGAGATCTCGAACCCGCGGCCCTCGCCGAGCAGCACGTTCTCGTACGGGACGCGGACGTCGTTGAAGCGGATGTGCATGTGGCCGTGCGGTGCGTCGTCCTTGCCGAACACGTGCATCGGTCCGAGGATCTCGACGCCGGGCGTGTCGGTCGGCACGAGGATCTGCGACTGACGCTGGTGCGGCGGCGGCGTCCGGGTTGGTCTGCACCATCGTGATCATGATCTTGCAGCGCGGGTCGCCTGCTCCCGAGATGTAGTACTTCTCGCCGGTGATCACCCACTCGTCTCCGTCACGGACGGCCTTGCAGGCGACGTTCTTCGCATCCGACGACGCCACGTCGGGCTCGGTCATCGCGTAGGCGGACCGGATCTCGCCCGTCAGCAGCGGCTCGAGCCACTCCTTCTTCTGCGCCGGAGTACCGACCCGCTCGAGCACCTCCATGTTGCCCGTGTCGGGAGCCGCACAGTTCATCGACTCCGAGGCCAGCGGGTTCTTGCCGAGCTCGATGGCGATGTAGGCGTAGTCGAGGTTCGACAGGCCCTCACCGGTCTCGGCGTCGGGGAGGAAGAAGTTCCACAGGCCCTGTTCCTTGGCCTTGTTCTTCACCGTCTCGAGCAACTCCAGCTGGCCCTCGCCGTACGACCAGCGATCGGTGCGGTTCTCCCCGAGGCGGAAGTACTCGGCCGTGATCGGCTCGACCTCCTCGGCGATGAACTTCTTCACGGCGTCGTAGAGGGGGCGGACACTCTCCGACATCCGCAGATCGAACATGTCCACGGTCGATTCGAGACCAGCCATCAATCACTCCGTTCGTCGGTACCTATCCGACGAACATAGTGAGCACGGCCCGCCAGGCCCTCACCGGGTCGGAGCGATGCGGTCGTTGGCGTCTTGGGGTCGGGGCCAGAACGAACCGGGTTCGTTTGGGGTCGGGGCCAGAACGAACCGAGGTCAGGCGGTCTCGATGGCCGATGCGGCGTCGAGGCCGAGTTCGGTGATCGACTGCTCGCGCATCTCGACCTTGCGGACCTTGCCGGTCACGGTCATCGGGAACTCCTGAACGATCTTCACGTAGCGCGGCACCTTGTAGTGGGCGATGCGGCCGGCGCAGAACGCACGCACCGATTCGAGGTCGACCGTCGACCCGGGGCGCGGCTTGATCCACGCCATCAGCTCCTCGCCGTACCTCTCGTCGGGCACGCCGATCACCTGGACGTCCTCGATGTCGGGGTGGGTGTAGAGGAACTCCTCGATCTCGCGCGGGTAGACGTTCTCGCCGCCGCGGATCACCATGTCCTTGATCCGCCCGACGATGTTCACGTACCCGTCGTCGGCCATGACGCCGAGGTCGCCGGTGTGCATCCAGCCGTCGGCGTCGATCGCCGCCGCCGTGCGCTCGGGGTCGTTCCAGTAGCCCGTCATCACCGAGTAGCCACGCGTGCAGAACTCGCCGGTCTCGCCGCGCGGGAGCGTCTCGCCGGTCGATTGGTCGGCGATGCGGATCTCGACGTGCGGGTGGGCCCGCCCGACCGTCGCCGTCTGGTGCTCGAGCGTGTCGCCGCACAGGGTCTGCGTCGACACCGGCGACGTCTCGGTCATGCCGTAACAGATGGTCACGTCGATCATGTGCATCCGGTCGATGCACTGCTTCATCACCTCGACCGGACACGGTGACCCGGCCATCACGCCGGTGCGCAGGCTCGACAGGTCGAACTCGGCGAACCGCTCGTGGCCGAGTTCGGCGATGAACATCGTCGGCACGCCGTACAGCGCTGTGCATCGTTCGGCCTGCACGGCCTCGAGCACGGTGAGGGGGTCGAACGCGTCGTTCGGGATCACCATCGTGGCGCCGTGGCTGGTGCAGCCGAGGTTGCCCATCACCATGCCGAAGCAGTGGTAGAAGGGCACCGGGATGCACAAGCGATCGGCGGCCGTGATCCCCTGCAGCGCGGCGACGAGGCGCCCGTTGTTCAAGATGTTGCGGTGCGAGAGGGTGGCACCCTTCGGGTAGCCGGTGGTGCCCGACGTGTACTGGATGTTGATCGGGTCGTCGGCCGCCAACGTGGCCCGGCGCTCGTCGAGTTCGGCATCGGTCGTGGAACCGCCGCCGGCGAGCTCGTCCCATGCCGGGTCCCAGAAGAACACCGCCGTCTCGAGTTCGGGGCAGTCGGCACGCACCTCGTCGACCATCGCCCGGTAGTCCGACGTCTTGAACGCCGGGGCGGCGATCAGCATCCGGCAGCCCGAGTGCTGGAGTGCGTACGCCAGCTCGTGCGTGCGGTACGCCGGGTTGATGTTGACCAGGATCACGCCGATCTCGGCGGTGGCGTACTGGACGAGCGTCCACTCGGCGTAGTTCGGGCTCCAGATGCCGACGCGATCGCCCTTCTCGAGGCCGGCCGCCATCAACCCGCGGGCGAGCGACCCGACCCGTTCGGCGAACTCGCGATAGGTCCAGCGGATCCCCTGGTGGCACGACACGAGCGCCTCGCCGTCGCCGTGCTCGGCGACGGTCCGCGCCAGGTTCTGCCCGATGGTCTCGTCGAGCAGCACGTCGGTCGTCGAGCCGCTCTCGATCGCAAGTGCCCCCACGGGGAGAGTCTTGCACGACCGCCGAGCACCGAGAACCGGACGGCGCTGGTTCGTCACTCGAGGTATTCGAGGAGACGGTCGGCCAGTTCGACCGGACGGCTCAGCGCGACGAGGTGGCCGCCGGGGATGACGTCGGGCGTGATGCCCAATCGGTCCTGGCTGACGCGGACCTGGAAGTCGGTCGGGAAGAAGCGATCGTCCGCGCCAGCGATCACGCGGGTCGGCACGTCGGGCCACCGGTCGATGGCGAGCGGTTGGGCGAACGGCGCGTCCGCCTGTCGTGGCTCGGGCTGAGCCATCACCGCGTCGAACACGTCCGCTGGAACGTCGTGGAAGAAGTCGTCGAGCGGGTCGTCCGGCACCGAGCGCCCTTGCTCCGCAGCCAACTGCTGGCGGGCCTCGGCCTGCCCGGTGGCACCCCACCAGTCACCGGGGGTCTCGCCGGGAAGGGGGATCATGGCGTTGACCAACACCAGCATCTCGGTCGGTCGCTGCGTGCACACCAACGGTCCCGTGAACCCGCCCATCGATTGGGCGACCACGACGATCGGTGTCGCGATGCCGTCGATCGCATCGAGCACCGCCGCCGCGTACTCGGGCAGGCCGGCGGTCTCGTCGCCGGCCGGCAGTTCGACGGCGACGCTGGCGTGTCCGCGGCGCTCGAGCTCGGCGACGAGTCGGTGCCAGTAGAACGCGCTCCCTCCGGCACCGGGGATGAGCACGAACGTGCAGCTCGGGTCGATGGTCATGGTCGGACCTCCTCGGTCGGGCGGAGTGATCGGTAGTGGGCCCGTGCATCGGGATCGAGGTGTTCGATCGCGTACCGCAACGCGGTGCGCGGCATCGACGCCGCATTGTCGTCGAGGAAGGCGACCAGCCGCGCCGGGTCGTGCTTGCCGCATTCGCGCAGCACGCCGCCGACCGCTTTGTGGATGAGGTCTTCGTCGTCGTCCAGCAACCGTCCGGCGATCGCGAACGCGTCGTCGAGGTCATCGCGCCGGACGAAGAACAGCGTGGCGAGGATCGCCGTTCGTCGCTCCCACAGGTTTGCCGACCCGGCGAGGTCACCGAGCAGATCCCGCGGCTTGTCGTCCAGGTAGCGACCGACGACGTCCCAGGCACCGAGGTCGACCAGGTCCCAGTTGTTGATCCGGTCGATCCGTCGGAGGTACAGATCGACGAGCGCGCGGCGGTCGTCGTCGGTGGCGGTGCGCGCCGCCGCCTGTTTGGCCATGATCTTCACGGCGCCGGCGCGGGCCTCGTGAACGGGACTCTCGAGCAACGTCTCGATCTCGTCGAGCGGCATCGAGCGGAACTCGTCGGCGAGCGCGAACACGCTGCCCATGCGGACACCGATGAACTCGTCGCCCTCGCCGTACTCCCCCTCCCCCGACTTGAAGTACCGCTGCAGCTTCACGCGCTCCGCGTCGGTGGCGATGGCGTCGAGCCGCTCGACGAACCGCCGCGCCGTTGGTCGATCGTCGGACACCATCGCCGCGAGCCTGTCAGAACCGGTCGGAAGGTGTCACGGCGTGCGGCCGGTGAACGCGATCAGTTTGGTCTGGTCGTCGGCGCCCTCGTCGACCGCCACCTTCGGGCCGTAGTGGCCGCTCTGGCGGAGCATGTCGTCGATCGGTTGCATGCCGATCAGCATCTCCGTGACGATGTCGGCGTCGAGCGTCTCGTCGAGCCCGGTCGCACGGGCGAGGTCCCAGGTGTGCACGAGGACGTCGCCGAGCACGATCATCCCGATCGTCGATTCGACGGTCTGCAGCCCCGCCGGTCCACCGTCGATCTCGCGGGTCGCCGTGGCGGGATCGTCGAGCAGTGCCTGCAGTTGGTCGGCGAGGTTCGTCCACGCGCCCGCCGGATCGTCGGCGACGGACGGCCCTGCGGCGAGCTCGATCCCGGCCGCACCGAAGAACCCGGGCACCCAGCCGACGAGGTGGTCGACGATGTCACGGGCCGTCCATCCGTCGCACGGCGCCGGGTTGTCCCAGGCCGCCGGCGGGACCTCGTTCGCCCGATCGGTGAAGCGACCGGCGACCCGGCGGAAGCGTTCCGCGGTCGTACTGGACACGTCGAGCAGGTCGTCGAGCCGGTTGAACGTGAGTTGCATCCCGCCCTCCATGCCCGAGGCGATGTGGCCGTCGCGGTTCTCGGTCGTCTGGTGCAGCACCAGCGTGCGCAACGTGGTGACGCCGTCGTGCTCGGTCAGCGTCATCGTGTTCACCGCTCCGGCGTCGGGGAACCCCTCGAACACCTCGGTCGACACGATGCGCTGCGGCGACTCGATCTCGCGGTACGTGCCGTGCCAGGCGAGTTCGTTGCCATCCATGTCGCGGGCGACGTAGCGCCAGTCGCCGCCGACACGGAAGTCGACGTCGCAGGCCACGAGCGGGCAGTAGTCGGGACCCCACCAGCGCAGCAGATGGCGTGGCTGGGTCAGCGCGTCCCACACGAGGGCGGCGGGTGCATCGAAGCTGCGCGTGATGAGGATCTCGCGGTCGGAGGGCAGCGTGACGATGGCACTGCCGTGGCGGGTGGTCATGAGGTGATCTCCTTCTCGGTGGGGTTTTGCGTGGTGGGGTTCGGGGTCGTGCGGTGCTCGTCGGTGGTCGCCGTGCGTTGCAGCGTGGCGAGGTAGTCGTCGAGCCGGTCGTAGTGGTCGTTGACGGCCGTCGTGTAGCGCTCGAGCCAGCTCTGGACCGGAGCGAGCGCGGGACCGTTCAGCCGGTACAGCCGGCGCCGCCCCTCGGTGCGGCAGCGCACGAGGTCGACGGTGCGCAGCACCTTGAGGTGCTTCGACACCTGGGGCTGACCGAGGTCCAACTCGTCGACCAGTTCACCGACGGCGACCTCGCGGCCGACCAGCACGTCGAGGATGTCGCGTCGCGTTTCCTCGGCGATGGCGTTGAACACGTCGGCAGTGGTGGCGGAGCGGGCCATGTCGGCCATCATATACCGATATCGGTATGTGTCAAGCATCATCTACACTCGGCGCCGACAACACGTCGAAGCGATCGGGAACGACTGACAACGCTGGGACCGACGTCGACGACGACCCGTTCGACGTCGACATCAGCGTCGACCCGTATCCGACGTTCCGGCGACTGCGTCGACGACGCGCCGATCTACCACAACGAGCGCTTCGACCGGTAGGCCGTCGCGCTACGCACGTCGACTGGGCGCCACGCTCGACCGCCTCGAGGGCCGCGTCGCGCTGGAGGAGATCCTCGCTCGCTTCCCGGAGTGGGAGATCGACCAGGACGGCGTCGAGCGGTCGCACACGTCGACGATGCGCGGCTGGGAGTCGATGCCGGCGATCCTGCGCTGAACGGCAGCCCTGAACGGAGCGGCGTCAGCGGTTGCGGGTCAGCAGCGCGAGCAGTTTGAGGATCGAGATGTACAGCCAGATCAGGGTGACCATCAGCCCGAAGCCCATGTACCACTCGAGCTCCTTGGGCGCGCCGCTCTTCACCCCGATCTCGATGGTGCCGAAGTCGAGGACGAGGCTGAGCGCGGCGAGCACGATCGCGATGAGCGTCACGACGATGCCGATCGTGCGGAAGTTGTCGCTGTAGAGCCAGGCCCAGTTGAAGATCGACACGAAGAAGACGAACGTGTAGAGGAGCATCAGCCCGCCGATCCCGGCGACGACGGCGAACGCCATCTTCTGGGAGGGCTTGATGATCCGGGTGACGTAGAGCAGCAGCGCGACGATGAAGACGCACAGCGTCGACAACACCGCGGCACCGACGATCCCCTCCGTCTGAGCGTCGAACATCGCCGAGATCGCACCGAGGCAGAATCCCTCGCAGATGGCGTAGATCAGACCGAGCAGCGCGGCGCGTCGCGGCTGGACGGCGATCGAGATGCCGAGCAGGAACGCGCCGAAGCTGGCCAGCCAGAAGCCGCCGGGAATCGTGACGGTGGTGGTGGCGTAGCCGCTGCCGAGGTCGACAGCGACCGGCTGCACCGCCGACGCCCAACCCCACGCCCCACCGGCCATCAGCACGGCCAGCAGGACGAGGGTCTTGATGCTGACGCCGGCGACCGACATCGAACGCGTCGCCGACACGCTGAGTTGCGTGTCGATGAACTTGTCGCTGAGTGCCGGGTTGCCCGAACGAAGGCCGGGGCTCGCTGCAGTTGTCGTGTGTGCCATGGCCCTCCGGGACCGTTCTGTTCAGTTCGTGCCGGGCCGTGGTGCGACCCGGGCGATCAGCCTCAGGTCGTCGCGGTGGTGTCCGCCGGGGCGCCTGCGGTGCACACCGCGGTGTTCACGGCCGCCGCGCTGGCCTGGAGCTGCGTGACCTGTGTCTGGGCCTCGGCGACGATCGTGGCGGCGACGGCATCGTCGGGGGCGTCGGCGAGCACGCCGTCGAGGTCGTCGGCCTGCGATTCGAGGTTGTCGAGTTCCGCCCCCACGAGGTCGGCTCGGCTCGCGGCCAGATCGGCACGGGCGGACTTGACGTCGTCGGCGGCAGCCTCGTAGTCGGCCTTCGTCGCCGCCGTCGGGTCGAGCGAGGCGAACGAGGTCAACGACGCGACGTAGGTCGTGAGGTCCGCACAGAACGCGGCATTGGCGTCCTTGACGTCCGATGCGGAATCATCGTCGTCGGAACCACACGCCGCCAACATGCTCACGCTGAAGAGTGCGGTGAGACCGATACACAGTGATCGCTTCATGGGGGTTCCTCTTTCGGGGTGCTGGGAGATCGGAGAGCTGCGCCGCGAACGGCCACCGCGATGGTATTCGCACCGCGTTGGGTGATCGTGTGGCACCGCAGGACCCTGAGCACTGGTGCCTTGGCGGAGGTGGACGGGAATCGAACCCGCCGGACGGGGATCGCCCGTCCCAACCGCTTTGAAGGCGGCGGAGCCCACCAGGTGCCCGGACACCTCCATGACGACAAGGCGCCGCTGACACTACCGGCGTCAACCAGAGTGCACGGCAGCGGAACGGTCGCGGGTTGGGTCCGTGTCGCGCGGTCGATACTCTCGCCTCACCGACTTCCCCATGTATCCGCCCTCCGCCTCCGGGCACTGGGAGCATGGTCATGGTCACACTCTGCTGGGCTGCCAAAGGTGGCAGCGGAACCACGGTCGTCACGGCCGCTCTCGCGCTCGGCCTCCGGCGCCACTCGTTGCTCGTCGACCTCGACGGTGATCTTCCTGCGGTACTCGGGCTTGCCGAGAGTGATCGCCCGGGCATCGACGACTGGCTGCGTTCAGCGGCGCCTGCCGATCATCTCGGCGAACTCGTCGTCGACGTCGACGCGACCACGAGTCTGCTGACGCGGCGTCGCTCCCACGACGAACACGCCCGAGGCCCCACCGACGAGGCCAGATGGGGCGAGTTCGCGCACTGGCTGCGGCGGCAACACGACGATGGGATCGAGGTCTTCGTCGACGGCGGCACCGCGACACCACACGACGCCATGGTCGCAGTCGCCGACCAGGTGTTGCTGGTGACCCGACCCTGCTACCTGTCATTGCGGCGGGCGACGCGTTCGACGGTGCGACCGACCGGTGTGATCCTCGTCGAGGAACCCGGGGCCTCGATCAAGTCCCGCGCCGTCGAACGCTGTCTCGGTGCGCCGGTGGTCGCCAGGGTGAGCGTCGACCCGGCGATCGCTCGCGCCGTCAACTCCGGGCTGCTGGCCGCCCGGCTCCCCTGGGCCATCGGACGGGAACTCCGGGGGGTGGCTGCGTGACACCGATGATCGGGCATGAGCGAGACGACGCGGTGCTCGAACAGGTCTGCGCCCGCGCCGCGGCGTGCGCCGGTGACGTGGCCGCGATCGTCGAGTCCGAGATCCGGCAGGCCTTTCCGCTCCACTCGCGCGACGATCAACGGCGACTCGCGCAGCATGCCGTGGCCCGTCTCGTCGGGCTCGGCGACCTCGACGTGCTGCTTCGCGACCCGACGGTCGACGAGGTGCTCGTCAACGCCGGCTGCGAGATCTGGGTCGACCGCGGCGGCACATTGACCTCGGCGGGACACCTGCACGGGCACCGCGTCGAGCATCTCCTCGAGCGGATCCTCGCACCGATCGGCCGGCGCGTCGACCGCACCGCACCGATCGTCGACGCTCGACTCGCCGATGGGTCGCGGGTCTGTGCGGTCCTCCCACCGGTCGCGGTCGACGGTGCCGTCCTCTCGATCCGGCGCTTCCCGACCGAGGTCAGGGCGATCGACGAATTCACCGATGCGGACGGCGAGGCCCTGCTCCGCGAGATCGTCGCGGCGCGTTGCAACGTGGTGGTCTCCGGCGCCACGTCGTCCGGCAAGACCTCGCTCCTGTCGGCACTGTTGTCCGACACCGCGGCCGACGAACGCGTCCTCGTGGTCGAGGACACCTGTGAGCTGGCGTTCGGGCACGGACAGGCCGTTCGTTTCGAGGCGCGGCCCGTGCTCGCCGACGGCCCGCCGCCGGTGACCCTTGCCGATCTCGTGCGCGCTGCCCTCCGGCTGCGACCCGACCGGATCGTCGTGGGCGAAGTGCGCGGTGACGAAGTGCTGGCGCTGGTCCAGGCGATGAACACCGGACACGACGGATCGATGTCGACATGTCATGCCAACAGCCCGCTCGACGCCCTGTACCGCCTCGAGACCCTGGTGCTCCAAGCGGCGCCGACCTGGCCGTTGGCGGCGATCCGCCAGCAGCTGCAACGATCGATCGACGTCGTCGTCCACGTCGAACGCAACGCGCTGACGCGGCGGCGTTCGATCGCCGAGATCAGCGAGGTGGTCGTCGCGCCCGCATCCGAGGCCGCCGGGCGACCGACCGTGCGGCCCCTCGCGACATCCGGGCCCAGTGGTCGGCTCGACATCGTCGCCGCGCTCACCAGGCGGCGCGTGCGTTGAACCACGAACTGCTCGCCCTCGCGTTGGTCGCCGCGACCGTGCTGGCCGTCGGCGCGGGTGCCCGCCGACGACCGCGGGCACGCGTGGTCGATCCACCCGCCGCGACCGTTCGTCCCGCCGCTGGTTCCCGACGCGACGTGGTCGCACGCCACGTCGCCCGGTTCCGATCCCGTCCGCAGATCCGTCCCGCCGAGGTCGCGGGTTGGTGCGACGACGTCGCGCGGCGCGTGCGGTCAGGCACCTCGCTGAGCCAGGCGCTCACCGAGTCCGTGCCCGGCGACGAGGTGGTGCGCGACGCGACCGCGCCGATTCGCCTCGCGATCGAACGAGGGCGCCCGGTGGCCGACGCCGTGGCGAACATCGACAGCGGCGATCCGTCGCTTCGCGGCAACCGGCATCTCGCCACGGCCTGCTCCGTGATCGCCGTCTCGGCCAGGCTCGGCGGAGCGTCGGCAGCGCCCCTCCATCGAGCGGCGGCCGCATTGCGCCTCCGCGCGGTCGACGACGCGGAGCGGCTGTCGCACAGCGCGCAGGCGCGGCTGTCGGCGCACGTCCTGACCGTGATCCCGGTCGGCATGCTCGGTCTGCTCGTGACGACCGATCCGGATGTGCGAGCGGTCGTGGTCGAGCCGATCGGTGCGACCTGCGTGACGGCCGGGCTGGCCCTCAACGCCACCGGCTGGCTGTGGATGCGACACACGATCGGTCGCCGGCCGTGACCGCGTGGCCGATCGCGCTCGTTGTCGGAGCGGTGCTGACCATCGGCGTCGCCGTGCGCCGCACACTGCCGTCGCGGCCGGACATACGGGTGCGCGAGCTCGTCTCGGATCAAACCCCCTCCCGCGCTCCACGGCGCCTGGGTTCGCACCGAGGTTGGCGCCGGGGTACGGCCGTGTTCATCGGCGTCGCCGCGCTCGCCTTCGGCGGGCCTTTCATCGCCGGCGCCGTGCTCGCGTCGTGGTGGGCGGCCCGTCGGTTCCGCCCGGTTCTCGCAACGAGGCGCCGGGCGAGCCGCGTCGGCCGCGCCCTGCCCGACGCGATCGAGATGTTCATCCTCACGATCCACGCCGGGCTCAGCCCGGTCCAGGCGGTTCGCGAACTCGCCGCGCACGGTGCCGATCGAGGTGCGCGGTGGATTCGAAGCCGTCGTTCACCGCCTCGACCGCGGCGAGCCGTTCGCCCAGGCGGTGCAGGCTCTGCCGGAATGTCTCGGTGTCGGGATGGTGGCATTTGCCGACCTGATCGCCGGCGCCGATCGATACGGCGTGCCGATCGGCCCAGTGCTCGAATCGCTCGCCGCCGACGTGCGGGCGACGCGCCGGCGCCTCGACGAAGCGGACGCGCGGCGTCTCCCGGTGCGGCTGTCGTTCCCGCTCGTGATCTGCACCCTCCCCTCCTTCGTCCTGCTCGCGATCGCGCCCGCGTTGATCGCCGCACTCTCGTCGCTCAGCCTCGACCTCTGATCCGGGACCTGCCGGACCCTCGGTCGCGATCGCGACCCACCACCCGAAGCCGGCGCCGCGCCGATCCCGACCCGAGGAGCCTCCCATGGCACTTGCCCTGCTCAACATGTTCGTCCGTCTGCACGTCGCCGCGACCGACACGGTCGACCGGCACCTCTCGGGCCGGGCCCGCGCCCGTCGGTTCGGCGACGACGGTCAGGCCACGACCGAGTACGCGCTCGTCCTGCTCGCCGCGGCGCTCGTCGGTCTGCTCGTGGTCGCCTGGGCCACCGCGGGCGGCGGCGCCGAACGCATCGCCCGCCTGTTCAACAAGGTGATCGACAGCGCGATCGACCGCGTCTGAATCGGAACGTGCCTCGCACCCGACGTGCTTGCGGCGACGACGGTCAAGCCGCCGTCGAGTTCGCCATGGCGCTGCCCATCGTCGTCGTGGCGATGTTGGCGATCGTCCAGGTGGCCGTGGCGATGCGCGACGAGATCGCCGTCGAGCTCGCCGCTCGCGAAGGCGCTCGAGCGGCCGCGGTCACCACCGACATCGACGGGCGCCGCGACCGCCGCGGCGCGTCGCGCTGTCGACCTGCCGATCGAGGTACGCGCATCGTCCGACGGCACCTCCGTCACCGTGTCGGTCACGTACGTCGACCCGACCGACGTCGCGATCATCGGCCGGTTCATCGGCCCGATCACGCACCGGGCGAGCGTCACGATGGTCCTCGAGCCGCCGTGACCGCGCCGCATCACCGCCGCCGCATCGCCGCGCGCCGACGGCAAGATGTCGAGATGAGCACCCCCGACGACGATGCGCCGATCCATCATCTGGCCCTGCCCGACGACTGGGCGGCCGCCTACACGACGGGCGACTACCGGATGTCGACCCGGGGGCTGAGCATCGACGACGTCGGCTTCATCCATTGCTCGACACGCGATCAGGTGGAGTCGACCGCCAACCGGTTCTATGCCGACGTCGACCAACTCGTGCTGCTCACGATCGACCCGGCCAAGGTGGGATCGCCGATCCGCTTCGAGCCACCGACCGTCGACAGCACGGAGCTGTTCCCGCACATCTACGGACCGCTGCCGATCGCCGCGGTCACCGACGCGAAGTTCTGGATCCGCTCGGCGCCGGGCTGGACGCTCGACTGACCCGCCCTCGGCCTCGCGGCCACGCGGTCACTCGTCGGACTCGTCGAACTCGCTCTGCTCCGGCGCTCGGGTCCGACCGCCGGAGCGCTTGTCGGCGATCTTGTCCCGGGCCCGCTGCTCTTCCTCGAGCGCGGCTTCCTCCTCGACGAGCCGCTCCAGGCTGAGCAACCGCACCGGGTCGAGGCGTCCATCGGCGATCGCCGCCTGCACCGCGCAACCCGGCTCCTGATCGTGCTTGCAATCGCGGAATTTGCAGCTGTCCATCAGGTCGAACACATCGGCGAAGGCGCGCTCGATGCCGTTGCCGGACAACCACAGACTGAGGGCTCTCACACCAGGCGTGTCGATCAGCCATCCCTCACCGCGCAACGGCACGAGTTCGGCGGCGACCGTCGTATGACGTCCACGCTGGTCGCCCTCGCGGACCGCGGACGTCGCTTGGCGCTCGTTGCCGAGCAGCGCATTGACGAGCGTCGACTTGCCGACGCCACTGGCGCCGAGGAACGTCAGCGTCCGATTGCCCGCCGCGTACGACCTGATCGCCTCGAGGCCGTCGCCGGAAATGCCGCTCGCCAGCAATACCGGCACACCGAGGGCAACGTCGACGAGCGCACCGCGAGCGGCGAGCGAGTCGGGCACGAGATCGGTCTTGGTGAGCACGACGACCGGTTCGGCGCCAGAGTCGTAGGCCAAGACGAGCTCACGTTCGAGGCGGCGGGGGCTCGGCGGCGATCCGAGGGCGTGGATCAGGAAGACCACGTCGATGTTCGCGGCGAGGGTGTGTGACACCGCCCGCATGCCGTCGAACGACGCGCGACGAGTGAACGCACTGCGCCGCTCGAGGACGTGCTCGACACGCTCGCCGTCGTCGGACGGCACGACCCAGTCGCCGACCGCCACGTCGGCGCCGATGTTGCGCACCCGCAGCGGTTCCGACGTGCCGCGCGCCTCGGCCATCGACCGGATCACGGTGCTCCACCCACGATCCAGACGGGAGACCCGGCCCGGCGTGCCGGGCGATCCGACGGCCACCCACGACGCGTCGAAATCATCCGCCCACCCGAGCTCTGCCGACGGCGTCTGCATCGCCCCGCACCGTACCTGCGATGAGCGAACGGACCCCCACGATCGAGAGGGGGTGGGCGGTTGGCTCACCGGTAGGAGCGCCACCGAACGTGCGATGAGCGAACAGACCGAGGGGTGGGCGGTTGGCTCATCGCTGGGCGGATCGGACGATGACGGGGGCTTGGTCGATCGGGCGCGAATGCGGATCGCGGGGAAGTTCCGGCACACTGCGTCTTGACAAACCCAGCCCTGTCCTCTAGCCAAAGGCACCGATGCCCAAGCCCCTCGTCGTGGTGGAGTCGCCAGCGAAAGCCAAGACGCTGTCGAAGTTCCTCGGTAACGACTACGACGTGCGCGCCTCGGTGGGCCACGTGGCCGACCTGCCGTCGAAGGGTCTGAACATCGATGTCGACAACGGGTTCAAGCCGACCTACGAGCTGACCGAACGCGGCAAGACCGTGATCAAGGAGCTGCGAGCGGCACTGAAGGACGCGTCCGAGCTCTATCTCGCGACCGACGAAGACCGCGAGGGCGAAGCCATCTCGTGGCACCTCCTCGAGTACCTCAAGCCCAAGGTGCCGGTGAAGCGGATGGTGTTCCACGAGATCACCAAGTCGGCGATCGATCACGCCGTCAACAACCCGCGCTCGCTCGACTACGGCCTCGTCGACGCCGCCGAGACACGCCGGATCCTCGACCGGCTCTACGGCTACGAGGTGTCGCCGGTGCTCTGGCGCCGCGTCAACCGCGGCCTCTCGGCGGGCCGAGTGCAGAGTCCGTCGGTCCGCCTCATCGTCCAGCGTGAGCGCGAACGGATCGCGTTCCGCTCGGCCGACTACTGGGACATCGACGCGGTGACCGCGACCGCGCCGAGCTTCACGACCAAGCTCGTCAGCGTCAACGGCACCAAGGTGGCGACCGGCAAGGACTTCGACGACCTCGGCAACGTGTCGGCCAAAGCGGTCGCGCTCGACGAGGCCCGGGCCCGCGGGCTCGCCGACGGTCTCGCCGAAGTGCCGTTCACGGTCCGCTCCGTCGAGGAGAAGCCGTACCGCTCGTCGCCGAAGGCGCCGTTCATGACCTCGACCCTGCAGCAGGAGGGCGGCCGCAAACTGCGGATGTCGTCGTCGCAGGTGATGCGCGTCGCGCAGGGCCTGTACGAACGCGGCTACATCACCTACATGCGTACCGACAACGTCGTGCTCTCCGACGAGGCGATGCAGGCGACTCGGGCAGCGGTCACGAGCCAGTACGGCCAGCAGTACCTGAGCCCATCGCCGAAGCAGTATTCGTCGAAGGTGAAGAACGCGCAGGAGGCCCACGAGGCGATCCGCCCGACCACCCCGTACCGCACTCCCCCGCAGGTCAGCGGCGAGCTCAACAGTCAGGATCTCGCGCTCTACCGGATGATCTGGCAGCGCACGCTGGCGTCGCAGATGGCCGACGCGACGGGCGTCACGGTGAGCGTGCGCCTCGGCGCCGAGGCCGTCGACCGGTCCACCGGTGAACTCACCGACTGCGAGTTCGCCGCCTCCGGCACGACGATCACCTTCCCCGGATACCGGGCCGTCTACGCGGCACGGGGCGAGGCCCGCGACGTCGCCGCCGACGGTGACACCGAGCAGGAAGCGCTCCTGCCGCCGCTCAAGGCGGGCGACGTGGTCCCGATCGAATCGATCACGGCGGAGGGCCACACCACCACGCCCCCCGCCCGCTACACCGAGGCCTCCCTCGTCAAGCGCCTCGAGGAACTCGGCATCGGTCGCCCGTCGACCTGGGCGTCGATCATCCAGACCATCCAGGACCGCGGCTACGTGTGGAAGAAGGGCCAGGCGCTGGTCCCCACGTGGACCGCGTTCGCCGTCATCCGCCTGCTGGAGGAACACTTCGACGCGCTCGTCGACTACGACTTCACGGCTTCGATCGACGAAGACCTCGACGCCATCGCCCGCGGCGACCGGGCGAAGGACCAGTGGCTCAAGCGGTTCTACTTCGGCGACACCGGTGACGGTGACTCGCTGCCGATCGCTGCCGAGGCCGGCGCCGGCGACGACGCGCTCCGTGGCCTGAAGCGCCTGGTGGAGGAGAACCTCGACGAGATCGACGCCGCCGAGATCAACACGTTCCCACTCGGGCTCGACGAGGCCGGCGAGCTGATCGTCGTCAAGCCGGGCAAGTACGGGCCGTACGTCAAGCGCGGCGAGGACACGGCGAGCGTGCCCGACGACCTGACCCCCGACGAGCTGACGGTCGCCAAGGCGATCGAGCTGCTGGCCGCCCCGAAGAGCGACGAGCCGATCGGCGAACTCGACGGCTATCCCGTGTACGCCAAGAACGGCCGGTATGGCCCGTACGTGCAATGGGGCGACCACGACGATCCGCCACCCGGGCTCGAGAAGCCGAAGATGTCGAGCCTGTTCAAGACGATGATCCTCGAGCGGATCACGATGGACGAGGCCGAGGCACTCCTGCAGCTCCCCCGACATCTCGGCGACGATCCGGCAGACGGCGTTCCGATCCTGGCCAACAACGGCCGGTACGGACCGTACGTCCAGAAGGAGCGCGACTACCGCAACATCGATTCGGAGGACCAACTCCTCCAGATCACGCTCGACGACGCGTTGCGGATCTTCAGCCAGCCGAAGGTCTACAAGCGCGGTGGCGGCAACCTGGCGGCCAAGGGCCCGCTGCGCGAGTTCGGTACCGACCCCGTCAGCGAGCGTGCCGTCGTGGCCAAGGACGGCAAATTCGGGGTGTACGTCACCGACGGCGAGACCAACGCGTCGCTCGGCAAGGGTGACCGGCTCGAAGCGATGACGCAGCAGCGGGCGTACGAACTGCTGGCGATCCGGCGTGATTCGATCGCCGCCAACGGCGGGCCCAAGAAGAAGGCGGCGGCGGCGCGCAAGAAGCCGGCCAAGAAGGCCGCGACGAAACGCCCCGCGGCGAAGAAGTCGGCGGCCAAGAAGCCCGCGAAGCGAACGGCCGCCGTCGCACCGCCCGCCGAAGTGTGAGCGGAGCGGTCGCAATCGGACACGAGCGCTCACACTTCACGCTTGCCGCTGGATCACCCGCCGAAGTGTGAGCGGAGCGGTCGCAATCGGGCAGGAGGGCTCACACTTCACGGTGGGCCGCGTCGTTCAGGCGGCGACGCGTCGGCGGTTCTGGGCCGCGCCGCCGTAACTCGCGACGTCGGCGAGGAACCCGAGGACCACGACGAACCAGCCGAACCCGTTGATCGGATCGAGCAAATTGTCCATGAGGACGAAGGCCAGGGTGGTGTAGGGCAGGAACAGGAACCCGATGAACCCGACCCAGAAGCTGTCGAAGGCCTTGTCGTTCCAGTTGGTGAACAGCTCGAGGAGGACCAGCGCGGTCCGCGGGAACATCGCTCCGACCAAGATGAGAAAGCACCCGCACATCGCCGCCACCATAGGGCGGACCGATCAGTGCGCAGAGCATCGGCCGCCTGAGCAAGTCGGTACGATCGGCGACGTGGAAGCAGCCGACGCCGAAGCTGCCGAAATCGAGGCGAGCGGTGCGACCGACGGCGGTGCGGGGAAGTACATCGTGTTCGAGGGCGCCGAAGGGTCCGGCAAGTCGACCCAGGCGGCGCGGCTCGCGACGACTCTCGATGCGGTGCTGACGAGGGAGACGGGCGGCACCGACATCGGCGCCCGGCTGCGCGCCATCCTCCACGACACCACCGAATGCCCACCTCGACGACCGCGCCGAGGCGCTGCTGGCGGCGGCCGATCGGGCCCAGCACCTGGCCGAGGTCGTGCGACCGGCCCTCGACGCCGGGCGGTTCGTCGTCAGCGATCGTTCGGTGTACTCGTCGCTCGCCTACCAGGGGTACGGCCGAGGGCTCGACGTGGCCGACATCGCCAAGCTCAACGAGTGGGCCACTGCGGGGCGCTGGCCCGACCGCGTCATCTTCCTCGACACGCCCGACGACGTGGTCGCCGAACGGATGAGCAGACGCGACCTCGATCGTTTCGAGTCGGAGGGCGAGGCCTTCCATCAGCGGGTGCTCGACGGGTACCGGACGATGGCCGCCGCCGACCCCGACCGGTGGATCACGGTGCAGGCGATCGGTTCGATCGACCGGGTGGCCGCACAGATCCGCGCCGCCCTGGCCGAACACGGCGTCGTGATCGATGAGTGACCGTTCGATGTCTGAACAGGCGATTTCCGGCGGGCACGGCAGCGTGTGGGACCAGGTCGTCGGTCAGGACCGCGCCGTCGCCCAACTCCTCGATGCCGCCGCCCGCGGCCCCGTCCACGCCTACCTCTTCGTCGGTCCGAGCGGCTCGACGAAACTGCCGGCGGCGCGGGCCTTCGCTGCACACCTCATCTCCGGCGGCGACGACGCCGACCAGCGCGACGCGCGGCTGATCCTGCTCGGCACGCACCCCGACGTCCGCGAGTTCCGACGTGCCGGGCCGTCGATCTCGGCCGAGCAGGCGCGCGAGATCGTCAGGGTGTCGTCACTCGCGCCGATCGAGGGCGACCGCAAGGTGCTGATCCTCGACGAGTTCCACCTCCTTCGGCCGGAAGGGGCGGCGCTGATGCTGAAGACGATCGAGGAACCGCCACCGTCGACGATGTTCCTGATCCTCTGCGATTACGTGCCGAACGATCTCATCACGATCTCGTCGCGCTGCGTACGAATCGACTTCCGAGCCATCGGCACCGACGTGATCACCGAACGCCTGGTCGCCGAAGGTGTCGAGCCGGCCGCCGCGGCCACGGCCGCGACCGCATCGCTCGGCGACATCGGCCGGGCGCGCGTGCTCGCCAGCGACGAACAGCTCGCCGAACGACGGGCGGCATTCGCCCACGTCCCGCACCGCTTGAACGGCACGGGTTCGGTCGCCATCCGCACCGCGGCCGAGCTGCTGGCGATGATCGACGACGCGGCCGAACCGCTGACCGCGCGTCACGAGCAGGAGATCGTCGCCCTCGACGAGCAGATCGCGCGCTACGGCGACAGGGGCAGCGGACGCAAGCAGCTGGAGGAGCGCCACAAGCGCGAACTCCGCCGTCACCGCACCGACGAGCTGCGGGCCGGGCTGGCGACGCTCGCCGGGACGTACCGCAACAGCGTCACGGCACCGGGCTCGACCGCCGACATCGACGAGTGCGCCAAGGCGGTCCGCTTGATCCACGGCGCGCTGGAATCACTCGAGCGGAACCCGAACGAACGCCTCCTCGTCGAGAACCTGCTCTGGTCGCTCCCCGACGCCCACGGCGTCTGAAACGATTGGCTCGGCCTCACGGCGAGTCTCGTCGTCCCCAGCGGGATCGGCCGAGCGGCGAGCGGCCGACCAGCGGCGCACCGCGGTGTCGATCGCGAGGGCCACGGCGAGCAGGGCGATCGCCACGATCCCGTCGAGCCACCAATGATTGCCGCTCGCCGACACCGCGAGCATCGTCAGCACGACCTGGAGACCGAACACCCAGCGCCACTTGCTCGGGCTGGCGGCGATGATGCCGAACGACACGACGGCGGCCCAGGCGACGTGGATCGACGGCATGGCCGCGAACTGGTCGGACACGCCCGTGCCGACGGGGCCGTAGACCGACAGCCCGTACTTCGTCGACAGATCGATGTAGCCGAGGTCGGGCAGGAATCGCGGTGGCGCCACCCGCACGAAGCGGATGAACAGGCAGAACGCCGTCACGATCGCCAGCCCATTGCGCCAGTGGGGATAGTGATCACGGTGGCGAACGAACAACCACACCAGGAACGCGATCGTCGCCGGGACGTGGACGACGGCGTAGTAGTAGTTGGTCGCGCGGGCGAGCCAGTCGTAGTCCATCACGAAGTGCTGGAGCGACAGCTCCGACGGCAGGTGCACGAACCGCTGGAGGTCGTCGATCTGACGCGCCCGGTCGATCGCCCCGCCGGACGTGGCCAGCGGAAGCATGCGGGCGATCCGCCACACCGAGTACAGCGCCGCGACGATCGCCAGTTCCTGCGCCGCCGGTCGGATCGCCATCGTCACTCTGGTCGCTCGCGTCGCCCTCGACATCCGCACGCGGCCGAGCGCCCACCACAACGTGACGCTGATGGCCGCGAGGATCGCGCCGTGGTACCACGTGGGCCATTTCATGCCGCGGCCCGAGGCCCTATCCTGAACGCATGTCTGCAACCGCACCGTCCACGTTGCCCGCAGCGAACGAAGTGTGCTGGTGCGGCAGCGGCCGCAAGTACAAGCGTTGTCACAAGAAGACCGAGGGTCGGATCATGCCGGGGTTCGTGTCCCCGATGCGGTCGGTTCCCACCTCCATCGCCCGCCCACCCTACGCCGAGACCGGCGAAGTGCATTCGTGGGACGAACCGCGGATCAAGTCGCCCGAGACGATCGAGAAGATGCGCATCGCCGGCAAGGTGGCCGCCGACGTGCTCGCCCTCGCCGGCAAGATGGTCGCTCCCGGCGTCACCACCGAAGAGATCGACGTGTTCGTCCACAACGCGTTCATCGAGCGCGGCGCGTACCCGTCGACGGTCAACTACAACCACTATCCGAAGGCGTGCTGCACGTCGGTGAACGAGGTCATCTGCCACGGCATCCCCGATTCGCGTGAGCTGGTCGACGGCGACATCTGCAACATCGACGTCACCGGCTACATCGGCGGCGTGCACGGCGACACCAACGCCACGTTCTTCGCGGGCGACGTCGACGACGAGAGCCGCCAGCTCGTGCGGGTCACCGAGGAGTGCACGTGGCTCGGCATCGAGGCCGTCAAGCCGGGACGTCCGATCAGCGACATCGGTCGGGCGATCGAGGACCACGCGAAGAAGTACAAGTACGGCGTGGTCCGGGCTTTCGTCGGCCACAGCATCGGTGAGCAGTTCCACGGCGACATCCAGGTGCTGCACTACTACGACTCGCGAGCCAACGTGATCATGCGTCCCGGCATGACGTTCACGATCGAGCCGATGATCACTCTCGGCACCGTGAACTACAAGATCTGGGACGACGACTGGACCGCCGTCACCGCCGACGGCAAGCGGACGGCACAGTTCGAGCACACGCTGGTCGTCACCGACGACGGTTACGAGGTGCTGACGGGTGGGCCCGACGCGGCCAGCCCGAGCCCACCCTGGACCCGCTGACGCGGGCCGAACAGCGCCCAGAGTGCGAGGGCGGTGAAGCCGACGCCCGACGTGAGGGCGGCGGCCACCGTGAACCGATCGAGCCAGCCCGGCGCGTCGGTCGGGATCAGTGCCGCCGACAGCCCGTCACGCTTCACCCAGCCCCAGATCGCGAGTTCGACGCCCACCAGCAACATGGCCGCTTCGGCCCAGAACCCGGAACCCGGCGCGCCACCGGACTTGGCCCGCTGGCGATCGCGGCGCTCGGCCACGACCGCCGCGATCGAGCACACCACCGCCACTGCCGGGAGCGCCCACCACACGAGGCGCGGGCCCGTCTCCGACGGCAGCGACCGGTACTGCCAGGCGCCGACCGCCAGCGCCAACGCGGCCGGCGGCACGAGCCACGGCATCGCCGGGCGGCCGCGCCGACGAGTCGCCCACCATCCGACGGCGGCCAGCGCGCCGGCGATCCCGCCGAGCCACACCGGCAACGGCGACGGCGCTGGCTGCCACGTGCTGGCCACGGTGACCGCCACGTCGGCGTCGTCCACGACGAGCGGCACGACGGCCTCGAGGATCTGATCGCCGGGGCCGGCGCCGAGCGGCCGGGTCGTCTGCATCCAGTGCGTCCGGTGGTCGTGCCACGCCCATCGATGGTCCGACGCCACCTGGTGCCAGTCCGGTTCGGCCTCGGGGTCGGCGGCGGCCGGTGCGTCGGTGCCGAAGCGGCTGAGGTTCTGATAGGTGGTCGGTGCCTTCTCGTTCTCCCACACCGTGCCGTCGGGCCGGAACCACAGGTACGGCTCACCGCGATAGCCGACGACGACCACATCGGTCCCCGGCTGTGCGGTCAACTCGACGAACGAGTCACCGCCGATGATCTCGACGTCGATGTCGTCGCTGGGCGGATCGACCGAGACGACCTCCGAGCGATAGTCGGTCGGGCCCGCAGGATCGGCGAACACCGGCGTGGAGAACGCCGCCGCGAGGACCACACCGGCGGCCATCGCCGCAATCGGGCGCATCAGGCCTCGACGTGCAGGACGAACTGGCCGCTCGGATGCACGGTGCAGATCCCGACGAAGTCGCCTGGCGACGCGAACTGTTGGGTCATCGTTTCGCCCGCACCGACGAAGAACGGCCCGACGTTGTGGCCGCGCACGTCGTCGTTCACGATGCGGATGGTGTCGCCCACGTGGGCGTCGAGTTCGGCCGGGAGGATGTCGAGCGGCTCGCCCGCGTCGATCGCTGCGCCGGCGCCGGCCGGAATCGTGTACTCGTACGTCGCCGCGGCGACCGAGTCGACCACGGAGATCGCCGGCGCGCCCGCCGCGTCGTCACTGCCGCACGCCGCGAGACACATCGCTCCCACCAGCGCCAAGCAACCGAGCGACCCGATGACGCGGCGGCGCCCCCCAAATCCCGTTTGCGTCGGGATTTCTGAGGCCCCGTCGCCCGAAAATTCTGACGCAAACGAGGAATGAGGGCGTGGGAGTGGGAGTGGGCGGGCGGGGTGCATCGTCAGTCCGTTTCCGTGGTGGCTGGAGCGGACGCGAACAGGAGCTCGAGATCGTTGGCCATGTCGTCCGACGTCGTGCCGAAGGGCCATGTGAGCACGAGTCGGCCCGTGTCGTCGACCACGTAGACGAAGCCGGTGTGGACCACCTCGACCTCGCCGTCGTCGTTCGTCGTGACGGAGTAGGTGACTCCGAACGCATCGGCGATCGCCTGCAGACGGGCGGGATCAGCGGTGCCGCCGGCCAGTCCATCCGGGAGGAAACTCTGGACGTACTCGGCGAGCACGTCGAGATCGCGGTCGGGATCGACGGTGACCATCACGGTGTCGACCTTGGCGGCATCGGCCTCGGGCAGCTTGCGCATCGCCACCGTGAGGTCGGCCAATGTCGTCGGGCACACATCCGGGCAGTGCGTGTAGCCGAAGAACACGAGCCGGAACTCGCCGGGATCGGCTTGGAACGAGATGTCGGTTCCCGGATCGGTGAGCGACGGAATCGACGACAGGTCGACCATCGGCGCAGGATCACGGACGACGCCCGACAGTCCGCCATTCGTGGTCGGCTCCGGGGCAGCGTCGCCGCCGTCGGATGTGGGGTCGCCGGACAGGTCGCGGATGTAGGCGACCACGTCGGCCACCTGATCGTCGTTCAGCCGGTTCTTCGGCATCGGGACGTTCGAATCCGCGCGGATCTCGGCGCCCGGGTCCGTGATCGAACGCGTCAGATAGGCGTCGTCGGCCACGACCGTCGTCCCGTCCTCCAACTCGACGTCAGAGCCGTACAGGCCGACCCACGCGGGCCCGACCCCACCCTGTCCCGAGTTGCCGTGGCAGGCAGCGCAGCCGTTCGATTGGGCAACGTCCTGACCGCGCTGGCCGGCCGCCGAGAGCTCGACCGCCGCGGCGTCGGCCGTGCCACCGGCGGAGGCCGCGTCGGGGGCGTCGGGGCTGTCGGACCCGCAAGCGGTGGCCACCACGCCGACCGCGGCGACGACGAGCAGCGGCACTGCCCAGCGACCGGACGCGATGACGCGCGATCGGGCGCGACCGATCCCGGGAAAAGCGCTCATGGGCAATCAGGTCGCTCGGCGACGACGACTCGTTCCCGAGCGATCAGCGGGCGTGGACGCGGCATCCATCGACGCTACGAGATCGCCGCGCGCCCGCGACACCCGTGAGCGGACGGTACCGATCGGACAACCGAGCACCTCGGCGGCCTCGTCGTAGTGCATGCCGATCACCTGAGTGAGCACGAACGCCGCGCGCCGGTCGTCGTCGAGCAGCTCGAGCAAACACTCCAGCTCGACGCGTCCACTCGGGTCGGCCATGACGATCGCCCCTTCGGTCGATCCTGCTCCCGCTTCGTGGATCGCCTGCCGGTTCAGACGGCGTCGCCGTACGGCGCGGCGCGTGTGATCGACACAGGTCCGGCGGGCGATCGTCAGCAACCACCCGCGGGCCGATCCGTCGGCGCGGTAGCGATGGATCGAGGCGATCGCGCGCTCGTAGGTCTCCTGGGCGAGATCGTCGGCGGCATCGAAATCGCCCAGGTAGCGGCAGACGCGCCACACATCGGCCTGGGTCTCCGCGATGAACCGCTCGAGTGCCCGGCGATCGCCGTCGCGCGCCGCGATGAGCAACCTCGTCAGGTGATCCATGACAGGTTGCAGTGTCGCACGATGGGAACCAAATCCCCACCCCCGCCGACCTTGCCGACATGGATTGCGACGACGTCCGCGACGTGCTCTCGGCCCGACTCGACGGCGAAGCGCACGCCGACGAGACCGCTGTCGCCGACCAACATCTCGCCACCTGCGCCGAGTGTCGAACCTTCGCCCAACGACTCGCCGCGGTCGACCGGAATGTCCGGGTCCGATCGGCCGAAGCCGTTCCCGACCTCGTCGCGCGGGTGGTTGCCGGCGCGCGACCCACTCGGTCGGGTCGGGTCGACTGGTTGCGGCCCGCCCTCGCCTGGGTCGCGGTCGTGATGCTCGTCCAGAGCGCCCCGGCCCTCGTGCTGGGCGATGCGGCCGGCGCCAACCCGCACATGGCCCGCCACCTCGGCGCGTTCGGTGCGGCACTCGCGATCGGCTTCGCCTACGCCGCATGGAGACCGCACCGCGCCTCCGGTCTGCTGCCCTTCACCGGCGCACTGGTGGCGACCACGATCGTCAGCGCGATCACCGACAGCGCCCACGGGGGCGTGAGGCCGCTGGCCGAGGGTGCCCACGTCGCCGAACTGGCCGGCCTCGTGTTGCTCTGGATGATCGCCGGATCGCCCGGCTGGCCCAGGCACGTCCGTGCGGTCAGGTCATGGCGCTCGCCCGACGGTCGATCCGTTCGACCGCCGTCAGCCACCACGTGAGCAACGTGTCCCGGTCGGCCGGCGATTCGACGGCGTAGGCGTCGAGCATCGCGGTTCCGCAACCCCGAACATCGCCCGCCCGCAGGGCGATCACCGCGGCGTCGAGTTCTCCGGCCGGCCACGGCAACTCGCCGAGCAGCACGGGCCCGAGGCGGATCGTGCCGACGGACAACCCGGTACCCGCCTGGCGATGCCACGCCCACGCCGACGCCACCGGCGAGGTGAGGACGGCGGCGATCCGCCACACCAGGTCGGGCTCGACCGGACCGGCGTCGAACAGGCTCTCGCCACGCCCGGGATAGACGCCGACGACCGGAACAGCGGGCAGGAACTCGCCTCGTTCGTCACAGAGCGCCTCGATGATCGCCGTCTGATTGGCGACGAGCACCTTCGGCACCAACCGCTTCGCGGCCCAGGCCTGCATCTTCGGGTCGAGCGCGGCGAGGTCGATCCGCGGGGACTGCAGCCGCCGTTTGGCGAACGTGACCGGGCGCTCTCCCCACCGGCTGCGGCCCGGATCGATCAACCCGCTGGTGATCAACGGCGGTCCGGCCGCGTGGTCGCCGACGGCCGGAACCATGCCGTAGTACTCGTCACGGAAGTTGGCGTTCAGCGTCGCTCGATCGGCGAGACAACCGCTTGGTCGCGAGCGTCGGCAGCGATGGGACGTCGTGGCGGGAGGTCACGACGCCCGTCCAGTTGCCGGGCAGCCGCCCCGCCACGGGCGATTGCGGGGAGCCGAACTCGAACGCCAACGCGCACGTGTGCACCTGCGCGTCGAAGGCGCGCTCGCCGGTCCACCACGACCAGAACATGTGGGCGCGCGCATCGAAGCTCGTTCGAACACGTTGGGCGTCGCGGGCCGCGAGGATCGACTGCGGGAGGACGAACGCGACGCGTCCGCCGCACGGGTCGACGACTTCACCGGCCAGGGCGAGGAACTCGACCGCCGCGTCCGCGTACGGCCCACCGCTGCGGGCGCTCGCACCGCCCCGCGTCGTCGCCGATGCCATCTGCGACAGGAACGGCGGGTTGCCGATCACCACGTCGAACCGCTGCCCGGCGAAGTCGTGCGCGAGCGCGTCGGCGTGGACGATGTGCGCGCCGGGACAGCGGTCCCGCGCCGCTTCCGCCGCGGCCGGATCGATGTCGACTCCGACGAGTTCGCACGCGACACCCGCGGCGTTGACACGTTCCTCGACGGCGGCGAGGAAGCGTCCGTCACCGCACGCCGGATCGAGGACCCGCAGCGACCGGCCCGCGCTCGACCGGGCTCGTACGAACTCGGGCGTCACCACGTGGTCGACCACCGTCGACACCAGATCGTCGGGCGTGTACCAGGCGCCGAGCCGCTTGCGGGCGCTCGTCACGGCACGCCCAGGCAGGTCCTCGACACCGCGGCGACGCTAGCTGCTGGCGGGTTGTGGCGGACGGGCCTCGTCGTCCTTGGTGCGCGCGCCACACGCGCGTCTAAGGTCGCCAGGTGACCGAGACCCACGTGTCGAGTCCTCCCGACCCCCTGTGCGGGACACCGATCGGTCGGTACCTCGACTTCGGGCGTGACGAGTGGTCGGAACTCCGCGCGGCGACCCCGATGACGCTACGGGCGCCCGATCTCGCCCGCCTGCGCGGCATCAACGACCACATCGACCTCGACGAGGTCGCCGCGATCTACCTCCCGCTGAGCCGGCTCCTCAACCTGTACGTGAGTGCCACGCAGGATCTGCACAAGGTGTCGGCCACCTTTCTCGGCGCGATCGCGCCGAAGGTGCCGTACATCATCGGCGTGGCCGGCAGCGTCGCGGTCGGCAAGAGCACGTTCGCCCGCATCCTGCAGGCGCTGCTCGCACAGTGGCCCGACCATCCGAAGGTCGATCTGATCACCACCGACGGGTTCCTCCACCCGAACCGCGTGCTGGAACAGCGCGGGCTGATGAACCGCAAGGGGTTTCCGGAGTCGTACGACACCCGCGAGCTGCTCCGCGTCCTGCGCCAGATCAAGAGCGGCGACGACGTCGTCGAGGCGCCGGTGTACAGCCACGTGGTGTACGACATCGTCGACGGCGAGCGCGTCGTGATCAACCGCCCCGACATCGTCATCCTCGAGGGGCTCAACGTGTTGCAGACCGGCAACCACCCCACCGAGTTCGTCAGCGACTACTTCGACTTCTCGATCTACCTCGACGCGGAGGAGGACGACATCGAGCGGTGGTACATCGATCGGTTCCTCACCTTGCGGGCGTCGGTGTTCCAGGACCCCAGGTCGTTCTTCCGGCGCTATGCCGATCTCGACGACGACGAGGCGGTCGACACGGCCCGCGGTATCTGGCAGAGCATCAACGGGCTCAACCTGCGCGAGAACATCTCACCGACCCGCGAGCGGGCCTCGTTGATCGTGCACAAGACCGGCGACCACCACGTCGACCGCGTCCGCCTCCGCCGCCTCTGAACGAACCGGGGTTCGTTTGGGGCCGGGGCCAGAACGAACCGGGTTCGTTTGGGGCCGGGGCCAGAACGAACCGGGTTCGTTTGGGGCCGGGGCCAGAACGAACCGGGGTCAGCGGAGGCCGAGCCAGACGGGGAGGTCGGCGATCGAGGCGAGTTCGACGACGTCCTCGTCGTGGTCGTCGACGCGTTCGAGTTCCCACGTGAGGTGGTACGGGATGTGCACCGCGTGGCCGCCGATGGCGAGGACGGGGAGGATGTCGCTGCGCACGGAGTTGCCGACCATGCAGAACCGTTGCGCCGGCACGTCGAACCGCTGCAGCAGCTTGGTGTAGACCTCGGCGTCCTTCTCGAGGACGATCTCGAGGTCGGAGAAGTGGTGCTCGATCCCCGACGTCGTGATCTTGCGGGTCTGGTGCACGAGATCGCCCTTCGTGATCAGCACCACCCGGCACACCGCGGCCACCTCGGTGAGCACCTCGGGGACGTGGTCGAGCAGCTGCACGGGCTCGACGAGCATCGATCGGCCGATCTCACCGAGTTCGCCGACCACCGCCGACGGAATCGTCTCGTTGGTCACCGTGATCGCGGCCCGGATCATCGACAACGTGAACGCCTTCACGCCGTAGCCCGTCACCGGCACGTCGGCCTTCTCGGTGGCGCGCAACGCGGCGTAGACGTCGACACCGTCGGGCGCGTACGGCGCCACCAGTTCGACGAACCGCCGCTCGGCGGACTCGAACGAGTCCTCGCTGCGCCAGAGGGTGTCGTCCGCGTCGAACGCGACCACGTCGAAATCGTCGATACGGCGGCCGTCGGCGGACGGCACGGTCGGTTCGGCCGGTGAGCTCAACGGTGGATGGCGTTCAGGTAGTTGTAGACCGTGATCCGGCTCACGCCCATCGCGTCGGCGACATCCTCCACCGCGCGGCGCAGGATGAACGCCCCGCGCTCGTCGAGCAGCCGGACCGCACGCTGCTTGTCCTCGCGCGACAGCAACGGGAGACGCGCGCCGAGTTCGGTCTCGACCGCGTCGATCAACCGGTCGAGCGCACCGTGCAGGGGAGGCATCCGCACGGCGACGATCGTGCGACCGTCCCACACGATCGGCACGTCGCTCGCCTCGGCCTCGGCCGCGGGGATGAACGTCGCCCCGACGGCGTCGACGACGGGACGGATGGCACGGATCAACGGGTTCGGATCGATCACTCGGCCTCCCCGATCGTCGAGGTGGGGTCGCCGATCGCCTCGACGTGGATCGACACGTGCGTGGCTCCCTGACCGATCGCCGCGTCGGTGATGGCCCCGACGAGCGCGCCGACGTCCCTCGCCGGCACGTCGCACGTCGAACCGAACGGACCCATCTCGACCTCGACACCGACCTGACGGGCCGACGCGACCGCGGCGAGCACGTGTGAACCGGGGTGCGCCCTCGACGAACGGCTCGATCGTGAACTCGACGTGGACCACGCCGCCAGCGTAGGTGCTGACGGCGCGTCACGTACTCAGGTCCCCATCACGCGGCGCAGCTCGTCGGCGCGCACGACGCAGTCTCGCCCGGCGAGCTCGAACGCCTCGTTCAGCTTGCCGAGCGCCTGTTTGAAGCTGCCGTTCCATTCACCGGCGAAACGCTCGCGGGCAGGCCCCTGCCAGGTGGTGCCGTTCAGGGAACCGTCCACGAGCGAGATCATCTGGGTGATCGAATCGATCTGCCGGGTCAGCGTGTTGCCGAGATTTGCGAGTTGGTCGGGATTGGCTCCGTACATCGACATCGTCGATCTCCGTTTCCGGTCGTCCGACGCCCGGATGGCGTCGTGCCACCACAAGTGGGCGGTCGACGGCGCAGAACGGAATGCCTACGATGGATCTCAGTGTCACATCAGTGACACCGCAGCGAGCCATGGGAGCCAGCCGATGAGCACCGTCCGCCACGAGCAAGATCCGATGGTCGAGTCGGTACGCGAGCAGGCCGCCGGGCTGCTCGACGATGCGATCGCCCTGCGTCGCCGGCTGCACGAGTGGCCGGAACTGGGCAACGACCTGCCGATCACCCGCGAGCAGGTGCTGGCGTCGCTCGAAGGCCTGCCGTTGGCGATCACCACGCACGAATCGACGAGCGGCATCGTGGCGCTGCTCGAGGGCTCGACCCCCGGGCCCGACGATCATCCTGCGCGGCGACATGGACGCGTTGCCGATGCCGGAGGACACCGGCCTCGATTTCGCATCGCACGTCGAGGGGTGCATGCACGCCTGCGGCCACGACACGCACACGGCGATGCTGTCGGGTGCCGCCCACCTGCTGAGCGAGCGTCGCGACGAGCTGGCCGGCCGTGTGCTGTTCATGTTCCAACCGGGCGAGGAGGGCCACCACGGCGCCCGGTTCATGCTCGACGAGGGCCTGCTCGACGTGCCGGCGCGCTCCGACGGGACCGATTCGCCGGTCGACGCGGCGTTCGCGCTGCACATCACCTCGGCGATCCCGTCCGGTTGGGTGAGCACGCGCGGCGGGCCGATCATGGCGTCGGCCGACACGATGATCATCAAGGTGATCGGCAAGGGCGGCCACGCCAGCGAACCCCACCGGACGATCGACCCGATCCCGGTGGCGTGCGAGATCGTGCAGGCCCTGCAGTTGATGATCACCCGCTCGATCGACGTGTTCGACCCGTCGGTCGTCACCGTCGGGCGGATCACCGCCGGCACGACGAACAACGTGATCCCCGAGTCGGCCGAGATCGAAGGAACGATCCGCGCCGTGAGCGAGCGCACGCGGGCCAAGGTCCACGACGGCATCCGCCGGGTGGCCGATGGGATCGCCGCCGCCCACGGATGCGCATCGGAGGTGCACATCGACGTCGGCTACCCCGTCACCTCGAACGACGACCGCTTCGCCGCGTTCGCGTCATCGATGGCGACCGACGTGATCGGCGCCGATCGGGTGGTCCAGCTCCCGCACCCGGTGATGGGCGCCGAGGACTTCAGCTACCTGCTGCAGAACGTCCCGGGGGCGATGATGTTCCTCGGCGGCACACCCGCCGGCCACGACCCGATGACGGCCGCGCCGAACCACTCGAACCGTGTGTTCTTCGACGAACCGGCCATGAGCACGGGCATCTCCCTGTACGCCACCGCGGCGCTGCAACACCTCCGCCCGAACTGACGTTTGCGTCGGGATTTCGGAGGGACGGTGCGCGGAAATTTTGACGCAAACGGGGAATGAGGGCATCGGGGGTGATCGGCGACGGGCGGCCCGCGCCGGCGGTCAGAGCACCCGGCCGTCGAAGGTCTCGCCGAGCCGCAGCCGCAACGTCACGATCTGGAACGGCCGCACGGTCATGGCCACGTGGCCGTCGCCGACCTCCTCCGCCCTGGTCGGCTCCTCGAGCAGGTTGCACTGCCACGCCGCGACCACCCGCCGATCGGCCCGCACATCGAGCGCCGTCCGGTTCCCGATCGCCTCGTGGAAGCGGACCACGAGATCGCCCGAGCCGTCGTCGGCCTGCTTGACCGCGTCGATCTGCACCCCCGCCGAGGCCCCTGACGAATGTCCGAGAACGCTGACGACCGGTGGGCGTCGTGCACCGGTGCCCGGCCCTGTCGCACCGTCCTCGTCGCCGACTCCGATCACGCGCACCGGCGAGTTCAGCCGGGAGGCCGCGGCGCGCACGAGCGCCGGATCGCCACCGTGCGGCAGCACCGCCAGCGTCACGCGATGCCGGCCGTGATCCGCGCTCGGATCGGGATACTTCGCGGCCCGCGCCAGGCTGACGCGGACGGCGCCGTCGAACACGCAGTGCCCGTAGCGGCCGTCGTTGAGGATGGCGACCCCGAAGTCGGGCTCGGCCACGTCGACGAACCGGTGGGCGCACACCTCGAACTTGGCGGCGTCCCACGGGTTCGACGGATGGGTCGGGCGGGCGACGGTGCCGAACTGCACGTCGCAGCGCGCGACGTCGGCCCGCACGTCGAGCGGGAAGGCCATCGACAGCAGATGTTCGTCGTGCTGCCAGTCGAGCTCGACGTGGACGACGAGCGCCCCGCTGCCCGCCGCCAGTTCGTAGGTGATGGTGCTCGACGACGGCCCGAACGTCCGCCGCACGACGACCCGCCCGACGAGCGGTCCCGTATCGGTGACCTCCACCGTGACGTCGTGAACGTCGGTGAGCGCCACCGCGTTGGCACGCGTCCACCCCTCGAGATCCCACGCGTCGTACTCGACCGGATGATCGGGAGCGAGTTCGAGCACGGCACCGAGCGTTCCGGCGGGAAGCAGTTCCCGGGCCCGCACGAGATCGATGATCGAACAGAGGTTGCCGGCGTGGTCCCAGCGGACGGCGAGGCGCGAGTTGGTCATCGACGAGTCGGTACACACGACCCGGTCGTCGATCGGCTGCGCCTCGAACGGCGCGACGCCGAGCGCCGGGACCGTGACGGCGACCGCCAAGCTGCCGTCGGTCAGACGTTGGCCTCCGTCGATGTCGTGGGTCGCCTCGAGCACCACCACGCCGTCGACCGGCACGTCGGCCGGGTTGGCGAGCGACCGGCCCTGCGGTGCGATCTCGGCGAGCAGCCCGGCGATGCGAGCTTCGAGATCTTCGGCGACGCGGGCGAAGACGGCTTCGGCGTCGGCATGGACCCAGGCGATCGACGATCCGGGCAGGATGTCGTGGAACTGCTGGGTGAGCACTTCACGCCAGAGGTCGTCGACGTCGGCCGGCCGGCCGAGAGTCGCCGCCCACAGCTCGGCCTCGACGAGCAGGCGTTCGCACCGACGGTTGCCGAGCTTCGTGCGGAGCTGGCTGGTCAACGTGCCGCGGTGGGTCTCGAAGTAGAGCTCACCACGCCACACGGGCACCGGTGCCCCGGCGCGGACCTCCGCCTCGACCGCGTCGAAGAACTCGTCCGGCGTCCCGACCGCGACCGTCACGCGGGCGTCGGCCGACGACAGCCGGCGGGCCCGTTCGAGCATCTCCCGCGTCGGTCCACCGCCGCCGTCGCCGTGGCCGAACGGCATCAGCGACACACCGCTCCAGCCGTGGTCCTTGAAGTTGCCGGCCGAGTAGGCGACCTCGGCCGGGGTGATCTCGGCGTTGTAGGTGTCGACCGGCGGGAAGTGGGTGAGCACCCGCGTGCCGTCCAGGCCCTCCCACCAGAACGTGTTGTGCGGGAACCGGTTCTGCTTGTTCCACGAGAGCTTCTGGGTGACGAACCGCCGCATTCCGGCCGCCGCGAACACCTGTGGCAGCCCCGCCGGATAGCCGAACACGTCGGGGATCCACACCTCCTCGCACCGCTGACCGAACTTCTCCTCGAAGTAGCGCTGCCCGAACACCATCTGCCGCACGAGGCTCTCGCCCGACGGCAGGTTCATGTCGGCTTCGACCCACATGCCACCGACCGGCACCCACTGGCCACACCGCGACCCGTTCGGTGATGCGGTCGAAGAGTGCGGGATGGGACTCCTCGATCCAGGCGTAGTGCTGGGCGCTCGACGCGGCGAACCGGTACTCGGGGTAGTCGTCCATCAACGCGGTCGCCGAGGCGAACGTCCGGACACACTTCCGCCGCGTCTCGCGGATCGGCCACAACCACGCGGTGTCGATGTGCGCGTGGCCGATGGCGATCGAGCGATGACCGGCCGGTGCCTGCTCCGCGAGCCACGGTTGCAACGGTCGCCGCGCGGCGACGACATCGGGGAGGCGATCGAGCGCGCGTTCGAGCGCGCGCAGCATCTTCACCCGGCGGGGATCGTCGAGCCGCAGGGTGCGCATCACGCCGTCGACGACCTCGAGGTCGTAGGCGAGAGCCTCGGCGTCGGGGTCGACGACCACGAGCTCGGCCCGGCGGAAGCGGTAGATCGGACCGTCGCTCGCGGTGTCGAGCGAGCCCTGCGGCGACGGGCGGAACTGCGGGAACGACGGATTGGACGCCGCCTCGAGCAGCAGCGTCAGGTCGCCGGTCGACCCGTCGAGCGCGTAGTTCGTGCGTCGCGGGTGGATGCCCTGGAGGGCGCGCCACGTGCCGTCGTCGTTGCGCTCGACGACGAGCCCTTCGCACTGGAACCCGGCGGCGTTCGGGTTGAACCCGAGGTCGATCACGGCCTCGATGCGGTGACCCGCCCAACCGTCGGGGCGCGTGCCGTCGAAGCGGAACCACGTGGTCGCCCACGGTGCACCCCACGAACTCCCCGCGGTGAACGGTGCGAGGTGTTCGAGGTCGGGTCCGGCGGTGATCGTCAGCGGACGGCGATCGGGATGGACGAGCGGGAGCACGCGCTCCCACAGCTCACGCTGGACGCGCTTCTCGATCAGATCCCGGTCGTCGAACACGACACGAGATTACGGAGAATGTCCGCCGGGGTCTGTCCCCGCCGGACATTCTCGGGCGTCAGCCGACGACGCGAACGTCGAAGGCTTCTTGGCCGTTACGGCCGTCGCGCACTTGGTACGACACGCGGGCGCCGTTGTCGAGCGTCTTGAAGCCCTCGTCGATGATCACCGAGAAGTGGACGAACAAATCCTTGGCGCCGCCATCGGGGGTGATGAAGCCATACCCGCGGCCGGAGTTGAAGAACTTGACCGAACCATCGCCGTCGGTGGTGCGCGGCGGGCGGGCCATCGCAACAACCGTGCTGCGGGGCTCGCGCTGGTCGTCGCGGCGGGCCGGACGCTCGGTGCGCGCTGCTCGCTCAGGACGATCCTCAGAATCGCTGCGCTCGGCCTTCGCCGGTGCGACGCGGGCGACCTTCACCGATGCGACCAGCGAGCCGAAACGCGGCTCGGTGATCGGCTCGGAGATACCGATGCCGCGCTGGAGCTTCATCGCGTCCTTCTTCTGGCTGCCCTCGAGCAGCGAGACGACGGTGCCGGTGGCGCCGGCGCGGGCGGTGCGGCCCGAGCGGTGCAGGTAGGTGGAGTCCTCGGCCGGCGGGTCGAAGTGGACGACCGCCGACACGCCGTTGACGTGGATGCCGCGAGCGGCGACGTCGGTGGCGATCAGCGCGGAGGCCGAGCCCTTCTTGAACGAGGCGAGGGCGCGATCGCGCTGGCCCTGGCTGCGTCCGCCGTGGATCGGCTCGGCGTCGACGCCGATCTTGCCGAGCTGCTTGGCGAGGCGATCGGCACCGTGACGGGTGCGGGTGAACACGATCGTCGAGCCGAGGCGGTTGATGACCTCGGCCGTGGTGTTGACGCGCTCTTCGCGGGTGACGGTCCAGAACAGGTGTTGCGCGGCGTGCACGTCGGGGCCCTTGGGGCCGACCTCGTGACGGGCAGGGTTGCGCTGGAAGTCGGCGACGAGCTTGGCGACCGGACCGTCGAGGGTGGCCGAGAACAGCAGCACCTGACGGTCGCTGCGGGTCTGCTCGACGATGCGGCGAACCGCGGGCAGGAAGCCCATGTCGGCCATCTGGTCGGCTTCGTCGATCACGACGGTGGCGATGTCACGCAGGTCGAGGGCACGCATCTGGAGGAGGTCCTCCAAGCGGCCGGGACAGGCGACGACGACTTCGACGCCCTGGTCGAGTGCACGCTTCTGCGGGCCGTAGCCGACGCCGCCGTAGATGGCGACGGCCGCATGGCCTTCGGCCTTGGCGAACGGGGCGATCTCGGCCATGATCTGCTCGGCGAGCTCACGGGTCGGTGCGAGCACGAGCGCGACGGGGCGCTTCGGCTTGGCGTCGGTCAGGCGGGCCACCAACGGCAGACCGAAGCCGAGCGTCTTGCCCGATCCGGTCGGTGCGCGGCCGGCGACGTCGCGGCCGGCGAGAGCGTCGGGGATCACCGCAGCCTGGATGGGGAACGAATCGCTCATTCCCTGGCTCTGGAGGCGTTGCAGGATGCGCGGGGGCAGGCCCAGCTCGGCAAAGGGGATGGACGTGACGCGCGGGGCGTCATCGATCATGGTCATTTCTCGTACTCCTTGGATTTCAGCTCAACAGCGCAACGACCGGAGCAGAGAAATTCCGAGATGCACTCACCGGTCGGGGGGTCGACCAGCGTGACGCCCACCCTACCGCCGAAAGTGGCCAACATCTCACGAAGGGTCAACCTGTCGCGCGGGGTCAGGCACAACGCGACAGGTCAGCGCGCAACACCTACACCCGGTGGACGATCGAGACCAGCCGTTTCAGGAACACGTGGTGCAACGCGGTGCCGACCGTCAGGACGTCGGGCCGCGGCGTGATGCCGCGCTCGAACACCGGCAGCGCCGTGACGTTCGCGCAGGCGCCCTTGAACACGTTGAGGGCGTCCCAGTAGCGCCACTCGTCGTCGGATGCGGACCAGCCGGTGAGCTGCTCGATGCGGCGGCGCCAGTCGTCCTGACTCATCGCTCCACGACCCTTGTCGGACGCGAGGTAGACCCAGTCCTCGGCCGGGTCGCCCAGGTGGGCGAACTCCCAGTCGGTGAGGGCGAGCACCCGTTCGCCGTCGTGGACGAAGTTGCCGGGGCCGGCATCGCCGTGGATCGGGGCGGTGTCGATGGCGTGCGCCGGCCGATTCGCCCGGAGCCACGCCACCCCCTCGAGCAGCAGCGGCGACGGGTCGACCACGCTCGCCCGTTCGAGCCACACGTCGACCTGATCGCGGCCGGACAATTCGAGCGAGCCGGCGTTCGGCAGACGATGGAGGTTGTCGAGTTGGCGGATGAAGTCATCGACCACCGCGGGTGGCGCGGGTGTGTCGACACCTTCGACGAACTCCATCACGAAGAGCGGATAGCCGAGCACGTGGCCGGCCTCGTCACTGGCCACGACCGGAGCGACGGGCACACCCGCGTCACGCAGTCGTGTCGTGCAGCGCACCTCGTCGGCCGTGTGCGTCCCGAAGATCCCACCCTGCTCGACGCGGGCCACGAAACGGTCGCCATGCGTGGTCGTCAGCTTGTACATCGCCCGGCTGCGGCCGGTTCCCAGACGGACGACCTCGCGCAACTCGACCGCCAGGCCGAGCGCATCGCTCAGGAAACCGGCGAGCCGGAACTGCTGTTCAGGAGTCACCGGGCACCCCGTGGTCGGGACCGGCACGCGTGTCGGTGGGGAGCACGGCCGGGTCGCCGAAGTGGGCCAGCAGCACGTGCTCGACCGCCAGGTCGGCGTCGAGGTGCGACACGAGGAGCGATTGCAGCCGCGGGCGCCGTGGGTCGGCCGCGTCCGCCAAGACAGTGGCCGGGTCGTCGCTGCCGATCAACGCCTCGATCGCGTGATCGCGATGGGGCTGCGGGTCGTCGCCGCGGTCTCGCGCGTACATCGCCAGCCCGATCAGACGTTGGGTCTGCAGCGCGGCGTGCTCGTCGGTCACGTGCGGCAGCACGCCGTCACGCAACGTCTCGACGACCGCGTGCCAGAGCGCTCGATCGGACGGGCGGGTCATCCGCGTCATCCGTTCAGTGTGACCGATGCGGCGGGGACGTGCCGCGATCGGCCACGATGGAACCGTGACCGCACCGCGTCCGCTGACCGACATCCGCGTGCTCGACTTCACGCGGGTCCTGTCGGGCCCGCACTGCGGACGCATGCTGACCGATCTCGGCGCCGAGGTGATCAAGATCGAGCCGCCGGCGGGCGACCTCACCCGCTTCGCCACGCCGCGGCGCAACGGACTGTCGAGCTACTTCGTGCAGCAGAACGTGGGCAAGCGCAACCTCAGCATCGACCTCTCCTCCGACCGCGGGGTGGAGATCGTGCGCGAACTCGTGCGGCACGCCGACGTCGTCCTCGAGAACTACCGGCCGGGCGTGATGGCACGGCTCGGGCTCGGCGCCGACGAGTTGTGTGCCATCAACCGGCGGCTGATCTATGCCTCGATCTCGGGCTACGGGCAGACCGGACCGTGGGTGCGGCGACGGGCGTACGCCCCGGTGGTCGAAGCCGAGGCCGGCATCATCGCGTCGCAGGGCAACGCCCGTGGCGGCCCGCTGGTGAAGGACCCGCACAGCCACGCCGACGTCTACACCGCCGTCGAGGCGGCCACCGCGATCATCGCCGCACTGTTCCAGCGCGAGCGCTCGGGGCATGGTCAGCAGCTCGACATCTCGATGGCCGAGACGATGCTCTACGTCAACGAGCACCTGCACGACGCGCTGTGGGAGGGCGACGACGATCCACAGTGGATCCGGAGCTTCCGTCCCGGCGACTACCTCGTGCTGACGGTCGCCAACGGTGAGTCGCTCGTGGTGTCGGGCCATCCGGCCGAGCGCGGCACGTTCGAGCTCTTCGCCGCCGCCATGGGCCGCCACGACCTCGTCGACGATCCGCGCTTCACGGATGTCGCCGACCGCCTCGCCAACTTCGACGCACTTGCCGACATCATCCGCGACTTCGCCGCCGAGGTGCCCGACCCCGACACGTTCGAGTCGATCTTCGCCGAGCACCAACTCGCCGTCGGACAGGTGCGCCAACCCGGCGAGCTGACCGAGACGGAGTGGGCGGCCGAGCGCGGAGTCGTGGTCGACATCGACGATCGCGCCGGCGGTTCGATCCGGGTGCCGAACGTCCCGTGGCGTTTCAGCGACGCGCCCGATGTCGCCGTGTCGGGCATCGCGAAGTATCGCGGCGAGGACAACCGCACCGTGCTCCACGACATCCTCGGTTACGACGATGCCAAGCTCGACGACCTCGAGTCGAGCGGCGTCCTGTCGTCCCGCATCCCCCGCCCGCCCTCGTGAAGTTCCCGGTCGCCCCGATGAAAGCGACGATGACCTCGTTGCCCGCGGGAGACGACTGGGCGTTCGAGGTCAAGTGGGACGGCTATCGCACCATCGTCCACATCGCGGCCGGGACCGTGCGCTTGCAGAGCTCGGCCGGTCACGACGTGACGGCTCGCTGGCCCGAGTTCGCCGGGCTCGCCGCATCGGTCAACGCGTCGGCGGTCGTCCTCGACTCCGAACTCGTCGTGTTCGACGACGAGGGCCGGCCGCGGTTCGACCTCGTGCAGAACAGCGGCGTGGGTTCGGCCCGCCAGGCGGTACTCGAAGTGTTCGACGTGCTCTCGGTGGACGGCACCGACACGATCGGCGCTCCCCTTCGAGGACCGGCGTCGCCTGCTCGACCAGCTCGTCGAACCGGGCGACAACTGGCAGGTGTCCGCGTACAGCGTCGGCAACGGGGCGGACCTGCTCGAAGCGACCCGCGAGCGCGGGCTCGAGGGCGTGATGGCCAAACGGCTCGGCTCGACCTACCGGCCGGGCACGCGCTCGAAGGACTGGCGCAAGGTCAAGAACCGCCAACGGGTCGAGTTGACCATCGGGGGCTACACGCGCGGCGACGGGAACCGCTCCTCGACGTTCGGTGCCCTGCTGGTCGGCGTGCCCGATGGCGACACGGGGACGCTGAAGTTCGCCGGCGGGGTCGGCACCGGGTTCGACCACCGCATGTTGGAGACGCTCACGGCTCGGATGCGCGCGCTGCAGAGCGCCGACTGCCCATTCGTTCCCATCCCCCCGACCAGCTATCGCCGCGACGCCGCGTGGGTCCGTCCCGAGCTGCGCTGCGCCGCCGAGATCGCCGAGTTCACCAACGAGGGTTTCGTCCGCCACGCCAGCTTCATCGAGCTGATCTGAACCGTCGAACACCGCGACCAACAGCGAGACTGACCCGACATGTTCGACCGCCGCGATGCCCAGCAACTCGATGCCGACGATCCGCTCGGCCGCTGGCGTGACGAGTTCGTCATCCCCGACCCCGACCTCATCTACCTCGACGGCAACTCGCTCGGACGCACACCGCGTCGAACCGTGACGGCGGTCCGTCGAGTGCTCGAAGAGCAGTGGGCCGGTGACCTCATCTCGTCGTGGTGGGACCACGGATGGCTCGACCTGACTCTGGCCGTCGGTGACGAACTGGCACCGCTCATCGGCGCCCGGCCCGGCGAGGTCGCGGTCCACGAATCGACCACCGTCGGGCTGTTCCAGCTGATCAACGTCGCTCTCGACCTGAACGGCGGCGAGGTCGGTGGCCCGCGCCGCCCGGTGATCGCGGTCGACGACCGTGACTTCCCGACGGACCGCTACGCGGCGGAGAGTGTGGCCCGCCTGCGAGGCGGGGAGGTGCGCCACGGGATCGTCGACCTCGACGGCGTCGACGTGGTGATCCGATCGATGGTCGACTACCGCACGGCCGAGATCGCGGAGGTGGCGGCGGAGACCGCGCGGGCGGCAGCGGTCGGGTGCTACGACGATCTGGGACCTGTCGCACGCGGTCGGTGTGCTCGACATCGATCTGCACGCCCTCGGCGTCGACTTCGCGGCCGGCTGCACCTACAAGTTCCTCAACGGCGGTCCGGGCGCGCCGGCGTTCGTGTACGTGGCCGACCACCTGCACGACCGGATCGTCCAGCCGATCTGGGGATGGTTCGGCCAGTCCGACCAGTTCGCCATGGATCGACCGTTCGAGGCGCGGCCGGGGATCGGCCGGATGCTCAACGGCACGCCACCGGTGCTCGGACTGACCGCCGCCCGCGAGGGGATCCGCCTGACCGCCGAGGCCGGCATCGCAGCGATCGCGGCGAAGGCCCGAGCGCTCACCGGTTTCGCGCTCGACCTCGCCGATGCCCACGGTCTCGCCACCGACACGCCCCGCGACCCGGCGAAGCGGGGCGGGCACGTCGCGCGTCCGCCATCCCGACGCTCGGCGTGTGCATGCCGGGCTCGTCGACCGGAAGGTCATCGTCGACTACCGCGACCCTGACGTGCTCCGCTTCGGGCTCTCGCCGTTGACGACCCGCTTCGTCGACGTGTACGACGCGTTCGCCGTCCTCAGCGAACTGGCGTGACCGGGCGTCGGCGGGTTGCGCCACGTACGCGGCCCAACCGAGGTGACCGCGGCGATCACCTCCTGCATCGAGCGGGCGGTGTGGCCGGCGAGGAAGTGATCGCAGTGCGGCAGGGCGGCAGCCATCCCGCCGGCGATCGGTTCGAAGCCGGCGGCCGCGGCGCGCGGGTTCACCCAGATCACGCGATGGGCGAGCAGCGACAGGCGGCGCATCATGCGGCCGAGTTCGACCGGATCGTCGGAGTCCCAGCCGTCGGAGCAGATCACGACGACGGCCCCGCGCACGGTGGAGCTCCACGTGCGGTGGTGCAGCAGCGTGCGCAGGCTCGTCGCCACACGCGTGCCGGAGAACCGGTCGCCGATGGCCGCGCTCATGTGATCGATCGCGTCAGCGGGTGATCGCAGCCTGACCGACGCGGTGATCCGCGTCAGGTCGGTCGCGAACGCGAACACCTCGGCCCGATGGTCGGCGGCGAGCGGCCGGATGAGGTGCAGGTAGGCGCGGGCGTACGGCTCCATCGAGCCACTGACGTCGAGCACCACCACCACCCGACGCGGCTGCGTCCGGCGGGTCGCGTGTTCGAAACGCAGCACCTCCCCGCCCGTGTGCATCGCTCCACGGAGCGTGCGCCGCATCGCGAACTCGCCGCCGGAACTCGACGGACGGCGACGGCGCGATCGTCGCTGCGGAAAGCTGGTGATCGACGATTCGAGCATCCGTCCGACCCGTTCGAGCTCCGCCTCGTCGAGCGAGTCGAACGGTCGATCGATCGTCGCGTCCAGACTCGAGGGTCGGAGCTCGGGGATCGCCACGTCGTCGATCGACTCGTCGGGCGGATCGAGTTCGGCGCTGCCGTCCGGTGCGGCGTCGATCGATGGCAGCGTCGCCCACGGGACTCCGCCACCGGTCGTCGGATCGTCCGTCGACGCTCGACCGGTCCGCACCAGTCGATCATCGTCGGACCCACCCTCGGGTTGCTGCCGCCCGCGCCGCGCCGATGGCAACAGCCCGGCCTCGGTGTCGAAGATCGCCGCGAACACCGCGTCGAACGCGGCGATCTGGGTGTGGCGCCCGACGAAGCTCAGGCGTGCCAGCCAGTACAGATCGTCGAGATCGATCGGCCCGACGACCTCGAGCGCCGCCGTGAACCGTTCGATCGACGTGAACGCGGCGTCGATCCCGGCGTGGCGCAACCGGTCGACGAACGCCGCGGCGAACACCGCCCGATCGACACCGGCGAACAACGCGCCACCGTCGCCCACCGCTACACGCCCATCATCTACAGCAGGTTCGAAGGCACGCCGGCGGCCGGCAGTCCCGCGTCGATGGCGGCGCGGATCGCGGCGTGGTCGTCGGGCGTCTTGGCGATCGAGCCGACGGTCGCCAGGGCGATCGGTCGTTCCAACTCGGCGAGGCCGAGCGCGTGCAGCGCGTGGACCCAGTCGATCGCTTCGGCCAACCCCGGAGGCTTGTCGAGATCGAGGCTGCGCGCCGACGACACGAACGCCGTCGCCGCGTCGACCAACTGCGTCGACGCTCCCGGCACGCGGCGGCGGACGATCGCCGCGGCGCGTTCCACCGTCGGATAGTCGATCCAGTGGTAGTAGCAGCGACGCTTGAGGGCGTCGTGGAGTTCGCGGCTGCGATTCGAGGTGAGGATCACGATCGGCGGTCGCGGCGCGGTGAACGTCCCGAGCTCGGGCACCGTGATCGACGACTCGCCGAGGAACTCGAGCAGCAGCGCTTCGAACTCGTCGTCGGATCGATCGATCTCGTCGATCAACAGCACCGCCGGACGCTCGGCGGTGTGCCGGATCGCCTTCAGCAGCGGCCGGTCGAGCAGGAACTCGGGCGTGAACAGGTCGGCGCTGGTGATGTCGCCGTCGGCGGCCTCGGCGAGGCGGATGGCCAGCATCTGACGCGGATAGTTCCATTCGTACAACGCCTCGGAGGCGGTGATCCCCTCGTAGCACTGCAGCCGGATCAACGGCGTGCGCAGCGCTTCGGCGAGCGCCTTGGCCGCGGTCGTCTTGCCGACACCAGGCTCACCTTCGAGCAGCAACGGCTGACCCAACTTCGTCGCGAGGTACAACGCCATCGACAGGCCGTCGTCGACGAGGTAGTCGACCTCGTCGAGCGCCGCGCGCATCTCCCCCAGGCCGGATGGAACCATCGTCAGGCCGCGCCGAGCTCGTCGGCGTAGCGCTGGCGGCAACCGGGGTTGCAGAACCAGTGCGTGACGCCATCGTGGACCAGATGGGCCGTGTCGTCACCGATGGTCACCGTCATGCCGCACACGGGGTCGATCGCCGTCGTCGGGCGCGGCGGCTCGACGTCGCTCTTGGGTGCTTCGAGCCCGTCGACACGGACGGCACGGACCACCTCGGCGAGGATCGACAGCGCGATCTCCTCGGCCGTGCGCGCACCGATGTCGAGGCCGACCGGGCTCCGCACGATGCGCTGCTCGTCGGGGTTCAGATCGAGCGATGCCAGCACCGCGGCTCCCCGGGTCCGGCTGGCGACGAGCCCGATGAAGCCGACACCCGCGTCGAGCGCGGCACGGATCGTGACCTCCTCCGACCGGCCGTGGCTGGCGACGATCACCGCTGTCGCGCCGCTCAGCACCGGACCGGGGTCGGACGACCGGTCCATCGAGAAGCCGAGCAACGAGCCGAACTGCACCAGGGCATCGGCGATCGGCGTCGCCCCGATCACGGCGATCCGCGCCGTCGGCAGCTTCGGTTCGAGGAAGATCTCGATCGCCCCACCCGACAGGCACGGGTTGACCACGGTGGTCGCCCCGGGGGTCTCCGGGAACGTCTCGGTGCCGTCGGGAAGGATCCGCAGGAGTAGCGAATCGCCGCTGTCGAGCACGTCGAGGGCGGCGACGCGCACCGACTCCTCCGCGCACTGACCGCCGACGAACCCTTCGATCGTCCCGTCGGGGAACACGACGGCGGCGTCGCCCGGTCGCGTCGACGTGGGGCACTGGGCGCGCACGACGGTCGCCTGCACGAAGCGACGCCGCTGGGCGATCAACTCCGCGACCCGCGCCGACAGTTGCTGCGAGGTGGTCATCGGGTCGCCATCAGATCGGTGGGGTGTGGTTCCCTTGCATCGCTTCCCACACCCGGCTCGGCGTGAGCGGCATGTCGGCGTGCCGGATGCCGTAGGGCTTGAGCGCGTCGACGACCGCGTTGACGATCGCCGGCGGCGAACCGACCGTCGCCGACTCGCCGATGCCCTTGGCGCCGATCGGGTGGTGCGGCGACGGCGTGACCGTGTGCCCCGTCTCCCAGTCGGGCACCTCCATCGAGGTCGGGATCAGGTAGTCCATCAACGAACCGGCGAGGCAGTTGCCCTCCTCGTCGAAGGAGATCATCTCCATCAGCGCCATGCCCACGCCGTCGGCGAGGCCACCGTGCACCTGCCCCTCGATGATCATCGGGTTGATCTGCGTGCCGCAGTCGTCGACGGCGATGAACCGCCGGACCTTCACCTGCGCCGTCCCCGGGTCGATGTCGACCACGCAGATGTAGGCGCCGAACGGGTACGTGAGGTTCGACGGGTTGTAGCAGATCTGGGCCTCGAGGCCGCCCTCCACGCCGTCGGGCAGGTCGCCGGCCCCGTGGGCCCGCATCGCCACGTCCTGGATCGTGACCGACTGCTCCGGATCGCCCTTGACGCGGAACGTCCCGGCCTCGTATTCGATGTCGGCGATCGACGCCTCGAGCATGCCCGAGGCGATGATCTGCGCCTTGTCGCGCACCTTGCGGGCCACGAGCGCGGCGGCGGCCCCCGACACCGGCGTCGACCGGCTGCCGTACGTACCGAGCCCGAACGGCGTGTTGTCGGTGTCGCCGTTCACCACCTGGATGTCCTCGGGCGGGATGCCGAGCTCGTTGGCGACGATCTGGGCGAACGTCGTCTCGTGTCCCTGACCCTGCGACATCACCGACAGTCGGACCACCGCCTTGCCGGTCGGGTGCACCCGCAGCTCGCAGCCGTCGGCCATGCCGAGACCGAGGATGTCCATGTCCTTGCGCGGTCCGGCCCCGACCGCCTCGGTGAAGAACGCGACGCCGATGCCCATCAACTCGCCGCGCTCGCGCTTCTCCGCCTGTTCCCTGCGCAGCTCGTCGTAGCCGGCCATCGCCATCGCCTTGCGCATCGCCGGTTCGTAGTCGCCCGAGTCGTAGACCCAGCCGGTCTTCGACGTGTACGGGAACTGGTCGGGCTGGATGAAGTTCTTCAATCGCAGTTCCGCCGGGTCCATGTCGAGTTCGTGGGCGAGCACGTCGACCATCCGCTCGATCAGGTACACCGCCTCGGTGATGCGGAACGAGCAGGCGTAGGCGACGCCGCCAGGCGCCTTGTTGGTGTAGACGGCGGTCATGTGGGCGTACGCCGCCTCGATGTCGTAGCTCCCCGTGAACACACCGAAGAAGCCCGCCGGGTACTTCACCGGCGCCGCGGTGCCGTTGAACGCCCCGTGGTCGGCGAGCACGTTGGTGCGGATGGCGCGGATCTTGCCGTCCTTGCTGGCCGCGATCTCGCCGCGCATGATGTAGTCGCGGGCGAAACCGGTGCTCACGAGATTCTCGGTGCGGTCCTCCATCCACTTCACCGGCTTGCCGATCACCAGCGAGGCGACGATGGCGCACACGTAGCCGGGATAGATCGGCACCTTGTTGCCGAATCCACCGCCGATGTCCGGTGCGATGATCCGGATCTTGTGTTCCGGCAGCCCGGCCACGAGCGCGTACACCGTGCGATGGGCGTGCGGCGCCTGGGTCGTGCACCACAGCGTGAGCTTGCCCGACACACGCTCGACGTCGGCCACGCAGCCGCACGTCTCCATGGGCGCGGGGTGGACCCGCGGGTAGACGATGTCCTCCGACACGACCACCTCGGCGTCGGCGAACACAGCCTCGGTGGCGTCCTTGTCGCCGGCTTCCCAGTCGAAGCAGTGGTTGTTCGTCTTGCCCTCGAGGTCGTCGCGGATGACCGGCGCATCCGGCGCCAGCGCCTTGCGCACGTCGATCACCGGATCGATCCACTCGTACTCCACGTCGATCAGTTCGAGCGCGTCGCGCGCCGAGTAGCGATCTTCGGCGACGACGAACGCGACCTCCTGGTGCTGGAACCGGACCTTGTCCGTGGCGAGCACGGCCTGCACGTCGTTCGACAGGGTCGGCATCCAGGCGAGGTTCTGGGCGGCGAGGTCGGCGCCGGTGATCACGGCCTTCACTCGCGGGTGCGCTTCGGCCGCCGACTTGTCGATGCTGACGATCCGGGCGTGCGCCATCGGCGAACGGAGGATGGCCAGGTGCAGCATGCCGGGCAGTTCGATGTCGTCGCAGTATTTGCCGAGCCCGCGCACGAAGCGAGGGTCCTCCTTGCGGAGCATCCGACCGAAGCCGCACGGCTTGTTGTCGTTGAGATTGTTGTCCGGCGTCGGCACCGCATTCGTGGGTACCGGCGGGTCCTCGGTGATCGTCATGATGCGCCTCCGGCGGCGGTGAGTGCCGAGATCCCGACAGGGGGTGCGGCCGATTCTCGCCCCTTGGCCGCGGCCCACTGGATCGAGCGGACGATCGTGGCGTAGCCGGTGCATCGGCAGATCTGGCCGCTGATCGCCTCCCGGATCTCGTCGTTGGTCGGGTCGGGGTTGCGATCGAGCAGCGCCCGGGCGGTCATCATCATCCCCGGCGTGCAGAAGCCGCACTGCAGCCCGTGGCACTGCATGAAGCCCTCCTGCACCGGGTCGAGCTCGCCGTCGACCTCCAGGCCTTCGACGGTGCGGACGTCGTGGCCGCCGGCCATCGCGGCGAGCACCGTGCAACTCTTGACGGGCTCGTTGTCGACCCACACCACGCACGTGCCGCAGTTGCTGGTGTCGCACCCCCAGTGCGTGCCGGTCAGTCGCAGGTTGTCGCGCAGGTGGTGGACGAGCAGGGTGCGCGGCTCGATGTCGCGCGTCACCTCCTCGCCGTTGACGGTCATCGTGACGTCCATGGGTGGCTCCTTCTCAGTCCTGTTCAGTCCTGGCCGGTCGCCCGGGCGACGGCCTTGCGCAGCGAGCGGATCGTGAGCTCCTTCGCCAGGTGGGTCTTGTAGGCGACCGTGCCGCGGGTGTCGGCCGACGGCGTCGCGTTGTCGGCGGCGATCTGGCCGACGCGCAGGTACAACTCCTCCGAGGGTGCCTGGCCGCGGAGCGCGGCCGAGATCGGTTCGACGTTGGTGAGGTTCGGACCGACCGCACACAACCCGACGCGCCCGTCGGCGATCACCATCGAACCGTTCGATCCCGACATCGTCACGGCGGCCCCGGCCGACGCGACAGCCCAGTCGCCCGCCCGCCGTTCGACCTTGTGGTAGGCGCTCGACGAGTTCGGCCTGATCGGGATGCGCACCTCGGTGAGCATCTCGCCGTCACCGACCGCTGTCTCGTAGGGGCCCTGGTGGAAGTCGTGCATGGCGACGACCCGCTCACCGGAACGACCGCGGATGACGCAGCTCGCGCCCACCGCATCGCACACCGCCGACAGATCCTCCGACGGGTCGGCCTGACAGAGCGATCCCCCGAGCGAGCCACGGTTGCGGACGACCGGGTCGGCGATCACCCGCTCGGCATCGCGGAAGATCGGGAGGACCGCGGCGAGTTCGTCACTCTCCAGCAGCTGGCGATGGCGGGTGAGTGCGCCGATGCGCACCTCATCGTCGCCGACACGGATGTACTCGAGCTCGCCGCTCAGATCGTTGATGTCGATCAGGTACTCCGGATTGGCGAGCCGGAGCTTCATCATCGGCAGGAGGCTGTGCCCTCCGGCAACGATGCGCGCCTCGCTCCCCAATCGCTCCATGAGCGCGATCGCGTGGTCGACGCTGGTGGCCCGTTCGTACTCGAACGGGGCTGGTACCTGCATGGATGCCCCCTCATGTCATGACCCATGTTTTCCCCGAGCATCACCATGCACCGACCGGGCGCCCGGGTCAAACGCGACTTCAGCGATTGGTTAAGTTGCCTGCGTGACCGCAGGGGGCCGGAGCCGGGGCGCCTCATGACGCCCACCCAGCTCCGAGCGTTTGCTTCGATTGCCAGGCTCGGCAGCTCGAAGGCCGCCGCGGGAGAGCTCGATGTGTCGGAGGCGGCGGTGTCCGGACACGTGGCCGCGCTGCGCAAGGAACTCGGCGACGAGCTGTTCCGACGCAGCGCCGGTGGCCTGAGCTTCACGCCCGGCGGGCTGCGGCTGGCGTCGCGGGCCGTCGAGATGCTCGGTCTCCAGGACCTGACCGTGCACGAGGTCCGGGCGGCCGCCAACGGGCAGCGGATCCTGCGGATCGCCGTGTCGACGCTCTTCGGCGAGATCGCCGCCCCGGGGATGATCGAGCTGTTCTCCACCCGCGCCCACGACCTGCAGGTGGAGATGAGCGTCTGGACACCCGATCAGTTCGAGCGGCTGCTGATCGCCCGAGCGGTCGACGTGGCCATCGGTCCGACACCGCCGACGACAGGTGACACCGTCCGGGTCAAGCAGTTCCTGCGGTACCAGCTGGTCGCCGTGGTCGGCGTGGGACACGAGCTCGCCGGGCACGCCGCGGGAGCCGGAACGCTGGGGCGGCACACCTGGCTGCTGGGTCCGTCGGCGATCGACCCTGCCAGCGGCACCGCACGACTCCTGCGGCGGCACGCGGTTCCCGAGCACAACCAGCGCATCTTCCAGAACTTCACCGCCGCACTGACCGAGGCCCGAGCGGGCGGAGGGATCGCACTGTGCGCGGGGCACACGGTGGCCGCCGAGCTGGCCGACGGCCGGCTGGTCCGGCTCCAGGCCCCGGGCACGGTCGTCGACGGCACCTGGTCGACGTTCTCGTTGCCGGGCGGCGAGGCCAACCAGGTGACGAACGAGCTCGTGCGGTTCGTCTCCACCCCGCGAGCCATCCAGGCGATGCTCACCGGAAGCGGCGCCAACATCGCCCGCTTCCGCCCCCGCGTCCACGTCACGCTCTGGAGCTGACCGCGGCACCTACTCCGCCGAACGTGTGAACAAAATGCGCACCCGCGCCGCACATTGATCACGCGTTCGCCGGGGATCGGGCCCGACTCGACCGGTCGGCTCGACTGGGCGGGACGCCGTGGGCCGGGCATCATGGGCGGATGAGCGTCGTCAAGATCAATGCCATCAGCATCCCCGAGGGCATGGGGCCACAACTCGAGGGGCGGTTCGCCGGCCGGGCCAAGATGGTCGAGCAGTTCGAGGGCTTCGAGGATTTCCAGCTCCTCCGTCCGGTCGAGGGCGAGACCCGCTACTTCGTCTACACCCGTTGGGAGACCGAGGAGCACTTCCAGAAGTGGCTGAACAGCCAGGAATTCGGTCAGGGTCACGCCAACGCCGGCGGTTCGGCCGGAGGACACCCCGGCGGCGCGCCCAAGCCGGTCGCCCAGGGTGCCGACCTCCTCAGCTTCGAAGTCGTCGAACACGTCGTCAAAGGCGCCTGACCCGAACCACTGACCCCTCCGATCAGCGTTTGCGTCAAGATTTCCGAGGCCCGGTCCTCAGAAATCCTGACGCAAACGGGGATTGGAACCGGGACGATGGGTCGACGGGCGGGCAGGTAGCGTGTCGTCCCCGTGGCCTTGATCGTCCAGAAGTACGGCGGAACGTCCGTCGCCGACCCCGACCGGATCCGTGCGGTCGCCGACAACGTCGCGATCACCAAGCGTCGGGGCAACGACGTCGTGGTGGTCGTCTCGGCGATGGGCAAGGCCACCGACAATCTGATCGCCCTCGCCCAGTCGGTGTCGTCGTCGATGCCGGGCCGCGAGATGGACATGCTGCTCACGACCGGTGAGCGCCAGACCGCGGCGCTGATGACCATGGCGCTCGCCGATCGCGGCATCGACGCCATCAGCTTCACCGGCAGCCAGGTCGGCATCATCACCGACACCACGCACCGCAAGGCGAAGATCCTCGAGGTGAAGGGCGACCGGGTCCGTGAAGCGCTCGCCGCGGGCAAGGTCGCCGTCGTCGCGGGGTTCCAAGGGGTGAGCACCGACAAGGAGATCACCACGATGGGCCGCGGTGCATCCGATCTCACCGCGTCCGCGCTCGCCCAGGCCCTGAAGGCTGACGCCTGCGAGATCTACACCGATGTCACCGGTGTGTTCACCGCTGATCCACGCATCGTGCCCCAGGCGCGCCGCCTGCCCAGAGTGCACTTCGACGAGATGCTCGAGATGGCCGGCGCCGGCTCCAAGGTGCTCGCCCTCCGTTCGGTCGAGTTCGCCCGCACCCATGACGTTCCGCTCCACGTTCGCTCCTCGTTCACTTGGGAACCGGGCACGTGGGTCACCAATGAGGAGCCCTCGATGGAAGATCCGATCATCTCCGGTGTCGTCACCGACATGTCCGAAGCGAAGGTCACCGTGTTCGGCGTGCCCGACCGCCCGGGCATCTCGGCGGCCCTGTTCGAACCGCTCGCGGCGGCCAACGTGAACGTCGACATGATCGTGCAGAACACGTCGATCGCCGGCACCACCGACATCAGCTTCACGATGCCGATGGCCGACATGAACGAGGCCGAAGCGATCGTGTCGCGGGTCGCCTCCGAGGTCGGTGCGACCGGCGTGTCGCACGACAACGACATCGCCAAGGTGTCGATCGTCGGTGCGGGCATGAAGTCGTCGCCGGGCATCGCCGCCAAGATGTTCCGTGTCCTCGCCGACGAGGACGTGAACATCCACATGATCTCCACGTCGACGATCCGCGTGTCGGTCGTGACCGCGGCGGGCGACATGGAACGCGCCGCCCGCGCCCTGCACACCGCCTTCGACCTCGACTCCGGCACCGACTACTCCGCCCCCTTGCCCGAACGCAAGTAGGTCCGGTTCGCCCGCTCGCGGCGTTGCGTGAGCGGCTTCGTCGCTGCCCGGAGGCAGCTTCCGTCACGCGCCTGGCACTCCCCACAACCGATCCCGACCTACCTTCGAAGAATTCGAAAATTTCTCTTGGTAGTCGGGATCGGATGTGGGGCGGGCAAGGAAGCGCTGACGGAAGTTGCCTCAGGGCAACGACGAAGTCGCTGACGCAGCCATCGCCGCATCCGGACCGACTACCGGACGGTGGCTACGACCCAGTAGTGGTGGGGGTTGATGCCGTCGAACGTCTTGGTCTCGGCGCCGTAGCCCGAGATCTTGCTCTTCGGATGCCGCCACACCTCGATGTCGCTCAGCTGCGCGGCGAGCGGCCCGATGATCTGGTCGGGATGCAGTCGATTCGCCTGCCAACCCAACCGGGCCAGCGTGCGACGCTGTGACAGCCACGTTCCCACCCCCGGGAGGCTGAACGACGCCCGCGCGACCGCGCCCAGGGGGAGCAGGATCACGTCGGATCCGCTGCGGGCCCGGTAGTTCAGAGCGATCTTGCCCCCGCTCCTCGTGACCCGCACGGCCTCGGCGGTGAGGTCGAGGGCGTCGTCAGTGTCACAGTGCTGCAGCGTGATGTAGCTGAACGCAACGTCGGCGGAGTTCGGCGCGATGTCCAACGTCTGCCCGTCGGCGACGTGGATCGTGCGGAGCCGATCGACCTTGCCGAACTGTGCGACGGTCTCGTGAGTCCGCTCCAGGAAACCGGCGTCGAGGTCGCACGCCACGACCGTGCCGTACTCGCGGGTGAACGCACACGTCATCCGACCGATGCCGCAACCGATCTCGACGAGCGTCTGCTGGTCGATGTCCGGCGTCCGGAACCCGAACACGGTGAGGTACGCCGGCACCTCCGAGTCGCCGGTCGCCACGAACTGCGCGAGCGTGAGTTCCGAGCCGGTTTCGTTGTTGAAGACCCACCCCGTGGTCCGCACGACGTCGTCGCCGCTCGCCTGCCGTTCGCTCAGCTGGCCCGCGGCTCGCCAAGGGATCAGTTGTGAACGCCGCACCATGCGCCATGATTGTGCCAGGCGCGCCGCCGGATCGGGCACCGGGTGACGAGCGAAACACCTCAGCCCGGCACACGTCTGCCCCGTTAGTCTTTTCGCCATGAACAGCACAGGTCGCGCACTGCGGGTCGGCGTCGTCGGAGCAACAGGCCAGGTGGGCACCGTCATGCGGCGCCTGCTCGCCGAACGCGACTTCCCGGTCTCCGAGATGCGCTATTTCGCATCGGCACGCTCCGCCGGAACCACGCTGCCGTGGAACGGCGCCGAAATCGTCGTCGAAGACGCCGCGCTCGCCGATCCGTCGGGCCTCGACATCGCGCTCTTCTCCGCCGGTGCGACGTCGTCGCGTGAGTTGGCGCCGAAGTTCGCCGCCGCCGGAGTGATCGTGATCGACAACTCCTCGGCGTTCCGCATGGATCCCGAGGTGCCGCTCGTCGTCGCCGAGGTCAACGGGGAGTTGGCGCAGAACCCGCCGAAGGGCATCATCGCCAACCCCAACTGCACCACGATGGCCGCGATGCCGGTGCTCAAGCCGTTGCACGACGAGGCCGGTCTCGTCCGGATGATCGCGTCCACCTACCAGGCCGTGTCGGGTGGCGGGCTGGCGGGCGTCGACGAGCTCGACAAGCAGGCTCGCGAAGTCGTCGACCGGGCCGCCGAACTCACCCACGACGGCACGGCGGTTGCGTTCCCGGCGCCCACCAAGTTCGCCCGTCCGATCGCGTTCAACGTGTTGCCCTACGCCGGCTCGCTCGTCGACGACGGCTCGTTCGAGACCGACGAGGAGCAGAAGCTCCGCAACGAGAGCCGCAAGATCCTCGACATCCCGGGGCTCGCGGTGTCAGGCACCTGCGTCCGCGTCCCGGTGTTCACCGGCCACTCGTTGTCGCTGAACGTGGAATTCGAACGGCCGCTGAGTGTCGCCCGGGCGCTCGAGCTGCTCGAGCAGGCTCCCGGCGTGGTCGTCACCGACATCCCGACCCCGCTCGAAGCGGCCGGCCGCGACCCGAGCTACGTCGGCCGCATCCGTCAGGACGAGGGCGTCGCCGACGGACGTGGACTGGCGCTGTTCGTCAGCAACGACAACCTCCGCAAGGGCGCGGCTCTGAACGCCATTCAGATCGCCGAGTTGATCCAGAATCGGCGATGACTGCGTCAGCGGCTTCGGTCGCTGCCCAAAGGCAGCGTCCCTCAGCGCTTCCTTGTCCTCCCCAATTCTGATCCCAACTCGGAACCATGTCTTGACGTCGACCGAAACACCATCGACCGGTCAGGGGCAGGTGCAGGGGGACGATTGGCACTTGGGGCAGCCGTGGGCGTAGCGGGCGACGGCCTCGTCGAGGTCGACACCCTGTTGATTGGCGAGCGTCGCCACCCACGCGATCACGTCGCCGAACTCGTGCACCTGCTGCTCGTACGACCCCTTGCGGACCGCCTGCGCCAGCTCACCGATCTCTTCCGTCAGCCACGCGACCGTCGCCGACACACCACGGGCCCGGTCACGATCGCCGTACGTCCGCTCGATCACGTCCTGCAGCGCGGCCAAGTCCATGGGCGGCGACGGTAGCTCCCGCCGACAGGTCGGGGGACCGCGAAACGCGCCCGCCCCTCGCTGAGGAACGCCGTAACCACAGACCATCGCTCCGGACGACGGCGCCAGCGCGAGTGCCTAGCATGAAGCGGAGTGGGCCGCAACGAGACGTCGAGACGGATGCTGGCGGTCCTGTACACGGACCAGGTCGGTTCCACGGCGATGTCGAACGCACTCGGCGACGAGCACTTCGATGGACTCCGCCGCGAGATCGAGAGCGCGATCGACAACGCCGTGGTCCGCAGCGGCGGCACCGTGCTCAAACGCACGGGTGATGGCGCGCTGGCCGTGTTCGAGAGCGCCGCCGACGCCATCGATGCCTCGGTGCTGCTCCACACCGAGGTCGACCTGATCAAGGCCCGGGGTGACCACAAGCCGGTGATGCGCATCGGGTTGTCGGTGGGGGACGTGAGCCTCGAGTCGGGCGACGCTTTCGGAGCACCCGTCGTCGAGGCGGCCCGGCTCGAGGCGGCGGCGCGGCCTGGCGGGACGTTGTGCACGACGCTCGTGAAGCTGCTCGTGGGGAGTCGCACCTCCGCCACGTTCGTCGAGCACGCACCTGTGGTAGCGAAGGGGTTCGATTCGCCGATCGAGGTGTTCGAGATTCCCTGGACCGCGGCGGGGATCGCTGGCGGAGTCCTCGCCGAGTCACTACAGCGCCACGAGGACCTCGCGTTCGCCGGCCGACGCGAGGAGTTGCGGTTACTCGAGTCGAACGTGGAGTCGGCGCGGAGCGGTCGAGGGCGAGCGGTGCTCGTAGGCGGAGAGCCGGGCATCGGGAAGTCCCGTCTCGTCCGCGAGGTCGCCCGACGAGCGGCCAACGAAGGTGCGATCGTGCTCCATGGCCGGTGCGACGACGGCATGGGACGGCCGTACCAGCCGTTCGCCGAAGCATTGGCCGGTTACCTCCGGCTGGTGCCGAACGCCGCCGTCGAGCTCGGGCCCGGGGCGTCCGACCTGCGTCACGTGCTCCCCGAGCTCGTGCTCGCACGACCCGACCTCCCCGATCCGCTGCCGGGTGATCCCGACGTGCTGCGGTACCGCTTGTTCGATGCCGTGGCCGGCTGGCTCCGCACCGCAGCCCAGTACCGGCCGGTGGTACTCGTCATCGACGACCTTCACTGGGCAGATCGGGGAACGGGTCAACTGGTCCGTCACGTCATCGACGCGATCGCCAACAGCGAGGTGATGCTCGCCGTCACCTATCGGGACACGGAGCCCGACGGGGACGTCGATCTGACCCAACTGATCTCTGCGTCGCGGCGGCTCGGCAACGTCGATCGGATCGCGCTGCGCGGACTCGGGGTCGACGAGATCAGGGTGTTGCTGACGGCGGCCGGACATGCCGCGTCGGTCGACATGGCGGAAGATCTTCGCGAGCGGACCGGAGGCAACGCGTTCTTTGCCGCCGAGATCCTGCTGGCCCTCGACGGAACCGCGAGTGCGGAGTCGGCCCTGTCGTCGATTCCGGATGCGGTGTACGACGTCGTGACCGCACGGGTCGATCGGCTCTCGCTGGTGACGCAAACGATGATCCAGGTGGCGTCGGTGTTCGGACGCGTGGTGTCGTTGGACCAGCTGCGGGGCGCATTGGACTGGTCCCCGCTCGACGTTGCGAATGCGGCGCGAGAGGCCGTCTCCGCCGGCGTGTTGCGTGAACTCGACGACCCGCCGATGCACCTCCAGTTCCCGCACGCACTGGTGCGGACGGCGGTCTACGACGACTTGGGCGCCGCGCATCGAGCGTTGTTGCACGGTGCCGCGGCGGCCGCCCTCGAGGCGTCGGCGGGCGACAATGTCGACGACGTCGCCGAGCAACTCGGTGGGCACCTGGCCAAGACCGGGTCGGTTGCCGACGCGTTGGCGGCCATCGGCTGGTACCGCCGCGCCGCGGCGCTCGCCGCGCGACAGACCGCAGAGGCGGCGGCGGCGATGCAATACCGACGGGCACTCGCGGTGCTCGACCAACCAGGTGTCCCTGACAACCCACGAGTGCGCTGTGAACTGCTGCTCGAACTCGGCGATGCGTTGCGGCGGGCACGACTCGAAGGTTTCCGCGTCGCCCTCCTGCAGGCTGCCGACCTCGCACGGACGCATCGATTCGACGATCTGCTGGTGCTCGCCGCAGCGACGAACACCCGTGGCTTCTTCAGCTCGGCAGGCGCCACCGACCATGCCCGGCTGGGGCTCATCCACGATGCCCTCGAGGTCGAGACCGGCCCGACGGCCGTCCGCGCTCGGTTGCTGTCGAACCTGAGCGTCGAGCTGACGTTCGAGACGACGTTCGCCGACCGGCTGCATCTCTCTGATCAGGCCGTCGAGATCGCCAGCACCCTTGACGAAGGTGACCACCTGTTCCACGTGCTCGGGATGCGGTACGGGACGCTGTGGACCGCGCACACGCTCGACGAGCGGACCGAGCTCGCAGAGCGCCTTGTGCTGCTCGCGGATCAGCTCGGTCGGGACGAACTGCGGTACGTCGCGTCGTGGTGCTCGTTCCAGGCGGCCATGGAGACCGGCGACCTCGCGCTGGCCGACGTAATGCTCGACGCGCAGTGTGCGATCGCCGAGAACACGCCGACGCAGGCGTCGTATCTGCACATCCGCCAGGCGCTCCGCACGATCGTCGCGGGTGATCTGCTTGCCGGCGAGGAGTTCGTGACGCAGGCGTTCGACTCGGCGGTCGTCGCCGGGGAGCCGGATGCGTTCACGTTCTACGTCAGCCAGCTGGCGAGCATCCGCTACCACCAGGGGCGTTTGGACGAGCTGGTCGACACCATCGCCATGGCCGTCGAGTCGTCACCAGGACTGCCGGTCCTGAAGGCGGCGCTCGGGCTGATCCATCTCGAAGGCGACCGACTCGACGAAGTCGCAGTCATCGTCGCCGACCTCGGATCGCGATGGCAGCAGATCGGCGACGAGCTCAATTGGCTGATCACGATCGCGCTCCTCGCTGAACAAGCGGCGGCGATCGCTGATCGCCCGCTCTGCGCACAGCTGTACACGGCGTTGTCGCCGCACCGCGATCAGTTCGTCGACAACGCCACGAACTGGTTCGGTTCCGTCGCCCGCTACCTCGGGCTCCTCGAACACAGGCTGGGGCGTTTCGCCGACGCCGACCGGTCGTTCGCCGAGTCGGTCGCGGCACACGAGCGGCTGCCCGCGCCGTTGCTCCTGGCGCGCTCGCACCTCGGCTGGGGGACCTCGCTCCTCACGCGCCCCGACCCGGAGACGCAACTCGGCGAGACTCAGCTTCGGGCCGCGCTGGCCCTCGCCGCGCAATACGGTCTGGCATCGGTCGATCGCCACGCGACAGCGATGCTCGCTGGCGTGAACGGGCCGACGAGGTGAAAGCACTGACTACCCGCTGCTGACGCCCACTGGCGTCGACGCGCCCCGGTCACGGTTGTGACTTCAAGCCGTTTTGCGTCCGGTGCGCGTACAGGACGGGCTGTCGCCTTTCGGTTTGCCGGCTCGGATGTGGGGTACCGATTCGGCCAGCGCAGTGCGACGTTCGAAGCGAGGAGGACAAAGCGATGAACATCATCGTTGGAGTCATAGCGATCGTCATCGGAATCGGCTTCGTTGTCGCAGGTCGTGGCAATGTCTCGAGGCGGCTGTCCAGCGACACAGGCGCGCGACGACTCGCAACCAGGGCGGCGGGCGGCACAAGCGAGCATGCCGGTGGCGTCGCCGCTGTACACGGCTGGATGCGCGTCGGCATTGGCGTCGCGCTGATCGTCTTCGGTGTCCTGTTCATGGTCCTTGCTTGAGCCTCGTTGGACGCGAGCACGGTCGGCCGCGCTGGAGCGCCGGGTGTGAGGAGGCCAAGAGCACTGTTGGAGTCGCGATGGACGAACTGCAGAAGTCACCGCGAGACCGGCTCGATCTAGGTTCTGCGCTGCAGCAGGCGGCACGTCACGAGACGGGGCGGATGCTGAGCTGGGTGCTGGCTACCGCGATCGTGGCCGCTGTGTTTGCGCTGGCCGCGCGGGATCTCTTGAAGGTGATGGTCGTGGTCATATGCGGAGTGGCGCTCCTGCTGTGGTCGATTCGGCTGCGTTGGGGGATTGTTGCTGCGGCGCGTGACTTCAGACAGGCGGCGACGCGACCGAACCGTGCGTTCGTCGTCCTGTTGCATGACGTCAATCCCAAGGCCTTCAGACCGCTGCTCGGTATTTGGGCCGTGCGGCCCATCGCCGGTCAGCAACTGCCCATGCCTGATCGTGTGTATCGCTGCGATGACGAACTGGACGACCTCAAGAGCTTGGCGGGCGCGGTCGTGGTCCATGAGGCGTGGGTTGACACCGGGCCGCATTCATGGTCCAAGCCGCGATGGGTCGCGGCGGACCGAGGGATCGGCGTCGTGCATCGCCGTGCATTCCTGGGCCGGCTGTACTTGTGGATGCTGATCCGTCGCGACCGACCCGACGCGCCGCGGGCGCTGACCATCGATCCGCCAGCGCCTCGAATGCTGGACGGCCCAGTGGCCGCCGAGCACCTCCTTGTTCGTGACGTTGCTGAGCGCGTGGTCGTGCTGGCTTTGGTCGCCGCCTTGGCGTGGCTCGTGATTTGAGACACGCCCTTGAGTAGCACTGCTGTTGCGCGTTTGGGGTTGTTCGTGTCTGGGCAACGACGGCCATGTCCGCGGTGATCGAGCGCAGTCGAGCGAAGGGCCTGGCGTCCGTTCTCGGATGCGCCGTGTTCGTCCTGGCGTCCCTGACGATCATCGCTGAGGGATCTGCGCTCACGCTCATGGTCGGCGCGGTAGGCGTGCTGACTTTCGGCTGGTTCGGCATCGCCTGGGTCGTCTACTTGCTGCGAACGGGTCCGGGTCTCGTTGTGGACGACCGAGGATTCGACGACAACAGTTCCGCCGTCTCTGGGAACGCTAGGTGGTGTAACGCAGCTGCAGATCACGGCCGAGGACGTCGGCCAGTCGTCCGGCTTCCTGGTTGATCGCGACGTCGGGTCGGCGTTGCTCGTCGAGCCAGGTCACTGCGACGTCGTTGCCCTTTCGCGACCAGACACCTTTCACGACTCCGCCGACGATGACGGGGTTGGCTTTGCGGGTCACGTGGTCTCGGCGGGACATCGGGGTGACGTGCACATCTTTGGTGCCGGCGCCGATCACCCACTGGTCGTGGCCTGGAAGGAATCGCACGGCGTCCGACGGAATCGCAGCCTCGAGGGCGTCGACGTCTTCGCGTGCGATGTACGTGGTGGTGCCTTCGACATCGACCGATGCCAGCCTGTCATCGAGCATGGCGAACCAGGTGTTGATCCGTTTCCGGCCGGCGCTCAGGCCGTCGCCGAGCCAGTAGTGAAGATGGTCGAGCGTTGCTGGCCCGTATGTGCGGAAATACGCGACGATCGCACGCGGACCGGCGTCGTCGAGGTCGGGGATGCCGGACCACTTCGGGTTGGTGTCGAGGCGCTGGACGGTGTGCAGTCCATCTCGACGCGGCCCGAAGCTGATGTCGCCCTGCCAGGTCAGCGGCTTGATCAAGGTGCCAGCGCCTGCGTCGAAGACAGGCCGCAAGTGCCGAAAGCTCCTCTGCCCTGCGAGTGTCTGTCCGAGTTCGGCGACGGTCAACGGTCTCTCGCTGAGCGCCGCGCGTACTGCGGCCCGGAAGTCAGGCCAGTCCGACGGGGCGAGCCCGTAGTGCTCGACCCAACTCGGCAACTCCCACTGCCGTCCGGCAGATCGCAGGGCAAGGTAGATGCCGCCGTCCTCGGGTGAGAGGTAATGCATCGCGCCCCGAAAGGCGAAGACGTTGATCACATCTCCGTCGGCCAGAGCCACCGCGAGCTCACCGGGACGTGAACTCGAACGGCGGGTTCCGACGGCGAGCTCGGCAAGCGGCTCGTCCATCGAAAGCACTGCACCGAGTCGACGTACGACGCCGGCGACCGGCTCGGACCCAACAGGGTCGAGCCACTGTCGCTCCAGCCGCCAGGCCAGCGCTTGCGCCCAAGTGACCGATGCCTCCGTTGCCGTGTTCATGCCCGCAGCCTTGCAGCAGTTCCCAACAAGGATCGGCCTCTCTTCGAGTTGCAGATGGGACCTTCCATCTGAAAGTCCGGGCGGTCATCTCGTGTGGGTCGCGCATGGTTTGGTAACTCGACCGCATCGGTCGTTCCGTGACCGGCACCCCGCCGGCGCTTCAGAAGAGCGATCGCTCAATCGACCGGGGGCAACTCGAACGACACGCCCTCGCTGCTGCCCTCCGGGCCTCGGAACACCAGCGCGACCGGTTGTTCGCCCGCCGATGCCGAGGTTGCGCACCCACGCTGCTCGTAGCCGAGCACCGGGGGATACTCGATCGCCTCCGGCGGATCACATCGTTCCTCCGACGGCGGTAGCGCAAGCGTCACCGGGTCGTCCGACCCGTACGCGACGAGGTTCTGCGTCGGTGTGTCTGTCGGATCGCCGGAGAGCGGAGCCCACACGTATGCCACGTGATACGGGGTCATCGAGTCGAGGTCGTCGACGCCGAACACCGTCACATCGCCGAGGTCGCCCGGCTCGCCCGCGACCACGCCGACGAGCTTGATCGCCAAGATCGTGGAGCCGTCGTTCTCGTATCGGACCACGCCCCACTCACCGAAGGGCACCACCGAGCCGTCGGCAGCGAGCGCGTCGACCCCCGGAGTGTCGGCGAGCGGCGCCACGTAGTCCTCGGCACTTTCACCGTCGGACGAACAGGCGGACACGCCGGTCATGACGAACGCGAGGAGTGGAACGGCCAACCAACGACGAGACACCGACACGGCGCCGAACCTATCGGTGCGGCGAATCAACCGAGCAAGTTCATGTCGGGTCCACTTCCGAGCGGCCCCGGAGCGCTGAAGGGCGGATCCGCGCACCTCTCGACTGGCCGATCATCAGCACGGTCGCGCGATTCCGAGTGCGGTGCTTGGGCTTCGAACTGTGCGGGGCTCGTCCCCGGTATCGGGCGGGCTATCGAGGCGTTATGTGGTGCCCCCGCCGGCACATCCGAGACGACGCCCCGACCGTGAGGAGTGGATCGACCTGCTCTGCGACCTCCCGTACTCCTACCGCTGACGACCTGCCCCGAGCGGCCCGCCCGGCCCTGCGTTCTCGGCGGTACCGATCAGCGTCGGAGTTTGCGCCAACGATCGACGATGTCCTCAGGGTCGAAGCGGGGAAGTTGATCCGATTCGATCAGGTTGACGTTCGCTGTCGCGATCGCGTCGTTGGCGTGAGCGACCGCTCGACGCACCGCCTCGGTGTCTTCGCACCGCCAGAAGCCGGCACGGGCAGTCGCTGCGGCGGCCTCGGCGTCCTTGCGCCGATCGTGGCTCCGCTCGCGGGCGACGAACTGGTCTGCCCACCATCCCGAGTTGCGTGGCTTGTCGAGGTCGGTGAGCGGTTTGCCGTGGAGCTCCGGCACCTGCAGCTCGCCGTTCGCGGCTGCACGAGCCAGGCGCTCCTCGATCGCACGCTCGATCCACGACATACCACCAACGCTAGTGAGGTTCGCCCACCCGATTTTGCTGAGCTGAGCTACGCAGTTGTGCAGATCTACCTCGATCCAGGTCGGCGCTACCCGCTCGGTCGTCCCTTGAGATCGAGAAGCCTTGCTTGTGCCGACGCGGGCAGTAGATCCGGTCATAATTTCCGTCGCTCAGCCGGCGGTCGAGGACACTCTTGATCGCCTCGCGGATGGCATCCTGATGCGGTGGATGTTGCGTGGCGAAGGGCGGCGGCGTACGTCGTGTGTCGTGATGAGGCGGAGCGGCTGTTGCTGACGCGCTTCGTCTCGCCGGGTCATCCCGACAGCGGGATGTGGACAATGCCGGGTGGCGGTATGGACTGGGGCGAGTCTGCGGAAGCGGCCGCTCACCGAGAGCTCGACGAGGAGACTGGACTCAGCGCGACGCTGGGCTCCGTGATTGGAGTCTTCTCGCGTTGGTTCACGAAGGAGGAGTCCGCCGCGGGTGAGGCTGGACACATGGTCGGGATCGTGTTCGATGCCGTCGACGTGCGTGGTGAGCTTCGGACGACTTTCGACCTGGGCACCACCGATGGTGTTCGATGGTTCGATCTCGAGGAGATTGCGAATCTGCCGCATGTCGAACTCGTCGACTTCGTTGTCGACCTAATCGCTTGACCGTGGAAAGCCTTCGGTGCCGACGATCCAGCGGTCGGGGCGACCAGAGCACGGCGTCGGCAGCCCCGCGCTCAGATGCGAACGCGGCGGCACGAATGGCACGAGGGGCGTTCAGAGAATGTGCATCGAGGCGGGATCGCAAAGCCGCCTCCGCGCGTCCGGTTCCTGGGCCAGACCGACGAATCGGTCTCGACTCACCCTGTAAGCACGTGCGGAGCCCCCGACGAGTCGACCGACAGTCGACCCAAGCGGACCATTGAACCGATCGGCCACCGCCGCGACGGCGCGGCAGCGCCCGTCGACGAGACGCGTCCACCGGCCTCGAGCCACGCGACATTCGAAGGGTTGCTCGCGTCGTGGACGATGCGCAACCGCGTGGCCGATCCGTGCCCTGTTCAGCCCACACGACGAATCCTTCAGCGTTGCGGACCTTGCCCCAGATGTTGATCCGTCTCCATTCGGGTTCCCCGATGGAGCCGTCGCGGTATCGATCGGTGTAGCTGTGGAGCGCATTCGACACGTTGCGCGCCGTGCACCCGTGACCGAGCGCCTTCATCGCATCCGCGAGATCGCCGAAGCTGACCCAATGATCGTCCGGTACGACGCAAACCAGTCGAACGATTAGATCCTGCTGCGGAGTCACTTTCACATCGTCGCCGATCAGCTCGCCGCGCGCCATCTGCCGCAGCGGTGTTCTCCTCAACGAACGGAACTGTCAACAAACCACGCCTGCTCAGCCGGCGACCGCTCACGCGTTATCCCGGGCTTCCGCCGGGGTTATGGGATGCGCGACTTGGGCCGAAGTCGCACACCGTCGGGGAGGACGTCACCGTGATTGTGCGTGCCGTACCGAGCGGGCTGCTGGCTGAGATCGACACTTGCTTCAGATCCTCCATGTCAGAACGACGTGCCTCGACCGACCCGATCGGCCGACCCGGCCGACTGTCTCCTACAACTGAGCGATTCCGGGCCGCGTAACCATCTCGAATTGCCGTTAGGCGGCGCGCCAGATCTGCCGCTCGGTACTCCAATCCGCGTCCACTTCGGGCACCCTCGAGTACCACTTCGGCAGCCGTCTACGGTGTCGGACGTGCACAGCCGCATCCCATGGAACGAAGGAGAGTGGTTCAACACGCCCTCAGATGTCGCCATAGACGGAGACGCGTTGATCGTCACGGCGGCGGAAGGATCTGACCTGTGGCGCACGACGGCGTACGGGTTCGTGCACGACAACGCACACGCACTCCTGCGCCCGTTCCGAGAAGGATCAGCGGTGGAGGTGTCCTTTGTGCTCGATTTCGAAGCGCAGTTCGATCAAGCAGGCATCCTCGTGCGCGAGGACGAGATCCACTGGCTGAAGGCCGGGATGGAAATCAGCGAGGAGGTGGCTCAAGTCGGCGCGGTGGTGACTCGCGGCATGTCGGACTGGTCGCTCGCTCCCGTTCCCGAATGGCACGGCGGGATCGTGACGGTCCGCGTCAGTTGGACCGGTGATGCGCTCACGGTACGTGCCCGATCGGGGACGTCAGCTTGGCGATTGGTGCGTGTGTCACCGTGGACGCCGTCATCGTCGACCGTGATGGCCGGTGCTTATTTGGCAGCTCCAACGCGCGCGGGACTGTGCGTACGGTTCACCGAATGGTCGGCTGGCCCGGCGGATGCCGAGCTGCACTCCGAGTGGTCAGTTCAGTGAACACGCATGGTCGCATGTCGCAACGACGTCGTCGTGCCCCAACCGATCCTGCTTCGTTCAACCGCACTGGCGGCAGCGCGGAACTGCCGATAGGCGCCGCGGGCGCTGCAAGACTCAGGGCTGTGGAGACGGGTGAACGAATGCTCATCTGGTGCGAGGGCGGCCCCAGCATCGGGCGCGCGGTGTACTTTCCTCCGCCTCTCGAAATCGCTGTCGAGGGTGGTCTGTACGTGCTCGTAGACGGGGGCGCTCCCGAGAACTGGCACTATGCATTCGTGAGTGCAACTGACACCCTTCGGTAGCGCGGAACTGCCGCTCGGCGCTACCTCTCGACTGACTGACCGCCGGCACAGCCGCGTGATTCTCGGGTGCTCGGGAAGGGCCGAAGTCGCCACACATCAAGGGCATTCGGCGCTACTACGCGTGCCTGCCCTTGCGGACTGCTTGCTGAATGGCCCAAGCGATTGCTCCGCATGTCAGTCCGAGAAGCCCACCAAGAATCGATGCCGGTACGCCCAGTTCAAAGACCGCGAACCAAGCGGTTTGCCAGTGAACGACGAGGCCTACCACGAGGCCTATGACGCACCCGAACATTACGCCTGCTGTCGCACCCACCACTGTCCATCGGACTGGCAGCGGGAGAGCGCGAAGGCTCTGCATCGACCCGATGCCTCGGCTGGAGTCGGACGCATCCGTCCTCGCTCGTGACCAGTCGCGGTCGTCGATCCGTTCTTCCATGACGGTGGCCATCCTCCCAGTCAGTTCCCGGTGATCGGCCGATCGTCGGGCAGATCTGCGGGATACACCGCAAGGAGTGCGATCGAGTTGACCGCCCGATAACAATTCACGCTCTCATCCGGATCCCAGTCGGTCGGCAACAAGCGGACCTCGTCCGGGGTCGCAGCAAGCTGTCCACCACCAGCCGGGAAGCAGCTACTGCTCACCACACCACCCACGAGCACCTTCCCTTCGTCGAGCGCTTCGGCCGCCGCGGTTCCCAGCTCGGGATCACCGTCGACGAAGTCCCCGGCGAATTCGACAAGACCAGTCTCGTCAGCGATCATCACGGGCGCCCCCCGCATCGACGGAGTCGCCCCGTCGGCATCGAAGAACACCAACGTCGAGGGGATGACTTCGGCGGGGGGAGCATTCGGCTCGGTGGAGTCCGTTTCGTCGCTCGCCACCGGCTCCCCCGTCGAGGCTGGTTCGGAGTCGACAGTCGTCGGGCCGGTCCCGGCGGTCGGGTCGTCACCGCCCGACGACGAGCCGCAACCAGCGGCCGTCAGCACGGCGAGCGCGGCAGCGACGGCGAGGACAGAGGATCGGCGGAAGTTCATGACGATTGGACGCTCGTAGCGCTGCCGGGAGTTCCCGGATGGACCTCTGATCAATCGCCTCGGCGGCCGCGAGCACGTGGGCCGAACTCGGGCTCGGCGACGTGCGTGCTCATTGGCTCGGGCCAGGGTCGACGGCGGCCAACTCGGGTTGGTAGGCGGCGGCGCTGAGAACGCAACGTGGGCGGGTGGGTTTCGCCCCGATCGGCTACGCGAGGTCGTTCGCACGGCGTGCTTGAGGCAGGTAGCGCATCTCTCTCAACGTGCCGCGGCGAGCAGATCTGCGATCGATACTGGATGCGGATCGGATAGGCCTCAATCGGCAATGGAGTCTGCCGCGCAGAAGCCCAAGACCGTTACGAGAAGTTCCTCCGACGACATCTCTTCGCCGGCGAGCTTGGCCGGGTTGTGGTGATGGTTGGCATCGACGAGCTCGCGTGCAAGCGCGCGGAAGTGAAGGACGTGCTCGATCCCAAACCCGGACGAGTGCGCGTCGAGATGGCCGAGGATCACAGCGGCGTGTTCGGTGCGCCCCGCCGTTGCCAAAGCGAGCGAGGTTGATTCGAGGACCTGCCAGATCTTCTGCCAGTGGCGAATCTCGAACAAGATCTCGAGTGCGTCGTGGCAGCGGGTGAGGGCGTCGGGATCGTGGAGCCCGGTCGCTGCAATTGCGAGGCAACGCCGAGCGATGCCCAGGTTGTGCACGTCGTTCGTCGCGCGGGCGATGGCGGCGAATTGTTCGTACGCGTGAAGCGCTCCGGCGAACTCGGGCGGCGACGTCTCGAGGAGGAGGGCATGGCCGTCGTATTGATGAACGAACATCGTCAGTCGAGGGGACTGCACCCGGGCCGCGATGTCCCTCAGCCGCTGCCGCAACGCCGGTGCGGCCGCGGGATCGCAGTTCAGGGACGCGTCGGTCAGACAGACCAATGTGAACCAGTCGAGGTCCGGTGTGTCAGCCGTCGCGCCGACATGGTGGCGGAAGGCTGCCACTGCCTCCGGTGATTCGGCCGCGACCGTGGCCGAGGCGCCCGTGAACTCGAACCAGCAGCTAGCCGTGGCGGGATGCTCGGGTCCGGGTGCTACGTCAAGGCCGCGCTGCGCGGCACGTCGAGCGTCTTCCTCGTTGCCCTGCCAGTCGTACCAGTAGCTGAGCATGCCGAGCATGGAGGTGGACGGCCGGCCGCAGTCTTCACCGAGTCGCACGGTTCGCTCCAGCATCACCGCGTGTTCGTGGCGCATGCTGAACGCCGCGAATTGGAAGCAGCCCTCGGCGAGACGCTCGGCGAGTTCGAGCTCGCCCTGCGCCAATGACCACAGGTGAGCGGCGCGGAGGTTGTCCCATTCGGCCGACAGCCGTTTTTCGCCCTCGATCTGTTGCGCCCCGCGCACCTGCAGGTCCAGCTCGGCGGCGAGGTCTGCGTAGTGCCTGGCGTGGCGATCGCGCATCAACGCGGTCTCCCCGCGAAGTTCCATCTGATCCTCGCCGTACTGGCGCAACGTCTCCAGCAGCCGGTAACGCATGCCCACCGTCCCGCGGTCCGCCACGATCATCGACTTGTCGACCAACGAGCTGACCAGATCGACCGCGTCGACGTCGTCGATGGGATCCACCCCGCAGACCTGCTCTGCAGCACGCAGGTCGAACCCACCGGCGAACACGGACGTCCGATCGAAGAAGAGGCGTTCGTCTTCGGTGAGGAGCTGGTACGACCACGAAACCGTGGCTCGCAGTGTCTGGTGCCGATCGAGAGTGCTGCGGCCGCTGCCACGGAGCAGGCGGAAACGATCTCGCAGGCGCTCGAGCAGTTCCTCGGCTGACAGTGATCGAATCCGTGCCGCGGCGAGCTCGATGGCCAGCGGGATCCCGTCGAGACGTTCGCAGATCTGGACCAGCGTGTCGAGGTGGCCTTCAGGGGTGAACGACGCGTCGGCGGCACACGCCCGCTCGCAGAACAACTCGACCGCCGCGCCGTCGGCATCGAGGGAAGGAACACGACAGACACGTTCTCCCCGCACCCGCAACGCCTCCCGACTGGTAGCCAGGACCTGCAGGTTCGAGCAGTGCGCCGTCAGATGCTCAACGAGGATGCCAACCTCGTCGACAAGGTGTTCGCAGTTGTCGATCACCACGAGCAGACGACGCTCGCCGATCCAATCGACAATTCTGTCGAGCAACGAATTTTCGCCCCTGGCCAGGACCGGCAACTTCGCTGCCACTGCGCCGACGACGGCCCCGCTGTCGAAGACCGAGGCGAGGTCGACAAAGAACACACCCTGGTCGAACTTGACGAGGTGCCGGTGGCCGAACTCGATCGCCGCCCGTGTCTTGCCCACCCCGCCGGTACCCGTCAGCGTGACGACGCTACCGACTTGAAACTGGCCAGCAATCTCATCCAATAGGTCCCCGCCGCCGAAGAACGACGTCGTGCTGTACGGCAGGTTCGTGCGATACCCGACGACTCCGCGCAGCGGAGGGAATTCGTCCTGGAGATCGGGATGGTGCACTTGGTAGAGGACCACGGTGCCGACATCGCGAAGTCTGTGCGTACCCAATGGATGAATCTCGACGCCGTCGGGCAGAATCTCCACCATTTCGTGTACGGCTCCGCTGAGCACGATCTGGCCACCGTGTGCCGCCGCAGCGATGCGGGCCGCGTGGTGGATCGGCATGCCCACGAGGTCGTTGTCGTCGTCCATTACCTCGCCGATGTGCATCCCCATGCGGACACGTAGGCGCAAACCGGCGGGCCACTGATGCGTTTCGAGAGACCGTTGCGCCTCCACCGCGGCCGCGAGACCGGCGCTGGGTGAATCGAACGTGAGGAAGAACGAATCCCCTTCTGTGCCGTGCTCGATTCCCCCTACATGCTCGACTGCGGCGCGCACGATCCGTCGATGATGATTCAGCAGCGCCGCGTATTCGCGACCGGCGCGTTCCAACAGCGATGTCGAGCCTTCGACGTCGGAGAACAGCAAGGTCCGCGTCGACACCGCCACCTCCTAACAGTAGGAGAGAATCAGTGGACACGAGGACGATCTGGGCCGAACGTGTGGCCATCACGAACGCCACTCGACGGCCTCTCGGCAACGCCGACGTGGCGCACACTTTGCAGGATGCGGTCACGGCGGCGCGCTCGCAGTGCCGGCGCGATCGGCCACCGCAGGTCGGGACTACGCGGTGTGCGGCTTGGGCCGCAGTCGGTCACCTCCGGGGTCGCCGGCACGGTGATTATGCGTGCCTGATACCGAGCGGTCGCCGGCACGTATCGACACTTGCGTCGGGCGCCCATCCGGGCATTCGGTGCTACCGGGAACGCCTCACCCTGATGGGAGGTTCGGCGACACTGGATGAACGGTCTGATTGACTTCGGCGATGCTGTTCGTGGTCGTAAACGGCCCTCCCGGATCAGGGAAGTCGACGCTCGCCACGCGACTGGCGATCGAACTCGACTGGCCATTGATCGCGAAAGACGACATCAAAGAGGCGCTCGGTGATGCACTCGATGTCGGCGGCCAGGAATGGACACAGCGGCTCTCGGCCGCCAGCTTCGAGGTGATGTGGGCGGTCGCCGCTCGCGCTCCTCACGCCGTACTCGAAGGAAACTTCTATCCGTCGGCCGCGACGAGGCTCCGCGCTCTCGACCAGGCGGTCCTTGAGGTCTTCTGCCGATGTCCGCTACAGGTGTGCCGGGATCGGTTCGAGCGACGGCTTCGCGACGACAACCGCCACCGGGTCCACCCCCCGGACGTTCCACCGTTGGAGTTCTTCGAACAGTTCGCCGAGCCGATCGGAATCGGCCCTGTCCTCGAGGTCGGCACCGACGGTCACCCTGATATCCCGAGGATCGTCGAATGGATCAACGCGAGCCGCTGAAAGGTGCGGATCAGGGCGAAGCCAGGCTGCACTCTTCTCTTAGGTCTGTAGCCCGACCAGAACTGCCAGTGCTCGGCGCTACCTCTCGGCTGATAGATCATCGACGCAGCCGCGTGATTTCCGAGTGCGGTGCTTGGGCCGCAGTGTGCGGGCCGATCCTGCGTCGGGGGCAGGTTATCGATCGGCGTTCTTGAGTGCCCTCGACCGGCACTCACCCGTGTAACGCCTGGCTTAGCACCCTGACCTCTGAAGGGTCGTGGGCCGACCCCGTCCGGTCGGTTGTGAATCGAGGAGCAGCAGAGTCAATTGAGATTCGCAAGCGTTTCCGCGCTGCGACGTTCGATGTCCCCGTAGCCGTGTGCGCAAGCGGCCGTGTGCGCCGCGGTCAGCAGCGTGCGGGCCTGGCTGTTGTCGCCGATGGCGTCGCGTGCGATGAGCATTTTGGCCCACCAATAGCTTGTTCGGGCGTCGAAGAACCTGGCGTGAGCACGATGGTTGAACGCAGCCGCCTGTGCGAAGTATTTGTCGGCCGCCTCGTAGTCACCGACGGTCGTCGACAGCGTTGCCAAGAAGTGGCTGACCGGCCCGTCGGTCGTCGCTCCGGCGTTCGGCATCTGGTCGGCAAACGGGGCGAGCAGGTCGAAGAGGATCTGTGCGTACTCCCGATGCTCACAGATGGTCGCGACTTCGGCGAAGCGCACCATGCGACTGAGCCACCCTGGATCTGTTGCCTGCAACCCGGTGGAGACGAACGTTTCGAGTGCTCGCCTGCTGTCGTCGATGCGACCTTCCTGGGTGTACGCCGAGAGCCAGAAAGCTCAAGACCTTGCCGCCATGAAGGGGTGGGGGTCGGCGTACTCCTCGAGCGGCGTGATCCATTCGGTCATCGTCCCGCGCTGGTAGCGGATCACGAGGTCCTGAGAAGAGAACACCAACATTGCGTCGGGCTCACCGATGCGAACTGCGATCGTCTGTGCCCGCATCGCGAATTCGTCCGCTGCGTCGACGTCGCCTGCAGATCTGCGCACGCAGCCGAAGTCATGTAGGCGCAGGTCCAGTCGAACATCGGCTGCTGAAGTCGCGGCGGCGCACGTGTCCCTGATGATGGCGCAACGGTCCATCTCGTCAACATCTTGTGCCCGCCCAGCGGTTATGTTTCGCCCGTGCGCGGCCCAGAACAGCAGCACGGGGTCACCGAGGCGTTCCGCGAGCCGTAGCGCCTCGGTCGACTGCTGCCACTGACCAGTCGAGCAATGCTGGAACACTGAGCGGATACAGCACGAGGTTGAGGACCCGCACGAGAACGGCGGGGTCCGCTGACGCCCGTGCGAGCGCGACGGCTTCATCTGCGAGTCGCTTGCGATCGCTCAAAGGAACCGCCCAGGCCAGTTCTGCGCACAGCATGGCGAGCAGGAGCGGGCGGTCACCGTGGTGCACAGCGATACGATCGAGCGCCATTTCCAGCAGCGCGACCTTGTCGGCGTCAACCGCGCCGGACCGACGCGAAGCCCCGATGATTTGCGAGTACCGCCTCGATCATGCGGTCCGTGACGCCGAGTTGTGCTGCCCGTCGCGCAGCGTCGATGAGGGTTTGGCGTGAGGCGTGGTCGCCGGTCTGTCGTTGGGTGATGCCGACACCGATCGCTAGATCGAGGCTCAGCAGCGGATCGTCGATCCGAGCCTGGCTGTACAGGTCCTGGGCCTGAACGTAATAGCGCAGAGCCTCAGCGGGAGCGAGCGCGGCCAGCGCCGCGTCGGCGGCGCGGCGCGAGTACTCCAACGCCTTCTCAACGTGGGACCCTTGCGCAGCGTTGAGCCAGTGGTGGGCAAGTTCTGCGACACGCGCGTCAGGTCGACCGGCGAATCGAGATGCTCGATAGCTTCTGCAACTTGGTGGTGCGCTCTGGCCCGACGCGTCGGACCCAGGCCCTCGTACAGGGTGCGTTGGATGAGCGCGTGCGAGAAGTTGTAGCGCCCCGGCACGTCGACCATTTCCTGCACCAGCGCCGCAGCGGTCGCCGCGTCGAGGATGTCCAGCAACTCGTCCTCCGATGTGGCGGCAGCGGTCGCGAGCACGTCGACGTCGAAGTCCCTGCCGATCACCGCCGCCAGCGACAGCACCCGCTCGGCCTGCGGACCCAGTCGCCCGACACGCGCCCCGATGACCATCAGCACCGTGTCGGGCAATGCCGCGAGTTCGAGCGGGCGTGCCAACGTCCACCGGCCATCGGCATCCTGGACAATCACCTCAGACTCGGCCAGGTGACGCAACAGTTCGGTGACGAAGAACGGGTTCCCATCGGTCTCTCGATGGATCGCGTCGGCAAGGCGTAACGCATCGTCATTGAGCTCATGGCCTGCGCGGGCTTTCATCAATGAAGCGACACCAGCACTGTCGAGGCCGCCGAGCTGCAGCCGGACGACACACGATCCTCGCGGTGCAGCGCTGCAAGCATGTCGCGCAGACGTTGCGTCTGGACTAGTTCACTGTCGCGATACGTACCGAGGACCAGCAGACGCATCGGCTGGTCCGCGGCCGCCACGTGTCTGAGCAGCTGCAGACTCGCCGAGTCAGCCCACTGCAAATCCTCCAACACCATCACCACCGGCTGATCCGCCGAAACGGTCGCGAACAAGTCGACCACAGCTGCGTGGAGCTGGTAGCGCTCCGTGTCAGCATCGAGCGCCTTCGAGGAACCGAGCTCAGGGAGACGCTTCGACAGTTCCGGCAGCAGTCGAGCCAGGTCCGCGCCCACGCCGTCCATCGAAACGGCCAGCCGGTCATCGGCGGCGTACTTGATGTAGTGGCTGAGACTTTGGGAGAAGAGCTGATAGGGCGCCGCCAGGTCCTCCTCGCAGTGCCCGTACAGCACGCACCCGCCAGCATCGAACGCCGCACGCGCAACCTCCGCGACCAGGGTGCTCTTGCCCGCTCCCGCCTCCCCCGACACCATCCACACCTCACGCCCCAGACCGTCGCGAACTCGGTGATAGGTGTCGGTCAGCACACCGATGTCAGATTCGCGTCCGACGACCCCGGATGCTGGCACCAAGCCAAGCCGGCCAGGAAGCGGGATCACACCGCCTATGGCGTTCGCGTCCAGCGGCTCCCAGAGCACCTCGACGGTGTCCACCCGATGACCCAGACCCTTGAGCTCGAGTTCACCCAACGAGCGAAACGCCCCCCGAGTCCGTCGACCAGCCGTCAACTTCACGATCTGCGCAGCCAAAATCTGACCGGCCTCACACATCGCGCACAGCCGAGCAGCCTCAACGACGGGCTCACCGAAGTAATCATCATTCTCACAACGTCACCTCACCGCCGCTGATACCGACCCGCAACCCGACTGCGGTTCCAGCGGTCTGGTTGTCACGCTCGATGTACTGCTGCATCGCCACCGCGCACGACAACGCACGCGACGCAGCACCAAACACCACCATCAGCCCGTCACCCAGCGACTTCACCTCGACTCCGCCGTTCTCAGCGACCGCGTGACGCAACAGGACGAAATGACGGCGCCGCAACTCGTCGGCCGCGTCGGGATCCAACCCGGAAGCGACCGCGGTCGAGCCGACCATGTCGGTGAACAGCAACGTCACCGTCCCCGACGGCCGCACCCCACGCGAGCCCTCTGGGAGCGGATCGATCTCGGCGACTCGACCGGCGAGCGCTGTCGAGTCGACCGGCAAGTTCCCGGGCAGGCTTCCGAGCGTGGTGTCCGCGCTCTCCTCCGGCGATTGTGGGGTGAGCAGCGCGCGCTCCAATGCGACCAGCTCGGGTGACGGTTCCAGACCAAGCTCATCGGCCAGCAGCCGGCGGTAGTCCTGGAAGACACGTAAGGCGTCGACCGTGCGGCCGCTGGCGTGAAGGGCGCGCATACGCCGGTCCCACACCGACTCCCGAAAGGGGTCGGCTTCGATCAGGTGCAGCGCGTCGGCGGCGGCATCGTCGGCGCGGCCGACAGCGATGAGTGCGTCGAGGCGGGCCACCGCCGCGGCGGCTCGCAGCTCCTCGAGGCGAACTGCTTCGGCACGAGCGAACTCCTCGTGGGCGAACTCGGCGTAGGCCGTGCCTCGCCACAGTCCGAGCGCCTCGTCAAGCAAGTCCAGCGCCTCGACCGGCGGCATGGAGCGTGCCTCGTCGACGAGTGTTTCGAACCGCCACGCGTCGACCGCGTCGATCGGTAACGCGAGGGCGTAACCGGGGGGCCGTGTCTGAATCGAGTCGACTCCCAACACGGCGCGCAGACGCGACATGTACGTCTGCAGCGCGTTCATGCTGTCCGGTGGATCACCGTCCCACACAATGTCGGCGAGGCGGTCGGCCGAAACCACCTCGCCGTGCGCGACCACCAACGCGGCCAGCGCCCGCCGCTGGCGGGTCGACGACAGCGGGCCACCTTGCAGCATCACCGCGCCCAGGACTTTGCAGGCGAGCACACCAGACGATGGGCCCCGCCCGACCTCACTGTCAAGCGCAAGAGCGAGTGAGTTGCAGCGTGAACGTGGGCGGAACTCTGCCCGTACGCGGCTGGGCGCAGCTTGTCAACAACGCATTGCTCCGCAACGACGGCGACGGCCAGTTGCCCAACTGAAAGGAAACTGACACATGAACATCGCTCACTGGTCGGCAAGCAACCGACACGTCACCCAGATCACAGGGCCACGACACACGCGCATCACGCGTCTGACGGCCATTGGGGGCGTCGCTCCTGTGGTCGGCGCGTTGGGCGGCACCGCTGCGTGTGACACCCGGGATGTCGACTCGATTCAAACCGGAGCATCCGCCACCGTTCAACGAACACCTCATGGCGACACCTCCGAAGAGAGCCCGGACATCAGCAACCACCCATTGGAAACCGACTGGACGCCACCGATCGGAGCAAGATATCTCGCTCCGAGCGGACGAACCTGGACCGTGCGATCGATCACCCCCCGGGGCCGTCGAGCAGTCATCACCTACGACGCACCAGACGGCGAGCACGGCGCAGTCGTCGATTTCACGGCCATCTCCAAAATGATCGCTCTCGACCCGGCCCCGCAACCAGCCAAGCACACGACTCGACGGCCAGTTCAGGTGGTCCCGAAAACGGTAAGCGTCGACATGCTCTCCGACCCCACCGATTCGCGTCCGTGACCCGGTGCCGCAGGCGAGCACCGTGCACTTCGCGTCTCCGGGCGCCAATGTTGCACCAATCGCCGGCCTGGTGACGCGATTTTGTGGCGTCGCATCCGGGCCGCAGTGTGCGGGTCGGTACTGCGTCGGGGCCGGGTTATCGATCGGCGTTATGGGATGCCATCGACCGGCACTTCGGGGCGACCCAGGAGGCTCGATCCGGTGATGCCGAGTGGACACATCGGGCGACGTGTCGGCGGCCACCATGATCTGCTCGCTTCCTCTGGGGTGAGTTGGTCGATGGTGGTCACGCGCTCGCTGTCGGGCGGGTGGCCGCCCGCTTCCGGGGTCTCGGCTTGTGGGCGGCTGGCTTCTTGACGGCCGTCTTCTTCCTCGCCGGCTCGCGGGTGGTCGCGTCGATGACGGCGGGCTCGGCTTTGGTGGTGGGCTCGGTCGGGTCGCGGTGTCGCGATGGAGGCTCTGGTGGATGGGCCCATTCGGCGCCGGTGGCGTTGAACAGGCGGGTGATCTCGTCGATGTGCATGTCGGCGAAGTCCTCGAGGTCAGGGATCAGGTCGCGGTCGGCGACGAATCCGAAGTCGAGCCGGTCGAGGTAGCTCATGACGGTGATGTTGAGCCCTTGGCCGTCGACGATGATGTTCAACGGGAACTGGTGCGCAATTTTCGCCCCGGCGAAGTAGAGGGGCTGGCGGGGGCCGGGGACGTTGGAGATGACCAGGTTCACGGGCGGGTCGACGTGGTCGGACACGCGAAGCTGCGATGCGACCCGTGAGGCGGCGGTGGCCAGCGCGGGTGAGGTGAATTGGTAGAGGTCGATTATCTCGGCGGCGGGGAGGACATCAAATTGTCGCTTGGCGTCGTTCATGGCGTCGCGGCAGCGGGCCATCCGTTCAAGGGGGTCGGCGCAGTTGGTGGGCAGCTCGGCGGTGACGGCTGAGGTCCGGTTCGTCCAGAGGTCGGACTCTTCGCCGGTGCGGATCGAGACCGGCACCATCACTCGCAACGGGCGGTCGGGCAGGGCGTCGTGATGCAGCAAGTACTCGCGCAGTCCGCCGGCGCTGATGGCCATGATGACGTCGTTGACCGTGCCGCCGGTGGCGTTCTTGAGGCGCTTGATGTTGTCCAGCGAGGCGGTGCGCATCGCGAACCGGCGGTGCGGGCTGATCGCTTTGTTCCATGGGGTACGTGGGGCCGGGGTCGTTGGCCGTGGCACGTCCGGCCGGTCTGTCGCGCCGCCCTGGGCGAAGCGCTTGAGGGCGGCTTCGGCTGTCGTGGCGGCACCGCTGACGGTGGAGATTCCGGCGGCATCGGCCAACTGACGCACGAGGCGGGCTTGCACCCGCGCTGCTCGCAGCGGGTTGCGGACCAGGTTGATCATCGTCAGGCGGAGCAGTTCGGCGTTGCCGGGGATTGCCTCGGGTTCCCACGATGGACTCTCACCGGGCGGGGGCTCGTCCGGCTCGGTCTCGGTCATGAGCGCCAGCATCAGTTGGCCGGCGGCGCCGTCGATGGTGGCGTGGTGATACTTGGTGAGCAGCGCCCATCGGCCGTCCTCGAGCCCGTCGATGACGTACACCTCCCACAGCGGCCGGGTCCGGTCCAGCGGCCGACCATGGATTCGTGCCACCTGCTCGGCCAACTGGTGCGCCCGGCCCGGTGGGGCGAGGTTGAGCGCCCGGATGTGAAAATCAAGATCGAAGTTGGGATCATCGATCCAGTAGGGGTGATCAAGCCCGAACGGCACCTCGACCACGCGGCGACGAATCGGCTCCAACTCGCCGACGACCGAGGCGTACTTGGCGTAGACCGCCGCGAAGGGGTCGTAATCGACACTCGGCCGCTCGAGGATCATCAGGCCGGACACATGCGCGTAGGTCGACGGCGTCTCCATGTACAGGAACGAAGCGTCGATGCCGGCGAGTTGCTTCACTTGAGCTCCTTGATCAAGCCAGGGTGCCGAGCGAGCGCTCGGTGTTGGAACGTTGCTGCTCGACTCGGCGAACGCCGGGTGGCGCCTCTGGCTGCGTCGATCGGGACGCTAGTTCAGTCCGCCGGGTGGCAGTGAGGCCACCGGGCCAGTGTCAGACTTTAGTGACGACGCTCGATCGACGGATTCATCGGATCGCGTGCGGGTCCCGAGTCCTGATGCGACCGATCGGGGTGGCCGGACCACGATGACGCAACCCCCTCCCGGGATCGTCCCCGACCGCCGGCTTGGTGACGCGGAGCGAGGGTTCGCGATGTTGCGCGTCGTCTCATCCCCCGCCGTTGCCTTGGGCGGCGGCGACGCCGGTGTACTGCTCGGCGGCCGGATTGCCCCGCCCGGGGGTGGGCTCGAAGGGCACCCAGCCGACACCGGCGAAGTAGATCTCGGGCCAGGCGTGAGCGTGCTTGCCCTGCACGTAGTAGCGGCCGTCGTCGCGTAGTTCGCCTGGGGTGAACCCAATCGCGACCCGCGACGGCAAACCGAGCACCCGGGCGAAGGCGGCGTAGGTACCGGCGAACTGCTCGCAGTACCCGCGCCGCTGGGCCACGAACTGTTGCATCGCGTTCTCGCTGTGTCCGGCAGGGAACGACAGGTCGTAGGTGAAGCTCCGGAACCAGTTCTGCAGGGCGATGGCCCGGTCGTAGCGGGTTGCGGTTCCGGCAGTGATCTCGCGGGCCTGTTCGGCCAGGTCGGCCGGGAAGTCGGCGGGAAGCGTTAGGTAGCGTTCGGCGACCTCGCCGGCGGGCGGCGTGTCTGCAGCGCGCAGGCGGGCGACGTCATAGCGGGGCAGCACCGACTCGACCGTGTAAGTGAGCCCATCCAACGTTTCCGAGGCGGTGACCAGGCTCGAGGTCTCAGCCTCGATAGTGATGCCATCGGGGCCATCGACTCGGACTGGTTCGAACGCCGCCGGTAACCAGTTGCCGTCCAGACCATGGATCTCGAACGTCTGGGTGATCGTGTCGGAATCCATCCCCGGCTCGACGTCGTGTGGCAGCGACGCACTCGCGCCACCAATGGTCTCGTCGTGCGCGGTCCACGTCGTGCCGTCGAAGTCGCCGAGCGCGGTCATGCGCCAGTAGGAGGGTGCCGGGCTGCTCACCACGAACGCGACCTCTTCGGAACTCTCCGAGAGCTGGCCCTTGATGTCGCTGGCCAGAGCAGGCGAGGATCCGTTTCGGGTCAGCACTAGCGCCCCGACCACCGCCGTCGCGGCGACGGCAATGGCCGCCAGGCGTGTGACGACGGTGCGCTTCCGCCGGCGACGAGCGATGGCGCCCAAGAGCTCGTGCTCGAGCCGGTCAGCGTAGGTCGTAGTCGTGGTCATCGATCGAACTCCAGTGCTGTTGACATCGGTGTTGCTTCGAGTCGGTCGGACAGCTGTGAGAGACCGCGGGCTACCCGCTGGCGGGCGGCCGCCTCGCTGCATCCGAGCCGGGCGGCGACGTCGGCGTAGGCCAGCCCGTCAACGACACGGAAGCGCACGGCGTCGGCAACGCCGTCGGTCAACTCGTCCATCGCGAGTTGCAGGGCGGGCCCGTCCCGGCGTGCGTCCAACGCCTGCGTCAGCTGCTCGTAGGGCTCGTCACCGGCAGGCACCGGTCGCATGCCGAGCCGCCGCCGGGCTCTGCTCGCCACCTCGGCCGCCCGCACGAAGTGGGCGAGTTCGTGACGGGCGATCGCCGCCAGCCACGCTTGCGCCGGTGCCCCGGTCGGGCGGTACCGATGCAGAGACAGGTAGGCCTGCGCGAACGTCTCCGCGGTGAGGTCGGCCGCCGTCTCTTGACATGCGGTACGCCGAACGAAGAACGCCAGGGTCGACCCGACGCGACGCCGGTAGAACACCGCAAAGGCCTCCGGGTCGCGTCTCGCCAACCCGAGCAACTCGTCGTCGGCCAAGCCGTCGAGTGATCGCACAGCGTCCCTACGGAATCGCACTCTCTATATATGCCCCAACCCGGAGTGTGTGTGACACTCGGCGTGCTGACAGCACCGGCCCTCCTTGCCGGCCGCGCTGCTCGACCAGTCGACCAAAACGGCGAGTGCGGGCCGGTTTCTGGGCGGGTCTTGTCTGTGGCGCGACGATTCAGTGTGGGCTCGTTCGTTGAGTGGGTGTGGAAACGGGAGGGGCGTTGCCTGAGGCGGCGGTGATGACATCGGAGACGTTGTGCGCGTTCTACCGGTTGCACCTTCCGTCCGTGTACGGCTAACTGTTGCGTCTGTGCGCCGGCGACCGGGCCGAGGCGGAGGATCTCACCCAGGACGTCTGGCTCGCCGTCCCCGAGGAGCTGCGCCGCGGACACACCGACCGGGCCGACGTTCGCTGGCTGATCACCGTGGCACGGTCGAAGTTCCTCGATCATGCTCTGAACGTGTCGCCTATCGCCAGCTGCGCAACCGTCGCGATGTTCTGTCACGCCGAATAGGTCACGACCGCAATTCGGGCAGCGAGGTGCGTGCAGCGCGCGTCGCGGATTGGACGTGCGACTCTGGGTGTCACACCGATCGTCATGCCGGGCATTGAAGGGGTATGGAGGGGAGCAGCACCATGGGGGTGGGGCCGTCTGTAGCTGAGGCACGGTTCACCAACCTGTACGCACGCTTCTACAGCCCGATTCGTGCCTACTGCAATCGGCGGGTTCTTGCCGAGGCCGGCGACGACGCGGTTGCCGAGGTGTTCCTGACGATGTGGCGCCGCATCGACGAGGTACCCGACGGCGATGCGGCACTGGTGTGGCTGTACGGCGTTGCGTATCGGGTGGTCGGGCACCAGTGGCGCAGCGTCACGCGCCGCAGCCGTTTGCGCTCACGACTGCAAACCGCCGAGTCGCGACCTGTCGAGGGCGCAGACGACAGCGGACGCGACGGTGTCGACTCGCGGCGTGTGCTCGCGGCGCTGGCTCGACTGAACGAAACCGACGCCGAGGTGCTGCGTCTCGACGCCTGGGAGCAGTTGTCGGCGGTGAGTATCGCCGCTGTATTGAAGATCGAACCGGATGCGGCGAGGCAACGGTTGCATCGCGCCCGTCGCCACCTGGCCCGTGAGTACGACACTCTGCTGTCGTCTCCGACGTCCAGTTCTGTTGCTCCGTTGGGAGGTGCGCAGTGACTACCGAAGACGAAGTGATGCGCCTGCTCCGACGGGCCGACCCTGACCGCCGTCGTGCTGACGCCCCGGCTGTCGACGGCACCGAGTACCTCGCCGCGCTACGAGCAAGGAGTTCAACGATGACCCTTACCGCTACCGAACCCGCCTCGACGCAACCCGATGGCCGTCACCGTTGGCCGATCATCGCGGTCGCCGCCGCAACTGTCGTGGCGATCGTCGTCGGCGCTTTGATGCTCGCCGATCGCGATGACAGCGCACCCCCAGTCCCGGCCGACACCGTCGCCCCCGATATCCCCGAAGTCACGGCGGCTGACGAGGAGATCGCTCGCGGCTTCCTCGATGCCTACGTCGCCAACGACGCCGACCAAGCCCTCAACTACATCACCGACAGTGCCATCACGAGAAATGTGGGGGTCGACGGAGGAGTTCCGCGGGGAGATCGCCTGGAACGAGGCGACGGGATTCCAAGATGATGATCAACAACTGCGAACCCCACGCCGCGACCACTGAAGCCGGTGTCACCCTGCGCTGCGGTTTCGACTTCCACCTGTTGGGCTCCGACGCCCTCGGTAACGGCCCGTACGGCGACAACTACTGGGATCTCACCATTCGCGACGGCGAGATCGTCGCTGCAGTGAGCGAGATACGCCCACATCGAACGGTGGAACGACGAGATGTGGAACGCCGTTCCAACTCTGGATCAAGGCCGAACATCCCGACGACGTCCTGGTCTTGTACACCGACAGATTCGCAGGGCGCGAGGCGGTTCACCGAGGACGCACTCCAGGCCTGGGAGCAGCGCACACAGGAATACGTGCAGACCGTGCTGACGAGACGCGTTGCCTACGCCGCCGACGTCGCTGCGATCTGTACCGCACGAGCTCCCGAACTCGCGGGGGTCGCCGTGCCCACCGACGGGGTTCTCGATCAGGTTGCCGCGGACTACACGGCCGGCGCCGCGGTCTTGCAGCAGACGTATGACGAGTTGACGCCACTCGAGACGCCGCGGTCAACCGACATGACGGTGTACAAGGACTTCCGCAGCCGGCTCATCGGCCTCGCTCACCTCGCCGAAGATTCGGCGTCGGCAGCCGACGCGGGCGACTCCGCTGGCCTCGCCGAGCTGAATACCGCGTACCACGAACTCCGCCGAGCCATGACCGCCGGCCCGGCCGGATCCGGCCTCGAGGACTGCCTCGCGAGCCTGCCGGAATGAACGGGCGTCCGAGTCGCGACGTACTCAAGGGCGCGTCACGGGTTACCGGCACAAGCCGAACCCGACCTCAAGAACGCGGCACCACATCGCGCGCACACCGCCTGCGGCGCCTCGACCAGACCAATCGGTCCAGAGCGCGGATTCCTCAAGATCGCTCGGGTTTCACGCGTCACAATGCTGATCACCGGCCCAGATCATGTTCTCCGCTAGGCCTCCTACTGGCCGGTTCGGAGCGGGCAGGTTCAGCCTTTCGAGCAAACCCGCACGGCAGAGCAACGCGGCGTCGATGGCACCGGCCCGATTCACGTGACCGGATCGCGGGTGATGGACGGGGCTGATCCTCCAGGACGAATCGAGATCGGAGACGATCCCGATGCCTGATGGCACGGTCATGTCATTCCTTTCGTCATGGTTTGGGATGACACGCACCGATCGGAACGATGGACAGGACAGCGAAGGGCCGTTGCGACAGGTCCTAGTAGGTCACACCGTCCGACTGATGGGCGTCGGGTGGGTGCCCGAACCGGGCCGACGGATCGTTTGCAGGACAGCCGAAGAAGTCAGCCGGCAGAGTTGGGGTCAGACCCGGCAGGACACCCACCCACACGCTGACCGACCAACAAACCACCAGTCAACGACGAACCCAATCCTCGCTGCCGGTTCCGCATCGGTACGTCTGTGTCGTCGCGGCCACCCGGATCGGGAGCGCGGATCAGGCCGATATGGGCGGTGGTGTCGCACACTTGGGCGTTCGTGTGACTCTACATAGTGATGGACGAGGGACCGTTCGCCGCGATGTTCGAACAGGTCGAGCCGCGCCTGCGGCGAGCGCTGGTTGCGTGGTATGGACCAATCGTCGGTAGGGAGGCCGCCGCCGACGCGTTGTCGTGGGCGTGGGAGCATCGTGATCGTCTCGATGGGGTGGGCGACATCGGCGGCTACTTGTTTCGTGTTGGGCAGTCGGCGGCGAAGCGCGACATGCAGTGGCGGCAACCGAACGCGTCGCCGAAGTGCTCGGACTGGTCGGAGCGGGAATCGTCGTTCGAGCCGCGGCTCGACGCCGCGATGGCGAACCTGAGCAGTCAGCAACGCGCCGCGGTCCTCCTGGTCCACGGATATGGCTACAGCTTTCGCGAGGCGGCTGATGTGTTGGGCGTCTCCCTGGCAACACTGCGCACACACCTGGGTAGGGGCATGGAACGGCTCCGCCACGACTTGGAGGTCTCCGATGGCGTCTCGCCTTGATGACTTGATCCGCGAGCATGCTGAGCGGTTGGACCAGTTGGCCGGTCCGATCGCTCTCACCGATGTGACCCGTCGTCCACGGACCGACACCGTGACACTCATCGACAGCGACCTCACTCCAACGCAACCCGACAGCGCTCGCCGCTGGCCGGTCATCGCAGTCGCCGCTGCGGCTGTCGTGGCGATCGTCGTCGGAGGTCTCATGCTCGCCGATCGCGATGACAGCGCACCCCCCGTGCCGGCCGACACTGTCGCCCCCGATGTCCCCGAGGCCACGGCGGCTGCGGTGGGGATCGCTCGCGGCTTCCTCGACGCCTACGCCGCCAACGACGCCGACCAAGCCCTCAACTACATCACCGACAGTGCCATCGCAGCCGCAGAGATGTGGGGGTCGATGGAGGAGTTCCGTGGGGATATCGCCTGGACCGAAGCGACCGGATCCAAGATGATCATCAACGGCTGCGAACCACTCGACGACGACCCTGAAGCCGGCATCATCCTGCGCTGCGGTTTCGACTTCCACCTGTTGGGCTCCGACGCCCTCGGGAACGACCCCTTCCGCGACAACTACTGGGATCTCACCATCCGCGACGGCCAGATCGTCGCTGCGGAGAAAGTGACGCCCGCATCGAACGGGTGGCCCGGGCAGTGGTCATCCTTCCAACTCTGGATCAAGGCCGAACATCCCGACGACCTCCCGGTCCTGTACGACGGCCCATATCTGTACGACGGCGAATATTCTGGATTGAGGCGGCTCACCGAGGACGCGCTCCCGCTCTGGGAGCAGCGCACCCAGGAGTACGTGCAGACCGTGCTCCTGAGACGCGAGTCCTACCCTGCCGACGTCGCCGCGTACTGTTCCAGCCGCGCTCCCCAGCACCGCGAGCTCACCGTGTTCACCGACGGCGCGCTCGATCAAGTCGCCACGGACTACACAGCCGCCGCTGCGGTCCTGGAGCAAACGAAAAAGGACCTGGGGACACTCGCGCTTACGCGCCACGGTCGACCGACACGCCGACCGTATGGTTCCAACACCAGCTACTCCGGTCTCGCCGCCATCGCCGAAGAATCGGCGGCGGCGGCCACCGCGGGCGATTCCACTCGCCTCGCCGAGCTGAATGCCGAGTATCACGAACTCCGCCAAGGCATGACCGGCGGCCCGTACGGAACTGGCCTCGGATCTGGCCTCGAGGAATGCCTCGCGAGCCTCCCTAGCTGAACTGGCAACCGCGCGGCGCACCCACGTGCGCGTCGTGGGTTGCCGGCACACGTCGTGAATCGACCTCAAGAACGCGACAACACGTGGATCGCACCCCGCGGGCGGCGCCACGACCAGACCACTCATTCCGGCACGCAAATTCCCGCCCGGGGCCCGCACATCGAAGCCGCGCACGCGCACAGACCCCATCGCTGTAGTGCCCTCTACCTCCAGTGATACCGGTGCGTGGGCGACGTCCAGCCACACACTTCGCTCAGCGTTTCTTTGCGCAACGCGCGCCGCACCGCCGGCGAATCCGAACACTGCCAGTTGGGATTATCTCGTGTCACGAATGGGCCGTTATGAGCGCGCTGCCCGTGCCAGCGTCGTGGTTATGCACGCGCGTTATCGAGTGTCCTCGAACGGCACCTCCCGTCGATATGCGCGCACATTCGGTACACCTCCACCGCGCTGTTGCACGTCCGTATCCGTCGATCCGTCGTGCTCGCGGATGGCAGCGCAGCCGCGTTAGCGGTCCCAAGAGCGCGCCACCTCGCCACGCTCGTCGCTGCCGACATAGCGCACATGGTCCTCGTCGACGCGACTTCGTCTTGCCGGCCGGCCCCGCAGGGAGCCGGCTGTTCGTCGAGCGCTACGCCGATCGACCGCGGCTGGGGCTGACCGGCATGCGTCGCTGCCGCGTCAGCGCGCTGTGAACTCGCAGTCGAGCCGCTTGATCCCGTGGATGAAGGCTGACAGCAGCATGTCCGGCTCGCCCACAGCGCGGATGTCCGGGACCTGCTCGTGTAGCTCGCGGAACGCGAGCGTGATCTCGCGTCGGGCGAGGTTGGCCCCGAGGCAGAAGTGCGGCCCACCTGCGCCGTAGCCCACCTGCGGGTTGGGATCACGTGACAGGTCGAAGCGGTATGGGTCGGCGAAGTGCGCTTCGTCGCGGTTCGCCGAGGCGTACCACATCGCCACCTTGTCGCCGGCCCGCATCTGCTGGCCGCCGACCACGGTGTCTTCCATGACACGGCGCCGCATGTAGATGACGGGCGACGCCCAACGGACGATCTCCTCCACCGCTGTCTTCGACATCCCGTCGAAGTCCGACCACCACCGCGCACGCTGGTCCGGGTGTCGGGTCAGCTCCAGCAGGCCGTGCGTGATCGCGTTGCGCGTCGTCTCGTTGCCTGCTGCGGCGAGCAGGATGAAGAACGAGGCGACCTCCGCGTCGCTGAGCCGCTCACCATCGACCTCGGCCTGCACCAACGCGGTCGACAGGTCCTCGGTCGGTTGCTCGCGACGTCGTGCTGCCAGCTCGATCCCGTACGCCCCGATCTCGTTCGCGACGCGTTCGAACGTCGTGAAATCCTCCTCCGTCTCGAACTCGCCGAGTATCACGTTGGTCCACTGGAAGACGCGCTCCTCGTCCTCCTCGGGGATCCCCATCATCGAGCAGATGATCTGGAGCGGTAGCGGCGCAGCCACCTCGCGGACGATGTCGCAGTGACCGTCGGGATGGCGCTCGAGCATGCGCTGCACGATCTGCTTCGTGCGCGACTTCACCGCCTCCTCCACCATCGCGACCACCCGCGGCGTGAACGCCTTCTGGACGATCATCCGTAGTCGGATGTGCCGCGGGTCGTCCAACACGATCATCGACCCGAAGAACTCGGCCACCTCGGGCGCCTGATCGGCAAGCACGATCGAGGGTACGGAGCTGAAGACCTTCGGGCTGCGACTCACGTGCCACACGTCGTCGAACGTCGTCACCGACCAGAAGCCCGGACCGACGGGGAAGCCGGGCAGCTCCGGCTCCGCGAAGAACGGCACCGGCCGCTCGTGGCGGAGCGTGAAGAACGCGCCGTCGCGGAAGGCGTCGGGCTGGTCCCAAAAGCCGTGCATCGAGCCCAGGTCGATCGCGTCCAAGGGCACGGCCTCCGGCGGCTTCACCCATGCGGTCGGCCATTCCACGTCCAGCATCGTCATCATCCGACCCCCAAGCTCGGCGTCGATCCCCCGACCGACACGTGGCACCAGGGTAGTGGCCCTGTCCCCGGTACGAATCCACGCAGGCCCACGGATCTTCAATGCAGCGTGACCGGCGGCCCGTCGAGACTGAGCGAAATGGTCATCCGCGAGGAGCCGACGGTCGCTGAGTCTGCTGAACCGGAAGCGAGGGAACGCCTGCGTCGAGCTCGCCTCAGCGATGTTCGAATATGTCGAGATCTTCCACAACCGGCAACGTCGCCACAGCTCGATCGGAATGCTGACCCCGATCGAGTATGAGAACATCCACCACACCCAACGGCATGACCGACTCAAGAATCCCGACGTCGCGAAACCGGGGCACATCAGCTCGGCAGCCGTTGTTATGAGCGGCCGTTGGGCGTTCGTCCGATAGCGCCGACTTGCGGATCTGGCGCGTCAGTCGGACTGCTGGACCATGCCGGGTTGGGGCACCTGCCCCTCCGACGGGAGCCACGGTTCAAGAACCACAACCGCGGTCTGCATCGAGCGGCGCGCGGCATAGGCGTCGAGGTTCTTGTCGATCTGTCGCCATCGGTCCCACAATCGCTCGCGTTCCTCGCCCTGTGCTTGCCGACCGGTGACCTGCCGGGGGCCATCGACGAGATCGACGGTGACGTCGGGATGCGCTTGGAGGTTGAGCCACCAGGCCGGTTCGGTGTCGCCCCAGCCGTTCATGGCCATGGTCACGAGGTTGGGACCGTCTTCGAAGTAGCCGACGATGACGGCGCGGGACCGGCCGGTCCTCCGCCCGATCGTAGTGATGCGCATGGTGCCCCATCTACCGGGCTTCGGTCGCCATAGACCGAGGCGGCCACCAGTCCAGCGGTACACGCGTCGATGGGCAAGCCAGAAGAAACGTATGAACCAGCGGGGAGGAAGTCGGGCCTTGTCAGGTGTCGGGTAAGGCAACGTTGGACCTCCTCTCTTCGGAGAGCTATACGGTCATGTTGCGCCCCTCCTCGTAGGGCGAAGTAGGGGCAAACGTCCCCATGTAGCTCGGATTGCCCTGGCGGGTCTGGTCGGTGCCGTTGGTGGTCCCCTTCGAGAGTGCCATGTCCTCGACGCCCTCGTCCTAGCCGAGGACCATGCTTCGGCCATCGGTCGGGCGGATGCCGCTTCGACGACTCCGGTGCATGCTTGCTTGCCAACGCTGGCGCCGTGGGCTCAAACTGAGCGCAGGTCCCCGTTCTGGTGGCCGAGAAGGAGGGGCAGGGCATGGCGAAATTTCTGATTCGAGCCAACTACGTGGGTGATGGCGTGAAGGGGCTGATGACCGAGGGCGGTTCGAAGCGGCGTGACGCCGCCCGGGCTGCTGTCGAATCGGTCGGAGGCACTCTCGACTGCATCTATTACGCGTTCGGCGACACGGACGTGTACGGCATCTGCGAAATGCCCGACGACGCGAGCGCCACGGCACTGTCTCTGATGATCAACTCCAGCGGTGCTGTGAGCATCAATCTGACTCCGCTGATGACACCCGAAGATGTGGACGCCGCCGCCGCGAAGACGCCGACGTATCGCGCTCCCGGAACCTGACATCGTCGCGTGACAGCCGCCGCACCATCCGCTTGGTTGTCAGCTCGCCCCACGGACCCATACCGCGCACCTTGGTCGGCGTGGCACGCACCCAAGGCATCCCGATCGGCTCACTCATCGTCGTTGCGGAGCCCCCGTCGACCGCAACAGCCACACTCCTCCCAGTTCGGCTCCGGTCGGGGGTGCTACTTCGTGAAGGCCGTGTGGAGCGGATAGTACCGGCGGTCCGGGACGATGTCCGGAGGCAGGTTGGGCTTGACGTTCTCGTCGAACCACGTCTTGCCGTCCTCCTCCGACTCCCAGACCTCGATGACGCGCCATCCGCCGGCCGGGCTCGGCCCACCCGCATGTGAGATGAAGCCTTTGGAGGCGCGCATGAGAGGCATCATCTGACCAATCATTCCGCCATAGATCTCCTCGGTCAGGTTCGGCACTTCACCGATCATGAGAACGGACATCAGTGCTCCCTTCGTCGTCGCTGAGTCGTACAGTACCGCGTCCCGCCGACGCCGAGAGCAGGCAGGACCGCCTTCGCGACACGATGTTGGTACGGGAGCTCCAGGAACGCCACGACCCGTCGTGAGCGGCCGTCGAACGAGTGGAACGACCGGTGAGCGTGTGTCCCAGATCGCCTACTCGAATGTGCCTGATGCGCCCCGACCGCCGGATCGGTGACGCGATTCCGTGACACAGCATCAGGGCCGAGCTGTGCGGGTCGTGCCCGGTCTCGGCGCTGGGCTATCGATCGGCGTTATGCGGTGACCTCGAACGGCATCGGTGACGCGCCAGAGGTATCCGGGTCGAGTGTTGTCGGCGTCATCCGCTGCGCCGCGCCGCCCGAGTCGGATGGATGCGTTGCGACGACATCAACAGCTGCGCCTCCAGATCAGGGGAGGGTCACAGTCCCGTTCGAGGCAGCGTCGCGCTGGCCGAACATTCGTGTTCACGCACCGTAAGGTGCCCGGCGTGGACTGGTCCGATGAACCAGGGTGGACCGCCTCGAGTCTCGACGCGATGTTCGATGAGCTGTTGCCGGCTGCGCAACGCGGCGACGAGCGCGCCGTGGAGTGGTTGTTCGTGCAGCTTCAGCCGCGCCTGTTGCGGTTCCTGGTGGCGCACGAACCCCGCGCCGCTGACGACCTCGCGGGCGAGGTGTGGCTGGCCGTCGCCGAACGGATCGGCCAGTTCGAAGGTGGTTGGTCCGACTTCAGAGCATGGTTGTTCACCGTCGCCCGTCGCCGGTTGGCCGACTACCGCCGGACGGCCGTGAGGCGCAGAACCGATGTCGTCGATGGATCCGTGTTCGAGATTCATCCCGCTCGGGACGGCACCGAACAGTTGGTCCTCGATTCGCTGGGTGGTCAGGAAGCGGCGACGCTAATCACGTCGATGTTGCGCGATGACCAAGCCGAGGTGCTGTTGCTTCGCCTGTTGGGTGATCTCGATGTCGACCAGGTCGCCGCGATCATGCAACGCTCGCCGAACTGGGTCCGTGTCACCCAGCATCGGGCGGTTCGCACCCTGGCCAAGAAGGTCGGCGCCAAGATCGCTGTAATGCGATGAGCGACCCAGACGATCTGTACGGGGTGACGCAACCGCCGATCTCCGACGAACTGGCCGAGAGGATCCTGTCCGGGTCAACCTCGGACCAGGACGCGGCCTCGGTCGGTCTCGACGCGCTCTTCCGGGCGCTTCGGGCACCAGCCGACCAATCGGAGCTCTCGGGCATGGGCGCTGCCATTGCGGCATTCCAGGAAGCGGCCGTCACGTCAATTGCGGGACCACCGACTCCAAGGACACGACCCATGCGCAAGAAGCTCCTCACCGCCAAGACGATCGCGACGATCGGTGCGGTCACCCTGCTATCCGCCGGCGCGGCCGCGGCCGCGACCGGAACCCTGCCATCACCATTCGCGTCCGACAAGGCCGAGGAAGCCACCACCGAACACGTGCCCGAAGTCGCCCTCGCCAACGTCGGCAAACACGTCGACGATTCACCCACCACGACCGAAACGACAGTCGCGGTCACCGTCGCTCCGGTCGATCAGACCGAGGTCAACGAGACTGATGCGAACGAAACTGATGACAATGAACGCGCCGCGACCGGCGCCACCGGCCCGGATGCCACAGGACCGGCACAGTACGGCCTCTGCACGGCCTACGCCGCCCACGTCGAGCATCGCGACGACACCGGAACCGTCGATGGTGTTCCGACAACGTCGAAGGACCTCCCGGCTCCATTCCGCAACCTGACCGCTGCTGCCGCTGCCTCCGGCCAGACCGTCGAGGAGTTCTGCGCTGCCGCAACCCCAGGTCAGTCCGCCGCCGCACCGGGCCAGACCGGCGAGAGCCCGTCGGCAACTGCGCCGGGCCAGATGGGTGAGAGCCCGTCGGACACCGCACCCGGCCAGACCGGCGAGAGCCCGTCGGCGACCGCGCCGGGCCAATCGGGTGAGAAGCCGTCCGACGCCACCGCGCCCGGCCAGAGCGGTGAGAGCACGCCGGGCACCGCACACGGGCGACCCTGATCGCGGCGCGCGGCGGGCCGTCTCGAGGCGCCGCGCGCTCCGGCTTAGTCCGCCTCGCGGAGGTGTACCCTCGAGCGTGTCGTGCTGTGCGATCCATCGGCACCGGTCACATAACGCGCCGAACCGGCATTCGACCCCGGTCAGCATGTCGCTCGCTGACGGTCACACCATCGGCGTCTTGGCGCACGTCCTCGACCTCAACACCCAACCACAAACGGGCGCTGGGCAGATCCGACAAATGCGCCTGCAGGAGTGGATCCAAATGATCCTGTGGCGCCCATGCCGGAGATGTCGGACTCACCGCAGCCGCCTCAGCGGCAGTCGGATACCCCGTTGGCATCTCGACCCACCTTCACCCGACAACAACGACGGCGTCACCCAGGCGCGAGGCACAACATCCGCAGCCCGGCGCGAACGTCGGGCTGCAAACGCCACGAACGCAGAATCTCCATACACCGAGTGCTGATCACTGTCGCCCGGGACAGCGTCGAACCATGCGGACGCTTCTCGACAACGGCAACGTCGATCCCGAAGCGGCCGAGCACGATGCCCGCAACAAGACCCGCTGGACCCGCCCCAACCACGACCACGTCGACGGAATCCGCCCAACCCTCCCAGCTCATCTCCAATCCGTCATCACACCCGATGAACCCCTGCTCATCGTCGTGAGTCGCTCACTGGCCAGACTGCCTGTACGAGGCTCATTCCGCAAGCACTCGATGCCTGCAGATCGTTCGACCTGGACTATCCCCGATCGGCTGCGGACGATGTTCAGGTCCGGCGGGCCAGGACGGCACGGGCGGCGAATGCGCACGCAAGAGCGATCATGGCCATCGCGCCAAGGTGTCCACCGATCGGGCCGGCAAGGGCTCCGGCATGGACGTCGATGGCTGGGTGTGCCGCGCCGGTCGCGTGCGTGGCAACGCCGAGCGCTCGGGCAAGGGCCTCGAATGCCCAGCGGTCCGAGACGGCCGCGGCGATGCCAGCACCGACCGGCGTCATCGACGCCACGGGCAGAACGGCCCCCGAGAAGAGGACGGCGGGGAAGCACAGCATGGGAAGAGCGAGAGCGGCCTGTGACGTGCTGGTGACAGACGCCGACGCGAGGAGGCCCAGGGTGAGACCGGCGAACGCATCGAGCCCGAGGACCGTCCACGCCGTGATTGCCTCATGCGCCGTCATCGACGGGAGTCGATCGAGCATGTACAGCGTCACCATCATCGCTGCATCGACGCCCGCGAGAACCGGGAGCAACACGGCGGCCTTCGCCAACAGGTAGGGGCCGACGTCGATCGACACCAAGCGCTCGCGACGGACGATGGGTAGCTCCGTGCAGATCTGCAGGAGTCCGAACGTCAAGCCGAAGAAGAAGCCGGCGAACGCCAGCCAGTACACGATCGCGATGCTGGTGACGTCGTCGCGCGTCGCACCGGAGAACGCTCCGGCGGGGAACAGCACGGAGAACATCGCAACGACCAGCACCGGTGATCCGGCCATGATCGCCAGATTCATCCGATTGCGCAGGAGCAGGTCGAGGTTGCGTCGGGCGAGGATTGTGGTCTGTCCGGTGAACGAGCGCCGGCTGGATCGCGACGGGGCGTGTGCGGCGGGCCCCGATCCCCGAGGCGAATCGTGGCGGAAGTCGTGATCGGCTGCGCCCGCGGCGATCCGTCCACCAGCGGCGACCTCGATGACGCGATCGGCGACCCGCAGATCCTCCAGGCGGTGTGTCGTCATCACGATCGCCGTGCCGCCGTCGGCGAGGCTACGGAGCGCTCCCATCAGCGACGCCGCGGCGTCCGGGTCGAGACCAGCGGTCGGCTCGTCGAGCAGGCAGACCCCCGGGCGGACGACGAGTTCGGTCGCGATGGAGACCCGCTTGCGCTGACCCCCGCTCAGAGAACCGACAGTCTGCGCTCTGCGCTCGGTCAGACCGAGGAGGTCGAGCGTCCGGTCCACGGCCGCTGCGACGTCGGCGGCGCTCGTCGCGGACGGCAGGCGCAGGCGGGCGGCGTACCGCACCGTTGCCTCGACCGTGAGCTCGGCGTGGACGATGTCGTCCTGTGGGACGTAGCCGAGTCGCGTGTCGCGACCGATCGTCTCGACGGCGCCCGAGGTCGTCGAGCGCAGGCCGGCCAGCACCTCGAGCAACGTGGTCTTGCCCGAGCCGGACGGCCCGACGACACCGACGAGCTCGCCGGCGCTCACGATGACGTCGGCGCCGGAGAGCAGCACCACGCCCTGGCGCGTCTCGACCGTGGCCGAGCGGGCGACGAGCACGCTCGCACCCCGGGGCGACGTCGGTGTGGCGGAAGTGGGGTCGGTGGAAGTTGCGGCGGAGTGGGACGAGGTGGTGGTGGTGTGCATGTCGCCACCCTGACGATGCGGCCTTCCCGGCTCCTTCCCCTCCAGGCATCACGTGGAGAAGGTCAGGCGCCGATCAGTGCCAACCGGCAACGCTCGGCGTCGAGCGGCTGGCCCGCCTCGGCGAAGCGGTGGGCGGCCGCACGCATCAGTTCGTCGCCACGCGCCTGCTCGCCGCCTGCGATGGCCACGATCGCTTGCGCCTCGGCCAGCGCCGCCTCCCACGATGTGCCCTGCCACAGGAAGCTCGATCGCTCGGCGGCGGCGAGGTGCTGGGACGCGTGGTCCAGGTCGTCGGCGCGTGCACACGCGATCGCCGCCGGGACGGCCAGCATGATCGAGCAGAACGGGCACATCTCGTCCCAGCCGAGCGTCGATTCCGCACGGTCGACGATGACGCGAGCCTGCACGACGTCGGGGGCAGCGATGATGAGCGTCCCGAAGATGCGCTGCAGGAGGTGATTGGCGATCATCGAGCTGCGGGCGAGCGGCAACGCTTGCTCGAGCAGTTTCGTCGCCTCGACCAGATCGCCCTGCGCGATCCTCACCTCGGCGAGGCGCTGCAGCGAGTGTGACTCCCCCGCCGGTGAGCCGAGGTCGCGATGCAGATCGGCGGCCTCGCGCAGCTCGCTGTCGGCCAGTTCGAGGTCGCCCGACAGCAGGGCCGCCTCACCGATGAGTGCCGATGCGAACGCCGCGGCGCGAAGCGCGCCGCTGCGCCGTGCCGTGTGCTGCAGATCGCGGCCGACGGCGATGACCTCGGCGTACGGCGTGGGTCCGTAGAGCAGATACTCCGCTGCGCAGAGGTGCCCGTCGAAGATGGCATTGGCCACCTCGGGTTGGTCCCGGGTGCGGCGCAGCTCGAGCCGGATGCGGTCGTGCCAACTGCCGGAGAGATGTGCCAGCAGGCCCTGGAGGGCGACCAGATCGAGCACCTTCCAGTTGTGCTCGCCGGCCAGCACGAGGGTCTGCGCCGCTTCCGCCGCAGCGCGAGCCGCGTCGAGGTCGGAGACGAAGAACGCATAGGTGCCGCGCGCCAGCAGGATGTCGGCGTCATCCTCGCCGCCGTCGGTCTCGAGCCCCTCGAGCACCGCGGCCGCGGTCTCCAGATCGCCCGACATCACCGCCGCGCGGGCGAGCCGGGCGCGGAGGCGCTGCGTTGCGCTCGGGTCGGCGCCCTCCAGGGCTTCGCGGTAGGCCGCGGCGGCTGCCGGGTCGCCGATCGCATTCAACAGGTCGCCGCGCAGCGACAATGCGACGGCGCGTTGCGTTCCCGTGGCGTGGGGGCGGATCGAATCGACCAGTGCCGAGCGCGTCGCGGTAGGCGCCGATGGCCGCCTCCGTCTCGCGCCGCGCGCAGCAGATAGGGCACGGCTTCCGTCGAGGCGCCGGACGCCAACAGGTGGTGGCCGATCCGACGCGGTGAAGCGCCCAGCGCCTCCAAGCGGTGCGCGGCGTCGCGATGGATCACACGCCGACGGTGTGGCGGGAGATCGCCCAGCAGCGCATCGCGAACCAGACCATGGCGGAACCGGTACCCCGTGCTTGCAGGCTCGACGATGTCCGCGGCGAGGGCGCGGTCGAGGTGCTCGAAGGCGTCGAGTTCGGACATCCCCGACACGGCGACGAACTCGTCGGTGTCGAACGACGCACCGACGACGGCCACCCGCTGTAGCACCTCGCGCGTCGCTGCCGGGACGCCCGCAACCATGTGGCTGTCGAGCGCCATCGTCCACCCTGGCTGGTCGCTGGCCCGCCGTGCGAGCTCGTCGACGACGAACGGGACACCGCGCCCGATCGCATCGATCTGTGCGACGACGTCGGCCGGTGGATCGGCGAGGTGGCGTCGGACGATGGCCGCAACACCCTCGGCATCGAGCGGACCGAGGACGATCTCGGTCGCGCCGTGACGATCGAGCAAGCTCCGGCGCGTCTCGCCGAGCGTGTCTGATTCCGGTTCGGGCCGGTGGGCGAGGACGAGACAAACGCGGTCGTCGCGCACCGAACGGGCGAGGAAGTGGACAAGGCGGAGGCTGGCGTCGTCCGCGTCGTGAACGTCGTCGATCGTGAGCAGGAGCCCGGCACTCGCCGCGGCGAGACGAACGAGCTCGGCCGCGGCGACGAAGAGGCGCTGATGCGAGCTCGCGCCGTTCCACTCGACCTCGGCGCCGGCGAGGGCCCGCTCGATCTCCTCGCGGTGGTGGTCGGCCAGCCCGTCGAGCAGCGTCGGGTGCCGTCGGCAGAGGTCGGCGAGCGCCTCGACCACCGGGGCGTAGGGCCATGCGCCCTCCACGGGCGCGGAGGTGCCGTGACCGACCCGCCATCCCATCTCGTTCGCCATCCGGCTCACCTCGGCGAGGAGCGACGACTTGCCGATCCCGGCCGGACCGTTGACGAAGATGGTGCGGCTCCGACCCGCACCGGCGTCCAGCATCGCCTGCTCGAGGGTCCCGATCTCCCGGTCACGGCCCACCAGGCCCGCGTCGGGAGCCGGCGCCGGCGATCGATCGGCGAGCAGACGATCACGCAACGCCAGCGCCTCGCGTCCCGGTGCGACGCCGAGCTCGCGCCGCAAGGCACGGTCGAGGCGCTCGAACTGACGGATCGCCGCATGCCGGTCGCCGTCGGCGGCGTAACGGTGCATGAGGTGCACGTTCGCCACCTCGTCCGTGGGGTCGACCTCGACCACGGCCTCCCAATGTCCCTCGATCCGCAGGAGCTCGAGCCGTCGCAGGCGCAGCTGCTCGCGGCGTTCCTCGGCCCACTCCTCGTATCGGTCCTGAGGAAGCAGGTCACCCCGGTACAACGTCAGCGCGGCACGCGCCAGCCCCGCGCTTGCCGCGGTGACCGCTCGGCGAGCCAGGTCGTCGAACTGCGCGACGTCGACGGTCACCTCGTGCCCGGCGCACAACGTGACGTGTTCGTCGCGGAGCACGATCGCGTCGTCGACACCGATCGCCCGGCGGGCGAAGTGGGCCGCCTTGTGCAGCTTCGGGAGGGCCTCGTCGATCGTGTCGTCGGGCCACAGCAGGTCGATCAGCTGCTCGCGGTGCAACCGTCGTCCAGTCGAGAGCGCCAGGAGCTTGACGAGCCCTGCGGCGTGGCGCCGGTTCCACTCGCTGGCCGGCACGATCCGCCCGTCGACCGTGACCGTGAACTCGCCGAGCAACGTGATCCCGATGATCGCCATGGTCGGTGCACCTCCGCAGCGACCCGCTCATCATCATCCGACGCCCTGCACGCCGATGACCAGCGCAGCGTACAACGAGCCCCCCGCCAGCAGGATCCGCAGCATGGACACCCGGCGCGCAGCGAGGACGGCACCCAGCGCGACGGCGGCGAGGACGGCGACGAGCGGGGCACCGACCGCCGCCTGACGAGCTGACCCCGCGATCAGCGCCGCGACCGCGGCGAGCGCGGCATGGCGGATCAACCGGTCACTCCGGGCGGAGAGCTGCGATCGTTGCAACGCCAGCAGCGGGCTGACTCGCATCACGTAGCTGCCCAGCCCGATCGCGGCCATGACGGCGAACGTCCTCACGACCGCCACCGGTCGGCGACCGCGCCCGCCGCCGTGCCCACGGCGACGGCCGACGAGGATTCCCGTCCCCGAGGGGAGCGACGTGGTGAGCAGCGCCACCGATGCGGCCGACAGCACGACGAGGCAGGCGTCGGACCGGCCCGGAGCCCGTCGCCCACCATCGCCAGAAGACACAACGGTGCGACGATCCCGAGGTCGATCCCGTCGAGCCGGGTGCCGATGACCGCACCCGCGCCCATGCCGACCGACCAGCACGCCAGCAACGTGAGGCCCGCGCCGACGAAGAACCGGCGCTGCTCACGGGGGTCGTCGTGTTCACGTGCGTCGCGATCAGCGACGGCGAACGTCGGGTCGTTGATCAGGCCGGCGGCAGCGATCCGGAACCAGCGCGGCTGGTGGGGCCAGCGAACGGCCAGACCGGCGCTGTAGACCAGCATCCGAGCATTGATCACGAGACCGGTGAAGATCGCCAGCACGCCCCGGCGTCGTCCATCGTCCTGATCGCCACGAGCTGGGCGCTGCCGGCGAAGATCAGCCAGCTCCCGGTCCACCCGGCGAGCGGCGCTCCGTGATCGGCCGCCGCGGCTCCGATCACGAGCGCGAGCGGCACGTAGCCGACCGAGAGCGGCAGCATCGCCAGCGCGCCGCGCCGGCACAGCTGCGTCGGCCCGGGTGGCGGGATTCTTGGGGCGTGTGGCGATCGGAGCCGTCATGGGCCTGATGCTGCCGACGTCGCCTTCCCCTGACCTTCCTCCGGCTTCCTCCGCGAGGGGAAGGCGCCGGGAAGGCGGCTCCTGGAGAGTCGGGCTGACCGAACGACGGCAACCCGTCGTCGGTCACGACATCAAACATCAAACAGCCGAGATCCGGCACTCAACCACAAGGAATCATCACCATGTCCATCGCAACCGACAATCCGATCCGCAACGGGGTCGACACCGCCACGCTCTTCGCCACGCTCGACGCCGTCAAGGGCAACAACGAAATCGCCAAGTTCCAGTTCCGCGCCACCAACACCTGGATCAGCGGCACCCACAACCGGTCCACGATCCACGGCTTCTACGGCGCGATGCAGGAGATGGAACACGCGACGGCACACACGTTCGACGCCGATCACCCGGCGGTCCTCGTCGGCAGCGACAAGGCCCCGACCCCGGTCGAGTACGTGCTGCACGCGCTCGCCGCGTGCCTCACCGCCGGCATCGGCAACATCGCCGCGGCCCGCGGTGTCAACCTGACCTCGGTCGAGTCCACCGTCGAGGGCGACATCGACCTGCTCGGCATCCTCGGCCTCGGCGGCGGCGAGGTCCGCAACGGCTTCCAGGGCATCAAGGTCAGCTTCAAGCTCGCGGGCGACGACCCCGAGAAGCTGCGCCAGGTGGTCGAGCAGTCGACCGCACGTTCAGCGGTCTACGACGTCGTCACCAACGGCGTGCCCGTCTCGATCGAGGTCGAGGTCGGCTGATCCGTTCGTTCGGAACGCACCGTCGGGGGACGGGGTGTCACGACCCGTCCCCCGGCACTGCACCAGCGAGCCCGCACTGCCCATCAGGAACCACACATGCACACGACACAGACCCTCATCATCGGCGGCGGTCAGGCCGGCCTCGCGCTGAGTCGCTGCCTGACCGATCGCGATCACGACCACCTCGTGGTCGAGCGCGGCCGGATCGCCGAGCGCTGGCACAGCGAACGCTGGAACTCGCTCCGTCTGCTCACCCCGAACTGGATGACCCGGCTCCCCGGCCACGCCTACAGCGGCGGCGACCCCGACGGCTTCATGACCGCCGTCGAGGTCGCGGACTTCTTCGCCGGGTACGCCTCGTCGTTTCGCCGCACCGGTCATCGAGCACTCCGCGGTGCGACGAGTCACCCGCGACGGCGAGCGCTTCGTCGTCGCCACCGACGAGTCGACCGGACCCGGCTCGTTCACCGCCGACAACGTCGTCGTCGCCACCGGCTGGTGCGACCGTCCTGCGATCCCCGCGGTCGCCGCGCATCTCCCGCCGACGTTCCACCAGGTCGTGCCGAGCGCCTACCGCCGCCCGGAGACCTGCCCGCCGGCGGCGTCCTCGTCGTCGGCGCCTCGGCGACCGGCGTGCAGCTCGCCGACGAGCTCCACCGCAGCGGGCGGCCCGTCACGCTCGCGGTCGGTTCCCATCAGCGCCTGCCCCGCCGCTACCGCGGCATGGACACCTTCTGGTGGCTCGACCTGATCGGCGCGTTCGACCGCACGATCGACGATGTCGACGACGTCGCGGCGGCTCGCCACGAGCCCTCGCTGCAGCTCGTCGGCCGACCGGATCACGGCACGCTCGACCTGCCGGCGCTCGAGAGCGCCGGTGTTCGCCTCGTCGGCCGAGTGCAGGCGATCGACGGACAGCGGGTCGGTCTCGGGGCCGACCTCGCTCATGTCGTCGCGGCAGCCGACCAACGCATGGCACGACTGCTCGACCGCATCGACGACGCCATCGACCGCCTCGTGCTCGGCTCGGAGCTGCTCGACCCCGAACCCCCGACACGCGTGGCGACCACCCACTCCCCAGCCTCGATCGACCTCGCGGCCGAAGGCATCACGAGCGTGGTCTGGGCGACCGGCCACCGCCGTACCTACGACTGGTTGGACCTCCCGATCCTCGAGGCCGGTGAGATCCGCCAGCGCCGCGGCGTGACGCCGTTCCCCGGCGCGTACGTGCTCGGCCAGCGGTTCCAGCACTTCCGCAACTCGAACTTCATCGACGGGGTCGGCCGCGACGCCGAGTTCGTCGCCGACCACATCTCCATCCGCACCCGCCGGCGCGGCACCGCCGGACGGTTCGCCCGAACCCTTCAGTCCCAAGAGAAATGAGCCCCGACATGTTCCTCAGTACCCCACCCCAGACCTCACCCGGCTTTGCGTCCTCCTACGACGTGGTCGTCGTCGGCGCCCGGCCGCCGGCGCAGCGACCGCGATGCTCCTGGCCCGGGCCGGCCTGCACGTGCTCGTCGTCGAACGCAGCGCGCCGGGATCCGACACGCTGTCGACCCACGCGCTGATGCGCGGCGGCGTCATGCAACTGCAGCGCTGGGGCCTGCTCGACACGATCGTCGCAGCCGGCACGCCGGCGGTCCGACGCACGTCGTTCACCTACGCCGACGAGCGGATCGACATCAGCATCAAGCCGTCCCACGGCGTCGACGCGCTGTACGCGCCGCGCCGCACGCTGCTCGACGCAACGATCGCTCGGGCCGCGGGCGAGGCGGGGGCCGACGTGCGCTTCCGCACCACCGTCACCGGCCTGCTCCGGGACCGCGGACGCGATCGCATCACCGGCGTCAGGGTCCAGACCGCCGACGGTCGCGTGCACGAGGCGCGGGCCGCGCTCGTGATCGGCGCCGACGGCATCCGCTCGATCGTGGCCAACGGCACCGCCGCAGCGGTGCGCCGCCAGGGGCGACACATGTCCGCTGTCACCTACGGGTACTGGTCGGGGCTCGAGACCACCGGCTACGAATGGGTGTTCCGCCCCGACGCGTGCTCGGGGGTGATCCCCACCAACGACGGTCGGACGTGTGTGTTCGCCGGGGCTCGACCCGAACGGATCGGTCGCGGCGGCATCGCCACCATCGACCAGATCGTCGCCCGGGGGGACCCGGCCCTCGCCGAACGACTGGCGCGTGCCCAACCGCCGACCGGCACGCGCACCTGGGCCGGCCACCCCGGCTACCTCCGACAGGCGCACGGCCCGGGCTGGGCCCTCGTCGGCGACGCCGGCTACTTCAAGGACCCGATCAGCGCCCACGGTCTCACCGACGCCCTCCGCGACGCGGAACTGCTGGCCCGTGCCGTCATCGCCGGATTCGGCGACGACGCCCGGATGACGGAGTACCTCGACGAGTTCGAGGCGCTGCGTGACCGCTTGAGCATCACCCTCTTCGAGACCGTCGATCGCATCGCCAGCAACGAATGGGACGACGCCGAGATCGCCCAGCTCCTGATCCAGCTCAGCTCGGCGATGGCCGACGAAGTCGACACCCTCGCCGCGCTCGACCTGGAGCGGGTGTCATGAGCGGTCGCACACTGCTCGGCGTCTGGGCGCACCCCGACGACGAGGCGTACCTGACGGCCGGGCTGATGCTCGAGCACGTTGCCCGCGGCGACCGGGTCGTGGTCGTCACCGCCACCCTCGGCGAACGCGGAACGAGCGACCCCGTCGCGTGGCCGCCGGCCCGGCTCGCCGCGCACCGACACGCCGAGTTGATCGCGAGCCTCGCCGTACTCGGCGTTCACGACCTGCGGTTGCTCGGCTTCGAGGACGGAGGCTGCGACACGGTCGACGGCACCGACCTCGTGATCGAGCAGATCGAGGACGTCCGTCCCGACGTGATCGTCACCTTCGGGCCCGACGGCATGACCGGGCATCCCGACCACGGCCTTTGCGGAGCACCACTCGCAGACCGCTCCGCTCGCCGAGCTCATGGGCACCGGCGCGTATCGACGGTGGTGGGCCACCGAGGCGTTCCGTACCGCTTCTCGCTGTGCCCCCGAACTCACCGTGTCAGCGAGCGGGTGCGGTTCGCCTGGTAGCTACAGCCAGCCGTGGTGAAGCGCGCGATGAGGTCACCGTGTTCGCTGTTCGGTTCGTCGGCCAGTCGACGAGCTCGTTCGATGACGGTGAGTGCGATGTCGTTGCCGGCTGCCGCCACCCGTGCCGCATCGACCTGGGCGGCGCTGATGCCCACGCCGGCGATCACCCGGGCTTCGCACCAGACGGCGGCGTACCAGGGCAGCCAGAGGACTTGGTTCGAGTTGTCGACCGGGTGGACCGGTGTCTGAATCGTCCGATCGAGTGCGGTACCCGCGTCTCCCTCATCGAGGGCCAACATGACGTCGAGGACCACGGCCCACAGGTTCGTCGGATCGTCGAGGCGTTCGGGCCGGGAGAGCAGGCTGCGGGTGATCGACGTCCAGTGCGCACGTGACTCATCGTCACGCCGGATCCCGAAGACCATGGCGGCCGCGTAGGCGCCGACGGCCAGGTTGCCGGCAACGGGCAGGCCCGCCCGCCGCCAGTCATGCTCGAAGAGCGCGGCGTCGGCGACCACGGCGTCGAACTCGCCGGCCATCGCGTTCACCTCCATCCGCCGTCCGAGGCCGATGTGGCGCTCCTCGCAGAGGTACGGCAGTTCGGCGAGCGTGTCGGCGTGACGCCGGGCGGCGTCGAGACGGCCCGCAGCCAGGTTCACGTGGCAACCCATGTGGTAGGCGTCGTAGAAATCGAAACCACTGGCGGCGTCAACTGCGAGGTCAGCCAAGACGACGAGGCGCCGGTCCACGGCGGCGATCGCGCCGCCGAGGTCACCACCTGCCAACTCCAACGAGATGCGCTGGTCGAGCGCTTCGTTCACGAGGAGAACGTCGCCGGCTTCCTCAGCCAGGTCGAGGGCGCGGGCCGTAGCGGCGTGTGACCGCGCTCGCGATCCGGGTAACCATCCCTCGGCACTGGCGATCGCGGCCGCTGCCCCTGCACCGCCGGCACTGAGCGATCGGGCCCGGTCGAGGACGCCGTCGACCTGTTCATGCGTGCGGGGCCGTCCCATGATGCCGTCGGCTCGGCGCTGCAGGGCGGCCACACGCGCCAGGTCCGTGGCGGCCTCGTCGTTCCACCCGGCATCCACCGCCACGGCCGCAGAACGCTCGAGCAGCGCCGTCGCGTCATCACCGACGTTGCGGGTGGCCGCCGCTCCCGCGGCAAGGCGGAACAACCGCTGCTGCTGGCGCGAGTCTCGGCACGCCTCCGCCGCCTGGACGTAGTGTCGTTGCGCCTCACCGAGCCGCCCTCGTTGAAAAAGGGCGTCGGCGAAACGCTCGCCGACCGTGGCCACCGACATCCGCGGGTCCTCAGCGTGGCTCGCCCACGACAGCGCCGTGTGAGTCTCGGCGAACACACCGTCAGCGAGGTCGCGCCATTCGGGCGTACCGGGATCGCGCGCCAACAAGTCTTCCAACCTCGCTTGGCACCAGGCGAGATGGGCGACATGGAGACCTTCGAGTTCGCCAATCGACTCGCTGATCGTCGCCGCGAACTGGCGAATCGTCTCGAGGATGCGAACGCGACCGGGGGAGAAGACGGTCACCAGGTGCCAGTCGACCAGGTTGGCGACGAGTGACGAAATGCTCGAGGGTGCGCGGCTGCTGATGGCGGCCACACCGTCGAGGTCGAACGGCGTCACGAACACCGCTGCCGCCCGGAGAACCGCTCGTTCGTCCTCGTCGAGCAGGTCGTAGCTCCAGCCGATGGCCGTCGCCAGCGAACGATGTCGGTGCGCGTCACGGCTGCCGACCGACAGGACGTCGAGACGGTCGTGCAACGTCCGGGCGAGACCGTGCAGTCCGAAGCCCGGAACCCGCCCAGCTGCCAACTCGATGGCCAACGCCGACCCGTCGAGCTGTCCACAGATGTCATCGACGAGCGTCCACTCGATGTCGTCCGCAGGCGGATCAGCCCCGGCCGCCACCATGCGCTGGGCGAACAGCGTCGACGCGTCGCTGCCCCCGGGCGGTCCAGTTCGGGACAACCCGGACACGACGAACACTCGCTCGAATGGGAGCATGAGGCGCAGCCGGCTCGTCGCCAGGATGCGGATCGACGGACATCGCACGAGTAGCCGTTCGATGCAGACGCGGGCGGCGTCCTGCACGTGCTCACAGTTGTCGATGAGCATCACGGTCGGCGTCTCAGCCAACGCCAGCGCCACCGTGTCGAGCCGGTCCATCCCAGCTTGCTCCGGCACCGCGGCGGCCTCCGCCACGGCTGACTCCACGAACGTCGACTCCGTGATCCTGGCAAGGTCCACGAACACCGCGTCGGCATCGTGATCAACCAGCCACCGTTCGGTTGCCGCCAACGCAAGGCGTGTCTTGCCGATGCCTCCCGGCCCAGTGACCGTCACAAGACGGTGCCCGTCGAGCGCCGCTGTCAAATCCTCCAACTCGCTCGCCCGGCCGACAAGCGGGGTCAGCGCGACCGGCATGGCGATGCTCTTCACGGCCGTGGACGGACTCGATGCATCGATCGGTAGCGCCACCACCTCTTCGCGTAGGAGCTGCGCCGCCCCGCTCGGCTCGACCTCCAGCTCGCGCTGCAACGCGCTCGCAAGATGGTCGAGCTGGCGCAACGCTCCAGCCCGATCGCGCCGGTCCACCAGCCGGCGCACGATGTGCAGATGAGCAACCTCGTCCGTCGGGTCGAGGGCAATGAGCTGCTCCCAGCGCTCTGCGAGGCGCAGCAGCTCGCCGTACTGCACACGCAGCCGATCACGGTCCGCCGACGTCCACGACTCGTACACATCGTCCGGCAGGAGCTCACCGGTGTACGCGTCGATGGCATCGCTCAGCCCTTGTTGGTCCGGTGAGGTCCGCGCCTTGGACGCCAGCTCCTCGAAGCGCTCCGCGTCGACCACCACGTCCGCGGTCGGCCAGAGCTCGATCCGTTCGCTTGCGGTGATCAACGCCTCGTGATTGCCGAGTGCCGCGCGCACCAGATGGACGGACTTGTGCAAGCGTGGCGACGCCGCCGCGACCGACAGGTCCGGCCACAACGCGTCAATCACCTGTTCACGATGCAGGCGGTGGCCCGGTGCGAGCGCCAAGAGCTTGACCAGAGCGGGACCACGCCGGCCACCCCAGCGTGCCTCGGGTACGGTCCAGCCGTCGACATCCACCTCGAATCGCCCGAACAACGTGACCTTCACCCGCATCAGTTCGCAACGTTACGACGTCACATCTGGCCGGCGGTCGGACTGTGCGGTTGAGGAGGCGCATACGTACGCGCCGTCCCGGAGCGGCTCGGCACGTAGGTCACGTCCGTCACCCACAACTGGTTGAGGGCCTCGGCCCAGGAGGGAGTTGCGATCAGGCGTGTAATCCGCTTGTCGCTCCCAGCGGAGGTCGCGCGTTGAACGTCGCCGTCGGTGTTGCACCGGTGACGCCGGCGCGCTCACCACGCCGATACCCAGTTTGGCGGTGCACCCGACCGTCGCAACGTCGGGCCTGAGCGTGGCGCACGGCCCAAATACCACCAGTCGCTGTTCTGAGCCAAGTGTCAGCAACTTGGGTTGACAATGTTCGCTGCCGTGATGGGCCAGCACCGACGAGCCTTGCTGCCAACGCGTCTGCCGCGCTCTGCGCTGAAGCCCAAGTCGCACGTCACGACAACCGACGCGGCGGGCCCCCGACGGCTAGTGGATTCGCACAATTTGCCCGATGCGGTCACGGCGGCGAGTACCGCAGTACCGGCGCTATGCGCCCTGGCTTGCAACAGTTCACAACCTTGCATCGTGATATCATGATGTCATGGCAAAGCAGACCACTGTTCGGTTGCCCGACGACCTCGCCGACGACGCAGAGGCTGTTGCTCGCGTCCGAGGCGACAGCGTGAACCAGCTCATCATTGATGCCCTCGCCGCCGAGATCGAACGAGTCCGCTCCGATGAGGATTTCACCGCCCGCGCCAAGAAACTGCTCGAGCGCGACCGGGAGATCCTCGACCGCCTCGCGAAGTGACCCGATATCTCAGCCTTGCTGAGTTCTGGTATCTCGCCGAGCACGTCACCGGCATCAATGCCCCAACGCTGATCAAGGCCAGCCGCGTCGAGCTCGCCGATTCGGCACTGCACGCACCGCAGGCGGGTTTCGGCGACACCGACTTCTACCCGGATCCATACGACAAGACAGCGGTGCTCGCGTGTCGGATCGCCTGGAATCACCCGTTGCCCGACGGCAACAAGCGAGCAGCGTGGGCGTGCCTCGTGCTGTTCATCGATCTCAACGATGGATCGTGGAACGACGAGCATCCCGACGACCGACGACGCTGTTGAAGCGATGCTCGCCGTGGCGGCACGCGAGGTCGACGAGACCTGGCTCGCGAATTGGCTTCGCGAACGGGTCACCTTCCGAACCTGAACCCCGATGCCGCCCGGTAAACACCGGACGAAACAGCTCGAAACGAGCGCGCTTCCGGCGAACTGTGGGAGGTCAACCTCGAGTTCCTCCCGCACATGAGGTGACTACTCACGGTGATCGCATGCGGTGCAGGCTCGTCGCGTCGCACCGCCCGATGGGTGTCGGCGCCGAACCAGGCGACGCGAATCCGCTCCCCCACCGGCCCCTAGTCTGCGCGCAGAAATCGCCGCCACGCCGCGTCGCCTGCCGGTTGGCGGTCGCTCAATCTCGACGGTGGACGGCTCGTGCAGCGAGGGCGGCAAGGCCGGCACATGTTCCCGGATCGCGCAACGACGAAAGTGCCGCCAGGGCGTCGCGGTGGCGAGCGGTGATCGTCGCCTCCACGCTGGCGAGGGCACCTGATGTGGTCACGATCGATCGGCAGCGGCGAAGGTCATCGAGTTCCGCATTGCCACGGTTGACGACGTCGCACAGGAACTTTGCGTCGGCGGGCGGTGCGAGGCGGGCCGCACGCGTCACGAGCAGGGTCGCCTTGCCGTCGGCGAGATCACCCATCGGCGGCTTGCCGGTGGTCTTGGGATCGCCGAACAGGTCGAGAACGTCATCGCGAAGCTGGAAGGCGAGACCAATCGAGTCACCGAATTGTCGCAACGCAGCCAGCAAGGTGGCGTCGGCACAATTGGCCAGCGCGAGACCGAGGATCAGGGGACGAGTGACGGTGTACCGGGCCGACTTCAGTAATGCCACCTTCATCGCTGTCTCCTCGGCAACGACCGCCTCGTGCGGACGCATCGGTGCGAGATCGTGCATCGGCATGATGTCGAGGAATTGTCCGGCGATGACCTCCGTGCGGAGTTCACGGAAAACCGCCCGGGCGTCGCGCAGGTCATGGGTGGTGGCGTCTTCGAGCATGTCGAACAACTCGTCTGCGTACACGAATGCGAGATCTCCAGCGAGCACCGCTGCTGCTTCACCGACGCGACGGGCATCGCCGTGGCGGCGGTGGGTTCGGTGTAGGTCGGCGAACTCGAGCTGAGCAGTGGGTCGGCCCCGTCGCGTGATGGACCCATCCATCACGTCGTCGTGCAGGAGGGCGAAGGTGTGCAGGAGTTCGATCGCTGCACCGGCGATGAACGCTGGAGTCGGGTCCCGATCGCCGACGGCGGCTCGCCAGCCCCAATGTACGAAGCGGGGACGGAGCCGTTTGCCACCTGCGAGCACGAGTTGGCGGACCACCCGATGCAGTGCGAGGGCGCGCTCGTCGTGACGGCCGAGTCGATCGGCACTGTCATCGAGGAATGTGCGCAACAGCGACTCGACTGAGTCGGAGGCGAGATCGAGGTCGATCGACCCGCTGCCGACGGGCCCTGGTGACGCCTCGCGTGCACTCTTTGTAGCGACGACGATCGGATCGTCGAGTGCGGAGGGACCAGGGTCGTGCGCCATCGCGATCAAGGACGACGCATCGTCAGGCAGCCTGGCGATCTGTTCGACGCACCAGGGGCTCAACGATTCGGGATCGTTCATCGCTCGCTGCCGGAGTCGCTCCCATGGAACCCACTCGAAGCTGTCGGCTTCTTCTAGATCAGGCTCGGGTTCCCCGTCGATCTGGGCGACGAGCACGGGACACAGTTCGTGCTCGATCGTTCCGTCGTTCATTTCCGCCCGGTACACGAAATCGTCGAGCGCCACAGCCATCCTCACCGCTCGCGTTCGCAGCTCACTTTGAAGGTGACGCTGCACGGCGTCGCGCAGGGTCTCGCCCGGCTGTGGATGACCGCAGCATGCGTTGGACACGACCCCCGGCCAGGTCCGTTTGGTGAGGGCTCGCTTCGTGATCAGGACGTGACCGTCGTCGCGCACGACGTGACATGAGAACGCCAGGTGCAAGGGAGTAGATGCATGATGCACCGATCTCTTCGGAATCGTTCCCGAAGGCCGACCGCGAGCGTCGAGCAGGATGACTTCGCTCACGCTCATCGGTTCGCTCCGGACCATCGACGTTGGTGACCTCATAAGCACGCGGTACTCCTCGAACAAGCGGGCGTTCCTCGTCTTCGTTCGCAAGGCTGTGCGCGGATGCAGCGTCGTCCGGTCCGATGCAAATTTCTCGGAGCCGGCGATTTCCGCTGTGCCTCAATGGGCTGTTACTCAGAATCGCCGATTCGTCCGGCGGCCCGAGCCGCAGCGTCGGCCTCGGCGAGTTGTCTTTCGCAATCGGTGCATCCGTGCATGGGTGTGCTGGCCGAAGTGGGGGTGTCCGTCAACGATCAAGGAGACTTTCAATGCGACTTCGTCCAGTGCGCGGTCGGTACGACGCCGCACGTCGCGGCTACGACGACAACGTCGTGGTCTTTGCTGACCCGGTGTGACATGCGCGCCCAAGGAAGGTGGCGTCGTGGCTGATGCTCCTGTGGTAATCGTCGGAGCGGGATTGGCGGGGCTGTCGTGTGCTGTCGCGTTGCACCGAGCCGGCGTCGACGTCGTCGTCCTGGAGGCGAGCGATGGCGTCGGCGGACGCGTGCGCACCGATCGGATCGACGGATTCCTGGTGGATCGCGGGTTCCAGGTAGCGCTGACGGCATATCCGGAGTTGGTGCGCCAGTTCGACCTCGATGCACTTGAACTACGACGGTTCGATCCCGGCGCACTGGTGTGGAGGCAGGGCAAGGGTTCGGCGGTGTCCGATCCGTTCCGCTCGCCGACCACGGCCGTGTCGACGTTGCTGGCGCCGATCGGTTCGGTCGGAGACAAGCTCCGCATCGCCCGGCTCCGAGCGCAGCTTCGTCGCGTCGATCCGGCCCGGCTGCTCGCTGGCGACGATGTCGCCACCGAGATTGCACTGCAGGATGCGGGGTTCTCCGAGACCATCATCCAGCGGTTCTTCCGACCGCTGGTGGGCGGGATCCAGCTCGATCCCGATCTCGGGGACAGTCGACGAATGTTCGACGTGATCTTCCGGATGCTGGCCGACGGCGATGCTGCGGTGCCCGCTGGCGGGATGCAGGAGATCCCGAACCAACTGGCGTCCCGACTGCCAGCTGGGACGGTGCGGCTGGGCGTCACCGTTGCGTCCACGACGCCGAACTCCGTGACGATCGTCGACGGTGACGAGATCTCGGCGTCGGCCGTCGTCGTTGCGACAGACGGCCCGTCCGCGAGTGCGCTGCTCGGGCTGGCGCGGGTCGACTCGAAAGCGGCAGGCTGCGTGTACTTCGTGGCCGATGAAGCGCCGACCGACTCGAAGATGGTGATCCTCGACGGAACGGGCATCGGTCCGGTGCTCAACGCGGCCGTCATGAGCAACGTCGCACCGACGTACGCACCTGCGGACAAGCACCTCGTCGTCGCCGCGCTCCCCGCCATTATCGAGGGTGACCTGGAAGCGATGGCTCGCCGGCAACTGCGCGACTGGTGGGGCACACGGGTGGACGGGTGGGAGCACCTGGCCACGTATCGCATCGCACACGGGCAACCGACGCAGCGTCCGCCGTTCGCCCCGAAGCGCACCGTCGTCCGGGCCGACGGCCGCTTCGTGTGTGGGGACCACCGCGACACGGCGTCGATCCAGGGAGCACTCTTTTCCGGTCGCCGCTGTGCCGAGGCGGTCCTCGAGCAGCGCCGGACTTAGACCGAGTTCGCTCCACCACCCCAGCCGGGCTACGGCGAGCGGTGCGCTTCTGCCCGGACTTCGCTGTTCGTGAGCAGACGGGCCGCGAGTTGGGGGCCAGGTTCGCGCGCCAGGTCGGATGCCATTCGTTCGACGCGGCTGCGTGTGCCGTCATCGAACTGTGCCAAGCGAGCAAGCGTTGCGGCGGCGACGCTGTTCGGGTCAGCCGACACGCCTACGCCGGCGCGTTCGACGTCGGCGGCGATGGCGAACTGGTCCGTCGACATCGGCAGGACGATCAACGGTGTGCCGGCCGAGAGAGCCTCGGTGACGGTGTTGTTGCCGCCGTGGCAGATCACCCCGTCAGCGTGCCCAAGTAGTTCGATCTGCGGCAGGAATGGTCGTACGAGCCAGGCCGTGGGGAGGTCGCCGAGTTGGGCGGTGGGCGTGCTTCCGGTCGCGATGGCGACGCGTCGCCCGTCCCGCCTGAGGCCGTCGACGATTCGGCGGAGCACATCGACCCGGCCCGACAGGAACGTTCCGAGGGACACGTAGAGAAACGGTTCGGGGACGGCCAGCCACGCCATTGTCTCGTCGTCGGCAACGTCGTGCGCTCGCACGCAACTGCCCAGGAAATGGTGGTCGAGCGGGAGCCGTCGGGCCGGGTCCTGCAGGGCGGACGGGCTGTTGTACAGCACGGTTGCTCCGAGCGCACCGAACACGTCACCGATCCGGTCCGCTCCCGGATTGATGCCGCCGACGATCCGGTTTCCGGTGTCGGCCAACATCTGGCTGGTCGTCTCGCACCGTTGACGCAATTCGCGCAGACCGGCCGGGTCGGGTCGCACCCATTCCGGCCAACTGCGTGGGATATCCGTAGACCTCACCCAACGCAGGGAGTTGGCTGGGATGGCCGGGCACCAGCGTCAAGGTGCGGACATTCGCGGCGAACAGAGCGAGGCGCGCCGCGACGCAGAGGTGATCGACGAGCACGGCGGACGGCTGGAGGCGTTCGACAAGTCGAACGGTGTCGCGGGCGACCGACTCGGGCTGCCACAACAAGTCATGTCGGCGCGCATCCGCTTGATGCAACAGGGTTGCGACCATGCCCGCTTCTGTGGACGCGAGAAACGGGCGTAGATCATCGCCGCGTTGCATCGGTTGTCGGACGCCGGTGTTGCTGCCTCGGCTCATTCGGAGTTCGGACCAGAAGAAGCCATCGGCGATGACTCGATCACGCAGGCACGGTCCCGTCGCAACGACGACTTCGGTTCCGCTCGCGACGACGCGGTGAGCGATCGCGCTCATCGGGAAATAGTGCGAGGCGTAGTCAGGGACCACGATGAGCAGCACGGTCATGACCCCTCAGGCGACATCGGCCTGCGCAGATTGGTAGGCGTCGATCAGCGATGCGGCCATTGCGTCGATCGTGAGACGATTGAGCACCAGGTCCTGCGCCCGCTCCACTCGTCCGGGCCGGCCGACGAGCCGACGCGCTTGCGCGATCGCCGTGCGGAGCGCGCTGACCGAGCGCGTATCGGCCAGTACGCCGGTATCTCCGTGCGCGACGTACGTCGCTGGACCACCCACGGCGGGCGCAACCACAGGAAGGCCGGCACCGAGCGCCTCGACGATCGCCAGGCCGAACTCCTCCTTGGCCGCCGCGCCGACATAGACCCCGCCTGGCGCGACAAGCCGGGGAAGACCGATGGCGGCAGCAGCAAATACGTATGCGACTGCTTCGTTCGGTTGGTGGCCGAGTAGCACGACACCGTTTCGCCGGCGCTCGTCTGCATCGCCCAGGATCTCGTCGAGTTCAGCCAGCACGTCGAGTTCATCCGCCGTCGGTCGTGCATGGTCGCCGCCGATGATCACCAGATTGGTGGTGCGACGAAGCGTGCCATCGCCTGCCCACGCTTTCGCCACTCGATCCATTCCCTTGCCGGGGTGCAGCCTTCCGACGCTGACCACAAGGGGAAGCCCCCAGCGACCGGGTGCCAGGTCCTGGAGGGCGCGACGCAACGGTTCGATGGGCAGCGGCCAGCCGGTTTGGTCGTCGAGCTCGCTGACGACGGTTCGAGCCCGACGAATCGGTAACGGGTCCACACCCTCGGCGATGACGATCGCGCGCTGGAGCGGTCCCGCAGCACGCTCGCCGAAGGCCCGCCGCAGCTCTCCGTCGTCGCCGCGCGGCAGCAGCACGACTTGGTCAGCCTGATTGGTCATTCGCTCCACCATTCGCGCCCGGAACCAGTAGTGCTCGAGTTCGTCGTGATCTCCGAAGTTGCAGCGGGAGACCTTCGCCGGATCGAGTTGTCCGAGCACGACGTGAGGGTCCGGGGCCGCAGTGAAGACCACCGGAATGCCGAGCTGGCGGGCAACTCGCCCGGCGGCAAGCGTGCCGACGTCGGCCATCCGAAGATGCACGACGTCGGGTCGGGCACCGGCGAGGAACACCCGACGCACGCCACGCTCCACCGCCAGACGGTGCTCCCAGCTGCTGCGTCGGTCGACTGTCGCCCGGCCGCCGAAGGGCACCGATGCCAGGCGCTGCTTGTCGTCGCAGCCGAAGAAGGCATCGGTGATCGCATCGCCGGTCGAGCCGCGGGTGATCGTCGTGATCTGAGTCACGTCGGTGCGGTCGGCGAACGCGGTGGACAGTTGGCTCACGAGTGTGGCCAAACCACCGTTGTCGCCGGCGCCAGACCGGATCAGTCGCTCGTCGAACTCGGCGTGGATGACCACCTGGGCGATCCGGTGACCCACGCGGTCATTCGAACGCGTGACGTCGGTCGTCCGTGTACTCAGTGTCTTGTCGATGAGTGCGAGAAATGCGATTTCACCGGCGTCGGTGTCGTCCAACGCCAAGCGTTCGAGGGGATCCGGGTCGCTCGGACGCCATCCCAGTGCCGCGATTGCGGCCAGCTGCGCGTCGGCATCGTCGTTGTCGAAAGCAACGGTCTCGAGCAGCGCGGTTGCAGCGGTCCCGGGAATCGCGCCCACCGTTTCGATCAGCGCAACGCGCCCTGCACCCTCTGCGTGCTCGAGCGATTTGCCCAGGGCCAGCAGGACACCGTTGCGGTCACCGTGCGCCCAGCCGGCGAGCGTGCGCTGCGCCACCATGCCTCTGAACCCGCCGTCCGTCACCATGGAAGCGAGTCGATCCATTGCGGGGCGGTGCGGTGAGCGCGCCGAGAACGACCAAGCGGCGTGCTCGGTGACGAACCATCGTTCGTCGTCGAGTGCCTCGTCCAAGACGGCGGTGGCCAGAGAGCCGGGCACGCCACTGAGCGCGTGAACGCCGGCGATTGCCGCGAGCTGGTCGTCGCGCTGATCGAGCAACTCGGCGAGCGCATCGACGGTGTCGAACGCACCACTGGCCCGGCAGGCGAGAAGTTGCAGCGACTCGGCCGCTCGAAGTCCGGCGACAATTCCGGTCGCGTGGACGACGCTGTCGCACGCATCGACCAAGGCACGCTCGTCGCGCACGAAGTGGTCGAGTTCGAGATGGCGCTCGACGCTACTCATGAGTGCGACATGCCTGGCAGACGGTGTGACCGGTCGGGCCGGCCATCAGGTGGGGCATCCCTGATGGCGCGGCGCACGATCGAAACCTGACCACGCGAGTTCGGTACGTCAGGCGGGGAGCAGCACGGCATCGATGACGTGGATCACACCGTTGGTGGCCATGATGTCGGTCGCGACAACGGTCACCTCGTTTCCGGTGGCGTCGGTCAGGGTGACCGTCCCGTCATCGCCGACGTTGACCGTGAACGTTGCGCCGTTCACGGTCTCGACGCTCTGCCCATCCAGTCCGACGACGTCGGCTGCGAGCACCTCACCGGCCACGACATGGTAGGTGAGGATGTCGGCCAGATCGCCGGTCGGATCGGCGAGCAGCGTGTCGACCGTGCCAGCGGGAAGGGCCGCGAACGCATCATCGGTCGGAGCAAACACGGTGAACGGTCCGTCACCGCGCAGGGTCTCCTCGAGGCCGGCGGCCTGCACGGCAGCCACCAGGGTGGTGAAATCGCCGGCTGCGATGGCGGTGTCGACGATGTCGGCCTCTGCCGCTGGTGCGTCCGACGTCATCGGTGCTTCGGTGCTCATCGGTGCTTCGGTGCTCATCGGTGCTTCGGTGGTCGTCGGCGCTTCGGTCGTGGCCGTCTCGGCAGCGACGTGGTGTCGGCAGCGTCATCGCTGTCGCTGCCACAGGCGGCAGCGACCAAACCGATCACAGCGACGCATGCGGCCAGGGTGACATGTCGGCGGTTCATAGCATTCTCCTCGTATTCGGCGGATGTTGCGTCCTATTCCGACGCGACCCCGTCGGCGGATGCATGAATTCGAGGAAATGTGATCCTTTCTCGTGGTTCGCACCGAACTAGGAACAGCACTGCCATCTCGGTCCCCACACGCCTGCACTCCATGCTCACCCACCTCGATCAGCACCGCAATCACACGAGGCAGTTACGCCCGCACGCCTTGCCGCGGTTCGAGCCCAAGGACAACGGTTACCGTGGCAGGGTGCGAAGTGATCCGGCTGAACGCGACGCCGCCGATGCCGCCGTCGCTGTCCGTTGGGTCGACGGCGATCCTGAGGCGCTCCGACTCGCCTATGACCAATTCGGCACCCTCGTGTTCACGTACTGTGCCCGTTCGCTCGTCGACCGTGACGCAGCCGCCGACTGTGCGCAGGAAACCTTCGTGAGTGCGTGGAAATCACGTGACGGCTTCGATCCCGCTCGGGGCAGCCTCAGCGCCTGGTTGCTCGGCATCGCGAGGTACCGGGTGCTCGACGCTTACCGCCGAGCGGCGCGAACCCCGTTGCCCAGCGGCGAGCTGCCCGTTCCCCAGTCTGAGTCCGAGGCGGGGGTGGCGAGCGAGGACCAACTCGCGGACCGGTTGCTGATCGCCCGAGCGCTCGACAGTCTCCAACCACGAGTCCGCCAAGTCGTCGAACTGGCCTTCTACTCCGACCTCACGCAGACCGCTATCGCTGAACAGACGGGCATCCCGCTCGGCACGGTCAAGAGCGACCTCCGGCGCGGTCTCGCACGACTGCGCGCCGACCTGGGAGTTTCGTTCCCACCAGCGAACGAGCAGGACCACGACGACGACATCATCGAGAGGGGGCGACAGGATGCCTGAGCAGCAGCCATTGGACGAACTCGAAGAACTTCGTGGCTTCGCCCGGACACTGGGAACCGAGGGGGTCGAATGGGAAACACCACCGCCCGAGCTCTGGGACCGAATCTCCGCCGAAGCATTTCCTGCTGCAGTTGAACCCACCACCCCGGTGGTCGCCCTGGCGGCGCGCCGATCGCGGCCGAACGTTCGCTGGCTGATCGGGGCGGCCGCCGCACTCGTGGTGGTGATCGCGGCCGCAGCGGTGTGGACTCGCTCGGCCGACGATGTCACGGTGCTGTCGTCCACCGAACTCGAACCGCTCGGCGACTCCGGGCAGGGCAGCGCCGAAATCGTCGACCACGACGGGTCACTCCAGCTTCGCCTCGCCACCACCGGCATCGAACCGACTGACGGATTCACCGAGGTGTGGCTGATCAACCCCGACGTCACCGAACTCATTTCCCTCGGCCCGATTCGCACCGACGGTGTCTACGACCTACCCGTCGGGCTCGACCCGACCGCATTCCCGATCGTGGACGTCTCATCCGAACGGTTCGACGGCAATCCGCAACACTCCGGTGACAGCATCCTCCGAGGACAGTTCGCCTTCTGACACAGCGCCAGTTGCCCGGGGCTCAATCGACGAGAATGTTGGCGAAGACCTGCCACAGCGAGCGCGCTCTTCGCGATGAAGCTCAAGGCGATGTAACAACGTTCACCGAACCTGTAGTCGGCCCACCTGCCGACCCGCCGATACTGCAGCCACTGGTTCACCGCAAAGCAGTTGAACAGCAAGAACAGCGACACGATGATTCCGTAGACGAACCGAGATCGTTGGAGTGGGTGACAGCGGATATGGCCCGAGTCCGACCGAGATCCGCTTCATCACCGATCGCGGTCAGATCTGGTCCGATTTCCGGCCCGATTCCGACCGAGAACGTAGAAGGTCAGCGGGCGGAGGCGAGCGTGGCGACGAATTCGCGGGTGCGGCGGCTCGACTCGAGGAGTGAAGTCCGAGATTCCAGTGATGGTGGCGATGGTGACGATCATGAGTGTGGCCGACATCGAGTATTCGACCCACCGGAAACGGTTCCGGTTCGCCGAGAGTTCACGGCGATACGGCTCGGACATCGAAACGCGACCAGGAAGTGAAAATGCGGACAGCAGAAGAAACGCGGCGACCGCTCGAAAGCCGTTGTTCAGCAGCAGCACGGCCACAGCCGAAAACGACCGAACCCCTGGTCCGGGCTGCTCTCGCAGTCCCGTGACCAGGGGTTCTCAGTCGGGGTGGGGAGATTTGAACTCCCGGCCTCCACGTCCCGAATGACGCCCGACCAGTCCGTCGCGTACGGGTAGGTGTCGGCGCATGCCGATCTACCTGGGCTTTCGACATTCGCATTTCCGACGCATGCCGGACCATGTCTGCGAATGCCGGACCGTATGGCTCCCAAGATGGCTCCCAACATTCTCCACCAGCGGTCCCACGACACTCTCGGACCACACCAACTCCCGCCGTCGTGACCACTCTCCTCCGCACCCGAAGCGGGTATGTGTCGGATCAGGCGACGACTCCTGATTCATGCAGTTGGCGAACTTGGTCGTCGGTGAACCCGGCTTCCCTGAGCACTGCGTTGGTGTGTGCTCCTAAGCCCGGGGGCGGATTGGTGGCGTTGGAGGACAGGTCTCCGGTTGACCGGTCGAACCGGATCGGGTTCGCCAGCACTCGCAGATCAGTTCCGTCGAGGCTGATCATGCTGCCGCGTTGGGTGACGTGCGGATCTTCGACGAGGTCAGCGGCGTCGTTGACCGGTCCGACTCCGCCGCCGAGGCCAGGGGTGGCCAGCCACTCCACCGATGTCTTCGTGGAGAACAGTGTCTCGAGGCGTGCCCGGAGCTGCGAGTCGTCGTTGCCGCCGACCCGTTGACCGGCGAGGGTCGGATCGCCGAGGGCATCGCAAAGGTTCGCCCACGACTTCGGCTCGGTCGCAGTGACGGTGACGTGCCGCCCGTCGGCACATCGGTAAACGTTGCGCGTCGCGGACGTGCCCCATGTGGGGCCGGGGGCGTTCGCGGCGCGTGCGATGTCCTCTGATCGGACCCACATCGCTGAATCGGTCATGCTGACGTCGAGGTGTGTTCCTTGGCCGGTCCGTTCGGCTGCGTGGAGAGCAGCGAGGATCCCGGTCGAGGCCATCGTGGCAGCGAGTGGGATCGACACGACTGTCCCGGGTGGAGTCGGATCACGATCGGAAAGCTTGCTGAGCAGGCCGCCGTAGCCCAGGTAGGTGAGGTCGTGACCGGGATGCTGGGCGTTCGGACCGAAGTCGCCGAACCCCGTTATCGAGCACCAGACCACCGGCGGGTTGGCTTGGGCCATCGCGCCGTAGCCGAGCCCGAAGCGGTCGAGTTGGCCAGGACGGTGCGAATCGATCACGATCGCGGACTGCGCGACGAGCTTCTCGAGAACCCGGGGCGCATCGTGGTGACGCAGGTCGAGCGCAATGGATCGTTTGCCGCGGTTCAGAGCGATGTGTGCTGCGTCGAACCCGGAGCCGTACATGCCGCGCAACCCGTCGCCCGTGTTTGGTGCCTCGACCTTGACGACGTCGGCGCCGAGGTCGGCCAGCAACAGGCTGCAGAAACCTCCCGGCGCGAACCGCGACAGGTCGAGCACGTAGACCCCGGCGAGTGGTTTGTGTGTGCTCACAGCGCGAAGGTGTATCCACCATTGAGCGGGTAGGTCTGGCCAGTGATCCATGAGCCGCGATCGCTGGCGAGGAAGGCGACAAGGCCGGCGGCGTCGTCGGGATCGCCGGGTCGCCGAACGGCGTAGTTGCGCATCATGGCTTTGGCCGTCGCGCTGTCAGGGTCGGCCCACAGCGATTCGGTGGCGGGGGTGCGCATCGTGCCGAGCGAGATGTTGTTCGCGGTGATGCCGTAGCGGCCGTTCTCGAGCGCGAGAGATCGCGTCAGCCCGGCGGCGGCGGCTTTGGCGGCACCGTAGACGGCACCTCCGTGGTCGCCGACTCGCCCGGCGTCAGACACGATGGTGATGAGTCGCCCCCACCGATTGGTGATCATGGATGGCAGCACGGCCCGGCAGCAGTTCATCGCGCCGTAGAAGTTCACTCGCACGAACGGCTCCCAATCGGCGGGTTGCGACTCGGCGAACGTGCCGCGCCCGCCGAAACCCTCGGCGCCTGCGTTGCCGGCGTTGTTGACCAGGATGTCGATGTGGGGGGCGTCGTCGACTGCTGCCTGAACTGCGGCGAGATCTGTGACGTCGAAGCACGCTGTTGCGCCGGAACCTCCCGATGCGGAGATCTCGTCGACGACGGACTGCGCTCGGTCCGCGTCGAGGTCGTTGACGAAGACCTTGGCGCCGGCGTCTGCGAGGTGCAGCGCGATGGCGCGGCCGACGCCCTGACCGGCCCCCGTGACGAGGCCTGTTCTGCCGGTGAGATCAATGGTGATCATTGCGTCGATGCTCCATTCGGGTTCGGCTCTCGAGCCGGCGGTGTGTTCGAGGATGCATTCCAGTGAGGCAGGAGCGGGTCCAGCAATGGCTCGGATTCGCTTCCGACTACCGCGAGAAGATCGGCGTCAATGCGTTCGACACCCGAGGAACAGGCGTACCCGCTGGTGTTCCTCTGCAGCGACGCAGCCAACGCCATCACCGGCATCACGCTCACCAGCGACCAGAAGTACTTCAGCAGCGGCATCACCAACTCGTTCCCGCCGGGAAAGGGCACTGCCGACTACCTCAGCGGCCGATACTCACTTGCTCGTCCATCTCGCCGAGGTTGGTTGGTGCGACCCTTCCGGCGCTGGGGATCGGCGGGCGCGGGATGATCACCATCGACGGAACCTGGAGTGATTGGCCCATCGTCACGAGCGAGTGGAACTGGTCGACGAGGTGTTCGACGTCGATGAACGCGCCGCTCAGGTACTGCCGAGCGAACCAGTCCGCTGCCACCTGCCCGACGAGTTCGCTGTCCCAGTCAGCGTTGAATTGGGTCTGGCGGTCGCCTTGACCACCAGGACACTCTCCGACGGTGACGAGTGTGAAGTTGAGGCCCGGCTGCTCGACGCGCCAGTGATCCGCCAGCCGGTTCAAGGCAGCCTTCGTGATCTGGTAGAGGCCCATCCCCTGCCATGGCCCGGTGTACGACGCGCCGGTCGTCGACATGTAGATCATGTTCCCGGCCGAGCCTGTCAGATGCGGGAGTGCCGCCTGGGTGATGTTGTTGGCGCCGACCACGTTGGTGGCGAACGTGTCCATCCACTGCGCCGGCGTCGCGTCGGCGAGCCTGGTGAGCGGGCCGACCGCGGGCGCGTAGATGACCGTGTCGATCCCACCCATCGCCGATGCAGCGGCATCGATCGCCAGCTTCGCGGACGCTTGATCGACGGCATCGCACACGAAGACGTGCGCACTGTCGTGAGCTTCGGCGGCGGCCTGCTCCAGCTTGTCGAGACGCCTTGCCAGCAGCGAGACGGACGAGCCGCGATGGCTCAGCCCGGTTGCGATGCACCGGCCCAACCCCGTCGATGCGCCGACGACGACGACCCGCTTGCTCGATCCGCTTGTCATGTTGGTGATCCCTTCACTCGTAACTGAACCGTTTGATGCCTGCTGATCCCCACTTGCAGGAACCATTCGTAGGCGGGCCGGCGGCCACCGGAGCCGCGCGGTGCTCCAGGAGCACCGCCCGATACGCCGTTTCATCCATTGCGACGCCGGGACCGCTCGCCGGACCTGATCGGGATCAGGATGTCAACTCCAGCATCTCGGCGGACCAGACGGCTGTGGGCTCCACGCATCCGCTACGCCTGACCCGGTCAGGCGACGACGGTGCCCTGTTCGCTGCTGAAACGGACGTGGAGGTGGGTGACGCCTCGGAGGATGAAGGTCGGAACGTAGGAGTAGCGGCGGGCATCGGGCGGGCCGTGATGTTGCTCGTCGATCCAGATTTCGGTCGTGCGCTCGAGGAGTCGAGCGATGGTCAACACCCCTTCAGCGCGAGCGAGGGGCGCACCCGGACAGGTGTGCACACCACGGCCGAATGCGACGTGGCTGCGGGCGTTGTCGCGGTCGATGTCGAAGGTGTCCGCGTTGGTGAACTTCGTGGGGTCGCGGTTGGCGGCGGCGTTGAGCAGCATCACCGTGTCGCCGGGTGTCAGATCGACGCCGCCCAGGTTCACCGGTTGCTTGACGAGGCGGAAGTCGCCTCGGATCGGGCTCTCGTAGCGCAGGCACTCCTCGATGAAGTTCGGGATCAGGTCCGGGCGGGCACGGAGGCGTTGCTGGATCTCTGCGTTCTCGGCGATGATCTGTACTGCGCTGCCGAGGAGTCGCACGGTGGTTTCGCCTCCGGCGGCGAACAGGTTGGCGGCGACGCGTACGGCGTCGATGACGTCGGGTTCGGTGCCGTCGGGGAATGTGGCCGAGGCCACGCCGGTGAGCACATCGTCTCGCGGGTTGGCTCGCCGGTCGCTGACGTAGTCGCTGAATGTTGCGTACAGGTACTCGAGCGGTGAGTGGCTCAGCGCGTTCTTGTCGTCGGTTGCACCGATGGTCTCGCTCGACTGCAGCATTCGCTGGCGGAACGTCCGGTGGTCGGACTCGGGTACACCGAGCAGGTCGGCAACGACGAGCATCGCCACCGGGTTGGCGAACGCCGACATGAACTCACAACCGTCGCCGGCGAGCGCTTCGTCGAGCTGCTGATCGACGAGTCGGGCGAGGAACGCTTCGTTCTCCTTGAGTCGCTTCGGTGTGATCATCCGAGAGAGCAGGTGCCGGTGCCGGGTGTGATCTGGCGGGTCCATCGTCGGCAGCTGGTCGCTGAAGGGCAGGCGGTGCCGGTGTTCGGCAATCAGCGCATCGGCGTCGTCGTCGGGACCGATCGGTACCGGGAACCCGGGGAACGGGCCGGTGACCGACACGCATGCCGAGAAGTGGTCGCTGTCGTTGTAGACCTGGACGACCTCGTCGTAGCCGGTCAGCATCGTCACGCCGTGGTGCTTCTCGGCCCTGACCGGGCACTCGGTGCGGAGGGCGGCGAAGTAGTCGTACGGGTCTGCCAACAGGTCCCGGTCCGTGAAGAAGTCGACTGCGTCGACGTCGATCACGCTGGCGTCGACGTCGGTCATGCGGGTGGTTCCTGCTCCGTGGGTGTCGGGTAGGGGTTGACGAACCAGCAACTTTCCTCGATGAGATGCCGACTCTTCCATCCGCTCGGGGTGCGCACGAAGTCGTGGTGGTAGTAGCCGCCGCAGGCGCTCGGTTCGGCGAGTCCGGGGAGTTGCATCGGGTTGTAGAACGCGGCGCGGACGTGGGCGGTGTCGCCGTCGAGGTCGATTTCGACGTTGGTGATGTAGTGCTGCTTCCAGGGCAGGAACGGCATGCTCTGGGCGAGCCAGTCGGCCGTGTCGTCGCGGCCGGCGGCGGGCCGGCCGTTGGCCGAGCTGTAGTCGATGATGGCGTCGTCGGTGAACACGCTGCGCCACAGGTCCCAGTCGTTCGTGTCGACGCCGCGTGCGTAGCGGGCGAGTTGTTCGGTGATGTCGACTTTGTCGGCGAGGTGGAGGGAGGGATCGGTCATGTGTGGCTCCTTAGCTGACGGTGAGTCCGTTGTCGACGGTGTAGACGGCGCCGGTCACGGCGCGCGCCTCGTCGGAGGCGACGAAGGCGACCACCGCGGCGACGTCGTCGGGTTCGGCGATGCCGCGATGGCCGCCCATGCGGGAGGCGAGGTCGATGTCGAGGTCGGCAGGAAAGTTGGCGTTCATTGCGAGGTTGGTGCGCGTCCCTGCTGGTGCGACGGCGTTGACGCGTAGCGGTTGCTTGAGGTATTCGACGGCCAAGGCTCGGGTGAGCTGCAACAGGCCGCCTTTGCTCGTGGCGTACGCGCTGGCGTAGGGCACACCCTGGATCGCGGAGTTGGACACGACGTTGACGATGTTGCCCGACGTTTCCAGTAGGTGCGGGATTGCTGCCTGGGACAGGAAGAACGGACCGTCGAGGTTGACCGCGAGCACGCGCCGGTACTGCTCCGGGGTGTGGTCGGTGAAGTGACCGGCATGGAAGATTCCCGCCACGTTGGCCAGCACGTCGAGACGCCCGAACTCGCCGATCGCCGCGCCGATCGCGGCCGAGCAGGCGGCAGCGTCGGCGATGTCAGCAACATGGCTGACAATCGCCTCGGGCGCAGCCGACTCGGTCTCGGACACGCGGTCCTCGACGACATCGACCGCCAGGACGCGGGCGCCATCGGCAGCGAGCCGCAGGGCAACCGCTTTGCCGATGCCGGACCCGGCCCCGGTGACCAGCGCGACCTTTCCGTCGAATCGATTGCTCATGATGCGTACTCCGTTTCTGTCAGCGCGGACTGCTGCCGTCGATGGTCATGATGGTTGCTGATCAGCAGCTGGACGGTTCCGGCTCGGTCCATTCCGATGTCGTGCGGTCATAGGCGAAGAACGGAGTGGCCGGGTCGTTGACGAGTGTGAACTGCCCGTCGCGAACGAACACCGGGGCGATGCATTCGACCGCCGGACCATCGGTCGCGGCCGTGGCACCAGTGAGGGCGAGGTGCTGCTTGGTCATGTCGAGCGACGGGAGCACGCCACCGGCGTCGTAGTCGGTGAGTCCGTTGAGGCCGGCGATCATGCCGGCCCGATCGAACTGTGGACCGGCTTCGAGGATGCCGGTCACGGCCATGTCGGCGTTGATCCAGCCCTGCACCGCGAGATCGTTGACGTACACGCCGCCCGCTTCGAAGGCGGCGATCATCTCGTCGACGAGCGTGCCGTCGAGGTCGGCTTCGAAGGGCCGGAAGAAGACCGATCCGAAGACGTCACCTTCGAGCAGGTTGGCGTTGTTGGCCAGCCACTCGGCGTCGGTGTAGCCCTGCGGGAGTACCACGGTGACCTCCGCGAGACCTTGGCGTTGCAGTTCTTGTTCGAGGGTGAGCACACCGTTTTGGTCCATACACGTATGGATGTAGTCGACACCGGCCTCGTCCATCGCGGTGACCTCGGGGGCGACTCCGTTGGGCAGGCCGAACGGCAGCGTGTCGTTGGTGTAGACGACTTCCATGCCGAGGTCGGGGCCCCACAGCCGGAACGTGTCCGCGGTCAGTGCGACGCAGTCCTTGGACGCCTGCGATGCACCGAGGCCGATCACGGCGATCTTGGTCGCTTCGGCGAGCACCGCGGTGTGGACGACCGCCTTGCGGACACAGTCCGGGCAGTACGGCACCCCCGGCTGGTAGACGTTGTCGAGCCCGGCAGCTGCCGGCCCGGACTGGACGGTGGAGAACACGGGAACACCGGCGTCGGCCGTTTCGGGGATACCCGGGCCGAGGATCAGCGGCGAGTAGAAGATCCCGAACACGTCGTCGGAGCCGATCAGCTCGAGCATCTTGACCTGCCCGGCTCCGACCTCGTCGTCGAGTGTGTGGGTGATGGTCAATTGGCGTCCGTGCACGCCGCCGAGTGCGTTGCGGTAGTCGAAATAGGCTTGCACCCCACTGCTGTAGCACTCCAGGATGCACAGACCGATCGGGTTCGACGGCCCCGTGGCCATCACGCCGAACTGGATCTCGTCATCGGTGACGCCCGGGACACCGGAGATGGGTTGGAATTCATCGAGATCGGACTCGTCGTCCGCAGGCTCCGTCGTCGGAGCAGCGCTGGTTGGGCTCGACTCGTCGGGGTTGACGGTGTCCGCCACGACGCTGCTGTTCGCCGTCGTCTCGGTCTCGGCATCGATGGCCTCCGAGGTCGCGGGCTGCGTGGCGTCGGGCTCGTCGGAGGTGTCGTCGCTGGAGTTTCCGCACGCCGCGAACGCCAGTGAAGCCACGGCGACGATCGCGAGCGTGCGCCACGATCGCTGTCGGCTCCGGCGGGGGGTTGTGGGCGTGTGGGCGTCGAGTCGTTCGGTGGGATTCATCGGCAGTCGTCCTTGTGTCGTGGTGTGGTCGTGTGTGGTGACGCGGTCGCGCTAATCGGACAGGCGGACGTCTTGGTAGATCGCGGGCAGGAACGCCCGCGGTAGCGGCATCTGGAGGTAGACGTCGATGTGGACGATTCGGTCGTCGGGGTCGAACGCGTAGACCGACAGCGAGTTGGCTGCACTGGCCACGCCGTCGGTGACGGTTCGTTCCTCGAGTTCGAGGAACACGAGGCCTGACGTTTCGGTCACCCGCTTGAACGAGCATTCCCATGTGGCGCCCGGCGCCCATCGCGTCAGGAACGCGACGTACTCGTCCCAGTCCATCAGATCCTTGAAGTTGCCGACACGGTCGAAACGGGCGGTATCGACGAACTCGGCGAGCGGAGCCCAGCTCTGCACGCCGAAGTCGGTGGCGGACGCACCGTCGAGAACGCGCTTCAGCGTCAGCCCGTATTCCAACACTGCCCGCGATCGCCCGACGTGGGCGTCGACGACATCGTTCAGGTCCTGCAGCGCTGGGCTGTCGGTCGGCGCTTGGTCGGTCATCGTTGCTCTCCCATGTGGCGATCCAGTGACGCGTGGAAGCGGGCGACGCTGAGTTCTTCGTGGACGAGTGAGATGTGTTCGATCCGTCGGTTGCGCAGCCCGCGTTGTTGGCGGGGCATCTGTTCGTAGTCCTGTTGGAGGGCGAGGAAGTAGGGGTACGAGCCGGGTTCGTCGACCTCGATCGGTGCGGCGCGGAAGTCGGCCCGATATTCCTCGGGCAGCCACATGAAGCTGCGGATGTGCCAGATACAGCGGTTCGGGTCGCCGTCGGGGTGGGGGATCGAGGTGATCACGGTCGCTTCGGCGGCGCGGATCGTCATGAAGAAGTTGGGGAACAGCAGCCATCCGTGGTTGTCGGTCATCTGGGCGTCGGTCAGCCCGTCGACGTCGAAGCCCATGTCGGTGAGGGTCTCGCGAGTCGCTTGTTGGAGCAGTGTCCGTCCGGTGACGCCGTCGGGGTAGTGCAACTGCCCGTCGTCGCCGCGGTGCTGCTCGGCCAGTTCCTCGAGGCGCGGCAGGTACCCGGTCACGGTCGGGAACGTGTTCGGGAGCTGACGGAGCCCGTCGAGTTCGTCGTCGGGGGTGGCGTTGGGAACCACGAACGGTGCGACGGCGACTTCGTGATCGCCCCAGAAGCGGAACCGGTTGGTGGTCGGGTCGAGCACGATCACCTTGAGCAGCTCGGGGTGGATCGCCTGGATGTGGTAGCCCTCCTGGAACGCGTCGACCACGATCTTCCAGTTGCAGTCGACGGCCTCGCGCACGTCGAGCACCGTCACCATGTCGTCGAGGTGGTAGGCCTCGATCAGCTCGTAGGCATCGGTGCCGAGGAACTCGGCCAGCGGCACCGCGTCGGGGTCGGGGTTGAGGAAGACGAAACCGGCGAACGAATCGACGGCCACCTCGAGGAGTCCGATGTTGCTCCTTGTCCAGATCGCCGACGAGATCCGGGCGGGCGACGCCACGCAGACTTCCCTCCAGGTCGTAGGACCAGAGGTGATAGGGGCAGACGAAGCGGGCGGTGTTTCCGGTGTTGTCGCGACACAACACGTTGCCGCGATGTCGGCAGGCGTTGACGAAGCCGCGCACGACGCCGTCGCGGCCGCGCACGATCAGGAACGACTGGTCGTAGATCGAGTACTGCTTCCAGTCCCCGGAGTCGGGGATCTCGTCGAGCGCGGCCGGCCACCTGCCAGGTGCGCATCCAGACCGCCTCGCGTTCGCGTGCGGCGTAGTCGGCCGACACGTACCGGTCCGTCGGGATCTGCATGCGGTAGTTCCCGATGAGGTCGTCAAGACCCGGCCCGGTGTCGACCCAGTCGCCCGCTCGGACCGTGACGTTCGTGTCGATGGTGTCGGTGCTCTCGGTGCCGGTGGTGTGGGTGACGGTCATCGCGTGGACTCCTCCTGCTGCTGTGGATGTGTGTCGTTCGGTGCCGCGGCGGTCGTCGAACCGCCACGGTTCGGGACGAGGGATGGGGGCGTGCCGCACGCCATGCCGCCGTCGACGGACAGGACGACGCCGGTGATGTGGGCCGCTCGCGGGCCGGCGAGGTACACCAGCGCGTCGGCGACGTCAGCGGCCACACCCTGGTGCGGCAGCGGCTGCAGGCTGGTGACCGTGGCTTTGTCGAAAGCGGCGTTGATGTCGGTGGCGATGTTCGCCGGGGCGACGGCGTTGACCCTGATGCGATGTGCGCCGAGCTCGACCGCCAGACATCGGGTGGCGTGGGCGACTCCCGCCTTGGCCACCCGGTACGGCAGCATGCCGACGCCTGGCGTGACACCGGCGCCCGAGGCCACGTTCACGATCGCTCCACCGCCATGGGCAGCCATGTGACGCGCCGCGGCTTGGGTGGTCAGCAACACGCCGAGCAGGTCGACCGCGATCACCCGCTCGAAGTCGCGAAGGTCGTCGTCGAGAAAGCGGCGCAGACCGCCCGAGACCCCAGCGACGTTGCAGACCACATCAAGGCGGCCGAAGCGTTTCACGGTCGCAGCGATCAGTCGCTCGACCTGCGCCGCGTTCGACACATCGGTCTGCACGAACTCGGCGCACTCACCGAACTCCTCGACGACCTGCGCGCCTGCCTCACCGATGTCGGCGACAACCACGAGCGCTCCGGCCGCGACGAGTCGCTCCGCCGTGACGCGTCCGATGCCCTGAGCCGCACCCGTGACGATCGCCACCATGCCGTCGTACTCACCCCTCACGCAACCGCTCTCCCCACGTTCGATCCTTCGGTCCGGGAACCGAATTTCCCCGACGACTCCGCCGTTAGTCACTTGACTAACACACGGGAGTAGGCAGATGCAAGACCTGTCACATTCGGATGGGGCGTCAGGCTGTTCGGATGCGGTCGCCCTCGAGCATCGCGATGCGACGCTCGATCACCTGGATCAAGTCGTCATGCCCGACCGTCAGTCCGAATGCGGCTTCCATCTGCAAGAACCGTGCGGTCCCCATCATCAACAGACCGATCGCCGCCGGTGACGCCTCCGGATCGACCACGCCATAGCTCGCGAGCACACGCGACATCTCGACAACATGGGCCTCGCGCACCAACGCCGATTGCGAAGCGATCTCCTCCCGCACCAGCGGGCGGTGGTTCGACAGCGCGATGAATTCCGACATCAGGGCGTTGCCGGAGAAGTCCCGCATCGCCTCCCACATCTCCCACAACGGCTGCGTCGAACTCGTCGTCGGCATCTGCGCGAACGAGCGACCCACCGAACGACGGAAGAGGTCGACGAACATCGAATCCATCGTGCCGAAGTAGTAGTGGATGAGCCCGTTGTTCACGCCGGCACGAGTCGCGACACGACGAGTCGTCACCGCGGCATACCCCTCCTCCAACATGAGCGACTCCGCCGCGTCCAACAACGCACCGCGCGCCGGCGCGTCATTGCTCGGGCTGCGACGAGAACGCGCCATCAGTGCTCGCCGAGTGAGTCGATCAGGCGTCCGGTCACCCGAACGACAACGGCATCCGCACCGCGAGCGAGACGCACCTGGTCCATCACTGCATTCTGGCGTCGCCCCCTGAGAAAATCCCGAGCGAACTCGGAGTGCGAACGAGTAATCGCCGACCGCCCACTATCGACACGCAGGCGTTTGGCATCACCGCCCTACTGCGCACAACTTCGCCCGCTGGAGGCAGCTGTCGTCGTCCGCCACAGTTCCAGCAAAGTCCGTCGCCTTCGACGGGCGTCGGCCCGGCGCATATTCCCGGCCGCAGGGGCGTGTTCAGAAGCCGATTTCGATGCCGCGTGATCGGCGTTGAATCTCGGGTTGTGGTTGTGGTGGTTCGAAGGTGATGAGGTTGCGTTGTTCGCACCAGTCGAGGGCTGGTGCGGCGAGGCGGGCGTGATGACCGCCTCGATGCTGGAGTGCGATGGCGGCGTCGACGATTTTGGTGTCGGGGATGTGGTGGCCGGTGGCCCAGTCGTGCCAGGTGGTGAGCGCGTGAAGGGCGTCGGTGGTTGTTTCGAGCCTGGTGTGGGCCGTGTGCAGGTCTCGTTGGTTGGCAGCGTGGTCGATTCGTAGGCTGTCGCGTCCGGCGGTGAGTTGGTCTCGTTGATCGAGGACCGGTCGGGCCCGTTCGATGGTTTGGTCGAGGGCGGCTTGTTGTTTGATGATCCCTTTGTCGGCGCGTTCGAGGTGGTGGCGTGCGGAGTGGCGGTGGAGGCGTCCCGCTTGGAAGAGTTCGGCGGCGGCGACCTGACGTTGATGGCGGGCTTCGTTGACCTCCTGTTTCGCTTTCGCGATCGCCTGATCGTGGGGCGCGCATTGCGGTGCGAGCTGTTCGAGTTGCTGGTCGAGCCGTGCGATCTGCTTCGACACGCCGACACCGGCGGACTCGTGCTCGGCGATCGCCGCGCCGGCATCGACGACATTCCGGCGAGTGTCGACGTGGAGGTCGTTGAACCAGTCCGGGATCTGACAACGCGGCACGAGCACCGGTGTCGGCGGCACCGTGGCGGCGAGTTCACGGCGGGTGGCGATCGCAGGCAGATCGCTGCGATCGATGGTCAGGATGCGTTCCAGCACGTCGACCGCTTCGCCAAGGTCGTGAGTCTCGGTGACCACGTGGATCACGTTCTCGTCGCGTCCGCGTGTCGCACCGACATACAGGCCTTGGCATGTGGTTGCACCGGACGCGAGGGTGATCGACCGGTCCATGGTTTCGGACTGGTTGCCGGGTTCGGTGGCCGCGTAGCCCAGTTGAACGTGCTCGGCGACGTAACCGTTCGGCAGGGTGACGGTGCCGTGTCCGTCGATACGGGTCACGGCCAGACCACCGTCGGGGGTGATGGCGTTGACGGTCCAGTAGTCGCGGTTGCGCACCGTGTCGCCGGTGCTGGTGTGCAGATGTCGTTCGTTGCGCCGAGTGACGATCACGTCACCGACACAGAACGACCCGCCCTCCCCAGCGATCCAGTCCGATCCGAGTTGGCCGGCAAAGTCGCGGTACTCGTGAATCGTCTGGTTGATCGCCGCTACTTGTTCGTTGGTGGTCGCGGTGATCGCCAACCGCTCCCCCACCGAGTGCGCGGTGATCCAGGCGCTGGCGATGTCGTCGAGATGCTCGACCAACGGTGCCGCCCGAATCCGATCGAACTCGACATAGGTGTTCAACACGGCCGGGTCACCGTGGCGCAGGCCGAGCGAGGCGTCGGCTTCCCACGGGTTCCGGAACCGGTGGATCGTGTCCAACTCCACCACCCGCCCCGTCGCCACCAGTTCGGCGAACATGCCACCACGCCCGACGGCCTGGAGTTGGTGGGTGTCGCCGATCAACACCAGCCGCCAGTCGCAGTGATCGGCCAGTTCGCTCAGGGTGTGCAGGTGCCCGGTTGCGAGCATCCCGGCTTCGTCGACGATCACCGTCGTCCCGGCCGGTAGACACCACCGCGGCTCCGGTGGCCGGTCGGGGCGGGTCCATTCGTACACGAGCTTGGCAACCGTGTCCGTGCCGATCCTCGTCTCCGATCTCGAGTTTGCGTGCCGCTTTCGCGGTCGGAGCGAGACCGAACACGTCACGACCCTGCACACCCAGATTCTGTGCGGCCGTGGACAGCATCATCGGTCTTGCCCGCACCGGCCGGCCCGACGATCAACACCAAACGATCCTGACCGGCGATCACCGACGCCGCTTCGCGTTGCATCGCATCCAACCCGTCCGCCCGCACCGGAGCGAACGTCGCCGGAGCCAGTTGGGCGTCGATCGCCCACGACACGATCCGTTCCTCCTGCACCAAAATCTCGGGACTGGTGTGATGACGAGCTGACGGCTCGATCCACACCGACCGCCCATCACTGGAACCGGCGCCGCGTGTGCGCTCGTTCCGGATCGAGATCGACGCACGATTGCCAGCACGACATCGACGTCATGTTCCAGCACCTCCACCCAGTCGGCACCGTCGATCGTCGGGGTGCGGGCGGGTCATGTCACACACCGCTTGGAGCACGTCGAGGCGATGCCACGCCGAACGCCGATCCGTCAACTCGGCCAACACCGTCCTCATAGCTGGCCGGCTCGATCGCCGGTGCTTCGCCGTGCCGCCGACCGCGATGCTCGGATCGCAAACGAGTCGAGCGTCGACACCGACCGCAACGGATTGCTCGGACCAGTGGGCGCGCAGGTCACCGACGCCGTGGCCGGACTTGTGGCCGCGGGTGTCGGCCGCGGCCTGCCGGCCGAGCGCGCCGCGTTCTTTCGGGGACGGGTCCCGGCCCTCGCGGGTCCAGAACTCGGCCAGCGCCGTCTGGAACGCGGCGTCGACCTGCACAGACCGTTTCGAGAACTGCTCCAGCAGCTCCGCGTGGGACTCCGGCGATCTCGGCCTGACCCTTCACGATCTCGCCGAACGCCACCCCATAGCGGGCGGTCAACTCGGCACGCAGCACCGACTGATACATCCCACCCAACGCCCGTTGGAAGCCTTTCAGTGTGCGGGCGTCGAGGGCGAGCCAACGGCCGTCGTCGGTCTGCACCTTCGATGAGATCACCACGTGTGAATGCAGCTGCGGGTCGTCGAGACGGCTCGTGGTCTGGCGGAACACCGCCACCGTCAAGCCTTGGCTCTCGGGGTGGAGGCGGTGCCCGTTGGAGCGGATGCGTGTGGTGGACCCGTACTTTTCGATACAGCCCACCACCGCCCGGACCGCGACGTCATGACACTCCGCCAGTCCCTCGTCGCCGGACAGCGCCCACCACACCGACAACGACTTCGGTGCCGAGAACGTCGCATCGAACCCCGCCACCGCCCGCACCACCTGCCCCGACGACGTGACCCGATCCAACAACGGGTTCCCCAACGTGGCCCCGGTGATCGGGTCGTGACCCTCGAGCAACGCCTGCAACGCCTCAGTCGTCACCTCACCACTCAGCCCCAACCCGACCGCCTGACCGCCCATCCACACGCCGGGCTCCTCCCCATCCGCCTGGGTCAGATAGCGCGTGTAATACAGCGCCGTCGTCGACGCCGTCGCCGCGTACAACGTCGTCACCCGCAGCACGGCCACTCCCACCACACGAGGGAGGACTCCCGACTGTTCGTGGGCACCTGTCTGTACTGACGTTGTTGTGATGTGAGAGCGGTTGGTTGGAACATGGCGAGGTCGCGGCTCAGACGCTGAACAGTTGGGGCTGTGGTGTCGTCGAGGAGCGGCGGGAAGGCGTGGTGGAGGTGACGGACGTAATGGGGGCGTCGTTGACAGCGATGGCAGTGAGGTCGTCGTTGTCGGTGTCGACCGGGGGCCATGACGTGATCGCCGTACCGATCCATTCCTCGAACAGGTGGCGCGGGACGCGGAGTTGACCGCCGACCCGCTTCACCGGCATCCCCGCCTCACCGTTGGTCGCCAGGAACTTGTGGGCGAGCTCATAGGCGGTCGTGCGCGAAATCCGCGCCACCGCTCCGGCTTCCATCACCGTCAAGAGATCCGGCACCCGGACCTCAACTGTCGTGTCGCTCATCAACACCTCCATCACCTGACGACTGCCTCCGAGCCCGGCCGTCGTTACGAAGAACCGCCATCACCCAACGGGGTCCCGAAGACCCCGAAAGCGGGAATGTGTTGCACGAGAGGCCGCGCGTCACCGTCACTGAGGCATGCCTTCATGCGAACGATTTCGTGACTCGGGCACTCACAGGAAGTACGGGACATCGTCGCCACGTCGGTGGAATTGTCGGTCCGAACACGAGCCATCGTCGACGCACCTCTCGGGCATTCCGGGGGAACCTCACCGCATGACGATTCGTCGACCACGAGGGCTCGGCACCCGCCAGTACGCGTTGACATCCAACGGTCTGAGTCGCCCGCATACAATGGCCACATGTCGATCACCGTCGAGGAGCTGGCTGGGCGGCTCAACGCCGAGGCCGCGTGCCGCGGCGTCAGTGTCGACACGCTGCTCGACGAACTCGCTGACAAGCTCCCACCTCAGCGACAGCTCGGCTTCGTCAGCCTCGGTGCATCCTCGACCGGTCGAACCGCCCGCGAGGCTGATGAGATGCTCGCCGAAGGCTTCGGGCAGTCCTAACCGTGCTCCTGGTCGACACCGGCGTCTTTCTCGCCGCGGCCGACGACAACGACCCCGATCACGACGCGTGCGTCGCCCTTCTCGAGGCCAGCACCGATGAACTGGTCACCACTGGGCTCGTCGTGGCTGAGGCCGCGTATCTGATCGATCGACAACTCGGCCCGGTTGCCGAGGCAGGCTTCTTCCGCTCATTGGGCAACGGTGACGCCCGGGTCGAACCGCTGACTGCCTCGGACTTCGCCCGCACGGCAGAACTCATCGAACGCTACGCAGACTTTCCCCTTGGTGGCACGGACGCGAGCCTCGTCGCGGTTGCCGAGCGGCTTGGGCTGTACCGGGTCGCGACCCTCGACCATCGCCACTTCAGTGCGATCCGGCCGAATCACACCGACGCGTTCCAGCTACTCCCGTAGCGGAGACTTGCTCAATTCTCCTGAGCGCTGAGCGAGCCCAGGAGCGCGACGTGCGACTTGACGACTCCGTCGGTGCGGTGGCGGTAGCGCTTCACCACCATCTCCAGGTCCTTGTGGCCGAGGAGGTCGGCGACTTCGCGAAGGGGTACGTCGGCGTCGACCATGAGTGAGGCGACGGTGTGGCGCATCTCGTACAGCGAGAGTGCCGGCACCCCGGCGTGCGCGCAGATCTTCTTGAAGTCGCGGCGGGCGTGCGACGGGTCGATCGGCGTGCCGACCTCTGACGTGAACACGAGGTCGGCCCACCGAAGGTCCGTCGTCCAATGGTTGCCGACCCCGAGCCGGTCCTCGGCTTGCTGCTTGCGACGCCGGCGTAGTGCTGCGACGAGCACGTCGGTCATCTCGATGTCGCGTCGGTTGCCGGACTTGGTCGGCCCGATGCTCAGTGGGCGTCCACCGTCGGCGCGTTTGATGGCGTGGTCGACGGTGATCGTGCGGTGCTTGAGGTCGACCTGCGCCCATCGCAGGGCATCGACTTCGCCGGGCCGCGCGCCGATGCTGAGCATCGCGATGAAGTAGGCGCTTGGGGTCGGAGTCGTGAAGGCGTCGTCGCCGGTCGCGGTCAGCACACCCATCAACTTCGTGTACTGCTCGCGGGTGAACGATTCCTTCGCCCGCGATTTGCTGTAGATCGCCGGCGCGTCGGGGTTCGTGGCCGAACGGTCCTTCGGCAGCTTGGCGAGCCGCGCCGGGTTCCAGGTGATGTACCGGCGGGCGACCGCCCACTCGAGCATCTCGCCCAACATCTGCTTGTAGTCCCGACACGTGACTCGCGCCTGCGGTTTGCCACCCTTGCCGCCGGACTCGGCCTCGACGCGCAGCCACGCTTCGATCTGGGCGACGGTCAGCTGGTCGAGCTGGCGCCCACCGATCCGGCCGGCCGGGACGATGTGCCGCTCGACGCGCGGCCGAAGGCGGAGAATCGTCCCTTCCTCCTTCGTTCCCTCGTTCCGCTCCAGGTGCGAGAGCCATTCATGGGCGAGGTCGGCGACCGTCATCGACTTCTTTCGCACGTCGACCCCGGCGTCCTGCTCACGTTGCAGCTTGCGCAGCTTGTCGGCGACCGCCTTGCGGCTCGGTCCGGTGATCTTCTTCCGCAGCCGTTTGCCGTTCGCGCCGACACCCAGATCAACCGAGGCGATCCATCGCTCGACGGTCACTCCGGTCGCAGGTCGCGTGTAGTCGCTCCGATAGATCGACCCTTCTCCGTGAGAACGGGTGCTGGATTTGCTCGGCATGGCGGGCCTCGTTTCGAACGGTCCCAGCAGTTTAGGCCGAGCAATGGCTCCCAAGATGGCTCCCAACGGAGCCGAAAACGACCGAACCCCTGGTCCGGGCTGCTCTCGCAGTCCCGTGACCAGGGGTTTCTTGGTCGGGGTGGGGAGATTTGAACTCCCGGCCTCCACGTCCCGAACGTGGCGCGCTACCAAGCTGCGCTACACCCCGTAGCGGCGATTGATGCTATCCGGCGATGACCGGATCTGCCTCGGAGGTTGTCGCATCGTCGGAATCACCGTCGGACCCGAGATCGACCATCGGATCGACGACCGGGGCGTCGGCGGCGAGACCCTCGGTGTAGCGGCCGCCGGCCCGGATCGCGTCGGCGGCCCGCCGGAGACGCAGCGAGTCGAGCGGTTTGATCAGCCAGCCATCGGCGCCACAGCGGCGGGCGAGGTGCAGATCGGCCGAACGGTCGAGCAGCATGAGCACCCGAACGCGGGGCAACACGCCGGCCGACTCGTCGAGCCGCAGCGACATCGTCACCGCCATGCCGCCCATCGAGCCGATCTGGAGATCGAAGACGGCGAGGTCGGGCGGGTTCGCCGCCACCTCCTTGGCGACCACGCGGCCATCACGGCAGATCGTGAAACTGGTGTCGTCCGAGCCGAGCGCCGCGGTGATGTCGTCGACGATCCATTCCGCGTCGGTGGCGATGAGGATGTGCACGGTCGGAGACGTTAGCGGCCGGTGTCGCCAAGATGCCCAGCGATCGAGCGGAGCCCGTCGAGGTCGTGCACGTCCCGTTCGAGCAGGGGGACGAACGCCAGTCGGGCGGACGAGACCAGCTCCTGCAGCGGCCCGACGACGACCAGCTCACGCTCGCGGGCGGCCCGCAGTTCGGCCACGTTGCGCCACAGCGCGGCAAGTACCTCGGCGCCATCGGTGGCAGCGCTCTCCGCGGCGACCTGGGCGTCGTCGGCCGAGCCCGGGCCGAACGCCGGGTGCACCCGGTTGACGATGACGATCTCGGCACCGGCTCCGTCGTGCCCGACACCCTGGTCGGCGAGCTGACCGGCGAACCACACCGCCTCTTCGATCGTGTCGTGGTGCGGCGACGTGACGATCACGAACGAGGTCGCGTCGGCCCGGATCAGCGCCATCACCGCGCCGGCCCGCTCACGAAATCCGGCCTCCATGCCGGCGAACGCCTGGAAGAACGCGACCGAATCGGCGAGCACGTCCGATCCGACCACCTTGCCGATCGCCCGGAGCAGCGGCTGTGCCGCCGTTCCGATGATCTTCAGCCCGCCCTTCGTCGGGAGCATCATCAGCTTGAACACTCGATGATCGAGGAAGCGGGCGAGCACGCCGGGTGCCTCGATGAAATCGAGCGCGTTCCGGCTCGGCGGCGTGTCGACGACGACCAGGTCGAAGCGCTCGTCGACGTGGAGCTGATGGAGCATCTCGGACGCCATGTACTCCTGCGTTCCGCTCAGCGCGCCGGCGATGTTGCGGTAGAAGCGGTTCGACAGGATCCGGTCGACCTGCGCGTCGTCGCCCGCCTCGCGGCGTACGAGGTCGTCGAACGTCGCCTCGGCGTCGAGCATCATCGCCCACATCTCGCCGCCAACGACACCGTCCACCCCTGGGTCGGGCAGTTCGATCCGCTGGGGCGCGGCGGCGAGGCCGTCGGCAAGGCCGAGCGCATCGGCGAGCCGCCGGGCCGGGTCGATCGTGACCACGACGACCCGTCGACCGGCGGCGGCCGCCTCCAGCCCGATGGCGGCCGCGGTGGTCGTCTTGCCCACGCCGCCCGAACCGCAGCAGACGATCACCGAGGCGTGTTCGATCATGGCGTCGATCGAGTGCGGCTCGCCGACGCCGACCGATGGCGCCGAATCCGCTCCGGCTGATCCCGGGGGACCTCCGGCGGTGTCGAGCGGGTCGTTCGGCGCCCACCGATCGGCCAGGCGCTCGACATCGCTCGCGTCGAGCCCCGCCCGATACAGGTCGGGCAGCGTGAGCACGGTCAGCGGAACCTCGGCCGCGAGCCGGCGGTGCTCGTCGTCCTGCATGTCGAGGCGGCTGCGCCGGAACGCTGCCGCCGCGCGCAACCATGACGCCGTGTCGCTGTCCAGATCATCGGACCCGTCGCCGAACGCGTCGTCGATCTCCTCGATGGACGGCAGGGTGTCGAGCTCGTCGACCGCGTTGAGCACGATCGGTCCGAGCTGCACGCCCACCTCGTCCTCGAGGGCGTAGGCGGTCTCGATCACCTCGTTCACCGGTGTCGCCTCCGGCAGGGCGACCAGCACCACCTGGCAACGGGCCGGATCGTGCAACATCTCGAGCACCTCGTCGGCCTGTGTCCGGATCGGTCCTCCGGCGACCGAATCGGCGAGGCCCGACGCCGCGGTGAGGAACGTGATCGCATGGCCGGCGGCCGGCCCGTCGACCACGATCAGGTCGTACTCGCCCGATCGCTCGAGTTGCTTGATCTTGCCGAGGACCACGATGTCGTCGATCCCGGGAGCGGCCGTGCCGACCACGTCGATCACACCCGTCTTGCTCAGCCGTGTCGCCACCCTCCCGAAACCGTGGTCACGCAGGTATTCGTCGAGTGCGTCGGGCGCGGAGATGGCCATCACCTCGATCTCCGGCACGAGTTCGGCGAGCGTCGGCTTCCCGTCGAGTTCGACCACCAGTACGCGACGGCCCGATCGGGATGCCGCGCGGGCGATGACTGCCGTTACCGTTGTCTTCCCCACACCCCCCTTGCCCGCCACCACGACGACGCGTGCGGCGGTCAACGATTGCAGCGAGATCTCGCTCTCCGGAGGCACCTTTGCGCAGACTAGCGATCGGACTGCTGGCCACACTGGCCGGCATCACCATGATCGGCTCAGCCGCGTCCGCGCAGGACTCCGATTCCGACACCGGATCGACCGAGCCGGCCACCAGATCGAAGGCGGCACCGTCGACGTGGCCCGCGTCGACGTCCTGCAGGTCAGCGGCCTGTTCGACCCGATCCTGCTCAACTCGGTCGAAACCGCGATCGAGAACGCCGCGACGACCGGTTCGCAGGCGCTCATCCTCCAGGTCAACAGCAAGGGCACCGTCATCTCCGACGACGAGGTCGAACACCTGCTCGAGGTGATCGCCGACGCACCCGTGCCGATCGGGGTCTGGGTCGGGCCGACCGGCGCCCGTTTCTACGGCACCGCGGCACAGATCATCGCCGTCGCCGACGTCACCGGCATGGCCCCCGGCGCGCGCATCGGCTACATCGGCGTCCCGCTCACCCCCTCGAACGCCGAGGTCGACTTCGGTGTCGCCGAGGAACGGCTGCGCAACGGGTCGGTCGGCCTGTCCGACGCCCGGACGCTCGACATCTTCAAGCAGCGCATCGACGACGAGGGGATCCCGACCGTCACGAGCATGCTGCAGGCGCTCGACGGATTCAGCGAGAACGGTGTCGAACTCAACACCACCGATCTCGTGGTGCTCGACGACGGCACGACCCGCTACGACACGATCGCGACGGTCCGTTTCTCGAAGCTGTCGTTGGTCGACCAGCTCTTCCACACCGTCGCCAGCCCGCCCGTCGCCTACCTGCTCCTGCTCACCGGGCCTGGCCCTGATCGTGTTCGAGTTCTTCACCGCCGGTGTCGGTCTCGCCGGGGCCGTCGGCGCCATATGCACCGTGCTGGCCTGCACGGGCATGGCGGTGCTGCCGACGCGGCCGTGGGCGTTCGCCTTGATCGTGGTGGCCATGCTGGCGTTCGCGATCGACGTGCAGGTGGGAATTCCGCGCTTCTGGACCGGTGTGGGCATCGTGCTCGTCTCAGTCGCCAGCCTGTTCATCTACGAGTCGCTGCCCGGCGCGACGCTGCGGCCGTCGTGGATCGCCCTGCTCGCCGGGATCGGCGGGATCGTGCTCACGTTCATCGTCGGCATGCCGTCGATGGTCCGCACCCGGTTCGCCACCCCGACCATCGGGCGTGAGTGGATGATCGGTCAGACCGGCGTCGCCGTCGAGAACATCGACCCCGAAGGGCTCGTCGAGGTCGGCAACGCACGCTGGCGGGCGCGCACCAACCGGGCGACACCGGTGAGCGTCGGCGATCCGATCCGGGTGGCCGCCATCGACGGCATCACGCTGGAGATCGAACCGCTCGAAGGTGCCGCTCGCGACTACCGCGAGCACCGCACCAAGCACGCTCCGACCGAACTCGACGCCTGACACCGGTCGGGACAGCGCCCGATCAGCCGATCACCTGCCGCGATTCGTTCAAACAGCGTTCACAGAACCGGTATTGATCAGTTCTTCTGACCCGCTTACCTTGACCGTCGGAGGTCTTGATGAGCAGTTTGGAACGAATCGACGAGGAGCACTGGCGGTTCCGGGCAGCCTGCCAGGGCGAGCGCGGGGCATTGTTCTACCCCCCGTTGCGGCCCGAGAAGAAGGCGACCCGCACCGCTCGCGAACAGCGGGCGAAGCAGGTCTGTGCCGGATGCGACGTCCGTGCCGAGTGCCTCGAGCAGGCGGTCAGCAGCGGCGAGCGATACGGCGTGTGGGGCGGGCTGACCGACGTGGAGCGCCGGAACCTCAACATGGTCTGAGACGCGCCGGCGCTCAGTCCCCACTCACTCCCCGGCGGTCGGTACCAAACGCGGTCCGGCCACCCGGAGATCGCCACGGCGCCGGGTCACCCCCCGGGCGTCGAGTTCGGCCAGCAGCGGGATCGCGAAGCGCCGACTCGCACCCGTGGCGTCGCGGAACTCGCCGACGGTGAAGCCGTCCGCGTGCGCGCCGAGCAGCTCCGCGGCGACGTAACCCGCCCGGTCGACGGTCTCGCGGTGGAAGTAGATCCCCTCGCGGACCACGACGTGGCCCAGCCGGACCAGCTCGCTCAACGTCGCCCTGTCGATGTCGTCGGGTGGCGCCGGTGCGAAGCCACCCTCGCCGAGGCGCTCCAGCCCGGGGTGACCGAGCAGCGTGTCGGCGCCGTCGAGCCGGGCGCGGCCGCGGTCGACCGTGATTCCGTCCATCGTGGCCAGCACGGCGCGCTCGCGGTCGTCGAGCCGCGCCACGTCGACGCCGAGCGCTCCACCGTCGTCGAGGCGCGCTCTCAGCGAGTGCTCCATCTGCTCGATCGCCGTCGGCGTGGTGAGCCAGTCGCCGATCGTCGGCACGACGTGTTCCCCGGTGAGCGCCTCGACGTCGCGACACACGGATCCACTCGCGCTCGCGCACCAACCGGTCGATCGTCCGATCGGGCGCCGCGATCGACGCCTTCAGCACCGGGTCGATGTCGAGGATCTCGCCGCCCCCGATCGTCTCGTCACGTCCTGATTCGCGCAGCACGTACCGGTCACCGGGCAACAGCGGAAGGCCGTCGGGAAGGAACAGCCGTACCGCACCGGTCGCACCGGGGACCAGTCGCTCGTGGCCCAGCACGCGCATCGTCACCGGGTACTCGCCCGACCCGATGTAGGCGAGATACGCACCGCGCCGCGACACGTCGTGGTCCAACGCGGCGAGCACCGTCAACGATGCGTCGACGCGGCGGGTGAGGCGCCAGCGGTCGGGTTCGACCACAGCGTTGCCTCGTTCGATCGAACGATGATCGATCCCCGCGAGGTTGAGCGCGACCCGTTCGCCCGGGCCGATGGCGTCGACAGCGTGTCCGGCGCGCTGGATCGACCGGACCCGAACCTCGGCACCGCCGGGTTGCACGACCATTCGCTGATCGAGGTGCACGGCACCATCGGCGAGGGTGCCCGTCACGACCGTGCCACTGCCCGCCGCGGCGAACACCCGGTCGACCCAGAGCCGGGGCCGACCGCGGTCGAGCGCGGCGCGCGACGTCGACACCACGTCGTCGAGGGCGGCACCGAGCACGTCGAGCCCGCGGCCGGTCACCGTCGACACGGCGACGATCGGGGCCGCCTCGAGGAACGAGCCCTCCACGCGCTCGGTCACCTCGAGTTCGGCGAGCGCCAGCAGGTCGTCATCGACGAGGTCGGTCTTCGTGAGGGCGATCACCCCGTGCTCGATCCCGAGCAGGTGCAGGATCCGGAGATGTTCCTCCGACTGCGGCTTCCACCCTTCGCTCGCATCGACGACGAACAGGCAGGCCGACACACCACCCACCCCGGCCAGCATGTTGCGGAGGAAGCGGACATGACCCGGCACGTCGATGAAGCTCACCGCTGCACCCGACGGCAGCGTGGTGTGGGCGAAGCCGAGGTCGATGGTCAGGCCCCGCCGCTTCTCCTCCTCCAGCCGGTCGGGGTCGGTGCCGGTCAACGCCAGCACGAGCGACGACTTCCCGTGGTCGACGTGCCCGGCGGTGGCGATGACCGTCATCGGTCCGGTGCCGTCGCGTCGCCGACGAGCGCGGCGCGCACGGTCTCGACGATCACGTCGTCGTCCGCCGGATCGACGGCGCGCAGATCGAGCATCGTGACCCCGTCACGGACCCGCGCGATCACCGGGCGACTGTTGGCGCGCAGCGACGCGACGAGGTCGCCGTCGCACCGCCACGCCGTACGACGGCACGGTGACCCCGGGCGCCGAGCCGGCACCCGGCAACGCTTCCATCGCCTGGGCGCACACGGCGGGATGGTCGACCCGCTCGACGATGTGATCGGCGCGCGCCTGGAGGTCGCTCGACGGGACGGGCCACCATCGCCCAGAACGCGATGCGCTCGGCGTCCCGATCGAGGTAGGCGAGCACCGTCGTCTGCAGCGCACCGAGCACGAGCCCGCCTGGTCGCAGCGCGCGGGCGAGGGGGTGGCGCCGGCAGCGTTCGACGAGGTCGGCGCGGCCGACGATGATGCCGGCCTGCGGGCCGCCGAACAGCTTGTCGCCGCTGAAGGTGACGAGGTCGGCGCCGGCTTCGATCGTCTGGATCGCCGCCGGTTCACCGGCGAGCCACGCCGGCGGCCCACCGTCGAGCCATGGCGTCGACGAGTCGACCAGACCGCTACCGATGTCGACGACGACGGGCACCCCGAGGGTCGCCAGTTCCGCGACCGACGTCGCCTCGACGAATCCGTCGACGCGGTAGTTGCTCGGGTGGACCTTGAGCACCAGCGCGGCGTCGACGTCGGATCGATCGATGGCACGCCGATAGTCGTCGAGACGCGTGCGGTTCGTCGTCCCGACGTCGATCAGCCGGGCACCCGACTGCTCCATCACCTCGGGGACGCGGAACGAGCCGCCGATCTCCACGCTCTCGCCACGGCTGACCGGAACGTCCCTCCCGCCGGCGAGCGCGGCGAGCACGAGCAGCACCGCGGCCGCGTTGTTGTTGACGACCATCGCCGATTCGGTTCCGCACAACGAAGCGAGCAGTCGCCCGATCCCGGCCTGCCGCGAGCCGCGCTCACCGCTCCGCAGGTCGAGCTCCACGGTCTGTGCCGGCGAACCGGTGGGTTCGCCCAGTGGCGCCCGGCCCAGGTTCGTGTGCAGGAGCACACCGGTCGCGTTCACGACCGGCGTCAGCAACGTGCGCTGCAGCAGACGCGCCCGCCGCGGCGCACCGTCGACGTCATCGGCGGCGATCGCCTCCCGGGCGACCTCGACACAGAGCGGGTGCGGAAGCCCCGACGAGTACAGCGAGCGGGCCAGCACGTCGACCGACGGTGGGCGCGACCGACCATCGGGCATCATCGAGTTCGTACGCAATCGGTCGGGCGTGGCGTTCGGGGACGGTCGGTCGGGATGGGCCGTCGGAAGTGGTCAGTCGGGGAGCTTGTCGACGGCATCCTTCGCCACGTCGGCGACCTTGTCGACCTTGTCGGCGTGCTTGCCGGCCTTCGAGCCGACGGCATCGGCCGCCTTGTCGATCCCGTCCTTGGCCTTGGCCTTGTTCCCGCCGCCGAACATCCCCTTGATCGAGTCCATGATTCCCATGTGTTGCCTCCTGGTGTGGGCGTGCGCAGACGAGCTGCTTGCGGCAACCCTACTTCTCCCCCAGGTCAGCCGTCCTGTGGGCGCCGGCGGATCATGGTGACGCCGTCGCCGATGTTCAGCATCACGGCGTCGCAGTCCCGGCGCGCCGCGACGTGGTCGTTGAACGCCCGCAGCGCCCGTGTCGACTCGTCGTCGACGGCCGGGTCGATGATCGATCCTCCCCACAGCACGTTGTCGACGAGGATCACGCCGCGCTCGGTCAGGCGGGGCAGGAGCAGTTCGAGGTACTCCTGGTAGCCGGTCTTGTCGGCGTCGATGAACGCCAGGTCGACGTGCGGTTCGGCGGGCAGTGCGGCGAGTCCGGCGGCGGCCGGGCCGATCCGCATGTCGATCCGGTCGTCGACACCGGCGGCGGCCCACGCCTCGCGAGCGGTCGCCAGGTACTTGTCGGTGATGTCGAAGCACAGGAGCCGCCCACCGTCGGGCAGGCCGCGCGCCAGCCAGAGCGCCGACATCCCGGTGAACGTGCCGACCTCGACGACGACACGAGCACCGATCAGCGACACGAGCATCGACATGAAGCGGCCCTGGTCCTGGCCGATGTTCATCATGGCGAGACTGCTGAACCGCTCGGCCGTGGTCGCCGCGAGCGCCTCGGCGACCCGGTCGCCGACCGGGTTGGCGTGCGCCTCGATGTAGGCGCCGAGTTCCTCTGACACTCCGATGGATCGCATTGCACAGGCATACCAGAGCCGGCCGACCTCTACGCTGCGGCCCGTGCATCTCGAGATCCCGATCGTTCGACTCGACCCGGAGCTGCCGCTGCCCGCCTACGCGCACGAGGGCGACGCCGGGCTCGACCTGTATGCCAGCGAGGGCGCCACGCTCGCTGCCGGCGGCGGGCGAGCACTCGTCCCCACGGGGATCTCGATCGCCATCCCGATGGGCTACGGCGGCTTCGTGCTCCCCCGCAGTGGGCTCGCCGTGAAACACGGGATCAGCGTCGTCAACGCGCCGGGACTGATCGACGCGGCCTATCGCGGCGAGATCAAGGTCGTCCTGGTGAACACCGACCCGACGTCCGACTACGAGGTGACCCGGGGCGACCGCATCGCGCAGCTCGTGATCCAACGGGTCGAGACCGTCGAGTGGGTCGTGGCGGAGTCGCTCGACGGCGTCGACCGCGGCGGCGGCTTCGGCCACTCCGGCCGCTGACCCACAATCGTCGTCGGCCCGAAATCCCCGTTCGCCCACAATCCCCGTTTGCGTCGGGATTTCTGCGGACCGGTCCGCAGAAATCCCGACGCAAACGACTGCTGGAGACTGCTGGAGAGGCGGTTCAGGCGGATGGCGCGGAATGGCGCGGTGTTCAGCCCCAGGCGAAGACGGGTTGTTCGAAGTCGACGACCCGCTCGTCGAGCCGACCGTCGAGACCCACCCAGCGGAACTGCACCAGCACGGCCCCGGTGGGGGCGTGGATCAGGTCGCCGCCGAGCGGCACCTGCACGACCGGCCGATCGCTCTCGGGGATCGCGATGAACCGTGGCGAGTCGTCCCGCGTCAGTTCGTGGAGACCGATCCGGTACGCCGCGAGCACCTCGCTCGGGTTCGGCTGCAACACCACGTCGGGCCCACCCCACACCACGACCGGCGTCATCACGTAGCCCGACCGGGTGGCGTAGTCGTCGAGCAGTCCGAGCACGCACGACGGATCGAGCCGCACACCGACCTCCTCGTCGGTCTCGCGCAGCGCGGCGTCGATCGCCGTCTCCCCCTCGTCGATGCGCCCACCGGGAAGCGCCCACTGCGAGGCGTGTGAGTTCAGCCCGGCGCTGCGGCGGCACAGCACGAACGACGCTCCACCCGCCACCTCGGCCATTCGTCCGTCGAGCCCGGTCACGTCGGAGGGGATGACCGACATCTCCTCGGCGGTGAACCCGTGCTCGTCGTCACCGTCCGAGCCCACCTCGGAGTCGACCAGCAGGATCGCGACCGCGGCGTGCCGCCGGCCGTCGAGGTCGATCGTGCGCCGGTCGTGCGCCGCCAAGTGACCTGCGATCGACGCCCGGAGGTCGTCGTCGTACGGGATCGGGGTGCGATCGGCCATGGGGGTCACGGTAGGCCACATCCCACCGAGCGGGCCCTGTCAGGCCGAAGCCGGTGCGTCAGCGGGTCTCGAGCCAGCGGACGATCGCCGGGCGATGCCACAGGCGAGGACGGCCGCTGCCGAGATCGACGACGGGTCGAGGCATGTCGTCGTAGCGGCGTTGGTACAGGCTCACGCTGTTCGGATGGGCGAGGCCGAGCATCGCGGCCAACTCGCGTGAGTCGATCAACTCCTCGGTGTTCACCATCGGTGCCATGGCGCCCAGCCTATTCGGGATTGTCTCGACCCGTAGACACCCCACCGTCTACACCCATAGACTGTGCGGATGCGACTGAAGTCGAACGATCCGTGCTGGTGCGGCAGCGGACTCAAGCACAAGCGGTGCCACGGCGATCGTCGCGCGCTCGCTCGCGATCGTGTGGAGCTCGGCGACGTGTCGCCCGAGCGTCCCGTGCCGTCCGGCATCGAACGGCCCGACTACGTCGAAACAGGTCGCGTCCCGACGGCGCGCTCGACCCAGATCCAGACGCCGGAGTCACTCGATCGGCTCCGGCACGCGGGCGCCGTCGCGGCGGAGGTGTTGCTCCGAGCCGGGCGCGCCGTCGGCGTCGGAGTTCGCACCGACGAGCTCGACGAGATCGCGCACGACACCTACGTCGAGTTCGGCGCCTACCCGAGCACGCTGCGCTACCGGGGCTACCCGAAGTCGATCTGCACCTCGGTGAACGGCGTCATCTGCCACGGGATCCCCGACAGCCGTCCACTGTGCGCGGGCGACATCGTCAACATCGACGTCACGGCGTTCGTCGGCGGCATGCACGGCGACACGTCGGCGACGTTCTCGGTCGGGCCCCCGAACGCGGCGATGGCGGGTCTCATCGAAACCACACGCCTCGCGACGCTGCGCGGGATCGACGCCATCCGACCGTTCGAACCGCTGCAACGCGTCGCCGAGGCGATCGAACCGTTCGCCGCGGCTCGCGGGTACGGCGTGGTGCGCGAGTACGGCGGCCACGGGATCGGGGCGACGTTCCATGCCGCTCCCCACGTCGCGCACCACATCGATCGGCGCGACGACGTGATCGTCATCCCGATGATGAGCTTCACCGTCGAGCCGATGCTGACGACGGGAAACCCGTCGTTCTCCCAGGCCGCCGATGGATGGACCGAACGCGCCGACGACTCCATGCCGTCCGCGCAGTTCGAACACACCGTGGTCGTCACCGAGTCCGGCGCCGAGATCCTCACGGTCACCGAGCGGGGCGAGAGCGCTTCGGGAACGCTCGACGCGGCGTCGGCCGATGCCGCGGCCGTCAGCCGCGGTAGCCGTTGGTGATCGGTAGGCGGCGGTCCTTGCCGAATGCCTTGTCGCTCACGCGCACCCCGGGCGGGCACTGACGCCGTTTGTACTCGGCGATGTCGACCAGCCGCGTGATGCGGCGGACCACGGCCTCGTCGTGGCCGAGTTCGACGATCTCACCGGCCGTGCGGTCGTGCTCGATGTACAGCTCGAGGATCGGGTCGAGCACCTCGTACGGCGGCAGGCTCTGGTCGTCGCGCTGGTCGGGCCGCAGTTCGGCCGACGGCGGCTTCGTGATGACGCCCTCGGGCACGATCTCGCGCCCGGCCGTCCGGTTGACGTAGCGGCACAGGTCGTACACCCGGGTCTTCAACACGTCCTTGATCACGCCGTACCCACCGACCGAATCGCCGTAGATGGTGAAGTAGCCGACGGCCATCTCGCTCTTGTTGCCCGTGGTGAGCACCATCCAACCGAACTCGTTCGACAGGGCCATCAACGTCTGACCGCGGCACCGGCTCTGGATGTTCTCGTACGTGAGGCCCGGCTCGCGGCCCTCGAACGACGGCGCCAGCATGTCGAGATAGGCCTGGAACGACGGCTCGATCGGGATCGTGCGGTAGTCGACGCCGAGGTTCGCGGCAAGCAACTCGGCATCGGACTTGGAGTGATCGCTCGAGTAACGCGACGGCATCGACACGCCGTGGACGTGTTCCGGCCCGAGCGCGTCGGCCGCGATGCACGCGACGATCGTGGAGTCGATGCCACCCGACAGACCGATCACCACGTCGCTGAAGCCGTTCTTGCGGCAGTAGTCCCGCGTGCCGAACACCAACGCGTCGTACAACTCGCGATCCGCGTCGAACGGCTCAGCCACCAATGCAACGAGCGGCTCGCTCTGCACGATCGGAGTGTCCGACACGTGCACCGTCGGCAGCAGCGTGCGCGTCACCCGTCCCCGCGGGTCGAGCAACCGCTTGCGGTACACCGGCGGGATCGGCACGTCGACCACGAGCAGTTGCTCGGCGAACTGTTCGCCGCGGGCGAGCAGGGTGCCTTCGTGGTCGAACGCCAGCGAGGCCCCGTCGAAGACCAACTCGTCCTGACCGCCGACCTGGTTGACGTAGACGATCGCGCAGTGCGAGTCGGCGGCGCGCGTGGCGAGCATCCGTTCGCGCAGGGCACCCTTGCCCAGCGAGAACGGTGAGCCGTTGATGTTGATGTTCAACTCGGCGCCGGCGGCCGCCTGCTCGGAGAGCGCACCGAACGGGCTCCAGATGTCCTCACAGATCGAGATCCCGACCTTCACGCCGCCGATCACGTACAGCTCGAGCGGATCGGATTCGTCACCCGGCGTGAAGTAGCGCGCCTCGTCGAACACGGTGTTGTTCGGGAGCAGCCGCTTGCGATACGTCCCGACGACCTCGCCGTTCGCACAGACCGCGGCGGCGTTGTAGATGTCGCGATCCTGATCGACGAAGCCGATCACCGCGGCGCAGCGACGGGTCCGCGCGGCCAGCTTCGCCAGCATCTCGAGGTTGTCGGCGACGAAGCCCGGCTTGAGCACCAGATCCTCTGGCGGGTAGCCGGTGGTCGACAGCTCGGGGAAGGCCACGATGTCGCACCCGGCGGCATCGGCACGCTCGTAGGCGTCCGACATGAGCGCGAGGTTGCCGTCGAGGTCGCCCACGATCGGGTTGAGTTGGGCGAGCGCGACCCGCAGCATCGTCACGTCACCAGGCTACCCATTCGCCCTCCTCGGCCCGTGTGCGACTCGGTCTGGTGCGGGGCCCCTGATCTGGCACGATGACTCGTGGTGCATTGGAGACGGCTCGTCATCGCAGGTGTGCTCGTCGCCTCGGCATGTTCACCCGGCGAAGGACCCGAGTCGATTCCACTCCCGACCTCCGCCGACACGACGACCACCTCGACGACGGCGACCACGTCGGCCAGCGCCACCCCGACCGCGGCGCCCACCACCCTGACCGCACCGAAGTACGAAGCGACGATCCGACGCACCACCGACGGGGTGTCGCACATCCTCGCCGACGACCTGCCGAGCGCCACGTATGCGCAGGGATGGGTGAGCGCCGAGAACCACGGCTGCACGCTGATCGATCAGGTGCTCAAGGTGTACGGCACGCGCGCCGCCGCGCTCGGCCCCGGCACCGACGGCGCCAACGTCGACAGCGACTTCGCGTGGCGCGCCATCGACATCGCCACGATCGCGGCGACCGATTTCGCCGCCGCCCCGGCGACGATCACCGACGAGTTCCAGGCCTTCACCGACGGGTGGAACGCGTACCTGGCCGACGTCGGGTCCGACGGGTTGTCCGGCTGGTGCGCAGGGGCCGCCTGGGTGCGCCCCGTCGAGCCGGTGGAGGTGTACACCTACGCTCGGTCGATCGCCCTGTTCGCGAGCAGCGCCCGCCTCACCGCCTACCTCTCGAACGCCCAACCGCCGCCCGTCGATCCAGCACCGTCCGGCTTCGCACCCGCGCCCGATCCGGCGGGCGACCCCCTCAATCCTCGTTTGCGTCAGGATTTCCGAGGCCCGCCCCTCGGAAATCCCGACGCAAACGGGGATTCGGCAGCGCCTGACCTGCCCGGCTTGCCCGACTTCTCGGCAATGAGCCCGCTCGACGTGGGGAGCAACGGGTGGGCCATCGGCTCCGACCGGACCGAGAGCGGCTCGGGCGGCATCCTGATGGCGAACCCCCACTTCCCGTGGGAGGGCGAGCTGCGCTTCGAGGAGGTGCAGCTCACGGTGCCGGGCGAGGTCGACGTCTACGGCGCCCAGTTGATCGGCGTGCCCGGCATCGCCATCGGGTTCACCGAAGGAGTCGCGTGGACCCACACCGTGTCGGCCGGCAAGCGCTTCACCGGCTACCAGCTCACGCTCGATCCGGCCTCGCCCACGTCGTACATGGTCGACGGCGTGTCGACGCCGATGACGAGCACCGAGGCGTCGGTCGACGTCCTGCGCGCCGACGGCACCGTCGACACCGAGACCCGCACGCTGTGGCGCAGCCGGTACGGGCCGATGCTCGACATCCCCGGCATCGGATGGACCACGAGCACCGCCGTCACCTACCGCGACGCGAACATCGACAACGACGAGTTCGTCGAGCAGTACTCCGAACTGCCCAAGGTGCAGAGCATCGACGACCTGATCGAACTGAACCGCACGTACCAGGGTGTTCCACTGTTCAACACGGTGGCAACGGGTGCCGACGGTCGCGTGTGGTACGGCGACACCTCCGCCACCCCCAAGCTCAGCCCCGAGGCGCAGGACGCCTATCTCGCCAAGCGCTTCGTCGACCCGGTCACGCAAGTCGCCTACGACAACGGCTTCGTCCTGCTCGACGGGTCGACCACCGCCAACGACTGGCAGGTGGTCGACGGTGCGCGCGACCCGGGCCTCGAACCGTTCGACGAGATGCCGATGGTCGAACGCACCGACTACGTGTTCAACGCCAACGACAGCTTCTGGGTGCCGAGCGCCGAGTTCGAGCTCACCGGCGACTACTCGATCCTCCACGGGTCGCAGCAGACGCCGGTCTCGATGCGCAGCCGGCAGAACGCCTCGGTCCTCGGCGCCGCCAACGCGCTCGGGCTCGCCGGCGCGGACGGCCAGTTCTCCGGCCTCGAGGCGCGCGACGCGGCCTTCGACAACACCGCCCAGACCGCGCTGTTGCTCCGCGAGGCAGCCGTCGCGGCGTGCCGGGCGACACCGGTCGTCACGCTCCCCGACGTGCTCGCTGCCGACGGGGTCACGATCAGCAAACCGGCCCGCGACGTCGACCTCACCGCGGCGTGCGACGTGCTGGCGGCCTGGGACGGACGCTACGACCTCGACCGCGCCGGGCCGCTGGTGTGGCGCGAGACGATGTCACGATTCAGTTCGGCCGACCGCACGAACACCGGCCCGCTCTTCGTCGACCAGTTCGACCCGACCGCACCGACCGCGTCGCCCGCCGTGCCGAATCCCGACACCACACCCCTGCTGATGGCGATGGCGACCGCCGTCGACATCATCACGGGCGCCGGGTTCTCGGTCGACTCCACACTCGGATCGGCGCAGTTCACCGAGCGTTCCGGCGAACGCATCCCGTTGCACGGAGGGACCGAGGTCGACGGCACGACGAACATCGTGTCGTGGTCGGGTTTCTCGACCTCGACCGAGCCGAGCGCCGACCGCGGTGAGCCGGTCGCCGACGGCAGTCCACTGCGCGCCGACGGCTACCCGGTGAACTTCGGCACGAGCTTCATCATGACCGTCGACTACTCCGCCGGCCCGGTGCAGGCGTGGTCGTTGCTCACCTACGGCGAGACGGGCGATCGAGACTCGCCGCTGTTCGACTCGCAAACGGTGCGCTTCGCGTCCAAGGACTGGCGCTCCGTCGCGTTCACCGACGAACAGATCGAGGCCGACCCCGACTTCAGCGAACAGACCGTCACGGGCGACTGACGGCACCGGCGACTGATTGTCCGCCCGGCGGGCCGCATGCGACAATCGGACGGACGGACCGGCCGTTGTGAGACAGCCGAAACAGTCCGTTGACCGAATTAACGCGCCGTTCACAACGGAGCAACCGCTCGGCAACGGGTCGCTGCGACGATGCCGCACGCCATCGGGCGGTCAGTTTCGAAGCCGTCCGGCCCCAAGTGAATCCGTGAAAGATTGAGGACAACAGTGGTCTACAAGGCTGAGTACATCTGGATCGACGGCACGGAGCCGACTCCGAAGCTCCGTTCCAAGACGAAGATCATCACCGGTGACGGTGAGCTTCCGATCTGGGGGTTCGACGGTTCGAGCACGAACCAGGCCACCGGCGACAAGAGCGACTGTGTGCTCAAGCCCGTCGCCGTCTACCCGGACCCGATCCGCGGCGGCGACAACGTGCTCGTGATGACCGAGGTCTACCTCGTCGACGGCAAGCCGCACCCGACCAACACCCGCGCCGCCGCCGTCAAGACGGCGAAGAAGTACAAGAAGCACGAGCCGCTGTTCGGCATCGAGCAGGAGTTCACCCTGATGAAGAACGGTCGCCCGTACGGCTTCCCGCCGGCCGGCTACCCCGAGCCACAGGGTGGCTACTACTGCGGCGTCGGCGAGGACGAGATCCACGGTCGTGACCTCGTCGAGGACCACCTCGACGCCTGCCTCGAGGCCGGCCTGTCGATCTCCGGGATCAACGCCGAAGTGATGCCCGGCCAGTGGGAATTCCAGGTGGGCCCGGCCGGCCTGCTCGAAGTCGCCGACGAACTGTGGGTCGCCCGTTGGTTGCTCTACCGGATCGGCGAGGACTACGGCATCAATGCCACCCTCGACGCCAAGCCGGCCAAGGGCGACTGGAACGGCGCCGGCGCCCACACCAACTTCTCGACGAAGGAGATGCGCGAGGACGGCGGCTACGACTACATCGAGGCAGCCTGCAAGGCGCTCGAGAAGAAGACCGCACTCCACATCGCCAACTACGGCGTGGGCATCGAGGATCGCCTCACCGGCGCCCACGAGACCCAGCGCCACGACCAGTTCAGCTACGGCGTCTCCGACCGCGGTGCCTCGATCCGCATCCCGTGGCAGGTCGCCGTCGACAAGAAGGGCTACCTCGAAGACCGTCGCCCGAACGCCAACATCGACCCCTACATCGTGGCCCGACTGATGGTGGAGACCGTCTGCGGCGCGATGAACTGACGTTCGCCTGACGAATTCGGTCCGAACAGGGCGGGGGCTTCGGCTCCCGCCCTGTCTTTTCTCACTCCCACCACGACAGAATCAGGAAATGGACGACGACATGCTCGACCAACAGCGTGACTATGTGCTCCGCAGCGTCGAAGAACGCGGCGTGCGCCTGGTCAGGCTCTGGTTCACCGACGTGCTGGGCACGCTGAAGAGCCTCGCGATCTCGCCGGCCGAACTCGACAACGCGCTGAGCGACGGGATGTCGTTCGACGGCTCGTCGATCGACGGGTTCTCCCGGGTGCAGGAGTCGGACGTGCTGGCGATTCCCGACCCCGACACGTTCGAGTTGCTCCCCTGGGGTGATCCCAAGGCGCCCGAAGCGCGGATCTTCTGCGACATCCATCACCTCGACGGCACGCCGTTCGAGGGCGATCCGCGCCAGGTGCTGCGCCGCCACGTGCAGGCCGCCCACGAGAAGGGCCTGACGTTCTACATCGCCCCCGACGTCGAGTTCTTCTACTTCAAGCCGCTCGTCGAGGGTGCGCTGCCCGAGCCGATCGACCGGGGTGGGTATTTCGACCTCACCACGAACGATGTCACCGGTGAGCTGCGCAAACGCACCATCCGCACGCTGGAGAACATGGGGATCCCGGTCGAGTACAGCTTCCACGAGGACGCTCCGGGTCAGCAGGAGATCGATCTGCGCCACACCGACGCGCTGACGATGGCCGACAGCATGATGACGTTCCGTCTCGTCGTGCGCGAGGTGGCGGCCCGTGAGAACGTGCACGCCACGTTCATGCCCAAGCCGCTCGAGGGGGTGCAGGGTTCGGGCATGCACGTCCACCTCTCGCTGTTCCGCGGCGACGAGAACGCGTTCCACGACGGCAACGACCCCTACGGCCTCTCCGACGTCGCCAAGTCGTTCATGGCCGGCCTGCTGCGCCACGCCGCCGAGATCACCGCCGTCACCAACCAGACGGTCAACAGCTACAAGCGCCTGGTCCCGGGATACGAGGCCCCGGTCCACGTCAGCTGGGCCCGCAACAACCGTTCGGGGCTCATCCGCGTGCCGATCCCCAAGCGCGGCAACCCGCTCGCCACCCGCATCGAGTACCGGTCGGCCGACCCCGCGTGCAACCCGTACCTCGCCTTCAGCCTGATGCTCGCCGCCGGGATGCGCGGCGTCGAGGAGGGTTACGAACTGCCCGACGAGGCCGACGCCAACCTGTTCGAGATCGGCGACGAGGTGCTCGAGAAGCTCGGCGTGAAGCAGATTCCGCAGTCGCTGGCCGAGGCGCTCGCCGTCATGGAGCGATCCACGCTCGTCCAGGAGGCGCTCGGCGAGCACATCTTCGAGTGGTTCCTGCGCAACAAGCGCAGCGAATGGCGCGGGTACAAGACGCACGTCAGCGCCTTCGAGCGAGATCGCTACCTCACGGCGCTCTGATGCCTGTCGCCGTCGCTCAAATGTTGGTCGTGGTCCCCGACCCCGCGACGCCCGATCTGGCGCGCACGCTCGACCTCGCCGGCTACAGCTGGAAGGCCGTCGCCGCCGGTGCGGCCGTGGCCGAGAGCGAACCGCAGGGCGGGTGGGCCGGCGCGATCGTCGACGCCACGTCCGATCCCGAAGGCGCCTGGTCGTTCCTGCGGGCGATGCGCAAGCACGCCGACGCGTCCACTCCGGTGATGCTCCTCATCGGTGGCGCCCAGCTCGCCGAACTCGAGCACCGCGACGACCTGTTCGACGATTTCTGCCTCACGCCGTTCCATCCGGCCGAACTGGAGGCGCGCCTGCGCCATCTGCTGGCCGCCGATGTCGACGTGCAGCGCGCCGATCTCGTCGAGTACGCCGAACTCACGCTCAACCTCGAGACCTACCAGGCGTCGATCGCCGGACGGCCGCTCGACATGACGTACATGGAGTACGAGCTGCTGAAGTTCCTCGCCCAGAACCCGGGCAAGGTGTTCACCCGCGAGATCCTCCTCAGCCGGGTGTGGGGCTACGAGTACTACGGCGGCGCCCGCACCGTCGACGTGCACATCCGGCGTCTCCGGGCCAAGCTCGGCGAGGAGCACGCCAACCTGATCCAGACGGTCCGTTCCGTCGGCTACCGCTTCGGCCAGTCCCGCTGGGACAGCTGAACCGCCCCTGACCCCACCCGCCCGAGCCGCCTCAAATCATCGTTTGCGTCGGGATTTCTGAGGGCCGGTCCTCAGAAATCCTGACGCAAACGACGGTTTCGGGGGTCAGCGGCCGAGGAATTCGTCGACTTCTGACACGACGACGTCGGCGAACACGAGCTGGCCGTCGTCGGTGGGATGCACGCCGTCCTTGCTGACCACGCCGTCGCCACCGGCCGCGTCACTCCACCGGGCCATCACCGCGTTGCCCCGGCGGGCGAGCCGGTCGGCGACGACGGTGTTGACCATCGCCGCGCCCTCGAGTTGGTCGCGGTAGTACGTGTCGACCCACACCAGCGGCACGTCGTCGGGAACGGCGTCGAGCATCTCGTCCACCGCGACGGCGAGCTCGTCGGGGCTCCCGTACTGGTTGACGTCGTTCGTGCCGAGCGCCACCACCCACAGTTCGCCCTCGTGGTCGTCGTCGCCGCCCGTGATGAAGTCGGCCACCTTCACGCCGCTCGGATTGTCCCGCGTCGATGTGTCCATCCGCTTGCCGCGTTGCGCCTCGATCAGCACGTCGTCGTACCCGGCCGCCGCGAATCGAGCGTTCAACGCCTCGGTCGACCCCTCCGTGATCGAGTCGCCGATCATCACGATCGACTCGATGGCGTCGCTGTCGTCGGCCTGCAGACCACCGGGGATCGTCTCGGCCCCGGACAGATCGCCGCCGATGCCGATCGTGGGCAGCGGCGCGTCGGCGTTGGAGGCTGCGGTGCCCGCCTCGGTGCAGCCGGACACGGCCACCAGCACTGCCCCGACGGCGAGCGCGGACGACAGGATCTTCGTGCGAAGGGGGTTCACCCCATCATTCTGGCGACCTGCCGGGCTCGGGACGTGTCACCCCTCAGAGCGGAACAGGAGTCACAGCTGCTGGATTTGCCTGGCCAGCCGGGTATGAGCCGACAACATCTCCGCCACGCGGTCGGTGACGAGCATGCCGTCACGGACCACCGGGCGACCGGCGACCACCGTGTGGCGGGCCGTCACCGGACCGCAGCGCAGCCACGCCTCGACAGGATCAGCCAGGGCGCCGGCGAACGCCGGCCCGACGAGCGGCCACACCGCCACGTCGCCGACCGCGCCCGGCGCGAGCACGCCGAGCTCACCTTCGCGACCCAGACAGCCGGCACCACCGAGCGTGGCCACCTCGAGCGCCATCCGCGCGGTTGCCGGCGCCCGCCCCGTCACGCAATTTCGCAAGCAGCATCGCCTGACGTGCCTCGAGCCAGAGCGACCCGGAGTCGGCGGAGGACGACCCGTCGACGCCCAGGCCGACCTTCACTCCAGCGGCGCGCAGGTCGACGACCGGCGCGATGCCCGACGACAGGATCAGGTTGCTCGACGGGCAGTGGGCGGCACCGACCCCGGCCGCACCGAGCCGGACGATCTCGTCGGCGTTCGGCATCACACAGTGCGCGACCCACGTGCGGCTCGTGCACCACCCGGTGCGTTCGAGGTACTCCATCGGTCGGCAGCCGAACGTCGCGAGGCTGAATTCGTCGTCCTCGGCGTTCTCGGCGAAGTGGGTGTGCAGACGAACGTCGAGTTGCGCCGCGAGCTCGGCGGTCCGCACCATCAGCTCCTCGGTCACCGAGAACGGCGAACACGGCGCGAGCGCGATCCGGGTCATCGCACCGTACGACCGATCGTGGTGGCGCGCGACAGCCTCGGCACAGGCGGCGAGGATCTCGTCGTCGTCGGCCACCACGTCGTCTGGCGGGAGTCCGCCGTCCTTCACCGACAACGACATCGAGCCGCGGGTGGGATGGAACCGCATCCCGAGGTCACGGGCCGCCTCGATCTCGGCCGTCAGCAGGTCGCCTGCGCCACGGGGATGCAGGTACAGGTGGTCGGTCGACGTGGTGCAGCCCGACAGCGCCAGCTCGGCCAGACCGACCCACGCCGACACGTACGCCGCTTCGGTGTCGAGAGCCCGCCACAGCGGGTACAACGACTGCAGCCAGCCGAACAAGGGCTTGTCGGTCATCGGCGGGTACGCCCGCGTCAGGTTCTGGAACAGGTGGTGGTGCGAGTTGATCAGGCCCGGCGTGACGAGGCAGTCGGTGGCATCGATCGTCGTCCGGCCGGCCGGCGGCCTCGCCCGTGCCGACGGCGCTGATCAACCCGTCGGTGACGGCCACCCATCCGCCGTCGAGTTCCCGGCGCTCGCCGTCCATCGTCGCGACGCAGCGGGCGTTGCGGATGACCAGGTCGGCCGCCGTGGGCTCCGCGCTCATGGCGCGGGGCGCTCGGCCGCGAGCGAATCGACGATGTGCCGAAGGTCGTCGACGGTCGTCAGCGGATTCACGATGCACAGCCGCAGCAGCACCTCTCCCTGCCAGGCGGTCGGCACGACGAACGAACGGCCGGATTCGAGTTCGGCGTCACTCCAGGCCTGGTAGTCGACCGCCGACCAGCCGATGCGGCGGAACAGCAGGATCGACAACTCCGGTTCCATCACCAACTCGGTGTGGGGTGCGTCGGCGATGAGGTCGGCGCCCTCGCGGGTGACGCGGAGCGTGGTTTCGACCGCCTCGGAATATGCCGCCGTGCCGTGGGTGGCCAGGCTGAACCAGAGTGGCAGGCCGCGGGCTCGGCGCGAGAGGTGGTGTGCGTAGTCGGCAGCGTTCCACGGTTCGTCCGCCGGATCGTCGGCGTGCAGCACGTCGAGGTAGGCCGCGTGTTGGGTGTGGGCGGCCCGGGCGATCACCGGGTCGCGATAGAGCAGCGCGCACGAATCGAACGGCGCGAACAACCACTTGTGCGGGTCGACGATGAAGCTGTCGGCGTGCTCGATCCCGACGAACAGGTCGCGCACGCTCGGCGCCGCCAGGGCCGCGCCCCCGTAGGCGCCGTCGACGTGCAGCCACGTGCCGAGTTCGGACTTCACCGCGGCGGCGCCCGCGATGTCGTCGACCACGCCGGCGTTCGTGGTGCCGGCGGTGGCCACGACGGCGAACAGCCGGGCGCGATCGTCGTCGGACAGTGCCTCGACCGTGTCGCGCAACGCCGCTTCGGTGAGCCGTCCGCGCTCGTCGGCGGGCACGAGTGCGACGTCGGCATCCATCGCCCGCCCGGCCTGGACCACCGACGAGTGGGCTCCGGACGAGGCCACGATCAACCCGCGGGTGCGGTCGTGTGCGCCGTCGGCGCGATGCCGCCAGTCCCACCGTGCCGCGATCAGTGCGCTCAGGTTGCCGCCCGTGCCGCCACTGACGAACACACCGCCAGCGCCGGCGGGCAGGCCGACGAGGTCGGCGATCCACCGCAGCGCCTCGTTCTCGGCGAAGATCGCGCCGGCCCCTTCGAGCCACGAGCCGGCGTACACGCTCGATGCACCGACGACGAGATCGAACAGGATCGACGCCTCGGTGGGCGCGGCGGGAACGAACGACAGGAACCGGGGATGATCGACCGAGATGCACGCCGGGGCGAGCACGTCGCCGAAGATCCGGAGTGCTTCGAGCCCGCCAAGCCCGCCTGGCGTGATGGTGCGGCCGGCCATCGCCCTCAGCTCGGCGGGCGAACGCGGCCTGGTCGAGCGGCGGCGGATCCATGCGCAGGCGGCCGATCGAGTAACGGACGATGGCCTGGGTGAGCACCTCGATCGAGGCGTCCTGCCGATGCATCAGCGGCCCGTTCAGTCGTCGAGTTCGAGCAGCTCGCTGCCCTCGTTGCGTGCCACGCCGTCGCGGAAGAGGAACTCTCCGATCAGCGCCGACGCCACCGCACCGCTCATGATCACGAGCACCGGGAACAGCAGCAGGACGAGGACGATGATCACGGCACCGGGCACGACGTCAGGCTACTGCCCGGCACTCCGCATGCCGAAAGCAATCGACGACATGGTCGTTGACCATCCCGGTCGCCTGCATGAGCGCGTAGCAGATCGTCGGCCCGACGAACCGGAATCCCCGTCGCTTGAGCTCCTTGCTCATCGCTCGCGACTCGTCGGTCTCGGCGGGCAGCGACGACATGGCCGGCCAGTCGTTCTGGATCGTGACGCCGTCGGTGAACGACCACAGCAGCTGCACCGGATCGTCGACCTCGAGCCAGGCGCGGGCGTTGCCGATCGCGGCCGACACCTTGGCGCGGTTGCGGACGATCCCCGGGTCGGCCAGGCAGACGTTCGACGTCGGCGTCGCCGAACGCGGCGACCGTGGCCGGATCGAACCCGGCGAAGGCCAGGCGGTACGACTCGAACTTGCGCAGGATCGTCGACCACGACAATCCGGCCTGCGCCCCTTCGAGGATCAGGAACTCGAACAGGGTCCGCTCGTCGCGCTCGGGGACGCCCCAGACGGTGTCGTGGTAGTCGATGTACGCCGTACCGATCGACGGCCCACCGCCGAGCGCCCAGGCACAGCGAACGGGTTCCTGGCTCACGCTTGCACCCGCATCAGGAGCACCAGCGTCACTGGGGCTTGTACGCCCAGGCCTCGACCTCGACCAGGAACCCGGCCGGCAGTCCCGCGACCGCCACCGTGGACCGCGCCGGGCGGTGGCTTCCCAGTGCTTCGGCGTAGGCGGCGTTGAAGGCGGCGAAGTTCTCCATGTCGGTGAGGAAGCACGTGGTCTTGACGATGTCGGTCAACTCGGCGCCGACCGTGGCCAACTGCGCGGCCACGTTCTTCATCGTCTGGGTCGTCTCGGCCGCGACGCCACCCTCGACCACCGCTCCGTCGGCCATGCCGCCCTGACCCGAGACCACGATGAAGTCACCGGCGCGGACGACCGGACTGTACGGACCGAGGGGTTTGCTCATCGGGCCGACAATACTGCCCGTCCGCGGCCGGGAGATCAGGACGGGGACGTATCGTCGAGGCGATATGAACGCCGCTGACACGAACGACCGCGGGCCGGCGACACCCGCCTGGACACGGCGGGGCTTCATCGCCACCGTGCTCGCCACCGGCGCCCTCGCCGCGTGCGGCAAATCCGACGATGCATCGTCGTCGCCGGCCGGATCGGTCGATGCCGCCGGCACCACGGCGGGATCGGCCGCCGCCGGCGGGGGCAGCACCCCGACGGGCGGCTACACGATCGTGCAGCGCTTCCCGCAGGCGGTGCAGGTCCCGGGTCCGGTGCGCCTGCCGGTGAGCCTCTCGGACGGCGACGGCGCGTTGTTGCAGGAGGTCCCGGCGACGCTCGGGGCGCAGGTGCTCGACGAGCAAGGCGCCGCCCTCGGCGATCGCATCGAGGCAGTCCGCCGCGACGCGGTACCGGCGCCCTACTACGACTTCCACACCACGCTCGAGACCCCGGGTTTCTACAGCTTGCAGGTCGAGGGCGGTCAGCGCGGAAGGCGCCAGTTTCGACGTGGCCGATCCGAGCAAGGTCGTGGTGCCGATCCCCGGTCAGCCGTTGCCGCCGCTCGACACGCCGACCGTCACCGCCCCCGCCGGGGTCGATCCGATCTGCACCCGCGAGCCCGAAGCCTGTCCGTTCCACGACATCACGCTCACCGAGGCGCTCGCCTCCGGCAAGCAGGTGGCGTACTACGTCGGCACGCCGGCGTTCTGCACCACGGGTGTCTGTGCGCCGGGGCTGGAGTCGCTGATCGAGGTGCACGACGACTACGCCGACACGCACGTGTTCGTCCACGCCGAGGTGTACACCGACGACACCGGGACGACGCTGACCCCGGCCGTGGACGCGCTGCACCTGTTCTACGAACCGGTGCTGTTCGTCACCGACACCGATGGCGTGATCCTCGAACGGATCGACGCCGTGTTCAACACGGCCGAGTTGGTCGAGGTGCTCGACCGCTCACTGGCCTGACGCCGGGCGTCACGACCCGACCGTCCGGGTCAGGTCCGGGTTACGTCGTGGTCAGCTGAAGCTGGAGCCGCAGCCGCAGGTGCGCGAGGCGTTCGGATTGGTGATCGCAAACCCGGACTGGTCGAGGCCGTCCTTGTAGTCGAGCGTCGCACCTTCGAGGAGCTGCGCCGACGCCGGATCGACGACCACCTTGACGAGGCCGTCGTCGCCGTAGGTCGCCTGGTTGTCGTCGGCGGCGATGTCACCGTCGAAGAACATCTCGTACGAGAACCCGCTGCACCCACCGGGGCGAACGGCAACACGCAACGCCAGATCCTGGGCGCCTTCGTCGGCGAGCAGCTGGCGAACCTTGACGGCGGCGGAATCGGTGAGCGTGATCATTGGGGGACCTCCTGGTGTCGGTTCGTTCATGATACTGGCGCGCGTCGGCTCCGCAAGCTGTCATGCCGTGCGGGCGAGTTCGCTCGGTCCCGGACCGGTCGAGAGCGTGACGCGGCACGGGGTGCGGCTCGTGATCGAGCAGAACTCGCGGACCTCGGTGTCGGCCATCGCCTCGACGAAGCCGGCGACGAGCCCTCGGTGCAGTCCGCACACGAGCTCCGGGTGCTCGACGGCGAGGGGCGAGAACGGACAGTTGGCGAAGGCGACGACCGCGACCTCGTCGTCGCGCGGGTCGTCGCTGACGATCGGATCGAACCCGAGGCGATCGAGGTCGGAGACGAGCGCTTCGAGCGTGGACGGCGACCGTCGGTACCGGTCGGCGCGGGCGATCCCCTCGTGGCGTCCCACCTCGACGGCGTCGTCGGTGCTGCCGTCCAGGCGCTGCGCCATGTGCAACAGCATGCGCGCCAGCATCGGCATCGTCGGTGGCTCGAGGCCGAGCGACGGTGCATCGGCCGCCACCGAGTAGCGGTGCTGGGGCCGGCCGACGTCGCCCCGGCCGCCGACGGCCACATCGAGGAGCCCGATGTCGCGCATCCGCTCGAGGTGGGGCCTGACCGTGTTCGGGTGGAGCTCGAGCGATTCGGCGATGTCGGCGGTCGTCAGCGGCCGTGGCGACCGGGCGAGCTCGAGATAGATCGCGTAGCGCGTGTTGTCACCCAGCGCCTTCAGCAGGTCGAGCTGCCGGTTCGACGCGAACTCAGAATCCACAAAACGAGATTACACGGAAACGGCCGGTAAAATCGTCGGCATGGCAACGCCACCGACCACCGAGCAGGTGATGGAGGTGCTCGGCTCCGTCATCGACCCCGAGCTCGGCGCCGACATCGTCACGCTCGGCATGGTGCCACGCGCCGAGGTCGCGCCCGACGGAATCGTCACCGTCGAGGTCAAACTCACGATCAAGGGCTGTCCGCTGCGTGCCGACATCAAGCGCGAGATCGAGAGCCGGCTCACGCTGCACCCCGGGGTCACGGGCGTCACGATCGTGTGGGGCGAGATGGACGCCGACGAGCGCAGTGCCGTCATGACCAAGGCGCGTTGGAACGCTCGCGAGAACGCCGCCGACACCGAGGTCCCGGCCTCGTGCCGCGTGCTCGCCATCGCCAGCGGTAAGGGCGGGGTGGGCAAGAGTTCGGTCACCGTCAACCTCGCCGCCGCCCTCGCCGCCAAGGGGTTCACCGTCGGGGTGCTCGACGCCGACATCTGGGGATTCTCGGTGCCGCGCCTGTTGGGCATCAGCGAACGGATGGAGGCCCGCCAGATCGACGGTGCGCCGAAGCCGCTCATCATCCCGAACGAGCGCGTCGTGGGCGACGGCCTGCTGAAGGTCGTGTCGACCGGTTTCCTCGTCGACGAGGAGACCGCCCTGATGTGGCGCGGCCTCATGCTCACCAAGGCGGTCGAGCAGTTCCTGCGCGACGTGCGCTGGGGCGACCTCGACTACCTCCTGATCGACATGCCACCGGGGACCGGAGACGTCCAGATGGGCCTCGCCCGGATGCTGCCGCGCACCGATCTCATCGTCGTCACGACGCCCGCGCTCGCCGCCCAGAAGGTGGCCCAGCGCGCCGCCGACATGGCCAGGCGCAGCTTCCTGGGGGTCGTCGGCGTGATCGAGAACATGAGCACGTTCACGTGCGACCACGGCGAGTCGTACGCGCTGTTCGGCTCCGGCGGGGGCCAGGCCCTCGCCGATTCGATCGGTGCGCCGTTGCTCGGGCAGATCCCGCTCGAGCCGTCGGTGTCCGCCGCCGGCGACGCCGGTACACCGGTGTCGATCGACGGCGTCGGCGAGGCCGCCGACGTGTTCCGGATGATCGCCGATCGGATCGTCACCGACATCGCACCGGTGCAACCGGCCGACGACGTCGACATGGCAGGCTGCTCGGCGCGCCTGTTCGACACCGTCAACGCGGCGTTCGCCGAACTCGACGCGGCCCAGAGCGCCCAGTAGGACGCTGGTCAGTAAGGCGGCGTCCCGCCGAGTGATTCGTAGTCGTCGTCCCACGGGAGCGACACCCCGGTCACCCGGCCGTCGGCGTCGTGGCGGAGGTACGGCTGGATCGGTGCGGGCCGATCGGAGGCCATCGCCACCTCGAGCGCCGTGCGGCGACCGAGCGATAGTCCGCCAGCCGGCCGAGGTTCAGGATCGTCGGCGGCATCATCGTCATCCGCTGGTCCTCGTACATCTCGAGCGCTTCCGCGGGTCGGATCCAGAGGCTGTCGACGGTCTCCTTGTCGTCGTGGAGCGAGATCCTGGTCCGGCGGGCACCTCGGCGAGGAAGAAGCGAGTGTCGAAGCGACGGCGTTCGCCGAGCGGCGTCACCCAGTGGTCGATGTAGTGGATGCCCGACAGGTCCATGACGAGGTCGTCGCGGGCGCACAGTTCGGCCATCGACAGCTCACCGTCGTGGACGCGGCGTCGGTCGTCGGCTCCGATCGTCGGCCGTCCGCCGGCACGGGGCCGGGCGAGCAGGACGCCTGCCTCCTCGAACGATTCGCGCACGACGGCCGTCCAGTAGGCGAGTCCTCCCGACGGGAGACCGAGCCGCTCGGATGCGGAGCGGTCGTCGAGCCCCGTGCAGCAGGCCGCCACGTCGGCCGCGCCGTCGGCGTCGTCGACACGACCACCCGGAAAGACCATCATGCCGGCACCGAACGCGGCCTTCGTCGTGCGCCGGAGCATGAACACCTCGACGCCCGTCGATCCCGCACCGGCGACTCCCCGATCCTGGGCAGGGTCGGGGTCACGGATCAGCATGACGGTGGCCGCGGGATGGATCGGCACGTCGGCGGGGTCGGGGTGCTCGGACATCGTCCCCGACCGTAACGATCGAGTTGAGCGCGTCAGCAAGCCGGGCCGCGTACGGTGGCGGAATGGTCGGAGCGCTCGACACCATCCGCACCGCGCCCAACGTGGCGTCCGACATCGTCGACGTCGTGGAGCCCGGGACACAACTCATCGTGCCGCTCGCCAACGGCGAGCCGACGGCGGTGCTCGACGCCCTCGAGGACGCGGCCGCCGCGGACGCCCCCAACATCGAGGGGATCCGCGTGCACCAGATGCACGCGTTGCACGAACGGCGCGTACCTGGCCGGGGAGTTCGGCGACCGACTGAAACACATCTCCTACTTCCTGTCGCACGTGACGCGACCGCACTTCGCGGCGGGCACCATCGGGCTGGTGCCCGCGCATTTCTCCGAGGTGTACCAACTGATGCAGATGCGCGCGGCCGACCCGCTCGTGATCGCCGCTGCCTCCCCGCCCGACCGGCACGGCTACTTCTCCCTCGGCGTGTCGGCCGACTACACGGCGAGTTTCATCGGACGCGCCCGGTTCTTCCTCGAGGTGACCGAGGCGATGCCGCAGACGTTCGGGCGCAATCAGGTGCACGTGTCACAGGTCGTCGGCTGGTGCCGCAGCGACCGGCCGCTGATCGAGGTACCGCCGAAGGCGCCCCGCGAGGCCGATCAACTGATCGCCGGCTTCGTGGCGGAGCGGATCCCGAACGGCGCCACCATCCAGACGGGAATCGGCGCGATCCCCAACGCGATCATGGCGGCCCTCGCCGACCATCGCGATCTCGGCATCCACACCGAGCTGCTGTCCGACGGCGTCGTCGAACTGATCGAGGCCGGGGTCGTCAACGGGGTACGCAAGCGGCTGAATCGGACCAAGACCGTCGGCACGTTCGCGCTGGGCACCAACCGGCTGCACGAGTTCCTGCACGAGAACACCGCGGTCGAGTTGCACACCGTGCGGTACGTGAACGACCCGCGGATCATCGCCAACGAGCCCAACTTCGTGTCGGTCAACGCCACGCTCACCGTCGACTTCATCGGTCAGTGCGCGTCGGAGACGATCGACGGGAACTACTTCTCGTCGTCGGGTGGCCAGAACGACTTCGCCCGCGGCGCGATGTACTCCGAGGGCGGCCAGGGCTTCGTCGTCCTGCACTCGACCACGTCGAGCGGCGCGTCGCGGATCGTGCCGCAGCTGGCGGCCGGCGACGTGGTGACCACGCCGAAGAACACCGTCGACAAGATCGTCACGGAATGGGGTGTCGCCGAGCTGCGTGGCCGGTCGATCAAGGAACGAACGCAGAACCTGATCGCCGTCGCCCATCCCGACCATCGTGACGAGCTCACGGCACACGCCCGATCGATCGACTACCTCTGAGCGGCCGATTCCGGCAGCGACGCCGAGGAGTCGGACGACGCGTCAGGTCCGTCCGGCTCCGCGTCGGGGCGGAACCACACGTAGGTGATCGCCGCGCCGACGACCAGGACGAGCACCAATCCGACGGCGCGCCAGTTGTCGTCGAGGAACTGTGTGGCCTGCGCCTGGCGTTCCTGGGCCCAGTCGGTGATCGGGTCACCGTCCTCGCGGAGATCGACCCAGTAGAAGTACCAGAGCAGGTACATGCCCGACAGCACCACGAACCCCGCCGCGATCCGATCGACGTACGGCATGCCCGACCGCAGGACCTTCAGCAGCGAGGTGTTGGCGAAGGCCAACGCGATCGTCAGTGCGCTGACGAGGAGGGCCATCCCGGCGCCGTAGGCGAGAACGTTGCCGACACCGGCGACCACGCCTTCGCGTGCCGACGTGCTGAACACGGTGGCGATGAACAGCCCGATCGTGCAGCCGATCGACGCGACCGCAAAGGCGATCCCGAACACGAACATGGCGCGGACCGTTCGCTCGGTGGAGTCGCCGGTGCTGATGCCGGGCGTCACGTACGGCAGCTTGTAACCGCACAGCATGGCGATGCCGAGCACCAGCAGTGACGCGCCGATCACGACCGGTCGCGTACTTGGAGTTCTCGTTGATCCAGGTGGTGAAGTTGTAGGAGATCGCGCCGGCCACCAGGAACACGGCGAGGAATCCGGCCGACAGTGAGGCGCTGACCAGCAGCGCGCGGCGCAGCGTCGCCCGCTGCGTGCCGGGGCGGGCACCTTCCAGGCCGAGGAAGTACATGAGGTACGTGGGCAGGAGGATGAACCCGCAGGGGTTGACGGCGGCGACGAGACCGCGGATGAACGAGAGCGTCACGTCGACGCCTCGTGCGCCTCGAGTTCGGCCACCTTCGATCGGAGCTCGCCCTCGTCGAGCGGACCGGTCTGGTCGACGATCATCCCCTGCGAGTCGACGAACAGTGTGATCGGGAAGGCCACCGCGCCGATGCCGTCGGCGAGCTCCGCATAGTTGTCGCGCAGGAGTTCGTATTCCACACCGCGGTCGCCGGCGAAACGCTCCATGTCCTCCACCGAGTCGATCGTGTTGACGCCGATGAACTGCACGTCGTCGACGTCTGCATCGACCGCGGCGAACGCCGGGAGCTCCTTCGCACACGGGGCGCACGAGCTGAACCACAGGTTGACGACGAGCGGCCCACCGAGCAGCGACTCCGAGGTGACCTCGTTGCCGTCGCGATCGAGGAACACGGCAGTGGGGAACGGGTCGCCCTGCACGTCGTCGTTGGCGAGGCCGTCGGTGGGAAAGGCCTGGACGTCCTGCGGGTCGCGCAGGACGGCGTCGATCTCGCCGTCGCCGGAGTCGCGGGACGACATGACCCAGACGAACCCGCCGATCACGAACGCGGCGACCACCAGGGACGCGACGAGCAGCCGCGGCCGAGCAACCTTCATCGACCGAATCGTACCGAGCACACCCCGTCAGGTCGGTCGGAACGAACGAAACGTTCCGACCGACCTGCCGTGCCAGGTCGTGCAATCGGTCGAGCGATCAGGCGACGACGCCGACCGGGCCGAGCTCGTCGATGATCATCTCCGGACGAGGACGGGTCGGCGGACGCCCGCAGGCGCGCTTGTTGGCGATGATGCGGCCGCCCGAGAGCAGCTCGCCGCCCCAGACGCCCCACGGCTCTTCCCGTTCGAGCGCGCCTTGGAGGCACGACTCGCTCAGCGGGCAGAGTCCGCACATCGCCTTCGCCCGGGCGATGTCGATGATGTTGTCCGAGAAGAACAGCCCGACCATCGTGCCGTGGCCGTCGGCGCACCGAGCGACCGGCGCCTTCTGGCCGGGCAGACGTTCGTCGCCAGGTGGACTGTCGGGTTCCAATGTGTCGATGCGCCCGGCGAGGCGTTCGAAGGTGGGGGAATCGAGCAGCGCTGTCATGTCGTGGTCCTTGTTGGTGATTGGGCTGGTGACGGGCTGGTGGTACGGCTGGTGGTGGGTTTGACCGTGATCGGGCTGAGGGTGATCGGGTCGAGCACGAGTGGGTGGCTCGGACCGATGAGCCTCGGTCGGTCGGGTGCAGTGGTGGGTGTCATGTCCTGTCTTTCTGTTGCTTTCGGGTCGGATGGATTGATATGGGAAAAGCAAAAGGCCGCCGGGTTCTCGGAACCCGGCGGCCTCAGAAGAGGTGATCTGACGATGGTCTTACGTCAGAACTCCGTCGGAGTTGCCGGGCACATTTCGCTTGGCGGTGGTCGTCGGTGAGTACGCCATTGCGCCAATGACATGCATCGTGTGACCGCCGAGCCAACGATCCGCGCCGCAGTTCTGTTCGAACGACGAGCGCGCGCGACCGCTGAACATCGAGAGCGTGGGTACTTGAGTCATCGGTCGTCCTTTCTCGTCGGTTCGTGTACGTCGGTGGAATCGGGTGTTCATGCTCGAAACGAGCACCGCGCCAGAAGGCACGAGTCACCAGGAAACCACGATCGGCTACCGCCGGTCAAGGAGGTTTTCGAGAATGATGGATGTCGATGACATCGGTCGACCTCGCGGTGTTCTCGATCGGTTGGCTCCTCGGCTGGTTGCTGCTCTGGCGGACCCGGCCGCTGCCGACCGTCGCCCACCCGGAGCGTGAGCCGATCGCGGCGATCATCCCGGCCCGCAACGAGGCGCGTTCGATCGGCGCGGTGGTCGATCGGATCGTCGCCCAGCTGCGTCCCGGAGACGAGCTCGTCGTCGTCGACGACCAGTCCGACGACGACACGGCCGTGTTGGCGCGGGGCCATGGCGCCCAGGTCGTTCCGACCGAACCGGCGTCGGGTTGGCTCGGCAAGCCGCACGCCTGCTGGCACGGAGCCCACGCCACCGCGGCGCCGACACTGCTGTTCATCGACGCCGACGTGCGCCCATCGACACAGCTCCTCGACGACATCGCGGGCGTCGCCCTGGCGCATCCCGACGTGGTGGTGTCGGTGCAACCTTGGCACCGCACGGAGCGCTGGTACGAGCAGGCCAGCCTGCTGTTCAACGTGACCGCCCTGATGGGATCGGGCGCGTTCACCGTGCTCGGCGAGCGTGTCCATCCGACCGTGGCGTTCGGGCCCGTGCTCGCGATGCGCCGCCGCCGCTACGACGAGGTCGGCGGGCACGCGGCCGTCCGCGATCGACACACCGAGGACATCGGCCTCGCTCGACTCGCCGGCGGCGCCGTTCTCTTCACCGGGCGACCCGACACGACGTTTCGGATGTACCCCGACGGGTGGCGGCAACTCGTGGACGGCTGGACGCGCACGATCGCGACCGGCTTCCGTTCGACCCGGTGGTGGGTGGCGCTCGCGGTCATCTGGTGGATCGCGGCGCTCGCCGGTGGGTGGCTCGCCGGCGGCCTCCCGCCGCACGACCCGCTGCGCGCCGGAATCGTCTACCTCCTGTGCGCGCTCCAGTGCGGGGTGCTCGGACGACGGGCCGGGTCGATCCACCCGCTGACCGCGGCGCTGTTTCCCGTGGCCGTCGCCGTGTTCGTGCTGATCGTCGCCCGCAGCTTCGTCGTCGCGGCACTCGGCCGGGAGGTCCCGTGGAAGGGTCGCCGCGTCCGCCCCGGTTGAGTTCGGTTCGTTTGGGGTCGGGGCCGGAACGAACCGGTTCGTTTGGGGTCGGGGCCGGAACGAACCGAACGAGTTCAGATCGACCGACTCAGACGTCGATCAGGATCTTGCCCACGTTCGCGTTCGACTCCATCCGGGCATGACCGGCCGCGATCTCGTCGAGCGGAAAACGGGAATCGACGATCGGTCGCAGGACGCCGAGGTCGAACAGCGGCAGCATCTCGTCGATGAACCGCTGGCTCAACCCGGCCTTGCGTTCCAGCGGGCGTGACCGCAGCGTGGTGCCGATCCAGGTGATCCGCTTCTGCAGGATGAGGCCGACGTTGACCTCCGTGCTGCCGCCCCCCATCAGCCCGACCTGCACGATCGTGCCGTCGGGCCGTACCGCGCGGAGGTTCCGGCCGACCTCGTCACCGCCGATCACGTCGAGGATGACGTCGACCCCGGTCGGGACGGCCGCCTGCAGCTCGGCGAGCCAATCGGCCGGGCTCCGTCCGAGGACGAGATCGGCACCGAGTTGGCGACACTCGCCGGCCTTGCCCGCCGAGCAGGTGACCGCAACCCGTGCCCCGATCGCCTTGGCGATCTGGATCGCCGCGGTACCGACACCGGACGCGCCGGCGTGGACGAGCGCCCAGCGCCCCGACGTCAGGCCACCCTGCACCACCAGCGCGTCCCACGCCGTGAGGAACACCTCGGGGATCGCCGCGGCGTCGGCGGTCGCCACCGACGACGGGATCGGCATCGCCTGCCGGGCATGGGTGACGACCCGCTCGGCGTAGCAGCCACCGGCCTCGATCCCCATCACCCGGTCGCCGACCGACCACTCGGTCACGTCTTCGCCGATCGAGTGGACGGTGCCGGCGTACTCCATGCCGGGCACTTCGATTTCACGTTGGCGCGGGTCGGGATACATCCCCATGCGTTGGAGGATGTCGGCCCGGTTGAGGGCGGTGTGCTCGACGGCGACGACGATCTCGCCCGGGCCGGCCACCGGGTCGGGAATCTCCTCGATGGTCAGGACCTCGGGGCCACCGTGGGAACGAAGCACCACTGCACGCATGCTGCGAACCTAACGGAGGGTGCGGGCGTCAGCCGTTGGCGGAGACGGCGTCGGTGGCGTCGTGGGCGGTCTGCTCACCAGCGGCCTCGGCGCCGGGTTGCACCGACGAACGATCGACGAACACACGGTCGCGGTAGTACGCCATCTCGCGGATCGATTCGCGGATGTCGTCGAGGGCCCGGTGCGACCCGTGCCCGTGCGGGCGCTCCGCATCGACGGTCGGATACCAACGCTTCACGAGTTCCTTGACACTCGACACGTCGATCGACCGGTAGTGGAGGTGGTTCTCGATGTCGGGCAGGTAGGCCGCGAGGAACCGGCGATCGGTCCCGATCGAGTTGCCGCACAACGGGACGGTCATCGGTTCGGGCACGTGCAGCTTGATGAACTCGAGCGTCGCGGCACCGGCGTCGTCCAGGCTGATCGTCGAAGCCTTGATCGCGTCGAGCAATCCCGAACGGGTGTGCATGTCGAGGACGAACGGGTCCATCTTCGCCAACACCTCGTCGGGCTGGTGGATCACGAGATCGGGACCTTCGGCGACGATCGTCAGGTCGTCGTCGGTGACGATCGTGGCGATCTCGACGATGACCTCCGACGTGTGGTCGAGTCCGGTCATCTCCAGGTCCATCCACACCAGCACGGTGCCATCGTAGAGGCAAGTGTCGACGTGACCTGATCCGCGCGGTCAGGATGGCTCGATGACGGCATTCGCGGAACTCCTCGCCGCACCGGGCGTCGAGGAGATCGTCGAGCTGCGCGGGCCGTTCGGGTTCATGGCGTACCACGGCGGGGCACTCGAGGCGATGACCGACGTGATCGCCGCCGAGGCGGCGCGGCGGAGCAATGCGTCGCTCTACGCGGTCGTGCAGCCCGAAGGCATGCGGGAGCACCTCGCGTCGACGCTCGTCCGGCCGGCCGAGTCCGCGCGCCTGCGTTCCTTCGTCGATCACGTCGACGTCGTCGTCACGATCCACGGGTTCGGGCAGCGGGGATTGTTCGGCTCGCTCCTGCTCGGAGGACGCAACCGAACGCTCGCGGCGCACGTCGGTCGCACGCTCCGGCGGGCGCTCCCGGCCTACGACATCGTCACCGATCTCGAGCGCATCCCCCCGAACCTGCGTGGACTCCACGCCGACAACCCCGTGAACCTGACGCCGGGGTGCGGGGTGCAGATCGAGTTGCCGCCCCGCGTCCGTGGTGCGAGCCCGATGTGGTGGGACTGGGAAGGTCCGGGTCTCACGCCGCACACCCGCGCCCTCATCGACGGGTTGGTCGACGCGGCGCTCACGTGGCCGGCGCACGGACCCGACGGATCGGCCACAGCGGGAGGTTGACGGGTCTCAGGGGGCGAGGCGGTCGATGTGCCAGGAGGGCGGGTCGCCGAGCGATCGGTAACGGAGCCGATCGTGCAGCCGGCTCGGCCGGCCCTGCCAGAACTCCCACTCGAAGGGGATCAGCCGCCAGCCACCCCAGTTCGCCGGGCGGGGGACCTCGACATCGGCGAAGCGACTGTCGAACTGGGCCACACGGTCGTCGAGCAGGGACCGGTCGGCGATCACGTCGCTCTGCGGCGATGCCCAGGCGCCGAGTTGGCTCCCGCGGGGTCGCGAGGCGAAGTAGGCGTCGCTCTCCTCGGGCGACACGCGCTCGACGCGGGCGCGCAGCCGAACCTGGCGGTGCAGGTCGAGCCAGGCGAACACGGCCGCCGCTGTCGGGACGGTGTCGAGTTGGCGGCTCTTCGCCCCTTCGTAGTTGGTGTAGAAGACCAGCCCGCCCTCGTCGGCCGCCCGGGCGAGCACGATCCGCGCATCGGGCACGCCGTCGGCACCGATCGTCGCGACGGTCATGGCGTTCGGTTCCGCCACGCCCGCATCGAGCGCCTGATCGTGCCAGCGCCGCCACTGGTCGACCGGCTCGGGTGCCAGGTCGTCGACGTCGAGCCCGGCCGACTCGTACTGCACGCGGCGGTCGCGGAGCACGTCGGCCCGCGTCGGTATGCCCGGGAACACTGTGTCGCCGAAATCGGTGTCGCCCAATTCGGTGCCGCCCAATTCAGGGTCAGCGTCGGGGTCGCTCATGGGTGTCGCTCAGCCGTGTCGGTCATCGCGGGTCACCCGTCGATCAGGTCGGTTCGATGCGGGTGATGCCGCGCATGTACGGATGCAGCACCTCGGGCACGGTGACCGACCCGTCGGCGTTGCGGTAGTTCTCGATGATCGCCGCCCACACGCGAGGCACGGCGAGCGCCGAGCCGTTGAGTGTGTGGACGAACTCGGTGCCCTTGAGCGGCTTGCCGTCCGCGTCGTGGCGGCGGAAGCGGATGTTGCCTCGGCGCGCCTGGTAATCGCTGAACCAGCTGATCGACGACACCTCCAGCCACGTGTCGGCGCCCGGTGCGTAGACCTCGATGTCGAAGCTGCGGTGGTGGCTCTGGCCCATGTCGCCGGTACAGATCTCGATCACCCGGTACGGCAGGCCCAGCCCGGCGATCGCCTTTTCGGCACGGCCGGTCATGTCGACGAGCAGGTCGGGTGCCTGTTCGGGGGTGGCGAACGAGAGGATCTCGACCTTGTCGAACTCGTGGGCGCGCAGCATGCCGCGAGTGTCACGGCCGGCCGATCCGGCCTCGCGCCGGTACGACGCGCTGTAGGCCATCACCCGGATCGGAAGCTCGAGATCGTCGAGTGTCTCGCCGGCGTAGATCGAGGTGAGCGGCACCTCGGCGGTGGGGATGCACCACAGGTCGTCACGCTCGATGGCGTACGCGTCGTCGGCGAACTTGGGGAGCTGGCCGGTGGCGGTGAGGGTGGCGGTGCTGACGAGCGAGGGCGGGCGGATCTCCTCGAAGGCATCGGCATTGAGGTCGAGGCCGTACTGGCACAACGCCCTGCTCAGCGTGGCGCCGGCACCACGCTGCATGGTGAACATCGCCCCGGAGATCTTCGCCGCGCGTTCGTTGTCGAGGATGCCGAGCGCCGTGGCCGTTTCCCAGTGCGGGACGCGTTGGTGATCGGGGTACGCGTCGAGGAGTCCGATCGGCCCCCGCACGAGCGGGTTGTCGTCCTCGCCCGCGCCGTTCGGGGCATCGGGGTGAGGCAGGTTGGGGATGCCGAGCAGGAGGTCGCGGAACGCAGCCTCGACCTCGTCGTGCTCGGTGGCGAGGGCACGTTCGGTGTCGCCGAGGGCCCGGCTCTCGTCCTGCAGCGTCTCGGCGGAGTCGACGTCTCCCGCCCGACGGAGCGCGCCGACCTCCTTGGAGATGGCATTCACCCGGGCGCGGATGTCGTCACGCTCCTGGGTGATCGAACGCAGCCGCGCATCGAGACGGGCGGCGTGGCGCACGTCGTCGAGCAGAGCGGGGCGGTGTCGGCGACCGAGCGCTTCCTCGACCATCGGCAGGTCGGTGCGCAGGAGTCGCTGGTCGATCACGACGTCGCAGGCTACCTGTCGGCCGTTCCACCCGATCCGCCGGTTCCCCGCCCGCAGTCGATGAGCGAACCGCCCGACATGTGGGCGGTTTCGCTCATCGCCATCGTTCGGTGCGTCGGAAGTGATGAGCGAAACGCCGGCTATTCGGTGGTTTCGCTCATCGCCTCGGGGGGTTGCGGGGAGGCGGTGGTGGCGAACTCGCGCTCGACGTCGGCGGTGGTCAGCGGGACCTCGTCGTTGCCGACGATCTCGGCCGTCGGCATCGAAGCGCCGCGGCGGTAGTCGTGTTCGTCCTTGTAGTTGGCGGCGAAACGCTTGAAGAAGATGAAGATGATGATCGCCCACAGGAACACCGACCCGCCGGTCTTCATGATCGCCCCGGCCAGCTGCTGGTCGGTGGTGATGCTGATCCCCCACAACCGGTACGGCTTGTCGTAGGACGAGTACACGGCGCCGTCGGCGAACGTGAGCCAGGCGGCGGGCAGGGTGGGCACGATCGACTGCAGGAACAGGTAGATGCACTTGCCGAGCGGCTGCATGTGGAACTCGCGGAACGGGCCACACACCGGCATCCACATGAGCAGCGCCAGCGACACGACCAACACGTGGAGGCCGTAGTGGAACGGCCCGTTGGCGACCGACTCGTTGACGACGACCGGCACGTGGGTGATGATCACCACCGCGTTGAACGACAGGCCGGCCACCACGGGCCTGCAGAGGAAGGCCAGCACCCGGTACCCACGCCCGTTGCCGACGAGCACCCGCAGCAGCCACTCGGGCGTGGCGATCAGCACCAGCGGTGCCATGAAGTACGCCAGCATCATGTGCTGCAACATGTGTGCCGAGTAGAGGTACTCCTCGGAGATGTCGTGGAGCGGCCAGTTGCTCGCCACGAACAGCATCGTCATCGCCGCGACGAACGACGCGATCTGCTTGCGGGTGACCACCGGAGTTCCGGCGGGCACGGCGTTCGGGCCGATCACCCGCACCATGTAGATGTACGCCGCGGTCAGGAAGGCGACGAGGAGCCACACCTCGGGGTGCCACTGGAACTGGAGTGGGTGCTGAACCGCTTGGGCGAACATGGGTCGTCTCCGAACGGACGGGTGACGTTGTCGAAGAGTCTTACTCGAAGAAGTGGAATGTCAACAGCGCGACGATGTAGACGAACAGGGCCAGGAACAGCCCGCTGTAGAACAACCGCTTGAACAACACGTTGTCGTACTTGAGGTGCATGAAATACAGCACGACCGTGAAGAATTTCACGGCCATCATCACCAGCAACAGCGGGACCTGCGCCTTGCCGATGTCCATGTAGCTGACGGCGATCTCGGCGCCCGTGAGCACCATCAGCGCCAGCGCGATCTTCACGTACGTGAAGTCGGAGGCACCTTCGTGCGTGCCGCCCTCGGTGTGGATCGTGCCGGGGGGCGAGCTGTGGTGCGAGCTGTCGTGGGCTTCGGCGGGAGAGGTGTCGATCGTCATGGTCAGGCCGGAATCAGGTAGACGAGGGTGAAGATGATGATCCACACGATGTCGACGAAGTGCCAGTAGAGGCCGATCATCTCGACCGTCTCGGCCTTGTCGCCGGCCACCTTGTTGCGCGACAGCATGAACATCAGCGCCATCAGCATCATGATGCCGACCGACACGTGCACGCCGTGGAAACCGGTGAGCGTGTAGAAGCTCGAGCCGAACAGGCTCGTGGTGTAGCCGAGGCCCTCGCGGTAGAACGTCGTGAACTCGTACACCTGACCGGCCACGAACAGGCCGCCGAGCGAGGCCGTGGTGATGAGCCACAGCCGGGTGTTGCGATCATCGTGACGTTTGGCCGCCGACACGGCGAGCACCATCGTGAGCGACGACATCAACAGACAGAAGCTCGACGCCGACGTGAACGGGATGTCCCAGAGCTGGTCGGGCCCGATCGCGTCGCCCTGCCGGTTGCGGTAGAGCATGTAGGTGGCGATCAGGCCACCGAACATGAGGCACTCGGAACCGAGGAACAGCCACATCCCCAGCTTCGTGTTCGACAGGCCGGTCGACGTGTGGTGGGCCAGCCCGATGTGGTCGAGCCCGTCGTCGGACCGGCTGCCGTCGGTCGCCGTCGGGATCACCTCGTCGACGAGGGTGGTCCCGTCGGTCGCTTCGTCGAGCGTTGCGCCGTCGTCCGGATCGGGTTCGGTGACGCCCGGATCGGTGATGGTGGTGTCAGACATGGACCGCGAGCTCCTTGCTCGTCTCGCCGCCATCGGATGGCGGGTCGAAGTCGGACTCGGGAGCGGTCGACGGTTCGAGTGCCCACCCGAAGACCGAACCGATGAGCAGCGCCGCGCCGACCACGATCAGCAGCGTGTGGTAGATGACGCCGTAGGCCATGATCGGCAGCGCCAGGGCGAGCATGATCGGCCAGTACGACGGCGACGGCAGATGGATGTGGGCATCGGCGTGCGCCACCTCCTCGGCGATGACGTCCTCGCCGGTGGCCACCTTCTTGTACTCGTGCTGATCGCCGGTGCCGACGTCTTCGTACTTGCGATGGAAGAACTCGTCGAGCGCGTGCACGGTCGGGGTGCGCTCGAAGTTGTACTCCTTCGGCGGGCTCGACGTGATCCATTCGAGGCTGCGGGCGTCCCACGGATCGGCCGGCGCGGGCGGCGCCTTGCGGGTCGTGTGCCACACGTTGACGAGGAACAGGAACACGCCGGTCACGAGCACGACGGTGCCGATCGAGGAGACGAGGTTCCAGAAGCCGAGGTTGAAGAAACCCTCGCCGGCGCGCTGCTCGGTCCAGATGTACATGCGGCGGGGCTGACCCTGCAGGCCGAGGATGTGCATCGGCCCGAACGTCATGTTCATGCCGACGATCATGAACCAGAAGTTCCACTTGCCGATCGTCTCGCTGAGCAGCTTGCCGAAGACCTTCGGCCACCAGTAGTACATGCCGGCGAAGAGACCGAGCACGCCACCGCCGAAGATCACGTAGTGGAAGTGGGCGACGATGTAGTAGGTGTCGGTCTGCTGCGTGTCGGACGGGGCCACCGAGTGGGTGACGCCGGACAGGCCGCCGATGGTGAACTCGATGATCAGGCCGATGGCGAACAGCATCGCCGTGCTGAAGTACAACTTGCCGCCCCACATCGTGAGCGTCCAGTTGATGATCTTCACGCCGGTCGGGATGGCGATGGCCATCGTGGCCACGGCGAACACCGACACCGAGATCGGCCCGAGGCCGGAGGCGAACATGTGGTGCGCCCACACACCCCAGCCGAGGAAGCCGATCGCCGCCCCGGAGAACACGACGAACGGGTAGCCGAACAGCGGCTTGCGGGAGAACACCGGCAGGACCTCGGACACGATGCCGAACGCGGGGAGCACGATGATGTACACCTCGGGGTGGCCGAAGATCCAGAACAGGTGCTGCCACAGCAGCGGGTCGGCGCCGTCCTGCACGGAGAAGAACGTGGCGCCGTAGTTCCGCTGGAACAGCAGCAGGAACAGCGCCACGGTGATCACCGGCATGGCGAACAGCAGCAGGAACTGCGTGACCAGGCCCATCCAGGTGAAGATCGGCATGCGCATCATCGTCATGCCGGGCGCCCGCATGTTGAGCACGGTGACGATCAGGTTGACCGCACCGGCGAGCGAGGCGACACCGGTGATCAGCAGACCGAGCGTCCAGAAGTTGACGCCGTCGGACGGCGAGAACGGCGTGGTGCTGTTCGGGGCGTACATGAACCAGCCACCGTCGGCGCCGCCGCCGAGGAACCACGACGTGTTGATGAAGATGCCACCGAACAGGAATGTCCAGAAGCTGAACGCGTTCAGCCTGGGGAACGCGACGTCACGTGCCCCGATCTGCAGCGGGATCATGTAGTTGGCGAACGCCGCCGCCATCGGCATCACGAAGAGGAACACCATCGTGGTGGCGTGCATCGTGAACATCTGGTTGTACTTGTCGGCCGACAGGATCGTGGCCGTCCGGCCGGGCGAGCTGGGCACGGATGAGGCTCGCCTCGAGGCCGCCGACGATGAAGAACACCATCGCGGTGACGCCGTACATGATGCCGATCTTCTTGTGATCGACGCTGAAGGCCCAGGACCGCCAGCCGGTGGTCTGGACGGGCCGGCGGAGGTAGCCGAACGAGCTGGAGGGGGTGGCGACGACGGCGGGCGCCGCCGTCAGTGGCGGGGGCGTCGACCGGGCGTTCGATGATGGCCATGTGTTATCGAGCTCCCATCACTTGCGTTCGAGCAGGTAGGCGACGAGCTGGTCGATCTGATCCTCGCTGAGACCGAGGAAGGGCATCCCTCGGTACAGCCCGTCAGTGGGTTCGAGCTTGGTCGGATCGGCATACATCGGTTTCTTCGCGGGAGCGTTGCGCAGCCACTCGCGGAGTTCGACGGAGTTCAGACATTCCGGCGTGACCCCCTTCAGGTACTCCTGGCCGACCGTGTCGGACGGCGCGTCCCACACCTGGGGGTAGCACTGGGGGATCAGCAGGTTGAACGAGGATCCGGCGAACGTGTTGCGGGTCATCAGGTTGGTGAGGTTCGGTGCGGCGCCGGCATATTCGTACAGGTCGGGCCGTGACACGATCGGGTTCCCATCGGCGTCTTCGAGCCCGTTGACCTGGTGGCACCGCGAGCACTGCGAGACGAACAGGGCTTCACCTTCTGCCGCGAGCGTGTCCGGTTCGGGTGACGTGTACGCCTCGAGCTGGTTGGCCTTCCACGCCTCGAAGTCGTCCGGGAACATGGCGATGACTTCCATCCGCATGTTGGCGTGCGACAGGCCGCAGAACTCGGTGCACTGGCCGGAGTAGATGCCCGGCTCGTCGGCCTGGATGCGGTTGGTCTGCACGCGGCCGGGAACCATGTCGCGCTTGCCGTTGAGGCGCGGGATCCACCACGAGTGGATCACGTCGCGGCTCGTGCCCCGCACGAGCACGGGCGTGCCGACGGGGATGACCATCTGGCCCGAGGTGACGATCACATCGGACACGCCGCCGCAACCTTCCTGGACCGGATAGTCGACCTCCCACCACCACTGCTGGCCGGTGACGTTGATGACGCACTGGGTGTCGCTCGTCTTGTTGAGCGCCATCAGGGTGCCGACCGTGGGGATCGCGACGCCGATCAGGATCAGCGCCGGCAGGATCGTGAGGCCGATCTCGAGCGCCGGCTTGCCGTGGGTCTGCTCGGGGATCGCCTGGCCGCGGTCCTTGTAGCGCCACACGACGTAGCCGACGACGGCGAACACGATCAGTCCGACGACGCCGGCGATGATGAACACCGGGTACTGCAGGTTCTGGATCTTCTGCGCGTTCGGCCCGGCGGGCTGCCAGGTGTCCTGCGGGGCATCCTTCGCGCAACCGGCGGCGCCGGCGGCGAGCACGGCGAGGAGCGCGAGGCGGGCTCGTCGGTTCACACGGCCGACGGTAGTCCGAGAGGTGGCTGATGACATTTTCGTCCTGGGGAGGTTCGACCGGGAATGGTTCGACGCGGGGCTGGTCACGGTACGACCAGTCCGAGTTCGGCGGTTTCGACTCCGGGCACGAAGAACCGGAAGCCGTCGGGGAACGCGAAGCTCGGCTGCGCGATGTTGAGCGTGATCAGTTGCTCGCCACCGGGCTCGACGAGCGTCGTGCACTCCTGCGCGGGCTCCTCGACCTCGTCGCCGTCCTCGCCGGCCACCAGGATGGTGCCGATGTCGGCCGACAGCCGGCGGTCCTCGTCGGAGGCGTTGATGAACAGCACGTTGTTGGGGCTGGAGCGGGGGAGGTTGACCGTGTCCTCCTCACCTTCCGGGATCGGTCCGTTGACCTCGTACGACAAGGTGCCGTCGTCGGCGAGCGTGATCCGGACGGCGACGCTGGCGGTGGCGGCGACGTTCTGCGAGGCCTTCTCGTCGGCCTCGGTGTGGCCCGGGTCCTCGCAGACACCCTCCGGCGCCAGTTCCTCGGTGGTCTCGTGCGGGAGCGTCTCGCGTTCGCCGTCGATGCCGGCCGCGGCGCCGCCGGCGACCAGGCCGACCGCGCCGATCGCCACGATGCTGATCATCGCCCGCGACTTGATCGACGGTCGGTAGGCGAACAGGAAGGCGAACGCCAGCAGGATCCCGGCCAGCACGGCGAAGGCGAACACCGTGTTCGTCTTCGACAGCCACAGCATGATGCGGCTGAACGAGTACACGATGATGCCGATCGCCACGACGCCGGCGATCGGGAACTCGAACGGGTTGGCCATGCGGCTGCGCACGTTGGCGTTGTGCACGCTGTCGGCCGAGGCTCGTTCCGCCCAGGCCTGTGCCATCCACTCGCCGCCGGCGGCGAGCAGGAGGATCGTGCCGATGATGAAGATCGCCTGGTACGTGACGAGGCCGACGACCACCGTGACGCCGCCGAACGCCATCAGCAGGGGCCACAGGCTGTAGCCGGGGGCGAGTTGGGCGGCGGCGGTCCGTTCGGTGACGAGGTCGGGGGTCACCGCCACGTTCGCGTCGCGGGTGTAGATGTTGAATCCGGCGAGCACACCGAGGGCGATCCCGGCGGCGAAGAGCCCGATGGTGCCCGTCAACCAGTTCTGCGTGGTGCCGTACGCGATCGCCGCGACGATCGCGACGACCGTGGAGCCGATGAGGAATTTGTTACCCGTGGTGAACATTGGTCAGTGGCTCACTTGGTGACGTAGACGACGAACCACAGCGCGGTGAACACCGCGGCGGTCGTGTACCAGTAGATGGCGTGGGCGGCGACGATCTCACGGTCGCCGGTCCGTCCGCCGGTGAACCGGAAGGCGGTGACGAGGGAGAAGAGGATCCCGACGATCATCATCCCGAGGAACATGCCGGTGATCGCGTAGAACATCACCTGGTAGGTGCCGTCGGCGATCCCCATGTCCATCTCGTGGTAGATGTACGCCTGCGCGTTGACGATGAGGAGCGCGGTGAGGATGGTGATGCCGAGGGCGAACACCGTGTGGCCCCGGTCGTTGCGCTTCGCCGACCAGACCGCCCACTGCGCGAACACGCACACGCCGACGAAGGCGATGAGCATGACGTTGGCGGGCACTTCGGGGACACCAACTCCCTTGGGGATCCAGGTGTCGCCGGCGGCGAGGGTCGTGTCGCGCTGGAGGAGCCAGACGGCGAGCATGCCGCCCGCCAGCATGATCATCGCCATGGCGGCAAAGGCGCTGCCGACGAGCGTCTGGCGTTGCGGGGCCGGGGTCGGGCCGGCGGGCAGGGCGTACATCAGGCGGGGCTCCCGTCGCGTGAGGCGCTGTTCGCTGGCCGTATTGATCGAGGCTTTGAGGTCGAGCAGCGGTTCGGCGGAGTGGACGAGCGGCACGTCGACGAAGTTGTCGCCGGGCGCCGGCGACGTGGTGGTCCATTCGAGCGTCTGGGCGTCCCACGGGTCGTCGCCGATCGCCTCGTCACGATCCCGACTGCGGCGGGCGCCGGCGAGGAGACCGATGAAGGCGAGCACGGTGAGCGCCATCAGGCCGTGTCCGACGAGCACGAGGATGTTCCAGATCGCGAGATCGTCGTTGGTGTACACCCAACCGGCGGGCTGGTCGAGGAAACCGGCGATGTACTGCGGGAACGTGGCGAGCACGATCGCGAGGACGCCGAGCAGGGCGATCGGCACCACCTTCGCCGTCGCCGGGGCGAAACCCCACAGTTTCGGCGCCCACCAGACGACGCCACCCATGATCGCGAGCGCCGCGCCGTACACCACGTAGACGAGAATGCCCTCTTCGAACACGGTGCCCTGCAGGGCCAGGTCGTCGATGGCGTAGAGGACCGTGCCGGCCATGCCGACGGCGATCATCCCGGTGCCGAACAGGGCGAACGGGAGTGCGCCGGTGATGTTCGGGCGGACGCCCTTCTCCGGCTTGATCAGCACCAGCGCCATCAGCAGGACCACGAACATCCCGAGCAGCGGCAGCACGTTGAAGGCGGTGAACGGGACGAGATCGTCGAACTTGTTGCCGAAGTGGTCGAGGTTCAGTTCGCTCCCGGACCAGGGCAGGCGCGCCACGTTCTGCTGGGTGACGCCGCCGAGAGCGGCGACGCCGACGAGCGCCAGGCCGAAGATCATCACGCCGCGGGCCGGGGTGCGCTTGCGGAAGTTCGCCGGGAGCAGCTCGGCGAACACGCCGATCGCCGGGATGGCGAAGATGTAGGTGGCCGGTTGCGTGAACAGCCATCCGGCCCAGGTGGCGAAGCCGGCGTTGCCGCCGAAACCCGTGCGGCCGTTGCGGTGGTCGAGGAAGAGGTAGACGAGCGTGCCGGTGAACACGGGCATCACGAGTACCAACGCGATCGAGGTGATCAGTGCCGACCACGAGAAGAACGGCACCCGGCGCATCGTCATGCCCGGGGCCCGCGTGGTGAGGACCGTGGTGCCGATCGACATGGCCGCCGCGACCGCGCCGACGGCCATCAGGCCGAGGCTGGCGATGAACAGGTCGACCATGTCGGCGCTCTCGCCGAGCGTGCCGCCGTCGGAAGCGAGGGCGACGATGTTCAGGACGAGGCCGCCGAACCAGAGCCAGAATCCGATGCTCGCGAGGCGGGGGAAGGCGATGGCGCGGGCGCCGAGCTGGAGCGGGACGAGCGCGATGCACAGCGCCAGGGCCAGCGGCAGGGCGGCGCCGAAGACGAGGCCGACGCGTTGGGCGTCGAACATCTGCGAGATCGAGTTGTCGAACGTGACGTCGCTGCCGTCGACGCGCTCGATGCCGATGATCACGTTGACGACCACGGTGGCGAGCAGGCCGAGCAGCCCACCGATCAGGAAGAGCTGCCCGATGATCTTGTGGTCGGTGGACGAGAGCCACTTCGGCGGCTGCACCTCCACCGTGCGGTGGTGAGGACGCGCATCGGTGCCAGACCCGGATGCGTGATCGTCGGACTCGGCGGGCGCCGGCTCTGCAGTTTCGATTGTGGTCATACGAAGTGTGGACTCGCTTGTCTCAATGCGTGGTCGACGACTGCACGGGGTGGGCCATGACGGCCCGAGACTACTTGCACGCTGCCGATTGAGCAGAAATCCCTGCCGGGTTTCGCGTGGATCGTCACCGGCGGCCTCTCGCCTTCACCCGTCACCGCTGCTCCGTCAGAAGCCGTAGTGCACGAACACGTCGAGGGTCATGGCGCCGAACAGCAGCGTCACGTAGGTGATCGAGTACCCGAACAACCGCATGCTGGCGGCGGGCGTGGGGTGCTTGCCGAGAGCGATCGTGCCGCCGATGAAGATCGCACCGAGCACGGCGGCCGATATCCCGTAGATCCAGCCGAGGTCGGCGACGGGGACGAGCAGCAGCGTGGTGATCACGAGGGCGACCGTGTAGGCGAGCATCTGCTTGACGACCTGCTCGAGCGGCGCCACGGCGGGCAGCATCGGCACGTCGGCGGCGCGGTAGTCGTCGGCGTACTTGACGGCGAGCGCCCAGAAGTGGGGCGGGGTCCACAGGAACATGGCGAGGAACAGCAGGATCGGTGGCCAGGCGAGCGAATCCTGCACGGCGGCCCATCCGACGAGCACCGGCACGGCGCCGGCCGCGCCGCCGATCACGATGTTCTGGCGGCTCGTGCGCTTCAGCCAGAGCGTGTAGATGCCGACGTAGAAGGCGGCGGCGCCGAATGCGAGCACGGCCGACAGCAGGTTGGCGCCCGCCCACAGCACGGCGAAGGCCGCCACCTGGAGCGACAGGGCGAAGATCAGGGCGTTGCGGGCCGGGATGACGCCGGTGACCAGCGGGCGGTTGCGGGTGCGGGCCATCAAGGCGTCGATGTCACGGTCGACGTACATGTTCACGGCGTTGGCCCCGCCCGCGGCGAGCGTGCCGCCGATCAGCGTGATGATCACCAGCGACGTGGGGGGCCAGCCCTGCTGGGCGAGCACCATCGTCGGCACGGTGGTGATGAGCAGGAGCTCGATGATCCGCGGCTTGGTGAGCGCGATGTAGGCACCGAGGACCGTGGTGGGGGTTCGGCGGCTGCCGTGGGCGACGCCACCGGGTGCGAGCCGGGACGGTACGAAGGGGCGACTGCCGACGGCCATGACCATCCCATCGTATGGGCGCGCGTGAGAGTCGACCAACGCCGCGACGATGAAGGGCTCGATGAAGCGCGGGATGAAGGGCCGGATGAACCGGGGATGACCCGACCCGCGTGAACCACGGCACAATGGGGAGATGCCCACGACCCTCGAGCCCGTGGAGGTGATCGAGCCCGACATCGACACGGTGAACTCGCTCGATCGTCCATGGATCGTGCTCGTGTGGAACGACCCGGTGAACCTGATGAGCTATGTCACCTACGTGTTCCAGAAGCTGTTCGGGTACTCCCTCGAGAAGGCGACCGAGCTGATGCTCGACGTGCACGAGAAGGGCCGGGCCGTCGTGGCGTCGGGCACCCGCGAGGAGGCCGAGATGCACGTGTTCCGGCTGCACGAGCACAGCCTCTGGGCCACGATGGAGCACGACGGGTCGACGAGCTGATGGCGCGGCGCCGCGGAGCATCCGTGCAGAGGCAGCGTATTCATGGCTAGGCGCAGCATTCTCGGCCGCAAGGAGTTCGTCCCGCCGATCCAGGCCGTCGACGACGGGTGGCGGCTCAATCTCGACTTCGAGGAACGTTCGCTGCTCGTGCGGCTGATGGACGAACTGCGCGCGCTGCTCACGTCCACCGACGACAATCCGCTGCTCAATCGCCTCTTCCCGACGGCCTATCCCGACGACGAGGAGAAGGAGGCCGAGTACCAGCGGCTGATGCGCGAGGAGTTGGTGGCGAGCCGGCTGGCCTCGATCAACCTGGTCACCTCGCTGCTCGCTCCGGACGCGCCCGCGGTGTTCGACGAGGAACGCACGGTGGCCTTCATGCAGTCGATCAATGCGATCCGTCTGGTCCTCGGCACCCTGCTCGGCATCACCGACGACGAATCGGCCGATGCGGCCCAAGCAGCCGCTGACGCAGGGACCGAGAGCCCCGAGCACCAGCTCTACGACTTCCTGAGCTGGCTCCTCGAATGGACGGTCCGCTCCCTCAGCGAGTAGCGGGGCAGCCCAACCTGTCGCGCGGGGTCAGGCACAACGCAACAGGTTCGCTCGATCCACCGTTCCGCTCGGGCGTCGAGCGTGCACACATTCGGGCGTGTGGAGTTCACGATTCCGAAAATCGACCAGACGCAGAGTTCGAGGTGACGCGGGTCGCTCGCACCTTGTACTGTCGCGCGCTTCAAGCCGGGCGGCGCGCAGGAAAGGGATTGTGGGCTTGGGGGCTCGGCAGCCGACGGCACAACAGGTGGGAACCGGCCGCTCACCGCAACCGATCGCGGCCGATGACATCTCGCTGGCGACGTGTTGGGCCACCTCCACCGCACTCCAACGCACCGTCTGTCTCGTCGCATTGATCGTGGCCATCGCGACGCCGACGATCGCCGGCGTGCCGATCGCCAGCGGGTTGACGGTCGCGATCCTCGTGCCCGCCGCGTTCATCGACGTACGCACGCGACGCCTGCCCGACGTGTGGATCGGCGCGGCCGCGGTCGTGTTCCTCGTCACCGACTCGCTGAGTCGGGCCCTCGGCACCTTCGACGTTCCTCCGGGCGACATCGTGCTCGGGGCACTGGTCATGGCGCTGCCGCTGTTGCTCATGCATCTCGCCTCGCCGTCGTCGATGGGATTCGGCGACGTGAAGCTGGCCGTCGTGGTCGGTGCGGCAATCGGTGCCGCCGATTGGCACCTGGCGCTGCCTGCCCTCGCGCTCGCCGCGGGAGCCACCGCCACCGTCGGCATCGTCGTGCGGTTGCGACACGTCCCCTTCGGACCCGGCTTGGTGGGCGCAACGATCGTCGCGCTGCTCGCTCACGACGTGCTGGTGCGGACGTGAGCCAGTGACGACCCGACCGAGCGATCCCACGTCCGTGACGCGACACGGCTTCGCCCCGGCGAGCCGACGGCGGAACCGCATCGCGGCCGGCGTGGCTCTGGCGGCGATCGCCGTCGGCGCGAACATCCTGGTCTACAGCAGTGTGAACAACAGCGAGCCCGCCGTGCAGGCCGTGGTCGACGTGCCGGCGGGCGCCCAGATCACCAGCGACATGCTGCGCACGGTCGATGTCGACGCGCCCTCCTCGGTCAATCTGGTGCCGGGTGATCAGCTCGATTCGCTGGTCGGCGCGTACGCCAAGGTCCGGCTCGTGTCCGGCTCGCTGGTCACCCCACAGTCCGTTCAGGCCACGTCTCTCGTCGGGCCGGGCAACTCGGTGGTCGCCATCCAGGTCGACGAGGGCGCACTGCCGGTCGGACTGCGCGAGCGGGTCCCGGTGCAACTCGTGATCCCGCAGGCGGCCGGTGCCACGGCGGCGGCCACGACCGATCCGACGGTGATCGACGGCGTCGTGGTGGCGTTGCCGATCGCCACCGCGAGCGCGCTCGGCCGGCAGTCGCTGTCGGTCGAGGTCGCCGCTGGTTCGGCGCCGATCGTCGCGGGGGCCGACGACGTCCGTGTCGTACTCGCCGAGCCCGTCGCCGAGTCGTCCGCCGATCCGGCCGCCGATCCGGCCGCTGGGGCGAGCGGGGACTGAGGTCGGATCGTGGGCATCGTCGCACTCGTCGGGGACGCCACGACGACGACTGCGGTCGCGCTCGCCTCGGCATGGTCCGCCGACGACGAGGTCGTCGTGCTCGAGTTCGATCCCTCGGGTGGCTCGCTCGCCGCGTGGATGGACACGCCGGCCGTTCCAACGCTGTCGACCTTCGTGGCCGGTCGTTCGGCGTCGATGACCGACGGCGGATCGCCGTCGTGGCGTGACGTCGAGTCGATCGTCCACGGGTCGAGTTCCGGGCTGCGTTTCATCGCCGCCCCCGCCCGGTCGCGCGAGGCGGCACGATCGATCGGCGAAGCGTCGATCAGCATGCTCCCGGTGCTCACGTCGTCGTCCGCCACGGTGCTGGCCGACGTCGGACGCACCCGGCCCGCGGAGGGCATCCCGGCGATCCTCGCCAGTGCGACGGACATCGTCGTTGTCCACCGGCAGGATCCCGCCTCACCGGGCGCGGCATCGGTTCGCCTCGAGCGACTCGTCGAGTCGGTGGAACAGCTCGGGTTGCTCGACGGTCAACTCCACCTGGCCGTGATCGGCGACGATCCGTTCGACGTCGACGAGATCGCGGCCTACGTCGCGGCGCACGCCTCGGTGACCCTCGAGAGCGCCACGACGATCGCCGTCGACCCGCTGTCGGCGATGGTCCTGGCCGGCCGGTCCGGGGTCTCCGCCAAGCGGCTCAGCCGACTCCCGCTGCTGCGCTCGATCGCTCCCCTCGCCGACCTCCTCGCGGCGGCGACGGCGTCGCGCTCGGAGGCACCGCGCAGCTTCGAGGGGGCGGGCACCACGTGACCGAGACGTCGACCGCCGATGCCACCGTCGCGCGGAGCAGCATCGATCCGACCGGGGCGCTGGGGCGCGTCACCGACCGGGTGGCGGCTCGGCTGATCGACGCCGTCGAACGCGACGACGCCGAGGTTCGTCCCGTCGGGCGCGAGCCGCTCGGGCGCGACCATCGCCGTCAGCAGTTGCTCGTCGGCGCATGGATCGGCGACGAGATCGCCGCACTGAACGAGGGCCGGCTCCGTGACGGACTCCGTCCGCTCGGTCAGCAGGACGAACTCCAGCTCAGGGCCGGCGTGGTCGCCGAACTCACGGGAAGCGGACCGCTCCAGGCGTACCTCAGCGACCCGAGCGTGGAGGAGATCGACGTCAACAGCCACCTCTCCACGTGGGTGACCTACACCGACGGCCGCAAGGTCGACGTCGGACAGTTGTGGGCGAGCGCGACGGAGTTGACGTCGTTCCAGAAGCGGATGGCGTTGCGGATGACCGGTACCGGCGAGGGCCGTCTCGACACGTCGTCGCCGATGCTCACGTTGCAGTCGAGCGACGGCGCGCGCGTGGTGATGGTGCTCGGTGGGCCGGGCGAACACGGCGTGTCGACGCACCCGCGCCTCGCCATCCGCCGCTTCGTGGTTCGCCAGGTCGGCCTCGACGGGCTCGCCGATCTCGGCCTGTTCCCGCACCACGTGGTGGCCCAACTCCGCGCGCTCGTGCGGTGCGGCTTCACCATCCTCGTGTCGGGGCCGCCCGGCGCGGGCAAGACGACGCTGCTCACCGAACTGCTCGGCGAGGTGTCACCGCTCGAGCGGATCATCACCGTCGAGAAGAACCTGCTCGAGCTCCGCCTCGAGGACGACCCGCGCCATCCCGACGCGCCGGCGCTGTTCACCCGACATTCCAACGCCGAGGGCGAGGGCGAGATCACGACCCGCCAACTCGTCGAGCTGACGCGGCGGCTCAACCCCGACCGTGTGGTCGTCGGTGAGCTGGTCGAGGACGAGGCGCTCGACATGCTCGATGTCGCATCGATGTGCAAGCGGGGTTCGCTCGCCACGATCCATGCGCACGCCGCCGACGTCGTGTTGCAGCGCCTCGGCTACTACGTGTCGAAGTCGAACACGAACCTGCCCGAGTTCGCCGTGTGGAGCCTCATCGCCCAGACCGTCGACTTCATCGTCCACATCGATCTCGTCCGCAACGCGGTCGCCGACGAGGCGCCGACGCGGCGGGTCACGTCGATCATCGAGGTCGGCGGGCTCGGCGAGGGTGGCGGTGTCGCGAGCACCGAGGTGTGGGGATTCGGGGAGAGCAACGAGTTGCAACAGCTCGCTCCGTTGTCGGCACGGCACCTCCGCCGGCTGCGGCTCGCCGGCTATGCGGCTGAGCAGTTCGCCGTCCACGGGAGGCACGGGTGAGCCTGCCGATCGTCGTGCTGATCCTGTCGACGCTGGCCGGCGTCGCCGCTGTCGCCCTCCTCGCCACACCAGGTCACGACTCGATGCCGGGCGCCGGTGCACGGCCTCGGGAGATCCAGCCCGGGCGGACGGTGCGGATCGGGGGTGGGGTCGCCGCGGGAGTGGTCGTGTTCGGCGTTCTCCGGATGGGTCGTGCCGGCGCTCGTCGTCGGCGTCGGCGACCTGGGCGGCGATCGGGTCGTGGCAGCGACGCGATCGACGGGGCGACAACGTGGTCGAGCGCACCGACGCCCTCGCCTCGTGGATCGAGAACCTGCGTGACGTGCTGATCGCCGGCGATCAACCGATCGGCGCGATCAATGCGACCGTTGCGACCTGCGGGCCGTCGATCCGACCCCAGGTTCGCCGGCTCGCCGCCGGACTCGGGCGCCAGGATCCCGACATCGTGTTCCGGCGCTTCGCCGACGAGATCGACGATCCGCTCGGCGACCTGATCGCCGCCGGACTGCTGATCGCCGTGCAGCGCGGCGCCCGGACCGTCGCCGTGCTGAACTCGCTGGCCGAGCAGGCGCGTCATCAGGCCGATCGGCGGCGGATCGTCGACGCCGAGCGGGCCCCGGTGCAACGCGAGGTCACCCTGCTCAGCGTCATCATGGGGGCGCTCATCGTCGGCCTGCTCGTGCTCGGACGGGCCGACTACCTCCGTGCGTACGACACGGCGGCCGGCCAGCTGTTCCTCGGCGTGATCCTCGTGATCTATTCGGTGCTGCTCGTGCGGGTCCAACGGCTCGCCCGCTACCCGCGCCCGAGCCGGTTCCTCACGGGCACCGTCGAGGCCGATGTCTCCCGATCGGCGGTGGCGCCGTGAGCCCGATCGGCGCGATCGTGCTGTGCAGTTTCGTGCTCGTCGCCGGGGTGTGGTTGGCGCTGTCGGGTTGGCAGCGACCTCGACCACGACTCGACGACGCGATGGCCCACCTCCGCCGCCGACCCGACGGATTGCGACCCGCGTCGCTCGACCCACGTTTGCGTCGGGATTTCGGAGACCCGGCCCTCGGATATTTTGACGCAAACGGGGGTGGAGCGCGGCCGCTGCCGACTGTCGCTCGGCTCGGGGAGGCGGCACGGGCGGGCGGACTGGCCCGGTGGACGGCGTCGTGGGACCAGACGCTGCATCTCGTGGGACGCACGACCGACGTCCACGTCGGCATTCTCGTGCTCTCCTCGCTGGCGGCGTTCGTCGTGCCGAGCCTGGTGCTCGGCCTGTTGCAACTCACCGGCGTCGTGTCGATCTCGTGGTTCGTGCCTGCCGCCATCTCGTTGCTGGCGGCCATCGTCACACCGCTCCTGATCCATGCCGACACGGTCGCTCGCGCCGACGCGGTGCGGGTCGATCTCCGGCACCAGCTGGGTGCGTTCATCGACATGGTCACGATGCTCCTCGCCGGCAACACCGGCTACGAGGGCGCCCTCGACCAGGCGGCCCGGGCGGGTGACGGCCTGTTGTTCCGTCAGCTGCGCCGGCGCATGCGCGAGGTGTCGACGACGGGGCGGAGCCTCGTCGAGGCGCTGTCGCTCGTCGCCGACGAGTACGGCATCGTCGAGCTCGAGCAGGTGGCGGCCACCGCGACGTTGTCGGCCCAGGAGGGTGCACCGGTCGCCCGGAGCCTGGCCGCGAAATGCTCGACGCTGCGCGCCACGCTCGCCGCCGACGAGGAGGCGAGTGCCCGCATCCGCAACGACAAGGTCACGCCCCCACTCGTCGGCATGGCCCTGCTCTTCATGGCGCTCATCATCTATCCCGCGCTCAATCTCAATTGACCCGACCGCAATCACGATCTCACCACCCACGTTCCGTCGAACCCGACCAACAGACAGACGAAAGGACCACCATGACCGATCCGACCCTCACATTCCCGCCGGGCACCTTCGTGGCGATCTGGCACGCCGTGTACGGCACGATGCGCGCCGCGCTGCCCGCCGCCGGAAGCCGTGATCCCGCGCGCGACCGTGGCGCCGTGTCGATCGAGCACGTGCTCTGGTACGCCGCCGCTGCGATCAGTGTCGCCGTGGTCGCGGCGATCATCTGGAGCCAGGTCCGCACGACCGCCAGCACGCCCGTCCAGTCACCCTCCGCGCCGTAGGAGATGGACCCGGTGGGCGATCCACCGACCGGCGTCCCGCCGCGCCCCGCCGCCCCATCGCGACTCTCGGGCGACTCGGGCGCCGCGACGTCGCTGTCGATCGCGCTGCTGACGCCGATCTTCATCGTGCTGGCCTTCGCCGCCGTGCAGGCTGCGCTGTGGAGCCACGCGAAGACCGAGGCACGAGTGATCGCCCGCGACACCGCCGCGCTCGTGGCCCGCTCGGGCGTCGCCGCCGGCGACGCCCAGTCGTCGGCGAGCGCGATCCTCGCGGCCGACACGACCTTGAGCGATGTAACGGTCGGCGTCACCCAGAGCCCGGGCATCGTCGCCGTCACGGTGTCGGCCAACGCGCCGGGCATCATCCGTGGCACCTCGTCGTCGTTCTCCGTCACCGCGGCGGTCCCGGTCGAGGAGCTCACCCCACCGTGACCCGCCCCAACCTCGCCTCCGACCGCGGGTCGAGCGATGCGCTCGGTGCGGCACTGATCGCGCCCGCCGCGATCGGGTTGGCGCTCGTGATCCTGTTCCTCGGACGCAGTGTCGACGGCCGGGCCACCGTGCAGAGCGCCGCGGAGTCGGCCGCGCAGGCGGCAGCCCAGGAACGAACTCCGGCGGCCGCGATCGCCGCGGCCCAGCAGATCGGCGAGGCGATGCTCGTCGATGTCACCTCGTGCACCGATCCGAGCGTCGTGGTCGACACCTCGGCGTTCGGCCCGGGAGGGAGTGTGGCCGTCACCGTCGCCTGCACGGTGTCGGCGGCCGGCCTCGAGCTGGTCGACCCGCCGGCGCAGACCTCGACGGCGACGGCCTTCGCCATGATCGACCCGTACCGATCGGCGGGTGGCTGACCGATGGACACGGCGAGCGACGTTGATGCGACCCCAACCCGCGGGCAGGGCGATCGAGGGTCCGGCGTCGTCACCGGGATCACGCTGATCTTCGCGTTCACCTTCCTCGGGCTCGTTTGGCTGGCTCGCGACGTCGACCGCAGCGTCTCGAATCGATCGACAGCCCAGTCGATCGCGTTCCAGGCTGCCCGGTCCGGTGCACAGGCCGCGACCGTGCGCGGGCCTGCGCACCGATGGGGCCGTCGTGATCGATCGCGACGAAGCCCGCTCCGCGGCGAGCAGGACCGCAACCGCACTGTTCGAGAGCTACGACGTCGCCGGTTCGATCACGTCGATCACGGTCGAGGAGGACCGCGTCACCGTGGCGGTGTCGATCACCGACGCCGGCAAGACGGTCACCGGCCTCGGAACGGTCCGCTCGGAGCGCGCGCCGTGAGCCGTACGCTCGATTTCCGCTCCGCGTGTTTCACCGCCCACGCTCGGGTGTGGAGCAGACGAGAAGGGAGCCGACCGTGAACCAGCGCGATCAACGGTCGCTCGGCCGCTTCGTACTGTCCGCCGTCGCCTTGCTGGCCGTCGTTGCCGGCGTGCCGTTCCTGCTCATCCGGGTGTCGACCGCCAGATTCGGTTCGGCCCATCCGTTGGGCGGAGTTCAGTCGTGGGACTCGGGCGCGATCGCTGACGCCCTGCGCGATCCGCTGAGCGACGACACCGTCGTCGACATCCTGCTGCGAGTTTGTCTGATCGTCGTGTGGATCGCCGTCGTGGTGATCGTCGTGGACACGGTCATCGAGATCGTCCACCAGGTTCGCCACCGAGGGGTGCCGATGCCGTCGATGCGTGGATTCGGCTGGTCGCAGGGCATCGCCCGGTTCATCGCAGTCGGCCTGCTCGTCGTGGTGCCATTGACCTCGGTGAAGCCGAGTCTCGCCCAAGCTCCCGTTCGTGGTCCCACGACGCCGGCCGTCCCGACCTCGCTCACGATCGACGACGGATGGTCTCGCCCGCAGCCGACACCGAGCGCGAACGGGACCGCCCCGCAGGTCACACCGGTCACCGCCGTCGCCACCTACACGGTGCAACGCGGCGACTCGGTGTTCTCCATCGCCGCCGAACTTGCCAACCACGACGAGCAGCGAACGTGGGACGTCGCCGACGAGATCCTCGATCTGAATCTCGACGCGACGATGGCGGACGGGCAGCGTTTCTCCAATCCGGCCTACCTCAAGCCTGGTTGGGTGTTGCGGTTACCTGCGAACTTCGCGTCGGCCGCGGTCACACCAGACGCGGTCGCCGCGCCGTCCGACGTCGGCGAGAGCGACGTGCACGTGGTCGTGCCGGGCGACACGCTGTGGGACATCGCCGAGGACGAACTCGGCTCGGGCATCGAGTGGTCGCAGATCTGGCAGGAGAACGCGGGCGCCGACATGGGTGCCGGTCGCACGTTCGACGATCCCGATCTGATCCTGCCCGGTTGGGAACTCGATCTGCCCGACGACGACAGCGCCGCGGTGCCACCGCTCTCCGAAACCGATGCCCCCGCGGAGGCGTCGGTCCCTCCGCCGGCCGAGCCACCCAGTGCGACCATCGTCGCGGCTCCGGCCGAACCCGGCCAGTTGGGACCGGGCACGGTTGACTCGCCCTGGGCCGAACCGACAGTCGTCGAGGCGACGACCCCGTCGACCACGGCCCCGAGCACATCGTCGAGCACCACCGCGCTCCCCAACGTCGGCGACGCGACTGCCAGCGACAACCTGCCGGGCCGCACCTCCGCGCCCGACGCGCCGTCACCGATCCGGCTCGAACACGCGGCGATGCTCGCCGCCGGAATCCTGATGCTCGTCGGCGTCCGTCGGCGCCAACGGCTGCGTGCGGCAACCCCCCGGAGCCGGGTACCCGAACCGCGGCGGGAGGTGGTCGACACCGAGTTGCTCCTCCGGCGGATCGATCCGGGCGAGCGGGCGGCGCGCATCGACGTAGCGTGCCGTTCGGCGGCCTCCGCCCTCGTCGACACCGACGTGCAGATCGTGGCGATGCAGGTGTCGCCCGAGGGCGAGATCGCGCTCACCCTGTCGGGTGTCGCCGCACCGTCGGCTCCGTGGACCGGCGACGGCAACCTGTGGCATCTCGCGGCAGGGGTCCCGATCGAGCTGCTCGGCGAGGCGGCGCGGCGGGTCGGCATGCCATGCGTCGCCTTCGTCCAACTCGGCATCGACCACGATGGCTCCGACGTCCTGGTCGATCTCGAGGCCTGCTGGCACCTTGGCGATCGACGCGCAGCCCGGTCAGGCCGACGCCGTGGTTCGGGGCGTCGCCGCCGGGCTGGCCACCTCGCTGTATGCCGAAGTCGCCCACCTCATCACGGTCTCGATGGCGCACGAGGTGCTGCTCGGACACCGCAACGCCCACCGGGCGGATTCGGTCGACGCGGCGTTCGAACTCGCCGCGTCGCTCGTCGGGTCGACGTCCCAGAACGAGCGGTCGTCGTTCGAACTGCGGTCCCTGCGCACGGGCGGCGAGATGTGGGAGCCGGCGATCGTCTTGATGAACGATCACGACGGCGCCGAGCATGCCGACGGAGTGCAATTCCCCGTCCCCGGCCACGGGATCGCCGTGGTGGCGGCCGTCGGGCCGAACGGACTCCCCGACGCACCGGCCAGGCTGTCCGCCGAATCCGACGAGTGGATCCTGACCGTGGCCGGCCGATCGATCGCCATGACGCCGATCGGGCTCGACCGTGCCGACGTCGATGCCGTGCTCGCCATCCTGCACGACGCCGAGCAGCCGCTGATCTGGATGGATGACGTGCCGTCGGAGTTCTCGGCCATCGAACCCGCGCCCGTCGACGCATCGATCGCGGCCGACCCGCACGACGTACCCGCAACGCTCGAGCACGACGCGCCCGCGGCCGACGACTTCGAGCCGATGGCGCACGCCGTCGTCGTGACGCTCTTCGGCGGCGTCGAGGTGGGCAGCGCCGATGGGACCGTCGCCACGTGGGAGCGGTCGAAGACCGTCGAACTGATCGCCTGGCTCGCCACGCACCGGAGTCACTCGACGCGCGCGGCCGCGCGCACGGCGCTCTGGGAACTCGATGTCCGCGACGCGACGTTCGCCAATGTGGTGTCCGAGGCGCGGCGCGGGCTGGGGCGCCTCGTGCCACCGCCCGTCGGCGAGGAGTGGTTGGCGCGCACGCTCACCGAGCAGCTCCCGCTGCACCCGTTGGTGGTGAGCGACGCGCAGTTGATCGAGCAACGCCTGGCGCATGCCCGGCTGCAGCCACCTGCCCAGGCGATCGAGACACTCCAGCCCGCGGTCGAGACGATCAACGGGATGCCCTTCGCCGACACCAACTACCTGTGGCCCGACGCCGAGGGGATCACGTCCAACCTCGTGCTGTTGGCGATGAGTGCGTGCACCGAGCTGGGCGAGCATGCGCTGTCGATGGGCGACATCGAGCTCGTGTTCGCGGCCACCAGCCATGGCCTGTCGGTCCTGCCGGCGCACGAGGGTCTGATCGCCCTGCGCATGCGGGCGTACGCCAAGTCCGGCGACCTGGCCGGTGTGCGCCAGGAATGGGAGAACTACGAACGGGTCATCGTCGCCGACGCCTGGTCGGACGGCGAACCCGCCCCGAAGCTGGTGGCACTTCGCCGCCAGCTGCTCTCCGCCCCCGACGACGCGACGTCGACCCCCACCTGACCGCCACCTCCTGTCGGAGCGATGTCGATGTACCGGCGCCCGTGCCGGACAACTACATCGCTGCGGTCGAGCGTTGCTCCAGCGCCGTCCGTGCAGATGGGGCCAGGCCCACGTCGTGGGCGCCGACGAAGCGGTAGAGCGGGTCGGCGGTGCGTTCCTCCTCGACGAGGGCGACGTTGGCGAGCTTGATCACGTGCGGATCCCGATCGGTGATCGCCCGCGCCGCGATCTCGTCGCGGGACGGAAGCTCACGACCACGGAGCGCGTCGAGTTCGGCGGCGTCGAGCAGCGGCGGGGCGCCGACGGCGGCGTAGGCGATGGCCATCACCGGCACCATGTGGGCGGCGAGTCGCCTCGCCGTGTCGTCGTCGAGCAGCTGGCTCACCGCCCGAGCGGCGCGGGCGCCGGTCACGAGGTGGAGGGTGATGAAGTCGTCGGCCGCGAGGTGGGCGGCGAGGGCGAACGACGACACGTCGTCGAGCGTGTACTCGTCCATCGCCACGCCGTCGAGGGCGGCTCGCAGCTCGGGTCGACGGGCGATCCCGTGGAGGTCGAACGTGTGCGGCCACGTCCCCGACGGATGGCCGGCGAGGTCGGCCGCGACGTCCGCGAGTCGGCGAGAGCCCGGAACGGGCATCGGCACGGGGAGCACCTCGTGCCGGTTTTCCCAGTCGAGCAGCGCGGCGGCGACCTGGCCCTCGTGGCCGACGTCGAGCGCGTAGCCGAGCCGGATCATCGGGTGGAACAGTGCTGTGCCCGGTGCATCGACCAGCGCCGCGGCGCGAGTGCGCACGGTGGCGACGATGCCGTCACGTGCCACCTCCCGGCGGCGCTCGTCGAGCAGATCCGCGTCGTCGCGCCGCTCCGCTCCGCCGCGCGCGTGAGCGTCGAAGACCGACTGCAGGACCTCCGCCGGGGCACCGAGCTGGTCGAGGGCGACCAGCGCCATGGCGAGATGGTTGCTGTAGTAGCGCCGGAAACTCGGCGAGAAGGCCAGCTCGTCGTCGAGGAGTCGACCGAGCGTCGGTGAGATGGGGGGAATGGTCCGAGTGCTCATGCTTCGACCGTACGACTTCAAGTCCACTTGAAGTCAAGGGTCGCGATGGCCCTCAATGCGGCCGGCGTGCCGGCCAGCTGCTTGGATCAGACGTCGCAGTTTCCGCCGGCGTCGGCGGCGACCGGCGTCAAACCGCCGGTTTTCGACACGATGTAGTCGGTCGACTCGGCGGCGAGGAAGCCGGCCTCGACAAGGGCCGCCTCGGGCTCCATGTCCGTGACATCGCCATTGTTGTTGGTCGTGGTCACGTCGCCAGGAATGGCATCGCCGCCGTACTGGGCGAACCAGGTGTCCACGCCGGACTGCAGCGCCTGCTGATCGGCCGCACAGGCCGCGGACAGGTCCTTTTCGGTGATGCCACGGACCGTGAACACCGTGATGGTGGCGAGAATGACGAGGATGACGATGATGATGAGGAGTTCGACGAGGGTGAATCCCTCGTCGTTCTTGCGTTCCATTGCCCGTTCCTCCGCCTTGGCTTGCCGCCGATGTGTCTCACGCAGCGTCCGTGAGAACATCTCCCGTAGCGCAGTTGGTTCTTCGGCGCCACCGACTGGTTCTTGAGCACAAATCCGCGAATCGACCGAAGTTCAACGTGGCGTCAAGAAAACGGGTGCAAGAACGGTGAACAGGTCTGGCTGACCCGAGGAGCACACGAGCATCGGCCGCTACCTGCATGATTCGTTACTCTCCTGCTCGGCCCAGAGTCGGCCGTTGTGCTGATGAGCCTCCCCTTGTTGTTCTCCGTGGTGGTCGTGGCCGGGCTGGTGATCGGCTCGTTCCTGACGGTGGTGGTGGATCGGGTGCCGCGAGGCGGGTCGATCTGGACACCGCCGAGCCGTTGTGGTTCGTGCGGGCTCCGCCTCGGCGCGCTCGATCTGATCCCCGTCGTGAGCTGGGTGGCCCTGCGGGGGAAATGCCGGCGCTGCCGTGCGCCGATCGGCATCGAGCCGATCGTGATCGAGCTGTCGACAGTGGGCATCTTCGTCCTGTTCGCGCTGAAGTTCGAGGACACCGCACCACTGCCGGCGTACTGCATCCTCGGCGCGGTGCTCGTGGCGCAGACCTGGATCGACCTGCGTACCCAGCGCCTGCCACGCAGCATCACCTACACGGGCATCGTGCTCGGCGGCATCGCCCTCACGATCACGGCGATCGTGATCGACGAGCCGGAACGCATCTGGATGATGGTCCTGGGCGCCGCGATCGCGCTCGTGGCGATGTGGCTGATCTTCTGGATCAGCAAGGGCGGGATGGGCGATGGTGACGTCCGCCTCGCCCCGCTGCTCGGCATGTACCTCGGCTGGCTGAATCCCGCCATCGTGCTACCCGGGCTGTTCTTCGGCTTCGTCGCCGGCGCCGTGTTCGGCGTCGTCATGATGTCGACCGACAGGGCAAGCCGTCGGATGGAGGTGCCGTTCGGGCCGTTCCTGGCGCTCGGCACCTTGGTGGCGATCTTCTGGGGACAGCAGTTCGTCGACCTCGTCTTCGCCCGCTGACCGGAGCGGGCAGAAGCCGGCCAGGTCCCGTCGAGCACCCGTCGATCGCGCGTTCCCCAGCGTCGTAGGGTTGCCCGCTATGCGCGTGCACCTCGTCGACGGCACCTACGAGTTGTTCCGCCAGCACTTCGGAGCCTCGTCACGGCACGAGGACCGTCATCCCTACGCCGCCGCGGCCGGCGTGGTGGGCTCGACGCTGACGCTCGTCCAGGACGGGGCCACCCACATCGCCATCGCCTCCGACCACATCATCGAGAGCTTCCGCAACGACATGTGGCCCGGGTACAAGTCGAGCGTCGGGATGGACCCGGAGATCCTCGAGCAGATCCCCGTGGTGGAGCGGGCACTCGAAGCGGCCGGGTTCGTCGTGTGGCCGATGGTCGAGTTCGAGGCCGACGACGCGCTCGGCGCGGCCGCCGCGCTCGCCGCCGCGGACGAACGTGTCGAACAGGTGCTGATCGTGACCGCCGACAAGGACCTCGGCCAGTGCGTGGTGGGCACGCGTGTGGTGCAGTACGACCGTCGCAACCGGATGATCATCGACGAGGACGGCGTGCGGGCGAAGTTCGGGGTCGGGCCCGCTTCGATCCCCGACTACCTCGGGCTCGTCGGCGACACCGCCGACGGATTCCCCGGCCTGCCGGGTTGGGGAGCCAAGAGCGCCGCGCTCGTCCTCGCCCGGTACGAGCATCTCGAGTCGATTCCGGCGGCCGCCGGGCAATGGGACGTCGCCGGCCTGCGCGGTGCGCCGAAGCTCTCGGCGACGTTGCAGGCGAACATGGCCGACGCCCTGCTCTTCCGCCGGATCGCCACGGTGGACACGAACGTCGACGGTCGGCACCGTCGACTCGTGGCGGTGGACCGGCGCGACCGACGACTTCGCCGCCGTCGCCGAGGAGATCGGTGCCCCCGACCTCGTCCAATTCGCCGCCCGCCTCACTCCGGCGTGACCGCTCGGTTCGTTTCGGCCCCGACCCCGAACGAACCGGTTCGTTCCGGCCCCGGCCCCGAACGAACCGAAGGCGGCCGACCGTCGACTGAGGTGACGACCAGGCGGTCTGCGGCACACAGGCGATGCCGATGAAGGCTGCTACCTCCCGGTCCTGACCTGGTTCACGGGCGCCCGTTGCACAGGACCCGGTCGCCACCTCACTCGACGGTCGAAACCGCCGGGCATCGATCGTAGCCGATCGGAGCTAGCCTTCACCCCGGTCATCCGAGCGCCGAACCGACGATCGGGTTGCCTGGAGGGATGCGAGAGCGGCCGAATCGGCACGCTTGGAAAGCGTGTGAAGGGCAACCTTCCGTGGGTTCGAATCCCACTCCCTCCGCCATGTCGGCCCCCGCATCCGACGATCTGTTCGATCCCGCCGATGTCGACTCGATGGCCCTCGCGCTCGACGAGGCCCGCGCCGCGCTCGCCCATCACGACGTTCCGGTCGGCGCGGTCATCGTCCATCGACGGCGCGGTGATCGCGGCGCGACACAACGAACGCGAACATGCCAACGACCCGGTCGCTCACGCCGAGGTGCTGGCGTTGCGTGACGCTGCGGCCCAGCTCGGCCAGTGGCGCTTGGACGAATGCACGATGTACGTGACGCTGGAGCCGTGTGCGATGTGCGCCGGTGCGCTGGTCAACGCCCGGCTCGGCCGGCTCGTCTACGGGGCGACCGATCCGAAGGCGGGAGCGGTCGACAGCGTGTTCCGGCTCCTCGACGGCGACCGGTTGAACCATCGCGTCGACGTGCGCTCCGGGCTCGCGGCCGAGACGTCGGCCGAGTTGCTGCGTGCGTTCTTCCGCGCCCGTCGCTGAAGTCCGCTCGTCACCCCGAGGAAAACCGCAAAGGTCGTGCATCGGTGACTGGCACCGATGCACGACCTCGTGTGGCGGAAGGCGTGGGATTCGAACCCACGGAGGCCCGAAAGACCTCAACAGTTTTCGAGACTGTCCCATTCGTCCGCTCTGGCAGCCTTCCGCCCGTGAGGCTACCGGCGATGACCGAACGCGTCTACGAGCAGGTGGTTTCGTCGGCGGGCGCCACGAGGTTGACGAGGTAGTCCTCCACCAGGTCGTTCACGCACGAGTTGGCGCCGTAGCCAGTGTGCTGGTTGGCCACCACGATCACGAGCCGTCCGTCCTCGAGGGCGTCGGCCATCGCCCGGCTGCTCTCGAGGGGCGTGCTCGGGTCGCCGGTCGTTCCGATCACCACGATCGGGCCGGCCCCGATGCCCGTGATCTCGACGCGCGGGTCGGGTGACGGCGGGAAGAAGGTGCAGCTGTACGAACCGGTCGTGTACGGGAACAGCCGCGGGGCGACACCGACGAGATCCGCGGCGCTGGCGTCGGACTCCGCCACCGTCTCACGTTCCACCTGGTCCATGCACGTGATCGCCTGGAAGCTCTCGATCAAGTTCGTGTAGGTGCCGTCGGGCGCGCGGCGGTAGTACGCGTCGTTCAGCTCGAGGAGCCCGGCGCCATCGCCGCCGGCCGCGTCCTCGAGGGCCTGTTCGAGCGCCGGCCAGTAACTGTCGGAGTACATCGATTGGACGCACCGCGGTCGCCGCCACGTCGCGCGACACCGGCGCCCGGCCGTCGGCGCTCGGCAACGGTGAGGCGTCGAGCTGGGCCATCAATGCGTCGAAGGCCCCTTCCGCGTCGCCGTCGTTGTGGAACGCACAGTCGTCGTCGGCGCTGCACTGGGCGAGAAACGTGTCGAGGGCGCTTCTCGAAACCGACCCACTGGTCCTTGGTGCGCTCGAGCGAGTCGGCGGTCGGATCGGTGGCGCCGTCGAACACGGCGGCGCGGACGGTCGCCGGGAACAGCGTCGCCCACACACCGCCGAGTTCGCTGCCGTAACTGAACCCGAAGTAGGAGAGCTGCGGCTCGCCGAGCGCCTGCCGGATCGCATCGAGATCGCGGGCGGTGTTGTTCGTCCCGATCGAGGTGAGATGGTCGACCCGATCGACGCACCGCTCGGCGAACTCCCGGGCGATGTCGATGTTCTCCTGGCGCTCGGCGGCGTCGTCGGGAGTGAGGTCGGGCTCGGCGAAGAACCGGTCGTATTCGGAGTCGTCGATGCAATCGACCGACGCGCCCGACTCGCCGGTGCCGCGAGGATCCCACGACACGACGTCGAACCGATCGGTGATCTCGGGCGGGAACCAACTCCCCGCATTGAGCGCCATCGTGCTCGCGGCCGCACCCGGGCCCGCCGTTGTTGGTGGCGAGCACGCCGATGCGCTGGTCGGGGTCGGCCTTGTGCCGGGCCACCTTGAGTTCGAGCGTCGCGCCCTGCGGATCGTCGTAGTCGACCGGCACGGTGATCGTGCCGACGTCGGTGCGATCGTCGACCGCTTCCCAGGCGATGCTGTAGGTCAGCGGCTGGGCGGTGGGGAGCGTGGTGGATCCACCGACCTCGATGGTGGTGGTCGTCACGTCGCTGACATCGCGTGTGACGGGGGGCCGGACCTTCGGCCCGGAGTCGACGCGGGCGATCGAACACGACGCCAGTGCCACACCCAGGACGACGGCAGCGACCGCTGTCGTCAGCGTCTGGCGGTGATGGGTTCGTGCGTCCGGAACCCGCCTCCTCCTCATCGACATCTGGCCCAAGCGTACGGCGATTCGGGCCCGTAGCGTGAGCCCATGCGGATGGGTCCACATTCGATGATGCCGGGCGATGTCGACTCGGTGAAGGGCGTCCAGCTCCGGCAGGGCACGCTTCGTCGCGTCTGGGTCTTCGCCCGGCCGTACAAGTCGACGATCGTGATCTTCCTCGTCGCGATTCTCGCCGCCGCGCTGTTGGCGCTCGTCGCTCCATTCGTGTTCAAGGCGATCATCGACACGGCGATCCCGCAGGGCGACAAGCGCCAGATCGCCATCCTGGCGGCGATCGCCGTAGCCGCCGCCGTTGCCGATGCCGGGCTGGCGATCGTGCAACGGTGGTGCAGCGCTCGTGTCGGCGAAGGGCTGATCTACGACCTTCGCCGAACGCTGTTCGCCAAGGTCCAGCGGATGCCGATCGCCTTCTTCACCCGCACGCCGACGGGCTCGATCACGTCGCGCCTCAACAACGACGTGATCGGCGCCCAGACCGCCGTCACCAGCACGCTCGGCAGCGTGGTGAGCAACGTCGTGGTGCTCCTCACCACCCTCGCCGCGATGATCGCGCTGCAGTGGCAGCTCACGCTGTTGACCCTTGTCGTGCTGCCGATCTTCGTCATCCCGGCCCGCCGGGTCGGTCGACGGTTGCAAGGAATCTCGCGGGAGCAGATGGCGCACAACGCGGCGATGAACACGCAGATGACCGAGCGGTTCAACGTGTCGGGTGCGACGCTGGTCAAGCTGTTCGGTTCGGGCCAGCGCGAGCAGTCCGCGTTCGAACTGCACGCCGACGGGGTCCGCGACACCGGTGTCCGCTCGGCGCTGTACGGCCGGGTGTTCTTCGTGGCGCTCGGCCTCGTCGGAGCGCTCGGAACGGCGGCGGTGTACGGGGTCGGCGCGATCATGGTGGTCGACGGCGGCATCTCGACCGGCACGCTCGTGGCCCTCGCGGCGCTCGTCACCCGCATCTACCAGCCGCTCACCGGCCTGACGAACGCCCGCGTCGATCTGATGACGTCGATGGTCAGTTTCGAGCGGGTGTTCGAAGTGCTCGACGCACCCGAGGCGATCCAGGAACGGCCGGGGGCGATCGACCTGATCGACCCGGTGGGAGCGGTCGAGTTCGACGACGTCGTGTTCCGCTATCCGCCGGCGAGCGAGACCGCCGTGCCGTCGATGGAGCAGAACGCCGGGCTCACGATCGACACCGACCCCGATGTCGACGTGCTCCTCGGCCTGTCGCTGACGATCGCGCCGGGCGAGACCGTGGCGCTCGTCGGCGCATCGGGCGCCGGCAAGTCGACGACCATCTCGCTCCTGCCGCGCCTGTACGACGTGACCAGTGGGGCCGTGCGCATCGACGGTCACGACGTCCGCGATCTCACGCTCACGTCGCTGCGCGCGGCGATCGGCGTCGTGTCGCAGGACCCGCACCTGTTCCACGAGTCGATCATGGCGAACCTGAGCTACGCCGATCCCGACGCGTCGTTCGAGCAGGTCGTCGCCGCGGCGAAGGCCGCCCGCATCCACGACACGATCGCGGCCCTCCCCGACGGCTACGCCACGATCGTCGGCGAACGCGGGTACCGACTGTCGGGCGGCGAGAAGCAGCGCCTGGCGATCGCCCGGCTGCTGCTCAAGAACCCGGCGATCATGGTGCTCGACGAAGCGACGAGCCACCTCGACAACGACAACGAGGCGCACATCCAAGCGGCGCTCGAAACCGCGATGGAGAACCGCACCGCCCTCGTCATCGCGCACCGCCTGTCGACGATCCGCAGCGCCGACCGCATCGCGTTCGTCGAGCACGGGCGCATCGTCGAACTCGGCAGCCACGACGAGCTCGTCGCGGCGAACGGTCGCTACGCCCACCAGCTCAATGCCGGCGAGCTCGTGCTCCCCGGCTGAGTCGACTGACGCGAACGCTTCCACGATGAACCTGTCGCGAAGTGCCTGACCCCGCGCGACAGGTTGGCCGGACTGGCACAATCGAGCGGTGATCGAAGCTGCGCTCCGGGCCGCTGCCATGCCTCCCTTCCACGCCATGGCGATGGGGCGGGCGGCGACCGAGCTCGAAGCGAGCGGGCGGGCGATCCTCCATCTGGAGGTCGGTCAGCCCTCCACGCCCCTGCCGCGCGTCGCCGCCGACGCCGTGCGCCGGTCGCTCGACAGTCCCCTCGGCTACACGAATGCCGCGGGGCTGCATCGTCTGCGTTCCCGACTCGCAACCCGCTCCGTCGACGTCGACGAACACCGTGTGCTGATCGTTGCCGGCGCGTCCGCGGGTTTCACGCTGGCGTTCCTGACACTCTTCGATCCGGGGACCAGCCGCGTCGGCGTGATCGAGCCGGGCTACCCGTGCTACCGCAACGTGCTCGCCGCGCTGGGGATCGAGCCGGTGGCGATTCCCGTCGGTCCGGAGAACCGGTGGGCGCCGACCATCGAGCAACTCGAGGCGGCCGGCGACCTCGACGGGCTCGTCATCGCCTCACCGTCGAACCCGACCGGCACCGTGTACGACGACGCGACGCTGGCGATGATCGCCAGCCATTGCCGGCGCCGCGGCATCGCGATCGTGGCCGACGAGATCTACCACGGCATCACCTATCACGGTCCGGCGGCGTCGATCCTCGACCACGAGCCCGACGCCTTCGTCGTGAACAGCTTCTCGAAGTACTGGTCGATGACGGGGTGGCGGGTCGGTTGGGTCGTGGTTCCCGACGCACTGGTCGACATCGTGGAGCGCCTCCAGCAGAACGTGTACATCTGTGCCCCCCACGTGTCGCAGGTGGCGGCGCTCGCGGCGCTCGACGCGCACGACGAACTCGACGGTCACGTCGAGCGCTACCGGGCCAACCGTTCGCTGTTGATCGGTGGACTCGCCGCCGCCGGCATCGCCGACATCGCTCCGGCCGACGGCGCGTTCTACGTGTACGCCCACGTGCCGCACCTGACCACCGGGATCGGCATCGACTCGCTGGGTCTCGGGCGGCGATGGTTGCACGAACTCGGGGTGGCCGCAACGGCGGGTGTCGACTTCGACCTGCAGCGCGGCCACGAGTACATGCGCTTCTCGTACGCCGGCCGCGGTGACGACATCGGTCGGGCGTGCGAACTCCTCGCATCGTGGCGACCGTGACGGACGCGCCCTCGACCCCGGCCGGCGGCTCGTCTGGTCCGCTCGCCGGCCTGCGCGTCGTCGACATGTCGACCGTGCTCGCCGGCCCGAACGCGGCCCGCTACCTCGCCGACTTCGGTGCCGACGTGATCAAGGTCGAACGGCCCGGCGGTGACGGCCTGCGCGACATGGCCTGGCGTGACCCCCGTGACGACGTCGGCCTGTGGTGGAAGGTCGTGAACCGCAACAAGCGTGCGGTCGTGCTCGACGTGAAGCACGAGGCCGATCGCGAGGTCCTGCTCGGCCTGCTCGACGAGGCGGACGTGTTCGTCGAGAACTCGCGCCCGGGCACCCTCGAGCGGCTGGGGTTGGGACCCGACGTGCTGCTCGCCCGCAACGACGCGCTCGTGATCACCCGGGTCACGGGCTTCGGTCAGGACGGTCCGTACGCGTCCCGGCCCGGCTTCGCCACGATCGCCGAGGCGATGTCGGGCCTGGCGTCGCTCAGCGGCGAGCCCGACGGCCAGCCGCTGCTCCCGCCGATCGCGCTCACCGACGAGGTCACCGGCCTGGCGGCGGCGTTCGCCACGATGGTCGCGCTGCATTCGGGCGTCGGGCAGGTCATCGACGTCAACCTGCTGGAGACGATGTTCCAGCTGATGGGTCCGCTCGCCTCGCTCTACGCGGTGCGCGGCGAACAGCAGCCTCGGCTCGGTGCCGGACTGCCCTACACGGTGCCGCGCGGCACGTATCGGTGCAGCGACGATCGCTGGGTGGCGCTGTCGACGTCGAGCGAGTCGGTGGCGCAACGGGTGATCGCGGTGCTCGGAGTCGCCGACGACGAGCGCTTCCGCGACTTCGCCGGCCGTGCCGGTCACCGCGACGAGCTGGAAGCGATCATGGCCGAGTGGTGTGTCCGAAGGACGCAGGCCGAGGTGCTCGACATCCTCACCGCGGCCGAGGCCGCGGTCGGTCCGGTGATGGACATGGCCGACATCGCCGCGGATCCGCACTACCTCGCCCGCGGCACGATCACGTCGGTCGACGGCACCCCGATGCAGGGCTTGATCGCGCGTCTCTCGGCCACGCCCGGCTCACTCCGCTGGGCCGGCCGGCCGCTCGATGCCGACGGCGACCAGATCCGCGACTCCGGCTGGCTCGCCTGACGCCCTGCAGGCAGGAGCGATGTAGTTGAGGGGCGCTATCGACCCGACATCACCATCGGCGGCAGGACCGACGAGTCAGCGATGTAGTTGTGGGGCGCCATTGACCCGACATCGCCATCGCCTGAGCCCGCTACGGTCACGGCGATGGCGGTGACGACACCCGATGCACGGAGCGTCGAATTCACGATCCGCCCGATGGTGGCGATCGACCTCGCAACCGTGCTGGCGATCAACGAGGCGAACGTTCCCGAGGTCAGCTCGATCTCGATGGAACAGCTCGAGTTCCTCGTCGAGGAGTCGGCGTGCTCACTCGTCGTCGACGTCGACGGCACGGTCGCCGGCTTCTGCATCGTGCTCGGCGCCGGCTCGGCGTACGACTCGGTGAACTATCGGTGGTTCATGGATCGCTACACCGACGCGATGTACCTCGACCGCGTCGCCTTCACCGAGGAGTTCCGGGGGCAGGGTCTCGGCACCGCCCTGTACGACGAGGTCCACGAATTCGTCCGGCGCGTGCCGGGCATGAACCGCTGGACGCTCGAGGTCAACGCCGATCCCCCGAACCTGCCGTCCCTGGCGTTCCACCGAGCGAGAGGATTCGTGGAGGTCGGCCAGCAGCACACGCCCTACGGGATCACGGTCTCGCTGATGGAACGGGTCGTCGAACCGTAACCCTCGTTTGCGTCGGGATTTCTGAGGGCCCGTCCTCAGAAATCGTGACGCAAACGAGGATCGGACGGGGTCAGCGGCGGTCCTGGAGGAAGCGGAAGTGGTCGCGGGTGGAGGCGACGTGATCGGTGTCGATGTCGGCGAACAGGATCGTCTCGCCGCCGGCACCGGTCGCCAGGATCTCGCCGAGCGGATCGATGATCGCGCTGTCGCCGGAATAGTCGAGTCCGCCGCCCGAGCCGACCCGATTGACGCCGACGACGTACGCCTGGTTCTCGATCGCCCGCGCCCGCAGCAGCGTCGACCAGTGCAGCCGTCGCTTCGCCGGCCAGTTGGCGACCACGAGGTAGGCATCGGTGTCGTGCGCCAGCGCCCAGAACTCGTCGGAGAATCGCAGGTCGTAACAGACGAACAGGCTCAGCCGCACCCCACCCACCTCGACGGTGACGAACTCGGTACCGGCACGCACGTACTGCTCCTCGCCGGCGTGGGAGAAGGGGTGGATCTTGCGATACCGGTGCACGGTGCCATCGGGACCGGCGAGCACGAACACGTTGGACGGTCGCGAATCGTCGGACGTCGCGTCCGGTCCGATCTCGGGGCACGACCCGCCGACCCACGCGCCCGTCCGCTGCGCGGCCGCCGCGAGGAAGTTCGACGACGCCCCGCCCTCCTCCTCGCCGATGCCCGGCGTGTCGAACGAGAAGCCGGTCGAGAACGTCTCGGTCAGCAGGATCAGACCGGCGCCACCAGCGGCGGCCGCGTCGATCATCGGGCCGAGCCGGGCGAAGTTCGCATCGCGGTCGTGCCACACGATGTCGTGCTGGATCGCGGCCACCCGCAACACGGTCATGCGAACGCCTTCGACAGGCGCAGGGCTGCTTCCTCGATCACCGGCAACTGCTTGCAGCACGCGAACCGCACCATGTGGCGGCCGAACTCGGGACGGGCGTAGAACACCTCGTTCGGGATCGCCACCACCCCGGCCCGCTCGGGGAGCGACCGGCAGAATGCGACGCCGTCGCCCGACGGGTCGACCGAACGGATGTCGACCGTGACGAAGTACGTCGCTTGCGGCACGTACACGGTGAAGCCCACGTCGACCAGCGCCCCGACGAGGCGATCACGTGACGCCTGCAGCGCGGCCACGAGGTCGTCGAAGTACCGATGCGGCAGGCCGAGACCGAGGGCGATCGCCGGCTGGAACGGCGCCCCGTTGACGTACGTGAGGAACTGCTTCGCGGTTCGGGCCGCCGTGACGAGTGGCTCGGGGCCGGTCATCCAACCGATCTTCCAGCCGGTGGTGTTGAACGTCTTGCCGCCCGACGAGATCGTCAGCGTCCGCTCGCGCATCCCGGGGAACGTGGCGAGCGGAACATGAGGGCGACCGTCGAACAGGAGGTGCTCGTAGACCTCGTCGGTCACGACGATGAGGTCGTGGTCGACGGCGATCGAAGCGATCAACGACAGCTCGGCGGCGTCGAACACCTTGCCGGTCGGGTTGTGCGGCGTGTTCAGCAGGATCAGCTTCGTCCGCGGTGTGACGGCGCGACGTAGTTCGTCCGCGTCGAACCCGTAGGTGCCGTCGGTCTGCGGGCTCAGCAGTACCGGCACGGCAACGGCATCGGCCAATGCGATGCACGCCTGGTAGCTGTCGTACATCGGCTCGAACACCACCACTTCGTCACCGGCGTCGAGCATTCCGAGGAGCGCTCCGGCCAGGGCTTCGGTCGCTCCAGCCGTCACGACGACCTCGGTGTCGGGATCGAGCTCGACGTCGTACCAATGGCGTTGATGGGTGGCGATCGCGGTGCGCAGGACCGGTGCGCCGAGGCCCGGCGGATATTGGTTGACACCGCTGCGGATCGCGTCGATTGCCGCCTCGAGCACCTCGGGCGGACCGTCGGTGTCGGGGAACCCCTGTCCCAGATTGACCGAATCGGTCGCCACGGCGAGCGCCGACATCTCGGCGAAGATGGTCGTTCCGAACCCGGCGAGGCGGGAGGTCAGCGCGCCGTCGACAGCAACCACGACCGGGAGTGTACGCGGCCCGCCGTTCGGCCGATCGGTCCGCGCCCCGGGGTCGGGTCCGGGCGCGCGCCGGGCGCGGTCAGCGAACGCGGTCGGCTTCGGATTCCTCCGAGTGACGCCGGCGATCCGGACCCAGGTACTGGTCGTGCACGTTTTCGCCGACGATGTCGATCGTGACCGCGTCGGCGAGACGATGGCTGACGCCGGACGTCTTGGCCTCGTACATCGCGAGGTCGGCGGCGCGCACCAGTTCGTCGAGGGTCTCACCGTGCCGGGGATAGAGCGCGGCACCGATGGCACCCGTCATCGACACGTCGCCGACGACCGGCGTGGAGCCCAGTTGGCCGGCAATCCGCTCGGCGCTGCGACGGACGGCCGTCCCGTCCTCGAGCCCCGGGAGCAGGATGACGAACTCGTCGCCGCCCCAGCGTCCGACGACATCGGTGTCGCGCACGGCGTTCACGAGCCGATCGGCACACGCCTCGAGGACGAGGTCGCCGAACTGGTGGCCGAGGGTGTCGTTGATCTGTTTGAAGCCGTTGAGGTCGATGAGCATGACGCACAGCCCAGTGCCGAACCGGGACGCGCTGAGCAGCGCATCGTCGGTGAGGCGTTCGAACTCGCGCCGATTGACGAGGCCGGTCAACTCGTCGGTGGTCGCCCGCCGTTCGAGCGAGCGCCGCTCGGCGAGGAAGGTGCCGCCGGCGAGCGCGATGAGGACGGTGCCGAAGCCGAGCAATGCGAGATACACGGCAGTGCTGTCGCCGAACAGTCCCACGTCGTCGACCACCGAGCTGCGCACGACGATCGAGCCGCCGGGGTCGGCGAGGGTCATCGATGTGGTCACGACGACCGACCCGTCGGCCGAGATCGGATCGCTCACCCGCGCGATGTTGGCCGATGTGGCGGCGAGTTCGGTCGTCGCCTCGAGCTTGGCGATCGAGGTGTTCGCCTCGCTGCTGATCAGCGCGTCGAGGGGGAGCCACAGGGCGACCGTGGCGACGCTGTCCGCCACGACGAACACTCCGTCCGAGGCCTCGTCGGCGACCACCGCCGGCTCGCCATCCTTGTCCTTCGACAGCTGGGAGCCGCGCTCGAAGGCAGGGCTGCCGAGCAGGCTGGGGCCGGTGCAGCTGTCGCCGGCCGCGTCGGTCACGCAGGCCTCGGCGCCCTCGAACGACGCGACGAGCTCGTCCTTCGTGTTGTCGGACACGCCCGATACGTCGGACGATTCGGAGGCGACATCGACGACGGCGACGGCTCGTTCGAGCGTCGACCGCACCGAACCCGTGGCGACGTAGTCCGCGGCTACGGCTTGAGAATCGAGGTCGGAATGGAGGTGCGTCCGCTTGTTGATCATCGTGATCGACGTCGCGACGAGGAGCACGATGCTCCCGAAGAGCGCGCCGAGTCGAACGAGCTTCACCCAACTTCATCGTCACCGCCGGAGAAATCTTGAGGAAATCCAGAGAATTTCTTCTCACCGCGGCGTTCGAGGCCCGGAAACGAATCAGGGGCCTTCCGTCACCGGAAGACCCCTGCAGTCGTGGTGCGCCCGGAGAGAGTCGAACTCCCAACCGCTTGATCCGTAGTCAAGTGCTCTATCCATTGAGCTACGAGCGCAGTGTTGCGATCGGCGAGTCTACGTTGAAACTCCGCCGTTGCCGACAGGGTTCACGTCCACGGACCCCAGCCGCCCGATCGCACGTACAGGGCGTACGCCGCGTTTGCGTTCGTCGTCGCATCGAAGAGCTGCTCGGGGCTGCTGACCCCGAGCCCGGCGAGCCAGGCCTTGTGCGAGTCCCAGTTCATCTGGAACAACCCGTAGCAGCACGAGTTCTTCGCCGTCACGACGAGGCTGCTCTCCCGCGTGGCGATCTCGATCGCGCGGTCCTCGAGTTCGTCGGGCCACACGTCACGGATGATCTGCGCGGCCGCGGCGGCCGAGATCGTGGGGTACGTGACGACCGGCTTGGCGGTCGTGGTCGGCGCCGTCGTGGTGACGGGCTTGCTCGTGGTGACGGGCTTCGCGGTGGTGGCAGGCGTCGTCGCCGGAGTCGTGGTCACCGGGGCAGCCGTGGTGGGCGGGGCGGGAACCGTCGCGCCATCGGGGAGACAGATCGTGGCGCCCGGGTAGAGCGGCGTGTCGACGGTTGCATCGTTCGCGTCGAGGAGCTCGTCGAGCGGGACACCTGAGGCATCGGCGAGACGGATCCAGAAGTCACCCTCGACCACCTCGTAGTCGATCGCACAGGACTGCTCGGGTGCAGCCGGTTCCGAGGCGACGGCCGCGGTGGTCAGTTCGGCGCTGCTCTGGTCAGCGGCGCTGGTGCTCTGGTCGGCGGCGCTGATCGGCGGCGTCGACGTGGCGGGCGCTGCCGTGGTCGCCGGTTCGGGCGCCGCGGTCACTTCGGCCGAGGATGCGGCAGACGTTGACGCCGCAGTGTCGGCCACGACCGTCGGTGCTGCCGTGACCGCGGGGGTTGGCGGGACGCTCGTGTCCACCGGCGCGGCGAGCGTGACGACCGCGCTCGTGACGTCGGCGGCGGCCGGGCTGTCGTCGTGCGACCGCAGCCCCAGGGCGAGCGGAATGAGCAAGGTGGTCACGATCGCCAGGCCGCCGAGGCGCGCCAGGAGCGGGTCGACACCTGGCGACGGCGTGGGGTCGGGTTCGACGATCCATTCGTCGTCCCACGACTCGTCGACCGCCTCGGTCGGGATCGACGGTTCGGCCGCGGCGTGCCGTACCGGTGCGGCGATCGGATCGTCAGGAGCCGGATCGAACTCGTCCTGGGCGAAGTCACCGTGGTCCCGGCTCGCCGCGCCGCGACCGCTGTGCTGGCGGGTTCCCTCGACGCCCCCACCGATGACCTGGTTCCACCAGCGCGAGACCTTGCTCCCGGTGCTGGTGCGGGGCGCCTTGCGCTCCTCCTCGGGCACCTCGGGCCAGTCGGCCTGGTTGCCCCAGAAGTCATCGGGGTCGGTCGCACGCGGGTCGTTCGTCATGGTTGTCTGGTCACTGCTTTCGCGACGCCCGTGACCCCAGTGCAGGGGACCCAACGACGCTGATCGGGGCGTGACACCCGAGCGCCGGACGAGGCGACCCGATGTCAAGGCATCGTGTCTATCTCATCCGTCATGAAACCGCAACATGAGCGTCATCCGAATGACATCTCTGTCATTCGAATCGACGTCGCCGGCGGCATGGACCGCGTCTGGCGGAGAGGGTGGGATTTGAACCCACGGACCACATTGCTGCGATCAACGCCTTAGCAGGGCGCCCCATTCGGCCGCTCTGGCACCTCTCCTGGGAGCCCCGGAGTGTAGCCCGGTATCCTCGATCCCGGAACGGTGGCAGAGTGGACGAATGCAGCCGCCTTGAAAGCGGCCGGCCGCAAGGCTCGGGGGTTCGAATCCCTCCCGTTCCGCCAATGGGGTTTTGGCGGTTCGCCGCGTGTGACGAGACGCCGTGGTTGTCGGTGACGTCGGCGACGTTGGTGTGCCGATGCTCGTCGTAGACGTAGTCGACGCAGTAGCGCCGCTGGTCCGCTTCCGGGCTGAGCGTCGAGCATCCGTCGACGCTCACCGGCTCGTTCGCGGCCGGGTAGTCGGCGCACGACGTCGGGATCTCGTTGGACGGCCACGCCACCGAGTCGTACGACCCCCACGTGTCGAACGACAGCTCGGTGATCGCGTACAGGTCGCCGCACACCGGGTCCTCGCGGACGAGTTCGGCGATGCGCAACGGCACCGAGTTCGCGCACAGGCCCGGTCCGCCGTCGCGGAACTTCATCCGCTGATCGGACAGGGTGCCGGCGTACACGGTGACGGTCTGGGGCACCGAGATCCACGTGTCGTCCGGGCCCAGCGCCCGGTCGCCGCCACGGTCGGCGACACAGTCGGAGTAGGTGAGCTTCGTGAACGTGTCGTCGCCTTCGACCTCATCTTCGTTCTTGTCCCAAACGGTGACGACGTCACCGATGACGTTGTAGGTGTAGAGCGTCGTGAGCACCTGTTGGTGGTCGTTGACGTCGAACATCGTCATCGACTCGGTCATCAGACGCGGTGACAACGCCGTGTTGAACAGCAGCAGCCGCTCGGGTGTCGCGACCGCCGGCAGGTTCGTCACCGGGACGCCGTAGGCGACGTTCGGTCCGCCCGCAACGACGCCGTGCGGGTTCGCGTTGACGAACTGATAGTCGAACGTCGAGCGCCTGGCCAGGTGCTTGGGCGCGCCCACCGGGTGCTCGAACATCTCTTCCTTGATGAGCGTGCCGGTCTCCGACGGGTTGCCGTTGAGGTAGGTCCGCTCGAACGAGCGCACCACCTGGCCGCTTTCGTTGAGCTGCTCCTCGATGATCGAGGTGAACCCGAGCTGCTCGCGCAGCAGCGGATCCCACCGCTCGCCGTCGTAGGCGAACCGTCGGCGCTGGACATCGGGGCCGTCGCCGGCGCGTCCGTCGTCGAACTCGACGGTCTTCATCACCCAGATCGATTCGGGGTTCGTCGGGGTGTTGCCGAGTCGCTCGTAGTCCAGGCGGATCTGCCCGCCCAGCGGGTTCGTCACTGACTCGAGCATGTTCGTGCGGCCTCGCTGGTTGAGGCGCACCTCGACGTCCTGGTAACCGGTGCTCTTCACGGCGTCGCTCCAGCCGTCGCCGTTCATGTCGACCATCTGGATCTGCGTGGTCTGACGGTCGTAGCCGGCGTGCGCCCCGGGGTTGATCACGATGTAGCAGGCCACGACACAGATCGGGCCGATGTAGATGCTGAAGTCCACGCCGCCCGACAGCCCCGTTGTCCGTGACACTCCCATCTGCCCGGCGGGCAACGGGATCGCGTTGTCGCCGAGATGGGCGTCCAGCTTCACCTCGCCGTCGGGGAAGTCGCCGTACGCGATCTCGGGGCGCACCATGCCGTCGGCGGACCCGAAGATCGTTTGCGGCTCGGACTTCGAGTCGTCGGTGTTGTTCATGCGGTCCGGGACACCGTCACCGTCGATGTCCGACCAATCGAACAAGCGAGGAACCGACGCCCTCGTTGTAGGCCACGCCACCGCCGAACTCATAGGCATTCAGTTGGAAACCGACCGAGAGCGACCCCGACAGGTCCTTGTTCGCCGCAGTGCGTCCCGTCGACCACTTGACCAGCGTCCGAGAACCGGTAGCCGAGGTTGAAGCTCACCCACAGCTCACCGGATGTGAACGTGTCGACCTGGTCGGGCATTCCGTCGCCGTTCATGTCCTTGTAGGCGCGGTCGACCTGCGTCCCGCCCGGCAGCACCGACGGCGCATCGGAGCGACCGGCGATCTCCGTGCCGAAGTCACCGCCAGTCGACGTCGGGTTCTTCCACGCCGACTGGACGCTGAACCCGAGGCCGAGGTTCATGCCGCGCGCCGACTTCGTCGAGGTCGGCTCGACGCCCGACCCCGCCGCGCCGCCACTACCGGCGTTCGGCGAGGAACTCGTCGACGAGATCGACACCGGGGACGCGCCGAGGCCGCCGCCGAGCGACAACGACAGGTCGAACGGGTTGGCGCCCTTGGTCGCCGTTGCTGCCAGTCCGCCGCGGGGACCGGTGTACTCGATGCTGGAACCGGAACGGATGTCCGGGTAGCCGTCGCCGTTGTAGTCGTCGAAGTCGGTGAGCGCTCGGCCGCCACCGGCGGCCGCGCTGAACGTGGCGATCAAGCCGAACATGAAGTTGAAGTCGCCCGACAGCGACAGCTTCTGCGGTGCCTTGCGTCCGTTCGTCGGCAGGCCCGGGATGGCGACGTCGGCGCCGAGCCGGTCCGACTGCATGTGGGTCCCGTCGCCGTACAGCGTCGCCTTCCCGCCGGAGCGCCAGATCGTCGCGACGTCGCTGCCGGACTGACCCCAAGGGATGTACGGATACGACGGATCGAACTTCGGCGTCCCGCCACCGGTGGCGTCCTGTGGTGACGGCGTCGGGTTCGGCGGAACCGCCGTGTCCTCGTCGTAGCCGCTGGTCTGGGACTCGTGCTGGAACTGGCTCTCCTTGAGCGGACTCCCGTCACCGTTGGCGCCGGGATGGTCGGCGTTGTAGCCAGCCAGCGCCCAGCCACGGTTGGCGGACGGGAAGATCCCGTCGGCGTCCGGCCAGTGCGAGCTGCCCGGCATGCTCGGTCGTGCTCGACTTGTCGACCGCGACGTTGTTGCCGTTGCTGTCCTGTTCGGTCTGTGACCACTTGAACGTGATCGTCGACGCCGCGAGGTCGACGGCGGCGCCGATGGCGGGGTTGGCGACGCTGACGTCGACGTAGTAGTCGGTGTTCGATTTGGGAGTGAAGTTCAAGTCGGCGGCGCCGCCCCAGACAAAGCCCTGGTTCGAGATCGTGAAGTCGGCTCGCGCGACGACTGCGTCGTCGAGGGTCTTAAGCGTGAGCACCGCCGGACTCGACAGCGGCCGGCCGAAGTAGGCCGAGGCGTCGCCGGCGACGTCCACGTGGACGGTGGACGTCTTCGGGGTCTCCATCGAGGGTGATCTCACCGGCTCGTACGGTGCGACGTGGTCGGTGCGGGCGAACACGCGCACGTTCGGGACGATCGGGATCTCGTCGGGGATGTCGACGTTGGCGTCGGCCGGCAGTTGGGACAGGTCCGGCGGGGTGGAGCCGGGCGCGGAGGTGTTGATGTCGACGGAGAACTTCGTCGGGTCGACCGGCGAGTCGCTGCGCACGTCGACCTCGACCCAGTCGGTCACGTCGAAGTCGTCGTCGTTGCCCGCGATGAGGTCCTTGCCCGGGTCGGTGCCCGGCGCGGTGACGTCGAACGTGGTGGCGCCGCTGGCCGCGCCTTCGGTGAGCTGGGCGACGGTCAGCACTGTCGGCTCGGCGATCGCAGTGTTCCCGCGTCCGTGACGAACGAGCACCTCGAGGTCGTCGGACAGTCCGCCGTCGAATGTGGTGACGTCGACCGTGACGGTCAGCGGGCCGGGGTCGGTCACGGCGGTACGAGCACCGGTGCGACCGAACAGGGTGAAATCCTGCGAGGCGCTGTACTGAATCTGACTGCGACCGTTCGCGTCCACCGCCGCGGTACGCGCGGTGACCTCGTCGGCTTCCACGTAGCTGATCGTCGGGTCCCACACGACCTCGTCACCGGCGGCGTTCTGGATCACGTGGACACGGAAGAACACAGCCTCGCCGGCCGCCACGGTGAACACCTCGTCGTGGTCCATGCTCGTTGGCTGGCCGCCACCGATCACCTCGACCCACTCCTGCACGCCGGCGTGCTCGATCGACACCTGGGCGCCGTCACCGCCGCCTCCGCCCAGGGTGAACGCGACGTTGCCGGTGACCCGGATGGTCCCGTCGTGCGGCGCCAGCCACCGACGGACGGTGTCGATCCGTGGGCTCGTGTTGACGAGCAGCTCGGCGACCTCCGCGACCGGCGTGTCCGCGTTCGTGGAGTTGAACTCGTCGAGCGGCACCTCGAGTCGCGTGCTCAACCAATTCGCGAGCGAGCTGTCGATGAACGTCGGCGCCCCACCGATGAGCACGTTGAAGAACACAGAGTGCGCCCCGGCGACCCCGGGACGGACAAAGTCCACGCGGCCGTCACCGTTGACATCCTGGAAGTACTCGTCACCGAACGAGAACGCGAACCCCCCACCCACCTGGATGGACACGGCCGGGTACGCCTCGAAGTGCAACTGGAGTTTCAAATCGCTCGACCGGCCAAGATTGCGCAGAGGATCCGGCGTCGCTCCCGTCGACGAATCCACGAGCTTCACCGACTGTGCGGCACCGAACCACGATCCATCGCTCGCCTTGTCGGCGTCCGTGGCATCGGGACGCCGCAGGTTCTGGCGCCACATCACGCTGGAACCGTCCAAGAACACCTTGTCAGGCAGGCTGTCGCCGTTGAGGTCGATCAACGTGCTGACGTCGTTCGACTGACCACCGGCGATGTTGAACGAGCCGCCGAACGACCCCACCTTGCTCGGCACGACCGGGTTGAACCCGATGTACGCGCCTCCGTCTGCCCCGGCGCGCCACGACGTACCGAGCGCCGACTCCGCGGCGATGTTCACCAGATTCGAGTCCGCGCCACTTCCCCATTGCTCCGGCGGACCGAACCCGGCATAGACGCCGTCGTCGTTGCGGACGTCGTCGAACCAGGAGAACTCGTGCCAGGCGCTCACGTTGGTCGGACCGCCCGTGCCGAACTGGCCGACCCTCGACAGCAGCGACTTGTCGAACGGCCCGTTCGTGTATTCGAGCTTCCAGCCTTTCACGAGCGACGGTGACCCCGGCGGGGGCGTTCCCGCCATCGGCCCGACGGCCCACGAGCTGGAGTCGCCCGTGGTCTGCGTGTGGGCCGTGGAGCCGTCCCCCAAGGTCACGTACTGCCCCGCTGTGAAGTCGGGCCCGGTGTACTTGGAATCGCCAAACGTGGTGTCGGACTTGAGGGCCGCCAGGTCGGCCGGGATCGGCGGAGTCAGACGGCTGGTGACATCCAGGTAGAAGCCCGCCGGCAGGTACTCGACCTTCACTTCCCGCAGCAGGTCACGAGTGACGACCGGCAGACCCGATCCAGCGTCGACGCTCACGTCGCGCCGCGGCGTGTCGCCGGTGACGTCGCCGTCACGTAGGAACGTCACCCGGTACGCCGGCGCGTCGTCCGCCGTGTCCAATGCGAACCCCGTATAGAGGATCTCACGCAGATACGACGACACGCCGATCGCCGGACCGCCCTGCCCGATCGGCACCCCGGTCAACTCGTCGTACTTGAACCGCGTGGTGTTTCCGCTGACGTCCACGACGTACGTCAGCGCCCACTGGAAATCGCCATCCACCCCACCCGGCGCGCCTGTCGCCGGCGCGGTCAGGATCGCCGTCTCGTCACGAATGCAGCCGCCCTGGCCGTCCGGCTCGCCGCCGTACCAGCGGTGGTTGCCCTTCGTGTCGGCGACCTCCCAGCAGTAATGGCTCGGGTCGTCGCCATGCCGGGTGATCAGGTCGTGGTCGTCCTCGGTCTGGCGGACCCAGTCCGAGCGCGGACCGGCCTCACGCTTCTCGAGCTCGGTGCGGATCGCGTTCGGGAAGAGCCGGTCACCGTCGAGCTGGTACGTCTCGGACTCGAACCCAGACAAGTACCGCGGTGCTCCGAACTCGGTGTCGACCGTGACGGCGCCGACCCCCAGATCCCACCCGGTGCCAGCCCACCCGGAACCGCCACCGGAGTCGTATGTGAGGGCGAGATCAGGCGCGACACCCGCACGGCCCGGCGGCACAGTCAACGGGTGAGCAAGACTCGCCCCGCCATCAGCGCCCGCCTCCGGCGGCTGGATCAGATCCAACGCTTCGGTGGGGTCGGCATACTGCAACTCCGTCAAATCAAGATCGCCGAGGTTCGACGGAGTCGTCGATGGGACGTCATCCACGAACCCGGTCGACGGATCAGCCGCCGCGGGTGACGCGACCGCCGACACGACTACGACAGTCGACGCCAACAGCGCACCGACCAGGCCGAGCACTGGCACGCCGCGAACGCGGCGACGACCGGCCCGATTGCTCTTTGCGACGGTCGCGCGCCTACGCGCCGACCTGTCCCCCCGCTCGCCCATGTTCGACCCCCGTCCGCTGTGTGTGGGTGAATCCAATCACCCTTTCGGGTGAACCGCAAGGGGCACTTCCAACGTGGTCCCGTGCCCCGGACTGCACCCGCACCGCGTTCGGACGGCGCAATAGAGTTCGGGACGGAGTTGAACAACCTCAGACGTGAGCTCGAATCGCATGCTTCGTCACGGACAATCCCGGCGGCGACCCGGCGGCTGCTCGACGCGATCATGGAATGATCTTGGCGGACCTTGCCGGACATCGGCGGAAGCGCGTTCTGGACCGACGACTTCGCTCCGTCAGTCCTCCTCGTTGCTCTCGCGGTTGCTCTCGGCTGGCACCTCGTCCGTGGCCGATATGGACCCCGAGCTGGTACTACGTTGAAGCAGTTGCTCCGCCAGCGGTACCCCTCCCGTTCCGCCAATGGGGTTTTGGCGGTTCGCCGAAATTCGCTGAAAGTGCCACGCCTCCGCAACGACCACCGCCGGCTACGTACGGTCCCACGCCGCTCGCGACAAGGCGACGGCCAAACGAGCCGTCGGCATCCTCGACATCCCTGCGGCGTCGAGCTGATCGTTCGCCGGGTCAGCCCGACGGTGGTCGTCGCTTGTACTTCGTCGCGTCGTAGATCTCGACGGCTTTGCGCGAGCTGCGCCAGATGCCGTCGGTGCCCTGCACCGCGTCGAGCCGGTTGCGCTGTGCTGCTTGGCGCAGCGCGGCGACGCTGTGGTCCTGGTCGACGAGCGCGGCAAGCGGAACCAGCCGAGCGGGGCCGGCGAGGTTGGGGACGATGAACCGGTTGAGGTTGTCGAACATTGCCCGGGCGATGAGCTCGCCGAGCGGGCCGTAATCGCCGTTGTCCGCTCGCTGCATCGCTCGGAGGTAGTCGCCGCGTTGCCGCTTGAAGATGATCACCGGCGGGTAGCCGAGGCGGACGAGGATCAGGTTCAGGGCGAGTCGGCCTGCGCGTCCGTTGCCGTCGAGGAACGGGTGGATGCGTTCGAATGAGTTGTGGAGTCGGGCAAGTTCCTCGGGTAGCGGCACAGCGGGCGGCTCGTTGTCGAGGCCGGCGCCGCACGCGACGACGTCGGCGACCCAGTCGTGGAGCTGGGCCGGGACGTCCGGCCAGGGCGGCGGACTCATTCCCTCGGCGAACGGGGCGATGTCGTGTTGGCGGAAGTTGCCGGGTGATTCGGCATCGGTTGCGTGCTCGTGGGGAGCGACTCCCCAGACGGGTGTCATCGCGAGCGAGTGGATCCGTCGCACCTCGTTGACGCTGATCAGCCCGCCGGTGCTCCAGTCGTCTGGCTCGAGCGCTTGCTCGTACACCCAGCGAGCGGCTTCGGCGTAGCCCGTGACCTCCATGTAATCCCTGAGTGGCTTCGCCCCGACGGCGCGGCCCTGGTCGAGCAGCGTCTCGACTTCGCGCAGCACGAGGGTGTTGCCTTCGATGGCGGTCGAGTGGTGCGCTTCGAGATGCCAGATGTCGGTCCAGATGGTCTCCGACTCCTTGGGCGATGGGAGGCCACCGAGCCGATCGCGCACCTCGGCGATCGCCAGCTCGAGCCGGGAGTACACCGTCTGCCGACTCGGTCGCCCCTTCGCCATGGTGTCCCTCCCGAAGTTGATCAGCAAGTTGTTGAGCCAATGCAACATATCAACTTCCGAAGTTGATACGGCTGAGGACTACCCAATCAAACTTATCAAAATCAACGGACCGCATCTCCGCCCGAGCGGCGCAGCGGATGGACCTCCCTGGGTTCAGTTGACCGAGTCGAACAGTCGCAGCGCGGCCTGGCTCACGCGAGGCGCTCCCTCCCGGTACAGCGCGTCGACGAGCCGACCGACCTGCTCGCTGAACTCGGCAGGAGCGGTCTCGAGCGAGTCGAGATCGTCGAGATGGCAGCACCCGAGCAGGAGGAGGAACAGCGCCTTGACCTGCAACGTCGCCGCTCGGGCGTCGTCGGGAGAACGCTCGATCGCCAGAGCGGCGAACTCGCCGTGCCACGCCGCGAGACGCTCGGCGAGCTCGGGGTGGCGGGCGCCGGCGAGGTGCAGTTCGAGGATGAGACGCCGGGTCGGCCGGAACGACGGGCGGAGGAACTCCTCGACGACGGAGCGGGCGGCTTCAGCGGTGTCGCCGGCAGGTGCCATCGAGGCGTTGAGTCGGTCGATGGCGAGTCGGCCGGCGGTGTAGAGCAGCTCATCCTTGTCGGTGAAATGGTTGTAGACCGCGGCGGGTGTCACCCCGGCTCGCGTCGCGACATTGGCGAGCGTGACCGCGTCGAAGCCGACCTCGACGCAGGCCGCCGCGGCTGCTTCGAGCAGACGGTCGCGCGTCGCGGGATCGTCGGACTTGCGCGGTCGACCCCGGGGCCGGGTCAACGGAGATCGAACCCGAGGTCGAAGCGGCGGACGGCACGGGCGAAGACGTTCGGTTCGATGTCGGGTTCGGACACCGGTCGCAGCCGCGTGATCCGCGCAGTCAGCTCCTCGAGCAGCAGGCGCATCTCCAGACGGGCGAGGTTGGCGCCGAGGCAGAAGTGGGTGCCGTGTCCGAAGGCGAGGTGCATCGTGGGTGCGTTGGTGACGTCGAACCGGTCCGGGTCACCGAACGCTTCGGGATCACGATTGGCGGCCGGGTAGAGCAGCGCCACCCGCTCGCCCTCGGCGATCGGCTGACCGTTGACCTCGGTGTCGCGCACGGCGGTGCGGAACATGTTGTTGAGCGGGCTGACCCATCGCAGCAGCTCCTCGATGGCTGCGGGAATGCGGTCCGGCTCGTCGTGGAGCAGTTCCCACTGTTCGGGATGGTCGCAGAAGATCCGCAGGCCGTGGCTGATCAGCGTCCTGGTCGTCTCGGCACCACCGGCGACGAGCAGGCCCACCTCCATCACCATGTCGTTCATCGACAGGGGCTCTTGGCCGTCCGGCGGGAACAGCCACCGGCTGAACCAGTCGCCGGTGGGGTGGGCCGTGCGTTCCGGGATGATCTGTTGCATGTCGGCCATCCACTCGCGAACGCTCGAGTTGAAGGAATCGAAGATGTCGGGGTCGACGTCGCGGGTGTCGAGCCGCATCTGTCGCTCGGACCAGTCCTTGATCTTGCGCCAGTCGGCCTCGTCGAACCCGATCAGGGTGGCGGTGATCCGGCACGGGAGGGGCGCGGCGAGCGCATCGACGATCTCGACGGCGCCGGTCGCGGCGTGCTCGTCCAATGCGGCGTCGACCAACTCACGCACCAACGACCGGTAGCCATCGGCGTGGGCTTGCACCGCTCGCGGGGTGAGGGTCGGGGCCAGCCGTCGTCGCTGGGCGATGTGGGCCGGGTCGTCCTGGCTGATCATCGTCCGCTCGTACTGCTCCCAGTGCACCCGGTACCCGCGGGCGTTGGACAGGTCGGCGGCGTTGTGCTCGGCGGTGAGCACGTCGGCGAACCGGGCCAGCGCGACGAAGCCGTTGCGGTCGCGTACGAGGCCGTTGGTCTCGCGCAGGCGGGCCCACACGTCCTGCGGATCACGCCGGTAGAAGTCGGGGTCACGCAGGTCGAGCCAGTCTGCCCTCACGGCGAGCCACCCGCGGGCCGCATCGCCAGCGATGCGCCGAAGCGATCGGTCACCGCGTGCAGGTCGGCGATCCGCCCGTCGGCCACGGTCGCCAGGCCGGCGACGTCGAGGGCCATCTGCGCACCGGGGCGGGCGACCTCGGTGAGCCCACCGAGGTACGTGCCCCTCAGGGTGGCGTGGAACGCGACCCGATCACCGGCGGAGAAGAGGTCGAGGACCTCGACGTCCTCCGGTTCGAGGACGCGTCGGTGTGCGGTCGGCGGACCTTCATCGATCCGCCCGCTCTCGGCCGCCGCCAGATCGCCGGTGGCGAGCCAGGACCGCACGGTCGCCTCCGCATCCGGGTCGCTCGGTTGCACCGTCGTGGCGAGCCACGGGTCGAGATGTGGGGGCTCGAGCACATCGGGGATGCCCGTGTCGAGTTGGCGCCGCTGCGACCAGAAGTCCTGCTCGACGCGGCAGCTGACGAGCTTGCTGCCGTTCCAGTCGTAGAGTCCGATGCCGGCCCAGCACGCCTGCACACCGGAGGCCGTCGCACCGTGCTCGCTGAAGCGCATCGCCAGCCGATCACCGTTGGTCACCAGCTCGTGCACCACCAGGCCGAGTGCCGGGAAGCGGCGGAACACGTCTTCGACGGACGGCTTGTACGCCGTGTCGCGCTCGAGCGCCAGTCCGCAGATACGCACGACATAGTCGGGCTCCATGATCGAGTCGCACACCGACAGGTCGTGACTGTTCGTGTAGTCGATGCAGTAGGTCCGCATCAGCGCAGCGAACGGGTCCATCGTCACGTCTCCGTCCGTCCGGCGAGGACGGGCTCGACGCGCAGCGCCGGTGGGACGAGGTCGGCGCCGATTCGCCGATCGAGTTCCTCGTGCTGGTGGTAGATGCGCCGTTCCTGGTAGCTCAGCGTCATCGCCCTGAGTCCGCCGCTCTCGACGGAGCGCTGGATGGCGGCGAGGTTGGCGAGATCCTCGAGGAGCACCGACCAGTTCGCTTCGACCAGGGCGGCGAGGAGTCGGGCTGTGCGGTCCGTCCGGCGGGCGTGGCGGCGAGGAAGTGGACGTCGTAGAGGCTGCGGTCCGGCCCGACGGGCCAGCTGCGTGATCAGGAAGGCGAGCGCAGGCGATCCGCCGAACACGATGCTCGTGTTGGGGAACAGGTGGAACGAGTAGATCCCGCAGTTCGCCAGGGGGCTGGCACCCGGGAAGCCGGGCAGGTCGATCGGGAACGTCTTGTCGTCGCGGCTGTGCACGAGCATGTGGGAATGTCCGTCGGGGAAGAGGAAGATGCCGGTCGCCGCCTGGTCGAGGACGACGGCGGCGCTGGTCCGGTGGACCGTGTTGACGTGGTACGTCTCGATGTTGGCGTCGACCGTGAGCTTCCAGTTCCCGTCGACCTCGATCGATCGGCGGCCGACGAGGTGCACCGGGCCGACGCCGTCGCCGCCTCCGATCTGGTCGTGCAGCTCGCGCCCGACGACGCCGAGGGCGTCGAGCAGCGGTGGGGCATCGCTGTCGAGGTTGACGAACACGAGCGAGCCCCACACTTCGCAGCGCACGCGTGGCAAGCCGAGACATGCCGTGTCGACCTGGAAGTCCTGCGCTCCGGGGAGGCCGACGAGTGTCGCCGTCGAGGTCGTAGGTCCAGGCGTGGTAGCCGCAGACCAGCCGCCGCCCGGTGTTGCCGGCGTCGTCGGGCACGACCGGACCGCCGCGATGTTGGCAGGAGTTGAGCATGGCGCGGATCGTGCCGTCGTGTCCGTGCACGAGCAGGACTGGTTTCGGCAGGTGGCGCAGCAGGAGGTAGTCGCCCGGTTCGGCCAACTCGTCGGTGTGGGCGACGAACAGCCAGCTCTGTTCGAAGACGTGTTCGCGCTCGAGCGCGGCGAAACCGGCGTCGGCGTAACGGCGTGCCGGTACCGGCGGGAGGACGGGGAAGCCCTCGGGGTAGGCGGTGCGCGCCCGCTCCCGGCGGCCTCGATCGAGGATCTCCTCGATGGGCAGGATCGTCGTCATCATGCCTCCTTGCGGACGAGTTCCAGTCGGCGGCGGCCACGGAACTGGCTGGAATCGATGTGCTCGTCGGCATTCGCCCCGGCGAGTTCCTGGTCGGCGGCCAGCCACGGAACGAGTGCGTCGAAGTCGTCGTGGCGGGAGAGCACGAAGGTGTCGGTGACCGCGCTGTGGTGCAACGGTGCCTCGTCGCGCAACCACCCGTAGGTGGGATACGGGTCGATCGCCACCACCGGATCGAACGGGTCGTACGCGGTCACCGCACCTCCTCGAATAAATGATGCGTTGTTCATTTATCACACAGGACGGCGTCTGCGTCAACCGGGGGTTCGCCGATGGTCAGCCGAACCGTTGCTGCAGGCTCGAGAGGTGGTCGTACAACTCGGGGTCGGCGGCCGGGCCGTATGCCGCGGCGAGCGAGCCCCGCACGCCGGTGTTCGGATCGAGCAGCGCGAAGACGATCATCTGGTCACCCGGATCGGACGGTCCCTCGAAACGGTAGAGGTGCTCGACGACGGCCTCGTCGATCGGGCACGGCGAGTTGCCGCCGTCGGGGCGGAGCGCTCCGTCGACGAGTTGGAAATCGGCGGTGTATCCGTGGAGGCGCAATGTCTCGAGCGCCTCGGTGACGGTGCGAGCACTTGCCGGGTCCGGTTCAGCCATGCGTGCCTCCGGCCGTTCGTTCGAGTGTGGCGCGATCCCAGTCGGCGGACGCCGCCGAGACGTACAACGTGGAGTTCCACCAGTGATTGATCAACGGTTCGTTGGCGAGCCGCACCTTGCCGACGATCTGCGTGTACAGGTGCAGGGTGTCGCGAGTGTCGAGCCAGTCATCCAGAGGAATCGACGGCCAACTTCCCGTCTCAGTCGTCGACATCGGCAACCTCCTTGCAGCTCAGTCCCGAACGATGAAGACGGTGATCGGAACGCCTCGTTGTGTCCAGCAGATGATCGATGACCTTGTTGCGCTGCGACGCCTCCTTCCGCACGGAGGGAAGCGAGATGATCACGTGATCGGCGTCGAACTCGCGAAGTGCATCGTCGATCGCCGTAGGACCGAGTTCGTCGCCACGCGTCCCCGAAGCCGCGACACCGAGGCCGGCCAGCTGGTCGAGAACGACTCCGAGGCGCTGATCGGCCGACGCTCGTGCCGAATCGACGCCCCCGGTCAACCACTCGATCGGGCTGACGAGGCTCGGGCTCATCACCCGGACCTCCGATGCCGCTTCGATCAGGTGGCGAACACCGACGGGGATCTGGGCTTCTCGTTGGACGGCAACGGCCGTTGCGATGAGCAGCTTCACCCGTCGAAGAGTAGTTGGCTGGCCACGGTGCCGGGTTCGGGTAGACCAGGGACATGACCCCAACGGCATTTGTCGGCCACGGCAATCCGATGAACACGCTCGAACACAACCGGTTCACCGAATCCTGGCGCCAACTCGGGCAGGCCATCGGGCGACCACGGGCCGTGCTGATGGTGTCCGCGCACTGGTACATCAACGCCACGGCGGTCACGGCAATGGCCACACCGCGCACGATTCACGACTTCTACGGGTTCCCCGACGAACTGTTCGCGGTCGAGTACCCGGCACCGGGAGCACCCGACGTCGCCGACGAGATCGTCGACGTCGTGAAGCCGACCTGGGTCGGACTCGACCACGACAGCTGGGGTCTCGACCACGGCACCTGGTCCGTGCTCACACACGTCTTCCCCGACGCTGACGTACCGGTGGTCCAACTGTCGATCAACGCCGCCGAGACGTTCGAGTACCACTTCGACCTCGGACGCCGGCTCGCACCACTCAGAGACCAGGGCGTGGTGGTGATGGCCAGCGGCAACATCGTGCACAACCTCGGCCGCGTCGCCTGGCACCAACCCGACGCGGGGTTCGACTGGGCGCAACGATTCGATGACGCCACGCGAGACGTGCTCGCCAACGACCCCGCAGACGTCCTCGAACTCACCGAGCATCCCGACTTCGCGCTCGCGGTCCCGACACCTGATCACTTCATCCCACTGCTCTACTTCGCCGGGCTCGTTGCCGAAGCGGGCACGACGACACAGCCGTTCGTCGACGGATGCACCCTCGGCTCACTGTCGATGACGTCCTACGCCCTCGACTGCAGCACCGGCGTCACCGACGAATCACCAGAGACACCGACATCGCTCACACCCGACGTCCCGGCCAATCAAACCAACATGTGACCACGCCCCACATCCGGGTTGATGTCCGCGATGTCGGTCATCGTTCCTACGCCGGCGTTTCCGTGGACGGGTACGGATTGACGAACCAGCAGCTCTCCTCGACGAGGTGTTTGCTCTTCCAACCGGCCGGGGTGCGTACGAAGTCGTGGTGGTAGTAGCCGCCGCACGCGCTCGGTTCGGCGAGTCCGGGCAGCTGCATCGGGTTGTAGAAGGCGGCCCGCACGTGGGCGGTGTCCCCGTCGAGGTCGATCTCGACGTTGGTGATGTAGTGCTGCTTCCAGGGAGGAACGGCATGCTGTCGGCGAGCCAGTCGGCGGTGTCATCGCGGCCGGCGGCGGGCCGGCCGTTGGCCGAGCTGTAGTCGATGATGGCGTCGTCGGTGAACACGCTGCGCCACAGGTCCCAGTCGTGGGTGTCGACGCCGCGTGCGTAGCGGGCGAGTTGTTCGGTGATGTCGAGTTTGTCGGCGACGTGGTGGGCGGGATCGGACATGGTGGCTCCTTCAGCTGACGGTGAGTCCGTTGTCGACGGTGTAGACGGCCCCGGTCACGGCGCGCGCCTCGTCGGAGGCGAGAAATGCGACGACGGACGCGATGTCGTCGGGTTCGGCGATGCCGCGGAGCCCTCCCATGCGGGAGACCAGGTCGATGTCGAGGTCGGCGGGGAAGTTGGCATTCATCGCCAGGTTCGTGCGTGTTCCCGCCGGTGCGACGGCGTTGACGCGCAGCGGCTGCTTGAGGTATTCGACGGCCAAGGCTCGGGTGAGCTGCAACAGCCCACCCTTGCTCGTGGCGTACGCGCTCGCGTACGGCACGCCCTGGATCGCGGAGTTGGACACCACGTTGACGATGTTGCCCGACGTCTCCAGCAGGTGCGGGATCGCCGCCTGCGACAAGAAGTACGGACCGTCCAAGTTGACCGCCAACACGCGCCGGTACTGCTCCGGTGTGTGATCGGTGAAATGACCGGCGTGAAAGATCCCCGCCACGTTCGCCAGCACGTCGAGACGCCCGAACGCGGCGATCGCCGCGTCGACCGCGGCCGCGCATGCCGCCGGGTCGGCGATGTCGGCCACATGACCGACGATCACGTCCGGTGCCACTGCCTGGGTCTCGGACAGCCGCTCCTCGACGACGTCGACCGCGAGGACGCGAGCACCATCGGCGGCGAGCCGCAGGGCAACCGCCCTGCCGATGCCGGACCCGGCACCGGTGACCAGCGCCACCTGTCCGTCGAAACGATTGCTCATGGTGAGAACTCCTGTTGTGCGGTCTGCTGGACGACGGATCGTGAGCGGTCTTCGGAGACGGACATCTTGGTGGATCGCGGGCCGGAGCCCGGCGACACGTCGGCTACCAGCGTTGGCGCGCTTCTTCGGCGAAGCCTTGGAGGCCCTCGAACTCGAGCTCGAGTCCGTCGTCGGTCCGCAGGCGGCCGGACCAGGTGCCGAACACCTGGTGGGTCTCGCTGCCGAAGTCGCCGGCGTCGGCCTCGCTGTGCTTGTCGAACCGCGGAGTGAGCATCATGTCGAGTTGCCCGCTCGGATCGACGATGTGCCACGGCTCCATCGGGTCGTCCCACGAGTAGTCCCACCGCAGTTCGCCACCCAGCTTGCTCACCCGACCGTCGACGATCAGCGCATTCTCGGTGAAACCCGATCCCTCCGTCCACTTGCCCCCGATCTGCAAGCCGACGACGTGGTCACCGGCGCGGCCGGCACCGCCACCCCAGTTCCACGTGATCTCGTGGGGCCACCGTCCCCGGCCGACGTCGAGCACCCCCCACGATTCCGGACCGGTCCCGCCGATCGACCACACGCGCTCCCCGACCGTCAGCCGCCCCACCGCCGGGCGGGCCTGATGCTTCGAGGTGAAGTTGAACACCGAGTCGCTCCACGGTATGACGACGTTCAGCGACTCGTGACCGGCCGGCAACTCGATCAGTACGTCGAGGTGACCGAGTCGGCCGTCGGCCTCTACCCAGTGAGCAGTCAGCCGGGTTCCGGCCTCGTCATCCACCATGCGTAGATCGAGGCCGTCCCGATCGACCAACAAGGGCGCGGTCCCCGGATGCTCCGGCAACTCGATGGCGTCGGCAGGCGTCAGGATGCCGATCCCGCCGTTCTCGCCGGTCACGAGGTCGACCCAGTAGACGTCGGCCAGTCCGAAGTGGTCGATGTTCGAATACACCGCGGAGACCACCAAATCGCCAGCGAGGACCGCCCAGTAATCCCACCGCTTGTTCTCCCCGAAGCACCCGCCGAGGTTCGCCCGGTGCAGCGGGCGGCGCGACCAGCCCCTGGCCGCCGGGTTCAGCGACGACCCATCCGGCACACAGAGATCCACCGGTTCGGTCAACTCGCGCTCGGACGTGGACATGGCAGCGTTCTATCGCAACCCGAGGCCGTTGGTTGCACGACGTGCACTGAGCGATACGAGCCGTACGTCCGATGTCAGCCACACGAGGTCTTCCGGGCGATCACCAGTCAGGTGTTGCGTCCACCGTTCACTCCCAGCACCTGACCCGTGACGTAGCCGGCCTCGTCGCGACACAGGAACGAACACATCGCGGCGATGTCCTCCGGTCGGCCGGCGCGCCGCACCGGCGTCGAGCTCGCGTGATGCTCGATGTCCCCTCCCAGCAGCCCCTTGGCCTCCGAGTCCCGCAACATCGGGGTGTCGACGAAGCCGGGAGGAATCGTGTTCACCGTGATTCCCTTCGGGCCGAACTCCAGGGCGAGCGATTTGGTCAGCCCGATCACCGCGGACTTGGCGGCGACATACGGAGCCATGAACGGCTGGCCGCTGTGAGCGCTCGACGAGGAGATGTTCACGACACGACCCCATCCCTCCTCGATCATCCCGGGGATCACGACCTGACAGCAGTGGAACGTTCCGGTGAGGTTCACATCGAGGACGCGTTCCCAGTCCTGGACGTCGACCGACAGGAACCGCTCCGTCCACGGAAGTCCCGCATTGTTCACGAGGATCGTCGGGCGCCCGAGGCGATCACCCACCTCGGCGACACAGCGTTCGATTCCGGCACGGTCGGTCACATCGACCCCGAGACCCAGGGCGATGCCGCCCAACGCCTCGATCGATGCGGCCGCATCCGCGGCACCATCGGCATTGCGGTCGAACACCGCGACGGCGTTCCCGTCCGCTGCGAGCCGGTGCGCAATCGCCAGGCCGATGCCAGAGGCTCCCCCGGTCACGATGGCGACGCGACTCGCTGGAGTCTCCGGGTTGACATGCTCGTTGGTCATCGTTCGATCCTCACGGTCGTGGCGATTTCAGCGCGTCCGTCATGAGCCGGTGATCAGCATCGTGAACTGGCTGGCGAACTGACGCGCACTGGGACGTTCTGGTATCCGGCGACGTTGGACATCTGCACCCGACGAAGACCTGATTCGTCGACGTCGAAGCGAGGCCAACGCTCGAGGAACTCTTCGATCGCGATGCGACTCTCCATCCGCGCCAACGCCGCGCCGAGGCAGCTGTGCACACCGTGGCCGAGCCCGATGGCGACACTCGAGGGCCGGTCGATGTCGAAGTCATCGGGTCGGTCGAATGCCCGCGGATCGCGGGTGGCCGCGCCGGTCACGAGGAGCACCGGAAACCCGGCCGGGATCGTGCCGCCCTCGAAGGTGCGTTCCTCCATGGAGTACCGGCCCTGGTACTGCGACGGCGGGAGCAGCCGGAGGATCTCCTCCACCGCCTTGGGGATCGAGGCCGGATCCTCGACCACGCGTTGCCACTGGTCGGGATGGCGATGGAACAGCACGATGGCGTTGCCGACCAGCTTCGTCACGGTCTCGGCGCCGGCGCCACCGAGCAGTCCGGCGAACCCGATGATCTCCAGATCGGTCAGCGTCGCCGAACTGCCATCGTCGCGTTGAATCGTCGCCTGCGTCAGGCGAGTGAGCATGTCGTCGCCCGGATGCACGCGCTTGTCGGCCACCAACGCCGCGTAGTACTCGGTCGACGCGATCATGGCTTCGATGCCACCATGGTCCGGGTACATCGAGCCCGGGTCCCGATGCAGGCTGCGATCCTGCCACTCGCGGAGCTGCTGGCGATCGGCCTCCGGCACGCCGAGCATCCGGGCGATGATCTCCATCGGGAACGGCGCGGAGAACTCGGCGACCACATCGAATTCGTCGCGTGTCTCGAGCGGCGTGAGGAACGACGAGATCACCTCGCGAACCATCGGCTCGACCAGCGCCATGGCTCGGGGCGTGAACACCCGGCTGACCAACGCGCGCATCACGTCGTGCTCCGGCGGATCCATCATGATGATCATCCGGCGGTGGCGCAACAACTCCGGATCGGTACTGAGCGAGGCGAGGTCCACACCGCGTGAGCTGCTGAAGCCCTGCCAGTCACGATGTGCCGTCACGACGTCGTCGAACCGCGACAGTGCGTAGAAGCCGTAGCGCTCCGAGAAGTAGACGGGCGCCTCGTCACGGAGACGGCGGTAGACGTCGCTCGGGTCGTTGAAGTACTCGTCGGAGAACGGATCGAACTCGACGTCTGCAGGTGTCATGGAACCCTCCGTTGCTGCATGTTGTCAGCCCGGGAGATGGTCGGCGAACTTCGCCGCTCCCGGCTCGAGGGCCACGCCCGCGGCGTTCGCCGCGAAGCTGATGGCGTGGTACCAGCCGCACAGCATGTACATGTCGAGGAGTTCGTGGTCGGCGAACTCGGCAACGAGGTCGCCGTGCAGATCGTCGTCGATGGTCGAGGAGTCGTGGAGTGCGTCCGCCGTCCGGATGAGCAGTCGGTCGCGTTCGTCGGTCCAGCACGGGTCGTGTGCGCCACCGTGGGTGAGGGAGGCGATCTGCTCCGGAGCAAGGCCGGCCCGCTCGGCGAAGAAGGCGATGTGCACGCCCCACTCGTACTCGCATCCGCACCGAGCGCACGTGCGATCGATCAGGATCTCTCGATCACGGAGCGACACACTCAGATCGCGGCTGAGTTCGTAGGCGCCCCACGTTCCCATGGCCGCGGTCATCGGCAGGTTCTTGGCGAACGTCCTGAACAACAGGATCGGGTCGACGCCGGGCGGGCATCATCCTCGCCGAGTTGCTCGCCGGTGTCGTGGTCGTACGGCGGGTCGAGGGGTTGGATCCGGGCCATGGGTCGCTGCTCCTGCCGTGGTGGTTCTAGATCGCCGGCTCGACGACACAGTCGAGTGTCGACGCGCCGCTGTCCGGGACACGCGGTTGCCGCCACGCCTCGATCGGGAACGAGATGTTGATCAGCGAGTAGGTGAGCTGCAGCAGGCGGGTGGCGTCGTCGGGAAGATCGTCGAGCGGGAGTTGCTCGAGATAGGCGGCGGCATCTTCGAGGCGGGGGAAGGCGGCGTCGTAGAACGCCTGCAACTCATCGAACTCGCTGGCGAGGCGCTTGGCGTAGCGTTCGGGTTCGGTCGGCAACGCCCAATCGGCCCATGGTTCGAGATCTTCGAACGCGGGAGGCAGCTGGTTCGTCACGGCGGTCACCCCGCCACCGGTTCGACGTGGAGCCGGCGGTCACGTTCCTGCTGGTAGCGAGCCACGTACTCGCCGGCGGTCTGGTGCAGGTGGCGGAGCATGATCTCCTGGTCGTTGAGCGGGAACTCGGTGACGGCGCGTGACTCGAGCATCCGTTGGGTGGCTTCGAGGGTGTTGCAGTCCTGGAGTCCGAACTCCTTGAACGTCACCGCAGCCAGTTCCTGGCGCATGCGCTCCCGCGCGTTCGCCGGTGGCACGAAGTACAGGGTGCCTTCGAAGGTGTGGCGGTTGTAGGCCGTCGGCCAGTAGTGGTAGGTGAGGTACCAGCCCGGTGCCCACACCACGATCATGAAGTTGGGGAAGAACACGAACGAGTCCAGTCCCCACGATTTGTGGCCCGACGGGTTGATCCCGGCGGGCAGCGGATCGAGCCCAGGGATGTCGGGCCGGTCCCAGGCGCCGAAGTTGCCGCTGCGCAGGACCCGCTCGATGGGCTTGACCATGCTCGGGTCCTTCGGCGGGGCCATGCCTCCCCAGGTCGACTGCATTCCGTGGGGTCCGTCCAAGTCGTAGTGGAGGCCTTCGTATCCGTAGCCCTGGAGCTTGCGTGCTTCTTCGTCGGTGTACTGCTTCTGGTGCAGGACGGGGGCGTGGTAGAACTCGGCGAAGGCGTCGATGTACAGCTTCCAGTTGGCGTGCACGTCGGCGCGGTACTTGTGGACCTGGGTCATCGCGCCGAAGGGGTAGCCGTCGAGGCCGGCAGCGAACGCGCCGAGATAGTCGCGTAGTGGTTGCGGCGTCGCCTTGTCGAGGTTGACGAAGATGAAGCCTTCCCACACGTCGAGGTGGACCGGCACGAGGCCGTAGTCGGCCTTGTCGAAGTCGAAGAACTCGCTCTCCTGTTGCACGAACGTGCAGGCGCCGTCGGTCCCGTATCGCCAGCCGTGGTACTTGCACGTGAACTGGCGGCCGACACCCTGCGTTTCCTGGTCGGGGTAGTCCTGCCAGACGAGCTTGTTGCCCCGATGCCGGCACATGTTGTGGAACGCCCGGACCTCACCGTCGAGACCGCGGGCGATGATCAGCGACGTGCGGGCGACGTCGAGGTCCTTGGTGAAGTAGCTGCCGGGCTTGGGAAGTTGCTCGACCCGACCGACGTTGAGCCACGTCCGCTCGAAGATCGCCCGCCGCTCGAGTTCATAGTGCTCCGGCGAGATCGAGTCCTCGTAGGAGATCGGCCCGGTGCCCAACTGGGGGAAGTGCTGCGTCCAGGACCCCTCTGATGGCTTGTCGAACTTCGGCACGTCGCTCCCTCACGCGGCTGGATCCCCACTGGTCCGGTCGTTGAAGTCGACGAAGGGGGTCTTGTGATTGAACCATCCGGTTCGTCGCGAGGGAATCGCGAAGAAGCGGATGGACCGTCCGACAGATCGGGACGGCGCGACCTCAGCGGTTGAAGCGTTCGACGGCGAGGTCGCGAAACGCTCGCGCCGCGGGGGTCGGATCCTGCCTGGACCGCATCACGAGCAGCGTCTCGATCGGGGCCTGATCGACGATCTTCACCGCGACAACCCCGCCGTCGTTCACGGGCACGACGCTCGACGCCACGGTGACCGCGCACCCGACCCCGGCGCGGACGAGCTCGAGTGCCATGTCGTTGGTCGCTACTTCGACCGCGATCCGAGGTTCGACTCCGCCATGACGGAACACCGCGTCGAACAGCGGTCGCATCATGGACCGTTCGAGCGGGGCCACGATCCGCTCCCCTGCGAGATCCGCGATCGTGATCTGTGAACGGCCGGCGAGGTGGTGTCCCGCCGGCACGACGATCACACCCTGATCGGTGAACACCTGGGTTCCGACCAGGTCGTCGGAGACGTTGGGGGACGACGTCAGCCCGACATCGGAGGCGCCACTGCGCACGAGTCCGGTCACGGCATCGGTCGTGTCGGGAGCGGACACGCTGACAATGACGTCCGGGTGACGGCGGCAGAACTCGCCCACGAGGTCAGCAAGGGGCGTTTCGAACCAGAAGACGGTGGCCACCCGCACGTGGCCGCTGAGCAGGCCCTTGATGGCGTCGACACTGCCGCGGGCGACGTCCGCTTCGTGCAGGGCCCGTCGAGCGGCGTCGACGAACGCCTGGCCGGCATCGGTGAGCGCCATACCCTGGGGGAGCCGATGGAACAGGTCCACGCCGAGTTCGGCCTCGAGGCCCAACAGGGTGTGCGAGACCGCTGAACTCGACTGGTGCAGGACCTTTGCCCCGCGAGTGACGCTTCCCTCCTCAGCGATCGCGACCACGACGCGCAACGCCCGGAGATCCACGCGCGGGAGGTTAGCGGTCGGTCCGAATCCGATTCGGCGGACGGCAGCGGGATGACTTGCGATGATCGGAATCCCTCGCGTTCCGCTATTCGCCGATGCTGTTGTCCATTGTCACCGCTGCCCGGCGACGGGACTCAGGACGTTGTCTCGCCGAGGCCCTCGCGGACCGCCCACGTGGCGATCTCGGTGCGTGAGCTCATGCCCAGCTTGGCGAGGATGTTCGACACATGCACGGCCGCCGTCCGCGGCGAGATGTACAGCCGCTCGGCCAGCGCCGCGTTGCTCAGGCTTTCGGCGACCAGCGCGGCGACTTCCCGCTCCCGGGCGGTGAGCGCGTCCGGTCCCGAGGCGCCGGGACCGATCCCCAGACGGCGCTGGACGGCGATGAGCTCGTCGACGCGCCAGCCCCGCCAGCGGGCGAGATGGTCCGCCGCCGCGGCCGCGTGGGAGCGAGCCTCGTCGAGCGCGCCGAGGGCGATGAGGCATCGCGCGGCCCGCACGTGAGCGGTCCCTCGGTGCCGGGCCAACACTCCCGTCGCTTGATCGGTGGGGCTGGCGGCTGCCGCGTACAGGTTTGCGGCGACCTCGACGTTGCCGTCCGCCTCGGCCAGCTGGGCGTCGAGGAGCTGTCGCCACGGGTGGTCGTCGTCGAGGCGGTGGCCGGGAAAGATCCCCACTTCGGCGACGAGCGGGCGGAGCTCGTCGGCAGCGAGGCCGGCAGCCAGCCCGGCCGAGGTGATGTCGTGCGCTTGCGAGGGCGAGGCCCAACCCTCGTGGCGGATCGCGGCGAGCAGCTCCGTGAGGGCGGCGCGGGCCGCCGGCAGATCGCCGCGACGGGCCGCGAGGTGGACGTCGAGTCCCAGCACCCCGACGAGGCTGCGCGCCGTCGTCGGCTTGGCATCCTCGACGTACTCCGCCGCGAACTCGAGATCGCCGGCCTCGAGCGCCAACCCCGCGCGGAGCACCGCCAGCCACCGGCGGTTGCGTGACACCGCACGGCCGGGATCGTCACGGGCACCCTCGTCGAGCACAGCGATGGCCGTGTCGAGATCGCCGTCGACGGCAGCCAGCAACGCCATCGCCTCCACCCGGGTATGGCTGGCGAGTGAGTCGAAACCGGCTGCTTCGGCGTGGTGGCGCATCTGCCGCAGCAGGTCCCGTGCCTCGTCGATCTCGCTCGATTGGCGGGCTTGCCAGACGAGATTGATCAGGGCGCGCGCTGCCAGCAGGTGGTCGCCGATGCGCTCGGCCTCGTCGACAGCGGCCCGCAGGAGGGCCGCACCCTCGTCGGCGGTGGCCGCTTCGATCACCAGTACCGAGCCCTTTTCCACCATCGCCGCGACGCCGACACTCTCGTAACCGTTGGCGGTGGCGAGGGCATACGCCTTGTCGGCCCAGTCGCACGTCTGGAGGATCTGGTCGCGGAGCATGTACGACTGGGCCACGAAGGCCATCGCCTGCGCTCGCTCCTCGTCGCCGGGCAGCTGGTCGATCGTGTTGATGAGCAACTGCGTGAACGTGTCCATTTCGTCGAGGTCGCCGGCGTCGTAGGCGATTCGCAGGCACAGGCTCAGTGCCGCCGCCTCCTCGCTGATGTCGCCGGCGGCGCGCGAGTGCCGGAGCCACAGGTCACCGTGCATTGCCGCGTCGTCGAGCAGACCTGCCAGCCACGCCGCCTTCGTGGCCATGCCGCGCAGCCCGAGATCGTCCTCGGCCTCGGCCAGCCCGGTCTCGGCCAGCTGCAGCGCCTGGTAGGTGGATCCGAGCCGGAGCGACTCCTGTGCACCGAGCCGAGCCTCGGTAACCATCTGGTCGTAGCGTTCCGCCCCTTGCGCGTGCAACGCCATGGCCACGTGGTCGCGGCTGTGAGAACGCTGGAGCACGTCGAGCGCGGCCTCGTTGAGGCGGCGGCGTTCCCGGCCGAGGAGGGTGCTCCTGATCGCCTCCCTCGCCAGATCGTGATGAAAGCTGAAAGTGTCGGGGTCGGCCTCGACCAACAGACCGCTGTCGACGGCGGAACGCAGGAGCGCGATCAGCTCGTCCTCCTCGGTGCCGGTGACGGCGGCCAGCATGTCGAAACTGACCCTCCGGCCGAGGACCGACGCCGCAGTGATGATCCCGCGCACTGCGGGGTCGAGTTCGTCGAGCTGCGCCCGCACGAGCTCGGCGATGGTCCACGGCAGCGGAGCCGTCGCCAGCGCGTCGGTGGACATGTCGCCGGCACTGGCTACGAGCTCCTCGAGGAAGAATGGGTTGCCGCCCGTGCGGCGATGGAGGGCATCCACGGTCCGGAACGACGGATCCGCGCCGAACACGGCGGCGAGGAATCCGCTCACATCGGCCGGGGCGAGGCGATTGAGGCGCACGTTGGTGACCGCATGGCGACGCTCGAGCCGCGTGAGGAGATCCCCCGCGGGATGACGCCGCGACAGTCCGTCCGGACGGTAGGTGCCGACGACCAGGAGCCGACCGCCATCGGGCTCGGCCAGGCGCTCGAACAACGTCAGGCTCTCCGAGTCGGCCCAGTGGAGATCCTCGAACACGACGAGACTCGTGTAGCCGGAGGTGAGCAGACGCACGAGGTCGACGCCTGCCCGCACCCGGTCCTCAGCCGGCTGGCTGACGTCGGACACGACCGCGGACAGCTCGGGATGAGCGTCCAGGTGGTACTGCGGAGCGAGTCGAGGAACAGCTCCATCGGCCGCCCAACGGTCCCCGGGTCGGCCTGACCGGCAAGGACCACGGTCGCAGGTTCCACGCTGTCGATCAGTTCACGTGCCAGCCGCGTCTTGCCGATGCCCGCCTCGCCGGCAATCAGCGCCACGGCGGGGGAACGAGAGGCGCCGACGAGGGACTGCAGTCGGCTCAACTCGGCAGTGCGGCCCACCATCACAGGGGAGAGGCCCGTGCGGGCAACGAGCATGCTCCGAGCGTACGTCGCACGGCGCGAGCGATCGAATGCGATCAACTGGCAGCGCGTGTTTCGCCATCGCCCGTTCGCAATACCGGTGTGGGCAGATAGTGCACGCTGGACACGGCCAGGTCGGCGGCGGCCTCGGCCTCAGCCCGCTGTGCTCGACGGCCGAAAACGGCCAGGCGATGCTGGCGCGCGTTCTCCAGCAGCCGGTGCTGGCGGTCGCCGGCCAATCCCCTCGAGAAGTCATAGTTCGTGAACATGACGTCATCGTGCGCCCCTACGCGGGGCGGCCACATCGGGCGCGCCACGTATCTTCACGGGGATTCGATGCGTAGACATCGGTGGCGGCCGTGTACGTATGTCGTCCGTCACGTGCGACCGCTCCGATGGAATCCGCGCTGTCGGTTCGTCCTGGACGGGTCCGGGGCTGCTGCGTAACCTCGCGCGACGAACGGGCAACTGCTCTCCTCCCGCACCAGACAGGAAGGTCCGTATGGCACGCGAACTGGTCTACACAGGCTTCATGTCCCTCGACGGGGTCGTGGACTCGCCCGGCGGCACCGCCGAGGGGCATCGCAGTGGCGGTTGGGTCATGGACACCGAGTTCGTCCCGGAGGCGTTCGCCCTCAAGGGTGAGGAACTCGCCGACACGACGGCGCTCATGTTCGGCCGGCGCAGCTACGAGACCTTCGCGCCGGTCTGGCGCCCCTCTGAGGACCACGCGGCGTACAAGGATCTCCCGAAGTTCGTCGTGTCGACGACCCTCACCGAGCCCGACCTGTTCGACGGCTGGGGTCCGACCACGATCCTGCGATCCAGCGACGAGGTCGCCAGCCTGAAGCAGAACGACGGTGGGGCGATCTTCATCCACGGCAGCGCGGAGCTCGCCCGCCGCCTCTCCGACGCCGATCTGATCGACCGGTACAACCTGCTCGTGTTCCCGGTGCTACTCGGAGCGGGCAAGAGCCTGTTCAGCCGCGACGACCGTGACAAACGTCAGCTTCGGCTCCGGGAGTCCGAGAGCTACTCGAACGGTGTGACCAAGCTCGTCTACGACGTCGCCTACTGAGCCGGATCACCGCGCCGACAGGCGACGGGCGGCCTCGACGATCTGGTCCTGGCTGACCAGCACCAGATTGGCGGCGTCGCCGAGCGGCACGAACGAGTCGAGTGCGGCAACCCGCTCGATCGCACCGCGATAGCCGGCCTCGACCAGTCCGGTCACGATCCCCTCGCCGACGCCCCCGGAATGGCGGGTCTCGTCGACGATCAGCACCCGGCCGGTCTCGTTGGCGTGGGCGAGCACCTGCTCGATCGGCAATGGCGCCAGCCACCGCAGGTCGAAGACCCGGCACGAGATTCCCTCGGCGGCCAGTCGGCGGGCAGCTTGGAGTGACATCGCCAGCCCGTTCGCCCAGGACACGATCAACACGTCATCGCCGTCACGCACCAGACGGCCCTCCCCGATCGGCACGTGCTCGGCAGCCCACCGATCGGGTGCCGCGTACGGCGCGGTCCAGCGCGCCATCACCGAGTTCCAGCAGGTCGCGGGTGTGGTAGAGCGCGATCGGCTCGAGAAACGCGCAGACCGTGCCATCGCTGACCGCCGCGGCCACGCAGGTCCGCAACATCGGCGCCGCGTCGGACGGGTGGCCCGGGCTGGCGATCACGAGGCCTGGGATGTCACGCAACACGGCCACGGAGTTGTCGTTGTGGAAGTGCCCGCCGAATCCCTTCTGGTAGCCGTAGCCGGCGATCCGTACGACCAGCGGGTTGCGGTACTGCCCGTTCGAGAAGAACGACAGGCTGGCGGCCTCGCCGCGCAGCTGATCCTCCGCGTTGTGGAGGTAGGCGAGGTATTGGATCTCCGGAATCGGCAGCATCCCCGACACCCCCGCACCGAGGGCGAGCCCGAGGATCGACTGCTCATCGAGCAACGAGTCGAAGACCCGTGCCGCGCCGAACCGCTTCTGCAGCCCACGGGTGACGCCGTACACACCACCCTTCACCGCGACGTCCTCACCGAACAGCAGCGCACTCGGGCGTGGCGGCCAGAACGTCGACGAGCGTGCGGTTGATCGTTTCGGCGAGTGTCAGTCGGCCCTCGTGTTCGGGCAGTGTTCCCTCGAAAGCAGCCTCGCGATCCGCGGCCGTAGCCGGGCACGAGGCGATCGCCGCCACCCTGTCAGGGTGACGCGGCGACAACGTCCGCACCACATCGTCGGCGTTGTCCAGCGTCGGGGCGTGGATCATCTCGAGCGCCAGCGAGCGGACCGACGCGCGCACCGACAGGTAGCGGTCGACCAGTTCGTCAGGGGTCGCCAAACCGCTTGTCACCATCGCCCTGGCCGTGCCGAGGATCGGGTCGCGGGCATGATCCTCACGGATCGCCGCGGCAGATCGATAGCTCGATTCGACGTCGGTTCCGGCGTGGCCCATGTAACGCACGGTGCGCAGGTGCAGGAACGCCGGCTTGGCCGTGTCGCGCACGTGGGCGGCAAGTTGCTCGGTGGTGTCGTAGACCGCCTGCGGATCGGACCCGTCGACCTGCGCGTAGCGCAGCCCCGGCCGGTGGGCGAACGAGGCCTCGATCCAGCCGGCCGGCGTCGGGACGCTGATCCCCAAGCCGTTGTCCTCGCACACCAGCAGCAGCGGGATCGGCAACCCAGCGTGCGACACGTAACAGGCGGCGTTGATCGCCCCTTGGGCGGTGGAGTGATTGGCGCTGGCGTCACCGAAGGAGCACACGGCGAGTGCGTCAGGTGCCCACGGGGTCGTCAACTTGAGTCGCCGCGCCCGACCGATCGCGAACGCCACACCGAGCGCCCGCGGCAGCTGGGAGGCGATCGTGGAAGTCTGCGGGATCACCCCGAGCGCGTGGTGACCGAACACCTTGTGGCGGCCACCGGAGATCGGATCTTCGGTGAGCGCCAACATCCCGGCCAACACGTCTCGAACCGCCTCGTGCCCAGGTCGCTGCTGAGCGCGGGCACAGTAGAACCCGCCCGAGCGGTAGTGCAGCAGGGCAGGGTCGGTCAGTCGGAGAGCCGCCGCCACCGCCGCGTTTCCCTCGTGACCACTCGAGCCGATCGTGTAGAAACCGTGCCCCTGGGCGCGCAGCCAACGGGCGGTGTGGTCCAGCACACGGCTCTCGACCTGTGCGGTGAAGATGTCCGCCAATGGTGCTGCGACCGCGGCGGTCGCTGTCGTTGGCGATTCGAGCGCAGCGATCGCGCCGAGCAGCGACCGTTCGAGTTCGTGGAGGTCGTCAGGCAGCGGGGCGCCGGTCACACCTGGATCGTAGGAGCGGCAACGCGCTCACGACCGTGGCCCGCGCTTCGCGATCAGCGTGGGCGGTCGCCGATGACGGTGGCGCGCATCATCCGGCGGACCGCGGGAAAGTAGTCCTGGATCGCGTAGTGCTGGGTGGCGCGGTTGTCCCAGATGACGAGCGTGTTGGGGGTCCAGTGCAGGCGCATCTGGTATTCGGGGATCGTCGCCTGGCGCAGGAGAAGGCGGAGCAGGTCCATCTCGGCGACCTTGAAGTCGACTCCGACCCATGGTTCGAATGCGGTCGCGTAGTTGGCGAGGTGCGTCGTGAACGCCTCGTTGACGTACAGGATCTGTTCCCCGCTCTCGGGATGGGTTCGCACGACGGGATGGACCACGGGCGGGAACATGGTGCGATTCGCCTCGCGTTGTTCGGGCGTCATGCGCGGCCCGAACGCGGGCATCAGGTCGTGGACGGCCTCGAGCAGGCCGAGCTGGGTCTTCAACGAATCCGGCAGGTTCTCGTAGGCCAGTGCCATGTTCACCCAGATCGTGTCGCCACCGGCAGGCGGGCACTCGACGCATCGCAGCAGCGAGGCCATCGAGGGGTTCTGCCGCCAGGAAACGTCGCTGTGGTAGATGTTCTCGCTCGCCTTGCTGGCTGCGGTGCCGCCGAGCAGCACGAGCTCGGGGTGGTCGGGGTGCTGCGGGAACACCGGATGCACCTCCAGCTCGCCGAATCGGCGAGCGAGTGCGACGTGGGCGGCGGGCGAGATGTCCTGGTCGCGGAACACGAGCACCTTGTGACGTACCAGGGCCTGGCGCAATTCGGCGATGGTGTGGTCGTCGAGCGCCTCATCGAGATCGATCGCGGTCACTTCGGCGCCGATGTTCGGGGTGATCGGCGTGAGGTCGAACCCGACGTCCGTCGCACGGGCATCGGTCGGCTGAGGGGCAGTTGTGGTGTGCATGGTGGCTCCTGGTATTTGGCGGGACCTCCCCATCATCCACATCGACCCGTGATGTGTCCAATGCATTGTTTACATCATCTTCATGCAGATGAGGCATGATGACTGAGTGGATCTGCATCGTCTTCGTCACCTGATCGCTGTCGCCGAGCACGGCAACTTCGGCCGCGCGGCCACCGCGTCGTACATCACCCAGCCGGCGCTGTCGCGCAGCATCCAGGCGCTGGAAGCAGAGGTCGGGGCGCCCTTGTTCGACCGCCGGCCGACCGGTGTCGAGCCCACCGACATGGGACGCTTGTTGCTGCGCCACGCCCGGTCGCTCGACGCCGGTGCCCGCGACCTCGACCGCGAGATCCGCCTGGCCAAAGGACTGGAACTCGGCGAACTGCGCATCGGAGTCGGCCCGTGGGGTGGCGCCGCGCTGGTCGCCCCCGTGATCGGTCGCCTGCACTCACAGCATCCGAAACTCCGGCTGCGCGTCGTCGTCGCCCCGTGGCGCGAGCTGCCGGCACGGCTGCGGGCTCGCGACGTCGACATCGTGGTCGGCGCGCTGGGCGAACTCGAACCGCTCGAGGAGTTCACGACCGTCGCCCTCCCCGACCACGAGATGGTCGTCGTCGGACGCGCCGGACATCCGCTGACCGGCACCGCCGACGTGACCGTGCACGACATCATCAACTTCCCGATCGTCGGGCCGGGAATGGACTCCGAGGCCGCAGGCCTGCTGGTCGGCGGGACGACCGACCCGCCATTGCCGCCGGCGGCGATCGCCGAGCTGCTCGCGATCGAGTGCGACAGCTCCGACGTCGTCAAACGACTGCTCGTCGAAACCGACGCACTGACGTTCATGCCTCGCTTCGTCGTCGACGACGACCTGCACGACGGCCGACTCGCCATCGTCGCCGGCGTCGATCTCGGACTCACCGTCCGCTTCGGCGCGGCATGGGTTCGCGGACGCACACTCGGGGGCGCCGGCACCACGTTCGTCGACCTGCTGCGCACGCAATACGACCCGATCCCCGGCTCCGCCTGAAGACCCGAACCCGAAGACCGACCCGGACCGTCTCTTGCCCGGGCCGGTGACGCGGCGGCCGTGATTCGTGTCGCTAGGTGGTGCGGCTCACCGCCAGGTCTTCGAGCCGTTCGAAGACCACGTCGGCTGCTTCGGGGACCGGTTCGTCCGCCAGCCAGGCGAGGAGCATCGCGTTCACCGTCTCCGGCGCGTCCTGCTGGACCCAGTGCGAGACGTCGGGGAGGAACCGCAGCGTGAGGTCGGTGACGTACTCGTCGGTGCCGTCGGTGGTCTCCTTCGAGAGCGCCGTGTCCTCCAGACCCCACACCATCAGTGTCGGGGTCTCGATGACCGGCAGCTCCTCGGAGGCCGTCTTCCGGACTCCCCTGAACAGGGCGCGGTAGTAGTTGAGCATCGATCGCATTGCACCGGGGCGGAGCGCGGCGTTTCGGTACACCTCGGTGACTTCCGGGGGGAACCGGCTCTTGTCGACGGCGGTCTTCTCGAACGCGTCGGCCACCGCCTGCGCCCTTCTGGCGCACAGCACCTTCTCGGGCAGCCACGGAATCTGGAAGAAGAAGATGTACCACGACTTGCGGAGTTGGCGGAACGTGCGCAGTTCGCGTTGCATGCAAGCCGGATGCGGCACGTTCATGATCACGAGCCGTCGCAGTGGCCGCACGCGACGGATGGCGAACATCCATGCCTGGGCCGCGCCCCAGTCGTGACCGACGAGCGTCACGTCGTCGCGGCCGGTCGGCGTCGATCAACGCGGCGATGTCGGCGAGGAGCAGATCCATCGAGTAGTCCGACACCTTCGGCGGCTTCGACGACTCGCCGTAACCACGGAGGTTCGGTGCCCACACCTCGTATCCGGCCGCGGCGAGCGCAGGGATCTGGTGGCGCCACGAGAACGCCAACTCGGGGAACCCGTGCAGCAACAGGCCAGTCCCTGCGGACCGCCTTCGTTGGTGACCGACACCTGCAACTCCACACCGTTCACGGCAATCGTCCGATACGTCAGTGGATCCATGGCCCCATGATGGCAGTCGGCGATCCCGGCGCCGTGGTCGTCCGAAGCCGCCGGCTCGGGCGTGTCACACGACCTGCGACTTTCGCGACTGAGCCACAATGGCGGTGATGCGAATCGTCATCGAGGGTCACGATCTACCGGGCGCCGAGTTCGTGTCCGAGGGGGTGGCCCTGCACAACGTGCACGTCGCCGTCCAGATCGGTGAGCACCCCGTCGGCCTGGTGCCGGGCGACGCTCCCAGCGCGCGCTGGGAGATCGACGTGCGCACCGTCGTCGCGGACGATGGAGCAGTGGACCTGCGCGGGCCGGCGGTGTTCGGCAAGAAGGGCGAGCGGTTCCTCTACCTCACGTGGGGCGACGTCGGCGCGGGTGGCTCCTTCGCGCGGTTCCGCCGGGCCAAGTTGATGATCGGCGACATCGAGCCGGAACTGCTCGCTGCTGCCACACAGGACGACGGCGTACTCGTTGCGTCGTTGTCACTGACCGACGAGCGCGGCGGCCCCCGCTGCGCACGCGTCAAGCCGCCGACGATCAGCTGGCGGTCCGGCTGAGTCGGGCTTCCGGAGGACTCGGCGGGCGACCGCCGGCCATCGGATTTTGTCGTACATTCGGCACGTGACAGAGCCCGCGCTGCGGCATGTGCAAGTCATCGGTGGTGGACCTGGGGGGTTGACTGCCGCGGCGCTGCTTCGGCAGGCCTGTCCGGATGCCGAGGTCGTGGTGCACGAGCGCAACTCGCAGCGTTCGACCTTCGGGTTCGGTGTGGTGTTCTCGGCCGCGACCCTGCGCGGGTTGGCCGCTGCGGCTCCCGAGGTCCACGCCGAGCTGGCGGCTCGCGCGGTGAGTTGGGACACGGTCGAGCTGCGGCTCCGAGGTGAAGTGCACCGGTGTGACGGCAACCGGATGTCGGCGATCGCCCGCCGCGATCTGCTGGATGTGCTCGAGTCGTGGGCGGTCGATGTGGGAGTCGTCGTGAATCACTCTTCGCCGATCGACGACATTCCGCCCGGCGCCGAGCTCACCGTCGTGGCGTCGGGTGCCAACTCGGTATTGCGCGACCGGGCGGCCGCGCAGCTGGAGGCCGGCTACACCGAAGCGGACGCCCGGTACATCTGGTGCGGTACGGAGGCACCTTTCGACGGGCTCACGTTTCCGTTCGTGTCCACTGATGCCGGTGTGTTCGGCGCGCACGCCTACCCGGTGAGCGTTGGGCTGTCGACGTTCATCGTCGAGTGCGACGAGGCGACCTGGCGGGCGGCCGGGCTCGACGCGTTCGACGTGAGTCAACCCGCCGGAACCAGTGACGAACACAGTCTCGCTGTGCTCGCCGACGTGTTCGCAGAGCACCTCGACGGTCGTCCCTTGCTCGGCAACAACAGTCGGTGGGGACGGTTCCGCACTCGGCGAGCACGCCGCTGGGTGACCGGCGACGTGGCGTTCATCGGCGACGCAGTGCACACCGCCCACTTCTCGGTGGGTTCGGGAACGAAGATGGCGATGGAGGACGCCGTCGCACTTGCAGAGGCCGTGCGTGTCTGCGACTCGGTGCCCGCTGCGCTCGAACGCTTCCAGGAGGATCGAATCCAAAAGGTGGATCGCCTGGGGCGGCTCGCTTCCACCAGCCTCGATTGGTGGGAGCATTTCGGGGTGCTCCACGAGCGGCTCCCTCCGTGGCAGTTCGCCGTGAACTTCTTCACGCGCAGCGTCACCGTGGGCGATCTGAAACTGCGAGATCCAGCATTCGTCGAAGCCGCCCGAGCGCTGTGGAGGGCCGGTTCGGGTGGTGAGGCAGTGCTCGACACTCCCTTGACCACCGCCGCAGGAACAGCGTTCCGCCGCGTCGGTCGGTTCGACGGAACGGTTGCGCGCATGCCCGGCGTCGAGCTGCGCGATGAGTCTCCGGTGCGGATCGTTCGCAATTCATCGGCGGCGAAACGCCGACGCGGGGCCGAGCAGGCACGCTTCGACGGTGACGTAGCGGTCCTGGTCGAGCCGTGCGAACAGTCGGTCGACCTCGACGATCTCGCCGAGACGCTGGTGCTGTCGGGCCGCGCCGACCTCGTGGCCTTCGAAGCGGACGGACAACTCGCATGAACGATCGTCTCGACTGGGAGCGGGCCAACTTCGTCGGCTGGCCCGCGGACCGGGCCGATGGGTATCGAGCAGCCGGGGTGTGGGCCGGACAAACCCTGTTCGACGCTGTCGCTGCGACAGCCAGTGGGGCGGCCGATCACGTCGCCGTGATCGACGAGGCCGACGCGCTCAGCTATGGCGAGCTGGTCGACCGGGGCGAGCGAGTGGCGGGCGGACTGCGGGCACTCGGGCTCGCCCGAGGCGACGCCGTAGTCGTGCAACTTCCGAACACGATCGACTTCGTGGTGACGGCACTGGCCTGTTTCCGAGTGGGCGTCCGACCGATCATGGCCCTGCCCGCATTGCGCCTCAGCGAACTCGGTCATCTGGCGCGCACCGCCCAGGCGGCAGCGGTGATCGTGCCCGCGGTGTGGCGCGAGTTCGATCACGAGGCGATGGCCCACCGGCTCGCGGCCGAGGTCGACACGGTCCGGACGGTGGTGGTGACCGGCACTCCCCGCCACGCGGAGAGCATCGCGTTCGCCGACTTGGTGGCCAACGACGTCGATCGAGGATCACAGCCTCCACCGTCCGATCTCGCTCTGTTCCTGCTTTCCGGAGGCACCACCGGCCTCCCGAAGCTGATCCCTCGCACGCACGACGACTACCTGTACAACGCCCGGGTGAGCGCGGAAATCTGTGAGTTGACCAGCAACGACAGGTATCTCGCGGCCCTCCCGGCCGGGCACAACTTTCCCCTCGGCTGCCCCGGCATCCTCGGCACGCTGCTCAGTGGCGGCACGGTGGTGATGGCGGCGTCACCCGAACCAGCCGTCGCACTGGCGGCCATCGCACGTCACCGCGTGACGATCACCGCGGCGGTTCCCTCGGTCGCCCAACGGTGGATCGACGCCGCAGACGACTTCCCCGACATTCGCTCCCATTGGCGGCTACTACAAGTCGGCGGTTCACGGCTGGCCGACGAGATCGCTCGTGTGATCGAGCCGAGACTCGGTTGCCGTCTCCAACAGGTGTTCGGCATGGCCGAGGGTCTTCTCAACTTCACCCGACCCACCGACACGCCGCAGATCGTGTGGACCACACAGGGCCGGCCAGCCAGTCAGCACGACGAGATCCGCATTCTCGACGGCGCTGGCAGCCCCGTTGCCGACGGGCAGATCGGTGAACTGTGGACCCGGGGCCCGTACACGATCTGCGGCTACTTCAACGCCGACGCCCACAACCGCACCACGTTCGCCGATGGCTGGTACCGCACCGGCGACCTGGTACGCAGCGGTGGCGGCGGGAATCTGGTCGTGGAAGGCCGCTCCAAGGACCAGATCAACCGGGGCGGCGAGAAGATCTCGGCCGAGGAGATCGAGAACGTGGCCTACGGCCTCGCCGCCGTCGAGTTCTGCGCTGCCGTCGCCGTGCCCGACGCCGACCTGGGCGAGCGGGTCGGACTCTGCGTGGTGCTTCGTCCGGGAACGACACTTTCCCTCGACGACGTGAGGGCCCATTTCGACGCGAGCGACGTGGCCCGTTTCAAGTACCCCGAGCGGCTGGAGCTCTACGACGCCCTGCCGTTGTCCAATGTCGGCAAGGTCGACAAGGCCCGGCTGCGAGCCGACATGCTCGAGCGCTGACGACAGTCCATGGCGTCCCGAGATGGCGTCACGGTATGGCGTGGAGTTCCTTGAGTTCGATGATCCGGTCCCAGTCGAGGCCGAGTTCGAGGAGTACCTCTTCGGTGTGCTGCGAGTACTCGGGTGACATCGAACGCGGCGCCCACGGCGTGCCGGAGAAGTCGACCGGCGAAGCGACCATCTCGACGGTGTCGTCCCCATCGGTCGGCACGGTCACGAACCCGCCGGCGGCGCGGGCGACCGGGTCGTCGACCGTCTCGTGGGCGTGCTGCACCGGCGCCCACCACACGTCCTCCCGGTCGAAGATCGGTCCCCACTCCTCGAGGGTGCGGGTACCGAAGATGTCGTTGAGCGAGCGCACGAGTTCGGCCGAGTTGTGATAGCGGGCGACCATCGACGAGAACCGCTCGTCGGTGGCCCACTCGGGACGATCGACCGCCCGCAGCACGTCGGGCCAGTGACGATCGGCCTGGAGCCCGAGCATCCAGAACCGCTTGCCCTCGGCCGCCTGGTACGCGGTGATCAGCGGGTTGGGTGGGGCCGCCGCCGACATCGGAGTGGTCGGCGTACCCGTGCGCACGGCCATGTTGACGTCCCAGCCGAGCATGTACAGCCCGATGCGCAACAGCGAGACCGAAACCAGTTGACCGGTGCCGGTCCGCTGACGGGCGAACAACGCGGCTGACACCGCACCCGCCGCGGCGAGGCCCGCCATGTGGTCGCCCATCCCACCGCGCTGGTAGGGAAGGTCGGCGCCATCGGGTGTCAGCGCCGCGGCGACGCCCGCACGCGACCAGAACGCGCCCACGTCGTACGCGGCGCGATCGCGCGCCTCGCCCTCGAGGCCGTACCCGGTGACGTGGGCGTACACGAGCCGGTGGTTGCGCTCCGACACCGTCTCGTAATCGAGGCCGGCCCGGGCGAGCGCACCCGGCCGAGCGTTCGTCACGAACACGTCGGCCTCGTCGACCAGCCGGGCGGCGATGTCGCGCCCCTCCGCGACCGCCAGGTTGAGGGCGATGCTGCGCTTGTTCCGATTGTCGAGTTCGAACGGTGGGCTGGCGCTCGACCCGGTCGGACCGGGCACGATGCCGCGCAGCGGATCGCCGTTCGGCGGCTCGATCTTGATCACGTCGGCGCCCCAGTCGCCGAGTATCCCCGCCGCCGCTGGTCCGGCCACCCACATGCCGACCTCGACGACCTTGACGCCTTCCATCGGTCCGGGCACGGACGCCAACCTACAACGAGGTCACGAGCCTGCCCGGATCGGCAACGCGTTGCCGGCCGCGATCGCGGCGTACACCTCGGCGCTCGACTTGCGGGTCCGCGTCTGGGTGTCGTAGTCGACGTGGACGATGCCGAACCGCTTGCTGTACCCGAGGCTCCACTCGAAGTTGTCGAGCAACGACCAGGCGAGGTACCCACGAACGTCGACGCCGTCGGCGATCGCATCGAGCACCGCGCCGAGGTGCGACTCCAGGTACGCCACCCGCTCGGGATCGTCGACGCGGCCGTCGGCGTCGACCACGTCGTCCCACGCCGAACCGTTCTCGGTGATCACCAGTGCCGTCGGCGGATACTCGTCGCGGATCCGGCGCAGGAGCGCGCTGAACCCGTCCGGGTCGACCTCCCACCCCATCGCCGTGCGCGGCAGGCCTCGCGACGAGTTGCGCACCGCGTCGATGCCGATCGTCCACGAGATCGTCTCCCACTCCGCATCCTCGGCCGACGGTGGCCGTGCCTCGATCTGCGTCGTCGTGTAGTAGTTCACGCCGAGCACGTCGATCGGCGCGCCGATCAATTCGAGGTCCCCATCGACGATGTGATCGTCGATCCCGAACGGGCCGAGATGGGCGCGGACGTCGGCCGGATACTCGCCGCGCAGGATCGGGTCGAGGAAGATCCGGTTCTGCAGACCGTCCAAGAGCCGGGCCACCTCGACCTCGGCCTGGTCATCGGGATGGGCGGCTTCGAACGGCCACAGGTTGAGCGTGATCCCGGCCTGTTCGGCGCCGCCGGCGCGCAACACCTCCATGCCCAGCCCGTGAGCGAGCAACAGGTGGTGGACCGCGGCGACTGCCGCCCGCGGCTCGGTGCGCCCGGGAGCATGGACACCGGCGTTGTAGCCGAGCAGCGCCGAACACCACGGCTCGTTGAGCGTCGTCCACGTGGGCACCCGATCGCCGAGCGCATCGAACACCGTCGCCGTGTAGTCGGCGAACCGGTACGCGGTGTCGCGGTTGGTCCAGCCGCCGCTGTCCTCCAGCGTCTGGGGCAGGTCCCAGTGGTAGAGCGTCACCCACGGTTCGATGTCGTGCTCGAGCAACGTGTCGACGAGCCGCGAGTAGAAGTCGATCCCGGCCGCGTTCACCGCCCCGGCGTCCGGCCGCACCCGCGGCCATGCCACCGAGAACCGGTACGTGTCGAGCCCGAGATCGGCCATCAGCGCGACATCGTCGGGCATCCGCCGGTAGTGGTCGCAGGCGGTCTCGCCGGTGTCGCCACCGACCACGGCGCCGGGTCGGCGGCAGAACGTGTCCCAGATCGAGTCGGTCCTCCCGTCGGCGTCCGTCGATCCTTCGATCTGGAACGAGGCGGTCGCGGCGCCCCAGGCAAAGTGGTCGGGAAACGTTCGTTCGGTCGCCATACGGCGACTCACAGTAGATCGGCCAGCCGAGGCGGATCGCCATCCCGAAATATGCCCGGAATCGCGCGCTCAGCGCACGAATCCGGGCATGTTTCGGATGGTTGGGCGACGGCGGGAGAGCCTCAGTGGTTGCGCAGGGCGGCGACGAGTTCGCGTTTCGACATCGTCCAGCGCCCTTCGATCCCGAACTCGCGGGCCCGTCGCAGCAGTTCGGCCTTGGTGTCATCGGGATCGCCGTCCGGCCGTCCGCCGCGCCAGATCGAAGGACCCGGAGAAGGAATCGGCATGATCAGGTCTCCCTTTCTCAGGACACGAGCGACGGCAGGCGATGCTCGTCGACCCAGTCGGGGGTGATGCGCTCGATCGCCGGACCGATCCGGTCGAGGGCCGGTGTCACCCGGTCCGTCACCCGGTCCCAATCGGGACTCAGCTTGTCGAGGTCGGGCGAGAAGCGGTCGATCGCCCGGGCGAGCCGGCTCGTGGAGCGGGCGTTGTTGCTATCCATCGCTCCCATGATCATCAGGCCGCCGGAGAGTGCGGGCATGACCCAGCGCAGTACCGACTGGCGCCGCATCGCCGTCGCGAGATCGTCGGACACCGACGCGTCGGCGAGCTGGACGGCCCGGGCGTCACTGATCCGTCGGCCGAGCATGTTCGAGTAGGTCGCCACGCCGAATGCCGCCACGGTCAGTCCGATCTTGAGGGCCGTTGCCGTGTCGATCGACCGGACGACCCGGTTCACCTTGGACCTTGCCATGTCTCGACTTCCTTTCGTCACGTTTCAGAGCGTTCCGGCATCGGTGATGTCGATGCCAGCCACGGACTACCCCGCACCGTGGAATCCGACACCTGTCGGTTGACAACGCCCGTGATGGGGAACGCCACCGGCATGCAGGTCACCCGCGTTCTCGACACCGTCCCGTTCACCCGACTCGACGACTACAACGACAACGGCGGCTTCGCCGGATTGCGTGCGGCGAAACAGGTGGAACCCGCGATCATCGTCGAGACGATCAGCGATTCCGGCCTCCGCGGGCGCGGCGGCGCCGGGTTCCCGACCGGCACGAAGTGGCAGACGGTCATCGATCAACGCGTCGGCCCCGACCAGGCGATCACCGTCGTCGTCAACGCCGCCGAGGGTGAACCGGGTTCGTACAAGGACCGCGCCATCCTCGCCGCGAATCCCTACCGCGTGATCGAAGGAGCGCTGATCGCGGCGCACGCCGTCGGCGCCGACCAGGTCGTGATCGCGGTGAAGGAGTCGTTCACGTCGACGATCGACACCCTCGTCCGGGCGATCTCCGAGATCGAGACCGCCGGGCTCGATGACGGCGTCCGGATCCGTCTCGCGCCCGGTCCCAAGCAGTATCTGTTCGGCGAGGAGTCGGCCATGCTCGAGGTGCTCGAGGGCCGTCCGCCGTTCCCGCGCGTGACGCCTCCGTACCGCCACGGAGCAGAGTCGTCCCCGGCCGACAGCGAGGGAGTCGACTGGGTGATGGAGAACCCCGTCCTCATCAACAACGTCGAGACCATGGCGAACGTCGCCGGCATCGTCGCCAACGGTCCGGCCTGGTTCCGCGAAGTCGGCACCATCGAGTCGCCCGGCACCGTCGTGTGCACGGTCACCGGCCGCACGTCGACGCACGGCGTCGGGGAGTTCGCGATGGGCACGCCGCTCGCCGAGGTGATCGAGACGCTCGGCGAAGGGCCGATGGACGAACGCCGGATCATCGGCGCCATCTCCGGCGTGGCCAACGCGGTCGTCCCGGCGACGAAGTTCACCACTCCGCTCACCCACGAGGACATGCGCGCCGCGGGGACCGGCCTCGGTGCGGCCGGGTTCATCGTCCTCGACGATCAGACCGATCTCGTGGCCACCGCGGCGAGTGCGGCCCGCTTCCTCGCCGTCGAGTCGTGTGGGCAGTGCGAGCCGTGCAAGTCCGACGGACTCGCCGTGGCCGTCACGCTCGGAGGTGTCACCGCACCGCTCGAAGCCGACGCCCGCTCGACGGTCGACGGGCATCTCCGCACGATCGCGGACGGCGCCCGGTGCTCCCTCGCCCAGCAGCACCAGACGGTCGTCACCAGCCTGCTCGACTTCGCCGCCGACCACGAACCCGTCGCCGACGGAGTGACCGTCGAGTTCCTGCCGATCGCCTCACTCGACGGCGGCCAGGCGGTGCTCGACACCGAGGAGGCTCGTCGCAATCCGGACTGGTCGCTGGATCAGCCGGACTCCGGGGCGTGGCCGGCCGCCCGCCTGTCGACGATGGCCAACTCCGAGTCGTAGTCAGCGGCGGTCAACCGTTGAGGCCGTAGCGCTCCATCGCCTGCTCGTACTCGACGACTTCGATCTGCTGGCCGTACGACACGGCCTCGGCGAAGGTCCGCAACCACGGGATCTCGGTGTGCGCCGCGGCGTAGTCGGCCATGTGCACCCCGCCGAGGTGGTGGGCCGACATCAAGTCGAAGAACATGCGGTCGGCGTCGGCGCCGGTGGAGGCGGCGAGTTCCTGTATCTGCTCGGGAGTCGCCAGGCCCGGCATGGTCGCGACCGGCGTCGGCTCACCCATCCAGACCATGGCCTCGCGGTCGGGCGAACCACGGGCGTAGCCGGCGTCGTCGAGCCAGGTCTCCATCCGGCCGATGTCACGGGTCTGGAAGAGGATCACGTCGCGGGCATACGACGCGGCGTCGCCGTCCGGGTTCGCCTCGAGCAGGGTGTTCGAGATGACCAGGGCCTGCTCGTGATGGTCGATCATGTCCTGGAGGAACCCGACCTCGACCGCCCCGAGGTCCGGATCGTCGTCGTTCGAACCGGCAACCCAGTTCATGACGACCGCCACCGCCACGATCAGCACCACGACGCCGAGCCCGATCAGCGTCCATCGCATGATCCGGTCCGACATGGCGTCGGACACCGCCTCGCCGGAGTCGTCGCGAAGATCCTCGCCCTGGTCCACCGGATCGACGCTATCTGCGGCCCGACGCCGGCGACCGGCAGCATCCGGTGTCGGCAGCATTGTGACCCGGGAGGGCATGTGCCACCATCGGCGAGTGACCGATCCAGCACACGACGAGGACCGAGGCGAGATCGTCTGGAACCCGCCCGCGGGAGCGTTCGCCACCTCGCAGGTGTCCGCGTTCACAGGGTTCGCCGCGACCCGCACGTCGCGGCAGTTCGCGTCGTTCGCCGAGCTGCTCGACTGGTCGATCGCCGAACCTGCCCAGTTCTGGGGACTGTTCGCGGAGTGGGCCGGTGTGCGCTGGCGCGAGCAAGCGAGCGAGGTGCTCGCCACGCCGTCGATGCCGGGCGCGTCGTGGTTCAGCGGGGCCACCCTCAACTACGCGGAGCAGGCACTGGCCGGCGGCGAGGGCGACGGGATCGCGCTCGTGTCGCTCTCGCAGACCCGGGAACGCTGCGTGCTCACACACGCCCAACTCGCGGACGAGGTCGCGCGCTGCGCGGCCGGCCTGCGCCGTCTCGGTGTCGGCCGGGGCGACCGGGTCGTGGCGCTGCTGCCCAACATCGCCGAGACCGTCGTCGCGTTCCTCGCCACCGCGAGCCTCGGCGCCATCTGGTCGTCGTGTGCACCGGAGTTCGGAACGTCGGCGGTCCTCGACCGTTGGAAGCAGCTCGACCCGGTGGTCATGCTCACCATCGACGGCTACCGCTACGGCTCGCGCACGGTGCCGTGCGCGTCCCGCGTCGCCGAGCTCGTCGCCGGCCTGCCGACACTGGAGCATGTGGTGGCGCTGGAGTACCTCGGGGAACCGCTGCCGGATCTCGCCGGGGTCGCCCTGACGCGCTGGAGCGATTTCCGGTCGCAGTGGGCACCATTGGACATCGCGGGCGTTCCGTTCGATCATCCGCTGTACGTCCTGTTCTCGTCGGGCACGACCGGCATCCCGAAGGCGATCGTGCACGGCCACGGGGGCATGGTCGTCGAGCACCTCAAGGCGTTGCGCCTGCATCACGACATGGGGCCCGACGACACGTTCATGTGGTTCACCACCACGGGTTGGATGATGTGGAACTACCTCGTGTCGGGGCTGCTCACCGGCGCGACCGTCGTGCTCTTCGACGGCGACCCCGGCCATCCGACGCTCGACACGTTGTGGTCGATCGCCGCCGACGAGCAGGTGTCGGTGCTGGGCGTCGGTGCCCCGTTCATCATGGGGTGTCGTGCGGCCGGCGTCGAGCCGGCCCGTGACTTCGATCTGGGCGCGCTCCGGCAGCTCGGCTCGACCGGTTCACCCCTGCCCGCCGAGGGCTTCCGGTGGGTGCGCGACCACGTCGGCTCCGACGTGCAGCTGTGCTCGATCAGCGGCGGCACCGACGTGTGCACCGCGTTCCTCGGATCGGCGCCCGTCGTGCCGGTGCGCGCCGGTGAGATCAGCACGCGGATGCTGGGCTGCGACGTGCGCGCCTTCGATCCGGACGGCCACGAGTGCGCGCCGGGCGAGACAGGGGAACTCGTGATCTGCACGCCGATGCCGTCGATGCCGACGATGCTGTGGGGCGACGAGTCGGGCGAGCGTCTGCGGGCGGCGTACTTCGAGCGCTTCCCGGGCGTGTGGCATCACGGCGACTGGATCCGCTTCGAGGCGGACGGCAGCTGTGTGATCACCGGTCGGTCCGACGCCACGCTCAACCGCGGCGGCGTGCGCCTGGGCACGGCCGAGTTCTACTCGGTGACCGACAGCCACCCGGCGCTCGCCGACAGCATCGTCGTGCATCTCGAGGATCCGTCCGGCGGACCGGGCGTGTTGATCATGCTGATCGCCAGCCGCAGCGGGGAGGTGCTCGACGACGACGCGTTGGCCGATCTGCGACGTCAGCTGCGGGAACGACTGTCGCCGCGCCACGTGCCCGACCTGATCCAGCAGTTCCCGACGATCCCGCGCACGCTGACCGGCAAGCGGATCGAGGTGCCGGTCAAACGCCTCCTCACCGGCGGCGATCCGTCGAAGGTGACGAGCCGGGAAGCCCTCACCGACCCCGCCGCCTTCGACGCCATCGCCACCTGGGCCGCCGCCTACTCCCGAAATTTGGAGCAGATGTCGCGCTGAGCGCGACATCTGCTCCATTTTTCGGGTTATTCGGGGCGGCAGGTGTTGCGGAGTTCGCCGATGCCGTCGATGCGGGTGACGACCTCGTCGCCCGGTTGCAGGAACACCGGCGGCGTACGCGCCGCGCCGACGCCGCCGGGGGTGCCGGTGGCGATCAGGTCACCGGGCTCGAGCGTGATGATCGACGAGACGTACTGCACGATCGCGATCGCATCGAAGACGACATCGCCGGTGTTCGCCCGCTGCATCTCCACACCGTTCACCTCGCAGGAGATCTCGCGACGGAGGTCGGGCAACTCGTCGGCCGTGACCAGCCACGGCCCGACCGGCGTCGACGCCTCGAACGTCTTGCCCTGCAGGAACTGCGACGTGCGCCGCTGGAAGTCGCGAACCGACACGTCGTTGAGCACCGAGTAGCCGGCGATCGCGGCGTCGGCCTCCGCCGCCGACGCGTGGCGCACCGAGGCGCCGATCACCACGGCGAGTTCGGCCTCCCAGTCGACGCTCGACGACACCGTCGGCAACACGATGTCGTCGTGCGCACCGATCAGTGCGGCCCGGTACTTGGCGAACAGCGTCGGGTGATCGGGAAGGTCGTGGCCCATCTCGAGGATGTGCGTGCGGTAGTTGAGGCCGACGCACACGATCTTGTCGGGATGCGTCACCAGCGGCGCGAAATCGAGCCCGCCGAGGGCGTGCGTCGGCCCGGCTCCCGCCGCCGCCCACTCGCGCCAGCCGTCGCGGCGGAGCACGTCGCCGACATCGGCGGCGTCGAGTTCGACCGCGGTGTCGCCGTCGAGCCGGACGGCGCGCGTCGCGGCGTTGGTGCGGATGGTCGCCAGTTTCACGCGGCCCAACGTAGATCGCCGGCGTCGTACGATCGACACCGATGACCGATCCCGGGTCGTACCTCGAGCTGCCGGCGACCACCGGGTTCGGTCTCGACAATCTGCCCTACGGCATCGGCAGCGTGCGGCGGCCGGACGGGTCAGCGACGGCAGGTTCGGTGTTCGTCGCGGTCGGCGACGACGCGCTCGACCTGGCCGCCGCCCAACGGGCCGGCGTGTTCGAGGCGATCGACGGGCTGGCCGGCGACGAGTTCGCGCAGCCGTCGCTCAACCGGTTCATGGCGACCGGGCCCCGGACGTGGCAGGCGGTGCGCGAGCGGATCCGCGGCATCCTCGTCGACCGCTCGTTCGAGGCCCGGGTGCGCGGCTGGCTCACACCGCGCGCCGACCTGACGATGCACCTGCCGGTCGCCGTCGGCGACTACGTCGACTTCTACTCCTCCGAGCACCACGCCACGAACCTCGGGAGGATTCTCCGACCCGGCAGCCCACCGCTGCTGCCGAACTGGCGGTACCTCCCGGTCGGCTATCACGGGCGCGCCGGCACCGTCGTGGTGTCGGGCACCGATGTCGTGCGCCCGCACGGACTCGTCACGACCGACGACGGCCCGCCCCGCTACGAGCCGACCCGGATGCTCGACATCGAGCTGGAGGTCGGCACGATCGTCGGTGTCGGTTCCGACCTCGGACGACCGATCCCGATCGACCGCGCCGCCGACCACCTGTTCGGGATGGTGCTGCTCAACGACTGGAGTGCCCGCGACATCCAGGCCTACGAGTACCAACCGCTCGGGCCGCACCTCGGCAAGAGCTTCGCCACGTCGATCTCGCCGTGGGTCGTGCCGTTCGCCGCGCTGCAACCGTTCCTCGTCCACGGACCGGTGCAGGACCCCGCGCCTGCCGCCTACTTGACGACCGAGGCGCGATGGGGCGTCGATCTCCAACTCCGGGTGGAGATGTCGACCGCGGCGATGCGCGCCGCCGGCCTGCCTGCGGTCGGCCTGTCGGCGGTCGACTTCTCGACCATGTACTGGACCGTGGCGCAGCAGTTGGCCCATCTCACGGCCAACGGGGCGAGCACGCGCACCGGCGACCTGTTCGGGTCTGGCACCGTGTCGGGCCCGACGCCGGGGAGTGAGGGCAGCCTGATCGAGATGACCCAGCGCGGGGCCGCACCACTCACCCTGCCGAACGGCGAACGTCGTGGGTTCCTCGCCGACGGCGACGAGATCACGCTGCGCGGCACGTGCTCGAACGGGACGCAGCGCATCGACTTCGGCGAGGTGCGAGGCACGATCGTGCCGGCGATCTGAGAAACTGGTCCCCGGCAACCTCGAGGGGGTCGACATGCCGTTCTACCGCAGCGTCGGGGAGATCCCGGCCAAACGCCACACGCTCGCCGGTCCAGCCGACCAGCCGCACGCCGAGGAGCTGATGGGGCTCAACGGGTTCTCGTCGAGCTCGGCCCTGCTCTACCACCGCCGATCACCGAGCGCGCTCGTCTCCATCGAGTCGGCCGACGACCCGCGCACCACCGACCGGCAGTGCGCCCGGCCGGATCACCCGCTCGTTCCCCGTCACCTCCGCACGGGCGACCTCCCGGCCGGCACCGACCTCGTCACCGGCCGCCACGTGCTGCTCGCCAACCGGGACGTGACGGTCGCCGTCGCCCGCGCCGACACGACGAGCCCGCTGTACCGCACGGCACTCGGCGACGAGCTGACGTTCGTCCAGTCGGGCCGGGCGCGACTGGAGACGACGTTCGGGTCGCTCGACGTCGCGCCCGGCGACTACGTCGTGGTGCCCACGGCGACGACGCATCGTTGGGTGATCGACGAGGGCATCGTCGAGACGTTCGTGATCGAGGCCCGCGGCGGGCACATCGCTCCGCCGCGGAAGTACCTCGGCCCGTACGGACAGTTCCTCGAAGGCGCGCCGTACTGCGAGCGCGACCTGCGCGGCCCGACCGAGCCGCTGCTCGTCGACGGCCACGACGTCGAGGTCCTCGTGCGTTCGGCGGGCGGGCTCAGCCGCCACGTCCACCGCGACCATCCGTTCGACGTGGTCGGTTGGGACGGCGGGCTCTGGCCGTACGCCTTGTCGATCCACGACTTCGAACCGATCGTCGGGCTCATCCATCAGCCCCCACCGGTGCACCAGACGTTCGAGGGGCCGGGCTTCGTGATCTGCTCGTTCGTGCCGAGGTACTTCGACTTCCATCCGCAGGCCGTGAAGGTGCCGTACCACCACGCCAACGTCGACAGCGACGAGGTGCTCTTCTACTCGGCGGGCAACTTCATGAGCAGGGCCGGCTCCGGCATCGGCGTCGGATCGATCTCGTACCACCCGGCCGGCTTCGTACACGGCCCGCAGCCGGGCAGTCGCGAGCGCTCGGAGGGCGTCGACCGGACCGAGGAGGTGGCCGTGATGCTCGACACGTTCCAGCCGCTCGGGGTGACCGACGCGGCGCGCTCGATCAGCGACGACGGACTACGCCTGGTCCTGGTCGAGGTGATCGTCGAACACGCCCTGAGCCGCGCTCGCTGATCAGCACTTTCCGGTGCACGGGTCGTGCAGCGATGCTAAACCCTCGCCCATGTCAACCACCGGTGAGCGAGTGCAGTCCGAGATCGACGCGGCGAATGCGTCCGGGAAGAAGCCGGTCGTGTTCATCCACGGCCTCTGGCTCCTCGCCAACAGCTGGGCCGACTGGCGGCCCGTCTTCGACGAGGCCGGGTATGCGACGGTGGCGCTCGACTGGCCCGACGATCCCGAGACCGTCGAGGAGGCGCTCGAACACCCCGAGGTGTTCGCCCACAAGAAGGTCGGTGCCATCGCCGACCACCTCGCGTCGGCAGTGGCGGCGCTCGACCAGAAGCCGGCGTTGATCGGGCATTCGTTCGGCGGCCTGCTCACGCAGATCCTCGCCGGCCGGGGACTGGCGTTCGCTTCGGTGGCGATCGATCCGGCACCGTTCCAGGGCGTCCTCCCGCTCCCGATCTCAGCGCTCAAGGCAGCCAGTCCGGTGCTGAAGAATCCGGCCAACCACGGGCGATCCGTACGGCTCACGTACGACCAGTTCCGGTTCGCCTTCGCCAACGTGGTCGACGAGGACGAAGCGCGCCGGTTGTACGACGAATACTCCGTGCCCGGTGCCGGCGTGCCGCTGTTCCAGGCGGCGTTCGCCAACTTCAACCCGAGGACCGAGGTGAAGGTCGACTCGAAGAACCCCGACCGCGGACCACTCCTGATCGTGTCCGGCGAGAAGGACAACACGGTGCCGTGGGCGATCGCCAACGCGTCGTTCAAGAAGCAGCACCGCAACCCTGGCGTCACGGAGATCATCGAGATCAAGAACCGCGGCCACTCCCTGACGATCGACAGTGGCTGGCGCGAGGTCGCCGACACGGCGCTCGCCTTCGTCAAACGCTTCTCGTAGGCAACTCCCCGTCGAGCGCGACCACGCGGGTGAACTCGGCACCGACCAGCACGATCTGCGCCTCGTAGTACATCCACAGCAGGACGAGCGCGACACCGCCGGCGGCGCCGGGTACCGACGTCGCGCCGAAATGCCGCAGGTAGAACCCGATCACCGTGGTGCCGAGCACGACGAGCAGCGTCGTGACCGCGCCACCGATCACCGCGGCGCGCCACGGGACCCGCGAGTCGGGCAGGTACCGGAACAGCAGGACGAACACGCCGACGCCGAGCGCCCAGGACGTGGCGGCACCGAACAGTTCGGTCATCGACTCGAGGATCACCACGTCGGGAACGAGCCGGTCGATCACCGCGGTGATCGAGTTGATCGCGAACGCCAGCACGAGCACGCCACCGGCAGCGAGGATCACGACGAACGCGCCGAGTCGGCGGAAGAACGAGTGGCGGAACCCCGACACCACGGGCAGCTCCCAGATCGTGTTGAGCGCGTCCTGCAAGGAGAGCACGAGGAGCGACGCGGCCAGCACGAGTGCGCCGGCGCCGACGAGCCCGAGGCCCGCGATCGTGCCCGTGCTCCCGAGCGTCGAGGCGATGGCTTCGGAGAATCCCGCGGCCTGCGGTCCGAACACCTCGACGAGCCGGTCGTCGAGATACTCCTGGACCTGACCGTCGGACACGACCCGGCCGGCGACGGCCAGGCACACCGTCAGCACCGGCACCAACGCGAACAGGGCGTAGTACGCGACGGCGGCACCGAGGCGGATCGTCCGATGCATGCGCCACTCCGTGTACGTCGCCATGCCCACTCGGATCACCCGTCGTACGGGGTGCGGGAGCGATTCGAGCATTCCGTGCAGGGTAGGCAGTGGAGTCGACGCAGTCGGAGCGAACCGGGCAGATTGAGCCCTTAGCTGTTTTTGTTAGCCATACCTAATAACTTCGCGTCTATCCTCGTCCGCGATGTCGACCACCGGCCTCGTGGATGGCCAGCCGCCCGAGCACTTCCTCCCCGACCAATTCCTGGAGGCACCACTCGAGCCGCCGCACGTCCGGGGTCTGCGCGTCGCCCACGCCACCAGGACCCGTCGCACGATCGGCGTCGTCGTCCTCTTCGTCACGGTCGCCTTCGGCCTGCTCGTGTCGCTGGCGGTGGGATCGAAGTCGATCCCGCTCGGCACCGTGATCGAGGCGTTCACGAGCTACGACTCGGCGGTCACCGACCATCTGATCGTCCGCGACCTCCGCCTGCCCCGCACGATCCTGGCGGTGCTCGTCGGCGCCGCGCTCGGCGTGGCCGGTGCGTTGATGCAGGGTGTCACACGCAACCCGCTCGCCGACCCGGGTCTGCTCGGCGTGAACGCCGGGGCGGCCTTCGCCGTGGTGCTCGCCATCTGGGCCTTCGACACGACGGAGGTGCTCGGGTTGGTGTGGTTCGCCTTCGTCGGTGCGGCGATCACGTCGGTGCTGGTGTACGCGCTGGGATCGATGGGGCGGGGCGGGGCCAACCCGGTGCGACTCGCACTCGCCGGGGCCGCACTGTCGGCCCTGCTCGGCGCGTTCACCGGCGCGGTCACATTGCTCGACCAGGCGACACTCGACCAGTTCCGCTTCTGGGCGGTCGGCTCGCTCGCCGGACGTGACGCCGACGTGACCTGGCAGGTCATGCCGTTCATCGTCGTCGGTCTCGTCATCGCCATCGGTGCCGGCCGGCAACTGAACGCGCTGGCGCTCGGCGAGGAGGCGGCCCGCTCCCTCGGCACCAAGGTGAACACGACGAGGCTGCTCTCGGCACTGGCGATCACCCTGCTGTGCGGCGCGGCCGTCGCCGCAGTGGGGCCGATCGCCTTCGTCGGGCTGGTGGTGCCCCACATGATGCGGGTGTGGTTCGGGCCCGACCAGCGCTGGCTGGTGCCGGCGTCGGCCCTCGCCGGCGCGGGGCTGCTGCTGTACTGCGACACGGCGGGCCGGATCATCGCCCGTCCCGGCGAGATCCAGGTCGGCATCATGACCGCCGCGATCGGCGGGCCGGTGTTCGTGCTCCTCGTCCGCCGCACGCGGATGGCGCAGCTGTGACCGTGCTCGCCGACCCGCCGCGGATCGCGCCTACCGAGGCCCAGGATCCGGCCGGCTCCCGAACGGCTCCCCATCCGGGGACGCGCGATCCGCACCCGCTGGTTCTCCGTGCGCCTCGATCCGCGTGCGATCGCGGTGTGCGCCGTCCTGGCGATCGTGATCGTGGTGGTCGGGTGCTGGTCGATCAGCGTCGGCGACTTCCCGATCCCGATGACCGACGTGGTCGCCACGCTGTTCGGTCACCCCACCGCCGACTCCGAGTTCATCGTCGGCACGCTCCGTCTGCCACGCGTGCTGGTCGCCGTCGGCGTCGGCGCCGCGTTCGGAATGTCAGGAGCGATCTTCCAGGCGCTCGTGCGCAACCCGCTCGGATCGCCCGACATCATCGGGTTCAACGCCGGCGCGGCACTCGGCGCCGTCGTGATGATCGTCTACGTCGGCGGATCATCGACCCAGGTCGCGATGGGCGCCGTCGCCGGCGGCTTCATCGCCGCGATCCTCGTGTACCTGCTGGCGTGGAAGCACGGTGTGAAGGCCTATCGCCTCGTGCTCGTCGGCATCGGCGCGGGCTTCGCGATCGAGGCGCTGATCGACTTCCTCATCACCCGGGCGAGGATCACCGACGTCCAGCGGGCGGCGGTGTGGCTCACCGGGTCGCTCAACGGGCGCTCGTGGGAGCACGTGCGCGTCGTCTGGCCGGCCCTGCTCGTGCTCGGCCCGCTCGCCATCGTGATGCAACGCTCGCTCGACCGGCTGGAGCTGGGCGACGACATGGCCGCCGCGCTCGGCCTGCGCGTCTCACGCTCGAAGCTGGCGCTCGTGTGCGTCGGTGTGGCGCTCGCCGCGCTCGGCGTCGCCGCCGCCGGGCCGATCGCGTTCGTGGCGTTCGTCGCCGGCCCGATCGCCCGTCGACTCGTGCGCTCACCCGGGGCGTGCATCGTCCCGGCCGCGTTCGTCGGCGCACTCGTCGTCGTGATCGCCGACCTCGCCGCACGGCGGATCATGGCGCCGACCGAGTTGCCCGTCGGGATCATGACCGCGGTGATCGGCGCGCCCTACCTGCTCTGGCTGCTGACGCGCCAGGCCCGAACAGGAGCATTGTGAGCACCAGTACGACGTCCGGCCGGACGAGCGGCGATCGTCTGCGCGCCGAAGACGTCCGTCTCGCGTACGACGACCGCACGATCATCGACGGTCTCACCCTGTCGGTGCCCGACGGCAAGGTCACCGTGATCGTCGGACCCAACGCCTGCGGCAAGTCGACCCTCCTGCGCGCCCTCGCCCGCCTGCTGCGCCCGAGCACCGGGCACGTGATCCTCGACGGCGAGCAGATCCACCGCCTGCCCACCAAGGAGGTGGCGCGCCGGCTCGGACTGCTCCCGCAGACGCCGATCGCACCCGAGGGCATCCTGGTCGTCGACCTCGTGGCCCGTGGTCGCACGCCCCATCAGAAACTCTTCCAGCAGTGGTCGGAAGCCGACGAGCGCGCGGTCCGTTCGGCACTGGAAGCCACCTCGTCGATGGAACTCGCCGACCGCGCCGGTCGACGAGCTGTCGGGCGGGCAGCGCCAACGGGTGTGGATCGCGCTGACGCTTGCGCAGGAGACCGACCTCCTGCTGCTCGACGAACCGACGACGTTCCTCGACATCGCCCACCAGATCGACGTGCTCGACCTCGTCGAGCAGCTCAACCGCGAGCAGCGGCGCACGGTGGTGCTCGTGCTGCACGACCTCAACCTCGCCTGCCGTTACGCCGACCACATCGTGGCGATGCGCGACGGCGAGATCGTGGCCGAGGGGGCTCCCGTCGACGTGATCACCGCCGACATCGTGCGCGACGTGTTCGGGCTCGACTGCGTCGTGATCGACGACCCGGTGAGCCACACGCCGCTGGTCGTGCCGATCGGGAACCGTCACGCGACGACGTCCGACGGGGCGTTTGAGATCCGCCGGCAGGGGAACCACCGCGGAGCACGGAATGAGCCGTGCTCAATCTCGAAGGAACCAAAGTCATGGCATTCATTCTCTGGATCATCGCAGCCATCCTCGTCATCGTCGGCATCGTCGTGCTCCTGCAGGGGCAGATCATCTTCGGCATCCTGCTGATCGTCGCCGGTTGCCTGGTCGGCCCTGGCGGCTACAGCATCTTCAACAGCCGAAGGGCCTGACCTGACGTCCGCCGAAGTCCGACTCGGCAGTCGCCGTCGCGTGCGGGCGCCCTGGCCGTAGGGTGCCCGCATGAGCGACATGAACGATTGGAACAAGGCCGTCATCGAGGAGTTTCGGGCGAACGGAGGCAAGGTCGCCCAGTTCGGCGACTCGCCCGTGGTGATCCTGCACACGATCGGCGCCAAGTCCGGCGAGCTGCGGGAGATCCCGCTCGTCGCGTTGGTGGGCGACGACGGTGGGCTCACCGTGTTCGCGTCGAAGGCCGGCGCCACGACAAATCCCGACTGGTACTACAACCTCAAGGCGAACCCGGACATCACCGTCGAGTACGGCGACGAATCGTTCGATGCCGAGGTCGAGGAGCTCCCCGAAGCCGAAGGGCAAGCTCGACTGCAGGCCCAGGCCGCGTTGATCCCGACGTTCGCCGGATACGTCACCTCCGCCGCCCCGCGCGTCATCCCCGCGTTCTCGATCAGCCGGGTCTGACCCGGCCGCGCCCGGACGGACCCGACGGTGAGCACCACGAGGTCACCGTCGTACTGTGAGCAGTGATGTTCCGTCCGGGGCGGCGCCGACGCGCCAACCAGTCCGTCCACCACTCGGGCGACGCCGTCGATGATGCGATCGTCGCCGACCTGCGCGCGGCGATCGGCGTGGACGGCGTGCGCGTCGACGCGGCCGAACGCTCGCTGCTGAGCCGCGACGCGTCCGTCTTCCGCGGCGGTGTGGCCGGACCGGTCTGCTTCCCCACCTCGACCGGCGACGTGCAGGCGATCGTGAGGATCGCCGCACGGCACGGGCGATCCGTCGTACCCCGTGGTGCGGGCACCGGGCTCGCCGGCGGGGCGATCCCACTCGGTGCGCCCGTCGTCGTCTCGCTCACCCGGATGAACCGGATTCTCGACGTCGATCTCGACAACCGCATCGCCTGGGTCGAGCCCGGCGTCGTCAACCTCGACCTCACCAAGTACCTCGCGCCGCTCGGCTTCCACTTCGCCCCCGATCCGTCGAGCCAGCAGGTGTGCACCATCGGCGGCAACGTGGCCAACAACTCCGGCGGGCCGCATTGCCTCGCCGACGGTGTCACCAACGCCCACGTGCAGGCGATCGAGGTCGTGCTGCCCGACGGTGAAGTGGCGATGCTCGGTGGTCTCGATGCCGAGCCGCTCGGCCTCGACCTGCGCGGGGTGTTCGTCGGCGGCGAGGGCACGTTGGGCATCGCCACCCGGATCGCGGTGACCCTCACGAAGAGCCGGCCGGCCGTGCGGACGATGCTGCTGTCGTTCGACCGGATGAGTGACGCCGCCAACACGGTCAGCGCCGTGATCGCGGCCGGCGTCGTGCCCGCGGCGATGGAGGTGATGGACCAGCGGATCACCCGGGCGGTCGAGCACTACGTGCACGCCGGCTTCCCGACCGACGCCACCGCCGTGCTCCTCGCCGAGGTCGACGGGCTCGAGGCGGGAGTGGCGATCGACGCCGACGCGATCGCCGACATCGGCAGGCGCCACGGAGCGACGGAGGTGCGCCTCGCCGGCTCCGACGCCGAACGGCAGCTGCTCTGGAAGGGCCGCAAGACGGCCTTCGGTGCGATCGCCCAGATCGCGCCCGACTACTACCTCCACGACACGGTCGTGCCACGGGCGCGACTGGCCGAGGTGCTCGAGCAGATCTACGAGATCGCGGAACGTCACGAGCTGATCGTGATGAACGTGTTCCACGCGGGGGACGGGAACCTGCATCCGCTGCTGCTGTTCGACGGACGGGAGCCCGGTGTGCTCGAGCGGGTGCATGCCGCGGGAGCCGAGATCATCACCGCCTCACTCGATGCCGGCGGCGTGCTGTCGGGTGAGCACGGCATCGGCGTCGAGAAGCAGGCGTACATGTCGCGGCAGTTCTCCGACGACGACCTCGACCATCAGGAGCGGCTGCGCAAAGCGTTCGACCCGACGTGCCGGACGAATCCGGGCAAGGTGCTGCCGATCGGGCACAGTTGCGCCGACATCCAGGCGCTGCGCAGCGTGCCGACGGGGGTGTGGGGATGAGCGCCACGCTCATCGATCGCGATCCGGTGCTGCTGGCCTTCGCCGACGAGGTCGGCGCCGACGGCCCGGTCGCCGTGCGCGGCGGCGGCACGCGCTGGGACCTCGGCGGACCTTCGACCGAGGGCACGAGGATCGTGTCCGCCCCTTCCGGCATCGTGACCTACGCCCCGGAGGAGATGACCGTTCGCGTTCGCGCCGGCACGCCGGTCGCCGAGTTGCACGCCGCGCTCCGCGAGCGGGGGCAACGCACGTCGCTCGTCGAGCGCGGGGGCACCGTCGGCGGTGCCGTGATGGTGGGCGAGAACGACATCCACACGCTCGGACGGGGCACGCTCCGCTCCAGCGTGTTGCAGATCCGGTACGTGTCGGCCGAAGGGCGGGTCGTCAACGGTGGGGGCCCGACGGTGAAGAACGTGACCGGGTTCGATCTGCCGCGACTGTTCGTCGGATCGCTCGGCACGCTCGGCATGCTCGCCGAGGTCATCCTGCGGACCAATCCGATCCCGCCCGCATCGATGTGGCTCGCGGCCGACGCTGTCGACCCGTTCGCCGCGTTCGCCGCGCTCCAACATTCGAGTTCGGTGCTGTGGAACGGCGAACGCACATGGGTGCTGCTCGAGGGACACGGCGCCGACATCGACGCCGAACGCGCCGTGCTCGGTCGGTTCGGCGGGTTCGAACCCGTCGCGGGACCGCCGGTCCTGCCAACGCAGCGGTGGTCGCTCGCGCCCGCCGAACTCCGCTCGCTCCCGCTGACGCTCGCGGGCTCCGGCGATGGGCACGGGTTCGTCGCGGTGATCGGGGTCGGGCTGGCGTTCTGCGACGTTGCGCAACCGCGTCGGGCCGTCACCCCTCCGATCCGCGCGCTGCACGAGCGGATGAAGGCCAATTTCGATCCGGGCGGGCGGCTCAACCCCGGCCGCGACCCGCTCGATCGCTGACGGTGCGCTGAGGAAGGTCACGGATGGATCTCGGGATCGACAACGACGAACTGAACACGTGCGTGCAGTGCGGACTCTGCCTGTCGGCGTGCCCGACGTTTCGGGTGACCGGCGACGAAACCATGTCGCCGCGCGGCCGCATCGCCCTGATGCGGGAGGTGCAACTGCACGACGCGCCGCTCACCGACGAGGTGGTCGACGCGTTCGAGACCTGCGTGCAGTGCCGGGGGTGCGAGCCGGCGTGTCCGTCCGACGTCCCGTACGGGCGGCTGATGGAACGCACCCGGGAGGCGCTCGTCGATCAGGGCGTCACCCCCCGCTGGCAGCGGCTGGCGTTGAGCCCGCTCGGGCATCCTCGGCTGCTGCGCGCCGGCTCGGTGGCGCTCGGTGTGGCGCAACGCCTCCACGTCGTCCCGGATCGCTTCGGCCTCGCCACCCCGATCCCCCTCCGCCAACCGAAACCCACATCAGCACCGGCCCAATCCACGTTTGCGTCGGGATTTTCGGGGGACAGGCCCTCGGAAATCCCGACGCAAACGAGGGTTGAGGGGGCCCGGGTGTACCTGTTCACGGGGTGCGTGATGGATGCGTGGCAGCGCGACGTGCATCAGGCCGGACAGCGTGTGTTGGCAGCCGCCGGCTTCGAGGTCGAACTGACGGGATCGCTCGCCCCGTGTTGCGGCGCGTTGCACGCCCATGCCGGGTTCACCGATGACACCCGGGCGTTCGCGGAACGGATGATCGAGCGGCTCGATCCGGACATCCCGGTGATCGTCGATTCGGCCGGGTGCGGGGCGGCGATGAAGGACTACGGCCACCTGCTGGGCACGGCGGAGGCCGCCGAGTTCGCCGGCCGGGTCGTCGACATCCAGGAATTCCTGGCGCTGCATCTCGACCGGCTCCCGACGGTGACACCGCTCGACCTGCGCGTGGCGATCCAGGATCCGTGTCATCTCCGCCACGTCCAGCGCGTCCACCTCGCCACCCGCACCGTGCTGGCACCGTGCGTGCGCGAGCTGGTCGAACTCGACGACGACGGCTTGTGCTGTGGCGCGGGCGGTGCGTATTCGGTCTTCCAACCCGAACTCGCCGATCAGATCCGGGCCCGCAAGCTCGGTTCGATCGAGCGCGCCGCTCCCGACGTGGTGGCGAGCGCCAACCCCGGCTGCTCGATGCACCTCGCCGCCCGCGGCGTCGCCACCGTCCACCCGATGCAGCTCGTCGACCGAGCTCTCCGCACCGCCCCCACCTGAGCCGCACCGCCTCGTCAGGCCCGGCCGCCGGCCCTCCCCCGGTCCTCCCACCGGCGTTTGCGTCAGCATTTCCGCGCACCTGTCCTCACAAATCCCGACGCAAACGCTGATTGAGGGCGTCCGACGGATTGCCGCGGGTGGAGGAGGGTGCGACGGATGTCACGGACGGATCGGGGGCGATCGGGAAGCGAACACCGATCTTCGATGGTTTACGATACTGGTCGGTTTCGTATCGTAAAGAAGAGGTTCACGAATGCCCAGCAGTGCAACAACCGAGGTCGTGGAGATGATGGAGGTCGACCCCATCGACCCCAAGGTCCACGAACGACGGTGGCTCATCCTCGGCGTGCTCTGCATGAGCCTGCTGATCATCGTGATGGACAACACGATCCTCAACGTCGCCATCCCGTCGTTGATGACCGACCTCGGCGCCACCAACAGCCAGGTCCAGTGGATCGTCGACTCCTACGTCCTCGTGTTCGCCGGGCTCCTGCTCACCACCGGCAGCCTGTCCGACCGGTTCGGCCGCAAGGGCGCCCTGCAGCTCGGCATCGTGCTGTTCGGGATGGGCTCGATCGCCGCCGCCATGTCCGAGACGGCGAACCAGCTGATCTTCACCCGGGCGTTCATGGGCATCGGCGGCGCGCTGATCATGCCCGCCACCTTGTCGATCCTGATGAACGTCTTCCGCGACCCCCGGGAACGAGGCCGGGCGATCGCGATCTGGGCCGGCTTCTCCGGTCTCGGCGTGGCCATCGGTCCGATGACCGGCGGCTTCCTGCTCGAGCACTTCTCGTGGCAGTCGGTGTTCTGGGTGAACCTGCCCATCGGCATCACCGCCCTCATCCTCGGCATGATCTTCGTTCCGACGTCACGCGATCCCAACCAGAGCAAACTCGACCCGATCGGCGCGGTCCTCTCCTTCATCGGCCTCGCCACCCTGCTGTTCGGCATCATCGAAGGCCCCGGGAACGGATGGACCGACCCGGTGGTGCTCGGATCGTTCCTCGTCGCCATCACGGCCCTCGGTAGCTTCATCGCCTGGGAACGCCACAACCCGACACCGATGCTCGACCTGTCGGTGTTCCGGAGTGCACGATTCAGCGCGGCCAGCGGCACGATCACGATCGTGTTCTTCGCCCTCATGGGCTCACTGTTCCTGATGACGCAGTACTGGCAGCTCGTGCACGGCTACAGCCCGCTCCAAGCCGGCGTGCACCTGCTCCCGTACGCCGCCACGATGATGATCGTCGCTCCGTTGTCGGCGCGCTTCGTCGAACGAGCCGGCACCAAGCGCGTCGTGCTGATCGGCCTCACCCTCGTCACGACGGGCCTGTTGCTGCTGTCGACGATCGCCGCCGACTCGCCGTACCCGATGGTCATCTCGTTCTTCATGGTGATGGCCGCCGGCATGGGCATGACGATGGCGCCCGCCACCGAATCGGTGATGGGATCACTCCCTCGTGAGAAGGCCGGCGTGGGCTCGGCGATCAACGACACCACACGGCAGGTCGGCGGCGCCCTCGGCGTCGCCATCATCGGCTCGGTCGTCTCGAGCGTGTACGCCGCCCACATCGCTTCGGCGGCATCGCAGTTCGGCCTGAACGCCTCCGAGACCGCCACCGCCCAGTCGTCGCTCGGCGCCGCGCAAGGTGTGGCGGCAGACATGGGACGCCAGAGCGCCGACTTCCTCGCTGCGGCCAGTAACAGCTTCGTCGATGCGCTGTCGATCGGCCTGCGGATCTCGGCCTTCGTCGTCATCATCGCGGGAATCGTCGCCTGGCGGTTCCTCCCCTCCCACGCCCGTGAGGCAACGATGCCGGGTCTCCCGCTCCTCGATCCCGTCGATGACTCGGACACCGTGTACTTCGGACCTGGCGCCTTCGACGGCGACGTGCTGGCCGAGTTCGACGTCGAAACGGTCGAGGGTCACGACTCGGTCCACGACGAGGACCACATCCCCATTCCGATCGCCGGGAACTGAGTCGTGCCGACCGCCATCGCCGACGCGGCAATGATGGACGCCGTGAAGGTCGAACCCATCGGGGATTTCGCCGCGGACGCCGGTCCCGACGCCGAGACCCGCGCGACGAGGAGCCCTGCACCGACGACGCACCCCGACGCGGGCGTCCCCGGTCGAAGAAGTTCGACGAATCGATCCTCGCCGCGACGCTCGAGCTGGCCGGCGAAGTCGGCATCAAGGGCATGTCGATGGACGAGCTGGCCCAGCGGGCCGGTGTGTCGAAGGCCACGATCTACCGGCGCTGGCCCTCGAAGGAGATCCTGGTCCTCCAGGCGTTGCAGTCGGCGATGCAACCGCTCGACGACGTCGACACCGGCGGGGTGGTCGAGGACCTCCGTCTGTGCCTCGGTCAGATGATCGCCCGCATGTCGAAGAAGGACCGCATGAACGACGTGCTGCCCCATCTCATCGAGATGGCGACCCACGACGCCACTCTGCGCAGCTCGGTCGACGACTACGTCCAGAACCGCCGGGTACCGGTGCTGAAAGTGCTCGAACGGGCCATCGGCCGCGGCGAACTGCCGGCCGACACCGACATCGAGCTGGTGCTCGACGCGCTGCTCGGCCCCCTCATCTATCGACGGCTGCTCAGCGGCGGCGTCCTCGACGCCGACTTCCTCGACCGCCTCATCGTGCTCGTACTGCCCGGTCGGTGACGTCGTCGGCGGGGAAGAACAGCTCCACCGCCAACTCGTCGAGCGTGACGTCGAGCGGTGTACCGAAGGTGGTCAGCGTCGTGAAGAACGACAGCGTCAGCGTGTCGTCGACACGCAGGTCGAACGGCACGAGGATCGCCGGCTCGTCCCCACTCGGTGTTCCACGGTGGCGCGAGAGCGCGGCCACGTTCGGATAGGCGAGCACCTCCTGCTCGATCGCCCGCAAGCCGTCGTCGTCGGTCAGCACGATGGTCCGGCGCAGTTGGCGCAGCAGGTACTCGGCCCACTCGGCGAAGTTCGCCGTCCGTTCGGCGAGGCCCATCGGGTGCAGACACAGCCGGAACACGTTCACGGGTGGCTCGACGACTTCGGCCGGAAGGCCCGCGGTGAGGGCGGTGACCGCATCATTGGCGAGCACGACGTTCCACTGGCGATCGATGACCACGCCGGGATACGGATCGTGGGCGTCGAGCATCCGTTGCAGGCCGACCACGATCTGACGCATCGCTGGTGCGTCGAGCCCACGCTGCGAGTAGCGGGGTGCGAAGCCGGCCGCGAGCAGCATGGTGTTGCGCTCGCGGAGCGGGACCTCGAGGTGCTCGGCGACCGCCAGCACCAGTTCGGGGCTCGGCCGTGACTTGCCCGTCTCCACGTAGCTGAGGTGCCGCGTCGACACGCCGACGTCGAGCGACAGGTCGAGTTGACTGCGGCCACGCCGGGTTCGCCAGTCGCGCATCAACGGGCCGATGGTGAGCGTCGCCATGGGCGCACGGTAACCCTCGACCCGGTCGGCCGACATGACCTGTCAGGTCATGTCCGCATGACCTGACGGGTCATCGCCATCGCCCGGCGGCGAGCGCACGATGAACCACATGACCAACACCACCACACCCACCACCACCACACCCGTCGCCGGCACGCCCACCCTGAGCGTCGCTGTCGACACCCACCTGAAGGCGTACTGCGAACCCGACCCCGCCACGAGGGCCGAACTGCTGGCCGCCGTCTGGGCTCCGACCGGAGCCTTGTTCGACCCGCCCTTCGAAGGTGAGGGCCTCGACGCCATCGCCGCGATGACCGACGTCGTGCTCACGCACTATGCCGGGCACACGTTCCGCCGGACCACCGACATCGACGCCCATCACACGTTCGCGCGTTACGGCTGGGAGCTCGTCGCTCCGGACGGCACCGCGGCCGTCACCGGAACCGACATCGTCGAGATCGACGCCGAGGGTCGGCTCACCCGCATCGTCGGGTTCTTCGGCCCGCTCCCGAACGCCGCCTGATCAAGCGACCGGGTGCCCGGTGGCCTGATCAGGCGACCGGGTACCCGGCGATGCGCGACGCGGCGTAGGCCAACGTGACGAGCGACGCGGCCAGCAGGATCAACCGGGTGAACCGACTCGAGAAGGAGGCGGTGACGCCGGCGAAGAAGAGTGCGCTCGCCATGAACAGCGTCGTCTGGATGTAGTCGTCGGCGTGCTGCTTGGCCTCGTCGCCCTGCGCCGACAACGCCGCCGCCTCGTCGTCGTACCGATTGGCCTCGGCGAAGAGGTCGTCGAGGTACTCCTGGTTCTCGACGAGGTTCGGCGGCGGCTCACCCGTTTCGTCGATGACCGCCTCCCACTCGTCGAGGATCGGCAGGAAACCGGGACGCACGATGGTCTTGCGCAGGAACGTCTGGAGGGGGACGTTCTGCGCGACCACCGCTTCGGCGTACTGCGTGGCGACGGCGGCGTCGTAGGCCACCTTCTGGGTGGCGAGCGCGTACTCGCGCGAACCGTTCAACCGGGCGGCCGCCGACGCCCGCGCCAGATCGGTGTCGATGCCGTTCCACTGCGACACCTGATAGGCGCACCATGCGGACCCGACGGTGGCCAGCGCGAGCAGCAGCACGGTGGCGACCTCGAGGATCCGGTGGACCTGGACCGTGCCGTCGCCCTTCGATTGGTTCTGCCAGGAGGAACTCTGGCTCACGGAGCTCCACCCGCGGCCTGATCATCGGCCGCGCCGGCGTCGAGGCCGGCCTGGTCGAGGTCGTGATCGGCCATCGTCGACGACCACGCCGAGTCGGTGCGCAACTGGGCGGCGATCACCGTGGGCACGTGCCGGTCGCCACCGCCCCAGCGGGCGAGGAGCTCACGCCACGAATCGACCTGGCGGTAGCGGAGCACCAGTTCCTGGTCGAGGCCACCGACGTCGGCCATCAGCGCATTGTCGTTGTCGATCCGCGCCCGGCGGACCGCGGCGTACGCCTGCTCCCGTTCGAGTTCGGCGGTGGCGCGAATCGTCTCCTGGATGATCTCACCGGTCGGGCCGAGATCGACGTTGCGCAGGCTGAACATCCGCAGGTCGAATCCCACCTCGGCGAGCGCCTCGGTCAGCGCTGCCGTCGACGTGGCGCTCGAGTTCGCCGTAACCGTCGCCGAACACATTCGCGATCGTGGTGTCGCTGTGGGCGGCCTCGGCGATCACCGTGCGCCGGCTCACGTCGCGCAGCACCGACCAGATCCCCTCGGGCCCGTACGACTCGTGGATGTCGTGCACCTTCGAGCGGATGAGTTGACAGCGCACGGTGTAGCTGACCTCGGCCAACGCGTGGTCGCTCAGGAACACGGACACGGGTTCATCCAGGTAGTCGACGTCGGGGTTCGCCTGCTGGACACCGCCCGCCACCAGCGCCAGCTCGCGTGACGGATACGTCTGGATCATCACCTTGCGCCAGGGCCGGATGAAGTGACGCCCGGGCGTCAGGGTTCGACCGGTCGACTTGCCGCGCAGCAGCGCCAGGCCGATCGTGCCGGGGTCGATCTTGACCGACGTCTCGAGCAGCACCAGCCAGATGATGAACACCAACGTCGGCGCGAGGACCAGGATGAGGATCCAGGTGGCAGCGTTCACGGGCACTCCAGTCGATGCGCTGCGCTCGCGAGGGAGATGGTGGCCGCGGGCGGAGTCATGTCGGCGGCCACAGTAGCCGTCACACGAACGCGGTCACCGGGCCACCGAGTCGATCACGTCGCCGGCATCGTTGTGGCTGTGGGTGAAGCCGAGTTCGCGCTCGATGGCGATCGTGTCGGCGGAGCGGAAGGCGAGGATGTAGGCCCGCCGGAATCCCGACGTGCGATTGCCGCCCGAGCCGTGCATCACCCGCTCGTTGTGGACCGTGACGTCGCCCCGGCGGATCGGCACGTCGACGACCACGTCGCCCTCGCGGAGTTCGGTACCGAGCGCGTGCGACGTGCCCCGGTCGCCGAACTGGGGGACGTGCGGTCGGATCGCCGGCTCGGTCACCGTGCCCGGCACGAAGCGCATGCAGCCGTTGTCGATCGTGGAGTCGTCGATCGCCAGCCAGAGTGTGGCCGTGCGGGTGTCGGGCGTGTCCGGCCAGTACGCCATGTCCTGGTGCCAGGCGAAGATCGCGTCGTCCTTGAACGGCTGCTTGGCGAGGAGCTGGTCGTAGTCGAGCTCCATCCCTTGGCCGACGAGCTGCTCCGCCACCGACGCGGCGCGGCGCTCGAAGACGTTGCCGACCCACTCCGGGTGGTAGCGGCGCGGCAGCATCACGTTGATGATCGAGAAGTCCTCCGGAGCGCGGCCGTAGTCGCCCGCCATGTCGCAGTAGTCCTTGCCCGGCACCTCGATCTCGCGGCGCAGGAAGCGGTCGTAGTCGACCGCCAGCTCGGCGACCTCGGCCTCGGTCAGCAGACCGGGCAGATGGACGTAGCCGTTCGTGGCGAACCGCTCGCGATCGCCGTCCGTGATCCGGTACCGGTCGCCGTCGAGTCGGTCGGTCATTCCGCCGATTCTGCCATGTGCTCGCGATCGTCGTCCGACCGGTCCGCCTCGTCGTCGAGGGCGAAGTACTCGCGGACACGACGTGAATGACGGGGCACCACGCGCACGACCGGCAACGCGAAGATCGGCGTCGAGAGGCTGCCGAACCGGTCGAAGAGCGCGGCATTCACGCTGAACGCGAACGACAGGCTGCGCCCGAAGACGAACAACCACCCGAGTGCCACCACCGAGATGCCGATCCCGCCGTAGAGGTCGGACGCGTCGGCCACCTTTCCCGGGATGTACAGCTGCGAGATCATCTGCATGCCGACGATCACCGTCGCGACGATCGCCGCCCCCGGCAGGATCGCCCCCGGATCGCTGGTTCCCCGCGGCAGCGTCGACATCAGCACCACGATCAGCACGACGTACACCACGAAGCCGGCGCCGAAGGAGATGCCCGCCGCTGCCGTCCCGGCCTCGTCACGGACCCGGTTGATCACCAACGACACGAGCATCAGGCTGCTGATGACAGCCGACGATCGCGGCGAGCGCACGCACCTTGGCGTCGACGTTGCCGCGCGCCGACCAGGCGAGGCTGCTGGACGCGACGAGCGCCTTGGCGAGCGACCTCCCGGTGATCGCCATCAGGAACAGGCCGGTCACCAGCGCGATCAGCTGGGCCGTGCGCGACTGGTCCTGCGCGGACCGCACCTGCTCGGCGAGCTGACCGCGGAGGCTCCCGGCACTGCTGATCGAGTCGGCATCGAACTCGCCCGACACCAGACCGGTGAGACCGACGCAGAACAGGACGAACGGCACGAAGAACAGGAACAGCCGAAACGCGATCGCGCTGCCGAGCACCGATCCCGCCGACACCCGGTCACGTTCGTAGATCAGGAAGCCGGCATCGACGACCGGGTTCCGCTCGCGCATCCGGGCCGCCCACGACGTGGCCGACTTCGTCCGCTCGGTGGCCGCCGACTGCCATCGCGCGACGCGGCCCGCGGGAAGGTCGAGCAGTTCGGCCGCTTCGACAGCCGCCAACTCGTCATCGTCAGTCGCCACGACTCACTTCGTGGAGCAGCCCGGTCTCGACCTCGTACACGAACCCGCGGATGTGGTCCTTGTGAGCGATGAACGGCGACAGCTCGAGCCGCCGCATCGACTGCGCCACGTCGGTGTAGGGATCGACGAACGATTCGAGTGACCACCACGGCTTGATGCCCGTCTCCTGTTCGAGGCTGGCCTTGAAGGCGTCGTCGCTGACGTTCTGGAGCCCACAGTTCGTGTGGTGCAGCAGCAGGATCTCGCGGGTGCCGAGCGCCCGTTGCGAGACGCAGAGGGACCGGATCACGTCGTCGGTGATCACGCCGCCGGCGTTGCGGATCACGTGGGCGTCACCGTGTTCGCAGCCCGAGGATCCCGAAGATCGCCATGCGCGAATCCATGCAGGCGACGATCGCCAGTTGGCGACGCGGGGCGACGTCGAGGTCGTGGTCGTCGAAGGCTTCGGCATAGGCCGCGTTCCGGGCGAGCAGTTCGTCGGCGTTCGGTTCGAAAGTCGACGACGCGGTGGAGGGACTGTCCATGTCGGAGTGCCGTCATCCCCCAGAGACTCGCACGAACCGGATCACGGGTGCACCTCGCTCGCGTGGACTTCGTTGCGGAGATCGTCCCCGCGCCCGAAGCGAGCGAGATTGTCGAGGAAGATCATCGCCGTGCGCTCGAGGTGGCCGTCGGTCGTGCCGGAATTGTGCGGGGTGATGATGACGTTCGGAAGGTCCCACAGCGGGTCGTCGGCGGGGAGCGGTTCCGGGCTGAACACATCCAGGCCCGCGCCGCCGAGCCGGCCCGATCGCAATGCGTCGGTGAGCGCCTCCTGATCGACGAGTTCGCCACGGCCGACGTTCACGAACAGCGCGTCGGGCCGCATGCGGGCGATGACGTCGCGAGAGATCAACCCGCGGGTCTCGTCCGCGAGCGGCAGCGCCACCACGACGGCGTCGACCGACGCCACCACGTCGTCCAACTCGGCCAGCGTCCGGACGGGTGCCGGCTCGTCGCCGCGCGCCGCCCGGCGGACGATCACGGGATCCATCCCGAACGCACCGGCGAACCGGACGACGTGCTCGCCGATCGGGCCGTAGCCGATCACGGCGATCGACCGGCCGGCGAGTTCGCGGTACGGATTCGGTCGCCACTCGTGGGCCGCCTGGGCGCGCATCAGCTGGGGCAGATTCCGGCTCAGGGCGAGCAGGTACATCATCACGGTCCCGGCGATCGGCTCGGCGCTCGCCCCCGACGACGTGGTCACGCGGACGCCGCGCTGCAGGAACATGCCGAACACCGGGCTGTCGACCCCGGCCGACATCGAGTGCAGCCACCGCAGGCCGGGCGCGTCGAGCGCCACCCGCATGAACGGTGCGGCCCGTTCGGGCCACGCGTCGCCCGAGAAGAACGTCATCGTGATCCGCGCGATGTCGGCCTCCGCCACCGGCTCGTCGCCGGTGAGCAGGACCGCGTCGACGCCGGGGGCGACCGTGCGGACCCGGTCGCCGTACATGTCCCAGAACGTGTCGGTGCAGAACAGCGTGCCGGCGGGTGAGGCGGTCGCGGACGGGCTCGCCGACGGCACCGAGGTCATCGTGTCAGCGTGTCAGGCGACGAGTTCGTCGACGAACTCGGCGAACACGGCGGCGTACTTCATCGCGTCGGCCTCGTCGTGCATCACCGAGATCAGCCACTGCTCGTCGAGCCCGGGCGGCAGCAGCACCCCGCGGTTGATGCCGTGGATCCACTGCGCGAACGCCAGCTCCATGTTCGTGGCCTTGTAGTCGCGGTAGTTGCGGACGGGCGTCGTGGACCACGTGATGCATCCCTTGGCGCCGAACTGCACGGTGTGCGCCGGGATGCCGGTGCGGTCGATCACGTCCTGACAGGCCTGCACGAGCCGGACGTTGCGGGCGATCGCCTCGGCCGTGGCCTCGCGGGTGCAGGCTTCGGTGAGCGTGGCCTTCGCCGCGGCCATGACCAGCGGGTTGCCGTTGTAGGTGCCGAGATGCAGCACCTCGCCGGTGGCGATGAGACCCATGTACTCGGCCTTGCCGCCGAACGCTCCGACGGGGAACCCGCCGCCGATCGACTTGGCCAGCGCGACGAGGTCGGGCTGCACGCCGAAGTGGCGGGTCGCTCCCCCGAAACCGGCCGTGATGCCGGTCTTCACCTCGTCGAAGATCAGCAGGGTGCCGTGGCGCGTGGTGATCTCGCGGACCGCTTCGAGATAGCCCGGCTGCGGCAGGCAGATCCCGATGTTCTCCATCACCGGTTCGACGATGAACGCCGCGACGTCGCCGGACTGCAACACCCGTTCGAGCGCGGCGGCGTCGTTGAACGGGATGACGATCACGTCGTCGATCGTCCCCTGCGTGATCCCACCGGACGCCGGCACGGAATTCGGGGCGTCGGCCGGACCCGCCTTGTCGAGTGGCGGCTTGTTCGAGATCATCACCTCGTCGTGGTGGCCGTGGTAGCCACCTTCGACCTTCACCAACTTCTCCCGCTTGGTGACGCCCCGGGCGAGGCGGATGGCATCCATCGTCGCTTCCGTGCCCGAGTTGGTCGGGCGCCACATCGGCAGGCCGTACCGCTCGGCGAGCAGCTCGGCCACGTCGGCATCGAGCTCGCAGGGCGTGACGTAGAGCGTGCCGTCGTCGAGCTGCGCCTCCACGGCACGGCGCACCGCGGGATGCATGTGCCCCGCGAACAGCGCGCCGAAGCCCATGTCGTAGTCGACGTACTCGTTGTCGTCGACGTCGACGATCCGCGAGCCCGAGGCGTGTTTCACGACGATCGGATGCGGGTCGTAGGCCTGGAAACTGGAAGGCACCCCGCCGGGGAGCACCTTGCGGGCCCGTTCGGTGGCCACCTGCGACCCTCGGGTCCGCTCGGTGTAGATCGCCAGTTCCCGTTCGGTGATCGTGTTCGCCCGTTCCGTGAGTTCGGGCCGCTGGCGCGATCCGGAACGAGGCGGTGGTGTCGTGACAGTCGTCGAGTCGGTCACGGACATGAGATATCAACCCCTATGTGATGTTTCGGGGGGCAGGAACCCACACCGATCCCTGCAGCGTAATCCACCCCCGAACCGCCGCGCTCCCAATTCCCGGCCGCCTTCGTCGGCCTCGCGTCGGCACGGCCACAATGGGATCGTCCGCCGTACCGACCGGGCCACAGGACGCCAGGCAAGCAGAGGGAGCCTCCCATGAAGACCGCCGCCACCGAAATGCTCGACATCGAGTTCCCGATCTTCGCCTTCAGCCACTGCCGCGACGTGGTCGCCGCGGTGTCGAAGGCCGGCGGCCTCGGTGTGCTCGGCGCGGTCTCCCACTCGCCCGAGCAGCTGGAGATCGACCTCGCCTGGATCGAGGCGGAGATCGGCGACCGGCCGTACGGCGTCGACCTGATCGTGCCGGCCAAGTACGCCGGCGACGAGGGTGGGGGCTACACGCTCGACGACATCCGGGCCCTCATCCCCGACACGCACCGGGAGTTCATCGACGACATTCTCGCCCGCTACGAGGTGCCCGAACTGCCCGTCGACGACGACACCCGATCGGGGACCGCGGTCACGGGCCACGACGGCAACGCGCCGTTCAGCGCCAACTCGGCCGGACCACAGCTCGAGATCGCGTTGGCCCACCGGACCGCCTTCGTCGCCAACGCACTCGGCCCGCCGCCGCAGTTCCTGATCGACCGGGTGAAGGAGGAAGGCCGGCTGATCGGTGCGCTCGCGGGACGCCCGCAGCACGCCGAGCGCCACCAGGCCGCGGGCGTCGACCTGATCATCGCCCAGGGCTCCGAGGCCGGCGGCCACACCGGCGAGATCGGTTCGATGGTGCTGATCCCCGAGATCGTCGACGCGGTCGACATCCCGGTCCTCGGCGCCGGGGGCATCGGCCGCGGTCGCCAGATGGCTGCCGCGATGGCGCTCGGCGCGCAGGGCGTGTGGTGCGGGTCGGTGTGGCTCACGACCGACGAGGCCGAGACCCACCCGGTGGTGAAGGAGAAGTTCCTCGCCGCGACATCGGCCGACACCATCCGCTCGCGATCGCTCACCGGCAAGCACGCCCGCATGCTCAAGTCGGCGTGGACCGAGGAGTGGGACGCGCGACGACACGCCCGATCCGCTCGGGATGCCGCTCCAGCCGATCCTCACCGCCGACGCGCAGCGACGGATCTCCCGGGCCGCGTACACGAAGGGGTCGGGCGCCGAGAAGCTCGCCAACTACTTCGTCGGTCAGATCGTCGGCACGATGAACCAACCCAAGAGCGCCGCGCAGGTGGTGATCGAGATGATCGAGGAGTTCATCGAGTCGGTCGAATCACTGGCGAAACAGCTGGAGTACTGAGATCAGCGGGCGTTCCCCGAGGGCAGCAGCGTCACGATCGGTTGCCCCTGCCGGAACACCGTGATGTCGCCGTCCTCCGACACCTTCAGCACCGCCAGCGCATGGTGCGACAGCGACTTCGCGGCCGCGGTGCGCGCCCCCTCGTGCTCGCTGTCGGAGCTGCTGAGGATCGCACCGTAGGCGAGCAATCGGCCGTCGCGGTCGAGGATCGTCGCCCCGTCGAGTTCCCCGAAGCGGGCGAGCGTCTGGGCATCGAGATCGCTGCCGTCGATCAGGTGGTGCAGCCGCGTCTCGGGCCGCATCGCATCGACGTCGGACTCGTTGCGCAGGTCGTAACGGTCCTTCACGGCCACGATCCCGTCGAGATGGCTGGGATCGTCGACGATGCCGAAGATCGCACCGCCCGACCGGATCGACACCATCAGCGAGGCGCTCACGATCAGATCGACCGCGCGTCCGCCGCCGATCGCCTTGCCGATCGCCTTGGCCAACCACAGCGGGAACGCCGACCAGTGCTCGCTGCGGCGGATGACGAGCGGCTGCCCGTCGAGGAACGTCCAGATGCTGCGGTCCTCGCGGAGGAAGAACCCGATGCCGCCGAGCTGCCGGGTGGCGAGGGCGACCAGCGATCCGCGGTCGACGAAATCGCGTTCCACCGACGGGCCCGACGTGGCGCTCGGGTGCAGCCGCTCCGGACGGTTCGCCTGGAGTTCGGTGCGGGCTCGGCCGTGCGGGTCGACGAGGAGCACCGACCGGATGCCGTCGAACAGCAATGGGCTGCGCTTGGCGTCACGGAGGCCCGACGGATACGGCACGGACAGGCGCGGCTCGTCGCTGATCGCGTCGGTGATCACCACGCCGTGCGTGAGGTTGCGTGACTCGACCCGGGCGCCGCTGAGTTCGATCAGGTACTCGAGCGTCTCGGCGAGGAGTTCGGTGGAGGCACACCCCGGCTTCGCCCACCCCTGGTGATAGCTGAGCAGTTCGACGATGACGGTGTCGCGCAGCGCGCGCAGGACCGACGGGCTGAGCTTGCCGCTCGCTCCGGCCGTCGAGTGCCGGAAGGCCTGGGCGGCCCGGAGCGCGGCCTCGGGCAACGCGCGCAGGGACTCGGGAATCGATTCGACGCGGGAGATCGTGCCGTCGCCGAAGCCCACAGTGATCGTGGTGATCCAACCGTCGAGCACCTCGGCGGACGACTCCGCGACGACCAACGAGCTCGGGAGCAGCGCCCGGGCCGGCTCGTCACCGGTGCGGTGGTACGACAGTTCGACGGTCGCGGTGTTCAGGAGTTCGGCGATGAACACGCAGACCGCATCGCCCACGGGGTCGTCGGGCTGCTCGACCAGGGGGCTCACCAACGCTTCGACCTCGGCCATCGGCATGAGTCTCGCATGACAATCGACCAATCGGACGAGGGTGGTTTTCGGGCGCGCATCCGGGCACCGTGTAGCGGTGATCACGGGCAAGAGCCAGCGACGGACGGTCGATCTCGCGGTCATCGGCGGCGGTCCGGCCGGCGCGGCCACCGCGATCCGCGCAGCCCGCGCCGGAGCATCAGTGGTGGTGTTCGAGAAGGGCGCCCACGGTCGCGACAAGGTCTGCGGCGACGGCCTCACGCCGCGAGCCGTCGGCGCGCTCGACGACCTCGGGATCGATCTGCGCGACGCGCACCGGATCCGGGGACTGCGGATGATCGCCGGCTCGAAGGTCCGTGAACTCGACTGGCCGACGACCGACCGCTTCCCGAACCACGGCGCGGTGTGGCCGCGCCGTCGACTCGATGCAGCACTGATCGACGCCGCCAGTGAGGCCGGTGCCGAGGTCGTGTGGGATTCCGAGGCGATGCCGGTGCTCGACGGCGACCGGGTCGTCGGCGTGGAGGCCGACGGATGCCGGGTCGACGCGGCGATGACCGTTGTGGCGGCCGGCGCGCAAGGGGCCGTGGCCCGGCTGCTCGGTGCCGATCGGGTTGCCGACGAACCGTTCGGGCTGGCGATCCGCACCTACGCCGCCACCCCCCGCCACGCCGACGCCCACTTGGAAGCGTGCCTGTCGCTGCGCGACGAACACGGCACGCCGATCCCGGGATACGGCTGGATGTTCCCGGCCGGGGACGGCACGGTGAACATCGGCGTCGGTGCGCTCTCGACGATGAAGGGCTTCAAGAAGCTCAACCTCAACACGCTGTTGGAGGCCTACCGGCGGGTCGTGCAGGACGACTGGGATCTCGGGCCCGACCTCGAACGACCTCGGGCGTGGCGGTTGCCGATGTCGGCCCAGCGCCGGCACGGGCCGGGCTGGGTGGCCATCGGCGACGCGGCCGGGCTGATCAACCCGATGAACGGCGAGGGCATCGACTACGGCCTGGAATCGGGGATGCTCGCCGCCGATCTCTTCCTCGACGATCCGGCATCGGCCCCGGCGCGGTACGACCGGTTGGTCGGCGAGCGGTTCGACGGCTTCCTCCGGACGGGCCGCCGGTTCTCGTTCCTCATCGGCCACCCGTGGATCCTGCGCCCCGGCCTGCGCCTGTCGGTGAGCACCGACGCCATCGCCCACATCACCTTGGCCGTGATGGGCAACCTCGTCGACAACACCACTCCCGGCGCGGCCGGCAAGGTGCTGTGGCTCGCCGACAAGACGCTCGGTCTCGCCGACCCCGTCCTCCGCAAAACCCGCGCCACCGCCTGACGGGTCTCCGACTCCCTCCCGAAAAATGCCCCGATTCGCGCGCTGAGCGCGCGATTCCGTGCACATTTCGGCGCGCGAGACTGGGGCATGGCCGGATCGACGACCACGGTGATCGTGCTGCTCCGGGGCATCAACGTCGGCGGGAAGAACAAGCTGCCGATGGCCGATCTGCGTGGCGCGGCCGAATCCGCCGGCTACGCCGACCCGACGACCTATCTGCAGAGCGGGAACCTGATCGTGCGTGATGTGGCCGCGTCGAAGGTGCCGCGCGTAGCCGGCGACATCCACGACTCGATCAAGGCGACGACCGGCCTCGACGTGCCGATCATCACGCGGACGGTCGACGAATGGCGGGCGATCATCGACGCCAACCCGTTTCCCGACGCCGCGGCTGACGGCAAGACACTGCACCTCGTCGTGCTCGACGGGAAGGCGACCGCGAAGGTCAAGGACTTCGACCACTCGAAGTTCGCTCCGGAGGCGCTCGGCGTGTCCGAGCGCGAGGTCTACCTGTGGCTTCCCGATGGCATCGGTCGGAGCAAACTCGCCGCTGCGGTGATGCGGCTCGACAACGCCAACTCCGGCACCGCGCGCAACTGGAAGACCGTGGTCGCCCTCGCCGACCTCGCCTCGGACTGAGCGCCCCACGCCGAACTCATTACCCAATGAGGCGGCCGGACGTCGCTCGACGGACGGGTAGCGTCGCCGACGATGGCTGACGTCGAGCGGATCGGACCAGCGCGTGTCGACGCGGCGGCTGCCACGCTCGCCGCGGCGTTCCTCGACGATCCGATCTTCGTCTGGCTCAACCGTGGCCGGCCGATCAAACCGGGCCCGGCCGTGACGGGTTTCCGCGCGGTGATCAACGGCGAATTGCGCAAGCAGCATCCCGAGTTGTTCGTCACCGATGGTGACGGCAGCGTCTCGATCTGGCACGGCATCGACGACTGGAAGGGCTCGACGATCGAGTCGCTGCGCGTGCTGCCTGCCTTCACGCGGGTGTTCGGCCGCGGGATCACGAGGGTGGTGAAGACGCTGACCACCATGGAGAAGGTCCACCCGCGCGAGCCGCACTACCACCTCGCCTACGTCGGCACACACCCTGACCAGCAGGGACGCGGCCTCGGCACGGCCGTGCTCCGGCCGATGCTCGACCGCTGCGATGCCGAGGGCGTGCCGGCATACCTCGAGAACTCGAAGCCGCGCAACGAGGCGTTCTACGTCCGCCACGGTTTCGTCACCACCGGCCCGATCCCTCTCCCCGCCGGTGCGCCGCCCGTCATGGCGATGTGGCGCGAACCACGCGGCTGACCGGCAACGCGTGAACATTCTGCGGTCTCCGTGCGCATTTTGATCACGCAGTCGGCGGCCCGCCGAACCACGGGGTGATCGAGGGGTCTACCGGAAGGCGTCGAGGATCGGCGCGAACTCGTCGAGGGCCCGCACGACGAAGTAGGTGATACCCCACCGGTCGCGGCAGGCGTGCACGTGCCCCACGATCTCGTCGATCGAACCGATCATCAGGTACGGGATCACGGACGCATCGTCGACCGAGAGGGTGGGCCACCGGTCGGTGATCTCGCGGAGTTCGGCGTCGCGATCGTCGGTGATCGAGAACACCTGCACGAGCGCGTTCAGTTCGAGTTCGGCGAACCGGTCGCCGGCGCCGGCACGCACCTGTGCGATCTGCTCGTCGAGGTGGGAGGCGGTCCACTTCACCTCGTGACGATGACCGTCCTCGAGCGTCCGGCCGAGGCCCTGCAGGCCGATGATGTCGGCGAGCTCGCCCGCCGCGCCGAGCAGCGAAGCGCCGTTGCCGCCGACGAGCAGCGGTACGCGTTCCTGCAGGGGCTCGCCGACGTCGATACCCGCTCGTGCCAGGTCGTTCTCGTGAACTTGTTGCGTACCCGCGTGCGCAACAAGTTCACGAGAACGGCTGAGGAGGGGTCGGAGCATCCGCAACGATTCGACGAGCCGGGCCTTGCGCGCCGCGGGCGGGTCCATCGGGATGCCGGTCGTCACGTACTCCTGCGGCGTATGGCCCGCGCCGAGGCCGAGCTCGAAGCGGCCGCCAGACAACCGGTCGAGCGACACCGCCTCCCAGGCCAGTTGGTGCGGGTTGCGCATGTCGTTGTTCAGCACGAACGTGCCGAGACGGATGCGGTCGGTCGCGGTCGCGATCGCGGCGAGCGTCGTCATCGGCGCAAGCCCCGGCCCGATGTGATCGCTCACGAGCACGACGTCGAAGCCGAGTTCCTCCGCCCGGCGCGCGGCCGCGATCGGGTCGGCTTCGTGTTCGCCCGACAGCTGGAACCCGAACCGGAACGGACGGCTCAATCGATCTCCTGATTGCCCAGACGCCACGCCGCGACGACGAGCGCGACCACCGCGACGACCAGCGGCACGATCACGCCGACCGCGAGGGAGAAGTCCGCGAGGTCGAGGTCGGCGCCCGTGCGATCGACGAGGATCGAGCGCGTGTACTTGCGCAGCGCGAACCGGGCAGCGCCCGGGCCGGCCTGGGCGATGAAACCCTCCCAGATCAGGATGTAGGCGAGCCCCCACACGATGAACCGCTTGAGCCACACGCCGAACAGGGTGAACACCGACACGTAGGCGATCACGGCGACGATCCCGGCGATGACGGTGCCGGTGACGATCCCGCTGCCGACCCCTGTGAGCACCGAGGCCAGGACCAACGGAATCAGCGTGATCGGTGCGGTGAGCGTCATCGCCGCCAGCGCGGCACCGACGACCACGGGCCAGCGGTCCATCGGACGGAGCCAGAAGTAGACGAGCGTCTTGTCGTCGCGCAGGTCGCCGATCGCCGCGCCGCCGAACACCAGGGCGACGACGGGCACCACGACGGCGAACCCGAGGCTGGCGATCAGGCGAACGGCGTCGTTCGAGCTCGGCGTCGGCCTGGCCGAGAGCGAACGCGGCCACGACGGACACCATCGCCAGCAGCGTGAGCGCGATGATCCGGCCACGGCTGGTCAGCTGACGGAGGATCACCCGGTAGCTGATCGCCAGCACACGCACGGGCGGTACGGATCGGTTCGTGCCGGCGGGCGGACGTTCGAGCGTGCTCATCGTCGCTCCACGAGGTAGCGGAAGACCGACTCGAGGTCGTCGTCGAGCGGGTTGATCTCCGTGAGGCGGACGCCCAGCTCGACGGCGATCGGTGCCAGCTGACGGCCGATCGCATCGGCATTGGTCGTGTCGACGGTGATCGAATCGGCCTCGATCGTGAGCCCGCCCACGAGACCCCGCTCGACGAGCACGGTTGCCAGCCGCCGCGGGTCGGTCGTTCCGAGGCGGATCCGGTGCGGCCGGTCGTCCATCAGCTCGCGCAGGTCGCGGTAGTCGCCGCTCGCCACCAATCGTCCCTGCGCGATCACCAGCACCCGCGACCCGAGCCGGCTCACCTCGTCGAGCACATGGCTCGACACGAGCACACACCGCCCGTCGTCGCCGAGGCGGTGGAAGAGCGCGATGAGGCGTCGACGTTGGACCGGGTCGAGGCCGGTGAGCGGCTCGTCGAGGATGAGCACCTCGGGGTCGTTCACCAGTGCCGAGGCGACTTTGACCCGTTGGCGCATCCCCTTGGAGAACTCGCCCACCGCCTTGTCGCCGACGTCGGCGAGATCGACCTGCTCGAGCGCCCACCTGGCCACGTCGTCAGGCCCATCGACGCCGTGGGTCCGGGCGGCGATCGCCACGAACTCGATGGCGCTGAGGTGGTCGAACAGCGCGTCCTGCTGCGGCACGAGCGCCACGCGGCCGCGGATGTCACGATCGCGCCGCGGATTGGCGCCGAGCAGGTGCACGGTGCCCCGCGACGGCTCGGTCAGCCCGCACATCATCCGGAACAGTGTCGACTTGCCGGCCCCGTTCGGGCCGAGGAGCGCGGTGACACCACCGTTGATCGCGAAGCTGACGTCGCTCACCGCGACGACCGAGCCGTAGTACTTCGACACGCCGTTCACCGCGATCATGCCGGTGAGCGGGGCGGCCGGTTCGGAGTCGACGCTCGATCCTGCGGGCGCGCCCGACGGTGGCGCGAACGCGGGCAGGTCGCTCATCGTGCGACGACCAGTTTCGAATACCGCCACACCACGATGCTGAGCCCGACCACGGTCCACACGATGTTGGCCGCCAGGACCGCCGCGGTCGAGATCTCGGGAAGGTCACCAGCCTGGCCGAAGATCCGGTTGACGAGTTCGAACGGCATCGTGAACAGCGAGATCATCCACCAGTACGGCGACAGCCCGGCGCCCTCGACGAGCGCGTTGGCGAGAATCGGCGAGATCAACACGATGAGGACGATGCCGATCGCGGCGAACGCTCGACGATCGGTCAGGCTCGACGCCGCCATCGACACGGACGTGAGTGCCGCCGACACGGCGAAGCCCGACACGAAGATCCGGAACAGGGTGAGGACCCAGTTCCCGAAGCCATCAGGGCCCGAGCCGTCGAACGTGTACCCGAGCAGCACGAGGATCGGAGGGAACAGCGTCACGAGACCGAGCGTGGCGCCGACCGCGATCGCCTTCGACGCGAGATACGTACCGCGATGCAGTGGCGTCGAGAGGTACATCGCCAACATGCCGTTGCGACGATCGGAAACGAGCACCTCCGGGGCGACGAGGGCCGCGAACAGGATGATGGCGAGCGTGATGAACCCGTAGTAACCCGCGTAGTCGGCGACCTCGTTGGGATCGAGCAGGTCACCGGGGATGAGCACCGAGATTCCGACGAACACGATTGCCGGCACGTAGGCGATGGCGACGGCGGCGACCGGGAAGATCTTGGTGCGCGCTGGTCGGCCGAGGCCGAGTGTCGCCCGCACACTTTCGACGCTGACGCTCCGGATCGCGCCGGCCACCCCCGAACGGGGCCCTTCGTACGGTTGGAATCCGCGAGCTGCGATCTGGGCATCGCCACGCATGTTCATCGCGCCACGCCCTCCACACTCGCCGCTTCATCGTCCGCACGCTCCGCATGGAGTGCGAACAGGTCGTCGAGCGACCGTCGCCGTTCGGTCAGGCGTCGGATCCGACCCTGCGCGTCGGCGACCGATCGTGCAGTGAGGTCGAACAATTCATCCTCGGGCAGGCCCCCGATCTGCAGGACGGGACCGTTCCGGTCGACCGTCAAACCGGCCGCGATCAACGCCCGCTCGACGTCGTCGATCGACCGGGGACGATCGGCGATGTCGACGAGCTCGAGCTCGATCCCGCCCGACACGCCGGCCAACTCCTCCATCGAGCCCTGCGCCACGAGCGTGCCGTGGTCGAGGGCCACGACGTGGTCGCAGACCCGCTCAACCTCTTCGAGCACGTGCGACGACAGCATCACGTCGATCCCGAACTCGCGATTGACCTGGCGGATGATGGTGAGCATCTCGTCGCGCTGCACCGGGTCGAGCCCGTCGGTCGGTTCGTCGAGCACGATGAACTTGGGATCGGCGGCGATCGCCTGGGCGAGCTTGACCCGCTGGCGCTGACCGGTCGACATCGTGCCGAGGGCGCGGAACCGCTCCTCACCGAGCCCGACGAGGTAGAGCGAGTCGCTGGCGCGACTGCGGGCCTCGTCACGGGGCAGGCCCTTCACCTCGGCGAGGTGGCGGACGAAGTCGTAGGCGCGCAGGTCGTCGGGTAGGACGTTGCGCTCGGGCCCGTACCCGATCATCGCCCGCAGGGTCGGCCCGTCCGCGCCGGGATCGAGGCCGAGCACCGAGATCGAGCCGGTGGTCGGACGCAACAGGCCCAGGGTCAACGAGATCAACGTGGTCTTGCCGGCGCCGTTCGCTCCGACCAAGCCGGTGACGCCGGACGGCACGGACAGGTCGAGCCCGTCGAGCGCCCTCGTCGACGGGAACTCCATCACCAAGCCGCGTGTCTCGATGATCGCCGGCATCCACCCGATTCTTGCAGCTTCCACCCGACCGCCTGAGCACAGCTCCAACACTCGTTTGCGTCAGGATTTCCGAGGGGCGTCCCTCGGAAATCCTGACGCAAACGTGGATTTGAGGGGCTTCAGCGGTGGCGGACGATGACGCTGCCGACCGAGTAGCCGGCGCCGAACGAGCAGATCACCCCGAGATCGCCGGGAGCGAGATCGGCGCGGTGCTCGTGGAAGGCGATGATCGAACCGGCCGAACTGGTGTTGGCGTACTCGTCGAGGACGGTCGGCGCCTCGTCGTCGGTGGGGAGTCGGCCGAGCACGCCCTTGGCGATCAGCTGGTTCATCTTCAGGTTTGCCTGGTGCAACCAGAAGCGCCGGACGTCGGCCGCCTCGAACCCGCATGCCTCGAGGTGCGACGTGATGTGCGCGGCGACCATCGGACACACCTCACGGAAGACCATCTGCCCGTTCTGCCGGAAGACCAACTCGTGAGCCTCGCGCCCGCCGTCCTCCGAACTGTTGAGGAACCCGAAGTCGTTGCGGATGTTGTTCGAGAACTGGGTGGCCAGCTTCGTCCCGATGATCGTCCAGACGTCATCGGCCACGGCATCGGCGGACCGTTCGAGCACCAACGCCGTGCACGCGTCGCCGAAGATGAAGTGGAAGTCGCGCAGTTCGAAGTTGTTGTGACCCGACGTGATCTCGGGATTGACGACCACGACGCACGAGGCCGAACCGTTGCGGAGGGCGTCGACCGCGGCCTGGATCGAGAACGTGGCGGAACTGCACGCGACGTTCATGTCGTACGCCCAACCCGACGCGCCGAGCGCGTCCTGGATCTCGATGGCCACCGCCGGATAGGCCCGCTGCAGGTTGGAGCAGCCGACGATCACGGCGTCGACGTCGGCACCGGTCCGACCGGCCTGGGCGAGCGCCTGTTCGATCGCCGGCATCGCCATCTCGGCCTGCACGCCGAGCTGGTCCTCGGTCCGCGCGTCGAGGTGCGGCCGCATCCGGTCGGGGTCGAGGACACCGACCTTGTCGACGACGTGACGCGACTTGATACCCGACGCCTTGACGATGAACTCCTCGTTCGGCAACGGCCGTGCGACGAGCGAGCCCGCCTCGATCTCGGCGGCATGTTCCTCGTTGAATCGCGTCGAGGCGACGGTGAGCGACTCGACCAACTCGGCGTTCGACACCACGTCGGCCGGTGCCCACAGGCCCGTGCCCGTGATCGAGACCTCGTCGGTGATCGCTGTCACTGCCATGTCGCGACGCTAACCCTCCCATCGTCCGAAATTTGGAGCAGATGTCGCGCTGAGCGCGACATCTGCTCCATTTTTCGGAGAAGTTCGCGGGAGGTTCGGCGGAGGGGGTCAGCGGGCGGTGTCGGTCCAGGTGCGGACGAGGGATCGCAACGTGTCGATGCCGTCTCCCTTGGTGGCGCTCACCCACACGATGTCGCCGAGGTCGAGCAGGCACCCGGCGGCGAGGTCCTTGCGTCGCGTCGCCCGCTTCGCCGATTTCACCTTGTCCATCTTCGTCGCCACGACCGTGTGGGGCACGACGTTGTAGCGGAGCCACTCGAGCATCTGGACGTCGAGTTTCGTCGGCCCGATCTCGCCGTCGACGAGCACGAACACCATCACCAGGTTCTCCCGCCCGAGCAGGTACCCCTCGATCATCGCCGGCCAGCCGCGACGCACGGTCTTCGATGCCTTGGCGTAGCCGTAGCCGGGCAGATCGACGACCGTGCCCGTCGTCTGCTCGGTGGAGTCCTTGTCGCGATCGTTGGCGCGATCGGCGCTGAACATGTTGATCAGCTGGGTGCGTCCCGGGGTGTTCGACACGCGAGCGAGTTGTTTCTGATTGGCGAGTGCGTTGATCAGCGACGACTTGCCGACGTTGGAACGGCCGACGAATGCCACCTCGACGGGGGACCCGGGCAGCTCACCGACCCGCGCCGCCGACTGGATGAACGTCAGGCGCAGCGGTGCGGTCATCCCGACAATCTCGCAGATGTGACCGCGCCCGTCGCGGCGGAGCCGTTCTGCCGATGATCAACCGCTGATCAAGGACGCGAGCGCCCAGATCGCGGCGATCAGGCCGATGCCGGCGAACACGAGACTGCGGACCACCGGCGCCCGTTCCAGGTGTGACTCGTCGAGTTGACGTTCGGGTGGTCGCACCACGGCCAGCAGGTTGCCGGCGAACAACGCCCCGCCGAACGCCAGGACCAGGAACGCCAACAGGTCCGCACCCAGGAACATCGCACCAGGATGCCGCAACCTGGGTCGCACACCACCGAACTGGTGCGAAATGGGAACGGGTGCGAGAATGTCCGCATGGGATTTCACCACGTCGCGTTCGCCACGAACGACACCGAGGCGACCCACCGCTTCTACACCGAAGTGATGGGATTCGAACTCGTCAAGGTCGTCGCCTCCGAAACTCCGAACGAGGGCCCCGGCTACAGCAAACACTTCTTCTACTCGACCGGCCCGGCCGACGAGCCCGGTTCGGGCGATCACGGCATGATCGCCTTCTGGGAGATCCACGACCCGGTGATCGGTGACGACTTCGGTGTCGACCTCAACAAGTCGGCCGGCCTGCCGTGGTGGGTGAACCACGTCGCGTTCGACGCCCCGACCCGTGAGGATCTCGACGCGCACCGCCAGCGTTGGCAGGAGCACGGTCAGACCGTCCTCGAGGTGAACCACGGGTTCTGCGTCTCGATCTACATCCGTGATCCATCGGGGAACATGGTCGAGTTCTGCCACACCACCCGGCCGTTCACGGCGCAGGAGCGTGCTTCCGCCCACGCCATGCTGACCGACGCCAACCCGGAACTGCACAACGAGGCCGAAGCCACCATCCACCAGCCGGTGGTGGCCGCCGCGTCGAGCTGACGCCACCCGGGCGCAGCCCCAGCTCAGTGGAGCGCCACCAGGCCGGCGTTGACGATCTGGCCGGGCAGCAGGCCGAAGATCTCGTACAGGTCGGCGATCGTCCCCGACTGGCCGAACCGGTCGACCCCGACGGGGACGGTGCGCGCCCCGTACACCCCGCCGAGCCAGGCCAGATGGTGCGACGCCGCGTCGTGCACCGTCACGATGGGCACCCGCCGCTCGGCCGGTTCCAGCAGCGACGCGAGGTGGTGATCGTCGGACGCGGGCGTGCCGTTCGTCGCCGCCCGTTCGAGCGCGCCGCGCCAGCCGCGGAACAGCCGGTCCGAACTGGTCACGTCGATCACGAGGGTCCGGACCCCCTCGGCCTCCAACAATGCCGCGCCGGCGACGGCCTCGGTCACGACCGGGCCGGATGCCGCGATCATCAGCTCGGCGGGCCCCGAGGGCTCGACGAGCCGGTAGGCGCCGGCCAGCACGTCACCCCGTAGCCGTTCGGCGCCGAGCCGATCCTTCGCCGCGAGGAACGGGGCCTGATCCACCGCCCGCGTCGACAGGCGCAGGTACAGCGACTCCCCGTCGGGATACCCGAGCCGCTGCAACCCGTCGCACAACAGCCAGTCGAGCGCGTCGGCGAACGCCGGCTCGGCGTAGGTGAGGCCGGGCAGTTCGAGACCGATCGACGGCGTGATCGACGACTGGTGCGCACCACCCTCGGGCGCGAGCGTCACTCCGGCAGGCGTTCCGGCGACGACGAAGCGGGCGCCGTTGTAGAGCGCGTAGATCAGGGCGTCGAGGCCGCGACAGATGAACGGGTCGTACACGGTGCCGATCGGCAACAGGTGCTCGCCGTGGAGTTCGTGGGCGAGGCCGAACGCGTGCAACGCCAGGAACAGGTTCATCTCGCTGATGCCGAGTTCGACGTGATGGCCGGCGGCGGACTGCTGCCACCGCAACAACCGGTCGACTCCGAGGTAGTCGGGCCGATCCTCCGGCGCGAACACCCCCATCTTGTTGATCCACCCGCCGAGATTGGTCGACACGCTCACGTCGGGCGAGGTGGTGACCATCCGTTCGGCGACCGCCGGCATGTTGGCGAGCGAGGTCAACACACGACCGAAGGTCTCCTGCGTGCTGACCGGGCGGGTCACGAGCGCGCCGGTCGCGTCGGGCACCGGCACGTGCGGGCGTGGCCGCGGCGGTCGGTTCGTGAGTTCGCCACCGGTCCGGGCACACGCCTCGTCCTCGGGCGACCCTTCGGTGAACCGGTCCCACTCCGTGTCCAGGTCCAGCCCCGACGCGGTGCGCAGATCCGCGATCTGGTCGGCGGTGAGCAGTGCGGCGTGGTTCAACGGATCGCCGGCCATCGGGAGACCCCACCCCTTGATCGTGTAGGCGAACACGACGCTCGGGCGATCGGTCACCTCATCGCACGCCCGGTACGCGTCGAGCAGCACCCCGAGGTCGTGGCCGCCGAGGTTGGTGACGATCCGTTCGAGCTCGTCGTCGTCGTACGCCGCGACGAGCGGCGCAAGACCGGGGTCCGCGCCGTCGAGGAACCGGGCGCGCAGTTCGGGTCCGTGCACGGCGAACAGGCTCTGGTACCGCTCGTTCTCCATCGCGTCGATGTGGGCGCGCAGAAGGCCGCCCCCGTCGCGGGCGCAGGCTTCGTTCATGAGCCGGCCGTACTTCGCCTCGATCACGTGCCACCCGGCCCCGTCGAAGAACTCGACCAGCTTCTTGATCTTCTGGTCGGGGATCACACGATCGAGGCTCTGGCGATTGACGTCGACCACCCACATCACCGACCCCAGACCCTGCAGCGACGGGTCGGCGATCGCTTCCCAGACGTTGCCCTCGTCGAGTTCGGCGTCGCCGACGAGCGCGATGAACCTGGCCGGATCCGTCGCGGCGGAGGTGCGCTCGAAATGCGCGTCGACGTACCGGCGGGTCATGGCGGCGAACAACGGCGCCACCGCGCCGAGCCCGACCGAGCCGGTGGAGAAGTCGGCCACGTCCGGATCCTTCGTCCGGCTGGGGTAGGCCTGCAGACCGCCGACCTCGCGCAGCCGCGTGAGGTACGACCGGTCGAGCTCGCCCGTGAGGTACTTGATCGAGTGGTACACCGGGCTGGCGTGCGGCTTCACCGCCACCTTGTCGTCGCTGCGGAGATGGCCGAACCACAGCGCGGTCATGATCGACACCATCGAGGCCGACGACGCCTGGTGGCCGCCGACCTTGATCGCCATGTCGCCCGTCGGCGCCACCCGCTCCCGATTGGCGTGGTCGACCATGCGCACCGCGAGCCAGAGCACCCGTCGCTGGATCCGATCGAGCGTGTCCAGATCACGGGGGTCACGGTCGACGGTCATCGGCCCATCATGCCCGCCCTCGGCGCTCGGGCGGCCCGACACGCAGCCGCCGCACCTGGACGGCTACAACAGTGCGATGAACGCGGCAAACACCGACTTCGACCCCGACGCCCTGCGCGAGAAGTACCGCGCCGAACGCGACAAGCGGCTCCGCGACGACGGCAACGAGCAGTACGTCGAGGTCGTCGGCCAGTACGAGCACTACGTCGAGGATCCCTACGTGGCACCGCTCGAACGCGAGCCGCTGTTCGACGACGTCGAGGTGCTGATCATCGGCGGCGGCTTCGGCGGCCTGCTCGCCGGCGCCCGGCTGCGGGAGGCGGGCATCGACGACATCCGCGTCGTCGAGAAGGGCGGCGACTTCGGCGGCACGTGGTACTGGAACCGCTATCCCGGTGCCGCCTGCGACGTCGAGTCGTACATCTACCTGCCGCTGCTCGAGGAGATCGGCTACGTCCCCCGGGAGAAGTACTCCCAGGCCGCCGAGATCCTCGCCCACAGCCAGGCGATCGGTCGCCACTTCGATCTCTACCGCAATGCGTGCTTCCAGACGGAAGTCACCGAGATGCGCTGGGACGACAGCGACGGACGGTGGATCGTGCGGACCAACCGCGGCGACGCCATGCGGGCGCGCTTCATCTGCATGGCCAGCGGCCCGCTGCACCGGCCGAAGCTGCCCGGCATCCCCGGGATCGACCAGTTCAAGGGACACACGTTCCACACGAGCCGGTGGGACTACGACTACACCGGCGGCGACTCGCACGGTGGCCTCGTCGGCCTGGAGGGCAAGCGGGTCGGCATCATCGGCACGGGTGCGACGGCGGTGCAGTGCGTGCCGCACCTCGGCGCGAGTGCGGCGCAGCTCTACGTGTTCCAGCGCACACCGTCGTCGATCGACGTGCGGGCGAACCGCCCCACCGATCCCGAGTGGGCCGCGTCGCTCGAACCCGGCTGGCAGACGCGGCGGATGGAGAACTTCAACAACCTCGTCACCGGGATCCCCGAACCGGAGGACCTCGTCAACGACGGCTGGACCGACATCATCGGCAACCTGCTGATCCGCCTGCGCGAGTCGGCGGGCGAGGGCGTCGCCGCGTCGTCGCTGTCGGAGACGATGGAGCTCGCCGACTTCGAGAAGATGGAGCAGATCCGCTCCCGGGTCGACACGATCGTCAACGACCCGAACACGGCCGAGGCCTTGAAGCCGTACTACCGGCAGTTCTGCAAGCGGCCCTGCTTCCACGACGGCTACCTCGACACGTTCAACCGCCCCAACGTCGAACTGGTCGACACGGACGGGCGCGGCGTGAAGCGCATCACCGAGCACGCGGTCGTGGTCGAGCGACCCGATGCCGACGGGAACCTCGTCGAGGAGGAGTTCGAGATCGACTGCCTCATCTACGCGACGGGGTTCGAGGTGGGCACCGACTACACCCGCCGCGCCGGCTACGAGCTGTACGGGCGTGACGGGCTGACGCTCACCGAGAAGTGGGCCGACGGCGCCTCGACGCTGCACGGCATGCACAGCCGCTCGTTCCCGAACTGCTTCGTCTTCAGCAACGTCCAGTCGGGCTTCACGGTGAACTTCCCGCACATGCTCAACGAGCAGAGCAAGCATCTCGCCTACATCCTCGCCGAGGCGGCCGATCGCGGCGTGACCGTGATCGAGGCGCAGGAGCAGGCCGAGAACGACTGGGTCGACACGATCGTCAACCTGGCCCAGATGAACCGGTCGTTCCTCGAGAGCTGCACGCCGGGCTACTACAACAACGAGGGCAAGCCCGGCGACCGTGGCGTGCGCAACGGCTCGTACGGCGCCGGATCGATCGCCTTCGTCAAGGTCCTCGAGGACTGGCGCGCCGACGGCACCCTCGCCGGCCTCGATCTCGTGTGACGCTCGACGCGGCGCTCGATGCGGCGCTCCGCGACGCGCAGGCGCGGTACGCCGACGCCCGGCCGCTCAGCGCGGCGTGGGCCGAGCGCGCCGCGGCCGTGCTTCCCGGCGGCAACACGCGTTCGGTGCTGCACTTCGATCCGTTCCCGTTCCGGGTGGAGCGGGCCGAGGGCCGCTACCTGTACGACGTCGATCGCCACCGCTACGTCGACCTGCTCGGCAACTACACCGCCGGCCTGCTGGGCCACTCACCGCCCGCGGTGCGCGCCGCCGCCCACGCCGCGATCGACGGCGGGTGGGCCCTCGGCTCGGTGCACCCGAACGAGGCGCTGCTCGGCGAGCTGATCGTCGGCCGGTTCCCGTCGATCGAGCAGGTGCGCTTCACCAACTCGGGCACGGAGGCCAACCTGATGGCGTTGGCGCTCGCCATCCACCACACCGGACGCCCCAAGGTCATGGCGTTCCGCGACGGCTACCACGGCGGCGTGCTCACGTTCGGCCACGGTGGCGAGGCGGTCACCGTGCCGCACGACTGGGTGATGGCCGACTACAACGACGTCGACGGGGTCGTCGCGGCGTTCGCCGCACACGGCGACCACCTCGCGGCCGTACTGGTCGAACCGCTGCAGGGTTCGGCCGGTTGCATCCCGGGCCACCCCGAGTTCCTGCAGGCGCTCCGCGACCTGTGTGACCGTCATGGCACGGTGCTCGTGTTCGACGAGGTGATGACCTCACGCCTGTCACCCGGCGGCGCACAACAGGTGCTCGGCATCACCCCCGACCTCACCACGCTCGGCAAGTACCTGGCGGGCGGGTTCACGTTCGGCGCCTTCGGCGGACGACGCGATCTGATGGCCCACTTCGACGCCTCGACCGGCGGCGCGCTCGGCCACGCCGGCACGTTCAACAACAACGTCGTGTCGATGGCGGCGGGGATCGCGACACTTGTCCGAGGTGCTCACGCCGGAGGTGCTCGAAGCCGTCAACGCCCGCGGCGACCGGCTCCGGACGCGGCTCGGGGACGTGTTCGCCGCACACGGCCTGCCGATGTGCATGACCGGGCTGGGCTCGCTGATGAACATCCACGGCACACCGGGCCCGGTCCGCTCCACGGCCGATCTCGCGGAGGCCGACGATCGATGGCGGGCACTGCTCTTCTTCGCCGCGCTCGATGCCGGCTTCTACCTCGCCCGGCGCGGCTTCATCGCGCTGTCGATCGAGATCACCGACGACGACATCGACGAATTCGTCGGGGTCGTCGACGGGTGGGCAACACGCGCGACACTCGCGTATGGCTGATTTCGACCTCATCGTCCGCGGCGGATCACTCCACGACGGCAACGGGTCCGAACCCCGCACGGCCGACGTGGCGGTGCGCGACGGGCTGATCGTCGAGGTGGGACGGGTCGATGGTTCGGCTGCCCGCGAGATCGACGCCGACGGGGCGCTCGTGATCCCCGGCATCGTCGACATCCATGCCCACTACGACGGCCAGGCCACGTGGGACAACCGGTTGCAGCCCTCGTCGTGGCACGGCGTCACCACCGTGGTGATGAGCAACTGCGGCGTCGGCTTCGCGCCCGTGCACGACCGCGACCACGGCAAGCTGATCGAGTTGATGGAAGGCGTCGAGGACATCCCGGGCGCTGCGCTCCACGAGGGGCTGGCGTGGAACTGGAACTCGTTCGGTGAGTTCCTCGACGCCGTCGACGAGCGGCCGCACGACATCGACGTCGCCGCCCAGGTGCCGCACGGTGCGCTGCGGCTGCACGTGATGGGCGAACGCGGGGCGAACCACGAGGACGCCACCGCCGACGACATCTCGCTGATGGCCGAACTCGCCCGGGAGGGCATCGAGGCCGGCGCCCTCGGCTTCACCACGAGCCGCACCCGCAACCACCGGACCTCGACGGGGGCGTACACCCCGACGCTGACTGCGGCGCCCGACGAACTGATCGGGATCGCCGAAGGTGTCGGCGCGGCCGGCACCGGAGTGCTGCAGGTGGTGTCCGACTTCCTCGACGTCGACGACGAGTTCTCCACGCTGCGCCGGATGGTCGAGCGGTCGGGCCGGCCGCTGTCGATCTCGGTCGCCCGCAACCCGATGCTGCCCGACGCGTTCCGCGGCATCCTCGATCGCATCACCACCGCGAACGCCGACGGGCTGCGAATGACGGGCCAGGTCGCGCCGCGGGCGGTGGGCCTGATCCTCGGGCTCGAGTGCACGCTCAACCCGTTCATGACCGTGCCCGGCCTACCGCGAGATCGCCGACCTGCCGCTCGCCGAGCGGGTGGCGTTGCTCCGCGATCCCGAGGTGCGCGGCCGGGTGCTGCAGTCGGCCGACGAACGGTCGCGCGACAAGCTCGGTGGCTCGCTGATCGGCCGCTTCGACCTGCTGTTCGAGATGCTCGACGAGCCGGACTACGAACCGAAGCTCACGGACTCGATCGGCGCCCGCGCCGCCCGCGCCGGGCGTGTCGCCCGAAGAACTCGCACTCGACGTGATGCTCGCCGGCGACGGCAAGGGCCTCATCTACCTGCCGTTCCTCAACTACGTCGACGGCAATCTCGACGGCTGCCACGAGATGCTCGTCCACCCGCACACCGTGCCGGGCCTCGGCGACGGCGGCGCCCACGTCGGCACGATCTGCGACGGGAGCTTCCCCACGACGCTGCTGCAGTACTGGGGCCGTGATCGCGACCACGACCGGATCCCGCTGCCGTTCCTCGTGCAGCGCCACTGCCGCGACACCGCCCGCACCGTCGGACTGTTGGACCGTGGCGTGCTCGCCCCGGGGTACCGCGCCGATCTGAACGTGGTCGACTTCGACCGCCTCCGACTCCGCAAGCCCGAGATCGTCCACGACCTGCCGGCCGGGGGCCGTCGCCTGCTGCAGCGGGCCGACGGGTGGCGGCACACGATCGTCGCCGGCCAGGAGACCTACCACGACGGACAGGCCACCGAGGCGCTGCCCGGCCGGCTCGTCCGGGGCGCCAAGGCGGCGCCGAGCGGGGAGCGCCACGATGAGCACGATCGACATCAGCACCGCCACGGTCGTGCCGCTCGAACCGCACGCCGAATGGCGGGCGTCCGACGTGAGCGACCCCACCGACTGGACGCTCGAACTCGACGCCGACCAGCTCGCCGAACTCGACGCCGCGCTCGACCACGCCCGGTCGGTCACCGACGACGTGCTCGACGTGACGGTCGCCGACTTCCCGCTGCCGACGCTCGCGCCCCTGCTGCACGACTTCGCCGAGGAGCTCGTCAACGGCCGCGGGTTCGGCCGCATCGGCACGCTCGACATCGACCGCCTCGGGGCGGAGGACGCGTCGTGGATCTACTGGGGCATCGGCCGGCACCTCGGCGAGCCGTGGCCGCAGAACGCGAAGGGCCATCTGCTCGGCGACGTCACCGACCAGGGCAAGGCGCCGGACGATCCGACGGCGCGGGGCAACGAGATCGGCGGCCACCCGCTCGGGTTCCACAGCGACGGCTCCGACCTCGTCGGGCTGCTGTGCATCGACGACGGGGTGAGCGGCGGCGAGAGCCTCGTGGCCAACGCCCTGTACGCCCACAACGAACTGGTGCGCACGGCGCCGCATCTCGCGGCCACGCTGTACGAGCCGCTCCCCTACGACTTCCGGGGTGAGCAGCGGGAGGGCGGCCAGCCGTTCTACTTCGTGCCGACGTTCACCCGCCACGGCGACCGACTGTTCATCCGCTACATCCGCCCGTTCATCGAAGCGTCCCAACGCCACGAGGCCGCACCGCGGATCACCCCCGACCAGCGCGAGGCGATGGACGCCTACGACGAGTTGATCAACGACGCCGACAACCGGGTCGAGATGGCGTTGCGACCCGGCGAGATGCAGTTCGTCAACAACTACCACGTGCTCCACGCCCGCCGCCGCTACACCGACGACCGCGAGGCCGGACGGGTCCGCTGGCTCAAGCGGCTGTGGCTGGCCACCGAGGTGCTCGGCCCCGACGACCGTCCCGAGCGCTACCAGCGCGTCGGCTCGATGAGCCACTGGGGCCAACAGCGCACCCGCGCCTGACCCTCCTCACCACCGCGCTGATCACCGTCTGACCCCTCAACTCATCGTTTGCGTCAAAATTTCCGCGCACCGGTTCACCAAAATCCCGACGCAAACGTGGTGAGAGGGTCGGCAGACTGGGGCGATGGCGGGGCGGCAGGTGACGCGATGGGAACTCGAGTCGGTCACGGGGCCGGTGGTGGTCGTCGACGTGATCCGCGCCTTCACGACGGCGGCCTATGCGTTCGGCGCCGGGGCTGAAGCGATCTATCTCGTGGCGGGTGTCGACGAGGCGCTGCAGTTCGCCGCGGCTCGCCCCGGGGTGCTGGCGATGGGTGAGAACCACGGGCGCCGGCCCGACGGCTTCGACTTCCCCAACTCACCGGCGATGGTGAGCCGCGCCGACCTGCACGGCCGGACGCTCGTGCAGCGCACGTCGGCAGGCACGCAGGGCGTGGTCGGCGCATCGAGTGCAAGCCGATTGTGGGCGGCGAGCCTCGCCTGCGCGTCGGCGACCGCCCGTGCGGTCGAGGCCGCAGGGCTCGGAGATCCGACCTACGTGATCACCGGCTGCTTCGCCGACGCGCCCGACACCACCGGCGACGACGACCGGCTGACCGCCGACTTCATCGAACGGGCACGCCTCGGCGGCGACCTCGACGCCGAAGCGACGGCGCGAGCACTCCTCGCCACCCACGAAGCGACCCGTACGCTCGCGCTGGGCCCCGACCACTGTGATCCGCTCGACATCGAGTTCGCGTCCCGCATCGACGCGTTCGACTTCGCCATGGAGGTCGTCCGCGACGAGCACGGCCTGCGGCTCGAACGCCGTCCCTGAGCCACTGTCCCTGAACCATCGGGCCGCGTGCTTCGACCCGATCGGCGACACACTGCGGGGGTGAATGAACCGCTGGACGACCACCCCGCGCGCCAGGGGGTCGGGTCCCCTGGCGCGCGGAGTGTGCGCCGGTCGTCGGTGACGTTCAAGCCGCGCCGCCGGGCGATGTCGCCGGCACGCCAGGCCCGGTTCACCGAGTGGCTCGGTCGGTGGGGACTCGACGAAACCGGGCCGGTCATCGACTGGTCAGCCGAGTTCGGCGCGCCCTCCCCCGTCGTGCTCGACGTCGGCTTCGGGCACGGCGAGTCGACCAGCCAGATGGCACTCGCCGATCCGGCCACCGCCATCGTCGGCCTGGAGGTCCACACACCCGGCGTGGCGGCACTGCTCCAGGCGATCGAGGCGCACGGACTCACCAACGTCCGAGTCGTCCACGGCGATGTGTTGGTGTTCCTCGACCGGGTGGCCCCATCCTCGCTCGGCGGCGTCCGGATCTACTTCCCCGACCCGTGGCCGAAGGTGCGCCAGCACCACCGGCGCCTCGTCGACGCCGAGGTCGTCCGGGCGCTCACCGATCGCCTGGTGATCGGCGGCACCCTGCACCTCGCCACCGACATCGCCGACTACGCGCGGGTGATGCAGACGGCGTGCGACGCCGACGAGCGGCTCACCGGCGGCCCGATCGAGCGTCCCCCGTTCCGCCCGACGACGCGATTCGAGCAGAGAGGCATCGACGACGGTCGACACTCGACCGACCTCTGGTACGTGCGCGAACGCTGACCCGAGGGGCCCGTCAACGGGCGCAACGGCGACGGAGTTCGAGCGCCCGTTCGACCGCCTCGGTGGCGACCTGCGACGTGACGGTGAGGTGACCCATCTTGCGCCCGCGCCGCGCCGGCGACTTGCCGTACAGGTGCAGCTTGGCTCGCGGCTCGTCGAGCACGACGCTCCAGTCGGGAGTCCCGTTCGCCCACAGATCACCGAGCAGATTGACCATCGCGATCGACGGCGCGGTCATCGTCGTGCGGCCGAGCCCGACGCCGCACACCGCCCGGATCTGCTGCTCGAACTGGCTCGTCGCGCTGGCGTCGAGCGTCCAGTGCCCGCTGTTGTGCGGCCGCGGCGCCAACTCGTTGACGAGCAGTTCGCCGCCGACCACGAACATCTCCACCGCCAGCACCCCGACGTAGCCGAGGGCGTCGGCGATCGCCGAGGCGATGCCGATGGCGCGATCGGCCGTCGAGTCGTCGACCCGAGCCGGCACGATCGACACGTCGAGGATGCCGTCGACATGCCGGTTCTCGGCGACCGGCCACGGTTCGATCCGGCCGTCGGCGGTGCGCGCCACGATCACGCTCAGTTCGACATCGAAGTCGCAGCACCTGTTCGACCACGCAGGCCACGCCACCGAGTTCCGCCCACGCACTGTGCATCGCCGGCACGTCAGCGACGCGACGCTGGCCCTTGCCGTCGTAGCCGAGCCGAGCGGTCTTCACGATCGCCCCACCCTCGACGACGGAGGCGACGACCCCCGGAGGGATCACGGTCTCCGGTTCGTCGAGCACCAGGTACGGCCCGACGGTGAACCCGTTGTCGACGAGGAACTGCTTCTCGGCGATGCGGTCCTGCGCGATCCGCACCGACGCCGGTGACGGAGCCACGCGGACCCGTTCGGCCAGATGGTCGAGCGCCCCCGCCGGCGGGTTCTCGAACTCGGTGGTGACCACATCGCAGTCGAGGGTGATCCGCTGCAACGCCGCGGGGTCGTCGTACGCCGCCATCAGGTGCACATCCGCCACGGCTCCCGCCGGCGCGGACGGGTCGGGGTCGACCACGAGCGTGCGATACCCCATCGTGCGGGCGGCGATGAGGGCGTACCGGCCGAGCTGACCGCCACCCATCATCCCGATCGTGGCCGGCGGGACGATCGGCTCGTTCCTCATCGTCCCCAACGCCCGGTGTCGTTCACGCGTCGGCGGGCGGCGGCAGCACCGAGCCCGCCGCGGCGTCGCGGCGTTGGCGCCGGTAGTCGAGCAGCGCGGTCGCGAGGGAGTCGTCGGTCGCGGCGAGCATGGCCACCGCGAACAGCGCGGCGTTCGTCGCACCGGCCTCGCCGATGGCGAACGTGGCGACCGGGATGCCCGCCGGCATCTGCACGATCGAATGGAGTGAGTCCTGCCCCGCGAGATGCCGGGACGCCACGGGGACCCCGAGCACCGGCACGATCGTCTTGGCCGCCAGCATCCCCGGGAGGTGGGCGGCACCGCCGGCGCCGGCGATGATCGCCCGCAGGCCCCGTCCCGCTGCCTGCTCCGCGTACTCGAACATCTCGTCGGGCATCCGATGGGCGCTCACCACCCGTGCTTCGTGCACCACGCCGAACTCGGTCAGCACGTCGACCGCCTTCGACATCGTCGGCCAGTCGCTGGCGGATCCCATCACCACTCCGACCACCACAACACCGGCGACGGTCGATTCGGCGCTGCTCACGCCCGAACTGTACGCGCTCGCCCCGAAATTCTCCGAGAATGGTGCGCCCAGCGCGCCATCCGCTCAGAATTTCGGGTTCAGATGAGTTCGCGGCGTTCGCTCAGCTTGAGGCCGAGGAATCCGGGGATCGTCGGGAACCAGTAGTTGATCCCCCGGAACAGGAGAGTCGCCGCCCAGGCGGTGCCCTGGTCGACGCCGGCGTTGGTGAGCACGAGCACGAGGGCCGCGTCGATCGCCCCGACCCCGCCGGGAGTCGGCACGGTGGAAGCGACGGTGTTGGCGATCATGTACAAGGCACCGAGCTCCGCGAACGACAGGTCGATGCCGAACGCCCGACACGACAGGACGAAGGCGATGATCGTCAGCAACTTGCTGGCTCCGGCACCACCGAACAGCATCAACAGCTTCGTCGGTTGGCGGGCGAGCGCGCCGAAGTCGTGGCGGATCTTCGAGATCGTGGACTTGACGAAGTCGATCAGCCAACGGCGCAGCTTGGGGGTGAACGCGAAGATCACCACCGCCAGCACCAAGGCGATGCCCACGACGAGGATCACCGTTCCCGCGACGCCGCCCGACGAACTCCCGGCGTCGGCTCCCTGCGTGTCGTCGGTCGGATCGGTGCTGCTCCACAGGAGGAAGAACGAGATGAACAGCACCTGCATGACGCCGCTCGCGGCCGACGTGAGGCCGATCGCCGCGGTGGCGACCGTGGCGTCGGTGCCACCCTTCTGGAGGTAGCGGATCCGCATCGCCATGCCGCCGGCGTTCATCGGCGTGAACCGGTTCAGGAACGACTGGCCGAACATCACGATGGTCGTGTCGCCGAGCGACAGCGGGCGCAGCACCGAGCCCATCATCGACACCGCACCGGCCACCGGGCCGATGAGGGTGACGACCATGATGGGGACCACCCACCACCAGTTGAGGCCGGCGATCGCGTCGGAGATCTCCGACCAGCTCGACGCCAGGCTCAGCACGAAGTAGGCGAGCACGACGAAGCCGACCCACGTGAGCAGCTTCGGAATGCTGATCCGTTCCAGTTCGGCCAGTTCCACCGCCTCGACACCGAGCGCCGTCTGCAATCCGGTGCGGATCTCGGTGATCAGACCCTTCGGCTTCTTCGCCGCTTTGCGCGTCTGCGGTGGGAGGGCCGGCGGCTGGATGAACGCCAAGGACGCGGTCAACTCGTCGCGGTCGGCGACTCGGACCGCGGCCGCGATCGCCCGCTCGACACCCACGACGAGCGTGGTCGACACGAGCAGTTCGGCGACGTCGAGCGCACGAGAGTCGTCGCCGGCGACCAGCCGGCCATTCTCGAGCCCGGTGAGCCACGCCGTGTCGCCGTCGAGGACCAGGTTCGGCAGCGTCAGCGAGCGGTGAGCGATCCGCCCGCGATGCAGGAGACCGAGCTGTCGCCAGAGATCGTCGAGTGCGGCCTCGGACACCTCCTCGCCGCCGAGTTCGGCGAGTGGACGACCCGGCGGCACGTCGAGGGCGATGATCGCGCTCTCCCGCGCCGCGGGCACAACGGCGTGGACGACCGGAACCCGCGCCCCGGTCTGCAGCGCCATCATCGTGACGACCGCCTCGTGCTGGACGCGCTGGAGCGGACGCACCGACAGACTCTGCTCGTCGACGTCGCGCACGCGGATCGTCCGCACCACCCGCGCCAGCAGATCGACGTCGCGGTCGTCACGATCGAGATACACGACCGCGATGTCGTTCCCGTCGGACGCGCCACGGTACGACCGGCGACCGGCGTGCTCGGTCTCGTCGCGGAGATCGTCGACGACGAACCCACCGGCGGCGAGATCGGCATGCAACGAGGAAGCGCCGGGTCGGCGGCGGGGTGAGCCGAACGCAACCAGCACCACGCTGCCGACCACGCTGCCGAGCAGCACCGTCACGATCACGTTGACCGGCGTCTCCGTGGCGCTCATGAAGCGCACCACCACGGCGGCCGTCACCGCCAGCCAACACGTGCGCCGCCACGCGTCGGGCATCAGCGGGGCGGCGGTCGCGGTTCCCGCGACCAGTGCGGCGAGATACGCGGACGACGGAAAGTCGGTCGGCAGGAACGATGCCGAGTCGAGGCCGGACGGCACCGGTGGAGCCGCCCGCGCGAGCCAGTTGGTGAGCAGCGCCATCACGATGCCGCCGACCGCGCCCGCGCCGACGACCATCGCGGTCTCGAGCCACGACCGGCGCAGGATGAGCCAGGCGATCACCGCGAGCGGGATGGCCACGATCGTCAGCTGCGCCAGGCCGATCAACGCGTAGCGCACCGCGTCGGGCAGTTCGCCGAAGAGGTTGACAATGTTCTGCGAGATGTCACGGAGCGTCCCCGGCACGGCCGCGGTGACGATCAGCCCCAGCAGGAGCAGCGTCGAACGCGCCACGAGGCGAGCCACGTCGCCCGGGTGGCGTCGCCAGACGCGACGGTCGTGCGCGTTCAATGCGGTGGGCGCCGAGGAGTCCTCGACCGACTCCGCGGTCGGTGTGACGGTGCTCAATCGAGGACCTCGCCCAACGCCGCGATCGCCCGGTCGACGTCGGTGGGCGACGTGTAGTGCACGAACGACAGCCGGACCACACCACGGTCGGGATCGACACCGAGCCCGTCCAGCACCCGCGCCGCGTAGTAGTGGCCGGAACTGGTCTGGACGCCACGCTGCACGAGTTCGTGGGCGACGTCGTTCGGCGCGAGTCGCAGTGGCACGAACGCGATGGTCGGACACCGGTGCAGCCCGGTCGCGCCCAGCGTGTCGGGACCGAGCAGACGAACATCGTCGCGATCGGCGAGCGCGTCGAGCAGTCGAGGCGTGAGCGAATCCTCGTGCGCTCGCCACAGCGCCGACACATCGCGCGCCGCCACGTTCAGGCGATCGTCGGGCGACCCTCCATGGTGCGCGTGCAACGCGGCCACGTAGTCGAGGACCGCTCCGGCCGCCGCGACCTGCGCGTGGTCGGGGCCCGCCGGGTTCAGGCGCTTGTCGGCAACCCCGTCGTTGAAGAAATGACTCTGGTTCGGCAACTCGTCGAGCAGCCCGTTGCGGACGACCATCAGGCCCTGGTGGACGGAGTAGGTCTTGTAGAGGCTGAACAGGTACACGTCGGCGTCGAGCGCGGAGACGTCCGGCAGGCCGTGCGGCGCGAACGAGACGCCATCGACGATCACCCGCGCGCCCACCGCGTGCGCCAGGGCCGTGATCCGGACGATGTCGTTCTCCTGCCCGATGATGTTCGAGGCGTGCGGAACCGTCACCAATGCCGTGCGATCGTCGAGCAATTCGGCGAACCCGTCGATGTCGAGCAGGCCGGTGGCGGCATCGGTGCGCCACTCCCGGATCGTGCACCCGACCCGTTCGGCGGCCCGCCGGATGGCGCCGGTGTTGGCCTCGTGGTCCTGGTTGGTGACGATCACGACGTCGTCCGGCCGGAGCGTGGCACCGAACGCCTGCGCCAGCACGTAGGTGTTCATCGAGGTCGACGGGCCGAACACGACCTCGCGGGACACCACGCCGAGGGCTTCGGCCCACCGTTCGCGCGACCGGTCCATCGCCGCGCCGGCCGCGGCGGACGCCGCGTACTCGGCGTATGGCTGCACCTTGTAGGCGGTGTAGTACTGCGTCAGAGCGTCGATGGTCTGCCGGCAGGCGAACGAACCTCCGGCGTTCTCGAAGAACGACTGATCGAGGTTGCCGCCGTCGGCGAAGGCCGGGAACTGGCTCCGCACGAAGTCGAGGTCGAGACGCGACGTTCGGGTGGGATCGACGGAGGCGCCGGCAGACACGCCGCCAACGTAGCGGGACCACGCGATGGCCGCGGCGTCTCGCATCGCCGCGGCGGAGGCCATCATGGAGTCCGATGCCCGCCGGTTACTCCGGAACGCCGCTCGCGACCAAGCTCGGCATCGCCGCGGAACAGCGCCTGATCGTGATCGACGAGCCACCCGACTTTCGGGCGTTGCTCGCGCCACTCCCCGATGACGTGAGGATCGCGACAACCCTGCGCGGACGGGCGGCCTTGGTCGTGCTGTTCGTGACCGAGCGGCACGAGCTCGAACGGCGGATCGGCCCGGCCGAGCGGGCGATTTTTCCCGACGGCGGCTGCTGGATCGCCTGGCCGAAACGCGCGTCCCCGAATCGAGCATCGAGGGTCGTCACGGACATGACCGAGGACGTCGTGCGCGACGTGTGCCTCCCACGCGGGCTCGTCGACAACAAGGTGTGCGCGATCGACGACACCTGGTCCGCTCTCCGGGTGGTGTGGCGTCGCGAGCGACGGAGCACACTTCCGACATGAGTTCGCCGATCGCGCCCGACCTCCCCGACGACCCGAACAATCTTCCCGATCACTTGACGGCGGTGCGCACCCCGGCCCTCGTCGTCGACCTCGCGGCGTTCGATCGCAACGTCGACGCCATGCGCGGCCGTTGGCCCGGCACGTCGTTGCGGCCGCACGTCAAGGCGTTCAAGTCGACGGCGTTGGCGCGTCGCCTGGCCGACGCGGGCCACACTGCGTTCTGCGCCGCCACACCGCGCGAGATCGAAGGAATGGCGCAGGCCGGACTCGGCGCGGACCTCCTGCTCGCCAACGAGACCCTCGACACCGAGCGGCTGGGCAGGCTGTCTGACGCGGCGAGCATCACCGTTGCGGTCGACTCCGACGCCACGCTCGACGCGGCGATCCGCGGCGGGATCCGTGCAGTGCTGATCGACGTGGAGGTCGGCCTCCCGCGGTGCGGCTGTGACGTCGATGACGCCGGACGGCTCGCCGACCGGGCGCGGGCAGCCGGCCTCGACGTGCGCGGTGTGATGGGCTACGAGGGTCACCTCATGATGGTCAAGGACCGGGCCGAGAAGGTCGACCAGGTGCGCCGCGCGATGGAGATCCTCCTGCGGGCGCATGCCAGCGTCGGCGGCGACATCGTGTCGGGCGGGGGAACCGGAACCTGGGACGTGAACGAATGGTGCACCGAGCTGCAGGCGGGGTCGTACGTGCTGATGGACACCCAGTACGCCGAACTCGACTCGCCGTTCGAGAAGTCGCTCTCGGTGCTGACGACGGTCATCTCGACCAGCCCCAAGGGGTGGATCGTGATCGATGCCGGTCTGAAGGCCCTCGGCATGGACCACGGCAACCCGTCATGGGATCACGGCGACGTGTTCTTCTGTTCCGACGAGCACACCACCCTGTTGCCCCGCGAACCGGGCGACTGGACCGTCGGCGACCGCACCCGGATCTGGCCGGCGCACGTGGACCCGACCGTCGCCCGCCACCAGCAGTTCTGGGTGGTCGACGGCACCGGCAACGACCAGATCGTCGACCGCTGGCCGATCGACCTGCGGCACTGGTGACGCTTCTCGGCAGGTGACGGCGCTCAGGCCAACTCGTCGAGGATCGCCGCCAGTTCGTCGGGCCGGTTGCTCGGCACCATGTGATTGGTGGCGATCTCGCGTGCGTTCCAGTGGGGCGAGGCGCCGGCGTGCGCGGCGGCCGCTTCGAACACGGCGGCGCCGGGAGCGTCGGAGGAATCGCCGGTCGCTCGGATGTAGGTGCGTCCGAACGAGAACTCCTCCAACGGCTGCGACAGCGTGACCCGCTCGGTGAAGCAGCGCACCGGGTGAGGAACCCGCCGCGGGTTGATGAAGTCGGCCTCGTTCGGATCGTCGAACACCCGCGGCGCGGCCAGCACCTGCCAGTCGGAGCCGACCGTCGGAGTCGGCCGATCGTCGAGTCCGAGCAGGCCGAACAGCGAGTCGCCGTCGGCGGGCACGAATGCATCGAGATACACGAGCTGAACGACCCGATCGGCGATCGCGTCGAGCGCGCCGGTGACCACCATCCCGCCGTAGGAGAACCCGAGCAGCACGATCGGGTCGAGGTCCTCGTACAGCACGTGGTTCACGAGGTCGTCGACGTGGGTGTGCAACCCGACCGACGGGCTCGTGAGGTGGACTCGCTCGCCGATCCCGGTGAGGCTCGGCGTGAACACCTCATGACCGAGTTTGGTCAGGGAACGCCGGACGTGCCGGAAGCCGTGCGCACCGCTCCATGCGCCGTGGACGAGGACGAACGTTGCCATCGATGTCCTACATCGAGCGGGCGGCGTTGTCGAAGCGGGTGTACTGGCCGAGGAACACGAGCCGCTTGGTGCCGATCGGTCCCGATCGGTGCTTGGCGACGATCACCTCGGCCGAACCCTTGTCGGGCGACTCCGGGTTGTAGACCTCGTCACGGTAGAGGAACATCACCACGTCGGCGTCCTGCTCGAGGCTGCCGGACTCCCGCAGGTCGGCAAGCATCGGACGCTTGTCGGCGCGGGCCTCGAGGTTGCGGCTCAGCTGGCTCAAGGCCACGATCGGCACCTCGAGTTCGCGGGCGAGCACCTTGAGGTTCCGGCTGATCTCGCTGACTTCGAGCTGCCGGTTCTCCGACGTGCCGTTGCCGCTCATCAGCTGCAGGTAGTCGATCATGATCAGGCCGAGCCCGCCGTGCTGGGACTTGATGCGACGGGCCTTGGCCCGGATCTCCATGACGGTGACCTGGGGGTTGTCGTCGAGGAACAGCGGCACTTCGAGCCGCCCGACGGCGAGGCCGATCTTCGACCAGTCGCTCTCGCTCAGCTTGCCGGTGCGCAGCTTGGTGGAATCGACCTTGGCCTCGCTCGACAGGATGCGTTGCGTGAGCTCGCTGTGGCCCATCTCGAGCGAGAACACCAGCACCGGTTTGCCGCTGTGCTTGGCGATGTGCGTCGCCATCCCGAGCCCGAACGCGGTCTTGCCGACGGCGGGGCGTGCCCCGACGATGTTCAACGTCGACTTCTGCAGGCCCGAGAGCAGCTCGTCGAGGTCGTCGTAGCCGGTGGCCGCCCCGGTGATCGTGTCGCCCCGCTCGTAGTTCTCCTCGAGCTGGTCCATCGTCTCGTTCAGGAGTTCCTGGATGGGTCGCGTGGAGTCGACGACGCGGTCCTCGGCGACCTCGAACATCATCGATTCCGCGCGGTCGACGGCCTTGACAGCGTCGTCGGGCTCACTGAACGCGATGTCGGTGATCTCGCCCGCCGTGTGGATCAACCGGCGCAGCAGCGCCGTGTCCATCACGATCCGGGCGTAGTGCTCGGCTCCGGACACCGACGGTGTGGCGTTCTGCAGCTCGTTGAGCCGTTCGATGCCACCCAACTCCTCGAGCACACCGTGGCGCCGGAGCTCGTCGGCCACGGTGACGACGTCGACCGGGCCCGACGACGAGTAGATCGAGCGAATGGCGTCGAAGATCTGCTGGTGGGCCGGGTTGTAGAAGTCGCGGACCTTCAGTCCGGCTTCGCCGACGACACCGATCGCATCACGCGACAGCAGCAGCGCGCCGAGCACCGACTCCTCGGCCTGCAGGTTGTGCGGCGGGACCCTCCCTGCCGATCGTTGCGGACGAGCCGTCCGCTCGGATCGGTCGATGGGAAAGTCTGCAGAGCCAGCCATGGGGGCACCACTCTCTCAGCACAGCGCTGTGCGGGGGAAGGGGCACAACCCTGGGTCTTGTCTGTTGACCGCCTGTGGGAAACCGGCGGTGACTGTGGACGCGACCTGCGTCGAGCGGTCGTGGACGGGCGGTGCCGTCAGTCGGCGGCGACGACGTCGAGCCGGATCGGGAAACTGACATCGCTGTGCAGCGATGCCGTCACCGTGTGCTGGCCGAGCGTCTTGATGGTCTCGACCTCGAGCTGACGACGCTCGAGCTCGATGCCCGTCTCGTCGAGCACCGCGGCGACGATGTCGCTCGAGGTGACCGATCCGAAGAGCTTGCCTTCCGGGCCGGCCTTCGCCGACACCTTGATGATCATCGGCACGAGCTTGCTGGCGATCGCCGTGGCGGCATCGCGGGCGCTCGAGTCACGCAGATCGCGCGCCTTGCGCATGCGACCGGCCTGACCGACGGCACCCTCGGTCGCCGCGATGGCGTGACCCTTCGGGAACAAGAAGTTGCGGGCATGGCCGTCGGCCACGTCGACGATGTCGCCGCGCTTGCCGAGTCCGTCGAGATCGGAGCGGAGGATGACCTTCATCTCAGACCTCCTCGCTCACGCTGTCGAGCTCGCCGCCGGTGGCGTCGACACTGTCGACGGCAGCGCCGTCGGCGGTCTCGGTCGAGGCCTCGTCACGACGACCGTCGCGACCCTCGCGCCCGCCGTCGCGGCCACCGTCACGACCCTCGCGACGACCACCGGTACGGGTGGAAGCGACGCGCTTGGCGTACGGGAGCAGGCCCATCTCACGGGCGACCTTGATCGCGTTGGCGACCTCGCGCTGCTGCTGCAGGGTGTTGCCGGCGACGCGCCGGTTGCGGATCTTGCCGCGATCGCTCATGAAGCGCTGGAGCAGATCGACATCTTTGTAGTCGATGTACTCGACGTCTTCGATGACGAGGACGCTGGTCTTCTTCTTGAACTTGCGTGGGTTGAGATCGCGACTCGTGCGAGCCTTGTTCTTCTTGCTTGCCATGGTTGTTTCCTTGCGAATGATTCAAACGAATGTGTTCGAGACGACTCGGGCAGGTCCCGGATCAGCTCAGGTCGATCGGTTCAGAACGGCTCTTCGTCGCCGTAGATCGGATCAGGGGTGCGGGCACCGCCGCCACCTGCGCCGCCGCCACCGCTGGAGCCCCCGCCATCGGCGGAATCGCGGCTGATGCGCTCGATCTGGACCTGCGCCCAGCGCAGGCTCGGTCCGAGTTCGTCGGCGACCACTTCGGTGATGCTGCGCTTCTCGCCCTCTTTGGTGTCGTACGAGCGCTGCTCGAGACGACCGGTGACGACGATGCGATTGCCCTTGTTCAGGCTGGCGGCCGCGTTCTCGCCGAGATCGCCCCAGGCGACCACGTTGAAGAACGAAACCTGTTCCTGCCATTCACCGTTCTGCTGATAGCGACGGTTGACGGCGAGACCGAAACTGGCGACGCCCCGCCCGGTGGCGGTGTAGCGCAGCTCGGGATCCTTGGTGAGGTTCCCGACGAGTGTGACGGAGTTTTCCGATGCCATGAGATTCCCCTGTTGCTCGGGTCGAGTGGCGGCTGCCGTCAGGCAGCGGTGACGCCCATGCCGCGGCGAGCCGCCTCGGCGTCGGGCAGCCGGATGAGCTTGTGACGGACGACGTCGTCCGCGAGACGGAGCGTGCGCTCGAGCTCGTCGAGTGAGCCACCCGGTGCCAGGACCTCGGCAACCATGTAGTAGCCCGACGGCTTCTTGTTGATCGGGTAGGCGAACTGGCGCTTGCCCCACCAATCGATCTTGCCGTGCAGTTCACCACCGACAGCCGCGACTGCCTCGGTGACCGTCTTCATCCAGGCTTGCGCCTTCGGGTCGTCGACGTCGCCGTCGATGATGATCATCAATTCGTACGCACGATTCATGCGTGTGCAACCTCCCTTCGGATCCCTCCACCATGTGGTGCAGGGAGCCCCGTTGCTGGGGCAGGGCCAATATGGACTGCGCCACGATAGCGGCATCGCGCCGCGGATCGGCCCGAGCGGGCGCGATGGGCGATGCGATGAACGGCGGCGCCGGTGGCAACGGCGTGGATCGAGGTCATGTCCCCATCATGAATCGGGGGTCTGACAGTCGAGCGCTTCGGTGCCGTCGAGCAGCACCACCGTCGAGCCGTCGGTCAGCCCGAGTTCGACGAGACCCCTCAGCATCGGAACCGTCGGCGAACACCTCGATCGCCAGGTCGTACGGGGCGCCCGGGCTGTAGTGCCGGCACTCGTTCTCCGGTTGGTCGAGGCACGGTTCCATCTCCGCCGACCCCACCCAGGCGCCGTCGACGCCGAACCACGCGATCGACAAGGGCGTGGGCGTCTGGAACATGTAGAACTCCGCGTTCGTCGGCGCCTCGAACAGGAACGCCATCCCGACCGCGCCGCCGAGGTCCGTGACACCCATCAGTCCGCGGCCGCGCTCGTCGGGCGAATCGGCCAACCAGAGACAGACCTCGCACTCGTCCCCGTCGGGATCGGTGATCGTCGCCCGCACGGTGGTGAAACCCGACGGTTGCACACCCGTGGCACCCACGGTGTCGGTCGCAACGGCGTCACCCGTCGAGCTTTGAGGCGTCGCGGCTGCGGGCGCCGAAGTCGGCGTGGACGAGTCCGTCGAATCGTCACTCGACGCGCACGCCGCGAGCGTGGCGAGCGCCACCAGCCCGAACGCGGCGAGGAAACGACGCTGCTTCACACCGAGGGTCGCCGGCCACCGACCGGGATCACCCGCAGCAGGTGATGCCACCGACACTCGACGCACGCCTCGACCACGTAAGCACTCAGGTCGGCGTCGCGTGCGTTGAGTTGACGCATCTCCTTGGCCGTCGAGACACATCGTCCCTGTGGAGACAGGCCCTGACCGAAGACGTAGGTGACGAGTCGGAGATCGGTCTGCTCGCAGATCGGACACCGCGTCGTGGTCTGCGTCCCGACGTTGCGCGCCGCTCGGATCAACTCGGGATGGGCATCGCACACCTGGTCCATCGGCAGGCGACCCTTGCGGACCTGACTGATGAGCATCCGCCGCGCCAGTCGATGGTCGACGATGCCGCGCGAGGTCTCCGTGCCGCGGAGCGCACCGACCGTGAAACCCATCGGCCGACAGGGTAGCTGCCGCGAAATCCCCACGCGATCAGGCGGAACCGGCAACACTGAGTTGGTGGCTGCCAACATCATCTATGGGTCGGGCATCCCCGACGACCGCGAGCTTCGCTTGTGCGGCGACGTCGCCGACGGGTGGCGCGCCGTCGAACTCGGCGTGTCGCCCTGGCGCAACGCGGTGACGTTCGCCTCGAACGGCGCCAAGGCGATCGCGGTCGATCCCGACGCCGAGCGTCTCGCCGGAGTTCGCCGCGCCGCCGAAGCCGCCGAAGTCTCGGTGCAGTGCCTCGCCACCGATCTCGCCGATCTCGGCGACATCACCTCGGGCACGTGCGACGTGGTCGTCGCGGCCCAGACACTGCTCGACGTCGACGACCTCAGCCGGGTGTTCCGCCAGGTCCACCGCATCCTCAAACCGAGCATGCCGCTCGTGATCTCGGCGCCGCACCCGTATGCCAGCGTGTCGGTCGACCATCCGTACGGGGCCGGCCCGCGAACGGTCGGCGAGTGGTTCATCACGCTCGGCCGGTCGAACTTCCGCGTCGACCATCTCCTCGAACTCGGAGCGAGCGCCTTGTCCCCGTCGCCCACCACGCTCGTCCTGCGCGCCCGCAAGGAAGGCTCGTAACGTCAGGCGCGTTCTGATTCGGTGATGCCGGCGGGGCGGGGGCGGCCGAACAGATAGCCCTGGGCGCGGTCGCAGCCGAGTTCGCGGAGACGATTCAGCTGCAACGGCGTCTCCACCCCTTCCGCGACCACCGTCAATCCCAGTGAGTGGCCCAGGCGCACGACCGCCTCGACGATCGAGGTGTCGTCGGCCTCCAACCCGAGGCCGGTGACGAACGAGCGGTCGATCTTGATCGACTCGACCGGGAACCGCTTCAGGTACGTGAGCGACGAGTAGCCCGTGCCGAAGTCGTCGACCGCCAGGTGCAGCCCGAGCCCGCGCAAACCGCGCAACGCCCGGGTCGCAGCGGTCGTGTCGGCCATCAATGCCGTCTCGGTGAGCTCCAACCACAACGAGCCGGCGTCGATGCCCGTCTCGCCGAGGGCATCGTCCACCACGTCGATGAACGAGTCGTCGACGAGCTGCTGGCTGGCCACGTTGACCGAGAGGGAACATCTCGCGAACGACAGCCCGACGGCGCGCCAGCGGGCCAGTTGCGCGAGCGAGTCGCGCAGCATCCGCTCGCCGAGTTCACCCATCAACCCGGCCTCCTCGGCCAGCGGCAGGAACTGGCCCGGCAGCAACAGACCCCGGTCGGGGTGCAGCCATCGCACCAATACCTCGAAGCCGACGACGCGACCACCGTCGAGATCGACGATCGGTTGGAAGTAGGGGACGATCTCGCCCCGCTCCAGCCCGCGGCGCAGTTCGGTCGAGGTGCGCAGACCGTCGACGAGTACGCCGCGCGTCTCGGGCGCGAAGGCGGCGATGCGATCCCGCCCGCCGGCCTTGGCCCGGTACATCGCCGCGTCGGCGTCGCGCAGCAGGTCGGCGGCCCGTGATCCGGCCGAGTTCACGGCGAAGCCGATGCTCGCGGTGATGATCAGTTCCTGACCGTCGACGAGGATCGGTCGCTGCACGGCGCGGCGCACCGCCTCACCGGCCTGCGCCGGATCGACGCTGTCGTCGAGCACGATCACGAACTCGTCGCCGCCGAACCGTCCCACCCGCTCGGACACGGGTACGGCGGCGACGAGGCGCCTCGCGATCTCCTTGAGCACCCGGTCGCCGACCGCATGGCCCAGGCCGTCGTTGACCATCTTGAAGTTGTCGAGGTCGACGAACAGGACCGCGATCTGCCCGATGTGCGCAACGGCGAGCAGGTCGGCGAGCATCGCCACCATCGCATCGCGGTTGGCGAGATCGGTCAGACCGTCGTGCGTCGCGGCGTGGGTCAGCCGTTCGGCGGTGCGCCGCTGGTCGGTGACGTCCTGGATGTGGGTGATCGCCAACGCCACACCGTCGTCCTCGGTGATCGACACGCGCGTGCGCGCCCAGACGAACTCGCCATCGCTGCGCAGGTAGCGCTGGTCGAGGAGGTATGTGTCGGCGATGCCGAGTTCGAGGCGGGCGCGCTGGGAGGCCACGGCCCGCAGATCGTCGGGATGCGTGATCTCGCGAATACCGATGCCCACGAGCGACTCGAGCGGCCGTCTGAGCATGTCGGCGAGCGACTGGTTCGCATCGACGATCTTGCTGTCGTCGAGACGCACGAGCGCCATCCCGGTGGGCGACGAATGAAAGGCCTGTTGGAAGCGGCGGCGCGCCTGCTCGAGCGCGACCGAACTCTGCTGGCGGTCGGTGACATCGTGCAGGATCACGACCAGCGCGCCCTCGGTGATGGCGGAACGGTGCAACGTCGCCTCGGTCAGGTGGGGACGGCCGGCCACGTCGACCATCTCGAACACCGACAGGTACCGGCTCGTGCCGGTGCCGTCGTCGGTGCCATCATCGCCGCGGTCGGCGTCGCTGCCGAGTTTCCAGCGCTGAGTGACCGTGCCGCGGTCGTCGTCGGCGACGAGGCCGAGGAACGACCGCCCCACCAGATCGTCGACCGATCGTCCGGTCAACACCGCCGCCCGGGCGTTGGCCGCCTCGATCACCCCGTGTTCGTCGAGACCCATCACCGCATCGGGAAGGGCATCGAGGAGTTGGCCGAGCTCGGCGCGCGTGCGCGACAACTCCTCGATCGAGCCACGCATCCGCCTCTTGAAGTAGCGCGCCTCGACCAACATCGCGACGATGGCCAGGATGGCCATGATCCCGACGGCGATGAGGGCGCCCGCCTCTGCCTGCACGGTCCACCACGGTAGGTGCCTCGCCTCCCCGGCCGGCGGATGCCAGGCGCGGGTGTCAGGTCGGCGGTGTCAGGTCGGTTGACGGGACGACCACCACGACCGCAGGCGGGCGCGGATCTCCTCGTCGCCGAGCAACCCTTCGTCGAGGCGGATGTCGAGCAGGAAGTTCATCGCCGCACCGACCTCCCGGCCGGGCGGCACGCCGAGGATCTCCATCACCTCGTTGCCGTCGAGTTCGGGCCGGATGGCAGCCAGCTCCTCGGCCGCACCCAGCTCGGCGATGCGCACCTCGAGGTCGTCCATCCGCCGCGACAGCCGCGCCGCCTTGCGTTCGTTGCGAGTCGTGCAGTCGCATCGGGTCAGCACATTGAGTTCGGCCAACAGATCGCCGGCGTCACGGACGTACCGACGCACCGCCGCGTCGGACCAGCCCATCGCATAGGTGTGGAACCGCAGATGCAACGCCACCAGCTCGGAGACCTTGGCGATGTCGTCGTTCGAGTACCGCATCGCCGTCATCCGCTTGCGCGTCATCCGAGCGCCGACCGCGTCGTGATGATGGAAGGTCGTGCCCTTCCCCTCGAGGTAGCCGCGCGTCTTGGGCTTGCCGATGTCGTGGAACAGCGCCGCCAGCCGCGTCAGGCGGAAGTCGTAGCTGGCCGGTTCGGGGGCCGGGCGGACGTTCTCGACCACAGCGATCGTGTGCGTGAGGACGTCCTTGTGGCGGTGGATCGGATCGTGCTCGAGGCGCATCGCCGGCAGCTCGGGCAGGAACTGATCGGCGAGCCCGGTGTCGACGAGGAACGACAGTCCGACCGACGGATGGTCGACGGTGATCAGCTTGTCGAACTCGTCGCGGATCCGCTCCGGTGACACGATCTCCAGCCGACCCACCATCGCCCGCACCGCCGCCGTGAGCTCCTCGGTCGGCTCGAGCTGGTACCCGGCGATGAAGCGAGCCGCCCGCAACATCCGCAGGGGGTCGTCACCGAAGCTGACCTCCGGCGCGGCCGGCGTCCGCAGTGTCCGCGTCGCGAGATCGGCGGCACCGCCGAACGGATCGATGAGCGCCGGGACGCCGGACTCGACGGTGAGCTCCAACGCCATCGCGTTGACCGTGAAATCGCGCCGGGAGAGATCGCTGTCGATGTCGTCGGCGAACACCACGTGCGGCTTGCGCGAGTCGTCCGTGTAGGCCTCGGCACGGAACGTGGTGATCTCGTAGGGGCGGGTTGCACCGCTGACCGGGTCGTGCTTGTGCGCGCCGATCGTGCCGAACTTCTCGCCCTGGGTCCACAACGCGTCGGCCCATCCGTCGAGGCAGGCCTTGATCTCCTTCGGTCGGGCGTCGGTGGTGAGATCGAGATCGAAATCCTGCCGGTCGTGCTGCACGAGCAGATCGCGCACGGATCCGCCGACGAGGTACAGCCGGTGGCCGCGGTCGCGAAAGCGCGTCACGAGCGGGGCGAGCTCGTCGAGGACCGGCGCGAACCGTGCGGGCAGCATCGAGGGCAGGCTACGGCCCGGTCCAGCGCGGTGCGGTCCCGTGCAGTGCGAAGCGGTCCGAGCGCATCGCACGAGTACCGTCGGCACCGTGGAGGTGACCAGGACAGAGCGCCGCGTCCGAGCGCGGATCGGCACGTGGCCGTACCGACCCGATGTCGCCCACCTCGTCCTGCTCGATCACCAGATGGTTCCGTCGGACGCCGACGTGCGGTCGTGGATCGACACGGCGCGGCGCGACGGGGCCGTCGCGATCCGCACCGGTGCGCTGTTCCCGGGTTCGGTCGGGCCGTTCCTCGCGGCCGGGTTCGGTCGCATCGACGAACTCGCGCTCCTCGAGCGCCCGCTCGAGGAGTACCGCCGGCGCCGGCGGGAACAACGCGTCCGGCCGCTGCGTCGACGGCACCTCGATGCCGCTGTTCGCATCGATGTCAGCGCCTTCGGACCCGTTTGGGGCAACGACCGCGCCGCCCTCTCCGACATCATGCACGCCACGCCGTTCGCCCATGCCCGGTCGATCACCGTTGAAAGGACGATCGTCGGTTTCGCGATGACCGGCGTCGCCGGCAAGGTCGGTTACCTGCAGCGCCTGGCGGTCGATCCCGCATGTCAGCGCCATGGTGTCGGAGCACAACTCGTCGACGACGCGCTGGCCTGGATGCACCACCGAGGTGCCACCACGGCCATGGTCAACACGGCCGCGGACAACGACGCTGCGCTCGCGCTCTACGACACGTTCGGGTTCCGCCGACGCGCCGATTCCCTCGTCCTGCTCGAGCTGCGGCTCGACACGATGTCGTGATGCCCCGACGCGTCGCCGCATCCGCCCTCGCCGTCGCCCTGGCAGTCGCCGTCCACCTCTCCCTCGCGCCGTCCCCGATCGCGCACAGCGCGCCGGCGCAGAACACCCCGACACAGGCCACGGAGGTCGGTATCCAGATCGAGCTCGTCGAAGAGCAGTACGCGTTCGAGCCCGACGCATCGCTCCACCTCGTCTACCGCCTCACCGGCGACCTCGCTTCGCTCGATCTGGGCGTCGAGGTTCCGGCGACGACGGTCCCGACCGTTCCCGTGCCGACCGAGACCGCACCCGTCGACACGACACCCATCGACACCGCGACCACCGACACCGTGGCACCCGAGACCGTGGCACCCGAGACCACGGTGCCGGCCACCACTGTCGCGCCGGCACCCCTGTTCCCACTCCGGCTCCAGGTGACGAACTACCCACCCCTCACGGCCACCACCTCGACCCGCGAACTCGACCGGATCATCGGTGGCGACGCCGACCGTGCCGCGTTCGGGAGCGCGATCGACGGAATCCAGATCGACGACGCCCGGCCCCTGGTGACGTACGACGACGATGGCGCAGCCATCCTCACCGTCGACGTCCCGACCGACGTGGTGAACAGCGTCGAGGAACGTCTCAAGTTCGAGACGCCCGGTCTGTATCCCGTCCGCACCGAACTGCTCGTCGGGATCGGCAGCGGTGACATCCTCGTCGCCACCCACGGCACGGTCGTGCAGCGCCTGCCCGGCCCGAACGAGAGCGCTCCCGTCCCGATCGACCTCTCGATCGTCACCGCCGTGAAACCCGCGGCCGACGGCGACACGGCCGCGGCGGCCGAGTTCGACGACGCCGTCGCGTTCGCGGGGGCGGTCACTGCCCCGGTGACCCTCGACGTCCCCCCGCCGATCGTCGCCGCGGCGGCGAGCACCCCGGCGGGCTCCCAGTCGCTGGCCGGGGCCCTCGTCGGCGACGAATTCGTGGCCGTGCCGGCCGTGCCGTTCGACGTGTCGTCCGCGGTCGAGGTCGATCGCGGGGACGAGTTCGCCCGACTCCTCAGTGCCGGCGAGGACATGCTCACCGCCGCCGTCCCGACCACGCCGTCGCGCCGCAACGCCTGGGTGGTCCTCGACCCGCTGAGCGGCGCCGGCGCGCAGGAACTGCGCGACCTCGGTTACCGGTACCTCGTGATGACGCAGGACATGTACCGGGCGACGGTCGACACCGACCCCCAAGACCCCGGCTCGCAGGACACCGGCCTGCCCCCGACCGACCTGTTCACGACCGTGTCGCTGCCCGACGGCGGAACCCTTCCGCTGATCGTCGTCGACTCGCTGTCCGCCGACCTGACCGTGGCGAGCGCGGACGAGATCCTCGCGTCCTCGACCCCGGCCGAGTGGGCGGTGGGGGCGGTCACCTCGATGCTCGTCGACGACCTCGAACAGCCTGCGCTCGAGCACAGCCGTGTGCTGTCGACGCCCGACCTGGCTGCTCCCGACGCGCGGCTCGTCACCGGGCTCGAAGCGCTCGCCGCCACCACGCCGAGCGTCGAGTTCGTCGAGGCGTCGACCCTCACCGGAACCACCGACTTCCAGACCGCCCGTGGCGAGCCGGTCGTCGTCACGTTGCCCGACACCGCCGGACCGTCACTCGCCGCCCGCGTGGAACTGCTCAACGCCACCGCGTTGAGCGCCGCCAGTGCCGGGTCGATGCTCCCTCCCGACGATCCCCGTCCCGATCGATGGGCGACCACGCTCAACGCCATGCTGTCGACGGCGATCGACGACGACCAGGCGGCCGTCGTGGCCGGCCAGGTCCAGGCCGAGGCCGACGCGTTACGCGACGCCGTGGTGCCTCCCGCGCCGTTCAAGTTCACCCTCACCGGCCGCTCGGGCGACATCGAGGTCCAGGTCGGCAACACGTCGGACGAACCGCTCGATGTCGTCCTGCGCTTCTCGTCGCCGAAGCTGTCGTTCCCCGAGTCGACGCCACCGCCGGACGATCCCGAGGCCACCGACGTCGGCGACGTCAGCGTCACACTGCGCCCGAACGACGAGACCTCATTCGTCATCCCGGTGCGGGCCAAGTCGAACGGCACCTCCCCCATCACGGTCGAGGTGCTGACCCCCGCCGGCGAGTCGATCGCCGATCCGGTCACGATCACATCCCGTGTCTCGGCGTTCACCGGCCTCGGACAGGTGCTCACCGCCGGGTTCCTCCTCGTGTTGCTCAGCTGGTGGTTCGCCCACTGGCGGAGCCGGCGGCGCGCCGACATCGAGAGCGGGCGCGACCGCCATCCGAGCGGCGCCGTCTGACGCCGCGACAGGGCGACCGGCCCAGAGGTACGCACGGTCGGCCAGTAGGATCATGCGCCCATGAACCGGCCCGCCATCCGAATCGTCACCGACAGCTCCTGCGACCTTCCCGCAGCGATCGCCGACGAACTCGGCATCACCATCATCCCGCTGACGATCCGTTTCGGTGACGAGGAGTTCATCGACCGCGAGCAACTGTCGACCGAGGAGTTCTGGTCGAAATGCGTCAACTCGGCCAAGCTCCCCGAAACCGCCGCACCCGCTCCCGGCCAGTTCGAGCAGGCCTATCGCCGCCTGGCGACGGAGGGTGCCACCGGCATCGTCGTCGTGTCGCTGTCCGGCGCACTGTCGGCCACCATGCAGAGTGCCCAGCTCGCCGCCCGGTCGGTCGAGGCCGATCCGGCCGTCGAACTCGACGTGCGCGTGCTCGACAGCCGCAGCATCACGATGGGGCTCGGAACCATTGCACTCGCGTGCGCCCGCCTCGCCCGCGACGGCGCGGCCATCGACGACGTCGAGGCAACGGCGATCGACCTGATCGAGCGCACCCGGGTCTTCGGCGCACTGGACACGCTCGAGAACCTGAAGAAGGGCGGGCGCATCGGCAACGCGAAGGCACTGCTCGCGACCGCGCTGGCCATCAAACCGATCATCGAGGTCACCGGTGGCGTCGTCGAACAGGGCGGCAAACAGCGCACCCGCTCGAAGGCGCTGAACTTCCTCGTCGAGAAGGTCAAGAGCTACGACGGAGCGATCGAGAACCTCGCCGTCATGCACGCCGACTGCAGCGACGTCGATGCCTTCGTCGACATGCTGCGACCGTTCGCTCCCGGCGAGATCGTCGTCGGCGAGATCGGCCCGGTCATCGGCACCCACGGCGGGCGCGGCACGATCGGCGTCGCCTTCCAAGTAACTCAAGTGCGTAGGGTTTCGCTCGGCTGCGGCCTCGTCGAGCCTTCCCCATTCATTGCCCGCAACGGAGTCCGTTGTCCCACTAGCGTTCTGGCAGCGTCATGTCCACTGCGGCCTCCTCATCGACACCCACCGTCATCGCCCACCGATACGAGCTGCAGCGGCAACTCGCCCAGGGTGGCATGGCCGAGGTGTGGCTGGCCGTCGACCTCACGCTCGACCGCAAGGTGGCGGTGAAATGGCTCAAGCCGAACCTCGCGACCGACGAGGTCGTCACCGAACGCTTCCGCCGTGAGGCCATCGCCGCCGCCAGCTTGAACCACCCGAACATCGTCGCGGTGCACGACGTGTTCGAACAGGACGGGCGTCAGGCCGTGGTGATGCAGCTCGTCGAGGGCAAGAGCCTGCGGCAACTGCTCGACACCCAGAAGCGCCTGAGCCCCGAGCTGACCTGCCACATCGGCACGTGCGTCGCGTTGGCGCTCGACCACGCCCACGAGGCCGGCTTCGTGCACCGCGACGTGAAGCCCGGCAACATCATGATCACGTCCGACGGTCGTGTCCTGCTGACCGACTTCGGGATCGCCAAGGGCCTCCAGTCGCCCGATGCCGACCTGACCAGCGACAACATCATGATGGGCACGGCGAAGTACCTCTCACCCGAGCAGGTGCGCGGCAAGAAGCTCGACGGGCGGGCCGACCTGTACTCGCTGGGGCTCGTGCTCTACGAATGCCTCGCGGGACGGGTTCCGTTCCTCGGCGAGACCGACGCCGACACGGCGCTCGCCCGGCTGCAGCGCGATCCCACCGATCTCGCGCGCCTGCGCGCCACGTTGCCGACCGCGCTCGTCACCATCATCCACCGGCTGCTCGCCCGCAACCCGGCGAACCGTCCGGCGTCCGGCGCCGAACTGGTCGAGGCCCTGCGCACGGCCGCCGCCGAGGGGCCGCCGACGGTCGACGACACGATCACCGAGCGGTCACCGGTCATCCCGTTCGGCCGGCGCTTCCGTCGCGCCCCGTCCGACGAGATCGAGCGCCCGCTGCCCGTGGCGGACGCTCCGGCACCGGCCGCCGCACCGCGTTGGCCCATCGCGAAATCGACGCCGGCCACGAACGCTCCCGCCACGACGTTGATGGTCGGCGCCATCCCTGGCGAGGTGACCCGCACGGGAAGCGTGCCGGTGCGGGCTGCCACGACGGCCGACGCGCGGCCATCGGTCCCGGTGCGCCCGGCACGGCAACCGACGCCGCCCCAGGGCGTTGCGCGCCGCCCCGATCCGCCGACCGCGAACGGCCTGTCGAACAGCTGGAAGCCGAGCATGCTCGTGGTCGCGGTCCTGCTGGTGATCGCCCTGCTCGTCGGTGGGCTGTTGTGGTTCAACCTCCAGTACGGCGGCGGCGAGGCCGCCTCCACCACGACCGTGCTCCCCGCGAGCGACACCGTCGCCCCGGCCGATCCGGCGACCGGTGCAGTCGCGGCCCCCGTCGACCCGGCAGCGGCGGCGGCGGCGCCCACCGGGCCGGCCACCATCACCGCCGTGACGGCGTTCGACCCCGACGGCGACAACGAGGAGAACAACGCCGACACGGCGCTGGCGTTGGCCGACGGCGTCGCCACCACGTCCTGGGCGACGTCGTGCTACGAGTCGCAGTACATGGGCGCCAAGCGCGGCGTCGGGCTCGTCGTCTCGTTCGACCAGCTCACGCAGCAGGCCCTGTCGGTCGACGTCATCAACGCCCCGTACCAGCTCCAGTTCTTCGCCTCCGCCGACGACGTCGCTCCCACCGACCCCGCCCAATGGGGTCCGGCCATCGGCACGAAGTCGTTCGCCGACCAGCCGGCAACCGTCACCTCCGCCACGCCGCCGGCCCCCGCCCGCCACATACTCATCCTGCTGAACGAGCTCGGCCGAGACGACTCGTGCACCGAGGCCCACCCCTACCGGGGCCGGCTCGGCGAGATCACGCTCGTCGGCTGACATCACGCCGGTGCGCGGAAGGGCTTCGTTACGCTCCGCACCATCGCAGCGCTCGACGACACCCAACTGATCGCGGCCGCCCAGCGCGGCGATCGCGCCGCGCTCGATCAGTTGCTCCGCCGTCACTACGAGCGGATCCACGCCGTCTGTCGTCGCATCACCGGGTCGGCGAGCGATGCCGACGACGCCTGCCAGGACGCCTTGATCAAGATCGTCCGCAGCCTGCCGCGATTCGACGGGCGCTCGACGTTCGCCACCTGGGCCTATCGCATCGCCACGAACACCTCGCTCGACGAACTCCGCCGGCGCAAGCGTCGTCCCTCGCTCCACGCCGTCGGCGACGAGGCGTTGGCCGAGGTGGTCGACGACCCGGCCGGCCGGCGCTTCGGTCGCATCGACGACCAGCTCGAGATCGACGAGGCGCTCGGCACCTTGAGCGACGACTTCCGCGTGGTGATCGTGCTGCGTGACGTGGTCGACCTCGACTACCAGGAGATCGCGGACCTCCTCGACCTGCCGCTCGGCACGGTCAAGTCGCGGATCGCCCGGGCCCGCTCCCAACTCGCCGACCACCTGCGCCTCGACGCCCTACCGCCCCTGCCGCCCACACCCTCACCGGCCGAATCTGACGATCCGCAGGACGGTGTTCTCGACGATCTCGGGAACCCGCCTGGTGTCGACGAACGTCCAACAGACGCTGATGACTGACGACCCGACCTCTCTCGCGAGCCTGTATCTCGACGGCGAACTCGACGCCGGCGAGCGGGCGCGCGTGGAGTCGACTCCGGAGCTGCTCTCCGAGGTCGAACGTCTCCGCCAGGTCCGCGCGGTCCTGGCCGAGCTGCCCGAGGCCTCGATCTCCGCCCGCGAACGCCATCTGGCCAATGCGTTCGACGCGTGGGAGCGCCTGCCCGAACAGGAGCGAACCGGCGCGCTCCGCGATGGCACTCCGGCCGGCGTCGACGGCGCGGCCGTGGCAGGCGCCGCCGCGGTGTCGAGGTCGCGACCATCATCGTCGCGACGCGGCGGACGGCGCGGCGTGCATTCGAGCGTGTGGCTCGGCGCAGCGGCCGCCGGCCTCGTGATCGTTCTCGCGGGAGGTCTGCTGATCCGCTCGGCGAACACCGACAGCAACGACGACAGCGTCGCGGAATCGTCGGACGCGGCCGCCGCCGACCAGCTGCCGAGCGCCGACCCCGCAACTCCCGCCGCTGCGGCGGCCGACACGATCGCCGAATCCGAGATCGAACGGGCCTCCGCGGGCGGCACCGAAGCGGCGCCGAGCGAGAACGCATCCGACGTCGACACCGACCTCGCGGCCGACGCACCGCCATCCGACAACGGCGATCTGGCCGTGTTGCTGACCACCGCCGACCTCGCCGACTTCGCCGCGGCGGCGATCGATGCACCCGCGTCGGGCAAACTGCCCGACGACGCGACGGTCATCACCGACGCGCCGGCCGAAGTCGCCACCGCGGCAAGCGCGCTGAGCGACGAGGCGCCACTGCCGAAATGCCTCGGTGCCGACGTCGTCGTCGGTCTGGCGAACTACCAGGGCCAGACGGTGGTCGTCGGCCTCGACGTTTCCCGCGACCTCGCCCTCGCGTACGTCGCCGACGGATGTGTTCGGGTCGCCAGCGCGCCGCTTCCCTGACCCACCGCCCCGCTTCACCTGCTGCGTCACGGCCCGACCGTGGTCGTTGACCGGCCCGCCGGGCTAGTGTGCTCGCTCATGCCGGGGAACCCCCTCACCGATCCGAACTGGGCCAGCGACACCACGAACAAGCTGGTCACCGTCGTCACCACCGTTCGCGAACAGACCACCACCAAGGCGGTCATGGCGGCGCGGGCCGTCGTGTTCGGGATCATCGCCGCCTTCCTCGGCGTGTTCATCGTCGTCATCACGATCGTGCTGCTGATGCGCGGGATCCAGGCACTGCTCGATCTCGTGGTCACCAAGCCCCAGGCGGTGTACCTGAGCTACTACATCGTCGGCGGAATTCTCTGCCTGGGCGGGCTGTTGTTGTTCAGGAAGCGCGCCGCCAGCGCCCACTGACACGCCGCTCACCGCTCAACGAATCCTCCCCGGGAGAGAACCACCATGTCCGACGTCCCCCCTCCTGTTCGCCCTGCCGTTCGTGATGTCATCATCATCGGATCCGGCCCTGCCGGCCTGACCGCCGCCGTGTACACCGCACGGGCCAACCTCGCCCCGCTACTGATCGAGGGCGAGCCGTCGAGCACGAGCGACCAGCCAGGCGGCCAGCTCATGTTGACCACCGAGGTCGAGAACTACCCAGGCTTCGCCGATGGCGTCATGGGACCCGACCTGATGCACGCCATGCGCGAGCAGGCCTTGCGATTCGGCACGGAGATCATCACCGAGAAGGTGACCAAGGTCGACTTCAGCGAGCGCCCCCACAAGGTCTGGGTGCGAGACACGCTGTACCTGGCCAACGCGGTGATCGTGAGTACCGGCGCCCAATCGCTGATGCTCGGCCTCGAGGCCGAGGAACGGCTGATCGGCCACGGTCTGTCGACGTGTGCCACCTGCGACGGCTTCTTCTTCCGCGGTCACGAGATCGCGGTCGTCGGCGGGGGCGATTCGGCAATCGAGGAGGCGACCTTCCTCACCAAGTTCGCCGACAAGGTCACCCTCGTGCACCGGCGCGACGAACTGCGGGCCTCGAAGATCATGCAGGACCGTGCCTTCGCCAACCCGAAGATCGACTTCCTCTGGAACAGTCAGGTCACCGAGATCATGGGCGAACAAGCGGTCACCGGGATCGGGGTCGTGAACACGGTGACCGGCGAACCGAGCACGCTCGATGTGACCGGGCTGTTCGTCGCCATCGGCCACCGGCCGAACACCGACCTGTTCGTCGGGCAGCTCGACATGGAACCCGACTCCGGATACCTGATCACCACGCCCGACTCCTCCTACACGAACGTCGACGGCGTCTTTGCCTGCGGTGACGTGCAGGATCACACGTACCGCCAGGCGATCACCGCCGCCGGCTCCGGGTGTATGGCGGCGATCGATGCCGAGCGCTGGCTCGAGGCCAACAGCCACCACTGATGGTGAAACCCGAGCACTCTGCGTGGTATCGTGCGGGAATACCGGTGGTTCCGCCGCAGTTGTACTCTGTCGGCACGGTTTGCCGTGCCACCCTCACGGGAACGACGGTGACCACCGCACGCTCCCAATTCGAAAGGATTGCCCGATGGCACAAGGAATCGTGAACCTCTCCACCAACACCTTCGACGAGACCGTCGGCGGCTCGACCAAGCCTGTGGTCGTCGATTTCTGGGCGGAGTGGTGTGGACCCTGTAAGAAGATCGGTCCGATCCTCGAGGAGATCGCCAACGAGCACGGCGACGACGTGACGATCGCCAAGTTGAACGTCGACGACAATCCCGACCTGGCCATGAAGTACAACGTCATGAGCATTCCGACGTTGCTCGTGTTCTCTGGCGGCGAGGTGTCCAAGCGGCTCGTCGGCGCGAAGAGCAAGGGCGCCCTGTTGCAGGAGCTCGACGAATTCCTTCCCACTTCCCACTGACGTCCGGTCAGCACGGTGATGCCGTGCGCGACCTGCAGCGGCGACTGGCCGCCGCAGGTTGCCCACCGGCCGGCGGCCTGAGCGGTCGCTTCGATCAGCCGACGCTCGACGCCATCACTGCGTTCCAGGAGGTGCGCGGACTGCGGACCACGGGCGAGTGCGACGAGCACACATGGCTGGCGATCTGCGAGGCCGGGTGGCATCTCGGTGATCGCGCCCTGAAGCTCGAAGCGCCCCAGGTGCGTGGCGACGACGTCGTCGCCCTCCAGCAGTCGCTGAATCACCTGGGGTTCGACTGCGGTCGGCCCGACGGCATCCTCGGACCCGCCACGGTGCGGGCGCTCGTCGATTTCCAGCGCAACAGCGGGATCAATGCCGACGGCGTGTGCGGTCCGACCACGATCAGCATGCTCGAACGTCTCCTGCGCCAGAGCGGGAGCGGGCCGGGTGTCGCAACGATCCGGGAACACGAGGTCCGTGGCGGTGCTTCGACGTTCGAGGCGGCGCGGATCGTGATCGGACAGTTCGGTGGCCTGAGTGCCATCACCCGCGGGCTCGCGCGCTCCCTGCGCAATGACGGCGCGACCGTGATGTCGACGGACGAATACGAAGCGACCGCCCACGCCGCGGCGGCAAATCGGTTCGGTGCCACCGTGTACGTCGGTTTCGAACCGCGCACCGAGCCAGGTGCGACGATCGCCTATTTCGCCGTACCGCATTTCGAATCGTTCGGTGGACGTGCCCTGGCAACGAGCCTCGCGGCCGCCCTCGACGGCGTGGTGTCCGGCGATCCGACGATCATCGGCATGCGTCTCCCCGTGCTCCGTGAAACCCGGATGCCGGCCGTCGTGGTGACCGTCGGGCCGGTGCGCGCCATCGTCGACGCCGCCGAAACGGTGAGCAGAGCGGTCGAGGTGGCGTTGCGCGAGTGGTTGCGCCGCATGGCCGATGACCCGACCGACGCACTCCCCCGACCGGTGACGGCTGGCGACGCTTGATGTTCACCGTCCACCTGACGGTTTATCCACAGATTCGTACACACCCTGTGCGTTTGTCTGAAGGTGACGTTGAAACAAATCTCACGTGACGCTGGTCACAACCACGGAACGTGAGGTGAATATCAGGGGCAACGGGCGATTCGGGGCCGTCGTGCGGCCGATTGGGGCGGCTCAGGGCACCATGCGGTGGAAGATCCGCTCGAGATCCTCGAGATCGGCGAAGTCGATGGTGACCTTGCCCCGCTTGGCGCTCATCTGCACCGCCACCCGCGTCTCGAGGTGCGTCGCCAACAAGCCCTCCAGTTCGAGCAGGCCCGGAGGTCGCAACCTCGTGTGGGGGGTGAGACCGGCTCCGTCGATCGACGTGCCGGGGGGCGGCGTGGGCGACAAACCCGCGTTCGGGCTCCGGGTGGATGTCGACCTGCGGCTCGAGTCCACCGTCACGCACGGCTTGTTCGATCGCCCGCACCGACCAACCGTGATCGACGGCCTGGCGGGCCAACCGTTCCTGCAGCTCGCGATCGGGGGTTCCCAACAGGGCGCGGGCGTGCCCGGCGGAGAGCTGGCCGTCGGCGAGCAGGTGCTGCACTGCCGGCGGAAGACCGAGCAACCGGACCGTGTTGGTGATCGCCGAACGACTCTTGCCGACCCGACTGGACAGTTGCTCGTGCGTGAGTTGGAAGTCCTCGATCAACTGCTGGTAGGCAGCCGCCTCCTCGAGTGGCGTGAGATCCTGACGATGCAGGTTCTCGACGAGCGCCTGCTCGATCGAGTTGAGATTGTCGGCGGTCCGAACGATCGCCGGGACCGTCGCCAGACCGGCCCGCTGCGCGGCTCGCCATCGGCGTTCGCCGGCGATGAGCTCGTAGGCACCGCTGTCGAGCCGGCGGACGAGGACGGGTTGGAGCACTCCCATCTCGGCAATCGACGACGACAACTCGAGCAGGCTCTGTTCGTCGAAGTGCACCCGTGGCTGGTTCGGATTGGGGCGGATGGAGGCCACCTCGACCTCAGCGAGGAACGGCGATGCGATATCGCCGGCCGCGGTGGATTCCCGGGTCAAGTCGGCAGTCGGGATGATCGAGCTCAAGCCCTTTCCCAACCCACTAGAGCGTGGCATTGTGCACCTCCTTGGCCGCGTCGCGGTACGCGATCGCGCCTCTCGAAGTCGGGTCGAACGTGGTGATCGGCTGCCCGAATCCGGGAGCTTCGGAGAGCCGGACCGACCGGGGGATCACCGCCCGGAGCACCTTGTCACCGAAGTGGTCGCGAACCTCCTCGACCACATTTCTCGCGAGCTTCGCTCGCGCGTCGTACATCACACACAAGATGGTGCTCACCTCCAACGTGGGATTGAGGTTTCGGCGGACCAGGTCGACGTTGCGCAGGAGTTGGCCAAGCCCTTCCAGCGCGTAGTACTCGCACTGGATCGGCACGAGGACCTCGCGGGCGGCGGCCAATCCGTTGACGGTCAACAGGCCGAGTGACGGGGGACAGTCGATCAGGACGTAGTCGTAGTCGTCGATCACGGCCTCGATGGCGCGCTTGAGGCGCTGTTCCCGGCTGAACGCCGGAACGAGCTCGATCTCCGCACCGGCCAGGTCGAGCGACGCCGGCGCCACGAACAGGTTGCGGACGTCCGTCGGCTCGACCACGTTCTCCAACGGTTCCTCGAAGAGCAGCACGTGGTACATCGAGCGCTCGAGGCCGCGGTGCTCGATTCCGAGGCCGCTGGAGGCATTGCCCTGCGGATCGAGGTCGATGATCAATGTCCGCAGGCCCATGTCGGCCAAGGCCGCACCCAGGTTCACCGTCGTCGTGGTCTTGCCCACGCCGCCCTTCTGGTTGGCGAGGGCGATGATCCGGGGCAAGGTTCGGCTCGGTGCCGGTGCTTCCCCTTCGCCGTTCGGGGCGCTGTTCAACGTCGGGGAGCCGAACGCTTCGGGTCCAGGGCTCGCCGACACAGGGTCGGTCGGCATCGGGTCGATCTCCGTCACAACGTGCGAGCGTAGTGGTCGGTGCCCGCGATCCGGGGGATTTGATGTTTCACGTGAAACCGTCTAGCGCAGAGTCATCCCCGACACCGTCGATCTCAGGTGCGAACCCGCGGAGGCAGATTCCTTCGCGGCTCGCTGTTTCACGTGAAACATCGAGCGGCGGAAATCATCCAGCGGAGGGGGCCTGATTCCGCTGGAAAACCGACACCGTCGGGGCGCTCGGCAGCCGTGTCGCGCCGGGGATCACCACACCCGCCCAGCGATCACCCGTCGGCGGCTCGCTGATCACGATGAAGCCTTGCGGACGAACCCAGCCGAGCGCGAAGGCCAACGTTTCGCTGGGCGGTCCGAAGCCACGGGCAACGACGGCGTCGAAGGGATGGCCGGTGACATCGCCGGCGTCGCGATTCCAGACGTCGACCCGTTCCTGCCAGCCGAGCCGCCGGACCATGCGGGCGAGGAAGTCGGTCCGGGTACGGCGCCGGTCGAGCAGCGTCACGTTCTGGTCGGGGCGGTCGTGGGCGATCACCAGACCGGGCACGCCGCCGCCGGCCCCGAGATCGAGGACCGGTCCCGTGACGTCGACTGCGGCGAGCGCCGTCACGAAGCTCCGGGCGTGCTCGATCACCTGCTCGATCGGTCGAGCACCGAGGAAGCCGAGTTCCTGCGATCGACGCAGTACGTCGACCAGTTCGTCCGAAATCGGGGGAGACGACGGCCCCACGGCCTGATCAGGCAGGCTCGACGATGATGCGGCGCGTCGGGTCTTCGCCGACCGACCGGCTCGCCACGCCGTCTTCTTCGTTCAACACGTCGTGAATGACCTTGCGGTCCGACGACGTCATCGGCTCGAGTGACCGCGCGACACCGGAGGCTCGGACCTGCTCGGCGACCTCACGGGAGAACTTGATCAGCGCCTGCTCGCGCCGTCCGCGATATCCGGCGACGTCGATGCGCAGCCGGGTCTCGTGATCGCCGAGGCGACGCTGGGCGGCGACACGCGCCAGATCCTGCACCGCATTCAGTGTCCGCCCGCCGGGCCCGACGAGCAGGCCGAGCTCCTCACCGACGACGTTGAGTTCGAGTTCGATGCCGTCCACCGTGATCTCCGAGGTCCCCTGGAGGCCGAACGCCGTGGTCAGGCCGTCCATGAAGGCGACCGCGGCGGCGCCCACCTCGTCCGGTGTCACCGTCGTGGTGCGGTCGTCGTCGCTCATCTGCTCTCCCTGTTCTTGCTGCTTGTTGGATCGTTCTCGTGGCGCCGCGACCTCCTTGGTGGGGGTCGTCGTGCGCCCGCTCGACGGTGCTGCCTCGACTGATGCGTCGTCCGACGCGTCGGCTGACGACGCGTCGGCTGACGTCGCGGCGGTCTGCTTCGATCGCTTCGAGGAATCCCCGTTGCCCTTGTCGGCCTTGGGCTTCCGGCGCCGCTCCTGCTTCGGTCGGGCCTGCGTGGGACGCACCCGAGCCCGCAGCCGGGCCTCGCCACGCATCCGACCGAACAGCCCCGGTCGTGGCTCTTCGAGGATGTCGAACTCGGCGTCGTCGAGGCCGACCCCCAGTTGGTCGAGGGCAGCCTCACGCGCCTCGTCGAGGGTCTTTGCGGTGGTCTCTACCCACTCCATGTGTGTGTGCTCTCTTCGTGAATGGATTTGACGGGGCCGTTCGACGCCGTCGGTGATGACGACGGCTTACGCGTCGTTCGATTTCGGACGACTCGACTTGGATTGCGGCCGGGCACTTTTCGGTGCCGGTCGGCCCTTCGCTCCGGTCGTTGGTGTCGGACGATTCTTCGGTGGTGTCACGCGCTTGCTCGGCACCAACTGACGGTCCTCCGCGGGCTCGGCCGTCTGCTTTCCCGACGTCTTCGCCGGCTGCTTCTTGCCGGTTGTCCCCTTCGGGTCGTTCTTCGCACCGTTCGCACCGCCCTTGGGCAGCGCTTTGGTGTTCTTCGAGGAGCCGGCGTCCTTGGAGGCGGCGGATGCGTCGCGTTTTGGCTGACCGAACATGCCCTTTGGCGGCTCGCCGGATTTCTCGGCCTCTTCGCGCGCCGCCTGGCCCGCGCGCTGCGCCTGGCGACCGAGCGCCTCGTCATGGCCGTAGAACACCCGCGTGATGTACATCTGCTGGGCGATGCGCAGCACCGTCTGACAGATGTAGTACACGACGAGGGCGGCCAGGAAGAACACCTGGAACACGGCGAAGAAGACGGGCAGGTACTGCATCAGCTTCTGCTGACTCTGCGACATGGTCGGGCTGATCGCCGCGCGGGCGGCCACCATCCGTTGCTGGACGAAGTACAGAACGCCCAGGACGACCACGAGCAGGATGTACACGATGCTGTGCGAGAAGCCCTCGGTGATCGCGACGGCCGCCGACTTGGAGAGGTCGATGCCGAGCGACGGCATCGAGTGCTGCGAGAACAGCGCTTCGTACAGCGCCGACTTGTACGGCAGATAGCGCGGGATGAAGCCGGGATCAGCAGCTTGCGCTTCGTTCCCGAACGCCTTCCACACCGTGGCGGCGACGGGCTGCGTGGCACCGTGAGGCTTGTACGTCAAGCCGTGGAGCACGCGGAACATGATGAGGAAGACGGGCATCTGCGCCACCAGCGGCAGACACGAGGCCATGGGATTGACCTTGTGCTCCTGGTAGAGCTTCATCATCTCTTCGTTGAGCTTCGCCTTGTCGTTGCGATGCTCGTTCTGCAGCTTGCGCATCTGCGGCGCGAGCCGCTGCATCTCGAGCATGCCCTTGGTGCTCTTCAGCGTCAGCGGCGTGGTCACGGCCATGACGACCGCGGCGATCATCGCGATGGCGGCGATGTAGCTGCTCGTGAGGCCGTAGAACCACGACAGCAGAACGGCCGGAATCGTGAACATTGGTCAGCAACCCTTCTCGCAGGTCAAGGTCTCGCAGGTGATGTTCGCTCCGTGTGGGCCGACCATTGCCTCAGGCACCGGGTCCCATCCCGAAGGGCCGAACGGTCGGCACCGGATCAGACGACGCACGGTGAGGGACGCGCCACGACGGGTGCCGTGGGTCTCGAAGGCTTCCAGTGCATAGGACGAACAGCTCGGGGTGAAGCGGCAGGGCGACAGCCGGCCGTCGAAGGCGCGCTGATACCAGCGGATCATTCGCACGGCGCGTGGCGAACCGGTGCTCACGAGCCCACTCGCTGATCAGCGGCGACGAGTTCGGCCAGCTCACACATGGTGCGCTGCAACCGCTCGAACGTCAGTTCGGTCGAGTTCGGGCGAGCTCCGATGAGCCACCAACCCGGCACGAGAGGGTGCTCGCGAACGATCATGCGCAACCTGCGCCGCAGTCGGTTCCTGACGACCGCGCCGCCGACCGGTCGCCCGATGGCGAAGCCCACGTGGGCGCGGCCCAGCGCTGGATCGGCGAGGTAAGTGCACCACAGCGGGCCACGGCGAAACCGCACACCGTCACGACCGAGGCGGACGAAGACGTCACGATCTCGAATCGAATCGATCAAGCCGACAGGCGGGCGCGACCCTTGGCGCGGCGAGCCTTGAGAACGGCCCGGCCGCCGCGTGTACTCATGCGGGCGCGGAAGCCGTGCGTCTTGGCACGACGACGGGCGTTTGGTTGAAAGGTACGCTTCACGGCGATCTCCGGATCTGGGCAACACTCGGCGTCGACGGCGTGGATCGACCTCACGGGCGCGCCGACGACTGAAGGGTGACAGGCTACGGCGAAGTCGGGCGGTCTCCCAACCACAGCGGGCAAACCACAGCCGTGTAAGTTACCCACAGCATCCGGCTCGCGCCGAATGACCAGCACGATCCGCCTTTTCCTCGAGGTTTCCGCGCGGCGGTCGACCTGCTACGTTCGGTCGTCCGTGTCTGTGCCGTTCGATGTCCCCACCTTGTGGACAACCATGTGGACCGACGCGTGTGGAAGCGGTTCGCAATCGATCGGATGTCCTGGTGAGTGACGCCGTCGACGTGTGGACACAGGTCACATTGTCACTGCGCTCCCAGTTGGCCGAGTCGGTCTGGTTCTCGACCTTCCAGGACGTCACGCCGCTCGACTCCGACGATGTGACGCTGCGGCTGATGGCCCCGAGTGCCTACGTTCGCGATCGAATTCTGACCCGCTACCTGCCGCTCGTCACCGAGGCGTTGCAGGACGTCAACGAGGGTCAGCGCATCGTCGAGATCGATGTGGCGTCGAGCGATGCCGGCCCGGAGCCCGAAGATCACGACGACCAGCTGTCGAGAATCGACAACCGGACACGCCTCGACATGAACGGACGCGCCGACGACCGGGGTGCGCACCGCCCCGAGCGCACGCTGCTCGACGAGGCCGGCCTCAATCCGCGCTACACCTTCGAGACGTTCGTCAAAGGCGCGTCGAACCAGTTCGCCCTGGCCGCGGCATTGCGCGTCGCCGAGACCCCGGCGCGCAGCTACAACCCCCTGTTCATCTACGGCTCGGCGGGGCTGGGCAAGACGCACCTGCTGCACGCCATCGGGCACTACGTCCACTCCAACTATCAGCATCACGAGGTCCGGTACGTCTCGACCGAGACGTTCATGAACGAGTACGTCGACGCGATTCGTCAGAACACCACCGCCTCGCTGCGGCGGCGGTACCGCGACATCGACGTGCTGCTCATCGACGACATCCAGTTCATCGCCGGCAAGGAAGGGCTCCAGGAGGAGTTCTTCCACACGTTCAACTCGCTGCACGGGGCCAACAAGCAGGTCGTCATCTCCTCCGACCGGATGCCCGATGCGATTCCCACGCTCGAAGAGCGCCTGCGGGGGCGGTTCAAGTGGGGACTGATCACCGACATCCAGCCGCCGGACATGGAAACGCGCCTCGCCATCCTGCGCAACAAGTCCGAACGTGATCGCGTGCAGGTCCCCGACCAGACCCTCGAGTTCATCGCCACCAACATCGCCACCAACATCCGTGAACTCGAAGGGGCACTGATCCGGGTCACGGCGTTCGCCAGCCTCAACCAGGTGCCGATCACCACCGACCTCGCCCAGACCCAGCTCGCCGACCTGCTCAACGACAACAAGCCGAAAGTGCGCACCGACGAGGAACTCCTCGCCGAGATCGCGGCAATCCTCAAGTTCCCGGTCGAGGACCTGAAGGGACGCAGCCGGCAACGTCCGCTCGTCACGGCACGACAGATCGCGATGTACGTGTTCCGTGAGCTCACCGACCTGAGCTATCCCGCGATCGCCCGTCTGTTCGGTGGGCGCGATCACACCACGGTCATCCACGCCAACGAGAAGATCCAACGGTTGATGAGCGAACGCAAGCAGATCTACGACCAGGTCACCGCACTCCTTCAGCAGCTCAAGTCATGACGCGCGGCACCAGCGCGCCGCGGGGTGTGGACGCGCGGACGGACAACGGTGGCACAGACCGACCGTGTTCGGTGGACAACGTCGGCTTGTCCACCGGATCACATCGTTGTAAGACCCGGCCTGGGGACCGAGGGGCCATCCCCTGTGCACGGCCGCGAGGGCCCTACGCTGCCCGGACGAGGATTGTCCCCAATCCACAGGTCCTACTACTGACATTGTTCTTTGAAACATCCCTGTACGAGGAGAAGTGCCGACCGTGAAGTTTCGTTGTGAACGTGATGTGCTCGCCGAGGCCCTGGGGGCCGCCGGGCGGGCCGCGACGAACCGAACGGGGACGTTGCCCGTGTTGGCCGGGGTCAAACTGCATGTCGCGGGCGACACGCTCACGATCACCGGCACCGATCTCGAGCTCACGATCCGGCTGACCATCGAGGTGGGTGGCGAACGCGATGGCGCGGCCGTGGTGCCCGCACGCCTCGTGGCCGACATCGTGAAGGCACTGCCCGCCGGGGCCGTCGAGATGGAACTCGTCGACGAGGAACTCTCGATCAGTGCCGGTCGGTCACAGTTCTCCGTGCGACCGCTCGCACTCGACGACTATCCCACGACGGCCGAGCCGAGTGGCGAGGGGGTCACGCTGCCCGCCGGCGTCATGTCCGAGGCGCTCCGCCAGGTGGTCCGCGCGGCGTCCACCGACGATGCCCGGGCCGTGCTCACCGGGGTCCTGCTGGCCGCCGAGGACGACGGCCTGCGGATGGTGGCGACCGATTCGTATCGCCTGGCGGTTCGCGACCTGCCGGAATCGTCCGTACTCGGCAGTGGCCAGAAGGTGATCATCCCCGGCCGGGCGCTCGGCGAGCTCTCACGGGTCATCGGTGACGTCGAGGATCTGACCGTCCGCCTCGGTGACCGGGAAGCGACGTTCGAGTCGGGCACCACACGGGTGAGCACCCGCCTGATCGAGGGCGACTTTCCCAACTACCGCAACCTCCTGCCGTCGAGCTATCCGAACCTGTTGACCGTCGGCAAGGCCTCGATCCTCGAAGCGATCCGGCGGGTGAAGATCCTCGCCCAGGATTCGACTCCGGTGCGGCTCACGCTCGGCGGCAGCACGGTGCAGCTCACGGCGATCACGCAGGACGTGGGCAATGCGACCGAGGAGATCGACGCCGTCTACGAGGGCACCGAGATGACCGTCGCGTTCAACCCCGACTACCTCTCGTCGGGTATCGAGGCGATCGACAGCGACGATGTCACCCTCGCCACGATGGATCCGATGAAGCCGGCCGTGTTGCGCGGTGTCGGCCACGACGAGTACCTCTACCTGCTGATGCCGGTCCGGGTGCCCTGAGCGCTCCGCGGTGATCGTCGAACATCTCGAGGTCATCGATTTCCGCAACTACACGTCGGGCTCGTTCGACCTGACGTCGGGCACGACGGTCGTCGTCGGTGACAACGGGCAGGGCAAGACCAACCTCGTCGAGGCGCTCGGCTATCTGGCCACCTTGTCGAGCTTTCGAGGGGCGCCGAACGACGCCATGGTGCGGATGGGCGCCGACACGGCAGTCATCCGGGCGCGTGTGCGCCACGACGACGATCGCGAGATCCTCGTCGAGGCCGAGATCGCGATCGCCGGACGGAACCGGGTGCAGGTCAATCGACAGCGGTTGGTGCGCAGTCGCGATCTCCTCGGGACCCTGCGGATCACGGTCTTCTCGCCCGACGATCTGATCCTCGTGAAAGGCAGTCCGAGCGATCGTCGGCGATTCCTCGACGACACCTTGGTGGCGCTCGCGGTGAAGTACGACGCCGCCCGCCTCGAACTCGATCGGATCGTCAGGCAGCGCAACACGCTGCTCAAACAGGCCGGCGGGCGACTGACCGAGGAGATCTCCACGACCCTGGACGTGTGGGACGGGCGGTTCGCCGCCGTCGCGGATCCGTTCGGTCACGCCCGAGCGACGCTCGTGGCGCGCCTGACGCCGATGGTGAACGAGGCGTACGAACAACTTGCCGGAATCGCGGTGCCGATCGATCTGGTGTACGAACCGGCATGGCGCGTCGGCGGACTGGCAGCGGCGCTCGCCGAGGTGCGTGCCACCGACGCCCGCCGCCGCTCGACGACCGTCGGCCCGCACCGCGACGAAGTAGCGATGTGGGTGAGCGGTCGTCCGGCCCGGACCCACGCGTCACAGGGGGAGCAGCGTTCGCTGGCGCTCGCGCTTCGTCTCGCGGCCCATCGTCTGGTGACCGAACGGACCGGCTCGGCCCCGGTGCTGGTCCTCGACGACGTGTTGTCGGAACTCGATGACCATCGTGCGACGGCGCTCCTGTCCCATCTGCCGACCGGTCAGATCGTGATGACCACGGCCACCGAGATCCCGGCCGCCGCACAGGTCGACCGCATCCTGCGCATCGCCGGCGGGGTGGTCGTCGACGACACGGGCGGCTGAACCGCGCCGTGGCGTCTGTCCCTCGGCTCCGCTCAGGTGCTGATCGAACCGTGATCGCCGGCCGATTCCGCCCCGCTGACCTTGGCCTTGATCGTGGCGATCAGACTGCCGACTCGGCCGGACGGTGACGACCAGTATCGCCCGGACTCGGTCTCGAGCTGAAGCACGGCGATCCCCGGCGTGTCCCGACCCTCGTCGAAGTACGCACCAGCGAAGGGGTTCCAGAGTTCATCGATCAATGCTGGATCATCGGTGAGGGTGGCGGTCCCCTTCAGGTGAGCCCAGTCGTTCGACCTGGTGTCGCTGAGTGTGATCTCCACCCGTGCCGGGGGGACGAGATCGGCGACCCATTGCTCGTTGGTGTCAAGCAGTACCTGGATCTGGCCGTCGTCCACGCGGGCGACGGTCAGGGGGCGGAACTCGAGATCGTCCCGCTGGCCGGACCGCGTGCCGACCATCAGGGTCGTGCCCGGCTCGAGGAGGTCGTCGAGTGAGCGTGGCGTTTCACGGGTGCTGTTCCATGCCTCGTACCTACCCGACCCATCGCCAGCCCAACCGTCCGTGACGCCGCACGGCACTAGCGTGACCCACATGAACGAACCCGTCCGGATCACCAAGGCGATCGACTCGGTCATGTCCTCGTTGCGGGGAACGGACCGGGTCCAGATCGGTGGCGTGTTCGGACGCTGGGACGAGGCCGTCGGGGAGAACGTTGCCGCCCACGTCCGGCCCGTGCGGCTCGATCAGCGTGTGCTCACGGTCGAGGTCGACGACGCGGCCTGGGCCACCCACGTGACGTTCCTGAGCTCGACGATCATCAGCCGGTTGTACGACGTCGCCCGCGTCGACATCGAACGCGTCGACGTGCGCGTCGCCCGCTGATCCCGAGACGCCAGCGGCGTGTCCGGCACCGCGCCCTTCCCCGGCTCTGTGACACCCCGCTGGTAGGATGATCACCAGTCGCGACCAGGTTCCGTCGTAGTTCCGTCGCCCACGAATTGCACCCCACGCTGGGGTGCCCACATACGAATCCAGCAGACAACACGAGGTACGAGTGTCCAGCGACACCACCCAAGTTCCCGATGCAGTTCCGGACGCCGAAGTCCCCGCCACGCCTCGCCCGAGGCGGGCCAACCCGGACCAAGGCAAGACCACGGCGACGTACGACGCCAACGCGATCCAGGTCCTCGAGGGGCTCGACCCGGTCCGTAAACGTCCCGGGATGTACATCGGTTCCACGGGCCTGGCGGGCCTGCACCACCTGATCTGGGAGGTCGTCGACAACTCGGTCGACGAGGCGATGGCCGGCCATTGCACCCGGATCGGCGTCACACTGCTCGCCGACGGCGGGTGCGAGGTCGTCGACGACGGCCGCGGCATCCCGGTCGATCCGTTCACGGCGGGGGAGCACAAGGGCAAGAGCGCGGCCGAAGTCGTGCTCACCGTGCTCCACGCCGGCGGCAAGTTCGGCGGCGGCGGCTACAAGGTGTCGGGCGGCCTCCACGGCGTCGGCGTCTCGGTCGTGAACGCGCTGTCCGAGCGGCTGATCATCGAGGTCGACCGCGACGGCAAGCGCTATCGCCAGGAATACGCCAAGGGCGGCGTCCCGCAGGGCAAGATGCTCGTCGTCGGCGACACACCGTCGCGCGGTCGGGTCACCGGCACGACGATCACGTTCTGGCCCGATCCCACGATCTTCGCCGCCGAGGGCGTCGAGTTCATCTCGCGCACCGTGCTCGAACGCCTGCAGACCATGGCGTTCCTGAACAAGGGTCTCGAGATCGTCTTCGTCGACCAGCGCGAGAGCCGCGAGCAGAAGATCACGTACCAGTACAAGGGCGGGATCATCGACTTCGTCAAGCACCTCAACGCCACCAAGGAGCCACTGTTCTCCAAGGTCTGCCAGTTCGAGGACGACGACGACGACGGCCAGATGCTCGACATCGCGATGCAGTGGAACACCGGCTACTACGAGGGCATCCACGGTTACGCCAACGGCATCTCCACCGTCGAGGGCGGGATGCACATCGAGGGGTTCAAGACGGCCCTGACCACGGTGGTCAACAAGTACGCCAGGGCGAAGAACCTGCTCAAGGAGAAGGACCCGAACCTCACCGGCGAGGACATCCGCGAGGGCATCACGGCCATCGTGTCGGTGAAGTTGCGCGAGCCGCAGTTCGAGGGCCAGACCAAGGCCAAGCTGGGCAACGTGCCGATGCGGTCGTTCGTGCAGAAGGTGACGAACGAGCGCCTCGCCGAGTGGTTGGAGGAGAACCCGACCGAGGCCAACAAGATGGTCAAGAAGAGCCTCGCCGCCGCGCAGGCCCGCGTGGCGGCGAAGAACGCCCGCAACGCGATCCGCCGCAAGACCGCCCTGTCCGGCGCCGGCATGCCCGACAAGCTCAAGGACTGTTCGTCGAAGAGTGCCGACGAGTCGGAGCTGTTCATCGTCGAGGGCGACTCCGCCGGTGGTACGGCCGTCGACGCCCGCGACCCCCGCACGCAGGCCATCCTGCCGATCCGCGGCAAGATCCTCAACGTCGAGCGGGCGCGCATCGACAAGATGCTCAAGAACAACGAGATCCAGGCGCTGATCACCGCCATCGGTGCCGGCGTCGGCGACGAGTACGACGTCTCCAAGTGCCGGTATCACAAGGTGATCGCGCTCGCCGATGCCGACGTCGACGGCAGCCACATCCGCACCCTGCTCCTCACGTTCTTCTTCCGTCAGATGCGCGAGATGGTCGAAGCCGGCTACTGCTACATCGCCCAGCCTCCGCTGTACTCGACCGAGGTCGGCAAGGAGAAGGTGTACCTGAAAGACGACGTGGCCAAGGCGCAGTTCCTGGCCGACCGTCCGAACCACAAGAAGCAGTTCCAGCGGCTGAAGGGCCTCGGCGAGATGGACTGGGAGGAGTTGCGCATCACCACGATGGATGCCTCGACGCGCACACTGCTGCAGGTCACGGTCGAGGAAGCGGCCCTGGCCGACGAGATCACGTCGGTGCTGATGGGTGACGACGTGGCGAGCCGCCGCGAGTTCATCACCACGAACGCCCGCGACGTCCGCAACCTTGACTTCTGAAATCGGACTTCTGATCGATCGCCACCACTGGCCACTGCACGAACGCGAACTGAGACACGATGACTGACGACAACATCACCCCACCACCCGAGCCGATCCAGCCCATCGCCCTGCACGACGAGATGGAGAGCTCGTTCCTCGAGTACGCCATGTCGGTCATCATGTCGAGGGCACTTCCCGACGTGCGCGACGGGCTCAAGCCGGTGCATCGCCGGATCATCTGGGACATGGAGGAGCAGGGTTTCCGGCCCGACCGTGGCCACGTGAAGTGCGCCCGCGTGTCCGGCGACACCATGGCCCGCTTCCACCCGCACGGCGACGGTGCGATCTACGACGCCCTCGTGCGCATGGCCCAGCCGTTCTCGCTGCGCCACCCGCTGATCGACTTCCACGGCAACTACGGATCTCCTGACTTCGGACCGGCCGCCAGCCGATACACCGAGTGCCGCCTGCACCCCCTGGCGATGCAGTTGCTGGCGGACATCGACGAAGACACCGTCGACATGATCCCGAACTACGACGGCACCACCGAAGAGCCCGTCGTGCTGCCCGCCCGGTTCCCGAACCTGCTCGTCAACGGCAGCCAGGGCATCGCCGTCGGCATGGCCACCAACATCCCGCCGCACAACCTCGGCGAGGTCATCGACGCGGTCCTCCACCTGATCGACAACCCCGAGGCGACGCCCGACGACCTGATGCAGTTCGTCAAGGGTCCCGACTTCCCGACCGGGGCGAGCATCCTCGGCCGTGCCGGCATCATCGACGCCTACCGCACGGGCCGTGGCTCCGTGAAGATGCGGGCGACGGCCAGCATCGAGGAGGGCAAGAACGGCCGGCTCGAGATCCTCGTCACCGAGATCCCGTACCAGACGAGCTGTTCGGCGATCGCCTCGCGTATCCAAGAGCTCGTCGACAGCGGCAACCTCGACGGCATCGCCGACGTCAACGACGCCTCGTCGGGAGGCAAGACCAACCTGATCATCACGCTCAAGCGCGACGCCAACCCCAACGTGGTCAAGAACAACCTGTTCAAGCTCACGCAGCTGCAGTCGACGTTCTCGATCAACATGGTGGCGCTGGTCGACGGGGTGCCCCGGCAGATCAACCTCCGTGACGCCCTCGTCGCCTATGTGCGTCACCAGGTCGAGGTCATCACCCGCCGGTCGCAGTTCCGGCTCGACAAGGCCCGGCGGCGCGAGCACATCCTCGAAGGTCGCATCAAGGCCCTCGACGTCATCGACCAGATCATCGCCCTCATCCGCTCGAGCGACGATGCGGCGACCGCGCGTGTCGGCTTGATGGCCGCGCCGTTCGAGTTCAGCGAAATCCAGGCCAACGACATCCTCGACATGCAGCTGCGCCAGCTCACACGCCTGTCGCGTATCGACCTGCAGACCGAACTCGACGACGTGCGCGCCAGCATCGTCGACCTGCAGGAGATCCTCGACAATCCCGAGCGCCTCAACACGGTGATCCGTGACGAGATCAGCGCCATCCGTGAGGAGTTCGCCACGCCGCGCGTTTGCCAGCTCACCTACGACGACGGCGAGATGTCGATCGAAGACCTCGTCGACGACAAGGAACTCGTCATCGTGATGACGCAGGCCCAGTACGTGAAGGCCGTCGAGGCCACCTCGTTCAAGACCCAGGGCCGCGGCGGCCGTGGCGTGTCGGGCGGCAGGCTCAAGGTCGACGACATCGTGCGCCACGTGATCTTCACCACCGCGCACGCGCACCTGCTGTTCTTCTCCAACCGGGGCAAGGTCTACCGCTTGCGGGCGCTCGACATCCCCGAGCGTGAGCGCACCGCCAAGGGCATGCCGATCGTCAACCTGCTCCCGCTGCAGGCCGACGAGAAGATCCAGGCGATCATCGACACCCGCGACTTCGCCGGAGAACGCTTCCTGTTCTTCGCCACCAAGAAGGGCACGGTCAAGAAGACCGCCTTCGACGCCTACGACTCGAGCCGTCGCGACGGACTCATCGCGATCAACCTGCGTGACGACGACGAACTCGTGCGCGTGATCGAAACCAGCGGCAGCGACGACATCTTCATGGTCAGCCGTCGCGGCATGACGATCCGCTTCGCGGAGGACGACGTTCGACCGATGGGGCGCACGGCCGGCGGCGTTCGCGGCATGCGGCTGAAGCCGGACGACTCGGTCGTGTCGGTCGACGTCGCACGCGACGACACGGCCATCCTGGTGCTCACGGAGGCCGGCTTCGGCAAGCGCACCCAACTCGAACGCTTCAACACCCAGGCCCGTGGCGGTCAAGGCGTGCGCGGCATCAAACTCACCGGCAAGAAGGGCGAGGTCGTCGCGGCGTTCATGGTCGGTCTCGACGACGAGATCGTGGCGGTGTCGAACAACGGCATCACCATCCGCATGGAAGTGCGTTCGATCTCCTCGCAGGGCCGTGACGCCACGGGCGTCCGAGTGATGAACCTCGACGATGGCGACGTCGTCGGGTCCGTCGCGCCGATTCTCGCCACCGACGACGAGTGACCACCACGCGCTGATCGGCGCCCCATCGGCAACCACGTTGCCCTCCCGCAATCGGACGAGCACAGCGACCGGTGACGGCCGCCCGCGTTCAGGTGAAAACGGTGGAGGTGCAGATGGTGCAGATGACGAACGCCGCGCGGTCGGTGGACGTGGATCGAGGGCCGGGCGGTCGCGACCGCGGGCAGGCGGCGGTGCTGCTGATCCTCGTCGTGGCGGTCCTCGCGGCGGCGACCATGTCGGGTCTCGGTCGCCTCGGGGCGCATGTTCGCGATCGCGTGCACGCCCAATCGATCGCTGACGCGGCGGCCCTGGCGTCACTCGGCGGTGGTCGCGGTCAGGCCGTGGCCGTGTCGGCTGCCAACGGCGCGACCCTCGTGAGCTGGGCAGACGGTCCCGGGCCGGGCGAGGTGACCGTGGTCGTCCGGGTCGGATCGGCGTTGGCGACGGCCCGGGCCTCGGACGCTGCGGACGAGGTCAGCGCACGTTGACGGGACCATCACGAAGGAGTTGCGTACACTTGTTCACGTGAGCACGACCGAGCACGACCTCGACGCGGGCCCGGTCGACCAACGGGCCGACGGCGACGTCGCGGAGCCCACCGACATGGCGGTCGACGGCGCCCGCGAATCCGACCAGGTCGACACCGCTGACGATCTCGAGATGGACTTCGACGACGTCGTCGAACTCGATCCTGATGATGTCGATGTGCCGGCGCGACCGCAGGACATCGACATCGCGGACGATGACGATCTGGCTGAGGACGATCCGCCTGACGTCGATGACGTCGACGATCGGCTCGGCAACTTCGATGCGTTCCTCACCGAGGCCCAGGCGGACGGTCTCGACGGGGTCGACACCGACCCGTCGTACCAGATCCCCATGATCGCGATCCCGACCGCCGTCGAGGGCCTCGCCGACGATCGTGAGCCCGTCGAGCCGGAAGTGACCGGGGATGTCCTCGAGGAGTTGCGCCGGGCGAACATCGATGGTCCGACCGTGGCGACGTTGCCGCACGACGAGCCGCTCGCGCCGCACCGCCAGCTGAAGCGTTCGCCGGAGTACGACCCGGCGCCGATGCCGATCCCGGTCAGCCTGCCCCGGATGCTCGGCCGCAAGCCGCGCGTGCGACGTGTGACCCGTGTGGTTCGACACGTCGATCCGTGGAGCGTCTTCAAGATTGCGATCATCGCCAACCTGCTGATCTACGTGATCGTGCTCGTGGCCAGTGTGCTGTTGTGGAACGTGGCCTACGCCACCGGCACCGTCGACAACGTCGAACGATTCTTCGAGTCGTTCGGTTGGTCGACGTTCGAGTTCAACGGCGGCGAGATCTACCACAGCGGCTGGACAGGCGGCCTGTTCCTCGTGATCGGCTTCACCGGTCTCGCGGTTCTCGCGGCGACGATGTTCAACCTGATCACCGATCTGGTGGGCGGGTTGCGGTTCACGGTGCTCGAGGAGGAGGTCGTGGAGACACGGTCCTCGCCGATGCGCCGGTTCGTCGTTCGGCGCTCCGAGCCCGAGATCCCGCTCGTCTCGACGGACGAATCCGGACAGATCATTCGCGAGGCCGTGGTCGACGAAAGCACCGGATACATCCGTCCCCGTTGACCTTCCCGTGAGGATGTGGAACCTTGTCGCGGGCCGATAGCGTTGCCGACTTGCCGGGGCTATAGCTCAGTCGGTTAGAGCGCATCCCTGATAAGGATGAGGTCGCAAGTTCGATTCTTGCTAGCCCCACCGCAAGACCCCACGACGCGGAAGCGGTTGCTCGTGCGGAGATGCGAATCGTGATTCGGCTCACGTCCGTGTTGCGGGCATCAGCGGCTGCTGGTCTCGCGTTCGGTCACCACTCGCAGTCGTCCGTGCGGGGTTCCACCGGCGACTTGCGCGAATCGTGTGGTCGCCGCCATGGTGATGCCACGATCAGCCCACGACACGCTTGGCCATACGCACGAGTGTCCCCGCTCACGAAAAGATGGGCCAGTGCAGATCTGATGGCCCGAGCATCGGATGCACCATCCCGCTTGAGATCGTGCCAACGGGGAATAGGTTGCGCATGAATCAGCACCAGGATGACGACCGAGAGCTCATCGACTGTGCGCGGGAGGCACGCGAGCGCGCGTATGTTCCGTACTCGGGATTCCGTATGGGCGCGGCGGTGCGGACCGTGGACGGGTCGATCCGTCCGGGAGCTGTCGTGGAGAACGTGTCACTCGGTCTCGCCATGTGCGCCGAGCGGATTGCGCTGTTCGCCTCGACTGCCGCCGGTGATGCGCGACCGGTCGCATTGGCGCTGGTGGCACCGAGAACGGACGGCGTGTTGACGTATCCATGTGGCGCGTGCTTGCAGGTCGCACTGGAACTCGGTGGATCGGAGCTGACCGTCCTCGTGGCAGACGCAGATGGAGACTCGGTCGAACGTGCCACCGTCGGCGAGCTCCTCCCGAAAGGTCCGAAGAAGGGCTGACGTACCGCGCCATCGCGGTCGGGCTGCTGTTGGTTCAATGGGGCAGGTGGCCGCTCGCGACACCTTCGCGGGAGAGATCTGCGGAGTGGGTTCGGAGTCCGGCGTGCGCGCGGTCATCGGACTATGGCCGGTGTCGCCCTTCGGCTCCGTTGCCGACGCGATGGTCGAGGACTCGACTGGCTGGAGGGTGCTCATCGCGCCCGACGAAGGTCTCGCCGACTACGTCGGTTCGATCTACTCGTTCGACGAAGTGGTGATCGGCCCGGTCGCATGCGAGCGCAGCGCCGACCGGCTCTCGTTTCGTGGCGGTCCGCTGCGGCTCGATGTCACGTTGGGCCGCCGGGATGCGCTGGGCTGGGCCCTGCACGCTGTGCCTCGACGAGTAGCGACGAGCGAAGCATGGGTGATGTTCACCGATGTGATCGCGCGGGTGCTGCTCCGAGGTGTCCGAACCCGCGGGTCGACCGCGGGCGGGACCGAGCTCTACGCGGCCACGGATCGCCATCGGGTCACCGGGATCAGCGGCGAGTGGAACGACAGCGACATCGGTGAAGTCCGCGATGTTGATCCGCCGGTGCGGTTCGGTTTCAGTTCGACGACTCGGCAACCATCGATCGTCGAGGTCACCACCACGGTGCGCCGGTCTCGCGAATGACGGGTTCCGACTGCGCTCGTGGTGTGAGTTGGATGAGCGGGATCGACCGATGTTTCTCGGCCGCGTCCCGTCGATACGTGGCAAAGGCCGGAAAGACCCGATCGGCGAGGGTCCACAGCCGATCTCGTTCTGCCTCGTCGTCCACCACGGCTGCCCGCATCGGCATCCCACCGAACGTCACGTGCGGATCGGCTCGGAGGTTGAAGTACCAGGCGGGATGCCGTGATGCCCCGGCATTCGACGCAGCGATCGTGACGCGATCCTCGTCGTGGAAGTAGATGATCGCGTGGCGTCGTCGTGCCCCGGTCCGCGCACCCCGCGTCTCGAGCAGGGCGGTTGGAAACACCAGCGTCGTGGCGAGTCGGCCCCGTGTGAGCCGCAACAGGAGCGGGTCGAGCTTCCAGTTGACGTGCCGCGACAGGAACTTGGCGACGGAGGTGGTGGCGATCGCCGCGTAGGCGCGGCCGAAGCGGCTCGGCACTCGGGTCGGATCAACGTGCTCGATGCGGATGGCCATGCCGAAGTCCTTCTCTCTCTTCAGGTCCTACGTGGGGGCGGTGAGGCAGGCAGCGACCGACACGAGATACACCGGGACGTCGTCTCCGATGCCTTTGAAGCTCCGCCGGTAGGGGCCGTCGAAGGCGACGCCGCGTAGGTCGCACACCGTTTCTCGCACGTGTTCCGTGACGACCAGCTCGCCCCGTTCGGCCGACGCGGTGACGCGCGAGGCCAGGTTCACCACATGCCCGACGACGTCGTCGCCGGTCACCAGTACCTTGCCGCAGTGGATCCCGGCCCGCAGTCGAAGCGGCGCCGCTTCGCGCAGCTCGAGGCAGGCGAGCACCGCCGCCTCCGGTTCGGGGAAGGTCAGCATGAGCCCGTCGCCGAGGTGCTTGAGCACCCGGCCGCCGCGGCTGCGCACGATCGCCGCCGACTCCCGGTGGTGACGGATGAGCAGCCGGCTCGCGGCATCGTCGCCCTCGGCCTCGGTGTAGGTGGTGAAGTCCGCAAGGTCGGTGAAGGCCACCGTGAGCTCGATCGAAGCGGTGCGGTCGGCGACATCATCGACGACGCGGCGTGCATTGAGGATGACAGCGTCAGGCATGGTGGGTCCTTCCCAATGGCCGGACCCGGAGGTCAGCGAGCAGCAGCGCCACGCGACTGTCGATCTCGTCGGCGACGTCTTGGAACGCGGGGTACGTCGCATCGTCGCTGCTCTCGGCGTCGGCGGGGTCGACGACGCTCCAGTGGGCGAGGACAGGCGCCCCCGGGAACTGCGGGCAGATCTCGCGCACCCTGTCGCAGAGTGTGATGACCCGGTCGAACCGGGTGCCGGCGAAGCGGGCGAGCGACTTCGTCGGACGGTCCGCGATGTCGACACCGCGCTCAGCCATGACTCGCACGGCGTTCGGGTGGAGCGGCTTGGGGTGGCTGCCGGCGCTGCTTGCTTCGACCTTGCCCGCCGATCGGTGTTCGACGAGGGCTTCGGCGATCTGGGAGCGGGCGCTGTTGCCGGTGCAGAGGAACAGCAGCCGAGGCCGCGCTCGTTGGCGGTACGACGTCGTCCCGAGTCAGGGGCGCGGTCGGCGGCGCGAGCGCGAGGCCTGGATGGAGCGCGAGCCCGGCTTCCCCGAGCAGGTCCCGGCAGCGGAACAGGTCGGCGCGGTAGTAGACGTCGCGACCGTCGGCCGAGCTTCGGCGGGCGCTGACGATGCCGGCCTGCCGGAGTTCCGCCAGGTGGTAGGACACCACGTTCTGGGGCTTGCCGAGCAGCTGCACGAGCTCACCGACACGGCGATCGCTGCGACCGAGTTCGCCGACGAGTTGCCAGCGGAGCGGATCGCTGAGCAGTCCGAGGATCTCCGGTGGCTTCGAATCGTGGAGCACCGGACAATTACATCAGATTTGATTGATGCAATGCAAGTTGTTGTAAGTGGCGCGCGTCACGATCCTCCAACGCGTCCAATCCACGTTTGCGTCAGAATTTCCGCGCGCCGCTCCTCGGAAATCTTGACGCAAACGAGGGTTGGAGCGAGTTCCTGAGCGCGGTGTGATCGGAGATGACATCATCATCCGATGCTCGACGATGTGCTGGCGCTCACCGGGGACCTGCCGACGCGCACGCTCGCCGCCGGCGAGACCTTGTTCGTCGAGGGGGCGCCGTCGTCGATCGTCGTCGTCCTGGTCGACGGCGAGTTGCTCGTCGAAGCGGGCGGGGACGCGATCCACCGGCACACGACTCCGGGCATGTTCGTCGGCGAGACCGGCGCCCTGCTCGAACAGCCCCGGAACGCGACGGTCACCGCGACCTGCCCCACCGTCGTTCGCGAGATCGGACACCCGCTCGAGTTCTTCTTGAACCATCCACTGCTCGGCCTCGAGGTGGCGCGTCAGCTGGCCGGCCGTCTCGATCGGCTGAACGCCTACATCGTCGACGTCCAGCGGCAGGTCGGTGGCCAGGACGGCCATCTCGGAATGTTCGGCGAGCTGCTCAACCGCATCTCGGCCCGGCCGCCCGTCGCCATCGAGCCCGGATCCGATCGATCACCCGACTATTGAGGCGCGGCCGTCAGGCTTCGACGCGAGCATGATCCGCCGAGGCGGGATCGTCGAACTCGACCTGCCCGCTCCCGAATTCGGACCACCAGAACGCCTCGTCGTCGTCGAGTTCGAGTTCGACGAACGTCGGTCGATTGCCGCGTTGCAGACCACCGTTGAAGAGCCAGGTGCCGTCGCGGTACTCGGCCCACGCACCGTCGGCGGTGAACGGTGCCTGGTGGATGTGGCCGCACAACACGATGTCAGGACGATGCAGATCGAGGAGGCGGGGCAGCTCCGGATCACCGAAGTGCTGCTTGCCGGTCCACGACAGCGGCCCTTCGGGCGGCCCGTGGAACGCCCACAGCCACCGGGCGGGGCGGTCGACGGCTGCCTCGGCAAGCCGTTGTTCGAGCGCGGCCAGCGTGTTCGGTCCCTCCCACCACGCGCACGCCGTCATCCGCCAACCGCCGATGTCGAGCGAGTCACCGTCGACGTACACGCCGTGGTGCCGCGCCTCGGCCAGCCAGCCCGTCGCCTTCTCGCCCGACTCGGTCCGGTGGTCGAGATCATGGTTGCCGGAACAGACCACGGTCGGCAGCACCGCACCGAGCCGTTCGAGGTAGGCGAGGATCACCGCGATCTGGGTGTCGAGTGGGACCGACGACGCAATGTCGAGCAGATCGCCGGCGATCACCGCCACGTCGATGGCATCGACCGGATCGACGACTCGCTGCATCAGCCAGTCGAAACGCGCGAGGTCGTAATGGAGATCGGAAACCAGCAGGACCCGCACGGGGCGAGTCTTGCAGCTACCGGCGCAGGGCGCGTCGGAGGCAGTGGTGTGGGGGGCCGTCCGCCGGGGCACACTGGAGCCCATGTCGGGTATCCGGGGCCGGTCGTCGTGAAATTGCTCCGTCGCGCGCTGTCAGCGGTCACGATCGCGGTTGCGGTCGCCGCCGCCCTGCGGGTTCGAGGCTCCGGCGGAACGCCCCCGGAACACGGTGGCTGGCGCCCACTCGAGTTGCCGGAGCGCTGACGGTGGCGGTCGTTGCACTGGTCGGCCACGGGGTCGTCGGACGGCGGATCGAACGGCGTCTGCCCCACCTGTGCGGCGACGTCGACGTGGTGGTGGTCGACACGCGCCGTCCGTCTCACGCGTCGGCGACGTTCGATCGCTGCGCGGTGGCGGTCCTGGCTCTCCCCGGGCCACACGCACCGCTCGCCCGCGACCTGCTCGATCGCGGTGTCCACGTCGTGTCGATCGGGGACGGCTTCGACGACGTGGCCGAGCTGGTCGACCTGCACGACCTCGCCGTCGGCGCGGGCGTATCGCTGGCGGTGGGCGCCGGCATGTGTCCCGGACTGTCAGGTCTTCTGGTCCGCCATCTGGCCGACGAGCTGGCATCGATCGACGAGATCCACATCGCCCTCCACGGGACGGCCGGCCCTGCCTGCGCGAGACAGCACCACCAGGCACTCGCCGGTCGTGCCGTGGGACTCCACGACGGCGACTGGATTCGGCGGCCGGCGGGTTCGGGCCGGGAACTCTGCTGGTTCCCAGAGCCTGTCGGCGCGTACGACTGCTACCGCGGTGAGCTCCCGTCGCCGCTGCTGCTGCGGGAGGTGTTCCCCGAAGTGATGCGGATGAGCGCCCGCGTGTCGGCCAACCGTCGCGACCGGCTGACCGCCTGGCTACCCATGATGAGCCGTCCGCACCGTGAGGGTGGAGTGGGGGCACTGCGGATCGAGGTTCGTGGTACCGATCACCGCGGCGGCCGGACCACCCTGATCGCCGGCATCGCCGAACTCGTCGGAACCGCAGCGGCGGCGACGGCGTCCGCATTCACGCAGCTGGCGCTCGCCGGAGGGCTTCCGCCCGGTGTGGTGCGGGCCGGCGACGCCCGCCTCGACACCGACTCGCTGCTCCGTGCGGTGGAGCGGGGTGGTGTCCGGCTGCAGGAGTTCACCGGCGTGCCCCATCAGCCCGGCCAGGACGTTGCCGCATGACCGCCGCGTTCGAACTGCCGTGGATGCCGCCCGCCGAGATCGTGCGGGTCGAGGGACGGGGGGAGTTCTTCGTCCGCCGCCACGTCCATCGTGATCCGAACGCGCCGACGGTCGTGCTGCTGCACGGATGGACCGCATCGGCCGACCTGCAGTTCTTCACGGCCTACCGGGCGCTCGCCGAGCGGGTGTCGTTCATCGGGATCGACCACCGAGGCCACGGCCGCGGGCCCCGCACCCTGAACCCGTTCGACTTCGACGAGGTCGCCGACGACCACGTCGCGGTCGCGCGGCAGCTCGGCATCGAGCAGGCGGTCCTCGTCGGGTACTCGATGGGCGGCCCGATCGCGCTCACGATCGCCCATCGCCATTCCGATTTCGTCACGGGGATCGTGGTGCAGGCCACCGCGTTGGAGTGGCTGGCGAGCCGGCTCGAACGGTGGCGGTGGCGTCTGCTGCCGGTGCTGGGTTCGATGCTGCGGTCGCGTTGGTATCCGACGTTCGTGCGCAGCGGGCTGCCGCGCATCGTCACCCCGGGTCATGACCTCGAGCCGTACCTGGCGTGGCTCGAAGGGGAGGTCCACCGCGGCGACGCGACCACGATCACCCAGGCCGGGCGGGCCCTCAGCCGGTTCGATGCCCGATCGTGGGCCGGACGCATCGACGTCCCCGCAGGCGCACTGATCACGACACGCGATCGCCTCGTCCCGCGCCGGAAGCAGCGGCGACTCGCGGCCGCCCTCGGCGCACGGACCGTCGAGCTGGCCGCCGACCACGGTGCGCCGTGGGAGCAACCGCGTCAGTTCGCGTCGCTCACCGTGGAGCTGGTCGACGACGTGATCGCCCGCTCGGCCGACTCGGAAGTGGTCAGCAACGCGACCTGATCGCTCAACCGCTCGATCACCGTTGTGAGCTTTTCGAGACGATCGTCGAGCGTCTCACCGGTGACCATGTCCGACAGCGACAAGCGCACACCGGCGATCTCGCGGGCCAGGAATTCGGTGTCGTTCTGGGTGCGTTCGGCGACGTTGCGGTCGTTCTCGGCAGTGAGCCGATCGCGAAACTCCTGACGATTCTGGGCGAGCAGGATCAGCGGCGCGGCATACGAGGCCTGCAGGGACAGCAGGAGGGTGAGCAGCACGAGGCCGCGGCTCCACGGGTCGAACTGGAGCTGGTCGGGGGCGAACGTGTTGTGAATGATCCACACCGCGATGACGATCGACTGCCACACGAGGAACTGGGCGGTGCCGAGGTACCGGGCGATCGACTCGCTGAACTTGCCGAACCGGTCGGGGTCGTACTGCACGCCGACCCCGACACGTCGTTCGGCGCGGGGAGCGTGGAGGTCTTCGCGGCGCCTCATGTTCGAACCTCGGCAGTGTCACGGCCGGTACGGGCGCGGGTCCGCCAGCCGACCCCGAGCATGCGGTCGATCACGTCGTCGACGGTGACGGCACCGAGCAGGCGGCCGGCCTCGTCGCACACCGCCATGGCGAGCGAGTCGTAGCTCGCCAGCCGCTCGGCCACGTGCCGGTCGCTGTCGCCCGGTTCGAGTGTGGGGTCGTCGGCGAGCAGACGGCCGAGTTCCATGCTCGGCGGCTCGCGCAGCAGGCGCTGGATGTGGGCGGCACCCAGGTACTTCCCGGTCGGCGGTCGGAACGGTGGCTGGCAGACGAAGACCTGGGTGGCGATGCTGACCACCCAGTCGGGGTCGCGGATCTGGGCGAGCGCCTCCGACACGGTCGACGTGGGGCCGAGGATGATCACGTCCGGTGTCATCAGGCCGCCGGCGGTGCCCTCTTCGTACTCGAGCAGACGGCGGATGACGTCGGCGTCGTCGTCGTCCATCACGCCGAGCATGCGCTCCTGATCGGCCGGCGCCATCTGCCCGATGAGGTCGGCGAGGTCGTCGTACTCCATCTCGTCGAACACACCGACCAGTCGGTCGAGATCGAGCTCGGACACGATGCGGATCTGCTCCTCCTCCGACAGCTCCTCGAGCACGTCGGCGAGGCGCTCGTCGTCCATCGCCTCGGCGAGCTGCCGCCGCTGATCGACGGGCAGCGCACGCACGACGGCCGCGACCTCCGCCGGGTGGAAGTCGCGCAGGCGCGCCGCTTCGGCCTGCATCTCGGTGGGCGCGTCGAACAAGGCCGGGACCTCGTCGTAGTCGACGAGACGGTAGCTCGGGCGGCGGCGCAGTGAACTCTTGCGTGCCAGACGGACCCGATCGATCACCCAGAACGTCGAGCGGCTGCCGACCTGCTCACGCAACGCGATGTCGCTGACGGTCTCGTCACCGACCTTGCGATCGATCAGGTGCTCGCCGATCAGGACCTCGCCCGGGCGGGGCTTGAACGGGTTGAGATCGACGTCCCAGCTCCGCAGGCGAGCGCCGTCGCTGTCGAGCGTGGCGATGCGGTTGGCGTTGACGAAGATGCTGCGGCGCTGGCTGCTCGCCACGAACCCGACCACACGGGGTGGGATCGCCGGTTCGCGGCCCTTCCCGGGACGGCCGGGGATGACGACGATGTCGTCGAGCCGGCCGATCTGGTCGCCGCCGGCATCGAGCAACGGAAGGCGCATGACCCGGAATGCGTAGATCAGCTCACCGGACATACCGGCAGGTTACCGACGCCCCGCCGCGCGGCCGGGCACCACATTTCACGCCACGTGACACGCAACGACCTGGACGAGGGTGTCGCTGTACGCGACGCCGCCGCCCCAGTCGGTGAGGGTGTCGTTGGTGAGGCTGTTGGCGACCTTGCCGTCGGGGTGGGAGGCGCTCCACCAGCCGAACGGGATCGCCACGACTCCCGGGCGCAGCCGGTCGGTGATCCTGACCGGGACGACCACCGACGCACGGTCATTGCAGACCGTGGCGAGATCGCCGTCGCTCAGATCGCGCTCCTGCGCGTCGGACGGGTCGAGTTCGAGGAACGGACCACCTTCGGCAGGACCGTGCTTGGGCAGGTGCGAATAGGCCGAGTTGAGGAATCGGGTGTGGTGCTTCGGGGTGAGCAACTGGAGCGGGAACCGTGCCACCAGTTCGGGGTCGCCGCCCGGGCCCTCACGCGGCGGGACGAACGTCGGCAGGCGCGGCTGGCCCATCCGTGCCAGCGCGTCGGAGGCGAACTCGACCCGACCGGACGGGGTCTCGAACTGCTCCATCACCGAACGGTCGACCATCGTCGGGGTACGGGGCACGCACCCATCCCACCGAGCGCAGCTCGTCGAGGTCGACGGTGGGCAGTGCTTGACGCAGCAGGGTGTCGTCGTCGTCGAACAGCGCCGGCTCGGTGTAGCCCATCGCGTCGGCGAGCCGTCTGAACAACTCGGTGTTCGGCACGGACTCGCCGATCGGGTCGATGGCGGCGCCGTTCCATCCGACCCACAGATGACCCCAGGGGAGCACGACGTCGTCGGCCTCCAGTTGGGTGGTGGCCGGCAGGACGATGTCCGCATAGCGGGCGGTGTCGGTGAGGAACTGCTCGTGCACCACCGTGAACAGATCGTCGCGTGCCAGGCCACGGCGGACCAGCTCGGTGTTGGGCACGATCACGAGTGGATTCGAACTCCACACGACCAGCGCGTGGACCCCCGGGCCCGTTCCGCAGCCGGCGTGCGGGTCGGTGAGGACGTCGCCGAGCCGGCTCATGTTCAGCGTCCGCGGCGCGGGTCGGCCCTCGACCTGCCCGAGATCGGGTCGGATGAAGGTGCCGACGTCGATCAGCGCATCGGTGTAGGAGCCGACGCTCCTGGCGATGCCGCCACCGCGCTCGGCCCAGGCCCCGGTCAGGGCGGGCAGGCAGGCGAGCGTGCGGAAGAACATCCCACCGTTCTCGTGGTGCTCGGCGCCGATGAGCGTGCGGATCGCGGCGGGTCGCGTCGTGGCGTAGTCGGTGGCGAGCGAGACGATCGTGTCGGCCTCGACGCCGCAGACGGCGCTCGCCCGTTCCGGCGTCCAGTCGGCGACGGCCGCGCGCAACTCGTCGTAGCCGAGCGTGTGCTCGACGATCCACTCGTCGTTCGTCAGTCCGTCGCGGATGATGACGTGCATCATCGCCAGCATCATCGCGATGTCGGTGCCGGGGAGCGGCTGGATGAACCGGTCGCCGCGGTCGGTATCGATGGCCTCGGCGGTGAGGGTGCGGATCGGGTCGATCACCACGAGCCGCGCCCCGCGGGCGCGGGCCGTCTCGATGGTCGGCCACAGGTGGCGGTTGGTGAGTCGTGTGTTGGTGCCCCACAGCAGGATGAGCTGCGAATGTTCGAGTTCGAGCGCGTCCATGCCGCGGCCCGTGCCGTTGGTCATCCGCATCCCGGCGCCGACGGTGGGACCGCAGATGTTGCGATCGATGAGCGACGCTCCCATGTGCCCGAAGAAGCGGCCGCTGAGGCCCATCAGCGACAGGAGGCTCTGGTTGCCGGCGTCGGAGAACGGCAGCACCGCCTCGGCCCCGTGGGTGGCGATCACGCCGTGCAGCCGCGCCGCGGTCTCGGCGAGCGCGTCGGCCCACGAGATCGGTTCGAACTCGCCCGAACCCTTCGGTCCCGTGCGTCGCAGCGGCGTGAGGACTCGATCGGGGCTGTAGACGCGATCGAGGAAGCGGTTGACCTTCGGGCACAGTTCACCAGCCGAGAACGGGTGCGCCGGGTTTCCCCGGAGCTTCACGGCGACGGCGTCGGCTCCGTCACCGTCGACCGTTGCCGTCCATCCGCACGAATCAGGGCAGTCGTGATGGCACGTGCCGTTGATCGTCCGGCTGATCGTCATCCGGCAATGATCGCACGCACATGTGGCCAGGCGAACGCGAACCCGGCGTGCAGGGCGAGCGCGTCCACCTCGTCGAACGTGAACCAACCGACGGCGTCGGTCTCGAAGTTGATGGAGTCGCCGAAGGGCTCGTCCACCTCGACGACCACCGTGGTGTACGTCCAGTCGGTCGCAGGGACGAACCGGTACTCACCGACGACACGGGCCGCGCCGGGGATCGCACCGACCTCCTCCGACGCTTCGCGCAGCGCGCCCTCGAGTGGTGTCTCGCCCAGGTCGAGCGCCCCACCGGCGCACGACCAGGTCCCTCCCTCGTGGGCGAACGCCGAACGCTTCTGGAGCATCACCCGCGTCTCGTCGGCCCGGAACACGAAGACCACGCCCGCCGCGCCGTAGATGCCCCAGCGCACGTGCCCGTCGCTGCACCGCATGAACCCGTCGCCCGTCCTTCGATCCAACATCGCCCACAGCGTGGCGGACCGCGCCCCCGTTCGCAAACCCTCGCGGAAGGAATGGCGGGTACGGCCGGTTGACTGCAACTCGTGAGCACCGCTTCATCGTCCGGCACGTCATCGTCCCCCACGTCGGCAGGCGCCGAAGAGTTCGACCTGATCATCATCGGGAGCGGGTCCGGCAACTCGATCCCGGAGTTCCTCGCGGACTGGAAGATCGCGCTCGTCGAGCGCGACGTGTTCGGCGGCACGTGCCTCAACCGCGGCTGCATCCCCTCGAAGATGTTCGTGCTCCCCGCCGACGTGGCGGTGTCGGCGCAGAATTCCGCGAAACTCGGGATCGACACGCAGTTCAACGGCGCCGACTGGGCGGTCATCCGTGACCGCATCTTCGACCGGATCGATCCGATCTCCGCCGGCGGCCGCGCGTACCGGGCGACCGGCACGCCGAACCTGACCCTGATCGAAGGCACGGCGCGGTTCACCGGCGACAAGGTGTTCGACGTCGAAGGCCGCACGATCACCGCTCCGAACGTGCTGATCGCCGCCGGCGCGCGCCCCGTCGTCCCGCCGATCCACGGTCTCGTGGAGACCGGGTTCCACACCTCCGATTCGATCATGCGCCTCGACTCGCTCCCGCCACGCCTCGGGATCATCGGTGGTGGATTCATCGCCGCCGAGATGGGACACGTCTTCGCCGGCCTCGGTTCGGAGGTGACGCTGTTCGCGCGGTCGGCCACCATGCTGCGCGGCTTCGACCACGACATCGCGGAACGCTTCACGGAGCTGTTCGCCGAGCGGGTCGACGTGCGTCTCGGACACGCACCGACCTCGATACGCCGGGTCGCCGACGGCATCGAGATCGGGTGCGGTGAGGAGACGATCGTGGTCGACGAACTGCTCGTGGCCACCGGTCGCGAACCGAACACCGACCTGCTCGACACCGCCACGGGCGGCATCGAGTTGCGCGACCGCGGCAGGATCGCGATCGACGACACGATGGCCACGAACGTCGCAGGCGTCTGGGCCATCGGCGACATCGCCAACGACCAGCAGCTGAAGCATCTCGCCAACGCCGAGGCCAAGGTGGCGTTCTGGAACATCGCCCACCCGCACGATCGGCACCGGCAGAGCTACAAAGCCGTGCCGAGCGCGGTGTTCTCCAATCCGCAGATCGCGACGGTCGGCCTGACCGAGCAACAGGCAACTGAGCAGGGTCTGTCGTTCGTCGTCGGTCGGCGTGATTACGCGGGCACGGCCTACGGATGGGCGCTCGTCGACACGACGTCGTTCGCCAAGGTGATCGTCGACGTCGACAGCGGGCTGATCCTCGGCGCCCACATCCTCGGTCCCCAGGCGTCGTCGCTGATCCAGCCGATCATCCAGGCGATGGAGTTCGACACGCCGGCGCGCGCCGTCGCCGAGCAGGTGTTCTACATCCACCCGGCGCTCACCGAGGTGGTGGAGAACGCGTTGCTCGATGCGATCGACAAGCTCCCGTGAATGCACCGGTGCTGACCGACGTCGAGGTCGAGCATGCCCGGGCGGTGACGCCGGGGTGCGCACCGGAACTCGACCAGATCCACCTCAACCACGCCGGCGCGTCGTTGCCGCCGCGGGTGGTGGTCGACACCCAACTCGAGTACCTGCAGCGCGAGGCGACCGTCGGCGGATACGAGTTGGCGAATGAGCGTGCCGCCGATCTCGATGCGGTGGCCGGTTCGATCGCCCGGTTGCTCCACGCCCGGCCACACGAGATCGGGCGCTTCGAGAACGCGACGGCGGCTTGGAACGCGGCGTTCTGGTCGGTGCCGATGGCGCCGGGGCAGCGGATCCTCGTGCACGACCACGAGTACGGCGCCAACTCGGTCGCCTTCCTCCGCGCTGTCGAGGAGTACGGCGTCGTCATCGAACGGGTTCGGAGCGACGAGTCGGGTCAGGTGTCGGTGGCAGCGATGGCCGACGCGTTGAGTGGCGGCGACGTCGCCCTCGTGTCGCTCACGCACGTCCCGACCAACGGCGGGCTGGTGAACCCGGCGGCCGAGATCGGCGCGCTGGCGCGGTCGGCCGACGTACCGTTCCTGATCGATGCCTGCCAGTCGGTGGGACAACTCGACATCGACGTCGACGTGATCGGCTGCGACTTCCTGTCTGCCACAGGGCGCAAGTTCCTGCGCGGGCCGCGCGGCACCGGCTTCCTCTACGTCCGTGAGTCGATCCTCGACCGGGTGCGTCCGGCGCAGCCGGATCATCACGGCGCCGATCTCGAGGCGAGCGATCGGTATGTGCTGGCCCCGGGAGCGCAACGGTTCGAGTACTGGGAGTACAACCACGCGGCGTGGCTCGGCCTCGGCGCCGCCGTGGATCACGCGCTGGGTTGGGGTACCGATCGGATCGAGGCGACGGTCACTTTGCGTGCCACGCAGCTGCGCGAGCGGCTTGTCGACGCCGGTTGGCGCGTGTACGACCAAGGCGTCCGGCAGTGCGCGATCGTCACGGTCGGCAGTGGCCGCAGTGACGGACCGACCGCCGAGGAACTCGCCGCTCGGCTCACGGAGCGCCGCATTCATTCGACGTGGACCCTCGCCGGTTCGTCGCGCTACGACGTCGAACGTCGCAATCTGCCGTCACTGCTGCGCCTGTCGGTGCATTACACCACGACTGTCGACGAGCTCGATCGCACCGTCGACGTGCTCGGAGGCGCCTGACCGTCCAGGCCAGACCGATCGTCCGGACCCCTGATCTACGCTGCGGCGATGGGAGTCAGCACGCGGAACTGGGCGGGGAACCAACGATGCGTGCCGGCGGCGGTCCATCAGCCGGCGAGCACCGACGAGGTCGCGTCGATCGTCCGTCAGGCCGCCGAGGCCGGCCGACGCGTCAAGGCGATCGGCGGCGGCCACTCGTTCACCGACGCGGCGATGACCGACGGCGACCTGATCTCGCTCGATGCGATGCGGCGCGTCCTGCGCGTCGACGGCACCGACGTGACCGTGCAAGCGGGGATTCGGCTCTGCGACCTCAACGAGCAGCTCGCCGGGCAAGGCCTCGCGATGCCCAACCTCGGCGACATCGACCGGCAGTCGATCGCCGGCGCCACGTCCACCGCGACCCATGGCACGGGTGCCGGCCTGGGGAACCTCGCGACCACGATCGTCGGGGTCGAGCTCGTCACCGGTGACGGCTCGGTGGTTCGAGCGGACGAACACAACGATCCGGAACTGCTGCGGGTGGCGCGGGTCGGGCTCGGCGCGTTGGGCATCGTCACCGAGGTGACGCTCCGGTGCGTCCCCGCGTTCAACCTCCATGCGCGCGAGACCATCGAACCGATCGCCGACGTGATCGCCGACTTCGGCAACATCATGCGCTCGACCGATCACGTCGAGTTCTACTGGATGCCCGGCGGACGGCGTTGTCAGGTGAAGCGCAACACGCGCACCGACGCGCCTGCCGCGCCGCAACCGAAGCTGGCCTACGTCCGCGACAAGTGGATCGGGGAGAACCTCGCGTTCGGCACGGTCTGCCGCGTCGGTCGACGCTTCCCGTCGCTCGCCCCGAAGGTGGCCAAACTCGTCACCTCGGCCGCCGCCGAGCGCGAGCTGATCGACCGCAGTGACCGGATCTTCTGCAGCCCGCGCCACGTCCACTTCCTCGAGATGGAGTACGGCATCCCGTTCGACGCCGTGCCCGACGCCATCGGTCGGATCAACGAGCTCGTGTCGACGTTGGCGTTCCCGCCGCTGTTCCCGATCGAGGTCCGCGCCTCGGCCGCCGACGACATCCCGCTGTCCACCGCCAACAGCAGGGCGTCGGGCTGGATCGCGATCCACCAGTACGTCGGGGCGCCGTACGAGTCGTACTTCCAGGGCGTCGAGCAGATCATGAACGACTACGCCGGTCGGCCGCACTGGGGCAAGCTGCACTACCAGTCGTCGCACACACTCGCCGAGCGGTACCCCGAATGGCAGACGTTCCGCGACTGGCGCGGCAAGCTCGACCCGTCGGGCACCTTCCGCAACCCGTACCTCGACCGGGTGCTCGGCCCGCCGTAGTCGCCCGAGCCCCCGAAACCTTCCGGAAATTCTGAGCGGATCGAGCGGTGGGTGCACCGAGGCGGAAGAATTTCGGGTGGAACCGGATGGTTCAGTCGAGGTCGACGAACGGGTGGCTCATCCAGACCGAGTCGTCGACGACGAACCCGTGCCGTCCGTAGAACGCGCGGACGCGGTCGTTGGCCGATTCGGTCTCGAGAAAGACGCGAACCAGACCGCGGGCCCGAGCGTCGGCCAGCAGGTGCTCGATCAACGCCGTGCCCGTGCCGCCACCGCGATCGGTGACGTAGATCTCGTCGAGGACACCCTCCGCGCCGCCGGCTTCGATCGACCAGCCCCACGTGACCACGGCGTAGGCGCTCGCCTCGGCGGTGATCCAGACGACGCCGTGGCGATCGTCCGCGAGGAGCGGGACGAAGGCCGCCGTCGCCCGGCTCCGGTCGAACGGGTGACCATCGACCGTGCAGAACTGTTCGTGGAGCGCGATGAGGGCGTCGAGATCGTCGGCGACCGCTCGCCGGATCGATTGCATGCCGATCAGTCGGGGTGGCGGGCGACGATGCTGCGGGCGACCTCGCCGTAACGCGCGAAACGTTCCGGCGTCTCGTCGGCCGCGCTGTAGAGCACCAGCCGATCGACGATGCCGCCGTACTTGTCGACGAGCGCGTCGGCCAACGTGTCCCACGTCGCCTCGGTGGCGAACGCACTGACGTGTTCGTCGGTGATCTCGGCGGCCATCCCCGCGAAGTCGCCCGCCTTCTGCCGCTCACGCACGCGTGCGGTGGTCCCCTCGAATCCGGCCTCGTCCCAGATGAAGGCGTAGTTCGGCGTCGAGCCGTAGAAGGAGAGCGACATCCGCGCCCGCTCGCGAGCGGTGGCGACCTCCTCGTCGGTGTCGCCCACGATCGTGAGCGCCGGCACGATCACGGTCAGCTCCCCGGCGTCGCGACCGGCGCGTGCCGCGCCCTCGGCCAGCCCGGGCAGCACATGGCGGGCCAGGTAGCCGGGCTCGCCGAGCGGATGGACGTGCACTCCATCGGCGACCTCACCCGCCATCTGCAGCATCCACGGATTGACCGCGGCGATGTCGACCTTGGGATCGGGCTCGTCGATGGGCCCGGGGCTCCACTGCCGGTTGAGGAACGTCAGCTCGTAGAACTCGCCGTGGTGATCGAGGGGTTCACCGCGGAACCCGGCGAAGCACGCCTTGACGGCGCGGACGTAGTCACGCAGACGTGGCCCGGGATGTTCGAACTCGACGCCGTACCGCCGCACCACGTGCGTCCGAACCTGGGTACCGAGACCCAGCCGGAACGAACCGCCGGTGAGCTCCTGGAGTTCCCATGCCAACTGGGCGGTGATCATCGGGCTGCGGGGGAATGCCACGGCGACACCCGTCGAGAGCTCGAGTCCCGGCGCCGCGACCGCGGCCGCGGTGGCCGCCGAGAACGCCGTCCGGCCGCCCTCGGTCAGCAGCATCCCGGTGAAACCGGCGTCCACCGCGGACTGGGCGACCGCACCCATCTCACGCAACGGCTTCGGAACGGACATGACATCGACGCGCATGGCCCGAACGTAGTGTCGGACGTCGTGCATGCTCTGTCCGAAGCGCTGCAGGCCGCGGCCGACGGTCGCTTCCCGGCGGTCGACGGTCTCGCTGAAGTCCATCCGCCGGACGACTCGGGCACCCACGCCGTGGTCGAGTTCACCGGCCACGCGTTCGTGCTCACCACGCATCCGTCGACCGAGGTCGTCGATCGGGGAGCGAACGGGTTCGGTGGCGCGGGCCATCCGGATCTGCTCCGCTGGTTGGCCGGCCCGGGCGGTGCGATCGGTTCACACGATGCGGTGCTCGTCGCCCGTGGAACCGGCGGACGGACCGTCAACGGGCTCGTTGCCCGGGACGATCTCGATGCCCACCCTCGCGTCGTCCGTGCGAGAAGGCACCGGCGCAACGTGCGCGTGTTCGGCGATGAACGTGGTCTCGTGACGCTCGGTCACGGTTTGGTCGGCAGGTTGGAGATCTCGGTGGAACTCCTCGGAACGGCGACGGCGTCGAGCGGTGCCGGGCGCGCACTGATCGCGGCGGGGCTCGATCAGGCGCCCGCTGGTGCGGTCGTCTGGGCCCAGGTTGCGCCGGGCAATGCGGCCTCGCTCCGTGCGTTCCTCGGTGCCGGGTTCACCCCGGTCGCCGCGGAGGTCCTGATCCATCCCCGCCACGTGCCGTAAAAGTCCAGGTAGACGGGCTGATCGATCGTCTGTCACCGAACTGTCACGCGACTGACTTCCTGCCCGACATGTGGGCCCGCTAGACAAAGCCCTCGTTTCAGCCGTCAGTCATCAGCGTTCGCGGGAGAACATGAGACCTGAGATCGTCATCCGAGGAGGAACCGTCGTCGATGGCACGGGCGCGCCCGCGTTCGTCGCCGATGTCGCGATCTCCGGCGACGTGATCAGCGAGATCACGAGGCTGGATGACGGCGGCGTCCAAGAGGTGGGGAGGCGCGAGATCGACGCCGAGGGACGGCTCGTCACCCCGGGCTTCGTCGACATCCACACCCACCTCGACGCCCAGATCGCGTGGGATCCGATCGGCACGTCCAGTTGCTGGCACGGCGTGACCAGCGTGGTGATGGGCAACTGTGGGGTCACGTTCGCGCCGTGCAAGCCGGCGGACCGCGCGGTGCTGGCGGAGATGATGGAGAGCGTCGAGGACATCCCCCGCGAGGCGATCCTCGACGCGCTGCCGTGGGACTGGGAGACGTACGGCGAGTACTACGAGTCGATCGACCGGCTGCCGAAGGGTCCGAACACCGGCGGGCTCGTCGGCCACTGTGCGCTGCGGACGTACGTGATGGGCGAGCGTGGGCTCGACGAGGCACCGGCGTCGGGTGACGACGTGGTGGCGATGGCCCGCCTCGTCGACGAGGCGATGAGCGCCGGCGCGCTCGGTGTGTCGACCAGCCGGACCTTCCTGCACCGCGTGCCCGACGGACGACCCGTGCCCGGCACCCACGCCACCGCCGACGAACTGTTGGCGTTCGCCGAGGTGCTCGGCCGTCACGACGCCGGCGTGTTCGAAGGGGCGATGCGCCTCGGGGAACGCGACAACGAGCGCTTCGACAACTCGCGCTCCGAGGTCACGTTGATGGGCGAGATCAGTCGCCAGAGCGGTCGACCGGTGAGCTTCGGCCTGACGCAGTCCGACAAGCGCCCGGGGCTCAGCGCCGCCGTCATCGGCTTCGCCCACGAGGAGAACGACGCCGGCGCCAACCTCCGGCCGCAGACCACCGCCCGCGGTGTGGGAATCCTGTTCGGCCTCGAGACGCGCACACCGTTCGACAAGTCGCCGTCGTGGCAGCAGTTGCGCACCGCGGTCAACGGCCGCAAGTTGCAGATGTTGCGCGACGCGTCGTTCCGCCAGACGCTCATCAGCGAAGCCGACGTCCACGGGACCCCGGTCGACCTCGAGCAGCTGTACGTCCTTCCGCCGGGCGGGGACGCCCGCTACGACTGCGACCCGGCAGATTCGCTGGCGGCGATCGCCATCGAACGCGGGGTCAGTCCCGCGGCTGCGTTCATCGAACTCGCGCTCGAGACCGATGGCCAACTGGTCGCCAGCATGCCGTTCCTCAACCAGGATCTCGCGGCGGTCGAAGCGATGCTCGACGACCCTGTCGTCACGCTGGGCCTCGCCGATGCCGGAGCGCACGTCAGCCAGATCATGGACGCCAGCCAGCCGACGTTCTTCCTCACGTACTGGGTCCGCGAGCGCCAGCGCTGGAGCATCGAGGAGGCGGTTCGTCGGCTGACGTCCGACACCGCCGACCTGTTCGGCGTCCGCCGCCGCGGTCGACTCGTGGCCGGGCACTTCGCGGACGTCAACGTCATCGACTTCGACGGCCTGACGCTGCCGCAACCCGAGTTCGTGTACGACTTGCCGAACGGCGCCGGACGGTACATCCAGGGCGCGTCCGGCTACGACCACACGTTCGTGAACGGGTACGAGTTCATGGATCACGGCGAACACACCGGGGTCCTCGCGGGGCGGATGCTGCGTTCGAACTGATCCGGTCGGGGCTCAGCCCAGACGGCGGCGGAGTTCGACGTACACGGGCTCGCCGGCGAGTGCGATCAGCTCGTCACGGAGCGATTCGACGACCGCCGTGTCGCCCGAGTACGCCTCGCCGCCGTCGGTGCGCTCGGTGCAGCACCACGCCATGGTGCGGCCCTGGTCGCCCCAGTCGCCTCTCGACCACCGGCGCACGGTCGCCGATTCGGAGTCATCGCCGATCTCCTGCCAGTCGATCCGCAGCGGGAGCTGCCAGCAGACCGACGGCTTCCACTCGGTGGGGGAGTCGCCCGCGTCGAGCGCGGCGAGATGGAGCGCGCACCCGGCGCCTCCGGCGAAACCCGGGCGGTTGAGGAAGACGCAGGCGCCGTCGACGACGCGAGTGTGCGTCCGGGCCTCGTCGCCGAAGATCCCGTTGGCGCCGGTCTCCTCGTCGATCGTGTCCGAGTGCGCGACGTCGTGGTACTGGAAGCGCTCGGGTTCGATCATCGAGGCGTAGGCCGACACCGTCATCGCTTCGGCCTCGCCGGCGGGGCCGTCTCCGAAGTGGGCGCCGAGTGAGCAACATCCCTGGCCGAGTTCGGTGGCGTCGTGGTCGAGGATGCCCTTGCATCCGCGTCCGTACAGGCATGTCCAGTTCGAGGTGAGGAACTCGGTCTCGAATCGCCACACGGTGTTGCCGTTGACGATCTCCACCACCTCGCCCTCTGCCGTCGGGTCGTCTCCCATTCAGCGGTCCGTGAACAGAACGAGTCGGGAATCGGGGCCGAGATCGGTGGGCTCGGCGGCATCGGACGCATCGGACGAATCGCCGGTGGCGACGGGCTGCAGCTGGAGGCGCGCTTCGGTGGCGACGACGATCGCCGCCGCGTCGGGCGCGAGGGATCGCAGGTCGGTGGTGCCTGCGATCGTGCCGACATGGTCAGCGGCGACGATGGTCACGCCGTGGCCGGCGGGCGTGGCCGCGGTGCATCCGTCTGCCGAGGCGAGGACGTCCCCGGCGGCGGCACCGTTCGGATCGTCGGCCTCGGCGACGACTGACCCGTCGTCGAGCGACACGACCGTCATCCCCGCGTCCACCTGGTCGAGGACGACCACACAGGCCGCCGTCCTGGTGGCGAGTTCGTTGATGCCGGTTTCGATCGGCACCGCGCCGAACACCTCGGCGATCACGTCCCCGTGGCCGTCGATGATCGCGGTACCGCCTTCGCCGACGACGATCAGCCGGTCACCCGTCGGGCTCACCGCCGCGGATCGGATCGGCGCGATCGTGGTGGTCCCGATCGAGGATGTCTCGCCCGACGACGTGGCAAGGTCGAGCACGTCACCGTCGATGGTGACGAGGATCACGTGGTCGCCGGCGATCATGCCGGCCCGCACCGACGCCGTCCGCGCATCGGTGACGGTCTCGCCATCGTGATCGAAGACGCTGACGCTCGATTCGCCGCCGACGGTCTGCGTCGTGACCACGAGCGAGTCGTCGACAGCCAGCGCCCGGCCGGGGAAGTACGACGGTTCACCCCGGTCGAACGAGAAGAGCACGCTCTGGAAATTGCCGGAGTCGGTGACGAGGACCTCGCGTCCCGATGGCGAGGCGACCGCGGTCGCCACGTCGTACGCCGCGCCGGCGATCGGTGCCGAAGCCTCCGTGTCGATGAGGTCGCCCGACGGCCCGTGCACGAGTACGGCCCGATCGCCGGCGCTCGAACCGACCAACAGGGTCGCCGCGCTGCCCGCGGGCATCACCACACCGGTGGGCGTCGTGGCGAAATCGAAGTTCTGTGACGACTCGGTGGCGACGTCGACCACGGCGGCAGCCTCGGCAGACGACACGACCAGCGTCGGGCCGACGGCCAGCGCGTCGGTCGCCGATCGCACTCCGGAGGCGAAGCGAGCCTGCTCCTCTCCCGATCCATCGGTGAGGATGACCTGACCGGTGCGGTCGTCGATCAGCACCACCGTGTCCCACTCGGCTGGCGCGGCCCCCGTCGTGACGCTGTCGTGGTCACGCTCGAGCAACTTGCCGACACCGACGGCGAGCGCGGCGATCAGCGCCACGACCGAACCGACGACGATCGCTCGGCGGAGGAGGAAATTCGGTTCCCGAGGAGGCTCCTCGTGCTCGACGATCTCGCGGTGTCCGGCCGGCGTGCCCGTTGGCAGATCCGACGTCGTCATCGGCGTTGATCGTAGGCCGCACTAAGTTCGGGTCGGTGGAGTTCAACTGTCCCCGCTGCACGACCCTCACGACCGAGGAGTTCTACGGCCCCTGCCCGGCGTGCCTCACGCAGCTGCGGGAGAAGTACCAGGGCCAGGCGCGAGTTGTCGAGGTCGCCGAGTACGAACCGAAGATGAACGTCACCCCGAACGCCGTCGCCCTCAAGGACGATTGATCGCCGCCGTCCGATCCTTCAGATCTCCGCCGTGCGAGCGGCGAGCGGCGGCCAAGCGCCGACTGCGTGATCAATCTGCGGCCCACGTGCGCAGATTGATCACGCATTGCGCGTCAGTCGGCCGTCGGGACGCCCGCGCCGGGTCGGAACTCCGACACCTTCGCCGAGTTGTCGGCGGCGGCCTGAGCGGCCTGTTCCATCGTGGTCGCCAACGCCGCGGCCGCTTTCTCGTTCTCGAGGATCTTGCTGACGACGGCCTTCGATGCACCGGCCATCAACTCGGCCTGGTTGGCGTTGAGGTACGCCTGTGATTCGCGGATGCCGGCGGTCGTGCCGTTGATCTCGGGGATCACGTACCGCGCCATCAGGTCCCACGACCGCAGCGTCGCCTCGCGGTTCGCCCAGTCGTGCGCGAAGCCGAGCACGACTCCGAAACCGCCCGTGACCTCCTGGAGATGGCGGATGCCGGCGACGAGATCATCGGGCGTTCCGATGACCGCTGCCCCAGCCCCGACCGCGCCGTCACCGGTGGTCTGCTCGAGCAGCGCCCACTTGTCGTCGACGGCGGTGGCGTTCGGGCGCCCGAGTGTCCACACGTTGTACTCGTTGTGCCAGCGCTGCAGCCCGTCGACGGCCTCGTTGCGCGCCTGCTCGCGTGACTCGGCGAGGTGGAACGCCATCATCACCCGCCAGTTCTTCCGGTCGACCGTCTGGCCGTGCTTCTCCGCGGCGTCCTCGGCGAAGCTCCACTGTGTGGGGAGCGCCTGGATCCCCTCGGTGGAGTTGGACGCGATCGACAACACACCCATGCCGTACTTGCCGGCCAGCGTCATCCCCGACGGCGAGATCGACGACGCCGTCACCATCGGCATGTCGTCCTGCACCGGCAGGAGTTGGAGCTTGGCCTCGTTGAGCTCGAACCATTCGCTGTGGTAGCTGAACCGCTCCTCGCCGCGGAGCAGGCGCAGGATCACGCCGATCGCTTCGTCCTGCCGGTCGCGCTGCACCATGGGATCGATGCCGAGCGTGCGGGCGTCGGAGGGGAGCGCACCGGGGCCCGAACCGAACATCGCCCGGCCGTTCGACATGTGGTCGAGCTGCACCATGCGCTGGGCGACGTTGAACGGGTGGTGATACGGGAGGCTGACGACTCCCGTGCCGAGTCGGATGCGGTGGGTGCGCTGCGCGGCCGCGGCGAGGAACATCTCGGGTGAGGCGATCATCTCCCAGCCGGACGAGTGGTGCTCGCCGCACCAGAACTCGTCGAAGCCGAGCCGGTCGAGGTGCGCGGCGAACTCGACGTCACGCTGGAACAGGAGGGTCGGGTTCTCCCCGGACGGATGGTGGGGGGCGAGGAACGTACCGAATTGGATTCGTGGCATCGGGTGATCCTAGGAATCGAGCGGCCGTCAACTCGGATCGGGCTGGTAACGCAACGTCGTGCGGGATGATCCCACCGCTATCGTGTTGGCGCCCCACTCGTGGGGTCCCGTTCCGGGGACGTAGCTCAGTTGGCTAGAGCACCTGCTTTGCAAGCAGGGGGTCGTGGGTTCGATTCCCATCGTCTCCACCAGTATCTACCAGGCATGACGCGACGTCAGGCTCATCAGGCCGTGCGTGGATGACGAGAGCGGATCTCGCGGCAGGTGCTGACGCGAGTTGCCATCGAAGCCGGAGATCGGAAATTGCCACATCCGGATCGAGCGCGGCGGGATCTGACGGACCGCATCGTCTGCGCTCCGGCTTCGACCGTCACGGTGAAGTCCTCCTGGCTTCGAGGAGGTCGCGGACGTCCGGTGACTATCTCGTGGTCGTCGAGCACGAAGATCGGAGATTGCGGCATCGCGCCGCGAGCGGCGATGTCGTTGATGGTCAACTCGACCCTGTCGTCGTCGGAGCTGGACAGCGAAACTCGGTGTCGGTGATGGCGACGATCAGGTGGGGATGGTCTCGGTGGGTCAGCCGGGCGGTTCGACGCGGATCTGACTTCGTCCAGGCGCGATCTCGTTGCGCATGCGCCGGACTCTGGTCCAACTCTTACCTGTGTCAGATCTTAACCAAAGTTTCATGCGATACCATGGTCGTCAACCGGATGCAACGGCACTCGGCTTTACCAAGGAGGACCAACCGTGTTCACCCCGAAACGATCCAGCAGACTGCGCAAGGTTGCCGCGCTGCTGTCCGTCACCGCCGCGACCGCTCTCGTGGTCGGCAGCACGACGGGCGCCACTGCCATGGCGGAAGGGGAACCGGACGGCGCGGCCGTCACCGAGGTCGTCGACGACAGCCGGCAGCCAACGAGCCGGCAGTCAACGAACCGGTGGTCGACGAACCGGTGGTCAACGAACCGGCCTGGTCGACGAACGGCGCCCGTCGGTAGCGAACGAACCGGTGGTCGACGAACCGCGCGGTCGTCAACGAACCGGTGGTCAACGAACCGGTGGTCAACGAACCGGTGGTCAACGAACCGGTGGTCAACGAACCGGTGGTCAACGAACCGGTGGTCAACGAACCGGTGGTCAACGAACCGGTGGTCAACGAACCGGTGGTCAACGAACCGGCAGCCGTCGTCACGTTGCCAGTTATGAATCAGCAGGTCGACCCGTCGCCTGCCGTGACGACTGACGCTCCTGCAATCGCCCCGCTGACGGTGCCGATGACCGGTTCCGTGAAAACGACCGACCAATCCGGAGAGTTGGTCAATGGCAACGCTCAATACGGCTCCAAGGAAGCCGTGTACCTCCGGGGCGAGAATTTGCCCGCGGGCAACTTCACTACGTGCGAGTCGATCGCATCCGGGCAATCGGGAGCAAAGTTGTCGAGCCGTGCGGCAGGAGCAGCGGTCGGCCACCGACTATCGTTGCAGCGGTGCCGACGGCACGAATTCGACGTGCAGCTTCGGCCGTCTTCGGCCGAGACTCCAGTGTCGCTCGACACGCCGCAACAACGGCTGGCGTCGAGCTGCATCAGGTGCAGTGCTCAGCAGCCAGGCCGACTTCGCCAGGCGAGCTTCGACGAAGTTCGACAACTTCAAGTGCTGCGTCCGCGCTCGCCAGCATCCGCCGACCGACGGGGACAGCCTGACGACCACGTTCGACGCCCGCCGACCGACGGTCGGACACGACGACCACGGCGCCGTCGACTGAAGCGAGTCGACACCCGACACGGCCGCCGCCGACCGAGCGAGACGACGCATGCTGCCCGGTGGATCACCGTCCCACCGATGTCGGCGAGACGTCGACGAAACCACCTCGCCGTGCGACCGCCGACGCGACCGCCGCTGGCGAGTCGACGACACCCACCTGCAGCACCCGCCGAGGACTTGCAGCGAGACGTGACGATCGATCCACCAACCGCCACGGGAGCGGCGAGCCGACCAGCGGCGACCGCTCAGGTCGACTCGAGCCCGGTCGCGGCCACCTGAAACCAGCACACCATCGGGCGAGGCAGCAGCCAACGGCGGCGCTGCCGGTGACCGGTAGTGCTCCATGGGCGATGGCGGGCCTCGCTGCGATCCTCATGGCGCGCCGGCGTGACATTCAACCGAATCTCTCGCCGGAACAAGAGCGTCTGCGACGCTGAACGACAACCGGATCCCGCTCGGCCTCAGGTCGAGCGGGATCTGCCATCCTTCGTAATCCGCTGCGACGCCCGACGGATCGCGATAGGCTCGGCCAAGTACCGTACGAGAAGAAGGTTCGAGCCCGACGGGAGCGTGCCGTGCGTAGCCAGACAGGATCAACGCGAGCGAACCTGCAGCGCTGGTGGCGATTCGGCGCTGTGTCGGTCATGAACGTCGTCGTGACGCAGACCCTCCTGCTGAGCTTCATCGTCTCACCCCGGTCGGCGCGTGCTCGCCGCCACCATCGATGCCGTCGGCCTGTCGGCGATTACCCGCGTTCGTGATTCTCCGTCGCTGGGTCTGGGGCAAGACGGGTGATTGCAGTGTGACGGGTGAAATTCTTCCGTTCTGGACGTACACGTTCCTCGGCCTGATTGCCAGCACCGCCGCCGTCGCCGCGATCGAAGTGCGGTGGCAATCGGCAGTAGCAGTCTCCGTGGCCAACATCGCCTGCTTCGGAGCGTTGTGGGTGACAAAGTTCCTGCTCCTCGACCAATGGCTGTTCGGCGATGAGGCGGCGCGGCGAGACGCCACGCGCGAGCGTCGGCCTCCAACCAGGACGCCGGCAACACGCAATGAGACGTCTCCGGCTGACACCCGGTGATGCCGAATTCCAGCGATGTCTCGCGCGGTCGGCGATGATCTCTCGATGAGTTCGGCGGACGTGTCGCAGATGAATCGGATCGTGCGGCTGATCGGGGTCTACGACGCCGACCACACGGTTCGTGGCGAGTTGGCATATTGGGTTGGCGCCCGGCTCGGCCGACGACACTGCGCTCTGTGCGCCATCACACACGGCTCGGTTCGGCGTCGGCCCGAGTGGAAGGCGTGTCAAGCCGAGATGTCGATCCCGTTCGACACGTACCATCGTGACGATCAGCCGCAGGTGGTCCGCGACGCCGCCGGAGGGCGGGTGCCCGTCGTCGTCGCCGAGACCGGCAGGGGCTATCTGCCACTGTTGTCCGCCGAGGATCTGACCGCCTGTGGCGGTTCGGTCGATCGACTGGTCGACGCGATCGAGGATGCTGCGAGTCGCTTCCGACTCACGCTGACGATGCGTTGATCGCGAGTCAGTCTCGCGTCCGACGGCACCGTTGAGATGCGAGCTGGTCGCCCCGCCGGGTTAATGCATTGGAAACATTTGAGCGATACCCGCGAAATGCGTCCGGCTTACAGTGCGCCGCAACCTGGGCGGCAACGCAGCCGAGCAGGGGTGCCCGTCTATCGCTCTACCAGGAGGAACTTCGTGCGCAAACGTGCGCTTCGACTCACACTTGGCGCAGTCGCGGGACTCGGTGCGATCGCACTGTTCCCGACAATCGCCAATGCCCAAGAACCCGATCCCGTCACCGTGCTCGGCCAGCAGGTCAACCTGCTCTGGGTCGTCATCGGTGCGGTCTTGGTCATCTTCATGCAAGCGGGATTCGCGCTCGTCGAGACCGGCTTCTGTCGGGCGAAGCACGCGGCCCACGTCGTCTCGACGAACTTCGCCATCTTCGGCCTCGGCTTCATCGGCTTCTTCTTCATCGGTTTCCCACTTGCCTTCGGCGGATTCAGTACATCCCTCATCGGTCTGGATTCTCCGGTCGGCGAACCGCTCCTCGGGTCGGGAAACTGGGTGTTCCTGTTCCAGGGAGGTTGGGCGTTGAGCACCGGCACGATCACGCCGGCCCTGCTCGGGCTCTTCCTCTACATGGTCGCCTTCATGGACACCGTTGCCACGATCCCGACCGGGTCGATGGCTGAACGGTGGAAGTGGGGCAGCTTCGTGATCTGGGGCCTGTTCTGCGGCGCCATCTACTACCCGCTGTTCGCGGCGTGGACGTGGGGCGGCGGCTGGCTGGCGAAGACGTGGGACACCATGAACCTCGGCGCGGGATACACGGACTTCGCCGGTTCCGGCGTCGTGCACGCGGTCGGTGGCGCAGCTGCCCTCGCAGGTGCACTCGTGCTCGGAGCACGCATCGGAAAGTTCGATGCCGACGGAACCCCGAAGGCGATCCCGGGCCACCACATCCCGATGGCCCTGCTCGGCACGTTCATTCTGCTGTTCGGCTGGTTCGGCTTCAACGCCGCGTCGACCTTCGCCGCCACCGACGTCCAGTTCGCAACGGTCGCGACGAACACCGCGATCGCCGGTGCCTTCGGCGCCATCATCGCCATGCTGTGGATCACCCAGCGCACCGGCAAGCCAGACCCCGGCATGATGGCCAACGGCATGCTCGCCGGTCTCGTGGCAATCACCGCGCCGTGCGCGTTCGTCGCTCCATGGGCGGCAGCCGTCATCGGATGCATCGCCGGCGTACTGGTCATCGAGTCGGTGTTCTTCGTGGAGCGCAAGCTCAAGGTCGACGACCCGGTGGGCGCGATCTCGGTCCACGGTGTGTGCGGCTCGTTCGGTGTGCTCGCCGTCGGCATCTTCTCCAACGGCAGCTACGGCGCCGCCTGGAACGGTTCGACGAGCGAAGGAGTCGAAGGCATCATCAAGGGCGACTGGGGCCAGCTCGGTGCGCAGGCACTCGGCCTCGCGGTGATCTGGACCGTCATCTTCGGTCTCGCCTTCGGCTTCTTCAAACTCCAGGACAAGATCTCCAAGTCCATGGGCAAGGGCGGCATCCGCTCGAGCGAGGAAGACGAGATCGCAGGTCTCGACATCCCGGAGATGGGCGTCGCCGCATACCCCGAATTCGTGAGCCGCTGAGCGGTCCGAGAGAGCCAGGAGCACTACATGAAACTCATCACGGCAATCGTCAAACCGTTCAAACTCGATGACGTCAAGGATGCACTGAAGGCCGTAGGGGTCGCCGGCGTCACGGTGACCGAGGTCCGCGGTTTCGGCCGACAGGGCGGACACACCGAGACCTATCGCGGAGCCGAGTACAAGATCGACTTCGTTCCCAAGGTCGAGCTCACCGTCGTGGTCGACGACGGAACGGTGGATGCGGTCGTCGAAGCGATCGCCGGTTCTGCCAGCACCGGAAAGATCGGTGACGGCAAGATCTGGGTGACCAGCGTCGACCGGCTCGTTCGGATCCGCACCGGAGAAGAAGGAGCGGACGCCCTCTAGGACCGACGACGGCGCGTCGTCGTCGAGTTGCGGCGGCGCTCCTGGTCTGTCCTCGACCAGGAGCGCTGTCGCGCATCGGCTGCCATCCGCGCACGACGGTGAACCCTGCGAGCCACCAGAATGACCTCCTTGTCGACCCCTCCCTCCCACATCGGAGTCGAACCTGACAGATCGGCGCCACGGCGAATTCGCCCCCTCGTGGACTTTCTCCACGCGGAGGCCAGCGCGGGGGTGCTCCTCGTCCTCGCCGCCTTCATCGCGCTGGCGTGGGCCAACTCACCATGGTGGTCGAGCTACTTCGAACTCTGGGGCACCGACATCAGTGTGTCGATCGGGTCGCAAGAGCTGAGCCTGACGCTGCGCGACTGGATCAACGACCTGGCGATGGTGCTGTTCTTCTTCGTCGCCGGACTCGAGATCAAACGGGAGGTCACCCAGGGCGAGCTGAGAGACCCGAAGCAGGCGGCGCTTCCCGTGATCGCCGCCGCCGGCGGGATGATCGCCCCGGCCGTCATCTTCGCCATGCTGAACGCAGGTGGAAGCGGCTCACGGGGGTGGGGGATCCCGATGGCGACGGACATCGCGATCGTCGCCGGCGTGGTCGCCCTGCTCGGCCGACGCGTGCCGTCATGGCTCAAGTTGTTCCTGCTCGCGTTGGCGATCGCCGACGACATCGGCGCCATCGTCGTCATCGCCATCTTCTACAGCAACGGCGTCTCACTCCCATGGCTGGCGGCGGCGGTGTCGACCGTCGTCGTCGCCTACCTCATGCGGTCCAGGGTTCCGTTCATCGGTGTGTATCTCGCGCTCGGAGCGCTCTGCTGGTGGAGCCTCCACGAAGCCCACATCTCCACGACGCTCACCGGGGTCGCATTCGGGCTCCTCGCGCCCGTGACCCCGCGTCGTGATCCGACGCTCGTCGATGCTGCGGAGCTCGGCGAATTGCTCGAACTCGAGGACATCCAGGCTGCGTCTCGGCTGTCACGTCATGCCCAGGAGTCGGTGTCGGTCGTGGAATGGCTCGAGTTCCGGCTGCATCCCTGGTCGGCATTCGTCGTCGTGCCCGTGTTCGCACTCGCCAACGCGGGCATCCGAGTGCCCACCGGCGAGTTCGGTCACATCATGTCGCAACCGGTGACATGGGGTGTGATCCTCGGACTCGTGCTCGGCAAGCCGATCGGGATCACGATCGCCACCTTGCTCGCCGTCCGCCTCCGGGTCGGCAGACTGCCGGACTCGGTGACCAAACGATATGTGGTCGGTGCCGGCGCGCTCGCGGGAATCGGCTTCACCGTGTCGCTCTTCGTCACCGACCTCGCGTTCGGCGAGAGCATTCATGCCGACGAGGCGAAGCTCGGTGTGCTCGTCGCGTCGCTGACTGCAGCACTCATCGGCAGTGCCATCTGTCTGCCTGGAATCGTGCACGAGCCTGCGGGCTCGGGTCAAGGCGGTCCGACCGGTCAGACCGACTGACGATCTGCGGCTCACGACGAGTTCAACGCGAGCGGCTTGCGAGCGCGCAGTATCAGGAAGTACGGGACGATCCTCGTGTCGGCGACTTCGGGGTGGTCGCGTGCGGTCTCCTCGTCGGCATGAGGCTCGGCGATCGCCTCGATCGAGAGCCCGGCCGCCAGCACGGCGTTCACCCATCCCGTCAGGGTGCGCCGTGCATACGTGACCGTGAAGGGCTCGTGACGCTCGCGGATCTCAGCGGGTGCGGCGCCGAAGGTCCATCGCTCGGTGATCGGGCCTTCGAAGAAGTAGTTCCCGATCGCCAGCGCCTCGCGCCGGCCAGATTCGTCGTCGACCCAGCGTCGGATCGGGGTCGCCGTCGCAGGGTGCACGACGGAGAACTGGACGAACCCGTCCGGCTTGAGCACGCGCTGCATCTCGCGCAAGGTCGACTCCGGGTCGCCGACGTCCATCAGGCTCATGAAGGCGGTCACGAAGTCGAAGGATCCGCTGGCGAACGGCAGCGTCGCGCCGTCAGCGATGACGAACCTGACACCGCTGCGCCCGACTGCCGCAGCGGCCGCGACGAACGCGTCTGCGATGTCGAGGGCGACGACGTTCGCACCCCGCTCGGCGAGCAGACGAGTGTTGTGACCCTCACCGCAGCCCAGATCGAGTCCAGAGCAGTCCGCAACCGACGGCAGCATGGCGAAGAACGCCGGCGTGTTCACCAGGTCGCGATAGACGTCGAACCCGGCACGCGACAGCTCTGTCCACGACCCTGCGTTGGCGTTCCACATCGCACGTCGATCGTCGTCAACCACGATCACCCAGTCTTTCAGGTCGTGCACCACGCCCACGGTGGGCTCCACCCGTCAGTTTCGGTTGTAGCGGACGAGCGGCAGATTCCTCCTGGTCATCAGCGCCGACTCGGCGTACCGTTCTTCGTGGGAGAGAGGGGCTCATGATGGGGGATCGTTCACCGCTCAGCGTCGCGCAGCAGGCCTGGGACTACTGGGTTGCTGCCGACCTCGAAGGTTTCTTGTCCCTGTGGGACGACGACGGCGTGTGGACCAACGCCGGCCACTCGAAGATCGCCGGCCCGCGACGCGGCCATCAGGAGATCGGCGACGTCGCGCGCACCGTGTTCGAGATCAGTGGCGGGACGTTCTCGGCACGGCCGCGCGATCTGGTCGCCGTCGGCGACGACTCCGTGCTCGGCTTCTTCCACATGACCGCTGAACGCGACGGCATGACCCTGGACCAGAGCGCCCTGCAGCGCATGGTCGTCCGCGACGGCAAGATCGTCTCGCTCGACAACATGTTCAGCGACGAAGCGGCGATGGACGCATTCTTCGCCTGAAGACTCGACCGCTCGCGCTCCAGCGCATCGCTCCGGCACTCGCCGCTACGGGCGGTCATTTCGCGTTCGGTTCGCGATGGTGCTGCGGGTCTGGCCCGGATTCCAGCGACTGCAACAACGTGCTGAGCGCGTCGTCGAGCGACCGACGCTGCTTCGCCGTGAGCACGCCGAGGATCTGCCTCCTCGGTCTCGACATGATCGGTGACCGCGGCGTCGACCCGGTCGAAACCGGCGTCGGTGAGCGCCACGAGCAGGCTGCGACGATCCTCCGGATCGGCGCGTCGCTCGACCAGCCCCATGTTCTCGAGCCGGTCGAGGCGACTCGTCAGGGTCGCCGGCGACAGCATCAGCGATTGTGTGACCCGCGACGGCGCCGCGACATAGGGCGGGCCCAGGCGGCGCAGTGTTGCGAGCACATCGAAGTCACTCAGGCGCAGATCGTGCCGCTGCAGGGTCGCCTCGATCACCCGAGTACCCAGACCCATCACCCGCCCGAGACGCCCGATGGACGCCATGGCGTCGAGCCGCAGGTCGGGTCGCTCCGCGCGCCACTGCTCGATGAATTCGTCGACGACGTCGGCCATGACAGCGACTCTAGCCAACGATGATACGAAATGGAATTATTTGACTTCGAATATTCGAATTCGTATTATACGAACATGAACTACATCACCGATCGAATCGAGGCGCTCTATTCCACTCCAGGAGCATTCGATCCGTCCGTGCTCGCGTCATCGCTCGAGCCCGACGTGATCCTGCACGTACCGGGCGTTCATCCACTGTCTGGTGATCACCACGGCCTCGCGGGCGTGGGCGGCTTCCTGCAGCGCACCCGCGAGGCCACCACCGACGGCGAGCACATGGAGCTGATCGAGGTCCTCGGCGGCAAGTCTCACATTGGCGCCTACGTGCGGGTGACCGCCCAACGCGCCGGGCGCACTCCACTCGTCAACCACACCATCCACCTGTTCCGGCTCGGTGACGACGACCGCATCGCCGAGATCTGGTTCCACAACCGGGACCAGGCTCCCGTCGACGAATTCTGGAGCTGACGTGCGGACCGCGACATTTCACGAGACCGCCGTCATCGAACGCCCGGCAGCCACGGTCTGGGCGCTCGTGTCCGATTACGACGTCGATCCCCGCTGGCGCAAAGGCGTCTCGGCGATGAACCCGCAGCCCCCGGGACCCGCCCGCACGGGCACCACCACGCTCGAGGTCCTCCGGTTCGGCGGCCGTACGTACCGAATTCCCGGCGAGGTCACCGACCTGCGAGCCGGGCACTCGTTCGCCTGGAACGCGTCGAAGGCGCACGGCACCAGGAGCGTCGAGCCGCTGGACGAGTCGAGCTGCGTGGTCGAGCTGACGATGCACATCCGTCTCACCGGTGCAGAGCGGATGTTCGGGCGTCTGCTCGCGCGCATGATGCGCCACAACCTCGCCGGCGACCTCGGTCGGCTCGCAGAACTCGCAGAACTCAGGCCCAGAGTCGTTCGGTGATGTCGGCCCACAGTTGTCGGTAGGCAAGCGCGGCGGGACTCTTGGGGGCGAACGCAGCGATCGGTGATCGTTGGATCCCCATCTGCTCGATGATGCTCGCGTTCGGGATCGCGGTGGGCAGGAACCCGGTGATGTCGGTCATCAGGTGGGCGACGATCTCACGTTGCAGACGTTTGCGTCGATCGACCATCGAGGCGAACGGCAGGACGAGCGGCGCCGGTGGGTGCTGGGCGAGGAAGTCGGTGAGTTGGTCGAGGGTGCGCGCGGAGAGCGTGGTGGGGATGGTCGGCACGATCAGCGCGTCGGCGGCGCCGAACACGCTTTCGCTGGTGAGCGTGATCCCTGGAGGACAGTCGAGGAGCGCGACGTCGTACCGGTCGGCGATCGGCTCGAGGATTGCTGCGAGGCGCCGCGTGGGGTGTTTCGTGTCGTCCAGGGCGAGGTCGAGATGGCGCAGCGAGAAGTCGGCGGGCACGATGTGCACAGCGGGGTCGTCGGTGGCGCGGATGTTCGCTTCGAGCGACCCGGACTTTCTGATGAGACGCCGGGCGCCGCCTTTGACGAAGGGTTTGACCCGGACGAAGAACGTTGCTGCCCCTTGCGGGTCGAGGTCCCACAACAGCACCCGTGAACCATCGGCTGCTGCTTGGTGGGCGAGGTTGACCGCGGTCGTCGTCTTCCCGACGCCGCCCTTGATGCTGTAGGTGGCGAGCACCTTCATGTGTCGATCGCCTCGAGCAGGGCGTCGAGGGACCGCTTCGTGGCCGCGCTGTCGTAGTCGGCGAAGCGTTCGGCGAACTCGGCGCGGGCGGCTGCTCGTGTCTGGTCGAGCCGTTCGGTGAGCTGACCGATGGCGACCATGGTGCGAGCGGTTGCTCCGGTGGCGTCGAGTTCAGCGACGAGTGATCGCAGCAGCATCATGTGGACTTCGGCGTCCTGATGCTCGCCCAGGTTTTCCTGGAGTGCCTTCAGCCGCTTCACGTACTGCCTGCCGGCCTTGTCGGGCAGCAGACTGCCGAAGCACTCCAGCAGATAGCGGAGCTTCTTGGCGTCCTTGCGAAGACTGTGCACGTCGTCTGCCGGCGTGTCGGGTCCGATCAGTCGCCCCCGATCGATCAGCGTGTTGTGGGCTCGTGCGATTCGTTTGGCGACCGTCCTGCCGAGCGGTCGGTCGGCTCGTCGCGGCAGTGTGTCGTCGCCGAGCGGCTCGGCCAGCCAGCGACGCCACTCGGCCATCAGTTCAGCCGCTCGCTCGGATCGCAGCACACTCGTCAGTTCGGCGTGCGCGTCCGCACCGTGCTGCGCGAGCAATTGGCGCACCGGCGCCAACGCGGCTGCGGCTTCGACTCCGAGGGGGTCGGTGTAGCGCTCCCACTCGAGCAGGTAGACATCGAGATCGCGGGCAGCCCCGGTGGCACCCGCCAGCCACGCGAACCCCTCCCTTGCGGGATCGAGTATCGCGGCCGGGAGAACAGACTTGGACGCCCCGAGGACCGTGCGCGTGCGTCGGACCGCGATGCGCAGGTCGTGCAAGAACTTCGGGTCGATCTGATCGATCGTGCCCTGCCAGTTCGCGGCGATCGCCACCTCGAGGTTGGTGAGTACGGCGCGAAATCCCTCCAGCGCCGCCATTCCAGATGCGAGTGGCACGGTTGCAGTCGAGTTGAAGCCGGCAAGATCGATGCCGGCGACCTGTGCGCACTGGCTCAGCGTGTCGGACACATGCGCCTCGAGGCCGAGGTCGCGCAGGACCTCGAGGACGCGATCGGAACGTTTGGCGTATCCCGGCACCTCGTGGATCTCCACGGTCGTGAACCGATCGATGGCCGGCCCGCCCAGGAGCTGGACGTCCTCGTGGAACTCGGCGATCGCCACCACCTTGCCGGTTCGGTCGCGCCACACACCAGTGGAGCGATCCATCCGCACTCGAAGTTGCGGCAACAACGCACGAACATCGACCAACTCGGCGATGCGCGCCCGGAACGGCCCGGACGGCAGATCGGCCAGCACACGCGGCGCAACGTCGACTGCCACGTGCGCGGGGACGACGCGCTCACCGGACAGCACGAGTTCGATCCCCTCCGATCGACGCAGTTCGAGCCGCAGCCCGGCCCGATGCAGGCGCCCGTCGAAGGTGTCGACCAGCGTCGTCGTCACGGTCCGCCGTGGTCCGAACGCGAGCCCGAGTTCAGTGAGCGCACGCATCACGTCCGACGTGTCGTGTGCTGGAACCCGGAAGGTGACCACACGCATCAGGGCCACGAAGGTAGCGCTCGGAGCAAACTGATGACGTGACGATCGAGATCGAACGCAAGTTCATCCTGCCCGGACGACCGAGCGACGACCGGCTCGGCCCCGGAACGCAGATCAGGCAGGGCTACATCGCCGAGGAGGATTCCGTCGAGGTGCGGGTGCGGATCACCGACGACGCATCCAACCTCACGGTCAAAGCAGGCTCCGGGCTGTCGCGCACCGAGGTCGAGGTCGCGATCTCCGCCGCGCAGGCCGAGGCACTCTGGCCACACACCGCTGGCCGCCGAATCGAGAAGACACGCCACCGAGTCGTGCTCGATGACGACACGCCGGATCTCGTGGCCGAAGTCGACATCTATGCCGGAACGCTCGACGGGCTGTGCGTCGCCGAGGTCGAGTTCGCTTCCGAGGACGTCGCAGCATCGTTCGACCCTCCCGATTGGTTCGGCCGTGAACTCACCGGCGACCCGGCCTGGAGCAACGCCGCACTCGCCCGGCACGGACGACCCGACACCTGAGGGCCCGTGGTGACGCGAGAACCTATGGATTGCTTGCTCGGAACGCTCGTACCGCGGCGCTGATGGTGGCGTAGACGACGAACGGCCCGTCGGGCTCCAGGAGGTCGCCACGGCCGAGTATGTCGAGCGCGCGGGGGTTGGCGCGGGCGACGGCGATGACCTCGACTCCTTCCCGCCCGACGTCGACGACGAGCCTGCGCAGCGACGCGACCGCGGTGCTGTCGATCGACCCGACACCTTCCATGTCGAGCACGACCCACCGTTCGATGCCCGGCTGGTTCCGAAGCGCCTGGACGACGCGGTCGCAGTATCGATCGGCGTTGGTGAAGAAGAGGGGCGCGTCGAAGCGGTACACCAACAGGCCTGGTTCGACGACGGCCTGCGGATAGGCGTCGACCGACACCCAACCGTCGAGCTCGGCGGCATCACCCAGTACCGCGTCGTGCGGACGGGCGATGCGGTAGACGGCGATCGCCAAGCTGAGGACCACGCTGAAGACGATGCCGATCAGCACGTCGAACAACACCACGCTCGAGGCGGTCAGCACCGCGATCGCAAGTTCGATCCGGCTCACTTTCCAGAGATCCCGGAACTCGTCCATGTCGAGCAGGCTGATCGCCGCCGCGGCCACGACGGCGGCGAGCGCCGGCTGGGGGATCTGCTCCAAGACTCCTGGGAACGCCACCAGTCCGACGCCGACGAATCCAGCAGCGATGATCCCGCCCATCGACGAGTTGGCGCCCGATGACGACATCGCCGCGGTGCCCGACCCCGTCGACGCGAGTGGCATCCCCTGGCACAATCCGGCAGCGGCGTTGGCAATGCCGAGCCCGCTCAGTTCGCGATTGGCGTCGAGCCGGTATCCGTGCTGATCGGCGACACCGCGAGCGGTCAGGATGCTGTCGGCATATCCGACCAGCGCGACCGCCGCCGCAGTGCCGACCAATGCCAGCCAGTCGTCGGCTGGAAGATCCGGCCATGCCGGCCACGGGACACCGGCGTCGATCTGACCGACCACCCCGATTCCGTGCTCGTCCAAGCCGAACAGCCACGTCACCACCAACGCCAGGACGACGCCGGCGAGCGCAGCGGGCACACGCGGAGTGGTCCGCTTGAGCACGAGGATCAACACGAACGTGCCGACACCCATCGCCGCTGACGCGCCATGGATGTTGTCGAGTTCGCCGATGAAATCGGCGACGCGGCCGATGACATGGTCGCTCGACAGCGTCACACCCGTGAGCTTGCCGAGCTGGCTCACGAACAGCGTGATGCCCAGTCCGGCGAGGTACCCGGTCAGCGCCGGCCGCGACAGCAGGTCGGCCACGAATCCGAGGCGCATCGCCGAGGCGACGAGCAACATCACCCCGACCATCGCCGCCAGGGCGGCACCTGCGGTCACGTAGTCGTCGGTGCCGACACGCGCGACGGTCGCCAGGCCGGCAGCGGCGAGCAGAGCGGTACCCGGATCGGGTCCGATCGCGAGATGGCGCGACGTCCCGAAGAGCGCGTACAGCGGGATGCCGATGAGCACCGCCTGGAACGCGGCGCTGGGAGGCAGACCGGCGATCGGTGCGTACGCCATGCACTGCGTGATCAACAACGCGCCAACGGTCAGCCCGCCGACCAGGTCGCCCCGCAGCCACCCGCGCTCATAACCGCGAAGGCGAGAGAGACCCGGAGCGCAGCGGTCGAGCCGCACCCTCCAGGCGGTGGTCGTCTGGCCTGGCGAGTCGGCGGCATGGGACTCGACCACGTCCGAACCGTAGTGGGATGTGCGGCCGGGTCCGACGCCCGTCGTTCGATCGATCGACGGCGAATCTGACTGGGCTAGTGTCGAATCGACGGAGCCCGCGGGCTCCGGCGAGGGGACCGAGTTCGAACGGGGGGTGTGAGATGACACGAACCGCAACGCGTCGATCGGAGACCAAGCGCACCACCGCGAGCCGGACACGGCGTGCGCTGCTCGCGCTCGCCATCCTGACGCCGGTGGCCGTGTCGGCGTGCGGGGACGACGACGATGCAAGTGGCACACCGACGTTGACGTGGTACATCAACCCCGACAACGGCGGCCAGGCCGAGTTGGCCAAGAAGTGCGGTGACGCCTCGGACGGCGCCTTCAAGATCGAGACGCAGATCCTGCCCAACGAAGCCGACCAGCAGCGCGAACAGCTCGTCCGCCGGCTCGCCGCCGATGATCCCTCGATCGACCTGATGAGTCTCGACCCACCCTTCGTCGCCGAGTTCGCCAATGCCGGATACCTCCTCCCGGTCACCGACCCGGCCGACGTCGAGTTGTTCAACGACGGGGTGCTCGAGGCACCGCTCGAAACGCCACCTGGGACGGTCAACTGGTCGCTCCGGTCTTCTGGGCCAACACGCAGCTGCTGTGGTACCGCAAGTCGGTCGCAGAGGCCGCCGGCGTCGACCCGACCTCACCCGACTTCACATGGCAGGAGATGATCGAGGCGGCGGAGACGGAGGGCAAGCGGATCGGTGTCCAGGGTCGCCGGTACGAGGGCTACATGGTGTGGATCAACGCCCTGATTCGCTCGGCCGGCGGGCAGATCATCGAGCATCCCGAACTCGGCGCCGACGCCACACCGACGGTCGCGTCGCATGCCGGGAACCTCGCCGCCGACATCGTCGGTGAGCTCGCCCGCTCGTCGGCCGCCCCCGCCGACATGACGACGGCCGGCGAGGAGGAGTCCCGCTCGGTGTTCCAGGGCGACGACGGCTCGTTCATGGTCAACTGGCCGTACGTGTACGCCGCCGCCCAGGAGGCGGTGGCGGATGGCTCCCTCGACCAGTCGGTCGTCGACGACATCGGCTGGGCGCGCTACCCGGCGGTGGAGACCGGCACGCCGAGCCTCCCGCCGCTCGGCGGCATCAACCTCGGGATGGGTGCCTTCACCAAGCATCCGGACGAGGCCCTGGCGGCGGCGAAGTGCATCACGTCACTCGAGAGCAACATCGAGTACATGATCAAGTCGGGCAATCCGGCCGCCCGCTCCGCCGCATACGACGACCCGAAGGTCCGCGAGGCCTTCCCGATGGCCGACCTGATCCGCGATTCGATCAACGGCGCCGGGGCGCGGCCCGTCACCCCGTACTACGGCGACGTCTCGGTGTCGGTGCAACGCACCTGGCACCCGTCGGAGAGCGTCGACGAACCGGGAACACCCGAGGAAACCGACGTCTACATGGAGCAGGTGCTCCAGGGGGAGCGCCTGCTGTGACCGACCGACGAAACCGACGCACCAGCCAGGAACGCCATGACCACCGTCGACCCGCCCGGAGGCTGCCTCGCCACACGATCGAGAGGGCCGCAAGAAGCCGACGATGACGGAGCGATCGCGTCACGAGCGACGCCTCGGCCTCAGCCTGTCGGCTCCGGCGTTCATCGTGATGATCGTCGTCACCGCCTATCCGCTGATCTACGCGGTCGTGTTGTCGCTCTACCGCTATCGACTCACCGACCCGGAGGGGAAGAAGTTCGTCGGGCTCGCCAACTACGTCACCGTGCTGACCGATCCGATCTGGTGGAACGACTTCGTGACGACGTCGGTGATCACGATCGTCAGCGTCGTGGTCGAACTCGTGCTCGGGTTCTGCTTCGCGTGGGTGATGTACCGCGTCATCCAAGGCAGGTCGCTCGTGCGGACGGGGATCCTGGTGCCCGTACGGCATCATCACCGTCGTGTCGGCCTACATCTGGCGGTACGCCTTCCAGCTCGACTCCGGCTTCGTCAACCAGTGGCTCGGGATGGAGGACTACAACTGGTTCGGCGGTCGCTGGTCGTCGATGTTCGTCATCATCATGTCGGAGATCTGGAAGACGACGCCGTTCATCTCCCTGCTGTTGCTGGCCGGGCTCGTGCAGGTGCCGATGGAGTTGCAGGAGGCGGCCGAGGTCGACGGGGCGTCGGCGTGGCAGCGGGTCTACAAGGTGACGCTGCCGAACATGAAGGCGGCGATCATGGTCGCCCTGCTGTTCCGCACGCTCGACGCGTGGCGCATCTTCGACAACCCGTTCGTCATGACGAACGGGGCGAACAACACCGAGACGCTGTCGTTCCTCGCCTATCGCCAGAACGTGACGCTCGTGAACCTCGGGGCGGGGTCGGCCGTGTCGGTGCTGTTGTTCTTCACCGTGGTCGTGATCGCATTCATCTTCATCAAGGGCTTCAAAACCGATCTGTCGCAAGTGCGGGGTGACGGCTGATGGCTGCCAACCGCAAGACCAGCTCGTGGTGGACCGTGTGGGGACTCCTGATCCTCGTGTGGGCGGCGTTCCCACTCGCGTGGATGGTGTCGCTGTCGTTCAAGGATCCCAACACGTTCCGCAGTTCGACGCCGACGTTCCTCCCGAAGGACTGGTCGTGGGCGAACTACGACTCGGTCTTCAGTGACGAGCTGTTCACGTCGGCGCTGCGGAACTCGTTCGGCATCTCGATCATCGCCACGACGTTGTCGGTCGTCGTCGCCATGTTCGCCGCGTACGCGATCGCCAGGCTCGACTTCCCGCTCAAGAAGGTGCTGCTGTCGATGGCGTTGGCGATCGCCATGTTCCCGCAGGCGGCACTCGTCGGTCCCCTGTTCGACATGTGGCGCAGGTTGGGGATCTACGACACCTGGATCGGTCTCATCATCCCGTACCTCACGTTCGCCCTGCCCCTGTCGATCTGGACGATGTCGGCGTTCTTCCGCCAGATCCCGTGGGAGATGGAGCAGGCCGCGCAGGTCGACGGGGCGACACAGTGGCAGGCGTTCCGGAAGGTGATCGTGCCGATGGCCGCGCCGGGCGTGTTCACGACGGCGATCCTCACCTTCTTCTTCTGCTGGAACGAATTCCTGCTCGCCACGTCGCTCACCTCGACCGACAAGGCGCGCACCGTGCCGGCGGCACTCACCTTCTTCACCGGGCAGTCGCAGTTCCAGTCGCCGATCACGGCGATCATGGCGGCCTCGGTCGTGGTCACGATCCCGGTCGTGATCATCGTGTTGCTGTTCCAGCGGCGCATCGTCGCCGGCCTCACATCCGGTGCCGTCAAGGGCTGATCGAAGGGAAAGGCGGCCGTGGCCGAGATCAACATCAACAACGTCAGCAAGGAGTACGGCGACGGCTTCAAGGCCGTCAACGACGTGAGCCTCGACATCGCCGACGGGGAGTTCATGATCCTCGTCGGCCCGTCGGGGTGTGGAAAGTCGACGCTGCTGCGCATGATCGTCGGCCTCGAGGACATCACCTCGGGCGACGTGCTGATCGGCGGCGAGCGTGTCAACGACAAGGCGCCGCGCAACCGCAATCTGGCGATGGTCTTCCAGAACTATGCGCTCTACCCGCATCTCACGGTGTTCGAGAACATCGCCTTCCCGCTCCGCCTCCGCGGTGGCGTGAGCGAGGAGGAGATCACCCGCAAAGTCCAAGATGCAGCCGACACCCTCGAGCTCGGCGAGCACCTCGATCGCAAACCCGCCAATCTCTCCGGCGGTCAGCGCCAACGGGTCGCGATGGGGCGGGCGATCGTTCGCGAGGCCGACGCGTTCCTCTTCGACGAGCCGCTGTCGAACCTCGACGCCAAGCTGCGCGGTCAGATGCGGACCGAGATCCTGCGCATGCACCGCCGAATGGGAACGACGACGGTGTACGTGACGCACGACCAGACCGAGGCGATGACGCTCGGCGACCGTGTGGCCGTGATGCGAAGGGGCGTGATCCAGCAGGTCGCCACACCGCGTGAGCTCTACGAACGACCGGTGAACATGTTCGTCGCCGGGTTCATCGGCTCGCCCCCGATGAACTTCGTGCCGGCGGGTGTCGAGGGCAACAAGCTGACGCTGCCGTTCGTGACGGTCGCCCTGCCCGACGAGATGGCCGCCCTGGTCGAAGGCCACGACCACGTCACGCTCGGCATCCGCCCCGAGGCGTTCGAGGACGCGGCGCTCGTGGACGACTCGCAGAAGGAGCACGGTGTCGAGTTCGTCGTGCACGTCGACGTGATCGAATGGCTCGGCAACGAGCAGTACGCGTACATCCCCTACGACGCACCGGAGAGCATGGTGGCGGGCCTCGTGGAACTCGAGCGCGAGCTCGACAGTGAGCGCATGCGCAGCCAGCTCGTGGTCCGGCTCGAAACGATGAGCAGCATCCACGACGACGAGGACGCGACACTCTTTCTCGACCCGCGGCGGCTGCTGATCTTCGATCCGCAGTCCGGCGAGAACCTCACCCTGCGCCTCCAACACTGATTCGAGCACGGCCACCGTGCACGAGCTGTTCACTCGTATGTCACCGTTTGGGTACACGGTTGTGGCACTGTCCTGAGGACACGCTGAGGTCGGGTGACCGACCAGAGAGGTGGTCCGACATGGCACACAACCCCTCGATCATCGACTGGTCGTCGGCGGCGCGCCGCGACGTCGAGCAATTCATGCACGACGAGTTCCTCGAGTCGCTTCCCAGCGTTCCCGACCGCGACGCCCTGATCAGAGCCGATCGAGCGGTCTATCTCCTGCACCAGACGATCGCCTACGAGTACACCCGGCCGGTGCGCGACCTGCGCCAACGCCTGATGGTCATGCCTCGCGAACGCCACGGGGATCAACACCGAATGACTCACCGCTTCGACGTCGGGGCGCACGGCAAGCGAATCCGCAGACGGCAAGACCGTTTCGGCAACTCCGTCGTCCACGTCAGCGTGCCCGCCGTGGAGGAGGCGATCGAATTCCACACGAGGGCAGTCCTCGTCCGCAACCGGACATCGGTCAATCCGCCGCATTGGAGCCGTGTCACCCCGACGGCCACCCCACTCACCGAGCCCGACGCGGAGATCCGTGAAGCGGCACACTCGCTCGGCCCGGTTCGCGATGTGGTCGACACCGCGGATGCGATCGCGGACCTCGTCAACTCCTCGTTCGAATATGCCCAGGGCGCGACCTCCGTGCGCACGACCGCGGCCGATGCGTGGAAGCTGCGACGCGGCGTGTGCCAGGACATGGCCCACGTGATGATCGCGATGTGCTCGAGTCTGGGCATCTCCTCGCGCTACGTCTCGGGCCACCTGGTCGGTGACGGCGCGAGCCACGCATGGACCGAGGTGTTCGACCCGACCCGCGATGTCACGGTCGCGATCGACCCGACCCATCGCCGCCGCACCGACCTGCGCTACATCACCACTGCGACGGGCCGCGATTACCGCGATGTCGCTCCGACCAGCGGCACCTACTCGGGCAGTGGGGGCCAAGGGAGACTGAGGGTGCGCAAGGTCGTTCGCCTCGTCGACGTCGGGTGATCACCCGATCGGCGAGCGGTCGGGTGAGACCACGTCCCAGGCCACGACGATGTCGTTGCCGACAGGCAACATGGTGCGGTTGGTGAGGTGGATGCCGGACGCCACCGTTTGGGTGCCGAGGCCGTTCACCGCCTCGGTGCCGGCGCCGATCACCACGGGGGCGATGCCGACGATGATGCGATCGACGAGGCCGGCCGCGAGGAACGCCGTGATCAGTTCCGAGCCGCCTTCCACGAGCACCGACTCGGTACCGGAGGAGCGCAACGTTGCCAGTGCAGCTCGGAGCGACACCCGACCGTCGAGCTCGTCGGTGACCTCGACACGTACGCCACGATCCCGCAGCGCGGCGCGGCGCTGTGGGTCGGACCGCTCGGTCGTGAACACCGTGGTCGCCGCCTTCGGGTCGAGGATCTTCGCCTCGAACGGGATGCGCAGTTCGCTGTCGAGCACGACCCGCATCGGCGAGGCACCCGCGACCATCCGCACGGTCAGTTCCGGATCGTCGCTGACGACGGTGCCGATTCCGACCATCACCGCGTCGCACGCGGCGCGCAGAGCGTGCGACACGACCCGTTCGGGCTCACCACTGATCCACTTGGAGTCGCCGGTGGCCGTGGCGATGCGGCCGTCGAGTGTCTGGGCGTACTTGAGCACCACGAACGGTCGATCGGCATGAGCCCGGACGTCACCGAGCAGGGCCATGACGTCCACGGGCGAGTCGGCCGCCGCGGATGGCCCCCGGCGCGGCGTCGGGCATCGGCTGCCCCGTCGGCCGAACGTGATCCATCCGCTTCGCTTTGGTGTTGAGGTACCCGATGTTGCGGTGATGGGGAGCGGTCGGCAGCGGCACCACCGAGTTGACCACGGTGCCGGCGGCGCGCAGACCGACCACCTTGCTGGGATTGTTGGTGAGCAGGCGAACAGAACGGATGCCGAGCTCGGCGAGCACCGCCGCCGATTCGGTGTAGTCGCGCGAGTCCACGGGGAGGCCGAGGGCAACGTTGGCATCGACGGTGTCGGCGCCGCCGTCCTGGGCGACGTAGGCGCGGAGCTTGTTCACCAGTCCGATTCCTCGGCCTTCGTGACCGGTTGCATAGACCAGGACGCCACGCCGCTCGGCGGAGATCATCCGGAGCCCGGTTCGCAGTTGGACACCGCAGTCGCACCGTAGTGATCCGAGCGCGTCGCCGGTGAGGCACTCGGAATGGATGCGCACGAGCACGTCGTCGCCATCGCGAACGTCGCCCATGACCATCGCGACGTACACGTGGCCGGAGGAACGTTCGAACGCGTGAACGTCGAACAAGCCGAACGGCGTCGGCAGCGGGACACGAACCGCTTCACTGCGGTCCGGCGGGATGGAGACCACTTGGGCGAGCATGCGGCGGCTGTTTACCCCGACCCGATCACGGGCAAACTGACCCGGATGGGTGATGGCCGATCTCTTTGGTTCGTCCAGCCCCGGTCGGTCGAGGTGCGTTCCGAACCGTTGACTCCGCTCGGAACCGGTCAGGTCATGATCCGGACCTCGATGTCCGGAATCAGCGGTGGTACCGAGATGCTCGCCTATCGCGGGGAACTCGATCCCGAGGTCGCGGTCGATGAGACGATCGGAGCACTGGGCGGCACGTTTCGGTATCCGTTCCGATACGGCTACAGCTGCGTCGGAGTCGTCGAGCAGAGCCGTGCCGACCTCGAGGAGGGGACGCTCGTCTTCGCCTTCCATCCGCATCAGGATCGCTTCGTCGCCAACGCGGCCGACGTCGTCCCGCTCGAGTCCGCGGACCCACGGCGGGCGACGATGTTCCCGCTCGTCGAGACCGCGTTGCAGATCACCCTCGACGCCGGGGCTGTGTTCCGTGAACCGGTCGTCCTGTTCGGCCTCGGAGCGGTTGGCACGTTGACCGCGTTGTTGCTGCAGCGCGCCGGCGCCCGGGTGCTCGCGGTGGACACCCAGCCGTGGCGGCGTGAAGCGGCGGGCGGACTCGGCATCGACGCGGTCTCGCCCGAGCTGCTGCCTGATGCACTCGAATCGGACGGGCGTTCTGCCGGGGTGCCGCTCGTGATCGAAGTGTCCGGCAACCCGGACGCACTACGCACCGCACTCGGACTGCTGTCGCACGAGGGGGTGGCTCTCGTCGCATCCTGGTACGGAGCGAAGGACGTGTCGCTGCCGCTCGGTGGCGACTTCCACCGCCGCCGACTGACGATCCGCAGCACGCAGGTGTCGACGATCCCGGCGCGTTTGAGCGATCGATGGACCGCCGAGCGACGCCGCGACGCCGTCGTCGGGCTGCTCGACGAACTCCCGCTCGCCGCGCTGGCGACCCACACATTCCCGTTCGATCGGGCCGCGGACGCCTACGCCGCGATCGACGCAGGCCTCGACGGATTGATCCACGCGGCGTTGGGGTACGAGTAGCGGATGTTCCAAGTCGGCACCGCGATCGAGTTCTCTGCGCAACACATCATGCCTGGCATGGAGGGCCCCGAAGGTCAGCTCCACTCGCACGACTACCGCCTCGACGTCGTCGTCGAGCGGGAGAAGCTCGACGATCGTGGGATGGTGTGCGACCTCGACGTGCTCGAGGCCGCACTGCAGGGCATCGACTCGATCGTGCGCGGCAAGAACCTCGAAGTCATCCGCCCCGCCGACGCCGACGCCGTCACGGTCGAAGTGTTCGCGCGCTGGGCGCACGACTACCTCGCCGACGCGATCCGCGACAGCGGTGCTCACACCCTGGCGGTGCGCGTGTGGGAGAACTCGATGTCGTTCGGTGGATACAGCGACCAACTCGACTGACCCCATCGACGGGAGCACCGTGCTCGTCGTGTCGTTGCTCACCCGCGGAGACCCCACGCAGGTGACAGGCGGCCATCTCTACCATCGCCGAATGGCCGAGGCGGCTGGCGCGCGGCACGCGCGGATCGAGTTCGTCTCGACCGGTCTGCGCAATCCCCTGCCGGATGCACACGGTGTCGTGCTCGTCGACAGCCTCGCGGCATGGTCGGTCGCACCGTGGGTCCTGCGCGAACGCCAGCCCCGCCGACCGATCGCGGCGATCCTCCATCAGCCCCCTGGCGGCGTCGGGCAAGGTGCCCTCCGCACCGCGGTGCAGCGCCCGGTCGACCAGCTGCTCTACCGACGTTGCGACCTGCTGATCGCCGCGAGCACCGCACTCGCGCACGACCTCGTCGACCGATACGGCCTGCCCGCCGAGCGAGTCTGCGTCGTCGAACCGGGCAGCGACATGCCGCTCGACGCGACGCCGGCGGGCGACCTGCGCAGCGGACGCCGGATCGCCTTGCTCTGCATCGGCAACTGGCTCCCCAACAAGGGTGTCCTCGAACTGCTCGACGCCGTGGCCGCGCTCCCTCCTCACCTCCTCACCCTCCACCTTGTCGGTCGGACCGACGTCGACGGCCGGTACACCGCACGGCTCCAGGAGCGCCTCGACGCTCCCGACCTCGCCGGGCGCGTCGTCGTCCACGGACCGGTCACCCGACAGGAGGTTGCCGGGCTGTACGCCGGCGCCGATGCGTTCGTCCTGCCGAGCTACGCCGAGACGTACGGCACCGTGTTCGCCGAAGCCCTGCGCGCTGGGCTCCCGACGGTCGGCTGGAGGTCGGGCAACCTGCCCAACCTGATCGAGGACGGCAAGCAAGGTTGCCTCGTCGATCCCGGCGACATCGCCGGCCTGAGCCGCGTCCTGCGCCGCCTCGCCACCGACGACGAGTGGCGCGAATCGCTCGCCGTCGCAGCGCGACGACGCGGAGCATCCCTGCCCACATGGAGCGACACGGCCGACACCTTCTTCGAGGTCCTCAGTCGGCTTCGAACACCCCTCGATTGAACCACCGCACGACCGCCCCGTCGGATCCGAAGTCGATGCGCGACACGCTCGCGTCCTCGACGTACATCCGCCACGAGATTCCGATCGGAGCATCCAACGCCCACGCCAGCGCCGCCTTGATCGGGCTGACGTGGGTGACCACCACGACCGTCGACCCGGCGGCCTCCTCGGCCAGTTCCGCACAGGCCGCAGCAACTCGGCTCGACAGCGCTGACAACGACTCGCCGCCGGGTGGGGCGAACGAGGAATCTGCTCGCCAGCGAGCCCAGAGGTCGTCAGCGACGGTGTTGGATGCCTGCTCGTCGAGTTCGCCGTAGTCGAGCTCGATCCACCGCTCGTCGATCTCCACGGGACTGCCGAACGCCGCCGCGGTGTCGAGTGCCCGCCGCAGCGGACTGGAGATGACGCGATCCGGAACCGGCAACGTCGACGCGACGTGACGCGCCTGCGCCTCTCCGACGTCGGTGAGCGGCGGATCCGCCCGCCCCAACAACAGCCCTTGTCGATTGGACAGGGTTTCGCCGTGGCGCACGAGCAGCAACATCATCCGACTACGAGCAGATCATTCCACCCCGAATGTCGACTCGAGCCCCGTGATCTCGAGAATCTTGGACACGGCCCCGGACGGGTTCCGGAGCGCCACACGGCCGCCGGCGGTTGCCACGCGCTCGGCGAGTCCGAGGAGAACTCGCAAACCACTCGAATCGACGAACGTGACGCTCGCAACATCGACCTCGATGACGCCGTCGGCCACCGCGGGCACGTGCAGGAACGCCTCGGCCAGATCCGCCGACGTGAAGGCGTCTATCTCGCCGGCCAGTGTCCACCCGCCGGCCAACGTCGTGACGCTGAGACGATCTTTGCTTTGGTTCACTGCGCCACGCTTTCACAAGGTGATCGGGAAACTGCATGAGGCCGAGACCGAACGGCCCGTGACCTGATAGGTGAGACCGGAACTGATCGCTTTGACGATCCCGATCCCGCGGCCGACCGGACCAGTCGGTCGCACGCGCTCCCACGTCGCGGGGTCGTTGTCGGCGCCAGCAGCCAGCGTGGACGTCACCAGTACGGTCACTGTTCCTGAGTCGCGATCGAGATCCACCGTGACCGGATCCCCCGAACCGTGACGAACACCGTTCGTCGCCAACTCGCTGACCGCGAGTTCGACGTCGGACACGACCTCAGGCGGAACTGCCGGCGGCCGCCGGAGTGAGGCACGAACGAAGTCCCGTACGAGTGGCACGGACGCGAACTCGGAAGGGAACGTCCGAGTCCGCTCCGTTGCTCGTGACGCCATGGGGGCCCGATACCCCCGGGCGTCCAGTTCTAACCCACTGGCTCGGTCCTCCAGGGCAGCGCCGCCCAGGTCGTGGCGGCTTGACAATGCAAGGATCGGGAACGATTGATCATTCGCGGGTGTCTGCTTGACGCCGCGCATCTCACGGACCACAGTTGGTCAGCGCGCATCACGGAGACAGGGAGGCCTGTGGAGTCGGACCCGATCGAAGTTGGCGTGACCAGCATGCTGTACGAATCGACGCGCACGTCTCCGACCGCATGTGCTCGAACTTCTCGATCTGATGTGTCGACTCCTCGGGGCACGGGAGGCGCGGTTCTCCGTGGCCGACTATTCGCTCCGACGTCTGCAGCAGATCGATGCCAACGGCCCGGTGGGTTCCCCGGTCACCATTGCGGGGAGCCTCATCGGGCGGGTGTTCACGAGCGGTGAAGTCCAGGTCGTGGGAACTGACCCGACCGTGGTCGTGGTTCCACTGGTCGAGGGGTCGAGCCCAATCGGCGTCTTGGAGCTCGACTTCGACGTGTGGGACGGCGTGATGCCAGCCCTCCTCGACCCGATTGCCGCCATCTTCGTGATGACCTGGATCGTCAAAGGCCGCTACACCGACATGGCGGCTCGCGCCCGCCGGTCGGAACCGCTGTCCGCGGCAGCGGAAGTGCAGTGGGACCTGTTGCCGCCTCTCGCCTGCTCGACCGACCTGGTGGCGGTCAGCGGCATTCTCGAGCCCGCGTACGAGATCGGTGGCGACTCGTTCGACTATGCGTTCGACGCCGCACGTGTCGACTTCACGATCGTGGATGCGATCGGCCACGGCATGTCAGCGGTGCTGATGTCCGCGGCGGCCATCAACAGTCTCCGGAACTCGCGCCGTGCACAAGCCAGCATTGCCGCCGCGTACGACGACGCCGACCGGTCGATCGCGATGCAGTTCGGAAATTCGTATTACGTCACGGGCCTCATCGGAACGTTGGATCTGCAGCACGGCACGCTCACGTGGATCAATGCGGGTCACGTCCTGCCGATGCTCGTGCGCAACGGCACCTACGCCGGACCACTGTTGTGCAAGCCGTCGAGGCCGTTCGGGCTCGGTGGGCCGGTGGTCGAGGTGGCAGAGCAGGCATTGCAACCTGGCGACCGGGTGCTCTTCTACACCGACGGGATCACCGAGGCCCGGTCGTCCGACGGATCGTTCTTCGGCGATGATCGCCTGGCCGACCGGCTGGTCAGAGCGTCGCTCGAGAACCTGCCGGTCCGAGAAACAGTTCGCCACCTTGCCGAGAACATCCTCAGCTTCGCCAATGTCGGGCTGCGCGACGACGCCACGATGCTCCTCATGGAGTACCGGCCGCCTTCCTCCTGATCCCTTCACCGGTACCGACACGAGAAGTCGCCGGCTCGGGCCCGCACGTCCGCCTGAGCGCACCCGTTACGCGCCTGCGCCCAGTCCTTGACCGTCAGCGACTGCAGATCGGTGGAGATCCGTTCCATCACGCGGGAGCTTGCAGATCGCTCCCTGGAGGAGTTCGAGTTGCTCGACGAGCGCCGGCCGGCGGTCGGACGGCGCGTAGTCGATCAGGTCGGTCAGCGCTGCGATCAGGCGTCGGCTGACCTGCGGCGATGCAGCACCGGCGAGTCGAATCTCGTCGAAGGCGAGATGAACGTACGAGTCCCAATCCATCGTTGGCACGGTCAGTCGGAGGTTGCCGGCGTCGTCGTGGTGTCGGCCGTCGGGGATGACCCGAACCGACAGCTGGCGAAGGCCGTCGTGCAAGCGGTCGATCGATTGCACGGCGGTGGTGGGATCGAGAAACGGCGACTCCGACAAGGATCGCTCCGCGACGTCGACGAGCATCCGGAATCCGTACCCGACGTCCTCATCGAGTGTTCGCTCGAGTCCGAGTTCGACACAGTGCGCGGCGGTACCACGATCCAGGCGATCCACCGGCCCTTCGATGGTCAGCAGTGACGCTCCTGCAGGCACGAAGCTGCCGACAGCGGGGACCACGTGCAGGACGCAATCGGCCGACTCTGCCAAACCGACCAACCCGTCCCGGTCGATCGACGTCACGACGCCCGACGCGGCTGCAGCGATGACCGATGGTGAGGCCCCGGCGTCGGACAGCATCTCTGGGTACTGATCATCGAGCAGACGTCGGGTGTCGTCGCCGACCAGCTCGATCAACGACGACACGCGCAGCGACCGCCCGATGTGATCGACGTACAGCACCAGCATCGCGATGCTGATCAACACCAACACATACGCGACACCGATGGCGATCCCCGGCACCTGTCCGCCGTCCTCGAACTGAACCTCGCGCATCGACAACATGGCGTGCGCGAACGTGGCCACGAACAGGCCGATCGCCAATTGACTCGGCTTGTCTCGGAGGAAGGTCTGCACGATCCGCGGTGAGAACTGCCCCATGGCGAGCTGCACGACGACCATGGTGATCGTCAGCACGAGCGTCGCCAGCGACACCATCGACAACGCGATCGTGGTCAAGATTCCGAGCGCCGCATCTGGCCCACCGGTCATCCACCGCGGGATCAGATCGAAACCGGTGAGCCGGTCGATGGTGATCGTTCCGATCGAGAGCACCACGCCCGCGAGCACGCACATGACCGGGATGAACCACAGGGTGGATCTGACGCCCGACACCCGCGGTCCGTTTCCCATCGCCATCGACTACCCAGTGACCGCGCAGGTCACGCATCGGCGCGTCAGGTTTCGATGCGCGGTCACTGGGTCGATCAGCTGGGCGGTCAGTCAGCCGGAGAGACTGCGTCTCATGTCAGGAATGCGGGTCGGAATCGGTGCCACCGGTGGCGGTTTCCTTCACCGCGGTGGCCGCCTCGGCGACGCTCGACTTGAGTTCCTCTGCGGCGCCAACCGCCTGTTCCTTGACCGTGCCGGCGACGTCGCGACCCAGCTGGGCGACGTCTTCGGTGAGGTCGGGCGCGGCGTCGGCCACCTTCTCCACGGCGTGGCGTTCGGGTTGGGTGGGTTTCCACACTGCGGCGGCGAGGAAGCCGATGGCGAACGCGACGCCACCGGCGGCGAGGGGGCTGCCCTCGGTGTGTTGGGCGAGCGACTCGGGGGCGTCGCGGAGATGATCGACCGTGGAGCCGGCCGAATCGGCGAGTTGCTCGCGGGTGTCGTGGGCGGTGCCCATGATCCGGTCGCGCAATCCGCGCAGGCTCCGTGCCGTTGTCTCTTTGCGTCGTTCGATGATGCGGCCGGGCAGGACCCGATCGCCGATCGCTTCGACCGTCGCGCCGAGGTGCTCGCGGGTGTCGTCGATCTCGTTGCGGACTCGGGAGCTTTCCGCGCTCGCGGTGGTGGTCTGGTCGTCGTGGGTGCGGGTGTCGGTCATGATGCTGTCTCCTTGTGGGTGCGACGTGTGTCGCTGATCTGATGGGTCGGGTCGAGCACCGCGGTGGCGGTGGGGTGGGTGTGGGACGCTTCGTTGTCGGCTCGTTCACCGGTGACGGCACCCTTGATCGCGTCGGTGGTGTCCGGCAGCGGTCGAATTCGGCTCATTGCGGTGCGGGCGATCGAGGCGGCGACGGCGGCGATCACGATCCAGATGGCACCGACGATCGCGAACGCGACCGCCGTGTTGAGGCCCTGGTCGATCCACCAGGCGAGCGCCATCGAAAGAATGATGAGAGCAAGCAGTGCAGCGACTGCGGTGATCGCTCCGAAGGTGGCGGCCTTGGTCAACCGGTGGGCTTCCTCGCGGGCTTCGACCTTGGCCAGTTCGACCTCCTTGCGCAACAACTGCGACAGGTCCGCCCCGAGTTCGCCGAAGAGTTCCCCGAGCGAAGCCTCAGGCTGTTCGAATGCGCTCACCGGATGCCCGCCGATGTGGAGGGTCCGGAGGGCCCGTTGGACGACGACGGGGTGTGCTGCGGCGACGGGGTTTGCGGCGACGTCCCGAGGGCGGCGACCCCGCTCGAGGACAGCGGAGCCGGGCCTGGCTGTGCGTCGCTGACCACGGCGGCGGTCGTGCGCACGAGGCGTCCGGCGAGGAATCCGGCGCCGATCGACAGGCCGAGGAACGTCCAGGGATGTTGCCGGCCGAAGCGTGACAGGTCGTCAGCGACACCTTGCACGCCGCCGGTGTCGAGGCGATCGGCGAAGTCCGCGGCGTGCTTGCCCATCGCCTGGACGATGTCGACGAGGTTGCCCGCCTCGTCGGGTCGGCCGTTGGCCAGTGCGTCCACTTGGACCGACAGGTCGCGCAGACCGCGAGAGGCCTGTGCGGTGCGGTCGTCGGCTTGGGAGCGCAGGTCGGTCAGTGTTCGTTGCGCCGCACCCGTCAGTTGGGTGCGGGCGTCCTCGACGACCCGGGCGGCCTGCGCCGGCGCCTCGTCGGCGACGCGGGCGGCCACCGCTTGGACGCTGCTGTCGCCGCCGGCGCTCGGTGGATTGCCACCGGACTCGAGGGTTGATGTTGCGCGGGTTGAAGTTGTGGTGGTCGACGGAGTCGAAGGCATGGCGGTCCTTTCGGAGTGATGAATCTCGTGAACGTGGAAGCGGGTGCCGACGAGTTGTCGACGCCGCCACCTACCCGCCCGTGAGAATCGGCAATCTCTCCGCAGCCCGTTCCGGACGAATTCACCCGTTCGGGTGACATCGGTCACCTCAGTGTCAGGGAGCGCAGGTCCTTGGCCAGTTGATCCAGAGTCGTCACGGTCTCGGACGGATCCGGTTCGCCGGCGCATTCCGCGACGGGGGCCGTCGTCAGAAACGAGCCGACGACGCCGAGTGTCGTGATCGCGAGAGAACCGACGGCGAGCAATTCGAGCGCGTTCATGTGCCGGCGCCCGTCTCAGCGGACGTGCGCGACATCGAGGCTGAGTCACTCGGTGGTCGGTGGGGGGACATGGCTGCTCACGTACCCAGCCCGCGAAATCCCAGACGTGGATGATGCGAATGCAACATGGCCGCAACAACGGAGAAGTTGCCACCTGTTCGCGAACGTGACCGATGTCGTAGCGACCGATGCCCCTGCAACCGTTTCACCGGGCGGGCTGGCGGGTAGCGAGGGCCGGTGCCGATCGACCTCACCGCCGAATCACCCCGACGTGTCGGACTCGTACTCGGCGGCGGCGGGGTCGCCGGCATGGCCTTCCACGCCGGCGTGCTGCTGGCGCTCCAGAATGACCTCGGCTGGGACGCACGCGACGCCGACGTCATCGTCGGCACGTCCGCGGGCAGCATCGTCGGCGCGTTGCTGCGCGCCGGCGTGACTCCTGAGGACCTCGCGGCGTGGGCCACCGGCGCTCGACCGAGCCCAGCCGGCCGCAAGTTCCGGGCACTGATGGATCACGCTGATCGCCTTGGACCGGTGGCACGCGTCCCCGTACCGACGCTGCCGGGGTGGATCGCTCTCGGCACCGTCGCCCACCCCACCCAGCTGCGCGCCGCACTGACGAGCGTGCTGCCGCACGGGTTGTCCGATCAGGCGCCACGGCTCGCCATCATCGACCGGCTGCTCGATCGGTGGCCGGCAAAACCGCTCTGGATCTCAGCCGTCCGCGTCGGCGACGGACGACTGACCTGGTTCGGCCGAACGGATGGGATCGGCACCCACACCGGTCCTCGGATGCGCACCGACATCGATGGCCGTCCCGAATCGGTTCGACCCGTCGACGCCGTCGCCGCATCGTGCGCGATTCCCGTGCTCGCACGACCCGTCAGGATCGGCCGCCACCGATATGTCGACGGAGGTGTGCACTCGCCGACCAACGCCGACGGGCTCGCCGGCGAGGACCTCGACCTCGTCATCGTGCTGTCACCGATGGGCCACACATCCGGCGACGTCCCCCGTTCGCCATCGCGCCGAAGCGCGCACCGCCGTTTGCAACGCGAGGTACGAACCTTGCGCGACCGCGGCACCGAAGTGCAAGTGATCAGCCCCGACGCGGCCACCGTCAGGACGATGGGATGGAACATGCTCAACCGCGGCAACACCGCCAGCGTGATGCGCGCCGCGTTCCTCGGCACCTTGCAACAACTCCGGCCGGACGTGATCACCACGCTGGGCGGGCGCGTCGCGCTCGAGGCCGTCTGAGCCCCTGGCTCAGTCGGTGCCGGCCTGGGCCTGTTCGCGTGCAGCGACGTGCTGTCGTGTGAGCGCTTCGAGGTCGCCTTCGGACGCCTCCTCGACTGCGATCAACGTCGAGTCGGCCTGTTCCGATGACCGCAGCAGCTCGTCGAGTTTGCGCTGTGTCGCCGCAGTCTGGCGTTGTTGCGTGTGCTGGATGACGAACACCATCACGAAGGTCACCGACCCGGTGACCGACGTACAACGTCGTCTGCCACCAGTCAGGGAAGCGCTGTCGTCAGTCCGAGCGTCAGCCAGCCGACGATGAGGACAGCGGCGATGATCCCCGATCCTGCGTGCGCGACGATTTCGCCGACACGATGCAGGAGCCGACTCGACCAGTGCCGATTCGTCCACTCGTTGGCGTGCGCGGGGGCCTCGAACATTCGTTTGCGCCCCGGTACGCGGTCTGCCGCCTGCTCGTTGAGTATCCGCACGCGAAGCGAGTTACCCAGCCCACGATTCAGCGAACCCTCCTGACGAGGCCAGGCCCGCGTCGCGAGTCAGCGGCTGAGCGTGTGACCCGCTCCTCGACGCTGGACGGCACGCCAGATGAGCAGGGCGATGACCGCACCGACCACCGACCCGATCAAGCCGGACGCTTGCAGTGCGCCGTCCTCACCGTCGGTTCGGAACAGCAGGTATCCGATGAATCCGCCGATGAATGACCCGACGATTCCAAGAACGATCGTCTGCAACACGCTCATCGGATCCGGTCCTGGTACGAGCAGCCGAGCAAGAAAGCCGGCGACCACGCCGATCACGAGCAGAAACAGTATGAATCCGAGCATGGCTCCTCCTGAGACGGGTTGAGTTCGGGACCGTGAGCCGCCAATGTCCCCGCGGGAACTGCGAACCAAACATCAGCCGTGGACCTTCGCACGGACTACTCGTCGCTCTGTGCTGCTCGATCCATTCCGTACGCGATCTGGCGCCCGAGGTTCTCCGCCACGTAGTCCTCGGGGGCAGCGATCTCGACGATCGGATCGTCGCGGTTGTCGTACTCGAGGCGCAGGGCGCGGCAGATGACGGCGTGCATCGTGTACATCATCGTGATGTAGGTGAACTCCATGATCGCCTCGTCGCTGAGGTGTTCACGCAGGGCGTCGAAGACCGCCTCGTCGACGCGGCCGAACGCCAGCACGAGCGCGTCGGTGTAGGCGAGGAGAGCCTTCTCCAGCGGTGTGAAGAGGTCCGACACCGCCCACGCCTTGAGCGCTTCGATCTTCTCCTCGGAGAACCCGTAGCCGCGGCACGCCTTGCAGTGCTGCGAGAAGACGAACTGGCTGCCGACGAGCCACCCGGCGCGCGTCTGACCCAGTTCCCGAAGGGCGCCGGGAACCTTGCGGTCCGGGCTGGCGTACAACCCGAAGCCACGCGCGGCGTGCTCGAGCACGTCGGGAGAGTTGGCGAACACGGTCCACCAGTCTCCGGGTGTTCCGGTCGCGGTGCCAGGTTCGGCCACGGGATCGCGGTCGCCGAACAAGCGGTCGTACATCGACAGCACAGCCGGGGAGGTGACCTCGGCGCGTGGAATCTGGCGGAGTCGTGTCATGGCCCGACTGTACGCAGCAGGCCGATTGCGCCCCCGACCGGGAGAAATGCTTCCTCGAGCGCGGGATCGACGCTTGCCCCGAGCGTGGCGATCGTGTCCAATGGACGCATGGCTGGAACCGAGAACACCAACACCGAATTCGAGTTGCGAGGGTTCAATCACGTCGCGTTCGTCTGCCGAGACATGGCCGAGACCGTCGCCTGGTACGAGGACAAGCTCGGGATGAAGCTCGTGAAGACGCTGGAGCTGCCCGGCGGCCGTGGTCAGCACTTCTTCCTCGACATGGGCAACGGCGTCGACGGCATCGCGTTCTTCTGGTTCCCGGACGCACCCGAGGGCATCCCCGGCAACTCGGTCCACAACACGTACGACGACCACATGCGACCGGTCGGCAACGGCGTCACGGGGATCGGCACGATGAACCACATCGCGTTCGATGTCCCGGCGGAGAAGATCGACGAGTACCTCGTGAAGCTGCGCAGCAAGGGCGTCGCCGTCACGGAGATCACCAACCACTCGAACTCGCTCGAGGGCGGCCACAAGAAGCACTACGACCCGGCAACCGATGACGGCGATGTGTTCGTCCGCTCGCTGTACTTCAAGGACCCGAACGGCACGCTGCTCGAGTTCGCCTGCTGGACGACGACGTTCGACGAGTCCGACATCCGCCACGTCGCGGCCACCGCCGACGGCGTACCGGTCACCGCCTGACGCCTCAGATCGCGTCGAGCCCCTGTTCGCCCGTGCGTGCTGGAGCTCCTTCGAATCGGTTGGGGCGGTCAGTAGACGCTGGCGCCGTGATACGCGACCTCTTCGTGTTCGTGCAGGTCGAGGCCGCTCGCTTCGGTCTCGGCATCGACACGCACGCCGATCGTCTTCTTGAGTCCGAACATGATCAGGAAGGTGACCGGGAGCGACCAGGCGATCGCCGCGCCGTTGGCGAGAGCCTGCTCGCCCAACAACTTGACGCCTCCGCCGTAGAGGATGCCTTCCATGAAGTCGGCCTCGAAGAAGTCGGGGTTGGCGAAGAAGCCGATCAGCAGGGATCCGACGAGCCCGCCGACGAAGTGGACGCCGACGACGTCGAGTGCGTCGTCGTACCCGACGCGGTACTTCAGCTTGACGGCGTAGCAGCACACGACACCCGCGATGCCACCGATGACGAGGGGAGCCGGGCCTGACACGAAGCCGCAGGCCGGGGTGATGGCCACGAGCCCGGCGACGATTCCGGATGCCGCGCCGAGGTTCGTCGGCTGGCCGTCTCGCACCCACTCCACCACCACCCACGCCAGACCTGCCGCCGCGGCGGCGAGGAACGTGTTCATGAAGGCCTGTGCCGCTTGACCGTTGGCGGCGAGCGCCGAGCCGGCGTTGAAGCCGAACCATCCGAACCAGAGGATCCCGGTCCCGATCATCACCAGTGGCATCGAGTGCGGTGGCTGCAGTTCGCCCTTGCGCTTGCCGAGCACGAAGACCGCGGCCAGCGCGGCGATTCCGGCGTTGACGTGGATCGCGGTGCCACCGGCGAAATCGAGCGAGCCGCGCTGGCCGAGCCAGCCGCCGTACACCCACTTGAACACCGGGACGTACACGAGGAACAGCCACAGCGGCACGAAGGCCGCCCACGCCGCGAACTTCATGCGGTCGGCGACCGCGCCCGAGATCAGCGCGGGAGTGATCGAGGCGAACATGCCGAGGAAGGCGACGACGGCGAGGGCGCTGCCGTCTCCGGCCACCGTGATGTCCTTCAGGAACGTGGCGTCGAAGCCGCCGATGAAGTCATTGTCGAACGGCACCTGCGCCAACGAGTAGCCGGCGACCATCCACAGGATCGGCACGATCAGGACGCAATAGAAGTTCATCATCAGCATGTTGAGCACGTTCTTGCTCCGGTCCATGCCGCCGTAGAAGAAGGCAAGGCCCGGTGTCATGAAGAGCACAAGCGCCGCTGAGGTCATCACCCATGCCAGGTTCCCGCTATCCATTCGATACTCCATTCGGTCGGTTTTGAACGTTCGCAGAATGGCGCGGATTTGTTTCCAGAGAGTTTCGGCGAGCTACCGTCGTCGTGAAATCACCGCGTCATGAATCGATGTCGGTCGCCGCGGAGCGTCGAGCGATCGACCATCGCAAGCCTCGGACCTCCCGGGCGATCGGGTACCGTCGTGGTCGTGACGTCGGAGGAGATCGCCGACCTCGTGCAGCTGCGCCGGGCACGCGACCGCATCGATCGCGACTACGCGCAGCCGCTCGATGTCCCGGCGATGGCCCGTGCTGCGCTCATGTCGCCGGCCCACTTCTCGCGCAAGTTCCGCGCCGCCTACGGGGAGACGCCGTACTCCTATCTCATGACGCGGCGCATCGAGCGGGCGAAGGCGCTGCTCCGCGATGGCACCTCGGTCACCGACACCTGCGTCGCGGTCGGCTGTACGTCGCTCGGCTCGTTCAGTTCGCGCTTCACCGAGATCGTCGGCGAGACACCGTCGCAGTACCGGGCGCGCGACCACGGTCATCTCGAGGCGGTGCCGGCGTGTGTGACCAAGGTCGTGACGCGACCACCGCGCCGGCCGATCACTGCCTGACAGCAACCGTGCGACGGCGGCGACCGCGCCACATCGAGCAGGATCGAAGAAGCATCCGACCGACCGTCACTCGTACGGTGGACGCATGACAGTCACCGTCTCGAAAATGTTCATCCCCGTCCACGACCCCGACGCCGCGCTGGCGTTCTACCGAGATGCCCTCGACCTCGAGGTCCGCATGGACGTCGAATCCGACGGCTTCCGCTGGGTCACCGTCGGCGCACCGAACCAGGACGTCGACATCGTGCTGTTCCAGCCGCACGGTGGTCGATCCCAGGCCGAAGGCGACGCCCTGCTGACGCTCGTGACGCAAGGATCGCTGCAAGCGGCGATCTTCGGCTCCGACGACCTCGACACGACCTTCGAGAAGGTCCGCGCGTCGGGTGCCGAGGTGTTGCAGGAGCCCGTGTCGCAGCCCTGGGGCGCGCGCGACTGCGCGTTCCGTGATCCGTCCGGCAACCTCGTGCGCATCGCGCAGGCCTGAAAGGACCGACCGATGAAGACGATGTCATGCAAGGACCTCGGCGGGCCGTGCGATCTGCAGTTCACCGGCAAGGACGCCAACGAGATCATCAAGGCGCAGGACGCCCACCTGAAGGCGATGAGCGCCGCCGGCGACGCCTCGCACGAGGAGGCGGCGAAGGAGATGAAGGGCCGCTGGAAGAAGCCGTGGGCGGGGATGGGCTGGTACCGGAACGTCAAGCGCGAGTTCGCGGCCCTGCCCGACGACTGATCGCACCGCCGCCCGGCGCGGCGTTCCTGATCGCCTCAGCGGAACGTCGCGAGTTCGGCGTCGATCTGCGCCTCGACGTCGGGCTTGGCGAGACCGAGTGGACCGAGCAAGACGTCGGGCTCGACCTCGAGCAGGGCCAGCAGGATGTGTTCGGTGCCGATGTAGTTGTGCCCGAGACGGAGTGCCTCCCGCAAGGTGAGTTCGAGCACCTTCTTGGCGTCCGCGCCGTAGGGCACGAGGCCCTCACCCGGCTCCTGCGCCGCCGGAAGGGTGGCCGTCACCGCGTCCCGTACGGTGTCGAGCGGGACCGTGGCCGCGATGACCTTGGCGGCGATCCCATCAGGCTCGCTCAGCAGGCCGAGCAACAGGTGGGCAGGAACGATCTCGTCGCTCCCGGCAGCGTGCGCCGCGTTGTGGGCGGCCATCACGGCGTTCTTGGCACGCGGCGTGAACCGGCTGAAGTCCCGGTTGGCGCCGGGATTGTTCACGTCGCCGGGGTCCTTCGGCAGGAAGCGCTTGCGCGCCGCTTGTTTGGTGACGCCCATGGCGCGCCCGATCTCGGTCCACGACGCACCCGATCGACGGGCCTGGTCGACGAAGTGTCCGATCAGGTGGTCGGCCAACTCGTCGAGGTGGTCGGCCGCGACGACGGCGGTCGTGAGCTGTTCGAGTTCGTCGTCGTGCACCGTGCGGATGGCGGTGATGAGGTCGTCGAGACGAATGGATGTCGGCAACGATGATTCGGTCACGAGACAACCTTAGGTTGTCTGGATCGATCTGACAACCCTAGGTTGTCGTCGCGCGAGCACACGTTCGCCACGTTCGGGCATGCTTTCCGCCGTGGACGCAGGTGCTGCGAGTCGCACCGCCGTGTTGGTGTGCCAGGGGCGGGCAGTCGCCGACGGCCGGATGGCCCCCGATCACTTTGGCGACCCGATCGCCGCGCAGCTGCTGACGACTGACGAACGTCACGCGGTGGACAGCGCCCGTGGCGACACACCGCCGGCGTCCGGCCGCGAACGCCTCGCCTGGGAACGTCTGCGCGCCTGCGCCGAAGGGATGGTGCCGCGAACGGTGCTGATCGACGAGGCGGTCCGTGCGACCTCACCACGACAGTTGGTCATCGTCGGTGCCGGGCTGGACACCCGGCCGTGGCGCCTCGGGGAACTCGGGCACACCCGCGTCTTCTCGGTGGACCACCCTGCTTCGCAGGCCGACTGCCGCCGTCGGGTCGGCGCGCTCGAACCGGTCGGCGACGGTCTCACCTACGTCGCCGTCGACCTCGCCTCCGAACCGCTCGGCCCCGCGCTCGCCGCATCAGGACACGACCCGGCGGTCCCGACCACCTGGCTCTGGGAAGGGGTCGTTCCGTACCTCGCGCGACGTGACGTCGAGGCCACCCTCGGCGCCATGAGCGCCTGCGCCTCCAAGGGCAGCACGCTCGTTGCGCAGTATCAGGACCGGTCGGCGATCGCCAGGATGGGACGGCGCGCGAGCTCCTTGCTCGCCCGTTCGGTCGGGCTGGACGATCCGCTGCACGACGAACCGTGGCGCTCACTCTGGTCGGCCGACGAGATCGTCGACCTGTTCGACCGACACGGGTTCCGCGTCGATCGGGACGAGGATCTGCTGACGTCGGCGCAACGCATCGGGTCGCCTGCGACCCACCCTCGTTCGCTCGCCAATGGTCGGATCGCGTCGGCCACGCGGGTGTGAGGCGGCCACCTCGACCCCGACGGTTCAGGACTCCCCGGGATCCAGCACCTCGGCGAGGACGACCGGCTCGACCTGCCCGGGCCACCGCGCCGTGAGCCCGATCGGCGGCCGCTCGCCGGCAACCGGACGGTGGGCGACATGCAGTTCGAGGCGGTCGTTGCGCAGGACGGCCCACGTGTCGTCGTCGGACACCACCGAGAACTCGTCGACGGCCACCGGACCGTGGAACCATCCGCCGCCCTCGAGATGCACCGGCGTCGGGACGAGCGTCCACCGTCCCGCGTTGTCGACCATGCCGATCGCCTGTCCCGTACCGGTCAACGCCGCGGCGGCGAACATGCCGATGAACACCGGATCGGCGAGGCCGTCGTACACCCAGCGCTGACCCAGCACCGAGTGCTCCATCGTGCCCACGAGGTGGGCGTCGAGGCCGTCGACCGGCGCGTCGCGATAGACGAGCGGAACCTGCAGCAGGATCTCGTTCGAACGTACGAGGTGGACTTCGAGGCCGACCCGGCCCTCGGGGTCGTCGAACCGATAAGCACCGACCAGTTCGATCGATCCGTCGCCCCCCGGTGACCACGGCTGGGCCGGAAGCCAGGCGGCGATGATCTCTGACTTGGTCGGCGACAACGTCGCGCGGTGGATGAGGGCCATCGGGCCCGACGTTACTCGTGGGGCCGGAAGGGCCTGGCCCTCCGGCGCCCGCTCACTTCAGGGCGTTGGCGATGGCGACCCGCGGGTCGCGATTGGGATCGCCCGGCCGGTCGAGTGAATCGCTGAACGCCTGCAGTGCACGGCCGCGCTGGTCGTCGTCGAGGTCGGCCTCCATGACACGGTCGACCGACGGCGCGAGGTCGCCGTACTGCGACACCAGGGCGTGTGCGAGCTGCTCGGTCGGGGGCAGCTCGTCGATGGGAGTGCTGCCGTCGAACCAGCGTGTGGCAGGTTGCTTCTTGGTGGCCATGGGTCGTCCTCTTTCTGAAACGCTCGACCCCAGCCTACCGTTCGAACACCTGTACGAAGTCAGGGCAACACAGTCAGGTCGGCACCGGCGGCTTCTTCGGCGTCGACACCGACGTCGAGGTGACCACGACGACCGGGACCGACACCTTGCGCTCGAGGCGATGGGGCAGGTCCTGGCGGAGCCATCGCGACACGGTGGTCGGCAACGTCGACACGATCACCTCGACCGAGCCGTGTTCCTCGACGGCTCGGCACACGCCGATCACGGTGTCGGACTCGGCCAGCACTTCACCCGTGGCGGGTGCGCCGAGCGATCGGAGCCAGTCCAGCCCGAACCGCAGCCGCTTCTCGGCGACGTCGCGTTCGTTGATGAAATCGAGTGGGGTGATCGGCAGCGTGTCGGACGCCGCCGACCCGACGGCCACCGCCGGCGAAACCACACCGGACACCGGAATCACGAGGTGGAACGTGCAGGGACCGCTGCGGAGCCGCTCGTGGACGGCCGCCTGCAATTGGTCCCCCCCGACGGTTCGATTGGCCACGATCAACGCATTGCGCATCCAGACTCCCGTATTCGAAGCGACCTCGCGACCTTAGGCGAGCGACGATCACCCGCACCGCGCGATCGTCGGCGGGGGAGACTCGCGCTCAACCAGCGGGCGGCGGTTGCTGATCGGTCTGACGGAAGAACGTCAGCGAATCCCACGTGTCGATGCGACGCGTGATCAATCCGTCGCGCACGCCGAACCACATCACGCCGGGAATGTCGATCCGATGCCCGTCGACGTCGGCACTCAACCGGTAGCGCACGGCGACGGCATCCTCGTCACCGTCGATCGCCGTGGCCGCCGGCCCGATGGTTTCGACCACCGTGTAACGCCGGTTCGGAAACGAGGCCATGAAGCCGGGCAGACGCGCCCGGTACGCGTCGCGCCCCGTGCAGCCCGTGCCGATCGCGCTCTGGTGCTCGTTGTGGAAGTCGTCGGCGACGTGGGCCGTGACGGCGTCGGGATCGTCGTGGCCGAGCGCGTCGAGATACGACAACGCGACCTCGAGCGGCGACGTCATCCCCAGACTTCGCGGACCTTCTCGTAGACACCCTGGTCGTACGAGAACTCGACGAGGTTGCCGTCGGGGTCGCTCAACATGCAGATGTAGCCGATCGGCGCCGGCATCTGCTTCGCCGCGAACGCGAGGCAGCCGTCGGATTCACCTCGCGCCGCAATCTCGTCGACGTCGGCCTTGTTGGGCAGCTCGATGCCGAAGTGGTTGAACGGCGCCAGCTTGGCGATCGGCGACGGCGCGAACGGGTCGTGATCGGGGAGGAACTGGGCGAGCACGAGCACGAACGGATGCTCTGAGTTGTCGGAATGGCCGAGCCACGCGCCGTACCCGTCCTCGTCCTCGCGCCGGTCGAGCAGCTCGAGCGGGGTGTACTTCAGATACCACTCGATGGTGGCGTCGATGTTGGCGACCCGCAGGGCGACGTGGGTCCAACGGGCAGTGGTCGGCCGCTCGACGTAATTTGGCTCGCTGATCGCGTTCGATTCCGCCATCGCGTCACCGTACCAACTGTTCGCTCGTCGACCGCCTGGCCCGGCGGGCCACGCGCATCATGACTGGTACGTTTGGCGTGTCCGCGGGGCGGCAGGATCGAGGGAGGTGCGATGCGCACGAGGTCGATGTTGAGGTCGATGGTGACCGGGGCGCTGCTCGGGGCCGCCTTCCTGGTGGTGGTTCCGTCCGCATCGCCCGCGCTGGCGGTGCCCGCAGGGTTCACCGACTCGCTCGTCGGATCGTTCACCGCGCCGACGGCGGTCAAGGTGCTCCCCGGTGGCGACCTGCTCGTGCTGGAGAAGGGGGGCACGTTCCAGAGAGTCGCGGCGAACGGTGCGGTCAGTCCCGCGGGGAGCATCGCGACGAACGCTGAGTGTGTCGACTGGCGAACGAGGCCTGCTCAGCGCGGCGCTCGATCCGACGTTCGCCACCACGGGCACGATCTACGTCTACGCGACGCGACCTCGCCCCGGTGGCTGCACCAACACGCTCTCGAAGTTCACGATGAGCGGCGGCGCCGTCGTGCCCACCTCCGAGCAGGTGCTGATCGACAACATCCCGTGGACGGCAACCAATCACAACGGAGGCACGGTCGAGGTCGGCCGCGACGGTTTCCTCTACCTCAGCGTCGGCGAGGGCGCCGACCCCGCGCGGGCCCAGAGTCTCGCATCGCTCGGCGGCAAGATCCTGCGAATCACGACGACGGGGCAGCCGGCGCCGGGCAATCCGTTCCTCACCGCCGCCGGGCACGGCCCGTGTGCGCGTGCAAATCAAGCGGCCGCGGTGTGCGACGAGATCTATGCCCTGGGTCTGCGCAACCCGTTCCGTACCGCCTTCGATCCGAACTCGACGACGACGCGGTTCCGGATCAACGACGTCGGCCAGAGCGCCTGGGAGGAGATCGACGACGGCGCCGCCGGTGCCAACTACGGCTGGCCGGTCCGGGAGGGGCCGTGCGCGATCGGCCAGACCGCCGGTTGCACGCCGGACCCGAACTTCACCGCACCGCGCACCTTCTACCCGCGCACGGTCGGCGCGTTCATCGTCGGTGGAGCCTTCGTGCCGAACGGCTGGTGGGGTGCGACCTACGACAGCGGCTACCTGTTCGCCGACGGCGCTACGAACAACATGTGGCTGATGAACGCGGCCGGTGCCGTCGACTACAACGCTCCGTTCACGACCCAACTCAGCGTGGCGACCGACCTGGCGTTCGGCGTGCGCAACGGCGAACGGGCGCTGTTCTACGTCAACAACGGCAATGGGCAACTCCGCAAGATCGTCGGGCCGAACGCGGCAACGACCGCCGCCGCGGGTCCCGTCTACCTCGGCGGGCCTGGTGGCCCAACGGCGCCGCTGCCCCAGCCACCGGTCCAGTCCGTCCCGGGCACGCATGCGTTCACCGCCTATCCGGCGGCACAGCGGGTGCTCGACACGCGCAACGCCATCGGTGGGCCGACCGGGCGTCTCGTGGGAGGCCAGCCGCGCACGGTGACCCTCGGCGTACCGGCCGGCGCCAGCGCCGCCCTGGTCAACTTCACGCTCGACAACGGCGTCGGTCCCGAGGCGCAGTGCCGACCACCGAGCTATCTCGTCGCCTGGAAGCCGGGCACCGCGAAGCCCGCCACCTCGAACGCCAACGTCGGCGGCTGTGACGTCGCCGCCAACACGGCCGTCGTCCAGGTCGATGGCACCGGTTCGATCGTGGTCGAGGTGTTCGCCGACGTCCACGTGATCGTCGACGTCCTCGGCTACTACACGCCGGCCGGTGGAGCGGTGACCGCCGGACGCTTCCAGGCCGTCACCCCGACGCGTCTGCTCGACAGCCGGGCAGGAGCGGCGCCCGGCAACGACTACACGCGCGCCAACACCGGCAACACCTCGGTCGTGCGCTTCCCGGTCGCCGGCCGCGGCGGCGTGCCGGCCGGCGCGAAGACCGTGTCGCTCACCGTGACGGCGATCGGTCCCGGCAGCGATGCGCCCGGCTACGTGACGGCGTACGCGGGCGGCACGCCGCTGCCCGCGACGTCGACGGTGAACCACACCGGCAGCTTCGACACCCGGGCCAACCTGGCGCTCGTCCCGCTCGGCGCCGACGGAACGGTGGAACTCTTCCTCTACCAGGTGGCCAACGTCGTGGTCGACGTCGGTGGATGGGTCACGTCGTCGACCGACGCCGCGGGCACGACGGGACGCCTGCACTTCACCGAACCGACCCGCATCGCCGACAGCCGCAACGGCATCGGCGCCCCGCCGCTCCCGCCGGGCGGGCAGATCACGTTGGATCCCGTCGGTGTGCCGGCGAACGCGACGGCGCTCGCCCAGAACGCCACGATGGTCAGCCACGCGCCCGGTTGGATCTGCGCCACCCCGAACCCGTGGGCCGGCGGTGACGTCAGCATCCAGAACGCTCGGGAGGCCGACCAGGATCGTCCGGCCACCGCGTTCACGACGCTCGGCCCTGGCCCGGCACCCCGGCTCCGGTACTGCACGCAGGACAGCGCCGATCTGATCGTCGACGTCTTCGGTTGGTTCGAGTAACCACGATTACCCGGACGGATGCGTTACCTGAAACGCCTGGTGCCTGACCCCGAGCGTTTCAGGTCGCGCGGCGATGTCGTCGCGATCTGAGAGCATCACTTCGTGCAGTGGATGATCCGCGGCGGCGACGTCGTCACCATGAACGAGCGGCGCGACGTGCTCGTCGGCGGGTCGATCGTCGTCGATGACGAGGTGATCGTGGCGGTCGGCTCGACCGCGGCGCTGCGCGCGGAGTATCCCGATGCGACGGTGCTCGACGCGACGGCGTGCGTCGTCACGCCCGGCATGATCGATGCCCACCAGCACCTGACGGGAGACCCGCTCGTGCGCAGCTGCATCCCCGATCTGCTGCCGCCCGGCGCCTCGATCTTCGAGTGGTCGGTTCCGCTGCACGGCGCCCACGAACCGCTCGACGACGAGGTCGCGGCGTCGCTGTCGGCGGTCGAGGCGCTCACGAGCGGGGTCACCACGGTCGTCGAGGCCGGCACCGTCGCCCACGCCGATCGCGTCGCCGGCGCCCTGCGCACCGTCGGCCTGCGCGCCACGCTCGGGGTGTGGGGCTGGGACATCGAGGAGGGCCCGTTCACCGCACCGGCGGCCGAGGTGCTCGACCGGCAACGGGAGGTCATCGACGCCTACCCGAGCGGGGGGCTGGTCGAGGGGTGGGTGACGCTCGTGGGCCACGACCTGGCTTCCGACGAGTTGCTGGCCGGCGCGGCCGACCTCGCCCGGGAGGTGGGGACCGGAATGACGATGCATCTGTCGCCCACGTCGTCGGATCCCGAGCGCTACCTCGAGCGGACGGGCCGCCGCCCGGTCGAGCATCTCGACGACCTCGGTGTGCTCGGTCGCCACCTGCTCATCGGCCACGGCGTGTGGCTCGACGACGCCGAGGTCGAGCTGATCCTGTCGAGCGAAACGGCGATCGCCTACTGCCCGTGGGCGTACCTCCGGCTCGGCCAGGGCGTGTTCGCCAACGGCCGTCATGCCGAGATCGTCGAGCGCGGCGGCCGCGTCGCGCTCGGGTGCGATGCGGTCAATGCCGGCGACGCCATCGACATCCTGCGCACCGCGGCGGTGGCATCCGGCATCGCCCGCGACGCCCGGCTCGACCCGACTCGATTCGGCGCCCATCAGGTGTTCGAACTCGCCACGATCGCCGGTGCCGAGGCAATCGGGCTCGCCGACAGAATCGGATCGATCGAGGTCGGCAAGCAGGCCGACCTCGTGATCCACCGCACCGACACCCCCGGGTGGACGCCGCGCGGCGACGTCGGGCTGCAGCTCGTGTGGGGGACCGACGGTCGCAGCGTCCGCGATGTGTTCGTCGCCGGCCGTCACGTCGTCGCCGACGGCAAGGTCGTCTCGATCGACGTCGGCGCGCTCGCGGCAGCGGCGGCCGACCACCAGCGCCACCTCCTCGAGCGCGCCGGGATCACCGTCCCACGGCCGTGGCCGCACATCGACGCCCGCTGAGTTCCGACTCGCCACCCCTGGAAGGGAAATCAACCGACATGGAATTTCGAACGCTCGGACGCACTGGAGTCCAGGTCTCACGCTTCGGTCTCGGCACGATGGTGCTCGGCGCGTGGGGGAACACCGATCACGACGACTGCATCCGTCTGATCAATCGCGCCGTCGATGGCGGGATCAACCTCATCGACACCGCCGACGTGTACGCGTACGGCGAGAGCGAGGAGATCGTCGGTCAGGCCCTGGCCGGTCGCCGCCGCGACGACGTGGTGCTCGCCACCAAGTTCCACAACGCGATGGACGACGACCCGAACCATCGCGGCAACTCGCGGCGCTGGATCAACACGGCGGTCGAGGACAGCCTGCGCCGCCTCCGCACCGACCACATCGACCTGTATCAGATCCACCGGCCGGACCCATCGACCGACATCGGCGAGACGGTCGACGCGCTGACCGATCTCGTTCGGGCGGGAAAGATCGGCATGTGGGGCACGTCGACGTTCCCCGCCGCCGACCTGGTCGAGACGTGTTGGGCAGCGGATCGTCGTGGCGTGGCGGCGCCGCACTCGGAGCAGCCGCCGTACTCGATCATGTGCCGAGGCATCGAGCGCGACGTGCTGCCGACGTGCCGCCGCCACGGCATCGGCGTCCTCGTGTGGAGCCCGCTGTCGGGTGGGTGGCTGACCGGCAAGTACCAGCGGTCGTCACCCGCGCCCGCCGGATCGCGGGCGACGACGAACCCCGACCACTTCGACGGTGACAACGACGCGAAGTTCGACGCGGCGGAGCGCCTCGGGCTGATCGCCGCCGAGGCCGGGCTCACGATGACGCAGCTCGCGTTGGCGTGGTCGGTCGAGCATCCTGCCGTGACGGCCGCCCTCATCGGACCGCGCACGAACGACCAACTCGACGACCTCCTCACCGCGGCCGACGTGACGCTCGGCGCGGACGTGCTCGACGCGATCGACGAGGTCGTCCCTCCGGGTGTCGACCTCAACCCGGCCGACGCCGGGTGGACGTCACCGGCCCTCGCCCGCTCGATCCGCCGCCGCTGAGTTGTTGCTGGGTGACCTGTCGCGTGGTGCCTGACCCCACGCAACAGGTGGCTGGCTCCAAGCAACAACTGATCGTGACTCGGGGGAAACATGGTGTTCACCCAGTGGTCTTACGGTCCAACCACCATGCGTCTCAGCCCGCACGAACAGGAACGACTGATGCTCCATCAGGCCGCGGGCGTCGCCCGCGCGCGGCGCGAACGGGGGCTCCGCCTCAACTACCCCGAGGCGGTCGCCGTGCTCACCGCCTGGGTGCTCGAATCGGCTCGCGACGGTCGTCGTGTGGCCGACCTGATGGAGGACGGCCGCCACGTCCTCACTCGCGCCGACGTGATGGAGGGCATCGCCGACATGCTCCCCGAGGTCCAGATCGAAGCGACGTTCCCCGACGGTACGAAGCTCGTCACCCTGCACGACCCGATCGCCGGACCGGGCGTCCCTGGTGACGGCGACCTCGTCCCCGGCCAGATCGTCGGACCCGACGAGCCGGTCGAGATCAACGTCGGTCGAGACGTGATCACGCTCCGCGTCGAGAACGCCGGCGACCGTCCGATCCAGGTCGGTTCGCACTATCACTTCGCCGAGGCCAACCCGTCGCTCGCCTTCGACCGGGCGGCGGCGCGCGGTCTCCGACTCGACGTCCCCGCCGGGACGGCGGTGCGCTTCGAACCCGGGATCGCGCTCGACGTCGCGCTCGTACCGTTCGTCGGCGGTCGGGTCATCGCCGGCCTGCGCGGCGCGGTGTCGGGCCCGCTCGATCCACCCCTCGTACCTGCGACCGACGGTGCGGAGGCGGGGGCGTGAGCTTCATCGAACGATCCCGTTACCGCGCGCTGTACGGGCCGACGACGGGCGACCGCATCCGCCTCGCCGACACCGACCTCTGGATCGAAGTGACCGAGGACCAGTGCGTCGGCGGCGACGAAGTCGTGTTCGGCGGCGGCAAGGTCATCCGCGAATCGATGGGCCAGTCGACACGTTCGCGCGCCGACGGTGCGCCCGACCTCGTGATCACCGGCGCCGTGATCCTCGACCACTGGGGCGTCGTGAAGGCCGACATCGGCATCCGCGACGGCCGCATCGTCGGCATCGGCAAGGCCGGCAACCCCGACACGATGGACGGCATCCATCCCGCGCTCGAGATCGGCCCGTCGACCGAGATCATGTCCGGCAACGGGCGGATCGTCACCGCCGGCGCCATCGACTGTCATGTCCACCTGATCTGTCCCCAGCTCCTCGACGAGGCCCTCGGCGCCGGCATCACCACGATCATCGGCGGCGGCACCGGCCCGGCGGAGGGCACCAAGGCGACGACGGTCACCGGCGCGTGGCACCTCGAACGGATGCTCGAGGCGCTCGACCACTGGCCGGTCAACGTCGCCCTGCTCGGGAAGGGCAACACCGTCGACGAGCCGGCGATGTGGGAGCAACTCCGGGCCGGTGCCGCCGGGCTTCAAGCTCCACGAGGACTGGGGCACGACTCCCGCGGCGATCGACGCCTGCCTGCGCGTCGCCGATGCGTCGGGCGTGCAGGTGGCCATCCACACCGACACCCTGAACGAGGCCGGCTACGTCGAGAGCACGCTCGCGGCGATCGCCGGGCGGACGATCCACACGTTCCACACCGAAGGTGCGGGAGGCGGTCACGCGCCCGACATCATGACGGTCGCGTCGCACGCCAACGTGTTGCCGTCGTCGACCAACCCGACCCGTCCGCACACGGTGAACACCGTCGACGAACACCTCGACATGTTGATGGTGTGCCACCACCTCAATCCGGCCGTGCCGGAGGACCTCGCCTTCGCCGACAGCCGCATCCGCCCGTCGACGATCGCCGCCGAGGACATCCTCCACGACCTCGGGGCGATCTCGATGATCGGCTCGGACTCGCAGGCGATGGGCCGTATCGGCGAGGTCGTGCTGCGCACGTGGCAGACGGCGCACGTGATGAAACTGCGCCGCGGCCCGCTCGACGGTGACGGCCTCGCCGACAACCTGCGCGCCCGCCGGTACGTCGCGAAGTACACGATCTGCCCGGCGATCACCCACGGCCTGCAGGGCGAGGTCGGCTCGGTCGAGGTCGGCAAGCTGGCCGACCTCGTGCTGTGGGACCCGGCGTTCTTCGGCGTCCGCCCGCACGTGGTGATCAAGGGCGGCATGGTGGCCTGGGCCACGATGGGCGACGCCAACGCCTCGATCCCCACACCCGAACCCCAGCTTCCCCGGCCGATGTTCGGCGCCGCACCGGCCGTCGCTCCCGGACGTTCGGTGGCGTGGGTCGCCGAGGCCGCCCTCGACGACGGGTTGGCCGAACGGCTGAACGTGCAGCGCGCGCTGGTGCCGGTCGATCAACACCCGGTCGCTCGGCAAGGCCGACATGCCGCTCAACGACGCCACGCCCGACATCCAGATCGACCCCGACACGTTCGCGGTGCGGATCGACGGCGACCTCGTCACCGAGCAACCCGCCACCGTGCTGCCGATGGCGCAGCGCTACTTCCTGTTCTGAGCCCGGGATGGACAGCGCACTGATGCTCCTCGTCGACGGCCGGTTCCCGGCGGGCGGCCACGCCTACTCGGCGGGAGTCGAAGCCGCGGTCGCCGTTGGTGACGTGGTCGACGTCGCCACGCTCGAGCACTACCTGCACGGGCGCCTCGCCACCACCGGACGGGTCGACGCCGCCTTCGCCGCGTACACCTGCGCCCGGTCCGCCGATCTCGCCACGATCGCCGGCGAACTCGACGACGAGTACTCCGCCCGCGTGATGTCGCCGTACCTGCGCGCGACCAGTCGCCGCCTCGGCCGTCAGCTCCTCCGCGCGGCCGGCCGCGTCTGGCCGAGTGTCGGTGTCGCCGCGGTGTCGGCGACGTCCGGCGGACCGCATCAGCCGATCGCTCTCGGCGCGGTCGTCGCCGCGGCGGGAGGATCGCCGGCCGACGCCGCCGCGGTCGCCTTCCACCATCTCGGCGCGGCGGTCACGTCGGCTGCCGTTCGCCTGCTCGGCCTCGACCCGATCGAACTGGCAGCCGTGCAAGCCGGCGCGGGCCGGGCGGTCGATGCACGGCGCGACGAGTGGATCGCCTGGTCGAGCGGTTCGCCATCGGATCTGCCCGCGGCCGGCGGCTCGCTCACCGAGATCCTCGGCGAGCGACACGGCGGCCTCGACGCCCGGCTGTTCATCGCATGACCGATCACTTCACCGGCCGCATCACCGGCCCTCTCACCGTCCTCTTCACCGAACACTGGAGTCCCCGTGCCCCCGCATGACATCCCGCACGACCCGTTGCACAACGACCTGTTCCACCGCGCGTCACCCGCGCGCCACCTCGACAACGGCGTCACCCGCGCCTTGCGGGTCGGCATCGGGGGACCCGTCGGGAGCGGCAAGACCACGCTCGTCGGGTCGTTGTGCCGATTGCTCCGCGACGACCTCTCGCTCGTCGTTGTCACCAACGACATCTTCACCTCCGAGGACGCGAAGGCCTTGCGGGCCTCCGCGGTGCTGCCCGAGGACCGGATCGCCGCGGTCGAGACGGGATGCTGCCCGCACACCGCGATCCGCGACGACATCGCGGCGAACCTCGATGCGGTCGAGCAACTGGAGGCACAGCACGGACAGGTCGACGTCACCCTGGTCGAGTCGGGCGGCGACAACCTCACCGCCATCTTCAGCCGGGGTCTCGTCGACGTGCAGATCTTCGTGATCGACACCGCCGGTGGCGACGACATCCCGCGCAAGGGCGGGCCGGGGGTGGCCCTCGCCGATCTGCTCGTGGTGAACAAGGTCGACCTCGCCCCGTACGTCCGGGCCGACGTCGATCTGATGTTCCGCGAGGCGACCGAGCGGCGGCACGGCGAACCCGTCCTGCTCACGTCGCTCGTCGAGCCCGAGGGTGCGGCGGAGGTCGCCGACTGGATCCGCGCCCAGTTGTGCCGCTGGCGCGGCACCGCGTGAGGTCGAACGCGACCATCGCGGTCGCCCGCCGGGACGGGCGCGACGAACTCGTCGATCGCCGGTCGCAGGCGCCGTTCAGCGTGCGGCGATGCGGTGACCGGATCATGGTCGCCTCGTCGGCGGCGATGCCGGTCGGCGGCGACGAACTGGATCTGTCGATCACGGTCGAGGAGGGCGCGCGCGCCGTTGTCGGTTCCGTGGCCGCGACCATGGTGTGGCCCGGTGCCGGCGGTGAGCGCTCGACGATGTCGACCGTGGCGACGGTCGCCGACGCCGGCCGCCTGGATCTCTGGCTCGAGCCGACGGTGTCGGTGGCCGGGTCGGGGCACCGCGCCGTCACGATCGTGCGGCTCGCCGGATCGGCGACGTGCCGCGTGGTCGAAGAAGTGGTGCTCGGCCGGACCGGTGAGTGTGCCGGTCGGCTCGACCTGGCGCTGCGTGTGGAACGCGACGGCCGGGTGCTCGCGCACCACGAGGAGTCGTTCGGCCCCGACGTGCCCGGCGCGTCGAGTTCGGTCTCGGTCGGCAGTGCCCGCCACGTGCTGTCGGCGGTCCTGGTCGGCGTCGAGGCGGGTCGGTCTCGCGTGCGTGTCGAGAGCGGGCGCGCGCTGGCGTGGCTGCCGATGCACGACGACGTCGTGGTGATCATGGCTGTCGGACCCGACCGGCCCGCCGTGCTCGACCTGGTCGGTGCGATCGCTCCCGAACTCGTCGCCACACCGGCGATGGCGGTCAGCGGATCGCGAATAGGGTGACCCCGTCAGGCGGCCAGGCATTCACCGAGGGGCTCCACGATGCTGATCGAGCATGACGAACTGCGCCACTACTGGTACGTCGTCGCCGAGGGGCACGATCTCGACTCGGCGCCGCTGGCGGTGCGACTGCTCGGCGCCGACTACGTCGTGTGGCGGTCGTCGAACGGCGAACTCGTCGCCGCCCCCGACCGCTGTCCGCACCGCGAGTCGCCGCTGAGCATCGGCACGGTCGCCGATGGGTGCCTCACGTGCGCGTACCACGGCTGGAAGTTCGGCGACGGTGGCGCCTGCGTCGAGGTCCCGTCGTCGGGAGTCGGTCGCCCCGTGCCGCCGAAGGCCCAGCTTCCGACGATCCACGCCCGCGAGCGGTACGGCCTCGTGTGGATCTGCCCCGGCGAGCCCGTCGCCGACATTCCTCTCATGGACGCCGAGGATGATCCCGCCTATCGCCGCATCAACAGCGGCGTCGATCGCTGGACCACCTCCGTGACCCGGATGACCGACAACTTCCTCGACATCGCCCACTTCCCGTGGGTGCACCGCGGCACGTTCGGGATCCAGGACAACCAGGACGTCGCGAAGATCGAACTCGAACCGCTCGACGAGGACTTCTACGGCTACCGGTACGAAGTGGAGGTGGCCAACGCCGCCGGAGCGACGTCGTCAGGGCTCGATGCCCCGGTGATCTCCCGCCGGATGACCACCGGGTTCAACCTGCCGTTCACCGTCCGCAGCACGATCCACTACGAGACCGGGCTCGACCACCTCATCCTGCTCTGCTCGTCGCCGATCGACGACGTCACGTCGTACTTCACCTTCGTCGTCTGGCGCAACGACGACTTCTCCGTTCCGGGCGACGCGGTCATCGCCTTCGACCGGGCGATCGGCGCCGAGGACAAGGTGATGCTCGAACGGGTGCCGGGCGTCCTGCCGCTCGATCAGCAGGCCACCGTCAGCGTGCAGTCCGACAAGCCGTCGGTCGAGTGGCGCCGGCAGCTCGCCGCACTGCTCGGGGTGTGAGGGCGGCCGCGCGAGACTGCCGCATTCCGAAGGGAGTGGAATGAGCAAGCACCACGAGGGTCCGCCGCTGATCCAGCGGATGGAGGACGAGCGCCCGCACGACGAGCCGATCGGCAAGAAGCGCTACGAACGCGAGTTGCTGGAGTTGCAGATCGAACTGTTGAAGATGGAGCAGTGGGTACAGGAGACCGGCGCCCGCGTGGTCGTCATCTTCGAGGGTCGTGACGCGGCGGGGAAGGGCGGTGCGATCCGTCGCTTCACCGATCACCTCAACCCGCGCCACGCACGAACGGCCGCACTCGCGGTGCCGAACGACACCGAGCGCGGTCAGTGGTACTTCCAGCGGTACGTGCAGCACCTGCCGACGACCGGGGAGATCGTGCTGTTCGACCGCTCGTGGTACAACCGGGCCGGGGTCGAGCGGGTGATGGGGTTCTGCACGAGCGAGGAGTACCAGATCTTCTTCGAGCAGTTGCCCGGCTTCGAGCGCAGCCTGGTGCAGTCGGGGATCCACCTCTTCAAGCTGTGGTTCACGGTGTCGGCCGAGGAGCAGAGCCGGCGGTTCGAGGCCCGCAGCGTTGACCCGCTGAAGCAGTGGAAGCTGTCGCCGATGGACCAGGAGGCGATCAAGCGGTACGACGAGTACGGCCGAGCGCGCGACGCGATGCTGATCGGAACGAATCATCTGGATGCGCCGTGGACGGTGATCAACTCGAACGAGCAGAAGCGGGCTCGGCTGGAGTCGATGCGCCACGTCCTCCACACCCTCGACTACGGCGGCAAGGACGACAAGGTCGCCCACGCCCCCGACGCCAAGGTGGTCCGCATGGCCTCCGAGGTCATGTAGCTCGTTCTCGTGAACTTCTTGCGCACCCGCGAGCGCAAGAAGTTCACGAGAACCGACCTGGTGCGGTCAGACCTCGACGCGGCGCTCGAACACGAACTCGTAGTCGAGGTACGCGTTGAGATGTTCGGTGCCCGGCGCGGGCGGGATGAGCTGCGCGGACTGCAGCAGCATCCAGCCGTCGCGCAACGCGTCGACGCCCGTGGCGTACGGAACCTCGCCGCGAGCGGGCTCCGGAAGACCCGGGCCGGTGCCGTCGGTCCCGTCGTGGAAGGCCCATCCGACCGCGGGCGAATCGAGCGCCGATCCGCTGGCCCAGAGGTAGAGGACCTGCTGGCGTTGGCTCACGCCGATGCCACCGCGGCGTGACCCTCGAGGCGCGTGAGGTAGTGGTCGACGTCGTACCGGTCGTCGCCGGTGAGGTATCGCCACAGCAGGGCGCGCTGCACCTGCTCGTTGCGGTAGTCGGTCACGCTCATCCACCGGTGCCAGGTGCGGAAGATCTGCGCCACGCTGTCGGGCAGCATCCGGGCGAACACGTGGTCGGACGGCGGGTTCTGGAGATCGTCGAGGTCGGCGGTGTTCCACAGCCGCACCTGCGGCGCGGTCGGGTTGAGTCGCACCTTGTGCATCCAGCGGTCGGTGCCACTCGGGTTCGGTTGCCCGGCGTGCCACAGCCCGTGGTGGAACACGACCACCGTGCCGGCCGGACCGGAGAACTGCTCCTCGCCGGCGATGTGCTGGTACCGATCGAGGCCCGAGGCGCGCACGCGGCGGAGATGACTGCCCGGCACGAACCGGGTGCCGCCCTCGCCCGGCGCGACGTCGTGCGGATACCAGAACAGCTGCACGTCGAAGGCGTGGTCGGCGGAGTCGGTGATGGCGTCGACGTGCAGCGGCTGGACGTACGTGGCGCGCGGCGCGATGTGGTGGGTCCAGTCGTGGTCGAACAGCGGGTTGCGCCCGACGAACGACTCGATGATGCCGGCCACCTGCGGGAGGCGCAGGTACTCGCCGATCGCCGACGGCGGCGGGTAGCACTCGGCGAGTGGCGTGCCGGTGTGCGGTGGCTTCATCCCGTTCGGTGACATCCGTTCCGCTGCGAGCCGGCGCATCTCCTCGATCGCCCGCTCGTTGATGTCGGCCGGCACGATCGCGTCGAACCGGATCACCCCGTTCGCCACGAACTCGGCCATCTGCCGCGTCGTCAACCGATGGTCGACGTGTCCTCGCTCATCCGTCCCCATCCGCCCATTCGTATCGGAAATCCCGCGTTCTCGTGAACTTGTTGCGTACCCGCGTACGCAAGAAGTTCACGAGAACGGTGGAGGTGACAGGGACTCAGGCCTTCTGGGTGCCGACCTTGAGATCCTTGAACGGGACGTCGCGGTCGACGGCCGGCTCGCGGGGCAGGCCGAGCACGCGGTCGCCGATGATGTTGCGCTGGATCTCGTCGGTGCCGCCGGCGATGCCGGATTGGAACGAGTTGAGCACCATCTTCACGCGGTCGCCGCCCGTCTCGTCCGACGGGTCCCACGCCACCGAACCGGGGCCGGCGAACTCGAGCATCATCGCCCGCACCTTCCACGCGATGACCGAGCCGAACAGCTTGCCGAGCGAGCCACCGGGACCGGGCGTCTTGCCGGCCTTCTGCTCGTCGCGGTTCTTCATCGCCACGAGCGCCTTGGTGGTCTCCATCGACCAGATCTGCATCAGTTGATCGCGCACGACCGGGTTGTCGATCTGACCGGTCTCCTTGGCGGCCTTGAGGAGCTGCTTGAACTCGGGCTGGTTGATCTTGCCGGCGCCTGCACCGCCGATGGCGACGCGCTCGTACATGAGCATCGCGGTGGCCAGCTTCCAGCCGGTGTTCAGTTCGCCGATCTGCCAGTCCTTCGGGATGCGGACGTCGGTGAAGAACACCTCGTTGAAGTGCGAACCGCCGTCGATCTGGTGGATCGGGCGGATCTCGACGCCGGGCGCCTTCATGTCCATGATGAACATCGACAGGCCGGCGTGCTTCACCTGGTCGGGGTCGGTGCGGGCGATGACGATGCCGTAGTCGGAGACGTGGGCGAGGGTGGTCCACACCTTCTGACCGTTGAGCACCCACTCGTCACCGTCGAGCTCGGCCTTGGACTGCAGGCTGGCGACGTCGGAGCCGGCGCCCGGCTCGGAGAACATCTGACACCACATCGTGCGGCCGGAGATGTTGTCGGCGAGGAACTGGCGCTTCTGCTCCGGCGTGCCGTACTCGTTGAGCATCGGCAGGCACATGCCGTGGCTGATGATGAACTCGCCGTCCATCATCGTGTAGTTGCCCTTGACCTCGCGCCAGATCTTCTCGTGGGCGAGCGTCAGGCCGCCACCGCCGTACTCGGCGGGGAACGGAACGCCGGCGAGACCGGCGTCTGCGGCGGCGGCGAGGTACGCCCGCTGCTCGTCGATCGTCGGAGCGCCGGAGCGCTTGGCGTGGGCCTCCATGAAGTCGACGCACTTCTGACGGAACGCATCCGCCTCGCTCTCGGTCAGGCCGGTCGTGGTGCTCGGCGGCGTGATGGTGTCGGTCATGTGTTGGCTCCCTCGAGTGGCATCGGATGATCGCCGACGCATTTGGATCGGTTCGATCGGTGCACTACTGTATGTCTCCCTACAGTATGAGTCAAAATCTGACGACCCACGAACTGGACTCCCCGCCATGGCTGCGGGTCGAGTCGACGCTGATGGCCACTGCCCGCCTCGTCCGGACCGCCTTCGACGCACGGCTCGAGCCGCTCGCCGTCAACCTCACCCAGGCCAGCCTGCTCGGCTACATCGCCGAGTTCGGATCGACCACGCAGACCCAGCTGGCCGACCGGCTCGGCATCGGCCGGGCCTCGATCGGCGCCGTCGTCGACCAGCTCGAAGCCCGCCGCCTGGTCGTCCGCCTGCCCAATCCCGACGACCGGCGCGTGTGGCTCGTGGCCATCACGCCGGGCGGCAGCGAGCTCGCCGTCGAGATCGCGGACGTCGACGCGGCACTGCGGGCCGAACTCCGGCGCGGCATCGGACGCGAGGAGCGCCAGGCCCTCGCGTGGGTGATGACCCGCCTGCAACAGAACCTGCAGTCCGTCATCGCCAATCCGCCCGATCCGTCCGTCCATTCATCACCCATCGAACAACCGAACAACAGGAGAGAACACATGACCGAAGCCGTCATCGTCGACGCCGTCCGCACCGCCGGAGGCAAGCGCAACGGGAAGCTCAAGGACTGGCATCCCGCCGCCCTCGCCGCCGAGGTGCTCAAAGCGCTCGAGGAGCGCAACAACCTCGACCCCGCGCTCGTCGACGACGTGATCATGGGCTGCGTGATGCAGGTCGGTGAGCAGTCGCTCAACATCGGCCGCAACGCGGTGCTCGCCGCCGGTTGGCCCGAATCGGTCCCCGCCACCACCATCGATCGCCAGTGCGGTTCGAGCCAGCAGTCGATGCACTTCGGCGCCCAGGGCGTCATCGCCGGCGCCTACGACGTGGTCGTCGCCGCCGGCGTCGAGGTCATGACCCGCACGCCGATGGGCGCGTCGGTCGTCCAGGGCATGGGCTTCCCGTTCCCGCAGGTCGCAGCTCGACCGCTACGCCGACACCGGCCTGCCCCCGCAGGGCATCGGCGCCGAGATGATCGCCGACGGAGTACGGCCTCACCCGCGAGGATCTCGACGCGTTCGGCGCCCAGAGCCAGCAGCGCGCCGCGCATCGCCCGCGACGAGGGTCGCTTCGAGAACGAGATCATCCCGATCGTCGTCGACCTCGACGGCACGAAGGAAGAGTTCAAGTCCGACGAGGGCATCCGCGAAGGCACCACCACCGAGACGCTCGCCAAGCTCAAGCCGGCGTTCAAGGAGGACGGCTCGATCACCGCCGGCAACTCGTCGCAGATCTCCGACGGCGCGTCGGGCGTGCTGATCATGAGCAAGGAGAAGGCCGAGGAGCTGGGCATGAAGCCCCGCGCCCGCTTCCACTCCTTCGCCGTCGCCGGCACCGATCCGGTCACGATGCTCAAGGGCCCGATCCCGGCCACGCGCAAGATCCTCGACAAGTCGGGTCTGTCGATCGAGGACATCGACCTGTTCGAGGTCAACGAGGCGTTCGCCTCGGTCGTGCTCGCCTGGCAGAAGGAGTTCGACATCGACATGACCAAGGTCAACGTCAACGGCGGAGCGATCGCCCTCGGCCACCCGCTCGGTTGCTCCGGCACGAAGTTGATGGCGACGCTCCTCAACGAACTCGAGCGCACCGGCGGCCGCTACGGCATGCAGGTGATGTGCGAGGGCGGCGGCATGGCCAACGCCACCATCATCGAACGCCTCGACTGAACACCGTCACCCCACCAACCAACCGAAATTTGGAGCAGATGTCGCGCTCGAGCGCGACATCTGCTCCATTTTCGGGCTGGTTCGTGGGCAGACTCGCCGGATGGATCGTCGCAGCCCAGATCGTCGCAGTGTGGTCATCGATACCGACACGGCCTCCGACGACGCCATCGCGCTGCTGCTCGCCGTGCGTGATCCAAACGCGGACGTCCGGGCCGTCACCGTGGTGGCCGGCAACGTGCCGCTCGACCTGGCCGTGCGGAACGCGATCGTCACGCTCGACATCTGTGGCGGCGCCGACATCCCCGTGTTCGCCGGGCGCGATCGCCCGCTGCATCGACCACTCGACACGGCGCAGTGGGTGCACGGACAGGACGGCATGGGCGGTGCCGACCTTCCGGAACCGTCACGTGGACCGAACGAGGGCGACGCCGTCGTCGACCCTGATCGACATCGCGGCGTCCGAACCGGGTCAGCACGACCTCGTCACGCTCGGGCCGCTCACGAACGTCGCCGCCGCGCTCGAACGCGATCCGGCGCTCCTCACGAAATTCGGCCACACCTACCTGATGGCCGGGTCGCCGGACGGCGTCGGCAACGTCGACGCACTCGGCGAGTACAACGTCTGGGCCGACCCGGAGGCTGCATCGATCGTCTTCGCCGCGCCCGGCGACAAGACGATGATCGGGTGGAACATCTCCCGCCTGTTCGCGGTCGTCGATCCCGTCGAACAGGCCCGACTGGCCGCGGTGGGACCGCTCGGCGAGTTCGCGGTCGGCATCAACGGCGACGTCGATCAGTACTGCCTCGACACCGGCCTCGCCGGCTTCGACCTGCCCGACCCCGTCGCGATGGCCGTGGCGCTCGACGACACGATCGTCACCGAGTCGACCGAGGAATGGCTGGTGATCGGCCTCGACGGGCCGACGCGCGGGGCGGCGATGCCCGATCGCCGCTTCAAACGGCCCGAGCCCAACATTCGCGTGGTGTGGGCGATCGACGAGGCCGCGTTCAAGCGGCGTCTGTTCGACGCCTGTACGCCCTGATCCGCCCGCGCGGTTTGACCGGTTGTCGTGAGTCGCGGCGTCGGGGGGCGACGCCGCGACTCCGCGACGATCAGGGCAGGCGGACGATCAGGTCGGGCGCGCTCCCGGGTCCGGAGCTTCGGTGCGCGTCCGCTTCAGCTCGAAGAACGAGTCGATGTCCATCATCGTGACGAGCGCATCCCACATCGCGACGCTCTTGTCGGTGGGCGGCACCTTCGTGATGACGGGTCCGAAATAACCCGCCTTCACGCCGTCGGAGTTCGTGATGGCGATGATCGGCGTGCCGACGTCGTTGCCGACGAGATCGAGGCCCTCGTCCATGCCGACCCGGATGGGCTTGTCCCACGACTCGTCGTCGAACGCTGCCGCGTGGGACTCGTCGAGCCCCACTTCACGCAGACCGTCGGCCGGGTCGAAGTACATCTCCTTGTCGTGGTGGATGCGCGTGCCGTAGTACCAGTAGAGCCGGAAGAAGGCGTCGTCGCCCTCGGCGGCGCGAGCCGACTCCATCACGCGCAGCAGACCGTGGGTGAACGTGACTGGCTCGTAGAACGGCGAGTCCTCCGGCGGATCGTTCTTGAACTTCAGGCTGATCGGGCGCCACGTCACGTCGATGTCCCGGTTCGGTGCGACCTCGTCATGGATCCAGCGGGCGGTGGCCCAACAGAACGGGCAGGCGGGATCGACCCAGAATTCGACGTTCATGATGTGGTGGTTCCTTCCAGGGAGGGGGTGTTGGGGGAGGGGCTGTAGGTCGCCGGGACGGAGATCCCGACGCCACCGACCTCGCTGCGGCCGAACCGCTCGACCTCGGCGTCGAGGTCGAGCGGGCCGATCGTCGCCTTCTTGGCGACATCGTGGTCGGTGAGCAGGTGGGCGGGGATCAACCACACGACCTCGAACTCGAGGCCGTCGGGATCCTTGGCGTACAGACTCTTCGTGGTGCCGTGATCGCTGGCGCCGACGAGCGCCTTGCGATCGGACAACACGTGGGCGAGACGTTCGAGGTCGTCGAGGGTCTCCACCTCCCAGGCCAGGTGGTACAGACCGACCGTGCCGCGGCCCGCCGCCGAGGGGCCGGCCTGGCCGCCGATCTCGAACACGCCGAGGTCGTGGTCGTTCGTGGAGCCCGGTGCCTGGAAGAACGCGCCGCCCGGGAATGACGAGATCACCCGGAAGCCGAGGGCGTTCTCGTAGAAGTCGATCGTGCGTGCCACGTCGCGCACATAGAGCACCGCGTGGTTCAAACCTCTCACTGCCATGCGTGCCTCAACATGATTGCCCACGCAATAATTCCCGTCGCGGCAATGTCGAAACGTCTTCGCCTGCGGCAATCGCGACCGGTGAGACTGAGGGGCATGGCCGACCGTGGAGAGTCGCGATGGCGCGCCCTCGGCGCCCTGCTGTGGCCTGACCGCGCCCGTTGGTTCGCGCTCGGTCTGCTGGTGGCGGCATCGTCGGTACTCGTCCTCACCGGTCCGCTCGTCGTCCGCCGGCTCGTCGACCGTGCGGCCGCCGGTGCCGACGCCAGCGAGCTCCGCAGCCTCGCCGGGCTGTATCTGATCGTCGCCCTGGTGGCGCAGGTCCTCGCCGTGATCGTCGCGTGGCGGGCGACGACCGCCGCCTGGGCGACCACGAACGACCTGCGGCTCGACATGACGCGCCATGTCCTCGGCCTCGACCACGAGTTCCACCGCCGGCACACCCCGGGTGAACTGATCCAGCGCGTCGACGGCGACGTCACATCGGTGTCGGAGTTCCTCGGTCTCGTCGTGCCCAAGGCGCTCGGCGCGGCGCTGACGATCGGCGGCATGGTCATCGTGCTCGCCGTGCTCGACTGGCGGCTGGCGATCGGACTCGTGATCTATCTCGGCGCGACGTTCGCGGTCGTCGTGCGCGGGCGCCACCGCGCCGTGCGCGAATCATCCGACGAGATGGGTGCGCTCGGCCGGCTGTACGGCGGCATCGAGGAACGTCTGGTCGCGTCCGAAGACCTGCGGGCGAACGGCGCGGGTGCGCACGTGGCCTGGCGTTTCGTGGAGGACAGCACCGAGGCCCTGTCGAGCGCGGTGCGTCGGGAACGCGCCTTTCTCACCATGTGGTGGTTCGTGCAGCTGGCGCTGGCCGCCGGGTGGGTCGTGGTGCTCGTGTTGGGGGCGTGGACGATCTCGCACGACCTGGCCACCATCGGCACGATCTTCCTCCTCTATCAGTACATCCTGCTGATCGGGCGGCCGCTCGAAGACCTCGTGCAGGAGCTCGAGACCGTCCAGAAGGCGAACGGTGCCATGGTGCGCGTGCTCGACCTGTTGGCGATCTCGACGCGGGTGCTCGACGGTGGGACGACCTCGCCGCCGCCCGGGCCCTTGACGGTCGAGTTCGACGGCGTCGCGTTCGACTACGGCGACGACCAACCGGTCCTGCGTGACGTGACGCTCACGCTCGGCGCGGCACGATCGGTCGGGATCGTCGGGCGCACAGGCAGCGGCAAGACGACCTTCTCCCGCCTCGTGCTGCGGCTGGTGGAACCGACCACGGGCGTCGTTCGACTCGGTGGAGTCCCGATCGCCGACATCCCGGTTCCCGAGCTGCGCCGTCGGGTCGCGCTGGTGTCGCAGGAGGTCGAGCTCTTCGCCGGGTCGATCCGCGACAACGTGGCCCTGTTCGATCGTTCGGTGCCCGACGCGGCGGTGGTCGACGCGCTCCGTGCGGTCGGACTCGATGGGCTCGCCGACGGCGACATCCATCGCCAGCTCGGTGCCGCCGGGACGGGGCTGTCGGCCGGGGAGGCCCAACTCCTGTCGCTCGCCCGCGTGTGGATGCGCGATCCCGACCTGCTGGTGCTCGACGAGGCGACGGCGCGCATCGACCCGGAGACCGAGCGGCAGATCGAGGCCGCCGTGGCGCGGCTGATGGTGGGGCGCACCACGCTGATCATCGCCCACCGACTCTCGACGCTGCACGCCGTCGACGACATCGTCGTGTTCGACCGCGGCGAGGTCACCGAGTTCGGCGCCCGCGTCGACCTCGTCGGTGACGACGAGAGCCAGTTCGCGCGGCTCGTGTCGCTCTCGCTCGATGCCCGTGACGACGACTCCGCGATCGCCGAGCCGGCGGGGGTGACGTCATGACACTCGTCGAACATCCGGACGCCGTCTCGGTCGACGTCGAGACCGAGGCGGCCCGACCCGCGCCCGACGCGGTGTCGTCGATCGGTTCGCGCGAGGTGTGGCGGCTGGCGTGGCGCGTGTCGCAACATCGCCCGCGTGAGTTCTGGCTGGGCTGGGCCTTGTTCGTCGTGTTCTTCACGATGCCGGCGGTCACCGGGCTGATGCTGGCCAGGGGATTCGAGGCGTTGTCCGACGGCAACACCTCGTTGACCTACCGATACGCGGCCGCCGTCGCCGCGTCCGAGCTGATCAGGATGGTCGCCATCCACTGGGGCGCGTTGATCTGGACCGCGGCGTGGATCCACATGCAGACGTTCCTGCGGGCGAACCTGCTGGCGGCGCAGATGGCCAGCGGGGGTTCGGAGGCGGGGCCGCCCGTCAGCTCGGCCGGCGCCGCGATCACCCACTTCCGCGACGACACCGAAGACGTCGCCAACTTCGTCGACGGCACTGGTCGACGTGTCGGGCGGCGTCGTGTTCACCGTGTTCGCCGGGATCGTCCTCGGCATGGCCGACGCCCGCGCGGCCGCGGTGCTGTTGCTGCCGCTCGTGGGGGTCGCGGTGGCGACGCGCACGCTCGACAACCGGATCAAGGTGTACCGCGCCGCCGATCGCGCGGCGACGGCGGAGGTGACGGGGTTGGTCGGCGACGTGATGGCGGCGGCCACGACCATCAAGGTGAACGACGCCACCGATTCGCTGCTCGATCGCCTGCACGTGCTCGTCGAGGCTCGCCGCCAGACGGCGACCCGCGACCGGGTCCTCGACGAGACGGTGCAGGCGTTCAGTCAGGGTGCCGCCGACGTCGGGCTCGGGCTGGTCCTGATCGTGTCGGCGACGGCGATCGCCTCGGGAACGTTCGGGCTCGGCGATCTGGCGCTGTTCACGGCGTACCTCGGGTGGCTGTCGTTCCTGCCGCGGATGGTCGGGCGGGTGCTCGCCCGGCGCAAGCAGTCGGGCGTGGCCTTCGACCGGATGCGACGGCTGGTGGCCGACGAGCACGCCCCGAACACGACCCGCCCCAGGGACCTCCCGGTCGGAGCGCGCGACGTGCGGGAGCGCCCCGCCGTCGAGCGGCCGGAGCGCGTTCCCCTGCAGCGCCTCGACGTCGTCGACCTCTCGGCGATCCACGACGGCGGTGCCGGAGTCCGCAACGTGTCGATCTCGATCGCCCGGGGCCAGTTCGTGGTCGTGACCGGCCCTGTCGGTGCCGGCAAGAGCACGCTGCTCAGAGCGCTCGTCGGCCTCGTCCCGGCCGAGCGGTGCTCGGGGGAGGTGCGCTGGAACGGAGACGTGATCGTCGATCGGGCGGCCTTCTTCGTGCCGCCCAACGCGGCGTTCCTGTCGCAGGTGCCGCAGCTGATCTCCGATTCGGTCGCCGACAACGTCGGGCTCGGCCCGATCGGCGACGACGAACTGACCACGGCGCTCGAACTCGCGGCGATCGCCGCCGACGTCGACCTGATGCCCGCCGGCCGGGCGACGCTGATCGGCCCGCGAGGTCTGCGGCTGTCGGGCGGCCAACGGCAGCGCCTCGCCACCGCGCGGGCGCTGGTGCATTCGCCCGAACTCGTCGTGCTCGACGACCTGTCGAGCGCGCTCGACGTCGAGACCGAACTCGAACTCTGGACGAACCTCGCCGCCGCCGGGATGACCGTGCTCGCGGTGTCACATCGGGCGATCGCCTTCGAACGCGCCGACCAGGTGATCACCCTCGGCGCGCTGATCAGCCGTTCGAACGCGCCCGTCGACGCTGCGGCAGACACAACGCTCGACCGCCGTCGTTGTGTCTGCCGCGAACCGACGCGGCGTCGATCGGCTCCGAGGCGCGGTGGCTCGGCGTTGCGGCGGCGGGCGCGGTGATCGGCGGTGTGGGTGCGACTGGCGCAACGCGGGTCGGCACAGAACCGTCGCGAGCCGTTGCGGGTGGCGTCGTAGTAGAGGTGATCGCAATCGGTCGCCGCGCAGCGACCGAACCGCTTCGTGCCGTGGTCGCACACCTCCTGGGCGAGTGCCATCAGGATGTCGGCGATCACCTGATCGTCGAAGGTCGCGGTCGAGGGGGTCCAGTGGATGTGGAGCGGTGCGCCGTCATGCGTCACCGCCGTGGGTGCGATCGGGAGATGCGCGAGTTCGGCGTTGACCCACTCCACGGTGTCGACGTCGGTGTCGTCGGGGAGCGACCGGAACCGGTCGAGCAGGGCGCCCATCCGCTCGTCGAGTCGTGCGACCTCGGCGTCGGGCGCATCGGCGGCACGGGTGAATCCGTGGCGGTCGAGCAGGTCGCGCGTCCCCAGCCGCATCGATCGGCTCGTCATCGCCCAGCCCGTTCACGAGGTCGAGCGCCGCCTCGAGCGTCAGCCGAATCTCCGTCGCGGAGGCGGATGTCACGTACACGGATGCATCGTACCGATTCGGCGTGCGGTAAGGTGCTAACGTCAGTTAGATCGTTACACCGTGTTCCTCCCCGACGTTTGCGTCCGGATTTCTGCGCACCAGTGCACAGAAATCTTGACGCAAACGGTGATTGGGCCGGACGGCGGCGAGTTGCTCGGAGTCAGAGATGAACGTCATGTTGAACGCGCTGGTGATCAGCGCCACGGTGCTGGGATCGGGGATGGCCCTGCCCCAGGCCCGGCAACTGGCGCGCACCCGGCGCACCGACGGGGTCTCGCCCACCTGGGTCGGAGTGAGCATGGCCCTGAACGGTTGGTGGCTCGCCTACGGATTCGCCGCGCCGGTCTGGGCGCTCGTGCCGGTGTCGATGATCTCGATCGGGCTGTATGCGTCGATGGCCGTGCTGTTCGTCCGGACCGGGGGGCGGACGGACCGTCGCGGGTTGCTGATCGGTGCTGTCGGCCTCGGCATGTTGCCGCTGCCGTTCCTCGTGATCGGGGGTTGGGAACTCGCCGGTCTCGCCGTCGGACTCTGTTACGGGCTGCAGTTGCTCCCCGCCGTCGTGGCGGTGCTGCGCACCCGGGCACTCGCCGGCGTCTCCGCCGCGACGTGGCTCATCGCATGGACCGAATCGATGCTGTGGCTCGTCTACGGGCTGGGCGTCACCGACCCCGCACTCATCGTCGCGGGCACCGTCGGGGTGGTCATGTCGACCGTGATCGTGGTCCGTTTGGCGGTCACCGGACATCGCCCGCTCGACGCGTTCACCCGCGCTACAAGCCCCGCGCGGTGGAGGAAGGCTCAAGCGTCACTATCGTGAGCAATTGCAAACGTGAGTCAATGGTGGCTCCGGTATTGAATAAGGAGCCAAAATGGCTACAGGCACAGTGAAGTTTTTCAACGACGAGAAGGGCTTCGGCTTCATCTCTCGTGACGATGGCGACGACGTCTTCGTCCATTACTCCAACATCGTCGGCACCGGTCGCCGCTCGCTGAACGACGGGGACACCGTCGAATTCGAGATCGCCGCTGGTCGCAAGGGCCCCGAGGCCGTCGACGTCAAGATCGTCTGAGGGCGGCGATTCTGCTTGGCCCGAAGTCCCCAGTCGTATCAGAAGCGTCAACGCGAACTCCGTAAGAAGGAGCGCAAAGCTGAAAAGCTTGCGGTCCGTCACGGCAAGAGTTCCGACGACGCCGACGACGATGCAGACGACGGTACGCCTAGCGAGGACGAACTCCTCGAGCAGTTCCGGCTGTTGAACGAGAAGTTCGCGGCCGGAGACGTCACTGAAGACGACTTCGAATATCGCAAGGCGGAACTCTTCGCGCAACTCGGTCTCGGTGAGCCACCGGCTCCTCGAGACGAGGCGGGCGAAGACTCCGACGACTGAGTCGACAATCGACAACCACGACACGGCCCCCGGCACTCCGCCGGGGGCCGTTTCGCGTCCCGCACCCGCCGTCGATGAGCGAACGTGCCCACCCCTCGGTCGGTTCGCTCACCGCAAGGTGGGGCGGCCGATCGCGGCGAACGTGATGGCCGCGGCGTGGCCGACGTTGAGCGAGTCGACGTCCGTACGCAGTGGGATGCGTACCGTGCGCGTCGCTCGTTCCACCGTCCGCCGATCGAGGCCGGGGCCCTCGGCGCCGAGGACCACGGCCAGGCGTTCCGGCACCTCGAGCTCCCAGATGCTCTCGGCGGTCGGCTCCGGCGACATCGCCCACGTCTCGACACCGGCGCGCCCGAGCTCGCCGAGGACGTCGCGCCAGTCCGCGGCCGCCGGTCGTGCGATCGGCAGCAACAGGATCTCGCCCATGCTGACGCGCACCGAGCGTCGGCTGTACGGATCGGTGCAACGCGGATCGACGATCAGCGCGTCGATGCCGAGCGCTCGGGCGGCACGAGCGATCGCCCCGACGTTCTCCGCGTCGTTCAGCCCTTCGAGCACGGCGAAACGTGACCCGATCGACGCCACCTCGGCGACCGACGGGTGTTCGCGCCGGTCGGCGACGGCGACGACACCTCGGTGGAGATCGAACCCGACGACGCCGGCGATGACGTCCTTCGCCGCCACGTACACGGGCACGCTTCGTTCGTCGAGCGCAGGGAGGTGGGCCGAGAATCGTTCGACCCTCGAGGTCGCGAGGAGCACCGAACGGATCTCGTGGCCCGACTCGATCAGCCGGTCGATGGCGACGAAACCCTCGGCCACGAACAGTCGGTCACCCTCGTACGACCGCCGGTACGCCTGGTCGTTCAACGCCCGGTAGTCGTCGAACCGGGGGTCGTCGACGTCGGAGAGTTCAACGGTCGAGCGCGGCATCGGTGTCGATCCCGACCGGCTCAGTGCGCGAAGACCTGGCGGTCGTCGGCGAACGCCTTGAATTCGAGGGCGTTGCCGGACGGGTCGAGCAGGAACATCGTCGACTGCTCGCCGACCTCGCCGGCGAACCTGGTGTGTGGCTCGATGACGAACTCGACGCCGGCCGCGACCAGCCGGTCGGCGAGCGCGCGCCAGTCCGCCGGGTCGAGGAGGACGCCGAAATGGGGAACCGGCACGGCGTCGCCGTCGACCTCGTTGCGGAGCAGGTCGCGGCCGCCGGGATCGGTCAGATGCGGGTCGAGGTGGGCGACGAACTGGTGGCCGTAGAGGTCGAAGTCGACCCACGACGGCGCCGACCGACCCTCGGGGCAACCGAGCACGCCGCCGTAGAACCCCCGCGCGGCGGCGAGGTCGTGGACCGGCATCGCCAGATGGAATCGCGGCCGTCGGGAACTCGCCGCCCCGGTGGCGGTGGTGATGGCGTCCGGGTCGCCGGGCACGTTCACATCGGCAGGGCGTAGGTGCCCTGGGCGGTCGCGGTGGGCTTGTCGGATCGGTCGTCACACCACACGTGGACGCTGCCGACGACGCTGCGCCGACCGGCCGACTCGAGGGTGGCCCGCGCCCACAGCACCGTGCCCTGTGCCGGGCGGAGGAAGCGGATCGACAACTCCGACGTGAGGGCCATCGGCTCCACCCGTCCGAGGGCACCGAACACCAGATACCACAGGGCGGCGTCGGCGAGGCCGAACTGGCTCGGCCCGGAGACGAAGCCACCGGGTCGGAGTTCGGACTCGTCGACCACACGGCGCGCCACGGCAAACGTCGCGCCCACGTCCGCGCACGAGTTGTTCGAGCCCGGGAACAGCTCGTCGACCATCCGATTGATCTCGGCGACGCTCGGCGGCTGGACGGAAGAACGTGGCGAGGAGGTCACGCCGCGACGTTAGTCACGACGCCGGCGCGCCCGACCATGACATGTCGCAGCACTGCTTCATGGCCGACCGATTTCACGGAGGACTGGTTTCACGGAGGACTCTGGCATCGTGGTGACCATGTCGAGTGGAACGCCGCCGGAAGATCGAGGAGCCGAGTCGTCGCGGGGAGCGGTACCGCTGGATCGGGTCGTCATCGTCGGGGCGTCACTCGCCGGGCTCCGGGCCGCGGAGACGCTCCGCCAACGGGCGTTCGCGGGCGACGTGGTGGTCGTCGGTGCCGAAACCCACCGTCCCTATGATCGGCCGCCGCTGTCGAAGAAGCTGCTGTCGGGTGAATGGGACGCCGACCGGATCCACCTCCGTCAGCCCGAGGCATTCGACGAACTCGACGTCCGGTGGGAACTCGGGGTGGCGGGGGAGCGGCTCGACCTGGCCGAACGCACGCTGGTGCTGGCCGACGGTCGGACCCTCGAATTCGACGGGATGATCATCGCCACCGGTGCCGCACCGAAGCACATCGGTGACCACAGCCCCTACCAACACGTCCACGTGCTGCGCTCGCTCGACGACGCACTCGCCGTGCGGGCGCGACTGGCCGGCGGCGGCCAGCGCGTCGTGGTGATCGGCGCCGGGTTCATCGGCCTCGAGGTCGCCGCGACGGCCGTCCAGCTCGGCAACGAAGTCGTCGTGCTCGAAGGTGGTCCGGCGCCGCTGATCCGGGGCCTCGGTGCCGAGATGGGAGCGGTGATCGGCGCGATGCACACCGCCCGTGGCGTCGACCTGCGCTGTGGCGTGGCGGTGGAGGGATTCACCGACGACGGCGTGCTCACGCGTCCGATGGACGAGCCCGGTGCCGCTCATGAGCTCGTGGCCGCCGACCTGATCGTGGTCGGCGTCGGGGTGACACCGTCGACCGGCTGGCTCGACGGCAGCGGCATCGAGTTGCGCGACGGCATCGTCTGCGACGAGTACCTCCGCGTCCGGCTCGATCCGGCCGGACCGGTGGTCGACGCCATCGACACGCTCTTCGCCGCCGGCGACGTGGTGCGCTGGCCCAATGTCCTGCTCGGCCACGAGATGCGCGTCGAGCACTGGACCAACGCGGCCGAACAGGGCGCGCACGCCGCCTCGAACCTCGTCGCGGTGGCCGCCGGCGAACCGCTCGTGCCGTACGCGCCGGTGCCGTTCTTCTGGAGCGATCAGTTCGAACACCGCATCCAGTTCCTCGGCCATGCGATGCCCGGCGACGAGGTGCGGGTCGTGGCCGGCTCGATCGAGGAGGGCAAATTCCTCGCCCTGTACGGCGCCGACGGCCGGCTGCACGGTGCCCTCGGCGTGAACGCCCCGCGCTGGGTGATGCCGACCCGCCGCCTGTTGCTCGATGCCACGCCCTGGGAGGAAGCGCTCGTCGCCGCCGTGCCGCCGTCGTAAGCATGTAATCCTGAGTCGAGTGGACGCAGGATGTCTGCCGGTATCGTTGTGCCATGTCTTCACCGACCACTCCGCAACCAACCGGTACGCAATCCGCCACTCGGCTCCGCCTTCCTCACGCCCACCTCCCGTCGATCGTGCTCCCCGGTGCGGTGGTCACGCTGGTCCTCAACGCCGATGACCTTCGAACGGCGGTCGAGGCCGCCACCACCGGCGCCTCGTCGAACGGCCGCCTCGTGCTCACCGGGGGCGACGAGCACGAACTCGGCGTCATCGCCCACGTCCCGAACATCGGCAACCTCCCCAACGGCGAGCCGGCCGCGATCGTGCAGATCGAGCAGCGGGCCCGCATCACGCTCAACGCCTGCCGAACGGCCGCTCGACGGACCGACGTTCGTCGAGGTCGACGTGCTCACCGACACCGCGTCCACGTCATCGATCGATGCGGCGACCCGCGAGTTGCGCGCCACGCTCGAACTGATCGCCGAACTGCGCCGCTCGCGCCGCCTCCCCGAGATCCTGCGCACCCAGAGCACACCGGGAGCGCTCGCCGACGCGGTGGCCACGTGGGCCGAGTTCTCCGACGCCGATCGCCTCGTCGTGTTGCGCGCCGTGAACCTGTCCGACCGCGTCGACGCCATCCACTCGTGGGCCCGGAACCATCTGGCCGAACTCCAGGTCGCGCAGTCGATCCGTGACGACGTGAGCGAGGGCGTCGACAAGCAGCAGCGCGAGTGGCTCCTGCGCCAGCAGCTCAACTCGATCCGCAAGGAGCTCGGCGAGGGTGCAGACGACGTCGTCGGCGAATTCCGCACCAAGCTCGACGACCTCGACGCGCCCGACGGCGTGAAGACGGCGATCGCCAAGGAACTCGATCGGTTCGAGCGGATGAGCGAACAGTCCCCGGAGCACGCCTGGGTGCGCACGTGGCTCGATCGCATCTTCGAACTGCCGTGGGGCGAGCGCAGCGAGGACCAACTCGACCTCGTCGAAGCACGAGCGGTGCTCGACGCCGATCACTACGGCCTCGGCGACGTGAAGGACCGCATCGTCGAGTTCCTCGCCACCCGCAAGCTGCGCCACGACCGCGGCATCGACCAACGACCCACCGACGGGGTCCGCCCCGCGCGTGGCGAAGGAGCGATCATCACCCTCGTCGGGCCTCCCGGCGTCGGCAAGACCAGCCTCGGCGAATCGATCGCCCGGGCGATGGGCCGCCAGTTCGTGCGCGTGGCGCTCGGCGGCGTTCGCGACGAGGCCGAGATCCGCGGCCACCGCCGCACCTATGTCGGCTCGCAGCCCGGACGCCTCGTGCGGGCGTTGCAGGAGGCGGGCACGATGAACCCGGTCATCCTGCTCGACGAGGTCGACAAGCTCGCGGCCGGCGGGTGGTCTGGCGATCCGACCGCGGCGCTGCTCGAGGTCCTCGATCCCGCCCAGAACCACACGTTCCGCGACCACTACCTCGAAGTCGACCTCGATCTGTCCGAGGTGGTGTTCCTCGCCACGGCCAACGTGGCCGACACGATCCCGGCGCCACTGCTCGACCGGATGGACCTCGTCCGTCTCGACGGATACACCGACGACGAGAAGGTGTTCATCGCCAACCGGTACCTGCTTCCGCGGCAGATCGACCGTGCCGGTCTACGCCCCGACGAGGTCGAACTCGACGACGATGTCGTCACCGCGATCATCCGGGGCTACACCCGCGAAGCCGGTGTCCGTTCGCTCGAACGCGAACTCGGCCGGCTCGTGCGCAAGATCACCGCCGACGTGGCACAGGGCGCCGACACCCCGGTCGTCGTCGACGCCGATCACCTCAGCGATCGTCTCGGTCGGGCGAAGATCACCGACGACGTGCCCGAGCGGACCAACACGCCGGGTGTGGCGACCGGACTCGCGGTCACCGGAGTCGGCGGCGACGTGTTGTTCATCGAGACCACGGCGTTCCCCACCGGTCCCGACATCGAGCCGGGCCTCACCCTCACGGGCCAGCTCGGCGACGTGATGAAGGAGTCGGCGCAGATCGCCTTGAACTACGTCCGCTCGCATGCCGCTGAGCTCGGTCTCGACGATGCGGTGCTTCGTCGACGGTTCCATGTCCACGTGCCGGCCGGAGCCGTGCCGAAGGACGGTCCCTCCGCCGGGGTCACGATCACCACCGCGCTCGTGTCGCTGCTCACCGATCGTCCGGTCAACTCGAACGTTGGCGATGACCGGCGAGATCACGTTGCAGGGTCAGGTGTTGCCGATCGGCGGCGTCAAGCAGAAGGTGCTCGCCGCCCATCGACTCGGGATCACCGACGTGGTGCTGCCCAAGCGCAACGGCCCCGACCTCGACGATGTGCCCGAGCGTGTTCGCAACGAGATGACGTTCCACCTCGCCGACACCTACGCCGACGTTGCGGCGGTCGCCTTCAAGTCCTGAGAGGTCGGTGCTCGGGTCGAGGTCATCCGGTGCGCACGGGGCGGCGCCCTAGGCTCGCCGGATGACCTCGCCGGGCTCGCACGTGTCGACGGTGTGGGCGAGGATCACCGATCTCCAGGTCGTCAGCGGGTCCGGCTGCCGTGTCGTCGACACCGCCGGCGTCGAGTACCTCGACTTCACGGCGGCCAACGCCGTGGCATCGACGGGCCATGCCCATCCGCAGGTCGTGGCGGCCATCGCCGAACAAGCGGCGAAGTTCGTGCACGCGCCACCGAGCGTCTACACGCACGACCTGCTCGAGCCGCTCGCGGCACGCCTTGCCGACATCACGCCCGGGTCGATCGAGCGGTTCTTCTTCACCTCGTCGAACGACGAGGTGATCGAGTCGGCCGTCAAGGTGGCCCGGCAGGTGTCCGGACGTCCCAACATCGTCGTGTTCGACGGTGCGTTCCACGGTCGGACGCACCTGACCATGGCGATGTCGACGTCGCGGGCCATCGACCGCCAGGGTGCGTCGCCGCTCCCGGGAGGCGTGTTCGTCGCCCCGTTCCCCGATCCCCACGTGTCCGATCAGGAGAGTGAGATCAGCCTCGCCCTCGCCGGGCTCGACCGGCTGTTCCTCACGCAGACGCTGCCCGGCGAGGTCGCGGCGATCGTCATCGAGCCGGTGATCAGCGAGCGCGGTTTCATCCCGACACCCAAGAGCTTCATCGCCGGCATCGCCGAGCGGTGCACCGAGCACGGCATCCTCCTCGTGATCGACGAGGTGCAGAGCGGATTCGGCCGCACGGGCAAGATGTTCGCGGTCGAGGCCCTCGGCGTGGAACCCGATCTGTTGTGCATGTCGAAGGGGATCGCGTCGGGCTTCCCGTTCGCCGCGCTCGGTCTGCGTCGCAGCGTCGACGAGGCATGGAAGGCCGGCAGTCATTCGAGCACGTACGGCGGCAACCCGATCGGATGCGCCGCGGCGTTGGCCACGATCGCCATCCTCACGGAGCCCGGGTTTCTCGAAGCGGTCGAGGCTCGGGGTATCCAACTCATCGACGGGTTGCGCGACCTCCAACAGCTCGACGCATCGTTGCGTCACGTCCGTGGACGGGGACTGATGGTTGCGACAGAGTTCGACAGTGCCGAGCGAACGGCGGCGGTGGTCGAACACTGCCTCGAGCAACACCATCTGATCCTCATGCCGGCCGGCACGCGCCGTCGCACGATCCGGTGGATGCCGCCGCTCGTCGTCAGCGCCGCCGAGGTGTCCGAAGCCTTGTCGGCGTTCTCGTCCGCCATCCGCGCGACGGGCTGAGGGGCAGCGGTCGATGCCCCGGCTCGACGCCTCCCGGGTCGGCGCGTGGCGTGGTGTCCAGGCGATCGTCAGCCAGATCGAACGCGGGATCGACGATGAGCTCCGCGCCGACTGGGACATTCCGCTCGGTTGGTACGACGTGCTCGCGTCGCTGCAACGGCTGGGTGGCCGGGCGCGCCCGCTCGACGTGGCGAACGATCTCCGCCTGCCGCCGTCGAGCCTGAGCCGGCGGTTCGACCGGCTCGAGGAGGAGGGCTGGATCGCCCGCCATCGGCACGTCGACGAAGCCGATCTGCGGGCGGTCGAGGTCGAGCTGACACGCACCGGACGGCGGCTGTGGCGCGAGATGAACGTCAGCTACCGACGGGCCGTGCAGGCGCTCTTCGCGGTGCATCTCGACGGTGCCGACGTGGCCGATCTGCAGCGGGTGGTCGACCTGCTCGTGGCTGCCGGTGACGACATCGAGCCGATCGAGGACTGACGGTAGCGTGACCGGGTGCCCGCCTTCTCGACCGTCATCTGGGTCGGGTTCGGCATCCTGTTCGGGTACATCCTGTGGAAAAGTGGCATCGCCGTGCTGCGCAGCATGACCTCGATGCCACCGGAGCCGCCGCCCACCGGCGAACTGCGCAAGGTGAACCGCAGGTATCGCTGCGACATCTGTGGGGTGGAGGTGCGATTGACGATGGCTCCGGATCAGGATCCGCCACCTCCACGACACTGTCTGGAGGACATGACGGAGATCGCGCCGCTGTACGACTGACCGACGACCGCCGTCGAGTTGTCCCCAGATCTGTGGACAACATGGGTGAAACCACACGATTGTCATTCCGTTGTCCCCACATCCTGTGAGGACAGGATCAGCGGACGCGAGCGCCAGCCGGGCCGGACGCTCGGCCGACCTCGAGTGTCACGACGAGACGGAGGTGAGGCCGAGCCAATCGTGATGGCCGACGGTGATCTTGCGCTTGCCGACCGAATGACGCGCATACCCGAGCCGGACGCTCGGCCGACCTCGATCGTTACGACGAGGCTCGGCGTGAGGCCGAGCCAATTGTGACGGTCATCGCCATTTGGTGGCGGTCCAGAGACCACCGAGAATGCACGCGAGCCCGAGGAATGTCGGGATGTTGCTGTCGGTGAAGATCAGGTAGCGCGCCATGATCAGCAGGCCGCCGGCGATCAGCAGCACGAGCATGATGATCGGGATCCACTGGGGTGGCACCATCGGCTTCTTCTCGACCTTGGGTGTGTAGCGCGATGACGCCGAAACGGCAGGCGCGGACGTGCTCGAGGGAGCCCGGTCGGTCGGTTGTGTCCCCTTTGGGGTAACCCGTCCGCCGCCCGACTTTCGCTTCGGTGGTGCCATCGGTCGTCGAGCATACGTGATCGCGAACGAATAGAGGAACGGTGTGACAAAGCTGGCGGCCATACTGTCGCCCGTGGCCCGTGTGCTCGTGATCGACAGCTATGACAGCTTCGTCTACAACCTCGTCCAGTACGTCGGTGAACTCGGCGCCGACCCGGTCGTCGTGCGCAACGATGCCCTCACTGTCGACGAGGCGGTGGCGCTCGAGCCCGACCTCGTGCTGCTCTCGCCGGGCCCCGGTCGACCCGAGACGAGCGGGATCATCTGCGACGCGATCGGTGCCTTCGCGGCGATCGGCACACCGTTGCTCGGGGTGTGCCTCGGCCATCAGGCCATCGGTCATGTCTACGGCGCGTCGGTGGTCGGCGCGCCCGAGCTGATGCACGGCAAGACGTCGGTCGTCGAGCACACCGGCGAGGGCGTGTTCCGCGACATCGACTCACCGATCACCGCCACCCGCTACCACTCGCTCACGCTCGATCCGCCGACGATCCCCGACACCCTTGTCGTCACCGCCCGCACGCCCGACGGCGTGGTGATGGGCGTCCGTCACCGCCACCACGAGGTGGAGGGCGTGCAGTTCCATCCCGAGAGCATCCTGACCGCGCACGGTCATCACCTCGTGCGCAACTTCCTCGACCGCGCCTCCTGAGCGCGACTCGGTTCGTTTCGGCCCCGTCCCCGAACGAACCGGTTCGTTCGTTTCGGCCCCGTCCCCGAACGAACCGAATCGCCCCGGACGGGGCGGCCTGATCAGAGGACCGTGGTCGGAGGGAGCGTGGTCGGAGGAAGCGTGGTGGGTGCCACGGTGGTCGGGGCCGCGGTCGTGGGCGGGACCGTCGTGGTCGGCTCGACGGTGGTCGGCGGCGGCGTGGGGGCCACCTGCACCGACCGGGCGACCGTGATCGTGATCTCGGTGCCGGGTTCGACAACCGAATCCGCCGGGAGGCTCTGGGCGATCACGCGCCCGTCGTCGGGGCTCCCCGCAGGGACTTCCTGGAACGTGACGCGCACGACGAGGCCGCTGCTCGTGAGGGAGTTGCGGGCCCGACCCTCGGTCTGGCCGATGACCGACGGGACGCTGACCGGCTGGGGTCCGGTGGAGACGACGATGGTGACGTCGGACCCGATCAACACGAGTGCGCCCGGCCCCGGGTTGATCTCGATGACCGTCCCCTCCGGAATCGTCGAACTCGACTGCACCGCAGTCGTGACGGTGAACTGGTACGGAGGCGCCTCGAGCAGCGCCCGCGCGTCGATCTCGGTCATGCCGACCACCTGACCGGGAACCTGCACGCTGTCGGGCGGACCGGCCACGACGATGGCGACCGTCGAGCCCTGCAACGCCGGGGTGTCGGCGGCGGGATCGGTGCTGATGACCGTGTTCTCGGCGACTTCGTCGGTCTTCTCGATCGTGATGTCACCGATCTTGAAACCCTCGCCCTCGAGCTTCAGCCGGGCCGCCTCGAGGGTCAGCCCGACGACACCGGGCACCGGCACCAGCTGGGGATCAGGGTTGAAATACACCTTCACCGTCTGGTCGGCGAGGATCACGGTGCCGGCGACCGGATCGGTGCGATGCACGAAACCGACCGGCACGACCGCGCTCTCCTCGGCGATCGTCTCGTAGCGGATGCCGAGCGAGTCGAGATCGGCCGTGACGTCGGCCAGCAGCTGTGGGGGATTGGTGTAGTCCGCCAGGATGAACTGGGTCGGCTCGTCGGTGCTGTCGTTGCCGCTCAGCGCCTGGAACAGCAGCACCCCGCCGACGACGAGCACGATGAGTGCGAGGAACGCGGCGATCGCGTACCAACCGGTCTTCGACTGGTTGGTGTCGTAGTACATCGCGTCGGCGGACGCGCCGGTCGGGTAACCGGCCTCGATCATCCCGGTCGACGGCACCGTGGCCGAGCGCGGCGGCATCGACGGCCCGACCGTGGTGGGCGCCGCCGTCGGGTTGACCGTGGTGGCGCCGGCGACCGCGCCCGCCGCGGCCGCGGCCCCTGCTGCTCGGCCCTGCGCGTTCTGAGCCGCCACCAGCGCCTCGACCGGCTGGTCGCTGCGGAAGCGGCGGAGGTCGTCGCGCAGCGCGCCGGCCGTGGGGTAGCGCATCGCCGGGTCCTTGGCGAGCAGCTTGGCGACGATTGCCTCGTACGCGCGAGGGACGTCGGCGACGATCTGGACGAGCGGCTGCGGTGCGTCGTGCACCTGCTTGTAGGCGATGCTCACCGGGTTCTCGCCGGTGAACGGCGGACGCCCGGCGACCATCTCGTACATCACGATGCCGAGTGAGTACAGGTCGCTGCGCGGGTCGGGCTGCGCGCCCTGCGCCTGCTCGGGCGAGAAGTACGTGGCCGTGCCCATGACCGAGCCGACCTGCGTGAGATTGGCCTCGGTGGGCGCATTCATCGCCCGGGCGATGCCGAAGTCGGCGACCTTCACCTGGCCGTTCGAGCCGATCAGGATGTTCGCCGGCTTGATGTCGCGGTGGGCGACATGATTGTCGTGGGCGAAGCCGAGGGCGGCGGCCACTTCGCTGGCGATCTCGGCCGCCTGCTTGGCGGTGAGTTGCTTGTTCGTCGTCAGGATCTCCGCGAGCGTGCGGCCCTGCACCTCTTCCATGGCGATGAAGTAGGTGCCCTCGTACTTCCCCCAGTCGTACACGCTGACGATGTTGGGATGCGAGAGGCTGGCTGCCGATTGGGCTTCGCGGCGGAAGCGCTCGACGAAGTTGGCGTCGGTGGCGAACTCGGGGAAGAGGACCTTGATCGCTACCTGGCGGTCGAGCAGCAGGTCGCGCGCGGAGAACACGTCGGCCATGCCGCCGCGCCCGATCCGCTTGTGGATCTGATATCGGTCATTGATGACCGTCGCCTCGCCGTTGTTCGTCACAGGGAAATTCCGCATTCCTCTCGAGCACACGAACCGCGGTTCGTGGCGCCGGACAAGGCTAGCGATGGGATCGGCGACACCGTCCGTCACCCCCCAACCGCGGTTGTGTCAGGGGCCACGCCCGTGGCGGGCGGCGCGGTCGACGGCGTGACGCTCGGATCGGCTGTTCCCGCGGCCGGTGTGGCGGGCAGGGTGCCGGCGCCGAGCGGCACCGTCGAGCCGTCACCCGTGAGCAGGTAGTCGAGCATCGCCTTGGCGATCGGGCCGGCGTACCGGCCGCCCGTGACGGCCGCGTCGGCGGTCTCCTCGACGTTCGTCAGCGTGACCGCGATCGCGTACTGCGGTGCGTCGGCTGGGGCGAAGGCGATGATCCAGGCGTGCGACAGGCCGGGCTGCGACTCGATGCCGAGCTGGGCCGTGCCGGTCTTCGCGGCGACCGGGATGCCGCCCTCGAGCGCGATGCAGCAGCTGGCCGTTCCCCGCTCGGCGACGCCGATCATCAGCTGCGTCTCGATCGCCGCCGTGGCGGCCGAGATCGGTGTCTTCCAGACGCTCGGTTGGCGCTGTTCGAGCACGCGGCCCGACCGGTCGTACGTCGTTTCGACGACGTACGGGGCCATCATCTGGCCGCCGTTGGCGACCGTCGACGCCACCATCGCCATGTGCAACGGGACCATCTGGGTCTCGCTCTGGCCGAAGCCGCGGATGCCGAGGAGCGGCAGTTCGTGGGCCAGGTCGCCGGTGTCGCCGAGCGAGCTGGCGGCGGCCCCGCCGATGTCGAGGGGGATCTCCTCTCCGATGCCCCAGGCCGAGGCGCCCGCGAGGAATGCCTCTGGCCCCATGGCGATCGCCGTCTTGGCGAACGGGATGTTGCAGCTGCGGGCGAACACCTCCGCGAGATCGCCACCGCAGGTGCTGCGGTTGTAGTTCTGGATCGGGTCGTTCGTCTGGGGCGGGACCCACTCGCTCTCGTCGGGGAACTGCGACTCGAGCGTGAGCGCTCCGTTCTCGAGGCCGATGCCGGTCGTGATCACCTTGAACGTCGAGCCGGGCATGAACCGGTCCTGGTACGCGTTCGACAGCAGCGGGTTGCCGGGAGCGTTCTGGAGGTCGGTGATCGCCTGCTGCGCGGCCTCGAACTCGGCGTTCACGAACGTGTTCGGGTCGTAGCTCGGGTTGCTGTACATCACCCGCACCGCGCCCGTCGCCGGCTCCATCACCACGATCGACCCGGTGCGTCCGCCGAGGAGGAACTTGGCGACCTGCTGGGCGTCCGCCCGCAGCGCCAACTGCACGGTGCCGGCGTTGTCGATGTTGCCCTCGAGGAGGTCGCCGAGGCCGCGGACCTGTTGCTCGGCCGTCGATCCGGTGAGCACGTCGCCGTAGAACCGCTCGACCTTGGTGGCGCCGAAGGCGTACGTGAAGTAGCCGGTCACCTCGGACAGGAGGTCGCCGGTCGGGTACTCGCGCCGGTACTTGACGACGGCGTCGTCGGTGGGGAACGAGACCGCCGCGACGACGCCGTCGGCGGACACGATCGGGCCACGCGGCTTGTTGAACTCGCGCAACACCTGCCGTGTGTTGTCGAACTGCGCGTCGAGTTCCTGCTTGCGGCCGACCTGCCAGTAGTTGAGCGCGACGAACAGCACGACGTAACACGCGATCAACCCAACGGCCAGTTGCCGGATCTGCCGGTTCACGGCTTCGCTCCCGCCACGACGGGGACGGGCAGGCCCTTGCGCGTCGCTCGGCGGACCTGCCGGGACAGCCGCCAGGCCTGCCAGCGCTCGCCCGGCGTCGGGTCGTCCGGAAGTTCACCGAGGCGTCGGGCCGACGAGTCGGACAACCGGATCAGCAGGGCGATCAGGACGTAGTTGGCGACGAGCGACGAACCGCCGTAGCTCACGAACGGCAGCGTGATGCCGGTGAGCGGCACCACCTTGATCACGCCGCCGATGATGATGAACGCCTGGAAGCCGACGATCGTCGTGAGGCCGACGGCGAGCAACTTCTCGAACGTGCGCTCGGTGCGCAATGCGGTACGCAGCCCGGCGCCGACGAGCAGGAGGTAGGCCATCAGCACGCTCGAAGCACCGATGAGACCCATCTCCTCACCGATCGAGGAGAAGATGAAGTCGTTCTGGGCCTCGGGTACCTGACCCGGGTTGCCGCGGCCGAGGCCGGTGCCGGTCAGGCCTCCGTCGGCCAGCCCGTAGAGCGACTGGATGATCTGGTAGCCCTTGCCGAGCGGGTCGGCCCACGGGTCGAGCCAGATGTCGACCCGGGTCTGGACGTGTCCGAACTGGGTCCACGAGAAGTACGCGGCGCCGGCGAACATGACGAGGCCGATCAACAGGTAGGCGACGCGCTCGGTGGCGACCCACAGCATCACGACGAAGAGCGTGAAGAACAGCAGCGACGAGCCGAGGTCCTTCTGCGCCACCATCACGACGACGGCGAATCCCCACGCCAGCACGATCGGCGCCAGATAGCGGGGTTCGGGCAGGTGCAGCGGTCCGACCTTCCACGTGGATGCCGCGATCAGCTCGCGGCGCTCGGCGAGATAGGCCGCGAAGAAGATGGCGAGCGCGATCTTGGCGAACTCACCCGGCTGGAAGTTGATCGGTCCGAGACTGACCCAGATCCTCGCCCCGTTGATGTTGCGGCCGAGGCCCGGAACGAGTGGGAGCATCAGCAGGCCGGCGCCGGCGACGAAGAACAACCACCGGTAGCGGGCGAGGTCGGCGGCGCGTTGGACGACGAGCAACGTTCCGATGAACACGCCGATGGCCACGATGCTCCAGGTGGCCTGGAGCCCGGCGAGCCGGTCGTCGAGGCGGGTGATCATCACGAAGCCGATGCCGTGGAGCAGTGCGGCGAGGGGCAGCATCGTGCCGTCGGCCCCTCGGGCGACGAGGCGCACGACGATGTGCGCGCACAGGAGCAGGCCCATGAGGATGGCGACGAAGACGCCGATTCCCGGTGGGATCTCGGCGTTCGTGCCCGAGCGCCGTGATCGTGTACGCGGAGCCGGTGATGAGCGCCGCCATCACCAGCAGCGTCAGCTCGGTGTTGCGCCGCCGTTGGGCGAACGGCGAGTACGCGCGATCTCGGCCGGCGGCGAACTCGTCGGCGACGGTCATGGCGTGCTGGTGGTCGTGGCCCCGGTCGGTACGGCCGCGCCGCCCCCTGTTGCGTTCGGGTCGATGGGCGCGGTGGGGTCGATCGTCGTCGTGGGTGGCAACGTCGTCGTGGTCGTCGATGTCGTCGTCGTGGTTGTCGTGGTGGTCGTCGCGCTCTCGCTGATGAACTGGGCGGCCTCGTCCTTGGAGTCGAACCGTGCGTGGTCGTCGATCTGCGCGGCACGGTCGGGCTCGAGCTCGTCGCGCGTCGGGCCGCCGGCGGTCTGGGCGGTCGGGTCGAACCAGAGCACGCCGCCGTCCTTGCCGCGGTAGACGATCGCCTCGCCCTCGCTGTTGAACGCGACGTAGTAACCGCCTCGTGCCCACGCGGAGAAGACCACCACGGCGACGACGATGGCGGCCGCCGCGGCGAACGCAATGGCGAACTTGGCGAGGCCCGACCGCTTCGATGGCGCCTCGTCCCCGTCGACGGCGGTGCGCTCGAGGGGTCCGGTCGCGTCGGCAGGAGCGTCGGGATCGAGGGCGAACGGACCGGCGGGCGTGGGGCGCGTGGCCGCGTCGGCCCAGACCGGCACCACGTCGATCTCGAGTGTGGGATCGGGTGGATCGTCACCGTCGAGCACGTCCACCACGATCACGGTGACGTTGTCGCGGCCGCCCGCGGCGTTGGCCGCGTCGACGAGCGCTTCGGCGGCCTCTTGCGGATCGGGCGTGTCGAGCAGGATCGTGGTGATGTCGGTGTCGGCCACCTCGTCGACCAGACCGTCGCTGCACAGCACGAAGCGGTCGCCGCGGATCAAGGGCAGGGTCCACCAGTCGACGCGCACGTCGGGCTCGATGCCGAGGGCCCGCGTGATGATGTTGCGCCGCGGATGGACACGGGCCTCGTCCTCGCTGATGTGCCCGGTGGCCACCAGCTCCTGGACGTAGCTGTGATCGACCGTGACACGCCGCAGACGGTCGTGGCGGAACAGGTAGGTGCGCGAATCGCCGACGTTGGCGAGCACGAGCGCTTCCGACGGCACCTCCGGCTTGACCGGTGTGACGTTGCCCGGCGTCGGAGCCTCGGTGTCGCCGGGAGCGTCGGCTTCGTCCGCGTCGCCGACGTTCGGTGCTCCGCGCCCCGCCAGCGGATCGGCGATGACGGCGATCGCCGTGATCGTGGTGCCCATGCCGCGGTGGGAGGGATTGGCGACCGCGGCGCGGAAGATGTCGGTGTTCGCGCTGGCGATCGTGCTGACGAACTCGCTCGCGGTGGGGAGGATGGCCACCGGTTCGGCGGAGTCCCCGGACGCGGCGATCTCGGCGAGGCGTTGGCGGATGCCGTCGACGGCGATCTGGCTGGCGACCTCGCCGGCCTCGTGACCACCCATGCCGTCCGCGACGACGAACGCCGTACCGGTGACGAGGAGGTTGTCCTCGTTCTCCGGCCGAACGCGACCCTTGTCGGTGGCCGATCCGATCCGGAGTTCAGCCATTGCCCACCACCCGGCTCGTCATTGCGCCTCGATCACGGTGGTGCCGATCTGGAGGCGGTCGCCCGGATGGAGCAGCTTCGCACCGTTCAGCTTCACGCCGTTGTGGTACGTGCCGTTCGTCGAGCCGAGATCCTCGACCATCGGCTGTCCGTCGTAGTCGAACACCCGCAGGTGGATCTGCGAGACGTAGGCGTCGTCGTCGACCACGATCGTGCACGCCGGGTCGCGCCCGAGCGTGATCTCGCCGGTGATCGCGATCGTCAGTCCGCGGCGTGCCGCCGGTTCCAGCACGACCAGCCGTGAAGCACCGTTGCCCGCACCGGAGCCCTTGGCCGCCTTCTTCTTCGCCCGTTTCGAGGACCGAGGGTCGTCGGCCGGTCTCGCCATCGGTGTGGTCGCCGAAGCCGGTGGAACCGCCTGGCCGGGTGTGCCCTGGGGATGGATGATCTGCTGGCGGCGCACCGGCGTGCGCACCTCGCTCCACACGGCCCACAGGACGCGGGCGAAGAACAGGTACAGCAGTCCGAGGAGTACGAACTTGAGGATGTTGAGGACTTGGTCGGTCATGTGGATCGGATGACGTGGGCGACGAATGCCCCGGTGTCGGTCAGGACGCCTCGAACCGGACGTGGGTCGAGCCGAAACTGATGATGTCGCCTTCGTTCAGACGCTGCTGACCGGTGATTCGTATCCCGTTGACGAGTGTGCCATTCGTCGAATTCAGGTCGATCACGACGTACTCGCCGGCCGACTGGCGCATCTCGGCGTGCTTGCGGCTGATGTTGCTGTCGTTGATCGAGATCGTGCATTCGGGGAGGCGGCCGACGGTGACGGTGCCCTGGTTGAGGCCGATCCGCTGGCCGGACGGGAGCACGATCGACGCCATCGACGACCCGCCGTCACCCTGCTTGAGCAGGGACGTCACGGTGAAGCGGCCGTTCTTCATCTTGTCCTCGGCGCTGAGCCGGACGGCGACCGGGCCCATGAAGTGGTAGCCCTCCTCGCGGGCGTACTCCTTGGCGGCTTCGGCGAGTTCGGTGGTGAGGGTGACCTCGATGTCGCCGAACCCGTCACGATCGGCCGGGCTCAGCACGATCGTGAAGTCGTTGGGCACGATGCGGCGGCCCTTGACATCGACGGACCGGTGGTCGTCCATCTCGCGCACGAGACGGCGACCCAACTCGATCGGGCGGATCGAACCCTGGGAGCGACGAGTGAACACACCGTCGACCATACGCTCCAGGCGTCGCTCGATTGATTGCAATCCCATGGTGGATCGCGAGGCTAGTGGCCGATTTCCACCCCGCCCCGTCGCCCGTTCCTTCCGTTCTCGTGAACTTCTTGCGCACCCGCGAGCGCAAGAAGTTCACGAGAACGCGGACGAATGGAGAGTGGGGATCGCGGCAACACTGCGCTAGCGTTTCGCTCTCCACTTTGCGCGAGTGGCGGAATGGCAGACGCGTCAGCTTCAGGTGCTGGTGTCCGAAAGGGCGTGGGGGTTCAAGTCCCCCCTCGCGCACGAGAGATCCCTTGCTGTGCGGGGGATTTCCGCGGGGTCACCCGCCTCCACCCTGGACGGCGCGGCGAAGTTCGTTGCACGGCCGGTTGTCGACGATCAGGGCCGGATAGCTCAGCAGTTGACCCTGCGTGACGTGCGGCGAGAAGGAGAAGTCGACCGCTTCGTCGGCGGGACACGGATCGTCGGATTGCGCGTAGGTGAACCGGAACAGGTGTGGTTCGATCCATGCCAACGACACGAGCGTCACCAGCCACACGACCAGTACCGGACGGACGGCCCGGACGATCTCGGTGCGGGCGAGCCACACGAGCAGGATCGCCAAGGTGGGGAGCAGGTACGACGGTTCGACCGGGATCCACACCCACGTCAGCGCGCTGATCGCGATCATCACGACCAACCATCGCTCGCCCAACATTCCGCTCCCCGTGGAGCGGCCTCGAACCAGCGCGACGACGATGGCCACCGCCAGCAGCGCCATTCCCACGACGCCGAAGATGAGCGTCGGCTTGACGACGGCCCTGCCGATGATGCCGACGATTCCCTGACCGGTCGGGCGGTCGGCGGTGAAGATGCTGAACGACCCGTTCGCGCTGAGGTAGGCCGGCAAATACCCGACCGCGATCACGAGCGCGTACACCGCCGAACTGACCGTTCGATCGCGTCGTCCTCGCGGCGGCGGACCGGCGAGGAGCACGACCAAACCGAGCGGAACGTAGGAGAATCGGCCCAGGGTCGCCATCGCGAGGATGACGGCCACGAGCCGCTGATCGCGGCCCCGCTCCTGGGCGTTCCAGCCGGCGAGGAACAACGCCAAGCCGTAGATGTAGTCATGGCTCGTCGAGGCAGCGACGAGAAACACCGGTGTCAGTGCGAGGATCGCCGCGAGCAGCCCTGCGTCGGACCGATTGCCGAGGCGTCGCCGCGCCAGATCGAACAGCGACCACACGGCCAGCACCCCGAGTGCGATCGACATGACCGCACTCAGCCAATGGCCGCCGACTTCGCTCAGGGCGCCGATCGAGACTTCCGCGAGCGGGCTGCCCTGGAAGCGCGACGGCGAGTACGTCCCGTGGTGGATCAGTCGATCCCACGAGCCGAGCATGAGATAGGTGTCGTTGTCCGCCCCGAACCCGGTGGTCACGATGCGCGCCACCAGGAAGCACTCGGTGAGCACGACGAGCGCGACGAAACCGAGCGTCAGACGTCGAGGCGAGCTCACGGTTTGCGCGCGGTCAGCGCCGACGTCGCGCCGCGAGGATCGCCGCGACGGCGATCGCGACGAACACGATCAGCCCGACGACGATCCACACCGTCGAGGTCGAACCGTCGTCCCCGTCGGCGTCGCTCGGGCTCGTGTCGAGCACGAGCGTGGTGTCATCGGTGTCGGTCGCGACCGGCGCGCTGGTCGCCGCGGCGGTGGTCGGCAGTTCGGTCGTCGGCAGTGCCGTCGTCGCCGGTGCGGTCGAGGCGGGAGCCGTCGATTCGGGAGCGGCAGCGAGCGTCGTCGAACCCGGGTTGTCGATGTCGACGACGGCGGTGATCTGGTCACGGCCGGGCGCGTCGAGCGCCACGTCGTCGACGGTGGCAGCCGGCGGTGATCCTGGCGCCAGGATCAGCAGCCGTGGGGCGGGGAACTCGGTGGCCGGATCGCCGCTGATCCATGCCAATTCCTCGCCGTTCGCACAGGTCTGCACGGCCGGGAAGGTCAGCAGTTCACCGACCGCGTCGGGAGCGACGAACTCGATCGGGAATGCGCCTGTTTGGTCCGGCGGGAGGCTGCCGCCCGACCATTCGACGACGGTGCGACCCTGATCGTCCTGCGTGCTGGACACGGTCCATCCGTCGACGTCTTCGGCCTGGGCACCGGGCACCGGAGCCCGCACCGACACGGCGATCGTCGGTGAATCGCCGCACCCGTGCTGTGGACGAAAGGTCACGGTCGCGTCCTCGCCCGCCGGTACGGCCACCAGGTCGGTGTCCGTGTGGGCCGACGCGCTCGATGACACGGCGATCGCGGCGCCGCCGGCGACCGCGAGAATCGCGACGATTCTGGAGAGAGATGAGATCACTGGATTCGTCCTGTCACTGATCGATCGTGAACTCGACAACGGCGGCGGTGGAGTCGAACGTCCCCGTACGGGCCCGCACCGTGAGCTCCCACGTCCCGACGAAGGGGATGTCGGCGATCGCGAAGTACGCACCGTCGCCGAGATCCTGGGCGGTCAGAGGAATCGGCCCGACGCCGCGGGTTCGTTCCCGCAACTCGAGTGCGGGGGGTTCGATCACGCTCAGCGGCGCACCCGTTCCATCGAGCAGGGTGACGTTGACGATGTTGGCGCCGACGGCACCCGGATCGATCGTCATCGAGACGGTGCCGCCGCTCGGCGCGAGTTCGACCGGCGGCGGGGCGATCACGCCTCCGGCCGTGTCGGCGATCACCGGCGAACGCCCGACGAGAGTGGCCGTCGCGACGAGCAGCATCGCGAACACGACCAACTCGATCATGACCGACCGGCGGAGATGGCGGACGGCGCGGTCGACGGGCTCCGGTTCACCCGACGCCTCCGCCTCCTCGATCGCCGGGACGAGCACGAGCCGGCTCTTCACGCCGATCGCCAGGAGCACCAACACCAGTCCGATCTTCACCATCAACGCCAGCCCGTACCCGGTGTCGGCGAGGGCGTTGAACGACGGCAGCACGATCACGCTCATCGTGATCCCGGCGGCCGACACCACAGCGACGGCGCAGAGCGCGGCCCATGACACGTCGAGCGCGACCCGGGCCCGCCACACCCCCGCGGTCCGGCGGAGCAGGATCGCCAACGCCAGCACGCCGCCGAGCCATGCAGCACCCGCCGCGGTGTGAACGATGTCGGCGACGACGATCACCCTCGTCGGCTCCTTCGTGCGGGTGTGCCCTTCGAGCGCGAAGCCGCCGAGGGCCAGCAGTGAACTCACGAGCCCGGCGATCAGTGTCGGCCACGACCGACCGGTCGACCGGAAGATCAGCAGGCCGAGCAACCCGACGAGCGACAGCATCGTTGCCTGGCCGATCGGGCCGGTGATGGTGTCGCTGACGAACGATCCGTCGGTGAGCGCGTCCCACGATCCGCCGACCGTGACGAGCCGGGCCGGAAAGGCGATGACCAGCGACACGATGCCGACGAGCGCCGCGCCCGTACCCCACCGGTCGAGGCGCCGCAGCGCGTCGACCATCGAATCGTCGGGTTGCCGGAGCACGCCTCGGTGCCACCGGCGCGAGTACCACCACAGTCCGACCGCCACGAGGACGCCTCCGTAGGTGCCCGCCATGGCGAGGACGCGCCACAGGCTCGCCGCCGCGGGAGTGCCGCCACCGAGGTCGACCTCGGCGGCGCCGCCGGCCGAAGGCGTGCCGATGCTGAACGTGCTCGTGCCCGAGAGCGGGTGCGAGTCCTGGGAGATGATCCGCCACGCCACGAGGTAGGTGCCGTCGTCGAGCGTCGCCGGCAGGTCGATGTGCACGGAGGCGTCGGTGACCGATGCCTCGACCGGGACGCTCTCGCCGGAGTCGTCGAACACCTCGGCGGTGCCGCCGCTCAGCGAGATCGGTTCGTTGAACGTGACCACGACCTCGTCGGGTGTGGTCTCGAGGATCGCGCCGGCGGGGGGATCGATGTCCAGTTGCTCGGCGTGTGCCGACACCGGTCCGGCCGACCACCCGAAGAGCGCGCCGAGCACGATCAGCAAGACCGCGCCGAACGCCCACTTGTTGCGCGGTGCCTGACCCCGCGCGACAAGTGGGCCGTTCACAGGTCGAAACCGGTTTCGCTCAGGCCTTGCGGGTGCGGGCGATTGCCACGGCGCCGGTGCCGACGCCGAGCAGACCGACGACGAGCGCGGCGATCGCGAGACCGTTGCTGCTGTCGTCGTCGTTCGAGTCCACCGACTCGACCTCGGCGACGACGTCGCTGGTTGCCTCCCCCGCACTTTCGCCATCGGTGCCAGTATCGCCGTCAGCGGCGGCATCTGCGCTGTCCGTCGACGCGACGACGTTCACGAACGGCGACGGCTTCTCGAGTTCGAACGGGTCCTGCCCGTCAGCGGGGATCTCGATCCAGTCGGACTCGCCCTGCTCGCACGCCTGCACGGTCGGGAAGAACATGAGACCGGACGCGTCGTCGGGCACCTTCATGCTCAGCGCGAACACGTCGCGGTAACCGTCGGGCAGCGGCGTCTTCGCCGTGTACACGACCTCGCTGACGCGCTCGGTGATCTCGCCGCCCTCGCCCTGGATCGGCTCCGCGAGCGGCTCCATCACCTTCGCGACATCCCATCCTGCGTTGATCGTCGGTGTCACCGAGGCGATCGTCTCGGGCATCTGGATCCGAACTTCCGTCGTGGATGATCCGTCACACCCGTGCGGTACGGCGATCGAGACGACCGCGAACTCGCCGGCCGTGACCGAATCCTCCTGGACCGTGACGTGCGCCGAGGCGACGCCGGCCCCGACGACCGAGGCGCCGGCCAAGATCAGCCCGCCAATCGATACCCGCTTGATCATTCGCATTCGTTCGTCCGCTTTCCGCTGCCCATTTCCATGGGGGATTCTCGTCGGACGGCTCGTGCTGACCGATCCGTTCCGTATCGGCGCAAATGGGCGCTCGCTGTAACGGTTTGGTTCCTGCGTGGTGTGAATCGCGTCACCCCGCGGGGTGATGTGGCCGACCGGCGGCCAGCCGGCTCACGAGCGCGGCGATGACGGCGATCAGGACCAGGACGACCGACAGGATCATGCCGACGATCGTGACGCCGTGGGGCAGCGTGTCGACGGCGCCGGGATTCCGGGCGGCGATACCGGTCGGCCGTGGGCCGATTTCGAGCAACGACGTGATCCACAGCCAGCCCGCGACGCTCAGACCGCCGGCCGCCAGCCCGAGTCCGTAGGCGCGCACGGCCAGGAATCCGATGACGCCCGTGAACGCGATCAGCCCGACCTGCGCGAGGCGGCCGGCGAAGAAGATCGTCGGCAGGTCGATGGCCGCGCTCGGCGAGCGGACGTTGTCGCGCCATGTCGCCTCACCGACCGGGACCAGTGGCCCGACAGCCAGCACCAGCCCGCACACGGCGCCGATCCCGCCGATGAGCGGGTTGAGGTACCGCTGGTTCGCCCGTCGCACCGAACGCACCGACGCGAGGAAGACGACCACGCCGATCGCGCCGACCCCGACGACCAGCCACCATCCGACGTCGCGGGTCACGGTGAGCGTGAATGCCTGCTCCGACGCCCGTGTGATCGACTCGGCCTCACCGACCGGCACCTCGACGAGGCCGATCGTGAGTGCCGCCCACCCGGCGAGCGCCAGCCCGGCCCCGCCCGCCATCCCGCTCGCCCAGCGGAGACCGAAGCAGGCGAGAAGGGCGCCGACGACCATGAAGGCCGCACCGATGACACCGCCGGGCCCGAGGTTCGACGCGACGTCGTCGAGCGTCGCCACGCCGGACGTGATGCCCGCGGTGGGTCGGCTCGTGCGGATGTCGATCACGTCGGCGACTGCCGCCATCAGGGCGGCGATCGCACCGATGAACGACGCGATGAACATGAACCTGACGCGGAACCGCTCGCGCTGGGGTGGGAACGCGGTCACGTCGTCGAGCCCGTCGAACAACGCCGGCGCGGCGGCCGCCGACGTCTCGAGCGTCACCTCCATCGGCATCTCGAGCGTCGTGATCGGCGCGCCGGTCGGCGGAGCGAACATCTCGGTGGTCACGTCGGCGTCGGTCGGTGGCGACAGCTCGGTGATCGGGAACGCCGCCGAGAGCGGGTCGGCGTCGACCGACTCCAACGGCTCGGTGGGGTCGGTCACGCCGCGCAGCGAGGTGCCACAAGCGTTGCAGAACCGTTGCCCTACGCTGACCGCGACTCCGCACGATGGACACACCATGACGCCGACTGTAACGACACGCCTTCGAGCGCCGACCGCGTGACAGGCCGATTCGCCCCCTCTCCGACCGGCGACCTGCACCTCGGCAATCTCCGCACCGCCGTGGTCGCGTGGCTGTCGGCGCGCTCGCGACGGCAACGGTTCGTCGTGCGCATGGAGGACCTCGATCGGCAGCAGTCGAACGTCGACAACGAGCGCACGCAGCTCCGCGATCTGGCCGCGCTCGGGCTCGACTGGGACGGCGAGGTGGTCAGGCAGAGCGACCGGTTCCCGATCTACGACGCGGCGATCGCCGACCTCCGGACGCGCGGGCTCGTGTACGAATGCTTCTGTACCCGCCGCGAGATCCTCGCCGAGATCGCCGCATCGTCGGCGGCGCCGCACGGGCCGCCGGGCTCGTACCCCGGCACGTGCCGCGAGCTCGACGCGAGTGCGGTGGCCGCCCACCGCGCCGCCGGTCGTCGGCCCGCACTGCGACTGCGCACCGACGGCCATTCCGTCGCCTTCGACGATCGAGTGGTCGGGCGGGTGGAGGGCACGGTCGACGATGTCGTGCTCCGGCGCAACGACGGAGTGCCGGCATACAACCTCGCCGTCGTGGTCGACGACGGCGCCCAGGGGATCGACGACGTCGTCCGTGGCGACGATCTCGTGTCGTCCACCGCGCGTCAGATCCACCTGCAGCGACTCCTCGGGCTGCCGCAGCCGACCTACACGCACGTCCCGCTCGTCCTCGGCACCGACGGCGAGCGGCTGGCGAAACGGCACGGCGCGGTGACGCTCGGCGACCTCGAGGCGGCCGGCGTGAGCCCAGGGGCGGTCCTGACGTGGATCGCCGGGAGCGTCGGGCTGGCCGCGCCGGGCGAGCCGATCACCCTCGAGCACCTGGTCGACCGGTACGACCCGTCTCGCCTGCCGACCGCGCCGACCGTGTTCGACGACCCGGACACTTTGGTGTGAACTTCGCCTGGGTGCCACCGCCAGGCAAGGGTGTCCCGTTAGGGTTTTGGCGTGGTGTTGACCGTATCTCTGCGAACGCGTGCGTCCCGGGCACGGATGCTCGGCGTAGCGGTCGTTGGCGCGTCGGTGCTCGCCGCATGCTCGACCGCGGTCATGAGCGGCGGCGGGGGCGAGGGCGCCGCGGGAGACCCGGCTGCCCTGGTCGTCACCACCACCGCAGCGCCTGAGCCGACCACGACGGTCGCTCCCACCACGACCGAGGCGCCGACCACCACCGAGGCGCCGACCACCACGGTCGCGCCGCCTCCCACCGAAGCGCCCACCACGGTCGCGCCGCCTCCCACCGAAGCGCCCACCACGACCCTTCCACCGAACATCGTGCCGGTGCTGCCGGTCGATCCGCCGCTCGGGGCCGTGGGGTCGAGAAGCGGCGGCGAAACCGCTCGCGTCCAGACGCGCCTGTTCGAACTCGGATTCTGGCTGTCAGGCGCCGACGGCAGCTACGGGCTCACCACCAAGCAGGCGGTGATGGCCTTCCAGAAGTACATGGGCTTCGATGCCAGCGGCTCCGTCGACCAGCGCACGGCCGACGGGCTCACCACGATGACGCTGCGTCCGTTCGCCCGGGCGAACGCCGGCACGCTGGTCGAGATCGACAAGGCGAAGCAGCTGCTGTTCTTCGTGATCGACGGTCGCACCGACTGGATCCTCAACACCTCCACCGGCAACGGCCAGGAGTACACCGAAGAGGACAAGAACACACCCGGTGAAGTCATCACGGGCGTCTCGCTCACCCCGAGCGGGCTCCACAAGGTGAACCGTGAACGCCCGGAAGGCTGGTGGGAGGGCGACCTCGGCGAGATCTACCGGCCGAAGTACTTCGTCGGCGGCGTGGCCGTCCACGGCTCGAACAGCATCCCGAACTATCCCGCCTCACACGGCTGTGTCCGGGTGAGCGTGCCCGCGATGGACTGGATCTGGGACAGCGGCATCCTGCCGATGGGCACTCCCGTCTGGGTCCACGACGGCGCCTGAACTTCTCCTTCTCCCGAAAAATGGAGCAGATGTCGCGCTCAGCGCGACGATTGCTCCAAATTTCGGATGATTCGGCTAGTCGACGCGCCTGATCCGGACCGGCTGATCGGAGGCCGTGAGGCAGCGCCCGGTCGCCAGATCGAAGCGCCAGCCGTGGAGCGTGCACACGAGTTCGTCGCCGTCGATCAGGCCGAACGCGGCGAGGTCGGCGTTGCGGTGGGGGCAGCGTCGCTGCACGAGGTAGTCGCCGAGGCGGATGTCGGGCTCGTCGTCGTGCCACCGTTCCGCATCGGGATCGAGCTTGCGGACGACCTCGGCCTCGGCGCGCCGCATGCGCTCGCGCGACAGCGACTTGAAGAAGTTGTAGACGTACTCGTTGAACTCGCCATCGCGCCATGCGGTGAACCGGCACGACAGGAACAGCGAGTTGCTCCAGTCGACGGCGCGCTGGTGGACCACGGTCTCGACGAGCTCGCGGGCGACGTCGAAGCGGAACGAGTACGGCTCGCCGTCGTGCAGGCGGACCTCGCCGGCGGGGAAGTCGATCACGATGGCGAGGTCGCCCGCCCGCAGCAGGACGTTGGCACCGACCTGCCCGCGTAGCGTCGGCGCCATCTCGAGCAACGGCTCCCACCACTCCTGCAGCGTGGCGATCAGGTCGGTCGACGCCGGATCCCAGCCCGCCTTCAGCTCGTCGAGCCACGGCATCCAATCCGCCTGGTAGCGGACGAGGTACGGACGCTTGTCGTCGAAGATCGCCCGCACTTCCTCGAGCGGGACCGGGTGGATGATCTCGAGCGAGTCGGGGGTGACCTCGATGCACGTGCCCGGCATGTTCAGCACGCCGCGGTGACCGGCTCGATCGAGCCGTTCGAGGAACGCGGTCTGGTCCGGGAAGATGCTCAGCTCGTCGCCGTCGATCATGTTGAGACCGAACAGGTCGGGGTCGAGGAAGCACGGTGGACCGGCGCTCGGCACCACCGCGCGGGCACCGACGTTCTCGACGTAGCGCATGGCACGCGCGAACTGGCTGTCGACCTTCGCATCGCAGAGCACGCGCTTCACGTCGTCGGCCATCTCGTAGACCATCGGGTACCAGATGGCGCCGGAGAACTGCAGCCAGTGCAGGTCGACCGGACCGTGTGAGCGGAGCTGGGCGAGGTCGTTGGTCCGGCAGTCGTTCTGGTCGACGAGGATCGACTCGCCGTCCATCACCACGAGGGCCGAGTCGCCGCCTGGCCCGTCGGTGATCGACGATTCGATGTGGATCGCGACGCGGACCCCGGGTGCGATCTCGATCTCCTCGGTGTCGACCGTGCGGATGAACTCGCTGAACCCGAGGTCGGCCAACGTGCGCCGTTGCTCGCGTGTCGGATAGTCCGGCAGGAGGATCGGGATGTCGCGCCGGAGGTGGGCACGGAGCCACGGCTCGTCGTGGTGGTCGCCGTGGAGGTGCGAGACGTACAGGAAGTCGGCGCGTTCGATCCGCTCGACGAGGTCGTCGCTCAGCTCGTCGTTGCGCGGGAACGGGAACCACGACCCGAAGAACGCAGGCACGAACCAGGGATCGCACAGGATCGAAACCCCGCGGGTCTCGACGAGCAGGCCGGCGTGGCCGATGGAGGTCGCCCGCATCAGACCGCCAACCTGAAACGTTTGGGGTCAGGCACCGAACGTTTCAGGTGCGGGTCAGGCGACCGGCGGATCGGTGAACTGCTGACCGGCGCGAGACACGTGCTCGGTCCAGGCGTTGCCGTCCCAGTAGCGCAGCTCGTACCGACCCGACGGGTCGGCATACCAGCCTGCAGGAACGGTCGACTCCGCCGGTGTCGCCTCGGCGACGGCCGGCTCGGCCGCGGCGGCCGCCACGACGGGTTCCGGCTCGATGACGGGTTCAGGTTCGGTCTCGGTCGTCTCGGGCGCCGATCCCCATCCGGCCGGCTCGTCGACCGGCTCGTCGACGGCCGGCTCTTCCGCGACCGGCACGATCGGCGTGTCGACGACGTCGTCGGCGACGTCCTCGGGCGTGTCGTCGACGGTGGCGATTGCGGCCACCTCGGTGCTGTCGACAGCATCGTCGGCTACCGACTCACCGGAGGATTCGCGGCTGAGGTACGCCACGATGTTCGTACCCGCCGACACGATCGACACGACGTCCCATCCGTCGGCCGACTTCGCGGAGAGCAATGGGGCGAGGGCATCGGCGTCGTAGGACGAGGCGGTGACGGAAGAGAACTCCTGCATGCGGGCGATGCTAGACGACGGTGCGACGGACCGAGCATCCAGTCCGTGCCGATTTGAGCGATTCGGCGATTCGCGCGCGCCAGGGGGTCGGGTCCGGTCGCGCGCCGGGTCGGATCACTCCTCGCCGGCCGGGATGCCTTCGGTCAGCATCACCACGTCGGCGGCGTCGGGTGACCCGTCATAGCTCAGATGGCCACCGTTCAGGGCGAGCAACCGGTCGCTCGTCTTGACGGTCGACAGTTCGTGGGTCGCGACGATCAGCGTTGCACCGTCGGCATGGGCGAGGGTGAACAGCTCCAGGAGTGCGTCGCGACCGGTGCGGTCGAGACCGACGAAGGGCTCGTCGACGAGCATCACGTCGAAAGGACGCACGAAGGCCATGGCGATCGCCGCCTTCTGCTTGAGGCCACGGCTGAACGTGGTCGGCAGGTCGTCGACCCGCGGTGTGAGGCCGACCATCTCGACCAGGTCGACCGCTTGCTGCTCCCACCCTTCGGTCTCGTGCAACCGGGCGATGTACTCGAGGTGCTCCCACACACTGAGGTCGTCGTAGAACACCGGCTGGTCGGACAGGTACGAGATCGCCGCCCGCGACTCGACCGACCCGAGCGGATGGCCCGAGATCGTGGCCGACCCTTCCGACGGTTCGAGCATCCCGGTCAGCATCCGCAGCAACGTGGTCTTGCCGCTGCCGTTGTGCCCGATGAGCGTGACCCGTTGGCCTTCCTCGACACGCAGGTCGAGCGGCGCCAAGGCCTCGGCGTCGCCGTAACGCTTGCAGATGCCGGTCGCGACGACCGCAGCCGGGGCCGACGGCGTGGCCTTGGTCGGCGTCGCCGGGGCCGGTCGCGCGGCTCCGGTGGCGGCGGTGCTGCCGGTCTTGCCGGAGGTGTTGGTGGCGCCGGGAGCCGGGTCGCGAACGACCGGGGGCTTGCGCTTGCCGGGCCGGTTCGAACGCCCGGGGTTGCTGCTGACTGGTCGGTTCATGATGATGATGCTGCGCGTCCTTCGGCGAAGAAGTTCCGGATCTTGGCGGTCCACGTGTCTCGGTTGCGCACCCACATCACCGTGAGGAGGGTGGCGATCGCCACGCCGATCGATGCGCGGGCCCCGGTCGCCGCGGTGGGGTCGAGCCGCATGACGACCACCGGCAGGATGCCCACGCAGCTGATCACCACGGGGAGCAACGTGGTGGCGACGGTGGAGAACCCGGCGAACTCGGGAGGCACCATCGACGTCTCGGTGTTGCGGGGGGCGCCCATCAGCGTCGTCTCCGCGGCGCTCGCCGTGGCGGGTGCGTCGTTGACGGTGGCGATGATCGGTCCGAGCGCTCCGCCCCACGCGACCGGCACCATGAGGGCGAACGCGGCGAGCGTGTGGTCGGGATCGAGCAGCGTCGCGGTGAGTGCGCCGACGACGCCGACGACCACCAGCAGGATGGCGGGCGCGAGGAGGTGGTTGGCGTAGATCCACCCGCGGTCGAGCGGGATCGAGTCGGTGAGGTCGGCGCGGTCGACCTCCTGCGACAGGGCCTCGATCGACTCGAGGCCGAGGAAGAAGATGCAGCCGAGCAGCAGGAGGGCGAACAACGGCGACGAGGTGAAGGTGAGCGACCCGAACGTGCCGGCACCGACCGCGAGCGCCAGGATGCGACCGACGCGGGAAGCCGGGAGTCGGCCGATCGCACGCAGACCACGGCGCCACACGACGGACGGGTGCGTGTGCGGCACCCCGCGGCGCCGACCGGCCTGGATCGACGACATTCGGGTGAGGGCGGGGCGATGACGCGCCGGCCGGGTGAGCCACGACCGGTTCCGGGCTGCCTCGGCGCGCAGCTGGCGGCGGAGCAGGACGACCGTGCGCAGGTCCTGCGACGTCGCCGCGAACCGCAGCTGCGACACCAGCTCGCCGCGACGTGCGAGCGGCTCGAGCCGGAGGTGCCCCCCGAGGGCGACGCCGACCACGACGACGACGATGGTGAACACGATCGCGAGCGCATCGAGCGGGCGTTGGTCGATGCCCCAGAGCGCGATGTTGCCCGCCAGGTTGGCCGGTGCGACCCGCTCGAGCCCGGTTGCCGAATCGTTCCAGATCGCCCAGGCGACGCCCGCCTGCCAGGCGAGGATCACGGCGCCGATTGCCGTGGCACCCCATCGTGGGAGCCGGACCGCGTGGGCGATCACGCCGGCGCCGACGAACATCGCGCCGATGATCGCTCCGTAGATCGCACAGCTCGCCGCCCAGGCGGCCCGCGATCCGGGAAGCTCGGTGGCGATGAGTTGGCCCACGATCGCACCGACCAGGCCGAAGCTGAACATCATCGACCGGAACCGCTGCCAGATCGGGGTGAACAGCACCAGGCGCCGCGACAGCGGGGCGAGCAGGACGTGGCGGATGTCGGCGATCTCCACCGAGATCGGGCCGCCGTCGGCACCGCTGCGCAGGCCCATGGCAACCGCCAGCACCACGGCGATGCCGAGGATCGACGGCGCTTTGGCGAACAGCTCGTCGATGTTCACCTCGTCGTCGATCAGCCCGTCGATGGCGTCGGACACGACGACGACGGCCGTCAGCCCGGCGAATGCGAAGAGGTAGACGCGGTAGGCGACGTCCCACCAGTCGGTCGAGCCCAGACGATGCTTCGTTCGGGTCCGACGAAGTTCGCGCAACGTGGCACGGGCATCGGACATCGCCCAAGAAGGTACCGGTCTGTCCGCCGATCGCTACGCCTGCGTGATGGTGGCCTGCATACTGGTGCCGGTGTCGACGGAAACCGCGCAACTGTTCTTCTCGCTGCTCGCAGTCGCCGCGGGCCTCGGTTCGCTCGCGTACCTCGGCCTGTGGATCGCCTCGCGTCTCGGGAGCGACGGGGCCGCGTCGCTCGGTCGGGCGGTCGCCGAGTCAGCGCCGTGGCTGGCGTTCGTCGTGGCGGCCACAGCGACCGCCGGAAGCCTCTACTTCTCGGAGGTCGCCCACTTCCTGCCGTGCCGACTGTGCTGGTTCCAACGGGTCGCGATGTATCCCCTGTCGGTCGTGTTGCTCGTCGGGGCGATCCGGCGTGACCCGGGGCTGCGGTGGTACGTCGGTCCGATCGCGTTGGTCGGCGCCGGGGTCGCCGCCTATCACACGCTCCTCGAGTGGAAGCCCGAACTCGACACCGGAGCATGCGAGGTGTTCGGGCCCTCGTGCACCGACATCTGGTTCAAGGAGTTCGGCTTTCTCACACTTGCGAGCATGGCGCTGATCGGCTTTCTCACGATCCTCTTACTGATGTTCCTCCGATTCCCCGCCACACTCGACGGCACCGTCCTCGATGACGGCGTCGCCCCGATCCAGGAGACCGTTTCGTGAACCCGAAGAACCGCACGTTCGTCATCGTGGCCGGCGTGGTCGTGCTGATCATCGCCGCGGCGCTCATCGCGGTGCTCGCCACCGGCGGGTCGGACGATTCGGGTGATTCGAGTGCCTCCGGCGACTCCGGCGCCGAGATCGAGCAGACCCGCCCGGTCGAGGTGACGGGCGAAGCGCTCGCCCCGTTCGAGGACCCGGCGGCCGATCCCGCGGTCGGTCAGGCATCGCCCGTCGTCACCGGACAGGGCTTCGACGGGACGGCGATGACGATCGGCGGAGCGGGCGACAAGCCGACGCTGCTCGTGTTCCTCGCCCACTGGTGCCCGCACTGCAACCGTGAGGTGCCCGAAGTGATCAAGCTGAACGACGCCGGCGGCATACCCGCCGACCTCGACGTCATCGGGATCAGCACGGCGGTGGCATCCGACCGTCCGAACTATCCGCCGTCGGAATGGATCGTCGACAAGGGCTGGCCGTTCCCGACGATGGCCGACAGCGAGAATTCCGAGGCGCTCGGCGCGTTCGGTGGCACCGGGTTCCCGTTCCTGGTGATCGTCGACAGCGACGGCACGGTCCTCGCCCGGCAGAGCGGCGAGAGCACCGCCGACGAGCTCGGGGCGTGGATCGACGCCACGCTCGCCACGTCGTCCGCGACGACCTGATTCAGCGCTCGAGTGATCGCCCTGCCTGCTCGGCACGGGAGATGACCTCGGCGACCGGCCGTCCCAGCGCAGCTGCAGCGCGTGCCGCGTCGTCGAACTCGACCTTGACGCGGTGCTCGGTGACCTTGACGCCGATCGGGTGACCGTCGACGTCCACGGTTGCCATCGTGCGCTGTTGCGGCCAGCGGGTGAGCGACGAGGCCCGCACGCCGAGCGTGCCGGTCCGTTCGACGATGATGCCGCGCAGACTCCCCGCGTCGATCGGATCGCACAGCACGCTCACCGTGTGCGCCGGTCGACCCTTCTTCATCACGATCGGCGTGAGCCATGCGTCGTGGGCGCCGGCGGCGAGCAGCGCCGACACCGCCTCGGCGAGGACCTCGCCCGTCGCGTCGTCGAGGTTGGCCTCGAGCAGGACCACCGCGGAGCCGGTCGATTCGTCGTCGTTGGCGGTCGAAGTGCCGATCACGACCTGCACCACGTTGGCGCGCTCGGGCGTGTCGGCAGTGCCGGCGCCGTAACCGACGGCCTCGATCGTCATCGGCGGTGCCGCCCCGAAGCCCCGCGCCAAGGTGGTCATGAGAGCCGCTCCGGTCGGTGTGGTCACCTCGAGTGTGGTCGCCAGCCCGACGGTCGGCGCGCCGGCGTCGCGGAGCAGGGCGAGCGTGGCCGGTGCCGGATTGGGGATCAGGCCGTGGGCGCTGCGAACGGTGCCGCTGCCGAGAGCGATCGGGCTGCATCGGATTTCGGCGATGCCGAGTGATTCGAGCGCAGCACAGACCCCGACCACGTCGATGATCGAGTCGAGCGCACCGACCTCGTGCAGCTCGACGTCGGCGGGATCGATGCCGTGGATGGCGCCTTCGACCGTGGCGAGCCGTTCGAACACCGCCCGCGCTCGCGCTGCGCACACGATCGGGGAGGTCGGCCCCGTCGAGGAGTTCGTAGATCTCGCGTACCGGTCGGTGGGCCACGTGTCCGTCGGCACCGTCCGGGTCGTGCTGGTCCCGGTCGTGATCGTCGTGGTCGTGATCGTCGTGGTGATGGCCGTCGTGATGATCGTGGGTGACGACGTTGGCCCAGGTGGCGCCGACGCCACAGCGTTGCACCCGCTCGAACGTGACCGCGTAGCCGTCGACGCCGAGCCCCGCGATCATGCGGACGACGTCGTCGGGTTGGGCGCCGGCGTCGACCAGGGCGGCCAGCGTCATGTCGCCGGCCACACCCGCCTGGCAGTTGAACCAGGCGACACGGGCCCGTACCTTCGATTGCGGCCGGACTCAGTCATCCTGGCGTCCCCTGATGATGCGGGCGACCGCACTGGCGGCGCCGAACCCGTTGTCGATACCGACGACCGTCACCCCGTTGGCGCAGGAAGCGTGCATCGCGAGCAGTGCGGTCACCCCCTCGAGGGCCGAGCCGTAGCCGACGCTCGTCGGAACGGCGACGACCGGGGCGCCGGTGAGGCCACCGACCACGCTGGCGAGGGCGCCCTCCATGCCGGCCACGACCACCACGGCATCCGCGGCGACGATGTCGTCGAGGCGTGCCAGCAGCCGGTGCAGGCCGGCGACGCCGACGTCGGCGATGACCTGGGCGTCGATCCCGGCGGCGCGCAGCGTGATGACGACCTCGTCGGCGACGGGCAGGTCGCTCGTGCCGGCGGTGACCACGGCGACCTGCGCGGCGAGACGCTCGGCTGGTTCGCGCCACAGCAGGCATCCCCCGAGTTCCACGACCCGCGGGTCGACCGCGATGCACGCTGCCCGCTGTGGCTCCGAGGCGCGGGTCAGCAACACCGGACCCGTGCCGTTCGACAGCAGTTCGGCGACGATCCGGGCGCACTGTTCCGGCGACTTGCCCGGCCCGTAGATCGACTCCGGCGCGCCCTGGCGGAGGTGGCGGTGATGATCGACCGACGCGCCCTCGACGTCGGCGAACGGCAGACGGCGCAGGCGGGCGACCGCGTCGTCGGGGGTGATCGATCCCGAACGGATGTCGTCGACGAGTTGGCGCACCGTCACCTCGTCCACGGAATCATCGTGCCATGTGATCGTGCCGTCGACGTAGCCTGACGCCCCATGACCCAGCGTGTCGGCTTCTTCGGACCGTTCGGCACGTTCACCCAACAGGCGTTGACGACCCTGACCGATCTCGCCGATGCGGAACACGTGCCCTACCGGACCGTGCCCGACGTGCTCGACGCCGTCGAGACGGGGGACGTCGACTTCGGGCTCGTGCCGATCGAGAACTCGATCGAGGGGATGGTCAACTTCACCCAGGATGCGCTCGCTTTCGACCACGACCTGCTGATCGTGCGCGAGGTGGTGATCGACATCGAGCACTGCCTGATGGCTCGGCCGGGTGTCGGTCTCGACGACGTGATCGAGGTCTACTCGATCCCGGTGGCCACCGCGCAGTGCCATCGGTATCTGCGTGAGCACTTGCCGGAGGCCGAGGTGCTGGCGTCGAACAGCACCGCCGACGCCGCCCGCGTCGTTGCCGAGGGCACGTCGGCCAGCGCCGCGCTGTCACCGCGGGTGGCCGCCGACCTGTACGGCCTCGACATCATCGCGGCCGACATCGCCGACCACGAGGGCAACCAGACCCGGTTCGTCCTCGTCGCCCGCGAGGGTGTGCCGGCACCGACCGGCCACGACCGCACGGCGCTCGTGATCTACCAGCGCGCCGACGAGCCGGGGAGCCTCGTGTCGATCCTGCAGGAGTTCACGGCGCGACGGATCAACCTGTCGAACCTCACCAGCCGCCCCACCAAGGCCGGCGGACTGGGCGACTACTGCTTCATCGTGTACGCCGAGTCGCACGTCGCCGACGAACTGCTCGCCGACACGATGCGCGCCCTGCACGCCAAGCAGGGCGGCGTGAAGTTCCTCGGCTCGTACCCGGCCGCCGGCGACCACGCCGAATCGGCCCGCGAGCACGCCGACACCCGTTGGCGCGAAGCCGACGACTGGGTCAGCGCCATCCGTCGACGCGTGCAGCCCTGAGGTCGTCGCCTACTGTCGCGGGCATGCCGGACACAGGGGAATCGCAGCAGCCCATCGCCGTGGTCACGGGCGCCAACTCGGGGATCGGTCGAGCCACGGCGATCCATCTCGCGTCGACCGGAAGCCGGGTCTTCGGCACGGTCCGGTCGGTCGGCAAGGCCGACAAGCTGCGGGCGATGGCGGCCGATGCCGGCGTGGAGATCGAACTCGTCGAACTCGACATTGCTGACGATGCGTCGGTCGCCGAGGGCTTCGCGCAGATCCTGGACACGGCGGGTCGCGTCGATCATCTGGTGAACAACGCCGGTGTCGGCGGCAACGCGGTCGCCGAGGAGTGCCCGACGTCGCTGTACCTCGACGTGATGAACGTCAACCTGTGCGGTGCCGTGCGCTGCATCCAGGCCGTGCTCCCGCAGATGCGCGAGCGTGGTTCCGGCGCGATCGTCAACATCACCTCGGTCACCGGTCGCATCGCCGCGCTCGCGCAGTCGCCGTACGTCACGTCGAAGTGGGCGTTCGAAGGATTGAGCGAGGGGCTCGCCCAGGAACTGGCGCCGTTCGGGATCCGCGTGGCGATCATCGAGCCCGGTGTCACGAAGTCGGCGATCTTCGCCAAGAACATCGACACCCCGAACTCGACCGGCGCCTACGACGCGCACTACCGGCGGATGTTCCAGTTCTACGCCGCCGGGATGGCGAACTCGACCGACCCGTTCGAGGTGGCCCGGGTGATCCACGACGCGATCACGACCGACACGCCACGCCTCCGGTATCCGGTGAGTTGGTGCGGCCCGGAGATGGCCGCCCTCCACGACCGGATCGCCGACGACGACTGGATCGGCCTCGGCGCGATCGCCGACGACGACGCGTACTACGAACGCTTCACCGAGATCTTCGGCGTCGACATCGCTCCAGTGTGAGGGGACCGGGTCCCCATGCGCCTTGACAACGTGCTCGCATCGACGATCGGTGTCGTCGCGCTCGTGATCGCGGCCGTCGTCTCCTGGCGCGGGCGGAACCGACCACTCATCGTCGACCGCCAGCCCGCGACGACCGCACGCGCGTCAGCGCTGGACGGCATCCGCGTCGTCGCATCGGTGATGACGGCGGGCTTCTGGTCCGGGTTGCTCGTCGTCGGATTGGGTGGCCGGCTCGTGATGCGCCTCCTCGGCGCGACCTCAGGTGACGATGCACAAGGTCGGATCACCGACGCCGGCGAGACGGTCGGCGAGATCTCCGTCAACGGAACGCTCAGTTTCATCATCTTCGCGGGACTCCTGATTCCCGTCGCGTCGTCGTTCGTCTACCTCCTCGGCCGCCGCATCCTGCCGCAGCGTTCCTGGGTTGCCGGTCTGGTGTTCGGGCTCTTCCTGCTCGCAACGTTCGGGGTCGACGATCCACTCGACCCCGACAACGTCGACTTCCAGATCCTCACTCCGCTCCCGCTGGCTGTGCTGATCATCGCGTTGACGGCGCTGCTGTTCGGCACCACGTTCACCGCACTGGCGTCACGGCTCGACGAGCGTCTGCCGGCGATCAACGAATCGGCTGCGCTGACCGCGAAGTCGAGCTACCTGTCGCTGATCATGCTGTTGAATCCGCTGTTCGCGTTGGCGGCCGGTGTCTACGTGATCGGGCGTGCCGCGCTGCGCGGTCGGTTGCGATCGACGATCGTGAACTCGCGGGCGCGGATGGTCGGGCGGGTGATGGTCGCGATCATCGCGCTGTGGTCGACGGTGACGGTCGTTCAGACCGCGACCGAGATCCTCTGATCAGAACGACTCACGTCGTCGACTGTCGCGCCGGCTGGTAGGAACGTCTCGCCGGTGGGTACACGGAGACATGGATCCGTCCGAGCGACCATGGCGAATCACGCGAAACGCACCGGTTCGCGCCGATGCCGAAGGAATATTCGTTCCGGTGGTCGATGTCGCTGGTGGGACGATCGGCGACCGTGTGATTCTTTCCGGACCTGGCGGTGAGGACGCTCGTGAAGGGGTGATCGCCGAACTCACCGAGAATTCGGATCAATCGTTCTTCCGGGTCGAACTCGACCAGTAGGTCCCAGGCGGCAGCGGTCGCTCCGGGTCCAACGGGGCCACGGGGGTAGAACGCTCTTCGTGGCCGTCTACTCTGTCGCGGGCATGAGTTCGCAAGGTAGCGTCGAACCAAGATGCGGGGCGCCTGGCACCAGCGCCGGAGATGTACGCGCCGCTGCTGCACGGCGAGGAATCCGCCAGCGCGGCGTTGGCTGCGAGCGAACAGATGCTCTTCAGTTTGATGCACTCATTGACCAACGCCGTGTTCTGGAAGGACCGCGACTCGTGCTATCTCGGGTGCAACCACGTGTTCTCGTCCTTCGCCGGATTCGACTCGTCGATCCTGCTCGGCAAGTCCGATCGCGACATGCCGTGGGCCGATGACCCCGAGTTCAACTCCGAGTGGTTCATCGACTGGGACCGAGCGGTGCTCGACACCGGCGAGCCGAAGTTCGGAATTCTCGAGCGGCTTCGCCGCGCGGATGGTGAGGAGCGGTGGATCGAGACGAACAAGGTGCCCCTGCGCGGGATCGACGGCGATGTGATCGGCGTGCTGGGGACGTTCAAGGACGTCACCGACCGGCATCAGGCCGAAGATGAACTGCAACGCACCTTGGGGGATCTTGACGAACGAGTGCGCCTGCGCACGAACGATCTGCTGCGGTCCAACGAGACACTTCGGAGGGAGGTCGAGTTTCGTATCCGTCTGCAGTCCGAGGAGCGAGAGCAGCGGGCATACGCGGAAGCCCTGCGTGACACCGCGGCGGCAATGTCGAAGACGTTCGACATCGATGCCGTCACCGAGCAGACCCTCGAAGGCGTCGAGCGCCTGATCTCGAACGACCTCGCGGCGATCGTGCTCGCCGATGCATCCGGTCGATGCGAACTCACCCTGCACCGTGGCGGCTTCGGCTACCTCCCGGAGAACGCGGGCGTCGCCGATCGTGACATCGAATCGCTCACCGTCATCGAGCGGGTCAAGCACCGCGAGGGGCCCGTCATCGTGGACCAACCGGGTCACGCATTCGGCCCGGCGGGGTCGACGGTCGGGGCACGCATGCAGGTCGCTGATCGATTGATCGGGTATCTGGTGGTCGAGAGTGCCACCCCCGGCTTCTTCACGGCGGATCACGCTGACCGGCTCGGGGCGATCGCTGACCAGGCCGGCGCCGCCCTGTCCAACTCGCAACTGGCTCGCCGGGTCTCCGAACTGGCCGCGACCGAGGAACGCCAACGCCTCGCACGTGATCTGCACGATGCGGTGAGTCAGACGTTGTGGACCGCGGCGCTCACGGCGGAGTCGCTACTGAACGACATCGACCCGGATTCGGAGCTGTTCCATCGCGCCGACCGTCTGCGGCAGCTCAATCGTGGCGCGCTGGCGGAGATGCGCTCCCTGCTCCTCGAGCTCCGGCCCGATGAGCTGGCCGACGTCGACCTCGCGCAGCTCATCACCCATCTGCTCGACGCCCTCGAGTGCCGGCGCACGCTCGACGTCACCGCTGCGCTGGATCCGGTTCGTCTCGACCCGGACGTCCACGTCGCGTTCTACCGGATCGCCCAGGAGTCGCTCGGCAACGTGGCCCAGCATGCGAATTCCCGTTCGCTGGCGGTCCGCCTCGTTGCCGGACCGCCCGTGGAACTGTGCATCGCCGACGACGGCGCCGGGTTCGATCCTGACCAGGTGCCGGGCGGTCATCTCGGACTCAGGATCATGAGCGAGCGTGCGCAAGCCGTGGGGGCGGTGTTCTCGGTGAACAGCGCGCCGGGCCAGGGCACCTCGATCCGGGTCCGGTTCGATCCGTGACCCGCACCACCGTGATCGTCGTCGACGACCACGACCTCCTGCGCGAAGGCGTGAGCGCCTGTCTCGCCCGGTTCGACGACCTCGAGGTGATCGGCGAGGCCGGTTCGGGCGAAGCGGCACTGACCGTGGTCGCCGACCTCCAGCCCGACGTGGTGGTCATCGACCTCGTGATGCCCGGGATCGGCGGAGTCGAGGCGATCCGGCAGCTGCGGGCCACTCACGACGGTCTGGGAATCGTCGCGCTGTCGTCGTTCTCCGATGCCGAGCGCGTCCGCGAAGTGATCGACGCCGGCGCCAACGGCTACCTCGTGAAGTCGGTCGACGCCGGATCGCTCGCGCTCGCGGTGCGCAGCGCCGCCGCCGGACACGGCATCTACTCTCCGCAAGTCACACGATCACTCCTCGATCACGCCGACGCCGCCGATCGCTCACCGTTGACCTCGCGCGAGCGGGAACTCGCCCGGCTCATGGCCGAAGGCAAGACGAATGCCGAGATCGCCGACGCGCTCCACCTGAGTGTGTTCACCGTCAAGAACCACGTGAGCAGCATCCTGATGAAGCTGCAGGTGCGCACCCGGACGGAAGCGACGGCTCTGCTCCTCCGATCACGGGACTGACTCGCGGCCCGGACGTAGTTCTTTCGGACCCCCTCCTACGGACCGTCGGGCGTCGCTCGCTCGGCCCTGTCGGTGCCCCAGCACGATCACTACCGTGATCGACGGGGGAGGGGGTTCCGTGTCGTCTACGTCTGACGTCGTCACCGAAGAGGTTCCCCGACTGAGGCTCGGTGCCTTCCGACTCACGCCGACACAGATTCGGCGGGTGCGGAAACTGCCGATGATCCTGGTCGGGCTGGTCATCACACTGGCCGTCGTATGGGTCCTGTTCCTCGCGGACCGGACGTGGACCGCCGACACGTCGGCGGGAGCAGCGATCGACGAGCCGGGTCAATTCGCCGTCACGCTGCTCGACGGGCTCACGTTCGCCGGCCTGCTGTTCGTCGTCGCCTCCGGCTTCACCCTCATCTTCGGACTGATGCGCACGGTCAACATGGCGCACGGCGCATTCTTCCTGCTCGCCGCCTACATCGCCATCGACCTGCAGCAGCAGATGGTCGGCAAGACCAGGAACATCGAACCGGGCGATGTCTCGATGCTCGAGTGGGTGGTTCCCCTCATCGTCGGCGCCCTCGCGGTCGCCGTCTTGGGTGTGGTGATCCAGCAGTTGTTCCTGCGCTGGAACCAGGGCCAGGATCTCCGCCAAGCCATCATCACGATCGCGGTGACGGTCATTCTCGCCGATCAGATGCTGTACCAGTACGGCGGTCTCGCGAAGACGATGGTGTGGCCCGGCGACGTCGTGCACTTCACCGACCATCTTCGGTCAGCGCTACGCGATCGAGCCGTCTGTTCATGCTCGCCATCTCGGTGGTCGTCGGGATCGTGCTGTGGCTGTGGCTCAACCGGACCCGGATGGGCATGGTCATCCGTGCCGGCGTCGACGACAAGGACATGGTCAGGGCGCTGGGCATCAACGTGGCCGTCGTGTTCGGCATCACGTTCTTCGTCGGTGCCTTCCTCGCCGGCATGGGTGGCTCGATGGGGGCGTCGTTCGCCGGAGTGGCGCTCGGGACCGACGGGCAGTGGCTCCTGAACTCCCTGATCGTGGTGATCATCGGGGGTCTCGGCTCGGTCAAGGGTGCGGTTGCCGGGTCGCTGCTGTACGGCATGGTCACGGCCTTCTCGCCCGCCTATCTCCCGTCCGACTACACGTTCTATTCGATCATCTTCACCTTCGTGATCCTTGCCGTCGTGCTCGCGGTGCGGCCGAACGGCCTGTTCGGACGGCGCGAGTGAGTGGCGGGGTGAGTGGCGCAGTGACCGGCGTGGGCGACGCACCGACCACCCCTTCTCCACGCCGATCGGTGTCGGCGCGCAGCGTCGCCGTGGCGGTGGCCTGCCGTTCATGGTGCTGCTGCCGGCGTTCGGGTCGGACTTCTTCGTCGACTTCGTCATGACCCGGGCGCTCATGCTCGGCCTCGCCGCGTCGACCATCGTCTTCCTCTCCGGGTACGGAGGCATGACATCGCTCGCGCAGTGGCTCATCTTCGGGGTCGCCGGCTTCGCCGTGGGGAACATCGTCGCCGACAGCGGCCGGGGCATGCGGTTGGGCTGGGCACCGTGGACCGCGGTGCCGATCGCCCTCGCCGTGGCCACGTTGCTCGCCTTGGTCCTCGGCTTGCTGTCGGCCCGATCGACCGGCATCTACTTCTTGATGCTGACGCTCACGTACGCCGTGATCGGCTTCTACTTCTTCGGTCAGGTCATCACGTTCTCCGGCTTCGGCGGCATGACGGGAATCGACGCCCCGGGGTTCTTCCTCGACCAGCCGAAGCGCCTGTACTACGCCGCGCTGGCTCTCTCGGTGCTCGCGTACGCAGGATTTCGTGCGATCGCCCGCACGCCGTTCGGGATGGCGCTGCAAGGTGTCCGCGACGATCCGATCCGGATGGCCTCGCTCGGCTTCAACGTCCAACTCCACCGCACCCTGGCGTTCACGCTGGCGGGATTCGTGGCCGGCGTCGCCGGCGTGCTCAACATCTGGTGGAACGGGCAGATCGATCCGACCTCGATCGGCATCAGCCCGACGCTCGACCTGTTCATCATCGCCGTGATCGGCGGGATCATGCACCTCGAAGGCGCCTGGCTCGGAGCGTTCGTGTTCGTCGGTGCCAACATCTACCTTCGAGACATCCCGCTCGTCGATCGCCTCGGCGGGGTGTTCGAGGACCGCCTGCTCGCCGCGGAACGTTTCAACACCGTCATCGGCGTTCTGCTCCTCGTGATCATGCTGGTCTCCCCCGACGGCCTCGCCGGCATCATCGTCCGAGTCCGCAACGCGCTCTCGTCCTCGGTCCGACGTGGGTCACGAGACCCGTCCACGCTCGATGGTCCACCGACACCAGCAGGCGCTTCGACCACCTCGCCACTCCAACCACCGGCCACGCCGTGACCATCACCGACCATCACCACGACCATGAACTCGACGATCTCACCAATGCAACACACCAACCACAGGGGGACCAACCATGAAATCCACGAGAACACGGAGGGCATTCGGTGCCCTCTTCGCATTGTCGCTCGTCGCCGCGGCCTGCGGCAGCGACGACGACGATTCGTCCGACAGCGGCACGGTCGCCGAAGGCACCGAGGCCAGCACGGCCGAGACCACGGCAGACACCACTGCGGACACCACCGCAGGGACGACCGCCGACACCACCGGGGACACGACTGCCGAAGCCACGGGCGACAGCACGGCACCGGCCGGCGACGGCGTTCGCCTCGGCATCATGGCGGAATGCGAAGGCGCGTTCGGCGGCTTCAACGAGGACGTCGTCGCAGGCGTGACCCTCGCATTCATCAACGAGGCGGGGGCTACGTCGAATTCACCGGACACGGCGCTCGACGGCTTCACCGGCGCCGAGGTGAACGGTGTCCCGATCGAAGTGGTCGGGATCGGTTGCGGTGACGACACCGCCGATCGCGCCGTGCAGGAGATCCGCACCCTGGTCGAGCAGGACGGGGCCAACGTCGTGATCGGCCCCCTCTCCGGCGACGAAGGAATCGCGATCGCCAACTATGCACTGGACCATCCCGAGGTGACCTTCATCGACGGAATCTCCGGGGCACAGGACGCAACGCTGCACGTGCAGGCGCCGAACTTCTTCCGGTACCACGGTGACGGTGCGCAGTGGAATGCCGGTCTCGGCTACACCGTGCACAACGACGCCGGATGGGACACCGTCGCAGTGATCGCCGACGACTACGGCTTCGGCTGGACATCGGCGGCGGGTTTCGTCGCTGACTTCTGCGCCGCCGGTGGCGACGTCGTCACCCAGGTGTTCCCGCCGCTCGGCACGACGGACTACTCCTCGTTCGTCCAGCAATTGCCGAACCCTGACGAAGTCGACGGCTACTTCTGGGCCGTCGGCGGTACCGGCACCAACGCCTCGCTCGAAGCCTTCCTGAACGCCAAGGGCGATCTCACCGGCGACCAGCACGCGGGCAACCTGTTCTTCAGCCCGGCACTCGCCGAGGCCCTGGGAACGGACATTGCCGGCGCCTACGTCGGAGGCTTCGCCTCGCTGCCCGGCGACATCACCACACCGGAGATCACGGAGTATCTCGCCAGCGCGGACGCAGCTTGGGACACCCTGGCGGGAGGTACCAGCGGCAACGAGCCGGCGCCACCGTCACAGGCGATGGGCTTCGGTTTCGGGTACGGCTACTACGTGGCCGGCACGGCACTCGTGCAGGCGCTCACCGAGACCGGCAGTGTCGACCCCGCCGCGCTGCAGGCCTCGCTGGCCGACCTCGAGCTCGACGTGCCGTACGGCCCCGTCACGCTCGACGAGAACCGCCAAGGCATCATCGACACCTTCGTCGCTCAACTCGTCGTCGACGAGGCGACGGGCGATGTCGTCCAGCAGACGAAGTACATCGTGCCCGGCGTCGACCAGACCTTCGGGGGCACCTACTCCAGCGAGACGGACCCGCCCGAACGGGACAACACACCGTGCGAGGAGAAGGAACTCCCGTGGCAGGGCAACCTGATCGACGTCGTCGACGGCGTGCCGCAGCGCTGATCCAGCCGTAAGCAAACAGACCGGAACGCAGATGTCCCCGAACGACACGTCCCCACACATCGAGTCGCAGGCTCCTCCTCTGCTGCGCCTCGAGTCGGTGGCCGTGTCGTTCGGGGGCCTGCGGGCCCTGGGTGGCGTCGACCTCGACGTCGTCCGGGGTGAACGGCTGGCGGTGCTCGGGCCGAACGGCGCGGGCAAGACCACGTTGTTCAACGTCATCGCCGGCGACATCTCGCCCACCGAAGGCAAGGTGTTGATCAAGACCATCGATTGCACGTCGCTGCCGTCGCGTCTGCGGCCCCAGCTCGGCGTGGCCAGGACATATCAGAAGACCAGACTGCTGACCGGCCTCACGGTCGAGGACAACCTCTACCTCGCCCAGACCGGCAAGGCCAGGCGCCACCTGGCGCTGTGGAGGAACAGCGACGACGCGAACATGCGTGAACGGGCGCGCCGCGCCGGCGAACGTGTCTGGCTCCGCAATCAACTGGATCGGGTGGTCGGTGACCTGTCCCACGGCCAGCAACGCCAACTCGAGATCGGCGTCGCGCTCGTCACCGACCCGGATCTGATCATGCTCGACGAACCGGCCTCCGGCTTGTCCCGTGGCGAGCGCGAGCGCTTGATCGAGCTGCTCGAAACACTTCCTCGCTCGACGACGTTGTTGCTGATCGAGCACGACATGGACGTCGCCCTCAAGGTCGCCGATCGGGTCGTGGTGATGGCCGACGGCGAGGTGGTGGCCAGCGGCACCCCCTCCGAGATCCGCCAGAACACCCTCGTGCACGCCATCTATCTCGGTCAGGCGGGTGCCTGATGGCCGACGACCTCCTTCGTGTCGACGGGCTGTGCGCCGGCTATGGGGCGTCCCAGGTGCTCGAGCACCTCAGCTTCTCGATGAACCACGAATCGGTCTCGATCGTCGGTCGCAACGGCATGGGCAAGACCACGCTGTGCAACACGTTGATGGGCCTCCTGAAATCGTCGGCCGGCGAGGTCACCTTCGCGGGCGAGCGGATCGACGGGATGAACCCGGAACAGGTCGCCCGTCGCGGGATCGCCTACATCCCGCAGGGCCGCCGGCTGTTCCCGTCGCTCAGCGTCGACGAGCACCTCTCGATGTTGGCCAAGGGCACGAGGGGGAAGCGCTGGACGCCATCGGCCGTCTACGAGCTGTTCCCTCGCCTCGCCGAGCGCCGCAAGAACGGCGGAGCCGAACTGTCCGGTGGCGAGCAGCAGATGCTGGCCGTCGGTCGCGCCCTGCTGCTCAACGCATCGCTGTATCTGATGGACGAGCCGTCCGAGGGTCTGGCACCGACGATCGTCGACGACCTCATCGGCGTCGTGCACCAGCTCGTCAGCGAGGGCAGCGCCGTGCTCATCGTCGAGCAGAACCTGCGCGCGGCCACGTCGATGGCTCAACGCCAGCTGATCATGGTGTCGGGGCGCATCGAGCACGAGACCACCGCTGGCGAACTCGCCGAGAACGCCGACCTGCAACGCCAATACCTCGGAGTAGATGCATGAACGGAGTGGACGCATGACACGCACGATCAATGTCGCCCTCGTCGGATCGAAGTTCATGGGCCGCGCCCATTCCAACGCGTGGCTCAACGTGGCCAAGTTCTTCGACTGTGATCCGCAACCGGTGATGCACAGCGTCGTCGGCCGCAACGCTGACGAACTGTCGGCGTTCGCCGAGCGCTGGGGGTGGCGCAACTCGTCGACGGACTGGCGCGCCGCGATCACCGACGAGGCGATCGATCTGGTCGACATCGGCACCCCGAACAACGTCCATGCCGAACAGGCGATCGCCGCGCTCGAGGCCGGCAAGCACGTCGCCTGCGAGAAGCCGCTCGCCGGAACACTCGCCGATGCCGAGACGATGGCCGCGGCGGCCGCAGCCGCTGCAGGCCAAACGTTCGTCTGGTACAACTACCGGCGAGTGCCCGCGGTGGCGTTGGCCCACCAACTGGTGGCGGGCGGCGCGCTGGGGCGCGTGTACCACGCCCGTGCCGTCTACCTGCAGAGTTGGGGAGGCCCGTCGACCCCGCTCCTCTGGCGGTTCCAGGGCGATGTCGCGGGGTCGGGAGCGCACGGCGACCTGAACGCTCACATCATCGATGCGGTCCGGTTCGTCACCGGCGAAGAGATCAGCTCGGTGGAGGGTGCGATCGAGCAGACGTTCATCGAGGAACGTGCCGTGCTCGGCGCGGACGCCGGTGGTGAGATCGCCGGATCGGGAGCGACCACGGAAGGGGCGATGGGGGCGAGCACCGTGGACGACGCGGTCGCCTTCCTGGCGCGGTTGAGCGGTGGCGGCATCGCGACGTTCGAGGCGACACGCCTGGCGACCGGCTTCCACAACGAGAACCGGTTCGAGATCCACGGCGAGCGCGGCGCCCTCGGTTCAACTTCGAGCGCATGAACGAACTCGGCTACTACGACGCGTCCGGGGACGGGCGCACCGCCGGCTGGACGACGATCGACGTCACCCGGGGCGGCGACGGCCATCCGTACGCGGCGGCGTGGTGGCCCGACAGCCACGGCCTCGGTTACGAACACAGCTTCGTCAATCAGGCCGCGGACATCCTCACGATGATCGGCGGCGGGACCCCGGTCGTCCCGATGCCCGACTTCGCCGACGCCCTGAAGACCCAGCGCGTCCTCCACGCGGCGATCGAATCCGCCCGCACCCACCAACCCGTCACCATCAGCCCGTCGTGATCCCCGCCCATCCGTAGCCCATCCAATCGAAGGAGCTTGCCGTGCCAGCCCAACCATTCGAGCCCGTCTACATGTCGGTGGGCGTGCTCACCGCCGCCCTCCAGGAGCTGACGCCACGCGAGCGCCGGGATCCCGATCCCGATCTCGCCGTCGAGGAATGGCTCGACTTCGCCAGCGCCGTCGGAGCGGACTGCATCGAACTGTCGGCGGCGATCCATCCGGACCTGTCGGACATCCCGGCCGAAGCGATGCTCGACCCGGTCGCCAACACCCTCGACCTGCGCCAGCCGTTCGACAAAGACCGTGCCGCCCGTGTGCTGGCGGCCGTGCAGGCGACGGGCGTGGAGATCGCCGACGTCGCCTACTTCGACAACATGCTGCACGACGACCCCGCCATCCGCCAGCAGAAGGTCGACTTCATGATGTCGACGATGGACGCCGCCGAGCTGTTGGGCGTCCGGGCCGTCTGCGGGTTCGTCGGACGCGACCAGACCAAGTCGATGGACCAGAACCTGATCGAGTTCGAGAACACCTTCGTCCCGCTCCTGAAATCGGCGAAGGACCGCGGGCTGCAATACCGGGTCGAGCAGTGCCCGATGCCCGGTTGGACAGCGAGCGACAACTTCCACAACAACATCGGATACACGCCGGGCACGTGGATCGCGTTGCATCAGATCTGCGAGCGCAACGGCGTCGGTGATCAGTTCCGGATCCACTACGACCCGTCCCACGCCATCCTCATGGGCCAGGACACCCGGTCGATCTTCCAGTACCTGAAGGACGAGGGGTACGACTTCCTGATCGCCGGCATGCACGTCAAGGGCCAAGTGGTCGACTCCAAGGGCGTCGCCGGTTGGGGCTACGGCGGCCAGACGGTCAACCGGGGTGACTGGGTCGACGGTGCGGTGTCGACCAACCCCGCCGACCTGGCCAATTCGTGGAAGAAGCAGACGGTGCTGTGCGAACACGAACTGCCGGGCACCGCACGCCACGACCCGCTCGCCTACCTCCAGAACCGGAGCGTCGACTGGCTCGATCACCAGCTGGCGGCCCGCGAGTTGCTCGACATGGACTTCGCCACCACACCCCTGATCGTCGAGCACGAGTACTCGCCCGCACGGGTGCAGGATCGTGACCTGCTGCAACCGATCCTGGCGGCGTCGATCTCGTTCACCCGCCACATCGACCGGGCCGCCGCCGACATGTACGCCCTGCAGCACGACGTGCTCGCCGCGCAGGGCATCCCCGTCCAGGGCGTCGGCCGGCAGGCCTACCGGAGCTGACGTCATGGCCCTCCTGCCATGAGTCGGGTGTTCGTCGTCGGGACGGGTGACACCAAACACGCCGAACTCGAGTACATCGCCGACGTCATCCGTGCGGCCGGCACCGAGGCGATCTTCGTCGACGTCGGCACCACGGGCCACGTGTCGACCGCCGACGTCACCCCCGACGAGGTCGCCGCGCACCATCCCGACGGCGCCGTCGCCGTCCGATCGTCCGACCGCGGCGAAGCGGTCGCAGCGATGTCGGAGGCGTTGACGCGATACGTGGTCGCCCACGCCGACGAGCTCTCCGGCATCATCGGGGCGGGTGGCTCGGGAGGTACCGCGCTCGTCACCCCCGCGATGCGGGCGCTCCCCGTCGGGGTCCCGAAGCTGATGGTGTCGACCGTGGCATCGTCGAACGTCGCGCCATACGTCGGCCCCTCCGACATCGCCATGATGTACTCGGTCACCGATGTCGCCGGGCTCAACCGCATCTCGCGGCAGGTGCTCGGCAACGCCGCCAACGCGATGGCCGGCATGGTCGCCAACCCGATACCGGCCAGCGGGGACGACCTCCCCCCGATCGGGCTGACGATGTTCGGTGTCACCACGCCGCTGGTGACGCGCCTCGCCGCGGAACTCGCCGGACGGTTCGACCCGCTGGTGTTCCACGCCACCGGTACCGGCGGGCAGTCGATGGAGAAGCTGGTCGACTCGGGAATGATCGTCGGGGTCCTCGACATGACCACCACCGAGGTCGCCGATCTCGTCGTGGGTGGCGTCTTCTCGGCCGGGTCCGATCGCATCGGTGCGATCACGCGCACCGGAGTTCCCTACGTCGGTTCGGTCGGCGCGGTCGACATGGTCAACTTCGGTGCCCTCGACACGGTGCCGGCGCGCTTCGCCGAGCGGAACCTGCACGTGCACAACCCGCAGGTCACCCTGATGCGCACGACGCCGGAGGAGAACGTCGCCATCGGCGAGTTCATCGCCGACAAACTCAACGCCTGCAGCGGCCCCGTCCGGTTCCTGCTTCCCGAAGGTGGCGTGTCGATGATCGACGCCCCCGGTCAACCGTTCCACGATCCCGAGGCCGACGAGGCCCTGTTCGCGACGATCGAAGCGAAGGTGGTGCGGACCGAGCAACCGCACGGTGAGCCGGGTCGCCGCCAACATCAACGACGAGACGTTCGTCGAAGCAGTGCTCGCGGCGTTCGATGACGTCATGCTCACCGTCGCGAGCGACCGCGCCACAGCGACCGGAGCGCAGTGATGGCACCGACACGGCGCGAGATCCTCGAGCGATTCCACGGGATGATCGAACGTCGTGTGCCGATCGTCGGCGGCGGTGCCGGTACGGGTCTGTCGGCCAAGTGTGAGGAGGACGGCGGCATCGACCTCATCGTCATCTACAACTCCGGGCGCTACCGGATGGCCGGCCGCGGATCACTCGCCGGCCTCCTGGCCTACGGCAATGCCAACGAGATCGTCGTCGACATGGCCAGAGAAGTGCTCCCCGTCGTCAAGCACACACCCGTGCTCGCCGGCGTCAACGGCACCGATCCGTTCTACCGGCCCGAGGTCTTCCTCCCCGAACTCGCCCGGCTCGGGTTCGCGGGCGTCCAGAACTTCCCGACCGTCGGGCTGATCGACGGTGTGTTCCGCCAGAACCTCGAAGAGACCGGGATGAGCTACGCGCTCGAGGTGGCGATGATCGCGGAGGCGTCGTCGCTCGACCTGCTGACCACGCCGTACGTGTTCAGCGAGGCCGACGCCGTGGCGATGACCGAGGCGGGTGCCGACATCATCGTGTGCCACATGGGCCTGACCACGGGCGGGTCGATCGGGGCGGAGACCGCTCTGACATTGGACGACTGCGTCGAACGCATCGACGCCTGGGCGGACGCTGCCCGTTCCGTGCGACCCGATGTGATCGTGCTGTGCCACGGGGGTCCGATCGCCACGCCGGACGACGCGACCTACGTGCTGCAGCGATGTGCCGACATCCACGGGTTCTACGGCGCATCGAGCATGGAGCGTCTCCCGACCGAACTCGCGCTCACCGCGCAGACCCAGGCCTTCAAGGCGATCACGTTCTGATGTGCAATCACCTGATGTCCAGCGACCGTACGAACAAAGGAGACCACTGATGTGTTTCGTCTGCGTGGAAGACGTCGAGTGGGAGGAACTCGACTGGGGTGATCTCGGGTGGGTCGTCCGGCCGGCCAACGTGCCGGAGGGGGAGCGGCTGTGCGTGCTCGACGTCAAGATCAGACCCGGCCAGGGCCACGACTTCCACCGTCACCCCAATCAGGAAGAGGTGCTCCTCCTGCGCGCCGGAACGATCGAGCAATGGGTGGGCGAGGAACGCAAGGTGCTGACCGCCGGCGACACGGCCTTCATCCCGTTCGGCAAGGTCCACGCCACCTTCGTCGCCCCCGACGCGGCCGAGACCGCTCGGCTGTGGGTCGTGCTCGGGCCCAGTCACGGACCCGGGGGCTACGAGACCGTCGACGTCGCCACCGAAGAACCATGGGCCTCGCTGCGCCACTGAACGCAGCCATCAACACAACACCAACCATCAACACCGATCATCAAACCAAACGAAGAACGAGGAGGGGAACATGCACCTGTCAATGCACAACTGGATGCGCTCGGAGCCGCTGGAGGTCACGCTGGCGCGTCTCGCCCGCTGCGGTTACGGCAGCATCGAGATCAAGGGCGAGCCGGATCAGTACGACACCAAGGACGTCCGCAAGCTGCTCGACGACTACAAGCTGTCGTGCTGGGGAGCGGTCACCCTGACGCTCGGTGACCGGAATCTGTGCGCCAAGGACGAACAGCAACGGGCAGCCACGGTCCAGTACATGAAGGACGTGGTGACGATGGTCAAGGAGCTCGACGGCCAGGAGATCACCATCGTGCCCGCCACGGTCGGCAAGGTGGTTCCGGACGGCACGCCCGACGATGAGTGGGGCTGGTGCGTCGACGGGTTGAAGGAAGTCCACGAACTCGCCAGCGCATCCGGCGTCCGCATCGCCATCGAAGGGCTCAACCGCTTCGAGACGTACTTCATCAACCGGGGCGACCAGGCGCTGGCACTGGCCAACGCCGTCGCTCCCGACGTCGGCGTGTGCCTCGACGCGTTCCACATGAACATCGAGGAGATCGACTTCTTCCAGGCGATCCGCGACGTCGGCGACCGGCTCGTCGACTTCCACGTCGCCGACAACAACCGGATGGCGTGTGGCATGGGCCAGCTCGACTGGGCGGCGATCGTGGGGACGTTGCAGGAGGTCGGCTACGACGGGGCCCTGACCGTCGAGTTCGTCGCACCGATCGACCGCACGCCGGCCAACAAGTTCCCCGACGCGATCGAGACCAACCCGGTCGACATCAGCCCCGAGGAGCTGCAGTTCATCATCGACCACGGCAGCAGCCTGCTGTCGGAGGGCTTCTACGACATGCTCGTCGAGAAGTGCGCGACGACCCTGCTCCCGCTGATCTGACGCGTGCCTGGACTGATGCCACGATGCTGATCCGCGACGTACGCGCCACCTGGTTGCGCTGTCCGATCCCGGTCGACCAACAGCACGTGTCCGACTTCGGCAGGATCACCAGCTTCGACACCACGATCGTGCGCATCGAGGCCGATGACGGCCTGGTCGGTTGGGGGGAGGCCAAGGCCGGTGTCGGCAGCTCGGGCGGCTGTCGTGCCGTGGTCGCCGCGGTCCGCGACGACCTCGGGCCGGCGCTCGTCGGGCAGGATGCGCGGCGCCTCACGGCGGCGTGGGACACGATGTACAACGGATCGCGCGCCGGCTACGCGTTCGACCATGGACGAGGGTTTCCGGTGCTGGGGCGGCGAGGTCTCGCGGTCGCCGCGATGAGCGGGATCGACATGGCCCTCTGGGACCTGCTCGGCAAGTCGCTCGACGTGCCCGTCGTGGACCTGTGGGGCGGACCGCGCACCGACACGCTTCCCGCGTACGCGAGCGGTGGGTGGGCCGACGCGGCCGGGATCGGCGAGCAGCTCCTCGGCTACGTGGCGCAGGGATTCGGCAGTGTCAAGATGCGTGTCGGCGTCATGGACGGCGACGTGGCGACCAGCGTGGAACGTGTCCACGCCGCCCGCAGTGCGCTCGGTCCCGGGGTCGGTCTGATGGTCGACGCCCACGGCACGTACAGCGCACCGGAGGCGATGCGTTTCGCGGCCGATGTCGCCGACCTCGGGCTCCGGTGGTTCGAAGAACCGGTGAACGCCGACGACCATGCGGGTGCACGGCGGGTCCGCGCGTCGACCCACATCCCGATCGCTGCCGGCGAGAGCGAGTTCACCCGCTTCGACTTCCGCGACCTCATCGAACACGAGGCGGTCGACGTGCTCCAGCCGGATCTCGCCATCTGCGGCGGACCGTCGGAGGGACGGCGCATCGCTGCGTTGGCCGAGGCCCACCAGCTCGAGCTGGCTCCCCACTGTTGGGGTTCGGCGCTCTCGTTCAACGCCGGTGTCAGCCTCGCGTTCGCCAGTTCTGCGGCGCGTATCATCGAGTACTCGCTCGGTGGGAACCCGCTGTTGCGAGAGATGCCGGAACGAGCACCGCAGGTCGTCGACGGGCTGGTCAGCGCGCCGACGGAGCCCGGCTTCGGAATCACACCCCGATCCGATTTTCTCGAAGAGTACGAGGTGAGCTGATGAGTGACGGACTCTCCATCCAGCACGTGAACGTGATGGTCGACGACCTCGCCGTCGCCGACGCGTTCTACACCGAGGTGCTCGGGCTCGAGCGTGCGACGACGCCTGAACTGGGCTTTCCGGCGCAGTTCTACCGGGTTGGCGATTTCCAGCAGATCCACGTCAACCAGTTGGCGGACGTCCACCCACAGCGGTCGCACTTCTGCCTTCGCCTCGACGACTTCAACGGCGTGTTCCAGCGGGCCCGGGAACACGACCTCATCGACACGGCGACGTGGGGCAAGGTCTGCCGGCTACCGAGTGGTGTGATGCAGGCGTTCGTGCGCGATCCGTCCGGCAACCTCATCGAACTCTCGTGCGCTGCCGATCAGCCCGTCGACGACGCGCATCTTCGAACTCGACTTCGTCGACGCCCGGTCCAACGAGACGTACAACGAGACCGGCCGGTCGAGCTGACCAGCGCCTCGTGATCCTCCTCCTCGAAACGGTGCATCCCGACGCGCAGCGCATCCTCGAGGCGGCCGACGCCGTGGAGCTGGTCGAGGATCTGGCTGCCTTCGACCCTCGATCGTACGGGCGGGGTGTGCGCGCGGTCGTCACCCGTGGACGCGGACAGGTCGATCGGGAGTTGATCGCCGCACTGCCCGATCTGGTCGTGGTGGCGCGTTGCGGAGCCGGTCTCGACAACGTCGACACGCGTGCGGCGGCGGCGGCTGGCGTGGCGGTCGTCCACGCGCCCGGGCTCACCACGGCCGCGGTTGCGGAACACGCCCTCATGTTGATGTTGGCCCTGGCGCGACGGGTGGTGGAAGTCGACACGGCGGTCAAAGCCGGGCACTGGAGCGTGCGTGACGGCTTCGAGAGCACCGAGTTGCGCGGCAAACGGATGGGCGTGGTCGGTCTCGGTGCCATCGGAACGAAGCTGGCTGATTTCGGACGAATGCTCGACATGGACGTGGTCTGCGCGACGCGCCGACCCCCCGACGCCGACGTCGAGCGGGTGGATCTCGACGAGCTCCTCGCCACGTCCGACGTCGTACAACTCTGCGTCCCGCTGACCGACACGACACGATCGATGATCGGCGAGGCCCAGTTCGCGTCCATGAAGCCGGGCGCGCTCCTGGTGAACACGTCGAGGGGAGCGGTCGTCGATCATGCCGCCCTCGCCGACGCGCTCGCCCGCAACGCCTTGGGTGGTTACGCCACCGATGTCTGGGACCCCGAACCGCCGGGGGCCGACGATGCGGTGTTGTCAGATCGACGTGTGCTCGTCACACCTCACGTCGCCGGGTTGACCGACGTGACATACCGGGACATTTGCGTCCGTCCCGCCGAGGCGGTCACCGCCATCCTGACGGGCATTGCGCCTGACCCGAGATGGGTGTTCCCCGCGGATCCGGTCGAGCCCTAGCGAACACACGTCCGACCTCGAAGGTTTGGTGGCTGAGTGGCCGGATCAGATCGCGCACGTCACACGGAGGTCTTCGAGTTCACGCACGAGTGCGCCGCTCGCGGCGTCGCGGCGGATGGTCTCGCCCAGGGCCTGGGCGTTGGCGGCGTACGACGGATCTTCGAGGACCGCGCAGATCGCCGCCGCGACCTTGGACGGTTTCGCCGTGCGGGCCACTTTCAGCCCAGCGTGGCGGGCGACGATGCGAGCGGCATTGTCGGCCTGGTCACGGCCGTGGGGCAGGATCACGAGTGGCACTCCGGCGGCGAGTGACTTGATCACGGTGCCGTGGCCGCCGTGCGTCACCACCAAGGCGGCGGTCGGCAACAGCGCCTGGTGCGACGCCGATCGGACGACCTCCACGTTCGGCCGGTGTTCGATGGCGGTCGGATCGATGGCCGGCCCGGTGGTGACGAGGGCGCGGACAGGAAGTCCGCCCAAGGCGTCGACGACCCGCTGGATCGAGTCCTGCTGGTCTTGGTACGTGGAGGACATCGCCACGAGCACGAACGGTTGATCGGCGACATCCTCGGCGGTGACGGCGGAGACGTCGTCGGTCGCCCACGTCGGATCGTCGAGCACCGGTCCGACGTAGCGCACGTTGTCGGGCATCGTCGCCGGGAAGTCGAAGGCGGTGGACGTCATCACCAGTTTGCGGCGAGCGTGCTCGGCCTGGTCCCAGAGCCTGGCGAGCGGAGCCAGGCCACGCTCGCGGCGAAGGTCGTTGATCGCCGGGAGTCCCTTCGCCCACGACCGCTCGGTCAGCGCGTTGATGGCCCGGTCGCGTGTCCTCCCGGCGAATCCTCGTGCCGGTCGCAGACCGAGCCCCATCGGCGGCATGCCGGCGGCGGGAAGCAGGTAGATGTTCGGCATCAGCATGTCGAACGGGATCCCGGCTCCTTCGGCCGCGATCATTGCCCCGAGTGCGAACATCGAACACACGACGAGATCGGGCTGACGTTCCGCGATCGCGGCGTCGACGTCGTTCGCATACGCCGGGGCGGGCCCCACGAACTGCAGGTCGAGCAGGCGGTCGAACAGCTGCAACGGGTTCTTGCATTCCCAGTCGCGGGTCGGATCGTCGTCCGCGAGCCGCGTCGGACGGTTCGGCGCCGTCGTCCAACGCCGGAGTGCAGCGCCGGTGGCGACGACCTCGTCGGCCATCGAGTCCTCGGCCAGAACCGTGACGTCGTGACCGCGCTCGACGAGACGACGGACCGCGCCGAGTTCCGGTGGCACGGTTCCGCCACCGTCGACGAGGGCGAAGAGATAGGTGCGGACAGGAGAGGCGGTGGACGAGGTGTCAGACATGGCTAGCTCCGGGAGTACGGGGCGGCGGGCGCCGCCGGGGTTGAATCGAGTGTGATCAGGTGTCGCCGTCGAGACGACCGAGCGTGCCGTCGACGAGGCGCACCATCGTGCGCTCGGTCTCGGCCCGCGTGACGCCGAGGTCGCGGCGCAACAACTTCCACGTGTAGACGTCGGTCGCCGCGTGCAGCGCGTTCACCACACGCCGCCGCGCCTTGCCGTCCGCGGGCAGGTACGGCTCGAACGCCGCCTCGAGCCAGGCGCGATGTGAGTGGCGGGCCTGCTCGATGAGCGGAGCGAGCGACCCGAGGTGCTCGACATCCATCGCCCAGCGGGCATTGGCATCGCCCATCTGCTCGTAGTCGGCCACCAGCCGTCGGACCGCTCCGACCGTGTCGCCGGGGGTCACACCGGACCGCGCATCGTTCGTCGATGCGACGACGAGGTCGGCTGCGGCGAACGCGACGCCCTCCTTCGACTCGAAGTGATTGAGCACGGTCTGGTGGGAGACGCCGGCTGCGGTGGCGATGTCGGTCAGGGTCACGTCGTCGAAGCGTCGCTCCATCAGGAGCTCGAGCGCCGCGGTCGCGATCCGCTCCTTGGTACTCGCCACGGCATCGGCCCGGCTGGTCATGGTGTAGGAGCGAGCGGATTTCATTAGGGTGAGACCCTAACGAACCATTGAGTGTCAGTCAAGCAAATCTTGAGTGGCACTCAACTCAAAGTTCGATCGGCGGTCGCCCGGACCCGGCTCCACGGACGGATGGAATCCGTGGCAAGGTCCACTCGTCACACGATGATCTGTTCCGTGATGACGAGCCGGCCGTCCTGCTCGCGTCGCAATGTGAGCTCGTCGGTTTCCTCGACGATCCGACCGAACGTGTCGTAGCGCGCCGCGAAACGCACCCGTCCCTCGTCCGCGCCCGGGCCCGGCGTGAACTGCAGGTCGCCGAGTTCGAGCGAGGTGTTGCGCCAGTATCGGGTGTACTCCTCGAACGTGAGGTTGCGGGCGTCGCGAAACTCCGGCGCCAGCTTGGGCCAGGTCGTTTCGTACTCACCGCCGTTGACCTGCTCGTAGTAGCTGAGCACGAAGGCCAACACCTCCCCCTCGTCGGTCGGTGCCAGAGCGGGAGTCGGCGTCAGTACGGGCGCGCCAGTGATCGGTGGGCCAGTGGTGGGAGCGGCGGTCGGGGGCGCCACGGTGGCGGACGGTCCCGGCCCCGCCGTCGTCTCGGGAGGCGGAGTCGTCGTTGCGGCAACGGTGGGGGCCGCGGGTTCCGTCGTCGGAGCAGCCGTCGTCGGAGCAGCCGTGGTCGGAGCAGCCGTGGTCGGAGCCGCCGTCGCCGGTGTGGTATCCGCCGGCGCAGCCGCGGCCACCGTGGTCGAAGTGGAGGGCTCGGTGGTCGCCGTCGAGTCGGGACTCAGCGAATCCTCCGTCGAAACGTCATTTCCGGAAACGGTGGTGAACAACCACGCTCCGCCGGCGATCAGCACGAGCACCGCCAGGAAGACGAGCAGCGCTGTCACCCCGGGTCGCCCTGTTTCACGACGGGGGGCCATCCCGTCACCGCCCGCGTCGCCGGTGCGTGCCGGTGACGGCTGCGCGGACATCGCTGTCGCGGTCGCTGCCGCCGGCATCGTGAGCGTGGGCGCCGGGAGACCATCGCGCATCTCGCGTACGTGCCCGTACGGCGAAGACCTCGGCCGACGCGGGCCGCAAGGCGGGGTCTTTGGCGAGCGCCTCCCCGATCAGATCGGCGACGCCGCGAGGTACCGCCGGAGGAAGGGGAGGGACCGGTGAGTGGACGTGCGCTGCGGAGATTCCGACCGGCGTGTCCGCCTCGAACGGTCGTCGTCCGGCGAACATCTCGTAGGCGATGACCCCCAATGAGTAGATGTCGCTGGCGGACGTCACCGTGTTTGCCGGTCGCCTGCTCCGGCGACATGTAATGGGCCGTGCCGATCACCTGACCGGCATCGGTCAGCGGGGCCGCCCCGATCGCGCGGGCGATGCCGAAATCGGTCACCTTCACCGTCCCGTCAGGACCGACGATGAGGTTGGCCGGCTTCACGTCCCGATGGATCACGCCGGCCCGGTGCGCGGCGTGGAGCGCCTCAGCGGTCTGGCTCAGGATCGACAGCTTGGTTGCGGTCGGCAGGGCTGGCTGCTCGACGAGGAGCTCCGAAAGCGTCAGGCCCGGGACCAGCTCCATCACCAGATAGGCGATTTCGCCGGTCTCGCCGTAGTCGTAGACCGTCGCGATTCCAGGATGGCCGAGACTGGCCGCGTGCCGAGCTTCCGCCCGGAACCGCTCGATGAACGCCGGTGTGGTCCGCAACTCGTCCTTGAGGATCTTGACCGCGACTCGCCGGGACAGCAGGAGGTCGGACCCTTCCCAGACCTCGCCCATCCCGCCCATGGCGATCTGTCGTGTCAGCACATAGCGGCCACCGAGTACTTGGTCGCGCTCGGGCCTCACGTCCTCTACGTACCCTTCGCCGGCCGCCGTTGAACATCAGCGCGCCGACGCGGCGCATCACCACGGCGCCGTCAAGGCGTCTGGTCGGTGCCTCCGGTGACGTGCTTTTCGATCGCCGCTGCAACCTGATCGGGTTGCTCGAACGGTGCCATGTGGCCGGCCTGGGCGACGGTGACGAGATCGGCGGTCGGCACCAGCTCGACCCAGCGCTCGGCGTACACCGGCGGGATGAGCTTGTCGCTCTCCCCCCACACGAGCAGGGTCGGCGCCGTCATCCGGTAGATGCGCTTGGACAGTCGCCGATTCGGGATCGGGAACAGCAGCTTGCCGGCCGTGCCGAGCTGGCGGGCGTTGCGGATGTAGAACTCGACGAGCGCTTCGGGGTTGCTGAAGTCAGCGCCGCCGGTCAGCGCACCCGCGCCGGCCGCAGGATCGTGGAACAGCAGGGCGGGGAGGTCGAACGGCAACGTGGCAAAGATGTCGGGGATCGGATGCTCGTCGAGCCACACGCCCGCCGGCGCGATGAGTGCGAGCGATCGGGCGCGTCGGTTGTCGACCGACGCCATCTCGGCGGCGATCATCCCACCCATCGAGTGACCGACGAGATGCGGTCGATCGAGGCCGAGCGCGTCCGCGCAGTCCCAGCCGTGCAGGGTGAAGTCGAGCATGTCCTCGAGCAGCTCCTCGCCGACCGACTCGCCGTAACCGGGGAGTTCCGGTGCATGCACCGTGAACGACTCGGCGAGGCGCAGCAGGAACGGATCCTCGGCGCCGAGCACACCGCCGGCGCCGTGCAGGAACAGCAGATCGGGACCCGACCCACCTTGGTACACGTGCACCGATGTGCCCTTGGCTGTGTCGATCTGGATGGCGTCGAGTGCGCTCACGTCGCCAGCTCCGAACGGGCCCGGCCGCCGACCGTCTCGAGTGGGTCGAGCCGGGTGTCGAGCGGCTTGCACCACCAGCGGTCGTCGTTCTCGTACTCGGGCCACATGTTCCGGAGACGTGGCATCACCTTCTCGGCGAAGAGTTGCGTCGAGTAGCGCGTCTTCCAGTCGGGCATGTTGCCGACGTGGAACAGGCCGAAGACCGTGCCGATGCGAAGGTTGGTGATCATGTCCTCCATGCGGTCACGCACCGTGTCCGGGGAGCCGGCGATGACGTGCCCACCCTCGACGAGGTCCTTCCACGTGAGCGACGAGAACTGCCGTTGCGCCGCCGCGGTGAGCTGGCTCAGCGCGCCGGCCTTGAGCGTGTTGATCGTGCGGTAGCCGGGGGCATCGGCGAAGCCGGGATACACGTGGAGACACCGGTTGTAGAAGTACAGGACGTGCTCGGCGTAGAGCTCCTCGGCCTCCGCGTCGGTGTCGGCCACGCAGATCGTCTGCGCGAACGAAGCGCGGTACGGCGAGTCGTCGGCGCCATGGTGCGCCACGCGGTCCCAGTACCCGTCGAGCAGTGCCTTACCGGCGAGGTAGCCGCCGAACGACAGGAACGAGTAGTTGTACTCGTGCTCGACGCAGAAGTCCCACGTCTCGATCGAGCCGCCGCCGGGGATGTAGATCGGCGGGTGCGGCTGCTGGATCGGCTTCGGCCAGCAGTTCACGTATCGGAGCTGGTTGTACTTCCCGTCGAACGCGAACGGCTCCGTCTCGCGCCACGCCCGCATGATCAGCTCGTGGTTCTCCGCGTACCTGTCCCGGGTGAGCGCCGGGATCTGGCCGTAGCAGTAGTTCGTGTCCATCGACGTCCCCACCGGGAAACCGGCGACCAACCGGCCCCCGGAGATCACGTCGAGCATCGCGAATTCCTCGGCCACCCGGATCGGTGGGTTGTACAGCGCGATCGAGTTGCCGATCACGCAGATCGCCGCCTTCGACGTCCGGCGTGCGAGCCCGGCGGCGATGATGTTGGGTGACGGCATCAGGCCATAGCCGTTCTGATGGTGCTCGTTGACGCCGATGCCGTCGTAGCCCAACGAGTCCGCGTACTCGAGCTGGTCCATGTACTCGTGGTACACGCGATGACCCTCGACCGGGTCGTACAGCGCTTGATCGATGTCGACCCACACCGAACGATGCTTCTCCCGGAAGTCGTCGGGCATGTGCGGCCACGGCATGAGGTTGAACCACACGAACTTCAAGGACCCCTCCCCTCGATCGTGACCCCTCGGGTCACGAGCTGCCTGTCTAGCAAACGTCGGCGAGGCACTCAGCAGTCGTGCGGCGTTCTCGTACGCCCGTCACGAGTCCCGGGTTTTGGAGCGGATGACGGGAATCGAACCCGCGTTCTCAGCTTGGGAAGCTGATGTTCTACCATTGAACTACATCCGCGAAGAGTGCCGAGGATAGCGGCGTTACTCGGCGAGCATGGAACGCGCCACCGCTCGATCGCCGTCGTGGTTCGATCTCGCGAGCGCGGCGGACACCCCTGCCCGGTCGGCGTCCGACCGGTTCTGACTCAGCTTGCGCTTGGCGTCGATCGAGTCGACGAGCAGTTCGATCCCGATGATGGCGCGGAGCTGGCGGGCGATGAAATCACCCGGAGCGTCGTCGACCGACCACGTTTCGGCACCGTCGGCGCGCTCGATCCGGACCGCTTCGCGAGCGGCGGTCAGGTCGCGCACAAGTTGCTCGACCCAGACCGGATCGTCATGCACCACCGCCGTTGCGTGCACGTGGACCACCTCGTAATTCCACGTCGGCACGACCTTCGGGTCCTCGCGCTTCGACGGGTACCACGCCGGCGACACGTACGCGTCGGTCACCGGAACGACCATCAGCACGCTCCGGCCGTCGAGCGTCCGCCACTGGGGATTGGCCCGCGCGACATGACCGCGAACGACGCGGAGTTCGTCGTCGACGAGGAACGGCATCAGCGTCGCGTCGAACGTACCGTCGACGAACGACACCACATGCCCTGCCCCCGCCCGTCGCAGGAGTTCGAGCACGTCGGGTCCGGATTCGACGGCGTTGGCCTTCGGCAGGTACATGGCTCGCACGGTAGTGAAGGCACCGGATCGGTAACGTGGGCATTCGTGATCCTTTCCGACCGCACCCTGCGGGAGCAGCTCGCCGCCGGTCGGATCGTGATCGAACCGCTCGACGAATCGTTGATCCAGCCGTCGTCGATCGACGTGCGCATCTCCAACCTGTTCCGGGTGTTCCGCAACCACACCAAGGGCGTGATCGACGTGAAGCAGGACATGGAGAACCTGACCGAGCTCATCGAGATCCCCGCCGAATCCGACGAGCCGTTCATGCTCCATCCGGGCGAGTTCGTGCTCGGTTCCACGCTCGAACGCATCGGCGTCCCGGACGATCTCGTCGGCCGCGTCGAGGGCAAGTCGAGCCTCGGCCGCCTCGGCCTGCTGATCCACTCGACCGCCGGCTTCATCGACGCCGGCTTCGACGGGCACATCACGCTCGAGCTGGCGAACGTCGCCAGCCTGCCGATCACGCTCTACCCCGGCATGAAGATCGGTCAGGTCAGCTTCATGACGATGACCACGCCCGCCGAGCACCCGTACGGTGCGGGGGCGTCCGGCTCGAAGTACCAGGGCCAGCACGGGCCCACGCCGAGCCGGTACTTCGAGAACTTCCGCTGACCGATCAGTCGGTGTAGCGGCGGACCTTGGCCTTCTTGCCCCGCATCGTCGCGTTGCTCATCGCCGACACGACGCTGTCGACCGATCCGGCCGGAACCCCGACGACCGAGAAGTTCTCGGTGATCCGGATCGGGCCGATCTCGCGGCCCGACAGTCCGGTCTCGTTGGCGATCGCGCCGACGAGGTCGCCGGGGCGCACGCCGCCCTTGCGGCCCAGGCTCACGTAGACGAACTCGGTGTCGCCGTTCGACTGTGGCTTCGCTCCACGCTCGGCACGGTCGCCGTGCTTGCCCTTGCCGCCGCCCTTGTCGAACTTCTTCTTGCCGTCGTACGACTTGCCGTCGTACGACTTGCCTTCGTAGTTCTTGCGGTCACCCTTCTTGGCGTCGTTGCGGAAGCGCTCGGACGCGTCGGGGATCTCGCGCTCGTCCATCATGGCGCCGCGCTCGGCGTGGACGATCTTGATCGCGGCGAGCGCGATGTTCCGGTCGCTGTCCTCGCCGGCGAGGGCGTGGAGGATCGAGTTGTAGTCCTCGAGGTCGGGCGACGTCAGCGACTCGCGGATCTGGCCGACGGTGAGCTCGATCTGGCGTGAGCGCAGATCGGCGACCGACGGCACCCTCGCCACGGTGATCGTCTGCTTCGTCAACCGCTCGATGTTCTCGAGCTGGCGACGCTCGCGCGGCTCGGCCAGCGTGATCGCCGTGCCCTCCCGCCCGGCCCGTCCGACACGACCGATGCGGTGCACGTAGCTCTCGGCTGCCGACGGGACGTCGTAGTTGACGACGTGGGTGAGCGTGTCGACGTCGAGCCCGCGGGCGGCGACGTCGGTGGCCACGAGGAGTTCGGCCGTGCCGTCGCGGAGGCGGGCCATCACGCGGTCGCGCTGGCTCTGGTCCATCCCGCCGTGCAACGCCTCGGCGCGGTAGCCGCGTCCGTTCATCGTCTCGGTGAGCTGGTCGACCTCGGTGCGCGTGCGGCAGAACACGAGTGCGGACTGCGGCGCCTCGATGTCGAGGATGCGGCCGAGGGCGTGGGCCTTGTGCGCCCGCTGCACCCAGTAGACGGTCTGGCGGACGAGCGCCTTCTCGCCCGACTCGGCCTCCGAGCGACCGATCTTGATCTTCACCGGATCGGTCTGGTAGCGCTTGGCGATCGCGTTGATCCGGTGCGGGAGCGTCGCCGAGAACAGCACGGTCTGGCGATCGTCCGGCGTGCTCTGGAGGATCGACTCGATGTCGTCGGTGAAGCCCATGTCGAGCATCTCGTCGGCCTCGTCGAGGATCACCGTGCGGATCGCGTCGAGCTTCAGCGAGCCCCGCCCGATGTGGTCGATGGCGCGGCCCGGGGTGGCCACGACGACGTGGACGCCCCGATCGAGCAACTGCAGCTGGCGCTGGATCGGCTGGCCGCCGAAGACCGGCACCACCTTGATGCCGAGTTCCTTGCCGTACTTGAACATCGCCTCGCTCACCTGCACCGCCAGCTCGCGCGTCGGCACCAGTACGAGCACCGACGGCTCGGCGCGGCGGCTGGTGTCGATGCGCTGCAGTGCCGGGAGGGCGAACGCCGCCGTCTTGCCGGTGCCCGTCGCGGCCTGCCCGAGCAGGTCGCGGCCGGCGATCAGGTGCGGGATGGTCTCCCGCTGGATCGGCGTGGGCTCCTCGTAGCCGAGGTCGGCGAGCGCCGTGAGCAATTCGGGGCGGAGTCCGAGGGCAGCGAATCCGGCCTCGAGCAGTGCGACGGTGGGGTCGGGGAGCGACGTGTCGGCTGGAGCGGAGGTGGGTTGCGGGAGTTCGTCGTAACTGTCGTTCATGGCTGTGCTTTCTCGGGGAAGCTGACCACGATACGAACAGGACGCGTTTACCGTGTGCACGGACCGTGGAAGAGTGGCCGGATGCTCTGGGGTACCGAGACGACCAAAGCGGTCGAGAACTTCCACATCTCCGGCGAGCCGATCCCGGCGCGTGTCGTTCACTGGCTGGGCCGCATCAAGTCGGCGGCCGCCGAGGCGAATGCCGAGCTCGGTCTCATCGACGCTGATCTCGCCGCCGACATCGTCGTCGCGGGCGACGCCATCGCCGCCGGGGAGTACGACGCCGAGTTCCCGATCGACGTCTTCCAGACCGGGTCGGGCACGTCGTCGAACATGAACGCGAACGAGGTGATCAGTGCGCTGACCGAGGGGCGCGCCCACCCCAACGATCACGTCAACTTCGGCCAGAGCTCGAACGACGTGTTCCCGTCGGCGGTCCACCTCGCCGCCCTGCAGGCCGCTCACGACGATCTCGTACCGGCGCTCGATCGGCTCAGCGACGCGTTGTCCGTGAAGGCCGTCGAGTTCGTCGACGTGGTGAAGGCCGGCCGCACGCATCTGATGGACGCCGTGCCCGTGACGCTCGGCCAGGAGTTCGGCGGCTACGCGGCGCAGGTCGCCTCGGCGGGTAACCAGGTCGCGGCGACGCTGCTCGGAACTCGGTCGGATCCCGCTCGGTGGCACCGCGGTCGGCAACGGGCTGAACACGCATCCCGCCTTCGCCGCGCTCGTCCGGCGCAAGCTCGGCGAGAAGGTCTCACCCGCGGTCGCCGCCTCGATCGCGGCTCCGGCCGATCATTTCGCGGCGCAGGCCGGGCGCGACGCGATGGTCGCCACGTCGGGCGCGCTGAAGGTGGCCGCGGTCGCCCTGACGAAGATCTGCAACGACCTGCGCTGGATGTCGAGCGGTCCACGTGCCGGCCTCGGCGAGATCGTGCTGCCGGAGCTGCAGAAGGGTTCGTCGATCATGCCCGGCAAGGTCAACCCGGTGATCCCCGAGGCCACGCTGCAGGTGTGCGCCCAGGTGATCGGCAACGACACGGCGATCACCGTCGCCGCCATGCAGGGCAACTTCGAACTCAACGTGATGGTGCCGGTGATGGCGCGCAACCTGATCGGCTCGATCGACCTGCTGACGGCGGCGGCCGACGCGTTGGCGACGAAGTGCGTGGCCGGCATCGAGGCCGACGTCGAGCGTTGCCTCACCCTGGCCGAGCTGACGCTCGCGACGGCGACCGCGCTCAACCCGGAGATCGGCTACGACGCCGCGACCGTGATCGTGAAGGAGGCCGCGGCGAGCGGACGGTCGCTCCGCGACGTCGCTCGCGACCACGGCGTGGCCGACGACGTGCTCGATCGCGCGCTCGACCTGCGGGCGATCGCTCGCGGCAACGCGAGCGCGTAACGCGTCAGTCGGGCGCGGCGACGTCGGCGAGCGGTGCGTCGGGGCGGTGGAACTTCGCCTCGCCGGCCTCGATCGCCTCGAGGAGGTGGATCGAGATGTCGGCGACGCGCACCTGGTCCTCCTCGATCCCGGCGCCCTTCACGCCGTCGTCGAGCATGATGTAGCAGAACGGGCAGGCGGTGGCGACCCGGCTGGCTCCGGTCGAGATCGCCTCGGCGGCGCGCTCGTCGTTGACCTTGGTGCCGACGGTCTCCTCCATCCACATGCGGGCGCCACCGGCGCCGCAGCACATGCCCTTCGTGCCGTTGCGTGGCATCTCGACGACCTCGATGCCCTTGATCGAGCCGACGACCTTGCGCGGGGCGAGGTACACGTCGTTGTGGCGACCGAGGTAGCACGAGTCGTGGTACGTGATGCGCTCTTCGAGCGTGGCCTGGCTCACGTCGAGCTGGCCGCTGTCGATCAACTGCTCGAGCAGCTGCGTGTGGTGGATCACCTCGTAGTTGCCGCCGATCTGCGGGTACTCGTTCAGCAGCGTGTTGAAGCAGTGCGGGCACTGCGTGATGATCTTCTTCACGCCCATGCCGTTGAGCATCTCGACGTTGGGCTGGGCGAGCATCTGGAACAGGTACTCGTTGCCGGAGCGGCGTGCCGAGTCGCCGGTGCACATCTCCGACGGGCCGAGGATGGCGACGTCGATGCCGGCCCGGCGCAGCAGCTGGGCCATCGCCTGGGTGACCTTCTTGTTCTTGTCGTCGAACGAACCCGCGCAGCCGACCCAGTAGAGGTACTCGGACTGCAGGGTCTCGCCCGGATCGACGATGGTGACGCCGTCGAACCCGTCGGCCCAGTCGCCGCGCTCGCCCTGGTTCATGCCCCACGGGTTGCCCTGGTTCTCCATCGCCCGGTAGGCGTTGCCGAGTTCGGTCGGGGAAGTTCGACTCCATCAGCGACAGGTAGCGGCGCATGTCGAAGATCTTGTCGGTGATCTCGATGTTGACCGGGCAGATCTCGTCGCACGCCTTGCACGTCGTGCAGGCCCAGAGTTCCTCGGCGGTGATCCGCTCGAACAGTGAGTTGGCGGTGACCGTGATCTCCGGGACGGTGCCGAGCGGCGGGCTGACGACCGGGGTGCCCGTGGCGGCCATGACCTCGCCCGACTTGAGGACGATCTCACGGGGATCGAGGGCCTTGCCGGTGGCGTGGGCCGGGCACACGCTGGTGCAGCGGCCGCACATCGTGCAGGCATCGAGGTCGAGCAACTGCTTCCAGGTGAAGTCCTCGACGACCGAGGCGCCGAAGCTCTCCAGCTCGGTCTCGGTGAGGTTCGGCATCGGCCGCATCGCGCCCTTCGGCCGGTCCTTGTCCTTCAGGTACATGTTCAGCGGCGACGTGAAGATGTGGCGCAGCATCGTGATCGGCAAGATGGCGAGGAACACGATGAACGCCACGACGTGCGTGATCCACATCCACTGGTGCCACGTCTGCAGGTCGGACGGCGACCAACCGTCGACGAGCTGCGACAGCGGATAACCGACGAAGCTCCACTTCTCGTAGCTCGGCTGGCCCTGGACGGCGATGCGGAACATCTCGGCGAGAAAGCCGCTCACGCCGATGGCGAAGAACGTGCCGAGGATGACGACGTGTTCGGGCTTCGACTTGATCCGGATGCGGTACGGGCGCTGCACGTAGCGGCGCAGGATCGCCCACACGATGCCGCCGAGGAACACGAGCCCGGCCGCGTCGCCGACGAAGGCGTACGCGCGGTAGACGTCGCCCTGCAGGAACTTGAGATCCTCGGGCATCTGGTGATCGACCTCGAGCACCGTGGTGACGGCGAGAAGGACGAGGAACCCGAAGTAGATCATCGAGTGCATGAGGCCCGCGGCGGAATCGCGCAGGAGGGTCTGCATGTAGGCGCCGGCGCGGAAGTCCTTGAGGCGCTGGGCGGCGTTCTTGGTGGTCGTGCGCCGCTTCGACGGTGCGCCGCGCTCCCAGTTCTTCATCCGGTTGGCGAACATGAAGCCGCCCCAGATGATCATCACCGGGATCACGGTGTAGAACGCGAGTTGCAACGGACCCGGAATGTCGATGAACACCTCGCGGTGCACTTCGTTGTGGTTCTCCCACTTCGTGATCTGCGGCAACACGCCGGACACGAGCGTGAAGAGACCGACTCCGATCCCGAGGGCGATGGCGATCTGGTGCGGTTTGACGCGCTTCGGGGCGTCGTCGGTCGCGTCGTCGGCGTGGGAGTCGTCGTGGGCGCTCATGGCAGGCGTCACGCTAGTGCCTGAGCGTTGCCGCCCTCATTTCCGGATCTGGCATTTCCAGCCGTTGCCGTTCAGGCGGAACGGAGCAGGAAGATTCCGGCCATCAGGAACTCGACGGCCGTGCGGATCGGGTCGTCCGCGGCGTCGATCTCATCGAAGCCGATCACGGCGCCGAACGGAGCGTTCCAGTAGTCGGTGGCGCCTGGTCGCTCCGGGCCGTGGGGTCCGACGTAGAGGTACGGCTCGCCGTGGAAACCGTCACCGCCGGCCGCGCCGAGATTGCAGCGCACGCCGGGTGCGGCATCGAGATCGAGGCCGTAGTCGAAATGCTCCGGCCAGAGTCGACCGACCGTCGCCTCGGCATGTGGCAGCGAGGCGACGACCTCGTCGATCGATCGCTGGCCGAGCAGGTACCACTCGCCGAGGATCGATGTCGCCTGCCCGTCGAGTTGGATCGGCGCGTCGGGGTCGCGGAACGGGGGCGTGTCGTTGCCCACTTGGAAGTCCGGACGCGGCTCGAATCCGACCTGTTGGCACAGCTCGGCAAGGCTGCTCCCGGCGATCTGTGCCACCGTCGTCGTGGCGGTCGCATCCCGAAGCGTCTCGCCCGCCACGCGTTCGACGAGCATCGATCCGCCGACGAGGCGAACGCGTTCGCGGTCCGGCCCGACGGAGGGTGTAGCGAACCCGCCCGGGCTCGGGACCAGGTCGAACATCCCGTCGTGTCGCTGGCGGGCCTGGCCGAGCACGTGCGCGGCGAGGAAGTGCAGGGTGTCGCGCTGGTCGGGCCAGTCGTCGGGCAGCGGCCCGAAGTTCATGCGGTGGTCCCGGCGGCCGCCAAAGGCACCGGACCGCGATCAGCCGTAGTACTGCCGATCGAGTTCGCGGATCTTGCTGGCCAGGCGGGCGAGCAACTTGTGCGAGATCGCCGGAACGTCGTCGATGACGCCGAGGAAGCGGCGCTGGTCGATGACCAGCAGCGTGCAATCGGTGTCGCAGATCGCGGTGGCGGTCCGGGGACCATGGTCGAGCAGGGACAACTCGCCGACCACTGCGCCCGAGCCGAGCGTGGCGATCTTGCGGTTGTTGCGCTTCACCGAGACTTCGCCGTCGACGATGACGAACGCCTCACGTCCGGTCTGGCCCTGGTCGACGATCAGGGTGCCGGCGGTCATCTTGATCTCGTCGGCCGCGTGGGCGACCTTTTCCAGTTCCTTGTTGCTGCAAGCGCTGAACAGCGCCACGCTGCGAAGGGTTTCCAGGTGCTGCTTGTTGCTCGCCATGCGAGCACTGTAGGCGCGCTGAGCAGGGCGCATGTTCAGTGGACGTTGCGGCGGTCCGCGGCGTACCGCAGTGCCCGCTCGAGCATGGTCGACACGGGGATCGGTTCGACGTGCAGCACCGCGGCACACGTTCGGCAGGACGACGGGCCGCCGGCGATGAAATCCGTGTGCCAGGCCAGCGACGGGCGATCCCGCGTGGAGCGTGCGAACGCCCCGCAAGCGGTGACCTGGCGGCCAGTGGAGTCGCGGCGGCCGGCCACGAGATCGCCGTCGGAGCGGAGGGCGTGCAGGCGGTCTCGTGTGCGGGCGCGGACCGGTGCGGGTGCGGGTGCGGCCGCGCTGACGTCGAGCTGCCGCCCCGACCGTTCGACGACGCAGCCGGTAGGCGCGCTGGCGGCAGGCGTTGGTGCAGTACACACGGGCACGACCCGAGCGGTACGTGCGGTCGCACGAGGTCCCGCAGACCGGACACGCCCATTCCGCAATGACGGCGCCCCACTGTGGACGCAGATAGATCGGATTGACGGGCAGCCGTGCCCGCTCACCGCCAACAGCGACGCGCCCGACCGGAGCGGGCTGCGCAGTGCTGATCGCGAAGTCCACAACCATGCGATGAACGTACGCGAGGGGTGCGACAGTGCGAAGGTCCTCATCGGGTCGCGGCGCGTTGCGGCGGACACCCATGTGCGAGACAGTCGTGCCTCGATCCGCCCGTCCCGAATCGTCTCACGAGACTGTGGGGGTGTCGGCGGTTGCGTGTCGAGCGCCCGGCGAGGTGCGGCGTCACCGGGTGTTCGAGGCCCTTCGATGCCCCGCCCGCCCGTCCCGAATCGTCTCACTTGGCTGTGGCGTGTCGGGGGTTGGAGTTGTCGAGAGTGCGTGGGGGGTTGGTTCGGTCGGCGATCGCGCCTGAGACGATTCGTGACGGCGAGTGACGCCGGCGCCGCGAGACGATTCGTGACAGTCGCCCGGCGACCCGCCCCCGCCTACCGCGAGACGATTCGTGACGGGCGGCGCCGGTGACCACGCGGGCTCCGCGAGACGATTCGTGACGGCGGCCTGCGACCCCACGGCCCGCTCCACCGCGAGACGATTCGGGACGCGAGCGCGAGAGCGGGGACGACGCCGGGCAGGTGCGCGGCGAAACGTCGCCGTCCGCTGCGTGCGCTCGTGCGGGCGGGCACTCCGGGCGGAGGCGGTCCCGTCCGGCGACGGGGTTCAGGCCGTGCCGGCTTGACGGGCTACGGCTTCGGCGGCCGCGGCGACTGCATCGGCGTCGCCGAGGTAGCCGGCCGAGGTCACCGTGAGCCGCTCGTCGAATCGATACTGACGCGGCGCGCCGGTGGGGATGTTCACGTCGGCGATGTCGTCGTCGCTGACCCCTTCGAGGTGCTTCAGCAGCGCCCGCAACGAGTTGCCGTGCGCGGTGATCAGCACGGTTGCGCCGGCCATGAGCTGGGGCGCGACCTGGTCGAACCAGTACGGCAGGACCCGCTCGACGACGTCTTTCAAGCATTCCGACCCCGGCAGCACGTCGGGCGGCAGGTTCCGATACCTCGGGTCGTTGATCGGATGTTCGGCGCTGTCGATCGTGACGGGCGGCGGCGGCGTGTCGTACCCGCGCCGCCACGCGTGCACCTGTTCGGCCCCGTACTTCGCCGTCGTCTCCTTCTTGTCGAGTCCCTGGAGTGCTCCGTAGTGACGCTCGTTCAGTCGCCACGACCGCGCCACCGGGAGCCACGACTGCTCCATCTCGGCGAGCGCGTATTGCTGGGTCTCCACCGCGCGTGTCTGCAACGAGGTGTGCGACGTGTCGAAGCGCAGCCCTTCGTCACGCATCGTGCGTCCCGCCGCCGATGCCTCGGCGATCCCCTGCTCGGTCAACTCGACGTCGTGCCACCCGGTGAACAGGTTGGCGAGGTTCCACACCGATTGGCCGTGGCGGAGGATCACGAGCGTTCCAGTCATCGGAGCGATGCTAGATCGGCGCTCTAGTGTTCGGCCGTGGCAATCACGTACGACTTCGACCGCTTCCTGAAGTACGACGAGCTGTCGGCATGGCTGCACCAACTCGTCGCCGAACACCCGGACCTCGTCGCATTGGAAACGTATGGACGGTCCTACGAAGGGCGCGACCTCCTACTCGTCACCGTCACCGACACCACCCACGGGTCACACGACACCAAGCCGGCGCACTGGATCGACGCCAGCATCCACGCCGAAGAGCTCACCGCCACGGTCGCCGCGTGTCACGTCCTCCAACATCTGATCGACGGCTACGTCGCCGGCGACGAACAGGTCACCCGCGCTCTGCGCAGCCGAACCTTCTACGTCGTTCCGCGTGTCAACCCCGACGGTGCCGAGTGGGTGCTGTCCGACACGCCGCGAATCCGGCGCTCGAGTGTGCGTCCCTGGCCGTACCGGGATGGTCGCCGGTGGCCCGGTCTGTCGATCGAGGACATCGACGGCGACGGCCGGATCCTGCAGATGCGCGTCCCCGACCCGACCGGCGCGTGGATGCCGCATCCCGACGAGCCGCGTCTCCTCGTCGCCGTCCCGCCCGACGGAGCGGTCCCAGCCGGAACGATCCGCTATCGGATGCTCAGCGAGGGACACATCGAGCACTACGACGGGTTCACCGTCCCGACGCCCGCGCCCCCCGAGGGCCTCGACATGAACCGGAACTTTCCAGCCGGGTGGGGGACCAACGTCCGCGGATCGGGCGATCACCCGCTGTCCGAACCGGAGATCGACGCGCTCGTCCGCGCCATCGTCGCCCGGCCGAACATCTGCGGCTACAACGCGTTCCACACGAGTGGTGGGGTGCTGTTGCGGCCGTCATCGATCGCCGCCGACTCGACGCTGCCCCCGATGGACGTGTGGGCATATCGCCAACTCGCCGAACGCGGGAGCGCGCTGACCGGATACCCGGCGCACTCCGTCTACGAGGACTTCACCTGGGACTCCACGGAAACGATGAGCGGTGCCGCCGACGACTGGGCCTACGAGCACCTCGGCGTCTACGCCTGGACGACCGAGTTCTGGGACATCGTCCACGCCGCGACCGGCACCAAACAGTCGACCCACTTCTGGTACACCGGTCCGACCACTGCCGAGGCCCTCGCGGTCCTCCGGTGGCTCGATGGAGAACCGAGCGACCACCACACCGTCGGCTACGTCGACTGGTACCCCTTCGACCACCCCCAGCTCGGTCCCGTCGAACTCGGCGGATGGAACGACCTCTACACGTGGACGAACCCTTCCCCGCACCTTCTCCGGGCCGAAGTGGCGCCGCACGCCGAGTTCGCCGTGTTCCAGGCGCTCGCGTCACCGTGTCTCGAGATCAAGCACACCGCGGTGGAGTCGCTCGGCGACGCGACGTTCCGGATCACCGTGGGGATCGCCAACACCGGCTGGTTGCCGACGCACGTGACCGCGCGGGCGATGAAGAACGACCGGGTGCGCCCGATCGTCGCCGAACTCGTGGGCGACCCGGAAACTGACGACATCCGATTCATCGGCGCGCCTCCTCGGCAGACGATCGGCCAGCTCGACGGTGGCTCCGCCGCCCGCTTCAATCGGGGACACGACGGCACCCCCGATCGGGCGATCGTGTCGTGGGTCGTGCGATGCCCGAGCGGCACCGACCTCACCGTGACGGCGAAGCATGACCGAGCTGGTCAGGACTCGAGGACGATCCGCGCCGAGTGACCTGGCGCCTACGCTCTCGCCGTGCACGTCGAGCGCCTTCCCGCATCTGCGAACGAACTCTACGAGGCGGCCGTCGGTGCCCTCGAGCGGTCGTACTCGCCGTATTCGCACTACCCGGTCGGGGCCGCGGTGCGCACGGCGTCAGGCCGCGTGTTCGCCGGCTGCAACGTCGAGAACGCTTCGTTTCCCCTGGGCACGTGTGCCGAGGCCGGGGCGATCGCGGCGATGGTGTTGGCCGGTGAACGGGACATCGTCGAAGTGGTCACCGTGACCGGCGGTTCCGAGCCCGGCACACCGTGCGGTGGATGCCGGCAGCGACTGCGTGAGTTCGCGCGGCCGTCGGCGCCCGTGCACGCGACGACGATCGACGGACGATTGCTGACGTCGACGATCGCCGACCTGTTGCCGCACTCGTTCGGGCCCGAACACCTGACTTGAGTCGAAGTCGACTCAAGTTTTCTGACTCGTCGGTTGCGCCATTCATGGTCGCTTGGATAGCGTGTTCTGCCGAAGCACTCGTTCGACCTGAAACAAGGAGCACAACAACCATGGCCAAGGCAGTCGGCATCGACCTCGGAACCACCAACTCGGTGGTGTCGGTACTCGAAGGCGGCGATCCCGTCGTCATCCCCAACGCCGAGGGCGCCCGCACGACGCCGTCGGTCGTCGCCTTCTCGAAGACCGGCGAGGTGCTCGTCGGCGAGGTCGCCAAGCGGCAGGCGATCACGAACCCTGACCGCACGTTCCGATCGATCAAGCGGCACATGGGTGAGGACTGGAAGTCCGACGACATCGACGGCAAGAAGTACACCGCGCAGGAGATCTCGGCGCGCGTGCTGATGAAGCTCAAGCGCGATGCCGAGGCGTATCTCGGTGACTCCGTCACCCAGGCCGTCATCACGGTGCCGGCGTACTTCGACGATGCCCAGCGCACCGCCACGAAGGAGGCGGGCACGATCGCCGGCCTCGAAGTGCTCCGCATCATCAACGAGCCGACCGCCGCGGCGCTCGCCTACGGCCTCGACAAGGGTGCCGAGGACGAGACGATCCTCGTGTTCGACCTCGGTGGCGGCACGTTCGACGTGTCCGTGCTCGAGATCGGCGACGGCGTGTTCGAGGTCAAGTCGACCCACGGTGACACCCACCTCGGCGGCGACGACTGGGACCAGCGCATCATCGACTGGCTCGTCCAGCAGTTCAAGGCCGCCCACGGCGTCGACCTCAGTGCCGACCGCATGGCCGCGCAGCGTCTGAAGGAAGCGGCGGAGAAGGCGAAGATCGACCTCAGCCAGGTCCAGGCGACCCAGATCAACCTGCCGTTCATCACGGCCACGGCCGACGGGCCCCTCCACCTCGACGAGTCGCTGTCGCGGGCCAAGTTCCAGGAGATGACCTCCGACCTGATGGAGCGCTGCCGCATCCCGTTCGAGCTGGCGTTGAAGGACGCCGGCGTCGAGAAGGGCGACCTGCACCACGTGATCCTCGTCGGCGGTTCCACCCGCATGCCGGCGGTCACCGAACTCGTGCAGAGCCTCACCAGCAAGGAGCCGAACAAGACGGTCAACCCCGACGAGGTCGTGGCGATCGGTGCCGCGGTCCAGGCCGGCGTGCTGCGCGGCGACGTCAAGGACGTGCTGCTGCTCGACGTGACCCCGCTGAGCCTCGGCATCGAGACCAAGGGCGGCGTGATGACCAAGCTCATCGAACGCAACACCACCATCCCGACGAAGCGCACCGAGGTGTTCACCACGGCCGAGGACAGCCAGCCCTCGGTGGAGATCCACGTCATCCAGGGCGAACGCGAGATGGCGAGCTACAACAAGACGCTCGGCAAGTTCCAGCTCGTCGACCTGCCGCCCGCCCCGCGTGGTGTGCCGCAGATCGAGGTCACCTTCGACATCGACGCCAACGGAATCGTCCACGTGTCGGCCAAGGACCGCGCCACGAACAAGGAACAGTCGATGACCATCACCGGGCAGTCGACGCTCGACAAGAAGGACATCGAGCAGATGGTCAAGGACGCCGAGGCACACGCCGAGGACGACCGCAAGCGCCGCGACGAGGCCGAGGTCCGCAACAACGCCGACTCGCTGGTGTACCAGACCGAGAAGGTGCTCCGTGAACAGGGCGACAAGGTGCCCGCCGAGGAGAAGGAGGCCGTCGAGCAGCCGCTCGCCGACCTGAAGAAGACCCTCGAGGGTGCCGACAGCGCGGCGATCAAGGCCGCCACCGACACGCTGATGTCGGCCAGCCAGAACTTCAGCCAGAAGCTCTACGAGGCGGCCGCCCGCGACTCGGGCGCCGAGGGGAGCTCGGCGTCGGGTCAGGGCGGTACGTCCGGCACGGGCTCGGTGGACGACGACGACATCGTCGATGCCGAAGTGGTCGACGCCGAGATCGTCGACGACGAGCAGAGCTGAGCGCCCCGATGGACGGCGACATGATCGACCCGGCCGAGTCCGGGATCACCGACGAGGAACTGGCCGACCCCCAGCACGGGGGTCGGCGGTCCCACGCCGAAGACGGTCTCGACGTGCACGACGACGACGAGCGGGCGAGTGAGGTCGATGACATCACCGATTCGCTGCGTCGCGTGCCGGCGGGCGACCACGAGTTGGGCGAGGACGAGTTGGCCGATGCCCTGACGGAAGCGCGCGAGGAGTTCGACGTCGACGTCGCCGCGCTCGTGGCGCAGAGCGACGAGTACAAGGACCTCGCGCAACGGGTGCAGGCCGACTTCGACAACTTCCGCCGGCGCTCGCAGGCCCAGGCGCAAGCCGAGGCCGAACGGGCGACCGGGCGGCTCGCCGAGGCACTGCTGCCGGTGCTCGATGCCGCGGAGGCGGCGTACCTGCGCCATCCCGACGAGATCGGGCCGCTCCTCAACCAGATGCTCGTCGAGTTGAAGAAGCACGGGCTCGAAGCGGTCGACCTCGAAGGGCAGCCGTTCGACCCCGAGGTGGCCGAAGCCGTGGCGCACGACCCCGGCGAGGGCGGCGAACCCGTGGTCACCGAGGTGCTCCGCAGTGGCTACCTGTGGAAGGGCCGAGTCCTGCGTGCCGCCATGGTCAAGACGAAGGACTAGGCGGGGAGCGAGGGGCCCGAATGGCCGCGCAACGCGAGTGGTACGAGAAGGACTACTACCAGGTCCTCGGCGTCGCTGAAGACGCGACGCCGAAGGACATCACCAAGGCGTACCGAAAGCTCGCGCGCGAGCTCCACCCCGACAAGAACCCGGGCGACGCGGCCGCCGAGGAGCGCTTCAAGGAAGTGTCGGCGGCGTACGACGTGCTCGGCGACGACACGAAGCGTGGCGAATACGACGAGGTGCGCCGCCTCGGCCCGATGGGCGGCATGCGCGGGCCGGGTGGTCCGGGCGGTGGCATTCGTTTCAACGTCGGCGACATGGGTGGGGCCGGCGGATTCGGCGACATCCTCGGCAACATGTTCGGCCGCCGCGGCGGCGCGCCGGGCGGTGGTGGCGGGGCAGGCCCGCGGCGCGGCAGCGACATCACGGCGGTGCTCACCGTCGACTTCGCCGACGCCGCTCGCGGCGTCGAGACCACGCTGTTCCTCACCACCGATGCGCAGTGCTCCACCTGCAACGGCACCGGCGCCAAGCCCGGCACGAGCCCGCGGGTGTGTGGCAACTGCGGCGGACGCGGTGTGGTCGACGACAACCAGGGCTTCTTCTCGTTCTCGACGCCGTGTCCCGTGTGTGGCGGTCAGGGCAATGTGATCGACGAGCCGTGTCCCACCTGTCATGGCCGTGGCATCGAGCAGCGTCCGCGCGAGGTGAAGACCCGCATTCCCGCCGGTGTCAAGGACGGCCAGACGATCCGCCTGAAGGGTCGTGGTGGTCCGGGGCGCAACGGCGGGCCCAACGGTGATCTGCTGGTCGAACTGAAGGTGACACCGCACGAACGGTTCGGCCGACGCGGCAACGACCTCACCGTGACGGTGCCGATCACCTTCGCCGAGGCGGCCCTCGGCGGTGAGATCGACGTGCCGACCCTCGAGGGTCCTACCGTCACGCTCCGCCTGCGACCCGGAACCCAGAGCGGCAGCCGCCATCGGGTCAAGGGCCGCGGGATCGCGACGGCGAAGGCCACGGGCGATCTGATCGTCGCGGTCGAGGTCGCGGTGCCGTCGGAGTTGTCCGACGATCAGCGCGCGGCCATCGAGCAGCTCGCCGCAGCGACTACGGTGAATCCTCGGAGCGCGCTGACATGACCGACGAGAATCGATCGCCCCAACGCTCTGCCACCCGCGCCGTGTACGTCATCTCCGTCGCCGCGGAACTCGCCGGGATGCACCCGCAGACGTTGCGGATCTACGAACGGCGGGGCCTCGTCAATCCGGCCCGCACCGATGGCGGCAACCGCCGCTACAGCGATCACGACATCGCGGTGCTCCGTCGCATCTCCGAGCTGGCCGGTGAAGGGATGAACCTCGAGGGGATTCGGCGGGTGATGCATCTCGAGGCGGAGAATCTCCGCCTGCGGACGGAACTGGACCAGGCCCGCGAGATCGCCCAGCACGCGATTGCGGCCGCCGAGCGCTCGTCGGCCGGCGGCGATCTCGTACCGCTGCGCCAGGCCGTCGCCGTGTTCGGTCAGCGGCCCTCGATCTTCGACCGCGATCGCTGAGCGGTCGAGCCGATCGGTGTCGGCGACCCGTCAATGCCGGCGACCCTCAATGCCGGCGACGCGGGACGAGCCGCATGACGCGCCTCGCCGTGCTGACCGGTTTCGGTTCGATGTTCGTCGGCACGGCCGACACTTTCTCGATCGCCCACGGCCGCTCGGTCGTGGCCGCCGCGACCGACGGCAACATCATGTCGATCGGCCGCAGTCGGCCCGCCAATCCGGCGGCGCCGATCGCCGCACCGAGGGCGACGCACTGACGTTGTGGCGACCGGATGTCGTGCGGCGGGTACGACAGGTGGGCGACGCCCGCGAGGTCGAGTGAGCTCATCGGCGCGGGAGGCGCGAGCCCGTCCAATCCGAACGTGGCGGCCTGCTGGATCTGCGCCGCGAGGTCGGCGGGGTCGGTGAGCCCGTCGAACAGTGCGAGCGAGATCGGGGCCGAGGAGGTGACCAGGTCGGGCGGTTGGCGACCGACGCCGTCACTCGCGACCGCGGCGATCGGCACGCCGGCGAGAACCACCTCGAACGATTCCCCGAGCGCCGCGTCCCGCCGCGCCATCACCGAATCGACGAGCACCCGGCTCAGCGCGACCGGGCTCGGGTCGATGGCGACGTCGACGAATCCGGCGTGCTCGACGAGCTCCTCCAACCGCCGCACGAGCGGGTCGTCCCAGCGGACCGCGAAGAGCCAACGGCGCGGACCGTCGTCGATCAAGACGGTCGAGGAGACACCGTCGACCTGCAGCAGCCGGCTGCGCGTGACGTTCAACTCGGGCCCGGTCAGCGACGTCACGTCGACCCGATGCAGCGTGGAGCCGGGCGGGAACAGTGCCACCCGCGTCGGCGCGCGGCTGGGTCCGAGTTCGGCCCGCAACCGGATCAGCGCGTCGAGCACCGACCGGTCGTCGTCGAAGTGACGGATCCCGACCTCGGTCGCGGCACGCAGCCGGTGGGGTTCGTCCGCGGCGAGCAGCACGCCGCGGACGACACCGCGCGTGAGTTCGATCCCGATGCCGTCACCGCGTCCGACCCGCTCCATCGTCACGGGACGCCTCGGCGGGAGCGTGGTGGTTCGGCGGAGGGAGCGACCGACGACGCCAACTGGACGAGCCGGCCGGTCGCCCGCGACCAGCACCGGCCGGGACCGCTGGCCGACATCGCCAGCTCGTCGAGGCCGAGCGCAGCGACCTCGTCGGCATTGGTCAACAGGCCGACGAACACGTCGGCGGCCACGTCGCGCAGTTCTGATGCACCGTCGATCGTCGAAGTGAACGCGACGACGTTCACGCCGTACGGGGCGCCGGTGGCCAGCGTGCGCAGCGAGTCGAGGGCCGACGAGAACGCACTGTCGGCGAGGCGACGACGGAGCTGGGCGAGCTCGCTCACGAGCAACACGAGGTCGGGTCGCTCGACCTGCGGCTCGGCCCGGCGCACGCGGAGTTCGGCGGCCACGTGCTCGATCACCGCGGCAGCCAGATCGACCCGATCGGCCTGGCCGACGAGGTCGGTGTGCGGCAGCGAGACGGCCATCGCCAAGCGCCGGCTCGACGTGTCGATCACCGCGAGACGCACGTCGTCGGGCGAATATCGTTCCGACAATCCGCGCAGGATCGTCCACAGCGCGGTGTCGAGTTCGGCCCGCGGTGAGCCGACGAACAACCAAGTCCCCGTCGCCCCCGGCTGCCACCAGACGACGGGGAAGGCGGCAAGTTCGGTGTCGTCGGCGAGCCCGACGGGAATCGCATCGGCCTCGTTCGCCGCGAGGAGATCGTCGAGGAGCACGGTCGAGGGCAGCGGTGGCGGCACGAGGACCGGGAGCCCCGCTGACGCCGACCAGTCGCCACGGCCGATCGAGCCGATCAGCCCGCGCGTGGTTTCGTCGAACGCGGAATTGGGACCGATCACGCGAGCCAGTCGACGTTCGAGCGACGTGAGCGGGCGCCCGATGACCAACGGACGGATCGTGAATTCGCCGGTCGGGGCCGGTGCTGCCGGGATCACCGGGCTGAAGACAGCTTCCTCGTGGCCACCGCCGCGGGTCGTGCGGCTCATCCTCGCCAGCGGGACACCGGTGTGGCGGGTCACCTCGATGTCGATGTGCCCGCTCTGTGGCGGGATCGGAGCGCCGTCGATGTCACCCCACTGCGCGACCACCAGGCGCACCGAAGGCGCTCGTTCGATCAGCGCGACCACGTCCGGCAGCCAGCCGCCGATGTCACGGCCGGCGAGCACGATGCCGACGTCCCCTTTCGTGGCGAGGTGTTCGACACGCGCGAGCACACGGCGCCGCTCGAACGCGCCGCCGTTGTCGCAACGTCCACCGATGTGCGCCAGTTCGGCCAGCAGGCCGAGCAGCGTCGACGGCTCCCCGTCGCCGATCAGGAGAACCGGGAGGTCGGGCGGGCGACGGTGAGCGACGAGGCCCGCAACGATCATGACGGCGAGGGCGTCGAGATCGTGGTGGTCGGATGCACGGACCGCGACGCTCGACGTTTCCGTCCAGTCGACGACCACCGGGTCGCCGACGTCGGTGTTGCCGATCCATGCCGGGTTCGCATGGGCGTCGCCGGCGGTGACGGCACCGAGCGTGTCGGCCAACACCGGCGTCGATGCCGAGCCCTCCGGCGCTGGTGTGTCGTCGCGCTCGATGTCGACCAGACAGGCGATCGATCGGGCGGCCTCGGCGGCAACCGCTGGGTCGACGAGCGACGGCAGGAATTCGGCGATGCCGGTCGGGGGCGCCGGCGGTCCGCCCTGAGTGACGGTGGTGATCGAGGCGAACTGGCCCGCTTGGACGACCAACGTCCGACATGACGCCGGCGCGCGGTCGACGCGATCGCACAACGCGACCAACCGGACGGACGGGGGCGGCGACGACACCACCTCGCGCAACGGGGAGGCGCGACGGTTCCAACGTTCGTCGTCGTCGACGATCAGCAGCGTCACCGCGCTCTGGGGCGTGGACAGCAACTCGTCGGCCCATCGACGCAGTGCGGTGTCGGTGGCGAGGATCGATCGTTCGCCGCCGGTCCGGACGTGCGGCGCCCACTTGAGCCAGTCCCATCGGCCGATGCGATCCGACGTCGTCGCCACCACCACGGCGAGATCGGCCGGGCCGTGCGTGGTCACGGCTCCGAGAACGATGGCGCGGGTGACGGCTTCCCCGAAGTCTTCGGGCCCGATGATCGCGGCACCGCGGTCGGGCTCGACCACCAGGGAAACCCGGCGCAATGTCGTCCCTCCCTCGTCGACCAGCCCGATGGGCACGCTCACGGGAGAGTCCAAGTCGAGCCGGCGACGCCAGAGCGACGGGTCGTGTTCGATGGCCGCCTGCACCACGTCGACGAGACTGCGCTGGTCGGTGGTGCCGGCGGTCCGGCTGAACGGGACCATCCCGTCGATGTCGGCGCGCCGCCGACCGGTGGGGACTGTTGCCAGCGCACGCTCGAAGCCGAACACGCGACCACCGGTCACGAGGTCGCCGCGCGACCACGGAGTCGGTTCGACGACCGTGCGCCCACCGACGGTCAGCCGTGAGCCGTCGATCGGATACACCGTCACCGTGTCGGCGGCCACCTCGAGTTCGAACGCGGCCTGTTCGACGGGCGCCTCGTCCAATTCGGTCGCGGACAACCGTCGACCTGGCCCGATCCGGTAATGGCCCCGCCCCAGCGGACGGACGGATCCGGCGCCGCGCCCGGCGTGTTGGAGCAGGTTCACTACCGGATCCACCGATCCGTCCTGCTCAGCGACCGTGGAGAGCACCGACCCGACCCGTACGTGCTCGTCCGCCAGCGGTGTCGAAGCGGGCAGAACCCGTCCGTCGACCACCACGATCGCCGGCACGGCCTGGCCGGTCACGGCCGCGACCGTGTCGCCGAGCGTCGTCGTCGTGAGGTCGGTGTCGACCGACACGTCGGCGTCGCCGTGTGGTGATCGAACCACGAGGTCCATGACGGGAGACTACGAGGATCGACCGGTCGACGGCCGGACGCATGTCGATCTGCACGATCACGGACAACCAGACGATTTCTGAACAATTTCTTGAGTTCCACAGCGGACGTGCCGATGAACAAGCGTCGACATCCGTCCGTCGTCAGATCAGCCCACCCCGTCAGCCGTTCCGCCGAAGAGATCCCTGTGACCGCATCCACTGTGACCTGGCGCCAGACCGTCGCCGCCGCCGTCGCGGTCGTCGTCGCGCTCGTGGGCGTGGTGGTGCTGTTCAGCTCCGACGGACTGCCCGCGGTCAACGCAGCGGCGTCCGGGGCGACGCGCTGGTTCGTGCACCGCCCGACCGGCACCATTGTGCTCGTCGACGGCTACGGCGGTCGTGCCGTGGCGCGGGTCGATGCCAAGGGCAGCGGTGAGGAGATCAGCGTGGCCGAAGGCGGAGCGTTGGCGTACCTCGTGAACGACACGACCGCCGAGGTCAAGCCGATCGAGACCGCCGACCTCCGGATCGGCGCTCCGGTCGGCCTCCAAGCGCTCGGCGGCGGACAGGCGGTCTCCGGGGTCGGACCGACGGGGCTGACCGTGGTCAACCCGGTGGACGGTCAGGCCTCCGCCCTTCCGCTCGTCGGCGAGCCGCTGAAATTCCATGTCGACGTCACATCGCCGCCGGTCATCGATCCCGACGGCGTCGTGTGGACGATCGACGGGTCGGTACTCCGACGGACGAACTCGACGTCGTCGACCGATGTCGACCTCGGCCTCGGCGACGGTGCCACGGTGACGCTCGTGGGGAACGAACCGTTCGTCGTCGACCGGGCGAATCGGCGCGCCCGCCTCGATGACGGAGCGTGGCAGCGCCTCGACACCGCCGCCGACCCGACCGAGATCGTCGGCCAGGTCAGCGGCCCGGCAGGACCCTGCGGTTGGGTCGGTGCGAACGACGACCTGTGGTGCGTGGGAACGGGGGGCATCACCGAGCGGGCCACGATCACCGGCCTCGGACTCGGCGGCGCCGACTCGCTCGCCATCGCCGGCGACGCCGGTGTCGTCGTCCATCGCACGCCGGCGTCGATCGTGCGCATCGACTGGCGGGCGCAACGTCTGCTCGGCGGCACACCTGCGACGGTCGCCCCCGACGCGGACCTCGAAGTGACGTCCACGGTCGACCTCGTGTGGGTCGACGACGTCGCCGGCGACTTCGTCTGGGCGATCAACCCGTGGGAGATCAACGCCATCGACAAGAACGGTGCCGGCACGTTCGCGGTCGACGAGGACGGCACGGAGATCGAGCGGGGTGACGTCGGTGACGAGACCACGCCGACGGCCGACGATCCGACCGCCGGGCAGGTTGACGAGCGCACGGCCGACGACAACGGTGTCGATGACCCGCCGGTCGCCGTCGACGACCCGGTCACGGCCCGTTCCGGCTCGTCGGTACAGGTGCAGGTCACCGCGAACGACTTCGACCCCGACGGCGAGGCGATCGCCGTCTCGTCGGCCGGGCAGGCCGGTCACGGCGACGTCGAGATCGCGGACGCGTCGACCGTGGTCTACACGCCTGACGCCGGCTACGTCGGCCGCGATCGGTTCGAGTACACGATCATGGACGGCAATGGCACCGAGGACAGCGGCGTGGTGGTCGTCGAACTGCTCCCCGCCGGCGCGACGAACTCGGCACCGGTGGGCACGGTCGATTTCGCCGAGACCGGCCCCGCGACGCCGGTGACCGTCGAGGTCCTGTTGAACGACGTGGATCCCGAGCGCGACGGGCTGCTCATCGGCTCGTTCGCCCCGCCGGCGGACCCGACGGTCGGCGAAGTGACCGAAACGGTCGGACTCTCGGGCCAGCCGGCGCTCAAGTTCGTCCCGGCTGTCGGTTTCGAAGGAACCGCCATGTTCTCGTACCGGCCGGTCGACCTGCTCGGCGGCCAAGGGGAGGACATCGAGGTGAGCGTCGACGTCGCCGCGTCAGGTGCTCCCAACCGTGAGCCCGTGGCCCGTCCGGATGCCGTGCGCGCCCGCCGGAACAAATCGGTCCAAGTGCCGGTGCTGGCGAACGACACCGATCCCGACGGCGACGACATGACCCTGACCGTGGTGACGCCGCTCCCGCCCGGGCTCGACGTCAGCGTGCAGGGGCTGCAATTGCAGCTCGTGGCCCTCACGGGCGCGGCCGATCCCCTGCCGTTCCAGTACGAGCTGTCCGATGGGCGCGGTGGTTTGGCGCGGGGGTCGGTGCTGGTCGACGTGATCGATGACGCGGACCCGAACAGGCCGCCGGTGCTCACCGCCGACTCCGGCACGGTGGTGATCGGTTCATCGGTCGCCGTCGGCGTACTGGCGAACGACATCGATCCCGATGGTGATCGGCTGGTGGTCGTCGGCGTGACGCAGCCACCGGACGGGCTCGGCCAGGCCGTGATCGTCGGCGACACGGTGCAGTTCACACCGGGCTCGATCGGCGATCGCGACGACACCAACGCGCGCTTCACGTACACGGTCACCGATGGGTACGGCCACGAGGTCACGAGCGACATCAGCGTGTCGATCCTGCGCGAGTCCGTCGCCCGACCTCCGTATGCACGCGACGACTCGACCTCGACGTTCGTGAATTCCCCGGTCACGATCGACGTCCTTCGCAACGACGGTGACCCGGGCGGCGAACGACCGACGCTCGTCGGAACGCCCGGGTGTCCCAGTGGCGGGCGCGCGGTGGTGACGGCCGACATGCAGGTCCGGTACGACCCGCCGCCGGATCAGGTCGGCGCGTTCCGTTGCACGTACGAGGTCACCAACTCCCAGAACCTGCGGGCCAGCGCGTCGATCATCGTCTCGGTGCGGGCGCCGCTGTTGACCAATGAACCGCCGATCGCGGCCGACGACAAGCTGACGGTCGAGGTGGGCGCCATCGGTTCGTTGGACGTGACCATCAACGACTCGGATCCCGATGGACCGACCAGCGCGCTGACCGTCGTGTCGTCGACCGCGCCCACGTTCGGCACGGCGACGAGACAGGGGAACACGATCACCTACACCGCCCCCACGACCACCGGTGTGGCGACGATCAGGTACCAGGTGTCCGATGCCAAGGGCGGGGTGTCCACCGGCCAGCTCACCGTGCAGCGTCGTCCCGAAGGCGAACGTTGCCCCGATCGCAACGGCCGACGTCCGCACCGTGTTCGGTCCCGGCGTGCCCACCGTGTTCGACGTGCTGACCAACGACATCGATCCCGATGACACCACCGGTGGCTTGTCGCTCGTGTCGGCCACCAAGGTGTCGGGCGACGGGACCGTCGAGCCGAACGGTCGCCTCGTCACGCTCACACCGGCGCCCGGGTTCATCGGCACCCTCGTGGCGTCCTACACGATCAGCGACGGGGCCGGGCTCCCAGCGACCTCGCAGGTGACCCTCAACGTGCTGAAGCCGCTCAACCGCCCGCCGGCCGCGCGCGACGACAGCAACGACGTCGCCAACGGTTCGTCGATCACCACGCCGGTGCTGTTCAACGATGCCGATCCCGACGGCGACCAGCTGTCGATCAGCCTCACCTCGAGCCCCGATGCGGCGCTCGGCACCGCCCGGCTGAACAATGACCGGTCGATCACCTTCACCGCCTCGCCGGGTGCGTCCGGCACGGCCGTGATCGGCTATCAGATCTCCGACGGCGAGTTCACCAGCGATGCGACGTTGCTGATCACCGTGCTGGCGTGCGCCGAATCGGTGCCGGTCGCCGGCAGTGCAACGCTGACCACCGGCTACCAGCAACCGATCGGTGTCGACTTGAAGGCGTACGGGACCAACGGGACCATCGTCGACGTCGCGGGTCCGCCGACGTACGACGGCGCGATCTACACCCCGCCCGCGGGGCAGAACGGCAACGTCACGATCACGTACGGCGTCGTGAACGGGTGCCGCCAGCGGGCGAACGGCACGATCACCATCGACGTCAACCAGGATCCGATCACGCGGCCGATGTCGGCCAGCGTCGGGCGCGGTGAGGTGCGCGAGGTGCCGGTGTCGGACATCGCCACCGATGCCGAGCCGCTGCAGATCGTGAGCAGCACCGGGGCGCCGGCGTGGGTCGTCACCGAAGCGGGCCGGCTCGTCATTCAACCGCCCGCCGGCACGCCGGTCGGCACCGTGTCGTGGACCACCATCGTGGTCGACCCCGGTGGCCTCGCCGCATCGGTGCCGATCACCGTGACCGTCACCAACCAGCTGCCGGTCGGCGCACCGGACACCGTCAAGGTCAATCCCGGGACCGCCGCGGTGTTCTCGCCGCTCGACAACGACGTCGACCCCGACGGTACGAACGACGCGCTCGCGCTCCAGAGCGTGCCGGCGACCGTCACCTTCCCGAACGGCGTGACCGGCACGTTGACGATCGTCGGCCGCCAGATCTCGATCGATGCGGCCGGTGCACGAGGTTCGACGTCGTTCACCTACACGGTGCGTGACGCCGACGGAGGCGTCTCGGGGCCCGTGACGGTGACCGTGGACGGCCCGCCGTTGAACACGGCCCCCGACGCCGCGGACCAGTCGGTCGCCGCCGTCGCCACCGTGCCGGTCGCCGTCGCCCTCAACGCGAGTGACCCCGACGGCGAACCCGCTGACGATCGCCACGCTCAACGACCCATCCCGTGTCGTCACGGGTCAGGCGGGCCTCAGCCTGACGATCACGGCTCCCACCGCCGGCACGTTCGTGGTCACCTATACCGTCAGCGACGGCACCGCACAGTCCCGGGTGGCCACCATCACGATCACCGCGACCGACCCGCCGACACCGACCACCCTGGAAGCGCCGCCGACCACCGTGCTCGTGGACCCGACGAATTCGGGCCCCGGGGGCTGACCGCCCGGTCAGACCGTCACGGGGGAACGGGTGCTCGAACGGAACGAGCGCAGGCTCAGGCGCCATCTGAGCCGCTGCCACCGGGACCGTTCGGTGACGATCGCACCGTCGATCGACGTGAGGCACGCGGCGGCGTCCTGGGCGAGGAGGTCCGGACGCGTCGGCGTGCCGAAGGTGGCGGCACCGTTGAGCGCCGCCAGACGATGCAGTTCGCGCCGCGCTCCCGGCGCCAGCAGTTCGGCGTACGTGGCGATCTCGATGTCGGTCGACGATTGCGGAATCCGCAGGCCCGCGTCGACAAGGTCGTCGGTGGCGCAAGCCCACGCGCCCCGGATCCGATCGCTCGCCTCGTGCGCCTTCCGGCGTCGCCGGCGACGGCGGTACTTCGTGCCGAGAATGACCCCGGCCGCGAGCAGGAGCGGCACCACCAGCACCCCGACCCCGACCCCGACCCGGATGCCCCACACGGCGGCCTCTGACAGTTTCGTCGACGACGTGTCGGGCGAATCGGTATCCGCGTCAGGCGACTGGTTGTCGACCTCGGGCGGCGCATCCACCGGGGGTTGCGGCGCGGCGGGTGTCTGCACCTCCGGTTCGGGCGAAGGCGCCGTCGATTCGGCGGCCTCCGCATCGGGGACCGGGTCGAAGGCGACCCAGGTGCCATCCGTCAACATCACCTCCGGCCAGACCACGGCGTCGCTCGAGGAGATCTCGATGCGGTCATCACCCGGTACCGGCTCGACGACGTACCCCGATGCGACCCGTGCGTTGACACCGAGCGATCGGGCCAGCAGAACGAACGCGGTCACGAACTGCTCGGTGTTGCCCCGGCGCGTGTCACGCAGGAACCGGTCGATCAGGCGGCGCTGGAGCCCTCCGGCGGGAGCATCCGATTCGAGGACGAAGTCGTTCGCCATCGTCGCCTCGATGGCTCGGAGTTGCCCGTACACCGTGCTGTCACCGGCTGTGGCGAACGACTCGGCGAGGCCCGTCAGACCGGCGACGGTCTCGTCGACCTCGCGGACCCCCACGTCCGCGCCGGCAATGTCGGCCGAGTCCGGGTCGATGTTCGACACGATCGCCACCACGTCTCCTTCGCTGGGGCGCTGGGAGAGCCGGACGACCGTGCGATCGGGGTCGGTCTCGACGACGGCGTCCACCGACACCGGGCTCCCGGGGAACGGCACGAGCGTCAGGTCGTCACTCAGGAAGCTGACGTCGGCAGCGAGGGTGGGGCCGGTCGCCGGGCCCAGCGTGCGGCCGATCGGTCGGATCGTGAGCGTGGGACTCCACCGGCGTCCGTCGTACGCGTCGAGCGCGGCCGTTCGCCACCGCGCGGGCAACGTCGCGTCAGCGGCCAGCGAGCCGCCGGTGCGGGTCACCTCGTGCAGGGGTAGCGGTGGGTCGAGGGACCGCAGGGCGACCGTCGCCTGGATCGGATCGAGCAGCGTGGCCGTTTCGATCGGCGGTTCGTCCTGGCGGGGATCGGCCCGGGCGGCGAACGTGACCGGCACACTCACCGCACCGGCGATGAGCGCCGCCAGGGCGAGGAGCACGAGGAGTCGGCGTTCGCCGCGGAGGAACAACCACCGATCGTGGAGCCCGTGCCCGTCGTCGTGGAGCGTGGCGAACGCCACCGAGAGGATGCAGACGGCGATCAGTGTCCACGGCCGGATGCCGAGCGGTGCCGACAGGGCGATCACCGCCAGGTAGGTGAGCAGCACCGGCAGGAGCGGCAGGAGGTTCCAGCGTCTCGAACACGCGGTGAGCGCGCTCAGGCCGGCCCCGATCGCCAGCCCGGCCGCCACCACGCCGACGAGCGGTGGGAGGTACGGGCTCGGCCACTCCGTGGACAGCAGCCGTCGCACCCCCGAGCTGAACGCGGTGACGATGTCGCTCGCGTCCCCGCCCACGACGAAGACCGCCAGCGCCGTCGCGGCGAGGATGCCGATGATTGCGGCCCCGATGCGCCACACCCCTCGGCGGGCGACCGTCAGCGCCACCAGACCGATCGGGACGACCGGCGCGATGACGAGCACCCAGACGAAGCGGTCGAAGATGCCGCCCGCCGACGCGCCGAGGACGACGAACACGGCGGCCAGCACCGCCAGGCGAAGGCGGGTCAGTGACATGACGACGACCGTTCGCCGTTCACATCGTGCTCCGCCAGCGACTGACGAACTCGGGGGCACGGTGCGCGGCGAGCGCGATGCCTGGGCCCAAGGACGCGCCCTCGCCGATCCGTACCGTGGTCAGCCGCTCCGTCGTGGGGAACCGGCTCGACGGGCCGGTCGGGCCCGTCACCATCACCACCGACGTGTGGTCGAAGCCGCCGGTGAACAGCGTGGCGAGGCTCAAGAGGTCTTCGTCGGTCGATCGTTGCACCTGCGTCAAGAGCTCGAGCACCATCGAGTCGGCCGCCAGCGGCGTGGGACGCCCGGCGTGGTTGCGGTCGGTCGTGCGGACCATCACGTCGAGTCCGGAGCGGATCGCGTGCACCGCCAGACTGGCCGCGACGTCGACCATCTCCTCGAAGTCGTCCGGGGCGCTCGCCTCGGGAGCGGTGTCGAGGACGACGGTGAATTCCGGTCGGCGCACGTCGACGTGTTCGCGGATCATCAGGGTTCCCACGCGGGCCGTGGTCGGCCAGTGGATGAGACGCGGGTCGTCGCCGGGGACGTACTCGCGCATCGACACGAACCCGGACAACGGGTCGGAGGAGGCGCGGCGGATCACCGATTCGTTCTCGACCGTGCGGACGGCACCCTGGGGACCGAGCAGGTCGTACACCTTCGGGTGGACGACGACCGGGGACACCTGGCCCGTGCGTCGGGTACCGACGGTGAGCCAGAGTGCGTCGATCCGTTCGATCGTCGATCGGTCCGACGTCGAACAGGCCGCGTCGCTTCGTCGGGATCCTGCTCTCGATCACGCGGGCCGAGTGCGCGGGGACCGCTTCGGCCTCGACCCGGATCTCGTTGTTGTCGCAGCGGTCGATGATCGTGGCGCGGCCCGAACGGAACCGGGTGGGGTTGTGCAGCCGGTACGACGACGGGGATCGGATCGCCGCGGGCGACGCGCACCGCGAGGATCCGCCGAGTGACGACGGCCCGCGGCGGGCGTTGCGAGACCCAGATGGCGAGCAGCATGATCATCCCGATCGCGGTGGCCACGATGACCAGTTCCTCGTACCCCCACCACACGCCGAGCACGGCGAGCACGATGCCGCTGAGCACCGCGCCGAGGCCCGACCGGGTGAGCACGTCAGCCCTCGCGAGTGCGGGGAACCGGGATGTCGTCGATGATGTCGGCGAGGACGAGATCGGCCCGGGCCCCCCGTAATTCGGCCTCGGGCGTGAGGGCCATGCGATGCGTGAACACGGCGTTCGAGATCGTCTTGCACGTCGTCGGGCGTGACGTAGTCGCGGTCGCCCGTGGCGGCGTAGGCGCGGGCGACGCGCAGCATCGTCAACGTCCCGCGGGTCGAGATGCCGAGCCGGAGATCAGGGTGGGTGCGGGTCGCGGCGGCGATCGCGACGATGTACTCGTGAACCGATCGAGCGACCTCGACGGTGTCGACGATGCCGATCAGGCGGTCGAGTTCGTAGGCGTCGGTCACCGGGCGGATCTCGTCGTGCTCGTGCTCGCGGGTGAAGTCCTCGAGGATCGACACTTCGGTCACGGGGTCGGCGAACCCGAGTGTCAGCCGCATCGCGAAGCGGTCGAGCTGGACGTCGGGAAGCGGGAAGGTGCCCTGGTAGTCGCGGGGGTTCTGGGTGGCGATCACGAGGAACGGGCGGGGAACCGGGCGGCTGATGCCGTCGGCGGTGACCTGTCGTTCCTCCATCACCTCGAGCAGCGCCGACTGGGTCTTCGGGCTGCCACGGTTGATCTCGTCACCGATCAGCACGTTCGTGAAGACCGGACCCTCGCGGAACGAGAACGTGCCGCCGCTCTGGTCGAACACCATGACGCCGGTGATGTCGGTCGGGAGCAGGTCGGGCGTGAACTGGACGCGCTTCCAGGTGCCGGCGATCGACCCGGCGATCGCCTTGGCGAGGCTCGTCTTGCCGGTGCCCGGCACGTCGTCGAGCAGCAGGTGCCCCTCGGTGAGCAGGCAGCACAGGGCCAGTCGGATCTCGTCGTTCTTGCCGCGCACGATCCGTCCGACGCTGTCGATCAACGCATCGGTCACCTGCGAAACGTTGGCAGCCACCGGGCGAGTGTATGCGGGGCCCGATCGACGATGTGGGAGGGGAGGCGGCCAGTGCAGCGTGCTAGTCAGAGGTCAGTCCCAATCGACACGCAGGTGACGGAGTGCATCGCTCAGCACGGTACCGAGTTCGTGTCGCCGGGGCGGCGCGAGGTCGATGCGGTCGAGCACCGGGACCTCCGGGAGCTCGGCCCCCGCGGGCACGTGCAGCAGGTGGCCGATCCGGTCGGGCTGCTCCTCGGGGACATCGGGGACGTCGGGGACGATCGAGAATTCGCCGGTCGCGTCACCGCTGCGGGTGCGGCCCGGCACCGAGTGCACGAGGCGCAGGTGGGAATGGGGGCGGGACGGGCGGTCGGCCGCCGGTTCGTCCGGGGGAACGCTGCTGCTCGAACTGCCGGGCTCGCGCCCGCGCCACACGTCGAGCAGTTCGGGTTCGATCAGCAGTTCGTCGCTGAACGTGAACATCGCCGCGACGACGTGCTTGCAGGCACGATCGTCCCAGTTGTCGTCGTCCGGACACGAGCAGTGCGCCGTGATGTCGCGGCGTACCGGCATCCCGTCGCCCGGCGTGACCTCGACGCTGGCGATGTAGGGCGTCGGACGCGAGCCCTGCATCTCGCAGGTGACGACGCCCTGGCTCGATGATGATGTCGGTGACCGAGCCGTCGTGGGCGTACTGCTTGCCGCGGCGGAGACGCTGCGGGTCGCTCATCTCGGCGGCGAGCACCTTCATCATCGTGGCGGGCAGGCGGCCGGGGTGCGACGAACCGAACGGCTTGCGTGGGCGGCTCATGACTCGGTCTCCAGCACGACGAGGTCGCGGAGTTCGGCGGTGGAGAGTTCCGACAGCCACGCCTCGGAGTTGCCGACCACCGCGTCGGCGAGCTTGCGCTTGTCGTCGATCACGCGCGCCGATCCGCTCCTCGACCGTGCCCTCGCACACGAGCTTGTGGACGTTCACGGTTCGTTGCTGGCCGATGCCGCCACGCCCGGTCGGTCGCCTGATCCTCGACGGCCGGGTTCCACCAGCGGTCGTAGTGGATCACCTGGCTCGCGGCGGTGAGGTTGAGGCCGGTGCCGCCCGCCTTCAGCGACACGATCAGCAACGGCGAACCGGATTCGTCCTGGAAGCTGTCGACCATCCGGTCGCGGGCGTTGCGCGACACGCCGCCGTGGAGGAACGAGGGCGAGAACCGGAACTGTCGCCGATGTGCTGGACGAGCAGATCGCCCATCTCACGGAACTGCGTGAACACGAGCGCCCGTTCGCCCTGGTCGAGCAACTCGGTGACGAGTTCGTCGAACCGGGTGAGCTTGCCGGACCGGCCGGCGAGGCGCGACCCGTCCTTGAGCGCGTGCGCCGGGTGGTTGCAGATCTGCTTGAGCCGCATCAGCGCGGCGAGCACGAGTCCGCGGCGGCGCATGCCGCTCGACAGTTCGGCGTCGGCGAGCAGTTGGTCGACGACCTGCTGGTACATCGTCGCCTGCTCGCGGGTGAGCTTGGCGTACGCGATCTGTTCGATCTTGTCGGGCAGGTCGGGCAGGAGGCGACGGTCCGCCTTGGTGCGGCGGAGGATGAACGGCTGCGTGAGCCGGCGCAGTCGGGCGGCCGCGTCGGCGTCGCCGTTGCGTTCGATCGGGAGTGCCGAACCGCGCCCGGAACTTCTGCAGTCCGCCGAGCAGGCCGGGGTTGACCGCGTCGAGGATCGCCCACAGTTCGCTCAGGCGGTTCTCGACCGGCGTGCCGGTGAGCGCCAGCTTCTGGCCGGCGCGGAGGTGGCGGACGGCTCGCGCCGCCTTGGTGTTCGGGTTCTTCACCATCTGCGCCTCGTCGAGCACGACGGTCGACCACTCGATCGCGCCGAGGTGTTCGAGGTCGCGCGGCAGCAGCCCGTACGTGGTGATCACGAGCTGGCGTTCGGGGTCGCTGGCGAACAGCGTCTCGGCTGCCATCCCCGAATCGCGGCCGGTGCCGCCGATCGACTTGCTGCGGGTGCTGCCGTGGTGGATCTGCACCTCGAGCTTCGGGGTGAACCGTTGCGCCTCGCTGCTCCAGTTGCGCACGACGCTCAGCGGGCACACGACGAGGTGCGGCCCGGGTCGTTCGAGGAGGTGGGCGAGCGTCGTGGCGGTCTTGCCGAGGCCCATGTCGTCGGCGAGGCACCCGCCGAGGCCGAGCTTGGCGAGGAACTGCATCCACGACAGGCCGCGGCGCTGATAGTGACGGAGTTCGCCGGTGAAGTCCGGCGACTCGTGCGTCTCCTCGAGCACCTCGTCGGGGAGCCCGTCGAGCAGGGTGCGGACCCAGTCGAGGTCGAGCGGCTCGGCTTCGTCGCTCTGGGAGGGGTCGGCGAGCGTGATCAGCGCGTGCTCGTCGTCGCTGTCGTCGGCGTTGGCGAGTTGGAGGAGTTCGAGCGGGTCGACGCGGCTGTGGTCCTTGCGCAGCGTCGGTGAGCTGGAGGCGTTTGCGGCGGAGTTCGTCGGCGTCGATGCGGACCCAGCGATGGCCGGTGTGGAGCAGCGTGGCACCGGCCTCGGCGGCGCGGGCCAGCTCGGCCTCGGAGATCGTCTCGTCGCCGACGACGAGCTTCCAGTCGACGAGCGCTTCGTGACCGAACTGCTTCTTGCGGTCGTCGGCGGGCGTCGGCGACGCCTCGCCACTGACGCTGACGCGGGTCTTGACGAGGCGCTCCGGCCCGATCAGGTCGATGCCGAGGCGTTCGAGCTCGGCGGGAGCGATGTCGATGAAGTCCTCGGCGACGTCGAGCTCCAACTCGATCGCGGTGGGTTCGTGTTCGAGCGCCAGGTCGGCCAGGCCGGGGATGAACGCCATGCGGGTGACGGTGTCGCCGATGACGTCGACGAGAAGGTCGACGTACCGGGCCTCGCGGGCGACGTCGATCGCGCTCGCCGAGCGCTCCCACACGTCGTTGGCCGTGCACCATCGTGATGCGTCGCGATCGTCGACGAGTTCGAGTCGAACGGTCCACGGCTCGAGGGGATCGTCGGGAACGATCAGACGGAGCCGGGGGACGACCACCGGCTCGCCACCGGCCCGCCGGCGGTGTCGTTCCAGTTCGGCGCGGAGGTGATCGATGGCCACGTCGAACTCGTCGGTGTTGCCCCGGATCACCTGGTCGGGCTTCGACAGGGCGCCGAACGTGGCGCGCAACGCCTGCAGTTCGGGTCGCCGCAGCTTGCCGAGTTCGGGCCGCCAACCCGACTGGGCGAGCAGGCCGCGGGCGATGCCGTCGACGAGGCGGTCGAAGATCTGTGCGACGTCGGCGCCCGAGTCGAGGGTGCAGACCGGGGGCATCGATTCGGCGAGGGCGGTCGAGCGTGTCGCCGACCAGCGTGTCGTCGGGACCGTTGGGGGCGTACAACCAGCGGCCGACGGTGAACGGGCCTTCCTGGGTGATCGTCGGAAGGATGCGTCCGCTCGACACGGTGCGGCGGGCGAGTGCGGCGATGCGCGCGAACCACGCGATCGAGTCGGACACGTAGTCGGCGTCGGGCAGATCGGACAGCCACACGGCCACGCCGAGCGGGTCGAGCTGCACCGACGACACGTGCATCGTGGGGAGATCGGGAACCTGCACGGTGAGGCGACCGATCGCGCCGTAGGAGATGGGCGAGTCGTGCCAGCCGACGCGCATCCCGTCGGGTCCGCGGGTGCGGAACCCGCCGTAGAACCAGGCCATGCTCGCCGTGTCGATGCCGTTCCAGCCCCAGACGTGGAGCGCGCCGCTGCGCCACGTGCCCTGGGCAACGTAGGGCGGGCGGTCGCGCGTCACCGCGTCGACCCTACCGACCCCCTACGACACTGCCCGTTCCATCGGTTTCCCAGGACCGGGTTTGCGTCAGGATTTCGGAGGGCCGGGTCACGGAAATCCCGACGCAAACGAGTGATCGGGAGCGTCGGATTCCGGATTCGACCCGGCGGCCGGGTTACTCGCCGGTGAAGTTCGGGGCGCGCTTTTCGAGGAAGCTGCGGACGCCCTCGCGATGGTCGGCGGTCTGGAACAGTTCGCCGAGGGTGGCGCTGACGTAGCGCCCGAGTTCGTTCCAGTCGGGGTCGACGCGCCTGCCGCATGCCCGCGCTTGATCGCCTGCACGGCGAGCGGCGGGTTGGCGGCGATCCGTTCGGCGACCGCCATCGCGGTCGGCATCAACTCGTCGTGCTCGACGACCCGACCGACGAGGCCGATCGCCTTCGCCTCCGCGGCGTCGATCACCTCGCCCGTGAAGACCAGTTCGGCGGCCCGCTCGCGCCCGACGAGTGCGCTCAGGCGTCCGAGGCCACCGACGTCGGTGACGAGCCCGCGCAGCACGAACAGCTCGCCGAACTTGGCCCGCTCGGAGGCGACCCGGATGTCGGCGTACATCGCCAACTCCATCCCCCAACCGACGGCGGCGCCGTTGACGGCCGCGATCACCGGGATGTCGGTGTGGAGGAGCGCGTCGGCGGCGGGCGTGAGGCGGGGCTCGCGCGACCCCAGATCCGGCGGCTTCTCGCCGCCGCCCATGATCTGCTTCACGTCGTCGCCGGAACAGAACGCCGGGTCGGCGCCGGTGATCACGAGGCATCGCGCCGTCGAGTTCGCGCACGGCCGCTTCGAGCGCGGCGTAGGTCGACCAGGTGAGCGCGTTGCGGGCCTCCGGTCGGTTGATCGTGAGCACCTCCACGTGGCCGTGCCGCTCGGACACGAATTCCGTCGTCATGCACGCCGACAGTACGTGCCCACACCCCCCGTCAGCGGACCGGACCGGTCGCCCCCGTCGAACGCGCCCAACCCACGTTTGCGTCAGAATTTCCGCGAGCCGCTCCTCGGAAATCTTGACGCAAACGAGGGTTGGGGCGGTTCGGTAGCGTTCGGGCATGACCGGCGCGGGGACGACCGTCGACGAGGCGCGGTACCTGCCGTTCCTCGAGGGGCCGCGCACGCTCGATCAGGCATCGTTCCGCTGGCGGCTCGGAGTGCGCGAGCTCGACCTGCGCGACTGGATCGAACTCGGCCCCGATGCCGACGCCGCCATCGCCGCGAAGCCGCGCCTCAACGCCGACCATCGGTCGACGGTGTTCGCCGCGCTCGACGGGGTCGAGGAGCGAGGCGCAGCAGGTGGCGACGCGTTGCTCGACCACCTTCGCCGCCGCTGGCCCGATCGCTACGCCGACGCCGAACTCGACCGCACGCTCCATCCGCTCGACGCGGCCGCCCGCCTCGTCCCCGAGGACCTCGTGCTGATGGTCGAACGCGACGGCCGCCTCGTGTTCGGGGCCGGCTCGGTGTGCTTCCCGAACCGCTGGGACCTGCACTCGAAGATCGGCCTCCCGCTCGCCGACGTCCACGCGCCGGTGGCCCTGCTCAACGAGCAGCTGCAGGGCCCGATCGACCGCTTCTTCGATCGGCTCACGCCCGAGCGCAGCTTCTGGCGCCTCGGCTGGGGCGTGCTCGACACCGCCGACTGGTACACACCGACCGACGGCACGGCGGCACCTCGACCGACCGATCCGCACGCGACTTCGACCCGGCCGAGCTGTACCTGCGGGTCGAGCGGGAAACCTTGCGGCGCTTCGCCCCGTCGAACGCCGTGCTGTTCACGATCCGCACCTATGTGACGCCGATCCCGGCGGTCGCCGGCGAGTCGGCCACGGCGCAACGGTTGGCCGCCGCACTCGCCGCACTGCCCGACCCGGTCCGGATGTACAAGGATGTGGCCTCGTTCGGGCCCTCCCTGATCGCTCACCTCCGTCGGTCGTGTCCCGACGCGAAAGTTGATACGATGTGACTCAAGTTTGTTGAGTATCCGATCCGGACGAGGAGCGAGAGCACGTGGCAGTTGACCCGAAGAAGTGGACGCTGAAGACCCAGGAGGCGTTCGCGGCAGCCATCGATCAGGCGAAGTCGCTGTCCAACCCGGAACTGACGCCCGATCACCTGCTCGGCGCCATGATGCGCCAGGAGGGCACGATCGTGCCGGCCGTGCTGGCGAAGCTCGGTCAGGCGCCGCTGATGGTCCGCAATCGCGCCGACGAGGCCGTGCAGAAGCTTCCCAAGGCGTACGGCGGCGCCGAGCCGCGGATGAACAAGGAACTGAACAACGTCGTCGAGAACGCCGATTCGTACCGCAAGGACCTGCGCGACGACTTCCTGTCGGTCGAGCACCTGCTGCTGGCGATGAACGCCCGCCTCGACGTCGGCTCCGAGGAGTTGCTGCAGGTCTTGAAGGACGTGCGTGGATCGCACCGGGTCACCGACCAGAACCCCGAGGAGAAGTTCGCCGCGCTCGAGAAGTACGGCCAGGACCTCACCGCCCGCGCCGCCGACGGCAAGATCGACCCGGTCATCGGACGTGACGAGGAGATCCGGCGCTGCATCCAGGTGCTGTCTCGGCGGACCAAGAACAACCCGGTGCTCATCGGCGAACCGGGCGTCGGCAAGACGGCGATCGTCGAGGGCCTCGCGGCGCGCATCGCCGACGGCGACGTCCCCGAGGGACTCAAGAACAAGCGGCTCATCGCGCTCGACATCGCCTCGATGCTCGCCGGCGCCAAGTACCGCGGCGAGTTCGAGGAGCGCCTCAAGGCCGTCCTCAAGGAGATCACCGACGCCGACGGTCGAGGTGATCACGTTCGTCGACGAGCTGCACACCATCGTCGGCGCCGGCGGCGCCGAGGGCGCGATGGATGCCGGCAACATGATCAAGCCGATGCTCGCCCGCGGCGAGCTGCGGATGATCGGCGCGACGACGCTCGACGAGTACCGCAAGTACGTCGAGAAGGACCCGGCCCTCGAGCGCCGGTTCCAGCAGGTGTACGTCGGCGAGCCGTCGGTCGAGGACACGATCGGCATCCTGCGCGGCCTGAAGGAGCGCTACGAGGTGCACCACGGTGTGCGCATCCAGGACTCGGCGCTCGTCAGCGCAGCCGTCCTGTCCGACCGCTACATCACGAGCCGCTTCCTGCCCGACAAGGCGATCGACCTCGTCGACGAGGCGGCGTCGAAGCTGCGGATCGAGATCGACTCGCTGCCGACCGAGATCGACGTCGTCCAGCGGCGCATCTTCCAGCTCGAGATCGAGCAGGTCGCGCTCGAGAAGGAGACCGACACCGCGTCGGCCGAGCGCCTCGAGGCACTGCACGACGAGCTGGCCACGCTCAATGCCGACACCGCCAAGATGCGTGAACACTGGGAGCAGGAGAAGCAGGCGATCGACGCGATCCGCGCGCTGAAGGAGGAGCTGGAGGGCCTGCGCACGCAGGTCGAACGCGAGACCGACCTCGCCGTCGCCGCCGAGGTGCGCTACGGCCGTATCCCCGAACTCGAGCGACGCATCGACGAGGCCACCGCCCACCTCGACGAACTCCAGACCGACAAGCGCATGCTCAAGGAGGAGGTCGACGCCGAGGACATCGCCGAGGTCGTCGCCAAGGCCACCGGTATCCCGCTCAACCGGTTGATGGAGTCCGAGACGTCGAAGCTCGTCCACCTCGAGGAGCACCTCCACGAGCGGGTCATCGGTCAGGACGACGCTGTCGTCGCCGTCGCCAATGCGATCCGGCGGAGTCGGGCCGGTCTGTCCGACCCCAACCGGCCGATCGGTTCGTTCATGTTCCTCGGCCCCACCGGTGTCGGCAAGACGGAGCTGGCGCGAGCGCTCGCGCAGTTCCTGTTCGACGACGAGAAGGCGATGGTGCGCATCGACATGGGCGAGTACATGGAGAAGTTCTCCGTGTCGCGTCTCATCGGAGCGCCTCCCGGCTACGTCGGCTACGACGAGGGCGGCCAGCTGACCGAGGCGGTGCGTCGTCGGCCGTACTCGGTGGTCTTGCTCGACGAGATCGAAAAGGCCCACCCCGACGTGTTCAACACGCTGCTGCAGTTGCTCGACGACGGGCGGCTGACCGACGGCCAGGGCCGCACGGTCGACTTCACCAACGTCGTGCTGATCATGACGTCGAACCTGCAGGGCGAACCGATCGACTTCTTCAAGCCCGAGTTCATCAACCGGATCGACGACATCATCCGGTTCCGTTCGCTCACCGAGGCCGACCTCGCCCACATCGTCGGCCTCCAACTCGAACTGCTGCGCCACCGACTCGCCGCCCGCCGGATCACGCTCGACATCGACGAATCGGCGATGATCCAGCTCGCCCGCGAGGGGTACGACCCCGCGTTCGGCGCCCGCCCGTTGAAGCGGATCATCCAGCGCGAGATCGGCGACCCGGCCTCGATCCTCATCCTCGACGGCTCGGTCGGCGAGGGTGACACGATCCAGGTCCGCGCCGGCGTCGAGCCGACCGATCCACTCCAGATCACCGCCGTTCCCGCCACGCCCTGACGCCACCTCGGATTCGGTTCGTTCGGCCCGACCCGAACGAACCGCGGTTCGTTCGGCCCGACCCCGAACGAACCGAGCCGCCCCTCACGAATCGAGGGTGAGGCCGGGCTCGAGGTCGAACACGCGGCGACCGGCCGGGCGGCGATCGCGTCCGTCGGGGCCGATCGTTTCAGCCGTGACGGAGGCGCAGGGCGTTGGCGTGGGCCGGGAAACCCTCGTGGTCGGCGAGGGCGACGACGGACGGGCTCATCCGGCGCAGTGCGGTCTCGTCGGCGCGGGCGATCGCGGTGCGCTTGAGGAAGGCATCGGCGGTGATGCCGGACGACACGTGCGCGAACCCGCTCGTCGGCAACGAGGCGGGGCAGCCGATCACGAAGTTCGCCGCACTGAACGGCGTGTGCTGGCCGATGAGGATCTCGCCGGCGTTGACGAGCGAATCGACCACGTCGTCGACGACGCGCGCCGTCGACCGCCACCTGCAGGTGCTCTGGCGCGTACTGGTTGGCGACCACCGCCGCATCGGCGAGCGAGTCGACGAGCACGCATCCGCCGTTCGGGCCGAGCGAGGCGCGCGCCGCCGTGGCCCGCACGTCGGGCAGATCGCCGAGTTGACGGCCGAGTTCGACGTCGACCCGATCGGCCAGTCGGGCCGACGTGGTGATCAGCACGACCGAGCTGTCGGTGCCGTGCTCGGCCTCGATCAGCAAGTCGGCCGCGAGGCGGAACGGGTCGGCGCTGTCGTCGGCGATCACGACACTCTCGGTCGGCCCGAGCAACATCATCGTGGCGACGCCGTGCCGCTGCATCTCCACCTGGGCGATCGTGACCGCCGGCGAACCCGGCCCGACGATCTTGCGCACCCGGGGGAACACCGCCGTGCCGAACCCGAGCGCCGCGATGCCCGCCGGCCCGTTGGCGCGGAACACGTCGGTGATCCCCAGCTTGCGACACACCACCAGCACGGCGGGGTCGACCTCGCCGGCGCTGCCCGGAATCGGCGGGACGACGAGCGCGATCTGCGCGACACCGGCGACCACGGCGGGCACGGCGAGTTGATAGGCGACGCTCGGGTAGCTGGCCTTGCCCGACGGCGTGAACAATCCGACCGAGCTGATCGGCGTGACCTTCTCACCCACGGTGAGCCCCGGCTCGCTCTCGATCTGCCAGTCGCCGCCACGCTCCATCTGGGCTTCGTTGAACCGTCGCAGGTGCGTGATCGCATCGTCGAGGGCGGCATCGACCGCGTCGCTGACGATGGCGTCGGCGATCTCGGCCGGGCTCACCCGCAGTTGGTCGGGCTCGAGGTCGATCCCGTCGAACTTCCGGAGCGCATCGCACACGGCTTCGTCACCACGGTCGCGCACGTCGTCGATCAACGTCCCGATCGACGCCCGCAGGTCGGGGTCGAAGATGTCGTCGAGCCCGCGTCCGAACAGGGCGGCGCGGGCGGTCTCGTCCATGGAGGTCCACTGCTGCCGGCGCATCACGCTCACCGCGCCGACGCTACTGCCGACACCATCGTCGGGCACCGAACGTTCGGGCGGGAGATCTCTCGGCCGGTCGATCGGCCCGTGCAGTAGCATCACCACACGTTCCAATCACCAACCCGCTGAATCATCAGCGATCAGCAGCATGGAGCGTGCATGCCCGTCACCGTCGTCGTCGGAGCCCAATGGGGCGATGAGGGCAAAGCCAAGGTCATCGATCTCCTCGCCAAGGAACACACCTACGTGGTGCGATACCAGGGAGGCCACAACGCCGGGCACACGGTGGTGGTCGACGGCGAGCGCTACGCCTTGCAGCTGATCCCGAGCGGGATCCTGTACGACCACGTGATCCCGGTGATCGCCAACGGTGTGGTCGTCGACCTCCCGACCCTGTTCACCGAGGTCGCCGCCCTCGAAGCGCGTGGTGTGTCGTGCGCGGACCTGCGCGTGTCGAGCCATGCCCATCTCGTGTTCCCGTGGCATCAGGCGCACGACGCGATCGCCGAAACCGTGCGCGGCGACGACAAGATCGGCACCACCCTCAAGGGCATCGGGCCGGCGTACGCCGACAAGGCGAGGCGCGTGGGGATTCGCGCCGGTGACGTACTCGACCCTGTGCGTTTCGCCGCCCTGCTGGAAGAGCGCGCGGTCGCGGAGAGCGTGCTCATCGAGCAGGCGGGCGGTGAGCCGCTCCACGTCGACGACGTGGTCGCGCGTTTCGTCGAACTCGGAGCGAAGCTCGCGCCGTTCGTCACCGACACGGTGAGCCTGTTGCACGCCGCGCTGGCGACCGGCGCCCACCTGCTGTTGGAAGGCGCCCAGGCCACCTTCCTCGATCTCGACCACGGCACCTATCCGTACGTCACCTCGTCGAATCCCACGGCCGGGGGAGCGTGCGTGGGCACCGGGCTCGGGCCGCGCGACATCGACCGCATCGTGGGGATCACCAAGGCCTACACCACCCGCGTCGGCGCCGGGCCGTTCCCGACCGAGCTGCTCGACGACGACGGCGACCGACTGGTCGAGATCGGTCGCGAGTTCGGCACGGTGACCGGACGGAGGCGTCGGGCCGGCTGGCTCGACTGCGTGATGCTGCGCCACGCGGTCCGACTCAACAGCCTCACCGAGTTGGCGCTGACCAAGCTCGACATCCTCGACGGCTTCGAGACCATCAAGATCTGCACCGGGTACTGGCTCGATGGTCACGTGCTGGAGAACTACCCCGATCGGTCCGAGCTGCTGGCCCGGGTCGAGCCGATCTACGAATCGATCGACGGATGGGGCAGCGGGTTGACCGACACGCGTGAGCCCGGTCAGTTGCCGCCGCAGGCCCAGCGCTTCATCGAGATCGTGGAACGCGAGGTCGGCATCCCCGTCCGCGTGGTCGGCGTGGGTGCCGAGCGCGACGACTATCTCGTGTGGACCTCGTGATCCCTCGCTACTCGACGCCCGAGATGGACGCGGTCTGGTCCGACGTCCGGCGCTTCGGCCGCTGGCTCGAGGTCGAACTGTTGGCGACCGAGGGCCACGCCAAGCTCGACCTGGTGCCGTCGGACGACGCGGCGGCCTGCCGTGATCGAGCGCCCGTCGTGGACGACGCGTTCGTCGAAGCGGTGCTCGAACGCGAGGCGGTGACCGACCACGACGTCGCCGCGTTCGTCGATGTCGTCCAAGCGCGCGATCGGCCAGCCGGCGGGTTCCTGGGTCCACTTCGGCCTCACGTCGTCCGACGTCGTCGACACGGCCCTCTGCTGGGCGATGACCGACGCCACCGACCTGCTGCTCGACGCTACGACCGACCTGCTCCGTTCGCTGGTGTCGCTCGCCCGCACCCATCGCGACACCGTGATGATCGGGCGGACGCACGGCATCCATGCCGAGCCGACCACGTTCGGTGCCAAGGTGGCGCTCTGGGCCGCCCAGGTCGACCGTGACCGCACCCGCCTCCGAGCGGCGCGCGAGTCGGTCGCCGTGATGAAACTCAGCGGAGCGGTGGGTACGTATTCGAACATCCCGCCGGCGGTCGAGGCGTTCGTCGGCGATGCCCTCGACCTGCGGCCGGTCGCGGCGACGCAGGTGATCGCCCGCGATCGTCACGCCGAGTTCCTCTATGCCTGTGCCACGTCGGCGGCGACCTGTGAGTTGATCGCGGTCGAACTACGTCACTTGCAACGCACCGAGGTGCGCGAGGTGCAGGAAGGGTTCCGGGAGGGCCAAAAGGGATCGTCCGCGATGCCGCACAAACGGAATCCGATCTCGGCCGAAACGATCTCCGGATTGGCGCGTGTCGTACGGTCCAATCTTCTCGCCGGATTGCAAGATGTCGCCCTCTGGCACGAGCGCGACATCTCGCATTCGTCGGTCGAACGGGTGATCCTGCCCGACTCGTCGCAGCTCACCTATTACATGCTCCGTCGGCTCCGCCGGTTGCTCGACGGGTTGGTGGTGATGCCCGATCGGATGCTCGCCAACCTCGAAGCGAGCCACGGTTTGGTGTTCAGTCAGCCCGTGCTGCTGGCGCTCGTCCACAGCGGATTGTCGCGGGACGATGCGTACCGGATCGTGCAGCGCAATGCGATGAAAGCCTGGGACGAAGGTCGTGATTTTCGTTCGCTGCTCGAAGCGGATCCCGATGTCAACGGGACCGATCTCGACGAAGCATTCGATCTTCACCGATCGCTCGCCCACCTCGATTTGCTCATTGGGAACCTGGATTCGATCGAGATCGACTGATCAGTCGCTGCGGTTGATGCCCGCGGCCTTCAGCACGGAGGCAGGGACTCCGACGTCGCGCCACGACGAATACGAGATCGCCTTGCTGTCGGAATAACTCTTGGCCACACCGACGAAGTCCTGTTCGAGCGCGTCCATGTCGATGGAATTCGACATCGCGGCGCGCTCGGCGTCGAGGTTCTTGCGCTCTTGGATCAGCAGCAATTCGTCGATCGGGCTTGCCGAGAGCAGTTCTCGATCGATGGCTTCGAGGCGTCGAGCGATCGTTTCCGGCGTTCGCTTCCGGCCTCGTTTCGGCTTCGTGGCGCGGAGTCCTTCGAGATAGTCACGGACGATCCGACCTTCGGCGCGCCCCTTTGCAAGCGCAGCCTTGTGCTCGTCGGTCATTGGACGTTTCGGGCCTCGTTTGATTGCCATATTCACAGTGTAGAACTCATCAGAGAATGCAATAACTTGCTTTCATGTTCGAACTGTCTCCTCATGGAACCGATGTGTATGTCGGTGCGGGTCCGCAATATCCGTGGGGAGGCTTGTACGGAGGGCAGATCGTCGCCCAGGCATTGCGCGCCGCCACGTTGTCGGTCGACGACGGGTTGGAGCCGCACTCGATTCGCGCCTATTTCATCCGTCGAGGTGACCATCACGAGCCGGTTCGCTATGAGGTCGATCGGATCAGGAACGGGCGCAGTTTTGCCACACGACGCGTGGTCGCGCGTCAGGCGATCGGCGCCATTCTGAACGCCGAGAGTTCGTTCCAGAGGCCGGAGTCCGCGGCGCGCGTGCAATCCGTCGAGATGCCCGTGGTGCCGGGTCCGGACGAATTGCTCGAGGATTCATGGAGCGACACGTTCGGTCGCGCCTACGTCCCGGTCGACCGCGTGACGGGCGCCCGTCGGGACGGAGCCGGCCGAGTCGTCGCGTGGATGCGGGTCAACACCGCGCTCGGTGATCCGGCCGATCGACAGTCGCAGCTGCTGCACCGATGTTGGCTGGCCTATCTGTCCGACGACCTCCCGACCGACGCGGTGATCCGGGCGCATCCGTTGGGACGAGACGAATCGATGCGCGACTCGTTGTTCTGCGCCAGCCTCGACCACACGATCTGGTTCCACGGGCGATTGAGCGCCGACCGGTGGCATCTGTACGACTTCTCCTGCCTCCACATCGTGGGTGGCCGGGGGTTGGCGCTCGGCCACGTCTTCGCCGACGACGGGACGCACGTGGCCACCGTGGCCCAGGAAGTGCTCGTCCGCGACCCCGGCGACCGGCCGACTGATCGACTCGGCACCCGAAATTTGGAGCAGATGTCGCGCTCAGCGCGACATCTGCTCCAAATTTCCGAAGAGGTTCCTTGGCGGCGGGGGTGAGGCACGGGAGGTACGGTCGGCGATCGTGTCCGCCGACGTCGACCTTCCGGCCCTGTCGCCCGCGCTCGAGCGGTTGCGCGCCCACGTACTCACGCACGCGGTGAAGCACGGCACGTTCACGCTCAAGTCGGGTGCGACGAGCACATGGTTCCTCGACACCAAACAGACCGCCTGTCGGCCCGACGGGATCGTCGCCGTGACCGACGCGGTGATCGAGGTGTTCGGCGACGTGTTCGCCGACATCGATGCGATCGGTGGACTGACGATGGGGGGCGATCCGGTGGCGTACGGCGTGGCGGCGGTCGCCGCGACCCGAGGACACGATCTGCGCAGCTTCAGCGTCCGCAAGGAGGCCAAAGCGGGCGGCATCACCGGGCGGATCGCCGGCGCCCTCGAACCCGGCGACCGGGTGCTGGTCACCGAGGACACGACCACGCGCGGGACGTCGCTGATCGAGGCCGCCGAACAGGTGGCGGCGTACGGCGCGCTGCCGGTGTGGATGACCGTGATCGTCGACCGGGGCGGCACGTGCGCGGCGATGGCCGCCGAGCGCGGCATCGACTACCGCCCGCTGCTCACCGCCCCCGACCTCGGTTTCGGCTACGGCACCTGACCCACGCAACTCAGCGGGCGAGGACGCCGGGGTTGAGGATGCCGGTGGGGTCGAGGGCGTGCTTGACGGCGCGCTGCGCGGCCAGGTCGGCGGGTGACCGGATGAGGTCGAGCCAGGGCGCCTTGGCGACGCCGATGCCGTGCTCGGCCGAGATGGTGCCGCCCCGCTCGGCGACCGCCCGGAGGACGACGTCGGCGAGGCGCCCGGTGTCGGAGGTGTCGAGGAAGTTGAGGTGGGCGTTGCCTTCGGCCAGGTGTCCGAACGGGATCAACCTGGCGCCGTCGGCGACCGCCGCCGCCTGCGCGACGTCGAGCACGTCGGAGAGCGAATCGAGCGGAACCGCCACGTCGAGTTTGAACGTCGGAGTGCCACTCGCCGTGGCCGCGAGGGCGATGGCCTCGGTGATGCGATCGCGGAACTCGATCAGTGCACGTCGCTGTGTGGCGTCGTTCGTGACCACCACGTCGACCACGCCGCCCGATGCCCCGAAGGGTCCGGTGAGCTGACTCGTCGGATCGTCATGATCGGCGCAGTCGACGACCAGGCAGGTTCCACCGGCCGGAACCGCCACCGGTGGACGGCGACCGAGATGATCGGCGACGAGGTCGAGTGCGGCGGGTTGGACGAACTCGACGGCGTCGAGCGCCGGGACCGATCGACGGAGATGCCCGACGAGGTCGACCGCGGCGGCCATCGTCGACATCGACACCATCGCCGTGACGGTGTGCTCGAAGCGGGGAACGAGCCGCAACCGCGCCGCCGTGACGATCGCCAGCGTGCCTTCCGAGCCGACCACCAGCGACGGCCAGTGCATCCCGGCGGTCTCCTTCGGGAGTCCGGCGAGCGAGCCGACCACATCGCCGCTCGCCAGGACGGCCTCCACGCCGACCACCTGCTGGCGCATCGTGCCGAAGCGGAGCACCCGCGAGCCGCCGGCGTTCGTGGCCACGGCACCGCCGACCGTGGCCGTGTCGCGGGCCGCGAAGTCGACCGGAGCATCGAGGCCGGCCTCGTGGGCGTGCGCCCGCCAACGGCTCAGTGTCACTCCCGCACCGGCGGTCACCTGCATCGACGCCAGGTCGACCGGGCCGAGGTGGTCGAGCCGCGTGAGCGACAGCACGATGGCCTGCTCGGCCGTCGCCCGCACCGTCAGGCCCCGTGGACCGCGGCACGCTCCCGCCGACGAGCCCCGTGTTCCCGCCCTGCGGAACGATCGTGACGCCCGCGCGGGCGCACGCCAGGACGACCGCGGCGACCTCGTCGGTCGACGCCGGCCGCACGACGGCCACGCAGGTTCCCCGGTAGCGGCCTGTCCAGTCGACCTCGAACGTCGCGCGTTGGTCGGCGTCGACGAGCACATGGGCATTTCCGACGACCGATCGGAGTTCGTCGACGATGGCCATCACGCGAGCATGCCAGGCCCCCGCTCGGCGCTGAGCGGCCAGACCGGCCGTCGCTACTGTCCCCGGGATGGTCTCGACGACGGACTCCGCCCACAAACCCTCCACCTGCATCATCGGTGCCGGCTGTTCGGGCTTCACCATGGCCAAGCGGCTGCAGGACGCCGGGCTGCCGTTCGACTGCTTCGAGATGTCCGACGACATCGGAGGCAACTGGTACTTCCGGAACCCGAACGGCGCGTCGTCGTGCTACCAGTCGCTGCACATCGACACGTCGAAGTGGCGCCTCGCGTTCGAGGACTACCCGGTGCCGCGCGACTGGCCCGACTTCCCCCACCACGCCCAACTGCTGCAGTACTTCCACGACTACGTCGACCACTTCGGCCTGCGCGAGAAGATCACGTTCAACACCGCGGTCACCGACTGTGTGCCGCTCGACGGCGGCCGCTGGGCGGTCACGCTGTCGACCGGTGAGACGCGGGAGTACGACAACCTCGTCGTGGCCAACGGTCACCACTGGGACGCCCGCATGCCCTCGTATCCCGGCACGTTCGACGGGTATCAGGTCCACTCCCACCACTACCGCGACCCGTTCGAGCCCTACGACTTCCGCGGCAAGTCGGTGATGGTGGTCGGGGCGGGCAACTCGGCGATGGACATCTCCTCGGAGCTGTCACAGCGTCCGATCGCCGACAAACTCTTCATCTCCATGCGCCGCGGTGTGTGGGTGATCCCGAAGTACATCGACGGCAAGCCGGCCGACAAGGCGTCACTGCCGACCTGGATGCCGGCCAAGGTCGGCCGTTCGCTCGCCCGCAAGAAGATCCGCAAGACGATCGGCAACATGGAGGACTACGGCCTCCCCAAACCCGACCACCGGCCGCTGGACGCGCACCCGTCGGTGTCGGGGGAGTTCCTCACCCGCGTCGGCTGTGGTGACATCCAGCCCAAGGGCGGGATCGATCGACTCGACGGCGACGGGGTGGTGTTCACCGATGGGACCCGGGAGCAGATCGACGCGATCGTCTGGGCGACCGGCTACAACGTGACGTTCCCGTTCCTGCGGATCCCCGACCTCACGCCACAGGACAACACGTTCCCGCTGTTCAAGCGGATGGTGAAGCCCGGATTCGAGACGCTGTTCTTCGTCGGGCTGGCCCAACCCCTCCCGACGCTCGTCAACTTCGCCGAGCAGCAGTCGAAGCTGGTCGCGGCCGCCATCGACGGGTCGTACGCGTTCCCGGATCATGCGACGATGGACGAGGTCACGGCCGAGGACGAAAAGGAGCACCTCGGGCACTTCTACGACAGCCCGCGCCACCGGATGCAGGTCGACTTCAACGTGTACGTGGCCGATCTCGTGAAGGAGATCGCCGCCGGCACCGAACGGGCGGCCGAACGGCGAACCGCCGTCGCCTGAACCGGGCCAGGCATTCTCCAGTGGTCGTGACCGGCGTCGATCCGGTGACCTTCCGCTTTTCAGGCGGACGCTCTGCCAACTGAGCTACACGACCGTATTCGTTCGGGATGGAGCCCGAGATTGCAGAAAGGCCACTCGTCACGTGGATGACGAGTGGCCCCCTGTTGCGGTCCCGACGGGACTTGAACCCGCGACCTCCGGCTTGACAGGCCGGCGTGAACTCCAGACTTCACCACGGGACCATTACCTGTATTCGTACCTGTATTCACTTGCTGGTGTTCGCATTCAGACGCTCTGCAGCGCCGCACCCCCAACGGGATTCGAACCCGTGCCGCCACCTTGAAAGGGTGGTGTCCTAGGCCACTAGACGATGGGGGCCTGAGGCAATGGCCTCTTCTCGTTGAGAGCGATCAGAATCTAGCAGGGGCCTTGTTGCAATCCACCGGCCGATCGCGAAGCTCCCGCGGCACGATCGGCAGGAGCATGCCGAACGGGGCCCCGTTGTGGCGGTGGTGCACCCGGTGCGCCTCGGCCAACCGGTCGAGTGACGCGACACGCCGGTTCGCGAACCAACCGACCCGCTGATGGATCCATCCGTCGTGCACGAGCGCATACGCGGCGCCGTACAGCGTCACCCCGACACCGACGGGAACGAGCGCCTCGAGGCCGTCCTGATGGAAACCGGCCCAGAGCCCGAGCATCACGATCGACGCGAACATCACGGGGAACCAGTCGTTGCGCTCGAAGCGCCCACCGGTCGGGGCGTGGTGGCTGCGGTGCAGCGATCGGCCGACCCCGTGCATGACGAATCGGTGGGTCGCCGCGGTGACCGGCTCCATCAGCGCGAACGCGACGAGCGCTATCAGCACGGCCGATGGAACGCTCACGACGGCAACGATACGCCCGGTCAGTCGACGTAGACCGCGAGCGCTTCGGCGAGCGTCACGTCCATCACGCCGTGCTCGCGCGCCACGGCATCGAGCCAGTCGGGCCGTACGACCGCGGTGACGGCGATCGGCTCGTCGAGGGCCGAGCCGGCCAGGGCCAGTCGCACGAACGATGCGGCGTAGTCGGGCGGTCGAAGGTCGCGCCCGAGTTCGACGAGGGCGTACGGATCGGGGGAGCTGCCATCGGTCGGGAGCGAGAAGAAGCTCTGCGACGTCGGCCCCGTCGGTCCGCCGGCGAGGCCGGGCCCGTCGGCCAGGATGGCGCCGTGCACCTGTGTCGGCCGGGCGCCGGCGAGGAGCAGGGCGATGTAGGCGCCGAGCCCGCGACCGAGCACCGTGATCGCCCGCTCGGGGTCACCGTCGGTCAGCGCGCCGAGCGCCGCGTCGGCGTCGGCGAGCAGGATCTCGGCGGTGTACCCGCCGCCGCGCGAGACGCTCGAGTCGCCATGGCCGGTGAAGTCGAGCGCGGCGATCGGACCGGGCCACGTCGCGACGTACCAGGGGACATCCGTCGGCGACGACTCGCCGAGACCGTGCAGGAGCAGCAGCGGGCGGGTGCCAGTGCCGTTCGTGCCGGTGCGGTTCGTGCCAATGCCGTTCGTGAGCGTGTCGCCGGCCGGGCGCAGATGGTGCAGCGCCAGCTCGATCTTGCCGTGGACGACGATCTCGGTCGTCACGAGCCGCTCCCGATGAACTCCAACGCCATCGAACTGACCAGGTCGGGTTGCTCGATGTGGACGAAGTGTCCGGCATCGTCGAGCACCTCGCAGCGACCGTTCAGCGGCATGTACCGCATGACCTTCTGCAGCGGCGTGCCCCACGCCATCACCTCGTCGACCCCACCGAGGATGCCGAGGAACGGCATCGGCAGGCCCGGGAGGCGCATCAGTGTCCACTCCGGGCGCCACGGCCCGAAGCCGCCGAACCGCATCGCCGGGTCGATCTTCCAGCGCCAACCGTCGTCGGACTCGAACCCGCCAACGGTCACCAATCGACGCAGCCATTCGACGGGAAGGCGCGGGTTCATCAGCCCGCGACGGCGTGCCAGTTCGTCGATCGTTCCCGGTCGGCGCCGCGAGGTCGCCGTGCGGCGCCGATGGTCGAGCCAGCCGGCCAGTTCGTCGGCCATCATCTTCGACCGTTCGTGCTCGGCGATGTCGGGCATCCGCCTGGTCCAGGGGATCCCGTCCATGTTCACCAGATGCGAGAACCGGAACGACTGCGCGTCGGCGAGCTGCGTCATCAGCGCCCCGCCCTTGGAGTGCGCGATCACGGGCACCGGACGACCGGGCGACACATGATCGAAGACCGCCAGCGCATCGCGCATGTCGGCGTCCCACGAGTACAGCTCGACGTGGGCGCTGTCGCCGTGGCCGCGAGCGTCCCAGGCGACGACGCGCCATCCCGCGGCGGCCAACCTCGGGGCGAACACGTCGTACGTGCGGGCGAAATCCATGCCACCGTGCACGAGCAGGAGCGGCGGGGCGTCCTCGTCGCCCCATTCGTGCACCGCGATACCGACGCCGTTCGGGTACAGGTGGTACTGGCGGGCGGGTCGCTCGGCGCCCGGATAGTCGACCTCGAGGGTTGCTGACGGCGCCACGGGACGAGGGTACGACGTGGCGTGCTGGCCGTGCGCATCGATCGGCCCGTAGCATCGGCTCCGATGATCGGCAGGGGAGCACTCGGGACCACTGGTCTGGCGGCGATCGTCATGGTGGTGGCGGTCGCGGGGTGCGGCACCACCGACAAGGCGTCACGCGAGACGCTCCCACCGATCCGCACGACGATCGCGGTCACCACCAGCACGAGCACCACGGTTCCTCCCGGCCAGCGCTTCTACGTGATCAAGGGCGGCGACACGCTCGGCACGATCGCGACGGGCTTCGGGGTCACCGTCCAGTCGATCGTCGATCTCAACGGCCTCGCCAACCCCGACGACATCCAGGCGGGTCAGACGATCGAGATCCCGAGCGGCGTCACCGTCGTCGCCGAGCTTCCCGCCCCGACCACGGTCGGCTGATCGCGGAGGGTGATGCCGGCCCGCGGCACGAGACGTTCCGTAGACTTTCGGCCATGAGCTTCTGGCCGAACGCCGAACACTGGAGCGTCAAGATTCCGCTCGACACGCCCCACCCGCGCCTCGACGTGCTCGCCGAGACCGGCTGGGTGCAGCTCGCCGACGCATCCTTCGAGTGCCCGGAGTCCGAGTACCTGGCCCTCGAGTACATGGACTGGAAGTCGGGCGGGGACACCAATTTCGCGCCGATCGCCTCCGCTGACGGCGAGCTCGACTGCCGGGGCTTCTGGGACAAGGGCAAGACCGACAAGGACGCCCTGTGGACGTCGAACGCCGAGGTCGCACCGAGCATCCGGCGACTACGTCGAGAACGTCGGCGCCAACTTCGGCCGGGTCCGCACGATCAAGCTCGAGCCGCAGGACCGCGAGACCGCCATCCGGTCGATCCACCGTGACGACAACAACCGGTTCAACCCCGACGACGAGGGGTGGGTCGTTCGGTCCTGGGTCGAACTCACCGACAACCCCGACAGCTACATGCTCCTCATGGACAACGGCGCCGATGGCCTGCCCGACCCATCCACCGAGGTGCGAGTGCCGCTCCACAAGGGCGCCCGGTTCGTCGTCGACACGCAGCGGCTGTGGCACGTCGTCGTGCATCCCGGCGATGCGCCGCGCTACGCGCTGATCGTCAGCTTCGAGTCGAGCCCCGTGCTCGACGGCTGGATCCAGCGAGAACTCCCCGCTCCGGCACTGACCTGAGCGAGGTCCAGACTTTTCACGCCTCAGCGCGGCGACGATCGCGCGATCGTCGGGAGCGACCGAGAGCGTGGTCGGCGAGCGAGGCCTTCCGACCGTCGATCGTGGACACGGGGACCTCCTGAACGCTGGTCGTGCGGCCACCGCAATTCGGGGTCGTTGCACCTTGCGATCGTCACGACCGGGGCCGACGGACCGCTTTTCGTCAGGGACTTCCGGGTCTCCTTCTGCGGCTAAGTCACCGTTAAGGCGCCGAGACCATCGTTTCGTTCAGCGGCTCGCCCACGGGTTCTAACATTCGGACGAAGGGAGATCGATGGGGATCGAGTTCCGACTCCTCGGCCGCCTTGAAGTCCTTCGGGACGGCGAGCCGGTGGACCTCGGAAGCCAACGACAGCGAGCGCTGCTCGCCTTGTTGCTGGTGCACGCCGCGAGCGTGCTGTCGACGGATCGGATCCTCGACGAGCTGTGGGGCGATTCCGGCACGTCCGACAAGCACAACTCCTTGTGGGTCTACGTGTCAGGACTCCGCGGCGCGCTGGAGCCCGACCGCGCCAAGCGGTCGGAGGGCACGGTGTTGCTCACGCGGAGCCCTGGCTACGTCTTGTCGGTCGACCCCTCGGACATCGACGTCCGGAGGTTCGAACGGAGCGTCGACGAAGCGAGAAACGTCGCTGACTCCGATCCGGGATCGGCAGCCGCGACGCTTCGCGACGGGCTGGCACTGTGGCGCGGGCATGCGTTGGAGGAGTTCGTCTACGAGGGATGGGCGCAGGCCGAGATCGCTCGGCTCGAGGAACTCCGGTTGGAAGCAACCGAAATGCGGGTCGATGCCGATCTCCGCTCGGGTCTCGCGGGCGAACTCGTCTCGGAGCTGAAGGGCCTCGCGCGGCAGCATCCCTTGCGTGATGGTTTCGTCGCCTCGCTGATGCTCGCCCTGTACCGGTGCGGCCGAACCGCGGAGGCGCTTCGTGTGTTCGCTGCGTATCGAAAGCGGCTCGTTGCGGAGATGGGTGTCGATCCGTCGCGATCGTTGCGCGATCTGGAGCAGCAGATCTTGACGGACGACGAGACACTGCTGCTCGATCGCGAAGCGGTGGCGGCCAAGAACCGACCCCGGACCGGTCTGACGGTGCGGGGATACGAACTGCGCGACGTGCTCGGCCGCGGGGCGTTCGGGGCTGTGTATCGCGCCTATCAGCCGATCGTGGGACGTGAGGTGGCGATCAAAGTCATTGCACCCGAGCTGGCGGACGATCCGCGTTTCATCCGGCGGTTCGAGGCCGAAGCACAGATCGTCGCGGGGCTCGAACACCCACACATCGTCCCGCTGTATGACTATTGGCGCGAGCCACATGCCGCCTATCTGGTGATGCGGTTGATCGGTGACCGCAGCCTCGCCGACCTCCTCGTGGACGGGGCGTTGGCTCCGGCGCAGGCGGCATCCGTGTTCGCCCAGCTCACGAGTGCGTTGCACTCTGCGCACCGCAGCGGCGTTGTTCACCGCGACATCAAACCCGAGAACATCCTCATCGATCGCGACGGCAATGCCTACCTGACCGACTTCGGCATGGCATCGACGTCCGACGACCGGTGGGCGAATTCGGGACCCGACTCGTCGCAGATTTCGTCGCTCGACGAGCCGTATGCATCGCCTGAGCAGCTCGGCGGGAATCGGATGTCGCCGGCGTCCGACATCTACAGCCTCGCGGTCGTTGCCGCCCGCGCCCTCACCGGGCTGAGCGGCGACTACCAGGCGGTTCGGGGTGCTCTCCCGGCAGCGGTCCGCACTGTGCTCGATCGCGCCACGGATGTTGACCCTCTCCGCCGCTACTCGAACGCGGCGGTGTTCGGACACGCGTTGACGGAGGCTCTCGGCGTCGCGCCCACCGCCGTGTTCGACGATGCTGGGATCGAGAATCCCTACAAGGGTCTGCGGTCGTTCGCCGCGGCTGACGCGGCCGATTTCTTCGGACGCGAGCGACTCGTCGAGCGGTTGATCGCCCGACTGGGTGAGCCCGGCACCCGGGGACGGTTCGTTGCCGTTGTCGGACCGAGTGGAAGTGGCAAGTCCAGCGTCGTTCGGGCAGGCCTCGTCCCGGCGTTGGCGGCCGGGGCGATGCCGATGTCGCAGGACTGGTTCCGGGTGGAGATGACACCGGCGCCCCATCCGTTCGAGGAGCTCGAGGCGGCGCTCACCCGTGTTGCGATCGAAGCTCCGGCCTCGATGCTCGACATCGTCCTGGCGCCCGGTGGCATCGGCCGAGCGGTCGAGCGCGCCCTGCCCGACGGACGCGACCAGCTGCTCGTGGTGATCGATCAGTTCGAGGAACTGTTCACCCAGGTCGACGAGGACACTGCGAGTCGTTTCATCGACGAGCTCGTCGCGCTGGTCACCGCGCCGCGCAGCAGGGCGCGCGTGGTCGTCACGCTGCGTGCCGACTTCTACGACCGTCCTCTGCGCCATCGCGGTCTCGGCGAACTGCTGCGCGACGGGACCGAGGTGATCACACCGATGTCGATCGAAGAGCTCGAGGCGGCGATCACCGGTCCGGCCGCCAAGGTCGGGATCACGGTCGACCCCCTCGTGGTGGCCGAGATGGTCGGCGAAATCGTCGATCGCCCGGGCGCCTTGCCGCTCATGCAGTACACGCTGACGGAGCTGTTCGACGCCAGAGTCGACGGAACGATCACGATCGGCGCGTACCGGGCGGGCGGCGGAGTTTCGCGAACCTTGGCGAAGCGGGCCGACTCTCTGCTGAGCGCGCTGGGACCGGAGGCGGAGGACACCGTGCGTCATGTCTTTCTCCGTCTCGTCGCCATCGATGACGACATCACCAGTGCACCGACCCGCCGGCGGACACTCGTGTCCGAACTGGGCGAACTCGATCACACCGGGCGCGTGCAGCGAGTGCTCGACATGTACGGCCGGCATCGCCTGCTGAGCTTCGATCGCGACCCGGTCACTCGCGGGCCGACCGTCGAGATCTCGCATGAAGCGCTGCTCACCGAGTGGACGAGGTTGCGCGAGTGGATCGAGGCCGCAGGTGACGATCTCCGCGCCCAGCGTCACCTCGCGGTCGAGATGAATGCGTGGCTCGGCGCGAAGAAGTCCGACGAGTACCTGTTGACAGGAGGACGGCTCGACTCGTTCGCCGGGTGGGCGGAGACGACGACCATGCGCCTTCGTCCGCCGGAACACGAGTTTCTCGACGCGAGCCTGGCGGCCCGAGCGGAGCAACAGCAGGTGCGCCAGGTCGAGCAGCGTCGGACGACGGATGCCGAACGACGGGCACGGCGGCGGACCCGGCAGCTGCTGGTTGCGGCGTCGATGGTGGCGCTGGTCGCCATCTTGGCGACGTTTGCGTGGGTTCAGCGCCAGGACGACGCCCGCGACACGCAAACCGAGCTCCAAGGAAACCAGGAGGCGCAACGCCTCGTCAATCTGTCCGCCGCGGCGCTGTCCAACGACGCCGAGCTCTCGCTCACCTTGGCGGAGTACGCGGTGCGTTCGACAGCCACACTCGGGTACGCGGTGCCGGAAGCGATCGATGCCGTTCATTGGGCGCTGCAGGAGATGGGTGTCCAATACGACGTCACGAATGACACGCCGACCGCGGCGAGGTTCGGGCCGACCGGGGTGCACGGCGTGTGGGTCCTTCCGGTCGACGAATTGATGGATCTCGCGGCGAGGAGCACGGAGCGCACCTTGTCGTCCGACGAGTGCCGCCTGTACTTCGGGAAGGACGGTTGCCCGGAGGAGCCGTCGGTCGCGGACCTCGAGTACCTCGGCGGGGAGGCCGCGTACAGCAGTGCGGTGGCGTTCGATCAGGCCGAAGTCGTGGTGGCGATCTCGGGTGACGCAGAAGAATGGCTGCAGAACCTCCAAGGGGTCGGCGAGCAGTACGGCGTTCGCATCAGCGGCACGGAGAGCTCCACTGCGCCGGTCGATGTCGCCAAAACAGGCCTGCCCGGCGACATCCTCCTGGTCAACGATCCCAGCCAACTTCCGGACTTGGCCGCGATCCACCCGTTGGTCGATCTGCGCAGCTTCATCGACGAAGCAACCCTGCTCGACGACTATGGGCCACATCTCGTCTCCCTGTCGCGAATCGGCGACGGGGGTGTGTGGCCCAGCAACGACCGGCCCGATCTATGGAGCGATCGTCTCGCTGAACTCGAAGTCGTTGGTGTGGACCAAGGAGCCGGAGTTCACCGACCTCGGCTACACCGCGCCGTCCGACTGGGCGTCGTTCATGCGGTTGGCGCAGCGGATGGTCGCTGACGGCCAGACGCCGTTCTGCCTCGGCATCGAGAGCGGGGGAGCCAACGATGGATGGCCGGCGACGGACTGGGTCGAAGCAGTGGTACTGCGCACGGCAGGCGCCGATTTCTACGACGATTGGATCGCTCACCGCGTGCCGTTCGACGATCCGGTCGTGGTGAACGCGATCCGGACGATCGGCGAGATGGTCGTCTCGGCAGGATTCCTCGACACGACTCCCCCGCAGGCGGCGATCCGGCCCTTCACCTACGCGCTCCAGGACTTCTTCGACAAGCCAGGGTCGTGCCTGATGACGCCGTTTCCCAGCTTCCTGCCGGAGGTCGTCGCGGGCCACGAGGAAGGGGACTTCGCGACATTCGAGTTTCCGACCTTCGGGCGGGGCCACGACGACGCCGTGGTCGGTGGAGGAGGGATTGCCGTGGCGGTGACCGACCGTCCGGAGGTCCGCCGGGTGATGGCGGCGCTCGCGTCACCGGACATCGGCAGTGCAACCGCTGGGCGTCCCTGGCCGGTCGGGCTCCCCGCCAACGCTCGATTCGACACCGCGCAGATCGTCAACCCGGAAGTCGGTGAGATCGTCGAGGGTCTGCAAGCGGCGATCCGGTCGGACGAGTTGCGCTTCGACGCTTCCGACGCGATGCCGGCGGAGATCGGGCACGGTGCCTTTCTGGCCGGGATGGTGCGACTGTTCCTGGAAGGAACACCGGACAACCTCGATGAGCTGTCGCTCGACATCGCTCGCGAGATCGAAGCGACGTGGGTCGAGGTCGAACGCTCGGACGGCCAATCGCCGCCTCCCTGAGGCTGGCCGAAGCCCGAACCAAGTGACGCGCAGCCGCCTCTAAGTGGTGTCCCCGAAGTTGTGGTGGTCAGTGCCGCTCGAACCTGCGAGCGGCAACACAAGCCAAAGGAACCACCCATGACCACCACCGAAAGCCTCGTCCGAATGGACGAGATCGAAACCGCCCCACCCAGCCCCGTGCGGACTCGCAGGATGCTCGCCATCGGCGCCGCGGCGATCGTCACGGTTGCGGGGTTCGCCGCGGTCGTGACGAAGACCGATCAGGAGCGAACGCCGCCCGCAGCGCCGACGTCCGCGGTGTCGATGGATGAAGAGTTGCAGGACCTGGTCGTCCGCGGGCAGATCCCTCGGCAGGCGTTGCAACCGGCGCCGCTCACCAGGGATGAGAGGTTGCAGGACCTCGTCGTCCGCGGGCTCATTCCTCGGCAGGCGTTGCAACCGGCGCCGCTCACCAGGGATGAGAGGTTGCAGGACCTCGTCGTTCGCGGGCTGATCCCTCGTCAAGCACTCGAGCCAGCGCCGTGATCTTCGGTCACGACTCGCCGCGGTGGCGCACGGCGAGTTCGGCGACGTCGCGCATGATCTTCGCGATCTGGAAGTCCTTGGGGGTGTAGATCGCGGCGATGCCGAGGTCGATGAGGCGCTGCCGGTCCTCTTCCGGGATGATCCCGCCGAGCACGACCGGCGCGTCGACGCCCATCTTCTCCAGGTGCGCCAACACGTCGGGAACCAGGTCGAGGTGGGAACCCGACAGGATCGACAGGCCGATCACGTCGGGGTCCTCGTCGCGGGCGGATGCGGCGATCTGTTCGGGGGTGAGGCGGATGCCCGAGTACACGACCTCCATCCCCGAGTCACGCGCGGCCACGGCGATCTGCTCGGCGCCGTTGGAGTGGCCGTCGAGGCCCGGTTTGGCGACGAGGAACTTCGGGGGGCCGCCGGCGATCGTCTTCACGAACTCGACCACGTCGCCGAGCCCGGCGCTGGATCCGCGTCGCCCCCGACACCCCCGTCGGCGCGCGGAACTCACCGAACAGCTCGCGCATCAGCGTGCCCCACTCGCCGGTGGTCCCGCCGGCCTTCGCCAGGGCGATCGACGGCGGCATCACGTTGTCGCCGTCCACCACGGCCCGCCGCAGGTCGTCGAGCGCGGCGTCGACGGCCGCCTGATCGCGTGTCGCCCGCCACGCCCGGACGTCGGCGATCATCTCGGCCTCGACGGCGTGGTCGACCTTGAGGATCGCGCCCTCGCCGCCGAGCGGTGAGACGTTGGTCTCGGTGAAGGCGTTGACGCCGACGACGGTCTGGTCACCCATCTCGATGCGGCGGGTCCGCGTCGCCATCGACCCGACGAGCCGTGACTTCAAGGTCTCGACCGACTCGAACGCGCCGCCCATCGCGAGGACGTCGTCGAGTTCGGCCTGGGCCGCGTCGCGCAGTTCGGTCGTGCGCTGCTCGATGACCGTCGAGCCGTCGAAGATGTCGCCGTACTCGAGGAGGTCGGTCTCGAAGGCGAGCACCTGCTGCATGCGCAGCGACCACTGCTGGTCCCACGGGCGGGGAAGGCCGAGCGCCTCGTTCCAGGCCGGGAGCTGCACCGACCGGGCCCGCGCCCGCTTCGACAGCGTCACGGCGAGCATCTCGAGCACGATGCGCTGCACGTTGTTCTCCGGCTGCGCCTCGGTGAGACCGAGCGAGTTCACCTGCACGCCGTAGCGGAAACGGAGGGCCTTGTCATCGGTCACGCCGTAGCGATCGCGCCCGATCGACTCCCACAGCTCGGTCATCGCCCGCAGCTTGCAGATCTCCTCGACGAAGCGGATGCCGGCGTTGACGAAGAACGAGATCGCGCCGAACACCTGCGAGAACTGCTCGGGCGACACCTGCCCGGAGTCGCGCACGGCGTCGAGCACACCGATCGCCGTGGCCATCGAGTAGGCGATCTCCTGTTCGGGTGTCGCGCCGGCCTCCTGCAGGTGGTACGAGCACACGTTGATCGGGTTCCACTTCGGGGCGTGCTGGGCGCACCACGCCACCATGTCGACGATCAACCGGCGCGACGGGATCGGCGGGAAGATGTAGGTGCCGCGCGAGAGGTATTCCTTGACGATGTCGTTCTGCGTGGTTCCCCGCAGGGCGGTCGACGGGATGCCCTGCTCCTCGGCGTTGGCGACGTACAACGCCAACAACCACGCCGCCGTCGCGTTGATCGTCATCGACGTGTTCATCTGGCCCGGCGGGATGTCGCGCAGCAGCGTGCGCATGTGGCCGAGGTGGACGACCGGCACGCCGACCTTGCCGACCTCGCCACGCGACATCTCCGAGTCCGGGTCGTAGCCCGTCTGGGTCGGCAGGTCGAAGGCGATCGACAGCCCCGTCTGACCCTTCGCCAGGTTCGTGCGATACAGCTCGTTCGACGCCGCCGCGGTGGAGTGGCCCGAGTACGTCCGCATCAGCCACGGCTGGTCTCGGTCGCGATGCTCGGTCGTCATGAACGAAGTGTGGTGGCTCGGGCCGTCGCGTCTCAAGTCCGGTCGTGTCAAGCCCGGTCGCGAGAGGGCCAAAAAGTTTTTCGAATTTGTGCTCAAGTGCGGACTCGAGCCGACCGAAGAATGTACGTCCGCAAGGACACGATACGACCGGCACCATCACCCAACTCCCCTTGCGGTGGTGGTCGCCGGTTCTGAGAGGTTTCCCTCTGGCGGGAACCACGCCGGCCGTTTGGCGGATTCGGCCGGCGAAGGACTCAGAGTGGGCGGTGGGCGGACCGCCCACTCTGGATCCGCACTGGATGGTCGGGCGGCCATCCAGAGCGGTGAACGAGTCCAGGGTCCGCAAGGGATGGTCGGGCGGCCATCCCGTGCGGGTCACTGGGATGGTCGGGCGGCCATCCCTGGGCGGGTCACTGGAACAGGATGGTCGGGCGGCCATCCGGTCCAGCACCCCTCCGGTGGTCGAGTCAGGCGGTCGAGCGATCGACCGCTTCGTCGAGCAGTTCGAGATACCTCCTGCGCGGCACGTCGATCGCGCCGAGCGAGACGAGATGCGGTGTCGTCCACTGCACGTCGAACAACACGACGCCGAGCTGCTGCAACCATTCCACCAGCGCCATGAGCGCGACCTTGGACGCATCGGTCTCGAGATGGAACATCGACTCCCCGGCGAACAGCCGGTCGATCAGCAGGCCGTAGACGCCGCCCACGAGGCGATCGTCACGCCAGACCTCGATCGAATGTGCCCAGCCCAGCCCGTACAAGGCGTCGTAGGCCGTCACGATCTCGTCGGTGATCCAGCGGCCGGGCCGGGTCGGGTCGCCGCACCGGCGCATCACCTCGCTGAACACCGTGTCGTGGCGGATCTCGAACCGGCGGGCACTCTTGCGCATCGACCGGGTCACGTGCAGCCCGTCGATCGGGATGATCCCGCGCGGGTCGGGTGAGTACCACGCCATCTTGCTGCGCTTGCGGCGCGGCTCGACGGGCATCGGGAAGATGCCGGCGCGGTACGCGGCGAGCAACGTTCCCGGGGCGAGATCGGCACCGATCGCGATCAGATCGTCGCCCGGCGTCGCCGAGCCCGGATCGGGCATGGCGAAGCGCGACGCGGCCGGCTCGACGGGCTCGCCGCCACCCCGGCCGAAGAGGGGCACGCCTCCGCTCACTGCCCCATTCTGCCAATCGGACCGGCGGGAACCTGTTGCGTGGTGCCTGACCCCGCGCGACAGGTTGCTCAGTAGGTGTAGAAGCCCTGCTTGGCCTTGCGGCCGAGTTGGCCGGCGGCGACCATCCGGCGGATCGTCGGCACGGCGGCGTAGTTCGCGTCGCGGAACTCCTGGTACAGCGCGTCGAGGATCGACAGCGACGTGTCGAGACCGACGAGGTCGAGCAACGCGAACGGCCCCATCGGGAAGTTGCAGCCGCCCTGCATGGCGGTGTCGATGTCGGCCATCGACGCCGTGCCCTGCTCCCACATGCGCACCGCGTTGTTGAGATAGGGGAACAGCAGGGCGTTGACGATGAAGCCGGCACGGTCCTTCACCTCGACCGCGTCCTTGCCGCACGAGGCGGCGAACGCGGTCGCCACGGCGATCGTTTCGTCGGCCGCGGTGATCGGCCGGATGATCTCGACGAGCTTCATCATCGGTGCCGGATTGAAGAAGTGGATGCCGCACACCAGCTCGGGCCGCTTCGTGGCCATCGCCAGGTCGACGACCGGCAGCGTGGACGTGTTCGTGGCGAGGATCGCCTCGGGCCGCACGATCTCGTCGAGTTGGGCGAAGAGTGCCTTCTTCACCGCCAGGTCCTCCACGACGCTCTCGATCACGAGGTCGGCCAGTGCCAGCTCGCTGATGTCGTCGGTGACCGTGATCCGGCCGAGGATCGCCTGTCGCTCCTCATCGGTCAGCTTCTCCCTGGCCACCTGCTTGAGCGAGACCGGCGTCGAGCCCGGTGTACACCGCGTCCGCACCCGCCTGCGACCGTGATCGAACGACCACGTCGTAGCCGGCGCGGGCGGCCACCTCGGCCAACCCCGACCCCATGATCCCTGAACCGAGTACCCCCACACGTTGAATGTTCATGGCCCCAGACCGTAGTTACCGATGGGTAACTCCGCCAAGCCGGAAGGCGTTCCGCCCAGCCGAACAGCGCTCCGCCTAGTGTCGGCTCGAACGGTGCTGGACGCACCCCGCCCACCATGTTCGTGCTGCTCGCCCTTCACCTCGTCGTCGGCACCGCCATCGTCGCCGCCGGCCGGGTGCTCGGACGCCGGGCCTTCGCGGTCGCCGCGGTGGCTCCGGCCGCAGTGCTCGTGTGGGCGGCGACGCGATGGAGCGGCGTCGTCGACGGCGAGCCGGTGACCGAGTCGTTCACCTGGGTGAGCGGCCTCGACATCACCATCGACCTGCGGCTCGACGCGTTCGCCCTCCTGATGGTCGCGATCGTCTCGGGCATCGGATTGCTGATCTGCATCTACGCGCTCGGCTACTTCGCGCCGCACGACAGCGGTCACGGCGACGCGCACGACACCGAATTCCCCGGCGTCGCCCGCCTCGCGGGCGTGCTCACCCTCTTCGCCGGCGCGATGCTCGGCGTCGTCCTGTGCGATCAGCTGATCGGGCTGTTCGTGTTCTGGGAACTCACCTCGATCACGTCGTACCTCCTGATCGGCAACGACGACACGAATCCCCGCGCCCGGGCCGCCGCCCTCCAGGCGCTGTTCATCACGGCCGGTGGCGGACTGGCGATGCTCGCCGGCCTGATCATGATCGGCGAGGCCGCCGGCACGTACCTGATCTCCGAACTCGCCGCGGATCCGCCGGCGGGATCGATCGTCAACGCCGGCATCGTGCTCGTGCTCGTCGGGGCGTTCACCAAGTCGGCGCAGGCGCCGTTCAGCAGCTGGCTCCCGGGCGCGATGGTCGCGCCCACCCCGGTGAGCGCCTACCTGCACTCGGCGACGATGGTGAAAGCCGGCGTCTACCTCGTCGCCCGCCTCGCGCCGATCTTCGCCCTGACCGGCCAGTGGCGGCTCCTCGTGCTGGTCGTCGGCGCCGTCACGATGATGGTCGGTGGGCTGCGCGCCCTGCGCCAGAACGACCTCAAACTGTTGCTCGCCTACGGCACGATCAGCCAGCTCGGTTTCATGATGCTGGTGTTCGGCGTGGGCGGCTACCAGCTCGCCGAGGCCGGCATGGTGCTGCTGCTCGCCCACGCCGCGTTCAAGGCGGCGCTGTTCATGGTGGTGGGCATCGTCGACCACGGCGCCGGTACCCGCGACGTCCGCCTCCTCCACGGCTTCGGCCGCGACTGGCGCCTCGTGCAGATCGTCGCGGTGATCAGCGCCGCCTCGATGGCCGGCATCCCGCCGCTGCTCGGCTTCATCGCCAAGGAGAAGGCGCTCGACGGCTACGTCGAGCACGGGGATTTCGTCGGTGCGGGCGCCGTCCTCACGGTGATCGTCATCGCCTCGATGCTGACGTTCGCCTACTCGGCGCGGTTCGTGCTCGGGGTGTTCGGACGGTTCGGCCACGCCGACGAGCAGGATGTGTCGTCGACGGCGCACGCACCGGGGCTGGGATTCATCGGCCCGGCGGCGCTCCTCACGGTCTTCACGGTCGCCGCGGGGCTCGCGCCGAGGATGATCGACGCGCTGGTGGAAGGTGCCACCGTCGCTCTCTATCCAGGCACGCACCCGGCGCCTGTCACCCTCTGGTCGGGCTTCAACGAGGCGGTGGTGCTGTCCGCCGTGATCATCGCCGGCGGCATCGCGATCACGTGGTTCCGATCGCCGGTGGCGGCCGCCCAGCGGCGATTCTCCGACGCCGCCCACATCGTGCCGACGGGCGACCGGGCGTTCCTCGGCGTGTTGCGCGGCATCGGTGTCACCGCCCGACGGGTCACCGGCGTGGTGCAGAACGGCTCGTTGCCGATCTATCTGGGAGTGATTCTGCTCGTCGGCGTCGTCGTGCCGCTGATCCCCTTGGCCACCGACTGGGACGGCGTACCGCAGCTGGTCGATCACCCCGCCCACGTGGGGCTCGTGGCCATCATGCTCAGCGCCGCTCTCGGTGCCTGCATCGTCCACCACCGCATCGCCGCCGTGCTGATGCTCGGCGCCGTCGGGTACACGATGGCGGCGCTGTACGTCGTGCAGGGCGCGCCCGACCTCGCACTCACCCAGTTCGCGATCGAGACGTTGAGCACGGTGCTGTTCGTGTTGGTGCTCCGGTTCCTGCCGCGCACGTGGACGCCCGCGCCGGCGGCGCGCGGCCTTCCCGCTCGGATCGCCGTGTCGCTCGTGGTCGGCGTCGGCATCTTCGTGTTCGCCATCGTGGCGAGCCAGGCGCGATCCGACGTGGAGGGCCCGTCGACCGCCGCGGCCATGATCGAAGGGTCCGAACCGCTCGGCAAGGGCAGCAACGTGGTCAACGTGATCCTCGTCGACTTCCGCGGTTGGGACACGATGGGCGAGATCGCGGTGCTGCTCGTGGCAGCCGTCGGTGCCGTCAGCCTGGCCCGCTCCGGCCGGCGACGGTCCGACCGTGCGGCGCCGGTGTTCGAGGAGATCGTCGAATGACGATGGAGCCCGGTCCCGAATCCCCGCGCTCCGACACTCCCGTCGAGCCGATCCACGCCCGTCCGATGGCGCTGCTCGACACCTCGATGAAGGTGCTGTATCCGTCGATCCTGGTGCTCGGCATCTATTTCCTCCTCGCCGGGCACAATCGTCCGGGGGGTGGCTTCGTCGGTGGCCTCATGATCGGTGCGGCGATCTCGCTGCGCTACGTCGCCGGCGGCGTCGATGCGGTTCGCTCGTCGTTCCGGCTCCGGCCCCACGTCATCCTCGGCGGTGGCCTGCTGGTCGCGGCCACGACCGCGCTGGCGCCCGTGGTGCTCGGCGGCTCGATCCTGGAGCACGGCGCCAAGGAGTTCGACCTGCCGTTGTTCCACCACGTGAAAGTCACGAGCGCGCTGCCGTTCGACCTCGGCGTCGCCCTCGTGGTGATCGGGCTCGTGCTGATGGCGTTCGAGGCCTTCGGCGACGAGCAGGCCGCCACCGATCCGGCGACCGGCGACGGGTCGGTTGCCGAACCGCAGGACGTCAGCCGGTGAGTGTGCTGCTCGCCTTCACGTCGGCGGCGTTGTTCGCCACCGGCACGTTCCTCCTCCTGCAGCGCCGGCTCTCACGGATCCTCATCGGGATCGGGCTCATCGGACACGGGACCAACCTCCTGCTCGTGATCTCCGGCGGCGCCGGCGGCATCGCGCCGATCATCGGCACCGGCGATCAGCAGGACTTCTCGGACCCGCTGCCGCAGGCGTTCGCACTGACGTCGATCGTGATCACGTTCGGTGTCACCGCCTTCCTCCTCGCCCTCGCGTTCCGGAGCTGGCAGATGACCCACGACGACGTGGTCGAAGACGACGTCGAGGACCGGTACGTCGCCCGCCGGACGCAGGACGAGTTCGTGCGCGACGGCGAAGCTGCCGAGCGCGCCCAGGCGGCGGAGGAAGACCGGTCGTGAACGCGCTGATCCCGCTCCCGATCATCGTGCCGCTGCTGGGGGCGGCGCTGTGCGTGATCGCCGCCCGTGCCCGGTGGGCGCAGCGCATCGTCGTCCTGGCCGCGCTCACCAGCAACCTCGTCGTCAGCATCGTGCTGCTCGTGCGCGTCCAGGACGACGGCATCGGCGTGACGCAGGCCGGCGGCTGGCCGGCGCCGCTCGGCATCTCGCTCGTGGTCGACGATCTTGCCGCGATCATGCTCGTGGTGTCGTCGATCATGTTGCTGACGGTGTTCGTCTACGCCATCGGCGAGGGCCAGGAGGAGTCGCGCTACGCGGCGTTCGGATCCGTGTACCTCGTGCTCGCCGCGGGCGTGTCGGCGAGCTTCATCACCGGTGACCTGTTCAACCTGTTCGTGGCGTTCGAGATGATGCTGGTGGCCAGCTACGTGCTGCTCACGCTCGGCGGTCGGCCCGGTCAGGTGCGCGCCGGCATGACGTACGTGGTGATCAGCCTGATCGCGTCGACGTTCTTCGTCGTCGCGCTGGCGCTGATCTACTCGGCGACCGGCACGGTCAACATGGCCGAACTCGCCGTGCGCATGCCGGAGCTCTCGCACGGCGTGCGCGTCGGCTTCTCGCTGTTGTTGATCGTGGTGTTCGGCATCAAGGCCGGCCTGTTCCCGCTGTTCTTCTGGTTGCCCGACAGCTATCCGACCGCGCCGACGGCCATCACCGCGGTGTTCGCCGGGCTGCTGACGAAGGTCGGTGTGTACGCCATCATCCGTTCGCAGACCCTGCTGTTCCCGTCGGACGCGCAGCAGGGCTCGCTGCTGCTCGTCGTGGCCGGCCTGACGATGGTGGTGGGCGTGCTCGGCGCGCTCGCCCAGGACGACCTGCGCCGCATGCTGTCGTTCCACATCGTCAGTCACATCGGCTACATGATCTTCGGGCTGGCGTTGTTCACGCTGTCAGGCATCGCGGGCGCCGTGTTCTACATCGTCCACCACATCGTGGTGAAGTCGTCGCTGTTCCTCGTCGCCGGCCTCGCCGAGTTCCGTACCGGCACCGACCGGCTGTCGCGCCTCGGGGGCATGGTGCGCTCGACGCCGACGATCGCCGTGCTCTTCGCGCTGCCGGCGTTGAGCATCGCCGGGATCCCACCGTTCTCCGGGTTCGTCGGCAAGTTCGCGCTCGTCGACGCCGGCATCCAGTCGGAGAAGTGGGTGATCGTCGCGGTCAGCCTCGCCGTCAGCCTCCTCACCGTCTACGTGATGAGCCGGATCTGGAGCCGCGTGTTCTGGGGCGAGGCCGATCCGGCGGTCGAGGCACGCTTGGCCACCTCGTCGGGGCGCATGCCGGTGCTGATGACGGCGTCGACGGTGGTGCTGGTGCTGCTCGGTTTGGCCATCATGGTGTTCGCCGGGCCGCTGTACGCCCTCGCCGAACGGACGGCCACGCAACTCCTCGACCCGTCGCAGTACGTCGAGGCCGTCCTCGGAGGTCGCTCGTGAACGGGCTGCGCACACCCGTGCTCGTCGTCTGGCTGACCGCGCTGTGGGTGCTGCTGTGGGGTGAGCTCACGCTGTCCAACGTCGCGGCCGGCGTGATGGTCGCACTGCTCGTCGTGGTGTTCGCCTGGCCGACGGGTACCCGGTTCACCGCGTCGACCTCGTTCCATCCGCTCGCGGCGTTGTGGTTTGTCGTGTACTTCGCCGGTCAGCTCGTGGTCTCGAATCTCGTCGTCGCCCGCGAGATCGTCACGCCGGGCTCGTCGCTCAACCGGGCGATCGTGGCGGTCCCCATGCACACCTCCTCGGCCGCGATCAACACGCTCGTCGCCAACTGCGTCACGCTCACGCCCGGCACGCTCACGGTCGACGTGCGTGCACCGGAACCGGGGACCGCCGGCGTGCCGACGCTGTACATCCACGCGCTGCACTTCGTCGACGCCGAGTCGGCGCGCCGCGACGTGTACCGGCTCGAGCGGTACGCGGTGGCCGCGTTCGGTGAGCGGTCGATGCGTGCCGCACTCGACGACGAGAGGAGCTCGCGTTGACGTCCATCGCCCTCGTGCTCCTCGCGATCGGCGCGGTCTGCTTCCTGTACCGGCTGCTGCGCGGCCCGAGCCTGCCCGATCGGTCGGTCGGGCTCGACGGCCTGCTGTCGGTGCTCGTGATCGGCATCATCGTGTTCGCCGCCCGCCGGCAGAACGGCATCACCGTCGAGACCGTGCTCGTCGCTGCCCTCGTGGCGTTCGTCGGGACGGTGGCGATCGCCCGCTTCATCGAATACCGGGGTGACTCGTGAACGTCGTCGGCGACGTGTTGATCCTGCTCGGCGCGGCCCTCACGATGATCGGTGGCATCGGTGCCGTGCGGTTCCCCGACGTCTATTCGCGGATGCACGCCGCGGCCAAGGCGCCGACGCTCGGCATCGTGCTCGTTGCCATCGGCGCGGCCTTCCACATCCACACGTCGCTCGCCATCTGCACCCTGCTCCTGGTCGTGGTGCTGCAGCTGCTCAGTGCACCGCTCGGCGCGCACGCCATCAGCCGGGCGACGCACCGCCACGGCGACGTCGATCTCGACGACATCGACGATCTCGCCCGCGACCGCTCCGACTGACGTTGCGATGAGCGAAGCGTCCAGCCCTGGGCCGTTGCTCACCGGAACGAGCCCGATCATCCAGCCATGAGCGAAGCGCCCCCCGTCGGGCCGTTCGCTCATCGCTGTGACCGATTACCGGGGTCTCCCGGGCTCCGCGGTCGGCCGCCGTCGGTACGGTCGCAGCATGACGCAGCCACGGGGGATCGAACTCGAGGGTGCGCACAACGTTCGTGACCTCGGCGGATACCCGATCGCCGACGGCCGGGTGATTCGCCACGGACGGCTCTTCCGGGCCGACGGACTCGCCAACCTCACCGACGCCGATCTCGACGTGTTCGATGCGCTCGGCGTCCGCACCGTGATCGACCTCCGCTCGGCGACCGAACTCGCCGATCGCGGCCGGTTTCCCCTCGAGCGGTACCCGGTTGCGTTCCACCACCTGCCGATCGTCGACGTCACCTGGATCGAGACCGGCGTGCCGGAGTTCCCCGACACCGCCGATGGCGCCGTCGAGTTCCTCGTCTGGGCCTACCACGACATGCTCACCACCGGAGCCGACCGGTTCGCCCAGGCCATCAGCATCCTGTCGCTGCCCGAGGCCACCCCCGCGGTGTTCCACTGCGCCGGCGGCAAGGACCGCACCGGCATCCTCGCCGCGTTGATTCTCGGCGGTCTGGGCGTCGACGACGAGGCGATCTGCGCCGACTACGGACTGACCACGATCGGTATGCAGCGCATGCGGGCGTGGCTCGAGGTCAACTCACCGGAGGGCTTCGCGCTGATGAACGAGCGACCGGCGATGATGTTCGCCTCCGATCCGGCCGCGATCGCCCGGCTGCTCGCCGAACTCCGGGCGACCCACGGGTCGATCCCCGGGTACCTGTTGTCGATCGGTGTGGGCGGCGCAGTGCTCGCCGAACTCGCCGATCAGCTCACCTGCTGACGCAGTGGCGAGCGGTCGTCAGGACTGGACGATGCGGACCGATTGGATCTGCACCGGCTCGGTCGGCGTGCCCGACGCAGAACCCGTCGCGGCGAGATCGGCCACCGTGGTGTCGAGTCCGTCGGTGACCTGACCGAACAGCGAATAGCTCGGAGGCAGGGCGACGCCCTGGTCGCCGGTGATGATGAAGAACTGGCTGCCGTTCGTGTCGGGGCCGCTGTTGGCCATCGCGATCGAGCCGAGCTGGTACGCCCCCGCCGCGGGGAGCTCGTCGGCGAACTCGTAGCCAGGCCCACCCGTGCCGGTGCCGGTCGGGTCACCGCACTGCACGACGAAGTCGGTGATGATCCGGTGGCACGGCGTGTCGTCGTAGTAGAGGTTGCGGGCGAGGAACACGAAGTTGTTGACGGTGAGCGGCGCCGCCTCGGCATCGAGATCGATCGTGAACTCGCCCTTGTTGGTGGTGACGATCGCCTGGTACGAGGCCGCAGGGTCGAGACAGTTCGGTGGGGCCGAGTCGAACTCCTGCACGGCCTCGGTGACTCCTTCGGCGGGCGGGCAGGTCACGGTCGAGGCCACGCTGGAGGCGGGTTCGCTCGACGCGGTGTCGCTGGTGACGGGTGCGATCGCGCCCGGATCGGATGACACCGGGGCCGACGACACCGGCTCGCTGGCCGCCGGGGCGAGCGAGTCGCCGGGGACCAGCGACTCGGTCGTGACCACCTCGGTCGACACCGGGGTTTCATCGTCGTCGCCGGTCACGACGCTGGCGATGAAGGCGAGGCCGAACACCGCGACGAGACCGCCGACCACGATCGCCCCGATGCGGAAGGTGCGTCGACGGGACTCGGCCTTCTGGATCTCCTGCTGCCGCAGTGCTCGATTGGCCTTCTGACGTTCACGCTTCTCGGTACCCACAGGTCGCGCAGGCTACCGGCTGCGTTCCTCCGAAAATGGCGCAGATGTCGCGCTCAGCGCGACATCTGCGCCACTTTTCGGAACGTGTCGCCGTCAGCTGGTCTTCGGCGGTGGACGCCAGCAGGTGAGCAGCAGCACGGCCGCTCCACCGATGCCCGCAACGGCGGCGATCAGCAGGCCGGTCGTGCCGATCAGGTCGTCGCGGATGTCGAACGCCTCGTCGAGCGACCACTGGCCGGGTCCCAGCGCACCGAGGGCGATGCCCACGATGCCGAGCGTCATGACGTACTCCCAGCCCTCACCCGGGCGGAAGATGAAGAACCCGTTGCCGCGGTGGTTGATCGCCCACGCCACCGCCATCACGCCGACGATGCCGGCCGCCGCGAACGGTGTGAGCAGTCCGAGCAGCAGGAGGATCCCGCTGCCGATCTCGGTGATGCTCGCCAGCCAGGCCTGCACCTTGGGTGGCTTCATCCCCATCGAGCCGAACCACCGCGCGGTCCCGTCGATGTTGGGCCGGATGTGGTTGATGCCGTGCGCCAGCATCACGGCACCCGCGCCGCAGCGCAGCAGGAGGAGCGCGAAGTCGATCGCGTCGGCATCGTTCATCGGCGCAGTCTGTCAGCTGCATTGCAGCCCACGTAGGATCCGAGCCATGGCCACCATCCGTCTGTTCGCTTCGGCACGCGACGCCGCGGGTACCGGAACCGACGTGCTGGACGGCACTACGGTGGCCGAAGTGCTCGCTGCCGCGGAACGCCGCTACGGCCAACGATTCAGCGACGTGCTGGCCACGTGCCGCATCTGGGTGAACGGCGACACCGCTCACCCCGACACCCGAGTGGGCCCACATGACGAGGTGGCGGTCCTGCCACCGGTGTCAGGAGGATGAAGACGCCATGACCGAGACGCCCGACCCCACCGCGCTGAGCCTCGACGACCTGCGCGGGCTGCGTCAACAGTTGCAACTCGAAGACGATGCCGTGTCGTACGCCCGTCGTGTGGCGCAGGCCCGGCTCGACATGGTGAAGGTCGAGCAGGTGCATCGGGGCGACACTGCCGAGGGTGGAGCGGCCGACGACCTTCGCGCCGTGCTGTCGCAGCACCTCACCGGAGGCCCGGCCCGGCCGCCGCGCCCGACCGAGGACCTCAGTGACCATCCGCTCGCCGTCGAACTCGACGAGCTCTGCGCGCGTCTCGGATTCGGCCACCTGAAAGAGCTCGACGATGCCGAACTCGGCGTGTTGTTCGAGTCGCTCGCCGCGTTCGAGCAGCGGGTCTCGTCCGATCGTCGCGAGCGGTTCGACCGCCTCGATGCGTTGAGTGCCGAGCTGGTCCGCCGCTACCGCGACGGCGAAGCGTCGATCGACACGCTCTAATCGTTGGCTCGGCCTCACGGCGGATCTCGTCGTGGCGTCGAGGTCGGCCGAGCGTCCGGCCGGCACAACGGTCGCCCACGCGGTCGGCGGCATAACACGGGGGCGGCCTGGTTATCGTTCACGGAGCTGTGCAACGTGTCGCGAACATCTCGCTCCACACGTCGCCGCTGCTCCAGCCCGGTGCCGGCGACAGTGGAGGCATGAACGTCTACGTCCGCGAGTTGGTGTCGGCCCTCGCCCAGGCGGGCATCGACTGCACCACGTTCACGCGGGCCGATCGGCCCGGTCTGCCACGCGAGGTCCTCGTCGAGCCGGGCCATCGCGTCGTCCACATCGAGGCGGGTCCGCACCACCTGCCGAAACAGGCGCTCCCCGACGTCACCGATGCGTTCCACGCCGGTGTCCTCGACTGGATCGACCAGCACGAACAACCCGACGTCATCCACGCCAACTACTGGCTGAGCGGGGTGGTCGGCCATCGACTCAAGCACGACCTCGAGGTGCCGTTCGTGTCGACGTTCCACACGCTCGCCCGGGTGAAGGCCGAGGGCGGCGATCCCGAGCCGCTGTGGCGCGAGATCGCCGAGACGGAGATCGTCGGTTGTGCCGACGCGATCTGTGTGAGTTGCGATGCCGAGGAGGAGCAGTTCCGCCGGTTGTACGGGAATCCCCAGGGTCGGATCGAGATCATCGCTCCCGGTGTGGAGCACGCCTTCTTCGCTCCCGGCGAACGCACGGGCGCGCGTCGGGCGCTGTCGCTCAACACCGATGCACCCGTGCTGTTGTTCGTCGGTCGCATCCAGCCGCTGAAGGGCCCCGACGTGGCGGTGCGCGCCCTTGCCGCGCTCGGTCGGCCCGATGCGCAGCTCCTCATCGTGGGCGGCGCAAGCGGCGACGACGGCGATCTCGAGACCGCTCGGATCCGGGCGCTGGTCGACGAGTTGGGACTCCACGAGCAGGTGCACTTCGTCGAGCCGCAACCGCACCACATCCTGTCGACCTACTACCGGGCCGCCGACGTGGTGCTCGTTCCGAGTCGCAGCGAGAGTTTCGGCCTCGTCGCGCTCGAGGCCGCGGCATGCGGTGTCCCCGTGGTGGCCAGCGCCGTCGGCGGGCTGCTGAGCCTCGTCGACGACCGTCGGACCGGACGGCTCATCGAGGGTCGCGACCCGGACGACTATGCGCGTGCGATCGCCGAGATCCTCGACGACCGCGACCTGCACCGTGCGATGTCGGCCGCCGCGGTCGAGCGGGCCAGGAGGTACACGTGGAGTTTCGCCGCGGCGCGGTTGCGACGGCTCTACAGCGACCTCACGGTGCGCGAACGGGTGTCGTGCACGTGATCGAGATCTTCGACGCCGAACAGCTGGCCGAGGTCGAACGTCAGATCGATGGGTGGCTCGACACGCTGCGCGGCGAGCACGACCACATCCTCGCGGTCGACCGCTCCGACGACGGCACGATCCGCTGGTACGTGCGGATGCGTGGCGACGACAAGGAGTTCACCACCGTGTGGCTCACGCTTGAGCCAGCGCACCCTCCGCTACGAGACCTACGTGCTCCCGGCCCCCGAGGAGAACGCGGCGATCCTGTACGAGAACCTGCTGCGTCGCAACGAGCGTCTGGTCGGGGCGCATTTCTCGATCGGCATCGAGGACGCCGTCTTCCTGCGCGGGGAGATCCCCGTGTCGATGGTGTCGCTCGTCGAGATCGACCGGGCGCTCGGCACGCTGTACGCCACGGTCGAGCAGTGCTTCCAGGGGTTCTTGCGCATCGCCTTCGCCAGCCGGTTCGCCGACTGACGTTTCCGCTCTCGCGTCGACGTCGCCCACGCTCGGGATAGCCCGGGTGGGTGTTCGGGGAGTCGGTATCCGTTCGTCCGCCCACCCGGGCTACCTTCGTCACATGACGAGCCCCGGCGACGCCGCCGCGACTTCCGTACCCGGTTCGGCGCCCGTCGAGGTGTTGTTGATCGGTGGCGGCAACATGGGGTCGGCCCTGCTCGGGGGGATGATCGGCTCGGGCGCGTTCGGGGCCGCCGAACTGGGCGTGGTCGAGCTGGTCGAGTCCCGGCGCGACGAGCTCGCGGCGACCTTTCAGGGCGTGCGGGTGAGCGCCGAACCCGTGCCGTGCCGGTCGGCGATCCTCGCCGTCAAACCGCCCGACGCGGCGGCCGCGGCGGCCGCCGCGCGAGACGCCGGGGCGACCCGGCTGCTGTCGATCGCTGCCGGTGTCCGGATCGAGACGCTCCAGTCGGCCGTCGGGTCCGGCGTCGCCGTGGTCCGCGCGATGCCGAACACGCCGGCCCTGGTCGGTCGGGGCGCGGCAGCGATCGCCGGAGGAGCGACGGCTGGTGCGGCAGACATCGAATGGGCCGCGCGGATTCTCGGCTCCGTCGGCACGGTCGAGGAACTCGCCGAGCCGTTGCTCGACGCGTTCACCGGCGTCGCCGGCTCGGGCCCGGCGTATCTGTTCCTCGTGGCCGAGGCGCTGATCGATTCCGCCGTCGCCGAAGGGCTCGAACGTCCGGTCGCCGAGCGGGTGGTCCGCCAGCTCCTCGTCGGTTCGGCGCTGCTGCTCGACCGCGAACTCGACCCCGTTCGACTCCGTGCCCAGGTGACATCGCCCGGCGGCACCACCGCGGCGGGCATCGCCGTGTTCGAAGAGCGCGACCTGCGCGGCACCGTCGCGGCAGCCGTCGCCGCCGCCACCGCCCGCAGCCGCGAACTCGCCTGACCGCCGACTCCGCCCCGACCCACCCAAAGTCCCGTTTGCGTCGGGATTTCCGTGGCCCGGCCCACGGAAATCCCGACGCAAACGACGATTTGAGGGGCAGTGGCTAGACACAGTTCGGAATTACTTGTCTGTTTTTTCGACGTGGCACTTTTCACATCGCCATTCATCCTCTATCGTTCGGCACGTGGAGACGCGTTCGCCGGAAACGGCGAGCGGCGCCGACAGGGCTGGTGCCATCGGGGGGTTGGCACCGGCCCTTGTCGCGTTTTCGGGCCGGTACAGTTCGGCGACGCATGGGTCGCCGCTATGACACCGTCTCGTTCCTGACCGACTACGGCCTGGTCGACGAGTTCGCCGGGGTCGTCCGATCGGTGATCCGCGATCTCGCCCCGCATGCCACGGTCGTCGACCTCACGCACGGCATCGCACCGTTCGACGTGCGCGGCGGATCGCTCGCCCTCGCGCGGAGCATCGGCTACGTCGCGTCCGGCGTCGTGCTGGCGGTGGTCGACCCCGGCGTCGGGTCGGCGCGGCGGGCGGTGGCGATCGAGGTCGCCGGCGGAGAGGGTGTGCTGGTTGGTCCCGACAACGGGCTGCTCGCCCCGGCCGTGGCGCTCGTCGGGGGCGCCGAACGGGCGGTCGAGTTGACCAACAAGGAGTACCAGCTCGCTACGCCGAGCGCGACGTTCGCCGGTCGCGACGTGTTCGGACCGGCCGCAGCGCACCTCTGCAACGGTGTCGATCTGCTCGACCTCGGCGCCGAGATCGACATCGACCTGTTGATGCCCGGCGTGGTCCCGCTCGCCCAGACCGACGACCACCTGGTGATCGCGCAGGTGCTCTGGATCGACACGTTCGGCAACGTTCAGCTCAACGTCGGTCCCGACGACATCCCGGCCGGCTTCGGCGAGCAGATCGCGATGCGCACGAGCGATCCCACCGATCTCACCGGCGGCACGACACGATCGGCGAGGCTCGCCGAATCGTTCGCCGCGATCGGCGCCGGTGCCGTCGGGCTGATCGTCGATTCCTCGGGGTTGTACGCCATCGCGATGGATCGGCGCTCGGCGGCCGAGGAACTCGCGCTCGGCGTCGGCGACCAGGTCACCCTGACGGCCGACGAATCGGGCGGACCTGGTGTCACCCAGCGCGTCACGCTGCGTGGTCACTGAACTCGGCGGCGCGCGCCAGGTGGTCGGACGCACCGTTAGCGTGATGCCGTGCGGCCTGCAACGACGTTGACCCTCGGTTTGCTCCTCGTGGCGATCCTGCTCGCCGGCGTGATCTCGCTCGTCCGGCTCTGACGACAGCCGGCCCGGTTTTCATTCGGCCCGGTTCTCATTCGGCGGGGTGCCCGTGGGTTACGATCGCGGGCGAAAGGTCGGGGGCGAGTGTCTCCCGAGGGGGCCTGTGAATCTTGCCGAGATCATCGACGACCACGCGCCCGACTCCACGGCGCTGATCTGGAACAACCGCGCCACCACCTACGGCGAGTTGAAATCGCAGGTCGAACACTTCCGCGGCGGGCTCGCCTCGCTCGGCGTCGGTGACGGCGACCGCGTCGCACTCGTGCTGACCAACGGCGTTCCGTTCGTCGTCGCATATCTCGCGGCGCTCGGCCTCGGCGCGGCCGTCGTCCCGCTCAACCCCACGAGCCCCGCGCCGGAACTTGCGCAGCAGATCGCGACGGTCGGAGCGACGCTCGTGGTGATCGACCGGTCGTGCACGGCGACCTGGGCGAACGTCGACGCGGCGGCCGTTCCCACCGTCACCGGCGTCGTCACCACCGATCCGGCCGCAGCCGGCGACAGCGAGCTGATCCCGTTCGAGCGGTTGCTCGAGTCCGAACCCGTCGAGCGCCTCGATGTCGACGCCGATCATCTCGCCGTCCTCCTGTTCACGAGCGGGACCGCGGGCGCCCCACGCGCGGCGATGCTCACGCACGGGAATCTGCGCGCCAACATCGCCCAGAGCATGAGCGCGGAGGGGCACATGAACGGCGACGACGTGGTGTACTGCGTCTTGCCCGTGTTCCACATCTTCGGCCTGAACGTCGTGCTCGGGCTCGCGCTGACCGTCGGGGCCACCGTCGTCCTCGTGCAGCGGTTCGACCCGACCACCGCGCTGCAGTCGATCGCCGACCGCGGCATCACCGTCATCCCCGGCGCGCCCGGCATGTGGGGCGCCTTCACCCAACTCGACGACGTGCCGGCCGATGCCTTTTCCACGGTCCGTCTCGCGCTGTCGGGTGCGGCACGTCTCCCGCTGCCCGTCGGCGCGGCGATGCGCGAGAGGTTCGGCGTCGAGGTGCTCGAGGGCTACGGGCTCACCGAGGCGTCGCCGACCGTCACCACCTCGACCGGCGGCCCCGCTCGGCCCGGCTCGGTCGGGCGCTCCCTGGAGGGCGTCGAAGTGCGGCTCGTCACCACCAACGGCGACGACGCCCTCGTGGGCGATGTCGGCGAGGTGTGGGTGCGTGGCGACAACGTGTTCGCCGGCTACCTCGACGACCCCAAGACCACGGCGGCGGTACTCACCGACGACGGTTGGTTGATGACCGGTGACATGGCGACCGCGGACGACGATGGTTATCTGTACCTCGTCGATCGGGCGAAGGACCTGGTGATCGTGTCGGGATTCAACGTGTACCCGGCCGAGGTCGAGGAGGCGCTGGCGACCCACCCGGACGTCGTCGAGGTGGGAGTGGTCGGTGTGCCCCATCCACACACCGGAGAAGCCGTGAAGGCCTATGTCGTCCTGCGGCCCGGATCGCTGGTGGACGAGGAGACGCTGATCGACCACGCGCTCGACCGTCTGGCCCGGTACAAGTGCCCGAGCAAGATCATTTTCGTCGAGTCGTTGCCGCGCAACGCGTCGGGAAAGCTGGTGCGCCGGAGCCTCGACGACGCCCTGCGGATCGGACTTTCGCCGACCGTCTGACCGTCCCCGGGCCGGTGTCGCCGCCCCGTGACCGACGTCGCCGGGCGAATCGCCCCGTCGGCTTTGTGAAAGTGTGCACGAGCCCCGTAACGTGTGCGGTGCATGGCAGGAAATCGAGTGCGACGACGGATCCCCGAGGCTTCGGTGGCCCGTCTCCCCGTCTACCTCCGCATCCTCTCCGACCAACTCGAGCACGGCGTCACGACGATCTCGTCGGAAGAACTTGCCGAACTCGGTGGAGTGAACGCCGCCAAGGTCCGCAAGGACCTGAGCTATCTCGGCAGTTACGGCACGCGCGGCGTCGGCTACGACGTCGACTTCCTCGTGTACCAGATCCGCCGCGAACTGGGCCTCACCCACGACTGGCCCGTGGTCATCGTCGGCGCCGGCAACCTCGGCCAGGCCCTCGCCGGCTACAACGGCTTCGGCGACCGAGGGTTCCCGGTCGGTGGCATCGTCGATGTCGACGCCGCCAAGATCGGCTCGGTCATCGGCGGTGTGCGCGTTCGCCACCTCGACGAGATCGCCCAGGTCGTGCAGCAGCGGAACATCTCGATCGGGGTCATCGCCACTCCTGGACACGCCGCGCAGGATGCCGCCGATGCACTGGTCGCCGCCGGTGTCACGAGCATCCTGAACTTCGCCCCGTCGGTCATCTCCGTGCCGCACGGCATCCACGTGGGCAAGGTCGACCTGGCCGTCGAGCTGCAGATCCTGGCCTATCACGAGCAGCGCCGAGCATCGGCGGTTTCGGCCTCTCCACTCCGAGCCGTGCCTGGCGAACGTCGCCGCGGTGCGAGCGCCTAGAGTTCGATCGCCATGTCGTTACTGGTCGTCGGGATCAACCACCGCAGCAGCCCGTTGTCGTTGCTCGAACGCGTCACGGTCGTCCCCGATCGACTCGGCAAGGCCGTCGCCGGATTGGCGATGCGCGACAACATCCGCGAAGCCGTCGTGTTGTCGACGTGCAACCGCACCGAGGTCTACGTCGTCACCGAGGTGTTCCACGGCGCCTACGGCGATGTGCGCGACTTCCTGTGCGAGCTCGGCAACCTGTCGTCGGACGAGCTGATCCCGCATCTCTACAGCCAGCACGATGCGACCGCGGTCGCCCATCTCTTCGAGGTCGCGTCCGGGCTCGATTCGGCGGTGCTCGGCGAGAGCGAGATCCTCGGTCAGGTGCGCAGCGCCTGGGAGATCGCCCAGTTCGAGGGCGCCGCCCGCTCGACGCTGAACCTGCTGTTCCGCAGTGCGATCGAGGCCGGCAAGCGCGCCCGCACCGAGACCGGCATCGGCCGGGGCACCGCGTCCGTCAGCCACGCCGCCGTCGAGATGATCACCGATGTCGTCGGCGACCTGCACGGCAAGCGAGTGCTCGTCATCGGTGCCGGGGCGATGGGCGAAGGCGTCGCGATCGCCCTCCAGCGGGCCGGTGGCGCCGACCTGCTCGTGTCGAACCGATCCGCCGAACGCGCCGCCGACCTCGCCGAACGGATCGGTGGTGTCGCGGTCGGGTTCGAACGGCTCCCCGAAGCGATCGGCGCGGCCGATGTGATCGTCGCCAGCACCGGGGCCGAGCAGCACATCCTCACCGTGGATCTCGTCCAGTCGGCCCGCTCGGGCCCGATCTCGGCCCGTCCCCTCCACATCATCGACATCGCCGTCCCGCGCGATGTCGAAGCGGGCGTCGCCGACCTCGCCGGTGTCACGGTGCTCGATCTCGACGACCTGCGCGACTGGGCCGACCGCGGCCTCTCCCATCGCGCCGGCGAGGCCGAACGTGCCCGCGCCATCGTGTGGGAGGAGGTGGAGCGCTTCGGCGTGGAGACCACCGCCCGCCAGGCCGCTCCGCTCGTGGCTTCGATGCGTGCGGCAGCCGAGGGAATCCGCCGGCACGAACTCCAACGGTTCGACAATGCACTCAACAGTCTCGACGAGTCGCAGCGCGATGCCGTCGAAGCGCTCACCAAGTCGATCATCGCGAAACTGCTCCACGAGCCGTCGGTGCGGCTCAAGGCGCAGGCGGGCACACCGCAGGGCGAGCGCAACGCGGTGACGATGCGCGAACTGTTCGACCTCGGCTGAGCGGCCGATCGATGAGTTCGCCGCTGCGCCTCGCCACCCGTGGATCGCGGCAAGCGCTGGGCCAGGCCCGAGCCGTCGCCGCCGCGATCGAAGCGGCCACGGGTACGAGCGTCGAATTCGTGCTGATCGAGACGACCGGCGACCGTCGCCTCGACGTTCCGCTCCACACGATCGGTGGTCAAGGCGTGTTCGTGAAGGAGGTGCAACGAGCGGTGCTCGATGGCCGGGCCGACCTCGCGGTCCATTCGGCCAAGGACCTGCCCTCGACCCCGGCCGAAGGTCTCTCGATCGTGGCCTTCACCGAGCGCCGCGACCCGCGCGACGTGTTGGTCGGATCGACGCTCGCCGACTTGCCACAGGGGGCGACCGTGGCGAGCGGTTCGGTCCGGCGCCGCGCCCAGCTGGCTCGAATCCGACCGGACCTGGACTTCGTGGAGTTGCGTGGCAACATCGACACCCGGCTCACGAAGATCCCCGACGGCGGGGCGATCGTGATGGCCGCCGCGGCGCTGCAGATCCTCGAACTCACCGACCGCATCGCCGAACATCTGTCGATCGACGAGTTCGTCCCCGCGGTCGGGCAGGGATGCGTCGCCGTCGAGACGCGGGCGGACGACGAAGCGACCGCCGCGCTGGTCCTCGCGGTCGATCACGAGGCGACGCGCCGCGCAGTCGAAGTCGAGCGGGCGTTCCTCGCCGAACTCGGGTCCGGGTGTTCGCTCCCCGTCGGGGCCCACGCGGCCGACGGCGTGCTGCGCACCTTCCTCGCCGACCCCGCACGGAACCTTGCCGTCGGTGACGTGCTCGACCTCGCCGGCACCGACGCCGATCTCGAACTCGCGGCCGCTGCGGCACGAGCGGCGAACGCGTCGCTGCAATGACCTCGCCACTCGCCGGCAAGCGGGTGGTGGTCACCCGTGAGCGCCCCGGCGAGCTCGGCGCGATGCTCGAAGCGCGCGGCGCCACGGTGGTGCACGTCCCGCTGATCGAGATCCAAGAGCCGACCGACGGCGGCGAGCGCTTCCGCCGCGAGCTCGCCGGTCTGCGGAACTTCGACTGGTTGGTCGTCACGTCGGTCCCGGGTGCCGAGCGGGTCGGGCGGGCGGCGGCCGAGACGAGGCGGACCGCTCTGGCCGCCGTCGGCAGTGCCACGGCACGGGTGCTGGCCGATCTGGCCGGACGACCAGTCGATCTGCTGCCGTCGGTCCAGCGGGCCGAGACCCTTGCCGATCTCCTCATCGAGCGTTGCCAAGGCGTGCGTTCGCGGATGTTCGTGGCGCAGGCCGACCGCGCCGAACCGACCCTGACCGAGCGGTTGATCGATGCCGGACACGACGTGACGGCGTGCGTCGCCTATCGCACCGTGCTGCTCCGACCGGACCCCTCGACGGTGGCCGACGCGGACGCGCTCGTGCTGGCGAGCGGTTCCTCGGCGCAGGCCTGGGCCGATGCGTTCGGAGATCGGACGCCGCCGGTGGTCGTGGCGATCGGCCCGACCACGGCGGCCATGGCCGAGAAACTGGGCCTCGAACTTTCCGCTGTTGCCACCGAGAGCTCACTCGCGGGACTCCTGGCCGAACTCGAACGTTGCTTCTGATCGTCCCCGACGCCGCGCCGTTAGGCTCACGGCCGTGCACGACCGAGAGTCTCCTCCCGGGTACCGACCGCGAGTGGACGTCCGTCTGACCGAACGGCCGCGACGGCTCCGGCGCACGGTGGCGATGCGTGAGCTCGTCGCCGAATCGCATCTGCGGGTCGACGACCTGATCGCACCGCTGTTCGTGCGCGAGGGCATCGACACACCGCAGCCGATCGTGTCGCTGCCCGGCGTGGTCCAGCACACCCGGTCGTCGTTGCGGGACGAGGTCGCCCAACTGGCCGAACTCGGCGTGCGATCGGTCATCCTCTTCGGCGTTCCCGAGTTCAAGGACGCCACCGGGAGCGGTGCGTACGACCCCGACGGTGTCGTGCAGGTCGCCTTGCGTGATCTGCGCGCCGACCTCGGCGACGACATCGTGGTGATGGCCGACCTGTGCGTCGACGAGTACACCGACCACGGGCACTGCGGCATCGTCGACGAACACGGCGTGGTCGACAACGACGCCACGCTCGACATCTACGCGCAGGCTGCCCTCGCCCAGGCCCGAGCAGGCGCGCACGTCGTCGCGCCGAGCGGCATGATGGACGGACAGGTGGCGGCGATCCGGTCCGCGCTCGACGCCGAGGGTCACCACGACGTGGCGATCCTCGCCTATGCCGCGAAGTATGCGAGCGCGCTGTACGGACCGTTCCGCGACGCGGTCGACGTCACGATCGTCGGGGGCGGCGACCGCAAGGGATACCAGCAGGACTGGCGCAACGCCCGCGAGGCGCGCCGGGAGATCGCGCTCGACATCGCCGAGGGCGCCGACATGGTGATGGTCAAGCCGGCGCTCGCCTATCTGGACGTGATCGCCGATGCCGCGGCGCACGTCGACGTTCCCTTGGCGGCGTATCACGTCAGCGGCGAATACGCGATGATCTGCGCGGCCGCCGAACGGGGTTGGATCGACGGTGATGCCGTGGCCCTCGAACACCTCGGCGCCATCAAGCGGGCCGGGGCCGACATCATCCTCACGTACTTCAGCCGGTGGTACGCCGAGGGCGTGCGCGACGGCCGGATCCCGAAATGATGGTCTTGGGATGACGATCGCCTTCTGCGACCCGATCACGTGCCCGGCCGCCGGTTGCACGCCGACGGTGTGCACGGGCGCCGGCGTGCCGTCGAACCACACGATGTTCGAGCGGTCCACGCGGGCCATCCCCGGCGGCGTGAACTCCTCGATCCGGGCCTTCAAGGCGGTCGGCGGCGAACCGTACGTCGTGGCGCGGGCCGCCGGGGCGACGATCACCGACGTCGAGGGCACCACCTACTTCGACCTGGTGCAGAGCTACGGGGCGATCATCCTCGGTCACGCCCACCCCGCGGTCACCGCTGCCCTCCGCGCCGCGGCCGGTGACGGCACGTCGTACGGCGCGCCGACGCCACGCGAGATGAAGCTCGCCGAGGCGATCAGCGAGCGCGTGCCGAGCTGCGAGCGGGTCCGCCTGATGAACTCGGGCACCGAGGCGACGAGCACGGCGGTACGCCTGGCGCGCGGCGTGACCGGCCGCGATCGCATCGTCACGTTCGCCGGCAACTTCCACGGCGCCACCGACGCACTCCTCGTGGCCGGCGGCAGTGGTGTCGCCACGCTCGGGCTGCCCGGTACGGCCGGCGTGCCGCGGGCAGCAGTGTCCGAGACGATGGTCGTGCCGTACAACGTGGTGCCGGCCCTCGACGAGCAGGTCGCCGCCGTCATCGTCGAGCCGATCGCCGCCAACATGGGCGTCGTCGGTCCCGTCGCCGGGTTCCTCGACGGTCTCCGGGCCGAGTGCGACCGCGTCGGTGCGCTGCTGATCTTCGACGAGGTGATCACCGGGTTCCGGATCGGGCCGGGCGGTGCGCAGGCGAAGTACGACGTGCGTCCCGACATCACCTGCTTCGGCAAGGTGATCGGTGGTGGCCTCCCGATCGGCGCCATCGGCGGTCGGGCCGACATCATGGAACACCTGTCGCCGCTCGGCCCGGTGTTCCACGCCGGCACGCTGGCCGGCAATCCGATGGCGACGGCCGCCGGGCTCGCGGCACTCGATCAGCTGACCGACGACGTGTACATCGAGCTGATGGCCCGCGTCCGCCACCTGTCGTCGTTGCTCCGCGAGGCGTGCAACTCCGCTGGGCTCACCGCCTCGTTCCCGGTGGTCGGCACGCTGTTCGGCATCGTGTGCGGCGACGATTCTGCGGCCGTCACGAACTTCGACGAGGCCAAGCGCACCGACGAGGCGCTGTACGCCGCGTTCTTCCAGGCGATGCTGGCCGAAGGCGTGGCGATGGCGCCGGGCGCGTACGAGGCGATCTTCGTCGGGCTGGCGCATGACGACGCGGTGATCAATTCGATCGCCGAAGCAGCTCATCGTGCGGCCCTGCGAGCCGTGTCGGCGACTGCCGGGCTCCTGTCGCTGACGGTCTGGGCTGAGTCGCCGACGGTACGGTTGCGCCGGTGCGAGAACTGTTGTCGTGGCGACTCCTGGCGGCCTTGGCCGCGCTCGCCGGGCTGGCGTTCCTCGTCAAGTCGACCTTCGCCGACGACGACGAACTGCAGGCGGTCATCGCACCGGAACCGATCCCGCGCAAGATCGATCTGATCGCGCCGGTCAGTGCGGCGCTGCCGTCCGACGATTTCAGCATCGGCGAGGACGGGTTGACCACCGGCTTCGTCGACCTCGTGCTCCCGGACGATCGCACGATGCGCATCGCGCCGGGGACCCCTGGTGAATCGACGTGCCTGAACTATGTGGACCCCAACCAGTGTGGTGTGCTCGCCGACGTACTGGGCGATGCCGTCGTCTGGTTCGCGCTCGTCCCCCAGGCCCCGCGGCAGACCGCGGAGCTGCCACCGATCGTCGACCTCGACGAGGGATACGCAGTGTTCGAGAACGGCTGGCACATCGCATATCCGGCGGTGATCGAGCGGGAGTGCGGAGACGTCGACATTCCGAGCTTCGGCGACTTCCTCCGTCGCTTCGGGCCCGACAGCGTGACGGTCGTCGACCTGAACAAGCAGGAGGTCACCGCCGTGCGCTGCGGTGACGAAGTCGTTCCCGACACCGTTCCGCCGAACTCTGGCACGCCGGACACCGGGCCGGCGACGAGCGTGCCGGACCCCGCCGCTTTGCCGACAACGGTGCTCCCGCCCTGACGGTCCGGGGCGCTTTCCGTTCGGAAACCGATCGGAATGTCTCCCAGAGCTGAGCCCCGGTGAATCGAGACTGGTCAACCGAGACTGGTCAATGCAGGATGGTGTGGGCGGCGGCGAGACCGGAGTTGTGGGCGCCTTCGATCCGTGGGCCGGCGAACGCATCGCCGGCGAGCACGATCGATCCGTCGGCCAGCGTCCGGCACGGGTCGGGAAAGGTCGTCCGGGGCGTGGCGAAGCGCCATTTCTTCACGTCGTGCGCGACGACGACCGCGTCGGCGAGCCACGGCCGGGCCGCGTCGATCAACGCCCGGGCGACCACGTCGACGTCATCGTCCCAGTGCTCGTCGCTCCACGCCGGACGGGCGTGGAACGTGATGGCCGGTGCGGCGCTGACGCCCTTGGACACGTTGTCGCCGACGAAGCTGAACACCCCGGCGGTCGGTTGTACCCCGCCGCTGGGCGACACGACCACCGGCCGGTCGAGCGCGGCGAGCAGGCAGATCGTGCGGTCGTAATCGACCCGGAAGGTCTCCACGTCGAGCTCCAGATCGGCATCGGCGAGCAGCCCGAACGCCTGCGGCAGCGGCGTCGTGACGATCACGTGGTCCGCCGGCCGCACGGTGCCGTCGTCGATCACGACGTCCCACGGGGCCGAACCACCGGTCGGCCGGCGCAGCGTGAAGGCCATCGTCGAACACTCCACGCGGAGTCCCGCGGCGAGATCCTTCGCCAGCGACGTCATGCCGCGGGGAGCGACGTGGCGCGGGTAGCCGTCGTCGTGATCGAAGCCGTGGTTCCACACCCGCACCAGCCCGCGATCCGCCCAGTCGTCGACACGCCGTCCGAACGCCGGGGTGCGCACGGTGAAGAACTGCGCGCCGTGATCGAACGTGGCGTCACCGATCCGGCGGGTCGCCATTCGGCCGCCGACCGACCGACCCTTGTCGACCACTGTGATGTCGAGTGCGCCGCCGGACTCGTCGTGCAGCGTCCGCGCCGCCACGAGTCCCGCCATCCCGGCGCCGATGACGACGACGCGCATCAACCGCCCGCAGCGGTGACCACGGACAAATGCATCGGCTGCGGCTCGGCCACGACCCGTTGCTGGTAGGCGCGCTCCGCTCGCCGGAGGAACTCGAGCAGCACCCGGTTGAACGTGCTGGCGTGCTCGACCATGAACCCGTGCGCCGCCCCGCTGATCACGACCAGCTCGGCGGTCGGGATGCGATCGGCGAGATCCTCACTGTCGCCCCGCGGCGTGAGGATGTCCTGGTTGCCGACGACGACGAGGGTCGGCACGGCGATGTCGGGCAGTTGCGCGATCAGCTCCTCGTGTTTCTCGGCCGCGTTGAGGATCGCGTCGCACTGGGCGGCGAAGGCGTATGCCGGCCGACCGAGTGCCAGCGGACCGAGCCACCCCAAGGCCGGCAGCAACCGGCGGAACGACCGCGGGCCGATCACCCAGCGGGCGGCTTCCTTGCTCATCGAGGACGTGCCGCGTTCGAGCGCCGCGTCGCGCCAGCTCGCGAGCAGTTCTTCGCGCCACGGATGGTTGCGGCCCGCCGTGCAGGCGAGCGTCAGCGAACGGGTCCGCTCGGGGTACTTCACCGCGATGATCTGGCTGATCGCCCCACCCATCGAGGCACCCACGACGTGTGCCGTGTCGACTTTCGCGTGGTCGAGGACGGCGATCGCATCGTCGGCCATCTGTTCGAGGCTGTACTCGCCGCGCGGCTTGTCGCTGAGGCCGGCGCCACGGTTGTCGAGTGCGACGGCCTGGTACCACGGGGCGGTCGCCAGTCGCTGGAGGTCCCAGCCGTGCTTGTCGGCGCCGAGGCCCTGGATGAACAGGATCGGCGGCGCGCCCGGTCGCCCGGTGACCCGGTAGTGGATGCGTGTCCCGTCGGACGTGCGTACGTACGTCATGTCAGTGCCCGCCCAGGCCGCTCAGGGGCAGCCAGTCGATCGGTGTGCCGGTGCGGATCTCGCCCATCTCGTCGAGGAGCCGCTCGATCTGCCTGCGTAGGTGGTCGGCGAGTTCGAGTTCGGCGAGCGGACCCCGGCGTCGCCGGCTCGGGCGCGTCGCCGTGCCGATCTCCACCCGGGCGTTGCGCCCGAACGGGCTGCTCGTGGTGGCCGCCGGATACACCTGGACGCCCGCCGCCGTCGCCGCGCCGACATGTTCGTGTTTGATCCGTCCCACGGTGCCCACCTGACGCAGGCCGGTGCTCGCGGCCGCGCCGAGCACGACCAGCTCGCCGGCGCGCAGCGCGCCGAAGACCTCGTCGGGATGGTCGAGCAGGCCGCCGATCCGACGGCCGAGCGGCCCGAGCGGCGCGGTGTCGCTCCGGCCGACGAAGCGGACCGGACGGTCGACCGTCTCGCTGATCGCGAACGCGGCGAGGATCGGCGCCAGCGCGAAGCGGCGGGCGTTCACCACGATCAGCGCGCCCTGGCGGCGCGGGAGGTGCTGGTCGCCACCGACGCTGACGCTCCAGCGCAGCTGGGACAACGCGATCATCTGACGGACGAAACCGGGGTCGCGTCCCCAGTCGTCGACCACGCCCGCCGGCTCGACGACGAGACGGCGCGGGAACTCGAGCACGCGTCCCACCGCGTCGAGCGAGCCGATGTTCATGCTGCTGCCACCCGTGCCGGCTGGCGGATGATGCTCGGCCAGCCGTAGAGCTGGTCGATCACCTCGGACGTCGTCGATTCGGGTACGACACCGAGCAACTCGGCCATGCGACCGTTGTCGGCGAGGCGCCCACGGTGCAGCACTTCGGCCACGTGATCGGGAATCGGCGAGCCGAACAGATAGCTGAGCGCTCGCGCCACCTGCCAGTCGGGTCCGATCAGTGGGAACGGAATGCGCCGCCCGCGGCGTAGCGCCTGCAGGCAGGTGACCGCCCCGCTGGCCACGACGTTGACGGGCTCGGCGAGGCCCTCGCGGGCGGCCGCGACGATGGCTCGCGCCGCGTCGCGGTCCGTGATCACGGCGAAGGGCGGATCGGCGAGGAGGCTGAAGGGCACGACCGGGTTGCGCAGCATCCGTCCGAGCGGCGACGGCACGTGCGGGCCGAGGACGGGTGCGAGGCGAACGGCGCCGACCGACACGCCGACGCGGGCGGAGACGCGGGCTGCGATGTGTTCGATCTCGGCGACGGTGCGCCCCCATTCCGAGGTCGGACGGATCGGGGCGGTCTCGTCGGGACGGGTCAGCGAATCTCGTCCGCGGCCGTAGATCTCGATGCCGCTGCGGACCACGAGATGTTCCATCGCCGAACACTCGGCGGCCGCTCCGATGACCGACGTGGCCGCCTGGTCGGTGAGCGTCTTGGCCACCTTGGGTGAGGCGCGGGCATCGGGCTCCCACACGCCGATGTGGACGAGGACGTGGGGGTTGAATCGCGTGACGGTTTCGACGATGCGGTCGTGCTGATCGGGCGAGATCCGGTGGAACGTGGTGTTCGGGAGGCGTCGCCGAGGGGGATCGGCGTCGATCCCGGCCAGCGCGCCGACCCACGGTTCGGCTTCGAGCATGCCGGCGACCATCGTGCCGAGTTCACTGCCGAGCCCGCTGACGAAGACGCGACGGCCGCCCATAGGGAAACGCTAGCCGCCTTATACCCGCCGTCACGGGTTTGCGTGTGATCTTGTGTTCATCTTGCCGTTACCTGACACCAATCCGTAATGCGATGAGCGAACGATCCCCGGATGCGGGGATGGCCGTCGACTCATCGCAGGGGTAAAGCGGGTTCGGGGATTGCCGTTTGATGACGGAATGATGACGAAATCGTCCTAGGCTCTCGTCGAGTCGTCCGGCGACGCTGCCGATGACGACGCTGCCGGCCTCACGGTCGGTCGTTCACGACACGAAGATCGCACCTCATCCGCCATGTCAGACCACGACGTTCCCGCACCCCGTCGGCTCACCCGGCGCAACGCGCTCGCCGCGCTCGCCGCGGCCGCGGGCGCCATCGCGGTCGGTGATGCGTTCGGTATCGGGTCAGCCAACGCCGCATCCGGCAGCCTCGACGATCCCGGCTCGGCCCTCGCCCCGGCCCGGCGGATGCGTCTGCAACCTGCGCCGACCCCCGCCCCTGCACCGACTCCCGCCGGATACGGCTCGCCGATCCCACCGGCCGCAGGCAAGTTGATGTTCCCCCTCGGCATCCCGGTGGCCAAGTCGAACATCTACGTCCTCGACAACTTCGGGGACTGCCGCGGAGACCGGGGTCACGCCGGCGTCGACATCCTCGCCTCGGGGGGCGGCAACCCGATCTTCGCCGTCGCCGATGGTGAACTCACGCAGTGGTACACGAACACCGGCGACGCGGGATGGGGGTGGACGCTGTTCGTCGCCGCGACGAACACGACGTACAAGTACTTCCACATGCAGGAAAACAAGAACGGGCTCGATGTCGGAAGGCGCGTGAAGGCCGGCGATGTGCTCGGATTCGTCGGCAGCAGCGGGACCGACAGCGCCACGAACTTCCACCTCCACTTCGAGGTGCGCCCCAACAACGTGCCGACGAACCCACTCCCGCTGATCGACGTCCCCGCTGGGGTCGCAGTCTCGCCGAGCCCCCTGCACGCCTGCATCGGCCTGCCGATGCTCTGACCGTTACGCCGCGATCGGCGGGCGCCGGGAGCTTCGATCAGCGCAGTTCGTGCGCCGTCATGATCGTTTCGCGGGCGAACGGGTCGAGCTGGCGGCCGGCGAGACGCTCGGTCACCTGGATCGCCTGCGTCGGATCCTCGATCAGGCCCGCCCAGCGGATGTAGCCGCCCATGATCCCGACGATGCGGTCGCCGACCTCGTCGCCGTGGACGAGCACCTTCGTACCGTTCTTCAACAGGTCCCGGATCTCGCCGTACAACGACTTGAGATACGCGTCGAGGTGGTCGTTGTTGAACGGGCGATGGCGGTACGGCAGCTGCTGCTCGTCGTAATTGTGCAGGTTGTGGGGGGCGGCGATGATCGAGATCACGCAGCCGAACCCGTTCTCGCGCAGCCAGATGATCTCCTCCTGGCGGCGGACACGACGATGGCTGTCACCGACCCCACCCGGACGCTCGCAGATCGCCAGCTTGTCCTTCAGGATCCAGGTGAAGTTCCGTGGCGTGATGCCGAGGGCCCACTTGCCACGCAGCCGCGTTGGCATCAGGCGTCGAGACTGACTGTGTGAACCGCTTCCATACCGGGGAGCCAGGCTAGCTCACGGGATCGGAATTGTTCACGAGAACGAGCCGCTGTTCGTGCCGAATAACGCGGCGACCCGCCCCGACATCGCAGCCGCGGGCGTTGCCGGCGGCCACCTCGAGCACCCGCGCCACCGTCGCCGCGTCCGGCGGGTAGCCACCGCGTTCGAGCCACCGCCGTACGGCACGGCGGGCCAGGGGGAGCGGCACGTCCCGCAGGGCGAGTGCATCGGTCGGATCGAGATCGGCCGCCAGCTGTTCGAGCAGCGTGTCGTCGTCGCGGAGCAGGTCAGCGGTGCGGGCGAGGAGCGCGGCGACGTCGCGAGCGGCCACCTCGTCCAGCAACGGCAGGATCTCGTGGCGCACGCGGTTGCGGCGAAAGCGGGGCTCGGAGTTGGTCGGGTCGTGCACGTACCGCAGGCCCTCGGACTCGCACACGGCGACCGTCTCGGCGCGGCGGAGCGCGAGGATCGGCTTCGTCGGGCCGGGCGCCATCGCGCTCAGCCCGCTCGCCCCGGAACCCCGCATCAGCGCGAGCAGCAGCGTCTCGGCCTGGTCGTCGGCGGTGTGGCCGGTCATCGCGTCGGGGCCGAGCGCCACCTGGCGAGCGACGCGGGCACGGGCTTCGAGGTTCGGTCCGTCGGCCAGCGCCACGCGCTCCGACCTGAACCGGATGCCGAGTCGTTCGGCCGTCTCCCGGGCGCAGTCCGCATCGGTCGCCGACGAGGGGCGCAGCCCGTGGTCGACGTGGACGGCCGTGACGTCACAATCGGCGGCGACGGCGAGTCGGACCAGTGCCGTCGAATCGGCTCCGCCCGACAGTCCACAGATCACCGGGGTGCCGGCCGGAGGGAACGTCGATCGCCGGAGCAGATCGACAATCATGGTGAGATCGGTGTCAGAGATCTGACGACGAGCGCTTGCGCTTCTTCCCGCCGGGCTCGTACTTCTTCGACGTGACCGTACCGAGATACATCGCGATCAACGCGACCAGCACGCCGAAGACGAGGAGCGTGACGAGGACGCCGATCCACCAGTGCCAGATCTCGGCTGCGAGCATGCGCTGAGGCTACCGGTGACGCCGCGCGAGAACCGAAATCACGGCGAGGGAATCCCGCTTTCCCGAACGCTCGGCCGACCTCGGCCGCCGCCACGAGACTCGACGTGAGGCCGAGCAAATTCTTCTAGCCGATGACGCCGTCGCCGTCGAAATCGGTGTCGAAGCACCGTTCGATGCGCGAGAGCAGATCGGCCGGCATCTCGTCGTGCTGGCACTTCTCGGCGATGACCTGCTTCAGCTCGGCGTGGAAGTCGAACGCCTGGAGGCAGTCGATGCACCCGTCGAGATGATGGCGGATCGCTGACCGCGCCGCGTCGGACAACTCGTCGTCGAGGAAGAGATCGAGTTCCTTGATCGTCTCCCGGCAGTCCGGGCCGTCACATGCATCCACGTCATCGCTCCTGCACAGGATCAGAGTTCGTACCCGCCACGTCGGCGGCGACCATTCCTCTCGCCAGTGCGTAGTCGTGCAACGCCTTCTGCATCTGCTTTCTTCCCCGGTGCAACCGCGACATGACGGTTCCGATGGGAATGTCGAGCATCTCGGCGATCTCCTTGTACGCGAAACCCTCCACGTCGGCGAGGATCACCGGCAACCGGAAGTTGTCGGGAAGCGCTTCGAGAGCCTGTTTCACCTCGTCGTCGGGGAGCATCTCCATCAACGACTCCTCCGCCGATCGTCCGAGGCCCGTGTCGCGTGTGGTGTTGATCTGCTTGTAGAGGTAGAGGTCCTCGATGTCGCCGAGTTCGGTCTCGTCCGGGCGGCGCTGCTTGGCCCGGTACTTGTTGATGTAGGTGTTGGTGAGGATGCGGAACAGCCAGGCGCGCAGGTTCGTGCCGTCGGTGAACGTGTGGAAGCTGCGGTACGCCTTGAGGTACGTCTCCTGCACGAGATCCTCGGCGTCGGCCCGGTTGCGGGTCATGCGCATGGCCGCCGAGAACAGTTGCGGTGCGTATTGCATCGCCTGTTCTGCGAACACCGCCTGGTCGGCCATCGAACGGCGACCCTATCCGCTGGGGCCGCTCCCCAGTTCGGCAGCGCGTTCGGAAGGAGGTTCGGCAGGAGCCTCGAGCGTCGACACCGCATGGTCGATCGACGACACGAGCCGTTCGAGCAGATCGGCCAGTTGCGTCCGCTCCTCTTGGCTGAACTCGCTCAGGATCTGACGCATCGCCCGGGAACGCCGCTTGTCGATGGCGGCGTGGCGGCGACGACCTTCGGCGGTGATCCGCACGAGCACGACGCGACCATCGTCCGGTGACGCGAATCGCTCGACCAGACCGTCGGCCACGAGACGGTCGACCGCCCGCGTCGCCGTCGAACGGTTCACCCGGAGGCGGCCGGCGAGGCTGCTCATCGTGCGGTGTTCACGGTGCACGAGCATGTCGAGCGCATCCATCTGGCCCTGCTCGAGCGGGTCGTCGCGACCCATCATGTACTCGCGGATGGCGGTGGTGGCCGGTCCGCGACGGAGGTCGATCCACGAGTTGCCGATGCGCACGGCGTGGGCGCGGTCGATCGGGTTGCGCAGGTCGATCGGGTTCGCTCGGCTGACGGTCCTGGCCATGTGCGTTTGTACGCTAGTGAGCGATGGGAATCGGCAGCGTGGCGGAGCAATCCGACCCCTCGAACCCGACAGCGCTCGAGGCGCTGCGCCCGCTGGGCGAGAGTTCGATCGAGATCGAGACCTCGGCCACCACCCGCTTGCGGCACCGTGAGATCTACACCACCCGCGGGCTCCTGACGGTCCTCGTCCACGAGCCGGCGCGTGAGGTTGACGGTGTGGCCGTCCAAACCGGCGCGATCGTCGCCGGGGGTGGCGCGATGGGCGGCGTCCTCGGGCCCGGGCACGGCCTCTATCACAGGCTCGGCGAGGCATGGGCGGCCCGCGGCGTGACGTTCGTGCGGATCGGTTACCGCGAGCCGAACAATCTCGACCTGTGCGCCCACGATCTGGCCTGCGGTGTCGAGATCGCCCGCGAGGCGGGAGCCGAGCGGGTCGTGCTGATGGGACACAGCTTCGGCGGGGCCGCGGCGATCCGGGCGGCGGTGGTGATGACGGCGTCGGTCGTCGGTGTGGTCACGTTCGCCACCCAGTCAGCAGGGTGTGAGGTCGCCGGTGCGCTGCACGGCCGGCCGTTGCTGTTGTTCCACGGCGACCGCGACGAGCTGCTGCCGTCCGAGGCCAGCTACATGGTGCAGGCGATCGCCGGTTCGGGCGAGGTCGTGATCCTGCCGGGCGATGGTCACCTCCTCGCCCGCAGCGATGACGCCATCACGGAACGGCTCGACGAGTGGCTCCCCGCCGTCCTCGCCGTCGATCCTGCGTGACGTCTGCGGTGACGTCCTCGCAGCTGACGCCTCAGGTGACGTAGACCGGGGTGCCGATCTGGGCGAACTGCCAGAGGAACGCGGCGTCGAGGTTCGACTGGCGTTGGCAGCCGCCGGACAGCTTCTGGCCGAGTTCGGCGTCGGTCTGGTACGCCGTGCCGTCGCTGATGTGCGTGGGGATGCCGTGGAAGCCGATCGCCCCGCGCTCGGTGTCGAGCCAGCGGATCATCAGCGGCAGGTAGGCCTGGCCGTTCCACGCGGTCGACACCTCGGAGCGGCTGTAGACCTCGTGCCGGCCCGGGATCTCGTTGTGGTACTGGCTGCCGGTGACGAGGTACGAGCGGACGACGCGCTCCTGGTCGTCGACGGCCCACACTCGTTGGCCGGCGCGGTCGTACACGACCCGCTTGCCGGTGCCCTGGCCGGTGTCGGCCGGCATCGGCGGCGCCGCGTCGCCCGTGGTGGCCACCGACGACAGCGCCGCTCCCCAGCTGTCCGTTGCGCCGGGTGCGGGGGGCGGGGTGTGGACCACGAACGACTCGTCGCCGGGCCAGATGCCGAGGGTGCTCGCCGTCTTGCCCCCGACGATGCCATCGTCCTCCAGGTCCTGACTCGCTTGGAACGCCTGGACCGCAGCTTGCGTGGCGGCGTCGAACGTCGAGTTGATGGCAGTGCTGCTGTAGAAGCCCGCGGCGGCGAGCGCCTTCTGGACGCATTCGACCGACGGTCCGCTGTCGTCGAGCCGGACGACGGTGACGGTGACGGTGCAGCCGTCGAGTTCGACCGACGGTTGTGCGACGATTTCAGCGGCCGGAGCGATGATCGCCGACACGTCGATGGCGTCGGCGGCCAGTGTCGCCGGACCCCCTGACGACGAGCGGTCGTCGGCCGTGAGCACCACCGCGACGCCGAGTGCTCCGATCACGGCGACTCCGGCCGCGATGACGCGCCAATCCCACCGGGAATGGATCTCGTGATGGGATCGGATCTTGGGGTCGGTGGGTGGTTGGCGGCCGTGCATCGGAGGGGAATCGAGAACGCTTGAACGGTGAGGCGAGCGGTGCATCACTGTATCCCGAGCGCCGCCGTCAGTGCTCGATCAAACGCACTGATTCGGGCGTCCCATCGAAGAATTCGATCGCCATACTGTCGCCTGCCATGTCCTCGTTGCTCGCCGCGCTCGGCATCGTGTTCCTTGCCGAACTGGGCGACAAGACCCAGCTCGTGGCGCTCGGATTCGGTGCCCGCTTCCGCATGAGCACCGTGCTCGCCGGTGTGGCCCTCGGCTACATGGCGAGCATGCTCCTGTCGGTCGTGATCGGCGGTCTGCTCGGTGCCACGTTGCCGACCAACGCGATCTCGATCGGCGGCGGCGTCCTGTTCATCGGGTTCGCCGTCTGGACGATCTGGTCCGGCGGCGAGGACGAAGCATCGGAGGCGTCGTCCGAGACCGCGGCGGGTGAGGAAGGGGCGGATGAGGCCGAGGCCGAGGGAGTCGTGTCGAACCCGCGGATCGCCCTGTCGATCGCGTTCGCGATGTTCGCCGCCGAACTCGGGGACAAGACCATGCTCGCCACGGCGACGCTCGCGGCGAAGGGCAATCCGGTGCTCGTGTGGATCGGCGCCACGATCGGGATCATGCTCGCCGGCACGGTCGGGGTCCTCGTCGGACGGTGGTTGGGCGATCGTCTCCCCGAACGGTTGATCCTGATCGGCTCGGCGGTGCTGTTCTTCATCTTCGGTGTCGTGCTCATCGTGACCGGCATCGTCGGCGCGACCTGACCCACGACTGCGGTCTGCTCGTCCGGCGGCCGCGAGGAACGGCCGTCGTACACTCGTGCCGGCATGGCTGTGAACACCGAACTCGATCGTGCGGTCGACCAGCGGCTGGCGGAACACGACCTGCGGTACACGTCCGGCCGGCGCCAGATCGTGAGCAGTCTGCGTGCCGCGGGTGGGCCGGTCACCCTTCCCGAACTCCTGGCGATGGCGTCCGATCTGGCCCAGAGTTCGGCCTACCGCAACCTGTCGCTGCTGGAGGAGGCCGGCGTCGTCCGCCGGCTGGTGCACGGCGGCGACCATGCCCATTACGAGCTGGCCGAGGAACTCACCGAGCACCACCACCACATGATCTGCGAACACTGCGGCCAGGTGTTCGACTTCACCCTCCCGTCACCCGTGGAACGCACGCTCGATGCGACGTTCGCCGAGATCGCCGAGGCGGAGGGGTTCCGACCGCGCCATCACGTGATCGACGTGTACGGGCGCTGCGCCCGCTGTTCGTCCTGACCGTCGAGACGGATCAGATGCCGAGCGATTTGGCGATGATCGTCTTCATCACCTCGTTGGTCCCACCGTAGATGGAGGTGACCCGGGCGTCGGCGTAGGCGCGGGCGATCGGGTACTCGAGCATGTACCCGTACCCGCCGAAGAGCTGCAGGCACTGATCGATCACCCGCTTCTGCACGTCGGTGCAGAACAGTTTCGCCTGGGCGGCCTCGGTCGCATCGAGCGTGTCGTCGTTCAGCTTGCGGACGCACTGGTCGACGTACGCCTGGGCGACGTCGACCTGCGTCTTGACGTCGGCGAGCACGAATTTCGTGTTCTGGAAGTCGGCGATCGACTTGCCGAAGGCAGTGCGCTCCTTGACGTAATCGACGGTCCACGACAGGGCGGCGGCCGCCGAGGCGACGCCCGTGACGGCGATCGACAGGCGCTCCTGGGCGAGATTGGCCGTGAGGTAGTTGAACCCCTGGCCCTCCTCACCGAACCGGTTGGCGACCGGGACCCGCACATCGTCGAAGAACAGCTCGGCGGTGTCCTGGCTGTGGAGACCGATCTTCTCGAGGTTGCGACCGCGTTGGAAGCCCGGCATCCCGCGCTCGACGACGAGCAGCGACATGCCCGAGTGGCGCTGCGTCGGATCGGTCTTCGCGGCGACGATCACCAGGTCGGAGTTGATGCCGTTGGTGATGAACGTCTTCGACCCGTTGACGATGTACTCGTCGCCGTCGCGGATCGCCGTGGTGGCGATCCCCGCGAGGTCCGAGCCGGTGCCGGGCTCGGTCATCGCGACGGCGGTGATCAGTTCACCCGAGGCGATCCCCGGCAGCCAGCGGGCCGCCTGTTCGTCGTTGCAGTACTCGATGAAGTAGGGGGTGCAGATGTCGTTGTGGAGCGTGAGGCCGAGGCCGGCGCCGCCGATCCCCGCGGCCGCCAGTTCCTCGGCGAGCACCACGTTGAACCGGAAGTCGTCGGTGCCGCCCCCGCCATGCGCTTCGGGGATCGCCATGCCCAGGAAGCCGTACCGTCCGGCGGCCGCGAACACCTCGCGCGGCATGATCCCGGCCGCTTCCCAGTCGGCGTAGTGCGGCACCATCTCCTTGGCCACGAATGCGGCGACGGAACTGCGGAACGTCTCGTGGTCGTCGTTGAACAGATCGCGCATCGCCTCAGCGTACGTTCGGCCCATGCGATGAGCGAGCAGTCGACCAGGCCCAATCGGCGTTTGCGTCGGGATTTCGGAGGACCGGCCCTCCGAAATTTTGACGCAAACGAGGGTTGGACCCGTCGGGTCGGCCGGGGTCGGCCGGGTCAGCCGGGGGGGCGGAGGGTGACGGAGCCGTTCTGGCTGGAGAGTTCGATCACGTGATCACTCGCGGGGTCGGTGCGCACCGCGTTGTCGGTGCTCCCGTTGTCGGTGTGGAGATCGACGCGGTAGAGCACGTCGGTGTCCGGCACCACCACGTCGATGCGGCCGTTCTCCGTTCGCGCCGACACGGCCTGCGGCGGATCGAGGAACGACAGCTCGATGCGGCCGTTCGTGTTCGTCGCGTCGACCGTCGACGACGTGAGTCGCCGCCCGATGATCCGGCCGCTGTCGTTCGACACCGTGATGTCGCCCGCGATGTCGTCGAGTTCGAGGCGACCGTCGTCGCTGTCGACGTCCACGGAGCCGGTCATCCCGCGCACGACCACCGTCCCGGACCCGTCGATCGTCAGCGGGCGATCGGCGGGCATCGCGATCGTGTACTCGACGCTGCACCAGATCGCCACGAACACCGGGCACGACGCGCGCACCTCCAGCACGCCGCCGACGACGCGGCTCGACACCTTGGTCGCCTGCCAACCGTTGCTCACGTCGGCGGTGATCTCGATGGTGTCGCTGTCGGTCGCCGTGATCGACACCGATCCGTTGTCGTTGCTGATGTCGACGCTCGTCACGTCGGCGGCAGCGAACGACGCGTGCTCGATGTGCTCCTCGTGGGCGAGCAGACTGACGACGTTGTACGTGCCCCAGCACAGCGTGCCGACGGCGAGGATCCCGCCGACGGTGATCCACAGCGCCCGCACGATCCTCGCCCCGTTCGGCCGTGATCCGTCCGGCCGATCGATCGGGGCGCGCCGCGCCGACCCCCCGGCGGGGGGCACGACACGCCTGTCGGTCCGGGAGAAATCGAGGGGAGCCAGGGTGGTCGGCGGCGCGAAGGCCGGGGTCAACCTGGGCGGCGGCAGTTCGGTCATGTCGTCACTCCTTCACCCATTGCAGGACGGCGAGCACCCGGCGGTGGTCGTCGGTGGTCGGCGGCAGGTCGAGCTTCGTGAAGATGTTGCCGACGTGCTTCTCGATGGCCTTGTCGCTGACCACGAGCTTGCGGGCGATCGCCGTGTTCGATCGGCCCTCCGCCATCAGGTTGAGCACCTCGCGCTCGCGGGCGGTCAGTCGCTCCAACGGGTCGTGGCGGCGGCTGCGGGCGAGCAGCTGCGCGACGACCTCCGGGTCGAGCACCGTTCCGCCGTTGGCCACCTGGCGCACCGCGCCGAGGAACTCGCTGACGTCGGCGATGCGGTCTTTGAGCAGGTAGCCGACGGCGGCCATGTTGGCGCCGAGCAGGTCGGTCGCATACCGCTCCTCGACATACTGGGACAGCACGAGGATCCCGATGTCGGGAAGCTCCGCACGGATCTGCAGTGCGGCGCGCAACCCGTCGTCGGTGTGGTTCGGTGGCATGCGGACGTCGACGATCGCCAGATCCGGATGGTGCATTCGCACGACCCGGAGCAACTCGTCGGCATCGCCGACCGTGGCCACGACGTCCTCGCCGGCATCGGCCAGGATCCTCGTCAGCCCGGCGCGCAGCAGCACCGAGTCCTCAGCGATCACGATCCGCACGGGAGCTCCACCAGGATCGTGGTCGGGCCGCCCTCGGGGCTGATCACGTAGCTCGTTCCTCCCATGCCGGCGACCCGTTCACGGAGCCCGTGGAGGCCGCTTCCCTTCGATGCGTCCGCGCCACCGTGCCCATTGTCGCGGATCTCGACGACGAGCCGATCCGCCGCCCGGACGATCGACACGTGCGCCCGCGTCGCGCCGCTGTGGCGGGCGACGTTGGTGAGGGCCTCGGTCACGACGAAGTAGGCCGCGCTCTCCACGGCCGCGGGCGGCCGTTCGTCGACCTGAACGTCGAGCACCACCGGCACGGGCGATCGGGCCACCACCGCCGACAGCGCGGCGTCGATACCGCGGTCCTCGAGGATGACCGGATGGATGCCGCGCACGAGATCGCGGATCTCCGTGAGCGCCGCCTTGGCCTCCTCGTGCGCGGCAGCCACGAGTGCCTTGCCGGCTTCGGGATCGGTGTCGAGCTTGTCGCGGGCGGCGCCCAGGGTGGCCGCCAGCGCGACGAGTCGTTGCTGCGCGCCGTCGTGGAGGTCGCGCTCGATGCGCCGCCGCTCGGCTTCGGCCGAATCGACAGCGGCGGTGCGGCTCGATCGCAGTTCGGTCACCTGCGCGGCGAGCCGTTCGTCGTCGGTCGGCCCGAGGAGCCGGTCGGCCAGGGCCCACTGCGTCGCCGCCGCGCCGATCGTGATCCAGGGTGCCACGAACACGAGCCCGACCAGCCCGACGATCAACGCCAGCCAACGTGCCGGGTCGGTCGACGAGATCTCGAAGAAATAGAACTTCGCGCTGTCGCCGGGAAACGAGCCGACGTAGACCGGCAACAGCGCCATCGCCATCGACCCGCACCACGCCGCAGCCATCAACGCGTAGCTGATGGCACACAGGGGAAGGTCGAGGAGGTGATGAGCGATCTCCCTCCAGCGGGCGCCGGACGTCAGCCGCTCCCCGAGCCGGCCGAGCCACGACCGACGGGTCAGTGGCCGGACCGAGTCGGGGACCGGGGTGCCGTAGATGCCGGCCCGCGAACGCGACACGTGCGCCAGCCCGCGGGACACCATGAGGGTGAGCCAGCCGATCGGCACGCCGAGTAGGAACACCGGCAGCAGGCCGATCGACAGGGCCGCCATCACGACGACGACGACGAACGTGACGATCGCCACCGGCAGACCGACGGCGACATGAGCGGCAGCCAGGAACAGACGGCCGGGACGTCTCCACGGTCGGAATGGATTGACCATGACCCGAGCCACCCTATTCAGCAGAGGTTTGGTCAGCCGACGATCGGTCGGTCGGTCCGACGCCCATCAGCTCGACGCGATCGCGGTGAGGATGTCGAGCTTGCCGGCGCGTCGCGACGGCCGCCATGCGGCGACCACGCCGGCGAGTGCGGCGAGCACGATGACGACGGCAAGGGAGCCGACCGGGGCGGCGAAGGTGCCGAACCCCTCCTGGGCCGTGAGCGCCCGGAGGAGGCCCCAACCGAGGAACGTGCCGAGCCCGACACCGCCGAGAGTCCCGAAGATCGCCACGATCACCGACTCCCAGCGCACGGTCGAGCGCACCTCACGGCGCGTCTGTCCCACCGCCCGCAGGAGCCCGAGTTCGCGGGTGCGTTCGTGGATCGACAGGCTCAGCGTGTTGGCGATTCCCATCAGGGCGATCACCACGGCGAGCGCCAACATCGCGTACACGAACAACAGCATCTGGTCGATCTCCGAACCCATGCTGTCGATGTACTCCGACCGGGTCTGCGCGTCGGGGGCCGCGTTCCGCTCGGTCACCGTGGTGACCGCGGCCAGCCCGTCGGCCTCCGACACGCCGTCGGCGAGACCGACGAGGACGACCACGTCGCCGATCTGGTCGGCGTGTGGTGTCCAATCGGCCGGGGTCATGACCATGTCGCCGACGTTCATCGTCGATGTGTAGAGCGCGCCGACCGTGAGTTCGCTCGACGATCCGTCGGCGAAGCCGGCGTCGACGGTGCTGCCGATCTCGAGGTGGTGGTCGTCCGCGTAGTGCTCGCTCACCGCGATGTGACCTGCCGGGAGGTCGCCGAGCGATCCCGCGGACACTCCGATGTCGAGCAGCTGGTCGAGTGCGGCGGGGTCGACGACCGACGGCTCGACGGTGCTGCCGTCGGCGGTGATGACGGCGTTCGCCATCCCGGCCGACACGGCGACCTCGGGCAGCGCGGCCACCTCTTGGGCGACGGCAGGGCTGAACCCGGGGCCGCTGAAGTCGTCGGTGACGATGATGAGGTCGCCTCCGAAGTCCTGGTCGACGGTGTGCTCGATCGTCGCCTTGATGGAGGCGCCGAACGTGATGAACAGCGCCACCACGGCGGTGCCGACCATGAGTGCGGAAGCGCTGGCCGACGTGCGCCGCGGGTCGCGCATCGCGTTGCGGCGGGCGAGACGACCGGTCTGCCCGCGGAGCAGGCGGGGGCCGAGGCCGAGCACGGCCGCCGCCGGGCGGGCGACGACCGGGCCGAGGATCACGGCGCCGACCAGAGTTGCCAGCGCCCCGAGCCCGGCCTGCCCGAGCGCGTAGTTCGGGTTCGTCGCGGTCACGACGGTGGCGACGCCCGCGGCAGACACGATGACGCCGGCGACGAGCCGACGCTTCGAGGTGCCCGACGTGTCGACCGCCGAGTCGCGGAGCGCGGCGAGTGGTGCGACCCGCGACGCCCGCCGCGCGGGGAGGAAGCTGGCGAGCAGGGTCGAGCCGATCCCGACGACGATGGCAATCAGCACGGTCGAGCTGCTCATGACGACCCCGTCGAAGCCGAGGTCGAGCCCGTTGCTGTCCATCAGCGCCTTGAGGCCGACGGCCAGGCCGTAGCCGACGGCGAGCCCCGCCGCGGAGGCGAGTGCGCCGATCGCGATCGCTTCGACCACCACCGACGACAACACCTGGCGGCGCGAGGCACCGAGCGCGCGGAGCAGCGCGGACTCCCGGCTGCGTTGGGCGATCAGGATCGAGAACGTGTTGTTGATGCTGAACGAGGCGACGACCAGGGCGATGACGGCGAACGCAAGGAGGATCGCCTTGAACATCCCGAGGAAGTCTCCCTCGATGTCGGCCATCATCTCGTCGGTCAGTTGGGCGCCGGTGATCGCTTCGTCGCCGTGCGGCAACGTCGCGGCCACCTCGCTACGGAGCGCGTCCTGGCTGATGCCGTCGGCGCCGGCGACCCGGATCGACGAGGCCTCGCCGGGCCGCCCCACGAGCGTGGCGATCGATTCGTCGGTGAACGCGGTGTACGTGGTCGGGCCGAGGCTGTCGGCGCCACCGAACGTGGCGAGCCCGACGATCACCACGTCGACCGGCTCCGGCATCTGCACGACGGTCTGGTCGCCGACGTGCAGGTCGCCGTTCTCGGCGGACGCGCGGTCGATCACCACTTCGTACGGCTGCCCGGCGCCGACGTCGCGCGGCGCTCGACCGTCGGCGAGCGCCCACGGGTTCACCGGGGAGTCGCCGAGCCAGTTCGTCGCCGTGGTCGGGGGGCCGTCGCCACCGATCGGTTCACCGGTGGCCGACACGATGCGTCCGGACACCTCGATGAGCGCTTCGGCTGCGACGACGCCGTCGAGGGAGGAGATGTCGTCGACGAGCGCGGCGTCGATCGAGCCCCGGGAGGTGAGGCCGCCACTGCTGATCTCGGTCGCGTTGCGGACCACGACGTCGGTGCCGGCGTTCGCTTCGCGGAACAGGTTGTCGAAGCCGGCGGTCATCGTGCTGCCGATGGTGAGCGACGCCGTCAGGAACGCGACGCCGAGCACGACGGCCATCGTCGTGCCGAGGAGCCGGCGCTTGTGGCTCCACATGCCTTTCCAGGTGATGCCCCACATGTCAGGCTCCGAACGCCTTCATCCGGTCGAGCACCTTGTCGGCACTCGGCGAACCCATCGAATCGACGATGCGTCCGTCGGCGAGGAACAGCACGCGGTCGGCGTACGCCGCGGCGACCGGGTCGTGGGTGACCATCACGACGGTCTGGGCGAAACGGTCGACGGCGTAGCGCATGAAGCCGAGGATCTCGGCGCCCGTGCGACTGTCGAGGTTGCCGGTCGGCTCGTCGGCGAAGATCAGTTCCGGCTTGTTGGCCAACGCCCGGGCGACGGCCACGCGTTGCTGCTGCCCGCCCGACAGCTCGCTCGGCCGGTGCTTCAAGCGGTCCGCCAGGCCGACGGTGTCGACGACCGTGCGCACCCACTCCTTGTCGGGCTTGGTGCCGGCGAGGTCCATCGGCAGCGTGATGTTCTCCGATGCGGTGAGCATCGGCAGGAGGTTGAACGACTGGAACACGAAACCGATCCGCTCGCGTCGGAGGCGGGTCAGCTCCCCGTCCGACAGCGCGCCGAGTTCGACGTCGCCGATGAAGACCTGTCCGGACGTGAGCGTGTCGAGACCGGCGAGGCAGTGCATCAACGTGCTCTTGCCCGAGCCCGACGGGCCCATGATGGCGGTGAATCGGCCGGCGACGACGCCGACGTCGACGCCGTCGAGCGCCCGCACCTCGGTGCCGTCGCGTCCGTAGACCTTGACTGCCTGGTCGGTGCGCGCGGCGAGGCGCGGGGGAGTGGATGGGCCGGCACCGAGTGTCGCAGTGGTGCCGTCGACGGGAGCGATGGTGGATGTGTCCATGCCGTCCACTCTGCGGGAACGGGCGGACGGCGACGATGGGGCCCCCTGGTGTCTTCGAGGTAGGGATACCCCCACGGGTCCGCCATCGGCTTCGCGCGCGGCCGCTCCAACGGTGACGCGAAAGACGATCAGCTGGCGGAGACGGTCATCCGGCTGGCGGGGTGAACGTGTTGGCGACACGTTCGGCGTGCAATGCGGACAACATGTCGAGTTGAGCGTCGGCGCGCCCGATCAGTTCGTCGAGTTCGACTGGCGTGGGCGACGTCATTGCCGCCTGAAGCGTCTCCCACAGCGAGCGTTTTCCACGCACCGCCATCTGCATTGCCTCGAGCTCCACGATCGTCGACAACGGCGAGCGTTCGAACACGCGGCCGTTGAGTTTCAGCGCACCCACCTTCTCGGCCACCGAAGCAACGCCTGCCTTGAGCCGGTTTGGCTCGACGCCGAGCGTCTTCATCAACGCCAGCAGTGCATCGAGATCCTTTGCAACGTCCGCGGCGAATGTCGCGAGCACGTCTGCGTCCTTCGTGTCCGCCTCCGCATCGGCCAATCGCGCAGCTCGCTGTGATCCGGCGGTTGCTCCTGCGACGTGGTCCTCCAGGTAGATGCTCAGTAATTTGGTCTGTTCTGCGGTCGGGCTCATTGTCGGTCCTTTTGGTCGTGGGTCGCAGTCCTTCTTGATCTCGCGGTGAAGGCCCGGTCGGCGTGGTGTGGTCCGCTGTGCAGCGGACCACACCACCGAACGCGATGACACTCTCGGATCGATGTGATCTCTAGTTGTCGAGTTTGTCCTTGACGCTGTCGACCACGTCGCCGACCTTGTCCTTGGCCTTCTCGGCGCCTTCCTTCACCTTGCCGGCGGCTTCGTCGACTTTGCCCTCACGCTTGAGGTCGTTGTCGTCGGTGAGGTCACCGGCCGCCTGCTTGATCTTGCCCTTGGCCTGGTCCAGATCGTTGTCCATCGTGGGATCCCTTTCGTGTGGTGCTCGTCTGATCGGGTGTGAGTGATGTCCGTTCCGCGGCTGGCGAAACCTCGTCGGCGAAGCGTTCTTGGCTTGCTCGGCGCGCGCACGCGGGCGCCGTTGTTCCGAAAGTGTTGGTGCGCTGTTTCTGCTGAAACCGTCTGAGAACGCGCGGCGCAGGGTACGTGGGCGTCATGCGTCCCCCCCGTCATCTGCTCCTTCTCAGCCTGGTTGTTCTCGCCGCCTGCGGCGTGCCAGCGGCGGCCGCATCCGAATCTCCTCCACCAGCGGGGCAGGACTACTCCTCTCCCACGACGGTGGCTCCGACCTCAGTTGTTCCCAATACCCACGGAGCAACCACCGTCAAGAAGCACGACGACGAGGAAGACGACGAGTCCACCACGACTCAGAAGCCCGAGACCACCGTCAAGAAGCACGACGACGAGGAAGACGACGACGAAAAGTCCACGACCACGGTCAAGAAGCACGACGACGAAGAGCAGACGACTACGACGCACAAGCCGAAGCGGGATGACGACGAAGAGCAGACGACTACGACGCACAAGCCGAAGCCGGATGACGACGACGACACCACGACCACGACCGTCAAGGCACCGAAGAAGGTCTTCGTTTGCAAGTACGTCGGCAAGCCCGGTGTTGATGAGCGACTCCAGACCGGCAACAACCCGATCAGCGTGTCGGTCAACAGCATCCGGGGTCCCATCGTCATCGGAGCCTTCTTCGCTGACGCCCAGGGACGCAGCGTCGTCATCGCCTTCGATGTCGGTCAGCCCGAGCCGAGTCTGGACAAGTGTCCTCCGCCCGACGGCGGCACGACCACGACGACATCGACCACGGTGAAGCCGAACGACACGACCACGACGACATCGACCACGGTGAAGCCGAACGACACGACCACGACGACGTCGACCACGGTGAAGCCGAACGACACGACCACGACAACGTCGACCACGCTGCCGAACGACGTCGTCCACGACCTCGACCACGTCGTCCACGACCTCGACTACGTCGTCCACGACCTCTACGACGACGTTGCCGCCTGGAGTGCCGACGCTGTTCGGGGTCGTCCCGGTTGTTGGAGTATGCGCTCCCGGCAACATCCCCCTCCTGAACATCACGTTCGGCACTGGAGCACCCAACGGCTCGGTCGGCACGCTCTCGTTCGCCATTGCGGCAACTGGTGTCTCGGTCGGTACGCCGATCCAACTCCCCTTCCAGGCCGGTGCCACAGTCCAGGTCGCCTACCCGCCGACGACGCAGAACGTGACGCTCACCTATGTGATCCCCGATCTGCTCCCGGCCACTGCCAACGCCGTGTTTCCGGCCAACTGCACGCCGATCGTCACGACAACGACACAGCCACCAGTGCCGAACACGAACGCTGCCACGACGACGACGGTCGTAGGTGCTACGACGACCACGGTCGCAGGTGCCACCACGACGACCGTCCCAGGAGCCACGACGACAACCACGCTCCCGCTTCCCTTCGGAGGTACTCCTCCGCCCGCCACACCTGGGGCCACATCCGCAGGGACGCCTGGGGCCAATCCAGGCGCCAACGGGGGAACACCAACCGCTGGGAGTCTGCCGTCTACAGGCTCCAAGGCCGGTGACGTTGCCGGGATGGCGGTGCTCGTGGCGGCAGCGGGTTGCGCGCTCGTGCTGGTCGCTCGCCGACGCCGGGAGATCTGATGGTCGACGGTCAGCGACGCTGATGGAGATCGCCGGCGGCCATCGGCCGCCGGCGGTTGCGGTGGGCCGCAGGACGGGCGGCCAAATGCGGATGGGATCGTTGATCCGAGCCGGACCATGCGTGTACCTGGTCGCGCTCGGGCCTCACCTCCCCTACGTACGCTTCGCCCGCCGCTGTTGAAACGCGATCTGCCGCTAGAGCCAGTCGCGACGCCGGGCGACGATGAGCGTCGTGAGCGCGAACAGGATCATCGCGGCGACGACGACCCAGAACACGTTTGGGTTCTCGAAGATCCCGACTTGGAAGTTCATCCCCATCACGCCGGCCAGCACCGCCGCCGGCAGCAGCGTGACAGAGACCCATGTCAACAGGCGCATGGTGTCGTTGGTGCGTTGGGCCGTGCGCGTCATGTGCACGTCGAAGGTTCCGATCAGCATTTCGCGGGCATTGGCGACCGCCTCGGTGGCGCGTTCGAGACGGTGGGTGAGTGCCGCGAGTGCGTCGGCTTCTCGCGGATCGATGTCTGGCACGAAATCCGGTCGCCCAGCCTCGGAGTACATGTCTCGATGGGCGCTGAGCAGGCGTCGCACACGAGCGATTCGTCGTCGCATGTCGACGAGGCGTCCCAACACGTTCTCGTCGTCACCGCGCAGCGCAACCTCGTCCAGTTCGTCGACTTCGCGCTCGAGCTGTTCGGCTGCGGTGTAGAACGTGTCGAGGTGCCAGTCGAGCATTGCGACGAGGAGGAGCAGCGGGGTCAGGCGGCCGACCTCACGTTGATCCTGGATGCGCTCCCAGTGCTCATCGATGAACCCGATCGGGTCGGGATGCCACGTGACGGCCCATCCTCGACCGATCAGGATGTGAAGCACGATCGGTGATTCCGTCACATCCTCACGAAGCGCCAGGACCGTGAGCAGCATCCCGTCGTCGAGCACGTGCGCGTCGGGGGTGGCGGCACCATCGTTGAGAGCGTCGAGCGTTTCAGCCTCGAGCGACAGCGCGGACGTGACGAGATCGCGCTCGTCATCGGTGGGCGCCTGCACATCGATCCACAGCAACTCGCCGTCTTGAATCTCTCGTGGTTGCCATGTGGTCAGATCCGCCGAATGGTCGGACCCGTCGTCGCGACAGCAATGTGCGCACAGTCATCACCGCCTGCGTGGTGACCGTCTGAACGGAGCGTAAGCTGATGTCACACCGCCCGACGTTGCCCGGTGGCCGACCGCCGAGCAAGCTGATCGGTCACTTGGAGGGGAGCAGGCTCCGCACGTAGTCGTGTGCGGCCTCGACCGATGCCATCTGTCGCGCGACAACGGGCCGAAACTCCGGGGAAATATCGGCGTCGAGCGCCTCGCGGTACTGCTCGAGGGCATGGTCCTCGCCCGTCTCTGCTGCACTGATGACGGCGTCGGCATCGTCTCCGGTGAACGCATCCTTCACTGCGATCCAGCCACGATGAAGTGTGCCCGGCACTGTGCTTCGCTGCTCGGCGTCGTCCCCGTACGCCACGGTGATCTGCTTGAGCTCATCGGACATCGTGGCCCGCTGTTGTGAGAACTCCCGGAACTTGGTCGCGACCTCGGGCCGGTCGCTGTCGCCGAGCTTTTCGGCCGCCTTGGCGAAGCCTTCCTTGCCGTTCTCGAGCGTGTGGATGAGGTTGGTTGCGATCGACTCGTCGGTGGACACGTCGTTCCTTTCGTCGGGCGAACGCCCGGATCGAGTGGCGGCGCAAGCGCCGATTGGGTGACGGCGGGTACCCGCCAGGGAACCGACCGAAACCCACGCGCTGGCGACGGGTGCACACCCTTTTCGCCGCCGTCCTTGGTTCGCCGCGCTCGGGGGTGGCTGGTCATGCGCGGCCCCGTTTGGCGGCTTCGGAGCTCGGGTACCGCCCGTTCGTGTCTGCACGAGACGTTGGCCGGTGCGACTGACTTCGCAACGCCGCGGCGGCCGTTCCTTTCCGGTCTCGCCGACGAGCGAGCGATCAGGGGACGCTGATCGGGACGTCGATCAGCCGATCAGTGCCGAACTCTTCAGCATCGAACGCCTGGAACAGCACGCGGCCACACTTGCCGCCGCCCAGCAGCTGCGACCCCCGGGAGACCGGGGAATGGCGATCCGTCCCCGTGTCGCCGACAACGGTCGCGTGCTGGTCGAGACATATCGGGTGTTGGCCCAGGCGATCAAGGACGAACGCACCATCTCCCCGGCCGCCGAGTGGCTCGTCGACAATTTCTCGGTCGTCGACGAGCAACTCCGTGAAATCCGCGACGATCTCCCGGCGGACTACTACCGGGAACTGCCGAAGCTCGCCGGAGGCCATCTCGACGGCTATCCGCGGGTGCTCGGGCTCACCTGGGCGTACATCGCCCACACCGACAGCCTGTTCGATCCCGAGAGCCTGCGACGCATGGTCCATGCCTACCAAGAGGTGGAGCCGCTGACGATCGGCGAGCTCTGGGCGATCGCCATCAGCCTGCGCATCCTGTACGTCGAAAACCTGCGCCGCCTCGCCGAACGGATCGTCCGCAGCCGGGCGGACCGCCTGGCCGCAGATGAGCTGGCAGACCGCCTTCTCGGTTTCGGCCCGGCCGATTCGAACGACGCGTCAGCCGCGTTGCGCGAGCTGTCGAGTTTGCGCCTCTCGACGGCCGGCCGCGTCGAGCTGTTCCAGCGGCTCCGCGACCAGGACCCGGCGGTGACTCCAGCGCTGCGCGAACTGGAGCGCCTGCTGGCCTCGCAGAACACGACCGCCGAAGAGCTGGTCCAGCTCGAGCACCAACGCATGGCGACCATGAACGTGACGGTCCGCAACGTGATCACGAGCATGCGCTTGATCACGTGGTTCGACTGGGCGGAGTTCGTCGAGAGCGTCGGGCACGTCGACGAGGTGCTCCGCAGTCGCAGTCGCTTCGCCGAGATGGACTTCACCACACGCAACCAGTACAGGAGCGCGGTCGAGGAGCTTGCCCGACGTTCGCCGCTGACCGAGGTCGAGGTCGCCGCGCGGGCGGCGGACATGGCGGACATGGCGAAGGACGCAGCGCCGCTCGACACGACCGATGCCGCGGCGATGCAGCGAATCAGAGATCCCGGGTACTACCTGATCGCGCGCGGCCGCCCCGATCTCGAACGCGCCATCGGGGCGCGCGTCGCGACGCGCCAACGCATCCGGCGCGCCATGCTGCGCGCCGGAGTCGCGCTCTATGTCGGGCTGCTCGTGTTCGTCACCGCGTTCGTCATCGGACTCTGGCTGCTGCTCTCAGGGGATCGCGGCTGGGCGCTCGTCGTCGCGATCCTGGCCATCGGGCCGGCCTCGTCGTTGGCGGTCACGATCGTCAATCACACGGTCACACGATCGATCGGGCCTCGACCATTGCCGCGGCTCGATCTCGACGACGGTGTGCCGACCGAGATGCGAACGCTGGTCGCGGTGCCGATGTTGCTGACGAACGCCGCTGACGTCGACGCGCAGGTGGCGACACTGGAGGTCCACTACCTGGGCAACCGCGACGGGGATCTCCGGTTTGCGCTGGTCTCCGACTGGACCGACGCCGACGACGAGCATGCCGAGGGCGATGACGATCTGCTGGCGGCGGCGGCTTCCGGTATCGATCGACTCAACGAACGGTACGGCGATGCACCTGGCGGCGGCGCCCGCTTCCTGCTCTTCCACCGCGGCCGGCGCTGGAATGCCAGCGAAGAGCGCTGGATGGGGTGGGAGCGCAAGCGGGGCAAGATCGAGGAGCTGAACGCGTTGCTCCGTGGTTCGACGACCACGAGCTTCCTCACGAGCGCCGGACACGATCATTGGCGCCGACGGGAGTGCGCTACGTCGTGACGCTCGATGCCGACACGCGCTTGCCGCGCGGAGTGATCGGACGACTCGTCGGCACGATTGCGCATCCGCTCAACCGACCGAGCTTCGACGCTCGACTCGGCCGTGTGACGGACGGTTACGGACTCCTGCAGCCACGGATCACCCCGACACTGCCCGAGCGCGAGGACGCGTCGATCTTCCAGAAGGTGTTCGCCGGCTCGGCCGGAATCGACCCGTACGCCACCGCGGTGTCGGACGTCTACCAAGACCTGTTCGAGGAGGGCAGCTTCACCGGCAAGGGGATCTACGACGTCGATGCGTTCGCATCGGCGCTGCACGATCGAGTGCCGGAGAACGCGATGCTGAGCCACGACCTGTTCGAAGGTGTCTTCGCACGGGCCGGTCTGGCGACCGACGTCGAACTGTTCGACGAGTTCCCGTCGGACTACCTGGAGGATGCCGCGCGTCACCATCGCTGGGCCCGCGGTGACTGGCAGCTCCTGCCCTGGATCACCGGAGGGCGGCGCCGCAACGGCCACGACCGCGCCTGGAGCGCGATCGGCGGAGTCGGCCGATGGAAGATGGTCGACAACCTCCGCAGGACGCTCGAGGCGCCGTTGGCGCTCGCCACCCTTGCCGCCGCCTGGATCATCCCATCGGCGTCGACGGGATGGTGGACCCTGCTGGTCGTCGCATCGTTGGTCGTGCCCCCTGCGCTGCCGGTGGTCGCCGGGCTGATCCCGCGCCGGAGCGGCATCTCGAAACGCAGCCATGTGCGCGACGTGGCCAACGACACGGTGGTCGCGGTCGGCGCAGGTGTTGTTGGACGTCACGTTCCTCGCCCACCAGGCGTGGCTGATGGCCGACGCCATCGTCCGCACGCTGGTGCGGCTGTTGCTCACGCGCAAACACCTGCTCGAGTGGCAGACGGCCGCGCAGGTGAAGGCCGACCGCGGCCTCGACCTGCGCGGCTTCTACCGCCAGATGGCCGGCAGCGTCGGGCTGGCCGTCGGCATCGGCGTGCTCGCCGTCATCGCCGAGCCTGGCGCGGCGTGGATCGTCGCCCCGTTCGTGGCGTTGTGGCTCGCGGCGCCGTGGATCGCGCGCCACATCAGCCTGCCCGGTGTCATCTCGGAACCGGCAGCATTGTCCGATCAGGACGTCGACGTGTTGCGGCGTATCGCCCGTCGCACCTGGCTGTTCTTCGAGACGTTCGTCGCCACCAACGAACACGGTCTACCGCCCGACAACTACCAGGACGATCCGCAACCGTTGATCGCCCATCGCACGTCGCCCACCAACATCGGCATGTATCTGTTGGCCACCGTCAGTGCCCGGGACTTCGGATGGATCGGCACCGTCGACATGGTCGAACGCTTGGAGGCAACGCTGGCGACGGTCGATCGGCTCGAACGATTCCACGGCCATCTCTACAACTGGTACGACACGCAGACGCTGCAACGGTTGGAGCCCGAGTACGTCTCGACCGTGGACAGCGGCAACCTCGCGGGCCACCTGCTCGCCGTTGCCAACGCCTGTCGCCAGTTCGTCGACGAGCCGTTGGCGCTGAGCGCCGCCATGTCCGGCATCGGAGATGCTCTGGGACTCGCGCGAGATGCGGCCGGCACGTCGGACGACGCCGGCACCGTGTGGCCGGACACGCCCGAGCCGCCAGACGCGTCCACCGCGACGATCGCCGACTGGTCTGCGAGCCTGGAACGGCTGTCGTCCGACGCCGCGGCGATCGCCCGCGGTACGAGCTCAGCGACCGCCACCGAAGGGGACGGCGTCGATGAGCTGACCACGTGGGCCACGGCCGCCCTGGCGACGGCAGACAGCCATCGACGCGATCTCGCGCTGGTGGGAACGCTCGACGGCGTTGGTGCCCACTTCACGCTTGCCGAGCTTGCCGACCAGGACGCGGCAGACCGGGCCGCAGCTGGCGAGCCGTGCCAGGCGTCGGTGGCGGCTCTCGTCCGACGGCTGCACGCCCTCGCGGACGAGGCGCAGCGGCTGGTCGAGGCGATGGATTTCCGGTTCCTGTTCGACCCGGTCCGCGAGCTGTTCTCGATCGGCTTCCGCGTCAGGGAGGGTGCGCTCGATCCGAGTTACTACGACCTGCTCGCCTCGGAGGCGCGGCTCACCAGCTTCGTGGCCATCGCCAAGGGGGACGTCGAGCCCGACCACTGGTTCCGCCTCGGTCGGGCGCTGACTCCGGTTGGCCGCGGCTCGGCGTTGATCTCGTGGTCCGGCTCGATGTTCGAGTACCTGATGCCTTCGCTCGTGATGCGCGCCCCGGCCGGCAGCCTGCTCGAGCAGACGTCGCGACTGGTCGTCGCCCGCCAGATCCGCTACGCGAGCGACCTGGGCGTGCCGTGGGGCATCTCCGAGTCCGGGTACAACGCCCGCGACCTGATGCAGGCGTACCAGTACTCCGGATTCGGCGTCCCCGGCCTCGCGTTGAAGCGCGGGCTCGGCGAGGACTTGGTCGTCGCACCGTACGCCACGGCACTCGCGGCGATGGTCGATCCGGTGGCCGCCGTTCGCAACTTCGGAACACTCGCGGCGCAGGGTGCCGCCGGCCGGTACGGGTTTCGTGAGGCGCTCGACTACACACCGCGGCGGCTCCCCGCCGGAGCCTCCGTCGCCGTGATCAACAGCTACATGGCTCACCACCAGGGGATGGCGCTCGTCGCGCTCGGCAACGTCGTCAACGACGGGTCGATGGTCGAGCGCTTCCACGCCGACCCGGTCGTCGAGGCCACCGAGCTCCTCCTCCAAGAGCGCATGCCCCGGAACGCACTGGTCTCGCGACCCCGCTCGGAAGAGGTGAAGAGCGACGCCGACGTGCGCGACGACGTGACGCCCATACTGCGCCGGTTCACATCGCCCCACGACACGATCCCGCGCACGCACTTGCTGTCGAACGGGCGCTACTCCGTGATGGTGACGACCGCCGGCTCCGGGTACAGCCATTGGCGTCAGCACGCCGTCACACGTTGGCGTGAGGACGTCACGTGCGATCCGTGGGGCAGCTTCCTGTACGTGCGCGACACCGCCACGGGAGACGTCTGGTCTGCCGGATACCAACCGTCAGGCCGGGAGGCCGACACGTACGAGGTGTCGTACAGCGAGGACCAGGCGACGTTCGCCCGCCGCGACGGGTCGATCGCGACCGGCTTGACGATCATGGTGTCGGCCGAGGACGACGCCGAGATCAGGCGTGTGTCGCTCACCAATCTCGGCTCGCGGGTCCGCGAGTTGGAGCTCACGTCGTATCAGGAGGTGGTGTTGGCACCGCAGGCGGCCGACGTCGCCCATCCGGCGTTCCAGAACCTGTTCGTCCAGACCGAGTACGACCCCGAGACCGGTGCGCTGCTCGCCACGCGCCGGCCGCGCTCGAACGATGAGCAGCGGCTGTGGGCGGCGCACGTGGCGATGGTCGACGATCAAGCCGGCGGTGTGATTCAGTACGAGACCGACCGGGCTCGATTCCTCGGGCGCGGGCGCTCGGTTCGGACGGCGGCGTCGGTCGTCGAGGGACGCCCACTGTCGAACAGCGTCGGAGCCGTGCTCGACCCCATCTTCAGCCTGCGGCGGCGCGTGGTCGTCGAACCGGGCGAGACCGTACACGCGGTGTTCGCCACGGTCGTCGCCGAGTCGCGCGATCAAGTGATCGACCTCGCTGACAAGTATCGAACCCCGGCCACCTTCGAGCGGGCCCGGATCCTCGCGTGGACCCATGCCCAGGTGCAGCTCCACCACCTCGGCATCGACGCCGGCGAGGCGCACGTCTTCCAGCGACTCGCCAACAGGCTGCTCTACTCGGATCCCTCGCTACGGCCGCCCGAGAGCGTGCTCGCCGGCAACCGGCTCGGGGCGGCAGCACTCTGGCCGTACGGGATCTCCGGGGATCTGCCGATCGTGGTCGTCCGCATCGATCAACTCGACGACGTCGACATCGTGCGCCAGCTGTTGCGGGCGCACGAGTACTGGCGCCTGAAGGGGCTCGACGTGGACGTCGTGATCGTCAACGAGCACGGCGCCACCTATGCCGAAGACCTCCACGAGTCACTGGAGAGTCTGGTGCGAGCGAGCCAGTCGACACTCGGCCACCAGAGCCATCCGAGCCACGGCGGCGTCTTCGTCCTGCGCGGCGAGCGGCTGAGCGCCGATGACCGGACCTTGCTCCTCACCGCGGCTCGGTTGGTGCTGCTGAGCCGTCACGGACGCCTGGCCGATCAGGTCATCCGTCTCGAACGGCCGCGCACCGAGACCCCGCGGCGGTCGCCGGCGACCACTCCGGTCCCGGCACCATCCGTCCAAGACCAGCGTCATCCGCCGCTGCCCCAACTCGAGTTCTTCAATGGACTGGGCGGGTTCGACAACGACGGGCGTGAGTACGTCATCGTCGCGGGCCCTGGCCAGTCGACCCCTGCTCCGTGGCTGAACGTGATCGCCAACTCCTCGTTCGGGTTCCAGGTGTCCGAGTCGGGGGCCGGTTACACCTGGGCAGGCAACAGCCGGGAGAACCAGCTCACGCCGTGGTCGAACGACCCGGTCAGCGACCCGCCGGTGGAGGCGCTGTACGTGCGCGACGACGACAGCGGCGAAGTCTGGAGTCCGACCGCGCAACCGATTCGACGCCCCGAATCGACGTACGTCGCACGCCATGGGGCCGGGTACAGCCGCTTCCAGCATTTCCACAGCGGCGTCCAGCTCGATCTCGTCCAGTTCGTCCAGCCGGACGCGCCGGTGAAGCTGTCCGTGCTCACCGTGGCGAACCAATCCGGGCGACCTCGGCGCCTGTCGGTCACCGCGTACGCCGAGTGGGTACTCGGAACCTCGCGTGGCACCGGCGCTCCGTGGATCATCACCGAATCCGAACCGGCCACGAAGGCGGTGCTGGCGACGAACCCATGGAATGCCGAGTTCCGCGGACGTGTCGCCTTCTTGGACATGGGCGGGCGGCAGACGGCTTGGACCGCCGACCGCACGGAGTTCCTCGGCCGCAACGGTGGGCCCGAGCGGCCGGCGGGACTCGCCCGCGGGCACGAACTCCAACAGACGGACGGGGCCGGGCTCGATCCGTGCGCCGTGTTGCAGACGAGCATCACCTTGGCGGCAGGCGAGAGCACCGAGATCGTCGTGGCGCTCGGACAAGCCGCTACGCGCGAGGCGGCAATCGAACTCATCCGGGACGCCCGCGGCACCGACCACAACGCGACGCTGGCGGAGATCGGGCGAACGTGGGACGACGTCCAAGGGACGATCCAGGTCCGAACGCCGGACCGCGCACTCGACATCATGATCAACGGCTGGCTCGTGTACCAGACCCTCGCCTGCCGGCTCTGGGCGCGGGCGGCGCTCTACCAGGCGGGCGGCGCGTACGGATTCCGCGACCAGCTCCAGGACGTGATCGCGTTGATCGTGCCTCATCGTCAGCTCGCCCGCGAGCACCTGCTCCGTGCCGCGGGACGTCAATTCGTCGACGGCGACGTCCAGCACTGGTGGCACCCGCCGTCCGGTCGCGGCGTGCGCACGCACATCTCCGACGACCGGTTGTGGCTGCCGTACGCGGTCGACCGCTACCTCACGGTCACCGTCGACCACGGCGTCCTCGACGAGATGATCCCGTATCTCGATGGACCACTCCTCGAACCCGATCAGCACGACGCGTACTTCGAGCCCGGAACGTCGTCGCGGAGCGGAACTCTCTACGAGCATTGCGCAGCAGCGATCGACTGCAGTCTCGGCGTCGGTACCCATGGGCTCCCACTGATCGGCACCGGGGACTGGAACGACGGCTTCGACCGCGTCGGTGAGAAGGGCCAGGGCGAGAGCGTCTGGCTCGGCTGGTTCTTGTATCGCGTGCTCGCCGCCTTCGTCACGATCGCCGAGTCGCGTGACGACGCGGCGCGTGCCGATCGCTGGCGGGCGCACATGCAGAGCCTGCGGGACGCGCTCGAGGATCACGGGATGGGACGGCGACTGGTACCGGCGGGCCTACTTCGACGACGGCACACCGCTCGGCTCGGCGAGCAACGCTGAGTGCCGCATCGACTCGATCGCCCAGTCATGGAGCATTCTGTCGGGCGCCGCCGACCGGTCGCGGGGGGAGCGGGCAATGGCCGCAGTCGACGAGTACCTCATCCGGCGCGGCGACGGCCTGGTGCTGCTCTTCACGCCCCCGTTCGACCACGGTGACCTCGATCCCGGCTACATCAAGGGCTACCTGCCCGGCATCCGGGAGAACGGTGGCCAGTACACGCATGCGGCGATCTGGTCCGTGCTCGCCTTCGCCGCCCTCGGCGACGGCAACAAGGCGGGCGAGCTGTTCTCGATCCTCAACCCGGTCAACCACGCCAGCACGACCGCCGGCGTTCACCGATACAAGGTCGAGCCGTATGTGATGGCCGCCGACATCTACGGCGAGTCGCCACACACGGGTCGCGGCGGCTGGACCTGGTACACCGGCGCCGCAGGATGGATGTATCAGGCCGGCACCGAGTGGATCCTGGGCTTCCATCTCCACGGCACCGAGCTCAGCATCGAGCCGTGCATCCCCACCACCTGGCCCGGCTACGAGATCCGATTCCGCTATCACACGGCCACCTACGAGATCGTCGTCGAGAACCCGCACGCCGTGAGCACTGGAATCGCCACGATCGAGCTCGATGGGCAACCTGCTCCCAGATGCAGCCTCCGTCCCGCTTCGGGATGACGGCGCGACACACCGGCTGCGAGTGGTGCTCGGCACCCGTGCGGCAGTTTCGAATTCATGAGTTGGTGCCGTGGGCTGATCGCCGGATCGGGAGGTCCATGCGGATTCGATCCCCGCCCTCCCTCTGGTTGGCGTCGGCGCCGTTCGTAATTTGCGGGGGCTCGAGCGTTTGTGCTCGGACGGACCGGGGTAGCCGTTGCGCCCTCCCGACAACGGTGTCGGGGGCCAACAAAGGGGAGAATCAACATGCGCAAGACAATTACAGCGACGGCCATGGCCGCCGCCCTCACTGTCCTTCCAGTTTCGGCGGTCTTGGCGACGACACCACCGAACCCATCTGACCCCAACGACGTCGAGGAGATCGACAACCCGGTGGACGAGAATGACGACAGCGGATTCGACGACTGGGGTCTGCTCGGGCTGCTCGGCCTGGTGGGTTTGGCGGGTCTGGCGGGCCGCAAACGTAACGACGTTCGTACGTACGACGACCGCCCGACGACAACACGCTGATCCGAAAGAAATCGGACTACTCGCGTGGACCGGCCCGCCGTCGATCGATGCAGGTCGGCGGCGGGGCTGGAGTCGCACAGGCCCGGGCCGGACGGCGGCGGATGACGTGTACTCGTGGTTGGTGTGACCTCGACCGCTACTGCTGACCGGCGAATCCTTCGTGTCGTTCCAAGTCGGTGATGTCCTCGCCGTTGAGGTCGATCAACGCCACGTCGAATGCTTCGAGGATGGTCATCAACCATTGCGCAGGGTGCACGAGTATCGAGAAAATCACGGCGCAGTGATGCCCAGCGATCCCATCCCGAAACGTCGACAAGGCGTGACGGGCGTCGCTTCCTCGATGTCGCCTCGTGCCCCGTGGACGAGGCGTGAGGCAGCGGGCCGCGACCTCTCCGTCTGACTCCGGTCCCGAGGCATCATCGAGGCAGACAGGTGGGCACCTCGCCAAGCAGGTCGGTGGCGAGGTATCCCAGTGGACCCACACGTGATTCGAGGCGTCGGCCCGCCTCGAGATGGGCGAAGGTCGCCCAACATGCCGCTTGGGCACGATCGGCGCACCTCGCGGCTGCGCCGGCGACCAGCCCAGCGAGCACGTCACCCGATCCCGACGTGCCCAGTCCGAGCGTCTCCGCGCTCGTCCGCCACCTCCGGCCGTCCGGTGCGTGTACGTCTCCGAACGAGGTCAGCACGGCCCCCGTGGTGCGCGCCCCCTCCCTGAGCACGTCGGCGTCAACGGTGAACGGCACTGTGATCAGCGAGCGTGCCTCCTGACGGTTGGGTGTCATCACCAACCTCGATCGCGTGCGGTCGACGAGAACTGGGTTCAACTGGCCGAAGACCATGATCGCCGCTGCGTCGAGCACGACAGTGCTCTGTGTTCGCACATCACGCAGAACGATGTCGACAATCGCTGCGACGTCATCGCCGACGAGGCCTGGGCCCACGACGACGGCGTCTGCCATGCCGATCGACTCGCGTACCCGGTCGTCGGGGACTGTGTCGAAGGGGAGCACCATGGCTTCGGGCAGCGCAACTCCCACCGGAATCGCGATGTCGCGGACGGTCGCGATCTGCAGTCTGCCGGCGCCCATCCGCAACGCAGCGCGGCCGGCAAGGAGCACCGCACCCGGTGTCATGGCCGACCCGCCGATCACCAGCACCGTTCCACGCGAGTACTTGTCACCGTCCGACTCGACCGGCAGGGACCACGAGCGCAGCAGGTCGGCGTCGAGGTCCTCGGCGGCCTCCACGGCACGGCGAGGTTCAGCGCGGGGCGACGGGGGCATCGTGAGCCTCTGTCACCGGCACGTCGGCCGCATCGAGCGGAGCTGTCCACGCGTCAAGGTCCAACGCAAGTTCGTCATCGGCGTTCGTGACGTATCGGGTCAGCGAACAGTTCGGCATTGGGTGCTCGCGAGCAAGCGCCAGCGCACCTGCCTCGTCGAGATTCTCCAGGAGATAGCGCCAGATCACGATGACGACCTCGTGCGAGACCAGCAGTACCCGCTTGTCAAGATGCTCCCGCGCGAGCGAATCGCGCAACGAACGGATCCTCAGGGCAACGTCGACCCAGCTCTCCCCTCCGGGAGGACGGTGATAGAACTTGCCGAGGCGACGGCGACGTTCGGCCTCGACGGGATACCGCGTGGCGACCCCGTGGCTGGTCAAGAGGTCCAGCACACCGAGTTCTCGCTCTCGCAGCCGCTCATCGAGGTGAACCCGCAGATCGAGCCCGGCCGCTTCGAGGGCAATCCCGGCCGTCTGGGCCGCCCGCAGATAGGGGGATGCGAGTACGACCTCGGGTTGACGCTCTTGCGCGCCGAGCCAACGGCCGAACGCCTTGGCCTGCCGAACACCCAGATCTGACAGCGGCACGTCCATATCGCGCTCAGCGATGTCGAGAGTCTCCACCTGCTCGTCCCGGGCGCGATCGCGAGCAACATTCCCGAGACTCTGACCGTGACGTAGCAGCCAAAGTTCGGTCGGATCACTGATCACCGCTGCCGAATACCCCGCCCCTCCTCTGAGCAATCCAGGTGCGGCCCGCCGCGCCCATCGCAATGGGGAAGCGTGCCGAAGACGTACCGGACGCTCCTGCAGTAAACCTGCCCGCTCGCCGGGCGTGCGACCGGGCTCATCGCCCGCGGAGTCGGTCCTCGAGGCTGAGAAGGTTGAACAAGCGTCGTACGCACTTCGAGGGGTTCACGATTCGGCAGCGGAGTCCGCGCTCGGCGAGTCGATCCTGGGTGCGGAGAAAAGCAACAACCCCCGACTGTCGATGAAGGTCACGTCGGACATGTCGATCGCCACGGACGCCTCCGACGTCTCGGCGGTTGTTTCAAAGAGTTTGCGAACGCGTTCGGCGGTCAGGGTGCCCAGCTCGCCGGTCAGATCGACGGTGGTGGTGTCGTGCACGTCGATACCCCATGTGACGGTCGCCGAGGCTGACGGTTCTCCCGGAGCCGATGCCCAGACGGTGCGTTTCCGCTGCGCAGCGCGCGGTAGAGCCTGCGTGCGTCCGATGGCGCTCGGTCCGAGCGTCGCTGATGCACATCAAGCTGCCCTCCGACAAATGTTCCGGGATGGCCGGCCGCCCGGCGCAAGGGTATGGAGGACTCGCACCGACCACTGAGGGGTGCGGGTGAAAATCATCCCAAACGGGTGATCGCGGAGTCAGCGATCGGAGCCGTTGGTCGCACGAACGCGATTTGGGCGGCTCCGAGCAGAAGAAGGATTCCCTCGAACGGAGTGCGGGCTCGGGCCGCTGGGTATGAGCAATCGATGACCGACTACAGCGAAAACGGTGCGGTACCTGTCGAGGACGCCGCAGTGACCGACCCACCGACGGTCGACGAGGTGCTCGAGCGGCAGGCCGAGAAGTTTCCAGAGCAGGCGCGCACGGGCATGAACCACCGCCCGCCTACGGCCGGGGAGATTGCTGCCGTCGAGGCTGGAGGCGACCCGGTCGATGATCCCGACGAACTCCTCATCGAAGGTCCCAACTCTGCCTGAGTACATCCCGCCGATACCCGGCGCGCGTGTGCGGCTCACAGTCGCCACGGGCGGACGTTGACAAGGGTGGTGTCGTGAACGTCGATGCCCCAGGTGACGTTCACCGCGACGATTGTCACCGTGTTCAGCGGTCTTCCCGCGCCAGCGGTCTTCCCCCACGTGCTGGGAGGACTCGATCTTGGGACCGAGCCTCGGGTGGCTCTCTGCCCATCTTCGTGGTGTTCTGTGGAGCCCAGAGCGAGAATCGAACTCGCGACCTACGCATTACGAATGCGTTGCTCTACCGACTGAGCTATCTGGGCGCGCTCGTGGCGCAGCCCGAGATGTTATCGGCCGGCCCGCGGCGCCACGCCCTGCGATCGACACGGTCCCGCGAGAGCGATGGCGGCACGACGACCGCGCGATGACGGAGAACTGCTCGTCGCACGCCGTTCACAATCCGGACACCGTGTCGGAATCGGCTCGTCTTACGGTCGTCGTCCATGGATACATCGAGGCGTACAGCCCCGAATGCCGTGCTGTATACAGCCGAAGGATCGGCGCCGTCGCGCAGCGAGGCGACGCACCGCGTGCTCAAGCGTCGTCTGCTCGTCGGGGAGTTCCCCTTCGGCCACCGGCTCGGCGAGGAGCGGCTGGCCGCGATGCTCGACGTGTCCCGTACCCCCGTCCGTGAGGCGCTCGCCCGATTGCACACCGAGGGCCTGGTGCAGCGGCATCCCGAGGGCGGCTTCGAGCCGGCGTTCCCCGACATGGATCGCATCGCCGAGCTCTACGAGGTCCGCAAGTCGCTCGAACTCACCGCGGTCCGGCGCACGGTCGGCCCTGCCATCGATACGGACGCCGATGCCGTGACGCACGACCGGGCGGCGCTGCTCGACCTGCGCCGCGACTGGGAAGCGCTCGAGGACGATCCCGCTGAGCACGCCGACCCCGACTTCGTGCTCGTCGACGAGGACTTCCACATCCGGCTGGCCATGTCGAGCGGCAACACCGCCCTCGCGGAGACCCTGGCCACGGTGAACGAACGGATCCGCATCGTGCGGATCCACGACTTCCTCACCGAGGAGCGCATCCTCGCCACGGTCGAGGAGCACCTCGGGATCATCGACGGCCTGCTCGACGGAAGCGTCGCCACGACGGTCGAACGGCTCGAAGCGCACATCGACGAATCGGCGCGTGTCGCGTCCGGCCGGGCGATGTCCGCCATGGTCCGCATGCTCGCCGGCCGCACGAAGAGCGTGCTCGATGGATGACCAGAACGGAGTGGACGACATGACCGGTGCCGACATGACCGAGAATGGCCGGGTTCCGCTGTTGAGCGCCCGCGGCATCACGCAGCGCTTCGGGTCGCTGACCGCCAACGACCACGTCGACCTCGATCTGTTCGCCGGCGAGGTGCACGCGCTGCTCGGTGAGAACGGCGCCGGCAAGAGCACGCTGATGAAGGTCCTGTACGGGATCAACCATCCCGACGAGGGCGAGATCCGGATCGACGGCGAGGTCGTCCGGATCGACTCGCCCAACGACGCCCGCAAGTACGGCATCGGCATGGTGTTCCAGGACCTCCGTCTCGTCCCGGCGTTCACGGTGCTCGAGAACATCGAGCTGTCGACGGGCTCCGGTCGCATGCGCCCCGGAGCCGCTCGGGCACGCGTCGTGGAGGCCGCGGAGCGGCTCGGCCTCCACGTCGATCCCGACGCACTCGTCCGCAACCTGAGCCTCTCGCAGCGCCAGATCGTCGAGCTCGTCCGTGTGCTCATCTCGGAGTCGCGCATCGTGATCCTCGACGAGCCGACGAGCGCCCTCGCCCCGCAGGAGGTCGAGGCGTTGCTCGGCGTGATCGATCGCTTGCGCCAGGACGGGCTGGCGGTCGTGATCATCACCCACAAGCTCCGCGAGACCCGGGCGATCGCCGATCGGGTGACCGTGCTGCGCGGCGGGAAGATGGTGGTCAACGGCGATCACCCGTCGACGATGACCGACGAGGAACTCGTCGAGCGGATGGTCGGCAAGAGCGTGCCACCGCTGCCGGCCGAACGCGAACCGGCCGGCACCAGCCCGGCACTCGTGGTCAACGGGGTCTCGGTGCGCAGCACCGACGGTCGCCTCGCCGTGAAGAACGCCGTGTTCGAGGTCCGGTCGGGCGAGATCCTCGGTGTGGCCGGGGTGTCGGGCAACGGCCAGACCGAACTGCTCGAAGCGGTGCTCGGCCTCCGTCCTGTCATCGAGGGCGAGATCCACATCGCGGGCGAGGACATGAGCCGGGGCCGACCCGAGGTGGCGCTGCGGGCCGGCGCGATCGACGTGCCCGAGGACCCCGTCGGCGACGCGGTGGTGCCCGGCCTCACCGTGCTCCAGCACCTCGTGCTCGACGGCCGCCCGTTGCCCCGCCGCGGCCTCGGCGTCGACTGGCCCGAGGTCCGTCGGGAGTACGCCGACGACCCCGTCGGCACACGACTGTCGATGGCGGCCCTCGACCGGCGGGTCGACTCGCTGTCAGGCGGCAACGTGCAGCGGGTGATGCTCACCCGGGCGTTCACGGCCAACGGTGTCTCGCTGCTCGTCGTCGCCTACCCGAGCCGTGGTCTCGACGTCGCCTCGGTGCGCGAGACGCAGGAGCTGCTGCTCGAACGACGGGCGTCCGGCGTCGGCGTGTTGATGGTGTCCGAGGATCTCGACGAGCTGATGATGGTCGCCGACCGGATCCTCGTCCTCCACGACGGGCACATCGCCGGAATCGTCACGGCCGCCGGTGCGGACCGGCAACAGATCGGCCGACTGATGCTCGAGGGATCCCACGATGAGGAGGCTGCCGCATGACCGCCGTACCCGACGCCATCGTCGAACAGGACGTCGAACAACAGTCAGGACCGAGCGATGCGGCGCCCGCCCCGGCCGGCACGCCAGCGCCGGACGACAGCAGGCGGAGCCGTCTCCACGTCGGGCCGGTCGCCGGAGTCATCCGCTGGACCCTCGCCCTCGGCGCCGCACTGCTCATCTACGCCGCCTTCCTGGCCGCCCGCGGTGCCGACCCCGTCGAAGCGCTCCGCGCCATGTGGGACTCGGCGTTCGGCGACTCGACCGGCCTCGGCGAGACGCTGATCCGGACCGCACCGTTGCTCCTGGGTGCGCTCGCCGTGGTCGTCCCCGCCCGGGCCGGCCTGTTCAACATCGGCGGCCAGGGCCAGATGGTGATGGGTGCGATCGGTGCCGTCGGCATGTCGTTCGCCCTCGACGGGAACGTGGCGCAACCGGTCACACTGGTGTTGGTCGGACTGGCGGGCGCCGCGGCGGGTGCTGCCTGGTCGGCGATCCCGGCCCTGCTCCGGCTCACGACCAACGCCAACGAGGCCATCACGTCGCTGCTGCTCAACTACGTCGCCGGGCTCGTGCTCAGCTGGTTGGTGTTCGAGCGCTGGAAGGACCCCGCGTCGTTGGGTCAGGCGTTCTCCGAGGAACTGGACGCGAAGAGCCGCCTCCCGATCCTGTGGGGCGAGCGGGTGCACTCGGGCATCCTCCTCGCGGTCCTCGCGGCGTTCGTGATCTGGTGGTTGCTCCGTTCGACCGCCTGGGGCTTCCGACTGGGCGTGCTCGGCGGCAACCCCGAGGCGGCACGTCGCGCCGGATTCCGCGTCGAGGGTCTCGCCTTGGCAGCGATGCTCGTCGGTGGCGCCCTGGCAGGAGTGGCGGGCATGGTGGAGGTCACCGGCGTCGAGGCCCGGCTCCGGCCCGACATGTTGGCCGGCTACGGCTACATCGCCTTCCTCGCGTCGTGGCTCGCCCGACACCATCCGCTGAAGTCGATCGTGTCGTCGATGGCGCTCGCCGCGATCGCCGTCGGCGGCTTCGGCCTGAAGATCAGCGCCGGCCTGTCCGGTGCCGCCGTCAACGTGTTGATGGCTCTCGTCCTGCTCGCCGTCCTCGGGTTCGCCCGGAAGAAGGAAGTCTGATGCTCGAAGCGGTCCTCACGGGCGCCGTCGCCGGCGGTACCTCGATCCTCTTCCCCGTCGTGGGCGAGACGTTCACCGAGCGGTCCGGGGTGATCAACCTCGGGACCGAGGGATCGATGCTCGCCGGCGCCCTCACCGCCTACATCGTCGGGATCGAGTCGGGCAGTGTCTGGCTCGGCGCCCTCGCCGGTGCCGTCGCCGGTGCGGCGCTCGCACTCGTCCACGCGTTCATGGTGCTGACACGAGGCGCCAACCAGATCGCCACCGGACTCGTCGTCACCTTCCTCGGCATCGGCCTCACGGCACTGTTCGGGCAGGACTACGTCGGCCAGGGCGTGAACGCCTTCGCCGCCGTGCCGATCCCGGTGCTGTCGGACATTCCGTTCATCGGCCCGATCCTCTTCAACCACGATCCGCTGACCTACATCGCGATCATCTCCGGCCCGCTGGCATGGCTCGTGCTGTTCCGCACCCGGTTCGGCCTCATGGTGCGCGCCGCCGGCGAACGCCCGGAGGTGCTCGTCGCCTACGGCATGTCGGCCACCCAGATCCGCTATCTCGCCACGGTGCTCGGCGGCTCGCTCGCCGGTATCGGCGGCGCCCAGCTGTCGACCGCGTTCACGTTGAACTGGTCGGAGAACATGACGGTGGGCCGCGGCTTCGTGGCCGTGTCGCTCGTGATCTTCGCCGCCTGGGACCCCCTGAAGGCGATCATCGGGGCCTACCTGTTCAGCGGTGCGATCGCGCTGCAGCTGCAACTGCAGGCCCGCGGCACCGACGTCTCCCAGTACCTGCTGCAGGCGGTGCCGTACCTGACGGTGATCGTGATCCTCGCCGCGCTGAGCCGGCATCGAGCCCACGACGCGCCCGAGTCGCTCAGCCGGGTCTTCTAGCCGCCCCGGTCAAACCCACCGCCGAACAACCGTGAACGCGCGGAACCAACCCCACAATGTCAACCCCCCGATGCCAAACCCCCGATGGAGGAGAACCATGAAGATCCGACGTACCCGAGCCGCCGTGGTCCCGGCGCTGCTCGCACTGGCCCTGGTGGCCGCTGCCTGTGGCTCCGACGACGACACCGGCGGTGACACGAGTGCCCCCGCCGATTCGACTGCTCCCGGCGCGACTGCCGCAGAAGGCGGCAGTGCCGCTCCGGCCAGCACGGGCGCCGTCGACACCGTCGGCTTCATCTTCGTCGGGCCGAAGGACGACTTCGGATACAACCAGGCCGCGTACGCGGGGAGCGAGGCCGTCAAGTCGGCATTCGGCGACCTCACGGTGCTCCAGGCCGAGAACGTGCCCGAGACCGCGGAGTCCGAAGCGGTGATGCAGGACATGATCGACAAGGGAGCGGACCTGATCTTCGCCACGAGCTTCGGCCACCTCGAGTTCGCGGAGAACCTCGCGGCGAAGAACCCCGACGTGGTGTTCGTCCATCAGGGCGGCCTCGAGACCGAACCGAAGCTCGACAACATGGGCACGTACTTCGGCACCGTGTACGAGCCGGTGTACACGGCGGGAATCGCCGCTGGTCAGGTGAGCAAGACCGGCAAGCTCGGCTACGTCTATGCCTTCCCGATCCCGCAGACGCTGGCGAACATCAATGCCTTCACCCTCGGCGCGCAGTCGGTGAATCCCGACATCGAGACGATCGCCGTGTCGACGGGCAGTTGGTGTGATCCGGCGCTGCAGGCCCAGGCGGCGCAGACCCTGATCGACGAGGGCGCCGACGTCATCACCCAGCACCAGGACTGCACGAAGACGATCGTCGAGGCCGCCGAGGCCGCCGGCGTGAACTCGGTCGGCTACCACGCCGATGCATCCGCACTCGCCCCCACCGGCTGGATCACCGGCTCGGAATGGGACTGGACGGCCCTGTACACCGACATCGTGCAGACGGTGATCGACGGCAAGTTCGCCGCCAGCCCGTACAACGGCGACTATCGCGTCGGCCTGCAGACCGGCGACAACCCCTTCATCCAGTCGGCTTTCGGGAAGATGGTCACGCCCGAGACGATCGCACTGATCGACGCCGCCAAGGAGTCGTTCACGGCGGGCGGCTCACCGTTCACGGGCCCGGTCGTCAACCAGGACGGCGACACCGTGTGGGCAGAGGGCGAGACACCGACCTACGCCGACATCGAGCAGATGGACTTCTTCGTCAACGGGGTCACCGGCTCGACGAGCTGACCGGAAATCTCCACAACCTCGCCGATATGTGTCCGCTCTCCGACTCCGATGACCGCCCCGATGTCGTGCTCGTGCACGGCGTCGGGGTCGGACCCGAGTCGTTTGCGGCCACCCGGGCAGCGCTCAGCGCGGCCGGTCGGCGGGTTCACGGCGTCGTTCGCCCTGGATACGGGCGGGGCGAACACGCCATGGATCTCGAAGCCCAAGTCGACCTCGTCCTCGAAGGGATCGACCAACTCACCGACGAGGTCGACCCGCACGTGGCGTCGACCGGCGATCGGCGTCCGGCGGCCTGGGTCGGGGTCAGCGGCGGCGCCACGCTGGGCGTGATCGCCGCCACGCGACGGCCCGCCGGCATCGCCGTGGCCGTCCTGCACGAACCGCTCGTCGGCTCGGCCGCCCCCGAGCTCCACGCCATGATCCGGCGCGGTGCGGACCGCCTCGCCGACCGCCCCACACGACGGGCAAGACGATGTCGATGGGCTATTCGATGCTGATGGACTATTCGATGCTGATGGACTACGCGATCGCGCCCTCGAGTACATGACCGGACTCGTCGGTCCCGATGGATGGCGGATGCTCGGTCCCGAGGGCCGCGCCGCGGTCGAGGCCCGATCCGCACTGATCGCGTGCGAGGTGCCGCGATTCGCCCGCTTCGAGCCGCGTCCCGTCCCGCCCGATGGTGCGGTGCGGGTCGTGATCACCGTCGGCGAGCGGTCGCCGGCCGTGCGTCACGACGCGGCACGGCGGGCCGCGGAACTGTTGCACGGCTCGGTCCACGTGATCCCGGGCGTCGGCCATCTTCCCCAGGTGGAGGCACCCACCGCATTCGCAGAACTCATCGAGGCGATCACATGACCACCGCACAGACACTGGGCGCCGCGCAGGCAGCGGACAGTGAGCCGACCGCCGGTCTCGTCGCCGGCACCACGCCCTATCCGTGGCCCTACGACGGCGCACTGTCCCCCGAGCGAACCGCACTGATCGTCGCCGGGTGGAACGACGAGTGGTGGGCGCGCTGCCACGACCCGGCAGCCGTGGTCGACCGGATCCGGCGGCTCGCCGAATCGGTCGACACGGTGATCACGATCGACCACGCCGGTCCGTCGAGGTCGCGGCGTTCGTTCGATCCGACCGCCGGCTCGGTTCCAACAATCGCCGGATCGAGTGTTGTCACCGCGGCCGGCATCGATGCCTTCTACGGCAGCCCGCTCGATCCGGTGTTGCGTTCGCGCCGCACCGATCTCCTGCTGCTCGTCGGGCTCGGGCTCGAGACGACCGTGCACTCCACGATGCGCAGCGCCAACGACCGCGGCTTCGAGTGCCTGCTCGTCGTCGACGCCTGTGCACCGCTCGATCCCGACGCCGTGCCGAACGCCGTCTCGATGGTCGAGATGTCGGGCGGCATCTTCGGAGCCGTCGGACTCACCGATCCTGTCCTCGCCGCGCTCGCGCGCTGAACCCGCAATCCACCGGAAGGAACCACCCCGTGACCGCTACCGACACGAGCACCGCCATCGACAGCACCCCGACCTCCGCTCCCGTCGGCGTGGGTTACGCCGCGATCGAGGCCGACCCGTACACGTGGCCGTACGACGGGGTGATCGAGCCCAAGCGCACCGCGCTGATCAACATCGACTGGCAGACCGACTTCTGCGGTCCGGGCGGCTATGTCGACGCGATGGGCTACGACCTGAACCTGACCCGGGCCGGGCTCGAGCCCACCGCCCGTGTGCTCGAGGCGGCGCGGGCCGTCGGCATGTTGGTGATCCACACCCGAGAAGGCCACGAGCCCGACCTCTCCGACCTGCCGCCCAACAAGCTCTGGCGTTCGCGGCGCATCGGTGCGGGGATCGGCGACGCCGGCCCGTGCGGTCGCATCCTCGTGCGGGGCGAGCCGGGCTGGGACATCGTGCCCGAGGTGGCGCCGATCGCCGGCGAACCGATCATCGACAAGCCGGGCAAGGGTGCGTTCTACGCCACGCAACTCGACCTCGTGCTGCGGAACGCGGGTATCACGCACATCATCCTGACCGGCATCACGACCGACGTGTGCGTCCACACCACGATGCGCGAGGCCAATGATCGGGGGTACGAATGCCTGCTGCTCAGTGACTGCACAGGCGCCACGGACCCGGGCAACTACCAGGCGGCATTGAAGATGGTCACGATGCAGGGGGGTGTGTTCGGCGCGGTCGCCCACTCGTCGGCGCTGCTCGCGTCGCTCGGCGCGTGAGCGACGACATCCCCTACACGATCACCGGGCTGCTCGACGGCTATCGGTCCCGCCGGTTCTCGCCGCGGGAGGTGATCGACTCGACCTTGGCGCGCCTCGTCGCCAGTGGCGATCGAGCGGTGTGGATCGGTGACCCCGACCCCGAGCGCATCCGGGCGGATGCCGACCGCGTCGCAGCGGTGTCTCCCAGCGGCCCGCTCGGCGGTGTCCCGTTCGCCGTCAAGGACAACATCGATGTCGCCGGGATCGAGACCACGGCCGGATGCCCGGCGTTCGGTTCGGTGCCCGCGGTGTCGGCCGCGGCGGTGGATCACCTGACCGCGGCGGGCGCGATCGTGATCGGGAAGACGAACCTCGACCAGTTCGCCACCGGCCTGGTCGGGACGCGGTCGCCCTACGGCACGCCGCGCAACCCGTTCGATTCCGCGGTCGTGCCCGGCGGGTCGAGTTCCGGGTCGGGCGTCGCGGTCGCCACCGGCATCGTCCCGTTCGCCCTCGGCACCGACACCGCAGGGTCGGGTCGGGTGCCCGCCGCGTTCGGCAACATCATCGGTTGCAAGCCCACCCACGGGTTGGTGAGCACCAAGGGGGTGGTCCCCGCCTGCCGGTCGCTCGACTGCGTGTCGGTGTTCGCCCTGACCGCCCGCGACGCGGCGCTCGTGCTCGCCTCGATGGCCCACCCCGACGAAGCCGACATCTACTCGCGGCCGATCGGGGCCCGGCGGCAGCGCGCGGTTGCAGCACCGGACGACATCGTCCTCGGGATTCCCGACGACTCGATCCTGGAGCGGTGCGATCCGGAGATCGCCGAGATGTTCGAGGTGCAGCTGAAGGAACTCGCCCACCTCGGCGTGCGACTGCGCCAGGTCGATGTCGGCCCGTTCCTCGACGTGGGCGACCTTCTCTACGACGGGCCGTGGCTCGCCGAACGTGACGCCACCGTCGGCGAGTTCATCGACGCCCATGCGGCCGACGTCCACCCGATCACCCGCGACATCATCAGCGGTGCACGACGGTTCAGCGCGACCGACATGTTCCGGGCGGAGTACCGCCGACGCGAGCTGGCACGGCAGGCGGCGACCGTGTGGGTCGACGTCGATGCGATCGTCGTGCCGTCGGTGCCGACGGTCCCGACGCTGGTGGCCGTCGAGGCCGACCCGATCGGGATCAACGCCAGGCTCGGGATGTTCTCGACGTTCGTCAACCTGCTCGACCTGTGCGCCGTCGCCGTCCCGGGCGGCCTGCTCGCCTCCGGGCTCCCTGTCGGCTTCACCCTGGTGGCGCCGGCCTGCTCCGACTGGTTCCTGCTCGACCTCGCCGACCGCTACCAACGGATGGTCGACCGGACGCTCGGCGCGACCGGATCCCGCATCGGGTCGTCCGATGCTCCCCTCGTGATCGAGCCGGCCGCATCGGTGCCGCTGGCGGTGGTCGGGGCCCACCTCGCCGGCCAGCCCCTCAACCACCAACTGGTCGAACGCGGCGCCCGACTCGCGGCGCGCACGACCACGGCGCCGCGGTACCGGCTCGTGGCGCTCGCCGACACGACGCCGCCCAAGCCCGGACTCGTCCGCGTGGACGACGACGGGGCAGCGATCGAGGTCGAGGTGTGGGACATGCCGATCGACCAGTTCGGGTCGTTCGTCGACGGTGTCCCCGCCCCGCTCGCCATCGGCAAGCTCGAACTCGCGGATGGCGCGTGGGTGAACGGGTTCGTGTGCGAACCGGTAGGGATCGAGCGCGCGACCGACATCACGCGGTTCCGTGGGTGGCGGTCCTACCTGCAGTCCCTCTGATCGTGCGGTCGCGTTGATCGCACCCGAACATGTGGTCGAGCGAGCGGGCCTCTAGCCTGGTCACATGCGTTTTCGGCGACTTCTCTCGGGGGCTCTGTTCGGCGCGATCATCGCCGGCGCGGCGATCACGACGACGGCCCTGCCCGGATCGGTGGCATCCGCGGCGAACGCGACGAGCGCCTTCGTCGCCATGCCGACCGCGCAACGGCTCCTCGACACCCGGCTCGCGACGGCCGTGCCGGCCGGTGGATCGGTATCGGTCAGCGTCACCGGCGCCGCGCCCTTGCCGGCGCCGGGCACCGTGGTCGCCGCCGTGCTCAACCTCACGGTCACCGGCCCCGCCGGTACCGGCTACTGGACCGTGTGGCCCCACACCAGCGCTCGCCCCGAGGCGTCGAACCTGAACGTCGACGAGTTGCGATCGATGGCCCGCGACGTGATCCCGAACCTCGTGACCGTCCCGGTCGGTGCCGACGGTGTGGTCGACGTGTACAGCAGTGCCGGGGGCAACGTCATCGTCGACCTGCTCGGGTACTACACGGCGGCCGACATCGCCACCGCCGGCCGGTTCCAGCCACTGGCCGCGCCCACGCGGGTGCTCGACACCCGCAACGTCAGCACGTTCCGGGCCGGCGAGGCCCGGAACTTCACCGTGCCGGGGGCGGCGGGCGCCAGCGCCGTCGCCGTCAACCTCACGGCCGTCACCGGGTCTCCCGGCTACTGGCAGGTGTACCCGCAGGGTGGCGTTCAGCCGGCGACCTCGAACCTCAACTCGCCTGCCGGCTTCCCGTCCGTCGCGGCCAACCAGGCCATCGTCACCGTCGATCCTGCCGGTGGCATCACGATCTTCTCCGAAGCCGGCGGCGACCTGATCATCGACGTGGTCGGGACGTACACGGGGAGCGCGGCACCGGCCGACACCGCCGGGCTCTTCGTGCCGATGACCTCACCGACGCGCATCGTCGACACCCGCGTTCCCGCGCTCAACCCGCTCGGCGGCACCACGCGTGCGCAGCCGGGCTGGACCTTCGAGGTGCCCGTGGCCGCGAACCCGGCGATCGGGCGACCCGACGTCGCTGCCGTCGTGCTCAATGCCACGAGCGTCGACACGCTCGTTCCCGGCTTCATCAGCGTGGGCACCGCCGGCGCCGTGGCGCCCGGTGCGAAGCCGACCACGTCGACGATGAACGTCGTCCGCCCGGCGCAGGTGCTCGCCAACCACGCCATCGTGCCCGTGTCGAGCCGTGGGTTCTCGATGTTCACGGAGGCGGGCGGCAACCTGCTCGCCGACCTCGCCGGATACTTCATCGGCGCCGCCGCACCGGCACCGTTCGGGGCGCCGGTCAACTCGCCGGTGCCCACGTGCAGCACGCCCGCGGTCGGCTTCGCCACCTCCCCGGTCGGCCCGATCATCTCCGGGTCGTCCCGCGCTGCCGTCGCCGATCTGCAGAACCGCCTCACCGCGCTGGGCTTCTGGGTGCAGGCCGCCGACGGCGTGTACGGCCTCACCACCACACAGGCCGTGATGGCATTCCAGAAGTGGAGCGGCCTGCCCGCCACCACCGTGGTCGACAACGCGACGGCCGTCGCGCTGAACACACAATTCTGCCGTCCCGCGGCAGGGCGCGACTCGGGCACGCTGCTCGAGGTCGACAAGGGCAAGCAGATCGCCTACCTCATCCAGAACGGGCAGCTGAAGTACATCTGGAACGTCTCCACCGGCAACGGCAAGAGCTACGACGAGGAAGACCAGAAGGCCGCCGGCAACCGCGTCATCGGCGTCGCCATCACACCGACCGGCACGTTCCGGACCTACCGGCAGAGCGACGTCGTGCGCTACGAAGGCGACCTCGGATCGCTCTACCGTCCGAAGTTCATCGTCGGCGGTGTGGCCATCCACGGCGCACCGAAGGTGCCGAACTTTCCGGCCTCACACGGCTGCGTCCGGGTGGTCAACCCGGTGATGGACCTGATCTGGGGCCAGGATCTGCTGCCGCTCGGCTCCACCGTGTGGATCCACGACTGATCGCAACCTGGCGCGCGCCGGGGTCGGGTCCGGTGGCGCGCGAGCTCAGAACAGGATCCACTCCGTCTGGACGATGGGGGTGCCGTCCGCGCCCAGCACCACCAGTCGCACCGGGCCCGGTTCGACCGCATCGAACGTGAACCGCCCGAACTGGTCGCTCTCCGCGGAACGGACCTCGTCGTCGCCGGCCAGTTCCACCGTGAGCATCGCCGGCGGCACGAGTTGACCGACGAGCCGGCGCGTCCCGTTCTCGACCACCGTCACCTCGATCTCCACGCCTGGAGCCCTGAACGTGATCTGCCGCTTCGCTGCTTCGGCGCGGACGTCGGACGATTCCTGCGACGAGTCGAACACCAGCTCGGCCAACTCGGTGTCGATCGTGCGCCACGCGAACGCTGCCCGTGCCCCGTCCAGGACGTTGCCGGGTACCGGGTCGGCGACGCGCAGGGCATGCCCGAGCACGTCGAGCAGATCGTCGTCGTTCGGCGTCGGGCGGTCGTCGACGTCCCTGGGGTCGTCGGTGCTGTCGTCCGAGAAGTCGATCGGTTCGTGGGTCATTTCGCGTCATCCTTTCCGCTGGACCGTGGGTGACGGTCGTCAAGTCCTGGGGGGAGCAGCTTCTTGAGCTTCGCGAGGGCACGATCGCGGCTCGGGCCGATGCTACCGATCGGTCGTCCGAGCATCTGGCCGATCGTGGCGTAGTCGAGCGGCGGCACCGTGCACAGGAGCCGCAGCAGCTCCTGATCATTGGCCGGGAGCAGGGCGAACCCGTGGAGCACGTGGTGCAGCGTGTCGTCGTCGGTGACGATCTCGTCGAGGCTCGACGCGGAAGCATCGGCCCGCTCGGGGAGGTCGCTGACGCTGCGCAGCTTCGCCTGCTTGGTGGCCACGCGGAGCGCCTCGTTGCGTGTGGTGGTCGCCAACCATGCCGCGAGCCGTTCCGGGTCGCGTATCCGGTCGCAGTTCTCCGCCAGTCGGAGCCACACGGTCTGGACGACGTCGTCGGTGAGCGTGCCCAGACGGTACCCACGTGCGATCGACCAGACGAGTCCACCGAACCGCCCGACGAGTTCGTCCCATGCTCGCTGGTCGCCCTCGATGACTCGCCGGAGCAAGTCCCCGACGTCCATTCGCGACGAGTGTAGGCGAGGTGCCGCGGCCGGTGCTTCGGTCATCGTCACACTGCTCATGAGCGCGGTGACCGCCTCGTGATACGCGCGTCGTCGGCGAGGGGGTCCCGACCGTTCCACCGCCCGGTCGACCCGAACGGTTCGAAGCGGGCGAACAGCTCCTCGCGGTACCAGTGTTCGTCGCGAGTGCGCCGCACGACGTCCACGTGCTCGGGTGTCGAGGAGGCGAACGACCGGGCCGCCCCCATCGAGTCCCAGAGGCTGAACGTCGCCAGCCGCCCGATGGGAGCCTCGCCGACGCCCACCACGTCGATCAGACCCGATGCACGGTGCAGTTCGCGGTCGACCACGCGACCGGCCCTGGCGAACGACCACCACGCGCCGAGCCGAACATCGGCGCGGGTGACGACGGCGATCGGACCGGTCGCGTCGCCGGTGTCCAGGCCGGCGAGCGGGTCGACACCACGCCAGCGCCCGTGCCCACCGAGGCTGCGCAAGCGAACGTGCCATGCTTCCTCGAGCGCTTCCCAGCGCCGGCCGATCGCGCTCGCCGCGAGGAAGTCGTCGAGCGCAGACTCGCTCGCCCACACCGCGAACAGCGCCGTGCGCCGCGGATCGATGCCGGTGCTCGTGTCGTCGGCCCATCCGGTGCCGAGCAGGCGCCAGAACTCCAGGCCGGGAGTGCGGCCGAGTCGGAGCCGATCGGTGCCGAGTCTGCCCATCGCGAGCGGGGCGCGCCATGTGGGCTCCCGCACGAGGTGGAACGACGCGATCCGGCCCATGGTCGGTCATGCTGTCATGCGATGGACGTGTCGACACCGATGGCTGTGCTCGTCACCGCCGTCGTCGGCTACCTCGTCGGGTCGATCCCGGTGGCGGATCTCGTGTCCCGTCGCCGGTCGGCCGTCGACCTCCGCGACGTCGGCGACCACAACCCCGGCTACTGGAACGCCAAGGAGACGCTCGGCCGGCGGGCGGCGCTGCCGATCTTCGTCGGTGACGTCGCCAAGGGGGCGGGGGCGGCACTCGTCGGCGTGGCTCTCGCGCCGCCAGGAGTGTGGGGAATGGCGTACGTCGGAGCGGGCGCGGCGATGGTCGGGCACGCCTGGCCCCTGTTCGCCCGCTTTCGTGGCGGCCGCAGTGTGCTCACGTTCGTCGGCGGCGCGATCGTGTTCGCGCCCGTGCCCTCGCTCGTGGCGATCGGCGTGCTGCTCGTGGTGTTCGCGATCACGCGGTCGTTCGCCCGCGGCGCACAGGCCGGCATCGTCGCCCTGCCCGTCGCCCAGCTCGTGATCGAAGGCCCGTACCGCACGGCCGCGACCGGCGTGTTGATGACGTTCATCGGGTTCCGCTTCCTCACTGCTCGTAGCATCGAAGCGTGAGCTTCACGTTCGACAACACCTTCGTCCGCGAGCTCGACGGCCTGTTCGTGCCCTGGCAGGCGGCGCAGGCGTCGGCGCCCGAACTGCTCGCGCTCGACACCGACCTCGCGTCGGAACTCGGCGCACCGAGGCCGAGCTGCGATCGCCGGACGGGATCGCCATGCTCGTCGGCAACATCGTTCCGGCCGGCGCCGAGCCCGTCGCGATGGCGTACGCCGGCCATCAGTTCGGTGGCTATTCGCCGCAGCTCGGCGACGGTCGGGCGCTGCTGCTCGGCGAGATCATCGACACGTCGGGCCGCCGCCGCGACCTGCACCTGAAGGGGTCGGGCCGCACCCCGTTCGCCCGAGGCGGCGACGGCAAGGCGGCGGTCGGGCCGATGTTGCGCGAGTACGTGGTCAGCGCGGCGATGTCCGCGCTCGGGGTACCGACGACCCGTTCGTTGGCCGTCGTGGCGACGGGCGACGACGTGGCGCGCGAGACCATGCTGCCGGGTGCGGTGCTCGTGCGCGTCGCGGCGAGCCATCTCCGGGTCGGAACGTTCCAGTTCGCCGCCGCCCAGGCTGATCCGGCGCTCGTGCGGCGGCTCGCCGACTACGCCATCGGGCGTCACTACCCCGACGCCGTCGACGAGGCGAACCCGTATCTCGCGCTGTTCGACCGGGTGTTCGACGCGCAGGCCTCGCTCGTGGCGCAGTGGATGGCACTCGGGTTCATCCACGGCGTGATGAACACCGACAACGTCACGATCTCCGGCGAGACGATCGACTACGGACCCTGCGCGTTCATGGACGCGTTCGATCCCGCCACGGTGTTCAGCTCGATCGATCACGGCGGACGCTACGCCTACGGCAACCAGCCGATGATCACGCAGTGGAACCTCGCCCGGTTCGCCGAGACGTTGCTGGGCCTGTTCGACGACGACGTGAACACGGCGGTCGAGATCGCGACCGCTCGGCTGCAGCAGTTCCCCGATCGCTACCACGGGTACTGGAGTGCCGCGATGCGCGCCAAGCTCGGGCTCGGCGACGAGCGCCCCGGCGACGACGAACTCGTCACCGATCTCCTCGATCTGATGGCCGCGGAGCGTGCCGACTACTCGGCGTTCTTCCGGGCGTTGGCGTCGGGCGGTCTCGAGGATCCGACGTTCGCGGGCTGGATCGAGCGCTGGTCGGCGCGGCTCGCCGAGGTCGGCGACGATCGAGCATCGGTCGCGGCGGCGATGGATCGCGTCAACCCGCTCTACATCCCGCGCAATCACCTGGTCGAAGAAGCGCTCACGGCGGCAACGGCGGGCGACCTCGGACCCTTCGACCGTCTCGTCGACGTGCTGTCGCAGCCGTTCGACGAGCGGCCGGGCCTCGAGCGCTACGCCGTCGGCGCCGACTCCGACTTCGCCGCGGGCTACCAGACGTTCTGCGGCACCTGACCGTCGCCGAACCTCAGATGGTCTTCGGGTAGTAACCGCCGGCTTCGACGTTTTCGACGTCGGAGCGGAAGTCCGACTCGAACGGCCAGTCGGCCTCCTCGCCGGCGACGGGCGCCTGGATCCACCGGCCGTAGTCGCCACCGACGCGTTCGTTGCCGACGAGCGACCACGCCTGACGCTTGTACGTCCAGTTGTCGGGCTGCAGGCGGTGACACTCGACGAACTGGGCGATCGCCGCGTCGCGTCGACCGGCGCGCCACAGGTGGTTGGCGAGCTCGAACCGCGCGGCGCCTTCCGACATGGCGGCCGAGCGTGGCTGCGATCGGGCGACGACCTCGTCGGCGCCGAGTGCGAACTCACTGTCCGCTCCCTTGGCCGCCCAGTCGCGGATCGCGTCGGCATACGTCTTGCGATCCTGGCCCGACAGCAACACCCCCCATTGGCCCGGCCCGTCCTCGGGCGGCTTCGGCGCATTGGGGGCACGACCGAGTTCGGGCATCGCGCCGAGCATGTCCTTCGGCATCTCCGAGCGCGGGCTCGGCCAACCCGGTTCGGGCGGGCGGACGATCACGCCCTCCTCGTCGATCCACACGACGTTCGGGATGTTGACCACGCCGAACAACGCGTCCATCTGGTGCGTCGGATCGAGCAGCGACGGGTGGTCGGGGCTCGCCGCGTCGATGTACCGGCGCGACGCCTCGGGGCCCGACAGTTCGAGGGACACCGTGACGACCTCGACGCCGAGCGGATGCAGTTCAGTACGGAGCGCCTGCCAACCTGGCAGGTCGAATGCACAACCTCAATACGGCGCCCACGACACGATCAGTACCTTCTGGCCGCGCAACGACGACAGCGTGAACGGGGTGCCGTCGATGTCGTCGAGCGTCAGCTCCGGCGCCTCGGCCGAGACCAGCGCGTGGCCGCCGAACGATTCCGGTCCGATCGCCCACAACCCGGCTTCGGCGTCGTGCACCACGGCCATGCCGAGCCGGTCGGCGGTCGCCAGCAGATCGAAGCCGTCCCCGGAAGCGAGCGGCACGCAGACGTCGGCCTTGCACGCGCCTTCCGGTTTGATCGCCCAACCGGTTCCTTCGGCGAATTCGTCCGGAGTGATGTCGAGCGATTCGAGGATCATGGTGGTCCACCGTAGTCCCGCCCGCGCCACGCCTGCCGCGGGCGGACGATGCCGCGGGCGATCGCCACTGCGGCCACCGGGTCGGCGAGCGGGCTGAGCCAGTACGCCGTGTCGACGCGGTCGTACGCACGTCGCGTGCCCGCCAACGTGCCCAGTCGGGCGCCGACGAGGGCGACGTCGAGCAGGTCACCGCGCCCCGCCAGCAGTCGCGGCAACGGCAGCACCTGGGCGAGGACGATGACGGCGAGATCGACGAGCTGCCTCCGTCGCGGTTCCACACCGGGGAGTGCGAGCGACCTGCCCCATCCGCGCCAGACGTCCTCGATCGATTCGAACATGCGCACCGTCAGCAAGTCGCTGGCGTCGAGGAACGCGACCGCCTGACCGTCCTGCGCCATCGCCCGCGCCAGGGCGACGTCCTCCACGAGGTGACCGGCCACGGCCGTCAGACCACCACGGGCGAGGAACCGTTCGCGGCGCACCACCATGCACTGTCCGTTCGCCATCGTGCGGTCCGCCCTGCCCGGACGGCTGCCCGGCGGCCCGAACCGGTACACGAGCGTGGTGAGCATCGCCGCGTGCAGCCACCGCGACGGCGCCGTCGGGCAGTCGAACCGACCGGCCACCGTCAGGAGGTCGAGGTGCTCGGCCTCGGCGCGGGCCACGAGCGCGGTCGCCAACGATGGGGCGGGGCGGGTGTCGGCATCGAGGGTGACGACCCACTCGGTGGTCGCCGCGAGCAGACCCTGCTCGAGCGCCCACGCCTTGCCGGCCCATCCGGGCGGCAACTCGCCGCCGCCGACGACCCGGGCACCGAGTCGTGTGGAGAGCTCGGCCGTCTCGTCGCGCGAGCCGTCGTCGACCACGATCACCTCGGCGACGCCGGGCGCACCGACCGTGCGCGCGAGCAACGGGCCGATCCGGGCGGCTTCGTCGCGAGCGGGGACGACGACGCTGATCGACCCCAACGGCGTCACGGTCGGGCGCACCGGTGGCGCCGTGCGTGCCGCCCGCGCCAACCGCGAGAAGACCACCCCGGCGGCGATCGCCCGAACGGCGAACCACGTGTACCGGCCGATGCGTCGTGGACCGGTCACCGCTCGTCCTCGTCGTCGGCGATCATCTCGGCGACGATCCGCGCGCTCGTCAAGACGAGTGGCAGGCCGCCGCCCGGGTGGCTCGATCCGCCGACCAGGTACAGGCCGGCGCGGGCGCCACGGTTCGCCGGACGGGTGAACGCGGCTCGCATCCCGTCGGACGACGTGCCGTAGATCGCACCCCCCGGCGACCGGTAGCGCTGGGCGATGTCGTCCGGCGTCATGGTGTGGACGAACTCGATTCGCTCTCGGAGCGCGACGCCGTGGCTCGCCAATCGGCGGAACACGAGATCGGTGCCGCGTTTCCGATCGATCTCCGCGCCAGGCGGGGTGTTGATCAGCAGGAACCAGTTCTCACAGCCGTCGGGTGCCTGCGACGGATCGGTGACCGCCGAGACGCAGCCATAGATCGTCGGGTCGTCGGCGAGCTCGCCGCGCCCGATCGCCTCGAACTCGCCACGCTCGTCGTCGGAGAACCACACGTTGTGGTGGAGCAGCCCCGGCGTGAGGCCGCGCACCGCGGCGCAGACCGCGAACCCGCTCGTCGAGCGCGTGGCACGGCGCACCCGCCGCGACGCCGCAGCGTCGGGGAGCAGATCGGTGTACAGGTGTTCGGCGTCGGTGTTCGCCACCACGATGTCGGCGGCGACTTCGGTGCCGTCGTCGAGTACGACACCGCGGACGCGATGGTCGTCGGCCGTCACCGCGGTGACCTCGGTGCCGGTCCGGATCTCGACACCGGCATCGCGAGCGAGCCGTTCGAGCGCGCTGCGGATCGTGCCGAGCCCACCCAACGGGTACCAGCACCCGAACCGCGCCTCGATGTGCGGGATGCACGCCAGCGTGGCCGGCGCCCGGAACGGCGAGGAGCCCGAATAGGTGGCATAGCGACCGGCCCACTGCACGAGTCGGTCGTCGTCGAAGTACGAGGCGGCCGAGCGGTGCAGCGTGCGGAACGGATCGATCGCGGTCACGTCGAACGGCGACCGCAACCTCCTCGCGAGCGACACGGGGCCCGTCATCGCTCCGGCGAGGAAGGTGCGCTCGGCCACGTCCCAGATCCGCCGGCCCCGAGCATCGAAGGAGTGCCACTGCGCGCCTGCCCCGGCGGAGAACTCCTCGAACGCCGCGGCGGTCTCGTCGTGGTCGTCGGCGACGGTCAGCGTCGGACCATCCCTCCAGTGGTACCGGAACTGCGGGTCGAGCCGAACGAGGTCGAGCCGGTCGGCCGATGGTGAACCGGCCAGGTCGAACAGCTCGTCGAACAGGTGTGGCAGCGTGACGAGCGACGGGCCGATGTCGAACGTGTAGCCATCGCGCGTGTACGTGGCGAGCTTGCCGCCGACCACCTCGTTGCGCTCGACGAGCAACGGCTCGTGCCCGGCCGCGGCGAGCCGGATGGCGATGGCGAGCCCACCCACACCGCCGCCGATGACGACGGTCCTGGTCACCTCGTGACCCGCCGTACGATCGCCGCGGCGGCGAGCGGGAGCATCCCGACCCCGCCGATCGTGGCGACGACCGGGTCGCGGAAGTACCGGGCGAAGCCGATCGTCTCCATCAGCCCCACGAATCCGTACATCGCGATCAGCGAGGCGTCGGGCCGCTCCGACGTGGGTGCGAGGGAGCCGGCGGCCGGCAACGCCCGTTCGAGGATGGCCATCACGCCGAGGCCGGTGACGAACCATCCGACGTAGTTGCCGAGCGGGAACACCGCGGTAGATGCCGCGGCGCGCCCACGTCCAGTACCCCTCGCCGACCATCTGCGGGTCGAGGAACAGGTCCCACGCGGTGAGCGCGGCCGCGCCGACGACGGCGCGCGCAACCGGCGTCGAGCGTGGTCCGAGTGCGGCGTGCGCGACCTCTCGGGCGGGAACCGCCATGGCGAACCAGGCGAGCGGCACGAGCGCTGGGCACGTGGCCCAACTGCGGGCGCAGGGCGCCCGTGTACTCGTACCGGCCGAACGGGACGCCGGTCGCGGTGCCGATCCGTTCGACCACGCCGGTCGTGACGCCCACGGCACCGAACGCCGTGGCGGCGCGCGCCACTCCCCAACGGGCGCCGGCGTTGGCCGCGGTGGTGGTCGCCATCGCCACGACCACGGCCGACGAGAGCGCTCGTCGCTGGGCGCCACCCTTGGGCACCAACGGCGTTGCGATCATCGCCGCCGCGGTGACGCTGCCACCGAGAGCGGCCAGCGCCCTCGTCGCCCTCATGTCACTACCGGCCGACGGGCCCGACGAGCTTGGCCACGAGCCGCACCTTCTCGAACGTCGACACGCTGGCCCGCTCGGCGAACACGTCGTACCGCTGCGCCTCGATCTTGTCGAGGATGCGGCCGTACAGGGTGCGCGCCGCGCCGACGCAGCGGGCCGAGCGGTCGGGGAGGAGATCGATCCCGACGTCGGCCGACCGGTACAGCGCTCGGCAGCGCTCGATCTCGAAGCGCATCAACTCCACGAATCCATCGTCGACGCGACGGGCGCCGAGGTCGACGTCGAACTTCGTCGTGTCGTCGAGCGGCAGGTACTGGCGGCCTCGATCGAGGTCCTCACCGATGTCGCGCAGGAAGTTGGTGAGCTGGAACGCATTGCCGAGATCGCGCGCCCTGGGGAGTGCCATGTCGTAGTCGATCGGCTCGAGGATCGGCAGCATCATCTCCCCGATCACCGCCGCCGAGCCGTCCATGTACACGAGCAGATCGTTCCACGTGCAGTACGACGCGACCGTGAGATCCATCGTCATCGACCGGAGGAACCGCCGGAACGCCGTCGGGTCGATGTCGAAGGCCCGCACGGTGTGCACCACGGCCTTCAACACCGGGTCGGCGGACCGTCCTGCCTCGAGATCGGCGAAGAAGCGGTCGCCGAAATCGGCGAGCGCGGCGGCGCGCTCTTCGGTGGACACCTCGCGGCCGCCCTGTGACGGCATCTCGTCGACGATGTCGTCGGCGTACCGGGCGAACGCGTACAACGCGTGCACGTGATGCTGCTTCACCTTCGGCAACACCTTCGTCGACCAGTAGTACGTGGTGCCGTGACGCTTGTTGAACTCACGGCACAGGGCGTAGCTCTCGTCGAGGGTCAGGGGACCACTCGGCAGCAGCTGCGTGGTCGGTGTCGGAGCGGCAGCCGCACGGCGAAACCAGGGCGCCGTCACGAGCCGCGTCTCGCTGCGGCGTACTCGTCGACGCGCTGCGCGGCCAGCTTGCCCGACACGAGCACCATGGGCACACCGACGCCGGGCAGCGTCGACGAACCCGTGAACACGAGCCCGGGTGCCTTGCGATTGACGTTGTTCGGCCGGAACGGCCCGGTCTGGAAGAACGTATGGGCGAGTGCGAACGGGGTGCCGTGTTCCATGCCCATACGTTCCCAATCGGTCGGGTCGTACACCTCCTCGACGACGACGTCGGTGGGATACCCGAGCGAACTCGTCCGGCGCCGCAGGTCCTCGACGATCCGGCCACGTTCGCTCGCCCAGTCGATCCGGCCGCTTGGCGAGGTTCGGTGTCGGTTCGAGCACGTAGAGGCTCGAGCAGTCCGGCGGTGCGAGTGTGCGGTCGTCGAGGCTGTGCAGCGTGACGAGGATCGAGGGGTCGGGCATCCGCACCCCGTCGTGGATGAGTGCCCGGAACGAGCCGTCCCAGTCGGCACCGAAGTGGATGTTGTGATGGGCGGCATCCGGCGGCGGCAGGCCACGCACGCCGGCGATCCACAGCACACACGAGGGCGAGTACCGGCCGGCGCGCGCCGCCCGCGGCGCCTCGAGGTCGGCGAGCAACTCGCGGTATGCCACCGGAAGGTCGGCGTTGCACACGACGGCGTCGGCCGCGACGTGCTGTCCGCCCTCGACCACGACGCCGGTGATCCTGCCGTCGGCGGCGCGCGTGATCGAACTGACGGCCGTGTCGTACCGGATGTCGACGCCCGCCTTGGTGACCGCCGCGGCGAGGCCGGCGCCCATCATGTGCATGCCGCCCACGGGCACGAAGACGCCCTCGACCGAATCCATGTAGGTGATCACGGCATAGAGGGCGAGGGCCTCGTAGGGGGCGAGACCGGCGTACATCGACTGGAAGCTGAAGATCCGACGGAGCCGTTCGTCGTCGAAGAACGAGGCGACCTTTCGGCCGAGCCGCCCGAATCCCCCGAGCTTGACCAGCTCGAGTCCGGCCCGCCAAGGCTTCAGGAGGTCGAGCGGCGAGTTGAAGTTGGCATCGATGAACGACGGCATCTCGGCTCGGTACAGCTCGGTCAACCAGTCGCAGAACCGCCCGAACGCGGCGGCTTCCTTCGCGCCGGCGAACGCCCGGATCTCCTCGGTCATCGCCTCGCGGCCGTGGCGGACGAACAGCGTCGAACCGTCGGCGTAGACGGCGCGGTACATGGGGTCGACGGGCCTGATCGTGACGAAGTCGGCCATGTCGGCGCCCGCCGCGTTGAACGCCTCCGCCAGGAGATTCGGCATGGTGAGCACCGTCGGTCCGTTGTCGAGCCGGAAGCCGTCGGCCGTCACCAAGCCCGCCCGGCCGCCCGGCAGGCTCGACCGCTCGAAGATGGTGATCTCGTGTCCGCGATTCGACAGGTGGGCCGCGGCCGACAGACCGCCGAGGCCCGCACCGATCACGATCACGCGCATCAGCCGGTCCGGATCATGTGGTGCGGACGGTCACGTACTCGGCGAGCGCGACGAGTTCCTGCTTCGCGACGGCGGTGATGTCGGCGGCTTCGATCGCCGCGACGGCGCGCGTGGCGAGTTCGGTGATCTGCGCTTCGAGTTCGTCGAGGCCGCCGGTGTCGACGATGGTCTGCTGAATGCGCGCGACGTCGGCGGCCGACAGGTCGGGATCGCCGACGAGGTCGAGGACGGCACGCTGGGCGGCGTCGGCGTGGGCGACCGAACGCGCCATCAGGGGTGTCGGCTTGCCCTCGATGAGATCGCCGCCGACCGGCTTGCCGGTGGCCGTGGCGTCGCCGAACGCCCCCATGACGTCGTCGCGCATCTGGAACGCGTCGCCGAGGGGGAGGCCGTACGCGCTGAGCTGCGGGAGCAGTTCGCCGGCTCGCGACGGGTCGGCCAGCAGGGCTCCGAGGTGCAGCGGACGTTCGATCGTGTACTTGCCCGACTTGTACCGGCAGATGCGCTCGGCCTTCTCGATCCGTCGCTCGCGCTGCACCGAGCCGACGATGTCGAGGTACTGACCGATGTTGAGTTCGATGCGCAGCTCGTTCCACAGTCGGACCGCCTCGACCGGCGCGGCCTCCATCAGCTGGTCGGCGTACACGAAGGCGAGGTCACCGACGAGGATGGCCACGCCGTCACCGAAGCGCCGGGACTCGCCCGCCCAGCCTGCCGCGGCGTGCTCGGCCGCCGACAGCGCGTGGGTCGTCGGCTGCCCCCGCCGGGTCGCGGCGTCGTCCATCACGTCGTCGTGGAACAGCGCGAACGCATGCATCAGTTCCAGTGCCGATCCCGCATCGATGTCGATCTGGTCGTCGTCGCCACCGCCGGCGCCCACATATCCCCAGTGGCAGAACGCCGGTCGGAGCCGCTTGCCGCCGGCGAGCACGAGACGGGCGATCTCGTCGATCGGTCGCGCCAGGTCGCTGTCGAAGCTGCTCCAGCGTTCGCGTTCGGTCGCCAGCAGGGCACCGAGCCTGACATCGACCCGTTCCCCGAGGCGGCGGAGGGTCGGCGGCGGCGTCCCTGACATGGTGATCGCAGGCTACTGCCGCCCGTCGGACACCCTTTCGTCGCGCCCGTTCGTCGTGCCGGCGATCAATCGGGCTCGACGGCACCGACCACGGCGTCGAGGTCGGCGGTGACCGCCTCGATGCGCAGCTGCGCGGCGGAGATCTTCGTGCGGCACAGTTGGATCAATTCGGCCGCCCGAGCGACCCGTTCGGCGAGATGGTCGACGTCGACGTCGCTGCTCTCGAGCTCGCGCAGTATCGAGTCGAGTTCGGTGAGCGCGGCGGCATAGCCGGGCTGGGCGGCTGGCGGTGCGGTGTCGTTCGGCATGGATCAATCCTCGGTGGCAGGCGACGTGTCGGGCGAAGGGGTGGGTACGGCGGCGGGTCTCGCGGCAGGTGCGGGGACGAGTGGGTCGGCGGGCGACCCGGTCGGGGTGAGGGTGTGGACGGCGCTGCGGATCGCACCGTCGACGACGATGGTGGTGAGCTCGTCGCCGGGCGCGAGGTCGGCGACCGTGCGCACGATCGTGCCGTCGGCTCGCCGGGTGATCGACCAGCCGCGCGCCATCTGCACCGCAGGGTCGAGGGTGGCGATCCGTGCGGCGACGACGTCGAGCTGACCGCTGGCGCGTCCGACCGACGCCCGCGAGCGTTCGCCGAGCCGGGTGGCGGCGGCGGTCAGGCGGAGTTCTGCCCGCTGCGTTGCCGCGGGCCCGATGCGCACGAGGCGATCGATCCGCATCGCCAGTCGTTCGTCGGCGCGTTCGACCGCGGCGTGGGTGTGGCGGGCGATGCGGTGGGCCGTGGCCGACAGGTCGTTGGTCGACGCCGTGAGCGTGCGGTCGGCTCGCCGCACGATGGAGTTCCACGCCGTTTCGGTGGCGGCCCGATAGGCGCTGACGCGGTCGATCAGCTCACCGGCGCACGCCGTGGGTGTCTTCAGCGCGGTGTGGGCCACCTCGTCGGCGACGCTGCGGTCGACCTCGTGCCCGAGCCCGGTGAGTACGGGCAGCGGGCTCGCGGCGATCGTGCGGGCGATGACCTCGGCGTCGAACACGGCGAGTTCGTTCTTCGCGCCTCCACCACGGATGACCACGATGGCGTCGAGGTTTCGCAGCCGGGCGAGCGTGCCGATGGCCGCGGCGACATGGGCCGAGGCGAACTCTCCCTGCACCCGCACGTCGACGACCGACAGCTGGAATCCGAGCCCGCTCGATTCGAGTTCGTGACGGAAGTCGTGCCAGGCCGCGGTGCCGACGCTCGTGACGGCGCCGATCCGCAGCGGCACCGGTGACAACGGACGGCGACCGTTGGCGTCGAGCAGGCCGTCGGCGACGAGGCGGCGGACGATCTCGTCGCGCGACTGGGCGATGTCGCCCAGCGTGTACTTCGGGTCGATGCCGGTCATCTTCAGGCCGATGCGACCGGTCGGGGCGTAGTAGTCGAGATAGCCGAACACGCGCACCTTCATGCCGTCGGCCAGGCGCAACCGGTGCTTCTGCAGCATCGGCCGTAGGCGCATGCGGGCCGGGGCGAAGAACTGCACGTTGATGACGGCGCCGTTGCGCTCGCCGACGAGCGCGTCGTCGGCGAGCGTGAAGTAGGCGTGGTTGCCGCGGTCGCTCCAGCCGGTGATCTCGCCCCGCACCCAGATGCCGTCGCCGAAGCTGCGCTGGATCGACGAGTTGATCGCCTCGGCGAGCTCACCGACCGTGTAGGTCGGGTTCGCGCCGTCGTCGAGTTCGTCGTCACCGAAGTCGAACGCGGGCTGACTCATTGGAACCGATTCAATCAGCTCGCGGTCACGCCCCGAGAGCGCGCAGGGTGCCGCCCGGAGGTGTCTCGGCGTCGTCGTCGGACGCACCGTCGTCATCGGCTGCGAACAGCTGACCGTCGAGGGGCAGACCACGTTGGAGGCGCAGGGCCTCGAGCTGGAGCAGCGGTCGCTCCAGTTGGCGTCGACGGGTGCCGACGAGTTGATCGAACGCCTTGTCGACGCTGTCGAAGCGCTTCTTCACCGACTCGACCTGGTCGACGTACTTGCGCCACTGCGCCCCGAACGTGCCGAGCAGCTTGAGGATCTCGTCGCTCGTCTGCTCGACCATGTAGTTGTCGAACGCCTGGCGGATCACGCCGAGGAAGGCGAACAGCGTCAACGGCGAGCAGAGCACCACCTGCTGGCCCATCGCATCGTCGAGCAGGGTCGCGTCGTGCTCGTGGATGAACCCGGTGAGCTGCTCGTTCGGGATGAACAGCAGGACGTAGTCGACCGACGGTTCGCCACTCTCGCCGGCGTAGTCGCGCTTGGCCAGTTCCTTGACCCGCAGCCGCACATCGGTGAGGAAGCGCTTGAGGTGCACCTCGCGCTCGGCGTTCGTGCCCGCCTCGAGGTAGCGCAGGTAGGCCGCCATCGGGAACTTGACGTCCATGTACAGGGCGTGGCCCTTCGGCATGGGGAACGTGTAGTCGGGTCGTCCACCGCCGTCGATCTGGTTCTGCTTGACGTAGTTGATGTTCTCGTGGAACCCGGCGAGGCGCAGCACGTCTTCGGCCATCCGCTCGCCCCACTGGCCGCGCACCTGCGGGTTGGACAAGGCCTCGCGCAGCGAACGAGTGGATTCGGCGAGCGTGTTGGCGACCTCGGCGTGGGCCTGCAGTGAACTGGTGACGCTGCCGAAGCTCTCGGCGTTCGTCCGGCCGAGCGCCGACACCATGTCGCTGAGCTTGGTGAGTTCGGACCGCATCTCCTGGTGCACCTGGTCGAGCCGGGCGTCGATGACGTCCTTCTTCGACGACAGGTCGGCCGTGACCTGCTGATGGACCTGGGCGGACGCCGAGCCGAGCTGCTCCCGCTGCAGGACGGCGCTCTGCTGGAGCGCGGCCGCCACTGCGGCGTCACGTTCGGCCGACGCCTGCTCGCGCACCTGGGCGATCGCATCGTGGACGGCGGTGTCGATCGTGCCGCGGAGTTCGGCGGCGGCGAGGAACTGCTGGTCGGCGAGCTGCACCGCCTGCTCGGACGAGACGGCCACGGCCCGGCGTGACGCCACCACGTAGGCGACGACAGCGGCCGCCCCGGCGAACAGGATGCCCAACAACATCGACACGATCAACATGCATTCATGATGCGCATGGGGGTGTCACAGTGGCGCGGATGGGGTCCCGGTCGGTGACCCGTGAGCCGCCGTTCACGTCTTGTTCATCCCGCGCGAGCGAAGGCGTCACGCACGATTTCTAGGTTCGTGACATGCGAGTGCCCAAGAAGAACGTGCCCAAGAAGTCCGTGCCGAAGAAGTTCACGCCGAAGAAGGCCGTGCCCCGCAAGCACTGACCAGCAAATTCTGACCCGCAAGCATTGACCGGCTGCGATCGCCGGTTCCGGCCTGGCGCGTCGAGTTGCGCCGTAATCAGCGCAGCACCGCCTGCGTCTGGGTGACCTTGGCGACGAGGCGGTCGCCGTGACGCACCTCGGTCTCGATCACGATCGTCGTCGAGCCGACGTGCAGCGGCGTCGCCGTCGCGATCACGGTGCCGTCCACGACCGCACCGAGGAAGTTCGTCTTCGACTCGATCGTTGCCGTGCGCTTCGCACCCTCGGGCAGGTTCACGAACGCGCAGGCGCCCCCGGCCGAGTCGGCGAGGGCCATCAGTACCCCACCGTGCAGCAGCCCGCCCGACGTGCACAGCTCGGGCCGCCAGTCGAGTCGGAGCACGACGCGTTCGGGCGACAACGCGTCGGCCTCGATACCCAGTGAGGCGCACAGCGGCATGGCGGAGCGGATGAAGTCGGTGTCGGCAGCGGTCATGGACGTCCCCTCGGTGCATGTTCGTGCTGGTCGGACCGAGTGTCGCGCGTCGCGCCGCGTCAGCGGAGCGGGATGACGAAGCAGCGATCGGCGAGCGAACCCAGCGCGTACCCCTCGTAGTCGATGCCGAAGTCGGCGTAGAGGTGCCGGCACGACTCGCTCCATTCGAGGGCCGGCTCCGACGACATGCGGTGCACCACCTGCATGACCCCGCCGTCGAACACCCGGTACTCGGCCCAGGTGCCGGGAAAGTCCTTGGTGCAGCCGACCTCGATCGACGGAACGCCGGAGCGGGTCATCGGACGCACCCGGTGGCGGTGGGTGTGGCCCGCCGCGTACCCCAGCACGGCGGTGCGGCGGACGCAGAGCTCGTCGAGCGCATCGCTGGAATCCGGATGGAGCCCGAAATAGTCGTCGCTGCGCGATCCACCCTGCCCGGCGATCCACTGCTGGTGGTGGCCCATCACCAGCACCGGCCGATCCGATCCGGCGGTCCGGTCGTCGAGCCACTCGAGCTGTTCGGTCGTGATCTGTCCGGTCGTCTCGCCGGGGATCGCGGTGTCGAGGAGGGCGACCACCAGTCCCGGAAGCTCGATCCACTGATCGCCCGCGTAGGCGTCCTGGTGTTGGTACGCATCGTGGTTGCCGCGCACGACGCGCAACCGGTCTCCGAACGCCGTGCGATAGCACGCCTCGAACGCCGCCCATTCGGCGGCGGTCCCGTCGGTGGACAGATCGCCCTTGACGATCACGGCCGCGGGATCGATCGCCGCCATCTCCGCCACCGCGGCATGGTTCATCACCTCGGGATGCGGTTCGGCCCCCGGAGCCACGCGTTGGATCGGACCCTCGACCAGGTCGTCGATACGGCCCGCTTCGATCTCGCCGAAGTGCACGTCGTTGACCGTGGCGAACCGGCACAACAGTTCGCCGCGCGGACGATCGAGCGTGCGCACGTGCTGGTCGAAGAACTGGTACTCGGTGCCCGCCGCCAGTTCGGCGAACCGGTGAGCCTGGATGCCTTCGTGCATCACGACGAGATCGTCGGCGACAGTGGTGACGTCCATCGGTGCGCCCCTCGCGACCGATCAGTTCCGCACGACGTACGAGCTGACGATCTTGTCCTGCCACGTCTGTTTGCGGTCGTCCCAGGCCGCCCAGAGGTATCCGAGGTAGAACACGTTGGCCGACACGATGTTGGCGAACAGCGTGCGCCCGAGCGCCTTGCCGAACCCGACCGGCATCCCGTTGTCGGAGCGCACGAGCCGGATGTTCGTGATCCTCATTCCCCAGGTCTGGCCGCGCCCCAACGCACGCACGTAGATGAAGAGCACGATCAGCAGGCCGATGACACCGAGCGCGACAGCCGCCGCCACAGGGCCCGCATCCGGAGTTCCGGGGGGACACAGGAGTTCCTGCGTCTCGTTGAAGTCGCCACTGTCGACGAACTTGCAGCCGTCGAACGCGTTGACGCCGATGATGATCGCCGGGACGATGAACACTGCCGCCAGGAGGCCGTACAGGATGCTGTCGAGCAGCCAGCTCGCGAACCGGATCCAGAACCCGGCGAGTTGGCCGATGTCGGCCGACGTGTAGCCCTGGTACCCGGGCGGGAGCGACGGGGCGAACGTGGCCGGTGGTGGAGGCGAGGGTGGTGGCGGCGGCGGTGGTGCGCCGGCCCCGGCGGGCGCACCGGGTGGGGGTGGCGGCACGATTGGCCCACCCGGTCGGGGTGGCGGTGGCAACTGCATACCCATGAGCCGAGTGTGGCAGATCGCCGGTCCCGGGCGGGGGCGAGGGTCGATGCCGGCGTGGCCGAGGGGCCTGTCGGTCAGCGCCAGGGACGGTCGCGGCGGACGGGCACCGGTCGGGCCCACCAGCGCCCGCTGAAACGCCACGATCGATCGCGGCTCGGCGGGACGGCGGCGACCGCCGACGCCCTCGGCCACAGGCCCTCGATCGCGGCAACGATCACCGCGGCTTCCTCGTCGGTCGGCGGGGTCGTCATCGGCTCACCTCGTCATCGATCAAACAGCAGGTGCACATCAGAGCGGCACGTTGCCGTGCTTGCGCCGAGGCAGTTCTTCCCGCTTCGTCGACAGCATGCGCAAACCGGCGATGAGCTTGCGCCGGGTTTCGGCGGGGTCGATCACGTCGTCGATGTAGCCGCGTTCGGCCGCCGCGTAGGGGTTGGCGTACTTGTCGGTGTACTCGAGGACCAGTTCGGCCCGTCGGGCGATCGGGTCGGCCGCCTGCTGGAGTTCGCGGCGGTAGACGATCTCGACGGCACCCTGCGGACCCATCACGGCGAGTTCGGCCGTGGGCCAGGCGAACGCCAGGTCGGCGCCGATCGACTTCGAGTTCATCACGACGTACGCGCCGCCGTAGGCCTTGCGGGTGATCACCTGGATGCGCGGCACCGTCGCCTCGCAGTACGCGTACAGCAGCTTGGCGCCGTGGCGGATGATGCCGCCGTACTCCTGGTCGACGCCGGGCAGGAAGCCGGGGACGTCGACGAAGGTGACCAGCGGGATGTTGAACGAGTCGCAGGTGCGCACGAACCGGGCCGCCTTCTCCGACGACTCGATGTCGAGCACGCCGGCGAGCATCTTGGGCTGGTTGCCGACGATGCCGACCGGGTGCCCGTCGAGGCGGGAGAACCCGCACACGATCGACTTCGCCCAGTGCGGGAAGTACTCGAAGAACTCGCCGTCGTCGACGACGTGGCGGATCACCTCGGTCATGTCGTACGGCATGTTGGGGCTGGGCGGCATGATGTCGCGCAGCTCGGGGCACAGGCGGTCGGGGTCGTCGCCGAGGTCCTCGACCGGCGGCTCCTCCAGGTTGTTCTGCGGCAGGAACGACAGCAGGAAGCGCACGTCGTCGAGGCACGATTTCTCGTCGGCCGACACGAACGTGGCGACTCCGGACTTCGAGGCGTGGCTCATCGCACCACCGAGCTCCTCGAGGGTGACGTCCTCGCCGGTCACGGTCTTGACCACATCGGGGCCGGTGATGAACATGTGGCTCGACTCGCGGACCATGAAGATGAAGTCGGTCATCGCCGGTGAGTACACGGCGCCGCCGGCGCACGGCCCGAGGATCACGGAGATCTGGGGGATGACGCCGGAGGCCAGGACGTTGCGGTGGAAGATCCCGCCGTAGCTGGCGAGGCTGACGACGCCTTCCTGGATACGGGCGCCGGCGCCGTCGTTGAGCCCGATCAGCGGCGCTCCGACCTTGACCGCGAGGTCCATCAGCTTGTGGATCTTCTCGGCGAACACCTCGCCCAGCGCGCCGCCGAACACGGTGAAGTCCTGCGAGAACACGAACACCTTGCGGCCCTCGACCGTGCCCCAGCCGGTGATCACACCGTCGGTGTAGGGGCGGTCCTCGAGCCCCGCCGCGTGGGCGCGGTGGCGGGCGAGCAGGTCGAGTTCGTGGAACGAGCCGTCGTCGAGGAAGTACTCGAGCCGCTCGCGGGCGAGCATCTTGCCCTTCTCGTGCTGGCGTTCGACCGAGCGCGGGGACCCGGCGTTGAACGCCTGCTCCTGCCGCTGCTTGAGGTCGTCGAGTTTGTCCTGCATCGGCGTCGTCACGTCCTGCGACGCTACTTCGTGATGCCTCGCCCCCACAGATCGGCAACCCGAAACGTTCGGGGTCAGGCACCGAACGTTTCACGTGCGATCGGCGAAGATGGTGGGCATGCCTGCCGAGCCCACGGATCCCGCCGCCGAACCGTTCGACCTGCCGCTGCAGCCGCCGATCGAACCGATGCTGGCCAAGCTCGCCCGGACGATCCCCGACGGTGACGGCTGGCTCTACGAGCCGAAGTGGGACGGCTTCCGCTGCATCGTGTTCCGCGAGGGTGACCGCCTCGAGCTGTTCAGCCGCAAACTCCGGCCGTTGACGCGCTATTTCCCCGAACTGGTCGATCCGCTCCGCGAGGCGCTCCCGGAACGCTGCATCGTCGACGGCGAGATCGTCGTGGCCGACACCGGCGGGAACGGGCTCGACTTCGACGCGTTGCTACAGCGCATCCACCCAGCCAAGTCGCGCATCGATCGGCTGGCGGCGGAGACGCCGGCGGCATTCGTCGCCTTCGACGTGCTCGCCGACGGTGATCGAGCGGTGCTCGACCTGCCGATGTCCGACCGCCGGTCGCTGCTCGAATCGCTCGTCAGGCCGAACGCAACGGTGCACCTCACGCCCGCCAGCACGTCGCGCGACGTCGCCGACGAGTGGTTCGGTCGGTTCGAAGGCGCCGGGCTCGACGGGGTGATCGCCAAGCCGCTCGTGGGCACCTACGAGCCGGGGAAGCGATCGTTGATCAAGGTCAAGCACGAGCGGACCGCCGACTGCGCCGTCGCGGGGTACCGCATCCACAAGGACGGTCAGGGTGTGGGCTCGCTGCTGCTCGGACTGTTCGACGACGAAGGCGACATGCATTCGGTCGGCGTGGCCGCGGCGTTCAGTGTGGCGCGGCGGGCGGAACTGCTCGCCGAACTCGAGCCGCGCATCCACGATGCGCTCGACGGGCACCCGTGGCGGGAGTGGGCGGAGTGGGACGGCGCCGGTGCACAGTCGAAGGCGAGCACGGGGGGCAGCCGGTGGAACGCCGGCAAGGACCTGTCGTTCGTGCCGATCAAGATGGGGCTCGTGGCCGAGGTGACGTTCGGCCAGCTCGAGAACCGCCGCTTCCGGCACGGCGTGAAGTTCCTCCGCTGGCGTCCCGATCGCAGTCCCGAGAGCTGCCGCTACGACCAGCTCGACGTCGCCGAACCGATCTCGTTCGCCGAGTTCATCGCCCGCTGACCGAACCTGTCGCGCGGGGTCAGGCACAACGCAACAGGTCATCGCCCACGGCGCGACTGATCCTGCACAACCTGTTGCGTTGTGCCTGACCCCACCGCGACAGGTTCAGCCGGTGGTGGTGGCCGGGGCGGGGGCGACGGTGGTTTCGATGACCACGGGCGGGACCGTGAGGTCGGTGGTGGGCGACGACCCGTCGTCGTTGCGGATCACGAAGGTCTGCGGATCGGGCGCCACCACGCCGGCCGCGGTGACGGCACTGATCTGCACCTGCCACGTGCCGGCCACCGTGAGGGGCAGACCGTTCTCGGCGAGACGTACGGCCACACCCTGGCCGGTGAGTGGGATCGGCTGGGTGATCGTTCCGACGTCGGGGTTCGGCGGGGCGGTGAACACCACGACGAGTTGGGACAGGTTGGCCTCGGGAGCGTCGACCTCGACCTCCATGCCGACCAGCCCGGGAGTGTCCTGGGTGAGTCTGACCGTGACGTCGAGATCGCCCTCGGGCACCTCGAAGTGCTGCTCGATCACGTAGTCGATCGAGGTGCCGGCGTCGCTGTTCGGAGGCGTGAGGGCGAACATCCACGCGCTCAACGCCACCGCGACGATCCCGATCGCCGCCTCGGTACCGAACGCGCGCCGCAGGCGGTCGGCCATCGGCACGGTCATCTCGTTGGCGCGGGCGAGCCGTTCGTTCACGAATTGGCGGGCCTTGATGGCGATGAACAGCATGATCGCCACGGCCACGGTCTTCAGGAGCAGCACCCGGCCGTGACTCGATCCGAACAGGTCGCCTCCGTCGAGCCGAACCGTCTGGATCAACCCGGTTACCACGGTGGCGATGATCGCGACGTTGGAGATCCGGCAGAAGCCACGCACCGCGTGCACCAGATCCTCCTCACCTGGTCCGGCCAGCACGACCCGGGCGAGCAGCACCACCCCGCCGATCCAGATCGCCATCGCGATGGCGTGCAGCATTCCGGTGGCGATCCCGATCAACGCGAGGTCGCCGCCGGTCCGGCTGAAGCCCATGGTGGCCACCGCCAACCCCGGGATGCCGAGTGCGGCCATCTGCGTGGTCGGATCGATCACCCGGTCGGGTCGGAACGCGACCCAGCCCGACCCGAGCACCAGGATCAGGCGGGCGATCGCAGCGATGCCGGGCGCGCCGGCATCGAACAGGTCGAGCCAGTTCGCCGGATTGAGCCCGCTGCCGAACGATTCTCCCGTCGCCGCCGCGGTGGCCGCGGCGACGTACAGGACCGTGCCGACCAGCGCCACGATCCAGATCATCCGGATGAACCGGACGGCCACGAGGTACTCGACGCCTTCGGGCCAGGCCGCGGCGATCGTGACGAGCGACCCGAAGAGGATGGCGACGCCGAGCACCGAGAGCAGGCGGCCGAGCCACAGCGGCCCTTGACCGGTCTCGGCTTCGGTCGGACTCACGACGTCGGTCGGCGTGCTGGTGGATGCGTTCGGGTCGACGACCGCGGTGGTGGCGAGCGTCGTTTCGGTGGCGGCCGCGGCGTCAGCGACCGTGGTGGTCGTGACGACCGGGTCGCTCGACACGTTGAAGGTGATGGTGCCCGTCCCGTTCGGCGCACCCTCGGTGTCGCTCACCAACCAGTTGGCGACGCACGTCCCCTTCGGCAGCGCGGACGGAACCAGGACCGCCAGCGTGACGCCGTCGGCGCCGACCTCCGGTCGGCCGAGCGTGACGACCTCGGTGTTGCAGCTGAGCGTGACGGTGTTGGCCTCGGTGCCCAACTCCTCGGAGAACACGATCGAGATCTGCGTGGGGGAGGTGGCGATGGTCGATCCGTCGGCGGGATCGGAACTCACGACGGTGGCCTCGGCGTGAACCACGGCGGACTCGACGAGCGACCCGAACGCCACGACCCCGAGGGCGAGCGCGGCGATGGCGGACGTCCGGCTGAGGCGCCGGTGAGCGGGGCGTACGGTTGGTCGGGTCACGGTCGGCCTGAGGCTAGTGGTCGGCGAATCGCTCGGACGGGAGCCTCGTCACCGCGATCGTCAGCCGGGAGTACGGACACAGGACGGTGCGCCCATCTCCGTGACGAGATCGTCGCGTCCGAGGTTGAGTTGGGCGATCGTCGTGGTCAGCTCGTCGAGCGACTCAGCATTGATGTCGGGTCCTCCGGCGGCGTCGGCGAGGTCGCTCCAAGCGGCAGCCTGCTCCTCGTCGTTCCGGATCAACGCGCGGTGATCGTCGTCCAGCTCGTCGGGCGCCGCGAGGGCCCGGATGGCTTCGGCCTCGCTGCGCAAGAGGTCGCTCGCCTGGGTGGCGAAGTCGGTGACGCTGATCCCGTCGGGAGGATCGGGGAGCGCGTCGAGCGCGGTCGTGGTGCCGGCGCACACCGATTCGAGGCCCGCGAGATACGCCGCGGCGGTGGGCGCAGGGGCGGGATCCGACGAGCAGGCGGCGAGCGCGACGACCAACCCCAGCACGATCGATCGCGGCACCATCCCCGAGTATGACGCCATGGAGCAACCATAGGGAGACCGGTCAGGCGATCGCGGTCATGGCGGCGCGCCCCGCCGTCGCTGTCACATCCGCTGGGTATCGTGGCCGCGATGGCCACCCAGTCGCTGTACCGCCGCTACCGGCCCCGACGGTTCAGTGAGGTCAAAGGCCAGGACCACGTGGTCAAGGCCTTGCGCACCGCGGTCGCCGAGGGACGCGAGGGCCAGGCCTATCTGTTCTCGGGCCCGCGTGGGACCGGCAAGACCACCTCGGCGCGCATCCTCGCCAAGGTCCTCAACTGCGCCAATCCGGTCGACGGTGAGCCCTGCTGTGAGTGCGAGTCGTGTCTCGCCGTGGAACGGGGCACGAGCTACGACGTCCACGAACTCGACGCGGCGAGCAACAACGGAGTCGACGCGATGCGCGACCTCATCGAGAAGGCGTCGCTCGGCACACCGGGGCGCCACAAGGTGTACATCCTCGACGAGGTGCACATGCTTTCGAAGGCCGCCGAAGCAGCCCTGTTGAAGACGCTCGAGGAGCCGCCTCCGCACGTCGTGTTCGTGCTCGCCACGACCGACCCGCAGAAGATGTCCGACACCATCCGGAGCCGCACGCAGCACCTCCAGTTCCACCTCCTGCCGCCCGACACGCTGGCCGAGCATGTGCGATGGGTGGCCGACGACGCCGGCCTCGAGGTCAGTGACGCCGCGCTCGACCAGGTGCTGCGCCAAGGGGCGGGATCGGCGCGGGACGCCCTGTCCGCGCTGGAGTTGGTGGCGAGCATCGGCGACGACGGCGTCGAGACCGTTCCGCTCGACGAGTTCGTCGAAGCGATGATCGATCGCGATCCGGGGCGGGCGCTGACGATGGTGGCGCACGCGATCAGCATCGGTCGCGATCCGCGCACGCTGACCGAGGAGTTGATCGGCTTCATGCGCAACGGGTTCCTGTGCCTCATGGCGCCCGAACTCGTGCCGGTGTCGGGTCAGCACATCGACACGCTCACCGACCAGGCCGGCCGGTTGGGCGCGGCCGGGCTCGTGCGCGGGATCGAAACCCTCGGCGCGGCGCTGAGCGACATGCGCCAGGCCCCGGACGCTCGCGTCCTGCTCGACGTGGCCGCGGTGCAGTTGACGGCCGACTCGGTCGCCCCGGACCTCGGTGCGCTCCTCGCTCGCCTGCACCGCCTCGAGGAGCAGGTTGCCGCCGGCGTGCCGGCCGCTGCGGCAGGTGCTCCGGCCGCGCCGACAGCTGCCGCCGATCCGAACACCGCTCGCGCCACGCTCGGCGGGCGCGCCCGAACGGCAGCTCCCACCGCGCCCGCTGCCGTGCAGCCGGAACCCGCGCCCGACGCCGCACCGTCGGTGGCCGCGACGCCCAGCCCAGCGGCGCCCAGCACCGGACTGACGTCCGAGGTCTGGGAGCAGACGGTCCGTCCCGCGCTGCGCGGGATGACCCGTGCGGTGTACGCGCCGGCCACGTTGGTCGGGGTCGCCGACGGGGCAGTCACGTTCTCGCTCCCGAACGTCGCGCACCGCGAGAAGTGCGAACAGCATCGCGAGGCCGTCGAGGCTGCCATCCGCAACGCCACCGGCGCGGATGTCGTTGTGCAGTTGCTCGTCGAGGGCGAGTCGACCGCGACCCCGACCACGGCGCCACCGACGCCCGCCGCCGAACCGGCCCCGAACTCGGTCGAGCCGACCGCGTCGCCCGAAGCGGCGCGCCCCGTTCCCGCGGCGTCTTCCGCGCCGGCCGCGCCGGCACCGATCGACGATCCGCCGGACGACGACGATGTCGATCTGGACGACCTCGTCGACGCGCCGCCGGAGAGCGTCAAGTCGCCGATCGATCGGCTCGCCGAGGCTTTCCCGGGCTCCGAGCTGATCGACGAACGGACCTGACGTGGCGAGCACCTACACCCCGCCGGTGCAGACCCTCATCGACGAACTCGGTCGGCTGCCGGGCATCGGACCGAAATCGGCACAGCGCATCGCGTTCCACCTGCTGAAGATCCCGACCGACGACGTGGCCCGGCTCGCCCACGCGCTCACCGACGCCAAGGCGCGGGTGCGGTTCTGCGATCGGTGTTTCAACGTCGCCGAGACGGCCCTCTGCCCGATCTGCAACGACGACTCGCGTGACTCGTCGGTCGTGTGCGTCGTGGAGGAATCGCGCGACATCGTCGCCCTCGAACGCACCGGGGAGTTCCGCGGTCGCTACCACGTGTTGCTGGGGGCGATGAGCCCGCTCGACGGCATCGGCCCGGAACAGCTCAAGATCCGCGAGCTTCTCGCGCGTATCGAACCCGAGGGCATCACCGAGGTCATCATCTGCACCAACCCGAACACCGAGGGCGAGGTGACGGCGATGTATCTCGCCCGTCTGCTCAAACCGTTGGGGCTGACGATCACCCGGATCGCGAGCGGGCTGCCGGTCGGCGGGGATCTCGAGTACGCCGACGAACTGACGCTGGGTCGAGCGCTCGAGGGCCGCCGCCTCATGGAGTGATCGGGATGGACTGATCGGGCTCGGCAGGCGCTCGCAGATGACCAGAAGGATGACCGTGTCGAAAAATGACTGATCAGAAAAATGACTGAGGCGCCACCTTCACGAATCGGTAGCGGGCGGACGGGCCGATTCGTGTCAGTGGCGCCTCAGAACTTGTTGTTCCCGGTCGAAACCGGGTCCAAACGATCAATGTGCGCATTTCTCCGCGGAATGTGTTGCAGTTACGTTACAGAATTCCGCTGAGATTGTCAAGTTTTCGCAACTATTTTCCGCTGGATCATCCGGATGGGTGACCATAGGTGCTTGCGTTACTACCGAGCGTAGTGCACGCACCCGCCGAGTGCAACATCAGTGTACTGACGAGTTTCGTAATTCCCGCCGAGCGATTTCCACCGCCTCGATTCAGAACGCACGCAGGAGAGCGGCGTCTCCCTGGCCGCCACCACCACACAGTGCGACGGCGCCGATTCCACCGCCTCGGCGACGCAACTCGTGCAGCATCGTCAGCGCCAGCCGGTTCCCGCTCATGCCGATCGGATGGCCGAGCGCGATGGCGCCGCCGTTGACGTTGACGATCTCGTCGCTGATGCCGAGCTCGGCGATCGACGCGATGCCCACGGCGGCGAACGCCTCGTTGATCTCGAACAGGTCGAGGTCGTGCACGTCGATCCCCGCGCGCTCGGCGGCCTTGAGGATGGCGCGACTCGGCTGGTGGAGCAGGGAGGCATTGTCGGGTCCGGCCACCATGCCATACGACACGAGCTCACCGAGTGGGGACACGCCGCGGCGCTCGGCCTCCGCACGCGACATCAACACCAATGCGCTCGCACCGTCGGACAGCTGCGACGCGTTGGCCGCCGTGATCGTTCCGTTCGGATCGAACGCCGGCTTCAGCCCCGCCAGGCTCTCCATCGTGGTGCCCGGACGCACGCCCTCGTCGTGCTCGACCAGGATCGGCTCGCCCCTGCGCTGCGGCACGGCAACCGGGACGATCTCGTCGGCCAGGCGGCCCTCCTTGATGGCGTTGGCGGCCCGCTCGTTCGACTTCACGGCCAGGTCGTCCTGCTGCTCGCGGGTGATCTCCCCGGCCGTGTAGTTCTCGGTGCCGAGGCCCATCAGGCACGCATCGAACGCACACCACAGTCCATCCTTGATGATCGCGTCGGCGAGTTCGGTGTTGCCGTAACGGAACCCGCCCCGGGCGCCCTCCGCGATGTAGGGAGCGTTCGTCATCGACTCCATGCCGCCCGCCACCACGATGTCGGCATCGCCGGCGGCGATCATCTGATGGGCGAGATAGATCGCGTTGAGGCCCGACAGGCACACCTTGTTCACGTTGACCGACGGCACGCTCATCGGGATGCCGGCCTTCACGGCGGCCTGGCGGCTCGGCACCTGACCCTGGCCGGCCATGAGCACCTGGCCCATGATGACGTGATCGACTTCGTCGGGCGCGACGCCGGCGCGCTCGAGGGCGGCCGCGATCGCGAAGCCGCCGAGATCGGCCGCCGAGAACGACGCCAGCGCGCCGCTCAGCTTGCCGATCGGGGTGCGCGCTCCCGCGACGATGACGGAGGCGGATGCGGGATCGTTCGAGGTCATGACGAAACGCTAGCCCTGGACCGGCGTCGTCGAGAAACGCCGCCGTCCTGTGTCGTGACCGCTTTGGGCCCGCGAGTTACCGATCGGTAACGTGCGGCGATGGACACGATCCTCGAGGCCATCCAGTCGGGCGCGAGCGGCGCCGACATCGCCAACGTCCCGATCCCCGACCACTATCGAGCGGCCTACGTCCATCGCGACGACGTCGCCATGTTCGAAGGCGTCGAGTCGGCCGACAAGGATCCGCGCAAGTCGTTGCGTGTCGGCGACGTGGCGACGCCCGAACTGGCACCCGACGAGGTGTACCTCGCCGTGATGGCGTCGAGCATCAACTTCAACACGGTGTGGACGTCGATCTTCGAGCCGCTGCCGACGTTCGGTTTCCTCGATCGGCTCGGCCGCGAGAGCGACTGGGCCGCCCGGCACGCCCTGCCGTATCACGTCGTCGGGTCGGACGCGTCGGGTGTCGTGCTCCGGGTGGGGTCGGCGGTGCGCAACTGGAAGCCGGGCGACCGGGTGACCGTCCACTGCAACTACGTCGACGACCAGGACCCGTCGGCCCACGACGACTCGATGCTCGCCTCCAACCAGCGGATCTGGGGGTTCGAGACGAACTTCGGCGGCCTGGCCGACCTGAGCGTCGTCAAGGCGAACCAGCTCATGCCGAAGCCGACGCACCTCACGTGGGAGGAGGCGGCGGTCAACGCACTGTGCAACTCCACGTCGTACCGGATGCTCGTGGGCGACCACGGCGCCCGGATGAAGCAGGGCGACAGCGTGCTCATCTGGGGAGCCACGGGCGGCATCGGTGGCTATGCCGTGCAGTACGTGCTCAATGGCGGCGGCACACCGATCGGGGTGGTGTCGTCGCCGGAACGCGCCGCGATCCTCAACGCCATGGGGTGTGAGGCGGTGATCGACCGGCGGGCCGAGAACTACCGCTTCTGGTCCGACGAGCACACCCAGGACGAGTCCGAGTGGCGCCGGTTGGGCAAGAAGATCCGTGAGCTCAACGGCGGCGACGACGTCGACATCGTGTTCGAGCATCCCGGTCGTTCGACGATGGGCGCATCGGTGTTCGCCGCGAAGCGGGGCGGCACGGTCGTCACGTGTGCGGCGACATCGGGCTACATGGTCGAGTTCGACAACCGGCACTTCTGGATGAAGCTGAAGAAGTTGATCGCCTCCCACTTCGCCAACTACGCCGAGGCGTATGCCGCCAACCGCCTGATCGATCAGGGGCGCATCCACCCGCTGCTCCAGGCCACGTACCCGCTCGATCAGGTGGGCGAAGCGGCCCTCGCCGTGCACCGCAACGAGGCCGAGGGCAAGCTCGCCGTGCTCTGCCTCGCGCCGACCGAGGGCCTCGGGATCGACGACCCGGAAAAGCGCGAGCGCGTCGGCGAAGCGAACCTCACCCGCTTCCGCACCCCCTGACCGAACCGAAATTTGGAGCAAATGTCGCGCTGGGCGCGACATTTGCTCCATTTTCGGGCCTCGACCGGTTCGTCGACCAGACGCCCTGACAACTCGTAGCCTCCCATCCCATGGGCGGAGACCGGATGCCGGCGGCGGTCTTGTGGGACATGGACGGCACGCTCGTCGACACCGAGCCGTACTGGATCGCCTCGGAGCACAAGCTCGTCGCGGAGTTCGGGGGCACGTGGACCGACGACGACGCCCACTCGATCGTGGGGTTCGACCTGCTCGACGGCGCCGTGGAGCTTCGCGATCGCGGCGGCGTGCGGCTCGAGCCGGTCGAGATCGTCGAACGGCTCCTCGATGGTGTGATCGCGATGGCGGCTGCCGAGCTCCCCTGGCGCGCCGGGGCGCGGGAGCTGCTCGCCGAGTGTGCCCGAGCCGGAATCCCGTGCGCCTTGGTGACCATGTCGTGGCGACGCCTCGCCGATGCGGTGCTCGCCGCCGCGCCGACCGGATCGTTCGCCGCCTCGATCACCGGTGACGAGGTGACCCGCGGCAAACCGGACCCGGAGCCGTATCTCGCGGCCGCCGCCGCTCTCGGGGCCGATCCGTCCGCATGCGTGGCGATCGAGGACTCGCCCACGGGGGTTGCCTCCGCAATGGGAGCAGGGTGTGCGACGCTGGGAGTACCCCATGTCGTCCCGCTCACAGCCGTCCCCGGTCTCACCATCGTCGAGTCCCTCGCCGACGTTGCCCTCGCCGATCTCCGAGCCCTCGTCGATCGGTGACACGCCAGTCGGCGGGATCGACGCGGTCGAGCCCGAGGCGTCGCCGGAGCGACAGGGTCGTGTGCCTCGTCGCCGGTTGCTCGTCGGCGGGGTCGCGCTGATCGTCGCACTCGCCCTTGTCGTCGCCGGAGCGCTGTGGATGACGGACCGCGAGTCCTCGCCCCCGCCCGCCAAACCCGACATCCCCCTCGATGCCTGGGTGCCCTACTGGACCCTCGAGTCGGCGCTGCCCGAGGTGGACCGCCTCGGTTCGATGCGCGACGTGTCGCCGTTCTGGTTCAACGCCGTCGGAGTGGATCAGATCGTCGTCGACGCCCACGCCGACGCCGAGCTGACCGCGTCGTTCATGGACGAGCTCAAGGGGTCGACGGCGAATGTCGTGCCGTCGATCGTCGACGCGCTGGGTGCGGGGGAGATGGCCGCGCTCCTCGCCGATCCCACGTCACGTGCCGCGCACGTCGATGCCATCGCCCGATTCGCGGCGGATGGGGGCTACGACGGCGTCGACATCGACTACGAGCAGTTCGCGTACGCCGACGGTCGCGACACCTGGGCCGCGACCCGGCCGAACTGGGTGGCGTTCATCGCCGACCTCGGTGCGCGCCTCCACGCCGACGGGCGCACCCTGACCGTGAGCATCCCGCCGATCTACGACAGCGGACAGACGGACGACAGCGGATACTGGGTGTACGACTACGGCGCGATCGCCCAGCATGTCGACCACATCCGCATCATGGCGTACGACTTCTCCGTCGAGGATCCCGGCCCGATCGCGCCGATGGCCTGGGTCGAATCGGCGATCACCGCGGCGCTGGACGCAACCGGCGCTCCCGAGAAGCTGGTGCTCGGCGTGCCGGCGTACGGGCGCAACTGGCCGGTGGCGGTGAGCGGGGAGTGCCCGGCCGACCTCGTCGAGGGGCGCACGAGCGTGACGGCGGCGACGGTCGGCGATCTCATGGCGCGCCGCGACGCCACCCCGGTCTTCGTCCCCGAAACCGGCGAGTGGACGTTCCAGTACGACCTCGAGGTGACCGATGGGGCCACCTCGTGCGTCCAGACCCGTGAAGTGCACTTCGTCGACGCCGGCGGTGTCCGGGCCCGAATGGATCTCGCCCGTCAATACCAGCTCGACGGGGTGTCGCTGTGGGCTTTCGGGTTCGACGACGACAACGTGTGGGAGGCCATCCTGCCGACCGTCACCGATCCGAACGCGTCCACCGTGTCATCGACGAACAGCGAGCCGGCCGGCTGACCGCGCCGGCTGAACGCGGCGAACGACCCGCTCAGCTGTACTGGTCGAGAATGGTCGACTCGGTGACGCGGTTGAGTGTCTCGCGGATCGACCGGGCCGTGGCCTCGTCGACGCCGTCGACGGCGACCAGGTCGGTCACCGTGGCCCGCTGCAGTTTCGCCAGCCCACCGAAATGATCGGCGATCGTGGCGGCGACGTCCTGCGGCAGCCGGTTGACCCGGTGGAGCAGGCGCAGGCCCTTCGGCGCCGCCTCGCGGGCGAGATCGTTCGAGTCGCCGTCGAGATGGAGCGTGTTGGCGGCCAGGCGGAGATTGAGCACGTCGTCGTCGGACAGCCGTGACATCTCGGTCAGCGTGTCGGCGACCGTCCGGCCCTTGGGGAGGTAGTCGGCGACGACCAGGTCGAGTTCGTCGTCGATCTCGCCGTAGAGCTCGTCGAGCTGGAGGCGGAGCAACCGGGCGTCGACACCGAGTTCGATGATCATCGTCTCGATCTCGTCCGCGATGCGGTGCACCATCTCGCCCCGCTGCACGACCGCGACGACGTCGCGCAGACTGGCGACGTCTTCGATCTCGACCGCGGTGAGGTTGGCGATGGCGTCGTCGAGCCGTGCCTTGTAGCGCTCGAGGGTCTGCAAGGCCTGGTTGGCGCGGTCGAGGAGGTGCCCGACCTCGTGGAGCATGCGCTTGCCACCGCCGGCGTAGACGTTGATGACGCCCATCTCCTCGGACGCCGACACGACGGGGACCGCCAACGACCTGGCGACGCGCTCGGCGGTGCGGTGCCGGGTGCCGGTCTCGCTCGTCGGCACGGTCGGGTCGGGCACCAGGTGAACGTTGGCCCTGGCGATGCGTCCGCCGTCGGAGGAGATGATGATCGCGCCGTCCATCTTCGCCAGTTCGGACAACCGTTGCGGGCTGTAGGGCGCGTCGACGAGGAACCCGCCCGAACAGATCGAGAGCACGTCGGCACCATCGCTCAACACGAGCAGCGCGCCGGCCTTCGCCCGCACGACCCGGTCGATCCCGTCGCGCAGCGGTGTCCCGGGCGACACCCGAGCGAGCGCATCGCGCATCTGCTCGTTGGCCGCGTGGAATCGGGACTGCATGGATCGATTCTAGGGGACGGGAGCGTTCAGCGGTTCAGACCGCTCAGCGCCACCGCCTCGGCAAGTGTTCCCGCGCGGAGCATGCGCACGCTGCCGTCACCGTCGGGCGAGTTGGCCGGCACCACGACGCGACGGAAGCCGAGCCGGCCCGCTTCGGTGATCCGACGGACCGCGTGCGCGACTTGCCGCAACTCCCCGCCGAGGCCGACTTCGCCGAACACGGCGAGGTCGGCGGGCAGTGGCTGATCGGTGATCGCGCTGACCACGGCGAGGCAGACCCCGAGATCGAGGCCCGGCTCGGTGAGCTTCACGCCGCCGGCGGTCGACGCGTACACGTCCTGATCGCCGATCGCCATCTTGGCGCGCCGACCGATCACCGCCATCAGCATCGAGAGGCGACCGCTGTCGAGACCCTGGGCGCTGCGCCGGGACGGGACGCCGGGCACGCCGGCCGTCGTCAACGCCTGGACCTCGACGACGATCGGACGATGCCCCTCCATCGTCGGCACGACGGCCGAGCCGGCGATGCCCGCGCGGCGGTCGGCGAGGAACAGCGTGGACGGATCGGGCACGCCGGCCAGACCGTCGTGGCCCATCTCGAACAACCCGAGTTCGTTCGTCGGTCCGAAGCGGTGCTTGGACGCGCGGAGCAAGCGCAGCGCGTGGTGACGGTCACCTTCGAACTGCAGGACCGTGTCGACCACGTGCTCGAGGACCCGCGGTCCGGCGAGGCCCCCGTCCTTGGTGACGTGGCCGACGAGGACGATGGCCACGTTGCGGTCCTTCGCTTCGACCACCAGGCGTTGCGCGCACCCCCGGACCTGGCCGACGCTGCCCGGGAGCGCGGCAGTGGCAGGGTCATGGACGGTCTGGATCGAGTCGACGACCACGAGTTCGGGTTTCGTCTCGTCGATCGCGGCGATGATGTGCGGCAGCGACGTCTCGGCATGGAGCCACAAACCGTCGCGGATGGCACCCAACCGCTGCGCCCGTCGTTGGACCTGGTGGGCGCTCTCCTCCGCCGTGACGTACAGCGTCGGTCCGTCCCACGCGGCGAGCAGCTGGAGCAGCAGCGTGCTCTTGCCGATGCCCGGCTCACCACCCAGCAGCGTGACCGAGCCGGGGACCAGGCCGCCACCGAGCACCCGGTCGAGTTCGACGATCGAGGTGGCGACCGGGTCGCCCTCCTGCGCTCGCACGTCCCCGATGGGTGTGGGGCCGGCCCGATGGGACGGGAGCAGCGGGACGACGCCAAGGGGTGGAGCGTCCATCTCCTCGGCCAGCGTGTTCCAGGCACCACAGCCGGAGCACTGGCCCGTCCACTTGGGATGCGGGGTGCCGCACCCGCTGCAGACGTGCACCACCTTGACGCGCCCGCCGGCCTTGCCGGCCGGGCTGCCGTTCACGCTTGTGTTCATGCGGTTCGCCGTCGATGTCGCCATGGCGTCATCCTGACGAGGGGGTCTGACATCGGCTGGCCGCCGGGTTCTCCACCGCCGTGTGCGATGAGCGAACGGACCGGGGGGTGGGCCGTTCGCTCATCGCAACGGAGGGCGCGCACCCGCGTCAGCCCATCGTGCGTGAACCGTCGATCGACTCGCGGATGATGTCGGCGTGACCGGCGTGCTGGGCGGTCTCGGCGATGATGTGCAGCAGCGAGCGGCGGGCCGACCACGATGCTCCCGGTTCGAACCAGGGTGCCTCGGGCAGCGGATGCGAGGCCGCGAGGTCGGGGAGCGTGGTGACGAGTTCGTCGGTGCGCCGGGCGACCGCGTCGTACCGCTCGAGGATCGACGCCAGTGTTTCACCGGGTTCCATACGGAACGAGGCCGAGTGCTCGGCGTAGTCGGCCTCACCGCTGAACGCCAGCGCTGACGGTCCGTGGACGATGAAGTCGGCCCAACCGGATTCGGTGTAGGCGACGTGCTTGATCACGCCGCCGACGCAGAGGGCCGACACGGTGCTCTTCTGTGACGCCTGGGCGTCGGTGAGGTCGCGGGCCGTGGTGCGCAGGAATTGACGGTGCGTGGCCAGTGTCTGGAGCAGATCGAGCCGCTCGGTGTCGGTGATGGTGTCTGGCTGGTGGTGGTCTGGGTGCTGTTGGTCATGTATTCCAGCATGAACGGCATTGTGGTCACTATCTGGCCGCAATTCGAACGAGAATGAGATCATGTCCAGTCCGAGCGAACGCATGCTGCGGCTCCTGTCGCTGTTGCAGAGCCATCGCGACTGGAGCGGCCCGGAGTTGGCCGACCGTCTCGAGGTGTCGCCGCGCACGCTGCGCCGTGACATCGACCGCCTCCGCATGCTCGGATACCCCGTCGACGCATCGCCCGGCGTCGACGGCGGTTATCGGCTGGCGGCCGGGGCGTCGATGCCGCCGCTCGTGCTCGAAGACGACGAGGCGGTCGCGCTCGTCGTCGCCTTACGGGCCAGCGCGAGGTTCGCCATCAGCGGCACCGCCGAGGCCTCCGTGAACACGCTCGCCAAGGTGGTGCAGGTCCTCCCGCCGCGGCTGCGTCGGCGCGCCGAGGACGTCGCCCAGATGACGCAGACGGCCGACTGGTCGGAAACCACCGACACGGTCGATCCGAGCGTGTTGGCGACGACCGCGACCGCGGCACGGAACTCCGAGCGCCTCGAGTTCTCGTACCGGGATCGGGCCGGCGCGGTGGAGGATCGTCTCGTCGAACCGATCAAGCTCGTGATGCTCGGACGTCGTTGGTACCTCGTCGCGTACGACCTGGCGCGGCACGATTGGCGGACGTTCCGCGTCGACCGCGTCGAGGCCCCTCGATCGACCGGTGCCCAGTTCCGACCGCGGCCCGTGCCGACCGGCGATGCCGTCGAGTACGTCCGCTCGTCGATCCAGGTCGCCACCACGGTGTGGGAGATCGTGGTCGAGGCCGAGACGACCGACGACGAGGTCCGCCGCCGCGTCGGGCCGCGGGCGGTGGTCACCGACCTCGGGCAGGGCCGTTGCCGTCTGGAGATCGCCGCCGACGGGTTCCGCTGGCCGACCCTGCTGCTCGCCTCGCTCGAATCGGATTTCCGGGTCGTGTCGCCACCCGAATTTCGCGACCATCTCGCCTCGGTCGGTCGCCGCTTCACGCGGTCGACGGAGTCGGACGCCTGACGGATCGCGGCCCGCCCGATCGTCGCCTGCGAAGACGACTACCTGGTCGAGATCACCGTATGGGGACGACTCGGCCGCGGTCGATCGACACCCAGTCGCGGGCGTCGAGGTACGGGCGCAGGCGGTCGGCGATCACCGCGCCGTACATGGCGTTCTTGGGTCGCTGCAGTTCGAACAGGTAGGGAAACTCGAGCCACGCCGTGGTGGCATCCCACAACCGCATCGCGGCCGCGCCCGTCGGCGGATCGAGCACGACCGGACCGAAGAGCCGTTCGGGCTCACCGTCCGCGTCGACCACCTCGGGGAAGAACAATGTCGGGACGCCATAGCCACCCGCTGCGACCACCCGGTCGTGGTCGGCCTTCACCTCGTCGCCCGTCGTCGGGTCGGCGATGGCCTCGTCGACGGTGGCCGGGTCGAGACCGATCTCCTCCAACAAGTGGCGGGCCACGGTGGGTTCGTGCGGCTTGTGGCCCTCCTCGTGGAGCGCTCGTCCCGCCCGTTCGTACCACCGGTCGAGGTCGTCCATGCTCGTGCGGCGGAGCAACGCGCCGATGCGCATCATCGACCAGCCGTACGACCACTCCCGCTCCCACGGGTGCTTCTTGCCCTCGACGCGGTTGATCTCCTCCAGGCTGAAGAACCTCCAGGAGATGTCGAGGCCGTTCTGGGCCCGGACATCGCGGATCCACTTCGCCGTCTGGTAGGCGAACGGACACATCACGTCGAAGTGGAAGTCGACCCGACTGATCACCGGCGGCTCAGGCGTTGTCCCCATACCCAAGCCTCCCACACCGGCCCGATCCGACCCCTCAAATCATCGTTTGCGTCGGAATTTCTGAGGGACGGTCCTCCGAAATCCCGACGCAAACGATGATTTGACGGACTGCTCAGCTCAGCTCTGCTCTGCTCAGGTCGGGTTGGGGTGGGGGCGTTGGCGGTGGCGCCGGGCTCGCCGTGAGCGGGCCCAGGCGACGTAGCCGATGAAGGCGATCATGAACACGACCCAGCCGACGAGTGCGACGAGCGCGACGATCGACAGGGGACGGGCCCACCAGGCGTTGTTCGCCGGCGCCTGCAACGACTGGGCCCGCAGTTCGGCGATCGACCCGTCGAGCGGCACGATCCACTCCAACGAACCGTCCTCGACCGTGGTGCCGTTCGTCTCCTCCGACACGATCTCGCCCGGCAGGCCGGCGCCGATCGTGACGTGCATCGAGGACTCCGGCGTCGCACCGCTGGCCGCGATCTGGTCGGCGAACGGGACCGAGCCGACGGCGGTCACCAGATCGTCGTCGGCGAACGCGGCGAACCCGTCCGACAACCCGAGCAGGCCGTGCAACGTGGTCGTCGTGTCGTTGTTGACCGTCGTGCGTTGGACCGACATCTGGTTGAACGGTGGACCGATGCTGTTCAGGAGATTGGTCGCCTCGTCGGGTGACGTGAACGAGTGCGAGATCGTCAGCGTGAGGCCGCCGTCGGCCGTCGCCGTCGGACCCTGGAGTTCCCACCCGGCCGCGACGACGTCGTCGAGCGCCAGTTCGCTCGCGAGCGTCGGAACGGCCGCGACGACGGCGGCATCGGCGGTCGCGACGACCGTGATCGTGCCGGTGCCGTCGTCGGCCATCGACAGATCGACATCGACGTCGACCTGACACGACGCGAGCACGAGCGCGCACGCACACAGGGCCAACAATCGGCGGATCACGGACGTCATTATGATCGGACGACCGTCAGCCGCGGTGGCAAGGACACGCCGAACGCGAGAATGTCCGCCGGGGTCTGACCCCGGCGGACATTCTCCCGGTCAGATCAGTTCGGGGGGCGGCAGCTCGCCCTCGCTCACCGGCGGCGTCGGATTCTCGGTGGCCGTGGTGGCGAGCTCGACCGACGACGGGGGCACGAAACCCTCGACCGCGGTGAACGTGAAGCGCTTCTTGCCGGCATTGTCCGGATCGTCCTCGGTGTCGACGACGATGATCTCGCCCGCCGAGAACTCCTTGTAGAGGATCTTCTCGGACAGCGAGTCCTCGATGTGACGCTGGATCGCCCGCCGCATCGGACGGGCGCCGAGCTGCGGGTCGTACCCGAGGTCGGCGAGCAGTTCCTTGGCGGACTGCTTGATCTCGATCCCCAGGCCCTGGCCCTCGAGCTGACCGACCAGGCGCTGCGTCATCAGGTCGACGGTCTGGAGGACCTCGTCGCGCGACAGCTCGTGGAACACGATCGTCTCGTCGATGCGGTTGAGGAACTCGGGCCGGAAGTGGTTCTTCAGCGAGTCGTTGACCTTGGCCTTCATCCGCTCGTAGCTCATCGCCGAGTCGTCGGTGGTGAAGCCGACGTTCGCCTTGCGGAGGTCGGCCGTGCCGAGGTTCGAGGTCATGATGAGCACCGTGTTGCGGAAGTCGACCGAACGGCCCTGGCTGTCGGTGAGACGGCCCTCCTCGAGGATCTGCAGCAACGTGTTGAACACGTCGGGGTGCGCCTTTTCGATCTCGTCGAACAGCACGACCGAGAACGGCTTGCGCCGCACGGCCTCGGTGAGCTGGCCGCCCTCTTCGTAGCCGACGTAACCGGGAGGTGACCCGACGAGACGGCTCACCGTGTGCTTCTCCATGTACTCGGACATGTCGAGCGTGATCATCGCCGAGTCGTCACCGAAGAGGAACTCGGTGAGCGTCTTGGCGAGTTCGGTCTTGCCGACGCCGGTGGGGCCGAGGAAGATGAACGACCCGGAGGGCCGCTTCGGATCCTTCAGGCCGGCGCGGGTGCGTCGGATCGACTGCGCCACGGCGGAGACGGCGCTCTCCTGACCGATGATCCGCTTGTGGAGGTTCTCCTCCATCTTCAGCAGACGCTCGGTCTCCTCCTCGGTGAGCTTGTACACCGGGATGCCGGTCCACAGCGACAGCACCTCGGCGACCGCTTCCTCGTCGACCTCGTCGAACAGATCGACGCCGTCGGCCTTGACCTCGAGTTCCTTGGCGGCCTTCTCCTCGAGCAGCGCCTTTTCCTGGTCGCGCAGGCGGCCGGCCTCCTCGAACTGCTGCTCCTCGACGGCGCGCTTCTTCGCTTCCTGCACCTGGTTGAGGCGGGTCTCGAGGTCACGCAGGTCGGGCGGGGTGGCCATGCGCTTGATGCGCAGGCGCGAGCCGGCCTCGTCGATGAGGTCGATCGCCTTGTCGGGCAGGTGCCGGTCGGAGATGTACCGGTCGGCGAGGTTCGCCGCGGCGACGAGCGCCTGGTCGGTGATCGTGACCCGGTGGTGCGCCTCGTACTGGTCGCGGATGCCCTTCAGGATCTCGATCGTGTGGGCGAGCGTCGGCTCGTCGACCTTGACCGGCTGGAACCGGCGCTCGAGAGCGGCGTCCTTCTCGACGTGCTTGCGGTACTCGTCGGTCGTGGTGGCGCCGATGGTCTGCAGTTCGCCACGGGCGAGCATCGGCTTGAGGATCGAAGCCGCGTCGATGGCGCCCTCGGCCGCGCCGGCGCCGACGAGCGTGTGGATCTCGTCGATGAACAGCAGGATGTCGCCGCGCGACTTGATCTCCTTGAGGACCTTCTTCAACCGCTCCTCGAAGTCGCCGCGGTAGCGCGACCCGGCCACGAGGGCACCGAGGTCGAGCGTGTACAGCTGCTTGTTCGTGAGGGTGTCGGGCACGTCGTTGTTGACGATCTTCTGGGCGAGGCCCTCGACGATGGCGGTCTTGCCGACGCCGGGCTCACCGATCAGCACCGGGTTGTTCTTGGTGCGCCGCGACAGGATCTGCATGACCCGTTCGAGCTCGCGCGTCCGCCCGATGACGGGATCGAGCGCGCCTTCGCGCGCGGCCTGGGTGAGGTTGCGGCCGAACTGGTCGAGGATCTGGCTGTTGCCGCCCTTCTCGTCGGCCTCCTTGCTCGATGCGCCGACCCCGGCCGGGGCCTGCTCGGTGCGACCGGTTCCACCGGTGCTGCCGGCGGGACCCTGGTAGCCCGACAGGAGCTGGATGACCTGCTGGCGGACCCGCGACAGGTCGGCGCCCAGCTTGACGAGCACCTGGGCCGCGACGCCCTCACCCTCTCTGATCAGGCCCAACAGGATGTGTTCGGTGCCGATGTAGTTGTGGCCGAGCTGCAGTGCCTCGCGCAGCGACAGCTCGAGCACCTTCTTGGCGCGCGGGGTGAACGGGATGTGACCCGACGGCGAGGAGCCGCCCTGGCCGATGATCTCCTCGACCTGGCTGCGCACCGCTTCGAGTGAGATGCCGAGACTTTCCAGCGCCTTGGCCGCGACGCCTTCACCCTCGTGGATCAGCCCGAGCAGGATGTGCTCGGTTCCGATGTAGCTGTGATTCAGGAGGCGGGCCTCCTCTTGTGCGAGCACCACGACCCGGCGGGCCCGGTCGGTGAAACGTTCGAACATGGACGCCCTTTCCACAATGACGATGTGAGTGGAGAACTGTCCGTTCACCCTACCGTCGCCTGCTATCGCGCGTACGTGCGCTCATTCGTGTGTCGGTCGGCGAGCGCGCGGTCTTGAATGGAATGACGCACTCGTGCGTCCGGTTCGTACGTTCGTGTGTCGGTCGGCGAGCGCGCCTAGCCTGTCGGCGTGTCGCAGGACGAGGTGCTGGCCCCGAGCGTGTCGTCTCCGCTCCTCGCGCTCGATTCGATGGACGCCGACCGCGAACGCATCGAGTCCGCGATGCACGAGGCGGTCCGCACGCCCGATCGCTATCTCAACGAGATCGCCTCCCACCTGATCGTCGCCGGCGGCAAGCGACTGCGTCCCGTCGTCGCGGTTGCCGCGGCGCAGGTGCACGGCGCTGCCGCGTCCTACGACGTCGTCCGCGGCGGGGTGGCCTGCGAACTCGTCCACCTCGGATCGCTCTACCACGACGACGTGATGGACGAGGCCGACACCCGGCGCGGCGTCGAGACGGTGAACGCGAAGTGGGGGAATCTGCAGGCGATCCTGGCCGGCGACTTCCTGCTCGCCCGGGCGTCCGAGATCGCGGCGACGCTGGGCACCGAGGTCGCCGGCCTCCTCGCCCGCACGATCGGGTGGCTGTGCGAAGGCCAGATCGAGGAACTCCGCCACACCTATGACGTCACCCGCGACGAGGAGAGCTACCTCACCTCGATCCAGGGCAAGACGGCCTCGCTCTACGGCACCGCGACGCGCATCGGGGCGATCGTCGCCGGCCACGACCGTGTCGTGATCGACGCGCTCACCGAGTACGGCAACGCCTACGGCATCGTGTTCCAGATCGTCGACGACATCTTGGACATCACGGCGACCAACGGCGAACTCGGCAAGCCGGCCGGGCACGACATGGTCGAAGGTGTGTACACGCTGCCGGTGATTCGCACGCTCGCCGTGGAAGCGCCGTTGTCGGCCGAGCTCGCGTCGATCCTCGGCACACCGCTCGATGTCGATCAGCGCGACCGGGCCCTCGCCATCGTCCGGGCCGGTTCCGGCATCGCGTCGAGCATCGCCACGGCGCGGACCTACGTCGCCCGAGCAGAGGCCGCGTGCGACGACATCCCCGATTCACTCGCCACGACGGCGCTGCGTGCCGCGCCCGGCGCGCTGCTCGAATCCGTCGCCGTCCACGCCTGAGGGCGATCGGTCAGCGCTCGGTGTCGCCGGGGGCGATCCACGCCGCGACGAGCGTGCGGGCCGACCGGACCCGGCTCGTCCACGCGACCCGCCGGTTCGGCGTCGACGTGGTGGGTATCGGTGAGTTGACGGCGCGGAGCAGGCGGGACGTCGCGTCGCTCAGTCCCTCGACGAGGAACGCCACGAACTGGGCGGCGTCGCCGAGTGAGAGCCGGAACGTCTCGGTACAGCGGTCGTCGTTCCAGACGCTGAGGTTGACGAGCCCACGGTCGAGGTGCCAGGTCGCTCGGAGCACGCGACCCTCGGCGTCGCTGAAGAGCACTCGGCCGGTAGGAAGCTCGTAGACCTCAGCGACGTTCATGACCTCATTGTCGACGAGCCCCGCGGCTTGTCAAGTGGGGTGATCCGCTCCAGCGTCGTCGCCATTTCGGTCATCGGGTCGAGCGTTCATCATCCGCACGATGCTGAAGTCCCAACGGTCCGACACGGCGAGATCCCGGATCGGCCAGAGCGACGGCACCGCGCGCAGTTCGATCTGGGCCGCGACGTGGAGGTCGAGGAGGTCGCCGACCGGCTCGACGTCGATCGCCTCCACCGGGGAGTCGCTGATCCATTGACCGACCGCGTCCTGCCACGGACGGAACGTCGCGGCGTCGAAGCGGTAGCGGTACAGGACGGTCGTCGACATCGACGGCAACCACCCGAGCTCGATCGCGTGGACGCGACGTGCGGTCGTCGTGAAGGCATCCCGGAAGGCGACGTGCTCGGCATCGCTCCGGGGCCAGGCCGTGACACGAGGGCAGTCCCGCGGGAACCAGTAGAGCGGCGCGCGCTCGGCGTCGACCGCCCACACGGCCGGCTCGTGCTCCGGGTTCGTGCGCGGGACGTGGGGCACGAACTGCCGGATCCCCGGATCGTGACTGAAGTGGAACAATTCCACCGTCTCATCGTCGCGCTCCGCAGAGGGTGGCGCGATGGTCACCGTCCGTGGACTATCAAATACTAACGTCTACTACGAATATTCCTAGTAGGGCCTAGACATTGTTAGACTTCGGTCATGGATCCGCGCACGAACCCGTACAACCCGGGGGCCGGGCTGCGACCGGCGGCGCTCGCCGGGCGCGACGTCGACATCGAGGCCTTCGAGGTGCTCGCCGACCGCGCCGCGCGCGGGCTGATCTCCCGGAGCATCGTGTTCAGCGGGCTGCGTGGTGTCGGCAAGACGGTGCTCCTCGGCGAACTCGCCGGCCGGGCGATGGAGCGCGGGTGGCTGGTCGTGCAGGTCGAGGCCGAGCACACGCGGCGTGATCATTTCTCGGCGGCGCTCGCCTCCGAACTGGCGAACGCGGCTCGCCGGCAGAAGGGTTGGATCGGGCGAACGACCGAGAAGATCCGCGAGGCGCTCGGCTCGATCACCTCGTTCCAGGCGACCGTCGGCGTCGAGGGTGTGAGTCTGGGCTTCGAGCGTCTTCCCGGTCGGGCCGACAGCGGCAACCTCCAATTCGACCTCGTCGACCTGGCCGACGCCGTCGGTGCGGCGGCAAAGGAGGACCACGTCGGCGTCGTCCTCTTCATCGACGAGATGCAGGAGCTCACGATCGACCAGATGTCGGCCGTGTGCCGTTCGTGTCATCGGGCCGGCCAGTCCAGCCTCCCCTGGTTCGTCATCGGCGGCGGCCTCCCGAGCCTGCCGACACACCTGGCCGCCGCGGAGTCCTACGCGGAGCGCCTGTTCGACTACCGCGCCATCGACCCGCTGGCCGACGTCGACGCCCTCTTCGCGCTGACCGAACCGGCGGCCGAACATCAGGTGGCATGGGACCGCGACGCGGCGCAGTTCGTGCTCGGCGAGTCCGGTGGCTACCCCTACTTCCTGCAGCAGTTCGGCAAGACCGTCTGGGACGCCGCCGCCGGGCCCCACACGATCGCCCTCGACGACGCCACCATCGGGGTCGCCGAGGGGCAACAGCAACTCGACCTCGGGTTCTACTCCTCGCGCTGGGAACGGGCGACGAACGCCGAGCGCGAGTTCCTCCGCGCGATGGCGCCCGACGACGGGGCCCCGTCGAGGATCGCCGACATCACCCAACGGCTCGGCCACACGAGTTCGCGCTCACTCGGCCCGGCGCGGGCGAACCTGATCGGCAAGGGCATCGTCTACGCCCCGGAGCACGGCGTGATCGCCTACACCGTGCCCGGCATGGCCGACTACGTCCGCCGCCGCGACGACTCGTAGGCGCCACGATTCCGCCTCAGCGATGAGCGAGAGCCCCGTATCCGGTCGTTTCGCTCATCGCTCGGGTCCGGCTGCGGTCAGCGATGAGCGAGAGGCCCGTATCCGGTCGTTTGGCTCATCGCTCGGGTGGGCTGGGGTGGCCCGGGGAGCGCTACCAGTTGGGGGCGAGTTTGGAGAGGGTGGAGGCGAGGGCGTAGGCGCGCTCGGCCGAACCGGCCTCGTCCGAGCGGAGCTGACGGGTGGCGATGCGCAGTGCCGAACCCATCACGCGGTCGCTGCGCATGGCCACGCGCAGCACGGGGCGCAGCACGCCGGGCCGGCCGACGAAGCGGGCGGCGAGCCGACCCACCTTGTGGTACTGACCGACCGAATCGGCGAGCAGGGTCGGGAAGCGCTGCAACGACGTGGAGTTGCCGGAGGTGAGCGCCTCGTCGAGCACGTCCGCGGCGAGCCGCCCGGTCATCAGCGCGGCGTCGACACCGTCGCCGTTGAACGGGTTGGCGACGCCCGCCGCATCGCCGACCACGAGGAAGGTCGGGCCCATCGTCGGTCCGACCGACCCGCCGAGCGGCACCCGGAACCTCGTCGGCGGTTTGAGGATCTCGCCCGGGTCGATCTCCCATCGATCGGCGACCTGGCGAGCGAAGGTGTCGAGCAACTTGAGGACGTGGACGCCGCGGATGTCGCGGTACGACGAGAGCACGCCGACACCGATGTTCACCGTGCCGTCGCCGAGCGGGGCGACCCATCCGTAGCCGGCGATGGGCGTGCCGTTGGCGTCGGGGATCGCCAGCCACGTCTCCAACCAGTGGTCGGACGAACGCGGGCTGGTCCAGTAGCTCCGCGTCGCGATCCCGTACGGCCAGTCGTGGGCGCGCGTGGTGCCGAGCGCCCGCCCGAACCGGCTGTTGGCGCCGTCGGCGACCACGACGAAGCGGGCGCGGATCTCCCGCTCCCCGTCGACCGTGGACATCGTGGCGCCGCGAACGAACCCCCGTTCCGCGAGCGGTGCGGTGGCCTCGTGGCCCATCAGCACGGTCACGCCCGCCCCGCGAGCGCGCTCTCGGAGCGACTCGTCGAGCACGTCTCGACGCAACGCCACGGCGTGGCCGGGCAGGTCAGGATGCTCGGGCCAGGGCTCGGCGATCTCGCGGCCGGTGGCGATCAGCCGGACCCCTTCGATCCGGTGACCGTTCCCCCCAGCCCACCCGCCGGTCCGCCCGTCACCTCGCCCCGGATCGAGCGGATCGATGCCGAGGCGCGCCAGTTCGGCGACCGCCCGCGGGGTGAGGATGTCACCGCACGCCTTGTGGCGAGGGGTGGCCCGCTTCTCGACGAGCGTGACCCGATGTCCGAGTGACGCCAGCCGGAGTGCCGTGGCCGAGCCCGACGGGCCGCCGCCCACCACGAGCACATCGGTGTCGACAGTGGTCACGAGCGGCGGTTCACGAGCGGGTCACGAGATCCAGTCTGCCCGCACGGAGCGGAGCAGGGCGTTCAGTCGGCGGGCGCCGGCGCCGGTTCCGGACCGACGACGCCGACGTCGATCGGGTCGCCGTTGGCGTTCAGCACCTCGGGCATCTCGCCGGTCGTCAGGTCGAGATCGCCGGACTCGAGTGCGGCGAAGATCGGCGAGTCGGGAGCGCACCACGCGGTGTACTCGTCCTCGTACTCGTCGGAAAGCGGGTCGGCACCGCCCAACGTGTAGCGCTCGTGGCAGACCACGGCGACGATGTCGGCGCCGCTGAGCTGCGTGCCGAACGCGGGCATCACACCCTGCTCGCCGGTGACATGGGCCCCACCGTCCCGACTCTCCGAGCCGTACACCGGGATGTTGGCGGCGTTGTAGCCCTCGGTGCCGTAGTAGACCCAGCGGACCTGGTCGGCGATGTGGGGGAACGTCTTCAGTACCTCGCCGCCGGAGAACGGATAGCCGACGCCACCGCCGCCGTCGGCGCCGTGGCAGCTCGCGCAGTTGGAGTACACCGCAACGCCGTTGCCCAGTGGGCCCTCGACGACGTCGGGACCGTCGGTGAGCGCACGAACGTAGATGAAGCCCCAGATCGGCATGAGGCTGAGGGTGGCCATCGCCCAGAACGGGATCTTGCGGCGCTGCTTGGCGGCGACGACGTACGGCGGGTCGGGCTTGACCGGAGGTGCCGGCGGGGCGGCCGGAGCACCGGTGCGCGGCGCGGGGCCGGTCGCGGCAGGGGCGGCCGCCGCAGTGGTGGCCGGAGCCGACGAGGCGGCCTTCGCGGGCGCGGTCTCCGCCGGCGTCTCGGCATCGCCTCCCTGGCCGATCGCGGAACGTCGCTCGCGCGACCGTTTGAGGAGATGTTCGGGGATCTCGGTCACTGCGCCGATGATAGATGGCGATCGCGCGACTTCGAGAATCTCCGAGCTCGATCCGACGCCGCCGTCCCCATGCACTTACGCACAACCTCGCGCGCTCGACACAGTGTGGTGCCAGACTTCGTACATCCGGCGCTGACGACTACAGTCGTTTGCGCACACTGCACCCACCGCCCAACACCGATCATCAGGAGAGGAACGCCACAGTCATGATCGCCGTCGATGTGCTCAGGTGGCCCGGCGTCAACCAGTCGTTCCTCGCCGCGTTCATCGGCGCGCTCGTGATGGCGCTCGCCATCATCCCGTACGGCAAGCGTCGGCCGATCGACGCGCCGTTCGACTGGGGCCAGGCGATGCTCGCCAGCGTCTACGTCTTCGGGGCGTTGTTCCTCGCGTTCGGCGTCGTGCCCCACCAATGGATCAGCCACGCCGACAAGAACCTCGGCTGGTCGAAGGACAAGCTGCTCATCGGCTGGGGCGGCTTCCTGAAGCCGCAGTCGCAAGGCGGCTGGAACCCGATCACGCTGCAGTACGAAGCGGTGCGCGACATCGTCGTGGTGCTGCTCCACGTCGTCTTCTTCGGCATCTACATCTTCCTCGCCGTGTGGTGGCAGAAGCGTGGCAACGTCAAGCCGAAGGAACTGCCGGTGTCCACGTACGGCCGACCCCTCGTGAAGAAGGCATAGGGCCGTCATGGCGAAGACCGACGCCAACCCCCCGATGATGCCGTTCACCGACGACTACATGTTGGTGGAGGTCGATGCCGACTACCTGTCGAAGGCCGTCAAGCCGAAGCAGTTCATCCACATCGATCAGACGGAGTGCATCGCCTGCGAGGGCTGCGTCGACATCTGCCCGTGGAAGTGCATCCACATGGTGTCGGTCGACGCGGTCGACGAGGCGACGGGAACCGAGCAGCCGGGCACCGATCCGTCCGATGCCTTCATGTTCATCATCGACGACGACATCTGCACGCGTTGTGCGCTGTGCGTCGATCGCTGCCCGACCGGGGTCATCATCCTCGGCAAGGCCGGCCCCGCCACCGCGGCGGGCAACTCCCACGTGCGTACGAACAACCATGGCTACGGCTATGGCATGAGGCTCTAGGAACAGGGAATCAGGGACAACGGAACCATGGCCAAGATCATCGACGACAAACCTCGCCCGACGGTGAAGGATCGCGTCTCCTCCACGGTCGATTCCGTGCAGGGCAGTCAGGCGTGGAGTTCGATCTTCCGGCCGGGTTCGATCTTCCGCAAGGGCTACACCGACAGCCCGCGCAACCGCAGCTACGTCATCATGAACTCGGTGCTCTACCACCTGCACCCGGTGAAGGTGAAGCGTCACGCGGTGAAGGTCAGCTACACCCTGTGCCTCGGTGGCCTGAGCTTCTTCCTGTTCATCCTGCTCACGGTCACCGGCATCTTCCTGATGTTCTTCTACCGACCCGAGGCGACGGTCGCCTGGGACAACATCCAGAACCTGCAGACCAACGTCACCTTCGGGCTCTTGGTCAGGAACATGCACCGCTGGGGCGCGCACCTGATGGTGCTCGCCGTGTTCCTCCACATGGCGCGCGTCTTCTACCACGGCGCCTACAAGCCGCCCCGCGAGTTCAACTGGGTGATCGGCGTCATCCTGCTCACGCTGACGCTGCTGCTGTCGTTCACCGGTTACCTGCTGCCGTGGGACCAGTTGGCCCTCTGGGCGGTCACGGTGGGAACCAACATGATGGGCTACACCCCGGTGTTCGGTCAGGAGGTCCGCTTCGTGCTGCTCGGCGGTGCCGAGATCGGTTCCGAAACGTTGCTCCGATGGTACGTGTTGCACGTGTTGTTCTTCCCGTTCATCATCGTCATCTTCATGGCGATCCACTTCTGGCGTGTCCGCAAGGACGGCGGCATCTCCGGTCCGTTGTGATGACTACTTCCTCGACGATCACCGTCCGGATCGACCAAATCGGATTGAAGGTTCGGATTGAAGGTGAGGTGACGCCATGACCGAGATCCCCGAACACCTGCTGAAGCGGGCCGCGGCCGCTCGCGACAAGTCCGCGGCCGAAGCAGCACCCGCTGCCGCGGAGCCCGCCGCGGCCGAACCGGCTGCCGCCGCGTCCGACTCGCGCATCCCCGAACACCTGCTGCAGCGCAGCAAGGCCGCGAAGGCCGCCAAGGAAGGCGGCGACGAGCCGGCCGCCGCATCCGGTGGAGCGGTCGCGGTTGCCGACAAGGTCGGCGCCGTCGTCGCGGCACCGGCCGCTGGTGCCGGCGTGCCCGTCGGCGCCGGTCCGGGCGGGCACACGCAACGCCTGCTCACCGTCGTCAAGTCGGGCTCGATCCAGGACGTCAAGGCCACGCCGGTCGACAAGGTCCACACCTGGCCGCACCTCCTGGCCGCCGAATTCGTCGCCGCCCTCGCCTGCACCGCGTTCGTCTTCATCTTCTCGGTGTTCGTCAACGCCCCGCTGCTGCAGTTGGCCAACACCAACCTGACGCCGAACCCGTCGAAGGCGCCGTGGTACTTCCTCGGCCTGCAGGAACTGCTCACCATGTTCCACCCGATGGTCGCCGGTGTCACGATCCCCGGCGTCGGGATCATCGCGCTGATCCTCGCCCCGTATCTCGATCGCAATCCCTCGAACAAGCCCGAAGATCGCAAGTTCGTCACGTCGCTGATGACCGTGCACCTCATGTTCTGGGCGGTCCTCGTCATCATCGGATCGTTCTTCCGGGGCCCCGGCTTCAACTTCGTGCTGCCCTGGCGCGACGGCTTGTTCTTCGAGCTCTGAGACGGTGAAAGGAGACCTGTCATGAGTACCACAGCAGTCATCGCCATCGTCATCGCAGTCGTTGTCGTCCTCGCCGCGGTGGCGTTCTTCACCCTGGCGCGTCGCAGCGACGTCCGCGGTGCCGGCGCCCTGTCGGGCGAAACGGTCAAGCGCGACCGTGCCGCGCGCTCCACCGACGTGTCGGTGGCGAGCGGGACGACCGCGTCCGACGTCGAGGCCGCGGGCACCGCGGCGCGGGTCGGCACGGCCATCGCCGTCGTCGACCACGACTCCGACATCGTGCCGTGGACGCCACCCGATCCCGAGGTGATCGGTGAGTCCCGTCGGCAGTTCTTCAACCGCGCCACGGTCGGGCTCATGAGCATCGGCATCGTCACGTTCGCGGCCGCCGCGTTCGTCGGCTTCCTGTGGCCGACGGGCAAGGGCGGCTTCGGCGGCCTGGTCACCGTGGGCAAGCTCCCGGCGATCAAGGACGGCATCAAGCAGGGCAACGGCTTCTTCTATGCGCCCGAGGCCCGCGCCTGGATCACCGACTATCCGGCAGAGGCGCTGCCCGCGGCCGAGCTGGTCTACGACGAGTCGCTCCTCGTCACGATGCGACAGGGCATCACGATCCTCAGCCAGAAGTGCCCCCACCTCGGCTGCCGCGTGCCGCAGTGCACGACCAGCCAGTGGTTCGAGTGCCAGTGCCACGGCTCGCAGTACAACCGCGTCGGCGAGAAGAAGGCCGGACCGGCCCCGCGCGGCATGGACCGCCATCCGGCCACGATCGGCGCCAACGGCGACGTCACGATCAACACCGGCAAGAAGGTCACGGGCCCGGCGATCGGTACGAACACCACCGGCCAGGAGGCCGAGGGCCCCCACTGCACCGGCGGCGGACATCACTGATGACCGCAGCAGTCCTCGCTACGACGACCACCACGATCGCCGTCATCGGCCTGATCGTCATCACCATCGGGTGGATCGTCTACGGCATCTTCAACGTCGCCGGTGGGCGCAAGGAGGTCGGTTCGGAGATCGAACTCGCCGCCAACCGCAAGCCGTACTTCGACGACGAGACACTCGAAGGGCCGCGCCTCGAACGCGTCCAGCTGATCGGTGTGATCCTGCTCGCGATCATCGTCGTCGCCCTGCCCCTCTACTGGGTGTTCGAACCGAGCCGTCAGGCCGGGGCTCAGCAGGGCTGGGAGGACCGGTTCGCCAGCTGGGGTTCCGAGCTGTTCGCACCGACCGCGGACGGCGGGTTCAACTGCGCCGGCTGTCACGGCGGAATGAAGGCCGTCGGCGGTGAGGCACCGTTCACGGTGACCGATCCGAACACCGGCGAGGTCGAGGCGGTCAACTGGAAGGCGCCCGCTCTCAACACCGTCTTCTATCGATTCAGCGACGACGAGGTGCGGTTCATCCTCAACTACGGCCGCCCGTTCTCGCCGATGTCGCCGTGGGGTCTCGTCGGCGGCGGCCCGATGAACAGCCAGCAGATCAACAACCTGATCGCCTACCTCCACTCGATCCAGATCCCCCGCGAGGACTGTGTCGAGGGCGAGGATCCACTCACGTGCGACTCCGGGCACCTGCCGGCCGACCTGCAGGCCGACATCGAGGCGGCCGCCAACAAGGCGGTCGAGGACGGCGACGCCGCCACCTACGGCGAGGCCTTGTTCAACCTGAGCCTCTCGAGCGGCGCCTACAGCTGCGCCCGCTGCCACACGCTCGGTTGGAGCTACGACAAGCCGACCACGAGTGGACAGGGCGCCTACGGGTGGAACCTGACCGGTGGTTCGACGAACAACCACTTCGCCACCGAGGCCGACATGGTCGCCTTCATCAAGTCGGGCTCCCAGGAAGGCAAGCTGTACGGTCGCAACGGCCAGGGCACCGGCCGCATGCCGGGGTTCGGCAACCTGCTGACCGACGAGCAGATCCAAGCCATCGTCGAATACGTGCGGAGCCTGTGATGTCCATCTTGGCGATTGCCTGGGAACCCGAGATCCGCGGTCTGCTCACGGTCATCATCGCGGTGACCGTCCTCTGCGGCAGCATCTACCTGATCATGGCCACGAACATGGGGGCCCGCCTGGCCTTCCTCGTCGTGCTCGCGGCGCCTGTTCGGGTGGCTGTTCCTCATGGGCCTCACCTGGTGGATCTACGGCATCGGCCTGAAGGGTCCCGACCCGACCTGGGCGGCGGTGCCCGGCAAGACGGTGCTCCAGGACACGCAGGCCCTCTACACCGCCGGCGTCCTGGAGACGTTGCCCGACGTCCCGGCCGACGCCACGTTCCCGGAGGAGGCCGATCTCGTCGCCGACCAACTCCTCGCCGAGGGCTGGGACATCCTCGACACCGTCGTCGGCCGAGTACGGCCAGGTCCAGGCACAGGCCAGCGTGTTCCTCGAGGAGGAGGGCGCGTTCGCCGCCGGCGAGTTCCAGATCCTCGAAGTGTTCGACATGGGTGGCGACCGCTACCCGAAGGTCAACGAATCGCTCGACTTCTTCGCGTTCTTCCACGAGCCGCACTATGTGCTCGCCGAGGCGGCGCCGATCGAGCAGGTGCGCACCGAACCGGGCCGGGCACCCGTTCCGCCGACCATCGACGACGACGCGCAGCGCCAGTACGTCTACATGGTCCGTGATGCCGGCGCCCGCCGTCAGCCGGCGATGGTGCTGGCCATCGGCGGCGGCGCGATCTTCTTCGCCCTGTGTTTCCTGCTCCACCGCCGTGAGCGCTTCCTGCGCGAGAACCTGGCCAAGCCGATCACCCCGGTCGCGCGGGCCAAGGCGGCCGAATCCGCCGACGCCGACAAGGAAGCCGTTTCGGTCTGACCATGGCGCAGTACCTTCCGATCGTCGCCCTGTTGATCCTCGCCGTGTTGTTCGGCGCGATCAGCTACGGGGCCTCACGACTGCTGGCACCGAGCCGGCCGTCGTCGGCGAAGGAAGCACCGTACGAGTGTGGCATCGTGCCGTCGCGCGAACCGCCCGAGCGGTTCCCGGTGGGCTTCTACGTCGTGGCCATGTTGTTCATCATGTTCGACATCGAGATCGTGTTCATCTACCCCTACGCGGTGTCGCACGCCACGCTCGGCATCTACGGATTCTGGGCCGTGTTCGCGTTCTCGGTGATCTTCTTCGCCACGTTCGTGTACGAGGTGGCGCGCGGTGGGCTCGACTGGGGCCCGATCGGCAAGGCGCGCAACCTGCTCGACGAAGCCGCGATGGTCACGCCCGAGCGGACACTGACCTCCACGGTCCGCCGCGTCGGAACCGAGGGGCGCCTGCCCGCCGACGAAGAAGCCGCATAAGGACTCATCACCATGGGCATCGTCAACGATGTGCTCGACGACGGACTCGGCGGGCTCACGCACAACGTCATCACCGGCAAGGTCGAAGATCTCGTCAACTGGTCGCGCTCGCGGTCGTCGTGGCCGGCGTCGTTCGGGCTCGCCTGCTGCGCGATCGAGATGATGGCCACGGGCGGCGCCCACTACGACATCTCGCGCTTCGGGATGGAGGTCTTCCGCGCCTCCCCGCGCCAGGCCGACATCATGATCGTCGCCGGTCGTGTCAGCCAGAAGATGGCGCCGGTGCTCCGTCAGGTCTACGACCAGATGATGGAGCCGAAGTGGGTCATCTCGATGGGCGTCTGCGCGTCGTCGGGCGGCATGTTCAACAACTACGCGATCGTCCAGGGTGTCGACCAGATCGTTCCCGTCGACGTGTACGCCCCCGGTTGCCCGCCCACCCCCGAGACGCTGATCCACGCGATCGAGACCCTGCACGGGCTGATCGAGACCAACCAGATCATGAAGCGTCGCGATGCCAACGGCGGCGGTGCGAACATCCACGTCGACTACGTGCCGGTCCCCGACGGCGCCCCCGTCATGCTCGGAGCGAAGCCGGCATGAGCGAGCCAGGGGTGAGCACGCTCGACGAGGTCGTCCACACCACGGCCGGCGAGTACCTCGCGCTCGTCAAGTCGCTCGACGACGACGGGTTCACGATGTGCGTCGACCTGACCGGCGTCGACTACCTCGCACCACATGGCACGGCCGCTGCCGGACGACGTCGTGGCCGAGCGTTTCGAGGTGGTCGTCAACCTGCTCGATCTCGCCGCTCGCCGGCGCATCCGGGTGCGTGTCCAGGTTCCCGAGGCCGACCCGGAGCTGCCGTCGTTGTTCGACCTGTACCCGGGCACCGAGGCCATGGAACGAGAGACGTTCGACATGTTCGGCATCTCCTTCTCCGGGCACCCCGACCTCACCCGCATCCTGATGCCCGAGGACTGGGTCGGCCATCCGCTGCGCAAGGACTACGAGGTCGGGCGGATCCCCGTGCAGTTCAAGGCGGCGAACACATGACGACCGTCGACTCCCATCCCGGCGAGTTCCGCCCCGGCGACTACCAGCAGTTCGTCGCCGGCACCGACGAGGGCGGACAGCAGCTCAAGCCGCGCAGCGAACTCACCGCCACCGAGCTGATGCGCGAGGTCGGCTCCGTGCTGCGCATGAGCGAGGCCGAGGCCGCGCAGCTCGGCGATCTCCCCGAGGACCCCGACGACGATCAGACGATGATCATCAACATGGGTCCGCAGCACCCGTCGACGCACGGCGTGCTGCGCCTGATGCTCGAGCTGCAGGGCGAGACCGTACTGCGGTGCAAACCGATCATCGGCTACCTGCACACCGGCATGGAGAAGACGGCCGAGCAGCTGGCGTACATGCAGGGTGGCACGAACGTCACCCGCATGGACTACCTCAGCCCGATCGCCAACGAGATGGCGTTCGCGATGGCGACCGAGAAGCTCCTCGGCATCGACGAGGACATCCCCGACCGGGCGGTGTGGATCCGCATGCTGATGTCGGAGATGAGCCGCATGGCGAGCCACCTGCTGTTCATGGCCACCAACGGCATGGACCTCGGCGCCGTGTCGATGATGATCTACGGGTGGCGTGAGCGCGAGGAGGTGCTGCGCTTCTTCCAGGAGGTCACCGGCCTGCGGATGAACCACAACTACATCCGCCCTGGCGGCGTCGCCGCCGACCTGCCCGCCGGCTGGCGTGACGGCGTGCTGCGCATCCTCGACCTGCTGCCGCCGCGTCTCGACGAGTACGACACCTTGATGACCGGCCAGCCCATCTGGCGCGAGCGCCTGCAGGGCGTCGGCGTGATCACGCCGAGCGAGGCGGTGGCCCTCGGCGCGACCGGCCCGATCCTGCGATCGACCGGCGTCGAGTGGGACCTGCGTCGCGACATGCCGTACGCCCACTACGACGAGATGGAATTCGACGTGATCGTCGGTTCGTACGGCGACTCGTTCGATCGGTACGCGATCCGTCTCGCCGAGATCCGCGAGTCGATGAGGATCGTCGAGCAGATCCTCGATCGGATGCCGGCGGGCGACTACCGCATCCAGGACAAGAAGATCACGCCGCCGCCACGGGCGCGCATCGACGAGTCGATGGAGGCGTTGATCCACCACTTCAAGATCTTCACCGAGGGCTTCAAGGTGCCCGAGGGCGAGGTGTACGTGGCGGTCGAGAGCCCCCGCGGCGAGCTCGGTTGCTACATCGCCAGCGACGGTTCGGCGAACCCCTACCGCATGCACATGCGCGACCCGTCCTTCGTCAACATCCAGTGCCTGCCGCACATGATGCGCGGCGGCCTGATCGCCGACGCCGTCGCCGTGATCTCGTCCGTCGACCCGGTCCTCGGAGGCGTCGATCGATGAGGTTGAACGACCACAACGTGGTGCTCGCGCGCGAGATCATCGCCCGGTACCCGAAGCAGAAGTCGGCGCTGATCCCGCTCGTGCACCTCAGCCAGGAGCAGAACGGCTACGTCACCAACGACGCGATGCGGCACATCGCGGAACTCATCGGGGTCACGCCCGCCGAGGTCTACGGCACCGCGTCGTTCTACGAGATGTTCCGTTTCGAGCCGACGGGCAAGTTCCTGATCAACATCTGCGGCACGATGTCGTGCGCCCTGCTGGGCGCCGACGCGCTGATGCACCACGCCGAGCACAAGCTCGGCATCAAGGCCGGTTCCACCACCGATGACGGCCTGATCACGCTGCAGCACGCGGAATGCCAGGCGGCGTGCACCGAGGCACCGACCCTGCAGGTGAACTACCGCCACCGTTACCGCGTCACCACCCGAGGCGTTCGACCGGTTGGTCGACGATCTGCGGGCCGGCTCGCTCGACGACGAGATCCCGCCGCACGGCACGCTCGGCCGCAACCGCCAGCAGATCCCGGTCGACAAGGCCGTCGGTGCCCGTCCTCCCGGCCGACGTCACGAGGCTCCGGCCTGGATCCAAGTGAGCCCAGCATGATGGTGAGCCCAGCATGATCGTGAGTCCGGCATGACCGTCGTCAGCCCCTATCCCTGGGCGCCCGGGTTCTACCCGCCGGCCACCGCGGGCGACCGGCCGCAGGTCGTGACGTCGCGTTTCCAGTACGACGACGCGTACACGCTCGATCGCTACCACGCGACCGGCGGCTACGACGGCCTCAAGGCCGCGCTCGCCAAGACGCCGGCGGAGATGAGCGAGGAGGTCAAGAAGTCGACGCTGCTCGGCCGCGGCGGCGCAGGCTTCCCGGCCGGCACGAAGTGGGGGTTCACGCCGCAGGGCGTGTGGCCGCGCTATCTCGTGGTCAACGGCGACGAGTCCGAGCCCGGCACCTACAAGGACCGCCTCCTCATGGAGTGCGACCCGCACCAGCTCATCGAGGGCTGCCTCATCGCCTGCTACGCCGCCGGCCTGTCGCAGTGCTTCCTCTACATCCGCGGGGAGATGCCGCTCGCCCACGAGCGCGTCGCCCAGGCGCTCAACGACGCCTACGCCGCCGGGTACGTCGGCAAGAACATCCTCGGCACCGACTTCTCGGTCGACATCGTGTTGCACTGGGGCGCCGGCGCCTACGTGGTCGGCGAGGAGACCGCGCTGATCGAATCGCTCGAGGGCGAGCGCGGCATGCCGCGCCTGAAGCCGCCGTACTTCCCGGCCGCCGTCGGCCTGTACGGGCAGCCGACGATCGTCAACAACGTCGAGACGTTGTCGAACCTGCCGTTCATCGCCCGCGAGGGCAGCTCCACCTTCACCACGATCGGCACCGACACGTCGCCCGGCACCCGCATGATCGCCGTGTCGGGCCATGTGGTGCGCCCCGGTGTGTACGAGATCGTCAACGGGTCGACCACGTTCCGCGACCTGCTGTACGGCGACGATTTCGCCCAGGGCATCCGCGACGGCAACGAACTCAAGACGTTCGTGCCGGGCGGCGGATCCGCGCCGTGGTTCACCGCGGAGCAGCTCGACATCCCGTTCGAGGGTCCCCAGGCCGGAGCGGCCGGGTCGATGCTCGGCTCCGGCGCGGTGATGGTGATGGACTCCACCACCGACATCCCGGCGGCGGCGCTGACGCTCGTGAAGTTCTACGCCCACGAGTCGTGCGGCAAGTGCGTGCCGTGCCGCGAGGGCGGCACCTGGCTGTACCGGATCGTCGAGCGCATCGTCGCCGGCAACGGCACCGACGAGGACCTGCAGACGATCCTCGAGGTCGGCGCCACGATCTGCCCGGGCGACATGCCGCACGCCTCGAGCGAACGACTCGGGCTGAGCGCCGTGCCGTTCCCGTACAAGATGACCACGATCTGCTTCGTCGGCCCGTCGGCGTACGTGCCGATCCACTCGGCGCTCACGCTGTTCCCCGAGGACTTCGCCGCGCTGGTGAGCCCCCGGGCCGAACGACGCACCATCCCGGTGCAGGCGGCGGAGGTGGTGACGGTATGAGTGACGCACCCGACGCTGCCGAGTCGACCGAGACCACGCCGGATCCCGACGTCGCCGTCCTCGACGACACCGACGTGCAGACCGACGTGATCGTGGAGTCTGAACCGGAGCCCGATCCGAACGCCCTCACGATCGTCCTGAACGGCGAGCCGGTCGCCGCCCGCAAGGGTGAGATGGTGATCGCCGCCGCGCTGCGCGCCGACGAGTACGTCCCGCACTTCTGCTACCACCCGCGGATGTCGCCGGTGGGCATGTGCCGCCAGTGCATGGTCGAGGTGGAGGGCCCGCGCGGTCCGCAGATGGTCGTGTCGTGCATGACCCCGGTCGCCGACGGCCAGGTCGTCAACACCGCCACCGACGGTGTCAAGCGTGCCCAGGAGGGCATGCTCGAGATGCTCCTCGCCAACCACCCGCTCGACTGTCCGGTCTGCGACAAGGGCGGCGAGTGCCCGCTGCAGGACCAGGCGTTCAGCCACGGTCCGGGCGAGAGCCGGTTCGTCGAGGAGAAGCGCCACTACGAAAAGCCGATCCCGATCAGCGACCTCGTGTTCCTCGATCGCGAGCGCTGCATCCTCTGCGACCGCTGCACCCGCTTCGCCGACGAGGTCGCCGGCGACAAGCTGATCCACTTCACCAGCCGGGGCAACAACACCCAGGTGATGACGTTCCCCGACGAGCCGTTCGCGTCGTACTTCTCGGGCAACACCGTCCAGATCTGCCCGGTCGGTGCGCTCACCGCCAAGCCCTACCGCTTCAAGGCCCGCCCGTGGGACCTGTCGCAGCAGGAGACCACCTGCACCACGTGCTCGGTCGGCTGCCGTGCCGTCATCCAGTCGAGCCGCGACGAGGTGCTGCGCGTGCAGGGCGTCGACAGCGATCCGGTCAACTGGGGTTGGCTGTGCGACCGCGGGCGTTTCAACTTCGAGTCCATCAAGTCCGACGAGCGCCTGGCCAAGCCGCTCGTCCGCAGCGAGTCCGGCCTCTCGCCCACCTCGTGGAACACCGCCCTCGACGCGGCGGGTCGACTCGTCCGTGAGGCGCTCGACTCCGGTGGTCCCTCGGGCATCGCCGTGCTCGGTGGCGCTCGCGGGTCGAACGAGGACGCGTTCGCCTGGGCGCAGCTCGCCGATGCCCTCGGCGTCGAGTACCGCGACGCCCAGTTCGGCGACGGGCTCCCCGCCGAGGTGCTGGGGCTGCCGCGGGCGACCATCGCCGACGCGGCCGCCGCCTCCACGATCGTCCTGCTCGGCCCGGACCTGAAAGAGGAACTGCCCGTGCTGTTCCTCCGGCTGCGCGACGCCGCCGAGAAGAAGGGCGCCAAGATCGTCGAGTTCACGTCGGTCGAGTCAGGGCTGTCGAAGTACGCCTGGAAGTCGATCCGCTACGAACCGGGCACCTCGAACACCGCGATCTCGAACGCGTTGGGCGACGCCGAGATCGCCGAGCAGTTGGCGAGCGGACCCGTCGTCATCGTGATCGGTCGCCAGAATCTCGCCGTACCGGCGGCGGCGACCGTGGGCGCGCTGCAGACGCTCCGCGCCGGGCTGCCGGAAGCCACCGTGCTGCCCGCGCTGCGTCGCGGCAACGTGGTGGGCGCGCTCAGCGCCGGCCTCGCGCCGGCCGACGGCGATCACGACGGGCTCGCCACGCTGCAGGCGGCCGCCGACGGCAAGATCGACCTCCTGCTGCTCGTCGGTGCCGATCCGATCAACGACTGTCCCGATGCCGACCTGGCCCGCCGCGCCCTCGCCGGCGCCCGCCGGGTGATCTCCGTCGACACGTTCCTGTCCGAGTCGTCGCAACTCGCCGACGTGGTGCTCGCTGCGTCGGCATTCGGCGAGAAGGCCGGCACGACCACCAACCTCGAGGGTCGCGTCAGCACGCTCGCCCAGCAGGTCACGCCGCACGGCACCAGCCGGCCCGACTGGATGATCGCCATCGAACTCGGCCTGCGCCTCGGTGACCGATCGCTGCCCGCCGACCACCCGTTGCGCTCGGTCGCGACCGTTGCCGAGGTCACCGACCTGCTCGCCGGCAGCGTCCAGGCATTCGCCGAGGCCACGTCGGCGGCGCTCGAAGCCGCCACCGACGGCATCGTCCTCGCCCACCAACCGTCCGAGCTGCCGACGGTGTCTTTCGCCGTGACGCCCCGGAACAGCTATGACTATCGACTCGTGGTGAGCCGCAAACTCTACGACCGGGCCGTCGGCACCGAGAAGTCGCGTTCGCTGGCCAAACTCGCCCCCGGCGCGGCAGCTCACGTCAACCCGCTCGACCTCGATTCGCTCGGTCTTGCTGCCGGTGACGACGTCAAGCTCGTGAGCGCCAAGGCGTCCACCGTCATGCCGATCGTCGCCAACGCGGCGGTCCCGCGGGGGACGGTGTGGTCGCCGTTCAACCAGCCGGGCGGCACCGTCGAGGAGATCATCGACGCGTCCGCCCCGGTCACCGACGTCCGGATCGAGCGCATCTGATGCTGGCGATCGATCCACTGGTCGAACAGGGCCTGCTCTGGACGCCGATCCTGCTCGTGCTGTTCAAGGTCGTCATCGTCTTCGTCATCGGCCTGATCGGCACGATGTTCATGGTCTGGTACGAGCGCAAGGTCGTGTCGGGCATGCAGAACCGGGTCGGGCCGAACAAGGCCGGCCCGTTCGGCCTGCTGCAGACGCTCGCCGACGGCATGAAGCTGATCTTCAAGGAGGATCTGCTCCCGTCGCGCGCCGACCGCATCGTGTTCCGCATCGCCCCGTTCCTCGCGTTCGTCCCGGCGTTCCTCGTGTGGTCGGTCATCCCGCTGGGCGGCGACTTCAGCGACGGCAAGGACGGCACCGTCGAATGGTTCGGCCATCTCACGTTGGTGCAGCTGGCCGACCCCCCGATGGGCATCCTCGTCGTGCTCGCCCTGTCGTCGATCGCCGTGTACGGCATCATGCTCGCCGGCTGGTCGAGCGGGTCGAAGTATCCGCTGCTCGGCTCGGTCCGGGCGTCGGCGCAGATGATCAGCTACGAGGCCGCGCTCGGGCTCAGCGTCGCCGCCGTGCTGCTCTCGTCGGGCACCCTGTCGACGTCGGGCATCGTGCGGGTGCAGGACGACCTCGCCAACTGGAACGTCGTGTCCACCGGGATCGTGCCGTTCGTGATCTTCGTGATCGCCGCCACGGCCGAGCTCAACCGGCCTCCGTTCGACCTGGTGGAGGCCGAGCAGGAACTGGTCGGCGGCTTCAACACCGAGTACTCGGCATTCAGCTTCGCGTTGTTCTTCCTCGCCGAGTTCATGAACGTCATCACGATGTCGCTCGTGATCGTCACGCTGTTCCTCGGGGGCCCGCAGCCGGTCGAGATCGGTGGCACCAACCTGCTCGGATTCCTCGGACCGCTCAGCGGCACCGCCTGGCTGGTGCTCAAGCTGTTCGCGTTCTTGTACATGTACGTCTGGTTCCGGGCCACGCTGCCCCGCCTGCGCTACGACCAACTGATGGACTTCGGCTGGAAGGTGCTCATCCCGATCTCGCTCGGATGGTTCCTGCTGCTCGCCGCACTCCGTGAGTTCTCGCCCGACGGCGACTGGCAGGACAGCATTCGCGTCGTGCTGATCAGCCTGGTCGTGGCCGCCTTGTGCATCGGGCTGTTCGCCGCCGCGCTGCGTGTCAGCCGGGCCAACCGTGAGGCCGCCAATCGAGCAGGAGCGACGAACTGATGGGCTACCTCGAGGGATTTGCCGTCACGATCCGCCAGCACCGCCTGTTCGGCGGCGATCGGGTCACCACCGAGTACTCGGGTGGCCGGCGCGCGAAGCGCAAGGGCGACACGGCCCGCGACGTCCAACACGACGAGAAGCTCGCCGCGACCCGAACGGCTGCACGGACGCCATGTGCTCAACCGCTACGAGGACGGCATGGAGAAGTGCATCGGATGCGAGCTGTGCGCCGGTGTCTGCCCGGCCGACTGCATCCACGTCCGCGGTGCCGACAACGATCCCGAGGATCCCACGTCGCCGGGCGAGCGCTTCGGCTTCGTCTACGAGATCAACTACCTGCGCTGCATCCACTGCGACATGTGCGTCGAGGCGTGCCCGACCGAAGCGATCACCGAATCGAAGCTCTTCGAGTTCTCGTTCACGAACCGCAAGGACGCCATCTACACGAAGGCCGAACTCCTCGTCGACGACGACGGCAAGCCGCAGCACCTGCCGTGGGAGGACTGGCGCGAGGGCGACGACGTGCTCACGAGTGGATGGATGCGGGCGACATCGCCGTCGGGCGACGCCACGTTCGAGGGGCAGGTCGGCTGGAGCGGTGAACTCGGCTACGGCGTGCGCGCGCCCGAGCCGGAACAGACCGAGCGCGACCGCTCGGCCGGCCCGACCGTGAAGGGCACGAGGGTGGTCGAGCGGTGAATGCCACATTCATCGAATACGTGGTGTTCTTCTCCGCGGCAGTCATGATCCTCGGCGGCGCCATCGGCGTCATCGCGATGAAGAGCCCGGTCCACGCCGCGCTCGGCCTCGTGCTCACGCTGTTCGGCGTGGCCGTGCAGTTCGTGGCGCTCGGCGCGCACTTCGTCGCCGTGGTGCAGATCATCGTGTACGCCGGCGCGATCGTCGTGCTGTTCCTGTTCGTCATCATGCTGCTCGGCATCGACCGCACCATGGACCTCCAGGTCGAACCGATCCCGCTCCAGCGTCCACTGGCGCTCGTGATGGGCGTCGGGCTCGTCGGCCTGCTCGGCGCGGCGATCGTGCGAGCGCGTGACTCGTTGGCGATCAACCCGGGGACCGGCCTCGCCGTCGCCGGCGAGAACGCCGGTCACGATGCCAACATCCAACAGCTCGGCGCGAGCCTGTACGGCGACTACGTGTTCGCCCTCGAACTGGCATCGGTGCTGCTGATCGTGGCCGTGACCGGCACGGTGCTCGTGACGCGGCGCTGGCCACGGTCGGCCGGCCTCGGCGACGGCGGGCAAGGCGGGTCGGACCAGTGATCGCCGTCATCGAACCCACCTGGTACCTGCTGCTGTCGGCACTGCTGTTCTCGATCGGCGCGGTCGGGCTCCTGATACGGCGCAACCCGCTCGTGATGGTCATGTGCATCGAGTTGATGCTCAACGCGGCGAACCTGAGTTTCGTCGCCCTGTCGGTGCAGCTCGGCAACATCGACGGCCAGACGGCGGTGTTCTTCGTGATGGTGGTTGCCGCCGCCGAGGCCGTGGTGGGCCTCGGCATCCTCGTGTCGATCCTGCGTGCCCGCCCCGGTGCCACCGCCGACGACCTCGCCGAGTTGAAGGGCTGACGCGCCGTGCTCGACGTGCTGTGGTTGATCCCTGCCTTCCCACTGGCCGGGTTCCTGATCATCCTGCTCCTCGGGCGCCGCCTGGGCGAGCCGCTCGCGGGGTGGATCGCCACGCTGATGGTGGCCGCGTCGTTCGTGGTCTCGGTGGGCGTCTACATCGACATGCTCGGGATGAGCTCCGAGGAGCGCTCGAGCGTCGACGTGATCTTCACGTGGATCCCGGTGGGCGCGCTGCACGTCGACCTCGCGCTGCTGGCCGACCCGCTCTCGATCATCATGTGCCTGTTCGTCACCGGCGTCGGCGCGCTGATCCACATGTACTCGATCGGGTACATGCACGGTGACCCGAAGTTCACGAAGTTCTTCCTCTACCTCAACCTGTTCGTGTTCGCCATGCTGCTGCTGGTGCTCGGCGAGAACATGCTGGTCACCTTCCTCGGCTGGGAGGGCGTCGGCACCTGCTCCTACTTCCTCATCGCCTTCTGGCACACCCGCGAATCGGCCGCCACCGCCGGCAAGAAGGCCTTCGTCACCAACCGCATCGGTGACTGGGGCTTCATGATGGCGATGTTCCTCACGTTCTCGACGGTCGGCTCGCTCAGCTTCGGCGTGCTCAACAACAACGCCCAGTCGGGCCTGCTGTCGCCGACCACCGCCACCGCGATCGCGGCCCTGCTGTTCGTCGGGGCGGTCGGCAAGTCGGCGCAGCTGCCGCTGTTCATCTGGCTCCCCGACGCCATGGCCGGCCCGACGCCGGTGTCGGCGCTGATCCACGCCGCCACGATGGTCACCGCCGGTGTCTACCTGATGGTGCGCGTCAACCCCGTCCTCACGGTGGCCAACGACTGGATCGGACCGACGATCGCCTGGGTCGGCGTGCTGACCGCCTTCTTCGCCGCCACGATCGCCTTGGCGCAGACCGACATCAAACGCGTCCTCGCGTACTCCACCGTGTCGCAGCTCGGGTTCATGTTCCTCGCCATCGGCACCGGCGCGTACGTCGCGGCCGTGTTCCACATGATCACGCACGCCTTCTTCAAGGCGCTGCTGTTCCTCGGTTCCGGCTCGGTCATCCACGGGATGCACGACGAGCAGGACATGCGCAAGATGGGCAAGCTGGCCAAGCTGATGCCGATCACGTGCGGCACCTTCATCATCGGCTGGCTCGCCATCGCCGGCGTGCCGCCGTTCGCCGGCTTCTGGTCGAAGGACGAGATCCTGCTCTTCGCCGGGGCCGAGAGCTGGGCGCTCTACGTGCTGATCTACGCCACGGCGCTCCTGACGGCGCTGTACATGACCCGTCAGGTGATCATGACCTTCTTCGGCACCGCCAGGTGGGAGAGCCACGCGGACGAGCACGGCGCCCACGGTGATACCAAGCCCCACGAGTCGTCGCCGCTCATGCTCATCCCACTCGTCATCCTCGGCGTCCTCGCCATCTTCGGCGGGCTGATGCAGCTGCCGCACCTCGGCATCATCCCCGACGAATGGGAGCACCATCTGGAGCACTTCCTCGAGCCCGTGGTGGGCTTCGGTGAGGCCGACATCACCAACACCTGGGCCGACGACCATCTCGTGTTGCTGCTGATCCTCGCCATCGTGTGTTCGTTCGTCGGCATCGTGATCGCCTGGCTGATCTACCAGAAGCAGCGGATCAAGGCGTTCGAGCCGAAGCTGTTCGCCGCGGGCTGGTACTACGACACGGCGATCACCTGGTTCATGGGCAATCCGGGCCGCAAGGGGTTCGAGGCGACCGCCGCGTTCGACGCCACGGTCATCGACGGTGCGGCCAACGGGACGTCGGTCGTCGTCCGGGAGACCGCGACCGAGGTCCGCAAGGCCGAGACGGGCTACGTCCGGCAGTACGCGTCGATCATCGGCATCGGCGTGGTGCTGCTGCTCGGCTGGTTCGTCGTCATCCGGGGGATCATCTGATGCTCGCCCAGGAAACGACCGTCAGTCTCGGGTTCCCGATCCTCACCGCCATCATCCTCGTGCCGATCATCGGCGCGCTGCTCGTCGCCCTCTCGCCGCGGTCGCGACCCGACTTCGCCAAGATGCTGGCCCTGCTGTCGTCGGTGGCCACCGCCGCACTCACCGTCTGGCTGCTCGCCTCGTTCGAGACGGGCGACGCCGGTTACCAGTTCCAGTCGTTCCACACCTGGATCGAGCCATGGGGGATCTCGTGGCACCTCGGTGTCGACGGCATCTCGTTGTTCCTCGTGGTGCTCACCGGTCTGCTGTTCCCGCTGGCGATCGTCGGCGTCGACCCGCACCATGACGAGCGGCCCTATCTGGCGTGGCTGCTGATGCTGCAGGCCGGTGTGATGGGCAGCTTCCTCAGCCTCGACCTGTTCGTCTTCTTCATCTTCTTCGAGATCGTCCTCGTGCCGATGTACTTCCTGATCGGCGGTTGGGGCTACGAGAACCGCGTGTACGCGGCGACGAAGTTCTTCCTGTTCACGATGTTCGGCTCGGCGTTCATGCTCGTCGGCCTGATCGCCACCGTCGCCATCGCCAGCAGTGAGCTGGGCCACACCACGTTCGACCTGGTCGAGATCTCCGACGGCGCGAACTTCGCCGCGTCCACCGGCCGATGGCTGTTCTTCGCGTTCGCCATCGCCTTCGCCGTCAAGGTCCCGATCTTCCCGCTGCACACGTGGTTGCCCGACGCCCACACGCAGGCCCCGACGGCCGGTTCGATCGTGCTGGCCGGTGTGATGCTCAAGCTCGGCACCTACGGCTTCCTGCGCTTCGGCCTCGGCCTGTTCCCCGAGGCCGCGTACTGGAGCCGCCCGTTCTGGCTCACCTTGGCGGTGGTCGGCATCGTCTACGGCGCGGTCGTTGCCACGATGCAGATGGACCTCAAGCGCCTCGTCGCGTACTCGTCGGTCGCGCACATGGGCTTCATCATCCTCGGCACGTTCGCCTTCACCACGCAGTCGCTGTCCGGCGCCGTGCTGCAGATGATCAACCACGGTGTGTCGACCGGGGCGTTGTTCCTCCTCGTCGGGATGATCTACGAGCGACGGTCGACGCGCAAGATCTCCGAGCTGAAGGGCATCCAGCAGGTCGCCCCGATCTTCGCCGCCGGCTTCATGCTCGTGATGCTGTCGTCGATCGGCGTGCCGGGGCTCAACGGTTTCGTCGGCGAGTTCCTGATCCTCATCGGATCGTTCCTGACCGCCCGCTGGTGGACGGTGGTCGCGGCGACCGGCGTGATCCTCGCCGCCCTCTACCTGCTCTGGGCCTACCAGCGGGTGTTCCACGGTGAACCCGACGAGGCCAACAAGCGCTTCCGCGAGATCTCGTTCAAGGAAGGCGCGGTGCTGCTGCCGTTCCTGGTGGCGATCGTCTACATGGGCGTGTACCCGAAGCCGGTCCTCGACCGCATCCAGCCGAGCATCGACAAGCTGATCAGCCACGTCGAGGACCACACCGACTACGTGCAGCCGGTGCCGAAGATCCAGATCGGCGTCGTGTCCGAGTCCGGCGAGACCGAAGGCGACTCGACCGAGGGAGCGGGCGACTGATGCTCGCGCAACTCGACACGTTCGTCGGCCCGGAGGTCGGCTGGTTCGCCCTGTCGCCGATGCTCACGCTGCTCGCCGGCGCCCTCGGCATCATGCTGCTCGGCGCGCTCACCCCGAAGTGGCCCAACGGCTGGTACGCGATGTTCAGTGCCATCACCGCCGGCACGGCGGCTGCGTTCGCCATGGTGCAGTGGGACGACATCACCGACAACGGGCCGTCCACGCTCGTCGGCGGCGCGATCGCCTTCGACACGCTGGCGATGTTCCTGACGATCACGATCTGCATCGCCCTGCTGCTCGTTTCGCTCCTGACCGACGAGTCGTTGCGCGGCACACCGAACGACGGGCCCGAGATCTACGCCCTCTACCTGGTCGCCGCGATCGGCGGCGTGGTCATGGCGTCGGCGAACGACTTCATCGTGCTGTTCCTCGGCCTCGAAACGCTCTCGCTCGCCTTGTACGTGCTCGCCGCGAGCAACCGCCGCAGCTCCGAGAGCGCCGAGGCCGGCATCAAGTACTTCGTGCTCGGCGGCTTCTCGTCGGCGTTCTTCCTCTACGGCATCGCGCTGGTCTACGGGTCGGTCGGCACCACGAACATCTCCGAGATGGTGCTGGCGATGCAGACCACGGTCGACGTCTCCGGTCCCAACCCGCTGGCGCTCGCCGGTATCGCCATGATGCTCGTGGGCCTCGGCTTCAAGGTCGCTGCCGCGCCGTTCCACGTGTGGGTGCCCGACGTGTATCAGGGCTCGCCGTCGCCGGTCACGGCGTTCATGGCCTCGGCCGGCAAGGCCGCCGCGTTCGCCGCGATGCTGCGCGTGCTGGTGATCGCGCTGCCGTTCTACCGCAACGACTGGCGTCCGGTGATCTGGGTGCTGGCGTTGCTGTCGCTGCTCGTCGGGTCGTTCCTCGCCGTCGTGCAGACCAACGTCAAGCGGATGCTCGCCTACTCCTCGATCAGCCACGCCGGGTTCATCCTCGTCGGCGTCGAGGCCGCCGCCCACCAGGCCGGTGAGGTCGACGCCGGTCCGGGCGTGCCTGCCGTCGTGCTGTATCTGATGCTCTACGGGATCCTCGTGGTCGGTTCCTTCGGCGTCGTCAGCATCGTCGGCCGTCAGAACGGTGGCGACACGAGCCTCGACGCCTTCAAGGGTCTGTTGGCACGGCGACCGTTGCTCGCGCTCACGTTCACGGTGTTCCTGCTGGCGCAGGCGGGTGTGCCGTTCACGACCGGGTTCATCGCCAAGTTCGGCGTGATCCAGGCCGCCGTCGAGGAGCACAGCTACGCCATCGCCGTGATCGCCATGGTGGCGGCCGTCGTGGCCGCGTTCCTCTACCTGCGGATCATGGTCAGCATGTGGCTGTCGCCCGCCGACGATGACGCCGGGGCCCTGGCCGTGCCGTTCTCCGCCGGTCTCGCCATCACGGCCGCGGCCGTCTTCACGGTCGCCGTCGGGATCTTCCCCGGCTGGCTCATCGAAGCCGCCGACACGGTCACCCAGTACGCCCGCTGACGCGCCCGTCTCCCCGTTGCGATGAGCCAACGGCCCACCCCTCGGTCCGTTCGCTCATCGAAGATCGGTGGTCGCGCCGTTGCGATGAGCCAAACCCCCGCCTACGGTGCGTTCGCTCATCGCAAGCTGGTCGTGGTCGGGTGAAATGATCTGACGCGTGTTCGGAATCCGGGTGTGGGAAGCGATGTAGGGGCATGATGCTGTCGGCCGGTGCCGTCGAGAAGGAGGCGTTGGTTTCCTTCCTCGATCGCGCCCTGCCCGACGTCTACGGCTATCTGCTCCATCGAACCCGGGAGAAGGCCGTCGCCGAGGACCTCACGTCGGAGACCCTGCTCGCCGCCGTGGGAACCGTGTCGGGTAGTTCGCCGGACCAGATGTCGGTCCCGTGGCTGATCGGCATCGCCCGTCACAAGCTGTCCGACCATTGGCGGCGGGAGGCCCGCGAGCGTGACCGGTTCGACAGGATCGTGGCCGAGCGAGCGGACGAGTCGACCGACACGGCGTTCGAGGAGGGATCCGCGTTCGAGGCCCTGGCGCTGCTCAATCCCCACCAGCGCCTGGCCCTCACGCTCCGTTACGTCGACGGCCTGTCGGTACCGGAGGTGGCCGAGCTCGTCGGTCGGTCCGTCCACGCCACGGAGACTCTGCTGGTTCGGTCAAAGGCGGCGTTCCGGGACCGCTACCAGGAGATCGAAGGCCGTGATGTCTGACCCGTTCGAGGTGCTCCGTACGCCGGACCGGCGGGTCGAGCCGGACGTCGAGTTCCGGCGCCGCGTCATGCTCGACGTCGACGTCGCGATCGACTCCCATGATGCGATGACGGCGGTGGACGAGCGCCAGGAGATGACGCTCGAGGAGACCGACTCGACTCACACGACCGGGCACGGGCGTCTCTGGCCGCTCATCGTCGTGCTCGCCGCGGCAGCGGTCGCAATCGTCGCACTGGCCGCCGCCGTCGTCCTCCGGGATCGCGAGCCAGCGAGCCGGCGGTGATCCAGCAACCGTCGACCACGGTCGCCGCCGATTCGGGCATCGCCTTCGACGCGGGAATCGCCGCGGAGATGGCGAGGTAGCTGCTGATCGATCCGAGCCGCAGAGTACGCGCCGGGGTGGACCGCTGCCCCGGTGCAGCCGATGACGCTCGACCGTTCGGTCGCGGCGAAGGTGCCCGGCTGCGCACCGTTCCTCGACACCGTGTTCGAGAGCCCGGACGGCCCGCGCGCGTCGACTACCGCTTCTTCCACCTCGACGAGTCCATCGCCAGTCAGTACGTGGTGGTGTTCCCGTCGGAGACCGAAGCCGAGGCGATGTTCGAGGCCACCGTCGATCCGAGCTTCCAGGACGAGTGTCTCCTGCAGTACTACGAGCAGACCGATGCATACGGTGGTTGGTGCTGCGATCCGAGTGACCATGCGACGCCTGCGCTGTTCGGGAACCCGGTCGAGACGGACTTCGCCGTCGTCGCCGACGACGTGCAGCGACGCCTGCAGACCGACGTCGTTCTGGATCGACGAGGCCGGCGTGTCGCACGGACCGGAGCGACGCGAGTCGGCAACGATGCGCATCGGTCGGACGATCATCGTGATGGACGCTGTCCTGGAAGCGGAATCGGGTGACCTGGTGATGTCGGAGGATCAGTTCGACACGGCATTGGCCGACGCTGCGCTCCGCGCCGGGCACAGATCGTCGGATTCGACGATTGAGCGTCGGACGATTCACGCCTCGCTCACCCGATTGCGATGAGCCAACGGTCCACCCCTCGGTCCGTTCGCTCATCAAGATCGTGGTCGCCATTGCGATGAGCCAACCCCCGTATACGGGGCGTTCGCTCATCGCAAGGACGGAATGATGGCGCTGGGGTGGAGGACGGGGGTGAAGCCGTGGCCGAGCGCGAGGACCGAGGTGGGCGGCGTCAGCACGTCGACGAGTCGGGTCGACGACCGGACCGGTTCACCCCAGCCCCCGAAGCCGAACGGCCTGAGCCCGTCGGGGGTGACGAGGTGCGGCGACCTGTCGTGCCCACCGATGATCACCGTGCCGGGCGGGAGTTCTTCGAGCGGCGCCTCCCACAGGATGCGGTCGCCAGCGCGGTGCAGACCGCCACCCCGGCGGAGCCGTTCGCGGCTCAGGCGACGGTTCAGATCGACGGCCGACACGGGCGTAGTGAGCCCGGCTGCGCTCGTCACGGCCGACCGATACGCCAGGTAGTCGTCGCGTCGGCACAACGCACACGGTCGATGCCCAGCAGCCAGGGCCACCGCGTCGTCGAGGAAGAACAGCGGTGTCCATCGGCGGGGTGCATCGAGCGGGTGCTTCCAGCCCCGGAATTCGGTCCGGCAGATGATCCACAGCGACCCGCGGTGGTGGCGCACGATCTGGCGGTCGTCGTCCACGAGACAACCGCGGTTGCCGGTGAAGAGGCCCCGTGCGGGCGAAGCGTGCATGTCCCCCCAGGGATCGACGCGGTTCGGGCGCGGCATCTCGTCAGCGTCGCAGCTCAGGCGGCGTCGTGGAAGATCAGTCCGAGCGTGGTGCGCCGGCCGGTGTGGACGGTGCTGACGCCGTGGCGTACGGGCGACTTCGACCACCCACGGCTGTTGCGGACCGGATGGTCCCGCGTGGTGAAGACGACACCGTGGCCCCGCTCGATGGTCGACGCGGTCGCCCGGGACTGGGCGCGAGGGCGTTGCTCGACCACGACGAACTCCCCGCCGGTGTAGTCGATGTCCGGGACGTCGAGCCCGATCACGACCTGCAGTGGGAAGACGAGGTCGCCGTACAGATCGCGATGGAGCGCGTTCCAGTCGCCTGGCCCGTAGCGCAGCATGAGCGGCGTGGGCCGGGCCTGCCCGGCATCGTGGCACCGTCGGATCCATTCGTCGAACTCGTCAGGCCACGGCGCATCGTCACCGCGCCGAGCGGCCCACTCCCGCGCGATCGGGAGCAGGTGGGGCCAGAACGAGACGCGCAGGTGCTGGACGATCTCGGGCAGCGGATACGAGAAGTAGCGGTACTGACCCCGACCGTAGCGATGCCGGGCCATGTCGACCGTCGAGCGGAACCGCCCACCCTCGTCGTAGAGGTCGACGAGGGCGGAGCACTCCGCCGCGGTGAGAACCGGCCCGATCTGCGCGACGCCGGCCTCGTCGAGCCCGGTTCCGACCGATGCCCAGTCGAGATCGTCGATTCGCCCGGTGACCGATGCGGCCGTCACGCCGCGGACTCGAGGGCGATGAGCGCCGCCTTGGCGTCGACGCCACCGAGGTAGTTGCCGATGCTGCCATCGCTGCGCACCACCCGATGGCACGGCACGACGACCGGCACGGGATTGTGCGAACATGCGCTCCCCACGGCGCGCACCGCGGTCGGGTTGCCCGCCATCGCGGCCACGGCCTTGTACGACGCGGTCGAGCCGTAGGCGATGTCGGGAAGGTGGGAGATCACCGTACGGCGGAATCCCGACACGAGCTGCAGGTCGAGCGGGAGGTCGAACTCGTGCCGCCGGCCGGCGAAGTACTCGTCGAGCTGCCGCGCGACGTCGTCGGTGCGGGCGGGCATGCGCATGATGCGCGGGCTGATCTGACCGGCAAGTCGATCGAGGACGGCATCGTGGCCTTCGCTCTCGAACGCCACCCGCACGAGGCCCGTCGAGCTCGCCGCGACGAGCAGTGGACCGATCGGGCTGTCGACGACGCGGTAGGCGACGTCGACGAGATCCTCTCGTTCGGCGCGCTCGGTCAGCCGGGAACGCAGCGCGACGATGTCGGCGGCGTCCGTGTCGAGCGAGGCCGTCAGCGCGGTGACGAGTGTCCGCTCGGTGGTGATGAATTCGGTGTTCATGATGCGGAGTCCCTTCGTGAATTGGAGCGGGTTTCGTACAGATCGAGTGAACGGAGCGCGGCGATGCCGTCGGCGGCACTGCGCCGGGCAGCCGCCTCGGAACAGTCGAGGAGAAGGCCGATGTCCGCGTATGACAGATCGGCGAGGTACCGGTAGGCGACCGCGTGACGCTGCTTCATCGGCAGTGCGTTCAGCGCCGAGCGCAGGTCGTCGTCGACGGCGAGGTGATCGCCGGCGTGATCTGACGTCGCGCGCTCCGGCGGATGCTCGGTCGGCAGCGGTGCTCGATTCCGTGCCCGGATCTGATCGATGGCCCGGCGATGGGCGATCGTCACGAGCCAGGCGCGCACGTTGCTGTCGGGGCGCAGGTCGGGATACGCCCGCAGGGCCGAGATGAACGTCTCCGACCAGGCGTCCTCGGCGGCGGCGTCCGCGCCGAGGACCGCACGGCACACGCGCATCACCATCGTCCCGTACTCGTCGACGACCGCCTCGAACGGAGGAAGGCTCATCGCCGCTCGCCACGGATGATCGTGATGTCCATACCCGACCAACGTTGCACACCCCGATCCTGTGAGGTGCCCAAGCCTCCACCCGGCCGAAAATGGAGCAGATGTCGCGCTCAGCGCGACATCTGCTCCAAATTTCGGGAAGAACGCCGGGTCGTCAGGGGTCGAGTTCGATGATCTCCCAGCCGGCCAACGCGCTCGTGTCGCAGGTGTTGGCCGACGTGGTGATCAGGATCCGCTCGTCGGCGGCCGTCGCCTCGGGCGACTCATCGATCCCGTCGAACGTGCACGGCGCGAACGCGTCGACGCCCACGAGAGTGAGCTCGGGCTGCCACGAGTGGACGGGCCCCTTCTCGGTGGCGAGGGCGAACTCGGCATGGTCCTCGTCGTCGATGCGATCGAGTTCGAGTTGCACGTCGGTCCACACCGGTCGCATCTGGAACGACGAGTCGACGACGACGAACACCTGCGTCGTGTCCCGCGTGGCGGAGGTGATCAGGGCGTAGCCGCCGAACACGACGGCGACGACGGCCAGCCAGATCGCGAGTGGCTTCATCGGCTACCCGCCGGCGTTGAAGAGTGCGGCGATCTTGAACTCGACGTCTTCCTCGCTGGCATCGATGCTCGCCGCCTCGACGAGTGAGGAGACGCGGCCGAGTTCATCGAGATCGGCCTCGAACCCGACCGTGTAGATCGGGATCCGCAACCCCTCCACCTCCTCGTCGACGTCGTCGAACGTGAGGCCGTCGGTGGTCTGCCCGTCGGTGAGCACGACCAGGATCGGCTTGACATCCGGATCGAGTGCGCGCTGATCCTCGAGCATCTTCAGACCCAGCACGATGCCGTCGTACATCGCCGTCCCGCCACCCGGGCTGAGGTCCTCGGCGATCGCCGCGTACTTGGCCTGTTGGTTGAGGTCGAACTCGCCGATGTCGAGCCGCTTCGTCGCGACGTCGTTGAACTCCACGACGCCGACCTCGGTGCTCGGCTTGATGAACTCGCGGGCCGACAGCATGGCCTTCTGGACCGCCTCGATCCGAGTGCCTTCCATCGAGCCGCTCGTGTCGACGACGAACACCGTGGCGACGGGACGGCCGCCGTCCTTCTTGTCCTTCCAGACGTTCTGCACGTCGATCAGCGTCGATCCCGACGGCACCTGGACGGTCGGTTCGAACGCCGGCGGGTCGAACCCGAAGTCGGCGGCCGACTGCTTGTACTGCGGCTGCTCGGCGAAGGCGGCGAACGCCTCGAGCGCCTCGGACTGCGACGGCGTCAGGTCACCGACCGCCTCCAAGGGACTGTCGTGACGGACACCGAACGGGATGAACTCGTAGCCGTCGTGGAGCGACTCGGTGTTCGAGTACGTCTGCCACTCCATGACGAACGCGTCGAGGGTGCCGGTGTCGTTGGCGACGGAGTCACGCATCTGCAGGGTCGTGAGCGCCACGAACGGCACCTGCCGCTGGAACTGTTCGAACACACTGGCGACGTCGGGAGACGTGAGCCGGTCGGGATCGCCCTCGGCGATGTCGTCGAGCACGGTGAGCAGGAAGTTCAGCCCGGTACTCGAGGCGAACGGATCGGTGTAGCCCATCACGAGGTCGCCGGCGATCACGGCATCGACGAGGGTCTCCGGTGTCAGCTCGCCGTACTTGGCGCGCAACTCGTCGGCGGTCTCGTCCTTCATCACGATGCCCGCGACGTTCGACACGGTGCTCGGCCGCACCTCGGTCATGGGCTGGAACTCGTTGGCCATCTGCACCCACAGCTCGTTCGACGGTGTGAACCCCTGCGGGACTTCGTCGCCGCGGGCGAGGAACTGGTACGCCGTGCCCGACGCGATCGAGCGCAGGTCGACCCCGGCGACCGAGCCGTCGCTGAGCGTGATGCCCGCGTTGTTGAAGTCTTCGGCCACCTCGCGGTACCAACCGTCGGTGTCCTGGCCCGACTTCTCGGTCGACGACCAGACCTCGATCACTTCGTCGGCGCTCGCCGGTGCGGCCGCGGTGATCGGGAACTCGTCGAGCGGCGGCAACGTGTCGGCGAGGTTGGCGCCGGTCGGTGGGGGGATCGACGCACTGCGGGTGACCGGCGTGTCGACCCAGTCGATGTCGTCGGCCAGCTCGTCGAGCTGTTTGGATGCCTGCGCCGCGTCGAGTGGCTCGCCGCTGTCGCTCGAACCGCACGCGGCCGCCACGATCGCGAACGTCACCGCCAGAGCGGCCAGAGCCACGCGGCCGGGGCGAACGGCGCGGCTCACCCGGCCTCCCCGCCGGTCTTCTCCCCGCCCGTCTTCTCCCCCCGTCTTCTCAGAGGTGATCTCACCGATGTCGATCGTGTCCGGCTCGTTGGAGCCGTTCTCGAGTTTCGTCGTCGCCGACCGGCCGGACTCCATCTGCTTGATCGCCGACTCGGTCTGGGCAGTGAGCTGGTCGAGCTCGAGGATCGTGCCCGCCATCGTGGGCAGCGCCTCTCGGCGGTACCGGGAGATCTCGTCGAGTGCCGCGTCGATGTCGGCGAAGGCCTGCTTGAGCGCCGCCATGTCGAGCATGGTGCTCGACGCCTGCTCGTGGATCTGGGTGCCCTGCGTCTTGAGGCGCTCGGCGGTCCCGGCGATCATCGCCGACGTCGTGGTGTTGATCGCCTGGATCTTGTCGAGCACGATCTTCTGGTGGGCGAGCGCGAGCGCCACGGTGACGGCGACCTGCAGCGCACTGATGGTCACGTCGAGGGCGCGGTCGACACCGCGGATGAGTTCACGGTTGTTGCGGATGATGATCTCGATCGCCAGCACCCCCTGTTGATTGACAGCCAACTGCTGTTGCAGGTCGAGGGTCCGCTGCCGGAGCGCGAAGAGAATGTCCTCCTCGACGAACGCGCGGCGCGGGTCATCCGGGCCGATCTCCGTGGCGAGCTTGTCGACCACCGACGCGTCGAGAGCCTGGGCGAGCGCGACCTGGTCGGTCAACGCATGGGTGAGCTCGCGCATCTGCTTCTGATCGTCGCCGAGCGTCACGTTGTCGCGCTTGAGCTGATCGCGCCCCTTCTCCAACGACTGCACGATCGAGTCGATCTGGGTCTGGGAGCTCTCGTAGCGCATGAAGTACCGCTTGAGCGGCGTGCCGACGCCGGGGATGCTGCCGACCAACCGGGTGAACCAGCCGGCGTCGGTGTCGAGCCCGGACGGATCGAGCTTCTCGACCTCGATCCGCAGGTCGGACAACGACTTGGCGACCTCGCCGCCGTCCTCGGTGCCGTGCGCCAGATCCTTGAGGGGGGTCTGCAGCATCCGGCTGCGGGTGGCCGAACGGGTCTGGAGGTCACGACCCATCGCGTCGACCGCGGCGCGAGCCGCCGTGCGCGCATCGTCGTCGGCCGGGTCGATCGCCAACAGCTGCTCGACCTGCGCGTCGGCCTGGGCCCGCAGGGCGTCGGTCGGCTCGGGCTCCGGAAGCGCGAGTTCGGCCGCCGCCGGCACGTCGAGCGAGAGGTTGAGCGCGGTGGTCGTGCTGGTGGGCGAGGGGGTGTTCGTCATCGTCGGGTCCTTCTGGGTTTGCGGTGCGTCGAATCAGGTCGCATAGTCGCCGGTCCGGTCGGCGAGCGCTTCGAGTTCGGCCATCGCCGCGTCGGCGTCCTCGGGCCGCTTGCCGATCGGCACGTCGGCGAGTGCCGTGGTGGTGCGGTCGAGCGCCGTGAGTGCGGACTCGTTCTGCGCCAACAACTGCGCGATCCGGCGGCGCTGGGTGTGGCGCAGCTCGCGTCGGCGTTCGAGCGTGGCCCGTTCGCGTTCGGCCGCGACGGGGTCGCTGTCGTCGCCGGTGAGTTCGGCGAGGCGCCGGTCGATGTAGGTCTCGTCGATCGTGCTGATGCTCTCGGACGCGACGGCGACCTCGCGCAGGTTGTCGAGGGCCGACGAGAACACCTGCTGAGACGTGGCGAGGTATCGGGCATAGGTGAGCTCTCCGGCGTCGAGACGCCGTTGCAGCACGTTGATCAGGCTCGCCCGCTTCTGCAGCAGCGCATCGAGCTGCTCGGTCGGTTGCGTGTCGGCCAGCGCTCCGAGCTCGTCGCGCAGTGCGGCGATCTCGGCGGGATCGACCTCCTCGACGCGCGGGACTTCGAACTGCAACTTGGCGAGGGTTCCGGTCGCCGACATCGTGAACGGCCACGCGACGACGGCCAACACCGTGAGCACCAGGAGCACGATCACCATGAACGCGGGAGGGTCGATGATCTCGAGGACCAGCCACACGGTCGCGCCGAGAATGATCGCTGCCAGCCACGTCGGCGGGTAGGTGAGCACCGCCTTGCCCCAACCGGTCATCAGGAGGTCAGGATAGCGCGTCCGCTTTCCGGACCTCCCGCAGCCCCCGACCCGAAATATGGAGCAGATGTCGCGCTGACCGCGACATCTGCTCCAAATTTCGGGTCTGCGTGACGCGGGACTCACAGGCGGGGTGACGCAGTGTGAGGGAACGCACGGTGGCCGGCGGACTCTGGCGATGTGTTCGACGCTCAGCCGTCATGTTGGAGGAATCAGGGGGTAACGCGCGTCTGGTCGAGTGGTCGGCATGGACAGACGCCAGGTTCTCGTGGTGGGCAACGGCATGGTCGGCCAACGCTTCGTCGACCAGCTCGTCGCGGCCGACACGGAGCGGACCTGTGCGATCACGGTGATCGGTGAGGAACACCGCCCGGCGTACGACCGTGTCGCTCTCTCGAGCTGGTTCAACGGCAAGACCGAGGAGGACCTGCGTCTGGTCAGCGACGAGCTCTTGACCGGCGACCGGGTCGACTACCGCTTCGGCCGCCTCGTCGAGGAGATCGATCACGTGAGCGCGAAGGCGATCCTCGACGACGGTTCGCTGGTCGCCTACGACGAACTCGTCATCGCCACCGGCTCGTACCCGTTCGTGCCCCCGGTGCCCGGCCACGATCTCGACGGGTGCTTCGTGTACCGCACGCTCGACGACCTCGACCAGATCCGCCCTGGGCCACCACGCCGGGACGCACCACCGGCCTCGTGATCGGCGGTGGACTCCTCGGCCTCGAAGCGGCGAACGCACTCAAGGCACTCGGCCTCGACGTCCACGTCGTGGAGATGGCGCCCTACCCGATGCCGCAGCAGCTCGGCGAGGGCGGCGGCCGGATGCTCGGGCGCTGGGTCGAAGCGCTCGGCGTCGATCTGCACTGCGGAGTCGCACCCGATCAGTTCCTGGCCGATGCATCCGGCAAGGTGACCGGCCTGCAGATGGCCGACGGCACCGTCCACGACTGCGACATCGTCGTGTTCTCCGCCGGTGTGCGGCCACGCGACGAGGTCGCCCGACGGTCCGGGATCGACGTTGGTGAGCGCGGTGGCATCGTCGTCGACGACACGCTGCAGACGAGTGTCGATCACGTCTGGGCGATCGGCGAGGTCGCTCTCCACGACGGCCGGGTCTACGGGCTCGTCGCGCCCGGTTACGAGATGGCGGCAGCGTTGGCGTCGCGGCTCGTCGGCGGGGACGACTGCTATCGAGGGAGCGATCTGTCGACCAAGCTCAAGCTGCTCGGCGTCGACGTGGCGACGTTCGGCCAGAGCAACGCGTCGGGCGACGGCGTGGACGAGCTCGTCTACAACGACCCGGTCAACAAGGTCTTCCGCCGGCTGGCGCTCGACGCCGGGACCGGAGCACTGATCGGCGGCGCCTTCGTCGGTGACAACTCGGGCTACGAACTCCTCACGGCGATCACGCTCGGTCTCGCCACCCAGCCCGACGACCTGCCCGCCTACCTCCTGCCGGCGTCGGTGCGTCCGCCCGACCAGGGGTCACTGCCCGACGCCGCGCTGCTCTGCAGCTGCAACGCGGTCAGCGTCGGAACCATTCGGCAGGCGGTCGGCAACGGGTGCTCGACGCTCGGCGACGTGAAGTCGGCGACGTGCGCTGGGACGAGCTGCGGCGGATGCGTCCCCGCGGTGACCACGCTGATCCGCACCGAACTCACCGCGCTCGGCGTCACCGTGTCGAACGCTCTCTGCGAGCACTTCGACCAGTCCCGTCGCGAGCTCTACGACCTCATCCGCTACCACGGCCACCGTTCGTGGGCTGGTGTCCTCCAGGCCCACGGACGTGGCCGCGGTTGCGAGATCTGCCGTCCGACGGTCGCGTCGATCCTGTCGTCGCTGTCGAGCAGCTACGTGCTCGGCGGCGACCAGGCGTCGTTGCAGGACACGAACGACCTGCACCTCGCGAACATGCAGCGCAACGGCACCTACTCGGTGGTGCCGAGGGTGCCGGGTGGTGAGATCACGCCCGACCAGCTGATCGCGCTCGGCACCATCGCCAAGGACTTCGGCCTCTACACGAAGATCACCGGCGGCCAGCGCATCGACCTGCTCGGCGCACGGATGAGCGACCTCCCCGAGATCTGGCGCCGCGTCATCGATGCCGGCATGGAATCGGGACAGGCGTACGGCAAGTCGCTGCGCACCGTGAAGTCGTGCGTCGGCTCGACCTGGTGCCGGTACGGCGTGCAGGACTCGGTGGGCATGGCGATCCTGCTCGAGGAGCGCTACCGCGGCCTGCGTTCACCGCACAAGATCAAGATGGGCGTGTCCGGCTGCACCCGGGAGTGCGCCGAGGCGCAGAGCAAGGACGTCGGCGTCATCGCCACGGAGAACGGCTGGAACCTCTACGTCGGTGGCAACGGCGGGCGCCGTCCACGTCACGCCGATCTGTTGGCGACCGACCTGACCGACGAGCAACTCGTCACCACGATCGACCGCTTCCTGATGTTCTACATCCGCACGGCCGATCGGCTCCAGCGCACCTCCACCTGGCTCGAGAGCCTGGACGGTGGTCTCGAACACCTCCGTGGCGTGCTCTTCGACGACACGCTGGGCCTGGCCGCCGAGATGGACGCCGACATGGCGCAGCACGTCGACGTGTACGAATGCGAGTGGAAGGCGACGCTCGACGATCCCGCGCGGCTCGCCCACTTCGTCGAGTTCGTCAACGCACCCGACGTCGCCACCACCCCGGTGTGGGTCACCGAGCGTGGACAGCGGGTGCCGGCATGACGACCTTCGACACGCCGCCGACGAACGTCATCGGCCTGGGCGTTGCTCGCGTCGACGACCTCCCGATCGACCGGGGCGTCGCGGTGCTGGTCGACGGCCATCCGGTGGCGCTGTTCCGCCTGTCCGACGACGCGATCTTCGCCATCGACCACATCGAACCGTTCACCCACGTCCCGGTTCTGGCCCGCGGGCTGGTCGGCTCGGTCGGCGACGCGCCCACGGTGTCGTCGCCCCTCCACAAACAGCGCTTCGATCTCCGCACCGGGCGGTGTCTCGACGACGCGGCGTACGCGGTCGGCACCTGGGCGGTCGACGTCACCGAGGGGATCGTGACGATCGGCGATCGTCGACCACCCGCCTCGTGAACGACGACCGCAACGTACCCACAGTGGAAACGTCGTCGAAACGAACACCGCCAAGACTCGGCAGCGTGAATCGAGGCCCGCTTGAGGGGTACACGATCGGCATCACCGCCGATCGACGTGCCGACGAACAGATGAAGCTCCTCGCCGGTCGGGGCGCCGAATGTCTGCACGGTCCGGTCATCAAGACCCACCCCGTGGGGTCGGAGGACGAGATGCGTGTGGCCACGCAACTCCTGCTCGACAACCCGCCTGACCTGGTGATCTTCACGACCGGCCTCGGCGTGCGCGGGTGGCTCGAGGCGGCCGACGCGATCCAACTCGGCGACGACCTCCGCGACCTCCTCGGGCAGGTGGAACTGCTCGCGCGCGGTCCGAAGGCCACCGGTGCACTCGTCACGGTCGGATTCGAGGTCGCCTGGACGGCGCCGCGGGCCCGCTACGACGACATCACCGACCTGCTCGCGACGCGCGACCTGACCGGCGCTCGGATCGCCGTACAGCTCGACGGTGCGGGCGCCAAGGACCTGTGCGATCGGATCGAAGCGATGGGCGCCGACGTCGTACGAGTGCCCGTCTACCGCTGGTCGCTGCCCCCCGACTCGACCGACGCCGAGCGGCTGATCCGCGCCGTCGTCGAACGGCGCGTCGACGCTGTCACCTTCACCGCCAAGCCCGCCGTCGAGAACTTCCTCGAGATCGCCGGCTTCATGGGCGTGCTCGACGACGTCCACGACGCCTTCGATTGCGGCGACGTCCGCATCTTCTGTGTCGGGCCGGTGTGCGCCACCGGGGTCACCGAGGCCGGCCTCCCCGACCCGTTCGTCCCCGTACGGCATCGCCTCGGCGCGATGGTGCAGCAGGTGGCGCAGTACTTCGCGACCCAGGGCGAAGACGTCCAGATGGCCGGCACCCCCGTACGGGTGCAGGGTCGGCTGGCACTGATCGACGGCCGTCAGGCAGCCTGGCTGACCGACCGGGAGCGGGCCTTGTTGGCCGCGCTGCTCGCCCGCAAGGGCGCCGTGCTGTCGAAGCCGGAACTCCTCCGTCGCGTGTGGCGCGGCGCGGAGACCGACGAACACCTGGTCGAGGTGACCGTCGCTCGCCTCCGGCAGCGCCTGGGGCCGGCGTCGGACGGGATCGAAACCGTCGTGCGCCGCGGCTACCGCGTCAGTTCCGTGTGACGCCGACATCCCGTCGGCGCGGCAGGTGACGAGGGGTTTCGCGGAGCGCACAGCCGGTCGACGGACGTGTGAGCAGCCGCACGGCGGCGATTCTCGCGATTGCGGTGGTGTGCACGAGCCGTTCACTGCGTCGTCGTCACGAGGCAACGGCGATGCGGTTCCATCGACGTCATGACCGATGCCACGTCGCCCCCCGACATCTCGCCGCATGCCGCTCCCGCTGCGGGCTCGAACGCGGTGCGCGGGCTGTGGTCGTTCACCGGCAAGTACCGGATCCTGCACCTCACGTGGATCGCGTTCTTCCTCAGCTTCGTCGTGTGGTTCAACTACGCGCCGTTCGCCAACACGATCGCCGCCCAGCTCGGTCTGTCCGACGCCGAGAAGAAGACGATCGCCCTGTGCAACGTGGCGCTCACGATCCCGGCTCGCATCTTCATCGGCATGGCGCTCGATCGTTGGGGTCCCCGCCGGGTGTACGCGGCGATCCTGATGTTCGCCGTGATCCCGAACACGATCTTCGCCCTGTCGAGTTCGTTCAGCACGCTCGTGCTCAGCCGCCTCGCCTTGTCGGTGGTCGGCGCCGGATTCGTGGTGGGCATCCGCATGGTGTCGGAATGGTTCCCGCCGAGCGAGGTCGGCACGGCCGAAGGGGTGTACGGCGGCTGGGGCAACTTCGGCGCGGCGGCCGCCGCGTTCTCGCTCCCGCTGCTCGCCGGGTTGTTCGGTGGCGACGACGGGTGGCGCTGGTCGATCCTGCTCACCGGCATCATCGCCGCCGCCTACGGCGCGTACTACCTCACGGCCGTCACCGACACGCCCGGAAGGTGTCAGCTACGTGCGTCCGCGTCGTCAGGGTGCGCTCGAGGTGACCAACCGCAAGGCCGTGTTCGGGCTCGCGGCGATGACGATCCCGGTGAACGCCGCGCTCGGGCTGATCGCCTGGCGGCTGTGGCGGGTCGACGTGATCAGCACGCCGCTGTTCGTCGCGGTGCTCGTCGCGGTGATGGCGCTCCTCGTCGTCCAGGAACTCACGGTGTTCAAGGTGAATCGCCCGGCGCTGGCCGACTCGTACGCGCCCGAGGACCAGTATCCGTTCCGGTCGGTCGCCGTGCTGTCGATCGCCTACTTCGCCACGTTCGGTTCGGAACTCGCCGTCGTGTCGATGCTGCCTGGCTTCTTCGCCGAGACCTGGGGCCTCGGACCGAGCGCCGCCGGTATCGCCGCATCGGGCTTCGCGTTCATGAACCTCGCCGCCCGACCGGCGGGCGGCATCATGTCCGACCGGCTCGGCTCGCGTCGACGCACGCTCACCCTCGTCACGATCGGACTGCTGCTCGGCTACGTGCTGCTCTCGACGATGGGGGCGGCCTGGCCGTGGGCGCTCGCCATCGTCGCCTGCATGGTCTGTTCGTTCTTCGTGCAGGCCGGGGCGGGCGCCGTGTTCGCCGTCGTCCCGCTCGTGAAGAAGCGGGTCAGCGGTCAGATCGCCGGCATGGCGGGGGCGTACGGGAACATCGGCGGTGTGGCCTTCCTGACGGTCGGACTGTTCGTCAGCACGCAGGTGTTCTTCCTGACGATCGCGGGCGCGGCGGTCGTGGCGATGATCGCCAGCCTGTTCCTCGTCGAGCCGGCCGAGAGCTTCGCCACCGAACTGCAGACCGAACCTGTCCGCGCCGACACGGTGCCGAGCAGCGGTTCACGTCCCGTCGCGGTTGGTCCGACCACCTCGTCCGGTCCCGTTCCCACCGCCGTCGTCGCGGCGACAGCGAGCGCCTCGTGACGCCCGACGCCACGCTCACGCACTGCCCGTACTGCGCGCTCAACTGCGGGATCGGGCTCAGCGTGGCGAACGACACGATCACCGGACTCGTGCGGTGGAAGGGCTCTCCGCTCACCGGCGGCGCGGTGTGCTCGAAGGGATCGACCGCCTGGGAGCAGGTGCACCATCCCGACCGGCTCCTGAAGCCGCTCGTCCGGCGTGACGGTGTGCTGGTGGAGACCGGATGGGAGGAAGCCCTCGACATCGCCGCCGACGGGTTCCTCCAGATCCGTGACCGTCACGGCGCTGACGCCAACGCCGTCCTGTCCGGCGGCTCGCTGACCAACGAGAAGGCGTACCTGATGGGCAAGTTCGCCCGGCTCGCCCTCGGCACCCGGCACATCGACTACAACGGCCGCTTCTGCATGGTGTCGGCCGGCAGCGCCAACATGATGGCGTTCGGCCGGGACCGGGCGATGACGCCGCTCGACGAACTGGTCGACGCCGATGTGATCGTCGTCGTCGGGGCCAACCTGTCCGACTCCTACCCGGTGATGCTGCCGACCACGATCAACAAGGCCCGCCAGCGCGGCGCCCGCGTCGTGGCCGTCGATCCTCGGTTCGGTCGCTGGGTGCAGCCGGAGGATCTCCAGGTCGCGATCCGCCCCAGCACCGACGGGGCGCTGTTCGTCGGCCTGCTCGCCGAGATCGAGCGGCAGGGTCTGCTCGACGTCGATTTCATCCGTGACCGCACGGTCGGCTTCGAGGCTGCGATCGAATCGGCTCGTCCGTGGCGACCCGAACGCGTCGAGGCTGCCACGGACGTTCCCGCCGACACGGTGCGCGAACTGGCCCGGCTGATCGGGACGGCGAAACGGTGCATGATCCTCCATGCCCGCGGGCCCGAGCAGCAGACGATGGGCACCGACAACGTGCTGGCGATGATCAACGTCGCGCTCGCCTGCGGCCACATCGGCAAGCCGAGCTGCGGGATCAACATGCTCACCGGCCAGCGCAACGGGCAGGGCGGTCGGGAGTGGGGCCAGCGCTGCAACCAACTCCCTGCCGGGCGATCGATCAGCGACCCGGCGCACCGGACGGTCGTCGCCGAGCGGTGGGGCGTCGATGCCGACTCGCTGCCGGGCGTCGGCGCGACGTACGTCGAGATCCTCCAGATGGCCGGGCGGGGCGAGATCAAGGGCCTGCTGTCGATCTCGAACAACATGAGCATCTCGGCCCCCGACCTGACCCGCGTCGACGAGCAGATGGCGACGCTCGAACACTGTGTCGTGATCGATCCGTTCCTGTCCGAGTCGGCCCTGCGGCACGCCACCGTCGTGCTGCCCGGGACGACCTTCGCCGAGGAGGAAGGGACGATCACCACGATCGAAGGCCGCGTCGTGCGCTGCGATCAGGCCGTCGCCCCTGAGCCGGCTCGGGCCGACATCGACGTGATCCGCAACCTCGCGCGGCGGCTCGGCGCCGCCCAGCATTTCAACTTCATGCGTGGTCGTGAGGTGTTCGAGGAGATGCGCAAGGTCTCCGCCGGCGGTCCGAACGACTACGCGGGCATCACGTGGGACCGGGCTCGCACGGGTGTGTTCTGGCCGTGTCCCACCGAGCGTCACCCGGGCACGCCCCGTCTGTACGAGGAGCGGTTCGCCCATCCCGACGGGCTCGCCCGCTTCCATGCCGTCGGGATCAGCGCGCCGCCGTTGCTCGTCGACGCGGAGTACCCACTCGTGCTCACCACGGGCCGCCACCTCGCCCACTACCTGTCGGGCAACCAGACCAAGCGCATCCCGGCGCAGCAGCAGAAGGCGCCGGGCCCGTACGTCGAGTTGCATCCCGACACTGCCGCCGCGCTCGGCCTGGCCGCCGAGGACCGGGTGGAGCTGACCAGCCGCCAGGGCCGCTCGACCGTGCCGTGGAAGCCGAACGAGCGCCTCCGCACCGACACGGTGTTCATGCCGTATCACTGGAGGGAGTGCAACGTGCTGATCGCCGCCGACCTCGATCCGACGAGCAAGATCCCCGGGTTCAAGTACACGCCGATCCGCGTCAGCCCCCTGCGCGCCGGCGAACTGTCGGGTGCTGCGTTCGCCGGATCGGTCGCCGACTGACCAACGACCGCGATGAGCGAACGGACCACCCCTCGTTCGGGTCCGTTCGCTCATCGCAATGATGGCGCTCGGTCAGCGGGGCCTGGATGGCGGGGCGGGGCTCGGTATGGCGGCGGAGTCGGCGGCGGTGCAGGCATCGGCGGACTCGGCGGTGAGCAGCGGATCGAGGGAGAACTCGGGGTGGAGGTGCACCAGCCCCGGTGCGGCGACGACCACTTCGAGCAGCCCGTCGTCCGACGGCAGGACACACGCTCCGGCATCGCCCGCCGCGTCGCTCTCGGCCGACCAGTACGGCATGTACCACGCCCGCACGAGCACCGAGCCGGGCTCGCTGGCCTCGATCACGATCTCGTCGGGCGTCTCGCTGACCAGCCGCGCCGGCGGTTCGACGATCGGCGTGGCGTCGATGACCTCCCAGATGCGCCAGTGCTCGGTCGTCCGCACGAGGCGCAACCACGGCAGGCCGCGCTCGAGGAGCGCCGCCTCCGCCACCCCACCCTCGTCGAGGTCGACATCGGGCAGCGCGATCCACCGCACGGCGTGATCGTCGACCCATTGGTGGTACTGCGCCGCGGTGAGGTCATCGTGGTAGAGCGCGTCGTTGCGATCCATGTCGACCTGCCGTTCCCAGCCTCGGGCGATCGGCACCTCGGACGCGATGTGGGCGACCTCCCAATGACCCGCGGTGAACGGGACCTCGACCCGGCCCGGCTGCCCTCCGGCGTGCTCGACCACGTCGATCACCGGGGCGTGGTAGTCGGCATCGGCGGCGGGATCGTCGAGGTGGCCGGCGGCCGCCGCCCCGGGCAGCACCATCCACAACGCCAGTGGGATTCCGGCGGCGATGACGAGACGCCGGCGGCTCCGCCACATCGCGGCGGCGAGCACCGGCACCACGAAGAACACCACCATCCGCGTCATGTTGCCGCCGATGGGGTTGGCGACGAGGAACAACGGGACCGCGGCCGCGGCCGCGATGCCCGCCGCCATCCGGAGCACACGCTCGGACGACGGGAGCACGATCACGAGGCCGACGCACGATGCCATCACGCCGACGAACGCGGCGCCGCGGAACGGGAACACCCCGGGGTCCGGGAAGAGCGCCGATGCTGCCGCCACCGGGGTGATGGTGAGCAGCGCCATCGTGATCGGGATGGCGATCGACACGTGTTCCCCGTTGCGCCGCCGCAACCAGGCGTCGGCGATGATCGCGCCGATCCCGATCGCCAGGAAGGCACCGGCGACAGGGCTGGCGAGCGAGGTCAGCGGAGCAGCCACGACGGCGACGAACATCCAGCGCCGCTCGTACGCCGCCAGCGCGACGAGGCCGAACGCGAGACCGAGGGCGAACGGCAGTCGGCCGACGGCCAGATTGACCGCGGTCCCCACCGCGAACCAGCACGCGGCGAACGCACCGATCGTGCCGAAGCGCCGTTGGAGCAGGTCGGCGAACGCCGCGGCGGCGATCACACTGCTGGCGATCCCGACCACCATCGGGCCGAACCACGAGGCGAGCGGCGGGTAGATGACGCTGTAACCGAGCGTGTAGTGGCCGGTGTACCACTGTCCGTTCCAGAGGGTCAGTCCGGCCTCCCGGAACAGCTCGATCCGGAACAGGTGGGCGGGCCAATCGGTGCCGCGGGCCCCCGACAGTGCCACCACAGCACCGAGCACCAGGGCGATCGCCGGCGCCAGCAGCCCGATCGTGACGCGGCGGGGCGCCGAACTCTCGGTGCGTTGGCGATCGATACGAGGGAGTGCGGTGCTCACGGTTGGTCCTGACGTGGGGACACGGTGCCCGGCTCTCCCCAACCGTAACCCTCCTACCGGTTCAATGCCCCGGGCATTCGTCACGCTCGACCCGGAGACCGTCGCTCGACAGCCTGATGGGCAGCACCGCACAGCCATGTCCGATCGCGGTGACCTCCTCGAGAAGACGTCGAGTTCGATCCGGATCACCGTCGGTCAGCAACGTGATCGCCCCGCCGTCACCGCCGGCCCCGTTGACCTTGTGGCCGATCGCTCCGCACCGGTCGGCGACGTCGATCACCAGTTCGGCCAGCGGGCCCACGAGTCCCTCGTGGAGTTCCCGTTGGGCGTTCGTGTTGGCGGTCAGCGCCCGCCCGAAGGCGTCGAGGTCGCCGGCGGCAAGCGAGTGCGCGGCGAGGCGCGCCGCTCGGCGGAGCGCCTCGAGGGGCATCGCCTCGGGCCCGCGGTCGACCATGTCGCCGATCACGACGTCGTGGATCGCCGACGATTTGTGCGGGGCGCCGAGGTACACCACCACGAGCCGGCGCTGGAGTTCGGCGAGCACGGCCGGTGCGACGTCGACGGGCTCGACGTGGGCGTGCGGGTAGGCGTCGACATGGATCAGGTTGATCCCGCCGAACGCGGCGGCGATCTGGTCCTGCACACCGCTCTGGAGGGCGAGATGCTCGGTCTCGACGCGCCACGCCGCCCGGGCGACGTCGAGGTTGCTCCTGCGCCGTGACCGGAGCGCGTCGAGCGCCCCGATCAGCGCCACGCACGTGGCCGCCGACGTGCCGATCGACGCACCGAACGGCGCCTCGGAGTCGATCGTGATCTCGACGGCGAGGCCTGGCGGGATACCGACTTCCACGATCGCCGCCTCCAGCAGCGGATGTCGCCCCCAGGATCGCCGTTCGAGCCCGTCGGGGGCGTAGCGATCGCCGAACACCCGGGCGTCGATCACGATCGGCGGCCGCGACCCGTCGTCGGGCCGGGCGACGATGTCGACGTAGCACCCGCGGCTCGACGGCGATGCTGAACACCGTGCCGTACTCGGCGAACCACGTGTCGGTCCACCCGCCGTTGTCGCAGACGCGCGTCGGCGCGCTGGCGTGGACGGTCAGGATGTCAGACGTTGGTGGCACGGCCGGCCCAGTACGGGGCGCGCAGCTCGCGTTTGAGGATCTTTCCCGATCCGGTCTTCGGCAGTTCGTCGATCCACGAGATCGAACGCGGCACCTTGTAGCTCGCGAGGTGCTCGCGGGCGAACGTGCTCACGGCGGCTTCGTCGAGATCGGCGCCCGGTCGCTTGACGATCACCGCGTGGACCAGCTCGCCCCAGTCGTCGCTCGGGATGCCGAACACCGCCGCTTCGTAGATGTCGGGATGCGCCTCGAGCGCCGACTCGATCTCCGCCGGGTAGATGTTCATCCCACCCGAGATGATCATGTCCTTCTTGCGGTCGCAGATGTAGAGGAACCCCTCGTCGTCGCGGTAGGCGATGTCGCCGACCGTCTGGAACCCGTCGCGACGATCCTCTTCGAACTTGTCGTGCTGCTTGTAGTAGTCGGCGAACACCGATGGCGACCGGACGTACACCTCGCCGGTGGCCTCCGGGCCGGTGCCGGTGACGATGTTGCCGTCGTCGTCGTACAGGCGGATCTCGACCAGCGGCGACTCCTTGCCGCACGAGCCGGGTTTGCGCAGCTGGTCCTCCGGGCGCAGCACCGTGTTCACGCCGAGTTCGGTCGAGCCGTAGACCTCGAACAACGACTCCGGCGGGAAGTCGCGGACGTACTGCTGCTTCAGCGCGAAGCTCCACGGCGCGGCGTTGGCGATCATGATCCGGATCGACGACCGGTCGTACTTCGCCTTCACCTCGTCGGGCAGGTTGCAGATCATGCGGATCGGTGTCGGTGCGCTGAACGTCGACGTCGGCTGGTACGTGTCGACGAGGCGCAACCAGTCCTCCGGGTCGAACTTGTGCTGGAGGATGATCGTCTGGCCCATCGCCAGCGCGCTCGCCATGAACCCGCCGGGCCCGGAGTGGTACAGCGGGCCGGTCGTGATGTACACGTCGTCGAGCCGGTAGCCGATGAACTGCATGAGCGCCACGCCCTGCGCGGGGTCGGCGTTGTTGCGCCGGAACGCGCCCTTCGGCTTGCCCGTGGTGCCCGAGGTGTAGATCATCGTGGCGCCGGCCGCGGCCGGGTCGCCGTCGACGGGCGCGGTCCACTCGGTCGTCGGCGCGGCCGCGATCAGGTCGTCGCCGGGCTCCATGCCGTCGAGCGGTGCGCCGTCGAACACGACCACCGCCGACACCTTGGGAATCTCCGGGCGGATGCGGGCGAACAGCGCGGCGAATTCGGCATCGACGACCACCACCGAGGCATCGCAATGGTCGACGACGTACGCGGCCTCGTCGTCGGACAGCCGGTAGTTGATCGGCACCGCCGTGGCCCTGATCTTGCGTGCCGCGTTCATCGCCTCGACGATGCCGGTGGAGTTCTGGCCGCACCATGCGATCTTGCTGCCCGCGTGGGCGCCGAGATCGGCGAGCACGTGCGCCACCTGGTTCGCCCGGGCCTCGAGTTCGGCGTACGTGCACTGCCGCACGTCGCCGCCTCCCCGGTCGTCGATCACCGCGATCTTGTCGGGCTGACTGGCTGCATATGCCGTGAGCAGGTCGGTCATGGCCGTATTCGTACCACCTGCCGTCCCCCCGCTCAGATCCAGAGCCCCACCCAAACCATCGTTTGCGTCAGAATTTCTGAGGGACGTCCCTCAGAAATTCTGACGCAAACGAGGAGTTGAGGACCGGTTGCCGCTGGTTGCGAGCGGTTGCGGGGCGGGTCAGGCGGGCTGGAGGGCGGCGTCGCGACGCTCGGCGTACCGGCGGGCGACGCGCTCGCTGGTGGCGAGGCGCTTCATGAGCCGCTCCTGAGCCGCCGCGCCCTCACCGGTCAGGCCGGTGATGTTCGCCGCGTCCCACTGCCGGAGCACGACCGGGGCGAGGATCTGATCGTGGTGGATCTGCAGGTCGTAGATGCCGGCCTTGGCGATGAGCGCCGCATGGCGGTCGAAGTCGGGGATCCCGACACCCGGCATGGCGAACTTGCGCACCTGCTTCTCCATGGCGACCATCATCACGTCGGGAGCGGCCTCGATGGCTGCCGCGGCGAGGTCGCGGTAGAAGAGCTGGTGCAGGTTCTCGTCGCCGCACACCCGCTTCATCACCTCGTAGCCGACCGGGTCGCCGATCTGCGCTCCGGTGTTGCGGTGGGAGATGCGCGTGGCGAGTTCCTGCAGGGCGAGGTAGATGAACCCCTCGAAGAGACTGTCGGGGTCGGGGGTGATGCCGCCGGACACCTGGGCCATACGACCCCGCTCGAGCTCGACCGGGTCGATCGCCCGCGTCGTCATCAGATACCCGTAGATCACCATCGAGTGGCGACCCTCTTCAGCGGTCCAGCGGCGCACCCAGGTGCCCCAGGCGCCGTCCTTGCCGAACATCTGCTCGACCGACCGGAAGTAGTAGGGCAGGTTGTCCTCGGTGAGCAGGTTCACGAGGAGCGCACTGCGCACTTCGGGGCCGATCGAGGCACCGGCGAGGTCGGCGTCCTCCTCGGTCCACTGGTGACCGATGTCGTGGTCGCGGCCGCGCCCGTAGGGCACGTAGTCGTGCGGGAACCACTCTTTGGTGGTCGCCATGTGCCGTTCGAGCAACCGCTCAGCGGTCGGTGTGAGGTCGTGGAGGAGGTCCTGCTCGTTCACGGAACCCACCCTACCGACCGGCAGGTAGGAATGCCAGTCAACAGCGCACGCGACGGTCGTCGGCGGTCGGGCATGGGTCACATTGCCCGCGAGCCCTCTCGCGAAACATCGAAGCCCTGCCGCCGCGCCTCGTCCACGAGGGCGATCGCCTGCTCACGGGTCCGCACCGCGAAGGTCGCGTGGATGCCGGTCTGGCGGACGTGGAGGTCGAGTCCTTCCCGCAGGTGCTCGACCTCGATCAGGTCCGCACCACCGGCGGCGAAGACCGACAGCAGTTGGGCCAGCGCCCCGGGCCGGTCGCCGATCCGAGCGAAGATCGACAACCGTCGCCCCGCCTGGTTCTCCCGTCGCCTGATCAGACCGGGCACGAGACCGAGGTCGACGTTGCCGCCCGACACCACCACGCAGGTGACGCCGTCGTCGGCGGGTCGGACGAGCCCGGCATCGAGCGCCGCCACCCCGACCGCTCCCGCACCTTCCGACACCAGCTTGGCCCGGTCCATCAGCAGCACCATCGCGTCGGCGATCGCGTCCTCGTCGACGCTGACGATCTCGTCGAGCCAGGTGGACACGAGCGGTCCCGTGATCTCACCCGGGTACTTCACGGCGATCCCGTCGGCGAGCGTCAACACGGGACCCTCGGCCACGGCACCGCCGCAGTACGGGGCGCACGCCGCCGCCTGGACACCGACGACGCGCACGTGCGGGAGCAGCGACTTGACCGCGATGGCGACGCCGGACGCGAGCCCGCCACCACCGAGCGGCACGACGACGCACGACAGCGAGTCGATGTCGTCGACCAGTTCGAGGCCGATGGTGCCCTGGCCGGCGATCACCGCGACGTCGTCGAACGGCGGGCAGAACGTCGTCCCGCGCTCGCGGGCGCGCTCCATCGAGAGCGCCACGGCTTCCTTCAACGCCGCGCCGTGCTCGATCACCGTCGCGCCGTAACTCCGGCACGCCTCGATCTTGTTGATCGGTGCGCCGACCGGCACGACGATCTCGCAGGGCACGCCGAAGTGCGCGGCCGCGAAGGCGAGCGCCTGGGCGTGATTGCCGGCGCTGCCCGTGGTGACGCCGCGCTGTGCGTCCGGCCCCAACGACGCCACCTTGTTCATCGCGCCGCGGATCTTGAACGAGCCGGTGCGCTGCAGGTTCTCCGCCTTCAACACGATGCCCCCGCCGTCGAGCCGGCTCGACAGCGCGACCGAGGTGATCACCGGCGTGCGCTTGACGACCCCGTCGATCGCGGTGCGTGCCGCCCGGATCGCTTCGAGATCGACGACCGCGTCCACGACCGCACCGTACTGCGGCCGACGTCACGGTGGGGGCGGGCCGACCGTGTCCGTCAGGCGTCGTCGGGAAGCGGGTTGTCGGGGAGCTTGCGGACCTTCGCCCGCCGGCGGCGGCGGGCCGGGATCATGTCCCGCATCGATTCGAGCCGTCCGAAGCACAGCAGCCGATCGTTGGCGTGGAGCACGCGGTTCTCGCGGGGGTTCGGGATCACCTCGGTGTCGCGGTGCATCGTGAGCACGGTGATGTCGCGGTCGCGCAGACCGGCCTGGGCGATCGAGCGGCCGACGAAATCGCCGTCGTCACGCACGAGCAGTTCGGCGACTCCGTACCCCGTGCTCACCGAGAGCCGCTGGCGAACGTCGAGCTCGGGGAAGGCGACCTGGTTGGCGACGTGGTCGACGATGGCGCCGGCGATGTCGAGATCGGTGGCGCGTTCGATGCCTTCGAGCCCGGGCGACGAGTTGACCTCCATCACGAGCGGCCCGTCGTTGCCCTCGAGCATGTCGACACCGGCCACGCGCAGTCCCATGATCTGGGCCGACCGGACCGCCGTTCGTTCGTACGCGGCGTCGAGCGTCACGCCCTCCACCGATCCGCCCCGGTGGACGTTGCTGCGGAACTCGTCGCCCTGCGCGGTGCGGCGCATCGCCGCGACCACGCGGTCGCCGACCACGAGGGCGCGGATGTCGCGTCCCTTGCTCTCCGCCACGAACTGCTGGATCAACACGTTCTGGCGTGTGCTCTGCATCGTCTCGATGATCGCTTCGGCCACCTTGTTGTCGGGCGCGAGGATCACGCCGATGCCCTGGGTGCCCTCGAGCAGCTTGATCACCACCGGCGCGCCACCGACGCGGTCGATCGCCGGCAGCACGTCCTGGCGGTTGCGGACGAACGCCGTGCGCGGCATGCCGATGTCGTGGCGCGACAGGATCTGGATGGCGCGCAGCTTGTCGCGCGAGTTGGCGATCCCGTTCGCGGTGTTCGGCGTGTACACGTCCATCTGCTCGAACTGGCGGACGACGGCCGAACCGAAGTAGGTGATCGACGCGCCGATCCGGGGGACGATCGCGTCGTAGTCGGACAACGGCTTGCCACGGAACTGGAGATCCGGTTCGGAGCCCGACAGGTCGATGGCGAAACGCAGCGTGTCGAGCACCTTGCACTGGTGGCCGCGGTCGATCGCCGCCAGCTTGAGTCGCTGGGTGCTGTACGACCGCGGGGCACGCGACAGGATCGCCAGCTTCATGCGAGCTCGCTCGTCGAATCGTCGTACATCTCGGGCATCGGATGGAGTCCCTCGCTCGTGTCGTCGCTCGTGTCCTGGCTGGCGTGATGGCTGGCGTCGGTGATCTCGGCGATGTTGGCGATCGCATCGCCCTGGTTGACGAGCGGATGCTGGATGTGTCCGATCACGACGCCCGACGTCGTGGCGGTGATCCTGCTCAGCCGCTTTCCCACCGAGTCGTGGATCACGCCGAGCAACTGGCCCCGGGTCACCTCGGCGCCGAGTCCGGTCTGCAGGAGCGCCAGGCCGCTGCGGCGGGCGCGCACCCAGGACGTGCGTCTGCTCTCCATCGGCACCGTCGGCCCGTCGTCGTCGTCGGGGTCGCGGTCGATCATCCCGAGTTCGCCGAGCACGCGCCGGATCCCGCGGACGCCGACGTCGAGCGCGGCCGCGTCGAACCGCCACGCCTCGCCGCCTTCGTAGAGCAACATCGTCGCCCCGTTCTCCGTCGCCGCGGCGCGCAACGATCCGTCACGCAACCGGGCGTGCACCATCACCGGCGCGCCGAACGCTTCGGCGAGCTTGCGCGTCGTCGGGTCGTCGAGGTCACCGCGCACGTGCGGCAGGTTCGTGCGATGGTCGGAGCCGCTGTGCAGGTCGATGCCGACATCGCAGCGCGTGACGATCTCGGTCATGAAGAGGTTGGCGATGCGTGCCGCGAGCGACCCGTTGGGAGAACCGGGAAAGGCACGGTTCAGGTCACGACGATCGGGCAGGTACCGATCGCCCTGCAGGAAGCCGTGCACGTTCACGATCGGCACGGCGATGACCGTGCCGGACATCGCGCGCGCGTTCAGGCTCTTCGTCACCCGGCGGATGATCTCGACGCCGCCGATCTCGTCGCCGTGCACTGCGGCGCTGAGCCAGATCGTGCACCCGGGCTTGCGGCCGTGCACGATCTGGATCGGCAAGGAGATCTGGGTGCCCGTGACGAGGCGCGAGATCGGGAGCTCGCCGGTCGCGGTGCGGCCCGCCGGAACGAGCATCTCGCCGATCAGGAACGGATCACGGCCGGGGCGGCGGGCCGTGATCACGTGAGCCCACGGTTCCGCTGCCGGATCTCGCGCGGCGGCCGGCCGCCGCGGTACGACACACCGGGGTCGACGACGAAGCGCGACCGCAGCGCCTCTCGCCCGATCAGCATCCGGAAGCCCATCTCGTCCCGGCGCGTCAACGTGACCTCCGCGTCGACGGCGGTGCCCGCGAGCGAAACGGTCGTCATCACCACGGGTCGGTCGTCGGATCGACCCGACGAACTCTTGACCGACCGCCACGCGAGGACGGGCGCCGTGGCGATCACCGGGTCGTTCGTCGAGCGCTGCCACGGATGGATCTCGAAGCGCACCCACTCCACGCCGTCGTCCTCGAACGACTCGAGATCGAAGGCGTGCAGCGAGGACGTTCGCGCGCCGGTGTCGAGTTTCGCCTTCACGTACGGGACGCTCCACTCGTCGAGCGCGACCCACTCGCGCCATCCGAGACACGGCCGGTCGAGCCCTCGACGCTTCGCGCTCAGCCGTGCCACCGCCCCGAACGTACTTGTTGCGCGGTGCCTGACCCCGCGCGACAAGTTGACGACGTGAGCGATGTCACGTCGACAAGTGCCCACCCGACGTCGGCATCGCCGCGTGGCCTGCCAGGCTCCACGCCATGATCACCTGGTTCGCATCGATCGCTGAAGCACTCGTCCTCCTACCGGTGGCGTTCATCGCCTCCTGGACGGCGCGGCGGGTGATCACCTCACTCACGCGCCGGGCGGTGCGGCGGGCGCAACGATCGCAGGGGAGTTGGCGGGTCCGGCTCGACCGTTTGGGCGACAACGGGCAAGCCGACGCGCGCAAGCGCCAGCGGGCCGACGCGGTGGCCCGGATGCTCGGCCACACCGCCACCGTGGCGATCTTCGCCATCGCCGCGCTGGCTTCGCTGGCCCTGCTGGGTGTGTCACCGGTGTTCGCGATCTCGAGTGCGGGCTTCGTGGGATTCGCCATCGCCATCAGCGGCCAACACGTCGCCAACGACGTGATCGCCGGCACCCGGGCCCTCCTCGAGGACCGTTACGCCGCCGGCGACGACGTGATCCTGCGGATCGGCGGCGCCGAGGTGCAGGGCACGGTCGACCTGATCGGGTCGGCGTCGTTGCGCCTCCGGACGGTCGACGGCGCCACATGGCATGCGGGGCACGCGTCGATCGAATCGGTGACGAACCTGTCGCAACTGCCCGCCGTGAGCGACATCGAAATCCCCGTCGACGCGTGGGAGCGGGCCGACGCGAACAAGGCCGCGGCGCGTCTGGTGTCGGCCTCGAACGACGTCGGGCTCACCGGCGTGGTGTTCCTGCGCGACATCGAGACCCACGAGCCGGAGGACTCCGACACGATGACGGTGCGCGTCAAGTCGAACCGCCCGCTCACCACGCCGGAGGAAGCCCTCGTCCGCTCGCGGCTGCTCGACTCCTGACGGTGCCGATCGACGAGCCGCGAATGCCGCGCGGTTCTTCTCGTTGCCCGCCGACCGGGTGTTCGAGGTCGGCACGCTCGTCGAGATCTGAGCGGACGTACCGTCAGCTCGGGAGTCGGGCACCGAACTCGGTGGTGATGACCCGCCCGCTCCGTTCGGCGGCACTCGGTGCGAGATCGGCGACGACGAAGGTCCGTTGCAGCCAGCGATCCTTGCCGTCGAACCGAGCGGTGAACCGTGAGCGTCCGTGCACCGCCACGTTGTTGTCGATCACGAGCAGGTCGCCGGGCTCGAGCACGACGGCGCGCTGGCATCGTTCGAGCGTGTCGCGCACGGCGTCGACCACGCGCTGCGCCTCCGGGTCGATGCCGATCGTGAGGTCGGCGTCGAACACGAACGTCGGCGAGTCGGTCGTGCCGGTCACCAGCGCCATGGTCGGGCCGAGCTCGTTGGATCGGTCGCCGAGGAAGCTCGCATCGACGGCCGTGCGGTATCGCGGTTCGAACATCGCCTCGACGGTCGCCGCCGGCAGCACGTCGAACAGGTCGTGCACGCTGGCCATCGTCGTCTCGGCTGCCGGGTCGCCACGGAGACAGAGCAGCAGCAGGTAGCGCGGGCGGTACGGGTGGAACGCCGTCTCGGTGTGGAACATGAGCGTCGACCGCGACGACGTGGAGGTCTGGCGGTCGGCGTCGCGGCGCGTCGGCACGATGTTCTGCACGATGCGTCCGCCGTGCTCGGGGACGTAGCCGACCGGCTCGCCCAGGCGGCGCGCCACCGTGAGCAGGGTCAGTTCGGTCGCCAGGTCCTTGCCGGTCGATTCGCTCGGCGTGGCGGGAGTCGGCGGAAGGGCGCCGATCGGGACGTTGCGGATGAGGAGCGCGCCCGCGCGGTTCGACTGGGAAGCGAACCGGGCCAAGGCATCGTCGACGTCGATCGGAAGGCTCCGGCCGCGCATCGCGGCCTCGTGCACGAGCGCCTCGTCGAGTTCGCCAAGGTCCGCGCCGATCGGAGCCGCGTCCCACGTCGCAGCATCGACCGTGTCGATCGGAAGGCGATCGATCAGTGCGGACATCTGGCGGCCCTTCCTCTCGGTGTGCTCGAATTGGAATGTCTGTTCCAGATTAGCGGCGAATTGGAATGATGTCAATCGTCAACCGCGGCCGAGCACGCCGATGACCACTACGGTGTCGGGGCGATGAGCGTCGCGGAAACCGTTCGAGCACACGGCGGCCAGCTCACGCCGGCCGAACGCCGCATCGCGACGGTCGTGCTCGATTCACCCCAGATCGTCGGCTTCGGCACCGTGGCCGACCTCGCGGACGAAGCCGAGGCCGGCGCGGCGACCGTGGTGCGGTTCGCCAACAAGCTCGGCTACGACGGGTTCGTCGGGCTGCAACGTGCGGTCCGCCGTGACCTCAGCGGCCAGCTCCGGCCGGCCGCCGAGCGCATCAGGGAACAACGCCAGGGGCTCGACCACGTGCGCGACCACGCGGCGATCGAGCAGGCGAACGTCGCGATCACCTTGACCGACATCGACACGGCCGCCACCCGGGCGGTCGTCGATCGTCTCGCCGACGAGCGGTCGGAGGTGCTCGTCCTGTCCGGAGCGGCCTCCCGCGGCGTGGCATTGCAGTTCGTGATCGAGCTGTCGCAGTTGCGGCCCGGCGTGTCGCTGCTCGACGGCAATCCCGTCGACGTGTCGCGCCGGCTGGCGCTCGCCGGCGCACCGCCGACGATCGTGGCGATCGACATCCGCCGGTACGACCGCTGGGTCGTCGACACCCTGCAACTGGCGTCGGAGCGCGGGGCCTGGGTGGTGGCGGTCACCGACAGTGTGCTCTCGCCGCTCGCGTCGGTGGCCGATCACGCCTACCTGGTGGCGGCCGAGTCGCCGGGCCCGTTCGACAGCCACGTCGGAACGCTGGCCCTGCTCGACGTGCTCGTCGTCGGCGTGGCCGGCGCCGACCGCGATCGGGCCACCGAGCGCCTCGATCGCCAGGAATCGCTGTGGCTGGCGACCGACGCGCTGATCGACGAGTGACCGCGCGCGCGACCGGACCCGACCCCCTGGCGGGCGCAGGCGGCTGGCTCGTCCGCTCGTCGGATCCCATTAGCGTCGGTGGCATGACCGAACTCGCGATCGCCGCGCTGCAGATGGCGATGACGGACGATTTCGACGACAACATCGCCACCGCCGAGCGGCTGGTGCGCGATGCCGCTCGACAAGGAGCCCGCGTCATCCTGATCCCCGAACTGTTCGAGGGTCCGTACTTCTGCAAGGACCAGCTCCCCGAGCATCTCGCGCGGGCCCGTCCCTTCGACGGGCATCCGACCGTCGCGCACTTCGCGGGAGTCGCGGCCGAGCTCGGCGTCGTCCTTCCGCTGAGCCTCTACGAGCGGGCCGGCCAGGCGCGGTTCAACTCGGTCGTCGTCGTCGATGCGGACGGGGCGGTGCTCGGCACGTACCGCAAGAGCCACATTCCCGACGGACCGGGCTACACCGAGAAGTACTACTTCTCGCCTGGCGACACCGGATTCCGGGTGTGGCACACGAGATACGGCACGATCGGCGTCGGCATCTGCTGGGACCAGTGGTTTCCCGAATCGGCGCGCTGCATGGCGCTGCTGGGCGCCGAGGTGCTCCTGTACCCGACCGCGATCGGCAGCGAGCCGCCGGACCCGTCGTGGGACTCGGCGGGGCATTGGCAGCGCGTGATGCAGGGCCACGCGGGAGCGAACCTGATGCCGATCGTGGCGGCGAATCGGGTCGGCCACGAGATCGGGCGGACGTGCGAGATCACGTTCTACGGTTCGTCGTTCATCGCCGACGCCACCGGCGAGAAGGTCGCCGAGGCGGGTCGCGAAGGGGAGGCCGTGCTGGTGGCGAGGTTCGACCGCGAGGAACTGAGCGCACGGCGGGCCGCGTGGGGTCTGTTCCGTGATCGCCGACCGGACCTGTACGGCCCGATCACCACGCTCGACGGCCGAACCTGATGCCGCGCTGGCCGGCGGAGTGGGAGCCGCATGCCGGCACCGCGATGTGCTGGCCGGTGCGCGCCGACATGTGGCGCGGCCAGCTCGGCGCCGCCGAGCGCGCCCACGCCCAGGTCGCCGATGCCATCGCGCGGTTCGAGCCGGTCACGATGATCGCCGCGCCGCGCACGGCCGAGCGTGCCGCGGCGATGTGCGGGGCCGGTGTGGAGGTCGTCGAGCTGCCGATCGACGACTCGTGGTTCCGCGACTCCGGCCCGATCTACGTGGTCGACGATGGCGGGGCGCGGGTGGCGACCGACTGGCGGTTCAACGCGTGGGGCGACAAGTTCCTGCCCTACGACGACGATGCGCTGGCGGCCCGCCGTTTCGCCGACATCGCGGGCGATCCGGTGCGCTCGGTCGACATGGTGTTCGAGGGTGGATCGATCACGGGCGACGGCGCGGGCACGATCGTCACCACCACCCAGTGCCTGATGCACCCCAACCGCAACCCGACGATGACGATGGCGGACATCGAGGCTGTGTTGCGCTCCGAGCTCGGCGTGGAGCGGCTGATCTGGTTGCCCCACGGGCTGGCGCTCGACGACGACACCGATGGCCATGTCGACAACATCGCCGCGTTCGCGACACCGGGTCATCTCGTGCTCCAGGGCTGCGACGACACCGACGAGGACGACTGGCTGCGGCTCGACATCGACCGTCGCGTCGCCACGGGCGCGATCGATGCCGCCGGGCGCCCGCTCGACGTGACCGTGATCCCGGTGCTCCCGTTCGCGGAGGTCGACGGCGAGCGCGTCGTGGTGCCGTACCTCAACTACTACGTCGGCAACGGGTTCGTCGTCGTGCCGACGTGCGGTCATCCCGCCGACGCCGACATGGTGGCGATGATCGGCGACCTCTACCCCGGTCGCGAGACGTTCGCGGTGGAGGTCGGCGCGACGCTCGCCTACGGCGGCGGCGGCATCCACTGCATCACGCAACAGATCCCCGCGCCCTGAGAATGTCCGCCGGGGACAGACCCCGGCGGACATCTGGCAGGCTGCGGGGATCGAGACGGTGCGCGTGGATCAGTGGTTGTGGTCGGTGCGGTTGACCAAGACGCGCTCGGATGCCGCCGCGGCGTGTCGTGGCGGGCACGTGAAGGTGAACGGCAAGACGGCGAAACCGGCGACACCGCTCAAGATCGGCGACCGCGTCGAGGCCCGGCTGCACGATCGGGAACGGATCTGCGAGGTGACCACGCTCGTCATGAAGCGGGTGGGTGCCTCCGTCGCCGAGACCTGCTTCGTCGACCACAGCCCACCGCCTCCGCCCCGCGACGAGTACGTGCCGCTGTTCGAACGGGATCGTGGCGCCGGTCGCCCGACCAAGCGTGATCGACGCCAGCTCGACCGGCTGCGCGGACGCAGTCGCTGAACGGCACCGGCACAGCCCCGGCGCTCAATCGCCGTTGGTCGCCGGCCGGCCCCGCCGATCGGCCACCGCGAAGACGAAGTCGTCGATGTCGCCGACGATCTGATCCGAGTCGTACAGCGGCTTCGAGAAGCGCATGGCCAACACCACATCGCGGGACGGGATGTAGACGACCCGGACGTCGCCGCCGTCGTGGAACGTGTACAGGTACGGCTCCGGATACTCCTCCGACGGCGGGCCGCACGGACAGTGCCGCCACGCACCGAGTCCGGCGCTGCGCTGGAACATTCGGCCGCCCCACACCATCTCCTGGAACATCCCGTCGGACAGCACGACGTGCCGGCGCATCAAGGCGTCGTACCAGAGGGCGAGGTCCGACAGCGTCGACACGACACCGCCTGAGCCGTGCCCGACGAAGCCCGCGCGCGTGTTGTTGACGACCCGCGTGTGGTGCATGCCGAGCGGTGCGAACAGTCGCTCGTCGAGCACCTCGTTCAGTGGTCGACCCGTGACCGTCTCGATCGCCAACGCCGCCAAGAGGAAGTTCGGTGCGGCGTAGCTCGTGCGCGTCGAGGTGAGATCGCTCCCCGACACGGCGAGGTTGACGGCCTCGACGGGAGTCAGGATCATGTCGTCGCGGTAGTCGGTGTTCTCGCGGTAGTCCTGGAGGCCCGTCGAGTGGCTCAGCAACCGGCGCAGCGTGAGCGTGTCGGTGACCTCGGTCGCGATGCCGTCCACGTGCGGCAGCGGTCCGTCGAGCGTGAGCTTCCCCTCGTCCACGAGTTGCAGTGCGACCGCGGCAACCATCGTCTTGGTGATGCTCAGCGTCTCGAACTCGGCGCCGGGGTCGAGCGCCGCGTCGTCTCCGTACCGGACGAGGACCTGTTGCTCGCCGGTCGGCTGCCCGATCTCGACCACGGCCGCGGCGGCGACGCCGTGTCCTGCCAACCACGCTTCGCCACTTCGGGCCATCTCCGCCTTGTCCACCTTGCCCGCCCCGGAAGCCGTGTTCGCCGTGTTCGCCGCGTTCACCGAGGTAGTCACCGAGGCCGCCTCGGCGGGGCTCGCTCCAGCGCCACCGAACGGACGACCCGACGGAGTGGGCGGGCCGAGGGCCTCGCTCGATCGGGGAAAGAGTTGCGACTGCTGCGTCACCACCGCGAGCGCGAGGACGAGGAGCACGATCGGCACGGCACGCACCTTCGGAACACCACCCTTGCGTCGCGAGCCGAGTGATTCGAGCGGGCCGACGGCCGCGACGATCGACACCAACAGCACCGCGAACACCGCGGCGAGGATGATGTACTGACCGGGCGAGTTCGGCACGCCGACGAGGTAGAACGCGAGCACGAGGGCCAGCGTGTGCCACAGGTAGATCGACATCGAACGGTCGGTGATCCAGGCGACGAACCGGTGGATCGCGGCGATTTCGCCGACGTGACGGATCTGGTCCTCCAGCGCCAACATCGCGAGGAGCCAACCGAGGCCGACGAGGCCCGACAGCACGTAGGAGTTGTTGACGACCAAGTCGATCGGCGGCGCCACGTACGCCCATGCGCCCGCCGCGGTCAGGCAGGCCACGGCGAGTGCCCACCGCCGATTCCGCGACAGCCGGTAGCGCAGGTGGTGCGCACTCGCTCCGAGCGCGAAGAACCCGCCGAAGCACACCACGTCGGCGATCCCGCGCACGACCCCCGTCGACAACTCGCTCGACTGGTGATCCACCCACCAGTCGAGCACGAACAACGAGCCGATCCAGACGCCGAACATGAAGCGACCGGACAGACGCTGGCCGAGGGGACGCACGAGCGGCGTGAGGAGCAGCACCACCACGAGCGCCCGCAGGAACCACAACGGCGTCGACAACCAGCCTTCCTCCCAGCCGATCGGGGCGGGCGCGCGGTACGGCAGGAACCACGACACGACGTGCGCCGTCTGGTTCGCCCAGGCGGTCGGGTCGGCGAGCAGGATCGTGGCCATCGCGATGGTGACGTACGCGAGGTAGGGCGGGATCAGTCGGCGGAGTCGGGCCTTGACGACGGTCCAGCAACTTGCCTTGCGCAGGCTCTTCGCCAAGACCGCACCGGAGACGTAGAAGACCGCCGGCATCGCGGCGAATGTCCATGAGATCCACCAGAAGCCGAGCGCGTGCCAGAACATGACCCGGACGATCGAGATCGCCCGGACGACGTCGAGGAACGGGTCCCGACCCTCGTCGACGATGGGGGCGGCGGGGAGTCGCGGCACGTCGACCGCCGGCCTCGTCGTCCCGAGTGCGGCGGGCAGGGCGATCGCCGCCAGTATTCCGACGGGAGCGAGATCGGTGAGCGCCCAGCCGGTGGCGACGCGCACGCCGAGCAGCACCAGGGTGATGACGAATCCCCAGACGGCACACGTCGCGATCTGGTCCGGGATCTGGTCGGTGCCGGTCCGGCGTTCGCTGGGGCGGTCGCCGCCGGTCGGAATCCATTCCTGGTCGCGGTCGGTCAAGTGGTCGCGCAGCGCGTGGAGGTGGGCGACCTGGGAGATCAAGCCGACGCGTCTCGAGGCCCGACCGTCGGAGAGATGCAGCCATCGAGGCTGGAGGTAGAACTCGGTGAACAGCGCCGGCAACACCATGGCGGACGGGGCGAGCGTGATCGCCTCGGGCGCCTGCGCCAGCGAAACGATCGGCACGAACAGCGCCACGAGCGGGCTGAGCGCGCTCGTGACGTAGAAGATCCAGCCGTCCCACAGGCCGAGCCGTTGCATCGGATGGAGTCGCATGCGTTTGAACAGCGGCGTGCCCGCGAGGGCGAGGTTGCCGCGCGCCCAGCGGTACTGCTGTGAGGCGAGCGCGGCCGTGTTGTTCGGCGTCGAGCCCGCCGCGAGGGGCAGCGGCAGGTAGTCGACGCGGTAGCCGGCGTCGACGACCTTCATGCCCGTGAAGATGTCCTCGGAGTGCTCGAGGAGCGCCATGCCGCCCCGCTCGTCGAGCGCCGAGCGGCGGTACAAGGCGTTCGTCCCGACGCAGATCGCGCCGTCGTGTCGGTCGCGGGCGCGCAGGCCGATCCGGTAGAACTGCTCCTGCTGAGCGGCTGCGCCCCGCTCCACCCAGTTGTCCTTGGACGTGCGGAAGAACTGCGGTGTCTGGAGGATCCCGAGGGCGTCGTCGTCGAAGTACGGAAGCGTCTGTTGGAGGAAGTCGGACCGGACCGCGAAGTCGGCGTCGAGGACGAGGACGATCTGGCCCGACGACCGCTCGTACCCGTAGCGCAGGTTCCCCGATTTCTTCATCCACCCCCGGTCGGGTCGCGCGAGATAGTTGGCCCCCCACAGCTCGGCCGCCCGGCGGATCTCCTCGATGCCGCGGTCGTCGAGGACGTAGACCTCGACGGCGCCGTCGTGCCGCAGCCCGGTGGCGTGCATGATCGTGTTCTCGACCACGGCGGGGTCCTCTCCGCAGGTGCAGATGAAGATGTCGACGCTCCAAGCCCTGTTCGCACCGGTTGCCACGAGCGAGCGGTGAGCCTCGTGGTCGAACGGCTGGATCTGGGTCGACCAGATCACGTTGATGATCCCGCCGAGCACGATGCCGATCCCGAACGGCAGGAGCAGGATCAACCAGTCGCCGCGCAGCCCGAGGAAGATGAGCGCACCGCCGAGGCAGATGCGCGAGAAGGCCGAGAACTGGAGAAACCGTCGTCCGTCGCCGGCCACGTACGACCACATCTCGTGATCGTCGGGCGGCACGATGTTGGCGACGCGTGCGGTGATCGGGACGACGGGCATGCCGGTGACCTCCAGTTCGTAGGTGATCGGGAACGCGGACCGAAAGATGACGCTGGCGGATGCAGCGGCGTTCAGATGAACAGGCCGGCCAGGAGCGGCGCCATGCCGCAGGCCACCAGCGCTGTCGTCGATCGTCGCTGGACCCAGTCGCTCGACGAGAAGATCACGGGGTCGCGGTGCTCGCGTCGTACGGCGGTTCCGGCCACGCCGACCTCCGGCATCCCGTCGCGAGTGCGACGTCTCGAACGCACCAGTCCGAGCGCGAGCACCGCGCCGAGCGCGATGGCGATCTCGATGCCCGGGTCGGTGGCCAGCTGACCGGCGCTCGTCGGCTCGTAGTCGTCGATCGGGCTCAGCATCACGAGGACGTGGTGGACCACGAGGGCGGCGACCGTCGTCAGTGCCAGGTCGACGAGGACCCGGGCCGAGACCCTCCAGCGACTGGCCGCGATCGCGAGCACGAGGGTGCCGATCACCACGAGTGAGCCCCGATGGAGGGAGGCCGTGAAGAGACGCCACGGTTCGTCCCGGACACCGAAGAGCTCGAACTGCGCGAGTCGCCGGTAGATGAGATCCGAAGGCTGCTGGAGGGACGACCGGACGATGAGGTGGGTGAGGTCGCCGATCGGCGGCCACGTCAGGAGGCTGAGCAGGACGACGGTCCGCAGCAGGGCGATCGAGCGGTATCCCCAGGCGAGCAGATACCCGCCCGCGAGTCCGAGCGTGATCGACATGCCGACCGCCAACCCAGCACCTCCGCCGTGGCCGCCGGAGACGACCAGACCAGCGAGCAGGAGCCCCGCCGCACCACCGATCGCCAGTGCGACGCTCGGTGCGATGCCGCGCACCGGGACCTCACCGGAGCGTGGATGCCAGCGCGTGACGGCGACGGCGATCCCGATCAGCGCGATCACCGGCACGGAGCCTGCGCCGTCGTCCGACGCGGGCGCCCGATCGCGGAGCAGCACCGCGCCGGCGGTCATGCACAGTGCCAGCATCGCCACGGTGGCCAGCGCCGTCCGGTCGACCCGGAGCCGACCGCGCCCGGCGGTCGGCGCGGCGGGTCGCGTGCTGTCCGGCAGCGTCACCGTGAGTGCGTCGCTCATGGGGGGCACGCTGACGATTCGGAGGTGGGTCGTCAAGACGCGGAGCGTGACGCAATGCGGCATTCATCGTCCGTTGGTGGTCGTGAATGGCGTCACATCGCCGTCGGTTCGGACGCGCAACGCCAGGTCACGGCGCGTGTCGACGGACGAACCGGGCCGGTCTACGCTCGGGAGGAGTGCCACAGCCATCCTTGACGTTTCGCCGGGTTCACCACGTGTCGATCAACGTGATCGACGTCGAGGCGGCTGTCGCGTTCTACCGCGACGTGCTCGAGTTGCCCGTGCTCGATCGTCCGCCGTTCGACTTCGCCGGCGCCTGGTTCGGGCTCGGCGAGCAACAGCTGCACCTCATCGAGGTGAGCGACTTCACCGCACCGGTGGGCCAGCACTTCGCCGTGCAGGTCGGTGACATCGACGCGACGATCGCGGTGTTGAACGAGCGCGGGGTTCGCGTCTCGCGGGTGGCGGAGCTCCCCGGCGTGTGCCGCCAGGCGTTCTTCGCCGACCCGACCGGCAACTCGATCGAACTCAACCAGCCGATCTGAGATCTGCGAGAAATATCACGCACGTGCGTTGCGCGCCATGATATGCGTAGTAAAGTACGCAGTACCAAGTTCGATCAAGCACAGGAGGAATGCCATGCGCATCCAGTTCAAGTTCACCGAATCGTTCAACCCCCCGTTCAACGCCCCGACGTTCGACAAGGAGAAGGTCGCCGCGATCACCGACAGTGTCGAGGCCGCCAACGAGCGGGTGCTCGCCTACGTCGTCGACGCCAACCGTCGCCTCGCCGACTTCGCCGTGACGTCGGCGGATCGCGTCGCAGAAGCACTGCCGGTGGCGGTGCCGTTCGCCGACAAGCTCCCGACGGCGACCGAGAGCGCCGAACGCTACGTCGACTTCGTCGAGCGCGCCGTCGCGATGAACCGCGAGTTCAACCAGCGCGTGCTGGCGAAGCTCACCGTCGACGCCCCCGCCGTCGTCGAGGCGGTCGCGGAAAACGTCACCGAAACGGTGACGGCCGCGACTGTGCCGGCCAAGAAGGCGCCGGCCAAGAAGACGCCGGCCAAGAAAGCGCCGGCCAAGAAGGCATCCGTGAAGAAGGCCACCGCCAAGAAGGCAACCGTGAAGACCACCGCCAAGAAGGCGCCGGCCAGGAAGGCCGCCGCGAAGAAGGCCCCGGCCCAGCAGGCCGCCGCCACGACGAGCACCAGCTCGAGCTGATCGATCGCCGCCCACCGCCGTGCTCCCGACAACTTCTCGGGGGAGCGACGTGGGCGGCATCATCGTCACATGACCGAGCGACCGGACGAGCCGGCGGACGACCGCCGCAATCTGGTCGCGCCGGGCGTCAAGGCGCTCGGCGACTTCATCAAGAGCCAGCGGCGCCTCGCCGAGCTGTCCCAGCGCGAGTTGGCCCGGCTGGCCGACCTGTCCGACGCCTACCTCAGCCAACTCGAGCGGGGACTGCACGAGCCGTCGGTGCGGGTGGTCACCGGACTGGCGCACGCGCTCGACGTGCCGACCGAGCGGCTGCTGAAGTACCTCGGGCACACCGATGTCGGCGACGCACCTCGATCGACCGAGTCGGTGATCGCCACCGACGAGCGGCTCTCGGAGTCGCAGAAGCAGTCGCTGATCGACGTCTATCGAGCGTTCATCGCGGCCAACGACCTGACCGGCACGCCATCACCCTGAGCATGCGGGGAACGGCGGTTACGGCGGCCGTCACGTCGGAATGGCGACGAGCCGCCGTGCGGCGTCGACCACGACGGCGACGCTCGTCGATTCGATCCGCCTCGCGGTCTCCTCGTCGGGTGTCTCCTGCTGGGTGCGGTTGACGAGCACACCGGCGACGCAGCCCGCCCGCAGGCCCTGGCTGGTGCACATCGTGAACAGCGCGGCCGACTCCATCTCGAAGTTGAGCACCCCCATCGACTGCCACTCCGCCATGCTCCCGCGGAACCGCGCGACGACCCGCCCGGAGTAGGTGTCGTAGCGCTCCTGTCCGGGGTAGAAGGTGTCGCTCGACGCGGTCACACCGATGTGGAGCCTGGCGCCGCTCGCGCGGGCGGCGGCCACGAGGGCGGTGGTGCAGTCGAAGTCGGCGACGGCGGGGAACTCCATCGGCGCGAAGTGCAGGCTGGTCCCGTCGAGCCGCACCGCGGCGGTGCTGACGATCACGTCGCCCGGTTCGGTGAACGGTTGGATCCCCCCGGTGGTGCCGACGCGCAGGAACGTCCGGACGCCGAGTTGGGCGAGTTCCTCGACGGCGATCGACGTGGACGGTCCGCCGATCCCGGTCGAGCACACGACGATGGGAACCTCGCCGATCCACGCCAGCCACGACGTGAACTCGCGATGCGCAGCGAGTGCGGTCGGTCGTTCCATCGTCGACGCGATCCGCTCGACCCGGGCCGGGTCGCCCGGCACGATGGCCAGCGTCGCGCCCTGAAGATCCTCCTGCTGGAGTCCGAGGTGGAAGACACCGGTCATCGGACGCACGGTAGACGAGCGGCGTGGCGCCGTGGGTCGACACAGGACCCGAACCGGAGGCCCCCGTGGCGGACCAGATGTATGGTGTCGCCAAGCTGCCGGCCGGGCCGGTTGCGGAAGCCGGGGGGAGCCGGCGGATGTGGCTGATGCGATGGCGATCATCAGTGCGGGCGACGGAGCGAACCGGCGCGCGATCGAGCTGCAGCACCTACGTAAGACCTACGGACCGGTCGTGGCCGTCGCCGACGTCGATCTCGTCATCGAGGACGGCGAGTTCTTCTCGCTGCTCGGTCCCTCGGGCTCCGGCAAGACCACGGTGCTGCGGATGATCGCCGGCTTCGAGCGGCCCGACTCCGGCACCGTTCTGCTCGGCGGGCGCGACGTGACTTCGCTCGCGCCCTATGACCGCGACGTGAACACCGTGTTCCAGGACTACGCCCTGTTCCCGCACATGACGGTGCAGGAGAACGTCGAGTACGGCTTGCGCGTGAAGGGCGTCGGGCGCGCCGGACGCCGCCGGCGGGCCGCGGAGATGCTCGACACGGTCCGCCTCGGTGAGTACGGCACACGGCGACCGAACCAACTGTCGGGCGGGCAACGCCAACGCGTCGCGCTGGCCCGGGCGCTCGTGAACCATCCGCGGGTGTTGTTGCTCGACGAGCCACTCGGTGCGCTGGACCTCAAGCTGCGCGAGGAGATGCAGATCGAACTGCGCACGATCCAACGCGAGTTGGGCGTCACGTTCGTGTTCGTCACGCACGACCAGGGTGAGGCGCTCTCGATGAGCACCCGCGTGGCCGTGTTCAACGCCGGTCGACTCGAACAGATCGGCACCCCCCAGGAGATCTACGACCGTCCGGCGACCGCCTTCGTCGCCGGATTCGTCGGCGCCTCGAACCTGATCGACGACGAGATGTCGCAGCGCATCCTCGGCGGACCGGGCCGACACGTCATCCGTCCGGAGCGGATCCGGGTGCTCCGGCGCGACGCCGACCCCGTCGACCACGGGGACGTGGTCGTGTCGGGAAGTGTCTCCGACGTCGTCTACATCGGTGCGGAGTGCCGGGTCCGTGTCGACGTGGGCGAGCGCGCCCCGCTGCTCGTCGGCGTACCGAGCGCGCACCTCGCCGACCTCGCGGTCGGATCCGAGGTGCGGCTCACCTGGCCGCGCGACGCGGCGTTCGCCTTGGCCGGCGCCGCGCCGGCCGACCCCGATCAATCGCAACACGACGAACCACAAGGAAGGGCAACATGAGAACCAATCGGAGAATCCTCGCGATCGCCACCGCGATGGTGGTCGTGCTCGCCGCGTGCGGCAGTGACGACGACACCGCATCGACCGACACAGCAGCGACCGATACAGCCGCGGCCGACACGACGGCGGACGCGGCTGCCGACACATCGGCTGCACCCGCCGACACGACGGCGACGTCGGACGCGCCGGCCGGCACGACCGGCGACACCACCGGCGACGCGGCGGCGCCTGCCGAAGGCGTCCCGACCGAACTCGGCGAGGGCGAGGGTGAGGTCAACCTCATCGCCTGGGCGGGCTACGTGGAGGACGGCTCGACCGACCCGGCGGTCGACTGGGTCAGCGACTTCGAAGCCGACACCGGCTGTCAGGTGAACGTCAAGATCGGCAACAGCTCCGACGAGATGGTGCAGCTGATGCAGACCGGTGAGTACGACGGCGTGTCGGCGTCGGGCGACGCGACGCAGCGGCTGATCGCCGGCGGCGAGGTGGCGCCGATCAACCCCGACCTGATCCCGAACTATGCCGACATCTTCGACGACCTGAAGCTCCAGCCGTGGAACAGCGTCGACGGTGTTCCGTACGGGGTGCCGCACGGCCGTGGCGCCAACCTCCTCGTGTTCAACACCGAGCTGTACACCACACCGCCTGATTCGTGGTCGGAGGTGTTCGAGGACTCGACCGCGGCACCCGGTGCCGTGTCGGTGTACGACTCGCCGATCTACATCGCCGACGCGGCGTTGTACCTGATGGCGACCCAGCCCGATCTCGGCATCACCAATCCGTACGCCCTCGATCAGGACCAGTTCGATGCCGCGATCGCGCTGCTCGATCAGCAGCAGGCGCTCGTCGGTCAGTACTGGTCGTCGTACACCGACCAGCAGGCCGGACTCGAAGACGGCAGCGTCCTGACGGGCACGACCTGGCAGGTCATCGTGAACCTCGCTCAGGCCAACGGCGCGAAGATCGACGCCGTCAAGCCGGTCGAGGGTGCCACCGGATGGTCGGACACGTGGATGATCTCGTCGCAGGCCAAGAACCCGAACTGCATGTACATGTGGATGGATCACATCGCGTCGCCCGAGGCCAACGCCGCGGTCGCGGAGTACTTCGGCGAGGCGCCGAGCAACGCGCTGAGTTGCGATCTCACCGCCGATCCCGATCACTGCTCGATCTTCCACGCCGCCGACACCGACTACTGGACCGACGTCTGGTACTGGACGACGGCCACCGAGGAGTGCCTCGACGGCCGTACCGATGTCGCCTGCGTCCCGTACACCGAATGGGTGAACGCCTGGAGCGAGCTCCGCAGCTGAGTCCGACTCCGATGCGCAGGGGCCGACGACTCCGATGAGTTCAGTCGCCGCGGACGCGTCGTCGCCCGGGCCCGCGTCGGCGGGCCCGGGGCGGCGGCTCGGGCGCACGTTCACCCGTCACCCGTGGCTCGGGCTCGTGAGCACCGTCACCGCGCCGGTGGCGTGGTTGCTCGTCGTCTACATCGGCGCGCTCGCGCTGCTCGTGGTCACCGCGTTCTTCAAGCTCGACGAGGCATCACAGAAGCCCACGAGCGAGTTCACACTCGGCAATCTCGACACCGCCTTCACCACCTCGACGTTCATCTGGACCGTCGTGCGCAGCGTCGGCGTGGCGCTCGCGGTCACCGTGTTGTGTCTGGTGATCGCGCTGCCGATGGCGTTCTACATCTCGAAGGTGGCCAAGCCGTGGGCCCGCCGTGGCTTCGTGGTGGCGGTGATCCTCCCGCTGTGGGCCGGCTACCTCGTGAAGGGGTACGCGTGGCGGGCGATGTTCAGCCCGGGGAGCAAGTTCGCGGCGTCGGGCAGTGGCGGGGTGTTGCAGTCGACGATCGGGTGGACGCCGGGATTCGGGAAGGCCGCGCTCGTGATCACGCTCGCGTACCAGTGGTTGCCGTACATGGTGCTGCCGATCTATGCCGGGCTCGATCGCCTGCCGTCGTCGCTCCTCGACGCGTCGGCGGATCTCGGCGGCCGACCGTTGCGGACGTTCCGCTCGGTGGTCACGCCCACGATCGTGCCGGCGATCGCGGCGGGCTCGATCTTCACGTTCTCGTTGTCGCTCGGCGACTACATCATGCCGAACATCGTGGGTGGCACGACCCAGCTGATCGGCAATCTGATCGCCCGCACGTTGCTCGCCCCGAACCAACCGCTGGCCGCGGCGTTCACGCTCTGGCCGATCCTCATCATCGTCGTGTACCTGGTGTCGATGTCGAAGCTGCACGCCTTCGAGGATCTGTGAGCCGGCCATCGTGACTTGGAGAGTCCGATGAATCTGAGCCCGATCGCGCAGTGGGCGTTGCGGATCTTCACGTGGCTCGGCCTGGCGTTCCTGTACCTGCCGCTGGTGGTCGTGGTGATCCTGTCGTTCAACTCGGCGACATCGCTGTCGTGGCCACCGCGAGGTTTCACCCTCGACTGGTGGAGCAAGGCGTGGGAGGCGGATGGGCCGCGGGAGGCATTCATCACCTCGATCAAGGTCGCCGCGGTGGCCACGGCGATCGCCCTCGTGCTCGGCACCCTGGCCGCCTTCGCCCTCCAGCGCTACCGGTTCTTCGGCAAGACCTCGATCTCGTTCCTGCTGATCCTGCCGATCGCACTGCCGGGCATCGTCACCGCGGTGGCGCTGCAGAACTCGTTCAGCCGGCGCATCGACCTCGGCATCTTCGACTTCCAGGTCGGCTTCGGGTTCCATTCGGTGGTCATCGCCCACGCCACGTTCTGCGTCGTGATCGCCTACAACAACGTGGTCGCGCGGCTGCGCCGGATGTCGCCGAACCTGTTGGAGGCCTCGGCCGACCTCGGTGCCGGCGGGGTGCAGACGTTCCGGCTCGTGACGTTCCCGCTGATCCGCTCGGCGCTGCTCGCCGGCGGGATCCTGGCGTTCGCGCTGAGCTTCGACGAGATCGTCGTGACGACCTTCACGTCCGGTCCGGGTGTGGAGACGCTGCCGCAGTGGATCCTCAACAACCTCACGCGCCCGAACAACGTGCCGCTCGTGACGGTCGTCGCCACCGTGGTGATGCTGCTGTCGATCCCGCTCGCCTGGCTCGCCCAACGCCTCTCCGACGACGCCCGTGCCTCGTATCTGTGATGTCGTGCCGGCCGCCCCTGCTGTGTCCCCGCCCGTCCTCAGAGTTGTGAACATGTAGATATCCTTATGTCGTTGGTGTAGGGTGCCGGGATGGCGTCGGTCGGAGTGGTGCTCGATGCGCTGAAGGCGATCGGCGAGGAGACGCGCCTGCGGATCGTGGCGTTGCTCGGACGCGCCGAGCTCACCGTCACCGACCTGACCGAGATCCTCGGCCAGTCCCAACCCCGGGTCTCGCGGCATCTCAAGCTGCTCGTCGATGCCGGCATCGTCGCCAAGCATCGGGAAGGCACGTGGGTCTTCTTCCGGCTCGTCGACGGCGGGCCGACGGCCGCATTGCTCGCCGGAGTGCTCGGCCCCTTCGACGACGCTGATCCGATACTGGTCGCCGATCGGAGCCGGTTGGCGAGCGTGCAGGAACGCCGCGCGCTCAACGCCCTCGGGTACTTCGAGCAGATCGCGCCGATCTGGGACGAGGAGCGTTCGCTCCACGCCGCCGAAGCCGCGGTCGAAGCCGCGATCGGCGACGTGATCGGCGACGGTGACGTCGGCCGGCTCGTCGATCTCGGCACCGGCACCGGACGCATCCTGCAACTGCTCGGCCCGCGCGCGGTCCGTGCGGTCGGGGTCGACGCGAGCCATTCGATGTTGTCGGTGGCCAGGGCCAACCTCGAACGCAGTGGCGTCACCGGCTACGAACTCCGGCAGGGCGACGTGTACAGCCCGCCGCTCGACGCCGCGAGTTTCGACCTCGTCGTGATCCACCAGGTGCTCCACTACCTCGACGATCCGGCTCGGGCGATCCTCGAAGCGGCGCGACTCGTGGCACCCGACGGGCGGCTGCTCGTCGTCGATTTCGCTCCGCACCGCCACGAGTTCCTGCGCGACGCGCAGGCCCATCGTCGTCTCGGCTTCGACCACGACCAGGTCCGCCACTGGCTCGACCTGGCCGGCCTCCACTGTTCCAACATCCGCGACCTCGCGCCGCCCGCGGGCACCGACGGCCTGACCGTCACCGTCTGGCTCGGCATCGATCGGGACGACCGATCCGACCGCACCCCCACGAACGACACCGCGAGTGCCGAACCTGCGAGCACCGCAACCTCCACGCTGAAAGGCGTCGCATGACCGTTTCCCGCACCCATCCCTTCGCCGATCATCCGATCGCCGAACTCGCCCGTGAGCGCATCCTCGTGCTCGACGGAGCGATGGGCACAGAGATCCAGACGCTCGATCTCGAGGAACACCACTTCCGCGCCGATCGCTTCGAGGACCATACGCACGACCTCCGCGGCAACAACGACCTGCTCGTGCTGACGCAACCCGACGCGATGCGCGACATCCATCTGCGCTATCTGCTCGCCGGTGCCGACATCGTCGAGACGAACACGTTCTCGGGCACCCGCATCGCGCAGGGCGACTACGGGACGCACGACATCATCGTCGAGTTGAACCTCGCCGCGGTCCGCGTCGCGCGGGAGGCCGCGGAGGAAGCGCAGGGCCGCGATGGTCGCAAGCGGTTCGTCGCCGGAGCCGTCGGACCGACCAACGTGACCCTCTCGATCTCGCCACGGGTCGAGGACCCCGGCTATCGCACGATCTCCTTCGCCGCCCTCGCCGCGGCGTACGAAGAGCAGATCGACGCCCTGATCGAGGGCGGGGTCGACGCGCTGCTCATCGAGACGATCTTCGACACGCTCAACGCCAAGGCGGCGATCGTCGCCGCCCGGCGCGCCCTCGTCCGCGCGGGTACGCAACTGCCGCTGATGATCTCGGGCACGATCACCGATCGCTCGGGGCGCACGCTGTCGGGCCAGACCCCCGCCGCGTTCTGGCAATCGATCCGCCACGCGCAGCCGCTGACGGTGGGGCTCAACTGTGCGCTCGGTGCCGAGGAGATGCGACCACACGTCGAAGAGCTGTCGGCGGTCGCCGACACCCTCGTCTGCGTGTACCCGAACGCCGGCCTGCCGAACGAACTCGGTGGGTACGACGAGCGGCCCTCGACCACCGCCGGATTCCTGCACGAGTTCGCCGAAGCCGGGCTCGTCAACATCGTCGGCGGTTGCTGCGGCACGACACCCGACCACATCGGGGCGATCGCCCAGGCGGTCGTCGGGCTCACGCCGCGGGTGGTGCCGACCCGCACGCCGCGCCTCGAACTGTCGGGGCTCGAGCCGTTCGCCCTCACCGACGACATCCCGTTCGTCAACGTCGGCGAGCGGACCAACATCACCGGCTCGGCCAAGTTCCGCCGGTTGATCAAGGACAATGACTACGCCGCCGCGCTCGACGTCGCCCGCGACCAGGTGGAGAACGGCGCCCAGATCATCGACGTCAACATGGACGACGGTCTGATCGACGGCGTCGAGGCGATGACCAAGTTCTTGAACCTGATCGCCGGCGAGCCCGAGATCGCCCGCGTGCCGGTGATGATCGACTCGTCGAAGTTCAGCGTCATCGAAGCCGGCCTGCAGTGCGTGCAGGGCAAGCCGATCGTCAACTCGATCTCGATGAAGGAAGGCGTCGAACAATTCATCGAGCAGGCGCGCATCTGCCTCGACTACGGCGCGGCCGTGATCGTGATGGCCTTCGACGAAGTGGGCCAGGCCGACACGGTCGAGCGCAAGGTCGAGATCTCCCGCCGGGCGTACAACATCCTCGTCGACGAGGTCGGCTTCCCGCCCGACGACATCATCATCGACCCCAACATCTTCGCCATCGCCACCGGCATGGAGGAGCACGACCGCTACGGGCTCGACTTCATCGAGGCGACCAAGCAGATCACCGACGAACTGCCGTACGTCAACATCTCCGGTGGCGTGTCGAACCTGTCGTTCGCCTTCCGCGGCAACGAACCGGTGCGCGAAGCGATGCACTCGGTGTTCCTGCTGCGCACGATCGAGGCCGGCATGCGCCTCGGCATCGTCAACGCCGGTCAGCTCGCGGTGTACGACCAGATCGATCCCGAGTTGCGCGAGCTCTGCGAGGACGTGGTGCTGGCCCGTCGGCCCGACGCCACCGAGCGACTGCTCGACGCGGCGGCGCGCTTCGCCGGCACCGGCGAGCAAGCGGCCGATCCGGTCGCCGCCGAATGGCGCTCGTGGGACGTCGACCGGCGCCTCGAACATTCACTCGTCAACGGCATCACCGCGTTCATCGACGACGACGTGGAACAAGCGCGGCAGGCCGCCGCGCGCGCCGTCGACGTGATCGAGAACTCGCTGATGAAGGGCATGAACACGGTCGGCGACCTGTTCGGCGCCGGCAAGATGTTCCTGCCCCAGGTGGTGAAGTCGGCCCGCGTGATGAAGCAGGCCGTCGCCTACCTCACCCCGTTCATCGAAGCCGAGGGCGGCGAGGACGCCGGCTCGAAGGCGGGCACCGTGCTGCTGGCCACCGTCAAGGGCGACGTGCACGACATCGGCAAGAACATCGTCGGTGTGGTGCTCGGGTGCTCCAACTACGAGATCATCGACCTCGGCGTGATGGTGCCGGTCCAGACGATCCTCGAAACCGCCCGCGACCGCAACGTCGACGTGATCGGGCTGTCCGGCCTGATCACGCCGTCGCTCGACGAGATGGTCCGCGTGGCCGGCGAGATGGAACGCACGGGGTGCGAAGTGCCGTTGCTGATCGGTGGCGCCACGACGAGCCGGCTCCACACGAGCCTGCGGATCGACCCCGCCTATCACGGGCCGGTCGTCCACGTGGCCGATGCCAGCCGTGCCTCGAACGTCATCGGCAGCCTGATGTCGGCGGACCTGCGCGAGGGTTTCCTCCACGACCTCGAGGTCGACTACGCCCGCGTGGTCGAGTCGCACAACCGGGCCACCGTCGCGCGCGACCGGATCTCGATCGAACAGGCGCGGGCCAACCGCTTCCGGCCGACGTTCGACGCCTCCACGGTCACCGCGCCGACGTTCACCGGTCTGCGCGTGTTCGACGACTATCCCGTCGCCGAACTCGTGCCGTACATCGACTGGACGCCGTTCTTCCGCACGTGGGGCATCCGCTCGCGGTTCCCCGAGGTGCTCACCGATCCCGAGTTCGCCGACGCCGCGCGGCCGCTGTACGACGACGCGCTGGCGATGCTCGACAAGATCGTGAGCGACCACTGGTTCCGCCCGCGAGCGGTCGTCGGCATCTGGCCGGCCAACGCCGGAACCGGCGACGACGTCGACGACATCGTGGTGTTCGCCGATGACGCGCGCACCGAGGTGCTGGCCACGCTGCACGGCCTCCGCCAACAGGCCGCACGCACCGGCGACCGGCCGAACTACAGCATCTCCGATTTCGTGGCGCCGATCGACTCGGGCGTGGCGGACTTCGTGGGCGCGTTCGTGGTGACCGCCGGGACCGAGGAGATCGCGCTCTCCGAGGCGTTCGAGCGGGCGAACGACGACTACTCCTCGATCCTGCTCAAGGCGCTCGCCGACCGGCTGGCCGAGGCCTTCGCCGAGCGGATCCACGAGCGGGTGCGCACCGAACTGTGGGGGTACGCGCCCGACGAGCACTTCGATCCGACCGACCTCCTGACCGAGTCGTTCCGCGGAATCCGCCCGGCGCCCGGCTATCCGGCACAGCCCGACCACACCGAGAAGGTCACGCTGTTCGAACTCCTCGATGCGCCGAACACGGTCGAGGTCGAGCTCACCGAGTCGTTCGCGATGTGGCCCGGCTCGTCGGTGTCAGGTCTGTTCCTGGCCCACCCCGACTCGCGGTACTTCGGTGTCGGCCACATCCGCCGTGACCAACTCGAGTCGTACGCGGCGCGCAAGGGATGGACGATCGAGGAGGCCGAGCAGCACCTCGCGCCGGTCCTCGACGGCAACGGCTGACCACCCTCAGCGATGAGCCAGCCGCCCACCCCCTTCGATTCTTGGGGGTCGCTTCGCTCATCGCCAATTGGAGCGTGCTTCCACCGGTGAGCCAACCGTCCACGGCTCGGTCGCTTCGCTCATCGCAACATCGTTTGCCTCCCGTCGTGACGGGGTAACGGTCGACTCGGCTGGGAGAACCGACTCCGGCCGGACAGATCCGGAGAGGCTGGGGACACACAGTGGTACGCGAGACGCGCCCGAAGGGCACTGGCATCGTCGCCGACGACCTGACGATGACGTTCGACGACACCGATGTCGTCAGTCGACTGAACCTGACGATCGAACCCGGTGCGATCGTCGGCCTGATCGGACCGAGCGGGTGCGGCAAGACGACGACTGTCCGCATGCTCACCGGTCTGCTCAGTCCCACGAGCGGCAACGCGACGATCGACGGCGTGGAAGCGGCGACGATGTCGTCGAAGCAGCGGTCGGCGATCGGCTACCTCCCGCAGAGTCCAGCGCTCTTCGGCGACCTGTCGGTGCGTGAGAACCTCAACTTCCACGCCTCGATGTACGGGCTCCCGCTGCGCCGCCGCAAGCGGTTGCGCGAGTTGCTCGAATGGGTCGAACTCACCGACGACCGGAAGAAGCGGGTGCGTGACACGTCGGGTGGGATGCAGCGCCGCCTCGCCCTGGCGGCCACGTTCGTCCACGATCCGAGATACCTGTTCCTCGACGAGCCCACCGCCGGCATCGATCCGATCCTGCGGGAGAAGTTCTGGAACCAGTTCCGGTCGCTCGGGGCCGAGGGGCGCACGCTTCTCGTCACGACGCAATACGTGGGCGAAGCCTCGTACTGCGACATGGTCGGACTCCTTTCCGACGGTGAGTTGTTGATGTTCGACACCCCGCAGAATCTGCGGCGCGCCGCCTTCGACGGCGAGGTGATCGACGTGGAGGTTCGTCAACACGCCACCGCGGAGCAGATCGCCCGACTCCGCGACGCGCCGAGCGTGATCGGGGACATCGAACGAGTCGACGCCGTCACGTGGCGCATCGTCGTTCGTGATGCCGACGAAGCGCTCGCCGACATGCAGCGAGCGACTCGATGCCGTCGGGCTCGAACTGGTGGAGGCGACCGAGCACGTCGTGGACTACGACGAGGCATTCGTGCGGGTCGTCGAGCGTCACCGCAACGCGTTGGCCGAGGCGGCGTCATGAAGATCCGTCACGAATCCACGCGCTTGGCCGCCCCGGATCCCGGCAGCCGACGAGACGGTCCCCCCGTCGACGGCGACGTGACCGCCCCGATCGACCGCGGAGCCGAACCGGCTCCAGGCGATTTGGCCGATGCGGATTTGGCCGAAGCCGAGTTCACCGGAGACCAGTTCACCGGAGAGCAGTTGACGGAAGAACAGTTGGCCGAGGAACAGTTGGGCGCGGACGAGTTCGCCGAGCCGCGCCACCTCGCGGTGGATCCGGTCTTGTCGTCGAAGCTGCGGCGCGCGCACGGGCCGTGGCGCTGGGTCATCCGGTCGCAGACGTTCGTCCGCAAGGAACTCGTCGAGATTCTTCGCCAGCCGCGCTTGCTCGCACTGCTCGTGGTCGGACCGTTCGTGCTGCTGTTGCTGTTCGGCACCGGCTATTCGCAGAACACGGTGCGGCTGCACACGCTGTTCGTCGCCCAGGAGGGATCGATCTACGAAGAGACGATGAACACCAACAGTGATCAGCTCGACCAGTTCGTCGAGTCGGAGGGCTTCGTCAGCGACAAGGACGCTGCGTTGCAGTCCCTCGACGACGGCGACGTCGATCTGGTGGTCGTGTTCCCCGATGATCCGCTGGCCCAGGTGACGGCCGGCGAGCAGGCCACGATCGAGGTGTTCAACCGCGAGATGGACCCGATCCAACAAACGGCGATCGCGATCGCGGCACGGCTCGCGGTGCAGGAGGTGAACGCGACCGTGTTGTCGACCGTCGCCGGCGCGGCCCAGGACAAGCTCGCTCCCGCGGCCGACATCGCCGCCGGCGTGTTGACCATCGCCGAGGACATCGACGCACGCGATCCCGCGGATCCGGCCGTCGCCGGCCTGCTCGCCGACGCGGAAGGGCAGCTCGGCGATCTCAGCGCGGCGATCGACGGTTCGGTCGACCTGATCGATCGGCTCGCCCCAGACGCCGCCGACACGGCCGAGCTGACCCAGGCGAGCGAACTGGTGGACTCGTTGCGGGAGCGGGCCGCGTCGGGCGAGAGCTTCGACTCGGCGGCCTTCCTCGCCGATGCCCAGTCGATGGCCGACACGACGAGCCAACTCGCCACCATCGATCCCGCCGTCCTCGTGCGGCCGTTCGCCGTCGACACGTCGAGTGTGATCGGTACCGACATCGACCCCACCGACTACTTCACTCCGGCCGCACTGGCGCTGTTGCTCCAGCACCTCGCGCTCACGTTCGCCGCCTTGTCGCTCGTCCGCGACCGCAGCACCGGCCTGTTCGAGTTGCTCCGCATCGGGCCGCTGTCGTCGATGCAGATCCTGTTCGGCAAGTGCGCGGCGTATCTCCTCATCGGCGGCGCCGTGGCGGCCGCACTGACGGCCTCGGCGACGTTCTTCCTCGGCGTGCCGTTCGCCGGTGAGGTGGTGTGGTTCGCGGCGATGGTCGTGGGCGTGTTGCTGGCATCGCTCGCGCTCGGCATGGTGCTGTCGTCGGTCTCGTCCACAGAAAGCCAGGCCGTGCAGTTCGCCATGCTCACTCTGCTCGCCGGCATGTTCTTCAGCGGCTTCATCCTCGGGCTGGACAACTTGAGCTATCCGGTGAAGTACATCTCGTGGACACTGCCCGTCACCTATGGCATCCGGTCGTTCCAGACGGTGATGCTGCTCGGCGAGCGGCCGGCCACCGAGGACATCCTGGGCCTGACGGCGCTGGTGGTGATCTACGGTTCCATCGCCGTGTTCGCGCTACGCCGGAGCCTCCGCTCGAAGTGAGCATCCCGTCCCACCCCTCCGATCGCGCCCACCCCGGCGATCCCCGCCGCCCCGATTTGCGTTTGCGTCGGGATTTCGGTGGACCGGTCCACCGAAATCCTGACGCAAACGAGTGTTTTGAGTTGGTGACGACATGACCGATGAGCGAACGGACGAGCCGAGCCACCTCGGGCTGACCAGGCGGTCGGCCGGACGGATCATGGTCGTCATCGCGTACGTGGGCGTGGTCAGCGCGCTCGTCGGGGCGGTCGTCGGCTGGCAGTTCCTCGGCGAGTTGTCCAACGCCAACAAGCAGGGTCTCGTGCTGGCGGAGGAGACGCTGTCGGCGGTCGACACGTCGTTGGACGTGGCCAACGACGTGGTCGACGCCGTCGACGATGCACTCGCGGCACTCAGCTCGACGATCCTCGCCGTCGGCGACGGCATCGACGCCACCACGGCAGTTGCCGGCTCGACGGCGCAGTTGGCGGCAACGCTGCCCGACACGATCGATCGGATCGACAACGGCCTCGGCTCGCTCGAGTCGATCGCCGGCACGATCGACACCACGCTCGGGGCACTCAGTCGCATCCCCCTCGCCCCCGACTACAACCCCGACGTCCCGTTGGGCGACGCGGTCACCAATCTGCGGGCCGCCATCGGACCGCTGGCGGACGACATCCGCGCCGCGACCACCGACCTCGACACGTTCTCGGCGAGCTCCGACGACCTCAACGCGCAACTGGTCGATCTGGCCGCCAGTGTCGACGACGTCCGCACCGCCGTGGCCGGCAGTACCGCGGTGATCACCCAGGCGCAGGCGTCGACCGACGACGCCCACGCACTCGCCCAGTCGACGCTGAGCGAGATCGGCAACCAGCTCGCTCTCAGCCGCCTGTTGCTCGTGATCATCGCCATCGCCATCGCCATCGGCCAGATCGTCCCCTACTGGGTCGGGCGCGAACTGCTCGCGGCCCCGGTCCTGGTCGTCGCCGACCTGGACGAGGTCGGTCGTGACGACCTCGACGAGATCGGGCGAGTCGACCTGGACGACCTCAGTCGAGCTGACCCAGGTCCAGAGTGAAGATCGCGCCGAGCGCCTTGCCCGCGAGTTCGTCGGGATGCGTCGCCGGCGCGCACAGGACGAACAAGGTCTGCAGGTCGTCCCCGCCCAGCGCGCACGCGTAGGTCGACATCGGTGTGGCGACGCGGTGCGTGACCTCGCCACCTTCCAGCACGCGCACGACCTGCGAGCCGAAGGCGTCGGAGAACCAGATCCCGCCGTCCGCGTCCTGCGCGCAACCGTCCGGGGCGGCGCCCGGGATCGCCGCCCACACCCGACGGTTCGACAACGTCGCGTCGTCGGCGATGTCGAACGCGACGTAGTCGCCGCCGAACGACTCACCGACGATCAACGTCGAGCCGTCCGGGGTGATGACCGAACCGTTCGGGAACGCCAGGCCCTCGGCGGCGACCTCCACGGATCCGTCGGCCCGCACGAGCGCGAGATCGGCGGCGGCGAACGTGGCGCCGCCCTCGAAGTCGAACCCGAAGTTGCCCACGTAGGCGTTCCCGGCAGCATCGACGACCATGTCGTTGCAGTGACCGGTGGCGATCGCGGAGAGATCGGCGTGGGGCTGGAGCGTCCCGTCCACCTCGCGCCACACCGACCGGCTCGTCATCGCCACCGCGAGCAGGCTGCCGTCGGGCATCCAGCCGAGTCCGGACGGTCGATCGTCGAGGTCGCCGAACATCACGGTGCGCTCGCCGGCGGTGGTCACCGCGTAGATCGCCCGTTGGTAGAAGTCGGAGTACCACAGGCGGCCGTCGTGCCAGCGCGGGCCCTCGCCGAAGTCGACGTTGTCGACGAGCAGGCGGAGTTCCGGGGTCGGTGCTGGCGAGGTGGTCATGCGCGCGACCGTACCGATGTCGACCGTCCCCGATCGGCTCCGAGGCGTGCAATAGCGTCATGACCGTCGCTTCGTCCAGGGGCGCGATCAGTAAGGGGACTGCATGAACCAAACCACACGAATCGTGCTCGCGGAGGGCATCGGTACCGCCATCCTCGTGATCGGCGGCCCGGGCACCGCGATCTTCGCCACCGGTACCTTCAATCAGGGGCTCAGCGTCGGCATCCTCGGCGTGGCCCTCGCCTTCGGGCTCAGCCTGATGACCATGGCCTATCTCATCGGCCGTATCTCCGGCTGCCACATCAACCCAGCGGTCACCCTCGGCATGGTGATGACCAAGAAACTCGAACCGGCCAAGGCGGCCCCGTACTGGATCGCCCAGGTCGTCGGGGGCATCGTCGGGGCTGGGCTCCTGGCCCTCATCCTGAGCGGAACGAACGGCTATCTCGACCTGGCGCAGAACGCCGGCTTCGCGTCGAACGGCTATGGCGCGCACTCGCCGGCCGGATTCGATCTGATGTCGGTGGCGATCATCGAGATCGTCGTGACCGCGGTCTTCGTGCTGATCGTGCTCGGCACCACCGACGAGTCCGGTGTCCCGAAGGGTTTCGGCCCGATCGCCGCCGGCTTCGGACTCGCCCTCGTCCACATGGTCTCGATCCCGGTGTCGAACACGTCGGTCAACCCCGCCCGTTCGATCGCCACGGCCGTGTTCCAGGGCGACTGGGCCCTCGGACAGGTGTGGGCGTTCATCGTGTTCCCGCTGATCGGCGCCGTCGTCGCCGGCGCGCTCTGGATGGTGGTCGGCCCCGAAATCGTGCGCGGCGAAGCCGGCGCGGTCACCTCCACGTGATCTGAACATCCCAGGGCCCCGGGATCCGACCTCATTTGGGTCGGATTTCCTGGGCCCTGGTATCTTCGGGGCCCGATGTCGCAGTTCCTCCGTGACTACCTGACCGTCGTTTGGTTCGGCGCAGCGGCTCTCCTGATCGGTGGGCTGCTGCTCGGCATTGCCGCGTTGATCAGGCCGTCGAACCCCAACTACGACAAATCGGTCGCGTACGAATCGGGCGTCGACCCGGTCGGAATCGGGTGGTCGCAGAGCCAGATCCGCTACTACGTCTTCGCCCTGCTCTTCGTGATCTTCGACGTCGAGGCCGCGTTCCTGTTCCCGTGGGCGGCCTCGATCGAGCGGTACGGCACGTTCGGGCTCGTCGCCATGCTCATCTTCATCGTGCTGCTGCTCGATGGGCTCGTCTACGCATGGAAGCGAGGACTCCTCCGATGGGTCTAGTCGACAAGGGTCGCATGCCGGCTCCGCTGACGAAGCTGTTGAACATGAGCCGGTCGTACTCGCTGTGGGTCTACCAGTGGGGCCTCGCCTGCTGTGCGATCGAGATGGGCGCCGCGTTCGCCTCACCGCGCTACGACGTGATGCGCCTCGGCGTCATCCCGCTGCCCGCCAGCCCCCGGCAGGCCGACTTCGTCTGCGTCTCGGGCACCGTCACCGACAAGATGGCCCCGGCCGTGCGCCGCCTGTGGGAGCAGATGCCCGAGCCGAAGTACGCCATCTCGATGGGCTCGTGCGCCAACTGCGGTGGGCCCTACTGGGACAGCTACTCGGTCACCAAGGGCGTCGACCAGATCATCCCGATCGACATCTACGTGCCCGGCTGCCCGCCGCGGCCCGAGGCGCTGCTCGAAGCGGTCGTGCTGCTCCAGCAGCGCATCAAGAACGAGGACATGGCCGCCAAGTGGCGCGGCGACGAATACCGCAGCAACCAGAAGAGCACGGCGATCATCGACGACGGCGGTGCGCGGACGCACGGCGTGTCGGCCGATCCGATCCCGACGGCCGTGCCGCCCCGCCAGCCGATCGTGGTGGGTGGTGGCCCCATTGAGTGATCAGTCCGCTGAGACGGCCGCCGACGCAGCCGTCTCCGACGAAACGCTCGCGCTCCCGGGCGACGGTCTCCGCGAGGGGATCATCGACGACCTGCGGTCGCGCATCGGCGACGCGCTCGTCGCCACCCACATCACGCCGAACGACGACCTGTGGGTGCGCGTCCGCACCGACGCATGGCGCCAGACCGGCGAGGCCCTGAAGGCCGCCGGCTTCACGTTCTTCAGTTTCCTGTCGGCGATCGACTGGCTGCCGTCGCCGTACGGCAAGGGCGAGGACGACCCGACCGCCGAGCCGGTCGCGCCCGACACCGAGATCCGCCAAGGTGTCACCGGCGGCGAGACCCGCTTGCAGGTGTTCGCCCGCGTGGTCGATCTCGACCGTCACGTCGGAATCACGATCAAGGCCGACGTCCCCGACGACGCGGCCGTCGTCGACTCGTGGTCGGCCGTGTACGCCGGCGCCAACTGGCACGAGCGCGAGTGCCACGAGATGTTCGGCATCGGCTTCAACGGCCACCCCGACCTGCGCAACATGTACCTGCCGACCGGCTTCGAGGGGTTCCCGCTGCGCAAGGACTTCCCCCTGCTCGCCCGCATGGTGAAGCCGTGGCCCGGCATCGTCGACGTCGAACCGATGCCCGCGGTCGAAGAGGCCACCGCGCCCGCCGAGGAAAGCGCCGGCGAAGCGGACGGCGAGCCCACCACGGAGAACGGCGAAGCATCGTGACGAACCTCACCGATCGCCAGCAGCTGAGCTACATCGCCAGCCAGGCCGCGGACGCGCGCCTGAACGTCGAGCTCGAGACGGAGGGGATGACCCTCAACATCGGCCCGCAGCACCCGGCCACCCACGGGACGCTGCGCATCATCTGTCGCCTCGACGGCGAGCAGGTGGTGTGGGCCGAGCCCGTCGCCGGCTACATGCACCGCGGGTACGAGAAGCTGACCGAGGTCCGCACGTTCCCGCAGGTGACGACGCTCGTCAACCGCATCGACTGGCTCGGCAGCTTCGCCAACGAGGTGCCGTTCATCCTCGCCGGCGAGAAGCTCATGGGCATCGAGGCGCCGCCGCGCGCCCAGGTGATCCGCACGATCCTGTTCGAGCTCTCCCGCATCGCCAACGTCGGCTTGTTCCTCGGCGATCTCGGCGTGCAGATGGGCGCCGTCACGCCGGTGTTCCTCGCCTTCCGTGACCGCGAGTACGTGCTCAACCTCATCGAGGGCGCGACCGGCGGCCGGTTCCACCCGAACTTCGACCGCATCGGCGGCCTCAAGGACGACCTGCCGAAGGGCTGGATCGACGAGACCCGTCAGGTGATGCGCAAGCTCCAGGCGTTCTGCGACACCATGGACGACCTCCTGTTCGGCAACGAGATCTTCCAGAGTCGCACCCGTGGCATCGGCGTGATCCCGGCCGACATCGCCAAGGACTTCGGGCTGTCGGGCGCCAACCTGCGCGCCTCGGGCGTCGACTACGACCTGCGCCGCGACCAGGACCTGCCGCTGGCCTGGAACAAGGCCGACTGGAAGGTGTGGACGCACCCCGACGGCGACAGCTGGGCCCGCTGCTGGGTCCGCCTGCAGGAGACCCGCGAGAGCTGCAAGATCGTCGAGCAGCTGCTCGACCAGATCCCCGCCGGGCCGGTGATGGCCAAGGTGCCGCGCATCATCAAGGTTCCCGAGGGCGAAGCCTGGGTGTCGACCGAGAACCCGCTCGGCGAGATGGGCTACTACGTCGTCTCGAAGGGTGATCTCGGCCCGTTCCGCGTCAAGATCCGGTCCGCGAGTTTCAACAACATCTCGATCGCGACCTGGGTGCTCAAGGGCGTGTACGTCCCCGACGTGATCACCATCCTCGCCTCGCTCTACTTCATCCTCGGCGACATCGACAGGTGATGCAGGCATGATCTCCTCGTTGGCCGTGGACGTTCCCTACTGGGGTCAATCGCTGTTGCGCGTCCTGGGTGGACTCGTCGCCGTCCTGCTCCCGGCGGGCACCATCGTCTACCTGTTCCTGTTCAAGATGATGTCGTTCATGCAGAGCCGGCTCGGGCCGATGGAAGCCGGTCCGTACGGTTCGATGCAGCTGCTCGCCGAGGTCGGCAAGTGGCTGCAGAAGGAGGACCTCGCCCCGGAGAACGCCGACGTCCGCATCTTCCGGATGGCGCCGCTCGTCGTGCTCGTCTCGACGTTCCTCCTCGTCGTCATCGTCCCGTTCGGCCCCGACGCCTACTTCACGAACTTCGAGACCGGGATCTTCTTCGGTCTCGCCGTGTCGTCGGTGAGCGTGCTCGGCATCCTCATCGCCGGCTGGGCGAGCGCCAACAAGTACTCGCTGCTCGGTGGCCTGCGCGCCGCCGGCCAGCTCATCGCGTACGAACTGCCGCTGGTGCTCGCCACGCTCGGCGTGGTCATCCAGGCCGGCTCGATGAACCTGCAGGACATCGTGGTGACCCAGAACACCGGCGCGATCTTCGGGTTCGAGTGGCTCGGCAACCCGTTCATCATCACCCAGTTCCTCGGCTTCCTCATCTTCATGGTCGCGGTGCAGGCGGAACTGACCCAGCCGCCGTTCGACATGCCGATCGCCGAGTCGGAACTCGTCTCCGGTTACATGACCGAGTACTCGGGCTTCCGCTTCCTCATCTTCTTCATCGCCGAGTTCGCCACCGCCGGCGTGTTCGCCTTCATCGCCGCCGTGCTGTTCCTCGGCGGCTGGGGCGTCCCGTTCGAGTGGTTCGGTTGGGATGGGATCGACGACGTCGCCAACTGGATGAACCTGGTCGGCCCGCTGATCATGTTCACCAAGATGTTGGTGCTCACGTTCATCATCATGTGGGTGCGGTTCAGCTATCCCCGGTTCCGTGAAGACCAACTGCAGACGTTTGCGTGGAAGGTGCTGATCCCGTTGGCACTCTTCAACACGGCGATCACTGCGATCTTGAAAGTAGCTGTGTGATGAAGGTCCCCGGTCTCATCAAGGGTCTCGGCGTCACGCTCGGGACCCTCGCCGACACGGTCACCAAGGGTGCGAACACCGTCCAGTACCCGCACGAGAAGGAAACGCCGCCGATCCGTGCCCGTGGCGTCATCGCCCTCCACGAGGGCAACTGCACCGCCTGCATGCTGTGCGCCCGCTCGTGCCCCGACTGGTGCATCTACATCGAAGGCCACAAGCAGCTCGCGCCGCCGCGTCGCGCGGGCGGCAAGCCCCGTCAGGTGAACCACCTCGACCGTTTCGACATCGACTACGCGCTGTGCATGTACTGCGGCATCTGCGTCGAGGTCTGCCCGTTCGACGCGCTGTTCTGGAGCCCCGAGTACGAGTACTCGGAGCCGCGCATCGCCGACCTGCTGCACGACAAGGAAAAGCTCGGCGAATGGATGCAGACGGTGCCCGAGGCGCCGGAACTCGAAGTGGGAGCCCAGAAGAAATGAGCGCGAAGCAGTGAGCGGGATCGTTCTCCTCGCGGCCGACGACATCAACGTCGCCCAGAACGTGGCGTTCGGCATCATCGCCGCGATCATGATCTTCGCCGCGCTGTGCGTCGTCACCACCAAGAACGTCGTGCACGCCGCGCTCTGGCTGGTGATGGTGCTCGCCGGCGTCGCCGCGCAGTACATCCTCGCCGCCGCCGAGTTCGTCGCCGTGTCGCAGGTGCTCGTGTACATCGGCGCCGTGATGGTGCTGTTCCTGTTCGGCATCATGCTCACCCGGGCCAGGCTCGGCGGGGAGCAGGGCCTGAACAACCCGGGTTGGATGCTCGGCATCCCCGTCGCCGTCGTCCTGTTCGGCCTGCTCGCCTATGTGAGCATCGACGCGTTCGACGACACGACCCTGCCCGAACCCGCTGGGCCGACGCCGACCTCGGCGCTCAGCGACCTGTTCCTGTCGCCGTACCTGATCCCGTTCATCGCGCTGTCGTTCGTCCTCCTCGCGGCCGCCATCGGCGCCATCGTCCTGGCCAGGAAGGACTGAGCCGACCGTGCTGGCTGTCAACTTCTTCCTGCTCGCCGCGGTGCTGTTCAGCATCGGTGTGTACGGGGTCATCGCCCGGCGCAACGCCGTGCTGGTGCTGATGTCGATCGAACTCATCCTCAACGCCGTCAACCTCAACCTCATCGCGTTCTCCCTGATGCACGGTGCAGCCGACGGCCAGGTGTTCGCCCTCTACGTGATCGCGGTCGCGGCAGCCGAAGTCGGCGTCGGGCTGGCGATGGTGCTCATGATCTACCGCAATCGCCGCTCCATCTCGCTCGACGAACTGTCCGAGATGAAGGGCTGACATGCTCGCCCAAGAAGCACACGAGCTCAGTTCCGGGTGGTTCCTCGAGAACGCCTGGCTGATCGCTCTCATCCCGGCCATCGCGTTCGCGCTGATCATCGCCGTCGGCAAGCGGATGCCGTTCAAGGGCTCCGAGATCGGTATCGCCTCGATGGCGACCTCGCTGGTGCTCGCCACCGGCACGGCGATCCAGTGGGTCCAGCGCACCAACTCGGCCGACGACGGCGCGGCCGCTCAGGGCTTCGTGCACGGCCTCACCAGAGCGCTCGCACCGCAGCAGGCCGAAGGCCACGGCGCCGAGCCGTTCGTCGAACCGGTCGTGCGCACCTGGACGTGGTGGTCGAGCAACGGGTTCGACTTCGCCATCGGCTCGCGGATCGACGGCCTGGCGATGATGCTGCTCTGGACCGTCGCGTTCATCTCGCTGCTCGTCCAGATCTACAGCCTCGACTACGTCCGGGGCGATCGCCGCTACACCCACTTCTTCGCCGCCCTCACCCTGTTCTCGTCGGGCATGCTCGTGATGGTCCTCGCCGAGAACATGATCCAGGTGATCCTCGGCTGGGAGATCATGGGTCTCTGCTCGTTCATGCTGATCGGGCACTGGTGGGAGGAAGAGGCCAACGCCCGAGCGGCGCTGAAGGCGTTCTTCACCGTGCGCGTCGGCGACGTCGGGCTGCTGGTCGGCACGATCATCATCTTCTTCGGCGCCAACCAGTGGGCGCAGGACAACCTCGACAGCAACGGCTTCAACATCTCGGCCATCCAGGCCTGGGCGTTGTCGGGCGAAGCGTCGAGCACGATCCTGCTGGTGAGCTCGATCGCCCTGTTCATCGCCTGCATCGGCAAGTCGGGCCAGTTCCCGCTGCACACGTGGCTGCCCGACGCGATGGCCGGGCCGACCCCGGTGTCGTCGCTGCTGCACAGCTCGACGATGGTCGTGGCCGGCGTGTTCCTCGTCGCCCGGCTCTACCCGGTGTTCTGGCAAGGGTTCAACATCGGCCAGGGCGGGTTGTCGTTCATCGCGATCATCGCCGCGATCACGATCGTCATCGCCGCCGTGCTGGCGTTCGTGCAGGACGACATCAAGAAGGTGCTGGCCTACTCGACCGTGTCGCAGCTCGGCTACATGATGCTCGGCCTCGGAACCGGGGCCTGGGTCGCGGCGGTGTTCCACATCTTCACCCACGCCATGTTCAAGTGCTGCCTGTTCCTCTGCGCCGGCTCGGTCAGCCACTCGGGCTCGCACCACTCCTTCGACATGAAGCGCGACATGGGCGGGCTGCGCAAGAAGATGCCGGTCACGTTCTGGTGCTGGATCGCCGCCACGCTGGCGCTCACCGGTGTGTTCCCGTTCGCCGGCTTCTGGTCGAAGGACGAGATCATCGACAACGTCGGTCACCTCGGCTACACGTTCTTCTTCTGGACCGCCCTCGGCGGAGCGGCCCTGACCGCGATGTACATGACGCGAGCGACGTACCTCACGTTCTTCGGTGAGCCCCGCGGCGCGGCGGCCGGCGGTCACCACGCGTTCGGTGACCACGCCGAAGAGCACGAGATGGAGACGCTCACCGTCGGCGCTCAACCGGCCTCCCTCGGTGCGGCGGCGAACGTGCTCGACGATCACGCACCGAGCGGCGGCAACGGAGCCGACGCCGGTCACGACGACGACCACGACGGTCACGATCACGACGGTGGCCACGACGACCACCACGACGGGCCGCACGAGTCGGGGCCGTTGCTCCTGGTGCCGATCGTGATCCTCGCGGTGCTGTCGGCGACGGTCGGGCTCCTCAACGCCACGCCGCTCGGTGAGGACTGGGAGCGCTTCAAGACCTACATCGAGCCGCGATCGGCGGCGGTCGAGATCGAGGACTTCATCATCGCCACCGGGCCCGGCGAGTCGATCGAACTGCGCAATCCGATGGTGGTCGCACCGGGCGTGCTGGCCGCCGAAGAGGGCGATGCCAGCGAGGAGGACCTCGCCACCGGCTGCGGCTTCGAGACGCCCGAACCCGGAACCGTCTGCTTCATGCCGACGCAGAACCACGCCGAGCCCACCTTCTCCAAGATCATGCTCTCGCTCGGTGTGGTCGCCGGCGCCTACGCCATCGCCATCGCGTTCTGCATCGCCTTCTACGGTCGCCGGAACAAGCGGCTCGTCGGCCTCACCGACCGCTCGCGGGTCATGCGCGGCGGCTATCTGTTCCTCAAGAACAAGTACTACCTCGACGCGCTCTACGAAGGCGTCATCGTTCGTGCCATCGCCCACCCGATCGCCAGTGCCACGTACTGGTTCAACCAGCACGTGATCGACGGGATCGTCAACGGCGTCGGGCACAACACCAAACAGACCGGCGACTGGGTCTACAAGAACATCGACCAACGCATCGTCGACGGCGCCGTCAACGCCTCGGGAGCCGTGGCCTCCGAGACCGGCCACGGCCTGCAACCCGTCCAGTCCGGCAAGGTCAACCAGTACGGCGCATTGCTGTTCGGCGCCATCGCAGTGGCCGCCATCGTCCTCGTCATCGTCAACGTGAACTGAAAGTGCTGTTGAAGATCCATGCAAACACTCACTGATATGAACTGGCTCCTGAGTGTCGGGGTGTTCCTCCCGATGCTCGGTGTGTTGGTCATGCTGTTCATCCCGCGCTCGGACGAGGCCCTCGTGAAGACGGTCGGCATCGTCACCGCCGGTGCCACGCTGGCGATCGGCATCGTCACGCTCGTCAACTTCGACTACGGCGAGTCACAGAAGCTGCAGTTCTTCGTCAACGCGGAATGGATCCCGGTCATCCACTCCAACTACACGGTCGGTCTCGACGGCATCAGCCTGCCGCTCTACTTCCTCTCGATGGCCGTCACGTTCCTCGTGATGATCTACTCGTGGGACAACATGCCCGACGCCGGGAACCCCAAGGCGTTCTTCATCCTGATGCTCGTGCTGCAGACCGGTATGGCCGGCACGTTCGTCGCCCAGGACCTCATCTTGTTCTTCGTGTTCTTCGAGCTCGTGTTGCTGCCGATGTACTTCATGATCGGCGTGTGGGGCGGTGAGGAGCGGCAGTACGCGTCGCTCAAGTTCTTCCTCTTCACGATGTTCGGCTCGGCGTTCATGCTCGTCGCCTTCCTCGCCCTGTTCTTCCAGACGGGCGCGGAGAGCTTCGGCTTCCAGCACCTGATCGAGGCCGGCGCCGGCATCGACAAGGACGTGCAGGTGTGGATCTTCGCCGGCATGTTCCTCGGCTTCGCCATCAAGGTGCCGATGTTCCCGTTCCACACGTGGCTGCCCGACGCCCACACCCAGGCGCCGACGCAGGGCTCGGTCATCCTGGCCGCCATCCTGCTCAAGCTCGGCACGTACGGCTTCGTGCGCATCGCCATCCCGATGCTGCCGCAGGGCGCCCTCGAATGGGCTCCCGTCATCGCCGTGCTCGCGGTGATCGGCATCATCTACGGCGCGCTCGGATGCCTCGCGCAGACCGACATGAAGCGGCTGATCGCGTTCTCGTCGGTGGCCCACATGGGCTTCGTGATGCTCGGCATCTCCACGCTCACCACGTTCGGCATCAATGCCGCCCTGTTCGGCATGGTCGCCCACGGCCTCATCACCGGCATGTTGTTCTTCGTCGCCGGTTCGGTGAAGCACCGCTACCACACGCTCGAGATCAAGCGCCTGTCGGGCATGCTCATCCAGATGCCCAGGATGGGGTGGATCCTCGGCTTCGCCGCGATGGCGTCGCTCGGTCTGCCCGGTCTCGCCGGCTTCTGGGGTGAGTTCCCGGCGCTCCTGTCGGCCTACGAGCCGGGCTTCGGCCTGAGCGAGCCGCTCTACCGCACGCTGCTGGTCATCGCCGCGATCGGCACGGTGCTCGCGGCCGCCTACCTGTTGTGGCTCTACCAGCGCACCGCGTTCGGCACGCCCAGCGAGGAGTTCGCCGGCCAGAGCGACGCCGAGCACCACACCCTCGGAGGCGGCCACGGGCAAGTCGCCCACTCGCTCAGCTCCGCCGCCAACGACGACCTCCATCACGACGAGCACGACGACATCCACGACGTCGGCCTGATCGAATGGATCGCCTGGTCGCCGTTCCTGATCGCCATCGTCGTGTTCGGCGTCTACCCGCAGCTCATGTTCAAGATCTTCGATCCGGCCGTCACGGAGATGGTCACCCGTCTCGGAACGTCACTGGGTAAATGATCGCGGCACTGCTCGCTCAGACGTCCGACTTCACGGCGCCGACGATCGACTGGCACGCGCTCGCGCCCGAGATCATCATCGTGATCGGCATCAACCTGGTGCTCGGGATCGACCTGATGATCGAGGAGTCGAAGAAGTGGGCGATCGCCACGGTCGCCGGCTTCGTGATGCTGGCGGCACTGGTGCCGGTGGTGACGCTTGCGGTGGTCGGCGACGACTCCCGCTCGATGTTCGACGGCCGGTACGTGGTCGACAACTACGCACTGATCCTCAAGGCGCTGTTCCTGCTCATCGCCTACGTCGTGATCCTGATGAGCCAGACCGAACTCGAAGAGGGCGGCTACTACCAGGGCGAGTTCTACGTCCTGATGCTGTGCAGCGTCCTCGGCATGGTGATGATGGCGTCGGCGCGCGACCTGGTGAGCATCTTCGTGGCGCTCGAACTCCTGTCGATCCCGGCCTACATGCTCGCCGCCTGGCGCAAGCGTGACGTCAAGTCGAACGAGGCCGGCGTCAAGTACTACCTGCTCGGCGTGTTCGCGTCGGCCGTGCTGCTGTACGGCATGAGCCTGCTGTACGGGGCGACCGGCTCGACGAAGCTCACCGACATCGGCGTGGCGCTCGCCGACGGCGATGCGATCGCCCTCGAAGTCGTGGCGATCGTGTTCATCCTGTGCGGCTTCGGCTTCAAGATCTCGGCCGTGCCGTTCCACCAGTGGGCGCCCGACACGTACGAAGGCGCTCCCACGCCGGTCACCGCCTTCTTCTCCGTGGCGTCGAAGGCGGCGGGCTTCGTGGCCATCATGACCCTGATCTTCCTCGCCTTCCCCGGCGTCGACGACATCTACGGTCCGTTGCTCTGGGTCCTGTCGGTGCTCACGATGACGGTCGGCAACGTGATGGCCCTGCGGCAGACGAACATCGTCCGCATGCTCGCGTACTCCTCGGTCAGCCAGGGCGGATTCATCCTGATGCCCCTCGCGTTCGCCGGCAATCCGGCGTCGAGCGCGGCGGCGATGAACGCGGTCATCGTGTACCTGCTCGTGTACGCCGTGATGAACCTCGGAGCGTTCGCCGTGATCATCGCCGTGTCGCGCAAGACCCACAGCGGCGAGATCAAGTCGTTCGGCGGGCTGTTCGGCTACGCCCCCGGCCTGGCGATGGCGATGACGATCTTCCTCGCCTCGCTCGCCGGCATCCCGCCGCTCGCCGGCTGGTTCGCCAAGTTCAACTCGTTCAAGGCCGTGCTCGACGCGGGTACCACGTCGGCCTACGTGATGGCCGGGATCGCCGCCGTCAACACCGTGATCGCCGCGGCGTACTACATGCGCGTGCTGCGGGTGATCTGGATGGACGATGCGCCCGACGGTGACGTCACCCCGATCCGCACGCCGGCGCCGATCGCCGCTGCCCTGGTGATGACGGCGTTCGGCACGATCGTGCTCGGCGTGCTCCCGAACCTCGTCGCCCGCTTCGGCAACCTTCCCGACCTCACCGGCGCCCTTTGGCTCCGTAGTCGGGCCAGATTTCCCGCTCGCGGCGTTCCGTGAACGACTCGTTGCCCAAAGGCAACGTCGCCGTCACGCGCCTTGCGAGCGACGAAACTCATCCCGACTTGTCTTGAAGAATTCGTCGATCGGTCGTCGGCACGTGTTCGTTCGCGCAGCTGTGAGCCTGGTGATCGCTGTCATGACCGACGAGATTCGGGACGAGATCGTCGCCAACGGGCCGATTCCGTTCGAGCGGTTCATGGACCTCGCGCTCTACGGCGAGGCGGGGTTCTACATGCGACCCGACGGTGGGTCGGCGGGACGGCGGGGGGACTTCATCACGTCGCCCGAGGTCGGTCCGCTGTTCGGCGCCGTGCTCGCCGGCTACCTCGACGCCGAGTGGGAACGCATCGGACGGCCGGATCCGTTCACGGTGATCGACGCCGGTGCGGGCCCGGGCACGCTCGCCCGGACGGTGCTCGCGGCCCGGCCGGCCTGCCTCGACGCGTTGACGTACGTGGCAGTGGAGGTGTCGCCGGCGCAGCGTGAACGCCATCCCGACGGCATCGAGTCGCGTCCCGATCTTCCGGCGGCACCGATCCGCGGCGTCGTGATCGCCAACGAGCTGCTCGACAACCTGCCGTTCCGGTTGGCGGTGTTCGACAACGGATGGCGCGAGGCGTTCGTCGACGTGGATCGAGCCGGTCGGTTCGTCGAGGTGCTCTCGGACGTCATCGATCCGCCTCCGCCGTGGCTCCCGCCCCGCCCGATCGTCGGAGCGCGGGCGCCGCTCGTCGAGCGTGCGGCGGCGTTCGTCGACGATGCGCGCCGGTTGCTCGACGCCGGCACGCTGGTCTGCATCGACTACGGCACGCCGCGCACGGGCGCCCTCGCGATGCGTCCGTGGCGCGAGTGGCTGCGCACCTACCGGTCGAACGAACGGGGCGGTCACTACCTCGCCGACGCGGGCGACCAGGACATCACGATCGACATCCCGTTCGACCAGCTCCCCGAGCCGGACTCGTCGCGGTCACAGGCGCAGTTCCTCCAGCGATGGGGCATCGCCGAACTCGTGGCCGAAGGCGTGCGGGTGTGGACCGAGCAGGCGTCCCGGCCCGGTCTCGAGGCGATGCGCATGCGCAGCCGGGTCGCCGAGTCCGAGGCCATCCTCGATCCCACCGGCCTCGGCGCCTTCCTCGTCGCGGAGTGGCGCTCCACCCCACAGCGATGAGCGAAACCCCCGGATACGGGGGTTCTCGCTCATCGCACGGGAGAGCTCCGCCGGTGGGGGACGCGAGGGGCGTGATCTACCATCGGCGGCATGGCTGAGGAACCGACCGGCGGGCAGACGAACGACACGATCGATGCGCTGATGGCGGAGAACCGGAAGTTCCCGCCGTCGGAGGAGTTCAAGGCGAACTCGCTGGTCACCGGCACGTTCCTCTACGACGAGGCCGCAGAGGACGACGAGGGCTTCTGGGCGAAGCAGGCCGCCGAGCTGCTCGACTGGGCCGAGCCGTGGCACACCACGCTCGACTGGCAGATCCCGAACGCCCGCTGGTTCGACGGCGGCACGTTGAACGTCGCGTACAACTGCCTCGACCGCCACGTGCTCGCCGGCCGGGGCGACAAGGTCGCCATCCACTGGGAAGGCGAGCCCGGCGACACCCGCACGATCACGTACCAGGAGCTCCTCGACGAGGTGTGCCGCTTCGCCAACGTCCTCACCTCGCTCGGGGTGGCGAAGGGCGACCGGGTGAACATCTACCTGCCGATGATCCCCGAAGCGGTGGTCTCGATGCTCGCCTGCGCCCGGATCGGTGCCCCGCACAGCGTGGTGTTCGGCGGTTTTTCGGCGCAGGCACTCGCCGATCGCATCAACGATGCCGAGGCGAAGGTGCTGATCACCGCCGACGGTGGTCACCGCCGCGGCTCGGTGTTCCCGCTCAAGGACGCCGCGGACGAAGCGTGCGCGTCGACGCCGACGATCGAGCACGTGGTGGTCGTACGGCGCGGCGGCAACGACGTCGAGATGGTCGAGGGTCGCGATGTCTGGTACCACGAGTTGATGGCCGACGCCTCGGCCGACTGTCCGGCCGAGCCGATGGAGGCCGAACACCTCCTGTACCTGCTCTACACGTCGGGCACCACGGGCAAGCCCAAGGGCATCATGCACACCACGGGCGGCTACCTCACACAGGTGGCGTTCACGCACAAGTACGTGTTCGACCTGCACCCGGACACCGACGTGTTCTGGTGCACGGCCGACGTCGGCTGGGTCACCGGCCACAGCTACATCGTGTACGGACCGTTGGCGAACGGGGCGACGCAGGTGATGTACGAGGGCGTGCCGAACTACCCGGACAACGACCGGTTCTGGGCGATCGTCGAGAAGTACGGCGTCACGATCCTGTACACCGCGCCGACGGCGATCCGCACGTTCATGAAGTGGGGCGACGCCGAGCCGGCCAAGCACGACCTGTCGTCACTCCGGGTGCTCGGATCGGTCGGCGAACCGATCAACCCCGAGGCGTGGATGTGGTACCAGGAGCACATCGGCGGCGGCCGCTGCCCGATCGTCGACACGTGGTGGCAGACCGAGACCGGCGGCATCATGATCAGCCCGCTCCCCGGTGCCACCACCACGAAGCCCGGCTCGGCCACGTTCCCGTTGCCGGGGGTGTCGGCCGAGGTCGTCGACGACCAGGAACGCCACGTCGACGTCGGCGGCGGATACCTCACGCTCACCCGGCCCTGGCCGGGCATGCTGCGCGGCATCTGGGGCGATCCCGAACGGTTCCAGGAGACCTACTGGTCGCGATTCCCCGGCCGGTACTTCGCCGGCGACGGCGCCAAGCTCGACGACGACGGCTACCTGTGGTTGTTGGGGCGCGTCGACGACGTGATGAACGTGTCGGGCCACCGGATCTCGACGACGGAGGTCGAGTCCGCGCTCGTGTCGCACCCGTCGGTCGCCGAGGCCGCCGTCGTCGGGGCCACCGATGCCACGACCGGCCAGGCGATCATCGCCTACGTCATCCTGCGCGGTGGCAAGGACGTGACCGAACAGGACCTCCGCGACCATGTAGCGGCCGAGATCGGCCCGATCGCCAAGCCGAAGAAGATCTACCTCACGCCCGATCTGCCGAAGACACGCAGCGGCAAGATCATGCGGCGGCTGCTGCGCGACGTCGCCGAGGGCCGCAACGTCGGCGACACCACCACACTCGCGGACGCTTCGATCGTCGACGAGTTGCAGGCCAGGGCCGCCAACGTCACGGAGGAATGACGGGCGGTCGCGTCAGTCGCGGAAGTTCTGGAACTGCAGCGGAATCCCGACGTCTTCGTCCTTCAGCATCGCGATCACTCCCTGCAGCGAGTCGCGCTTCTTGGCGGTGACCCGGATCGAATCGCCCTGCGTCTGGCTCGACGTGCCCTTGTCGGCCTTCTCCTTGATCAGCTTGTTGATCTCGCGGGCCTTGTCGGAGGAGATTCCGACCTGGATCGTGACGATCTGCCGCACGGTGTTCTGGGTGGCCTCCTGCACGTCGCCGTAGTCGACGCCACGCAGCGACACCCCGCGCTTCACCAACTTCTCCTCGAGGACCGTGCGGAGCGCCGTGAGCCGATCCTCGCTGATCGTGCGCAGCGTGATGACCATCTCGTTCTGCTCGATCGTGGAGTTGGTGTTCTTGAAGTCGAAGCGGGTACCGATCTCGCGTTGTGCCTGATCGACCGCGTTCTTCACCTCTTGGGCATCGACTTCGGAGACGACATCGAAACTTGGCATGCGCGCGAGGGTACCCGTCCCCGATCGCGCCGTGCGAGCGAGCAATGGCGATCGAGCGTGGGGATCGAGACGGCCAGCGCTACGCTCTCAGCGCCCCGTCTGCTCTTCGGATCGGACGGAGCGATGGGTCGGTGCCCGAGCGGCCAAAGGGAGCAGGCTGTAAACCTGCCGGCGTAGCCTTCGAAGGTTCGAATCCTTCCCGGCCCACCACGACGGCCTCGGCTGCACCCGTGCAGCCCGAGGCCGTTTCGTCGTTCAGAGCATCAACTGCATGATGGCGACGTCGAGCCAGCGGTTGAACTTGCGGCCGACCTCCCGCTCGACGCCGACGAGGTCGAACCCCACCGACGCGTGCAGGGCACGCGAGGCGGCACTCGACGCCTCGATCCGGGCCACGACCGAGTGGAATCCCGACTCCCGAGCGACGTCGATCAGATGACGCATCAGCGCCGAACCGATCCCCATCCCCGAATGCTCCCGTGAGACGTACACGGAGTTCTCCACGGTGGTGCGATACGCCGCCCGCTCCTTGTACGGCGACAGGGAGGCGAAGCCCACGACCTGACCGGGATCGTCCTGCAGGGTCGCGACGACGGCCGAGAACGCACCGGAGCGCTCGGCGAGCCAGGTCCGTTGCTGGTCGAGGGTCCGCGGGACGAGATCGAACGTGCTCGTGTGGCCGTTGACCTCGACGTTGTAGATCGTCCGCACGGCCGGCGCGTCGGCGAGCGTGGCGAGCCGAACGTTCACCGTTGACCGTGGCGTGGCGTCGACCGGCATCGGTCGGCGATCGTATCGGTCAGTCGCGTGCGGCGTGGATGGCGCCCTTGGTGGGCGACTGCCGTGAGCAGATTCGCGCGGTGTATGTCGGGTCGCTCCCGCTACACTTTCCCGCTTGGTCGCGGCGGTGCCGCGCCCCGAAGGGTGCCCCGGCGCCTGGGTCCTGGTTTGCCCCGGCGGGCCAGGAAACGGTGCTCCGGCACCGCACAACGCCCGGTGCCCCGGCACCGTGCTGCATTCGCCCTTGTAGCTCAGTGGCAGAGCACCTCCATGGTAAGGAGGGGGTCGCGGGTTCAATCCCCGCCGAGGGCTCGACCAAGCGGTCGGGTTCGCCCGGGCGCGAGCCAAACCCCTGGCGGCGTAGCTCAGTTGGTCAGAGCATCCGGCTCATAATCGGAAGGTCATCGGTTCAAGTCCGATCGCCGCTACCAGAACCAAGAACACCAGAAATTCCAAAACCTTCGAATTGTCAATCGAAATTCATCGCAGGAGTGAGACGTAACCATGGGTAAGCAGAAGTTCGAGCGCAATAAGCCTCATGTGAATATTGGGACGATGGGTCATATTGACCATGGGAAGACGACGTTGACGGCGGCGATTTCGAAGACGTTGTCGGAGCGTGGGTTGGCGGAGTTCGCGGCGTTTGACACGATTGACAAGGCGCCGGAGGAGAAGGCTCGTGGTATCACGATCTCGATCGCGCATATCGAGTACGAGACCGAGAACCGGCATTACGCGCATGTGGACATGCCGGGTCACGCGGATTACATCAAGAACATGATCACTGGTGCGGCCCAGGTCGATGGGGCGATTTTGGTGGTGGCGGCGACGGATGGTCCGATGCCTCAGACCCGTGAGCATGTGTTGTTGGCCCGTCAGGTTGGGGTGCCGTCGATCATCGTGGCGTTGAACAAGGCGGACATGGTCGATGACGAAGAGCTGTTGGAGCTGGTGGAGCTCGAGGTTCGTGAGTTGTTGAACGAGTACGAGTTCCCCGGTGATGATGCCCCCGTGATCCAGGTCTCCGCGTTGAAGGCGTTGGAGGGTGACGCGGCGTGGCAGGAGAAGATCATGGAACTGATGGCTGCTGCTGACAGCTTCATTCCGGAGCCGGTGCGTGAGTTGGACAAGCCGTTCTTGATGCCGATCGAGGATGTGTTCACGATCACGGGTCGTGGCACGGTGGTGACCGGCAAGGTGGAGCAGGGGATCATTCACACCGGTGATGAGATCGAGATCGTTGGGTTGCGGGTGACGCAGAAGACGACGTGTACCGGGGTGGAGATGTTCCGCAAGTTGCTCGATGAGGGTCAGGCCGGTGACAACATCGGTGCGCTGCTTCGTGGCACGGGGAAGGATGATGTGGAGCGTGGCCAGGTGCTGTGCAAGCCCGGCAGCATCACGCCGCACACCAATTTCGAGGGTCAGGTGTATGTGTTGAACAAGGACGAGGGTGGCCGGCACAAGCCGTTCTTCAACAATTATCGTCCGCAGTTCTTCTTCCGTACGACTGACGTGACCGGCACGATCGAGTTGCCCGTCGGGTACGGAGATGGTGATGCCTGGTGACAATGTGGAGATCACTGTCGAGTTGGGCAAGCCGATCGCGATGGATGAGGGTCTGCGGTTCGCGATTCGTGAGGGTGGTCGTACCGTGGGTGCTGGCCGTGTCACCAAGATCCTGAAGTGACCTGACGGTCACTGGAAAATCAACGAGAGAAGAGAAGCCATCATGGCCAAGAGCGAAAAGCGCATCAAGGTGACGCTCGAGTGCACGGAGTGCAAGCGACGCAACTACATCACCATGAAGTCGAAGATCAACGATCGCGAGCGTCTCGAGATGAAGAAGTACTGCGCTCACGAGCGTCAGCACACCCTTCACAAGGAGACCCGCTGAACAACCCGCGTGCGCCCCGGGTCTGACCCGGGGCCACCTGTCGGGATGCGCTGGTAACCTGGCGTGTCCCAACCGAGGGCAGTAGCTCAGCTGGTAGAGCATCGGTCTCCAAAACCGACGGTCGGGGGTTCGAATCCCTCCTGCCCTGCCCACCACCCGAACGAGAAACCGTATTCACACCGTGTCATTGGACGATCTGAACCGCGAGCAGAAGCGTCAGCTTCGCAAGATGGGTGCCCTCGACGAGGAGGGCAAGGTCCAGCGCGCCCCGCGCACGGCGAAGAAGACCGAGCGCACGGGACCGCGCCAGTATCTCCGCGAGGTTCGCGACGAGATGCGCAAGGTCGCCTGGCCGAAGCAGCCCGAGGTCAAGCGTTACTCGATCATCGTGATCCTCACGATCATCGTCTACACGGCCCTCGTCGGCGGCCTCGACTTCATATTCGGGGCCTGGTCCGAATGGTTCTATTCGACGTGAGCGACGAAACGATGAGTGACGAAACGATGAGCGACGAGATCGCCGCAGAAGCCGAAGAAGCGACGACGGAGTCAGCTCCGTCGCCCGCCGACCTCCTCCCCGTCGGCAACCTCTCCCTCGACACCGAAGACGACGAGACCGAGGCCGACGACGAGATCGAGGTCGACGCAGCCGACGACACCGAAGACGGCGAGACCGAGGTCGACGCAGCCGGCGAGTCCGAGGTCGACGCAGCCGACCAGATCGACACCGATGCCGACTCGATCGCAGCCGCCGACGAGAGCGCCAGCGACGAGGCGGAAGCGGCGCGAGACGGAAGCGAAGCGGACGGCGAACCCGCCACTCAGGACGGTGAGCAAGCCACTGATACCGAGCCTGCGCCGTACGACGACCCGACCCTGCGCCCCGGCCAGTGGTACGTCGTGCACACGCAGTCGGGCTACGAGAAGAAGGTCACCGCCAACCTCACGGCGCGCATCCAGTCGATGAACATGGAAGACAAGATCTACGAGATCGTCATCCCGACCGAAGAGGTCGACGAGTTCAAGAACGGCAAGAAGCAGACCGTCGAGCGCAAGGTGTTCCCGGGCTATCTGCTGGTGCGTTGCGTCATGGACGACGAGTCGTGGTACTGCGTCCGCAACACGCCGGGCATCACCGGGTTCGTGGGGCAGAGCCGCCAGGGCCAGAAGCCGACGCCGCTGTCGCGTCGCGAGGTCAAGACGTTCCTCTCGCCGAAGACCGAGGGCGTCGACGCGGCACCTCGTCGCAAGGCGAAGCTCGACTACGAAGAGGGCGAGAGCGTCCGCGTGAAGGAAGGCCCGTTCGCCGACTTCACCGGCCAGATCGCCGAGATCAACGCCGACCACATGAAACTCAAGGTGCTGGTCAACATCTTCGGACGAGAGACCCTCGTCGAGATGGACTTCAGCCAGGTCGCCAAGCTCTGAGCGCTGCGCTGCACCGCTCGCACATCATCCGCACACGAAGAAAGACAACGCCATGGCGAAGAAGAAAATCGTAACGGTCGTCAAGATCCAGATCGAGGCAGGCAAGGCCAGCCCGGCACCGCCCGTCGGTACCGCGCTCGGACCGCACGGCATCGCGATCATGGACTTCGTCAAGGCGTACAACGCCGCGACCGAGTCGCAGGTCGGCACCGTCGTGCCGACCGAGATCACGATCTACGAGGACCGCACGTTCACGTTCGTCCTCAAGACCCCGCCGACCGCCGTGCTCGTGCGCGAGAAGGCCGGTCTGGCGAAGGCCGCCAACAACCCCGGTTCCGAGGTTGCTGGTTCGATCACCGAGGCCCAACTGGAAGAGATCGCGACGATCAAGCTTCCCGACCTCAACGCCTACGACCTCGAAGCAGCCAAGCTGCAGGTCCGTGGCACCGCCCGCTCGATGGGCATCAAAGTCGTCTGACCAGACGGCGCATCCGAACAACCAAACCAACAAGCCTCGACCGAGATCACCTCGCTCGGCGGGCTCAACACTGAGGGAGACTGAAAATGTCCGGCAAGAAGTTCGCTGACGCGCTCAAGAAATTCGATCGCGACCAGTTCTACACACCCACCGAGGCGCTCGGCATCGTGAAGACGATGGCGTCGGCCAAGTTCGACGAGAGCATCGACATCGCCCTGCGACTCGGTGTCGACCCCCGCAAGGCCGATCAGATGGTCCGCGGCACGGTCGCCCTCCCGTCGGGCACCGGCAAGGACATCCGTGTCGCCGTGTTCGCCACGGGCGACGCCGCCGACGAGGCCCGCGCCGCCGGCGCCGACATCGTCGGTTCCGACGACCTGGCCGCCGACGTCGAGGCCGGCAAGATGGACTTCGACCTCGTGATCGCCACCCCCGACATGATGCCGCTGCTCGGCAAGCTCGGTCGCGTGCTCGGACCGCGTGGACTCATGCCCAACCCGAAGACCGGCACGGTCACCACCGATGTCGGCAAGGCCGTCGGCGAGTTCAAGGGCGGCAAGGTCGAGTACCGCACCGACCGCTACGGCAACGTGCACGTGCCGCTCGGCAAGGCCAGCTTCGAGCCCGCCGCGCTGGAGGAGAACTTCCGCGCCGTGCTCGACGAGCTGCAGCGGGCGAAGCCGGCGTCGGCCAAGGGCCGGTACCTGCGCAAGATCACCGTGTCGTCCACGATGGGTCCCGGCGTGCACGTCGACACCGGTCGTCTCCGTCCGGAAGTCTGACCGGGCCGTACGAGGATCTGGTCGGGCAGCGCCGTACGCTGTCCGACCGTCACATAGCAATCGGTCGCTCGCCGAAGACCGTTGGTCCACTCACGTGGGTAATGGCGCCAATCCGAGGCAACTCGGATCAGCGTCGCCAACCGAGGTGCATATCGCCGAAGAACCATCCCGTCAGTCGCACGACCGGCGCGATGCGCTCCTCGTCGGTGTTCGCATCACTGCGAGCACCACGAGTTGAAGCGAAAGGAGGTATGCACACATGACAACGGACACTGCACCGCGGCCCGAGAAGGTCGCGATCGTCGAGGAGATCACCGAGAAGCTGAACAACAGCGTTTCGGTGTTCGTCACGGAGTACCGGGGTATGTCGGTCGGCGCTCTCGCCAACCTGCGGGCCCCGCTGCGGGCGGCCGGCGCCGAGCACAAGGTGTACAAGAACACCCTCGCTCGTCTCGCCGCCACCACCGCCGGATACGACGGGCTCACCGAGCACCTGACCGGCCCGACCGCCCTCACGTTCGTCACCGGTGATTCGGTGGCGGCCGCCAAGGCACTCGCCGATCTGGCCAGGACGAACCCACTGCTCGTCATCCGTGGCGGAATGCTGGGAACCAGCCTGATGACCGCCGACGACGTCAAGGCCCTCGCCAGCCTGCCCTCGCGCGAGGAACTGCTGGCCCGGATCGCCGGAGCGTTCCAGGCCCCGCTCGTCAAGACCGCCGGTCTGCTCCAGGCTCTGCCCCGGAACTTCGCCTACGGCTTGTCGGCCCTCATCGAGAAGCAGACGGCAGACGCCGCCTGACCCCTCGCACACCCGATCACCCCGAATCACCCGAAAATTGTTGGGATGCGCCCGCTGAGCGGGTCGGATCCAACAAATTTCGGATCAGGAACTGAACATCTCGAACCAAGAATCTGCAACAAGGAGAACGCCATCATGGCAACACTGACCAAAGACGACATTCTCGAGGCCATCAGCAACATGACGGTCATCGAGCTCAAGGAACTGCTCGACGCATTCGAAGAGAAGTTCGACGTCACCGCTGCGGCTCCCGTAGCGGTGGCCGCTGCTGCCCCCGCGGGCGGCGGTGGTGACGCGGCCGCCGAGGACGAGAAGGACGAATTCGACGTCGTTCTCGCCAGCGCCGGCCCCCAGAAGATCCAGGTCGTGAAGGTCGTCAAGGACCTCCTCGGCGTGGGCCTGAAGGACGCCAAGGACCTCGTCGACGCCGCACCGAAGGCCATTCTGGAAAAGGCCAGCAAGGCCGACGCCGATGCCGCCAAGGCCAAGCTCGAAGACGTCGGCGCCACCGTCGAACTCAAGTGAGCTCGGGACGCTGACGCGTCCCACCCGAACAAGCCCCACGGCGGGCGGGTCTCGCACCCGCCCGCCGTTGCGCGCCCCGACCCGTTGCCATGAGCCAGCGGCCCACCCCTCGGTCCGTTCGCTCACCGCAAGGGGTGAGCTGGGGTGAAATCGCGGCCGGATGCTTGACATCGGGGCCGAGTTTCTTTACCTTGACCCCCAATTCAGTCGCCTCGACAACGCCGAGGCTGTCCCGTCCGGCGAAACGACGCCGGTAGCGGTTGATATTCGTCGCCCTGCCGCGATAGCATCGACGGTTGCCGTGCGTCTCCTGTGTCCCCTCCGTACTTTCGGTGTGGCCGCTGCGCGCTCGGCGGCTGGTCGTCGCAGGCCCGACGTCAGCTTTCGACTTACCTCAGCAACTGGAGGGTGATCCGTGGCGACTCGTCCCGTTTCCCGTGAACGCTATTCGTTCGGCAACCTCAAGGAGCCGCTCGAGCTCCCTGACCTGATCGCGATCCAGCGGGAAAGTTTCGAATGGTTCCTCAACGAGGGCCTGGCGAACACGTTCCGCGACATCAGCCCGATCAAGGACTTCTCCGAGTCGCTCCAACTCGAACTCGAGTTCGACCCGTTCGACGAAGACCTGCGCCCGCCGCCGAAGTTCACGGTGGAGGAGTGCAAGGAAAAGGACATGACCTACAGCGCGCCCGTGTTCGTGCGCGCCCGGTTCATGAACCGCAACACGGGTGAGATCAAAGAGCAGACCGTGTTCATGGGCGACTTCCCGATCATGACCGACAAGGGCACGTTCATCGTGAACGGCACCGAGCGCGTCGTCGTGTCGCAGCTCGTCCGCAGCCCCGGCGTCATCTTCGAGCCCGGCGAGCGCTTCCGCCTCCGCAACCTGACCAAGCACCAGCTGGTCAAGGGCACGATCCACCCCTACCGCGGCGAGTGGATGGAGTTCGACGTCGAGCACAAGCCCGGCAAGGACGTCACCGCCGGCACCCGCGTCGCCCGCAAGCGTCGCCTCGGCATCTTCACGATGCTGCGTGCGCTCGGCTACGACGAGGCCAACGCCCCCGGTTTCCTCGACCGCTTCGTCAACCACTTCGACTTCCTCGAAGGCCAGTGGGACAAGGAGCGCGACATCGCCCCGACCCAGGACGAGGCCCTCGTCGAGATCTACAAGCGGGCCCGTCCGGGCGAACCGCCCACGGTCGAGTCGGCCAAGGCCTACTTCCGCAACGCGTTCTTCGAGAGCCGTCGCTACGACCTCAGCCGCGTCGGCCGCTACAAGCTCAACCGCAAGCTCGGCGACGAGGTCTCCCGCCTCGGCCAGCTGTTCGGCCTCGAGGGTGCCGTCAACGCCGAGGGCGAGCCGCTGCTCGACTACCCGGCCGAGGACCAGAACGTGCTCAGCCGCTGCGAGGTGCTCGCCTCGATCAGCTACATGCTGCACCTCGTCAAGCAGGAGCCCGGCTACCGCCTCGACGACCAGGACCACTTCGCCAACCGCCGCATCCGCTCGGTGGGCGAGCTGATCCAGAACCAGGTCCGCATCGGCCTCAGCCGCATGGAGCGCGTCGTTCGTGAGCGCATGACCACCCAGGACGTCGAGGCGATCACGCCCCAGACGCTGATCAACATCCGGCCCGTGGTCGCAGCGATCAAGGAGTTCTTCGGAACCTCGCAGCTGTCGCAGTTCATGGACCAGGTGAACCCGCTGTCGGGCCTCACCCACCGTCGTCGCCTGTCGGCGCTCGGACCGGGTGGTCTGTCCCGCGAGCGTGCCGGCTTCGAAGTCCGCGACGTGCACTTCAGCCACTACGGCCGCATGTGCCCGATCGAGACGCCGGAAGGCCCGAACATCGGCCTGATCGGCGGTCTGTCGACCTACGCCCGCGTCAACGAGTTCGGCTTCATCGAGAGCCCGTACCGCGAGGTCAAGGACGGCAAGGTCACCGGCAAGATCGTCTACATGGCCGCCGACGAGGAAGAGAACTACGTCGTCGCCCAGGCCAACACGCCGCTCAACGACGACGGCTCGATCCGCAACCCGCGCACGCTCGTGCGCCGGTCGCCGCAGGCCGCCAGCCTCGAAGACCTCCGCAAGATGCTCGAAGCCGAGAGCTTCTTCGGTGCCACGACCGACATCGGGTACGTGCCGCCGGAAGAGGTCGACTTCATCGACGTGTCGCCGAAGCAGATCGTCTCGGTCGGTACGGCGCTCATCCCGTTCCTCGAGCACGACGACGCCAACCGCGCCCTGATGGGTGCGAACATGCAGAAGCAGGCCGTCCCGCTGCTCCGCGCCGAGGCCCCGTACATCGGTACCGGCATCGAGAACCGTGCCGCCCGCGACGCCGCTGACCTGATCCAGGCCATCGACGACGGCGAGGTCACCGAGGTGTCCGGCAGCAACATCACGGTCCAGTACAAGACCGAGGGCAAGCGGGTGTACAACCTGTCGAAGTTCCGCCGGTCGAACCAGGACACGTGCATCAACCAGCGTCCCCGCGTCGTCGAGGGCGACATGGTGGTCACGGGCCAGATCATCGCCGACGGTCCCTCGACCGACCTGGGCGAACTCGCCCTCGGCAAGAACCTCCTCGTGGCGTTCATGCCGTGGGAGGGCTACAACTTCGAAGACGCCATCATCCTGTCCGAGCGGCTCGTCCGCGACGACGTGCTCACGTCGATCCACATCAAGGAACACGAGGTCGACGCCCGTGACACCAAGCTCGGGCCGGAAGAGATCTCGCGTGACATCCCGAACCTGAGCGACGACATCCTCGCCGACCTCGACGACCGCGGGATCATCCGCGTCGGCGCCGAAGTCGGCCCTGGTGACGTCCTCGTCGGCAAGGTCACCCCGAAGGGCGAGACCGAGCTGACCCCCGAGGAGCGCCTGCTGCGCGCCATCTTCGGTGAGAAGGCCCGCGAGGTCCGCGACACCAGCCTCAAGGTGCCCCACGGCGAGGTCGGCAAGGTCATCGACGTCAAGGTGTTCAACCGTGACGACGGCGACGAACTGCCCCCGGGCGTCAACCAGCTCGTGCGGGTCTACGTCGCCCAGAAGCGCAAGATCAGCGTCGGCGACAAGCTCGCCGGCCGCCACGGCAACAAGGGCGTCATCTCCAAGATCCTCCCGATCGAGGACATGCCCTACACCGCCGACGGCCAGCCGGTCGACATCATCCTCAACCCGCTCGGCGTGCCGAGCCGCATGAACGTCGGCCAGGTCCTCGAGGCCCACCTCGGCTACTGCGCCCGCTGGGGTTGGACCAACCCCGACGGCAGCCAGGTCGGCGACGAACCGATCCGCGGCACCGAGACCAAGACCCGCCCCAACACCAAGCCCGCCACGTTCGTGGCGACGCCGGTGTTCGACGGCGCCAACTGGGACGAGAAGGAGAAGTCGGGCGATCACCCGACGATCCAGGAGATCCTCGAGAAGCTCAACCCGGAGGCCGCCAACGGCGACCGCCTCGTGGGCATCGACGGCAAGGTCACGATGTACAACGGCCGCACCGGCGAGCCGTACGACAACAAGATCACCGTCGGCTACATGTACATCTTGAAGCTCGCCCACCTGGTCGACGACAAGATCCACGCCCGCTCCACCGGCCCGTACTCGATGATCACCCAGCAGCCGCTCGGTGGTAAGGCCCAGTTCGGTGGTCAGCGCTTCGGTGAGATGGAAGTGTGGGCCCTCGAGGCCTACGGCGCGGCGTACTGCCTGCAGGAGCTGCTGACCATCAAGTCCGACGACGTGCTCGGCCGTGTCCGTGTGTACGAAGCGATCGTCAAGGGCGACAACATCCCCGAACCGGGTGTGCCCGAGAGCTTCAAGGTGCTGATGAAGGAGATGCAGGCACTCTGCATCAACGTCGAGGTGCTGACCGAGGACGGTCACGAGATCGAGATGCGCGACCTCGACGACGAGGTCTACCGCGCTGCCGAGGAACTCGGCATCGACATCTCCCGGCCCGAGCGTGGGACCGACGAAGACGACGCCCGTCGCGAGCGTGAGCGCCGCGAACGGGTGAGTTACTGAAGAACGAACGACTGAAGCGAAAGAGACCAACACATGCTTGACGTCAACATGTTCGACCAGCTGAAGATCCGGCTGGCCACGGCCGACCAGATCCGCACCTGGTCACACGGTGAAGTGAAGAAGCCGGAAACGATCAACTACCGCACGCTGCGTCCCGAGAAGGACGGCCTGTTCTGCGAGAAGATCTTCGGACCGACCCGCGACTGGGAGTGCTACTGCGGCAAGTACAAGCGCGTCCGGTTCAAGGGCATCATCTGTGAGCGCTGCGGCGTCGAGGTGACGCGGTCCAAGGTCCGTCGCGACCGCATGGGCCACATCGAACTGGCCGCTCCTGCCGTCCACATCTGGTACCTCCGTGGCACCCGGTCGTGGCTCGCCTACCTCCTCGCCGGCATCGAGCCGAAGGAAGAGCTCAAGGCGAAGATGCTCGAGAAGGTCATCTACTTCGCGGCCCATCTGGTCAGCTGGGTCGACGAGGACGCGCGCCACGAGGCGCTGCCGAACCTCGAAGCCGAGTACCTCGAAGAGCGCGACGCCATCCAGAAGGAGATGGAGCTCGCCATCGATCGCCGGTACAAGGAGCTCGAGGGCGCGGCCGCCGAGGCGGAGAAGGAAGACGCCAAGGCCGCCGACATCAAGAAGATCCAGAAGGAAGCCGACAAGGAGATCGAAGGCATCCGCGAGCGCTACGAGATCGAGCTCGATCTCATCGCCCGCACCTGGGACGAGTTCCGCACGCTGCACTCGCGCAAGATCATCGAAGACGAGATGTTGTGGCGCGAGATGCGCGACAAGTACGGCGAGTACTTCGAGGGCGGCACCGGCGCCGAGGCGATCAAGTCGCTCATCGACCGGATCGACTTCGACGAGGAGGAGATCAAGCTCCGCGAGGCGATCGACCCGGGCGACTCGGGCCGCAAGCCGCTCAGCGCGCAGCGCAAGCAGAAGGCGATCAAGCGCCTCAAGATCGTCGCGTCGTTCAACCGTCGTGACGAGCACGGCCGTCGCAGCAACGACCCCAAGGCGATGATCCTCGACGCGGTGCCGGTGATCCCGCCGGAACTGCGCCCGATGGTCCAGCTCGACGGTGGCCGTTTCGCCACCTCCGACCTCAACGACCTGTACCGCCGCGTGATCAACCGCAACAACCGTCTCGAGCGCCTGCTCAACCTCGGTGCGCCGGAGATCATCATCAACAACGAAAAGCGCATGCTGCAGGAGGCCGTCGACGCACTGTTCGACAACGGTCGCCGCGGCCGGCCCGTCACCGGGCCGGGCAACCGTCCGCTCAAGTCGTTGTCCGACATGCTGAAGGGCAAGCAGGGCCGGTTCCGTCAGAACCTGCTCGGCAAGCGCGTCGACTACTCGGGCCGTTCGGTCATCGTGGCCGGCCCGACGCTGCGCCTGCACCAGTGCGGTCTGCCGAAGCTGATGGCGCTCGAGCTGTTCAAGCCGTTCGTCATGAAGCGTCTCGTCGACCTCGAGCTGGCGCAGAACATCAAGACCGCCAAGCGCATGGTCGAGCGTCGTCGCCCGCAGGTGTGGGACGTCCTCGAAGACGTCATCCGCGAGCATCCGGTGCTCCTCAACCGTGCACCCACGCTGCACCGCCTCGGCATCCAGGCCTTCGAGCCGGTGTTGGTCGAGGGCAAGGCGCTCCAGATCCATCCGCTCGTCTGCACGGCGTTCAACGCCGACTTCGACGGCGACCAGATGGCCATCCACGTGCCGCTGTCGGCCGAGGCCCAGGCCGAGGCCCGCGTGCTCATGCTGAGCGCCAACAACATCCTCTCGCCGGCGTCGGGTCGCCCGATCGTGACCCCGCAGCAGGACCTCGTGATCGGTGCGTACTACCTCACCGAGGGAATGGACGGCGTGCCCGGTGAAGGCCGGGTGTTCCGCCACCTGTGGGAGATCCTGCGGGCCTACGACGAGCGCGCCCTCGACCTGCACGCGTCGATCACCATGCGCGCGCCGGGCAAGGAGCCGTACCTCACCACCGCCGGCCGCATGCTGTTCGAAGAGGCGCTGCCGGCCGACTACACCGAGCAGTTCGGGCACATCACCGACACGGTGAAGAAGAAGGAACTCGGCGTCATCGTCGAGCGCCTGTCCGACAACTACGACAAGGCTGTGGTGGCCGAGGCGCTCGACGCGATCAAGAACCTCTGCTACCGCTACGCGACGCAGTCGGGACTGACCGTGTCGATCGACGACGTGCGGACCCCGAAGGCCAAGCGGGCACTGCTCGACGGCTACGAGGCGCAGGCCGACAAGGTCGAGAGCCAGTTCCGCCGCGGCATCATCACCGACGGCGAGCGCCGCCAGCAGGAGGTGCGCATCTGGACCGATGCCACCGCCGAGGTGCAGGCAGCGATGGAGAAGGAGTTCAAGGAGCAGCAGTTCAACCCGATCGACATGATGGTCGGTTCGGGTGCTCGCGGAAACATGACGCAGATGCGTCAGATCGCCGGCATGCGCGGCCTCGTGGCCAACCCTCGCGGCGACATGATCCCCCGCCCGATCAAGTCGAACTTCCGTGAAGGCCTCGAGACCCTCGAGTACTTCATCGCCACGCCGGGAGCCCGCAAGGGCCTCGTCGACACGGCGCTGCGTACGGCCGACTCGGGCTACCTGACCCGCCGTCTCGTCGACGTCGCCCAGGAACTGATCGTCCGCGAAGAGGACTGCGGTTCGACGCTCGGCGTGTGGATCGAGAACGTCGGGCCCGACACGGCCAACCGCCGTTCGTACCTCGAGACGAAGTTGTTCGGGCGTGCCCTGCTCAACGACGTCACCCTCACGAACCCGATGGAGGACGGCCGCGCGGTGCTGCCGCGCAACACCATCGTCGGTGACGAGGAGATGGAGGCGCTGCGCGACGACCCGGGTGTCGAGCGTCTGCGTGTCCGCTCGGTGCTGACGTGCGACGCCGAACTCGGGGTCTGCGCGATGTGCTACGGCCGGTCGCTCGCCACGGGCAAGATGATCGAGCTCGGCGAGGCTGTCGGCGTCATCGCCGCCCAGTCGATCGGCGAGCCCGGCACGCAGCTGACGATGCGTACCTTCCACACCGGTGGTGTGGCCGGTAAGGACATCGCCGGTGGTCTGCCCCGCGTCGTCGAGCTGTTCGAGGCTCGCACCCCGAAGGGTTCGGCCCGTCTCGCCAAGGCGTCCGGTGTGCTGCACCTGCGTGAGGACGAGGGCAAGGGCGTCCCGGTCGTCGTCGTCGACGACCAGGGCGAGGAGCACGAAGTCGTGCTCCCGCTCGGTGCCCGTCCGATCGTGACCGATGGTCAGGACATCCGCGCCGGCGAGCCGCTCACCGATGGTCCCTTCGATCCGAAGGAGATCATGGAGATCAAGGGCATCCGCGAGACGCAGCTGTACTTGGTCGAAGAGGTCCAGCGGGTCTACCGCGACCAGGGTGTGTCGATCTCCGACAAGCACATCGAGCTGATCGTTCGCCAGATGACCCGCCGGGTCGGCGTCCAGGAGCCGGGTGCAACCGGGTTCCTGCCGGGCGAGCGGGTCGACTCCAAGGTCTTCCGTGACACCAACCGCCGGATGGTCGAAGACGGGGTCCGCCCCGCCGAGGGCCGCCCGGAACTGATGGGCATCACGAAGGCGTCGCTGGCCACAGAGTCGTGGCTGTCGGCGGCGTCGTTCCAGGAGACCACCCGGGTGCTCACCGAGGCCGCCATCGACGGCCGCGGCGACAACCTGATCGGCCTCAAGGAGAACATCATCATCGGCAAGCTCATCCCGGCCGGTACCGGCATGATGCGCTACCGCGAGTTCGGCATCGAAGCGCCCGACTACGAGCCGATGACGTTCTACTCGAGCGACTCCGGTGAAGAGGATCCGGCAGCGTTCCTGTCGAGCCTCCACGGTTCCTACGACGGCACGTACTCGACCGAGACGGTCGAACCCGCCGCCGCCGAACCCATCGGCTGAACTACCAAACCACCGCGCAATGCGTGATCAATGTGCGCACCTACGCCGCACATTGATCACGCGTTCGGCGGTGAGCGTTGCGCGATCGGCGGGCCGGTCATAGCCTTTCGGGGCTGCAGCAATGCACTGTCCTCTCACCGGATGTCATTCCGGTGTATGGCGGGCGAGCACGACTCGCCCAACTCACCACATTCCGTCGGCCGTGGTGCCGCCGGAGCGACCAGACGAACGAGGTTTCATTCGTGCCAACAATTCAACAGCTCGTCCGTCAGGGTCGTAGCTCCAAAGTCACCAAGTCGAAGACGCCGGCGCTCAAGGGCTCCCCGCAGCGTCGCGGCGTGTGCACGCGTGTGTACACCACCACCCCGAAGAAGCCGAACTCGGCGCTCCGCAAGGTCGCCCGTGTTCGCCTGAACTCCGGTATCGAAGTCACCGCCTACATCCCGGGCGAAGGCCACAACCTGCAGGAGCACTCGATCGTGCTCGTCCGCGGCGGCCGCGTCCGTGACCTCCCCGGTGTGCGTTACAAGATCATCCGTGGTGCCCTCGACGCCGTCGGCGTGAAGAACCGCAAGCAGGCTCGTAGCCGCTACGGCGCAAAGAAAGAGAAGTGATCTGAGTCATGCCTCGTAAAGGTCCTGCACCGCGGCGTGAACTCGTCGCCGATCCGATCTACAAGTCGGTTCTCGTCACCCAACTCGTCAACAAGGTCATGCTGCACGGCAAGCGCACCGTGGCCGAAAAGATCGTCTACGACGCGATGGATCTCATCCAGAGCCGGCTCGAAGGCGAAGACCAGGCGATCGACACCGTCAAGCGGGCGATCGACAACGTCAAGCCCCCGCTCGAAGTTCGCAGCCGCCGCGTCGGTGGTGCCACCTACCAGGTGCCCGTCGAGGTCCGTCCCCGCCGCGCCACGACGTTGTCGATCCGCTGGATCGTCGACTACTCGCGTGCCCGCCGGGAAAAGACCATGGCCCAGTGCCTGGCCAACGAACTGATGGACGCCGCCAACGGTCTGGGCGCCGCGATGAAGAAGCGCGACGACATCCAGAAGATGGCCGAGTCGAACAAGGCGTTCGCCCACTATCGCTGGTGACCGATCGCCCACGGTGAAGACCGTGGGAACGAGCCGGCGACGGTTCGACAGAGCGAATTCGCAACGGAGACTGCGGCGTACCGATCGGTACGCCGCAGTCCTGCTTTTCGAGAGTCGGTCGGGCGTCACACCGGTTAGCACACGATTCACGAGTGCACTAAGGTGCGCGCTCGGGGGATACTTCCGCGAGAAGGGGATACTCGATGAACGTTCAGTCCATCCTGAGCCGGAAGGGCACAGCCGTCGCGACGGTGCAGCCGGGCGCGACGCTCGCGCAGGCGACCGCATCGCTGCGGGATCATGGCGTCGGCGCACTCGTCGTGAGTGCGAACGGACGCACGATCGACGGAATCCTGTCCGAGCGCGACGTCGTGCGCGCGCTCGCCGCCCACGGCGGGGGCACACTGGGTCGCGAGGTCTCCTCCGCGATGTCCGCGAATGTGGTCGTGTGTCAGCCTGACGACACCGTCGATCAGTTGATGGCGATGATGACCGATCGTCGCATCCGCCACCTGCCCGTGCTCGACGGGGCGGGGGAGATGGCCGGAATCATCTCGATCGGCGATGTCGTGAAGGCCCGGCTCGGTGAACTCGAGCTCGAGAACAACCAACTGCACGACTACATCCAGGGGCGCGCCTGACCATGTGGCGGGTACGTCGGCACCGACCGGGCATGACCCGACGTCTCGACGCCCTCACCGGCCGGACCCTGCCGGCGCCCGCCCCGACGATCGGCGTGCTCGTCTACCGCGGCGTCGCCACGGCGGAGATCGATCTGCCCGTGTCGGTGCTCGCCGACCGGTTGGGCGCGACGGTGGTGTTCGTCGGCACGGAGCCCGGTGTGCTGCCCGGCGTCGAACCGTCACGCGATGTCGTCGTCGACGTCCTCGCCGCCGACGCGGCGCTGCCGGACTGGCTCGTCGTGCCGGGCGGGCTCGGTTGGCGCCGGGTGATCGACGACCACGCCACGATGGAGTGGCTGGCGGCGGCCGGCGCGCACGCGCGTGGCGTCCTCACGATCTCGACGGGCAGCCTGCTCCTGGCCTCGGCGGGCCTCCTCGACGGTCTCGACGCGACCGGCCACTGGCTCGCCATCGACGACCTGGAACGTCTCGGCGCCCACGCCCGTCGCGCCCGGACCGCGGACGCCGGGCGCATCATGACGGCGTCGGGCGCGTTTCCGGCAGCACAGGTCGCGGCCGAATTCGCCGACAAGGTGTCGTGGAGCAACTCTCCCTGGAGTTGCCCCGCCTGAGCCCACCTGGCCCGCTTCGGGGTCAGACCCCGCAGGGGGCCAGCTTGGCTCTCGGCTCAGGTCACGCCCGGACGAGGCCGCGCTGACCGACGACGCCGCGCACGACCGCGCACCCGGTGCAGCCGGCCGTGCTCGAACCCGCGACCGGCGACGCTCGGCAATTGCGCACACGATTGTGGACAATCAGGACATCGATGACTAACGTCAGTGGACGGGCCGTGGGCATTTCACACACGATTCAGGGGGAAGCATGTCCGATCACCCACGCAGGAGGGCGTGGCGCTGCGCCGCGCTGATCGCCACGATTGCACTGACCGCCGCCGCCTGCGGGAGCGACGACGACGGATCGAGCGACACCACCGCCGCCACCGATGCGTCTTCCGCCACGCGAGGCGTCCGCCGCCACGGAGGCTCCAGCCGGGACCGAGGCAGCCGCTCCGACCGACGCCGCGACGGCGACCGATGCGCCAGCGGGAACCGACGCCGCGACCGGGACGGGCGCCGGCGAACCGGCCGGTGCACCGGAGAAGGCCGACATCAAACTCGGCATCATCCCGATCGCCGACGTGGCGCCCGTGTTCATCGGCATCGAGCAGGGCTTCTTCGAAGAAGAAGGGCTGACCGTGTCGACCGAGTTCGCGCAGGGCGGAGCGGCTTCGATCCCGTCGGTGGTGTCCGGCGACATCGACTTCGCGTTCGGCGCCTACCCGTCGTTCTTCTCGGCGGTGCAGGAGGGCCTGCCGCTCCTGATCTCGACCGAGGCCAACCGGGCGGCGCCGCTGTTCGGCGGCCTGTACGCCCTACCCGACTCCGGGATCGCCACCCCGGCCGATCTGGAGGGCAAGACGATCGCCGTCAACACCTTGAACAACCTCGTCCAGCTCGCCGTCGAGGCACAGCTCGTCGACGCCGGGCTCACCCTCGACGACGTGACGCTGGTGGAGATCCCGTTCCCCGACATGGTCGCCGCCCTCGAGCGCGGCGACGTCGACGTGATCGCCGTCGTCGAGCCGTTCGGGACCATCGCCAAGAACAGCCTCGGCGCCGTGCTGGTCACCGACATGTTCGCCGGGCGGATCGAGGGGTTCCCGGTCGCCGGGTTCTACGTCACCGAGTCGTTCGCGGCAGACAATCCGAACACGGTGGCGGCGTTCAACCGGGCCTGGGCGAAGTCGGTCGATTACGCCAACAACACCGAGGATGCCGTCCCGCTGATCCTGCCGACCTACATCGAGACGACGACGGTCGAGGCCGCACGCCGCGCTGAACTACCCGCTGTTCGTGTCCGGCATCGACCCCGACGTGATCCAGACCGTGCCCGACTTCATGGTCGAGGCCGGGCTGCTGGACGGCCCGATCGACGTCACCGAACACGTCGTCAGCTGACGGCCGATCGACCGTCGCGACGATGACCGCCGCCGTCCGGTCGCGACGCGTGCCCGCCAAATGGGTGCGCGGCGCGATCGGCGTCGTCGTGCTGTTCATCGTGCTCGAAGCGGTGACTCGCGCCGAACTCGTCACACCCGATTACCTGCCACCGGCCTCCTCGATCCTGCGCGAGACGTTCGATCTGCTCACCGATCCGTCGTTCCTGGGCGATGTCTGGGTCACGCTGCAGGCCTGCCTCATCGGCCTGGCGATCGCGACGGTGGTGGCCGTGCCGCTGGGGCTCGTGCTCGGTCTCACCGAGGTCGCCTACCGCGCCACCGTCGTGGTGATCGAGTTCCTGCGGCCGATCCCGTCGGTTGCGCTGATCCCCCTCGCCATCCTGATCTACGGGCGGGGCCTCGAGATGAAGGTCTCGCTCGTCGTGTTCGCCTGCGTGTGGCCGCTGCTGTTCAATACGATCTACGGCATCCACTCGGTCGATCCGGTGGCCGTCGACAGCGCCCGGGTGCTTGGCCTGGGCCGGTGGCAGATCGGCGGACGCGTCTACCTGCGGAGCGCGTCGCCGTTCATCTTCACCGGGGTGAAGATCGCCACGTCGATCGCCGTGATCCTGGCTGTCAGTGCGGAGTTACTCGCCGGTGGTTCGGAAGGGATCGGCATCGTGATGCTCGAGAACGCATCGGTCGGCAACCAGCGGACGGTCTACGCCGTCACGGTCGTCACCGGGCTCATCGGCGTCGTCCTGGTCGGCCTGCTCGGGGTCGTCGAGCGGTGGCTGTTCGCCTGGACGAGCGCCGAGCGGAGCCCCTCGTGAGCACGCGATCACGGCGGGCGCAGCGGGCGAGAGGTGTCGGTCTGCAGGTCGCGGTCGTGCTCGCCGTGCTCCTGGCGTGGAAGGTCGGCACCGAGCGGGCCGACTCGTTGTTCTTCCCGCCGCCGAACAAGGTGCTGTCCGAGGTGTGGAACGGATGGATCCTCGACTGGTCGACCTCGTGGAACGACAACCTCGAACCGAGCCTCGCCCGGCTGCTCGCCGGCTTCCTGCTGGCAGCGGTGTTCGCCGTCGCGCTCGGCGTGGCCATCGGCCGGTCCCGCACCCTCGGTGATTACGTCGAACCGATCATCCACTTCGTCCGCTCGATCCCGCCGCCGGCGCTCCTGCCACTGTTGCTCGTGCTGCTCGGGATCGGCGACGACATGAAGGTGGTCCTGATCGCCGTCGGAGTGTTCCCGCCGATCCTGCTCAACACGATGGACGGTGTCCGTTCGATCGACCCGCTCTACCTCGACACGGCCACCGTCTACCGGATCCCGCGCCTCCGGCGGCTCACCCACGTGATCCTGCCCGCCGCCGCGCCCAAGATCTTCGCCGGGCTGCGGATCAGCTTGTCGATCGCCGTGATCCTGATGGTCATCTCCGAGCTGATCGCCGCCACGAACGGCGTCGGCTTCCGCATCCTCCAGGCGCAGCGGCAGTTCAAGATGGTCGATCTGTGGGCCGGCCTCGTGGTCCTGGGCGCGATGGGCGCTGCGCTCAACGCGGTGCTGGCGCTGATCGAGCGGCGCGTGTTGAGATGGAGTCGGACATGACCGCCGACCTCAGCACGCCGATCACGACCGGGCACGAGTCGCTCGCCGCGGCCGGACTCGGCCACGTGTACGGGGTGGGCACACCGGAGGAGCATCGGGCGCTCGATGGCATCACCTTCAGCATCGACCGCGGCGAGTTCGTGGCGATCGTCGGGCCATCGGGGTGCGGCAAGACCACCCTGCTGCGCTGCCTGTCGGGCCTGATGACGCCGACGTCCGGGTCGGTCACCCTCGACGGCGTGCCGGTCGAGTCGGTCCCCGAGGACCTCACCCTCGTGTTCCAGGACTACCGACGTTCGCTGTATCCGTGGCTGCGGGTGGACGCCAACGTCGAGTTCCCGCTCCGGTACAGCGGGATCGACAAGCGCGAACGCGCCGAGCGGGTGCGCCAGGCACTCGACGACGTCGGGCTGACCGGCCACGGCCGCAAGTACCCGGGACAACTCTCGGGCGGGATGCAGCAGCGCGTTTCGATCGCCCGCGCCCTCGCATATCGGCCGCATCTGTTGTTGATGGACGAACCGTTCGCGTCGGTCGACGCGCAGACCCGTGCCTCGCTGGAGGATCTCCTCCTCGACGTGTGGGAACGGCGGGACAAGACGGTGCTCTTCGTCACGCACGACATCGACGAGAGTGTGTACCTGGCCGACCGGGTCGTCGTGCTGTCGAACGCCCCGGCACGGGTGATGGCCGACCTGGTGATCGACATCCCCCGCCCCCGTGATCAGATCGAGACGAAAGCGACACCGGAGTTCGTCGCGCTGCGTGCCGAGGTCGCCCGTCTCGTGCGCGATGCCGGCACCCGCGCGGCCGAGCGAGGACCGCTCGTCGAGTGACGCCGGAACCGATCGACTCGCCAGGAACGCCCGACGCGGCGGGTCCGGCCCTCACCGCCGGCGGCGCCGTGTTCGCGCGGCTGGCCCGACTCGGGGTCGACGTCGTGTTCGTCAACTCGGGAACCGACTTCCCGCCGATCATCGAGGGTCTGGCGGAGGCCGACGCCAGCGAGGCCGAACTGCCACGCACCGTCGTCGTCGCCCACGAGCACGCAGCGATGAGCATGGCGCACGGCTACTACTTCGCGACCGGGCAGGCCCAGGCGGTCATGTTGCACACGAACGTCGGCCTGTCGAACGGCGCCACCGGTGCGATCAACGCGGCGACCGATCGCGTCCCGATGCTGCTGATGTCGGGCCGGACCCCGACGCTGGAGGAGGGTCGGTTCGGGGCGCGGACCGTGCCGATCGGCTGGGGCCAGGAGATGCGCGATCAGCCCGCGCTCGTCCGCGAGGCGTGCAAGTGGGACTACGAGCTGCGGTTCCCGGAGCAGGTGCCGCAGCTGCTCGACCGGGCCCACGCGATCGCCGGATCGACACCCAAGGGGCCCGTCTATCTCGCTCTGCCGCGCGAGGTGCTGTGCGAGCCGTGCCCGAGCGCCGAACTCGATCGGGCGCCCGCCTTGGACGCGGCCCGTGTCGTCGCGCCGCGCTCGCTGCTGACCGCCGCCGCTGGTCTGCTCGCCGGAGCGCTCCGGCCGCTCGTGATCGCCCAGCGCGGAGCGGGCGACCAGGAAGGGTTCGATGCGGTCGCCCGGCTCGCCGATCGATGGTCGATCCCGGTGTGCCAGTACTGGGCGGTCGCCACCGCGATCTCCGCCCAGCACCCGATGTACGTCGGGCAGGACTTGGAGCCCTGGATCTCAGAGGCCGACGTCGTGCTCGTCGTCGACAGCCTGGCGCCGTGGTCGCCCGACATCCATCGACTCCGGGAGGACTGTCGGGTGATCCATCTCGGGCCAGATCCGCTCGAGGCGCGCTTTCCCGTGCGCAACTTCCGGTCCGACCTGTCGGTGACCTCGGAGGTCGGACCCGCCCTGGTGGGTCTCGAACGAGCGCTGAGCGAGTTCTCCCGAGCCGAGTCTGCCCCCGCGCGGGCGGAGTGGCGCAGGCTCGTCGAACGACATGCCGCCGACCGGCGGGCCCGGCTCGACGGACTTGCCGCCACCGATCCGGGCGAACCGATGACGAAGGAGTGGGTGGCGCAGATCGTGGGACGAGCGCTCCGCGGTCGGACCGTGACCGTCGTGTCCGAACTGGGTTGTCCTCTCGATCCGCTCGAACTCACCGAACACGGGTCGTGGCGTCAGGAGCCGCATTCGGGTGGCCTCGGCTGGGGGCTGCCGTGTGCGATGGGCATCAAGCTCGCCGATCCCGACCGGCTCGTGATCGCCACGGTCGGTGACGGCTCGTACATGTTCGCCAACCCCGTCGCCTGCCATCAGGCCGCCGAGGCGAACGGCATCGCTGTGCTGACGATCGTGCTCAACAACGCCGGCTATGGCGCGGTGCGCAGCTCGGTGCTCGGTTTGTACCCGACCGGGTACGCCTCGAAGTTCGACGACGTTCCGTTGACCGTGTTGGCGCCGAGCCCGGACTTCGCGCAGGTCGCGGCCGCGAGCCGCGCCCACGCGGAGACGGTGACCGATGGCCGCGACCTCGCGGCCGCGCTCGATCGGGCACTGCGGGTGGTCACGGTCGACCGGCGCCAGGCCCTGCTCGATGTCCGCATCGTCGACTGAACAGCGGGGCCGGTTCGCGGGAATCTCCCCGCAGAGTGAGCGGGGCCTGATCGCGTTCCTCGCCGCCCTCAGCGGCCTGAGTGCGCTCGGCATCGACGTGCTGCTCCCGGCCCTGGGCGATATCCGCGCCGCGTACGACCTGGCGCCCGATTCCACCCGCGTGTCGCTCGTGGTCACGACGTACCTGTTCGGCCTGGGCATCGGCCAGGTCGTCTACGGACCGATCGCCGATCGATTCGGTCGGAAGCCGGCGGTGCTGGCCGGCCTGTCGCTCTACGCGGCGGGTGCGATCGGTGCGGGCCTGTCGCCGAGCCTCGAGGCGATGCTCGCGTTCCGGTTCGTGATGGGGCTCGGCGCCGCGTCGCCCAGGGCGATGAGCCTGACGATCGCTCGTGACCGGTTCAGCGGCGACGCCATGACGCGGGTGATGTCGCTCGTGATGCTGTTCTTCCAGCTCTCGCCCGCGGTGGCGCCACTGCTCGGCGCGGGACTGCTGGTTGTCGGATCGTGGCAGTTGATCTTCGGATTCGCCGCGGTGATGGCCCTGCTGACGATGCTCTGGACGACCCGCTTCAGGGAGACGCTGGCGCCCGAACGCCGGCTGCCGCTGACGTTCGCCCGCACCCTGCGGAGTGCGAAGGCGATCGGCGGCTCACGATGGGCGCTCGGGCACGGCCTCGTGCTGATGTTCGAGTTCACCGCGTTCTACGTGTACCTCAGCTCGTCGGAACTCGTCTTCGACGACGTGTTCGATCGCGGGGAGCTGTTCGCCGTGTCGTTCGCGATCGGTGCGCTCGTCCAGGCGGCGGCGAACTTGATCGCGCTCGCGCCTCGCGCCGGTCATCGGGACGGCCCGGCTCATCGTCGGCGTCATGACGGGGTACGTCGGTGTCGGAGCTGCCATGCTCGTCGTCACCGTGGCGGCCGGTGGTCACCCGAACTTCTGGCTCTGGCTCGCCCTGTTGTGGACGCTGAACGCGCTGCACGCGCTCGTGCTGACGTCGGCGAACAGCCTGGCGATGCAACCGTTGGCCGCGTTCGCCGGTACAGGCTCGGGCCTGATCGGCACGATGTCGATGATGGGTGCGGCGATCATCTCGTCGTTCGTCGCGGCGACGATCCACGGATCGGCCACACCGATGTCGCTCGCCTACTTCGTGTTCGGGCTGCTGGCCGCGGGCAGCCTGTGGTGGGCGAGAGGTGGCAGCCCCGCACCGGTCGAATGAGCGCCCGCCTTGCCCACCGGCATTGTTGACAATATTGTTGACGAAAAGTACCCTCGCGTCCGCAACCTTCGATGCCGGGAGAGGCTCGCCATGGCGATCGACAAACCGTATCTGGACGTCCCGGGCACCACGGTCTTCGACGCCGACCAGTCGCGGCACGGGTACTGGCTCAACCAGTTCTGCATGTCGCTCATGTCGGCCGACAACCGTGAGCGGTTCAAGCGTGACGAAGCCGCCTATCTCGACGAGTGGGCGATGACCGCCGACCAGAAGCAGGCGGTCCTCGATCGAGACATGAACCGCATGATCGCTCTGGGAGGCAACATCTACTTCCTGGCCAAGATCGGTGCGACCGACGGCAAGAGCTTCCAGCAGATGGCGGCGTCGATGACCGGGATGTCGGAGGACGAGTACCGCGACATGATGGTCGCCGGCGGACGCTCGCCCGACGGCAATCGTTCCGTGCGCGAATCGGGTGATCCGGCGCCAACCACACCTGAGCAGCGCACGACATCGCCAGGGAAGCCGGCGTGAGCGCCAGGATCAGCGCCAGCGTGTACACGTCGCACGTCCCCGCGATCGGGGTGGCGATCGATCTGGGCAAGACCGACGAGCCGTACTGGCGCCCGCTCTTCGACGGGTACGACCCGGCGAAGGAGTGGTTCGCGGCCCACACGCCCGACGTGATCATCCTGGTGTACAACGACCACGCCACCACGTTCAGCCTCGACATCATCCCGACGTTCGCGATCGGGACGGCGGCGGAGTATGCGGTGGCCGACGAAGGTTGGGGCCCACGGCCGGTGCCCGACGTGGTCGGTCATCCCGAGCTGGCGTCCCACATCGCCTACTCGGTCATCCAGCAGGACTTCGACCTCACGATCGTCAACCGGCTGGCGGTCGATCACGGCCTGACCGTCCCGTTGTCGCTGATGTGCGGTCAGCCGTCGGCGTGGCCGTGCCGGGTGATCCCCGTCCCGGTCAACGTCGTGCACTACCCGATCCCGTCGGGGCAGCGGTGCCTCGATCTCGGTCAGGCGATCCGGCGTGCCGTCGAGTCGTACGACGACGACCTCGACGTGCAGATCTGGGGCACCGGGGGAATGAGCCACCAACTGCAAGGTCCCCGCGCCGGCCTCATCAACAGCCCGTTCGACCAGGCGTTCCTCGACGAGCTGATCGCGGCACCGACCGAACTGGCGAAGAAGCCGCACATCGACTACATCCGCGAGGCCGGATCGGAGGGCATCGAACTGGTGATGTGGTTGATCGCCCGCGGCGCGATGTCCGATCTGGCCGGTGGCCCGCTGCCCACCGTGCGCCATCGCTTCTACCACGTACCGGCGAGCAACACCGCCGTCGGCAACCTGATCCTGGAGAACGGTGATCCTGGAGAACGGCGATGACCATCTCGGTCGCCCTCGCCGGCGCCGGCGCGTTCGGTGCCAAGCACATCGACGCCATGCGCAACATCGACGGCGTCGAGGTCGTCGCCGTCGTGGGCCGCGAACTCGAACGGACCCGGGCGTTCGCCGACGAGTACGGCATCGAACAGGCGACGACCGATCTGGCCGACGTGCTGGCGATCGACGACATCGATGCCGTCGTGCTCGCCACGCCCACCGCGCTCCACGCCGAGCAGAGCATCGCCACGATGCGCGCCGGCAAGCACGTGCAGGTCGAGATCCCGCTGTGCGACAACCTGGCCGACGGCGAAGCGGTCGTGGCGGTCCAGCAGGAGACCGGCCTCGTCGCGATGTGCGGCCACACCCGCCGCTTCAATCCGAGTCATCAGTGGGTGCACCAGCGGATCGAGGCCGGCGACTACTCGATCCAACAGATGGACGTGCAGACGTACTTCTTCCGGCGCACCAACACGAACGCCCTCGGCCAACCACGCAGTTGGACCGACCATCTGCTCTGGCACCACGCCGCCCACACGGTCGATCTGTTCGCCTACCAGACCGGGAGCCCGATCGTGGCCGCCCATGCGCTGCAGGGGCCGCCACATCCCGAACTCGGCATCGCCATGGACATCTCGATCCAACTGGCGACCGACAGCGGCGCCATCTGCACCCTGTCGCTGTCGTTCAACAACGACGGTCCGTACGGCACGACGTTCCGCTACATCGGCGACACGGGGACATACGTCGCCAGCTATGACGAGCTCGCGACCGGGTACGGCGAACCGATCGACGTGTCCGGCGTTGCGGTGTCGATGAACGGCATCGAGCTGCAGGACCGCGAGTTCTTCGCGGCGATCGCCGAGGGACGCGAACCGAACGCCAGCGTCGCGCAGGTGCTCGACTGCTACCGCGTGCTCGACCGACTCGAACGACAGTTGGCATCCGCACCCACGGAGTCCGACCGGTGACGTTCCCGATGAGTTCGATCGACGCCGGTGAAGAGGATCCGGCGGGCACGGCGGCGAACCTGCGCGTCGCCCGCACCGAGTCGATCGCCGACGACCTCCGCGACGACATCGTCGCCGGTGTGTTCCCGTCGGGGGAACGGCTGATCGAGGCCCAGCTCTGCACTCGCTACTCGTGCGGGCGCGCGGTGGCGCGAGCGGCGCTCGTGCAGCTGGAATCGGAGGGGCTCGTCGTGCGTCAGCCGAACCGTGGCGCGACGGTCCGGCGGATCTCGCTGAGCGAGGCCATCGAGATCACCGAGGCCCGCGCCGCACTCGAGGGGTTGATCGCGGCTCGGGCGGCGCGCCACGCCACGCCGGTCGAATGCGTGGAGTTGCGCCAGGTCGTCGCCGACATGCGGGCCGCGGTCGCCGACGAGGACGCGGCTGCGTATTCGGAACTGAATCGAACGTTCCACCGGCGGCTGCGCGAGATCAGCCGGCACACCGTGGCCTCCGACCTCGTCCACAACCTGCGCAACCGCGCGGTGTCGCACCAGTACCGGCTGGCGATGATGCCCGGCCGGCCGAGCGAGTCGTTGCAGCAACACGCGGCGATCGTCGAGGCGGTCGTCGCCGGCGACGAGCAGGCGGCGTCGGCGGCCATGAGCGCGCATCTCGACTCGGTGATCGCCGTGCTCCGCCGCTGGGGCGACGCCCACTCCTGACCACCTCGATCAGCAGGGTCACTCCTGGTCGTAGGGGAGGCCGACGTACTGCTCGGCGAAGGCCGCCTGGGCGAACGTCGAACGGGCCAGGTGGGCGAGGTCGTGCTCGATCACCCGGTGGTCGAAGGCGGTCTGGCCGGGGAACTGGTGCAGCATCGTCGTCATCCACCACGAGAAGCGCACCGCGCCCCACACCCGTCGCAACGCGGTCGCCGAGTAGGCGTCGAGGTGCCGGTCGTCGCCGGCGTAGTGCTCGACGAGCCCGCGGGAGAGATACCAGACGTCGGACACGGCGAGGTTCAGGCCCTTCGCGCCCGTCGGCGGGACGATGTGGGCGGCGTCGCCCGCGAGGAACAGGTTGCCGTGACGCAGCGGCTCGCACACGAAGCTGCGCAGTGGCGCGAGCGACTTCTCCACCGATGGACCGGTCGTGATCTGTCCCGCCAGGTCGGCGGGGAGGCGCGCCAGCAACTCGGACCAGAAGCGGTCGTCCGGCCAGTCGTCGACGTCGTCGGTGAGCGGCGCCTGGACGTAGTAGCGACTGAGCATCGGGGTCCGTCGCGAGCACAGGGCGAAACCCCGCTCGTGCCTGGCGTACGTGAGCACCGGGACCGGCGGTGTCTCCGACAGGATCCCGAGCCAGCCGAACGGGTAGTCCTTGGCGAACTCGGAGCGGTCGGCGGCAGGGATCGATGTGCGGCTGACGCCGTGGAAGCCGTCGCAGCCGGCGATGAAGTCGCACTCGATCCGCTCGGCGACGCCGTTGGCGAGATAGGTCACCGACGGCGTGTCCGAGGTGACGTCGTGGAGTTCGATGTCGGTCGCCTCGAAGACGATCGTGGCGCCCGATGCGTCGGCGGCGTCGTACAGGTCGCGCTGCAACTCGGTCTGGCCGTATCCCATCATCTCCTTGCCGACGCGGGCCACCGTGTCGATCGAGACCAGCTCGTGACCGCTCCACGCGATGTCGATCAGATCGTGGACGTGCCCCTCGGCGTCCATCCGCGCACCGACGCCGAGCTGCCGGAGTGTCTCGACGGTGCTCCACTCGAGCACACCGGCCCGGACCCGGCCGACCACGTACTCGCGGCTGCGCAGCTCGAGCACGACGTTGTCGATGCCGGCCCGACCGAGCATGAGCGACAGCAGCGTCCCCGCCGGTCCTGCTCCGATGATCACCACTGGAACCTTCATGCGCTCCCCTCACCCTCTTGCCCCGTCAACGAAGACTGTACGCAGGCGACCGGACGCTGACCGCAGGATTGTGGACAATCCGTTACTGTCGACACGGTGATCATCGACTGTCACGGGCACTACACGACGACGCCACCCGGTGTCGGCGCGTGGCGCGAGGCCCAGGTGTCGGCGGTCGACCGCGACCCGTCGTACGTGGGTGAGAAGGGCACGGTCGACGTGTCCGACGACGAGATCCGGGCGAGTCTGGAAACGGCGCAGCTGCAGTTCCAACGCGACCGCGGCGCCGATCTCACCCTGTTCTCGCCACGGGCGAGCTGGATGGCCCATCACGTCGGCAACGAACACACGTCGACGTTCTGGTCGCAACACCAGAACGAGCTGATCCGTCGCGTGTGCGACCTGTACCCGTCGAACTTCGCTCCGGTGTGCCAGCTCCCGCAGTCGCCCGGCGCCGCCATCGACGGCTCGGTCGCCGAACTGCGGCGGTGTGTCGGCGAGATGGGTTTCGTCGGCTGCAACGTGAACCCCGACCCCTCGGGCGGGTTCTGGACCGGGCCGCCGCTGTGGGACCGCTCGTGGTGGCCGCTGTGGGAGGCGATGTGCGAACTCGACGTGCCCGCCATGATCCACGTGTCGGCCTCGTGCAACGAGAACCTCTTCACCACGGGCTCGCACTATCTGGGCGCCGACACCACCGCATTCATGCAGGCGCTCAGCTCGGGGTTCATGCGCGACTTCCCGGGCCTGCGGTGGATCATCCCGCACGGAGGCGGCGCCGTCCCGTACCACTGGGGACGGTTCAAGGGCATGGCCGCCGACCACGGTTGGGACTTCGACGGGCTCGCCGAACACATCTTCTACGACACCTGCGTGTACCACCAGCGGGGGATCGACCTGCTCGTCGACGTGGTGCCGGTCGCCAACATCCTCTTCGGATCGGAGATGGTCGGCGCCGTCCGCGGCATCGATCCCGACACCGGCAACTACTACGACGACACGAAGATCTACATCGACCACTCCGCGCTCGACGCCTCGGCCAAGGAGCAGGTCTTCGATGGCAACGTCCGGCGCGTGTTCCCGAGGCTCGTCGTCGAGGAGGCCGCACCGTGACCAACCCGAACGCCCGCAACCGGCACGTCGTGGTGCGCACGATCGAACGTGCGGCCGTCGACGTCGTCGACGCGCTCGCCCCGATCGGTACCGCGACGGTGCACGAGGCGATCGGTCGACGTGGCTTCCTCGGGGTCGACATCCGGCCGATCCAATACGACGTGAGGGTGGCCGGGAGCGCGGTGACCGTGTCGAGCCATCCCGGCGACAACCTCATGATCCACGCCGCGGTCGAGGTCTGTCAGCCCGGCGACATCCTCGTGGTCACCAACACGGCGCCGTCGACGCACGGGATGTTCGGCGACCTGCTCGCCACCTCGCTGATGACCAGGGGGGTCCGCGGCCTCGTGATCGATGCGGGCGTCCGCGACACGAGCGATCTCCGGTCGATGGGATTCCCGGTGTGGAGCCGGTACGTGTCGTGCCAGGGCACGGTGAAGGCGACGCCCGGTTCGGTCAACGTCCCGGTCGTGATCGGCGGTGTCACGATCCATCCGGGCGACGTGATCTGCGCCGACGACGACGGTGTCGTCGCGGTCGGTCGCGACGAGGCGGGGTGGGCGCTGGAACAGTCCGTCGCCCGGCTCGACAAGGAGGCCGGGAGCCGCGCCCAGCTCGAGTCGGGCGTGCTCGGGCTGGACATGTACGGACTGCGGGCGAAGCTCGTCGAACTCGGCGTGGAGTTCATCGACTAGAACGGCGCCATGGCCCGTTACGCGATCAAGACGCCGCCCCACCACGCCACCTGGGCGCAGTTCCTCGACGTGTGGCGCGCCGCCGACGACATCGAGCTGTTCGAGTCGGCGTGGAACTGGGACCACTTCTACCCACTCGCCGAGCCGTACGACGGACCCAACCTCGAGGGCTGGACGATGCTCGCCGCCCTCGCTCAGGCGACCTCCCGCCTCCGGCTCGGCGCGATGGTCAACGGCATGCACCACCGCCACCCGGCGGTCACCGCCAACATGGCGGCGACGATCGACCACATCTCGGGCGGTCGCTTCGAGTTGGGCATGGGCGCCGGGTGGAACGTGATGGAATCCGACGCCTACGGCATCCCGCTCGGCTCGCTGCGCGAGCGCTCCGACCGGTTCGAGGAAGGCATCGAGGTGATCTCGTCGTTGCTCACGAACACCGTCACCAACTTCTCCGGCGAGTGGTTCCAACTCGAGAACGCGTGGTGCGAACCGAAGCCCGTGCAGGACCACATCCCGATCGTGATCGGTGGCAAGGGTCGCCGCCGCACGCTGCGGACCGCCGCCCGGTTCGCCGACCAGTGGGACATGACGACCCCCGACGCGCCCGCCGACTGGCTCGAACTCGACGGCGTGTTGCGCGAGCACTGTGCCGTCGTCGGACGCGACCAGTCCGAGATCGCACGGTCGGTGCACCTCACCTTCGGCGAGGACGACGACCCTGCCGAACTCGCCGATCGCGCCGGCGGGTTCTTCGACGCGGGGGTCGACATCGTCGTGTGGTCGATGCGCGGGCCGGTCGAGGCGTCGCGTCTGGAGCCGCTGGCGAACGCGCTCGCCTGACAGGCCGACCCGGCCGGAGGGCCGTCCTCGACGTCACGGGGCGAGGGCTACCGTTGGCGCGATGGTGAGCGTCGAGGAGGTCGCCGACATGGCGACGGCCCTGCCGGAGGTGACCGTTGGCGAGCGGTTCGGCAACCGCACGTGGTCCGTCGGCGGCAAGGCGTTCGCGTGGGAGCGGCCGTTCAGCAAGGCCGACATCAAACGGTTCGGTGACGAGACGCCTCCCGCGGGGCCGATTCTGGCGGTGAGCGTCGACGATCTCGGCGAGAAGGAGGCCGTGCTCGCCGCCAATCCCGAGGCGTTCTTCACAATCCCGCACTTCAACGGCTACGCCGCCGTGCTGATCCAACTGCAGGTCGTGAAGAAGCGGGCACTGCGCGAGGCGTTGGTCGACGGCTGGCTCGCCGTCGCGCCGCGCAAGCTGGTCGACGCCCACGTCGACGAACTCACGGGCCGCCGTCGCTGATCCCGGGCCGCTGTTCGGGCTACGAGCGCGTGAAGAAGCCGTCGAAGACCGCGAGGGCGTCGGCCGCCAGTTCGTCGCACGGCCCCTCGACGTCGACCGGCGAGTCGCCGCGGGCGAACACCTCGCGGCTCGACAAGCGCAGACTGCGGCCGCCGCCGGGCGGGACGATGTCGGCGAGTTGCTCACCGGACAGTGCGAACACGAGCCGGCCGATGGCCGCCCAGTACTGGCCTCCGGCGCACATCGCGCAACTCTCACAGCTCGTGTAGAGCGTCGCCGCGGCGCGCTCGTCGACCGTGAGGTTCAACGACGCCCACGTGGCGAGCGCCAGCTCGGGATGCCCCGTCACGTCGCCGGTGCCGACGGTGTTCATCAACTCCATCAACACCGTGCCGTCAGCCCCGACGAGCAGTGACCCGAACGGTTCGTTGCCGTCGGCTCGCGCCTGCCGGGCGAGCTCGATGCAGCGACGGAGGTGGGCGACGTCGGTCTGATCCATTCCGTCGACCGTACCCGGGCCCGTCCGTACCGCGTTCTCGTGAACTTCTCGCGTCCGCGGGTACGCAAGAAGTTCACGAGAACGCGACTGCGAGATGGTCTTCACACGGAGGACACAGTCCGAACATATGGCCCTTCTAGTTTCTCGTCCGTTCAGCCGGCGGACGCACATGCGGTCGAGGGTGAACCTCCGAACACTCGTGAACAACCCCCCAAGGAGTCCCATGCGGAAGCGCAACACCCTACGAATTGCCGTGCCCCTGCTCGCATCCCTCGCGCTCGTCGCGAGCGCGTGCGGCAGCGATGACGACAGCGGCGCGAGCGCCACTGACGCTCCGGCCGGCACCGACGCGCCCGCCGGCACCGAAGCGGCATCGGGCACGGAAGCGCCCGCCGGCACTGACGCCCCGGCCGGTACCGACGCCGCATCCGGCACTGCCGCGGCATCCGGTGACACCTGCGTCGATGGTGACACCGTCCAGCTCGGCTTCTTGAACTCGACATCGGGCCCGATGGCCATCAGTGAGCAGACGGTGCGCGACTCCCTCATGCTCGGCGCCGAGGAGATCAACGCCGCCGGCGGGATCATGGGCAAGCAGATCGAGTTCATCGAAGAGGACGGCCAGAGCGAGCCGACCGTCTTCGCCGAGAAGATCAACAAGCTGCTCACCGAGGACAAGGTCGCCGCCGTGTTCGGTGGTTGGACCTCCGCTTCCCGCAAGGCGATGCTGCCCGTGGTCGAAGGAGCGAACGGTCTGCTGTTCTACCCCGTGCAGTACGAGGGTCTCGAAGCGTCGCCGAACATCTACTACACGGGTGCGACCACCAACCAGCAGATCATCCCGGCGATGGACTTCTTGAAGTCCGAGGGCGTCAAGACGCTGTTCCTGGCCGGCTCCGACTACGTGTTCCCCCGTACCGCGAACAAGATCATCAAGCAGTACGCCGCGGAGCTCGGCATCGAGATCGTCGGTGAGGAGTACGTGCCGCTCGACAGCGACGACTGGACGACGCAGGTCGCCAAGATCGCCGAGGCGAAGCCCGACTTCGTGTTCAACACCATCAACGGCTCGTCGAACGTGGGCTTCATCAAGGCCTACGACGAGGCCGGCCTCGGCGCCGACAACTCGCCGATCATCTCGGTGTCGATCGCCGAAGAAGAGGCCCCGGCGATGGGCGTCGATCTCACCGGTCAGTACGCCGCCTGGAACTACTTCCAGAGCGTCGACAGCCCCGAGAACGCGGCGTTCATCGAGGCCTTCCAGGCCAAGTACGGAGCCGACCGACCGACGTCTGACCCGATGGAAGCGGCGTACACCTCTCTCTACCTCTACAAGAACATGGTCGAGAAGGCGCAGTCGTTCTGCGTCGACGCGGTGAACGCGGCGTCCGATGGTGTGACGTTCGATGCCCCCGAGGGCTCGGTCACCGTCAACGGCGAGAACCACCACATCGCCAAGACGGCCCTGATCGGCCAGATCAACGCCGAGAACCAGTTCGACATCGTCTTCAGTTCCGACGGCCCGGTCGAGCCCGATCCGTTCCTCGAGGGCTACAGCTGGTGGGACCCGAACAAGGACTGACGCCCAGGTGATCCCCCGACCCTGCCTTTTCGGACCCGGTCCGAAAAGGCAGGGTCACCCCCCGACCAGTGCCCAGTCCCGACGATGTGACAACAGAACGGATCTGAAACCAACACGATGGACGTACTCACCACCCCCTTCCTGACGGGGACCGCAACCGGCGCCATCCTGTTGCTGGCTGCGCTCGGGCTGACGCTCACGTTCGGCCAGATGGGCGTGATCAACATGGCGAACGGTGAGTTCCTCATGGTGGGGGCCTACGTGGCGTACATGACCCAGCAGGTGATCAGCGGCGCCGGTGTCTCCATCGTGGTCGCGCTCCCGATGGCCTTCATCGTCGCCGGCCTCCTGGGGCTGCTCCTCGAGGTCACCGTCATCCAATGGATGTACAAACGACCGCTCGACACACTGCTGGCGACGGTCGGTGTGTCGTTGGTGCTCCAACAGTTCGCGCAGGATCTCTTCGGCGCTCAGGGCGACCCGGTCACCGCGCCGAGTTGGCTGGGTGGCCGCATCTCGGTGTTCGGCTACGAGTGGCCGCACCGCCAGCTCTTCACCATCCTGCTTGGCGCTCGCCGCGCTCGGCGCGCTCAGCGCAGTGCTGAAGTACAGCTTCTTCGGTCGGCAGATCCGAGCGACGGTGCAGAATCGACAACTCGCCGAGACGCTCGGAGTCTCGACCCGCAACGTCGACCGCATCACCTTCTTCCTCGGCTCCGGCCTGGCGGGTGTCGGTGGGGTCGCCATCGCGCTGATCTCGGGCACGAACCCGACGCTCGGCACGGCGTACATCATCCCGGCCTTCCTCGTCGTCGTCATCGGAGGCGTCGGGCAGCTCAAGGGAACGCTGCTCGCGGCGTGGGCCGTCGGCGTGGTCACCGCCTTCCTGACCGACTGGACCAGCGGCAGCATGGCGCAGGTCATCACCTTCGCCCTCGTGGTGATCTTCCTCACGATCCGGCCACAGGGCCTGTTCACCGTTCGGACCCGGTCGCTGGCATGAGCGTCGCTGGCATGACGGACGTGGGCATCAAGGTCGCCGGCATGACGCGGCCGAGACGACTGCTCAACACGTACGGTCCGTTGATCGGCATCGCCGTGCTGGCATTTTTCCTGCTGGTGTGGGCGCCCGGCACGATGACTGCGTTCCGGCTCGGCAACCTCGGGAAGTACTGCGCCCTGGCACTCGCGTCGATGGGCATCGGGCTGGCCTGGGGTCGTGGCGGGATGCTCGTCCTGGGTCAGGGCGTGTTCTTCGGTCTCGGCGCCTACGCGATGGCCATGCACATGAAGCTCGAGGCCGCCGGCCCGGGCGGCGTTCCCGACTTCATGACGCTGTACGGCAACGGCACCATGCCGAGCTGGTGGGAACCGTTCCGCAGTGGGCCGTTCACCGTGTTCGCCATCGTGGCCGTGCCCGCCGTGGTGTCGTTCGTCCTCGGCTACGCGATCCTGAAGCGCCGGGTGAAGGGCGCCTACTTCGCCATCCTCACCCAGGCGATGGCGGTCGCGTTCGCGACGTTGCTGATCGCGACGATCAAGCAGACCGGCGGCTTCAACGGCCTGAACACGTTCACGACCTTCTTCGGCCACAACCTCTACGACCCGAAGGTCGGGAAGAACCTCTACATGATCGCCGCGGGGTTGGTGATCCTGTTCATGCTGATCCTCTGGCAGCTCTACCGAAGCCGCTACGGCGAACTGCTGGTCGCCACTCGTGACGCCGAGGAGCGCATCCGCTTCCTCGGCTACGACCCCGCCAACATCAAGCTGGTCGCGTTCGTGGTGGCGGCGATCATGGCGAGCATCGGCGGTGCCATGTTCGTGCCGCTCGCCGGCATCATCTCACCGTCCAACGTGGATGCTCCGGCGTCGATCATGTTGCTCGCGGGCGTCGCCCTGGGTGGCCGTTCCTCGTTGTTCGGCCCCGTGCTCGGCGCGATCGCCGTCGGCTACAGCCGGTCCACGCTCTCGGAGAAGTTCCCGACGCAATGGACCTACTTCCTGGGTGCGCTCTTCATCGTGATCATGTTGTTCCTTCCGGGTGGTGTCGCCTCCCTGTGGCCGAAGATCAAAGGACTCTGGCCCTCCCGTCGGCGGGCCAAGGCGAGGGCCTCGATTGTCGAACCGGATCTCGAACCGGCCCGTGAACCCGAGTTGGACCCGGCGGCGATGGCATGACCACATCGTTCGTCGCAAGAGGACTACCTGGAGATCCGCAACCTGACCGTCGACTTCGACGGCTTCAAGGCCGTCGACGGGGTCGACCTCACGCTGCTGCAAGGGAGGCTGCACTTCCTCATCGGCCCGAACGGCGCCGGGAAGACCACCGTGGTCGATGCCCTGACCGGACTGGTGCACGGCAGCGGCGAGGCGATGTTCCGATACCAGGACCTCCTCGCGATGAAGTCGCACATGATCGTGCGCCTCGGGATCGGTCGGACGTTCCAGACGGCGTCGGTGTTCGAACAGCTCAGCGTGCTGCAGAACCTGGACATCGCCGCCGGTGTGCACCGCAAGGCGCGCCGGTCGATCCTCGCCCGCGGCAAGGTTCCCGAGCGCGTCGAGGAGGCGTTGGAAACGATCGGGCTGACCGCACTGGCGCACCGACCGGCGGGGATCCTGGCGCACGGGCAGAAGCAGTGGCTCGAGGTCGGCATGCTGCTGGTGCAGGACGCGAAGGTGATGTTCCTCGACGAGACCGTTGCGGGCATGAGCACCGATGAGCGCGACGAGACCGGTGAGCTCCTGAAGCGGATCGTCGGCGACCGGATCATCGTCATCATCGAACACGACATGGACTTCATGCGCCGGTACGCCGACTTCGTCACGGTGATGCACAGCGGCAAGGTGCTTGCCGAGGGATCGGTCGCGGAGGTCCAGGCCGACCAACAGGTGCAGGCGGTCTATCTGGGAACAGCGACGGAGGCGGCGCCACATGGTTGATTCGACATCCACGGCGGAACCGACAGCCGCGGCACCGCCTTCCACGGCGGAACCGATGCTCGAGTTGGTCGGCGTGACCGCGGGCTACGGGCGCTCGATGGTGCTGTTCGACGTCGACCTGTCGATACCCCAGGGCGGCGCGGCGGCGGTCATGGGCCACAACGGCGCGGGGAAGACGACGCTGCTGCGGGTCGCCGTCGGCCTGATCCCGGTGAGGTCGGGGACGGTGCTGCTCGACGGCGAGGACGTCACCAAGCTGCGTCCCAACCGCCGGGTCCGCAAGGGTCTCGGCTACGTCCCGCAGGGCCAGCTGTGCTTCCCGCAGATGACCACGATGGAGAACCTCCAGCTGGTCTCGAACGTGAAGACCGAGATCGACGACGTGCTCGACACGTTCCCCGCCCTCACCGGTCTGTTGAGCCGGCCGGCGGGGCTGTTGTCGGGTGGTCAACGCCAACAGCTCGCCATCGCGCGGACGCTGCTCGGCAAGCCGCGGCTGTTGATCCTCGACGAGCCGACCGAGGGCATCCAACCCAACGTGGTCGCGGAGATCGAGGACGTGATCGTCGAACTCACCAGACGCGGCGATTTCACCGTGCTGCTGGTCGAGCAACACGTCGGTTTCGCGCTCCGCTCGACCGACAAGTACTACGTGCTCGAGTCGGGTCGCATCACGGGCACCGGCGAGGGCGGGGAGGACTCGCTCGAGGAGGTTCGAGCGGTGATGGCGGTCTGACCGACCGCTGATCGCCGCCCCCACCGCGCAACGCGTGAACAATGTGCGGCCCAGGTGCGCATATTGATCACGCGTTCGACCGGATGGGCGGGCGGCGGGCGGGGCTTGATGGGCGGGCGGCGGGCTGGGTGAGATCGCCGTCACGTCCCGGTGGGGCACGGGATCCGGCCGGTACACTGGTCGACCGTGCTCGCGCCCCCGGCGCAGCCCGGCTCCCTGTAGTACGTGTAGTCGCACCTTGATACGGAAGTGAAGTAGAGAAGATGGCCAAGCGCGAGTTCCCCCTGGATCGCACCCGCAACATCGGCATCATGGCGCACATCGACGCCGGGAAGACGACGACGACCGAGCGCATCCTCTACTACACCGGCAAGAGCTACAAGATCGGTGAAGTCCACGACGGCGCGGCGACCATGGACCACATGGCCCAGGAGCAGGAGCGCGGCATCACGATCACCTCCGCTGCCACCACCTGTGTGTGGAACAACAACCGCATCAACATCATCGACACGCCGGGCCACGTCGACTTCACCATCGAGGTCGAGCGCTCGCTGCGCGTCCTCGACGGCGCCGTCACCGTGTTCGACTCGGTCGCCGGCGTCGAGCCGCAGACCGAGACCGTGTGGCGCCAGGCGAACACCTACAAGGTGCCGCGCATGTGCTTCGTCAACAAGATGGACCGCATCGGCGCCGACTTCTACCGCACCGTGCAGATGGTCGTCGACCGCCTGCAGGCCACCCCGCTCGTCATCCAGCTGCCGGTCGGCGCCGGTGGCCCCGAGGCGATCAAGCCGTTCGTCGGTCTCATCGACATCGTGAAGATGAAGGCGCTCATCTGGCTCGACGAAGAGCTCGGCGCCAAATGGGACGAGATCGACATCCCCGACGACATGATCGACCAGGCCAACGAGTACCGCGAGCAGATGATGGAAACCATCGCGACGCAGGACGAAGACCTGATGGACAAGTACCTCGGCGGCGAAGAGGTCAGCGAGGCCGCGATCAAGTCGGCCATCCGCAAGGGCACCCTGGCGTTCGACTTCGTGCCGATCCTCTGCGGCTCGGCCTTCAAGAACAAGGGCGTGCAGCCGATGCTCGACGCCGTCGTCGACTTCCTGCCGAGCCCGCTCGACATCCCGCCGGCGCACGGCACCAACATCAAGGGCGACGAGGACCTCTACCGCGGTCCGAACGATCCCGAGTTCGCCGCCCTGGCCTTCAAGATCGTGTCCGACCCGTTCGGCAAGCTCACCTACTTCCGCGTCTACTCCGGCGAGATCGGCAAGGGCGAAGAGGTCTACAACTCCGTCAAGGAAGACCGCGAGCGTCTCGGCCGCATCCTGCTGATGCACGCCAACCAGCGCGAAGACCTCGATGTCGCGATGGCCGGTGACATCGTCGCCGGCCTCGGCTTCAAGAACGTCACCACCGGTGACACGCTCTGCGACCGCAACCACCCGATCATCCTCGAACGGATGGAGTTCCCCGAGCCGGTCATCCACGTGGCGATCGAGCCGAAGACGAAGTCCGACCAGGAGAAGCTCGGCAAGGCGCTCAAGTCGCTGTCCGACGAGGACCCGACCTTCCGCATCCGCTCCGACGAGGAGACCGGTCAGACGGTCATCTCCGGCATGGGCGAGTTGCACCTCGAGGTGCTCGTCGACCGCATGCAGCGCGAGTTCTCGGTCGAGGCCACCGTCGGCAAGCCGCAGGTCGCCTACCGCGAGACGATCACCAAGGAAGTCACCAACGTCGAGTACCGCCACATCAAGCAGTCGGGTGGTTCCGGCCAGTTCGCCGTGGTGAAGATCAACATGATGCCCAACCCGGGCGGCGGCTACGAGTTCGAGGACAAGATCTCGGGCGGCAAGATCCCGCGCGAGTACATCAACCCGACCAACCAGGGTCTGCAGAGCTCGCTCGACAACGGCGTGCTCGCCGGCTACCCGACGGTGGACGTCAAGGTCCAGCTCGTCGACGGTCAGTACCACGACGTCGACTCCTCGGAAATGGCCTTCAAGATCGCCGGCCAGATGGCGTTCCGCAAGGCCGCCGAGATGGCCAAGCCCGTGCTCATGGAGCCGATCATGGCCGTCGAAGTCGTCACCCCCGAGGACTACATGGGCGACGTGATGGGCGACCTGTCGAGCCGCCGTGGGCGCATCGGCAGCATGGAGGCCCGTGGCAACACGCAGGTCGTCAACGCCACCGTTCCGCTGTCGGAGATGTTCGGCTACAGTACCGACCTTCGTTCACGCACCCAGGGGCGTGCCACGTACACGATGCAGTTCTCCGAGTACCAGCAGGTGCCCGAGACCATCGCCCAGGAAATCGTGAAGCGGGTCCGCGGCGAGTAATCGCCCGGGTCCTGCCGAATTCAGATCTTTGACAACTCACATCTAGACACAAAACGAAAGAAATTGGAGCCGCACCGCCATGGGTAAGCAGAAGTTCGAGCGCAATAAGCCTCATGTGAATATTGGGACGATGGGTCATATTGACCATGGGAAGACGACGTTGACGGCGGCGATTTCGAAGACGTTGTCGGAGCGTGGGTTGGCGGAGTTCGCGGCGTTTGACACGATTGACAAGGCGCCGGAGGAGAAGGCTCGTGGTATCACGATCTCGATCGCGCATATCGAGTACGAGACCGAGAACCGGCATTACGCGCATGTGGACATGCCGGGTCACGCGGATTACATCAAGAACATGATCACTGGTGCGGCCCAGGTCGATGGGGCGATTTTGGTGGTGGCGGCGACGGATGGTCCGATGCCTCAGACCCGTGAGCATGTGTTGTTGGCCCGTCAGGTTGGGGTGCCGTCGATCATCGTGGCGTTGAACAAGGCGGACATGGTCGATGACGAAGAGCTGTTGGAGCTGGTGGAGCTCGAGGTTCGTGAGTTGTTGAACGAGTACGAGTTCCCCGGTGATGACGCCCCGGTGATCCAGGTGTCAGCGCTTGAAGGCGTTGGAGGGTGACGCGGCGTGGCAGGAGAAGATCATGGAGCTGATGGCTGCTGCTGACAGCTTCATCCCGGAGCCGGTGCGTGAGTTGGACAAGCCGTTCTTGATGCCGATCGAGGATGTGTTCACGATCACGGGTCGTGGCACGGTGGTGACGGGCAAGGTGGAGCAGGGGATCATTCACACCGGTGATGAGATCGAGATCGTTGGGTTGCGGGTGACGCAGAAGACGACGTGTACCGGGGTGGAGATGTTCCGCAAGTTGCTCGATGAGGGTCAGGCCGGTGACAACATCGGTGCGCTGCTTCGTGGCACGGGTAAGGATGATGTGGAGCGTGGCCAGGTGCTGTGCAAGCCCGGCAGCATCACCCCGCACACGAATTTCGAGGGTCAGGTGTATGTGTTGAACAAGGACGAGGGTGGCCGGCACAAGCCGTTCTTCAACAATTATCGTCCGCAGTTCTTCTTCCGTACGACTGACGTGACCGGCACGATCGAGTTGCCGTCGGGTACGGAGATGGTGATGCCTGGTGACAATGTGGAGATCACTGTCGAGTTGGGCAAGCCGATCGCGATGGATGAGGGTCTGCGGTTCGCGATTCGTGAGGGTGGTCGTACCGTGGGTGCTGGCCGTGTCACCAAGATCCTGAAGTGACCTGACGGAACCAACGAGAGAAGAGCAGCAACCGACATGGCACAGAGCATTCGCATCCGTCTGAAAGCGTTCGACCACGAGATCATCGATCAGTCGACGAAGAAGATCGTCGAGACGGTCACCCGTACCGACGCCACCGTCCGTGGGCCGATCCCACTGCCGACCGACAAGCACCGCTACACGGTCATCCGTGGACCGCACGTCGACAAGGACTCGCGTGAACACTTCGAGATGCGGGTGCACAAGCGCCTCATCGACATCGTGAACCCGAACGGCAAGACCATCGACAGCCTCCAGCGCATCGAGCTGCCGGCCGGCGTCGACATCGAGATCAAGATCCAGAACGCCTGATTTCATCAGGCCGGGTCTCGACCCGACAGAACACCTCGAACGGGCGGGCCTGCGGGCCCGCCCGTTCCGCGTACCACGAGTTGTGAAACAGGTGTGAGCCGATCGGCGGTATCCGACCGGTTCGGCGCAATGGGTAGACATGACGGTATGTCCCCGATGTCTGCGCCATCACCGTGGTCGGCTCCGACGCCGTCGTCGCCCCCGACGACCGGCTCGCCGGCGGCCGCGCCGCCCGGATCCGGCTCGCCTCGATCCACCGTCGTTCGCCCCGCCCGGCGACGGCTCGACATCGCCGAAGGGATCGAAGTCGCCGAAGTCGTCGAAGTCGCGACCGGTCCTGCTCGTCGGCGTGGTCGCGTGTGTCGCGCTCGTCGCCAGCGCGCTCGGCGCGGTGCTGGGCGACCGCATCGCCGACTGGATGAACGAACCCCCGACGCGGGCGTCGAACGCGGCGCTCGACGTCGCCGCGCCGCGTGACCCGACCGAGCGGCGCATCGACGTCGGCGGCGTCGTCGATCACGTCGCGCCGTCGATCGTCACGATCAGCACCGACGTGGAGGGTGGCCACGCACTCGGCACCGGGGTGATCATCTCCGCCGACGGCGAGATCCTCACCAACGCCCACGTGGTCAACGGCGCGACGTCGATCCGTGTGCGTCTCGCCGGTGAGACCGAGCCACGCGAAGCGAACCTGCTCGCCGTGGACACCGGCAACGACCTCGCCCTGCTGCGCATGGCCGGCGACGGGTACCAGCCGGCCACCTTTGCCGATCCCGACAGCGTCCACCTCGGTGACGACGTGATCGCCATCGGGTTCTCCCTCGGGCTCGACGGCGACCCGTCGGTCACGCTCGGCATCGTGTCCGCGCTCGACCGCACGATCGGCACCGATGGCGAGTTCCTCGACGGACTGATCCAGACCGATGCAGCGATCTCCTCGGGGAACTCCGGCGGCGCGCTCGTCAACGCCGCGGGCGAGGTCGTCGGTATCAACACCGCCGTCGCCCGCAGCAGCGAGACCACCGCCGCCACCAACGTCGGCTTCGCCATCTCGGTGAAGGAGGCGCTGCCGGTCATCGAGGCGCTGCGCAAGCAGGCGGAGGGCACCCAACGGACTCAGGCCTTCCTCGGCGTCGGCCTCGCCGACCGGACCGACGGCGGCCAGGGTGCCATCGTCACCAGCGTCGACGCCGGTACGCCGGCCGAGAAGGCCGGCATCGAGAAGGACGATCTCGTCGTCGCCGTCGACGGCGCCGCGATCGACGGGTCGACCGGGCTGATCGCCGCGATCCGCGACCTCGAGCCCGGCGACACGACCCAGGTCACCGTCGTCCGCGACGGCAAGCAGCAGACCTTCGACGTCACCCTCACCGAGCGCCCCGCCGACTGATCCCCGGCCGACCACCCCCTCTCCATCCACCACCGTTTGCGTCGGGATTTCTGCGGACCAGTCCGCAGAAATCCCGACGCAAACGTGGTTTTGCGCCCGACGAGGGGCGGCGGCAGCGTGGCCTACGGTGGCGGCGATGATGAGTGAGCGCGACGCGAGGCCGATCTGATGCCTGATGTGATGTTGGGCGGGACACGACCTGCGGGTCTCGGCTACTGGCCGTTGCCCGAGGACGACCCGGGCGTGGCCGTGCAGCGCGAGCCGGTGCGCATGGTGTCACCCGACGGCGGGCTGGTGCGCGGCGTGCTGTGGACCCCACCGGTCGGCACGCCGTGGAAGACCGCGGTGATCCTGTCGCACCCACGCGGCGACTTCAGCGTGCACTACGCCTGCCCGCTCCTGGCGGCTGCGGGATACGCGGTGCTCGGGTTCGGCACGCGCTACATGAACAACGACATCGATTGCCTGCACGAGTCGTGCATCGTCGACGTCAACACCGCGTACGACGAGATGGTGCGGCGCGGTGCGGAAGCGGTGGTGCTGCTCGGCAACTCGGGCGGTGGGTCGCTGATGGCGATGGCGAACGCCGAGCTCGGCATCGGCGACGGGTGGATCGGCATGGCGGCCCATCCGGGCGAAGGCGTGTTCATGCTGCAGGTGATCGACCCGTCGGTCGCCGACGAGGACGACCCGTTCTCCACGGTGCCGGAACTCGACATGTATCACCCCGACAACGGATGGCGGCCGTGGCCCCAGGCCTGCTCGTACGACCCCGAGTGGGTCGCGACATACCGGGCGGCGCAGGTCGCCCGGGTGGCCCGCATCGACGCGGTCGCCAAGGCGTCGATCGCCGACGCGCAGGCGGTGCTGCCGCTGCTGACGGCCACCGATCGGAACGTCGATCCGGTCGGCTGGCGGGAGCAGCGGCGGCGCGCGGTGTTCACCCGCTACCTCACCATCTACCGCACGCTCGCCGATCCCGCCTACCTCGACCTGTCGATCGATCCCGACGAGCGCCCGCTGGGATCACTGTTCGCGTTCCCGGATCCGTTCGATGCGAACTACGGGCGCGGCGGTCTGGCACGGACGATGACGGCCCGTGGCTGGCTCAGCACGTGGTCGGGTCTGTCGAGCCACGCCAAGCTGGCCGACACCATGCCCCAGGTGACGGTGCCGACACTGCTCGTGCATCCGACCGCCGACACCGAGATCCGGGTGTGGCAGGCCAAGGAGATCGTCGACGCCGCCGGTGCCGCCGACGTCACCTACGTGGAGATGAAGGGCGCCCCCCACTACCTCGAGGGCCACCGTCCCGAGGCGATGGCGATCGTCGCCGACTGGCTCGCGGCGCGCTATCCGTAGTCGGAGGTTGTCGATGAGCGAACCGCCCAGATGTCGGTCCGCTCACTCACCGCACGGGGTAGTGGTGGGCCATGTTGTCGGGGTAGCTGCGGGCGAAGTAGTTCCACAACTGCTCGCCGTAGGTGTCCGGTCGTTTCGTGCTGCGCATGTCGCCGACGCCCGCCTCGGTCTCGTCGCGGGCGGCCATGAAGCCGGCGTCGCGATGGCGTGGGCTGGCGGCGACCGCCTCGGCGAAACGTGGAGTCGAGCGGGAGGGGATCGAGGCGGGTGTCGAGCGACGGGCCGTGGAAGTAGCCGGCCGACAGGCGCGGCTCGGCGGTGATCACCCGGTGCGGTGTGGCGACGAAGTAGTTCCCGGTGATCGCCTGCATGATCTCGCCGAGGTTGATCACGAACGAGTCGGGGACCACGGGCACGTCGATCCAGTCACCGTCGGTGTTCTCCACCTGGAGCCCGGGCGTGGTGCCGGCGGCGAGAACGGTCAGGAACCCGGTGTCGTGATGGGCGTTGACGCCGGCTCCGCCGGCAGGCGTGGGCGGGTAGGAGATGAGCTTGGTGAGCGACATCGGTTCGTCGCCGAAGTAGTTCGACAGGTATTCCGGTGCCAGCCCGAGCGCCTCGGAGAGGAGGCGCAGCAGGCGGTCGGCGAGCGCGCCCAACTCGCGGAACCAGGCGAGGATCAGCTCGCGGTGGCCCGGCAGCACCGCGTCGGGGAGCCACTGGTTCGGGCCGAGCAGCCGGAGGTACGGCGGCTCGACGTCGCCGTCGCGCGCGGGCCACTCGGTCCACAGATCGATCTGCTCGCGGATGTCCGGACGGTTGTTGGTCGACTCGGCCCCGACCGGTTCCCACCCTCGGAAATGGCGCGAATTGCGCTTGTCGATGCGCAGCTTGTCGGCCTCGGGCAGGGCGAAGAACGTCCGCATCGAGTCGAACACGGCCCGGACGAGCGCCGGATCGACCCCGTGGTGCGTGACGACGAAGAACCCGACCTCGTGGCAGATCTCGCGCATCTCGTCGGCGAGCGCCGAACGCCCGTCGATCGCCGACAGGTCGACGATCGGGATCTCGGTGAACTGCCCGGACGGCACCTCCTCGATCCTACGACCCGTCTGGTCACCCTGAGCCGCCCCACCCCCGGCCACGAACGGCCGGATTCAGCGGTCGGCGAGGTGGCGTTGCAGACGGTCGACGCGCCGGCCCCAGCTCGCCTCGGTGTGGGCGATCCAATCGGCCGCCGGGCGCAGGGAACCGGCCACCACGCGGTAGCGCGCCTCGCGGCCATGGCGGACCGAGGTGACGAGGCCGGCCTCGGCCAGGACGGTCAGGTGCTTGGTGATCGCCTGCCGGGTGATCGGGAGTTCGAGCGCGAGTTCGGTGGCGGTGGCGGTGCCGGCCCGCGCGGCGACCGCGGCCAGTACTTCGCGGCGTGTCGGATCGGCCAGAGCGGCGAGCACCGTTCCGGCATCGATCGTGCCCGCATCGACCGTGCCGGTGTCGCTCATGCGAACGCGGTGGCGCCGACGTGATGCCACAGCCGCGACGTGGCGGCGGTCCATCGACGCGAGCACCTGGCAACGGCCGATCGATCGTCGAAACGACCTGGTTCGGCAACGACCATCTCGACGATGTGCAGGCGGGCGCGGCCCTCGTGTTCGTCGATGCGCAGCTCGACCGACGACAACTCTCCGTCGTCGCCCCACCAGTGCCACGCAATTCCCTGGCGTTCGTCGACGGCCGTGACGAGCACTTCGCGAACGGTTCCGTCGTCGTCGACGACCCGACCGCGCCCGCCCGGCTGCACGTCGAGTTCGACCGACGTGCCCAACCACTGCGCGAGTTCGCCCGGATCGCTGACCGCGGCCCACGCCGCGTCGATCGTGGTGCCGAGATCGACCACCTGCTCGAAGCGGGCGGCGTCGTAACTGTCGTCGAGATGTTCCTGCGTCGTGCCATCGGAGGACATGTACGCAACCTATCAGTTGCGCATGGGGGATCCACGCCGTAGGGTGATGAGCAACCAAACGGTTGCGTGTCAGCAGCCCACCGATCGAGGAGGAAATCATGCTCGTCCCCACCGTCATCGAGAGCACGCCACGCGGCGAGCGTGCCTACGACATCTACTCCCGGCTGCTCAGGGAACGGATCGTGTTCCTGGGCACGGCGATCGACGACCAGGTCGCCAACCTGGTGGTTGCGCAACTCCTGTTCCTCGAGGCCGAGGACCCGGACAAGCCGGTCAACCTGTACATCAACTCGCCGGGCGGCGACATGATCGGCATGTTCGCCATCCACGACACGATGACGTTCATGCGGCCCGCCGTCGCCACCACCTGTGTCGGACAGGCGGCCTCCGCGGCCGGGGTACTCCTCGCGGCCGGCGAACCGGGGATGCGGACCGCACTACCGAACGCCCGAGTGCTCCTCCACCAGCCGCACGGCGGAATGCAGGGCCAGTCGGTCGACATGGAGATCCAGGTGCGCGAGACCGTCGAGATGCGCGAGCGGATGGTCGACATCCTCGTCAAGGCGACCGGTCAGACCGCCGACCGGATCCGGGTCGACCTCGACCGCGACTTCATCCTCCGTGGTGATGCGGCGGTCGGCTACGGCGTCGTCGATTCGATCGTCACCGCCCGCGAGATCGTGCCGATCGCTCCGCTCAGCCCGAACGGCGACCGCGAGCTGGTCACGACGAACTGACGCGTTCGGCACCGGGTGACGATCTCGGTCGGATCCGGGTCGGAAACCGGACCCGATCCGACCGGGATCGACGAATGGGGCCGGTCACGCGGCGTCCGGTGGCTCCACGCGTGACCAGCGCTCGAGGGTGGCCGAGATCCGGCGGGCGACGGATCCGGGCGTGCCCGTGATTGCGCGGTACGTGAAGCGCAGGATGATCCAGCCGGCGGCGATCAACATCGCGTCGCGAGCTCGATCCCGTTCGAATTGGTCGCGACGCAGCCCATGGAACGTCCAGCCATCGCATTCGACGATCACCGGCGTGCCCACGAAGCGGAAATCGACCTCGCTCCCCTCGATGATCGGATGGAACTCCACGGGCGGAAGTCGGTGCCGGCTGACGAGCCGCCGCATCGCCGGCTCGAGTACGGAATCGGCGGGGCGACTGTCGATGGACCAGTCGTCGATCGCCGCCCGCAGTGCCGTGACGCCCGATCGTCCCTGCCTCGAATGGGCGATGAGCGTGGCCTCGAGCGCCGGAAGGGTCGCCAGTCCGAGTGTCAGCGCGTGGCCGACGGCACCAGACACAGCGTGTCGGTCGACCGCCCCGAGGTCGCACATCGTGCGCAGAATGTTGGTGCACGGGATGCCGGCCCGTCGTTGCGGGATCAGGTGCAGATGGTCGGTCGGCCGATGGTACCGAACGGTGCTCAGGTGACGCAGCGCCGGCCGTCGTGGGGCGATGACATCGACGGGATCGGTGGCAGGGCGAGGGATTCCCCACAGGTACGTCGCCGATCGATGTGACGCGATGCCCGCTGGGGACGCCGCCAGCACGGCGGCGGCGATCCGTTGTTCGGGTGTGTCGGCCGTGCCCGGAAGTCGGGCGACTCCGGGATGGACGGCGAGCAACCGACCTGATCGGATGGCCCGTTTCCACGCCGAACCGCTGAGTCCGGAGGCCGCCTTCGTGATCAACCCGTGGTGGGTCCTCGCCCACTCGTCGATGTCTCGTTCGTGCATACCCGAACGTGGGTGCGCGGCGGCGCGGACCGGAACGGGCGGACCAGATCTGACCGAGATCGTGCTCGCCGCCGATCACGGTCGGATCCGGGTCGGAAACCGGACCGAATCCGACCGAGATCGCCGGGCGCCCGCGAGAAATGGCGGGAACTGGCGGGAACGGCGAATGGCGGGAATGGGCGGGATCGCACGAGCGGCGGGTTGGATCCACGCATCGGCAGCCATAGCATTGCATGGTCGTGTTCGGGAGGCATTCCGAGCGCCAGAACATCTTGCAACCGATGTCCGTGAAGGCCGCCCGCATCGTTGGGTCAGGAACCGTACGGCGACAATTTGAACTCGTGCTCCGCACGTCCTGATTTCGGCTGAGGTCGATCAGAAGGACGGCGGAGCATTTGCGTGGAGAGCCCAAACTCACCTCCCGGTGAGCGATTGGCTTGGACAACGGAAGAGGAACCGCCGCCATGGCACAACAATCGATCGTCGGCGAAAAGGTCGGCATGACTCAGACGTGGGTGGACGACAAGGTCGTTCCGGTCACCGTCTTGCGAGTCGAGCCGATGCGCATCGTGCAGATCATGACCACCGAACGCAACGGCTACACCGCCCTCCAGGTCACATACGGCCAGAAGGACGCGAGGAAGCTGAACCGTCCCGACGCCGGGCAGTACACCAAAGCGGGTGTCGCCGCCGGCAAGCGCCTGATCGAACTGCGCCTCGACTCGGTCGACGGCTTCACGGTCGGCCAGGAAATCACCGTCGAGCAGATCCCCGCCGGCTCGCTCGTCGACGTCACCGGCACCAGCCGGGGCAAGGGCTTCGCCGGTGTCATGAAGCGTCACAACTTCAAGGGCCAGGGCGCGTCGCACGGTAACCACAAGAGCCACCGGGTTCCCGGAGCCATCGGATCGTGCTCGTTCCCCGGTCGCGTCTTCAAGGGCCAGCGCATGCCTGGCCACATGGGTCACGAGCAGGTCACCACGCAGAACCTCGAGGTCGTCCAGTCCGACGTCGAGCGCAACCTGCTGTTGATCAAGGGTTCCGTGCCCGGCCCGGCCGGCGGTGTCGTCATCGTCCGCAACGCCGTGAAGATGGCGGGCCCGCTGAACGGAAAGAAGGGCTGAACATGGCAACTCTCACGCTCAAGAACGTGTCCGGCAAGGACGCCGGCACCATCGAGATCGACGACGACGTGTTCGGCGTCCAGCCCAACGTCCCGGTGATGCACCAGGTCGTCACGGCCCAGCTCGCCGCCCGCCGCTCCGGCACGCAGAGCACCAAGACCCGCGCCGAAGTGCGCGGTGGCGGCCGCAAGCCCTACTCCCAGAAGGGCACCGGCAACGCTCGCCAGGGCTCGATCCGCGGACCGCACTTCAGCGGTGGTGGCGTCGCCCTCGGGCCGAAGCCCCGCAAGTACGACCAGAAGACCCCGAAGAAGATGGTGAAGCTGGCGCTCAAGTCGGCCCTGTCCGACCGGGCCAACGAGGGCAAGATCATCGTCGTCGACAGCTGGGGCATCGACACGCCGAAGACCAAGACCGCCAAGGTGGCGCTCGACGCCCTCGGCATCACCGGCACGGCCCTCGTGGTCGTCGGTCGTGACGACGCCGCGGCGGCCCTGAGCTTCCGCAACATCCCGAGCGTGCAGATCATCGGCCCGGGCGAACTCAACGCCTACGACGTGCTCTGCAACGAGTGGATCGTGTTCACCAAGGACGTCGTTCCCGCCTCCGTGGTCGCTGACCGTGCCGACGCCGCCAAGCCGGCGAAGCAGGCCGCAGTCAGCGCCGACGCCGAGGTGACGGCGACAACCGAAAGCGACGCTCCGTACGGCGAGGGCAGCCACGCCCCGCTCGACGACGACAGCGAGCCGAGGGCTTCCCGATCAAGGGCAACGCCGATTCGATGCTCTACCACGGACCGGACAGCGCCTACTACGGCCAGACCGTCGCCGAAGTGTGGTTCGCCACCGAGGAAGCGGCCGAAGCGGCCGGTTTCTCCAAGCCGGCCGCCGTTCTGGCTGCCGAGGAACGGCACCCGTACGGCGAGGGCAGTCGCGCCGCCAACGAGGACGGCAGCGAGCCGAAGGGCTTCCCGATCAAGGGCAACGCCGACTCGATGCTCTACCACGGCCCCGACAGCCCGTACTACAGCCAGACCATCGCCGAAGTGTGGTTCGCCACCGAGGAAGCGGCCGAAGCGGCCGGTTTCTCCAAGCCGGCCAGCGTCCAAGCTGCCGAGGAGGCCGCCGAAGAAGCAGCCGCCGATGACGAAGACACCAAGGAAGGCGCCTGATCATGAAGGATCCTCGCGACATCATCCTCGCTCCGGTCGTTTCGGAGAAGAGCTACGCCCTCATCGAGCAGGGCGTCTACACGTTCAAGGTCCTTCCGTCGGCCTCCAAGCCTGAGATCCGCGACGCCGTCGAGTCGATCTGGGGCGTCGAGGTGCTGAAGGTCAACACCCTCAACCGCAACGGCAAGCGCAAGCGCACCCGCGGTACCAATCGCATCGGTCAGAAGCCCGACACCAAGCGGGCCATCGTCACCCTGGCATCGGGCGAAATCCCGTTGTTCGAGAACTGAGCGCATCATGGCCATTCGTTCACGCAAGCCCACCAGCCCCGGTCGCCGTTTCCAGACGAGCTCGGACTTCAGCGAGATCACCAAGACCTCGCCCGAGAAGTCGCTGCTCGTCAAGAAGTCGAAGACCGGTGGCCGCAACAGCTACGGCCGCAAGACCTCGCGTCACCGCGGTGGTGGCCACAAGCAGCAGTACCGCCTCGTCGACTTCAAGCGCACCAAGGACGGCGTGCCCGCCAAGGTCGCAGCCATCGAATACGACCCGAACCGCACCTGTCGCATCGCCCTCCTGCACTACGCAGACGGCGAGAAGGCCTACATCCTCGCCCCTCGTGGGTTGAGCGTCGGCGATCGCGTCGAGAGCGGCCAGGGCGCCGACATCAAGCCGGGCAACGCCCTGCCGATGCGCTACATCCCGGTCGGTACCACGCTCCACAACGTCGAGCTGCGCCCCGGCCAGGGCGGCAAGATCGGCCGTTCGGCCGGTATCGCCGTGCAGCTCGTCGCCAAGGACGGCGACTACGCCACCCTCCGTATGCCCTCGACCGAGATGCGCCGCGTGCTCATCGACTGTCGGGCCACGGTCGGCGAAGTCGGCAACAGCCAGCACGAGCTGATCAAGATCGGCAAGGCCGGCCGCAACCGCTGGAAGGGCAAGAAGCCCCAGACCCGCGGTGTCGCCATGAACCCCGTCGACCACCCACTCGGTGGTGGCGAAGGCAAGACCTCCGGTGGTCGTCCCGCCGTGTCTCCGTGGGGCAAGCCGGAAGGCCGTACTCGCAACAAGAAGAAGGCCAGTCAGCAGCTCATCATCCGCCGTCGTCGTACGAGCAAGGGTCGCCGCTGACGCGGCAGGAAGTACAGGGAACGCACATGACACGCAGCCTCAAAAAGGGCCCGTTCGTCGACGATCATCTGCTCAAGAAGATCGACACACAGAACGCTGCCGGCGAACGCAAGGTCGTCAAGACCTGGTCGCGCCGCTCCACCATCATCCCCGACATGGTCGGCCACACCATCGCCGTCCACGACGGCCGCAAGCACGTCCCGGTCTACGTGACCGAGTCGATGGTCGGCCACAAGCTCGGTGAGTTCAGCCCGACCCGCACGTTCAAGTTCCACGCGGGTCAGGAACGCAACACGAAGGGTCGCCGCTGATGACCGGTCCGAAGCTCAACGAGAAGTCGTTCGTCGTCGGCGAACGCTCCGGCACCAAGGCCACCGCCAAGTACGTCCGTGCATCGGCCTCGAAGGCCCGCGTGGTCCTCGACCTGATCCGCGGCCTCGACGTCGTGTCGGCCGACCAGGTGCTGCAGTTCACCGATCGCCACATCGCCCGTGACGTCCGCAAGGTGCTCGCCAGCGCCGTTGCCAACGCCGTCAACAACGACGACCAGGACGCCGAAGAACTGTTCGTCGTCGCCTGCTTCGCCGACGAGGGCCCGACGCTCAAGCGTTTCCGCCCCCGTGCCCGCGGCCGTGCGTCACGCATCAACAAGCGTTCGTGCCACATCACGGTGATCGTCGCCCGCATGAGCGACGACCGCATCGCCGTCATCCAGGCCCGCCAGGAGCGTGCCGGTGGATCGGCCGGCCGTGGCCGCCCGCAGACGAGCGCCGCCAGCCGCCGTGCCCGCGTCGAGCGCAGCCGCAAGAAGACCAGCCCGGAGACCGCCGCCGAAGAGGCCGCGATCGACACGGCGACAGCTGAGGCCGCCGACGAGCAGGACGTGGTCGACACGACCGCCGAACTCGCCGCCGACGTCGAGACCGAAGTCGCCGAGACCGAAGCCCAAGAGACCGAAACCGAAGCGATCGAGACTGAAGTGGCCGAAGCGGCCGTCGAGGAGAACGAAGACGTGAGCACAGCCGCCGAGGGAAGCGCCAGCGACGAGGCGGAAGCGTCGCGAGTCGAAAGCGAAGCGGACGACGAGGGAGCCGTCTGATGGGTCAGAAGATCAACCCCTACGGCTTCCGACTGGGAGTGACCACCGACTGGAAGTCGCGTTGGTTCTCCGAGCGTGAGTACAAGGACTACCTCACCGAGGACTGGACGATCCGTCGCGAGATCATGACGAAGCTCGAGTCGGCTGCCATCAGCCGTATCGAGGTCGAGCGCACCCGCGACAAGCTCCGTGTCGACATCCACACCGCCCGCCCGGGCATCGTGATCGGTCGCCGCGGCATGCAGGCCGACGAGTTGCGCACGATGATCACCAAGATCACCGGCAACCCCAAGGTGCAGCTGAACATCGTCGAGATCAAGAACCCCGAACTCGACGCGGCGCTCATCGCCCAGGGCGTGGCCGACCAGTTGGTCAACCGCATCGCCTTCCGTCGGGCCATGAAGCGCGCCGTGCAGAACGCCCAGCGCGCCGGCGCCCTCGGCATCCGGGTCCAGTGCTCGGGTCGCCTCGGCGGCGCCGAGATGAGCCGCACCGAGTGGTACCGCGAAGGCCGGGTCCCGCTGCACACGCTGCGCGCCGACATCGACTACGGCATGCGCGAAGCGAAGACCACCAGCGGCCGCGTCGGCGTGAAGGTCTGGATCTACAAGGGCGACATCCTGCCCTACAAGAAGCTCAACGAGGACAAGATCGCTCGTGAGGCTGCCATGGCCGTCGGCGAGACCTCCGGCCAGGGCGCAGGCCCCCGCAAGGTCGTGTCGTCCGGTGGCCCCCGCGCCGCCGCCCTCGAACCCGAGACCCAGCCCCTGATCAAGGAAGCTGATCCCGAGCTCGAGAAGTTGCTCGACGAAGAAGAGGCAATCGCCCGGCGCACCGCGCAGGGCGAGGGCCACGAGACGCCGCACTTCCGCGGCGAGGACTGAAAGGGGACCGACCAATGCTCATGCCACGCAAGGTCGCCCACCGCAAGCACCATCGCGGTCGCAACAAGGGAATGACCAAGGGAGGCTCCGGCCTCAGCTTCGGCGAATACGGAATCCAGGCGCTCGAGCCGGGCTGGCTCACCGCCCGCCAGATCGAGGCTGCCCGTATCGCCATGACGCGCTCCATCAAGCGCGGCGGCAAGGTCTGGATCACCGTGTTCCCGGACAAGCCGGTCACGAAGAAGCCGGCCGAGACCCGCATGGGTTCCGGCAAGGGCAACCCCGAGTTCTGGGTGGCGGTCGTCAAGCCGGGCCGCACCCTGTTCGAGCTGTCGTTCCCCGACGAGGCGCAGGCCAAGGTCGCCCTCGAGAAGGCGATCCAGAAGCTGCCGATCAAGGCTCGCATCATCACCCGTGAGGAGGCGATCTGACATGGCTGGAAAGAAGAACGACTTCGCCGAGCTGAGCCTCGGCGAACTGATCGACGAGCTCCGTGCGACGAAGCAGGAGGCGCTCAACCTGCGCTTCCGCAACGCCACGGGCCAGCTCGAGAACACCGCGGAGATCGGCAAGGTTCGCAAGCAGATCGCCCGCATCAACACCCTCATCCGTCAGCGAGAAATCGTTGCGGCCGAGGCCGGACAGTGACGGTGAACGAGATGCCTGAAGCAACTGAGACCCCAACCGAGTCGACCGAGGCGGTGACCGAGACGACTGCGACAACCGAGTCGACCGCGACAACCGCGACCGCCGACGCCCGCCGACAGCGGACGAAGTCCGCGCCCGCCGCAAGGTGCGCGAGGGCACGGTCGTGTCGAACAAGATGGACAAGACCGCCGTCGTGGCCGTCGTCGATCGTGTTCGCCACGCCAAGTACAACAAGTTCGTCCTGCGGACGAAGAAGCTGTACTGCCACGACGAGGCCAACGACGTCAACATCGGCGACAAGGTCCGCGTCATGGAGACCCGCCCGCTCAGCAAGAACAAGCGCTGGCGCGTCACAGAAGTCCTGGAGCGTGCCAAGTGATTCAGCAGGAATCCCGTCTCCGCGTCGCCGACAACAGCGGCGCCAAGGAAGTGCTGTGCATCAAGGTGCTCGGCGGCACGCGCCGCCGGTACGCCTCGATCGGCGACATCTTCGTCGCCACGGTCAAGGATGCGATGCCCGGCGCCGGTGTCAAGAAGGGTGACGTCGTCAAGTGCGTCGTCGTCCGTACCAAGAAGGAAAAGCGCCGTCCGGATGGCAGCTACATCCGCTTCGACGAGAACGCCGCCGTGCTGATCAAGGACGATCTCACGCCGCGCGGCACCCGCATCTTCGGCCCGGTGGGCCGTGAGCTGCGTGACCGCAAGTTCATGCGCATCGTCTCACTCGCCCCGGAGGTGTTGTGATGAAACTCAAGAAGGGTGACACCGTCGAGGTGATCACCGGCAAGGACAAGGGCAAGCAGGGCGAGATCGCCTTCGTCTTCCCGAAGACCAACAAGGTGATCGTCAACGGCATCAACGTCGCCTCGAAGCACCAGAAGGCCCGCCGTGCGAACGAGCCCGGCGGCATCATCGAGAAGGACCTGCCGATCCACGCCAGCAACGTCATGCTCGTGCACAAGGGCAAGACGGTCCGCGTCGGCTACAAGATCAACAACGACGGCACCAAGGTGCGCGTCGCCCGACCGAGCGGCGAGGTCATCAAATGACTGTCACGGAAGCACCCGTCACCACCGTGCCGCGCCTCAAGGCGCGCTACCAGGACGAGATCAAGGGCCAGCTCCAGGAGCAGCTCGGGATCAAGAACGTCATGCAGGTGCCGACGCTCGAGAAGATCGTGATCAACATGGGTGTCGGCCGCGCCGCCGCCCAGCCGTCGCTCATCGAGGCGGCGGTCGTCCGACCTCACCGTGATCGCCGGCCAGAAGCCGGTCGTCACCAAGGCCAAGAACTCGATCGCCAACTTCAAGTTGCGTGAAGGCCAGGCCATCGGCGTGAAGGTCACCATCCGTGGCGACCGCATGTGGGAGTTCCTCGACCGGCTCGTGTCGGTTGCGATCCCCCGTATCCGCGACTTCCGCGGCCTGCCCGCCCACTCGTGGGACGGCAAGGGCAACTACACCTTCGGCCTCAACGAGCAGACGATGTTCGCCGAGATCGATCCCGACAAGGCCGACCAGGCCCGCGGGATGGACATCACGATCGTCACCACCGCCAAGGACAACGAGTCCGGCAAGGCGCTGCTCGACGCATACGGCTTCCCCTTCAAGAAGGGCGCCGATGCCGACAACGAGCCGCGGAAGAAGAAGCGTCGGGGGCCGCAGTACGGCGGCAAGAGGAAATGAGCTGAGCCATGGCAAAGAAAGCACTCATCAACAAGGCCAACGCGAAGCCGAAGTTCAAGGTTCGTGGCTACACCCGCTGCCGCCGCTGCGGCCGGGCACGTTCCGTCTATCGCAAGTTCGGTCTCTGCCGTCTGTGCCTGCGCGAGCTCGCACACGCCGGCGAGATCCCCGGTCTGACGAAGTCGTCCTGGTGACGACGGGCCGCTGAGGAGAAACATCATGATGACCGATCCGATCGCCGACATGCTCACCCGTGTCCGCAACGCCAACACCGCCAAGCACGACGAGGTGCGTATGCCCTCGTCGAAGCAGAAGGTGGCGCTCGCCGAAGTCCTCCAGAAGGAGGGCTACATCGGCAGCTTCGAGACCAGCCCGTCGCCTCGCGGCGTCGGCGAGGTCCTGACCATCCAGCTCAAGTACTCGCCCGATCGTGACCGCACGATCTCCGGTCTGCGTCGCATCTCGACGCCGGGCCTGCGGGTCTACCGCAACGCCAACACCGTGCCCCGCGTGCTCGGTGGCCTCGGCGTCGCCGTCCTGTCCACCTCCCACGGGCTCATGACCGACCGCGAGGCGCGCAAGCGCAACGTCGGCGGCGAGATCCTCTGTTACGTCTGGTGAGCTGACCATGTCTCGAATCGGCAAAGCACCCATCACCGTCCCGGCGGGCGTCGACGTCACCGTCGAGGGCCGCAGGATCTCGGTCAAGGGGCCCAAGGGCACCCTCGAGCGTCAGATCCCGGGCACCATCACCGTCAGTCAGGAAGGCGACACCCTCACGGTGGAGCGTCCCAACGACGAGAACAAGGTCAAGGCCATGCACGGGCTCACCCGCAGCCTCGTGAGCAACATGGTGATCGGCGTCACCGAGGGGTTCAAGAAGAACCTCGAGATCGTCGGCGTCGGCTACCGGGCCGAAGCACAGGGCCCCAACGCCCTGCGCCTGAACCTCGGTTTCAGCCACCCGGTCGACGTGAAGGCGCCGGAAGGCATCACCTTCGAGGTGCCGGTCCAGACCCAGATCATCGTGAGCGGCATCGACAAGGAAGTCGTCGGCCAGGTCGCGGCCGACATCCGCAGCATTCGCAAGCCAGAGCCCTACAAGGGCAAGGGCGTCCGCTACGCCGGCGAGCGTGTTCTGCGAAAGGCCGGCAAGGCCGGCAAGAAGTGAACAACAGGAAGTATCGGAGTCTCTGATGAGCAAGATCGCACAAGCACGACGCAACGGTCGCATCCGGCGTCATCGCCGTGTCCGCAAGAAGATCCACGGCACCGCGCTGCGTCCCCGCCTGGCCGTCTTCCGCAGCAACAAGCACCTGTCGGTGCAGCTGATCGACGACGACGCCGGCAACACGCTGGCCGCGGCGTCGACCAACGAGGCCGACCTGCGCGCCGCCGGTTCGGGTGCGAGCGTCGAAGCCGCAACGCGCGTCGGCACGCTGATCGCCGAGCGGGCCAAGGCCGCTGGAATCGACAAGGTCGTGTTCGACCGCGGTGGGTTCGCCTACCACGGCCGTATCGCTGCGGTTGCGACTGCCGCCCGTGAAGCCGGACTGGAGTTCTGATGGCATTCGACAACAACACCAACCCGAACGCACCCCGCACCGACGGCCCTGGTGGCCCCGGTGGCAGTCGCGACTCTCGTGACAACCGCGACAACCGTGGTGGCCGCGATGGCGGTCGTGACGGTGGCCGGGATCGCCGCGACGAGAACGACGGTGGCCTGCGCGAGTCGCGCGTCATCACGATCAACCGCGTCGCCAAGGTCGTCAAGGGTGGCCGTCGCTTCTCCTTCACGGCGCTCGTCGTCGTCGGCGACGGCAACGGCCGCGTCGGCCTCGGCTACGGCAAGGCCAAGGAAGTGCCGCTCGCCATCCAGAAGGGCACCGAGGAAGCCAAGCGCAACCTGTTCGAAGTGCCGATGGCCGGCAGCACGATCATCCACCCCGTCCTCGGTACCACCGGTGGCGGCAAGGTCATGATGAAGCCGGCTGCTCCCGGTACCGGCGTGATCGCCGGTGGTGCGGCTCGCGTCATCCTCGAAGAGGCCGGCGTCCACGACGTGCTCTGCAAGTCGCTCGGGTCGGCCAACCACATCAACGTCGCTCGGGCCACCATCGCCGGGCTCAAGTCGCTGCAGCGTCCCGACGAGGTCGCCAAGCGCCGCGGTCTGAGCCCCGAAGAGTTCGTGCCCAAGGGCCTGCTCAACGCGTACAACGAGCGGGCGAAGGCCGCCGCCGCCACCACCGGAGCAACTCATGGCTGAAGCAACCATCACCGTCACGCAGATCAAGTCGTCGATCGGCACCAAGCCCAAGCACCGCGGCACGCTGCGGGCGCTCGGGCTCGGCAAGATCGGCAACACGAACACGTTGCCTGATCGGCCCGAGATCCGCGGCATGATCGCCCGGGTCCCGCACCTGATCACGGTGAGCGATTCGAACTCGTCGAAAACCTCCGAGAAGGAGAGCTGACCATGCAGGTCCATGATCTGGCGCCCGCACCGGGCTCCACCAAGAACGCCAAGCGCGTCGGTCGAGGCACCGGCGGCAAGGGCGGCAAGACAGCCGGCCGTGGCACCAAGGGCCAGCGCGCCCGCAACACGGTCGCCCGCGGCTTCGAGGGTGGCCAGATGCCACTCAAGCAGCGCGTGCCGAAACTGAAGGGGTTCAACAACCCGTTCCGCGTCGAGTACCAGGCGGTCAACCTGCACGCGCTCGGCGACCTCGTCGAGAAGCTGGGCGATGCCGATGTCACGCTCGACGTCCTCGTCGCCAACGGCCTCGTCCGCAAGGGCGCCTACGTCAAGGTCCTCGCCCGTGGCGAGATCTCGACCAAGGTGAACGTGCACGCCCACGCGATTTCGAAGTCCGCCGAACAGGCGATCATCGATGCCGGCGGTACGGTCACGCTCGTCGAGCTTCCGTTCAAGGCGGAGGGTCGCGCCGGACGCCCGGCAGTGCAGGGCAACCAGTTCGCCAACCGCTGACGTCACGGTTCGACGTCAACTCATCATCGACACAACGACGCGATCGACAAAGGGGCCATCCGCGTGATCAAAAGCCTGGCGAACATCTTCAAGGTCAACGACCTTCGAAACAAGATCCTGTTCGTCGTTGCCATGGTTGCGGTGTACCGGCTGGGCGTGTTCATCCGGGTGCCAGGTGTCGACTCGATCGCCATCTCGCAGCTGAAGGACACCGCCAACCAGCAGGGCGCGCTCGGATTCCTGAACCTGTTCTCGGGTGGAGCGTTCGAGAGCTTCTCGATCTTCGCGCTCGGGATCATGCCGTACATCACGGCGAGCATCATCATGCAGGTGCTCGGTGTGGTCATCCCGAAGCTGGAGGAACTCCAGCAGGAGGGCGCGGTCGGTCAGCGCAAGATCACCCAGTACACGCGCTACGTCACGATCGGCCTGGCGACGCTGCAGGCCACCGGCCTGGTGTTCATCTTCGGCACCGGGCGAGGCACCGCCTACTTCGGGGCCGGACGGAACGCTCCCACCGTGCCGCTGCTCCCCGACGGCGTGTGGCCGCGCGGCTACCTGATCATCCCGACGCTCGTCGCCGGAACCGCCGTGCTCATGTGGATCTCGGAGCTGATCTCCCAGCGCGGCATCGGCAACGGCATGTCGATGATCATCTTCGCCTCGGTCGTCTCGCGGTTGCCGCAGGGCTACTACAGCATCCTGGCGTTGAACCAGACGTTCTGGTTCGTGGCGATCATCCTGCTCACGATCGGGATCATCATCGCCGTCGTGTACGTCGAACTCGGGCAGCGGCGAATACCGGTGCAGTTCGCCAAACGTGTGGTCGGCCGCCGCATGATGGGCGGCCAGAACACCTACATCCCGTTGAAGGTCAACCAGTCGGGCGTCATCCCGATCATCTTCGCCAGCTCGATCCTGCTGCTGCCGGTGATCCTCGTGCAGTTCCTCGGTTCCGGTGAGGGCTGGCGCGGTGAGATCGTCGACTTCGTCAACACCTACATCGTCAACCCGCAGAACTTCGTCTACATCTCGATCTTCGCGCTGTTGATCATCGCCTTCGCCTACTTCTACAACTCGATCGCCTTCGACCCGGTGCGGCAGGCCGACCAGTTGCGCCGCCAGGGCGGGTTCATCCCCGGTGTGCGCCCCGGTCCGCAGACCGAGCGCTACCTCGGCAAGGCGGTCAACCGCATCACGCTGCCGGGCGCCGTGTTCATCGCCATCATCGCCATCCTGCCGTACCTCTTGCTGATCATGGCGGGCATCAACACGTTCGCCTTCGCCGGTACAGCGGTGCTGATCTCCGTGGGTGTGGCGCTCGAACTGATGCGCCAGATCGACAGCCAGCTGACGCTGCGCAACTACGAGGGATTCCTGAAGTAGGGCTGCCGTGATACCCGGCGCCCGGCTCATCATCCTCGGGCGACAGGGTGCCGGCAAGGGCACGCAATGCGTGCGATTGTCCCGGCACTTCGTCGTTCCGCACATCTCCACCGGCGACATGCTGCGCACGGCGGTGCGTGAAGGCACCGAGCTGGGGGCGATGGCGAAGCAGGTGATGGATGCCGGCGGTCTCGTCGGCGACGAGATCATGATCGGCCTGGTCGACCAGCGGCTGTCGGCGCTCGACGCGAGTACCCGCGGCTACATCCTCGACGGGTTTCCGCGCACGATCGATCAGGCCGATGCGCTCGACCGCATCGCCGGCGAACGGCGGATCGACGTCGTGCTCGACCTCAACGTGCCACGCGAGATCGTCCTCGAGCGGATCTCGGCGCGCCGGGTCTGCCGCGACTGCGGGACCAACTACACCGCGTCGGGAGTGGTGCCGAGCCCGTGGATCTGCGACGTGTGCGGTGGCGACGTGAAGCAGCGTGCCGACGACACACCCGAATCGGTCAACCGTCGGCTCGACCTGTACGAGGAGCAGACGTTCCCGCTGATCAAGCACTACAACGACCAGCGTCGCCTCGTCGTGGTCAACGGCATCGGTCATCCGGACGACGTTTTCGACCGGCTGGTCAAGGCCGTCGAGGCCAACCGCAACTGAGCTGATCAGGCTCGGCCGAGCGGATGCCGGTCGGCGGTCCGCTGACGACGCGACGTGGCGTCGCGATACTCGCGCGATGACGGCGGAACCCGAGGATGCGGTGAAACGGCGGGGGCGGCGGCCGGCGACCGACTCGACCGACACGTGGTGCACGATCCTCGACGTCTCCCGCCGACTCTTCGCCGAGCGCGGCTACAGCGCCGTGACGAACAAGGATCTGGCCGCGGCGGCCGGCGTCACGACGAGCGCGCTGTACCACTACGTCGAATCGAAGCTGGATCTGTACGTGGCGGTCTACCGCGACGTGATGCGGCGCATCGGTCGACGCTTCAACGACGCGTTGGTCAGTTCCGACACGTTCGTCGGCAAGGTCCACGCGGTCCTCGAGGCGTCGAGTGCGATGAATGACTCGGATCCGTCGTTCGCGCAGTTCACCGGCGTGGTGCGGGCCGACCTGCGACGGTTCCCCGAGATCGCGGAACGGCTGGCGCACGGCGTGGCCCAGACCCAGAAGTTCTTCGTCGATCTCGTCGAGACCGGCATCGCCACCGGCGAGATCGATCCGGCGAATCGCGACGCGGCGATCGCGTTCGTGAGTCTCGTCTTGATCGGGCTGACCGACGGAGAGACCACCGACCCGCGCGGCCATCGCTGCGCGATCGACGGCCTCATGCTGGTGCTCCGGGGTGAACTGGTGCACACGATCCCAGGAGGGTGACCAGATGCTCGGCAGGATGACGGTGATGGCGTTCGTGCCGGTGTCCGACCTCGAACGCGCCTCGACGTTCTACGGATCGGTACTCGACCTCGAGTTGGTGACGAGCGTTCCCGGTGTGGTCGCGGTGTTCGACGCCGGTGGCACCGCGCTGCGGGTGACCGCGGTCGATGCCCATGTGGCCGCAGCGTGGACGGTGATCGGCTGGGCGGTCCCCGACATCGATGCGACGCTGCGGCAGCTCGCCGAGAAGGGCCTCGAGCCCGACTCGTACCCGGGGATGACGGGCGACGACGGCACCTGGACGGCGCCCGGCGGCGACCGGATCGCGTGGTTCCGCGACCCCGATGGGAACGTGTTGTCGCTCACCCAATTCGTGTCCGACGGTGCCTCGGCCCGCGAGATCGCGCCGATCTTCCCGACGCGTGATCTCGGCGCGTCGGTCGAGCGGTACGCCCGGCTCGGCTTCACGACCAGCACGTTCGACGACGACGGAGTCGCGATCTACGGATTCCTCGAACGCAACGGTGTGCACGTCCACCTGACACCGTTCGACGAACTCGACCCCGCGCGTACCACCAGCGCGGCGTACCTCTACGTCGACGATGCCGACGCCTTGTCCGCCGAGTGGGGGGCGGCGGGCGTCGAGGGTCATTTCCATCCGGTGCACGCGACCGACTACGGCCTGCGTGAGGGTGCCTACGTCGATCCCGACGGCAACCTCATCCGCTTCGGCTCGTTCGTGTGACCTGAAACGCCTGGTGCCTGACCCCAGGCGTTTCAGGAGCGTTCGCCCTCGGCGCGTCCGCGACGTGCGAAGTACGATCAAGGTCGTGGCGACGCTCCGTGATCGCGTCAATCGGCGGGATGAGGAATTGTTCGTCGGGCGAGGGCGTGAACTGGCGCGGTTCGACATGCTCCTCGCCGGCGACCCGGTCAGGTTGCTGTACGTGTCCGGCGCCGGCGGGATCGGCAAGAGCACCTTGTTGCGGGCGATGGGGCGGCGCGCGGCCGACGCCGGCTACGCGGTCGTCACCCTCGACGGGCGCGATCTGCAGCCGTTCCCGAGCGTGTTGAACGAAGCGCTCGCCCCGGCGATGGTCAACGACCGCACCCTGGTCGTGATCGATTCCTACGAGATGATCAGCTCGCTCGACGGGTGGCTCCGCGAGGTGGTCATCCCCGACCTGCGCGACTCGACCATCGTCGTGTTCGGCTCACGGCAACGTCCGTCGCCCGGCTGGTTCGAGGGCGGCTGGGACGCCGTGTTCGAATCGATGGCACTCGAGGGACTCTCGACCCGCGATCTCCGGGAACTCGCGCAGGCGAACGGCGTACCGCTGCCGGAGGTCGACTCGCTGGTGAGGCAGGCCCACGGGTCACCGCTGGCGGTGACGGTCGGAGTGCACGCCGGCCAGCCCGGAGCGGTCGCCGATCTCGCCGACCGCCTGCTCGGCCACGAGGTCGACTCCGATCGCTATCGCACGTTGAGCGTCGCCGCCATCGCCCGGGTGACGACGCCGGAGCTGCTCGAAGCGGTGCAGCCCGGGACCGACGGCCACGAGGCCTACAAGTGGTTGGCCGACCGGTCGTTCAGCGAACCGCTCGCCGACGGCATCGCGCTGCACACCCTCGTCGCCGACGCCGTGCGGGCGGTGCTGCGGGAACGCGATCCCACGGGCGAAGGTGAGCTGCGGCGGAGGATCGCCGACTTCCTGTACGAGCGGGCGCTCGCCGGACAGTTCGCGTTGTCGGCGGACCTGCAGCACCTCGTCGTCGACCCCAACGTGCGCTGGGGGTTCTCTGCCGACATCGGCAGCCGCTACCGCATCGACGAACTGCGACCGGGTGACATCGAGATCATCGGGTCGATCCTGCACTCGGTCGGTCTCGACGAGTGGTGGGAGATCACCTCGGCGTTCTTCCGTCGGCATCCGGACTTCGTCGGGATCGCCCGCGACGGCGACGGTCGCATCGGTGGGTACTACGTGGCGATCGCCCCGGCCAACGCGCCGGAGGCGGCCGAGACCGACGTCCTGCTGGGCCCGTGGCTGCGGTACGTGCGCGAGACACTGCGGTCAGACAGCGCCGTGCTGTGGCGCGAGGCCGTCGACCTGACCGGCGAACACGGCCAGGTCACGGCGCTGCTCGGCACTGCCGGGATCCTCGGTGTCGGCGTGGTGAACCCGAGGTACGGGCTGCTGCCGATCGCGCCGGAGCTCCCGATGGCGCGGGCGTTCGGCGAGGCGCTGAACGCGGAGCACGTGCCGGAGCTCGACGTGTCCGCGCACGGGATGGAGCTCGAATGTCACGTCGTCGACTTCGGGCCGCGAGGGCTGCTCGGGTTCCAGCGCGACTGGATCTACCGTGAGACCGGAGCGGTCCCGCCGGCCGAGTCGGGCGACGCCGACGCCGGGCGGTTGATCCGATTGCTCCGCGATCCGAACGGTCTCGCCCACGGGCCGGCGTACCTCGGCCACACGCCGTCCGAGCGGCTCGAGAACCTGCGCCAGACGGTGCGGGAGGCGCTCGCGGTGTTCGGCGACAGCCGCGACGACGTGCTCGCCCGGGCGATCATCGAAGCGGCGTACCTCGGCGACGGCGCATCGCACGAGGCGATCGCCCGGCGCTTCCACCTCAGCCGGTCGGCGTACTTCCGCCGCCTGCAGTCGGCGACGGGCCGCGTCGGGAGCGAGCTCGCAGCTCGCGTGGACGCCGCCGCCGCTGACGGACGCACCCCCGATCGACACACCTAGCACACCGGTCGCGAAATCGGGCGGATCACGCCATTGGAACTGCGAAATCGCACCGCTAGCATTGTTTCCCGGTCTGTTCACAGGCCTGTCAGTCCACGCCCGCTTCGACACCTCCATCCCAAAAGGGTTCTGCCCCCCGGGTCGGCCGTCGTGCCCGAGCACCATCACCGCGTTACCAATGTTCCAGCGTTAGAGGAGAAAACCCTGCCCAAGCCCAAGGAAGACGCCATCGTGCTCGAAGGCACGATTCGCGAGTCGCTTCCGAACGCCATGTTCAAGGTCGAACTGGAAAACGGCCATGCAGTCCTGGCGCACATCTCCGGGAAGATGCGGATGCACTACATCCGAATCCTCCCCGGCGACAAGGTGCAGGTGGAACTCACTCCTTACGACCTCACCCGGGGTCGCATCACGTATCGCTACAAGTAGCCCGAATCAGAACGAACAGTAGAGAGAACCATGAAAGTACGCCCGAGCGTCAAGCCGATGTGTGACAACTGCAAAGTGATCCGCCGTCACCGTCGGATCATGGTCATCTGCACGAACCCCCGCCACAAGCAGCGGCAGGGCTGAGGAGCACCCCCAATGGCACGTATTGCTGGCGTCGACATCCCCCGCGAGAAGCGGCTGGAGATCTCGCTCACCTACATCTATGGAATCGGCCTGCCGACGTCGCAGAAGGTCTGCGCCGAACTCGAGCTCGACCCGAACACCAAGGTCTCGAACCTGACCGAGGACGAGGTCAACCGGATCCGTACCTACATCGATCAGAACCTCAAGATCGAAGGTGACCTGCGGCGCGACGTGCAGGGCGACATCAAGCGCAAGATCGAGATCGGCTGCCTCCAGGGCATCCGTCACCGCAAGGGTCTGCCGGTCCGTGGCCAGCGCACCCACACCAACGCCCGCACCCGCAAGGGCCCGAAGCGCACGGTTGCCAACAAGAAGAAGGCAGTGAGGAAGTAATGGCCAAGCCCACCCCCACGCGTCGTCCGCGCAAGCGCGACCGCAAGAACGTGAGCACCGGTGTGGTGCACATCAAGAGCTCGTTCAACAACACGATCGTCTCGATCACCGACACCGAGGGCAACGTCATCGCTTGGGCGTCGTCCGGCGCCGTCGGCTACAAGGGCAGCCGCAAGAGCACCCCGTTCGCCGCCCAGCTCGCCGCCGAGAAGGCCGGCCGCGCGGCCATGGAGCATGGTCTCAAGCGCGCCGAAGTTCAGGTCAAGGGCCCGGGTTCGGGCCGCGACACCGCCGTCCGCTCGATCCAGCAGACGGGCATCGAGGTCACCTCGATCAAGGACGTCACCCCGGTACCGCACAACGGTTGCCGTCAACCCAAGCGCCGTCGCGGATAAGGAACACAGAATCATGGCTCGTTACACCGGACCGAAGGTGCGCATCTCGCGTCGCCTCGGCACCAACATCTTCGAGAACGAAAAGGGCCGCAAGGCACTCGATCGTCGCCCGTTCCCGCCCGGCCAGCACGGCCGCACCCGTCGCCGCAACGCCGGCAGCGAGTACCTCGCCCAGATGCAGGAGAAGCAGAAGGCGAAGTACATCTACGGCGTGCTCGAAAAGCAGTTCCACAAGACGTACGAAGAGGCCATCCGCCTCCCCGGGCCGACGGGTGAGATCCTGCTGCGCCTCCTCGAGCAGCGCCTCGACAACGTCGTGTACCGCGCCGGTTGGGCATCCAGCCGTCCGCAGGCCCGCCAGTTCGTGAACCACGGCCTCATCTCGGTCGACGGCAAGCGCGTCGACATCGCCAGCTTCCGCTGCAAGAAGGGCCAGGTCGTCTCGCTGTCGCCGAAGGCCCAGAAGATGATCGTCGTCCAGCACAACATCGACACGCTCGACCGCTCGCTCGTCGGCTGGCTCGAAGCCGGCGATGGTGGCAAGCAGGTCACGGTGCGCAATCTTCCCGAGCGCGAGCACATCGATGTGCCCGTTCGCGAGTCGCTCATCGTTGAGCTGTACTCGAAGTAATTCGAAACACAAAGTCTGAAAGGTCCTGGCACCAATGCTCGTCATGCAGCGCCCCACCATCGAAGCTCTCGGTGAGGAGTCGAACAACCGTCAGCGTTTCGCGGTCGGTCCGCTCGAGCCCGGCTTCGGCCACACGCTCGGCAACTCGCTGCGGCGCACCCTGCTCTCGTCGATCCCCGGCGCCGCCATCACGATGGTCCGCTTCGACGACTCGCTCCACGAATTCGACACGATCAACGGTGTCGCCGAAGATGTCACCGACATCATCTTGAACCTCAAGGACATCGTGCTCACGTCGTTCGCCGAGGAGGCGGTCACGCTGCGCCTCGACGCTCGTGGCCCGGCCGACGTCACGGCCGCCGACATCGAGTGCCCGGCCGACGTCGAGATCCTCAACAAGGATCTCCACATCGCCACGGTCAACGGCAAGGGCCGCCTGGCCATCGACCTCACGGTCGAGCAGGGCCGTGGCTACCTGTCGAGCAACCGCGACGACGACAACCGCACCATCGGGGTCATCCCGGTCGACGCGATCTTCAGCCCGGTCCGCCGGGTGTCGTTCCAGGTCGAGCCGACCCGCGTCGAGCAGGCCACCAACTACGACCGCCTCGTCCTCGAGATCGAGACCGACGGTTCGATCACGCCGAGCGACGCACTGGCCTCGGCCGGCGCCACGCTGCGGTCGCTGGTCGACCTCGTCGCCACGATGTCAGACGAGCCCAAGGGCCTCGAGCTCGGCGACGTCGTCGACGCCACCGTCAGCTCGCCCGACCTCGACCTCCCGATCGAGGAGCTCGACCTGTCGGAGCGTCCCAACAACTGCTTGAAGCGCGCCCAGGTCAACACCGTCGGCGAGCTGCTCACCAAGACCGAAGACGACCTCTTGAACATCACGAACTTCGGCCAGAAGAGCCTCGACGAGGTCAAGGCCAAGCTCGACGAGCGCGGCCTGACCCTTCGCGGCTGAACAACGAAAGACGACTGAACCATGCCCACGCCACGCCGCTCCAACCGATTCGGCCACTCCGCCGCGCACCAGCGCCTCATGATGGCCAACCTCGCCGCGTCGCTGTTCGCCGCCGAGGCGATCACCACCACCGAGGCCAAGGCCAAGCACCTGCGCCCGATCGCCGAGAAGCTGATCACCAAGGCCAAGAAGGCCCAGGAAGCCGGCCCGATGCAGGTTCACCGCATCCGCCAGATCCAGGGTTTCCTCGGTGACCAGGAGATGACCTACAAGCTCGTCCACGAGGTCGCTCCTCGCTACACCGAGCGCAACGGTGGCTACACCCGGATCCTGAAGATGGGTCCGCGCTCGGGCGACAACGCCCAGATGGCGCGCATCGAACTGGTCTTGAACGATTGGCTCGGCCTCACGTCACGTCGCATCGTGATGAGTGAGGTCGGCCGAGCGTCCGAACCATCGGCGGCGCGTTCCTCTCCACCAGCCGTGCGCAATGTGCGGCTGACCGTCGCCTACGACGGGACGGATTTCCGCGGGTTCGCCATCAGTGCGGGCCAGCGCACCGTGATGGGTGAACTCACCGCCGCGGTGTCGCGCGTCGTGCGCGTCCCCGTCGAGCTCACGGGCGCCGGGCGTACCGACGCCGGCGTCCACGGGTGGGGCCAGGTCGTTTCCGGTCTGCTCCCGGACGACACCGATCTGCGGCGGCTGCAGCGCAGCGTCAACGGTCTGTGCGGTCCCGAGATCGCCGTCCGCTCGGTGGAGTGGGCCGACCCCGAATTCTCGGCGCGGTTCTCGGCGACGTCACGCTGCTACCACTACGACGTCTGGAACCACCCCGACCCGAACCCGCTGGTCGCGCGCACCTCCTGGCACGTACCCGACCCGCTCGATCTCGACGCGATGAACGACGCGGCCGGCGCCCTGGTCGGCGAGCACGACTTCTCGTCGTTCTGCCGCCGGCCCGGACCTGACGTGAGTCTCGTTCGTCGCCTCACGACGGCGGAATGGAGCGTCGTCGACACGCATCTCGGCCCGCTCACACGATTCGAGATCGCCGCCTCGTCGTTCTGTCACCAGATGGTGCGCAGCATCGTCGGCACGCTCGTCGACGTCGGTCGCGGTCGCCGTTCGACGACCGGCATGGCGGCAACGTTGCAGGCGCTCGATCGTGCCGCGGCGGGCCCGGTCGCACCGCCCCACGGACTGGTGCTGTGGGACGTGGACTACCGGGGGACGCGCTGGAACGTCTGAACGTGTTCGGTCAGGACGATGCGCGGCATCATCGCCAGTGCCTCCTCGGCCGACACCGCCGGTGAGAACAACCAGCCCTGGAGGGCGGTACAGCCGAGCTCGATCAGACGGTCGCGCTGGTACGGCTGCTCGACGCCTTCGGCGACGCAGCCGAGACGCAGGCTGTCGCTGAGCCCGATGATCGCCGTCGTGAGGTTCGTCGCCGCCGGGTCGACGTCGATGCCCGCCACGAACCGGCGGTCGATCTTCACGCCGTCGACGGGCAGCTCGAGCAGGTGGGCGAGGCTGGAGTAGCCGGTTCCGAAGTCGTCGATCGACACGTGGACGCCGGCGAAGCGCAGCTTCTGCATGTTGGCGAGTGACGCCGCACCAGGGGCGAGGAGGTCGTTCTCGGTGATCTCCACCACCACCTGCGCCGGGTTCGCGCCGGCGCGCCGGCAACGCTCGAGGAACGACACGCCGAACGACGGCTGGGCGATCACCTTCGGGTCGATGTTGATGTGCACCTCGGTGTCGCCGTACCCGGCCTCGGTGAGCCGTACGGCGAAGTCGAGCGCCATGTCGAGCACGCGGTCGTCGACCGCCTCGGCCAGACCCGCCATCTGCGCCAGCGGCAGGATCTCGCTGACCCCGAGCACGCCGCGCACCGGATGCACCCAGCGCACGAGCGCCTCGACGGCGATGATCTCGCCGGCGGGATCGACGATCGGCTGGTAGAACGGCCGGATCTCACCGTTGGCCAGCGCCGCTCGCAGCTGGTCGAGCTGACGGCGCCGTTCGTTGATCGCGTCGACCGAGATCCCGGACGTCTCGGCGACGGAGAAACGCTTCGCGGCCATCAGATCGTTGCTCGCACTCACGAGCAGCGAGTCGAGCACTTCGGGATGCGCGTCGAAGGCGCTGGCGGTGCGGATCCGGAAGTTCACTTCCTGATCGCCGATCATGAACGGCTGCGACACGTCGCGCTTCACCCGGTCGCGGAGTGCCTCCAGTGATGACTGGTTCGACGCCCGGACCGCGAGCACGAACTCGTCGCCGCCGAAGCGGGCGGTGATCAGGTCGGGCCAGCGGATCCTGTCGATCCGTTCGGCGATCGCGGTGAGCACCGCGTCGCCGGTCGGCTCGCCGTACAACTCGTTGATCGATCGGAAGTGGACGATGTCGACGACCAGGATGCCGAGCCCGCCGCCCTGGGCGACCAAGGCCTCGGCATGGCGCAGGAAGCCGTCACGGTTGAGCAGGCCGGTGCGGCTGTCGTGCTCGGCGAGGAAGTTCACCCGGTTGCGGGCGTCGGCGAGGGCCGTGGCGATCTGGGCACTGATCACGTAGCTGTGCACGACCGGGTCGTCGAGCAGGTTGTTCACCGTGAACTCGCAGGTGACCTCGTCGCCCGGACCGCTGTGGTCGGCGGCCATGAAGCGGGCGTCGAGAGTGACCGAGCCGTGCGGAGGCACCGCTCTGACGGCGTCGAGCACGTGCTGGCGGTCCTGCGGATGCAGGTAGTCGAGGATCGACCGACCGCGGATCAGCTCGGGGTCGTAGCCGAGCAGACGGGTGACCGCCCCGTTGATCGAACGGATCGCGCCCGTCTCGTCGGCGAGCACGACCATCCCGTGCATGTTCGCCATCACCGCACGGAGCACGCCGGTGTCGCCCTGGTCGAAGTCGAGACGGTGCCGGTGGGTGACGTCGCGTGCGACGATCATGATCGGAGGATCGGCACCGTCGGCGCCATCGGTCGGCTGCGCCTGGGCGCCACGGACCTCGAGATAGACCCAGGCGCCACGGCCGGTCCGGGCGCGGAGCGTGATCAGGTCGCCGAAGGGCTTCGTGCCGACGGTCTCGAGCGCCGCCTCGGCGAGCGCCAGATCGGACGGATGGACGAGATCGAGCACCGAGGTGCCGACGAGGTCGCCCGGATCCCAGTCGAGTACATCGCCCGGCCACCGCATTCGCGTACAGGAGGGTGCCATCGCTCGTGATCGCGAGGACCGGATCACCGAGGCCATCGAGTGATGGCACGCCAGGATCGACCGTCCCGGACGGAGTCGGCTCGGCAGGGGCCACGATGCGCTATCGGCCTTTCACAACGGGTATTTTGAGGCGAACGAGAGATTCGACGAACACGTCACGGTACCGCTGTGGTCCGCGCCGATTCGCCGATCGACAAGGCTAGTCGGCGCGGCAGAGGAGCGTCGCAGATCGCCTCGGGCGTCGAGCGGATCGGACGTTGCGACCCTCGGTGTGCGCCGCGACGTTGGCGGCGCCGATCGCGGCCCGTATCATTGCACGGTTCCCTGGAGCAGGTGGCTCGACCGTCCTGCACTGACTGACCCAACGAATCGAAGCAGATTGCGGCATGGCTACGTACACACCGAAAGCAAGCGAGATCCACCGTGAGTGGCACGTTGTCGACGCCGAGGGCATGGTCCTCGGCCGTCTGTGCACCGAGGTCGCCCGCATCCTGCGCGGCAAGCACAAGCCCACGTTTGCGCCCCACATCGACACCGGCGACCACGTGATCATCGTCAACGCCGACAAGGTCGTCATGACCTCGAACAAGGCCGAGCGCACGATGGTGTACCGCCACAGCGGATACCCGGGTGGCATCAAGTCCGAGTCGTACGCCCACCTCCACGCGCGCAAGCCCGCCGAGGCGGTCCGCAAGTCCGTCCGCGGCATGCTCCCCAAAGGCCCGCTCGGCCGCCAGCAGATGAGCAAGCTGCAGGTGTACGCCGGCCCCACTCACCCCCACGCCGCACAGACGCCCAAGCCGCTCGTCGTGGCCGGGGCCAAGGCTCGCTGAGCCAGGAGACGAACGACATGGCAACTGCACCCCTCACCCAGACCACCGGCCGCCGCAAGGAAGCCGTCGCCCGCGCCCAGCTGCGCCCGGGCTCCGGCCAGTTCACGATCAACGGCAAGAGCCTCGAGGTGTACTTCCCGACGGCTGTGTCGCGCATGGTCGTGTCGGAGGCGCTCACCGTCACCGACACCCGCGAGACGTACGACATCACGGCGTCGATCCACGGTGGCGGCATCAGCGGTCAGGCCGGCGCGCTGCGCATGGCGATCGCCCGCTCGCTCCTCGAGATCGATCCCGAGAGCCGCCCGGTGCTGAAGAAGGCCGGCCTCCTCACGCGTGACCCGCGGAAGAAGGAGAGCAAGAAGTACGGCCTCAAGAAGGCCCGCAAGGCGCCGCAGTTCACCAAGCGCTGATCCGACCCCGGATCCCGGTTCGGCCATGAAGTTCGGGACCGACGGTGTCCGCGGTGTGGCCAACAGCGAGCTGACCGCCGAGTTCGCACTCCGCCTCGGCCGTGCCGCGGCGCGCGTGCTGTCGACCGGCGACGCCCCGACCGTCGTGATCGGTGGCGACACGCGGATCTCCACGCCGATGCTCGAGGCCGCGCTCGCGGCCGGGTTCGCCGCGGAGGGCGTCGACGTGCGTCGCCTCGGCGTCGTCCCCACGCCGGCCGTTGCCTTCGCCGCCCAACGCACCGGTGCGATGGGGGCGATGGTGTCGGCCTCGCACAACCCGTACCGTGACAACGGCATCAAGCTGTTCGCCACCGGTGGCATCAAGCTCGCCGACGATGTCGAAGCGGCGATCGAGCGGGAACTCGACGCGATGCAGTCGCCCGTCGGTCAGCCCGGCCGGATCGCCGCGACCGGCGATGACGTGATCGCCGAGTACGTCGACCATGTCGTGTCGATCGCCGGCGGTCGAACGGGCTCGTCGATGCGCGTCGTCGTCGACGCCGCGAACGGTGCGGCGTCGTCCTTGGCGCGCATCGTGTTCGAGCGGTTGGGTGTCGACGTGGTGGTGATCGGCGACGAGCCGGACGGCACGAACATCAACGATGCCTGCGGGGCGACGTTCCCGGCCGCGGTGGCCGAGGCGGTCGTCGCCCGCGGCGCCGATGTGGGCATCGCCCTCGACGGCGACGCGGACCGGCTGATCGCCGTGGACCACACCGGCCGGGTGGTCGACGGCGACCACATCATCGCCATCGCCGCGATCGATCTCGCGGCGCGGGGGTTGCTCGCCAACGACACCGTCGTGGTCACCACGATGACCAATCTCGGCTTTCACCACGCGATGAGGGCGGCCGGCATCGGCGTCGTCACCACCGATGTGGGTGACCGCTACGTGCTCGAAGCGCTGGCGGCCGGCGGACACGTCCTCGGTGGCGAGCAGAGCGGACACGTGATCTTCGCCGACCATGCCACCACGGGTGACGGCATGCTCACCGCGGTCGCGCTGCTCGACATCATCGCCCGCTCCGGACGGTCGCTCGCCGAGCTCGCCGCATCGGCGATGACCTCGCTCCCGCAGATCCTGGTGAACGTCGAGGTGTCCGAGCGCGTGCCCGATGTCGCCGAGCTGCTGGCCGACGACGTCGCCAGGCTCGAGACCGCGCTCGCCGGGTCGGGCCGGGTGCTGCTGCGCCCGAGCGGCACCGAACCGTTGGTGCGGGTGATGGTCGAGGCGGCCACCGCACGCGAGGCCGACCGTGTGGCCCACGACCTGGCCACCGTCGTCCGCGCCCGGTTCGCCTGACGCCGTCGGCGACGACCAGCGGGAAGGGCCGACAGGCGGGTGTCGGAGGTGAGCGTTAGCCTCGCGTTTCATGTGTGGAATCGTGGGTGTCGTCAGTCGTCCTCCGACCCGGCCGACTCCCGACGCCGCCGACATCATCGGCGGTCTCGACGAGGCGTTGGCCCGGTGCCCTGACGTCGCCGCGGTCGTGGCGCGAGCAGGGGCGGTCGATGCGCTCCTGCGGGGCCTCCCAGGTGTGTTGGCGCTCACGGCGCGAGTCGATCTCGTCGCGGCGATCGTGGCCCGGCTCGACCAGCTCGACGCCTTCGCCGCCGACGTCGAGGCGCGGCTCGACGCGAACGACGACCCGGCCGGCGTGCTCGACGCGGCGGCGCTCGAGGTGGCCAACGCCGACCTCATCGGATTGAAGGATGCGTTGTGGGCGATCCGCCACGACCGGCTCCGCACGGCTCGACTGGTCGGTGAGCTGGCCGGCCGCGATGCCGACGTCCCGGCCGTCCAGGCCTACCTGTCGATCCAGCAGGCGCTGTCGGCGATCGATCGTCTGGAGGTGCGCGGGCGTGACTCCGCCGGGTTGCACGTGTTCGTGTGGAACCACGACATCGAGCCCGAGGTCGTGGCCGCGCTCGTCGACGAGCGCGGCGTCGATCCGCTGTTCCAGTCGCGCACGGTCGTCGCCGCGCGGCCCGGTCCTGTCGTTCGTCTACAAGGCGGCCGCCGAGATCGGCGAGCTCGGCGACAACACCGCGGCGCTGCGGGCGGCGATCGTCGACGACACCCTGCTGCGGCGGGCGGTGATGTCACCGGACAGCCGGCTGGCCGTGCTCGGTCACACCCGCTGGGCGAGCGTCGGGATCATCAGCGAGCCGAACACCCATCCGCTGAACTCGGTCGAGGTCGAGCAGCCCGGCGGCGTCGTGGCGCCGTACGTCGTCGCCGCGCTGAACGGCGACGTCGACAACCACGCCGACCTCCGCGTCGCGCACAACCTGCGGATCGCCGCACCGATCACGACCGACGCCAAGGTGATCCCCACCCTCGTGTCGCGCTTCCTCGACACCGGGGTCGACCACGCCGAGGCGTTCCGCCGGACGGTCAGCTCGTTCGAGGGTTCGGTGGCGATCGGGATGGCGAGCGCGTCCGACCCCGGCACGCTGTTCCTCGCCCTGCGCGGCAGCGGCCAGGGGCTCTACATCGGCCTGGCCGACGACTGTTCGATCGTCGCCAGCGAGCCGTACGGCGTGGTCGAGGAGACGAGCGAGTACGTGCGTCTCGACGGCGAGCACGGCGGCGAGATCGTGGTCGTGTCGGGCGACGGCGCGGGCACGCTCGATGGTCTGCGGCGCCTCGCCTACGACGGCTCCGACCTGCCCCTGAGCGACGACGACGTCGTCACCGCCGAGGTCACCACCCGCGACATCAACCGGGGCGACGCACCGCACTTCCTGTTGAAGGAGATCTCCGAGGCGCCGCTCAGCTTCGCCAAGACCCTGCGCGGCAAGATCATCGAACGCGACGGCGGCTACGTCGCGTCGGTCGGCGAGGTTGCGCTGCCACCGGCGATCGCGGCCCGCCTCGCCGACGGATCGATCACGCGCATCCGGGTGATCGGCCAGGGTACGGCGGCCGTCGCGGGCCAGAGCATGGCCACCATCCTCGACGAGTTGACGCTCGGGCAGCTCGACGTCGACGCGATCACGGCCACCGAGCTCTCGGGCTTCGGCATGCGGCTCGACATGTCCGACACCCTGGCCGTCGCCGTCAGCCAGTCGGGAACCACGACCGACACCAACCGGACGGTCGACCTCCTGCGCAGCCGCGGGGCCGCGGTGATCGGCATCGTCAACCGCCGCGGGAGCGACCTGACCGACAAGGCCGATGGCGTGCTGTACACGTCCGACGGCCGCGACGTCGAGATGAGCGTCGCCTCCACGAAGGCCTTCTACGCCCAGGTTGCCGCCGGGACGCTGCTGTCGTGCGCCCTCGCGGAGGCCTCCGGTCTCGGCGATCCCGCTCGCCGGTCGCGCCTGCTCGCCGATCTCCGCGCGCATGCCCGATGCGATGCGCGAGGTGCTCGCCCGCCGCTCGACGATCGCCGAGGCGGCCCGTCGTCACGCGCCCTTCCACCGGTACTGGGCGATCGTCGGCAACGGCCCCAACAAGGTCGCCGCAGAGGAGGTCCGGATCAAGCTCAGCGAGCTCTGCTACAAGTCGATCGCCTGTGACTCCACGGAGGACAAGAAGCACATCGACCTGTCGTCCGAGCCCTTGATCCTGGTGTGCGCGGCCGGACTGTCCGGCTCGAACGCCGACGACGTGGCCAAGGAGGTGGCGATCTTCCGCGCCCACAAGGCCACCCCGATCGTGGTGGCGAGCGATGGCGAGACCCGCTTCCCCGCCGACGTCACGATCTCCGTGCCGGCGGTCGATGCCACGCTCGGGTTCGTCCTGTCGGCGATGGTCGGCCATCTGTTCGGCTACGAGGCTGCGCTGGCGATCGATGCCATCGGCGCGCCCGATGCGGGAGGCCCGCGAGGCGATCGAACACCTCGTCGGCGAGGGGTTGAGCGGCGACGAAGTGGTCGACCGGTTGGCGGTGCTCATCCGCACCCCCGCCGAGCGCTTCCACGACGGGCTGCGCAACGGCCTGTACGACGGCCACCTCGAGGCGAGCTCGGCCACCCGCCTGAGCGGGCTGCTGCGCGACATGCTGTCGGACCGGCCGGTCGAGCAGTACCAGCTCGGCACCGGCAAGGTCGGTACGCCGCTCGCCCTGATCGACGATCTCGTCGCCGCGCTGACCAAGGCGATCGAGGAGCTCACGCGGCCCGTCGACACGATCAAGCACCAGGCCAAGACGGTCACCGTCGGCATCTCCCGCAGCGACGAGGGCGTCATCGACCGCCCGCTCGTCCAGGCCGTGTTGGCGGCCGGTGCCGGCCGCGACGTGTTGACCTACCGCACGATGAAGGTGCTCGCCGACCTCGACCCGGCCGTCGCCGAGGTCACGGGCTACACGCGGTATGGCATCGACGGACGATCGATCTCGATCGTCGATCGCGGCGGCATCTCCCGCGATCTTCCGAGCCGCGTCGAGCGGAACACCGAACTGCGCGGCACGAAGCACCGCGTCGCCTCCGAGCGCGAGGTGCTGGTGGCCGAGGGACGCAACGACGGGCGCACGCTGATCTTCGTGCCCGAGACGAAGGCCGGTGAGACCACGGGGATCACCCTGCTGCACGTCGCGTTCCACGACCGGCTGCCGGCCGCGGTCATGCGCGGCGTCCTGCAGGGGTACGACCGGCGGTACGACCGCCTCGTCGACTGGGTGTCGGAGACCGAGGGCCAGTTCGACGAGTCGATCCTCGCCGAGGTACCGGTCGCCGAGTTGCTGATCCAACCGATCTCCGACACGGCCGACCACTGGCGCCGGTGACCGTTCAAGCGTGACAGGGTGCGCGGCGTGATCGGCATCGGGATCGACCTCGTCGACATCGAACGGTTCCGGCGGTCGCTCGAGCGGACCCCGTCGATGACGCAGCGGCTGTTCACCGCGACCGAGCTGGCCTACGTCGCACCCAAGGTCGACCCGGTACCGTCGCTCGCGGCGCGGTTCGCGGCGAGGGAAGCCGTGATGAAGGCGCTCGGCGTGGGTCTCGGTGCGTTCGGCTTCCACGACGTCTGGGTCGAACGCACCGATGCCGGGGTGCCCTGGCTCGTCGTCACTGCCGCCGCCGCCGACCTCGCCTCGGCCGCCGGAGTCACGGCGTGGCACCTGTCGCTCACCCACAGCGACACGATCGCCGCGGCGTACGTCATCGCCGAGTAGCCCGTGGATTTGGCCGTCGATTCGGCGCACCCGCTCGCACGCTGCCAACATGCCGGTGATGATCGAAGAGTACGCACAGGCCTGGGACGAGCTGACGGCGCCGGGTGCGCAGTTCGCGATCAAGGAGATCACGGTGCGCGACGTGCCGATCAAGGTCTTCGAATCGGCGCTGCCGTCGATGCGCTTCGTGTGGGAGTTGGCGTCGGCGTTCGGTGACCGCGACTACGTCGTCTACGAGGACGAGCGCTACACGTACGCGCGAGGCCGATGCCATCGTCCGCTCGCTCGCGCATCACCTGCGCGATGTCCACGGGGTCGGTTCGGGCGACCGCGTGGCGATCGCGATGCGCAACTACCCCGAATGGGTGTTCAGCTACTGGGCGATCGTGTCGATCGGCGCGGCGTGCGTCGGCATGAACGCGTGGTGGACCACCGACGAGATGAAGTACGGCCTGGCCGACTCGGCGCCGAAGGTCGTCATCGCCGACAGCGAGCGTGTCGAGCGGATCCTGCCGATGCTCGACGAACTGCGCACCACCAACCCGCTGCACGTCATCACGGTCCGCTACGACGGCGATCTTCCCGCCGACGCGTCGCGTTGGGACGACGTGGTCGCATCCCGCAGTCGGCACCGGCCGGCCTGCCGGACGCCGCGATCGACCCCGACGACGACGCCTGCATCTTCTACACCTCGGGCACGACGGGCTTCCCGAAGGGGGCCCAGCTGACCCACCGTGGATCCGTCCACAACCTGATGCACATCATCTTCATGACGACCACCGCGGGGCTGGCCGCGGCGAAGGCCGGCACGCCACCGGCACCGCCGGCGCTCGATGCCGACGGCAACCCGCGGCAGAACGTGTTCATGGCGCCGACGCCGCTGTTCCACGTCACGGCCAACAACTGCCTCCTCCATCCCGCCACGATCTCCGGATCGCGGCTCGTGCTCACCTACAAGTGGGATGCCGGTCGGGCGCTCGAACTCATCGAGCGCGAGGGCGTCACCAACTTCTCCGGTGTGCCGACGATGAGCCGCGAACTGCTGATGCATCCCGACTGGTCGACGCGCGACACCTCCACCCTGTCGGGAATGGGCGGTGGTGGCGCGCCGCTGCAACCCGACCTCGTCGACAAGATCGACAAGTCGCTCGCCGGGTCCGGCGGAGTGCCGAGCACGGGCTACGGGCTGACCGAGACGCACGGCATCGTCACCGCCAACGCGGGCGCCCTGTACGTCTCGAAGCCGTTGTCGTGCGGGCGGGTCGTGCCCACGCTCGACTGGAAACTGATCGACGAGACGGGCGACGAGGTGCCCGCCGGTCGGTACGGGCGAACTGTGCGTTCGCGGTTCGGTCGTGATCAAGGGCTACCTCAACCGCCCCGAGGCCACGGCCGAGGGCATCCCGAACGGGTGGTTCCACACCGGCGACATCGCCAACGTCGACGACGACGGGTTCGTGTTCATCGTCGACCGGGCCAAGGACATGGTCCTGCGCGGTGGTGAGAACGTGTACTGCTCCGAGGTGGAGGCTGCGATCTACGAGCATCCGGGGGTCGCCGAGGTGGCCGTGTTCGGTGTGCCCGACGATCGGCTCGGTGAGATCGTCGGCGCAGCGATCGTGCTCGCGCCCGGTGCCACGCTCACCGAGGACGAGCTGCGTGCCGAACTCGCCGACCGGCTCGCCAAGTTCAAGATCCCCGAGCGCGTCTGGATCCTCAACGAGGCGCTGCCCCGCAACGCCAACGGCAAGTTCGTCAAGCGCGACCTGAAGGCGCAACTGCTCGGAACCTGACGGGCGCACCGCGATCGGCCAGCGCCTAGATTCGTGCAGGTGATGTCGATCGTGACGCCCGAGGAGATGCGGGCGATCGACGCCGCGTCGCCGGTGCCGGTCGACGAACTGGTCCGACGCGCCGGCCGGGCGGTGGGCCGGGCGGCGGTGGAGATGCTCGGTGGCAGCTACGGGCGCACGGTCGCCGTGATCGCCGGGCCGGGCAACAACGGTGCCGACGGCCGCGTGGCCGGCGAGTGGTTGCGACGGCGCGGCGTGTCGGTGAACGTGTTCGACGCCGCCGAGTGTCCGGTCCGGCTGCCGCTCAGCGATCTGGTGATCGATGCCGCCTACGGCACCGGGTATCGGGCATCGTGCCGCGCTCCCTGGACGCCACCGGCGATCGGCGGGCGGCCGGTGCTGGCGGTCGACATCCCGAGTGGCCTCGATGGGTCGACCGGAGAACACGCCGGTGCGGTGCTGGCCGCCGACCGCACGGTCACGTTTCAGGCACTGAAGCCGGGCCTGCTGTTCGGTGACGGGCCGTCGTTGGCGGGCGAGATCGATGTCGTCGACATCGGGCTCGACGTGTCGCGGGCCACCAGCCATGTCGTCGAGGCCGGCGATGTGGCGGCGTGGTTGCCGCGGCGGCCGGTCGACGCCCACAAGTGGTCGGCCGCGGTGCGGATCGTCGCCGGGGCGCCCGGCATGCTCGGCGCCGCCGGTCTGGCGGCGCGGCGGCGCGCGCGCTGCGGCGCCGGGCTCGTGGCGGTGTCGTCACCCGGTGGCTCCGCACCGGTGCCGCTCGAGGTGTTGCAGCCCTCGCTCCCCGACGCCGAGTGGGCCGACGAAGTGCTCGACGGCCTCGGTCGCTATCGGGCGCTCGTGGTGGGTCCCGGTCTCGGTCGTGGGGCGGCGACCGTTGCGTCGATCCGCCGGGTGATCTCGCGGGCCGCCGTGCCGGTCGTCGTCGACGGTGACGCGCTGCACGCGATCGCCACGGGTGATCCGCTGGGCCTTGCCGATCGCACGGCGGCGACGGTCCTCACCCCGCACGACGGCGAGTTCGCGCAGCTGACCGGGACCCCACCCGGCCCCGACCGCCTCGAGGCCGCCCGCGCCTTGGCGACCCGATTCGGCTGCACCGTGCTGCTGAAGGGCCCGGCGACGGTGATCGCGGACGAGACGGGGGATGTCCTCGTCGTCGACCACGGCGACGAACGGCTGGCGACCGCCGGCGCGGGAGACGTGCTCGCCGGGATGATCGGTGCGCTGCTCGCCGCGGGTCAGGGGCCGTTGCACGCGGCGGCGACCGCCGCGTGGCTGCACGCGGACGCCGCTCGACGCGGGCCGCGCGTGGGCCTGATGGCGGGCGATGTACCCGACCTGCTGCCCGCCACGATCGCCGCCACGATCACCGGGCTGAGCGAACGGCCGGGCCGATGAACGGAGCCGACCGCTGGGCCTGGGCCGAGATCGATCTCGGCGCGGTCGCCCACAACATCGCGGTGCTGCGGGCGGCCGTCGCTCCGGCGGCGGTGTGGGCGGTCGTGAAGGCCGACGGGTACGGGCACGGCGCGGTCGAGGTCGGCCGGGCCGCGCTCGAGGCCGGAGCGGAGGGGCTGTGCGTCGCGCTCGTGGCGGAGGGCGTGGCGTTGCGGGAGGCCGGCATCGACGCGCCGATCCTCGTGCTGTCCGAGCAACCGATCGCGCTGGCGCGCACGATCGTCGCGCAGCGCCTCACGCCGACCGTCTACACCCGCAAATTCGTCGACGCGTTGGTCGCAGCCGAACCAGACCATCTGCCCGTCCACCTCAAGATCGACACCGGGATGCAGCGTGTCGGTGCGCATCCTCACGCCGTGGCCGCACTCGTGGAGTCGATCCAGGAACGGTCGCCCGCCGTCGAGTTGACCGGGGTGTTCAGCCATCTCGCCGTCGCCGACGAGCCGGACAACCCGTTCACCGCCACCCAGATCGAACGGTTCGACGATGCGCTCACGCACGTGCCCGATGGGCTGCTGGTGCACCTCGCCAACTCGGCGGGAGCGCTCGCCCATCCCGCGGCGCGTCGATCGTTCGTCCGGGCCGGCATCGCCGTGTACGGGATCTCCCCGGGTCACGGGGTCGATGACCTCGCGGCCGACCTGCGCCCGGTCATGTCGCTGAAGGCGCGGATCAGCTACGTGAAGACCGCTCGATCGGGCAGCCGGATCTCCTACGGGCGGCGATACCAGTTCGCGCGCGACACCACCGTGGCGACGATCCCGCTCGGGTACGCCGATGGTGTGCCGCGGCGGCTGTCGTCGACGAGCGGTCAACCGGGGGGTTCGGTGCTGATCCGCGGGGAGCGGTGCCCGATCGTCGGCACGATCACGATGGACCAACTGATGGTCGACTGCGGCGACCTCGACGTGCGCTCGGGAGAGGAAGTGGTGCTCATCGGTGAACAGGAAGGGGCGGCTGGGATCGAGCGGATCACCGCGACCGAATGGGCCGATCAACTCGGGACCATCGGCTACGAGATCGTGTGCGGCATCAGCGCGCGCGTGCCCCGTGTCGTGCGCCCGTAACATCCATCACCGATGTTGCTCCTGCGCTCATCGTCGGTCGACGACACCCACACGATCGCCGCCGCGATCGCCGGCGTGGCGCGGCCGGGCGATGTGATCATCCTGTCGGGGGAGATGGGAGCCGGCAAGACCGCCTTCGCGCAGGGTTTCGGTCGCGCCCTCGGGGTGGACCGAGCCGATCACCTCACCGACGTACACGCTGGTGCACAGCTACGACGTGCCGAAGTCGGGACCGCTCGGACGGGTGACTCTGCACCATGCCGATCTCTACCGGCTCGACCGCACCGAGGAAGTGGCCGATCTGGCGCTTGGCCGAATTGGCGGAGTTCGACGGCATCGTGCTCGTCGAATGGGGCGAGGTGGTCGAGACGACGTTCGGTGAGCACCTCGTCGTCCACCTCGAACACGACGACGAAAGCGACGACGACCAGGCTGACGAAGTCGACGGCGAACTCGACGGGTCCGCCGACGACGTGCGTTCGATCGAGATCGCCGGCGTCGGTCCCACCTGGGCGTCACGGTGGTCGAGGGTGGTCGCCGCGGTCGAGGCGTACCGATGCTGATCCTCGGTATCGAGACGGCGACCGAGCGCGTGAGCGTGGCGGTCGGCGGGCACGAAGGGGTCATCGGTCTGTTCGAGTCGACCCGCGGCCGGCGCCATGCCGAGACGCTCGTGCCGGCGATCGAGTTCGTCACCAGGCAGATCGACATCGGCCTCGACGAGATCAGCGTGGTCGCGGTCGACGTCGGTCCGGGACTGTTCACCGGCATGCGCGTCGGGCTGGCATCGGCCAAGGCGATCGCCCAGGCGCTGCGGATCCCGATGATCGGCATCTCGTCGCTCGACCTGCTGGCGTTCCCGTGTCGCCACGCCGATCGGGTCGTGGTGCCGGTGATCGATGCCCGCAAGGGTGAGGTGTTCTACGCGATGTACCGGCAGGTCCCCGGTGGGGTCCAGCAGGTCGTCGAACCGCGGGTCGGCACCGTCGAGGACCTGATCGCCGACCTCCTGGCGCGCAGCCAGGACGTGTTGTGCGTCGGCGACGGGGCGCTCCGCTACCGCGAGGAGATCCTCGACGGATTCCACTGCGAGATCGGTGGCGACGCCCACCCGTCGGCCGCGCAGCTCGTGCAGCTGGCGCACGCCAGGGCATTGCGCGAGGACTGGGTGAATGCCCGCGACATCGAACCGATCTACCTGCGGGCGCCCGACGCGAAGATCAACTGGACGACGAGGGCGTCGCGGCCGTGAGTGTGATCGAGCGACTGCTGCGGCGCGACGACCATGACGCCGGCGACGAGTTGGTGATCACCCCGATGCGCCGGCGCGACCTGCGTGCGGGCATCCTCGCCATCGAGGCGGAGAGTTACCCGCGGCCGTGGTCGCAGGGTGTCTTCGAGAGCGAGATCGACCAGATGAAGGCCGGGTCGCGGCACTACGTCGTGGCTCGGCGGCGTCGGGAGATCGCCGGCTACGCCGGGTTGTGGTTCAGTGCCGGTGAAGCGCACGTCACCAACGTCGCGGTCGCGTCCGGGACCTGCGCCGTGGTGGTGTGGCGACCGCGCTGTTGCTGGCGCTCGCCGACGAGGCTCGACGCCGATCGTGTACCGCCTGGACGCTCGAGGTCCGCGTGTCGAGCACCGGCGCCCAGGAGCTGTATCGCCGGTTCGGGTTCGTCCCGGCGGGCGTCCGCCCCCGCTACTACGAGAATGTCGAGGATGCGATCGTGATGTGGTGCAACGACCTGACGAGCGAGGCCTACGGCGAGCATCTCGACGAGATCCGGGCGAGGACGAAATCGTGAGTGTCGACGAATCGACGCTCGTGCTCGGGATCGAGACGAGCTGTGACGAGACTGCGGCGGCCCTGGTGATGGGCGGCTTCGACGTGTTGTCGAGCGTCGTGTCGACGCAGGTCGACCTGCACGCCGAGTTCGGTGGCGTGGTTCCCGAGATCGCCTCGCGGGCGCATCTCGACGTGTTGAACCCCGTGATCGCCCGCACCATCGTCGAGGCCGGTATCGACGAATCGCGGATCGACGCCGTGGCGTGCACCGTCGGCCCCGGCCTGATCGGCGCGCTGCTGGTCGGCGTGTCGGCCGCGAAGTCGCTGGCGCTGGCGTGGGACGTCCCGTTCGTCGCGGTGAACCACCTCGAGGCGCACCTCTACTCGGCGTTCCTCGAGGACCCCGACCTCCAGTTCCCGCTCGTGGTGCTGCTCGTTTCGGGTGGCCACACGATGCTCATCGAGATGCGCGGTCACGGTGACTACCGGTTGATCGGCCAGACGATCGACGACGCCGCGGGCGAGGCGTTCGACAAGGTCGCCCGCTTCCTCGACCTCGGGTATCCCGGCGGGCCGGCGATCGACCATGCCGCCCTGCTCGGCGATCCGGCGGCCATCCGGTTCCCCCGGGCGATGCTCGACGACTCGTTCGACTTCTCGTTCAGCGGCTTGAAGACCTCGGTGGTCAACTACGTGCGCAAGCATCCCGACGTCGGCTCGGCCGATGTGGCGGCGTCGTTCCAGATGGCGGTCGTCGACGTGTTGGTCGCCAAGGCGCGCCGGGCGGCGGCCGAGGTCGGCGCCACCGGCATCGTGCTCGGCGGTGGCGTGGCCGCGAACTCGTTGCTGCGCGAGCGGATCCTCGACGTGTGCGAGCGCGACGGGATCCAGGGATTCCTGCCGAGCCGGGTGATGTGCACCGACAATGCGGCGATGATCGCCGCCGCCGGCTGGCACCGCCTGCGCAGTGACGGTCCGAGCGCGCTCGACGTCGGCGCCACGCCCAACCTCCGCCTCGCCTTCACCCCCTGACCCGCTCCCAGTTCACCTCTCTCCGAATGGCGGAGTTGGAAGGGATCGGTCAGTGGAGGACCGTCCCGCGTCAATTTGTTCACCTCTCTCCGAATGGCGGAGTTCGGGAAGACGCCGCCCATTTCGGCACCAGCTGTGCAGGGGCTCTGCCGGCCCATATCCCGGGTCGACATTGTTCACGTCTGTCCGCATGCGGCGTGACCGCCCCGCTGCGTTGGCGGCATTCGGAGAGAGGTGAACTCGTGTGTCGGTCATGCCGAACCGCCGAGCGCCGAATTCGGAGAGAGGTGAATTCCGATCGGGTGGAGTACGTACCCACGCTCCGGGGATGAACGACACCGACCATGTCAGCGACCGACCCGTTCGCGGCCGACGCCTTGCACCCGCGTCCGATCGACATCCGGCGCGCCGTGCTCGGCATGTTGATGCGGGCGGACGAGGGGCTGAGCCTCGGGGAGATGCGGGCCGCTCTGTTGTCGCGCGATGGGATCGAGGTGGACGGAAAGCGTCTCGCCGATCTGGTGCGATGGCAGATGCGTCGCGGCCGGGTCCGTCGGGTCCGGCGCGGGCGGTACGCGTTCGTCGTCGGATCGATGAGCCGGTCGAGCGCGTGGCGCTGCCTCCATTGGAAGCTCGTGGCGCGGCGCCGGTGGGAGCGGGACCAGCGTGGTCTCGGTACCGTTGAGCGGCGATGAGTTTCTCGATCGGCCCGTACGCGCTCGCTGCGCCAGTGGTGCTCGCCCCGATGGCGGGCGTCACGAACGCGCCGTTCCGCGAACTGTGCCGCCGCTACGCGCCAGGGCTCGTGTACGTCAACGAGATGGTCATGGCCACACCCGTCGTCCACGGCAACGCCAAGACCGATCGGATGATCAGCTTCGGCGTCGGGGAGTCACCCGCGCAGCCTGCAGCTGTACGGGTCCGACCCGCAGATCATGGGGGCCGCGGTGCACAAGCTGTGCGACGCCGGGCGCGTCGACCACATCGACATCAACTTCGGCTGCCCGGCCGCCAAGGTCACCCGCCGTGGCGGTGGCGCGGCGGTACCGGCTCGGCCCGAACTGCTCCGCGCGATCCTGCGCGCCGCGGTCTCGAACGCCTCGCCGTACGGCGTCCCGGTCACCGCCAAGTTCCGGATGGGACTGTTCGACGACTGGCTCACCCACATCCGCACCGGCGAGGTGTGTGCGGAGGAGGGGGTCGCGGCGATCGCCCTGCACGCCCGCACCGTCCAGCAGCACTACTCCGGCGAGGCGCGCTGGGACGCGATCGGCGAACTGAAGCAGGCCGTCGGATCGATCCCGGTGCTCGGCAACGGCGACATCTGGGAGGCCGACGACGCCGTGCGGATGATGGCCGCGACCGGCTGCGACGGCGTCGTCATCGGTCGCGGTTGCCTCGGGCGTCCGTGGTTGTTCGGCGATCTCGTCGAAGTGTTGTCCGGTCGTCCAGCGCCCGAGAGCCGCGTGCTCGGCGATGTGATGGTCGTGATGCTCGACCACGCCCGCCTGCTCGCCGCGCACATGGGCGAGAACCACGCGATGCGCGACTTCCGCAAGCACACCGGGTGGTACATGAGTGGCTATCCCGTCGGCCCCGACGCCCGCCGCCGCTTCTCGCACGTGTCGACCCTCGGCGAGCTGGAGGACGTGCTCGCCGGCCTCGACCCCACCGCCCGGATCGTTCCGGGCGGCGAGCGCATCAAGCGCGGCCACACGAACGGCCCGATCAGGGTGAGCCTCCCCGACGGCTGGCTCGACGACCGCTACCGGGCGTCGCTGCTGGGCGACGTCACCGTGCCCGACGACGACGACGTGATGGCGCTGTCGGGCGGATGATCCCTTGATGGACCTGGAGGGGCGAGTGGTGCTCGCATCGGCGTCGCCCCGACGTCATGACCTGCTCCGCTCCGTCGGACTCGAGATCGAGGTTCGTCCGGCGGACATCGACGAGTCGGTCGTGCCTGGCGAGGATCCGATCGCCTATGTCCGACGACTGTCGCGCGAGAAGGCCGTGGCCGTTGCCCGCCCGGGCGAACTCGTCATCGCCGCCGACACGACGGTCGAGGTCGACGGCACGATCCTCGGCAAGCCGACCGACGCTGCTGACGCATGTCGCATGCTCTCGCTGCTGTCGGCCCGGACGCACCGGGTCCACACGGGTGTGACCGTGGGCCGCGATTCGTCGCTGGAAACGATCGCGGTGTCGACGGCGGTGACGTTCGTGACGTTGGATGCGGCGACGATCGACTGGTACGTCGGCACGGGCGAACCGATGGACAAGGCCGGCGGCTACGCGATGCAGGGCGCCGGCGGCGCGCTGGTGGAACGGATCGACGGCAGCGTGAGCAACGTGATCGGCCTGCCGCTCGCCGAGACACTCGAACTGCTCGGCTGGGCCGACAGTTGCGAGGTTGGCACTCTCGGGTCGCGGTTGCCAATGGCACGCTCGACGGCGTAGTCTTGGCACTCGAACCGGGAGAGTGCCAACTCGCCCGGTCACGCCAATCAATGTGACCCCCACCGTGTGGGAGAGAGCCAATGGAGGCTTGCACCAATGAACCTGAAGCCGCTGGATGACCGCATCGTGGTCCGTCCCAACGAGGCCGAGACGCAGACCGCAAGCGGTCTCGTCATCCCCGACACCGCCAAGGAGAAGCCGCAACAGGGCGAAGTGCTCGCCGTTGGACCCGGCAAGCGCGCGGAGTCGTCCGGTGAACTGATCCCGACCGGCATCAGCGTCGGCGACGTCGTCCTCTACTCGAAGTACGGCGGCACCGAGGTCGCAGTCGATGGCGAAGACCTCCTCGTCCTCAACGGCCGCGACGTGCTCGCGGTCGTGGAGAAGTGACCAGGAACTGACGCGGAGACAAAGGAACCCAACATGGCAAAAATTCTGAAATTCGACGACGAAGCTCGTCGCGCACTCGAAGCCGGCGTGAACCGTCTGGCCGACGCGGTCAAGGTCACGCTCGGACCGAAGGGCCGCAACGTCGTGCTCGACAAGAAGTTCGGCGCGCCGACCATCACGAACGACGGTGTCTCGATCGCCAAGGAGATCGAGCTCAGCGACCCGTTCGAGAACATGGGCGCCCAGCTCGTCAAGGAAGTCGCCACCAAGACCGACGACATCGCCGGTGACGGAACGACGACCGCGACGGTGCTCGCCCAGGCGATGGTGCACGTCGGCATGAAGAACGTCGCCGCCGGGGCCAACCCGATGGCGATCAAGAAGGGCATCGAGAAGGCCGTCGCGGCGGCCGTCGAGTCGATCAAGGCGCAGGCCAAGGATGTCGACGACAAGTCCGACATCGCCAACGTCGCCACCATCTCGGCCGCTGACTCGTCGATCGGCGAGGTCATCGCCGACGCCATCGACAAGGTCGGCAAGGACGGCGTGGTCACGGTCGAGGAGTCGAACACGTTCGGCACCGAGCTCGACTTCACCGAGGGCATGCAGTTCGACAAGGGCTACCTGTCGCCGTACTTCGTGACCGACACCGAGCGCCAGGAAGTCGTCCTCGACGACGCCTACGTGCTGCTGAACAGCGCCAAGATCTCGACCGTCCAGGCCATGCTGCCGACGCTCGAGGCCGTGATGCAGACCGGCAAGCCGCTCGTCATCGTCGCCGAGGACATCGAGGGCGAAGCCCTCGCCACGCTCGTCGTCAACAAGATCCGTGGCACGTTCAGCGCCGCGGCCGTCAAGGCCCCTGGCTTCGGCGACCGTCGCAAGGCGATGCTGCAGGACATGGCCGTCCTCACCGGTGGCCAGGTCATCAGCGAGGAAGTCGGTCTCAAGCTCGAGAACGTCACCCTCGACCTGCTCGGCACCGCCAAGCGCGTCATCATCACCAAGGACAACACCACCATCGTCGATGGCGGCGGGTCCGAGGACGACGTGAAGGGTCGGATCAACCAGATCAAGGCCGAGATCGACAACACCGACTCCGACTGGGATCGTGAGAAGCTCCAGGAGCGCCTCGCGAAGCTGGCCGGCGGCGTTGCGCTGATCAAGGTCGGCGCCGCCACCGAGGTGGAGCTCAAGGAGAAGAAGCACCGCATCGAAGATGCCGTGTCGTCGGTCCGTGCAGCCATCGAGGAAGGCGTGGTCGCCGGTGGCGGCACCGCCCTCATCCGGGCCCGCGTCGCCGTCGCCAAGGTCGTCGAGTCGCTGGAAGGCGACGAGGCCACCGGCGCCCGCACCGTGTGGGAGGCGCTCGTCGCTCCCGGCCGCCACATCGCCAACAACGCCGGCCTCGAAGGCTCGGTCGTCGTTCGTGAGGTCGAGGCCGCCGAGGGCTCGATCGGCATGAACGCCGCGACCGGCGAGTTGACCGACCTGATCAAGGCCGGCATCATCGACCCGGCCAAGGTCACCCGCGCCGCGCTGCAGAACGCAGCGTCGATCGCCGCGATGGTGCTCACCACCGAGTGCCTCGTCGCCGACGCCCCCGAGGCCGAAGGCGCCGGCGGCATGGGTGGCGGCATGCCCGGCGGCATGGGTGGCATGGGCGGCATGATGTGATGATCGATTGACGTTTCGTCGATCGAACAACCACTGAACGAGCCCCGGGTTCCGACCCGGGGCTCGTTCGCGTCCCGATCCGTTACTGTCGGGGCATGGTCACGATCGAGCGAGTCCGGCGCCCGTTCTGGATGCACCAGCTCGTCGAGTACATCCTCGGCTTCGCGCTCATCATGACGTCGATCCAGCAACCCGAGCCGCGGATCCCGGCGCTGATGGGCCTGCGTGATCCTGTTGAACGCGGCGATCGTCGCCGGCCCGGCCGGGGCGTTCAAGCTGGTCCCGCGCTGGCTCCACCAGTATCTCGACCTCGGTGTGATCGCCCTGCTCCTGCTGATGGCGGTGCAACCGTGGTGGGAGGTCGACCCGACGGGCAAGCTGATCATGGCGATGATCGCGGTGGTCATGTTCTTCATCTGGTTCCACAGCGACTTCAGCGCGCCGGTCGACCGCAAGGTGGCGAAGGCCAGGAAGGCCGAGGCAAAGGCGCAGCGAGCACCGATGGACAGCACCTCCGTCGGCAAGACGGCCGGCCGTGCCGTCGGCCTCGGTGTCAACTCGCTGAAGCGTTGGAAGGATTCGCTCGGCTCCGAGGACCCGCCTGCCGACGGTGCGTAGGCTGACGTCATGCCCTTCGAGCAACCCGCCCCGGATCTGGCCAAGATCATCGCCGCGCTCGACGCGTGGGAACGCGGCGAGGAGACGCCCGGCCGCACGCTCGCCAACATGAAGACGGCCGGGATCGCGCTGGTTCTCGAGCAGCTCGCCCGCGAGGGCTGGACACCGTCGGTGCCCGCGAGTTGACCGCCGACGATTCGAGGCGGCGCGGCGGCGCCCAGCAGATTCCGCGTCCGATCGCCTTCTCCACGTCCGAAGTCGTCCCGTGGCCGGCCGACTCGGTGTGGACCATGGACAGCCTCGTCGCGGCGGTGTCGGCCGATGTCGCACCGGTCCTGCCGCTGTTCCCCGGCTCCCGGCTGTCGGCGGTGCTGGTGCTCCTCGCCCCTGGCGCCGAGGGGCCCGAGGTGCTCCTCACGCGGCGGTCGATGAACCTCACGCAACCACCGCGGCGAGATCAGTTTCCCCGGCGGGCGAGTCGATCCGGACGAGTCACCTCGCGAGGCCGCCCTCCGCGAGGCGTACGAGGAGGTCGGACTCGACCCGGTGCTGCCGCAGGTGATCGGTGAGCTGACGCATCTCAACACGATCGTCAGCCGCAGCTACATCGTGCCGATCGTGGCCACCCTCGATACGCCGGTCGAACTCACGGCGCAGACCGGCGAGGTCGACCGGGTGTTGTGGACGCCGATCGCCGACCTGACGTTGCCGGGGACCTATCGCATCGAGCACTGGGGAACCCCTCCGCTCGATCGCCCGCTGCACTTCTTCGAGCTCGACGACGAGACCGTGTGGGGCGCGACCGCCCACGTGCTCGTCGAGCTGCTGGTGCCGGGCGGCGGTCAGCGCGCCGACTGAAGCCCGGACAGCAGGGTCGTCAACAGCTCCCACGCCTGCACCACGTGGTCGCGGGTGGTGGTGCGAGCACCGATCGAGATCCGCAGCACCGAACGCCCGTCGAGCACGGTCCGGGTGAACAGCGCCGCGCCGGATGCGTTCGCCTGCTCGATCAGATCGTCGGTCTCGGCGTTGTCCGCGAGGGCGATGCACAGCAGGTTCAGCGGATGCGGGGCGACGATGTCGACCCGGTCGTCGGCAGCCACCCACCCCGCGAGTTCCTGGGTGAGCGCCACGTGGCGGCGGATCATCGCCTGGAACGATTCGACGCCCTCGCAGCGGATCGCGAACCACAGCTTGATCGCCCGCATCCGTCGTCCGAGCGGGATCTGCCAGTCGCGGTAGTCGATCACGGCGCCGGATTCCGCCTGTGCCGAACGCAGGAACTCGGGCAGGATGCTCAGTGCCCCGAGCAGCGACGCGCCGGTCGACGGTCCAGAACAGATTGCAGTCGAAGTTCACGCCCATCCACTTGTGCGGGTTCGTGCTGTACGAGTCGACCCGGTCGAGCCCGGCGTTGACCCATCGCAACTCGGGCACGAGGGCGGCGATGCCCGCCATCGCCGCATCGACGTGCAGCCACACGTGCTCGCGTTCACAGATCGCTCCGACCTCGGGTGTCGGATCGAACGCCATCGACGAGGTGGTGCCGTGGGTCGTGCACACGAAGAACGGCAGCAGGCCGGCGTCGCGGTCGGCGGCGATCATCGCTTCGAGGGCGCCGGGTTGCATCGCGAAGTTCGCGTCGTGCGGCACGATGCGGATGCGATCGGTGCCGATCCCGGCGATGCGCAGGCCCTTCTCGATGCCCGAGTGCGCCTGGGCGGTGGCGTACGCGACGAGCCGCGAGGTGTCGCCGTCGGTGTTGACCGCGCCGTCGGTGGCGCGCCAGCGGGCCGCCAGGATCGCGACGAGCACCGCCTCGCTCGCCGAACCCTGGATCACCCCGCCGCCGTGCTCGCTCGTGGAGCGGAACCGTTCGGGGAGATCGAGCAGCTCGATCATCCAGTCGAGCATCAGCGTCTCGAGTTCGGTGCACGCAGGGGAGGTGACCCAGCTCATGCCCTGCACGCCGAGTCCGGCGGACAGCAGCTCGCCGAGGATCGACGAGTACGACGTGTTCGCCGGGAAGTAGGCGAAGAAGTCGGGATGCTGCCAATGCGTGAGGCCCGGCACGATGATGCGATCGAGGTCGGCCATCACCGCGGAGAACGGTTCGGCTGCCGTCGGCGGGTGCTCGGGCAGCGCGGCGCGGACGTCGCCGGGTGCGACGGCGGACTGCACCCGCTGCTCGCCGACCGATTCGATGTAGTCGGCGATCCAATCGATCAGATCGTGGCCGCTGGCGCGGAACTCGTCGGGCGTCACGGGTCGATCGCCCGACGGTTCTGGCGCACGCCGACGGCGATCCGGGCGAAGATGAGCACCATCGCCAGGAGCATGATGATGAACACGACGGTGATCGCGGTGCCTCCCCGCGCCTGACTGCCACACCCCGGCTTCTCGAGCACGCCGACGCAGTCGGACAGGTCGCGATCGGTCGGGAGGAATTCGTTCGCCGTGACCACCGGCACGGTGGCGGGCGGTGCGGTCGGCGGCGGCGCGGGCGTACTGGCGGCGAGGGCGGCGGCGCCGCCGCCGACGGAGCTGCCGAAGAACACGATCAGAGCGAGGATGGTTGCCACAGCGCGTGCTGCCCTACGATTCACGTCCTTGAGTCAATCGCGTCGACCCGCCCCCACCTCGTCAGGTCGCGACACCGTGTTGGTCGTCGACTTCGGCGCCCAGTACGCGCAGCTGATCGCCCGGCGTGTGCGCGAGCTGAAGGTCCACTCCGAGATCGTCCCGCACCGCATCACGGCTGCCGAGGTGAAAGAGCGCGCGCCGAAGGCGATCATCCTGTCGGGTGGCCCCAAGAGCGTGCACGTCGACGGGGCACCCTCGCTCGACGCCGACATCTACGACCTCGGCGTGCCGGTGCTCGGGATCTGCTACGGCGCCCAGCTGATCGCCCAGCAGCTCGGGGGCACCGTCGGCCGCGGCATGCGCGGCGAGTACGGACGGACCCGGCTGGCACGAGCCGGCGCGTCCACGCTGCTCGACGGCGTGCCCGAGCAGCAGGACGTGTGGATGAGCCACTTCGACGCGGTCACCGAGGTGCCGGCGGGTTTCGTGGCCACGGCGTCCACGCCCGACGCCCCGGTCGCCGCCTTCGAGTCGCCCGAACGCAAGGTGTGGGCGGTCCAGTACCACCCCGAAGTCGCCCACACCCCGCACGGCATGGCGGTGCTCGAACAGTTCCTGTGGCGGCTCGCCGACTGCGACGCGTCGTGGGAGATGGGCTCGGTGCTCGACGAGCAGGTCGAGGCGATCCGGGCGCAGGTCGGCGACGGGCGGGTGCTCTGCGCGCTGTCGGGCGGCGTCGACTCGTCGGTCGCGGCGGCGCTCGTGCATCGGGCGGTCGGCCCGCAGCTCACCTGTATCTACGTCGACACCGGGCTGATGCGCAAGGGCGAGAGCGAGCAGGTCGTCGAGACGTTCCGCCGCAACCTCGGCATCGAGTTGATCCACGTCAACGCCGGTTGGCGGTTCTTCGACGCGCTGGCCGGCATCACCGAGCCGGAGACGAAGCGCAAGGCGATCGGCGAACAGTTCATCCGCGTGTTCGAGGAGTACACCGGCGGGCTGACCGAGGCGAAGTACCTCGTGCAGGGGACCCTGTACCCCGACCTGATCGAGAGTGGCGGCACCGACGGCTCGGCGTCGGTGATCAAGAGCCACCACAACGTCGGCGGGCTGCCCGACGACATGACCCTCGAACTCGTCGAGCCGCTGCGCGACCTGTTCAAGGACGAGGTCCGCCGGCTCGGCCTCGAACTCGGTCTGCCCGACGAGATGGTGTGGCGGCAGCCGTTCCCCGGCCCGGGGCTCGGTGTGCGGATCATCGGTGAGGTCACGCCGGAACGGGTGGCGGTGCTCCAGGAGGCCGACGCGATCGTCCGTGAGGAACTGAAGGCCGCCGGACTGGAACGTGAGATCTGGCAGTCGTTCGCCGTGCTCGCCGACATCCGCTCGGTCGGGGTGATGGGGGACGAGCGCACGTACGGCCATCCGATCATCATCCGCGCCGTCACGAGCGACGACGCGATGACCGCCGATTGGGCCCGCATTCCCTACGACGTCCTCGAAACGATGTCGCAGCGGATCATCAACGAGGTTCCGGGCATCAACCGGGTCGCCTACGACATCACGTCGAAGCCTCCTGGCACGATCGAATGGGAATGAATGACCACGTGACGCGCGTCACTCATGTAATCGTCAGCGCTTCGCAACACATTCGTCATATTCGGTAGGCTTGCGCAGGTTCTTATGAGGCAGCTTCTTCGCGTGTTCCCGGTCGCCCTGGTGATCACGCTCCTGGTCCCCGCGATGACACCGACGATCGCTTCGGCCCAGACGGTCGACGGGCAGCGCAAGAAAGTCGAACAGATCGTCGACGAACTCGATCGCCTCGAGGAGAAGTCCAACAAGCTCGCCGAGGACTACGTCGAAGCCGTCGACACCAAGTCGCAGCTCGATGCGGAGATCGTCGACGCCGAGGCGCAGATCGCCGTCAAGGAAGCCGAACTCGACCAGCTCCGAGGCAGCCTGAGTGAGATGGCGCTGCGGTCGTACGTCGGCGGCGGTGCCGCCCCGCTCGGCCCGCTGTTCGAGGACTCGAGCAACCTGAGCGACGTACTCCAGCGCGACGAGCTCGCCCGGGTGGCGCTGAGCGCCGGCGATGTCACGAGCGACGAACTCGACGCCCTCGTCTCCGACCTCGACGACGACCGCGATGCCCTCGCCGACAAGCGCGAGCAGGCCGGCGAGCTGGCCGACAGCCTCGTCGCCCAGCAGGCCGCGACCGAGCAGTCGACGAAGGACTTCGAGGAGGCCAAGGCTGACGCCGAGGCCAAGCTCGGCGATCTCATCGCGAAGGAAGAAGCCCGTCGGGCCGCCGAAGCCGAACGGAAGCATCAGGCCGAGGTCGCCGCCGCGGCTTCCGCTGCCGCTGCTGCCGCCGCGGCGAACAATCGCAGCGCCGGGACCGCGTCCAGCAACAGTGGCGGTGGCTCGTCGAGCAATTCCTCCGGGAACTCGGGTGGCGGCTCGGTGGCGGCGGCGTCCGCGCCGGCGCCGGCGGTGTCGTCACGTTCGGGCATCGCCATCTCGGCGGCCATGGCCCAGCAGGGCGTGCCGTACCGGTTCGCCGCGTCGAGCCCGGGCGTCGCGTTCGACTGCTCGGGGCTCACCGCCTACGCGTGGGCCCAGGCCGGTGTCTTCCTCCCGCACCAGTCGCGCCAGCAGTACGCCGCCGTGCCGCACGTGTCGCAGGGCGAAGCCCAACCGGGTGACCTGCTGTTCTATTACAGCCCGATCAGCCACGTGGGCATCTACCTCGGCGGCGGTCAGCTCGTGCACGCTCCGAACACCGGATCCACCGTCAAGGTGGCGGCGGTGAACTGGGGCAAGGTCACCGGCGTCGGCCGCCCCGGCTGAACCGGTTTGTGGAACTCGGTTCGTTCTGGCCCCGGCCCCGAACGAACCGAACCGCTACGGTCGTCGTTCGTGCAACAACCGATCAGCGGCATCGACCGTGACCGCGTCAGCGCCTGGCTCGCCGAACACATCGAGGGTGCGATTGCGCCGTTCGAGTTCTCGCTGATCGCCGGCGGACGTTCCAACCTCACGTTCATCGTCACGGGAGCGGACGGACGTCGCTTCGTGCTCCGGCGGCCTCCGACCGGCGCGGTGCTCGCCACCGCCCACGACATGGCCCGCGAGCACCGGATCATCGCCGCCGTCGGCACCACCGCTGTTCCCGTCCCGCCCGCGCTGGGCCTGTGCGTCGACGACTCGGTCAACGGCGTCGCCGTTCTACGTGATGGGCCACGTCGACGGTGTCGTGCTCGACAGCCAGGCCCGGGCGGCCGAATTGACCGTCGACCAGCGGCGGGCGGCGAGCGAGCACCTCATCGACGTGCTCGCCGACCTGCACGACGTCGATGTCGACGACGTCGGCCTCGGCGATCTCGCCAAGCGCACCGGGTACGTCGAGCGGCAGGTGCGGCGGTGGACGATGCAGTGGGAGAACTCGAAGACCCGGGAGTTGCCGGCGATCGACGAGGTCGCCCGGCGACTCGCCGAGCGGATGCCCGAGCAGCACGGGATCGTGATCGCCCACGGCGACTACCGGTTCGGGAACTGCCTCACGGACACGTCGGCCGGCCGCATCGCGGCGGTGCTCGACTGGGAGTTGTGCACGCTGGGCGATCCGCTCGCCGACGTCGGCTATCTCGGCGTCTACTGGTCCGATCCCGGCAGACCGAACGGACGGGCCAACGATCCGACCGGGCTGGAGGGATTCCTCAGCTACGACGAGCTGCTCGAGCGCTACGCCCGGCGGACGGGACGCGATCTCTCGGACATCGCCTACTACGTCGCGTTCTCCTCGTGGCGGCTGGCGGTGATCTCCGAGGGGGTCTACGCCCGGTACCTGCACGGAGCGATGGGCGATCAGGAGCTGGACGAACAGGCGCTCAACGGACTCAAGTCGGGGACCGACGCGCTCGCCGAATCGGCGCTCGAGGCGATGCGGGGGCTGGCGTGAGCGGCGCGACCGATGTGCTGGCCGGCTGGGAACCGGGTTCGTTCACCGCCGCCGGCATCACCCATTCCACGTTCCGCAAGGGGACGGGTCCCGGCGTGGTGGTCGTGCACGAGATCCCCGGGATCACCCCGCTGGTCACCAAGTTCGCCGACGAGGTGGTCGACGCCGGGTTCACCGTGGTGATGCCGTCGCTGCTCGGCACGCCTGGCAAAGAACCCAGCGGGCCGTACATCGCCCGATCGTCGCTCCGACTGTGCATCGCTCGCGAGTTCACGAAACTGGCGCTGCAGCAGACGTCGCCGATCATCGCCTGGCTGCGGGCGCTCGCCCGCAACCTGCATGCCGAGGTCGGCGGCCCCGGGGTCGGCGCGGTGGGGATGTGCTACTCGGGCGGCTTCGCGCTCGGGATGATGGTCGACGACATCATGCTCGCACCGGTGCTGTCGCAGCCGTCGCTGCCAGCGGCGTTCGGTGCGGCCCGGTCGGCCGGTCTCGGCCTGTCACCGGACGATGCCGCGGCGGTGGCCGAGCGGGCGGCGCACGGTTGTCAGGTGCTCGGGCTCCGCTTCACGGGTGATCGGCTGGTCGGCGATCGGTTCGACTCGCTCCGCGAGCTGCTCGGGGACGCGTTCATCGCCATCGAGCTGCCCAGTTCGCAGCCGTCCGACCACTCGGTGCTGACCGAACAGCGCGACGAGGAGAGCGTCCGACGAGTCATCGAGTTCTTCCGGGAGAAGCTCACCGTGTGACGCGCGGAGCCGGCGTGGCGCCGTTCCCGTACGCTGTCGCGATGGGAGGACAGGGCGGCCGGCTGCGCAGGCTGTGGGGGAGGGTCACCGTCGCTGCCGTGATCGTCGCGCCCGTGTTCGTCGCGGTCGGAGCGACGAGCGCCGTTGCCGATACTGCGGCGACGGGCGGTGTCTCCTCGGTCGTGGTGTTCGACGACGCCGCGTCGCCGGCCGACGCGCTGGCGCCCGTGGTCGAGGACAGCGTGGCGGCTTCGCCCCGCTCACGCTTCGTCGACATCGACTCCGAGGTGCTGCTCACCGAACTCGCGCACGACGACGTGACGTTCGAGCTGTTCGACGACGTGACGGTCGTGTTCGGCGATCTCGGTGAACTCACCGTCGGTGCGGACGGCAACGAGACGTGGTCGGCAACCGCCGCCACGGCCACCGGAACGCTCTCGTTCGCTGCCGACGGTGTGCGGGGAAGCATCCAGAGCGGCGCCACGACGTACTCGATCGTCCCCGTCGACGGCGCCACCCACCTCCTGTTCGAGGAGGGCCGCTCGTTCCCGCCGACCGAGGAGCCGCTCGTCCCGCCGGCCGAGCCGACGTGGGCGAACGACGCGCCGGCCGCGCCCGGTTCGATCGGCGAGTTCACGGCACCGCCGTCCGCCGGCGACGGCGCGCCCGTGGTCCGTGTGCTCACCGTGTTCGACGACCTGTCGAGCGCCTACTACGGCGGCGACGGCAACGCCGTTGCCGAACTGACCGCCACGATCGACGAGGTCAACGCGGCGTACGCCCGTTCCGGTGTCAATCTGGTGATGCAGTCCGCCGCCATCGAACGCGTCGGCTACGCCTCGAGCCAGGCAGCCGGTGCCGAACTGACCCGGATCACGAACCCAGGTGATGGGATTCTCGACGGGGTCAACCAGCGCCGAGACGCGCTGGGTGCCGACCTGGTCGTGTTGGTGACGCCGCTCGGCCTCACCGTCGGTGGGGCCTCCTGTGGCCAGGCCTGGCTCCCGCAGGGCTCGGCTTCCGACCCGGCCTTCGGTTTCGCCGTGGTCGATCCCGTGTGCGCCCGGGGGAATCTCACGTTCGCCCACGAGACGGGCCACAACCTGGGCGCCGACCACGGGCCGAGCGGCGGCCGGCTCGGTTACAACAACGGCTACATCAACCTGGCCGGCGGTTATCGGACGATCATGGCGTACCCGGCCGTCGGTTGTGCCGCGCCGTGCACCCGGGTGCCGTTCTTCTCGAACCCGGCGGTGCAGTACAACGGGCAGCCGACCGGCTCGGACACGCAGAACAATGCGCGGGTCCTGAACGAGTTCGGCCCGTACGTGGCCGCCTACCGTTCGGGCGGCGTGCCGGCGCCACTCGTCTGTGGGCCGGCGGCCGGAACGACGTTGGTCTCGTTGAGCCCGGCGCGACTGCTCGATTCGCGCATCGGTGGCGCCACGGTCGACGGTCAACTGGCCGGAATCGGACAACGGCCGACGGGATCGGTGACCGAGGTGCAGGTCGCCGGCCGCGGGTGCGTGCCGACCGACGCCACCGCGGTGGTGTTGAACGTGACGGTGGTGCAGGCGCGCGTCGGTGGGTATCGCGTCGGTGTTCCCGTGTGGGGAGCCGGTGCCGAATGCGTCGAACCTGAACTTCGCGGCGGGCCAGACGGTGCCGAATGCGGTGGTGGCCAAGGTGGGTGCGGGCGGCAAGGTGTGTGTGTTCGCCGAGGTGCCGTTCGATCTGTTGGTCGACGTGAATGGATACGTGCCGGCGGGTTCGTCGGTCGGATCGTTGAGCCCGGCGCGCCTGCTCGATTCGCGCGCCGGTGGCGCCACCGTCGACGGTCAACTGGCCGGCATCGGACAGCGGTCGACGGGATCGATCACCGAGGTTCCGGTTGCCGGACGTGGCGGCGTGCCGGCCGATGCGTCCGCGGTGGTGTTGAACGTGACCGTTGTCCAGGCCCGTGCGGGTGGGTACGCGACGGTGTTCCCGTGTGGGGAGGCGGTGCCGAATGCGTCGAACCTGAACTTCGCGGCGGGCCAGACGGTGCCGAATGCGGTGGTGGCCAAGGTGGGTGCGGGCGGCAAGGTGTGTGTGTTCGCCGAGGTGCCGTTCGATCTGTTGGTCGACGTGAACGGGTATGTGCCGGCGGGTTCGTCGGTCGGGTCGTTGAGCCCGGCGCGTCTGCTCGATTCGCGCGCCGGTGGTGCAACCGTCGACGGTCAACTGGCCAATATCGGCCAGCGCGGCGCCGGTTCGATCACCGAGGTTCCGGTTGCCGGACGTGGGGGTGTCCCCGCCAGCGCCACCGCCGTCGTGTTGAACGTGACCGCGGTGCAGGCTGCGACGGGCGGCTATGCCTCGGTGTTCCCGTGTGGTGAGGCCGTGCCGAACGCGTCGAACCTCAACTTCGCGGCGGGCCAGACGGTGCCGAATGCGGTGGTGGCCAAGGTGGGTGCGGGCGGCGCGGTGTGTGTGTTCGCCGAGCGCCCGATCCACTTGTTGGTCGACGTCAACGGGTTCGTCGGGGCCTGACCGCAGTTGGCGGTCCGCTGTCCCGCCGTCACTCGTAGCCGGGCGCCGGGTGGTGCAGGTCGAACCGGTTGCCCTGGTCGTCGCGGCATTCGACGCCACGTCCCGACTCGTACATCACGTCGTCGATGACCTCACCGCCGAGTTCGAGCACCCGGGCGATCACCGGATCGGCGTCGCTGACCTGCATCCACAGTCGGACGCCGTCGCCGTAGTCGGTCTGGAAGCCGAACGGCAGGTCGCAATTGCTCACATGGCCCGACTGCGGGTCGACGGCCCAGCCGAACACCTGCGAGTAGAACTCAGCGGCGCGGGCGATGTCGTGCGTGTGGATCGTGTAGTAGCCGAGCTGGATCGGGCGGCCCTGCACCCCACCGGCGATGCCACCGCCGGCGCCCGCCGCCTCGACCACTTTGAAGCCGGTCATCGACGCCTCGATCTCGGCGGCGCTGGGCGTGGCGATGGTCTGGCTGAACATCCAGCGGTGGCCGAACGGGTCGACGACGGTCGACATGCGTGACCCATGGGGCTGGTCGGCCGGGTCGCGCTCCGCCACGCCACCGTGCTCGACCGCCGATGCGTGGACGGCGTCGATGTCGGTGACCTCGAGGTGCAGCGCACACGACGAACCTTCGTAGCTGTCGGCCGCGACCACGCCGATCTCCGGGTAGGCGTCGGACAGCATGATCCGGGCGCCGTGGATGATCATCTCGGCGTGGCCGATCCGACCGTCGTCGCCGACGTAGCGAACCGTCTCGGTGCCATCGAGCGCGGTGGTGTACCAGTCGAGGGCGGCGGCGGCGTCCGCCACGGCGAGGTAGGGGACCAGGACCTGCGCGTTCGCCGGCGCAGTGCTCGTGTCGGACGTGCCGGTGCTGGACGTAGCGGTGTTGGACGTAATGGTGTCGGTCATGACGTGGGCCTCTCGTTCGGGAAGTTCGATGGTGGGTGCGAGTGCGGCCTCGACCTGCGTGCGCAGATGGGCCGCGAAGCGAGGGTCGGGTCGCGCCGCCGGCAGATCGTCCGTGCGGCGAAGCTGTTCGTAGGCGTTCACGACGTCACCTCCTCGTAGCGGTTGCGGAATGCCGAGCGGGCTCGCACGAGCAGCGCTTCGGTGGCGTGGACGGTCCGGCCGAGTTCTGCGGCGACGTCGGCGACGGGCAGGTCATCGACGTAGCGCAACGTGAGCGCCGCGCGATGGTGAGCGCCGAGGTCGCCGAGCACGTCGCGGGCGGCCATCACGTCGAGTTCCACGTCCCATGGGTCGGTGGGCTCGACGATCGTGCCGGCAACGGCGTGGAGCCGTCGATCCTCGCGTTCCATGCGGCGCCAGTGATCGACGAGCTTGTGGCGGGCGATGCCGATCAACCAGGCGACGGTGACGTCGTCGACCGCCGAACGGTTGATCGAGTCGACCGCCGCGAGGAACACCTCGGTGGTGAGGTCCTCCGACGTGGTTCGGTCACGGCAGCGCCGCTGGAGGTAGCCGTAGACCGCTGGCATGGCGTCGTCGTAGAGATCGAGCAGCTGCGCCCGCTCGTCGACGTCGCCGGCCACTCCTCTCACAACCCCTCCATACCCCCTTCATCGTTCCAGCGCGCCGTTCTCCGACGCCCTCGACCCAATCCGGCATCCGACAATGGCGGGAGAGCGAATCGCGGCGCAGGGCGGTCAGATCATGCCGAGCGCCCGCTGCATCTCCTCGGGCACCTCGAAATCGGGACGCCCGTCCGGTCGGCGCTCGAACATCAGGAATTGCCTGAACGCCGTGCGACCGAGCAGCCTGGTGATCTCCTCACCCGCGACGGAGTCGCGGTCGAACCGGTTCATCAAATGGCCCAACATCTGGCCGGGGACGAACAACGCGCGGGTCCAGTTGGCGCGCGGCACGCCGAGCATGTCGGCCGTCTCGTTGCCGAGCAGGAACCGGATGCCAGTGGCCGGGAGTCCGTCGAGCGTGCGCCCCGGGATGAGCTGCTGCATCACTTCGATCGCGGCCTTGGTCAGCAACCGTCCACCGGGGCTGTCGGCGTACTCCTTCTCCTTGATCCGGTCCCACACCGTCGAGCTGTCGGCGAAGTCGAGCGGGAGGAGGTCGTCGCGCACGCCCATCAGGTGACCGATCACCGACCAGAGGTGGATGTAGGCCTCCTTCTCGTGATCGCTGACGTGGACCCCGAACCGCTCCAGCGAACGCAGACCGACCACGCTGAACGTGAACTGGGTGGCCAGCAACGCCTCCTGGTTGAGCGGGGTGCCGAACGCCGGATCCCACCCGCTGAGGTCGTGTCCATGGTCTTCGTGCTGCAGCATGTGGCGGACCGCGGCGTGCATCAGCCGGACGTGACGGATGTCGGCGGCGCCGGCGCCGGCGTCGCCGAGGCCCCCCTTGGTCATCACGTCGAGCACGAACTGGCCGGTCTCGAGGAACCGCCGCTTGGCGTGCGAGACGAGCTGCGCGGTGCGCTCGAGCACCACGGCGTCCTTGGCCCCGGCGTAGCCCGCCGGGATCGACGCCATCCACAGCGCGAGCCCGAACTGGGGCAGATATTCGGCGAACAGGTCCTGGCCGACCTTGATCAGCTTGGGGTCCGCCCAGGGAGGAAATGGAGGGCGGGCCTCGACGAACGCACGGAGCGCCGGGGAACCTTCGTCGCTGCCTGGCGCAGCCGCGAATTCGACTGGCGCAGCCGCGATCATCAACTTCATCAGATCGGTCGCGGGTTCGGTCGCCGGTGCGTCGGCGAGTTCGACGTCGAAGTAGGTCGCGACCGCCTCGTCGGCCTCGGGATCGCCCTCCTTCCGGAGCGCTTCGAGGAATTCCGGCGTGAACCGGGAGGCGCCGACCGACTTGATCACGGCTCACCCGACCGGGCGGTGACGATGGCGTAGAACCAGTCGCCTCGCTCGAGCGCCCGCCACATCGCCAGCGATCCGGCGATGTTGCGTTGCTGGGCGTCGGAGCGGATGTTCATGCGGCGCAACACCTTGGCGATCGGTTGGAGCCTGCGGCACATCCGATCGAGGCGTTGCAGCGAGCGCCGCATCCGTGGCGTGATGTCGTCGAACTCGATGTCGACGAAGCCGGCGGCCTCCAGCGCGTCGCGCCAGACGGCCTCGGTCGCCAACGTCATCTCCCAGCCGACCTCCCAGTCGGCGATGGCATCGTCGGCAGGGTCGGGCGTACGGTCGGCGGCGACGATGTACTCGGCCATGACGATGCGACCACCGGGTCGCAACAGCCTGGCCATCTCCGACGTGAACGCCTTCTTGTCGGGTGCGTGGCAGGCGCTCTCCTGGGCCCAGGCGACGTCGAACGACGACTCGTCCAGCCCCGTCGCCGTGTAGTCGGCCACCTCGAAGCGGACCTGTCCGCCGAGATGGCGCTCGCGCCCGTACCGCCGCGCCCGTTCGATGTGGTCCTCGACCAGGTTGACGCCGACCACTTCGGCGTCGTACTCCTCGGCCAGCCACATCGAGGTGCCACCGACGCCGCATCCGGCGTCGAGCACGTGTTCGCCGCGCCGCAGCCGGGCGTGCTCGGCCATCACGTGGTTGAGGGCGAGCAGCGAGGCGTCGTGCTTGCGTTCGCCGGGTTGTTCGTAGCCGAAGTGGAGCGCTCGGGTGCGCTTGTCGAGCCACAGGAATCGGTAGTCGAACCAGGTGTCTTCGTAGTAGTCACGCAGGTTCTCGTGATGTTGGTCCAATGGTCCTCCCGCGTGGTCGTCGCCACACTAGACGTCCAGAGGGCGGCGCCGTGCGGCCGACGTCTAGTCTCGTGGGGTGTTCTCGGGCGATCGACCGTCGCGGCTACTGGCGGTGATCATGTTCACCGACCTCGTGGGGTCGACGGCGCAACGTCAGCGGATGGGTGAACTGGAGGCCGACGAGCTGCGCGAGGCGGTCGACGACATCCAGATCGAGGTCGTCACGACGAACGGCGGCAGCATCGTCAAGCACACCGGCGACGGCATCATGGCGACGTTCGGATCGGTCACCGCGGCGCTCGGTTCCGCCGCGGGCATCCAGATCGAGCTGGCCCGCCTGAACGAGTCGTTGGACGAGCGTGTGCGGTTGCGCGTCGGTGTCGCGGCGGGTGAGGTGACCTCGGACGTCGGTGACTTCTTCGGCATGCCGGTGGTGCTCGCGGCACGGTTGTGCGACAAGTGCGCGACGGGCGATGTGCTCGTGTCCGATCTCGTGCGCCAGCTCGTCGAGGGCGACACGAGCATCGACCTGCGAGATCCGGCCGAGTACGACCTGAAGGGGATCGATGGGGCGCAGACGGCCTGGCGACTCCAATGGGAGGCGGCACCGGCGATCGCCGAGCTGCCGGGTGGACTCGGGCGGGACACGCGGTTCACGTTCGTCGGACGCGATCAGGAGTTGCAACGGCTCGTCGACCAGTGGGAACAGGTACTCACCGGCCAGCAACACGTGGCGCTCGTCGACGGTCCGCCCGGCGTGGGCAAGACCCGGCTGGTGGCCGAATTCGCCGAATTCGCCCGATCGGGCGGGGCGACGGTGCTGTTCGGCCGGAACGACGAGTCGCTCGGTGTCCCCTACGCGCCGTTCGCCGAGGCGTTCCGTCAATACATCGCGGCCCAGCCGTCGTGGGCGCTGGCCCGGCGGCTCGGTGCCGCCCGCGGCGAACTCGTGCGGTTGTGTCCCGAGCTCGCCGATCTGATCGCCCTTCCCGAACCGGTGCGATCCGATGCCGAGACCGAGCGCTTCCGTCTGTTCGAGGCGGTCGGGGAGTGGCTGTCGACCGCCGCGGCGGTCACGCCGATCGTGTTGGTCCTCGACGACGTGCAGTGGGCCGCGCCGGAGACCGTGCAGCTGGTCCGCCACATCGCCCAGAGCACCTCCCCGATGCCGTTGCTGGTGCTCTGCACCGCCCGTGACTCCGCGACCGACATGTCGCTCCTGCCGAGCGATCCCGTGGCGCTGTTGCACGTCGCCATCGACAAGCTCACCCGGATCTCGCTCGCCGGATTCGACCGCGTCACGACCTTGGCCTTCCTCGAAGGCGCCGCCGGCCACGGACCTCGGTGAGGACGGCGAGCTGCTGGCCGGCCTCGTGCATCAACAGACCGGTGGCAACGCGTTCTTCTGTCGCGAACTCTCGTTCCATCTCGTCGAGACCGGCGCACTCGGCCAGATCGACGGACGGTGGCAGCTGGTCGTACCGTTCGAGTCGATCGGTATTCCGGACGGCGTGCGCACGACCGTCACCGATCGTCTCGGCCGGCTCTCCGAGTCGGCCCGCCGGACGCTCGTGCTGGCGTCGGTCATCGGTCAACGGTTCGATGTCGGCCTCGTCGAGGACGTGTCCGATCCGGCCGGTACCGATCTGCTCGGCACCCTCGAGGAATGCGTGGCGGCGGGCCTGCTCGAGGAGGTCGACGTCGACCGCTTCCAGTTCACGCACGCCATCGTGAGATCGACCTTGTACGACTCGATCGGCGGCACCCGCCGGGTCCGCATCCATCGGCAGATCGCGGCGTCGATCGAACGTGACCTCGAAGCCGGCAGGCCCGTGCGCTTCTCCGAACTCGCCCATCACGCAGCCTTCGGCGCGCGGGACGACGACGTGGCGCAGGCGATCGAGTACTGCCGCCGCGCCGGCGATCAGGCGATGGCGCAACTCGCCTATTCCGACGGGGAGCGGTTCTACATGTCGGCCGTGGAGTTGGCCGATCGCTGGCCCGATTCGGTCGGGGCGAAGGAACGGTGTGAGCTGCTCACCCTGCTCGCCTCCGGCGCGCTCCGCGCCGGCGATCCCGAGGCGCACGACCGGTTCGCCGCGGCGATCGGTGCCGCGGTCGAACTCGGCGATCCCCGCGTGCTCGCTCACGCCCTGCTCGCCGGGAGCCGTGGGACGGCCTCCGCGGCCGGAACCGTCGACGCCGAACGTGTCCGGCTGCTCCGCCAGGTGCTCGACGACCTCCCCACCACCGACGATCCGGTCCGGGCGAAGCTGCTGGCCGACCTCGCGATCGAGATCCAGTACACGGGCGACGCCGAATCGATGTTCACGTTGGGCGATCAGGCGCTCGCCATGGCTCGCCGGCTCGGCGACGACGAGACGCTGGCGTTCGTGCTCACCCAGCGCGTGGGTGCGATCCGATTCGCCGAGCGGCTCGACGAGCAGCTCGGCGACCTGGTCGAACTGATCCGGTTGAGCCGGGCGATCGGCGACCCGCACGCCGAGTTCCTCGCCGTGTTCCGTTCCGTGTCCGTCTATCTCCAACTCGGTGATCGCGCCGGTTTCGAGCAGGCGGTCGAGCAGGTGCGGACGCTGTGCCCCAGTCTCGGCCAGCGGGATCTGGAACGGCGATGGTTCCGGGTGGAGGAGGAGGCGGCCTGGTTGCACGGCGATCTCGACGCCGCCGAATCGTGGCTCGAACGGATCTGGACCACGTCGGCCGAGCTCGGTGAGCAGACCCAGGCCCAGGCCTCCTACACGGGCCAGATCGCCAAGGTCTTCGCGGCGCGCGGACGACCCGAGCTGGCGGTGCCGCTGTACGAGAAAATCGCCGTCTACCGAAAGGTCGAGGGCTTCCGGGCCGGCCTCGCCGTGATGCTCCTCGAGAGCGGTTCGCCGGAACGGGCGCGTGACATCTACGACGAGCTGATGGAGCTCGGTCCCGAGAACCTGTCGCGCAACCCGGCGTACCTGCACACGTTGGGGTTCCTGGCATCGTTGTGCGCCGACTTCGGCGACCGAGCCGGCGCTCCGTCGATCGAGGCCGTGTTGTCGCCGTATCGCGATCTGTGGATCGATGTGGGTTCGAACACCTACGGACCGGCGACGCACTTCCTTGCCCGGCTCGCCGATCTGCAAGGACACGACGACCGGGCCCGCGAGTTGTTCGCCGAGGCCGATGAACAGTGCGACGCGATGGGCGCGCCGATCCTGCGCGCCTGGAACCAGATCGCGTGGGCGGGGGCGGCCGTCGGGTGGGGCGAGGAGGCCTTGGCTGCCGATCTGCTCGATGCGGCGACCGCGGTCGGCGACGAACTCGGGGCCCGCGGGGTCATCCAAGCTGCGCAGCACGTGCGTGTGACGGCCAGCTGACCGGCCAAGTTTCGGGTCAGGTGCCGCGTCAGGTGCCAGCTCAGATCGACGTCGCCGCGCGCCGGCCCTCGAGCACCGCCTCGTGAACCGTCCGCGGCGCCACGGCGTCGCCGACCTGTGCGGTCGCATCGGCGAGCGGGTCGGTCGGCACCCGGAAGCCGCAGTCGACGACTGCGACCGCCTCGATGATTCGCCGCTTTCCTGAGTAGCGATCCTCCACCTCGACGGATCCCGGGCGCACTGAGCGGAGCAGCGTGCGCCGTTCGATCGTCACGCCGGCCTGGGCGAGGCGGGTGTTGGCCGGAGCGAGGTCGCCGGTGCGGGCGAGCTCGTTGCCGGCGATGTTGTCCTGCGTGACGAGCACCGCCCGCGCTCCCAGTTCCTCGGCGATCGCGACCCCGATCGGGCCGCCGATCGGGTCGAAGACGACGATCGTGCCGTCGGCCGGCAGGCCCGTCGTTCCGGCGCGCACCTCGGCGATGTCGAGCACGAGCGCATCGTCGTCGATGTCGTACGGGTGCGGCCCAGCGACCGCACCGGTGCACTGCACCACGACCTCGGCCCCACCGGGCGCGTGCCAGGTGACGCCGAGCTGCACGGTGACGCCGAGCCGGTCGAGTTCGCGGACGTACCAGTCGATCAGCGGTCCGTGCGGTCCCGCCACCCGAGCCACACCGCCGAGCTGCTCGCCGCGTTCGACGACCGTCACGTCGTGGCCGCGGATCGCCGCGATCCGGGCGGTCTCCAGGCCGGCGGGGCCGCCGCCGACCACCACGACCGCGCGGGGCGTGCGCGCCGGCTGGTACCAGTCGGGATCCTCGGTCTCGCGACCGCTCGACGGTTCGCCGATGCACGTCACGATCGGGTTGCGCGCATCGCGCACCTGACACGTCTGGTTGCAGCGGGTGCACGGCCGGACCCGATCGCCCTCGTCCCGCGCCACCTTGGCCACGAGGTCGGGGTCGGCGATCTGGGCGCGGGTCATCTCCACGCCGTCGCAGAGCGCCGGGTCGTCGTAGCCGCCGAGCGCCCACTCCGCCTGGCCGACGTCGACGATCGACCCTTGGAGGATCACCGGGACGTCGACCGCCGCTCGCACCGTGCGGCACACGTCGATGTTGAAGCCGGTCGGCTCGTGGAAGTCGGGCCGCGTCTTCTCGGCGGAGAAGATCGAGCCCCGTGTCACGACCAGGTAGTCGATCCCCGCGCTGGCGAGTGCTCGGGCGATGTCGGGTGCCATGTCGGGCGTGATCCCCGCCCACGGAGCGAGTTCGTCGCACGACAACCGCAGCCCGACGATCCGTTCCCCGCCGGCCCCGTCCCGTGCCGCGGCGATCACCTGGCGGGCGAACGCGAGGCGGTCCGTGCCCCACTCGTCGTCACGCTGGTTGGTGAGGCCGCTCAGGAACTGGCGGACGAGGCTGTGCTGGCCGGCATTGATCTCCACACCGTCGAGGTCGGCGTCGGCGGCCAGCTTCGCCGCGTGCCGGAACCCGTCGATCACCGCGGCGATGTCGTCGGACTCCATCCACTTCGGCACCTCGCGGGTGTTCGTCTCCGGGACGCGCGACGGCGCCCACAACGGGGCCTGGCTGTAGGCCGACGATCCCTGCCCGCCGGCGTGGTCGAGCGAGGCGATCACGAGCGATCCGTGCGGCCGGCACGCCTCCACCACCGACCGCCACCCCGCGGCGCAGCGATCGGCGAGCGGCGCCCGTTCGTACGGCCAGTCCGACCCGTGCACCGATGCGCCCTCGATCACCACGGTGCCGCATCCCCCGGCGGCGCGTCGCTCGTAGTACGCGACGTGCCGCGCGGTCAGCGAACGGTCGTCGGCCCCCAGGTTGGTGACGTGGGGGCCGAACATGATCCGGTTCGGTGCCGTGCGCGGCCCGAGCGTGAGCGGGGTGAGGATCTGCATGTCCGAATCTCGCTCACATCTTGGTCAGCGAGTGTTCCTCCCGCCGAATCATCCGCTTGATGTTCCCCGCGTGCTTCAACACGATCAGCGCGCACACACCGGCCACCGCGACGAACTCCCAGGCCGGCGCGTCGTCGATCAACAGCGCGATCGGCACGAGCACGACGGCGACCACGGAACCGAGGGCCGCCTTGCCGGTCACCTTCGTCACCACCCACCACACGGCGACCAACACCGGAGCGATGATCGGGTACAGCACGACGAGCACGCCCGAGCCGGTGGCGACACCCTTGCCCCCACGGAAGTGGCGGGTCGCCGGGAACATGTGGCCGAGGATCGCCGCCGCGCCGCACACATAGGCCAGCGGGCGCCCATCGATCCACAGGCCGAGCCCGGCCGCGAGCGCACCCTTGAGCGCATCGAGGCCGTACACCCACGCTCCCTTGCGCCAACCGAGGGCGCGGGTGACGTTCGAGGCGCCCGGGTTGCCGGACCCGAACGTGGCGATGTCGACGCCGTTGGCGCGGGCGATCAGGATCGCGCTCGGAAAGGTTCCGAGGACGTAGGCCGCGACGACCGCGAGCGCTGCGGTCATGGAGCGGTTCCGTTCAGCGGCGGCCGATGGTGACCGGAACGCGCTCGGGCGCGGTTGCCCGGGCGGGCTTGGAGTGATCCATCATCGGCCGTGGCGCCTGAATGGACGAGGCGGCGAGCAGCGCCGCTTCGCCGTGGCCGCTCACGCACTCGGGGTCGGGGCCGTCGAGCGGGAGGCCGGTGAAGAACTTCGCCGCCATGCAGCCGCCCTGGCAGGCGTCGTAGCTGCCACACGACGCGCAGGCGCCCGCCGACTGCGGCTCACGCAGTTCGGCGAACAGCTCGCTGTGCTGCCACACGTGGGCGAATCCACCGGCGTCGCGGACGGAGCCGGCCTTGAACTCGTCGTGGATCACGAACGGGCAGGCGTAGACGTCGCCGATCGGGTCGATCAGACACACGACGCGGCCGGCGCCGCACATGTTCAGACCCGGCAACGGCTCCTCCCCGAGCGCGTTGAGGTGGAAGAACGAGTCGCCGGTCAGGACGTTGTCGCCGTTGGCCACGAGCCAGTCGTAGATCTGTCGCTGCTGCGCGTTGGTCGGGTGCAGGTCGTGCCACGAGTCGGCGCCGCGACCCGACGGGCGGAGCCGGGTGACCCGCAGCTGCGCGCCGAACGAGTCGGCGAGCGCCTTGAACTCGTCGAGTTGGTCGACGTTGTGACGGGTGACGACCACGGAGATCTTGAACGGACCGAAGTCCGCGTCGCGGAGATGCTCCATCGCCCGGATGGCCGTGTCGTACGAGCCGACGCCGCGCACGGCGTCGTTCGTGGCGGCGTCGGTGCCGTCGAGGCTGATCTGGATGTCGAGGTAGTCCATCGCCGCCAGCCGGCGGGCCTTGGCGCGCGTCGATGAACGCGCCGTTGGTGGAGAACTTCACCCCGATGCCGAGCCCGATCGAGTACTCGAGCAGCTCGAAGAAGTCGCGGCGGATCATCGGTTCGCCGCCACCGATGTTGATGTAGAACACCTGCAGCGCATGCAGTTCGTCGAGCACGGCCTTCGCCTCGGCGGTGGTCAGTTCACGCGGGTCGCGGCGCCCCGACGACGACAGGCAGTGGACGCATTCGAGGTTGCAGGCGTAGGTGAGCTCCCACGTGAGGCAGATCGGCGCGTCGAGGCCGCCCTTCAGTTGCTCAACCAGCGTGGACGGGTGGCCGGTCATGGAGCATCTCCGATTCGGTGAGGGAGGCGAGGGCGCGCTCGAACGACGGGCCAACGGGACTCGTGGATGTCGCAGGCACGGAGCGTGTCGGCGAGCGTGGGATGGTCGTCGAGCGAGCGCACCACGCGCACGACATCGGGGTGTTTGAGGAACACCAACTTGCGGTTGCCGTAGTGATAGGCGAGCGCGCCGAACGGCTCGGGCCGCAGCGCCACCTGGGGGTGCAGGGTCAGCTGCCGGTCGAGCAGACCGGAGTCGATCGGATGCGGTGCCAGCACGTCAGTAGACGCCGCACATCCCGTCGATCGAGATCTCCTCGACCAACTGCTCGTCGTCGAGCAGGGCGTCCGTCGTGTCGAGCGGTGACGACGCGTCGGCATCGTTGTCGATCACGTCGATGGTGGCTTCTGCGATGGTGTTCTCCATCGCGGCGAGGTTACTTCGGCCGACCCCACCGCGGGTCTTCGACGACCGATGGTGGCTGCGGCGTCGTGGAGTTCGCCGGCCGGGATGCGGCGTCGGGTACCGAATCAGCGGAGGAGCTGATCGAGTGGAATCCCGTGGTCGTGGATCGAGCGCAGGTCGAACGCCGCCACCGCCCCGACGACGATGACGCACGGTGAGTCGATCGACGTGTCGCCGAGCTCACCGATCGTGCAGCGGGTGACCGTCTGCTCGTCGGTGGTCGCCGAGCGGATCGCCGCCACCGGCGTGGTCGTGTCGAGTCCACCGGCGATCAGTTCGGCGGCGATCGTGGCCCGTTGCGCCACACCCATCAGGATCACGATGGTGCCGCCGACATTGGCGAGCGAGCGCCAGTCGATGTCGGGCTCGCCGGCCCGACGATGCCCGGTGACGACGGTGAACGCCGCGGACACGCCGCGATGGGTGACGGGGATCCCGGCCGCCATCGGTGCCGAGATCGACGACGTGATACCGGGCACGATCTCGTAGTCGATGCCGGCCTCGTGCAGGGCGAGCGCTTCCTCACCACCGCGACCGAACACGAACGGGTCGCCGCCCTTCAGACGCACGACGTTCTTGCCCTGCCGGCCGAGATCGACGAGCAGCGCCGAGATCAGGTCCTGCGGCACCGGACGGCCCGGGCGCTTGCCCACGTCGATCAGCTCGGCGCCGGCCGGAACGAGGTCGAGCACACCGTGGCCGACCAGAGCGTCGTGCACCACGACCTCGGCGTCGGCGAGGACGCGCGCCGCCTTGACGGTCAGCAGGTCCGGGTCACCAGGACCGGCGCCGACCAGCCACACGGTCATGCCGGTCGCCGCCTCATTCGTCGGCGGCCTCGGTCGCGGCGGCACGCTGACCCCGGCGGCGGCCCGTCGGCGCCGGCAGCAACGCCTGCAGTTCGGCCAGGTCGTGCCCCGCGCACCAGTCCCCGAAGCCCACCGCGGCCCAATCTGTGCCGAGATTCGTTCGGCCTCGACGCGCGATTCGAGCGCTCGATCCGTTCGGAAGTTTCGGCGAGGTTCGGGGGTGTTCGGTGCCGCGGTCGGCGGAGAAGCGTTCGAGGAGGGGGCGGATCAGCTCCGGAACGTCGGTCAGCGGCACGTCGGCGCGCAGCAGTTCGGCGAGGCGATCGCCCTGCTCGTTGCCGCCGACGTAGATGTCGTAGTTCTTCTTGGTCCGTCCGACGATGCCGAGTTCGGCGCCGTAGGGGCGGGCGCAACCGTTCGGGCAGCCGGTCATGTTCAGACGCAGCGGCAGGCCGGTGTTGCCGGTGTCGGCGAGGAGCTTTTCGAGGTGGTCGACGACGTCGGGGAGCACCCGTTCGGCCTCGCCGAGCGCCTTGCTGCAGGTCGGCAGCGCCACGCAGGCGATCGACAGGCTGCGGATCGGTGTCTGGTCGCTGGCCAACGTGACCCCGTGCTCGTGCAGGATCGACTCGACCGCGGCGCGATCGGTCGCCCCGACGAGGAGCATGTCCTGGCGTGCTGTGACCCGGAGCTCGGACACGTGCCCCCCGGCCACGAGTTCGCGGAGCGCGTCGCGATAGCCGCCGACGACCTTGCCCGACGGGACCGGCAGGCCGAGCGTGTCGACGCCGTCGATCTCGTGCCAGTGGAAGTGGGCGTCGTCGCGGAACTCGGGCAGGGCGACCGGCGGCGCCAACGTGAGGCCGGTGCGCTCCTCGATCTGATCGCGCAGCCAGTCGATGCCGCGCTCCTCGAGCAGGTACTTCAGGCGGGCCCGGTTGCGGTCGTCGCGGTTGCCGTGGTCGCGCTGGGTGGTGATGATCGCCTCGACCACGTCGCCGAGATCGGCCGGTGGCACCCAGGCGACGGGACGGGCCAGCAGCGGGTACGTGTCGTCGGGCCGGTTGTGGGTCATCCCCATGCCGCCGCCGGCGAGCACCACGAACCCGGTCAGCTCGCCCGACGTCCCTTCGGTCAGCGTCGGCACGATGCCGACGTCGTTCGAGTACACGTCGATGCAGTTGTCGCCCGGCCAGGCGATCCCGATCTTGAACTTGCGCGGCAGGTAGGCCTCGCCGTAGACCGGCTCGACCTCGTCGACCGGGGTGATCGCGTCGGGGCGGGCGTGGGCGCTCGGACGTTCGGGATGCTGGGCGGCGGGGCTCGGTTCGGCGGTGACGGCCTGTTCCCCGTCGACCCACAGTTCCCAGTAGGTCTCGGTGCGTGGGCGGAAGCGGGCGACCATCTCGGCGACGACGGGCTCGAGCACGGCCTGGCGGGCCGGATCGGGCAGCGGGCAGGCCATCACGTTGCGCACGACGTCGCCGCAGGCTGCGAGCGTGGTGAGCAGCGAGGCGTTGATGCCGGCGACGAGCTCGCGCAGTTCGGACTTGTGGACCACATGGAACTGCACGCCCTGCCGGGTGGTGAGGCGCAGTTTGTGGTCGGCGAGTTCGGCCACCCGATCGAGGGCCAGCCACTGCTCGGGGCTGATCACGCCACCAGGCACCGAGGCGCGCACCATGCACGAATAGTCGAGCGGCAGCTTCTGCTGGGTGCGGGCACGGCGGACGTCTCGGTCGTCCTGCTGATAGATGCCGTGGAACTTCAGGAGCAGTTCGGCGTCGTGTTCGAAGTCGGTCCGATCGTTGACGAGTTCATCGCCGATCGTGCCGCCGAGGTAGTGGCTGGCAACCTTGACGTCCTCGGCACTCATCGCGCCGCCACCGCCGGCTCAGGGGTGATCGTGGTGCGCGTCGAGTGCGCCCCGACGAGTGCGGGCAGTGCCATCCCGGCAGTCTGCCTCGGCTGATTCACAAGTGCAGCCCACATTCGGTTTTTTCGGTGCCCGCCCAACGCCCCGCGCGGGCGTCTTCGCCGTCGGCGACCGGGCGGGTGCACGGCCAGCAGCCGATCGACGGGTATCCGCGGTCGGCGAGCGGGTGCTCCGGCAGGTCGTTGGCAGCCCCGTAGGCGGCGACGTCGGCGTCGCTCCAGCCGGCGAGCGGGTTGATCTTCACGACGCCCTTGAGCAGGTCTTCGTGCACGATCGGGGTGGTGCGACGCGACGGTGAATCGTCCCGGCGCAGGCCGGTGACCCAGGCGGAACGACCGGCGAGCGCCCGGTTGAGCGGCTCGACCTTGCGGGCCGCGCAGCAGGCGCTGGTGTCGAACTGCCACACGTTCGGCTCGAGGTCGGCCGCGGGAAACATCACCCGGACGTTGAGGCCGTACCGATTGCGCAGATCGTCGGCGAACCATTCGGTCTCGGCGAACAGATAGCCGGTGTCGAGCAGTGTGATCTCGATGCCCGGCACCACTACGTTGGCGAGATGGACGAGCGTGGCGTCGCCGAAGCTGGCCGTCAGGCAGAGCCCGTCGCCATAGGTGTCGTGAGCCCAGCGCATGATCTCGTGCGCATCGGCGATCGGGTCGGCGGTCTCCGGTGGACGCACGATCGAATGGTTCACATCCCGCATTCAATCAAAGCTGACCAAACAGATCAACTTTGTAGGGAATAAGATTTCGAGCTGGGACACATGGCACACCCCGCCCCCATGACAGATTCGGCATGACGAATCCGGCGCATTTCTCCTATCCCGTGTTCCTCGACCTCGCCGACGTGCCCGTGCTGGTCGTCGGCGCTGGGCCGATCGGTGCCCGCAAGGCCCAGGCGTTGCACGAGGCCGGGGCTCGGGTGCGCGTCGTCGCCACGGCGCTCGGGCCGGACTTCGACCGGGATCGCTACGACGACGTGCGGGAGCGACCGTTCCGGGCGGATGACCTCGACGACGTGCGCCTCGTGATCACGGCCACGGGGGATGTCGACGTGGACGCCGCGGTGTCGGCCGCGGCGCGCGCTCGGGGAATCTGGACCAATGCTGCCGATCAACCCGTCGACTGCGAGTTCATCCTGCCGGCGATCGCCCGCTCCGGTCGGGTGACCGTCGCGGTGAGCACCGACGGTGCCAGTCCGGCGCTCGCCAAGGCGCTGCGCGACCGGATCGCGACGATGTTGGGCGACGACGTGGCCGCACTCGCCGAGGAGCTGGCCGAGGCGCGTGCCGCGGTCAAGGCGGACGGCCGATCCACCGAGGACGTCGACTGGTCGGCCATGATCGAGCGCGTGCTGGGCCGCGTCGACACCGATTGAGTCGAAACCGAATGACCCGACGACCCACCCGGTGGATCGCCGCCGTGGCCCTGTGTGGTGTCGGCCTCGCGTCGTGCTCGATCACGCACGACGTCGACACACGCCGCAGCGATCCGATCCCGTCCGCCGGCGCACCGACGACTGGAGTCCCGACGACCGACGACCCGGTCGACACGGGTCCACCCGTCGCCACGGACGTCGACGCCACGGACGGCGCCACGGTCACCGAACCGGACCCCACCGGGCTGCCCTCGATCAGCGATCCCGACGACGAGATCGTCGAAGGCGCGCTCGACAACGGGCTGCGCTACATCGTGCGCTCGAACGACAACCCGGGCGGCCGGGTGTCGATGCGGCTGGCGGTCGACGCCGGTTCGGTGGATCAGACCGACGACCAGGACGGCGTGGCCCATTTCCTCGAACACATGCTGTTCAACGGCACCGAGGAGTTCCCGGAGAACGAACTCGTCGCCACCCTGCGCAGCTTCGGGGCGAGCTTCGGCGCCGACGTGAACGCCTACACGACCTACGACGAGACGGTCTACGAGTTGACGATGCCCACGCAGGACCCGGCCGTGGTCGACACCGGGTTGCGAATCCTCGAGCAGTGGCTGACGGCCGCCACCCTCGACCCGGCCCAGGTCGAGGCCGAGCGCGGCGTCGTGCTCGACGAGTGGCGCGGGTCGGCGACGAGTGCGAGCGGCCGCACCTTCGACGAGATCGAATCGCTCCTCCTCGACGGGTCGCCGTACGAAGGACGCGATCCGATCGGCACCGACACGGCGATCGGCGCGATGACCCGCGACCCGCTGGCGGCGTTCTACGACACGTGGTACCGGCCCGACAACGCGTCGGTCGTCGTGGTCGGCGACATCGACACCGGCGAGATCATCGAACGGATCACGGCCGAGTTCGGTCCGATCACCGACGAAGGTGCGTTGCCCGATCGGACGTCCGGTGCGGGCGGTCGCGCCGACGGAGATCGCCGCGTCGGTGCTCGCCGATCCCGACATCGCGGAGGGGTTCGCGTCGATCGATCTCCCGTTGGTCGAGGCGGGTCCGGACGACCCCTTGACGGTCGAGGCCCGAACCCAGCGGCAGATCCTCGACACGCTCGCCGCCGACATCCTCGCGACACGGCTCGGAAATGCCGCGCTGCGCGGCGATGCACCGTTCGACGACGCCTCCGTCGATTCGAGCGCGATCGTGCGCTGGCTCGACTCACCCGAGGTCGTCGTGTCCGCTGACGGGGTTGACCTCGAGGCGTCGACGCAGTGGGTGCTCGACGAACTCGAACGGATACGCCGCTACGGGTTCAGCGAGTCAGAGGTGCGACGAGCCAGCGCGTCGTTCCAGGCGGATGCCGACGCGACCTACGCGGGGCGCGACTCGCGTCAGGACAGCGAGTTCGCCGACCAGTACGTCGACCACGCGCTCCTCGGAACGGCGGTGCCGTCGGCGGATGACGAATACGACCTGATCACGGCCGTCATCGACGGCGCGACGCCCGCAACCGTGGCCTACGGCCTCGTCGAGCGACTCGACCGCGCGGCCGCGCAGATCCTGATCGGCGTGCCGACCGCGGAGGCGGCGGACGTTCCCGACGAGTCGGTGTTCGTCGACCTGGCGGCGACGATGCGCGACCGCGAGGTCGAGCCGCCCGCCGACGAGGCGGCGATCGAGGGTTCGCTGATGGAGCCACCGGAACCCGTCGAGGCCGCCTCGGTGACGCCGCTCGACGACGCGGCCGACGACGAGTTCGTCGCGCCGGTGCTGCGTGGAGTTCGACAACGGTGTGCGGGTGTCGCTGAACCGCACGCCGATCGCCGAGGGGGAGATCGCGTTCGAGGGCCGGAGCCCGGGCGGCTCGGCCACCTTGGCCGACATCGACGTGCCGGCCGCCGACGCCGCGGCGACGGTGATCGCCGACAGCGGCGTCGCCACGTACGACGCCGTCGTGCTCGACGCGTTCCTGTCCGACAAGAGCGTCGAGTTCGATCTGGGCATCGATCCGTTCACCGAAGGGTTCTCCGGGTACTCGTCGACCGACGACATCGAGACGCTCTTCCAATTGATCCACCTGACGATGACGGCGCCGCGGGTCGATCCGTTGGCGGTCGATCGGTATCGGGACGACCAGCTCCCGTACGCCTCCGATCCCTCGATCGACCCCGGCTACGCCGAATTCACGGCGCTGCTCGACGCCCGGTACGACGATCCGCGCTACCTGCTGCCGACGGTCGACTCGCTCTCCACGGTCGAGGCGGACGACATCGAACGGGTGGTGCGCGACCGGTTCGGCGACGCCTCGGACTGGAACTTCGCGTTCAGCGGTGACCTCGACGTCGACGACATGGTCGACCTGGCCGAGCGGTATCTCGGCACGCTGCCCGCCAGCGGCAGGGTCGATCCGGCCACCTACGTCGAGCCGCCCCCGCCGGTCGGCATCGTCGACGAGAGCGTCACGGGTGGCTCGGGGAGTCAGGCGAACGTCTCGTTCCTGTTCACCGCACCGGCCACGATCGACCGCCGCGACGACGTGGCGGCGATGATCGTGCAGGAGATCGTGACCGCCCGCCTCACCGACGTGATCCGCGAGAAGCTCGGCGAGTCGTACTCCCCGTTCGCCACCGTCGAGGTGGGTGCCGGACCGACGCCGAACGCCGAGACCTACCTGTCGACGAGCACCTCGTCCGAGCTGGCCGGGCCGGTCGAGGCGGGGATCCTCGGCGAGCTGGGCGACCTGCGCGCCAATGGTCCGACCGAGACTGAGTTCGACAGCGCCACCGAGACGGTCCGTCAGCAGCTGGACCTGGTCACCAACGAGCAGGTGAACGACGAGGTGCTGAACGTGCTCGCCGACCCGGCCGGCAACCCCGACTTCGCTGACTACCTCGGGCAGTCCGACCTCGTCGACGACCTCGACCGCGCCGCCATCACCACCTACCTGTCGACCTGGATCCCCCTCGACCAGTACATCACCGTCACCGTCTCGCCCCGGTGAGACGTTCGGTGCCAGGCACCGACGTCTCAGCGCATGTTGGCGGCGGCGACGTTGCGTTGGCTGACTTCGATCAGCTCGCCGTTGCGGATCTCATAGCTGATCACGTGGTCGACCGAGTGCTGCCCGCTGCGGGCCTTGCCCGTGACGACGTCGATCTCGGTGCCGTCGACCAACGGCACGAGGGCGATCGCCCGGAAACCCTCCTCCACGCCCGGCGCCGAACGCTTGTCCTCGCGCAGCAGCAGGCCGGAATCCCACACCCAGACGTCGTCGACGCTGACGAAGCGGCAACGGTGGCTCGTCTTCGACTTCGACACGAGCCCGCCGGGGCAGATGACGACGCTGCCCTCCACCCACGGGAGCACTCCGAGGCCGTCGCGGCCGAACCCGACCTCGAACGCGGCGGCGACGATGGCGTCGTGATCGCCGTTGTCGATCGCCCGCTCGATCTGCACCTGGCGCACGACCTCGGCGAGGTTGTGCAGCTCGTCGTCCGGAAGGTCGCGCACCTGCTGCAGCACGGTTTCCGGGTCGGAGCGCGCGCCATCCGGTGGGCCGGAATACCGAGGTCGCGAAGCGGGCGGTGACGCGTTCATCCATGCATTGTGTCCGATGGGTGCGACGGTTTGTGGGTGTCGTACAGTCCCGTTCATGCAGACCAAAGCCGCAGTCCTGTGGGAAATCAATCAGCCGTGGAGTGTCGAGGACGTCGAGCTCGACGCCCCTGGGCCCGGCGAGGTCCGAGTGAAACTCGCCGCGTCCGGCCTGTGCCACTCCGATGAGCACCTCGTCACCGGCGACCTGCCGTTCGAACTGCCGATCATCGGCGGGCACGAGGGTGCCGGCATCGTGGAGGAGGTCGGCGAAGGCGTGAGCTGGCTGACGCCCGGCGACCACGTCGTGTTCGGCTTCATCCCGTCGTGTGGCCGCTGCCCGAGCTGTTCGACCGGCCATCAGAACCTGTGCGACTACGGCGCGCTGATGGGCGTCGGCAAGCAGATCGCCGATGGCACGTCGCGTCACCATGCGCAGGGCAAGGATCTCGGCCTCATGTGCCTGCTCGGCACGTTCTCGCACCACACGGTCGTCAACGAGGCGAGCTGCATCAAGATCGAGAACGACGTGCCGCTCGACAAGGCCTGCCTGCTCGGCTGCGGTGTCGTCACCGGATGGGGTTCGGCCGTGTACGCCGCCGACGTCGGCCCGGGCGACATCGTCTGCGTGGTCGGGATCGGTGGCATCGGCGCCAACGCGATCCAGGGCGCCAAGCTCGCCGGTGCCAAGCAGATCTGGGCGATCGACCCGATCGAGTACAAGCGCGAGAAGGCGATGGAGTTCGGCGCCACGCACACCGCCGCCTCGATGGCCGAGGCCATGGAGCCGCTCGGTGCGGCGTCGTGGGGCACGATGGCGAACAAGGTCATCATGACGATGGGTGTCGGCTCGGGCGAGGTGCTGATCGAGGCGCTGGCCCTGGCGGCCAAGCGGGGCCGCGTCGTCGTCACCAACATCCACCCGGCGATGGAGATGTCGGCCAACGTCAGCCTCCTCGACCTCACGCTCATGGAGAAGCAGGTCGTCGGCTCGCTGTTCGGTTCGGGCAACCCTCGGGCCGACATCCCGAAGCTCCTCAACCTCTACCGCGAGGGCCAGCTCGATCTCGACGGTCTCGTCACCAAGACCTACACGCTCGACGGCGTGAACGACGGCTACGACGACATGCGCAGCGGCAAGAACATCCGCGGCGTGATGGTCTACAGCTGAAAATCCTCGTTTGCGTCGGGATTTCGGAGGACCGGTCCTCCGAAATCCTGACGCAAACGACTGTTTGGCACGCGAACAGGCACAAGCACAGGACACGGACGAGGGGATGGTGTGGTGATGAAGAGCAAGGCAGGAGTCATCCGGGGGATCGACCAGGCGTGGGAGGTCGTCGACGTCGAGGTCGACCCACCGAAGGCCGGCGAGGTGCTCGTCGAGTGGAAGGTCGCCGGGATGTGCCACAGCGACGAGCATCTCGTCACCGGCGACATGGTCCCGACGCCCGAGATGCGCGAGCTGATGGGTGGGATCCCCGATCTCTTCCCGATCATCGGCGGCCACGAAGGTGCCGGGGTGATCGCCGAAGTCGGTCCGGGCGTGCGCAGTGTCGCCGTCGGCGACCACGTGTCGGCCTCGTTCATCCCGTCGTGCGGTCGTTGCCGGTACTGCTCGACCGGCCGTCAGAACCTCTGCGACGACGGCGCCGGCGCGTTCCTGCCCGGCATGATCACCGACGGCACCAGCCGTCACCGCATCGACGGCGACACCGACGTCATGCTGTTCGCCAAGCTCGGCACGTTCGCGAACCACTCGTGCGTCGCGGAGTCGCAGGTCATCAAGGTCGAGCCCGATCTCCCGTTCGACGCCGTCGCCCTCGTGTCGTGCGGGGTCGCCACCGGCTGGGGCTCGGCCACCAAGCGGGCCGACGTCGCTCCCGGGCGACACGGTCGTGGTGGTCGGCATCGGCGGCATCGGCATCAACGCCGTGCAGGGCGCGGCGATGGCCGGCGCCCGCCACGTGATCGCCGTCGACCCGGTCGAGTTCAAGCGGGAGAAGGCGATGGAGTTCGGCGCCACCCACACGTTCGCCTCGATGGAGGAGGCGTTGCCGGCGGTGATGGAGCTGTCGTGGGGACAGATGGCCGACAAGGTGATCATGACCCCCGGCGTGATGTACGGCGACATGATGGCGCTCGGTACGCAGCTCGCCGGCAAGGGCGGAACGATCGTCGTCACCGCGATCGCACCGATGACGCAGACCGAGTCGTCGGTCAACCTGTTCGAGATGGCGATGTACAACAAGGAGATCAAGGGCACGATCTTCGGCTCGCTCAACCCGCGCGCCGACATCCCCAAGCTGCTCGGTCTGTATCGCGAGGGCCAGCTCAAGCTCGACGAGCTGATCACCAACCGCTATTCGCTCGACGACATCAACGTCGGCTACCAGGCGATGCGCGACGGCGAGAACATCCGCGGCGTGATCGTGCATGGCTCCTGATCTCCATGCCTGAATCGCCCGCCGACCCCGCCTCGCTCGTCGAGCGCATCGGGTCGACCGTCGTCGGGCGCCGGCGCGAGATCGAACTCGTCGTCGCGGCCCTCGTCGCCGATCGACACATCCTGATCGAGGGTCCCCCCGGCACCGGCAAGTCGACGCTCCTGCGCGCCGTCGCCCTGGAGCTCGGCGTGGGCTTCGAGTTCGTCGAGGGCAACGCCGAACTCACGCCGGCCCGACTCGTCGGCCACTTCGACCCGGCCCGGGTGATGGCCGAGGGCTACGACCCGAACGTGTTCGTCGACGGTCCGCTGGCGGCCGCGCTCCGCGACGGGTCGCTGCTGTACGTCGAGGAGATCAACCGGGTCCCCGAGGAGACGTTGAACGTGCTCATCACCGTGATGAGCGAAGGTGAACTCCACGTGCCGCGCCTCGGCCGTCTCGCCGCGTCGCCGGGTTTCCGGCTGGTGGCGGCGATGAACCCGTTCGACGCGATCGGCACCGCCCGCATCTCCGGCGCGGTGTACGACCGTGTGTGCCGCCTGGCCGTCGGCTACCAGTCGGCGAGCGACGAGAGCAGCATCACGCGGCGGGCGGCGCGCACCGACGACCTCGATCCGGCCTGGGTCGACAAGGTCGTCGAACTCGTGCGCCTCACCCGCACCCATCCCGATCTGCGCGTCGGATCGTCGGTGCGCGGGGCGATCGACATGTGCGCCGTGGCGTCGTCGTTGGCGGTCGTGCGGGGAGCCTCGGCGGCGACCCGCGACGTGTCGCTCGACGCCGCGCTCGTCGCGCTGTCCGGCCGCATCCGGCTCCGCGAGGGAACCACCCGGACCGCCGACGACATCGTTCGTGAGCTCTGGGGTTCGGTGTTCGCCACCGTCCACGACGGGGCGGGTGAGCCGGGAAAAGCTGGCGCCCCGACTGGGGCCACGACCTCCCCCTGAAGTCCCCGCCTTCGAACACGAAGGAGGGTGACGAGGCCGACGAGGAGGTGGCGAAGAGCCGGAAGCGGACCACGTCGCGGCGTGACCTCGCCCTCAACGACGGCTTCGACGAGATCTCGCCGGAGGTCGGCATGATCGACGAGAAGGCGTTGTCCGACGCCCTCGAGGACGACCCCGACGAGACCCTGGCGTTGCTCGCCGACCTCACCGGCGCCACCGACGAGAAGCTCCGCGAGCTCGCGCGGCGCCTCGCCGCCCAGCTCTTCCTCGACATCGCCAGGCGCGGCCCGGCGACGCCTCGTGGCGTGGGGTCGCTGCGCACCCAGCGGTACCGCCCCGACGGCGGCGACCTCGATGTCGACGCCAGCCTCGATGCGGTGGTGGCGGCCACCGTCGGCGAGCGAGCGGTCGATCCCGACGACCTGCGGATCCGCGCGTGGACGAAGCCGGGCACCGCGATCTGTCTGCTGGTCGACCGGAGCGGCTCGATGGGCGGCAAGCCGCTCGCCACCGCGGCGGTCGCGGCGTCGGCGGTGGCGTGGCGGGCGCCCGACGACTACTCGGTGCTGTCGTTCGGCAAGGACGTCATCGCGGCGAAGTCCCAGGACATCCCGAAGTCGAACGAGTCGGTGGTCGACTCCGTGCTCGCCCTGCGCGGCTTCGGCACGACCGACATCGCCGGCGCACTGCGGGCCGCCGACGAGCAACTGTCACGGTCGCGCGCCGGCCGCAAGGTGACGATCCTGCTGTCGGACTGTCGCGCCACCGTGCCGGGCGACGCGGTCGCCGCCGCGGCCCGGCTCGACGAACTCGTGATCGTCGCTCCCGAATCGGATGCCGAGGAGGCGCTGGAACTCGGTCGCCGCAGCGGCGCCCGGGTCACCACGGTGGCCGGCCCGTCCGATGCCGCGGCCGGCCTCGCCCGCGCCCTCGACCTGTAGAGACACCCCCACCCCCACGACCCGAAAATGGAGCAGATGTCGCGCTCAGCGCGACATCTGCTCCATTTTTCGGGGTTGAGATCAGGCCGGGCAGGTGGCGGTCGGGTCGGGGAAGATGCCCTTGCTGTTCTGGTCGGCGACGACCGCCGGCAATGTCGATTCGGTCGACGGAGTCGACACGTCGGTCTCGTCGACGCTCGTCGTCGTGGCGGCGACGCTCGTGGTCGTGTCGTCGATCGGCGGGACAGTGGTGGCCGCGAAGACCTGCTCGGGCGCGTCGCCGAGTGTCGCCTGCCCGCGGAAGACCTCGAGGATCGCCTGCATGTTGTCGCCGTCGAGCTCGGGGATCAGCACGGAGTTGCCCTGGATCGTGGTGGGCCGTGCCTCGATCTGGTACGTCGTGATGGCGGCCGGATCGACCTTGCTCATCACGCCGGCGAGCTCGAGCATCTTGCGGGTGGTCAGGTCCGGGTCGGTGACGACGTACTGGGTGAGCGTCTTGATCAGCGCGCTCGCCACCGACGGGATCGAACGCGCCCTTGTCGAGCAGACGGCTCACGGTGCGCCGGAGGAAGTCCTGCTGGCGCGAGATGCGACCGAGGTCGGACGTGCCGTCCTTGTGCCAGACGCCGTCGGGCGTCTGGTACTCGAAGTGGCGTGATCGCACGTAGGCGAGGGCATGGTCGCCGGTGAACGTGAAGCAGCCCGCCTCGGGGACGTAGAGCCCGGTCGAAGGGTCGCTCACGGGCGTCGAGAACGGAACCGTGACGCCGTCGACCGCGTCGACCAGCGTCTTGAAGGCACAGAAGTCGACCTGCACGAAGTGGTCGGTCGGGATGCCGAAGTTCTGGTAGATCGTGTCGATCAGTTGCTGCGGGTTGTCCCGCTCGTACGCCGCGTTGATGCGTTGCTGGCTCGACCGCCCGGCGATCGTTGACCCACAGGTCGCGGGGGAACGACAGGACGGCGACCTGCGACGTTGCCGGATTGACGCGCCACATCATGATCGTGTCGCTGCGTTCGCCGAGGCTCGACCGGTCGCCGAACGCGCCCGCGTACGGCGAGTTGGGATCGACGCAGCTGTTGTTGTCGGCGCCGGTGATCAGGAAGTTCTGGGCGCCCGGTTCGGCCGCCGGGAACGTCGGCGGCGGGGTCGTCTCCGGTGCGGTCTCCGCCGGCGCGGACCCGGTGGGTTCGACCACCAGCGGCGACGGTGGTCACGGTGGACGGATCGATGATCGCCGGCGCGAGATTGCGGTCCTCGATCACCCGCTGGCCGGCGTACAGGGCGCCCGCGGCGGTGAAGCTGGCGATCGCGCAGAGGAATGCGGCGCCGATCGTCAGCCGCTGGGGCCAGGTTCGTTTCGGCTTCGGCCGCTTGGTGTCGGTCGAGTCAGCCGCCATCGCCGAGTGACGTTAGCGCCCGGTGCGCGTCGTGGCGCTGCAGCCCGCCCGGTGAGATGTCACGCCAGAACGACGACCACCGTCCCGATCTGGGCCCAGTTCCACATCCAGATCGCGTCATCGGGTGCCTGCCGGACGCAGCCACCGGACAGGGGCTGACCGAGCTGTTCGAGCGTCTGCACCGGTCGGCCGTACTGGATCGGGATCGCGTGGAAACCGATGTTGCCGTCGTGGCTGCCGTGAGCGAACCGGACCATGTAGTTCCACGTGATGGTCGGGTTGTTGATGGAGAACGTGCTGAACGAGCGCGAGTACACGCTGTACACGCCAGGTCTCGGGTCGAGCGGGTCGAGGCGACCCGACACGCGATGGGTCTTGATCACGACGTTGTTCTCGTCGACCGCCCACACCCGCTGCAGCGACTTGGAGTACACGGCTCGACGGCCCGAACCCGAGTTGGCCGGCAGTTCGAATTCTGCCGGCGGAGGCGGAGGCGGTGCCTGGAGCTGCACCTGCGAGCCGCGCTGTGGCGTGACGCCGGCCGCGGCGGGTCCCGTGATCGGTCCCGCTGGCGCGGCAACCGCTCCGGCGTTGAGCACCAACGACGGGACCGACGGCGTGGTGCCGCCGGGAACGGCCTCGGACGTCGGGGTCGCCGTGGACGTCGGGAGCGAGGTGGTCGGCTCGGACGTGCTCGTCGACACAGTGGACGAGCCAGTGGTCGAGGCGGTGGACTCGACGGTCGTGGTCGACCCGCTCGCCGGGTCGGTGGTCGACGCAGGATCGGTGGTCGTGGTCGTGGTCGAGGTGGTGGACTCGACGGTCGTCGGTGTCGTCGTGTCGTCGGCAGCGACGGGCGCGCCGATGAGCACGAGTACCAAGGCGGCGACGATTGCCGCCCGCGATCCCAACGTTCGCGGTCCCGTGTCCACGGTCATCGGCGCGACCGTAGTGCGGATCAGGGGGTCGTTGCCAGGACGGTCTCGCACGAGAGCGAATCACCGACCCGGAGTTCCAGCGCGGTGATCGAACCCGCGTCGGCGAGATCGGCACGTCCCTGTTCGATCGCCGGGTGGATCGATTCGGGGGCGCTGACCGTCAGCGACTCCACGGTCGAGCGCTGACTCTGCTTCGCCTCGGTCTTCGCGCGGCGCACCAACGTGAGCACCTCGACCACCGGATCGATGAGATCGGGTTCGCCGCCCACCTCGGTCGGCACGGGCCACGCTGCCCGGTGGATGCTCCCGTCGTTCCACCAACTCCACGACTCCTCGGTGGCGAACGAAAGGATCGGGGCCAGCAGTCGTTGGATCGCGCTGAGCGCCGTGTGCAGCGCGAGGCGGGCCGACGCGGCCTGCTCGTCGCCCTGCGAGTTGTAGGCGCGCCCCTTGACCAGTTCGACGTAGTCGTCGCAGAACCACCAGAAGAACGCCTCGGTGCGCTCGAGCGCGCGGGCGTAGTCGAATCCCTCGAAGCCGGCGGTCGCCTCGATGATCGTGGCGTCGAGCTTGGCCAGCATCGACCGGTCGAGTGGGTTGGTCACCGTGCCGGCGAGATCGAGTGGCGAGATCGCGCGCCGTCGTCATCACGTGCGACGTCGCCGAAGCCCAGCACGAACTTGGTGACGTTGAGCAGCTTGGTGGCGAGCTTGCGGCCGACCTTCATCTGGTCCTCGCTCAACGCGGTGTCGACGCCGGGGCGACCGCAGTCGGCCCAGTAGCGCACGGCATCGGTGCCGTACGTCTCGAACAGATCGAGCGGCGTGACGACGTTGCCCTTCGACTTCGACATCTTCTTGCGGTCGGGGTCGAGGATCCAACCCGATATTGCGGCATTCGACCACGGGGCGACGCCGAACTCGTAGTGGCTGCGCACCATCGTGGAGAACAGCCACGTGCGGATGATGTCGTGGCGCCTGCGGGCGCATGTCCATCGGGAAGACGCGGTCGAACAGGTCGGATTCCTCCTCCCAGCAGCCGGCGATCTGCGGGGTCATCGACGACGTCGCCCACGTGTCGAAGATGTCCGGATCGCCCGTGAATCCGCCCGGCTGGTTGCGCTGGGCGGCCTCGTAGCCGACCGGGACATCGGTCGACGGGTCGATCGGCAGGCGCGATTCCTCCGGCAGGAGCGGCTCGTCGTAGACGGGCTCGCCCGCTGCGTCGAGCGGGTACCAGACGGGCACGGGCACGCCGAAGAAGCGCTGGCGACTGACGAGCCAGTCGCCGTTCAGGCCCTCGACCCAGTTCTCGTAGCGGTGGCGCATGTGGGCGGGTGCCAGGTGAGTTCGCCGGCGCGGGCGACGAGTGCGGCCCGCAGATCGGTGTCACGGCCGCCGTTGCGGATGTACCACTGGCGTGACGTGACGATCTCGAGCGGGCGCTCGCCCTTCTCGTAGAACTTCACCGGGTGCTGGATCGGCCGGACGTCGCCGAGCAGCGCGCCGGCCTCGGTGAGCTGCTGGACGACGGCGGTCTGCGCCTGCTTGACGGTCAGGCCGGCGATCGTGGCGTACGCGTCGGCGTCGACGTCGGCCGGGGCATCGGCGAGGATCCGCCCGTCGCGGCCGATGATCGCCCGGAGTTGCAGGTTCAGCTCGCGCCACCAGGTGACGTCGCTGGTGTCGCCGAACGTGCAGATCATGGCGATGCCGGTGCCCTTGTCGGGCTGGGCGAGCTCGTGGGCGAGCGACGGGGACCTCGACGCCGTAGAGCGGAGTGCGCACCGTGGTGCCGAAGAGCGGCTGGTACCGCTCGTCGTCGGGGTGGGCGACGAGCGCCACGCAGGCGGCGAGCAGCTCGGGGCGGGTGGTGTCGATCTCGATCGCACCGTTGCCGTCGGTCCGTGGGAAGGCGATCTTGTGATAGGCGCCCGGCCGCTCGCGGTCCTCCATCTCGGCCTGGGCGACGGCGGTGCGGAAGTCGATGTCCCACATCGTCGGCGCTTCCTGGCTGTAGGCCTCGCCCCGGTTGACGTTGCGCAGGAACGCCCGCTGGCTGGCGCGGCGGGAGCGCTCGTCGATCGTCGCGTACTTCAGCGTCCAGTCGACCGACAGGCCGAGCCGGCGCAGCAGCGCCTCGAAGACCTTCTCGTCGGTCTCGACCAGCTCGTCGCAGAGCTCGAGGAAGTTCGGCCGGCGGATGGCGACGGCGTGATGATTCTTCGGCGGTTCGCCGCGGAACGGCGGGCTGAACCCCTCGACGTAGGGCTGGCTCGGATCGCAGCGGACGCCGTAGTAGTTCTGGACGCGCCGTTCGGTCGGCAGGCCGTTGTCGTCCCAACCCATCGGGTAGAAGACCTGCTTGCCGGCCATGCGCTGGTAGCGGGCGATCGTGTCGGTGTGGGTGTAGCTGAACACGTGGCCCATGTGCAGCGAGCCGCTGACGGTGGGTGGCGGCGTGTCGATCGAGAACACGTCGGTCCGCTCGGCGGTGCGGTCGAAGGCGTAGATCCGTCGGCTTCCCATACCTCGGCCCAGCGCGCCTCGATGCCATCGAGCGTGGGCCGGTCCGGGATGTTCGCCATTCATCCGAGGCTACCGACCCACCTCTGCCTGCCAGATCTCCGTTTGCGTCGGGATTGCTGCGGACCGGTCCGCAGCAATCCCGACGCAAACGACGGCCGGACGGGCTCGATCCGGCCCGATCCAACTTGCCGGGGCTGAGACGGGGGTGGCTCGTAGGATGGTGGGCTGTGCTGCACCTGTACGACACCGCCACTCGCTCCGTGCGTGAGTTGGCTCTGCGCGAGCCGGGCAAGGTCAGCATCTACCTCTGTGGGCCCACGGTCTACGGCCCGCCGCACCTCGGCCACGGCCGGGCGACGCTGACGTACGACATCCTGCGCCGCTACCTCGAATGGAGCGGGCTCGACGTTCGCCTCGTGTCGAACATCACCGACATCGACGACAACATCATCAACCGCGCCCAGCGTGAGGATCGGCCCTGGCAGGAGATCACCACGAAGTGCGAAGCGCAATGGTTCACCGCGATGGCGGGGATCAACGTGGCAGCGCCCGACCGACGTGCCGCACGCGACGGAGTACGTGCCGGAGATGGTCGAGATGATCGGCCGGCTCGTCGAGCTCGACAAGGCGTACCTGACCGACGACGGCGTGTACATGGACGTCGAATCGGTCGACGACTACGGCCTGCTCGCCCATCAGTCGCTCGACGACATGCGCAGCGGCGGGGGCGAGCGCGAGGTGTTCGGCGCCGACCAGAAGCGCCATCCGGCCGACTTCGTGCTCTGGAAGTTCTCCAAGCCCGACGAGCCCTCGTGGCCGTCACCGTGGGGCGAGGGCCGCCCGGGGTGGCATTCGGAGTGCGTCGTGATGAGCCTCGACCTGCTCGGCGAGGGCTTCGACCTGCACTGCGGCGGCCAGGATCTGCGCTTCCCGCACCACGAGAACGAGCGGGCCCAGGCGGTCGCCCTCGGCAAGACGTTCGCCAACCACTGGATGCACCACGGCTTCGTCGTCGACGCCGAGGGCGAGAAGATGTCGAAGAGCCTCGGCAACGTGTCGAACCTGCTCGACCTCATCGAGCTGTACGACCAGCGGGCGTACCGGTTGATCCTGCTGCAGTCGCACTACCGCAGCCCGATCACGATCAACCAGCAGACGCTCGACTCGGCGGTCGCGTCGCTCGCCGGCCTCGATGCCTTCGCCGCCCGAACCGCCGGCGTCGACGCCGCCGAGCCCGACGCCGACGTGATCGCCGCGTTCCGTACAGCGATGGACGACGACCTCGACACCCCGAAAGCGACGGCGCTGATCTTCGACACGGTGCGCCGCGCCAACGTCGCCCTCGACGCGGGGGACGCCGCGGCGGCCGAGCTGACCGCGGCCGCGTGCTCGAGATGTGCGGTGCCGTCGGTCTCGACCTTGCCCGACCGGCCGACGTGCCGGCCGACGTCGCCGAGCTGGCGGCCGCGCTCGACACGGCCCGTGCCGAGCGCGATTTCGCCCGTGCCGACGCGATCCGCGCCGACCTCCAGGCCGCCGGCTGGACCGTCGAGACGACCAAAGCCGGTACGACGATTCGCCGGTGACCGACACACTCGCCCCCTCGCCCGCCGCCGCTCGTGCGCCCCGGCGTGAGGCCGCGCCCCCGAGTCCGCCGCGGATGGGCTACCAGCCGTCGCTCGACGGTCTCCGCGCCCTGTCCGTCGGGATCGTGCTGCTCTACCACGCCGGGTTCTCGTGGATGCACGGCGGGTTCTTCGGCGTCGAGGTGTTCTTCGTCGTGTCCGGGTTCCTCATCACGTCGCTGCTGATCGAGGAACACGATCGGCGCGGCAGCGTCTCGTTCCGTGGCTTCTGGACGCGGCGCGCCCGGCGACTCCTGCCCGCACTGTTCGCCGTGCTCGTCGCCGTGGCCGTGTGGGCCGCATTCGCCGGCTCGGCCGAGCAGCAGTCGCAGCTCCGGCGCGACATTCCCTGGTCGGTGTTCTACGTCGGCAACTGGGGCCAGATCCTCGGCGACGTCCCGTACTTCGCCGGTGAGCCGCCGCTGCTCCGCCACCTCTGGAGCCTCGCCGTCGAGGAGCAGTGGTACCTGATCTGGCCGCTCGTGTTCGTCGGGATCGTCGGGTTGGGGATCTCCCATCGGGCCAAGGGCGCGTGGATCGTCGGCGCCGCCTTCGGCGTGTTCGCGCTGATGTTCTGGATGCACTCGAATTCGCCGTCGCCGCTCGGCGGACCGCCGTCGATCTTCGAGGGCCTGAACCGCACCAACTTCCTCTATCTGTCGACGATCACGCGGGCGGGCGGGTTGCTGCTCGGTGCCGGCGCGGCGTTCTGGTGGCGTCCGTGGCGCTGGTCGAATGCGAGTTCGGCGCCGATCGGCCGGCACCTCGATCCGATCGGCGCGGCTGCCCTGGCGATGATCGCGTGCGCCGCCGCCGTCGCTCACGTGACCGCCGGGTACGTGTACCAGTGGCTGCTGCCGCTCGTGTCGATCCTGTCGCTCGTGGCGATCATGGTGGCGGTCCATCCGGCGGCGGTCGGGATGCGGCGCATCCTGTCGTGGACTCCGCTCGTCGAGGTCGGCAGGCGGAGCTATGGCCTCTATCTGTGGAGCTGGCCGATCTTCGTGATCTTCGATGCCACCGACGGGTCGGTGTCGCGGTTCGTGCTGGCGATGACGGTCACCGTCTTCGTGACCGAGGCGTCGTACCGCTGGCTCGAGACCCCGGTGCGCGAGGGTGCGATCGGGAGTTGGTGGAGCAGTCGGACGCCGAATGCCAACTTCTACGCACCTGTCGCAGGCGGCGCGCTGGTGCTCGGCTGCCTCGCCGTGTTCTACGTGAGCGTCGAACCGTTCGACCCGTTCAAGGGCGGCGGCGACACAGCCGTCCAACTCGCCGACGGGGACGCGGCGTCGGCACCGTCGACCATCGATCCCGCCGCGGCCGCGACTGGCGCCGCGGCACTGGCCGCGGGAGCGGCACCGGTCACCACGCTCGCGCCCGGTCCACACGATCGCGCCGGCGACGTCGGCGACGCTGGCCATCGTCGGCGACTCGCAGGCGCACGCGTTGGCGATCAACCTGCCCGACGGGATCGAGTCGACGTTCCCGAACGTGAAGGACGGCAGCGTCGAGGGCTGCGGGGTGTACGACGAGGGGTCGCCGATGACGGCCGCCGACTTCTCCATCGATCTCGGCTCGTACTGCCCGGGATGGCAGGACGAATGGGCGTCGTCCGCGGCCGGTCACGATGTCACGCTCGTCGTGCTCGGGGCGTGGGACGTGTTCGACATGAAGATCGACGGTGTCGTCCATCCGTTCGGCGCGGCGGCCACCGACGAGGAGTGGAAGACGCGTGTGAAGTCGGGGATCGACGCGGTGCTGGCGACAGGGTCGAAGGTCGCGCTCCTGCCGGCGGCCTGCATGCGCCCGTTCGATGTGATGGCGAACGTGGCGCTGCCCGAGCGGGGCGACGATTCCAGGGTCGCCCACGTCAACGAACTCCTCGGGCAGGTGGCCGACTCGTACGGAACCGAGGTGGCGCTGGTCGAGGGGCCGCCCGAGTGGTGCAACGACGAGTCGATCGCCACCAATGTGAACTACCGCTGGGACGGCGTCCACGTCTACACGCCGGGCGCCGAACTCATCTACGACAAGGTCGCCCCGCAACTCCTCCAACTCGCCGCCACGCCGTAACTCGGTTCGTTCGGGGTCGGGGCCAGAACGAACCGTCGGTTCGTTTGGGGTCGGGGCCAGAACGAACCGAGCCCCTGCCGGGTGGAGGGTCAGTCGCCGGGGGTGGCGGTGCAGGCGGCGGCGGTGCACACGTCGACGAGTTCGCCGTCGAACAGGAAGGTCGCCTTCTGTGACCGGACGTTGGCGTCGTTGCGTGGGTCGCTGTGCGGATCGCGGCTGGTGCTCGGCGCGGCCTGCTCGATCGGGATGGGGTCGGAGCCCGAATCCCAGATCACCAGACCCGATCCGGCCGACGGGTACTCGAGCGTGTCGAGCCCCCAGCCGGGTTCGACCTCCCGGCTCCGCCCGTCGGCGGTGACGGGGCGATGGATCGGCACGCCCATCGTGCGTGCCGCGATCATCGCCGTCAGCTCGCTGACCTGCCAGTCGCCGAACGCGACGTGCATCAGCACCGTCTTCGCAGGCGTGCCGGGCAGTGGATCGGCGACGACGTGGCGGACGTACCCGGACCCCTCGGTGCGGTCCCACATCATCTGGATGACCGACAGCAGCAGCTCGCGGTCGAGCGCGCTCGGGTACGCCGGGACGAAGATCGCCTCGTAGGTCGTCGAAGTCGACGGACCGGGGGAGCAGCGTCGAGTAGTTCATGCCGACCACGCCGAGCACCGCCCGCTCGAAATCCTGCGAGATGCCGGCGAGCGCCAGGCCCATGATCCCGCCCTGACTGTTGCCGTCGTAGACCAGCGTGCTGTTGTCGATCAGCGGGGTGCCGTCGGGCCGGGCGAATGCGGGGTCGCTGATCAGACCGTTGTCGGCGAGCATCAGCCGGCCGAGCACGAGCTGGTTCAGCAGCCCCTGGGTCATCCGGTCGACGAACGTCGGGAACATCGACATGTCGCCCAGCGCGGTGACCGCGGTGGGGATGTCGTCCTCGCTGAAGCCGGCCCACTTCGTGGCGCAGTACACGGTGTTGTGCTCGTTCGACATGGCGACGATGTTCCCGGCGTCGACTTCGAGGTTCGAGCCGAGCAACCCGTGTCCGTACTGCACGAGGTGGGCCGGTTCGGTGCCCGCCATCGTCGTTTCGGAGATGCCACAGGCGAACGGTGCGAGGACGGTCGCCGCATCCGGGTTCTGCTCCGGTAGGCCGTCGGCGCCGACGTTGCAGCGCGCTCCCGGGTGATCCGTCGCCGGTGAGGTAGTTGGGAACGCTGTAGACACCCTCGACGAACCGGGCCAGGCCGTCGGCCTCGGGGTCGTCGGTGACGGAGGTGATCTCGAACTCCGGGGTGGAGTCGCCGAGGCCGGTCATCGTCTCGTCGCGCATCTTCAGGATCGGCGCCGTGGTGTTCTCGGTGCTCGCGGTGGTGAAGTTCCAGGCGAGTTGGAGATCGGCCCGCCCCACGCCGGCGGCCTCCAACGCCGCGAACGTGTCCTCCATCGCGGGGCGTCGAGACTCGATCGCGTCGATGTCGGTGGTCAGCCGATCGCGGTACGCGGTGAACACGGGCGAGACGGCGATCGGCGCGCCGGCGGTCGTGCGCAGATCCCGCAGGGCAACGGCGTACGTCGTCTCGGGCGCGAGGCTGATCGCCGGGTGGATCACGAGGAGTCGTTCGGTCGGGTCGTCTGCGCCGGCGTCGGGTTCGGCCCACAGAGGTACCCGTTCACCGGTCGAGGTGTCGACGAGCACGACCGTCGCGTCGTCGTCGAGCGACGCGCCGAGATCGGTCCACGTGGGCAGGTTCGTCGGGTCGAGATCGGCGACGTAGGTGAGCAGCGAGGCGTTGGCGCTGAAGCCGTCTTCGCGGTTCCACGCCGCCGGGTCGACCGTGACGCCCTGCGCATTGGTCGGAAGGGCCGCAGCGGGGAACGCCACCCGATGACCGCTCGGCGTCGAAGCATCGTCGACGAGGTAGGCGTCGCTCGGGAACGGGAGCACGCACTGGCGCGTGTCGAGCGGATCACAACCGTCGGGTCCGGACGCGACCGCGGCCTCGATCGCCGCCACGGTGGCGGCGTCGGCCGGAGTGGACGGAGCCTCGGTCGTGGTCGTCTGCGCTGGTGCGCCGGTGGTCGTCGCCGGGCCGTCGGTCGCCGCCACCGAGTCGGCAGTCGTGGTCAGCGGCGGAAGCGTGCTGTTGTCGACGGCGTCGTTTCCGCTCCCGCTGCACGATGCGACGACCAGCGCCGCGGCGATGCAGAGTCCCCCTCGTATCCCCATGCGACGCACCGTAGTCAGCGTCGATTCGCCGCTGCGGACCCGCAAGTTACCGATGGGTAGACAACGACGTTACCGACCGGTAACTTAGAGCTCATGACCGACTTCTCGCTGAACCTCAACGAAGACCAGTTGCAACTGCAGAAGTGGGTTCACGACTTCTCCGAGAACGTCATCCGTCCCGCCGCGCACGAGTGGGACGAGCGCGAGGAGTTCCCGTGGCCGGTCGTCGAGGAGGCCGCCCAGATCGGTCTGTACGGCATCGACTTCATCATGAACGCGATGGCCGATCCGACCGGACTCACGTTGCCGGTCGCGGTCGAGGAGATCTTCTGGGGCGACGCCGGCATCGGCATGGCGATCATGGGCTCGGGGCTCGCCGCGGCCGGAATCGCCGGCAACGGGACACCCGAGCAGATCATCGAGTGGGTCCCGCAGTGCTACGGCACGGCCGACGATGTGAAGCTCGGTGCGTTCTGCGTCAGCGAGCCCGATGCCGGTTCCGACGTGTCGAGCCTGCGCACCCGCGCCGTGTACGACGAGGCCAAGGACGAGTGGACGATCAACGGCACCAAGGCGTGGATCACCAACGGTGGCATCGCCAACGTGCACGTGGTGGTGGCGACGGTCGACCCCACCCTCGGTTCGAAGGGACAGGCGAGCTTCGTCGTCCCGCCGAACACGCCGGGCCTGTCGATGGGTCAGAAGTACAAGAAGCACGGGATCCGTGCCAGCCACACGTCCGAGGTGGTCCTCGACGACGTGAAGGTGCCCGGCTCGTGCCTGCTCGGGGGCAAGGAGAAGCTCGACGAGAAGCTCGCCCGGGCGCGCAACAAGGAGCACACCGGCAAGCAGCCGGCGATGGCCACGTTCGAGGCCACCCGCCCGACCGTCGGCGCCCAGGCGCTCGGTGTCGCCCGTGCCGCGTACGAGTACTCCCTCGACTACGCCAAGGAGCGCCACGCGTTCGGCAAGCCGATCATCATGAACCAGGCGATCGCCTTCAAGCTCGCCAACATGGCGACCGAGATCGACGCCAGCCGCCTGCTGATCTGGCGTGCGGCCTGGCTGTCGAAGAACGGCACGTTCAAGAACGCCGAGGGCTCGATGTCGAAGTGGAAGGCGTCGGAGACCGCCGTCCGCGTCACCGAGGAGGCCATCCAGATCCTCGGCGGTTACGGCTACACCCGCGAGTACCCGGTGGAGCGCTGGCACCGTGATGCCAAGATCCACACGATCTTCGAGGGCACGAGCGAGATCCAGCAGCTGGTGATCTCCCGGGCGATCTCGGGCCTGCGCATCGAGTGATCCCGGCCTCGGACGGGGTCTTGTACCGTCCGACCCCGTGAGCATCGTGAACGCGCCGGACGTGCCCGAGCACGGGAGGCCCGACGCCGCTCCGAGTTCTGCCGGCACGTCTCCCAGCGATCGACGAGCGGTCGGCCGCGAGGCGCGGCAGCGCGCACCGCGGCGCGGGCTCGGCGTCGTCGACCCGGCGCTCCGTCTCCGCAGCGCCTTGGAAACCCTGGAAGCGCAGAACGACGGTCGTCTCGCCGACCTCGTGCCGATTCGCTTCGGCCGCATGATGGCATCGCCCTGGACGTTCTTCCGAGGGGCAGCTGCGGTCATGGCAGCCGACCTCGCGGCGCGACCTCACACCGGACTCATGGTGCAGATGTGCGGAGATGCGCACGTCCTCAACTTCGGTCTGTGGGCGACGCCGGAGCGGAACCTGTCGTTCGATCTGCGCGACTTCGACGAGACCCTCCCGGGTCCGTTCGAGTGGGACGTCGCGCGCCTGGCGACGAGCCTGGTGGTGCTCGCTCGGGACAACGCGGTCGACGCCGCCCGAGCCGAGGCCGCGGTCGCTCGTTGCCTGCAGTCGTATCGCACGCACATGGCGACGTACGCCACCGCCAGGCAGCTCGACATCTGGTACGACCTGATCGACGTGACCGCACTCGTGTCACGGTTCTCCCGGGCCGACCGAGAACTGGCGACGAAATACATCGCTCGACGGGCCGCGCGCCGGACGAGCCGGGGAGCCGTCGGGAAGCTCACCACGACGGTGGACGGTCACCTGCGGATCACGGAGGATCCGCCACGCCGAGTCCATCTCGCCCCGGACGAACTGGCAAACGTGGTCGAGATCTTCGCTCGCTACCGGGAGACACTCCCGCAGTACCGACGTCACCTCCTGGATCGATTCACGTTCTGCGATGCGGTCCGGCAGGTCGTCGGCGTCGGAAGCGTTGGCATGCGGGTGTTCCTCGTCCTGCTGGAGGGTCGGGATGGAGCGGATCCACTGTTCCTGCAGATCAAGCAGGCGGGATCCTCCGTCTACGAGGAGCATCTGGGTCGGAGTGATTTCGAGACGGCCGGCGAGCGGGTTGCCGTGGGGAAGCGACTCATCCAGAGCGCCACCGACATCTTCGTCGGATGGACGACGGCTGCCGACGGCACCGCGTACTACGTGCGCCAGTTCCGCGACATGAAGGTGATCCCCCACGGTGCACTGATCGCGCCGCGTTTGACGGAATTCGGCGAAGCATGTGGCGCGGTACTCGCCAGAGCACACGCTCGAACCGGCGATGCAACGGCAATCGACGCGTACATCGGCAAGGGCGGGAGATTCGACGACGCCCTCCGGGAATTCGCCGTCAGCTACGCCGACCAGACCGTGGTCGATCACGGACAGCTCGTCGCTGCCGCAGAGAACGGGGCGATCGCCGCGCAGTTCGAATGATCACCAACCGTGGTCGACTGCGCCGAGCATGCACGGGCAATCGTGACGTGATCTCCCGGGCGATCTCCGGCGTGCGTATCGAGCGATCCGAGCCGGAGTCACCTCCGGGGATCAAGCGGCGTGAGTCGGCATCGCGCCGGGCGGAGCGGCGCCGGGCGGAGCGGTTCCGGGTGGTCGGATGCCGGTGGGTGCCCGGTCGACGGACGTTCCGTGGTAGTCGATGGTGCCGTCGGGTCTGGTCCACGTGATGACCCGGTCGGGAGTCATCGTGAGTGTCCATCCGCCTTCGTGGGCGAGGTGGTGGTGCCTGCTGCAGAGCGGGGCCAAATTGTCGATATCGGTAGTTCCGTCGTTGCGCCAGAACCGGACGTGATGGATCTGGCACTGGTCGAACGGCACCTCGCAACCACGACCGACACAGGTGCGGTGCATCGCTCGCAGCTCGCGGCGTTGGGCCCGGTTGACGGTGCGCTGGGTGCGGCCGAGGTTCCGGACCACTCCGTTGGCGTCGACGCTGGCGAGCGTGACTTCGGCGTCGCAGCACAACCGTCGGGCGGTCGCGATCGGCAGTGGGATGCCGGCGGAGGTTTCGCAGATCCCGTGGTCGTGGAGGCCGTCGTGCAGGGTGTGGTGATCGATGAGCAGGGTCACGTCTGGTACCCGGTACTCGGCGTGAGGTTCGACGACCTCGAGCCCGCCGACATTCCTGCCGTCGGAGTTGCCGGCGTCGTCGCGTCGGCCGGCCGTGGGTCGCCGGGTGACACCGGACTCGAGCGCGGCCATGAATGCTTCGACTTCGAGCTGGCTGTACGAGCGTCCGGAGTTGCCGTCCTGTTTCACGATCCTCCGCAAGTGAACACGTAGTGCGTCGGCGAGGCGGGTGCCGCGTTCGGGATCCAGCTCGACGTGGGTGTGATGCATCCCGGTGTCCTTGTCGACCCACCCTCTGACCTTGGCCGCGGCCCGCTGCCGTTCGAACTCGGCCGCCTCGGTGTCGACACCCGTTCGGCGGTCGCGTTCGGCGGTCAGACACTTCGCCAGGTCGCGACAGGTGCGGTCGAACATCACGATCCGCTCCCGGCATGCCGCGACCAGCAAGGCCGCTTCATGGCTGATGAACTCGGCACGAACCTCGTCGTCGAGACCTCGCAATACTCGGGCCACGGCGTCGACATGGTCACCCGAGATCACACCCGCCGCCAAGGCCTCCTCGAACGAGGGCATCGCATCGCACGCGTGGGAGCGGCGGGTGACGCCGACGGCGTCGCGGGTCGAACGGTTGCCCTCGTCGCCGAGCAGCGATTCGGGCGGCTCGGATTCACCGGTGGCAGCGAGTTCGGTGGTGCGCCGCGCGCAACGCACGTCGATCGACGCCAACCACGACCGCAACTGCGATGACCGGCGAATGATCGAAGCGACCTCGTCACGATCCGCCACCGCCGGATCCGCCTTCAACAACTCGGCGAACGCTGCCTCCACGGACATTGCTTCCATCGGGTTCACCCCCTCGCTCGATCTCTCTGTCGTGCATCGATCATGCGCATGGGGGTGTGACAATGGCCGACGAGCCGGCACCGCCGGTGAATCGAAACACCTTCAGGCGAGGGCGGCGAGCATCGCCTCGAAGCCGGCCAACTGGGCGGCGACGGCCTCGGGGGTTGCCTCCGTTCCCTCGATCTCGACCAGGAGCGTCGGGACCCCGGCTACCAGAGCCGACCAACTCTCGCCGCCACCGTGCTGGGTGACGTCGGGCCGAACGGGCATTGCGGCTCCGCCCGACCACGCCTGCTCGAGTGCATCAGCGGTGGCACCGATCGCACTGACATAGCCGAGCGGCTGATGGATCCAGACGACGACGTCGGGATGCAGCCCCTCGACGAGCACCGTCAGCGCCTTCGTCTCGGGCTCGCTCGATGCGGCGGGTCCCCCGTCGTCCGCGCTCCACTCCCACGCGAAGTTCCGGTTCAGATCGACGCCGTTGGCGTTGCACCGCAACCCCGCGGCGGACCCGTCAGGGTTGGCGACGGGGACGAGCCACACCTCGACGTCGTCGTCGATGTCGGCTTGCAGGAGGCCGCGCACGGCCGGTGGCGTGACCGGCTCGTTGCCGTGCAGCCCACCGATCACGACCACACGGCGCCGCGGCGTCGCGGCGGGCCGCACGAGCGCCTCGATGGCACGCCCCTGCACCGATCTGCCGAACACGGCAGTCCTCCAGCCTTCGGTCAGCGGCGGCGACGGGATGTCCGAGGGCGGTCGAACCTCCCACGTCGTGGGTTGTTCGTTCCCCGGGTTGCAGGCGAACTGGCCGACCACCGGCGCCACGCTGGCGGGGGGTGGGGTTGGGGCAGGGGCAGGCGTGGCCGTGGTCTCCGGGGCGATCGTGGTCTCCGGGGTGGCCGTGGTCTCCGAGGCGATCGGGGCGGTCGGCGTGGTGGTCGGAGTCGACGTGGCCTCGGCCGTCGGCGGAACGGTCGACGTCGGCACCGGCGTCGTGGTCTCGACGGCCGAGGGGGCCCCGGAGGACTGGATCTGCGACGTGCACCCAGCGGCGCCGATGCTCACCGTGAGAGCAGCCAAGGTCACGATCGAGGTCCGCGGACCTCCGGCGAACGGCCACCATGTCACCCGGACAGTCTGCCCGCGGCCGTTGCGAGCGATCGGTCACCCGCGACCGAGCGAACCTCACGGGGCGAGTGAGTTGTCGAACGTGGTGCACTGTTCGGGGTCACCGGTGTCGAAGCCCTTGGCGAACCACGTCCGACGCTGTTCGGCGCTGCCGTGGGTGAACGACTCCGGGTTCACCTCCTGACCCGCGGATTCCATGATCCGGTCGTCACCGACGGCTTCGGCCGCGCCGAGCGCCTCGTCGATCTCGCCCTCGCGATCGAACAGCCCGCGTTCGGCGACCGACGACGCCCACGCGCCGGCGAAGCAGTCAGCCTGCAGCTCCAGAGCGACGCTGAACTCGTTGGCGGCGTCGGGAAACTGCTGCTGCGCCGCGTTCGTCCGGTCCGAGATGCCCGTGATGTTCTGCACGTGGTGGCCGTACTCGTGGGCGACGATGTACTGCGCGGCAAGGTCTCCCGTCGCCCCGAACCTGGACTGGAGTTGTTCGAGGAAGTCGAGATCGAAGTACACGAGTTGATCGACCGGGCAGTAGAACGGCCCCGTCTGCGCCGACGCCTGTCCACATCCGGTGTTGGTGGCATCGCTGAAGAACACCGTGTCCGTTCCGGCGAATGTGCCCTGGAACGACACCGGGAACTGACTGTCCCAGTACAGCAACACGTCATCGACCGCGCCACACACCACCTGCTCGGTCTCGGTCGTGCACGCCACCTCACCTCCCACGTCGCCGCTCGTCGCGTCGTCCACCGCTCCGCTCTGTGCTCCGAGGCCCGGTGAACCGGCGTTGTTGCCACCGCCGAGTTGGGTGATCACGACGATGGCGATGAGGATGATCACTCCGAGCAATCCGCCGCCTGCCTTCATCGGAAACGGGAAGCCGCCGCCGCCTCCGCCGCCGAATGCACCGCCCAACGGCGACCCGCCTCCGCCGGCGCCCCGACGGTCACGGACGTTTCCTGAACTGCCCGATCGAATCTTGGTCACGGTGCAACGTTGCCCCGTTCCGGCCTCTCCGAATCCTCGATGTTCTCGAGTTGGCGAACCGACGATCAGCGGCCGAACGTCACCCGACCGCTGCCCAGGTCGGCCGCGGGCTGCATCAACTCGATGCGGTTGCCGAACGGGTCGGACACGTACACCCGGTCGAAGCCATCGAGCGGCTCGTCGTCGTTCACCTCGAACCCGGCGGCGGTGGCGGCCCGCGCGATGCTGCGCACGTCGTCGACGATGAACGCAGGGTGCGCCTTGCGCGCCGGACGGAAGTCGGCCTCGACGCCGAGATGGATCTTCAGATCTCCCCGCTCGAACCAGCAGCCGCCTCGCGCCGCGAGGTGTGCGGGCTTCGGAACGTGAGGGATGCCCAGCACGTCGCGGTAGAACGCGATCGCTTCGAGCTCGCGCCCGGCGGGCATCGCGAGTTGCACGTGATCGAGACGAATCACCGTCACGGGCACCAGTGTGGCCGACGCAGTGGCGGTTCCGACGCGTGTTCGGCTCGCTCGCGATGTCGCCATCTTCCCTCGGTCGCGACGCCGACGCCGGCCGTGAACCGGCCGCGGCCGAGCTGACAAAGCTTGACGAAGTCCCGACATTTTGAGGGTGATACCCCCGTTACATTGCCCGGCATGACTCGAATCGGGCGGTTCGCTGTCGTTGCTACATGCATCGGCGCGTTGACTTTCATCGGCGGTATTCAGGTGTCGGTTCTGGCTCAGGGGCCGGAAACCCCCACGGCTCAACAGGGCGGAGACGACGGCGGTGGCGGAGGTGGTGGCGGTCAACAGGCGGCGGTCAACATGGCGGCGGTCAACATGGCGATGACCAACATGGCGATGACCAACATGGCGATGACCAACACGGCGATGACCAACACGGCGACGGCCAGCACGGCGACGACGACGGTTCGACCACAACGACGACCTCGACGACCACGACGGTTGCGCCGACGACGACCAGCACCACGACGACGACGGTTGCGCCGACGACGACCAGCACCACGACTCAACCGAGCGATACGACGACGACCGGTGTCCCGACGACCACGCCGAGCCGGAAGGTGTTCGTCTGCAAGTTCGTTGGCACTCCGGGTGTCGATGAGCGGTTGCAGACGGGGCAGAATCCGATCTCCGTGAGCGTGAATGCGATCCCGCTCGGCAACGTCCAAGTCGGTTCCTATTTCGCTGATGCTCAGGGCCGCTCGCTGGTGATCGCGTTCGACGAGGGCCAGGCCAAGCCTGACCCAGCGAGTGTCCCGGCGGCGGGACCACCACCACGTCGACCACGTCGACGACGTCCACCACATCGACGACGACGACGACCACAACGGAACCGGCAACCGCGACCACCGTGACGGAACCGACGACGCACCACGTCGACCACCACGACGGAACCGGCGACCACCGACGACGGAACCGGCGACCACCACGACGGATTCCACGACCACGACGACCAACCCGATCACGTCGACGGACCCGCCGGGCCCGACGCCGAACGGGACGGGCTCGTCGACGACGACACCGACGACGGACCCCGCTGCCACGACGACGACCGACCCCGGAGCCACGACCACGACCGACCCACGCACGTCGACCACGACGGATCCCGGGGCCACGGCGATCGCGATCAACGGCTTTCCCCAGTCCGGCGCGACCCCGGCAGCCGCGGCCACTGCGGCCACCGGGTCGAGCAGCACGTTGCCGCTCGCCACGGCCGGTGCGCAGCTGCCGAGCACTGGCAACAACGGTCAGGAATTGATCCTGATCGCGGCGCTGTTGTCGCTCATCGGAACCGGTGCCCTGGCGGTGGCCCGACGACGCTGACGGCTCGACGCTTGCGTCACCTCGCGTGAGCGGCGATGATCCGTTCGTGTTCGGTGACGATGAACTGCACCGGGAGCGGGCCTATCTCGATGCGGCGTACGACCGGGTCGTCGCCATGCGGAACTCGGCGGAGGTCCTCGCCGGGACCGCGAGGCGGCTGACCGAGTCGAGGAACGCGCAGGCACTGTTCGAGCGCGACAGCGCCATCACTCACGCCGGCCTCCGGCTGGCCGCGCTCGCCATCGCCAAGGACCGGCTGCTCGTCGGCCGCCTCGACCTCGTCGACGGCAGCTGCCTGTACGTGGGACGGCTGGCAGTCGCCGACGAAGCAGGTGATCCGCTCGTGGTCGATTGGCGGGCGCCGGCGGCCGAGCCGTTCTACCGCGCGTTGCCACAGGACCCGATGGGCGTGGTGCGACGCCGCCACTTCCGTTGGCGCGACGGCGAGATGGTCGGCCTCGACGACGAAGTGTTCGACGTCGTCGCGGCGAGCGAGGCCGGTCTGTCACTCGTCGGCGAGGGCGCACTGTTGGCGGCCCTCGACGCGCCGCGGACGGGACGGATGCAGGACGTCGTGGCCACGATCCAGGCGGAACAGGACGTCGTGATCCGCCGTCCCCGTGCCGGCGTCACGGTCGTCCAAGGGGCGCCGGGAACGGGAAAGACGGCCGTGGCGCTCCACCGCGCCGCGTACCTGCTGTTCGCCGAGCGGGCCCGCCTGGCCGGCGCGGTCCTCTTCGTCGGTCCGTCCGCGACGTTCCTGCGCTATGTCGAAGACGTCGTCCCCTCGCTCGGCGAGGACAGGGTCGTGCTGGCGACGCCGGCGGATCTCGGACCGGCCGTGGAGGTGTCGAGAGTCGACGAACCCGAGGCGTCTGCCGTCAAGGGTGACCTCCGGATGGTCGATGTCCTCGCACGGGCGATCAGGGCCCACCAGCGGGCACCGCGGGCGGGCGTCGAACTCTGGGCGGGGCGGCACCGTCTCGTCGTGGAGCACGCCGACCTCGCGGCCATCGTCACCACCGCGAGGCGACGGTCCGGCACGCACAACGCGGGTCGGCCGCTGGTGGAGCGCCGGCTCCTGCGGGCGTTGGAGAGCGCGTATCGGAACCGCCTGGAGATCGAGCTCCGAGTCGGTCGCATCGGTCCCGACGGGATCCGGCACGCGCCGCCACTCCTCGACGTCATCGATCGTGATGCTCTGGCGCAGGCCGTCCACACGATGTGGCCCTTGCTCACGCCCGAACGCCTCGTGCGCCGTCTGCTTTCGTCGCCCCGGCTCCTCGCGGCCGCCGGCCGCGACATCCTCACGGCAGACGAGGTCGACGCACTGCACACCCCGAAGGAGGACGGCGCCGGATGGAGCGAGGCCGATGTCGCCCTCCTCGACGAGGCCGACCTGCTGCTCGGTCCGGTCCCGACGCCGCGGCGGCGCACCGGACGGCAGCGCCCGCGGCTGGACCACGTGGCGGAACGGATCATCGAGGAGCGCCTGCCCGACTGCCCCCGTTGCGGGCGCCCGCTCGAGTACCTGCCCGGGGAGGCATCGGGCAGCGACCGCCTGGACTGCCGGGAGTGCAAGGCGACGTACGCCACGACCACCCTCATGGGTGACCCTGCGGCGAACGAGCTGCACGGCGTGTACCAGGAACTCGTCCACCAGTTCGAGGACGTCGACGCGCCGATGCTGCGCGCGGCCGATGCGCGCTACAGCCACGTCGTCGTCGACGAGGCCCAGGACCTCTCGCCCATGCAGTGGCGGGCGATCGCCCGGCGGTGCTCGACCAAGTCGTTCACCCTCGCCGGTGACGAGGCGCAGGCGGTCCGCGCCGGCGCGGCAGCGACGTGGGACCGCATCCTCGAAGCACTCGACGTCGACGCGGGCTCGGTGACCCGCCACGAGCTCACGGTGAACTACCGCACCCCGGCCGAGGTGATGGAGTTGGCGGGCCGTCTGCTCGAACTGTTCGCCGCGCACCTGCATCCGGCGCGTTCCGCCCGTTCTGCCGGGGTCGAGCCCCGCCGCCTGCACACCGGTGGTCGGCCGGTCGGAGCGGCGGACATCATCGACGCCACCGCCGATCTCCGCCGCGAGGTCGGCGCCGGCCTGGTCGCCGTCGTCACGCCCGAGTGGCTGGTCGCGAACGGTGATGGACCAGCCGAGCACCTGACCGCGGTCGCCGCCAAGGGGTTGGAGTTCGACGGCGTCGTGGTCGTCGACCCCGAGGCGATCGTCCGTGAGTCACCGGGGTCGACGGGCATGGCGCGCCTCTACGTCGCCCTCACGCGGGCGACGACCAGGCTGACGATCCTCGCACCGGCAACACCCGGCCCGCCGCTCGAGGAGGCGCTCGGTCCGTTCGAGCCGCTGCCCGTGCGCTGAGCGACACGGGGAACCTGCTCCGTCAGACCGCCGGCGAGGGTGGTCCGCGGGCGGTCCGTGCGTTGTGACCGCCGTGTTACCGTTCCATGGATCAGCACGTCGAAGGTGAGGGTGTCATGAAGTTCCGAGCTCGGTTGCGTGCCGCGGACTGGTCGTTCTGGGTGCCCTTCGCGACCACGGTCATCGCGCTGTTCTTCGTCGTCATGTCGCTCGTCGATCCGCAGTGGATCGAAGGCCTGTTCGGCGAGAGCCCCGACGCCGGCAGCGGCGAGGCGGAGTGGTGGATCACCGCGCTCGCCGTTGGTGTCGCGGCGGCGGCCCTCGCGGTGACCCGCTGGAGGTGGCGATGCATCCGGGTCGCCTGAGCGTGCTCCGATACGGCGGCCGCGATGGCTGATCGGCCGGAGGGCAAGAAGTCCGAGAGCAGCTCTGGCATCGACCAGGTCGTCGAACCACCTGCCGACGAGGACGAGGATGCGGCGGCCGAGCCGTGCGACGACGCGCCGCGCGAAGAGACGGTCGACGACGACGATTGTGGCGTCGGTGACGACGTGCTCGATGCCCGCGAGCGCCGGCAATCGACCGTTCGCAAGCCACCGGGGCCGAGCGACAGCCGGGTCGAGTCCGACGATGTCGTGATCGATCCGTCGCCGGTTCCTCCGGTCCCGCCGACCGAGCCGGCGTAGATCGACTGCCACCGGTGGTCACGATCCGCGACAACATCGGCCTCGCCGATGCAGCCACCAGCACCCAGACCGGCACGGTCGGCGAGCCCAGCGCCGCCGCGTCGTGGTCCGGCATGTTCATCACCGGGAACTGGTACGCCAGCCGATCGTCGGACGCCGGACGCACGTGGACCTTCGTCGACCCGTTCACGTCCTTCCCGGCCGACCGGGGCGAGTTCTGCTGCGATCAGCTGGTGCTCTGGGAACCGAAACGGAAGTTCTGGGTCTGGCTGCTGCAGTACTCCCAGTTGGGCGGTACGAACATCTTCCGGGTTGCGGTGAGCCCGGACGCTGCGCCGGGTAGCTGGCACACCTGGGAGGTCACGCCTGCCGACGTGAACCCGACCTGGAAATCGTGGTTCGACTACCCCGACATGGCCGTGTCCGACGACCACCTGTACATCTCGTTCAACCAGTACAGCACCAGCGATGCGTGGTTGCGGGCGAGCGTCTTCCGCTACTCACTCGACGAGCTCGACGGGCTCGCCCGTGGTCAGCACCGGACCGCTCACGCGCGAGCAGTGGACCACCACGCAACACGGCTCGCTGCGCTTCGTCGTCGGCGCCGGCGACACGATGTGGTGGGCGTCGAACGACATCGACGCGGGGGCGCTGCACGTGTTCGCCTGGCCGGACGCCAGCGCCGCGGTGGAGTCGTGGGTCGTCCGTGTCGGCGCGTGGAACGGCGACGACTACACCGCACCCGGACCAGCGAATGCGGCCTGGCTCAATCGCTGCGACGATCGCGTCACCGGCGGCTGGCGAACGGCGGGGGCGGGCGGCGCGCGCCTCGGCTGGTTGTGGAGCTCCGGACGCACGGCGAACCGCCCGATGCCGTTCATCCGCGCGGTGACGATCGACGAGTCGTCGCTGCGCGTCGTGGCGGAACCCGACGTGTGGAGCCCGACCATCGCGTGGGCCTACCCGGCCGCGGGGTCGAGCCGTCGCGGCCGCGTCGGTCTGAGTGCGTTCTTCGGGAGCGCCACGCAGCATCCGACGCACGCCGTCGGCATCCTCGCCACCGACGGCCTGTCGTGGTCGACGAAGCGGACCGCGGCGTCCACGCACAGCCCACTGCAGGGCAAGTGGGGCGACTACGTCACCGTCAAGCCGCACCCGCGTCGCCCGACTTCACTCGTCGCAACGGGGTTCACCATGCAGGGCGGCCAGGACCGGCGCAACGTCGAACCGCGCGTCGTCACCTTCGCTCCCTGAACGGCACCGCCGCGACGTTCGTCAGGTACGCGTCGTCACCCGCACCACGCGCAGCGCGGCGTGCGGCCAGGCCTGCACGAGGTCGGCGATCGTGGCCGGCGCGCCGACCGGCGGGGTGACCGGATCGTCGGCCAGCGAACCGACCAGCGCGACCACGAGCACGCGATGCCCGCTCGTGACTCCGCTCAGATCGACGTCGACCGACACCGCCCGCGGCAACCGGGCGTCGAGGGGCGTGTGCAGTGTCTGCATCGCCGACCCACCGAGCGTGGTGACCAGGTTCCATCCTCCTGCCAGGGCCGGAGGCACCCCGCCGACGCCGGCTACCCGCACCCCGGCGAGGAATGCGACGAGATCGGCCGCGCCGAGCGCGAGCAGCGCGGCACGGGTCGGCGCCGACTGCCACAGCACCACGGCGAACGCACTCGGCGGCGGGACGGGTCGTGAGTCGCGGTGGTGCAACAGCACGTCGACGGTCGACCGCTCGCGGAACACCGTCCACTCGCCGGCGTCGTTGCGCACCGGGAGCACCGACTCCATCAGGTCGATCTCGGTGGCCGGAAGATCGAACGCCAACGGGGTCTGCCACGGCGCGCGGTACACGGCGAGTGCGTCCGCGGGGTCGGCGGTGACGGTGGCGCTCTCGGAGAAGATCGGATCGGGCCGCAGGCGGGTCCCTCGATCGACACCGCCGACCGTGCCGCCGACGACGTGGCGCCACAGCGTCTGGTCGATGAACGCGCCGGGAGACAAGCCGAGCACCGAACGGTGGAATCGCACCAGATCGCGCATCGCATCGGTCCACCGCCCGTCGGCCACGCAGCTCGGATACAGCCAGCGGAACGCGGTCTGGAACGTCCACAGGTCGTAGACGGGCAACGCGCCACTCTGGATCGTCGAGTGGAACCGTGGTGGCGCGGCGACGGGCCATGCCGGCCGGACCGTGATGTCGGGGCTGGCGAACACCGGCAGGGGCGTGCCGGCCGGCCGCAGCCGCGGGTTGGCCAACGGCGTCGGCAGCGCCCGTCGGTCGTCGTGGGCGTGGACCCGCACGTACGTGCGACGGGTCTCGGGCTGCGCCAGGTCGACCTCCCACACGCCACGGCTCTGCACGCCGGCGCGCAGCATCTTCGGGCCACCTGCCGGCTGGCGCCAGATGTCGAGGTCCTGGACCGTCGCGTCGGGCAGCCCGTTCATGAACGTGTCGAACGCCCACGTCGTCGGTGCCGTGCGTCGGCCCTTGTACACGCCGGTGGCCGTGCCGACGTAGATGTCCCTCGGGTCGGCCGGGTTCGCCGGGGTTTCGGGGTCGACGACGACCGAGTAGCACGGGTCGAGTGGCCCGGCGACTATGGGTGGCCCTTGGAAATCGAGCTTGCGCCGCAGTCCCGTCGGGTGGAAGACGCTGGTGGCGTCGTCGTAGAACCAGAGCGTCTCGACCGTCGGGTCGGTGGGCTCGCCGAGCGTGGCGACGTAGAAGTCGAGCGAGTTCGGTACCGACGCCACTGCGGTCATCACCGCGTCGGGCGCCAACGGGATCGGACCGGTCAGCAGCCAGGTCCGGCTCGTCCACGTTCCCGCGGCCTTGTTCGTGTTCGTGTAGCGGACGAGCCCACCTTGGTAGATCACGAGCAGGACGCTGCCCGACTGCCACGTCATGTCGATCACCTGATCGGCCGTCGACACGCCGCCGTTCCCCACGAAGTTGTTGTTGACGATGTTCGGTACGCCGAAGTTCGGGGAGAGGTCACCGCCGGCACCGTTGCGGGCGTCCTGCTCCGTTGTCACGGGTGGATACGGCAGCACCCGCCATCGCAGCGGCAGGGTTCCGCCGAGGTTGTCGGTGATCCAGACCCGATTCGTACCGAGGGCGAGACGTGCGGTGGTGGGCGTGTCGGCCACCACGGCGGCACCGGAGTAGAACGCCGCGGCCGCGTTCTCCCGCACTTCGGTCCCGGCCAGGCCGGCAAGGCGTGTGATCGGATCGAAGTAGGCGCTCGCCGGCGAGCCGTTCCAGGTCGCCGCGGTCCACTGCGTGACGATGATGTCGGACCGGATGGGGTGGAAGACCGTGCCCCCGCCGTCGCCCTCGAACGTCTCCTCCCACACGGTGTCGCCGACCCGGACCTGGGTGCCGTTGTCCTGGAATCCGGTGGCCAGGAAGTGGCTCGAGGTGGGATGGCCGGCGACGAAGATCGGCTCGAGTGTGGCGAGCCCGTTGTTGCGCGCGGCGAACGTGTTGACCCGCCCCGAGTGCTCCGAGACGAAGACACCACCGTCGCAGCCGACCCAGACCTGGCGGTTCGGCGCGGCCGGGCCGGTGAGACGGATGGCGTGGATGTCCGGGTGCACGTTGTTGCCGACGAGCCCGTTGATGTCCGCGCCGTCGCCGGCGGGTGGATTCGTGCGCCGGGACACGCCGTTCACGGCCGTCAGCGGGGCGACGGCGGCAGGGGGAGACGGCGTCTCGAAGCAGTAGAGCGAGCCGCCCCAATCCTGTTCGCCGCCGTTGTGCAGGTACACCGCCGAGCCGCCGAGATAGATCCGATCGTTCCCGCCGACCGCCTCGGCGGCCAGCCCGTGGTCGTACCAACCCTGGGTCGATGGCTTCGTCGGATCGCCGAAGAGATTCCGCGGAACTCCGGTGACCGGTACCACCACCGGCGGGCTGGCCAACGCGTCGACGATGCGGAACAGCGACGGTGTCGGTACGCCGCCGACGCGCACCTCCGCGAGCACGTACATCCGGGAGGTGCCCGCGACGACCGTGAGCGAGATCCGGTTCAGGAATCGGACGCCCGGAAATTGCAGACCGACGATCGGTACCCCGGTGGCACCGGAATCGTCGCTGACGAAGACGCCGCGGCCGCGCAGTGCGTAGACGATGCGCGTTGCGGGACCGTTGGCGAGCCACACGACGTCGGTGACGTTGTTCGCGGCGAGCGGGGGTGCGGCGCTGCAGGACGCCCAGGTGAAGCCGTCACGCACCGGGAGTTCAGGTTGGGCCGGCAATCCCGGCGCGGACGGCGGTGCGAGGGGAACGTGCGGCAGGCTCGACCGGGTGCCCAGGTACAGCCCGTCGGTCGTCGCCGCGAGCACGCGGTCCTGGGTGGCGCCGGGCGTCGCCGAGAAGGCGGTGGCACTCGGATGCCGCACGAGACGCCAGACGCCGAGCCCGGCGAGCAGCGCCGCGCCGGTGTCGGGCTCCCAGGGATCGGCGTCGACCGGGTCGAACGTGGGTCCGAGCGCGGCGAGGACCCCCATCCCGCCCTGGGCGGAGGAGCCGGTCGCGGTCGTCGCCGGCGTGGGCTCACCGGTGCCGAACAGCACCACGTCGAGCGCCGCGAGCCCGCCCGTGAAGTCGACGAGCAGGGCGCCCCCGCTCGCCAGGTTGCCGTTCCCCTGCGGGTTGACCGACCGCGTCGCCCATCCTCCGACGGGGGCCCACGTGGCGCCCGCGTCGCCGGTGTACCAAACGCCGCCCTTGGCGCTCACCGCGTACGCGCGGCGTCCGTCGGGTGACACCGCGATGTCGCGGATGCGTCCCGACGCACGCGGCCGGGACATGGCCTGTCCGCGTCGGGTGACCGTCGGTCCGATCGGGACCCAGCGGTTGAGGTTCTGTCCCGGAAATGCCCGCGGTGCCGGCCCGGCTCCGCGCCGGGGTGCGGGCTCGGCGGGCGCGGCCTGATCCTCGGCGAGCGCGGCCGCCACGGCCACGGAGAGGGCCGGCGCGTCGACATCGGCGTGCATGCGCTCGAAGAACGACCAACGCTCCTGCGCGTGGCCCCGTTTGCCCACCTTGGCTGCGGCGCGCGCGGCGTAGGCCGCATCGATCGCGTCGTGTTCCGCCGCCGAATCGTCGACGACCACCGCCTTCTTCGCGACCCTCTTCTTTGCGGCCCCCTTCTTCGCGGCCGACTTCTTGCCCGCTGCCTTCTTGGCGGCGGCCTTCTTGGGAGCGGCCTTCTTGGCCGCGGGCTGCTTCTTGGATGGCGTTTTCTTGGCTGCGGTTTTCTTCGCCGCCGGGCTCATGGTCGTCTGCCCCGATCGGGTTTGGCCGGGGCGACCCGGATCCACCCCTCCTGGACCTCGTGGGGGACCTTCGGCAACAGCGCCGCCGACGTGGCGGCGATGATCGGATCCTCCTTCCACGTGAGTGGGCCGGTGCGCCGGATGAAGTTCTGGTCCTCGCCCAACGAGGCGACCTTCGGCAGGTGGATCTCGGCAGGATCCACGAGGACCGGCCCCACCCGCAGGGACGGCACGAGACGGCGCAGCCCGGGCGTCACCCACTCGTCGGCGAGCGCCAACGCCTTGCGCGGCACGATGCCGGTGGTGAGGTGCACCTTGCCCGCCGGCAGCATCAGGATCGTCAGGCGGACCACCTGACCCGGACGCACGAGCAGGGTGTCCTCGGCCTCGATGTAGGTGTGGGCGAGCGCGTCGGTCGCCGGGACCTCGACCTCACCCAACAGCCCGAGGTGACCGCGGTGACGGCCGCTGTCGAGCGCATGCGACGCGACGACCTTGTCGACGACGTGGAACCGCGTGTAGTCGTCGTCGACGAAGAAGCCGAGCACCGCGTCGTCGCTGCGTCCGAGGTCGCCGATCCGGACCGGGAACCGCATCGCGGCGAGCGAGGCGAACACGGCTCGTCGTCCGTCGATGCCGTCGGGGTGGGTCACGAGCACCTCGTCGACGTCGTCGGGAGCTTCGAGACGCAGCGTGGCGCGCACGAGCGCCACCGGTCTGCCGACGAGACCGGCGATCGTCGGCGATCCGATGGCCTGGAACGTGTCGATGCTCCACAGCGTCGTGTCGATCGCCCGCAGCAGCGCGCTCAGCGCGGACCGGGTGGCCGGCTCGCCCGAGTGCCGGTTCTCGATGTCGGCGCGGATCAGGCCATCGGCGAGCAGCCCCGCGTGTTGCGCCGGTGCACCGAACTCGCCGGGGATGCCGGTCATCGGGCCCGCGTCGGGCGGCACGAGCCGGCCCGGCGCGGGCTCCCACGCGACCGCGTCGGACACGGCGTCGTGGATCAGCTCGCCGATCGGTTTGCCCGTGCGGTCGAAGAACTCGAGTGATTCGTCCATGTGATCCGGCAGGACGAAACCGGCGATCGGGGTGACCCCGTCGTCTCCGGCCATCTGGTCGACGTACGCCTCGGCGGCATCGGCAGGATCGGCGGTCAGCGGGTGGCCGGGATCGATCAGTCGGAACAGCCACCGCGCGCCGTGCTGGACGCGCGGTGGTATGGCGATCGCTCCCGGGGTGCCGGCAACCTCGAGCGTGGCGGTCGTGCGCATCTCGTCGACCGGTATCGGCAGGGTGCGTCCGAACGCATCGACGGCGCGCAGCTCGAGCACGTCGATCGTCCCCCCGAACAGAGCGGTCGGCAGTTCGGAGGCGACCGGACGGGGTGACGCCGTGGGATCGTCGTCGGGAATCTGGCGGACCACGGCTCCGGCGAGATAGTCGATGCCGAGCAGTTGCTCGCGGATGCCGTCGAGCGACGTCGACACGAGGTCGAGCGGTGCGAGCAGGTCGCGCAACTTCGCGAACGACACCTCGTCGGCTTCGCTGAGCTGCGACTGGCTCGGTGTGGCGGCGTCGCGGGCGTTCTCGGCGGCGAGCCATGCCGTCATCGCCGCGCCCAGTGACTTGGCGATACCGGTCGAGACCGGGCTGCGTCCGGTGAACGTCCGATCGACCGTCTCCGCGGGTTGCTCCGCGGCGGCGACGAGATCGAGCCCGTCGAGGCCCCACCCGTCGAGCGTGTCGCGCCCGCGGACGCGGACCTTCCACTCCACGAACAGCGGCACCCACGGCTGACGCCATGTGGTGACGGCGACCGGCGACGGCGCGGCGCCGGCGAGATACGAGAAGTTGGCCAGTTCGACCGACAACTGCGTCGCCGAGTCGACGCTCGACACCGACACGTCCGACCATGACGTCGCGGCCGCACGCGGGCGTTGGATCGCCTTCAGGAGCCCCGCGGCGCCCGATCCGTCGTAGGTCATCTCGCCGCCGTAGAGGCGGACATGTTCGGCCGCGATGCGCCCTTCGCGGGCCTTCCACTGCGTTTCGGGCTGGCCGGCCCGGGCCAGCCACTGGCCCGAATAGGGATCGAGCGTGACGGCCTCGCGCACGACCGTCAGTACCTCGGCGGGGATCGCCCCGTTGCCGAGTGTCGGCAGGATCTGCGCCGGGTCGAGCACGCCCTGGAAGCCCGGTTGGCACTCGCCCGGCCAACGGCACCGCAGCCCCAGGGGGTCGAACAGCCCGTCGCCGTGGTGGCGAGCGTTCGGCTTGACCCCGCGCACCGCGACGATCGGCGGTGCCGGCCGGAACAGCCTTGGCGCCGGCTTGGCGACCGTCCGTGACTGCCCGAGTGTGCTCGGCCGGGCGGCGGCCGAACCGGCGGCGCGCGAACGCTTCGATCGCTTCGACGAACCGGAGCCGACACGCACGTACTTGTCGGAGTACTTGTCCTCCCAGGCCACCTCGGACTCCAAGAGGTCCTCGACCGCCTTGGTCTTCGGGGTCGTCGCCATGGCGCCTCGGCCCTTCCGTCCGACGGTCGTCGGGTTGAACGGCAGCGAGTCCTCGGCGCGCAACCGGTCGTCGACCGCCTTGGCGAGCGGCGCGCCGGCGAACGACCAGAACCCGTCGGCGTGCTCGCGCTCTTCGATGTCGCGGATGCCATCCGGGGTGGTGATGCGCGCCAGCATTCCCGAGGTGAACGCGGCCATCAGCCGTTCGGCCGACTGGCGTTGCGACGGCGACGCCCCGAAGCCGGGTGTGGCCAACGCCGCGGTCACATCGTCGAGATCGAGGCCGATCGCCGTCGAGATCCCCCCGCTCGGCGGTCGATCGTCGGCGGCGGTCAGCACGCCCGTGATCGGCACGCCGAGCACGCTGCCGTGCAGCAACGAGTGGTACCGCGTCGAGCCGACGCCGATGTAGTGGGCCGAGGCCTCGGCGACGGGGGAGGCCACGAGCGGGGCGATCTCGGAGTAGGCGGTGGAGTGCTCCGAGTACTTGTCGTACTGGTGCACCGGCGTGGTCGACTTCGGGCTCGACAGCCCCGAGGTCTCCCGCAGCCGGGTGAGCCGTGGATCGTCGGGCGTGTCGGCGTCGTCGGGTGCCTCGGGTGAGATGTGCCAACCGAAGCCGGCCACCCGCGCCTGCAACTCGGGCCGGCTGCGGGCCGAGGCGAGCGGATCGTTCGCCTCGGTCGACCACCACCCGGCGACGGTGTAGCACGCGCGTCCGGCGTGGAAGCCCTGCGGTGCGACCGTCTCCAGCTTGGGAACATCAGCGAGATCGTCGTGGAGGGCGAACCGGTTCCGTGCGCCTTCGTACGTGGCGGACCACAGCAACGTCCCGCCGCTCGTGCCGTCGAGTGGCGAGTACGGCTGCACGCCGTCGGCGGCGTCGACCGTGGTGCCCGAGTAGTCGGTGAGCGGGGTGACCGACCCCTTCACCGCATCGACCACCCACCCGCGGGTGTGGACGAGCCGCCCGCCAACGGGGAGCAGTGTGCGCACGACGACCCACCGGTCGGGCAGCGCCGGCATCGTGATCGAGGTGGCGCCCTCGACGTGGGAACCCCGCATCAGCGCGTCGGGCATCGCCCAGTGCAGGTGCACGCCGCTCGGTGGGGCGGCGCCGGCTGCGAACGGCTCCGGGTCGGAGGCACCGCCGGCGATCGCCACCGTGGCCTCGGCTCCCGCCGTCGGGACGACGTAGGCCTGGACGTCGACCGGCACGAGGATGCGCTTGTCGCGGGGCAGCCGACGGTCCCACGTGCGGATCGTGTCGATGTCGACGTCGAGCTTGGTGAGCGCGGCCCACCGCTGCGAGAACGCGGCGACGCCGACCGTGTCGTTGTTGTAGACGATGTCGAAGCGGGGATCGTCGGCCACGTCAGTGGACCCCCTTGAACGTCGCCACGAGGCGCGTGTACGAGAGCGTGGCGACGAAGGCGTCGGAGATCTCGATCCCGTCGTCGTCGCCCCAGATCTGCCGGTACGGGAAGCGGACGAGTTGCAGCGCGTACTCGCCCGCGTCGAGTCCGTCGCCGGCGCCGGTCTTGGGAATCTGCGCGAGGCGGCGCTCGAGCTCCTGGATGTCGACCACGCCGGCCGACCCCGTTCCCGAACGGAACGGCACGGTGACCGGGGCGTGGACGAGGTCGCTGAAGTTCGCCTTGTCGCGCGGCTTGAGCACCCGCTTGGAGTCGTCGTGGGCGTCGGTGTCGAAGCCGAACTGCACGCCCTGGCGAGGCTCCTCGATGTGCACGAGCTTCGGGATGCCGTCGAACAGGCACAGCAGCACGGCGGGGGCCAACCGTTCGAGCCGCAGCAGCCGCATGCGGTTCGGGTCGTCCTCCTGGTAGCGGGCGTTGTTCCCCTGGTTCGGCTCGACCTTGAAGGCCCGCACGTGCAGCCCCGGCCAGCCCGACACCGCCGCCGAGCGGAGCACGAACCCGCTGATCGCGTCGACCTTGCCGCCGAAGCGGGCGGTCCCCGGCCGTCGCCGCACGTTGCGTTCCTCGTTGTCGAGCTCGTCACGGATCGCGGGATAGGCGGCGGCGAGATGGGTGCGGTCGTCGCTGTTCACGGTGCCGACGGACAAGGCCCCTTGGACGAGCGCATCGGTCCACTGGCGGTCGAGGTAGAACCAGCGGATCGACTCCTCGGGCAGGAGTTCGGTGTCGGCCACGAGGTTGGCGAACGGAACACCTTCGAGCAAACGCAGTCGCACGAGCCAGTTGCGCATCTCCGCCGGCATCGCCGAGTCGAGGTCGTCGGTGTCGGCGATCATCGGCGGAGGGGCCAGCGTCACCATCTGCAACGGCAGCGACTGATAGATCGCTTCGGCTTCGACCTTCATGAGTCGGTCCTTTCACTCGGCGCGGCAGCCCGACGGCGGGAAGCGGTGCCGCTCGGGTGCAGCAGTTCGTCGAGCGGGTCGACGGGCGTGGTCACCTTCGAGCGTCGTCGGCGCGGTGCTGACGCGGCGCCCCGAGGCTGGTCGTGCGGGATCTGCACGCCGAGGCCACCGGCGATGAAACCACCCGCCGGGCCGCCGCCGGGTCGGACGTTCAGGATCCCGGTCCCGACCGTCTTGATGATCGTCGTGACCCCGGTGGTGGGTGTGATGACGGTGCCGACGTTCGGGGTGCGGATCACACCCGCCCCCAACCCGGGATCGACCTTGATCTCGTTCGCCAGCACGTTGCTGACCATCTGCTCGGTGACCGTGTCGAGGGACGCGAGCAACGTCTCGGAGATCGCCGGGTTCACCACGCCCCGCACGGTGAGGTCGCCGATCACCGGCGGCACGGTCGTGCGCAACACGCCCGTGACGCCGGCGAAGTCACCGACCTCGCGCAGCTGGCGACCGAGGTCGACCTCGAGGCCGAGCCCACGCCCGAGCACGGTCAAGGGACTCGCGCCCCAGTCGACCGGGTCGCCCGGGGTGACGAGCGGGCGGTGGGCGCCGATGAACTGTTCGGGATCGGTCGTGATCAGCGATCGCAGCTTGCCTTCCAGCGATGTGCGGACATCGGCCCGGTCGAGTTCGAACGGCAGCCGGTCGACGATGTGCTCCCACAGCGCACCCGACCGGGCAGCCAGGAACTGCGTCTGCCGCCACCGCATCAACGCGGCGACCATCGCCGGCTTGCTGAGCGCGAGCAGCCGGCCGACCTCGAACGCGGCGGCGAGCGAGATGTCCTCACGACCGTCCGGGATGACGGCGCGGAGTTGGTCGGAGGCGTGGGCGATCGGCAACCGCTCGCCACTGCTCGGGTGGGCCAGCATCGGGCCCCGGTACCAACTGCGGGTGCTGTCACCGCGGCGCGTCCGCTGGACCAGCCCCACGTGCCCGGTCTCGACCACCTCGAGCGGCTCCCGACCCGTCGGTGGGATTCGCTTGTGCGTCGCCGGCGGCGGAGGGTCCTGCGGCAGGCTCCCCGAGAGGCCCGAGTCGAGCTCGCGCATCAACGTCTCGAACGTGGTCGAACCCGTCGACACGAAGCTCCAGTGCAACAGGCAGGGGAACGTGTACTTCGGATCGATGGCGGTCGCGATCTCCGTGCGGAAGCCGTCCGCCATCGTCTCGTAGATGTCGCGCTTCGACTCCTGGGTCCAGCCGCCCTTGGCGGCGGTGTAGGCCTGCATCGCCGGTCCGGCCGACTCGACCAGGTTGCGCTCGATCGCAACACCGGCAGCACGCGGGCCATCGGCGAGCGGTGCGTCGCCGAGTGCATCACCGTGCGGTGCGGCGATGTGGATCTGGGCGCTCGAAGCCGTTGCGCCCGTGTTCCAGTTCTGTTCGAGGCCGCCGCTCACCACGTGGTCGTACACGGCCGGCGGCACCACCGAGAGGTGCACATCGGTGAACAGCTGGAGGTGGTCGAAGGGCGGCGGTGCCTCCGGGATCAGGCGGTGGAACTGGCCCTCGAGATTGATGAGGCAGGCGAGGTACTTCACCGGCGCGGGGTTGCCATGGGCGTCGACGCCGGCCACGGGGAGCCGGTTGGAGATGACGACCGACAGGAACCCGTCGTCGTCACCCATCATCAGTTCGGTGTCGTGGATGTCGACCTGGCGGGCGTGGGCGAGTAGCGGCACGTCCTTGCGTGAGGGCAGGATCTTCTCGAGGATCGACTGGCGCACGACGAGGCAGTTGCCCTTCGCCACGTCCTGTTCGCCGTCGAGGTGCACGTCGGAACTGACGCATTTCCCGACGTCCTGGTTGAGCTTCAACTCGGCCTCACCCTCGGCGATGAGGACCAGGGCGAGCCACGGGGTGGTCTCGGCGACGTCGGTCTGGCCGCCGCGGCCGTCGGGGATCCTGAGCCCCCGTTCCCACGGCAAGGTCCGCCGTTTGATGACGATCTGCGGGAGGCGGCTGCCGTACGCCCCCTCGGTACCCGCCGGGGGGTAGGTGGACAGCACCTGGTCGGGCGGGAGCTGGTATCGCGGCGCGGTGACGGTCACGTGGGTCTGCAGCGGCTCGATCGGGACGGCACCGGCATCGATGTTCTGGGTGCCCTTCTTCGCCGTCATCGCCTGACTGACCTCGAAGCGGTAGTCGCCCGCCTTCAACGCCGGCGCGATGTGGCTGTAGAGCAGGAACTTGCCCTCTTCGATGATCACGTCGTCCTCCGTGCGCTCGTCCGGCGAGCCGGTGCCGTCTTCTTCGTCGCCGCCCGCTTGGCTGCTGTCTTCTTGGCCGGTGCCTTCTTGGCTGCTGCCTTCTTCGCTGGCGCCTTCTTGGCCGGCGCCTTCTTGGCGCCACCTTCTTCGCGGCCGACTTCTTGGCCGGGCGCCGGGACGACGGTGCCGAGCGGGGCGCATCGGCGACCTGCCAGGTGACGGTGCAACCCGGGCCCTGCATCACCGTCAGCTGGGCGGTCTGTGCTTCGATGCCACGACGCGCCAGGCGCTCGGCGAGTTCGGTCGCCGCCACCCTGGGCTCGTTCGGCCCTCCCGCCCCCAACACCGCCGTCACGCTCCAGTCGCTGCCCGGGGTGACCGCGACCGTCATCGCGTCGGCGCCGCGGTCGGGGACCACGTCGTACACGAGCACCGACGTGGTCGCCAGCGTCACGACAGCGGGCCGGCGGGTCGTGCCGTCGCGTTCGGTCGCCAGACGGCCCCCGATGATGTCGATGTGCGTGCGCTCGACATCGGTGCCGACGGCACCCGTCAGGGCGACGGCGACGGTCCGCATCGTGCGGGAGAAGCGGGTGTGGATCTCGTCGGCGCCGGTCGTCAGCGCACCGGCCGTCGTCCACCCGATCCCCGCGTCGGCACCCTGGCCGTCGACCACGATGGTGCACCCGGCCGCGACGCCGGCTCGGCTCGCCACGAGCCCGATGCGGCTGCGGTCGTGCCACCCGGACAGGCCGTCGAGCGCGTCGGCGTCACCGTCGGATTGCACGGCGATGAGGGTCGTCTCGGGCGGCACGATCACCGTGGTGTCGACCGCATCGTCGTCGTGGACGACGCCGTGCGCGGTGAGCATCACCACCCGGGCGCGTCCGTCGACGGCGAGCGAGGGACGCTGCGCGGCGACGTCGATGTGGGCGTCGGGGCTCTGCAACACCACGAGGTCGCCGGTCGGCAACCGGCTCGGTCCACTGTCGTCGCGCGGTCGACGACCCGACGCCCGTGTCGATGCTCTGGGTGCCATCGCGGCCCCGCCGATCCCACCGACGAGGTTGCCGAACGCAGCTCGGCCGATCAGGCCGCCCGTGGTGGAGTGAACGGCGCCGAGCACGTCGGTGCGGGGTACCGAGACGGCGGCGATCACGGTGTTCTTGCTGGCGACCGCGGTCGGAGCGACCGTGGTGAGCGTCGCCGGGATGTGGAGGCCCATGCGGCCACGGACCGACTCGATCGTCGGCGCCGGGCGTCGCTTGATGCGGCCGTTCGCCACCGTGGTCGACGGCGCCTTCGCCGCGGCGCCGGGGCCGGACGCGAGGTGCGCGGCGATGAACGGCGCCCGTGCCACCGGCACCTCCTTCGCTCCCGCTTGGGGCAGCGCGGTGCGCACGCCGTCGTCCCCGTTGCGGCGGGCGAGCCCGTCGGCCAGGTTGCCGAAACGCGGTGGCGCCACCCGGTCGTACGCGTAGGTCGCCCGCCCGAACGTGTTGGCCGCCGCGCCGGCGGTGAGGGCCGGAGCGAACAGCGTGTCGCCGGCGATCTGCAACGCCTGCGCGGTGTTGGCGGCGTTGACCGTCGCCAGGTTGCCCGCGGTCTGCAGGAATTTGCTGCGGTCGTTGCCGGTCGCGCTCAACGGGAGCGGCCGGACGCCGGACGTGACCTGGTAGTAGTCGATCTGCGGGCCGACGGTCGGCGCATCGACCCCGGCCACGAGGATCACCCGGTTGCCGGTGATCACGACGTCGCCGGAGGGCAGCGCCTGGTTGCCGGCAGGGGCGAGCGCCTTCGGTGGACCCCACACGCCGGTGGGGAACGCGTCGGTCGTGGTCCGGGAACCGTCCGCCACCGGTGAACCGGCCGTGAGGTTGGCGGCGAGCTTGGCCAGCCCTGTCGCCGGCTGCCAGGTGGCCCCGACGCGTTGTCGCAGCGCGACGGTGAGCGTCGACGTGAGCGTCCCCGCACCCATCGGCGCCAGACCCATGCCGACCGCAGCGCCGTTCGAGAGCACGGCCGGCATCGGCTTGGTGGCGGGACCCACGGCGATCGTGAGCACGGGAATCGTGCTGGTGAACGACACCTCGAACTCGGCGAACACCCGGAAGGGAAGTGCCGCCGATCCGTCGGCACTCGGTGCGCCCTGGCCGCCACCGGTGGATGTCGGCAACGTCCCACGCCCGGTGATCCCGCTCAGGGCGCGGGCCCGGTTCGATCCCGCGTCCTCGAGGTACTTCGTGACGAACGCCGGCCAATCGAGGGTCGGGCCCGGCTGTTGCGCTTGGGGGCCGAACGAGATCGGCACCTCGCACGGGCCGATCTCGAAGCGCACCTCGCCGGCGAATTCGGGACCCCACACGTGGATCGACGCGCCGAGGGTGAGGCTGAGGCTGATCGAGAACAGTCCGAGGTCGATGTCGATGCCGGCACTGATCCGGCAGTACGCCCGCACGTCGAAGAAGAACGGATCGAAGTAGACGATGCCGTCGGCGCCGAACTCGATGCGGGCCCACACCCACCCGAAGTCGACGCTCACCTCGACGCGAGTGCCCGCCATCAGGGCCTCGGACGTGAGCGCGAAGTACGACTCGCCCTTCATCACGATGGCGCTGCTGATCTGCCAGACGAGCCCCAGCCGCGGGACGTCGGGATATCCGTCGCGGTGGAAGTCGGGGTGGTAGCCGCCCATCGACACCACGAACTGTCCGGCGAGCGGTCCCTTCCACCACAGCGCGAACGCGAACCCGCCGGTGAGGCGGATGTCCTCGTACAGCAGCCACGAGTTGTCCGTGAGCTGCGCCTTGATCATGAAGACGCCCTCGCGGGTGGAGAAGCGGGCGAGGAGTGCGAGCTCGATCGACACGAGCGCCGCGCCGGGGCGCGGCAGCGCCATCCGCGCGAGGCCGAGCAGGTTGATCTCCAGCCCGTCGCCGAAGGCCACGGCGACCACGGCGATGCCGTCGACGAGGGCGAACGAGTTGAAGCTGATGCCGGCGGCGAACCAGAAGTTGCCGGGGGAGTGCGGGAAGTAGGTGTTCAGCCGCTGCAGCTCGGCCATCGGGTTGGCCGGTGCCGACGCGGCCGGGTCGAGCGCCTGGATGAACGGGTACGTGGCGAAATCGCTGAGGTCGGTCGGTATGACCAGGCCGCGGTTGATGCCGAGCCCGCCGCCGATGCCCGTGACGAAGAAGGCGGGTGGCCCGCCGATCGGTCCGGTGACCCCGCCGAACACGAAGAACGACGCATGCCCGGCCGGGTCGGTGGCGTAACCACCGAACACCGACAGGCCATAGGTCGCGAAACGGCCCACGAGCATGCCGACGTACGACACCACGCCGTTGGCGTCGACGCTCTTGAGGAGGCCACCGGCGAGCGACACCCCGGCCATGTCGGCGCTGACGGCGAGGCCCATCAGGTCGGCCGACCAACTGCTGATGGCGAGGACGTCGCCGCCGTTCCAGTTCAGCGACAGCTGGTCGACCGCCGCCGAGAGGCCGAACAGCGACACGCTCCCTGAGAACAGCAGCGAGATGCGCGTGACCTTGCCGTCCTGTTCGACGGTGTTCAGACCGATCCGCTCGACGTAGATCGGGCCGAGCTGCCGCTGGATGACGACGAACCACGGCCCGGGCGGATCGCCGGCACGGAGGCCGACCTTGACACCCTGGCTCGGGCCGGGGTGCTTCTGGATCGACAGGCTCGGCGAGAACGTCGGTCGATTGTTGGCGCCGGCCGCGCCCGCATCGTTGACGAGCGAGTTCGCCATGCCGTTCCCCGAGCCGCCCCCACCGGGCGCCACGGCCAGCCCGCTGAGCTGCAGGCGGACCCCGCCCCCGAGGCCCGACGAGGTGGCCTCGCCGTAGAGGTGCACGGCGATCCCGTCGAGCGCGATCGCGCCGAGCTCCACCAGCGGGCCGGCGGTCTTGCTGAACCGCACGCCGATCCCGGCGACCGCCAGGCCGAAGTCGACACTCAACGCATCGGGCGCGTTGCCCTTGAGGACGAAGATCGACAGGCCGGCGGGGACCACCGGGTCGATCCACGAGGCGTCGACTTCGAGCGTCACCTTCACGTCGCCGGACGCCAGCGGGAACGTCTTGCCCGGCGCGAGGTTGACCGACACGCCGAGGTGCTGGTCGGGGCCGACCGTGTGCGCGACCAGGGCGAGCGTGACCGCGTTGTCGATGGTGATGCTGAGCGGTTTCGGGCCGGTCGCGCAGTTCCAGGCGAATGTCTGCAGGCGCGTCAACAGGCGCTCGGGAGTCAGGAGGTCGGTGACGAGCGTGGGGTCGATCTGGCGGCCGCCACCGGCGAAGACCACTCCGTCGAGCCGTTCGGCGGCATCGTCGGTGATCACGGTCGCGAGCTGTTCGGCGAGGATGCCCGACGCGAGCGACACGGCGACGCCGACGAGTTGCATCGCAACGTGCGCGATCTCGTGGTCGAGGGCGTCGCTGCCGGTGCCCCGGGTGACCGCGACGAGCTCGGGAGGGTGGCCGTCGAGGGTCCAACGGAACTCCACCGACTGCGCGCCTTCGCCGTCGAGCCCCACCCCGATGCCGATCAGGCGCGTGAACGAGTTCCCCGACACGCCCGCGCGCACCACCACGATCGGGAAGAGCTTGGTCGAGCCGAGGTCGATGCGGACGGGCCCCACACGCGCCTCGACCTGCACGCCGGTGGGGGTGATGCGCAGGTGCTCGACCACGACGTGACCGAGTGTCTCGGGCACGCCGGCAACGACAGCCTCGATGGCGAACGTGCCGCCGATGTCGATCCACGGCGTGCTGTCGCTCGAACCGATGTCGAGGTGGATCGCTCCCTCGTCGCCGAACTCGAAACGACGCGCCCCGCTCGGCAGTACCGACGTCGCGACGACGTCCCCTGTCGGGTCGAGCGCGTGCGCCAGTTGACCGAGGCCCGCGGACGCGAGGCTCGGGATCCGCTCGACCAGCTTGGTCGGCGAGGACACGAAGTCCGTGATCAGTCCGGCGGTGAATTGGCGGTTCCCGACAGCGCCCTCCATGATCGCCAGCGCGTCGCCGAGTTCGTACACCGCGGCGCCCGTGTCCTTGACCAGGCTCGATCCGGCGTCGTTGCGGTGGGCGGCCAGGGCATTGAGGGCGACCGGTACGAGCGAGGTGCCGACGTCGGAGATGATGCTGCCGATGCCCGGCGACTCGGGCCACAACTCGATCGCGGTCGCCGGTGCCGGACGCAGGAGTTCCAGGGCGAACCGGGGCTGCGACCGCAGCCGGAGACCCCAGCCGTCGACGGTGAGGGTGGCCTCGACGACGGGCAACGGTGCGCCGGTCGGCCCCACCGAGAGTCCGGCGCCGACATCGACTCTGACGGCGGCGCCGTCGACGGTCTCGGTGAGGTGGAGGCCTGCGACGACACCCAGGCGGCCCGACGCGACGCCATAGGTCACGCCGAACGCCGGATCGAATGGCCATCCCGGCTGCGCGCCACGGTCGGGAACCACGACCGGCGCGAGGGCCTCCATCAGCGCCACCGTTGCCGCGAGCGGATCGGCGCGCTGCTGCAGCCAGGCGACCGGATCACCGACCAACCCGAACGGCAGGATCACCGATCGACGCCCCGCCTCGTCGGCTGCCCGGAGCAGGGCGAGCGCGTCGAGGGCGGCATCGAGGGCTGCCAGCCCGGCCTCGGTGGCCGCCCCGCGCATCGTCGTGGCCGCCGCCTGCAGCAGCGCGGCCGGCAGCAACCGCGCGGCGAGGTCGACGAGCCCGTCGACATCGGCGGTCGGGAAGACCGGCACCGACACGCTCGTGGCCGGAACGCTGCCGTCCGGAGCACGGTGTTCGACGCTGACGCGAGCTCCCGACGTGGTGCTGCCGGTGGCGGCCGAGACGTGGAGGGCGACGCCGCCGACGAGGGGCTCGATGCTGCCGACGCTGACCTCGACCTGCGCCGCGCTCGACGCGATCGAGAGATCGATGGCGATCGGCGGCATCGGATCGATCGCCAGTTGAACGTGCCCGGACACCGATCCCGTCGCCAGGTCGAACCGCACACGCGCCGGGCCGACCACCACGTCGATGGCGCTCGGTGGTCGGAGCGGATCGACGGGCGATCCGATGATCGTGGCCAGGGCCCTGGCCACGGCCGCGACGTCGGCCGCGATCTGTTGACGCAGCAACGTGCCCGGGTCGTACAGGAGCCGATCGAGCCCGTCGGGATCGAGGCCATCCGCGCGGATCACGCCGATCGCCTCGAACACCTCGGCGAGGGTGGGTGCCGTGTCGACGATCCGTCCGATCACCTGACCGAGCAGGATCTTCACCTCGGGCAGCGCGGTGGTCGCCGCGCTCAGAGCCCCATCGATCGAGGGAGGACCGATCGTCGCAGCACCATCGGCACGGACGACCCACCGCGGGCGATCGACGGCGAAGACGTGGGCGTCGTGAAGGACGATCTCGGTGAAGCCCGATCCGGGGGTCGTCCCGTCGACCGCCAGGGGGACGTGGACGAGCGCCTCGATCCAGCGCACCTCGACATCGCGCACGGTGGCGCCGGGCCCGCCGAGGAGCCACCCGTCGGTGACTCCGAGTTCGAGGCGCACGACGAGTTCGCGCACCGCGTCGAGGGTCGGTAGGTCACCCGGCGCGGCGGGCGGCGCGAGGTGCAGCAACTCGATCGTCGCGCCGGCACCCACGGTGATCCCGCCGATCGACGTGCTCAGCGCCGGCACGTCGACGCCGACGTGGAGATGCTCGGGCTGGCCGGTCGCAAGTTCCGCGGTCTCGTCGATGGCTGCGGCCGAGAGATCGCGGACCGCCTCGACGACCATCGCGGCGAGCGCCTGCACGGCGTCGGATGCGTCGAGCAGCCCGAACATCGCCCGCACCTCGAGGTCGCTGCGCCGCGTCTCCGCCCCGGCCGACGGCAGATCGGACGGACCGGTGACCGCCACCGCTCGCCGCACCATGCCGGCGCCGCGCCGGGCCGGCCAGGCCTGTTGGGCGAGGAGATCGTCGGGGAGCGGCTCGGCGGTGGCGGGGACGAGACGACGCAGCAGCGCCAGGGCATCGCCGCCGAGACCCGACTGGAGACCGCTGACCGAGATCGGTGACCACGGCGCGCCGACGGTGACGACGGCGGCGATGTTCGAGTTGGTGGCCGCGGCCCGGAGCGCGGCCGCCGCGGCGGCGCCCGCGGCCACGACGACGATCGGCGCGGTGCGGTTCGCCAACACCTCGGCGAGATGCTGCGCCTGGCCCGCGACGCCGTCGTGATCCGTGCGGGCCCTCGCAGCCGCCGACGGGGTGGGGACGGCCACGAACCACGCGCCATCACCGGTCGCCGGCACGGTCCCGGTCGGCGCGGCGGTCCCCGAACTGCCCCCTGTGGCGTCGATCGGGTCCGGGTGGCCAGCACCCCAGTTCGCGTCACAGCCGACGTGGACGACCGCGCCCGTCGGCGCGGTCAGCCCCGCGAGGGCGTCCCCGTCGCTGCGTGCAACGGCGGCCAACTCGTCGTACGAGAAGCCCGGCATCGTGACGGTCTCGACGTCCGCCGGCATCGTCGATGTGGGTCCGATCACGCCATCGGTCCCGGTCCAGCGGGCGACGAGCTGATCCAGCCCATCGCCGAGGTGCTGGCGGGCGAACAGCAGGTCACCGAGTCCCGGAACCTCGACCGCCGCACGCTGGAGCGCCGCGGCGAGCACGGCTCCGCCGGCGGACGGGTCGATGCCGTCGAGGCCGTCGAGCAGGGCGAACGCTCCACCCGAAGCAAGCGGGTCGGGCGGGCACGGAGGGGTCGTCCACGCCACGATCGCCGGCGCCCGCGGTTCACCGGCGACCGGCGCCCGCCACGGTAGATCGACGCGTCCCAACCCGTAGGGGGAGGTGATCGACCCGCCGCTCAGGACGGTGGCGAGCACCCCGAACGCGACTCGCAGGTGCCGGCAGTCGAGCGCGATGGCGGTCGCCCACGCGGCGATGGCCACCCCCGGATCGGCGAGCAGCGCGCTGAGCGAGAGGTGGGCGCCGACCGTTGCACCCGGGCGGACGCTCCAGCCGAGCAGATCGAGCGCGGCGTCGATCACCGGCACGTCGGCGGCGGACAACAGCCGGGCGAGGACCTGCTCGATGTCGTCCCAGTCCGGCGTCCACGCGAGCGTCCCGTCGGAAGCGATGGTCGGTAGCGGCAGGGCGACCCGCACCGGCGCTCCCGGGAGGGCCACGCCTCCGGGCCCACGAGCCTCACTGTCGAACAGCTCCACGAAGAGCCCGTCGCCGGCGACGCTGACCGAGAGACCGCTCGTGGCGTGCCACGACACGTCGACGCCGGCGCTCACGAATTCCAGTCGGGCGAGCCCGAGGTCGAGTCCCGCTGTGGCGTCGTGCGCCGGTTGCAGTCGGAACGAGGCCGATCCGTGCGAAGCGAGGTCGACGTTGCCGGTCGCCAGGTTCGCATCGAGCAGGACCATGCGCAGTGCGGCCGCGACCTCGAGTTCGGCGAGCACCGGCGTCGCCGCGTCGGCGGCGAGCGCCACGACCAGATGACCGCCGGCGTGCCACACGGCGATGCCGAGTTCGGCGCCGGCCGTCGTCAGCAGGACCATCCGCCACGGGGTGTCGGCATCGCCGGTGCCCGCCAGCGCGACCACTGGTTCACCGGTGATCAGCGAACGCAGCGTCGCCAGCACCTCGTTCATGGCCGCGGGTGTGGCGAGCAGGTCCTCGTAGTAGCCCTTGATCGCGCCGAGCGGGTCGGTGATCAGATCGCCGAGCGAGATGTCGTCGATGCCCGCGGGTGGGTCGACGCCGAGCAGCGTGCGCAGGAGGTCGCCGGCCGCGCCGAGCCCGGCGAGCGCGTCGGCGATGGCACCGTCGATGAGGTCGTCGGCGGCGTCGAGCGCGGCGTCGGGCGTCGACAGATCGATGAGGTCGTGGTGACGCGGGGTGCCGCCGGTGGACACGTCGACGTCGTGCAGGGTGAGGGCGAACTGGGGCCGGAAGTGGTCGTCGAGCCGGAGACCGACGTGCACCGAACCGAACTGGGCCGGGCCGGTGTCGAGGAGCCGCGGGGCGCCCACGGCGGAGTCGGCGCCGATCAGCGCCTCGATGCGGATCTGCGGGATCGCCTGCAGGGCCCCGGTTCCCGTGTCGAGCTCGAGCAGGTCGAGGCCGCCGCCGATGGTGACGCCCGCCCGGGTCGCGTAGTCGACCTCGGCCCAGGGGACGAGGATCGGGTGCCCGCCGGTCCCCGCGTCGACGCGCAGGCCGACCAGGATCGTCACGTCGCCGAGCACGAAGCGCACGGCTTCACGGTCGAGGTCGGGGTCCCCGCCGACCAGGCGGGCGAGCTCGCCGAGCCACGCGACGCGGGCGTCGGTCGTACCGAGCATCTCCTCGACCCAGTGCACGAGCGCGATCGGGCCGACGGTCGGAAGATCGGCGAGGGGGAGCGCGGGGATGTGCTCCACCTCGCGCAACCCGAGGATGCCGGTGAGGCCGGCGATGTGGCGGAACGTGTCGTCGTTCAGGTCGAGCGCGGCTGCCTGCGCCCGCACCAGGCCCACGACGAACTCGAAGACGTCGGCACCGACCGTGGCGAGATTGTCGACGTCGAGGGTCTGCGTGGTCGGGGTGGTCGCGCCCGGGACCTGCAGATCGACGAGATCGAGCGCGAACTCGACGTTCTCGTTGCCGCCGGTCGGCACGCCGACGCGCACGCGGGCCCCGCCGAGGTGGGCGACTCCCGGCACTGGAGCCGCCGTCGTGAAGGTGGCGTCGAGTTCGATGCCGATCACCCCGCCGTCGTGCCCGATCAGCAACCACGCCGGGTCGGACCCGGTCGACGTCCGTTCGTCCCTGGTGCCGTTCGGCATCTGCACGAGCGGCACGTGGAGTCGACTGGTGACGAACGGTGCCGTGTCTCCGGTCGTGTGGTCGACGCCGATGCCGACGCGCACCGAACCCGCCAGCGTCTCCACCACGGCCGACACGACGATCGTGGGGTCGGCGTGCGCGAACAGCGGGATCCACCGCACGTCACCGACGTTGCGGCCGGCGGGCGGGCCGAGGGCCTCGTCGACGAAGTCGAGCAGCGCCGTGCGCTGGTCGGGGTCCGACAGCATGTGCTTCAGGCCGTGCGGGTTGCTCGGCCCGCCGGCCGGGTCGCCGAACCAGGCCGAGTTCGTCCCGGTCGCGGTCGTCAGTCCGAAGGCCCGCGAGAGGTTGCCGAACGTGCCGAGATCGTCCTCGGCGATGGTCATCGCTGACGCTCCAGCCCGCTGAGGTCGTGGCGGGCCATCGGCTGCACCACGAGGAGGCCCTCGTCGGCGCCGATCGCCCCGGGCACCAGCGGCCGGCCCTGCTGGTCGTTGCCGCTCTCGGCGCTCACCCGCCGGGCGAGTTCGAGGATCGCCTCCCAGCAGAACGCCGTGATCGCAGCCGACCATCCCTCGGCGACGATCGCCGGCGCGTCGACGCGATCGGTGGTCGCCATCAGCAGACCGCGCGGTGCGTCGGGTCGACCGACGGCGAACGGCACGGTGACGGTGACCGGACGCGGCAGCTGGTCGCAACCGACGGAGAGCTGTGTGCTCAGGATGCCCGGCGCGCACTTCAGCGTGATGCTGCCGGCGTCGACCCACAGCTCGTCGTGGCCGCGCTGCCACACGAGCTCGAGGGTTGAGCCCGCGTCGATGTCGGCGACGAAACGCACGAACCCGCGCAGGAGTCGGTTGGCGTCGGCCTGCGGAATCCGGATGTCGGTCGGCGCTTTCGTGCCCGTGTCGACGTCGGTCTCGATCGGCACGAACCATCGTCGACGGGCGACCGGCAGATCGCTGATGCGTCCCGCGACGGCGATCAGCTTGACGAGTTCGTCGGCCCGCGATGCGGCCCGAGGTGCACGACGTACCGTCCCACCGGCCATATCTGCCCTTCCTTGGCCGGCGCTGCCCGCGGAACCCGAACCGTCCGTCCGAATGTCGCGCCGTCGCCGTCGCAAGTCAATTGAATTCTCGGCGACGCCCACGCCTCGACGCCACCCACCGTTTGCGTCGGGATTTCTGCGGACCGGTCCGCAGAAATCCTGACGCAAACGAGGATCTGAGGACCGCGCGATGATGGACCGATGTCGGACCACGGGGAACTCGAGCGAGCGACGCGGCATCTGGTGCGGTACGGGGCGACGTTCTCGCCGTTCGTCGCCGAGCGGGCGGCGGGTGCGTTCGTCGAGGACGCGGCCGGCCGTCGGGTGCTCGACTTCACGAGCGGGCAGATGAGCGCGATCCTCGGACACTCCCATCCCGAGATCGTCGAGGTCGTCACCGACATGATCGGCCGGCTCGACCATCTCTTCTCCGGGATGCTGTCGCGTCCGGTGATCGATCTGGCCGACACCCTGGCGGGTCTCGCGCCCGGTCTCGATCGGGTGTTGTTGTTGACCACCGGTGCGGAGTCGAACGAGGCGGCGCTGCGGATGGCGAAGATGGTGACGGGCGGCTGGGAGGTCGCCGGATTCGCCCAGAGCTGGCACGGCATGACCGGTGCCGCCGCGGCCGCGACGTATTCGGCGGGCCGACGCGGCTACGGCCCTGCTGCCGTCGGTTCGATGGCGGTGTTCGCGCCCAACGCCTACCGGCCGCGCTTCACCGATCGTGAAGGTGCCCTCGACTGGCGCACCGAACTCGACGACGCGTTCGACCTGATCGATCGGCAGAGCGTCGGTGCGCTCGCCGCGTTCATCGCCGAACCGGTGCTCTCGTCGGGCGGCATCCTCGACCTCCCGCCGGGCTACCTGGCGGCGTTACAGGCGCGCTGTCACGAGCGCGACATGTTGCTGATCCTCGACGAAGCCCAGACCGGGCTCGGCCGCACCGGCACGATGTTCGCGTTCGAACGCGACGGGGTCGTGCCCGACATCCTCACGCTGTCGAAGACGCTCGGCGCCGGGTTGCCGTTGGCGGCGGTGATGACGACCGACGCGATCGAGGAGGAGGCCCACGAACGCGGCTTTCTCTTCTATACGACGCACGTGTCCGACCCGCTGCCTGCCGCAGTGGGCCTGAAGGTGATCGAGGTCGTCGTCCGCGATCGCCTCGCGGCGCGGGCAGCTGCGGCCGGCGCACGGCTGATGGCCGGGCTCGAGGAACTGCACGCGCGCTACGACTGTGTCGGTGACGTGCGCGGGCGGGGCCTGCTCGTCGGCCTGGAGGTCGTCAGCGACAAGGAGTCGAAGAAGCCGAGCCCGGAACTCGGGGCCGCGATCACACGCCGCTGCTTCGAACTCGGACTGTCGATGAACATCACCGCGCTCCGTGGCATGGGCGGTGTGTTCCGCATCGCGCCACCGCTCACCATCACCGACGACGAACTCGACCTCGGGCTGTCGATCCTCGACAGCGCCATCGCCGACGTCGCCGGCTGACCACTCACCGGCTGACGAGCGCCGGCCGAACCCGCGTCGCGTCGACGTTCAGCCGACGAGCGTGTAGTGCGCCAGCCCGCCGTCGAAGTGCTTGGCGAGCTCGCCGCTCTCGCGAAGGTGCTCGAGGTGGGCGTACGTCTCGCTCTCGGCCATCTCGCCCCACGACCGCTCCCTGAACAGCACGCGCATGAACTCGTCGACCGTGCCGTTCGGGAGTTCGGGGAGCGCTTCGCGGATGATGTCGAGCCGTTCCTCGTGATGTTCGATGATCGCCCCGGCCCTACCGCGGAGGTCCTCGAACGGATGCCCGTGCGCCGGGAGCGCGATGGAGATGTCGGTCATCTCGGCCATGCGCGTCAGCGACGCGAAGAACAGCGCCAGCGGGTCGGGCTCGGGTGCCAACCCGCTGATGTGGGGCGTGATCGACGGGAGCACGTGGTCGCCGGTGAGCACCACGCCGAACTCGGGGTCGTACAGGCAGAGATGGTCGTAGGTGTGGCCGGGGGTGTGCATCGCCACCCACTCCCGGCGCGCCAGTTTGATCGTCTGCCCGTCGACGAGCGGCCGCGTCGGCCGCGGCGTGGCGAACGTCGTCTCCATCGATTCCCCGGCGGCCCGGATGCGGTCGAGGAACTCCTTCGGCGGGCCGCTGCGCCGTCCTCCCCACGGGGTCGGTTCGGCGAGGTGGCGCTCCATCGCCGCGGCGCGATCGTCGGGCGAGTTGAGGTCGAGGGCGTCGGAATCCTCGTCACTGCTGAGGTCGGCACGGTCGAACATCGTGCGGAACGTCTCGTGCGTGACGATGTCGGCGCCGGATTCGTAGCGGAGTCGCATGGCGCCGCCGAAGTGGTCGGGGTGCGAATGGGTGACCACGACGGTGTGGACGTCGTCGACGGTGAAGCCGGCCCGCCCGAGGCGGTCGACGAGGAAGTCCCACGATTCCGGGCCCGGGAGGCCGGGATCGACGACGGCGATGCCCCGTTCGTCCTCCAACACGTAGCAGTTCACGTGGCCGAGCCCCGGCATGTTGATGGGCAGCTGGGTCCGCACGATCCCGGGGGCGACCTCGGTGACGTCGGTCGTCGCCTCCTCCTGTTCCTGTTTCGGCTTGCGCGGCGCTTCCGGCTCGCTACCGCTCGAATCGTTCGTGTGGTGGTCGTGTTGGTGCTGCATGAGCGTGCGGCCTCCGCCGGCGTCGCGACCGGGTCGGGTGGTCACCCGTTCATGCTGCCCGATTTCCCCCGCCCGTGCCGCACCGAGCCCGCGCCGCCCAGATCGCCTGCGATGAGCGAACGGCCCGAGGGGTGGCGCTCTGGCTCATCGCAGATCGTCGGCGGTGAGCGAACCGCCCGAGGGGTGGACCTCTGGCTCATCGCAGGTGGTTGGCCAATTCTTCGGTCAATTTCTTCGGTCATCCACGTCTGGCCCTTACCGGCCCCTCACCGTGCACGCTCAGGATGGATGTGTGCCTCGGGGCCCGCAATGACGGGTTTGCCGAGCCTTCACCCGAATTCGAAAGGACCGCGGACAGACCGATGACCGACGTGATGAATCCCCCCACCCAGCCGCCGACGTTCGAGGCGAACGCGGCGTCCTTCGCGCCACCCCCCGCCCCGCCCGCGCCGCCCGCGCCGACGACGCCGACGCCATCATCATCGGGGTCGGCGCCGGGCGACGGCCGCAAGAACACACGCCTCCTGACGGCCGTCGTCGTCAGCGCCCTCGTCGGTGCCGCCGTGTCCGGCGGCATCGTCGCCGTCGCGACGAGCAACGATGCCGCGACCGCGACGCCATCGAGCGCGGTCGCCGCGAGTTCGACGACTGCGGCGGACAATCCGATCGCCGCGCTCGTCGCGCAGGCGACGCCGTCGATCGTGTCGATCCACGATTCCGTGGTCCAGACCGACACGTTCGGACAGACCGCGGAGGGTCAGGCCGCCGGTACGGGATTCGTGCTCACCGAGGACGGCTACATCGTCACCAACAACCACGTGGTCGAGGGAGCGACCGACATCACCGTCGATTTCAGTGACGGCAGCAACGCCGCCGCGACGGTGGTGGCCGCCGATCCCAATTCCGACCTGGCCGTGTTGAAGGTCGACGAGACCGGGCTGACCCCGATCGAGCTCGGCTCGAGCTCGTCGCTCCAGGTGGGCGATCAACTCGTGGCCGTCGGCAACGCGCTCGACCTGTCCGGTGGGCAGACCGTCACCACGGGGATCGTGTCGGCGACCGGACGGTCACTGACCGAGCCCAACGGCGTTCGACTCGTCAACCTCATCCAGACCGACACCGCGATCAATCCCGGCAACTCGGGCGGACCGCTGCTGAACATGTCCGGCCAGGTGGTCGGGATCAACACCGCGATCGCCGGCTCGGGCGCGCAGAACGTCGGGTTCGCGATCGCGATCGATCCCGCCAAGCAACTCATCGACGATCTGCGCAACGGCGACGTTCCGCTCCATGCCCTGCTCGGTGTGTCGACCCAGCCGGAACAGGACGGCAACGGCGTCACCGTCGTCGACGTGACCAGTGGATCCGCGGCCGACGACGCCGGCCTCAGCAACGGTGACGTGATCACGAGCATCGATGACGCGACCATCGCCACGCCGGACGCCCTCGCCACGGCCATCGCCCAGCATCAGCCGGGCGACGAGGTCAAGGTCACGTACGAGCGTGACGGCAAGTCCGCCACGGTGACGGTCAAGCTCGGCACCCGCGACGAACAGAACTGAGCCCGTTCATCGAGGTCCGCTCGAACCTGGCGACCGCGCGGCGTTCGGACGCGGCGAATAGGTTCGATCCGACCACACGACGAGCGGATCGAGGAGCGCGGCGATGGCCGATGAACAGGCGCTGTACCGGCGTGAGGACGACGCGTTCGTCGGATCGATGTCCACGCAGAGTTCGTGGAGCCCCGGCGCACAGGCCGGCGGTGCGGTGCTGGCCCTGCTCGGCCACGTCCTGGAGGACGTCCCGACGCTGGCACCGATGAGCCTGAGCCGGCTCACCGTCGACCTCGTCCGGCCGGTCCCCATCGGCGAGCCGCTGTGGATCGATCACGTGGTGATCCGGGAGGGCAAGATCATCCAGGTCGTCGACTCGATCGTGCGCTCCGCCCAGCACGAGTGTGTGCGGGCCCGCACGCTGCGCATCCGGGACGAGGATCTGACCGACGGCGAGGTCCCGGTGTCGACCATCGACGACGACGAGCTGATCGGGGCGCTCCCGGCTCCCGAAGAGCTGCCGAGCACCGGGGACTTCGCCGGCGTGGCCGGGTTCCTCGGCTCCGGGGCCGAGTTGCGCCGCAACGCCCAGCCGCTCGACGGCCCGTCGGTCGCGTGGGTGCGGTTGCGGGTGCCGGTCGTGGCCGGTGAAGCCGTCCGGGCGACGTCGCGGGTGACGGCGCCGATGGACTGCGTGAACCTGCTCGGCGTGAACGGTCTGCCGGCATCGACGACGGCCATCAACCCCGACGTGAGCGCCCATGTGGTCCGCCCGCCGGTCGGCGAGTGGGTCGGCCTGGTCGGCGACACGCGGTTCGTCGGCGCCATCGGGCACGGCTTCTCGATGGGAATGCTGGTCGACGCCGACGGCGTGTTCGGCGCCACCTCCACCTCGCAGGTCGTGCAACGCCACTGATCTGGCGGCGCTATGTCGCCGTCACAGGGTCACCTAAGGTGGGCCTCGATGGACCGGGGAATCCGCAGAATCGCCGTGGTCAATCGCGGCGAAGCAGCGATGCGGCTCATCAACGCCGCTCGGGAACTGCGCTACGAATCCGTCCGCGATTCTGGCGGCGGGTATGCCGATCTCCGGGTGATCGCCCTGCACACCCGGGCCGAACGGACGGCGATGTTCGTGCGCGAGGCCGACGAAGCCGTGTGTCTCGACGACGACCGGGCGGCGGGAGCGGGGAGTCCGTATCTCGACCTCGATGCGTTGGAGCGGGCGCTCGTCGCCTCGCGTGCCGATGCGGCCTGGGTCGGCTGGGGGTTCGTCGCCGAGCGGCCGGAGTTCGCCGAACTGTGTGAGCGGCTCGGCGTGGTGTTCATCGGGCCCTCGCCCGACGTGATGCGCAGGCTGGGCGACAAGATCGAGGCCAAGCATCTCGCGGAACGATCCGGCGTGCCGGTCGCGCCCTGGAGCGGCGGCCCGGTGGAGTCGATCGACGAGGCCGGCCGGCACGCGCAGGCGATCGGGTTCCCGCTGATGATCAAGGCGACCGCCGGTGGCGGCGGCCGTGGTATCCGGAAGGTGGACGACGCGGCCGGCCTTGCCGAGGCGTTCACGAGCGCCTGTGCGGAAGGGCTCAAGTCGTTCGGCGATGCCACGGTGTTCATGGAACGGGTGGTGACCGATGCGCGGCACGTGGAGGTGCAGATCATCGCCGACGGTCATGGAACCGTCTGGGCGGTGGGCGTGCGCGACTGCACCATGCAACGGCGCAACCAGAAGGTCATCGAGGAATCGCACTGTGTGGCCCTCACGGTCGAACAGGATCGAGACCTGCGGGCAGCCGCCGTACGGCTCGCGGCCGCCGCCGGGTACCAGAACGCCGGCACGGTGGAATTCCTCTACCAGCCGGAGGAGCAGACGTTCTCGTTCCTCGAGGTGAACACGCGGTTGCAGGTCGAACATCCGGTCACCGAGCTGACCACCGGGCTCGACCTCGTGAAGCTCCAGATCCACGTCGCCGGCGGAGGACGTCTCGAAGGCGACGCACCGCCGACGTTCGGCTATGCGATCGAAGCGCGGCTCAACGCCGAGGATCCCCAGCGGGGGTTCGCCCCCGCGCCGGGCGTCGTCGAGACGCTGTCGCTGCCCGTCGGTCCCGGGATCCGGGTCGACACCGGCATCGGCGAGGGCGATGTGATCCCGCCGGAGTACGACTCGATGATCGCCAAGATCATCGCCTCCGGTCGCGACCGCGACGAGGCCCTCGGCCGGCTCCATCGGGCGCTCGCCCAGATGACGGTGCTGGTCCGCGGCGGCACGACGAACAAGTCGTTCCTGATCGACCTGCTCGGTCGGCCCGAGGTCATCGCCGGCCGGATCGACACGGCCTGGCTCGACCGGCTCACCGCGGCAGGCGACCACCTGCCCACGCGTCACGCCGACGTCGCGCTCGTCGCCGCCGCGCTCGACGCCGACCAGCTGCAGGCCGCCGCCGACCAGGCCACCTTCCTCGGGTGGGCGAATCGCGGCCGCCCGCAGGCCACGCTCGACGTCGGGCACGACATCGAGTTGCGACAAGGAGCCCAGTCGTACGTGGTCGGTGTCCGATCCCTCGGGCCGACCCGCTTCGAGGTCACGCTCCACGGTGTCACGGCGCTCGTCGATGTCGAACGGCTGGGGAGATCGCGGAGCCGGCTGACGATCGGTCAGGCACGTGTTCGGCATCGTGTCGACGACCCAGGACAGCGACCAGTTGGTCGAGGTCGACGGCGTGGCCCACCGATTCTCCCGTGACGATGCGGGCGTCGTGCGGGCGCCGTCGTCGGCCCTCGTGGTCGGCGTCGACGTCGCGGTGGACGACGTCGTCGAGGTCGGTCAGCGGCTCGCCGTGATCGAAGCGATGAAGATGGAGATGGCGGTCCCCGCACCCATCCGCGGACGCGTGCGCGACGTGTTCGTCAGTCGCAACGTGCAGGTCCTCGCCGGTGCGCCGCTGTTCCGCCTGGAGGCGGACGACGTCGACGGCGGAGCGACCCCGGGAACGGAGCAGCGGACGATCGATCTGGATGCGTTCGGGGGCGCGGCGACCGCCTCGGCCGATGAGATCGTGCGCGCCTTCGTGCTCGGGTTCGACGTGGACCCGGCACGAGCCCGGGAGCAGGTCGACAGCGACTCGATCACCGAACGCGCCGCCCTGGGGATCCTCGACGCGTTCGCCGACCTGTGCGCGCTCTCGCCCGAGCGCCAGGACATCGACGGTGAAACCGTGACGTCGTCCCGTGAGTACTTCAACACGTTCCTTCGTTCGCTCGACGCGGAGCGCGAAGGACTCCCGACCTGGTTCGTCGATCGGCTGACGCGAGCGGTCGCCCACTACGGCATCGACGGCCTCGATCCGTCCGACGAACTGGAAGCGGCGTTGCTGCGCATCTTCATGGCGCAACAACGACGCGACGACCAGGTGCCCGTCGTCATGTCGTTGCTCGACCGGCAGGAGTCGCCGCTGCCGGGCCTGCGCGACACGCTCGACCACGTGATCGAGGCGACCCGCCGGCGTCATCCGTCGGTCGCCAGCCTGGCGAGGGCGGTCCGTTACGGGCTCTTCGACCGCCCGCTGGTCGACGAGGTGCGCACCGACGTGTCGGCGACCATGCGTCAGATCGCCGTCGACCTGGCGCACTCGACCAGCCTCGCCGCCGACTCGGCCTCCGACGGGTCCGCCACCGCCGATCGGCTCGTGGCGTGCCCGTTCCCGCTCGGACCGATCCTGGCGGAAGGCGAACTCTTCGCGACCACCTGCGTCGCCGGGGCCTCTGCTCGAGGTGCTCACCCGCCGGTACTACCGGATCCGCGCCCTCGGCCCGATGGCGGTCGAACACGTCGACGAGCACGTCGTGGTCCGCGCGTCGTACGCCCATCACGACCGCACGGTGCACATCATCGCCGTCCGGGCGGGTGCCGAGGCGCTGCCCGCCGCGCTGGGCGCGGTCGCCCGCGCGGCGGCGACGGTTCCGTCGTCGGACAATGCGGTCGCCGACGTCTACCTCCCGCTTCCCGCGTCGAGCCCGATCGACATCGACGCGCTGGCGGCCGAGATCGGCTCGTTGCTGCGCACCGTCGACCTGCCGGCGTCGGTGCGACGGGTCAGCCTGATCCCGTCCCATCCGCGCACGAGGATGGCCGTGTTGACGTTCCGTCGTGCGGACAGCGGCGGACTGCGCCCGTACTGGATGGAATCGGAAGGCGACGTAGCGGCCAGCACGGATCCGACGACGTTCGAGGAGGACATCAAGTTCCGCGGACTCCACCCGATGATCGCCCGCCGCCTGCAGATGTGGCGGCTCGAGAACTTCGAGATCAGCCCGCTCCCGTCGCCCGGTGACGTTCATCTGTTCGACTGCGTCGCCCGGGTCGGCCAATCCGACCGGCGGTTGATCGCGGTAGCCGAAGTACGCGACGTGACGCCCGTGCGCGACGAGAACGGCAACGTGGTCGCGCTGCCCGAGGTCGAGCACGTACTCGTCGGTTGTCTCGACGCGCTCCGCGACGCGCGCAGCAGTCTCCCCGGCGCCGACGCGCTCGAGTGGAACCGCATCATGCTCTACGTGTGGCCGGTGGTCGACCTGCCGCCCGAGGCGTTCGACGCGGTGGCCCGGCGACTCGCGCCGCTCACCGAGGGGCTGGGCCTGGAGCAGGTGGTGGTCAGCGGGAGTCTCGCGTCCGGCGGATCCGAGCCGGTCGAAGCGGTCGTGCGCATCGGGTACGAACCGGGCCACGGTGTCACGGTGCGCCTCACCGAGCCGCCCACCGAGGCGATGCAGCCGCTCGACGACTACACCCGCAAGCTCGTGCAGATGCGCCGCCGCGGGCTCACCTACCCGTACGAGCTGATCCCCGCGCTGCGCGGCGCCGACGGTTCGTTCGTCGAGTACGACCTCGACGAGGCCGGGGTGCTCGGGCCGGTCGATCGTCCGGCCGGAGGCAACACCGCCGGGGTCGTCGTCGGTGTGGTCTCCACGCCGACCCTGCAGCACCCCGAGGGGATGACCCGCGTGGCCCTGCTCGGTGACCCGACCAGGGCGATGGGTTCGATCGCCGAGCCGGAATGCCTCCGGCTGCTGGCGGCGATCGACCTCGCCGTCGAACTCGACGTGCCGATCGAGTGGTTCGCCCTGTCGGCGGGCGCCAAGATCGCCATGGATTCGGGCAGCGAGAATCTCGACTGGGTGGCGCGGGTGTTGCGGCGCCTGGTCGAGCACACCCAGCGCGGGGGCGAGGTCAACGTCGTGGTCGCCGGGATCAACGTCGGTGCCCAGCCGTACTGGAACGCCGAGGCGACGATGCTCATGCACACCAAGGGCGTGCTCGTCATGACCCCCGACAGCGCGATGGTCCTCACCGGCAAGCAGGCGATCGAGTACTCGGGCGGCGTGGCGGCCGAGGACAACCTCGGCATCGGCGGGTACGAGCGGATCATGGGTCCGAACGGTGAGGCCCAGTACTGGGCGCCGACGCTGACGGCCGCGTGCGAGCTGCTCCACCGGCACTACGAACTCACCTATCGCGCGCCGGGCGAGCGCTGGCCGCGTCGCACCGTCACGCCCGATCCGGCCGATCGGGACGTGCGCTCCGAACCCCACGTCGTCGACGGGATCGAATTCCGCACCGTCGGCGACGTCTTCTCCGCCGAGGCCAACCCCGATCGCAAGAAGCCGTTCGACATCCGCACCGTGATGGCCGCCGTCGTCGACGACGACTGCGCGCCGCTCGAACGCTGGCCCGAGATGGCCGAGGCGGAAATGGCGGTCGTCCAGGACGCCCGTCTCGGCGGCCTGGCGGTGACGCTGATCGGCATGGAGTCGCGGCCGCTGCCCCGCCATGGGCTCACCCCGGCCGACGGCCCGGGCCAGTGGTCGGCGGGCACGTTGTTCCCCTTGTCGTCGAAGAAGGTGGCCCGGGCGATCAACTCGGCGAGCGGGTGCCGACCCGTCGTGATGCTCGCCAATCTGTCCGGCTTCGACGGTTCGCCCGAATCGCTCCGCCGTCTCCAGCTGGAGTACGGCGCGGAGATCGGGCGGTCGATCGTGAACTTCGACGGCCCGTTCGTCCTGTGTGTCGTGTCGCGCTACCACGGCGGGGCGTTCGTCGTGTTCTCGGCCAAGCTCAACGACGACATGGAAGTGCTCGCCGTCGAGGGATCGTTCGCGTCGGTGATCGGTGGAGCGCCCGCCGCGGCGGTCGTGTTCACCCGCGACGTCGACGAACGGACCCGGACCGACGAGCGGGTGCGGCAGGCGGCAGCAGCCCTCGCCGCGGCACCGCATTCCGAGGTCGGTGCTCGCCGTGCCGAACTCCGCGCCACGACGACGCTCGTGCGGACCGAGATGCTCGGCGCGGTGGCCGCCGAGTTCGACGCGGTGCACAGCGTGGAACGGGCCCGCGCCGTCGGTTCGGTGCATCGCATCATCGCCGCCGCCGATCTGCGGCCGGAGTTGATCGCCGCGGTGGAACGAGGAATGGCCCGGATCGACGCCAGATGAACCCGATGAGCTGACACGGATTCAGGGCTGACCGGCCTGATCCGCTTGCGTTCGCCGCCGTCGGGCGGGATGATCGGGTATGCCCCGGGTTCAAGCCGCCGCCATTTTCGACCTGGATCGGACGTTGGTCTCGGCCCCTTCCGGAACGGCGTTCCGTCACCGCTTGAGCGAGGCGGGCATCGGCGGTGAGAGCGAACTCCCGCTCGGCGACGTGCTGATGCGGTTCTACACGCGATTCGGCGAGAACTGGTTGATGATGCAGCCGGCGCGATTGGCGAGCAGGACCGCTGCCGGATGGTCGGTCGCCGATGTGCGCGCCGCCATGGAACTCGCCGCGCACGATCTCGCCGAGCTCGTCCATCCTGCCGCTCTCCGTCTGATCGAGGAACATCGCGCCGCGGGGCGCCTGGTCGTGCTCGCCACCACCTCGCCGCACGCGTTCGTGGAACCGTTCGCCGAGCTGCTCGGGCTCGACGACGTCATCGCCTCGAGGTGGCGTCTCGATGCCGACGGCACGACGTTCACCGGAAGGATGGACGGCGACTTCGTCTGGGGGCGGGCCAAGGCGAAAGCCGTCGAGGCGTGGGCCGCCGACCACGGGGTCGACCTCGCTCGGAGCTACGCCTACAGCGACAGCTACTTCGATGCGCCGTTGCTGGCGCTGGTCGGGCATCCGGTCGCCGTCAATCCCGACGCGCAGCTGCGGGCCACGGCCACCGTCCGGGGCTGGCCCGTGCGCCACTTCGACAAGGCCGACGGCGTTTCCAAGATCGGCGGCGCGGAGCTCCAGGAGTGGACCCGCCCGTTCATGCGGCCGGGCATCGTCACCCCGAACGCCCGTGTCGAGATCGACGGCATCGAGAACATCCCCGCCTCCGGCGCGGCGATCGTGGTGTTCAACCACCGCTCCTACTTCGACCCCGCCGTCATGAGTCTCGTGCTCGCCAAGGCGGGTCGGAACATGCGCGGGCTGGGGAAGAAGGAGCTGTTCGACGTCCCGCTCGTGGGACGCCTCGCCAAGGCGATGGGCGGCATCCGCGTCGATCGAGGCACCGGGTCCGACGAGCCCCTCGAGGCCGCCATCGCCGCGCTCGAGGTCGGCGAGTTGCTGATGATGGCCCCCGAAGGGACGATCCCCCGCGGGCCGGCCTTCTTCGACCCCGAGCTCAAGGGCCGGTGGGGCGCGGCCCGCCTCGCCGCGGCCACGCACGCACCGGTGATCCCGGTCGGGCTGTGGGGCACCGAGAAGGTGTGGCCGCGCAGCTCCCGGTTGCCACGGCTGTCGCTGAACGACCGGCCGCTCGTCACGGCGACCGTCGGACGCGCCCGTGGAGTTGAAGTACCGCAGTGCCGACGCCGACACCAAGCGGATCATGAAGGCGATCTCCGCGTTGCTGCCGCCCGAGTCGCGCGTGCATCGCACGCCGACCGAGGACGAGCTGGCACTGACCTACCCACCCGGGTACCGGGGCGACCCGTCGGCCGAGGCCGACCGTCGACCCGGCACCGATACCTGACGCGACACCGACGAGGATCACATGGCACGACGCGAACGGGAGATGCGCTTCTCGGACCGCATGTCCGACCACGAGGCACTGATGTGGAGCATCGAGAAGGACCCGTGGTTGAACCCCAACGGCGCGTCGCTCACCATCCTCGACGGCCCGCTCGACTTCGACCACTTCCGACTGACGATGCGTCACGCGGTCGTGAAGATGCCGCGGCTCTTCGAGCGCGTCGTGCCCGGACTCGCCCGCCTCTCCCCACCGGCCTGGGCACCCGACCCCGAGTTCGACGTCGACTTCCACGTCCGCCACCTCGAGCTCCCGGCGCCGGGCACCGAGCGGCAATTGTTCGATCTGGCCGCCCAGCTCTACCAGGAACCCCTCGATCGCACCCGCCCGCTGTGGCGCTTCGTCGTGATCGACGGCATCGAGGGAGGGCGCTCCGCACTGTGGGCGATCGTGCACCACGCCATCAGCGACGGCATCGGTCAGCTCCGCATGGCCGAGTTGTACCAGCAGATCGACCCCAACGATCCACCGCCGCCCGAGGTCGATCTCGAGGCCGTCGTGGCGAACGCCGTGGCGACCCATTCGGCCAAGGAGCAGGGCGGCGACCAGGCGCGCGGGTTCGGCAACACGGCCACCAAGACGCTCAGCCATCTCGTCCGCCGGCAGCTGGGCATCGTCCGTCGGGCCACCGGCGAGGTGATGATCTGGCCGGCGGATCCGCAGCGGGCGGGCGACCAGCTCGGCAAGCTCGCCTCGATCGCGACGTCGACCGTCGGCGCATTGTCGGGTTCGGGCAACGACGTGTCCGGCGGATCGCCACTCTGGAAGCAACGCTCGCGGCACCGCCATCTCGAGTGGGTGTCGGTGTCGCTCGACGACCTGAAGGCCGCGGCCCGGGATCTCGGCGCCTCGATCAACGACCTGTTCCTCGCCGGGCTGACCGAGGGTGCGGTTCGGTATCACGCCGACCGCGGCATCGAGGTCGATGCCTTCAACACCAGCTTCGTGCTCAGCACCCGCACCGACTCCGCGGTCGGGGGGAACTCGTTCACGCCGGTCCCGGTACAGGTTCCGGGCACGCCGATGCCACTCGCCGAGCGGGTCGACGACATTCGTGAGCGTCTGGCGGCAAGCCGTGAGGCGATGTCGTCCGGGGGAGGCATGGGCGCGGTGTCGGGCATCGCCAACCTGCTGCCCACGTCCGTCGTCACGCAGGCCGCCCGCGCGGCCGCCGGCCGGATCGACTTCGCCACGTCGAACCTGCGCGGGGCGCCGTTCACGCTCTACGTCGCCGGGGCGCGGGTCTGCAACATCGTCACGATGGGTCCCGTGGCCGGCACCGGGTGCAACGCGACCGCGTTGTCGTACGACGGGCGATTCGACATCGGTCTGTTCATCGATCCCGTCGCGATCGATGCGCCGACGGACTTCCGCGATGCGGTCGAGTCGTCATTCGCCGATCTGGTCGACGCGGCCGCGGCGCAGGCCCGGCGATGAAGTACGGCGACATCGCCGCGATCTTCCTCGCCCCGCTCGCCGACACCATCGACGCCCCGGACGTGACGGCGACACCGGCTCGCCGCCTCCGCGATGCGCTCGAACCGATCGCGACGCAGGGCTGGTGGTCGCCGCAGGCCGGTGCGCGTCTCGACGCGCTCGGCGTCGATTTCCTCCCTGGCTACGTGTGGGGTCGTGCGGCTGCGCTCGGTTCCCCGACGGCGTCGGTCGTGGCGGCCACGTTCGGCGTGTTCGAGCCCGGCCTGATCGCCGCCGTGTACGAGGCCGGATCTGCGCTCGTGCCGCGCGAGGACATCCTCGCCGCCCGCGAAGACGGCGGCACGGCGAGCGTCGCCGCGGTCGCCGACCCGGACGACTGCGCGGCCGTCGCCGACCCGTTGCTCGCCGTCCTGGCCGACCTCGACGGTCTCGGCCGTCCGCTGTTCAGCGCCTTGCGCTCCCTGCCGGTCCCGACGTCGCCGGCCGGCCGGCTGTGGCGCGCCGCGGAACTCGTTCGGGAACATCGCGGCGACGGCCACCTCGCGGCACTCGTCGCGGCCGGACTCACCGCGGTCGAGGCGAACGTGCTCACGGAACGGTGGCTCGGCTTCGGCCTCGGCGAGTACAGCGCCACCCGTGGGTTCGGACCACCGCAACTCGGCGCCGCGGTGGCCAACCTGCAGGCGCGCGGCTGGATGGACGGTGACGATCTCACCGACCGCGGGCGGGCGGCGCGCGTACGGATCGAGGAGGTGACCGACGCCAGTCAGGAGGCCCTGATCGAGGGGTGCGGGGCCGGACTCGACGGCATCATCGCCAAGGCGGGGGACATCTCGACCCGGTTGGTCGCGGCCCGGGCCTTTCCTGCGGACCCGCGCAAGCGCGCCGGCGGCTAGCGCACACCGTTCACCAACCGGCCACCAAACCGGCCCGCTTACTCGCCACACCCTCCCGCCAACGTGGCGGGGCGGTGCGACTCATGTCACGTGTGGTGGCCGCGATTCCGAGGCAGAGTGGTGGGGCTCGATCGGCTCCCTCCCCCGGGATCGCTCGAGTGGGATGTCGACCTCTAACCCCCCAGTTTGCAGCGTCCGTCCCGAGGCCACAGTCACCCCCTGACCGTGGCCTCGCGCCCCCGGACGAACAACCCCGGCAGAGTCGACCGATCCGGTAGTTTTCGGCGCATGGCTGAAGTCGGCGTCCGCTCGGCGGCTCACGCTGCCCGACAGCTCGACTCGCCGGGGTGAGCGCACACCGGCGTTGGGCGGGCCTGCGGAGCTCGACGCTCGGCGACGGAGCCCTTGTCCGGATGAGCATCGCTCACGGCCTGGGGGCCGCAGCCGACGCCTTCGTCACGGTGAGCCTGGCCGGGTCGCTGTTCTTCAACATCAGTCCGGACGCCTCCCGCGAGCAGGTCCTGCTGTACCTCCTCGTCACGATGATCCCGCTCGCTGTCCTCGCACCGCTGATCGGCCCTGCCGTCGACCGGTTCCGGCACACCCAGCGGTACGTCGCGGCGGGTTTCTACTTCTTCCGGGCACTGTGCTGCCTCGCGCTCGTGTCGACGTTGCTCGAACTCGCGTTCTATCCGATCGCTCTCGCCCTCCTGGTGGCCAGCAAGGCGTCGGGCATCGTGAAGCAGACGCTCGTGCAGAGCCTGGTCGACGACCCGGATGGTCTCGTCGCGGCCAATGCCCGGTTGGCCCGCTTCGCCAGCATCACGGCCGCCCTCGCGGCCGTCGGTGCCGTCCTCCTGCTCCGGGCGACCGGGCCCGAATGGACGCTGCGCGTCGCCGCGCTGCTGTACGCAAGTGCCGGCGTCGTGGCGCTGATGATCCACCTCCTGCACCACGTGCGGGCCGAGGTCGACGAACTGCAGTTCACCGAGTCGCTGACACCGTCGATCGTGGTCAGCTCGATCGGGATGATGGCCATCCGCGCCGCGGTCGGCTTCTTCATCTTCACGATCGCCTTCTCGCTCCGCCGAGACAGCGAGCCGGCCTTCATCTACGGGCTCGCCGCGGCCAGCTATGCCGGTGGCGCGTTCATCGGGCATTCGGCCGCCACGCTGCTGCGCGGGCGGCTCCGCGAGGAACAGATGATCGCGGCGGCGATCGCCGCTCCGGCGGTGTTCACGGCCGTCGGGATTCTCGGCGTGTCGATACCGCTCCTGCTACTGATCGCCGGGCTCGTCGGCCTGTCGACCACGCTCGGCCGCAACGCCTTCGACGCCCTCGTCCAGCGCGTGGCCCCCGAGACGATGCTCGGCAGAACCGGTGCGCTCTACGAGACCGAGTTCCAGCTGGCGTGGGTGTTCGGCGGGATCATCGCGACGCCGATCTCGCTGCCGATCGAGGTGAGCATGACGGTGCTCACGCTCATGTACGTGCCCAGCCTGCTGCTGTTCCTCCGTGCCAGCCGGACCGCCCGGATCCACGAGCACGAGCTGATCGATCCGTTGTCGGTCGCGCTGCAACGGCTCGTCATGGCGAGGCGCGCCTGGGAGGTCGGATCGCTGCGGCTGGCGATCATCGACGCGTCGTGCGCAGTCGACCTGGTGACCGGTGCGGAGCCCGACGCGCCGACCGACGACCGGGATGTGCTCGCCGCGCTCCGGTCGCGGGCGGCCGATCCCAGCGAGGATGTCAGCGACGCCGATGCGGAGCATGCCATCGCGATCGCCGCGCGCTATGTCACTCCGTCTGCGCCCCGGTGACCGACGCCCCGTCGCCGTTCACAGTGAGGGTCACGACGAAGACGCTGGTGTCGTCGAGGTCGCGGTAGCGCTCCACGGTGACGTCGGACAGCGGAACGTCCGCCGGAAGTTCACCGACCACGAGCAGCACACCGTCGTCGTGGACGTGTTGGTCGTCGGCCTCGGTCGTCGATCGCCTCGCTCCGCTCGTCGGCGAATCGGACGGTCGCGTCGTCGGCCGTGGCCGCCACGACCGACGCCTGGGCGGCGGCGTCGATCGTGTCGCCGTTCGACGCCGTGATGTACACGACGGGTGGTTCGTCGCCCGTGGTGGTCGGGGGCGGGTCGCTCTCGACCGCCCAGTCGACGAGCGCGATGAGCACCGCGTCGGTCGACACCGATGCGGCCTGTTGATCGGGTTCGTCGCTCCCGCACCCCGCTGACATCACCATCGCCGCGACGAGGGCGAACCCGACGACGACCGCGCGCGGCCACCGGTCGACCACGGTCGGTGCCGAACCGTCGTGCCACGGTCCCGGATGCGGCGTTCCCGCCGAACCTCCCACGGGGCCACGATAACCCGCATGGTTGATCGCCGGGCCGCCCGTGCCGTCATCGAACTGTAATATCCAGATAGCGTGGCGTCCCGTGACGACGGACGGGAGACTGCAGCGATCGATGCGCCGAGGCCGTCTTCTGCGCGTGGCCGCCGTGGTCGGGTTGTCGTCGATCGCCTTCAGCGCCCTCGCCGCCCCTGCCCCGACATCAGCCGAATCCAGCCCCGCCGCGCAGGCCGCCCGCGAGATCCAAGCGGCGCGCGACCGCGCCAACGAAGCGTCGCAGAAGATGTTCGACGCCGAGTCGGAGGTCGACCAGCTCGGCGTCGAGATCGTCGACGCCAAAGCGGAACTGGCCGCAGTCGAGGCGCAGGCATCGGCGATGCGGACCGAACTCGAGGCCCAGGCAGTGCGCGCGTTCACCGAGTCGGGAACCTCGACCTTTCCGTTGTTGATCGACCTCGACCACGCCAACGACGAGATCACCGCCGAACTCCTGACCAGCGTCGCGCGAGGCAACGCCTCGGTCGCCCTCGACGACTTCGATGCCGTCTCCGAGCAGGTCGACGCCCGGCGCGCCGACCTCGAGGCGCGACAGGGTGAGGCCGACGCCGCCCAGCAGCGTTTCGCTGACCTGAAGGCGGCGGCCGAAGCGGAGGTCGTCCATCTCGCCGAGGTGGAGAAGCAGCGGTTGATCGACGAGGCGGTCCAGGCCGAACTCGATCGGCAGCGCGAAGCCCGGGAGGCCGTGATCGCCGCGCAAGCCGCCGCCGATGCAGAACGAGCCGCCGCCGATGCACAACGAGCAGCCGACGAGTCCGCGTCGAAGGCGATCGTCTCGAATGCCGCGAACAGCGCGTCGAACAGCGCGTCATCGGGTGGCTCGGGCGCCAGTGGCCCGGCCGCAGCTGCTCCGGCGGCCGTTGCTCCCCAGCCGGCGGCTGCTGCTCCGTCGCCCGAGCCGGCCGCCAACGCGGAGGCCCCGAACGAGCCCGAGCCGGTCGTCGAACCCCCGTCGTCGAACGCCGGCTCCGGAATGATCTGTCCGATCGCCGGCCCGCGAGCGTTCGCCGACACCTGGGGCGCGGCGCGTTCGGCCGGGCGCAGCCACGAGGGTGTCGACATGATGTCGCCGCTCGGTACGCCGGTCGTCGCGGTCGAGTCCGGGTCGGTCCAGATGAAGACGACCAGCCTCGGCGGCAATTCGGCGTGGGTGAACGGTGCGAGCGGGACGCGCTACTTCTACGCCCACCTCAACGGCTGGGAGGGCCCGAGCCGATCCGTGTCGCAGGGCGAGGTCATCGGCTACGTCGGCCACACCGGCAACACCACGGCGAACCACCTCCACTTCGAGGTGCACCCTGGCGGCGGCGTTGCCGTCAATCCGTACCCGTACGTCCGCGCCGTCTGCTGAGCGCGCGGGCCGGGCCGCACCGGTCGGCGCCAGGGCCGCTGCCGCGACGGCGGTTCCACTCCACGGGACATCCGAGCGCCATCGCCACCCACTCGACCCCGGCTCCGCCATACTGAAATCGTGACCCGACCAGCGCCGTTGCAGCACGTGACCCTCCACGGCCACGACGTTCGGTACCGCCGCGCCGGCCAGCTCTCCCGGCGCCAGGGACGCCGGCCCCGCGAGGTGGTTCTCCTCGTTCACGGGCTGGGCGGGAACTCCCGGACGTGGGATGCGGTGATGCCGCGCCTCGCCGTCGATCACGATGTGATCGCGCCCGATCTTCTCGGTCACGGCGAGTCGGCCAAACCGCTCGGCGACTACTCGCCCGGTGCGTTCGCCAGCGGACTGCGCGACCTCCTCGCGCTGCTCGAGGTGCCGAGCGCCACGATCGTCGGCCACTCGTACGGTGGCGGCGTTGCCATGCAGCTCGCCTACCAGCATCCCGAGCTGGTCGACCGTCTCGTGCTGGTGGGCAGCGGCGGGCTCGGGCGCGAGGTGACGTGGGCCCTCCGGGCGTTGGCGCTGCCCGGTGTCGAGTACGTGATGCCGCTCGGCTTCTCGAAACCGCTGATCGGTGCCGCGACCGAGATCGGACGGCTCCTCGGCCGTTTCGACATCCGGTCGCCGCTGGTGAGTGAGCTGTGGCGTGGCTACTCCTCCCTCGCCGACGCTCCCAGCCGTCAGGCGTTCGTGAGGACGATGCGCGGTGTCATCGACGTGGGCGGGCAAACGGTGTCCGCCACGGATCGTCTCTACCTGGCGGCGCGCGTGCCGACCCTGATCGTGTGGGGCGAACGTGACCTGATCGTCCCGGTCGCTCATGGCCGCGCCGCCCATCAGGCCATCGCGTCGAGCCGGCTCGAGGTGTTGCGCGGGCTCGGTCACTTCCCGCACGTCGAGGACCCCGATCGCTTCAACGACGTGCTGGTCGACTTCCTCGCCACCACGCGTCCGGGCGCTGTCGACCTCGCTGTGCTCCGCGACGCCCTGGTCGCGAACGCCTAGCGCCGCCGCACCACCACGATCGACGCCAGGCCGTCCTCCTCGGTGTGGTGCACGATCTCGGCATCGGGGCGCGTGAACGCCTCGAACAGCTCACCCGCCGGTGCATGGAACTCGCCGGGTTGCCCAGCGACCCCGACGACGGACAACACGCTGACGATGGCGATGCCGCCCGGGCGGAGCACGTCGATCGATCGGCCCGTAGAGCCCGCGGCCCCGGAACCGCTGGCAGACCACGACGGCCACGTCATGGAGGTCGGCCGGCAGGCCGTCGTCGAGGTCGACCACGCGCGCGTCGATCCGCCCGGCGAGGTCCTGGGCGGCGGCGGCCGAGCGGGTCAGCTCGATGGCCACCGGCGAGACATCGAGGGCGACGACGTCGTAGCCGAGGCCGGCGAGCCACGTCGACTGGGCGCCCGCCCCGCACGCGATGTCGATCGCGGTGCCGCCGGACGGCAGCAGCGCCAGGAGTTCGTCGGCGCCGTCGAGGACGTCGGGCGGCCGCGGTGACGCGACGGTCGCTCCCTCGTACCGCTCGTCCCAGCGCCGTCGATCCGCCTCCATGTGCGCATCCTGCCAGACCGCACCGACGGCCTCGCCGCGCCGACCTCGTTCGGATGTGGAGGACGAAAATCAGGTTCGGGCGGGCGCGACATGGGATCATCGGGCGGTGACCGACACCGACCACAACGCATCGACCCAGACGGCCACCGGTTGGCTGTCGCCCGAGGATCTCGAACTCGTGCGTGCGCACGTGCCGATCGTGTACGTCGACGCGGTTCCGGTCCGCGTCGACGGGCTCGGCAACGTCACGGAGGTGGGCATGCTGTTGCGCCTCGCCTCCGACGGTTCGATCAGCAGGATGGTCGTCACCGGCCGGGTCCTGTTCGGTGAGAAGGTGCGCGAGGCGCTGATGCGCCACTGCGAGAAGGACCTCGGGCCGATGGCGCTCCCACGTGTTCCGGCCAACCCGACGCCGTTCACCGTGATCGAATACTTCCCCAACCCCGATCGGTCGGGCTTCTACGACCCCCGCCACCACGCCGTCAGCCTCGCCTACGTCGTGCCGGTCGACGGCGAATGTGAGCCGACCCAGGAGGCGCTCGACCTCGGCTGGTACACGCCCGAGGAGGCGGTGAGCGCCGACGTGATCGCCGAGATGACCAACGGCCACGACCGCCTGATCCGCCTCGCGCTCGCCCACGTCGGCAAACTCCCGTAGAACCTCAGCGACGAACCTGTCGCGCGGGGTCAGGCACCACGCGACAGGTCACGTGACCAGGATGATCGACCAGATGGTGACCATCCCGGCGGCGAGCGAGGCGATCAGGTTCTTCGTGCGCCAGGCGACCAGGCCGCCGACGGCCACGGCCGCGACCTCCTGGCCGGTGACCCCGCTGATGCCGTGGCCGCCGGCGAGCAGGTTGACCGTCAGCGCCGACAGGACGGCCGGACCGACGTAGCGCAAGGCCCGCGTGACGTCGGTGGGGAGCGGACGATCGGCGAGGAACAGGATCAGGCCGGCCCGGGACGCGTAGGTGATCAGCGTCACGACCAGGATGGCGGCGATGGCGGCACCGGTGGTCATGCGGCACCCTCAGAGCGATCCTTGGCGGACCGATCAGTCGCAGACCGATCAGCGGCCGACGGGGCGGAGGCCTTGTCGGCGAGGAACCCGACGATCACGCCCGCGGTCGCGCCGATCAGGACGCCGCCGTTGTTGGGAATGCCCAGGCCGGCGAAACACGCCGCCGCCCCGGTCAACGCGGCGAGTGCCATCGGACGCGTCGTCAGGCCCAGCACGACGAGCCCGCCGAACATCACCGCCGGTGCGATGTCGAGGCGCCACTCGGTCGGGATCGCCGAACCGACGGCGATCCCCACGGTGACGCCGATGAGCCAGGTCACGAGCAGGAACAGGCCCGCCGCCATGTAGTACCGGCGCCACACGGGAGGCTCGAGGTCGTCGCGGCGTGACGTGAGCGCGAACAGCTGGTCGATCAGCACGTACGGGCCGACCCAGCGGAACCATCGTGGCTGGTCGCGGAAGTGATGCGCCATCGCCGCGCTGTACATCACGTGACGCAGGTTGATCACCACCGCCGTCGTCACGAGGGTCAGCCAGGTGGCGGTACCGGCGAGGGTGACCATGGCGAGTTGCGCGGCGCCGGCGAAGACGATGTTGGTGCTCCAGGCGACCGAGGTGGACATGGCCGACTCGGTCATCGCCACACCGAGCACGAGTGCGAACGGCACCGTCGGCAGGTACAGCGGGAAGACGTCGCGGATCGCCCGGCGGGCCACGCCGTCGAGCGCGGGATCGGCGGTGTTCGCAACCATTCGGGGCAGGGTACGCAGACGGCGCCCGATTGCCGCGGTCGATACCGGTGCAGGGCGTACCCTGATCATCGATGCCCGAAGGCGACACCATCCACCGGACCGCTGCGGCGCTCCGGACGGCACTGGTGGGCAAGCGGATGACTCGATTCGATGCGCCTCGCCTGATCGGCCCCGGCCCGCAGGCGGGTCGGATCGTCGAACGGGTCGAGAGCCACGGGAAGCATCTCGAGATCGTGTTCGACGACGGCCTGATCCTCCACACGCACATGCGGATGTCGGGTTCGTGGCACCTGTACCACGCCGGCGACAGCTGGCGTCGCCCGTACAACCAGATGCGGGCGTCGATCGAGGTCGACGGGTGGGTGGCCGTGTGTTTCAACGCTCCCATCGTCGAGACGTACCGTCAGCCTGACCGTCGCCGGCATCCCGGCATGGGCCGTCTCGGCCCCGATCTCTGCCATTCGGACACCGATCTCGGCGAGGTCGTCAACCTGGTCCTCGGATTCCCCGACGTGCGGGCCCGGGTCGCGGAGGTCCTCCTCGACCAGCGGGTGATGTGCGGTGTCGGCAACGTCTATCGCGCCGAGGTGCTCTGGGCGATCGAACTCAGCCCGTTCGCCCGCGTCGGCATGCTCACCGAGCACGACGCGATCCGGCTGGTCAACACGGCGGCGACGATGCTGCGGTCGAACCTCACGACGGCGCGGCGCGTCACGGCGCCCGGGTTGCGTGGCGGGTTGGCCGTCTACGGACGCAACGGGCAGCGATGCGCCCGCTGCGGCGCCACGATCGAGTGCCGTCAGATCGGCGTGCACGCTCGAACGCTCTACTGGTGCCCCGGCTGTCAGACCCATCTCGATCCGTACCTGGAACGATCGAGCGACGACACCCCGATGGATCCGCATCCGGCGGCGCAGCGCTGGCTCGCCGACCTCCCCTGGAACCGCGACGCCGGCTGACCACCCCGATCAACAACACCACAATCGTCGTTTGCGTCAAGATTTCTGAGGGCAGGCCCTCAGAAATCCCGACGCAAACGAGGGTTGGAGGCGTCGGACCGATGGCTTCGGAGACGGACTGGGTCAGGCTCGGCCGAGGATGCGGTCGACGTCGATCTCGATCACCACGCGATCGTCGCGTTCCGCCGGCTGTCGATACCGGGCGGCGTAACCGTCGACGCCGGCGCGGACACCGTCGGCGATCGGTGACGAGGCGGACGGGACCCTCCAGCGACAGCCACCGTCCGCCGTCGACCTGGCACACGGCGCCGCGTTGACCCGCGGCCTGCATGCGCGCCGCGTTCCTCGCCTTCTGCGATGCGGCCCACGTGATCACCCGCACCACGCGATTCGCGACGTCGTAGCTGAAGCCGACGGCCACCACGTGGGGCGAACCGTCGGCGCGCAGGGTCGTCAGCGTCGCGAGGTGGTACTCCCGCAGGAACGCCTGCACCTCGGGGGACACGTCGTCGAGGTCGATCGCCACTCGATGGTTCTAGCCGCGTTCTCGTGAACTTCTTGCGCACGCGGGTGCGCAAGAAGTTCACGAGAACGACTATTCGGTGCTGATGGCTTCGAGGACCTTCATGTTGGCGGCCTTGCGCGACGGGTAGATGGCCGCCACGAAACCGGCGATGACGGCGCCGACCAGGATCGCCACGATGATGGCCGGGTTGAAGGCGATCTGATCGATCACCGAATCCGGCACGGCGAGCGACAGCACGACGCCGAGGAACGTGCCGAGCACCACGCCGACCATCGCACCGAACGTCGACACGATGATCGCCTCCCAGCGGACCGAGCGGCGCGTCTGGCGCCGGTTCATGCCGACCGCGCGCAGCAGGCCGATCTCCCGCGTCCGTTCGAAGACGCCGAGCGCGAGGGTGATCGAGATGCCCAGGATGGCGATGATGATCGCGAACGCCAGGAGCATCGAGATGACGATGAGCAGCTGGTTGATCTGAGCCTCCTGCGACGCCCGGAACTCGGCGTTCGTCTGCACGTTGGCCTGCGGGAACGGTTCCATCGCCGCGTTGACGGCGGCGTCGCCCTGGGCGGGCGTCACCCCCTCGGCCAGCTTGGCGATGACGAAGAAGTCGCGGGCCGGCGCGTCGCTCACCGACGCCAAGGTGTCGAGGCTGATCAGCCAGTTGCCGAACGTCGCATCGCCGTAGATGCCGGCCACCGTGAGGTCGGTCGTCTTGCCGTTCTGGAACGTGACCGGCACGACCGAGCCGACCTCGAGGTCGAGATCCTTCGCCGGGTCGGATTGCACGAGGACCTCACCCTGCTGCAGGTCGGCGATCGTCCCGTCCTTCAGATCGGCATTGACCAGCTGCTCGAAGGCGACCGGATCGATCGCCCCGAACGCCTTCTGCTCACCGTCGACCTCGCCGGTCGCGCCGCGGATGGGCGTGACCGCGCCGAGTTCGGGCAACTCCGCCAACGTCTCGGCGACGACCGGCGCGAGGCCCTGGAAGCTGTCGTCGGTGACGATGTAGTCGGCGCTGATCGCCCGCTCCAGCGTGTCGACGAACGTGGCGCGGAGCGACGAGGCGAACACCGCCGCGGCGCTGACCAGCGCCACGCCGATCATCAACGCCGACGCGCTCGACGACGTGCGCCGCGGCGAGCGGACCACGTTCTGGCGGGCGAGGATCCCCGGCGTCTTCAGCAGCTTGGCGACCGGCCACCCGATCATCTTCGTCACCGGCGCGGCCACGGTGGACGAGAGGCTGGACACACCGAGGAACAACAGGATGCCACCGCCACCGGCGAGCAGGATGATGCCCTGGTTCCCGCCGGGCTTCACGAACAGCCCGATCATGTACAACACGGCGCCGACGATCGTGAGGACGACCGCCGCGACGAGGCGCTTGGTCTGCAGGGCGTCGAACCCGAGTTCCGGGCGCATCGCCGCGACGGGAGGAATCCGCGCCGCCCGACGAGCGGGGATGACGACCGAACCCATCGTGATGCCGATGCCGACGAGTGCCGCCATCACGACCGTGCGCGGCGACATCACGGTGCCGGTCGACGGGAATCCGGCTCCGGCCGCGTTGAAGCCGGCCACGAGCAGCTTGGCGACGAGGACGCCGCCGGCGAGGCCGAGGATCGTGGCGGTGAGGCCCAGGATGAACGACTCGACGGTGATCATCCGTCGCACCTGTCGGCCCGACGCGCCGACGGCGCGCATCAACGCCAGCTCCCGCATCCGTTGACCGATCGTGATCTGGAACACGTTGTTGATGATGAAGGCGCTGACGAAGGCGGTGATGAAGGCGAAGATCAGCAGCCCTCTCCCGAAGGCGTTGATGAAGTCGTTCACACCCTCCGCGTTCTCCTCGGCGACCTGGGCGCTGGTGACCACCTCGGTGCCATCGGGGATCACGTCCTCGATCGCCGCTCGTACGGCCTCGGAGTCGGCGCCCTCGGCGAGCCCGATGTCGATCGCGTCGACCTTGCCGTCCGCACCGAAGTGGTCGAGCGCGGTGTCGAGGTCGAGGGCGATGATCGACGCGCCGCCGAAACCGTCGGTGTCGCCGAGGCCGACCGTCGCGCTGATCGTGCCTTCGAATCGCCCGGTGTCGGTGACGTAGGCGACCTGGTCGCCGACGTCGAAGCCGACACGATCGGCCGTCGCCTTGTCGATCGCCAGCTGGTCCGGGCCGACCGGCGGCTTACCCTCCTTCAAGGTGACGCCGGCGAGGTCGGCTTCGGCGACCCACGAGACGCCGAGCGACGGACCCGACGACGTGACGGCGTCACCGTCGTCGTCGATCAGTTGGGCGTACCGGCTCAGCGTGGGCTCGACCGCGGCGACGCCGTCGACCGCGGCGATCTGGTCGGCGAGCGCGGCGTCGATCGGCTCGCGGGCGTCGTCGGTGTCGAACTCCTGGACGCTGCGCACCTCGAAGTCGACCTTGCTGCTGAGCTCGGTGAACAGGCTGTCGAACGATGCGGTGAGGCTGTCGGCGAGGACGAACGAGCCGACCACGAACGAGACGCTGGCGGTGATCGCGATGGCGATGGCGATCGTGCGGCCGAGGCGCGACCGGATACTTCGGCGCGCGAGCAGGGCGGTGGATCCCGTTGCCATGTCAGCCGCCGTACTGCTTCAGCCGGTCGAGCACGGCGCCCGCGGTGGGATCCTGCATCTCGCCCACGACCTGGCCGTCGCCGAGGAACACGACACGATCGGCGTACGAGGCGGCGGTCGGATCGTGGGTGACCATCACGATCGTCTGGCGAATAGTCGCGCACGGCGCTGCGCATGAACGTGAGAATCTCGGCGCCGGTCGTCGAGTCGAGGTTGCCCGTCGGCTCGTCGGCGAAGATGATCTCCGGCTTCGAGGCGAGGGCCCGGGCGACGGCCACACGTTGCTGCTGGCCGCCGGAGAGTTCGCTCGGCCGGTGCTTCAGCCGGTTGGCCAGGCCCACGGTGGTGACGACCTGATCGATCCACTCCGCGTCGCCCTCGTCGCCGCCGAGCATCATCGGCAGCTTGATGTTCTCGGCGGCCGTCAGCGTGGGGATCAGGTTGAACGCCTGGAAGACGAAGCCGACCTTGGTGCGGCGCAGTTCGGTGAGTTCCTTGTCGTTCAGCGACGCGAGATACGTGTCGCCGATGTAGGTGGCGCCCGAGGTCAGCGTGTCGAGACCTGCCAGGCAGTGCAGCAGGGTCGACTTGCCCGATCCGGACGGGCCCATGATGGCCGTGAACTTGGCCTTCTCGAAGGCCACCGTGACGCCGTCGAGGGCCCGGACCTGGGCATCGCCGATGCCGTAGAACTTGGCGGCGTCGACGGCGCCGGCGGCGATCGTCCCGCCCGAGGACGTCGATGGCGGATCGAGGGGCGCGGTGGGAGCAGGGGGTACGGGCGCGTTCATGCACTAGGTTTATCTCGCGCGCAGGCCCCTGTGGCGTCAAAATTGGCTCACCTGCCGTACCATCGTGCGTTGATGCCGAGTGGAGGCACGTGCACCTCATGTTTGCGATCGTTGCCCGATGATGCGCGCTTCTGCCCGTTCTGCGGTCACGAGGTGGTGGCGTCGGCGACGGAGGAACGCCGTGTCGTCACGGTGCTGTTCGCCGACATCGTCGGGTACTCCAGCCTGTCGGAGCACCTCGATCCGGAACGTCTGAAGCGCGTGATCGATGGGGCGTTCCAACGCCTCATCGTCGACATCGAGTCGTTCGGGGGCACGATCGACAAGGTGCTGGGTGATGCGATCGTCGCGCTGTTCGGCGCGCCGATCGCGCACGAGGACGACGCCGACCGGGCGATCCGGGCGGCGATGCGGCTGCACGTCAGCCTCGAGGAGTTCGTCGCCGACCAGCCGGATCTGACCCGCCCGCTGCACCTGCGGATCGGTATCAACACCGGTGAAGTGGTGGTCGGTACGGTTGCCGGCACCACCGAGTACACGGCGATGGGTGATGTGGTCAACGTGGCGTCGCGCCTGCAGACGATGGCGCCGCCCGGGTCGGTCTACATCGGCGACTCCACCGCGGCACTCGCCTCGGACGAGATCGTGCGCGACCTGGTCGACGACATCTTCGTGATCGGGCCGCGAGCAGACCGAACGGGTCTGGAACGTCACCGGGTTGCACCGTCGCCTGCCGACGATCGGCACCCGCACCGACGTCCCCTTCGTCGGTCGCGCCAACCAGCGCGAGTTGCTCGCGTCGGTGATGACGATGGTGGCGAACGGGCGCAGTGCCGTCGTCGCCGTCACGGGCGAGGCCGGGTCCGGCAAGACGCGGCTCGTCAGCGAGATGTTGCAGCGATTCCCGAGCCGATCGGCCGTGGTGTTCGCCGGCGCGTGTGCGCCGTACGGCGAGAACAACGTGTGGGCTCCGATCGCGTCGGCCCTGTTCAGGCGGATGGGGATCGACCCGTCGGCCCCGTCGAGCGTGATCCGCCAGGTCAGCCGGCGCAAGGGCATCGAGTACTACCGATTCGAAGCCGATGACCCGGTGCTCGACCTGTTCGTCGAGACCGTGCTCCACCTGCTGGGCCATCCGTCGACGCTCGATTCGATGGACCCGGCACGAGCTCGCGAAACGCTCTTCTCCGTCGTGGTCGAAGGCCTCCGCCGGCGTTCGCAGCACGGCCCGATCATCGTGTGGCTCGACGACCTGCAATGGGCCGACCGGCTCGTGATCGACCTGCTCGGTCGGATCACACGGTCGCTCGTCGACCGATCGGTGCTCGTGATCACCGCGCATCGGGACGAATGCGATTTCGACTGGCCGCCGGCCACCGATCATCCCATCACGGTGCGGATGCCACTCGACCCGCTGTCGCGCGACGAGTCCCACGAACTCGTCGATGCGATCCTCGGTGACGGCCACAGCGCAGCCTTCGTCGACCGGCTCTACGAACGCAGCGGCGGAAATCCGCTCTTCCTCACCGAACTCGCAGCCCTGATCCGCTCGCAGCCGGACAGTACGGCACTGCCCGGGTCGCTCCGTGCCTTGATCGCGTCGACGCTCGATCGGTTGCCCGCCGGGCCACGGGCGGTGCTCGAGAATGCGGCCGTCCTCGGAACGTCGGGCTCGGTCAAGGCGCTGCATGCTGTTCGCGTCGGAGATGGGGCAGGTCTTCGACCCGGCCGACCTCGACGTCCTCGTCGACGACGGCCTGCTCGACGTCAACGACGACGGTCCCGGTCAGCTGTGGCACTTCCGCAGCGACGTGGTGCGCGAGGTGGCCTATCAGACGCTCACCAAGCTGGTCCGTGCGCAGCGCCACGCCGGCACTGCCTCGGCGATGGCACACATGCCGCAGTCGCCGATCGATCAGCTGGCCCACCACGCGGCCACGGCCGCCGAACTCGTCGCCGAAATCGGGCCCGTCCCGGGCGTCAGCCGCAACATCAGCGAGCAGGCGATCGGGCTGCTCCTCGCGGCCGCCCAACGTGCGCTCGACGTCGGTGCCCTGCACCAGGCCCAACGCCACGCCGGCCGCGCCCTCGATCTCTGTCCGTCCGACCCCGTCATCGCTCGCGAGCTCCTGCTCGTTCGCGCCGAGGCGGCGACCGAGCGTCGTGAGGCCGCCCGCGCCCGTGTCGATGCCGAAGCCGCGCTCGCCGCGGCGCTCATCGGCGAGGATCCCCGCCACGAGGGCCGCGCCCGTCGTCTCCTCGGCAGGCTCGAGCAGTACGACGGGAACCTCGACGCCGCCCGTGCCGAACTGGGCACGAGCGTCGAACTGTTCCGCGAGTTGGGTGACGACATCGAACTCGCGACGTCGCTGCGCGAACGGGGATTCGTCGAAGTGTTCGGGGGTTCGCTGAGCGACGCCGAATGGCTGCTCGGCGAGGCGGAGGGCCTCACCGAGCGGCTGGACGACCGTCGCGGACGCGCCTGGGTCCGTCAGCATCAGGCGTGGGTGGCCTTCCTCTCGGGCGACCTGGAGATGGCGGAGACCCGTCTCGGCTTCGCCGCCGAGGAGTTCGAGGAGCTCGGCGACCGAGGAGGGATCGGTTGGGCCAACGGCTTGCGCGCCTACGTCCGGTTCTTCCAGCGACGCTTCGCCGACGCCGAACTGCTCGCCATCAAGGTTCGCGCCGATGCGCTCGAACTCGGTGAACTCTGGGCGCCGGCGATGATGGATTCGCTCCTCGCGTCGATCCGGCTGTGGTCCGGTCGGTTCAGCGAGTCCGAGGAGCTCTCGCGTCGGGCGTTGCACGCGTTCCGCGAACTCGGCGACCGCTTCGGCATGGTGCAGGCGCTCGCACCTCGGGTGCGTTCGCTGATCGCGCTCGGTCGCACCGGCGAAGCCGAACGGGCCATCGAAGAGGCGATGGCGCTCGGCGACGGATATGGCGACTTCGCGTTCCCGTCGATGGTGGCCGCGGGCGGTGCCGTCCACCTGGGGCTCGGCGAGCGGGCGGTGGTGATCAGCGAGTCGGCGCTCGCCCAGCTGACGGCGATGGGCAGCGAAGGCTCCGAGGTTCGAGCCACGCTGGCGCTCGGGCTGTGCCAGGCCGGCCGGGCCGAGGAGGCGCTGGCCGTGCTGCTCGACGTCCGCCCCGACATGCCGTACGGCACGGCCGTCCACGCGATCGCGGCGGCGCTGACGGGTGACTTCGTGTCGCCCGTCGCCGACGCGGACGAGGTGTGGGCCGACGAAGGGTCGACCTATCTCGATCGCATCTACGCGGGGATCGCCGCGGCGGCGGCTCTGTGGCACACCGGCGACCGCGATGCGGCGGCCGAGCGTCTGGAGCAGGCGCGGTCGGCCGCGGCCGGTGTCGGCGACGGCGTGGCGCGGGCGCTCGTGGCACACGCGTCGGCCGCGTTGCTCGGCGAGTGCGCCGACGCGGAACACGAGCCGGTGGAAGCGGGATGGCTGTGTGTGATCGACGGGTTCGTCCGCGTGTCCGACGCCCCACCGCCGACGTCTGGGCCGCCGACGCCAGCACGCGCCGACGCCAGCACCGCCGACAACGGTCGCCGCGCCGGTCGCACCCGCGGCGAGGCCGTGACCGCTCCCACGGGGCTGATCGTCGGTCGCTTCGACCCGCCACACCTCGGCCATTCGTTCATGATCGACTCGGCGGCCGGCCAGTGCGACCGGCTGGTGGTGTTCGTCAACAGTTCGGCGGCCCGTGACACGGCACCCGGCGATCTGCGCGCGGCGTGGCTCGCGGAGCTCCATCCCGGCGTGACGGTCGTCGAGGTGCGCCACGAGTTGCCCACCGACTTCGACGATCCGGAACTCTGGAACCGCTGGATGGCGCTGTTCCGCGAACGGTGGCCACTCGACGACGGCCCACACGTCGTGTTCTCGTCGGACCCGTACGTCGACGAACTCGCCGATCGCTTCGGTGCCGAGGCGGTCGTCGTCGACGCCGACCGCACGACCGTGCCGATCAGTGCGACCCAGATCCGCACCGCTCCCGGTGATCACCTCGACCGGCTGGCCCCGGTCGTGCGCGCCTGGGTCGAAGCCAACTGGCTCTGACAGACCCGAAAAGTGGAGCAGATGTCGCGCTCAGCGCGACATCTGCTCCAAATTTTGGGTTGGGGACGGATTACTTGTTGGGCTGGGGGGTGACCCGCAGGTACGGCTTCACCGGGTTCCAGCCGGCCGGGAACAGCTCCTTGGCGTCCTCGTCCGACACGGCCGGGACGATGATGACGTCCTCGCCGTTCTTCCAGTTGGCGGGCGTGGCGACCTTGTAGCCGGCGGTGAGCTGCAGGCTGTCGATCACGCGCAGGATCTCGTCGAAGTTGCGACCGGTCGAGGCCGGGTAGGTGATCGTGAGCTTGACCTTCTTGTCAGGTCCGATCACGAAGACCGAGCGCACCGTCATGGTGTCGCTGGCGTTCGGCTGGATCATGTCGTAGAGGTCGGCGACCTTGCGCTCGGGGTCGCCGATCATCGGGAAGTTGACGGCGGTGCCCTGCGTCTCTTCGATGTCGGCCTCCCACTTCACGTGGCTCTCGACCGGGTCGACCGACAGGCCGATGACCTTGACGTTGCGCTTGTCGAACTCCGGCTTGATCTTGGCGACGTAACCGAGTTCGGTGGTGCAGACCGGGGTGAAGTCCTTGGGGTGACTGAACAGCACGCCCCACGAGTCGCCGAGCCACTCGTGGAACTTGACTTCGCCCTGAGTCGTTTGGGCGGTGAAGTCGGGTGCGGTGTCGCCGAGACGTACGGCCATGTTTGGATCTCCTTGTTGCGCTTCGATGCGAACGGTTGATGGTGTGGTGACGTTGGCAGCGAGCCCGCTTCCTCGATCTCCGGTGGGGGACGCTACCGGCATTCCTGACCCGTCCGGTCGGGATTCTGTCGACCCGTTCGTGGCACGCGGACGATGCCCTACGATGCGGCGGTGAGCATCGCGGTCGACCTCGACGACCTGCCGGCCAAGACCGCCGAGTTCCGCTGGGCGTACCTCCTGACCGTGCGCGACGACCAGCGCCCGCATGTGGTGGCGGTCACGCCGGCTTGGCAGGGCGATTCGCTGACGGTGACCGTCGGTCGGGGGACGGCCGCCAACGCCGCGGCGCGACCGACGATCACACTCTGCTACCCGCCGCCCGAACTCACCGGGTTCAGCCTGGTGGTCGATGGTGAGGCAACGGTCGACGACGACACGATCACGATTCGGCCGACGTCGGCGGTACTCCATCGGGCGGCGCCTCCAGCCGCCTGAACGGGTCGATGCCGAGGGTGGCGGGCCCCTACGCGAGCGTGTACCGGATGGGCAGGGTCTTGTACCCGCTGACGAACGTCGCCCGCCCCGTGGTCGCTTCGGCGGCGGGCTCGAGCGAAGCCAGCCGCGGTACGAGATGGCTGAACAGCGAGCGCAGCTCCATGCGGGCGAGCTGTGCGCCGAGGCAGAAGTGGATGCCGAACCCGAAGGCGATCTGCTTGTTGGCATTCGGCCTGGTCACGTCGAATTCGAGCGGGCGTTCGAAATGGTTCGGATCGAGATTCGCCGCGGCGTAGTTGAGCATCAGCCAGTCGCCCTTCGCGATCGCCTGTCCGGCGACTTCCGTGTCCTCGGTCGCGGTGCGCATGAAATGGCGCACGGACGACGCCATTCGGATCATCTCCTCGACGGCGTTGCCGATCAGGTCCGGTGAGTCCCGGAGCAGGGCGAGCTGCTCGGGATGCGCGGCGAGTTGGGCCATGCCCTCCGCCATGGCGGCCGAGGTCGTGTCGTGCCCGGCGGTGGCGATGATGAGGTAGTACCCGAGCTTCTCGAGGTCGGCCATCGGCTCGCCGCGGATCTCACCGTTGGCGATGAGACTGGCGAGATCTCCCGTGGGGTGCGCTTGTCGATCGGCCGACAGCGACATGAAGTACTGGTAGAAGTCCATCAGGGTTGCCATTCGATCTTCCGGGGTCGAACCCTCACGCTGGAGGTCGGGGTCCTCGGCGCCGAACAATTCCTGGGTCAGTACGAGCATGCGGGCGTAGTCGTCCGCCGGCAATCCGAGGATCGAGAGGATGACCTGCAGCGGATACGGCACGGCGACATCGGTGTTGAAGTCGAGCTCGCCGACGCCGTCGATCGCCGCAGCCTCGAGGGTCTCCACCGCGTTCCGGCTGAGTTCGTCGAGGCGTTCGGTCATCGGCGCCATCGCCGCGGGCTTGAACCAGTCGTTGGTGAGCTTGCGGTATTCCGTGTGATCGGGACGGTCCATGTGGATCAGCGTGCGGATCTGCATGCCCTGTTCGCGCTGCAGCTCCAACGCGGCGTCGTTGGCGAGGACCGGAACCGGTTCATTGGTGAACAGTGCCGGCTGGCGCTCCACCTCCATCACCGCGTCGTGCCCGATCACGACCCAGAACGGCGAGAACCCTTCGGCATCGATCAGGTGCACCGGACCATCGGCGTGCAGGCCGACGACCTCTTCGCGCCAGGACCGCATGTCGCCGTAGCGAAGCGGGTTGTGGAACACGTCCGTCGTCGTGGGGGTGCGCATCGGCATCCTCGTTCTCTCTCGGGGTCTGGTCGCGCCAGGCATCGGTCGGCGGCGCTCGAAGCTTCGCACGGCTCGCGCCGCGCCCACGATCCGGACTCACGCCCGGATGTCTGGTCGAGGACCGAGCCCGTTGCGGTCGCGGAACTGACGGAGCCCAGTGTCGAGGATCCAGTGATGCGAGGCCTCGGCCAGGCGGGGAACGAAGCGGTCGATCGTGGCGACGAGCCCGACACTCGACGCGAGATCGGAGACGAGGTGCAGCTCGCTGCCGTGATCGACCGACGCCAACGTCAGCGTCGCTGCTCCCGAGATGTCGCCGGTGACCTTCGCCGAGGCCCGTTCGGCCGCCTCCACCTCGACGAGTTCGATGTCGAAATGCACCGAGTACCGCAACGGCGTGCGCACGGTGCACTGCCATCGCGAACCGACGCTGAAGTCGGTTCCGTCGAAGCCGACGAGCCAGGGCCACCAGTGCGCGTACTCGTCCACCCGGGTCAGCGCGGACCACACGTCGTCGGCCGGCGCGGCAAACGCGTACCGACGATCCGACTGGATGCTCATCTGCCTCCCAGCCTCGCGCGTGTACGGCGGGCGGACCGGCGTCACGGCAAGGTCCTCGCACGCGAGCCGTCAGGGGATCAGCACGACCTTGCCCGTGGTCCGGCGGCCGGTCAGCGCGCGGTGTGCGTCGGCGGCGTCGGCGAGCGGGAATCGGTCGACGACCGGCGACCAGACACCGGCCTCGAGTCGCTCGACGGCGAGTTCGGCGAGGCGTTGGATGCCGCCCGGCCTGGCGAACAGTCGCGGCCCGATCGCCGCGCTGACGGCGACGCCGCGGGCGAACAGGTCAGCGGCGTCGAGCGGCATCGGCGCCCCGGAGCTGTACCCGAACAGCACCATTCGGCCACCTGGCCCGATCAGCTCGAACGCAGTTCGGCCGATCGTCCCGCCGACTCCATCGAGGGCGACCGTGACGCGTCGTTCGCCGAGCGCGGTTCGCACGATGTCGGCCCAGCCGTCGACGAGATAGTCCGCGACGATGCTCGCACCCAGCGATCGGGCGAGGTCGAGTTTCGCGTCGCCGCCGGCGACACCGACGACCGTGCATCCGAGCCCGGCCGCCGCCTGGACGAGCAGCGTGCCGAGCCCTCCGGCCGCCGCGGTGACGAGGACCACGTCGTTGGCGTCGAGGTCGGCTTCCTCGAGGACCCCGAGCGCCGTGCGCCCGGTGCCGATCATGGCGACCGCTTCCGCCGCGTCGACCGCATCCGAGAAGGGGATCAGCGTTCCGACCGACGCGACGACCTGGGACGCATAGCCGCCGCTCGCCGCGCCGAGGTGGACGACGACGTGGCGTCCAATCCACGTCGGGTCGACGTCCGCGGCGACCACGTCGACCGTCCCGGCGGCCTCGCGTCCGGGCGTCATCGGCAGTTCCGGGACGCCGAACGGGCCGGCCTCCCCATCGCGCAACGTCGTGTCGAGCAGATGGACCCCCGCCGCCTGCACCGCGATCCGCACCTGGCCGGCCGCGGGCACCAGGTCGGGGAGCTCCTCGAGGACGAGTTGGTCGGGGCCGCCGAACTGGTGTTGCCGGATCGCGTGCATGCGCGGACGGTATTCCTTCAAGTGAGCTTGAAGTCAAGCGTTTGCCCGACCATTGGGATCAGGGCGCAGCCACCGGGTCAACGTCGGGACCGTCCCCTATCGTGACGCCGATGCCAGCGCCGACCGAGTCACGAGCCGTCGTGGCCCGAGGTGTCGGATACGCCGTCGCGCTGGCCGGTCTCGCCGTTCTGGCGACCGCACTGCACCGTCACGGACACGCGCAGGGTGACGACTTCGCGCTCTACCTCCGCCAGGCCCGGAGCATCTTCGACGGTGACATCGGCGCGGTCATCGCCGACAACCGGTTCGCGGTGCTCAACTCCGACACCGCCTTCAGCCCGATCGGATATCCGTGGGGTTGGCCATTGGTGTTGTCGCCGTTCGTCCACCTCTGGGGCCTCGACTACGACCGGCTCAAGCTGGTCACGGTGGCGATGTTCTGCATCTGGCTGGTGCTGCTCTTCGGGATCGTCCGCCGCCGCCTCGGACGGTTGCCCGCGCTCGGCGTCGCTGCCTGCGTCGGGACGGCACCGATCTTCCTCTTGCACACCGACCAGCTCCTCAGCGAGTACGCGTACTTCGTCGCGATCGCGGTGGTGATCTGGTGGAGCGACCGGATGCACCGGATGTCGGACCTCGTTCGGGCGCCGCTGATGCAGCTCGTCACGCTGGGCGTGCTGACCGCTGTTGCGTTCAATGTCCGACGCGAAGCCGTGGCGCTCGTCCCAGTCGTCGCGTCGCTCCAACTGCTCGCACTCATCCGTGGCGGCGGCGATCGCCCGACGGTGCGCGGCTTCGTCGAGCGGGTCCGTGCGTCGTGGACCGTGCTGCTCGTTCCGTACGCATCGTTCGTCGGGTCCGTGGTGGTCCTGCAGCTGCTCCTGCCCACCGCGCTGTTCCCCGACAACGGGAACAGCCGGTCTTACATCCACGACCGGTGGGGTGAGTTCCCGGCGACGCTGACCAAACAGCTGGGTCTCGGGGTCCATCCGCTCCTCGGCGTCGCGATACTCGCCACGGCCGCGATCGGGGTCGTCATCGGCATTCGGCAGCGACCGATGCTCGACACCCCGTTGTTCGTGTTGGCGTTGTTCAGCGCGCTCGTCATCGGCACGCACTTCCGTCAGGTGGAGCGGTACTGGCTGCAGGTGACCCCGTGGGTGGTGTACTTCGCGGTCGTGGCGCTCGTCGGTCTCGCCCGCTCGGTCGGTGGCCGTGCCCGATGGGTCGCTTTCGTCGCCGCGGCTCCGGTCGTCGCTGTCCTCGTCGCCCATCTCGTCGTGCTCCCCGGCAATGTGTCCGACGCCCGCGACTTCGACGAGGCCGGCCGCGTCCAGGTGGGGCCGGCGAGCCCCACGGTGCAGCCGATCTACGAGGCCGTCCTCGAGCACACCCCGGCCGACTCGGTCGTCGCCTTCTTCCGATCACGGACGATGACGCTGCTGACCGACCGACGGTCGTTCCAGACCAGAAATCTCGATCGCATCCTGCAATCGGCCGACTTCTATGCCTAGCGACGCGATTCGAAGTACGGGCAACCCACACTCGACCCGAACCACCGAGGGCCTCGTCGAGGTGTGGTCGGATGATCAGTGGATCCTCTGGGAGGTCACGGCATGAACACACACGACACCACCGACCCGTCGACGCTCGTGCCGACCGGCAACACGTACGACAAGTACAACACGACGAACCCGATCGAGCGCCGGATGATGGAGCGCTTCTTCACGACGCTCGACCGGTTCATCGGCACGACGCGACCCGAGCGCATCCTCGAGGTCGGTCTCGGTGAGGGCCTCGTCAGCGAACGGCTGCGGGACCGATTCCCCGACGCGCGCATCGTCGGGGTCGACCTCGTCGACTGGGCACTCGCCGACCACTGGCGGTCGCGCGGCCTGAGCGCCGCGTTCGCCGACGTCGAACAGTTGCCGTTCCCCGACTCGTCGTTCGACCTCGTCGTCGCCATCGAGGTGTTCGAGCATTTCGCCGATCCGGATCGAGCGCTCGCCGAACTCGTGCGCGTCGGCACCGACGAGCTCATCGCGTCCGTGCCTCTCGAGCCGATCTGGCGGGTCGGCAACATGGTGCGCGGTCGCTACCTCCGCGACCTCGGGAACACGCCGGGCCACGTCAACCACTGGAGCCGCAGGGGATTCTCCCGCTTCGTCGCCCAGCGCTGGGACGTGACCGAGGTCGCCTGTCCCTTGCCATGGACGATGGTTCGCGCCCGCGCGAGATGAGCACCGTCACGCGCCGTTCGCTGGCCGGCATCGTCGGCCTGGCCGTCGGGATCGCCGGGCTCGCGTTCGTCGGGATCCGCATCGCCCGTGACTGGGACCAGATCGTCGAGACGATGCGGTCGGCGAACCCGGCGTGGCTGTTCGCGGCCGTCGTCGCCGGGCTCGTCTCGATGACGTTGATCGCCGTCAACTGGCTGTCGCTGATCGAGCGGCGGGGCCATGCGACATCGCTGTCCTCGGGGTTGTCGTGGTTCTTCGTCGGCCAGCTCGGCAAGTACGTGCCCGGCGGAATCTGGCCGGTCGTCGGTCAGGCCGAGCTCGCCAGCCGGGCCGGGCCGGACCGGCGCAGCACCTATCTCGCCACCGCGTCGTCGATGACCACGATGTTGCTCGGTGCGGTCACGGTGGCCGCGGTGAGTGGTCTCGCGTCCCCGTACGACCGCTGGGTCACCGCCGCATTGATCGGCCTCGGGCTCGCGGTCGGGTTCGGCTCGCTGGGCCTGCCGCAGGTGCGCACCGGCCTCGGTCGCTTGGCGTCGGCGATCAGCCGGCGGCCGGTCGAGCTGCCTGACGTGCGCGTCGTCGCCGTGTACACCCTCCGGCACGTTCCGGTGTGGGTGATGTACGGAGCGATGAACATCTGCGTGGTCATCGCGCTGGGGGGATCGATCGACGCCGGCCTGGCTGTCGATCTGGTGTTCGCGTCGTCGCTGTCGTGGGTCGTCGGATTCGTCATCATCGGGGTGCCGGGAGGCCTCGGCGTGCGCGAGACCGTGTTCGTCGGCCTGATGACCGGTCCGCTCGGAGCGACACTGGCGCTGTCGGTCGCCGTCACGAGTCGATTGGTCACGATCGTCGTCGACCTCACGGGGGCGATCGCCGCGGCGACGCTCAGCCGCTTCACCCGATCGGCGGTGCCAACGTCGGTACGATCACCGATCGATGTCACGACCGCTGAAGCTGGTGATCCAGATCCCCTGCTTCAACGAGGAAGCGACATTGCCGCTGACGGTCGCTGACCTGCCGCGCGAGGTCGCGGGGTTCGACGTCGTCGAGTGGCTCGTCATCGATGACGGCAGTACCGACCGGACCGTCGAGGTGGCGCGCTCTCTCGGCGTCGACCACGTGATCTGCCACGACCGCAACCGGGGTCTCGCCGCGGCGTTCCTCACCGGGCTCGATGGCGCGCTCCGGCGCGGCGCCGACGTGATCGTCAACACCGACGCCGACAATCAGTACGACGCCTCGTCGATTCCCGCGCTCGTCGCGCCGGTGCTGTCCGGCAACGCGCAGATGGTGGTCGGCGAGCGCCCGATCGAGAGCATCGACGACTTCTCGCGGACGAAGAAGTGGCTGCAGCGCGCCGGAACGGCGGTGGTGCGCCGCTTCTCGGGCACCGATGTCCGTGATGCGGCGAGCGGTTTTCGTGCCTACAGCCGGGATGCCGCCATGCAGATGCAGGTGTTCGGCCGGTACACCTACACGATGGAGACGATCATCCAGGCCGGATGGAGCGGCCTCACGGTGGCGTCGGTCCCGATCACGGTGAACGCGAAGACACGGGAGTCCCGACTCGTCAAGAGTGTTCCCCAGTACGTGTTCCGGTCGGCGCAGACCATCGTGCGCAGCTTCGCGCTCTACAAGCCGTTCCGATTCTTCTTCGCCGTCGGTGCCGTCCCGTTCGTCATCGGGCTCGGACTCCTCGTGCGGTGGCTGTTGATCTACGCGTTCGCCGACGACTACCAGAGCCGTGTGCCGAGCCTGATCGCCGCGATCGGACTGCTGCTCCTCGCCGCGCAGGTGTGGAGTGTGGCGTTCCTCGCCGACCTCCTGAGCTCGAACCGGCGGACGCTCGCCGAGCTGCGCCTGCGCAGCAAACGGTTGGAGTACGGCGACGCCGCGGCCGCGCCGTCCGAAGACTCGATCGGATTCTGATCGCCCGCCGGGCGGTCGGCGCGGTTCAACGCCTCCACAGTCCGAAGTCGCGGTAGGGATCGCGCCACACGACGGTCGCCGACTCGCTCAACTCCGGGTCGTCGGTCGGAGCGAAGATGTACGGCGTCTGCCCGCCGTCATCGAGATCCTCGACCACCGTGAAGCGGTTGTGGGGGAGGTAGAGCTGATACACCATCAGGCGGTCGGTCGATTCGCCGTCCGGCAGGAGGAACTCGACGTCGGCGCCGCCCGACAGCTCCTCGTCGCCGAGCTGGATGACCTCGCTGAGATCGCCGCGGCCGTTCCACTGGTCGCCGATCAGGTGCCCCGTGCGCACGTTGGCGAGGACCAGGAGGAGCGCGAGCGCTCCCACGAGCAGCGCCGGTCGTCGGGCGTGCCGAGCGCCGATCGCGGCCGCGCCGACCACCACGGTGAGCACCGTCGCCACCGCGGTGATGCGGACGACGTCGATCGACTGGGTCGATGACGAGAGCGCCTGCAGCCCGAGGATCATCGGTTCGATCCCGGAACCCGACCCGAGTGCGCCGCGGCGCCAGATCAACAGCGCCGCGGCGCAGGCGATGCTGATGGCGATCGAGGCGGACATCATGGTCACGACCCGACGAGTCGCCGTGGTCGTCGCGAGGAAGCCGAGCCCGACGACGAGGATCGGAACGATCACGACGTCGTTGTAGCGGCCGTACACGATCTGGTCGGGCCGGAACCGATTGGCCATGAACAGCACCGACGGAGCGATGCAGCAGACGGCGACGACGAGCACGAGCACGGCGTCGCGCCGTGCGGGTCCCAGCTCGCGGTCGCGGGCGGCGCGGACCAGCTCGACCGTGCCGTAGACGACGACGCCGACGGTCGACACGAGCAGGTACCACGCTTGGCCGACGAGCGCGAGCAACGTCGTGTGCGGTGCGTCGACGACGTGGTCGATGGCGCCGCGGAGCGAGTTGGTGGTCGACGGTTCGTCCCAGAGTCGATCGACCACGAACCCGGTGTAGAACTTCACGCCGACGATCGCCGCGACGGTGGCGAGCGCGACCGTGCCGGCGGCACCCATGCTCGTCTCCTTGCGGGCGGCCGCCACGACGGCCACGCCGATCGTGACGACGGCGAGCGGCAGCATCCGACTGTGCGTGCCGAACGCGAGGGCCGCGCCGGCGCCGGCCAACACGCCGCGGCCGATCGTCGGCGACTCAGCGAAGCGCAGCAGGGCGATCACCGTGGCCAGGAAGAACACCGCGACGAGCGATTCCGACCACACGAACACGGTCGTGAACAACGCCGCGGGCGCGAGCGCAATGATGGTCGCGACCGCGGCGGCCGATCGTGGTCCGAGCACGGTCAACCGACGGACCAGCACCACGATCAGCCACGCCGCGGCGCCGCCGAGCACGGCGTTGAGCGCCAACGCAGCATGGAACACGGCCACCGGATCGTCGGTGAACCACTGCACGGGCGACAACAGCGTTGCGTAGCCCGGCTGCCACGTGCTGTGGTCGTGCATCATCCACGGCACGCCACCACCGAGGAACCTGGCCATCGCGAGTTGGGCCGGTTCGTCCGGCCAGAGCGAGAACTCGTCGCGGCCGCGGGAGATCCACAATCGAACGATCGTCACGGCGCACGCCGTCACTGCGCCCGCCACGATCCAGCGGCGATCCACGGACGGGGCGGCCGATTCCTCGAGTCCGCCCGTCGTCACGACGTCAGTGTGACATCCACCGCGATGACGGTCTCGACAATCGCCATGGCAACCACCGGTCGACGTAGTCTCGACGGCGTGACGGTGCGCCGATGTCGCTGATCGCGCAACTCGAGACCGTCACCGGACTCGAGGCGAGCGTCGAGCGCACGCTGGATCTCGTCGGTGTGTTCGTGTTCGCCGTATCGGGTTCGTTGCTCGCGGTGCGCAAGGGATACGACGTGGTCGGAGTGGTCGCGTTGGGCCTCGTCACCGCACTCGGAGGCGGAGTGATGCGGGACACGATCCTCGGTGCGACGCCGGCAATGGCCTTCAGCGAGCCGTGGTACCTGGTCGTGCCGCTCGCCGGAGCCGGCACGGTCTTCGTCGCCAACTCGTGGATCGTCCACCGGCTGGAACGACCTGTGCTCGTGTTCGACGCGGCGGGGCTCGGGCTGTTCTGCGTGACGGGCGCCGTGAAGTCCGCCACGTTCGACACGACGCCGGCCGGTGCGGTGCTGCTCGGTGTGATCTCCGCGGTCGGCGGTGGAATCCTGCGTGACGTCCTGGCCAACGAGCACCCGATGATCTTCCGCGCGGACACCACGCTGTACGCGATTCCGGCCGCGCTCGGATCGACGGTCGTCGTGCTTGCATGGCGCAACGACTGGTACAGCGGAACTCTCGGGATCGCCACCGCGCTCGGTGTGTTCGTGCTCCGGCTCGTCGCCCTTCGCTACGGGTGGCGCGCTCCTCGTCCATTCCCCGGTCGCTCGCTAGGCTCCCCGCGCCGGCCTCTGTAGCTCAGTGGATAGAGCATCGGTTTCCTAAACCGTGTGTCGCAGGTCCGATTCCTGCCAGGGGCGCCGCGAAACACCAGGTAGATGCGTCCGTGTCTGCCGTGACTGGAGGCCACACGGTGATCGGTGTGCCGATCCACGCCTCGAACGGCTCACGCGGAACGCGCACGCGGCCAGAGCAGCTGAGAACGTGGGTGCGGTTTAGGCTGGGCTCGGTGGACCACGACTCGCTCGAACTGACAACCGTCGCGCACGATGAGGGCCACGCCGAGGAGCACGGCGTTCGGGTCGTGCTCCGAGGTGAGATCGACGTGGCGACGGCGCCGAAGCTGACGGCGGCCCTGGATGAACTGATCGCTCAGGGGGCGAGACTGGTGGTCTTGGATGCCGCCGATGTTGAGTTCATGGATTCATCTGGGTTGCGAGTGATCGTGCAGTCGGGCACCAAGCTCTCAGAGGCGGGCGGTCGCCTGTTGATCGACGGGATGAGCGGAGCGGTTCAGCGGGTCCTGGAAATCGCCGGGATGCTCGAGCAGTATCGAGCGACGTGACCTCGGTTGGACACGGCCGGTACCGGGTATCGGTCGGCATGGCTTCGACTGAAGGTCACAACAGGCCTGACGTCGATCATGAGTTCGAGCGCGGACTGTCCGCACCGCGAGAGGTACGCGACGCACTACTCAAACTCCGCTGGCACGGCGTGCCAACGGGCGATGTGCTGTTGGTGGCGAGCGAACTCGTGACCAACGTCGTTCTGCACACCGAGCATGGAGGACGCGTGCGGGCGTGGAATGGCGATCCAGTGCGCCTCGAGGTACACGACACGAGCTCGAGGCCACCGGTGGTGAAAGATACCCAGCCCGGTGGGCGTGGACTGCGAATCATCGACGCAATCTGCTCGAGCTGGGGCACGACCATCCTTCCGACAGGGAAGGTTGTCTGGGCGGAATTCGATCGTCGCTCCAGCGACGGCGAGCCGACGCCGATTTGACGGCACGGGAGTCAGCCTTGCGGGGCAACGTCGAACGCGATGATCGCGATGTCATCCTCCGGGTTGTCGCCGGGACCGATCCCGAGCACGAGCTGATCGACGGCATCGGCGAGTGTTTCTCCGGCGAGTGAAGCCGTGACCGTGCGGAGCCGTTCCAGGCCGAGATCGAGCGATTCCCGTCTGCGTTCGACGAGGCCGTCGGTGACCATCACGATTCTGTCGCCGGCCGACAGCGGGATGGTTTCGGTGACACGTGCTGACGTGCCTACGCCGAGGAGTGGGCCATGTGGTTCGACAAGGCTGGCTTCTCCCTGTGAAAGCCTGACAAACGGGAGGTGACCGGCGTTGCAGAATGTGAACTCGTGTCGCTCGAGGTCGATGGTGCCGCAGATTGCTGTCGTGAAGTCGGCCGGATGAAATTTGCGGATCATGCGGTCGACGCGCTCCATGACTTCGGCCGGGTCGTAGCCGTCGATGGCGTAGGCGCGCAGGGCGTTGCGGATCTTGCCCATGATGATCGCCGCGTGGAGGGAGTGGCCGACGACGTCGCCGATCGCGACCACGGTGCGGTTTTCGTCGAGCGCGAACGCTTCGTAGAAGTCTCCGCCGACATCGGCCTCTCGCGATGCAGCGATGTATCGGAACGCCAATCTGAGTCCAGACGTGTCCGGCATGAGCTGGGGGAGCATGCTCTGTTGCAAGGCAAGCGCGATTGTGTGTTCGATGTCCAGCGCTCGGAGATTCGCCAGAGACAGCGTTGTCGTCAAGGCGAGTTGTGCCAGCATCGGCAGCACTTCGCTGTCGGCCTCCATCGATTGGGAGGGGACGAGGATGACGCCGGCAGGTTCGCCCGATTCGTCGCTGAACGTAGCGCCGCTGTGCGGGCTGTCGACGAGCGCCGGGTCGCTGGTGGTGACGGTGGTGTGACCGGCCCGTGCGGGCTCCATCAGGTGCTCGACTGCGCCACGTTGGCGCGAGGGCAGAGTGCGATGGGCTCCGTCGGACGTCCAGATCGTCGCCGTGGTGAGGAGAACTGCGGGACTCCCGGCGATTCTCGATGCGCCGGTGACGACCGCTTCGAGAACGCGTTCCTCGCTACTGGAGGCATGCACATCGGCGCTTGCGGTGTTGAGGGCGCGGAGCCGGCTGGACGTGCGGAGGGATTCTTGACGCACGTGGGCACGGCGCAGCAGCGAGGCGATGATTGCGAGCAGTTCGCGAGGGTCGACCGGGTCGGTGAGGTACGCGTCGGCGCCGCGCAGCAGACCCTCGGAGCGGTCGTCGGCTTCGATCGCGGTTGCGGAGACATGAACCACGGGTATCCATTCAGTGGCGGGGTTCGCTCGAATCGCTTCGCAGATCTCGTATCCGCTCATGTCGGGCAGGTTGACATCGAGAATGGCAACGTCGATTGGTGTTTCGGCGAGAAGTGCGAGCGACTCGGCGCCGGTTGCGACGGGAATCACGTGGAATCCGGCTCGGTTCAGCCACGAAGTCATCAGGTATCTGCTGCTGTCGTGGTCGTCGACCACGAGGGCGACGAGCGGGACGACGTTTGGGGTCAGGGTCATGTCACATCCGCGGAGATTGCCCGGACCAGTGTCAGCAGAGACGACTGGGTGAGGTCCCGTTTGGAGATGATGGCAGCCGCGGCGCTGGTTTGCTGTCGGAGATCCTCGTCGATGTTCGCCGCGGTGATGACGGCAACGGGCAGGTCTCGCCATCGGGGATCGGTCTTGATGGACGCCAACAGATCGGTGCCGGAAATGTCCGGCAGGTGGAAGTCGAGGAGAACGATGTCGATGTCGTGGCGGATCAAAGCATCGAGGCCCGAGGCGCCGTCGTCCGCCTCGAGCACGAGGTGGGCGAAGGGTGCGAGCATCTGCCTGACGATGGCGCGGAACCCGTCGTCGTCGTCGATGACGAGGACGACGCCGATACCGCCGTGAACGGTGGCGTCGTACCTCGAATCCGGTTTGGACGTGGGCCGGGCCTCAGGCTCCGCGGCGAGAGGCTGGAGTTGCACCCGGAACGTGCTTCCGACCCCGGGCCGGCTCGACGCGGTGAGCGTGCCGCCGAGCGCTTCGATCACGCGCCGGGAATAGGGCAGGCCCAGTCCGGTGCCTCGGCGTCGGCTCTGGAGATGATTCCGGACTTGGAAGAACTCTTCGAACACACGGTCGATGTTCTCCGGGGACAGACCCACGCCGCTGTCCTCGACGTCGACGATGACGGTTCCGTCGGGTTCTACTGACACCCGGACGCGTACTGTGCCCACCTCCGTGAAAGCGAGCGCATTGGACAGGAGGTTGCGGACCACTTGGCGAAGAAGGTGTTCGTCGGTCGTGACGACGACGGTTTGGCTCGGTGCGGCGAGCTCGATCATGACATCGTTCAGTGCCAACGGGCGGCTCATGGCGACGACGTCGGACAAGAGCGCGGTCAGGTCGACCGCCGTCCATGTCGGATCGAGGCGACCGGACTCTGCCTTGGCGAGGTCGAGGAGCTGCGAAACGAGGTCGATGAGTTCGCCGGCTGAACTCGCAATCAGTTCGACCTGCTGACGGTGCTCGGTCGACGCCAGGCCATCGACGGGATCGACAAGCAATGCTGCGAGACCGAGGATGCTGTTGGCGGGCCCGCGGAGTTCGTGGCTGATGCTGGACAGGAATCTGGATTTCGCTTCACTGGCAGCCTCGATTTGACGGGATTTGTCGTCGAGTTCGTTGTAGAGGGCGACGACCCCGCGGTTGGTCGAGTCCAACTCGTCGGACAGCTGGGTGTACATGGCCATCACGCCCTTGTTGGTTTCCTCGAGTTCGGCGTTGAGCTGGACGAGCGATTCCCTTGCCGCTTCAACAGCTTCGATGTTGTCGATCAACTGCTGGTTTTGTCGACGAAGCTCGTCGAGTGGAGTTGCGGCGACCTGTTCCGCGATGTGATCTCGTGCGCGGGCCACGTCAGCGATCGTGGTGGCAGCCGGGAGCTTGCGGGACAAGACGATCTTCACGGCGCCCTCGCCGTCCGGGTCGATGGCCACCGAGAACATGAGTCGCTTGGCGCTGACGATGCCCGGGCTGTCCGTAGCGAGCGACTTCGGGAAGCCGTCGACACCGATGACGAACCGGTTCGTTTCCGGGTCGATCTCGAACACGGCGGTCGACGTCCCCCCAGCCAGGGCGTCGCGCCCGACCTCGCTCAGTGCTGTCGCGATCCGAACCTGGTCCGCATCGTCGAATCCGATGGCCGCGGCGATTTCGCGGCCGCGCTGGCGGATGAGGAACACGTCGTCACCGTTGGCGATCAGCTGACGGAAGACCTCGACCAGCACGGCGGTCTCACGGAACCCGGAGGACGACGACTGAGGCATCGTCTTGGCGAAGGCCCGCTTCACGCAAGAGCACCGCTGCGATCACATCGGGAGACTGCGCGGCGAGGCCGCGGTGGGACGCGAGATCCCACTTCGACGTCAAGCCGTCGGAGTGGACCACGACGAGATCACCCCGCTGCACGGGCAATTCGATCTCGCGCACGTTTCGAAGGTGCTGACCGACGATTCCCGGTTGGGACATCATCCCGGAAACCGACGTTGCCCGAACCACTCTTCCGGCGATGTTGCCGACGCCGGCGCAACGCAACGTACCCGCCGCAGGGTCGACCCGGACTGCCATCACGGCTGCTCCGCGGGTCGAGGCAGCCTTGTGGTGCGCCGCCCGCAGTATCGCCGACGGACTCCGTGAAGGGTCTGACCGGAACTCGTCTCGCACGGCGCGAGACGCCGCCTCCGCCAGCACACCGTGCCCGAGACCATCGGCAACGATCAGGCTGATCTGCTGGTCGTCGCGGTGTGCCGCCCAAGCGTCGCCGCAAACGGACTCGCCACTGATCGGTCGAGTCAAGCCATCCAGGATCGGCATCAGAAACGCGTCTGCCGTGGATGGTCCGAACGCAGCGACCGTGACGCTGCCGCGTCCCAACAGCGAGAACATCTCGAACCGGTTGGCGATCCGATCGATCGCCCCCAACCCGATGCCGAGTGTCCCCGCCGTCGATACTCCGTCCCGCATCGCATTCGACACGTCATCGATTCCGGGTCCGGAATCGATGACGATGAGTTCGACAACGCGACCTTCGTCGTTACGTCGACACCGGACCACTGCGACGCCACCCGTCGCGTGCACCACTGAATTCGTCGCCAACTCGGAGACGGCAACGCTGATCTCTGCCACGCGCGCCTCGGAGATTCCGATGCTCCCTGCAAGACGCGCCACGATCCGGCGAACCTCGCCGACTGTGGCCTGTTCGTCGATCCGTTGCCAGACGACGTCCTCGACGTCGATCGCGCTCACCGTCCCCATTTGACGATTCGCACCCGCGTGCCTGCGCCGACATCAGTGTCGAGATCGAACACGTCGACGAGTCGCCTCGATCCGGACAAGCCCAGACCCAATCCCGAACCGCTCGTCCATCCATCCTGCAGAGCTTGGTCGACATCGGGAATTCCCGGTCCTTCGTCGACGAATTGAGCTTCGACACCACGCCTGGTGTTGTCCTGGGTGAACGAGACGATCGCGCGGCCACCGCCGCCGTAGACCAGCGTGTTTCGTGCCAGTTCGCTCGATGCTGTGATCAGCTTGGTCTGATCCACGAGCGACAGTCCGGCCCGCACCGCCAGACCTCGAACCAGCTGGCGCACACGGACGACGTCCGCATCCGACGCGATCTCCACAACCGTGGCGTCGGACGCTTCAGTCATCGAGCGCCGCTCCGGGGACAGCGGCGTCGATGAATTCCGAATCACTCATGTGCGACGCGATCAGGGCCAAGCCGCTCTCGACATCGAGCGCGGTCTCCACGCCTGGCAATGAAAGACCGAGTTCGACCAACGTGATCGCAACCGCCGGGCGCATGCCCACGACGACGGTCCGGGCGTCGAGAACTCGCGACACTGCAGCAATCGTCGACAACATCCTGCCGATGAAGCTGTCGACCAGCTCCAACGCGGAGATGTCGATCACGACGCCATGGGCGCCGGTTTCGACGACCCGGTTCGACAGGTCGTCCTGCAAGTTCATGGCGTCCTGATCCTGCAAATCGATCTGGATCGACACCAACAGGATGTCGCCGATCTTGTAGATCGGTATCCGCTCCACTACGACCGCTCGCCGTTGCGGCGCACGATGTCGAACCCGGCCTGACGCAGCACGTGGCGGAGTGCGTCGGCCAGCGTCGCCTTCGTCGGGATGTCACCGAACTCGATACCCAATGCCACGACCGTCTGTGCGATCTGCGGACGGATGCCGGAGATGATGCACTCGGCACCCATCAGCCGAGCCGCGACGACCGTCTTCAACAGATGCTGGGCGACCTGCGTGTCCACGGCCGCGACCCCGGTGATGTCGATGATGGCGTGGGCACTCCCGGTGTCCACCAGCGTCTGCAGGAGCGTCTCCATCACGACCTGCGTGCGTGCCGAGTCAAGGGTGCCGACCAACGGCACAGCCAGTACGCCGTCCCAGAGCTTGACGACGGGTGTGGACAACTCGAGGAGCTGTTCGGTCTGACTCATGATGACCGATTCACGCGCAGCTGCGAACGTCTCGAAGGTGAACAGGCCCAGCTGATCGATCAACGTCGAGAACTCGACGAATTCGGCCATCTGTTGGTCAGGAAGCCGTCCGCGGACAGGCTCCTTCAACGCGAACACCGCACTCGCAGTCTCCGTCGGCGTATATCCCTGACGCGCCCGCGCGAACGACATCTCATTCAGCAAGGCACGAACTTCGCCCATACCCTCGCTGCGAATATCGCCACCCGAACCGATGCCCGACAAGATCGCGTCGTACAACGAACTCAATTCACTCTGCAAGTCCGGCGACGAACGTCCAGATCGCTGCGAGCCGCGCACGGCCGCCTCCCAGTCGGCCAGGATCCCTTCCCTGTCCGATGTCATCGATCCAATCAGGGCACCATTCGTCGATGCGACCACACTCACTCCTTCGGCTCAACGAACTGATCGGCCTTTGCTAGCCGACCAGGATGAATTCGCCCAAGAATGCGGAGCACGACAGAAACGGACGGCCTCCAGTCGACAACATCGATCACGAGGACCACCCCTGTCCTACGGCAGCCGGGGTTCTGGGGCGGACGCGAGGCGAGGCTACTCGCAATCAGGCAACCAGGATCACTCGAGATCGTCGGCGACGATGTTCGGCAACATCTCGAGCAAGGCCGCCGCCGCCGCTGAGCGGAACGGCGGACGCGCCACGGCGGCGAAGAGGCGGCGAGTTGGCAGTGCCGGCTCGGTCGGCCGCACCGCAAGTTCGGGACGGATTGCTGCGAAGGCCAGCCGGGGCACGACCATCACGCCGGCACCACTGGCGACGAGCGCCTGCTTGCCGTTCCAGTCGTCGCAGAAGAAGCCGATCTCCGGCGGCGCGCCGAGTGCTCTGCCGAGCTCGCTGAGGGGTCCGAGGCAGTCGGGGTAGGCGCCGTCGATCCACCGCTCAGAGCGCAGCTCTGAGAGGGGCACCACGCGCCGTCGAGCCAACCGGTGCTCGCGGGCAGCGCGACGTGCAGCTCCTCGTCGAGGAGAGCGACGAGTTCGAGGTCGTCGATGCCGTCTGGGTCGATTCGAACCGGATCCGGGTCGGTACGCGCGGTGAGAGGACTTGCGACCAGTTGCCAGTCGGTCAGCAAGGCGACATCGATGTCGCCGCGTCGGACCGCGTCGAGCACCTCGAGGGGCCCGACCTGCTGCAGCGTGACCGTGACGTCGGGATGGGCCGTGCGGAAGCGGCGAATGGCCTCGGGCAGGAACCACGTGTTGACGCTGGCAAACCCAGCGAGCCGCAGCGGCCCCGCGGCCATGCCGACGAACGTCTTCATTGTCGCCTCGAAGGCCTCGTGCCGAGCGAGGATGCTGCGAGCCAGATCGACCGCAGTGACGCCGGCCGGCGTCGCGACGACACCGCGGGGCACCCGGCGGAACAGCGGAACGCCCAGATGGCGCTCGAGGCTGGCGATTTGGCGCGAGACGGCCGGCTGCGAGAGCACGAGTGCCTCCGCGGCCGCCGACAGCGAACCACGGTCGGCCACCTCGACGAGAATCCGAAGCGTCCACGGATCGACCATGCGTGAAGCGTATGGGAAGTCGTCGGTATCTGCAGTGGTGTTTATAGCTGCGCCACGTCACGATCGAGCCATGGCACCACCACAGATCGTCAATCGTGAGCAGTCCGCCGCCTGGAACGGCCCCGAGGGAGCCCACTGGGCGGAGGTGTCCGAGCGTCGCGTCGCGCACGCGGATCTCAGCGCGCCGCTGCTCGACGCCGTACGAATCGAGCGTGCCGACGCCGTCCTCGATGTCGGCTGCGGCATCGGCGAGATGACGCTGGACGCAGCCCGGCGGGCTGCAGACGGATCGGCCACAGGAATCGACCTGTCGGAGCTGATGATCGACCGGGCACGGATCTCCGCGGCGGCCGCCCGCGTCGACAACGCGTCGTTCTTCGCGGGTGACGCGCAAGTCCACCATTTCGTTCCAGGAGCGTTCGACGTCGTCGTCAGCCACTTCGGATCGATGTTCTTCGGCGACCCCGTGGCCGCGTTCAAGAACCTCGCGACCGCGTTGCGCCCCGGCGGGAGGCTGGCGCTCGTGTGCCCGCAGGCGATGGATCGCTGCACCTGGTACGTCGAGCCGCTCGCCGGGCTGCTGGACGCTCACCCGACGCAGCATTCAGCGCCCTCGGCGATGTTCTCCCTCGCTCACCCGACCGAGGTCGAGCCGATGCTGCACGAAGCAGGCTTCGGGTCGGTCCGGTTCCGATCCGCCGACACATCGTTGTGGTTCGGCGCCGACGTCGACGCCGCCGTCGCCTACTACCTCGGCAGCGGACCAGTGCGCTCGATACTCGAGCGCGACCCAGACCTGACCACCGCCAACGCACGCGAACGGCTCGAACGAGTCCTCGAGCGGTTCGCCGACGCCAGCGGTGTCTGGATCCCCGGCTCGCACTGGATCCTGACGGCGACCCGATCCGGATGAGCGCAGTGACCGTGGCAACTGCATGAGCTCCAACCCCCGTGACGCGGCGTTCTGGGGCCACCGGCGTCGTGTGGAGTGCCACCTGAACGGCTGAGTCGCGTCGCCGACAGTAAGTGGCGGCAACGCCACGTGCATCCTCAGCGTGCCGTCCTATTGAAAGACCGGATCTGACGGAGAGCTAACGCTTGACGGTGAGGACGACCGACTTCGGTGTGCCGGTGGTCGTGTTGTAGGAAATGGTCACCTGGGTGTCGCGGCTCGGGCGTTGGCTGGTCGTGGTGACCGTGAAGCCCACCGTGGTGGCGCCCGCGGCAACGTAGGCGGAGCTGGGATTGGCGGTCAGGCGCGAGCTCGACTCGCTGAAGAGGAACATGCCCCCCTCTGGGGCAGGACCACTCATCGTGATGGTGCCCGACACGGTCGACCCGTACTTCACTGAGGTCGACCTCAGGGTGACCGAGGCGACCGTCGGCACGGCGACTGCGGATTCGCGGACGTTGACTGTGTAGGCGCCATCGGCCCCAGAGACCGTCCTGATGTCGAGGATGTTGCCGGGATAGACCTGGTTGTCGGCGGTGTACGTCAAGAATCCGTACTCGCCGGCAGGCAGCACGTCGGTCGTGAACCGCTCGAAGGAGCTCGCCATCGTCACGCCGTTGATCGACGTACCCGAGCCGTCGGGGTTGACCCGGTAGAGGCCGCCGATTTGCAGGCCGCCCTGCACACCGAGGCCGAGCGCTGAGCCCGCGGCGGTGATCTCGCCGGTATAGGTCTTGCCGCCTGTCGCGGTGAACCGGAAGAAGTCGTAGTCGCGGCCCGCAGTGGTGCGCGGGAACGCGTTCGGTGCCTGGCAGATCGCCCGCGTCACCGTACCGCCGACCGTGACGGGCGCAGCGATGCTCGCTGAGAAGTCGAAGTCGCCGTCGGGCTCCCATGCGTCTGGAGCGCAGCCTGCCGGCACGGCCGCGAGAGCCGGGGCGGCCAAGGCTGTGGCGGCCAGGGCCGAAGTTGCGAGGACGAGGAGGGTTCTGAGTGTTCGCATGGCCGGACGGTATTTGGCGGATCCGACGCTCACAAGGTGTCCAATGGTGCTAGGACCGCGACGCACGTAATCCCGATTTGACGGCAACGACGGTGATGCTCGTGCGTCGCCTGGGTTGGGTCCTCGGGCAGGCGTGTCAACCAGCTTGGTGAGTGAAGGCGTCGATCGGGAGCCGGACGACGGCGCCCGTATCCCATGAGAACTTCCACAGCGAGCCGAAGCCGGTGCCCATGATGTACGCAGATGGGTCGCTTCGTACGGTGTCGAGGATCTCGACCGTTGCAGGATCCACTCGCACGAGATGTCCGAGCGGTTCGTCGAGCGAGATCGTGGGCAGCCAGACGTCGCCATCGATCTGAAGCGGAGTGCCGGCTGGCCCACCAGCGTGCAGACCACGAGATTCGGTCCCGTGCACATCGATGACAGCGACGTCGTCGGTCTCGAAACAGTTCGTGACCCAGACGGACTCGTCGAGGAGTTGCATCTCGCCGCACGTCGCCGGGCTGTCGATGTTGGCGATGACGGCGTTGGTTGCCGTATCGATCACCACGACTTGTCCGAGGTTCGGTACGCCGACCCAGACGCGTTCGTCGGACGCCAGGATCGCCTGTGGTCCGCTTGGACCGGCCGGACCGACTTGGATCGTGGCGACCGGTTCATTCGTGGTCGGGTCGATGCGTGTGACCGTGCCGGCGCGGTGATTCGCGACCCAGACTGCATTGTCCGTGACGGAGATTCCTTCCGGGTTCAGTCCGGTTGGGATCTCGGCGAGCACCGCGCCAGTGTCCAACTCCACACGCCGCACGACGCTGCGCTCGAAGTCCGGAACCCACGCGGCGTCATGCCCGATGTCGAAGCGAAACCCGATTCCAGGCACCGGAAGTTCCTGCACGACACTGTTCGTGTCGGGATCGATCCGATACAGCATCTCATCCGCAGTCACGACCGCCCACACAGCATCGTTCGTGACCAGACCGCCGTCGACATGCTCTGCGATCGGAATCGTCGCCGTCGGCTCGACCGTCGGGCCGCGTCGATCCGACACCGTTGTGCCCACACCGTCCGCGGCCCGCTGTGCGTCAGACGCGGTCGATGCCGGCCCCGTGGCCGTCGGTGATTCAACTGATGCACCCGGTTGGTTTGCCGTGCCATCACCAGCGCCGCCGCTCCCACAGCCCGTGAGGACCGAGACCAACGCAGCGACGCAGACTCCGGCCGTCGCCGTCCCCTGACCCGTGCTCACTCGGCGACGGTGCGGGATGAGGCGGTGGGTCCGCCGGCTCATCCCCCCACCGGCCGCAAAGACGCCGGGGAGAGACCGGAGAGCCCCTGCTCCTTCGCCCACTCGGCAATGGCTGCCAGCTCGGCAGCGAGCTCGGGATGGCGATGATTCGTCGCCGCCGACAGGGCTGAGTGATGCCGGGGAGAGACCGGAGAGCTGGTGCTCGTTCGCCCAGTCAGCGATTTCGGCCCGCTCGACCTGCAGCTCTCGGATCGATGGAGTCTCGGGGCGATCGTTGGCGGCGACGGCGACTGTTGCGAGCAATCCGGTCGCGACACCGGCGACGACCACTGCCACAGTGCGGCGGATACGGGTAGACGTGGAATGTGTCCTCATGGGATGGTCCTCCTGATCGGGCCCGACGGATGCGGGCACGAGGATCACCTTGTCAATCAGCCGTCGGAGATCCGCTCGGAGGGCGTCGGAGCCCCGAAATGGGCTGTGGCCAGGGGTGACGAGAGGCTTCCGATCGTTCTCCGATCGCGCTTCGATATGTTCCGCAGCGTGTCAAAGCTTGGGCGAGACGCTGGGAGTGGGCCGCCGTCCCGCATCGGTGGGCGGGCATACCATGGCGTCGTGCGCTTCGAGGTGCTCGGTCCGACCCGGGTCGTGGCTGCCGTCCGCGCCGGCACACCGACTGAGCGCCCGCTGCCACCGTCGCTGGGAGGGCCCAAGCAACGTCTCGTGCTCGCGATGCTCCTCGCCGAACCGAACCGAGTCGTGTCGGTCGACCGCTTGGTCGACGCGCTGTGGGGCGACGACCCGCCGGAAACAGCCCGACACACCGTGCAGTCGTACGTGTCGGAGCTTCGCAAGTCGCTCGGATCGGTGATCACTCGCGAGGGCGCCGGCTACAAGATCGGTGTCGACGCCGACACCTGCGACATCTTGGACTTCGAAAGTCGGATGTCAGCGGCTCGAGCGCTGTCAGCGACCGATCCCGCGGGTGCTGCGGCGATGATCCGCGACGCGCTCGCACTGTGGCGGGGTGCACCGTTCGACGACGTCGGTGGCCGTGAGGCACTCGAGGGGGAGGTGGCGCGGCTGGCGGAACTCCGCCTGGCCGCGGTCGAGGAAATGATGCACGCCAGACTCGCCGCCGGCCAGCACAGCGACGTCGTGGCCGACCTCGATCGATTGACACGGGAACACCCCTACCGCGAGGAACTCCGGGCGCTCCACATGGTGGCCCTCTACCGATGCGGACGTCAGGCGGACGCGCTGCGGGCTTTCCAACGCACTCGACACCTGCTCGACGAGGACCTTGGCATCGTCCCGTCGCCCAAATTGCGCAGACTCGAAGAACAAATCCTGCTGCAGGACCCTGATCTCGACGCGCCGCCGGATCCAACGACGCCGGGTCGGGCGAACGATCGGTGGATCGAGAACCCGTACCTCGGACTGCGAGCGTTCCGCGAGGCCGATCATGCTCGCTTCTTCGGTCAGGAGCAGCTCGTCGAGCGACTCCTCGCACGCGTCCTCGACAGCACCAATTTCACCGCAGTGGTCGGGCCGAGCGGTTCGGGCAAGTCCAGCGCCGTGCAGGCGGGATTGATCCCGCGAATCCGACAAGACCACCCCAACATCGCGATCGCGCTGATGCAGCCGGGCGCCCACCCCTTCAGTGCCCTCGATGCTGCGCTTGCGGCGACCAGCACGACCGCGACTCGGTCGTTCGCCACCATCCTCGCGGAACCCAACGGACTGGTCGGATGCGCGTCCGAGATGCTTCAGGACGGGCGCAACAAGCTCCTGATCGTCGTCGATCAGTTCGAGGAACTCTTCACGATGGTCGACGACGCCGAGGCGCGTCGCTTCCTCGACGCCGTGTCGAGCATCACGTCCGCCGGTCCACAGGTCCACCTCATGGTGACGTTGCGTGCCGACTTCTACGACCGTCCCCTGGCCGACCCGGTTTTCGGGCAACTCTTCGCCGAGAACGTGATCACCGTCGTGGCGCTCGGCCCCAGCCAGCTGGAGGCTGCAGCGACACTCCCGGCGCGCCAGCTCGACATCACCGTCGAGCCACGCCTCGTGGGGCGACTGATCGCGGACGTGGCTGCCCAACCGAACGCGCTGCCGCTGTTCCAGTATGCGCTCACCGAGCTGTTCGACGCTCGGAGCGGGCCGCTGCTCGACCTCGAAACCTACGAACGCATTGGCGGGGTGCGCAAGGCCATCGCTCGGCGGGCCGAGTCGCTGTTCGGACAACTCGACCCGGTCGAGCAGGAGACCGCGCGGCAGCTGTTCATGCGAATCGCGACGCTTTCGGGCGACATCGTGGGCCGACGCCGCGTTCCGGCGGCGGAGCTCATTTCGCTCGACGTTGACGTCATCGCCCTGCGCAATGTGATCGACACGTTCTCGCGTTACCGACTCCTCGCGCTCGATCGTGATGCGGCGACCGGCAGCCCGACGGTCGAAGTCGCCCACGAAGCCCTGCTGACCGAATGGCACCGGTTGCGGGATTGGATCGATCAGCACCGCGACGACCTGACCAAGCAGGCGACGTTCCTCGTGGCTGTGAACGAATGGGAAGCCTCCGGCCGGCACTCTGGCTACCTTCTCCACGGCACGCGGCTTGACGATTACTGCCGCTGGGCGACCACGACACAGCTGCGTCTCACCGCAGCCGAGCACGACTTCATCTCGGAAGCGGTTGCGGCGCGCACGGCCGGCGAAGCTGACGAAGCAGACCGTGAGAAGGTCCGACTCAGACTGCAGCGGCGATCGCGTCATCTGCTGGTCGGGCTCTTCGTAGCGGCCGCGGTCCTGACCGGTGTGATCGCCTACCCGATCGTCACGCGGCCCGGCGACCCCGGCACGATCGTCGCCGCGCTCGTCGGCCCTCGCGAGAGCGCACCCTTCGACGCACTCATTGCACAAGGTGTCGAGACCGCTGCCGCCGAGTTCGGATTCGAACCCACGGTGCTGGAACCGCCCTACACCGACCTCCCGGAAACCCTGCGGATCGCGGCTGATGGCGCGCGGGTCGTGATCGGGCCGTTCGACATGCAAGCCGCGTTTCTCGACATCGCCGATGAATTCCCCGACACCCTCTTCGCAATCATCGACGCAACGGAACCGCCGTTGCCGAACACGGTGGCCGTCGATTTCGCCGTCGAACAAGGCTCGTACTTGGTCGGAGCAGCAGCAGCACTCGAATCGGCGACCGGCCGGATCGGGTACATCGGCGCAAACGCCAGCGCGCTCATCGAGCCGTTCCGGGCCGGGTTCGAACAGGGTGCACTGGCCGCAGATCCCGACGTCGAGATCGTCGTCGATCTGGTGGCGCCGACGCTGGATTCGGTCGGTTACGTAAGTCCCGAGATCGCCCGACGGGAGGCCACCGCCATGTACGAGCAAGGCGTCGACGTCATCTTCGTCCCCGCAGGCGGTTCGGGCATCGGCGTGATCGACGCCGCGACCGCGCTCAGCACCGAAACCCGGCCGCTGTGGGTCATCGGTGTCGACAGCGATCAGTACTACGACATCTCCGATACCCAACGCGCCCACCTTCTCACCTCGATGTTCAAGGGATTCGACGTCGGCATCCACGCGGTGGTCGCCGCGTATGACAACGGCACACTCGTCGCCCCAAGCGTCGTGGAAGTCGGCCTCGCGGACGGAGCCGTCGGCTACACGACGACAGGTGAACACCTTGACGCATCGACCATAACGACGCTCGAGCAACTCCGAGACGAAATCGTCAATGGAACGATCGACGTCCACCCAGTGCCAGCCGAGGCGATCGACACTCACCGCTCATCCATAGATCAGTGGACGGTCGGCGCTGGCGACTGGGTTGCTTGGACTCTTTGTCGAAGCGGGTATCAGCGATTGCTTAGGATTGCTGAGTGGTCATCCGCCGGGCGCAGTTCGACATCGATGCCCGCTACTCGGTGGACCCCGGTCTTCGCCAAATCACGTCGGCCGAATGGCGGGTGCTCGGATTCCTCGGTACGCACATGACCTTGTTCGAGATTGGTGAACGTCTCCACATCAGTCGAGCGACAGTGCGACGTCATCCCCCACGGTTGCCAGGCACTGACCGAACCTCATGATCGTGCTTTCCGTGCTCCAACAAGGGAGCAATACAACTCCGACCAGTCAGAGCGAACTGATCAACGGGTTCGGGGTGCTCTTCGTGATCTTGAACTCGTTCGGATTGGGCCTCAGGCTCGAGATCGGCAAGCTCCTGGCAGAGGCCTTTGCCCATTGGAAGATCGCTGTGTGGGTGTTGGTGATCAACTTCGTAATCATCCCGCTCTTGTTCATCGGCTATCTGCTGACGATCGCCGAGTCCATTCCTGGAGAGATCAAGGTCGGGTTTTGCATCGCAGCCCTCTGTGCGGGAATGCCGTTCGCTCCACTTCTCGCCGGAATAGCGAAGGCGAATGTCAGCATCGCCACCACGCTGCTGGTGGTCTTGACTGTTGGGACCATCCTTGCCCTCCCGATAGGACTGCCGCTCGCCATCGACGCGGTTGATGTCCAGCTCTCGGTCTCGACCTGGGATGTTGCATGGCCGCTGCTGCTCTTCTTGCTCCTACCGCTGGTTCTCGGGTGCGGCTTCAGGGTCTGGTGGTCCGACCTGACACCGGAATTGACACCGTGGGTTGTCCGAACCGCGATTCTGTGCCTGCTCTTCAATCTCAACTTCACGCTCGTCGCGTATTGGGATCTGTTCGTCGAGGAATGGGGCACCAAGAGCTACATCGCGGCCATTGCGGGGCCATTCATCGGCCTCGGGTGTGGCTACCTTCTCGTTTCCGGTCTTCGTGTCAAAGACGTGGGAATCAGGCACGCGGCCGAGGTGACCACGGCTGTACGCAACATCGCTCCGATGCTCCTGATGATGATCTTCCCCTTTGGTGCCGACCCGCTTGTCACGGTATCGATCACCATCCTCAACACGATCGGCATCACCATCGTTGTTCTCTTCGTCCTGATGTGGAGGCGCGGTGCTTCACCACCGGACACCCTCGCAACATCCGACCAGCCAGCAAGCGAGGGCCTTCGCCCGTCACCCTCGACGTGACGAGTGCGACTTCGGCCCAGAGTTCCGGCGTCACATAATCGCGTCACGGGCGTGCTACTCGGCTTCCAACGTGGTCGATTCCGCGCGCAGCTCGCGGCCTTGTTCGATCTGCTCGGCCAGCTTGGCGGCCTCGGATTCCGATCGGCGTGTGTCGCGTGGAGGTAACTGGAGGACTTCTTCGGCTTCGATGCCGGCTTGGAGCTGACGTGACCGTTCGAGTTCCGCGTCCACCTCCGCACCGAGCAAGAGGGCGACGTTGGTGAGCCACAGCCACAGCAGCAGGATGATCACTCCGCCGAGCGCCCCGTATGTCTCGTTGTACGAGCCGAAGTTCGCGACGTACACACCAAAGCCGAGTGACGCCAGAATCCACACGACGATGGCAAAGCCGGCGCCCACGCTGACCCAGCGGAACTTGGGCTGCTGCACGTTTGGTGTCGCGTAGTACAGGACGGCGACGACGAAGACCACGACCAGCAGCAGGATCGGCCATTTCACGATGTTCCACAGGGTGACGGTCGAGTCGCCGAGTCCGAGCGTGTCGCCGAGTTCCTGAGCAAAAGGTCCAGTCACCACGAGCCCGAGCAGCACAATCGCCGCGAGCACGACCGTCACGATCGTGATCACCAGATTGAGTGGGCGCAGTTTCCAGAAGGGCCGGCCCTCGTCGACTTCGTAGATCCGGTTCATCGCCCGGCCGAATGCCCCCACGTAGCCCGACGCACTCCACACCGCGCCGAGGAGGCCGAACACGAAGGCGAATCCAGCTGCGTTGGTCTGGGTCATCTGGGTGATCGGCTGACGCAACTGGTCGACGGCGTCTTGCTGCCCGACTCGTTCGACGAGTTCGAGCAGTGTGTCGGTGGTGGATTGGCCCTGGCCGAAGATGCCGAGCAACGCGACCATGGCCAACAAGGCGGGGAACATCGACAGGATGGCGTAGTAGGTCAGAGCCGCGGCGAGGTCGGTGCATTCGTCGCGGCGGAACTCGGCCCATGCCTGCTTGATCGCGTACCTCCACGATCCCGCCGCGAGGTCCGATGGGGAATCCGGCTTGCGCGCGTCGTCGGGCGGGGGCGCTGTGCGCTCCTTCTCGACGGCGAGGCCCTCATCAGACACAACGTGGTTGGTCATGCACCCCGACTACCCAGTGACGACGACAACACAACCGGCATAGTCGAGATGCCTCAACGTCCATCGCTTGTGGGTGGCGAACTCATCGCGGAGTGTCGGAGTCGCGGAGGATGTCTGTCAAGCCACTGACTTGCAGGAGGCGTTTCACGGCTGGGGACGCGTGGCGAATGTGTATGGAACCACCCGCTTCGGTCATCTTGTTGCGCTGGGTAAGGATCACTCTGAGACCGCGACAATCCATGAACCTCACTCCGGACATGTCGAGGAGGATGTGGCTTTGCGGGCTGAGCTCGGACAAGGGGGCTTGCAGCGCGAGCATCGAGTCGGCGTCGATTTCGCCGGTGACGATGACCACAGTGATGCGATCCGCGTCAGTGACCTCGACACGTAGGACCTCGTCATCCATGGCAGCCGGTCGAGTCCTTGTCTGCTTCGAGCGCGTCGCGGTCCCGGGAACACGACGTTTGGGACTTCGACGGTCGACGTCAGCGCAGTCGCCCGCCGTTGCATCGTGCGTCATGAGATCTCTCGGTTCATCTTGTCGGGTTCGACCCGAGGCGGTTCTGGAGGTCGGCGATACGTGTTGTCAGATCGTCGATGCACCGTCGCAACTCCGTGTCCCCGGACGACGTCGGCGTGACGGCGCATGAGCAGGCCGCGTTGCTCTGGGCGGGTTGGACATCGGTCTCTCGTATCAGTTGTTCCACGACGCGGTCTTCGAGCGGGTGTTCCTCGAGTTTTTGGGCCTCGACGGATTGCGCGACTTCCACCCTGGCGGCCTGCCAGGCCGACCAATGCCCGGACACCAGAGCCCAGAGCGACAACGCTGACACGTAGGTGACGCTGGCGAGCAGACCAAGCATGATCGACACGGGAATCATCACGATCCAAAAGATCGTCAGCCATCCGTTGAGCCGCCGCATCAGAGTTGGGTCTGCCTGCACCGACGACCACAGGCTCTTGATGAGTGTCACGACTCAGCTCGGTTCCGGGCGCGTTCTGGTGTCATGACCGCACTCTCAAATCGAGCGACGACTCGAGTCGTTGCCCGGCACGGCGGCACGAGCGATGAACCCGGCGACGAGTCCGATGACCAACAGAAAAATGATGAATCCGAACATGAGTGGCTCCCTTTGGTGCGGTCGACTGTCTGGGACCGTTCTCACTCAAGCACCCCTTAGGGGGAGTGGACTACACCCCTAGGTGTGTTAATGATGATCGGGTGGTCGACAGCTCTCCTCCCGCCCCGATCAGGGTTGCGCTGATCGACGACTACGACGTCGTGCTGATCGGGCTGGCCCACATGTTCGACGGCTACACCGACCGCATCGTGATCGCCGAGATCGACGCGAACACACCGCTGCACGACGAGGTCGACATCGCCCTCTACGACACCTTTGCCCAGCCAGAGGCGGACTACGACGACATCGACGTCCTGATCCAGAATCCGCGTGCCGGTCGCGCGGTGGTCTACACATGGAACTTTCATCCCGACCTGGTCGAGGCTGCCATCCAAAAGGGGGCGAGTGGCTACCTGTCGAAGACGCTGCCGGCCCGCGCGCTCGTGGATGCTCTGCTCGCCATACACGAAGGGGAAGTTGTCGTGAGTCCCACACCGGCGAAGGCCCGGCCGGCAAGCGGCCTCGACTGGCCAGGACGCGCCGAGGGTCTCACGAACCGGGAGTCGGAGATCCTCGCGCTCATCACCCAAGGCAAGAGCAACGACGAGGTCGCAGCGCTGACGTTCCTGAGCAAGAACTCGATCAAGTCCTACATCCGCTCTGCGTACCGCAAGATCGGCGCGTCCAGCCGCACGCAAGCAGTGCTGTGGGGCGTTGACCACGGCTTCAAACCCGACAACCGCCGCATCGACCACTGGCGCGACGGCCCCTAGCCACGATTTCATCCAAGGGGCGGCGTCAATGCCGCTGGCACCTTCGCCAGACGGGCCGGATGCGCGTCAGGTAATCGTCACCCCAACGATCCACACGGCCGCGGCCAACAGAGTCGAGGTCAGCTCGAGCAGAGTCGAAACACCCACGGCACGCAAGGCTGCCTTGGTCGACGGCCACGCCGCCCGTGTACCGACCCGCTGCACCTCCGACGCGTAGACGCCAAGGACGAAGCCGATGAACATTCCCACGACCGGAACGACGAAGAACCCGACGAGGGCCACCAACCCGCCGACGACCAGCGAGCGGTTGGGAACCCCGTCGGCGCGCAACCGTCGGCCGGGGATCGTGTACTTGACGACCTGGCCGGCGGCTATCACTGCGGTCGCCACGGCCACGACGGCCCAGCCGGTGGCGGTCCCAACGGTGATGCCCCACACCACGATGGCCAACCAGACGAGCAACGCGCCAGGCAGCAGGGGCACCACGACGCCCACCAGCCCGACGGCGATGCTGACGGCGACGAGCACCTCGACACCGGTCATCTCAGCAGACTGGCAGACCGCAGAACCGACGCTGTCATAACCGGGTCGACAAACCGACAGGCGGGTGATTCCGCGGGTCGAGCCGCTGACGCTCGGCGCCGGACTACGTCGGGAGAGCGAACCGGCGTGTGTGATTGCACGGTCGGGGGTACTGGAACACCCGAGGTGACCCATGTCTGACGATCTACTCGCCATCTACCTGACCGACCATCTGGCCGGCGCGACCGGGGGAAGCAACCGCATGCGCAGCCTCGCCGATCACGAACGATCAGCGAGCGACGGTGCCGAGCTCGCCACGATCGCCTCCGAAATTGAACAGGACCGCCGGACGCTCATCCGAATTCTCGCCGCCGCCCACGTCACCCCGCGCCGGTACAAGATGGCCGCCGCATGGTTGATCGAACGCGCCGGCCTGCTGAAGTCCAACGGATCATTCCGGCGCTCGCCACTCACGAGCGTCCTCGAACTCGAGTTCCTGCGCATGGGTGTCACCGGCAAGATCGCCTTGTGGGAGTCGCTGCGGCACACCGATCTCCGCGACGAGTTCGACTTCGACGAACTGCTCGCGCGCGCCACTCGACACCTGCAGGGACTCCAGGCCGCCCACGACCGCCGCGCGTCCATCGTCGGCCAACGATCTGCAAACCAGCCCAACATCGGATGAGGCGCTTGAAACGACACGCGCTCGCGACTGCGCTGCTGATCACGGTCCTGTCGACCGCCACCGCGTGCTCGAGCGACTCCGACGACTCCACAGGAGACACCATGACGCTGAGCGGGAACTGCAGCATCACCGACCACTCTCTCTCCCCGCAGGCCGTGGTCTCGGAGTCCATGGTGGAGAAGCTGCTCGGATCCGACGACTGGACCGCTCGGCGCGGGTTGTCGGTCTCCCCCCAGGGCACGCTCGAGAAGGCTTTCGTCGGCAGCTGCGCCATCACGCCCGTCAGCGACAAGGACGACGAGCGGCTCCGCGTGAGCATCGTGCCCAAGAGCGAGCCGGCGTATGCCGAGGCCCAGCGCGTCCTGGCCTCCGGGACCGGCAAGGACACCGCGTTCACCAAGGTCGCCGAGGACGCCTACGTCACCCCCGACGTGACCGGCGACAGTGACGGCAACCGGCTCGAGGGCGCCAAGGGGGTCAAGGTCACCCCGGACTACGCCGTGGTGGTGGAGATCCTGCACCCGGCCGAGGGCGTCGATGCGATGAAGGAGGCCGGCCCGACCGTGCAGGCGGTCGCCGACAACCTCGCCCATCTCGGCTGAGCCTGCATCCGGGCTCAGCGGCGCTCACTCCGGCCAGATCAGTCAGCGCGGCAGGGCGAGGACCATCAGCGTCGTCCACGTCAGGTGGGTCAGCATGGGGGCGAGGACCCCGCGGGTCGACAGGCGCTCGACGCTGAGCAGCGCCCCCATCACGACCGCCGCGATGACGAGGGCGAGGTTGCCGGTGGCCGCGGTGACCACGACGTAGACGATGGTCGAGGCGAGAGCAGGACGGTGCGGCTCGAGCGCGGCGTGCAGCGCGCCGCGGAAGAACAGCTCCTCGCCGGCACCGTTGATCAGCGCGACCAACAGCACGACGGTGATGGAACCGGCATCGGCGGTGGCCAGCACACCGTCGAGGGCGGCGCCGACGAGGGGAAGGTGCCGGGCGACCAGGTAGGCGGCGAGGAACACCACGAAAGCGGCGACGCCGGCCACGACGGGTCCGATGACAGTCGACCATGTCACCTTGCGATCGGGCTGGAAGGGGATCGGCCCGGAGACGAATGATCCGACCGTCCACGTCGCCGCCACCAGCAGACCCAGGACGGTGAACCACACCGAACCGCGCGGCACGCGCAACGTGGCCGCGAGCAGCACCGTGCCGACCACGAGCGTGACCGCGACGACGACACGTCGTCGTCGGCGCGCCGCCGGCCGATCGGCGATTGCTGGCTCGCTCGAAGGGACCAGCAGGTCAGGGACGCGCACGGACCTCGGCGGCCGCCCGACGCGCAACTCTCGCCGCCAACGCCTTGGCGGCGGCTTCGGCAAACATCATCGGTGTGTGGTCCAACAGCTCATCGAGCCGGTGATCGCGCACCACGACCTCGTTCGTCAATGAATCGACCAGCGCCCGCGCCGTGGTCAAGTCGACGTCGGTGATCAGCCGCAACCAGTGTGATGACAACCGGGGCGACAACAGCGGCACGCCGACGATAAACCGATGACGCTCCATGACCCGGCTGGTGATCAGCATCATCTCGAGATACGTCAGGACCTCCGGTCCGCCGATGTCGAAAACCTCGCCAATGGCGTCAGGCCGACCGAGGACGCCCACGAGGTTGACCAACGCGTCGTCCAGGGCGATCGGCTGGGTCTTGGTCTGCACCCAGCGCGGCGTGATCATGACCGGCAACCGCTCGACAAGCTGGCGCAGGATCTCCCAACTGATGCTCCCGTCACCGATCACGATCCCAGCTCGCAGCGCAGTCGTCGGGACCGCGTCGCGCAGGATCGACTCGACCTCGCGCCGGCTGCGCAAATGCTCGGAAAGATCATCCCGATCGTCACCGAGACCGCCGAGGTAGATGACCTGGCTCAGCCCGGCACCCGTCGCCGCGGCGGCAAAGGCGGCCGCACCCCCGCGATCCCTGGCGGCGAAGTCCTCGGAGGCCAGGGAGTGCACCAGGTAGTAGGCGGCGTCCTGGCCGTCCAACGCCCGGCGCAAACTCGACACGTCGGCGACATCGGCGCGCACCGCCCGCCCAGCACCGGTGTAGTCATCGGGGCGGCGTGTCAGCGCCGTCACATCATGACCATCCTCCGCCAACGCCTCCACGAGGGCAGCACCGACAAACCCCGTCGCCCCGGCAACGGCGACCCTCATCCTGCGCTCCGACAGCTCAGTTGCGGCGAACGTTGCCTGAATACCATGCGTCACCGTACCCGCGGGCCGGAACCGGAACGACACGAATCACTCGGTGAGAACGTTCCACCGAAGCCATCGCGCACCATCACTCGTCAGGAGCTCATCGTGACGGATGAGACGTGTGGCGGCGCGCGAGCTGCGCGCCAGAGTCCTGCGACGGCTCCGGTTCCAGTACTCAGCGGCGCGCTTTGTGCCCGAGGTAGAGTCCGCGACCGATCAAGCCCTCGCGATCGTGCTCGACGTCGAGGCCAGCCCGTACGAATGCGTCTCGATACTGGTCATCGGACCACAACGCGAGGCGGTGGGGCTCGATCCAGTGATCCACCGGGGGACGACCCCCGCTCGGACGGGTCGCCGCGCCCGCCTCGGTCCGGCCGTGAAGGGTCGGCCCGCGTCCAACCGTCCAGTAGAAGTCGAAGTGCGAGATGGCGCCATCGCGCCCGGAGTGCGACAGGCGGGTGATCGCCAGGTCCTCGGTGGTCGCCGACTCTGCCATGACCAGGCCGTCGATCCACGCCTCGGGATGGAACCACGGCTCCACGACGAGGAGACCGCCTGGGGACACGTGCGCCACCATCTGCTGAATCGCTGTACGGAGGTCGCCGAGCGTCAGCATGTATCCAATCGCCGAGAACAGACAGGTGACGACGTCGAAACCGCGGCCGAGATCGAACGTGCGCATGTCACCGTCGTGGACCGGGACACCGTCGAGACGGTCTCGTGCGATCGCACGAAGGCCGGGGTGCGGCTCGACGCCCTCGACGCGCAGGTCGCGGCGCAAGTGCGACAGATGCAGGCCGGTGCCGCATGCCACATCGAGCAGGCTCTGAGCGTCGGCGACATGCTGTCGAGCCAATCGAAGCAGGGTCGCTGCTTCGTCGGCGTATGACTTGCCCCGGGCGGCGTTCATCACGTCATAGACGTCTGCGCTGCGCTCATAAGTGCTCAAGTCGTAATCCGGGGAATCAGCCATCGACCCAGTGTTGTTCGGAGTCCACCTGATGTGTTGGTCTGTTAGCGGTTCACGGATGCGGCGCACTGCCAACGTCTGGTTCCAAAGGCGTCAAGGCTCAACGCCGCTTCGAGCAAGTCACGAAGCAGTCCGCTGCGCTTGCCGTCGTGCCGCGCGCCGGTCACGGTGTTTTCCGCGATCAGCCCGAAGAGTTTGGCGCCGTCATCCGACGCTGGGTGTTCCGGAATACGACACCTGGCCACGCGGCGTTCGCGAAGGCAGTACTGCCAGCCCACCATGGTAATTCCCACCACGTAGCAGTGCCGGGTCAAGCGGCTCAGACGGCGATTGCCTCCACGACGAAGTACGACGAGCGGGTAGGCACGACGCGCTCGAGCTTGAAGCCGGCGTCGCGGAGCAGCTTTTCGTATTGCTCTCGCGTGCGCTCGCGCCCGCCGGTGACGGCGAGCATGATGATGTCGAGCACCTTGCTGTGGTCCGGACCGGGCGTGTCCGGCACCAACACTTCCACGACCAACAAGCGGGCGCCTGGAACCGCAGCATGGCGCACTGCGTTGAGAATTCGTGCGGCATCGTCATCTGTCCAGTCGTGGAGTACCTCCATCAGCACGAAGGCCTCCGCGGAAGGCAACGGGTCGACGAAGAAGTCACCTGCGACGAGCCGGAGCCGATCAGAAGCAGCATCGCTGGCGTCGGCGACGACGTGAGGCAGTTCGAAAAGGACACCGGTCGTGGCCGGGTTGTGCTCAAGAATCGCCGACAGCAGGCGACCCGTGCCTCCGCCAACGTCGACGACGGTGGCGAACGTCGAGAAGTCGTACGCCTCGACGACGGCCGGAACGACGGCGGCGGACTTGTCGACCATCGCCTGACTGAACAGGGCTGCTTCGTCTGGGTGCTCAGCGAAGCGTGCCATCATCGCCTGCCAGCCGAGCGCCGGTCGGCCGGTCCGCGCTGGTTGGGCAAGCTCGGTGAAGGCCGCCCACGAGTTCGTGCCGATCATCCGGGCGAACGAACGTAGGGACTGCGGATGATCGCTCCGCAGCAGCTCAGAGCGCGGGGTGTGAACCCATCCAGCCGGACCTGCAGCGAAGAGACCATGGGCCGACAACAGCCGCAGCATCCGCGCCAACGCGTCGGCGTCCATGCCCGTTCGCGCCGCAAGCTCGTCGGCGCTCACCGGTTCGCCGTCGATCGCGTCGGGAACACCGAAGTCCGCGACCATGTGAATACACCGGGCCACCACGTGGCTGTTGATGAGTGTCCAAACCGCCAGCGGGTCCGGCATCTCCTCGGTCGTGCTCATCTCGAAGCCCTCGATCCTCCGACCTGGCAACCCGGATCCACGACCCGCGCTGCAACGTCCCGCTCCTGAACGAATACTTCCAGAGAGGACCGACCTGCGCTACCCCTCCAACGATGTGGTTCGTCGTTCGTGCAATAGGTGAGCCACCACGACACCCGTGACGGTCGTGGATCCCATCTCGGAGAATGCCGACCCGGCCGGCCAGATGTACGACGCGTTCGTTCGGGTGCTCGAGCAGCGACCTGCCACTCGCAGAATCGAGGTCCTGTGCGCCGGACGTCGAAGTCACCCGATGCGTGGCACAACGCCGGTGTCTGATGCGGGAGGCTGGATCTCGGCGAGGGCGCCGGTCAAGATCCACCGGGCGGCGTCGAGCATCGTGTCTTTGGCATCCGCGACGTCGAGTCCGACGCCGTCGGTGAGCGCAATCATGGCCTCGGTGCCCACGACGAGGCCGAGGGCGCGGGCGAGCCGGTCGACGTCATCGTCTGGGAGTTGACCTCGCAGTGGTTTTACGACGACGGCGATGTGCCGGTTGCGGCGTCCCTCGCGGACCGGTGCCGGTTCGAGTGTCGGCGATTCGGAGAGGCTGAACCATTGCTCGAGGGCGGCCTTGGCGAGGCGCCGGTAGGGGACTTGGTCGTCGAGCATGAGGAATCCCACTCGCCGGATGAGCACTTCGAGTCGCGCCACGGGGTCGTCGCCGCACGCCTCGATGGCGGTGTCGGTGTCGGCGAGGCGTGGCTGGAACGAAACGGCCGCCTGCGCCGCCTCGAACCACAAGTCGTCGGCGGACGCAAAGTACCGATAGGCGGTGGCGACGGAAATCAGGGCGCGCTCGGCTGCGTCTGGCATCGACGGTGGGTGTCCTTCTCGGACGAGTTCGGTCGCTGCTTGGAGCAGTGCGGAACGGGTGCGAGCTTTCTGGTTGCTTCGTCCAACATTCGTGCGAGAAACCTCTTGACGTGAGAGATCCATCTCATGATGATAACACACACGCAGCCGAGCCGGCTGAAGCAGAAATGAGGGCACGATGGACCAGCAAGAGATGATCGCCGTGGTTGAACGGCATTTGAAGGCCGAGGGCGCCGGCGATGTCGAGGGAGCGGTGGCTCCGTACCACGACGACATCGTCCATGACGCCGTCGGGTTCCCTGGCTCCCCGCGTCAGGGCAAGGAGGCCGCCCGCGAGTTCTACGGCTTCCTGACCGCCAACTTCCGCACCGAGCAAGAGGAACCAATTCGGCGCTGGTTCCTCGACGACACGATGTTCCTCGAACAATCCATGACTGGGACCGTGATCGGCGAGATGTTGGGCATCCCCGGCAACGGCAGGCGGGTGACATTTGGGATCTTCCACGTCTTCGAATTCAACGACGGCCTCATCTCCCGCGAGCAGGTTTGGCTCGACACCGGCGCGATCGTCGCCCAGCTCACGGCCGGCTGAGCCGCACTCACTGGCGTTTCGGGGGCGTGTTTCATGCGGCGACTTCGGCCGGATCGCTGCTCTGTAGATCGCGGCCCTGTGCGCCGCGAGGCTGCTGGACGCGGACCGGTTCAGAACACGACGGGGACCTGGCGCGGGCCTCGCACTTGACCGCCTGCCCACGTGACCGCCGCGTCCGGGGCGAGGCGGAACGAAGGGATGCGCTGAAGCCACGCGTCGATCGCCACGCGAAGCTCCATGCGGGCGAGGTTCGAGCCGGCGCAGCGGTGGATTCCGAGGCCGAATGCGACGTGGCGGTTCTCAGCGCGATCGAGGATCACCTCGTCGGGCCGATCGAACACTGCCGGGTCGCGATTGGCTGCGGGGAAGTTCAAGATCACTTTGTCGCCTGCGTGCACGGGACACCCGGCAAGCTCGACGTCGTCGACTGCGATGCGGGCCATGGTGACCGGCGAGTAGGCGCGCAGCAGCTCCTCGATCGCGACCGGCATCAATTCGGGTTGGTCGATGAGTCGCTGCGCGTCATCGGGGTGGGTGGCGAGGTGCAACATCGACGAACCGATTGACGACCACGTCGTGTCGACGCCGGCGATCAGCGTCAGCGCCGCCATGCCCAAGATGTTGAGGTCGTCGATCGGTGCGCCGTCGACCTCAGTGTGGAGCAATTCGCTGATCAGGTCATCACCTGAATTCGTCCGCCGTTCCTCGAGTTGGCCGAGCAGATAGGCGGTGATGCCGTCGCGGCCGGCGGCACTGCGGGCCTCGTCGTGAGCGAACTCCAGAACGTTCTGCACCCACCCAGTGAAGGTGTCGGCCATGTCGTCGGGCACCCCGAGCACGAGTCCTATGACCCGAACCGGGATCTGTTGGGCGTAGTCCCGTGCGGCGTCTGCCGATCCCCGGTGGATGAACCCGTCGATCAGCCGGTCACACAACTCGCGCGTGACCGGTTCGTACGATGCGACGCGCGAGTGCGAGAACCACGGCAGGAGCAGCCGTCGGGTCCAGGTGTGCAGCGGTGGATCGGCGTCGATCGGCGGAAGCGGGATGTCGATCGGCGGTGCCGGGCGTTCTTCGTCGGTGAACGAGAGTACTCCAACGTCACGAGAACTGAAGCGGGTCACGTCGTGGGCAACAGCCGCGACATCCGAGTATCTCGTCGTCAACCACGACGCGCCCCAGCGATCGCTATGCGCAATCGGACACCGCTCGCGCAGATCATCCCAGAGTCCATATGGAGAGGACACGTACTCGGGATCGAGGATGTCGTAGTCAGTGGTCCAGTCCGTCACGCGGTCGCCCCCAGCCATGCTGCGACACTATGCGAACCGCGAGACGGACCCGATCCAATGCCGCGATACCGGCGCTGAGCGACACTCTCGGAATATCTGCTCCGGCGCCGGCGCTCGGCTCATTCGGTGGTGGCTGGGGCGTTTCGTGTGCGACGTGCGCGCGTGCGCCACATCGCTGGCAGGCGCCAGAGTCGTCCGATGAGGATCGTCGAGCCGAGCAGCGCGAGATAGCCGAACGGCGACAGGTTGCCCCCGGTGGACTGGCCGACACCGTCGCTGAACGTGAACGTGACGGGGCTCTGAATCAGGCTGAGGCCGGACCAGGTGAACGTGCCCGTGGCATTCGGGTCGCCAGCAGTGACGCCCTGTCCGAAGGCATTGGCGGCTTCGGACAGGTACGGGAGGAGAAAGAACGTGGCAGTGAGCAGGAAGACTGCCGCGGTCGTCAAGTGAGCCCGCGGCTCGTCGCCGTACTCGGCGGCGAGGTAGTCGGCGGCAAGCTGTTGACCGCTGCCGAGTTGGCGCAGGGCCGCAGGTGTGCCGACGTCGTGCGCCGCGGCGAGCACGTTCTGGCGAACCTCCCGCCGCTTCGCGATCCGCGAGGAGCGGGGCAGGTCGTACAGCCGTTGGTCGAGCGTCCAGACGACGCGCTCGATCCGCAGCCGGTCGATCAGGTTGACGTCGTGTGTCATCACTCACTCTCCAGGTCGTGGTGTGGCGGGAAGGGGCTTGTCGAGGACACCGCCGACGAGGGCAACGAGCGAACGCCAGCTGGCACTCCCCGTGGCGAGTGCCTGGTATCCGTCTGATGTGGGTCGGTAGTACTTGCGGGCCGGGCCGGCGGGTGACGAGACGAGGCGTGCCACGACGCGGCCTTCGCGTTCGAGGCGAGACAGCGCGGGATAGATCGTTCCCTCGAGAACGTCGGTGAACCCGATGGCATGGAGGCGCTGGGCGACCTCATAGCCGTAGGACTCCTGCTCGGCGAGCAGGTGCAGAAGGATCAGCGACAACACACCCTTCAGCAACTGGGCGTCGTGGGCGGCGGTCACACTGATAGGTTATGTCGACTATTCGACTTTGTCCAGTACTGCAGCCTCGAAGTCCTGAGGATGCTCTGCTCGGTGAAACGACCCATACAGTCGCAGCAGCCCCTGTCGACGGGTCCGTCTACGACCCGAGCAGATCGCCCTGATGTGCGCCTCACGCACGCGGCCGTGCCCACGGTCAGTCAGTCGAGAGGTGCGCCGAGCCATGATGACCGGATGGACCACCCGAACGAACGACGTGCCGGGATCGCTCCGAACGGCAAGCCCTACGAGTCGGTGTGGGATTTTCCCCGACCACCGCGGCTCGAACTCGTGGACTGGCACATCCTGGCGGTCCACGCGCATCACGTGGTGGTCGATGCCCCGTCGGCATGGCGCGTCCTCGAGACGAGCCAGCCACCCGCTTATTACGTGAGCCCCGATCATGTCGACACGACGCGGCTCCGTCTGACGTCGCGCCGGACCGTGTGCGAGTGGAAGGGCGTGGCGACGTACGCCGATCTCGTCGACGACGCCGGTCGCACGCTGGTGCCCGACGCTGCATGGACTTATCCGGAGCCCGTGCCCGCGTACGCCGAACTCGCCGGGCACTGGGCGTTCTATCCGCAACGGATCGACGAGTGCCGGGTCGACGACGAACGCGTCGAGCCGAACGAGGGCGGCTTCTACGGGGGGTGGATCACGGCCAACGTCACCGGCCCGTTCAAGGGCGGTCCCGGCACGCTCAACTGGTGAACGAAGTCCGGATCGCCTACCCGGCGCTCGGAGACACTCGATAGCGCCCGCCCGATAACCCGGTTCTGCCACCCAGGCGATCTCCAGTTCGGCTTCGTCAGGGAGACCGCGGCGAGCGAGACCGCGATGTGTCGCCCGTCGCGTCGCACGGCGATCTCGGTGGGTCAGCCCGGGCGACGGCGCTTCGGTGGCACGACCACGACGGTCATCACGCAGTTCCCGGCGCCCTTGGGTCGGTCGTAGTCGAAGGCGATGACTGCCCGCCGCCCGATGATGTGGATGAGGAAGCAGGGCCAGGACGCTCGTCGGTTACGGCTCTGGTTGGAATCGGTAGCCGACCCCGGCGTCGGTGATGAAGTATTCGGGTTGTGCGTGGTCGGATTCGAGTTTGCGGCGTATGTGGCCCATGTGGACGCGTAGAAGGTTTTGATCGGGTTCGTAATCGGGGCCCCACACGGCGACGATCAGCTGTTTGTAGGTGACGAGTTGCTGGGGGTGACGGACGAGGTGGATGACGATCGCCCACTCCGTCGGGGTCAGTCGAACCTCGGTCTTCTCGTTCGACCCGGCGGTGTGCACGAAGGCACGGTGGGCGGCGAGGTCGAGGTCGAACTGACCGGATCGCACGATGGCGACGTCGTCTGTCGGGTCTGGTGATCGTCGGAGCGCAGCGCGCACGCGGGCGACGAGTTCGGCCATCCCGAATGGCTTGGTGACGTAGTCGTCCGCACCCGCATCGAGTGCCAGGACCTTTGACGCTTCCTCGTCGCGCGCGGTGAGAACGATGATGGGAATGTCCGTCCAGCCTCGGAGTGCCTCCAGGACGGTGAGGCCGCTCATGCCGGGCAAGCCGAGATCGAGCAGGACGATGTCGGGCCTTACCCGCGCCACCTCGGTGAGTGCTGCTTCGCCGGTCGCTGCTTCGTGGACCTGGTAGCCGCGTGCGCCGAAGTTCAGCGACAACGCACGGCGGATCTGGCGTTCGTCGTCGACGATGAGCACGCTGGTCATCCGACGCTCGGCACGATCGCTGTGTCGGTTGGTGTGTCGGTCGATCTCGGCAGCACGACCGTCACGGTGAGGCCGCCGCCCGGCGTGTCGTCGAGCAGCAGCGTTCCTCCCATGGCGGTGACGAATCCGTTGGCGATGGACAGGCCGAGTCCGACACCGTCACCGACCGGCACGTCGCCGAGCCGCTGGAACGGTTGGATGACGAGGTCACGGTCGCCTGGGTTGATGCCTGGGCCGCGGTCGACGATGCGAATGTGGACAGCGTTGCCGATCTGGGCGGCTTCGATGCGAACGGGCGATTCGAGCGGGCTGAACCGTTCTGCGTTGGTGAGGATGTTGGCGAGGCTTCGTTCGAGGAGTGCGCTGTCGCACTGCACGGTGGCGAGGTCGGCGGGGATGTCGATGTCGACTCGTTCGTTCGGAATGTTCGCGCTGTACAGGGCAGCAGCGACGACCTCGGCAACCTCGGTGGGTTGGACGTTGATTGCCAGGGTGCCGATTTGTAGCCGGCTCGCATCGAGCAGATTCCCCACGAGCAGGTTGAGGCGGTCGGTCTCTTCGTCGACGGTGAGCAGTGCCTCGGCGATCTGGTCGGGGGTCCATGCGACGGTGGGGTCGCGCAGCCCTGACACCATCGCCTTGATCGATGCCAGCGGGGTGCGTAGGTCGTGTGACACGGCGCGCAGCATCGCGGTGCGGACGGCGTCGATGTCGGCGAGGGCCGCCGCCTCGTTGGCCTCTGCGGCCAGGATTTGATTGTCGATCGCCAGTGACAGTTGGTCGGCGAGCGCGCGCAGGAGCCGTTCGTCGTCGGGCGACAGCGTCCCGCCGTACAAGGTGAGGGTGCCGGTCGACATGGCGAGCGTGACGGTCGCCTCGGTCGTGCAGTCACCGTCGGCGGCGAGCATGACCGCGCCGCTGTCCGAACCCGTTTGGCGTCCGTCGAGTCGCGCGCCGGCCAGCTCGAACGTGGAGCGGATCTGTTCGACGAGTCGTTGGATCGGTTCGGGGTCGACGGCGAGGCTGGTGGTGGAGCGGGCGAGCGCTTCGGCTTCGAGCCGGGAGCGTCGCGCTTCGAGCGAGCGTTGGGAGGCGAGGTCGACGAGCGCGCCGACGGCGACGGCGACGCCGATGAACACGACGAGCGAGATCAGGTTCTCGGTGGCGCCGATGGTCAAGGTGCCGTAGGGCGGCACGAAGAACCAGTTGAGGAGCAGCGAAGCGACCACCGCGGCGACCACACCCACGAACAGTCCACCGATGGCCGCGATGGCCAGCACGACGACGAGCGCGAGCAGGAGTTCGGTCGACAGGTCGATCGAATCGCGGAGCGGAAGGGTCAGTGCGATGAACAGGGGCAGGCCGACGACCACGAGGATCCACCCGATCGCGGTGCGCCGGTGGACGACCGGACGGCCTGTGGGATGTGGACGTCCCGGGTGGGCGGTGTCGGTTCGGGCGATGACGTGTACGTCGACGTCTGGCGCGAGGCGGGTGACTCGAGCCACGAACGATCCGTGGAGGACCTCGTGCCACCGGCTGCGTCGGCTCGCGCCGAGCACGAGTTGCGTCGCTTTCTCCCGGCGGGCGAATGCGGCCATTGCTTCGGCGGTGTCCGGGGCGACGACATCGTGGACGGTCCCCCCGAGTTCGATGACGAGTTTTCGTTGCGCGGCGAGCGCCTCGTGGTTGTGATGCGACAAGCCGTCGTCGACCGCGACGTGCACGCCCATGAGCTGGCCGCCGACCCGGCCGGCCATGCGTGCCGCGCGGCGGATCAACGCCTCGCCGCCGGCGACCCCCGTCATGCCGACGACGACCCGCTCGCGGGTCTCCCACGGGTCCGAGATTCCGTGGGCGTCGAGGTAGTCGGTGAGTGACTCCTCGACGCGGTCGGCAACCCAGAGCAGCGCGAGCTCGCGCAGTGCGCCGAGATTGCCGGGCCGGAAGTAGTTGGCGAGCGCGGCGTCGACACGTTCGGCGGGGTAGATGTTGCCGTGGGCCATCCGTCGGCGGATGGCCTCCGGTGCCATGTCGACGAGCTCGAGTTGGTCCGCACGGCGGACGATGTCGTCGGGCACGGTCTCGCGCTGGGTGGTGCCGGTGATCCTCGTGATGACGTCGTTGAGCGATTCGAGGTGCTGGATGTTCAGCGTGGAGATGACATCGATGCCTGCGTCGAGCAGCTGCTCGACGTCCTGCCACCGCTTCTCGTTGCGCGATCCGGGCGCATTGGTGTGGGCGTACTCGTCGACGAGCACGACCTCGGGCCGTCGGGCAAGAATCGTGTCGACGTCCATCTCGTGGAGCACGGTGTCGCGATAGTCGACCTCACGGCGCGGGATGACCTCGAGGTCGCGCATCTGCTCGGCGGTCTGGACGCGCGCGTGTGTCTCGACGATCCCGATCACGACGTCGGTGCCGCGTTCGGTTCGACGGACGCCCTCGCCGAGCATCTTGTACGTCTTTCCGACGCCGGGCGCCGCACCGAGGTAGATGCGGAGAGAGCCTCTGGCCATCTGCGATCAGCCTACATTCGGCCCGTCAGCGCATCGAGCGCCAGGTTGAGTGGGAGGACCTGTACCGCCGGCTCGCCGAGCACCCCGAGATCCCGGTCGGTGGTGTGGTCATCGATCAAGGTCAGGACCTCGGCGAGCTCGATGCCGCGTTCGGTCGCGACCCGGGGGGCTTGCAGGCGGGCGTTGGCGATCGAGATCGCCGGGTCGAGTCCTGATGCCGAGGCGGTCACGGCGTCGACGGGCACGAGTGCTTCGGCAGCAAGGCCGTTCTCCTCCCGGTATGCCGCGACGCGTTCGTCGATGGCGGTGAGGAAGTCGGGGTTGGCGGGGCCGTAGTTCGAGCCCGAACTGGCCGAGGCGTCGTAGCCGGCGCCGGCTGCCGAGGGCCTGGGGTGGAAGTACTCGGGGGCGACGAAGTTCTGACCCAGGAGTTCGCTGCCGACGACCTCGCCGTCGACGGTGATCAGTGAGCCGTTCGCTTTGTCGTGGAAGGCGACCTGTCCGAGAGCGGTGACGACCAACGGGTAGGCGACGCCGAGGATGAAGGTGAACACGACGACGGCCACGATGGCGGGGCGGAGTTGGCGGGTGAAGGTGCGCATGTCAGTTGGCTCCCAGTGCGGTGACGACGATGTCGATGAGCTTGATGCCGACGAACGGGGCGACGATGCCGCCGAGCCCGTAGATCAACAGGTTGCGGCGCAGCACGAGGGCAGCAGCTTCGGCTCGGAACTTGACGCCGCGGAGAGCGAGCGGAACGAGTGCCACGATGATCAGGGCGTTGAAGATGACCGCCGAGAGGATCGCTGAGCGCGGGCTCGACAGGTGCATCAGGTTGAGTTGGTCGAGGGCTGGCAGCGCGGCCGAGAACATGGCCGGGATGATGGCGAAGTACTTGGCGACGTCGTTGGCGATCGAGAAGGTCGTCAGTGACCCGCGGGTCATCAGCAGTTGCTTGCCGACCTCGACGATCTCGATCAACTTCGTGGGGTTGCTGTCGAGGTCGACCATGTTGCCGGCTTCCTTGGCAGCCTGCGTGCCGGTGTTCATCGCCACCCCGACGTCGGCCTGGGCGAGCGCGGGCGCGTCGTTGGTGCCGTCGCCGGTCATCGCCACGAGGTTGCCGCCGGCCTGCTCGCGCTTGATCAGTGCCATCTTGTCCTCGGGCGTGGCCTCGGCGAGGAAGCCGTCGACGCCCGCCTCGTCGGCGATCGCCGCCGCGGTCAGCGGGTTGTCGCCGGTGATCATGATCGTGCGGATGCCCATCGACCGGAGTTGGTCGAAGCGTTCGCGCATGCCCGGCTTCACCGTGTCCTTGAGGCGGATCACGCCGAGCACCCGCCACGGTTCGTCTGGGCCCGACTTGTCGATGACGACGAGTGGTGTGGCGCCGTCGCGCGACACCTGCTCGACGATCGGGAGCAGTTCGAGCGGCACCACTCCTCCTGCTTCCTCGACGAACCGGCGGACCGAGTCGGCGGCGCCCTTGCGAACGAGCGCGACCGCTCGTCAGGTCCATGCCCGACATGCGGGTCTGGGCGGTGAACGGGACGAGGATCGCGTTCGGATCGTCGATCGGTTCGAACCAGAACATGTCGACGGCCAGTTGCACGATCGAGCGGCCTTCGGGCGTCTCGTCGGCGAGCGAGGAGGCCATCGCTGCCTCGCCGAGATCGCGCTCGTCGACATCGTGGACCGGGATGAACTCGGCCGCCTGGCGCGACCCGTAGGTGATCGTGCCGGTCTTGTCGAGCAAGAGCGTCGTGACGTCGCCGGCCGCTTCGACGGCGCGCCCTGACATCGCCAGCACGTTGCGTTGCACGAGCCGGTCCATGCCGGCGATGCCGATCGACGACAGCAGACCGCCGATCGTCGTCGGGATCAGGCACACCAGCAGCGCCACGAGGACCACGACGTTCTGTTCGGCGCCGGAGTAGATCGCGAACGGCTGCAACGTGACGACGGCGAGCAGGAAGATGATCGTCAATCCGGCGAGCAGGATCGTCAGGGCGATCTCGTTCGGGGTCTTCTGCCGGTCGGCGCCTTCGACGAGAGCGATCATCCGGTCCAAGAAGGTCTCGCCCGGCCTGGCCGTGATCTTCACGACGATCTCGTCGCTCAGCACCCGCGTGCCGCCGGTGACGGCCGAACGGTCGCCACCCGATTCACGCACGACCGGGGCCGATTCGCCGGTGATCGCCGATTCGTCGACGGTGGCGATGCCTTCGACGATGTCGCCGTCGCCGGGGATCACCTCGCCGGCCGTGACGACGCACAGGTCGCCGAGCTGGAGCTCCGACGACGGTGTCTCGACGATCGTTCCGTCGGCCGTGCGGACCCGGGCGGTGGTCTCGGCCCGCGTCTTGCGCAGCGTCGCCGCCTGGGCCTTGCCGCGACCCTCGGCCATCGCCTCGGCGAAGTTGGCGAACAGCACCGTGAACCAGAGCCACAGCGACACGAGCCCGGCGAACGCGTTCTCCTGTCCGCTACTGCTGGCGAAGTCGCGGATGAAGATCACCGTCGTGATGATCGAACCGACCTCGACGATGAACATCACCGGATTGCGGTACATCGTCCGCGGGTCGAGCTTGCGAACGGCGTCGAGCGAGGCCGACCCGATGATCGCTCGATCGAAGATCGACTTCGTAGCCGGCTCCTTGGTCCGGACCTTTGGCGGGCGCCGGGACTCACGGGCCGGAGTGTCGGGAGTGTCGGGGGTGATGGTTGCGGTCACGCGATCCTCACAGTGATTCAGAGCGACAGGTGTTCGAGGATGGGGCCCAACGCGAGCGCCGGGAAGAAGGTCAGTCCGGCGACGATGACGACGACGCCGACGATGAGGAAGCCGAACAGGGAATTGTTCGTCGGCATGGTGCCTGCGGTCGCCGGGACCTTGGGTTTGGCGGCGAGCGAGCCACCGATTGCCAGGGCCGGAATGATGGTGAAGAAACGGCCGATCAGCATCGAGATGCCCTGCGTGGTCGTGTACCACTGGGTGCCGGTGCCCTGGTAGGCGAACGCCGAGCCGTTGTTGTTGGCGCTCGAGGCGAAGTTGTAGAGCACCTCGCTGAGGCCGTGGGCGCCAGGCTGGTAGGTCGCCGCGCTGCGCAGGAGCACCGACGCCGCGGCGAACGGGAGCAGCGCGAACGGCATCGCCAGGATGTACAGCGTCACCAGCTTCATCTCGGGGGCCTGGATCTTCTTGCCGAGGTATTCCGGCGTTCGTCCGACCATCAACCCGGAGATGAACACCGCCAACAGGGCAAGGATCAACATGCCGCCGAGCCCGACGCCGACACCGCCCGGCGAGACCTCACCGAACATCATGTGCAGCATCGGCGACAACCCGCCGAGCGGCGTGTAGGAGTCGTGCATGCTGTTCACCGCGCCGGTCGACGTGCCCGTCGTGGCACCGGCGAACAGGCCGCTGCCGGGTGCGCCGATGCGCACCTCCTTGCCTTCCATGTTGCCGCCCGACTGCGTGATCGACAGCGATTGGTCGGCGCCCGCCGTGGTCAGGTTCGGGTTGCCGTTCTGTTCGGCGAACATGGCGAACGCGCTGAACGCGATCAGGATCGTCGCCATCACGGCGATGAGCACTCGCGCCTGGCTCTTGTCCCGTACGAGTCGGCCGAAGGCCACGACCATCGAGAACGGGATCAACAGCAGCGCCCAGATCTCCAGGATGTTCGTGATGCCGTTCGGGTTGCTGAACGGATGCGCCGAGTTGGCGTTGAAGAACCCGCCGCCGTTCGTGCCGAGCTCCTTGATCGCCTCCTGCGAGGCCACCGGCCCGCCGGGGATCGACTGCGCGGTGATCGCCGTCGCCGGGTCGCCGCCGTCGAGCGGCGTCTGATCGACCGTCACGGCGACCACACCGTCGCCGAGGTTCTGGATCACGCCCTGGGAGATGAGCACCACGGCGAACACCAGGGTCAGCGGCAGCAGGATGCGCAGCAGCGTCCGCACGAGGTCGACCCAGAAGTTGCCGAGGAGTCGGGACCCGGTGCGGGTGATCCCCCGGATCAAGGCGATCGCCACGACCATCCCGGCCGCAGCGGACACGAAGTTCTGCACCGTGTTGCCCAACATGTTGGTGAGGTTGCTGATGCTCAGCTCGCCCGAGTACCACTGCCAGTTCGTGTTCGTCACGAAGCTGATCGCGGCGTTGAACGAACCCATCGGGCTGACTCCCGGCCGGTCGGTCGGGTTGAACGGCAACACACCCTGCAGCCGGTGCAGCGCGTAGAGAACCAGCACCGACACAAGGCTGAACGCGACCAGCGACACCGCGTAGACGTTCCAGCGTTGCTCGCGCTTGGCGTCGACGCCGAGCCATCGGTAGATCGTCCGCTCGATCGGGCCGAAGAACCGGTCGCCGGGCGCCGTTCCGTCCCCGCGGGCGCCGTAGACGTCGGCCATGTAGCGGCCGAGGAACGGGACGGTCGCCGCGAGCAGCACGACCAGCACGAGCGCCTGGACAAGTTGTTGCCAACTCATCAGAACCGCTCCGGATGGATCAGCACCAAGAACAGGTACACGATGCCGAGGCCGGCGATCCCGAGGCCGATCCAGTTGTCGATGTCCGCCACGGCGATCATGCCGACACTCCAACCGGTGTCACTGCGGCGTCGGCATCCTCGTCCGGCCGCACCGCGTCGACGGTCACGATCGAGTCATCGGAACCGATGATCCGGTCGCACCAACGGATGTACACGACGCACAGCGCGAAGAACGCGCAGATGACGGTGACGAAAATGATGTCAGCCATGGCGAGAACTCGTTGTCTGCTTCACGACAACCGTTCTACGACCGCCTCGTCAGCGACTCGACGATCTTCCCGCCATCTTCACGCCTCCCGGCGCAACATTCACGACTCCTTCACGCATCCGATCCCGCGAGACACCACCGCTACCAACCGAGAGCGCTCCAGTCATCGCCCGCCTGCTCAGCGCGGTCACCCCGTACGACGCCGAGATCAATGGCCCGCCGCTCTGACCAAACCAGGAGCAACGTGGCCGGAATCCTCGGGACGGGGGTCAGCGAGGAGCGGGGTCTCTTCTCATGGGGTTGCGGAAAAACGAACGTAAGCGGGGTAAACGAGGCTGGACGCCACGCCCCGTGCGAGGGGTGGCAGGGGTGTGTGGGTGTCGGGGGGTGAATCGCACCGAGGTCACGCCGCGCCGCGCCGCTTCGAGACTCGGTGGGGGAGTATTCTTGTGAAAGGTGCGCCGGGTGGCGGTGACATCAGCGGTTGTTTGGTGCCACCGGCGAGTGGTGGCCTCGTCCCCGTCCGGCGAGGCCGCCCACACCGCCAGCACGCGAGGTCATGCGCCGGCCGCGGCTGCGGCGCGCCGTTCGGCTCGTGTCGGTCGTCGGGTGAACCTGTCACGTCGTGGCACTGGTGGACTCCTTCGTCGTTTCGGATCCCGGTGGGGCGGGAACGCTGTTGCCGGTGCGCCGGCGGCGTCAACGGCGTCGACGTATCGGGGCGTGTGACGGCTTCGCCCCGTCCGCGGGTCGTCCGGCGGCCGCCAGAGCTGGGCGGCCTCGCCTTCGCCCGCGGGGCCGTCCAGCCACCAGCGGCGTCTCCATCGGCGGATAGCGGCGCACGCTGCATCTCGGTCGGATTTCTCCCGGATTCCGCACGGGATCCGACCCGGATGACCGAGCAAGCCGATCAGCGCGCGGCCTACGCGGTGAGGATGAGAAGCCCGACGATCGCGAGGACGGCGACGATGGCGATGATGACCATCCCCATCGTCGAACCGAACTCGACCTTCTTGTGGGTCTCGTGTTCCCACTTCCGGTTCGCCGGTGATCCGACCTTCGGCAGGTGCTCCGGGTGCTCGTGACCCTTCCGCGGCTTGCTGGTACTACTTCCCATCGGCGCACACTACGGGGCGACAGCCCACGAGCGTTCCATCGCCGGGAGGCTCAGCCCATCGCCGATGATCGGCGTCGGCGGCTCGGTCATCGGCGGCTCACAGATGCGCGAGCTTCAGCACGCCGTGTCCGAGCAGATAGCCACCGAGTGCGGCGACGACCACGACGACGACGGTCCGGCCGTGAACCGTGATCAGCCGGCCGAGTGCGTTGAGCCAGCGGGTCGTGAGTTCGTGGCCATCGAGAAGGCGCCGAAGCCGATCGCGCCGCCGGGGCTGACCGATCGCCGCGGCGCCTCGGCCGGGATGGCACTATGACAGCGAGGTCGCGAACAGAGAACTCGTGAGTGTAGATGCCGGGCCGTCCTCGGGCAGGTTGCACGCATGCCCATTCGGCGTGTCGATCGCCCCGGCCAACCAGGCTCGTGAGTCAGGCCCGAGCTGGTTCCGAGGCAGGTTTGAATGACTGGGTCGCGTCGGAGCGCTGACCGCGTCGGTCATGGCTCGACGGAGCTTGGGGAACGCCTCGGTCTCTTCGTCGGTGATGTGAGGAGCGATCCCTTCCTCGAATGTCCTCACTGCGGCGCCGAAGCCCGGCTGGCCGATCATGTCCGACAGATGTCGCAGGCAGTGGCGCGCCCAGTCGTGTTCGATCTCGGCCTCCTCCACCAGCACGCCATCGATGTGTGCGAGTGCGGGATACACCTCGGACTCCTCGATCCCCATGTGCTCCGACATGGCATCGATCAGTCGCTCGACCAGGGCGCGTTGGGTCTCGGCATCGTCCGTCAGCTGCAACATCTTCAAGAGGCGTTCAACCTCTCGATGTTGCTGTTCCAGTTCGTCCAACAGTTCAAACTTCATGACGGACCCGTATCCAGGCGTGGGGGATGGGCAAATGACCGCGGGTCAATACCCCAGGGCTGAATTCACGAAACCGATTCGCGACACCTCAATGAGACCGAACGCAGCGAACGCCGATGCGTCGACGAGCATCGGAGGCACCGCAGGTTCAGAGGGGGGCCAAACCTAGAACGCGCTTCGAGCAGAGCGGGTCGCCGTTCAGCCACACAATTTGGGTAGGAAGCGCCGGCCTCGATCTCGATCGATGACACGTTCGATCCCTATGTGCTGGCGTGGGTCCGAGCGGTGATGCCGGCCAGGATCGTGTCGATTCCGACCTCGAATGCGGTGCGAAGTGCGCCGACGTCGTTGCTGTCGTGGCGGCCGGGTGCTCCGACGCTGAGCGCTGCGCCGTGGACGGCGTCGACGACGAGGAAGGCGTTGGGTTCGATGAGGTCTGCGCGCAGTCCGCTGTCGGCGATCGCGGCGAGCAGTGGCTCGGTGGACGGAAGCCCGCCGGCGGCGATGTCAGGATCGGCCAAGCCTGCGAGTGTCAGTTCTCGGTTTTCCACGACCAGTTCCCAGTACCGGATCGCCCACTGCCGCGTACGGACGTCCCAGGCGGCCGTCGGGTCGGGGGGCACCATTGCGCCGATCGTGCGGGTGGTGACGAGCGCCAGGAGTTCGCGCTTGTCGGCAACATGGTGGTAGACGGCCATCGGGTCGACGTCGAGGTGGGCGCCGAGCTTTCGCATCGACAAACCGCGTAGCCCGTCGCGTTCGATGATCAGGCATGCGGCGTCGACTATCCGCTCCACCGTGAGGGGGTGTGAGCTGGATCGGTTTGCAGCGGCCATGTCTACACCGTAGAGTAACGAATTCTACGGTGTAGACATGAGATGAGGGAGAGCAATATGCACGAACGGCCCGAGGATCTGGCCGAACTGCAGCGCGTTCTGGATGCCAGCTTCGACGCCGCAGGTTCGCACCTGCGCGAGATCGCCACGCCGGACCGACGGCTCGATGCGGAACAGCTCGCGGCCCGGTTGACGGGCATGCGGTTGCTCGTGCTTGCCACGTCGACCCGAGACGGTCGCCCGATCAACGGGCCAGTCGATGGCATCTTCTACCGCGGCCGTTTCCATTTCGGTTCGTCACCCGAGTCCCTGCGGTACCGCCACCTGCGCGAACGTCCGGCCGTGAGTGCAACCCACCTGCCGTGCGAGTCCTTGGCGGTGACGGTGCACGGCGACGCCGAACTGCTCGACATGCACGCGCCCGAACATGCCGAGTTCAAGCAGGCAGTCCTCGACATCTACACCCCGCGCTACGGGGACGAGTGGGCGGCGATGCTTGACGGCGGTGCGTGGTACGCGCGAATCAACCCGCACCGAGTGTTCACCTTCTCGATGCCGGAACCCGAGTCCTGACCGAGTCGGCGCGGTAGCGAGCTCAACCTGCCGACGCGAGGATCGTGACCCCGGGTGTCGCAAAATGATCACTCGGCATCAGCACAACGAACCTCGTCGCCGGTCGTGGAGCTGTGCCCATTGCAGGAGCAGAATGGTCTTGCCGTCGCAGATCTCGCCGCTGTCGATGAGGTCGACCGCGTCGTCGAGACCGAGTTCGACGACCTCGATGTGTTCGTCCTCGTCGGCCACGCCGCCGCCGATTGAGATTCGATCGGCGGCCGTGTATTCGGCGACGAAGAACGCCACTCGCTCGGTCACCGAGCCAGGGCTCATGAACAACTCGAACAATCGCCGAACCGACCGCACTCGGTAGCCGGTTTCCTCCTCGACTTCGCGACGGATCGCGGTCTCTGCGTCTTCGTCGTCGAGGAGACCAGCGGCGGTCTCGATCAACACCCCGTCAACGTGTCCGTTGAGGTACGCGGGCATCCGAAACTGGCGCGTGAGAACGACTGACCTGCGGTCCCAGTCGATGAGCAAGATGGTTGCGCCGTTCCCACGGTCGTACGCCTCACGCTCTTGCGCACTCCATCGGCCGCCAGCGTCCCGATAGTCGAACGCGACCCTCCGCAGTGTGTACCACGCGTCCGACAGGACGTCGACGCCGGTGATTCGCACGTCAGGGTTTGAGGACGGAAGCGTCGACGACATTGCACCGAGCCTAGACCTGTCGTGCACGTTTCGATCCATTCTCGTGCGATAGCATGCAGCTTCGTGCAACGAACTGAGACAGTCGAACTCGTCGCAACCCGCCACGAGTGGCTGCTCGATCGTGTCGCCACCCAGCAGCGAATCGCCACGAACAGCGCCGCCGACGAACTCGGCGTCTCGGTCGACACGATTCGCCGCGACCTCCGCCACCTGCACGACAGCGGCCTGATTCGCCGAGTTCACGGCGGTGCGGTCCGGCTCAATCCACTCTCGCCGTCGTTCAGCGGTCGAGCGTCGGATCCGTCACCCGAACGAGGACGACTGGCCGATGCAATCATCTCGAGGCTTCGACCGGGACAGGTCATCGGGCTCGACGCCGGCACGACCACCACAGAGATCGCGTCCCGGCTCCCACGCTCGCTCCAGATCACGATCGTCACGAACAATCCTGCCGCGGCCGTTGCACTGGCCGATCATCCCTACGCCTCGGTCATCCTGGTCGGTGGCAACGTCGACCTTCAATGGATGGCGGCCACTGGCGCCACCGCCGTCGATGCGATCCGCGACCACCACCTCGACATGTCGATCGTCGGAGTCTGCTCATTCGACCCCATGGCCGGTGCCACCACACGATCCCACAGCGAAGTTTCCACCAAACGGGCCTTCATCGAGGCAGCGACCGAGACGCTCGTTCCCGTCGAATCCGGCAAGCTCGGCACCATCGCGCCGTTCCGCATCACCGACGCCACCGAGGTCGAGATCGTCGCCGTAGCAGACGCGGAGCCATCGGTTCTCGAACGGTGTCGATCGGCTGGCATCACCGTCACCATCGCGTGATCTGACCCGCTAGGTATTGCGCATGCCGATCACCAACCCGTGGCTCGCCGGAATGCCGGATGGAGTGCTTCCCCGCCCCGAGCTCGAGGAGCGGATCCTCAATCTCATGTCGCGCATCGATCGGTCGTTACGGCAGTTCGCCTTGTTCGCCGAGTTCCGCGATGGCGTTGGCGCCATCGAGGTCGATGAAGGCGGTGGCGTACCGCTGTGAAAGCGCAAGCGAGACCTCGGGTCGCTGCCAGTCGGACGCCGCGGTGACGAGCCACAGGGCAAGCCCGTGCGCGGTCGAGGCCCGGTAGCGGAGCCAGACATCCTCGGATGAGGGCAGCTCTCCCTCGGTGAGGGTGAGGGCGAGGCGATAGTCCTCGACAAGCTCGCGCTCGGCGGACCGGCGATCCTCGATCGTGCACGCGCCCTGCAGGAAGTAGCCGAGATCGACCGAGGGGTTGCCGCGGCGGACGACCTGCCAATCCAAGAAGCCGACTTGGTCGTCGGGCAGCACGTAGGTGTTGCCGATGTGCGCGTCGCCGTGCAGGAGTGTCTGACCACCCGTGGCGAGGGTGGCGACGAAAGGCACCCAGATGTCACGCATGATCTGCTTGCCACCCAAGCGCGCTACTTCGGGCTGGATCGAGTCACCGAGACGTTCCAGTCCGATGTCGATGCCGGTCGCCATCCCCCGCCACGCAACAAACGGTTCAATCCACGCGAGCTGCGGATACCGCCCGAACCGGTCACCCCAGAACGTGCTGTGCAGACGCGCGAGATTTCGGACACCGTTGCGTACTTGGTCGATCGACAGAGGCCGCGTCGCGTCGCGAGGGTCGCCACCGCGAGCGGTGACGTCCTCCATCACCATCACGAAATCGAGGCGCCGTTCGTCGATCAGCGTGCAGTACACCGTGGGACAGTCCACCGGCAAGCTCACACCGGAGGCGAACAATCGGGGCTCGTTGAGCACCCCTCCCGTGCCTGCGTTCACTGCGGCGTGCTCAGGATCCGACGCCTTGACGAACACCGTCGCCGGGCCTGGCCGACCCGCATAGGACAAGGCCAGACGTGCGCGCCGGTTGGTGCCGTCATCGCGAAGTACGACCCTGACGGCACTCACCTCGACGCCAGGAAACGCATCGGCGAGCGCCGCCGTCATCCATTCCGGCGAGACAGCATCCCAGTCCTGAGGAATGTCCATACTCACGCTCGCCGCCCCATACCTGGCAGAGACTGCCGTACGGGGGTGCCGACCGCAAAGCCGTGGCACCGATCGACGAACCTCGGCGCGC
>CAVVZI010000014.1:0-65936 GCA_963752815.1 Ilumatobacteraceae bacterium | reverse complement strand
ATGGGTGTGCTCGATGTGCTCGTGGCGATGAGGATGCTCGTGGGCGGACCACAAGGACAGCCCGACGCCGACGGCCGCGATCAGCATCGCCACCACTTGAACGACCTCGACGGAGTCCGACAGAACGACCCACGACAAGACGGCACCGACGAACGGCGCGGACGCGAAGATCACCTGCCCGCGAGCCGCGCCCAACTGCTGCGCTCCGCGAACCCACAGCGTGATCGACGCTCCGTAGCCCAACGCACCGATGGCGAGAGCGGCGAGCACGGTCCAGGCCGTCACCGATCCGATCCCCGTCAGGGCCAGGCCCAACGCCAGGTTGACACTGCCGGCGACGACGCCTTTGAGGAACACGACGTGTTGTGGACTGATCTGGTCGATACCGGCCGTGACGCTGTTGTCCAGCCCCCAACACGCACACGCACCCACGATCAACAACGCCTGCAGGTTGATCGTCGCTCCCGGCTCCCAGACCAACAACAGTCCGGCGAACGTCACCAACGACGCCGCGGCGATCATGTTGCGCCCCAGGTGCTCGCGGAACAACGTCGCCGCGAGGATCACCGTCGCCACCAGCTCCATGTTCAACAGCAGCGACGCCGTCGCCGCCGGGGTGTCCACGAGCCCTGCGGTCAGCAACGCCGGCCCCACAGCGCCACCCGCGACGATCGCCACGCCGAGCGGCCGCCAGTCACGAGCCAGCGCACCCGAGGTCGGACGTCTCACGATCCACCACGGCGCAACCGCCAACGCCGCTCCGAGGTAGAGCAGTCCCGCCAACGCAAGAGGACGCATGTCCTGCGCAACGACCGACGCCGCCGGTGTCGACGCGCCGAACAACAGCGCGGCCAACGCACAGTTGCGGACGCCAGCCCGATTCACATCAGGACGAGCCGCGAGCCGCGGCCTTCAGTCGTTGGCGCGCTCCGACCGATTCGGCGACCGGCACCAGGCGACTGGCCTTGCCGAGCCCACGCTCCGGCATGTTGTTGTAGACCGTCTCGTACTCGCCGGAGCGCACGAGGTAGGTCTCGTGCCAGATCCCCGAACGCGTGTCCTTGCCGACCCGCTTCCAGTAACTGCGCCAGACGTCGAGGTGCGGGTCGTCGGTGTCCTTGGCGAACGCCTCGAGATGTTCGAACGACCGCCAGTACTGGACGTTCGCGAAACCCATCGTCTCGTACCCGAGCAAACCCTTCTCGGGGTGCTCGGTGAGGTACTTCAACATGTGGTTCATCCCTCTTCGGCCACCCAAATCGGCGAATGTCCTGAAGGCCTGCCACTTCGAATTGATCCGCGCCCCGATGATGAACACGACGAAGTCGCCCTCGATCTCCGCGGTCCACCGCCCCTGCTTGATGTCGACCATCCCGACTCCCCTTGTCGTCAGAAAGCCTCGCGTCCCCGCGGACATGTCGTCAACGGCCCAGTGTTCAGGCAATTCTGTTGGGTAGTCGTTCCAGGAACCGCAGCGCGGCACTCGACGACTCCCTGCGCCACAGGGCGACGACGTCGTCGGGCTGAGCCTCGAGGTGCGTCGTGATCACCTCGGCCAGGCTGGCGATGTGGGCGTGCTGCTTGTCGAGCATCGAGTCGATGTCGATGTCACAGATCTCGGCGATGATCAGTTTGAGGAGCAGTTCGCTGCGGAGGTCGCGGAGGTGGACGACCGGCGTGGCAAGCCATTTGCGGAGTTGGGCACGTCCCGTTCGGGTGGCACGGAGGATCGTTCGATTCCCACCTGCGATTCCTGGTTCCTCGCCGATCGGTCGGATGTAGTCGCGTTGTGCGAGCTGGTCGAGCGAGCGGTAGGTGAGCGCGCGCGACAACGACCAAACCCGTCCGACGTCGCCGTTGGGTTTGAGGCGAGCGGCGATGGCGAAACCGTGGGTCGGTGTCGGGTACAAGATGCCGAGACAGGCCCATTCACCGAGCAGGAGTTGTTCAGTCGTTCGTCCCAATTTCACCATCGTCGCACCTCGCCCACGGCGGACGGAGTTCATGACGGGTACACCTCGATGTCGGTCGCTTTGACGGACGCGGTGATGCCGTCGCCGGGCCGCAGGCCCAGGGCGTCCAGCGCGGCGACGGTGATCTCGGCGGTGAGCGGGAGCTGGCCTTCGATGCCGACGCGGACGCGGTCGCCGAGTCGGTCGATGTCGGTGATGGTGCCGCTCCAGGTGTTGCGGGCACTCGAGCCTTCGACGGTGTGGCGGAACAGTGCCACCGAGTGCGGCCGGATCATGGCGAAGGACGGCCCCGGCAAGGCGTCGGCGATCACGACGTGCGCTCCCGACGCGGTGGTGAGGACACCGTCGACGACGTTGCCGGCCACCAGGTTCACCCCGACCAGGTCGGCGACGTAGCGCGATCGCGGATGGGCCGTGACCTCGGCGAGCGTCCCGACCTGCACGACGCGTCCGGCGTCGAGGATCGCCACCCGGTCCGCCAGTGCGTAGGCATCGACCGGGTCGTGGGTGACCAGCAGCCGCATGCCGTCGAACGTCTCCAGGTGTCGCCGCAGATCACGGCGCACGCTCGCTCGCGTACCGGCGTCGAGCGCGGCCAGCGGCTCGTCCAGCAGCAGCAGTCGCGGACTCGTCGCGAGCGCACGAGCCAGCGCCACCCGTTGCGCCTGCCCGCCGGACAACGCCCGGGGTCGTTGATCCGCGTACTCGGTGAGCCCGACCCGATCGAGCCACTCGCGAGCGGTTCGGCGGGCGTCCGCCTTCTGTGTCTTGCGGGCGCGCAGTCCGAAGGCGACGTTCTCGAGCACGCTCATGTGGTCGAACAACAAGTAGTTCTGGAACACGAACCCGATCGGCCGATCCTCGGCCTCGACCAGTGTGTCGGTCGCCGGGTCGTCGACGACGAGCCCATCGATGACGATCGAACCGGTGTCGATCGGGGCCAGCCCGGCCAGGCATCGCAGGACGGTGCTCTTGCCGGCGCCGTTCGGTCCGAGCAGCGCCAGCAGCTCTCCGGCCTGCACGTCGAGATCGACCTGCGAGATCGAGCGTCCCGAGCTGTAAGCCGATCTGTGCCGACAGGGTCATACCCCGAACGCCCCCATCGGTCGGTCGACCCGTCCGAGCCACCGGTCGCGCAGGCCGAGGAGCACGGTGAAGGAGATCACGATCATGACGATCGACAAGCAGGATCGCTTCCTCCGGATTGGTCTCCAGGGAGAGATAGACCGCGAGCGGCATCGTCTGCGTCTTGCCCGGAAAGTTGCCGGCGAACGTGATCGTCGCTCCGAACTCGCCGAGCGCTCGCGCCCAGGCCAGCACCGCTCCCGCCCCGAGCGCAGGGCCGATCGCGGGCACGGTCACGCGCCGGAACGTGTACCACCGCGAGGCGCCGAGCGTTCGCGAGGCATCCTCGAACCGCGTGTCCATCTGGCGCAAGGAGGCCTCGACGGTGATGACGAGGAACGGCATCGCCACGAACGTCTGGGCGACGACGACGCCCGCGGTGGTGAACGGCAACCGGAAGTCGAACCAGCGATCGAGATACTGACCAACGAGCCCGCGACGACCCAATGCGAAGAACAAGGCGACGCCGCCGACGACCGGCGGGAGCACCATCGACAGCGTGCACAAGGCGCGCACGGCGCCCCGCCCACGGAACTCCACACGAGCCAGCAGCCAGGCGAGCGGTACCCCGAACACGATCGACAGGCCTGTTGCCCACAGCGAGCAGACCACCGACAGTCGAAGCGCCGTCAGCGCACCGTCGTCGGTCAGATAGCTCCAGGCGCTCGACCACGGTGCCCGCCACAACAGCCCGACCAGCGGCAGCGCGAAGAACGCGATCGCCACGATCGCGAGCGCCAAAACCGGGGCCGGCAGCGCGCTGCGTCGGCCCCGGTGTCGTGAACTCACGGCGCGAGGAAGCCGAACGAGGCGAGAATCTTCTGACCGGGCTCACTCAGCACGAAGTCGATGAAGGCCTGCGCGCCATCTGCGTTCGGAGCCTCGGCCAGCGGCGCGATCGGATACTCGGCGACGACGTTGACGTCCTCGGGAATCGCCACACCTTCGGCATCGGCACCAGCCGCGGTCACATCGGTGGCGTACACGATCCCGGCATCGGCCTCACCCAGCGTCACCTTGGTGACGACCGCCTTGACGTTCTCCTCGAACGACGCCGGCGTCACCGTGATCCCTGCCTTCTCGTAGATCTGCTCGGCGTACGAACCGCACGGCACCTCGGACGCGCATTGCACGACGATCAGGTCTGTCGGGTCGGCGAGGTCCGCCACGCCGGTCACACCCTTGGGGTTGCCGGCACCGACGATGATCTCGGCGATGTTCGTCGCGAACACCACGGGCTCGGCGGCGTTCAGGCTCGCATCGGTGACCTTGGTCATGTTCTCGAGGTCGGCCGAGGCGAACACGTCGGCGGGAGCGCCTTCGGTGATCTGCGTCACCAGGTCGGACGAGCCGGCGAAGTTCAGCACGACGTTGGCGTCCGGGTTCTCGGCCTTGAACGCATCACCGATCTCGGTGAACGCCGCGGTGAGCGATGCCGCGGCGAACACCGTCACGTCACCCTGCACCGCAGGCGTTGCCGAAGCTTCGGTACTGACAGCTGCGGTGGCCGGCGTGGTGTCGGCGGAGTCGTCCTCGTCCGACCCACACGAGGCAGCGACGAATCCGAACACGACGACAGCGGACTACTAGGAGACGAGCAGTTCTACGCACGCGCTCACAATAGTCACGCCCCAACTAAGCAAACGTCATCGCCTGACCATCATGCGAGAGACGGGCGGCGCTGGAATCTCCCGTTCCCCTAAGGGGCTACGGCTACCCCGAGGGACTGGGCGGTGAGGAACTTCGGTGCGCCCTCGTCGTAGAAGATGTCGACGTCAGTGACGGTGAAACCAGCCCTGGTCAGCAGGTCCAGGATCGGCCGGGTGAGATGGCATCCGCCGAAGAGACGTTGCTGCAATGGATCCAAACGTCGTTGCCACTTCTGCACCTCGTCGTCCGGAGCGAGTCCATGCTCGACGAAGTGGAAGGTTCCACCGGGCTTGAGCACACGGCGCACCTCGTGCAACGCGGCGATCGCGTCGGGGATGGTGCACAGGGTCCACGTCGACAAGGCCGTGTCGCAGCTGTCGTCTGCCAACGGCAGCGACTGGCCGTCGAGGCCGCAACGTTCGACGGGAACCGATGACTCGGCGAGGCGCTTGCCTGCGAGTTTCCATCCGAGGTCGGCCGGCTCGATCGCGGCGATCCCGTCGACGGAATCCGGATAGAAGGGAATGTTGAGTCCGGACCCGAAGCCGATCTCGACGACGCGGCCGTACAGGCCTTCGCACACTCGGTTCCGCAGCTCGTTCGAGGACTTCATTCCACACGCAACGTTGACGATCCGGGGCAGCACTCGGTCGCCATAGAGTCCCATCGCTGTCTCCTTCGATCGACCCGGCGGAGCGGACGAAGAATCGACTGTAATTCGCCCCGTCCGCCGCCTGAACATGGATGTCGACGGCGGCTCAACCCGCGGTGCAGTCCGAGCAGTGCACGTCGTCGACGTTCTCGCCGGCGATCAGCCTCGTCACCCAATCGACCAGCTTCACACCGTTGACGGTCTCCGTGTAGAACGTTCCGTCGCTGAGCACGGTGTGGGCGTCACCCGGGGCGATGTAGCTGAGCAGGTTGACGCCGGCGCCCTCGATCTGGGTCTCGTTGGCGTCGATCAGCGACAGGAGGTCCTGCGCCGGGATGCCGGCGAGTGGGTACCAGGACTCCTGCTTGCGGTCGTAGGCGTAGTCGTGGCGGGCAAAGACGATGTCGGGTTGGTGCCGTCCGCTCTGCACGAACAGTCCCGGGAAGCTCCACGGCTCGACGGTCCGTTCACCGTTGTCCGGCCAGCCCGCAATCGCTTCCGGTGTGCCCCAGGCGGCGAGGATCTCGTTCAGACGGGGCATGTCGGGATACGAACCCGAACCGTCCGCCAGCACCGTGATCCTCGCGTCCGGAAGTCGATCGGAGATCAGGCCGGCATACAGCGGCGAGGCGATCGACCCGGCGCTCTCGCCCACGACCACGACCTCGGTGGCGCCGGGAAACGTTGCGGCGAGGTGGTCGAGCGCCGCGGCACCGTTGACGTAACCCTTGTGTTGCACCGTGAGTCCGGGGGCATATTCGGTGGTGGTGTTGCCGAGGTGCACGTCACCGGTGCAGTAGGGGACGTAGACGACGGAGTGATCGGCGAACGGATTGCGGGCGTCGCTGAAGTCGAAGATTCCGCTCTCACGCGGTGCACCGTCGGCGATCGTTGTCTCGTACAGACCACTGTCGGGTTCACACGTTTCGGCCGAGAAGCAGGCGCCGCCGTCCTGCAAGTAGAAGACGACCTTGTCCGGGTCGGCCTCACGCACCCAGAAGCTGAACGCTGAGCCGTCCGAGCACTGACAGTCGCCGCCCGGCACGATCTGTTTCCATCCGGCCGGGGCAACAGCGGTGCTCGCGGCCGGTCCTTCGGCGGGCGGGCCGAGAATGTGCTGGCAAGCAGTCTCGGCCGTGGTCAGCTCAGTCGTCGCCGACGCCGGTTGGGGGTTCGAGGAAGTAGTCACCGTCGGCTCGGATCTGCGGGTCGGCAAAGTCCGGGATGCCGTTGTCACGCATGCACGCGGCGAACTGGAATGCGCTCTCGATGTCGCCGGCACCGGCGCTGGAAGTGGGATCCGCTGCCGGGGAGTCGTGCTCGTCACCATCGGTGCAGGCGAACATTCCGACGGCCAGCAGCACTGCAATCCAGGCCCGACGGGAAGTTCCAACCATATGGCGAAGGTACGCCCGGCGAAGCGTGCGGCGAATCGGGGAGATCCCTCATCGATCCCCCATCGATCACCCATTCATCCCTGAGACGCGTCAGTCGGCAACCGCCGCCAAACCTGCTCGCTGCGACTCGACACCGTGCCAGAATCGCCTCCATGCAGTCGCTCTCGACGCACGTCGGGCGGTGGACAGGAACCAATGCGTTCCGCTTGATGCCGGCCGATCCGCCGCACATCGCCGCCGCAACGGCCGACGTTGCTTCCGTCGCTGCGGGCAATCTGACTGCCATCGCGTACGCGTGGTCACACCCCGCGGACGGCGCGCAGGACGGCCTCCTGGTGATCGGTCCGAGCGAGGAGGCGCACGGGGCCGTCGCGTTCTGGGGTGACTCGTGGCACCAGAGTCCCCGGCCCACGCTGCTTTCCGGCGGGTTCCTCGACGATCGGTTGGTCGTGAGCTACGAGTACGGCGGTGAATGGCGTTGGCAGATCATCGTCGACGCGACGATTCCCGACTCGTTGACGCTCACCATGGAGAATGTCGTCCCGGAGTCTGCGGCGACCGACACGGTCGCGCCCGGCGCCTACGTGGCAATGCTGGCCGACCTCCGTCGTCAGACCTGAGGCACCGGGTCGATCGTCCACACGACCTGGACGCCGAGCCACACGCTTCGTCGTGCGGTGACCGCCATGCGGAAACCGTGGCGATCAGCGGCGGAGGCGATGATGCCCATGTCGCAACCCTCGCTGAGCACCATCAGCGCCCGGCCTGGATGCGGGGCGTTGACCAGATGCTCTCCCAGGCCGGAGAAGAACTGTTCGAAGTAGCCGAGATCCGCGCCGGCGAACCACGCCCGTTCGGCGTCGTCAGCGGGATCCTTGGCGAAGTACGGCGGGTTGACGACCACCAGATCGAACCTGCGCCCGCCCAACGAGGCGAAGAGGTCGGACTGCAAGGCTTCGACAGCCAGGCTGTTGGCGCTGGCATTGGCGGCGGTGGCGCGCACCGCCTCGGGGTTGATGTCGACAGCCGTGACGCTCGCGCCCGCACGCGCCGCGACCAACGACAGCAGGCCGCTTCCACATCCGACATCGAGCACGGTCAGCCCGACCGGTCGGCGCTTCTCGATCTCGGTCGCCAGCACCCCGCTGGAGAAGAACAGCCCCGGATGGAACACGCCCGTCGGGACCGTCAAGGTCAAGCCACGCCACCGGTAGGAGCGCTGCTGCCGAACGCGACGGATCGCCCACGGCCCGTAGACACGCATCAACAACGCGTTGGCCCGCCGACGCGGGCCGGTGAGTCGGCTCACGCGTCAGGGTCTGGCGCAGCGATGGATTCTCCGACGCGGGCCTCGGCACGAACACCGATCGACTCGCCCACCGTTTCGAGATGCCACGTCGACGACATCGAGCAATCATCACAGATGCAGCAAGATGGCGCGACGGTCGGCGATCAGGGACACATCCGGTCACCGACCGGGCTCAGCCGCCGGGCTGAAAGGTGCCGAAGCACCAGATGTTGCCCTCATGGTCTTTCGCCACGAAGTCGCGTGAGCCGTAGTCCTGGTCGGTCGGCGCCATGAGCACCTCGGCGCCAGCGGCGGCGGCGCGCTCGTGCATGGTGTCGACCTCGTCGAGGGAGATGTAGACGACGGCTGGTCCGGTGTCGAACATCGATCCCTCGGTGGCGGCCCGAGGCCGAGCGGCGCCCCGTCCAGCGCGAGTTCGACGTACTGGACCTTGCCGTTGTCGTCCTTGTGCGCCTGATGTTCGACGAACCCGAACGCGTCGACGAGAAACCTGGCACCGGCGGCGAGATCGCGATAGTGGACGACAGGGTTGATGGTGGTGGTCATACCTCTTCATCGTCCCAGCAGGACGAACTCCGACGACGAAGATGCGAAGTTTCCGCGGCGTCCGGTGATCGATGATGTCGGGATGCAGACGTTCCGCGATGACTTCTCCGGACCGGTGCTCGACACCGAGGTGTGGGTGCCGCACTACCTGCCGGCGTGGAGTTCACGAGCCCAGAGTGCCGCGGCGTTCGAACTCGGCGACGGCGGACTGAGGCTGTTCGTCCCGCCCGAGATGGGCCGATGGTGTGCGGCCACCCACGATGGCGCGCTCCGGGTGTCGGGGATCCAGTCCGGTAACCGGTCTGGCCCAGTCGGGTCGAACGATGGGCAGCAACGTTTTCGCGATGATCTTGTCGTCACCGAAGCCCAACCGACGACGCGAGGGTGGCTGCCGTCGACCGGCCGGGTCGAGATCACGTGCCGGATGACGCTGAGCCCGCGCTCGATGGCGGCGATGTGGCTCAGTGGATTCGAGGAGCGTGCAGACGACGGCGGCGAATTGTGTGTCGTCGAGATCTTCGGTCGCAGCGTCGACGGTCGCGTCGGCCGCGGTCGGCGTTGGTGTGAAGGCGCTCTACGACCCGCGCCTCACCGACGACTTCGTCGACCCGAGGCTGCCGATCGACATCACCGACCTGCACACCTACGCAGTCGAGTGGGGCGATGGCACGTCGTCGTTCTTCGTCGACGACGAGATCGTGCACCGGTCGCCGCAGTCGCCGACGTACCCGATGCAGGTGATGATGGCCGTCTTCGACTTCCCGGACTGGTCGATCGGCGACGACGACGGGCTGACTCCCGAGCTCGTGGTGCGCTCGATCGCCGGCGCGACCGACACCGTCACCACCGAGCAGCTTCGACGGTGAACTCGGCAGCTGCGGGAGTTGGACAGCTGGCTCCACCGGTGGAGGGAACACCACCGGTGGAGCCGCTGGGCGCGGTTCGGCGAGCCATGAAATCGGCGCGGGCGAAGCACCGACTCCACTCGCGACGCACGCGCCGACTGACCCCGACTGCTCCGCAGCCGGGCGATCCGTTGGTCACTGGGTTGGTCATGAGATCTCGACGACCTCTCGCTGCTCCCGGTCCGCCTCCTCGGTCGAGGATGCGGTGGGTGCATGCGCCACGTTCCCTCCCGATCGGATTCGTCGCCGACGACAGACGAGTGCGAGCCCCACTCCGACGAGCGACAGGACACCCGCCGTCGCCACGAGGATCCCGCCGATCCGTGCCGACGACACGACGGGACCGTGGACGTACAAAGGCGGGTTGGCCTCGACCATCAAGCTCGTCCGACCGTCGGGCCAGTCGGCGCGATGGACCGTCGCCTGCAGGGTGGTCTCGCCTCCGGCCAGTTGTACACCCTCGAGGTACGCCAACCCATCGGCGCCGGGGACAGCCGTGAGGACGTCGTCGCCGACCCGCACCTCGATCGCCGTCACGGGGCCGGGGTTCGGTCGACGTGTCTCGCCGATGCGCAACTCGATCGTGTTGGGTCCCGGCCGGCCCGGAATCGCGCGGGCCTGGAGGAGGAGATCGTCGACCTGCCGTGCCGGTTGCACCGCCGGCGCCGCCTGCACACGATTCGTGAAACCGGGATCGATCGCCGGCGTGGCCGTGGCGATCCCCGCGCCGAGGAGGGCGACGACGATGAACACCGACAGTTCGAGGTGGGCATATCGCGTCTCGCGAGCACGATGGACGGCGAGGCCGAGGAGCACGCCCATCGCGACGAGGAGGGTCTTGCCGGCGAGCACGACCCCGTACGGCGTCGACAGCAGTGCCGTCGTCGACACGACCAGGTTGCTCGCGAGCAGCAGACCGGAGACCACGGTGAGGAAGGCACCGGCGACCGCCGTCCGGCTCATCGTCGACAGCGCCGACGTCGTCGATGCTCGACCGGCGTGCACGGCGAGCACCACGGCGAGCACACCGATCCACAAGCCGAGCCCGACGAGGTGGCCGGTCTTGGCGACGAGGGTGCCCACGTCGAGCGACCCGTCGAGTGCGCTGTGTCCGCCCCATGCCGCGAGCACCGCCAGGTCGACCACACCGATCCAGCCGAGCAACTGTCGATGGGTGAGGTCCCTCCCCTTGCGGACGGGACCGTCGAGCCACACCAGGTGGTCCGGCAGCTCGCTGACCGCCACACAACCGAGGGCCACCGCGAGCGGGACGAAGCGCTGGGCGTCCGATGTTCGCAGGACCGTGCCGAGACCGTCGATCGGACGACCGCCCAACGCGACCACTCGCGCCAGCAGGACAGTGATGCGACCGACGATCACGAGCGCTCCACCCGCGATCGCGAGTCGGCGCAGGCGCTCCGGCCGCGCCATCGGAAGGTGGCGGAGGCGGCTCCGTACCGCGACCACGCCGATCAGCAGGCCCAGTCCCATGGCGAACATCCAGCGCCCGCCGGTTTCCATCGGCTCGGGCCCCGTCACGACCGGCGGGCTCGGGCTGGGTGCGACTTCACCGATGGCGAAGCTCGTCCGGGCGACAACTTCGTGCAGGTCTTCGAGATCGCGCGCCTCGACACGCACTCGATAGGTACCTGTGCCGAGCGACCCGACGTCGACGAGCACGCGAGTCGGATCGGCGGGATCGACGCGTGACGAAGCGCGCGGTGCGTCCCCGTCACGCGTCGACGTCACCTCGACCGCAATTCCATCGGCCAGCATCGGTTCGGAGAAGGTGAAGACGATCTGTTGGGGTGACTCGACGAGCGCCGATCCGTCGGCGGGGACGACCGAGTCGACGATCGCGTGGGCCCGCACGATGCCGCCCGGCACGAACGCCGCCACCACGAGCGCGGCGATTGCCGTCGCGCCGAGACGGAGACGGTGCCGCCGTTGGCTCACGGGCCGATGTAACGGGTCGTGGTCGACGCGAAGCCGTCGAAGTACTCGGTGCCGCTCACACCCGACGGGATCGACTGCGGGCCGAGCCGCGCGGCATCGATGCGTCCGGAGCCGTTCGTCAGGCCGCCGAGCGTCGAGCCCGGCGTTCCATCGATCCAGAGCCCGACGGTGCCGTTCTTGCCCGAGCCGGTGGCCGCCGACCAGCCGAGTTCGATCGCATGAGGGGCGTCGCTGATCGCGGCCCAGGCGCCGTACTTGACGGTGCCGCTGTCGAGTCGCGCACCGCTGCGGGTCTCGTAGCCGGCGGACACGCGGCGGACCTGGACGACGGCGATCGCGTTGCCGCTGGCCGAGCGTCCCGCGAGCAGCACGTGTGTCTGGCCGGAACCGATGACCACGCCGTTCGGATCGAACTGGAACCGAGCGTGATAGCTGACGACCGCGTTCGGTGAGGCGTCTTCGACGTACGTGTCGACGCGGTTCGAGATCGTGGCGCTCGCCCCGAACGTGCCGCTCAACGCCGCGCCGGTGTTGACCGACAAGCGGCCGCCGTTCGACGCGGTGGTCGACCACTTCGACGTCGATCCGGATTCGAACCCGTCCGCGAACAGCACGTCACTCGGCACGGGCACCGTCGTCGTCGGCGGCAGCGTCGTCGTCGTGGTCGTGGTGGGCGGCACGTCGTCGTCGTGGTGGTCGTGGTCGTCGGCGGCAGCGTCGTCGTCGTGGTCGTGGTCGTCGGCGGCAGCGTCGTCGTCGTGGTCGTCGGCGGTCGTCGTCGTCGTGGTCGTGGTCGTCGGCGGCAGCGTCGTCGGTCGTGGTCGTCGGCGGCTGCGTCGTCGTCGTCGTGGTGGTCGGCGGTGTGCCGCCCAACACGAGGGAGGCTGCGGCGACATCGATGCGACCACGTCCGAACACATTGTCCGGACCGGTCGCACCGATGTCAGCCGCCGTGTCGAGCAACGCAGACTCGGAAGCGGACACCGAGCCCGGCATGCTGCTCAACAACAGTGCGATCGCGCCCGACACGGCCGGTGCGGCGATCGAAGTTCCACTCCAGTAGCTGTACAGACCATGCAGATCGGTGGTCCATACATTGACGCCGGGAGCCACGACGTCTGGATACGCGGTCGGCGCCTCGCCGCAGGCCGACGGGCCCCGGCTGCTGCCCGACCAGATCCGGTTGCTGCTGTCGATCGCGCCGACGGCGACGGCCTCCGGATAGTTGGCCGGGCTGACACTCGTGGACGTGCCTGGTCCGAAGTTGCCGGCGGCGAACACCGGCACGATGCCGGCGGCTCGCATCGCTTGCAGGTCGCCGCGGAACTCGGGGTTGCAACCGGGCGTGCCGAACGACCACGAGTTGTTGACGATCGAGGGGGCATCGGCCGTCGCCGGATCGCCGTCCGGGTCGAGCACCCATTGCATCGCCAGGTGGATCGCGCTCGCCGTGGCGTTGCCGTTGTCATCGAAGATCCGCGCCGCGATCCAGGTCGCACCGGGTGCAACGCCGATCGTGGTGCCTCCTGATCCGCCACCGACCATCACGCCCATCGTCGCCGTACCGTGCCCCGAGGCGTCGAACGGAGCGACCGTGTGCTGTGCGTAGGGGTCGTACCAGGAGTTGGTCCCGCCCCGGTAGTTGGTCGCGACGTCCACGTCGGCGAGGTCGACGCCGGAGTCGAGACTGGCGACGAGCACACCGCTGCCGTCGACGCCCTGCGACCAGAGGGACGGTGCGTTGATCTGGGCGATCCCGGGTTCGGGCGGCGCGCTCGGCGTTCCGGCGGGGACGACGTCGATCGCATCGGGCGTGATGCTCTCCACGTCGGGACGGGCGGCGAGTTCGGCGATCACGTCGGGCGTGGCCGTGACGACGATCGCGTCGATCCCCCACAGCGGGGTGTACGTGTGGACCCGGCCCTGGGCCCGGTGCCCGTCGAGCACGCGGCGCACCGATGCTTGCGCTCGAGTCGCGGTGTCGCGCAGTTCGCGCACGACGGCACGTTGCCGCTCGGCCCGCGTGCCGCGACCGGACGATGCGAGCGATGCCTGATCGCGCAGCTTCACGATGACGGTGACCTCGTCATTGCTCGCCGAGGCGGCGAGTCGAGCGGCGAGACCACGCGGCATCTGGGCGTGGACCGCCGGCGCCGCATCGGCGGCGGCCGACGGGGCGACGGACGCGAACGGCGCGATCGACGCCATCAACGTCACTGCGACCCCACCGGCGAGGACCCGCCGAATGAGCGATCGATCCGCCATTACTTCGTTGCCTTCCGCTCGCTGGTCACTGCTGGCCGGTTATTGCTGAACGATCAAGTGCGGAACTCGCACGCCATTGATCACGAACGCCACGGTCGATCCTTCGTGCACCGCATTGGCGACGTTCGTGTACAGGAAGAAGTACGACGCTCCATCGAGGAGGGTGAGTTGGTGCTTCATGCCCTTCGCCGAGGTGAGCACCGCTGTGGATCCCTCGACGGCGAGCACGGGCATGTCCTCGACCGCACCGAACAGGGCCGTCGCCTTGTCGGCGTCGGTCACCTGGAACCGCAGTTCGATCAGCCCGCCGCTGGCGATCAGCCCGACCACATCGAGGCGGACGCCGTACTGCGATTCGAGTTCATCCGCCGTGATCGCCGTGCTGCCGTCGATGGCCGCGTTGGTGTCCGGCTGCGACTGCCACACCACGAACGCGGCGAGCAATGAGACCACCACGAACCCGGCGAGCACGAGGCGCTTGGCACTGAACCACTTCCGACCGGTGGGTTCGATGACTCCGCCGGACTCGCCGTCGACCGGGCCCTCGAGAACTGCGCCTGTTGTGTCGATGCCCATGATCAGTTGACCGTGATCGTGACGGTCGCCGGCGAGGTCACGCCGTTCAGGATTTCGGTGTAGGTGAAGGTGAACGTGCCTCGCCTTGCAGCGGCGCGCTGGTTGTTGTTGTTCCCGACGGCGCTGAGGTTCACCCGATAGGCACCGTTGGTGCAGATCGTGTTCGGGCCGATCGCCGGTCCCGCCGTGCCCAAGGAGGTCGGGCAGCTCAGCGTGAGGACCGCTGTGCCGGTGCCCGACGTCCGTATCGGCGCCGAGAGCAGTCGCGCGGTCCGGCCGGCGACGCCCACGGGCTGGTCGTTCGTGAGCACTCCGTTGCCGGCGTTCGCGTCACTCGTCTGGGTGCCTGTGGTCCCACTGGCGGTGATCGACCGGGCGTCGTTGACGGCGAGCGCCACGTACAGCGGCCTGCTGGCGACGGCACTCCAGTTCCCGGCAACGTCCTTGACCCGGACATTCACGGTGTGGCTGCCCGCGGCCAACGCTGCGGTGTTGATCGTGGCACTCGTGCCAGTGAAGGAGGTCGGATTCGGCGGCGGGGTGGTCGTGCCGTCGATCCAGTACTGCCAACCCGCCACGCCCGACAGTGCGTCGGTGGCGGCCACGTTCAGGGTGACGCTTGCGGTCCCGGGGGTGATCGTGTTCGGCGACAGCGTCGCACTGGTCACGACAGGAGCCGTCTTGTCGACGATCAGCGTCGTCGACGGCAGTGCCGTCGCCGGCGAGTGCGGGGTCTCCCAGTTCCCCGAGGCGTCCTTGGCACGGACGTAGATGGTGTGTGTTCCCGGCGGCAGCGCGTTGATCGTCGTCAGCGGGACGTCGACGGTCAGGCTCTCGGTCTTCGAGTTCCACGTGCCGTCCACCGGCAGGAAGATGAAGCCGGACCCGGGTGCACCGACCGTGTCGAAGAAGCCTTCGGCGGCGACGACGTTCGACACCGGGTCGGTCGCCGAGGCCGTCACACGCACCGCCGGGGTCGACGAGTTGACGCCGATCGTGCCGTTGGTCGCCGCCGGAACGGCGGCGACGGCCGAAGTCGTCGGACCCGTCTTGTCGATCGTGAGGACGGTCGACGCTACGGGTCCGGGGTTGTCGAAGAAGTCGGTGGCGACAACGGTGATCGGGTGGTCCCCTTCCGACAGGCCGGCGGGGATCGTGGCATCGAGGCTGGTCGTCACCGTCGCGCCGCCAATCGTCATCGGAGTCGCTGGCCCGTTGTCGATGGTGTACACGGCACTCTTGATGTTCGAGCCACCCGTGGCGGCGTCGGAACCGGTCGCATGGAGCGCGACCGTCCCCAGTCCGTTCGATGGGTTCGGCGTGAGCTTGAGCCCGGTGGACGCCGGGCCGACGTTGTCGTTCGAGACGACCACCGACGCCCATGGTCCGGTGTTCGGGATGGGAGCCGAGTCGATGCCCCGCACTCGGATGGTGTGGGATCCACCGCCGAGGGCCGTTGTGAACGTGGCGGTCACGTCGACCTCGGGTGCACCGAACGTGCCTCCGAAGGCGATGGATGGTCCGCCGTCGATCGAGTACTCGGCCCCTGCGACGTTGCTGCCACCGGTGGTGGCGTCACTGATGTGCGCACTGATCGTGGTGTTGGTGGCGACGAGGTTCGACGCCACCGGGCCGGTCGTGTCGGTGGTGTTCACGGTGCCGCCGACCTCGAGGAACGCCATCGCCCCGCCGTACGTGACGGCGGCGGTAGAGGTGGCCGGTCGGCGGTTGCGGTTGCGCACCTGGAGGTTGCCGTCGAACACGGCGAGCTTCGTGCCCGCGGCGGCGTTGGCCGACACGTGCAGGACGGCGTCGGTGGTCTGGCCCGGTCCGACGGTCTGTGCGACCACCGAGTACGGCTGGGCGAGCGTATGGCCGTCGTCGGCCACGATGCGCTGGTTGCCACCGAGCACGCTCATCGAGTGGTAGCTGATGCCCGCGTTCACGTAGCGCAGCAGCACGTCGTCATCAGGTGCGGGCGTACCGAGCTGCGCCGTGACGGGATAAGCGGTGCCGTTGATGAGCGTGTACTTCGGCGCGAACTTGCGCATGTCGAAGGCGGCCGGTTGCGTCGAACCGTTGAGCGCCGGGTCGATCTCGCTGATCAGCACCGTCGCATCAGTGTCGGATCCATAGGGAGTCCCCGAGCTCGGCAACACGACGAACGCGCCGTAGAGACCCATCGCCACCTGATGGGGCGAGTTGGCGAGCGGGCCGGCCTCGTAGAGGAACGTCCCGACTTCGTCGGCGGTGAACGTATAGGTCCGCATCCCGGTGCCGGCGGCAGCGCCGACCCGGTCGGTCCGCATGCTCTGACCACGCACGACGAGCGAGTTCGTCTCGCCGAGCTGTGTTGTGCAGCGTGATCGTCACCGCGTCGCCCTGGTGGACGACGAGCGTCGGACCGCCCGGCTTGGTGACGCCGGTGCCGTCACTGCTGTACCCCCACACGGGGACCGAGGGCAGGCCGGGCAGGTTCGTGGTGCCGCTGACCGCGTAGAGATCGAAGGCGACCGGCGTCGGTGTCACTTGCGCCGGGAATGCCGCGGTCGGCTGGGCGGCGGCGGGAACCGCCCAGCCGACGAGCGAGGCCGCCACCGTGGCGCCGATGACGGCCGACCGGCGGGCCAGGCGGACGCGGGGTGGAGAGGAATGGGTGCTCGACATGGTCATCTCCTATTGCGGGCAGCTGGTCGTGGCCGGATCGGGGTCGATCCGCATGTACGTGATCGGGCCGGTCATGTTCACGCCCCACGAGGTGATCTGGTAGAGGGCGTGGTTGTGCGAGATGATGTAGTACTCACCGCACTGGTTGAGGCTCTGGTTGCCGGGAGGTTGGGCGCCGGTCACCCCGAGGTAGGGGCTGCCGCTGTAGAACATCCCGAACACCTGGTTGGCGACCTGGGGCACCTCGACGGGCACGGGGTTCGTCTCGTCGTAGTGTTCGGCGTCGTACCAGCGGAACAGGACGTCGTAGGTCTGGCCGGGGCCGATGTCGATGGCGAACTTCTCGTACGACAGGTCCTCGCCGGTGTCGCTCACGAGCGGGTTGCCGTCACGGCCGATCACCTTGCCGTTGTTGCCGTGCGGGTGGAACGGATAGGTCTCCGTGCCGACGTTCAGGTACCGGGCGAGCCCACCGTACGGGTGGCCGAGGTCGTGGCCTGGTGAGTTCGCTTCGCGTACTTCGGCCAGTGCTCCGTACGGCTGATTGGGGAGCCAGGCGGCGCCGTTGTCGGCGATCGAGTCGGGGAAGCCGCGGCCGTTCACCAGCCAGTAACGGGGGTGATAGTTGTCGAGGTTGTACGTCGACGTGAGGCCGTGATCCTTGCGTTCGATCGCCTGGTTCAGATACGGGTCGATCTCCGACAGCAGGACCATGAACTCCTCGTCGTTGTTCGCCCCGACCGGCGAGTTGGCGACCGTCGTGAACCGGTCGTCGTTGCCGGGATCGGCGGTCGTCGGGTAGGCGTAATCGGGAAGACCGGAGGGCCGCACGATCAGCGCACCGAAGAGGCCCATGCGCACCTCGATGTCGGGGTCGGTGCCCGACTCGTAGAGGAACGTCCCCGCGTGATCGGCGACGAACGTGTACGAGACGGTGCCGCCGTTCTTGGCCGCCGACTGCGTGAGCGACGTCATCGTCGACGGGTCGGCCGGGTTCGAGAACTGCGGCGTGGCCGGTGCGCCGTTGGCCGACACGTCGGTCTGGCCCGGGAACACCATCGAAACATCGCGTGGCAACGTGTTGGTGAGATTGATCGTGACGGTGTCGCCCTGATTCACGCAGAGCACGGGGCTCGGGTGCTGGAACTGGGTACCGACGATCTTGTAGCCGTACATGTACGCCGTGTTGCCGTCCGGCAGATTGATGTAGTCGGCATCGGTCGTCATGTCGAACGTCGGGTCCGTGCCGGGCGACGTCGTGCAGACGATGCCGACGTCGGGACCGTCGAAGGCCGCTGCCGGCGACGTGCCGTCGGCGGCCGCCGCGGCGACCGGCAGTCACGGCGAGCAGTCCGCCGAGTGCCACGGCGAAGCGGCGACGGCGATGGGGTGCGATTGGGTTCATCGTGGATCCTCTTTCGTTCGCAGCCATGGCTCAGGTGTTCGGCACGGTCTGGGTCGGGAGGGTGTTCGCCGCGTACACGCGGATCTCGGTCGCCTGGCCACCGAACCCGCCGTCGGCGAGGTTGTCGGTTCGCAGGAACGCCCGGTTGTAGAGCATGTAGACGTCGTACGTCCGGCCGTCGTCGTCGACGGCCGAGTCCGAGTCGCCGATGAACGGCGGCGCCTCGATGATCACGTCGAAGCTCTCGCCGGCGTTGAAGTTGATGGTGTTGGTCTCGTAGCTCGTGTCGGTGCCGTCGCGGCCCGCCATCAACGTGGCGTCACGGCCGACCACCCGCATCGTGATGCCGTCGATCGTCATCGCCGCTTCCTTGAACCCGAGGTTCGAGAAGCGGAGCGCAACGCGTTCGCCGGCATTGCACGTCACGAGCGACGACAACGGCTGGAACTGCAGATGTTCGTATCCCGCTGTCGGCAGCAGCACGCCGCTGGCGTCGGTCGCCACCGGCATGTACGGCTTCGTCCACGGGCTGGCCGGGCGCCCAGCCGTCGCTGTACGGGCGCGTTCGGAGCGAGCGTGTCGGGGTACACCCGGCCGTTGAGGAGGGCGAAGTCGACGTGGTAGTCGCTCCACTCGGGCAGCTGGATGTGGGCATCGGCCCAGTGGGACTCGGCCCACACCTCCGAGAGGTGGAAGGCGAACTCCCGGTCGTACTCGGTCGAGACGTCGTTGTAGAGGTACTTCGCGTTGTTGGTGACGTTGAGCTTCGGCCGGACGAACACGAGGCCGTTCATGCCCATGTGCACGTGCTCGACGTCTTCGACGTGGCAGTGGAACATGTAGGTGCCGGGGTCGCGAGGCCGGTACACGTACCGGAACACCGTGCCCGCCGGCACCGACACCGAACCGGTGGGCTCACCGTCGAAGAACGGGATCACGTTGCGGAACCCGTGCCAGTGCAGCGTGTGAGCATCGAAGAGGTCGGGCCGCACGGCGAGGCCGAGGTTGGTGATGTCGACCACGAACTCGTTGTCGGGGTTGTCGTCGAACTCGTTCACCCAGAACAGCGGGGCGCTGTGCTGGGCGTGTTCCTTCTGGGCGAACCGATTGGCCTCGTCGAGTTCGGTGATGTTGCGAAACCCGAAGATGTACGTCGTCAGATCGGTGCCCTTGTCGGCCGCCATCGGGTCGGGATGGAACGGCGCGATCGCCGGCGTCTTGGGCAGCCCGATCCAGCCGTCGGTGCCACCCAGGAACATGTAGCGGTCGGGTTGGATCGTCGCCATGTGGTTCTCGGCCGACACCGCCGACGACGAGAACGGGTGGAGCAGCTTGATCCCCGAACCTGCGGCGACGGCGACCACGGCCGCGCCGCCGGCGTACCGGAGGAGTTGGCGCCGACCGAAGCCGACCTGTTCGATGGGTGCACTCATCGTCGTGTCTCCCTCTTCGCTGCCGTGGGTGCTGGCGTTCGTGTCGGCGGTGCGGTCGTTGCGGATGCGGATCACGGCAGCGTCCCGCCGCCGAAGTTGTCGATACGGGCATTGCCGGCTGTGGTGTTCGTCGTGCCGGAGAACCAGATGCCGATCTGGCCACCGGTACTCGTCCACGTTCCCGTGTCGGCCGTCCCGATCGGTGCGTTGTTCCGGTAGACGGTCACGGTGCTGCCGGAGACCCGGGCGCCGAGCGTGTTGCCGTTGGCGAACGACACGGCGGGGAACGTCCCGATCGTCGTCGCCACGCCGCCGGTCACCGTTGCCACCGTCACCGAGCTGGCCGCTCGGTCGTAGGTGATCCGGATCATCGAGTCACCGCGTGGCCGACGACTTCAGCACCAACCCCTGTTGCACGCCGTTGAGCGTGGCGACGTCGCTGAAGGTGAAGTACGCCTCCTCGTTCGTGCCGAACGACGCCGACCACAGTTTCGGTGGAGCGGCACCTCCTCGGATCTCGAGCGTGCTCGTGTCGATGCGGTAACCGGTGTTCGAACCGGACCAGTTGCCTCCGAGATTGGTGCTGTTCGCCCGGTTGAAGTTGTCGAGCACGCTCGTTGCGGGGAATGGTGCCGGCGGCGGGATCGGGACGGTCGCAGGGAGCTCATCGGACCCCGCGTCGATCCCACCGCCGGCAGGACGTGTGTCGCCGTCGATGTCGACGGCGGGAGCATTGACGCCGTTCTTGTTCAGCGCTCCCTTGTTGATGGCGATCGACCCCGGTTGCAGGTGGTAGTCGCCGAGCAGTTCCGGTGGCAGATCGAGGCTGACCAGGATCGCTCCGATGAACGCCGGGTTCGTCCGCCATCCCTCGAACGTCACGACGGTGTCGTAGGGCGAGACCACGTTCGGATCGGCTCCGACCGTGTTCGTCGGCGACGGCGCGGTTCCGGTCGTCGTCTGCAGCACCGAGTTCGTCGGCGAGAGCGTGCCGCCCCCGTCGAAGAGCCCCATGTCCCAGTTGTTGATCGGGGTCGCATCACCTGGCGCCCCGATTCCGGTCACGGAGGTGGTTCCCCGGGCCCCGGCACGGTTGTCCCAGAAGATGTTGTTGAACAACAGCGGGTTGCTGAAGGTCGGGGCGCCCGCTGGCAGGGTGTTCTGCAACGGCGTGCTGTTGGTGCCGGTCGAGAGTCCGGCCGGAGCCGGCGACCCGTTCGACGTGACGGCGGTCGCGGTGGTCACGTTCTTCATCACCGTGTTGTTGAAGAAGCGCACGTTCGGTGCGTCGTCGAGGGCGACACCACCACCTTCGTGCGTCGACACGTTGTTGGTGATCATGTTGTTGTAGACGTCCATCGGGAAGTTCCCGGCCATCAGGAAGCGGATGCCACCGCCGTCGTCGTCGGCCAGGTTCGACTGGATGACGTTGTCGTGGATGCTCACCGCACCGCTGCCCGGTGACAGTGCGTTCGGATTGCTCGGCAGGGAGCCGGCGATCATGATGCCGCCGCCCTCGTCGTACGAGCGGTTGAACCAGAGCCGGTTGTGGTCGATCGTCCCACCCGGGCTGAGGCCGAACGCCGAGATCCCGCCGCCGTACTCGGCGGAGAAGTTGCCGCAGATGTCGTTGCGGCTCACCGTGTAGCCGTCGGACCCGTCGAAGAGGCCGATCGCTCCCGCCAGGTTCGTGCCGGCGTTGGCGATGATCCGGTTGTTGGCGATGCGGACGTTCTCGTTGTGATTCAGCGTCGGACCGATGTCCGGTGTGCCGATGCGGATCGTGCCGTAGCTGCCACCGTTGTTCTGGACCACGTTGTTGGTGATCTGCAGATTGCGGGCGTAGGCGTTGGCGAAGATCGCACCGCCCTGGGTGACCACGTTGGGCGGCAGTCCAGTGCTCCCCCCACCGATCTCGTTGAGGTTGTTCGGGAAGCCCATCTGGTCGCCGCCGCGGACGATCGAAGCCGTCGATCGACGCCTTGAATCCGGCCGTGAAGTCACCGTCGTGGGTGTAGATCGAGATGACGGCGCCGTCGTTGACGTTGTCGTTGCCGTCCCAGGTGAACGCCGGATCCGAGATCTTGGCGTACCAATCCGTGGCCACCGGGCTGTCACCACCGAAGGCGCCGCCGTCGATGATCGAACCCGGCACCGCGCCGTCGGGGCTGCCCGCTCCGACACCCTGGAGCTTGACGCCCTTGGTGACGATCAGATTCTCGTAGTAGGCACCCCGTGGATTGGTGCGGTCGTTCGCCGGCGATGCCGGGATAGACCACGACCAAGTCGTCACCCGGACTGGCGGCCGCGTCGTCCAGAGCGTTCTGGATGGCATGGTTCGCGGTGTTCGGCAGCGTGTTGGCCATCACGTAGCGGGCGTTGGACGCAACGCCGGCGGGACCGACCTCGTACAGGTTCGGCGTGTACCCGCCCGCGCCCGGCACGAAGTTGCCGCCACCGAAGTTGTCGAGTCGTGCGTCGTTGGTCGTGGTCGTCGGAGACACCAATCCGTAGACACCGATCCGTCCGCCGTTGTTGGCGAGCGCCGCCGGCCACGGGGTCGCGGTCGTGGTGACGTTCACCGACCCGATCGGCGATCCGTTCACGTAGACCGCCACCGTGCCCCCGGCACTCGCCCTTGCGCCGAGCACGCTGCCGACCGGTACCGCGGCAGGGAACGTCGCCTGCGTCTGCCAGGTCAACCCGAAGTTGGCCGTCGTGCGGACCTGGACGTTGGTGTTCGTCCGGACCACACGGATCGCACCGATCCCCGACTTGAGCACGAGCCCGAACTCGGAGGATGCGGTACCGAGTTGCGTGATGGTCGCGTACGCCTCCTGATTGGCCCCAAAGGGGTTGAAGATCGAACCCCACAGTGTGTTCGCTGGCAGCGATGTGCCGAAGATCGTGGCGCCGGTGATGCCGAGCTGCTGATTGATGATCCGCAGCGCCGTGTTGGAACTCCAGTTCGAGCCGAGACTGTTCGAGTTGGCGCGGTTGAATTGGTCGAGCACCGGCGTGCTGGGGAACGGCGCTGCAGCCGAGCCGAGTACGTGGAAGGTCAGCGCGTTGACGGGGGTCAGCCCGGTGCTCGTCGTGATGCGCAACTGATGCGGACCGACCGGTGTTCCAGCCGGCACCGTCGCCTGGATGGTCGAGTCGCTCCACGAGGTGACGGTGATCGGAGTCGCGTCGAGCGCCACCGTTCCACCGGGCGACGGCCCGAAGCCGACGCCCTTGATGGTGAACGAACCGGCTCCCAGCACATAGGGCTTGGACACCGCGAAGAGCTGCGGAACCGAAGCAGGCGCAACGCACTGCACGGCGACGGCTTGGCCGCCGGGCAGCTGCACCGACACACCGACCTGGGTCGGGGCGAGGTCGGCGGGGATGGTGTTGCCCGGCATCGCCTCGAACTCGGCCGCGATCGTGCGGTAGTCGGGCTTGTAGTTGGTGTTGAGACGTCCGGGTACGCCGGGGTCGTTGCCGACGAAGCGGTAGACGTTGGCGCACACGCCGGACGGAGTCGGGCAGCTGATGCGGTTCGTCGACGGCAGGAGCGTGTCGAACAAGCCGCTGTGGTCGGACTCGGTCGTGTACACGAGCCGGTTGTCGTGGTCGTAGATGCCGACGGGGGCGAACGGCACGCCGGCCTTCTCGCCGTAGTTGATCTGGGTCGGATCGGTCGAGAAGTTCAGGTCGTCCACGATGAGACCCCAGAAGTGCGCCGGCACGGGAACCGCGGTGAACACGTTGAACAGCGGGGCCGTCGAGCGGCCGTTGGCGAGCGGCACCAGCTTCGTGTCGCACGACGGTCGCTGCGTCCCCTCGTACGGCGACCCGCCGAGGTCGACCAGCGTCGGGCTGGCCTTCGGGCGTCGACGGAGGAACCGTCACGCCGCCCGCGGTGACCGCCGGATAGTTGTCGCCCGCTGGGTCGAACGCCGGGTTCGGATTGCCGTCGGCGTCGAAGCGGTAGTTGCCCTGGGCATCCATGTCGGCCACGTCGACCGTGTGCAGCGCTCCCACGCAGGCCGGCGGTGGTACCGACGGGTAGAACTCGTCACCGTTGCCGATGTTGATGTCCTCCTCGGTCGTGAAGTTGTACAGCGGCTTGCCGTACTGGTCGTCGGGAACGACGACGTGGACGAGGTAATCGGACGCGCCTGGCAGCGTGGTGAAATCGGTCTGGTTGACCGTTGGCGTCGAGGCACACGGGGGCGTCGGTCGGGGCGCTCGGGTCGAGATGGTTCGGGGCGAAGCAACCGTCACCGAAGCCGTAGTTGCCATCGACGGTCGAGTAGCCGTTCTGGAACTGGACGCCCATCAGCGGTGCTTCGAGGCAGTCGCTGTGCGAATTCGTGATCTGCTGGTCGGCCGGGTAGAGCAACTCGTTGCCGTCGACGTCCCGTGGGACGCACACACCGTCGTCGTTCTGCCCGGGCATCTGCCAGGTCTCGGTCAGGTACGTGTTGACCAGGTGGTTCGGATCACGGAGGTACGACCCGTCCGGTCCGAGCAGGTAGTACCCGTCCGCGTCGCAGGTCTGCGTGAGCGGGTCGTCACACGGCACCGGCTCGTAGAGCTCGACCCGCAGGTTCGGCACGCCGGGCTGCCAGTCCTCGACGGCGGCATAGCGCGGGTCGAGTTCGTTGCGCGTCGTGTCGTACGACACGGTGCCGACGATGCCGCCGTTCTGCGGATCGACGCCGTTCGTCCCGCGGGGGTCGTAGGAGTGGACGCCCCAGTCCATCGTGCCGGACAGGCCGATGATCGGCAGGGTCGACACGTCCACGCCGGCGCCGACCACCGTGGTCGGCTCGGGCTGGTTGTCGGCCTGATAGGTGACACCGGTCGTGTAGTAGAGGTCGTTGTAGGCCTCCATCACGAGCCACTGCGTCATCGGATAGGTGCTCTCCATGTAGTAGAAGCCGCAGGCGTCCGTGCTGACCGCGGTGGTGCCGCGATCCATCAAGGTGTTCTCCCGACGGCGCATGGTGAGACCGAAGTTCGGCACGCCGGTCTCGCCCTCGCCGACCTGTGGGCAGCCGTCCTGGTTGGTGTCGGTCCAGTCCATCTTCCCGTTGCGGTTCGTGTCGTTGAACACGTAGCCGCTGTAGGTCGTCCACCAGCCGTTGAGCGGGAGCAGACCGAGGTCGACGACCTCGCCACCGGTGACCGTGACGTTCTGGAGGCCGAGGATGTAGTCCTGCGGCTCGTCCCACCACGTGATCGTGTAGCTGCCATCGGGGACGTTCGTGATGTCGAACGCACCGTTCGCGTCGGCCTGTCCCGTCCACACCGCCGTGTCACCGTTGTCGAGATCGGACAGCGAGACCCACGCGTTGGCGACCGGCTTGTCGACCTTGGCCCCGGTCATCGGTTCGCCGCCGATGACCCCACCCTTGGCGGGGACGTACGTCTTGTAGGCCTCGACGATGCCCTTCACCTCGCCGGTCGACGCACCGGTCAACGAGTCGGACGGCGGCACGTAGCCGAAGATGATCGCCGGGAACGGTTCTCCCGCCACGACGAACTCGGTGTCGAGGCCCGTGGCGCCTTCCATCACCCACGAGTCCCAGTCGTGGTTGCCCTCGAGCGTGGTGGTCTGGATGAAGCTCGTGCCGTCGGGTGGCGTGACCGTGAGCGTGTAGCGATTCGTCCCGAGGTTCGGGATCTTGATCTTGCCTTCGATCGCCGCGGTCGCCGGAACGGGTTGGTCGTAGTCGCCCGGCGACGAGGCCGAGCGGTGGGATGTCGTTGTGTCCGGGCAGCGGGTACATGCCCGGCGGCTCGGTCGGATCGTTCGGACAACGCCCGTCCGTGTCGATCGGTGCGACGATGCCGACGTCGATGCCGTTGTCGACCACGTAGCAGTAGCTGAGGCAGAGACCCGTGCCACACAGCGGGGCGCCGTACACGTCGGTGCTCAAGTCGCCGAGGGTGTCCTTGACGAGGCCGGTGAACCCGGCGAGCCCGTGCTCGGCCGGCAGGTCGGGGGCGCCGTTGACCGGCGAGATGTCCTCGAACACCGCGGCCTGGATCGTGGCGTCGGGCAGCGGCGGTGCCTCGAGTTCGACGACCACCTGGTCGGTCGTGTCGAGCGGCATCGTGAAGTGCTGGCCGTCGAGCTTGTAGCCGTCCGCCAGGACGGAGATCAGGTAGCGACCGGCGGGCATGCTCGCCAGCCCGGCGGCGAGGTCGCTCTGGTCGCCCTGCGTGAAGACCGGGCTCTGACTGTCGATGCCCATCGACGTCCAGTTGCACGTGTCGGGGTAGCCGGCGGTCGCGGGCGAGCAACCGTCGGTCGGCGACCGCTGCTCGGTGGTACCGGTGTTGTCGACGTTGATGATGAAATCGAAGTTCGGTACGGGTTCACCGGTGTCGGTGTCGACGACGACGATGTTGCTGCCGAGCGTCAGCGTGTCGGTGGTCGCGGCATGTACCGCCGTCGACGTGGTGCCTTCGACGACGGCGAGGGTGCCGGCGAGCAGCATGGCGACGACGGTCGCCATTCCGAGCCGTCGTCGACGGAAGCGCGCCGCGCTGCTTCGCCGTTCAGCCCCTCGATGGGCGCGCCACGTGCGACGGCCCGCATCCCGGGCCCCGTCGTTCACAGCTACTCGGTCATCCGCATCGCCTGATGGCAACATGATCCCGTCCCTTCCGCCAAACCGCCCGCACACAGCGGGCGTCGTGAAGACGATTGAAGACGACGGATCTCGGACGGGGGTCAATCGCTGATCAACGGTTGATCAACAGATCGTCACCCTGCGTGACCGAGTACGGCCACGGAGAGCGGGATCGGCGGTGACCGGCGACGTCAGGGGTCGAAGCGGTAGCCCACGCCACGTACCGTGACGAGGCGCGACCGAACGGCAGGATCGACATCGATCAGGCGACGGAGCCGGTGGATGTGTTCGGTGACCGTTGCGGGATCCTGCCAGCCGGGCTCCGTGTTCCACACGTTCCGCAACAGCTGCTCGCGGGTGAACGCCTGCCGTGGAGACATGACCAGGAACAGCAGCAGGTCGAACTCACGATTCGTCATCGACAGGATCTGGTCGCCTCGGCGCGCCTCGCGCGCGGTCGCGTCGAGCACGACATCGCCGACCGTGAAGAGTTGCCGCGGCGTTGGGTCGGTCGTGCGTGTCGACGCGCGACGCAGGGCCGCGTGGACGCGCGCCACGAACTCGCGGGGAAGGAACGGCTTGACGACGTAGTCGTCCGCACCGATTTCCAGACCGAGCACGCGGTCGCCCTCGTCGCCCGCCGCGGTGACCATGATGATCGGCATCGTGAATCGCTCGCGAAGCGATCGCACGACCGTGAAGCCGTCGATGCCCGGCAAGCCGAGGTCGACGATCACGAGGTCGATCGAGTCGTCCACCCGACGCAACGCCTCCTCGCCGGAGTCGGCTTCGTCGACGTTGAAGTTGTTCGCCTCGAGGCGCTTGCGCATGAACGCGCGCACATCGTCATCGTCGTCGATCACGAAAACCGACGGCCGCTGTCCGGGCGCTGCCACGTCGATCACCATACGGGTGGGACGGGTCGCTTGCGTTGCCACCGTCGGTCGTGGATAATGCGACAGCAGACACGCGTGCTCACAGCGGGGCAGGCGGATGCGGACGAGCCGGGGGCGGCTGGGCGATGGATGACAACATCGACGAAGACAGGGCGCCGACACATTCGGCACGTTGGCACGGCATCAGTGCGTGGCTCGCGTCCGAGCACGCCTCGACCGTGCAGATCGACGTCTCGCTGATGTGGGTGCTGGTCATCACGCTGCTGACCCGGTCCGTGATCATGGGTTTCCATGTGATCTTCGTGTTGCTCGCGGTCGCCGCCTTGATGCTGCCCTTCCGTCGATTCGTCGTCCGACTCGTGCTCTGGATGACCGTGAGCACGTTGCTCGTGCTCTGGGCGGTGATCTGGCTCTCGACGCCCTCGGCCGAACTCACCGAACTGCCCATGCTGACGCTCGTGGTCGTACTCGTGTTCATGGTCGCCCAGGCCCGAGGTCGAGCGGCGAAGGCGAGCGAGGCCGCACACGTCGAACTCGGGCGACGTGCCGCGCTCGAACGTGAGGTGTTGCAGCACCAGTTGGAGGACGCGCAGCGCCGTGAGCTCATCGGCCGTGCAAGTGCCGGCCTCGCGCACGACCTGCGCAACGTGTTCGTCGCGATCCGTGGCTGCGTCGATGAAGCGGCCTTCGACACCACGCCTGTCGCGATCGACGAGAACCACGCGTCGGCGGTGCCGACGACCACCGCGGTGCACCATGCCTGGCTGGAGGAGGTCTCCTCGGCTTCGACGCGTGGCCTTTCGATCATCGACGACCTCCTCTGGTTGGGACGGCAGAACGACCACGAGAACCGCGTGAGCGATCTCGGCATGGTGTTCCCGCAGATCGAGCCGCTCCTGCGTCGGCTCGTGCGCAAGGACATCACGTTCCGCATGGAGATCCCACCGACCGACACCATCGTCCGGATCGATCGCGTCGGTCTGACGCAGGTGCTGATGAACCTCGTGGCCAACGCGAGCGACGCCATCGAATCGAAGGGCTCCATCACCGTGTCGAGCCGGCAGACGCTCACCGCGACGCCGGGCGACCCCACCCGCACGACGTCGATCGTGGTCAGCGATACCGGTTGCGGCTTCAGCCAGGAGGCGATGGAGCGTGCATTCGAGCCCGACTTCACCACGAAGGATGGCGACCACGGCGGCTACGGCCTGGCAACGGTCTCGCAGATCGTCGATCGCTGCGGAGGCGCCGTGCAGATCGATTCGTCACCGGGCGCCGGCACGACCGTGTCGATCAGGTTCGGATGCGCGGTGCCGGCCGAATCTCTCGACGAACGGGCGGTTCCCGCGGATCCGATCCGACAACCGGCGCTGGCGCAAGACGCCGATCTGATGGTCGAATCGGCGATCTGACCCTTCGGCGCCGTTTGCGTCGGGATTTCGGAGGACCGGTCCTCCGAAATCCTGACGCAAACGATGATTTGGCGCGACGCCGAGCCGGATCTCGTCGGGTGGTTTGGCCACCGCCCCATACTTGGTTGTGACCCTGCCCCCGTTGTTGGTCGACACCGGGGCGTCGCTGCCTCCGCTCGGGGAGCTCGCGGCCATGACGCCCGACGAGGTCCTCGATGCGCTCCAGACGCGACGGTCGGGGCTCGATGCGCTCGAGGTGTCGGAACGGACGCAGACGTACGGCCCGAACGCGGTGCGCTCACATCATGCGAGCGCCTGGTCGGTGCTCGCGCGCCAGTTGCGCAGCCCGTTGCTGTGGCTCTTGCTGGCGGCCGCGGCCGTGTCGGCGGTGGTGGGCGAGGGCCTGGACGCGGTCATCATCGGGCTGATCGTGGCGGGGTCGGTCGGTCTCGGCTTCGTCAACGAGTTCCGCGCCGAACGTGCAGCGGAGGCGATGCACTCCGAGATCCGTCACGAGGTCGCCGCGACGCGCGACGGCGAGCCGGTGAGCGTCGAGGTCACTCATCTCGTCCCCGGCGACATCGTTCACCTCGGGGTCGGGACGATCGTCCCTGCGGATCTCCGACTCCTGACTGCCGACAACCTCGAATGCGATGAATCGATCCTCACCGGCGAGTCCGTCGCTGCAGAGAAATCGCCCGACGCGGTGGCGATCGGCGCGCCGCTCGCCGAGTTGTCGTCGTGCCTGTTCATGGGAACGATCGTGCACGGGGGCAGCGCCAGCGGCGTGGTGATTGCGACGGGGGCCGCCACTCAGTTCGGGCGGATCGCGGTCGGCCTCGGGGAACGCCACCCCCAGACCGAGTTCCAACTCGGCCTCACCCGATTCTCCGGCCTGTTGGCCAAGGTCGGCGGCGTGCTCAGCGTCACGATCTTCGTGATCAACGTCGCGCTGGGCCGTCCCGTCATCGACGCCGTCCTGTTCTCGCTTGCCGTCGCGGTCGGCATCACCCCCCAATTGCTGCCGGCCGTGGTCTCGACCAGCCTGGCGACGGGCTCTCGTCGACTCGCCGAGAAGAAGGTGCTCGTCAAGCGGCTGGTGTGCATCGAGGATCTCGGCGACATCGACGTGCTGTTCACCGACAAGACCGGGACGCTGACCGACGGTCACATCAGCTTCGAACGAGCGATCACCGCGACCGGTGAGGCCAGTCCCGACGTGCTCACCCTCGGACTCGTCTGCAACGAAGCCACTCACGCGGGCGACACCGCGGTCGGCGGCAATCCCCTCGACGTCGCCTTGTGGGAAGCACCAGGCGCGGCAGACAGTCCGACCGGCGAGTTCCACCGGGTCGCCACCGTCCCCTTCGATCACGACCGACGTCGAGTGTCGGTTCTCGCCGATCACAGCGGCCAACGACTCCTCGTCACCAAGGGTGCACCTGAAGCGATCCTGGGGTGCTGCGCCGACGTCGGCGACGAAGCGCGCCGAGTGCTCGACGGCGAGTTCGCGGCCGGCAACCGTGTGATCGCCATCGCCAGCCGTGCCGCACCCGAGTTGACCACGCTCGTGGTCGACGACGAACACGACCTGACCCTCGACGGGTTCCTCGTGTTCCTCGATCAACCAAAGCCGTCGGCCGCCAAGTCGATCGCTCGACTTGCCCAACTCGGCATCACCGTCAAGGTCGTCACCGGCGACAACCCACTCGTCGCGGAAACGGTCTGCCGCACCCTCGGGCTCGACTCGGGCGGCACGCTCACCGGCGCCGACCTCGACACGCTCGACGACACCCAGATCACCGCCGCCGTCGGCCGAGCCACGATCTTTGCCCGGGTCAGCCCCGAACAGAAAGCGCGCATCCTGCGCGCCCAACGTGACGGCGGCTCGGCGGTCGCGTTCCTCGGCGATGGAGTCAACGACGCGCTCGCGCTGCACCACGCTGACGTCGGGATCTCGGTCGACTCGGCGACCGACGTCGCCAAGGACGCCGCTGACATCATCCTGCTCGAACGCGATCTCGACGTGCTCGCCGACGGCGTCGCCGAAGGCCGCCGCATCTTCGCCAACACCATCAAGTACGTGCTCATGGGCACGTCATCGAACTTCGGGAACATGTTCAGCGTCACCGTCGCCGCCGCATTCCTCCCGTTCCTTCCGATGCTGCCGTTCCAGATCCTGCTCAACAACCTGCTCTACGACGCCAGCCAGATGACCATCCCCACCGACAACGTCGACGAGGAACAGCTCACGCAGCCATCCCATGGACTCCTTCATCCGTCGCACCGATCGCTCGATCTCGACTTCGCCACCTCCCGGCCCCCAACGTCACCAGCCCGCGTCCCGCCCGGAGCCACCACCAACCCCTGCCCCCGTCCGCCGAGATCTGACGCGACGTCAGCGGTGCTCTTCGCTTCTGACGACGGCAAGCGGTACGTCGACTTCGTCGAGCACGTTGTTGACCGTCGATCCGAACAAGCCGGTCCGCCAGGCTCCGCGCCCGCGGGATCCGAGCACGAGCAGGTCACCATCGCGTACGGACGCGAGGATTGCCGAGCCCGGGCTGCCTTCGATCAGCTCCCCATTGACGTCGCCTCCGCACATGTCTCGTGCCAGTTCGACGGCTCCGTCGAGCACGCGGGCGGCATCGACGCGCGTCAAGTCCCGAGCCTGGGAACTCGACCCTGCAGGCGTCTGATACTGGTAGTCCCACGCGTGCACCACGCGCAGGGTGACACGGTGAAGGTCGGCTTCGGTGGCCGCCCAACGCACCGCGGCGAGGGCCTGCTCTGAGTCGTCGACCCCGACGACGATGCGTTGAGGGCTGCCGGCGCCCGCGGCGCCGCGGACCACGACAACCGGACAACGAGCTCGTCGCACCACGGCGCGGGCAGTGCTGCCGAGCCAGAACGCCGACGGCCCGCGATGACTGCTCGCTCCGACCACGATCAGCTCGCCATCGTCGGCGACGAGTTCGTGGGCAGCACTGCCGGCACACACTCGGGTGCTGACATCGAGGGAGGAGTGTCTCGCGACGACGGCGTCCCGAGCCTTCGTCGCCTCGCCGGACACCGTCTCCAAGATCGCGGCGGTGGCGTCGGGCGGAGTCCCTGTGTACGCGTCGGTGGCCATCGGAAGCCGGTAGCACGAGACGATCTCGAGCGGGCGTTCGCGCGCCGCCGCCTCCGCAGCAGCCCACAGCAGGGCCTCGTTCGATTCGGGGCTCCCGTCAAAGCCGACCAGGATGTTCTTCGTCATGTCGCCACCTCTCGGTCTCTGTGGTGTCACCGACGGTAGAGGTGGCGGTGTCGATCAGTTAGGGCCAGAAGTCCCGGGTCTGCACGGGCGGTCGAAGTCGTCCAATCCATCCGTCCCGGAGAGACAACGGGACGTTTGGCCCTCGCCGTCGGCCGTGCTCGACTGGCACCATGGGACACATGAGCGCTCGCCCGAACAATGAGCGCGGATACGTGTCCACCGCTTCTGTCGACGGCAACGAAGCGGCGTCGGTGTCTGTCGGCAAAGGAGCGGCCGTGATCGATCTGACCACCCGATACCTGGGGATGCAACTGCGCTCCCCGATCATCGCCTCAGCGGGACCCGTCACGGGTCATCTCGACCGACTCATGGAGCTCGACGCCGCAGGCGTCGGCGCGGTCGTGCTGCCGTCGCTGTTCCAGGAACAGATCGAGCACGAGACCAGTGAGATCGACCGCCTCTTCTCGGCCCACCATCACAACGGCGACGAAGCGAGCTCGTTCTTCCCAGACATCGACGGGTACAAGACTGGAACCGATGCCTACCTGGCATTGGTCGAAGCTGCTCGCGACAGTGTCGACGTACCCGTCATCGCCAGCCTCAACGGCGTCAACATCGGTGGATGGCTGCGCTACGCCCGACTGCTCGAGGACGCCGGCGCCCACGCCATGGAACTCAACCTCTATGCGATCGCGGCCGACCCGGCCGAGTCCGCGAGATCGATCGAAGCCGAACAACTCGAACTCGTGGCCCTCGTCAGTGACGAGGTGTCGATCCCGGTCGCCGTCAAGCTCTCGCCGTACTACACGTCGATGTCCGCCTTCGCCGTCGGACTCCAGCACGCCGGCGCGGCCGGGATCGTCATGTTCAACCGGTTCTACCTGCCCGACCTCGACCTCGACACCCTCGCGATCGAACCGCGCATCTCGCTCAGCACCCAAGCCGAGCTGCGGCTACCGCTGAGGTGGATCGGCATCGTACGCGACCATCTCACCATCTCGATCGCCGGCACGACCGGCGTACACACGGGCAGCGACGCAGCCAAGCTGCTGCTTGCCGGCGCCGATGCCGTGATGACCACCTCAGCGCTGCTCCATCACGGGCCCGGTCGCATTGCCGGCATCACCGATGAACTTCGCGAATGGATGAGCGGGCACCACTACCAGAGCGTCGAGCAGATGCGCGGTTCCGTCAGCCGTGAGGCCTGCGCCGACCCGGCTGCCTTCGAGCGCGCCAATTACATCGGGAATGTCACCTCGTACACCAGCCGCTTCATCGGGGCGACCCCTTCCCCCGCCCGAGGCTCCTGATCACCGTCGTAACGTTCGTCCCGAGAATCGACCGGGACCGAAACGCCAGGCAGGGTCGTCTGGCCCTATTCATGGTCCGGCGAGATGCGTACCGTCGAGAGTGTTCCCGACACAGAGGAGGACACGCCATGTATGCAGTCGTCTACCACGGACCAGGTAACAAGTCGTGGGAGGAGGTTCCGAAGCCGGGCATCGTCGATGACACCGATGCCATCGTCCGCGTCGATGCGGTGACGATCTGCGGCACCGACCTCCACATCCTGAAAGGTGACGTCCCAGCGGTCACCCCTGGCCGGATCCTCGGTCACGAAGCGGTCGGCACGATCGAATCGGTCGGCGCCGGCGTCAAGACCCGTCGGGTCGGCGACCGAGTGCTGGTCTCGTGCATCACGTCCTGCGGGACGTGCCGCTACTGCCGTGAAGGCATGTACGGACAATGCCTCGGCGGCGGCGGCTGGATCCTCGGCCACAAGATCGACGGCACCCAGGCCGAATACGTACGCGTGCCGTTCGCCGACACCTCCACCCATCTCGCTCCCGCCGGCGTCTCCGACGAACAACTGCTGATGCTCGCCGACATCCTCCCTACCGGCTACGAGGTCGGCGTGCTCAACGGTCACGTCCAACCCGGCGACGTGGTCGCCGTCGTCGGTGCCGGCCCGATCGGGCTGTCGGCGATCATGGGCGCCCGCCTCTTCAACGCCAGCCACATCATCGCCATCGACCTCGCCGACAGCAGGCTGGAAGCAGCCAAGCAGTTCGGCGCCGACGTGACGGTGAACAACGGGCGCGAGGACCCCCTGGCAGTCGTTCACGGCTTGACCGACGGACTCGGCGCCGATCTGGCGATCGAGGCAGTCGGGATGCCGGCAACCTTCGAGTTGGCCACCGAGCTCATCCGCCCGGGCGGTCGCGTCGCCAACATCGGTGTGCACGGCACCCCGGCGACACTGCACCTCGAGGAGCTGTGGATCAAGAACGTGACGATCACCACCGGACTCGTCGACACCTACTCCACACCGACGCTCCTTCGCCTCGCGCAGGGCCACCAGGTCGACGCCGGAAAGTTCGTGACACACCATTTCCACCTCGACCAGTTCGAGGAGGCATACGACGTCTTCGCCCGCGCCGGCGAAACCGGTGCCCTGAAAGTGGTGCTCACCCGGACCTGACGAGGTCTGACGGCGGTACGTGCGTCGACAAGCACGCTCCAGGCGTGGACATCAACCCGCATCGACGAACCATGACCTGGGCGTCCGGGTTCCTTGCCGTTGCGGGGCTGGTCGGGACCTGGCAGCTGATGTCTGGTGCCGCCACTCCTCCGGTTTCGGACCTGGCGCCGTTGGGTCTGTCGAGCTGGACGTGGCCAGGCCTGTGGCTGTTCGGGTCGGTCGTCGTTCCGTGGTTCGTCGCGGTGATCGCATGTGTCGGTCGTCGACGTGCAACTCCACTCATCGTGCTGGTCGCGTGCGGCCTGTTGGTGCTCGAACTCGTCGTTCAGGTCCCGTTCATCGGTCTGAGCCCGCTGCAGTTCATCCTCGGTGCGGCCGCTGGTGGTCTGGTGTGGTGTGCCGTGGATGCTCGACGCCGAGGCTGGCGATAGGTGTGTGCAGCTCGTTCAAGCAGGTGAGCCGTCGTGGCCGCGCTCACCCGGCAGGGACGACGGCGACGGGCACCATGACCTCGTCGAGAACACTGTTGACGGTCGAGCCGAGCACCCCTGATCGCATCGGGCCGCGTCCACGCGAACCGAGCACCAGTAAGTCACCAGGCCGCACCGCAGTCGGAAGGCACAGCGACGGGCTGCCTTCCAGCAACACGTGCTCGACCGCCGAGGCACACCGTTCCCGCGTGTGCTCGATGGCGGTGAGCAGCAGTCGATCGGCGTCGACCTGCATCAGATCGCGCGCAGGACAGTCCGTGGCCCCCACCGCCGAATAGGGGTATTCCCAGACATGCACGACGCTGATCGGTACCTCGTGCAGATTGGCCTCGTCGATCGCCCAGTCGAGCACATCCGTCGCCCGGTCGGACGCATCGATGCCCACGACGACGCGCTCGAGTGCGGTCGAGGCTCCCCGTACGACCACGACTGGGCTGTGGGCGTGCCTGACGACCATCCGAGGAGTGCTGCCGAGCCACGAGGCGGCAGCACCACGACGCGGGCTCGATCCGATCACCACCATTTCGCTCGCCCGGCTTTCGTCACACAGCGCTTCACGGCACGACGCACCGAGCACATACGACTCGACACGCAAGCCGGGTTGACGGGCGCGCAACAGCGAGCGCACCTGATCGAGTTCGGCCGTCACATCGGCGTAGGCAGCCGTGGTGGCCATCGCGAACTCCCGCGTTCCGGCCGCGACATCGAAGCGATCGTCGCACGTGATCACGCGCAGCCGACGATCGCGAAGCACTGCCTCCGCCGCTGCCCAACGAACCGCCGCCCACGACGCCTCCGAGCGGTCGTATCCGACATCGATCGCGTCAGTCATGTCCTCGCCTCCCCGTGGCGCGTGCGTAGCGACCACCGGCGATCGGCCGATTTCATGCACTACCGCAACCTCCATCGATCGCTCCTCTCGTGGCCTGTGTCCATCACACCTCACCCGTGGGGCGAGCGATAGAGGCGAACGTCCTCGTGGTGCGATCCAGACTTTCGACTCTGGTCGCCCGCACGCGGGAGGTCGAGAGTGGAATGCATGGAAACGATGCAAGCACCGATGCGCACGATGGCCGGGCAAATGGACACGCCGAAGCTCACCGTGGGATATGACGGATCTGACGGCGCCGTCGCTGCTCTCCGCTGGGCGAGCAGCGAGTCATTGCATCGTGGGGGGACCCTGCAGGTCCTCACCTGTCCGGATGAGTCGAACCACACGACCGCGATCGACCGGTTGCTCCCGGATCCGCGGCCCGTGTACGAGATGGCCGAGTGGCTCCTGCAATCCCAATCGGGACATGACCCGGCGAGGCAAACCGAGTTCACCTTCTCGATCGTGCGGGGACCTGCCGAGCGACGGCTCGCGGCAGAAAGCACGAGCAGTGATCTGCTGGTGATCGGGACCGCCGGCCATCTGCTGTTGGGTGCGTGGCGGCTCGGCTCGATCGCCCACGAGATCCTTCGCCACGCAGTGTGCCCGGTCGTCCTCGTACCGGTTGGCTACCTCCCCGCTGAGCACCATCGGATTGTCGTGGGCGTCGAAGACGTCACCTCGCGCGCCGCGCTCACGTGGGCGGCCGGCGAGGCGACCCGCCGACACTCCGAACTCGTGATCGTCCATGCCCAGCATCCCGACCAGGATGTGACGAGCCAGGGCCAGAATCGAGAAGCCGGCCATTGCCGCGGCGTCGATCCTTTCCGAGGCCGTCCGCTTCGCCGCTCAGCACTGCGACACGCAAATCAGCACGAGACTGATCACCGGCCCAGCCGCAACGTCGCTGCTCGAACAATCATTCAACGCCGACCTGCTTGTCGTCGGTGCACGCACCACGGGTCACGGAGACGACAAGCCCGGCTCGATCGCCCGAGCGGTGGGAGCATGCGCCACCATCCCCACCGTGATCGTGCAGAACGCTCCGAAGCAGATCGACCACCTCTGGCCGCAGTCCTGACTTCGCGCGAACGTATGGCGATGCGCGCCGCGGTGATGTTCTCACCGAGACCCGCAGCTGAGCGCCCGCTGGACGTGGTCGAATTCGGCGAGCCCCAACCAAAGCGGGGTGAGGTCCTGATCGAGGTGCTGGCCTGCGGCGTCTGCCGGACCGACCTCCAACTGTGCGAGGGTGATCTCACGACGCGGGCGCTGCCGATCGTGCCCGGACACCAGGTCGTCGGTACCGTCGTCGAACTCGGACGGGGTGTCGACACGATCGAGGTCGGCGCGCGAGTCGGCGTCGCATGGCTGGGGTCGACCTGTGGGGTCTGCAGGTTCTGCCGAGACGGTCGCGAGAATCTGTGCGAGCAGGCACAGTTCACCGGCTGGGATCGACACGGGGGCTTTGCCGAGCGGGTCAGCGCCCGTGCCGACTTCGTCTACCCACTCCCTCACGAACTCGACCCGATCGACGCGGCTCCGTTGCTCTGCGCCGGTGCCATCGGCCTGCGCTCTCTCCGAGTCAGCGGAATTCGACCGGGCCAGCGACTGGGTCTCTACGGATTCGGGGCCTCGGCGACATGCACGATCCAGATCGCTCGCCATTGGGGGTGCGAGGTGTACGTCAGTACCCGGTCGGCGGACGAGCGCGAACGGGCCGCTGAGCTGGGCGCCGTTTGGACCGGCAGCTACGACGAGCAACCCCCACGACCACTCGACGCGGCCATCACGTTTGCACCGTCGGGCGACGTTGTCATCCACGCACTCCGCGCGTTGGACCGGGGAGGGATCGTCGCAATCAACGCCATCCATCTCGACCGAATGCCCGAGTTCGACTACGGAGACCTGTGGTGGGAAAGGCAGATCCGCAGCGTCGCCAACGTGACCCGCTCCGACGTTCGTGAACTCATCGACTTGGCAGCCGCGATTCCGATCCGAACGACCGTGCAGCGGTACTCGCTCGAGCAAGCGAACAGCGCTCTCGACGATCTGCAATCCGGCCGCGTTCACGGCGCAGCCGTCGTGGTACCTGGTGCCGGCTAGGCGGGCTGGCGCCCGGTCCGGCGAGACAGGACAATCGTCGTCCGGGTGGGTTCGAAGCCGGCGCTGAGGTAGAGGTGCTTCGATGCGGGGTTGTCCGGTTCGTAGCAGATCTTGATGCGCCGAGCTCCGGCTCGGCTGAGCAGGTCGATGCCGGTGGTGAGGATGTGGCGGGCGAGACCGCGTCGCTGGTGGGCATCTTCGGTGCGCATCGGTTCGACGAGCCCGGTGTCGGTCTCGGGGTCGTACCAGAACAGTCCGTAGGCCGCGACGCTGTCGAGGTCGTCGTGAATCACCAGGTCGAGATCGGGGCGGTACAGCGACGTCTGACGAAGACGCGCCTCGACGTCAGGTCCGCTCCGGTCGATCATGTGATGTGGGCGGTACGTCGTGTCGGCGCGGTGGGACAACCGGTAGCCGGCGGGCAGTGGACTGATCTCAGGTCGGGAAGTCGCGGCCAACCACGTCTCGACCAACCCGCCTTCGTCGACCGCGAAGCCGTGGTCGGCCAGCACCCCACGGAGGAGGCCATCGGTGGAGTCGACTTCGAGGCTGAGTGGATCCAGCCCTGACCGGGCCGCGTGGGTGAGCCCATGTTCGATGACGTGTGCCGTCCAGTCGAGGGTCGCGTCCGGCATGACCATCGGGTCGAGCGCAATGTGATCGCCCCAGTCGGTTGCGATCACGGCGGCGACCGGCCGACCGTCGTCATCGAACCAGAAGAGTTGCGGGAGATCGTCGGTCGAGCGCGGTGTCCGCCACCACCACTGCAGATCAGCGGCTTCGTACAACCCGGCCGTCGGGTGCGCAGCGCGGATCCGCTGCAGGAGCACCGTCACCGCTTCCAACGCCTGCAGACCGACCCGTTGCTCCGATTCCGGGACACCCATACCCCGAACCTACGACGCAGGGGACGCGACAGCACCACGTCGTCCGGCAGCGAAGCATCGGATCGGCTGTTCTGGGCGCCGGGTCGATTGCTCCGCCCCCTCCATCAGGGCACAGGCACTCTGCGCTACTCGGACGCTTGGTCGTTGAAGACTTCGCTGCGCCGCAGGATCGTGGTGATCACCTCTGATTTGGCGTTCGCGTAGTGCTGGACGTACTTCCAGCGTCGACTCGCCAGTTCGCGCTTGGTGCGCTCGTAGAGGTGCCGATCGTCATCGTTGTCACGGAGCTGGTCACGGAACACGATCATTCGCTCGACCTCGACGCAGTCGCGACTGAACACGTGCATGTTCACGTCGACTTCAGGACCTTTGAACAGTCGATGTTCGTACCAGTCCGGCTCACGTATCCGCAGCCGATAGCCGGCAGCCTCGAGGTCGGGAACATACGCCGGCTCGTTGCTCGAGTCCGCGACCCTGAGCACGATGTCGATGATCGGCTTGGCCGCCAGCCCGGGAACGGACGTCGACCCGACGTGGTCGATGCTGAGTGCTCGGGAACCGAGCGCGCCTTGGATTCGCTCCGCCTCACGCTGGAATTGCTCCGGCCAGATGGACTGGTATTCGACCAGCTGCACGACGTCATTGTGAATCGGGGGGTCGCCGATGTACATGGCTTCGATGTCGTCGTCAGTCGGGCCGGTCACCGTCGAAACCCTATGACGGACAGATCGGCCCCTACGCTCACACGGTGGCACCCTCCCCGCAGACCTTGAGCGTCGAGGATCGCCGCATGGTTGCGTCGTGGGCGGCCGACTGCGCCGAGCACGTACTTGTCATCTTCGAGGACGCCGTGCCGGACGACGCAAGAGTGCGAGCCGCGATCGATCAGACTCGCTCCTTTGCTGCGGGCGAACTCAGCGTCAGCGACGCAGTTCGACGTCGAGGCGGCGAAGCGGGTGCCGCTGCGCGGGAAGCGCCGACACCAGCAGCCAGAGCAGCGGCATACGCCGCCGAGCAAGCCGCCGCCGTCGCGCACATGGGAGCACATGCGCTCGGTGCGGCCGGGTACGCCGCACAGGCATCGACACTGGCCGCAGGTGCCGATGACCACGCCGTGACACAGTCGGAGGCCCGCCGCCAGGTCGCAGCAATGACCGACGCCGTCGCCCGGGCGGTCTCCTCCCTCCCACCGCTCGGCGAGAACCGTTCCGGTCCACTCGGGCCCGGGCGCTTGAGCAGCGGTCACGTCGGCGAAACCATTCGAGCCATCCAAGCGCACCTGCAAGCGCGCTAGTTCAGAATTGCAATCCCACCGTTCCGAAGCTGCCGGAGCGCGCCCCTCGACGGAGGGCACCGGACGGGCGCGGAACTCCCGTCGCACAGCCGGCGTTCTTGGGCACGTTCAGGTTGGGCGTGGGACAGCGCGCGGGCTTCGCCCGGTGGTCAGGGCCATGCGTTGGTTGTCCCAGTCTGCGACTCGTTGGGTGTCCTCGTAGTCCTCCCAACGCACCAGCCGACCCCAGCGAATTTCGAGAAATGCGGTGACTCGGTTGTTGTAGATGTCGTCACCGCCGTCGCTCGCAGGGATGAAGTCCTGGACGCGCAGGGCGACTCGAATCTTCCATGGTCCTCCGTTGACGAGTATGTCCTCGATGTGGAACTGGATTCCCTCGTGGACGAAGCGCTCGGCAAAGGAGGTGGCCTCGTCGATTCCCCGATGGGTGATGTGCGGTTGTCTGCTTCGCTGAAGCGACCGAAATGTGGTCGCCCATGAGTTGTCACCTGGAAACGCGAGTTCGAAGTCCGGGCTCGCCATCTTCAACAGCATGGAGTAGTCACCGGCGTTGAGTCTCTTGACGGCGTGTCTCAGCAACGCGCGAATGGTGGCCTTGTACATGGTCAGTCTCCTTCCGACTAGAACGCTCACTCTAGCGAGCACGACGCCTCAACTAGAACGGTCCTTCTAGACTGAGCGAGTGGCAGAGGACACGCGCCGACGGATCATCACCGCAACCAATGAGCTGTTCAGGCGATACGGATACAACGGCACATCGTTGAGCCAGGTCTCAGCGGCCGCGCCTGCGACGATCGGGTCGATCTACCACTTTTTCCCCGGGGGCAAAGAGGCGCTCGCCGCCGCGGTGATCGAGAGCACCGGTGTGGTGTACCGGGAGTTGTTCGAAGCAATCGCCGCCGAGTCCGACGATGTCGCCTCGGCCTTCGCCGACTTCTTCGCCGGCGCTGCCGATGTTCTGATCGAGACGGACTTCATCGACCCCTGCCCCATCGGCACCGTTGCACGTGAGGTGGCAAGCACGAATGAACTCGTGCGCAAGGCCGCCGAGGCCGCGTTCGACAGCTGGGTCCGATCAGCAACCGAGACCATGGTGAGCGCCGGAATCGAACCAAAGCACGCGGCCGACCTCGCAACGCTGTTCGTCACAACGACCGAGGGATGCTTCGTGTTGTGCCGCACCAAACGCTCCACCGAACCACTCGCCGCCGTCGGAAGACTCATCGTGCCGCTCCTGACCTCAACCGTTGAAGGGCAGCCATGCGAGATGAGAGAAGAGTCGCTGGAGAGGTAATCTCCGACGCTCACCGACGCGATCGTGGGTGCTACCGCCAAGGGAAAGAGCGTGCGATGTCGACCGACACGGAGGAAGTGTCCCAACCGGACGTGCAGAACGATCACCGTCTCGATCCGCGCGTCAAGCGAGCCCTGCGCAGCGTCCCGTCGCGCTCGTTGAACGACATCGACAGCCGCGAGCGCCTGGTCGAGATCTCCAATTCCGAGTCGGCCCTGGCGATGGCGGCCAAGCTCGAGAGCCTGTACGCCCGCTTCGACACCGCCGAGGTGGCGCCGTTCGACGGTCTGCGAATCGAGACCCGAGAATTCGTGTCGTCGCCGGACGGCAACACCGTCAAGGTCCAGTTCATCCGTCCCGACAACGACGACGTCGTTCCCGGCGTCGTGTACCTCCATGGCGGAGGCATGCAGACCGGTTCGTGCTTCAAGGCGATGTACCGGATGTGGGGCCGCGTGCTGGCCCATCAGGGCCTGGCGGTGGCGATGATCGACTTCCGCAACTGCCTCACGCCGTCGTCGGCGCCCGAGATCGAGCCGTTCCCAGCTGGCCTGAACGACTGCGTGGCCGGGGTGCGTTGGACGGTCGACCATGCCGTCGAGCTCGGCATCGACCCAGATCGTGTCATCGTCGCTGGTGAGAGCGGCGGCGGCAACCTGACCCTGGCGACCGGCATGCGGCTGTTGCGTGACGGCGACATGGGACTCGTCCGCGGTCTGTACGCGCTGTGCCCGTACATCGCCGGCCGCTGGCCGCAGGAGCGGTTCCCGTCATCGATCGAGAACGAAGGCATCCTCCTCAACCTGCACCACAATCGCGGCGCGGTCGCCTACGGCATCGAGCAGCTCGACGCCGGGAATCCCTTGGCGTGGCCGTCGTTCGCCACCGACGACGATGTGCATGGCTTGGCGCCCACGTTCATCAGCGTCAACGAAGCGGACCCGCTGCGCGACGAGGGCATCGAGTTCTACCGGCTACTGCTGCGCGCCGGGGTCAGCGCGCAGTGCCGCGTCGTGATGGGCACGTCGCACGGCATGGACGTGTTCGCCGCGGTGCTCCCCGATATCGCCGCCCAAACGGCGGCAAGCATCGCCCTGTTCGCACGCACCTGAGACAGCGTCGGCGAGCAGTCGGCGCCCATTGTCGGTCAGTCGGCAACCGACGTCAGGGTTGTGGCTCGTGGGCGTGTGACGACGAGCGTCTCGAGGTGCGAGTGATCCCCCGGGCTCGCCGGAACAGGTGGGCGAGCATCGATCCGGCCGTCTCGTCGTCCGACGATCGTCAGCCGCCCCAGACGACGATCTGGTCAACGTTGCCGTCCGCAGGCCGTGGCCGAACATCTCGCGTCGAGCCAGCACGGTCGAAATCGTGAGCGCACCCTCATTCAACCGATCACGGTGCTCCGCATCGCCGGTCCCGACCTCGTGCCGGCGGAGTCGACCGCGGTGCGAACCCGACGGGCCGCGTACGTTACCCCGTCGTCGTGGACCGCGAGGGGGTACGACAGGGTGCGCAGCGGTGGCGGGACGGCCCACCACTGGTCGGCTCGATCGACTACTTGGGCGCGGGACCCGTCCTGGACGACGCGGGCCAGGCGAAGTAGGTAGGCGGCGATCCCGGCCGCGCCCTGCATCCACGAGGTGCCCGGCGGCAACAGCGGTGGTTCTTCGCGATGCTCCAGGAACCGCCAGCGCGCACCAGCCTCGTCGCGGATCGCCCGGTCGACGAGGGCATCACCCATGGTGCGTGCAGCGTCCAGGAGCTCCTCGGCCTGCGCCGGATCCCGACAGTCCTGGGCGGCGTCCAGCAGCGCGTCGCCGACGCCCGCGGTGCCGCAGCAGCGACCGTCGTTGTCCCAGAAGCCGGGGCGGATCCGCTGCGGCAGACCTGAGGCGAGAATCGAGTGCAGGCATCGCCGGCGCAGCTCGGCGACCTCCAGTCCGGCGACCTCGGCCACTCCGGCGTGCGCAAGTGCCGCGAAGAGGTAGGAGGTCCCGGTGGGTCCGTGGCACCACGAGTAGGTCACGGGATCCACCTCTCGCCTCGACGGTGGGATGGTGTGCGGAATGATGAACCCCCCATCGTCCAGCACGCCGACGGTCAGCAGGTGTTGAGCGCCCTGGCACGCTGCTCGAATGAAGTCGGGGCGATGCAGCGCCTCCCCGGCGATGGCCAGCGCAGTAGCGACCCCGGCCGTGCCGTGTGAGTAGTTCGGCATTCTGGATGTCTCACCCGGCCGCGTTCCCCAGTCCAGACCGCCCTCGGTCTGATCGGCAACACGCAGCAGACATTCCCCGCCGGTGACCGCGATCGTCTCTGCATGCTCACCGCCAGCCCAGATCGCCGCCAGCACGATGCCAGCGGTACCGCATACAACGTCGGTCAGGGGCGCGTCGGACCCGCTCTCCATCGGGATCGTGGTGTTCCAACCCGCCGGGGTCATCAGATCGACCAGCCGCCGCAGCGCGACCAGCTCGCTGCCCGGGGCCAGCATCTTCAACGCCGTCGCGTCGCCGGCCAGCCCGTCATACAGCGAGGCCTCGATTCGGACGTTCGCCTGGGCGCGAAGCCGTTCCACGATTCGGGTCGCGAGGACCTGTTCGAGATCGTTGTGCGCGCGGTGCATGGCGATCTCGGCCAGCACCGGTGCCAGGCCGGCGATCCCGGCGTACAACGAGTCGCGATCCTCGGCAGGTGCCAGCTCCTGCGGCTCGTCGGGCACAGTCGCCGGCAGCCACGGTCCATCGTCGTCAGCCACCTGGCTCACCACCCATGTCCACGCGGCTTCGCCCAGATCCCGGTACGCCTCACCCGACGCCATTTGTCCGAGGCTACGACGCCCGATCCGGCCAGAAGACGCTGCGCGCGAGCGCCTCGGGCCGAAACGGATGGTCCTGGCGGGTTGCACCCGGCGTCGTGTCGGTAGGCTGGTTTCGCTGCACGGAACTCTGCTCCCCCGGTAGAGGCCTTGGTAGGGCGGGCGACACGTAGCTGGAGACGTTTCCGCAAGTGTCGTCGCGGTTTCTGCGCTGCGCATATGTCCGATCGCGCCGTGGTGGCGTGGGCTCTGCCGAGCGGTGGCGTTCGTGGGTCGTGGACGGAGAGTGATGGTTGACGTGACAGAACTCGAGAGCGCGATCTGGCGGATTGCGGATGGGCGCGGCAACGATGCCGACGTGGTGCTCCTGCGGGACGGAGGCGCGACGTCGTTGTCGTTGCTGGCTCGCCTCGTGGGAGAGGCCGAGGATGGCCTCGCCTCGGCGCGTGGTCTGTCCGGTGACGAACGGGACCACGTCGTGGCCGATTTCACCGACACCATTGGAAGCTTGCGGAGGACGGCTGATCTGCTGCGGCCGATGAAGGCCGCCGAGGCCGAAGGTCCGCCCGATGAAGTGGTGCTGCAGGCGTCGTGGTCGGCGGGCACCATCGTCGTTTGGGCCGGCGGGCGGCGCGCCATACCGGCGTCGAACGACGAGTTGGCAACGCGGCTGGAGACGTGTGGTGGACCGGCGCACGGTTGGTCGGTCCACCCCGGCATTCGCTTGGAGGACGGCGTCTCGGCGGAGGCCTTGTCGATCAAGGTGAAGGATGCGCTGGGATGGCTGATCGCGATCAGCGCCGACCGGGACGGGACCGATCTCGGGCCCAGCCTGCGTTGGCTGGCACGGGTCGCCCTGGAGGGCGTTCGCGTGGTGGCCCGCGGCGCGATCGTGCCGCGGCTCGAGGTGGGCTCACAGGCGCACGGTCGATCCGTCGACGCGCTGGTGCGATGGGTTCCGGCGTTGTCGGATTCGGCGATGATCGCCTCGTTGGCGTCGGCGATGCCGGGCACGGTCGCCGCGCTGTCCGGAGAAGCTGCCGGGGTCACGACTCGTGGAGTCGTCGGCGCAGTGGTGGAAGCGATCGTGTCGGAGGGTCTCGAACGGCTCGACCTGCCCGCTCAACCGCCGCGTGCGTCGTCTCCCACCGACCTGGCCGACACGATGGTTGCCCGGATGGACGGCGCGGCGTTCCCGGCCGACCGCGAGCTGGCGAGGGACACGTCGAGGCGTCTCGACCTGTGGACGCGGTCGGTGACCGATCCTGCTCGGAGCCCGCTGGTGGTCCGCCTGGACCCTCCGGGAGCACGGGCAGTGTGGTTGCTCTCGGTGCAGGCCCACACCGGCCGGTCCGCGTTGGTCCCGCTCGACACCGCGCTCCGATCGGACGGCGGTCGAACGGCAACGAATGAGTGGGCTCGCCTCCAGCGGATGCTGCCAGCGTTCGATCGATCCAAGTCGACACGCGGTCAGGTCGCGTTGGACCAGGAGGAGGCGTGGGACTTCATGAGCCGCTCGGGGCCGATGCTGAGTTCGATCGGTTTCGACGTGCGGGCGCCCCAGCTGTCACTTCGCTCGGCGAGACCGGCGCTGCACATGTTCACCGAGGCCAGGCCGGGATCGACCGTCGGCGTCAACCAGTTGAGCAACGTCTCGTGGAGCGTCGTGTTCGACGACGTCGAACTGAGCGCGACCGAGATCGCCCGCCTCGCCCGGCAGGCGCGGCCGATGGTGGAATCACACGGCCGGTGGGTGGCGATCGATCGGCTCGACCTCGAACGTGCCGCTGCCGCGCTGTCCGAACGCGAATCGATCACGGAGTTGACCGGCGCCGAGATCCTCCGCCAGAGCGTCGGTCTCGACGGCTCGATGCACGGGGTCGAGGTCGTCGTGCACGGCGACAGTTGGGCCAAGCAACTCGTCAACCGTGCGCACGACACTGAAATCGCACTCGACGTCGCCCCCGACGGCTTCACCGGAACGCTGCGGGCCTATCAGGCGGAGGCACTGGCGTGGATCAAGTTCCTCGACACCAACGAACTCGGCGGATGTCTCGCGCTCGACATGGGGTTGGGCAAGACACCGACCGTGCTCGCCCACCTCGCCCGCACCGCTGGGCGCGGCCCTGCGTTGGTCATCGCTCCGGCCGCCGTCGTCGGCAACTGGGCAGCTGAGGCCGCCCGGTTCGCACCCGACCTGCGCGTGCTCGTGCACCACGGCGCGGCGCGCGCCACGGACTCGCAGTTGGAGAAGGAGGTCGCCGACGCGGACGTCGTGATCACGACCTATGCCACCGCGGTGCGCGACGTCGACGCCTTGGCCGATGCCAAGTGGACGACGATGGTGCTCGACGAGGCGCAGGCGATCAAGAATCCGGCGAGTGAAACGGCTCAGGCGTTGCGCCGGATCCCCTCCCGTACGCGGCTGGCGTTGACCGGCACGCCGATCGAGAACGGGGTCGGCGATCTGTGGGCCATTCTCGACTTCACCAACCCCGGTCTCGTCGGGCCGCGAGCGCAGTTCGTCGCGCAGCTCGGCAGCGACGCCGAAACGGGATTGCGTGCGCTCAACGGGCTGTTGTTGTTCCGGCGCACGAAGAGCGAGCCTGAGGTCGCCGCCGAACTCCCGGACAAGATCGACGAACTCGACCACTGCACGATGACCACCGAGCAGATCGGGCTCTATCAAGCCGTGCTCGACGACCTCCTCGCGAAGGCCGCCGATCCGCTGGTGCCGGCGAGCAAGGGAGCCGTGCTCGCCGCGATCACGGCGCTCAAGCAGATCTGCAACCATCCCGCCGCGTACCTCGCCGATGACCAGCCACTGACCGGGCGGTCCGGCAAGCTCACTCGCCTCGAGGAGATCGTCGAGTCGGTGTTCGCTTCGGGCGAGCGGGTGTTGATCTTCACGCACTTCGCGACCTGGGGGCGCCGGCTCGCCGCGCACCTCAGCGAGATCACGGGCGTCCCCATCGCCTGCTACGACGGCGACCTCACCCGATCGGCCCGCGACCGAATGGTGACCGAGTTCCAGAACGGTCAGGGCCCCGGCGCGATGGTGCTCTCGCTGAAAGCCGGCGGCACGGGTCTGAACCTCACGGCGGCGAACCATGTGATCCTGTACGACCGTTGGTGGAACCCTGCCGTCGAGGATCAAGCACGCGACCGCGCGTGGCGGATCGGGCAGACGCGCACGGTCATCTCGCACCGGCTCGTGTGCCCGGGCACGATCGACGAACGCGTCGAGGAGGTCGTGCAAGGCAAACGACACGTGGCCGGGCTGATCCTGCCCAAGTCGAGCTCGATCGCCGACCTCAACCCCGATCAGATCGCCCGCGCGTTCAGCCTGCGGCCCGACGAGCTGCTCACCGAGGACGAACGATGACCCGCAACCCAGATCAACGCCGCGGGACCCAGCGGCGACGCCAACCGGCCAAGCGCACCCCCGCCGACATCTGGCGAGACGCAGGACCACTTCCCGACGTCGAACCCGTCATTCCATCGAACGACCCGACGGCCCTGGTGCGCTCGCTCGGCGAGCCCCCGTTGGCAAACGCCGAGGCCGTTCTCCTCCAGTACGCAACCGTCATCGAGCGCAGCGCGAGCATCGCCGCGGCCCTCGCGCTCAGTGCGGGCGTGCTCGCCATCGACGATGGCGAGCCGGTGCTCTGACGCGTGACGGCGTTCGCGTCGACGCAAGCGGCTCAGATTCGTGTTGCGATCCAGAGCCACGTTTCGTAAGGGACCACCACGGTTCCGTCGGTGAACTGGGAGTCCACGATCTGTCGGAGGTCGGTGAGGAGGCGATCTCGCTTGTCACGGGGGAGCCCGACGACGTAGCTGTGGCTGGCCTGGTCGATCATCCACACGTCGGCCGGGATTTCGCGGATCCAGGGGATGGTGACACGCTCGTGGACGCTGAACATCCCGGCAGCAGCGACGGTGGCGCCCCAGTCGGTGTCCCGCTGTCCGCGGTGGGTGCCGGGGCAGCAGCGTTCGATCGCAGCCCAGTAGTCGTCGAACCATTGCTGCCCGTCGGCGCGGGCGTGGGACCACCACCCGGCCCATCGGCCGTTCGGGCGAAGCACTCGATGGATCTCGGGGACACGCGTCGACGGGTCCAGCCAGTGCCAGGACTGAGCGAAGCACACGAGGTCCACCACGTTCGAACGCACCGGAAGTGCCGCGCCATCGGCGACCACGGTGAGGAGACCTTCGGTGTGGGTCATCGCCCGTCGGAGCAGTTCGCGTCCGGGGTCGATCGCGATCACGTTCGCGTGCCGGGCGATGAGCGCTCTGGTGGCGATCCCGGTTCCGGCGCCCACGTCGAGCACGCGGATACCGGCAAGAGGACCGAGCGCGAGGAACACCCCATCCGGGTATGAGGGTCGCCCAGCGTCGTACTCATCGGCGACCGCTTCAAACGAAGCCACACCGTCATCATTGCCGCGAGGGCAATCGAAGAGACGCGGACCCGGGCGGGAGTCGAGCGGCCTCGGTCAGTCGAGGGTGACGAGGGCGAAGGCGAGCGTCGACTGATCCCTGGTGAGCACGGCCCCCGCAGGGTCGATCGCCTCGACGAGCGCGTCGCCGAGCTCAGTCGAGGTCCATGTGCCGTTGTCAGCGTCGAGCACCCAGGCGGTCGTCGCCCCAGTCCCGTCGTCGACGAGCATGACGACGCGCCCGTCGGTCAGCGGCCGGAGGTCGCCGCTGCGCAACCCCTCGCGCTCGGCCTGGGTTTGGGGAACCTCGAAGCTCTCGCCGGTTTCGTTGTTGCGGACGACTATTGCGCCGTTGACAGGCCACTCCCACGACCAGGTCGCACGGCTCGGGTCCCCAGCGAGTTCGGCGCCGTTGGCGTCGACGTACGGGTAGCTGCCGTCGTCGGCGCCGACGCCGCAGCAGTCGGCGACCTCGATCGCGGCGGCGCTCGGCACGACGAAGACATCCGCGAGGCCGTCGGTCGATCCGACGACCTCGTGCACGGTGCCGGCCTCGTTCGAACCGGTCGGCACGGCGACGATCCGTCCCGAGTTCGTTTCGCCCGGCGACTCGACGAGCAGGTAGGCCACGTCGTCCGGGCCGACGGTGAGCAGGCGTCCCTGCGACTCGGGGAAGTCGAGCGGAACGCTGCGCGGGCTCGCCTCCAGCACCGTGAGCGTCTTCTGATCGGCGTCGTACGCGACCGGGAGCCCGTCGGCTGTGTACTCCACATCGGGGCAGCTCTGTGCGGTGCACCCGGCGTACTGCTCGATCGGCGACGTGCGGCCGGCGAGCTCGGTCGTCGACGGCGCCGCGGTGTCGCTCGGGGGCGGACTGGGCGGCGCTGTGCCCGGTGTCTCCAACGGCGGAGCGGAGGTCGTCGGCACGACGACCGACGTGACCGGAGCGCTGCCGACCGGCTGATCGTCGTCATCGCCGCGCAGCGCTACCACGAGCGTCACGACGACCGCGCCGACGAGGACGATCGCCGCCACCACTACCCACCATTTTCGACGTGCCCCTGGTTCGCTCACGGCGCCCGATCGTACGGCCCGGACCAGTTGGTGTCAGGTGACCCATCGAGCCGCCTCGCAGTTCGCCGAGCGCTGACTCACTTCCGGCGGCTGCGGTACTCGATTGCGAGGAGGCCTCCCGGCGACCTGTCGGTACCCGATCGACGTCCGCTATCTGATCAGGTCGCGAAGCCGTTGTGCGATGTCGTCGACGCTTGGGTTCGCGGCGGCAACATCGATGACGAGGTCGTAGACGTCGTTGTTGCTCGCTCGCGAGATTTCGACGTGGTTGATCTCGAGGAACACGGCGGTGGTGAGCCATCCGAGTCGCTTGTTGCCGTCCACGAGTGCATGGTTCTTGACGATCGACTGCAAGAGTGCGGCGGCTTTGGTCCAGATGTCGGGGTAGGCGTCGTCGCCGAACGCTGTCGTCTGGGGCCGCGCGACGGCCGAGCCGAGTAGACCCATGTCGCGAACTGGTGGTGGATCACCGAACAGCGCGATCGCGAGGCCGATGACGTCCTCGAGGTCGAGAAACTCGACCGGGTCGTTCACTCGCCAAGTCGGCGCAGCGCGTCGCTGTGGGCATCCATGACAAGTCGAGCGGCTTGCCCGACACGGTCTCGGTGCTCGCCTCTGGTGACGAACTCGCGCACGGCGCGGCGAGCGGCGTCTTGCATCGAGATTCCCTCGGCCTCAGCGCGCGCCTTGAGAGCTTCCTGTTCCGTGTCGGTAAGCCGCAAGGTCATAGCCATTGCCGATATGGTATCAGTTCGATACCAGTCATGCGTCGCTCAGATTCGAGTGATCGTGGTGTCGAGTTCGAGGACGCGCGCGGTCGGCCACTTGCGGTCGGTCGTGAGGAGTTCGGCGGCTGAACGTTCGATCGCCGTTGCGATCACGAGCGCGTCAGGCAGGCTGACGACCCCGGCTTCGAGTCCGGCCGCAACGTCACGGGCCGGCGGCCGGCGGGAGATCCATTTCAGCACGTGCCTCCACGAGTGGGGCGGACGGCACCGTGATGAACCCGCGCTCGGGCCGATCGAGATCGAACGACACGAACAGGATCACGATCACGAAAGCGGCAGCAATCAGCGCGGTGACTTCGCTTCGGCCGAGCAGCGCCAGATATGCGGCAAGCACACCGATCGCGATGGCGCTCCCGCCGACCTGCAACAGCATCACGGAGATCGGCACGCGATTGCGGAGCGATGCCATCCGCTCGGAATGGGTGTCGATCATCTCGTTCAACGAAGGGATGTAGGTCAACGGCCCGGTTCCGGTTGCGTCGGCCTCGACGGCACGGCCTGCCTCAGTCCAGAGGTCGCGCTGCATGCCATCGAACGCCGCGACATCGGTGTCGAACTGGTCGGTGAACGGCACCTGATCGGCCAGGGCGATGGCGATGTCCCCATAGTCCTTCAAGAGTTCGAGCGACCTGGTGCGCATCGGCTCGGGGAGCAACTGGGCGCGGAGGTAGGTCGTACCGATGGTGTTCGCCTCCTGCACGACGAGTGCTCGACGGGCCTCGTACCGACCGACCGCCATCGTGAGCCCGAAGGCCAGCAGCAGCCCGACAAGTCCCAGCAACGCCCCTTGCACGACGCCGATCGGCTCGCTGCTCGCATCGGGCCGATCCCTGATCCGCCGCCCGGCGGCGATCCCCGCCGCTGTGCTCCCACCGATGACGACGACAAGAACGACAGCGAGCCAGAAAGTGTCGAGGTCGAAGAACAACACGAAGCCGCCATGATGACACGACCTGACACGGGTGAGCTGACCGAATCGGCGCTCCACATTCACACGCCCCACCATCCTCGCTCGCGATCGGCGACACCTTCCGCCAGGGAGAGCCCATCGTGTGCCAAGGTCGAGCGGTGGCCCACATCCTCGACGCGCGATCCACGATCGAGCTGCTCGGTCTGCAGCCTCATCCGGAGGGTGGGTGGTATGCGGAAACGTGGCGGGACGAGTCGAGCTCGGCGATCTGGTTCCTCCTCGAAGCGACGGACCACTCGGACTGGCACCGAGTGATCGGATCAGCCGAATTGTGGCTACATCACGTCGGCGACCCGCTCCGACTCGACATCGTCGTCCCCGGGTCCCCGCCCACGTCGATCGTGCTTGGCTCCGATCTCTCGATGGGACAACGACCCCAGGCCGTGGTCCCACCTGACGCTTGGCAGGCCGCCACACCTCTCGCCAGCGAGCCGGTCGGGTACACGCTCGTGAGCTGCACGGTCGCCCCACCGTTCCGCTTTGACGCGTTCGAGCTCGCGCCGCCGGGGTGGAGCCCGCCCATCTCGGCTGCGCCGTGAACTCAGGGTTCGACTCGCCGTCGGGTGTGTGATGCTCACGCCGTGGTCGATCCGGACATTGCTGCGCACTACGACCTTGGGCTTGAGTCCTCGCGGCTGTTCGTCGACGGACGACCGCGCCTTGAATACGTCCGAACGCTCGAGCTCCTGGACCGGCATCTGCCACCGCCTCCTGGTCGAATCCTCGACGTCGGAGGCGGCACCGGGATCTACGCGGTACCGCTCGTGGAACGTGGCTTCGAGGTCCACGTGATCGAGCCGGTCGAGCGACACGTCGAGCAGGTCGCCGAAATTGCCCGAAGCCAGAACCTGCGCGGTCTGACATCCGAACTCGGTGACGCTCGAGACCTCTCGGGTGTGAGTGAAGGAGCAGACGCGGTGCTGTTGCTCGGCCCGCTCTACCACCTCACCGAAGCATCGGATCGCGCCACGGCGCTTGCCGAAGCGCGACGCATCGTCCGGCCGGGCGGCGTCGTGGTCGCCGTGGGGATTTCGCGATTCGCTTCGCTCATTGACGGGCTCAAGCGTAGGAACCTGGACGACGCCGTCTTTCGGCCGATCGTCGAACGAGATCTCGCGTCAGGTCAGCACCGCAACCCTGACGTGCAGACTCGCCCCGAGTTCTTCACGACCGCCTACTTCCACCATCCGGAAGAACTCCGTGACGAAGCGCTCCACGCGGGCCTGGTCGATGTGCGACTGCTCGCCGTCGAGGGACCGAGCTGGATCGTCGAAGACCCAACGGATTTCGACAACCAGCTCTTCGCGGCGCGGGCCGTCGAGTCCGAGTCCGCCCTCATGGGGGCGACATCACACGTGATGATGATCGGCTACCGGGACGCCCCCGACTGAGAAGTCCGCAGCCCGACGCAACGACCCGCCGTTCACCGCTCGGCGCTCCTCCGGTCGGTCCGGGAATCGATTTAGTGTTGCGGCGTGTCGATGCCGTCTGCTGCCGACGTGCTCAAGGTTCAGTTGCGCCACTCGTGGCTCGAGGCGCGCCGGGTGCTGGACGGCCTCACCGAGGATGAGTATCTCTGGGAACCGGCGTCACCGTGTTGGTCGGTTCGCAGGCGCGGGACGTCGGTACGGGGCTGGGGTTCGGGCGAGTTCGTCTGTGAAGACTCGTGGCCGCCACCCGACCCGCTACCCACGACGACAATCGCGTGGCGCGTCATCCATCTTGCTGCCTGGACGGACATCTACCGGCAGTTTGCTTTCGACGGCACGCGGCCAGACCTCAACGACGCCGACGTACCGGGCGACGTCAGCGCCGGGCTCGCGTGGCTGTACCGGGCGCAGGACGATTTCATCGATGTCGTCGACGGGCTGAGCGCAGAGGCGGCGTTCGAGCCGCGGCCCGCCCACTGGGGTGAGTCGGTGCCGGTCGTGCGACTCGTGACGACGATGCTGACCGAGCATGTCCATCACATCGCCGAGATCGGCGTGCTGCGTGACCTTCGCCGCGGACACGCTCTCAGCCGGCCGTCGCCACCACCCCATGCGGACCCGAGTTGGTGGTCGGGCACACCATCGACCGTCGTTTGAGGCAGGCAACCGCGAGCTGGTCTTGCGGTCCGAGACGGGTGCGAGGGTTCAAGTACGATGACGACTCGTGCCTCGCAGGCGGCGACCGAAGTCACCGAAGCTCGAACCCCCAGATCCGGTCGCGCAGTTCGCGGCGATCCTGCGTGCGTCGGCGGAACGTGAACGGGCTGATCGTGAGCGCCTCCGACTCGAGCGACAGGAGGCGCGCGACGCCGCGCTCGCCGCCGCCATGCACGCCGCGGCGCTGGACGAGGCGCGCCGGGAGCTCGAGCACGCGATCAGTTGCGTACGCGAGGCGCGCCGAGCGGGATCAGGTGTCGCCGCCAGCGACGCTGCCTGGCGTCAAGCCAAGTTCCGGGTCATCGAGTTGGAGACCGGCGCACCGCCCGAGTGGGCGCATCGCGACGCGTCTGACGTCCGCGAGGTCAACGGCGAGGTCAACGGCGACGGCAACGGCAACGAGGGCGATTCGTCGTAGCCCCGTTGCCGAACGCCGCGCTGTCGAGGAATGACCTCACGGTGCAGGCGCATCCGGCTCGACGTACACCTCGAAGGCGCGGTCCAGGCGCGGCAACATCCATGCCGGAACGACCGGGTTGTCGCCTCCGAGTTGGGACACGTATTGCTCGATGGCCGTGCGCTTACGTCGTCGGGCGGATTCGCCGAGTTCGAGTCGGCGTCCGCGACCGATCCGCGACGATTTCGGGTCGTGACAGTGCCACGCCCAAACCGGGAACGTCAGCAGTCTCGCTGCGGTCGTCCGTGCCGCGATGTCCGTGGCCCGAGAGACTGCCTCGTGATCAGGATGCCCGTCGTCGATCAGCGGGCAGACGACCAAGTCGCCGGGGCCGATCACGTCGGCCACAGCCGACCGCACGAAGTCGAGATGGCCGGCGACTCCGCCGTCGGGTCGCTCGAGGAAGTGAACCGTGACGCCATCCAAGCCGCACAGTGCTGTGACGGCTGCGTGAAGTTCGCCGCGGCGGATCTCTGCCAGGTTCTTCTGCGGACCTGCCAATTCGCCGTCGGTGACGACGAGCACCACCACGGGCACCGCCGACTCCGCCGCGGTGGCGACCAGGCCGCCGCATCCGAGTGTCTCGTCGTCGGGATGGGGACTGACAACGACCAAGCGACCGAACGGCTCCAGGGTGAGTGGCGCGAGGCCCGCGGTGACCTCGGCCCATTCCTCCTCGGTGGGGCCGTCGACCGTCAGACGGTTGACCGGTACGAACTCGTTCGACACGCTCACAGTCCTACACCCTCGGCTCCGACCGCATTTCACGCCGCGGCTCGCTGCACCAAAATGGTGGAGTGCCACTCGTTGACGTGACGTATCACCACGGCGTGCCTCCCGGGGAACTTCGACGTCTTGCGGACCTCTTACCGGACGTCGTTGCAGAAGCGGTCGACTGTTCCGAGGAGCCGTGGATCGGCCCCCCGGATCTCGGCGACATCGAGATCCGATTCCGCGAGAAGAGCGAGTACGACGTCGGGGAGCTTCGTTTCGTCATCGAGGTACGCACTCGGAGACTGGAAAGCCGCCTCGCCGACCAGCAACGCCGAGCCGACCTGATTCGCGACCGGCTCGCTGGGGCGCTGAACGGCCCGATTGGTGTGTGGCTCATACTGACCGAAGGGGCGTGGAGCCAGACCTGAGCACCAAATCCGGCGTGCACCCCATCACCGCCTTCGACCGCTCGACGTCCGACGGAGCAAATAGTGTCGTTGGTCCATTGCTCCGCAACCGCCATGGGGGAACACTGGTGGCGCCGGGGAGGAGAAAGCCGTGCCCACACCTGATCGGATCAGAAACGTCGTGCTTGTCGGGCACAACGGAAGCGGTAAGACGAGCCTGGCCGAGGCCGTGCTCTTCCGGGCGGAGGTGACCAATCGCCTCGGCACGGTCGACCGGGGCGACACGGTGATGGACCACGACCCAGAGGAACGAGAACTCGGCCAGTCGATCTCGCTGGCCGTGGCGTCGCTCGACTGGAACGGTCACCGCATCAACCTGATCGACACACCGGGCTACGCGGACTTCCGTGGCGAGGCGATGCTCGGTCTCGCCGCCGCCGACCTTGCGGTGTTCGTCATCGACGGTGTTGCGGGCGTGCAGTCCCAGGATGTCGTGCTGTGGCGGCTCGCCGCGTCGATGGGCATGCCGCGCCTCCTGTTCATCAACAAGCTCGACCGGGAGCGGTCGTCGTTCGACCGGACCCTGGCGCAGGTCCGAGAGACGTTCGGCTCGCACGTCGACCCCACCGAGCTACCGATCGGGGCGGAGTCCAGTTTCCACGGCGTTGCCGATCTGCTCACCCACCAAGCCTTCGTCTACGACGCCGGACACCCCGAAGAAGCGGCCGTGCCCGACGAGCTGGCCGACGCGGAGCGGGTCGAGCACGAGCATCTCGTCGAGGACGTCATCGAGCTCGACGACACAGCGCTCGAGGAGTACCTGTCCGGAAACGAGCCGTCGGCCGACCAGCTCGAACAGCTGCTTCACGAGGCACTCGACGGCGCGCTCGTCTTCCCGGTGTTGTGCGGCTCGGCGACCACGCCGATCGGTGTTGACCAGCTGGTCGATTTCATCTGTCGTGTGGGTCCGGCGCCCGGCGACGGCGGCCCGACGATCATCGACACGCCCGCCGGCACCGTCGAGATCGCGCCCGATCCGGCCGGACCCCCGATGGTCCTCGTGTTCAAGACCGCGCTGAACGAGTTCCTCGGGCAGATCTCGGTCTTCAGGGTGATCTCGGGCACGGTGCGCACCGACGACATCCTCGTCAACTCCCGCACCGGGGCGAAGGAACGCCTCCACAATCTGATCGCGCTCACCGGCGGATCACAGACGCACGTCGACCGTGTTGGCGCCGGCGACATCGCTGCCACGACGAAGCTCGAGGACACCTGCACCGGCGACACCCTCGCACCCGACGGCACCCCGGTGACCGTCGCCGCGCCGGAACTCCCGCGGCCCGTCTACCGGGTCGCGATCACCGCTGCCAAGCAGTCCGACGAAGACCGGCTGGCGACGACGCTGCACCGACTCGTCCTCGAGGATCCAACGCTCGCCGTGAAGCACGACGCATCGACGGGGCAGACGTTGCTCGGAGGCGCCGGCGAGACCCACGTTCGGGTGGCGCTGTCGCGTATCGCGCGCGCGGGCGTCGACGTCGACGTGGACGACATGCGGGTGCCGTACCGGGAGACGCTCGCCGGCAGCGTCGAAGTCGAGGGAAGGCACAAGAAGCAGAGCGGCGGCCATGGCCAGTTCGGTGTCGCTACGGTGCGTTTCGAGCCGCTTCCCGAGGGTTCCGGTTTCGAGTTCGACAGCGAGGTGAGCGGCGGGGTGATCCCGAAGAACCTTGTGCCGGCCGTCGGCGCGGGCATCCACGAATCGATGGAGCGCGGCGGCCGATACGGCTTCCCGATCGTCGACGTACGCGCCGTCTGCACCGGCGGCAAGCACCACTCGGTCGACTCCTCGGAGATGGCCTTCAAGATGGCCGGATCACTCGCGCTGAGAGAGGCGATCGCCGAGGTGGGCGTCGAGATCCTCGAACCCGTGAGCGCGGTCCGCGTGCACGTCCCCGCCGGCTACCACGGCGAGGTGCTCGGCGACCTCAACGCCCGCCGCGGCCATATCATCGGCAACAGCACCGACGACGACGGCGACCACAGCACGATCGATGCGCTCGTCCCGACCGCTGAGATCGTCCGCTACGCAATCGACCTCCGCTCGATCAGTGGCGGAAGCGGCTCGTTCGAGGCCGAACATCATGGCTACCAGAAGCTGCCGGCGAACCTCGTCGCCGCGCTGGCCAAGCAGGTTGAACAGGACCGCAACAACGCCGGGCCAAGGCGTCGGCCGGGGCGCGGCTGAAGCGCCGGACCGTTCCTCGATCGGCACACGACTCGGCGAGCGGCGGGCGCGAACGGAAAGCGAGCCGTTCGCCATCGTGACGTACCGTGCGTCGGTGCCTGTGCGCTACCCGGACCCGATGCTGACCGATGGCCAGATCAGACTGCGTCCGTGGTCGCTCGATGATCTCGACGCCATTCGGGAGGCCGGAACCGATCTCTCGATTCCGGCAGGAACGACGGTCCCGTCACGCTGGTCAGTAGAGGCAGGACGTGACTTCATCGGCCGGCAGCTGCGACGTGCCGAAAACGGTGAGGGGATCAGCCTCGCCATGCACGCAATCGAACTCGATCGAGCGGTCGGACTGATCTCGATGATGCTTCGACCACAGCCAAGTGTGATCGGCCTCGGCTACTGGGTGGTCCCATCGGCACGTCGGAACGGCTTCGCACGTCGAGCAGTCACGCTGGCCGGCGACTGGGCGATCGGGCCGGGCGGATTCGCTCGAATCGAGGCCTGGGTCGAGCCTCACAACCAACCGTCGCAAGCGTTGCTGCTCGCGACAGGTTTCGAACTGGAAGGACGTCTCCGATCGTTCCTCGCATTCGGCGATTCGCGATCGGACGCCCTTGTCTATTCGCGCATCACCGCACCGATGCGTTTCACAACACCTCGACCCTTGCGAACTCCCAGGTCACCGAATTAGCTTCCGAGTGCGGGCGATGAAGTCACCAGACCAAATCGCGACACGGAAGGCCAGTCATGACTCGCACTGCGCGCCCGCTGCTCACCCTTGTACTCGGAGGCGTCCTGGCCGCAGGCCTGTGTGTCGCGGTCCCGTCGGCCACCGCGTCGCCCCCGGTTGCGAGCCCCGCCCCGGGCGCCCCTGGGACCATGTCGCACTTTGGGCTGGCTCGCAAAGACTGCGTCGGCACCGCCCGCAACACATCGTCGAAAGTGTGGTTCACCGTGGCCGGTGGCGTGCTCTCCGACGTGTACTACCCGACGATCGACAACACCAACATCGAGACCCTGCAGTACATCGTCACCGACGGCTCGACCTTCACCGACCTGCAGACCCGAGACACCACCTACACCGTGAAGTCGCTCGACGACAGCGGTATGTCGTGCCGGATCACGAGCACCGCCAAGAACGGCAAGTACACGCTCGTCACCGACTACCTCACGGACCCACGCCGCAACAGCGTGGCGATGGAGACAACGCTCAAGCCGGCACGAGGCGTCAAGAACCTCGAGGTCTACGTGCGGATGGACGCGACCGTCAACGGCAACGGCGGCGGCGACAGTGGCACCCCCGCTCCCCAGAATGGCGGCGCCGACGACGCGGTCATCGATACGTCCACCGGCGCGCCGGTCCCCGTGTCGATCGATACCGACACGGGGACCAACGCCGCCAATCGTGACTACGCGACGCCGGTCTACGTCGCCCTACGGGCCGACCATCCGTTCAAGGCGGCGTCGAGCGGATACGCCGGAACCGCGAGCGACGGGCTCGTCCAACTCGACACCGCCCGGGGCCTGAGCACGACCTACACGAGCGCCACCGACGGCAACGTCGTCCAGGTCGCCCAGGTGGACGTCCGCGCAAACCATTCCTTCACCCTCGCCCTCGGGTTCGGCAACGACCAGCGCCAAGCCGTCCGCGAGGCCGGCCGCACTGCCTCGACCAAGTTCAAGGAGTTGTCCAGGCGCTACACCGATGGCTGGGAGGACTACATCGACAGCCTCGTCGGGCCTGGGAGGCCATCTGGCTTGGACCGACATGAACGGGCCGAGATCGAGCGCACGTACCGCACGTCGGCAGCGGTGCTGAAGGCGAGCGAGGACAAGACGTTTCCTGGGGCGATCGTCGCCTCCCTGGCGAGCCCGTGGGGTCAGGCGGTCGCCGCCGGAGATCCGGCGCAGACGTACTTCGGCTCCTACCGAGAGGTCTTCGCCCGCGATCTCTACGAGACGTTCACCGGACTGCTCGCCGCCGGCGACACCGACACCGCTGAGGACACGGTTCGCTTCCTGTTCGAGCATCAGCAGCTCTCGGACGGTTCCTTCCCACGCAACAGCCTGATCAACGGCAAGCTCGCCCCCGACTCGTTCGGCATCCAGCTCGACGAGGTCGCATATCCGATCCTGATGGCGCGAACCGTCGGGTTCGACGATGCCGACTTCTACGCCAACGACATCCGGCCGGCTGCGGACTACCTCATCGCCCACGGCCCGGCGTTCGGGTCCGAGCGGTGGGAGGAGCAGGCCGGCTGGTCACCGTCGACGATCGCGGCCGAGATCGCCGGCCTCACCGCCGCCGGTTTCATCGCCGATCTGAACGGCGACACGGCCAGGGCACAGCTCTACCGCGCCACGGCCGACCACTATCAGCGCTCGATCAAGGGCTGGACGGTGACCAGCAACGGCCCGCTCAGTGCTGACCCGTACTTCATCCGACTGTCCAAGAACGCCCTCCCGGACACGGAGTTCTTCTACAACCTCGGCAACGGCGGGCCCGATGCCGACCAGCGGGCGATCATCGACGCCGGTTTCCTCGAGCTGCCGCGGCTCGGAATCCTTCCGTTCGACGACCCCGACGTCGCCAACTCGATCGGCGTCGTCGATGCAGTGATTGCTGCCACGACGAACAGTGGCGACGGGTTCTACCGCTACGGCACCGTTGCAACCCGGAACCGAGGACGGTTACGGCGACTGCGACGTCGACGATGCCACGGACTGCACGATCCAAGGCAAGCCCTGGGCTGGTGAGTGCCGTGATCAGGAGCAGAACAAGGGCTCGGGTCATCTGTGGCCCGTGCTCTCCGCCGAGCGCGGCGAGCACCAGGTCGCCGACGGCGATGCGGCGTCGGCTTCGGAACTGCTGCTCGGGATGTCGCGCACCGGTTCCGGTGTCGGACTGATTCCTGAACAGGTCTGGGAGAACGCCGACCTGCCGGCGTCGCCCTTCGGCACGCCACCGGAGTGCGCGTCGATCGGGTTCGTCAACGGCAAGGCCGCCGGAAGCGCCACCCCGCTGACGTGGTCGGCGGCCTCGTTCGTCCGGCTCAGCCGCACGATCCGCGACGGTGAGATCACCGAGCAACCAGAGGACACCGTCGCTCGCTACATCGAGCACACCCAGGGTGCCACGACGCTCACACTGACCTCGCCCGCCAGCGGCAGCCTTGTGAACGGCACCACCATTGTCAGCGGCACGACAGCACCGAACGCCGACGTCGACATCGATGCGGTCAACATCGACATCGACGGTGCCGCGATCGTGACATCGACCGTCGCCGGCGCCGACGGTTCGTTCTCTGTCGAGGCACCGGTGCCGCCAGGCGCCTCCACGCTGACGGTCACCGCCACCGCACCCGACGGCGCCACTGCGTTCGCTCAAACGACGGTCATTTTCGACGTGGTCCCGGGCACGCTGCTCTTCGCCGACGAGCGACCCTGACGGCGACGACAACGGGCCGGGAACGTACGACTACCCCAACTCTGCCAACTTCGTCGACGGCGCCTACGACCTGCAGGCGTTCGAGGTCTACGACTCCGGTCCCGACACCGTGACCTTCCGAGTGCAGACGCGGGATCTGACACCGACCTTCGGCAGCCCGCTCGGCGCACAGCTGGTCGACGTGTACCTCCGCGATCCAGCAGCCACGACGACCTCGACAGCAGCGTCGTTCGCACAACGCAATTACACGATCGATCCGGAGGCGGCATGGAGTCGTCTGATCGAGGTGCAGGGCTTCGGGCAGCGGTTCATCGATGCCTCGGGCGCCACGGTCGGCACGGTTGCGATCCGCGCAACACAGGTCACGCGGTGGATCACGTTCACGGTGACAAAGGCTGCGTTGGGTGGCACGCCCAGCGCGGGCTGGTCGTTCGCCGTGGTGCTCACCGGCCAGGACGGGTTCAGCACCGACCAAGCTCGCGGGTTCCAGCCACAGTCGCAGGATTTCCAGTTCGGTGTCTGCACACCCGAGGCAGTCGCCGCCGGCAACCCGATCTGCGCCGTCAATCCGAGCACCGTCCCCAAGGCGATGGACATCCTCACGCCGGAGGGGACCACACAGGCGGATGTCCTGAACCCGTTGGACCCACCGGTCGTCATCCCGGCGGTGACGATCCCGTAGCTCTGACTCAATGGAGTTTGAACCGGGGCAGGCACGAGCCCACCGGGGCACGGCGCGCTAGGGGTGCAGTGCGTGGGCGGTGTCGGGACGAGTGCGGTTCTCCAGCATCTCGACGTAGACGTCAATGACCGCATCGAGACCGTGGCCGTGCTGGATCTCGATCCAGCCGGACACCTGCTCGAGGAACGGGCCCCATGCCTCGCCGAGCTTGGCGTCGATCACACCAGGACCCCAATCCTTGCGACGCTTTTCGATCTGGCTCGGCGCGAAGAACATGGTCTGCGCGGGGCCTGGCATCGGATCGACGCTCCCCCGCCGTGCCTCCCAGTGGGTCATTCCGACCATCGCGGAATGGACGAGGTCGTCCCCGTAGTGCTCGTGCACCGCCCGCACCACCGCCGCGTCTCCGCTCATGTCGACGAACACCGCCCGCCCGGCTGGGAGCGAGGCGATGTCGTCGTAGGTGACGACCTGGTCGTAGCAGCCCAGCCCCTCGACGAAGGCGACGTTGCCCGATGACGTAAGGCCGACCACCGTCACCCCCTCGCGCCCGCGCAGCAGGTGCGCGGTTCCGAACGCGGTCTTGCTGGACGCGCTCCCGAGCACCACCGTTCCCGCACCGAAGAACGCATTGTCGGCCAGGAAGTCATCGATGACGAACGACGTGAAGAACAGTGGGCGATACAACATCTGCTCGGCCTCCAGATCGGCCCGATAGCCACGCGTGCCTGAGCATCGCTCGTAGGTGTTGTAGACCCGCGGCAGCGCCGAGCGGTGGGCGGCACCATCGGCCAGCGATCCCGACGACACGTGCGTGGGCAGGATCACCAGCTCCGTCGACATCGGCAAGTAGCCGAACAGGCGCTCGCCCTCATCGACGCCGTCGCACCGTGATTCGACGACATCGGCAAAGCCCCAGACCGGCACGCGACCCCAGTTCACTTCGTCGCCCGGATCGGGCGCGGGGAAGAACGTCCAGTAACCGATCATGTCGCCAGCGGCCGCGTACGTGATGTTGTTGGCCGTGAAGCCAAACGCGTCGACTCTCAATCGCACCTCGCCCTCGTGGAGCGGAGCGGGCGCGAACTGGACGACGCGAGTTGTTCGGTAGTCGTCGCGGTCAACGAGAAAATGCCAGTCGCTCATGCAAGACGGTATCCGCCGTCGGTGGCGCAGTTTCCATCCGACAATGTCACCGATCGCCGGCCGAGCAATCGTCGTCATGAGCGGGGTGTGCGCTGGGCGCCTACACGGCTTGGTGGTTGCCGAGAACCCGTTCGAGTTGGTCGCGGTATTGCCGCGTGGTCGCAGCGACGTGGCCGCGAATGACTCGCAGGACGGCCCTTCCGGCTGGACGAGTGGCCGTGAGTGATGTGGTCACCGTGATGGCGGTGCCGGTCTCGTCGGCGTTGAGGTCGTAGCTGGCCGTGGCTTGGAGCAGCGCGTCGTCGATGGTACGCACCTCGATGTGGATGTCGGGTTCGACGACGGCGAGTTCGACGACGCGTTGGTGTGGTCGCGGCAGGGGCCCGGTGCGGACCTCTTGACGCCAGGTCGAACCGGGCTGCCCTGGTGCTCCCTGATCGAGTTCGCTCGAGTTGATGTCGTGACGCCATTCGGGTTGGTTGGCGAGGTCAGCGAGGTAGGCGAACACCTCGTCGGGCGGTCGGCTGGTGTGGGCGGTGAAGGCGCTGGTCAACATGGTGCTCCTCGGGGTGGTGAAGGGATGGGTCTTCTCCATTCGATCGTGCCTGATGAAATCCTGACTGTCGTCGGCTGTGGGGCGAATCGTCGTGTACCGCACCGGACGTACCGCGTCACGACCCGACAAGGTCGAGTTGGCCGCCGCGGCCCTCGGCCCCGGCTGGCTGCCCCCGACCGCCGTATACGCCACACACCCAGCTCAGCTGAGGAGGGCCGCTGCGGTGATGGCGAGTGCGAGGCCGCTGATCTGTTTGCGGTCGAGTCGTTCGCCGAGGAAGACGACCGCCAGGAGCACGGTGGTTGCCGGGAAGAGACTGACGAGTGCACCGACGATGGCGAGGTCGCCGTCGAGTGTGGACCAGAGGAACAACCCGTTGGCGGTCATGTCGAGCGCGCCTGCGACGATCGCGACGACGAGCACCTGTGGGGCGGGTACGCCGGGTCGGGTGATGACGGCGGCGAGTAGGAGAATGGTGACCGAGGTCGCGCGCGCGGCCAAGAGTGGGACGGCTCCGGCGTCGTCGGGTGTTTGAGCGATGAGCGCGAAGAACGTGCCGAACCCGAGGCCCGCACCGACACCAAGGAGGACGGGTCGTCTCGACGTATCGGTCATGCGGAGGTCGCCGCCGGCCACGAGCCAGATGGCGATCGGGGCGACCGCGAGTCCGGCGATCGCGAGGGTGTCCGGCCGATCGCCGAGTGTCACGCCAACGGCGACGGGCACGATCGCTGCGATGACCGCGCTGAGGGGGCTGACGAGCCGGTTCGGTCCATCGGCGAGCCCTTGGTAGAGCAGGACGAGACCCGTGAGCCCGGCGAGTCCAGCGATTGCGCCCCAACCGATGGCACCGGGTGTCCATGCACCGCCGATGGTGAACACGAGCACGATGGCCAGTGCTGCACCGGCGAGGTTGGTCGTCAAGGTGACTGAGACGACGGCTGCTCGGCGGGTGCACATCCCTCCGAGGAAGTCGGCGACGCCGAAGGTGCACGCCGCGGCCAGAGCGAGCAGGGCCGGCATCAGCTGGGAGTGCCGTCGTCGATGGGATCGAAGACGGCAAGGTGGAACTCTGCGGCACGGTCGCTGGTGTTGCGGTACTCGTGGGGGTGATGGGCGGTGAAGATCAACGACTGCCCCTTGCTCACCGTTGTCGTTTCCGAGCCGTCGATGGCAATCTCGATGCTGCCGGTGGTGACGACGAGGGCTTCGAGACTGTTGGCGGCGTGGGCCGAGGATCGGCGAGTGTCACCGGGTTCGAGTCGCCATGACCACATCTCGAGTGGCCCCTTCCCGACGAGGAGTCGGGCGCGGCTACCCGCCTCGGTGGACCAGAGCACGTCAGCAGACGCATTGTCCGACTGGAGCACGACGTCAACCGTGCTGGACGGGCCGGAGATCAACTTCGTGAGGTCGATCCCGAACCCATTCGCGATCGACAACAACGTCGACAGTGATGGGTTCGCTGAGCCGGCCTCGATCTGCGTGAGCAGTCGACGACTCACATCCAGGCGCGATGCGGCGCGGTCGAGCGACCATCCCCGCAGACTGCGTTCACCGCGCACGATCGCCGCCAGTGATTCGTTGATGTCCACCAGTGCACTATACTGCACTACTTAAGGCATTCGGTCTCCTCCAAGAACGGCTGTAGCGCCCTCGTTCGGTAGCCGGAGCAGGCAGTTGCCCCGAGTGGTTCAGCTGGGTGTGGCGGCCTGGTTGATGATGCGGATCGCGTTGAGTGCTCGCGGGAACCCGATGTAGGGGATGCAGTGGATCATCGCGGCGATCTGGACATCCACGGTGTTGCCCGCCTTCAGGTTCCCCGCGGTGTGGGACTGCACCTGGGCCTCAGTGCCGCCGAGCGCCGTCAACAAGCACAACACCAACAGCTCGCGGAGCGCGAGATCGAGACCCGACCGGGTGTAGAAGTCACCGAAGCACAACTCGGTCAGCAGCCGTGGCACGACGCCGCGAAGGTCCTCGGGCAGACCGGCGAGGTTCCCGCGGATCGCGTCCCCGTAGAGCGGGTGCTGGATCGCTCGACCTCGCTCGAAGCGCTCGTCCTCCGCGACCGTCGCCTGATCAGGCAAGGGCAGCTCGATGCCGCGTTCGGTGAACACCTCGTTGATGACCGCGACGCCGTTCAGTGTCTTGGGGAAGCCAAGAAACGGCGCACACTGATACACCGCCTCGCGAATCTCGATCGGGGTCACGCCGACGTTGAGAGCTGCTGCGGTGTGCGACCGAAGCTGCGGCAACGTCTGGTTGGTCACCAGCACCACGATGGTGATCAGTTCGCGAGTGCGGTCGTCGAGGTCGCCGATGTGAAACACCTCACCGAAGATCACATGGCGAAGAATCGCCATCAGCTCGGGATCGGGGCCAGCCGCCGGGTCAGGTGGTGAGCCGAACAACTGCTCGTACTTGTCGGCACTCAGCGCTACTCGGTCCACAAGGCCTCCGTATGCATCGCGGTTGACCACCATGCCTACCACGACGCCACAGCGCTCGACAGCGCCGATGCCTTTATGCGGCGTCGACGGCAATCCACCCCACGCGCCC
>CAVVZI010000013.1:0-154409 GCA_963752815.1 Ilumatobacteraceae bacterium | reverse complement strand
GAGCACACCGACGGACATCACAACCATCACCACGCCGATGGTTTCGTCGGACGGCACAGTCACGTCCACGAACACGATCAACTCGTGCACGCGCACTCACACGTCCCGGATCTCCACCACCGACACGACCATTGATCGCCCGAGCATCGAAGAAGTACTCGCGTTGGCGACGGCACCCACGCCTTGCCCATGACGAGGGGTGAGAAAGCGATCGAACGTCAACTCAGCTTGCGTCCGAGGCAAGCCGGATTGACAGTTTTCGTATCCGCACAATGGGTCCGAGCGCCTTTCTGCGTACGGTCTTTCGGCTGCGCAGTGGCGAATAGTCTCGACACGTGGCAGAGGGTCAGCCGGTCCCGATTTCGATCAACGAGGCGATCGCTCAGCTCACGTTCCTTCCGGACCGCACGCCGGCCGGCGTGGGCGAAGATTCGGCGGACGCGTTCAAGCGGTTGTCTGCCTACCGAGATGGCGCAATCTTCGTCGGCCACTGGGCCGGAACCAGCGAATGGGAACGCCACACCGTCGGCGACGAGATCGTCATGGTCGTCGACGGCTCCACCACCATCTTCTTCCTCGACGGTGAGACGGAGCACCCGGCCACGCTGCGGGCGGGTGAATTCGTGGTGGTACCTCGGGGCACCTGGCACCGCTTCGAGACTCCCGAAGAGGTCAAGGTTCTCAGCGTCACACCACAACCGACCGACCACACCCCCGACCGTCCCACCTGACAGCGGGAGCCGGTCCGAGGACGGTCAGGTGATCTCCCAGCCGAACATCATCGCGTGGTCCTCGTGGGCCAGGTTGTGGCAATGGGCGACGTACGGCCCGACGAAGTCGCGGAACCCGCGGTAGATGATCACCGATTCGCCCGGATCGAGCGTAATGACGTCCTCTTTGCCTTGACCATCGGGGTGGGCCGGCGTCGGACCGGTTGCCGGTTTGCCGTTGCGCATGACGACGCGGTGTTCTTCCTGGTGCATGTGCATCGGGTGCACCCAGCCACCGCTGCCGTTGCGGAGCTCCCAGACGCTGAAGCTGTCCCTTCCGAAATTGCGCCAACGGCGTCTTGCCGGCCGGGTTCTTCATGCTGCGCGCCACGGTGGCCGGGTCGAAGGCCTGGCCGTTGATCAACCACTCGACCTCGCCGCCGCCGCTGCCGCGCTGCAGCTCGAACACCAACCGGTTGTTCAGCATGTCCTTCAAGTTCGACGGGACCGGCGGCACGTCTCGCATGTAGGTGGGAATCACGCTCTGGTCCGGCTGATCCTTCGGGGGGTCGCCGGCGATGACGAACTTCAGCATCGGGATCTTGTAGTTCGGGTCGGGCGAGAACCGGGACGACTTGTCCCACATGCGACCGTTCGGTCATCTTCATCGTGTTCGTCAGGTAGACCACGTCTTTGCCTGCGGTGGTCGGCGTGCCGTCCTGGAACTTGGTGAAGTCGATGATCACCTCCACCCGCTTGGCCGGCCAACACTCGAAGTTGTCCCGCGGGATCGGTGCCGGCAACAGTCCACCTTCGGTGGCGATCTGGGTGAACCGCATGCACTGCTGACCATCGGGGATCCGATACTGGCCCTGCAGTTCGTCGCCCTGGTATCCCAGATCGCGGGCCGCCTTGGGCCCCCTGGTCGAGCTCATCAGCTGGAAGTCGTAGATGCGAGCGACCGAAGCGTTGAGAAACCGGAACCGGTACTTGCGCCGCTCGACTTCCAACACGGGATAGGCGGTGCCGTTGACCGTGAACAGATCCCCCACGAACCCATGGCTCGGGAAGTGCTTGTAGAAGGTCTTGCCCCACCACTCCGGATGGGTCCGCGGGTTCCTCGCCGCCGGGAACTCGCCCATTCCGTCGTGGAAGTCCTGGTGGATCGTCACGCCGTCATCCAAGCGGGCGTCGTAGAACGCCAGCGGGATGTCGTACTTCACATCGAACGTGCCGTCGTGATCGGTGCGCACACCGGGCAGCCGCAATCCCTTCGTCTCATCACCGCAATCCACACCCGGGTCATAGATCGGGTACAACCCGACCATCCCCTTGTAGACGTTGGACCCGGTGTGATCCATGCGGTGATCGTGGAACCACAGGAAGCTCTGCTTCTCTCGGTCGTCGCCACCTGCCGGCCAGTTCAGATACAGGTTGTCGACCCACGCTTGCGCCGGATACCCGTGATTCCCGAGGCGAGTCAACGTGTAAGCGGGGTTGCCGTCACTCTCCGGTGCATTGTGCCCGTTGTGGAGGTGGGTCAGGAACGAATAGTCGTCCGAACGGTCGCCAGGAGAACCGAAGTCCTGGCGATCCAGACCGTTGTCCTCGTCGAGGTTGTTGACGAACCGCACCAGATTCGGCTGGCCGTACTCGGCGTTGATCATCGGCCCCGGGAACGTCCCGTTGAACCCGTAGATCGTGCTCGCCGGCAAGGGGCGCGGGCCGGCGGGGACCCTCTTGCCGGACGCATCGAACGACCCGGTCGGCTTGCCGTCCTTGTCGATCGGCAACACCTGCGACGTCGTGAACCAGTGCTCGTCGACCTTCAACTCGATCCTGTACACCAACGGACTCGTCGCCCCGCCCGTGCCGTCGCCGCACCACCGCTGATGCTTCGCGTTCCCGAGCGAGCTCTGCTGACCGTCACCCGGCCCGGGCGGGTTCGCCCAGTTCGCGAAGTCGAGGTCGGGCAGCAATGCCGGCGGGATCACCAACGGATCACTGAACGGGTTCAGGATCAACGGGCTCGTCGGGAACGCCTCGACGTACAACGAGTCCGCCCACGCGATCGAGGCCGCGTCGAACACCCCGTCGGGTGACAACAGACCGCGCTGACGAAGACTTGGCGCCCACGTCGCAGCGACGGCACCGGCGGCCACCGCGGCGCCACCGATCGCACCGAGGCGCAAGAACTCGCGCCGTGCCACCCGTGGCTTCTGATTCACGCCGTCCAAAGGCTCATGAACCGATTCCATTGTGTCTACCCCCTGTCCGTAGGGGAGACGGCCCGCAACAGGTCGGCACCCGCCCGTGCGGGTACAACCGATCACATTGCGGCTTCGCCCTCCGCTATGACGATGTCACCATCGTTCCGTCGGGTTCCACTATGAACCGAACAGGAACACGGTGCAACCTGATTCCCAGCGACTTCAGCCGCCCGATTGGCCCTGTCGCGACGCGTCGCCATCCGTCGAAGCCGGGTGTCAGGTGAACCCGGTCATCGTGGGTGATCGCCATGGCGTCGTACCCGGGGTGTTTGGCGAGCCAGTGGAGGCCGCGGAGTCCCATGACGAAGATCGCGGTGGCGTAGGCGTCGACGTTGGTGAGATCCGGTCCGACGACCGTGACGCTGGCGAGGTCGGTGGTCGGTTGGCCGGTCCGTGGGTCGACGATGTGGGCGCCGCGCTCGTAGGTGGCTGAGGTGGCTACCGCGGCGGGACCGATGACGTCGAGGACCATCGCCAGCTGGCTCCGATCATCGGGATGACGCACGCCGATCGCCCACGGCGTGTCGGGTGCAGCGTGTCCGCGGACGGCGATGTCGCCACCGGCGTTGATCGTGAAGTCGGTGTGACCGGCGGCTTCGAGGATGGTTGCGGCGCGTTCGATCGACCAGCCCTTGACGTAACCGGAGGGGTCGAGCATCGTGCCGTTCGGCGCCGGCACGGCGAACGCGTCGAAGGCGCCGTCGGTGTCGGCCCGCAGCTGCTCGCATTCCAGGAGCACGCCGGTGATTTCGTCGTCGACGTCATCGAGTGTGAGTTCGCCGCGGCCGAGCCGGGAGATCGGGCTGTCCGGGATGTACGGGCTGAACGTCTGGTCGACGTGGTGCAACCAGGCGATGGCCGTATCGAGACCGCCGCGCTCGGCGACGCTGTCGCGGATGTCGAACGACACCGCGGTGCCCATCACGAGTTCGACGTGGTGGAGCCGGGCGGCAGGAGCAGCCGGTGTGCTCATCAGCCGATCGTGGTGATCCCGGCTGCGTTGGCGGCGTCGATGGCGGATTGGAGCGATCGGCGGTAGTCGTTGCTCGTGTAGGTGGCACCGGACACGGTGTCGACGTCGGCGCTCTGGACCGTGAGTGCTTCGGAGTTCAACTGCGGTACGGCCCGTTGATTGATGCGGACGCTCTTGTTGTCGACGTAGGGGGTCTTCAGGGTGGTGACCTCGGCGATCGAGCCGTCGGCGGCGAAGGTGACCTCGACCTGGACATCGCCCCACTTGTTCTGGAACACCGCACCGTCGACCACGGTCGTGGCTCCCGTGTTGGCGGGCGTCGCGGTGGTTGCGGGCGCCGAGGTCGCGACGGTCGGTGTGGTGGTCACCGGCGCGGTCGTGGCCGGTTGGCTCGACGCCGGCGTGGTGACCGTCGAGGCCGACGGAGTACCGACGACGACGCTCGCGGCGGCCACCTGGTTGCCGCTCCCGGACGCCCCGCCTTCGGTGAAGGCGAAGAGTGTGGCGAGCGCGCCGGTGGAGGCGAGGCTCAGGCCGAGGGCGGTCGCTCGTGCCCCGCGGGCGGCATGTCGCCGGCGCGGCCGAGGTCGTTTGTCCTGCGGCGGGGTCGTCGGGCCGGGTGGGAAAGGTGGTGGGCTCACGGCCCGTGCGCTCAGTGCGGCGAGCCGCGCCGCCTGGTCGGGTTGGGGCGGGCGTTGGGCCGGTCGGTGGGTCCTCGACGTTTCCATGCGTTCATTCAGCCAGACGAGGCTCGGGCCGAGGTGGGGGTGGCCTGTGTGCCACCTGTGAATCTCAATCGGCGCGGGCGGCGTCGCGGCGTTGGACGAGGACCCCGACCAGCCGGATGAACAGCGTGTAGGTCCCGATCGCGACGAGCAGCAGCATGCCGATCCGGAACGCTCGTTCCGTCCCGTCGGTGCCCATCTGGTAGGCGTGCACCAGGGCGAGAGCGACACCGAGAACGGATCCGAGGTGCACGATGCGCCAGGTCCTGCGGGCGAACCGCTTGCGTGGCCACGACGACAGCACCGTAGTCGCGAACAGGTACGTCGCGATGACGCCCCACGCAACCGCCAGCCGTTGCGATGACGCCACGCCGGGAACGAACAGGCTCGCCAGGCTGAGGCCCGTGTCGCTGTCGAGGTAGGCGATCACCACATGGGCGATCGTGAAGATCAGCGTCAGCCCGCCCAGCCAGTTGTGCAGGTCGAGCCACCACGCCGGACGGCGCCGTGTACCGGTCTCCCGGGCGGAGAAGAGGAACCCGCCGGCGAGCGCGGCGACCGCGAGGACGGCCGCGACGATGCCGGTCGCTCGGCTCAGATACCACACGACGTCGTTCACGATGTGTCCTCGGCGATGGGGATGCGAATGGTGACCGTGGTGCCGGCGCCGGGCGCCGACGACATCGCGACCGAGCCGTCGTGCGCGGCGACTATCGCGGCGACGATCGACAGACCGAGACCGGATCCGCCCGACGCGCGGGTTCGGGACGTGTCGGCACGATGGAAGCGATCGAAGGCTCGCGCCGCGTCGCCCGAGTTCATCCCGGGACCCTCGTCGGCGACGATGACGACCGCTTCGTCGCCCTCACGGCGCACCGTGAGCGAACACGGCGTCGCCGGCGGAGTGTGGGTGCGCACGTTCGCCAGCAGATTGTCCAGCACCTGGCGAAGGCGACTCGGGTCGCCGATCACGACGGCGACGTCGTCGACACGCAACCGCACCGGACGGTCGGGTGCCACCGCGGTGGCCGCGTCGACCGACTCGAAGGCCACGGCGGCCAGGTCGACGGGCGTTCTCGTGATCGGACGTTGCTCATCGAGCTGGGCGAGCAGCAACAGATCCTCGACGAGGTCGGCCATCCGCGACGTCTCCGAGCGGATGCCGGTCATCGCCCGCTCGAGATCGTCAGGTCGATCCTTCGCGCCGCGTTCGAACAGCTCCGCGTACGCGGCCGTCGCGGTGATCGGCGTTCGAAGTTCGTGCGAGGCGTCGGCGACGAACTGGCGCATCCGACCCTCCGACTCCTGCAACGACACGACGTCCTGCTCGCGCTGGTTCATCGCTCCCTGCAGCCGGTCGAGCATGTGGTTGATCGCGGTCGCCAGGCGACCGACCTCAGTGCTCGTGCCGTCGCCCGGAACCCGTTGGTCGAGGTCGACGTCGGAGATCTCGCTCGCCGCCCGCTCGACGGCGGTGAGCGGGCGCAGTCCGACCCGCACGAGCCACGCCCCGAGCAGACCGGCAACCAAGACGGCACCCGCACTCGCGGTGACCAGCACCACCAGCAGTCGCTCCCTGGTGTCTTCGATCGACTGGAGCGATCGGCCGATGATCAGGATGCTGCCGTCGGACTGGCGAGACACCCGCACGCGCAACCCATGATCGCCGGTCGAGGCAACCGACGTGTACACCGCCTCGTCGTCGCCCCGCCGGCCCCGACCATCACCGCCGGATTCGGACTCGGGTTCGGGCAGATCGGCCACGGCGACCGACACGGCGTCCTCACCGGGCCGCTGCAGCGCGATCACCGTGGAACTCTCGCCCTCCGGGTCCCGCAACTCGACGAAGAAGCCGGGGGCCGCTTCACGGATCGCCCGTTCGCGGTCGAAGGTGCTGGCGGCCGCGCGTTCGATCGGAGGGTGGGCGCGTTCCAGCTCCTGGTCGACCTGTTCGAGCTGCGCTCGGGTGACCAGCGTGAAGGTCAGCACGCCGGCGATCGCCAGCCCGGTCACCGACGCGGCGAGGACCGCCAGCAGCAGACGTGTACGCAGCGACACGTCATTCGCTCGGATCGTCGCGCAACACGTAGCCCACGAGTCGGACGGTGTGGATGAGCGCCGAGCCGTGTTCGTTCAGCTTGCGGCGCAGATAGCTGACGTAGGTCTCCAACACGTTCGAGTCGCCGTCGAAGTCGTAGTGCCACACGTGATCGAGGATCTGCGACTTCGACAGCACGCGCCCCGGGTTCATGAGGAAGAACTTGAGCAGCCTGAACTCGGTAGCCGTGAGCTGCATCGGTTCGTCGGCCCGCCACACCTGGTGCGCGTCGGTGTCCATCACGACATCGGCGAACCGCAACAGGTGCTCGCCACCGCCGGCGTCGGGAGCGCCGACCGAGCGTCGCAGGATCGCCTGGACCCGCATCACGACCTCGGCCAACGAGAACGGCTTGGTCACGTAGTCGTCGGCGCCCGCCCCGAACCCAGCGGCCTTGTCGTCGAGCGCCGTTCGCGCCGTGAGGAACAGAATCGGGGTATCGATCCCATCGGCACGGACTCGTCGCGCCACCTCGAAACCGTCGACGTCGGGCAGCATCACGTCGAGGACGATCAGCTCGAAAGCACCCTCCTGCACCGCGGCCAACGCGGTACGCCCCGATGCCGCCGTCGTGACCGTGAAGCCCTCGTAGCGCAACGCCGTGGCGACCGCATCGACGATCGAGTACTCGTCATCGACCACCAGCACACGCCGCTCACCGACGCCCTCGTCACGCACGGCCTTCATCATGTCGCGCCGTCATCAACCCCCAACGCTTCCGGCTGCATTCGGAGCCCCGCCACAGCAGGCACACAGCTCGCGCACAGCAAACGCAGCCGGACGCGGGCCGACATCGACCGCGCGGCGATGGTCCGGCGACATGACAGCATGGGTCGATGGCCACCGATCAGGACGTCACCACAACCATCACCGAAGACACCGTCTCGGCCACCGGAACTCGTTCCGGCCACGCCCGACGCGGTGTTCGACTTCCTCCGCCGGCCGGCGAACCACAGCGAACTCAGCGGCGATGGCACGGTCAAGGGCTCGCGGACGGGCGACGAAGAGTTGTCGATGGACAGCAGGTTCGGGATGAAGATGAAAGTCGGCGTGCCGTACCGCGTGTCGTCGAAGGTCGTCGAGTTCGAACAGGACCACCTGATCGCGTGGTGCCACTTCGGTGGGCACCGTTGGCGGTGGGAGCTCGAGCCGGTCGACGGGGGCACCCAGGTGACCGAGACGTTCGACATGTCGACGGCGAAGTTCCCGCCCGCGCTGCGACTCGCCGGGTATCCGAAGCGCCACGAGGACAACGTGGCCGATTCGGTGCGGAACCTGATCGCCCACTTCTCCTGATCGGAGGGTCGGCCGGCCTCGATCAGGCGGCGGTCGCCAGGGCGGGGTGCGTGCTGCGGTCGAGCTTGCGGATCTGGATCGTCTTGTCGATCCAGATGACTCCCGGTGACATCGCCGACAGGCCGATGCACACGCCCACTGGGAGCCGCTGAGCGACTCGGTGAGCAGCATCCGCTGCAGGATGCCCAACTCGACCGCCAACACGGTGAGGATCCAGCCGAGCAGGATCCAACCGAGGTAGGGGAACACGGGGGTCGCCCAGACCGGCTCGCGCTCGCGCCGCATCACGAGCCCCATGTTGACGGCGCTGAGGGCGACGACCGCGAACGCCATCGTCATCGAGATCGACGGGAATTCGGTGCTCGGCTCGTCGGGCCCCCACATCAGGAGGGACAGCGCACCGAAGGCGATGAGGAAGCCACTGATCAACCACCGGACGATCTGCGGGTTGGTGACGATGCGGGTGCCGGGCTTGCGCGGCGGCCGCTGCATCACACCGGGGTCGGGCACGTCGACGACGAAGCCGATCACCACCGTGACGACGACGAACAGCTTGCAGAACAGCAACATCATCGGGAACAGGGCGACGCCCTCGTTGATGTTGAAGATCGTGGCCAGCAGCATCAGCTGCAGCACCGACGACAGGATCGTGAGCTGCAGCTTGATGTACGACGAGATCCGCCGGTAGATGTCGCGGCCGAGGTCGACGGCGTTCACGAGCGTGGCGAAGTTGTCGTCGGTCAGGATCATCTTGGCGGCCTGTTTCGTCACCTCGGATCCACTGCCCATCGCCACGCCGACGTCGGCCTGCTTGAGCGCCGCCGCATCGTTGACCGCATCGCCGGTCATCGCCACGACCTCGCCGGCCTCCTGCATGAGGCGGGCCAGGCGGACCTTGTCCTCCGGTGCGACGCGACCGAACACGTGCAGCTGCGGCAGCGCCGCGATCGACTTCGGCGTCGGTCATCGCGTTGAGTTCGGCGCCCGTCTTGACGCCCGGCCCCAGCCCGAGCTCGTTGGCGATCGCCCGAGCGGTGATCGTGTGGTCGCCGGTGATCATGCGGACGTCGACGCCGGCGGCCAGCGCACGCGTGACGGCCTCCTTCGCTTCGGCGCGCAACGGGTCGATGATGCCGACCAGCGCCACGAACAGCAGGTCGTTCACCGCTCCCATCGGGTCGCCGATCGCCGTGGTCATCGCGTCGCCGTCGAGGTCACGCACCGCGAACGCCAGCACACGCAGGCCCTGCTCCGACAGCCGCTGGTTCGCCGCGAGCAGGTCGTCGCGCCGTTCGTCGATCGGCACCTGCTCGCCGTGCCACAGCACGTGGGTGCAGCGATCGAGCACCATGTCCGGCGCACCCTTGATCGTCGTGAAGTGCGGTTGCCGGAGCACGCCGGCGGCCAGCCACTCCGGGCGGTCGTGGAACGTCGCCATGAACTTGTACTCGGAATCGAACGGCACCTCGGCCCGCCGCGGCAACGACCGTCGGGTCTCCTCGGCATCGACGCCGAGCTTGGCGGCCAGCACCACGAAGGCCGCTTCGGTCGGATCGCCGATCACCGATCCGTCGTCCCCGACGGTGGCGTCGCTGCACAGCGTCAGGCCGAGCGCCAGCTGGTGGAAATCGGGCGTCGGCTCGCCGGCGACACTCAGGACGGCACCGGTCTTCGCGTAGCCGCCGCCGTCGATCTTGAACCACGCGCCGCCCGCGAGCATCGTGGTCGCCGTCATGGCGTTCATCGTCAGCGTCCCGGTCTTGTCGCTGTTGATCACCGTCGTGCCGCCGAGCGTTTCGACGTCGGTCAGTGTCTTGACGACCGCCTTGGCCTCCGCCAGTCGGCGGGCTCCCGACGACAGGATCGTCTGCACGAACGTCGGCAGGCCCGTCGGGATCGCCGCGATCGCCGTGGAGACGCACAACAGCGCGAGCGTCTCGAAGTCCTGGTCGCGGATCACGCCGACGACGGCGATGATGGCGACGGCGATCGCGGCCAGCACCCCGAACACCTCGGTGAGGCCGTCGAGTTCCTGCTGGAGCGGTGACTTCGTGCGTTTGGTCGCCAACACCATGTCGGCGATGTGACCCATCTGGGTCGCTTCGCCCGTCGACGTGACGACCAGCGTGGCGGAGCCGCGGGTGACCTGCGTGTTCTGGAACACCATGTTCGTGCGGTCGCCGAGCGCGGTCTCACCGGGGGGAAGCACCGCGCGGTCCTTGGCGACCGGCGCACTCTCGCCGGTGAGTGACGCTTCCTGCGTCTCGAGCGTCGCCGACACGAGGAGCCGTCCGTCGGCCGGCATCAGATCGCCGGCTTCGACCAGCACGATGTCGCCGGGTACGACTCCGCTGGCGTGGATCTCCTGCACCTTGCCGTCGCGACGGACGCGGGCGTGGGACACCTGGAGTTGCTCCAACGCCTCGACGCTGGCGAGCGCCTTGCGCTCCTGGTTCGTGCCCATGATCACGTTGAACGCCACGAGCGCCGTCACGATCACGCCCGTGAGGACCTGATCGATCGCGTAGCTGACGATCGCCACGACGATCAACATGATGTTCATCGGGTTGGTCAGCTGACCCTTGGCGATCGACCATGTGCTCGGTGGCGGTTCGGTCGCGATCTCGTTCGGTCCGTACTGGGCCAACCGGCGTTCCACCTCGTCGGCCGACAGTCCTTCGTCGGCGTCGACGCTCAGGCGGGCGGCCGCATCCTCTGGGGTCAGTGACCACCAGGCCGTGTCGGCGGTTGGCTCATCTTGGGTCACGGTCATGTGCGTCCGATCGGTCTGGCGTTGGAACGATTCATGGTCTAGTCCACACGCGACCACTTTGCGCGCACGCGCGATCGCCGGTCCGCCGAGGGGCGGGTGGTACCGTCCGCTCTGAAGTGACAACGTGAACGATGTGCAACGTGCTCGGGACGTCGAGGTCGAGAGGGCGGCATGACAACTCTTCGTGCAGACCGTGGTGAACCGGCGCGTGTGTCGGCACATTCGGCGATCAAACTGCGCGTCCCGCCGCCGCCCGCGTGCAACCTCCCACGGCAACGGCTGATCGACCAGCTCGATGCCGCGGGGCCGGAGGGAGTGGTGGTCGTCCACGGTCCCGCCGGGTCGGGCAAGACGAGCCTCGTCGCCGACTGGGCGTCGTCGCTCGCGAGGCCCGTCTCGTGGCTCACGCTCGACGAGCGCGACCGCGTCGGCGGCGGAGTTCTGGACGGATCTCTTCGCGGCCATCGACCGGGTGCGACCCGGAAGCCTCGACGGTCTCAACACGCTGTTGCACGACAACGTTCCTTCCGGCGTCCTCGCCGACGAGCTCGTCATGGCGCTCGACCGGGCGACCGGAGATCCGGCGACCCTCGTGCTGGACGATTTCCATGTCATTGCCGGTCAGCCCGAATTGATCGGCATGTTCCGTCACCTCCTCCGGCATCAGCCCGTCGGGCTCCAGCTCGTCGTCGTCTCCCGATCGGTGCCGGCGCTGTCGCTCGATCGGGCGCGACTCGATGGTCGACTGGCCACGGTCGACTTCGACGATCTGCGGTTCTCCGCGACCGAGGCCGCCGAGCTGCTCCCTCGCCTGACGCCCGACGCCGACGAGGCGTGGATCAGCGACACGATCGCCCGCGTCGATGGGTGGGCCGCGGGTCTCCAGCTGTTCGCTCTCGCGTCACGGTCCGCGGCGTCGGCGATCCAGACCACCGCGGACTACCTGATGGCTGAGGCATTCCGCGACGAGCCGGATGAACTCGTCGGGCTGCTCCGGGAAGTCGCCGTCGTCGGTCGTGTGAACGTCCGGATCGCCCGGAACCTCAGTGGACGCGACGATGCCGACGTGCTCCTGCACTGCGCGTTCGAGCGTGGTCTGTTCGTTTCCCGTCGGGGTGGCGGCCAGTACGAACTCCACCCGGTCGTGCGCGAAGTGCTCCTGGCGCAGCTCGAGGAGGACCCCGAGCGCGCCCGTGAGCTGCACGGGCGCGCCGCCGCCAGCCTCGGAAGCCGATGGCGAGTTCGCCGACGCCCTCGAGCACCTGGCGCGCGCCGGGCGCCACCGCGATGCGTTGCGGCTGCTGAGTTCGATTCACCTCTCGCTCTACGACGCCGGCCGCTACGACGTCGTGCGGAACACGATCAAGGCGCTGCCGGTCGACGCGTACGCCACCGATTTCGCGGCGACGATGGAGTTCACCTGGTGTCAGGTGCTCGTCGACCGCGGCGCGGTTCCTCGACGGTGTCGCGCGACTCTCGTGGTGGGCGCAGCGGTCGCCGGTCCACGGCGTGCTCGCCGCCCGGCTGACGCTGTTGCAGTCGGTCGCCGCCACCGTGCGGGGCGACTGGGTCGACGGTGGCCGGTTGGCCCGCCAGTCGATGGCCGCACTCGGTCCGGAGTGGATTCTCGATTCCTTCGGGCGCTTCGGCTTCAACATGGTGGCCCGCGACGTCGCGCTGTCCGAGCGCTGGCACGATGACGACGACGACGTCCGGCGTGCCGATTTCGAACTCGTCCAGGATCCGGTCCGCCGTCTGTCGTTCGAGGGCGTTCGTGCGCTCGGCGAGGCGCTCGCCGGTCAGCCCGCTCGCTGCGCTCCAGACCGCCGGTGGAGTGCGCGAGTTCGCCGACGTCACCAACATGGCGATCCTCGGCGACGAACTCCGCCTCGCGGAGCTGATCGCGCGCCGCGAGATCGGCGATGAAGACGGCGTCATCGAGGGGCTCGAGGCATTGGCCGCGACCGACGTCGCTCCGACGACCTACGTCAGGATCCGCGCCCTGGTCGAACTCGTGGCGGCCCATCTCGACAACGGCGCCATCGACTCGGCGCGGGCGGCCTTGGACACGTTGCGGGGTTCGGTCGATCGCACGATGTCCGGCACGGGGGCCCGCACGCTCGTCGCACGGTGCGAAGCCGACGTCGCGTTGGCGGCCGACGAGATCGATGACGCCGAACGGTGGGTCAGCGAGATCGCCGACCCGTTCTGGCAACCCGTCGCACGCGCCCGGACGATGCTCGTGCACGCCGACCACGATGCGGCGCGTGTTGCACTCGACGACGCCGTCCCGCGGTGCGCCGGCACGACGTGGTGCTCGCGCTGCTGCGTTCGGTGGCCGCCGGCGAACACGAGGAGGCGCTCAAGTTCGCCACCACCGCGGTGGAGACCGCGGTGGCACACGGCATGGTCCAGACCGTGGCGGCGCAGGGCCGCGCCGCCGTCGAACTCGTCGAACGCTGTGCCTGGCGGGCGCCGGCCAGTTGGCTCGATCGTGTGCGCCGGGCATCCGCCAACGCGCTGGCGATCGAGCACGACAGCCGGTCGGAGCGGTCAGCAGGGATCGAACCGCTGACGGATCGCGAACGCGACGTGGTGCGGTTCCTGCCGAGCCGGCTCACGCTGCAGGAGATCGCGAACGAGCTCTACATCTCCATGAACACGCTGAAATTCCATCTCAAGGTCATCTATCGCAAGCTCGGCGTCAGCTCGCGCGCCGAGGCCGCCGAAGTGGCGCGGCAGCTGACCTCGATCCGCACGAACTGACGAACGACCAATTGATGAAAGGCACGGAACAATGACCGCCCCGAGTCCGATCGACGACGTCGTTCCGACCAATGCCCAACTCAACGTGCGCCAGGCCGCCTTCATCGGCGTCGGCGCAATGGTCGGAGCGGGCATCTTCTCGCTGCTCGGCGCGGCCGGCGAGGTCGCCGGCGCCGCGGTGTGGATCTCGTTCCTCCTCGCCGGCACCGTCGCCATGCTCCAGGGCTACTCGTTCGCCAAGTTCGGGTCGCGCTACCCGTCGGCCGGCGGGATGCTCGAGTACGTGCGCCAGGGTTTCGGCGACGGGCACATCACCGGCGTCATCGCCTGGCTGTTGCTCGGTGCCAACGCGATCATCACCGGCATGGTCGCGGTGTCGTTCGGGAGCTACGCCAGCAGCGCCGCCACCGACGGCGACGAGAACTGGGCCAAGGTGTTCGCCGTCGGCGTCGTCGTGGTGATGACCGGGCTCAACGTCGTCGGATCGAAGGCCGTGGCGCGGGTCCAGACGCTCGTCGTGGTGGTGGTGATCGGCATCCTCAGCATCTTCGCCGTGTCGACGCTGGCGAACCTCGACCCTGATCTGCTCGCACCGTCGAACTATCCATCGGTCGCCGACATCATCGCCAGCATCGCGCTGACGTTCTTCGCGTTCTTGGGATTCGGCGTGATCACGTTCACGGCGAAGGATCTGGTCAATCCCAGCCATCAGCTCCCGCGGGCCATGTACCTGGCGCTCGGGATCGCCACCACGATCTACGTGGCGGTCGCCCTCGGCGTGTTCGGCACCCTCACCGTCGACGAGGTGATCGCGTCGGGTGGCACCGCCCTCGCCGTCGCCGCCGAACCGACGCTCGGCCGCGCCGGCTACTGGATGATGACCGTGACCGCGCTCTTCGCCACGTCGGGAGCGACGAACGCCGGGCTGTACCCGGCGAAGGGGCTCTGCGAGGAGATGACCGAGACACGGCAGTTCCCACCCGTGATGGGTTCACTCGTCGCCGGGCGGGCCGCCTTCGGCCTGGTCGCCACGGCCGTCGCCGCATCGCTCCTCGCCGTGTTCTTCGACCTCAGCGCGATCGCCTCGATCGGCAGCGTGATCGCGTTGGTGGTGTTCACGCTGATCACCGCCGGCCACATCCGGGTGCGTTCCGAGACCGGTGCGAACGTCTTCGTCCTGGCGGTTGCCGTGGCGACGACCGTGGCGGTGCTCGTGGCGTTCGTGTTCACGAGCCTCGTCGACGAGCCGGCGACCGCCGTGACCCTCGTCGCCATCACGGTCGGCAGCATCGCGATCGACGCGTGGTGGAAGCACCGCCGTGACAGCGTCGATCAGACCGGTCCACCGGTGGCTGCTCAGATCTGACGGGCCGGGTGCCGGATCAGCACGACCCGACGCACGAGTTCACCTCTCTCCGAATCGCCCCGTCCGCTCGAACGACGGCGACGGCGCGCTCCGTGGAACGATCCCGCATTTCGGAGAGACGTGAACATTCGGTGCAGGACGCTGCTCGGTGCGTGACGAAGTCAGTCCGACGACGATCGCCGCCGCCACAGCGCGCGCGGCGCGGCGGTGACGCCCGAGGTGGTGAGCCATGCCCTGGTCGACTCGGCGCCCGCGATCATCAAGGTGCCGCACAGCACGCCGATGGCGACGGCGAAGATCGACGACACCGTGGCGACGAGATCGTTCGTGCCGGCCGCATCAGCGTCGCCCGCGAGTTCCGTCAGTCCGATGAGGCCGAGCGCTCCGGGCACCAGGAGCCAGAACCCCGGGAGGAACGACGCCCGGGCGGGCATCGCCGGTGGGTGGCGGCCGACCAGGTAGGCCATCGGGGTCATCGCCGCCGCTCCGACGAACGCGCTGACGTATCCGCCGAGGACGATGTTGCCGATGAGCTGGCCGATCCACGCGGTGTACAGCACCACGAGCAACATCGGCAGGGCCCACTTCGGTGCCGAGTGCGCGCCGGCCACGCCGACCGCGAACACGAGCACGCCGAGCCAGGGCGCCCAGTCACCCAGCCGCTGTCCTCCGACGGTGAGCACCGTCGACGATGGGACGCCCACCGCTTCGACGCCGGCGAGGATGCCGAACGCGAGCAGCGCGAGCTGCACCGCGCCCGCCACCAACCGGCTCGCCCCCGAGACGATCTGATTGGCGGCGAGCTCGAGCACGGCGGTGGTGAGCGTGGCGCCCGGCAGGAACACGACGAGCGACGCGACCACCGCGCGCAGCGCCGGATCGATCCAGTCGTGTTCGACGGCCGTCGCGGCGAGTACCGAGACGACGAACGCGGCGAGCACGGGCATCAGCACCTGCAGGTTGGGCCGGGTCGTGGCCAGTGTGCGGAGGAGGCCGACGACGACCCCGAAGACGGCCGCCGCCGCGACATCGCTCGCCGTGGGATGCAGGATCAGACACAACCCCACGGTGAGGATGCAGTAGCCGAGCACGCTCATGGGCCGTCCGAACCGCGGTGCGGAGGTGCTGATCTCCTCGAGCCGGCGGAGTCCTACACCGGCGGTGACGAGGCCTTGCTCGGCATCGCCGACGAGCCGGTCGATGGCCGCGAACTGGTCGAGGCGGAGCTGGACGCCGAACGCCGTCGTGAGCTCGAGCACGACCGGCTCCCCCGACCCCATCGACACCATGAAGTAGGTCGGGAACGCACTCACGCGGGCGGCGTCGATCCCGAAGGCGAGAGCGACCTTGACCAGCCGCTCCTGGACGATCGACGACGGCTCACCCATCTCGCTCATCGCCGCTCCGAGCCGGACGATGAACGTCAGGACATCGGGATCCTGCGTTCCGCTCTGCTCGGTCACCCCTCGTTCGACCATCGCAGCGCCCGCTGCTTCGCGCGGTCGAACTCCTCACGGGTGAGGAGCCCCTTGTCCATCAACTCGACCAGCGCGTTGATCTGTGCCGCCGGGTCGAGGAACAGGGCCGAACCCGCCGTGTCGAGTGCACGGAACGTCGACGGCGGGCGCGACAGCAGGCCGGGCCGCTGCGCCCGGGCGGGTTCGGTCTCCGCCATGTCAGCCGACCTCGAGATCGTGGCCATCGGCACGCTCGGGCGTGTAGGCGAGCGCCCGTTCCAATCGGTGGGCCGAGATGCGCTCGCCGGCGACGATCCGACCGCCGACCCTGCGTGCTGCCCCGTCGAGCGATGCCGCCCAACGGTCCTCGGTCACCAGCACGAGACCGGCCGATCCCGGCGGCAGGGCGAGTGCGGCGAGTCGGATGTCGTGGGCCGACAGCAACTCGTCGTGCAGATGGACGAACGGGGCGATGCCGACCAGGCCCGTCACCGAATCGAGCGCGACCTCGTGGACGCACCCGAACTCGTCGGTCGTGACGGCCACGAGGTCGAGGATGCGGATCGTCGAGGCGGACGTGAGGGCGGCGAGGGCGGTACCCACCGACGACAACGAGTTCAGGTCGGGCACCTGGATCACCAGGTACTCGACCAGGTCGGACATCACCGGGTCGCGGTCGTTGTGGTCTGGTGCCCTCATGCCACTCCCGGCGGTCGATGTCTGCAGCTGCCATCTTCGGACAAGCGCGGGCCGCGGCGAACCACCCTCCAGCGGGTGGACGGGATGGACGACACCGCGCGTTCACCTCGGACCCCAGATGTTCACCTCGGCACGGGCAACCACCCTGCGAGGGGTGGGGTCTGGCCACCTTCCCCGTCCTTACCGTCGCAGGCAACACCAGCGCGCACCGATCGCTCGGAGGATCGACATGTTCAACCTGAGAAACCGGAGTTTCCTCAAGGAGATCGACTTCCGGCCCGACGAACTGCTGTACCTGCTGCGCCTCTCCGAGGCGCTGAAGACGGCGAAGTACGCCGGCGTCGAGACGAAGCGGCTCGAGGGCAAGGAGATCGCCCTCATCTTCGAGAAGACCTCGACACGGACCCGCGCCGGATTCGAAGTGGCGGCGTTCGACCAGGGGGCCCACGTCACGTATCTCGATCCATCGGGTTCGCAGCTCGGACACAAGGAGTCGGTCGCCGACACGGCCCGCGTCCTCGGTCGGATGTACGACGGCATCGAGTTCCGCGGCAACGCCCAGGCCGACGTCGAGGAGCTCGCGGCCAACGCGGGTGTCCCCGTCTACAACGGGCTGACGAACGAGTGGCACCCGACGCAGATGCTGGCCGACTTCCTCACGATGCACGAGGCGAGCGGCAAGCCGTACGACGCGCTGTCGTACGCGTTCGTCGGTGACTGCCGGTTCAACATGGGTCGCTCGCTGCTGGTGATGGGGGCGCTGATGGGCGCCGACGTCCGGCTCGGCGGGCCTGCATCGCTCGCACCACCCGACGACGTCGTGCAGATCGCGCAGGACATCGCGGGCCGCACCGGTGCCCGCATCACGATCACCGACGATGCCGGCCAAGCCGTCGAAGGCGTGGATTTCGTCCACACGGACGTGTGGGTGTCGATGGGCGAGGCGAAGGATGTCTGGCACGAGCGCGTCGGTCTCCTGAAGCCCTACCAGGTCAACAAGGAACTCCTGGGACGTACCGGCAACTCGCGGGCGAAGTTCATGCACTGCCTGCCCGCGTTCCACGACCCGAACACGGTCGTGGGCCGGGAGATGATGGAAGCGACCGGGATGGACACGGGGCTCGAGGTCACCGGTGACGTCTTCGAATCCGGCGCGAGCATCGTGTTCGACCAGGCCGAGAACCGGCTGCACACGATCAAGGCGTTGCTGGTCGCGACGCTGGGGAACTGAAGATCGCCGCATGAGAGTTCTGGTCGCGCTCGGCGGCAACGCGCTCCTCAAGCGCGGGGAGCCGATGACCGAAGACGCCCAACGAGGCAACATCCGCGTCGCCGCACGTTCCCTCGCACCGGTCGCCGAGCAGCATCAGCTCGTCCTGTCGCACGGCAACGGACCCCAGGTCGGACTGCTCGCGCTGCAGGCCGCGGCGTACAAGGACGTCGAGCCGTATCCGCTCGACGTGCTCGGTGCGGAGACCGAGGGCATGATCGGCTACCTCATCGAGCAGGAGCTCGGCAACGTCCTGCCGGCCGAGGTGCCCTTGGCGACGCTGCTCACGATGATCGAGGTCGACCCCACCGACCCGGCCTTCGCCGACCCGACCAAGTTCGTGGGACCGATCTACGACGACGCGTCCGCCGAGGCTCTCGTCGCGGAGAAGGGTTGGGTGTTCAAGCGCGACGGCGACCATCTCCGCCGCGTCGTCCCCTCGCCGCCGCCGAAACGGATCTTCGAGATCCGACCGATCCGTTGGCTGCTCGACCAGGGCGTCGTGGTGATCTGCGCCGGAGGCGGTGGCATCCCCACCGCATGGACGCCCGGTGTGGAGCGCACGTTGCGCGGCGTCGAGGCCGTGATCGACAAGGACTTCGCGAGCGAGTTGCTCGCCCGGGAGATCGACGCCGACCTGTTCGTGATGGCCACCGACGTCGATGCCGTCTACGAGGGGTGGGGGACCGCTGACCAACGCCGTTTGGGCGAGGTCACCGTCGCCGAACTGCGGGCGCACTCGTTCGCCGGCCGGCTCGATGGGCCCGAAGGTCGAAGCGGCGGCCCGGTTCGTCGAGGCGACCGGCAAGCGCGCCGCCATCGGAGCGCTCGAGGACATCGAAGCGATCGTCGGTGGAACGGCGGGCACGAACGTGGTCGCCGAACGCACGACCTGAACCAAAGCGCGACCGAACCAGAAAGGGACGACATGACCGAATTCGGAGTGCACTCAGAGGTCGGCAAGCTGCGCAAGGTGATGGTCCACCGCCCGGACCTGAGCCTGCAGCGACTGACCCCGACGAGCCACGACGACCTCCTCTTCGACGACGTGCTGTGGGTCGAGCGGGCCCAGCTCGAACACGACCGGTTCGTGGCGCAGATGCGCGGCCGCGGCGTGGAGGTGTTCCTCCTCCACGAACTGCTGGCCGAGACGCTGGCGGCGAGCGAGCCGGCACGGCAACGGCTGATCGAGCTGGTCGTCTCGGAGTACACCGTCGGTCTGCTCGCTGGTCGACGCGGTGCGCGAGCTGCTCGGCGGCTTCCCGCCCGACGTGCTCGCCAAGCACCTCATCGGCGGCCTGACCGTCGCCGAGGCGGCCCTCGACCTGGAGACGCTCGGCCGGCTCGTCGCTGATCGCCGCCGCGCTCGACGACCCGTCGACGTTCGTGCTGCCGCCGCTTCCCAACACGCTGTTCACCCGCGACTCGTCGTGCTGGATCTACGGGGGCGTGTCGGTCAACCCGATGTTCTGGCCGGCTCGCCGCCGTGAGGCCTACAACGTGGCGGCGATCTACAAGGCGCATCCGATGTTCGCCGATGCCGACTTCGAGTTCTGGTATCCGCACGAGAGCGACGGACGGCCGATTGGAGACCACCGACTTCGGCCTCGCGTCGATGGAGGGCGGCGACGTGATGCCGATCGGCAACGGCACCGTGCTCATCGGCATGAGCGAGCGCACGCAGGGTCGCATGATCGAGCAGGTCGCGGCGGCGCTGTTCGAGAAGGGCGCCGCCGACCGGGTCATCGCCGCGGTGATGACCAAGGACCGCGCCCACATGCACCTCGACACCGTGTTCACGCTGCTGGACCGCGACAAGGCCACCGCCTACCCGAGCGTCGTCGACAACATCGGTGCGGTCAGCCTCCGACCGGGTACGAACGGCAAGCCGTTCCACGTGACCGTCGAGGACAACTTCCTCGGGGCGGTCGCCGACGCGCTCGGCGTCCCGAAGCTGCACGTCGTCGAGACCGGCGGCGACGCCTACCAGCAGGAGCGCGAGCAATGGGACGACGGCAACAACGTCGTCGCCCTCGAACCCGGCGTCGTGGTGGCGTACGAACGCAACACGTACACGATCGGCAAGATGCGCCAGGCCGGGGTGGAAGTGATCGAGATCGAGGGCTTCGAGCTCGGCAAGGGTCGCGGCGGTGGCCACTGCATGACCTGTCCGCTGCAACGTGATCCGATCTGATCGACGTTCGGAAGGAGACCGACGTGTCACAGGAGTCTGAAGGGGTTTCGACGACCCGTTGGATCATCATCGCGCTGGTGGTCGTCGCGATCGTGCTGTTCATCGCCTGGGCGCGGCGCAATCCCCCGTTCGACGATCGGGATCCCGGTCCCGACGACGCGGCGATCGCCCTCGTGGTCACCGCTGATCGAGGAGGAATCTGATGTCGAACGACACGGACACGACCGAGGTGGCACCGCCCGCCGAGGAGAAGTCGAAGTTCTCGCTCCCGTCGGCCTACACGATCCTGTTCGCGCTGATCGTCATCATGGCTGCTGCCACCTGGATCATCCCGGCCGGTCAGTACGCCCTCGACGCCGATGGGTCGCCGATTCCCGGCACCTACGAAGAGGTCGACTCGAACCCGCAACGCATCCTCGTCGACTCGCTCGACGCCCCGATCAACGGCCTGTACGGCATCGAAGACGAAGCGACGGGCAACATCGACGTCTTCAACAGCGGCCATCTGTTCGGGGCCATCGACGTCGCTTTGTTCATCCTCGTGATCGGAGGTTTCATCGGCATCACGATGAAGACCGGAGCCATCCAGGCCGGGATCGCGTTACTCACGAGACGCCTCCGCGGCAAGGAGCGCTGGATGATCCCGATCCTGATGACGGTGTTCGCCATCGGAGGCAGCACGTTCGGCATGGCCGAGGAAAGTCTCGCCTTCTACGTGCTGATCATCACCGTCATGATCGCCGCCGGCTACGACGCGATGGTCGGCGCCGCCGTGATCCTGCTCGGCGCCGGCATCGGTGTGCTGGGTTCGACGGTCAACCCGTTCGCCACCGGCATCGCGTCCGGATTCGCGGACGTGCCGATCAGCGACGGCATCGTCGGGCGACTCGTCATCCTGGTCGTCGGCCTCGCCATGGGCATCTGGTTCGTCTCCCGCTACGCGGAGCGGGTGCGGCAGGACGCATCCAAGTCGCTGGTGTACGACATGAAGGACGACAACGACCGCCACTTCTCCGCGGCGACCGACGGCGCCGGCGACGTCGAGATGACCAGGCAGCAGAAGATCGTGCTCGCGCTGTTCGCCGGAGCGTTCGTCGTGATGATCTACGGCGTCATCCCGTGGGAGGACCTCGACATCGGGCTGCCGACGCTGTGGTGGTGGTTCCCCGAGATGACCGCATCGTTCCTGTTCTTCGCCATCCTGATCGGCCTCGTCGCCCGGATGAAGGAGGGCGAGCTCACGTCGACGTTCGTCGACGGTGCGCGCGACCTGCTCGGGGTCGCGCTCATCATCGGCATCGCCCGCGGCATCACCGTGGTGATGAACAACGGTCAGATCACCGACACCGTGCTGTACTGGGCCGAGAGCGCTCTCGGCGACGTGGGCGAAGCGGCGTTCGCCATCGTGATGTACGTGCTGTTCCTGCCGTTGTCGTTCCTCATCCCGTCGACGTCAGGACTCGCCACCGTGGCGATGCCGATCATGGCGCCACTCGCCGATTTCGCGGGGGTCAACCGGGCTCTCGTCGTGACCGCCTACCAGAGCGCGTCCGGACTGGTCAACCTCGTCACCCCGACCTCGGCGGTCGTGATGGGCGGACTGGCGATCGCCCGCGTGCCGTACGGCACCTTCCTGCGCTTCGTCTGGCCGCTCCTGATCGCGCTCGCCGGTCTGACCGTCGTCGTGCTCGCCGTCGCCACTGTGGCAACCTGACCGCAGCATGACCACGATCGACGAGACATCTGCTCCGACCGCCTGGTATCGCAAGACCACCGACGAAACCGCCCAGTTGCTCGACGTCGACACCGTCGGAGGGCTGACCGCGAGCCAGGTCAGCGAACGCCAGACCCGGTACGGGGCCAACGAGCTCACCGGCAAGGCGAAGGAAACGCCGCTGCACGCCTTCCTGCGGCAGTACGAGGACCTGATGCAGATCATCCTCGTGGGAGCCGCGGTGGTGAACCAGATCGTGACCGGCGAGGCCGGCACGACCCTCGTGCTGCTCGGGCTCACCGTCTTCAACGCCGTGCTCGGCCTCCATCAGGAAGCGAAGGCCGAGGCGAGCCTCGCCGCGCTCGAGAAGATGTTGAAGGACATCGCCCGCGTGCGCCGTGATGGCACGGTCAGCGAGATCGATGCGGCCGAACTCGTGCCGGGCGACGTCGTGCTGATCGAGGCGGGGAACCGCGTCCCGGCCGACGGGCGGCTGTTCGTCGCCGCCACGCTCGAGATCGAGGAAGCGGCGCTCACGGGCGAGAGCACACCGGTCCTCAAGGACGTCGCGACGATCGATCGCGACGACGTGCCCGCTCGGGGATCGGCTGGGCATGGTGTTCATGAACACGTCGGTCACCCGCGGTCGCGGCGAGCTGATCGTGACCGGGACCGGGATGAACACCGAGATCGGCAGCATCGCCGACCTGCTCAACCGCACCGAGTCCGACAAGACGCCGCTGCAGAAGCAGCTCGACCGGCTGACGATGATCATCGCCGGCCTCGCCGGCATCGCCTTCGTGGCGATGATCCTGCTCGGGCTGGCGCACGACCAGGACTTCGACGAGCTCTTCATCGCCGGCGTCGCGCTCGCCATCTCGGCGATCCCGACCGGTCTGCCCGCGGTCGTGACCACCCTGTACTCCACGGGCACGAGGGTGCTCGCGTCGCAGAACGCGATCGTCAAACGACTGCCGTCGGTCGAGACGCTCGGGTCGGTGTCGGCGATCTGCTCGGACAAGACCGGCACGCTCACGCTGAACAAGATGACGGCCCGCGAGATGGTCGTGCCGGGACAGAACCGGTTCACGGTCAGCGGTGAGGGGTACGCGACCGAGGGCCAGATCCGCCACGAGGGCGGGGCGTCGATCGACCTGACCGACGCCTTGTTGCCGATGGCGCTGTGCGCCGATGCCCGGCTCGCCGACGGGGACCTCATCGGCGATCCCACCGAGGGTGCGCTGATCGTGCTGGCCGCGAAGGGGGGCATCGACCTCGACAGCGCCCGCGAGCGGTACCCACGGCTCGCCGAGGTGCCGTTCGACTCCGACTACAAGTTCATGGCCACGTTCCACCGGATGACCGATGTCCATGGCCACGACGTCATCCGGTGCCTGGTCAAAGGCGCCCCCGACGTGCTCCTCGACCGCGCCGGGTCGTTCTGGACCCCCGACGGCGCCACGACCCCGGTCGACGACGAGCGCCATCGTCTGGCACTCGACGAGAACGACCGGATGGCCGCGCGGGGCGAGCGTGTGATGGTGGTGGCCCGCCGCGATTTCGATCCCGCCACGTTCGACCCGGCCGCCCCGCACCTCGACGACATCCGCGATCTCACCCTGCTGGCGATGGTCGGCATCGTCGATCCGCCCCGTGCCGAGGCGAAGGTGGCCATCGAGCAGTGCCACCGTGCCGGCATCGAGGTGCGCATGATCACCGGCGACCACGCGGTCACGGCCGCCGCGATCGGCCACGAGCTCGGCATCACCGGCAAGGCGCTCACGGGCGCCGAGTTCGCCGCCATGAGCGACGAGCAGCTGATCGCCGAACTCGACGACATCGGCGTGGTGGCCCGCGTGTCACCGGAGGACAAGATCCGCCTGGTCAGCACGCTCCAGGGCCAGTCGAACGTCGTCGCCATGACCGGTGACGGTGTGAACGACGCACCGGCGCTCAAGAAGGCCGACATCGGAGTGGCGATGGGCATCACCGGCACCGAGGTGTCGAAGGACGCCGCGGTGATGATCCTGACCGACGACAACTTCGCCACCATCGTGCGGGCGGTCGAGTACGGGCGCCAGTTGTACGACAACCTCGCCAAGTACATCCGGTTCCAGATGGCGGCGCTCGTCGCCTTCATCGCCACCTACCTCGGCGCGGCGTTGTTCCAGATCGCCGACGGCATCCCGTTCGCACCGCTCGCCGTGCTCTGGATCAACTTCGCGGTCCAGGTGCCGCTGGCGTTGGCGCTCGGCTTCGACCGGCCGGTCGAGGGACTGATGGACAAGGCGCCCCGTCCGCTCCATCAGCCGGTGCTCTCGCGTGCGCAGTGGGGCTTCGACATCGCGCTGGGGATCGTCATGGCGATCGAGACGCTCTGGGTGCTCGACGTGTTCGAGGACCGGGAGAGCGCGATCGTCGCCGCCTCGATGGCCGTCGTCGTCTTCTCGCTGATGAACGTGGCGCTCGCCCTCGGCGCCCGCAGCGCCACCGAGACGGCGCTCGACCGCGATTCGATCAGCGGCCGCCGTCAGCTGCTCCTCTACGGGCTCGCCCTGTTGTTCACGGTCCTGTCCACCGAGCTCGGCCTGCTGCAGCGCATCCTCGGGACCACCTCGCTGACGGGTGGACAGTGGCTGCTGTGCATCGGGCTCGCGGCGGGTCTGCTCCTCGTCGGCGAGTTGATCAAACTGGTGCTCCGCCTCCGCGGCTCCACCGCCCTCGCCAGCCACTGACCGCCGGGCCCGACCGTCGGCCCACATCCACGTTTGCGTCAGGATTTCCGAGGACCGGTCCTCGGAAATCCTGACGCAAACGACGATTGGAGTGGAGTGGAGTGGAGTGGAGGGGTCAGTGACCGAGGATCAGGGTCACGCTGCCCACGATGATGCCGACCGCTGCGGTGATGCCGGCGAAGATCCATGCCGCGTGACCTCGGCCCGGTGCGAGTCGCGCCACCAACACGCCGATCCCCACCAACTGGGCGAAGGCGACGAGCATCGCTATCGAGAGCGCCGTGTCGGCCGTGGCCAGGCCTCCTCGGCCCATGAGGAGCACCACACCGGGCAGCACGGTGGCGAGCAGGATCGGGGAGCCGTCGACCATCGCCTCGTACACCTCGGTGCGGCGTAGCGGTTCGCGCTCCACGACGTGGCGGCCGAGGAGTTCCGCGTAGAGGTGGGCCACCCACGTCGCGGCACCGACGCCGAGCACCAGCTCAGCTGAATACCCGAGCCCGACATCGGCCGCGCTGGTCACGCCGAGCGCGGCGATCACGAGCACGGTGCCGTAGGAGGCAGCGCGGACGCGCTCGGCCAGCCGACTCGCGTGCTCGAACGGTGATTCCGTCACATCGCTGTGCTCGTCCGTCGAAGTCATGTCGTGATGCCGGGCACCGTGGAGCGGCTGGGTCGATCGACCTGCTCGCCTCCGTCGCGGTGGGCTTCAGGTCGCGAGGATCCGCGCCTTCTGTTCGGCGAACTCCTGGTCCGTGAGGATCCCCTGATCGTGGAACTCGCCGAGCTTGCGGAGCTGCTCGTACTTGTCGGGCCCTGCCGCCGCAGGCGCGGCCGGCTGCGGGGCCGGGGCCGTCGGCGCGGGAGGCACGTACGCGGGCTGCACATACTGCGGCTGGGCGTACTGCGGTTGTGCGTACTGCGGCGGCGCCGCGTACTGCGGTTGCGCGTACTGCGGCGGGGCCGCGTACTGGGGCTGGGCGGCGTACTGGGGTTGCGCATACTGCTGGTCCGCATAGGCGGACTGGTCCTTCTTGCTCCAACGGTTCGCCTGCCGACGCGACACGCGATTGCCCACCGCGGTTGCGGTGCCCGCGATCACCGCGGTGCGGGCCATCCCACCGATCAATCCCATCAGGCTGCTCCCTTGCTCATGCCTCTACCGTCATGCTTCCAGCTGGTCGAGCGCGTCGACGACTGCCTGCTCGGCCACGTGCCCTCGCGCCACGAGCTGCCCGCCTGCCTGCCGCGCGGCGATCGCGAACGGCAGCGACCACAGGTTCTCGTAGACGATCAGCAGACCCACACTGTCGGGGCTGAGTGCCGCGGCCGCCGTCGCCGCGTCCTCGTCGTCCAGCAGGCCCGACGATGCGCCCGCCAGCTCGCCGATCTCACCGATCTGCGTGGCGTCGAGCTGCTCCGTCGTCAGGGCGTCGAAGTCGTCGTCGGTCCGCTTGATCAGCACCAGTGCGTCGAGCACCCGGATGAGCCGCCTGTCGACCAGGTCGAGCAGTGGCGGGACCAACGAACCGTCGAGCTGGGTGCCCGGGGCCTCGATCAGCAGCCAGTCGATCGCCCCGGTCTCGTCAATTTCGCTCATCCGCCTCACCTTCGGTCTCGGCCTACGACGGCCGAACATTAGCGCACGCCCCGGGCGCCGAACCGGACGCGACGTGGACTCCGTCAATCGCCGCGAGCGGGCATTCCGTGCCATGATCGCGGCACAATCGGACCGACAAAGGGGCGTGCATTGGACGAGCAGGAAGCCCCGCCGAGCGTCGGGGCCGAGGTGGAGGGCAACAGGAAACTCGCCCTTCTGTTGGCGATGGCGATGTTCGTGCTCGTCGTCGACACGTCGATCATGAACGTGTCGATCACCGCCGTCGCTTCCGACCTGAACACGTCGGTGAGCAGCATCCAGTCGGCGATCGCGCTCGAGGCACTGGTGTCGGCGGCGTTCATCCTGATCAACAGCAAGCTCGGCGACATCATGGGACGCAAGCGGGCGTACGTGCTCGGGCTCCTGGGCTACGCCATCGGCGCCCTGGCGATGACGGTCACCCAGTCGGTCACGACGATCGTGATCTTCTGGGCGATCATCGGCGGCATCGGCGCATCGCTGCTCCTGCCGGCGATGCAATCGCTGATCCACGGCAACTTCCAGGGTGCGGCGCAGAAGCAGACCTACGCGCTCGTCGGGGCCGCGGCGGCCGTGGGAGCGGCGATCGGACCACTGCTCGGTGGGTTCGTCACCACGTACCTCTCGTGGCGGGTGGGCTTCGCGCTCGAAGTGGTGATCATCGCCATCGTCCTGTTCAACATCAATCTGGTCCTCGACGTGCCGTACACCGGCACCCGCAAGATCGATGTCGGGGGCGCGGTGCTGTCGGTGCTCGGCATGGGCGGCGTCGTGCTCGGGATCCTCGTGTGGCAGGAGGGCGGGGCGTACGTCGGCCTGCTCATGTTGATCGGCGTCGTGGCGCTCGGTGCCCTCGCCATGTGGCTGACGCGTCGCAAGAAAGCGGGCAAGGTGATCCTGCTCGACCCCGACCTGTTCGCGATCAAGAACTTCAAGGTCGGCGCGCTCGGGATGGTCCTCCAGCAGATCACGCTCGGCGGCGCGATGATCGCCCTGCCGCTGTTCCTCCAGGTGACCCTCGAATACGACGCGATGCAGGCAGGGCTGTCGCTCGCGCCGCTGTCGCTCACCATGTTCGTCGTCGCGCTCGGAATGGGAAAGATCGGCAAGAACCTCCGTGCGGCGAGAGTCATCCAGGCCGGGTTCGGGCTCGCGCTCATCGGCATGGTGCTGGTGATCGCGGTGATCCCCCGGGGCGACTCGGGCTGGGACCTCTTGGTCCCGCTGTTGATCGGCGGCGCCGGCCTCGGCCTGCTCGTCTCGCAGCTCAACAACTACATCCTCGGTCCGATCGAGGAGGAGCGGGTCAGCGAGGCGGCGGGCGTCAACTCCGCCGGTCAGTCGTTCGGTTTGTCGTTCGGCCTGGCGCTCGCCGGCGGCATCCTGCTCGCGACGCTGTCGTTCAGCTTCACCCAGATGACCAAGGACAGCACGGTGATCCCTCCGGATCAACAGGAGCTGATCGCCAACGCCCTCGAGGACAACGCCGAACTCGTGAGCACGACCCAGCTCGAAGTGCTGCTCGAGGACGAACCCGAGGACATTTCGGACGAGATCGTCCGCATCAACGGCGAAGCCGGCGACGTCGCACTCCAAGTGGCGATGCTCGTGCCGGTGCTGGCCTGCCTGCTCGGGTTCCTGAACTCGTTCCGCATGCTGCGGCTGCCGGACTTCAAGCCGTCCGAGGCGGCCGAAGGTCTACTGGGCGCTTGAATCGGCCGAGCCGGTCGCCGGCGACGCGCCAGCGGCCGGCCCCTTGCCCTGCGTGACCCGCTGCCGGACACGCTCGGCGTCGAGCTTCGCGCCGGTGACGACGAGTCCCACGAGGTTCGGCTTCTTCGCCGGCCCGGTCGAACCGGTGAAACCAGGCGAACCGTCGAGCGTCCCCGGCGTGGTGGGTTCCGCAGCCACGTCGATGTCGCCGTTGCGGCGCCAACGCTCCACGAGGATCACCCCGGCGATCAAGCCGGACAACCAGAACACCAGATAGACCCTGACTGACTTCATCCAACACCATGCTTTCGGTCGCGTCGTGCGAACAGACCGTACTCGCTCGAGCGTCGGCGGGTCGCTGCAGCCGAGCGTCGACGGCGCCGCGAGAACCGACTCAGCCCGAGTGGCGGCCGAACATCGGTCGGTGTCGGATGGGTGGTTCGTCGATGGGGCGATCGGTCGGTGGTTCGGCGTGTCGCAGCCACGCCGCGAGCGGTCGGGCGCTCACTCCATGGGCGATCACGCTGAGCAGCACGGTGAGCACGATGGTCGACAGCACGGTGTGCACCCCGGGATCGTCGGCCGGCAACTCCTCGGCGATCAGCAGTCCGAACACGACCGACGCCAGACCGCGCGGACCGAACCAGCCGATGAAGAGCGTCGGGCGCGCACCGAAGCCGGAGCCGAGCATGCTGAGCGCGACGGGCGCCATGCGAACGACCGTCAGGCTGAGCACGGCGTAGAGCGCGATGCGCCAGTCGACGATGTCGAGGCCGTCGAGCACCAGTTGCGCGCCGAACACGAACCACACGGCGAGTGCGAGCACCTGGCCGATCAGCTCGGGAAGCGCCGTGACCTCCTTGTCGTCCTCGCCGATGCCGGCGCGGAACGCGATGCCGGCCACGAACGCGGCGACGAAGTAGTTGACGCCGACCTCCTCGGCCACGAGGAACGACACGCCGGCCAGCATCAGCACGACGATGCGTTGGCCGCCCGAGGTGACCCAGCCGAGCGCTTTCGCACTCGACAAGGCGCGACCACCGAGGTAGCCGGCGATCACGCCGATGGCCACGCCGCCGATCAGGTCGATCAACGCGTCGACGCCGTGTGCCGAGGACGATTCCTCGATGACGCCGAAGCCGATCACCGCGGCCGAAGCGGCGATGAGGCTCGTGACCACGGGGGTGGCGATGCCGTCGTTGAGGCCGCTTTCGACGTTCAGCGACCGACGGATCGACATCGGCAGCGACTCGTCGGCCACGATGCTGGCGCTCAGTGCGGCGTCGGTCGGTGCCAGTACTGCGCCGAGCAGCGCCGCGAGTTCCCACGGCATGTCGGTGAACAACGCCGCAGCGAGCCCGAAGCCGAGGGCGAACGTGATCGGCAGGCCGATGGCGAGCAACCGTGTCGGCAGGCCGGCGGAGTGGCGGAGGTCGTCGGGATCGACCCGCGCGGCGTCGGCGAACAGGAGCAGCGCGAGGGTGACCTCGGCCAGTCCGTGCACGGCATGGGAGTCGATCGCCACATCGACGACGGCCCAGGGGCCGTTGCACAGGAACAGACCGGCGGCGACGAACACGATCGGGCCCGTCACGTCGAGCCGCTCGAGTCGTCCCGACACGCAGCGACCAGGCGAGCAGGAGGACGACGAAGGCGATCAGTGCGCCGGTGGTCATGCCGCTGCCTCGCCGTGCAGATGGATCAAGCGGGCCGACTCCGGGTTCATGGCCGGGGGTTGGAGCCCGTGCCGCGCGAGTTGTCGCCCGGTCAGCCGAACCGGCTCGACGAGCCAGCGGCCACGGCCGAGCGGCAGATCCGCGATCTCGTACGTGCGGTCTTGGTCGAGATCGGGGATCCGCAGCGGGTCGGGAAGCAGGCTTGCCGACGTCGTGAGCCGGACGAGCGACACGATCGCCGCGGAGCGGTCCGGGGCCACCACGCCGTGGGCGATCGTTCCGTCGTCGCCCCGGTCGATGCGGAGCACGTCACCCGTGTGGAGCAGGTCGCGGTGCCGGCGGTGGAGCGCCACGATGGCGGCGACGCGGGCGAGTTCGGCGTCGTCGAGGTCGAGCAGGTTCCACTCCAGTCCGAGATGACCGAAGAACGCCGTGGCGGCGCGGAACGAGAGCGAGTGGGTGCGGCCGGTCGTGTGGCTGCGTGGCGGGCCGATGTGCGCGCCCATCACCTCCGCAGGGATCAGGGTCGACGCCCAGCGCTGGATGGTCTGGCGTTCCAGCGCATCGTTGCAATCGCTCGTCCACACCCGTTCGGTCCGTTCGAGGATGCCGAAGTCGATCCGTCCCCCGCCGGAGGCGCAACTCTCGATCTCCACGTCGGGGTGGGCGTCGCGGAGCTGATCGATGAGGCGGTACACGGCGTGCGTCTGGGCGTGGGTGGCCGCGCGGCCGGCGGCGTCGCTGGCCGCGACGTGCACGCGGTTCATGTCCCACTTGAGGAAGGCGATCTCGTGGTCGCGCAACAACCGATCGAGCCGGTCATGGACCGCGGCGAACGCGTCGTGGCGGGTCAGGTCGAGCACGAGCTGGTGCCGTCCGAGCACCGGTTCGTACCCGGGCGCCTGCAGGACCCAGTCGGGGTGGGCGCGGTGGAGGTCGCTGTCGGGGCTGATCATCTCGGGCTCGACCCACAGGCCGAACTCCATGCCGAGCCCACGGACGTGCTCGATCAGGGGCGCGAGTCCGTCCGGGTGGACGTCCGCCGACACCCACCAGTCGCCGAGCGACGATGTGTCGTCGCGGCGGCCGGCGAACCACCCGTCGTCGAGCACGAACCGCTCGGCCCCGACCTGGGCAGCTCGGTCGGCGAGTTCCCGCAGACGGCCGGGATCGTGATCGAAGTACACCGCCTCCCAGGTGTTGACCAGCACGGGGCGGGGCCGCGTGCGGTGCGCCGGTAGCGCGCGGACGTAGCGGTGGTACGCCCGGCTGGCGTCGGTGAGCCCCGCAGGGGAGTAGGCGCCGAGCACCGGTGGCGTCGAGTACGCCGCACCAGGGTCGAGGACGATCTCGCCTGGCCCGAGCAGTTCCCCGGCCGTGGCGACGCGTCGGCCGTCGGGGAGCCGTTCGAGGCGCAGGTGGGCATTGCCGCTCCACGCGAGATGGATGCCCCAGACGTCGCCGTGTTGTTCGCCGAAGCCGTGTTCACCCGCCCAGACGAGCGGCGGGTGCTCGTGCGACGTGCGCCCTGTCCGGTTCTCCACGTCGACCGCACCGCTCAGGAGCGTCTGGCGGTGCGGGTGCAGCTCGCGGCACCAGCGCCCGTGGAACGTGATGACGTCGACGGCGTGGGCGGGAAGGGGGACCGTGAGCTCGAGGTGGCCGAGCGTGTACGGCGAGTCGCCGACGTTGGTGACGGTGGCTCCCACGCGCAGCAACCCGCTGGGTTCGAGCTCGACGCGGGTTTCGAGTTCCAGCCCGGCGACTTCGTCCCGTCCGACGATCGCGACGTGGCTCGTGTCGGCCGTCGCTGAAACACGCGTGAACCGTGGGGCCCAACCCGTCCCGTCGGATCGATGGCCGGCGAGCCCGGGCCGGCCGGGATACCCGGAGCCGTGCTCGGGGACGAGCGATGCGGGCGCCTCCGAGTCGAGGGCGCCACCGGTCACCGGCCGGCGGAGTGCGCGTTGCATCGCGTCGAGGTCGACGACACCGAGCGCGGCGCCCCAGTACACGATCTCGGCACAGCCGCCTGCCCTTCCGACCACGATGCTGACGCGACCGTCGGTGAGGTGAACGGGCGACGGCATCGGCGACGAACTGTAGGTCACCCGCCTGGCCCAACCGTCTGACCCAATTGTCTGGCCCCAATTATCTGACAGAGTGATCGCCCGTGGATCCCTTCCCGCTCAGCCGGTGGCTGACGCCCGAGGTGCAGTCGGTCGGTCGGGTCGAGATCGCCGCCGCCCGTGACCCGCTCGTCGGATCCGGGTCGTGGGCGATGTCGCTCGACGGCGTGTGGAGTTTCCGCCTCGTGGCGAATCCCGACGTGATCGACGACGACTGCATCACGGGATCGACGGATGAATGCAGTTCGGTCGAGGTGCCGGGCAGTTGGGCCCTGCAGGGCCACGGAGCTCCGGTCTATCTCAACATCCGCATGCCGTTCGCGCTCCACGCCCCCGACGTGCCCGCCGACAACCCGACCGCGGTGTATCGCCGGCGCTTCCGCCTCCCCGCCCGCTGGCGTGCTCGCCGGACGTTCGTGCGGATCGGATCGGCGGATGCGATGGCTTGGGTCTGGGTGAACGGCTCGTTCGTCGGGATGGGCAAGGACAGCCGTTTGGCCTCGACGTTCGAGATCACCGATCGGCTGCGCAGGGGCGACAACGAGATCGCGATCGTGGTGCCGCAGTGGAGCGACGCGAGCTGGATCGAGGACCAGGACCAGTGGTGGCTGCCCGGGCTCCACCGCTCGGTCGAGTTGCTGTCGGAGCCACCGGTGCGTCTCGCCGACTGCGCCCTCGTCCCCGGTCTCGCCGCCGATGGCACGACCGGCCTGCTGGCGATCGATGTCCGTGTCGACGGCGAGGATCCCGGCCGACTGCTCACGGTGGACGTGGCGGTGCGGGTCGGCCGCCGAACCGTTCGGACCGGACCGCAGCCGGTGCCGACCTATCCGTTCGACCGTCCCGAACGGGAGGCGGCCGCGAGCTATCTGTGGCCCGGCCCGCGCGTGCTCACCGCGCTCGAGGTCGCCGGCATCGAACCGTGGACGCACGAGACGCCGACGCGGTACGAAGCCACGGTGACGCTCCGCGACGGCGCCACGGTGATCGACCAGCGGTCGCTGCAGGTGGGCTTCCGGCGTGTCGAGGTGATCGGCAACCAGCTCCTGATCAACGGCGTCGCCGTGGTGATCAACGGCGTGAACCGCCACGAGATCCATCCCGACCACGGGCGGGCGATCACCGTCGACGACATCCGCACCGACCTGCTGATGATGAAGCGCCACCACGTCAACGCCGTGCGCACGGCCCACTACCCGGACGCCGAGGAGTTCTACGATCTGTGTGACGAACTCGGGCTCTACGTGGTCGACGAGGCGAACATCGAGAGCCACGCCCGCTGGGGTTCGTTGGTGCACGACCGCCGGTACCTCGGCGCGCTCATGGACCGCGCCTCGAGGATGGTGATGCGCGACCGGTCGCACCCGTGTGTGATCGCCTGGTCTCTCGGCAACGAGAGCGGTGACGGCGCCGCCCACGATGCGATGGCGGCCTGGATCCGGCGCACCGATCCGTCCCGCCCGGTCCACTACGAGGGCGGGTTCACGTTCGACCTCCACGCCGCGTCGCCGGCGAGCGACATCGTGTGTCCGATGTACGCGCCGCCCGCGCAGCTCGCGGCGTGGGCCGAGGACGAGCGCGACACGAGGCGTCCGCTGATCCTGTGCGAGTACAACCACGCGATGGGCCAGGCCGGTGGCCTCGCGGACTACTGGGCGCTGTTCGGACGGCGCGGGCTGCAGGGCGGCTTCGTGTGGGAATGGTGCGACCACGCGTTGCGCCGGATCGACGCCGACGGCGAGCGCGTGCTGGCGTACGGCGGGGACTTCGGCGAGCCGAAGCACGACGGCGCCTTCGTGTGCGACGGTCTCGTGTCGGCCGATCGCGAGGCCCATCCGCTGCTGGCCGAGCTCGCCGCGCTGACGCAGCCGGTCGATGTCGAGTGGGCCGGAGCGGGCTTCGTCAGCGTCACCAATCGTCGTTGGTTCACGTCGCTCGACGATCTCCGCGCCACGTGGGTCTTGGAGGTCGACGGCCGGCCCGTCGGCCGGGGGGTGCTCGACGTTCCGCCGATCGCGCCACAGCAGCAGTGCCGGATCGTGGGCCCGCCACTGCCGGGCACGACCGGCGGGACGGTCGCCATCACGTTCACCTTCCGTTCCCGGCGGGCCACGGCATGGGCGCCGCGAGGCTCGATCGAGGCGGTTCGACAGCTCCTCATCGAGCCCGAGACGGCCGAAGACCGGCCACGAGAACCTGCCCGGTCGGGTCCCCGCACGCGGACCAGCGCCGTCGTCGACGACGGCGACCGCCTGCAGATCGGACCGGTCGGGATCGTGCCGCCCGCGCTCTGCCTGTGGCGGCCCCCGACCGACAACGACGACCCGCCGGGCCAGTGGCACCGCGCCGAGTCGGCCGCCGCGCGCTGGCGCGGCTGGGGTCTCGATCGGCTGGAACCGGCTGCGGTCGAGCACCGATACGACGGCGCCGAGCACGTCTGCACGACCTCCTACGAGCTGGCGCTCGGGAACGTGGTGCACGAGCAACGGCGTCGAGTGTCCGACGACGCGATCGAGATCGTCGACGAGGTGACGATTCCCGAGGCGTTCGACGACCTGCCGCGGGTGGGCGTGCGATTCGAGCTGCCGGCCGGGTTCGACACCGTCGAGTGGTTCGGGCTCGGCCCCGGCGACAGCTACCCCGACCGGCGCACGGCCACCACGCTCGGCCGCTGGCGTGGGGGAGTGCGGGAGCAGACGATGCCGTTCATCGTGCCGCAGGAGTACGGCCTGCATCTCGACACCCGCTGGTTCCGGATCGCCGACGGCGACACGACGATCGAGGTGGTCCCCGCGGCACCGCTGGCGTTCTCGGCGTTGCCGTACGGGGCCGAGGATCTGACGGCCGCCACCCACGCGCACGAGCTACGGGAGCGTTCGGCGACGTTCGTCCATCTCGACGTCGTCCACCGGGGCCTCGGCACTGCCGCGTGCGGCCCCGACACCGCCGATCGTTGGAAGATCCGCGGTGGATCGTTCCGGTGGAGCTGGCAAATGCGCGGCTGGGCGAGCCGTCAATCGACGAAGGCGTAGGACTCGGCGAGCCAGGCCTTCACGTCGTCGGTCAGATCGTCGGGCGAACGCACGTTGACGACGTGGTAGATCCGCGAGCCGGTGTCGATCGGCTGGCGGGCGATGGCGGGGTGGTCGATCCGCCGGCCGAGCGGGAACGACATCGCGACCCATTTCGTCATCGGGCGCAGCTCGACGAAGCTGCCGTGCTTCTTGAGGAAGATCCCGACCGACACCGGCTCGACGTGGATCGGGCCGAGCGACGCCAGATACGTGTACACCGCGTCGAACACGGGTCGCTCGTGCGGCGGGCCGGTCGAGAAGTACTCCTCCAGGGTCATGGCCGGCGAGCACTCGTGCGCCTGGTGGGCGCGGGCGAACAGGCGGCCGCACTCGTCGCACGTCCATCCCGTCATGCCGACCGGCCGTCACACGATCTTGTTCGCCGCGTCGGTCCAGTACTGGTCGCGCAGCAGCCGCTTGTACAGCTTGCCGGTCGGCAGGCGGGGGAGTTCGGCCAGGTAGTCGATCGAGCGCGGCACCTTCTGGCGTGACAGGTGCTCGCGGCAGAACGCCAGGAGTTCCTCGGTGAGGGCGTCGTCGGGTTCGACGTCGGGCATCGGTTGGACGACCGCTTTGACCTCCTCGCCGAGATCGGGATTGGGGACCCCGAAAACTGCCGCATCGGCCACCTTGGGATGGGTGATCAGCAGGTTCTCGATCTCCTGCGGATACAGATTGACCCCACCCGAGATGATCATGAACGTCTTGCGGTCCGTGAGGTACAAGAACCCGTCGTCGTCGACGTAGCCGACGTCGTTCACCGTGGTCATCGTGCCGTCGTCGGACGTGACCTCGCGCGTCTTCTCGGCGTCCTTGTGGTACTCGAACGGGGTCGCCGTCTCGAACCAGATCGTGCCCGGCTCGCCGACCGGCCGCTCGTTCATGTCGTCGTCGAGGATGTGCAGCTTGCCGAGCATCACCCTGCCGACCGTGCCCTTGTGGGCGAGCCACTCCTCGCTGTCGCAAGCGGTGAAGCCCAGCCCTTCGGTGGCGCCGTAGTACTCGTGGATGATCGGTCCCCACCACTCGATCATCGCTTCCTTGACCGGCACCGGGCAGGGGGCGGCGGCGTGGACGGCGATCTCGAGCGACGACAGGTCGTAGCGGGAGCGTTCCTCCTCGGGCAGCTTGAGCAGGCGGCTGAACATCGTCGGCACGAGTTGGCTGTGGGTCACCTGGAAGCGTTCGACGAGGCGCAGGAACTCGACGGGATCGAAGCGCTCCATGATGACCACGGTCCCGCCGCTGCGGATCGTCAACGACACGGCGGCCTGCGGCGCGGAGTGGTAGAGCGGCGCCGGGGAGAGGTAGATCATGTCCTCGCGGTAATGCCACAGGTCGTGGAGGAACGTGAACAGCGCCAGCATCTCGCCGGGTCCCTGGTCGGGCAGGGGGCGGATGATGCCTTTCGGGCGACCGGTCGTGCCCGACGAGTAGAGCATCGCGATCCCGACCCGTTCGTCGGGGAGGGGTGACGTCGGGTGACCGGCGAGCGCGAGCGCGTAGTCACGGACACGCTCGTCGCCGCTCGTCCCGTCGTCGTCGACGACGAGCACGTGGGTGACCCGGTCGTTGCCGGCGATCGCATCGAGCACGGTCGAGCGCTTGGCGAGCGAGGTGATCACGACCGTCGACTCGCTGTTGTCGATGATGTAGCCGAGTTCCTCGGCGGTGAGGTACGAGTTGACACAGGTGTAGAACAGGCCCGATCGTTCGCCGGCGGCGCACGACTCCAGGTACCGGTCGTTGTTCTCCATGAAGATCGAGTAGTGGCCGAGCCGCTCGAGGTGGAGACTGCGGAACAGGTGGGCGAGTTGGTTCGCCCGGGCCTCGTACTCGCGATAGGTGACGGCTTCGCCCGTCGACGCCATGATGAACGCGGGGCGGTCAGGATGGTCGTGCGCGTATTGCCCCGGATACATGTCAGCCCCTTACCGGTCGGTGTCGCCCGTGCGGACAGTACCCCGTCGTCGCCGCGCGAACTTCGTATCGCGGTGTCGATGGTCACGCGCCAAGAAGGGCCGAAGGTCCCTGGTTGCCGATCGGCGGCAGCGGCAGAGTCAGAGACGTGACAATTCTCGATGACCCTCCAGTCCAAGGCACGGTTCTGGACGACCCACCCGTGCACCGCGCGACCGGCAACACCGCACCGCCGAGTCCCTCGCTCAGCCCCATCGTGTTCGGCGCGATGGTCGGGCTCGTCACCGCCATCGTGCTCGGCCTCGTCGCGATCGGGATCGTGGCCGTGTTGCACGACGAGCCCGCCGCATCGCAAGCGGTCGCGACCAGCACGACCACGCTGTCGGTCGACCTGACCGAGTTCGCCATCACCGGCAACCTGACCGCTCCCGCCGGCCATGTCGTGATCGACGTGACCAACAGCGGCTCGATCGAGCACAACCTCGCGCTCGTCGACCCGAGCATCGCGGGCACGAACCTCGCCGCCGGTGCGACCGAGCAGCTCGACCTCGGCGAGCTCGCTCCCGGGACGTACCAGGTGATCTGCACGATCCCTGGTCACGCCGGCAGCGGAATGACCGCCGACCTCACCATCACCGACGGTGCCGCCGCCGTGCCCGCTGCGGACGCGGCCGGTACAGCCGCTGCGGCCGGTGCCGCGGCAGCCGGCACGGGCGCCATGCCTGGCATGGACCACAGCGAGATGACGGCCGAGGAGATGGACCAGATGATGGTCGACTCGATGCTCGCCTTCCCGGCCGAGACCGACGGGGTGGGCAACCAGTTGCTTCCCTACACGACGCTGCCCGACGGCACGAAGCAGTTCGAGCTGACGGCTGCGGTCACGCCCTGGGAGGTTTCGCCCGGCAAGGTCGTCGACGCCTGGACGTACAACGGCATGGTGCCCGGACCGATGATCAAGGTCGCCGTCGGCGACAAGGTGCGGGTCCTCCTGCACAATGACACGCCGCTCGGCACCGACATCCACTGGCACGGAATTCACACGCCGAACGACCAGGACGGTGTCTCGCCCTACTCTCAGGAGGTCGTGGCGACGGGCGATTCGCACACCTACGAGTTCGTCGCCGACACACCGATGATCGGCATGTACCACGCCCACCTCCACGGTGAGACGTCGGTGGTGAACGGGATGTTCGCCAGCTTCATCGTCGGCGACAATCCGCTCCCGTACGGCAAGACCGTCAGCGGCGTCACGGTCCCCGCCGACCTCGTGCCCGCCGTCGAGATGCCGATGGTGCTCAACGATGCCGGCGTGATCGGCCTGACGCTGAACGGCAAGAGCTTCCCGGCGACTGCTCCGGTGGTCGTCAACCAGGGCGACTGGGTCGCCGTGAACTACTACAACGAGGGCCTGATGGCGCATCCGATGCACCTCCACGGCTTCCCCCAACTCGTGTACGCCAAGGACGGCATCCCCCTCGACCAGCCGTACTTCGCCGACACGATCAACATTGCCCCGGGCGAGCGGTACTCGGTGCTGTTCCACGCCACCGATCCCGGAACGTGGGTGTGGCACTGTCACATCCTGACCCACGTGGAATCGGAGGACGGCATGTTCGGGATGGCCACCGCAGTGGTGGTGAACCCGACACAGTAGGAGGCGGACCCTGCGGGCGGACGCGGTCACGGTGGTCGATCATCGGCCACCGTGACCGTGCGCGTCCGGGCACTCCCAACTCGTGGGCTGACGGGCGCCGCCGGCCTCCATACTGGTGGCCGTCATGAGCGCACCGACCGAACGCCCCGTAGCTGCCAACTTCGTCCGTGACCTGGTGGTCGCCGACAACCAGCAGGGCACCTTCGCAGGGCGCGTCCAGACCCGGTTCCCGCCGGAGCCGAACGGCTACCTGCACATCGGCCACGCCAAGGCGATCACGCTCGACTTCGGGATCGCCGCCGAGTTCGGTGGGCGGTGCAACCTGCGCTTCGACGACACGAATCCCGACACCGAGGAGACGAGCTATGTCGACGGGATCATCGAGGATCTCGCCTGGCTCGGCTTCGAACCCGGCGGGCCGATCCTCTACGCCAGCGACTACTTCGAGCAGCTCTACGAGTGGGCCGAGCTGCTGATCACGGACGGCAAGGCGTACGTCGACGACCAGACGAGCGAGATGATCTCCGAACAGCGCGGGGGATACGGCAACGCGGGCATCGAGAGTCCGTGGCGCGATCGGCCGGTCGAGGAGAATCTCGACCTGTTCCGGCGGATGCGCGCCGGCGAGTTCGAGGAGGGGTCGCACGTGCTGCGCGCCAAGATCGACATGCAGCACGAGAACATGCAGCTGCGCGATCCGGTGATGTACCGCATCCGTGACGAGCACCACCATCGCACCGGCGACGCCTGGAAGATCTATCCGACCTACGACTGGGCCCACGGGCAGAGCGACGCGATCGAGGGGATCACACACTCGCTGTGCACGCTCGAATTCGACAGCCACCGGGCGTTGTACGACTGGTATCTCGAGCAGCTCCCGCTGCCGTTCGAAGCGCCGCGCCAGACCGAGTTCGCCCGGTTGGAACTCACCCACACGGTCACGTCCAAGCGCAAGCTGATGAAGCTCGTCCTCGACGGGACCGTCGACGGGTGGGACGACCCGCGCATGCCGACGTTGCGCGGGCTGCGTCGCCGCGGCTACCCGGCTTCGGCCATCCGTGACTTCTGCAACTTCATCGGGGTGGCGCGCACGAACAGCCGGCACGAGATCGAGCTGCTCGAGTCGTTCGTGCGCACCGAGCTGAACCGCACCGCGCAGCGGCGGATGGCCGTCCTCCGGCCGCTCGAGTTGGAGATCACGAACTGGCCGACCGACGCCTCGGGCGCCCCCGTGGTCGAGTACGTCGACATCGTGAACAACCCCGAGAACGCCGACGACGGCGTTCGATCGGTGCCGTTCTCGGGCCGTCTGTTCATCGAGCACGACGACTTCATGGCCGAGCCGGCGCCGAAGTACTTCCGCCTGTCGCCCGGCAAGGAGGTCCGGTTGCGCGGCGCTTTCTTCGTCACCGCGACCGAGTTCGATGCGGACGCCGACGGCAACGTCACCAAGGTCTACGCCACCTACGATCCCGACACGCGGGGCGGGAACGCGCCCGACGGGCGCAAGGTGAAGTCGACGATGCACTGGGTGTCGGCCGCGCACGCCGTCGACGCGACGGTCGCCCTGTACGAGCGGTTGTTCGCCGCACCCGTGCCGGGTGAGGCGTCGGGCGACGTATTCGACGACCTCGCCACCAACTCGCTCGAGCGGCTCACGGGCTGCAAGGTCGAGCCCGCCCTCGCCGACGCCGCGCCGGGCGCCGTGGTCCAGTTCGAACGGCTCGGCTACTTCGCGGTCGATCCGAACGAGCCGATGTCGTTCCATCGCACCGTCGGCCTCCGCGACGAGTGGGCCAACATCCAAAAGCGCTCCACCTGAGCGGGCTCGGTTCGTTCCGGCCCCGACCCCAAACGAACCGAACGACCTTGCGATGAGCGAGGGGCCCACCCCTCGGTCCGTTCGCTCATGGCTGAGGTGGGGCGGAACTACATTCGATGGTCATGAACCGACGAAGTCGTTGGGCGCTCGTCGCCGTGCTCATCGCGGTCGGCCTGCCGCCGATCGCCGCATCGGACCTCGGCACCGCGCAGGCCGCAGCGGCATCGGTCGGATGCGAACCGCTCCCGGCGGGGGGCGCCACGACCGCTCCGGCGCTCGAGAGCTACACGGCGATCAACCCGCAGCGCCTCGTCGACACCCGCAACAACATCGGTGGCTGGGGCACGACGGTCGGTGCCGGCTGCACGATGCGGGTCAATCTCGCCTCGGACATTCCCGCCAACGCCGCCGCCGTGTCGCTGTCGATGACGGCCATCTCCTCGACGCGGGACTACTTCACCGTCTACCCGTGCGCGAGCGGCCGGCCGGAGACGTCGAACCTCAACACCCGCCCGGGCATCCCGACGCCGAACCTCGTGGTGGCGATCCCGGACACCAACCGTGAGATCTGCATCTTCAGCCACGGCACGGCGCACCTGATCATCGACCTGGCGGGGTGGTGGTCCGATGGTCCCGACCGGTTCGCGTCGATCCAGCCGACACGGGTGTACGACACACGGCAGCCCGGCGGCGCACGGCTCGCCCGGTTCGTCGACGCGAGAGGTCAAGATCCCGACGTCGGTGATCCCCGACGGTTCGACCGCGGCCGTCGTCAACCTGACGGTCGACCGTGCCGCCGCGGCCGGCTACCTCACCGCCTTCCCGTGCGGGCAACCCGCCCCACCGTCGTCGAACCTCAACTTCGTCGGCGGCGAGGCGCGGGCGGTCGCGGCGATCGTCGGGCTCGGGCTCGGCAGCACGATGTGCGTGCTGACCGACACTGCCGCCGACGTGATCGTCGACGTCACCGGTTACTACGCACCTGCGCCGAGTTTCGGGCCGACTGCGCAACTGCAGCCGCTCAGTGGCACGCGCATCGTCGACACCCGCAACGGCATCGGCGGCCCGCTCGCCCCGTTTCAGGCCGGCGAGACCCGGGCGTTCGATCCGGTCGCCCTCGTGCCGGGAGGCAACGAGGCTTCGGCGGTCATGCTCAACGTGATCGCCGCCAACCCGCGGGCCAACGGGTATCTGACGATCTACCCGTGTTCGCAGAGCCGCCCCGAGGTGTCGTCGCTGAACTACACGGCTCCCGCTGAGGCGACGAACCTCGCCACCGTCGAGCTCGCCTCCGACCGCACGATCTGCATCTACGCCTTCGCCGCGACCGATGTGATCGTCGACGTGTTCGGGGTGATGGCCGCGCCCGTCGGGTCGCTCGCCGAGCGGATCTCGTTCAACCAACACGTGTTCCCCGAGTTCACCCCGGCCGGGGCGGACTACGCCGTGGCCTGCAACGCTGGGACGACTTCGCTGTCGATGCAGCTCGACCTGCTGCCGCAGGTGTCGGCGACACTCGACGGTGCGCCAGTGGGGAGCGGGACGATCACCCGGGCGGTGGCGACCGACCAACTGCTGACCCTGACGCTGACGCGCGGCGCGCAGTCGATGAGCTACTTCTTCCGGTGCCTGCCCGCGGACTTCCCGGCGCTGACGGTCGATCGCCCCGGCAACCCGGCGGCCGGGCTGGTACCTCACCACGTTCGGGGTGGCAAAGCTGCCAACGGACCCCGCCGGCGCGTTCAGCGTGATCTTCGACAACCGCGGTGCGCCCGTCTGGTACAAGCGCACGCCGGTGCCCGTGCTCGATTTCAAGCGGCTGTCGAACGGCACCCTCGCCTATGTGCCGCAACTCGGCCAGGCGTTCGGTGTCGATCCCGCACGCGGCTACCTCAACACTCGGCTCGACGGGTCGCTCGTCGCGGAGCAACGCACGTTCGATCCTGGCAACTTCCCGACCGACCAGCACGACTACGTCGAGCTACCGGGTGGCGGCCGCGCGATGCTCAGCTATCCCGTTACGCCCCGGAACCTCTCGGCTCTGAACGGCACCCTCGGACCGACGCAATGCGCCCCGCTCAATCCGGGCACGTGCCCGTTCTCGGCAACCGACCGCATCGTCGACGGCGTGATCCAGGAGCTCGACGTCAACGGCAATGTCGTCTGGCAATGGAGAGCATCCGATCCAGGGCACGTCCCCGACATCGACTCGACGTTCCCGAACCGTTTCGACGTTCCGCTCTACGGAGCGCCCGGTGTCGTCGATCTCCATCACCTGAACGCGCTGCAACGCATCGAGGACGGGACCGGCGACTATCTCCTCACTGCCCGCCACCTCGACGCCGCGTTCCGCGTCGACCACGCCACCAAGAACATCGACTGGTTCGTCGGTGGTGCGCACGCGCCATGTACGCCGCCCGGGGTCACGACGAACTGTCGCCTGTCGACGGTCGGCGATCCCTTCGGTGGACCGAAGCGCCCGCACGATGCGCGACTCAACGGCAACGTACTGACGATGATGGACAACCGAGCCGCAACGGGCCAGCCGTCCCGCGCCGTCGCCTACCGCATCGACACCGCCGCGGGTACGGCGACAATGCTCTGGCAGATCGAGGCGCCGAGCGGTCTGAGCGGCGGCACGCTCGGCAGCGTGCGGGTCCAGCCCGACGGGTCGATCCTCGTCGGCTGGGGGGCTCCGCTGCAGCCGATGTTCACCGAGTACGACGCCAACCGCAACCTCACGATGGCGATCACCAAGACGCCGAGTGGTTTCTCGTACCGCATCGTCAAGTACCCGATCACCGACTTCGACGCCACCCAACTCCGCGCCACCGCCGGCGGCACCGCCCAAGGCCACCCGTAGACCCCCCACCCGTCCGAACGGCAGATGGCGCTTGCGCGACATCTGCTCCATTTCGGAGACGGGTTCGGAACGGGTTGCGGTCAGTCGATCCAGGCGCAGCCGTAGTCGGCGGGGTTGCCCCACGAGACGTCGGCGCGAGGCTCGAGGGTGGCGCGGTCGGAGAACTTCATCTGGTCGAGTCCCACGGTGACGAGTTCGGAGCCGATCACCATCGACCGCTGCAACGGGTTCCAGCAGCCACTCTGATCGGTGCTCTCATGGGTGATCACGCCCCGGCTCGACAGCTCGCGGCCGTCGAGCTGGGCCACGATCGCACCGCCGGCAGACCCCGTGATCGTGTCGGCGAGGCACAGTTGGTTCGGCTCGCAGCTGTTCCAGCCCGGCGACACCGGCAGCACGATCGTGCCGTCCTCGGGCCAGTAGAGGAACGCCTTGTGGTCCCACTCGACCTCGCTCGATCCGCCGATCGGCAGCGTGTCGATCTGCTGCGGGTTGGTCGGATCGCTCACGTCGAACAGGCTCAGTTGGGTACCGAGGATGCGACCGTCGTCGGTCGCGTTCTGGCCGACGCCGAGCAGCAGGCCGTCGCCGACCGGGTGCAGATAGGCCGAGTAGCCGGGGATCTTCAGCTCGCCGTCGAGCACCGGGTTCGCGGGGTCCGCCAGGTCGATCACGTACAGCGGATCGGTCTGCCGGAACGTCACCACGTAGGCGGTGTCGTCGAGGAACCGGACCGAGCGGATCTGCTCGGTCGTCGCCCAGCCCGCCGACGGATGAGATCGTCTCCAGGTCCTCGCCGTTCGGGCGCAGGACGTAGACGGCGGACTCGCTCTGGTCCCCGAAGTCCCAGCCCTCGGTCGTCGTGGCGACCCGCAGATCGCCGTTGTACTCGCTCATCGCGAACTGGTTGAGCAGCCGACCGGGCACCGAGCCCGACGCGACGTAGGTGGCCGCCGTCCCCTCTCCGAGGTCGAACTGGTGGATCTGCGTCGGCGGGGGCCCGTCGTCGACGACCACGTCGGTCGAGTCGCCGGTCGCCACGTCGTCGACCGGCATCGGCCGGACCTGCGAGTCCCAGTTCTGGGTCGTGATGTACAAGTTGTCGGCCGACGAGTAGACGATGTCGCCGGTCGAGACGACGCCGGCCGACCCGACCGGGGTGGCCTCGCCGAGCAGGTCGACCGAGGCGATCCATGTCAGCCCGAGCCCGGCGAAGTCGTCCGGGGCGGCGACCTTGTTGCAGTCGAGGATCGGCTGCATCGGGCCGAACGTGCCGTCGCCCGCCTCGTCGAACCAACGGGGGAGCCAGTCCTCGACCGACGACTCGGCGATGATCTGCCGGTTGCGTTCGAGGGCCCGTTCCTCGTCCAGGCCGAACTCGCTCGGCTGCACGAACGGCAGCCGGGTGTCGAAGCTCGTCGAGATCACGAGCCGGGCGACGTCGTCGACCGAACGGGTGGCGAGCACCGAACCTTCGAGGTGCGAGCGACGCAGCAGCGTCGCGTTCGCCGGGTCGGACACGTCGTACAGCGACACGATCGTGTCGGCCGCCCCGTCCCAACTCGTCGTGACGACGAGCAACCGGTCGCCGTCGAGCAGCAGCTGGTGGCTGCCGTTCGGGAGCTCCGGCTGGCCGACGACCTCCGTGTCGGCCACGCGGACGATGCGCAACCCGTCGCTGTTGGCGACGTACACGAACTCGCCGTCGGTCTCGACGATGTCGCCCTCGTCGACGCCGACCTCCTGGGTGTTCGTCCCGGAGAACGTGTCGGCAGCGGGGGCCTCGACCGGCGCCGGAGCGACGGTTGCCTGTGCGCTCCGCTCGCCCTCCGCCGTCGGCGCCGCGGCGTCGGCCGCGGTGGCCGTCATCACGTCGCCGCCCATCGGGACGATCCCGCCGCCGAGGCCCCACGCAGTCACCCGCTCCGACGCCTCGGTCTGCATGTAGCCGAGGAGGGCGGGGCAGTCGCCGAAGAACGACAGATGGCCGGCAGCGAAGCCTTGTGGCTGCGCCGGCCGGTCGGTCGTCGACGGCGCGTCGGGGTCGGTCGTCGGGGACGCCGTCGGCTCGGTGGTCGGCGTGCCGACCGTGGAATCTGGCGACGACTCGGTCGATGGCGCCGACAGGTCGGGGCCGTCCGAGGAGCACGCGGCGAAGGCGACGGCCGCTCCGAGCATGACGGCCAGTGGGCTGAGCAGTTCACGCTTCATGGTGGTTCGACGTCACGCCGAACCCATTCGGTTCCCGAACCTGAAACGTTCGGTGCCTGACCCCAGGCGTTTCAGCCGGTCTCGAGGGGCAGGAGGGCCTGCGCGGCCTCACCGAGGTGCGCCACCCAGGCGTCGGCGTCGCCGGGTTCGTCGAGCGGGAGCACCACGAACTTCGACGTGCCGACGTCGACGAAACGCTTGATCGTGGCGATCAACGAGTCCCAGGAGGTGGCGACGAGATCGCCGACGTCGACGATGTCGGGGCGCCGCTTGGCGAACACCGCCCGGAACTGATCGGGGATGTCCCCGAACGTGTACGGAATGAGCACGCCGAAGTGGTCGTCTTCGATCTCTCGATCGTGTTCGGCCGCGACGGCCTCGATCACCTGTCGGCCCGACGCCACGTCGGCGGGCACGACGAACGACGGCAGCCAGCCATCGGCCAGCCTCCCGACCCGACGCAGCTCGGACGGTGCCTGCCCGCCGAGCCATACGTCCATCCGCTTCGGCGCCGGCCGCACGCGCACCGAGTCGTAGTGGAAACGAGCACCGTCGTGGCTGAACCGCTCACCGGTCCAGGCCAGTCGCATGACGGTGAGCATCTCGTCGAAGATCGCTGCCCGTTCGGATCGCTCCACGCCGAAGGCCTGCTGCTCGACCGGGTCGACCGCGCCGAGCCCGAACGCCGGGAGGAGACGACCGCCCGACATGGTCGCGAGCGTGGCCAGTTCCTTGGCGAGCACGACCGGATTCCGCCCCGGCAGGACCATCACCGACATCCCGAACTTCAGCTTCGTGGTACGTCCGGCGCCGTAGGCCATCGCCACGAGCGGGTCCGGCGCCTCCCCGCTGATCCGTTCCGACAACCACAGCGAGTCGAAGTCGAGCCGCTCGAGTTCGTCGACGACGGCGCCGAACGATCCGTCGTTGAGATTGGTCCGCGTTCCGAGGCCGTAGCCGATGCGGACCTTCATGCGCTCAGCGTATGGCGTGGGTGTCGCTGTGGCGAACCCGGCTGGGCTGCACCCGGCCGGTCATGGTCCAGCTCGCGGCGAACCCGGCCACGATCACCGGAATCACGATCGCCGCTTGCGACGCATCCCACGCGAGCGACATCCCGATCGCGAACACGGCCGCGACGGCCGAGACCACGACGGCGAGCTCGATGACCGCGATCCAGGCGTCAAGGCGGCGTTCCACGTGAGCGTTCATACACCTCCAGAGCGCACGGATCGCGGTGAGATACGCCGTTTGGCGCGGGTTGTCACGGAACTGTCTCGATCGACACACGATCGCGCGCTCCACGTACTGTCGAGGCTGTGACCGACGCCACCGCCCTGCCCGATCCCGCCACCGTTGCGGACCGTAACCCGCTCGACCGGTTCCGTCTCGACGACCGCGTCGCGATCGTGACCGGCGCCTCGTCGGGCCTCGGCGCGCACTTCGCGCGGGTCCTCCACGCGGTCGGAGCCAAGGTCGTCGTGACGGCGCGTCGACTGGATCGTCTCGAACAGCTCTCCTCGGAGCTGCCCGGCTCGTTCGCCGTCGCCGCGGACGTCGCCGACGAAGCGGCCCGCGAGCACCTCGTCGCGGCGACGCTCGACCATTTCGGAGGTGTCGACGTGTTGATCAACAACGCCGGCATCGGGGAGGCGATGGCCGTCGCGGATGAACCGCTCGACCGGTTCCGCACCGCGATGGAGATCAATGTCACGGCCGTCTGGCACCTGTCGAAGCTGTCGGCGCCGTCGATGATCGAACGAGGCGGTGGGGCGATCGTGAACATCGCCTCGATGCTCGGACACGTCGGATCGACGCCGGTCAAGCAGGCGCACTACTGCGCGAGCAAGGGGGCCGTCGTCAACCTCACCCGTGAGCTCGCGCTCCAGTGGGCGCGCAAGGGCATCACGGTCAATGCCCTGTGCCCGGGCTGGTTCCCCTCGGAGATGACCGCCGGCATGGAGTCGGACGAGGGCAGTCAGCAGTTCATCCGCACCAATTCGCCGATCCCCCGCATGGGTGAACTCGCCGAACTCGACGGTGCGTTGTTGCTGCTCGCCTCGCCGGCCGGCTCGTTCCTCACCGGCCAGAGCATCATCGTCGACGGGGGATGGACCGCCCGGTGAGGATTCGCCGATCGCGCGGACGTGCTTGACTGGCACGCATGAAGAAGTTCCTCCTGGAGTACAAGGAGTTCATCAACAGGGGTGACGTCGTCGTCGTCGCCATCGGGTTGGTGATGGCGTTGTATTTCAAGGCGATCGTCGACCAGATCATCGCGGCGTTGATCACGCCCCTGATCGCGTTGATCTTCGGCGAGTCGAACATCGCCGCCATCGGATTCTCGATCAGCGACACGTTCTTCCCGATCGGCCTGGTCTTCAGCGCCCTCATCGACTTCCTCGCCGTCGCCCTGATCCTGTTCTTCATCATCAAGGCCTACAACCGCTTCAAGGGGCCAGAGGTCGACGAGGACGACGGTCCGACCGAGATCGAACTGCTCGCGCAGATCCGTGACGAGCTGCGGTCGAACAAGTCGGCGTGAATCGAATGCCGAAAGGCGCTTCAATGTGACGGTGATCTGCCGTCGCACCGTCTTCGCCGCGGCGTGCGCGATGGCGTTCGCGGCCTGCGCGGGCGCCGGCACGGGCGACATCACCGCCGACCAGGTGGCGTTGGCGCCGCTGCCGACCGTGGGCGGCGTCGGTGTCCTGCCCTCCACGGTGCCGCCCGAACGCGAGCCGTTGGTCCCGGTCACCCGGCCCGTGCAGGAGGACGGCACCGCCGCGGAGTTGGTCGGCGACAAGGTGATCGACAATCGGCTCCTCGTGATCGGCGACTCGATCATGGCGTCGACCGCCACCCGGTACAGCGGCCTCATGTGCGACAAGCTCGTGCCGCTCGGCTGGGCGGTCGAAGTGGAGGCCGAGCCGAGCCGGTTCATCGATTTCGGCAATCGGGTGCTCGACAAGGTGCTCGACCCGGTGGTCGGCACGCCCGACGACTGGGATGCGGCGGTCGTGCACCTGGGGAGCAACTACGGACGTGACCAGCAGCGGTTCGAGGACGAACTCCGGATCATCCTCGTACCGCCTGGCGCCGCGCCCGACGCTGCTGTACACGGTCACCGAGTACCGACCGGCATGGGCCGAGGTCAACGAGACGATCCGCAAGCTGGCCGGGGAGTTCCCCAACGTCGATGTCGTCGACTGGGAGCAGACCGCCCGCTATCCCGGCGTGCTGAGCGGGGACGGGCTGCATCCGACCAACACGGGTCGGGAGGTCCTCGTCGATCTCACCGCCAGTGCGCTCGGTCCGGCCGCGCTGGGTGCCGGTGAGTGCCTGAAGTCGCAGTTCACCGACGATTCGGCGGTCGGCCGGGGATCGAACACGCCCGCCTCCAAGCCTTCCGGTGGGTCGAGCAACGGTGGATCGTCCTCCGGCGGGTCGAACAACGGTGGGGCGACCGCGACCACGGTCGCCCGCCAGCCGACCGGCGGCGGTGCGACGACCGTGCCGAACCCGTCGAACGCCGGGGTGGCGACGACCGCGCCCGCCACCGCTCCACCGACCACGCCCGCCACCGCTCCACCGACGCACGCCGACGCCCTGCACCCACCGTGCCGCCGACGCCACCCCCGACCGTCGCCCCGGCGCCCACGCCGCCACCGACCCCGCCGCCCACGACGGCAGCGCCGGCGCGCCGCTGCGCCGCCGGATGGGGGTGGGACGGGCCCGAACGGCTGAGTGTCAAGCGCGGTTGCGCGTGACGCAAGCCCGGTTGACGTTTTCCGGCACGCCGTAGCCTGGACGGGTGCTGCAGGCCCAGGCGATCTCCGTGGAAGTGGGGGGCCGGCTCGTCGTCGACTCCGCCAGCTTCACCGTGATGCCGCGCGACAAGGTGGGCATCGTCGGCCGCAACGGCGCGGGCAAGACGAGCTTGTTCAAGGTCCTGGGCGGCGCTTCCGAACCGAAGGCCGGGCGCGTCGTGCGCAAGGGTGGGTTCGGGTATCTGCCGCAGGATCCCAAGATCGACACCGCCCTCGACGGTCGGAGTTGCGTGACGCACGTGCTGTCAGGCCGCGGCATCGACGACGAGATGGTCCGCATCGAGAAGCTCCGCATCGCGATGGAGGAGACGCCCGACGAACGAAACGTGTCGCGCTACCTGAACGCCGAGGAGTCGTTCCGGACCAACGGCGGCTACGCGGCCGAGAGCGAGGCCCGGGCCATGGCGGCCGGCCTCGGCATCCCCGATGCCCGGCTCGACCAGCCGATCAGCACGCTGTCGGGCGGTCAACGACGGCGCGTCGAACTCGCCCGCATCCTGTTCGCCGGCTCCGACGTGCTCTGCCTCGACGAGCCGACCAACCACCTCGACGTCGACGCCAAGGTCTGGCTGATGAGCTTCCTGCGCCAGTACAAGGGCGCGCTGCTCGTGATCAGCCACGACCTCGCGCTGCTCGACGAATCGATCACCCGCGTGCTCCACCTCGACCGTCCGACCGAGACGTCGGTCGGCGAGGTGATCGAGTACCGCGGGACCTACACCCAGTACCAGCGGTCGCGGGCCGAGGACGAAGCGCGACGGGCCAAGAAGGCCACGTTGCAGGCCAAGGAGATCGACCGGTTGCAGACCGTCGTCGATCGGTTCGGCGCGAAGGCCACCAAGGCCGCCATGGCGCACAGCGTCGAGAAGCGCATCGCCCGCCTCGAGACCGAACGGATCGATGCGCCGCGAGCGACCAAGACGTTCAACGTGCGCTTCCCGGACCCGCCGCCGTGCGGCGTCACCGTGATCACCGCCAGCGAACTCTGCAAGGCCTACGGCGGACCCACGGTGTTCGAGGACATCAGCTTCGATCTCGGGCGCGGCGAGCGTCTCCTCGTCCTGGGCCTCAACGGCGCGGGCAAGACCAGCCTGCTGCGCATCCTGGCGGGCGAGACCGAGGCCGATCTCGGCGACTTCGAACTGGGCTACCAGGTCCATGCCGGCTACTACGCCCAGGAACACGACAACCTGCGGACCAGCGAATCGCTGCTGGACAACATCCGTGACGCGGTCCCCGCGGGCGTCAACCTCACGGAGACCCAACTGCGCGGTCTCCTCGGCATGTTCGGGCTGTCCGGCGACAAGGTGTTCCAGGATTCCGGAACGTTGTCGGGCGGGGAGAAGACGAAGTTGGCCCTCGCGATGCTGATGGTCGGCCGGAACAACCTGCTCCTGCTCGACGAGCCCACGAACAACCTGGACCCGCCGTCACGTGACGCCGTCGCGAGCGCGCTCGTCGAGTGGCCGGGTGCGATCATCCTCGTCAGTCACGACGAGGAGTTCGTCCGCGAACTCGCGCCGACCAAGGTGCTGCTGATGCCCGACGGTGACGTCGACTACTTCAGCGAGGACTGGCTCGATCTCGTGAGCATCGCTTGATCGACCACACTGACGTCGTGCGATCCCGTTCCATTCAGCGTCGACGGCTCGCCGTGGTCGTCGTCGCCGGATCGCTCCTCGCTGGACCGGTTCTCGCGGCGTGCGCGCCGGGTGTCGACGTCGCGGTCGAAGAGCGCGCCCGCACGCCGATCGCCGATCCCAGCGGTGACCCGAGTGGTGACCCGGCGCCGACGCGACCGACGGCGTCCGACAGCGATCCGTCCAGTCCGGTGTCGACCGAGCCTCCGGCCGTCCCGTCGACCGATTCGTCCACGCTCGCGTGGGGGTCGTGCGCGACGTTCGGCATCCCGTCGCCCTCGCTCCTCGGCACGACGCACTGGGAGTGCACGACCCTCGACGTGCCGATGGATCCGTTCGATCCGGGCGCCGACCTCCCGCCCGTCACGCTCGCGCTCACGCGGCACCCGGCGACCGGCACCCGCCTGGGCACGCTCGTGATGAACCCGGGAGGCCCGGGCGGCTCGGGCCTCGACGCGGCGTGGGGAATCCGATCGGCGATGCCGGCCGACATCCTTCGCGCCTACGACATCGTGAGCTGGGACCCGCGGGGGATCGGTGCGTCGACTCCTCCGATCGACTGTGGTGACGACCCCGATCTCGAGAGCCCCGAATTCATGGCGGACTGTGCGCAGCACACCGGCGAACTGGCGGCCTACCTGTCGGGCCCGTACTCCGCGGCGGACCTCGAGGCGATCCGCGTGGCGCTCGGCGAGGAACGGCTCGACTACCTCGGCTACAGCTACGGCACGATCATCGGCGCCACCTTCGCGGCCGACCATCCGGATCAGGTGGGGCACTTCGTGCTCGACGGTGCGACCGATCCGCTCGTCGGTGGGCCCGACGGCGCCACCGACGGCGGCTTCCCGTACTACGCCGACGACGGCGTCGACGCCGCGCTCGACCGGTTCATCGAGCTGTGCGATCAGAGCGACGCGTGCCCGATGGGCGACGACACCCGTTCGGCGCTCGACGAGTTGCGTGCCACTGCCGAGGGGCTGCCGACCGACGACTTCGCCGGCGAGCCGAACGCGGTGGACGACGAGACGTTCGACAGCGTCATCCAGCGCGCCCTCACGTTCGCCGGCGACTGGCCGCTGCTGGCCACAGCACTCGGTGATGCGCGCGATGGTGACGCGTCGGCCCTCGCCGGCCTCGCGGCCGACGACCCGACCCTGCCCCCGGCCGACGCGGAAGCCGAATCGTCGCCGGGACCCTCGTTCGAGGTCGCCAACCTGGTCATCTACTGCGCCGACTTCGCCGCCGAGATCGAGGGGTCGGGCTTCTGCGACCCGTTGCCGCGCAACGAACACACCATCGAACCGATCCGACCGGTCGACGTCGAGCGTCCGATCCTCGTGATCGGCACCGAGTTCGATCCGCTGACCCCGGGCTACCACGCCGCCGAGTTCGCCGACGCGTTGGATGATGCGGTGCACGTGATCTGGGAGGGAGTGGGCCACACCGCCTTCCCGGCGTCGTCGTTCTGCATCGATCAGATCGTCACCGATCAGTTCCTCGACGGTCCCGTCGCCCAGGACGGTCAGCGCTGCCCGTTCGCCGACGGCGTCACCGACGACGCCGAACTCGCCGACGACCTGTTCGTCCACGACCGTGGCATCGCTGCGAACTGGGTCGGCAACGTCCTCGAAACGCGCGGCGAGAACCCCGACGTCGCCACCTGCGTGGGCCGCGAGATCGCCCGCACCGACGACCGCACGATCTCCCACGTGATCCTCGACGTCACCTCCGACGAGGCCACCGCCGCACTCGCGGCCGCGCACGCCGCCTGCTGAGCCCCCTTCGGTTCGTTTCGGCCCCGACCCCGAACGAACCGCGGTTCGTTTCGGCCCCGACCCCGAACGAACCGAACGTCAGCTGATCGACACGGGCATCGAGGCGCGGGCACGGACGTCGGCGTAGAAGTCGTGGCCCTTGTCGTCGACCACCACGAACGCCGGGAAGTCCTCCACCTCGATCTTCCAGATCGCCTCCATGCCGAGTTCGGGATACTCGAGCACGTCGACCTTGCGGATGTTGTCGAGGGCGAGACGTGCGGCCGGTCCGCCGATCGAGCCGAGGTAGAACCCGCCGTGCTCCGCGCACGAGTCCGTCACCTGCTTCGACCGGTTGCCCTTGGCGAGCATCACCATCGAGCCGCCGGCGGCCTGGAACTGTTCCACGTAGCTGTCCATGCGCCCGGCGGTGGTCGGGCCGAACGAACCCGACGCATACCCGGCGGGTGTCTTCGCCGGGCCGGCGTAGTAGACGGCGTGGTCACGCAGGTAGTCGGGCATCGGCTCGCCGGCGTCGAGGCGCTCCTTGATCTTGGCGTGGGCGATGTCGCGAGCGACGATCATCGGGCCGGTCAGCATCACCCGCGTGGTGACATCGAGCGTCGACAATTCGGCGCGGATCTCGTCCATCGGCCGGTTGAGGTCGATGTGCACCGCCTCGTCCTCGTCCCCATCAGCGCCACGGCCGAGGTGCTCCTCGGTCACCTCCGGAAGGAAGCGGGCCGGATCGGTCTCGAGCTGTTCGAGGAAGATGCCGTCCTTGGTGATCTTGCCGAGCGCCTGGCGGTCGGCGGAGCACGACACGGCGATGCCGACCGGGCACGAGGCGCCGTGGCGGGGGAGCCGGATGATCCGCACGTCGTGGCAGAAGTACTTCCCGCCGAACTGGGCCCCGATCCCCGTCGTCTGGGCGAGCTTCAGCACGGCCTTTTCGAGTTCGACGTCACGGAAGCCGTGCCCGCCGGCCGAACCCTCGGTCGGCAGCGAATCGAGGTACTTGGTGGTGGCGAGCTTGGCCGTCTCGACGGCGAACTCGGCCGACGTGCCGCCGATGACGACGGCCAGGTGGTACGGCGGGCACGCCGAGGTGCCGAGGCTCTGCATCTTGTCGAAGATCCAGGGCAGCAGCGTCGCCTCGTTGAGCAGCGCCTTGGTCTCCTGGTAGAGGTAGCTCTTGTTCGCCGACCCGCCGCCCTTGGCCATGAACAGGAACGAGTAGGCGTCGCCGTCGACCGCCGAGATCTTGATCTCGGCCGGCAGGTTCGTGCCCGTGTTCTTCTCGGTGTACATGTCGAGCGGGGCCATCTGGCTGTAGCGCAGGTTCGACGTCTGGTACGTGTCGAAGATGCCGTGGGCGATCGCCGCTTCGTCGCCGCCCCCGGTGAACACGAACTGGCCCTTCTTGCCCTTCACGATCGCGGTGCCGGTGTCCTGGCACATCGGCAGCACGCCGCCTGCCGCGATCGACGCGTTCTTCAACAGGTCGAGGGCCACGAAGCGGTCGTTGTCGGACGCCTCGGGGTCGTCGAGGATGTTGCGCAACTGCTGCAGGTGGGCCGAGCGGAGGTAGTGGGCGATGTCGTGCATCGCCTCGGCGGTGAGGCGGCGGATCGCCTCGGGATCGACCTTGAGGAACGTGCCCTCGGGCGTGTCGAACGTCGACACGCCCTCGGTCGAGATCAGCCGGTACGGCGTGTCGTCGTGGCTGCCGGGACCGTGCAGCGGCAGCAGTTCGGTGTAGGTGAAATCGGGCTGGGCGGAGACATCGGCCATGGTTGCGAGCCTACGGCCGGGGGTCAGCGTGGCGTTATTTCACCGCCTCACTTCACGGCGTAGATCAGGTCGTCGGGGATCGCCACGACGGCGGGATCGATCATCTCGCCGCCGCGGAACACCGAGTCGAGGAACGTGACGGCGAGCGTGTTCTGGAGGTCGTGGGCCCGGTCGATCGGCATGTCGCCTGGCGAGCATCCCTCCGCGGCGTAGGCGTTGATCGTGTCGAGGATCAGCGGCGGGACGTTCGGCAGCAGCGGGACCGTTTGCTGGTACTCGCAGAAGTCGCTGAACGTCTGGTGCTGGCCGTCGACGAAATCGGCCCGGTAGCTCGGCTCACTCTTCGACAGCTCCCACGGCCGGTCGACGTTGGGCGTCGGCGGTGCCGTCTGGTCGTTCGTGCCGACCATCACCAGGGCGGGGACCGTGATCGCCGCCAGATCCTCGTCGCTCAGCAACCGTCCCGAACCGTCACCGGTGGCCGGCGCGAGCGGGATGATCGCATCGACGCGCGGATCGGCCTCGAACGTGCCGAGCGCGTTGGTGTAGCCCGATGCCATGGCGTACGCCGTGAACCCGCCGAACGAGTGGCCGGTGACCGCGATCTGCTCCGGATCGACGCCGGCGGCGAACGCGCCGGCCTCGGGGTGGGCGGGGTCGGTCATGGCGTCGATCACGGCCTCGATGTCCTGCGGCCGGTTGAGGGCGATCACGTCGAAGTCGTCCTCGGTGTTGCCCAATCGCTCGATGGCGGTGTTCCCGGTGTGGTCGGGCGCGGCGACGATGTAGCCGTGGCTGGCGATCGCCTCGGTGTAGTTCGAGTCGAGGTAGCGCAGGCCCCCACTGCCGTGGGAGTAGACGACGAGCGGGAACGGGCCGCCGGGGGCGACCATGGTCGAGTCGGCATCGACCGCGGTCGGCGACTCGTAGTAGGCGCCGGGGAGGAGGGTGTACTGGTGGGCCGGGAGGCCGGTCGCGTCGTCGATCGGGAACCACACGTCCACCGTCAGCGGGCGGTTGCGGTCGGCGTCGGTGATCGTGATCGTCTGCACGCCGACGTCGTAGGCGCCGGGGCGATCGTCTCGAACGCGGCGAGCGCCGCGTCGGTGGTCGGAGCGTCTGTCGTCGGCGCGTCTGTCGTCGGCGCGTCAGAGGTGGGAGCATCGGTGGTCGGAGCGTCGGTGGACTGGGTCGCCGTGGTCGAGGCAGCATCCGTCGCGGTGCCCGTCGGGGCGGCGTCGTCGGAACCGCTGCAGGCGGCGAGCAGCAGCGCGGCGCAGGCGGCCGACGCGACCATGAGGCGGACAGCGGGCGCGGCGGAACGGGTCGAGCGGGTCATCATCGGCGGGCACTCTGGCACGACTCGGTGGTCCCCGCCCATTCGTACCGGTCCGTGACGGCAGCCCAGTGTGACAGTTCGGTTCGCCGGTCAGCACTGCACCCGGCTGCAGCGGGCGGCGAGCGCGAACTGCCCGGGTGGTGGCACGGTGAGGAATGTGGGCCGGTTGATCTCCGAGACGCGACCGTCCCAGCGGTTGTTCGACAGCCCGATCATCCACTGGCCGCCGCTCACGTTGAACGGCACCCACGACGCGAAATACGTGTTGCACACGGTGGGGTCGCACTTCGGGTCCACCCGCATTCGGGCGTAGGTGGTCCACGGCCCCTGCGCCGCCGGGGCACGGTCGAGGAACACGGTCGTGCCGAACCAGTCGCCGACCTTGGTGACCGCCACGAACTCCGACCCGGTCCAGCGCACCTGGCTCGGGTTGACGCTGCGCCCGGCGCTCGGGATCACCGGTTTGGCTCGCGCGGCGTCCGGTTGCCAGGTCGCGCCGTCCCAGTAGCTCGGCGACTGGAGGACCTGGCCCTTCGGGACCCGCGCGACGGTCACGTTGGCCGAACACGACAGGTCGTGCGCCAGCAGGAGGATCGACGGTGACCAGCCGAACTGGCGGTGGCACTGCGAGTACAGGTACGTCCACGTCGCGTCGCTCGTGATCGAGAAGCCGTAGAGCGACGCGCTGGCGTTCGGCGCGAGGCCGGCCGCGACCGGTGTCATGGTGGCGAGATCGACCGCGACGACGCGGGTGGCGATCGGCTCGGTGGTCGACAGGTACAACGGCCCGCGTTCGACCATCTCGGCGACGAAGACGTACAGGCGGCCGTCCTGCCCCACCGTGGCGTCGAGCGGCCAGAACCAGTGGGAGAACGGTGCGGTCTCGGCGGGGAACAGCCAGGGGCCGGGTGCGTCGTCGGTGCCGCTGCGGAGCAGGTCGAAGCACGTCCCGGTCTGGAGCAGCGCGGCGTTGTGGACGAGCCGGGTGGCCGGCACGACGGGAGGCGGTGGGGGAGTTCCGGGTAGCGGGAGCGGCGGCGGCTCGGGCGGCGGCGGTGGAGGGGGCAGCGTGATCGACGCGTCCTGGAACAGCCAGAGCGTGCGGCCGTCGGGCAGCGGGACGGCGCGTTGGTAGTCGGCGGCGAACATGCCGCCGGGGATCTGATCGAACAGGTTCGTCAAGCCGGCGGCGTTGGTCGAGCCGACGCACGTCGAGCCGGCGACCTGCTCGGGCGATTCGGCGGGTCCACACGCCGCGAGAAGGAGCACGACCGCCGCCGCGCCCACCGCGGCACGACTCGCCCGCCATGCTCCCAACATGAACCGACGAGCGTAGAACAACTCGAGCGAGCGTGCCCGCGGACTTCTGTGACCTGGCGCGCGGGCCCGATCACAGCGTCGGATCGTCAGCGGTCGCGGAGTCGCTTCGGGTCGGCGTTGGCCGGGTCGGTCGGCCACTGGTGCTTCGGGTAGCGGCCGGCCATCTCCTTGCGGACCTCCGCCCACGACCCGGCCCAGAACCCGGGGAGGTCGGCCGTCACCTGGATCGGACGGTCGGCCGGGGACAGCAGGTGCAACACGATCGGACGACCACCGGCGGTCGGATGCTCCTTGACGCCGAACAGGTCCTGCACGCGCACAGCCGCGGTCGGCGCGTCCGTCGAGTAGTCGACGGGCACCGACCGTCCGGTCGGCAGTTCCAGCGAAGCAGGAGCCAGCGTGTCGAGTTCGGCTCCGGCGGGCCACGGCAGCTGGGACCGCAACACCATCGCCAGGTCGACGCGGTCGAGGTCGGAGCGACCGGTGATACCCGGCACGTAGGGCGCGAGCCACTCGTCGAGGGTCCGGGCCAGCGCCGGCATCGACCAGTCGGGCCACGGCTCACCGAGCACGCGATGGAGGTACCCGACCCGCTCGCGCAGCGCCCGGCTCGCCGTGTTCCAGGGCAGTCGGGCGAGATCGGACCGGCGGACGTGCTCCATCAACGCGGCGGTCGTCTCAGCGCCGGGCTCGGCGCGGCCGTCGGTGCGGCCCAACTGGATCGCGCCGAGCCGCCGCTCGACCCGCTCGACGAGATCGTCACGGTCGTCGTCCCACACGAGTGACCGCTGCTCGACGATCGTCGCTGCCGAACGCGGCGATCACGTCGGCCGCGTCGAGCGCCGCGGCGAGCCGGATCCTCGACCGTGCGCCCCGTCCGTCGAGGTCGGCGGCGACGACGAACGCCTCCGCCGCGAGCGGATCGTCGTCGGGCAGCCACGCGGCCTCGCCCGAACGGAGCTGGAACTGGCCGTGCCGCCGGCGTCCGGCGAGCCGGTCGGGATACGCCAAGAGGAGCGCAGCAGCGGTGCGGTCGACGTCGACCGAGTCGAGATCGAACCGGATGCCGGCGCGGCGGGCGAGGTCGGCCGCACGGTCGCGCAAGCGGTGCACGGCGCCCCGATCGGCGGCGTCGTGGACCGCCGCGCCGGCGACCACGCCGACGCGCAACGACAGGTCGGCCGGGAGGTCGTCGGGTCGCCCGCGGAACACGTCGCGCTCGTCGACGATCGAGGCGACGATGCAGGCCAGTGCCGACTGCTCGATCGCCACCATCCGGGCGAGTCGGGGGTGCACCGGGAGGCCGAGCATCGATCGGCCGAGCGGCGTGATCGAGCTGTCGTCAGGGTCGAGCGCGTGCAGGTCGACGAGCAGCGCCCGCGCCTGTTCGAGCGACCGCTGAGGCGGCGCATCGATGAAGGCGAGATCGCCCGCGCCGGCGCCCCACGCCGCCAACTCGAGGGCGAAGCCGGCGAGGTCGGCCTGGGCGATCTCCGGCGAGCGGTGGCGCGGTCGAGTGCCGTGTTCGATCTTGCTCCACAACCGGTACGCCACGCCCGGCTCGGTGCGGCCCGCTCGACCGGCGCGTTGATCGGCCGAGGAGCGGCTGGTGGTCACCGTCGTCAGGCGGCTGAGCCCGGTGCGGGCGTCGAAGCGCGGTTCGCGGGCGAGGCCGGCATCGATCACGATGCGCACGCCGTCGACGGTGAGCGACGTCTCGGCGATGTCGGTCGACAACACGACCCTCCGGCGCCCGGCGGGTGACGGTGCCAACGCCCGGTCCTGGTCCTCGAGCGTCAGCGCGCCGGCGAGCGCGTGCACGTCGACGTGGGCCGGCAGGCCGCCGGCGAGCGCCCGTTCGACCCGTCGGATCTCGCCGATGCCCGGGAGGAACACCAGCACGTCGCCGTCGTCCGACGCGACCGCACGCTGGACCGCGGCGACGACGTCGGGTTCGATCGGTTGGTGCGCGGCGAGCCGCGGCGGCCGGCGGGGCCCCTTGCCGGAACCACCGGGTCGACCGCCGGCGCGGGCCGGCGATCGGGGGAGCCAGCGGATGTCGACGTCGAACATCCGTCCGTCGCTCGTGACGACGGGCGCGTCGAGCACCCGTTGCAGGCCCTCGATGTCGGGGGTCGCCGACATCGCCACGATCACGAGGTCAGGTCGGATCGTGGCGGCCACTTCGATGGTGAACGCCAATCCGAGGTCGGCCGTGAGGTTGCGTTCGTGGACCTCGTCGAAGATCACGGCGGCGACACCGGGGAGTTCGGGGTCGTGCTGCAGCCGTCGGGTCAGCACGCCTTCGGTGACCACCTCGATCCGGGTCGCCGCGCTGATGTGGCGCTCGTCGCGGGTCTGGTAGCCGATCAGGTCGCCGACCCGGGTGCGGGTGGTGGCGGCCATGCGTTGCGCCGCCGCACGGGTGGCGAGGCGACGGGGCTCGAGCATGACGATGCGACCGTCGCCGACCCACGGCTCGGTCAGCAGGGCGAGCGGGACGACGGTCGTCTTGCCGGCGCCGGGCGGCGCCACGATGATCGCCCGCCGGTGGTCGCGCAGGGCCTCGCGAATGTCGTCGAGGGCGTCGACGATGGGCAGGTCGCGTGGAACGTCAGGAGGGATCGCGGGCGGCGACCGATCGGCCACGCGTCTGTCGCCCGACCCTCAGCCCCGACGCTCGACCACGACGCTCAGCCGCCACGCTCAACCAAGCGCCGGCGAACCGCGGAAAGCGCCCGGGTCGTTCGGGCCGGGCACCGTGATCGACGACCACCACGTGGTCTCCGCGATGGCATCGGCGACCGCGCCCCATTGGTGCGGGTTCCAACCCTGTGCGCACGCCGCGACGACGCCGTCGACACGGATGAACGCGAACGCGGGGAGTTCGCTGAGACCGATCGCCTTGACGGCGGAGCGGTCGGCGTCGCAGAACACGAGGAAGTTCTCGGTGAGCGGACCGAGGAACGCTTGCGCATCGGCCGGGCCGGACGTGACGATCAGGTTGATGCGGGCGTCCGAGCCGCGGAACGGTTCGAGGATCCGCGTGGCGGTCCGCAGGATCCAGCTGCTCTCGTTGGTGTACGGATCGAGGATGACCGACGCCAGATGGAACGTGGTCAGCCAATCCATCAGCGGGCGCGCCTGACCTGCCGCCCCGTCGACCAGCGGTGTGAGGCTGAGGTCGGTGGGGAGCTGCTTGCCGATCGGCGCAGTGAGCGGGGAGGCGGTGTCGGCCACGGCTGGCGATCGTAGCGACCCCGACCGCGCTCGACCCACTTGTTGCGTGGGGTCAGGCACCGCGCGACAAGTCGGTCCGATGGTCATGCTCTGCGGAATAGAGCTACCGTCGACACGTGCATCCGATCGAGCACCTCCGCTACGTGGCTCGTGCCCAAGGTGCCGATCCGGCGTCGCTGGCCGAGGAGACGGCCCACGCGCTCGGGTCGCTGCGCGTCGATCCGTCCGGCCTGGTCGTGGCATGTCGCCGCATCGTCGAGCGTCATCCGTTCGTCGGACCGCTGTGGTGGTTGTGCGCCAACGTGACCACCTCGGCCGAGCCGTTCGAGGCCGTGTGGGAGTTGGCCGACGAGATCCGCAACGACCGCACGGGTGCCGAACTCGGCGCCGCGCTGCCCGACGAGGCCACGGTCGTGACGATCGGCGCCCCCGACGTGATCGGCGAGGGGCTGATCCGCCGGGGAGACGTCCGCGTGCTGACGATGGATGTCGGCCACACCGCCACGTCGTTCGTGCGTCGACTCGAGCGGTACGACGTCGACTACGAGCCGGTCGATTCGGGGGCTGCCGGGGTCGCGTGCCGTGCGGCCGATGTCGTGTTGATCGAGGCGCTGGCCACGGATTCGCAGCGTGCGATCGTGCCGATCGGTTCGTCGACGATCGCCGCTTGTGCTCGTGCCGCGGGAACCCCCGTGTGGCTGGTGGCCGGCATCGGTCGTCGGTTGCCGAGCGGGTTCGTCGATGCGATGGTCGCCAAGATCGGCGCGTTGGCGGAGGAGCGCGATCCGTGGGAACTCGACGTCGAGATCATCCCCACCTCGATGGTCACCGACGTCGTCGGCCGCCACGGCCGGGTCCCCATGGGTCCACCCGCCATCGTCGCCGAATGCCCGATGGCCCACGAACTCCTCCGCCACAGCGCCATCTGAACCGACTCGATCCGACCCATCCGCCCCATCCGACACGTCCAGCCAGCGTTTGCGTCGGGATTTCTGAGGGACGGCCCTCAGAAATCCCGACGCAAACGATGATTTGAGGGGCGACGGAGTTCAGGGGGCGACGGCGGACGGGTCGGCGTAGTCGAGGAGACGGTCGCGGTCGACGGGCAGCACGAAGCCCTGATCGATGACGGTGTCGGCGCTGGCCGCGTAGCGCTGCTCGTAGTCGGCCCGCGACGGATAGAGCTCGGCGATGCGCTCGGGCGTGAACGCCGTGGTCGTGCCGAACAGGATGCAGGCGAGCGCCGCGTTCGGGCCCTGGCTCGCCCGACAGCGTCGCGACCGGCACGTCGACGGGTGGCGTGCGGATCCCACCGACGGCGATCCCGTCCTCGTCGCGCACGATCGCGGGCGATGCGTCGGCGGTCAGCTCGATCCGTGGCGCCTCGACGGGTGCCGCACCGGTCTCGATCCACGTGACGAGCGCGCGGAACCCGGCCTTGGCGACGACGTCGAGCGGGCCGTTGTTGATCGGGTAGCCGCAGTCGATGTACTGCGGCGCTGGCACCGAGCAGGTGCTGGTCGAAGTGGGCCGTGCCGGCGACCTCCCACAGCCGGAACCGATCGTGGTCGGGCTGGCGGGCCACGGAGGAGCCGAGGATCCCGGTGACGTCACCTTCGGTCTGGAGATCGAACACGGGCGCGGGCTGGTCGTCGCGGAACGTCGAGGGCCCGCCGCCGCCGATCGCGCCGGCCAGGTCGGCCGATTCACCCGGTCCGACGAGACCCATCGCGACACCACCGCGGCTGTGCACGAAGAACCCGTCGAAGGCCTGGGTCAGGGGCTGCACGCCGTTGTAGTAGGTGACGAGGGCGAAGGCGGACTGCGACTCGCCGGCGGCGACGAGCGCGTCGGGCGTCGTACCGTCGAGGCCGGCCCCGGTACGGATCGCCCGGGCCACCTGCGTGTAGATGTCGAAGGCGAACCCGTCACCGGGATGGTCGAGCGTCCCGTACCGCTCGGGGTCGATCGCCCGCAGACCCAGCCCGGCGTTCTCCGCGCCGGGCGAGTTCGTCCGCACGAGGACGGGGCCGCCCATCACGCCGATCATCTGCGCCGACACGCCGACCCACGCGTGACCCTCCCGGATGACCTCCTCGTGGATGCCCGCCCACTCGGGGTTGGCGTCGGCCCCGCCACTCACGTTGAGCCACTCGAGCACGACCGTGCCGCTGAAGTCGGCAGGGTCGGCCGGCATCCGCACGAGGACGCGCGTCCGGTAAGGCGCCGCGCCATCGGGGGTGAACGTCCAGCGCCCGTCGCTCGTGCGCTCGCTCGACGTGTACGACGTCGCCGTGCCGGCCGCGACGTACTCGTGCTCGGAGTATCCGGCCGCGTCGAGGTCGGTGGTGAGGGGCTCGCCCATGAACACGCCATTGCCGGCGGTGAGCGTCTCGGACATGTCGGCCGCCGGACCCTCCGGGCGAGCGACGGTCGTGGGCGGCGCGGCCGTCGTGTCTGTCTCGGCGGGTGCGGTCGGTGCCGCGGCGTTCGTTCCGCTCGTGTCGCCGTCGGTCGCCGTGCTGGGCGGTGTGGTGGGGTCGGGCATCGGATCCTCGTTCGGGCGTGTCGGTGGTGGCGTTGGTCGCGCTGGTGGTCGTCTCGGTCGGTTGGCCCGGCGTCGGTCCCGGATTCGGTCGCCGTGCATGCGGCGACGCCGAGCGCACCACCACCATCGCGCGCGCGATCCATCGATTCTTGACCATCGTGTTGTCCTCCCCGCGCCGCTTCGGGTCGTCACCATACGTTTGCGTCGGGATTTCTGAGAACCCGTCCTCAGAAATCCCGACGCAAACGAGTGTTTACGCAACCATGCGGAGACGTTGCAGGAGGGTGCGGGTGACGAACGCCGGTCGTTCGGTGACGTCTTCCCACGTGTACTCGTACACGCGTCGACCGATGTCCTGGAGCTCGTTGCGGCGTTGGGCGTCTCTGGCACGTTCGATGGGCGTGCTGTGGCCGAGCCGGCCGGTGACCTCGATCACGACGCCGGCCTCGTCGAACAGGAAGTCGACCCGGGCCACGTGCCGACCGTTCTTGCGATGGACCACCTGCGTCCGTGGTCGAGGGAGGCCGATGCGACGGACGATCTCGAGGAACCGCCGTTCGAGCATCGTGTGACCGCCCGAGTCGACGATCAACTCGTCGACGAGCCGACAGCCCCAGCGTCCCGATCCCCGCAGCGTCTCCAGCCGGTTGGCGAGCACCTCCGGCGACGACAGGCCGAGGCGCACCGCACTGTCGATCGCCGCCTCGACCCGTCGGATGTGGGCCCGGGCATGGGCGAGGTCGATGATCGTGCGGGTGGCCGACATCGTGCGGAAGCCGTCGACCACGACGAAATCGATCGGTTTCAGCATCGTCGTCGTGTGGACGGTGAACGGCAGAACGTCGGTCCGTCGGTTGCGGTCGACGGTGAACTCCACGGCGTCGAGAGTCGACCGATCGAGCGCGTGGAGCGTGGCCGCGGCCTCGTAACTCACCCAACTCCGCTCGCCGAGGCACAGCAGCCCGAGCCGGAGTCGGTACCGATGTGTCTCCGGCACGCCTCTGACCGCGTAGACGCGGGGCGCCACGCGGGTCAGCCAACCGGCCGTCAGTCGGCGCTGCTGCCATTCCGTGAGGCCGACCGACCCCAGCTGTGCCGCGCTGATCAGCCCTTCCTGTCTCTTCGCGATCGCCACGAGTTCGTCATGCATGCCCGAACGTGGGTGACCATCCCCACCAGGCGGCACCAATGCCCGTTTGCGTCAAAAAATCCGTGACCCGTTCCTCAAATTTTCCGACGCAAACGACAGGCCGGCGTTCGACCACCCGTTTGCGTCAGGATTTTCGAGACCCGGCCCTCGGAAATCTTGACGCAAACGTGGGGTGGACGGGGTCGGACCGGATCGGGTGAGCGGAGTCAGATGGGGCGGTGGGCCGGGGGGAGGCCGGTGACGTCGGCGATCAACGATTCGGCCTCGGCCTTGCGGTCCTCGGTGACGAAGATGCGCGCCATCGCCTCGCGGTGATACAGCATCGGATTCAGCCCGAAGTCCTCCGTCCAGACGGCCGGGATGCCGGCGGTGACGAGTTCGTCGACCAGCATCGGGGCCTGCCACACCGGCACCCAACCGGCTTCGACGGTGCGTTCCGGATCGGGCGGTCGGGGCAGGTGTTTGCCGAAGATCCAGTGCCACGCGGAGCGGATCGTCGGCATCGCGGCACAGCTCTTGCAGCCGCTCGCTGTTTCCGGATTGTGAATGCCGTGTGCGAGCCGGCAGCGTCGGTTGTCCCGCTCCAGGTGTGTCACTATTGTCGGCCCTACCTGGCACAACCGGGTGGCGGATCCACCCGGACGACCGATCACGAGGGACCTCATGGCGAACATCATCAGAGCCGCGTTGCTACAGACCGATTGGACCGGCGACAAGGAATCGATGATCGTCAAACACGAGGACGCGGCCCGCGAAGCCGCCGCCGACGGCGCCCAGATCATCTGCTTCCAGGAACTGTTCTACGGTCCCTACTTCTGCCAGGTGCAGGACCCCGAGTACTACGAGTACACCGAGTACATCCCCGACGGCCCCACCACCAAGCGGTTCCAGGCGCTCGCCAAGGAGCTGAAGATGGTGATGGTGCTGCCGATGTACGAGATCGAGCAGCCCGGCGTGTACTACAACACCGCGGCGGTGATCGATGCCGACGGCACCTACCTCGGGAAGTTCCGCAAGCAACACATCCCGCAGGTGAAGGGCTTCTGGGAGAAGTTCTACTTCCGTCCCGGCAACGGCGGATATCCGATCTTCGACACCGCCGTCGGCAAGGTCGGCGTGTACATCTGCTACGACCGGCACTTCCCCGAGGGCTGGCGCATCCTCGGGCTGAACGGCGCCGAGATCGTGTTCAACCCCTCGGCCACGTCCCGCGGGCTGTCGGCCTACCTGTGGCAGCTCGAGCAGCCGGCCGCGGCCGCCGCGAACATGTACTACGTCGGTGCGATCAACCGTGTCGGCATCGAGGACCTCGGCGACAACGACTTCTACGGTCAGACCTACTTCGCCAACCCGCGCGGTCAGTTCGTCGGTGACGTGGCGGACACCTACAAGCCGGAGCTCGTGATCCGCGACCTCGACCTCGACGCCATCCGGGAGGTCCGCGACGGCTGGGCCTTCTACCGCGACCGCCGACCCGACGCCTACGGCGAGATCGTGGAGGGGTGAGCCGATGAGCACCACCCTGATCTCGGGCGGCACCGTCGTCTCGGCCGTCGGGCGCCGGGAGGCCGATGTGCTCGTCGACGGCGAGAAGATCGTCGCCATCCTCGCCCCCGGCCAGGCCGCCGGGATGGGCATCGTGCCCGATCGCACGATCGACGCCACCGGCAAGTACGTGGTGCCCGGCGGCATCGACGTGCACACCCACATGCAGATGCCGTTCGGTGGCACCGAGGCGTCCGACACGTTCGAGACCGGCACCCGCGCCGCGGCGTGGGGCGGCGTCACCACGATCGTCGACTTCGCCGTGCAGAACACGGGCGGCAGCGTGCAGGATGCGCTCGGTGCGTGGCACGACAAGGCCGCCGGTGAGTGCGCGATCGACTACGCGTTCCACCAGATCATCGGTGGCGTCGACGAGGAGTCGCTCAAGGCGATGACCTACCTCGTCGACAACGAGGGCATCACGAGCTTCAAGCTGTTCATGGCCTACCCGGGCGTCCTCTACTCCGACGACGGCCAGATCCTGCGAGCGATGCAGAACGCCTCCGAGTCCGGGGCGATGATCATGATGCACGCCGAGAACGGCATCGCCATCGACGTGCTCGTCGCCCAGTCGATCGCCCGCGGCGACACCGACCCGAAGTTCCACTCGCTCACCCGGCCCGCCGAGCTGGAGGGTGAGGCCACGCACCGGGCGATCGAACTCGCCAAGGTCGCCGGCAACGTGCCGCTCTACATCGTGCACATGTCGGCCTCGGAGGCGTTGGCCGAGGTCGCGGCGGCGCAGCACGCGGGACTCAACGTGTTCGCCGAGACATGCCCGCAGTACCTGTACCTCACGCTCGAGGACCAGCTCGGCGCACCCGGCTTCGAGGGCGCCAAGTGGGTGTGCTCGACGCCGCTGCGCACCAAGCACGCACACCACCAGGCCGACCTGTGGAAGGGTCTGCGGATGAACGAGCTGGCGATCATCTCCACCGATCACTGCCCGTTCTGCATGAAGGACCAGAAGGAGATGGGGATCGGCAACTTCGCCGCCATCCCCAACGGCATCGGTGGCGTCGAACACCGGATGGAGTTGATCTACCAGGGCGTCGTCACCGGTGAGATCAGCCTCGAGCGCTGGGTCGAGACGTGCTCGACCACGCCGGCGCGCATGTTCGGCCTGCCCGACAAGGGCGTGATCGAGCCGGGCGCCGACGCCGACATCCTCGTGTGGGACCCGAACGGCAAGACGAAGATCGGCATCAACGACAAGCACCACATGAACATGGACTACTCGGCGTACGAAGGGCTTCGAGATCGACGGCAAGGTCGACACGGTCATCAGCCGCGGCACGGTCGTCGTCGAGAACGACAGCTACGTCGGCACCAAGGGCCACGGCAAGTACATCAAGCGCGGCCTGTCCACCTATCTGAAGTGATTCGGTTCGTTTGGGGACGGGGCCAGAACGAACCGAACGGCACAGGGCGCAGAACGAGAGGGAACCGATGAACAGAATCAGTCACTGGATCGACGGCAAGGTCGTCGAGTCCACGTCCGGCCGCTCGGCGGTCGTCTACAACCCGGCGACGGGTGAGCAGTCGGGAGCCGTCGATCTCGCGTCGACCGACGAGGTCGATGCCGCGGTCGCGGCCGCGAAGGCGGCGTTCCCGGAGTGGCGGGCCACGTCGCTGTCGAAGCGCGCCGAAGTCATGTTCCGGCTGCGCGAACTCGTCGACGCGAACCGCAAGGAGATCGCGTCGATGCTCACCGCCGAACACGGCAAGGTGCTGACCGACGCGCTCGGCGAGGTCGCTCGCGGGCTCGAGAACATCGAGTTCGCATGCGGCATCCCGCAGCTGATCAAGGGCGAGTACTCCGAGCAGGCCGCCAGCGGCATCGACGTGTACTCGATCCGCCAGCCGCTCGGTGTCGTCGCCGGCATCACCCCGTTCAACTTCCCGGCGATGGTGCCGATGTGGATGTTCGCCAACGCGCTCGCCTGCGGGAACACGTTCGTGCTCAAGCCGAGCGAGAAGGACCCGTCGGTGTCGCTCTACCTCGCCGAGCTGCTCGCCACGGCAGGGCTCCCCGCCGGTTGCTTCAACGTCGTGCAGGGCGACAAGGTGGCCGTCGACGCGCTGCTCGAGCACCCGGACGTCGCCGCGGTCAGCTTCGTCGGCTCCACGCCGATCGCCCGGTACATCTACGAGACGGGCACGGCCAACGGCAAGCGCGTGCAGGCCCTCGGCGGTGCCAAGAACCACATGCTCGTGCTGAGCGACGCCGATGTCGACATGGCCGCCGACGCGGCGATCGGCGCGGGCTACGGATCGGCCGGCGAACGCTGCATGGCGGTGAGCGTCGTGCTCGCCTCGGAGAGCATCGCCGACGAACTGGTGGCGAAGATCGCCGAGCGCATCCCGCAGGTGAAGGTCGGCCCGGGCAACGAGGCGGGCAACGAGATGGGACCGCTGATCACCGGCGAGCACCGTGACAAGGTGAGGGGCTACGTCGACGCGGCGCCCGCCGAAGGTGCCGCCGTCGTCGTCGACGGCCGGGAGGGCGTGCCCGAGGACGGCTTCTTCCTCAACCCGACCCTGCTCGACCACGTCACGCCCGACATGGCCTGTTACCGCGACGAGATCTTCGGTCCGGTGCTCTCGGTGATGCGCGTCAGCGGCTACCAGGAGGGCATCGACACGATCAACGCCAACCCGTACGCCAACGGCACGGCGATCTTCACCCGCGACGGCGGCGCCGCCCGCCAGTTCCAGTTCGACGTGCAGGTCGGCATGGTCGGCGTCAACGTCCCCGTCCCCGTCCCCGTCAGCTACTACAGCTTCGGCGGCTGGAAGGCGAGCCTGTTCGGCGACACCCACATGTACGGGCCCGAGGGCGTCAACTTCTACACCCGGGCCAAGGTCGTCACGAGCCGCTGGCCCGACCCGGCCACCAGCACCATCGACCTCGGCTTCCCGGAAACGCGCTGAATGGATATCGGGGTAGTACTCCAAACGACGCCGCCGGCGGCGCGGGTGATCGACCTGGCGAAGCGGGCCGAGACGTACGGGTTCAGCCACGTCTGGACGTTCGACTCGCACATCCTGTGGGAGGAGCCGTACGTCATCTACTCCCAGATCCTGAACGAGACCCGCAACATCGTCGTCGGGCCGATGGTCACCAACCCGGCGACCCGCGACTGGACGGTCACCGCGTCGACGTTCGCCACGCTCAACGAGATGTACGGCAACCGCACGGTCTGCGGCATCGGCCGCGGCGACTCGGCCGTGCGCGTCACCAACGGCAAGCCCACCACGCTCGCCACGATGAGCGAGGCGATCCACGTGATCCGGGAACTCGCCAACGGCCGCAGCGTCGACTACAAGGGCTCGACGATCACGCTGCCGTGGGCGACGAGGAGTGGGCTCGAGGTCTGGGGTGCCGGCTACGGCCCGAAGGCGCTGAAGATGATCGGCGAGAACTGCGACGGGTTCATCCTGCAGCTCGCCGACCTGTCGATCGCCGAATGGACGATCGGCGCCGTGCGGACCGCGGCGAGCGATGCCGGGCGCGATCCCGACGACATCACGATCTGCGTCGCCGCGCCGGCCTATGTCGGCCCGACCGAGAACCTGGCGTACATGCGCGACCAGTGCCGGTGGTTCGGCGGGATGGTCGGCAACCACGTCGCCGACATCGTCGAGCGCTACGGCGACTCGTCGGCCGTGCCGACTGCGCTCACCGACTACATCAAGGGCCGCGACGCCTACGACTACAACCAGCACGGCCAGGCCGGCAACACCCACACCACGTTCGTGCCCGACGAGATCGTCGACCGGTTCTGCATCCTCGGGCCGGTCGAGGCGCAACTCGACAAGCTGCATGCGTTGGCGGCCCTGGGCGTCGACCAGTTCGCGATCTACCTCCAGCACGACGGCAAGGACCACACGCTCACCCAGTACGGCGAGCACGTGATCCCGGCCCTTCGAGAACAAGCCCTCGCCCGCTCGTGATCGGCGCCTCATGATCACGCGCGGCCTGCGGAGAGCCGCGCTCTTCGTCGTCGCCCTGCTCTGCGTGGCGGCGCTGTGGGAGCTGTACAAGGCGTTCGGCCCGGAGGAGGGCGGCGAGATCTTCGGATGGCGCCTGATCCCGCGCGCCAGCGACCGGGCGATGCCGCACACGTGGGAGATGTGGCAGCGGCTGTTCGATCCCGAAGTGCGTGGCAGGGACACGCCGATCTGGCGGGCCATCCTCGGCTACAGCTGGTACACGTTCCGGATGGCGCTCGTCGGCCTGCTGCTCGGCGGGATCTTCGGCGTCGCGCTCGCGGTCGTGATGTCCCGGTTCAAGGTGATCGAACGGGGCCTACTGCCCTACGTCATCGCGTCGCAGACGATCCCGCTGATCGCCCTGGCGCCGCAAGTGGCCGCGTTCGGCGGCAACTGGGACCTGCCGAAGTGGATGTGGGTGTCGTCGCTCGGTGCCTTCCTCGCCTTCTTCCCGATCGCCGTCGCCACCCTCAGGGGCCTGAGTTCGGCGCCGGCCGCCTCGCTCGAGCTGATGGACAGCTACGCCGCGAGCTGGTGGAGCACGCTCGTGAAACTGAAGTTCCCCGCGGCGATCCCGTCGATGGTGCCCGGCCTGAAACTGGCCGCGACCGCGTCGGTGATCGGGGTGATCGTGTCGGAGATCTCGACGGGCGTCCGCGGCGTCGGCTTCGCCTCGCTCACCTACGGCCAGAAGGCCACGAGCGATCCGGCACAGGTGTACACCGCGGTCTTCGGCGCGGCCTCGCTCGGCCTCGTGATGTTCGGGTTCATCGTCGGCATCGAGGCGATCGCCATGCGCAACCGACCGCGGGAGGTCGCGTGACCACGTCGTCAACCCACTCGTCCAATTCATCGTCCACATCGTCGTTGTCGACCTCGGCGGCGGTCATCGTCGACCGGCTGTCGATGGTCTTCAACGCGGGCCGGCCGAATCAGGTCGACGCGTTGACCGACATCGAGTTGTCGATCCAGGCGGGCGACTTCCTGTCGTTGATCGGCCCGTCGGGCTGCGGCAAGTCGACGCTGCTGCGGCTGATCGCCAACCTGATCGAGCCGACGGCGGGCAACGTGCTGGTCAACGGCAAGTCGGCCAAGCAGGCCCGTCTCGACCAGGACTACGGCATGGCGTTCCAGCAGTCGGGCCTGTTCGACTGGCGGACCGTCCGCAAGAACATCGAACTCCCGCTCGAACTCAAGGGCTGGAACAAGGCCAAACGGCAACAGCGCGCCGAGGAGATGCTCGAACTCGTCCAGCTGTCGGACTTCGGGGCGCACATGCCCTGGCAGCTGTCCGGTGGGATGCAGCAGCGTGTCGCCATCGCCCGGGCGCTCGCCTCGCACCCGCCGCTGCTGCTGATGGACGAACCGTTCGGCGCGCTCGACGAGATGACCCGTGAGCACATGCAGGCCGAACTGCTGCGGATCTGTGCGGCCGCCCAGACCACCGTCGTGTTCGTCACGCACTCGATTCCCGAGGCGGTCTACCTGTCGAACCGTGTCGTCGTGATGTCGCCGCGGCCCGGACGCATCACCGACATCATCGACGTGCACCTCGGCGACGAGCGCGACGAGGACACCCGCGAGGACAGCCGCTTCTACGGCAAGATCACCGAGGTCCGCGAGGCGCTGCGACGTGTCGAAGGGCCCGGACCCGACGAGGTGCTGCCCGAGAACGCCACGCCGCCCGGGCCACGCGGCATCGAGGATCGATGAGTGCGGCGTCGGCGGTCGGCAAGGTCGTCGTCCCGCCGCTCATCGTCGGCGGGTTGTTCATCGGCGTGTGGGAGGTGGTCGTCCATCTCTTCGACATCCAGCCGTTCCTCCTGCCCGCACCATCGGCGATCTGGACCGCGCTGCAGGACAACTGGTCCGACGTGTGGGACGCCATGTTGGTCACCGGCCAGAACGCGTTCGTCGGCCTGGTGCTCGGCATCGTCGTCGGCGTTGCGTTGAGTTTCGTGCTGATGCGCTTCCGGGTGGCGCACGAACTGGTCACGCCGCTCGCCATCGCCCTGAACGCGATTCCGATCATCGTGATCGTGCCCGTGCTGAACAACATGTTCGCGAGCACGACCGAGGTGCCCCGCCGCATCATGGTCACGATGATCGTCTCGTTCATCGTGTTGGTGAACGTGGCGAAGGGCCTGCGTCAGGTCAGCGCCACCCACATGGAACTGATGCACTCGTACGCCGCGTCGCCGAGCGCCATCCTCGTCAAGACGCGGATCCCCAATGCCGTGCCGTACCTCTTCACCGCGGTCAAGATCGCCGCACCGGTGGCGGTGATCACCGCGTTCGTCGCCGAGTACTTCGGCGGCAGCCAGAACGGGCTCGGGTACGGCATCACGTCGAACGCCGCCGGATCGCGAACCGCCGCCTCGTGGGCCTACGTGGTCGGTGCGTGCGCCGTCGGTCTCACCTTCTACCTCGTCGCTGTCGCCATCGAGCGGTTCGCCTCGCCGATTCGCCATGCTGCGCCGACATCTCGTTCTTCACACACCAACCAACAAGCACGGGGTCTCGACCCCGGGGGAGCAACAGCATGAACAAACAACGTGTCCGTCTGGCGACAGCAGGAATCGTCGCCCTTGCACTGATCGGTGCCGCCTGCGGCAGCGACGACGATTCAGGGAGCGCGGCGACCGACGCCCCGGCGGGGAGCGAGGCCCCAGCGGCCACCGACGCGCCTGCCGGAACCGAGGCGCCAGCAGGTACCGAGGCGCCGGCCGGGACCGATGCGCCGGCCGGGAGCGAGGCGCCCGCCGGGACTGCGGGTGGTGACTGCGCCGAGCCCGAACCGGTCAGCCTCCAGCTGCAGTGGTTCACGCAGGCCCAGTTCGCCGGCTACTTCGCTGCTGCCGATCAGGGTTACTACGAGGCGATGTGCCTCGACGTGTCGTTCGTGGAAGGCGGCGTCGAGATCGTTCCGCAGACGCAGCTGGCCAACGGTGACGTCGACTTCGCCATCGCCTGGGTGCCCAAGGCCCTCGCCACCCGCGAGGCCGGTGCCGAGATCACCGACATCGCCCAGATCTTCCAACGCTCCGGCACCCTGCAGGTGAGCCTGGCCGACGCCGGGATCACCTCGGTCCCCGATTTCGCCGGCAAGAACATCGGCAACTGGGGGTTCGGCAACGAGTACGAGATCTTCGCCGCGCTGGCGGAGAACGATCTCGACCCGGCCACCGACGTGACGCTCGTCGGCCAGCAGTTCGACATGGTCGCGCTGCTCGACGGCACGATCGACGCGGCCGAGGCGATGACCTACAACGAGTACGCCCAAGTGCTCGAGTCGGTCAACCCCGACACCGGTGAGCTCTACACGCCCGAGGAGCTGAACGTGATCAGCTACGAGGACGAGGGCGTCGGCATGCTGCAGGACGCCATCTGGGCCGATGCGGGCCGTCTCGCCGACGATCCCGCGTACCTCGATCAGGCCACCCGGTTCGTCGCCGCGTCGATCCAAGGTTGGGTGTACTGCCGTGACAACCCCGAATCGTGTGCCGACATCGTCACCGCGGCGGGCTCGACACTCGGCGCCACGCACCAGCTGTGGATGATGAACGAGGTCAACAAGCTGATCTGGCCGTCGGACGGCGGCATCGGCTTCATCGACCAGGCCGCGTGGGACCGCACGGTGGAGATCAGCCAGAGCACGCCGAACCTCGAAGGTGCCACCGTCCTGACCGCGCCGCCGACCGATGGCGCGTTCACGAACGACATCGTCGAGGCCGCCTGGGCGCTCCTCGACGCGCAGGGCCTCGATCTCAAGGGTGCGGACTTCGCGCCGATCGACGTCACCCTCACCGAGGGCGGCGAGTAACCCTCCGCCGTCCACCCATCCACCCCACCTCACCCGTTCTCGTGAACTTCTTGCGCACGCTGGTGCGCAAGAAGTTCACGAGTTGGGACGCGGACGGGGACTCCTCGCGGGTTTGGTGCCGTCCGGGGTCCTTGGGCTATGTTGCGACCGCTCATGTACCCGGCTGGATCGGGCTGAGTCAGGACCAGGTCGCAGAGTACGCATCGACACCGGTCGGTGCGACCATTGCAGGAGGGGATGAAAATTGAACAGTGTTGCGCTCACGCGGGGCATGCTTGCCGCTGAAGGTGGTTATCAGTCGTTCACGCTCGGGGGCGGCGAGATGCTCGTCCTGGTGCTCTCGGGTGTGGCGGCCGTGGTCGCGATCCTCGTCGGCCTGAACCTGATGCGCGACGTGCTCGCCTACGATCAGGGAACGCCGAAGATGATCGAGATCGCGACGGCGATCCAGGTCGGCGCGGCGGCGTACCTGAAACGCCAGTTCCGGACGATCGCGGTGATTCTCGTGCCGTTGGCGGCGATCGTCTTCATCACGTCCACCGAGGTGCTGAAACCCAGCGGGGAGGTGGCGCTGACGTTCCTCCAGTCGGGAACGTTCCGCACCCTTGCGTTCATCGCCGGTGCCATCCTGTCGGGCCTGACCGGCTACATCGGCATGACGCTGGCCACGCGCGGCAACGTCCGCACCGCCGCCGCGGCGAAGGCCGGCTCGCTCCCGGCCGCCCTCAAGGTCGCCTTCCGGACCGGCGGCATCGCCGGCATGTTCACCGTCGGCCTCGGCCTGCTCGGCGCGACGCTGATCATCATGATCTTCCAGAACACGAGCTCGGCGATCCTCATCGGGTTCGGCTTCGGTGGTTCGCTGCTCGCCTTGTTCCTGCGCGTCGGCGGCGGCATCTTCACGAAGGCTGCCGACGTCGGCGCCGACCTCGTCGGCAAGGTCGAGGCGGGCATCCCGGAGGACGACCCGCGCAACCCGGCCACGATCGCCGACAACGTCGGTGACAACGTCGGCGACTGCGCCGGCATGGCCGCCGACCTGTTCGAGTCGTACGAGGTGACGCTCGTCGCCTCGATCATCCTCGGCGTCCCGGCGTTCGCCGCCATCGGCGCCAACCCGGCGCTCGGTCTCGTGTTCCCGCTCGCCGCCCGCGCCGTCGGCGTGGTCGCCTCGATCGCCGGCGTCTACGCCGTGAAGGCGAAGGAGGGTGAGACCAACGCTCTGAAGCCGATCAACCGTGGCTTCCTGACGGCCGGCATCATCACCGTCATCGGCACGTTCCTGCTGGCGATGTTCTACGTCGGCAACGACAACAACAACGAGGGATGGCGCTGCTTCGGTGCCGTCGTCATCGGTCTGGTCCTCGCCCAGGCGGTGAGCCGCCTCACCGAGTACTTCACCGGCACCGAGTACACGCCGGTGCGGGAGATCGCCAAGGCGACACGTACCGGGCCGGCGACCACCGTGCTCTCGGGTACCGCTTCGGGCCTCGAGTCGTCGGTGTACGCGATCATCGCCATCGCCATCGCCATCGGTGCGGCCCTCGCCCTCGGCGGCGGCAGCCTGCAGTTCTCCTTCTACCTCGTCGCTCTGACGGGCATGGGCATGCTGGCGACCACCGGTGTCATCGTCTCGGAGGACACGTTCGGTCCGGTCGCCGACAACGCCGCCGGCATCGCCGAGATGTCCGGCGAGTTCGAGGGTGAGGCCGAGAAGATCATGGTCAGCCTCGACGCCGTGGGCAACACGACCAAGGCCGTCACGAAGGGCTTCGCCATCGGCTCGGCCGTCATCGCCGCGGTGGCGTTGTTCGCCAGCTACATCGAGACCGCGGCGAACGAGACATTGCCGACGGAAGAGGTCGCGGCACTCGGCAAGACCGCGCGCGGCGTGTTCGACAGGATCCCGATCAACGTCGCCGATCCGAAGGTGTTCATCGGCCTGTTGCTCGGCGGCTCGATCAGCTTCCTGTTCTCGTCGCTCGCCATCCGGGCCGTGCAGCGCACCGCCGGCGTGGTCGTCCAGGAGGTCCGTGACCAGTTCGCCGACGGCAAGATCATGTCCGGCGAGCGTCTGCCCGACTACGCCCCGGTCATCGACATCTGCACGAAGGCGTCGCTGCGTGAACTCGTCACGCCGGCGTTGCTCGCGGTGCTGACGCCCGTGATCATCGGATTCGGGATCGGCTACCTGGCCCTCGGTGCGTTCCTCGCCGCCGTGATCCTCACCGGCCAGTTGATGGCGAACTACCTGTCGAACGCCGGTGGTGCGTGGGACAACGCCAAGAAGTACATCGAGGACGGCAACGAGGGCGGCAAGGGCTCGGACGCCCACAAGGCCGCCGTCATCGGCGACACCGTCGGCGACCCGTTCAAGGACACCGCCGGCCCGGCGCTGAACCCGCTGATCAAGGTGATGAACCTCGTGTCGCTGCTCCTCCTGCCGGCGATCATCAGCCTGTCGAACATCGACGAGGAAAACCCGGTCGTGTCGACCCCCACGGGTGCGGGGCTCGCCATCGCCGGCGCGGCGATCGTCGTGCTGGTCATCGCCGTGCTGTACTCCAAGCGTGACACCGAAGCGCTGATGGAAGCCGATCCCGTCGCCGCCGCCGAAGCACTCAGGTAACCGGTTCGGTTCGTTCCGGCCCCGACCCCAAACGAACTCGGTTCGTTCCGGCCCCGACCCCAAACGAACTCGGTTCGTTCGGGGTCGGGGCCCAAACGAACCGATCAGTCGGCGAGGCTGAGGGCGGCGTCGAGGATGGCGAGGCCCTCGCGCACGACGTCGTCGGGTGCGTTGCACGGCGGCACCACGTGGATGCGGTTGTTGGCGATCATCGGCCAGAGGCCGTTCGCCTTGCACTCGGCCGCCACTCGGCCGATGGTGGCCGCGTCGAGCGGAGCACGGGTCGCTCGATCGGCGACGAGCTCGATCGCCCAGAACACACCCAGGCCCCGGACCTCGCCGATGCTCGAGTGACGTGACGCCATGTCGCGCAGGGCCGGACCGATGATGTCGTTGCCGAGGTGCCGGGACTGTTCCAACACGCCCTCGTCCTCGAAGATCCCGATGCTGGCGACGGCGGTGGCACACGCCAGCGGATGGCCGGAGTAGGTGAGCCCGCCCGGAAAGACGCGTTCGTCGTACGCCGCGGCGATGTCGGCCGAGATCACCACACCGCCGAGCGGCACGTATCCCGAGTTGACGCCCTTGGCGAACGCGATCAGGTCGGGTTCGGCCGTCCAGTTCTGCCAGGCGAACCACTGTCCGGCGCGGCCGAAACCGGCCATCACCTCGTCGGTGATCATGACGATCCCGAACTCGTCGCACAGTGCCCGCACGCCTTCGAGGTAGCCGTCGGGCGGCACGAGGATGCCGTTCGTGCCGACCACCGATTCGAGGATGATGGCGGCGATCTTGTTGCCGCCCTCGAACACGACCGTGTCGCGGAGGTGCTGCAAGGCCCGCTCGCACTCCTGCGTCTCGGACTCCGCGTGGAAGGCCGACCGGTAGGCGTACGGGCCCCAGAACTTCACGAGGCCGGGGATCGACGGCTCGTTGTCGAGGCGGCGGCCCTCACCGGTGAGACCGATCGCCGCGGCCGTCCCGCCGTGGTAACTGCGGTACGTCGACAGCACCTTCAGGCGGCCGGTGTAGCCCTTCGCCAGCCGGATCGCGTTCTCGACGGCCTCGGCGCCGGCGTTCGTGAAGAACACCTTCTGGAAGTGGCCGTCGGGGCGCGGGACGCCGTCGCGTCCGAGGTTGGCCTTCTCGACGATCAACCGGCCGGCCTCGCTGCGATGTTCGTTGGCGAAGCTCGGCGCCACCATGCACAGGCGGTCGGCCTGGTCCTTGATCGCCTGCACCATCTTCGGGTGCTGATGGCCGAGGTTCATGTTGACGAGTTGGCTCGAGAAGTCGATCCACTCGGTGCCGCTCTCGTCCCAGAACTTCGCGCCGAGCGCACCGGCGATGACCACCGGATCGAGTGCGCCCTGGGCCGACCAGGAGTGGAACACGTGCTCCCGGTCGTTCGTGTAGGCGTCGGAGATCCGGGGCTCGAGGGCGGTCATCGCCCCAGGGTATGGCACGAGCGCGGGCATCGTCTACCGTTCGTCGCATGGGAGAACTCGTCGAATTTCCGAGCAACGGCGCCGGCGCATCCGGCTATCTGGCACTGCCCGAGGGTGGGTCGGGGCCGGGCGTGATCGTGGTCCAGGAATGGTGGGGTCTCGACTCGGGCATCACCGAGATGGCCGATCGGTTGGCCGCCGAGGGATTCGTCGCGCTGGCGCCCGACCTGTACCACGGCGACCTCGCCGGCCACACCGAGATGGACAAGGCGAGCGAGCTGATGCAGGCGATGCCGATGGACCGCGCGGCGCGGGACATGAGCGGCGCCGTCGACTTCCTCGCCGATCACGCCGCCACGACCGGCAGCGACATCGGCGTGATGGGGTTCTGCATGGGCGGGATGCTGACGTTCGTGCTGGCCGCGCTGCGTCCCGACCGGATCAAGGCGATCGTGCCGTTCTACGGATTCCCGTCGGGCGACGACCAGCCGGACTACTCGAAGATCACCGCCGCGATCCAGGGGCACATGGCCGAGCACGACGACTTCTTCGGACCGGCAGGAGCGCACGAGCTCGAGTCGAAGCTGAAGGCGCTCGGCAAGGACGTCACGATCACGGTGCATCCCGGCACGGGGCATGCGTTCATGGCGCCGCACAACGCGCTCGGCACGCGTGACGACGAGGCCTACGCCCGCATCTGGCCGCAGGCGGTCGGGTTCCTGCACGAGCACCTCGGCTGACCGCGTCCGTGTCCCGTCGATTCGATGCCCTCCTGTTCGACGCGGGTGGCGTGCTCCTGCTGCCCGATCCGACCGTCCTCGGGCCGTTGCTCGCCTACTACGGCGGTGATCCGTCGATCGATGCCCACCGCCGAGCGCACTACGCGGCGATGGCCGCCAAGTCGACCGCCGGCGCGGTGGAAGCGGACTGGTTCACGTACGACATGGCGTACGTCCGCTCGGTCGGAGTGGCCGACAACGACATGACCGAAGCGGCCGAACTGCTCGGCAAGTCGCGTCACGCACCGTTGTGGCGGTGGGTGATCCCCGAGTCGCGAGCCGCGCTCGATCGCCTCGCCGCGGCGGGGATACCGATGGGGGTCGTGTCGAACGCCAGCGGCCAGATCGAGGCGGTGCTGGCCCGCGAGACGTGCCAGGTGGGGGACGGGCCGCACGTGGCGATGCGCGTGATCGTCGACAGCGACGTCGTGGGCGTCGCCAAGCCCGACCCGGCGATCTTCGACCACGCCCTCCCGCATTTCGCCGAGTTCGACCGGGCGCGCATCGCGTACGTCGGCGATTCGGTCACGATGGACATCGCCTCGGCACGCGGTGCGGGTCTCCACCCGATCCTCGTCGACCCGCACGACGATCACCCCGACGCCGACTTCGAGCGGATCGTCTCGCTCGCCCAGCTCGCGGACGAACTCACCGCCTGAGAGCCCCGCACTCGGAGGTCGGGTCAGCGGGCGGGCGCGGCGAGCTGGCGGGCGATCACCCGCATGCAGAGGAGTTCGTCGGCGCCTTCGAAGATCGACAGCACGCGGGCGTCGACGAACAGACGGCTGACCGGGAACTCCTCCGCGTAGCCCATGCCGCCGTGGATCTGCATCGCCTCGCGGGTGACCCACTCGGCGGCCTTGCAGACGTACGCCTTGACGAGCGAAGCCTCCATCGAACCCTCACCCTTGGCCATCAGCACCGACACGGCGTAGGCGAACTGGCGGCCGGCCTGGATGAGCACGACCATGCGGCCGAGCTTGGCCCGCGTGAGCTGGTAGTCGATGACGGCAGAGCCGAACACCTTGCGATTCTGCGCGTAGTCGAGCGCCTGTTCGTAGGCGGCCTGCATCACTCCGACCGCCCGGGCCGCCGTCTGCAGCCGCCCGTTCTCGAAGCCGGCCATCTGGAAGTAGAAGCCCTTGCCGAGGCCTTCGTCGCCACCGATCAGGTTCTCGGCCGGCACCCACCAACTGTCGAGGGCGATCTCGTAGGAGTGCATTCCCCGATAGCCGATCGTGTCGATCGGCCGGCCCTCCATCTTGCCGCCGGTCTCCTGGGTGAGCTGGAACCCGTGGCTGTCGCCGCGCGGCTTGGGCACGATGAACAGCGACAGACCGCGGTGGGTCTGGGACCGATCCGGGTCGGTGCGGGCGAGCAAAGTGAGAGCGTCGGCGCGGGCGCCGAACGTGCACCAGGTCTTCACGCCGTTGATCACCCAGCCCGGCTCGCCGGCGGGTCCGTCGGCAGGCGTGGCGGTGACCGTGATGCCGGCGACGTCGCTGCCGTAGTCGGGCTCGGTCACCGCGACGGCGGGCATCACCTCGGCCGACGCGAGCTTCGGGAGCCATTTCAGCTTCTGCTCCTCGGTGCCACCCTTCACGAGGGCGCGGGTGAGGATCTCCGGGCGCGTGATCAGCGATCCGCCGATCCCCAGGCTGGCTCGCGAGAGCTCCTCGGTGGCGACGACCATCGCCGTGTACTCGGCGCTGCCGCCTTCGCTGAAACCGCCGTACTCGGCCGGCACGCTGAGCCCGAACGCGCCGAGTTCGGCGAGGCCCGTCACGATCTCCTCGGGCACGTCACCGTTGGTGCGGTGCACGTGCTCGGCGTGCGGGGTGATCACGTTCGTGGCGAACGATCGGAACGAGTCGGCGACCATGTCCATCTCGCTGTCGAGATGGCGGGGCCCCGGCTGGTCGGCGAGCGCGCCGAGGAAGTCGGGGTCTCGGAACTGACGGACGAACGAGTGCACCGCGGCCAGCGGGTCGCGCTCGGTCCCCCAGGCTTCCTCGCGGCCGAAGACCTTCGACGACAGATCGTGCAGCATGTCGGCGGTGAAGGCGCACGTGATCCGCGCTTCGAGGTCGCCCTTGGCGCCGTAGTCGAGCAGTGCCCGGGCGGTCGCCACGCCGGCTGCCGCGTGGGCCATGTCGTACGCCAGCACCTGGGCGGCGTCGGGTCCGCCGAGCTCGGACAGACGGCGGAATCCCTTGGTCACGATCCGGTCGGCGAGGTCGATCGCATCGGCGGCGGCGGGTACGTCGGGAGCGGCGAGCACCGTCTCGTGCTGCGCCGCGTCGTTCTGCCCCTCGTTCTTCATGGTCATCGAACCGACGTTACTGGCCGGTAACGACGCGCTCCTTTTCCGGCTTCTCGTGCGACGATGGGACCATGGCGAGCATCGCAGTGTTCTGTGGTTCGAACACCGGCAGTGACGACCGATTCGGCGAAATGGCCGTGGAGCTCGGAACCCGTATCGCCGAGTGCGGGCACCGGCTGGTCTACGGCGGTGGACGGGTCGGGCTGATGGGCACTGTTGCCGACACGGCGCTCGCCGCCGGTGGCGAGGTCGTCGGGGTGATCACCGAGCACCTCGTCGGCGCGGAGGTCGCGCACCTCGGGGTGAGTGCGCTCGAGGTCACCGGCTCGATGCACGAACGCAAGGCGCGGATGGCCGAACTGTCCGACGGGGTGATCGTGTTGCCCGGTGGGTTCGGCACGCTCGACGAGTCGTTCGAACTGCTCACGTGGAACCAACTCGGACTGCTGGCGGCGCCCGTGGTGTTCCTCGACGTCGCCGGCTTCTTCGGTTCGTTGTTCGACTTCATCACCCACTCGGTCGAGTCGGGCTTCATCCGCCCCGAGCACGCCGCGCTCGCCCGGCGCGCCACGACCGCCGCCGACGCCGTCGACCTCGCGACCGCGCCCCCGCTCGCCTACCTCCCCAAGTGGGTCGACCGCCCCACCAACTGACGTTTGCGTCAGAAAAAGCGAGACCCGCCCCTCGGAAATCCCGACGCAAACGTGGATCGGAGGGGTCGACGGGCCCCACCAACTGACGTTTGCGTCGGAATTTCTGAGGACCAGCCCTCAGAAATCCCGACGCAAACGTGGATTTGGGACGGGTCGGCCGATGGGGGTCGCGGTCAGTCGACGTTGCGGCGTAGGAGCGCGTGGACGCGCTCCCAGTGCAGCTCCGACGCAGCGCGGTCGTACCGCGGGCCGGCGGGTGCGAACCCGTGCACGGCATCGGTGATGGTGTCGATCGTGTAGTTCACGCCGGCGGCGTCGAGGGCGGCGGTCATCACCGGCACGGTCTCCGGCGGGCGCGGTGGGATCACCGTCGACCCAGGCGAAGTACAGCTCGGCCTGCACCGCGTCGAGACCCAGGTGCGGGGAATCGTCCGTATCGCGCACCAGCCACGCACCGTGGATCGACGCTGCCGCTCGGACACGTTCGGGCAGGGCGCGGGCGAGCGACACGACGAGTCCGCCGCTCATGCAGAAGCCGACCGCCCCGACGGGTCCACCGCGGGCTGCCGGGTCGTCGTCGGCCAACGCCAACAGCGCCCGCGCGTCGCCGACGATGTTCGTCGGCGTGACGGTGCCCATCAGGTCCTGGCGGGCGTGCATGTCCTCGTCGCTGCTGCCGAACTCGCGGAACGGTCCGCCGCGGTAGAAGAGATAGGGGAGCATCACGTAGTACCCGGCGGTGGCGAGGCGTGACGCCATGTCCTTCAGCGCCGGCCTGATGCTCGGGGCATCCATCAGGTACAGCACGATCGGATGGGGCCCGCCGTGCTCGGGATGGAAGACGAACGTCGTCATCGTTCCGTCGTCGGTCGTCACGTCGACCTGCCGTTCGATCATGGCGGCCAGTCTCGCGCGGTCCGTCTGCCCGTCCGATCGCCCTGCGGTGAGCCAACGGACCGAGGGGTGGACCGTTCGCTCATCGCAACGGGGGCGCGGGGGTGGAGGCGGGATCGGGCAGTAGTTTCCAACCGTGAGGCGACTTTCGAGTGTGGCGGCGCTGGCGCCCCTGTTGGTGCTGTCGATCGGGCTGGCCGCGTGCTCGGCGTCGTCGGGCGTGTCGTCGGTCGAGGCGAATCAGACCGACTCGACCGGACCCGCCGACTCGACCGCGCCCACGGACTCGACCGCGCCCGACCGACTCGACCGCGCCCACCGATACGACGGGGTCCAGCGACACGGGCACCCTCGACTGGGGTGCGTGCGACGACGAGGGTGCCGACGTCGGCGTCGACCTCGAGTGCGCCACGCTCGCCGTGCCACGCGACTACGACGAGCCGGACGGCGACACGATCGACATCGCGCTCGCCCGTGTGCCCGCCACCGATCCGGGCGAGCGGATCGGCTCGCTCGTGTTCAATCCCGGTGGCCCCGGCGGCTCCGGGATCGAGTTCGTGAAGACCGCCGCGCTCCTCGTTCCCGACGACATCGCGGCGAAATTCGACCTCGTCGGCTTCGATCCGCGCGGCGTGGGAGCGAGCACGCCCGTCGACTGCGACATCGAGATCGACGACAACATCGCGTTGCTCGACGAGGGCGACGACGCGGGCTGGACCGCGCTCGTCGACGAGGCGAAGGCCCTCCCCGACCACTGCCCAGCGGCGACACTCGACCTCGCGCCGCTCGTCGGCACGAACAACGCCGCCCGCGATCTCGACCAGACTCCGCGAGGCGGTCGGCGACGACCAGCTCTCGTACGTCGGGTTCTCCTACGGCACGCGGCTCGGCGCGACGTACGCCGAACTGTTCCCCGACAAGGTCCGGGCGCTCGTGCTCGACGGCGGCGTCAAGCCCACCGACGACGAGGCCGAACTCGATCGGGAGCAGGGCGCCGGTTTCGACCAGGCCTTCGAGAACTTCGCCGACGCCTGCGAGGCCGACGACGACTGTGTGCTGAACGAAGTCGGTCCGGTGATCGACACCTACGAGTCACTCGTCGCCGACATCGCGGCGGCCGGCAGCTACTCCACCGACGATCCCGATCGGGTGTTGACACCGGGTGAACTCCAACTGGGCGTCGTGTCCGCGCTGTACAGCAAGGACGCCTGGCCGTTCCTCGCCGAAGGGCTGCGCGACGCCGCAACGGACAAGAACGGAACCCTCCTGCAGGTGCTCGGCGACAGCCTCGTCGGGCGTCAACCCGACGGGTCGTACAACAACGAGCAGGAATCGAACCTGTTCATCAACTGTGCCGACGACCCGCACCGCCCCGACGAGGCCACCGTGCGCGCCCAGGCCGACGAGTCGGCAGCGGGTTCGAAGTACTTCGCCGAGTTCCTCCGGGCGAGCACCGGCTGCATCGGAACGCCCGATTCCATCGATCCGCTCGTCTTCGGACCCGCCGACGGCGCGGCACCGATCCTCGTGATCGGCAACAGCGGCGATCCCGCCACGCCGTACGACTGGTCGGTGGCGCTCGCCGACTCGCTGTCGTCGGCGGTGTTGTTCACCGTCGAGGCCGAGGGCCACACCGCCTTCCTCACGGTGGACTGCGTCGAACCGGTCGTCACGAAGTACCTGATCGATCTCGAGATGCCCGACGCGGGTGATTCCTGCTCCGACAACGCCACGGCCGATTTCTTCCCGCCGGCCGGTGAGAGCCAGAGCGAGATCATCGTCGCGCTGTTCGACTGCCTGCGCGAGAACGGGGCCGACGTGCCGGAACTGACCACCGCCGACGTGCTGGCCGACCCGACCGGGGAGAAGATCTTCGGTGAACTCGACCCGACCGACCCGACGTTCGCGGCCGCCGCCCTGCAGTGTCAGGACATCATCGACCAGCTGTGACTGCCAGGCCGTGAGTGCCCGGCCTGGACCGTCTACCCACAGCGCACCCACAGCGCGAGGGCCGTTGTCCACAACGATCGTCGCGAAAGTCACATCCAATCGGCACTGACCTTCCACAGGCGAGCTGGTTCATGATGTTCCAATGCTGCGAGGGAGTACTCCGGGGATCCGACGTGAGCGCCAGCACGGGGCGGTGCTCGAGCAATGCGACCGCCGGGATCTCGAACGCGCCGGTTGGCGCACCACCCTCGACTACCGCGAGAACCTGATCCGGGCCCGGGACGGTCGACTCCTGCAGGTCGAACCGGTGTGGCACGCCGAAGCGGAACGCTCCGATGCCGGGCGGTGGGGCAGCGCGGCGTCGGAACAGGGCGTGGATTTCATCACCGCGACGGCCGAGACCGTCGACTCGGTGTGGTCGCGGCTGCGTCTGGAGGCCGAACTCGCCGACGTCCGGAGGCCCTCCGGCACGTCGATCGAGGCCCGTGCCCGCGCGTCGTGACGCGCGCCGGCGGCGCGCGTAGCGGCTGACCTGGGACGTCGCGAAAGTCTTGGATTGGTCCTTGCGCGCGGCGGATCACACTGCTGTAATTACGGGCCCGTCACCACGAGATGTGGGGGTGGGGAACGGGTCCGGCCACACGATGTGGTGGTTGCGGACCTGGAAACAGCGAACACGAACGGGCAGGACCGCCGGGTGCGGGCATCGAGAACGAACGAACGAACGAGCGACTGGGAGCATGTGGTGACACTCATCGACGGCAATGTTGGGGGTTCGGAGACGGACACGATCGACGGTTCCGCGAACGGTGCGGAGCGGGAATCGGAACAGCGGGCGGCGCCTGCCGCGCCGACGCTCACCGACACCTCGAAGACGCGGCCGGCAGGCAGCACCGCGCCGGTGTCGGGCGGCATGCGGGTCCGCAAACGCAGCGGAGCGCTCGAACCGGTCGACGTCAACAAGATCGTCAACGCCATCGCCCGGGCCTCGGAGGGGCTGCTCGGCGTCGACCCGATGCGCGTCGCCACCCGGACCATCTCGGCGCTCGCCGACGGAGCCAGCACGCGTGAGCTCGACGACCTGTCGATCCGCACCGCCGCCGGCCTCATCGTCGAGGAGCCGACGTACTCCAAGCTCGCGTCACGCCTGCTCGCCACGGTGATCGACAAGGAGGTGCGCAACCAGAACATCCCGTGGTTCTCCGAGTCGATCGTCGTCGGCCATGGCGCAGGACTCGTCGCCGACAATGTGCTCGCCTTCGTCGAGGCCAACGCCCCGTCGCTCAACGCGGCGATCAACTCCGACCGCGACCGTTCCTTCGAGTTCTTCGGCCTGCGCACCGTGTACGACCGTTACCTGCTGCGCCACCCCCAACGGCGCGAGGTCATCGAGACGCCGCAGTACTTCTTCCTCCGCGTGGCATGCGGTCTCGTCGCCAACACCGACGGCACCGGCGACATCGACGCGGCCGTGAAGTTCTACGACCTCATGTCGTCGCTCGCCTACCTCCCGTCGAGCCCCACGCTGTTCAACTCCGGCACGTCGCACTCGCAGATGTCGAGCTGCTACCTGCTCGACTCGCCGGAGGACAGCCTCGAGGGCATCTACAAGCGCTACACCGACATCGCCAAGCTGTCGAAGTTCGCCGGCGGCATCGGCGTCGCCTGGCACCGGGTGCGGGCCAAGGGCAGCCTGATCACCGGCACCAACGGCCTGTCGAACGGCATCGTGCCGTGGCTGCGCACGCTCGACTCGTCGGTCGCCGCCGTCAACCAGGGCGGCCGCCGCAAGGGCGCCGCCTGCGTCTACCTCGAGACGTGGCACGCCGACATCGAGGACTTCCTCGAACTGCGTGACAACACCGGCGACCACGCCCGGCGCACGCACAACCTCAACATCGCCAACTGGATCCCCGACCTGTTCATGGAGCGCGTCGAGAAGGACTGGCAGTGGTCGCTGTTCGACCCCAAGGTCGTGCCGCACCTCACCGATCTGTACGGCGCCGAGTTCGAGCGGGCCTATCTGGCGGCGGAGGAGGCGGGTCTCTACGAGAAGCAGGTGTCGGCCCGCCAGCTCTACTCGAAGATGATGCGCACCCTCGCCCAGACGGGCAACGGCTGGATCACGTTCAAGGACTCGTCGAACGAGAAGTGCAACCAGACCGGTGCGCTCAACGACGACGGCTCACCGCGTGTCGTGCACCTGTCGAATCTGTGCACCGAGATCCTCGAGGTCACCGACCAGGAGAACACCGCGGTCTGCAATCTCGGCTCGCTCAACCTCGGGGCGTTCGTCCGGGCGGATGGCGAATTCGACTTCGCCCACCTCGGCACCGTCGTCCGCCAGGTCGTGCCGTTCCTCGACCGGGTGATCGACATCAACTACTACCCGACGCCCGAAGCGGAGTTCTCGAACCACAAGTGGCGCCCGGTCGGCCTCGGCCTGATGGGTCTGCAGGACGTGTTCTTCAAGAAGGCGTTGGCGTTCGACTCGGCCGACGCCAAGGAGCTGTCGCAGCAGATCAGCGCCCACATCTACTTCCACGCGCTGTGGGCGTCGACCGAACTGGCGGCGGCCAATGGCCCGCACGAGGCCTACGAGGGCACCCGGGCCGCGCAGGGCAACCTGCAGTTCGACCTCTGGCAGCGTGACGGCAAGGCGGTCGTGCCGCCGGCCGAGCTCGACTGGGACGGCCTGCGGGCCCGCATCGCCGAGCACGGGTTGCGCAACAGCCTGCTGATCGCCATCGCCCCCACGGCCACGATCGCGTCGATCGTCGGGTGCTACGAGTGCATCGAGCCGCAGGTGTCGAACCTGTTCAAGCGCGAGACCCTGTCGGGCGAGTTCATGCAGATCAACCGGTATCTCGTCACCGAGCTGCAGCGCCGGGGCCTGTGGGACGAGGAGATGATCTCCGAGATCAAGAAGGCCGAGGGGTCGGTGCAGGACGTCGAGCGCATCCCGGCCGAGCTGAAGGAGATCTACCGCACGGCGTGGGAGGTGCCGCAGCGCTCGCTGATCGACATGGCCGCCGAGCGTGGCGCGTTCATCGACCAGAGCCAGTCGCTCAACCTGTTCATGGAGACGCCGACCATCGGCAAGCTCAGTTCGATGTACCTCCATGCCTGGAAGGCGGGGTTGAAGACCACCTACTACCTGCGCAGTCGCCCGGCCACCCGCATCAACCAGGCCACGACCAGCGGCGCCGGCACACCGACACCCACGCCGCCGACCGGCGGCGGTGAGCTGGCACCGATCGACACGTCGGCAGCGGGCAAGAAGACCTTCACCGACGAAGAGGCGATCGCCTGCAGCCTGGCCAACCCCGAAGCCTGCGAAGCGTGCGACTGACATGGCACTGATCGATCCCATCACCGACTACGCCGACGCACCGGCGATCGCTCCGGTCGTCCCGACTGCGCACCGCCGACCGCGCCGCTCGGCCGACGAACATCCTCGACCCCGGCTTCGACCTCACGCTGCGGCCGATGCGCTACCCGGTGTTCTTCGACATGTACAAGAACGCCATCAAGAACACCTGGACCGTCGACGAGATCGACTTCTCCGACGACCTCGTCGACCTCGACCGCAAGCTGATGCCGGCCGAGAAGCACCTCGTGTCGCGGCTGGTGGCGTTCTTCGCCACGGGCGACTCGATCGTGTCGAACAACCTGGTGCTCAACCTGTACCAGCACATCAACGCCCCCGAAGCCCGGATGTACCTGTCGCGGCAGCTCTACGAAGAGGCGCTGCACGTGCAGTTCTACCTCACGCTGCTCGACAACTACCTGCCCGACATGGCCGAGCGCGAGGCGGCGTTCGCGGCGGTCGAGAACATCCCCTCGATCCGGGCCAAGGCCGAGTTCTGCTTCAAGTGGATCAACTCGATCCAGGGCCTCGATCGCATCGAGACCCCGGCGCAGCGCAAGCAGTTCCTGCTCAACCTGATCTGTTTCGCCAGCTGCATCGAGGGCCTGTTCTTCTTCGCCGCGTTCGCCTACGTCTACTTCCTGCGTTCGAAGGGGCTGCTCAACGGGCTCGCCGACGGCACCAACTGGGTGTTCCGCGACGAGAGCGCGCACATGAACTTCGCCCTCGAGGTGGTCAACACGGTCCGCAAGGAGCAGCCCGAGCTGTTCGACGCCGAGCTCGAAGAGGACATCCGCAAGATGCTGCGCGAGGCCGTCGAGTGCGAGCACCTGTTCGCCGCCGACGTGCTCGGCGAGGGCGTGCCGGGCATGAGCCTCGCCGACACCCGCACGTACCTCGAGTACGTCGCCGACCAGCGTCTCGCCCAGCTCGGCTACGGCATCGAGTTCGGGTCGAAGAACCCGTTCAGCTTCATGGAGCTGCAGGACGTGCAGGGCCTGTCGAACTTCTTCGAGCGCACCGTCAGCTCGTACCAGGTCGGCGTCGGCGGCGACGTCGCCTTCGACGAAGAGTTCTGACCCGTTCTCGTGAACTTCTTGCGCACCCGCGTGCGCAAGAAGTTCACGAGAACGCGGCGCACCAGAGGAGGGCGGTGAGCGAGAGGCCGTCGTTGATGCGGCCGGCGCGGATCTCGTCGCGCAGGCGGGGCCACGGGACCCACTCGACGCGCTCGGCCTCGTCGGGATCCGACGGCTCGCCGACGTACTCGGCGCTCGAGGTGCGGTAGAGGTGGAAGTGGGCGTCGGACGTGCCGTTGTGCGGCCGGTACGACGTGAGCTTGGTCAGCTCGCCCGCCCGCCAGCCCGTCTCCTCCAGGGTCTCGCGCGCCGCGCACTCCTCGGGCGTCTCGCCCGGATCGACGCGCCCGGCGGGCACCTCCCAGCCCCACGTGTCGCTGATGAACCGGTGCCGCCACAGCAGCAGCACGCCGCGCTCGGGATCGTCGACCACGACGCCGGCCGCGTCGCACGGCATGCGCAGCACGTGGTGCTCGAAACGCTTCCCGCTCGGCAGTTCGACGTCGACGAGCGACAGGCTCATCCACTCGCTCTCGTAGACCGAGCGTTCGCCGTGCACGGTCCACTCCATGCGGGCGAGCGTAACGGCACGTGTCGTCGCGTCACCTGAAACGCGGCGTGCCTGACCCCAAGCGTTTCAGGCATTTCCTGCGATGATTGAGACCATGACAGCCCTGCCGGCATCCGTGCTCATCCGCGACGTCAGCCTGCGTGACGGGCTCCAGGACGAGGCGCCGATCAGCACCGAGGCCAAGATCGCCATCGCCGAGGCGCTCGTCGCCGCCGGGGTGCGCGAACTCGAACTCACGAGCTTCGTGCGGCCCGATCGCGTTCCGGCGATGGCCGACGCCGAGGCGCTGAGTGCGGCCACGAAGCATCTCGACGTCGTGCGCTGGGGGCTCGTGCTCAACCGTCGTGGCGCGGAGCGTGCCCTGGCCGCCGGGATCGACCATCTGCAGTACGTGGTGTCGGTGAGCGACACCCACAGCCGGCACAACGCCGGCGCGTCCACCGACGATGCGCTCACCGAGTTCGCCTCGTTCGCCTCGGGGCTCGACGACGCAGTGATCGAGATGACGTTGTCGACGTCGTTCGGGTGCCCGTACGAGGGCCCGATCGATCCGGCCGCCGTCGTCGAGGCCGCGCGCCGCTCCGCCGACGCCGGTGCGTCGTCGATCGGCCTCGCCGACACGATCGGTGTCGGCGTGCCGACGGAGGTCGCCGCGCTGGTCGACGCCGTCGTCGAGGCGGTCGACGTGCCGATCGGCGTGCACCTGCACGACACCCGTGGGCTGGCGATCGCCAACGGGCTCGTCGCGATCGAGCATGGCGCGGTGCGCCTCGATGCCAGCGTCGGCGGGCTCGGCGGCTGTCCGTTCGCGCCGGGCGCCAGCGGGAACGTGCCGATCGAAGACCTCGTGCACGCGCTCACGGCGATGGGTGTCGACACCGGCTGTTCGGTCGACGGCCTGATCGAGGCCGCCCGGCTCGCCTGCGACTCGGTCGGCCGCACGGTCGGGAGTCACGTCGGCATCGCCGGTCCGCGGTTCGCCACGCCGGTACCGTCTCCCGGATGACCGACCCGGCCTGGTTGACGAGCACGCACGTCGCGGTCGTCGCCGGCAAGGGCGGTGTCGGATCATCGACGGTCGCCGCGGCCTACGCGCTCGCCGCCGCACGCGATGGTGCCGACGTGCTGTTCGTCGCGGTCGACGGGCGACCCGGGATGGGAACGCTGCTCGGCGGCCGCCCGCTCGACGACACCGATCGCATCCTGCAACGGGTCGCTGGTGCCGGCCAGGTGCGTGGCCGGACGATCCCGGTCGACCAGGCATTCGGTGACTACCTCGATCTGCGGGGCGTCGGCGGGCTGTTGCGCCGCGCCGCGTCGGCCGCGTCGCTGCCGATGATCGCCGCGGCGACCCCCGGGCTCCAACATCTCCTCGTGCTCGGCAAGATCAAGGAACTCGAGCGCGAGCGGGCGGCCGACCTCATCGTCGTCGACGCACCGCCCGCCGGCCACGCCGCCCCGTTCCTGCGATCGGCCACCGGTCTCTCCGACGTGGTGCAGTCCGGCCCGATCCGCGAACAGGCCGAGGAGGTGAACGCGATGCTGACCGACCCCGCTCGCTGCCGGGCGATGATCGTCGTGCTGCCCGAGGTCACCCCCGTCACGGAGGGCCTCGAACTGGCGGCGGAGGTGGGTGGTGAGCTGGGCATCGATCTGCTGCCGCTCGTGGTCAACTCGTGCTGGCCCGATCGTGCCGGGCTCGACAAGTCGCCCGCCGTCGCGGCGCGGTCGCAGTCGGTGAAGCTGTCGGCCGCGTCGAAGCGGACGCTCGACTCGTCGGCGGCGTTCGGCCGGGCCCGTCTCGACCAGCAGCGGTCGCAGATCGCTCGCTTGCGCTCCGCGCTCGATGCCGACGTGATCACACTGCCCCGCCTGACCATCACCGATCTCGGTCGCGCGGACCTGTCCGAACTCGCCGACGCACTGGTGGACCAGTGAGCCAGGCATCGACGGACGAGGCCCGGTCGCAGGGTTCGCTCGCCGCCGCCGTGAGCGGCGCGTCGTTGCTGGTCACCTGTGGGCCGGGCGGGGTCGGCAAGACGACCACCGCGGCCGCGCTCGGGGTGGCGGCCGCACGAGCCGGACGTCGCGTCGTCGTCGTCACGGTCGATCCGGCGCGCCGCCTGGCCGAGGCGCTCGGCCTCGAACTCGACGCGTCCGCCGACGACCCGCACCACGTCACCGGCGTCGGCGAGACGGGCAAGGGCGAGCTGTGGGCGCTCATGCTCGACGCGGCGTCGACGTTCGACCGGCTGGTGCGCGAGCAGGCGTCGAGCCCGCAGCAGGCCGAGGCCCTGCTCGCCAACCCCGTGTACCGGGCGATCTCCGGATCACTGTCGGGCGCGCAGGAGTACATGGCGATCGAGCGGCTCCACGAACTGCACACGAGCGGCGAGTGGGATCTCGTGATCGTCGACACGCCACCGTCGCGGCACGCCATCGACCTGCTCGAAGCACCCGACCGGCTCGTCGGCTTCCTCAGTCACCCGGTGTATCGCGCCCTCACGATCACCCAGCGCACGTTCGCCAAGGTGACCAACGCCGCCGCGTCGATGTTCCTGTGGGCGGTGCGCCGTCTCGCCGGCCCGCAGATCGTCGAGGACACGATGGAGTTCTTCCGGTCGCTCGCCAACATCGAGCCGGGCCTGCGCCGCCGGGCGAGCGAGGTGTCGACGTTGCTGCGCTCGGACGAGGCGACGTTCGTGGTGGTGTCGAGCCCGCGGGCCGAGGCGATCGGCGAGGCCGAGCACCTGGTCGACGCATTGCGCGCCGGACGGTTCCCGTTCGGCGGCGTCGTCATCAACCTGATCCATCCGCTGCCCGACGAACTCGACGACGACGCCCTGACCGATATCGGGCCCGGCCCGCTCGCCGACCACGTCGCCTGGCACGACGACCTCCGTCGCCTCGCCCTGGCCGAACGAGCCGAATTGGCCGCGCTCGTGCGGCTCGCCGGCGCCGCGCCCGTGGTCGAACTCGCGTTGCGGGCGGTCGACGTGCACGACGTCGACGGGCTCGGAGACCTCGCTGATCATCTCGTCGGCCCATCTCGGCGGTCAGGGATAACGTGATTCCGTGATCACGCCCAGCGTCGACGCACAGCTCGACGGGTTCTTCACCCGTCCGGCCGACGAGGGCATCTCGCTGGCCGTTGTCGTGATGCAGCGTGGAGCGGTCGTGGCCGAACAGTACGGAACCAAGCCGGCCAACGCCTTCGAGCCCGAACAGGCCGTCGACGCCGACACGACGTTGATCTCGTGGAGCATGGCGAAGTCGATCACCCACGCCGTGATCGGGCTGCTCGTCGCCGATGGGCGCCTCGATGTCGCCTCGCCGGCGCCCGTCCCCGAGTGGCGGGGGACCGCCAAGGAAGCGATCACGATCCTCGACCTGCTCGAGATGCGATCGGGCCTCCATTTCGTCGAGGACTACGTCGACGAACAGACGTCGAACTGCATCGAGATGCTCTTCGGCGGCACCGACCCGAGCCACGCCGCGTACGCCGCGGCGCAACCGCTCGATCACCCGCCCGGCGAGGTGTGGAGTTACTCGTCGGGAACCACCAACATCCTCTGCCGCATCATCGGCGACGTGCTGACCGGCGCGCCGGGTGGCGATCCCGCGGCGCGGCAGCAGGCCGTCGAGCGCTACCTGACCGAGCGGCTGTTCGTCCCGTGCGGGATGGCGTCGGCGATCCCGAAGTTCGACGAGGCCGGTGACTTCGTCGGCTCGTCCTACGTCTACGCGACCGCCCGCGACTTCGCCCGCTTCGGCGAGCTCTACCGGCACGACGGCGTCACCGGCTCGGGCGACGGGGAGCGCATCCTGCCCGCAGGCTGGCTCGACCACGCCCGCACGAAGGTGGCCCACGACGCCGAGAGCGGTTTCGACTACGGCCGGCACTGGTGGATGTGGCCGCAGTTCCCGGGGAGCCTGTCGTGCCACGGGTACCAGGGGCAGTTCACGATCGTCGTGCCCGACAAGGAACTCGTGGTGGTCCACCTCGGGCTCACCCCGATCGACTTCGCGCCGGCGGTGCGGCGTCGGCTGAGCGACCTCGTCGAGACGTACTGACGGTATGGCCGACGCGATGAGCGACCCCGCCTCCGGTCGCTACGACGCAACCCACGAGATGGATCGTGGCGTGCTCCCGACCGGGGAGTTGCCGGCGCTCGTCCGAGACGATGTCGGGGTTCCGCCGCGGCACCGGCGGATCCGGCCGTTGCGCTTCACGATCAAGGCGCTGCTGCTCATCGTCGTCATGGTGTTCCTGGGGCCGCCGGTGCTCACCGGGTTCCGCCAGGCCGCCGACACGATCGGCAGCGTCAACCCGGCGATGATCGTGGCCGGGTTCGTCCTGCAGTTCATTTCGCTCGCCTGTTACTCGTTCCTCACGCGCGCCTCGCTCGGCTCGGCGGGGAAGAAGTTGTCGCACGCCCGTGTGTTCCGCATCCAGCTGAGCACCAAGGCGCTGTCGAACATCGTGCCCGGCGGGAATGCCGCCGGCTCGGCGCTCGGCTATCGCCTGCTCACGCTCTCGGGGATCAGCGGACCCGACGCCGGGTTCGCGCTCGCCACGGCCGGCATCGGCTCGGCCGTCGTGCTGAACATCATCTTCTGGCTCGGGCTCGTCGTCTCGATCCCGATCCGTGGCGTCAACCCGCTGTACGGGCTCGCTGCGGTCGTCGGTGTGATCATCATGGCCGTCGCCGCCATGCTCGTGATCGGCCTGACCGACGGCCAGGGGCGGGCGGAGAAGGCGGCGCGCTGGATCGCCCGCAAGCTGAGCCTCGACGAGGATCGCTTCGCCGCCGTCCTGCGCCAGGTCGGCGAACGGGTGGAGGAGCTGGTCAGCGACCGTCAACTGCTGCGGGTGGTCGTGTTCTGGGCGACGTTGAACTGGTTGTTCGACATGGCGTCGCTGTGGATGTTCCTGCGCGCCTTCGGCGGCACGCTGAGCCCCGACGCCCTGGTCGTCGCGTTCTGCCTCGCCAACGTGATGGCGGCGATCCCGATCCTGCCCGGTGGGCTCGGCGTCGTGGAGGGCACGTACATCGCGGTGCTCGTCAGCTTCGGGTTGCCGAAGCGCGTCGTCGCTCCCGCCATCGCCGCCTACCGGTCGGCCCAGTACCTGATGCCGATCGCGCTCGGCGCGCTCGCCTACGCGTCGCTGCGGGTCGGTCCGTGGAAGATCGAGAAGCGTGATCGCCTGATCAGGCTGCGCGACCTGGCCCGCGTCGAAGCGGCCAAGGGCGAGTCGCGGATCGACTTCGCATTGCGTTTCCAGCGCGAGCCGATCCCCGAGGAGTTGCTCGAGCCGGTTCCGGGCGAGGCGCGCCGATGCCGAGCCCTGCGGACGACTTTCCGGCCGAATGAGCGGGAGCGGTACGGTCGGCGCCATGACGACCCACGAGCGCCCGTTCGGCCGCTACCTCGAAGACTTCACGCCGGGCGACATCCTGCGCCACTGGCCCGGCAAGACGATCACCGAGTACGACGACCACCTGTTCTGCATGATCACGATGAACCATCATCCGTTGCACACCAACGACTGGTTCGCCGCCAACTCGGTGCAGGGCCGCAACGTGGTGGTCGGCAACCTGGTGTACAGCCTCGTGCTCGGCATGAGCGTGCCGGACGTGAGCGGCGCGGCGATCGCCAACCTCGAGGTCGAGACGCTGCAGCACAAGTTCCCGACGTTCCACGGCGACACGATCCACGCCGAGACCCGGGTGCTCGACGTGAAGGAGTCGTCGTCGAAGCCGGACCGGGGCGTGGTGACCGTCGAGACGAAGGGCTTCAACCAGGACGGCAAGGAAGTGTGTTACTTCAAGCGCAAGGTGCTGATCTGGAAGCGCGAGTTCGCCCCCGACCGCACCCGTCCGTACGACGGCGCCGACATCTGGGACTGACCCCGTTCTCGTGAACTTCTCGCGCACCCGCGTCCGCAAGAAGTTCACGAGAACGGCTGCCGCCGCGGGCATCGATACCGGGGCCGTGCTGGCGTGGGGGATGCCGCGGCTGCGCGACCTGCCGTGGCGACGCGTCCGTGATCCGTGGGCGATCCTCGTCGCCGAGGTGATGCTCCAACAGACGCAGGCACCGCGTGTGGTCCCGAAGTGGGAAGCGTTCCTCGTCGTCGTTCCCGACGCCGCGCGGCCTGCGCCGACGCATCGCTCGGCGACGTGCTGCGACTGTGGCACGGCCTCGGATACCCGCGTCGGGCGCGCAATCTGCACCTCGCCGCGCAGGAGATCGTCGATCGACATGGCGGCGTCGTGCCCGACGCGCTCGACGAACTGCTCGCGCTTCCGGGCGTCGGTGCGTACACCGCCCGTGCCGTGCTCGCGTTCGCGTACGAGCAGGATGTGGCGGTCGCCGACACCAACATCGGCCGCGTGCTGGCCCGCACGGGTGGGGCGCGGCTGACCACGAAGGGCGCCCAGGCCGCCGCCGACGCGCTCGTCCCTCGCGGTGAAGGCTGGGCCTGGAACCAGATCCTGATGGATCTCGGCGCCACCATCTGCCGACCGACGCCGATCTGTGCGGAGTGTCCGGTCGAGTCGACATGCCGGTGGCGACGGCAGGGCTGGCCGTCGCCGGATCCCGCGATCGGGTCGGCAGGCGTCAGCGGCAAGCAGTCGCGCTTCGAGGGGAGCGACCGCCAGGCCCGCGGCCGGGTCCTTGCGGCGCTGGTCGACCGCGCCGAGCCGGCCACCCGTTTCGACCAGCGCATCCTCGCCGGCCTCGTCGCCGACGGTCTCGTCGTCGTCGACGCCGGCACCGCCTCCCTCCCGTAGCCGGCAACCGGTTGGGTCTCGGGCACGTTCCGTTCGGAAGCCGATCGTTTCGTGCCCGAGACAGTCAGAGGAAGGCGGGCGGAGCGGTGTGCTGCCATCGGTCGACGACTGAGCGGATTCGTTCGGCGGTCCGTCCGGGCGCGAGCGTGATGGCGCGGTAGGTGAACCGGACGACGATCCAGCCGGCGGCGATCAGTTCGCTGTCGCGTCGACGGTCCCGTTCGAACTGGTCGTGGTGCAGTCCGTGCGTCGTCCAGCCGTCGCATTCGAGGATGATCGGTGTACCGACGATCCAGAAGTCGACCTCCCATCCCTCGATCCGCTTGTGGAACTCGACCGGAGGGAGTCGGTGGCGGGTGACGAGCCTGTGCATGGCGTGCTCGAGGAGCGAGTCGGCGGGGCGGGCGTCCATCGACCAGGAATCGATCGCCGAGCGGAGCGCGGTCACACCGGTGCGGCCCGGACGCGCGTGAGCGACGAGCACGGCCTCGAGGGCGCCGAGCGTTACCAGCCGCGCGGCGAGCGCGTGCCCGACCGCCGCCTCGACGCCTCCGGGGTCGACTGCGCCGAGATCGCACAGGGTGCGCAGGATGTTCGTGCAGCGGATGTTGGATCGCCGCTGCGGGGGCGTGAGGTCAGCGAGATCGGTCGGTCGGTGGATGCAGATCCCTTCGCGGCGCCGCGCGCCAGACCGGTCGAGCACGATCAGGTCGACGGGATCGTTGTCGGGCCGGGGCGCGCCCCACAGAAATGCTGCCGATCGATGGGATGCCAGCGTGCCTGATCCGACCGCGAATGTGGCTGCGGTCACGCGCTGCTCGACCGTGTCGGCGGTCCCCACCAGGCGGGCGACGCCGGGGTGCAGCTGCACGAGTGTCCCACCCCGGATCGCCCGACGCCATGCCTGGCTGTTCAGGCCGGCCATCTCCCTCGTAACGACGCCGTGATGCCGGCGCGCGATGGCGTCGAGTTCGTCGAGTCGCACGCCCGAACGTGGGTGGCGAGAACCACCGAAGCGGAACCGCCGACCTGCCCGCAGTCTCGGGCGCATTCCGTTCGCCTCGTGATCGTTTTGCGCCCGAGACGCTGGAGGACCTGGAGGGCGGTGGGCACCTGTCGTGTTGGGGCGATTCGGGTGGTTCTCGTACGGTTGGGGGCGATGCGCCCTCCCAAGGATTTCTTCCGACCGCTCGCCGTCGGAGCTCCCGACCCCGTCCGCGAGATCCCGTTCCGGCCGAGCCGGGTGATCCACTTCTTCCCGGCGGCCAACGACAAGATGCGCTCGAAGGTGCCCGACATCGCGCCGACGGTCGACATCCTGCTCGCCAACCTCGAAGACGGGGTGCCGGCCGATCAGAAGGAGGCGGCCCGGGCCGGTCTCGTCGAGGTCGCGCAGGCAGTCGACTTCGGTGGCACGCAGTTCTGGACGCGCGTCAACAGCCTCGATTCTCCGTGGGGTCTCGATGACCTGACCGCAGCCGTGCTCGAAGCCGGCCACAAGCTCGACGTGATCATGATCCCGAAGGTCGAGGGACCGGAGGACATCCACTACGTCGACCGGCTGCTCGCCCAACTGGAGGCGAAAGCCGGCCTCGACCGGCCGATCCTCGTGCACGCGATCCTCGAGACGGCGCGCGGCGTGGCGAACGTCGAGGAGATCTGCGGCGCCTCGCCCCGCATGCAGGGCCTGTCGCTCGGTCCGGCCGACCTCGCCGCGAACCGGCGGATGAAGACCACGCGCGTCGGCGGCGGGCATCCCGGCTACCTCGTCCGTGCCGACCCGTCCGGCGACGACGTCAACGAGGCGCGGGCCACCTACCAGCAGGACCTGTGGCACTACACGATCGCCCGGATGGTCGACGCCTGCGTCATGCACGGCATCCTCCCGTTCTACGGGCCCTTCGGCGACATCAAGGACACCGTCGCGTGCGAGGACCAGTTCCGCAACGCCTACCTGTTGGGCTGCGTCGGCGCGTGGAGCCTCCATCCCGTGCAGGTCGACATCGCCAAGCGGGTCTTCAGCCCCGACCCGGCCGACGTCGCCCACGCCCAACGGGTGATCGAGGCGATGGGTGACGGCACGGGTGCCGTGCTGCTCGACGGCAAGATGGAAGACGACGCCTCGGTCAAGCAGTGCCACGTGATCGTCGCGCTCGCCCGCCAGCTCGCCGAACGCGACGCCGAGCTCGCCTCGCTCTACGGTTTCGCGTCATGAACGACGACCTCCGACCGCGCCGCTCCGTGCTGTACATGCCGGCCGCCAACGAGCGGGCCCTCGAGAAGGCGCAGACGATCCCCGCCGACGCGATCATCTTCGACCTCGAGGACGCCGTCGCCCCCGACGCCAAGCCCGACGCCCGGGCGAAGGCCGTCGCCGCGGTGCAATCCGGCCTGTACGGCGGCCGTGAGCTGACGATCCGCTGCAACGGGCTCGACACCGAGTGGGGGACCGCCGACCTCGCCGCCGCGGGTGCGGCCGGCCCGTCGGCCGTCGTGATCCCGAAGGTCGACACGGTCGAGGCGGTCGAGGCGGTCGCCGCACAGCTCGACGCCGCGGGTGCGCCCGCATCGGTCCGCATCTGGCCGATGATCGAGACGCCGACCGCGATGTTCAACGTCCGCGCCATCGCCGCCCACCCGCGCGTCGCCGTGCTCGTGATGGGGACGAACGACCTGGCCAAGGAACTCCGCTCGCCGATCGTGCCCGGCCGCCATCCGCTGGTGCCGCACCTCGCCACCGCACTGCTGGCGGCGCGGGAGGCCGGCAAGGTGATCCTCGACGGCGTGTACAACGACGTGAAGAACGCCGACGGGTTCGAGGCGGAATGCCGCCAGGGCATGGAGATGGGCTTCGACGGCAAGACGCTGATCCATCCGAGCCAGGTCGAGCCGGCCAACGCCGTCTGGGCGCCGTCGGCCGACGAGGTCGACTACGCCGAGCGCGTGATCGCCGCGTTCGACGAGGCGGTCGCCGACGGGCGCGGCGTGGTCACCGTCGACGGGCGGATGATCGAGAACCTGCACGTCGCCAACGCCCGCCGCGTACTGGCCGTGGCCGCCGCGATCGACGCCCTCGATTGAACGCGGGTTCGTTTCGGCCCCGACCCCGAACGAACCGCGGTTCGTTTCGGCCCCGACCCCGAACGAACCGAAGGTAGGCGCTACGGGCGGGTGATGGCGGCGAGGATGGCGTCGAAGGCCGCGTCGGCGTAGGCGACCATCTCGTCGTCGGTGCGGTCCTGGATCGGGTGGGGCGTGAACACGCGCGCCACCGCGGGGAAGCCGAGCGAGGTCGACTGGGCGATGGCCGCGTCGACGAACTCGTCGGAGGCGACGAACATCCCAGGGATGCCGCGGAGTTCGAGATCGTTGATGTCGTGCACACTGCACGACGTGCAACTGCCTCAATCGGCGAGCGCCTCGATCACCACGTGACACTCGACGGCGATCTGGTGGCGGAGGTCCGCCGGTGCCGGCTTGGTGAAGGTGGGCTTCCGATAACGCTTCACGTCGGCGCCGTGCTCGTTGAGGCGTCGTTCGATCTGATCGAGGAACACGTCGCCGCGCGGCTTGGAGATGTCGAGGAGTCCGACCGTGAGCCCGCGGAGCGACGCCGGCCTGCCCACGCATTCGCGCGTGCCGACCGATCGCTCGCCGGTCGGATCGAGAATCGTGCGGGTCATGACGTGCGGCCCCCTTCAGCCAACGCAGCCGACCAAGCGGTCGACCGGCTCAGTATTGCACCGCTCGCGTCACGGGGGTCGATCCGATGGCACCGTTGGCCCAGCCGCCGATGATCTCCGAGAACAACCCGGCCCCGCCGCCGGCGTAGGCGAGCAGGAGCCCGCCGTCGCGGAACTTCGGGAACGACGGCACCTCGGCGAACGCGTCGGGGAGGCCCTCGGCGATTCCTCCCGCTCCCCGCACCAGCTCCGATCCCGGCCGGTTCAGGTGGGCGCGGATGCCGGCCAGCACCTCCTCGCGTCCCCACCCGGCCTCGGCGAACACGCGGGCGTGTTCGGGCCCGATCACGAGGATCGCGTCGAAACCGAGCACGAGCTTGGGGTGGTGCAGCGTCTGCAGCGAGGCGGCCATCGAGCGGGCGAGCGAATCGGGGTCGCGCGACAGTTGGTCGACGACGCACCGCGTCCCCTCGCCCGGGAACAGCGTGATCGCGTCGGTGCCGGCAGGGATCCCGTGCTCGCCGGCGATCGTGCCGAACGGCGACTCCGCGTCGTTCTCGGCGAAGCAGAACCCGATCTTGCCCGGCGATCCGTGGGTGGCCCGATCGACCTCGCCCGGTCGCCCTCCGCCGACGTTGCGGATCACGAGTTGCAGCGCGCGGCCGATCGTGGAGTTGGCGCGGTTGCCCTGTCCGAGCGCGTTGCCGCGCGAGTTCATCCCGATGGCGCGGGTGCCGGGCCCGCTGCACACGATCACCGGTCCGGCCGGCATCGTCGTGGCGAGCAGGCCGTGGATGTTGAACTCGTTCGTGCACGCCGCCTCGACCGCGGTCAGCACCCACGGGAGGTACTCGGGTTTGCAGCCGGCCATGACCGCGGCGATCGCCACCTTCTCGACGGTCGTTTCCACGAGGTCGGGCGGCACGACCGCCACGATCTCGGACGGCGCACGGGTCGTGCCCGTCAGCATCCGCAAGACCCGCTCCTCGGTCGGTGGCACGACCGGGAGGCCGTCGCTCCAGCCGCGGTCGAACATCATCTCGATGTCGTCCTCGGCGTCGGCCACGTCGATGCGACGCGACGCGAGCACCGACGCACCGAACCGCACCCGGAGCGTGTCGACGAGATCGGGATCGACGCTCATCGATCCGCAGCCGGGGCGGAACACCGGGAGGCCGTCGCCGAGTCCGGTGACACCGGTGACGCGTTCCCACTCCGGCCGTTGCCAACCGACGGTGCGCTCGACCTCGACTCCGTCGACGACGCGCAGCACCGTCGGCACCGTCTCGATCTCGTGGTGCCAGCTGACGGCGAGGTCGTGGTCGTCGATGGCGGGCGGCGACGCGGGAAATTCGGGGTCGTCCTGCGAGTACACGGTGAGGGCCACCGCAGCATCGAGTTCGCCGAGCACCGGCACGACCATGCGGCAGGTCTCGCACTCGCGTTTCACCACGACGACGATTCCGTCCGGCAGCGCTGGTGCATCGGTCATGTCGATCGACCGTAGTTGCGGGTGAGTGAGCACCTGCGACCGACGTCACGTCGGCCGGACTTGTGTCGGTCGACACGCGACCACGTATCGTGCGTTCATCGGGGGTTCACTTACATCACACGCCGCGACCGACGGGATGCGCATCACCTTCCACGGCGTCCGTGGATCGACGCCATGCCACGGCCAGGAGATCGTCCGCTACGGCGGCAACACGTCCTGTGTCGCGCTCGACGTTCCCGGCCACCAGCCCATCGTCTTCGACCTCGGAACGGGGCTGCGCTACTTCGGTCAGCAGTGTTCGCTCGACCAGCCGTTCGCCGCCACCTGTCTGCTCACCCACTTGCACTGGGACCACATCCAGGGGCTGCCGTTCTTCAAGCCGCTGCTGCGCGACGGCTCGGACATCTGCATCTATGCGCCGGTGCAGGACGGCGATCTCACCGTCGAGGACGTCTTCGCCGACACGATCAAGCCGCCGTTGTTCCCGATCCACTTCGCGATGTTGCCGGGGATGATCAAGTTCAACGAGGTGTGGAACGACGAGTTCATGCTCGGTGACGACATCGAGGTGATGTCGCGTTCGATCCCGCACGTCGGCAACACGCTGGGCTACCGGGTCACGTGGCAGGGCACCAGTGTCACGTACATCAGCGACCACCAGATGCCGACCGACGGGAGCTTCTCCGCCACGGCGGGCGCGCTCGAACTGTGCCGGAACGCCGACGTGCTGATCCACGACGCGCAGTACACGCCGACGGAGTTCCGCGACAAGAGCACGTGGGGCCATTGCACCATCGAGTACGCGGTGTGGCTCGCCGCCGAGACCGGGGTGAAGCAGCTCGTGCTGTTCCACCACGACCCGGCGCACACCGACGACGTGCTCGACGTCCTCGCTACCGCGGCTGCCGACTGTGGCACGAAGATGGGCGTCGACGTCATCCCCGCCCGCGAGGGCCTCGTCCTCCACCTCTGAGGGCTCTCCGCGGCCACCGCGATCGCGGGTCGGCGGGCGGGCACACTGATCGCCGATGGACACCGTCTCCTTCGTCGCCTCGATCCTCGTGGGCGTCGCGTTCGTGGTGGCCGGCGGGTCGAAGATCGCGGCCGGTGCGTCGTGGCCGGCGCAGGCCCGCGGTCTCGGAGCGCCGGCGTGGACGATCCCGATCGTGCCGTGGGTCGAGATCGCCGTCGGTGCCCTGTTGATCGCTCAGGCGGTGCCGCCGTGGCCCGCCGTCGCCGCGTTGGTCATGCTCGTCGGGTTCACGGCGTTGATCGTCAACTCGCTCGCCCACGGACGTCGCCCGCCGTGTGCGTGCTTCGGCGCCTGGTCGGCCAAACCGATCGGCCCCGGCCACCTCGCCCGCAACGCCGTCCTCATCGTCCTCGCAGTAGTAGCGCTGTTCTGAACCTGTCGCGCGGGGTCAGGCACTTCGCGACAGGTTCGAACCGATCACGTCGCGGCGAGGATGAAGGCGAGGGTGCGGGCCTCGTCGCGCCAGGCGTCGTAGCGGCCGGTCGGACCGCCGTGGCCGGCGCCCATCTCGGTGCGCAACAGGATCGGGCGATCGCTCGTGTTCACCGATCGGAGCCGGGCGACCCACTTGGCCGGCTCGTGCACGCTGACCCGAGGATCGTTCAGTCCGGCCGTCGCGTAGATCGCCGGGTAGGCCGCGGGCACGGTGTTGTCGTAGGGCGCGTAGTGCTCGATGATCGACGCGAACGGTTCCTCGCGAGGATCGCCCCACTCCTCCCACTCGGTGATCGTCAGCGGCAGCGACGGGTCGCTCATCGTCGACACGACGTCGACGAACGGCACCTCGGCGACCGCGCTGGCGAACAGGTCGGGGCGCATCGTGATGCACGCACCGACGAGCAGTCCACCGGCCGAACCGCCACGGATGCACACTCGGCCGGGCGCGATCACCTGCGATTCGATCAGATGCTCGACGCAGGCGATCGTGTCGGTGAACGTGTTGACCTTCGACTCGAGCTTGCCGTCGAGGTACCACTGCCGGCCCAACTCGCCGCCGCCCCGCGGATGCACGAGCGCCCACACGAAGCCACGATCGAGCAGTGACAACCGGGCGACGGAGAACCACGGCGGCATCGACGCCTCGTACGCCCCGTACCCGTAGACCACGCTCGGGGCCGTGCCGTCGAGCGGCGTGTCGACGTGGTGGACGATGTCGATCGGCACCCGCACGCCGTCGGGCGCGTCGGCCCACACGCGTGTCGACGCGGTACCGGCCGAGATCGACGTTCGGCGTGGGCACCTGCTTGAGCAGCGTGCGCTCGGCGGTGCGGACGTCCTCGTCGTACAGCGTCGGCGGCACCGTGGTCGACTGGGTCCCGAATCGGAGCACCGTCGTGCGCCACTCCGGGTTCGACCCCATGTCGACGTCATGTGGTGCGTCGCCGAGATCGAGCGTGCGCTCCGAGCCGTCGCGGAACATGATGCGGAGGCGGGGTTGCGCCTCGGCCCATTCGTGGATCACGAGGTGCTCGGCGAACGGGTCGGCGCCGGTGATCCGGCGGCCTGCCTCGTGCGGGACGAGTTCGGTCCAGGCGGCGGGGTCGGTCCAGTCACCCGCCGTCGGCGCGACGAGGAGCCGGAAGTCGACCGCGTCGAGGTTCGTGTGCATGACCATCCGGTCGCCCCAGTGATCGACCGAGTACTCGACGTCGTCGCGCCGCGGAGCGACGAGGATCGGCTCGCCGGTGGGGTCGTCGGTGGACAGGAACTGCATCTCGCTGCTCGTCTTGCTCGCCGACTGGATGACCACGAAGTCGTCCGACCGGGTCTCGCCGATGCCGACGAAGTAGCGCTCGTCGTCCTCCTCGAAGATCAGCGTGTCGACGGCGCCCGACGGACCCGCGCCGACCTCGTGCCGCCACACGCGGTGGGGCCGCTCCTGCTCGTCGGCGGTCACGTAGAACAGGTAGCGCCCGTCGCGCGACCAGGCGGTGCCGGCGTTGCACACGTCGACGATGTGATCGATGCGATCCTCACCGGTCGCCAGGTCGCGGATGTGCAGCGTGTAGTGCTCGTCGCCGTCGGTGTCGAACGACCATGCCACGAGCATGTGGTCGTGCGAGAGGTCGAACGCGCCGACGTCGAAGTAGTCGTGACCGTCCGCTTCGACGTTCTCGTCGAGGAGGATCTCGCTCGTCGCCTCGTCGGCGGTGGGCCCGCGGTGGTGGATCGGGTAGCTCGATCCTTCGAGCGTGCTCGTGACGTACCACCAGCCGCCCGAGAAGACCGGGACCGACATGTCGGTCTCCTGGATGCGCGACTTGATCTCCTCGAAGATCGTGTCGATCGTGTCGCGACGGGTGTCGAACCATGCGTCGGCGTAGGTGTTCTCCGCCGTGAGGTAGGCGAGCAGCTCCGGGTCGTCGAGTGTGCGCATCCAGGCCCATTGGTCCTCCACGTCGCCGGTCGGCCGGTGCCACGTGTGGGGCCGGGTGGGGGCGATCGGCGCGTCCGGGACGGTCGATGCGGCGCCTGGTGTGGCGGGCGGTGTGGAGGAGGTCGGTTGGTTCAGTCACGGCCGAGCCAATGTAGACAGAGCGGGGTACCGTTTCGTCCACCATGCGCGTGTGGATCGACCAGGACCTGTGCACCGGCGACGGTCTCTGCCTCGATCATTGCCCCGACGTCTTCGTCCAGCTGGAGGACGGCATCGCCTACGTGGCCGAGGCGGGTCAGGTGCTCAACGATCCGGGTGGGTCGGGCAGCGTCGCCGGGGTGCAGGCGCGACACATCGTCGATGTGATCCATGCGGCCGAGCAGTGCCCCGGCGAGTGCATCTTCATCGAGGTCGACGTGCCGTTCGCCGACATCGAACCGCTCGACGACGAAGCGGCCGCCTGAGGGAACTCCCGCGAACAACCATCCCGCGAACAATCAGGGGTGATCGCCCGCAGTAATTGTTACTATGGCGGTAGTGCAAATTATCCCCGCACACCTGCACGTAGGAGCACGTCGATGACTTCCTTCGATCTCGATCTCAGCAAGTACGACCTCGGCTGGAGCGATTCGGTCGAGTATGCGTTCACGCCCGAGAAGGGCATCAACCCCGGCGTCGTCGAACAGATCTCGTGGTGGAAGGGTGAGCCGCGCTGGATGACCCAGCTGCGCCAGCGGTCGCTGCGCCTGTTCGAGAAGAAGCCGATGGCCGAGTGGTTCGCGGTGAACATGCCCGACATCGACTTCCAGGACATCTACTACTACCTGCGGCCGGCCGGCGCGCAGGTCGACGAGTGGGACCAGCTCCCCGAAGAGATGATGCGCACGTACGAGAAGCTCGGCATCCCCGAGGCCGAGCGCCAGTACCTGTCCGGTGTCACTGCGCAGTACGAGTCCGAGGTCGTCTACCACAAGAACCGCGACGACCTCGCCGAGCAGGGGATCCTGTTCTGCGACATGGACACGGCCCTGCGCGAGTACCCCGACCTGGTCAAGCAGTACTTCGGCACGATCATCCCGCCCGGTGACAACAAGTTCGCAGCGTTGAACACGTCGGTGTGGTCGGGTGGGTCGTTCATCTACGTGCCGCCCGGTGTCGAGGTGGAGATGCCGTTGCAGGCCTACTTCCGCATCAACTCCGAGAATGCCGGCCAGTTCGAACGCACGCTGATCATCGCCGACGAGGGCTCCAAGGTCCACTACATCGAGGGTTGCTCGGCGCCGGTGTACACGAGCGATTCGCTGCACTCGGCCGTGGTCGAGATCGTCGTGAAGCCGCACGCCCGGGTCACCTACACGACGATCCAGAACTGGTCACCCAACGTCTACAACCTGGTCACCAAGCGGGCCCGGGTCGAGGCGTACGGGCACATGGAGTGGATCGACGGCAACATCGGCTCGAAGCTCACGATGAAGTACCCCTCGGTCTACCTGGTGGGCGAAGGCGCCACCGGCGAGGTGCTGTCGGTGGCCTACGCCGGTGCCGGCCAGCATCAGGACGCCGGGGCGAAGATGGTCCATGCGGCGCCGAACACGACCTCGAAGATCGTGTCGAAGTCGATCTCGAAGGACGGTGGCATCACCACCTATCGCGGGCTCGTGCGGATCGACGAAGGTGCGACCGGCGCGAAGAGCCATGTGGAATGCGATGCGCTGATCCTCGACGATCTGTCGACCTCGAAGACGTTCCCGTACATGGAGATCGGCGAGCGTGACTCGCAAGTCGGCCACGAGGCGACCGTGTCGAAGATCGCCGACGAGCAGCTCTTCTACCTGATGAGCCGTGGCTTGTCGGAGGAGCAGGCGATGGGCATGATCGTCAACGGCTTCATCGAGCCGATCGTCAAGACGCTGCCGATGGAGTACGCCGTCGAGTGGAGCCGCCTGATCGAGCTCCAGATGGACGGCTCCGTCGGCTGAACGCGACAAACGCCCGGGGTCAGACCCCGGGCGTTTCAGGCTGGCCGATGGGTCAGATGTAGTAGCCGAAGACGTCGACGATGAACTGGGTGCTGCCGGCCTGATCGCCGCAGAACACCTTGATCTGACGCGATCGGCGTCCAACTTGACCGTGATCGAGTTGGCGATCTGCGTGACGCCGAGGTTCCAGTTGAGCAGCGACGTCGACGTCGCCGTCGCATCGCCCGGCGCCACCGCCAGGAAGTTCTTGTCGGTCGGGTCCGCAGCCGTCAGGTTGATCTCGACCGCGGTCGCGCCGACCGGCACGGCGTTGGCGAGGCGTGACCGCACCGGCGGCGTTGTGGCCGTCGGCGACGCTGACGACCCGGGACGCGTTCGGCGCCAGCGGTCCGTTCGGCGTGTACGCCGTGATGACGGGAGTCGTAGGCACGCTGCGGAGCGATCGACGTGGAACGCGCCGCTCGTCGGTGGTGCCGGCCAGCTTGACGAACGCACGGCCGTGGTGCCGCCGTGGTGGCGCGTCGGCACCGTGAACCAGAGCGTGCCGTCCTTGTCGACGTACAGCTCGCCGGCGACGTGGTCGCCGGCGGGTCGGCCCGGCGACCGGCGCCTGCGACGGTCGCCGAGCAGCGACCTGCGCAGGCCGACCTGGCGGCGCTGTTGCGCAGCGACGACGCCGAAGCCGGTCGCGACTGTGGTCGAGCCGTGCACGCCGTTCGGTACGGCGCGTTGCCGTAGCCGCCGACGTCGCCGGCGAACGGCGCGGCTGCGCGGGTGCCGCGTTGCCGGACGCTGAACGATCGCTCGGCCAGCGGTCGGCGCGTCGCCGGCGTCGTCGCACGAGTCGTCGGCAGCGTCGCCGTGTGGTCGTCGCGCCGATGTCGATGCGGCTGCTCGTCGGCGGCCTCCGCGGTCCGGCCGAGGGCGGTGACGGCGACCGCGGCGCCGGCGCCGCCGATCGCCATTTTGCGCAGCAACGCCCGCCGATCCGTGCCTTCGTTGGTCGTCGGTGACTCGTTCGTGTCGATGGTTTCGTCGATTTGGGTCATTTCGTTCCTCCGGTTGGATCTTGCTGAATTTGCCCGCGTCCTATACCCGTCCATTGCCGTAATCATTCTGCAACAATCGAACCGGCCGTATGGCGCGGGCCTGTTCGGTATGCGAACCGCATCGCGCCGTAGCATGGGGGCGTGCCAATGCGGACCGAGTGCAAGAACTTCGAGAGCCGTTCCTATCCGAACGGCGACACGGTGCGGAAGTGCAATCTCGACCTGGCGCCCGACGCCCCCTGGCGTTGCCCTGAGGGATGCCCGGCGTTACGAACGACGACTCGCCGACGTCGCCTGGACCCACGGCACCCTCGTGTCCCGCCCACCCCGCCCGAGCCGGCCGGCCTCGACGACGGATCGGCCGCGGCCGTCCTCGACGAAGCCGAGGACATCTTGAACAACGCCGGTTCGACGAGATCCGGGCCGAGGTCGAGGCGGAACAGGCGCAAGGTCGTCCGAACGTCTTCAAGCGCATCTTCGGCCGCAAGCGCTGACATCGGGGCGCTGAAGCCCACGACTTGTTGCGTGGTGCCTGACCCCACGCAACAGGTGCAGCGACCAATTTCTCCTACGGCCGTAGGGGAATTTGCGGGCCCGCGTCCGTAGAATCGCGGTCGTGTCTGCGTTCACTCCCGACGCAGTGCGAGCTGCCGGTGGCCCCTGGTCGGACTGGGCGGAGATCCGTCTGGCCGCCGCCGAGCGTTTCGTCGCTGCATCCCTCCCGTCGCCCGACGAGGAGATCTGGCGGTACAGCCGGATCGATCAACTCGACCTCGACCAGTTCCGCCCGGAGCGGGTCGACACCGTGGTCGAAGGCCCCGCCGCCCTGCTCGCCGAACTGGTCGTCGACGCCGAGCCCGAACTGTTCCCCGACGACACACCCGACGTGTTCGCCGAGGTCAATCGCGCGTTCATGACACCGACGGTCATCCGTGTCCCCGCCGGGCGCGTCATCGCCGAGCCCGATCGTGGTCACCCACACGATCGCCGGTTCGGGCGTCGCCGTGTTCCCCCGGCTCATCGTCGATGCCGGTCCCGACAGTGAGGTCACCGTCGTCGAGCGGTTCGTCGCCGCCGTGGGCGCAGAGGACGACCATGCGCTCGTCGTGCCGGTGCTGCAGGTCCGCGCCGGCCAGGCGGCCCGCGTGCGTTACCTCGCGATCAACGAGACGGGAACCGACACGTGGCAGATCGGCAACCAGCAATCGGTGGGCGAGCGCGACTCGTCGACGCTGCTCGCCACGGTCACGCTCGGCGGCGACTACGTGCGCGCCCGCACCGAGGCGCGGCTGAGCGGCAAGGGCGGCTCGACCAAGCAGGTGGCGCTGTACTTCGCGGGCGGCACCCAGATGCACGACTTCCGCACGATCCAGGACCACGACGCCCCGCACACGTCGAGCGACCTGCTCTTCAAGGGCGCCGTGCAGGACCACGCGGCGAGCGTGTACACGGGCCTGATCAAGATCCGCAAGCACGCCGGCGGGTCCGTCGCCTACCAGACGAACCGCAACCTCACGCTGTCCGAGGGTGCCTGGGCCGAGAGCGTGCCGAACCTCGACATCGAGACCAACGACGTGAAGTGCAGCCACGCGTCGACGGTCGGACCGATCGACGAGGAGCAGCGCTTCTACCTCGAGAGCCGCGGCGTGCGCCCGGAGGTCGCGGAGCGTCTCGTGGTGCTCGGTTTCTTCGACGAGGTGATCGCGCAGCTGCCGGTCGGTGCGCTCGTCGACGATCTGCGCCTCCGCGTGTCGAACAAGCTCGACCTCGGATCGTCGTTGTCGGCCACACCGGTGGGAGCCTCGGCATGACCCGCGTCTGCTCGTTCGACGAACTCGACGACGGCACTGTCCGCGGGTTCGAGGTCGACGGCGTGCCCGTCGCGGTCGTGCGCATCGGCGACGACGGTCCACGCGGTCGACGACATCTGCAGCCACGCCCACATACTCCTGTCGGGCGGCGACGTGTGGTGCGACGAGCTCGAGATCGAGTGCCCGAAGCACGGCAGCATGTTCAGCCTCGTCACCGGCGCGGCGGTCACGCTGCCCGCCACCCAACCGATCGCCGTACACGACGCCACGGTCGTCGACGGCGAGGTCGTCGTCAGGTTGAACGCGTCGGCCGGCAAGGAGCACGCGTCGTGAGCACCCTCGAGATCAAGAACCTGCACGCCGCGGTCGGCGACAAGGAGATCCTCCGCGGCATCGACCTCACGGTCAGCTCCGGCGAGGTCCACGCGGTGATGGGTCCGAACGGGGCCGGCAAGAGCACGCTGTCGGGCGTCGTCATGGGCAAGCCGGGCTACACCGTCACCGCCGGCTCGGTCACGCTCGATGGCGTCGACATGCTCGCCCTGCCGGCGTGGCAGCGCGCGGTCGCCGGGCTCCATCTCGTGATGCAGTACCCGACCGAGGTGCCCGGCGTGATGCTCGACGACGTGCTCACCGAGGCGTTGGCGAGCCGTGGCCGGTCGTCCGCTGGTCTCGACGCGCTGCTCCGTGCGGAGGCCGGTCGGATCGGATTCGACGAGCGGTTCCTCGATCGGGCGCTCAACGTCGATCTGTCGGGCGGCGAGAAGAAGCGCAACGAGACGCTGCAGCTGGCGATCCTCCAGCCCCGGATCGCGATGCTCGACGAGCTCGACTCCGGTCTCGACATCGACGCCCTGCGCGACTGTGCCCGTCGCGTCGAGGCGATGAGCAACGATCGCAACGGCGACGCCGAACCGCTCGGCGTGCTGGCGATCACGCACTACAACCGGCTGCTCCACGAGCTGAAGCCCGACCACGTGCACATCCTCGCCCAGGGACGGATCGTGGCCAGCGGCGGGCCCGAGTTGGCACTGCAGCTCGAAACCGACGGATACGCCGCGTTCGCCGGCGATGCCGCAGCCGCCGATGACGGTGCCGTGCCCGGCGGGCTCGACGACCTGTTCGCCCTCTGAGACCGGCAGCGTGAGCCCGGCCGAGTCGGGCCGCGCGTGGCCGTCCCCCTAGCGTCGCGGCGGTGAGCCCGGCCGATCGCTTTCCCGGCTGGCGTGTGGTCACCGGGTGCTTCATCGTGCTCATGACGGCGTCGGGTCTCGGGTTCTACGGACTCGCGGTCTACCTCAACGCGTTCAGCAACGAGAAGGGCTGGGCGCTGGCAACGATCTCGCTTGCCACCACGCTGTTCTTCGTCGTCGGCGGCGTGATCGGCGTGGTCGTGGCCCGCATCATCGCCGTGTACGACGTCCGGTACGTGATCCTCGCGGGAGGCGTCATCGGCGGCGTGTCGCTGGCGCTGCTCGGCCGCGTCGAGGAGCAGTGGCAACTGTTCGTCGACTATGCGTTCTTCGGCGTCGGGTTCGCCGCCGCCGGTCTCGTGCCGGCGACCACCGTCGTGACCCGTTGGTTCCACGTCCGCCGTTCGGTGGCATTGTCGGTTGCCTCGACCGGCCTGTCGGTGGGCGGCATCGTCATCACGCCGTTCGCCAAACGGCTGCTCGACACGCGGGGTCTCGAGGCCGGGACGCCCTGGCTCGGCCTGGTGTTCGTGGTCGGGACGGTGCCGTTCGCGTGGTGGATGATCCGTCCCGATCCCGAGGCCGACGGATGGGCGCCAGACGGTGAACGGCTCGCGGTCGGCGAGGTCGCCGCGCCGCCCACCGGCACCCGCTTCGACGTGGCCGTGCGCACCCGGTTCTTCGTCGCCGTGACGATCGGGTACGTGTTCGCCCTCGGCTCGCAGGTCGGTGGCATCCAGCAACTCGTGAAGCTCGTGGAGGACCGCACCGACGCGAGCACCGCGCAGTTCGCGATCACGGTGCTCGCTGCCACGTCCGTCGTGGCGCGGCTGATCGGCGGGCGGACGGTGCAGCTGATGCCGATGATGCGCTTCACGGTGATCCTCGCCGGGATCCAGGCGGTGGCGTTGGTGACGCTCGGCCTCGCCGCGACGACGTGGTTGATCTTCGCCGCGATCATCCTGTTCGGGCTCACGATCGGCAACATCCTCATGCTGCAGCCGCTGCTGATGGCCGAGCGGTTCGGGGTGCGTGACTACCCGCGCATCTTCGGACGTTCGCAGCTCGTGTCGGTCGTCGGCACGGCCTGCGGCCCGCTGCTCATCGGCTGGCTGTACGACCAGGCGGGCTCCTACCGGATTCCGTACTCGGTCGCCGCGATCTGTTCCCTGCTCGGGATGATCATCTTCGCCGTCGCTGGTCCCGCTACCGTCGCCGAACATGACTGAACCCGTGCACAGGAACGTGCGACGTGTGATCGACGCCGGCCGAGCGGCCGGCCTCGACGTCGAACCGGTTCGCTTTCCGGAAGGCAGCAAGACCGCCGCCGACGCCGCGGCTGCCATCGGCTGCGACGTCGGCCAGATCGTGAAGAGCCTGATCTTCGCCGTCGACGGCGAGGTCGTGTTGGCCTGCGTCAGCGGATCGAACCAGCTCGATGAGAAGAAGCTGGCGGCCGCGGCCGGCGGAACGACGTGCTCGCGGGTCGACGCCGACGTCGTGCGCGAGGCGACCGGCTTCCCGATCGGCGGAGTGCCACCGTTCGGGCACACGTCCGCGCTGGCGACGTTCGTCGATCCGGATCTGCTGCAGTACGACGTCGTCTGGGCCGCCGCCGGTACGTGGCACGACGTGTTCTCGTTGTCGCCGGCCGACCTCGTCCGCGCCAGCAGCGGCGTCGTCACCGACCTGCGCCGCGCCTGAACACCGCCAACCCCGATCGCCCTGAGCGCCGCGACGCGACCCGATCCTCGTTTGCGTCAAAATTTCGGAGAACCGGTCCTCGGAAATCCCGACGCAAACGTGGATTGACGGCCTGCCGAGACAGGGCCGTCGGAGGATGTCAGGCGCCGCGGCCGAACGTTTCGGGCAGGATGGCGATGAAGATCGCCCGCGACCGGCAGTAGACCACCGCGGCGTCATCGCCGTCCGTGCCGGTCAACTCGGCGGTCATGTACATCTTGCGGCCGTCGACCTCGGTCAGGCGGGCGCGGCACTCGAGCGGCACGTGCAGCGGAACGCCGCGTTCGTAGCGGACGGTCAGCTCGCCGGTGAACGCGGGCTGCTCGTTGATGGTCAGCACGAAGCCGAACACATCGTCGAACAGTGCTGCGACGATGCCACCGTGCGATCGCCCCGGGGCGCCTTCGTGGGCGGAGTCGAGCGTGACGGTGGCGACCGCTTCGTCGCCATCGCGCACGACGTCGAGGTCGAGCCCCCAGGGCGACGAGCGCCCCGAGAACGGACGCTCGTCGTAGCTGAACATGGCCTCGCCACTGGCCGGAGCGGGACCCCAGTCGCCGGTGGGCCGCTCGATGACGCGGACGCGCACGTCGTTTCCGGCGATCGCCGCGGCCTGTCGATCGAGGTCGTCGGTGAGCGCATCGAGCTGGGTGACCGTGGCGTGATGGCCGACGAGCACGTGACCGAGCCGGCGGAGCGAACTGCCGACACGGGCTCGGGCCTCGGCCTGGTCGGGTGGGAGTGCCGAATGATCGGGCGCCAGGGCCGGAGCGTCGGGCGGCTCGGGATCCGTCACGATGTCAGTGGGCGGCGGCTTCGTCGAGCGCTTGGTTCAGGGTGTTCCACCCGAGCACGGCGCACTTGATCCGCACCGGGAACTTCACGACGCCCTGCAGGGCCTCGAGATCGCCGAGGGCGACCTCGTCGGCGGCGCCGTTGTCGTCGTCGCCGGTGTCGATCGACATCATCGACTTGAACCGGCGGATGAGCGCTCGCGCCTCGGCGACCGACTTGCCCTTGACGGCCTGCGACATCATCGACGCCGACGACTGCGAGATCGAACAGCCCTGGCCGCCGATCTTGATGTCGCTCACCACCGCGTCGGCGCCCTCGCCGTCGACGAGCAGGTACACGGTGATCTCGTCGCCGCACAGTGGATTGTGTCCGTTGGACTCCACGGCGGGTGGCGACTCGAGTTCACCACGATTCCGCGGGGTGCGGTAGTGGTCGAGAATGATCTCGCGGTAGAGGTCTTCGAGGCCAGGCATCAGAGTCCGAAGATATCCGTTGCACCGTCGAGCGCATCAGCGAGCGCATCGACATCGTCGCGGTCGTTGTAGAGGTAGAGGCTCGCCCGGGTGGTGGCGTTGACGCCGAGCGACTTCATCAGCGGCTTGGCGCAGTGGTGGCCGGCGCGCACGCACACGTTGTGTTGGTCGAGCACCTGGCTCACGTCGTGCGGGTGCAGATCGCGGAAGGCGAAGCTGATCACGCCGCCGCGGTGCTCGACGTCGTCGGGCCCGTAGATCGTGATGTCGTCGCCGAACCGATCGTTGAGCGTGTCGAGCGCGTAGCGGGTGAGTTCCATCTCGTGCTGGCGGATCACATCCATGCCGATCGACTCGAGGAAGTCGACGGCGGCGCCGAGCCCGACCGCTTCGGCGATGGCCGGCGTGCCGGCTTCGTACTTCGCCGGCACGGGTGCGGTGGTGAAGCCCTCGAACGTGACGGTGTCGATCATGTTGCCGCCGCCGAGGAACGGTGGCATCGCGTCGAGCAGTTCCATCCGCCCCCACAGCATCCCGATGCCCGACGGGCCGCACATCTTGTGGCTCGAGAACGCGACGAAGTCGGCGTCCCAGGCCTGGACGTCGGTCGGGTTGTGCGGCACGAACTGGCAGGCGTCGACGATCGCCAGCGCGCCGGCGTCGTGGGCGGCCGCACAGAGGTCGGCGACCGGCGGCAGCGTGCCGAGGACGTTGCTCATCGCCGTGAACGACAACACCTTGGCGCCGTCGAGGAGGCGGCCGAGGTCGGTCGTGTCGAGTCGGTAGTCGGCGGTGAGGGGGATCCAGCGGATCTCGATGCCGCGCTCGGCCGCCAGCATGTGCCACGGCACGATGTTGGCGTGGTGCTCCATCTCGGTGAGGACCACGACGTCGCCTGCCTTCAGGTTCGTTCGACCCCAGGTCTGGGCGACGAGGTTGATCGACTCGGTGGCGTTCTTGGTGAACACGACCTCGTCGGCGCTCGGCGCGTTGATGAAGCGGGCGATCGACTGGCGGCCGTGCTCGTAGGCGTCGGTGGCCTCGCCGGCGAGGCGGTAGGAGCTGCGGTTGATCGGCGCGTACGACTGTTCGAGGAAGGTCGACATCGCGTCGATGACCTGCCGCGGCTTCTGCGACGTGTTGCCCGAGTCGAGGTACACGATCGGGGCGCCGTCGATCTCGCGATCGAGGATCGGGAACTCCTTGCGGATCGTGGCGACGTCGAGCGTCATCGTGCTCAGCTCCCGGTGACCGTCGACCCGCCGGCGGCGGCACCGACCGTCGGCCGGAAGGCGTCGTAGCCGTCGCGTTCGAGTTGCTCGGCGAGTTCCATGCCGCCGGTGGCGACGATGCGGCCGTCGACGAGGATGTGGATGTGGTCGGGGGTGACCTCGTCGAGCAGGCGTTGGTAGTGGGTGATCATCACGACACCCATCGACGGCCGGTCGGCGCGGACCTCGCGGATCCCCTGGGCGACGACCCGCAGCGCGTCGATGTCGAGGCCGGAGTCGGTCTCGTCGAGGATGGCGAGTTCGGGTTCGAGGATCGCCATCTGCATGATCTCGTTGCGCTTCTTCTCGCCGCCGGAGAATCCCTCGTTGAGGTAGCGGTCGACGAAGGAGGAGTCCATGCCGAGCCGCTTCATCCAGTCCATCGTGGCGAGGCGCAGTTCGAGCACCGACAGGTCGATGCCCTTGCGGGCCGACTGGGCCTGGCGGAGGAACTGGATGACCGAGACGCCGGCGATCTCCTGGGGGTACTGGAAGGCGAGGAACATGCCGGCCTTGGCCCGCTCGTCGGTCGGCCAGTTCGGTGACGTCGTCGCCGAGGAACTCGATCGTTCCGGCGGTGACCTCGTACTCGGGGGAGCCCATGAGCGTGCTGCCGAGGGTCGACTTGCCCGAGCCGTTGGGGCCCATGATCGCGTGCACTTCGCCGGCGTTCACCGTGAGGTCGAGACCCCGCAGGATCGGCGGACGTTCGGTGGCGAGGTCGTTCGCCGCGGGTCGTACGTGCAACCCCTCGACCCGAAAGAGCGTGTTCACGAGTGCGATTCTACGCCCGTTCCCGAATTACCCCTACCGCCATAGGAGAAATCACTTGTTGCACGGTCAACCTGTCCGCGGGGTCAGGCACAACGCAACAGGTTGGCGCCACTCGCGCCGTTCGCCGTCACACCCGCCGTTCATCCTGGACTCATGCCACGACCACTCCGCCCCGACGTGCCCAATCGCTGGTACCACCTGATGAATCGTGGCGCCGACCGCCAGGACATCTTCAGCAACGATGTCGATCTGGTCCAGTTCGAGAGCTTGCTCGCCGACGCAGTCGGCCGCTTCGGCATCGAGATCCACGCGTATTGCCTGATGACGAACCACTTCCACCTCGTCGTCCATTGCCCGATCGGCGGACTCTCGCGTGCGATGCAGTCCGTCGAACGTCGGTACACGCAGTCCTACAACGAGCGCTATCGGCGTGACGGTCCACTGTTCCGTGGACGATTCCACTCGGTCGACATCACGACGAACGAACAGCTGGCCCGGCTCACGCGCTACGTCCACCGCAACCCCCTCGCGTTCGTATCGATCGAGTCGCTGGCGGCCTATCGGTGGTCGAGCTACGGCGTCTACCTCGGGCGGCGCCGCCCGCCGCCGTGGCTGACTCTCGACGAGGTCACCGCGTTGGTCGGGTCCGACGCCAAGGCGCATCGAGCCTTCGTCGAGACGCCCCAACCGACCGACGAGATCGACGCGGGCGCTCTCGCGATGCTGGGCCATCACCTCTCGTTCGATCGACTGCTCGAGGTCGTCGGTGCTGTTGCTGGCGTCGACGTGGGATCGATCACGTCGGCCGCGCCGGGACGATCCAACGCCGCGCGCACGGTCGCCCTCATGCTGGCTGTCGAACTCCGCCTCGCACCGGCGACCGACCTCGCCGACCGGTTCCACCTCGCCACAGCGTCCAGCGTGCGGACCATTGCCCGCCGAGGTCGCGTTGCGGCCAGCCGCGATCGAGGGTTGCCATCGCTGCACGGACGGGTGCTCGACGAGCTGTTCGCCCGGCGCAACCTGTTGCGAAGTGCCTGACCCCGCGCGACAGGTTCAGCGGGCGAGGTCGATGTGTTTCGCGACGAGGTTCTCGAGCTGTTCCTGCTGGCCGCTCTGGCGGACGATCTTCGGGTCGTCGGCCAGGGCGCGCTCGTGGAGTGACGCCAGCGTGTGCTTGCCGTCGGTGATCGACTGGCCGAGTTCGCCAGACCATCCGCTGTAGCGCTCCTCGCGGCGGGCATCGAGCGTGCCGGCGTCGAGGATGTCGGCGGCGACGACGAGGGCGTGGGCCATCGTGTCGATGCCGCCGATGTGGGCGTGGAACAGGTCGTTGCGGTCGATCGACTGGCGGCGCAGCTTCGAGTCGAAGTTCAGCCCGCCGGTCGTGAACCCGCCGCCGCGCAGGATCTCGAGCATCCCGAGCGACATCTGCTCGACCGACACCGGGAACCGGTCGAGGTCCCAACCGAGCCGGTCGTCGCCGGCGTTGGCGTCGATCGAACCGAAGATCCCGTTGGCGAACGCCGCGGCCACCTCGTGGTGGAAGTCGTGGCCCGACAACGTCGCGTGGTTGACCTCGATGTTGACCTTCACCTCGTCCTCCAGCCCGTAGCGGGTGAGGAACGAATGCACGGCGGCGACGTCGTAGTCGTACTGGTGCTTGGTCGGCTCGAACGGCTTGGGCTCGATCAGGATCGTGCCCTCGAACCCGATGGCGTACTTGTGCTCGACGACCATGTTGAAGAACCGGCCGAGCTGGTCGAGCTCGCGCGGCATGTCGGTGTTGAGCAACGTCTCGTAGCCCTCGCGCCCACCCCACAACACGTAGTTGGCGCCACCGAGCCGGTGCGTCGCGTTCATGCAGTGGGCGATCTGCGCCGCGGCGAACGCGAACAGTTCCGGGTCGGGGTTCGTCGCCGCGCCGGCCTGGAAGCGGGGGTTGGAGAACAGGTTCGCGGTGCCCCACAGCAGCTGCACGCCGGTGCGCTCCTGGTGCTCGCCGGCCAGGTCGACCATCTCGTCGAGGTTGCGGCACGACTCGGCGAACGTGGCGCCCTCGGGGGCGATGTCGCGGTCGTGGAAGCAGTAGAACGGCACGCCCAGCTTCGACACGAACTCGAACGCGGCGTCCATCTTCGACTTGGCGGCGACCATCGGATCGACCGTCGGGTTCAGCGTCGGCAGCCACGGCCGGTCGAGCGTGCCGGCACCGAAGATGTCGAAGCCGTCCCAGTTGAACGAGTGCCAGTAGCACACCGCGAAGCGCAGGTGCTCGGCCATCGTGCGGCCGGCCACGACCCGGTCGGGGTCGTACCACCGGAATGCCAGGGGATTGTCCGACTCGCGGCCTTCGAACGCGATGGCGTCGACGTCGGGGAAGAATGGATCGCTCACAGTGGGCCTCTGATCTGGTGATTTGTCAGCTGAGGGGGTTCGGCGTGCCGGCATCCCCTCCCGGTGTTGATGCCGTCCACTATGCCACCTCGGCGACCATGCGCCGACCGGCCGTGCGCGTCGCCGCGTCAATGCCCGATCGTCATCGCCCGATCGACATCGCCTGGTCGGGTCGCAGCAGGAACGGCGACAGGTGCGCGGCGAGGTTCGAGAACGGGAGCACGTCGGGGTGGAGATCGATCCCGAGCGTGTCGATCATGAACCGCCGACGTGCCTGTACGCGGGCCCACGCGTCGGGATACCGATCGGCGAAGGCGGATCGCAGTGCTTCGTCGGCCAACGCCACGCCGTCTTCGATGTTCGTCGTGAAGTACGAGGTACCGGTCGCCGGGATGATGTCGCACTGCAGGGCCATGCCCGATCGCAACTCGACGGTCGAATCGGGAAACACCGGCGAATTGACCCATTCGTCGAGGTGCAGCTGGTGTCCCGGGTTGAGGGAGATCCCGAAGAAGTCGTCACCGAGGTGGCGGTCGACGATCGCCTGCAGCTCGCCGCCCACCTGCCCGATTCGCAGCGCCCCGTACCATTCGGCGACGGCCTCGAAATACGGTGCGACGAGACGATCGACGTAGTCGGCCGCACCGTCAGGGAGTTCGGACGCATCCTCGACCACGAACCCGGCACGGCAGTTGAGCGCGCCCCAGATGCCGAACGCCACGGTGAACGGATCGCCCCGCTCGATCGGGCGGTCGCCCGGGCTCAGCAGTCCGTACCGGGCCCGCGGCCCGGCGGTCAGCATCAGGTGGCACGACAGCGGCGCGCCGTTCCATTCGAGGAGGCGGACCGCCTCTCGTTCGCTCATCCCGGGTTGGAGACCCACGAGCACGTTCCGCACGCCGTGCGACGTCTGGCAGGCGGCCCACTCGAACGCGGCGAGCTGCTCGACCTCGTTGACGACCCGGAGTCCGTCGGCAGCGTTGATGAGGATGTCGGTTGCGTTCTCGACGAGCCCCGACGCGCCAGTGGCCAGTCGGAGTTCGTCGATCAGGTACGCCGGCGCGTCGGTCGTCGCCCGATTCGCGTACGTCTTCCACCCGATGACACCGACGCGGCTTCCCGGCCCGATGCCTTCGTCGCCGATGATCTCGGGCAACGGCTGCGACCGGTCCCGTGACTGACCCGGAAGGCTGAGGTCCTGGAACCGCACCGGCCGAACCGGGAGCGGTGCGCCTTCGCCGACGCCGTAACACTCGTTGCCGAGCAGCAGCGCCGGGTCGCCGGACGTGCCGACGATCAGCACGGCCTCCTCGAATCGTGGATCGAAGCCGGTGAGGTAGGCGATGTTGGCGCTGTGCTCCCGATCGCCCCACACGACGACATGCCCGTATCCGCTCGCCTCCATCGCGGCCCGCAGCCGTTCCAATCGTTCGATGTAGATCGACGGCGGCAGCGTCGGTTCCACCGCCGGCATCCCGAAATCGGGGAGCGCGATCTCGCTCAGGTGGGCGGTCGGCAAGAGCGATGTGGTCACTTCGTGCTCCTTGGTCGGCACGGCGGTGTCGTGCGGTGATGTTTGACGATGATGATTGACGGCGGGGCGCTGCAACCTCCATGATTGCCCGAATGCCGACCGACCTGACCATCCGGCCCGATCTGGTGGCGGCTCAGGCCGAGGCGTGGCGGCACGTCACGTCGCCCGGTGGATCATGGACCGGGTTCGAACGCGCGGCGATGGCCGAACTGGCGCTCGCCGCCCTCGACGACGCCGACCCGATCGCGCCGTGGGAGTCGGCGACGACGTCCGGTCGGACGACCGCCGGCGCTGCCGCAGCCGCTCTGCCTCCCGCGGTCGTCGATGCCGTGTACCGCATCGCTCGCCATGCGGCGACGCTGTCGGAGGGCTGGTACCAGAAGCAACTCGAACTCGGCATCGACGCGATCGCGTACGTCGAGATGGTCGGCGTCGTCGTCGTCACTGCCGCCGTCGACGGGTTCTTCCGCGCCGCGGGCCTCGACCGGCCACCCCTTCCGGCTCCGACGCCCGGGGAGCCCCACGGTCGTCACCCGCAGGTCGAGTCCGCCACCTTGAACTGGGTGCCGGTCGCCGCACCCGCCGATCAGAAGGCCGCCGTCGTGCAGGGTCTCAGTGCCGCGCCCGCCGAATGGGCGACCGTGGCGCTGCTGTCGGGTGCGCAGTACATCCCCGTCGACGAGATGGGCGAACTCGCGTGGAACCGCGGCACGCTCAGTCGCCCTGAGATGGAGCGGGTCGCGGCCCGCCTGTCGTTGGCGCGTGAGTGTTTCTATTGAACGACGTCCCACTTGATGATGCTCCGTGCGAGCACCGCCAGCCAACTGCAGCACCCGGATCCGGATTCGACCTCTGACGACGTCGTTGGCCGGCGTTCGCCGAATTTGGAGGACTTCGTCGGCGCGGTCGTCGGGACCGACGCGGCAGCAGCCGAGGCGGCTCGTGCCGACCTCGTCGATCAATTCGGTACCGAGTGGCTGGTCGACGCCTCCGCCGTGATCGCCAACTTCGAGATGATGACCCGCCTCGCTGACGCCACCGGAGCCTGCCTCCGTCCCGAACAGCTCGTCGCCTCCGCTTCGATGCGCGACGAACTCGGCCTCGACGCCTTCCCGTCGGCGAGAACCTGAACGTCAGCTCGGCGCGTCGGGAGGTAGCTCGTCGACGACGAGCCAACGGTCGCCCGTCGCCCGACGGACGACGAACGTGGTGTCGAGCGGCGACGTGGTCCGCGACTGCACATTCCCGTCCGCATCGAGCGTCTCGGTCGTCGTGGTGCCGGTGGATTCGAGGCCGAGGCTCAGGCCGTCCTGTCGCCCGAACGGAACGAGCAGCGTGACGTTGACGTCATCGATCTGGTGACGCTCGATGACGGTCGTCCCGGAGGTGGAGGCCTCCTCGAGGCGACCGCGCATGTCGTCGAGTCGGTCCCCGTGGTCGACCGCCTCGAGGATCGACGGGTCACCTTGCAACAGCGCCTGGTTCTCGAGTTCGAGGTTCTCGGCCAGGGTCAGGACGATCTCCCGGGCGCCGGGGCCGGCGATCTCGTGGTTCCAGTCGAGCACGCCCTGTTCGACCGTGATCGTCGGGAACGTCGCCGGGTCGACGTCGTGGGGCACGCGGCCGAGGACGTCGTCGGTCCCGAGCACGACCACGCCGCGCGCCGCCGTCCCGGCGAGCAGGATGGCGACCCCGAGGATGCCGACCGCGGCGATCATCACCCCGACCCGGACGACCGGCCGCACGACCCCGGGTTCGGCGTGATCGCCCGTCGCGAGCCGCGCCCCAAATCGACGGAGATGGTCCGCCTCGGATCCGCGTTCGGGAACGAGTCGGTCCAGGAGCGGACGGAACGCGCACATCAGAACGAGCCCGCCGAGCAGAGCGACCTTGGTGCCGAACTCGTCGGTCTGGGGAGCGATCAGCAACGTGCTCGCCACAGCGACGAGCAGACCGAACATGACGCGACCCACCCGCCCCGCGGGCACCGTCTTCGGATCGGTGATCATGAAGAACAGGAAGATGAGCAGTTCGGGCGAGAACATGATCACCCGCCAGAAGTCGAACCCGCAGACCGGAGAGAACGCCCACCGCGCGGTCATGCAGTGCCCGGACGCGGCGATGATCCCGATTCCTGCGGCCAGCGCCAGCCAGAACGTGACCGCCGTGGCGAGCAGGTGCAACCGGCGGGTGATCAGCAGCCCACCGACGAGGATGACCGTGTAGGCGAGGATCATCCACGTGTTCAGCGGCGCCCACCAGAAATCGAGCGGCTCGACGCGGGTGCTGCCGAGCACGACGAACGCCACCACCAACCCGATGTTGGAGGGGTTGAACAGGTGAGAGCCGCGATAGCGGATGACGTACTTGGTCAGCAGCGAGAAGGCCGCGACGCCGGCGAACATGTACCAGGCGTGCGTGCTCCAGTGGTCGCCGGGCGGCGTCCCCGGAACGCGCAGGATCAGCGCCACGCCGCTCCCGGTCAACATCGCGCTCGCCGGCCACACGAGGGAACGTGTCCGGCGGAAGGTCACCGCGACTTCGATGATCGCGCAGGTGAGGATCGCCGACAGGATCTGCGGAACGCTGACCCAGAAGCGCAGTCCGACCTGCCCCAGCACGTGGATCGTGATGATGACCGACGCGACGTGCAGCCGGGGGTCGCTGATCTTCGGCAGGATCACCGGGTACGTGGTGCCGCGCATCGTGACCGATCGACCGGCCGCCGCCACGGGCGGATCGGCTTGACGATCGCCGGCCCGCACCAGTTCCGGATCGTCGACGGTGGTCGACACGGCTACTCCTGCGGTGTCCACGGCGTCGCTTCGTTCGAATCGCGATCGATGGTGACGAACTGGTCACCGTCGACGGTCATCCACGGACCGGTCTCACCATCGGGCCACTGCACGCGGATGTCCGCGCTCGTCGCGTCGCCGAGGCCGGCGTGGATCCATCCGTTCTTGCCACCGGCGTGGCCACCGCCGATGGTGACCTCCCGCGTCATCGTGTGATCGCCCGTGCGCACCTCGATCCACGCCCCGATCGCGTCGACGTTCGGCGCCGGTTGCTCGAGATCGATGGCGATCCAGTGGCCCATCGGCTCGGCGTGCTCGGCGTCGCCGCGCCCGACATTGCGCCACAGCGTCGGGTTCGACTCACGGTTGACGACGACGAGGTCGAGCATGCCGTCGAGGTTGAGGTCGACGAGGGAGGCGCCGCGGGAGCGCTCGTAGCTGACGATCCCGGCCGCCTCCGCGCCCTCCGCGAACGTGCCGTCCGACTGGCCGATCAGCAGGTTGTTCGGGTCGCGCGTCGCGTAGTCGACCTGCGCCTCGACGTTGCCCTTCGACACGAACAGATCGACGAACCCGTCGTTGTTGACGTCTTCGAACTCCGGGTGCCACGCGGTGGACGGCAGCACGTCGCCTCCGGCGTAGGGCTGCTGGGCGGTGACGCCCGCCTCCAACGCCATGTCCTCGTAGGCCGGCTGTTCGGGACCGTTCTCGAGGGTCTGCAGCTTGTTGTCGGCCTGGCTCGTGAGGAACACCTCCGGGTACCCGTCACCGGTCACGTCCTGGCTGGCGATCCCCATCCCCCAGATCTGCATCGGCTTCCAGCCGTCGGCCTCGGTGTAGGGACGCGGCGCCTCGTCGGGAGCGATCTTCCACAGCTGTTCCTCGCCGTCGGTGTAGTAGTGCCGATCGTTCGACATCCGCAGATCGCGTTGGCCCGACCGGCCCCAGTCGCTGAACAGGATCGACAGCGTGCAGTACCCGGGGGAGAGGGCCACGGGCGGCGCGTACTGGTCGCCGGTGGGTGCGGGGCGCACGAGCTCGCTGTCGTCGCACGTTTGGGTGTCCGGCACGAGGTAGTTCCCGAAGGCCAGCGTGGGCAACCGGTTCGATCCCTCCCAGGTGGCGCTGAACGCGGCCGTCCAACTGTCCCCGCCGTCGAGGCCGAGAGCAGCGGTGGCGTCCTCGAACCCGCAGTCACCGAGGCCGCGCAGCAGCACATTGGCACCTCGACGCAACACGGCGAGATCCATGAGTCCGTCGCTGTCGATGTCGATCGGGTAGGCGCCGGTGACTTGGGTCAGATCGGTGATCGGGGACGCCACGTTGGCGAAGCGTAGAGCACCGCCGATCGGGCTCTCGTTGCGGTACAGCGCGGCGGGATCGGTGCCGCCGGCGAGGAACAGGTCGGCGAGCCCGTTTCCATCGCAGTCGAACGCCGCGACCCCGCCGCCGACGAAGTACTCGATCCCACCGGTGTAGGCGTGGTCGATGCCTGCCGCGGCCGTGTCGTCGACGAACGCCGGCGCCGCATCGGCGCCGCCGGTCGACGACGATGAAGCGTCGCTCACGATCGCCACGACGGCGACGGCGAGCGCGACGAGGGCCGCCACCCCGACGGCCAAGATCCAGCGGATGGAGCGTGCGGGCCTGGCTCGATCGTCACCGTCATCGGCGTCGGACACCGGATCGTCGGGCACGTGCGGATTGAACCACACCGCGAGCGCCGCTCCACATCGCCGCATCGCCGCGGTGGCAGCGTGGATGCTTTCCCGCTCCGAGCGGACGCGCTAAGGTCGGACCGCCAGATGGCCACCTTGACCGCTGGAATACATCCTGAGGGGGAGTAGCAAACATGAAACTGAGAACCGTCGCAGCCGCGGCTGCGGTTGCAGGGCTGGTGCTGGCCGCGTGCGGCAGTGACGACGACTCGTCGTCCAGCGACACGACGGCGGGATCCGCCGCACCGGCTGGCTCCGAAGCACCCGCCGGAACCGCTGCCGCTGGCGGTGGCGCAGGCGGCGATTGCGTCGTCGGCGTGTCCTGGAACAACTTCCAGGAAGAGCGCTGGGGCAAGTTCGACGAGCCGGCGATGAAGGCGGCCATCGAAGCCGGTGGTGGCAGCTACGTCTCGAACGACGCCAAGTCGTCGGCCGAGACGCAGGCGAGCAACGTCGAGAACCTGATCTCGCAGGGCGCCAACGTCGTGGTGATCCTCGCCCAGGACGGCACGGCGATCATCCCGTCCGTGCAGGCCGCAACGGCCGCCGGCGTTCCCGTCATCGCCTACGACCGCCTCATCGAGGATCCGGGCGTGCTCTACCTGACGTTCGACAACCAGAAGGTCGGCGAGATGCAGGCCCAGGCGATCTTCGACCTCGTGCCGAAGGGCAACTACGTCATCATCAAGGGCAACTCGGCCGACGCCAACGCGGACTTCCTGCGGGCCGGCGCCGAGAAGGTCATCGGTGACGCCGTGACGTCCGGCGACATCAAGATCGTCGGTGAGACCTACACCGACAACTGGGATCCCGCCAACGCGCAGACCGAGATGGAGCAGTTCCTCACCGCTGAGAACAACGACATCCAGGCCGTCATCTCGCAGAACGACGGCATGGCCGGTGGCGTCATCGCCGCCCTCGACGCACAGGGCCTCGCCGGCCAGGTGCCCGTGTCGGGCCAGGACGGCGACGCCGCTGCCCTCAACCGGGTCGCACTCGGTACGCAGGCCGTCGACGTCTGGAAGGATGCTCGTGAGCTCGGCACGGCCGCTGGCGAAGCCGCGATCGCGCTGTGCGCCAACCCGGATCCGTCGGCTGTCAGCGGTGCTGCGGCGTTCACCACGCCTGGTGGCAACGACCTCAGCTCGATCTTCCTGACCCCGATCCCGATCACCCAGGACAACCTCGACGTGGTCGTCGACGCTGGATGGATCAGCCCGGACGATCTCTGCGAGGGCGTCGAGGCCGGCTCCGTGGCAGCCTGCCCCTGATCGTCATCTGAAATCGAACACCTTGTAGCCGGAGTGCCCCTCGCTGTCGAGCGGGGGGCACTTCGCCCTTTTCGTAGCCGTGATGAAGAGAAAGTGTGACGATGACTGAAACCCAGACAGTGCTGGAAGACGCTCCCGCTCCGACCCCGGTACCGGCCACCGGGTTCCGGTCGGGGCTGGCGTCGGCCGAGATCGACACGCGCATGGTCGGGATGATCCTCGCCATCGCCGTGATCTGGATCGGGTTCAACATCCTGTCGGGCGGCGACTTCCTGACCGCCCGCAACCTGTGGAACCTGTCGGTGCAGAGCACCTCGATCGCCATCATGGCGACCGGCATGGTCCTGATCATCGTGTCGCGCAACATCGACCTGTCGGTCGGATCCCTGCTGGGATTCCTCGGCTACGTGATGGCGATGGTCCAGACCCGCTGGATCCCCGACACGTTCAACCTCGGCCTGGGGCACTGGTACACGTGGCTCGTGGCGCTCGCCGTCGGCGTCCTGCTCGGCGCCGTCGTCGGTCTGTTCCAGGGTTTCCTCGTCGGGTACATCCGGATCCCGGCCTTCATCGTGACGCTCGGCGGCTTCCTGATCTGGCGCGGGCTCATCTTCCGGTTCGCGCAGGGTCAGACCCTCGCGCCGCTCGACGCGACGTTCCAGTTGCTCGGTGGTGGTCCGAAGGGCTCGCTCGGCGACTGGAAGAGTTGGCTGTTCGGCGGGATCGGGTGTGCGCTGATCATCCTCAGCGTCCTGCTCTCCCGACGCCGCCGTCAGCGTTACGACCTCCCGCTCCGGCCGACGTGGCTCGACACGGGGATCGCCGTCCTCGGCTGTGCCATCGTGCTCGGCGCGGTGTGGGTGGCCAACAGCTACTACTGGCCCGAGCAGCTGGCCGCCAAGTACGCCGCGGACCACAACATCACCCCGCCGGAAGGCGGGCTGCAGATCTCGACGGGCATCGCCTACCCGGTCGTGATGCTCATCGTGGTGACGATCGTGATGACCTACCTGGCGCGTCGTCGGCGGTTCGGTCGCTACGTGTACGCGATCGGTGGTAACCCCGAGGCGGCCGAACTCGGCGGTATCAACACGCGCAAGATCATCATGCTGACGTTCGTGCTGATGGGCGTGCTCTGTGCGATCAGCGCCGCGGTACAGACCGCCCGTCTCAACGCGGCGGTCACCAACCTCGGCGTGCAGAACGAACTCGACGTGATCTCGGCCGCCGTCATCGGCGGCACGTCGTTCGCCGGTGGCGTCGGAACGATTCCCGGGGCGGTGCTCGGCGCGGTGATCATGCAGTCGTTGCGGTCGGGCATGGTGCTGCTGAAGGTCGATTCGCCGATGCAGGACGTCGTGGTGGGCCTCGTGTTGATCACGGCGGTCGGTCTCGACTCGACGCTGCGCAAGGGCAAGGTCTGAGAAAGGAGATGGCGATGACCGATCTCAGCTCCGCCGAACCGATCGCCGACGCGGCAGGCGATGGACCTCGCAAGCCGATCGTCGAGATGCGCGACATCCGCGTGGCCTTCGGCGGCGTCCACGCGGTCAACGGCGTCTCGATCGACCTGTACCCGGGCGAGGTCGTCGCGCTCGTCGGCGGGAACGGCGCCGGCAAGTCCACGCTGATCCACACGCTGGCGGGGGCCCACCCGGCCGACTCGGGCGAGATCCTGATCAACGGCGAGCCGGTGACGATCAAGAACTCGCGCGACGCGCGCACGTACGGCGTCGAGACGATCTACCAGAAGCTCGCGCTGGCCGACAACATCGACGCAGCCGGCAACGTGTTCCTCGGTCGCGAGCTGCGGACCAAGATCGGCTCGCTCGACGACTCGGCGATGTCGTCGGCGACGCAGAAGTTGATGGCGCGGCTCAACCCGCGGTTCAAGAACCTGCGCACGCCGGTGCGGTCACTGTCGGGCGGGCAGCGCCAGTCGGTGGCGATCGCCAGGGCCGTCCACTTCAACGCCAAGATCCTGATCATGGACGAACCCACGGCGGCACTCGGCCCGGCCGAGACGGACGAGGTGCGTGACCTCGTCATGCAGCTGAAGTCGGAGGGGATCGGGATCTTCCTGATCAGCCACGACATCCACGACGTGTTCGACCTCGCCGACCGGATCAGCGTGATGCTCCAGGGCGAGCTCGTCGGCACCGTGAACAAGGACGAGGTCACCAAGGACGAGGTGCTGGCGATGATCATCATCGGCAAGATGCCCGAAGACGTTTCCCGCGAGGAGATCGCCGAGATCACGCACTGACCGACGCATCCGCCTCCGACGCCGATCTCGTGAACTTCTTGCGTACCCGCGTACGCAAGAAGTTCACGAGAACGCCGGTCTGCGAGGATTCAGTGGTCGCGGAGGTCTTCCTTCCACGACCGGAACCGGGTGTGCGTGGCGCCGCTCGGACCCGTGCCACTGGCCGAACCGTCGGGATGCAGACGGAGGGTGACGGCATCGTGGAGATCGGTGCTGCGGGCCGCCCAGTAGCGAGCGTCACCACCCGACGCCGGCCCGGCGCGCCAGAGGAGCCAGGCGCCGATGCGCCGCTTGTACTCCGCCGTCGGTCGACCGGGGACGTCGTCGCCGAGCGCAAGCAGATCGGCGGGGGCTTCGATCCACGCCGTCGCCAGGATGTTCCTGTCCCGCACCGGGGTCGGGGGTAGGTCATCGGTGTGAATCGGTGTGTGATCGGCGGGCCGCTCGTCGTACCTCATGCCCGAACCATGACCCGGGAGTCGGGTGTTTGAAAGCCGGTGACGATCACCAGCGGCGTTCGATCCACTCCTCGAGGTGGGGGCGTTCGTTGCCGATGGTCGTGTCGTCGCCGTGGCCCGGCAGGACGATCGTGTCGTCGGGGAACGTGAACAGCTTCGTCGTGATCGAGTGGATGATCGTGTCGAAGTCGGCGTCGGGGAACGACGTGTTGCCTGGGCCGCCGGGGAACAGGGTGTCGCCGGTGAAGAGCAGCGGGGTGCCGTCGAGCTGGAACGAGATCGAACCGGGTGTGTGGCCGGGGTTGTGGATCGCGTGGAGGCGGAGGCGGCCGACCTCGATCACCTCGGCGTCGTCGATGAACACGTCGTAGCCGACGTCTTTCAGTTTCGGCGCGTCGGCCGCGGTCACCGCCACCTCGTAGCCCGCTTCCCGCAGGGCGGGCACCGCCTGGATGTGGTCCCAGTGGCCGTGCGTCTCGAGCACGCGGCGCACGCCCAGCGACTTGCAGAGTTCGAGGAGTTGCTCGTGCTCGTTGGCGGCGTCGAGCAGCACGGCATCGCCCGTCCGCAGGCAGCGCACGACGAACACGTTGTTGTCGACGGGCCCGACGACCACCTTGTGCACCTCGACGTCGGGGTTCGACCAATGGAGTGTGGTGGATGCGTCCATGGCCCCAAGTCTGTCACCGCCGGTCTTCGATGAGTGCGAGCGACGGTCGGTTCGCCGAGTCCACCGCGGTCTCGGGCACATTCCGCTCGGATTGCGACCGGATCGTGCCCGAGAACGCCACGGAGTCCGGATGCGACGCCCGATCATCGTGCCGATCTCTGGGCCGTCGTTAGCCTGTCGCCCGTGACGTCCCCGAACCGAGCCCCGACCGAGCGTTCGACCAGGTCGAGGTCGACGCCACGCTCGCCTCGACGCTCGACTCGCTCGACGACGCCGAGAACTACCGGAACTGGATCGTCGAACTGGCGTCGCCGTACCTGGCCGGCCCGATCCTCGAGGTGGGCGCCGGGCACGGCACGTTCACCGAGGCGTTCGCCGCGTTCGGCGACGTGACCGCGGTCGAGCCCGACACCTACGCCGCCGGGCTGGGCGCCGAGCGCTACCGCAGCGACGATCGGGTGACGAGCGTGTCGGGTGTGGTCGACGACGTGGCGTCCGATCCGCGCGTTCGGTTCGGCGGTGATGATCAACGTGCTCGAACACATCGCCGACGATCAGGGCGCGCTGCGGGCCATCTCGGATCGGCTGCAGCCGGGCGCGTCACCTGGTGATCTGGGTGCCGGCGTTCCAGTTCCTCTACAGCCGGTTCGACGAGAAGCTCGGTCACGAACGCCGCTACACGAAGGGACAGCTCGACGGCGACGTGCGCCGGGCGGGGTACGAGGTCGTCGACGCCCGCTACGTGAACGTGGTGGGTTGGTTCAGTTGGCTGCTGATGGTGCGGCTCGCCCGCCAGGAACCGACGTCGTCGTTCACCGTGCGCGTGTTCGACAAGTGCATCGTCCCCGTGGTGCGGTTCATCGAGAATCGCGTCCGCATGCCGTTCGGCCAGAACGTGCTGCTGATCGCCCGCAAACCCGGCTGATCGAGCGGCGCGGCAGACTCGCCGTGCGGGTGGCCGAGCAGAGTTTCAGGCACGTCAGTTGCCGATTCGGTGGTCACGCGGCACGGTCGGCTCCCTTCCAGGTGGACCGGTTCCCGGTGGGGCGCCACCGGGTGGGGTCGTGCCGGGTGGAGCGGTTCCGGGTGGTCGGATGCCGTTGGGTGCCCGGTCGATGGAAGTGCCGTGGTAGTCGATGGTTCCGTCGGGTCGGGTCCAGGTGATGACCCGCTCGGGTGTCATCGTGAGTGTCCAGCCACCTTCGTGAGCGAGATGGTGGTGCCGGCTGCAGACGGGAACCAGATTTTCGATGTTCGTACGACCGTTGTTGCGCCAGAACAGCACGTGGTGGATCTGGCATTGATCGAACGGCACCTGACAGCCGCGTCCGACACAGGTGCGGTGCATCGCTCGCAGTTCTCGCCGCTGGGCCCGGTTCACGGTGCGTTGGGTGCGGCCGAGGTTGCGGACCACTCCGTTGGCGTCGACGCTGGCGAGGGTGATTTCGGCGTCGCAGCAGAACCGGCGGGCGGTCTCGACCGGCAGCGGGATGCCGGCGGAGGTTTCGCAGATCCCGTGGTCGTGGTGGCCGTTGTGCAGGGTGTGGTGATCGATGAGCAAGGTCACGTCCGGTACCCGATACTCGGCGGACGCCTCCACCACCTCGAGCCCGCTCTCGGAGTTGCCGGAGCCAGTTCCGCCAGCCGTGGGTCGGTGGGTGACGCCGGACTCGAGGGCGGCCATGAACGCGTCGACTTCGAGCTGGCTGTACGGGCGCCCGGAGTTGCCGTCCTGTTTCACGATCCGGCGCAGATGAACTCGCAGTAAATCGGTCAGGCGGGAGCCTCGTTCGGGATCCAACTCGACATGGGTGTGATGCATCCCGGTGTCCTTGTCAACCCACCGCTCTGACCTTCGCCGCGGCCCGTTGCCGTTCGAACTCGGCGACCTCGGTGTCGAGACCTGACTGCCGATCACGTTCCGCGGTGAGACATTTCGCCAGGTCGCGGCAGGTGCGATCGAACATCACGATCCGCTCCCGTGTCGCCGCCACCAGCAACGCCGCTTCATGGCTGATGAAGGCGGCACGGATTTCGTCATCGAGACCGCGCAGCACACGCGCCACGGCGTCGACATGGTCACCCGAGATCACTCCGGCCGCCAACGCCTCCTCGAACGACGGCATCGCATCGCACGCATGGGAGCGGCGGGTGACACCGACGGCGTCACGGGTCGAGCGGTTGCCCTCGTCACCGAGCAGTGATTCGGGCGGCTCGGACTCGCCGGTCGCCGCGAGTTCGGAGGTGCGTCGCGCGCAACGGACATCGATCGACGCCAACCACGACCGCAGTTGCGATGATCGGCGCACGATCGACCGCGACCTCGTCACGATCGGCCACCGCCGGATCCGCCACCAGCAACTCGGCGAACGCTGCCTCCACCGACATCGTTTCCATCGATTCACCTCCTCGCTCGCAACGGTTCTGTGTGATGAACCAATCATGCGCATGCGGGTGTGACAGCCTCGCGGCCGGCCGCACGACCTCGTCAATTGACAAGGCAGTGTTAGAATGCTAGCATTCTGTCATGGCAGCAGACGAGGTCAAACAGTTCAACGTCTACTTGCCCGTGGAGCTCATCAAGCGGGTCAAACACCACGCCGTCGACACGGAGCAGTCACTGTCCGCGATCGTGACGACGGCATTGGAGAACTACCTGCGATCGAGAAAGGACAAATGACATGACAACGCAAGGCATCGAGGGCCTGTTCGTGGAGACCCACAACTGGGGCAAGGCGGTGAAGTTCTTCCAGGTGCTGGGCTACCAGCTCGAGTTCGAGACCGACCACCACTCAGGTCAGCTCCGCCTCGGTGACGGTCCGTACCTGTTCGTCGCCGAGGTCCCTGAAGACCAACCGACCGGCATGCAAGTCGTCATCGCCGTCGACGATGCCGCTGCGTTCGAGGTCGACCCGGCGATCGACGTGATCACGCCCTTCCAACCGACACATTGGGGAACCCAGGAGATGACCGTCCGAGATCCCGATGGCCGGACCTGGAGTCTCCAAGCGCCGGCCGCGCCGTGAAGGTCGAACCGGACAGCAGCGCGGTGCGTACCGCGCTGTGGCGGGCGACTGCACGTCGAGGTCGACGACCCGCCGCACCTCATCGACGACGAGATCGGCCTCGCACTGGCCGCGCCCGACGACGGTTGGCGCGACCGGCCCGACATGCACCCGCTCGGCACCCGGCCCTATCGAGTCGGCATCGTCGCACGCACGCGTTACGTCGAGGATCTGCTCGTCGACGAAGGCTTCACGCAGTACATCCTCCTGGGCGCCGGGCTCGACACGTTCGCCCAGCGACACCCGGAGCTCGCGGCACATGTCACGGTGTTCGAGATCGACCAGCCCGGCCCGCAGACATGGAAGCGCCAACGGTTGGAAGCCCTCGGTTTCGGCGTGCCCGACTCGCTGCGGCTGATCCCCGTCGACTTCGAGGCCGATGACGATTGGTGGCAGGCGCTGCTCGACGCCGGGCTCGACACCGAGGCGAAGGCGCTCGTGTCGTCGAGCGGCGTCTCGATGTACATCACCAAGGAGGCCACTGCCGACACGTTGCGCCGCCTCGCCGGGTTGGCGCCGGGCTCGGTCGTGATCATGACGTTCATGCTCCCGTTGGAACTCGTCGACGACGCCGATCGTCCGGGGCTCGAAGCCGCTGCTCGAGGTGCGCAGGCGGCCGGCACTCCGTGGCTCAGCTTCTACGCGCCCGACGAGATGGCGACGCTTGCCCGTGACGCCGGCTTCACCCACGCCGAGACCACGTCGACGGCCGACCTCACCCGTCGGTATCTCGCCGGGCGCACCGACGGGCTGAACGCGGCCGGCGGTGAGGCAATCCTCATCGCTCGTACCTGAGCTCGCCCGCGAGAACGGGGAGCCGAGCAATCGCTCGACCCCCCGTCGTTCCCGCAAATGTGTTGTGGATTACGGCTCGCGCGGTGTCAGACGGCTCTCCGCCGGCACCGGGAAGGGGAAACCGAGCACGACGGCGCGGCCCCGGATCCGGTTCTGTGCCTGACAGTCCTGGACGCAGTCGGTGGCACCGGGGGAGACTTCGACGGCGTCTTCGCCCATCACTTGTCCCATGCGGCCGCCGGAGGCGACACTCCAGACCGACACCCCGCCGCAGTGGGTGCCGAAGGCGTTGGTGCAGCCATTCGGCAAACGTGTCGCCACCTGGGCGCTGTCGCGACCGACGAACTTCGGTGAGATGTCGTTGGCGAAGTTGACGCGGGTCGGGACCGGCATCTGGATCGTTTCACCGGTGTCGGTGACGAACGGGACCGTGGTCCCGAGCAGCGCCCGGAAGTTCGGGTTGTCGAAGTAGAACACGTCGGGGGCGAGACGATGCGTGAAGATCGTCGGGGTCGCCGTCGGAACGTTCGGCTTCCATCTGGAACAGGCCGCCCTGGGCGCAGTCCTTGGCCTGGATCTTGATCGTGGCCGCCGACCCGGTGCGGGAGATCACCAGGTCGCCTTGGCCGATGCGGACATCCAACGCACTGGTGAGAGTGGAGCCCTGCAGGTCGGGGGTCTTGCTGGCGAACACGACGGTGCGGCGGCCGCCGGTGATGTCCGCGACGTTGGGGGCGCCGGTGAACGTCCAGTTCGTCACGCCGAGGGTGGCGGCATCGACGGTGAACTCGACGTAACGCCCTTTGACCAGGAACGAGGTGCCGAGTGTTGCGGCCGGAACCGTGGTTTTCAGATCGTCATCGGCGGGTCCGGTGAGCGTCGTACCAGGGAACACGAGCGAGAAGTTGCCCGCCGACACATTCGTCCTTGCCGCTCCCGGAGGCTTCGACAGCGCCTCCGCCACCGCCGCCTCCTCCGCTGCCAGACCCCTTCGCGGCGCTCGCCGCGGTCGGTGCGAGACCGGCGGCCAACAGGGCCCCGGCCATCACCCCGACGGCGAGCCAACGGCGCGATCGGGGCGTCGAATCTTCCGCACGCCGCGGTGCGCGACGTGAGTGTTGTGGTTGCATGATGTCCTCCATCGGATCGGTGATGAGCCATTGCACGGCTCACCGCCCGCGCCCCCATGCTCACCGCCACCTGGCGCGGGTGACACTCGGACCATCGTGCTAGCACGGGCGGATGGCCGCCGATCGAGGGTCAGGAGCCGGTGAGGCGGGCGACGATCGGGCTGGCCCGTCGCACGCCGAGGCGGATGCCCGGCGGCGAGTACGCCGCGATGCAGAAGATCGCCCGCACGCCGTCGCGCCAGCCGATCTTCTTGCCGTCGTCGTAGGTGCGCCCGTAGTAGCTGATCCCCACCTCGTACACGCGGCAGTGCAGGGCGGCGACCTTGGCGGTGATCTCCGGCTCGAACCCGAACCGGTCCTCCTCGATGTCGATCTGCTGGATGATCTCGCGCCGGAACGCCTTGTAACACGTCTCCATGTCGCTCAGGTTGAGGTTGGTCGCCATGTTCGACGCCAGCGTCAGCGCCCGGTTCCCGAGCGTGTGCCAGAAGTACAGGATGCGACGGGCGTCGCCGCCGGAGAACCGTGAGCCGTAGACGACGTCGGCCTCGTCGGCGAGCAGGGGAGCGAGGATGCGCGGGTACTCGCCCGGGTCGTACTCGAGGTCGGCGTCCTGGACGATGACGTAGGGCATCGTGGCCTCGGCGAACCCGAGCCGCAGCGCGGCACCCTTGCCCTGGTTGACGGGTTGGGCGAGGACGCGCAGCCGGTCGTTGTCGTAGCCGCGCAGGATCTCGAGGGTGGCGTCGGTCGAGGCGTCGTCGACCGCGATCACCTCGCCGACGAGCGGCGATTCGAGCACCCGGTCGAGGATCGTCTTCACCGTGCCTTCCTCGTTGAAGCACGGCATCACGACCGACAGCACGCCGCTTGGTTGGTCGTGATCCACGGCGGCAGGTTAGCGACCCGTCGCGAACGGAGCCACGATCTCAGGTCGACACGACCTCGAAGCCGAGGCCCATCGCCACGCCGATGTGGGCGGGGTCGAACGTGACGAACCGGATCGGGCCGGGGAGGCGTTCGGCGGCGGCGAAGTGGATGGCGTCGGACAGGCGCACGGGTTGCGATCGGGCGAGCGCGGCGGCCCGGTCGAGGCACTGTTGGTCGACGGGCACGACGTGGAGGTGGTCCCACGTGTGGCGGATGGCGTCCTCCAGGTCGAGTCGCAGGATCGGCTCGTCGGTGAGGCGGTCGATGGCGGGGAGCGCCTCGGTCAGTGCCATCGCCGACGCGGCCCACACGTCGTCGCCGTCGAGTGCGTCGAGCGCGACCCGTCGCTGGGGGCCGTCGACGGCGATCGCCAACAGCGCGCTCGTGTCGAGCACGACGGTCATCCGCGCAGCTCGCGCAGCACTTGATCGACGCGGGTCCCGGCCCACACGGCGACGGCGTGTGGCGCCCGCCACGTGCTCGTCCGACGGGGAGGGATCACCGCGCCGGCGCCGATCAGCCGGAGGAGTTCCGGCGCGTCGGCATCGAGCGGGGCCAGTTGGGCGACGGGACGACCGGCGCTGGTGATCACCGTGCGCTCCCCGCCGCTCGCCCGCCGGATCGCCTCGGGCAGGTTCGACCGCAGCTCGCGGACGCCGACCGTGGGAAGGCCCAGAGCAGAAGTTGTGTCCACATGTGTACACAAGCAGATTTGTATGTCGTCGCGCAACCCGACCACGATGACCGCCATGAACTTTGCATTCACCGAAGAGCAAGAAGAGCTCCGCAAGACCGTCCGTGCCTTCCTCGACGCCAAGAGCTCCGAGGAAGCCGTCCGCGAGCAGATGGAGACCGAGGACGGCTACGACGCCGCGGTCTGGTCGCAGATGGCCGAGCAGATGGGCCTCCAGGGCCTGCACATCCCCGAGGAGTTCGGTGGGTCGGGCTTCGGCTACGTCGAGCTCGGCATCGTGCTCGAGGAGATGGGTCGCTCGCTGCTGTGCGCGCCGTTCTTCTCCTCGGTCGTGCTGGCCGGCAACACGCTGATCGAGTCGGGCGACGAAGCCGCCAAGCAGAAGTACCTGCCGGGCATCGCCTCCGGTGAGACGATCGCCACGCTCGCCTACACCGAGCCCTCGGGCAAGTGGGACGAGTCGGGCATCACGGCCACCGCCACGAAGGACGGCGACGCCTACAAGATCAACGGCACCAAGTCGTTCGTGCTCGACGGCCACACGGCGAACCTGATCATCGTCGCCGCCAAGACCGATGCCGGCACGAGCCTGTTCGCCGTCGAGGGTGACGCGTCGGGCCTCACCCGCACCGCGCTCTCCACGATGGACCAGACCCGCAAGCAGGCCAAGCTCGAGTTCGCCGACACGCCGGCGACGCTCATCGGTGAGGACGGCAAGGGCTGGGACACGCTCACCACGGTGCTCGACCTCGCTGCCATCAGCCTCGCCGCCGAGCAGGTCGGTGGCGCCCAGAAGGTGCTCGAGATGGCCGTCGAGTACGCCAAGGTGCGCGTGCAGTTCGGTCGCCCGATCGGCTCGTTCCAGGCCATCAAGCACAAGTGCGCCGACATGCTGCTCGAGGTCGAGTCGGCCAAGTCGGCCGCCTACTACGGCATGTGGTGCGCGTCGGAGATGAACGACGAGCTGCCCTCGACGGCGTCGCTCGCCAAGGCCTACTGCTCGGAGGCGTACTTCCACGCCGCGGCCGAGAACATCCAGATCCATGGTGGCATCGGCTTCACCTGGGAGCACCCGGCCCACCTCTACTTCAAGCGGGCCAAGAGCTCCGAGCTCCTGTTCGGCGATCCGACGTACCACCGCGAGCAACTCGCGCAGCGCATCGGTATCTGAACGGACACTGTCCGGCCGGGGACCTGACCCCGGCCGCACCCCAAGGTCGTGCATCGGCGCCAGCCGCCGATGCGCGACCTTTTCCGTTTTCAGCCCCCCGCCGCGGTCGATCTGTGAGCGCTGGTGTCGATTTCTGCGGTGTGCGCTCACACTTCATCCCCGGAGCTGAGCGGCCGTCGGTGGGCGGAGTCGCTCGAATGTTTGCTACGGAGCGATGACGGATTGTCCGTAGCGCTGACGGGCTGCCTCCCCGGAGGTTCCCACCATTGCGCCGATCGATGCCCACGAGTGCCCCGTATGGCGGGCACGAACCACGGCTTCGCCGAGAGCCCGTTCCGCGTCGGCGCGAGTCAGGAAAGCCTCCCGCACCAGCCGCAGGTCGGCAGCGTCACGAACGTCGTTTCCGGGTTCGTGGGATTCGAATCGGGCGGCGAGTTCATCGGCGTGATCGAGAATCTCTTGTGCGGTTCGGGGCATGGCGGTCACCTCAGATACTTGGGTCGAGCTGGCATGGCGTGAATGATGATTGGACCGTCTTCGGTGTCGACCATGCCGATCTCGAGCAGACGAGTGGTGGAATCGGCACCGACGAACATCGTGAACCCGTCATCGAGGTCCTCGACAAAGATCGGATTGTTGAACGCATGCATGATGTCGTCATCGTGGATGCCATGTTTGCGTGCGCTGGGCGCAACGAACGGCGCGTCCACACCCACAAGTTAGCTTGCGAATTTCCGACCCGCAAGTTGCCTTGTGGGCCGGCGAAGTGATTTGGTGTCAGACGAACGACCCAGGCTGGGTCGGACGAGCCGGCCGAACGTTCTGTTTCGTAGGCTGGGTACACGATGGACGGCATCACGATCCTGTTTGCAGTGCTGGCGCGCTGGTGGTGTTCGCCATCGCCGCCGCCGCCGTCGGACGTGAGGCGCACCGTCTCGACGCCGTCGCACCCCGGGCGGTGTACATGCTCGACGAGGCGGTCGACTTCGTGTGCGATCGCCTGCCGGAGGAGAGCCAGGCCCGGCTCACCCCCGAGGAGGTCGAGCAGCTGCTGGTGTTCCACATGCAGTGGCTGCACGACCAGGGTCTGCAGCCCGATGACGTGGTCGACCTCCCGCAGGAGATCGTCGAACCGGTCGTGATCACCGAGACGAACCTGACCGCCTACCTGTTCGGCGAGGCCGAGCGCAACGGTGTGGAGCTGCTCGACGACGTCGACGCGGTGAACGTCGTCGAGGCGCACCTCGCCTACTTCGAGGCGATCGGCGCGGTCGGCCCGCAGGCCGGGTTGGACGACGCGATGTAGCGACCTGCGGGTCGCCGCCGATCGCTATGGGATCGGGACGTACCCCTGCAGGTCGATGATGAAGTGGGTCCGGCCGTTGCCTCCGCAGGCGACCGAGATCGTGCTCTCACCACCGACCGCGGTGAGCACGAGGTTGGCGAGCGTCTGCCCGCTGGTCGACCAGTTGATGTTCGAGGTCAGCGGAGGCGGCAGCTCACCACTCAGATCGGATTGCGTGATGGTCAGGTAGCCGCTCCCCTCGGTGTCGGTGATGGTGCAGTTGACGAACGCCACCGACACGCCGCTCCCGTCGAGGGTCCCACCGGACACCGGGATACCGACGGCGTTGCCCGAGGCGAGCTTCCCGCCGCCGATCGCCGGGGATGCGGTGCGCGAGTCGAAGACCCGCGTCGGTGTCACGAGCGTGATCAGTTGGCCCGTTCGTCCGCCGGGCGGCGACGTCTGCGCCCGCGACACCTGGGGCGTCAGTGCGACCGCGAGGGCGGCGGCGGTGCCACCGGCACCGATCACACGCCTCCGTGACAGGGGATGGGTCATGGTGACCTCCAATCTCGGCAAGGAACGCACCGAATTCCGACGGCACGATCGTGTCTGGTGTACCACGTACCCGCGCTGGCCGAGGCCGAACCGTGGTGTGCGAACATGCGCAGATGGCATCGACGATTTCGAAGGACCGAACGGTCGAGGCGCTGCGTGAGGTGTGGACGAGCATCGAAGACCTGCTGAGCGGACTGTCCGACGACGAGTGGCACACGCCGACGGTGCTGGACGGCTGGGACGTGCAGGACAACGTCGCCCACATCATCGGCACCGAGGAGATGTTGAACGGCGTGGCCGCGCCGGCGATCGAGATCGATCGCGGGGCGCGCGATCACATCCGCAACGACATCGGCGAGTTCAACGAGAAGTGGGTCGAATCGATCCGTGCGATGGATCCGTCGTTGGTGCTCACCCGATTCGGAGAGATCACCGCCGAGCGGCTGGGCGTCCTCGAGGCGATGTCGCAGGACGAGTGGGACGCCGAGTCGTTCACGCCCGCCGGCAAGGACACGTTCGGCCGGTTCATGCAGATCCGGGTGTTCGACTGCTGGCTCCACGAGCAGGACATCCGTGATGCCGTCGGACGGCCGGGCGACGAATCCGGCCTCGCCGTCGAGGTCACGCTCGACGAGATGACGACCGCGCTCGGCTTCGTCGTCGGCAAGAAGGCGGGCGCCCAGCCCGGGGATCGGGTGACGTTCGCCCTCACCGACGGGGGAGCGGTCGTCCGCCAGATCCACGTCGAAGTGGTCGAACGGGCGATGGTCGTCGACCGTCTGCATCTGCCGGCGACCGTCGTGCTGACGATGCCCGTCGGCGTGATGACCAGGCGGTGCGCCGGTCGGGTCCGCCCGGACGAGCTGCTCGACCAGATCGTGATCGACGGCGACGAGGATCTGGCACACAAAATCCTCGAAAACCAGGCCTACACGATCTGAGCCAGTTGTAACCGCTCGGCATCGGGCGACTACCGTGCGTGACTCGTGAGGTTCCGTCTCATTCCGCGCGACGATGGGTTCTTCGACCTGTTCGATCAGTCCGCGGCAAACGTGGTCGCGTGCAGCCGTTTGCTCCGTGACCTGCTGAAGGATCAGGCCATCGGATCGGACGCCGTGCACCGCTGCGAGGCCGACGGTGACACGTTGACGCGCGACATCCTCCAGCGGCTGAACTCGGCCTTCGTCACCCCGTTCGATCGTGAGGACATCCACGCCCTCGCCGAGCAACTCGACGACATCGTCGACAACATGCTCGAGGTCGCGTACCTGCTCGACTTCGGCGACCGTGACGTGGCCGAGATGCCCGAGCTGATCGAGCAGGCGGACCTGCTCGTGGCGATGGCCGACGAGGTGGCGGCGTTGGTGGGCGGATTGAAGACGATGAAAGGGCTCGGCCCGCACCTCGACGAGATCGACCGTCTGGAGACCGTCGGCGACGGGGTCTACCGCGAAGCCCTGCGGCGCCTGTACTCGGTCGAGTTCAAGGCGAAGGCGACGTTGTACTGGAAGGACGTCACCGAGGCGATGGAGGATGCGATCGACGCGATGGAGGACATCTCCGACATCGCCGAGGCCATCGTCCTGAAGCACGCCTGACGGATGGAGACGTTCGCCCTCTACGTCACGATCGCGATCGCGCTCGGGTTCGACTTCGTCAACGGCTTCCACGACGCGGCGAACTCGATCGCCACCGTGGTGTCGACGCGGGTGCTGTCGCCGCGCTTGGCCGTGGTGTGGGCGGCGTTCTTCAACTTCGCCGCCTTCTTGATCTTCGGGACCGTCGTCGCCGCCACGATCGCCACCGGTGTGGTGGAGCCCGAGGCGCTGACGATCGGCGTGATCTTCGCCGGGCTGATCGGGGCGATCGTGTGGAACCTGATCACGTTCTACCTGGGCCTGCCGACGAGCTCGTCGCACGCGCTGATCGGCGGCATGGCCGGCGCGGCCGTGGCCCATGGTGGCTTCGGCGTGCTGATCCCGTCGGGGCTGCGCACGATCGGCGTGTTCATCGTGCTGTCGCCGTTGATCGGCCTCGCGCTCGGCCTGATCTTCATGATCGCCCTGCTGTGGATCTTCGCCCGGTATCGCAACGTCGAGCGGCTCCACCAGGGGTTCCGCAGCGGTCAGCTCGTGTCGGCGGCGGCGTTCAGCCTCGGTCACGGCGGCAACGACGCGCAGAAGACGATGGGCATCATCCTCGCCGTGCTGATCAGCAGCGGCCATCTCCCGACGGGTTCGGACGTGCCGATCTGGGTCGTGCTGTCGGCCCACACGGCGATCGCGCTCGGCACGTTGATGGGCGGGTGGCGCATCGTCAAGACGATGGGGTCGAAGATCACCCGCCTCCAGCCGGCCGGCGGCATGGCCGCGGAGTCGGCGGCGGCGGTCACCCTGTTCTTCACGTCGGCCTCGGGGATCCCGGTGTCGACGACGCACACGATCACCGGGGCGATCGTCGGCGTCGGCTCCAGCCGGCGGATCTCCGCGGTGCGCTGGTCGGTGGCCGGCCGGGTGGTGTGGGCGTGGATCCTCACGATTCCCGGAGCCTGGCTCGTCGCCATGGCCATGTACGCCGTCGTGGCAGCATTCAACTGATGGACCAGCGGGCGATCTTCTTCCTCGGTGCGGCCTTCGTGTGTGCCCTGCTGATCCCGGTGACCGACGGCGAGCACCGCTGGGTGCCGATCGCCCTGTCGGTCGTGTACGTGCTGCTGGCCGTGGCGTCGTGGGCCGATCGCCGCAGCCGTACCCGCGGAAACTGAGATGACAGCGGCTCGGGTCGCGATTATTGTTCGATCCACCAGAGAAGGGAGGTGGTCCAAACATGCCAGACAGTTGTAAGGGGACCCTGGAGGTGGTTGGCCGCTAGGCCGACAGGCTGGACCGCCTGGCGAATCCCCGCCAACCCCCGCTGACCGTCATCGCCGCAAGTGGTCCCAGCGGTGTTCGAGTACGAAGGTCGAATCTCGGTCTTGTCTCGATCGTGGTGACGACAGTCCCACAGTCCGTGCAGTGCCGGGCCCGTCGGTTCTCCGACCTGGGCCCGGCATTGTCGCGTCCGGGCCAGGTCGCGCTGGGCCGGTTTCACCACGCTCGGCTACGTTTGGCCGTCGATGCATCACCATCCGAAGTTCGAACACAGCCGGTTCATCGGCGACAAGCGGACCCAACTCGTCTACGACCTCGATGGGTGGGACGACGAGGCGACGATCGACGAGATCGTCAAGCAGGGGGTCGGTTTGAGCTTCGGGCCCGACACGCTGGACGAGGCCCGCAACCGTGGGTACACGCTGGCGACACCGGGCAAGCGTCGGATGCATCGCAAGCCGCGGGCCTGATCGTCGAGGACCCGGAGGATCGCGCTCGACATGTCCGGGATGACCGATCGTTTCACCTCCAACGCGATCGAGCTCGCGTGCCACATCGCGCGACCATCCGGCGACGTCGAGGACGGGCCGGGCGTGATCCTCTGCCACGGCTTTCCGATCGGCCCGCTCGATGCCAGGAGTTCGGGAGGGACCTTCCCGCAACTCGTGGATCGCATGGCCCGCGAACTCGGCTGCGTGACGATGACGTTCAACTTCCGTGGCTGTGGCGACAGCGGGGGTGACTTCTCGCTGCAGGGCTGGGTCGACGATCTGCGTTCGGCGATCTCGCACCTGGTGACCATCAGCAACCCGTCGGGTGTGATCCTCGTGGGGACCAACACCGGCGGGTCGATCGCGATCTGTGTGGGTGCCGACGACCCGCGAGTGTCGGCGGCCGCGTTGCTGAGCCCCCGTGCCGACTTCGACGACTGGGCGGAGCAGCCCCGTCGATTCCTCGAACACGCCCGGGAGATCGGGGCGATCCACGACCGCCGGTTCCCGGAGTCGGTCGACGAGTGGTCGCGGGAGTTCCGACGCTTCCGCCCGGTGGCGTCAGCCCGCCGGTTCGCGCCGCGGCCGCTGCTCGTGATGCACGGCGAGGACGACGACAGCGTGCCGGTGTCCGATGCGCGCCAGCTGGTCAACGCCCACGGCGACGCCGAGCTGAGCCTGTTCGAAGGCGCCGGCCACCGGTTGCGTCACGACCCGCGGGCGGTGGCGGTGCTGCTGGGTTGGCTCGACCGGATGCGCTCGATCGGCGCCCACCCAGCGGCCGAGATCGTCTGAACGGTCAGTCGCCGCTCAAAGTTGCGAGCGGTGCCACTCGTAGGCGGTGCGCACGATCTCGTCGAGCCCGTACTGCGCCCGCCACCCGAGGGTGGCCTCAGCGAACGTCGGGTCGGCATACGTCGCGACCGGGTCGCCGGCGCGACGGTCGACGATCTCGTACGGAACGGCGAGACCGCTGATCTCGGCGGTGGTGTTGATCACGTCGAGCACCGACGAGCCGACTCCTGTTCCGAGGTTGACCTCGACGGTCTCGCCGCCGCCGGCGAGGTAGTCGAGTGCCTTCACGTGAGCGTCGGCGAGGTCGTCGACGTGGATGTAGTCGCGGATGCAGGTGCCGTCGGGCGTGTCGTAGTCGTCGCCGAAGACGCTCAGCTTGCGGTCGCCGAGGAGCGCGGCCTTCATCGCCAGCGGGATGAGGTTGACGCTGTAGGTCCAGTCCTCGCCGATCCGCCCGTCGAAGCTCGCGCCAGCGGCGTTGAAGTAGCGGAGGCCCACGGCGCGGCAGGCGTTCGTCGCGCCGTACCAACGAAGGATCCGCTCGACCGGTCCTTGGTCTCGGCGTACACGCTCTCGGGCTGGATCGCCGTGGTCTCGCTCTTCGCGGTCAATTGGGTACCCGTTGCTAACGTCCGGCGGTGGCTCAAACGGTGCGTAAGGTGTGCTCGGTGCTGGTCGACAAGCAGTCGAATCGGCTGGCTACATCCCCGATGGTACGCAGGTCGCATTCTTCTACGAGGAGTCGCGACCGGCGTTCGAACGCGACGACACTTCACACGGCGCCCCCATCGTGACGACCGATCAGCAGAACGACTTCGATTGGGTCGTCACCGCAGTAGATGACCAGTTGTGCGACGGCGATTCGTCGAACTTTGGTCCGGCCGCCCATTGGCTCGATCGTGTCAGCGGCAGGTTGGGTTTCGCGGACCGCCGACCTCGGGAGGGAGGACGGTGACACCGCTCGCCGTGATAAACAGCGCCGCGGTGTGTGGGATGCCACGTAATCGTCAACGTGGGTTCGCTCGTGTGCCACGATGTGGTCGTTGACGACTTCGCGAACCTTGGGACCCGGGTGTCGAATCGGCGGTGGCGCTTTGATTGGGCGCGGTACGTGGATTGGAATCGGTGCAACGGTCATAGATCATGTCTCCATCGGCAATCGCTCATTCGTGGCGGCCGGAGCTGTGGTGGTCGACGACGTACCTGATGACACCGTGGTGATGGGGATTCCCGCCCGACCGGCGAATCCCGGCCGACAAGCATGAGTGTTTCGTTCCTATCGCCGACGTTTCCGCCATCGGATCGGGTCGAAGCGATGTACCGGGAGATCGTGCTGAGCGGAGTGCACAGTAACGGGGGTCCGAAGGAACAGGCGCTCTCGGCTGCGATGGCGACGGCCATCGGACAAGATGTCAGCGTCGCCTTAGTGGCGAACGGCACGCTGGCGTTGCAGTTGGCCTGCCAGGCCTGCCTCCTGCCTGCTCGGCCTTACGTCTTGCTCCCGTCGTTTACTTTTGCGGCTGGCGGACTTGTGTTACGGGCACTCGGCTACCAGCCTGTGTTCGTTGATGTCGAACACCCCACTTGGCAGCCGTCGATTGATGGCGCTCGGGCGTTCGTCGAGGACCACGCAGACCAGATCGCAGGAATTCTCCTCACTCAAACCTTTGGAATCGGGATTGAAAACATTGATGAGTGGGAGCATTTCGCCGCTGACGAAGGTCTCCCGTTGGGTGCTTGACTCCGCCGCCGGCTTTGGGGCGAGTTATCCAGACGATGCCCCGTTGGGCAGGCGCGGAATGTGTGAGGTGTTCTCCCTTCATGCCACGTAGATGCTCGCAATCGGCGAGGGTGGCGCAGTCGCGGTCGAGGAATGCGGGGCTCATTGCCAGGGTCAACCGCCTGAGGAACTTTGGATTTGACGGGAATCGTCAGGCCGTCGAGCGCGGGACCAACGCCAAGCTTGCGGAACTGCCCGCCGCACTGGGTCTCCTCCAACTCGAAGTCTTCTCGGAACGCCTGCGACTGCGCCGAGACGTGTTCGCCTCATATCGACGCTGGCTCGAGCCGCTAGGTGTCGAGTTCCAACGCCGGTCCGAGCGGAGCGCCCCGGCATTTGTTCCCGGCGGTGCTCCCGTCGAACAGCGATCGCGAATCGTTACTCAGGGAACTGAGTGGTTCGGGGATTGAGACACGCGTTTACTACACCCCCTTGCACGACCAGCCCATCTTCGCTGCAGAGCGACACGCAACCACATTGGAAGTCACAGTTGATTTGTATTCCCGAAACGCTCATTTGTTTGCCCATGTCAGACAACCTGAGCGCGGGCACGATCGAGAAGGCAAAAGACGCAGGGCAGACCGTCAACCGGCACGCTCGACGCACCCACCTGGGCGATTATCGGTGGCGCCCGATGGATTTTCGGGTCGGGAAGGTTCTCGTCTGTACGTGTTGGGCGAAGGCGGCGCGGCGCGAGTCACGCTTCGCCCGGAGATCACGATCGCCGGCAGCGACGTCACCACGAGGCTGACCGACTTCGGCGTGACCCTCGGCGAAGACCTCACGGGCTCGTCGTTCCGTCCGGCTGTTGGCGGAGGCCTCGGGGTCCTGATGGCGCGCGGACGCTGGCTCGTCGACGGAGGCTTCCGTGTGCTCAGCATTCAAATGCCGGACCAGACGACCAACGTCATCGGCGCAAAATTCGGCGTCGGCTACGGGTTCTGAGAAGAACCAGCGGCCGGTCTACCAATGGATCAGGACGACGTTACCGCGTTCGGCTAGGCCCCACTGTCCGGAGCGCGCGGGCGTGCTCACGGCAACACCGATGAGCTCCCCTGGGGCTGGCGTCCAAGATTCCATGATGGTGCCGCCAAGGGCGCCTTCGCCGACGTGGCCTTCGATGCCCTTGCACTGCTGACCGGGGCGGAGCCACTCGCCGGCACCGCCGTACCACCTGCCGTTGATCCTGGCAAACATCCACGCATCCCCTTCGACCAGCTATTGGATCGCCAAACCACGGGATGCGCGGCCACGCACCAGATTTTGTGTGGAACGTGCAGAAGATCCACGCCGCGGTGGTACGCGTCCGTGATGGTCGAGGTCACGCTCCAGTTGGTGAGGTCGGCGCCACGTACGACGGTGACCGAGCGCAGGTCGAGCGCATCGCCCGGACCGGAATTCCCACCACCTGAGCTCGGTGGTGGAGGCGGTTCAACCGTCGGTGGTGGCGGCGGTGGCGGTGGCGGCGGCTCCGGTGTCGGGTGGTATCCCGGATAAAGGTCGTCGCGGCGCAGCGTTTCGCTGCCGGAGATTCGGTCCGCCGCAACTGGTGCCGGAGGCACCGGACGAGCGCGTCGTTCTCGAAAGGACCGCTGGCCGAAATAGAGAACGCACACAGGCCGAGGCCGGGCAAGGTCCCAGCGCCTTCAACCGTCAACGCGACCGACGTCGGACTCGTGAGTTGGCCGCTTCCGGTGCCGGACACCAACGAGCCGGCGCACACCGCGGAAAACTTCCCTGAGATTGAGGTCGTGTCTGGTTCGCGGCCACCCACTGAAAGCTGCCGCAGCTTCTTGGATCCAGTCCCGCCGCGGCCGGCCCATACGAGAGCGACCGGGTGATCGGCGACTGCGAGGCAGGATGGATCACCACTGACCGCCAGGTACCAGCCAGGGTTGTCTGCGTGGGCGTGTCCCCTGCGCCAGCCATCACAGGTCCAACGGGATTCGTTGAAGAGGTCGATCGCTGCATGCACCCGGCGGCCGCGGCCCCGGCAACCAGCATCAAGGTGATCACAGAAACGGTGCGTTCCATTTCGCCTCCACAGGTGCGAATCCCGTGCCGGGTCTCGGCCGAAAAACGTGCGAAAATTGCGCCCCTCTGTTCGGCGGCCCCGTACCGCTTCGCGGTTCGCTTTCAGTTCGGTCGGGTGGCCGACACCACCAAGCCGAGCCGGACGTCCGGGTCGTTCTACCCGAGCATGTGCGCTGGGTCTACTTGGGAGGGACGGGGCTGGGCGACGTTCGCCGGGCCTTGTCACTAGTTGTCGGCACTTCTGTCCACGCGCGATAGATTCGCTCGGCCACGATTTGGTTGCACGCGCCGCTGAGGTGGACGGCGTCGAGATAGCAGGCTTCGTGCGTCCGTCGAGGGCATGGGAGAGGTCGAGGAAGTGACCCAAGTGCATCGTCGACACATTGTTCCTGGACTGCGCGTAAAGGTTACGCAGTTTCACGTCCGTCAGGCGCGGATCCATTTTGGTGAGTGTCGCTTCTCCCGGCCCGTACCCTGCCGGACATCAGGCTCGGCTGCCAGAACTCCAGGTGCTGCACCTCATATGCCTCGGCGATCGCGACCAGCATCCTGTGCGACTGCGCGTAGGACCGGCGATGCCTTTCGCCATCGGCACGGCGTCATCATCAGCCGACTGGCCCCGCTTGAAGTGAATCGCGTCACGCACCCTGACGAGGACCGGCGTCACGTAGTCGCTCAGGAGCGGTAGGTGGCGGACCGCCACGGATGCCGCCAGGCACAGCACGCAGGCGTTCAGCTGTTCCTTGCCACTTTCCTTGAGTTTGTCCCAGAGGCCGCCTTCGAACGCTATGCGCACCATCTCTTCCTCGGCGAGTCCACCCGCCTCTCCAACCTCGTAGGCGTAGTCCACGTCGTTCGCCCCGCCGTAGAACACCACGCCATCGAAATGGTGCCCCTCCCGAAGAAGCATCACGAACTTCACGACACTCTGCGTGAAGGTGTAGCCGCCAACGCCGTAGTTCGTGACGTGATAGACGACGTTGCCTCCGGTGGAGAACTTCGAGAAATGAATACGGGATCGTCTCGTCATCGATCGCTCCCTGGCCCTCCATCGTCGAGCCCCCGAACATGCCGACTTCATAGACCGGTCGGTCGCTCTGAGAGGCCGCCGGGTCCGGGTTCCAGGTCTTGCGGATCCGGTTCGCGTAGTTGACGGTCGGTGTGGCGCAGTCCTCGTTGATGTCCTGCAACACGTACCGTGCATAGCGCTGGCCGGCCCTTTTGCTCGGACTGTTCACCACAGTCGATCAAGTCCTTGAAGGACTGGTCGCTGTTCGGCATGCCTTGATAGGCCGCCAGCGTCTTGCGCTCAGCCACGCCGATGCGGCTACGGGCGCCAAACACATGGCGAGCGGACCATTCTCCAAGGGCGAACAGGAGCAACGGCGCGGCGATCTTGAATGCGATCCGTCCTCGACGGTTCATGCCATCTCTCCTGGCGGTCGACGCGGGCCTGTCTGCATCCCGATGAAGTCACCTATAGTATTCGCCGATGTCCGCCGTCACGAGCGCCAGCGTTCGCCAGGACTGGGACGCCCACATTCACGACCTGGACATCAGCACCCACGAAGCTGGCACGCCTGGGTTCTTCGCGGACCTCGACGTCTACCATTTCGAGAAACTTCACCATCTGCTGCGACTGGTTGACTTCGATGCGCTGGCGGCTGCCCCGTGCTCGATGTCGGGTGTGGGGCTGGCGTGGAGGTCGTCCGATTCGCCCGAGGCGGCGCCCGCGTTGTCGGCGTCGACATCTCGAAGCAGGCCACCGAGCTATCGCAACAGAATCTCTGGACATCAACGTCTGAGCGCCCCCCTGGCGGTCGCTGGCGGCGAGACGTTGCCGTTTCGGGACGACACCTTCGACTTCGTCTATGCCCATGGCGTCATTCAGTACGCCGCTGACGATCGGCGCGTCGTGAGCGAATGTCATCGGGTGCTCCGTCCAGGTGGCCTCGCCCTCTTCCAGGTCTACAACCGTGTGTCGTGGCTGCACCTGCTGTCGAATGTGATGCGGGTGCCGCTCGAGCACGAGGATGCGCCGGTGCTGCGCCGCTACTCGATTGGCGAGTTTCGAGCGTTGCTGGGTCGGTTCTCGACGGTCGAGATTATCCCGGAGCGCTTTCCCGTCAAGAGTCGGCTGCACAAGGGATGGAAAGGCACCCTCTTCAACGTCGGCTTCGTGGGCCCGTTCATGCTCTCCCGCGCGCATGGGTCCGCCGATTTGGCTGGCACCTCATCGCGCTCTGCCGGAAATAGGGCCGGTGACATGACTGATCTCGTTTCGATTCCGCTGGTGAAAACCCACGCGCTTGGCAACGACTTCTTGCTGGCGCGCGCCGATGGGGTCGGCGACCGAACCGATCTACCCGATCTGGCCCGCCGAGCGTGCGACCGCCACCGCGGCATTGGAGCCGATGGGCTGATGATTCTCGAGAGTACGCCTGATGGGGCCGAGACGCGACTGTTCAACGCGGATGGCGGCGAAGCGGAGGTGTCGGGCAACGGCGTGCGCAAGACGCGCCGCCGCGTGGCTCGCGCGCGAGCGCGCGCTCCGCCCTGGCGCCCGGGTCGTCATCGGCACGGTCGCCGGGCCGAAGCGGCTTGATCTCCGGGCCGCGTCTGGACTGCGGTACACCTTCCGCGCCGACATGGGCGCACCCACAGACCTCCGGACGATGCGGCTCGGCGTAGGCGACCAGGAAATCGAGGCCGTCGTGCTCCGCGTCGGCAATCCGCAGTGTGTGGTGCTGGGCCCTGCCACCGACGCCCGCCTGCATTCCATCGCCGCGGCGCTCGCCGTCCACCCGGCCTTCCCCGGAGGCACGAACGTCGAGCTGGCGAGCGTGGTGGCGCCGGATCAGGTTCGCATTTTGATCGGGAACGGGAGTCGGCCCGACCGAGGCCTCAGGCACGGGCGCGTGCGCTTCGGCCGTAGCGGCCGCCTTCGCGGGCGGTGCCCGGCGCGCCGCGGACGTGGTCTCGCCCGGCGGCACGCAACACGTCGAATGGGACGGAGGAGACGATCTGGCTGACGGGGTGGGCGGAGGTCGTCGCGACGGTCGAGTGGTGGTCCGGAAGATGACCAGGAAGCCGGGCTTCTCAAGAAACCCGGTTTCCTCGTTCTGCAACACGAGGCGGTCGCGCGCGTTGCAGAAACTGCACGACGCCCCACGTCGTTACTGACCGCGGCGGCCGGGCGCCGTTGCGGGCAACCCGAGATCCTTTTGCAGGCCCGCCACAATCGGGGCGAGCAGCGACACTGCCGCCGAACAGTTCTCCCCGGCGACCAGTGCGCGCGCTTTTTGCAGAGCGGTGAACGCTGACTTTGCCGTGCTCTTCAGGCGCTCCGCGGTTTGCGGGCCCGGTCGAGGTCCGGCCGCGCCAGCGACCTTGGCCGTGGCCGAGCGGATGAGCGCGTCGAGCGTGGTGATGAGCCGGTCGGCCTCGCGCGCGGCCGCGGCCTTGGCAAGTGTGGCCGCGGTTGTGGCGGCGTAGGCGCCATCGCGCGCTTCGATCACGAGCCGCAAGGCCTGGCGATAGTCGCGGTCCTTGACGGCAGCGTCATAGCCAGCGAGTGCGGTTTCGGCCGCCTGCAACTCGACGGCGGCATAGGTCCTTGCGCCGGCGGCCCGCGCAGCCGTCATCGCGCTTTCCGCTTGCTGATGTTCCTTGGTCGGGGGGTCTGAACACGCCAGTGTCGCCGCCGCAAGCGCGGCGGCCAGCACACATCGCCGAAACATTCGTGATGGAGTATAGCAGGACGTTGACGTCGAAACCGTGCACGATGACCGACCTGGCGCCGGAGGATCGTCCGCGAGAGAAGTTGGAAAGCGGCGGCGTGAGCGCGCTCGGGGACAACGAGCTGCTGTCGATTGTGATCGGCCACGGCACGGCCGGTGCAAGCGCGCTCGCGATTGCCAACCGGCTCCTGGCGGCTGCAGGTGGGACGCACGGGTTGACGCGATCTGACGGCCGATCATCTCACGCAAGTGCCGGGCGTCGGCCGCGTGCTCGCGACGCGCGTGCTGGCCGCCGTGGAGCTTGGGCGGCGAACGTTGCTGCTCTCGCCGCGCGCAAGGCCGCGGTTTCTGACGCCGCGCGACGCCGCGCGCTTTCTGCTGCCGCCAGTTCGGCGCGCATCCCGTCGAGCGCTTTGGCGTCCTGATGCTCGACACCCGCCATCGTCTCGTGCGCACACACCTGATCTCGGTCGGCTCGATCGATGCGAGCCTCGCGCACCCACGCGAGGTGTTTCGGGAGGCGACGATTGCCGGCGCGGCGGCGCTCGTTCTGTTTCACAATCACCCGTCTGGCGATCCGACGCCGAGCCGCGAGGATCTCGACCTGACCAGGCGTCTGGTGGCTGCCGGTCAAGTGCTGGGCATCGACGTCGTTGATCATGTCATCCTTGCGGATACGCATTATTGTTCGATGAAAGAGTCAGGGTGGGGGCTCATGGCACGGGTGATGTACTTCATTGCTTCGCGGGAGCGGCGGGCGACATGGTGCTCGGCGCGCTGCTCGACGCCGGTCTGCCGATAGAGGCGCTGAAAGAGGCGCTCGGCAGCCTGGGCGTCGGACACGAGCTGACGGCGACCAGCGTCGTGCGTGCCGGCATCACCGCGACGCATGTCGATTTGGTTGCGGCCGCCGTGGCTGCCGGGCCACGACGATCATCATCGTCATGTGCGCAGACACCCGCCGCGGCCGACGTCACGGCCATCATCACCATCATCACGGCCAGCATCACGGACACGAGCCACTCACAGCCACGCACTCAGCCGCGAGAGCATCGATCCCTCGCAAGATCACGCATCTCATCGGCCATTCGGCGCTGACGAAAGCGGGCAAGGAACGGGCCGCCGAGCTGTTTCGCCGCATCGGCGAGGCCGAAGCGGCCATCCACAACATGTCGATTGACGACGTGCATCTGCACGAAGTCGGCGCCGTGGATTCGATCGTCGACATCGTCGGCGCGGTCTTCGCGCTCGAGTGGTTCGGTATCGACGACATCGTTGCCTCGCCGTTGAACGTCGGCGGCGGTATGGTCGGAGATCGCGCACGGGGTTTTCCGGTTCCCGCGCCTGCGACGCTGCGGCTGTCTCGCCGGCGCGCCCATCTACAGCACCGGACTCCAGTCGGAGCTCCTCACCCCGACCGGCGCGTTGATCATCTCGTCTACGCCCACGCTTACGGCCCGATGCCGCCGATGACGGTCGAGCGAATCGGCTACGGCGCGGGGACCCGGGATCTGGGCAAGGTCCCGAACGTCCTGCGGGTCGTCATCGGCGAACGGACGCAACCGGCCGCGGCGCCGTCGGGCGCCGAAGCGATCGTCCAGCTCGAATGCGAGATTGACGACATGAGCCCGCAGCTCTTCGGTCCCGTGAGCGACCGGTTGTTCGCGGCCGGCGCGCTCGACGTCTTTCTCACCGCGGCGCAGATGAAGAAGGGACGTCCGGGCACGCTCCTCACCGTCCTCGCGCCGCCGGACAAGCGCGAAGCCATCTGCGATCTCGTGTTCCGCGAGACGACGACGCTGGGCGTGCGGTTTCAGGAGATGTGGCGCGAGACGCTCGATCCGGAAGTGGGTCGAGGTCGCGGTGACGGGCGGAACGGTGCGGGTCAAGGTTGCCACCCGTCGCGGCGAAGTCGTCAACGCGGCGCCCGAATTCGACGATTGCGTGCGCGTCGCCAACGAGACCGGACGCCCCGTCAAGGTCGTCCAGGCGGAAGCGTTGCGGGCGTGGATCGATGACCTCTGAGGTCGTTTCTGCGGTTCTGATAACGTGTAAACCGGCCTCAGCGGTCCTCTCTTGCGCTTCTATCTCACCACTGCGATCGACTACGTCAACAACAAGCCGCATCTCGGAACGGCCTACGAGAAGATTGCGGCGGACATCATCGCCCGCTACAAGCGTCTGGCGGGATTCGACGTGCATTTCGTCATGGGCAATGACGAGCACTCGCAGAACGTCTATCGCAAGGCACGCGAGTTGTCGCTCGATCCCATCGAGTACTGCAACCGGATGGAGCGCGAGTTTCGATACGTCTGGTCGCGCCTCACATCTCCTTCGACGATTTCATCCGGACGACTGAGACGCGGCACCGGATCGCCGTGAGACCCTCATCGAACGATCGAAGGCCGCGGGCGACATCTTACGATGGCGTGTACCAGGGCTGGTACTGTATTTCGTGCGAAGCCTTCAAGCAGGAGAAGGATCTCAAGAGCGGTTTGTGTCCGATCCATCAGCGAAAGCCGGAATGGATCAAGGAGAAGAAACTATTTCTTCCGTTTGTCCGCGTATCGGGATCGGCTTCTCGCGCCTACTGAGGAGCACCCCGAGTTCGTCGTGCCGGAATCACGACGGAACGAGATGCTGCGCGTCCTCGAGGCGGGCCTCGAGGACATCTCGGTCAGTCGCGCGGGCCAGGCCTGGGGAATCCCGGTGCCGTTCGACCCGTCGGGCGTGGTGAGTCTGGTACGACGCGCTGATCAACTACGCCGCGGCCGTCGGGTACGGCCAGAATCAGGCGCTCTTCGACAGGTGGTGGCCGGCGGACCTCCATCTGGTGGGCAAGGACATCACTCGATTTCACTGCCTGGTCTGGCCCGCGATGCTGATGAGCGCGGGCGAGGCGCCGCCACGCCAGGTCTTCGGCCATGGCTGGGTGCTCACGAAAGGGCAGAAGCTCAGCAAGTCGCTCGGGAACGTGCTCGATCCGCTGGATGCGGCCGATCGCTTTGGACCGGACCCGCTGCGGCTGTACCTGGCCAAGGAGATCGTCTTCGGATCGGACGGGGATTTCACCTGGGACCGGTTCGAAGAGAAATACAACGTCGATCTCGCGAACAACCTGGGCAATCTCGTCAATCGCGTGACGGCGATGGCCGAGCGCTACCGTCAGGGCCAGCTCAAACGGCCCTCGTCGGGTCCAGATCGGCTCCACGACCATCGTCACGGCGGGTGTCGAGTCGGCTACCGCGCGAGCCATGGACCAGGCTCGCCCTCGACCGCGCGTGTCACGATGCCTTCCGGATCGCCGACGCGACCAAACGAGTACATCGCCTCGAGCGAGCCGTGGGCGCTCGCCAAGCAGGGTCGAGATCGGGGAGCTCGACCACGTGCTGTGGGGGACGAGCCGCCGAGGCGCTGGCGGGTGGCGACGGTGCTGCTTGAGTCCGGTGATGCCCCGCTCCCTCCGACCAACGATCCTCGAGCGGCTTGGCGCGCCCGTGCGGCGCGTGTCCGAGCTCCGTCTCGAGCACGACGCGCGCATGATGGACAGTGGCACGCGCCAGCTCGTGCGTGCCGATGCCCTCTGGCCGCGGCTCGAGGCCGAGACCACTTCAACCGACGCTGCGACCAAGGAGAAACGTGTGACCGAGTTGCCCAAGAACCTACCCCCCGTTGCCCAACCTATTCCGCCGGCGTCGGCCGAGCCGCCGCGGCCGCCGCACCACCCGCATCGGCACCGGCACCGGCCGCCGACCATCGGATTGCGATCGACGACTTCATGAAGATCGACCTCCGCGTGGCGCGAGGTACTGGCCGCCGAGCGCGTGCCGAACTCCAAGAAACTCGTCAAGCTTCTCGATCGATCTCGGCACCGAACAGCGCACCGTGGTGGCCGGAATCGCTGAGGCCTACGAGGCCGACGCGCTCGTCGGCCGAACCGTCGGCATCGTCGCGAACCTCAAGCCCGCAAAGCTCATGGGCATCGAATCGAACGGCATGATCCTCGCCGCGAGCGCCGAGGGCGGCAAACCGATCCTCATCGCCTTCGACGGCGACCCGGCGCC
>CAVVZI010000012.1:0-24155 GCA_963752815.1 Ilumatobacteraceae bacterium | reverse complement strand
GCCCGTACGGTGTTCAACTTCGGCGCACGGTGCATCTGGGTCGGATTGCGCCCGGCTTCGACACGCGAGGCGACCCAGACGTCGGGGATCAACGCAGCGTTTGGCCCGTGAGGAGGAGCTGGTTGATTTCGTCGATGGCGGTTTGTTGCTGAGTCATGAGGGCTTGGAGTTGTCCGATGTCGAGCGCTCCCTGCTCAATGCTTTCGATCTCGAACTCGATGGAGTCGATCGCATCGAGCGGTCTCATACTGATCGAACGCAAGGACCTCATCGAACCGGATCCGGGGAGTCGGATCGGTGGTCCCTTCGAGCCAATGGTGCGGTGCTTAGGATTCATCCGATGGCGGGCAGCGTCGAGAGTTCGCCGGACCCTGTTGCTGGGCGCGATCCGTCGCCGGTTGCGTTCGTCGCGATCGTGCTCGCTCTGGTCACGGGCTTCGTCGATGCATTCGGCTTCTTGCACGTGGTTCAGGTCTTCCCGGCCAATCAGAGCGGCAACGCGGTGTTCCTGGGAATGTCGATCGGCGGGACCAGCCCGGCTCCGGGGTGGGCGCCTCCGGTCGCGATTGCGACGTTCATGATCGGCGCTGCGGCTGGTCGCTGGACAGCGTTGCGGGTTGGCGTGCGGCGGAGCGCCCCGATCCTGCTCGGAGTGGAGACGTTGTTGCTCGTGGCATTGGCGGTCGCTCGGGCCGCGGCCAGCACGAGTGCGCCCTTCACCACGACCGCGGCGCAGGCGGCCGTGCTGGCCGTCGCCGCGCTGGCGATGGGATCGCAGACCGAAGTCATCCGCTCCGTCGCCGGCGTTGCCGTGTCGACCACCTACCAGTCGGGCGCCATCGCGCGCATTGCCGAGACGATCGGCATGGGGCGCGGCCAAGAACGCGACACGGAGCGACGGTTGCTCGTCGTGTTGTCGGCGCTGCTGGTCGCTTATGTGGCCGGCGCGGCGCTCGGCGCTTCCGGGCTGGGCGACGGTCGCATCGGTCTCGTCACTCCCGCGGTGCTCGTGGCTGGACTGTTCGCCGTCACCTGCCGAGGGGTGCTCCGGTCGGACGAAGGATGGTGATCGTCCGAATCGGGGGATGACGCTCGATAGCAGCCCGTCGGATACTGCAAGCAGCATCGAGAGCGCCGCCAAGAGTCTGCCCGGCAGGCAGCGCACGGCCTCGCGACTGGAGAATCGAGCTGGCAATGGAAGACGACGAGTCGATTTCGCTTGCGGACGCTACGTGCCTTCTGCGCCGAGCACTGTTTGCCCTGGCGGTTGGCGACGTCGGGGCGATCGAACTCTTCACCGAGGACGTGGTCGGTGACGGGCCGAACCTGCGCGTCCGATCCCGCACGGAGTTGGGCTACCAGCTGCTCGATCGGGCGGGCGCGTTGTCGAATGTCGAGTTCGATCTCGATCGTGTCGAGGCGGGTGCACCTTGCGAGGTTGTCGCGTCGTGGCGTGTCGCGGGTGACCACACCGGCGAAGTGATGTTCGACGACGACGTCTACTTCGAGCCGACCGGACGACGGATCCGTCTGTCGGTGACCACCCGGGTGGTGTTCAGGCGGCGGCGCATCGCAGCCTTTCAGACGTCCTTCGACGACACTGACCTGTTCGATCAGATCCGAGGCGGACCGCTCCCGTCCGACGCACCGTGACTTCGCCCGACGCCCTGGTCTCAGGGCCTGAGGAGTCCGATCTCGCGTAGCTTGTCGACGGCCTCGCTCCGCGAGGTGGTGCCGAGCTTGTGATACACGGAGAGCACTTCCGTCTTCGCGGTGCTCCGGGAGATGTACAACCGGCTGGCGATCTCCTGCAGGGTCAGATGCGTGGCGAGGAACGGCACAAGTCGTAGCTCGGCAGCGGTGAGCGATGTGCCGCCCGCCAAAATGGTCGCGCTCGACTCGACGAGAGCGCTCAGTTCGTCGGCTTGCGCGCCGAGTTGGCCGAGATCAGGTCGTTGCTGGAGGATGCCGCGCGCCTGACGCAGAACCACCGTGGCGCCAGCGCGATCGGTGAGCGCGAGGTAGCTGCGCGCACTTTCGAGCAAGGTGATCACCGACACGACGGGCAGCGCGTAGGTCAACAGCGGACGCAAACGCGCTCCCCGAGCCAGGAGGGTTCGAGCCGTGTCGATGCGACCGGATTGGATCGCGATCCACGCGCCGAAGGCGAACACCGGCGCACTGGACCAGTACTCATCGAAGGTGCCGTCGGCGAGGAGGCCGAGTGCGCGCTCACCGCGTTTGGTCGCCTCGGTCCAGTCGTCGCGCGCGACTGCGAGCTGCCCCAGCACGGCGTAGACCATGGCGGCCAACGGAATCGATCCGATCGCCATCGCCGCGTCCGCCGAGCGGATCAACACAGGGTTCGGCGCGCTCTGCATCGCCCTCGACGAGGTAGGACTGTCCCTCGGTGAACAACATGCTCGCCCGATACGGGCTCGTCGGGGCGAGCCCCTCGTAGGCGACGATCGAATCGGATCTCATGGCGTCCACCCCGTTGCGGCAGCAGAAAGGCGCGCAAGTAGGCGAGGAGGCTCTCGATCGAGCTGCCGTCGGCGGCTTCCCCTGACACTTCGGACCGCTCGGCGGCATTCGCCCACGTTTCCGCATGTGCCGGTTGCCCGAGGAGTGCGTACATGAGCGCACCGTGTACCGCCAGCTCCGGATAGCGATCGACGACGTCGTCCTCGCCCAACCATTCCAGCCAACGCCGCACCGTCTCCACACGCCCGCTCGCCCACACCGGTTGGATGAGCTCCGACAGCAACAGCGCGAAAAGGTCTTTGTCGTTCGCGGCTCGGGCGTGTTCGAGCGCCTGTTCGGGGCGTCCGTTCGCCTGATGCCACGCCGCCGCCCGGGAATGGAGTCGTGCCTCGAGCTCCGGCTCGTGCCGGTGCAATTCGCTGCGCAGCAATTCACCGAACAGCCGATGGAAGCGGTACCACTCGCGCCGCTCGTCGAGCGGGACGACCAACAGGTTGCGGTTCTCGAACGACTCGAGGCGGGCGGCGGAACCGCTGGTGTCGAGTGCCGCGTCGCACAGTGGGCCGCTCAGAATGTCGAGCATCGAGGCTTGTTTCAGGAACGAGGCGTCTTCTGGTGACAGCCGGTCGAGAACCTCGTCGCGCAGATAATCACCGACGAAGCGATTGTCACCGCTCAATGCGAACGCGGTGCCCGGGTCGGCGCTGCCGACTTTGGTCGCTATGGCGGCCAGGTAGAGGCCGGCCGCCCAGCCTTCGGTGCGGTCGACCAACGCGTGAATCTCTCGGTCCGCGAGCTCGAGGCCGGCAGCCACGAGGAGGGCCCGTGCTTCCTGCACGCTCAGCGCGAGGTCCGCGGTGCCGATCTCCTGCAACTGACGCTGGGCCCGCAAACGTGGTACCGGCAGTCTCGGCTGAACCCGTGAGGCCAGCGCGAGCCGCGCACCGTCGGGAAGTCCGACCGTCAATCGCCGGATGATGTCAAGGCACTCCGGATTGGTGACGAACTCGAGCTGATCGATGACCAATGTGAACGGAACGGCGATCGCCTCGACGGCCTCCACCAGCACGGACCCCAGCGAGGCGGGAGTGCGCTGGGCCGCGACAGCACCGAACACATCGGAGCCCAGCGGCGCGACACGGTCCAAGGCAGCAGCGATCCCGGTACACAGCGCCGCCGGGTCGTTGTCGGAATCGTCAGCGGTCAGCCACGCGACCGGGTTCGTCCCGTGCTCCGACCACTGTGTCAGCAGGGTGGTCTTGCCGTATCCAGCGGGCGCGACCACCGTCAACACCGGCGCGTCCGACTGCTCCAGCCGGTCCAACAGCGCCGCCCGCCGGACCACGCCTGCACGCGCGCGACGCTCGGATGCAATTTCGACGACCGGACCCTGAACGGCGGCGATCCGTTGTCGACACCAGTTGACGCGCTGTCCGATCGGAAGTTGTCGGGACCGTCGGCTACGGCTTTCGCGATGGCATCAGTCGACGACATCACGCGTCACCCGACCCGCACTGCGCTCGTCGGCTCGATCCATAGCGTGACGCAGCCTAGGACAGGCATCGCATCGCTGGGAGGAACGTCGTCTGATCGTTTCGTGAATTCAGTACTGGGTATTGACCCGCAGCCATTTGCCGATCGCCACACCTGGATACGGATCTCTCATGAAGCTTGAACTGTTGGACGAACTGGAGCGGCAACATCGAGAGGTTGAACGCCTCTTGATGATGTTGCGTACTGCGCACAACGCCGATGACCAGCGCGCCTTGGTCGAGCGACTGGTCGATGCCGTGTCGGAGCACATGGGGATCGAGGAATCTCAGGTGTATCCCGAACTCGCACACATCGGCGGCGTGCTGGTGGAGGAGGCCGAGATCGAACACGACTGGGCGCGCCACGCACTGCGACAGCTGTCGGACATGATCGGCCAGCCGGGCTTCGGCGCCGCAGTGAGGACATTCGAGGAAGGGATCGCTCCTCACATCACCGACGAAGAGACCGAGGCGTTCCCCAAGCTCCGTCGAGCCATGACCGACGCTGTCAGCGCTCCGACGCGACCCAAGTCATTCAAACCTGCCTCGGAACCAGCTCGGGCCTGACTCACGAGCCTGGTTGGCCGGGGCGATCGACACGCCGAATGGGCATGCGTGCAACCTGCCCGAGGACGGCCCGGCATCTACACTCACGAGTTCTCTGTTCGCGATCCTCGCTGTCATCGTGCCGCTCGGGCTGGCAGCGGCGGTCAGCCCGGTGATGCTTGCCGAGCAGACCGTCCTTCTGTCCGGTCCGAACGGCCGGATCGTGGCGAGCCGGTTCGCGTACGGCGTTTCGTTCGTGGCGCTCGTCTACGTCGGGGCGCTGGTCTTGTGGGGGCGGGCGATCGCGTTGCCGGCCAAGCCCACGCTCAGCTCGACCATGGACCTCCTGCTGGGGACTCTGCTGGTCGGCTTGTCGGTGATCCTGTGGATTCGGCGCCCCGATCCGTCGATCCCGGCCGAGGCGCCGCGGCGATCGGTCAGCCCCGGCGGCGCGATCGGCTTCGGCGCCTTCTCGATGGCCACGAACTTCACGACGCTCGCGCTGCTGGTGCCGGGAGCGAAAGTGATCGCATCGAGCCACGTGGGCCTGGTCGGCCGATTCGTGCTGTTGGCGGTGCTCGTCGTGCTTGCGTCGACGCCGGCCTGGCTTCCGGTCGCGCTCACCCGGGGAACGTCCGAAGCCACGACCCGCGGGCTCAACGCACTCGGCCGGCTGATCACGGTTCACGGCCGGACCGTCGTCGTCGTGGTCGTCGCCGCACTCGGTGTCTATCTGCTCGGACACGGCGTGCTGAAGCTCGCGCATCTGTGAGCCGCCGATGACCGAGCCGCCGACGCCGATCATCGGCGATGGGCTGAGCCTCCCGGCGATGGAACGCTCGTGGGCTGTCGCCCCGTAGTGTGCGCCGATGGGAAGTAGTACCAGCAAGCCGCGGAAGGGTCACGAGCACCCGGAGCACCTGCCGAAGGTCGGATCACCGGCGAACCGGAAGTGGGAACACGAGACCCACAAGAAGGTCGAGTTCGGTTCGACGATGGGGATGGTCATCATCGCCATCGTCGCCGTCCTCGCGATCGTCGGGCTTCTCATCCTCACCGCCTAGGCCGCGCGCTGATCGGCTTGCTCGGTCATCTGGGTCGGATCCCGTGCGGAATCCGGGAGAAATCCGACCCAGATGCAGCGTGCGCCGAAATCCGCCGATGGAGACGCCGCCGGTGGCTGGACGGCCCCGCGGGCGAAGGCGAGGCCGCCCAGCTCTGGCGGCCGCCGGACGACCCGCGGACGGGGCGAAGCCGTCACACGCCCCGATGCGTCGACGCCGCTGACGCCGCCGGCGCACCGGCAACAGAGTTCCCGCCCACCGGGATCCGAAACGACGAAGGAGTCCGCTGCCCGCCGAGCGCAGCTGGGGTACTCTCGGCGCGCATGCGAGAGGAGCGTTCATGATTGCGTTGCTGGCTCACGTAGGTGGCGGAATCGATGGGTTGTGGGACGGTCTGGTTCACCCGTTCACCGGTCTCGATCACGTGCTCGCGATGGTCACGGTCGGAGTGGTGGCGATGACCATGGCTCGCCCATTCGCTGCCCCTGGAGTGTTCCTCGGCGGCATGGCTGTCGGCGGCGCCCTTGGCATTGCGGGTGTGTCTGCTCCCGGCGCTGAGGTGGCGATCGCGCTGTCGGTCGTCGCTCTTGCCGTGGTGTTGATCGCCGGTCCTCGCCTCGGTTCGTCGTCTGTGTTCGCACTGGTCGGAGCGGCTGGGCTTGCGCACGGCCATGCTCATGGCGCGGAAGCTCCGTCGGCAGTACACCCGCTCATCTACATCGCCGGTTTCGTCCTCGCGACCGCTGCGTTGCACCTGTCCGGGGTGGGCCTCGGAACGATGGTTCGCCACCGTACCCCGGCGCGAGCCACGCTCGGCGGGTTGGTTCTGGGCGCCGGTGCGGGCCTCACCTTGGGGATCATCTAGTCACCGGTAATTCGCCCGCGCTCGCGCCGAATGGACGCGCGCGGCGCGGTCAGCAAGCGAACTCGGCGCACAGAAAGCGCTCTCGGTCGGTAGCGGCGGTGTCTCGGCGGGATCGGATGCGTGAAGGAGTCGTGAATGTTGCGCCGGGAGGCGTGAAGATGGCGGGAAGATCGTCGAGTCGCTGACGAGGCGGTCGTAGAACGGTTGTCGTGAAGCAGACAACGAGTTCTCGCCATGGCTGACATCATTTTCGTCGCCGTCATCTGCGCGTTCTTCGCGCTGTGCGTCGTGTACATCCGTTGGTGCGACCGGATCATCGGTTCCGATGACTCGATCGTGACCGTCGACGCCGTGCGGCCGGACGAGGATGCCGACGCCGCAGTGACACCGGTTGGAGTGTCGGCATGATCGCCGTGGCGGACATCGACAACTGGATCGGCCTCGGGATCGCCGGCCTCGGCATCGTGTACCTGTTCTTGGTGCTGATCCATCCGGAGCGGTTCTGATGAGTTGGCAACAACTTGTCCAGGCGCTCGTGCTGGTCGTGCTGCTCGCGGCGACCGTGCCGTTCCTCGGCCGCTACATGGCCGACGTCTACGGCGCCCGCGGGGACGGAACGGCGCCCGGCGACCGGTTCTTCGGCCCGATCGAGCGGACGATCTACCGATGGCTCGGCGTCGACGCCAAGCGCGAGCAACGCTGGAACGTCTACGCGGTGTCGCTGGTCGCGTTCAGCCTTGTCTCGGTGCTGGTTCTCTACGCGCTGCACCGGCTGCAGGGTGTGCTTGCCGTTCAACCCGACCGACCGGCCGGGAGTCAGCCCGATGGGTTCGTTCAACGCCGCGATCAGCTTCGTGACGAACACGAACTGGCAGTGGTACTCGGGCGAGCTGAGCATCAGCAACCTCACCAACATGTTGGGCAACACGGTGCAGAACTTCGTGTCCGCTGCGGCCGGGATGGTCGTGGCGATCGCCCTGATCCGGGGGATCACCCGCACCGGATCCCGACTCCTCGGCAACTTCTGGGTCGACCTCGTGCGGACGCTGCTGCGCATCCTGCTGCCGCTCAGCCTGGTGTTCGCCGTCGTGCTCATCTCCCAGGGCGTGATCCAGAACCTCGGCGACGGTGTGGTCGCCGTGACGGTCGACCAGACGCCGCTCGACTGCCGGCGATCCGGCGACGGCGATCACCGCAGCAGTCGATCCCCGGCGGGCCGGTGGCCTCGCAGGAGGCGATCAAGGAGCTCGGCACGAACGGCGGCGGCTTCTTCAACGCCAACTCGGCGCATCCGTTCAGCAACCCGAACGGCATCACGAACATCCTGGAGATCTGGGCGCTCCTGTTGATCCCGTTCTCGATGGTCGTGGCCTTCGGCCGACTCGTACGGGACAAGAGCCAGGCGCGAGTGCTCATCGCCGTGATGGCGACGATCCTGATCGCGTTCAGCGCGTTCGCCATGTTCGCCGAACAGAACGGCAACCCGAACCTCACCACGGCGGGCGCCGACCAATCGCTGTCGATCACCCAGTCGGGCGGCAACATGGAAGGCAAGGAGGTGCGCATCGGCGCACCCGGCAGCGGCCTGTTCGCCGGTGCCACGACGGGCACGTCGACCGGCGCGGTGAACAGCATGCACGACTCCTACACGCCGCTCGGCGGGCTGTCGCCGATGCTGCACATGATGTTCGGCGAGGTCTCGCCGGGCGGTGTCGGCGTCGGGCTCGGCGGCATGTTGATCCTTGCCCTGCTGGCGGTGTTCATCTCCGGGTTGATGGTCGGACGAACGCCGGAATACCTCGGCAAGAAGATCCAGGCCCCCGAGATGAAGCTGGTGACGCTGTACATCCTGGCGATGCCGTTCGCGCTGCTCCCGTTCGCCGCGGCGTCGGTGCTCCTGCGCAGCGCGGCGACCTACCAGCCTGGCGCCCACGGCCTGACCGAGGTGCTCTACAACTTCGCCTCGAGCGCCAACAACAACGGCTCGGCGTTCGCCTACCAGGGCACCGGCACCCAGTGGTACACGACCACGCAGGGCATCTCGATGCTGATCGGCCGCTTCTTCACCATCATCCCGGCGCTGGCCATCGGCGGCTCGCTCGCCGCCAAACCGAAGGTCCCGGCGACCGCCGGCACCATGCCGACGAACAACTCCCTGTTCGGCTTCCTCATCGTCGGTGTCGTCGTCATCGTCGCCGGTCTGACCTTCTTCCCGGCGCTCGCGCTGGGCCCCATCCTCGAACACCTGTCGCTCTGAATCACTGTGAGGATCGCGTGACCGCAACCATCACCCCCGACACCCCCGACACTCCGGCCCGTGAGTCCCGGCGCCCACCGAAGGTCCGGACCAAGGAGTCGGCCACGAAGTCGATCTTCGATCGGGCCATCATCGGGTCGGCCTCGGTCGACGCCGTTCGCAAGCTCGACCCGCGGACGATGTACCGCAATCCGGTGATGTTCATCGTCGAGGTCGGCTCGGTCATCACGACGGTGATCTTCATCCGCGACTTCGCCAGCAGCAGCGGACAGGAGAACGCGTTCGCCGGGCTCGTGTCGCTGTGGCTCTGGTTCACGGTGCTGTTCGCCAACTTCGCCGAAGCGATGGCCGAGGGTCGCGGCAAGGCGCAGGCGGCGACGCTGCGCAAGACGCGGGCCGAGACCACCGCCCGGGTCCGCACGGCCGACGGAACGATCGTCGAGACACCGTCGTCGGAGCTCCAGCTCGGCGACCTGTGCGTCGTCACGGCCGGCGAGGTGATCCCCGGCGACGGCGACATCGTCGAAGGCATCGCCACCGTCGACGAGTCGGCGATCACCGGCGAATCGGCCCCGGTCGTGCGTGAATCGGGTGGCGACCGTTCGGCCGTCACCGGCGGCACGCGGGTGCTGAGCGACGAGATCGTCGTGAAGATCACGGCCAGGCCGGGTGAGACGTTCCTCGACCGCATGATCGCTCTCGTCGAGGGCGCCGACCGGCAGAAGACCCCGAACGAGATCGCCCTGACGATCCTGCTCGCCGGATTGACGATCATCTTCCTGCTCGCCGTCGTCACGTTGCAGCCGTTCGCCATCTACTCCGGCGCCGAACAGAACGTCGTGGTCCTCGTGGCGCTGCTGGTCTGCCTGATCCCGACGACGATCGGCGGTCTGCTGTCGTCGATCGGCATCGCCGGCATGGACCGGCTCGTGCAACGCAACGTGCTGGCGATGTCGGGGCGCGCCGTCGAAGCGGCCGGCGACGTCACGACGCTCTTGCTCGACAAGACCGGCACGATCACCTACGGGTCGCGCCAGGCGGCCGAGTTCATCCCGGTCCACGATGTCGACGAGCGCGATCTCGGCGAGGCCGCGATGGCCTCCTCGCTCGCCGACGAGACGCCCGAAGGCCGCTCGATCGTGCAACTGGCCGTCGACATGTTCTGGTTCGAACCGATCGACGATCCGAACGCGATGCTCGTCCCGTTCACCGCCCAGACCCGCATGTCGGGCATGGACCTGACGAGCGGTCGCCTCGTGCGCAAGGGCGCCGCCGACTCGGTCCGCCGGTTCGTCGAGGAAGCAGGGGGAGTGGTGCCGCTCGAACTGCTCCCGATCGTCGAGCAGGTGTCGCGCGACGGCGCCACACCACTCGTCGTCATCGACAAGGCCGGCCCGGCCGAACCGTGGCGGGTGCTCGGCGTGATCCGCCTCAAGGACACCGTGAAGCCGGGCATGCGCGAACGCTTCGACCAACTCCGCTCGATGGGCATCCGCACGATCATGATCACCGGCGACAACCCGCTGACCGCGGCGGCGATCGCCGACGAGGCGGGCGTCGACGGCTTCCTCGCCGAGGCCACCCCCGAGGACAAGATGGCGCTGATCAAGCGCGAGCAGGCCGGCGGCAACCTCGTGGCGATGACCGGCGACGGCACCAACGACGCGCCCGGCGCTCGCCCAGGCCGACGTCGGCGTGGCGATGAACACCGGCACGCAGGCCGCCAAGGAAGCCGGCAACATGGTCGACCTCGACAGCAACCCCACGAAGCTGATCGAGATCGTCGAGGTCGGCAAGCAGCTGCTGATGACCCGCGGGTCGCTGACGACCTTCTCGATCGCCAACGACGTCGCCAAGTACTTCGCCATCATCCCGGCGATGTTCTCGGCCGCGCTGCCAGCCCTCGACCAACTCAACCTGATGCACCTGTCGAGCCCGCGCTCGGCGATCCTCTCGGCGGTCATCTTCAACGCCCTGATCATCGTGGCACTCGTCCCGCTCGCCCTGCGCGGCGTCAAGTTCCGGGCCGAAGCCGCGGCCCTCGTGCTGCGGCGCAACCTGCTGATCTACGGGCTCGGCGGCATCATCGCCCCGTTCGTCGGCATCAAGCTCATCGACATCGTCGTCACCGCACTGGGAGCCAACTGACATGCGCACCTTCACCCGCCAACTCCGCCCCGCCATCGTGGCGGTCGTCGTGTTCACCTTCATCCTCGGCGTCGCCTACCCGTTGGTCGGTCACCGCTCTCGGACAGGTCGCCTTCCACGACAAGGCGAACGGCTCACTGATCGAAGTCGACGGCGAGGTCGTCGGCAGCGAACTCCTCGGCCAGAACTTCGTCGCCCCCGAGTACTTCCACCCCCGGCCCTCGGCCGCCGGCGCCGGCTACGACGCCTCGGCCAGTTCCGGCTCGAACTACGGCCCGGCCAACCCCGACTTCCTCGCGGCCGTCGACGAACGCGTCGCGGCCTACCGGGAGGAGAACGGCCTCGCCGCCGATGCGCTCGTGCCCGTCGACGCCGTGACCGCCTCGGCGTCGGGACTCGACCCGGCGATCTCGATCGCCAACGCCCGCCTGCAAGCCCCCCGGGTCGCCACCGAACGCGGCATCGAGCTCGCCGAGGTCCTGACCTTGATCGATGACCACACCACCGACCGGGATCTCGTCGTGCTCGGCGAGCCGGCGGTACAGGTCCTCCCGCTCAACCTGGCGCTCGATGCGCTGACGGGCCGAATGTAGGCTGATCGCAGATGGCCAGAGGCTCGCTCCGCATCTACCTCGGTGCGGCGCCCGGCGTCGGCAAGACGTACAAGATGCTCGGCGAGGGCGTCCGTCGAACCGAACGCGGCACCGACGTCGTCATCGGGATCGTCGAGACCCACGCGCGCGTCCAGACCGCCGAGCAGATGCGCGACCTCGAGGTGATCCCGCGCCGTGAGGTCGACTATCGCGACACCGTGCTCCACGAGATGGACGTCGACACGATCCTCGCCCGACGGCCCGAGGTCGTGCTCGTCGACGAGTACGCCCACACCAATGCGCCCGGATCGCGCAACGAGAAGCGGTGGCAGGACGTCGAGCAGCTGCTCGACGCAGGCATCGATGTCATCTCCACGCTCAACATCCAGCACCTCGAATCGCTCAACGACGTCATCACGAGGATCACCGGCACCACCCAGCGCGAGACCGTGCCCGACGACATCGTCCGCCGTGCCGACCAACTCGAACTCGTCGACATGGCACCGGAGGCCATCCGCCGACGGATGGCCCACGGCAACATCTACCCCGCCGAACGTGTCGACGCCGCGCTCGCCAACTACTTCCGGCCCGGCAATCTCGGCGCACTGCGCGAGCTCGCGCTGCTCTGGGTCGCCGACCGCGTCGAGGAGTCACTCACCGACTACCTCGACGCCCACGGAATCTCGGACCCGTGGGAGACCCGCGAGCGGGTCGTCGTCGGCATGACGGGGGTCGCCGGCGGCGAGGCGTTGATCCGCCGCGCCGCACGCATGGCCGGCCGGGTCGGCGGCCAGCTCATCGGCGTGCACGTCGCGGTCGACGACGGCTTGTCGCATCACAACCACGAGGCGCTCGCCGCGCAACGAAAACTCGTCATCGAACTCGGCGGGACCGTCCACGATGTCGTCGCCCCGGACACCGCCGAAGCAATGGCCGCATTCGCCCGCCGGGAGAAGGCGACGCAACTCGTGCTCGGCGCGAGCCGGCGCAGCCGGTGGCACGAGGTCGTCCACGGATCGTTCGTGGCTCGAGTCACCCGCCTCGCGCCAGACGTCGACGTACACGTCATCGCCCGAACCGACACCGCCCACCCGGGACGTCCACATCCCGCAGGCCGTCCGGTCGTCCACCGGCGCACCGCGATCGGGTGGATCCTCGTGGTCGTCGGCCTGCCCCTGTTCATCGCACTGACCCTTCCGTTCCGCGATTCGATCGACCTGTCGACCGAACTCCTGCTCGCGCTCGTCGTCGTGCTGGCCATCGCGGCCATCGGTGGACTGTTCGTGGGTGTCGTCGCCGCGGTGGTCGCTTCGCTGCTCCTCAACTGGTTCTTCGTGCCGCCCTACGGCACCTTGACCATCGGCGCCACCGAGAACCTGATCTCGCTCGTCGTGTTCATCGGCGTCGCCGTCGCCGTCGGCGCGCTCGTCGACCTCGCCTCCCAACGCTCGCTCGAAGCGCGACGCTCCCGGCTCGAAGCCGAAGCGCTCGCCCGCTCGACCACCAGCCTCGCCGTCGACCCCGAACCGATCCAACGACTCGTCGAACAGATCCGCTCCACGTTCGAGCTGGCCGGCGCGCGACTCGACGGACGCCAAACGGGTTCGGACAGCGGCGCGGTCATGCTCGCCGCCGACGGTGACTGCACGACCGAGGCGACCGTCACGCTCGCCATGTCGACCGGCACCCTCACCCTGTACGGCGGGACGCTGTCGCCCGACGACGAACGGCTCCTGCGCGCGCTCGCCGACCAACTGTCACTGGCGATCGACAATCAAATCCTGGCCGCAGAGGCCAACGAGGCGGCCGCCCTCGCCGACATCGACGCCGTCCGCACCGCGATGCTGCGCGCCGTGTCACACGACCTACGCACCCCGCTGGCATCGATCAAGGCGATGGTGTCAGGGCTGCGCGACCCCACCGTCGCATGGACCCCCGACCAGATCGCCGAGGCACTGCTCACCGTCGACGAAGAGACCGACCGCCTCAACCTGCTCGTCGGGAATCTGCTCGATGCGAGCCGGCTACAAATCGGCACCCTGGCAATCAACGTCCAACCCACCGAGGTTGCCGAGGTCGTCGCTGCTGCCCTGTACAGCGCGAACATTCCGAACGAACGAGTCGACATCGACATCCCCGCCGACCTCGCCACCGTGCAGTGCGACAGCGCACTCCTCGAACGAAGCCTCGCCAACATCCTCACCAACGCAGAACGGTTCAGCCCGCTCGAATCGCCCGTTCGCATCGAAGCCGCCCGATCGGCAACGATGTCCACATTCGCATCGTCGACCGTGGCCCCGGCATCAACCCAGGCGACCGTGACCTCGTCATCCAACCGTTCCAGCGGCTCGGCGACGTGCCGGTCGGTGACGGTGTCGGACTCGGCCTGTCCATCGCCAACGGATTCGTCACCGCCATGGGAGGAACGCTGCTGCTCGACGACACGCCGGGCGGCGGCCTCACCGTGACGGTCGTGCTGCCGAGATCGACCGACACACCAACCGACACAGCGATCGTGCGGAGCGTCGGATGACCAGCGTGCTCATCGTCGACGACGAACGCCAGATCCGCCGTGCGTTGTCGCTGAACTTCGGCGCACGCGGCTACCAGGTCCACGAAGCGGCGACCGGCGAAGCAGCACTCACCGAGGTGGCGCGGGTACGGCCCGACATCGTCCTGCTCGATCTCGGCTTGCCCGGCATGAGCGGCCTCACCGTCCTGGAGGCACTCCGAGGCTGGACGGACATTCCCATCATCGTTCTCACCGCGCGCGACGAGGAAGCGTCAAAGGTCCTGGCACTCGATGCGGGTGCGGACGACTACGTCACCAAGCCATTCGGGATGGCCGAACTCGTCGCCCGCGTGCGCGCTGCGCTCCGACGATCACCAGACCCGACAGACGACCTCGCCATCGTGCGATCCGGTCAGTTCGACCTCGACCTCGCCGCCCACCGTGCCTTCGTGCACACCGCCGGGTCGAACGAGAAGACCGAGGTTCGACTGACCCCGACGGAGTGGGCGATCGTCATCCACCTCGTCCGTCACCCGCACCAACTCGTCACCTACAAACAGCTGATCGTCGCCGTGTGGGGCCCCGACTACGAACCCGATCAGAACCTTCTGCGCGTCCACATGGGCCACATCCGCCGCAAACTCGAATCCGACCACGCACAACCCGAATACTTCATCACCGACGCCGGGGTCGGCTACCGATTCCAACCAGAGCCGTAACCGACGAGCGTCCTGGCCCTGCTTCCTCATCCACATCATCGGGCGCAACGCGCCGGCGCCCACGGTCATCCGATCTGTGCGGGTCGTGCCCGTGTCCGGGCGGGCTATCGATCGGCGTCGTCATCCGGAGGCAGAACGTCCGGATGTGGGTCTACGGTGCGCCCATGATCGAGGTTGAGGGATACCGGATCGAGCGACTGTCAGCGGAGACGTGGCCAGCGTTCGCCGCCCTCGTCGAGCGCCAGTCCGGTCTGTTCACGGGCTGCTGGTGCACGAATTTCCACTGCTACCCCGACCCACCGGAACGCCGAGAGATCGGCAACCGTGCGTTCAAGGAGCGCCTCGTCCGTGACGGTCGGGCACACGCAGCCCTCGTGTTCGACGGCGCCGAGGCCATCGCCTGGGCGCAGTACGGCAGCGTCGAGGAGTTGCCCGCCATCCACCATCGCAAGGAGTGGGAGCGCACCGTCGAGCAGATTCCCGACGTGCGCATCACGTGCGTGTTCGTCGATCGTCGGTGCCGCAAGTCAGGCCTGGCCGAGGTCGCGGTGCGGGGCGCGCTGGCGCTGATCGCCGAGGACGGCGGCGGGCGTGTGGAGTCGTACCCGCACGACATCCCGGAGGGCAAGAAGATGTCGTCGTCGTTCCTCTACAACGGCACGCGCACCATGTATGAGCGGATCGGCTTCGACTACGACCGACCCAAGGGCGCCGGGAACTGCGTGATGACCGTCGTGGTCGCACCACCGAAGCGCCGTCGCCCAGGCTGACCCACCGAGATCGCCGTGCGACGCGACGGGCGACACATCGCGGGCTCGCTCGCCGCGGTCTCCCTGACGAAGCCGAACTGGAGATCGCCTGGGTGGCAGAACCGGGTTATCGGGCGGGCGCTATCGAGTGTCTCCGAGCGCCGGGTAGGCGATCCGGACTTCGTTCACCAGTTGAGCGTGCCGGGACCGCCCTTGAACGGGCCGGTGACGTTGGCCGTGATCCACCCGCCGTAGAAGCCGCCCTCGTTCGGCTCGACGCGTTCGTCGTCGACCCGGCACTCGTCGATCCGTTGCGGATAGAACGCCCAGTGCCCGGCGAGTTCGGCGTACGCGGGCACGGGCTCCGGATAGGTCCATGCAGCGTCGGGCACCAGCGTGCGACCGGCGTCGTCGACGAGATCGGCGTACGTCGCCACGCCCTTCCACTCGCACACGGTCCGGCGCGACGTCAGACGGAGCCGCGTCGTGTCGACATGATCGGGGCTCACGTAATAAGCGGGTGGCTGGCTCGTCTCGAGGACGCGCCATGCCGACGGGGCATCGACCACCACGTGATGCGCGTGGACCGCCAGGATGTGCCAGTCCACGAGTTCGAGCCGCGGTGGTCGGGGAAAATCCCACACCGACTCGTAGGGCTTGCCGTTCGGAGCGATCCCGGCACGTCGTTCGTTCGGGTGGTCCATCCGGTCATCATGGCTCGGCGCACCTCTCGACTGACTGTCACCGAGCAGAGCATCCCAGGACTTCGAGGCTGCAGTACTGGACAAAGTCGAATAGTCGACATAACCTATCAGTGTGCCCGCCGCCCACGACGCCCAGTTGCTGAAGGGTGTGTTGTCGCTGATCCTTCTGCACCTGCTCGCCGAGCAGGAGTCCTACGGCTATGAGGTCGCCCAGCGCCTCCATGCCATCGGGTTCACCGACGTTCTCGAGGGAACGATCTATCCCGCGCTGTCTCGCCTCGAACGCGAAGGCCGCGTCGTGGCACGCCTCGTCTCGTCACCCGCCGGCCCGGCCCGCAAGTACTACCGACCCACATCAGACGGATACCAGGCACTCGCCACGGGGAGTGCCAGCTGGCGTTCGCTCGTTGCCCTCGTCGGCGGTGTCCTCGACAAGCCCCTTCCCGCCACACCACGACCTGGAGAGTGAGTGATGACACACGACGTCAACCTGATCGACCGGCTGCGGATCGAGCGCGTCGTCTGGACGCTCGACCAACGGCTGTACGACCTGCCCCGCTCCTCGCGGATCGCGAAGCGGCGCGAGGTTCGCCAGAACGTGCTCGCCGCGGCGCACGACGTCGGCACACCTGCCGCGCTGCGCCAACTCGGCAACGGTCAACAGCTTGCCGCCGACTACCTCGCCGCCGAGTACGGCGACGAGCCGCGGGCTCACTTGACGACCGCGGCAGTCTTCCTGCTCACTGCCACGTTCTTTCTCCTCCCGTACCTGTCCGAAGCCGCCAATGCCTTCGGACAGGGCGTCACCGCTGGCGACCCGAATGCCACGGGCACGTTCACCTGGTCCGGCCTCAGCCTGATTCAGAGCCCCGTCACGTTCACGTTCAGCGACGGTGTCGGCCAGTCCACCGGGGGCAACCTGTCACCGTTCGGCTATCTCGCGCTCTTCGGCTCGACGATCCTCATCGGACGACTCTGGCGCCTGCCAGCGATGTGGCGCACGCGCGCACGTCGCACACGAAACGCCCCAGCCACCATCGAGTGAACCGCGCGCCGGCGCCGGAGCAGATATTCGGAGAGTGTCGCTCAGCGCCGGTATCGCGGCATTGGATCGGTGAGGATTGGGCGCCGCGATTTGCGGACGTCGTGGCCGGATCGGTCGGAGCAAGTTCCGGTCTTTCACGAGGACACCGACGTGTTCGCGCTCGGAGCGAGATCGCGCCGCCTCGCGGTTCGCATAGTGTCGCAGCATGGCTGGGGGCGACGGCGTGACGGACTGGACCACTGACTACGACATCCTCGATCCCGAGTACGTGTCCTCTCCATATGGACTCTGGGATGATCTGCGCGAGCGGTGTCCGATTGCGCATAGCGATCGCTGGGGCGCGTCGTGGTTGACGACGAGATACTCGGATGTCGCGGCTGTTGCCCACGACGTGACCCGCTTCAGTTCTCGTGACGTTGGAGTACTTTCGTTCACCGACGAAGAACGCCCGGCACCGCCGATCGACATCCCGCTTCCGCCGATCGACGCCGATCCACCGCTGCACACCTGGACCCGACGGCTGCTCCTGCCGTGGTTCTCGCACTCGCGCGTCGCATCGTACGAACCGGTCACGCGCGAGTTGTGTGACCGGCTGATCGACGGGTTCATCCACCGGGGATCGGCAGACGCCGCACGGGACTACGCGCAACAGATCCCGGTTCGGGTCATAGGACTCGTGCTCGGGGTGCCCGACGACATGGCCGACACCTTCACTGGGTGGGTGCAGGACGTTCTGGAGTTCGCTCACGACGAGGCCCGCAGTGCCGCCGGCCGCGACGGCATCACCGCCTATCTGCTCGGCCAACTCGAGGAACGGCGGACGAATTCGGGTGATGACCTGATCAGCGAATTGCTCCACACTGAGGTCGACGGCGCACCGATCGACGACCTCAACATCTTGGGCATGGCGGCGCTGACGCTGATCGCCGGCGTCGATACGACGTGGTCGTCAATCGGTTCGTCGATGTTGCACCTCGCCACCCACCCCGATGACGCGCAGCGACTCATCGACCAACCCGAATTGATGCCGGTCGCGATCGAGGAGCTGCTGCGCGCCTACTCGCCGGTCACCATGGCCCGCATCGCAGTCGACGACGTCGAGCTTGCCGGGTGTCCCGTGCACGCAGGCGACAAAGTGATCTTGAACTTCCCCGCAGCCAATCGCGACCCGGCAGTGTTCGATCGGCCCGACGAGGTGATCCTCGATCGCGCCGAGAACCGCCACGTCGCATTCGGCCTCGGAATCCACCGCTGCGCCGGCTCGAACCTCGCCCGCATGGAGCTTCGCGTCGCGATCGACGCGTGGCTTCAGCGCATCCCTTCGTTCCGCCTCGCCCCGGACGCGGCGGTCACGTGGGCAGGCGGTCAAGTGCGAGGCCCGCGCCAGGTCCCCGTCGTGTTCTGAACCGGGTCGCGTCCAGCAGCCTCGCGCGCACAGGGCCGCGATCTACAGAGCAGCGATCCGGCCGAAGTCGCCGCCTGAAAACACGCCCCCGTCCGGCGGGCAGTAGATGCTGACGTGACTTCCGTCCGGTCTCCTGCCGGCAGATCTAGCTGTCACCCCGAAGTGTGGCGAGCACGGCATCGTGGACGTGGCCATTCGTGTAGACCCCGGGGCCGCCCTTCACACCTTCGTCACCGTCAATATCAGACCAGCGTCCGCCGGCTGCGATCACGATGGCTGAGCAGGCTGCGTGGTCCCAGACTTCTCCACCAAACAGAACAAAGGCGTCGATGCGGCCTTCCGCGACGAGCATCGCCCCGTTCGGAACCTCTGCACCCCACGACGGTCGCTGTGTCGGGCGAGTACTCAACCGTGCGAGACAGTCCGCTGACGATCGGAAACGGTCAGGAACCAAATCGGCAGGTGGCCAGCTCGAGATTCTGGAACCATCCAGCTCGCTTCGGCCTGAGACTTCCATGCGTCGGCGGCGCCCGTCATGCGAGATGACCTCCGCTCCGCTCCCGAGTATCCCGCTCCATCGCTTCCCGAGCGCAGGGCCCGAAGCGATTCCCGCAACCACCCGATGACGGTCGACGATCGAGATCAAGGTCGACCACTCTCGTCGACCCGCCACGAACGCAGCGGTCCCGTCGATGCCGTCAACGACCCAGTTCCTCTCTGACACTCCAACTGTGCGGCCAACTTCCTCACCCAAGAATCCATCAGCGGGATAACGCTGTCGGACGAGGTCTCGGAGTGCGGACTCCACAGCGAGGTCTGTCGCAGTTACTGGGCTTCCATCAGGCTTCGCCGAGACCGGAACACTGCCGCTCAGCCAGGCATCACCGGCCAACGAGTCCGCGGTGTCTGCAAGCGAATGCAGGAATTCCAGAACCCCGATGTCCACAGCCATCATCATCGTGTCGCTCAGCGACGATCGTGCCGAAGCATCAGGATCATGCGGGCGCGACTTGGGCTTGGGTGAAGCGTTGTCACCGAGTGATTCGTGTCGTTCCGGTTCCGACCCGCGGGTACGGTGACGCATGGTATTCAGGCAACGTTCGCCGCAACTGAGCTGCCGGAGCACAGGATGAGGGTCGCCGTTGCCGGGGCGACGGGGTTTGTCGGTGCTGCCCTCGTGGAGGTGTTGGCGGAGGATGGTCATGATGTGACGGCGCTGACACGCCGCCCCGATGACTACACCGGTGCTGGGCGGGCGGTGCGCGCCGATGTCGCCGACGTGTCGAGTTTGCGCCGGGCGTTGGACGGCCAGGACGCCGCCTACTACCTGGTGCACTCCCTGGCCTCCGAGGACTTCGCCGCCAGGGATCGCGGGGGTGCGGCCGCCTTTGCCGCCGCGGCGACGGGTGCCGGGCTGAGCCAGGTCATCTACCTCGGCGGTCTCGGTGACGATCGGGATGATCTTTCCGAGCATTTGCGCAGCCGGCGCGAGGTCGAGTCGATCCTGCGCGACGCGGTCCCGACGACTGCGCTGCGGGCTGGGATCGTGATCGGTGACGGGAGCATCAGTTGGGAGATCCTGCGCCAGCTTGTCGAGCGGTTGCCGGTCATGATCACGCCGCGCTGGGTGCAGACCAAGACCCAGCCGATCGCCCTGGACGACGCGTTGGTCGACCTCGTGGGCGTCCTCGGTCGGCCTGACGCCATTGGCGAGGTTTTCGACATCGGCGGACCGGAGGTCCTGACGTATCTCGAGATGATGCTGATCACCAGCCGGGTCATGGAGCGTCATCGGTTTATCGTCGGCGTGCCGCTGTTGTCGCCCCGGTTGTCATCACACTGGTTGCGGCTGATCACCGACGTCGACTTGACCACGGCGCGGGCGCTGGTCGATTCATTGACGAACGAGGTCGTGGTGCGCGATCACCGGCTCGATGAGCTGTTGGACCACACACCGATGATGTTTGCCGAAGCCGCCGCCAAGGCGTTGGCGGCGAGAGTTGCGCGTCGGGCGGCCGCCGAGGTCCGTGCGCGTCCCTGACCTGCTGGTCCCGTCGAGCGAGCCAGCAATCGCCGATCGGCCGGCGGCGCGCCGACGACGACGTGTCGTCGTCGCGGTCACGCTCGTGGTCGGCACGGTGCTGCTGGCGGCCACGTTGCGCGTGCCGCGCGGTTCGGTGTGGTTCACCGTCTTGGGCCTGCTGGTGGCGGCGACGTGGACGGTCGGATCATTCGTCTCCGGGCCGATCCCCTTCCAGCCCGATCGCAAGGTGACATGGTCGACCGTCATCGGACCCGTCGTGGCCGGCGTCGCCGCGTTCGTGGTGTTCCTCGGCGCCTACCTGGTCGCCCGGCACCTTCCCCTCGTCGGCGCCGCCCTCGACGGTGTGCTGGCCACCGCCGATGCCGGTTCCATCACCGTCGTGCTGTTGGTCGCGCTGATCAACGGTGCCGGCGAGGAGCTGTTCTTCCGCGGCGCGCTGCACGCCGCGCTCGAGCCGCACCGTCCTGCTCTCGCCTCGACCATCGTCTACGTCGTGGTCACCGCGGCCACCGGCAACCTCGCCCTCGTCATCGCGGCGGTCGTGATGGGGGCGCTGCTCAGCGTCGAGCGCCTGTCGACCCGCGGGGTCCTCGCCCCCATGCTGACCCACCTGACGTGGACGACGCTGATGGTCCTCGCCCTGCCGCGCTGACTGATCTGGCCGGAGTGAGCGCCGTTGAGCCCGGATGCAGGCTCAGCCGAGATGGGCGAGGTTGTCGGCGACCGCCTGCACGGTCGGGCCGGCCTCCTTCATCGCATCGACGCCCTCGGCCGGGTGCAGGATCTCCACCACCACGGCGTAGTCCGGGGTGACCTTGACCCCCTTGGCGCCCTCGAGCCGGTTGCCGTCACTGTCGCCGGTCACGTCGGGTGTGACGTAGACGTCCTCGGCGACCTTGGTGAACGCGGTGTCCTCGCCGGTCCCGGAGGCCAGGACGCGCTGGGCCTCGGCATACGCCGGCTCGCTCTTGGGCACGATGCTCACGCGGAGCCGCTCGTCGTCCTTGTCGCTGACGGGCGTGATGGCGCAGCTGCCGACGAAAGCCTTCTCGAGCGTGCCCTGGGGGGAGACCGACAACCCGCTCCGAGCGGTCCAGTCGTCGGATCCGAGCAGCTTCACCACCATGGACTCCGAGACCACGGCCTGCGGGGAGAGAGAGTGGTCGGTGATGCTGCAGTTCCCGCTCAGCGTCTTGGTGTCTCCTGTGGAGTCGTCGGAGTCGCTCGAGCACGCGGTGGCGATCGACAGGACCGTGATCAGCAGCGCAGTCGCGAGCGCGTGTCGTTTCAAGCGCCTCATCCGATGTTGGGGCCTGACTCGCGAGACGTCTGGACGTTCGCTGCCACGCCGGGCTGGTTTGCAGATCGTTGGCCGACGATGGACGCGCTCGCTGATCGTTCGTGATCGGCGAGGCTGCGCATGCGGTTGCTTCCCCCGGTCGCGCCGGCCAGATGGTCGGTCAGGTAGATGGCTAGTAGATCGTCAGACATGGGTCACCTCGGGTGTTCCAGTACCCCCGACCGTGCAATCACACACGCCGGTTCGCTCTCCCGACGTAGTCAACGTGTCCGGCGCCGAGCGTCAGCGGCTCGACCCGCGGAATCACCCGCCTGTCGGTTTGTCGACCCGGTTATGACAGCGTCGGTTCTGCGGTCTGCCAGTCTGCTGAAGATGACCGGTGTCGAGGTGCTCGTCGCCGTCAGCATCGCCGTCGGGCTGGTGGGCGTCGTGGTGCCCCTGCTGCCTGGCGCGTTGCTCGTCTGGTCGGCCATCGTGGTGTGGGGCATCACCGTTGGGACCGCCACCGGCTGGGCCGTCGTGGGCGTGGCGACCGCAGTGATAGCCGCCGGCCAGGTCGTCAAGTACACGATCCCCGGCCGACGGTTGCGCGCCGACGGGGTTCCCAACCGCTCGCTGGTCGTCGGCGGGTTGGTGGCCATCGTCGGGTTCTTCGTCGTTCCGGTCGTGGGAGTGTTCATCGGCTTCGTCCTTGGCGTCTACGCGTCGGAGGTGCAGCGGGTCGGTGCACGGACGGCGTGGCCGTCGACCAAGGCAGCCTTGCGTGCCGTGGGTGTTTCGACTCTGCTCGAGCTGACCTCGACTCTGTTGGCCGCGGCCGTGTGGATCGTCGGGGTGACGCATCACCTGACGCGCGTCCGGCCTGTCTGGCGAAGGTGCCAGCGGCATTGACGCCGCCCGCTTGGATGAAATCGTGGCTAGGGGCCGTCGCGCCAGTGGTCGATGCGGCGGTTGTCGGGTTTGAAGCCGTGGTCAACGCCCCACAGCACTGCTTGCGTGCGGCTGGAAGCGCCGATCTTGCGGTACGCAGAACGGATGTAGGACTTGATCGAGTTCTTGCTCAGGAACGTCAGCGCTGCGACCTCGTCGTTGCTCTTGCCTTGGGTGATGAGCGCGAGGATCTCCGACTCCCGGTTCGTGAGACCCTCGGCGCGGCCTGGCCAGTCGAGGCCGCTTGCCGGCCGGGCCTTCGCCGGCGCGGGGCTCACGACAACTTCCCCTTCGTGTATGGCGAGCAAAGCATCCACGAGCGCGCGGGCCGGCAGCGTCTTCGACAGGTAGCCACTCGCTCCCTTTTGGATGGCAGCCTCGACCAGGTCGGGATGAAAGTTCCATGTGTAGACCACCGCGCGACCGGCACGCGGATTCTGGATCAGGACGTCGATGTCGTCGTAGTCCGCCTCTGGCTGGGCAAAGGTGTCGTAGAGGGCGATGTCGACCTCGTCGTGCAGCGGTGTGTTCGCGTCGATCTCGGCGATCACGATGCGGTCGGTGTAGCCGTCGAACATGTGGGCCAGCCCGATCAGCACGACGTCGTAGTCGTCGATCAGCGCAACCCTGATCGGGGCGGGAGGAGAGCTGTCGACCATCCGATGATCATTAACACACCTAGGGGTGTAGTCCACACCCCCTAAGGGGTGCTTGAGTGAGAACGGTCCGCAGTCAGTCGACCGCACCAAATGGGAGCCACTCATGTTCGGATTCATCATCTATCTATTGGTCATCGGACTCGTCGCCGGGTTCATCGCTCGTGCCGCCGTGCCGGGCAACGACTCGAGTCGTCGCTCGATTTGAGAGTGCGGTCATGACAACCAGAACTCGCCCGGAACGGAGCTGAGTCGTGACACTCATCAAGAGCCTGTGGTCGTCGGTGCAGGCAGACCCAACTCTGATGCGGCGGCTCAACGGATGGCTGACGATCTTTTGGATCGTGATGATTCCCGTGTCGATCATGCTTGGTCTGCTCGCCAGCGTCACCTACGTGTCAGCGTTGTCGCTCTGGGCTCTGGTGTCCGGGCATTGGTCGGCCTGGCAGGCCGCCAGGGTGGAAGTCGCGCAATCCGTCGAGGCCCGAAAATCGAGGAACACCCGCTCGAAGACCGCGTCGTGGAACAACTGATACGAGAGACCGATGTCCAACCCGCCGAGAGCAACGCGGCCTGCTCATGCGCCGTCACGCCGACGTCGT
>CAVVZI010000011.1:0-75996 GCA_963752815.1 Ilumatobacteraceae bacterium | reverse complement strand
CGCCGTACCGAAGTTTGGCGACGCCGGCGATCACATAGGCGACGACCACGACGAGGCACGACAATCGCAGCGGCGACGAGTAGTCGTGGTCGACCGCTCGCGCGGCCCTTCGAGCGTCGATCGACCACGCGTCGGCGGAGGCGGCGAAGCCGACGATCAGCAGGTGCAGCACCATCAGGTTCTCGAAGTGCAGCAACTGCCCCCACGACGAGCGGTACGTCGTGAGGACGAGCATCGTGATCCCGAACAGCGGCCCGCTCACCCGGAACCGTGTCCCGGTCGTGAAGCCGACGCCGGCGGCGAGCGCGACCACGATCAGCGCGGTGAGGACCCGGTCGTCGAACGGCTCGTCGCGCCACCACAACGGCCCGACACCGGCGAAGCCGCTGGCGCTGCGGTCGCGCAGGTCGAGCAGCACCGGCACGCGGAGCACCAGGTACACGACCGCGAACGCGCCGAGCGCGACCCGGAACGCGGCCAATCGTTCGGGCGGCGCCTCGACCGTCAACACCGACCCGCTCATCGCTCCCTCACGCACGTCGCGTGGACGGTGCGTTCGATCAGGCTCGGCTCGCCCTGCACCTGGGCGACCACGTCGTGACGCTCGATCACCACCGCCACCGCCTGGACCGTTGGATCATCGACCCGCGCCGCGATCTCCTCGCACCGCTCCATCGCCCGACCGTTGCGGATCGCCGCCCGCAGCTCACCGGCCACGATCAGCGGGTCGCTGCTGGCGCCGATCACCCCGAGCGACAAGCGCTCCGCTCCTCCCTGATCGGTGAGCCCGAGCGCCGACGGGATCGACACCTCGCGCCCGCGCGCGCTCGAGTACATCGGGTACGTCGACAAGGGATGGCTGTCGTGGTCGAATACCACCGGCGCGACCATCAGGCCGACCACCACCACGGTGATCCACCACCAGATCGAACGCGACCGGCCGGCGCCTGTCATGCCCCCATGTTCTCAAACCCCGTGGGCGTCAGGGAACGGGGGCGAGGGCGGCGAGCTTGGTGATGCGTTCGGCGCGGAAGCGGTCGAACAGGGCGATGATCATCGTCAGCAGCAGCCCGAAGAAGATCGCCAGAGCGCGGTTGACGCCGTTGTCGCTGACGAGACGCCGCGTAGGTGAGCAGCAGCACGACGTTCAGCGCGGCGAGGGTCACGAACTCGACGGCGATCGAGCTCCACTCGTGACCGCGGCGTTCGAGGGCGGCGCTGATGCCGGCGTTGGCGAGCACGAGGAGCAGCGTCGCTCCGACGACCTGCCACGCCGCCGCGTCGACGTCGAGCACGCACGAGAAGATGCCACCGACGAGCCCGATGAGGGCGATCTTCTCGAGGACCGGCCACTGCATCGTCGGGAGGTGACGCTCCCCGCCGCCGGGGATCTCGACGAGCGGGGTCGGGCGGTCGACGTCGACGCCGAAGGGCCAGTCGCGACGCGGGAGGCGTCCCCGCAGGAGGAACGCCGCGACGACGATCCCGACGATCACGGCGACGATGGCGATGAGCACGAACGGTCGGTTGCTGAACGCGTCGGCCCACGAGGAGGTCGGCTCGACGCCGAACACGGTCTCCTTCATGAAGTCGGTGAAGTCGTTCTGGGCGATGTGGATCCACCACTCCTGGGGCAGCTTGACGAAGATCCAGATCGCCGCGGCCATGCCGATCACCGCCCGCCGGCTGAGGCGCCGCGGGTCCCAACACGTCCGCACGACCTCGTAGGCGATGAAGAAGTACTCGAACGTGTTGGCGAACACCAGCAGCAACCAGCGCTGGGCCGTGATCTCGAACAGCAGCACGCCGACGAGCCGGTAGTACCAGAGGAACCGGGCCACCTCGACGGCGTAGCCGTTCGTCCAGTTCCGGTACACCGACACGTAGGCGACCGTCAGGTAGTAGATGTCGAGTGCCTTGTCGTAGCTCTGGTAGCCGTCGAGGTTCAGATGCGTGAACTTCTGCATGATCGACTGATCGGCGGCATCGACGACGAGCGCCACGAGGATCGCCGGCAACGGGAAACGCGGGATGAACAGCGGGACGATGAAGCGGGTCGCGAGGATCGCGAACAGGATCACGAGGTCGGACGTGTCGCCACCCATCGGTGGCACCGTACGCGGTGCGCGTGATCACCGGAGGCGATGGTTCAGCGGCACGCGACGATCGCGATCTCCACCTTCCACTCGGGCCGCACCAGCGCCGGGACGGTGACCAGGGTCGACGCCGCGCGGTGGCCGGCGAGCGCCTCGTCCCGTGCGCTCATCACCGCCGGAAGATCGTCGGCGAGCGTGGCGGAGTGGACGACATAGGTCGTGACCGACACGACGTCCTCGGCGCGAAGGTCCGCTTCCTCGAGCATCGCCGTGATGTTCGCCCACACGACCGTCGCCTGCTCGCCGATCGCCGCCGGCACGCTGCCGTCGGGCGCGATCGGGACCACGCCGGAGGTGTGGAGCCAGCGGGTGGCGGACTCGGACAGCATCGCGTGCGCATAGTTGGCCGCCGGGCGGGCGATCGACGGCGGGGAGATCTCGGTCGGCATCGGCCCATTCTGCACGGTCGCCGCGGATGGTGGTCCCGCCTACGATTCATCCAGCAACGGAAGCGAGGCCCGATGTCGGACATGACCCGTGACAGCGCAGTCGAGGAATTGCACCGCGGGCTGGCCGGCCACGTCGAGTCCGGTGCCGTTCCCGGCCTGGCCTGGCTGGTCGCCCACGGCGGCGATGTTCACAGCGGGAGCGCCGGGGTGCTCGATCTGGAGACGAACCGGCCCGTCACACGCCGGTCGATCTTCCGGATCTCCTCGACGAGCAAGCCCATCACCGCCGCCTGTGCGATGACGCTCGTCGACGACGGCGTCATCGGGCTCGACGATCCGGTGACCGACCTGCTGCCCGAACTCTCCGAGCGGACCGTGCTCGCCGTCCCCGGCGGACCGCTGGACGACACGGTGCCCGCGGTACGCGACATCACCCTGCGCGACCTGCTCAGCTTCCGCATGGGCCTCGGTGACGACTTCACGGGCGCTCCGCAACCGGCGATGGAACTCGCTGCATCGCTCGGGCCTGCCGGTCGGTCCTCCACGACCGGCGGCATCACCCGAACCAGGACGAGTACCTGCGCATCCTCGGATCCGTGCCCCTGGAGTACCAACCGGGTACGCACTGGCTGTACCACGTCGGTGCGGACGTGGCCGGCGTGCTCATCGCCCGCGCCTGCGGCACGAGCTTCGGTGCGGCGCTGCAGCGAGCGGGTGCTCGATCCGCTCGGGATGACCGACACGAGGTTCTTCGTGCCGGGCGACGACCTCGACCGGTTCGGCGCCGGCGTACTGGACGTCCGGACGGCGAACGCGTCCTCTTCGACCCGCCCGCCGGGCAATGGAGCGCCCCGCCTCCGTTCGAGGGTGGCGGCGCCGGCCTCGTGTCGACCGTCGACGACCTCCTGGCGTTCGCCGAGATGATGCGCGACGGCGGACAGCGAGCCGGTGTGCGGGTGCTGTCGCCGGAGTCGGTGGCCGAGATGACGACCGACCAGCTCACGACTCCCCAGCGCACGGCGGTACTCGGTCCGGACGAGGCCGGGCTCAGCTGGGGTCTCGGGATGGCGGTGCAGGTCGACGACGTCCCCACCCGCGCGATCGGTGGCTTCGGCTGGGACGGCGGCCTCGGCACGACGTGGTCGGTCGACCCGCACCGCGACCTCATCGCCATCCTCCTGACGAACCAGGCGTGGTCGTCGCCCGAACCGCCGGCGCTCCACCGGGACTTCCTGCGGCGAGCGGTCGGCCTGACCGGCGACGGGGGCGATCGATCGGAGTAGCCTTTTCGCCATGGCCATGACCGACGCATCCACCCGATCCATCGACGGCATCGAACTCACGCCGAAAGTCGTCGGGCTCGACGGTCCGCCGACGTTCGAGACCGTCGAGGAGGAGCGCCACTACCGCAAGACGCACCTCGCCGGCGCGCTGCGCACGTTCGGTCGGTTCGGCTTCTCCGAGGGCGTCGCCGGCCACATCACCGTGCGTGACCCCGAGTTCCCCGACCATTTCTGGGTCAACCCGTTCGGCATGAGCTTCCGGCACATCCGCCAGAGCGACCTGATCCTCGTGAACCACGACGGCGACGTCGTCTACGGCACCAAGCCGGTCAACCGGGCGGCGTTCGTGCTGCACGCCGCGATCCACGCGGCCCGGCCCGACGTGATCGCCGCCGCGCATGCGCACTCGCCGTACGGCAAGTCGTTCAGCTCGCTCGGCATCCCGCTGGCGCCGATCACCCAGGACGCCTGCATCTTCTACGAGGACCACACGCTCATCTCCGAGCACGGTGGCGAGGTCGTGTTCGAGGTCCAAGCGGGCAAGGACTTCGCCGCCGCGTTGTCCACCGGCAAGGCCGCGATCCACCAGAACCACGGGCTGTTCACCGTCGGCGAATCGGTCGACGAGGCCGCGTTCTGGTTCATCTCGATGGAGCGCTCGTGCCAGGCGCAGCTGCTGGCGATGGCCGCCGGCGACCCGATCGAGATCCGTGACGAGTACGCCTCGTACACCCGCGACCAGACCGGATACCACCTCGCGGGATGGTTCAGCTTCCAGCCGATGTGGGACGAGATCTCGCGCTCCGAACCCGAACTCTTTGACTGAATCGCTTTGTCCGGCCTCACCGCAGGCGGTTGGTGGCGGAATGAGGTCGGCCGGACCCGAGCCTTGCTCGCTGGCGCTCGCGTCGGCCGGCTTGCTTCGGCGTGACTCGTGACGAGTAGCGCCGCCGCGCGACCGGGGCCGGTCACCCGCTGGCTGAACACCACCCAGCCCGAAGCGCTCTTCGTCCTCTCGGCGATCGCGCAGTACATCGGCGCGGCGATCGCCGTGCTGTTGTTCGACGAGGTCGAGCCGCAGACGGTCGCCTGGTTCCGCCTGATCGGCGCGACGATCGCCCTGCTCGCCGTGTCCCGCCGTTGGTGGGTGGGGTGGACCCGCCGCCAACTCGTCGCCGCCGGCGTCTTCGGCATCGCCACCGCGCTGATGAACACGTTCTTCTACCTGGCGATCGACCGCATCGACCTCGGCAAGGCGGTCACGATCGAGTTCATCGGTCCGATCGCCGTCGCCGCGGCGGCGACCAGGTCCCTGCGCAACGCCGTCGCCCTGTTGTTCGCCGTCGGTGGGGTCATGGTGCTCGGCAAGGGGGAGATCGACGGCAACGCGATCGGGCTGCTGTTCATCCTGCTGGCCTCGACGATGTGGGCCGTCTACATCGTGGTCGGCTCGCGGGTCGCGCAGCTCGATCGCGGTGTCGCCGGGCTGGGCGTCGGCCTGGCGATCGGGTCGCTCGTGATGACGCCGGTCGGGGCTCCGTGGAGCGGACCCGTCTGGGCATCGCCGACGCTGCTCGCCCTGTGTCTGCTCGTCGGCGTGTTCTCCAACGCGATCGGCTACGGCATCGATCAGTTCGTGATGCGGCGCATCCCGATCCGACGATTCTCCGTGCTGCTCGCCCTGCTCCCGGTGACGGCGCTCGCGGTCGGTTGGATCGCCCTCGACCAACAACCGTCGGCGATCGAGCTGGTCGGCGTCGCCCTGGTCCTCGTCGGGGTGGCGACGCAGGAACGCGAGGAACTCGATCGTGGCGACCGTTCGGAGATCGAGCGCACGATCCTCACCGAACCCAGCTGACCTCGGGCAAGACCCGAAAAATGGAGCAGATGTCGCGCTGAGCGCGACATCTGCTCCATTTTTCGGGGTTCGGGTGCGCGTCAGTGGGCGGCGGAGAGGCCGGGGGCGCAGAGACCGTCCAATTCGCGGATCTCGATGCGGTCGCGGTTGGCGTAGGTGACCTCGTTGGCGGGGTCGGGCTTGAGGTTGAACACCCGGAACTCCATCTCGGTCGTGTCGACCGTGAGGATGCGCCCGATCAGCGGCTCGCCGAGGCCGAGGATGACCTTGATCGTCTCGAGCGCCTGGATCGATCCGATGATGCCCGGCAGCACACCGAGGACACCGGCCTCGGCGCAGCTCGGAGCGAGTTCGGCGGGCGGCGGCTCGGGCACCATGTCGCGGTACGTCGGGCCCTCGGTCGGGTGGAACACGCTGACCATGCCCTCGAAGCGGAAGATCGAGCCGTGGACGACCGGGATGCCGAGCTTCACGCTGGCGTCGTTGAGCAGGTAGCGGCTCGGGAAGTTGTCGGCACCGTCGACGATCACGTCGTAGCCCGAGATGATGTCGATGATGTTCGACGCGTCGAGGCGGGTGTCGTACGTGACGACGTCGACGTCGGGGTTGAGCATCGTCAGCGTCTTCTTGGCCGAGTCGACCTTGCGATCGCCGATGCGGTCGACGTTGTGCAGGATCTGGCGCTGCAGGTTCGACGAGTCGACCTCGTCCATGTCGACGATGCCGATCGTGCCGACGCCGGCCGCGGCGAGATAGAGCGCCGCCGGTGAACCGAGGCCACCGGCACCGAGCATCAGCACCTTGGCGTCGAGCAGCTTCACCTGGCCGGCCACGCCGACCTCGGGCAGCAGGAGATGGCGCTTGTAGCGGTTGGTCTGCTCGGCGCTCAGCGACACGGGCTGCTTCCACGGGCGGCCCTCGTCCTTCCAACGACCGAACCCACCGGCCATCGAGGCGACGTCGGTGTAGCCGAGTTCGGCCAGCGTCTTGGCGGCGAAGGCCGAGCGGACACCACCGGCGCAGTAGACGACGACCGGGGCGGACTTGTCGAGCAATCGGCCCTCGATCTGGGCTTCGAGGTGGCCGCGGGGGATGTGCACGGCGCCGGGGAGCGCGCCTTCGTCGTACTCGTCGGGTTCACGGACGTCGAGCACGGCGGCGCCATCGGCGATGAGCGCGGCGGCTCCATCGGTGTCGACTTCGACGATCTCGGACTTGGCAGCCGAGAGGAGATCACGGAACGTTGCCATACCGAAAGCCTACCGATCGGGTCGGGATTCATCACGTGGAAACTCGCGCGGCCGAGAGGCTCCCGCTCCGTAACCTCACGGCGATGGACGAGCGCTTCACACCGCACGACTGGGCGCTGTTCGTGTCCGTCAGCGCCATCTGGGGCGCGTCGTTCCTGTTCATCGACATCGGGCTCGACGCCATGCCGCCCGGCCTCATCACGCTGATGCGGGTCGGGCTCGGTGCGGCCGCGCTCGCCCTCGTGCCGCGCCAGCGCGTGACGTACGGCCGGTCGGACCTCCGGCGGATCGTGCTGCTGTCGGTCGTGTGGGTCGCCGTGCCGTTCACGCTGTTCCCGATCGCCGAACAGCACGTGTCGAGTTCCGTCGCCGGCCTGCTCAACGGCGGGACGCCGATCTTCGCCGCCACGTTCGCCGCGCTCATCTACCACCAGCGACCGAGCCGTGCGGTGCTCGCCGGCATCGGCACCGGGCTCGTGGGCGTGATCCTGATCAGCGTCCCGTCGATCGGCGAGGGCAGCAGCCAGGCGTTCGGTGTGGCCCTGGTCGTGATCGCGACCGTCTGCTACGGGTTTGCCACGACGATCGTGGCCCCGATCCAGCGCGCCTACGGATCGATCAACGTGATGGGCACGATCCTCGCGCTCGCCACGATCTGGACGGTCCCGTTCGGGGTGTGGAACCTCGACGAGGCGGACTTCGAGTGGGGCCCGATCGTGGCGGTCTGCGTGCTCGGCGTGGTCGGGACCGGCTTCGCCTACTGGATCATGGGCTCGCTGATCGCCCGGGTCGGCGGGACCCGGGCCTCGTTCATCACGTTCGTGATCCCCGTCGTCGCGTTGTTCCTCGGCGTGACGTTCCGTGACGACGACGTCGCCGCGCTGTCGATCGTCGGCTGCGGGTTCGTGATCGCCGGTGCGTTGCTGGCCGGGCGTGGGGGCCGGAGGGTCACGACTCCGGCCCGTCCTGAACGAGCACCGGCAGAATCTCGCTGATCCCGCCGAGCAGCCGCTCGTCGGCCAGGTCGTCCATCGCCGTCGGCTGGCCGTTGACGATGACGATCCCCGCACCGGCACGCGCCGCGATCGGCACGCAGTTCGCCGCCGGGTACACGCCGAGCGACGAGCCGGCGGCGATCAGCACGTCGGCGTTCTCGGACTCGCGCATCGCCCGGTCGATCACCTCGGGGATCGAGATTCTGGCCGAAGCTGATCGTGTCGCTCTTGAGGATCCCGCCGCACACGAGGCACGGCGGATCGGTCTCGCCCTCATCGAGCCGGGCCATCGTCTCGGCCATCGGGCGCCGGTCCTGACAGCTCCAGCAGCGGGTGAACCAGATCGTGCCGTGCACCTCGACGACCCGGTCGGGGTCGACGCCCGCCTTCTGGTGGAGCCCGTCGACGTTCTGCGTGACGACGGCGGCGAGGCGGCCCTGACGCTGGAGCTCGACGATCGCCAGGTGGCCGGCGTTCGGCTCGGCCGTCCACGCCGGATTCTCGGCGCGGCTGCGCCACGCCCGTCGACGGACGTCGGGGTCGGCGAGGTAGTGCTGGATCGTCGCCATCTTCTCGGCCTCGGGGTTCTTCGTCCACACGCCGTTCGGGCCGCGGAAGTCGGGGATGCCCGAATCGGTCGAGATCCCCGCCCCGGTCAGCACGACGATCCGCTCCCCTGCCCGCACGATCGTCCGGGCCCGCTCGATCTCCTCGTCCGTCACCGATCCCGACATCCCCCCATCCATCCCTCTCATCATGGCGCAATCCACGTTTGCGTCAGGATTTCCGCGCACCTGCCCTCGGCAATCCCGACGCAAACGGTGGTTTCGGACACGCGAGACTGACGCGGATGCGATGGGTGGTGCTGATGGCCGTGTTGTTCACCGCGGTGATCCCTGCCCCCGCAACCGCCGCCGGACCGATCGGCGGCGGAGCCCGACCCAGCGCGACGGCCCGTCGCGACGTGCCCTGGCAGCCGAACGCATCGTGCGACCTCGCGACCGTGGCCGCCCTCGCCGGGCGGCACCCGGGCGTGCGCCAGTTCGTCGTGCTCGCCACGTCGGGGTTCGCCGCGACGACCGGCACCGCGTTCGTCGCCGCTCGTGGGCGCGACGGGGTGTGGCGATGCCAGACCGACACGGTCGCCGCCAGTTTCGGATCGCAGGGCACCCGAGTGCTCGCCGACCGCCGCTCGGGCGACGACACCACGCCGGCCGGTGTGTTCCCGCTCGGCAAGGTCACCGCTTGGGACGGCCAGACGTTCTCCGTGTTCGGCAACGTCGCCCGACCCAGGCGTTCGTAGCAACGTCACCTACCGGTCCGTGCGCAACGAGGACTGCTGGGGCGCGACGCCCGGCGCATCGAGCTACAACCACCTCGTCAACTCCCCCAACTGCCCGGGGCCCGACGACGAGTGGCTGCCGCGATTCGGCGACGTGTACTCCCACGCCGCGGTGATCGGCGCCAACCTCGATCCGGTGTCGGGCGACGCGCCCGGCGAGACGCCGTTCGCCGCGGCGATCTTCCTCCATCGCAACTCGTACACGGCCGACCGGCCAACCGAAGCCGACGAGCGGCTGCGTGTCGCTCGCCGACGTCGACCTCGTCGCGTTCATCCGCCTCCTCGACCCGACGCTCGCCACGCAGTTCGCCATCGGCCCGACCAGCTACCTCCTGTCGAACGCGTGAACAATCTGCGCACCCACGCCGCAGATTGATCACGCGTTCGGCGCTGCGGCCCGCCGACTGCCGGGTTCTCGTGAACTTCTTGCGCACGCGGGTACGCAAGAAGTTCACGAGAACGCTTCAGGGGACGGAGGTGAGGGCGGCGACGGCGGAGGCGAAGACCTCGGTGTGGCGGTCGACGTCGGCTTCGGAGTGGGCCGGCGACATCAGCGCCATGTTGTGGAACGGCGTCATCAGCACGCCGCGGTTGAGCGCCCACAGATGCATGAACGTGTCGAGTTCGTCGTCGACCGCGGCAGCGGCGGCCGCGCCGTCACGGGGCGGCGGGCAGAACCAGTACTCGGCCCGGCAACCGAGGCGCTGCACCGTCCAGTCGAGGCCGACCCGGTCGATCACCGCGGCGACCCCGGCCGTCCAGCGTTCGGCGAGCGGGATCATGCGGGCGTAGTCGGGCTCGAGCAGCGTGGTGCTCAACGTGGCGCGCACCGCGGCGAGCGCCAGCGCGCTCCCGGTGAGCGTGCCGCCGACGCCCGCCACGTCGGAGTCGTGCCCCGTCATCGGCCGGACGAGCCGGGCGGCGATGTCGTCGGTCACGCCGTAGGCCGCCACGGGCACGCCACCGCCGATCGGCTTGCCGACCACGACGGCATCGGGTTCGAGCCCCCACGCCGCCGTGCACCCGCCCGGCCCGGCGCAGATCGTGTGCGTCTCGTCGATCACGAGCCACGAGCCGTGCGTGCGAGTGAGCTCTCGAACCCCGTCGAGATAGCCGGGCTCGGGCAGGACGATGCCGATGTTCGTCAGCGCCGGCTCCATCAGCACGGCCGCGACGTCGCCGTGGTCCAGTGCCCGTTCGAGCGCGTCGAGGTCGTTGAACGGCACGACCCGGGTCGTCAGGGCCGGGTCGATCTGGGGGCCGATGGCGCCCGGACGGCTGACGACCTGGCCGTGGTCGTTCAGGATCGCCAGCGTCTCGTCGACCGTTCCGTGGTAGCACCAGTCCATCACCGCCACCTTCGGCCGACCGGTGAGGTGACGGGCGAAGCGCAGCACGAACCGGTTGGCGTCGGTCGCCGTCATCGCCAGCTGCCACTTCGGGAGTGTGAACCGGCGGGCCAGTTCCGCGCCGACCCAGGCGGCGTCCGCCGACGGCAGCATGGTCGTCAGCCCGAGCGACGCCTGGCGGGTGATCGCCTCGGCGACCGCACGGCCGCTGTGGCCGGCCATCGCACCGGTGTCGCCGAGGCAGAAGTCGACGTACTCGATGCCGTCGACGTCGACGAAACGCGACCCGGAGGCCTCCGCGACGTGGATCGGGAAGGCACCGGGCCACCGAGTCATCCAGGGCATCGGGACGCCGGCGACGAGATGGGTCGCCGCCTCCGTGGCGAGTGCGGCCGAACGCGGATGGAGCGCGACGAAACGGTCCTGCTCCTGGCGCAGCAGCTCGTGAAGTCGACCACGGTCGATCGGGGCGGCCATCAGTGCGGGCATACCTCGGTAGGTTGGCATGCCATGTCCCAGCAGGTGGCTTCCGAGGCGGCGCGCCGGCGCACGTTCGCGATCATCAGCCACCCTGACGCGGGCAAGACCACCCTCACCGAGAAGTTCCTGCTCTATGCGGGTGCGATCACGTCCGGCGGGGCGGTCAAGGCGCACGAGGGCCGGCGGGCGGCCACGTCCGACTGGATGGACATGGAGCAGAAGCGCGGCATCTCGATCACGTCGACGGCGCTGAACTTCCCGTACCGCGACCACGAGTTGAACCTGCTCGACACGCCGGGCCACCGCGACTTCTCCGAGGACACCTACCGCGTGCTGTCGGCCGTCGACGCGGTGGTGATGGTGCTCGACTCGGCCAAGGGCATCGAACCGCAGACGCTGAAGCTGTTCGAGGTCTGCCGCTCGCGCAACCTGCCGGTGATCACGTTCCTCAACAAGCTCGACCGCCCCGGGATGGAGCCGCTGGAGCTGCTCGACCAGATCGAGGAGCAGATCGGCCTGCGCCCCACTCCGGCGACGTGGCCGGTCGGATCGCACGGCGACCTGCGCGGTGTGATCGACCGCCGCACGGGCGTGTTCACCCGGTTCACCCGCACCGCCCGCGGCTCGCAGATCGCGCCCGAGGAGGACGTCGACGCCACCCGGGCCGCGGCGGAGGAGGGCAACGAGTGGACCAAGGCGACCGACGACAGCGACCTGCTCGACGCGATCGGCGCCGACGTCGACCTGCCGTCGTTCCTCGCCGGCGAGTCGACGCCCGTGTTCGCGGGATCGGCGCTCACCAACTTCGGTGTCCGCCATCTCCTCGATGCCATCGTCGACCTCGCTCCCGCGCCGACGCCCCGCGCCGACATCGACGGCAAGCCGCGCCACCTCGACGAACCGTGCTCGGCGTTCGTGTTCAAGGTGCAGGCCAACATGGATCGCAACCACCGCGACCGCATCGCGTTCGCCCGCATCTGCTCGGGCCGGTTCGATCGCGGGATGGTGATGACCTGCGACCGCACCGGCCGGCCGTTCGCCACCAAGTACGCCTCCACCGTGTTCGGGGCGGAACGCACGACGATCGACGAGGCGTTCCCGGGCGACGTGGTCGGCCTCGTCAACGCCACCGGATTGAACATCGGCGACAGCCTCTACGACGAGCTCGGCCCGCCGGTCCGCTTCCCGCCGATCCCGCAGTTCGCGCCCGAGGTGTTCGCCTCGGCCCGACCGCTCGACACCGGCAAGTTCAAACAGTTCCGCAAGGGCCTCGACCAACTCAATGAGGAGGGCGTCGTCCAGGTGTTGAAGGATCCCGACTGGGGAGACGCCTCGCCGGTCCTCGCCGCCGTCGGCCAACTGCAGTTCGACGTGTTCGCCAACCGCCTCGACATCGAGTTCAACGCCCCGATCGAGATCGTGTCCGCGCCGTACCAGGCGATCCGCCTGACCGACAAGGAGTCGGCCGAGACGCTGCGCGAGAAGGTCGGGGTGCGGATCCTGTCCCGCCTCGACGGACACCTCGTCGCCCTGTTCGAGAACAAGTACGCCCTGGCGCGCATCGAACAGAACGAACCCGAACTGCGGCTCGATCACATCATCGCCGGATGACCCATCGGCCGGCTGGGTCGGCGTCTAGGTTGGCGGGCATGAGCCGATCCGGACCACGAACCACCGCACGGGCGCTGGCACTCTCCCTGTCGATCACCGTCGTCGGCCTCGTCGGCATCGCCGAACACGCGTGGGCGACGAGTGCCGCGCCGCTGACCCCGCCGGGAGCAGGCCGCGCCGGACACGGCCCCACCCGAGACCGCACCGCCCGAGACCGCGCCACCCGAGACGGTTCCCGCATCGATCCCCGGCACCGTTCCCGCCGGAGGAGGACGACGGCATCGACGTCGGCACGTGGTTGCTCATCACGCTGTTCATCGTCCTGGCGATCATCATCGTCAGCGCGGTGGTCACGAGTATCAGCCGTCGATCGAGCCGGAAGACCACGCCGCCGGCGGCCGCGCCCGTCACGCCGGCGCCGCTCAACGACGCCGCACACCAGCTGGTGGCATCCGCACAGTGGATCCACGATCAGCTGTCGCTCGAACTGCTGGCGGCCGCCCCGGTACAGGCCGCCCAACGATGGAGCGTGGAGCGCACCCGCATCGACAACGTCGTGATCGGCACCCAGGCCGAGGCCAGCCGGTCGAACAACGCCACGTGGCTCCAGCTCGGCCAGTTCCTCTCCGAACTCGCGTCGGCGATCGACACCAACCTCCAGTTGCGAGTGCAGGAGCCGCCGAACATGGGTCTCGTGCAGGAATCGGCGAACGTGATCACCGCTCGCCGCAGCGACATCCAGGCTGCGATCAACCTGCTGCGACCCACGCTGGGCTGACCGTTCCGCTCGTCAGCCGGGGGCACCCACCAGGTCGGGCGAGGCGCACCAGCCGCCCGCGGTCACGGGCCCGCCCATCCCGGCGGGGCACGGGCGACGATCGAGGAAGGCGAGCGTGCGCGACAGGTACTTGGCCGCCTCTTCCGTGCCGGCACCGGTGACGTGCACCCCGTCGGCGGTGAACCAGTTCGGGTGCGGGAACGAGTAGCCGTTCCAGTCGGCGATCGTCACCTCGGGATAGGCCCCGGACGCGACCATCGTGCGGAGCGTGGCGTTGTTGGCGGCGAACGTCGCGGCGTAGGACACGTGGCCCGGCGACGTGTATCCGACGAGTTCGCGGTAGTCGAACCAGACGATGCGGGCGATGCCACGGGCGCGCGCTGCCCGCACGACCGAGTCGAAGCCCTGTGCGAACAGCGGGGCGAAGTCGTCGTAACCGGTGCCGACGACGAGCGTGTCGAAGCTCCCCGACGCGGTGAGCACCGCCTGCGTGGCGTTCTCCGGCGCATACCCCTCGCGGCCGCGGCACGACGCACCGATCAGGCGGCGGCACGATTCCAGTTCGGCCACGATGTTCGCGCCCTGCAGCCACTCGAGGTCGCCGTTCCACCGGATCCCGGCGAGCGACGAGTCGGAGACGAACAGGACGGACCCGCCGAACGAGGGCGCCGGATTGGCTCCCGTCGGCACGCTCGTCGCCGCGACCGGCGCGCCGAGGAACCAGCCGGCCACGTCGACGACCATGTGCACGCCGACCGACGCGTAGAAGTCGACGCCCCGGGACGACATCGACACGACCGACATCGCGGCCAGCGGGGAGCGCCAGGCGACGTTGAGCATCGACACGTCCGGCCGCGCCATGCCCGCCGGGAAGGCCGACACGTAGCCGGGAGCGGTCGCGTCGACGGCGGTGACGTTGATCACGGCGGCCGCGGCGGGGACCGTGACGAGGCTCCGTTCCGCGGTGCCACCCGGGTGCAGCGGATCGTTCGTCGACCGTGAATCCCAGACGCGGCGCGGCCCGTCGGCGACGAACAGACCGTCCGATCCGGGCGATGACGACGGCCCCGTGAACCACCCGACGACATCGACGATCACGTTGGACGGCGCTGACCGCCAGAGGGCGAGGCCGCCGGCGCTGACCGGCGCGAGCACGGTGACCGCCCGCGCCCGTTCGAGCGGATCGGTGTTGACGACGCTCGAGTTCGGCCGAGCGGCACCGGCGGGATACGCGGTGACGTAGGTCGCTTCGTCGGTGTCGGTCAGCGTCACCGACACCGCGAGCGCGGTCGCGTCCGACGGCACGCCCGGTGGGATCGGCACGACGAGGTCGCCACTGCGACGATCGGCGGTGCGGCGGGTGTCGACGAGACGGCTGGGCGGGACCGCCACGAAGCGTCCCGAGGACACGTTGCCCGCGACCGGGACGAAGACCCCGGTGACGTCGACGATCACCTGGACCTCGCTCGAGGAGTAGAGGTCGATGGCACCGTCCGCCGACAGCGCGACGATCGCCGAATTGGCCACCGCCGCTCCTGGCCGGAAGTTCAGGTTGGAGGCGTCGGGGACCGGCGTCGAAGCGGCGTGGGCGGTGAGATACCCGCCGGTCGTGGCGTCGGTCGCCGTGATCGTCACCGCGACGGCGCCGCCCCCGGCCGGCACCCCACACCGACCCGACACCGTGATGCGCATCGAGGCGCCGGCCGCCAGCGGCCGCTCACCGGCCTGGCGGGTGTCGGCCAACCGGCACGGGGCGACCGGCACGAACTGCGAGCCGAGCGGTGCCGCCACGGCCGGGCGGGCGCCGGCGGACGCGAGCCACACGATCGAGGTGGCGAGCAGGGCGACCAGCACCCCACGATGGACCGTCCGTTGGAACCTCACCGCCGGATCCGATGCCCATCCGCACCGGTTTCCAGTCCCTGGTCCCGCCGACGCCTCACCACGAGCCGGAGCTGCCACCGCCGCCTCCTCCCCCGCCACCGCCGCTGAACCCACTGAACCCGCTGCTCGTCCCCGTCGACGACGGTTGCGTGCTGGTGCTGGCCATCGAATACGCCAGCGAGTGCACGAGGAGCGGCCCGCTGAGCGCCACCTGCGGTTCGGGGATGTTGCTCGCCCGGATCGCCCGTTCCCACGCGTCGGCGGCATCGAGGGCCACCGCCCAGGCGCTGTACTCGCGCAGCAGTCCGTTGTCCCACGCCCATTGCACGTGCTTGCCCTCGCTGGCCGCGAGGAAGCGACGGAACGACTCGGTCCGCAGCGCGAGCGCCGACCCGGTGGCGGTGCGCGACGGCACCATCGCCGAGTAGGCGAGCAGCCCGACGAAGAACGGGAGCGCGACCCCGAGCACGATCGCCAACCACGGCGACGTGAGGATCCCGAGGCCATCGGTCGCGAAGTTGACGATGTTGACCGCGAACAGCAGGCCGATCACGATCAGGGCACCGAGGACCCCGCTGGCGATGCTGCTCGCTCGCCCGGTCGTCGAACTCCACCATCCGGAGTCGCGGATGAAGTCCTGTTGCTCCTGGAACACGCTCCTCCACGTGCCGGCGAACGTCGCGTCGTACGTGCCCAGCGCGATCGACGGCTCGTTGCGGAACAGTTGCGCGACGTGCTTCTGGTCGGCGGCACTCACCCGGTCGCGTTGCGGCCCCGGTTCGAGCGTGTGCTGGTCGCCGTCGGTGGTGATCACCATCGCTTCCTGAGCGATCATCTCGGAGAACCAGGCGACGACGGTGTCCTGGTCGACGAGCTCGCGGAGCAGCGCCCGGCCCATCCACGGTTCCAGACCGCGCGGCGGGGCGAACTCGATCGTCGCCATCTCGGCGAGTTGGGCGTCGGTGACGCGACGGGTCGGTGCACTCGCCAGCGTCGCCGCGCTCGGACCGGGGGCGGGCAGCCCGCCGAACGCGGCGTCGGCCGCGCCCCCTGCCCCGGCGACCTCGTTGCTCCCTCGGCGGCGGTTCCAGAGGAACGCCAGCGCGCCGCCGACCACGCCGACCGGGATCATCAGGAGGCCGAGCGGGCTGAAGCCGCTCGGGACGGGCTCCTGCGGAGCGGGGATCGGAGGTAGCGACGGTTCGTCGAACCCGGTGATCGTGCCGCCGACCGTGATCAGGTCGCCTGGCGCCAGGGGCTCGATGACGGCGACATAGTTGCCGGTGTCGTCCTTCACGAGGTCGCAGCCGCCGAACACACCGAAGGCACCGGTATCGCACGCCGTGGTGCCGAACTCGAAACCGGTCACGACCACCTCGAACCGTTTCGTCTCCATCGTCTCGTCGATGCCGATGATGTCGAGGGCGAGCACGCCGGAGTCGAGCCGGGCGTCGGGGAGCACGTAGTCGAGCGTGTAGCGGTGGCGGCCGGTGAGCGTCTCGTTCGGGTCGCCGATCCGGATCCGGGTGTCGTCGCCGACGTTGACGACCGCGACGTCGCTGTTCGCGTCGGATGTCGCCTCGACCGACTGCGGTTCCCCGAAGTCGTTCGGGATGATCCGCTGGTAGCCGTGCCGCTCGGTGGGGCCGAAGTCGATGTCGACGATCTCCCGGACGTGCACCCCGTTGTCGCCCTCGGGCCAGACCGTGACCTGCTTGGCGTCGAAGCGCTCGGGCCGGATGAGCGCATCGTCGCCGGCACCGATCACCCGGCAGCCGGCGAGCAGCGACATCAGCACGACGGCGAGGCCGACCATCACATGGTTGCGGAGCCTGACCTTGCGCAGCACGCCCCCACTCTGGCATGCCCCTCCAGGACATGACGCCGGAAGTGCGTTTCCGGTCCGACGGCACCGCCGCCCACGTTCGGTCGCCCGGCTCCCTCGCTCATTCCACGATTCCGCTCGACCCTCGGGAGGCCGCCATGTCCGTGCTCACCAGTCCCCCGCCGCTCGTCGCCGTTCGCCCATGGATCGACCCGCTGGTCGACGACGACGGCCACGATCCGCGTTCGCGCTACGTCGAGACCTTCTGGCTCGGCGTGCTCGGGCCGACGGCGACGTGGCTCATCCGCCGGTTGGCGGCGGGCCTCGATCAGGCGCCGGAGGGCTACGACCTCGATCTCGCCGCCACCGCACGGGCGATGGGTCTCAGCTTCCAGGTCGGACGGTCGTCACCGTTCAGCAAGGCGCTGCAGCGGTGCGTCATGTTCGGTCTCGCCCACCCGATCCCCGATGGGTTCGCCGTCCGGCGCCGCGTCCCGCCGATCGCCTATCGCCATCTGCGACGCATGCCCGACGAACTGCAGGCCGCTCATGCCTCCTGGACGGCCACCGTGGTGACGCTCGACGAGCTCACCCGGGCCCACCGATTGGCCACAGCGATGTTCGACGTCGGGGACGATCCCACGGTGATCGAGCACCAGCTCGTCGCCGTGGGTGTGGCCGACGCGGTCGCGGCGACCGCCGCCGACAATCTCGTCCGCCTGGCCAGCGAGTGATCCCGGCTGCGATGAGCGAAGGGACCGACGTCCGGTCGGTTGGCTCATCGCAAACCCCGACGATGAGCGAACGATCCGACAGTCGGTCCGTTCGCTCATCGCCCGAGCTCAGGCGGGTGGCGTGAAGTTGCAGGCCAGGTCGATCAGCAGGCGGGTGCCGAACCCGGTGGCCCCGCGGGCGTAGATGCCGTCGTCGGCGTCGACGTTCATCGGCCCGGCGATGTCGAGGTGCGCCCACGGCACCCCGTCGACGAACTCGTTGAGGAAGATGGCCGCCGTGATGGTGCCGCCGAACGGGCCGCCGATGTTCTTCATGTCGGCCGACACCGAGTCGAGCAGCTTGCGGTACCGCTTGGTGTCGAGCGGCAGCTGCCACACGGGTTCGTCGACGTCGGCCGACCGCTCGCGCACCTGGTCGACGAGGCCCTGGTCGTTGCCGAGCAGCCCGGCGATCCCCGCGCCGAGGGCGGTGAGGCAGGCGCCGGTCAACGTGGCGATGTCGACGATGGCGTCGGGCTGCAGCTCGGCGGCGAGCGACAGTCCGTCGGCGAGGATCAGGCGGCCCTCGGCGTCGGTGTTGAGCACCTCGACGGTCTTGCCGTTGCGCATCGTGAGCACGTCGCCGAGCTTCACCGCGCTGCCCGACGGCATGTTGTCGGTGCACATCAGGAACGCGGTGACGGCGGTCTTGCACTTGAGTGCCTTGAGTGCCGACATCGTGGCCAGCACCGCCGCGGCGCCCGACATGTCCATCTTCATGATCTGGTGGAACGCGTCGCCGCCCTTCAGCGAGATGCCACCGGAGTCGTACATGACCCCCTTGCCCACCAGCGCGAGGTGGCCCGCCGGATTGCGCGGCGTGTAGGTGAGCTTGATCATGCGTGGCGGCTCGACCGAACCGCGGTTCACGCCGAGCAGGCCACCGCAGCCGAGCTGTTCGAGCTGGTCCTTGTTGAACACCTGGACCTCGAGCCCGTTCTCGGCAGCGATCGCGACCGCTCGCTCGGCGATGTCGTCGGCGTTCAGGTACGTGGGCGGCGTGTTGGCCAGCTCGCGGGCGAGCGCCGCCGATCGGGCGACGATGACGCCGCGCTCGACGCCCGCATCGACCTGCTTCTGGCGCTTCTCGCCGACGACCAGCGTCACGCTCTCGAGCAGCGAGGCGTTGTCGGCCGACGTCTTCAGCCCGACGTACCGGTACGAGGCGAGCAGCACGCCCTCGGCGACGGCCTGCCCGGCGGCCTTGGCGTCGACCCCGTCGACGTCGGCCAGCGTGGTGGCGAGCGAGCGATGCTTGGCGGCGGCCCGGGCGAACGTTGCGGCCGCGGCACGCAGGCCGTTGGCGTCGATGTCACCGCTGCTCGCCGAGGCCGACGGCAACGACGATCCCCTCGGCGCTGGGCACCACGATCGTCTGACCGGCGGCGCCGGTGAAGCCGTTGGCCTCGAGGGCCGCCCGGCTCAGACCGACCTGGCGGGGGACCGGACCTTTCGTGGCGACGCCCACGCCGAACGCGGTCGCTCCCTTCGGGGTCGACCGGGCGGTGGCGACGGAAACGGACGAGACGGCGGCGCTGGCATCACTCATGGACGAACAGTCTGACGCATGCCACGCCTCGGTACCGAACGTGAGAATTGGGTAAGTCACAATCCCCTCGGCGGCTTCGGTCGTACCATCTCCGAACCCCCCTTCGGCCTACAGGAGTTCACTCGATGACCGACATGTCCCTCAGCCCCGACGAGCCCACGAAACGTTCCAAGTGGCGCTCGCCGAAGCGCATCGCCGCCATCGCCGCGATCGCCGTCGTCGCGATCATCGCGCTGGGCTACGGCGCGATCTTCTTCTATGCCAACGTCTTGAACGACGCGCCCGACGAGCTCGGAGCGAGCGACCTCGAGGCGGTGTTCGCGACGACCACCGTCGCCGATCCGCCACCAGGCACCGCCGATCCCGCTGACCCGGCACCCACGACGGTCGCCCCCGCCGATCCGGCCGCGGATCCCGATCCGGCCGCGGATTCCGGCGACGATCCCGCCGCCGAGGGCACCACCGGCTACGACGGCAACTGGACGGCGACGGCCGAGTCGCAGTTCGGCTACCGAGTGGACGAGGTGCTGGCCGGCGTCAACACCACCGCGGTCGGACGCAGCAACCAGCTCACCGGCGCGATGACGGTCGACGGCACCACGGTGCCCGCGGTCGATGTCGAGGTGCAGGTGGCGACGATCACGAGCGACCAGTCGAAACGCGACGAAAACTTCCGGGGCAGCGTGATGAACACCAGCGAGTTCCCGACCGCGACGTTCCACCTGACCGAACCGATCGAACTCGGCTCGATCCCGGCCGAGGGCGAACAGATCACGGCGACGGCCACCGGCGATCTCACGCTGCACGGCGTCACCAACTCGGTCACGTTCGACGTGACGGCACAGGCGAGCGGCGGGAAGATCGGCGTGCTCGGCAGCATTCCGATCCTGTTCACCGACTACGGCGTCAAGAACCCGTCGTACGGCACTGTCAAGACCGAAGACGACGGCCTGCTCGAATTCGTCCTCGTCTTCGAACCCGCGCCCGCCTGACACCCTCCAATCCGTCCACCCCCCACCGGTGTTTGCGTCGGGATTTCTGAGGACCGGTCCTCAGAAATCCTGACGCAAACGGGGATTTGGGAGCGGCCCGGTCAGATCCGATCAGACGGACGGTTGGCTGCGGTCCCAGGCCGACGCCAGCGCGGCGTAGCGGCCGCCGAGCGCGACCAGCTCGTCGTGGGTGCCGAGTTCGGCCAACCGGCCGTGATCGACCACGGCGATGCGATCGGCACGACGGATCGTCGAGAGCCGATGGGCGACGACGATCGTCGTGCGGCCCGTCATCAGCCGATCGAGGGCCCGTTCGACGATCACCTCGGTGCCCGGGTCGAGGTTGCTCGTCGCCTCGTCGAGCACGAGCACCGCCGGGTCGACCAGCGCCGCCCGGGCGAGGGACACGAGCTGACGTTCGCCGGCCGACAGGCGCGAGCCCCGCTCGCGCACCTCGGTGTGGATGCCGAGTTCGAAGTCGTCGAACCGGTCGAGCGCGCCGATCGCGGCGAGCGCGTTGCGCACGTCGGCGTCGGTCGCACCCGACGAGCGCGATCCGCACGTTGTCGGCGATCGTGCCACCGAACAGGAACCCCTCCTGGGGCACGACGACGATGCGTTCGCGCAGCTGATCGAGGTCGGCATCGCGCAGATCGACTCCGCCGAACGTGATGTGTCCATCGATCGGGTCGTACAGCCGGGCCATGAGTTTGGCGAGCGTCGACTTGCCGGCACCGGTCGGCCCGACGAGCGCGAGCCGCTCGCCGTCGGCCACCTCGATCGACACGTCGGTCAGCACCGGCGCATCGGTCCCCGGATAGCGGAAGCCGACCGCCTCGACCACGAGGTCGCCGGTGGCCGGCAGCGCGTGCCCGCCGTCGACGATGTCGGGCTCGGTGTCGAGGATGCCGAACAACTTGTCGAGCGCCGCCGCCGACGACTGCACCGTGTTGTACAGCTGCGACAGCTGCTGCACGGGCTCGAACAACTGGGCGAGGAGCAGCACGGCGGCGATCACCGTGCCGATCGTGATGTCGCCCCGGTTCACCAGCCAGCCGCCGATGCCGATGACCAGCGCCGTGGCGAAGATCCCACACGCCTCGACCAGGCCGAAGTACCAGGTGGAGACCTTGACGCTGTGGACGTGGGAGTCGAAGAGGCTGCGGTTGGACTCGACGAACCGCCGGGTCTGCTCGGGCTCACGGGCGTACGCCTGGATCACCCGGACCCCGGCGATGCCCTCCTGCAGGGTCGACATGTTGTGGCCGATGTTCTCGCGGACGTCGAGGTACGCGGCGTTCGAGTCGCGCTGGAACTTGCGTGACGCGACGACGATGATCGGCAACACGAGCAGGCCGACGAGCGCGAGCTGCCACGACAGGGCGAAGAGCAGGACGAGCGAGAACACGATCAGCATCGCGGCCGACGCCAACTGGAGCAGGCCGAACTGGACGAGTTCGCCCATCGACTCGACGTCGGCGGTCATGCGGGCGATCAGCACGCCCGACTTGATCCGGTCGAAGAACGCCAGCGACTGGCGCTGGATGTGGTCGAACACGCGGATGCGCAGGGCCTGCAGGAATCCCTCGCCCGCCCGGTTGATCAGGACGTACTGCTGGCGGGACGCCATGTAGGCGCAGGCGACGACGATCAGGTAGGCGATCACCGCGTTGCGCAGGACGCCTTCGTCCTTCGCTGAGATCCCGTGGTCGATGCCGTACCGGACGAGCAGCGGGCCGACGACGAGGCCCGTCGTGGACAACGCCGTGAACAGCAGTGCGCCGGCCACGGTCCGCCGGAACGGCCTGGCCATCGTGGCGGTGCGGCGGAGCACCTGCTTGGCGGCCTCCTTGTCGAGCCGGTCGTCGTCGGTGACGGCGCTCATCCTGAACATCAGGTCGCCCTCTCGATCCGTGTTTCCTCGATCCGCGCGGGCAGCTCGGCCGCCGCATCGGCAAATTCCGGTTCGGCCTCCATCGCCGCCAACACGGCCCGGTAGCGCGGCTCGCGGTCGAGCAGTTCCTGGTGGGGACCCGACGCAACCACCCGTCCGTCGTCGAGGAGGACCACGGTGTCGGCGAGAGCGATCGTGCCGGGACGGTGGGCGATGACGATCGTGGTCCGCCCCTCCATCACCGTCGACATCGCGGCGCGGATCTCGTGTTCCTTCGACGGATCGACCGCGGACGTGGCGTCGTCGAGCACCAGCACGCGGGGGTCGGCGAGGATCGCACGAGCGATGGCGATGCGCTGGCGTTGGCCGCCCGACAGCGAGAAGCCGCGTTCGCCGAGCACCGTGTCGTAGGCCTCGGGCAACCCCATGATGAAGTCGTGCGCCCCGGCGAGCCGGGCGGCGCGCTCGATCTGCTCGGTCGTCGCCTCGGGATCGGCGAAGGCGATGTTGGCCGCCACGCTGTCGTGGAAGAGCAGCGTGTCCTCGAACACGATGCCGACGGCGTGCCGCACGTCGTGCAACGTGAGTTGCCGGACGTCGATGCCGTCGATCGTGACGCTGCCGCGCTCGACGTCGTAGAACCGCACGAGCAGGCGGGCGACGGTGGACTTGCCCGAACCGGTCGCACCGACGATCGCCACCGATTGCCCGGCCTCGAGTTGGAGTTCGAATCCCCGCAGGATCGGCACGGTCGGGTCGTAGCCGAAGTCGACGTCGTGGAAGCCGACCGCGCCGACGTGCTCGCCGCGCGGGAGGTCGATCGGGTGCTCGGGATCGACGACGTCGGGACTGATCTCGAGTACCTCGTTGACGCGCTGGAGGGCGACGGCGGCCCGTTGCCCCCAGGCGATCGTCATGCCGAGCATCCGCAACGGGCTGACGAGCAGCGCGACGTAGAAGTTGAACTGGACGAGTTGGCCGAGTGTGAGATCGCCGTTGATCACCTGCATGCCGCCGAGGCCGAGCACCGCGATGAGGCCGAGCTGTGGCATCAGCTCGATCGCCGGCAGGTACTTGGCCCGGATCCGCGCCGCCTTGATCGACTCGCGCTGGATGTCGTCGGCCTCCTTGCGCAGCTTCGCGGACTGCACGCTCTCGGCGCCGAACCCCTTCACGACCCGGATCCCGCCGACGGTCTCCTCGACCACGGTGGCGAGATCGGCCTGTTCGGTCTGCACCGCGAGCACCGCGGGATGGATCGCCTCGGAGAACCGCCGTCCGGCGACGTTGACGAGCGGCAGGGGCGCCAGGGCCACGAGCGCCAGCAGCGGGTCGGTGACGAACAGGATCACCGCGACGGCGACGATCATCGCCGCGTTCGACAGGGTGATCGGGATCATCACCACGAAGTTCTGGATCTGGTTGAGATCGCTCGACGACCGGCTCATCAGCTGGCCGGTCTGGGCCCGGTCGTGGTAGCCGATGTGGAGCGACATGATGTGGCCGAACAGCTGCTCGCGCAGCCGGGTCTCGGTCCATCGCGCCTCGCGGAAGGCGTAGAAGCGACGGAACGCGGTGAACGAACCGGTGAGCACGCCGGCGACGGCGACGAGGCTGACCCAGAGCCACAGCTCCTGGCCTTGGGCGATGCCGCGGTCGATGCCGAAGCGGACGAGGACCGGCACCGAGATCTTGCCGAGCATCCACAGCAGCCCGACCAACGTCCCGATGATCAGGTTGCGACGCTGGGCGCGCAGTGTCGTGGCGAGCAACGCCCACTTCGAGCGCGATGACGGCTCGCCCGCGTTGGAGACGGCGTTGACCGTGGCGGTCACGCCCGCGCCGAGAGCAAGGCGGTCACCCGTTCCTTGGGCCGACCGATGATCGCCACGTCGTCGGTGACCACGAGCGGGCGTTGCAGGAGCTGTTTGTGGGCGACCAGCACGTCGACGATCTGGTCGACAGTGGCGACGTCGTCGTCGGTCAGTTCGAGCTTCTTCCAGAGGTTGTCGCGGCGCACGAGGTCGGTCGGCGGGTCCTCCAGCTTGGCGATGATCTCACGCAGCGTCGCCTCGTCCGGCGGCGTCTGGAGGTACCGGACGATGTCGACGTCGACGCCGAGTTCCTCGGCGATGTTGAGGGCGTTGCCCGACGAGGTGCACTGCGGATTGTGGTAGATCGTCACGTCAGCCATGCGTCCGAGGCTACGTCGCCGCGCCCGCTCATCAGCCCTCGGAAAACGATCGTCGCAGCTCCCACACCCAGAGCCCCGGCAGGTCCTCCACTGCGATCCGTGTCGCATCCGGAAAGACGCGCGAAGCCGGCGACGACGCGATCTGGGCGGCGCCCATGGGTGGCTCGATGCAGTCATCGACCTGCAGGCCGGCCGCTCGGAAAGCGCGCAGCCAGGTGGAGGCCTGGTGGTAGTGGTTCCGTACCCACGTCATCGGTCGACCGGGGACGATGCTGCCGTAGAAGGCCTGCCCGCCCACCACTCCGGCCGCCGGATGCGGGTCGGCGATCACCAGCGTGCCACCGGGCCGGAGGACGCGGGCGAGCTCGGCCACAGCGGCGGTCGGGTCGGCGAGGTGGCACAACGCGAGCGCGATCACGACCAGATCGAAGCTGCCGTCGGCGAACGCCAGCTGCTCGATGTCGCCCTGTTCGAAGTGGACCTCGGGCAACTTGTTCCGAGCGACTGCGAGCATCTCGAGCGACTGGTCGACCCCGGTCACCGTGCAGCCGCGGTCGTGCAGGTACGCCGCGTGGCGGCCGGTGCCGCAGGCCGCGTCGAGCGCCTGCACGCCCGGTTCCGCGACGCGTTCGAGGATCGGCCGCACGACGAGCTCCTCGGTCTCGATCAGTGGATTCGGCCCGTCGTACATCTCGGCCCATTCCGCGTAGCCGGCGGGCAACGCCCGCTCCTGCGGGTCGAGTCGGAATTTGAAGGGAAACTCGTCACGCCGCGCGAGCACGGTGGAGAGCTCCGCCATCCGTGCCTCGTTGGCGTCGGCATCCACGTACCAGTTGCGCAGCAGCGACAGGCCGATGACGCCGGCGAAGTACTGATCCGCAGTGATCGATCCCATGGGCCGAACGTAGCGATGACGGTCACGACGTGTGGCACGAGTTCACGATCGAGCCGTCCATCTGACGGTCTCGGGCGCGACTCGATCGGATTCCGAACGGTATGCGCCCGAGACCCGACCACGCGCGATCCGGAACAGGTCAAACTGGCGCTGTCGCACCCACGGCGTATCGTTGACCGTACCGACTCCCCCTCACCACATTGTCCGGCGATCGCCGTTCGGGAGGGGTTCCCATGTCCAACTACTGCACGTTCCACCGGCTGCCACAGGCCGGCGTTGATCGCATCGACTCGCCCGAGGTGGCGCTCGCCATGATCGGATTCATGATGGGCGACCCGATGCGTTCGGAGACACTGGTGCTGTTGCTCGACGAGCAGCACCGCGGCATCCAGGTCACGGTGGTCAGTGGCACGGTGCCGTTCGACGCCGTCTTCGACGTCGTCGAGCTCATCGAGGAGACCGCGTTCACCGCTGACTTCGATTTCGACGCTGTCGTCATCGCCACCGTCCGACCGCCGGAGCGGGGGGTTCCCGATCTCGACGACCGCGACGTCGACCGATGGCTCGAGGCGAACGCGCTGCTCGACGACGCCGGCATCGATCTACTGGAATGGTTCGTGATCGGGCACGGTGTCGCCTGCCCGCGCGACCTGCTCGGTGAGCCACCACGGTGGCGCCCGTCAGCCGCCTGAGGTCGTCCGGGCGCGGCGTTCGGCCGGCGACAGTCGGAGCCCACCGGCGCGCAGACGTCGAACGAGTTCGCGGCTCTCGACCTCGAGCGCTCCCAGCTGCACGAGCCCCGGCCGGTACTCCTCGGGGATGTCGTAGTGATCGCCCTGGAAGCCCCGCCGCGGGATCTCGGCGCGGTCGGCGAACTCGTGGAGTTCGTCGTACGACACGTCGCTCACGAGATGGCACCACTTCCGGCCCCGCCACCACCACCGTGGCTCGTCGATCAGGATCGCCATGACCCGCATCCTCGCAGACCGCGAACGGCCCGATGGGCCGAGCGGCCCGGGGCGAGTGTCAGCGTGAACGCGGTGCTCGTGCTCGGCGGCGGACCCGTACGGGAACGAGTACCGGCTCGGGGACGCGTGCTGCGGCGGCGATGACAGCAGCGGCCAGAACGGCGACTGCTCCGATGGCGGCGACGAGCACGAACGACAGCGTAGCGTGTGGTTCACTGATGGGCATGACAGATCTCGTCACGATGCCTGCACAGGTCGACGTCGATCCTGATGTGGTGACCGAGACCGGCGAACCGGTCGCGGCCCACATCGTCAAGACCAAGCGCGGTGAGAACGCCGCGGCGGTCGTGTTGGAGGCGCGGGTGATGGGCACGCCGGTCGAGGCCCTGTGCGGGTTCGTCTGGGTGCCGTCGCGCGACCCGAAGCAGCTCCCGGTGTGCGAGAAGTGCAAGGGCATCTACGAGATGTACAAGGCCTTCAACGACGGCCTGCGCGACACCCCCGAGGACTGACCCGGTCGTCATCGACCACGTCGCCGACGTCACATGACCGAACTGCGCATCCGGCAAGCGGTCCGCGCCCTGCTCGTCACGCCCGACCAGTCCGTCCTGCTCGTGCGGTTCGAGTTCGCGACGGCCACGGTGTGGGCACTGCCGGGCGGTGGCCTCGAGCCGGGCGAGGACCACCTCACGGCGCTGCGGCGGGAGTTGATCGAAGAGGTCGGTCTGCACGACGTGGCGATCGGCGCCCACGTGTGGACCCGCGAGCACGTGATCCCGTTCGAGGACGGCAGGTGGGACGGCCAGCGCGACGTCGTCCACGTCGTGCCGACCGAGCGGTTCGAGCCGCAACCGGCGCTCAGCTGGGACCAGTTGCGCGCCGAACGGCTGCACGAGATCCGCTGGTGGACGGTCGACGAGATCGAGGCCGTCAGCGCCGATCCGGCAGCGACGATCGTGTTCGCACCACGCCGGTTGGCCGAGCTGCTGCGGTTGCTCGAGCGCGACGGCATCCCGGAGTCGCCGTTCTCCTCCGGCATCTGAGGCCGGGTGACCGGCTGTCATCCCCACGGAAATTTGGAGCAGATGTCGCGCTGAGCGCGACATCTGCTCCATTTTCGGTCGGGGTCAGCGGCGGTCGTGATGACTGGTGCGCACGATGCAGGTCTGCTGGGCGGTGGCCATCAGCCGGCCGTCCTGGCTCCACATCCGCAGCGAGCCGTGGCCGATCGAACGGTGGAAGCCCTCGGGGATGAGTTCGAGGAGCGCCCAGTCGGTCGGCTCCGGGTCGATCACGCGCAGCGTGTTGTCGATGCTCGTCGCACCGGGGATCGCGCCGAGCGCGGCGCCGATGGCGAGCGGGATGATGTCGGCGACGTACGCCTGCGACGCCGGATTGCCGATCACGTGGTCGCGGATGCGGCACCACATCGCGATCGTGCCGGCCTGCGGGTTGCCGATCGCGTCCGGTCCGACCACGCCGATCGCAAGCCGGCGATCCAGGGTGTCGAAGAACGATCCCGACAGATCGAGCGCGAACGGTTCGCTCATCTCCGGACATTCCTCGGGCGGTGGTGCCGTCGGCATGACGACGAACTGCGCGCCGTCACCGCTCGGACGCAACGTGTGCGCACACAGGGAAGCGAACATCGGCTCGCCGTCCACCGTGCCGACCACCTGCGATTGCGTGGTGGCCCGGCCGTGCGCCGGCATGGTCACCTCCAGGTCGACGATCGAGTTGGGCGGTGGGGAACCGATGAACTGCGTCGTGATCCACTGCAGCGGACGCCCGGTCGCCCGTTCGGCTGCCTCGGCCGACGCAGCGATGCCGCCGCCGCCGTAGAGAAACCCGAACGGTGTGCACAGGACGGGTTGCACCACGAAGCGGTAGCGCAGATCGTCCTCGGTCGGTTGCAGGTCGAGGAGGTCGAACGTGGGGAGCACGACCGAGACGATCCCAGACTCGCCCGTCATCCGGAAAATCGGACGAAACCGCCACCCTGCCGTCAATGGAAATCGCGGCTGACGGTCTTCACCGGCATCGGCAGCGGTGCCAGGTGCTCGGCGACCACGTTGACCACACCTTCGCTGCGTTCGAGGCGGCCACGGATCAGCATCGCCTGCGCCTCTCGCGCCACCTTGCGGAAGCGGGCCCAGCATCCCTTCGACACCACGACGTTGATCAGCCCGGTCTCGTCTTCGAGGTTGAGGAACGTCACACCCTGCGCCGTCATCGGCCGCTGACGATGGGTGACGACCCCCGCCACGAACACCATGTCGCCGGGTTGTGGCGTGCCGGGCTCAGGCGAACCCGCACTTGCCGTGTGCAGCTGGATCGAGGTGGACACGCCCATCGCCGCCAGTTCGTCGCGCATGAACGCCGTGGGATGACCGTCGGGCGACACGCCGGTGGCCCAGAGGTCGGCGACCGCCTCCTCCACCGGCGACATGCCGGGGAGCCGTGGTGCTTCGGCACCGGTGACCACGCCCGGCAGTCGGCCCGGTCGTGACTGCGCGGTGGCCCCGACCGTCCACAGCGCCATGCGCCGATCGAGGCCGAAGCACTCGCCGAACAGCCCGGCGGTGGCCATCGCCTCGAGTTGCGGCAGCGTGAGCGACGGCACGCGGCGCACGAGGTCCTCGGTGTCGGCGAACAGTCCGTCGGCCTTGCGCACCGCCTCGATCTCGTCGGCCAGGTCGGCGCCGACCCCCCGCACCGACCCGATCCCCAACCGCACCGCCACCTCACCCGACCTGGCCCCCTTCGGGGTCTGACCCCGGAGGGGGCCAGGTTCGTCGCACGGTTCGAGGGTGGCACCGGCGAGCGAGGCGTTGAGGTCGGGGGTGCGCACGACCACCCCGTGGCGGCGGGCATCGCGCACGAGCGTGTGCGGCGACCAGAACCCCATCGGCTGGGCGTTGAGCAACGCCGCACAGAACGCCGCGGGTTCGTGGAACTTGATCCACGACGACGCGTAGACGAGGTAGGCGAAGCTCACCGAGTGCGACTCGGGGAAGCCGTAGTTGGCGAACGCCTTCATCTTCATGAACAGTTCGTCGGCGATGTCGCCGGTGATCCCCCGCTCGGCCATCCCGGCGTACAGCCGCTCCCGGAGCTGTTCCATCCGTGCCGCCGATCGCTTCGAGCCCATCGCCTGGCGCAGCTCGTCGGACTCGGCCGGTGTGAACCCGGCGACGTCGATCGCCATCTGCATCAGCTGTTCCTGGAACAGCGGCACGCCGAGGGTCTTGCCGAGCGAGTTCTCGAGCAGCGGGTGGAGATAGGTGATCGGTTCGAGGCCGTTGCGGCGGCGGATGTACGGGTGCACCGAACCGCCCTGGATCGGGCCGGGACGGATCAGCGCCACCTCGACCACGAGGTCGTAGAACCGGCGTGGCTTCAGCCGCGGCAGCGTGGCCATCTGGGCGCGCGACTCGATCTGGAACACCCCGACCGTGTCGGCCCGGCAGAGCATCCCGTACACGTCGTCGTCCTGCGGGATGGTGGCGAGGTCGATCTCGTAGCCGCGGTGGTCACGGATGAAGTCGACGGCGTAATGGAGCGCCGACAGCATCCCGAGGCCGAGCAGGTCGAACTTCACGAGGCCGGTGCGGGCACAGTCGTCCTTGTCCCACTGCAGCACCGAGCGCTTGTCCATCCGCGCCCACTCGACCGGGCACACCTCGATCACCGGGCGGTCGCAGATCACCATGCCCCCGGAGTGGATGCCGAGGTGACGTGGGGCGTCCTCCACCTGCGCCGCGAGGTCGAGCACCTGCTGCGGGATCGTCACGTCGGCCTGCCCGGCGGTGGTGGCGACGCTGCCCCAGGCGTCGACCTCCTTCGACCAGGCGTCCTGCTGGCCCGGCTGGTAGCCGAGCGCCTTGGCCATGTCACGGATCGCCGAGCGCGAGCGGTAGGTGATGACGTTGGCGACCTGGGCGGTGTGGTGGCGGCCGTACCGTTCGTACACGTACTGGATCACCTCCTCCCGACGGTCGCTCTCGATGTCGACGTCGATGTCCGGCGGGCCGTCACGCTCGGGCGACAGGAACCGTTCGAACAGCAGCCCGAGCGACACGGCATCGGCGGCGGTGATCCCGATGGCGTAACAGACCGCCGAGTTGGCCGCACTCCCCCGGCCCTGGCAGAAGATGTTCTCGCGGCGGCAGAACTCGACGATGTCCCACACGATCAGGAAGTACCCGGCGAAGTCGAGCTGTTCGATGAGCGCCAGTTCGTGGTCGATCGTCTTCCATGCCCGGGCCCGCAACGACAAGTCCTCGGTGTGCAGCGGTCGTTCGCCGTAACGCTGGCGGCCTCCCTCCTCGACGACATGACGGAGGTACTGCATCTCCGTCATCACTCGCTGATCGGGCCCCGGAGGGCACGGGAACGGCGGCAGGTTCGGCGCCACGAGGGCGAGGTCGAACGCGGCGGCCCGCCCGATCTCGGCGGCCCGTTCGATCACACCGGGGTAGCGGCGGAACCGGCGGAGCTGTTCGGCCCCCGAACGGAGGTGGGCACCCGATGCCGCCGGGAGCCACGGATCGATCTCGTCGAGGCTGCGCCGGGCCCGAACGGCGGCCAACGCGGTGGCCAGTTGCCGTTGCGCGGGTGTGGCGTAGTGGACGTTGTTCGTCGCCACACATTCCACCCCCTCGCGATGGGCGATCTCGGCGAGCGCGTCGTTGCGGGCCGAGTCGAGCGGGTCGCCGTGATCCCAGAGCTCGACGAGCACCCGGTCGCGCCCGAACGCCTCGACGAGACGCTGCAGCTCGCGGCGGGCGGCCGCGGGACCGTCGGCGACGAGGGCGGCCGGGACCGCACCCTTGCGGCAGCCGGTGAGCACCCAGGTGTGGCCGGCGAGGGCCGTGGCGAGGTCGTCGAAGGCGAACTGCGGCGCACCCTTCTCCCCGGCGAGGTGACCGACGCTGAGCGCCCGCGACAATCGGGCGTAGCCGTCGGGCCCGTCGGCGATCACCAGCAGGTGCGTGCCGTGCGGATCGGGGGCGTGCGAGTCGGGCACCAGCCCGGTGCTGACCTGGGCGACCGTGTCCGCCTCCGAGCGGATCGACGAAGGTCGACCGTCCGACACGTTGATCTCGGTGCCGAACACCGTGGGGAGGCCGACCGCCTTGGCCGCCTCGGCGAAACGGACCACGCCGTAGAAGCCGTTGTGGTCGGTGATCGCCAACGCCTCGAGGCCGAGTCGTGCCGCCTCGGTGGCCAACTCCTCGGGATGCGACGCCCCGTCGAGGAACGAGAAGTTGGAGTGGCAGTGCAACTCGGCATACGGCACCACCACTCGTGCGGTGGTCGGAGCGAGATCGGCCGGCGCCCGGAACGGTTGCCGTTTCCGGCTCCACGCCGGCCCGTCACCACCCGAGTTCCACGACGGGCTCCCCGGGGCGCGCCCGTCGCGTCCCGTCCGGTCGGACAGCGCCGCTTCGAGTTCGTTCCATGTCCAGGATGGGTTGTTGAACCCCACTCACCCAGTATCGAACACACGTTCGTCAATCGCAACCCGCCTGCCACCCGTCACGCCGCCGAAAATCTGCCGCGAATCGAGCGCCAGGCGCGATCCGGCACTTTCCGAGTGAGGTCAGGTGGCGAGTCGCGGGCGCGGAGCGAGGTGAGGGCGCCGCGGAGGCCGTCGTCGGCGATGGCGATGGCCGCGGGCCAGTCGAACCAGCCGATCTCCTGGCTCTCGCCATCGGGGGGAGCCGGATCGGCGGAGCCACCCTCGGCAGCGCCGCCGTCGAACAGATAGCGCAGGTCGAGATGGGTGTGACCGCGTCCGCCGGCATGCACGTCGACATGAACCAGCTCAGGAACACCAGCTGCATCGAAGGGCCCGAGGAACCGCACGTCGAGGCCGGTCTCCTCGACGCACTCACGCCGGGCCGCCTCCCACGGCGTCTCGCCCGGATCGATGTGCCCTCCCGGCTGCATCCAGAACCCGAGCCGCTTGTGCTTCAACAGCACGATCCCGCGCGGCCCGACCACGAAGCCCGACCCCGTCACGTGGACCGGGTCGTGCTCCCGGGAGAACGGATCGTCGAGTGCGTCGAAGGCGACCAGGAAGGCGTCGATCGACGCCGCCTCGCGGTCGTCCACCGGCACCCGCGCCGCCACGGCGGCCCGCACGATGCTGCGCAGTCGGTCGGGTGGCACGGCGGTTTCGGTCACGCGATCGGTGTAGCAGGTGCGATGGAAATGACAGCGCTGTGATTTCCATGCAATTTCCCCTTGAGTTCACGGACGAACGGACCGATACCCCATCCGGACATCGAACACTTCTCTCTCCTCTCCTGTTGGCGGACGGCACATCATGGAACTCATCTCCAACCCCGCACCTCGCATCCTGGTCGCGGTCGACGACCCGGATCTGCGTCGCATCACCGTGGCGGCGCTCCGTGCCGGCGGCTTCTGCGTCAGCGCCCCGACCGACGGCGAGGCGGCCATGCTGCTCGCCGAGTCGTTCTCCCCTGATGTCCTGGTGGTCGGTGCCCGCCTGCTGTCGCCCGACGGTCGTCCGCTCTACGAGGCGCTTCGCGAATCGAGCGAGCAGTACCTCGTCTGCATCACCGACGAAGGCGCCACCCGCACCCGGGCCAGCGTGCTGCTCGCCGGCGCCGACGATGCGGTCTCGGTCCCCCTCTCCCCCGATGAACTCACCGCCCGCTGCCACGCCCTGCTGCGCCGTCCCCGGCAGATGCGGCACCGGGGCGACATCCCAGCGGCCACGACGCTCGCGTTCGGCCCGCTCGTGATCGACCTCGGTCGACGCGAGGTCCGCGTCGACGACATCGAGATCTGCACCACCCGTATCGAGTTCTCGCTGCTGGCCCAACTGTGCCGTCGCCCCTCCGAGGTGTGCACCCGCGAGGATCTCCTCGATGCCGTGTGGGGCCCACGTTGGGTCGGCGACAACCATGTCGTCGATGTCCACCTCTCGAACCTGCGCCGCAAGCTCGACAGGGCCGCCCCGCACGTCAAGGTGATCCACACCGTTCGCGGTGTCGGTTTCCGGCTCTCGAACGACATCTCCGATGCCCTCGAGATCTCGCCGGTGCTCGGTCTCGCCGTCGCCATCTGAACGAACGCGGGCCATCGAGCCCGGCTGTCACACCCCGCGACGATGCTCGCGGTATGTGCTTGCAATGTGACGGTTACTCCTACGAGCAGTCGATGCTCGAACTCGATCTTCTGATCCAAGTCCATGGATGGGCACTCGTTCAAGTGGAAGGAGACGTGACGTCCTGGTCGTACACCGTCGGACTCACCGAGAACTACGGGCATCCCGAGCTGGCGATGGCGACGGTCCGCCTGGAGCTCCAATCGGCGGTGATCCATCGCCTCGTCGACGACATCGTCGAGACGGGCCATCTCGATCTCGATCTCGTGGCCGAGCGTGAGCTCGAGCTCGTCGAAGTGCATCCGACGCGCTTCGTCCAGGATTGGTTCGGGACATGGTCGAATCGTTACGAGCGGCTGCCAGCACCCGGTGGTTTCCTGCAGATCGTGCCGCCCGCCTCATGGTTCTGCGAGTCCCACGCCTCGGCCACTCCACGGCTCGACCGGCCGGGGCATGATCCCGACGGAAACCGCGCCACTCGCCGCCGACGACGCTGAATCACGACGATCTCGGTCGAATGGTACGATGGCAACCGTGATGGTATCGATCGATCGCGCGGGGCGGGTGGTCGTGCCGAAGGATCTCCGCGATCGGCTCGGCATCGAGCCCGAGGACGAGTTCGAGATCACGGCCGACGATGGTGGGCTGCGGCTCGTTCCCGTTCGGGCTCGGCGTCAGGTGGTGCTCGCCGACGACGGGCTGCCGGTGCTCGAACGAATCGACGGCGTGACGGTCACCGACGCGGACGTCCAACGGTGGCGCGATGCCGACCAACGTTGATCGTTGGGCCGTCGACACCAGCGTGGCGATCGCAGCTCTCGACCGCAGCCACGCCGCACACGCCGCCTGCCGCGCGGCGGTGACCAGTCGGCGGCCGGCGCTCGCGGGTCACGCCGCGTTCGAGACGTATTCGGTCCTGACGCGCCTGCCGGGGGCGCGGGGTGTCGATGGACCGACCGCCTCGGAGTTGCTGGCGACGCTCTTCCCCGAGGTGTTGAGCCTGGGTCAGCGCGACACCAGCCGACTCTTCGCCAGGCTGGGTCCGATCGGCATCGTGGGCGGCGCCGTCTACGACGCGTTGGTGGGAGAGTCGGCCCGTACCAATCGGTGCCGGCTGCTCACCCGCGATGGTCGGGCCCGGCGCACCTACGACTTGCTCGGCGTCGACTACGAGCTCGTCGGCTTGTCGTGAGCCTGATCAGTCGTAGCAGGCGCTGACCCACCATCGTCGGTGCTCGGCGATCACCAGGTACCCCTGATCGCCGTCACCCTCACGCGCACCATCGCCCGCGTCGCCGGTGAGCATCTGGAACTGTGCCAGGCGCCGGTGGCGGTTCGGCTCCCACCAGTGTTGGTCGATGGGCCACGGCCCGGCCCACGCCGTGATCTCCTGCCGTGGTCCACGCCGCCAACCGGCCGACTCGTCGCCGTGCATGATCATCAGGCTCACCGGTGGAGCCGACACCACACCGCGCCCGCTCACTTCGACCACCCGCCCCTGCTCGTCGAGCACCTCGGCGGGACGAGGGTCGGCGTAGACGGTGGCCGGTGACGGCATCGGCAGGCTGCCGGGCCACGGTCCGCTCGGACCGCTCCCGGTGCTGGCGCGCGACGCCATGCGCGTGGACTGATCGAGATCGACGGTGGTCGCCGGCACCCACCGGTACCGGTCGCCGGGGAGTCGGCCGCCGCGCCACACCGGCACCGTCACCGCCGTCTCCGACGTCAACGTGGTGAGCCGGGCGATGGCTCTGATCGCCCGGCGATCGGCGTCCGACTGCCCGCCCCACAATCCCAACTGTTGGCCGACGTCGGCCCGCACCTCCTCGGGCACCAGGCGGATCAGGACGATGCCACCGGTGATCTCCTGATCGCTCCCCCGCGGGAGATCGACCCAGGCGTCGAGTTGCCATCGCACCCGTTCGACCATGGCCGCCGCCGTGAGCCCCGCCGAGCGGTACCACGAGCGCTCGGATCGCTCACCGTGCTCGGTCTCGAGCAGCACGACCAACCGCGTGCAGACGCGCCCTTGCGCGGCCAGGGTCTCGCCGAGTTCGTCCGCCAACTGTTTGGCGACGAACACGACCGCGCCGGTCTGGGCGATCGGGTCGTCGAGCACGTGGTCGAGCCGTCGCTCGGGAGCGGGATCGGTGGTGCTCGACAGCCGTTCGTCGGCACCGGATGCGAGGCGATGGGCGTGGACACCCGGGTGACCGAACCGGCCGAGAACGTCACTGCTCGACAGCGCGGCCAGAGCGCCGAGATGGCGGAGCCCGAGCCGGGCGAACAGGTCGACCAGTTCCGGCTGCGCCTCACCCAGGGCCTGCAGCCAACCGATCGGCAGCCCGGCACAGAAGCGGGCGGAGTCGCCGGCGGCGATGAGCACCGGTTCGTGTTGGCGGATCGCCAGCCGCGCCGCGATGCTCGACGCGAACCGGCCGTCGGCGATGCCGACACCAGCATTCGGTGCAGTCGCGATCGGCGATCGTCGCGATCAGACGGGAAGCGAACATCGCCTCCCCACCGAAGTAGCGGGATGGTCCGCGCGCGTCGAGGGTGATCCAGCCGGGCTCGATCACGTCGAGACGCGGTGACAGTTCGGCGACGGCCCGGATGACCGGCTCGAACTCGCGGGCGTCGCGGGCCCGGTCCTCGTCGACGAGCACGACGTGGGGACATCGCGCCTGGGCCTGGCGCCGTCGTTGCCCGACGACCACCCCCTCGTTGGCCGCCGCCGGGGTCCGGGCGATCACCCGGTTGGCCGCCATCACCGCGGCCGGTACGTCGGGGGCGAACCCCGCGGCCGTGACCGGCCAGTCGGGGAACCACACGGTGACGATCCGTTGCGTCGTCGGGCCAGGCACAGACATGGCTCAGGCACAGACCTCGACAGGAACATCGGCCACAACGTCGGCATCGACATCAGCACGGACATCGGTACCGACATCGTCGGCCACCGTGACGCCCGGCAACGTCACCCGGCACTGCCGCCGACCGGGAACACGACGCCCCGACATGTGCAGCTCGACCGTCCGTTGCCGGAGCGCACCGAACCCGACACCGAGGCCCGACCAGACGATGCCACCGGATTCGATGACGCCATCGCAGGGCATGGCACCGTCCTGCCCTGCGATGGCGTCGCCGAGCAGGATCACCACGGCGCCTCGCTGCCGGATGCGGGTGGCCAAGCGGCGCAGCGGACCGGCCGCGGCGTCGGCCGGCACTCGCGCCAACACGATGTCGAAACCGTCGACGACGGCGGCCATCACGTCGACCCACGACGACGGACCCGACGCGCCGCTCGTACTGGACGGGATCGGGTCGTCGGCAGCAGACGGGGTCACGGAAACGGCGACCACTCGTTCGAGGGCGATGCCCACTTCGCTCGCCGCATCGAGCCCGAACGTCGGCACGTCGACCACCGCCAGCCACGCTCCACCCGCCACCGCGGCCGCGACCACCGCCATCCCGGTCGAGGTGGCAGCCGGACCGGCGCAGGCCAGCGTCCGGCCACGCACCAGCGCCCGCTCCGGGAACAACGCGGCGAATTCCGCGGCCACCGGCACCGTCTGCTCGTGCGTCAGGACATTCGATTGCACCCGCTCACGCAGGCCGGCAGGGAGCGCCGAACCCCTGGCCTTCCCGTGCGCAACAGCCCCGGACGAAATCAGGTCGACAGCCAACTCCATCCATCACAGCGTATCGAACACATGTTCGATACGCCAGGGGTGGACGAGAGTTCGCGAGGTTCAGGCGGACTTGGCGGCCCAGCGCTCGCGCGCCGCACGGCTGCGCTCGAGCAGGTGCATGGGAACGCGCTTGGCGGCTTCGGAGAGCGCCGCATCGCCGCCACCATCGCCATCGCCACCACCGGCGGCGGCCGACGCGCCGGCGTCGGGTTCGTCGGCGGCCTCGTCTTCGAACACGGGCGGTTCCATGCCGGGTTGCCAGTACTGGTACAGATTGCGCACCACGTCGGCGAGCCCGTCGGACCGGTGGCCCTTCAGCAGGTCGACCGTGACGATGTTCGCCATGACGTGCACCGCGTCGACCTGACCGGTGGCGAACAGCCGGCGGGCGAGTTCGTCGGACGGCGTGGAGCCGTAGGCATCGGCGACCGAACCGAACCGTTCGTGCCCCATTCCCGAGAACGTGCGATTCGTCTCGAACCGGACGATGCCCGGCGTCGCGCTCGGCTTCTCACTGACAGCGACCAACTGACCCATGGGGCCGGAACCCTAGCGCCTGCCCGGCACGGCACCCAGGCCGCGGCGGGGTTTGCGAACGACGTCAGCGTTCGAGGGCGCGGGCGAGGACGTCGGGGAAGGCGTCGGGGGTGGTGGCCAGCACCTGCGCGCCGAGGGATCGCAGCGCGTCGGCGTTGGCGTGGTCGTAGGCCGGTGCGCCGTCGTCGCTCAGCGCGAGCAGCACCACCACCGTCACTCCCGACGCCACCATGTCGGCCACACGCTGGTACATCAGCGCCGCGTTGCCGCCCTCGTGGAGATCGGACACGACGAACAGCACCGACTGGCGCGGCTGTTCGATCAGCTCGCGGCAGTACCCCAACGCGTGGGCGATGTCGGTACCGCCGCCGAGCTGGACACCGAACAGCACCTCGACGGGGTCGTGCAGGTACGGCGTGAGATCGGTCACCGCGGTGTCGAAGGCGATGAACCGGGTGCGCAGCGTCGGCAGCTGGGCGAGCACCGCGGCGAACAGCGAGGCGTAGACCACGCTGTCGGCCATCGAACCCGACTGGTCGACCGCGATCACCACGTCGCGGGCCAGGCTCGGCTGGCGGCGGCCGTGTCCGACCAGCCGTTCGGGGACCATCACCTGGTGCTCCGGCACCCAGTGGCGCAGGTTCGCACCGATCGTGTGCGGCCAGTCGATGTCGCCGGCACGGGGACGCCGGGTCCGCGCCGAACGGGCCAGCGCCCCCCGCACCGCCTGGCGCGTCTGATCGGTGAGCCGGACCTGGAGGTCGGCGAGCACCCGCTCGATCACGATCCGTGCCGTCGCCCGGGTCTCGTCGGGCAGCAGCCGGTTCAACTCGACGAGCAGCGTCACGAGGTGCAGGTCGGGCTCGACCGACTGGAGCAGCTCGGGCTCGAGGAGCAACTGGCGCAGGTCGAGCCGCTCGACGGCGTCGCGCTGCAGGATCTGGACCACCGGCGTCGGGAAGTAGCGGCGGATGTCGCCGAGCCAGCGGACCACGCTCGGCTTCGAACGGCCGAGCCCGCCGGCCCGCTCGCGGCCGCCGGCGCCGAACGGCCGGCCGCCGTCGCGCTCGCGCCGGTCGTACAGCGCGCCGAGGGCGGCGTCGATGCGGCGATCGTCGCCGACGAGGGTCGTCCCGTCACTGGCCCCACCGTCGGCGGCATCACCGTCCGGCCGGGTGTCGCCGGTGCGCCCCGCGGCATCGTCGAGCGGATCGACGACCGGGCCTTCACCGAGCACGAGACGCCAGCGTCGGCGCCGTTCGAGATCGGAGACGACGGGACGGTTCACCGGGCCACCCTCCTCATCAGGTCAGGCGTGATCGAGTCAAGCCCCGCCGGCGAGTCGGCATCGACGGGGAGACCGAGCAGGTGGCGGACGGTGACGAGCGCGGCCGCGGCCCGCTCGGCGTCGACCCCGTCGCCGAACGTCACCGACCGCACCGGTCGGCCGGTGACGAGCAGCGTCATGATCTGGCGCCGTTCGGCGGGTTCGAACGCCCCGAACGTCCGGCGCAGCAGGGCGACGACCCCGTCGAACGCCTCCCCGGTCAGCGACGCCAACCACGAGTCGACGATCGCCAGCAGTTCGGCGTCGTGCACGAGCACCGTCCCCGACCCGGCGAGGAACCCCTCGACGAACGCCGCGCCCTCCGGCGCCGGGGTGCCGGGGCTGAGGGCGCGGGCGAGCCGCCGCTCGACGTCGTCGGCACTCCAGTCCCCGCTGTCGTGGAGCAGCCGGGTGGCCCGGCCGGTGACGAGGCCGTGCGCCCGGCCCGTCGCGATCCTGGCGAGGACGTTCGGGAAGCGGTCGTGCCGGGCGGGGTGATCGACGACGGCCAGTGCGGCCTGCACGCCCGACAGGCGTTCGACGGCCAGCGCCGCGGCGACATCGTCGAGGGAGACCATCGAGTCGACCGCGCCGGCGAGGATCCGTTCGACGAACTCGTCGAAGAGCGCCCGCAACGATCCGACATCGGTCCCGCGGACGTCGCCGTAACGCAACGCGTTGCCGAGCGGGCCCAACCCGTCCATCACGTGGCCGATGTCGGTGTCGAGCGCGGCGCGGCGGGCGAGGCCGTCGAGCGCCGGCGCGATCGCGTCGGGCAGCTGCGCGAGCAGCGCCCGGTCGAGGAGCCCGATCAGCTCGGTGATCCCGCCGGCCTGCGCGGCAGCGCTCGACGATGCGCGCCGTGGCCGCCGCTTCGAGCGTCGTCCCGTAGCCAGCGCGTTCGATGAGGCGGATCGACAGCTCCGGTTCCCACGACAGTCGCCATGTCTCGCGGAACGTCCCCGACGATCCCCGCCCCTCCTCGACCGTGCCCCACGCCACACCGAGCGCGAGGAGACGGTGGAGCAGGATCGAGCGCCGATGGCCGTTCGGGGTGCGGAGGTCGCACTCGATGGTCGTCGGTTCGGCGGCGGGCCGGAGGCGGGCGGACTTCTGCAGTCGCGTGACGTCACGGGCCAGCGGCACCTGCGGCGCCGACGACGGCACCGAGCCGATGGCGTCACCGACCACCAGCTCGCGCCGGACCAGCGCCACGTTCCCCATCACGGCGTCGGCGGCGTCGAGCACCTCGCTCAGGCCGGGCCGCGGACGGCCGCGCAGGGCCGCCAGCGTGTCGGCGAGGCGGGTCCCGGCGATCAGGTCGTCGGGCGACGCCGCCGAGCCCGGCGCGCCGCAACAGACCGGCGATCTCGACGAAGAAGCGACCCACCCCGGAGGCGCCGGGGTGCGAGAACACGTGGCGGTACCAGCCGGGGCTCGACACGCCGGAGGCGTAGCCCGACGCGGTGCTCAGCCGGCGGTGCGTCCACGGCACCCACGCCGCAGCCACCTTCACCTTCGGGAGCCCCCGCAGCGTCGCCGCGTCCTCGGTCGCCCTGACCGTTGCGACATCGAGCGCGGGGACGTGCCACGCCCCGCAGACGACGACGATCGGGCCTGCCGATTCCTTCACCGCGGCACGGATGGCCCGGCGCATGTGCGCCTCGCGTTGCAGTTCGCGGCGGGTGGGGACGAAGCCGGTGCGGACGGCGGCCATCGCGTCGGCGACGGCATCGAAGGCCGCTGGCCCGTCGCCGCGGTGTTCGATCACGTCCTCCCACCAGCGTTCCGGGTCGGGGTCGCCGGCGGCCGCGGCGAGATCGCCGAGCGGGTCGGGAGGCGTCTGCTGACCGACGAGTTCGTCGTCGCTCAGCGGGCGCGGCGAAGGTGACGGCGAGCGGCAGGTCGATCGCCCGCACCGGCACGTCGTGCTCGTTCGCCCACGCGACCGCCTGCCATTCGGGGCTGAACACGGCGAACGGGGCGAACGCCGACCGGGCCGGTTCGGCGACCACGTAGCCGAGCAGCGCCACCGGTGGCACGAGTTCGGCGTCGCCGATCCAGCGCAGCGCCGGTTCGAGGTCGGCGGGCAGTTCGACGAGGACCATGCGCCGGCTGGACGGCGTCGAGCGTCTGCACGACCGCGCGGGCCGAGCCGGGGCCGTGGTGGCGGACGCCCAGCAGGTGCACCTCGGGAGGGGCGCCGGCGGTCGTCACGTCCCGGCGCTCACTCGTCGAGGGCGCGGCAGGCGTCGTAGAAGTCACCCCAGCCGTCACGGTCGCGGACCACGGTCTCGAGGTACTCCCGCCAGGCGACCGTGTCGCGCACCGGGTCGCTGACGACGGCACCGATCACGCCACCGGCGACGTCGGCCGCGCCGAGGCTGCCGTCGCCGAAGTGGGCGGCGAGCGCCAGCCCGTTGGTCACCACCGAGATCGCCTCGGCCGTCGACAGCGTGCCGGTCGGCACCTTCAGGCTCGTGCGCTGATCCGTGGTGACCCCGCTGCGCAGCTCCCGGAAGATGGTGACGACCCGGCGCGATCTCGTCGGCGGCGGCGGGCACGTCGGGCAACGACAGCGTCGCGCCGAGCTCGCGCACCCGGCGGCTCACGATGGCGATCTCCTCGTCGGCCGACGCCGGCAGCGGCAGGACGACCGTGTTGAACCGCCGGCGCAACGCGCTCGACAGTTCGTTGACACCACGATCGCGGTCGTTCGCCGTGGCGATCAGGTTGAAGCCGCGCCGCGCCGCGATCTCGGTGTCGAGCTCCGGCACGGGCAGCACCTTCTCCGACAGCACCGTGACGAGCGCGTCCTGCACCTCGGCGGGCATGCGGGTGAGTTCCTCGACCCGGACGATCGCCCCGCGCTCCATCCCCCGGAAGACGGGCCCGGGCACGAGCGCCTCACGGCTCGGACCCTCGGTGAGCAGCCGGGCGTAGTTCCACCCGTAGCGCAGCGTCTCCTCGGTCGTGCCGGCGGTGCCCTGGACGAGCAGCGTGGAGTCGCCGCTGATCGCCGCCGCGAGATGCTCGCTGAGCCACGTCTTGGCGGTGCCGGGCACGCCGAGCAGCAGCAGGGCCCGATCGGTGGCGAGCGTGGCCACCGCGATCTCGACGAGCCGTTGCTGGCCGACGTACTTCGGCGTGATCACCACCCGATCGTTTGGGTCGTCGCCAGCGGTCCCGCCCATCACGTACCGGACGACCGCCCACGGCGACAGCCGCCAACCCGGCGGGCGCTCACGATCGTCGACCCGGGCGAGGGCCGCCAACTCGGAGGCGAACTGCGCTTCGGCGTGCGGCCGCAGGATGTCGTCGATGTCGCTCACCGGTCGGTCACCATTCGCTCACGCACAGGCGGCGACACTACCGGTGGCCCCGGAACGGCCAGTTCGTCCAGCATGGCGCGCCGGGTGCGGGCCAGATCGGCCAGCGACGAGGCGAGTCCGTATGCCATCGCGTTCGGCGACACCTGCTCGAGTTCGGCGGCGATCGCCCCGAGCTCGCCGGGAGCGACCCGGGCCAGCGTGTTCACGAGCACGTTGCGGTGCGACGGTCCGAGCGCACCGCCCTCGAGTGCTCCGGCGAGCACGGCACCGATCCGCTCCCCCGGCTGGCCGGCCAGGTCGGCGAGGTCGGGCGGGACGGGCAGGGTCGGCAGCACACCGATGCGTTCGCGGTCGGGCCGCGCCAGCGAGGTGGCCGGACGCAACGACTCCACGTGCTCGGCGAGCCACTCGGCGAGCGGGCCGGCGGCCGCCACCGCGTGCGCCCGACGCACGGCGTCGGTCCGGTGGCGGGCGAGCATCGCCGGCACGATCTGCGGATCGGCCCGCCAGCCGTGCTCGATGAGCGTGAGCGTCCATTCGTCCTCGAGCACGGGCCACGACGCGACCACGTGGAGCCACCGTCGCACGGCCGCCGGCGGACACACCGGTCGCTGGTCGACCGCGGGCGGCGTCATCGGTTCGGCACGGTCACGCGGCACGAACGCCGCCCGCCGGACCGAGGTTGCCGCGGCGACCTCGGTCAGCATGCGCTCGGCCGGGTTCGGGGCCATCGCGTCGGCCACGACGTCGCCGATCGGCCCGTCGATCGGCGGCGGATCGCGTCGATCGGTGCCGAGCAGGGCCACCGTCACGAGCTCGTCCCAGTGCACGTCGATGCCGCGTTCGGTGGTCGTCATGCCGCCCCCACGAACGACGGGTCGGCGCGCGGTCCGATGTCGACCGCGGCCCGTTCGCCGAACACCGTGAGCGGCACGAGGCCGGTCGGGGTCCACTCGACGGCGAGGTCGACTGGACCGTCCGGCCGACATCGCGAGCAGCACCGGCAGTCCCGACATCACCGAATGCGAGGCGTCGTCGAGCGGGAGCGAACCCGTGTCGTCGGTGAGCACCCAGCGCCCACCCGACTTCGCCGGCGCCGCCCGCACGAGCGCCGGCACCCGATCGAGCCACGGCTCGGCCGCCAACGCCCGCCCCACCTCCTCACACAGTTCCACGACCCCGAAAAATGGAGCAGATGTCGCGCTGAGCGCGACATCTGCTCCATTTTTCGGGTCGGTGAGGAGGGCGCGGAGGGCGTGGCCGGGGTAGCGGTGCAGGTCGGCGTGGATCGTGGTGCCGACCTCGAGCGACGTGTCGAGACTCTGGCGATAGGCGGCGAACGACAGGATCAACGCCCACCGGCCCGACGTGGCGCCGCGCAGCCACGTCCGGCGCACCTCGATGCGGTCCTCCCGCGTGTCGCTGCGTCCCGCCACGAGCCAGTGGTCGGTCTCGGGAACGTTGACGAGCACGTCGGCCTGGCGGACCTGCCACCCGACGGTGGTCGCGACGCGATCGGCGAGGTCGTCCGGGAGCGTGCCGAGCCGGCGGCCCGCCTGCGACAGCAGGTGGAGCAGACCGATCTCGTCGAGCACCCGTTGGTGCCAGTCGGCCGACGCGCCGACGAGGCCGGCCAGTCGGCGGACCCGATTGGCCAGGCTGCCGGCACGGGCGTCGACGAGTCGCGCCGCCAGGGAATCCCACGTGGCGAACTGCGCCAGTGCCGGGTCGGCGAGGCCGGTGCGCATCCGGTCGACCAGCCAGCGGTCGAGTTCGTCGAGCCCCTCGTACATCCGCGCCACCCGGTCGTCGCGTCCGTCCGGCCGGTCGATCGGAGGCGGCGGCACGTCGTGATCGTCGTCGTGGTCGCCGACACCGACCTCGCCGCCGGCCGGATCCGCGGCGTCGTCGGCGGTCGTGGGAGCGGCCGCTGACGGGGTGTCGCGTCCGTCGGCGATCCGGCGGCGCTCGAGCCACGACGTGACGTGGGCGGGCGCGACCGCGTCGGGGACGTGGCCGCCGATCCACAACAGCAACAGCGCGAGGGCGTGCTTGCACGGCACCCGGCGGCTCGGACACGTGCACCGGACGCCGACGCGACGGTGGTCGACGACGGTGTCGTACGGTTCGGCGCTGCTCCCGCGGAACGACCCCCACACCGCGTCGTCGTCGGCACCGAGGTGCGCCCAGCGGCCCGGCGTGGCGATCGGTCGCGCCGACGTGAGCACCGCCGGCGACGGAGCGATCGACTCGACCTGCTCGACCGACCAGACCGGCGAACGATCCCCGCCCACGCCGTGCGTCGGGTCGCTCACCGCCGACTCAGCGGACGCTCAGTGCCACCGGCGTCGCGACGGCATCGGCAGCAGAACGGGCGTGATAGCTCGACCGGGTCAGTGGGCCCGCCTCGACGTGCCCGATGCCGAGCGCCTCGCCGATCTGCTTCCAGCGCACGAACTCGGCGGGCTCGGCGTAGCGGGCGATCGGCAGGTGGTGCGACGTGGGCCGCAGGTACTGGCCGATGGTGACGATGTCGACGCCGATGCCGGCGATGTCGGCCAGACACCCCACGATCTCGTCGTCGGTCTCCCCCAGGCCGACCATGAACCCCGTCTTCGTGACCAACCCGGCCGCCTTGGCGCGGGCGAGCACGGCGAGCGACCGGGCGTAGCCGGCCGATGGGCGGACCGCCCGTTGGAGCCGGGCGACCGTCTCGACGTTGTGGTTGAACACGTCGGGGCGCACGGCGAACAGCAGCGCCAACGACGCGTCGTCGCCGTGGGCGTCGGAGACGAGCGTCTCGACCCGCGTCGCGGGGCGACGGTCGCGGATCGCCTCGACGCAGGCCGCCACGTGCGCCATGCCGCCGTCGGCGAGATCGTCACGCGCCACCATCGTGAGCACCGCGTGATCGAGACCCATCCGGTCGATCGCCTCGGCGACGCGTGCCGGTTCGTCGTGCTGCGGCGCGAGCGGGCGGCGCGTGTCGACGAGGCAGAACCCGCACGCCCGCGTGCAGCGGTCGCCGAGCACCATGAACGTGGCCGTGCCGTCGGCCCAGCATTCGGACAGGTTGGGGCAGCCGGCGTCCTCGCACACCGTGACGAGGCCGAGGTCGCGCACGGTGTGCTTGAGCGCCATCACCTCCGGGCCGAGTTGCACCCGCGGGCGCAGCCACTCGGGTTTGCGCGTGCTGATCGACAGCCCGTCGGTGACCCCGGCCTGCTCGAGCCGGGCGGCGGCGCGGTTGGCGACCGGACGGATCGACGCGCCGGGCCCGTCGCCACGGGAGAACGCCGACAGGTCGCGGTCGTCGGCGGGGTGGTGCCACGCGACGTCCTGGCGCTCCAGCTCGCCGGAGGCCCACCGGTCGGCGGCCAACCGCGCGACGACATCGACCACGTCGTGCATCGCCACGTCGATGCCCTCCTCGGCGAGCGACGTGACCGGCCGGTCGCCGATGCCGCACGGCACGATGTGCTCGCGCATGTAGGTCAGGTCGGTCGTGACGTTGAGGGCGAAGCCGTGCATCGTGCGCCCGTCGCGGAGGCGCACGCCGATCGCCGCGATCTTGCGCGGCACGACCGCGGGGTCGGGATGGTCGACGTCGAGCCACACACCGGCGAACCCCTCGAGCCGGCCGGCGTTCGGCAGGCCGAGTTCACGCAGCGCGTCGATGAGCAGGCCCTCGACACCGCACACGTGCGCCGCCGCGCCGAGCCGGTTGTCGACGTTGAGGATGGGGTAGCCGACGAGCTGACCGGGGCCGTGGTAGGTGATGTCGCCGCCCCGCTTCACCGGCACGAGTTCGGCGCCGACCGCGGCCGGTTCACACTTCAGGTTGTGTTCGAGGTCGGCCCGCATCCCGTGCGTGAACACGTGGGGGTGTTCCAACAGGAGCAGATGCTGCTCGGAACCCGATTCGAACAGGCCGGTCTGCAGCGCGAGCGCCTCCCGGTACGCCACGCGGCCGAGCCAACGGACCCGCAGCGGCGGCGGAGTCGGTCGGCACGCCAGCCCGGACTCTCGGCCGACCCCGATCGTCGGCGCGGCCCGCGTGAGGCCGAGACAATCGTCATAGCTCTGTGGACCAGTCCTTCGTCTCGAGGATCGCCTTGACCCGCTTGAGGAAGCCGGCCGCGTACGCACCGTCGAACGCCCGGTGGTCCCAGCTCATGGCGAGGTTGCCGACCGGGTGGATGGCGATCGCCTCTCCCCCGTCGGGGCCGACGGTGACGACCGGCTTGCGGACGATCGCGTCGGTGGAGATGATCGCCACCTGCGGCTGGTTGATGATCGGCATCGTGAGCACCGAGCCGGCGGATCCGTTGTTCGAGATGGTGAACGTGCCGCCGGAGATCTCGTCGGGGCTCAGCTTGCGGGTCCGGGCGCGGTTGGCGAGATCGGAGATCTCGCTGGCCAGCGCGGCCAGGCGCTTGGTCTCGGCGTCGCGGATCACCGGCGCGAGCAGGCCCTCGTAGTCGAGGTCGACGGCGATGCCGAGGTCGACGAAGTTGTGCACGATCAGGTCGCGCTCGCCGACGCTCGCGTTGAGATGGGGGAACTCGCGCAGGCCGTCGATGATCGCCCGGGAGATGAACGGGAGGTAGGTGAGGCTGAACCCGTGGGTGCCCTTCCACTCGTCCTTCACGGCGTTGCGCACGACGTCGACGTTGGCGAAGTCGACCTCGACCACGCTGAACGCGTGGGGGCTCGTGGCCTTGCTCATCACCATGTGGTTGCCGGTGAGGGTGCGGATCTTCGACAGCGGCACGCTCGTGTCGCGCTCGCCCGCCGTGGAGGTCGGCGCCGCCATCGCTGCTGCCGGTGCGGCCGCGGGCGCAGCTGTCGGTGCCGGAGCGGCGGCCGGTGCAGGAGCGGCGGCCGGTGCGGGTGCGGCAGCCGGTGCGGCAGGTGCTGCTGGTGCGGCCGCCTGGGGCGTGGCGCCGGTGGCGTCGATGTGGTCGAGGACGTCGTCACGGGTGATGCGCCCGCCCGGGCCGGTGCCGGTGATCGCGTCGGGATCGAGGCCGTGTTCGTTGACGAGCCGGCGGACCACCGGCGACAGCAGCCGGTTGTCGGTCGTCGCTGCGGCCGCGGCCGGCGCGGGAGCGGCAGGCGGTGGTGGCGGGGGCGCCGCGGCCGCCGGTGCGGCGGGCGCGGGCGGCGCCGGCAGGCGCTGCCTCGGCGGGTGCTGGGGCCTCGGCGGGCGCGGTGGATTCAGTCACCGGTGGTGCTTCGGCCGGCGCGTCGGCCTCGGCCGGGTCGGAGGCCGCCGGTGCGGCTGTCGCCTCCGGTGCGCTCGGCGCCTCGGCCGGAGCGGGGGCAGCTGCGGCATCGCTGTCGCCGACCACGGCGATCACGGTGCCGACGTCGACGGTGTCACCCTCGGGCACACGGATCTCGGTCAGCACGCCGGACACCGGCGACGGCACCTCGGTGTCGACCTTGTCGGTGGACACCTCGAACAGCGGCTCGTCGGCAGCGACGGTGTCGCCCACGCTCTTGAACCACTGCGTGATCGTGCCTTCGGTGACGGTTTCACCGAGTTGCGGAAGGGTGACGTCTGCCATGTGCTGTTCCTCTGTCTGTCCTGGTCGATGGTTGCGGTCGATTGGTCGGTGGATGGAGGTCAGCCGTTGAAGCTGCGCCCGGTGAGGGCCAGCACCGTTTCCCCGAACAGTTCCGACAGGCTCGGGTGGGGCTGGATGAACTCGGCGATCTCGTCGACCGTCGCTTCCCAGTTCACCGCGAGGTACCCGCCCGACAGCTGCTCGGTGACCCACGGTCCGACCATGTGCACTCCCAGCACCTGACCGGCGGTGCCGTCCGGGCGCTTCTTGGCGATGATCTTCACGAGACCCTCGGTCTCGCCGACGATCTGGGCGCGGCTGTTGAACTTGAACGGGTGCTTCGACACGACGACGTCGTGACCGGCCGCCTTGGCCGCCGCCTCGTCCGGGCCGGCCCAGGCGACCTCGGGATGGCAGTAGATCGCCCACGGCACCCGGTCGTACATCACCGGCATCGGCGACTCGCCGAGGAGGTGCTTGATCACCATGATCGCCTCGGCGTACCCGACGTGGGCGAGTTGCGGCGTGTTGATGAGGTCGCCGACGGCGTAGACCCCGGGCTCACCGGTCTGGCAGTACTCGTCGACCTCGACGAAGCCGCGCTGGTCGACGATGACCTTCGTGCCGTCGAGGCCGAGCTTGTCGGCGAACGGCCGGCGACCGACCGACACGACCACGGCGTCGACCTCGACCGACTCGCCGTCGCCGAAGTTCACCGTGGTGCCACCCGACCCGTTGGGGGTGTGGCCGTTGACCATCACGCCGGTGCGGATGGCGATCTTCTTCTTCTTGAACGACTTCTCGACGACCTTGGCGAGGTCGGCGTCGAGGCCGGGGAGGATCTTCGGGAGGCCTTCGAGGATCGTCACCTCGCTGCCGAGGTCGGCGAAGGTCGACGCGAACTCGCAACCGATCGCTCCGCCGCCGATCACGGCCACCCGGGCGGGCAGCGTGTCGAGGTCGAGCACCTCGTCGCTCGTCATGATCGGGCCGCCGCGTTCGAAGTTCGGGATCAGGCGGGGCACCGACCCGGTGGCGAGCAGCACGGTGTCGCCGGTGATCGTGGCCGACGACCCGTCGGTCATCGCGACCGTGACCGTCTTGTCGGCACCGAGCGATCCGACGCCGTTGAACACCTCGACCTTGCGGCCCTTGCACATCGCGGCGATGCCGCCGACGAGTCCGGCGACGATGCCCTGCTTGCGCTCCTGGGTGCGGGCGAAGTTGACGCTCGGCGGTCCGCCGGCCTCGATGCCGAAGTCGGCTGCGTGGTCGACGTGGCGCTTCACGGCCGCGGTCTCGAGGAAGGCCTTCGCCGGGATGCAGCCGCGGTTCAGACAGGTGCCGCCGAGCGCATCCATCTCGACCAGGGCGACCTTGAGCCCGGCCGATGCGCCGTACAGCGCAGCGCAGTAACCCCCCGGTCCGCCACCGATCACCACCAGGTCGAATTGGTCACTCATCGCCGATCACGGTAGCGCCCCACGCGGTCCACGTCATCGGTCTCCGGGCCGATGGCCGGTGCGGAGAGCACCAGTCACCTCCAGTCACCCGGGCCGGTCAACCGGCCGGCAACCGCCAGTTCGCCTGATCGTCACCTCGCCGCATCACCACGACCCTGCTCGTCGTCTCCGAACCGCTGGTGTCGAAGTCGAGCCGGCACCGCACCGCGGCCTCGGTGATCTCGGTGCAGCGCCCATCGGCCGCCGCGCCCAGCGGCGCCAGACTGCGGTCACCGGTGACGAGCCGGATCGAGTCGAGTCCGTCGGGATCGTCGACGCCGCCGATCTCGACGTCGACACCATAGAGATCGCCGGCGTCGGTGGGTGCAGCGCCGAACACCGTGATCGACACGTCGCCGATCTGCGCCTCGTCGCCGAGTGCGACCGTGGGTACGGCGTTCGACTCGCTCGACAGCTGGAACAGCAGGACGCCACCGGCGAGCAGGATCGCAAGGGCCGTGCCGACCGCGAGCAGCAGCAGCGTGCGGGTCTTCATCGCCGCCCGATGCTACGGCCGGACTGAACCTGGCCCCCAGGTCACTGGTAGATGCAGTCGATCCAGCGGCTGAACAGGTCGTCGTCATCGTTGTCGAAGTTCCACGGGTTGCGACCCTCGGCACATTCCGGGTGGAGGTAGTCGCCCGGCACCCGGAACTCGTCGACCGCGCCGCTCGCGATCAGCGCCGTGAAGCACTCGTTGGCCGTCGTGACCAGCACGGTGTACTCCTCGTCGGTCATGTCGAACAGCGTCGTCACCCCGACGAACACGTCACCCACGCCGCACTCGGGGAACTCGAGCTCGACGGGCATCGAACCCTCCGGGAGGTCGCCGGCGTCGATGGCGGCCGCGAAGCAGTCGGCGGCCTCCTCGGCCGTCGTGCTCTGCAGGCATTCGCTGTAGGGGTCGACGGCGTCCTCCTCGAACACGGTGTCGCTCGGCACGGTGTCGTCGGTACCGCTGTCGCTGTCGGTCGCGCTGCCGCTCCCGCTGTCGGTCGTGCTGCCGGTGGCGACATCGCCCAGGTCGTCGAAGTCGTCGAGCGTGTCGTTGTACACCTCGTCGATCGACCCGACCGCCTCGGTGATCGCGTCGGCGGCCCGCTCCAGCTCGTCGCGGTCGAGCGCGTGGCTGACGGCGAAGAACTGGTCGAAGCTCGTGGCGATCGGGCTCACGTACCACTCGCCGTCGACCTCCTTGACCGTGACACCGGGTTGCTCGTAGTCGGACAGGATGTCCTCGGCGAGGGCCTGCAATTCGCCGAACGCTTCGTCGGCACCGAATTCGGCGAGGGCATCCTCGACGTCGGTGAGGTCGCCCGTCTCGCCGTTGGCGCACGTGTCGATCGACTCGCCCTGCGTCTCGGCCTGGTAGCAGCCGTCGGCGTAGTCGAGCGTGAACGGCACCGTCTCGGACGTCTCGCCGCTCGGGTCGCGGAACTCGCCCGCGAGGTGCGTCGCCTTGACGATCACCGACCGGGTGCTGCCGTCGCCGCTCACCTCGTACTCGGTGCCCGTGAACTCCATCGTGACCGGGATCTCGTCGAGCGCGTCCTGGGCCTCGCCGAGGAACAGCGGTGCGTAGCGCTGCAGGGCCTCGGCTTCGTTCGGGTTGATCGCACCGATGACCGCCGACAGGTCGAGTTGTTCGACACCGTCGAGCAGCACGTCGACCGCACCTTCCGGCGAGTCGCCGCCCTTCGGCACGATCCCTTCCGTCGGGATCTCGTCGAATCCGGCCCGCTGCCGCGCCGTCTCGGCGGTCGAGTACAGGGCCGAGATGTACCAGCGGCCGCCCTGCTCGACGGCGGTGACCGGCAGCGAGAACTCGAGGCCCGAGTCGGTCTCCTCGACGCCCTCCATCTCGTCGAACACGTCGCCGAAGTTGTCGGTCAACAGCTCACCCACCGGGAGCTCGTCGCCGTTGACCGTGACCGTCGCGTCGGCGGTCATCGTGATGTTGGCGATGTCGTCGACGTTCGTGGTGGCCACGTCGACGGAACGTCCGTCGAGCGCGACATCGAAGCCGTCGATCCCTTCGAGCGACGCGCCGTCGCTGACCACTTCGAGTCGCTGCAGCTCGTCGACCAACTCCGTCAGCGGTGCACCGAACGTCTCGCGCTCGCCGGGCAACAGGAGATCGATGACACCGAGGAAGTCCTCCTGGGCGATCGATTCCATCACGGCGTCGCCGAGTTCCTCGGGGCTGGCGGCACCGCCCTCGTTGTCGCCCGCCATCTGGGTGACGGCGAACACGCCGGCCGCGCCGATCGCGAGGACGCCGATGACGGCGCCGATCAACACCTTCCGGCTGCGACCGCCACCATCGCTCTCGTCGTCGTGCTCCACGCTGCCGGACGGAGGCGTCGCCGGCGGCGGGGGCGGCGTCATCGGTGCCGATGTGACTGGTGGAGGGGGGACTGGTGGAGGGGTGAACGGTGGCGGCGCAGATTGCCCGCCAGGTGGAAGCCAGCCCGCCGTTGACTCGTCGCTCATGGCGCCACAAGGTAATCAAACGACGCGCGTGCTGAGCGATGTTTCACGAGGCTCGACGCGACCTACCCTCGACCTGTGCGTATCGCCGTCACCGGAGCCACCGGACTCATCGGATCAGCGCTCGTCGCGCACCTCCGCGTCGACGCGGCGACGACGTGGTTCGCATCTCGCGCCAGGCCAAGGATGCGGACGTCACGTGGTCGCCGTCGGAGGGGAGACTCGATCCCGACCGCGCTCGACGGTGTCGACGCCGTGGTCCATCTCGCCGGCGCGGGCATCGCCGACCACCGCTGGACCGACGACTACAAGCGCGCCATCCGCGACAGCCGGTCGGAAGGAACGACCCTGATCGCCTCGACGATCGCCGGCATGGCGCACCCGCCCGCCGTCCTGCTGTCGGGCTCGGCGGTCGGCATCTACGGTGCGCGGGGCGACGAGCTGCTCGACGAGACGTCGGCACCGGGCACCGGGTTCCTCGCCGACGTGTGCGTCGCCTGGGAAGCAGCGACGGCGCCGGCCGCGGACGCCGGCGTCCGGGTCGCCCACCTCCGCAGCGGCGTCGTGCTGTCGGGTGACGGCGGCGCGCTCAAGAAGCAGCTCCCGCTGTTCAAGTTCGGGCTCGGCGGAAAGATGGGATCGGGCGAGCAGTGGCAGAGTTGGATCTCGATCGACGACGAGGTCGGCGCGATCGTGCACCTGCTGTCGTCGGCGGTCTCCGGCCCGGTCAACCTCACCGCGCCCAATCCGGTGACGAACGCCGAGTTCACCGACACGCTCGGCACCGCCGTGCACCGCCCCACCGTGCTGCCGATCCCGAAGTTCGGCCCGCGGTTGCTGCTCGGCGCCGAACTGGCCGAGAACCTGCTGTTCACCGGCCAGCGGGTCGTGCCGCGGGTGCTGCTCGGACGACGGGTACGAGTTCCGCCATCCCGACCTCGCCGATGCCCTCCAGGCGGCGATCGCCTGACCGGGCAACGCTGACCTGGCCGGTCGCCCAGTGCTTGTGCGGCACAATTGTTGCGGCCGGAAGCATCGCGTCCGGTAGCCTGTCCGTATGACGAACTGGCTCTCTGCGGACGAGATGCGGGCATGGCGTGCGTTCATCGGTACGAACGCCGACCTGTTGGGCGCGTTGGAGGCCGACCTGGCGCTACAGGGCGTTGATCTGGGCGACTACCAGGTGCTGGTCTACCTGTCCGAGGCCGAGGGCAATCAGATGCGCATGTGTGATCTCGCCGACCAGCTGCAGCTCTCGCCGAGCGGCCTCACCCGCCGTCTCGACGGCCTCGTGAAGTCCGGCGCCGTGGTGCGCCAGGGGTCCGAGCGCGACCGACGCGTGATGATGGCCGTACTGACCGACGGTGGCCGAGCGACGCTCGAGGGCGCCGCGCCGCATCATGTCGCAAGCGTGCGGCGCCGGATCTTCGACCACCTCGACGCCACGCAGGTGGCCGCGTTGGAGTCGATCTTCACCGCCATCAACCAGGGCCTGCGCGCCGATCCGGAATGCGCGGGCCACCTCGCGCCGCTCGCCACGGCAGTCCCGTGACCGAGCTTCCCGGCGGGCTTTCGGGCCCATGTCGCCAACATCGGGGTGAAGGACGACACCGACGACCTCGTCGTGGTCGCCGCCGATCGCCCGGTTCCGGTCGCCGCGCTGTTCACCAAGAGCCGCTTCGCCGGGCCGAGTGTCACGCTGTCGCGCCGGCACGTGGCCAACGGGTTCGCCCGCGCGGTCGTCGTGATCTCGAAGAACGCCAACGTCGCCACCGGGCAGGACGGCGACGACGATGCGGCCGAAGTGGCCCGCACCGTCGCCGATCGGCTCGGTTGCGCCCCCGACGACGTGGTGGTCACCTCGACCGGAGTGATCGGCCGGCGCTATCCGATGGATCGGATCCGTCCGGGTCTCGCGGCGATCCCGGCTCTCCTGCCGCGCACCGATGCCGACGGCCCGGCGGCCGGGATGATGACGACCGACACCGTCGCCAAGGTCGCGTCGGCCACCGTCGCCGGCTCGGCGGCGCGGGTGGTCGGGATGGCCAAGGGCGTCGGGATGATCGAGCCCGACATGGCGACGCACATCTCGCTGCTGTTCACCGACGCCGAGGTCGACCCGCCCACGTTGCACGAGATCTATGCGCGCGTCGTCGACCGCACGTTCAACGCGATGAGCATCGACACCGACACGTCCACGAGCGACTCCACGATCCTGCTGGCGTCCGGCGCGGCGGGACCTGTCGATCCGGCCGCGTTCGAAGCGGCGGTCGCCGCCGTGGCGCTCGATCTGACCAAGCAGATCGTGCGCGACGGCGAGGGTGCGCAGTCGATGATCGAGGTGCGCGTCGACCACGCCCGCGACGCCGCGCAGGCCAAGCGGGTGGCGAAGGCGATCGTCAACTCGCCGCTCGTGAAGACCGCGGTGCACGGCGGCGATCCGAACTGGGGCCGGGTGGCGATGGCCATCGGCAAGTGCAGCGACGACACCGACATCGACCAGGAGGCCGTCGTGATCCGTTTCGGCGACCGACGAGGTGTACCCGCGCCGCCTCGACGATGCCGACCTGGCCGCGCTGTCGACGTACATGAAGGGCACCGACGTGCTGATCCACGTGAGCCTCGGCACCGGCGACGCCGACGCCACGGTCTGGGGCTGCGACCTGAGCGACGAGTACGTCCGCTTCAACGCCGACTACACGACGTAGCCCGTCCGACGAGCTCGCTACGCGGATCAATCCTCGATTCCGAGTCGGCGATCATTTGTTCGAGGCAAGGCGCGAGGCGCCGAAGTTGCCTTTGGGCAACGACGAGCTGCGCAACGCAGTCGAGCGGGCAAATCGACGACGTCACTTCGGAGGCATGCGGATGCCACCGTCGACGCGGATCGTCTCCGCGTTCATGTAGCTGTTCGTGACGCATTCGACGACCATCGACGCCAGCTGCTCCGGGTCGCCGAGGCGCTTCGGGAACAGCACACCCTTCTGGAGGTTCTCCTTGAACGCCTCGCTGTTCTCACCCTCGCCGTAGATCGGCGTGTCGATGAGGCCGGGCGCCACGGTGTTGACGCGGATGCCGACGGCGGACAGGTCGCGGGCGACCGGGAGCGTCATACCGACGACGCCGCCCTTCGACGCGGAGTAGCTCGCCTGGCCGATCTGGCCGTCGAACGCGGCGACCGACGCGATGTTGACGATCGCTCCCCGCTCGCCGTACTCGAGCGGCTCGGTGATGCTCATCGCGCTGGCGGCGACGCGGATGCAGTCGAACGTGCCGATCAGGTTGATCGCGATGACCTTCTTGAACGCGTCGAGGTTGGCGGCCGAATCGACCGTGCCGTCCTTGCCGATCGTGCGCTGGGCCCAGCCGATGCCGGCGGAGTTGACGAGCACGCGGACCGGACCCATCGACTTCGCCATCTCGACGGCGTTGACGATGTCGTCGGTCTTCGTGACGTCGACCTTGCAGAACGCGCCGCCGATCTCGTCGGCGAGGGCGTTGCCCTTGTCCTCCTGCAGGTCGGCGATGACGACCTTCGCGCCCCGTGCCGCGAGCAGGCGTGCCGTCGCCGCTCCGATTCCCGATGATCCGCCCGTGACGATTGCGCTTGCGCCTGTGATGTCCATGCCGCCGAAGATACGTGCGGGGCCGCGCTCCGCAGTAATCGCGCTCCCGGTTCGTTCTGGCCCCGACCCCAAACGCACACCGTGTTCGTTTCGGCCCCGACCCCGAACGAACCGAGCCGATCAGATGGGCGCGGGGCCGATGCTGTTGCGCGTGTCGAGCAGGCGGAGCGGAACGTTGCCGGTGAAGCCCGGCGAACTGCCTCCCGTGAACCATCCGGAGATGTCGACGATGAGGTGCGCGTCCTTGTCCGAGAACACGCACACCGATCCGTCGGGGCCGATCGGGGCCACCACACCGTTCGCAACGGTGCCACCACGGACGAAGTTGACGTTCGAGGCCTCCGGCCGGGCCGTGCCGCAGGGCCACACGGTCGCGTACCCTGCCTCGCCGGCCTCGGCGATGGTGACGTTGAGGGCGACGGCGGTGGCATCAGCCGGCACGGCCTGGGCCGCACCGTTCACGGTGAGCGTGACGCCGCGCACCGGGACCGCCCGCGGAGTGCTGGGCGTGATGCGGCCGGTCGGGCCGCCGATCGCGTTGCGGGTGTCGACCAGGCGCAGGGGCACGGCACCGACGAACGGCGGAGTCCCCGCTCCCCCACCGAACCAGCCGAGCACGTCGACGAGGATGTCGGTCTGCTGGTTCGAGTAGATGCAGATCCCGCCGTCGGGTCCGACCGGTGCGACGACGCCGTTGGCGACGTTGGCACCCTTCGTGAAGTTGACGTTCGACGCGACGGGCATGGGCGTGCCGCAGGGCCACACGGTCAGGTAGCCGGCGGCCGACGGGTTGACGGCGGTGACGTTCACGGCGACGGCGGGCGAGCCGGCGGGGATGTTCGCCGGCGTGCCGTCGGTGCGGAGCACGGCGGCGCCGGCCATCGGCACGCGCAGTACCCCGTTCGCCGGCAGCCGGGCCTTCGGCGTGCCGATCGCGTTGCGGGTGTCGATGAACCGGTTCGGGGTGGTGCCGATGAACGCCGCGGTGGCGGCATCGCCGCCCGCGAACCAACCGGCGATGTCGACGAGGAGGTGGCTCGCCTGGTTCGAGTAGATGCAGACCTTGCCGCTCGCACCGATCGGCGCGATCACCCCGTTGGCCACCACCGCGCCGGTGGTGAAGTTGAGGTTCGACGCTTCCGGTCGCGGCACGTCGCAGGGCCACACCGTCATGTATCCGGCTTCGTCGGGCTCGACCCCGGTGATGTTCAGGGCGACCGCCGAGGCGTCCCCCGGCACGATACCCACGGCCCCGTTGGCGCCCGTGACCGTCTCGCCGACGACCTGCAGCTCGACTCGTTGATTGGCGAAGAGGCGCCGCGCCGACGTCTTCGATCCCCCGGCCACGTAGTCGCGCAGCCAGAGCGAGAACTGTGCGTTGCCGGTCGTGGTGAGGTGGACCCCGTCGCTGGCGAACCAGCGCACGTGTTCCGACACCGAGCTCGCCTGGCTCCACAGGGCGACGTCGAGGTTGGGCCAGCGCGCGCGGGCTGCGTTCAGCGCCGCGTTCGACGCGCGGTAGAACGAACTCCCGTCGGCCGCGGTGCGGTACTCGGCCATGTTGACCCACACGACGCGTTTCACCCCGCGGGCGGTGAGCGTGGACATCATCGCGTCGATGTCGGCCGCGAACCCCGACGGCGGGTCGTTGTACCCGAGCTCGACGACGGCGAGGTCGAGGTTCGCCGGAAGCGAGGCGGCGACCTGCACGCCGCTCGACACGGTGGCGGTCGGCGACGTTGGTGCGCCGGTTGACGGCCGAGTCGAACGACGACGACGCGAACGTCCCGTCGGTCACGATCCGGAGCGGGGCCGTGTCGGAACCGGCGACCCCGACGCCGATCGAGTCGCCGATGAACGCCATCGTCGCGTTCGTCGAGTTCCTCGTGACCACGCGCACGGTGAAGCCCGGCGACGGCAGCCCGTTGGCGCCGCGGAAGTCCCATGCCTGCTGGCGGAACGTGTTTCCGTTCGACCCCGTCAGGACGAGGTCGTTGTACCAGATGCCGTCGTAGATCCGGTATTGGGGGTCGGCCGCCTCGACCATCTGCGCCGACGTGATCGAACCGAGCCCGTACGTCGCCGCGAGGGTGTCGGCGTCGAGGATTCGCGTCCACCGGTGGTTCGGATTCAGCGCCGTGCCGTCGCCTCCGGCGTCGTCGCGGACGGGGAACGATCCGCCGGCCGTGCGGGGCCCGTTCGATGCCGAGAACTCGGTCGAGACGATCCCACCGCCCGCGACACGGATCTTGCCCGCCGTCGCGACGACGGCCTGATTGCTGCGGTTGTCCTCGAGCAGCAGGGGCTGGGCGTCGACCGACGTGCGTGTCGCGGCGCCGTCGTAGGCCTGGCACGCGGTGGTGTCGCACGTCTTGGCGTACGGGTAGCGATTCTGGGCGAGCGAGTACGAGCGGGCGGCGACGGCCTGGGCGCGCACGGCGTTGGCGCCGGCGCCTCCGCCGGCATCGGCCCAGCTGGCGGCGACCTCGCGGGGACGACGCCGCGGAGGTAGTCCTCCGTGCGCAGGCTGTTGACGACCCGCACGCCTGCCGGGTTCGTGACGTCGATCGATCCGCGGTAGTGGGTGACCGACCCGTTCGGTTCACACACGCCGATCGCTGCGGGTGCGCTCGAGTTGCTGACCTCCCCCGTCGCCGTCGTGAACGACACGCCGCCGACCTGGCCGAGGAGGGTCTCGGCCGCGCAGGTGGCGGCGCCGCTGCCGTACAGGTTGAACGACGCACCGTTCCACTCGGCCCGCATCGAGACGTACGGCGACGCCTGCCCGTTCCAGATCACGCCCCCGGAGTAGGAGACCACGCCGACGGAGGGCGAGTTGTCGAGGCCGAGCAGGCGGACGGTCATCCGGCTGTTGACGTCGGCGTCGCCCATCGCCGTGCCGCCGTAGTACCAGTCGAGGATCTGGTCCCAGCTCCAGCCGTGCTCGACCGCCCAGCCGTAGGCGCCCCACTGGCTCATGCCGCGGCCGTGACCGTTGCCGGTGCCTTCGATGACGATCGCGATCACGTCGTTGCCGGCGGCCTCGGCCGGGGCGCCCTGGTTCGGCAACGCCACGACGGACGCTGCCCACCAGGGTCGCCAGCACAGCCGCCAGCATCAGCCCAACACGACGCATGGCCCGAAACTGTAACCCCGACGCCCTCGCGCCCTTCGCCATCACACCCGTCCAACCCTCGTTTGCGTCGGGATTTGTGAGGGCCGGGTCTCCGAAATCCCGACGCAAACGAGGATTTGAGCCGGTCGGCGGGTCGTTGTCGGGTCAGCGGGGGACGGCGGCGACGGCGAGGCGGTCGACGAGGTCGTTCAGGCGATCGCCGCTGTGGCCCTTGACCCAGCGGAACGTCACGTTGTTGCTCCGGACGAGCTCGATCAGCGGTTTCCAGAGATCGACGTTGGCCACCGCCTGCTTCTTCGAGTTCTGCCACCCGTTGCGTTCCCACTTCACCCACCACTTGTCGCGGAAGCAGTTCACGACGTAGGTCGAGTCGGACACGATCTCGATCGGCATCGGGCTGCCGTGCTCGTCGGCGAGGGAGGCGTGGGTCCGCAGCGCGTCGAGCACGGCGAAGATCTCCATGCGCTGGTTGGTCGTCCGCACCTCGCCGCCGGCTCCGTGCGGTTCTCCGTCGGGCGCCGTCGCCCACGCCCAGCCGCCGGGGCCGGGATTGCCGCTGCAGGCACCGTCGGTGTAGATCACGAGTGCTCCCATCGGGGGAGCAACATAGTGGGGTGGGCGCGGCACCCGGCTCGGCCCCCGGGTTCGGCGCGTACCGGTCGGTAATACTGCGAGAATGTCGGGATGATCTTCGACGGCCATGTACATCAGCTGCCAGACATCGATCCGAGCGAGACCGCCGAGTGGCTCGACAGCCTCGACGCCATCGTCGACACCCACGGCAAGACCCGGGCGCGCTACCTGCTGAGCCGCCTGATGGAGCGGGCGAACGACACCCAGATCTCCTTCCCCGCCACCGTGTCGACGCCGTACGTCAACACGATCCCCCGCGAGGAGGAGCCGTGGTTCCCCGGCGACGAACACATCGAGCGGCGCATCCGGGCCTTCGTGCGCTGGAACGCGGCGATGATGGTCGTCAAGGCGAACAAGCACGCCGACGGGATCGGCGGCCACCTGTCGACGTTCGCCAGCTCGGCGTCGCTGTACGAGATCGGCTTCAACCACTTCTTCCGCGGCAAGGACGACGGGACGCCCGGCGACCACGTGTACTTCCAGGGCCACGCCGCGCCCGGCATCTACGCCCGCGCCTACCTCGAGGGTCGCCTGACCGACGACGACCTCGATCACTTCCGCCAGGAGATCGGGCGCGGCGGGCGCGGCCTGTCGTCGTACCCGCATCCCCGGCTGATGCCCGACTTCTGGGAGTTCCCGACCGTGTCGATGGGCCTCGGCCCGATCACCGCGCTCTACCACGCCCGCTTCAACCGGTACCTCCAGAACCGTCAGATCGACGACACGAGCGGCAGCCGGGTGTGGGCGTTCCTCGGTGACGGTGAGTGCGACGAGCCCGAGACGCTCGGCGCGATCTCGCTCGCCTCGCGCGAGCAGCTCGACAACCTCGTGTTCGTCGTCAACTGCAACCTGCAGCGGCTCGACGGCCCGGTGCGCGGCAACGGCAAGATCATCCAGGAGCTCGAGGCCACGTTCCGCGGGGCCGGGTGGAACGTGATCAAGGTCATCTGGGGCTCGAAGTGGGACGAGCTGCTCGCCCAGGACAAGGACGGCGTGCTGCTCAACCAGATGAACAACACCGTCGACGGGCAGTTCCAGCGGTACGGCATCGAGAGCGGTGCCTACATCCGCGACAACTTCTTCGGCCCCGACGAACGGTTGCGGCAGATGGTGTCGCACCTGTCCGACGACGACCTCGTCAACCTGCCCCGCGGCGGCCACGACTACCGCAAGCTCTATGCGGCGTACAAGGCGGCGACCGAGAACCTCGGGTCGGGCCGGCCGACGGTGATCCTCTGCAAGACGATCAAGGGCTGGACGCTCGGCCCGGGCTTCGAGGGCCGCAACGCGACGCACCAGATCAAGAAGATGACCAAGGACCAGCTGCTCGACCTGCGCGACCGCCTGTACCTGCACGACGAGATCCCCGATGACTCGATCGACGACAAGAACCCGCCGTACTTCCGGCCGGCGAAGGACTCGATCGAGTACCAGTACATGATGGAGCGACGCAAGGCGCTCGACGGCTCGCTCCCCAAGCGCTCCACGGTCGCCCGCCGCCGGATGGAGCTGCCCGACGACAAGCCGTTCGCCGAGCTGCGTGCCGGGTCGAACGGGCAGGAGGTGTCGACCACGATGGGCTTCACCCGCCTGCTGCGCGGACTCTGCCGCGACGCGCACATCGGCCCGCGGGTCGTGCCGATCATCCCCGACGAGGCCCGCACGTTCGGGATGGACGCCCTGTTCCGCGAGTTGAACATCTACGCCGTCGCAGGGCCAGAAGTACGAGTCGGTCGACCACGACCTGCTGCTCAGCTATTCCGAGTCGGTCAAGGGGCAGATCCTCGAGGAGGGCATCACCGAGGCCGGCTCGATGGCGAGCTTCATCGCCGCCGGCACGGCGTACGCCACCCGCGGCGTGCCGATGCTGCCGTTCTTCACGTTCTATTCGATGTTCGGCTTCCAGCGGGTGGGCGACCTCATCTGGCAGGCCGCCGACTCCCGGACACGCGGCTTCCTGATGGCGGCCACCGCGGGACGCACCACGTTGCTCGGTGAGGGGCTCCAGCACCAGGACGGCCACTCACTCGTGCTGGCGTCGACGGTGCCGGCGGTGCAGGCCTACGACCCGGCGTTCGCCTACGAGGTGAGCACGATCGTGCAGGCCGGCATCAACCGGATGTACGGCGGCGGGCCGCCCGAGCTGACCGACGTCTTCTACTACATCACCCTGTACAACGAGAACTACGAGATGCCGGCGATGCCCGACACGCCGGGGCTGACCGAGCAGATCGTGGAGGGCCTGTACAAGTGGGCCGACGCGCCCGAAGGGCCGTCGAAGCAGGCGACGATCCTGTTCTCCGGCAGCGCCCACACCGCGGCCCGCGCGGCCGCGGCCGAGCTGGCCGAGCACTACGACGTGGCGGCCGAGCTGTGGTCGGTCACGTCGTACAAGACGTTGCGCGAGGAGGCGATGATCGCCGAGCGGTTCAACCGGCTGCACCCGTCGCAGGAGCGCAAGGTCCCGCTCGTCGCGTCGCGGCTCGCCGAGTCGCCGGGCCCGATCATCGCCGTGTCCGACTTCATGACGCTCGTGCCCGAGCAGATCATCCGGTTCCTGCCGGGCCGCACGTTCGTCCCGCTCGGCACCGACGGCATGGGCCGCTCCGACACCCGGGAGGCACTGCGCCGCCACTTCGAGGTCGACACCGGCCACGTCGTCGTCGGCGTCCTGAGCGGCCTGCTCGCCGACGGTGTCGTCGACGCATCGGTCGTCGCCGACGCCATCGCCCGCTACGACATCGACCCCGACGCCGCCGACCCCTTCCTCTCCTGACCTGTCGCGCGGGGTCAGGCACCGCGCAACAGGTTGCGACGAATAGGGTGAGCCGACCGTGAACGAGTACTACGCCACGCGCCTGACGCACGATCCGGCGCGAGCCGCGGTGTGGCAGCACGTCGGCACGTACCTGCAGCGGTGGGTCGATCCGGACGGCGCGGTGCTCGATCTCGCTGCGGGTTACTCGGACTTCCTGCGGTCGATCGACGCCCGCCGCAAGGTGGCGGTCGACACCAATCCGTCGCTGCCTGAACTGGCCGGCGCTGACGTCGAGGCGATCGTCGGCGACGCCACGGACCTCTCCCGCTTCGCCGACGGCGAGTTCGCCACGGTGTTCGCCAGCAACTTCCTCGAGCACCTCGACCACGACACGATCGACGCGCTCCTCGTCGACATCGGCCGGGTGCTCTCGCCGGGCGGGCGGCTGATCCTCGTGCAGCCGAACTTCCGCCTCGATCCGCACCGGTACTTCGACGACTACACGCACCGCACCGTGTGGACCGACCGCTCGCTGGAGGATCTCGTCGCCGCCCGCGGCCTGACGGTCGTCCATTCCGAGCCGCGCTTCCTGCCCCTGACGATGAAGTCGAAGCTGTCGTTCGGTCATCGACTCGTGCCGCTCTATCTCAAGCTGCCGTACCGGCCGCTCGCCGGACAGATGCTCGTCGTCGCCGAACGCCCGTGAGCGATCCGACGGCCGCGAGCGATCCTCGCCCGGACCGCCGCCCGAGCCCGCTCGAAGGTTCGGGCGCGAATCCGATCGCTTCCCGAACGAAATCGCGCCCAGACGTCCGGATGTCGGTCGTGTTGCCATCCGCAGGGCGCGTGATCGGGGCGGGTCAGCGTGGGGCGATCACGCGCACACCGCAGAGTTCAGCCGCCGACGCGAGCCGGTCGTCGTAGGTCACGAACGCGTCGAGGTCGTCGCCGAGATCGAGGGCAGACGCCAGATGCACCGCGTCAAGCGTTCGAAGTGTCGACGGGTCGAGACGTCCGGCGGCTTCGAAGACCGCTGGCGTCACCTCGACCAGCGTGATCGCGTCGAGCACGTCGCGGGCGTCGACGACGCGATCCGGAGCAGCTCGCCGAACCGTTCGCAGCAGCTCGGTGCGGACGAGGTCACATGCGACGAGGGTCGGTTCCGCCTCGGTCAACCACGCTCGCAGCGCTTCGGTTTCCGGCTCGGCTACGACGAGCTTGACCAGCGCCGACGTGTCGACGTAGTGCGCCACGTCAGAATCGTTCGGCGTCGCGCATCGCGGCGAGGGCCTCAGAGAGGCTCGGCCCGGGTGCCGGCGCTGGCAATGAGGAGATCGCTCGACGGGGCGGTCGCGCACGTCCCGACTCGATCAACTCGGCCAGCCGGGACGAGGCGATTGCCGTCATCCGAGCCACCGGGCGGCCCCGATCGGTGATCGTCACGATGTCACCTGCCGCGGCGGCGGCGACGACCGCCGACGCGTTCTGCTTGAGCGCCCGAATCCCGACGATCTCCGACATGTGCTTCAATGTAGCACATTTCGCTTTCCGGCGACTCAGCCCCGGACGCCGACGGTTTGAACTTCATCGACGTCGTAGTCGATGGTGACGCTGCGCTCCAATGGTGGGATTTCGCCGGCACCTTCGCTCGACTCGTACGGCAACCGCCAGGTGGTGGTGATCGTCAACCGGTACGGCGCATCGTCGGGTGACGACGTGCGGTACGTGTACCCGCAGGTCGGGGATTGCTCGACCACGTCGAGGTCCGGATACACGTTCTCGATCGGAACGCCCGTGCCGTCACAGGTGATGCTGTCGCCGTTGCCGAGGTCGAACGTCGTGGTCGCCAACGTCGGAGTGACGGTGATCCACACGGCTGGGCCGGCCTGCGCGGTCAAGGGATCCAACGCCTGCGGCTCGACCGCCAGCCACATCCCCAGGTTCACGATCCCGTTCGCCGCAGGTGTCGGCGAGATCGACGGCACCGGAAGTTGGAGTTGCCGGCTGACCTGGTCGGTGATGCCCGGGATCAACTCGCCGACCCCGATGTCGGTCGGGATGTACCGAAGGTCGGTCCCCGACGTCGGACAGGTCACCGAGTAGAGCCGGTGCTCGCGCCCGTCCAAGACCCGTGTCGCCGGCTCGGCCGCCTCCTCCGGTGTCAACGCCGTCCCCGTCGCCCCGATCCCCACCACATCGCCCCGCTTCAACGCCTTCCACGTACACCGCACCCCGGACCCGCCACTCCCCGACGTGACGATCGGCCCCGCCGCCGCCGACACGGTCACGGTGCCTGTCGGATCGGTCGTTCCCACCGGTGACCGCGTCTCGCCGAGGCACGTGCGCGAGTGCGCGAGCGAACGACGCCGTCAACGCCAAGAGCCAGCGACTCACTCGTCGCATGTCGTCGCCCGCGGTCGTTCCTCGATCGTGGTCCCGTCGCCTCGACGCACCCAGATGCCGTCGACTGGAGCAGCACGACGTTGGATCGCTCGTGGTACGATCGCGTCGTCATCGACGATCGCTTCTCGACCGTCCGAGCGGCTCGTACGACGACCGCCGGCGTCGACCCGGCAGAGCTCGATCGTCGCGACGTCATCGGCGGGTCGTCACCGCGGTCGATCGACCGCACCACGAGTCACGATTGGCGACGTTCGGATTCGGACGCGACCAGAGTCCGTCGGCGGACGAGACCGTCGAGAAACTCCGTCGACGCCGCTCGAGTGCTTCGCCGGAGAAGTACTTGGCGACGTTCCATCGCGAACTCAGGGTTCGCCGGATCAGCTCCCGCCAGCGAGGAGCGCTTGCTCGCCGGCGTTGAGGTCGGCTTCGATGTCGGCGATCAACGCGGCGGTCGGATCGAGGGTGGTCGTCGGGGCTTCGGTCGTCGGCGGCGTCGAGGTGGTCGCGGCGGTCGTTGCGGTGGTGGACGGCGCCGCGGTGTCGGGCGGCGTGGCGGTCGTCGCGGGCGCGGCGGTTCCGCTCGTTGGGGTTGTCGGGTCGGCGTCGTCGCTGCCGGAACAGCCAGCCGTGGCGATCACGCTCAGTGACAGGGCGACGACGATCAGCGACCGCATCGGCTCACGGTAGTCGGAGGAAACATCACGTTCAGAACGTGGGCGACGGGTTTGGCAGACCGGAAACGGGCGCTCGGGCGAACTGGGCGACCGCCGGCCTTCTTTCCGTCGTGGGTCTCGGAATGCGGGACGGACGACGGGAAGAAGGCCCGGTAGCACCCCACACCGGTGAGTACGGGCCGATTAGCGTTGCGAGCCATGTCGGCCGGCACGCTCTACATCACCGGTGACGCCGAGGCGGACGGGCTGCTCAACACGGACGGCACCGCACTGCTCATCGGCATGCTGCTCGACCAGCAGGTGCCGATGGAGTGGGCGTTCGCCGGTCCGGCGACGCTGCGGGCCCGGCTCGGTCATCTCGACGCCCGGAAGATCGCCGCACTCGACCAGGAGGAGTTCGTCACGATCTGTGCGACCAAGCCGGCGATCCACCGCTTCCCCGCGGCGATGGGTCGCCGGATCCACGAACGTCTGCGTCGTGCTCACCGAGCAGTACGACGGCAAGGCCGAAGCGATCTGGGACGACGTCGAACAGTGGCGCCGAGCTGTACGAACGCCTGCACGCGCTGCCCGGCTACGGCGAGGAGAAGTCGAAGATCTTCGTGGCGATCCTCGGCAAGCGGATGGGCGTCACGCCCGACGGGTGGCGCGAGGCGGCGGGCAAGTTCGGCGACGACGTGCCACGCTCGGTGGCGGACATCGATGGCGTGGAGACGCTCGGGAAGGTGCGGGAATGGAAGAAGGCGCAGAAGGCGGCGAAGCGGGACAAGCAGGACCGTCCGATGCCCACGTGACCGCCGTACCGGTCACGCCCGACGCCGCCGCCGGACCACGAGACCGAGCCGACCTGCGATGAGCGAACGGACCGACAGTCGGGCGTTCGCTCATCGCAACGGTCGAGCTGCCGCGCCGTACGTGATCGTCGCCGTGGTGGCGATGTGGTTGAGCCGGTCGTTCTGGTTCCCGGGGCGATACGTGGTCGGGTTCGACACGTACGCGTACTCCGGCCCCAACGTCGAGGTGACCGAAGCGGCGTGGCGTGACTTCCGCCTGCCGATCCTCAACGATCTGATCTTCGGCGGCGTGCCCCACCTCGGCAACCCGTCGGCGGGGTCGATGTACGCCCCGCAGCTCGTCACGCTGGTGTTCGGCACCAACCGCGGCATGGGGATCCTCGTCGCGCTGCACCTCGTCGTGCTCGGTCTCGGCATGGTGTGGCTGACCCGGCGGCTCGGGATCGGACGCATCGGGGCGACCGCGGCGGGCGTCATCCTCGTCGCCTCCGGGAGCGATGCTCACGAAGACGATCCAGTACGAGCAGATCCTCGTGATCGCCTGGGCGCCGCTGCTGCTCGTGGCGATCCATGCGGTGCTGCACAACGAGCGGCCGTGGCGGGCCATCGGCGGCATGTCGGCCGTGACCGCGACGATCCTGCTCGCCGGCCACCCCCAACTCGTCTACGAGACCCTGCTGTTGGCGGTCGCCGCCACCATCGGATTCGCGATCGGCGGTGAGCGATGGCGCCGCCTCCCCCATCTCGCGGGTGGTGCGGTCCTCGGGGCGATGATCGCCCTTCCGCAGTTGGTGGCGGTCGTCGTCGCCACCTCCGACAGTGCGTTGTCGCTCGGCCGCAACCAGGACCTCCTGAATCCGCAGTTGGCGATGCTGCCGAGCTCGACGGCGCGGGCGCTGCTCGGCACCGTGCAGAACTCCGATCCGGCGCGCTTCGTCGGGAGCTTCGAGAGCATCGCGTTCATCGGTGTCGTCGGTGCGGTGCTGGCGGTGATCGGGATCACCGACGCCGTCATGAAACCCCAGCGACGGCCGTGGGCGATCTCGTTCGTCGTCATCGGCGTGTTGGCGGTCGTGTGGGCGATGGGCCCGCGCACGTTCGTGTTCGACACCGCGTTCGACGTCCTCCCGGGTTTCGATCTCGCCCGTGCCTCGGCCCGCTGGCTGGTGGTCTTCACGATCGTCGCCTCGCTGTTCGTCGGCGTCGGTGTCGACGTCCTCACCCGTCGGGTCCGGCCGGTTCATCTCGTCGCGGCCGTGGTCGCGACCCTTGCCGTCGCCGGCGCGCTCGCGATCGGATTGGTGGACGCCGCAGGCCGGACGATGGCGTTGTGGGCGCTGACGGCGGCCGCCGCGATCGGCCTGGTCGTGGTGATCATGGCCGCGACACCCCGCACCCGCTGGGCGACCGCGGCGATCGGGGCCGTCCTCGCCATCGGCGCGATCGAGATGACGGCGATGTCGCTGCACTCGATGCCGATGAGCAAGACGACCGACACGCCGTTCACCGATCATCCGTCGACGACCACCGACTACCTGCGCGACCACCCGGGCGGGTCCACGATCGCCCTCACCGACGAAGAACTCGGTCCGGCCTACGAGGTGCCGGGAATGCGTCCGAACGCGAACGTGCTGTCAGAGATCCCGTCGATCGACGGCTACGACGGCGGGGTCCAGATCACGAAGCGCTGGGCCAAGAGCCTCGAGCGCTTCACCCCCGACCCCCCGACCGAGCTGCCGTTGCGCAACAGCCTGCACGTGCCCGTGACCCCCGAGTCGATGAGCCGCCTGGGTGTGCGCTACGCCCTGCTCGACAACGGCCGCGACCCGGACGTGTTCATCCCGGGGTGGGTCGGCCCGCTCGCCGACGACGGGAACATCAGCGTCTGGGAGAACCCGACGTGGATCGGCGATGCGGTGGCGTGGCCGACGGTCACGGTCGCCGCGGCCGACGACGCGGCCGACCTGCTGCGCACGGACCCAGATCGATACGAGGGGATCGCGATCGTCGACCGGATCACGGCGGCGCTGCCGTGCACCGATCCGACCGCGGCCGGCTGCGCGCCGAGTCGGGCTCGAGGTCGACCGCCGGAGCCCGGAGCACCTCGTCGTCGCGCGTCGACTTGGCGACCGACAGCGTGGTGAGCGTCGCCCGTCAGGCGTTGCCCGGATGGAGCGTCGAGGTCGACGGCGTGGCGGCCGACGAGGTGGTCGTCGACGGGTTGTTCCTCGGCGTCGAGGTCCCGGCCGGCGATCACGTGATCACGTGGCGCTACCACTCGCCGTGGCTCGTGCCGACCTTGATCGTGTCGCTCCTTGCCACCGTAACGACCATATTGCTCGTGCCTGCTGGGCATCGGTGGGGTGAACCTACCTAGGCTTCGGGACCGAGACCGCGACTGACTCGTCGACCCCCACCGCAGGAGAGCCCCGACCGTGCGCCGATCCACCCGATTCATTTCCCTCGCGTTCGGCGTCATCGCCGTGGCGGCAACAGTGGGCGGAGTCGCACCGTCGACGCCGGCGTCGGCCGCGACGTACTCGATGCACGTCGTCTCGCCGATCGCCGGGAGGATCGGGATCGACGGCATCTACTCGCCCGACGACGGAAACGGCTACGACGTCACGACCTGCGCGCCTGGGCAGCCGTCGCTCGGTTGGGACGCCGCGGGGAACCTGCAGGGCACGACCACCATCCCCGATCGCAAGGCGGGTCCGCTCGTCAACGTGCGCTTCGAGATGTACCCGGGGACGCCCTGCGGCACCTACGACGCGTGGGGCAATGTCGGTGGCGTCCAGTTCGAGACCGGGCCGGGGAGTCGCAACCTCGGCACGATCACCATGCCGGTGGCCGGCCAGGGCGGCGCGTTCCGCATCGACGGCAACATCCTGTCGTCGAGCCCGGTCGGAGCGAGCCGGGTGCTCGTCGACGCGTTCCAGATCGAGACGGGCATGCAGCAGAACGGCGTCGTGGCGTACGGCGCGTTCGGCACGTCGCAGAGCCGGGGCAACATCTGGACGGCGGGCGTCGGCTGGACCGGGCGCTACATCATGTTCGTCACCGACACCGCGACCGGCAACAAGGTGACCGCGCTCATCGACATCGCGCCGGGCGGCGTGCCCGACATCGACCTCGACGCGATCTGCTTCGGCTTCGACACGTGCAACTACCTCGCCGGCGGCCCGGGAAACTCGGCGGGCACGTTCCACGCAACGGCGCCGACCCGCATCCTCGACACCCGTACGTTCACCGGGATCACCAACGGTCCGGTCCGCACCGGTGACGGACGCCATCCGTCGCCCGATCCGATCACGCGTCGCGACGAGACGGCCAACCACGATCTCCAGGTCACCGGCTTGAACGGCATCCCGGCGAGCGGCGTGTCGGCCGTGCTGCTCAACGTCACGGCCGTCGGCGCCGGCGCACCGGGGCCCGGCTTCATGTCGGTCATCCCGAAGCCGGCCCGCGCCGGTGACGTGTTCAACGACCAGGGGTCGTACGGCGCCTTTCCGAACACGTCGAACCTGAACCTCGAGAGTGCCGATCCGACGCCGAACCTCGTGCTCGCCCGCGTGGGCGCGGGCGGCAAGATCCGCCTCTACAACTACCTGGGGCCGACGCACGTGATCGCCGACGTCGCCGGGTGGTTCGGCACCGGTGGCGCGCACACGGACGGCACCGGCTTCACCGGCGTGGTCCCGAGCCGACTGCTCGACAGCCGCAACGCCATCGGCACCCCGGGCCGCCAGTTCGCCGCGGGCGAGACGCGCAACCTCAAGGTGGCGGGCGTCGCCGGGGTCCCGGCCAACGCCGAGAGCGTCGTCGTCAACGTCACGATGGTCGGCTCGCCCGGCTCGGGCTACGTCACCGCGTACCCGACGGGCGGCGCCCTGCCCAACGCGTCGAACGTCAACATCGTGCCGGGCGGCGTGCGGGCGAACACGTCGGTGGTCAAGGTCGGCACCGGTGGACAGATCAGCCTGTTCGTCGCCGAGACGAGTTCGGACGTGATCGTCGACGTGCTCGGCAGCTACGGCCCCGGTGGTGGGCGGGTCACGACGATCACGCCGGAGCGCTTCGCCGACAGCCGGTCGGGCAACGGCACGCCGGCGCGCCCGTTCAACGAGAACGAGGCGCCGCAACATCCAGATCGCCGGCCGCGGCAGCGTCCCGGCCAACGCCACGGCGGTGATCGCCAACGTGACGGCCGTCGATCCCACCGCGTGGGGTTTCCTGTCGGTGTGGCCGGCCGGTGCGGCGCAGCCCACCGCCTCGAACCTCAACTTCCTCGCCGGCCAGAACGTGCCGAACCTCGTGATGATGAAGCTCGGTGCCGGCGGTGCGATCTCGATCGCCAACGGCCCCGGTGCGGCCCACGTCCTCGTCGACGTGATGGGCTACGTCGTCTGACCGTCGTGTCGGGTATTTCTGTCGTCGGGTATTGGAGCACCCACGCCCTGCACGAATACCCGACGACTCGAGCGTCGGCTACCCGGTGTCGGCGGCGAGGAGTGAGCGCAGCCGGTCGGCGAAGGCGGCGGCGGAGAAGTCGCCGGCGCGGGCGATGGCGGACGTGCTGAGCGACGCCAGCGCCGCCTCGTCGCCGACCAGCTCGACCGTCTGATCGGCGAGCTGGTCGAGCGTCGACCAGTGGCGACCGTCGACGCCGTCACGGACGATCTCGGCCGGGCCCGGCGGCGCCGAACACGAGGGGCACCGCGCCGGCCGCCATCGCCTCGACGACCGAGATCCCGAAGTGCTCGAAGCGGTTCGGGTGGCGTTGCGGGTCCTCGCCGAGCCCGGCGCCGTGCCAGTAGATCGACGCCGACGCGAGCAGCTCGCTCGCACGAGCGCGCCCGGCGCGTTGACGTGCACGTCGACCGGCAGTCCCCGCGCCGCCCGCCGCACCGCCAGCGCGTAGTCGCGGTTGGCCGCGTCGCAACCCCCGACGATCGCCATCCGCCAGCCGGGGAGGCGACCGGCGCGGTGCAGGCCGCGGAACGTCTCGAGCAGTTCGTGCTGCTTCTTGCTGTGGCCGAACTTCGGGTCGAAGAACCGGCCGAGCACGAGGATCAGCGGCTCCTTGACTCCGGGCCGCACGCTCGGCCGGACCGGCGGGTAGAGCACGTCGGTCGGGCGCGTCCCAGAGCTGCTCGATCCAGTCGGCGGTGAACTCGGAGTTCGCCAGGTAGCGGGTGTAGGTGGGCAGGAACTCGACGCGGCGCGACCCGGCGGTCGAACGCGGCCTGCACCTCGGTGAGGCGCTGCGGGAGCTTCGGGGCGAGCGACAACGCCTTCACGCCGGCGACGCCCATCCGGCTGCGGGCGAGGTCCGCCCGCGTCGGCACCTCGCCGGGGAAGTGGACGTAGTAGTAGCCGAGCGGCGCCCGGTTGATCGCCTTGCTCAGGTACGTGCCGTTGACGAACACGTCGAAGTCGGCGCTCGCCTCGCTCGCCTCCAGGTCGTCGACGACGCGGCGGTGGCCGCAGGCCGACAGGTCGACGCCGAGCCGGCGGAACGTGGCGTCGACGTCGGCGGGGTGCGGCCCGAGCAGCGTCACGTCGTGATCGGCCGCCAGCACCTGGGCGATGCTGCCGTCGACCTGTTCGCCGCCGCCGAGCGTCGACCAGTACAGGTCGTACACCGCGACCCGGAGCCGCTCGCGCGTCACGGCTGCGGCCACTTCTCGACCTCCCAGCGCATCACGTCCTGGCGGGCGACGGTGCGCCCGGACGACCAGCGGTCGCGCAGCATCCCGGGGAGCAGCCGGAGGTATCCCGAACAGACGGCCCATCGATGGGCGACCTCGGGGCGGGCCGGCAGGCGCAACGTCAGCGGACGCAACACGTAGTGGCGGATGGTCGTCGTGATCGCCCGACGAACCTCGCCGAGTCCCGATCGCCAGGCGAGGCGCCACGGCGCGTTCTTGGCGAGCATCAGCAGGCGGTTGCGTTCGGTGCTAGTACCGGAAGAGTGTCGATCCGACGCCGGCCGACGAGGCGTGGTGGTGACGCACGACGGCGCCCGGCGCGTAGACGTAGCGCCAGCCGCGCAGCTGGCCGCGCCACGAGAGGTCGGTGTCCTCGTAGTAGAGGAAGAACCGTTCGTCGAACGTGCCGACGTCGTCGAGGTACGCACGCTTCGGAGCAGCACCGCTCCCCCGCACCAGGCGAACACGTCGGCGGGTTCCTCGTACTGGCCGTTGTCGACCTCGAGGAAGCCCCGGTCGCCACCGAAGCCGCCGCCGAACAGGTTCGACCCGACGTTGTTGATCACGTCGAACGGCTCGGGCGGGATGGCGATGTCGACCCACTCGGCGACCTTGCCGACGGTGACGCGTCGTCGGTCGCGACGCCGGAGCGCAGCGTGACCACACGCGGTTCGAGGCACGACAGCCGGACCGAGATCGTCGACACGTCCGAGCCGTCCGACGCGATCCGCAGCGCGGCGGTGGCGCTCGACCAGCGGGCGATCTCCTCGCCGGTTCGCAGCAGCGGTGGCTCCGCGCCGTGGAACCCCTCGTCGAACGCCAACCGGTCGTCGACACGCTCGCCGTCGAGGCGCACTCCGGTGACGCGCACACCGAGCAGACGGTGCTCGCCCTTCACGAGGTGCGACGCATCGGGCACGTCGAACTCGATGCCGTGGAACCGGTCGGCGAAGAGCATCTTCGCCGCGACCGCGCCGATGCGATCGTCCGATTGCGCCACCGGGACCATCGCCCGCAGCCAGTCGGGTGCGACCGTGGCGTCGTTGTTGAGCAGCGCCACGTACTCGTGGTCGCCCGCCTGGCCGATGCCGAGGTTGCACCCGCCGGCGAACCCGAGGTTGGCGAGCGGTTCGATCACCCGCACGCGCGGCGTACCGCTCGTCGCTGCGCGATCCGTTCGACGACGTCGTCGAGCGACCCGTTGTCGACCATCACGACGTCGAGCCGGTCGGCCGGCCAGTCCGACGCGAGGATCGAGTCGAGGCACTCGAACGTCATGTCGCCGCCGTCGAAGTTGAGCACGACGACGCGAACGAGCGGCACGGATGAGGGGGGTGCGGAGTCAGCCATCGGGACCGGGTGAGGCTAGCAACGGCCCCACCCGACGGACCGTCGACGGCTCGAGGTCGTCGACGTCGCGAACCAGCGAGCAGCGCGCCGGCGACGTCGTCGAACGTCCACGCCGGCGCTCGAGCTCGGGCATCCGTCGGACGCGGTCTGCCACGTCGAGTCGTCGGTGAGCAGCGGCCGGATCGCGTCGGCGATCGCTTCAACCTCGAAGGGAACGACCTGGAGGCCCGGGCTCGACGGGCCATGCGATGTCAGGTTCGTGATGGTCGGGACGCCGACCTCGAGCAGGGCCGCGACCGCGACCGATACCTGACCACGGTCGTGAGCGCGGAGCTGGAGTCCGACCCGAGCACCCGAGAGTCGACGCAGCGCCTCGTCGGTCGTCGGCAACGGCTCGAAGACGATGTTGGCGTCGGCGTTCAACCGCTCGGCCAACTTGCGAGCATCATCGATCGATGCCCCATACGCCTCTCCGATGACCACGATCGACACCGTCGGGTCGCGATGACGCCAACCGAGCGGCCACTCGAACGAGCATCTCGAGCTCGGCGTCACCCGATGCCCACGCCCAAACGACGACCTCCGACGTCCGAGGACTGGCGCCGCTCGACATCGCCGACGTTCGCGAGAGGGAGCACGAGGATGGGCAGGACCCGAGCGGGTGGGCGCGGCGCAGTCCGTCCGCTGCCTGCTCCGAGGCGACGATGAGCGACTTCGCAGCAGCTCGCCGCAGAGAAGAGCGAGCCGAACTCGGCCGCGAGGAGTCCGAACTCGTGGATCCAGAGATGCGCAGGACTCGTGTCGAGCGACCGTCCGCTGACGCAACGTGATGCGGCGAACCGCCGACGACAGCGACCACCTCGTCGAACTCCCACGGCTTCCGGAACCGCCCGAGCGACCGCGCCGGCCACCGATCGCAACACGCGCCGTGCCGGAGGCGTCATTGGTCGGCGCGACGAATCGGAGCTGTCGACGAATGGAACGATTTCACGATCGGCGGAGCGTCGCATCGCCTCGAGGACTCGTTCGTCGTACTCGCCGACGCCGGACGCTGAGCCGGCGAATGGTCCGGCGATCGCGATCCGGCTCGCAGGGTCCTTGATCGGCCGGTTCCAACGCGGCCCGAGGTTCGCCAAGGCCGTCGACGAGGTCCTGGGCGACACGCGGCCACGTCCAGCGCTGCGCCGCCCACTCGCCCGCGGTGAGCAGCACCTGCCGGTATGCGCTCGTCGGTCAGGGCCCGATCGATCGCGTGGGCGATCGCGTCGGGGTCGCGGGGATCGAAGCACGCCGCGGGCTCGTCGAGCACCTCGGGCAGTGACGTGAAGTTCGAGCAGATCACCGGTACGCCGCACGCCGCGGCCTCGACCACCGGCAGCCCGAAGCCCTCCTCGAGCGACGGCATCACCGCGAGGCGGGCGCCCTGGAGGATCGACACCATCTCGTCGTCGTCGACCGACCCGGTGAACACGACCCGGTCGCTGACCCCCGCCTCGGCTGCCCAACCCTCCCAGCGCCGCAACACCGCCGGCGAGTGCGCCGTGGCGATCACGAGGTGGTGCGACGAGCGCAGCGCCGGCATCGAGCCGGCCCCACCCGCGCAACAGCCCTTCGGTGTTCTTGCGCTCGTCGCCACCGGTGACGGCCACGACGTACGAGTCGACGTCGGCCGGCAGCACCCGGTCGGCGCGGGGCAGCGGCCGCACGGCCGACGGCGCGAACTGCGGCTCGACACCGGCGCCGATCATCGCGATCCGATCGAGCGGGAAGTCGAGCTCCTCCGCGGCGGTCACGGCCGCGAACTGGGAGATCGCCAGCAGTGCGTCACACGTGCGGGCGAGCGGGGCGCGCAGCTGCGCCTGCCGTCGGGCGCTCGGCTCCACCTGGTACTGCTCGGGAAACCGGTACGGGATCACGTCGTACATCACCGCGGCGACGGGCAGCCCGGCCTCGGTGATCACCCGCGGGATCGGGTCGAGCGGCACGGGGTGCAGCATCAACTGCGTGGCGACGTACCACGTGCCGGGTCGGGCGTGACGGCGAACGACGCCCGGGCTCCATCGCTCCAACGTGAGGTCGGGAATCGCGTCGGCGAGCACCTCGGCCTCGATGTCGGATCCGTACAACGCAAGAACCGGCGCGTCGATCTCGACCAGTCCGCGGAGCAGGCCGGTGACGTACCGTCCGATCCCCCGCTGGCGGGCCGTCGGATGATCGACCGGCCGAGCGTCGACGAGGAGGGTCAACGGGACTTCGGGCCGCGGGGTCGGCCGCGGCGGCGAGCCGGTCGTCCAGGATCGCCAGCTGGCGTTCGATCACCTGGGTGGCGCCGATCGCGGTGTCGGCGTCGAGGCGCAGCCGCTCGGAGTAGCCGAGGAACAGCGGCAGACCAGCGCTCGGCACCGGAGCGGACGTCGTGGTTGAGTTCGTTGATCGTCGTCTCGAGCTGCGTCACGACGTGGTTGATGTTGAGCACGACCTCGCGCAGCGCGGCGACCTCCGCCGTGAGGGCCGTGACCTGATCGCCCCGCGCTCGTCCGACGAGTCCTTTGATCGACGCCATGCGGGCAGGTTACCCACGCCCATCGCTAGCCTCCGGCTCCATGCCGGTAGCCGAGCACATCCCACCCGCGATCAAGGATGCGGCGCGCCCGCTGGCGCGCCGGGTCGGACTGGCTGCCCCGGCGACGGGGTGGTGGCAGACGAGCAAGGCCGTGTGGAAGGCCCCGTCCCGTTCGGAGCGGCTCGATCGGTGGTGCAACGTGTGTCGCTGGAACGGGTCGGCGTTCCTCGGGATCGCCCACACCGAGTCGGCCACGTGCCCGCAGTGCGGATCGATCGCCGATCGTAGACAG
>CAVVZI010000010.1:0-117913 GCA_963752815.1 Ilumatobacteraceae bacterium | reverse complement strand
GCGCTGTTCAGGCATCTCGAACACACGTGGAACCGCAGCGACGCCACGACCTACAGCCAGGCCTTCGCCTCCGACGCCGACTTCGTCGACATCCGCGGGGTGCACCACGTCGGCCGGCCCGCCATCGCCGCCGGCCACCAGCAGATCTTCGACACGATCTACGCCGGCAGCACGGTCCACTACGAACTCGATCGGGCCCGCGAGATCGCTGACGGATGCATCGTCGCCGTCGTCGGAGCCACCCTCGATGCGCCGCACGGGCCGTTGCAGGGCATCAACCACGCCCGCTTCACGCTCACCATCGCCGACACCGACGAGGGATGGCTGATCGTCGCCTTCCAGAACACCCTCTTCCCACCGGCGCGCTGACGCCACCGCACGAAAGCAGATCACCATGCACACCGCTCCCGCACCCACCAGCCCTTCCACCGTCATTCCCGCCCCTGCCGGCGCCGCGCTCATCGACACCGGCGAGATGACCGTCGTCCACTCGATGTTCCGCCGCGAAGTACGGCTGGCCGGCGACCTCGTGCGCCGGGTCGAACCCGGCGACACCCACCGCAGCGGCATGGTTGCCCGGCACCTCGAACTGGTCGACCGGCTCCTCCATCATCACCACGTCACCGAGGACGAGTTGCTCTGGCCGCTCCTGCTCGCGAGGGCGTCGATCGACGTCTCGCCGATCGTCGACCTGATGGAGTCGCAGCACCACGAGGTGGCAACGCTGCTCGCCCGGATCGAGCCGCACCGCGCGCAGTGGGCGTACACCGCCGACGCGTCGTACCGCGACCAGCTCGGCGTGTGGTACGACCAGCTCGCCGTCGCGCTCACCGGCCATCTCGACGACGAGGAGTCACGCGTGCTGCCGGTCGCCGCCGCCTGCCTCACCCAATCCGAGTGGGACTCGCTCGGCGACGCCGGGCGACGCGGCCCTCAGCGATCGGAACGGACCCTGGTGTTCGGGATGATGCAGCACGACGGCGATCCCCGCGTGGTCGCCACGATGCTCGGCGCCGCCCCGAAGCCCGTGCGCGTGCTCGTCCCCCGGCTCGCCCGCCGGGCGTTCCGCAAGCACTCCCTGGCCGTGCACGGCACCGCGACTCCGTAGCCACCGCGCCGTGCGGCCGCAGTCTCGACGCGAGGTGATCAGCGCATCGCGTCGAGCACCAGGTCGATGTCGTCGACCGTGGTGAGCGGGTTCACGAAGCAGAAGCGGAACATCGTCTCGCCGTCGTGCACAGTGGGTACCAGCAGGGCGAGGCCGGACGCGAGCGCTTCGTCGGACCACCGCTGATAGTCGTCGGGACCCCAGCCATTTCGTCGGAACAACACCACGGACAGCTCGGGCTCCATCACGAGATCCAGGTCCGGTGCGTCGGCGATGCGCCGCGCGGCCTCGCGAGCGAGGGTCAGCCCGCGCTCGACGGCTCGCTCGTAGGCCTTCGTCCCGTTGGAGGCGAGCGAGAACCAGAACGGCAGCCCGCGCACGCGGCGGGTCATGTGGATCGCGAGGTCCGACGGATTCCATGGCGACGTCGGATTGAGCACCTCGAGGTAGCCGGCCTGCTGGGTCAGCGCGGCGCGTGCCAGGTTCGGATCCCGGTACACGAGGGCGGCGCAATCGAATGGTGAGAACAGCCACTTGTGCGGGTCGACCACGAACGAGTCCGCACGCTCGATGCCGTCGAACAGCGGCCGGGCCGACGGCGCCGCGAGTGCGGCACCGCCGTACGCGGCATCGACGTGCATCCACACCCCGGCCGCGCCGCACACGTCGGCCACGCCGGCGAGATCGTCCACGACGCCGGTGTTGGTCGCGCCGCCGGTCGCGAACGCCGCGAACACGTCGATGTCGGCGCCGGCGATGGCCTCGGCCAGACGTTCACCCGTGAGGCGGCCACGCTCGTCGGGTTCCACGAGCACGACCGGCACGTCGGTCACCTTCGCCGCGAGTCGGATGGACGAGTGGGCGCTGGCCGCGCACGCGACGCCGGCGACGCGGTCGCGACCGTGTCGCTCCCTCCACGTCTCCCGGGCCACGGTCATCGCCGCCAGATTGGCGACGGTGCCACCGGCCACGAACACGCCGCCGGCACTCTCGGGTAGCCCGGCCAGGCGGGCCAGCCAGCGCAGCGCCTGGTTCTCTGCGTGGATCGCACCCGCTCCCTCCATCCACCAGTCGCCGTAGATCGACGAAGCGGACACCACGAGGTCGAACAAGGTCGCCGCTTCGGCCGGGGCGGCCGGAACGAACCCGAGGTAGCGCGGATGGTCACTCGAGATGCAGGCCGGCGCCAGCACTTCGCGGAACAGGGAGAACGCACGCTCCCACCCCATGCCGTCGACCGTGATGGTCTCGCCGGTGGCGGCCGCCAGATCGGCAGGTTCGCGGGGCGCGTCGAGCGGCGGGGGCGACATGCGGACGCGCTCGATCACGTAGTCGAGGATCCGATGGGCCAGACGTTCGGTGTCGTCGTCGAACCCGTGCAGCGTGCGCTCGTTCATGTCGACAATCCTTCACCAGTCAGCGGCCTACTGCGGGACCGCGGGCCGTCGAAGGCCGGTCGTCACTCCTCGGAGCTTGTTTCGATCAGAGTTTGTGGAACGGCCCGGTGATGCCGAAGCAGATCCCTTCGTCCTGGATGTTGGCGAACAACACCTTGCCGCCCGGATCGAAGTTCACCCCGGTGAACTCCGACGAGCTGAGGCGGTTGCGGGCGAACACTGTGGCCTGGCCGGTCGGGTCGACCGCGAGCAGATGTTGCACGCCGACGCCGTCCTCGGCGAGGAAGAACCCGCCGTACGGCGAGACACAGATGTTGTCGGGTCCGTCGGGGATGTCGGAGGCGGGATCCGGGTTGAGCGGCAGGTACAGCTCGAGGGTGAGCGTCTGATCGTCCGGGTCATAGCCCCAGACCTGGCCGTCGTGCTCGGCCAGCGAGCCGTCGAGTATCCGGGCGAACGAACAGACGATGTGCGCCTTCTCCGCCTTGCGATCGCCGCGCCCGTGGCCGGACCCGGAGCCCTTGCCGTTGCCGGTGGCGTCTCCCCACCATGTTCCTTCGAACTTGCGGCTGCGCGTGACCTGGCTGTTGTCGAACTGCTTGCGGATCGACTGGGTCTGCGCCTGAGGCTCGGCGACCGGGGTCCAGGTGACGTCGAGCGTGGTGCCGGGCGCCGAGAACACGGAGAGGTCCGTGACGTGGGACCCCCGCAGGCTGCAGCTCATCGCGGCGAGCGTGCCACCGTTGCGCAGCGCACCGTAGGTCTGGCTGAGGTCGTTCGGTGTGAACCGGTAGACCAAGCCGTTCGGCGCGCTGGCGTCCTCGGTGAGGTACAGGTCTCCGCGATCGGGATCGACGGCGACCGACTCGTGGGCGAAGCGCCCGAGCGCCGTCAGCGGTGTCGGGCTGACGTTGTTGGACGGTGATTGCGGATCCACCTCGAAGACGAAACCGTGGTCACGGTCCGTCGTCGGGCCGGCCTTCGTCTCGGTCTCCTCGCAGGTGAGCCACGTGCCCCACGGGGTCAGCCCACCGGCGCAGTTGCTGAACGTCCCCGCCAGGCTGACGTACTCGTCGACCCGATTCAGGTGGTTGTCGAGGGTCAGGGTGGTCGTGCCTCCCTTGGCCTTCGGATCGTAGGTGAACTCGGCGGCGGCGAGGGCCGGGAAGGGATCGCTCGTACCGATCTCGTGGTTCTGCACGAGCCGCACTCCCCCGTGCGGGCCGTCGAACGACGCGGTGCCGTCGTGGCGGCCCGGCGTGAGTCCGCCGCCAGGAAGCGGGTCACCGGCCCGCGACACGATCTGATACGAGAACCCGGCAGGCAGGTCGAGTATCCCGGCCGGGTCCACCACCGGCTCACCGATGCGCGGGGATGCCGCTGCTGCCGGACTGGCGGCCAACAGGCTGCCCATGTTGCCCAACACGACGGCACCCGTGCCGAGTGCAGACCAGGTCAGAACCTCTCGTCGGGTCAAATCCATGAAAATCTCCTTCTTCGTCGACGGAACAGCGACGTTCTAATTGGTCGAAATTGCGCGGAGATGAACCACGAGCGAGGCCGCGATGAACACTGTTCGTTGACCGTTCCTTGACTGCTGCAAACGACGCGCATACGTTGCGCCGATGGCGCGACGGGTGGTTTGCATCTCACGATTGGTCGGTGCCGGCGGCGAGGTCGTCGGTCAAGCGGTTGCCGAAAGCTTGGGCTATCGGCTGGTCGACGAGGAGATCCTGCAGCAGGCTGCGGCATCGAGTGGCGTGTCCGTCGACGAACTCGTCGACGTCGAGCGCCGCACGAAATTCATCGACGGGCTGATCCGCAACCTCACCATCGGCGGAGGCGCCGCCGGTGTCATGGCCTTCGGGGCGAGCGGTGGCGTGGTGGAATTCGGCGGTGGACCCGATCCGAAGTCGTTGCGGGCGCTGATCCAGAAGTCGATTCACGAGACCGCCGAACACGGCGACGTGGTGATCGTGTCGCACGCGGCCTCGCACGCACTGACCGACGACGCCGGCGTGCTGCGCGTTCTCGTCACGGCGTCGCCCGAGACACGGTCGAACCGCGTCGCCGAAGCGGCATCGCTCGACGCCAAGAAGGCATCCAAGGCGGTCACCGACAGCGACGCCCAACGAGCGGCGTACCTCAAACGGTTCTATGGCGTCGGTGACGAGCTGACGACGCACTACGACCTGGCGCTGAACAGCGACTCCCTGTCGGTCGAGCTGATGACGGATCTCGTCGTCCGCGCCGTGACCGCCCCCTGAGCGCGGTCGTCTGCTCGGCCCGCGAGCAGGTGTCGGTCAGCCCGCGCTGAGGGCCTCGACGGGCGCCAGCGGCACGACGCCGTCGGCCTTGGTCGCCAGATCGGCATCGATGGTGACGAGCGCGTCGGCCTGCAACTTGGCGACGGCGAGGTACTCCGCGTCGAACGTCGTCTCCCAACCGTTGTCCATGGCGATCCGCCACGCGGTGCGACGCGACACGTGATCGCCGAGGAGCCGCATCTTCAACTCGGTGAGACGCTCGTGGTGCTGCAGCGCGACCGCCTCGGTGATGTCCCCTGGCGGACGCCGGCGAGGAGCAGCGAGAGCGCCTGGGAACGGATGATGTTCGGCGCGACGAGCTGATGCTCAGGACTGACCTCCACGCCCTCGGCGACGAGGTGGAGCAACGTCGGTGCGTCGATCACATAGCGCGTCATCTCGAAATCGTACGACGGTCGTCGCCGCCGCCGTTGCCCGCCTCGTCGTCAACATCGTGTGACGGACGGCCTGGTGACACCCTCGGATCAGGGTGCAAACATGAATGCCTGCCGCCCGCGTCCATGCGAGACGCCGCCCTTCGAGAGGAGCACCTCATGGCAACGTCGACCCCACACCACCACAACGGCGAGCCGCCCGGTGTTCCACCGGTCGTCGACCAGCAGAGCTGGGAGGCGGCGCTGGCCGAGCTCCGAACGAGAGAGAAGGCGGCCACCCGCGAACTCGACGCCATCGCCGCGGCCCGTCGGCGACTCCCGATGGTCGAGATGCCCGAGTACGTGCTCGACAGCGCGGACGGACCGGTTCGCCTGGTCGACGTGTTCGACGGCAAACGGCAACTGATCGTCTACAACCACATGTGGTTCGAGGGCGAGGAATGGCAGTGTCCGGGCTGCACCGGCTTCACCAGCCAGTTCACCCGCCTCGAGTTCCTCGACAGCTACGACGCCCGCTTCGTCATCGTCACCCAAGGGCCGATCGACGAGGCTCTCGCGTACCGCGAGCGGGTGGGCAACAAGATGACCTGGTACTCGACGGCCGACAGCCCGTTCGGTGCCGACATGGGTGCCCCGAAGGGTGGCGGGTTCCAGGTGAACGTCTTCTTCCGCGTCGACGACACCGTCTACCGGACGTACAACACGCAGGGCCGGGGCACCGAACAACTCAGCCACACCTTTCCGCTGATCGACCTCCTCCCCTACGGCCGCCAGGAAGAATGGCAGGACTCACCGGACGGCTGGCCGCAGTCACCGACCTACACCCGCTGGGCCGGCGCGGAGGCGTTCGCGCAGTACGCCGACCAACACTGACCACCGCTGATCGTTCTCGTGAACTTCTTGCGCACCCGCGTGCGCAAGAAGTTCACGAGAACGGCGGGAGATCGGCGAGTTGGGTGAGTCGCGCGAGGCCGCGGTCGGCGACGGCTGCCGCTGCTGCGGCCGCGGCGATCACCGTGGGTTCACCGCGTTGCGCCGGGGTGACACGCGCCGGATTGAGGGCCACCTCGTTGGCCCACGCCGCAATGTCGGGTTCGGCGCCGTACGTGCGGGCCGCGAGTGTTCCCCGCACCTGCATCTCGGCCCAGGTGGCCAGGTCGTCGGGCAACGTGTTGGGAGGACACAGTCGGTTCCGTTCGCGGTCGTCGTCGCGGGTGGCCTCCACGAACCCGGCGAGAGCCGCGCAGAAGCAGGGAAAGCCGACGCGGATCGTCTGCAGCCGGATCTTGTCGGGACTCCACACCGGCACCATCGGGGGATACTGCAGACCCGACGCTGCGCAATGCACGACGAGCGCGTCCGGCGGCAGGGAAACGGTGCCGGCGTCGAGGACGATCTCGCGTGGCGACACGGACTCGACGTGTCCGAGTCGGACGACGTTCTCGATGGTGCGCAGCAGATCGATCTCCCATCGCCCGATGGTTGGCGTCTTGGCCATGGTCGGCACGCGGCCGGTGTCGATCCGCAGCATCACGCCGGCGTCCTCCATGCGCAGGAACAACTCGTCGAGCGAGTCCGCGTCGGCGGCGGCCGTCATGACGTCCGCGGCGAGCCGCAGCGCGATCAACGGGTCGGGTTGCACCATTGCGCGATCGAGCATCCACGGCTCGCGCGGGCGAACCCAGACGATCCGGTCAGGTTGCACGCCGTTGGTCAGCAACCACACGATGCCGTCGGTGGCGGTCTTCCCGGAACCGACGATCACGTAGCAGCTCGGTGCCTCCGACAACGTGGCGAGTTCGTTGATGGCGACGACCCGCACCCCGTCCGCGATGCCGAACGGTGGCGGTGTTGTCGCCGGGATCGTCGGTGACAGGTAGGTGGCGTCGACCAAGCGGCGGCGCACGTCGACGCGGGTGGTCTCGCCGGTTACCCGCGATGTCACGAGATGCGCGGCGCCGTCGGTGTGGTAGTCGCTGCCGGCGAGAAAGGCGACGCGGCCGGAGCCGATGAATCGGCGCTGGAGGATCGAGTCGTAGTAGTGCTGGATCTCGGCGCGTCGCGCCCGTTCCTGCAGCCCCGACTCGGGACCCTCCTGCTGCAGCGCACCACTCCCGAGCACCGTCGACGCGACGCCGTAGAACAGCGATGCCTGGTGAAGCTGGACGAATGGATACGCGTCCTGCCAGTGACCACCAGCGGCATGGCGACGATCGACGAGCGTCACGTGGACATCGGCGTGATCGATCAGGGCATCGGTGAAGGCCATGCCCATTGCCCCCGCACCCACCACGAGGTAATCGGTTTCCATCGTGCGCATCGTCATCGGGCGCTACCTCCCGTATGGCCGGCCGGTCATCGCAACATTACGACGATCTCGGTCAACTGCCTGCTCGACGAGGCCGCGTTCCCGTGGCAGGCCGACTGGTACCGACAGCGGGTGATCGCGAACTACGTGCCGACTACCTCGACCGCTACCGCCTCTGGTTCGTCGACCGGGCGATGCACGTGAACCCGAGCCGCTACCTGTCACCCAACGAGGGTTTCGAGCACCGCCACGGCCAAGGCCCGACCGACACGCAGGTCATCTCCTATCAGGGCGTCCTGCACCAGGCGCTGCACGATGTCGCGGCGTGGGCCGAGCGCGGCGTCGAACCTCCCGGAGAGACGACCTATCAACTGGTCGACGGGCAGATCGAGGTGCCGCCGACCGCCGCGGCGCGTGGTTGCGTGCAACCTGTGGCCACGCTGACCGTCAACGGTGGCGACCGCGCCGACGTGGCGGTCGGCGAGCCCGTCGAACTCGTCGGTAACGTCGACGTTCCCCCGGCCGCCGGGGTGGTGGTGTGGGGCTCGCCGTTCGGCAAGGCGGCCAACCTCGCTCGGGTCCGCGTCGTCGTGACCTGACCCGAGGGGGCCGCTACTCCCAACGCTAGTTCGCGGGTGGGGGCTTGCTGCAAGGACCCCGGATGTGCTGACAATGCTCGCCGTCGGCTCACCGGTCGACCGCACTCCGGGAGGGAACGAGATGCGCAGGATGTCGAGGTGTCACGAATGACCAGGTCGGCGGACGAAGTGGGGCATGCGGTGGTGATCGCCGGTGGCGGACCGACCGGGTTGATGTTGGCGGCGGAGTTGACGTTGGCGGGAGTCGACGTCGTCGTCGTCGAGCGCCGCGCCAATCAGGACCTCGATGGCTCGCGAGCGGGTGGTCTGCACTCGCGCACGATCGAGATCCTCGATCAGCGGGGGGTCGTCGAGCGATTCCTGTCGGCCGGCCAGCAGCATCCCTTCGTGGGGTACGCCGGAATCGTTCTGGACATCACCGACTTCCCCACCCGCCACAACTACCTGCTTGCGCTCTGGCAGCGCGACTTCGAGCGCATCCTGGCGGGTTGGATCGAGGAACTCGGAGTTCCGATCCTTCGTCGAGCGCGAGGTGGTGGGTTTCGCCCAGGACGAATCCGGGGTGGATGTCGAGCTGTCCGACGGCACCTCGGTCCGTACGGAGTACCTCGTCGGGTGCGACGGAGGTCGGAGCCTCGTCCGCAAGACGGCCGGCATCGACTTTCCCGGTTGGGATCCGACGACCAGTTTCCTCATCGCCGAGGTCGAGATGGTCGACGAGCCGCAGATCGGCATGCGACCCGAGGGTGGCGGCGTCGGGCCCGTCAACCCGGGAGAGGGTGGCGGGCCGTATCGGGTCGTGCTGCTCGAGGACGGGGTGGAACACGCCGACGAGCCGACGCTCCAGTACCTCCGCGAGGTGCTCGTCGCGGCCTACGGGACGGACTACGGCGTGCACAGCCCGACCTGGATTTCCCGCTTCACCGACATGACGCGACAGGCGGCCACCTACCGCGACCGGCGGGTGCTGCTCGCCGGCGACGCCGCGCACGTGCACGGCCCACACGGCGGGCAGGGCCTCAACGTGGGGGTGCAGGACGCGGTGAACCTGGGATGGAAGTTGGCCCAGGTGGTGAACGGCACGTCACCGGAACGTCTCCTCGACACGTACCACGATGAACGGCATCCGGTGGGTGCCCGGGTGCTGCAGAACACGATGGCGCAGGTCGCACTCAACCGCGTCGACGAGCGCAGCCGGGCCCTCCGCGAGTCCACGCTCGAACTCCTTGCCATGGACGAGCCCCGCAGGCGGATCGCCGGGATGATCTCCGGACTCGACGTTTTCTACGCCGTGCCGGACGACCTCGCTGGCGACGGTGCAGGACGCGCATCCGTTGATCGGGCGACGCATGCCCGATCTCGATCTGCAGACGACGGAGGGTTCGACGCGTGTGTTCACCCTGCTCCACGACGCCAAGCCCGTGTTGCTCGCCCTCGCCGGACCCGGTGCCTTCGACATCACTCCGTGGGCGGACCGTGTCGCGTACATCGACGCCACGCACGAGGGAGGGTGGGAACTCCCGGTCGTCGGCGAGATCGCCGCGCCGTCGGCCGTGCTGATCCGGCCCGACGGCCACGTCGCCTGGGCAGGAGACCTCACCGATCCCGACCTGCCCCGAGCGCTCACCTACTGGTTCGGGCCGCCCGCCTGATCTCCACTGCCGTTCATGGCAGGGGCATGGGCAACGGCCGGACCGCCGACGGACTACCCGGTTGACACGCGTACTCAACAGGCGGAAGCTGTTCAGTGCAAGCGAACGCGATCGATCGACCGCATTTGGGACCAGCGAGGGTCCACAGTTCGCACCAGGAGGGGAACCATGAATCGTCGTGTTCATCGGGCGCGTCGCGTCGCGCTCCTCACGCTGCCGGCCTTGGTCGCGCTCACGGGGGTGATGTCCGCCAGCGCGGCACCGCCCGGCGACGCCACCGTCGTGATCGGACTGCGCAACCCGCGTGGTCTGGACATGTCCGCCGACGGGAAGCTGTACGTGGCCGAAGGCGGTGAGGCCGGCGACGTCTGCTTCGAAGGGGCCGAGACAGAGGAAGGCGGTCCGCAGTGCGCCGGCCTCTCATCTCGAATCAGCCGCGTGGACGTGAAGACGGGCACGCGCAGCGACTTCATCACCGGCCTCCTCTCAGTCGGGGGACCGCTGTTCGCCATCGGCGCGAGCGGCGTAGCCGTCCAGGGCAATCAGGTGTTCGGTCTCATGGGTGGCAATGACCAGACCATCCCACCCGCGGACGTGTGTGGTGGCGGACCCGAGTGCACAGCGATCGTGGCCACCGCAGCCGCTCAACTCGGCCACCTCCTCCGGGGCGTGCCGTCAGGCGACTGGAGCTGGAAGCAGGACGTCGGCGCCTTCAACTACCAGTGGACCGTCGACAACAAGAGCACCATCGGAGGCACGGACCCCGCCTACCAGCCCGGGTGGGCGGAGAACCCCGACTTCCAGCCGGGCGACGCCAATCCGTACGGGCTGACCAACGCTCCCGGCGGGACGTACATGGTTGACGGCGGCAGCAACACCCTCACCTGGTTGCCCCAGAACGGGGCACCGCAAGTGCTGGTGGCGTTCCCGCAACCAGACCCGCCTGCAAGCCCGACGAACCCGGTGCCATACGACGCCGTGCCGACTTGTGTCACCACGTCCGGTCACTCCATTGTGGTCTCCGACCTTCAGGGCCGGATCTTCGTGGTCGACGGCTCGAGCCTCACGGTGCAGCCGAATCCCGTGACGATGCCAGCAGGTCAGTTCTTCGTCGCCGCTGGTGGATGCGCCGCCGATGGCCGCGGGAACGTCTACGTCTCCGACATCTTCGCCGGCAGCCTGCTCAAGCTTTCGCTCGCCTCAATGACGATGAGTTGGGTCCGGCCGCCCGGCACACTCAACTTCCCGTCGGGTGTGGCCATCGGCCGTGACGGCTCCATCTACGTCGCCAACAACAGCGTGTGCCCGAGCTTCCCGACCGGCCCCAGCGGTGATCCGGCAAACCCGAACCCGTGTGAAGGCGTGACCGGATCGATCGTCCGCTTCGGCGTCTGACAGATCACAATCCCGCGACGGCGGCGTGCACGTCACCAACGGCGGCCGCCAACCCCGCAATCGGGCCTATCCGAACCGGCAGCGCGTTCAGTCCTGGAACAACTCCGCCACGGTCTGCGGGAGCCGCGGCGCGCCTGCGTCGCGAGCGACCGCGACGGTGTTCTTCGCGCCGGCCATCGTGTTCAACCCGAGCTCGGTCCGCAGGTCGCGGGTGGCGGCGAGCGTGCCGCCGTCGAGGGCGATGCCCGTGGCGTCGGCGACGCGAGTCAGGCCGTTGAACGCACCCACCGTGAGGCTGGCCTCGGCGAGGCCGGCGGCCCCCACCGCGGCGCGCACGTCACGCCGTGCCGCCGGAAGGTCGGCCTTGTCGAGGTGGGCCGCAGTGGCGAACCGCAGCAGGACGTCACCGGCAGGTACGCCGGCGCCGGCCTCCAGTGCGGTTGCGACGTCGATGGTGTCGCCGATTGCTGAGCTGCTCGCACGGAGCAGCGCCACGTGGCTGGACGTTCAATAGAAGCACTCTTGTAGCCGTGAGATCTGCGCCGCGATCAACTCGGTTTGGGGTCGTGTGAGCGCCCGCTGCCATGTCAGCTCGAGCATCTCAGGGCCCCGGCTGTACGACTCGGTGACGAGCGTCCGCCAGGTGGCGTTCGTGCGCGGCACGAGCGAGAGCGCGCGCGTCACGTTGGCGAGCAGCTTCTGCTCGGTCATCGGGATCCAAGCGCCCACTGGGCCGACATCGCCGGGGCGCAACTCGGCCGGCGCGCCGTCGATGGGGGCGGCCAACGCCGGCGGCAGGTCGCCGACCGCGCGGGCGGCAACGTCGATCGCCACGATGATGGCCGTCAGGCCGACGATCTCGGCGTAGCGGGCGTCGCCGAGCTCGTCGATCTGCCTGCTCGCCCAGGCGCGGGTGAGCCGTCCGGGCTCGTTCACCACACCATGAACGACCTCGACCGCGGCGACCGGGAGCATCGACACGGAGCCGTGCCGAAGGCCGTCGGCGCAGCGGGCGCAGCCAACTGCGGCCCGGGCCTCTTCCATCAGCGCCCGCCGAGCGTCTGCGTCCCACCAGTCACCGGGCGTGGCAAGCTCGGAGAGAAGCCGCTGGTGCAGTGCGGCGACAAGGTCAGTGCCCCCCACCATTTCTGTCCTCCTCGTCCTCGTCCGCGAGCGGCTCACTCTAACCGCATGAGATTCTGCCCATCCTCTGCGCCGCGTCCGATCGTCGGTGACGCTCGAAACTCGAACAGCGGATCCATCAAGGCGCAGCTCGTCATCCGCGACACCTGATGGCCTGGGGCTATCCGCGCTGTTCGCCCCAGCGACGCGACCACTGATCGAGCGGCTCGAGTGCGGCGCCGAGTTCTGCACCGAGGTCGGTGAGTTCGTACTCGCCCGCGTGGTCCTTCGTGATCAGTCCGGCGGTGCTGAGTTCGGTCAACCGCTCGTACAACACGCTCGACGACATCCCATCGCATCGCTCGCGTAGTGCCCGGGCACCGACTGGTCCGCCCCGCAGTTCCCACAGCAACCTGAGCGCCCATCGTCGGCCGAGCAGGTCGAGAGCGGCCATCAGAGGCCGGCCCGTGCGAGAGCCGCGGACCGGGCGACCAGGTTGTGGGTTGGGGCGTGTCATTGCTCACCACTTGCGTTTCGGAAATCGGAACCTTATCGTAACTCCTGTTTCTGAATCCGAAACTTTCGAGGAGGTCCCATGGCTCGAATCCACCCCGTCACCCCGCCGTACGACGACGCAACAGGCGAACAGCTCGGCGCGATGATGCCATCGGGCGTCGATCCGATTCTGCTGTTCCGCACCTTCGCCAAGAACCTCCCGATGACGGCCGCAATGGGATCGTGGGGACGCTACGAACTCAGCCCCAAGTTGTCGTTGACGATGCGCGACCGCGAGATTCTGATCGATCGCACCTGTGCGCGCTGCCGATGCGAATACGAGTGGGGTGTGCACGTCGCCTTCTTCGCCGACCGAGTTGATCTCAGCCGCGACCAGTTGGCGTCGATCACCCACGGCGGCCCGCACGACCGATGCTGGACCGACGAACGCGACCGACTGCTGATCCGTGCCGCCGATTCACTCCACGACTGCGCCACGATCGACGACGAACTCCACCGCGCACTCGGAGGCGAGTTCACCGAGAACCAGCTCCTCGACCTCTACCTGCTGTGTGGTTGGTACCACGCCATCAGCTACGCGGCGAACGCGGCCGACGTCGACCACGAACCGGGAGCACCAACGTTCCACGACTACCGACCCACCTGACGACGCACCGCCCGGACACCCACGAGGATGCCGACGAGTCGGGTACCCGACGCGTTTCGTTCACCTGGACGTGGCGTCGATCACGTCGTCGTTCGGCCGCAGCACGGCGTCGAGGACGGCGTCGACGAGCTCCTCGTCGAGCGCCGACTCGGTGATGACCGTGCGGTAGTAGATCGGACCGACCAGTTGATCGACGGCTGTGCTGATCGGCACGGCGATCATCGCCCCGTGGGCCTGGAGGCGGGTTTCGAGCTCGTGTCGACGTGGTTCGCTGACGCGTTCGCGTAGAGCCTCGGCGAGGGACGTGTCCGTGGCTGCCTCTGACACCAGGGCGCCGAAGATCTGCCGTGTGCGTGGCTCGGACAGGACCCGGCCGGTGTCGAGCAGGTAGGCGCGGAGGTCGCCGCGGAGGTCGCCGGTCTCGGGTATCGGATGAGCGGCGAACACTTCGGCGACCGCGTCGGTCACCGCGTCCACCCGCGATCCCCAATAGTGCTCCAGCGTCGCGGTGCTGATGCCAGATTGCGACGCGATCCCGTTGTAGCTGAGGCTCGACATGCCCGCGTCGGCGAGCAGTCCGAGCGTCGCATAGGCGAGTCCGAGTCGCTGCTCGGGATCGTCGGGGAGCCGCTGTGCAGCACCCTCGACGAGGCGCTCGATGTCGGTGTCGTCGGACCGCGCCGGGAGGTATCGAAACGCAATCAACGCTCCCAACAAGGCGACGACCGCACCGACGATCACGGTTCGGTCGAGGGCGTGGATGAACGCCGAGTTCGCTGCCGCGGTGATCAGGTTCGCCACGTCGGCGGGCAACTCGGCCGCGGCGAACGACGCCGCGCCCACCGAATCCTTCACCGCATCTGCGAGCTCCGGCGATGCCGCCTCGAGGCTGGCGAAGCCCGGATCACCGGCGATCGTCGACGAATACACCGCCGCGGTGATGCTGCCGAGGATCGCCACGCCGAGCGCACCGCCGATCTCGCGTGTCGTGTCGTTCATCGCCGAGCCGACACCGGCCTTCTCCGGAGGCACCGAACCCATGATCGACTCCGTCGCCGGTGCCATCGCCAACCCCATGCCGACCACCGATCAGGGCCAAGACGACGGCAACCAACGGATAACCGCTCGTCTCGGACACGAACGAGAACACCACCAACGCCACGGCCACCAGGACAAGACCCAAGGTGACGACGATCTTGGTGCCGAACAGCGACACCAACTTGGCGCTCGCCGGCGCCGCGATCATCAACGCCGCGGCGAGCGGCAACAACCCGACACCGGACTCGAGCGCCGAGTAGCCGAGCACGAACTGCATGTACTGGCTGACGAAGAACAGCGACCCGAACATGGCGAAGAACACGAACGTGACCGCGATCGACGCAGCCGTGAAACGTGGGTTGGCGAAGAACCCGATCTCGAGCATCGGATGATCGGTGTGACGTTCCCAGAACACGAACGACACCAACGACACGACGGCGACCACGAATGCGCCGATCACCAACGGATCGGTCCAGCCCTTGCCCGGGCCTTCGATGACACCGAACAGCAACGTGATCAAACCGACGACCGACAACACTGCGCCGAGGATGTCCAGGCGCGCCGCGTGCGCGTCCTTCGACTCCGGTACGAACAACACCGCGCCGACGATCGTCACGATCACGAAGGGGACGTTGACGAGAAAGATCGATCCCCACCAGAAGTGCTCGAGGAGGTAGCCACCGGCCAAGGGGCCGATCACCACCCCGAAACCCGACACGCCTGCCCACAGTGCGATCGCCCGCGCCCGCTCGCGCTCATCGGTGAACACGTTGGCGATGATCGACAGGGTGGCCGGCATGATGAACGCCGCACCGAAACCCTGCACACCCCGGAACAAGATCAGCGCGTTCGCCGAATCAGCCTGCGAGCACGCCAACGACCCGACCCCGAAGATGACGAGGCCGAGAATGAAGAAGCGCCGTCGGCCCAGACGATCACCCGTGTTGCCGGCGATCAGCAGAAAACCCGCGAACACGATCGTGTACGCGTCGACGATCCATTGCAGCTGGCTCGACGAGGCGTGGAGCTCATGCACCAGGGTCGGCAACGCGATGTTGACGATCGACCCGTCGATACCGACGACCAGCAACGCGAAAACCAACACGCCGAGCACCGCCCAGCGACGCGGATGAAGCGGGGCCGCACCTGCCGGTGACTGCGGGTCGAGGTCCATCGTTGACTTCGCCATACGACACTCCTCGTCCAGTCGGCCACCGAGCGTGACCGCCGAGGAGTCTGGCACAGTCAGGCGACAGCGATCAGTGTGACGCGGACCAATCTCGTTGTCGAGGTTTCCGGCGCTGCCAGCCGCCGGTCTCCCGCCGATCGTGGTGTCGGTTCAGCGGTCGATCATCTGTTGCATGTGTGCGCTGTAGCGCTCGCCGACGACCTCGATGCTCGCCGCGGCGTCGTCCAGTTCTGCGAGCTGGTCGGCGGGCAGGTCGAGTGCGGCGGCGGCGAGGTTCTCCTCGAGACGATGGAGCTTGGTGGTGCCCGGGATCGGAACGTGAGTCGGGTCTTGGGCGAGGATCCAGGCGAGCGCCACCTGCGCTGGGGTCGCACCGTGCTCGTCGGCGTAACGGCGGATGAGGTCGACGAGCGCCTCGTTGGCGCGCCGGTTCTCTTCGGCGAAGCGTGGGAACACGTTCGGGTTGGCCCGGGCGTCGCCGTCGCCGAACGTGGTGTCGGCCGTGATGGTCCCGGTGAGAAACCCCTTGCCGAGTGGGCTGAACGGGACGAGGCCGATGCCGAGTTCGTCGAGCGTGGGGATGATGTCGTGTTCGGGTTCGCGCCACCACAGCGAGTACTCGCTCTGCAGCGCGGTGACGGGTTGGACGGCGTGGGCGCGGCGGATGCTGCTCACCCCGGCTTCGGACAGGCCGAAGTGGCGGACCTTGCCTTCGGCGATGAGGTCGCGGACGGTGCCGGCGACGTCTTCCATGGGGACGTTCGGGTCGACACGGTGTTGGTAGAAGAGGTCGATGTGGTCGGTGCGCAACCGGCGCAGCGCGTCGTCGGCGACTTGCCGGATGCGTTCTGGTCGGCTGTCGGCGCCGTTGGCCGGCGAGCCCTCGGCGAAGCCGAACTTGGTGGCGATCACGACCTGGTCGCGGATCGGTTCGAGTGCCTCGCCGACGAGGCGTTCGTTGCTGCCTCGGCCGTAGGCCTCGGCGGTGTCGAAGAACGTGACACCGCGCTCATGGGCCTGGCGGAGCAGGGAGATCGCGTCGGCGGGATCCATCGGTGTTCCCCAGGCGGAGTCGAGGCCCATGCAGCCGTAGCCGATGGCGGACACTTCGAGCGCGGCGTCGCCGGTGCCGAGGGTGCGGGTTGCGGTCATCTTGTTCATGTCGTTCCTTGTTGGGTACTGAGTTGGGTACTGGGTGGATGTCAACTCGACTGTTGCCGAAACCACCCAACCACCGATCGGACGGGCCTGGGAGACCGCGTCAAGAGGGGTACCAGCAGGGACTCCCAGACGACGGCGGGCAGTCGTAGCTTGGGCGCAATGGAAGACAGGGACGGCATCCGCGAGTTCCTCGCTTCCCGCCGCGCCAAGATCACCCCCGAGCAAGCCGGCCTTCCCGTCTACGGCACCAACCGGCGTGTCAAAGGGCTGCGCCGCGAGGAGGTCGCGATGCTCGCCGGGATCAGCGTCGAGTACTACACACGGCTCGAGCGCGGCAACACCAACGGCGTGTCCGACGACGTCCTCGAAGGCATCGCCCGCGCCCTGCAACTCGACGAGGCGGAACGTGCCCACCTGTTCGACTTCGTCCGCGCGACGCTCACCCGCGCCCCTCGACGCCGACCGACCCAGGAACGGGTCCGGCCAGGCGTTCAACAGATCCTCGACTCGATCACCGCACCCGCCTACGTCCGCAACGAACGACTCGACATCCTCGCCGCCAACCGCCTCGGCGAGGCCCTCTACTCACCGGTCTTCGATCTCTCCTCGCGTCCGATCAACTTCGCCCGGTTCCTGTTCCTCAGCCCCAAGGCATCGGAGTTCTTCGTCGACTGGGACACCATCGCCCACGACGCCGTCGCCATCCTCCGATCCGCCGCAGGACGCGACCCCTACGACAAACGCCTCACCGACCTCATCGGCGAACTCTCCACCCGCAGCGACGAGTTCCGCGTCCGCTGGGCCGCGCACAACGTCAAGTTCCACCGCACCGGCACCAAGCGATTCCACCACCCGGTCGTCGGCGAGGTCACCCTCAACTTCGAAGCCCTCGAGCTCGCGGCCGACCCCGGGCAACGCCTCAACATCTACACCGCCGAACCTGGCTCACCATCACACGACGCGCTCGACCTGCTCGCCTCGTGGATCACCACACCGTCGGACGTGACCCTGGGAGGCGACACCTGATGGAACTCGTACAACGCAAACCCACCTTCAAGGGGCCATCGGATTGGTTCACCGGCGACGTATACGTCGACCCGCTCGCACAAGGACAAGGCCCATCGCCGGTCTCGCTCGGCTGGGTGCATTTCACGCCCTGCGCGCACACCGCGTGGCACCGCCACTCGTTCGGCCAGACCCTCTGCGTCACCGAAGGCGAAGGCTTCGTCCAAGCCCGCGGCGGGCCGCTGATCCGCATCCGCGCCGGCGACGTCATCGTCACCCCACCCGACGAATGGCACTGGCACGGCGCCGCACCCGACCACTTCATGGCCCACCTCGCGTTCACCGAAGGCGACACCGAATGGGGCGACCACCTCACCGACGAGGAGTACCCCAGCGAGTCGTGACCCGATTCATCGGCAGTCCATTGGCAACAGCGGCTGGAAATGGAAAGAGACCCTCGCGTGACGGACTCAGGTCCGTGGAGGACGCTTCCGCGCTGAGCGCGTCGGTCCGGCCAGGGTCGGACCGACGCCCGACCACAACAGTTGGCTCACGTCGGCGATGATCTGATCGACGTCGCGATGATCGTCGCGCACCCACATGATCGTGACGACCTGCAACGCGCCAACGATGGCCCATGCCCATGTTCGAGCACCGTCACGCCCGAGACCGGCCCGCTCGCGGGCGTCGCCGAACAGCTCGATCATCGACGCCGCCGATCGGTCGACGAGGCGGCGGAACGGGTCGGTGCCGGGAGCACCCGCGTTGACGAACAAGAACAGGTTGCGTTCTGCCTCGACCGCTTCGACGTAGCAGCGGATCGCCGACTCGAAGGCGCGACGCGGGTCTCCTTCGCGCTTCGTTCCAGCCGCCACGGCACGGTCGATCTCGTCGACCAACGACTCGGACAGGGCGTTCATCAAGGCCGCCTTGTCGCCGATCGTCCGGTAGAGGATCGGCTTGGTCACAGAGGCGCCGGCGGCGATGTCGTCCATCGTCGCATCGGGTCCCTGACGGCGGATGACGGAGACTGCAGCGGCGAGGATCGTGGCCCGGTCGGCAACGATCTGGCCGCCCTTGGGGCGGCCGGGTCGGCGCCGCGGGGTGGTCGCATTGGGAACGTTGCTCGCGCCAGGGGTCACGGAGCTCGACGGCGTCACGACGCCCGACGGTACCAACCGCGATCGGGTGCCGAGTCGCATCGAGCAAGAAACCTACTCATGGTAAATTTGGGCTCCGGTTGGTGTTACGTTCGTCACATGACCACGCTCGACACGACAACGCAGGCGACTCGACCTTGGCATCTCCGTGGCAACTGGGCGCCCGTGTTCGACGAACGAACCGACGGCGACCTGCGCGTCGACGGCACGATTCCGTCCGAACTCGAGGGGGTCTACCTCCGCACGGGGCCGAACCCGGCCTCGGGATCGTCCGACCACTGGTTCTTCGGCGACGGCATGGTGCACGGAGTACGTCTCGCCGGTGGGCGCGCCGAGTGGTACCGCAACCGGTTCGTGCAGACCCCGAACATCACCGAACCCACCGGCGGCGATCCGATGGCGTCGATGGGAGACATGACCCGCGGCACCGGGAACACCCACATCGTCACGCACAACAAGAAGATCCTCTGTCTGGAAGAAGGGCACTGGCCCTGGCAGATCGACGCCGAACTGAACACGGTCGGCTACGAGAACTTCGGCGGGGCGCTCACCACGTCGATGACCGCGCATCCCAAGGTGTGTCCGATCACGGGTGAGCTCATCGCGTTCAGCTACCTCAGCCCCGAGCCGCCGTTCCTCCACTACATCCGGGTGAGCCCCGACGGCCAGGTGCAACAACTCGACGGGATCGAGATCCCGAACATGGTGATGATGCACGACTTCAACGTCACCGAGCACTACGTCATCTTCATGGACCTGCCGGTGTGTTTCGACCTGTCTGCGCTCGAGACGGGCCTGCCGTTCAAGTTCGACCGCGACGCCGGCGCTCGCCTCGGCGTCCTGCCCAGGCACGGCACCAATGCCGACATCCGCTGGTTCGACATCGACCCGTGCTACGTGTTCCATCCCGTCAATGCCCATGAGGACGGCGACACGCTGGTGCTGCACGTCTCGCGCCAGCCGGAGGCGTTCGGCTCCAGCAGCGACGACTACGCCCAGGTCGGCCGCCTGTGGCGTTGGACGATCGACCTCGCCGCCGGCACCGTCTCGGAGCAGCAGATCGACGATCGGCCGGGCGACTTCGGGCGCGTCGACGATCGGCTCGTCGGGCTCGACGCGCGATACGGCTACCTGATGGCGATGGCCGGCGAAGGGGTCAGCGAAGAACCGGTGTACGGGTCCGCGCTCTGGAAGTACGACCTCAGGACGGGTGCGTGCGACGAGCATCACCTGGGCGACGGCGTGCGGGGCGCCGAGCCCGTCTTCGTTCCGTCGTCACCCGACGCCGGGGAGGACGAGGGATGGGTCCTCTGTCTCGACCACGACACCAACTCCGACGAGTCACGGCTGCTGATCATCGACGCGCAGAACTTCTCGGCGCCACCGCTGGCGACCGTCCATGTGCCTCGGCGGGTCCCGTACGGCGCACACGGGAACTGGGTGCCCGATCACGCCGTCGACTGACGGTCGACCTCAGACACAGACACCACGGACACAGACATCACGTGTCGGAACCAGGGGGAGCAATGTCACACCACAAGCCGTTCGCGCTGGGTCTCGTCTGTGCGGTCGTCGCCGGCGTCGTGTTCGCGTCGTGCAGCTCGGGCTCCGACTCGTCGAGCGCGGACACTGCAGCGGGCGGAACCGAAGCCCCACCCGACACCGTCGTGTCGACCGATGCCCCGATCAACACGACGACCGACTCCGCGGTCGAGTCGACGGACGCGCCGGCACTCGACGACACGGCACCTGGTACCGACGCGGCGCCGGTCGAGGAGAGTCTCGACTTCCGCACGATGGAGCCGCCGACCGGTGACCCGATCGTGATCGGCATGGTCAACACCGAAGGCACCCCCGGCCTCGACTTCCCCGAGATGCGCACCGACACCGACCTCGCCGTCGACTACCTCAATGCCCACGGTGGCTTCGGCGGTCGCCCGATCGAGATCGAGCACTGCACGGCCGCCGGATCTCCCGAGACCTCCCAGGCGTGCGCGCAGGAACTGGCCGGCAAGGGGGTGGAACTGGTCATGCTCGGACTCGATCTCTTCCCGGGTTACGACACCTTCGCCGCCGCCGGAATCCCGGTCGTCGGCGCGTTGCCGATCCTTCCGGGCGACTACACCGCTGACGCGCTGTTCGTCACGGGCGGCAACTCCACCACCATGGCCGCGATGGTGGCGCTCGCCGTCGAGCACTTCGACGCGCAGACGGTCGGCATCATCAGCGCCGACAATCCAGGAGCGAACGGGTCCGAAGCAGCCCTGACTGCGGCGTTGGACAAGGCCGGCCTCGAGTACGTGTCAGTGAAGGGTGGTGACAACGAGACCGACGCGGGATTCCAGGGTCTGCTGCGCGAGGCCAACAGCACGAATCCGGACGTGCTCGTGTCGCTGTACTCCGATGCCGGGTGCATCGGGGTGATGCGCGGACGTGTGGCATTGGGCATCGAGACGCCCACGATCTCCACTCCGATCTGCGCCAGCGCCGAGGTGATCGACGTCGTCGGCGACGACGCCGTGGGATGGAACTTCGTGGCGATCGGCGGACCGACCGACACCCCATCGGCAGCGACGTTCCAGGAGATCATCGAACCGGTCTACGGCAACGAGACCGGAGCATCGCTCGGGATCGGGGCGCTCGGGATCACCCAGGTCATGACGCTCGCCCGCATCGCTGACACGATCGAGGCGACTGGCGGTGACGTGACCGGAGCAGCCGTGTTCGACGCCTTGCAGACGTCGGCCGACTTCCGCTCGTTCCCGAACGACACACTCCTGCAGTGTGGGCTGGCGTCCGCCTATCCGAGCGTGTGCAGCTTCGAGTTCCCGATCGGTGAGTACGTCGAAGGGGGCGAACTCCGGGTGATCCCCGGTTTCGAGAACACCAACGTCGTCGACTACCTCCCATGACGCGGCGGGGATGACCGACTACGCCTACTTCCTCCTGCTCGGAGCCGGAGCGGGCGCGATCATCGCCGCGCTCGGGCTCGGACTGGTCATCACCCATCAGGGTTCGGGCGTCGTCAATTTCGCCCTCGGCGCGATGGCCACCTGGCCGGCGTATGTGTACGCCGACCTGCGCCAGGGCGCGTATCCGTTCCCGATCCCCGGACTCCCCGCACGCTTCCACTTCGACGGTGATGTCGGATTCGCCTGGGCGCTCCTCGGGGCGATGGTGACCGCGGGGCTGCTCGGGACGGCAGTCTTCCTGCTCGTCGTTCGGCCGCTGTTCCGCGCTCCTGCGCTGGCGCAGGTGGTGGCGACGATCGGCCTGGTCATCGTCATCATGGCCCTGATCGAACGGCGCTTCCCGGACAACGCGGGCCTCCGGGTCGACCCGATCCTGCCGCGAGAACCGGTGACCATCTCGTCGGATCTGACGGTGCCGCGTGACGGGCTCTGGTTGGCGGCCATCGTGCTCGCCATGACTGCCGGTGTCTGGATGATCTCGAGGTACACCCGTCTCGGTCTGGTCACTCGTGCAGCGGCGCAGAGCGAGAAGGGAGCCGTCCTGCTCGGCCACTCACCGCAGCGCCTCGCGGGTCAGAGTTTCGTGTTCGCCACGCTCGTGGCGTCGTTCGTGGTCGTCCTCGCCTCACCGATGATCCAACTGTCGCCGGGGCTGTTCACGTTCGGATTCCTCATCCCGGCGCTGGGGGCGGCACTGATCGGACGGTTCCGCCTCGTGTGGCCGACGGTGCTGACCGGGCTGGCCATCGGGCTCGTGCAGTCCGCGTTCACGCCGCTGCAGACCGACGTCGGTTGGTTCCCGCAATACGGTGCCCGCGAAGGTCTCCCGTTCGTCGTGATCATCGTCGCCATGGTGTTCCTCGGCGAGCGACTACCCGATCGCGGCTCCGTCACCGATTGGAAGCTGCCGTCGGTCCCGCCGGCACGACTCACGTTGGTGAGCGTGGCGGTGCCGGTCGCGCTCGCGGTCGGCGGTTTGCTGGTCCTGGGGCCGCTGTGGCGCGGGGCGATCATGACGTCGACGATCGCCGTGGTGCTCGCCCTCTCGCTCGTCGTGATCACCGGCTTCGCCGGGCAGCCCTCACTCGCCCAGATGGCATTCGCCGGCATCGCCGGCTTTGCGCTGTCCAAACTGGCAATGCGTTGGGACATCCCCTTCCCGGTCGCTCCCCTCCTCGCCTCGACGATCGCCATGGTGTTCGGGGTCCTGGTCGGCGTCCCCGCGTTGCGCGTGCGAGGCACGAACCTGGCGATCATCACCCTCGCCGGCGGCGTCGCCATCAGCGAGTTCGTCTTCAAGAATCCGAAGTACGTCGGTGACGCGTCGACGGGTGGCGCTCAGGTTCCGAACCCGAACGTCGGCAGCTGGGACTTCGGGCTCATCCTCGGCGACCAGGCCTCCCGCCCGATCTTCGGCATCTTCCTCGTGCTGGTCGCGTCGGCGTTGGCGGTCGCCGTCGCCAATCTCCGTCGGAGCGCGACCGGCCGGCGCACGTTGGCCGTGCGCGGCAACGAACGCGCTGCGGCGGCCGTCGGCGTCGACGTCGGCCGCGTCAAGCTGCAGATGTACGCGTTGTCGTCGTTCATCGCCGGGATCGGCGGATGTCTCATCGCGTACCGCTTCGGCAGCGTGTCGGAGGCGTCGTTCGGCAGCATCGCATCATTGACTGCGCTCTCGGTCGCCTACCTCGGTGGAATCGCCTGTGTCAGCGGAGCGGTCACGGCCGGCGTCGTCGCGACCGCTGGCGTGGCCTTCTACGCGATGGGCGAGGTGACGGGGAGTCTCGGACCATGGGAGGCCCTCATCGGGGGCATGCTGTTGATCCTCACCGCGATCATGAATCCGGAGGGCATCGCCGGAGGGATCCGCAAACAGGCAGCCTCGAAGCAGGCGCGACAGTCCGCGACGCGTCGGTTCTCGCCGACTGACGCGTCGGCGTTCCGTCATCCCCCGAGCCTCGGGGTGCGTCGTCGTTCAAGGCGTTCGAAGAGTCGGGGCAATGCGTCAGCCGCGTCGTCGTCGACGGCGTCGTAGCCGAGTCCAGAAACCAGAAGAGCCACTCCGAAGAGTGGCTCTGACCTGGCATTTTCTTTGCAGCCCGTACGGGATTCGAACCCGTGCCGCCACCTTGAGAGAGCGATCAGATCATTTCGTCGTGGAGCTGCGCGACCCGCTACAACGCGACTTCGATCAGTCGCGGCCCGGTCTGAGCCATCGCTGAAGCAAATGCTGCGCTGAACTCGTCGATCGTTTTCACCCTGACCGCCTCGACCCCCATCCCGGTGGCGAGCATCGTCCAATCGAGCGTGGGATTACCGAGGTCGAGCATCGACAATGCTTGTGGTCCCGCCTCGGCACCGACGCGCTGCAGTTCGATGTTGAGGATCGCGTAGGAGCGATTGGCGAAGATCACGACGGTCACGTCGAGTTGTTCGCGGGCGATCGTCCACAGCGTTTGCACCGTGTACATGGCACCGCCGTCACCATGTAGGCAGACGACCTTGCGTCCGGGGCAGGCAACGGCGGCTCCGGCGGCAACCGGCAGGCCTTGGCCGATCGCGCCGCCCGTGAGCGACAGCCAGTCGTGGGGTGCGGCCGTGGCAGTGGCGAGCGCCGGGCCGAGGCCGGACGTTGCCGCCTCGTCCGACACGACCGCGCCCTCGGGGAGCAGACCCGCGATCACCCTCCCGACGGTGAACTGATCGAGTGGCCCGGTGACCTGACCCGGGAGGTCGAGCACCGCGACGGCGCCCGGCCCGTCGGCCGCTTCACCTCGAGTCGAGCCGGAACCGCCGACCAGTGTGTCGGCCACCTCCGTCAGCGCCGCGACGCCGTCCTCGTGCGGGTGGGCCAGCTGGGTGATGGCCACGCCTGCGGGCGAGCACCAACTCTGCTTGCCTGGATAGGCGAAGAACGCCACGGGAGGCGTCGATCCGACGAGGATCAGTTGCTCCAGCGGTGCGAGCGCGTCGACGAGCTGTTCGGCGAAGTACGGGAGCCGCTCGATGAGAACCCGGCCTGCTCCTCGTTCGATCCGAGGTGCGAAGGTGTCGCAGAGCAGGCGGGCGCCGGTGGTCGCAGCGATGCGTCCCGCGGCGACCAAACCGTCCCCGCGCAGCGAGGCGCCACGAAGCAGCAGAGCCGACCGCTTCCCGTTTCGCAGCGCCGCGACGACATCGCTGACGGCCCCTGACGACACGAGAGCGGGCGGCGCCACGTGGAGCGCCGCAGCCTCACGTTCGGCATCGGACCAGGCGACGTCGGCGGGAACGATCAACGTCGCGATCTGGCCGGGAGCCTGACGTGCGGCTTGGACCGCCCGAGCGCCGTCGGCCGCGACAGATCTGGCACTGGTCGACGCATGCAGCCAACCGGACACGGGACCTGCAAATCCTGCGATGTCCGAAGCCAGAGGCGCGTCGTACTGGGCGTGATAGGTGGCGTGGTCGCCAACGATGTTGACGATCGGCGTGGCGGCGCGGCGAGCATTGTGCAAGTTGGCGAGCCCGTTGGCCAGCCCCGGCCCGAGGTGCAACAGGGTCGCAGCTGGGCGCTCGGCCATGCGCCCGTACCCGTCGGCCATTCCGGTGACGACGCCCTCGAACAGGGCGAGCACCGGCCGCATCCCCTCGACTCGATCGACCGCCGAGACGAAATGCATCTCGGACGTGCCCGGATTGGCGAAACACACATCGACGTCACTTGCGACGAGTGTCCGCAGCAGGCTCTCAGCACCGTTCATGTCATCCCCTCCCCTGTGCAGCGACACCGTACGGCCTGGGGCATCGACGGCGGGCTTTCGATGATGCGAACCATAAAGCACCACTTGGATCGTGCCCGCGGCGGGGATCGAACCCGCAGGATCACGCGATGCAGGATTCGAGCCTGGACTTGTGACTCGTACGCTGCGGTTGTCCGAATGATCACGTCGACGCGGGATCGTGTTCCGCCGCGTCCGGTCGAATCCGACGATTCGTCCGGTCCCGGCGAATCCGGTGATCATGTGCGCTTCGACAACGGGCCCGAGTACGGCGCGCAGTGCGTCGGCCTGGCCCGCAAACTGATCAGGGCGCCCCGTATCGCCGTTCCTCGATGCCGCGCACGCCCAATCCAGAAATCGCCACGACTTGCACGCCAATGGCGGGTTCGCTGGTGTTGACGTTGCTGGCATATTGTGCTGCTCGTTTCATCGGCATGTCGGTTCAGACGCCAGCAGGTCCGGGGCCGCCGTGGATGTAGAGGGTCTGTCCGGAGCAGAAGCTGGACGCGTCGGAGGCGAAGAACAGAACTCCGTAGCCGATTTCTTCGGGTTCGCCCAGCCTGCCTGATCCGTTGGTGAGGCCGATGGCGTCGGGGTCGAGCCCATAACGTTCGGCATCGTCGAGCAGGGTGGCTGCGCGGACGGCGCCGACGGCGATGGTGTTCACGCGCACGCCTTTGCGGGTCCATGCTGATGCCATCGAGGCGCCGAGGTTGTTGACACCGGCTTTGGCTGCGGCGTACGGCGCGGCCTGGGGCATGGCGAGCAGGCTGGCACCGGACGAGATGTTCACGATCGCTCCCTTGCCTTGCTCCAGCATGGGTCCGGCGGCGGCACGCGACAGGAACCAGACGCTGCCGAGGTTCAGCGCGAGCACTTGGAGCCACTCCGCTTCGGTCCACTTCATGAGGGACTTCGTCTGCGCGCCGCCGGCGTTGTTGACGAGGATGTCGACACGACCGAACTCGCGCATCGTGTTGTCGACGAGCGCTTGGCATTGTTCGGCATTCGTCACATCGGTGGGTACGGTCAGGGCGCGGCGTCCGAGGGCCTCGATCTCGTGCGCGGTTGATTCGAGTGGCTCCGTGCGCCGCGCCGCAAGCACGACGTCGGCGCCGTGATCGGCGAGCACGAGTGCGGTGCCGCGGCCGATGCCGGTACCGCCTCCGGTGATGATGGCGACGCGCCCTTCGAGTGAAAATCGATCGCTCACGTGACCGCTCCTCCGTTGACTCCGATGACCTGACCGGTGATGTAGCTCGCTTCGTCGGAGCACAGAAACGCACAGACCGCCGCGATGTCGTCACCGGTGCCGAGCCGACGTGCCGGGATCATCCGCGCCAGCACGTCGGGAGCGGGCAGATTGTTCGCTTCTTGCGCGGCGCGCAACATGGGTGTGTCGACCGTGAACGGAGGGATCGTGTTGGCCGTGATCCCCTTGGATGCGTATTCGAGCGCGATGGTCTTGGTGAGTGAGATCACGCCGCCTTTCGAGGCGGAGTAGTGCGCTTGGCGGACCGATCCGGTCTGCGCCGCAGCGGACGAGATCGTGACGACGCGACCCCAGCCTCCGGCCACCATGTCGGGCAGGGCTGCTTGCAGACAGTTGAACGTTCCGGTGAGATTCACCGCCATCGTGCGCTGCCAGACGTCGAGGGTGAGTTCGCGGAAGGGAACAAAGCCCGCCACCGCGGCGCTCGTGATCAGGATTTCGATCGGCCCCAGCTCGTCTCGCACCCTGTTGAAGGCAGCATCGACGGACGACCTGTCGGCGACGTCGACTTGTGCGCTGATCAGTTCCGCGCCTCCGGCCGAGAGTTCACCCGCGGCAAGCGCACAGGCATTTGCATCGATGTCGAGCATCGCGACGCGTGCTCCCTGTCGGGCGAGATGTTCACAAATCGAGCGGCCGACACCCGACGCACCACCGGTCACCACGGCGACGCGACTCATCCGACGAGCCCCATCAACAGTTCGCGGGTGCGGCGCATCGACGCCCGTTTGTCGTCGCCGACCGGGTAGATAGCCGCCCAGATATCGGTCGCGCCGGCGTCGAGCAAGGCCTGCAACTGTTTCGTGACCGCAGCTTCGTTGCCGACGATGGCGGCGTCGCCGGGGTTCGCCGCGCCGCCGAGTTCCAGCACGCGCTGATAGTTCGGCATGTCGACGTAGGCGGTCGCGACCGCGGCTTGAGCGGCTCGGGCTTCGGCGACGTCATCGTGCACCGCGATCGGCAGGCCCGCGACGATGCGTGGCGACGGGCGCCCCGCCGCTTCGGCCGCGGCGTGAATTCGTGGAGCGATGTGTTCGGCGATGGCCCGCAGAGGTGCCATCCACAACACGGTTCCGTCGGCGATTTGGCCGGCGACTCGCAGCAGACGTGGCCCGAGCGCAGAGATGAGCACCGGCACCGGATGTTCCGGCTGGGTCATCCGTCCGGCGCTGTGCGCCGACCAGTCGTCGCCGTCGAAGTCGACGCTCTCACCCCGCAGGAGCCCGGCCAGGATGGTTGCGTACTCCTCGGTGCTGCGACCGGGATGGTCGTACGACATTCCCAACACGTCGCGCACGATCGACTCGTGCGACGGACCGATGCCCAATGTGAAACCGGCGCGCCCGATGGCATTCACCACCGACGACGCCCGGTTCGCCTGCAGCAGCGGGTGGCACGGATAGGTCTGCAACACGGCCGTGCCGAGTTCGATCCGGGCGGTGGCACGTCCGGCAAGCGCCATCGCGACAAGCGGATCCCCCGCCACGGTGCTCGCGTACCACAGCGACGTGAAGCCGTCGGCTTCGGCCTGCTGGGCCTGTTCGATCATCTTGTCGGCTGTGGCCGCGCCACCCGTGAGTCCGATCCTCATGTCTTCCCCTCAGTCCTGACGGTCCGTTCATGTACGATTGTATAAGAATGATACTCTCATTCGGAGGACGGTACTGGAATTCGGAGAGGTGAGGTGTCATGAACGACGACGATCTGTCGCAGCTTCGCGATGACGTGCGGTACCTGAAGGATCGCACGGCGATCATGGATGTCGTGGCGCGCCACGCTCGCGGGCACGACCGCCACGACGTCGACCTGCTCACGTCGACCTACCACGTCGACGGTGTCGACGAACACGGGTCGGCGATCAACCGAGGGCCCGCATATGCACCGTGGGCGAACGCTGTGCACGCGGCGACGACCCAGGCACACACCCACAACATCACGACACATCTGTGCGAGATCGATGGCGACGTGGCCAACTGCGAGAGCTATGTCCTGGTGGCCTTGTTGGCCCCCGACACCTCCGTGGTGACCGTGATGAGCGGGCGCTACATCGATCGGCTCGAGCGTCGGGACGGCGAGTGGAAGATCGCGCTGCGACGCGCCACGGTCGATCTTGCATTCTCGGCCGACGCCCGCCTGCTGCAGTCGCGCGCCTTCAAAGGGCAGGCCTATCCGAAGAGTCTGCGCGACGAGCGCGACCTGTCGTACCAGCGGCCGCTCGATCTCGACGAGCCGCCCGCGGAGATATGGTGACCGCCCACCGGGTCACCGTTGCACGACAAGCGAGGTCGCACATGGCAGCCACCCGGCGGGTGGGCACACAGACATCAGGAACCCGGGATCTGCTGCTCGACTGCGCCGAGCGGCTCATGGTCGAGGAGGGATACGCGTCGGTCACCTATCGGAAGGTGGCTGCGAAGGCGGGGGTGACCTCCGGACTGGTGCAGTACTACTTCCCGGCGATCGACGATCTCTTCGTGGCCGGGATACGCCGCGCCAACGAGCGGAATCTCCGCCAGCTCACCGAGGCGCTCGAAGCTCGGCCTGACGATCCGAAACGGGTGTTGTGGGAGTACAGCCGCGACGAGGCGGCGACGTCGGTGATGTTGGAGTTCATGGCGTTGGGCAACCATCGAAAGTCGATCCGCAGCGAGATCGCCGACGCCACGAACCGGGTGCGTGAAGTACAACTTGCCGCGCTCACTTCGTACTGGCGCGAGCACGGGAACGGTGAGGACCCCTCCCCAGCGGCAATGTTGTTCCTGATGACGGGGCTCCCCAAGATGATCCAGCTCGAGGAAGGCTTCGGGATCCTCGCCGCCCACGAAGAGATCGTGGCGCTCGTGGAGCGCTACCTGGATTCCGGCGCGTGGGGCACCGACATCGGCAACCAGCCGAATGTCAAGGCGCCCACGAAGCGACCGCGTTCGAGGCCCAAAGGCTGAGCGGTCGGTCAGGCGACGGCTTCTTCGCCGACCAAAGTGGTGCGGTGGTCATTCGTCAGCGAACGATCGCCGGCATCGAGTCCCAACCCCGAACCGTAGACGTCGGCGCCCGATGCGCGTTCGGCAGGTCGACATCCCAATCGGGGAACCGGTTCAGCACCTCGTCGAGCGCGATCCGGCCCTCGAGACGCGCCAACGCCGCACCCAAGCAAAAGTGCACGCCGTATCCGAACGCGACGTGCGAGCCGTCCTTGCGGTGGATGTCGAAACGCTCGGGATCAGGGAAGCGACGCTCGTCGTGATTCGCCGACGCCAGCATCAACAGCATGGCGCTTCCCGCCGGCACGGTCTGGCCGTAGAACTCCAGGGGCTCAGTGACGTACCTCGCGACGTGCGGGCCCGGTGGCTCGATCCGCAACAACTCCTCCACCGTGTTCGGGACGAGCGAGCGATCGTTCAACACCGCACGGCGCTGATCGGGGTTCTCAGCGAGCAGTTTGCCCATCCATCCGAAGAGCCGGCCGGTCGTCTCGACACCGGCACCGGCAACGACCGCGAGAAAGATCAGGATCTCCTCCTTCGCCAAACGACGCGTCACGCCTGTCGAGTCCTCGAACTCGATGTTCAGCAGCTCGGTGATCAGATCATCCGAGGGGTTCTTGATTCGCCAATCGACATACTCGGCGAACTTGTCGCCGTCGAAATAGTGGTCCTTGTCGACCGCCATCGGCTGGCCCGGCTCGCTGCTGATGCCCCGCTGCACGTGTTCACGAACCGACACCTGCTCGGCTTCGGGGATCCCGACCAACATGCCAATGGTGCGCATCGGCAGTTCCGCTCCGAGATCCACCACGAAATCGAAACGATCCGAACCGACCAAAGGATCCAGGCACGCCACGCAGAACGCGCGCACCTTGTCCTCGATCTCCTTGACCCTCCTTGGCGTGAACATCCGCGACACCAGCGCGCGGTGGATCGTGTGGTCCGGCGGATCCTCGTTGATGAACACCATCGGTGGCATCACCGGATCAGCCTTGACCACCTCCAGGATGTCACCCTTGGCCGAGCTCAGCCCACGAGTGTCCTTGAGCGCGTGCTCGACATCCGAATAGCGGCTCAACCCCCAGAAATCGAGACGCTCGTTGTAGTAGAGCGGCGCCTCGTCACGCAGCCGCCGATACGTCGGATACGGATCGGCATCGATCTCCACGTTGTACGGGTCGTAGTACAGATCGTTCGTCACCATGCTCCTTCAGAGTCCTATACGACTGTATGGACTATACACCTGTATGGCACTGGTGGTCGAATGAGTTCCTTCGTGGCGGAGACGGCGAGCAGGCCGTTCGCGGCGATGCGATGGGCCTACTCGAGCGCGGCCTTGCGACGGGTGAGGAGAACGTTGCCGTGACCTTTGAGAATCAGTTCGTCATTCATGGCGCTCCCCCCAGATAGCGCCGTTCGATCTCCCCGATCTGCGCCAGCATCTCCGTGCCGGTTCCCTCGAGTTCGATGGTGCCGCGAAGGAGCACGTAAGCCGCGGTCGGCGACCCGGAGGGCTTGTTCGGCGTGTTGTTCCACGATGAGAACCGCGGTGCCGCTGTCGGCGGCCTCGCGTAGGGCGGTGAGGAGCCGTTGCACGATCATTGGTGCGAGTCCGAGGGACAGTTCGTCGACGAGCAGAAGTCGGGGTTTGGCGGCGAGGGCCCGGGCGAGCACGAGCATCTGCTGCTCACCCCCCGACAGAAGTCCGGCCTGGCGGTCGAGGAGCCGTTCGAGTTCCGGGAAGAGTTCGAGGGCGCCGTCCACGCCGCCCGCTCCGAGGCCGAGGTTGATGCGGGTCGACAGTTGTCGGAACACGGCTCGTTCTTCGGGGATGAAGCCGAGTCCGCGTCGGACGCGTCGATGGAGTGGCCCGGTGAGGGGTCGATCCTCGAAGTTGATGTCCCCAGTAGAGGGGAGCACCCCGGCGATGGCGAGCATGGTGGTGGTCTTGCCGGCACCGTTGGGCCCGAGCAGAGCGACGAGCTCGCCGGCCGGGACCTGCACGTCGATGCCGTGCACGACAGGGATGTCGCCGTAGCCGGTCGTGAGACCCACGATGTCGAGCATCAGGTCGCGGTTCCGAGGTAGGCGGCGACGACGGCTGGGTCCGTGGCGATGATGTCGGGAGTGTCGAGTGCGATCAGACGGCCGAAGTCGAGGACGGCGACGCGGTCGCACGTGGAGAGCACGAGCCCGACATCATGCTCGATCAGCAGCACGGCGAGTCCGACATCGTGGGCGAGCCATCGCACGAGTCGGCCGAGCTCTTCGGTCTCGATCGCGGCCAGGCCTGCTGCGGGTTCGTCGAGCAGCAGCACCGACGGCGCCGCCGCGACTGCTCGTGCGATAGCGACGAGCCGGCGTCGGCCGTGGGAGAGTGAGTCGGGCATCGCATCGAGGTCGGCTTCGAGACCGAACTCGCGCACCGCGGCGACTGCCACCGGGGACATCTGCGGACGACCAGGGTGGATGAGGTCGGTGCCGAAGCGAGTGATCTCCTGATCGTCGCAAGCGACGAGGAGGTTCTCGGCGACCGTCATGTCCTCGAACAGTTCGAGGGATTGGAAGGATCGCCCGAGACCTGAGCGGGCGCGTCGTGTCGGGTTCCATCCGAGAATCGATTCACCGTCGAGCGTGATCGCGCTCGCAGGGTCGGTGGTGACGAAGCCGGTGACGGCGTCGATGAAGGTGGTCTTGCCGGCGCCGTTGGGACCGATCAGGCCGAGGACCTCGCCAGGCCGGACGTCGAGGGTCACGCCGTCGAGCGCGACGACCCCACCGAAGCGGACGCTGAGGTCATGCACCGCCAGGTTTGCGCCCGCGAGTTCGATGCCGGTGGGCGGCCTTACCGATCGATCGGTCGGAGGCAGGTCCACGGTGACGCCGCTGCGGCGTCTCGCCCGCATCCGACGCAGTGATCGGACGTTTGAGTCGGCGATTCCGTTGGGGTTGGCGAAGAGCACGACGATCAACAGAGCGCCGGAGACCAGCTCGAGCGTGCTCGACGCGAACCCGAACGATTCGGTGATGCGACCACCGATCCCGCCGAACGCGAACGGTCCTGCGAACAGCGGTCCGATGACGTAGCCAATGCCTCCGATGACCGAAATCACCAGCACCTGGATCGAAGCGAAGCCGGTGAACGGTACGTAGTTGACCGACACGGAGCGAAATGCGAGCAGCGCCCCGCCGAGGCCGGCGATTCCGGCGGCGAGCGAGAAGCCGTACAGCTTCGCGCCAGAGACGCTCACGCCGAGGGCAGCCGCAGCGCGTTCGTTACCGCGCACTGCGAGCAGCCGGCGACCGGCGCGCCCGCGCCGCAGGTTCGCCACGAGGAGGCTCATGGTGGTCAGCGCGACGAGAACGACCAAGCCGTAGCGACCCGGGTGACGCAACGAGTCGACCTCGATGCCAAAGACGGTCGGTGGGTCGGGCCGGGTGCCGTCGAAGCCACCGGTGAGGGCCGAGTTGCCGAGCACCATCTCGCTGATCAGCACCGAGAAGCCGAACGTGAGCACCGCGAGGTTGACCCCTCGCGTGCGCAGTGCTGGTAGGGCGACCAGTGCACCGACGGGGATGGCGGCGAGCGCACCGGCAATGACTGCAGGCACGAACGGCCAACCGAACGTTGTCGCGAGTCGCCCGGTAGCCCACGCACCGAACCCGGCAAGGGCCATTTGTGCGAGGGAGAGTTGTCCGACGAATCCGGTGACGACGACGAGTGAGAGGCACACGATCGCGGTTGCCAAGCTGATTGTCAGTGGCAGCGTCCAGTCGTTCGGGGCGAGCAGCAGGAACGTCGCCGCCCCTGCGACGGCGACACCGGCTCCGATCACGTACACCCGTCCGTTGCCCACCGCAGGGAGTCGGTCGAGCAATGCGCTGCGCAACGGCAGGGATCGGCCGCCGATCACCATGACGACGACGATGAGGAGGAACGCGAAGGACCGGTACACCGATGCCGATGTGAACTTGCCGAGCAGGAGCCCGTCGTCGGCGACCAACGGGCCGAACACGCCCTTGTTCTCGATGTAGCGGCTGAGGGTCGACTCGACGACACCGATACCGAAGGCCCCAGCCAGCGTCCACCAGAAGGACCGGAACGATCCGACGAGCGCGGCGGCCAACCCGCGCAGCACGGTGAAGGCGAGTGCGGGCACGCTGAGGAAGAGGATCGGAGCGATGAGCACTCCGCCGGCTGCCGCAAGCGCTCCACCCAAAGCCCAGTTCACCATCGCGATCCGATCGGGTGAGAACCCGAGCGCCGCTGCTGCGATCGGGTTCTCTGCGGCGGCGTCGGTGGAGTGACCGAAGCGGGTCCACTTGAACAGCGCCCACAGCACCGCGGTGACGATCACCGCGATGGCGATGAGCCAGAGCCTGTCCTCCGGGATGCCGTTGCCTGCGCCGAGGAACTCTCGCGGGCTGATCGGCAACGGCGAGCGCACGGGGGTGCCCTGCTCCCCCCATACCTGGTTGGCGACTGCGAGGGCAAGGAAGAACACGGCCAAGGTCGCGACGACTCGCACGAGTGACGACGCGTACCGGAGACGTGACATCACCAGCACGTGGGTCAGCACCCCCAACAGTGCCGGGACACCGAGCGCCACCAACCAGGCGAGCGCCGGTGACCAGTTCCGGTCGCCGGTCGCCCGGTAGTAGAGGAACGCCCCGATCATGGCGAACGCACCTTGAGCGAAGTTCACGACGCCCGAGCCGCGGTAGATCAGCACGAGCCCCTGCCCGGTCAGCGCATAGACCGCACCGACGCCCAGACCGAGCAGGACGAAACGAAGGAGTTCGTTCAGGGGGCTCAGCCGGTGACGAAGTCGTTGACGTCGAGGAACGTGCCGTCGCCCGATGGCACGATCTCGCCGTCGCGGATCTCCTGCGTCTGGAACGTCACCCGGAACACTCGGGGAAGTCCGAGCTGATTGTCGGCGACGCCGAGCGTGAACGGCGGTGCGACGCCGAGGTCGACCGGGCGATTGTCGAGCGCGGCGACGATCGATGCGGTATCGATGGTGTCGAGTTCGCCGAGCACGTCGGCGAACAGGTGCACCGACGCCCACGCGTTGATGGCCAGCTCGGTCCGGGCGGCGTCGGGTGCCTGGGCATCCATCTCTGCGTTGAACTGTTCGATCGCGTCGCCGGTACCAGTAGCAGCCTCGAATCCGCTCACCAGGATGACGCCCTCGGCGGCGTCGCCGAGAGTCTCGATCCCTTCGGGCGTCAGGCCGGTTCCAGGAACTCCGATCAGGCCGGTGTAGCCGGCGCTGCGGAGTCCGGAGATCACTCGCACGTTGATGTCGCTCGAACCGAATACGGCGATCCCGTCGGGGTTGGCACTGACGAGCTGGCTCAGCTGAGGTGTGTAGTCGGCCGAAGGATCGAGCGGGACGTACACCTCCTGCACGAGATCGTCCTCGGCAGCGAGGCCCGGCTTCATGAGTGCCGGCAACTGCCGGCCCGCCTCGACGTCGCCCGTGACGAGCGCGATCGTCTCGGCGCCCGCTTGCTGCAACGCGATGCCCAGCCCGGGCCCCCCGGTGATCGCCCCGCCACTCAACGGGTAGACGAGTTCGTTCAGGAAGTCCTCTGTCTCGGCGGGCGATGTGCCGATCATCGGGATGCCGGCCTGGGCCCAGGCCTGGGTGCCGTCGGCACCGAACAGGTACTTGCCGAGCACGGCGACCACGCCCGCGTCGATCGAGTCCTGGGCGCAACGCAATGCGACATCCGGGTCGACGTTGCCGCCGGCGCCGGCCTCGCAACGCATGACCTCGAGTGGGCGGTTGGGGCCGCCGGCAGGATCGACAATTCCACCGTTGTCGTTGATCGCGGTGACCGCGGCGTCGACGGCGTCGAAGATCTCGGGCTGTGCAACGACTCCGGCGACGGCGGTCGCGGCCATGAACTTGATCGGCTCGCCCGTCGGCGCTTCGACCGCCTCGGCCTCGGAGGTGTCAGGTGTCGTCTCGGCGGTGGTGTCTGCGGTCACCGCCGTCGTGTCAGCTGGCTCGGTGTCGGTTGGCGCGGTGACCGCCTCGGTCGTCGCAGCGGCGCCAGCCGTCACGTCGGTGGTCGAGTCGGTAGTCGCGCTGTCTCCGTCGGAGCTGCATCCTGCGGCGGCGACGACCGCCAACAAGGCGACGGCACCCAGCCATCGGTTCATACGTCGGCTCATTATTTCCCCCTGTAGTTCACGATAATTCCCCTGTCACCACCGAGAACCGATGATTACACTTGCGAGAATAGTGGTTTTCAGTGGGGAAGGAAAGACCAATGGGGGAAGTCGTGCACGAACTCACGCCGAGCTGGCATGCGGCCCAGCGCGCGAGCGCCGTGGCAATCGTCATGGCCTCGTCGGGAGAGGCGACGACATATGGCGAGCTCGAGCAGCGATCGCGCGCTCTGGCTGGCGTGCTGCAGGCTCGCGGCCATCGCCCAGGGGGACACATCGCGTTGTTGATGGAGAACAACCGTTGGTTTCTGGAGGTGTCGTGGGCGGCCCAGCGCTCCGGGCTCCACTACACGCCGATCAACCGGCACCTGCGTGCCAATGAGGTCCAGTACGTGCTTGACGACTGCGGAGCGTCCACACTGGTCACGTCGTCAACGATGCGTGACGTGTTGGCGACGCTCGATCTCTCGCGCATCGACACGAAGGTCTGTGTCGATGGCGACCTGCCGGGATTCGAACGTTACGACGACGTCTTGTCGTCCGCGTCGGCTGACATGGTGGTCGACGAACAGGAAGGTCGCGAGATGCTCTACTCGTCCGGCACCACTGGGCGACCCAAGGGCGTGCAGAAGGATCTGCCGCACACGCCATTCGGCGATCCGGCGTCGGCACCGGTACAGATCGCCCAGGGAATCGGGATGACCGGTGGCGGGCCCGGCGCCGTGTACCTGTCCCCCGCGCCGCTCTACCACGCCGCCCCGCTCGTCTATTGCATGTCGATGCAACGCCTCGGTGCGACGGTGGTCGTGATGGAACGCTTCGACGCCGAGGACTGTCTGAAGCTGATCGAACGACACGGCGTCACCCACGCCCAGTTCGTCCCGACCATGTTCGTGCGGATGCTCCGACTGCCCCAGGAGGTCCGCGACCGGTACGACGTGTCGAGCCTGCAGGTGGTGATGCACGCTGCCGCTCCCTGCCCGGTGCCGGTGAAGCGTCAGATGATCGAATGGTGGGGCCCGATCATCCACGAGTACTACGCCGGCACCGAAGACATCGGCGGCACCTACATCACCTCGACGGAGTGGCTGGCCCACCCCGGCTCGGTCGGACGGCCGACACAGGAATGCCACATCGTCAGCGAAGATGGCGACGAGCAACCAGCGGGCGAGGTCGGGGTGGTCTACTTCGCCGGCGGACGACCGTTCGAGTACCACAACGATCCCGACAAGACCGCGGCGATCGCAAACGAGCGCGGCTGGCGCACGCTCGGCGACATGGGATACCTCGACGACGACGGCTATCTCTACCTCACCGATCGGGTCGCCCACATGATCGTGTCGGGCGGCGTGAACATCTACCCGCAGGAGACCGAGAACGTGTTGCTGGAACATCCCGCGGTCGGCGACGTCGCCGTGATCGGCGTACCCGACGCCGAGATGGGCGAGGCGGTGAAAGCCGTCATCGAACTCGTCGACCCGACCCAGGCCGGAGCCGAGATGGAACAGGAACTGCTCACCTTCTGCCGCGAGCGAATCGCGTCGTTCAAGTGTCCGAAGTCGATCGACTTCACCGACGAACTTCCCCGCAGCGACAACGGCAAGCTCTACAAGCGAGTGCTCCGCGAACCGTATTGGGCCGGCCACGCGACCTCGATCTGATGAGCACGACGAACCCGATCGGCAACGCCGACACTCCCGCTACCGTGCTCGGCGTGGGCGAGAACACCGACGAGGCGCCGACGCGCTGGCGCAGCCTCGCGGTCGCACGCTCCGTCGACCCGGCCCGTGAAGCCGCCGAAGACAGGGTCCAACGCCTGATCGATGCTGCGCTCGAACTCATGACCAACCCCGACGGGGACGAGGTCACCGTCCAGAACGTCGCCGACCGAGCCGGCCTGTCACTGCGCGCCTTCTACCGCCATTTCCCGAGCAAGGACGAGTTGCTCCTCGCCGTGTTCGAGGAGGCGATCCGCGCCAACGCACAGCACCTCCAGCAGGAGATCGCCGCCTCCGACGAGCCGCTCGAACGCGTTCGAATATTCGCCACCGAGTACTACCGGTCGTGCCGTTCAGGCCAGACGCGACACGCCAACAGGCGCCTCCCCGGTCGAAAGCTCGGCCCGTTCGGGTACCAGTTGCTGTTCGACCACCCCGACGAGGCCGCGCACGCGTTCATCCCCCTCGTGTCGCTCCTCCGCCGCCTCCTCGACGACGCAACGGCGGCCGGTGTCATCCCGGCGGACCGCGACAATGAACAGGTCGCCGGGATCATGCTCCAGGCCATCATGTTCAACTCCTTCTCCACCACGATCACCGGGTCGACCACCGACGACGTGCCCGATCGTGGCGACCTGTTCTGGGGCCTCCTGCTCCACGGCCTCGCAGGTGACCGGTGAGCACGCACCACCCCAGCGCGGTTCGATCCGCCGTCATCGCTGCCGGGGTCGTCGGCCTCGCGATTGCGATTCCGCGTGTCGTTCGGGGCCGCGACGATCGGCGCGCGTCGTCCACTGAGCTGACGGGACCAGCACCCGTTTTGGAGCATCACACGGTCGTATCCAGCGACGGAACGTTGATCCACGTCGCCGAGTCCGGGGCTGGTCCACCACTCGTACTCATCCACGGTCTGTCGCTCACCCACGACCTGTGGCGATACCAATTCAGCGACCTCGCCGACCGCTTCCGAGTCATCGCGTACGACCTCCGCGGGCACGGAAAATCGACCATCGGCACCGACGGCATCGGCCCCCACCAGTCGGCTGCCGATCTGCTGGCCGTACTCGAGCAACTCGACATCGACGGCGCCGTGGTCGCCGGTCATTCCATCGGCGGAACCGTGCTCGGCCAGTTCTGTGCCGATCATCCCGACGTGGTCCGACAACGCATCGCCGGACTCGTGTTCGTCGACACGTTCGCCTCGGCAATCGCCGGCGAGGGACGACTCCGGGAGATGTGCAGCCCCGCACTCGCCCAGATCTCCGCACGTCTCGCCGCCCGCCGAAAACCGGGCCGCACCGGAACGGCGACGGCCTATCTCGCAGCGCGCACACCGTTCGGGCCACACCCGAACGCCGAACATGTCCGCTTCACGCTCGAACTCGGAGCCCAGACCGAACCGTCGGTCGTGTCGCAGGCCGCCATCGCGAACCTCGCCTACGACGTCCGCGACGCGCTCGGCGATATCGACGTGCCGGCCCTCGTGATCCGCGGATCAGCCGACCGGCTGTCGACCGCACGCTCGACCGAACAACTCCGACACGCGCTCGCCAAACCAACCGTCGAGATCATCCAGGGTGCCGGACATCTCCCCATGCTCGAAGCGCGCACCGAGTTCGATGACCTTCTCAGCGTGTTCGGCCATCGCCTGACCACCTGACGGTCAAGATCGCGCGCTCACACCTTGCGGGTGATGCCACCGTCGACGCGGATGATCGCGCCGGTCGTGAAGCCCGACGCCGCCGACGCCAAGTGGACGGCGAGCGGTGCAACCTCGCTCGCGTCGCCGATTCGGCTGCGCTGAGCCAGACCGGATCCCCAGGATCAGAGTGGCGGTTCGCTGACCATGGTGATGTCGGCGGCGCCGCTGTCGGGCACCCGCGGCTGACGCCACGCCTCGACCGGGAACGATGCCTCGCAGAAGGCGAACGTCAACAGCAGGAGGTTGCGGACATCGTCGGGCAGGTCGTCGAGGTCGAACCCGTTGGCGTAGTCGATGATGTCGGCCATGCGCGGCAGGACCGCGTCGTAGAACGCCTGCATCTCGTCCATCGTCGACGCCAGCCGCTTTTCGTAGCGCGGGCGCCACGTGTCGAAGATCCAGTCGGTGAACGGTGCCAGGTCGGCGAACTGTTCCGGCAGTGCGGGCGGCGCCGGTGTCGTGGCGACGGAGACGGGGGTGATCGTGTCGGTCATCGTGAGTCCATTCAGTTCTTCGCGTCGGCGGGCGCCGGCATCCACGGATAGCTGGCCGGTCGGCCGCCGGCCTTGACCTGCTCACGCACCGCGGCGTGGTGGTGGCGGCACAGGACTTCTTGGTCGTTGAGGACGAACGTCTTGACGACGCCGGTCTCGATCATCGACTGGGTGGCCTCGAGGGTGTTGGCGTCCTGGAAGGCGTATTCCTTGAACGTCGAGAACGCCATCTCCTGGGCGATGCGGTCACCGGCGTTCTTCGGTGGCACGAAGTACAGCGCGGTCTCGAAGAGGTGCTCGCTCGGGCCGGTGGGCCAGTAGTGGTACGTGAGATACCAGCCGGGCTCCCAGATCAGGATCATCATGTTCGGCCACACCATGAACGTGTCGGTGCCCCACGCCTTGTGACGGGCGGGGTTGACGAGCGGTGGCAGGTTCTCGTTGTTGTTGATCACCTCGGGCTTGTCCCACGGGCCGAACAGGCCGCTGCGCATCGCGTTCTCCGACGGCTTGACGATGCTCGGATCCTTCGGCGGCGCCATCCCACCCCACGACGACACCACCGAGTGCGGGCTGAAGATGTCGTAGTGCAACGCCTCGAACCCGTACCCGGCCAGCTTCTGGGCCTCCTCGGCGGTGGCTTGCTTCATGTGCAGAATCGGTGCGTGGTAGAACTCGATGAAGGCGTCGATGAACAACTTCCAGTTCGCCTTCACCTCCGACTTGGCCCGGTACACCTGGGTCATCTCCCCGAACGGGTAGCCGGCGAGACCCTCGCTGAACGGATGCAACGCCTCGGTGAGCGTCTGGGCCGGTTCGTCGTCGAGGTTGACGAAGATGAACCCTTCCCACACGTCACAGGCCACCGGGACCAGACCCAGGTTCTCCTTGTCGAGATCGAAGAACTCCGACTCCTGCTGCACGAAGTTCAAACTGCCGTCGAGGTCATACCGCCAGGCGTGGTACTTGCACGTGAACTGGCGACACGTACCCGACGTCTCCTCCTGCGGGTAGTCGTCCCACACCAACTTGTTGCCCCGATGGCGGCACACGTTGTGGAACGCACGCACCGTGCCGTCTTTGTCCTTGACGACGATGATGCTGCGCTTCGCCCAAGCGAACTCCTTGGTGAAATAGCTACCGACCCGCGGGAGCTGCTCGACGCGGCCGACGTTGAGCCATTCCTTCGTGAAGATCGTGTCGATCTCCTGCTGCCAGAACTCCGGGTCGTAGGAGTCCTTGTAGGACACCGGCGCAGTACCAAGACCGGGATAGTGCTCGGTCCAACTACCTTCGGCGGGCTTCGGGAATTTGGGCATGTGTGCGCTCTCCTTCTGGTCGACCGCTGGCCGGGAGTTCGTCGGTCGTTGTCGTGAACTGCCCTCTGACGCGTCGCATCGGAGCACAGTCGAGATCGTAGCAGATATTGAACATTTGTTCCAATTATCTCGAGGCGGCGGCCTCAGCGCCGGAACGCGAATCGCGACCTGGTCCCGCAAGAGGTCGGGACGAGCCGAACTCACTCGAAGCCGGTCGTCGACCGGCCGTCAGGAATGACCGGAAGTGTGACGCGCAGCTTCCAGATCGGCAATGGCTGCTTCGGCTGCGGCGATCGCGTCGTTCCGCCCCGTGCTGACGCCAAGGTTTCCTTGACGGGCAAGAAGCAGTGCAACCCCTTGGAGGGTGGCCGCTACCAGGGCCGGTGGAAAACGTTCGACGTCGATGCCGTACTGCGGAAGTAGTTCGGCGAGGGCAGCCAACTCTACGCCGCGGAGCCTCTCGGCCTGCGCGGTCACCTGCTCGCGCAGTGCCGGACGGTGGTGTGTGGCTGCCATCAGCTCGTCGAGCACACTCACCCCGCGGCGATCCGAATTGAGCTTCCAGAGCGCCTCGAGCGGCTTGGAGGAAGCGAGGGCGCGGGCGAGGCGTTGCGTGTTCACGTCGGCACCTCGGTCGATCAGCGCCACGAACAAGTCGTCGATGGTGGGGAAGTAGTAGTGGATGAGGCCGGCGTTGACCCCCACTCGCGAGGCCACGCTGCGGGAGGTCACGGCGGCGTATCCGCCCTCGCTCATGATCTGTTCGGCAGCATCGAGGATTGCGGTCCGGGTTCTCGCCCCCTTGGATCCCGCGCGCCGTTCCACCGTCACCGGCCCATCATGGCCGAGGATTTCCCCGGCGGCATGACTCCGCAGTGATCCAGATGACAATGGCCTGTTCGTCCACTGCCATGGCCGGGCAAACGTTGATGGTCCGACCCGGCGCGAGACGCGCTTGCCACGACGGCGGATGTCGAACCGCCGTCGTGGATCCATACCGACGTCGGATTCTCGACGCCCTTGATAAAATTGAACATCTGTTGTATACTTTGACAGAGACGAGAGGGGAAAGCGAGTGACTTCATCACTGGAACAGCTGTTGAGCTTGCGCGATCGGGAAGACCGATTCGACACGCCAGCGGCGGAATTGCTTGCACTGCAGCTGGATGCTGCCAACGAACGTTTCGAGACGCGAGTCGGGCAGATTCCACTCCTGAAGAACCGCGCGCAAGCCGGTGACGTCAGCTCGATCGATTCTCGCGACGACCTCGTGCCATTGCTGTTCGCTCACAGCACGTACAAGTCGTACGGCGAGGGGTGGTTGGTGGAGGGGCAGTGGGAGCGGATGGGCCGTTGGTTGCAGACGGTGAGCACGTATGACGCTTCCGGTAGCGACTTCACTGGCATCGAAGATCTCGACGCCTGGATCGACCGCCTCGAGGACGGGGGTCGGTTCGTCGCATGTTCGAGCGGCACGACCGGAAAGCCCGCAATGCTCGGTGCGACCGAGACCGACCTCGATTTTGCATCGCTGTCGAACGTGTCGTCATTCTCGTGGGCGACGGGCGTGGCACCCGGGAACGACCGTCGATTCTTCGGTCTCGGACCGCGCACCAACGTGACGCGAAACGAGCGCACCCGAGAGGCGCTGGTCGGTGCGTTCCACAGCGACACCTGGGATCCATACCAACTCCCTCTGCCGATGATCACGACCGGAGCGATCATGTCGATGATCATGCTTCGCCGCAAGATCACCGACGGCACCGCGCTCGCCAGCGAGGTCGCGGAGTTCGAGCGGTTGAGTGCGGCGCGCCTCACCGGCGTCGAGGAAGCGATGGCCGACGCGATCGATGAGCTCATCAAGAGTCGGGAGCAGAAGCTGTTTCTCACTGGGATGTGGGCCACGCTCTATCCACTGGCTGCTGGGGTCCGGGAGAGGGGCTACGGCGGATCTGACTTTCGCGACGACAACACACTGCTGACGGGAGGCGGGCTCAAGGGCGCAACGCTGCCCGATGACTATCGCGATGTCGTGCAGAGCACGTTCGGGGTGGCCGATGAGCGCGAGTACAACTTTTACTCGATGCAGGAGGTGAACACGCCGTTTCCTCGTTGCCGGTCGGGCCGTTATCACGTCGCGCCGTGGGTCATGGCATTGCCGCTCGACGAGCCTGGTGAGCAGTTGCTGGATTCGTCTGCTGGCGACGTCGAGTGTCGGGCAGGGTTTTTCGACCTCTCGCTGGACGGTCGGTGGGGCGGGGTCATCTCCGGTGACAAGGTGACGATGGACTTCGGCCCATGTGCGTGCGGCCGACAGGGCCCGACGGTGGGGCCCGAGATCGTCCGTTACGCCGACCTCGCAGGCGGCGACAAGATCAGTTGCGCCGGAACGATCGATGCGTACGTGCGTGGTTCAGCATGAGTCTGTCCGCTCCCTTCTTCGTTCGCGGTGTCCTCCTCGAGGGCGACAGCGTCGAGCACGTGTCCCGGGACCTCGGCGCTTCGTTCACGACGCCAACGCTCGACCTCGATCAGGTGATCGCCCCGCGCTCGGAGCTGCCACCGCTGCTCGACGTCAAACTGAGCGAGATCATCGACTTCCTCGTCGAGACCGGCCGTGCGCTCGACCTCGACACCAACCCACACATGCAAGAGTGCTTGGAGTTGCTGTCGGCAACGAACCCGCTGCCGCGACGGGTCGTGGAGAACCTGTACCGGACCGCGCCCCATCTGTTGCAGCGTGAATCGCTCGAGTCGATGGTGTCGTCCAACTTCGCTGATCCGGCGGTCCTCGATGGCTGGGTCACACGCACCGACAAGTCCGGCAACCGGGGTCACCTCCGCGCCTTCCCACCGCGGATGGTGCACATGCTCGCCGGCAATGCCCCTGCTGGTTGTATCGCCTCGATCGCGCAGGGCGCACTGGTGAAGGGCATCAACCTGTTCAAGATGCCTTCGAGCGACCCGTTCACCACCGTTGCAGTGCTTCGCACGATGGCAGAGATCGACCCTGACCATCCGGTGGTCCGCTCGATGTCTGCGGTGTACTGGTCCGGCGGGGACGAAGTGGTCGAACGAACCATCTACCGACCGCAGTTCTTCGACCGGATCGTCGCGTGGGGCGGCGGCCCGGCGATCATGAACGTGATCCGCTACCTCGGTCCCGGACTGCAGCTCATCTCGTTCGACCCCAAGTCGTCGATCTCCCTCGTCGGCCGCGCCGTGTTCGAATCGGCAGAGACGCTGCGGGATGTCGCGGAACGCGTCGCTGCCGACACGACCGTGTTCAATCAAGAGGCGTGCCTTGCCAGCCGATACGTCTTCATCGAAGGTGAGCCCGAGCAGGTCGACGACTTCTGTGCGACGCTCGCCGAGCGGATGGCGGTCGATCGTGACTTCGCCTCGGCTGCAGCGCCACCCCCGCCGCCCGAGATCTGCGACGAGGTCGCGGTCATGGAAGCGATGGGTGAGGTCAAGGTCTGGGGTCGTTTCGACGGCAGCGGACTCGTGATCCGCTCGGATCAGCCTGTCGACTTCCAACCGACGAACAAGACCTCCAATGTCGTGATGGTGCCCTCACTCGAAGATGCCGTCGGCTACGTCAACGTCGCTACCCAGACCATCGGCGTCTACCCGTGGTCACGCAAGGCTGAACTGCGCGATCACCTCGCGAGCGCTGGTGGTCAACGCGTCTGCCGTGTCGGCACCGCCAACTCGCATGTCCCGGGCGGACCGCACGACGCAATGTTCGCCCTCAGCCGCTTCGTCCACTGGATGAGCGACGACGACATCGAGGTGTAGAGCGATGGCCTTCGGACGAGCCACCACCGCCGACGAGGTGCTCGCCGGCATCGACCTGCACGGCAAGGTAGCGATCGTCACGGGGGCTTCATCGGGACTCGGCGCCGAGATCGTCCGTGTCCTCCGAGCCCATGGAGCCGACGTCGTGGCCGCCGTCCGCGATCCTTCCCGGGACGAAGACACTGCGTCAGCCGTCGAACTCGACCTCGCCTCGCTCGACAGTGTTCGCACCGCAGGCGAGCGCCTCACCGCCCGCCTGCCACGCATCGATCTGCTGTTCAACAACGCGGGCGTGATGGCTACTCCGGAGGCTCGAACCATCGACGGGTTCGAGCTCCAAATGGCCACGAACCACCTCGGTCACTTCCTTCTGACCGCACTCCTCGCGCCAAGCCTCGCACCAGACGCGCGAGTGGTGAACACGACGTCGCTCGGACACATGATCACCGGCATCGTCTGGGACGACCCCCACTTCCGTACCAATCCCTACGACAAGTGGCGCGCCTATGGGCAGTCGAAGACGGCCAACATCTTGTTCACCCGAGGACTCGTCGATCGGGACGTCATTGCACATGCCGTTCACCCCGGCGCGGTCGACACCGGACTCACACGTCACCTCGAACGCGAGGAGCTCGCCTTCGTGGAGCAGGCGAGCGCGCAGGAGTCGAAGAGTCTGCAACAGGGCGCGGCGAGTCCGCTGTGGGCGGCGATCGCTGCAGGGATCCCGAACGGGAGCTACATCGCAGATTGCCAGGTCGCCGAACCTGCGGCGCATGCGATCGACCCTGTGGAGGTCGACGCCTTCTGGGCTTGGTCCGAGCAGCAGGTCGGGCACGCGTTCCGCGCCTGACGTGTGCGCTGACGTCAACGCCCCGACCCCCGACCGACCGTTGCAGAGCACGTCATCGAGCTCATGATCTACTCCAAATTTGAACATGTGTTGCAAAATTGGTGTAGCATGCGTATGGGAAAAGCGAATCGCACGTCACTCCGACGTACGTCTTCTCGAGCACATCCAGGGGGTAATCGATGTCCGTACAACGCTCTCGACACATGGGAGTCCTGTGTCTCATGACCGCTGCCGGGCTGGCGTTCGCCGCCTGTTCGAACAGCAGCGACGACAGTTCGACAGCCGACACGGGGGCGACCACACCGGTGCCCGTCACGGAGCCGGCCGCTGTCGACTCCGCGGTGCCGCGTGCCACCGACTCAGTTGCCGCTGAGACCACCGCGGCGAGCGTGAGCAGCGAGGCGACCGTGAGCAGCGAGCCGGCGGCCTCGGACGGTCCCGAACTCGGCGAATTCGCGCCGATCGCAGGCGTCCCCGGGGTGACCGATGAAGCGATCCAGTTCGCAGTCCTGGGAACCGGGCCCAGCAACCCGGCGGGCTACTGCCTGTTGGAGTGCTATCTCGGGGGCGTGCAGGCGTACTTCGACTATCGCAACTCGCTCGGCGGAGTGCACGGTCGCCAGCTCGAGATCACGCACGAGGTCGATGACGAACTCGCCAACACCCAGGTGAAGCTGCTCGAACTGATCGGCAGCGACGATGTGTTCGGTGTCTTCTTTGCTCCGCTGCTGCCCTCGGGACACGAGGACGCGAGCGCTGCTCGCCTGCCGCTGTACACCTTGGTGCAGGGCGGCCCCGAGGCTGCCGGATTCGACAACGTGTTCGTCCCGGGGTCGCCGTTCTGCCCGGACTGCCTGCGCAAGTCCACGGTTCACCAGGCCGAACTCCTCGGAGCGACGAAGGTGGCCACGCTTGGGCTGGGGGTCTCGCAGGCGTCGCGGGACTGCGTCTCAGCCACCGAGCAAGCATTCGACCGATGGGGACCCACCGTCGGAATTGAACACGTGTACGCGAATGCCGATCTGCCGTTCGGTCTGACGAACGGGCTCGCGCCCGAGGTCACCGCCATGAAGGATCTGGGCGTTGACTACATCACACTCTGCATCGACCAGAACGGAGCGCTGACCTTGGAACAGGAGCTGAACCGTCAGGGCATGGCCGACGTTCCCGTGCTGTTGCCGCAGGGCTACGCGGATGCCGAGTTCGTGGAAACCAACGCGAGTCTGCTGGAAGGCGATGTTCTCAGCCTTTTCGTCCGGCCGTTCGAGGCGAATCAGGAAGGCACGCTCGTGCCCGAGATGATCGACTGGATGGAGCAGGGCGGCCACAAGATGAACGACCAGGCGATCCAGGGATGGGTGAATGCGGACATGGCCGTGGCCGGTCTTCTCGCGGCAGGACCCGAATTCGATCGCGAACGTGTGATTCAGGCGACCAACGCTGTCACCGGTTACGACGCAGAGGGCGTGATTCCCACGATCGACTGGACCAAGCAGCACACGCAGTACACGGGTGAGACGATTCTCACCGATGGCCCACCGGTCGAGTGCACCGCACTGGTGCGCGTCGAGGGTGGCAAATTCGTGCTCGTCGGCAACCCGGACGCCCCCTACTACGCCTATGACCGGACCACGAACGATTGGACCGAGCCGACGAGTCAGCCTGCCGGGCGGATTAGCACCACAACGTTCCGATGAGCTCCCCCGCCTGCAACACGTTCGAGGACTCGATGGTCCCCCACTACCGCCCCGTTGCTGTCTATTTGAACATCAGTTCAGAATTGCGAGTGTGATGTCGTGACTCGAGTCATCGGCTTCGTCGGACTCGGCAACATGGGCAAGGAACTTGCCACGAACCTGGTCGATGCCGGCCACGAAGTCCTGACTCACGATGCCGCCGGCGGCAGCCGGAATCCAGCAGGTGCGGTGTTCGTCGACAACATCGCCGAACTGTCCCGCCGTGCCACGATCGCCGTCCTCAGCTTGCCGGACGGTTCCGCATCACGATCGGTGTGCACGGCGATCGCCCGAACACCGCGCCGGCGAGTCACCCACGTCTTGGACACCTCGACCGTGGGTCTTGATGCATCACGCTCGATCGCTGCATTCCTCGCTGCTGACAACGTCGGATACATCGATGCGCCTGTGTCAGGTGGCGTTGCCGGCGCACGTGCTCGGACGCTCGCTGTCATGTACTCAGGCCATCCGGATGACTGTCTCGCGGTGGCTGAGGTGATCGCCGGTCTCAGCGATCGACGGTTTCTGGTCGGCGACGAACCGGGCATGGCCCAAGCGGTCAAACTCGCCAACAACTTCCTGTCCGCCACGGCACTGGCCGCCACGAGCGAGGCGGTCGCGATGGCAACCTCGGCGGGCGTGACCATGGCGACGCTGCTCGAGGTGATCAACGCATCGAGCGGACAAAGCGCGGCCAGCACCGACAAGTTCGTCAACCACGTGCTGACCGAGCGCTACGCCTCCGGCTTCCTCAACACCCTGATGGCCAAAGACGTCGACCTCTACCTCCAAGCAGCGCGTTCCCAAGGATCTCCCACACGTATCGGCGATCTGACCGACGCAATCTGGAAGGAGTTCGCCAACGCGGAGCCAGGCACCGACTTCACGCGCATCCACGCCCATCTTTCGGGCGCTCACGACGGGCTCGAACGTGCACCGATCATTCCCGATCCACTATTGTAACAGGTGTTCAAATTTCGGAATCGATGCGAGGTTGAGATGACAGCACAAGCAGCAGGGCGAGTGGCAGGAAAGGTCGCGTTCATCACGGGCGCGGCGCGCGGACAAGGTCGCAGTCACGCCGTGCGCCTGGCCGAGGAGGGTGCCGACATCATCGCCATCGACATCTGCAAGCAGTTCGAGGACTCCCCGGCAGCCGGTTCGACACCGGAGGACCTGGCCGAGACGGCCGCACTGGTGGAGAAGTTCGGCCAGCGATGTGTGACCGCGATCGTCGACGTCCGCGACTACGACCACATGAAAGCGGTGCTCGACGACGGCGTCGAACAGCTCGGCCGACTCGACATCGTCGTCGCCAACGCCGGCATCGGAACGTCGGGCATCAAGTTGCACAAGATGGACGAAGAGCTGTGGCAGGAGACCATCGACGTCAACCTGACCGGTGTGTTCAAGACCGTCAAGGCGGCGGTGCCACACATGCTCGCCAATGGCGGCTCGATCATCATGACCAGCTCGGTCGGGGGCATCAAGCCGTACCCGAACGTCGGCAACTACATCTCGGCCAAGCACGGCGTCGTCGGCCTGATGCGCACGTTCGCCGTCGAACTCGGCAGCCGCTCCATCCGGGTCAACACGATCCACCCGACCCACGTCAACACGCCGCTGCTCATGAACGACACGACCTACCGTCTGTTCCGACCCGAGCTCGAGAACCCGGGCCCGGAGGATCTCAAGCCGGTCTGCCAGTCGTTCCACTTCCTGCCGATCCCCTGGGTCGAGCCCGAAGACATCAGCAACGCCGTGCTGTTCCTCGCCTCCGACGAGGCCCGCTACATCACCGGCATCACACTTCCCGTCGACGCCGGCAGCCTGCTCAAATGATGGGCGATCCTGATCGCCGGATCGGCACGGCGAGTCCACGTGTGAGCCCGCTGCCGTTGAACGCGTCGACCGCCACCCAATAGTCGACTCCCGCCGAGAGGGTCGAGATGAGCAGGTCGTCGCGGCCGTACACGAGCCACGAGTGGTAGAGCTTGTCGGGCGCACGTCCGTACCTGACGTTCACGCCGTCGGCGCCAATCGTTCCCGTCCATGAGACGCGGGCGGTTCGATCGTCGAGCCGCAGGGCGCTGACGTCGGCCGCCGCCGGCGGAGACCCGGCGCGTTCACCGAACACCCGCACCCCGGACAAGGCGAACGGACTCCCCCATGCTCCCGGGCCGCCCGTCACCCGGACGTAGCGACCGATTGTCGCGGCCGTCCAGCAGAAGCAGTCGGTGGGGTGTGTCGGCTCCGCCCTCGTCCCCGACCCGTTCCCAGGTGGCCCCGTCGTCGGACACGTCCACCTGGTACGGAACCGGATGATCGATCGTCGAGAGGTCTCGCCGCGCGAACTCGTCGGGGTCGAGATCCCTCTGCGGCGGGGCGACGGACGTGACATCGTGGTCGGCGAGGTTCACCTGTACGGCCCGCACCGTGCAACCGACACCGATGTCGATGGTCACGCCTTCGCCTGGCCCCACGCCTCGCGGCCACCCACGCGCTGCGGATGTTCTCGTCGACGACCGCCTGCGGTGAAGCGCTGTCGTGCGAGGACGACGCCACGACCGGACGCTGGAACGACAGGAGCCGCCAGCCGGTCGGTACTTCGGTCCACGGGTCGACCCGGCGCTGCGGGACGACGATCGGGTGGTCGGCGAACTCCTGGTTGCAGAACAGGACGCCGTCCGCGTCGAAGCCGGCCGGGTAGATGCCGATGCGCCGTTCGAAGACGTGACCGACCGAGATCCGGATGGTTCCGACGTGCCACCAGTTCCCGAACCGGTCCTCCACCGTGCTGCCATGTCCCGCCCCTGGCGCGAACCCACCGGGCACCGACGAGAACGGGCTGTCGGGCGAGTACGTGAACGGCCCGAGTGGCGAGCTGGACGTGTAATACCCGTCGCCGTACGTGTTGAGCTCGGTCCCCGGCGCGGCGTACTGGAGGTAGTAGGTGCCGCGGAACTTGGTCATCCAGGCGCCCTCCACGAACGGACGCGGATCGTTCCCCGACTCGGTCGTCACCGCCTCCGGGGCGACGACGCCGTCGCCTGGTCCCTTCCACTCCCACCCATGCCCCATGTGGTCACCATGGATCAGGTCGACGGTGTCGCCCAACGGTCGGAATGTCGTGCGGTCGAGCTCGACGCCGTGGATCGGGGTCTCGTTCGAACACCCCCAGTACAGGTACACCCGGCCGTCGTCGTCCTGGAACAGGTTCGGATCCCAGAACGGGAACGTCCCGGGCAACTCCTCGAAGACCCCCGACAAGGGATCGGTCGTGCGCCAGAACGAGCACGGCTGGTCGTACTTCGACGCCGAGAACACCAGCGCACCGTCGACTTCACGCACATCTGGCGCATAGTCGAGGATCGGGAGATCCGGGGTCGGGACGAACTGCCACGACGCGAGATCGTCGGAGTGCCAGAACCCGCCGCTCATCGACACGAAGAGGTAGTAGCGGTCGCGATACCGGATCAGCGACGGGTCGGCGCCCTCGCGCCAGACCATCGAGGGGTGTCCCTGCACCTGCTGGTACGAGTAGGCATACGGGAGATCGACGGGGTTGCAGACGACGGGATCCATCACGTGCGCCGGATCATGGTGCGTGGCCACTCAGTCGATCGAGTTCGCCCGGGCGATGGTCGCCCAGCCAGCGCGCCGAGGGCTTCACGGTGCGCTCGAACGTCTCCGGGTCGAACGCGATCAATCCGAAGGTCTTCTCGAACCCGGCCATCCACTCGAAGTTGTCGAGCAGCGTCCAGTGCAGGTACCCGCGGACGTCGATGCCGTCAGCCACACAGGCGGCGAGCCCGTCCAGAGCACCCTGCGTGTACGCGATCCGCGCCTCGTCGTCATCGGTCGCCATGCCGTTCTCGGTGACGATCACCGGCACCCCCGCCCGTTCGGAGGCGAGCCGAACGGTGTGACCCAGCGCCTCCGGGTACACCTCCCAGCCGGTCTGGTGCGTCGGCACGCCCTCGGCGAGCGGGATCGCCCGCTCGGGACCGAGCACGATCCGCGAATACGTCTGCACCCCGACCCAGTCGTCGTCGGCCGAGACGTCGAGCCAGTCGTACTGGGCACCCTGACGGGCCAGCGTCAGCCGATCGTCACCACCCTCACCGGCCTGCAGGTCGACCAGCGCCAGGGTCCATCCGACCTTGGCATCGCCCGGCCCGGACTTGATCGCGTCGACCGCCGCCCGGTGGATCGCGCCCATCCGCTCCACGTTCGTACCGATCAGCCCATGTCGGTACCTCGCCGGATCGAAGCCGCCCACGCCGAACCCGGTCGACGGCCCCGCCGACGTCTCCGCCGACTCGACCGACATGGTCAGGGGCTTGCCCTCGCTGACGCCCATCGGAATCACGCCGGTCAGTTCGAGTTGCACGATCACGTTCGGTTCGTTCAGCGTCGCCGCCCATGGGATGAGATCGCCGAGCCGCTCGGTCGCCCGCGTCGGCGAACCGGGCGAAGCGATCGACCGCGGCATCGCCGGTCCAGCCGCCGTCGGCGGCGAACCAGCGCGGTGTCACGAAGTGGCAGTAGGTGACCACAGGGGTGATCCCGTGATCGAGGCACGACCCGAGCACCCGCCGGTAGTGATCGAGCGCAGCCCGGCTGAAGTAGCCCTCCTCGGGTTCGATGCGCGCCCACTCCAGTGAGAAGCGATACGCATTGAAGCCGAGGTCGGCCATCAAGGCAATGTCCTCGGCGTACCGGTGGTAATGGTCGCAGGCGTCGCCCGACGGCTCCTTGAACAGCGAGTTCGGCGCCCACTCGAGCGGCCAGATGTCGGCGTTGACGTTGCCGCCTTCGACCTGATGCCCGGCGGTCGACGCGCCCCAGAGAAAGTGATCGGGAAATTTCATGAGTGCTCCAGTCAGCGAATGCGTTGGCTCACGCGTCTGCGTCCAATACCGCGACGGCACCGCTGCGCGCGATGGCCCGTTCGTCGGTGCCCAGGTAGCTCGCGATCACCTTGGGATCATTCCGAACGGTGACCGGATCGCCTTCGGCGATCACTGCGCCGGCCTCCAGGCAGTACACCCGGTCGCTGATCCCCATGATGAGTGGCATGTCGTGCTCGATGATCAACATCGACGCGGCCAGTTCCTTGCGGATCTCGGTGATCAACGGACCGAACGCCTCGGTCTCCTTCTGCGCGACACCGGCGGTCGGCTCGTCCAGACACAGCACCTGCGCCTCGAGCGCGAGAAGCGCAGCGAGTTCGACGATGCGTCGGGTGCCGGTGGAGAGGTCGGCGATGTAGTGGTCGGCGTAACGGCCGAGGCCGAGGAAGTCGACCAGTTCGCTCGCGGCAACCCGGTGCCGACGTTGGCGCTTCAGCGTCGGGGGCCACGCGAGAGCGGTCGCCACCATTCCAGACCGCCCGCGCCCCTCCATTGCCACTTCGACGGTTTCCCGCACCGTCAGTTCCGGGAACAACGTCGCCGCCTGGAACGTCCGGCCGAGGCCGAGACGAGCCCGCCCCGCCGGTGATTTGCCTGACACGGTCGCGCCCAGGAGCTGGACCTCTCCGTCGGCGCTGACGAACCCACCGATCGCGTTCATCAAGCTCGACTTGCCCGCGCCGTTCGTGCCGATCAGGCCGACGATCTCCCCACGACCCACCTCGAGCGAGACGGCGTCGACCGCGAGCCGGCCGCCGTAGCGGACGGTGAGCGCCTCGGTTCGCAACGCAGGGCCGGCGCCTGCGGCGCGTGCCTCCCGATCGATGGCCAGCGACATCGGAACGACATGGCGCGTCTTGACCGGGGCTTGATCCATTCTTCGGTCGAGCCAGCCGAGGAGCGAGTCGCGTGCCGCATACCCGACTTGGACGAGGCCGCCGGGGAAGTACATCAGGAGAATGAGCATTCCCACGCTCGAGGTGAGCAGGGGCGCCACCGGGTTGTTCGGGAAGAAGGCGGGCAGTCCCACCACCCAGAGCGCGCCGAGTACCGGGCCGGCGGTGGAGCCGAGGCCGCCGATGACCACGATCGACAGGAGGATGAGCGAGTCGTCGAGTTCGAAGTAGCGCGCCACGGGAACCGGAAAGCCCTCGGTGACCGAGGCCAGCAGCGCTCCCCCGAGTCCGGCCATGCCACCGGCCAAGGCGAAGATCCTGAGCTTCACGATCGGGGGACGGACGGTGTAGGCCGACGCGGTGTCCGGGTTGTCTCGAACCGCAATGGTCGACCACCCCACCGCGGTGCGGCGGAGCCAACCGACCATCACGAGCACCAGCGACAACACCGCCAGGCAGAGGTAGTAGATCGAGCGTTGCGACGAGAGATCGATCCCGAAGACGCCGGTCCGCGGGAACGGAATGCGACTGGTCAGACCGCCGGTGAGGATGCGCTGCCGGAACAGGTACTGCGTGGACGCATGGGCGAAGGCGAAGGTGACGACGGCGAGCAACAACCCGCGCACACGGAGCGCGCCGACACCGATGATCGTTGCGACTGCAGCCGTGACCAGAGCGGCCAGCACGATCGAGAGGCCGAACGGCATCCCTTCGAAACCGGCCTTGTACAGCCGCGTGTCTCCAATCTTGATGTCCCAGTTGATGCCCCGGCTGAAGGCGGCGGCAAGGAATGCGCCGATGCCGGCGAAGGCCATCTGGCCGAGTGACAGCTGCCCCGCCCACCCCGTCAGGATGTTGAGCGATGTCGCAATGATCGCGTAGGCGAGGATCGTGCCGTAGAGCAGGTGACGCGACGGTTGGGTGATGATGAGCGGGATGAGTACCGCGCCCAACACGATGAGCACGAGCGGAGCCCGATCGAGTTGGCGAACCCACCAGATGCTCCTGAGCCGTTCGGGGACCGGCTTGACGCGAGGAGCGAACGAGAACGTTTGCGTCTCTCCGGGTTCACGTGTCCGTGACTGGAAGAAGACCGCAACGAGCACCACGATCAACAGCAGGAAGTCCATCAGTCCGGGCTGATCGAGATAATTGAAACGCAGCACCGTCTCGACGACGCCGATCACCACCGCGGCCACGAAGGCCCGCTGGAACGAGGTCAATTTCGCCACCACCGCGGCGACGAGGGCGCGCACGAGGGTGCTCGGTCCGAGCAACGCCAGCCCGCCAACCCGTGCGTTGGTCTGCATCGCCATCAGACACATCGCCACGGTGGCCAGCGCGCCACCGAGCGCCCAGACGAACGTCGAAACCAATTTCGGGCTGATGCCCACCAGACGCGCCAGATCGCGGTTGCTGCTCGACGCCTTGACGGTCTTGCCCAAGGTTGTCCTCGTCAGGAACAGGCCGACGGCGATCGACACGATGGGAGCGACGATCAGGATGGTCAGTTGCGGGCCCTGGATCCGCAGGCCGAGGAAGCCTTCATACGTCGTACCGATCGGGCGCGGGAAGAGTTCGCCTGATCGACTGAACTCCGGGTAGGCCAGCACGATCAGCTGTGAGAGCTGGGCGATTCCGACGGTCGCGACGAGCACGATGACGCGCGGTGCGGCGAACAGCCTGCGAATGATGAGCAATTCGAGGATCGCCCCGTACAGAATTCCGACGCCGAGCGCGACGATGGCGCCGATCCAGAACGGGACGTTCCACTCCACGACGAGCAGCGCGAACAGCGCCCCGCCGACCAAGCCCATGGCACCGACGGCGAAGTTGATCACCCGCGTCGCCCGATAGATCAACACGATGCCCATCGCCAGCAGGGCGTACAGCAATCCGGTGATCACCCCGTCGAAGACGAGCTGGCGAGTGATCCATGTGGCGAGCATTCTCAGCCGCCCTCGTGGCCGAGGAACACGGCGCGGACGAGGTCGTCGCGTGCGGCCAGTTCGGCCGACGGCCCTTCGAAGCGGATCTGCCCCTTTTCCAGGAAGACCGCTCGATCGGAGATCTCGAGGGCGATGTTCAGCGACTGCTCCACGATGACGATGGTCATCCCACGGCCCTTGAGGGTCTCGACGACGTGCATGAGATCCTGCACGACGACCGGCGCCAGGCCGAGCGACAACTCATCGATCAACAGGACTTCGGGCTCGTGCAGCAGGGTCATCGCCAACGCGAGCATCTGCTCCTGACCACCCGACAAGGATCCTGCGATCTGGTCCTTGCGGGAGGCGAGATCGTCGAACAGCTCGTACACGTGGGCGATCCGTCGCGCCACGTCGGCGGCGTCGTCCCGATACACGAATGCACCCATCTCGAGGTTGTCGGCCACCGTCATGTCCGGGAACACGCCCTTGCCGCCGGGCAGCAATTGGATGCCCATGTGCACGCGCCGTTCCGGAGCCACGAAGGTGATCGTGTCGCCGTTGAGGCGCACCACTCCTCGCGAGGGTGTGCCGAGGCCGGCGATCACGCGCAGGATCGTCGACTTGCCCGCTCCGTTCGTGCCGAGCAGCGCGAGGACCTCGCCCTTGCGCACCTCGAAGCTGACGTCGAAGAGGACCTGCACCTGCCCGTACGAGAAGTCGACATCGCGGACCTGCAGTGCCGGCACATCGGCGGGGTTCGCGGTGCGTCGCTCCTGCTCTTCTCGTTCTTCTTCGAGCTCCGACACGATCAGTGCCATGTCGTTGCGGATGAATGACGCACTTCGCACGATGAGCGCCCCACCGATGAGGGTGGACGGAACCGACAGCAGGAGCACGGCCGCGCGGGGTCCTGTGATGTCCACGAGCAGCGCCGCCAGCAACGCCCCCACCGTTGCGCCACCGAAGAAGATGTAGAGGCTGCTGATCGCACCACCCATCCCACGGAGCCGGTACGGGACGATCGACATGGTGATCGGACCGACCATGGTGAACGCAGTCAGCAGCAAGATGCCCGGAATGATCCCGGCGACGGCGAACGACCACGCCGAGGGCATCACGTATTGGATCGGGATGAAGACGCAGACCGGCATGATCAACAAGCCGACGAGTCGCAGTGCTTTGGCGGGGCTCGAACGGAAGAGCCGGTCGAATCGTTTCGCGGCGAACGGGATGGTGGCGGCGACGAGCAACCCGGTCACTGTCCCGAGCGCACCTCGCTCGAGGGTGTCGAGACCGAAGCGCTCCTCCACGTACAGGTTGCTGAGGACACCACCCGTGAAGAGGCTGAACCCGAGCGCGACGAACCCGATCATCACGGTCCGGAACGTCCGAATCTGTTGCAGTCGAGCAAAGGCCGCCTCGATCGACACCACATTCTTCTCCTGGTGCTCCTCGAGTACCTCGCCGAGGACGGACGCCATCTCCTGTTGTCCGCGGCGGGGCTCAGGGATCTTGAAGGCGAAGAAGGCGAGGACCAGGACGGGAATGCCGAGGATGAAGTACGCCCATCTCCACCCCTCCACGCCGCCGGCAACGGATGCGATGACACCGACCAACAGCGGGCTCGTGACTCGCACCACGGTGCCGACCGACAATGTCGCCGCGCTCATCCGCCCGCGGACTGCGATCGGGTAGGCGTCGGCGAGCAACGAGCCGTGGACCGGGCCGGTGTTCGCCTTCGAGATACCCACCCCGAAGCGGGCCAGGAACAGGGTGAATGCGTTCACTGCGAGACCACTGCAGAAGACCATGATCGCGAAGGCGACACTGGCGAAGCCGACGACGCGAGAGCGCCGGCACCGATCCGCGAGGTACCCCATCGGCAGCGCGCCGAGCACCAAGAACGCGCTGGAGGCGGCGGTGATGAACGTGATGACACCGTTGGAGATGCCGAAGGTGTCTCGAATGTCGGGAGCGAGGATGCCCAGCGCCGCATTCTCGAGTTCGTCGAGGCTGTTCAGCAGCAGCAGGATCGTGAACGTGAACGCGCCGCCGCGCAGCAGACCCTCTTTGAGGGTCATCGGCTCCTCGCCGACTCCGGCGAGCGTGTCGTCGTCGAGGAGCAGGTCTCGCTGGAGCGCCTGGGCGGCTTCGCGGTCAGCCTCGGCGTCGAGGACGCTCGCCGACATTGCGGCGAGCGTCCCCTGACCAGCCGGGGAGTTCTCGGTCACGGAGCGATTCTCAGACACGAAGCTGGACCACGTCGTCCGGGTCAGTCTTCGATCGCGTAGGCGCCCAGTGCCGGGTCCCACGTCCAGATGTACAGCGGCGGATCGCCGTCCGCGCTCGGCGGTGGCCCATAGTGGAACGGGTCCGGATAGCCGGGGATCTGCACCGCTCCGATCGTGTTACCCGCCTCCTCGTAGGTGCCGTAGTTCAGGTTCTCACCGGCACGGGTGGCGATCGCCTGGAACAGCGACAGGCCCCAGCACGCGATCCTCGCGGAGATGAACGGGCGTGGGCCCTCGGTCCAGTCCTTCGGATCGACCCACTCGATGCCTGCATCCTTGATGGTCTGGACGCAGGCCTGCATGTTGGGCTCGTCGATGATGGCCTGCTCGGGTCCGTACCCTCCGGCTCCCACCGAACCTTCGAGCACGCTGGTGTCTCGTCCGGTCTCGTCATTGATGAACGAGTTCATCGCGTTGTAGTTCGTCATCAGGAGTCGAGGGCGGTACGACGATGTCTCGAGTCCCGAGGCGATGAGGACCCCGTCGTTGGATGCGGTCAGGATGGTGTCGATCCCCGAGGCTTCGAAGCGTTGGAGGATCGCCGCCGTCTGCGCCTCGGCGGCGGCTGTGTCGGTCGGTGGCGCATCGTTGTACGCGAGTTCGACCACTTCGATGCCTGCCGCCTCGAGGGCCGGCAGAATCGACGTTTCGACGAGATTCTGATTGCCGGTCGTTGCGGCGACGCCAACGGTTCCATCGAGGGCGCCGGACTCGGCCAGCTTGGCGACGGCATCGGCCTCGAAGTCGGACCCGAAGTCGGTGGTGTACCAGGGGGCCTGAGCCCGGGCGAGAAAGTCTTCGGTCTGGCTGCCCCCGATGATCGCCTGCTGGTGACCTTCGAGGTAACACAACGCAGCGTCACCGAGGAAGAACCCGACGACCACGAAGACTTCCTCGTCCTCGGTGAGCTGCACGCACACGGCGTCGGCGTTGCCCTCACCACTGAGGTTGATCGGTGCGATCACGGGCTCGATCTGCCGACCGTTGATCCCCCCGTCGGCATTGATCTTGTCGATCAGCGCTCGGAAGGTCGCCTCGTAGTCGCCGTGGTTCACCGACACCTGATCGACCGACGTGAGATCGGGAAAGGTGATACCGATCCGGATGGTGTCGTCGGTGACGCCGCGGGTCGACCCTTCGAGGGTTTGGTCGACGAACTCGGCTTCGTCGGGCGACGAGTCCTGGGTTGGTGTGGTGCCATCGGTCGACGGCACCTCGGTGGCCGGCGCTGCCGTCAGTGGTGGGCGCCGCGTCGGTGTCCGGCGGTGCTTGCGTCTCAGACGGCGCGGCTGTATCGCCCGGCGGAGCGGTCGTCGCGTCGTCGGAACTCCCCGACGTACAGCTGACCAGAATCACAGCCGCCAAACCAGCGGCAATCAACTTCTTCACTGGAGTCCCCCTCTCGATGCGGTCGCTCCCCGGCGCCCGCTCGTGCAATGTACACACACCTCACCAGCGCCTGATAGCGCTAACAAGATTCGGATCCTAACAAATTTTGAACGAGTGTACAAGTTATTGTTGAGGGCGAATAGTGTCGACCGGATGGAGCGCTCGAGATGAACCTCCCCCACCGGTTGCGCGTCGAACACTTGGACGGAACGGCACTCGGGATCCACGAGACCAGACCACGGCTGTCGTGGCGGCTGCCCCCCGGCGCGATGGAACAACGCGCCTACGAAGTCGAACTCGGCGATGGTCGGACGGCTCGATTCGAATCCCCGCACCACGTGCTCGTTCCGTGGCCGTTCGAGCCGTTGCGGTCGCGAGAGACGGCGTCGTGGCGGGTTCGCGTCTGGACCGAGTCGGGCGCATCGTCGTGGTCCGACCCTGTCTCGTTCGAGACCGGACTGCTCGAGCCCGCCGACTGGCAGGCGAGATGGATCGAGCCACACGAACCCGAACCATTCCCGTCCGGAGAACGACCGGTGTACGTCCTCCGACACGAGTTCGAGGTCGACGACAAGCACGAGGGCACCGAGCGACCGGCCCGTCTGTACGCCACCGCGCGCGGCATCTACGAGACGTTCCTCAATGGTCGGCGCGTCGGCGACCTCGAGCTGACTCCGGGCTTCACGACCTACCCCGCGACCCTTCAGGTACAGACCTACGACGTCACCGACCTCCTGTCGCACGGCACGAACCGTTGGACGGTCCTGCTCAGCGACGGATGGTTCCGCGGGCGTCACGGCATCGATCAGCGCGCGGACAACTACGGCACGACCGTCGCGTTCCTCGGCCAGATCTCGGTCGGTCCGAGCACGGTGGCGACCGGACCCGACTGGATGTCGACCACCGGCCCGATCCGCCACGCCGACCTCATGGCCGGGCAGTACGAGGATCGTCGCGTCGACGACGGCCCCTGGAATCCGGTCGGAATCGTGGAACACGACCTCGGCGTGCTCACCTCGTCACCGGCCCCACCGGTCCGACGCATCGAGACGATCAGACCCCACTCGGTCACCCGCCTGTCCCCCACGCGTCAGATCGTCGATCTCGGCCAGAACATCACGGGATGGATGCAGATGAGCGATCTCGGGCCGGCCGGCACCGACATCACGCTCGTGCACGCCGAAGCGCTCGACCCGTCGGGCGACATCACGCTCGACCACCTGGGGGTCGGCGACCGGGCGGTGCGACAGATCGACCGGGTCATCTCGGCCGGCATCGACGGCGACACGTTCGAACCACATCACACGATCCACGGGTTCCAGTACGTCCAGGTCGACGGTGCCCCACCGCTCACCCCCGATGACGCCACCGGCGTCGTCGTACACACCGATCTCCGACGGACCGGGTGGTTCCACTGCAGCGACGATCGCCTGAACCGACTGCACGAGATCGCCGACTGGAGCTTCCGTGACAACGCCTGCGACATACCGACGGACTGTCCGCATCGTGAGCGTCAAGGTTGGACCGGCGACTGGCAGATCTTCCTGCCGAGCGCGGCGTTCCTCTACGACGTCGCGGGATTCTCCGTCAAATGGCTCAGGTCGTTGGCCGACGAGCAACTCCCCGATGGGCTCCTGCCGAACTACGTACCGGACCCGAGGCGGTGGAAGGCAGTCGAGAACGACGACCTCACGTGGTACGGGCTGCTCGGTTCGGCCGGCTGGGGCGATGCCAGCGTGCTCGTTCCCTGGGAGCTGTACCGCCAGTACGGGGATCGAGAAATCCTCGACGAGATGTGGCCGACGATGAAGCGGTGGTTGGGCTATGCCGCTGACTCGGCGCGCACCAAACGCCACCCGACCCGCTCCGCTACCCGCCCGACGCCACTCCCGCACGAGGAGTTCCTGTGGGACGGCGGTTGGCACTGGGGTGAGTGGTGCGAGCCGGTCGTCGACTCTGTCGAGCCCTGGTACGCGGCCGACCAGGGACACGTCGCGACGGCCTACCTGCACCGCTCGGCGTCGATCGCCGCAGAGGTCGCCCGACTGCTCGGTCACGCCGACGACGCCGACCGCCTTCGACGTCCTGGCCGCCCGAACGCTCGACGCCTGGCGTCGCGAGTACCTCGCCGACGACGGTTCCCTGACCCCCGACACCCAGGCCAACCACGTCCGCGCCCTGGCGTTCGGACTGGTCCCCGACGAGTTCCGGCAGGCCTGCGCCGCACGGCTCGTGCAGCTCATCCGCAACGCCGGCACCCATCTCAACACGGGCTTCCTCGCGACGCCGATGTTGCTGCCCGTTCTCGCCGATCACGGGCATCTCGACGTCGCGTACGAACTGCTCATGCAGGACACCGAGCCGTCGTGGCTGACGATGGTCGACCGGGGTGCCAGCACCGTGTGGGAGGCGTGGCACGGCATCGACGAGCACGGCGTCGCCCACGAGTCGCTCAACCACTACAGCAAGGGTGCCGTGATCTCGTTCCTCCATCGCTACGTCGCGGGCATCCGACCCGACCCCGATGACGTCGCCTACCGCCGATTCCGAATCGAGCCACTCCCGGGCGGCGGGCTCACTTCCGCTGAAGCGGTGCACGACTCGCCGTACGGGCGCATCGAGTCGTCATGGCGCATCGACGCAAACGTCGAGCCACCCACGTTCGAGCTGACCACGACCGTGCCACCGGGAACGACTGCCGATGTGCGCCTTCCCGACGGCACCCGGGTCGACGTCGGCCCGGGCGTCACACTCCACCACTGCACACTGGGCTGACGCAGCTCCGACCGAGAGGATCATCCATGGGAGAACTCGACGGCAAGATCGCCGTGATCACCGGCGCTGGTTCCGGCATCGGCCGCGCCACGGCCGAGGCGTTCGTGCGCGAGGGCGCACTCGTGCTCGGCGCCGACGTCAGCGGCCGTCAGGAGGAGACCGCACGCGACCTCGGCGCATCGTTCGTCCCGTTCCAGGCCGATGTCTCCGACGAGGCGGACGTCGAGGCGATGTTCGCCGCGGCGATCGAGCGATACGGCAGGGTCGACGCCGTCCTCAACGTGGCCGGCGTCTCGGGCTCACAGAGGCTGGCCGACGTGACGGTCGAGGACTTCCACCGGATCATCTCGGTGAACCTGCTCGGCGTCACGCTGTGTACGAAGCACGCGATCAGGACGATGGTCCCGACCGGAGGCGGGTCGATCGTGAACTGGGCGTCGACGGGTGGCATGAACGCCACCAAGATCCCGATCGCCGTCTACGGAGCGTCGAAGGCGGGCGTGATCATGATCACGAAGCACGCCGCCGTCGAGTACGGCCGCAAGGGCATTCGGGCGAACACGATCTGCCCCGGCCTGATCGTCACCGCGCAGTCCGGCGGGCTCGAAGGCGCCGAGCAGATGGCCATGCTCTACGACGCGGCACCGCTGCGCCGACCGGGTCAGCCCGAAGAGGTCGCCGAACTGGCGTGCTTCCTCTCGTCGGACCGGGCGTCGTTCATCTCCGGCACGGTGATCCCGGTCGACGGCGGCCTCATGGCCGTCACCGCGTAGCGATCAAAGCGTGTTCAGCCGTTCGATCACCGGCGCCAGGATCTCCGGCTTCGCGTCGATGGGCGCTGCGAAGTAGCTGATCCCGTAGCAGCGGCGGGTCTCGAGCAGCTTCTCGCACACCTCGTCGAGCGGGCCGACCGCGACGATCGGCGACGTGCGGAGATCGTCGGTGCCGAGATCGATCCGTCCGCCGCCCATCCGCTCGATCACCGACGAGATACGCGCCGCGAGGTCGCTGAGATGTTGGTCGGGCTCGTCGGTGACCGCGCACGCGATGAGCTGGGCGCTGAGTTCGATCTGGTCGAAGCGACTACCGGCGGCGTCTCGGATCCACCCGATCTTTTCCTCGATCGCGGGGGCGGCGAACTGGGACGGGTCGAGCGACGTGTTCCCGTTGCGGTTGCTCGGCATCAACTGGACGATGTCGGCCTGCCGGGCGGCGACCGACAGAACCTTCTTGCCGCCGCCGCCGATCATGATCGGCGGCCCTGGTCGCTGGTCCGGGACGGGTGCGCCGGTGAGATCGTTGATCCGGTAGTGCTCGCCGTGGAAGCTGAACGGCTCGGCGCTGAACAGACCGCGCAGGATGACTGCCGTCTCCTCCAGGCGCTCGATCCGTACCGCCGCCGAATCGAAACGCATGCTCGCGTCCTCGTACTCCTGACGGAGCCAACCGGCACCGAGGCCCACTTGCAGCCGGCCCTCCGACAGCACGTCGAGCGTCGCCAACTCCTTGGCCAGCACCGCCGGCTCCCGGAAATCCTGGGCCAACACCGTCTGGGTGATGCGCAGCGTGGTCGTCGCATCAGCGACGGCCATTCCGGCGATCAACGGTGCGAACGGGCGCACGAAATGATCGGCGAGCCCGAAGGTGGAGTACCCGAGTTGCTCGACCAGGCGGGCCGACTCGAGCAGCTTGGCCCGCTTCGACGATGCACCACCGGTGAACCCGAATCGGATCGGTCGTTCCGACATGTCTGTCTCCTCCGCGACGAAAGTTGAACGACTGTTCTAACTTGCGGAGGAGGGCGTCGTCAATCCCGACGTTCCATTTCGACGTTCATGGCTCCAGCGACGCATCACGCCGGCGCTCGAGGCGTTCGAGGAGCCGCACCATCGCCTCGGCTGCGTCGTCGGCGGCGGTGTCGTAGCCGGCGGTCTGATCCTGCACCAATCCGAACGCCAGGCCCTGCATCGCGGCAGCGATCAGCACCGGAGGAAATTCGTGCGTGTCCAAGCCGTATTCGTCGAGCAGCTTCGGGAGTCGATCGACCTGCAGTTTGCGCACCCGTTGCGCAACCTGACCGACCTCCGCCTTGAGCAGCGGGCGATGGTTCGCGGCGGCCATCAACTCGACGAACAAGGCTGCGCCGCGCCGGTTCGAGGCGAGCTTCCACCAGGTGAGCAACGGTTGATCAGAATCGAGCGCGTCGGTCAAGCGATCGACGTTCGGGCCGGCTCGGCGTTCGAGCACCGCGATGAAGAGATCATCGAGTGTCGGGAAGTAGTAGTGGACCAGGGGCGCGTTGATGCCGACGCGAGCGGCCACGCTCCGCGAGCTCACGGCCGCGTAGCCGTCCTCGAGCATGATCTCCTCGGTGGCATCGAGCAGTCGGCGGCGCTTCTCCGCGGTTGCCGCTCTTGGGCGTCGTTGCTGGACCACGCATGTTTCCTACCACCCGGCGAGCGGACTCGCGCGGACAATGTTGAACGAATGTTCCAACGTTCGGTGTCGGCCTACGAGACCATCCAGGAAAAGTTGAACGACCGTTCCAACTCAGCTATGTTGGGTGCGGGGTCGTGCGCAGGTGCGCACGAACGATCTCATCGAGGAGGAGCCGGTTTGACCGCCGCCGACACAAGCACCGTCTACTACGACCCGTACGACATCGGTATCAACGCCGACCCGTACCCGACGTACGCCCGCCTCCGCGAGGAGGCACCCGCCTACTACAACGAGCGGCACGACTTCTGGGTGCTGTCGCGCCACGCTGACGTGGAAAAGGCGCTCGTCGACTGGAAGACGTTCACCAACACTCGCAGCGACATCCTCGACATCATCAAGGCCGACATCGAACTACCGCCTGGTGTGATCCTGTTCGAGGACCCGCCGATCCACACGATGCACCGCGGGTTGATGTCACGTGTGTTCACGCCTCGGCGGATGGCCGCGCTCGAGGACCAGGTGCGCCAGTTCTGCGCCTCGTGCCTCGACCCGCACGTCGGCTCCAGCGGGTTCGACATCATCACCGAACTCGGCTCGATGCTGCCGATGCGCGTCATCGGCATGCTGCTCGGCATCCCCGAACAGGACCAGGAAGCGGTACGCGACCGCACCGATGCCAACCTGCGCACCGAGGCCGGCAAACCCATGGTCGTCAAGGAGGACCAGGTCGCCAGCGGCGACATGTTCGCCGACTACATCGAATGGCGGGCCGAGAACCCCTCCGACGACCTCATGACCACGCTGCTCAACGCCGAGTTCGAAGACGAGCACGGAGTGACGCGCAACCTCACCCGCCCCGAGGTCAACACCTACGCCGCGGTTCTGGCCGGCGCCGGCAACGAGACCACCGGCCGGCTGATCGGGTGGCTCGCCAAGCTGCTCGCCGAGCACCCCGACCAACGCCGCCAGATCGTCGAGGACCGCTCACTCATCCCCCGGGTGATCGACGAGACATTGCGATTCGAGCCGACCGGCCACTCGGTCGCCCGCTGCACCACACAGGACGTCGAGTACCACGGCCGCACGATCCCCGCCGGCAGCCCCGTGCTGCTGTCGATGGCGTCGGCCAACCGCGACCCGCGCCGCTACACCAACCCCGACGTGTACGACATCCACCGCGACGACATCCAGCACCTCACCTTCGGTTTCGGCCTGCACTTCTGCCTCGGCGCCAGCCTCGCCCGGCTCGAAGGCAAGGTCGCACTCGACGAACTGCTCAACCGGTTTCCCGGAGTGGGACGTCGACTACAGCGGCATGGAACTCGCACCGACCACCACCGTGCGCGGATGGGACCACATGCCCATCGTGCTCTCCTAGACCCAGCCTCCCCTGACCGCGCACCGAGAGGACCAGACCATGTCACCAGCCGAAGCATCCACCGAGTACGACCGCAGCGAGCCCGTCGTCGTGGTGTCCAACGACACCCACATCGGCCCTCGCCTCGTCGAGGACCTGCGTGCCTACTGCCCGACGAAGCACCTCGACGACTTCGACCGGTTCGCCGCGTCGACGGCGAAGGACAAGGCCGATGCCGCGGCGCTGCTCAGCGGCAGCGGCTACCTCGACCACCCCAACCTGCGCACCGCCGGTCACCACGACCCCGCAGCTCGACTCGCCGACTACGACCACGACGGCATCGCGGCCGGTGTCATCTTCCACGGCTCGATGAACATGGAGCCCATCCCGTTCATCTCCGCCGGCCTCGCCAAGGCCAAGACGATGGAGAGCCCCGAGCTCGCCGCCGTCGGGATGTCGATCTACAACCGTTGGCTCGCCGACTTCGTCTCGGAGGCACCGCATCGACATGTCGGACTCGCCTACCTGCCGATGTGGGACGTCGACGCGGCGATCGCCGAGGTCGAGTGGGCACACGAGGCCGGCCTGCGCGGCGTCAACTTCCCGGCGATGCGCGATGGTGAACTGCCCGAGTACAACCGGTCGGTCTGGGAGCCACTGTGGTCGGTGTGCGAGGCGCTCCACATGCCGCTCGTCACCCACGTCGGGGCCGGAACGGGGGCTCGCTACTCGAAGCTCGAAGGCGTGGCCCTCCTGCAGTACGAGTCGGGAGCGTTCACGTCGCGCCGGGCCGTCTGGTGGCTGATCTTCGCCGGCGTCTTCGAGCGCCATCCCGACCTCAAGCTGGTGGTCACCGAGACGCCGGGCAACTGGTTCCCGTCGACGGCGGCCGAGCTCGACGCGCTGTGGGGTTTCTACGAGGGCAAGCGCGACCAACCGATGAACAAGATGCTGATCGATCAGGTGCCGCGCCCGCCGAGTGAATACATGGCGCAGAACGTGTTCTACGGAGCCAGCTTCGCGTCGTCCTTCGAGGTCGAGGAAGCCGTGAGCCATGGGCTCGATTCGCAGTTGATGTGGGGGTCGGACTACCCGCACATCGAGGGCACGTTCGTGTACCAGGACGGCGCCGACATGCCGTCGGTGACGCGACTCTCGCTGCGCAACACGTTCTGCGGTGTCGCTCCGGCCGAAACACTCCGCATGGTTGGACAGAACGCGATCGACGTGTACAACCTCGACGCCGCGGCACTCCAGGAGATCGCCGTCGCAATCGGCGCACCGACTCTCGATGAGTTGGCCACGCCCATCGATGCGATCCCCCCAGAGGCGAGCGTCACGGCATTCCGTCAGGGAGCCGGCGGCTGGGGCTGAGCGCCCCACCGTCGCCACCCGTCGCCTCCACCCCATTCACCGATTCAGCAGCTCAGGAATTTCACATGCGCAAGTGCCTCATCGTCGCCGTCCTACCACTCGTCTTGTTGGCGGCATGCAGCTCCTCGGATGCCGCGACGGACACCCCGCGCCGTCACCGAGCCGACTCCGACGGCGGCACCAGCAGACGAGTCGACGATCCCCGACAGCACCGAGTCCGTCACGACCGAGGTGAGCACGACCGAGGTGAGCACGACCGAGGTGAGCACGACCGAGGCTGTGACGACCGAGGTCGAGTCGAGCGACCCGCAAACGACCGACGTCGCAACCTCCGAGCCCATCATGGATGTGACCGACGCGACGATGCCGGACCCTGCCCTCGCCGATGCAGCACCGCCGGATGGCAGCATCCTCATGGTCAAACTCCCCGTCGGTGACGACGAGGCGGCCCAGGAGTTCTACGGCACGGTGTTCGGCGTGACCCTGGCGATGGAGATGGGTGACCGGGTGCGCATCGTCACGTTCCCCGGTGGCGGCCCCGGGTTGGTGTTGATCCCGGAGGATCCGGAGAACGAGCGGAACGGGAGCTTCATCGTGCAAGTCACGAACATGGAATCGACCCTTGCTCGTGCCGTTGCCAACGGCGCAACCCTCGAGCAGTCGTTCCAAGGTGAGCAAGGTGGCGGCGCCCAGTCCACCAACATCATCGACCCATGGGGCAATCAGATCGAAGTGCTCCAGCTCGGTTAGCCGCGCCGTAGCAAGGATCCTCGGCGTGGCAGGAATCAGAGAGTCGGGGTGAACCGGTAGTGCGTCCACTCATCGTGAGCGCGCTGCTCGTGGGCATCGCGCTCGTCGGGTGCACCGCCAGGGATGAGGCGGACCCCGTAACAGAGTCGGTCGACACACCGACGGCGTCAACGGCCCCGGAGCTGAGCGCCGACGCGAACACGGATCGTGACGAGAGCACCAGTGCGACGCCGTCCTCGGCCACGGCATCGACCGGCGAACCCGATAGCGCTTCGAGCACCGTTGCCGACCCCGTCGTGACACCGGCCACCGGGGGACACGAGCAAGCGGCCGGCGGGCTCCGCTACGACACGACGGAGTTCGGCTACCAGGAGCACGAGTACTTCTTCGCAGGGACCGCCAAGACCTACCCACCTTCCACACTTCCTCCCGCTGCGTACCGAAGCAGGATGATCGTGTGGACACCGATCGACCCCGACCGGTTCAACGGCACCACCGTCGTCGAGTGGGCCGAGGTCAGCGATTTCGGCCAGTTCGAACTCACGGTCGAACTCGGCTACCTCTCCCCGATGCTCGAGGAGGCCGGGTATGCCTTTGCCGTCGTCAGTGCCGAGGAGGGCGGTGTGTGCGACCGCACCGCCGAGGGTGTATGCACCACGACGTCGCTGCAGGGCGCTGATCCCGGCCGCTACGCATCGTTGGATCATCCGGGCGATCCGTACAGCTTCGACATCTTCAGCCAGGCGCTCCAGGCGATCAAACATCCGGACGGCCTCGCTCCGCTCGGTGGACTCTCCGGCGACACCATCATCGCCACCGGCTTCCAGCCCTCGATCGACAAATGGTTCCCCGTCGGCGCGCCAGATCCCGAGTCGTTCACCTCTCCGTTCAGTATCTACGGACCGCTGAACGCCTACCTCGCCAACGGGGCCGACGAAGACGCACGGCTCGCCGACGGGTTCCTCATCGATGCCGCTGCACCGTTGACCGAGCCGACCGAGTACCGGGTGCCGGTCCTGCACCATCTCGACGAATCCGCGATCCGCCGGACGCCGACCGAGAACACGACGAATCACGTCACCTGGGAGGTCGTCGGCGCATCCCACGCCGACCGCTGGTCGGGTGCCCACATCGTGATCCCGTCGAACGCCGGACCGACTCCGAAACTCGGACGGACCGACGAGCTGGCGGCACGTGACCGGTCCGACAACTTCGGGCAGCTACCCGATCCCGATGCCGAGGTGTGCGCGCCCGGACCGAGAACGGGCAGCCTCTTCCCTCGGCACTACACGCGTCAAGGCCGCGCTGGTGGCCCTGCACCGGTGGATCGAGACCGGCATCCCTGCCCCGTCCGCGCCGTTCATCGAGCGAGTCGGACCCGAACCCACCGACGCGTCGCAGAAGCTGAGCCGTGACCTCGACGGCAACGCGATCGGTGGACTCCGATCCCCGATCGTCACCGTTCCGGTCGCGGCCTACGACGGAGAAGCCTGCATCCAGGCGGGCACGACCGTGCCGCTGTCGACGGAGCGTCTCGCCGAGCTGTACCCGACGCACGAGACCTACATCCGTCGACTCCTCACTGCGACCGACCAAGCGGTCGACGACGGATTCCTCCTGTGCGCCGATGCCGAGCGGATCATGCGAGGCGCCTCCGCCTCGACCATCGGGGGGCTCGATGAGTTCACTGCGACGCCGGCGTGCTCCAAGCCGTCATGACGATCGCACCTCCGCCGCTTCGTCGACGATCCTCTAGGTTCACGCTCGCATGACCGATGCACCGCGCCGACCCGTGATGGCCGACGTTGCCGACCTGGCCGGCGTGTCGATCATGACGGTGTCGCGGGTGTTGAACGGTCACCCCCACGTGACCGCGGCGACACGTGAGCGGGTCGAGCACGCCGTCGTCGAACTCGGCTACCACGCGAACATGGCCGCCCGGACGTTGGCGGGCGGGCGCTCTCACGTCATCGGTGCGATCAGCGTGCAGCCCGAGACATGGGGGCCGTCGCGCACCGTCTTCGCGATCGAGGCGGCGGCGCAGGCCGCCGGCCAGCTCGTCAGCTTCAAGACCGCCCACGAGCCGTCGGCGTCCGCGATGCGCGAGGCGATCGACGAACTGCGCGGCGGCAATGCGGAGGGCATCATCGTGGTGGCCAGGTTGCGCGCCGCGGTCGAGGCGCTGCGCGAGCTCGATCTGCCCGTACCGCTACTGGCGACCTACCCGACCGCCGACCTCCCGTTGTCGGTGGGCGTCGACCAGGAACTCGGTGCTCGACTGGCCACGCGGCACCTCCTCGTCTCTCGGACACGAACGGGTCATCCACGTGCGCGGACCGAAGGGTTGGATCGACGCCGATGACCGCGCCAGCGGCTGGCGCAAGGAACTTCGTTCGAACGGGGCGACCGGGCGCACGATCAACGGTGATTGGACCCCGCGATCGGGCTACGAAGCGGGCCGAGAGATCGCCGGTGACGATTCGGCGACCGCGGTCTTCGTTGCGAACGACCAGATGGCGCTCGGCGTACAGCTCGCATTGCACGAGGCGGGACGCAACGTGCCCGACGACGTCAGCGTCGTCGGGTTCGACGACGTGCCGGAAGCCGGGTTCTACATCCCGCCCCTCACCACCGTTCGCCAGGACTTCGGCGAGCTCGGTCGAATGAGTGTCGAGCATCTGCTCGCCGCCATCGAAGGCCGAGACGTGCAACGCGCCACCATCGCTCCCCAACTCGTCGAACGGGCGAGTACCGGTCCCCCGGCGCGCCAGGGCCGAGCACCCGTCAGAGCCGGGTGATCCAGCCGCCGTCGATCAGGATCGTCTGGCCCGTGATCCAGTCGCCGGCGCGCGAGCACAGCAGCAACAACGCACCGACCAGGTCGGTGGGCGGCCCGGACGGCTTGCCGGGGATCTGCGCGGCGATCGCGTCGCGGAACGGCGAGTCCTTCGGCAGCGAGGCGTAGCCGCTGTCGTTGTCGACCAGCCCCGGTGCGATGGCGTTGACGTTGATGTTGCGCCAACCGAGTTCGGAGGCGAGGTTGATCGTCAGGCCGTGGAGGGCGAACTTGCTGACGCCGTAGATCCCGCCCGGCATGAAGCCGCCGGCCGACAGCCCGTTGACGATTCGGCCGCCACCGCGGGCCTCCATCGAGGGGACCACGGCTTGCGTGCACAGCAGTGGGCCGCGGAAGTTGACGTCCATCACGCGGTTCCACTCGTCGTACGGCATGTTCGCCAGACCGAAGGGCGGCAGGTCCGTCATGATCGCGGCGTTGTTGATGAGGATGTCGATGCCGCCGAAGGCGTCGACGGCAGCTTGCGCCATCGCCTCGGTGGACTCCGGGGAGCGCACATCGACGACGGTGCCGATCGCCTTGTGGCCCTTCGCGACGAGCCCGGCAGCTGCCTCGTCGGCCGCTTGCGCGTTCACGTCGGCGATGACGACGGCGGCGCCCGCCTCGCACAGCGCCTCGGCGTAGACGATCCCGATGCCGCCGGCGCCGCCGGTGATGATCGCCACCTTGTCGGTGAGGTCGAACAGTTCTTGAGCTGACATGCCCTTGACAAGACCACGAAAATGCGCTGAAGTCAAGTGTAATAATTCTGAAGCTGGTCGTCTGAATGTCGGCCGGCCCCATCGAAGGGGGAACGAACATGACGGTCGATCGATCGGTTCCCGAGGTGCACCTGCACATCGGGAGCGAATTGCGCACGACGGGTGGAGGTGGCGTCTTCGACCACGTCTTCCCCGCGAGCGGCGAAGTGCAGGGATCCGTGCCGCTGGCAGGGCCGAGCGACATCGACGACGCGGTCCGCGCCGCACACGACGCATTCGGCGTGTGGCGGACATGGACACCGTGGCAGCGGCGCGACGCACTCGTCCGGCTCGGCGACCTGCTCGAGCAACACCGCGACGAACTGGCCCGCCTGTCGGTCCTCGACAACGGCATGACCTACGGGATCGCCCACTTCACCGCCACCTCGGTGTGCGACTACACCCGCTACTACGCCGGGTGGGCCGACAAGATCGAAGGCACCGTCACGTCGTCGCACGCCCACGGACGCGAACTGGCCTACACGATCCCCGAGCCGTACGGCGTCATCGGGATCATCATCACGTGGAACGGACCGCTCGTGTCGATCGGCATGAAGGTGATCCCGGCGCTCGCCGCCGGCAACACGGTCGTCGTCAAGCCGTCGGAACTCACCCCGTACGCGACCGAGCACTTCATGACCCTGGTCAAGCAGGCCGGCATCCCCGACGGTGTCGTGAACATGCTCCCCGGCACCGCCGAGGCCGGCCGCGCGCTGGTGCAGCACCCGCTCGTGCAGAAGATCAGCTTCACCGGCGGGCCGACGGCGGCGCGGGCCATCCTCGCCGACTGCGCGCAGAGCCTGAAGCCGGCCGTGCTCGAACTCGGCGGCAAGTCGGCCAGCATCGTGTTCCCCGACGCCGACCTCGACTCGGTGGCGTTCATCGCCGCCGTATCGGTCCATGGCACCCTCGCCGGACAAGGGTGCGCGCTGGCCACCCGCCTCGTGGTGCACGACAGCGTCTACGACGAACTGGCGGCCAAGGTCGTCGAGTTCAGCGGCGGGCTGACCCTCGGCGACCCGTTCGACCCCGCCACCACCATGGGTCCGGTCGTCAGCCGGGCCGCGCAGGAACGCATCCTGGCCATGATCGAACGGGCACAGACCGACGGCTCGGCCAAACTCCTGCTCGGCGGCAAAGCCCCGGACGGTGACCTGGCCGACGGCTTCTACATCGAGCCGACCGTGTTCGGCGACGTCGCACCGGACAGCGAACTGGGACAGGTCGAAGTGTTCGGACCCGTCCTGTCGCTGATGCGCTTCCACGACGAGGACGAGGCACTGGCGATCGCCAACGGCACCGACTACGGGCTCGCGTCGTACGTGTGGACGAACGACGTACAGCGCATCAACCGGCTGGTCACGCGGCTCGAAGCCGGCGGTGTGTACATCAACGGCGCCTCACCGGTCGTCGGCTGCGAGCTGCCGTTCGGAGGGGTCGGCATCTCCGGTTTCGGTCGCGAAGGCGGCCTCGAAGGACTCCTCGAATTCACCCGAACGAAAGCGGTAGCGATCTCATGACGATCCCACTCGACCTCGACGGCGCCGTCGCCGTGATCACCGGAGCGGGCAGCGGCATCGGCCGCGCGACCGCACTGTCGCTCGCCGCCCGCGGCGCCCACATCGCCGCCAGCGACCTCGACGCCGCCCGCGCCGACGAGACCGCCGGCGATGGTGATCGAGGCCGGTGGCGAGGCGTTCGGCACTGCCGTGAACGTCGCCGAACAGGCCGACCTGGAACGCCTGCGCGACCTCACGCTCGAACGCTTCGGCCGGATCGACATCGTCGTCAACAACGTCGGCGTCCTGGCCATGGGCGCACCCGAAGCCCTGCCGATCGAGGCGTGGCAGCGGGTCATCGACCTCAACCTCGTCAGCGTCGCCCGCAGCAACCTCGTCTTCCTCCCCTTGCTCATCGCGCAGGGCAGCGGTCACGTCGTCAACACGTCGTCCGCGTCCGGCCTCCTCGCCTACGGGTTCGATCGACTCCCGTACGTCGCCACCAAGCACGCCGTGGTCGGCATCTCCGAGGCACTCGCGCTCTACCTCGCACCGAAGGGCGTCGGCGTCACCTGCCTGTGCCCCTCCGGCGTCGCCACGAACATCCTCGAGCAGATCACCGTGTACGGCGAGGCGACGTCGCCTCGTGCGCCCCAGCACCCGATCGTGTTCCCCGACGTCGTGGGCGAACTCGTCGCCGAAGCGATCACTGCCGGCACGTTCCTCGTCGTGACCGCACCCGAGATCCACGACGAACTGCAACAGCGGGCCGCCGATCCCGAGGCCTACATCCAACAGATGATCGCGGAGCAGACGCCATGACCCGCGTCGGGTTCATCGGCCTCGGCAGCCAGGGCGGGCCCATGGCGCAGCAGATCGTCGATGCCGGCTACGCCACCACGCTGTGGGCGCGCCGGCCCGAGACGCTCGAGCAGTACGAAGGAACGTCTGCCATCTTCGCCGCGTCACCTGCCGACGTCGGCGCCGCTTCGGACGTGTTGTGCGTCTGCGTCGTCGACGATGCAGGCGTGGACGAGATCCTCCGCGGCGACGCGGGTGCGCTGTCGACCCTGGCCGATGGTTCGATCGTCGTGATCCACAGCACCGTTCGACCCTCCACGTGCATCCGCCTCCAGGCCGACTACCCGGCGCTGCGCATCCTCGATGCGCCGGTGAGCGGCGGCGGCCACAAGGCGGCCGCACGAGAGCTGCTGGTGATGGTCGGCGGTGACGAAGCGACACTCGACGAGTGCCGCCCGATCCTGGAGACGTTCGGCAACCCCGTCCTCCACCTCGGTCCGCTCGGTGCCGGCCAAGAGGCCAAGCTCCTGAACAACACCCTCTTCACCGCCCAGCTGGCGCTCGCCGCCGAGGTCTTCGACGTCGCCTCGCAGCGCGGCCTCGATCAGGCGTCAGTCGCCCAGATCCTCGCGACGGGAAGTGGTCGTAGCTTCGCTGCCGACATCGTCGGCGGGAGCGGCTTCAACCTCGACTCCATGGCGGCTGGTGCCGGAACGCTCCTCGCCAAGGACGTCGGCATCCTCGCTGCGCACACCGGCCTGACCGATTCCCCACTACTCAACGCTGCAGACGCAGCACTCGAACGAATGGGGGTCCCGCGGACCCTCGGAGAGGACCACCATGTCTGAGGACCTGTACGCCCAAGTGATGATGACCGAGGCGCCGGACACGCGCACCCCGTTCGAGCGCGACTCGCGCGAGTTCCAACCGGGCGGCGTCTGGAGCCGACCGGGTCTCAGCGTGCGCGATCGGCGCATCGTGACCATCGTGTGCGTGAGCGCCGCCGTCGACGTCCCCGCCATGGACGCCCACGTGTACGCGGCCCTCGCCAGCGGCGACCTGACCGTCGAGCAGTTGAACGAGTTCACGCTGCACTTCGCCGTGTACTGCGGCTGGCCGCGGGCGTCGCAACTCGAGGCGTCCGTTCGATCGCAGTGGCAGCGCTTGCACGAGGAGCGGGGCGAACCAGTTCCTGCGTTCCCCGCCCGCACCATCGACGACCTCGGTGTCGCCGATCCGGCGGAACGGCTCGCGGCCGGCATGGCGTGTTTCGAGGAGATCAACCTCATCCAGTCACCCCCACCCGATTCGCCGTACTTCTACGCCGGCATCCTGAACTTCGTGTTCGGTCACCTCTGGCTGCGCCCCGGCCTGTCGCGTCGCGATCGGCGGCTCATCACCATCCCGAGCGTCGGCGTCGGCGATGCCTTCGGTCCGATCTGGTCGCACGTCACCTCCGCGCTAGGTTCCGGCGATGTGTCGCCGAGCGAGATGGAGGAACTGATCGTGCACTTCAGCGTGTACGCAGGAACCGCTCGCGCCAAACCGCTCCACGACGTGGCGAGCCAGTGGCAGCCGCCGACGGAGTGAACAGCGTCGTCAGCACGTTGCCGTCGGCGAGCGCGCGGCGAATCGTCGAGGTCGCCGAGCGACTCTTCGCACTGCACGGCATCGACGGCGTCTCGCTGCGCCAGATCGCCGCCGCGGCCGGCACCGCGAACAACTCGGCGGTGAACTACCACTTCGGGTCGAAAGAGGGGCTCATCGCGGCGATCTTCCAGTACCGGCTCCCGCAGTTGACGAGCGAGCGCAAGATGCTCGCGGCGCGATCCGACCCGGACGATCTGCGATCCCGGTTCGAGGCCTACTACCTGCCGGTGCTCAACATCGCCGAGGCGACCGACAACTACTACGTCTCGTTCGTCGAACAGCTGCAACGGCGATGGGCCAGCACCGGCGCATCGGCGACGCTGCCGGATCTGCCGACCGAGGGACAGCACTCGATCGAGGACTTCCGGAACGATCTCGAACGTCTGCTGCCACATCTCGATGCGCCGTTGCGGCGCATCCGGATCGCCACCGCGATGAGCACGTCGCTGTACGCCGCCGCCGACCGCGAGCGTGCCGTCGCCGGCGACGTCGAACGGCCGCCGTTCGAACTCTTCGTGAGCGCGCTGCTCGACGGGATCGTCGGGTTCCTCGAAGCGCCGGTCTCGGACGCCACGGCCAAGTGGCTGGGTCGTGCCGGCGACGTGGCGACACACCGCCATCACGTCCTCTGACGCCCGGCGCTCCACGGGCGCTACTCGCCGGGGAAGCGCAGACCGATCTGTTCACGGATCGCGTCGAGCGTGTCGAGGATCGACAGCGATTCCGACAGCGGCATCGACGAGCTCTCGACTTCCCCGGCGGCCAGGCACCGATGGACCTCTTCCACCTGGTACTGCCAACCACCGCCGGGCCACGGCGTCTCGATCACCTCCCGCTGACCGAGCCGCACGACGGTCAGCGAACCCGGGCAATGCATGAAGGCCGGCAGCTCGATGGTGCCGAGCGTGCCGGTGATCCGGGCGGTGCAGGTCAGGCTGGTGGCGATCGCCGCCTTCACCACCGCGAGCGCGCCATCCGGATGACCCAACACGGCAGCGACGTGTTCGTCGACGCCGTACGGTCCGACGAAGCCGGCGGCCGCGACGCGCGTTGGTGCACCGAGGACCAGCGACGCCAGTTGCACCGGGTACACCCCGAGGTCGAGCAGCCGCCGCCCCCACGACTCGCATCCCAGAGGCGATGCGCCGGGTCTCGAGGCATGACGTATCCGAAGTCGGCCTCGACGAGGCGGGGTTCGCCGATCACACCGTCGTCGAGCAGCTCGACGAGCTTGCGGTAGGGCGGCAGGAACCGCGCCCACATCGCCTCCATCAGGAACACGACCGCGATCGCGTGCGGCGTCGACCATCCGCTGCCCCTGCGCAGCGTTCAAGGCGAACGGCTTCTCGCACAGCACGTGCTTGCCCGCCTCGAGGAACATGAGCGTGTCGCGTTCGTGGCTCGATTGCGGCGTGGCGACGTACACGATGTCGACCAACGGGTCCGCCGCCAGCTCCTCGTAGCTGCCGTGCGCGTTCGGGATGTCGAACCGCTCGGCGAATGCTCGCGCCCGGTCGATCGATCTCGACCCCACCGCGACGAGCTGGGCGTCATCGACCAGCGCGAGGTCGCCGGCGAACCCGGCCGCCATGGCGCCCGGACCGGCGATCCCCCACCGCACGTTCATCTCTTACGAAGCCCGGCAGTCCGACTCGGTCGGCTCGGTCCAATCCATCGTGCTGTTGTCGTACTCGTAGTACGGCGCGTCCGGATTCCCGATCAACACGAACTTTCCACCTTCGACCTTGACCAATGCCGTGCAGCCTGTGGCAGGGCCATCGGTCAACATCGTCTCGCCCGTGTAGCGCGTGTGCTGCTTGGTCCAGTCGATGGTCGGAACCACGCCCGACGCGTCGTAGGCCGTGATGGCGTTGGTCGCCTGGATCACACGTCTCGCGGTCGAATTGGGGACCAGCGGCGAGCAGACCGGTGACGGCCATGTCCGCGTTGATCCACCCTTGGATCGCCTGGTCGTTCATCTTGTACCCGCCGGCGTTCATCCACTCGATCATCTCGGGCACGAGCGTGCCCTCCTGGTTCGCCTCGAAGGGCCGGACGAACAGGCTGAGCACGTCACCCTCGAGCAAGTCCCGCGTTGGCGTCGGCGAACTCGGCATCGGCGTAGCCCTGTGGCAACAGCACCGGCACGTCGGCCATGCCCTGACGGTTCAACTCCTGCTCCAGCGTCAGCGCGCCGTTCTGGTCGATGCAGAGCGTGATGTAGTCGACACCGGCATCCTTCATCGCCGTGACCTCCGGAGCGAGACCGTTCGTGAGGCCGAAGGGCAGCGTGTCGTTGGCGTACACGAACTCGATGCCGACGTCGGGTCCCCATTGATCGAAGGCCTTCTCGGTGGCGCGCCACACAGTCCTTCGACGCCTGCGAGACACCGAGTCCGAGGCTGGCGACCTTGGTCGCTCCGAGCAGTTCGGCCTGATGCACCGTCGACTTTGCGAAGGCAGTCGGAACAGAAGATGGCCGGGATGTAGACGTTGTCGAAGCCGGCTCCCTCGGGCCCGCCCTGGACCAGGGTGTAGATCGGCAGACGAGCCGCGTTGGCATCTTCGTGTCCGGACGGGCAGTCAGCGGCGCGAAGAAGACGCCGAACACATCGTCGCTGCCGATCAGCTCGAGCAGCTTGACCTTCGTGTTGGCCAGTTCGTCATCGACCTCGTGGGTGATCTCGAGTTGGCGGCCGTGCACTCCGCCGAGCGAGTTCCGATAGTCGAAGTACGCCTGCACGCCGCCCAAGTAGCACTCGAGCAGGCAGTAGCCCGCCGGATTGCTCGGCCCGGTTCCGAGAACCCCGAATTGGATCGCCTCATCGGTCACGCCTGGCACCCCTGAGATCGGGGCGAACTCTCCGAGGTCGGGCCCGGTGTCCTCGACCGGCTCGCTCGTCGCGCTGGGCTCGGCGGCGTCGGTGGTGACCACGGAGTCCGCCGGCACGGTGTCCGTGCCCTCGACAACGCTCGACTCCGGCTCGGTGGGCTCGGTGGTCGCGGTGGTTGTCGCGCTCGAGTCAGCGGACGAGTCGTCGCTGCTGTTCGAGCACGCGGCGAGGCCGAGTCCGACCACGACGATCAGGGCTGCGATGTGGCGACGACGATTTCGTGGTGACGGCAAGGTGGTTCCCCCTGATGTGACGAGAACGCGCGCTGGTCGATGATGACGAAGCCTCGATTCACGATCTCTCGGAGATGTTCTAGTCTATTTCGAACGGTCGTTCAAGATATTGTTCTGAACGGCCGCTCAACTTTCAGACCTCGCTCTCGCACTCGACGAGCCCAGCCACATGAAGGGCACCAATGTCAACCGTCTTCGTCACCGGTTCCACAACCGGCCTCGGCCGCGCCACGGCTGAGCAACTTCTCGACACCGGCCACCAGGTCGTCCTGCACGCCCGCTCGGCCGAACGTGCCGTCGAGTTGGGTGGTCTCACCGACCGTGCCACCGGCGTCGCGATCGGCGACCTCGCAAATGCCGACGAGGTTCGAAGTGTTGCGGAGCAGGCCAACTCGTTCGGGGAGTTCGATGCGGTGATCCACAACGCCGGTGTGTACCTGGAGGACCAGCGCGTGGTGACCGTCGACGGTCACGCACGGGTCCTCGCGGTCAACGTGCTGGCGCCGTACATGCTGACCGCCCTGATGCACCGTCCCGCGCGCCTCATCTACCTCAGCAGCATGATGCACACGCTCGGATCGCCGTGCCTCGATGACGTCGAATGGACCACGCGGCCGTGGCACCCAGCGCAGGCATACGGCGACAGCAAGCTGTTGCTCGCCGCGTTCGCCGGGGCGATCGCGCGACGCTGGCCAGACGTGTGCAGCAGCGCCGTCGACCCCGGATGGGTCCCGACTCGAATGGGCGGCCCCGGCGCCACCGACGACTTGGCCCTCGGGCACGTGACCCAGTGTTGGCTCGCCGTGAGCAACGACCCGATGGCCACGACCAGCGGCCAGTACTGGTATCACCAGGAGATCCAGCGTCCTGCCGATGCCGTCACCGATCCCGTGTTCCAGGACGCGATGCTCGCCGAACTCGCAGGGCTCACCGGCGTCGAACTGCCCTGAGATCGAGCACCAAATAATCTTGTACAGTCGTTCAAACTAGCGTCGCCGACGGGGCAACGCCCGAGCCGAGGGGAAGCAGCAGTCGATGGCAATGCAGGTCGAGATCGACGATGCCGTCGCCACGGTGACGATCGACCATCCCCCGACGAACCTCGTCGACGGCCCGCTCTTCGTCGCCCTCCTCGACACGTTTGACCGCCTCGAGGCGGACGAGTCGGTCCGAGTCGTGGTGTTCCGGAGCGCGGATCCGGACTTCTTCCTGATGCACGGAGACGTGCACATGCTGCGCGACCTTGCCCCGCCATACGTGCCGGCGACCGAGCCGAACATCGCCGCGGCGACGTTCACCCGCCTGCGCACCGGACGCCTCGTAACCATCGGCCTGCTCGACGGGATCGCCCGCGGAGGCGGATGCGAACTGCTGTGCGGCCTCGACCTCCGTTTCGGTTCGGAGCGCAGCCGCGTCGGCCAGCCCGAGGTCGCCCTCGGCATTCTCGCCGGCGCCGGCGGCACGGTGCATTGGGCACGGACGGTCGGTCGCGGACGCGCGCTCGACATCCTGTTGACCGGTCGCGATGTGGCCGCCGACGAACTGCTCGCCATCGGCTGGCTCGACCGCTTGGTGCCATCGAGCGACCTCGAGCAGACCGGCCATGCCGTCGCCCGCCGAATCGCGGCCATGCCGGCTGGTGCCGTCGCTGCCGTGAAACGAGTGATCGACGCGCCGCCCGAGGAGGGCCTCGTCGTCGAGAGCGACGCGGTCGCCAAGCTGCTCTCGACGGGAGCACACCGGGAGCGAATGGACCGGTTCGTCGCGGCAGGCGGGCAGACACGCGAGGCGGAGGTCCTGGACATGCAAACGATCCTCGACGCCGTGCTCGAGGACTGACGACATCGGAGCGAGAGGGAATGTGATGACCAACGACATCGGCGCCGCCGGACGGCGTGTGGAACCGTTCAACGAAGGGTGGCTCTTCGTACCCGACGCAGTCATCGACGACGCGGATCTCACCGCGACGTCGGGTGAACCGGTGACGCTGCCGCACACCTGGAACGCCCTCGACGGCCAGGACGGTGGCAACGACTACCGGCGCGGTGCCTCCACCTACATCAAGCGCTTCGCGATCGATGCCGGCGACGACGAGGTGTGGTTGGAGTTCCGCGGCGCCAACTCGTCGGCCGACGTGTACCTCAACGGGACACATCTCCTCCGTCACGACGGCGGCTACTCGACATTCCGGTGCGAGCTCACACCTGCGCTGCACGGACCATCCCGATCTGAACGACCACGTCATCGCCGTCGTGGTCGACAACGCACCGAACTCCACCACGTACCCGCAGCGTGCGGACTTCACGTTCTACGGCGGGATCTATCGCGACGTCACCCTCATCACCGTGCCGCGGTCGCACTTCGCGCTCGACGACCACGGCGGGTCCGGCCTCGTCGTGACACCGACGCTCGACGGCTCGCGCGCGACGGTGACGTTCCAGGCGGCGGTCACCGGCGGCGACTCGGTGCGCTTCGCGATCGATGGCGTGGACACGCAGAGCGCGTCCGTCGTCGACGGGACGGCGCACGCGGAAATCGTGATCGACGACGTGCGACGTTGGCACGGCGTGCGCGATCCGCACCTCTACGGCGCGACCGCGAGCCTGCTGGTCGGCGACGACGTCGTCGACGAAGTCACCCTTCGCTTCGGTTGCCGCGAGTTCGCCGTCGATCCCGACCGTGGATTCATGCTCAACGGCGAGCCGTACCCGTTGCGTGGGGTGTCCCGCCACCAGGACTGGGAGGGGGTCGGCAACGCGATCACCACCGACATGATGCAGACGGATCTCGCGTTGATCCAGGAGCTCGGCGCGACCACGGTCCGTCTGGCGCACTACCAACACGACCAACACTTCTACGACCTGTGCGACGCCGCCGGCATCGTGGTGTGGGCCGAGATCCCCCAGATCACCGAGTTCCTCCCCGCCGGAACGGCCAACGCCACGAGTCAGCTGACCGAGCTCATCGTGCAGAACCGCCACCATGCGAGCATCGTCTGTTGGGGTCTGTCGAACGAGATCACCGTCACCGGCAACTCACCAGCGGTCCTCGAGGCGCATCGAGAATTGAACGCGCTGGCCCACCGGCTCGACCCGACACGGCTGACGGCGATGGCTCACCTGTTCCTGCTCGAAACCGACCACCCCCTCGTGACGGTGCCCGATGTGTTGTCGTACAACCTGTATTTCGGCTGGTACGTCGGCGACGTGGCCGACAACGACACGTGGCTCGACGACTTCCGGGCGCAGCATCCGGGTGTCGCGATCGGCTTGTCGGAGTACGGCGCCGACGCCAACTACCAGGTGCAGACCGGCGCTCCGGTGCGTGGCGACTACTCCGAGCAGTTCCAGGCCCGATACCACGAGCACATGATCGAGATGATCGAGGCACGGCCCTGGCTGTGGGCGACGCATGTGTGGAACCTTGCCGACTTCGCGGCGGACGGACGTGACGAAGGCGGCGTGCCCGGACGGAACCAGAAGGGGCTCGTGAACTTCGACCGGACGGTGAAGAAGGATGCCTTCTACGCCTACAAGGCGGCATGGTCGGCCGATCCGTTCGTCCACATCGCCGGGCGGCGTTACGTCGACCGACCGGAGGAGACCACCGACGTGACGGTGTACTCGAACCAGCCGGAGGTGTCGCTCTGGGTCGACGGCGTCCTGGTCGGCAGTCAGTCGGGGCCGCGGGTGTTCCGCTTCGACGTGCCCCTGAGCGGTGAACACGAGTTGACCGCCCGCAGCGGAGGACTGATGGACACGATCGCCGTTCGACGCGTCGACGAGCCGAACCCCGACTACTCGGTGGCGGCGTCCGAGGTCGCCAACTGGTTCGACTCCGTCGAGCTGCCGACCCCCGACGGCTACTACTCGATCGAGGACAAGATGGCCGACCTCAAGAGCTCGGCGGAGGCGGCGCCGCTCGTCGAGGAATTGGTTCAACGAGCCGCCGCTGGACGCGGCGACGTCGCGCAGAACGTCGAGCTCCCCGAGTCCGTGCAGCAGATGGTCGACCAGATGACGCTGCGAACGCTGCTCGGCTATGCCGGACCGACGATCTCACCCGACGATGTCGCCGCCGTCAACGCGGCGCTCAACCGCATCCCCAAGTAAGCGGAGCTCCCCTGCTCCGCCGCTGCGCCCCGCGAGTCGGTGTATTCGCCGTGACGTAACGAGCCGACGCTGAAACACAGCACGGCGGCGAATCCCAAAACTGAACGACCGTTCCACTAAGGTGAGATTTTGCACCTCGTGCATCCGGTCGACAGGGGGACCCGTGAAGTACCAGCGACGACGTATTGAACGCCATCGGATGGGAGCGCTCACAGCGCACCGATCGGCGTGGGACCAGAGCGATCGCGATCGTCGCGGCCACCGTGTCGCTGGTCACGGCAGCGTGTTCCGGCGAAGGCTCCGATGGCACAGCCGCCACCGTTTCGCCACAGCCGACCCTGGCTACGACCACGACCGTGCCACCGCCCGCGAGCACGACGTCGACCACGATCCCGCAGGCGACGACGACCACCACCACCATCCCAGCGGTACCGCGCTACACAACTGCCAACACACCGATCGGGACCCTGCTCGCGGATCCTGCATCATCGGCGATCCTTGTGGCACACGTCCCGAGCTTCGCCACCGGGCCGATGGTCGATCTCGTTTCCGACACGACGCTCAAGGGGATTCAGGGATACGCCTACACGATCCTCACTGACGAGGTGCTCGCTCAGATCGATGCCGAACTCGCCGAACTCACGCCGCTGTCGCCGGAGAACGGCGGTGGCCCGCTCTACGCAGACGTGAACTTCGACGAGGCGATGGTCGGACCCTACGAGCTGCCCGATCCCCTTGGTGCTCGCGAACGGCGACGCCGTAGAGAGCGCGGATGCGTGGTGGAGCGAGCGTCGACCCGAAATCCTGGCCGACTACGAGGAACTCGTCTACGGCCGCTCGCCCGACCGCCCAGAGGGCGAACACTTCGAGATCGTCGAGACGTCGACCCCCGCCTTTGACGGAGCAGCCCTGCGTCAGCGAGTCACGATCCATCTCACCGAGGGAACCGAGGGGCCAGCCATCGACCTCGTGTCGTACGTGCCGGCCAACGCTGAGGGACCGGTACCGATGCTGCTGGTTCTCGGCTTCGACGAGCCGATGAAAGTGCTGGGCGATCCTTCACTTGCGCCGCCGGTGGCAGATCCGTCGCTGCCCGCAGCTGTCACGGACATGGCTGGCGCGTTGCCGACCGCGGCGTATCTCGACGCAGGATTCGGGGTCGCCGCGATCAACTATCTCCAGCTCGACCCCGACACCGACGACGGCTACCCCGAGAGCGTTCGCGCGTACTTCGACGGAGCAAGCGAGACGGAGCGCCCCGACGATTCGTGGGGAGCGATCGCCGCGTGGGGATGGGGCCTGAGCCGCGCCCAGGACTACCTCGAGACGGACGCCTCGGTCGACGCCGATCGCGTCGCGATCTACGGAGCATCCCGACTCGGTCGAGCAGTTCTGTGGGCAGGCGCTCGCGACGACCGCTTCGCTGCCGTGATCTCCTGCTGCTCCGGCAAATTCGGAGGCGCACTCCTGCGACGAGACTTCGGTGACGCACTCGACACATTGCCGGCCCGATGGTTCGCGCCGAACCTTCAGTCGTACCTCCACGACATCGATTCACTTCCTGTCGATTCCAACATGCTGCTTTCGCTCATCGCGCCGCGACCGGTCCTGCTCCAAACCGGGCGCTACGACCATGCCGCCGATCCGAAAGGCGAATACCTCGCCGCGGTCGCCGCAGGACCCGTGTTCGAGCTACTCGGGTCCGAGGGCCTCGGTACCGAGGAGGACGCGTGGCCCGTGGAAGAGCCGATCCTCGGTGGCATCGGCTACTTCATGCACGACGGCGGCCATGGGACAGCCGCCGAGGACTGGGACGTCTTCCTCACATTCCTCCAGCAGCATCTCGGGTGATCACCGTTGGCCAGTCCGACTGAATTTCCCATGCCGACCCCCGACGACTACACACCGAATGGCAGAAGCGCCGCTGGCGCCAGACTGCCTATCCTTCCGTCGGTGCCGCCCGCTCCCCAAGACCTGCTCGACCCGTCGATCGCCAAGGGAGTGGAGGGGTTTGCGGTACCGGAGATGACCCTGGAGGTCGTCGAGATGATCCAATCGATGGGGTCCTCGATCTTCGCGGCGACCGAACTGTCCGATGCGGTCGAGCGCACCGACCATCTCGTTCCTGGTGATCCGGACGTCGCCCTTCGCGTTCATCGTCGCGCCGGTGCCGAAGGTTTGCGTCCGGGCCTGTACTCCATGCACGGCGGCGGGTACATGATCGGCAGCTACGACATGGACGACGCCATGTTCGACGACCGGTGCCAGACGCTCGACATCGTCGGTGTGTCGGTCGAGTACCGGCTCGCTCCGGCGACGCCGTATCCCGGTCCGCTCGAAGACTGCTACCGCGGCTTGAAGTGGACCTACGACCACGCCGAAGAACTCGGCATCGATCGAAATCGACTCGGCGTGACCGGTGTCAGTGCCGGCGGCGGTCTGGCCGCCGCGTTGGCACTGCTCGCGCGTGATCGTGGTGAAGTTCCGATCGCCTTCCAACTCCTCGACTGCCCCATGATCGACGACCGCCAGGAGACGTACTCGAGCCAACTCGGTGGCCTGCCGGTGTGGAGTCGCGAGTCGAATGAGTTCGGCTGGCGTAGCTATCTCGGCGACCTCTACGGCAGCGGCGAGGTTCCGTACACCGCGGCTCCCGCACGCGCCGATGATCTCTCGGGTCTCCCGCCTGCGTTCATCTCGGTCGGTAGCGTCGACGGCTTCCTCGACGAGGACGTCGACTTCGCACTGCGCCTCAATCGAGCCGGCGTGCCCTGTGAACTCCACGTCTACCCCGGCGCCTGCCATGGCTACCAGATGGTGGCGGGCAGCCCGATCGTCGCTCAGAGTCGTGCCGACATCCTCGATTGGCTCGCCCGCCAGATGCACTGACCCGGGGCCTCTCGCGGCGGTGCCTGCCAGCAGCCATGAGCAACGAAGGCCGGAAATGGAAAGAGACCCTCCGGGGAGGGCCTCTTCGCTGGATTTCTGTTTGCAGCCCGTACGGGATTCGAACCCGTGCCGCCACCTTGAGAGGGTGGTGTCCTAGGCCACTAGACGAACGGGCCAAGTGGCGATCCGGAACGATATCACCGTCGATGCCGAACCAGACCGACCGTGAACGGACCGGACGTGCCGATCTCGCAAACGCGATCAAACACGTGCGCTGAGCTGGGGTGAGAGGACTTGAACCCCTAATAACAGTACCAGAAACTGCTGTGTTGCCAATTACACCACACCCCAAGATGCGATGACCCTCGTCGCCGAGGACCGGTGCGGCCGAGGAGTGTACCGCCCCGCTCCCCCGTTCCGAAATGTGCCTCGATTTGCCCGCTGAGCGCGCGATTTGCGGCATCTTTCGGATGATTCGGAGAGAGGTGGTCAGTCGGTCAGGTCGTCGAGGCGGTCGAAGCCGATGATCCGGCCGACGGCGACGCCGGCGGCCTCGGCGAGGTGGCGCTCGAGCGCCTTCGATCCGGTCACGACCGACGTGGGCGTGGGCGACACGGAGGCCGTGAGCCCGAGTTCCTCGGCGATCAGCTTGCTCCGCAAGGCGTGATAGGGATCGGTGACGATCAGCACGCGTGTCGAGCCCGCGGGCCTCGAGCAGCGCGTCGACGCCCTCGAGCGATTCGTACGACGACGTGCCCTCGCCTTCCAGCAGGATCGCCGACTCGGGGATCCCGGCCTCCTCGAGGTACGCCGCCGACGCCTCGGCCTCGGTGAACCGGTCGCCCGGCCGGTTGCCACCGGTCACGACGACGAGCGGCGCGTCCCCTTCGGGCCAGAGGTCGATCACGTGATCGAGCCGTGCCGCGAGCTGCGGCGAGGGCCGGCCGTCGTACTGGGCCGCTCCCATCACCACGATCGCGTCCACGGGGCGTGCCTCGTCGGAGCGGCCGGTCGACCACACCTGCCACAGCGTGACGAGGAGGTACAGCGCGACGATCGCGAAGACGCCGGCGAGCACCAGCAGCACCCTCGGCCAGATGCGCCGCCGGCGCGCCACCGGGCCCGGGACGACCGGCGTGCGATCGAGGACGGCCGTCGCGGTCGAGGCAGGGGTGAAGTCCTCTTCCGCCGATCGCCGATTCTCGACCGCCTCGATCAAGCGGAGGTCGCGCAGGCGTTGCGCCTCGGCACGACGCTCGCGGTCGGGATCGAAGTCGTCGGTCACGACACGCTCATTCCCCGGCGTCGGCCCGCGATCCGACACGTGCCCGGGCGAGTTCCAACCGACGCGACGTCTCGTCGCGTCCGAGCACTTCGAGCGACTCGAACAGCGGCGGCCCGACGGCGCGTCCGGTGACCGCGACGCGCACGGGCGCCTGCGCCTTGCCGAGCTTCAACCCGTACTCGGCCATCGCCTCCTCGAGGGAGTCCTTCAGCGCGTCGGCGTTCCACGCCACATCGGCGTACGCGGCGGTGACGTCGTCGAGCAGCGGTGCGGCCCACTCCGGCGCGAACGCCTTCGCCCACGACGACTCGTCGTACACGATCTCGTCCTCGGAGGGCCAGAACAGGAAGTCGATCTTGCCCGGCACCTCGGCGAACGTCACGAGACGCTCCTGGATGTGCGGTGCGATCGCCGCGAACCGGTCACGGTCCCACGCGGCGGGCAACTCCTCGGCGGCCCGCTCGATGAACTCCGCGAGCGGCATGCGCCTGATGTACTCACCGTTGAACGCGTCGAGCTTCTTGACGTCGAAGAACGCCGGCGAATGGGTGACGTCCTCCAGCCGGAACGACGCCTCGACCTCGCTCCACGACACGATCTCGTCGTCGCCGGGCGGCGTCCAGCCGAGCGTCATCAGGTAGTTGACCATGGCGTCGGCGAGATAGCCCTCGTCTCGGTACTGCTCGAGCGCCACCTTGTCGCGCCGCTTCGACAGCTTCTTGCGCTGCTCGTTCACCAGCACCGGCACGTGGCCCCACACCGGCGGCGTCTCACCGAGCGCGTCCCACAACATCTGTTGCTTGGGCGTGTTCGGGAGATGCTCCTCGGCGCGCACGACATGGGTGATACCCATGGCGATGTCGTCGACAACATTGGCGAGCAGGAACATCGGCGTGCCGTTGCCCCGCAGGAGCACGAAGTCCTCGATGGTCGAGTTCTCGAAGTGCACCTCGCCGCGCACCCGATCGACGACGGTGGTGGTGCCGTCCGGCACGCGGAAGCGCAACACCCGGCCGGGAGCCTGGCTCCGAGACCGCGGTCGCGCGAGTACCCGTCGTACCCAGACCGCCCGAGCTCCTTGGCCCGAGCCTGGACCTCGTCGGCCGTCAGGTCGCAGTAGTACGCGGCGCCCTCGTCGAACAGCCGATGCGCCGCATCCACGTGGGCACCCGCATGATCGCTCTGGAAGAGCGGGCCCTCGAACCGGTCATCGTCGGCGGAGATGCCGATCCAGGCGAGCGCATCGATGATCCCCTGCGTCCACTCCGGACGGTTGCGGGCCTCGTCGGTGTCCTCGATCCGCAACACGAACGTGCCACCGCTCTGCCCGGCGAGGGCCCAGTTGTGCAGCGCCGTGCGCGCTCCGCCGACATGGAACGAGCCGGTGGGCGACGGGGCGAAGCGGTAGCGAGGTGATTCGGCCATGACCTCATCGACGCTAGTGGTCAACGCGCCAACACCGTCAGGTTGCGCAGCTGCCTCAACGCGACCGACAGCGTGGTCAGATCGAAACTCTCCGCGCGGCGGATCTCGGTGTGCATGGCGATCGCCTTGCCCACCGACCGCTGGTTGTTGGCGATCCAGTCCGACGGTGACCCGTCGGCGGTCACGAGCACGTTGCGGGTCAGCGAAGCGAGCACGGCCAGGAGATCGTCGCGCAGCGCCGAACGCGCCTGGGTATGCCACCGGTCGGACCGTGGGAGCGCGCCGATCCCCTCCCACAGCCAGTACAGATCGAACGCGTCGAACATCGACCAGTAGGTCGTCATCGCCTGCTCGATCGAGCACGCTCGTTCCCGCGCCACCTCGACGATGTCGAATCCGGGATGCATCCAGGGCCAGCGGGCGGCACGGGCCGCGAGTTCGGCCGGCACGCCCGCATCGATGCTGCGCGACCGCCGCTCGGCGATGTCGGCGGCAACGCGACCGGTGACGACACTGTCGAGGTGCGCGGCGATCGTCGAGATCGGTGTGGCGAACTCGTTGACGACGTCGTCGATCCCGAGCGAGGGCGCTCGATGACGGAGCAGCCAGCCGGCCGCCCGTTCCGCCGAGCGGCGGGCCTCGAGGAACAGGGCGATCTGCGTGTCGAGCGGCACCGACTGGTCGAGGGCCTCGATCGTGACCCACTGGTCGTCGAGTTCGACGATGCCGCCTGGCCGCCGTGAACGCCCACAGCACATCGGCGACGGTCGAGCCCGTGTCCTCGGTCATCCGGTGGTCGAAGCTGATCCCGGCCAGGTTGACCATCGTGTTGACCATCGTCGTCGTGATGATCTCGCGCCGCAGCCGGTGCGCCCGCAACGTGTCCGGGAATCGCTCGCGCAGGATGGGCGGGAAGTATGCGAGCAGCTCCGAATCGAGCGCCGGATCGTCGGGCAGGTCGGTGTCGAGCACCTCGCTGATGTCGGCCGTCTTGGTGTAGGCGATCATCACCGCGAAATCGGGCGTGCCGAGACCGCGTCCGGCGCTCTGTCGCTCGGCGATCTGCTTGTCGGTCGGGAGGAATTCGAGCTCCCGATCGAGGATGCCCTCGGCCTCGAGCGAGTCGAGGTAGCGGGCGTGGACGTTCACCATCGACAGCGCCTGCTCGCGGGCGATCATCAGTGCCAGCGTCTGGGCCCGGTTGTTCTCCAGCACGAGCTCGGCGACGTCGTCGGTCATGTCGGCGAGCAGCGTGTTGCGTTGCTTGGAGGTGAGTTCACCGTCGCGCACCAGCTGGTCGAGAGCGATCTTGATGTTCACCTCGTGGTCACTGCAGTCGACACCCGCCGAGTTGTCGATCGCGTCGGTGTAGATGAGCCCACCGGCGAGCGCGTACTCCGAGCGGCCGAGTTGGGTGAAGCCGAGGTTCCCTCCCTCGCCGACCATGCGACAGCGCAGCATCGACCCGTCGACGCGCGCCGCGTCGTTGGCCCGATCGCCGACCGCGTCGTTCGACTCGCTCGACGCCTTCACGTAGGTGCCGATGCCGCCGTTCCAGAACAGGTCGACCGGCGCGCACAGGATCGCGGAGATCAGGTCGTCGGGGCGCAGTGCTTCGACGCCCGCGTCGACCCCGAGGGCCCGGCGCACCGAGTCGGTGATCGCGATCGACTTGGCCGACCGCGGGTACACCCCTCCGCCGGGTGAGATGAGCGACGTGTCGTAGTCGGCCCAGCTCGAACGTGGGAGTTCGAACAGGCGTCGGCGTTCGGCGTGCGCCAGAGCACCCGGCGGATCGGGATCGAGGAAGATGTGCCGATGGTCGAACGCGGCGACGAGCCGCAGGTTGTCCGACAACAACATGCCGTTGCCGAACACGTCACCGGACATGTCCCCGACGCCCACCACGGTGATCGGGTCACGGTCGACGTCGACGCCGAGAACGCGACCGTGCCGGCGCACGCTCTCCCACGCACCACGGGCCGTGATGCCCATCTGCTTGTGGTCGAAGCCATGGCTCCCGCCCGAGGCGAACGCATCGCCGAGCCAGAAGCCGTGCTCGATGGCGATCTCGTTGGCGATGTCGCTGAACGACGCCGTGCCCTTGTCCGCCGCCACGACGAGGTACGGATCGGGCTCGTCGTGGACCATGCAGTCGAGCGGACTCACGACGACTCCGTCGACCACGTTGTCGGTCACGTCGAGCATCGCCCGCACGAAACGCCGGTACCGGTCGATGCCCTCTTCGCGCACCGCGTCGCGATCGGTCGGCGCGGCCGTCGAGCCCTTCACCACGAACCCGCCCTTGGCCCCGACCGGCACGATCACCGCGTTCTTCACCATCTGGGCTTTCATCAGGCCGAGGATCTCCGTGCGGAAGTCCTCGGCGCGATCACTCCACCGCAGGCCGCCGCGGGCGATCGGCCCGCCACGCAGATGGACACCTTCGACCTTCGGCGAGCACACGAAGATCTCGAACTGCGGGCGCGGTTCGGGCAGGAACGGGATGTCGCTCGGACGCAGCTTCACCGCGATCTCGTCGCCGACCTGCCAGCGGGAACGGAAGGCGTTCGTCCGGGCGGTGGCGTCGATCAAGGTGAGAAAGGCCCGGCAGATCCGGTCCTCGTCGAGTGACGGGACCGCGTCGAGACGCTCGAGGAGGAGCGCCCTGATCTCTCCCGCCGCGGCCGCTCGCGCCACCGTGTCGGTGCCGAGCGCCGGGTCGAAGCGGGCGTCGAACAATTCGACGAGCAAGCGGGCGATCGCCGACTGCCGCACCAACGTGTGGGCGATGTACGACGCACTGAACCGGAAGCCGACCTGACGCAGGTACCGGTGGTAGAGGCGCAGGACCCCCACCTGGCGGATCTCGAGCGCGCCGTCGAGGATGAGATGATTCAGCTCGTCGCGCTCGATCGTGCCCAGCACGAGGCCCACGAATGCTCGACGGAGTTCCATCCGTTGCAGGTCGTCGATGTGGTCGCGGCCCGCGCGCACGCCGATCTCGTAGAGCGACACCGGCTCGCCGGCGATGTCGAACGTGACCGGATGTTCCTCGACCGCCTGCAGGCCGAGCTGACCGAGGATCGGCACGAGCTCGGCCAGCGTGGCGCCCGGCCCGCGGAAGTACACGCGAAAACGCCAGTCGTCGCCCTCGGCGTCGACCGCCCGCCCGAACGAGGTCGTGATCGAGCCCGAAGCGAGGAGTGTGGCGACCTGCCGGAAGTCGGCCACCGCGTCGGCGGGCCGGTTGCGCGCCCGGTATTCCGCGGTCGTCGATCCGGCGACGAGGTCGAAGATCCGCTCGCCCTCGCCGGGCCCGAGCGCGTCGATCGCGGCACGACGGGTCTGTTCATCCCAGGTCTCCGAGATCCGATCGATCGCATGCGCCAGCCGTTCGAGGTCGACGTCGTGCTTGGCCCGGACGCTCATCGACATCCGGGCGAGCGAACTCGTGCCGACGAGGGTCTCCGCGTCGCGTACGTCGCCGCCGTAGTGCTCGGCCACGAGTGCGGCGACCTCGTCGGGCAGCGTCGCGGTGAAACGTGAGCGGGGCACGTACACGAGCACGGTCGTCCACGGCCCCACGGGTTCGGCGACGTCGAACGCCCGCACGATGCGTCGCTCCTGCAACCCGACGATGTCGATCACGAGTTGGGCGAGCGTGTCCGCGTCGAGCTCGAACACGAGGTCGCGCGGGAGTGTCTCGACCACGTGCTTGATGGCCCGGCCCGTGTGACTGTGCAGGGGTGCCCCCGACAGTTCGAGCACCTCGGTGGCGCGGTCGGCGAGCACGGGGATGGCGAAGACGCTCTCGCGGTAGGCGGCACTGCCGAGCAGCCCGACGAACCGGTACTCGAGCCCCGTGCCAGGCGGCCGCACGCACACGCACAGCATCCGCGCGTGGCGATGGATCGTGGCGGCCGCGTCGGTGCGGGCGATCACGACCCGGGCGTCGTCGGGCCGCGACGGTGGATCGATGACCGTGGCGTCGAGCCGGGCGCCCGACCGCAGCTGCCCGAGACCGCTGCCCTCGATGAGCGCGAGCCCGTCGTCGGTGCGCTGGTACGTAGCGGCGCCGAGCAGCACCAGGTTCTCGACACCGAGCCACACGAGCAGCGGGTCGCCGTCGGCCACCGCGAGCAGCCGAGCCTGCATCTCGTCGAAGTCGTCGACCACGCGGTGGACCTCGCCGATCGCCGTGAGCACATCACGCTCGACGATCTCGACGATGTCGTTCGGACAGCGATCGAGCTCGATCTGCGTCCAGGCTTCGACGAGGCCGGGTGTCCCGTCCGGATCTGATCCGGATTCCGGGTCGTGTTCTCCCCGACCGGCCGAGCGCACCGACGTGGCAACGCCGTCGGCATCGCGCGTCACGATCAGCGTCGGATGGACCAGCAGGTGGATCCCGAGGTCGTGGCGATCGAGCACGAGCCGCACGGTGTCGACGAGGAACGGGATGTCGTCGGTGACGAACATCAACACCGAACGGGGCGAGTGCCAGCCGTCGCGTTCGAGATCGGGCGACAGGATCTGCACGAGGTGCTCGCCCGGTCGACGGCGGCGACCGAGGCGGAGATGCGCGGCGGCCGCGGCGTAGAGGTCGTCGCGCCGCCGACCGTCGGCGTCCTCGTCGGGCAGTTCGGAGTAGTACGCGGGAAGCAGCGACCCGAGCAGCCCGTCGTCCGGTCGCCGTTCGGTCGCCAGCGCTTCGAGAGCGCTCAGAATGTCGGCCACGTCGTTGTGCCCTCCCTCTTCCGACTCACCGTAGCGTCAAACCGGCTCGGCGGCCTGGCAGGATGGGGCGATGACGCAGTTGAACGTGCTCGGCACCGAACTCCAGCCGTGCTCGTTCGATCCGGTCACCGGCTTCTACCGCTCGGGGTGCTGCGAGAACCGCGGTGACGACCCCGGAATGCACACCGTCTGCTGCCGCGTCACCGACGACTTCCTGGCGTTCTCCAAGGAACAGGGCAACGACCTGTCCACGCCGATGCCCGAATACGGCTTCGCCGGGTTGACCGAGGGTGACCAGTGGTGCGTGTGCGCCGATCGGTGGAGGGAGGCGCTCGAGGCCGGGAGGGCGTGCCCGGTGGTGATCGAGTCGACGCACATGTCGACCCTCGAGTACATCGATCTCGCGGACCTGCGCGCCCACGCGATCACCCCGTAACGCCGCGATGCGAGGTCGAACCGGGGTCCGCCAACTCGTGCCGAGCGCCGTGGCGACCTTCATCGTGACGGCGGTACTTGCGGCCTGCGCGTCCGACGGCGCGAGCAGCGAGCCGGTCAGCGCACCGGACGCAGTCACGACCACGACCGCGGCGCTCGCGGCGCCACCGAGCACCTCGACGAGCACCACCAGCACGAGCACCACGACCACGTCGAGCAGTACCACGACGACGACGATCGCAATCCCCGACTCGCCCGGTCCGCTCGACTTCGACGCCGCGGTCGTGGGGCTCGGACGATCGGTCGAGGGTCGGCCGATCGTCGCCGAGCGGTTCGGAACTCCCGGCGGGAGACGGGTGCTCGTGATCGGGGTGATCCACGGCGACGAGGACGCGGGCAGCGCGATCCTCGACGACCTGCGCTCCGAACCCGTCCCGGACGGCGTCGAGCTGTGGGTGGTCGACTCGATGAACCCCGACGGTCAGGCCGCGCAGGTCCGCCAGAACGCGAACGGCGTCGATCTCAACCGGAACTTCCCCGATTCGTGGGGTCCGATCGGGGTGCCCGGCGACAGTGAGTACGCCGGTACGGGACCCGCCAGCGAGCCCGAGACGCAGGCCATCGTGAACCTGGTCGAGCAGCTCCGCCCAGACATCACGATCTGGTACCACCAGGACCTGTTCGTGATCAGCCCGGCGAAGGGTCGCGAAGGTCGGATCAGGCAGCGCTACGCCGAGTTGACCAACTGGCCGATGGGCGGGATCTCGGGCGGCACCTACACCGGCATCGCCGCGACGTGGGCCCGCCACGCGCTCGCCGACCAGGATGGTGTGGCCTTCATCGTCGAACTGGGCCCGACGCTGTCGCCCGAGGATGCCGCACTGCACGCCGACGCCATCCGGACCATCGGCGTCGAAGGCTGAAACGCCTGGGGTCAGGCACCGGGCGTTTCACGTTCAGACGAAGCGGGCGAACACCTCGAGCGGCTCGCGATCGGAGACGAGCGAGTTGATCGGATGGTCCCGATCGGCGTGCCCGATCGCCACGCCGCAGAAGATCCGCTGCTCCTCCGGCGCCCCGACGAACTCGCTCACCGCCGCTTCGTGCACCGCCCAGGCCTCCTGCGGACACGTGTCGAGGCCCGCTTCCTGAGCGAGCAGCATGAACGTCTGGAGGAACATGCCGAGGTCCGACCACTGCGGCGGGCCCATCTGCCGGTCGACGAAACAGAAGAGGGCGGCCGGTGCTCCGAAGAATTCGAGGTTCTTGGCGAACTGGGCGAACCGTGCGGGCTTGTCCTCGCGGGCGATCCCGAGAGTGGCGTACATGTCCTCCCCGATCTTGAACCTCGACGAGCGGTACGGCTCGGTCAGGCCCTGCGGGTAGATGTCGTATGCCGCCGCCCCCGGTGGCCGATCCTGGAGGAACGCCCGAAAGCGCGTCATCGACGCACCGTTCACCACGTAGATGCGCCACGGTTGGACATTGCCGCCCGACGGTGACCGCGACGCCACCGTGAGCAGGCGGGCGATCGTCTCGTCGTCGACCGGGTCCGGCACGGAAGGCGCGGATCGAGCGGCGAGCGTTCACGGCGTCGGTCACGTTCATCGCCGCAGTCTGCTTGGGGTCAGGCTCCGCGCAACAACTGACCGGCGAAGCCCCGCAGCTGTTGCGCGGTGCCTGACCCCACGCGACAGGTTCACCAGTTGGTGGCGATGTACTGGGTTTCGCAGAACTCGTAGATGCCGTCGCTCGCGCCCTCGCGGCCGAGGCCCGACTGTTTCATGCCACCGAACGGCGCGGCCGGGTCGGACACGGCGCCACGGTTGAGACCGATCATCCCGGCCTGGATGCGCTCGCTGACGCTCAGACCACGGGCGAGATCGCGGGTGTACACGTAGCCGGTGAGGCCCATCTCGGTGTTGTTCGCCTGGGTGATCATGGCGTCGGTGTCGTCGAAGCGGATGATCGGCGCGACCGGACCGAAGATCTCGTGCCCGGTGATCTCGGCGTCGGCGGCGACGTGGTCGAGCACCGTCGCCTCGTAGAAGTAGCCGGCACCCTTGCCTCGGTGCCCGCCGGTGGTCACGGTCGCGCCGCCGTCGACCGCGCCACTCACCAACTCGTCGATCGAGTCGATCGCCGCGGCGTTGATCATCGGCCCGCACGTGACGCCGGCATCCATGCCGTTGCCGATCTTCACGGCACCCATCGCCGCCGCGAACTTCGCGTTGAACTCGTCGGCCACCGCGTCGTGCACGAAGAACCGGTTCGCGGCGGTGCACGTCTCCGCCGAGTGCCGCATCTTGGCCACCATCGCGCCCTCGACGGCGGCGTCGATGTCGGCGTCGTCGAACACGATGAACGGCGCGTTCCCACCGAGTTCCATCACGTGTTTCAGCACCCGATCGGCCGCCCGCTTGAGCAGGGTGATGCCGACCTCGGTCGAGCCGGTGAACGACACCATCCGCGTCGCCGGATGATCGACGGCCGCGTCGAACCAGTCACCCGACGACTTCGTCGGCACGATGTTCACCGCGCCCGCGGGCAGTCCGGCCTCGTGGAGCAGCTCACCGATCCGCAGCGCCGTGAGCGGCGTGAGTGCCGGCGGCTTGATCACCACCGTGTTGCCCGCGGCGAGCGCCGGGGCGAGTTTGCGGGTGATCATCGCCGCGGGGAAGTTCCACGGCGTGACGATCACGACCACGCCGACCGGCGGATGGTGCACGACGATCCGGTTGGCACCCGACGGCGCCCACCCGAGGGTCCCGTGGATGCGCACCGCCTCCTCGGCGTTCCAGCGGAAGAACTCGGCCGAATACGCCACCTCGGCGCGCGAGTCGGCCAGCGGCTTGCCGTGCTCCGCGGTGATCAGCTCGGCCAGTTCGTCGGTGTGATCGATCAGGTTCTGCCAGCTCGCCCGCAGGATCTCGCCGCGCTCGCGGGGAGCAGCGGCCGCCCACGCCGGCTGGGCCTCCGCCGCCGCGTCGCACGCGGCCGTCGCATCGGCGGGCGTTCCCGCGGCAACGCTCGTGATCACCGCCTCGGTGGCCGGGTTCTCCACCTCGATCTCGCCACCGCCGGTTCCGCCGAGCCACTCGCCGCCGATCAGCAATTGCGTCTGCATCGGCTCATCCTGTCACCGCTCGGCGACCTGCTGTGCACGGTGGCGAGCTACCCGGCGCGGTAGCCGGCGAAGCGTCGCAGTCGCATGCTGTTGGTCACGACGAACACCGAGGAGAACGCCATCGCCCCGGCGGCGATCATCGGGTCGAGGAATCCGAGAGCGGCGAGCGGGATCGCGGCGATGTTGTAGGCGAACGCCCAGAACAGGTTGCCCTTGATCGTGGAGAGGGTGCGGCGGGCGAGGGCGATCGCGTCGGCCGCGGCGGACAGGTCGCCCGACACGATCGTGATGTCCGACGCTTCGATGGCCACGTCGGCGCCCGTGCCGATGGCGATGCCGAGGTCGGCTTGCGCCAACGCGGGCGCGTCGTTGACCCCGTCGCCCACCATCGCGACGCGTCGACCACCCGTCTGCAGCCGTTCGATCTCCAGTCGCCTTCTGGGCCGGCAGCACCCCGGCGACCACGTGATCGATGCCCACGTCAGCGGCGACCCGCTGCGCGGTGCGCTCGTTGTCGCCCGTGAGCATCGTGACCGAGAGGCCCAGGTCGTGGAAGGCGCTGATCGCCTCGGCCGACGTCGCCTTGATCGCGTCGGCGACGACGATCGCCGCCTCGGCTCGACCACACCTCCCGACGAGGACGACCGTGTTGCCCCCGGCTTCGGCCGCGGTCGCCGCCGACTCGACGGCGGCGGGCACCTCGGTGAAGAGCTGTCGGCGGCCGACCCTGACCTCGACGCCGTCGACGTCGGCCACCACACCGACTCCGGCCTCGGAGCGGAACGCCCCACCGCGCCGCTCCCGGTCAGCCGGCACGGCGGCGACGATCGCCGCCCCGATCGGATGCTCCGAACGGTCTTCCGCCGCGGCCGCCAGCGCGAGCAGTGCTTCACGATCTCCGTCGGGCGCCACCACCTCGACGACCGACATGCGGCCCTGCGTGATCGTCCCGGTCTTGTCGAGCACGATCGTGTCGATCTGCCGGGTGTCCTCGAGCACCTCACCGCCCTTGATGATCACCCCGAGCTGCGCGGCCCGTCCGGTGCCGACCATGATCGCCATCGGCGTCGCCAGGCCGAGCGCACACGGACAGGCGATGACCAGCACGGCGACGGCGGCCGTGAACGCCTCGTCGGCGCCGTGGCCCGTGACCAGCCAGGCCACGAGTGTCAGCGCCGCGATACCGATCGCCACGGGCACGAAGACCGCGGACACGCGGTCGGCGAGGCGTTGCACGTCGGCCCGGCTGCCCTGCGCCGCGTCGACGAGCCGGATGATCTGGGCGAGCGCGGTGTCGGAACCGACCCGGGTCGCCTCGACCACCAGGGCACCACTCGTGTTGACGGTGGCGCCGATCACCTCGTCGCCGGGACCGACCTCGACCGGCATCGGTTCGCCGGTGACCATCGACGCGTCGATCGCCGAGTGTCCCTCGACGATCGTGCCGTCGGTGGCGACCTTCTCCCCCGGCCGGACCACGAAGCGCATGCCGACCTCGACGTCGTCGAGCGCGATCTCCGAGCCGTCCTCGAGTCGCGCCGTCTTGGCCCCGAGATCGGCCAGAGCCCTGATCGCGTCGCCCGATCGGCGCTTGGCCCGCGACTCGAGCCACTTGCCGAGCAGGATCAGCGCCACGATCACGACGGCGGTCTCGTAGTACAGATGCATCCCGTCGTCGCCGCCGAGGAGGACCACGGTCGACCAGGTCCAGGCCGCCAGCGTGCCCATCGACACGAGCGTGTCCATCGTGGTCGAGCCGTGACGGAGGTTCATCCACGTGGCGCGGTGGAACGTCCAACCGCACCAGAACACGACCGGCGTGGCGAGGGCCGCGACCACCCATTCCCAGCCGGTGAACCGCAGACCGGGAACCATCGAGATCAACGTCACCGGCACGCCGAGCACCACGGCCACGACGAGTCGCCGCCGGAGGTCCTCCTCCCGGCGTCGTTCGGCGCCGTCGTGATCCGGTTCGTACGGCGCCTGGTAACCGAGTTGTTCGATGGTCTCGCGGAATCGACGGTCGTCGGCGCGTCCGTCGTGCATCACGACGGCGCGCCCGTTGGCGAAGTTCACCAGCGCGTCGTCGACCCCGTCGAGATCAGCGAGCGAGCGTTGGATCCGCGCCGCACACGACGCGCACGTCATCCCCTCGACGGCGATGTCGCTGCGCAGGAGTTCGGTGGCCATGCGGGCAGTCTATTCCTTCAAGTCGGCTTCAAGGTCAAGACGTCAGGGCAAGACGTGCGGTTCAAGCGTCGGTCGGGGTGATCACCTGGCAGCGGTTGGGGTCGGTGCAGGCCGCAGGGTCGAGGGTGCGGGCCCGTTCGGCCAGCTCCGCCAGCTCGCGACGGGCGCCGACCAGTCGCTCGATCTGGACGTCGATCTCGTCGAGGTGGCGTTGCAGCAACGCCGTCGTGTGGGTGCAGGTCCGCGCCCCGGCCGACTTCATCTCCAACACCGATCCGATCTCCACCAGGCTCAGACCCGTGGCCTGGGCATCGCGCACGAACCGCAGCCGATCGACGGCGACGTCGTCGTAGTCGCGGTAGCCCGCAGGAGTGCGGCCGGGTTCGTCGATCAGCCCGATCGACTCGTAGTAGCGGATCGTCGCCGTCGACACCCCGATCTGCTCGGCCACCTGTCCGATCTTCACAAGTCGATGATACGGACCGTCAGAGTCGAGCGCAGGCGCCGACCGGATCGTCGTAGCGGGGATCGCCGGTCCACGAACCGGCCGCCCAGGCGAACGGATCGCCTGGCGTAAGACCGTCGTAGCGATCGTCGAGCGCCTGCGTGAGCCAGACGCCGAAGCGAGCGGCGCCGGAGGGGCACACGTGCGTGTCGTCGCGCTTGCGTTCGGGGATGCCGTCGTCGTCGAAGTCGATCGCGCCCTCGTGCCATTGGGTGCCGAAGTCGATGACCTCGATGTTGTCGGTTGCGCTCCGCGCTGCGAGTTCGGTCGCCACGCCGAACAATCGCGTCGCCCCGTCGTTCAAGTCGTGCCTCCCGGTCGGCGGGGCGGCCACCAACACCAGCGAGGAGCCGAGAAAGTTCAGTTCGCCGGCAAGCTGCTCCAGCGCGGCGCGGTAGGTGTCGTCGTCGGCCGAGATGTCCCACAGCGAGACCTGCATCAGCACGACCTCGGGTCTGATCTTTGCGGCCTGTTGCGGGATGAGCTCGGCGAGGGGGTGCTGTGTCCCGTCGGCGATCAACCGGAGTCCGAAGTACGAGGCGTACGTGTCGACATCGAGACCCGCGGCGGTCAACGATGCGACCACCGCCGGCGCGAGGTCGTACGACACCGAGTCGCCCGCCCACATGACGGAGTGGATCTCCTGGCGCGGCACCGGAATGGCTGTCGTCGGTGGGACGGTCCGGGCCGGCGGCGCCGCTGCCTGCTCGACCGCGGCGTCCGTCGGGGCCGGTCGGCGGGTCGGCAGGCTCGTGGCCGGCGCGGTGCCAGGCGTGTCGAGCGCGAGCGGTGCGGCGGCCGCGATGGCCGATGGATCGAACTCGGCGACCTGACCGCTGGGATCGGGCAGTGCTCGGAGCAGCAGGACCACACCGATGACGACGGTCACCAGTACGACGACACCCGACCGGCCACGAGCCCACATGGCGCGATGCCGCACCGGGCCCTCGATCAACCGGTACGAGGCGTACGCGAGCGCCAGCGACACGAGGATGCGGATCCCGAGCAGTGTCACCCCGTCGAACCCCATCCGGTCGGGACTGAGCACGACGTAGACCGGCCAGTGCCACAGGTACAGCCCGTACGAGAGCACGCCGATCCACGCCAGCGGCCGCCAGCCGAGACCCCGCACGAACCAGCCGCGTTCGGCGGCGACGACCAGCGAGATGACCACGGCGCACGCCATCGAGTGGGCGAGCAGACCACCTCGATAGAGCATCCCCGAACTGGCACCGTCGACGGCGACCCACGACCACGCGACGAGCCCGGCGAGCAACACCAACACGAGGCCCAGACGATCCCCGAGCGCTGCGCACGCACGCCGTGCGAGCCGGCGAGCCGGTTCGGTCGCGGCGAGCGCACCGACGAGCAATGACGCGGCCCGGGTGTCGGTGCCCATGTAGACGCGGGTCGGTTCGCCACCGTGGTAGAGGAGCACCATCGCCACGAACGACAGACCGATCGCCACGCTCGAGACGACCGCCAGCGTGCGGACCGGCCGCCGCGACCAGCGCCAGATCGCCACGACGGCGAGCGGCCAGAGGAGATAGAACTGCTCCTCGATCGCCAGGCTCCAGAGGTGGTCGAACATCGACGGCTGGGTGAACGATTCCCAGTACCCGCCCGACTGCGCGATGAAGTGCCAGTTGGCGCCGTAGAACAACGCCCACGGACCGTCGCCCTCGACACCGGCCAGGTCGGCCAGGCTCCCGAACAGCCACGACCACAAAGCGACGATCACGATCAGCGTCAACACCGCCGGGAGCAGTCGACGGAACCGGCGGCCCCAGAACGCGGTGAGTCGCACGCCGCCGGCGGTCCCGGCGTCGCGGATCAACAGCGACGTGATCAGGAACCCGGACAGCGCGAAGAACAGATCGACGCCGAGGAAGCCGCCCTGCAGATATCCACCGTGGAACAAGAGCACAGCGACGACGGCGAGCGCGCGCAGCCCGTCGAGCGCCGCCACGTGCTGCCACGCCGGTGGATCGGCCGGCGCGACCGGCGCGGCGCGCGGCTCGGATGATGTGATCGTCATGAGTGCCGGCCCCCTGCGGCAGGAATGTGATCAGGCGCCGAGCAGGCTACGCCACTCGCCCGGGTACGCCGACGTCACTGCGCCGGGCGTCATCCGCAGCGTTGCCTCGGGGACCATGTCGACGACCGCTCGTGCCTCGGCGTAGTGATGCCCGACGAGGCGCAGCCCTTCGAACTTCTCCCGCCGCAGCTCGAGGAGTTCCGGCGGCGGCGACTGGTCGTAGAAGCCCCAGATGGTGAACGCGATCGTCAGGTCGTGCACGACCGGGGCCCGCGAGAAGAGCGACGCCCGGCGCAGTGCCACCCCGAGACAGCCACGGATCGCGTCGTCGACGTTCTCCCCGGCGGCGACCTGCACCTTCGGGCGCAACATGGCCGCGATGCGCAACGCGAAGCCCTGGTCCGGTCCCTGGGAACCGAGACTCGGGCCCTCCGGTTGGAACCCCTCGATCTCGCCAGGTCGCGTCGGCGTCCACGAGTCCGGCACGTGATCGGGCGATTCGTACCCGCGGACCGGCTCGGTCTGGTCGACGGGGCTGAACTTCGGAGCGGCCATGGGTCGTATGTCTACCTGCTGTGCAGCAGCCCGTACACGAGGCTGTCCTCGAGGGCCCTCCACGATGCCTCGATGATGTTCGGGCTGACCCCGATCGTGGTCCAGTCGCGCTCGCCGTCGGTGGCCGACAGCAGGACGCGAGTGGTGGCCCCGGTCGCCGTGCCGCCGTCGAGGATGCGCACCTTGAAGTCGGTGAGGTGGATGGCATCGAGCGCCGGGAGCATCGACCCGACCGCCCGGCGGAGAGCCGAGTCGATCGCGTTGACCGGGTCCGTTGCCTTCGGCCGTCCAGACGCCGCGTTCGGCGTCGTCACCCTCGCCGACCCACACCTTCACGGTCGCTTCGGTGGTGAACGTTCCGCCCGGCAGTTCGTCGGTGATCACCCGCATCGACTCGACACGGAAGAACTCGGGCACGGTGCCGGCGGCGCGACGCATCAGCAGTTCGAGCGAGGCATCGGCCGCCTCGAAGTGGTAGCCCTCGTGTTCGAGACGCTTGAGTTCGTCGACGACCTCGTTGATCACGGCGCCGTCCATCTCGATGCCGATCTCGTCGGCCTTCATCTGGATCGTCGCCCGGCCCGCCATCTCCGACACGACGAAGCGCGTGCCGTTGCCGACGAGCGTCGGGTCGACGTGCTCGTAGGCGTCCTTGGCCCGCACGATCGCCGACACGTGCAGGCCGGCCTTGTGGGCGAACGCCGACGAGCCGACGTAGGGCGCCTGCGGGTTGACCGCCCGGTTGAGCGTCTCGGCGACGTGGTGGCTCACCACCGTGAGCCGCTCGATGCGGCCCTCGGGCAGGCACGGGTAGCCGAGCTTGAGCTGCAGGTTGGGGATCACCGTGGTGAGGTTCGTGTTGCCGGTCCGCTCACCGAGACCGTTGAGCGTGCCCTGGACGTGGCCGGCTCCCGCGGCGACCGCGGCCATCGAGTTGGCCACCGCGCAGCCGGTGTCGTCGTGGCAGTGGATGCCGATGATCGCGTCGTCACCGACGTGGGCCTTGACGTCGGCGACGATGCGGCCGACCTCGTCGGGCAGGGTGCCGCCGTTGGTGTCGCAGAGCACGAGGTGCGATGCGCCGTTCACGACCGCGGCCTCGATGGCCCGGAGCGAGAACTCGGGGCTCGCCTTGTAGCCGTCGAAGAAGTGCTCCAGGTCGACGAGCACCATGCGGCCCTCGCCGTGCAGGAACTTGCACCGAGTCGGCGATCATGGCCGCGCCCTCGTCGAGCGTGGTCTGCAGCGCTTCGAGCACCTGGTACTCGGAGCTCTTCGCCACGATGCAGACGGCAGCGGTGTTCGCCTCGATCAGGTTGCGCAGGGTGGGGTCGTCGTCGACCTTGCCGCGTGGGCGACGCGTCGATCCGAACGCGACGAGCGTCGACGTGTCGAGCCGCAACTCGGTCGCCGCACGGGCGAAGAACTCGATGTCCTTCGGGTTGGCGCCGGGCCAGCCGCCCTCGATGTAGTGGACGCCGAGGAAGTCGAGTTGCTCGGCGATGCGCAGCTTGTCGTCGACGGTCGCGGAGACGCCCTCGACCTGGAGACCGTCTCGCAATGTGGTGTCGAAGACTTCGATCGTGCGCATGAACTGCTCCCGAGAAATGAAGAAGCCGCCCGGAGGGCGGCTTGACGAACACGTGGGAGGGCCACGTGTTCTAGGAAATGATGATGATGGAGGCCGTGTCGGTGTGACGGTGGAACTGCATCACCGGCCATTCAACACACATCGGCGTCCGGAATCAACGTCGGAGCTCGACGACGCGGAGTCGACTGTGTGTTTCCCTGTGCACGAACGGTGGGGATCTCGTGGATGACGACAAGATTCCTGGGGGTAACGGGAAAGTTCCGGGGATAAGCCTGTGATTTTGAAAATACCTCTTGACCTGGGCTTTTGTGACGTCTTTACTGAGCAACGTTCCGAACAGCGCATGCGCACCGGGGCGACGAGGAGGGGGCTTCGATTCGTCGAGGTCCATCCCACATCGCTCACGACGCACAGCGGGATCGGAGCAGGACAGTGTTCACCGGCCATCTCAGACCGGGTCCTCGGGAGACGCAAGTCTTCTTGGGGCAACGGGGAGTCGGCGTCCGGAGCAGGCGACTGCGAAGGCGTCGGGTCGAACCGGGTCGACGGGCAACCGTCGGCAACGGCGACCTGCTGGGGCGTGTTCGGGTGATCCTTCGGGGTCGCACGGGGCGTGCCGGCGAGGCGACCGGGTCCGTGGGAGGCGCAAGTCGACCGGGGGCAACGGGGCAATGGTTCGGAGCCGAAGGATCTGGGGCCACCCCAACTGGCCTCAGTGAGGACGGTTCCGATTGGCACCAGGACCGATGGCACGGGTAACCGGGTCAGCGTGAAACGGTGACAACGGGTCGGGAGCGGGAGACCGCTGCCGGTTCCGAAACGCGGCATCGCCCGCCACGCCGCAAGGCGAGACGGGCGATGTGACTGATCGAGTTGAAGGCTAACGCCCGACGTTCGACCAGTGGTGGACCTGTCCGCCCGAGATGCCCCGGAGGGTGCGCTGCGCAAGCGGCGTCACCGCCGGGGCTCTCTTGCTTTTCCCGTGTTGCTTTCCCAGTGTTGCGGTTCTCGTGAACTTCTTGCGCACGCTCGTGCGCAAGAAGTTCACGAGAACGCTGGATGGAGGAGCACGGGGAGCACGCGGGGGCCACGGACCTGACCGTTCGCCCAGCTGGTCTCGCGGTCCGGGTCGAGTTCGTAGTCGGGGAAGGCGCGGACCCATTCCTGGAGGCCGACCGTCATCTCGAGCCGGGCCAGGTTCGAGCCGATGCACCGGTGGATGCCGAGGCCGAAGGCGACGTGACGGTTGTGCGCCCGATCGATCTGGAACTCCTCCGGATGATCGAACTGGGCGGGATCGTGGTTGGCCGCCGGGAACGTGACCAGCATCTGTTCGCCCGCACGGACCGGACAGCCGGCCACCTCGGTGTCGGCGATGACCTTGCGGCCCATCGTGACCGGCGCGTAGAAGCGCAGGAGCTCCTCGACCGCGGTGGTCCAGATCATGTCGTCATCCGGCGCGGCGACGAGCAGTGCCCGTTCCTCTGGGTGTTGCGCGAGGTGCCAGATCCCCGAGCCGATGGCACTCCAGGTCGTGTCGATGCCGGCGAAGATCATCAACTTCGCGTAGCCGAGCTGCAGTTCGACCGGGATCGGCTCACCGTCGATCTCCGCGGTCGACACGAGGGTCAACAGGTCGTCCTGCGGATCGTCGGCGCGTTGTGCGATCAGCGACGAGAGGTAGGCGTCCATCTCCAGCCCGACCTGGACCCGCACGTCGTTGTCACGCGGGGAGAGCTGGAAGTTGCGGAAGATCCAGTCGCGGAACATGTCCGCATCCGACTCCGGAACGCCGAGCAGGCCACAGATGCCGTGCACGGGGATGTGCTGGGCGTACATCTCCGATGCGTCGACCGCATCGGAGTCGCCGATGGCCGCGATCAGGCCGCGGCAGAACTCGCGCATGTCCTGCTCCATCGGCGCGATCACCTTGGGGCTGAACGACGGCAGCAGGAGCCGCCGGTGACCGTGATGATCGGGCGGATCCGACGTGATCGGTGGCGCCGGCCGGCGGATGACATCGGGACGGGCGACGCTGACGAAGATCGACGAGAAGTGCTCGGTGTCGTGGGCGACCTGGGCGACGGCTTCGTAGGTGACCGGCATGAACGCCCGGCCGTACCGCTCGGTGGTGGCGACGGGGCACACGGCGCGCACCTCGTTCCAGATGTCGATCGCGTTCGCCCCCCACTGGTCGTCGAGCCAGTCCCAGTCGTGCAGCCAGTCGGTCACCGGCGGCAGGTCGGATTCCGGTACCTCGTACGCCATGCCCGGTCCCCTCGAGTGTCGTGGCTGTGTCCCCGGTCGCCAACGTTACTCAACCCCGGACGCCCGAAAACGACGAACGCGTGATCAATGTGCGCACCTGCGCCGCACATTGATCACGCGGTCGACCCGGCCCCAGGTTCAGGAGACGAGCTCGCACCAGTCCTTGTACTGCGACTCCTCGCCGCGGATCGTGCGGTGGTACGCCTCGGCGATCGCCACGGTCTTCGGGCCGGGGCACGGGATCTCGCGGTCGTCGACCGAGTTGATCGAGCTGACCTCGGCCGCGGTGCCGCAGACGAACGCCTCCTCAGCGATGTAGAGATCGCTGCGGGCGATGTTGTCGACGACGACCTCGTAGCCGAGATCGCGGGCGAGGGTCATCACCGTGTTCTGCGTGATGCCCTCGAGCGCACCCGCCGACAGCGGCGGCGTGATGAACTTCCCCTGGCGTGACACGAAGATGTTCTCGCCCGTGCACTCGGCGATCAGGCCGTTCGGCGCCAGCATGATCGCCTCGTCGTAGCCGGCCTTCAACGCCTCGACCTTGGCGAGCGACGAGTTGACGTAGTTGCCGACGGTCTTGGCGGCCGGGGGCATCGTGTTGTGGTCGTGCCGGGTCCACGACGAGATCTTCATCCGCACGCCCTTGTTCACGGCGTCGTCGCCGAGGTACGCCGCCCAGGGCCAGCAGGCGATGGCCACATCGACCGTGCAGGGCAGGGTGTTGAGCCCCATCTCGCCGTAGCCGTAGTAGGCGATCGGCCGGATGTAGCACGACGCGAGGCCGGTCGAGGCCACCGTCTGCTTCGTGGCGTCGATCAGTTCCTCGACCGAGTACGGCAGCTCGAACCCCATGATCTTGGCCGAGTTGGCGAGCCGTTGGATGTGCTCGGTGAGCCGGAACACCGCGGGACCCTGCGAGGTCTCGTACGCGCGGATGCCTTCGAACACACCGGTTCCGTAGTGCAGCGTGTGGGTGAGCACGTGGACCTGGGCCTTGTCCCAGTCGACGAGATCGCCGTTCATCCAGATCTTCGGGGTCGGTGTGATTGGCATGACGTCAGTTTCCCACGCGGGATGCGATGGAGTCACCTACGTCGGTGGTGCTCCCGGTGACAGGCTCCGCACACGCTGCCCTGATGCGGTCGGCGGCGTCACCTTCGCCGAGGAAGTCGAGCATCAGCGCGGCACTCAGGATCGCCGCCGTCGGGTTCGCCTTGCCCGTGCCGACGATGTCGGGCGCCGATCCGTGCACCGGCTCGAACATCGACGGGCCGGTGCGCGCCGGGTTGAGGTTGGCCGACGATGCCAGCCCGATGCCGCCCGACACGGCGCCGCCGAGGTCGGTGAGGATGTCGCCGAACAGGTTGTCGGTGACCACCACGTCGTAGCGATGCGGGTCGGTGACGAAGTAGATGCAGGCCGCGTCGACGTGGTTGTACGCGGTGGTCACCTGCGGGTACTCGGTGGCGACCTCGTTGAACGTGCGGTCCCACAGGCCACCGGCGAACGTCAGGACGTTGGTCTTGTGCACCAGCGTGAGGTGCTTGCGCTCACGGCCGGCGGCCAGCTCGAACGCGTAGCGGAGGCACCGCTCGACGCCCATCCGCGTGTTCACGGAACCCTGCGTGGCGACCTCGAACGGCGTGCCGGCGCGCAGCACGCCACCCTCCCCGACGTACGGGCCCTCGGTGTTCTCGCGGATCACGACGAACTCGTGTGGTTCGGTGCCACCGGGAGCGGTGCCGGCGAACGGTCGCTGGTTGATGTAGAGGTCGAGGGCGAAGCGCATCTTCAGCAGCAACCCGCGCTCGATGACCCCCGGCGGCACCTCGGGCGTGCCGACGGCGCCGAGCAGGATGGCGTCGAACGAGCGGAGTTCGTCGAGCGTCGCGTCCGACAGGACCTCGCCGTCGCGCAGGTAGCGCTGCCCACCGAGGTCGAAGTCGGTCGTGTCGAAGTCGACGCCCGCGGCGCGAATCACCTTCACGGCCTCGGCCGTCACCTCGGGCCCGATGCCGTCGCCGCCGATCACGGCGATGTTGTGTGTCGTCATGGGCGGCGATCCTACGAGGCACACCGTGAGGCCGAGCCGATCGTGTCGGTAGCCTGCCTAACCCATGACGACACCACAGTTGTCCCGCTCGGCATTCGACCGGCTGCAGGCCGAGTTCGACGATCTCACCACCCGCGGCCGCATCGAGGTCGCCAACAAGATCGAACGAGCCCGCGAGGAGGGCGACCTCAAGGAGAACGCCGGATACCACGCGGCCAAGGACGAGCAGGGCCACATGGAGGGCCGGATCCGCCAGCTCGAACACCTGCTCGAGAACGCCGAGATCGTCGACGACGTGATGATCTACACGGTGGTCTACGAGGGCGATTCCGACGACATGGCCGAGCGCTACATGATCGGGAACATGGAGGAGCAGGTCGACGGCGCCGATGTGATCAGCCCGTCGTCGCCACTCGGCACGGCGCTCGGCGGCGCTGCCGCGGGCGACACGATCAGCTACGAGGCCCCGAACGGCACCCTCACCGTCAAGGTCCTCGCCATCGAAGAAGCCTGAGCGCGTGGCTCGTCTCCGCACGGACACGAGCACCGGCGCCGCGCCCGGCCCGGAGATCATCACCCCACCCTTGCCGCCGGGGCGGTTCGTCCAGCTCGGCGAGCGGGGCACCGTGCTGGTCCGTGACTTCGGGGGCCCCGAGGGCGCGCCGACGGTCGTCCTGCTGCACGGTTGGACGGCCACCGCTGACCTCAACTGGTTCCGCTGCTACAACGCGCTCGGTGGGCCGTACCGCGTCATCGCCTTCGACCACCGCGGTCACGGCACCGGCATCCGGTCGAAGAAGAAGTTCCGGCTCGAGGACTGCGCCGACGACGTCGTCGACGTCACCCGCGCCCTCGGCGTCAATCGATTCATCGCCGTCGGGTACTCGATGGGCGGGCCGGTCGCCCAGCTCCTGTGGCGCCGTCACCCCGAGGTGGTCGACGGCCTCGTGCTGTGCGCGACGGCGGCAAAATTCTCGGGTCGCCGCGAGGAGCGGATCGGGTTCATGGGGCTGACCGGGCTGGCCGCCATGGCCCGCATCTCGCCCGACCAGGCGACGCGGTGGCTGACCGACCAGTTCTTCCTCCAGCGCAAGTCGAAGAAGTGGGAACCCTGGGCGATGCGGGAGGCGTCCCACCACGACTGGCGCATGGTGCTCGAGGCGGGCCGGGCGATCGGCAGTTTCTCGTCGGTCGAGTGGATCGGCTCGATCGACGTGCCGGTGGCGAACGTCATCACGATGCGCGACACCGTCGTGCCACTCGGGCGGCAGACGGCCCTGTACGAGCTCGTCCCGGGCGCCGAGGTGTTCCGGGTCGACGGCGCCCACGACGCCGTGGTCGCCAACGCCGAACGATTCGTGCCGACGCTGCTCCGGGCGATCGACTCGGTGGACCGGCGCGCCCGCCGTGATTGACCGTGCCGATTGGCCTGACCATGGCTGAGCGTTCCCCACGGCGGCTCCGCACGACCCGCCTCGCCCGCAACCTCCGCCTCGCCCGCCTCGGGGCCCGGGTCGGCGGGGTGTACGCCGGCACCGCCGCGCGCAAGACCTTCGCGTCGGCCGAGCGCCGTGCGGAACTCGACCGGACCCGGGAGCTGGCCACGGCCCAGCAGGTCGCCGACGAGCTCGGCCACATGAAGGGTGCGTTGATGAAGCTCGGCCAGATGGCCAGCTATCTCGACGAGGGGCTGCCCGAGCCGTTGCGGCAGGCGCTGAGCCAACTGCAGTCGAACGCCCCGCCGATGGCGACCCACCTGGTCGTCGCCACGGTCGAAGCCGAGCTGGGACGGCCGATCGGCGAGCTGTTCGTCGAGTTCGACCCGGAACCGATCGCCGCGGCGTCGATCGGCCAGGTCCATCGGGCGATCGTCATCGACCCGGTGACCGGAGCCGAGCGCGCCGTCGCCGTGAAGGTCCAGTACCCCGGCATCGGCGAGGCGATCGAGTCCGACCTCAAGAACGCCGACCTGCTCGGCACCATCCTGCGCCAGGGATTCGGCGGCCTCGACCCCGACGAGATGGTCGACGAGATCAAGCTCCGGCTTGACCGAGGAACTCGACTACCGCATCGAGGCGCGGAACCAGCAGGGATTCGCCGAGGACTTCCGGGGCACCCGTTCATCCGGATTCCCGAGGTGCTCCCCACCCTGTCGACGGAGCGGGTGCTGACGAGCGAGTTGGTGGTCGGCTTCGGATGGCAGGAGCTGCTCGAACGGCCGCAGGCCGAGCGCGACCGTGCTGGGGAGATCATCTTCCGATTCGTGTTCCGCAGCCTGTACGGCCTCGGGGCGTTCAACGGCGACCCGCATCCGGGCAACTACATATTCCACGACGACGGCACGGTCACGTTCCTCGACTTCGGGCTGGTCAAACACTTCACGCCGACGGAGATGGACACGTTCGCCTCGATGGTCGAAGCGGCCGCCGTCGAACACGACGCGGCGAAGTTCCGCGGCATCCTCGAGTCGGCCGGCATGCTTCGGCCGGACGCCCCGGTGTCGACGGAGGACGTCGGCGACTACTTCTCGCACTTCTACAACGCTGTGCGCGAGGACGCGGAGATGACCTGGACGAGCGAGTACGCGAGTTCGATCGTCCGGCACACGTTCGACCGCAGCAGCCCGATCAGCCAGTACGCGACCGTGCCCCGCGCGTTCGTGTTCATCCAGCGGATCAACCTCGGCCTCTACGCCCTGCTGGGCGAGCTGCGGGCCCGCGGCAACTACCGGCGCATCGCTGCCGAGCTGTGGCCGTTCACCCACGGCGAACCGTCGACCGAGCTCGGTCGCGCCGAGGCCGAGTGGCTCGCCGGGCGTGCACCGTGATGTGGCGGTCGCGACGTGGTGCTCGCGAACTCGGCCAGTAGCGTCGCGGCGATGCGCCGGACCGTGCCCTCCCTCTTGCTTGCCTCGATCGTCGTCGTCAGCCTCGCGGCGTGCGGGAGTGACAGCGGGTCGAGTTCCGACTCCGCCGGATCGTCGCCGGCTGCCGGATCCTCGCCAGCTGCCGGATCCGATCCCACAGTCGACTCCTCGACCGCTCCGGGATCCGATGCCACCACGGCGCCCGACGCCGGCGCCCCATCGACGACCAGCGCCGAGAAGCCGGAGGTCGAGATCCCCGAGGAGATCCCCACCGAACTCCAGGTCACGGTGCTCGAGGAGGGCACAGGGCCCGCCGCCGCGACCGGCGACACCGTCGTCGTCGACTACGTCGGCGTGCGGAGTTCCGACGGCGAGGAGTTCGACAACAGCTTCGACCGTGGCGAGCCGTTCCCGGTGGTGCTCGGCTCGGGCGGTGTGATCCAGGGGTGGGAGCAGGGTCTCGTCGGCGCCCAGACCGGCGCCCAAATCCAGCTCGACATCCCGGCCGACCTCGCGTACGGGGCCGAGGCCCGCGGCGACGTGATCGGCGAGAACGAGGCACTGACCTTCGTCGTCGACGTGCGCGCCGTGATCCCGGCGACCGACCCTGCCAACGCCCCGACGGAACCCGGCGTCCCGGCGTCGGAGGGCGCGACCGAGGTGACCACGGTCGACCTCACCGAAGGCGACGGCGCGACTCCGGAAGCCAATCAGACCGCCGTGCTCCAGTACGTGATGTTCCGCGGCGACAACGGGGTGCAGATCGACAGCTCGTGGGACACCGCCCCGATCCAGGTGCCGATGACGGAGGGAACGTTCGCCGGGCTGCTCGAAGGCCTCGACGGCATGAAGGTCGGCGGCCGCCGCGCCATCACGATCCCGCCCGAGAAGGGCTTCGGCCCCGAGGGCAGCCCGACGATCGGCCTGCCCGCCGACACCGACGTCATCATGGTCGTCGACCTGCTCGGCGTCTACTGACCTGAAACGCCTGGGGTCAGGCGTTCAGCGGCGTCGACGTGGCCACAGCTTCCCGAAGGCGAGCGCGACGTACACGATGGTGTTGAAGCCGACGAAGAGGACGAGGAGAATGAACCACCGGTTGCTGGCCAGGCTCGACGCGACGAGCGCGGTCATGTTGCTGTCGACTCGACGATGGCCGCGTTCCAGTGTTTGGAGTGTCCGAAGGCGATGTCGACGAGTGACTTGACGTAGACGAGTTGGAGGAAGATGGCGTAGGCGAGTTCGATCAGAAGGGGCGCGGCCACGAGGCGCGCCGCCCAACCGCCCGGCCAAACGGTGACGGTGCGCTCGACGGAGAACAACGCTCCGAGCACCACCCAGAAGACCACGACGACGAACATCCCGAAGGCGAAAAACGACAAGACGGTGACGGTCAAGTAGGAGGCGAGCGCGAGGAAGCCATAGCCGAGGGCGAACTGTTGGGTCCAATAGCGAGCAGTCGCTGAGGACACCCCGTACATCCCGATGTTCTCCAGTGCTCCCCGCTGCCAGCGCTCACGCTGGTGCCACAGGTTGCGCCACGTCGGCATCAATTCGGTGCGCACTCGACATCCCCGTGGCGAAATCATGCGAGCACCGAGCGTCTTCAACGCGATTGTCAGTTCGTTGTCCTCGGTGAGCGAATAGGTGTCGTACACGTCGCCCTGATTGCCCGGCAATACAGAGCCCCGGGCGGCGGCGACGGCCGTCAAGGCGTCGGCGCGGAAGAGCGACGCGGTCCCCGTCAGCACGAACACGCGGCCGTGGCGGCGGGAGATGTCGCGTCCGTAGCGGAGGTACTCGTTGCGTTGCAGCAGGGCGAGGAGTCCGGGCGAATCGTCGCCGGTGAAGATCCCGCCGACTGCGTCCAGATCCGGCAGATCGGCGAACTCCGCGACGGCACGTTCCAAGAAATCGTCGACCATCACGGTGTCGGCGTCCATCACGAGCACTGCGTCGGTCGGGCCGGCATCCGGGAGCAGCCGAGCCAGCAGTTGATTGAGTCCGCCCGCCTTGCGATGGTGATTGTCGATGGTGGTGTACACCTCGGCTCCCTGACTGCGGGCAACGTCGGCGGTCGCGTCGGTGCAATTGTCAGCGATCACCCACACCGCCACCGGCGGGACCGTCTGACGACGCAGCGATTCCAACGTGGCCCCGATGTGGAGTTCCTCGTTGCGGGCCGGGATGAGTGCCGTCACGGACACCGGCCCAGTCGGCCGCGTGATCGTGGCCTCCGAACGCAATGGGCGCGACGCCACGTCGCGGCTGCGATGGGGGTGGTGGGTGACGCGTTCGGCCGCCCAGGCGTCCAGACCGATGACGACGACCACTGACGCCAACGCGGTGAGAAGCCCCGCGGCGATCAGCTGCGGCGTCGGTGTCGAATACACCAGCAGCACATCGAAAGGCCCGAACGACACCTGCTTCGAGACCGGCACATTCACTCCGCTGCGCGCAGCCAGCAACATCGCCGCCGCCATGGCAATCAAGCCGAACCCCAGGATCAAACCAGGGACAGCCCGTATCAACCAGGACTGCCCGGAATCCTCCGGTCCGCCCGACGCCGACGCGCTCGCAGCTGAACGGCCATGCTCGACCTCGTCGACATTCGTCACGCGATCGCACCTTACTTTGACCGTCTCCGACCACGTTGACCATCGACGACGACCGAGTACCGGCGATCGATGTGATGCTGCGCCTACTCGCTCAGGTCCTAGGACAGGTCGAGCCCGATGTCGAGGACCCGCGCCGAGTGCGTGAGTTCACCGACCGCGATGTAGTCGACGCCGCTGGCGCCCACGACGCGCGCCGTCTCGATCGTCAGGCCGCCGCTGGCCTCGATGGTGACCGAGCGATTCAGCTCGTCGCGGAGGGCGACGGCCTCACGCATCTGATCGGGGGTGAAGTTGTCGATCAGCACCTCGTCGGCACCGGCCTCGATCGCCTCGCGAAGTCCGTCGAGCGAGTCGACCTCGATCTCGACCGGGATCGTCGACGCCAGGTCCTTCACGAGGCGGTACGCCTCGGCGACGCCACCGGCCGCGGCGACGTGGTTGTCCTTCACGAGCGCCATGTCGAACAGACCCATGCGATGGTTCACGCCGCCCCCGCACCGCACGGCGTACTTCTCGAGCGCCCGCAGGCCCGGGTTCGTCTTGCGCGTGTCGCGCACACGGGCGCCGGTTCCCTCCAGCGCTTCGACCCACCGGTGCGTGAGCGTCGCCACACCCGACAAGTGGCACAGCAGGTTGAGCGCGGTCCGTTCCGCCGTGAGGAGCAAACGGGTCGGCGCCGTCACTCGCGCGATCTCGGTTCCGGGCTCGACCACCGCACCATCGGCGACGAGATGCTCGAACTCGCTGGCGGTCGCGCCACACACCGCCTCGATGACTGCGGCGGCGACCGGCAGGCCGGCGATCACGCCGTGCGCGCGGGCACCGAACGTGGCCGTGCTGACGAGGTCGAGCGGGATGGTCGCGACCGACGTGACGTCGACGCCGTCGGCGAGATCCTCGTCGAGGGCCACCGCGATCAGACGACCGACGGCGCCGGCGTCCAAACCCGCGTCGTCGAGCATCGCGATCGTCGCCGCCGACAGCGGCTGCGGCGTCGATCATTGCTGGGGCCCGCCGGCGACGTCGAGTGCTCCCACTTCGTCGAGCGTGACGTCGAGATGCGTCACCCACGCGGGGTCGGGCTCGGGATAATCGGTCCGGCGGTGACAACCCCGGCTCTCCGTGCGCGCCTGGGCCGCGGCGACCACGGCGGCCGCGACCGTGAGCAGGTTCGTCCCCTCCCACGACCGTCGCGACGGGGCCACCTCGGCCGGCAGGTCCCGGGCGATCGCACCGAGGGCGCCGGCGGCCGCGGCGAGCGACGAGGCGTCGCGGACCACGCCGACGTGGCGTGACATGACGGCGCGGACCTCGCGTCGACGAGCCGGGTCGAGGAGGGGTTGGCCCACGGGTTCGTCGGCGCCCAGTTCGGGATCGACGGCTGCAGGAAGCTCCCACGCCAGGTCGCGGCCGACCCGCGTTCCGGCCACGACCGATTCGGTGAGGCTGTTGGAGGCCAGGCGGTTCGCGCCGTGGACACCCGTGCAGGTGACCTCCCCCACCGCGTAGAACCCGCGGAGTGCGGTGACACCGTCGAGGTCCGCCGGGATGCCCCCGCAGGCATAGTGCTCGGCGGGGGCGACGGGGATCCGGTCGACCGCCGGGTCGATGCCGATCTCGCGGCACGCCTCGGTGATCGACGGGAACCGCTCGTAGAACCGCTCGCCCATGTGGGTGGCGTCGAGGAACACGTGGTCGTCGACGCCGGCCGGTGCCTCCGCCATCCGCCGGCTGATCGCCGCGGCGACGACGTCTCTCGGCGCCAGGTCCTCGAGCGGGTGGACACCGGCCATCACCCGTTCACCGGCGGCGTCGTACAGGATCGCTCCCTCGCCGCGCACGGCCTCCGACACCAGGGCCTGCTGCCCGACGGCGTCGGGGCCCGTCCACATCACCGTCGGATGGAACTGCACGAACTCGACGTCGCGCAGCGACAGACCGGCGCGCAAGGCGATCGCCATGCCGTCGCCGGTGACCGCGGGCGGGTTCGACGTGGAGGCGTAGATCTGGCCGAACCCGCCCGACGCCATCACCACGGCGCGGGCGGTGACGATGCCGACCGATACCACCTGGCCCTCCTCGTCGAGCTGACCGATGCGGACCCCGGCGGCCTGGCGCTGACCGTCGGGACCGGTACCGAGGACGATGTCGAGCGCGAACCCGCGGCTCAGCACCTCCACACCGGCGCCCAGTGCCGATTCGTCGAGCGTGCGCTGCACCTCGGCACCCGAGCGGTCGCCGCCGGCGTGCACGATCCGGTTGTGGCTGTGACCGCCCTCCCGGGTGAGCGCGATCGTCGCGCTGCCTCGCGGCGAGCCCGGCTCGGGGTCGAAGGCCGCGCCGAGGCGCATCAGGTAGCGGATCGACTTCGGGGCCTCGGTCACCAGCTCGCGCACGACGTCGGCATCACACAGCCCGGCACCCGCTTCGAGGGTGTCGCGCACGTGGTCCTCGAGCGTGTCGGTCGGGTGGAGGACGCCGGCCAGGCCACCCTGCGCCCACTGTGTCGAGCCGGCCCAGAGCACGTCCTTGGTGACCACGAGCACGCTGCGCACCGGCCGGGCCGCCAATGCCGCCGACAGGCCGGCCGCCCCCGAGCCGAGCACGACGACGTCGACGTCGCGCTGCCAGGTGGCGGCCGCGGCCGCGAGCTGAGTCGGGAGGCTCATGGTCGACGAAGGCTATTCGGCCGTCGGCGAGGGAGTCCCAATGGAGATCATCCGCTCGACCGACAGCCGGGCGCGGTCGGCGATGTCGCGATCGATGTGGATCTCGTCGACGCCCTCACGCAGCGACCGGAGCAGCTTCGCCGGGGTGATCATCTTCATGTACTTGCACACCGCGGCGCGGTTGACCGCCTGGAAGTCGACCGCCGGGTTCGCCTGCTTCAGTTGGTGCAGCATGCCGGTCTCGGTGGCGACGAGCACGGTCTTGGCCGTCGTCGCCCTCGCCGCGTCGATCATGCCGCCGGTCGACAGGATCTTCGTGCGGGTCTCGGGCACGGCGCCGGACGACACCAGGTACAGCGCGCTGGTGGCGCAACCGCACTCGGGGTGGACGAACAGTTCGGCGTCCGGCTCCTCGGCGACCCTCGCCTTCAGCTCCGCACCGTTGATGCCGGCGTGGACGTGGCACTCGCCCATCCAGATGTGCATGTTGTCGCGACCGGTGAGGCGCTGCACGTGGGCGCCGAGGAACTGGTCGGGGCAGAACAGCACCTCCTGGTCGGCCGGGATCGACTGGACGACCTCGACGGCGTTCGACGAGGTGCAGCAGATGTCGGTCTCGGCCTTCACGGCGGCCGTCGTGTTGACGTAGCTGACCACCACCGCGCCCGGGTGCTCGGCCTTCCAGGCGCGGAGCTGATCGGCCGTGATCGTCTCGGCGAGGCTGCACCCGGCGCGGGCGTCGGGGATCAGCACGGTCTTGTCGTAGCTCAGGATCTTGGCCGACTCGGCCATGAAGTGCACGCCGCAGAACACGATCGTCGACGCGTCGACCTCCGCGGCGATCCGCGACAACCCGAGCGAGTCGCCGGTGTGATGCGCGATGTCCTGGATCTCGGGCAGCTGGTAGTTGTGGGCGAGGATCACCGCGTCGCGTTCGGCGGCGAGCCGCAGCACCTGTTCCTGCCAGTCGCGCGGCAGGAGTTCGACCTGCGTCTGATCGCTGCCGGTCGAGTCGTGGACGACGGTCTCGGTCACGTCGTCAGCGTACGGCCCCGCCATCGGACGTTCACCAGCGGAGCCGAGAACCGACGAGTTCTGATGACTCTGCACGCAGATCCGAAGTCGCGTCACCGGTGCCGATCGAGCCGCCGGTCCGGGGGACCGCGACGTCCGCGATCCCCCAACCAGGATGTACAAGCTTCGAGCGTCAGGGGGCGGGGGTCGCGGGATGACTCCGTACTCCTCGAAGTCGTACACGGTGTCGTTGATTCGCAGTGCGTCAACCGCACCGTGCCAGGCATCGTCCCGACCCTTTGCGACGGCGACCGACAACAGGACTGGGCCTTCGCCGCCGGCGTTTAGCAACTCCTGCAGTCGAGTCCATGTGCAAGGACTATCTCGTGCAATCGGTACCGGGCGGAAAGGCATCTCCCGAGCCGACCCACCGTCCGGTTGTCGTGGCATCGATATAGTCGCTCCAGAGGCCCGGGAACGTCTGGCTGTCCGGGAGGAAGGTCAGTGTCGAGAAGTTTGTAAGAGGAGGAGCGGTCTCGATGTTCGGATCGACCTCGAACCTAATGCTAGGCATGTTGTTCGGTCCCCCGGCGAAATTCTCAGACACGTTGTACACCTGAAACCCGACCTGCGTCACGGCGAAGGGCTGATTGAAGAAATCAACTTCGTTTCCGAAGGAGAACGCTTCGTCCCCGCTCCCCACCGTCAAGTTCAGACTGCCGGATCCCAGCGGTGGCACCAGGCGATCGGCCGGGACCGCTGGCAGAGGCGGCAGGGCCTGGCGGCGGCGTAATCGCCAGCAACCCGAGCGGCGAATTGGGCCGGATCGCAAGTCGGCGGACGGCGACCCGATGGTGTTGCGATTCAAGATGCCCAGTTGCCGAAGCTGTCGGCAATGGTGTTGACGCTGTGGGCGCGGCAGCGGGGACGAAGTACCCCATGACGTC
>CAVVZI010000009.1:0-315129 GCA_963752815.1 Ilumatobacteraceae bacterium | reverse complement strand
GGTGGCGACCACGGCCGCGTCGGTCGCGGTGGGAGCGTCGGTGAGAGTCATTGGTGTTCTCCTGGTTCGGTTGATCGAGTGTCGGGTGACTGGAACAACTATAAAGTAACTTGCACGGATGTCAAGTGATAGACCGGAGAAATGCCGAAGCAGCCATCGACCCTGCGGGCCCGCCAGGCGCAGCTCACCCGCGACGAGATCCTCGGCGCGGCGCGGCGGTTGTTCGCCCAGAACGGCTACAGCCGCACGAGCGTGCGCGACATCGCCGAGGCGGCGGGTGTGTCAGCGCAGACCGTGTACGACAGCATCGGCTCGAAGCAGGCGATCGTCGCCCGGCTGAACGACCTGATCGACGCGGAAGCCGACGTCGCCACGATCGTCGGCACCGGAGTCGGCTCGGATGACCCGGGGGAAATCCTGGCGGTGCAGGCCCGGGTGGTCCGCTCGATCCTGGAGCACTGTGGCGACATCCTGCGCGCCCTCGTCAGCGGCGCGGCCGCCGAACCCGACCTGGCGCTCGTGATGGCCGAGGGGCACCGTCGTCACGTCGAGGGAGCGCGACGGATCGTCGCCCGGCTCGCCGACCTCGACGCGCTCGATCCGACGGTTTCCGTCGATGCCGCGGCCGCCACACTCAGTGCGACGTCGGACGTCAGCTTCGCCCTGCTGCTCGCCGACAGCTACGGCTGGTCGATCGACGCGATCGAGGACTGGATCGTCGCGACGAATCGGAAGCTCCTGCTCCGCAACGGGTGAGGCCCGCCGGGCCACCGCGTGAGCGCCGATCCCAGCGGCGTGGCGGGCCGCCGTACCATGGGTCGGTGAAGCTGATCTTCGTCCGTCATGGTGATGCGTTCGCCGGGCTCCGTGGCGTGATCGCCGGACCGCTCGGATGTCGTGGCCTCACCGACCTCGGCCGCCGGCAGGCGACCGCGCTCCACGATTCCATCGCTGCCGATCCCGACTTCACCGTCGACGTGCTGCTGACGAGCACGCTCCCACGAGCGATCGAGACGGCCGGCATCATCGCCCCCGCCCTGGGTTTCGACGACGTGCCCCAGGACTGCGACCTCTGTGAGGTGCACACCGGCGAAGCCGACGGGCTCGACTGGACCGAGTACACCACCCGGTTCGGCAGCCTCGACATGCTCGCCGAGCCCCATCGACCGTTCGCGCCGGGAGGCGACAGTTGGAACAGCTTCCACGATCGGGTGGGGGCGGCGATGGACCGGCTCGCCCGCGACCACAAGGGCTTGCGGGTGATGGCTGTCTGTCACTCCGGGGTGATCGCGGCGTCGTTGCGAGTCCGCTTCGGTGCTTCTCCGGCCGGTGGCCCCCGGCTCGTGCCCACCAACACCGGCATGACGGAATGGGACTTCGACGACGAGACCGGGCAGTGGACCCTGCGGACCTACGACGACGCCCGCCATCTGGCCAGCCTCGTCGACGACGGCGACCTCGAACTCTGAGTTCGGCGTTTGCCGGATCACCGTGACGGGGTACCCGCGCGGGATGACCGATCCTGCCGACGTGCGTGATGTTGCCGACGAAGCCGCCAGAGAAGTAGACGCCACGGTCGACGGTGCCCGGGAGGCAGCAGGGCGCGGCGACCTCGGGCGTTGGGTGCAGGAGTTCCTGCGGAGCCCCGGCAGCGACAACGCCGTGCTCGGCGCCGAGCTCCGCAGCGAGCAGTCGTCGTGGTACGGGCCGGTCCGGCTCCCGTTCGACGAACTGCAGCGGCTCGCCGGCCCGGCCGATCAGCCGACCCTCGTGCGTCTCGCCGACGACGACCTCGAGCGCGTCGACGACATGCAGGAGAGCATGGACGAGGGCTGGGAGCCGCCGCCGATCATCGTGTCGTACCGGGACGGTGAGCTGACCGTCGAGGACGGCAACCATCGGATCGAGGGGCTCCGTCGAGCGGGACACTCGGAGTACTGGTCGGTGGTCGGCTTCGAGGACGATCGGGACCGGCAGCGCTTCCTCGACGAGCGGTGACAACGCCGGGCTCCACCACCAATCAGCCGGGCACGACTCGACGGACGGTCTGCTCGACCCGGCTCAGCCACTGCGCCCTTCGTGAGCGACGCCACTCCTCGTGCAGCTCACCGGTTTCGAACGCCGACAGGACGCGCGGCGCGATGTAGGAGGATCGGCACACGGCCACCGTGTTTCCCAGCCGGTCGGCGGCGTGCTCGATCGCCTCGCGCACCGCGGCGTCGACGTCGTCGCCGCGGGCGTGCACGAGGAGGTCGGCCGCGACGCACGTCGCGCCCCACGTCCGGAGATCCTTCGCGCTCATGTCCGAGCCCGAGTGTTCCCCGATGTACCGGTTGACCTGGCTGGCCGTGATCGGCTGCTCGTCCGAATCGACGAACAGCATGCCCTCCGTGCTCTCGTCGATCAGGGTCGACAGGCGTCTGGCGAGCAGGGCATCACGGACCTCGGTCTGCTGTTCCACGGCCGATTTGCCCTCGAAGTGCAACGCGATCCGTGTCCCCTCGACGTCGACGTGGGCGGTGCCGAGCGTGATCGCGCCGACGGAGCCGTTCTCCTCGAACCGACGTCGGCTACCCGGGCGGATCAGCGAATCGTCGATCAGGCGGACGACGGCCGCCGTTCGCCAGTCGTCGCCGCGCGACCGGAGTTCGTGATCGACGACGCGGCGCAGGCGCGCCAACGCTCCGCCCACCGATGCCAGACGATCGAACTTGGCCAGATCGGACGCCTCGCGCCAGGCCGGATGGTAGAGGTACTGCTTCCGGCCCCGATCGTCATACCCGGTCGCGAGCAGGTGGGCGTCGTGCTCCTCGGCGATCCACACGTTCGTCCACGCCGGGGGAATCGCCATCGCCTGCAGGCGAGCACGTTCGGCTCCCTCGACGACCCGTCCTCGATGATCGACGTAAGTGAATCCCCGACCACGGCGGCGGCGCTCGATTCCGGGCCGGCCATCGGGCAGGTACAGCAACCCGGCATCCTTGGCGATCAGCCCGTGACCCGAACTCCCGGACGCATCGTCGCTCGCCATGCGCTCGACCATTCCCACCCGGCCTGTCGTTCCAACCTGCTCGGTTCAGACGGCGTCATTCCCCGTTTGCGTCAAGATTTCGGAGAGGCGGGCCTCAGAAATCCCGACGCAAACGTGGATTTACGGGCGCACTGCCATGACGAGCAGGGCGATGTCGTCGTTGCGCGACTCGAACGGCAGGACCGCTTCGAGTGCGCGCTGGATGTTCTCGGCGATCGCGTCGGCCGATTCACCCGATCGGGCCGCCTCGTGGACGAGCGTCCGCCAGGCTGTCTCGTCGAGGGCGTACGGCGGAGCGACGTCGGTCGCGCCGTCGGTGTGGAAGACCACCACGTCGCCCTCGCCCAGCTCGACGGACGTGACGTGGATGTCGATCTCGTCGAGTACGCCGAGCAGCGTGCCGGGGCTTCCGAGCGTGGCGGCGCCGCGGGCATCGACGAGGGTGGGCAGCGGGTGGCCACCGCAGGCGATCGTGAGACGGCGGGTGCCGTCGCCGCTCGGTTCGATCGTCGCGTAGACACAGGTGAGGAACGTGTTCGACGCGGATCGTCGCACGGCGCGGTTCAGCGAGGCGAGCACCGCGTCGGGGGCGTCGTGGTGCCACGCGCTGTCGCGAATCGTGTGCCGGGCCAGCCCGGTCAGCGCCGCCGCCGCCGGACCAGTGCCGCACACGTCGCCGAGCACGACCGCGAAATGTCCGGCCTCCTCGAGGGCGAACATGTCGTAGAAATCGCCGCCCACCTCCGCCGCCGCACCGTTGGCCCAGTAGCGGACAGCGGTGTCGATCCCGGGCACGACAGGCAGCTGCTCGGGCAGCAGGCTGCGCTGGAGCGTGGCGGCAATCTCGCGCTGCTCCTCGTGCAGCCGCCGGTTCTCGATACTCGCGGCGACGCGGCCCGCCACCGTCTCCGCAAGGGCCACGTCGTCGTGGGTGTAGGGCCCAGACGCGCTCGTGGAGACGAATTGGATCGCACCCAGGATCCGGCCACGCTTCTTCATCGCCACCGAGATCGCCGACCGCAGGTCGAGTTCCGTCAGCAGCGCCCGCGCCTCGTCGGTGACGTCCAACGACTCGAGGACTTCTTCGTCGATCTCAGAGTAGAACTCGGTCACTCCGGTGCGGATGACGGCGGCCACCCCGGCAGGAGCGTCCGGGTCGTAGGGGAACCGATCGTGCAACTCACGGGCGTGGGCGACCATCGCCGGATCGACGTGGGCGACCTCGATGTCCGGCGTCGACCTGCCATCGCCCGGTAATACATGAATGCTGCACCAGTCCCCGAGACGCGGAACCGCCATCGTCGTCACGTTGCGCATCACTTCGGGAACCGTCGACGACGCGTTCAGCGCGTCGTTGATGATGCCGAGGAACTCCAGGCGCTCCCGCAGCAGCCGTTCGTTCGTGGCCGCCAACATGGCGACGTCCGCGAGTCGTTGCCGTTCGAGTTCCTGTTCCATCCGCTCGGTGACGTCCATCGAGCAGCCGACCGTTCCGGTCACCTCGTTCCTCTCGTCGAGCGTGACGCCGCCGACACCCGCGATCCAGTGGACCGATCCGTCCGGCCAGATCGCCCGGTGCTCGACCCGATACGTCGATTTCGACTCGACCGCGCGTGTGAGCGCATCGAGTATCGGTTGACGATCGTCCGGGTGCAGCATCGACACGTACGTGTCGAACGTGCCGTCGAATTCACCGGGCGACAGGCCGAAGAGCCCCTCCAGGCGTGCGTCCCAGACTGTTTCGCCAGTCTTCATGTTCCATCGCCAGGTTCCGAGCCCGCCCGCCTCCAACGCCGAGTGGAAGTGTTCGGACAGATCGCGCGCCTGCTGTTCGGCGTCTCGGCGTGCGCCGACATCCTCGGACGCGCCGACCAGCGCGACGGTCTTCCCGGACTCGTCGCGGATCGGCCGGGTGAAAGTCAGGACGCGGAGGAGTTGACCGTCGCGCCGGGTGACGAGCCGGTCGCCGCTCATCACCTTCCCGTCGGCCACCGTCATCAGGTCCTGATGGTTGGCCCCGAACTCGTCGTCCGGCGCCAACACGTCGAGAATCGACCGCCCGAGGACCTCGTGGTCGGCCCAGCCATACAACTCTTCGGCCGATCTGTTCCAGAGCAGGATGTGGCCGTCCGGATCCGTGACGACGACGGCCCGCACCAGCGCGTCGAGCACCGCCCTCGCATCGACGCCCACGATCGGTGGGTCGTCCGCGTCGTTGGTCACCCGCCACCTCGCATGACAGAAAACTAACGCGCGCGTGGACCCTGCTCGTGGGGTCCAGCCTGTGGCACGATGAGCGGGTGGGACTCGACGCCAGGATCTCCATCCACTCACTCCCGACCGGCTGGTCGGTTGCCGGCGAACTGGATGCCAGCACGTCGCCATCGTTGAGCGCGGCCTTCGCCGACCTTCCGGCCGGACCCGATCGAATCGAGCTCGATCTCGGCGAACTGACGTTCATCGACTCGAGCGGGCTCCGGGTCCTCATCGCCCTGCACGATCAGGTGATTGCCGACGGTCGCACCCTCGTGGTGTCGAGCGCTTCGAACCCGGTTCGCCGACTGCTCGAGATCACCGGGCTCGAGGCGATGTTCGGTCTCACCGGCGATTCTGCGCCGGCGAACCCGTAGATCTGCTCAGCGGCCGACCGCTCGTTCGAGTTCGGCCTTGTTCATCTTCGACCGGCCCTTGACGCCCTTGTGGCGGGCTTCGTTGTAGAGCTGGTCGCGTGTGCGGCCGCCGGCTCCCTTGTGCGATCGCAGGCCACCGCGCCGGCCCGAGGAGATGTCGTCGGTGGAAGTGCGACTCGATTCCTTGGCCTCGCCCGCCCGCGCTCGTTCCTTGTTCACGGTGCGCGCGGCGATCTCCTCCGCGGTGTCCTCGCTCTCGCCCCGTTCCAGCGCGCTGTCCTTGATGTGTTCGTATTGGCGCTCGCGCTTGTCGCTCCAGGCTCGTGGCATGGTCGATCTCCTTGTCGAATCGTCCGTTATGGGTGGGTCGTTGGATGGTTCGTACCCCGAAATGAGCGACCGCCAATCGTCGAATTCGGTGCGCGAGAAAAATCTCGTCGTCGGCGTGTCGATTCCCCCCAGCACGTTCGTGGACATGGCAGCGGGTTGCCACCGCAGCCCGTGACAGTGCGGAATGAGATCATCGTTCCAACCGCACCGCACTCAACGACACGCACAAAGGAGAGATCACCATGTCCCAGTACCTGATGTCCGTCTGGCACGACGACAACTACGTCGTCGACTTCACGGGTGAGGAGGCGCAACAGGCCGCCGCCCGTGTCGGTGCCTACAACGAGGAGCTGATGTCCGCCGGCGCCTGGGTGTTCGGCGGCGGCCTCCACAGCGCGGAGTCGTCCACCGTCGTGCGCCCCGCTGCCGGCGAGGTGTCGATGACCGATGGCCCCTATGCCGAGACCAAGGAGCAGATGGGGGGCTTCTGGGTGATCGAGGCCGCTGATCTCGACGCAGCCCTCGAGTGGGCGCGCCAGGCCGCGATCGCCTGCGACGGGCCGGTGGAACTCCGCCCGTTCCAGGATGGCTGACGACCTCGAATCGGTCTTCCGACGCGAGGCCGGGCGGTGCACCGCCACCCTCATCCGCGTCCTCGGCGACGTCGATCTCGCCGAGGACGCGGTTGCGGAGGCGTTCGCGATCGCGGCGCAGCGGTGGCCGGTCGATGGAATCCCGCCGAACCCCGGCGGTTGGATCACCACCACCGCCCGCAACCGGGCCATCGACCGCCTCCGACGCGAATCGACCCGTCACGCGCGCTACATCGCCGCCGACCGACTCCACAACGCTTCCATGGACAACGACCCACACCCTCCTGATGGCGGGCCCGATGACGAGCTGAGCCGCGAACTCGGCGATCTGGACGCATTCGTCGACGTCGTGGCCGACGACCAGCTCCGCCTGATGTTCCTGTGCTGCCACCCGGCGCTGCATCCTGACGCGCAGGTCGCCCTCACGCTGCGTCTGCTCGGCGGGCTCGACACCGCCGAGATCGCGCGCGCCTTCGTCGTCCCCGAGGCCACGATGGCGCAGCGGATGGTCCGGGCCAAACGCAAACTCCGCGACAACCACGCCCCGTACCGCATTCCCCGGGCGGCCGAACTGCCTGACCGGCTCGGTGCCGTGCTCGCCGCGATCTACCTCGTCTTCACCGAGGCGCACACCGCGACCACCGGCGACGCAACTCTCACGCGTCGATCTGGCGGGCGAAGCACTCCGGCTCGGCCACGTCCTGGTCGATCTGATGCCCGACGAACCCGAAGCCCTTGGGCTCCTCGCCCTCATGCTGCTCACCGAGGCCCGGCGACCCGCGCGGCTCGGTGCCGACGGGACGCTGATCCGCCTCGCCGACCAGGACCGGTCGCGCTGGGATCGCCGCCTCATCGACGAGGGCCACGAACTCGTCCGGACGTGCCTGCGCCGCGGCCAGCCGGGTCCGTACCAACTCCAGGCGGCGATCGCCGCGGTCCACGCCGACGCCCCGACCGGCGCGGCGACCGACTGGGCCCAGATCGTGACGCTGTACGACCACCTCCACACACTGCGGCCCAATCCGGTCGTGGCGCTCAACCGTGCCGTCGCCCTGGCCGAACTGCGCGGGCCCGACGCCGGTCTCGCCGCCCTCGACGCCGACCTCGACGCCGCCAGGCTCGGCGACTACCAGCCCTACCACGCGGCACGCGCCGACCTCCTCGCCCGCAGCGGCCGCACCGCAGACGCCCTCGCCGCCTATGACCGGGCGCTCGAACTCACCACGAATGCCGCCGAGGCGGCGTTCCTCATCGAACGTCGCGATCTCGCCGCGGGCGACCTCCGATCGGGCTGATCCGCCCGAGACCTGCTCGCGCGCCGCCAACTATCGTGCCGGCATGCCCGATTGGAGCCCCGACACCTGGCTGATCGCCGCCGGGCGCACCCGCGTTGCCGGCGATCCGCTCAACGTGGCGCCGGTGTTCGCGTCGAACTTCTACCTGCCCGACGACCGGCTCTACAGCCGGACCGACGGCACGCCGACGACCGATGCGCTCGAGGCCCTGCTCGGGGGTCTCGATGGCGGACGGGCGCTCGTGTTCGGTTCGGGGATGGCGGCCGCCGCGGTCGTGTTCAACGGCCTGCCGGTCGGCTCGCACATCGCCGTACCGTCCGATCCGTACCACGGCGTCGCGGGGCTCATCGCCGAGGGCGAGGCGCAAGGGCGCTGGACCGTCCGCCGTCTCGACCAGGCCGACACGCCGGCGTGGCTCGATGCGTTGCAGCACTGCGATCTGGTGTGGCTCGAATCGCCCGAGAACCCGCTGATCACCGTGGCCGACCTGCCGACCATCTGCGGGGCGCCGCGCCGTGCCGGCACGGTGGTGGCGGTCGACAGCACGTTCGCCACGCCCCTGCTCCAGCGACCGCTCGAGTACGGCGCGGACATCGTGATGCACTCGGCCACCAAGTTCATCGGCGGCCACTCGGATCTGCTCGCCGGTGTGCTCGTCACCCGCGACGACGAGCGGTACGAAGAATTCCATCGCCGTCGCCTGCTGCACGGCGCGACGATCGGCGCGATGGAGGCGTTCCTCACGATGCGCGGCGCCCGCACCCTGGGGCTCCGACTGGAGCGGGCGCAGCAGAACGCGATGGAACTGGCCACCCGGCTCGACCAGCATGCCGGGATCTCCCGGGTGCTCTATCCGGGCCTGCCGGGTCATGGAACCCATGCCGTCGCGAAGTCGTTCATGAACGGCTTCGGGGCGATGCTGTCGTTCGAGACGACCGGTGACGGCCAGCGGGCGAGCGACGTGTGCGCCCGCGCCGAGCTGATCAACCACGCGACGAGCCTCGGGGGCGTCGAATCCACGATGGAACGACGCGCCGTCCTCGCCGGGCAGGAGCGCATCCCGCCCACCCTCATCCGCATGAGTGTCGGGTGCGAGCACGTCGACGACATCTGGGCCGACCTCGTGCAGGCGCTCGGATGAGCGCGAGCCGCACGCTGGTGTCGCCGATCGGAACTCAGGCCATCGTGCGGTCGAAGTGCTGGAGCAGATCGTGCGCGGCGAGCTCGACCGACTTGTGCATCCACTCCGCCGCCCGGTACTCGCAGGCGATGAGGGCCGAGCGGTGGACCCGGCGGAAGTCGCCGCAGACGAACGCGTACCGCGCCTTCGTCTCGTCGTCGACGCCCACCGTGAGCCCGAGATGCCAGGCCCCGTACTCGGCCCAGCCGTGTGATTCGAGGAAGCGGTTCTCGTCGTCGGCCGTCGGCTGGACATCGCCCCAGCGGCTGTCGATCACGTATTGGTGTGAGTCGATCAGCTTGGTGATGTGTTCCACGGCCGCCGGGTTGACTTCGTATGACTTCGATGAACGGGCCATGTGCGCGGTGGTACCCGCCGCGAACGCGGGGGAAACGGCGGCGGGACTTGGTGTTCCGGTCGTGAGCAGGAACGGGTAGGACGTCGGCGTGGGGTACCGCTTCGAGCGTGACGAGACCGTGGGCGACGCCTTCCGGCGGATCGCCAGCACGCAGTCGGACAAGGCGCTCGACGAGGTCGGATCCGCTGCGGCGAACCCCGCCGACGAGGACGCCATCCACGACTGTCGCAAGCGGTGCAAGAAACTCCGCGGCCTGATCCGCCTCGTGCGGCCCGCGCTCGACCAGGCGACGTACCGCGCGGCCAACGAGGCGTTCCGTGACGCGGCGCGCGAGCTGTCGGGGCTGCGTGACGCGCAGGCCCTCCTCGCGACGTTCGACAGCGTCGTCGCCGTCCCTTCCGAGCCGCCGCGCCTCGACGATTTCGAGTCGGTCCGCGCCGAACTCGTCCGGCGCGCCGGTGCCGAACCCGACGGGGATGATGCAGGGGCGTCGACGTTCGAGCGGGCCGGCGACCTCCTCCGCGCCGGGCACGACCTGGTCGTCGACGCCGACCTTCACGCCGACGGCTGGGGCGCGGTTCGCGGCGGACTGGCCCAGACCTACCGCCGAGGTCGCGACGCCCTGGAGGTGGTGTACGACGACCCGACACCGGACAACTTCCACGAGCTCCGCAAGCGCGCCAAGTACTCGTGGTACCACCTCCGTCTGCTCGGTCCGTCGGCACCGGCGATACTCGACCCGCTGGCCAAGCAGTTCGAGCGCCTCGCGGAGGGGCTCGGCGACGCCCACGACCTCGCGGTCCTCCGCGTTCAACTCGACGACGACCCGGATTCGTTCGGGGGTGAGGCCACCGTGCACGCGGCCCTCGAGCTGCTCGACCAGCACCGGGAGAAGCTCGAACACGACGGCGTCAGCCTGGCGGAGCAGCTCTACGCGGAGCCACCGAAGCCCTTCGCCCGCCGTCTCGAGCGCTACTGGGACGCGTGGTAGCGGGCCGCCGTCACGTCGGGACCTCGCCGGCGTCGGCCGACACGAACGACGGCGGCCCGACGATGAGGGGATCGGGAACGCCGACGACGGCATGGTCCTTGTCGGGGTACTCGAACCTGGCCAGGACCGAACGCATCGCCTCGACCCGGCCGCGCTTCTTGTCGTTGCTCCGCACGACGGTCCACGGCACGTCGGTGGTGTCGGTGTGCAGGAACATCGCCTCCTTGGCGGCCGTGTAGTCGTGCCATCGGTCGAGTGACGCGAGGTCGCTCGGGCTGAGCTTCCATTGGCGTACCGGGTCGATCCGGCGGATCGTGAAGCGCGTCACCTGTTCCTTGCGCGAGACCGAGAACCACAGTTTGATCACCGTCATGTCGGACGCCTGCAGGGAACGCTCGAACTCGGGCACATGGCGTAGGAACTCGTCGTACTGATCGTCCGTGCAGTACCCCATGACGCGGTCGACGACGGCTCGGGTGTACCACGAGCGGTCGAACAAGACGATCTCGCCGGTCGTCGGCAGATGCTCGATCCACCGTTGGAAGTACCACTGGCCCTGCTCGCGCCCTGTCGGGATGCCGAGCGCCACGACCCTCGCGAGCCGCGGGTTGAGGTGCTCCATGAACCGCTTGATCGTGCCGCCCTTGCCCGCCGCGTCGCGGCCCTCGAACACGAGACACACCTTGTGGCCGCTCTCCTGCAGCCACGCCTGCAGCTTCAGCAGCTCGATCTGGAGCAGGCGCTTGCTCTCCTCGTACTCGTGCCGGGTCATCCGCTCCTCGTACGGGTAGCCCTCCCGCCACGTCAGGATCGGGGTGCCGTCGGGCCCGATCAGCACGGGGTCGTCGATCTCGTCGAAGGTGCCCTCGACCGACAGGCCGCGCTCGACGAAATCGTCGGCGGAGAGGTCGCCCTGCAACGCGTCGATCAACTCCTCGAGTTCGACGACCGTCATACCGTGGTCGGGTCGGCCGGAGGCAAGGTTGTCGGTCACCGCGCCGAATGTAGGGCGGCGATCAGCGTCGCTCAAACGGAGGACGACCACGGCCGGCGACGCGGGCCGGTCCGGCCGGCGTCGATCAGTCCGGCAGTGCGGGCGCGAGTCCGGCGGCGGCGTAGCGCTCTTGATGCCGGGCGAAGCCGTCCCAGTCCCACGGTGCCGGCGTTCCGGCGAGGCACGGGCCGAGCCGGTCGAGCGAGGTGTGCAGGCCGACGGCGTAGCAGTTCTCGATCGCGAGGGCCGGATCGAGCACGAAGTGGCTGAGCCGCAGGACGGTCCCGGCGGGATCGTCCTCGAGTTCCCACAGCATCCGCGTCCCGGGGTCGACGTGGGTGTGTTCGAGCAGGCGTGGTGGTTCGACCCGGAGGATCTCGCACGTGATCGTGACCGGCTCGTCACCCGTGGCCGACATGACCATCATCCCGCCCGGCTGGAGGTCGACCGTGATGTCGGCGTCGAACGGGAGCCACCATTCGGCGAGCCGCGCCGGCTCGGTGATCGCCGACCACACCTCGGCGACGGGGTAGGGGAGCCGGCGTTCGAAGCGGATCACGCCGCCCGACTCGGTCGGCTCGATGGTGCCGTCGCGATCGGCGGACGGCTGGAGGGAGGAAGTGGTCATGGCGTCTCCTTGCTCGGGACTGGGGTGGGATCGGTGGGTCGTGGATTCGTACGGTCGAGATGCCGCTCGAGCGCGTCGAGCCGGCCCGACCAGTGCTTTCGGTACGGGGCCAGCCAGGCGTCCAACTCCGCCAGGGGCTCGGCGCGGAGGTGGTAGATGCGCCGCTGGGCGTCGACGCGGACGCCGACGAGGCCGGCGTCGCGCAGCACCCGCAGATGCCGGGAGACGCCGGGCTGGTGCATGCCGGTGAGCTCGACGAGTTCACCGACCGAACGGTCGTGTTCACGGACGTGGTCGAGAATGCGCCGCCGGGTCGGTTCGGCGATCACATGGAGTACGTCCAGCTCAGCAGCGGCCATGACCCTGAGTATACGTTACCTCGTATATATGTCAAGCAAGATATGGGGCGGCGGAAGTCCAGTGATGGCGGCGAACCGAGACTCCCTCCCGTTTGCTCCGACCCCGTCTCGTTTTGCGGCAGACACTTCGATGTACCTCGGTCAACGTGTCTGCCGCAGATTTGGTGCCCTCGGTTTGCGGCAGACATTTCGACCACCTCGCAGCAGAGTGTCTGCCGCAAACCTGAATGCGGGTGGGCCTGAGTGGTGATGGGCCGGGCGGGTGGCCCGCGTGCCCGTGAGGATCACTTCGGTGGTCATGCTGTGGCCTCGATCGGGAGTGTCGGGAACAGGCGGCGCGTGTTGGCGGCGAGCGAGGCCAGGAGGGACCCCGGCGGTTCACCGACCTCGCCCATCGGACCGAGGAGCATCTCCACCACCGGCGCCGGCGTGAACGGGTAGTCACTGCCGTAGTGCAGGTGATCGGCGGTGGCGAGCGCCAGCAGAGCATCGAGTTGGCGGGGGAGCGGGAACCCCGCAAGGTCGTAGTGCAACCGGGTGAGATCGGCGAGGACGTCGGTCGTCGGGTCGAGATCGGGGAGGATCATCGAGAACGCGGCGATGCGGTCGGCGATCACCGGCAGGGCCGCGCCCGCGTGCGGAACGATGATCTCGACGTTCGGGTGCCTGGCGATCGTGCCACTGAGCACCAGGTCGACGACCGCGCGGGTGGTGTCGAAGAGGAACTCGAGCATCGGTCGTGGGCGGCCGAGCGACGTGTGCTCCCAGCAGACCGGCGAGGTGGGATGCAGGAAGATCCGCGCCCGGCGCCGGTCGAGCTCGTCGAACACCGGCTCGAGCGTCGCATCACCGAGGTAGGTGCCGTTCAGGTTGGTGAGCAGCACCACGCCGTCGACGCCCAGCTCGTCGTAGGCGTACGCGATCTCGTCGAGTGCGCCGGCGACGTCGGGCAGCGGCAACGACGCCAGCACGCCGAACCGCCCGGGGTGGGCATCTCGCGCCCGCCGACCGTCGTCGTTGACCTGGCGGGCGAGCGCTCGGGCCGCGCCGTCATCGCCGAAGTGCACGCCCGGCGAGGAGATCGACAGCATGCTGACGGCGATCCCGAGACGATCCATCAACTCGACGTGCGCGTCCGCCGTCCACTCCGGCAACGCGGCCATTCCGTCCGGCTGCGAGTGCCCGGCGGCGACGGCGGCCTCGCGGTAGGCCGGCGGCAGGTAGTGCGCGTGGATGTCGAGCAGTGATGGCTCCATAGGTGGTCACCATACTTCAACGGTCTCACAAAGTCTGTTGCAACACATTCCGTATCCGCACACAAACCCGGCAGCGGCTCTATCCTGCATCGGATGACCGAACGGAGCGCCATCCGGAACCTCCGAGAGCCGCGTTCGGTGACCCGCGGCCGCAACGTCCACCTGAACGTGCTGCTCCTGGCGAATCGGAACCTCGACCAGTTGGAGGCCATCTGCCGAACGGTCGATCTCACGCACGCGCAGTACGTGGCGCTGTTCGTGCTGTGTCTCGCCGATGACCCTGACGCCGGTATGCCGATCGGGGCCGTCGCCGACGGACTGTTGAACCGCGCCTCCGACACCACCCGTCTCGTCGACCGGCTCGAGCGGGCGGGTCTGGCCGAGCGCTTCCCGAACCCCGCCGATCGCCGGGGTGTGCTGGTTCGGGCGACCGCGAAGGGGCGTGCGGTGTTCGAGGCGATCACGCCCGAGATCAACGCGCTGCACGAACGGCAGTGGTCGAACCTGTCGGTCGACGAGATCCGGCAACTCGACCGCCTGCTGCTGAAGTCGCTGTGGGGTCCCGACCTCGGTGCGTCGCGCTTCGCCGACCGGACGAAATAATTGTTGCAACAGTTATCGTGATGCCGTATTGTCGCGGCCATGTACGACCACCTCGAACTCGCCTACCTCGGCATCCAGGTGCCAGAGCCGTCGTCGCTCGATGCGTTCTTCGGTGACGTCATCGGGCTCATGCCGGGCACGCCGGTCGGTGCCACGACGCACACCTGGCGCGACGACGCCAAGGTGCACCGGCTCCTCGTCGAAGCCGGCGATGCCAACGACGCATCGTTCGTGGGATTCGAGGCGACCGACGACGCCGCGTTCGATGCCGTCGCCGAACTCATCCGGTCGTCCGGCCACGAACTCACCGAGGCGGCAGCGCACGAGTGCGCCGCACGTGGTGTCTCACGGCTGAGCAGCACCACCGCGCCGTGGGGTGTGCAGATCGAGCTGGTCACCGGACTGGCCGAAGCGTCCGCGCCGTTCGATTCGGCGCTCGTGCCGTCGGGTTTCCACACCGAGGGCGTGGGCTTCGGACACTGCGTGTTCGCCACCACCCGGTTCGACGAGTCGCACGAGTTCGCCATCGGGGCGCTCGGGTTGCAGCAGTCCGACTGGCTGGAGATGGAGCTCGCGCCCGGCATCGTGCTCGAGGTCCGCTTCTACCACTGCAACGAGCGGCACCACACGCTGGCCCTCGCCCGCGCACCGTTCGAGCTGCCGCAGGCCTTGCACCACGTGATGTTCGAGACGAACGACCGTGACGACGTCGGTGCGGCGTTCGACCGGGCGTGGGCGTCGGATCTGCCGATCCCGAACGGCCTCGGCCGTCACGACAACGACGGCATGTTCAGCTTCTACGTCCAGAGCCCGGCCGGGTTCCAGGTCGAGGTCGGCCACGGCGCCCGCGTCGTGCCGGCCGACTGGGACGACAACCGTCGCTACGACCAGATCAGCCTGTGGGGCCACCAGCCACTCCGCCAGCCATGAGCGCATCCACCGCCGCCGCCGGGTCGGTCGACGTCGAGGTCGATGTCACGATCGTCGGGTGCGGCCCGGTCGGGATCGTGCTCGCCATCCTGCTGGCGCAGCGCGGCCGGACGGTCACGATCCTCGAACGGTGGCGCGAGCCGTATCCGATGCCGAGGGCGGTGCACTTCGACGACGAGGTGGCTCGCATCCTGCAGGCGTGTGGCGTCGGCGATGGCCTCGGCCGGATCTCGGAGCCGGCCGACATCTACGAATGGTGCAACTCGGACCGCACGACGCTGGTCCGCTTCGGCCGGAAGGGGCCTGGCGGGAGCGGTTGGCCGGCGTCGTCGATGTTCAACCAGCCGGCGCTGGAGGCGTTGCTGGAAGCACGGGCGCGCGAGTTGCCGACGATCGACCTGCGGCGCGGCGTCGAGGTGGCCGGGCTCGACCAGGACGACGATGGCGTCACGGTCTCGGCCGTCGCGTCCGACGGCCACGTGGTGGCCGTACGCAGCCGATATGCGGTCGGCTGCGATGGTGCGAACAGCACCGTCCGCGGCCTCGTCGGCCTGCCGATGCACGACCTCGGGTACTTCTACGACTGGCTGATCGTCGACGTCATCCTCAACGAGCCGCGGGTGTTCGACCCGATCAACCTGCAGGTGTGCGACCCGGCCCGCCCGACCACGGTCGTCTCCGGTGGACCCGGCCGTCGTCGGTGGGAGTTCATGCGTCTGCCGGACGAGGACATCGCCGACCTCAACAACGTCGAAGCGGCGTGGAGGCTGCTCGCCGCCTGGGATGTCACCCCGGACAACGCCGTGCTCGAACGCCACGCGGTCTACACGTTCAACGCCCGCTACGCCGAGACCTGGCGCCGCGATCGAGTGTTCCTCGCCGGCGACGCCGCCCACCTGATGCCACCGTTCGCCGGTCAGGGCATGTGCTCGGGGCTGCGTGACGCGATCAACCTCGCGTGGAAGCTCGACCTCGCGCTCGGCGGCGACACGAGTGCCGAGTTGCTCGACAGCTACACCGAGGAACGGTTGCCGAGTGCGCGGGCGGTGATCGAGCTCTCGATGGAGCTCGGCAAGATCATCTGTGTGCCCGACCCGGTCGAAGCGGCGGCCCGTGACGAGCTGATGAGCGCCGCGGTCACCGACGATGCGACGGCGATCCCGCCGCCCCCGTTCCTCGCCGGTGCGCTCCTGCCGGCCGACGATCCGGTCGCCGGTCACCTGTTCGTCCAGGGCAACGTCGCGTCCGGCGGCGGTCGGTGCCGCTTCGACGACGTCCATGGGGTCGGATGGCGTCTGGTGACGATCGATGATCAGCCGATCGAGCCGGCATCTCCACTGGCCGTGTGGTTCGGCTCGATCGGCGGCTCGATCATCGCCGTCGACCCTGCCGACGACGTCGACGGCACCTACGTCGACTGGTTCGCCGCGCATGGTGCAACCTGGGCGTTGCAGCGTCCCGACTTCCACGTGCACGGCGTCGCGCCGGATGCCGCAGGCGCCACGGAGCTGCTCGCCGATCTACACACCCGCCTACGAGGAGGAATCAGACCATGAGGATTGCCAGCGTGAAGGGCCGCGCCGCGCTCGTGCTCGGCGACGAGGTCGCGGACATCGAGACGGCATCGGGCGGCGCGTTCGGCGCCGATCCGATGAGCCCGTACGCCGACTGGACCGCGTTCCGCGAATTCGCCGACAGCGTCACAGCGGGCACGGGTCCGCTCGTCGAGGGCGACCTCGACTGTCCCGTCCCGCGGCCGGCGCAGGTGTTCGCCATCGGCCTCAACTACCGCAGCCATGCCGAGGAGTCGGGCATGGAGGTCCCGACGGTGCCGGCGACGTTCACGAAGTTCCCCGCCAGCCTGAGCGGGCCGTTCAGCGACGTCGACGTGTCGAACGGGACCGCCGACTGGGAGGTCGAACTCGTCGCGGTGATCGGCCGGCAGGCCGAGAACGTCGCCGAGGCCGACGCGTGGGAGCACGTCGCCGGGCTCACGGTCGGCCAGGACATCAGCGACCGGGTGCTCCAGTTCGCCGCGGGGAGTCAGTTCTCCCTCGGCAAGTCCCGGAAGGGCTACGGCCCGCTCGGGCCGGTGGTCGTGACGCCGGACGAGTTCGATGATCCCGACAACCTCGCGCTCGGCTGTTCGGTCGGAGGCGAGAAGATGCAGGACGCGCGCACGAACGACCTCGTGTTCGGTGTCCCGCGACTCGTCGCCGACCTCTCCGCGATCCTGCCCCTGTGGCCGGGCGACATCATCTTCACCGGCACACCCGCCGGCATCGGCGCGACGCGCCAACCGCCCCGATTCCTCCGGGCGGGTGACGTGATCGAATCGTGGGTCGAGAACATCGGCACGATCCGGAACCGGTGCATCTGATGGGCGCCTTCGCCAACGCCTTCGGGCCCCACGCACCTGCCGACACCTACGTCCCGCACGCATTCGAGGAGCGGTCGTTCGACACCGGGGAAGTCGAACTCAACTACGTGAGCGCGGGGTCAGCGGGATCGGTCAGCGCGGGATCGCCCGACCGACCGGCACTGCTGTTGATCCCGGGCCAGACCGAGTCGTGGTGGGGGTACGAAGCGGCCCTCCCGCTCCTCGCCGAGCACTTCCAGGCGTACGCCGTCGACCTGCGGGGGCAGGGACGGTCGAGCCGCACCCCCGGCCGCTACACCCTCGACAACATCGGCAACGACCTCGTCCGGTTCATCGACGGCGTCATCGGACGCCCGACGATCGTCGCCGGGTTGTCGTCCGGCGGTGTCATCTCGGCGTGGCTCTCGGCGTATGCCCGCCCCGGCCAAGTGGTCGCGGCGTACTACGAGGACCCGCCGCTGTTCGCCTCCGAGATCCGCCCCGCCGTCGGACAGGGCATCGGTCAGTGCATCGGACCGCTCTTCGCTCACATGGCCAAGTACCTCGGCGACCAGTGGTCGATCGGCGACTGGGAAGCGATGGTCGCGGCGATCCCGACCGAACTTCCTGCCCGGCTCGGGTTCATCGCCGGGCTCATGGGCATGGCCGCCGAGCCGGGGCAGAGCCTGAAGGAGTACGACCCCGAATGGGGTCGCGCCTTCTGGTCCGGCAGCTTCTACGCGTCGTGCCCGCACGAGCAGCTGCTCGCCTCGGTGAAGGTCCCGGTGCTGTTCACCCACCACTTCCGGGTGGTCGACGAGGCGTCGGGCGCCCTGATGGGGGCGATCTCGGACCTCCAGGTGGCGCGCGTGCGCGAACTGGTGACCGAAGCCGGGAACGCCTTCGAGTACGTCTCGTTCCCGGAGATGGGTCATTCGATGCACGGGCAGGACCCCCAGCGCTACGTCGACACGCTGTCCGAATGGGCCCGCGGTCTGCCTCGCTGATCCTCGACCGACAGCGGCTCAGCGGTCGGCGGCGACGAGGAGCTGCCTCGGCGCACTGATGATGCAGAACAAGCCGTAGACCAGCAGTCCGACCGCGACGACGACGACGAGCACGGTGCCGGCATCGGATGTCGCCGCCTTGCGCAATGAACCGTCGAGGCCCTGGGCCTCGTCGGCGTTGAACAGCCAGGCCGCACGGCACAGGAAGAACCCGATCAACCCCATCATCGCGGTGCGACCGATCCACCCGATCCGACCCATCAGAACCAGCATGTCGAACGAGATGGGCCCGACACCACGGTGGGCCATCTGGGAGCGGAAGCTCGCCGTGATCGCCTTCACCAGGAACGTCGCGGCGATGCAGATCAGCACGACGCCGATGAGGAACACCACGGTTCGCCCGTACGAGTGACCGAGCAGGTCGCGGGTGAAGGACTCGACCTTGGAGTCCTCGGTCTTCTGTGAGGCGTCGGTCTGGGCCTCGCGGTGGTTGCTGGCGATCGACACCGCGAGTCCGGCGAGCACGAGATAGGTCACGGCGCTCACCAGATACCCGATGCGGGTGATCCAGCTCGATGCGTCACTGTCCGCGGGGAGCAGGGCGCTGACGATGCGCCAGCACGAATAGATCACCAGGCCGGCCACGATCACGAGCAGCAGCGGTACCCCGCCCGTGCGTTCGGCGATCCGGGCGATCGCACCGCTCTGGCTCGCCTCCTGGCCTGGTGACTGCGTCGCCTCCGCGCCCGGGAGTCGGTCGAACGCGATCAGCAGCGCCAGGAACCCGGTGAGGGCGTAGACGACGCCTTTGGCGACCCAGCCGATGCGGCCGAACTTGACCAGGCCGGGGTGCGTGCGGGCGAACTCCTCGGCGTGCTCCAGTCCGACTTCGTCGTCGTCGGTGTGCTTCTCCACGGTCGTCATGACGCCTCCTTGGATCGGGGTTGGCAGATGCGGACCGCGTGCGGAACACACTTGATCTCGAACTGGTCGGTGCGTTCCTGGTCGCCACCGTCGACCTCCCACGGAAACGTCCGATCGAGACGGATCGTCACCTGCTCGGCGGTGACCATCTCGGTCAGCGACGACTTGTTCGCCCGCCGGGCCACGGCGCTCGCCATCAGCCTCGCCCAGTCGGCCTTCGTCCGGGCCTGCACCACGCCGACCTCGAGTCGACCGTCGGTCGGTGACGCGTCGGGGAAGGCCTGCACGCCGCCGAGGATCGTGCCCACGTTGGCCACGATCACGCAGGTGGCATCGCCCTTGTACCAGGGCAGACCGTCGACCTCGACCTCGGCCTGGGCCGGGCTGACGTCGATGTTGTTCATCCCGGCCCAGACGTATCCCGCCCGTCCGAACCGCTCCTTGAGCGCGTTCTCGTCGGCGTCGCGGATCATCAGGGCGTCGAAGCCGGTTCCGGCCATCACGGCGAAGTAGAGATCGTTCATCAGCCCGACGTCGATCGGGCGCGGCTCGCCGTGCACCGCCACGTCGACCGCCCCGCGGACCTCGATCGGGATGCCGAGGTTGTTCGCCAGCAGGTTGCCGGTGCCGGCGGGCAGGATGCCGATCGAGGCATCGAGGTCATCGTCGATCAGGGTTTGGATGCAACGGCGAACGGTGCCGTCGCCGCCCCAGACGAGCACGCGATCGACCCCATCGTCGCGGACGAGTTTGCGGATCTTCTTCGGGGCTTCCTTGCTCTTGGCCACCTCGTACCAAGCCGGGTCGGGGTGGCCGACGTCGGCGAGCGCCGACCGCAACTCCTCGAGCCCGCCGCCGAGGACCTTGTCCTGGTGGACGATGACGCCGACGTTGCTCATGCGAGGTGCCTCGTCTCCTGCGGTTCGCGGGGTCTCCTGCTGTCGGGTCTTGTGTGAGGCCATCTCATGTTCGGCCATGGGTTGCTCCGTTTCCTGCTTGGCGACCTGCTCGGCCGGTTGGCCGAGTTCCTGGTTTCGGCCACCGAAGGCGATGGCGACGATCATGAACCACGCCCAGCCGACGAAAACGCCGGCGATCACGTCGGTGAGCCAGTGCACACCGAGCAGCGCCCGGCTGGTGGCGACCATGCAGGCGATGCCGACGGCGACGGCCGAGATGTACGGGCGGAACCGCGGGCGGACCCACCGGCCGACCACCAGCGCGATCGCGAGCCAGCAGGCAGCGGCCGCCGCCGAGTGCCCGGACGGGAACGACGATCCCGCGGCGCTCGTGAGATGTGCGCCAGGAGGCCGCTCGCGCATGATCAGCAACTTGAGGCCGTTGTTGATCAACATCACGCCGATGCCGACGGTCAGGAGGAACACGAGCGAGCTGACTCTGCGTCGGCGGAACCAGTCGACGACGCCGACGATGGTCATCAGGATCAACAGGTATCCGGTGGCACCGAGATTGGTGACCCCGCGGAGGAAGGCGGCGGCCGTCGTCGTGGCATGGTCGGGGCCCCATTGCGACACCGACTGGTCCCAGCGGGCGAAGCCACGGGTCGTGTCGACCGTGTCGAACACGGCGCCGACGATGAGGGCGCCCACGAAGAGGACGACGAACGACACGGCGACCGCGGCGCCGCCGATCACCCGCTGGTCCATCGTGGACAGGACGCGGCGCAGACGCGGATGATCCTTCGCCCGTTGGAGGAGCCAGTGCTCGGTCTCGTTCGGATCGATCACGTCGTCGGGGTGGCGTCGCGTCCCACGCAGCCAGCCGAGCGCCACGAGCAACGCTGCGGCGAGGACGCTGACGAGGATCACCGCGAAGGTGGTGGACATCCTGTCCCGCCCTTATCCGATCGTGGGGGACGACGAACGCGTCCGCTCGATCGCCCGGTGGATCATCCACCAGCTGAGTACGACCGACACGATGCCGAGCAACAGCCCCGCCAGCACGTCGGTGAGATGGTGCATGCCTCGGTACATGCGGGCCCACCCGACGATGAGGGGCACGGCGACGCACAATGCGACCACGAGGGCGCGGGCGACGCGGTTGCGGACGTGCCAGAACACGATGATGATCAGGGCGCCGTACGCCGCGGCGGCGGCGACGTGTCCCGACGGGAAGCTGCTGTCGACGGGTGACGACTCGAGCCGCTCCACGTCGGGTCGGGGCCGCGAAACGATGTACGTCACCGTGATGAACACGCTCGCTTCGAGCACGAGCGGGACGACCATCATCAGCGGCTCCCGCCAGCGCTTCCAGACCAGTCGCATGATGATCGCGAGCACGGCGGTGACGGCGATCTTCACCATGGTGGCGGCGAGATTCGATCCGAGGGCCGACAGCGTGTCGAGCGTCGCGGTCCGGGTGTCGACGAACCACTCGGCGACCGACTGGTCGCGCGCCTCGATCGCACGACGAGTGGGTGATGAACTCACCGATCCCGACCCAGACGACCACCATCGCCGCGTAGCAGGCGAGGAACAGGCCGAGATCCGACCACTTCAGGGTCACGTCGAGAAGTTCGGGCCGATCGGCCGGCTCGACCGCTCTGGTCGGGCGGGAGGTGACGGCGGTGGTGGTCGGGGTGACGGTGGTGCCCGCGGTGTCGCTCATACGACGACGAGTTGCCCCAATCCGGCGAACTCGAAACGCCGTCCGTTCAGTCGGCCGTCACCGCCAGTTCACGTTCGGCCGCCACCTCGAGGACGGGGTTGCCGTCGTCGTCGTGAGCGGCGCGTTCGAGCACCAGATGGTTGGACCTCCCGTCGAGGGTGAGTTGAGCCATGCCGTTGTGGAACAACGGTCCGTCGACGAAGTCCCAGGTGACTCGGCCCGAACTGCGACCGGCCCACCGCTGGAGCCGTCCACCGATCCAGCGCCCGGCACGTGACACCCCGAAGCGCAGCACGGTGCGATCCCGCGGCGGCAGCGCGTTGCGGACCGGTGAGCTGACCGCTTGGTGCACCGCGGTGCCGAGTTCCTGATCGTCGGGCGGTGCCCCCGCCGGTCGTACCCCCGTCAGCTCGACTTTGGACAGGTAGGAGAAGTGGATGTCGCCCGACAGCACGGTGATCGTCGCCGGGGGGTGCTCCCCGGTCGCCACCTCGACGACCAGATCGTTGAACTCGTGGAACGACGTGTTGAACGCCGGCCAGTCCTCGAGGTCGAGGGCGCGGCGGAGACGCTCGCTCAGCCAGGCGATCGGCCGGCCCCACGCTCCCTCGCACAGCGCTTCGTTCCACTGCTGCAATCCGTGTAGGCCACCGGGCACGTACACGGGCAACGACGTGGCGATGAGGAGGTGGTCCGCGTCGCGGTGGCACTGTTCGGTGATCCAGGCCCACTCGTCGGCCTCGATCATCCGGCGCGCGCCTTGCTCGAGGTCTCGCCCGTTCCGGCAGTCGAGGACGACGAGCGTCGTTCGTCCCAGATCCCGCATGAAGCTGAAGTGGTAGCCGCCGGGCACCGGCGTGAACTCCTCCGACTCCTCGGCCCACCGCCGGAGAGCGGGTTCGCCGTCGTCCTCTTGGAGCAACTCGGCGAGCAGGCCTTCCTGCTCGATGCGGTCGGGATCGAGATTCCCGAGATGCTGGTAGATCCAGTACGACACCAGCCCGCCGACGATGTGCTCGCGCCACCACGGCTCGGCGCGGATGTCGTCGACCCACGCGCGCGAGATGTTCCAGTCGTCGATCATGTCGTGGTCGTCGAAGATCATGGTCGACGGCACGACCGACAGCAGCCACCGCTCGACGTCCGGAGTCCACGCTTCGAGGTACAGGTTGCGGTACTCCTCGAAGTCGGCGGCGACGTCGTCGGGCGCCTCCTCGTGACGTCGTCGGCGCCGCCGCTTCATCCTGCGCTGTGCCTTCGGCGACGGGTCGTCGGCGTAGATCTGATCCCCGAGGCAGATGATCAGGTGCGGCCATTCACTCGGCTGCTGGCCGAGCATCCGCAGGCCGTGGGCGCGAAGCGCATCGACGCCGCGTTGGCGCGGGTCGCGCCCCGGTTCGAGATCATGCGGTGGGTGGTGGGGAGCCGACGCACGGCAGCTGCCGAACAGGACACGGAGCGGCCCGTCGCCGTCGAGCGTGCGGATCGTGCTGTCGGGGAACGGCGAACCGGCGATCGGCCATGCGGACGCGCCGTCGAGTTCGACCCGGTACGGGGTGGTCGACCCGGGTTCGAGATCGTCGATCACGACGAGGGCGTAGTGATGGCCGTGCACGCAGAACGTCCGGGCCTCGTGCCCGAGCACCGTGACGGTGCATGCCTCGTCGACCTCCACCCACACGGTGGCCGACGTGGTGGAGACGTGACGCAGCAGCGGCCCGAGGACGAGCGCGGGCACCGGACGGTCGCTACTTCTGCTTGGCGATGCGCTTGGCCGTCTTCCCGGTCGGTTCGAGGTTGCGGTGGTCGAGGTCACCGACCTCCATGCCGTTCGTGAAGAGGATGCGGTAGCGCTGCCAGTTGAACCCGTTGGCCAGGATCACCTTGCCCTCGGTGCCGATCGGAACACCGTGGATGTCGGCCGTACTGCGGACCCGGTCGCCCATCCTCAGCGAGAGCTGACCCTTGTGCGGCGCGGCGAGTTGGTGCGGCTTCCATTGCTCCATTGGGCGCCATTCTGCCCGGTCGACGCGCGGAACACCATGTTCGTGTCGCCGTCGCACCTCCCCGATCCGTCGGGAGCGCCCGCCGATACACTCGCCGACCTGTGAAGAGTTCGTTGGAAGCCCTCGAGGGCAACAAGGTCAAGCTGTACGTCGAGGTCGACGAGGACGAGTTCGAGCACGACATCAATCGTGCCTTCAAGGTCCTCGCGAAGGAGATCAACCTCCCGGGCTTTCGCGCCGGGAAGGTGCCGCGCAAGGTGCTCGAGGCGCGGGTCGGTACCGGTCCCGCCCGCGAGCAGGCATTGCGTGATGCGGTGCCGATCTACCTGTCGCGCGCGGTGCGTGAGCATCAGGTCGACCTGATCGCCACGCCGGAGATCGAGATCACCGATGGCGAGGAGTCGGGGCCCGTCGAGTTCGACGCCACCTGCGAGATCCGCCCGACGATCGAGATCGACGGCTACGCCGATCTCGCCGTCGAGGTGCCGTCGATCGAGGTGTACGACGCCGATCTCACCGAGGCCCACGCCGCCGAACTGCGCAAGCATGCCGCGCTCGTCGACGCCGACCGGCCCGTCGCCACCGGCGACTACGTCACGCTCGACATCGCCGCCACGCGCGACGGCGAAGAGGTGCTCGGCCTCAACACCGAGGACTGGTCCTACGAGGTCGGCCAGGGTTGGGTCACCGAAGACTTCGACGAGCAGCTCGTCGGCGCTTCCGTCGGTGACGAACTGACCTTCACGTCCATCCCGAAGGGCACCCAGGGCGAGGCCGACTTCACCGTCAAGGTCACCGCCGTGCAGGAGATGCAACTCGCGGAACTCGACGACGAATGGGTCAGCGAGCACCTCGGCGAGTTCGACACCGTCGAGGAGTGGGATGCGTCCCTTCGCGAGTCGCTGGCGAACCTCAAGCTCAACCGGTCCCGCCAGGAGCTGACGAAGGCCGTGACCGCGGCGGTCGGCGCGCTGGTCGAGGTGGAGCCACCCGAAGCGATGGTCCACAACGACCTCAACCAGCGGATCCAGGACATGTCCCAGCAGTTCCAGGCCCAGGGCATGGACATCGGGCAATGGCTCGCCGCCACCGGGCAGGACACCGTGGCGTTCATGGACTCGCTGCGCGAGCGGTCCGCGGAGGCCGTCAAGATCGACCTCGCCCTGCGCGCCGTGGCCGAGGCCGAGGAACTCGTCGTCGAAGGCCCCGATCTCGACGCCGAGTACGCACGGATGGCGCTCCAGTACCAGCAGAAGGCCAAGGACGTCCGGCGCCTGTACGAGCAGAACGACGCCGTTCCCGAGCTGGCCGCCCAGATCCGCAAGGCGAAGGCCTTCGACTGGTTGGTCCACCACGTGGCCTTCGTCGACGAGACCGGCAACGCCGTCGACCGCGACGTTCTGCTCGGCCACGCTCACGACGCCGAGGGCAACCACCTCTTCGACGACCACGATCACGATCACGATCACGCTGACCACGATCACGATCACGCTGACCACGATCACGATCACGCTGACCACGATCACGATCACGCTGACCACGATCACGATCACGCCGACCACGACCACGACGACACGGAAACGGAGACGGTTTCATGAACCTCGATGCGGTGAACTACCTGGTCCCCAACGTCGTCGAACAGACGAGCCGTGGCGAGCGGGCGTACGACCTCTACAGCAAGCTGCTGAAGGAGAACATCATCTTCCTGCAGACGCCGGTCGACGATCAGATCGCCAGCTTGATGTGCGCCCAGTTGATCCACCTCGAGTCGGAGAACCCCGACAAGGACATCAACATCTACATCAACAGCCCGGGCGGCGACATCACCGCTCTGTTCGCCATCTACGACACGATGCAGTTCATCAAGAACGACATCGCCACGATCTGCCTCGGTCAGGCGGCCTCGGCTGCCGCCGTGCTGCTCGCCGCCGGCACCAAGGGCAAGCGCCTCGCGCTCCCGCACAGCCGGGTGCTCCTGCACCAGCCGTGGGGCCAGGTCGGCTACGGCCAGGTGACCGATCTCGAGCTCGCCGCCAAGGAGATCATGCGCATGCGTGAGCTTCTCGACGGGATTCTGGCCGACCACACGGGCCAGCCGATCGAGCGGATCACGAAGGACACCGACCGCGATTTCGTCATGGAGGCGAACGAGGCGCTGGAATATGGCATCATCGACTCCGTGATCTCGTCGCGCGACGTGGTCGACCGGACCGGTGCGATTCGCTGAGCGAGCCGAGTCCGCCGGATCCACCGATCCGGAAAGGGAGTGCGACACACTGTCGGACTCCATGAACCGAACGAACAGGAACGAGCAGAGGGGGATCCAGAGTGGCCAAATTCGGTGACACCGGCGAACTCTTGAAATGCTCGTTCTGCGGCAAGTCGCAGAAGCAGGTCAAGAAGCTGATCGCCGGTCCGGGTGTCTACATCTGTGACGAGTGCATCGAGCTCTGCAACGAGATCATCGAAGAGGAGCTCACCGAGACGGCCGAGCTGACCTTCGACAACCTGCCCAACCCCCGTGAGGTCCGGGCGTTCCTCGACGACTACGTGGTCGGCCAGGACGACGCCAAGAAGATCCTCTCCGTCGCCGTGTACAACCACTACCGGCGGATCCAGTACCAGAACCAGGCCACCACGGTCGGCCGGCGCGACGAGGTCGAACTCGCCAAGTCGAACATCCTGCTGCTCGGCCCGACCGGCTGCGGCAAGACCCACCTCGCGCAGACGCTCGCCCGCCAGTTGAACGTGCCGTTCGCGGTCGCCGACGCGACCGCACTCACCGAGGCCGGCTACGTCGGTGAGGACGTCGAGAACATCCTGCTGAAGCTCATCCAGGCCGCCGACTTCGACGTCAAGCGGGCCGAGACCGGCATCGTCTACATCGACGAGATCGACAAGGTCGCCCGCAAGAGCGAGAACCCCTCGATCACCCGTGACGTGTCGGGCGAAGGCGTGCAGCAGGCGCTGTTGAAGATCCTCGAGGGCACGCAGGCCTCGGTGCCGCCGCAGGGCGGGCGCAAGCATCCGCACCAGGAGTTCATCCAGATCGACACGACGAACGTGTTGTTCATCCTCGGTGGGGCGTTCGCCGGGCTCGAATCGATCATCGAACAGCGCATCGGGCACAAGGGCGTCGGGTTCAACGGCACCGTCCGCTCCCGCATCGACCGCGACGCCGGTGAGCTGTTCGCCCAGGTGCTGCCCGAAGACCTCGTGAAGTTCGGCATGATCCCCGAGTTCATCGGCCGGCTCCCGATGATCGGGGCGGTCGGCTCCCTCGACCGCGAGGCGCTGGTCAAGATCCTCTCCGAGCCCAAGAACAGCCTGGTCAAGCAGTACGCCAAGGTGTTCAGCTTCGAAGACGTCGAACTCGAGTTCACGCCCGACGGTCTCGAGGCGGTCGCCGACCAGGCGTTGCTGCGCGGCACCGGCGCTCGCGGGCTGCGGGCGATCATGGAAGAAGTGCTGCTGAACACCATGTACGACCTGCCGGGCCGGACCGACATCGGCAAGGTCGTCATCGATGCCGAAACCGTGAACGATCGAGTGAACCCGACGCTCGTGCCCCGCGTACCGGCACGCCAGCGCAAAGCCGCATCCTGACCTTCCGGTTCCCGGACGCGATGTGCTCATGATCGACTTCCACGCGGCGCTCGCCTACCTCGACGATCACGCCTCGTACGACACGACCGGTCGCATCGAGTCGCCCTCGCTCGAGGCGATCACCACGTTCTGCGCCGCGATGGGTGATCCGCAGAACGCCGCCCCGGTCATCCACGTCACGGGCACCAACGGCAAGGGTTCGACGGCCCAGATGATCTCGCGGTTGCTGGTGGCGTCGGGCCTGACGGTCGGCACCTACACCAGCCCGCACCTGGAACGCGTCAACGAGCGGATCTCACGCAACGGCGAGCCGATCCCCGACGACGAGTTGGCCGAGCAGATCGCCGCGATCGCCGACCTCGAGTTGCTGGTCGGCATCCGCCCGAGCTACTTCGAGATCCTCACGGCGTCGGCGTTCCGCTGGTTCGCCGACGTGGCGGTCGACGTCATGGTGCTCGAGGTCGGCCTCCTCGGCCGGTGGGACGCCACGAACGTCGCCACCGCCGACGTGGCCATCATCACCAACATCGGGATGGACCACACCGAGTTCGCCGGCCCGACGCTCGGCGACATCGCCCGCGAGAAGGCCGGCATCATCAAGCCGACGTCGGCGGCGATCGTCGGGGAGACCGATCCGGAACTGGTCGACATCTTCGGTGATGCCGGTGCCGCGACCATGCTCGTCCGCGGCATCGACTTCGAGACGACGAGCAGCCGCCTCGCGGTCGGTGGTCGCCTGCTCGACCTCCGCACACCGACGACGATCTATCCCGACGTCTACCTGCCGTTGCACGGCGGGCACCAGGGCGACAACGCCATCCTGGCGCTGACGGCCGTGGAGACGTTCTTCGCCGCCCCGCTCGCCCTCGACGTGGTGATGGAGGGGTTCGGCGAGGTCGTCATGCCCGGCCGGTTCGAGGTGCTCGGTCATCAGCCGCTCGTGATCGTCGACGGCGCCCACAACCCCGCCGGTGCCGACACGTGTGCCGGCGTGTTCTTCGAGGACTTCAATCCCGACGGTCGTCGCATCCTCGTGGTCGGCACGTTGCGCGACCCGGCGGAGATGCTCGCCGCGTTGCGGGCCGACGAGTTCGACATCGTGTTCGCCTGCACGGCGCCGTCGCCGCGCGGCGTCCCCGCCGTCGACGTCGCCGAAGCCGCCCGCCGCCTCGGCTGTGACAACGTCGCGGTGTTCGACTCGGTCGAGGCAGCCTGCGGACGGGCGATGGAGTACGCCGACGGCGACGACGCGATCCTCGTCACCGGCAGCCTCTACACCGTCGGCGCCGCCCGCCCCGTCCTCCAACGCATCGCCAACTGAGCCATCCCGAAATTTGTTGAGATCGGCCCGGTGGGCGGGCTGATCTCAACAAATTTCGGACGGGACGCTCGGCGACGGCGATTCTGTGCGGGTCCCGGCCCGGTCAGCGGGCACATCCCAACATTTTTCGGGATGGGGGGGCGGTAGGTTGCTCGGCCATGTCTGATCGCACGCTGGTCCTGTTGAAGCCCGATGCCGTGGAGCGCAAGCTCGTCGGTTCGATCGTGTCGCGGATCGAGGCGAAGAACCTCGACGTCGTGGCGATGGAGCTGCGTCAACTCGACACCGACACGCTCGCCCGGCACTACGAAGAGCACGTCGGCAAGGGCTTCTACGACGACCTCGTCGCGTTCATGAGCCGCGGACCGGTCGTGGCGATGGTGGTCGAAGGGCCGGAGGACACGTGGGAGGTCGTGCGCGCGATGATGGGCGCCACCAACCCGCGCACCGCGGCGCCGGGCACGATCCGTGGCGATCTCGGCATCCTGTTCACCGAGAATCTGGTGCACGGCAGCGATTCCCTGGCTTCGGCGACGCGCGAGATCGGGATTTTCTTCCCGAATCTGTAACATTCCAGGAACTCGGTTCCTGGCACGGTTGACGTGAAGCGTCGTGACGTGCCGGACCGCTCGTTCCGCTGGGACGATTCGACAGAACTCGCAAAGGATGGCCAGCGATGGCCCGCAACAACCCACTCAGCCTCGGCCGCGATCTCGCGATCGATCTGGGCACCGCCAACACGCTGATCTACGTCCGTGGTCACGGCGTCGTGCTCGACGAACCGTCGGTCGTCGCGATCAACGCCAACGACGGTCGGCCCGTCGCCGTCGGCCTCGAGGCCAAGCGGATGATGGGTCGGACGCCCAACCACATCAAGGCGATCCGGCCGCTGAAAGACGGCGTCATCGCCGACTTCGAGGTGTGCGAGAAGATGCTGCGCTACTTCATCCAGAAGGTGCACGCGTCGAAGTGGAGCAAGCCCCGGATGGTCATCTGCGTGCCCTCGGGCATCACCGGCGTGGAACAGCGCGCCGTGCAGGACGCGGCCGAGTACGCCGGCGCCCGCAAGCCCGTCCACATCATCGAAGAGCCGATGGCCGCGGCGATCGGCGCCGACCTGCCCGTGCACGAGCCGTCGGGGAACATGATCGTCGACATCGGCGGTGGCACCACCGAGGTCGCGGTCATCTCGCTCGGTGGCATCGTCACCGCGCAGTCGGTCCGCGTGGCCGGGGACGAACTCGACGAGGCGATCCTGCAGTACGTGAAGAAGGAGTTCTCGCTCGCCATCGGCGAACGCACCTCCGAGGAGATCAAGATCCAGATGGGCTCGGCCTGGCCGCTCGACCTGGAGCTCACCGCCGACATCCGCGGTCGCGATCTGATCTCCGGGCTGCCCCGCACGGTCGAGATCACCACCGAACACATCCGCGAGGCCATCGCCGAGCCGATCTCTGCCATCGTTGACGCCGTGAAGACGACGCTCGACAAGACGCCGCCGGAACTGGCCGCCGACATCATGGAAGACGGCATCACCGTCACCGGTGGCGGGGCATTGCTCCTCGGCCTCGAGCAACGACTGGCGCACGAGACCGGCATGCCGATCCGTATCGCCAACGAGCCGTTGTACAGCGTGGTGATCGGTTCTGGGCGGGCGCTCGAGAACATCGACGCCATGCGCGGCCTGATGTCGCTCGGCGGCGAGGACTGACGCTCGCTCGTCCGGTCCCTCGACAACGCTGATGGCCATCTACTCCGTCGGTCGCCGACGAGTCATCCTCGCGCTGATCCTCACGTCGGCGCTGCTGCTGACGCTCGATCTCCGGGGCAACCCGGCGGTCGATCGTGCCCGCGACGTCATGGCCGTGGTGATCGATCCGATCGACTCGGCCGTCGGTGTGGTCGCCAGCCCCGTCGAGCGGGCGTGGAACGGGATCGTCAACTACAACGACCTCGAGCAGGAGAACGAAGCCCTGCAGGAGGAGGTCGACCGGTTGATCGGCACCCAGGTGTCGGGCGAGGCGGCGGTGCTGCAGGCCCAGGAGATCCTGGCGCTCAACAACCTGCCGGCGCTCGCCGGGATCCCCACCGAACTCGCCCAGGTGGTCGGTGGGGCGGCGAACAACATCGACCAGATCATCGAGATCAACAAGGGTCGGCGCAGCGGCATCGAGGTCGGTATGCCGGTGGTGAACCAGGCCGGGCTCATCGGCAAGGTCACGAGCGTCACCGAGACGAGCGCCCGGGTGATGCTCGTCACCGATCCTCGCTACGCCGTCGGCGTCACGGTCACCGCGGGCCCCGACCAGGCCGCCACCGGTGACGAGACCGTCACGACGTCACCGTCCGGGCTGACTCCCGAGCAGATCTCCGACGCGACGAGTACCACGACGACCTCCACGACCGTGCCGGTCGGCGATCCGTCTGCTCCGACCACGACGGTGGCCGCCGGCTCGGAGTTGCCGACCGGCCCGCCGACGCCCGACACGACGCTGCCCGGAGCGACCACCGAGTCTGTTCCGAGCTTCATCGACCCCGTGACCGGCGAACCGATCCCGGCGGAGGTGTTGACCGCGCTCGCCGCGCAGGCGGAGGCCGACGCCGCGGCGGCGGCCGCAGCGGCCGCAGAGGCGGCCGCAGCCGAAGCGGCCGCCGGTGTCACGACGACCACCACCGAACCCGTCGTGGTGCGCAAGGAATACGGGTCGCTCGAGGGTCGCGGCGCACGGCTGCTGCCGCAGATCCGATTCGTGCAGGACAACCCGTCGCTCGCCGAACTCCAGGTGGGCGACCTCGTGGAGACCGCCGGCGGCTCCGAGAGCCTGGCGCCGCCCGGGATCCCGGTCGGCCGCGTCGCCAACCGGGCGGACCGGCCCGGCTCGGGTGGACCGCTGCTCGACGTGGAACTCAACGCTGATCTGACGCGCCTCAACTTCGTGCGGGTCGTGATCTACAAGCCGTTGTCCGAAGTCGAGCAGCCGTAACGCCGTGCTGGCGGCACTCGTCCAAGGCCCGCTCCTTCGGATCATCCCGGTGGGCCTCATCCTGCTCGCCGTCCAACGGACGGTGTTCGTCGACTACAAGGTCGCCGGGGTCGTGATCGAGATCATGATGATCGCGTCGGCCGCGGCCGGCGTGGCTGGTGGGAGCGAGCGCGGTGCGCTCTTCGGCTTCGTGCTGGGGATCATGTTCGACCTCGCGGAGGGAACACCGCTCGGGTCGACGGCGATCGCGATGACCGTCGCCGGTGCCGTTGCCGGTCTGCTGGCGCTCATCGCTGCTGACCCGCAGTGGTGGCTCGGGGCGCTGTTCGTCGCACTCGGCACCGCGGCGGGGGTGCTGACCGTGCCGCTCGTACGGGTGTTCATCGGCGAGGCGCATCCGTTCACGACCGACCTGTACGTGATCGTGCCGGTGATGGCGGCCGCCGGGGCCCTGCTCAGCCCGATCATGATTCCGCTCGCCCGCTGGTGTCTGCGCGTGAAGACGCCCGAGTGGAAGCAACCCATCGCCGAAACGCCCATCTGATTTGCGAGGCCTCACGGAACTCGGCTGCGTGTCGAGCGTAGGTCGGCCTCGCTCCGGCTCGTCGCTGCGCTTCCCTCGCCGGCGTGAGTGACGCCGTTCGAGCCCCGATACTCGGATGTGACACTCGGATGTAAGGGGCAGGTGTGGCGGTTGTCGTTGCCCGAGGTTCGTCGCAACACGTTTGTAACATGGTTTCGATGGCCATCGACAAGCGGGCAACTCGGTTAGGCGTGCTCGCGCTCGTCGGCACCCTGTTGTTCGGCCTCATCGGTGCCCGCCTCTGGTTCCTGCAGACCGTCGAGCAGGAGGCGCTCCAGCAGAAGGTGAACACCACCAAGCTGCGCACGGTCCCGTTGCTGCCCGAACGTGGCCGGATCTTCGATGCCGACGGTCGCGTCATGGCCGACAACCAGCGCGTGCTCACCGTGGCGGTCGACTGGTCGGTGCTGCGCCGCGACAAGGACCGCGCCGAGATCTTCCGGCGCCTGTCGGGCTGGATCAACGTGCCCGTCGAGGACATGGAAGCGCGCTTCCAGAGCCAGGTGTACAGCCCGTTCCTGCCGATGCCCGTGGCCGAGGACGTCGACGAACGCACGGCGACCGCGATCCAAGAACGCGTCGAGGACCTGCCCGGCGTGTCGATCGAGGAGCAGTCGCGCCGCGTGTATCCGTACGCGCCGCTCGCCAGCCACGTGGTCGGCTACATGGGCCGCATCACGGCCGACACGAAGGACGCGTACACCTCGGCCGGTTACTACCTGAACGAACGGGTCGGCCAGTTCGGCATCGAGCTGAGCATGGAGGACGAACTGCACGGCAAGTGGGGCTTCGTCACGTACGAGGTCGACAACGCGAGCCGGATCGTCCGTGAGGTCAACCGTGTCCCGGCGATCAACGGCAACGACATCCAACTGACGATCGATCTCGACCAGCAGCAGTTCGCCGAGGAGGCGCTCGAGACGCAGCTCGAGGCCCGCCGCCTGCAGGTCGCGCACAACCCCGGTGACCCGGAGACGAACTTCGAGACGCGCGTCTTCCCCGGGTTCCCCGACGACGTGTCCTACAAGGCACCGGCGGGGGCCGTGGTCGTCCAGAACTACCAGAACGGTCACATCATCGCCCTGGCGAGCTACCCGACCTTCGACAACCGATGGTTCGAATCCGACCTCGGCGACGGCAAGTTCGAAAAGGTCTTCCCGACCGTGGTCGACCCGGTCACCGGCAAGGTCGATCCCGACACCTCGACGCTGACGAACCGGGCGATCCAGGGCCGCTACAACCTCGGCTCGACCTTCAAGCCGTTCACCGCGTATGCCGCGCTCAACACCGGCCTGATCGGTGTGAACGACTACTACCAGGACACCGGGCGCTACACGATGGAGTCGGTGGCCGAGGACAAGTGCAACTCGGGCCTCGTCCGATGTGTGTACAAGAACGCCACCTGCGAGAGCACGCAGCGGCCGTGCGTCTACGGCAACGTCGACGTCGAAACCGCGCTGGCGGTGTCGAGCGACGCGTTCTTCTACCGCCTGGGTGAGCTGATGATGACGCAGAACAACAACGCCCCGGTGCTCCAGGAGCAGGTGCGGTTGTTCGGCTTCGGTTCCGACCCGGGGATCGACCTGCCGTTCGCGTTCGACGGAACGGTGCCCGACAAGGCGCTGAAGAAGGAATATGCCGACCTCGGCGTGATCAGCGAGGACGAGGGCCAGGACTACTTCACCGGCGACAACGTCCAGCTGGCGATCGGCCAGGGTCTGCTCTCGGCATCGCCCCTGCAATTGGCCGTGGGGTACTCCACTCTCGCCAACGGCGGCTTCGTGATGAAGCCCGAGATCGTCATGGCGGTCTACCAGCCCGGTGTGCCCGACGCCCACGAGTCCGGCTACGCCGATCTGTCACAGGCGCGGCTCGCCGAGGATCCGAACACCGACGGCGAAGTGGTCCGGCAGATCCCGATGCCGACACAGATCCACGACGAGATCATCAACGGTCTGCAAGCGCGTGATCTCCGGGCCGGGCACCACCAGCGACCAGTACCACCACACGACCGGCGAGAACCTCTTCTACAGCTACCCGTCGAGCGACATCCCGCTCGCCGGCAAGACCGGTACGGCGCAGGGCGCGGGCAACTATCCGTGGAACGACTCGTCGGCGTTCGCCGCGTTCAGCACCGACGCGACGCGCCCGTACACGGTCACCGCCTACCTCGAGAAGGCCGGGTACGGTTCCCAGGCCGCCGCGCCTGTGGTCAAATGCATGTTCATGCAGTTGTCCGGTGACGCCTTCACCGACCCGGTCGTCCTGTCCGACCAGCTCGACACGTCGTCGGATCTCGCTGCCCAACCGAAGCACCTGACCGACACGAACTGCTTCAACGGCCGGTTCGCCGCCACGAAGGGCGTCGAGTAGCGGTCATGGCCACCTCGTTCCTGTCCCGCAAGCCGGATTCGGGGCTCGGGAACATCGGCGCCAGCCCAGGGGATCCGAGTCGCAACATCGACTGGGTGCTGATGTCCGCGCAGGCGGCGCTCACCGTCCTCGGGATGTTCGTCGTGTTCTCGGCGTCGCGCACCCGCATCGCCGCCGACCCGTACGCGTTCGTCACCCGTCAGGTCGTCTTCGCGATCGTGGCGGTGATCGTCATGTCGATCGTCATGTCGTTCGACTACGAATGGTGGAAGGAGCGCGCCGCCTTCCTCTACGGGCTCACGCTCGTGCTCCTCACGCTGCTGTTCCTGCTCGGCGTCGCCTCGGGGGAGGACAAGATCTCCTTCGACTTCGGCCCGTTCAACTTCCAGCCCGCCGAGATGGCGAAGTTCACCACCTTGCTGATGCTCGCGGCGTACCTCGCCGAGGAGCGCAGCGAGGAGGTGTCGTACGCCCGGTTCCTCGGCGGACTGATGATCGTCGGCGCGCCGGCGGTCCTGGTCATCATCCAGCCCGACCTCGGCTGGAGCCTCCGTCATCGTTTCCGTCGCGATGGGTGTGCTACTCGTGGCCGGAGCGAAGGCGCGCTACATCGTGTTGATCACGTTCCTGTCGATCACCACGGTCCTGGCGGCCTTCGTCGGGACGATTGGTGAACGACTACCAGGCCGCCCGCATCCGCGCCCTGTTCAATCCGTCGGACACCGGCAACGATGCCACCTACCAGGCCGAGAACGCCATGCGGGCGATCGGCACGGGTGGCATCTGGGGGAAGGGGTGGCTGCATGGCCCCCTGACGAACGGGCGCGACATTCCCGTCATGTGGGCCGACTTCCCGTTCGCCGCCGTTGGGGAACAGTTCGGTCTCGTCGGCTGTGCCGTCGTCCTCGGACTCCTCGGGGTCGCGCTCGTGCGGATCTGGCGGATCGCCCACCTCTCCCGCGACCCGCTCGGCACGTACCTCTGTGCCGGCGTGTTCACGATGATGCTCTGGCAGACGTTCCAGAACATCGGGATGACCCTGCGGATCATGCCTGTCACCGGATTGCCCCTGCCGTTCATCTCCTACGGCGGCTCCGGCCTCATCGTGTACTTCGCGATGTTCGGGCTCGTGCAGAGCGTGCACATGCGCCGAATGCGCTGAGCGTTGCCCGCGCTCCGCGCGGTCGATCGGCGAACCGAGGACCCCCGGGGGTACAATTCCTCCATGCGCTCGACGCGTAGTGTCATTGGTTCAATGTCCACTCGTCGAGCGTTCAGCATCGAACGATCGCCGCGCCGTGCGCGGGCGACCTCGACGAAACCACATCGCGGCGCGCAGGTCTGTTGCAACGGGCAAGTGATCGCGCGCACCGGGCGCCCAGGAACGGCGCTCCTCAGAAGGGAATCCCCAACCCATGGAACATCTCGACGCCGACGCCGGCAGCCCTGCCGCCTCGACGACACAGTCGGTCACCACCGACGCGATCACCAGCACCGAAGCGACCACCAGCACCGACCTGCCCGAAGCGAAGCAGTCGACTGACCAGGGCATCGACGACAGTGACGACGATGCGACCGGTGGCGATCCCGCCAAACGGCGTCGCGGTTCACGGGGTGGACAACGCCGTCGCACACCGGCCGCGGGCGGTCAGGCCAGCACCGACGACACCGACGACGAGGTGGAACTCCCCGAACCGATGAGTGAGGGCCGACCGTCGGTCGAGGCCGCGGAACGGGCACTGGTCCGGCGGCCCAAGATCGGCGACACGATGCCGATCCCCACATCGCCACCCCCCGGCCCGGCACGCAAGCCCGTGACCGACGAGGAGCCGGCGGGCGGCACCGGTCCGAAGCGTCGCAAGCGGCGCGGCTCGGGAGGCGGACGATCCGGTGGTGGACGCCCCGATGGGGGCGGCGCAGGCGACGCGAGCGAGCGCTCCGACGCCGCCGACGGTCAGATCGACGGCGCGGCGGCCGGCAAGGGTCCTGCCAAGCGCTCGCGGCGCACACGTCGCGACGGTGACCGGTCCGAGGACGCAATGGATGCGGCGATGCTCGAGACGCGGCGCGGCCGGGAGCGGAACGGGAAACCGATCGGTCGCTACTTCATGGCCGTCCAGGTGCGCCCGGGCATGGCCCAGGTGGCGGTTCTCGAGGGTCGGAACCTGATCGAGCACTACGTGAGCCGCCCGGCCGACGACGTCGCCCAGATCCACGGCAACATCTACGTCGGCCGGGTGCAGAACGTCCTGCCGGGCATGGAAGCGGCGTTCGTCGACATCGCCACCCCGAAGAACGCCGTGCTGTACCGCGGCGACGTGCAGTACGACGCGGAGGACATCGAGCAGGCGGGCAAGAACCTGCGCATCGAGGACATCCTGCGCAACAAGCAGTTGATCATCTGTCAGGTCACGAAGAACCCGATCGGCCACAAGGGCGCCCGCCTCACCCAGGAGGTGTCGCTGCCCGGGCGGTTCGTGGTGCTCATCCCGAACTCCACGACCTACGGCATCTCCAAGCGCCTGCCCGACGACGTGCGCAAGCGCCTGCGCGGCATCCTCGACCGGGTGAAGCCGGCCGAGCACGGCCTGATCGTGCGCACCGCCGCCGAGGCTGCGACCGAAGAGGAGCTCCGCGCCGACATGACCATCCTGCTCGATCAGTGGGAGGACATCGCCGCCCGTGCCGCCAAGGCCCAGCGGCCGACGCTGCTGTACCGCGAGCCCGAACTGGCCGTGCGGGTGATCCGCGAGGAGTTCAACGCCGACTATCGCGGGGTGATGATCGACGACGAGCGGCTCTACAACGAGGTGCGCCGGTACGTCGCCGCGTTCAACCCGGATCTCGCCGATCGCATCGAGTACTACGATCCCGCCGCCACCGGGCTGTCGTTGTTCGAGAAGCAGCACGTGCACGAGCAGGTCCACAAGGCGCTCGATCGCAAGGTGTGGCTCCCGTCGGGCGGCTCGTTGATCATCGAGCACACCGAGGCCCTCACCGTCATCGACGTGAACACCGGCAAGAACGTCGGCACGTCGAACCTCGAGGCCACCGTGTTCCACAACAACATGGAAGCCGCCGAGGAGATCGCCAAGCAGCTCCGGCTGCGCGACATCGGCGGCATCATCGTGATCGACTTCATCGACATGGAGATCCGCGAGAACCGGGCCAAGGTCGTCGAGGCGTTCCGCAACGCGCTCGCCCGCGACAAGACCCGCTCCCAGATCTTCGACATCTCCGAGCTCGGTCTCGTGGAGATGACCCGCAAGCGCATCGGCGAGGGTCTCCTGCGCGAGTACTCCGAGGAGTGCCCGGAATGTCAGGGTCGCGGCGTCATGGTCGACTACAGCCTGCTCGAATGAGTGACGTTCGACCGAATGACGCGCGACGGGCCGGTTGAGATCGGCCGCTCCGCCGCTAGCATCGGTTCCCGCTATGTACGCAGTCATCGCCTCGGGCGGCAAACAGGAAAAAGTGGCCGAAGGCCAGCAGGTCCGGGTCGAATTGCTCGATGCCGAAGACGGCAGCGACGTGTCGCTGACCCCCGTGATGGTGGTCGACGGCAGCACCGTGTTCGCCACGCCTGACGAACTGAAGGGTGCCACGGTCACCGGCAAGGTGATCGGCCGCACGAAGGGCCCCAAGATCAACGGGTACACCTTCAAGAAGCGCACCAACCAGCACCGTCGCTACGGACATCGCCAGAACTACCACGTGGTCGAGATCACCTCGATCAGCATCTGAGGAGCCAGCGTCATGTCAAAGACAAAAGGTGGCGGTTCTACCCGCAACGGTCGCGATTCGAATGCCCAGCGCCTGGGCGTCAAGGTGTTCGCCGGCACCAACATCACCGCTGGCACCATCCTGATCCGTCAGCGTGGCACCAAGTTCCATCCTGGCAAGAACGTCGGCAAGGGCAAGGACGACACGTTGTTCAGCCTCGTCGACGGTTCGGTCTCGTTCGGCCAGAGCAAGGGCCGCAAGACCATCGACGTCACGCCGGTCTCCGCCGACGCCTGACAGTTCGGTTCGTTTCGGCCCCGACCCCGAACGAACCGGTTCGTTTCGGCCCCGACCCCGAACGAACCGTTCGTCGCGGATGGTCGTCTCAGTCGAGACTCGACCAGAAGGCCACGAGCCCGTCGGCCGCTCGGCCCGGCTCCTCGAACATCCACCAGTGGCCGCACCCGTCGAGCCGCAGCACCTCGGCGCCGAGCGCCGCGGCCGTCTCGGCCCCTAGGGCCGCTGAGACGTACGGGTCGTCGCTCGCCAAGATCACCAGCGCCGGCGGGCGCGCCGCGGCGAGCAATCGCTGGCCGAGCTCCTTGGCCACCGGTTGGGCCGCATCGCGGTAGAGCGTCAGGATGCACCGACCCATCTCTGGGGTCGCTCCCTCGGCCATCGCCGCGGCGATGTCGGCGGGTGCACCCAGGCCGGCGAAGATCGCTTGACGATCGGTGAGCGAGCCGCCGATCATCGCCTCGATCATTTCCTCACCGGCTCCCGGTGTCTGCCAGACCTGGGCCATGTCGTGCCAGACGTAGTCGGGATGGATGAGGCCGCCGGCGTCGGCCGCGAACGACCGGACGAGCTCGGGGCGGTCGGCGACGGCGCCGAACACGTGACCGGCACCCCAGTCGTGGCCGACGAGGTCGATCACCTGCCCCGACCCACCGATCCGCTCCAGCTCGCCGATCAGCCACGACCGGTACGACGCGACATCGCCCACCCAACCGTCCGGCGTGGGCGCGCCGAATCCGGGCGGAGACAGCAGGACGATGTCGTCGATGCCGCGGGCACGCAATTCGGCGACGAGCAGCGACCAGATCGCGTCGACTTCGGGGTTGCCGTGGACGAAGACCTTGGTCGTCATGAGTGATGTGTAGCACGAGCTCGCGTCCGCTCGGATCGTCGTCCGCGACGGCGACCGCGTACGGTGCCCGGCCATGGAACTCAGCGACCGTTCACGATTGGCCCGCCGACTCGCGTCGGCGCTCGAACCGGTTGTCGGCCAGGTGTACTTCTCGCCCGAATGCCATTCGGGCTACGTCGCGCTCGGGTTCGCCGAGAGCCCCGGCAACGCGAACGGAGTCGCGCTGCCTGATGGCCCCTCCTACTTCGCCAGTCGGGGCAGCGTGATGGGTCAGGTGCCCGGCGAGGTGATCGCCGCCGCGTTCGGCGTGTTCAGCCCGGCGATCGTGGTTCCGCTCGTCGACGAAGCCTGGCAGCGCACCGATGCCGCCACGATCCGCGACGCACGGGCCGAGGGCGCTGTCGGCCAACTGCGCCGGTTGCTCGGCGACGCGCCGGAAGGTGTCGAGCGCGCCGCGGAGTTGCTCGCGACGGCAGCGGCCGCGCTCCCGATCTCGGGACGCCCGCTGGCCGCGGGCATCCGGTCGCTCGACGTACCCGACGACCCGCTCGCCGCGACTTGGCACCATGGCGATTTCCTGCGCGAGTACCGAGGCGATTCACACAACGCGGCGTGGGTGTCGGCCGGCCTCACCGCCACGCAGATCGGTCTGCTGACGGAGTTGTATTGGAGCCTTCCGATGCGCAGCTACAGCCGGTCGCGCGGGTGGACGGAGCAGGAGTTCGACGCCGCCGAAGCGGGGCTGCGCGACCGTGGACTGCTCGACGGAGACGGGCTTGTCCGACGAGGGTCGCCGGGTGCGCGAGGGGATCGAGGTCGCCACCGACGACCAGATGGCGCCCGCGCTCGACGCCCTGGGCGACGGCGCACCAGAGGTGTGCGCGATCCTCGAACCATGGGGTGTGCGCGTGCGGCAGGGTCTCGGCTACCTGTCGGACGGACCGCACGATCTCGCCGCACGCTGAGCCGTGCCACCGACGATCGATCCGGGCCGACTCGACACGGTGATCGAGTGCGTCGACCTCGATGCGATGGTCGAGTTCTTCACGCAGGTCGTCGGTCTACGTGTCGACAGGATCGCCCCGGCCGACAGCCCGTCGACGATCGTGTTGTCCGGGCACGGAGCGTCAGTACGACTTCACCGCGGTGCGATCGATGTGCCCGGTCGCTTCGCGCTCGCGGTGTCTGATGACCGCGCGGGCACGACGCTGACCGCGCCGAACGGAACCGAGATCGAACTGGTCGCCGACGGGGCCGGCTACGCGTTGCCCGACAACCGGCCGTCGCTGTCGGTCGTGCGATCGGACGATGGGTTCGGCGCGGGCCGCGCCGGCATGGCGTACCGCGACCTGTTGCCCGATCGGTGGGGCGGTCGCTTCATCGCGTCGCACATCCGCATTCCGGGCGGCGGAGCGGTCGCCGACGTGGTGCATTTCCATCGCATCCGGTTCCAGATGATCTTCTGCGCCCGCGGCTGGGTCGACCTCGTCTACGAGGACCAGGGCCCACCGTTCCGGCTCGAAGCCGGCGACTGTGTGGTGCAGCCACCGGAGATCCGCCACCGGGTGCTGCAGGCCTCCGTGGGACTCGAGGTGATCGAGATCGGCTGCCCTGCCGTCCACGACACGTTCGTCGAGCACTCGATCGAGCTGCCCACGGCTGTCGCGGTGCCCGATCGATCGTTCGGCGGCCAGCACTTCGTCCGTGACGTCGCCGCCGGTGCCGACTGGTCGCCCTGGCTGATCGACGGGTTGTCGGTGCGCCGCACCGGAGTGGCGACGGCCACCGACGGCCTCGCCGGCGCCACGGTGGTGCGCGCCGACTCGGCGCCGTCCGCGCCGTCCGCCGACCGTTCGCTGACGCACGATGGCGAGTTCGTGTTCGACGTGGTGCTCCGCGGGCAGGCGGTCGTCACCGTCGAGCATCTCGGGGTTCGGCGCGCCGAGTCGGTGGCCTCGTTCGACGCGATCGCCGTGCCGCCCGGCGCGACGTGGCAGTGGTCGGATTGGAGCGACGACTTCGAGTTCCTCGAGGTGACGTTGCCGTCCGACGCGGTGTCAGTCGCGTAGCGCGATCTCGACGGTCGGACACTCGGCGAGCACGTCGCCGACGGCATCGGCCACGGCCGACAGGTCGATGTTGGCCATGAACGTGTTGAGCGTGAGGTGGCTGAGCACCCAGCCGGGGTCGAGCGCCCAGGGGGGAAGGTACTTCGGTGGCTTCACGAGGCCACGGCTGCGCAGTTCGCCGAGCGCGGCGATCGACCAGATGTCGAGCTTGCCGGAGAAGATCAGACCGAGCGTGTCGGGCCGGCCCGCGGTGAACGCGGCGCGCACGAACGTCGCCACCGTGAGGTAGCCCGACAGGTACGAGCAGTCCTTCGTGAACGGCGATCCGCCGGTGATCACGCCTCCTCGGAAGTTGCGCCTGGTGGATTCGAACGCCTGCTCGGGCGTCGCGCTGCGGTCGAGGAACCAGCGGTAGATCTCGATGAAATCGGCGCCGTCGATCACCATCTGGACCGCGAGGATCCGGTCGGCGAGCCGCCCGAGACGGTCGAGATCGAGCGTCCCCGACACGTACTCGGAGTACACGGCGAGGCCTTCCTGGGTGCGAGTCGTGCCGGGGTGGCCGATCGCCAGGATCGGGATGTCGGTCTGCTCCTGCCCGTTCTTGCCCGTCGCCACGTGGATGAAGGCCTCGTGGTTCAGGAGCTGGGCCGCGTCCTTCGCGGTGAACTGGGCGTCGCGCCGGATCTTGATGCGGCTGGTGGAGGCGACGGCGTTGGCGGACAACTCGTCGACGACGAGGATCTCGGGTGCGCCGTCGCCGAAGTGCTCGTCGACGGCGGCCTTCAACTTCGCGGCGATCTCCTCGCTCGTGTGCGTCCGCACCGGCGGCCGCATCAGCTTGACCGTCGTCAGCTCGGCGAGGCTGGACTGCACCTTCTCGGCCAGCTCCAGCGGCGTCGCCGGGTCGTAGCGCAGGGGCTGGTTCGGGACTCCATACAGCTGGCGGCTGTAGGCGTGGAACGCGGGAGTGCCGAGCGACGACAGCATCAGTGCGGTGGCCTCGATCGAAGCGGCCTCGCGCAACAACCACTCGTCGATCGTCGGGCCGAACCGGAGGATCCGGCGGGCCTCGGCCACCCCGTCGAGCACCGGGCCCGGGTCGATCGGCTGGTACGTCGGTTCGGGCAGCTTGGTGCCGCCCGAGGCGAGGAACTCCTCCCGGATGGAGGCGTCCCAGGCGAGTGCCGACAGCACCCGCATCGGCTTGGCCACGTCGTGCAAGATCGTCGCGGCACGGCGGTACCGGTCGTCCTGAGCGTCGGTGTCAGTCATGGCCGAACTCTGCCACAACCGCGCCGCGTCAGGTGCCGAGGTCGGCCGGGATCGGCGGGAGCAGATCGACGGCCTCGAGCATGTGCTCGATCCAGGCCTCCTGCAACTCATCGAGGTATCCGGAGTCGGTGTCGATCCGGTACTGCTCGACGGTGTGCGAGCCGTTGCGGTACACGCCGATGTCGTAGGGCGGGCCGACGGAGAGGTTGGCGTGGGCCGTGCTGACCATCGAGCTGAGCGCCATCTTGATCGCCTTCTGGCCGGACACGTGGGCGCGCACACCGAGCTCGAGCATGAACTTGCCGTACTTGCTCTCGCCGATCTGGAGGAACGGCCGGCTGTCGGACGCACGGATGTAGTTGCCCTCCGGGTACAGCAGCAAGATGTCGGCCGGGTTGTCCTTCACCTGCCCGCCGAGGATGAACGTGGCCGTGGCGTCGGCGCCGACCCGCGACAGACCGTCCCGGTGGCGCGTCGCGACCTGCTGGCTGAGCCGGCCGATGTACAGAGCGGCCTCGAAGAGCTGATCGACGGTGGCCAGGCTTTCGTACTCACCGGGATTTGCCAGGTCCTGGTGGATGTGGTCGAGGACTTCCTGGGTGGTGGCGAGGTTGCCGGCGGACTGCAGGACGAAGGCGCGGTCGGGGCCGGCGTCGATCACGTGGAGCTTGCGGTAATTGCCGATGTTGTCGAGCCCGGCGTTCGTGCGCGTGTCGGACACGAAGACCAAGGCTTCGTGGAGTCGGAGTGCGAGGCAATAGGTCACGGGAGGCTCCTGTTTCGGCGGCGACGGTCGTGTCGAGCCGGGCGGATCGTAGCTCCCCCAGCGAGGACGTCGGCTTCGATCGTCACTGATAGTCACCATCGATCGAATTCATTGAATCAATAATTGCACCCTTTGATCAGGGTGTGCCTACCCTGGCTGTCGTTACCCCTCCACACCCCCGAACCCGAAAGCAGACCATGTCACTGATCAACACCAAGATCCAGCCCTTCAGCGCGACCGCCTTCCACAACGGCGCGTTCGTCGACGTCAGCGATGCCGACCTCGCCGGCAAATGGGCCGTCGTGTTCTTCTACCCGGCCGACTTCACGTTCGTCTGCCCGACCGAATTGGGCGACCTGGCCGACAACTACGCCGAGTTCCGGCGCCTCGGCGTCGAGGTCTACTCGGTGTCGACCGACACGCACTTCACGCACAAGGCGTGGCACAGCACGTCCGACACGATCGGCAAGATCGAGTACCCGATGCTCGGTGACGCGACCGGCCAGATCACCCGCAACTTCGGCATGATGCGCGAAGACCAAGGTCTCGCCAACCGTGGCACGTTCCTGATCGACCCCGACGGCGTGATCCAGTTCGCCGAGGTCACCGCCGAGGGCATCGGCCGCAACGCCGTCGAACTGCTCCGCAAGATCAAGGCCGCGCAGTACGTGCGCACCCATCCGGGCGAGGTCTGCCCGGCCAAGTGGGAAGAGGGCGATGACACCCTGTCACCGTCGCTCGACCTCGTCGGCAAGCTCTGAGCCGAACGCACTGACGCACCGCTCGCAGGTCGGTGTGCAGGATCCTGACCTGCACACCGACCTGTTGCGTTGTGCCTGACCCCGCGCAACAGGTTCCAACGAACTCCCGGCCACATCCCTCCCGAAAGGTCGACCCCCATGCTCGACGCCGCACTCGCCCAGCAACTCCGCCAGCACCTCACGTCGCTCCGTCAGCCGATCGAACTCGTCGCGACACTCGACGACTCGGCCAAGGCGGTCGAGCTCGCCGGACTGCTCGACGAGATCGCCGCACTGTCCGATCTCGTGTCCGTCCGCCGTGACGGCACGAACGCCCGCGTGCCGTCGTTCGACATCGTGCGCGTCGGCACGCCGGTCCGCGTCACGTTCGCCGGCGTCCCGCTCGGCCACGAGTTCACGTCGCTGGTGCTGGCGCTCCTCCATGTCGGCGGCCATCCGCCGCGCGTGTCCGACGAGGTCGCTGCCCAGATCCGGGCGATCGAGGGCATGCACCACTTCGAGACCTTCTTCTCGCTCACGTGCCAGAACTGCCCCGACGTCGTGCAGGCGCTGAACGTGATCAGCGTGTTGAACCCGAACATCAGCCACGTGGCGATCGACGGCGCCGTGTTCAAGGACGAGGCCGAGCAGCGTCAGGTGATGGCGGTGCCGACCGTGTTCCGCGGCGGCGACACGTTCGCCAGTGGCCGCATGACCGTCGAACAGGTCGTCGCGATGCTCGACACCGGAGCCGCGGCGCGGACGGCGTCGGACATCGACGACAAGGACCCGTTCGACGTGCTGATCGTCGGTGGCGGGCCGGCCGGCGCGGCGTCGGCCATCTACACGGCGCGCAAGGGCGTGCGGACGGGTGTCGTCGCCGAGCGTTTCGGCGGGCAGGTGCTCGACACGATGGCGATCGAGAACTTCGTGTCGGTGCAGCACACCGAGGGCCCCAAGCTGGCCGCGGCGCTCGAGGAACACGTGCGCCAGCACGACATCGACGTGATGAACCTGCAGCGCGCCCGCCGGTTGATCGCGGCCGACGAACCGGGCGGCCTGATCACCGTCGAACTCGACAATGGCGCGTCCCTCCGCTCGCGCACGGTCGTGCTGTCGACCGGGGCCCGCTGGCGGCACATGGGCGTGCCGGGCGAGACCGAGTATCTGAACAAGGGCGTCGCGTTCTGCCCGCACTGCGACGGCCCGCTCTTCGCCGGCAAGCGCATCGCGGTGATCGGCGGCGGGAACTCCGGAGTCGAAGCGGCGATCGACCTCGCCGGCATCGTCGAACACGTCACGCTGATCGAGTTCGACAGCAGTCCTGCGCGCCGACGACGTGCTGCAGCGCAAGCTGCGCAGCCTGCCCAACGTCGACATCGTGACCAGCGCCCTCACGACCGAGGTCGTCGGCGACGGCGCCCGCGTCACCGGGCTCGTGTACCGCGACCGCAACGCCGACCGCGAGCACCGGGTCGACCTCGCCGGGATCTTCGTCCAGATCGGCCTGCTGCCGAACACCGAATGGCTCGAGGACAGCGTCGAGTTGTCGGATCGTGGCGAGATCGTGATCGACGATCGCGGGCGAACCTCCGTCCCCGGTGTGTTCGCGGCCGGTGACTGCACCGTCGTCCCGTACAAGCAGATCGTGATCGCGCTCGGCGCCGGTGCCACCGCGGGCCTGAGTGCGTTCGACCACCTGATCCGCACGTCGGCGCCGGCCGACGAGACGTTCGAGCAGGAGCTGGAAGACTCGGCGGCGTGAACCTGCGCGACCTCGAGTACGTCGTCGCACTCGCCGAACATCGCAACTTCGGGCGGGCGGCCGACGCCTGCTTCGTCAGCCAGCCGACGCTGTCGACGCAGGTGCACAAGCTCGAGGCCGAGCTCGGCGTCCAGCTCTTCGAGCGCGGCACCCGCGAGACGCTCCCGACCGTCGTCGGACTCGAGGTGGTCGCCCACGCGCGCACGTTGCTCGCCGAGGCCGATGCGATCCGCGACGTCGCCCGGTCGCACCACGACCCGGCATCGGCAACGATCCGGCTCGGGATCTTCCCGACGCTCGCTCCGTACCTGCTGCCACATGTCATTCCGACGATCCATTGGCGTTTCCCGAAACTCGAACTGCTCATCGTCGAGGAGAAGACCGAGGAGCTGTTGCGTCGGCTCCGCGATGGTCGCCTCGATGTGGCCGTCGTTGCCACGCCGATCCATGACGAGGGGCTACACACCGAGTTGCTGTTCCGGGAGGACTTCGTGCTCGCCACGCCGATCGATCATCCACTCGCCCGACTCGGCGAGCCGGTGCCGGTCACAGCGCTGGCCGATGAGCACGTCCTGCTGCTCGAAGAGGGCCATTGCTTGCGCGATCAGGCGCTGAGCGTGTGCCACCTCGTGGGCGCCGTGGAACGAGAAGGGTTCAGGGCGACCAGCCTGGAGACGCTCCGGCAGATGGTCGCCGCCAGCGTCGCGGTGACGCTGCTGCCGCGCCTTGCGGTGAGCCCGCCGGTCGCGAACTCACCCGGCGTGGCACTGCTCCCGCTCGTCGGTCCGGTGCCGAGCCGCGAAATCGGCATGTTCTGGCGCGAGTCGAGCGCGTACCGCGAGTTCCTGCCGCAGCTGGCCGCCGCCTTCCGCGTCTTGCCGAGCGGGCTGGTTCACTCGATCGCCCTCTGACAAGACTGGGTTTGACGCCAAACGATGGCGGAGCGGTCTGCGTGCGCTGTCCTGCCCCGCATCGTCTCGTCGTCGGACGTGATGCAACAATCGCCGCATGAGCGATGCAGACACGGTGAGCACTCCTGATTTCGATGTGATCGTGGCCGGGGCCGGCATGGCCGGCATGTACCAGCTGTATCTGCTCCGCGAGCGCGGCTTCTCGGTACGCGTCTTCGAGACGGCCGACGACGTGGGAGGCACCTGGTACTGGAACCGCTATCCCGGCGCCCGCTGCGACATCCAGACCGTCGACTACTCCTACACCTGGGACCCCGAACTCGAAGCCGAGTGGAAGTGGTCCGAGCGCTACGCCGCGCAGCCGGAGATCCTCCGCTATCTGCAGCACGTCGCCGACAAGCACGATCTGCGCCGCGACATCCAGTTCTCCACGCGGATCGATTCGGCCGTCTGGGACGACGACGCCGATCGTTGGACGCTGCAAACGAGCGACGGCGCGACCGTCACGTGCCGCCACTACGTGATGGCCACCGGCTGCCTGTCACTGCCGAAGTCGCCCGACATCGACGGTGCCGAACGGTTCGGCGGCGACGTGTACTTCACGAGCAGTTGGCCCCACGAGGGTGTGGACTTCACCGGCAAGCGCGTCGCCGTGATCGGCACCGGATCATCGGGCATCCAGTCGATCCCGATCATCGCCAGCCAGGCCTCGCAGCTCACCGTGTTCCAGCGCACGCCGAACTTCTCGATCCCGGCCCGCAACGGCCCGCTCCCGGAGGAGCGCCGCAAGCACTTCGAGGCGGATCCCGCCGCCTACCACGCCGAGGCCCGCCTGTCCGCGCGCCGGCGTACCGATGGGCGAGCCGAGCGGGATCAGCGCGCTCGCCGTGTCGGCCGAGGAGCGTCAGGAGGCGTACGAACGGATGTGGCAGGGGAGCGAGCTCCTCCTCGTCGGCGCCGGCTACAGCGACATCCTCACCAACGCCGAGGCCAACGAAACGGTCGGCGAGTTCGTCCGCGACAAGATCCGTTCGATCGTCGAGGATCCGGAGACCGCCGAGACGCTGTGTCCGAAATACCACTACATCAACACGAAGCGCACGTGCCTCGACACGAACTACTACGAGACGTTCAACCTGCCCCACGTCCGCCTCATCGATCTCCGCAAGACGCCGATCACCACGGTCACCGAGACCGGGATCGACACGAGCGCGGAAAGCCTCGAGTTCGACGCCATCGTCTACGCCACCGGCTTCGACGCGATGACGGGCGCCATCGTGTCGGTCGACATCACCGGCCGCGACGGCGTCACGCTCGCCGAGCGGTGGGCCGCCGGGCCCGAGACCTACCTCGGCCTGATGTCGGTCGGGTTCCCGAACTTCTTCATGATCACCGGCCCCGGCAGCCCGTCGGTGCTGTCGAACATGGCGGTGTCGATCGAGCAGCACGTCGAATGGGTCGCCGACTGTCTCGTCGATCTCCGTGACGCCGGCAACACAAGCATCGAGCCGACCGCGACCGCCGCGGCCCGATGGGTGCAGCACGTCAACGAGTGGGGCGACCTCACGCTCATGCCGTCGGCCAACTCCTGGTACATGGGGGCGAACGTGCCCGGCAAGCCGCGGGTGTTCCTGCCGTACGTCGGCGGGGTCGGCCCGTATCGGCTGATCTGCGACGAGGTGGTCGAGCGGGGCTACCTCGGCTTCGCCCTCGACGGTGCAGCGCCACAGTCCAACGACGGGGTCATCCGGCCGTTGAAGCCCGACGTCGGCCTCGTGCTCGAGACGATGGCAGCGCTGAATCTGCCGACCCTCGATTCGCTCCCTGTCGACGATGCCCGGGCCTTCATGGAGGCGTCCGGCGCGATGAGCCCGCCCGGACCGGAGGTCGGCGAGGTGCTCGACGGGACGCTCACCGGCGCCGCGGGCGACCTGCCGTACCGCCTCTACCGCCCGCCGACCGAAGGGCCGCATCCGATCGTCGTGTACTTCCACGGCGGCGGCTGGGTGCTCGGGAACCTCGACTCCGACGATCCGTTCTGCCGTCAGCTGTGCCTCGACAGCGACGCGATCATCGTGTCGGTCAACTATCGCCACGCCCCCGAGGCCCGGTTCCCGGCGGCCGCCGACGACGCCGTCGCCGCGGTGCAGTGGGTGGCCGCCAACGCCGCCGATCTCGGTGGCGTGCCCGGCAAGCTCGCGGTGTGCGGATGGAGCGCCGGCGGCAACGTCGCCGCCGTGGCCGCCCAGGCCGCCCGCGATGCCGGCGGACCGACGCTCAGCGGGCAGGTGCTGATCAACCCCGTCACCGACAGCGACATGACGCGCGAGTCGTATCGGACCAACGGCGACGGCTACCTGCTGACGGCAGACCTGATGAAGTGGTTCTGGGACCACTACGCCGACCCGGCCGATCGCACCGATCCGCGTGCGGCGCCGCTGCTGGCGGACAGCCTGTCGGGGCTGCCGCCCGCCCTCGTGGTGACGTGCGAGTTCGATCCGCTCGCCGACGAGGGTGAGGCCTATGCCGAAGCCCTCGCCGCCGCGGGCGTCGAGACCCGCCACCTGGCGTGCGCCGGGCTCGTGCACACCTCGATCACCGCCGTCGGCATGATCACATCGGCCGCCGACGCGCGAGTGGAGATCGCCGCGGCCCTCCGGCAGATGTTCGGCGCTCGGGTCCTGGCGTAGGAGCCGGCGAGGCGCCGCAGCGTCGGCGCTTCTTCCCGTCGTCAGTCCCGCAATCCGGGACTGACAACGGGAAGAACGACCGCGTCGGGTGCGCCGGGCTCAGCCGGCCGGTTTCGGCTCCGTCGCGACGGGCGCTTCGGTCTTCACCGGAGCGTCGGTCTCGACGGGCTTCTCGGGCACGACGACCGCGTCGTCGGCCGCCGGTGGCACGTCGAGCAACGCGGTCAATCCCTGGATCACGCCGTTCGTGGCGGCGATGTCGCGCTTGGTCGGGTCGATCGGCACGCCGTTGACGCTCAGATTCGGCGCCGGTGCCGGTGATCGTCAGGGCGTCGCCGTAGAGGTTCTCGGAGCGCTGTCGGCGAGCATCGTGGCCGTCGTGTACGGACCCTCGGCGATGTAGTACGCCAGGTACTCGGCGAGTTCCTCCGGGCTCAGGTCGATCGAGGGTCGGCCAGCGTGTCTGCGTCGTCGAATGCATCGTTGGTCGGCGCGAACACGGTGAACGGCCCGAGGATCGTGCGACGTCGTGGTCGAATCCCGAAGCTGCAGCACGAGCTCGACGAAGATCGAGAAGTCCGGGTCGGCCTTGAGGGTGTCGAGCAGGTTCGGCTCGGCTCCGGCGGCGGCGGTTCGGTGGTCGGAGGCGCGGGAGGAGCGACCGTCGTGTCCGGTGCCGCGGTCGTGCGGTGCGGCGGTGGTCGGTGCCGCGGTGGTGGGCGCGGCGGTCGTCGCGGGTGCGGCGGTGGTGGCGGGCTCGGCCGGAACGGTCGTGGTCGATCCGGTGGCGATGCCGCGCTCGTAGATCGCCTGCACGGTGGCGGCGTCGATCACGCCGGTCTCGGGAACGCCGAGCTCACGCTGCAAGGCCCGGACCGCCTCGGTCAACTCGGGCGACCAGATTCCGTCGATCGGGCCGCTGTAGAAGCCGAGGTCGGTGAGCAGGATCTGCAGATCGCGCGTCGAGGCGTTGAACAGATCGGAGAACTCGCCGAGCGCGGCACGCAGGGCGGCGTCGGTCGCTGCGTCGTACACGCCGGTCGGGGGGAGGCCGACCGACGCCTGGAACGCGGCGAGTGCGGCCGTGAGCTCCGGGCTCTCGAGGCCGTCGATCGGGCCGTCGTAGAAGCCGAGGAACGTCAGCGCCTGCTGCAGCTTGGTGTTGAAGGCCGCGGCGGCGAACGCCGCCTGCTCCTGCCGGAGTGCGGCCACGTCGACGTCGGACGTCTCGATGTTGCCGACCTCGCCGTCCTGGATCGTGGCGGTGGTGAACCGGCCGAACGTGGGGTCGCCGTGTTCGTCGATGCCGATGCGTCCGGAGGCGCCGTCGTAGTCGATGTTCTCACCGGCCTGGAGCTTGGTGAGGCAGTCCTCGTAGGTGGTGCAGGTGGTGCCGTCGGCGGTGACGTCGATGACCGCGGCGCTGACGCTGTCGGACGCTCCGTCGGCCACGGCCTCGTTGGCCAGGGCGAACACCATCGTGCAGTCGTAGGCCTGCGCCGCATTGGCGATCTGGCCGTTGGGGTCGGCTTCGTAGAGGCGCTCGAGGAAGGCCCGGTCGCCGGTGGTGCCGACCATCGTGAACCCGTCGACGAGTTCGGCTTTGCCGTCGGGCGCCGCCAAGGTGGCGATCCGGGGCCGGAAGAACGATTCGAGCCCGATCATCGCCGCCGGGTCGACGCCGCCCCGAACGAGTTCGGTGACGATCGGCGCGCCTTCCTCGTACGACACGATGACCGTCAGGTCGGGTGCGAGATCGGTGACTTCCGATGCCGTGCCGGTGAAATTGACCCGGTGGGCGTTGTAGTCGACGACCGTCGGAACGAGCCCGTGCGAATCCAGCGCGTAGGCGAGGCCGTTGCCGATGGCGAGGCCGTAGTCGTCGCTGCGGGCCACGATCGCCACCTTCCAGGCCGCGCCCGGCGCCTGCTCGTCGCGGCGACCGAGGACCATCTCGGTCAGGTAACCGACGGTCACGTCGTCAGGCAGGGCCGTGCGGAACAGGCCGAAGGTCTCCTGGTCGGCCGTCAGGCCCGGCACGCTGGCCGAGGCGCTGCACGAGATGCTGTTGGCGTTCTTGACCGCGTCGCGATACTCGAAGGCGCCGCTCGACCCGGTCGGGCCGATGAGCGCCTGCGCTCCGTCCTCGACGACGGTCGGGACGAGGTCGGCCTCCGACCCGTCGAGCGCTGCCGGGGTCGTGGTGGCGTCGAGCGGACCGCCGAGCACGCCACCGCCGTCGGCGATGTCCTCCACGGCGAAGTCGATGCCGCGCTGTTGTCCCTGGAACAGGGTGGTGAGCAGACCGGGTGACGGGGCGAGCACCCCCACGGCGAGGCCGTCGCCGGTGAGGCCGGTGTCGACCGGCGCCTCGGTGTCGGTGGTTGGGGTTTCGGTGGGCTCGGGAGCGAGTGTCGTCGTTTCGCCGTCGCCGTCGTCGGACGAGCACGATGCGAGCACCACCCCCACGGCGACCAACGCGCACAACGAACGACGCACCTGGCGTGAGATCACGAACCCTCCCTGGGTCTCTTCGACTGCAACCGGACTCCGGTGCCGCTGCACCGGCGGGTCCATCGACACACATTGGCAGAACCTGAGTAGTTTCACGCGGATTCGGTGGTCGTCGTACGCGGGTGCTTCAGCCGATCCGGACCGCCAGCCCACCGTCGACCGGGAGCACCACACCGGTGATGTAGCGGGCCTCGTCGGAGGCGAGGAACAATGCCGCGTTCGCGGTGTCCCAGGCCGTGCCCATTCCACCGCGCAGCGGCACCCGTTCGTTGCGTTCGGCGCGCACCACGTCGGTCGGGCACCCGGCGGGCGGCGGCGATCCCGCCCACGGCCATCGGGGTGTCGACGAGACCGAGGGCGATCGCGTTGCAGCGGACGCCGCGCGACGCGTTCGACTGGGCGATGCTCGTGGTCAGCCGGTTGACGGCCGCTTTCGAGACCTCGTAGGCGATCTGGAAGCCGCCGGCGAACGAAGCGGCCGACGAGATGTTCACGATCGACCCGTGCCCCTGCTCGCGCATCGTCGGCAACACCGCCTTGCAGGTGCGCAGCATCGCCCGGGTGTTCACGGCGAGGATGAGGTCGAACGCCTCGTCGTCGACCGAGTGCGCCGGACCGTCGCCGCGCCCACCGATGCCGACGTTGTTGACCAGCACGTCGATCCGGCCCCACCGTTCGAGCGCCGCGCCGACGATCGCGTCGCCCGAGCCCGCGGTGGTGACGTCGGCCGCGAAGGCATGTGCCTCGCCGCCGGAGGAGCGGATGGCGGCCACGGTGTCGTCGGCGCGTTCCGACTGGCGATCCACGCACAGTGTGAGGGCGCCTTCGCGGGCGAACGTCTCGGCGATGGCGCGACCATTGCCGATCGTCTCGCCCGGGGTCTGTCCCGCCCCGACCACGACCGCCACGAGATCGGCGAGTCGGCCGGACGTGGGCGCGGAGTCGTTCATGCTCGAACGTTCGCGCTCGTGACGGCCCGGTGCCGAACCGGGGCGTACGATTCACAGCCGCGGTCGCCGCGCACGGTGGCACCGTCGCGATCGAGACCGCGGTGGGTGAGGGAACGACGGTCCGGCTGACCCTTCCGCGCCGAAGCGATGGCGCAGCCTCCCGATAGGTTTCTGGCGTACGCGAGCCGAAGAGGTGCCCCCCGATGACCGACCAGATCGAGATCTCTGCCATCCGCACTGTCGCCATCGTCGGCGCCCTCCCGCACGAGCGTGAGATCCCCCAGCCGTTGCAGATCGACCTCACGCTCGACGTCGATCTCGGCGACGCCGGCCAGTCCGACGATCTCGACGACACCGTGCACTACGGCTGGGTCGCCGACCAGGTCGTGGCCGTGGTGTCCGAGTCGAAGGACGTGCTGCTCGAACGGCTGGCGGCACGGGTGGCCGACGAGGTGCTCACGTTCGACCGCGTCGAAGCCGTCACCGTCACACTCACCAAGTTGCGCCCGCCGATCGCCGTCGATGCCGCCAGCACGGCCGTGCGGATCAGCCGCACCCGCTCGACGGCGGCCGTCGCTCGGCAGTCGTCGCACCGCGCGTTCATCGCCCTCGGCTCGAACCTCGGCGACCGTCGTGCGTTCCTGCGGATGGGTGTCGCGGGTCTCGACCGGGTGGTCGCCGTGTCGCAGGTGTACGAGACCGACCCGGTCGGCGGCCCCGACGACCAGGGTGCGTACCTCAACATGGTCGTCGAGATCGAGACGCCGCTCGACCCGTTCGCCCTGCTGCGGCGCTGTCAGCGGATCGAAGGCGAGGCGATGCGCCAACGGGTGGTGCACTGGGGTCCGCGCACGCTCGACGTCGACATCATCATGTACGACGACGCGACCATCGAAACCGCCGATCTGGTCGTGCCGCACCCGCACTTCGCCGAGCGGCGTTTCGTGCTCACGCCACTGGCCGAGATCGCTCCGGAGCGCTGTCCGGCGGGGTGGGACGAGCGTCTCGAGCCGGCGGGGATCACGGCGGTCGGCCCGCTCGAGCTGAGCTGACATGACGGGCGTACGGACCTTCGAGGTCGACGACTGTGCCGGCAACGTGCTCGCCGAGGCGAAGGCGGGGCGCACCGTGTCGGTGTGCATCCCGTGCCGGGACGAAGCGGCGACGATCGGCCCGCTCGTGAGCGTGATCCGGCGCGAGCTCATGGGCAGCGAACAACATCGTCGACGAGCTGATCGTGCTCGACGACCGCAGCACCGACGACACGGCGCGCGTCGCTGCTCATGCCGGTGCCCGGGTGGTCTCGATCGACGACGTGCATGCGACGCACGGATGGGGCCATGGCAAGGGCAACGCGCTCTGGGCGACCTTGCTCGTCAGCCACGGCGACTTCATCGTCTGGTGCGACGGCGACGTCACGAGCTTCGAGCCCGACTGGGTGGTGAAGCTCCTGTCGCCGATGCTCGACGACGAGTCGGTGGCGCTGGTGAAGGCGCTCTACCACCGGCCGACCCGGTACGGCGGTGGCGGACGGACCACCGAGCTGGTCGCCCGACCGCTGATGTCGATGTACTTCCCCGAACTCACCGGCCTGGCGCAGCCGCTGTCGGGCGAGTACGCCGGGCGCCGTGACGTGCTGGAGCGACTGGTGTTCCAACAGGGCTGGGGCGTCGAGATCGCGATGTTGATCGACATCTGTCGTCTGTACGGTCCCGAAGCGATCGCCCAGGTCGACCTCGGCACCCGCGAACACCGGAACCGCTCGCTGCAGTCGCTGTCGGTGCAGGCCGCCGAGGTGATGGCCACGATGCTGTCGCGAGCCGGCATCGAACCGCCGGTGGGCGAGGACGAGATGACGCTGCGGCGCGCCGACGGGACGCAAGTGCCCTTGAACCTGCGGTCGCGTCGGTCGTTGCGTGATCTCGGGCTGCACCGTGGGTGAGCGGTCGGCGGTCCGCATCGTCCGGCCTGACGTCGAGCCCACCCGGTTCCTGCTCGTCCGCCACGGCCAGTCCACGTGGAACGCGATCGGACGCTGGCAGGGCCGCGCCGATGCGCCGCTCTCACCGCTCGGCGAGGAGCAGGCGCGCGAGGCCGCGGTGGAACTCGCCGCGTGCGGTCCGTTCGGGGTCGTGGTCACTTCGACCCTGGCGCGGGCACGGCGAACCGGTGAATTGCTCGCGCACGGGGCGGGGATCCAACTCGGTGACGCCGAGGAGGATCTGATCGAGCGGTCGGCCGGCCAGTGGGAGGGACTGCTCCGGTCGGAGATCGAAGCGCGGTACCCGAACTGGCTGGCGCAACAGCGTCGTCCTCCCGGATACGAACCGAACGACGAGATCGCGGCGCGCGCGGTCCGTTCGTTGCGCGCGCTGGCCGAGCGCCACGCTGGGACCTCGACGGCTGGTGGTCTCGCACGGCGGGCGTGATCACGGCGCTCGAACGGGCAGCGGGCGAGGAGTGGCGTCAGCTCGCCAACCTCGAGGCCCGCTGGTTCGAGTTCGACGCGGCCTCCGGCGACCTGCGCCCCCACGGCGACCGGGTCCGGCTCCTGCCCACCGAACCCATCCCCGCCGAAACGATCGAACGCTACGCCTGAACCTGTTGCGCGGGGTCAGGCACTTCGCGACAGGTCAGAGCGCCTCGTGGCGGCGTTCGACCGCGCGGATCTTGGCCGGGTAGTGCGCACGGCCGAACTCGGGCCGTTGGCGGACCACGATGTCGAGCAGTTCGTCGTGCTGTGCGGTTTCCTTCCACGGCAGCGCGATGTAGAGCGGCAGACCGAAGCGGCGGAGCTCGTCGAGGTTCGAATACACCTGCTTCTGGTAGACGAAACGGTCCTCCCACGGCCAGTTCGACGGGGCGAACCCCGTGCCCGGGTCGACGATGCAGCGCGCGCGCAGGCCGAACCGGTCGGCGTCGGCCAGTCGTTGCTCGAAGAAGTCGATCATCACGGCGATGGGATCGTGCTCGACCAGGGCCATCTCGCGGGGGTTGGGGCCGGACAGGAACGGCAGGACGATCGGCACGTCGTAGTCGGCCGCGACCTGCCACATCTCGTCGGTCTGCATCCCGTCGGCGGCGTTGATGACGGTGGCGCCGGCGTCGAGCGCACGCCGCACCACCTCGGGCCGCCACGAGTCGATCGACACCTCGACGCCGAGCCCGGCCAGCGCGGGGATGATGTGCTCGACCCGGGCCCATTCGTCGGTCCAGTCGACGACCGCGGCGATGTCGGTGGATCCCTGCCCGCCGAGGTCGATCCCGTCGGCGCCGTCGGCGAGGAGCTGCCGGGCCCTCGCGACGGCTGCCTCCGGAGTCGTCGCGATCGAGTCGCCCGCGAGCGAGTCAGGACTGGCGTTGACGACCCCGTACAAGAACACGCCCGCAACCTATCCACTCGCCCGATCCGACCCGCCGAACGCGCCAGATCGTCGTTTGCGTCAGGATTTCTGCGGGACGTCCCGCAGAAATCCTGACGCAAACGACGGCTGGACGGTGTGTGGGTGGACTGGGGCGGTGAATCGGACGGATCGGCTCTATGCGTTGGTGGAGGAGCTCCGCGCCGCGTCGCCCGCGTGGCGGAGTGCCACGTCGCTGGCCGAGCGGTTCGAGGTGAGCAGCCGGACGATCGAGCGCGACCTGTCGGCGCTGCAGCAAGCGGGTGTGCCGATCTACGCCACCCCCGGTCGGCGCGGCGGCTACGCGATCGACACGCAGCACACGCTGCCGCCGTTGAACCTCACGGCGGCGGAGGTCGCGGCCGTCGCCACCGCCCTCGCGGTCGACTCGTCGATGCCGTTCACGCACGCCGGCCGCAGCGCGCTGCAGAAGATCCTCGCCGTGCTGAGCGAAGTCGACGCCGAAGGGACGCTGGAACTGGCCGCCCGGATCCGACTGTTCGACAACCGGGCCGGCCAGGCTCGGCCGCCGGCCGCGGTCGAGCACGCCATCGTGCAGCGGCGCGTGCTCGAGATCGGCTACGTCGACAAGACCGGCGAGGAGACCGATCGGGTGGTCGAGCCGATCGCCGTGCTCGGCATGCACCCCAACTGGTACCTGTGGGCGTGGTGCCGCCTGCGCGACTCGCCCCGGAGTTTCCGGCTGGATCGCATCACCGGCGCCGTCATGCTCGACGAGCGGTCGCCCGAACGGGGGCTCGATCCCAGCCAGGTCGAGATCCCCGACCTGATCGGGCGTGGCATCTTCGGCATGTGACGCCTGTCTCCGGATCGCGTTGTCGGAATGTCGCGAAACACCGACACAGGGTTGTCGCCGAGGCCGTGCATCGTCGGTGCCATGAGCAACGACACGACCACATCCAACCGCACTGCCAACCCCGTCACCTGGTTCGAGATCCACACGGCGAACCCCGAACGAGCCAAGACCTTCTACGGAGCGGTCTTCGGCTGGACGTTCGACGACTCCGCGCCCGGCTATTCGATGATCGGCCTCGGCGAAGGTGCGGCCATCGGCGGTGGCATCGCCGACAACAAGGGCGAGTACCCCGACCATGCCCTCTTCATGGTGCAGGTTCCCGATGTCGCCGCCGCACTGGTGGCGGTGAAGGAGAACGGCGGCTCGATGATCGCCGACGTCGAGAAGACCGACTTCGGGCTCACGTTCGGCTACGCCGCCAACCCCGACGGTGCGGTGTTCGGGCTCTGGTGCCCGCCCGAGTCGCAGTAGGACACGCTGCAGGACGCACGCTTCCCGCCGATGGCGTCGGGTGGCGTAGGTTCGCTCGCGGACCCACGACACCCGACGCTGCGGAGGAATCATGAAGTACACCAAGCTCGGCCGCACCGGCCTCGACGTGTCCCGCATCTGTGTCGGCTGCATGAGCTTCGGCGACGCGTCGACCGGAAATCACGCGTGGACGCTCGACGAGGACACCAGCCGCGGCTTCATCAAGGAAGCGCTGGATGCCGGCATCAACTTCTTCGACACGGCGAACGTCTACTCCATCGGCACGAGCGAGGAGATCGTCGGCCGGGCGCTGGCGGATTTCGCCAATCGTGACGAGGTCGTCCTGGCGACGAAGGTCAACGGGCCGATGCGCCGAGGCCGCAACGCCATCGGCCTGTCGCGCAAGTCGATCATGACCGAGGTCGATGCCAGCCTGCGCCGGCTCGGCATGGACTACATCGACCTCTACCAGATCCACCGGTACGACCCGCGCACTCCGATCGAGGAGACGATGGAGGCGCTGCACGACGTCGTCAAGGCGGGCAAGGTTCGCTACATCGGCGCGTCGTCGATGTACGCGTGGCAGTTCAGCAAGGCGCAGTACACCGCCGAGCAGCACGGCTGGACCAAGTTCGTCAGCATGCAGAACCACTACAACCTCCTCAACCGCGAGGAGGAGCGCGAGATGATGCCGCTGTGCGTCGATCAGGGCGTCGGCGTGATCCCGTGGAGCCCGCTCGCCCGCGGCAAGCTGACCCGCGATTGGGACGAGGCCACCGAGCGGTCGGAGAGCGACGAGTTCGGCCGCACGCTGTACGACACGGCGCCGGGCGATCGGGTGATCGTCGAGCGAGTGGCCGAGGTGGCCGCCGAGCGTGGCGTGTCGCGGGCCCAGGTGGCCCTCGCGTGGATGCTGTCGAAGCCGTTCGTCTCCTCACCGATCGTCGGCGCGACCAAACCCCATCACCTCACCGACGCCATCGCGGCGGTCGACCTCGAGTTGTCGGCCGACGACATCGCCCGGCTGGAGGAGCCCTACACGCCGCACCCGATCGCCGGCTTCGCCTGACCACCCGACCCGACCCCAGCCGAATGCGTGATCAATCTGCGCACCTGCACCGCACATTGTTCACGCAGTCGACGGGGTGAGGTCAGGCGGGGCAGACGTCGAGTTCGTTCGCCGGCGACGGTTCGGTGTGGCCCGGTTCGAATCGATGCCGGAACGTGAACGCGTACGGCGTCGGGCCGTGGGCTTCGAGGTGCGCGAGGCGCTCGATCGCCTCGGCCACCGAGGGACGGTGCCCCGCCGGCACCCACCACAGCACGACCATCGCGCCGTCGAAGCGTTCGAACCACTCGCGTCGGCGCCGGAGGAACTCGGTGTGTGCGGTGCGGTAGACGTAGTCGGCGAGCGCGTCGATCGACTCCCACGTCGAGAAGTTCACGAGCACGGTGTCGTCGTCGAACGGGCGCTCGGATGTGGCGTTGCCGTCGTCGGTCTGGAAGCGCCACAGGAAGCCGGGACTGGCGTCGGCGAGCGCGTTGATCGGGTCGAGCGCTTCCATGAACTCGGCGACGATCGGCGAATCGGTCGGTGCTCGCAACCGGCCGACGTTCAACTGGGCGAGATCGAACTCACGCATGCCCGAACCCTACGCCCCGCCAAAATCACGCGATCACCCCTCGATCTCCCGTCGAATGCGTGATCAATCTGCGCACCTGCGCCGCACCTTGTTCACGCGTTCGACGGAGATGAGGGGTGAGGGTCAGACGGGTTCGAGGGCGGCGACGAAGTCGGCGATCAGGTCGGCCACCACCGCGGCGTGGGAGTCCTCGTGCATCGAGTGTTCGCCGCCGTCGACCACCACGAGGCGGGCGTCGGGCATCTTGCGCTGGAGATACTCGCCCGCGCCCGTGTATTCCGCCCGATCCTCCGAGCCGGCGAGCACGAGCGTCGGCGTGGTCATCTCGGCGAGTCGTTCCATCACGACCGAGTCCTCCTGCAGATTGAGCGTCGTCACCTGCTCGGGAACCCCGAAGCGGTGCGCGTTGCGGCGGGTGCGGGCGTTCCACTCCTCGCGCTTGACCGGATCGCGATAGCCCGGCCCGGTGTTCAACACGACCACACCCCGGGTGGCGCCGGGACGGGTCGCCGCATGGGCGAGTGCCAGGTACCCACCGAGCGAGTGGCCGACGAGCACGGCCGGCCGATCGAGTTCGGCGAGGACCTCGTCGATGTCGTTCAGCGCGGCGTCACGCGTGTACTCGGCGGGATCGTCGGGCACCGGGGAGCCGCCATGGCCGAGCAGGTCGATCGCCACCACGGTGTACCGGTCGGCGAGCAGGTCCATGCCGGCCGACCACGTGTCGGCGGACGTGCCCAGGCCGTGGAGGAACACGATGGGGTCGCCGGCGCCCCGGCGGACGGTGTTGAGTCGCATGGGTGCGGACCGTATCCAGCACAGCCCGCATCCGACGAGCGCGATCACTTGGATGACGGCGAGCGCGATCGCGCCTTCGGCGCCGGCCGTTGCGTCGAGGAGTGCGCCGACCCCGACCGCCCCGAGGGCCGTGCCACCGATCTTGAGGCTCGCCGACACGGTGTACAACGACGCCCGCACCGCGTCGGGCGTGCGCCGGTTACGAATGGTGAACGTGGACATGAGCAGGGGCGCGTCGGCGGCACCGGCGACGAAGAAGGCGACGAGACAGATCGGCCAGACGCCGCTCGCAACGGCCGCGAACGCGGCACCGATGGCAGCCACGCTCAGCGCGGCGCGGCGCAGTGGTCGGTCGGGTGGGCGGAGGCGGATGCAGGCGATCGATCCGCAGACCGCTCCGATCGCCATCGTCAGTACGAGTTGGCCCCCGGCATCGGCGGCGCGTCCGGTCCGTTCGGCGAGGTCGACGGCCACGAGGGCGACCCCGCCCATCGCGCTCATCGACACCGTCGTGAGCACCGTGACCGAGAGCAACCACCGGTCCGCGCCGATGACCCGGAAGATCGACTTCACCGCGGAGCCGCCTGCCGCTGGTGTGGCGGCAGGGGGCAACGGCAGGCGGGCGAAAGCGATCGCCGCCAGGCCTGCGAGGACGACGAGTGCGCCGACGGCCGCCGTGGGGCCCGAGATCGCGACCACGGCCACGACCAGGAGTTGCGCGCCGATTGCGGCCCCACCGTACGAAGCGGCGTCCCACGCCTCGAACGTCGTCGCTCTCGTCGCTCGGGCGGCCAGCCCGCTGAGCGCGCCCATCATCGCCGGCTGACTGAACGCCACCAGGATGGCTGCCACCATGAGCAGGCCGATGGGAACCGACCCGAGCCCGAGGCCGACCGCGCCGAGGCCGACGGCACCGACAGCCACGAGTCCTGCCAGCAACAACGCGGGTCGCGCCGAGCTGTCCGCGCGGCGACCGACCCATGGCGCGATCACGATCTGCGGGAACGTCGCCGCGGCGAGGAGCAATCCGATCGACGAGTCGGCGACGTCGTGCTCACTGCCGACGAGCACCCACGCGATGGTGGTGCCTTCGGCGACGAGTCGAGCGGCGGTGGCAGCCGACACGTAACGCGGGAGCTGTAACGTCATAGATCGATGAGCACATTACCGGACCGGCAGCGCGAGTCGAACGCCCTGATCCGAACGATCGATGTCCTCAACGTGGCTCGGTCGGGATTCGCCGGCGATGACTCCGCCTCGCTGATCGACGTGTTGCGCCGCCACGGCGAAGTGCTCGAGCACATCACGGTCGCGGACGAGCGCCGCGTCCGCGAGGTGATCGCGGAGTTGCTCTCCGTCGTCGAGCAGGACGACCTCGACGGCGCTGTCGCGCTGCTCAACGCCTCGATGAAGCGCTACTGCGCACCGCCGCAACTGATGCGACACGATGGGTGGCCTTGGCATCTGCACATCGACCGCGGTGATGACGAACCGCTGCATCGCTGGTTCGGTGCGACGGGGGCGTTCGCGTTGGCGAACGCGCTCGCCGGCCGGTCGACCGTCCCGTGGGGCGTGTGCGCGGCCGACGGATGCCAACGGGTGTTCGTCCACGACGATCGCGGGGCGACGCGCCACTACTGCTCCGTCGCCTGTGGCAATCGGGTGCGTGTCGCCCGGCACCGCGCCCGTCGATGACCATGAGGCCAGGAGCGGCGGTGTGGCCGTCGGAATTTTCGCACGGCGTTCATCATCCGTTCAACGAACGAAATCACGGGATGCTTACGGTGGGTCCCGATGGGGGATGTCGCACATGTGATCACCGACCTTCCACCGAACGCACGTTCACGGTGGCACGTCGATCAGATGATCACCAATCGCGTGGATGTCGACGGCCGACCCGCCGTGTACGCGACCGGCGGGCGCGGTCTCCCCGTGCTGTTCCTGCACGGCTGGGGGCTCGATCACCGTGCGTACCAGCGATCGTTGCGGCGCCTCACCGCCCGCGGCTGTCGGGTGATCGCACCCTCCTTGCCGGGCTTCGGCGGCACGGCTGCCCTGCCGACCAAGCAGCGGACCCTCGCGGGCTACGCCGACTGGGTCGCCGACTTCGTCTCGGCGATCGGCGTCACCGACCCGATGGTGGTCCTCGGCCACAGTATGGGTGGTGGGGTGGCGACGAAGTTCGCCCACGATCACGGCGAGATGGCCCGCTACCTCGTCGTGCTCAACTCGGTCGGTGATCCGAGCGCCATCGTCGGCAACCTGCTCAGCCGAGCTTTCGACGTCCGCGCCCTGGTCGATCCGATGGTCCAACTCGCGTTGCCGAACTCCGCCGGTTCGACGGCGCGGTTGGTCCCGCGGGTGTTCGTCGAGAACATCATGCGCGACCCGGTGGCGATGCTCGACGCGGCTCGTCTCGCGATGTCGGCCGATCTCGGCGACGAGATGTCGGCGCTGGCGGCCCGGGGTCTGCCGACGCTGGTGCTGTGGAGCGACCACGACGGCGTCATCCCGCTGTCGGCATTCGACACGTTCTGCTCGACGTTCCGCGCCGACGGTCAGGTGGTGGCCGGTGGGCACTCGTGGTTGCTGGCCAGCCCCGACGTGTTCGGCCAGGTGCTCGACAACATCGTGCACGTCCAGGCGCTGCAGCACCACGAACAGGCCGCCACGGCCAGTGTCGACCAGTTGCGGTCGCTGCTGCGCGAGACCACCGTGCCCGAAACCGTGACGCGTCGGCTCCTCAAGGGCGTGTCGCCGTTGTGGGTGCTCAGCGCGCCGCCCGCCGTGCTCGCCGCCGACCTCGCCCTCTGTCATCCGAAGCTGCAGCGCGACGAAGTGCGTGCCGTCGCCCGCTCGATCCGTTCGTCGAACCTGCACCGGTTGACCGTCGTGGCGCGCGATCGGCCGGGCCTGCTCGCCGACACGGCGGCGGTCCTCGCGATCGAGGGCGCCTCGGTGGTGTCGGCGTCGGCGATGACATGGCCCCGCGACGGCCTCGCCCTGCACTCGTTGACGGTGAAGGCGAGCGGCGGTCTCGACCAGCAGCGATGGGCGGCGATCGGCGCTCGCCTCCGCGACGTGGGCGCGGGCGAACACGTCCAGGCGCCGTTCTCCGCATCGGGCCGCGCCGACGTGTCGGTCACCGGCGAGGGCGACGGTCGCTCGGTGGTCCGCGTCACCGCGCCCGACCGGCTCGGACTGCTCTCGGCGGTGTGCCGCTGGTTCGCCGCGAACGACGTCTCGGTCGAGGCGGCGAGCATCTCGACGGTCGAGGGCGTGGCGAAGGACGTGTTCCTCGTGGAGGGTGTGTGCGACGTCGACCGGCTCGTCGACCACCTGAGCGGTCGGCGTCGATGCCCGCTGCGCGCGCTCTTGCCGCCGGGGTGCAACGAGCGAGCCTGAACCGGGTGCCTCCTGGTCGGGCGAGGCCCCGGAACGTGGAACAATCGTGAACATCGACCAAACGCTGCGATCGTGGCTCGGGGATCTCAAGGTTCGTGCCTTCGGCACCGACGACGATCCGCGCGTCGGCGCGTTGGCCCGCCCGGCGCGGGCGGCCGCCCGTCCGGCGATCAGGTTGCTCTACCACGCCCACGTGATCGGGGTCGAGCACATCCCGCGTGACGGTCCCGCGATCATCAGCGCGAACCATCGCTCGTTCTTCGACTCGCCGTTGCTGATGGCGATGGCGCCGCGCCCTGTCGTGTTCCTGGGCAAGGCCGAGTACATGGACGCGCGGCTGACCAAGTTCGTCTTCCCTGCCCTCGGCATGGTGCCGATCAAGCGCGACGTCAAGAAGGCCTCGATGGCCGCGCTCACCACCGCCGCCGACCTCCTCGCCAAGGGTCAACTCGTCGGCATCTACCCCGAGGGCACCCGCTCACGAGATGGTCAGTTGCACCGGGGACACTCCGGCGTCGCCCACCTGGCGATGATCTCCGGCGCGCCGATCATCCCGGTCGGCCTGATCGGCACCGAGCGCGTCCAGCCGATCGGCAGTTCGGTGCCGCGTCCGTTCAGCGGACCGGTGACGATCCGGTTCGGCGAGCCGATCGACCCCGCCGACTACCGCCACGGCGGGAGCCGGAAGCGTCGTCAACTCATGCTCGACGACGTGATGGCGTCGATCGCCGCGATGACGACGCAGCCGCGCTCCGCCGATTTCTCGTCGCACCGCCCACCGTTGATCCGGGGTGGGAGCGAGAGCGTCTACCGGGTCACGACCCATGGCGCCACCGGACTCAGCTGGCGCCATGCTGCGGAGCGGGCCGTCGACGACGGATGTCGGAAGTACGACGATGCGCGCGTCGGCGAGGTCAGTGGCCTGCGGTGCCACACTCCTGCCGTCCGGCGAGTTCGAGTTCGAGACGCAGTTGAAGCTGTCGACGCGGTTCCGCGCCGGCGTCACCAAGACGGAAGGATCTGTCATGCCAGGGAGCAACCAGTCGTGAGCGGTTCGAGCGTGTATCGCGTGGTCGAACTGATCGGGTCGAGCAGCGACTCGTGGGAGGAGGCGGCACGGAACGCCGTGCGCGAGGCCGGCAGGGCGTACCAGGACGTGCGCGTCGGTGAGGTGGTGGAGATGGACGTGCTGATCGAGGACGGCGACATCATCGCCTTTCGCACCAAACTCCGACTGAGCTACAAGAGTTCGCCCGACTGAGCGCCGTCGGGCTCAGTTGAGCAGCGAGCCGACGCCGAACGTGACCGCCATCGCGAGCGCGCCGCCCACCACCAGGCGGGCGACCGCCACGATGCGCCGCGACCGGGCGACCGATGCGCTGAGCAACCCGGTGATCAGGAGCCCGATGAGTACGGAGACGAAGGCGACGGGGATTCTTGCCGGCTCGGGTGGGACGAGGATGGCGATGAGCGGAAGCAGCGCCCCGATGATGAAGGCCAGGGCCGACGAGCCGGCCGCGATCCACGGACTCACGAGATGCTGTTGATCGATGCCGAACTCGACATCGAGGTGGGCGCGCAGCGCGTCGTTCTCCGTGAGTTCGTCGGCGACGGCGCGTGAGAGGTCGGGGCTGAGGCCACGCAGGCGGAGCATGCCGACGAGTTCGGCGTGCTCCACGTCGGGCATCTCGGCGATCTCGCGCCGCTCCTCGGCGATGATCGCCTGTTCGGTGTCGCGCTGGGTGCTCACGGATACGTACTCGCCGAGCGACATCGACACCGCGCCGGCCACGAGCCCGGCCACGCCGGCGGTGGCGATCTCGGTGACGGTTGGTGGTGGCAGCAGCGACGCCGATCACGAGCCCGGCGACCGAGACGATCCCGTCGTTCGCGCCGAGCACGCCGGCGCGGAGCCAGTTCAGCCGGGAGGCCAGGGATCCCGTGTGCGGTTCGTGCTGATGGGCCGGACGGTCGATGGCGTCACCGTACACATCCACCCTCCTCGTGTCGGGTAACTCCTGCGTCGGGTATTCGAGCACCCACGTCCCGCGAATACCCGACGACGCGAAATACCCGACACATGGGGGACGGCGGGGTCAGTGGAAGCGGACGGCGATGCAGGCGATGTCGTCGCTGCCGTCGGGCTCGACCGTGGTGGTGAGGCGGCGGCAGAACGTCGACAGGATCACCGTGTCGAGTTCGGCGGCCGCCTTGCGCAGGCGCTCGATGCTGTCGTCGATCGGCTCGTCGCGACTCTCGATCAGCCCGTCGGTGTACATGAGCAGGATCGTCCCCGACTCGATCTCGACGGTGCTCGTCTCGCGCGGCGTGGAGAGCCCGGCGCCGATCAGCGCACCGGGCGGGAGCTCGACGAGATTCGTGGATCCGTCCGGCTGGATCAGCACCGGTGGGAGGTGCCCGGCGTTGGCGAACGTGAGCGTCCACCGCCCGCGCTCCGTGCGGTACGGCGTGGCACGTGACGCACGTGGCGAGCAGCGTGCCGAGCATCACCCGCGCCGTGTTCGCGACCCGGTCGAGGATGGTTGTCGGCGGCTCACCGCTCGCCGCGAGGTGGCGCATCAGCGACTGGACGCGGCCCATCGCGACCGCCGACTGCACACCGTGGCCCGTGACATCGCCGACCACGATCAGGAAGGACCCGTCGTCGAGTTCCACCAGGTCGTACCAGTCACCGCCGACATCGGCGCCGGTGGCGGCCGTGTAGATCGCATCGACCTCCGGGTTCTCCAGCTCGGGGAGCTGCGGGAGCAGCGAGTGCTGGAGTTCGCTGGCGATCTGCCGCTCGCGGGCGTACAGCCGGCGGTGCTCGAACGTCAGTGCCGCTCGTCGGGCGAGGTCGGCCGCGAGGATCAGATCGACGTGGTCGAACGGCTCACGCCGAGGCTCGCCGAAGATCGCCAGGACACCGACGACGCGCCGGCCGATCGACATCGGGACGAGCATCAGCGGGCCGATCCCGAGTTCGTCGAAGACCGGGATCGACGCGCCCGCGTGGCTCGCCGCCTCCTGGGCGGCCTCGTTGTCGAGCATGACGAACGGCCTCGTCCCGTCGAGCACTGCTTGCGTCATCGCCATGTCGCGCAGTCGAAGTTCGGGATCGGAGGTGACCGCGGCGATGGCGGCGGCGACGTCGGGCTGGCGGTGGCGCACGAACGCCTGGGCCGGGTCGTCGTCGGTGGCGGCGATGAAGACGAACGACCACTCCGCGAACCGTTCGACGATGACCTCGAGCATCCGCTCGATCGATGCGGCCGGATCCATCGTGGAGATCAACGCGCTGCTGACATCGGCCATCATCTCGATGCGGCCGAGTGACTCCTCCGATCGGTCGCGGGCGGCGTTGGCCTCGGCAACGGCGATGCGCGCCTGGAGCTCCGACGATGTGGCGAGGGCGAGGTCGGTGAGGAGTTGTCGTTCCTCGATCGTCCAGACACGAGGGGCCGGTCCGAGCGCGCACAGTGTCCCCAGCACCCGATCGGCGGCGTCGACGAGCGGCGCGCCGAGGTAGCTGCCCACGCCGAGCACGGTGAAGGCTTCGTGCCCAGCCCACTCGCCGTCGGCGGCCAGGTCGTCGATCTGCAGCACCTCGCGGCTCCGTACCACGCTGCGACAGATCGACAGCGGAAGTGGCGTCTGGCGCTCCTGATCGATCGGGGCGGGAAGGCCCTGCTGGCCCGGGAAGAACTGGCGGTGGTCGTCGACGAGTGACACCAGGCCGACATCGGCGCCGAGGAGGCGGGCGGCCAGGCTCGCCAGCCGGTCCATCGTCGAGTCCGGGGCGTTGCTGAGACCGGTGAGGGCGATCGACCGCAGCCGGGCGTCGTCCTCGACGTCGTCACGGTCGGTCATGGGCGACGCAATCTAACAGGGCGGTCAAACCGGGCTGCGGGTGCGGGCGCTCCTCGGGGTGCTCTGGAACGTGATGGCCAGGCGGTTCCACATGTTGATCACGGCGATGGCGCCGACGAGGTACGTGAGTTCGCGTTCGTCGAACTGTTCGCGGGCCGCGGCGTAGACGTCGTCGGGTACACCGTGCTCGCCGAACCGCGTGGCGGCGTCGGTGAGGGCGAGGGCCGCCCGTTCCCGATCGGTGTAGAGCGGTGTTTCGTGCCAGGCACCGAGGCCGAACAGGCGGGCCGCCGATTCGCCGGCTGCGAGCGCGTCGGTGCTGTGCATGTCGATGCAGAACGCGCACTGGTTGATCAGCGAGGCGCGCAGTTTCACGAGCTCGTAGAGGACGGGGTCGATGTGCCCGGCGACGTGGGCGTCGAGCGCGGCGATCTGCTTGTAGAGCTCTGGAGCCGCCTTGGCGAAGGAGAGTCGTTCGGTCATGGCCACACTGTCGCGTCCGTGGCGGATGCCTGTCGAGCCCGCAGCGGACGCGGTGGTCACGTGACGACAGTGACGTCGTACGACTGGATCAGCGACGGGCTGATCGGTGCGAGCTGGAAGCCGATGTGCAGCTCGACGTCAGTGCCGTGCGCGATCGCGATCGCCGACGTCGTCGACTCGGCGATCACGCGGGCCAACGTGAACGGTCCGTGATCGGCGAGCAGTCGGCCGGCCGAACGCCGTCGCTCCGCCGGCGGTTCGTCGAGGTCGACGTTGTCGGCGAACATCGCGTCTGCTTCCGCACCGTTGAGCATCGCCACCAGCTGCTGCGACGCGGTGATGACGGCCGGCGACGCGGGCCGCGGCGGGTTGGTGACAGCGCCGTCCTCGGCCAGCGCATCGAGCACGGCGGCGGTGGTCGGCATCATCGGGGCGTACGTCGAGTTGCTCATGGCCACGAGGCCGACGCCGGTGCTCGCCACCCAGCGCATGTTCGAACCGAACCCGGGGAGGCCTCCGCTGTGCGTGATGATGGTGCCCAGCGCGGGATGGGGGAGCACGTTCAACCCGTATCCGTACCCGCCGCCACGTTGCGACCAGGTGCCCGTCGTGACGGAGCGCTCCGCAGGGTAGGCGCGGGCGGCCTGTTGCATCTCGCGTCTCGACGCCGCGCCGAGCACCGCGTCGTGGGCGGCGTGGGGCGGGCCGAACGCCGACGCGAGGAAGTCGACCCAGCGCGCCAGGTCGGCCACGGTCGAGAACAGCCCGCCCATCGGCGCGATCGCACCGTCACCGAGCATGGGTTCGGCGACGAGCGCGTCACCGTCGGTGGTGCGGGCGCGATAGCCCACCACGGCGTCATCCGGTGCGGTCCACGACGTGCGGGTCATACCGAGCGGGCGGAGGAGGTGCTCGGTCACGTACGTCTGGAGCGTCGAGCCGGTGACGTTGCGCACGACCCGCCCGAGGACGCCGTAGCCGAGGTTGGAGTACTCGAACGTCGTCCCGGGCATCCAGGCGAACGTGACTCCGTCGGCGACGATGGCGTCGAGTTCGTCATCGCGGAGGTCGAGGTGGCGATCGGCCCACGCGTCGTCGGTGGCCAGGCCCGAGCTCATGGTCAGCAGGTGGCGGACCGTCACGAGCGGCGCGTCGGGCAACGGGGACCGGAGAGCGGCGAACTCGGGCGCGTACCGTTCGATCGGCTCGTCGAGCGCGAGCAGTCCGGCGTCGCGCAGCATCACGACACTGGCGGCCGTGAAGCTCTTGGTCATCGACGCGATCCGGTAGACCGCGTCGACGTCGGCGCCCGCCAGCACTTCGCCGTCGCGCACGAGTCCCCATGCGAGGCTCGGCAGCCGCAACCGCGCCGCGTGTTGCTCGAAGGCGGCGGCACACAGTCGTGTCGCCGCGTCGAGATCGAGGCCGGCGTCAGCGTTCACGCCGGGAGACTACGCGGGCGGCCGCCCGACGATCGCCGCACCTGTTGCGCGGGGTCAGGCACCGCGCGACAACTCGCCGGTCTCAGGCGCTGGCGCGACCGAATCGGCGGGTTGCCCACCAGCCGAGCACGACCGACACGCCGAGGGCCGCAAGGGCACCCTTCGCCGCGATGGTGGAGAAGTCGCCGACGAACAGATCGCGCACGCCGTCGATCACGTAGGTCAGCGGATTGAGTTCCGACAGCTTGCGGAGCCACGTCGGGGCGAGCGTCATCGGCAGCAGGACGCCCGACAACAGCAGGAGCGGAAGCGACACGCCTTGCACGAACGGGGCGAACGAATCCTCGTCCTGCATGATCAGGCCCATCGCGTACGACGCTGCGGCGAGGCCGATCGACAGCAGGCACACGATCAGGATCGATACGGCGACCCCGCTCCAGCTCGGATCGAGGCCGAACGGGATGGCGACTGCGACCAGGATCACCGCCTGCACCCCGATGGTGACGACGTTGGTGACCGTGCGGCCCATGATCAGCGACACCCGCCGTGCGGGCGTGACCCGCTGACGGTCGACGACGCCCTCGCGGAGTTCCTGGATGATGCCGAAGCCGGCGAACCCGGCGCCGAAGATCACGAGTTGCAGCAGCAGTCCCGGCACGAAGACGTTCCACGAGTTCTCGCCGCCGAGTCCGCCGCCTTCGATGTTGGTCAGCAGCGGACCGAACAGCACGAGGTAGAGGATCGGTTGGGTCAGCCCGAAGAACACCCAGACGGGGTTGCGGAGCTGTTGCTTCATCTGGCGGGTGAAGACCACCCAGGTTTCGGTGAGCATGCGTGCCTCTCTTTCGGTCAGGTGGTGTCTTCGCGCAGCGAGCGCCCGGTCATCGTGAGGAACACGTCGTCGAGTGTCGGACGATGGATCTGCACCGATTGCAGGGGGATGCCGGCCACGTCGAGCGCCCGCAGCAGCGGTGGCACGGCGATGTCGCCGCGGTCGACGGTCAGCACGAGCTGGTCCCGCTCGATCACGCTCGTCCGGGGATGCAGTGCGTCACCGGCCACCTGTTGGGCCGTGACGAGGTCACCGTCGACGCTGATGCACACGACGTCGCCCGAGACCCGGGCCTTGAGCGCATCCGGTGTGTCGTCCGCAACGATCTGACCTCCGTCCATCACCAGCAACCGGTCGGCGAGCAGGTCGGCTTCGTCGAGGTAGTGCGTGCTCAGCATGATCGTGACGCCCTGGTCGTCACGCAACGATCGGATGTGGTCCCACAGGTTCGCTCGGCTCTGCGGGTCGAGTCCCGTGGTCGGCTCGTCGAGGAACACCAGCATCGGCGAGTGCATCAGACCGAGGGCCACGTCGAACCGGCGGCGCTGACCGCCGGACATCTCCGACAGCGCCCGCCGCTCGAAACCGGCGAGGTCCAGTCGTGGCAGGAGTTCGGCGAGGCGGGACGTCGCGTCCGCCTTGCTCATGCCCTGCAGTCGAGCCTGGGCGACGAGTTCCTCGCCGAGGATGGTGCCGGGCGCCGGGGTTGCCCCGATCTGGGCGACATAGCCGATCCGCCGCCGGACCTCGCGCGGGTCCGCACGAAGGTCGACGCCGGCGACGGTCGCCGAACCGGTGGTCGGACGGAGCAGGGTGGTGAGCATGCGCAACGTGGTGGTCTTGCCCGCACCGTTGGGTCCGAGCAGACCGACGATCTGCCCGGGGCGGACCTCGAAGTCGATGCCCTGCACGGCAGCGACGGGGCCGGTCTTGGTCTTGAACGAGCGGGCCAGGCCGTGCGTCTCGATCATCGGGTCGGGGAGCATGGGTGCAATAGTACTCAAATTTGAATAAGAATCAATCCGGAACCTTGTGACCGGTGCCGTGTCGGTGAGCGGTGTCGTCGCCGACGAGTTCGTACGCCCCGGCCCGGAGCCGGCGGACAAACCCCCGCGACCAGTCGAGTTCGCCCTTCAGGCGGGCCGCGGCGTAGTCGATCACCTCGCGGACGTGCTCGGGGATGTCGCCGTCGGCGCCGGTGGCCCCGTCGCGAATGGTCGCCCGGACGAACTTCAACTCCTGCAGTTGGCCGGCGAGTTGGCTCGCTCGTGACTGGAGTGCGGCGATGAGCTCGTCACGCTCCATGAACGGCATCATTGTCAGAGCGGGGATGATGGGCGCCGTACCGCCCTCGACCGTCCACCACGCGGTGCGCAGCAGTTGGCTGAACTCCTTGTCGCCCTCCGCCGTGAGGACGTACTCGGTCCGCTCGGGGCGGCCGGCGGATCGCTCGCGCGACGTCACCGTGATGTGGCCGTCGCGCTCGAGCGTCTTCAGCGCCGAGTAGATCGAACCGGGCTGGAGGTTCATCCACGCGTCGAGCTGCCACGACATGAGTTCGCGGCGCACGTCGTAGCCATGGACGGGCTGCAAGATCTTCACGGCGCCCAGGACGAGCAGGCGAGTCGACATCAACGACATGATAGTCGAGCTTGAGTATCGCTGGCGACGTCACGCAATCGAACCGGAGCGGCCCTGACGGCGCGAGACTGGCCGTCGTGGGTGAGCGCGAGGAACTGTCGGCCGGCTGGCCCGAACACCCCGTCGTGCACGAGATCTTCGCCTGGGTGTGGCTGGCCGACCTCGAACGCATCGCGGGTCGTCCGCTGACGTTGGCCGACGTGCCCGACGACGTGTGGGACGACGTGGCGCGACCGGGGATCGACGCCGTCTGGCTGATGGGGGTGTGGGAGCGCAGTCCGGTCGGCGCCGCGATCGCCCGCTCGGAGCCGTCGATGGTCGAGTCACAGCGAGCGGCGCTCGGCGACGTCACCGACTCCGACGTGGTCGGGTCCGCGTACTGTGTTCGCGACTACGTGGTCGACGAGCGCCTCGGCGGTGACGAGGGCCTGGCGGTGGCGCGAGCGGCGCTGGCGGCTCGAGGCGTCCGGCTCGTCCTCGACTTCGTCCCCAACCACGTCGCGCCCGACCATCCGTGGGTGGCGAGCCGGCCGGAGTTGTTCGTCCGCGGGTCGCGCGACGATCTCCGACGCGATCCGGCGTCGTTCTTCGAGGTCGGCGAGCACGTGTTCGCCCGCGGCCGTGACCCGTACTTCCCCGCCTGGCCGGAGGTGCTCCAACTCGATGCGTCGAGTGCCGACCTGCGGGCGGCGGCCGCGGAACTCGTCGTCGGGCTCACGGAACGATGTGACGCGCTGCGCTGCGACATGGCGATGCTCATGCTCGACGACGTGTTCCACCGCACGTGGGGCGATCGAGCATCGGGAGGACCCGCACCGGATGGCGGCCGCGGCTACTGGCCGACGGTGATCGGTGCGGCGCGTGCGGTCCGTTCCGACTTCGCGTTCTGGGCCGAGGCGTACTGGGACCTCGAACCCGTGCTGCTCGACCAGGGCTTCGACGCCTGTTACGACAAGGGCCTGTACGACCTCCTCGCTCACCGTGCGCCGGCCGGCGAGTTGCTCGCCCACGTCGCGGTCGATCCCGCCGTGCAACGGAGAACGGTTCGGTTCGTCGAGAACCACGACGAGCCGCGGGCCGCGGCGGTCTTCGACGGTGCGGAACACCGGGCGGCCCTCGTCAGCGCGTTCACCCTGCCGGGTGTGGCGCTCCTCCACGAGGGTGAAGCGGACGGTCGACACGTCCGGGTGCCGGTCACCCTCGGTCGGCGTCCGGACGAACCGCGCGATACGGAGCTCCGGCACTTCGTCGATCGGCTGCTCGCCGCCCTTGCGGGCGGGCTCCGCCAGGGCGACTGGACACTCGTACCGGTCGAGGGATGGCCCGACAACCGCAGTGCCGAACGCCTGGCGGCGTGGTCGTGGACCAGCAGTGGGACGCGCCACTTGATCGTGGTGAACCTCTCCGGCGAGCGAGCCGACGGCATGGTGCGTCTCGGCTGGGCCGATCTTCCTCCCGAGGTCGTGTTCGACGATCTCCTGTCGGGGGAGCGGTACGAGCGGGACGGCGCACAGCTGATCGCCGGCGGGCTGTACGTCGCCCTCGACGGGCACGGCGTGCACGTGCTGCGGATGCGGCGACCGGTACCTTGACGACGTGACGGGTGGTCCGGCGTTCGGTTGGGCGCTGTGCCTCGCGCTGGTCGTCCTGCTCGCGCTGGCCGTGGGAGCGGCCGTCTGGGGCCGGCTCGGGATCTCGCGGGACCTGGTCGTCGCCGCCGTCCGCTCGGTGGTGCAACTCGTCGCCGTGTCGGCCGTCATCGCCGTCGTGCTGCGCGAGGTGTGGTCGTCGGTGTTGTTCGCGACGGTGATGTTCGCCATCGCCGTGTGGACCGCGGCCGGCCGGGTGCAGGCGCGCCGTGATCTCGCCTGGGTGGCCGGATCGATCGGCGCCGGGGTCGGGCCGGTCCTGCTCGTGATCTTCGGCAGTGGGGCGGTCGAACTCACCGGCCCTGCGATCATCCCGATCGCCGGCATCGTGATCGGCGGAGCGATGACCGCGCATGCGTTGGCCGGGCGACGCGCCTTCGCCACGCTCCGCTCGGATCCGGGGCAGGTCGACGCGGCGCTCGCGCTCGGGCTCGACCGCCGGTTCGCCATCGCCAACCTCATCGACCGGCACGCTTCCGAGGCCCTCGTGCCCGTGATCGATCAGACGCGCACCGTCGGCCTCGTCACGCTCCCCGGAGCGTTCGTCGGGGTCCTGCTCGGCGGCGGTTCGGCCGCCGACGCGGCCGCCGCGCAGGTGCTCGTGTTGATCGGTCTCCTCGCCGCCGAGACGGCCACCGTGGTCGTGTCGCACCGGCTGATCGCCGACGGCCGGATCCTCCCCGTCGACGTTCGCGCCCGCCTCCCCGCCCGCTGACCCCTCCAATCACTCTGCGATGAGCGAACGGCCCACCCCTCGGTCCGTTGGCTCATCGCTCGCGGGGGAGCGGTGGGAAGCTGTCGACGAAGCGCGTGAGGAGGTCGGCGAGGTCGCGTTGCTCGGCCGGTGTGAACTCGGCGACGGTCTGGGCGATCCAATCGTGCCGTGCCGTGCGCAAGCGGGCCAGGGCCTCGGATCCGGACTCGGTCAAGCGGTGCCGCCGAACGCGATGGTTGGCCGGATCGCTGGAGCGCTCGACCAACCCCTGCTCGATCAATTTCGCGATCTGCCGACTGGCCGTCGAGGCATCGATGTCGGCCAGCGCGGCCAACCGATCGAGCCGAGCATCCGGTGCGTCCTCGATCCGGGCCATCAGGGTGAATCCGGAGCGCTCGACGTCGACGCCCGCCCACTCGTTGACCGTCTGGGTCATCCGTGAATCGGTGAGGCGTCGGGCGAGGCGCACCAGCGCCGCATCGACGAGATCGATCGGCTCGGCGCGTGTCGGTGCCGGCGGTACGACCGGATCGCCTGCCGCGGGGTTCATCCCGTCAGATTACGTCCCGCGGCGCGTCAGTTGTAGTGTGCAACTCACCCGGCCTCGACGCCGACACCCCGATGTGTGAGGAGCATCCGTGAGCGAACCCGAAGCCCTGACGACCGAACCACCGTCGTCACGGCCCGGCAGGTTGGCGGGCATCCCGTACCGATGGGTGGCGATGGGGGTCGTCCTGTTCGGTGCCTTCATGGTCGTGCTCGACACCACGATCGTGAACCTCGGGCTGTCATCGCTGCAACGCGACTTCGGCACGTTGCACGGTGTCGAGTGGGTGGTCACCGCCTACCTCATCGCGGTCGGCGTCACCCAGCTGACGAGTGGTTGGGTCGGTGATCGCTTCGGGCGCCGCCGCGCCTTCATCACCGCGTTGGTGCTGTTCACGCTGGCGTCGATGCTCTGCTCGATCGCGCCGACCCTGCCGATGCTGGTCGGCGCCCGCGTGCTGCAAGGTGTGGGCGGCGGACTGCTGATCCCGGTGGCGATGGCGATGATCTTCGAGTTGTTCGAGCCGGCAGAACGCGGGCGGGCGCTCGGGTACTTCGGGATCGCGGTGATGGCCGCGCCCGCGATCGGGCCGGTGCTCGGAGGCCTGGTCGTGTCGTCGGTCGGTTGGCGCTGGCTGTTCCTGATCAACGTGCCCGTCGGCCTGATCGGGATCCCGGTGGCGATGTCGCTGTTGCGTGACACGGGCTACCGCGAAAAGCGCCCGTTCGACCTCACCGGGCTGTGTACGGCCGGTGCCGGATTGGTCGCCGTGCTCGTGGGGCTGCAGCAGGGCGGCGAATGGGGATGGACCTCGCCTGCGGTGATCGCGTTGCTCGCCGGCGGAGCGCTCCTGCTCGTCGCGTTCACGCTGCACTCGCTCCATCACGACGCGCCACTCGTCGAGATGCGACTCTTCGCGACACCGGTGTTCGCCGTGTCGATCGGCGCGTTGTGCCTGATGACGGTCGCCCAGTACGGCCGGCTCGTCTACACCCCGCTCGAGCTCGGAAGCACGAGGGACATCAACGAGCTGCGCATCGGACTGGTGATGATGCCGGCAGCGCTCGGCGTGGCCGTGATGATGCCGCTCGGTGGGCGGCTCACCGACCGCTTCGGTTCACGACTGCCGTACACGCTCGGCGCGGCGATCATGGCCGTGTCGTACTGGGGGCTTGGCCCACCTGACGGCCGATACCAATCTGGCGTGGATCTCCCTCGCCCTCCTGTGCGGTGGCTTCGGCGCCGGCATCGGGTCGATGTCGCCCAACGTGACGGCGATGAACTCGGTCAGCGCCAGCTACGTCGGCCAGGCGTCGGGACTCAGCTCGGTCACCAGGCAGGTGGCGGCGGCGTTCGGCACCGCGGTGCTCGCGTCGATCTTCGCGTCGACGGCACCCGACACGGCCGACCTCACCGATCCGAGCGTGGTCGGCGACGCCGTCGATGCCTTCAACACCGTGTTCGCCGCGGTGATCGTCGTCCTGCTCGTGGCGATCGTCGTCGGTCTCTTCCTGCCCGGTCGCCGTCGGGCACACGAACTCCAGCAGGAACGGCTCGAAGAGCGCGAACGCCTCGTCGCCGAGGGCCTCCTGCTCGACGCGTCCGCGGCCGAGGCCAGCTTCGCCGAGTAGCGGTCCGGCAGACCGTTCCGGATCACTGCGACGTTTCGTCGGACCGACGGAAGGCCGCGACCGCCGCGTCGACGGACGGGAAGATCGAATCGTCACGCAACTCCTGCGCCAGGCCGTAGCGGTCGATCGCGCTCACCACCGCCGGGAGCGGGGCGGCGATGACCAGACGGATACCTCGTGCGGTGAGCACGCCGTACAGCTGGCGCAGGGTTTCGCCGCCGCTGTAGTCGATGTCGGGGATCGCCGCGGCGTCGATGCAGAAGCACCGGAGCGGCGACGGGCCGGTCAACAGCAGGTTGGCCTGCTCGAAGAACAGGTTGGCGTTGGCGTAGTAGAGGCTGCCGCTGAATCGGTACACCACCAGACCGGGCAGGCTGCGAGCATCAGCGACCACGGCCGCGTTCTTCCACGTGGCACCCCCGCTCGGCTGCAGCACGGCGGTCACCGGCCGGTACGAACGGCGGAGGTGATCGATCATCGACGCGACGATCCCGATGATGATGCCCGCCTCGACACCGGCGAAGACGACGGCCGCGGTGACGACCGTCGCGACCACGAACTCGTCGGGACGAAGCGCGAGCACCCGGCGCATGCCCGCGATGTCGACCAGCTCGATCCCGATCAGGAAGACGATCGCGGCCAGCACCGCATTCGGCATGTACTGGATCGGGGCCGTGAGGAACAGCAGCACGACCAGCACGATCAGTCCCGTGACCACCTGTGCCAGCTGACTCCGCCCGCCCGCATCGTCGACCATCTGCGTCTTCGTCGGGCTGCCGTTCACCACGAACGTCCCGGAGACGCCGGCCATCGCGCACGCCGCCCCGAGACCGACCAGGTCGATGTTCTCGTCGAATTCGTCGTTGTACTTGGCGGCATACGCGCGCGACGTGGCGGCGCTCTGGGCGAGGATGATGACGACGATCGACCCGGCGATTCCGAGGAGCGGCTGCACGTCCGCCCACGCCACGTCGGGGATGCCCAGCGTCGGCAGGCCCCCCGCCAGCGGGCCGACGGTCGTGACCCCGTGGGACGCGAGATCCGCCGCCCGACTCACGACGATCGCCCCGATCACCGCGACCAGCGCACCGGGAATCCGGCCCGTGACCGCCTTCAGTCCGACGATCACACCGATGACCGCCGTCGTGACGGCGACGGTCGCCCAGCTGACGTCGCCGATGTCCTGCAGGGTGGAGATCAACACCCCGATCGTGTCGGTGAACTGGTGCCCGCCGATCGTGATGCCGTCGCCCTCCGGGATGCCGAGCATGCCGCCGACCTGCCCGCACGCCACTTGGATACCGACCCCCGTGAGGAAGCCGATGAGCACGGTCCGCGAGAGGAAATCGGCGATGAACCCGAGCCCGAGCAGCCGGGCGATGATCAACATGCCGCCCGCCATCAGGGCGAGCAGACCGGCGAGCGCCACGTACTGCGACGATCCCGTGGTGGCGAGTCCGGCCAGACCGGCGGCCATCACGACGGCCGTGGCCGAGTCGGCACCCACGACGAGGTGGCGCGACGATCCGAAGACGGCGAACACCAGCATCGGGAGCAGGATCGTGTAGAGCCCGGTGACCACGGGCATGCCGGCGAGCGTGGCGTAGCCCATCACCTCCGGGATGGCGAGCGCGGCGAGGGTGAGGCCGGCGATCGCCTCGAGGCCGATGGTGGTGCGATCGATCGGCAGCAATCCGCGCAGGATCGGCAGCCGGCTCGTCACACCCACATACTGACGACCTCGTCGATCCGCTGGCTGATCGGCCACGCGCCCCGGCTCTTGTTCGACATGACGGTGTGCGTGATCTGTCGACGCCGATCGTGCACCGACACGAACCCGACGCCGGCGTCGAATCCGTGGGTCGACAGCCGCTCCGTCCGCGGGTCGATGAAGAAGCCGAGGCCGCACCGCAACGACTCGTCCGGCACGTCGCTGCGCGGGCGCACCATCTCCTCCACGGTCTCGGGCGCGACGATGCGTCCGGTGGTGAAGGCCTCCCAGAGCGCGTGCACGTCGGCGGTCGTCGTGTAGACGCCGCCATCGCCGTTCCCGCGAACGGGGAGATGGAACACGTTCGTCCGCAGGCCGTCGTCGGGGATGTAACCGACCGCCGCCCGGCCGGGAAGTTCGTCCGAACGCAGGAACGCTGTGTCGTGCATGCCGGCCGGGGCGCAAACACGTTCCTCGACGAGGTCGTGGAAAGGCGTACCGGTGGTGCGCTCCGCGATGAGCGCCAGCACGACGTATCCGCCGTTGCTGTACGAGAATCGTTCATCCGGTGGGAACTTCGTCGGATGACCGCCGAGGACGCGCACGTAGTCCTCGGTCGTCGCCAGCTCGTGGCCGGAGACCGGCATCACGTACTGGTCGGAGTCGGTGAAGACGTCCTCGTCGAGATAGTCGCCGATGCCCGAGCGGTGGGCGAGCAGATGTTCCACGGTGACGCGATCGTCGATCAGCGGGAGGTCGTCGCCGAGCACCGACCGCGCCGTCGTGTCGAGGTGGAGTTCGCCGCGCTCGACCAGCGTCATGACCGTCAGCGCGGTGAGCCCCTTTGCTCCGCTGGCGACGCCGAACTGTGTCGCCGGCGTGTTCGGGACGCCGAGCCCACGATGGGCCATACCGGTCGCACACTCGAACGCGATGCGTCCCGCGCGGTCGACGCGCACGGTTCCCGAGAGTCCGTGGTCGGACACGATCCGTTCGAGCGCGTCCTGCAACCCGTGTTCGTCCACCTCGGCGTACGGCACGGTATGCAGCGTGCCATAACCGCGCCCGCGGATCCGTTGCCATTTCCTCCCGCCGGCCGTTCCACGAACCCACAACGCCGACACCCTCGCCCAACTGCGAGCGCTCACCGGGCGATGGCGATGGTGGGTCAATAGCGCCCCTCATCTACATCGCAAGTCGGCGGGCGGTCCGAGCGATGTAGTTGACAGGTCCTATTGACCGAACATCGCCATCGCCTTGCGTGGCCGGTCAGGTTGGGCCACGCCTGGACCACCTGTCGCGATGTGCAATGGTCGTCGGCGATGAACGAGAACCTGTTCACCGTGTTGCGACGCGCGTACGAGCCGCGCCTCGACTCGGCGTTCCTGCGCGTGCCCGGCGGTACGTCGTTGACCTACCGCGACGTCGAGCAGCGCTCGGCATCGATGGCCGGCGCGCTGCGCGAGCGAGGTGTCTCGGTCGGCGATCGGGTCGTCGTGCAGATCGACAAGTCGCCGGACGCGGTCGCGTTGTACCTGGCGTGCCTCCGCATCGGCGCGGTGTTCCTCCCGCTCAACACGGCGTACACCGCGACGGAGGTCGAGTTCTTCGTCGATGACGCCACGCCGGCGCTCGTGGTGGCGCGGCCCGCCACGCTCGACCACCTGTCGGTTCCCGTCGACGGGCTCGATGTCGACGGGACCGGAAGCTTCGCCGCCCTCGCCGACGCGGCGTCGCCGTTCGACGGCGTGATCGATCGTGGCGCCGACGACCTCGCGGCGATGCTGTACACCTCGGGCACGACCGGGCGCTCGAAGGGGGCGATGCTCACGCACGCCAACCTCGAGTCGAACGCCGTCGCGCTCCACGAGATCTGGCGGTTCGGGCCTGACGACGTGTTGCTCCACACGCTGCCGATCTTCCACGTCCACGGGCTGTTCGTCGCACTCCACTGCGCGATGCTCAGCGGCATCGAGGTGATCTTCCTGCCGCGCTTCGACGTCGACGAGGTGCTCGAGCGCCTGCCCGAGGCGACGGTGATGATGGGCGTGCCCACGCAGTACACCCGCCTGCTCGCCGACGAGCGGTTCGATGCCTCCGTCTGTTCGTCGATCCGCTTGTTCACCGTCGGGCTCGGCGCCGATGACCGCGGCGGTCCACGCCGAGTTCACCGAACGCACCGGACACCGGATCCTCGAGCGGTACGGGATGACCGAGGCCGGGATGATCACCTCCAACCCGTACGACGGCGAGCGGGTCCCGGGCACCGTCGGGTTTCCGCTGCCCGGCGTCGACCTCCGGGTCGCCGACAGCGACGGGCACGATGTGGGCGCCGGCGAGACCGGGGTCGTCGAGATCCGCAGCCCCGGGCTGTTCGCCGGCTACTGGCAGCAGCCCGACAAGACGGCGGCGGAATTCCGGGCAGACGGCTGGTTCATCACCGGCGACGTCGGCTCCGTCGACCACGAGGGACGGCTGACCCTGGAAGGCCGGTCGAGCGACATGATCATCAGCGGCGGGTACAACGTGTATCCGAAGGAGATCGAGCTCGTGCTCGACGCCGTGCCGGGCGTCCTCGAGTCCGCGGTGATCGGCGTGCCGCACGCCGACTTCGGCGAAGCGGTGGTGGCGATCGTCGTGCGCGACGGCTCGGTCGAGGTCACCGACGACGACCTGGCGCGCAGCCTCGACGGAGTGCTCGCCCGCTTCAAGCATCCGAAGGCGTACGTCGCCGCGGACTCGTTGCCACGCAACGCCATGTCGAAGGTGCAGAAGGCCGAGCTCCGCGCACGGTACGCGCAGCGGCCCACCTGACGCCACGGTGTCGCCCGGCTGACATCTTGGCGAGCTCCGCACGAATCGGTTGCACGCCGCGATCGCGACGCCTAGTTTCACGGCCGGCGAGCGGGAAGTGCGGAACGAATCAATCAGGCCGATTCACACAGGGGAGTCCACTCAATGCGCTCGCGAAAGCTTCGCCGTCGTCTGTCCATCGCGGTTGGTATCGCGTTCACGTCCACCGCGCTCGTCGTGTCGACGATCGGCGCTCCCGCGGGTGCCGGTGGGTCGGACGATGGTCCCGGCCACGACGATGGGAAAGGGAACGACGCGCCGGTGCTGTTCTTCGTCGCTGACGGCATGCGTCAGGATCTCGTCGAACAGTTCAGCGCGACACGCACCCGCGGCCGCAGCGACCTGCCGGCGTTCGCCGAACTCCTGAAGAAGGGATCGTCGGCGTCGGGCGGCGGTCTGCTCACCGAGGCACCGCCGAACACCGGTGCCGGTTGGTACAGCCTCGCCACCGGCGCATGGCCCGGCGTCCACGGGTCGACGAACAACACGTTCCACGTCAATGGCCAGCCGTTCGGCAACAGCACGAGCGCCTTCAATGCCGGTGTGCCCCAGGCGGAGTCGATCGGCCAGTCGGCCGAACGCGGTGGCAAGAAGGTCGTGCAGTTCGAGTACGCCGGCGGCGCCGAGACGGCGATCCAGGGCCCGACGGTCGACTTCCGCACGTTCCATTCCGGTCGCGGCGTGGCGACGAACTACATCTCGCCGAACGACGCCGCGAACTTCGTCGCCGCGTTCGGCGTCCAGTTCGACCATCCCGCCGGATTCGCCGGCCAGGCCGCGTTCCCCGGCGCGGCACCGGTCGCTGCCACCGGCTGGACGAACACCCCACAGTCGTTCAGCCCGGCGATGGAGATGCGGCTGCGCGTGCTCGACTTCGGCGTCGACAAGTACGGCCTCAACGCGTACCTCTTCGACAGCACCGACGACGGTCGAGTCAACTACGACAAGGTGCTGTTCTCGCCGACCAAGGACGGCAGCAACAGCGTCGGCACGCTCGGCCAGGGCGAGTGGGCCGATGTGAAGGTCAAGATCTCCGGTGGCGCGCTCGACGGCAAGACGGCCGGGTTCCTCGTGAAGGTCGAGACCCTCACGGCGGACCTGTCCCAGGTGCGGCTCTTCCACACGTCCGTCGCCCGCGCCATCGCCTCGTGGCCGACCTGGCCGGGCGAGCCCGGCTTCACCGGCGCCTTCGACGAATACCTCGCCCAGACGTTCCCGAGCTCGACCGCCGCCGACTTCGCCGTGCTCGAGTCGGGCGTCGTCAGCGAGGAGACCTACGTCGAGCAGGGCCTGAAGTGGGAGACCTTCGCGACGCCCGTCCTGACGTACATCACGCAGGCGTACCAACCCGACCTCGCGCTCGTCGGCTACCCGACGACCGACGAGTTCCAGCACCAGTTCCTCGGACTCACCGTCCCGAAGCTGCCCAACGGTGCACCCAACCCGGCCTACGACGACGTGCAGGTGAACGGCACGCCGGACGGGCGGGTCGCGCAGCGTACGGAGTTCATCCGCACCGCGTACCGGGGCGCCGACCGCTTCATGACGCTGGCCCAGAACCTGCTCGACGAGCCGACGACGTTCGTCGCCTCCGACCACGGATTCGCCCCGCAGTTCGCCGCCATCGACGCCAGCAAGGTGCTCGTCGACCTCGGCCTGCTGTCGAAGCCGCAGACCGCGAACTGTCGTCCAGCGGCGGGGGAGACGATCGGCAAGGCCAAGGCCTGCTGGGCCGGCGGCGCCGTGCAGATCTACCTCAACCTCGCGGGGCGCGACCCGGCGGGAGGCGGGCTGCAGCAGGTCGCTCGCGGCCGACGAGGCGTCGACCGTCACCAAGATCAAGACGGCGTTCCTCGCACTCCAGGATCCCAACGACTGGACCGGTGACGGTGCGCCCGAGGGTTGGCCGGTGATCGACCGTGCCTTCACCAAGGCCGAGGCCCGCTACATCCCGAACGGTCCCGGCACGACCACCGACATGGCCCATCCCACACGAACCGGTGACCTCGTCGTGTTCTCCGCGGTGCCGTACCAGTTCGACGCGGCCACACCGGGCACGCTGATCGCCCGCTCGGCGTTCTTCGGTCAGCACGGCTACGTCCCCGACGTGCAGAACCTCGGCGCCAACGTCAACATGCGGGCCACGTTCCTCGCCGGTGGACCCGGCATCGCCAAGGGACGCGTCGACGGGATCCGCACGATCGACATCGCACCGACGATCGCCTACCTGCTCGGCGTGCCCGAACCGCAGCAGAGCCAGGGGGAGGTGCGCCTCGACGTGCTGAAGGACGGCAAGTCACGCACCCTGGTGCCGCTGCTCGGCCTCAACGACTTCCACGGTCAGCTCGATCCGACGACGACGCCGATCGACGGACTGAACGTGCCGGTCGGGGGAGCCGCACAGCTCGCCACGATGTTCGACGAGGACGCCGCGGCCTTCCCGAAGGGTGCCCTGCTGCTCGCCGCCGGTGACAACGTCGGCGCATCGCCGGCCAACTCCGGTCTGCTCGAGGACCGACCCGCGATCGATGTGGAGAACGCGTGGGGTCTCGATGCCACGTCGTACGGCAACCACGAGTTCGACTACGGCCTCGAGCGGCTGCTGCAACATCAAGCACGCGCCAAATTCCCGTTCCTCGGGGCCAACATCGTCGACGAGACGACCGGGCTGAACCCCGAATGGGTGCAGGGCACCCATGTGTTCAAGTACGACGGCATCCGGATCGGCGTGATCGGCATCGAACTGTCGAGCACCCCGGAGCTCGTGGCCGCCGGAGCGACCGAAGGGCTCGAGTTCCTCGACGAGGCCGAGACGATCAAGGCCGAATCGGAGAAGCTCCGCCAGCAGGGCGTCAAGGTGCAGGTGGTGCTGATCCACCAGGGCGCGGCGAACGGTGCCAACGCGATCGATGGCAAGGCGCCGGTGCCGTGGGACGGCCCGATCGTCGGCATCGCCGACGCGATCCAGGACACCACCGTCGATGCGATCATCGCCGGACACACGCACCGGATCGCCAACTTCATGGTCGGCGACATCGCGGTCGCCGAAGGCGTCAACGCCGGCGGCAGCTACTCGGTCCTGCAGATGGTCGTGAAGGGCCAGGACGTCGAGTGGACCGGCGCGGCGACCCGCGTCGCCAAGGACCTCGGCGTCGCGTCGCGGCCGGACGTGAAGGCGATCGTCGACGATGCCAACGCACAGACGGCCGTGTTGCGCAACCAGGTGATCGGTACGCAGGTGGACGACATCACGCGGGCACCGTCGCGGTTGCTCGAGTCGGAGATGGGCAACATGGTCGCCGACGCGATGCGGGCGAAGTACCCGGGCGTCGACGCGGCCTACACGAACTCCGGCGGACTGCGGGCCGATCTCCGCTGCACGCCTCCCTCGGCCGGCGAGCAGCCGTGCCAGATCACCTGGGGCGAGATGTTCTCCGTGCTTCCGTTCGGCAACCGGACGGTCATCGAGACGCTCACGGGTGCGCAACTCCAGCAGGCGTTCCTCAACGGGTTCGCTCCGGCGTGCGATCCGAACTTCGCGGGTGGAACCGGTCGCTTCCCGCAGATCTCCGGACTGCGTGTCACCTACGCCTGCACCGGCCTGACGCCGGTCGTGACGGGGATGTGGAAGACGCCGGCCGGCATCGGGGGACCCGAGACGCCGATCGGTCCGGCCGACACGGTGCGCTTCGTGACCAACGACTTCATGTACGGGGGAGGCGACGGCTACACGGTGTTCGCACAAGGGACCGACGTCCAGCAACCGGGCGACGAACTCCTCACGGTGAGCATCGATTACGTCACCGCCAACCCGTCGATCAACCCGGTCGTGGAGGGCCGCATCGTCAAACAATGACCTGACCGTCGGCGCACGTGCTGAGATGGGCGCGTGACCACCGACGCGGCACTGGTCGAGCAGGCCGTCTCGCTCGCGAGGCGGATGCTCGCCGACAGTCTGGCCGACGCCACTCGCTCCGAGCGGCGTCGCCAGCAGCGGCTCGGCCGGTTGCTCGACGACCCGCAGGGCCGCGAGCTGCTGTTCGCGCTCACCGACGAGGTCGTGCGCATCGACGACCCCGGGCCGGGCGGCGCATCGCTTCGCGGCGGTGGTGCGCCAGCACCCGACCACGGCCGTTGGCACAATCGACCGGCTGCTCCTGCGTGCTGGTGCGGTGGTGGCACCGCTGCTGCCCGCGTTGGTGATGCCGTTGATCGTCCGGCGCATCAAGCACGAGACCCGCGGCATCGTGCTTCCCGCCGAGGACCCCGGCTTGGCGAAGCACCTCCGTGCCCGCGCCGCCGACGCCGTGCGGATCAACGTGAACCCGCTCGGGGAGTCGATCCTCTCCGACGCGGAAGCCGACGAGCGGATGCGCCAGATCGAGCGGTGCATCGACCGCACCGACGTCGACTACGTCTCCGTGAAGGTGTCGGCGATCGCCGCCAACCTCGACGCCCTCGCGTTCGAACACTCGGTGGAGCGGATCAGCGATCGCCTCCGCCGGCTGTACCGACGCGCCGCAGCTGCCACACCGCGCACGTTCGTCAACCTCGACATGGAGGAGTACCGGGATCTCGAACTGACGCTGCAGTCGTTCATGCGCGTGCTCGACGAGCCAGAGTTCCACCGGCTCGATGCCGGCATCGTGCTGCAGGCGTACCTTCCCGACTCGCACGAGGCGCTGGAGCGACTCGGTGCATGGGCCCTGGCGCGCAGCGCGGCGGGCGGCGGCACGACGAAGGTGCGGCTGGTCAAGGGCGCCAACCTGGCGATGGAGACCGTCGAGGCCGAGCTGCACGGCTGGATCGCGGCACCGTACGGGTCGAAGGCCGAGGTCGACGCGAGCTACAAGGCGCTGGTCGAGTCGGCGCTGCGGTCGGACTGGGCTGCTGCGCTCCGCATCGGTCTCGCCAGCCACAACCTGTTCGATGTCGCCTGGGCGCTGTGCCTGGCCGAGGAGCTCGACGCCCACGACCGGATCGACTTCGAGATGCTGGAGGGAATGGCGCCGCCGCAGGCGCGGCAGGTGCACGACGCCGCCGGTGGCCTGCTGATGTACGCGCCCGTCGTGGCCGACGGCGACTTCACGGCCTGCCTCGCCTACCTGACCCGCCGCCTCGACGAGAACACCCAGCCCGAGAACTTCCTGCGCTCGCTGTTCACGATGGTCCCCGACTCGCCATTGTTCGACCGCGAGGCCGCCCGCTTCCGTGCCGCCGTCGAGCAGCGCCACTCCGTGTCCACCACCCGCCGTCGCGCACCAGCAGACCCGACGGCCCTGGACCGCGGACGGCGCGCGTTCGGCAACGAGCCGGACAGCGACGTGACCGATCCGGTCGTGCGGGCGGCGTTCGCGGCGGCGATGGTGCGGCCGCCCCAGCCGGCGGTGGAGCGGATCACCGACGTGGCCGCGATCGACGCGGTCGTCGAGCGCGCCGCGGCATCGTTCGCCCGCGGGGAGCACTCACGCCGTACGAGGCGGCAGTGGCTGCTCGACACGGCCGAGGTGATGCGCGCCGAGCGGGCGGAGACGGTGGCGCTGATGGCGCACGAGGTCGGCAAGACCGTGCACGAAGGTGATCCGGAGGTCAGCGAGGCGATCGACTTCTGCCGGTACGACGCGAGCGAGGGGAGCGATGTCCTCGACGCCGCCGAGGCGGCCGGCCTCGCCGTCGAGGGGCGTGGTGTCGTGGTGGTGGTCGGCCCGTGGAACTTCCCGTACGCCATCCCGGTCGGCGGCATCGCGGCGGCGATCGCCGCCGGCAACGCGTCATCGTCAAGCCGGCCCCCGAGGCGGTGGCGACCGGCGCATGGATCGTCGAACAGTTCCGGCGCGCCGGCGTCCCGCCCGATGTGCTGCAGCTCGTCGTGTGCGACGACGGGCCGATCGGGACGCGGCTCGTGACGCACCCCGCGGTCGACACGGTGGTGCTCACCGGGTCGTACCAGACGGCCACCGCGTTCCTCGATGAACGCCCCGACATGCGGCTGTTCGCCGAGACCAGCGGCAAGAACGCGATCGTCATCACGCCGTCGGCCGATCTCGACCAGGCGATCGCCGACCTCCTCCGCTCCGCGTTCGGCCACGCCGGGCAGAAATGCTCGGCCGCCAGCCTCGGCATCGTCGTCGGCGACCTGTACGACGACGCGACGTTCCGTGCCCGGTTGCGCGAAGCCGTCCGCAGCATCCGCGTCGGCCCCGCGATCGAGCCGGCGACGATGATGGGCCCGCTGATCCAGGAGCCGGCCGGGCCGCTCCGGCGGGCCCTCACCACCCTCGAATCAGGTGAGTCGTGGCTCGTCGAACCGCGACCGATCGACGCCGACCCGACCGGCCGGCTGTGGACGCCCGGTGTGCGCCTCGACGTGACGGACGGATCGTGGTTCCACCAGACCGAGTGCTTCGGTCCGGTGCTGGGACTGATGCGGGCGCAGGATCTCGATCACGCCATCGCGCTGCAGAACGGCACACCGTTCGGCCTCACCGGCGGGATCCACACGCTCGACACCGACGAGATCGAGCGATGGCTGGAGCAGGTCGAGGTCGGCAATGCCTACGTCAACCGGCACATCACCGGCGCGATCGTGCGCCGTCAACCATTCGGCGGGTGGAAGCATTCGACCGTCGGCGGGGGAGCGAAGCCCGGCGGGCCGGGCCACGTCGCGCAGTTCAGCCGGGTGACCGACCCGACGCTCGATCCTGTCGCCGCTCGTCGATCGTTCGAACGCGCGGCCGCCGGCACTTTCCGGGCCGAGCACGATCCGAGCGCACTCGCCGCGGAGTCGAACGTCCTGCGCTACCGCCCGCTCCGCAGCGTCGCCGTGCGCCACGACCGATCGCAAGCGGTGCAGATTGCGGTGCTCGAAGCCGCGGCGGCCGTCCTGGGCGTCGAGCTGTTCGCGTCGGTCGCTGAGGACGAATCCGACGCTGATTTCGCCGCTCGGTGCGTCGCCGCCGACGTCGATCGCGTCCGCCTGCTCTGCGCGGTCGACCACGACGCCCGCCGCGTGTTGCACCGCGCCGGCATCGTCGTCGACGACACGCCGTCGGTCGGGGACGGCGCGCTCGAACTGCGCCACTGGGTTCGTGAACAGTCGGTGAGCCGCACCACCCACCGCCACGGTCGAACGGTCGACTGACGCGGGCCCGATCGACGGCTGATCAGGAGGGGCGGTCGAACGCCGTCTGCACGGCGTCGGCGAATTCGCGCATCGAGGCGAACTCGGCTTCGTAGGCGTGCTCGTCCGGAGCACTCGGCGTCGCACCGCTGCCGATGCGGCCGCCGCGCCGATTGATCCAGACCGACCGCATTCCGCGCGTACGCGCCGGCGCGTGGTCGTGGAAGAGACTCTGCGCGACGTGCAGCGACGCGTCCGGTTCGATGCCCAGTTCGACGAGCGTGCGGTCGAGGGCGTCGAAGTGCGGGTCGGCCGGCTTGTAGGCGCCGACGTCCTCGGCCGTGATGACGGCCGCGAACCGACCGTGCAGCTGCCGGTTGCTCGCCGCGAAACCCTCGCGGTGCACGTTCGACACGATGATCAACGTGTAGTGCTCGGCCAGCACGGCGAGCGCGGCGGCCGAGTCGTCGAACGCCGGCCAGTCACCGACCGACTCGCCGAGGCGGCCGGCCCACTCGTCGCTCACGTCGGCGCCGACGACGCGTGCCGACCCGGCGGAACGACTCGGCCAGGATGCGGGGATAGCGCAGCGTCGGCAGCTCCCGTTCGGCCGCGGCCTCGCTCTCGGCGAACGCCGTCAGCAAGGCCTCGTCGTCGACGTCGATGCCCACGTCGGCCGCCCACGGACGAAGCACGGCGAGGATGCCCGTTTCCCAGTCGATGAGCGTGCCGTAGCAGTCGAAGCTGAGCGCCTGGACACGGGTGAGATCGAGTTCGTCCTGATCGCCCCGTCGCGGATCAGCAGCGCGGCCATACCCCGAACCGTACCCACCTCCCCACCCTTCGTTTGCGTCAAGATTTCCGGGGACCGGTCCCCGGAAATCTTGACGCAAACGAGGATTTGGGGGGTCGCGGCGGGAAGGGCGGCGCGGCTCTTTACAAGCGGGTGCAAGTTTGCAAAGGTTGCAGATATGACGGCAGACCCGGCTGACGTCCTTCGGCAGCAAGGTTTCAAGGTCACCGCGCAACGTCTGGCGGTGCTGCGCGCGGTCTCGAGCACGCCCCATCTCACCGCCGACGATGTGTACGAAGCCGTCAGCGCCGACATCGGCACCATCTCGCAGCGCGCGGTCTACGACGCCGTCGGCATGTTGGTCGACGTGGGTCTGCTCCGCCGGATCCAGCCCGCCGGTTCGCCGGCGCGCTACGAGGCCCGGGTCGGCGACAACCATCATCATCTGATCTGCCGCGCCTGCGGCCGCACGGTCGACGTGGACTGTGCCGTCGGAGCCGTGCCATGCTTGACCGCGGCCGACGATGCGGGGTACGTCATCGACGAGGCCGAGGTCATCTACTGGGGGCGTTGCCCGGGCTGCCGGGAGGCAGCTGCGGGGGCGTGATCATGAACCGTTCGAACATCCACCATCCACCACCGCATCCACACACAACGGGAGAGACATGAGCAACGAAGAGCAGGGCGGCACCGTCACCACGAGCGACGAACCGTCGACAGCGACGTGCCCGGTACTGAATGCCGCGCATCAAGCGGTCGGTACCACAGCGAACCAGCACTGGTGGCCCGACAGCCTGAACCTGCGGATCCTCCGCCAGAACCATCCCGGTTCCGACCCGCTCGGTGAGGACTTCGACTACGCCGCGGAGTTCAACAGCCTCGACTTCGACGCCCTGGCGGCCGACGTCGACGCGCTGATGACCGACTCGCAGGACTGGTGGCCCGCCGACTACGGCCACTACGGCGGGTTCTTCATCCGCATGACGTGGCACGCGGCGGGCACCTACCGCATCGCCGACGGCCGCGGCGGTGGCGGCACCGGCGCCCAGCGCTTCGCCCCACTGAACAGCTGGCCCGACAACGTCAGCCTCGACAAGGCCCGCCGCCTGCTGTGGCCGATCAAGCAGAAGTACGGCCAGAAGATCTCGTGGGCCGACCTGCTGATCTTCACGGGCAACCGGGCGCTCGAGACGATGGGTTTCAAGACGTTCGGCTTCGGTGGCGGCCGCCCCGACATCTGGGCGCCGGAGGACGACGTGTACTGGGGTCCCGAGCGGGTGTGGCTCGAGGACCAGCGCTACAGCGGCGACCGTGAGCTCGCCAACCCGCTCGGTGCGGTGCAGATGGGCCTGATCTACGTCAACCCTGAAGGCCCGAACGGCAACCCCGATCCGATGGCGTCGGCGCGCGACATCCGCGAGACGTTCTCCCGCATGGCGATGAACGACGAGGAGACCGTGGCGCTGATCGCCGGCGGTCACACGTTCGGCAAGGCCCACGGCGCCGCCGATCCCGACAAGTACGTCGGTGACGAGCCGGAAGGGGCGCCGCTCGCCCAGCAGGCCCTCGGCTGGAAGGGCACCTACGGCACCGGCAAGGGTGACGACACGATCTCGAGCGGGCTCGAGGGTGCGTGGACGAACAACCCGATCCAGTGGGACAACGGCTTCTTCGAGAACCTGTTCGGCTACGACTGGGAGCTCTCGCAGCAGCCCGGCCGGCGCGCAGCAGTGGCGCCCGACGAACCCGGAGGCGCAAACGGCGGTGCCGCGTCGCGCACGACCCGTCGAAGCGCATGGCGCCGATGATGGCGACGACCGACATCGCGCTGATCACCGACCCGGTCTACAAGGAGATCTCGCAGCGTTTCCACGAGAACCCCGACCAGTTCGCCGACGCGTTCGCCCGGGCCTGGTACAAGCTCCTCCACCGCGACATGGGCCCGGTCGTTCGCTACCTCGGCCCGTGGGTGCCCGACGAGGAGCTGCTGTGGCAGGACCCGGTTCCCGCGGTCGATCACGACCTCGTCGACGACGCCGACGTGGCGGCGCTCAAGGGCAAGATCGCCGATGCCGGCCTGTCGGTGTCGCAGCTCGTGTCCACCGCATGGGCGTCGGCATCGACCTACCGCGACACCGACAAGCGCGGCGGCGCCAACGGCGCGCGCATCCGCCTGTCGCCGCAGGCCGAATGGGACATCAACGTCACGTCGGGTGTGTCTCGCGTGGTCTCCGCACTCGAGGGCATCCAGCAGGACTTCAACGGTTCGCAGTCGGGCGGCAAGGCGATTTCGCTCGCCGACCTGATCGTGCTCGCCGGCGGTGTCGGCGTCGAGCAGGCGGCGAAGGCGGCCGGCCACGACGTGCAGGTCCCGTTCACGCCGGGTCGCACCGATGCCACGCAGGAGCAGACCGACGTCGATGCGTTCGCCGTGCTCGAACCGACGGCCGACGGCTTCCGGAACTACCTCCAGAAGGGTCACGATCTCGCCGCGGAGCACCTGCTGCTCGACAGGGCGTGCCTGCTCTCGCTGACCGCTCCGGAGTTGACGGTCCTCGTCGGCGGCCTGCGCGTCCTCGGTGCGAACGCCGGCGAATCCACGCACGGTGTGCTCACCGATCGCGCCGGGAACGTTGACGAACGACTTCTTCGTCAACCTGCTCGACATGGGCACCGAGTGGGAGGCGACGTCGGAAACCGAGGACGAGTTCCGGGGTCTCGATCGGGGCACGGGTGCCGCCCGCTGGACGGGCACCCGGGTCGACCTCGATCTTCGGGGCGAACTCCGAGCTGCGGGCCCTCGCCGAGGTCTACGCCACCAACGACGCCGGACCGAAGTTCGTCGGCGATTTCGTCGCCGCGTGGACCAAGGTGATGAACCTCGATCGGTTCGACATCGCCTGACCCAACCCCACCCACAACCCCTGAAATTTGGAGCGGATGTCGCGCTGAGCGCGACATCCGCTCCATTTTCGGGCGCGGTGCGGCGCGTTGCGGGGACGGACTACGTTCGCAGGACACCAGGGACCGAAAGGGGATCCGTGCCCGGGTTCGAGCTGCGACCACTGACTGCCGACCATCGCGTTGCCGCCGAGACGTTCGCGGCCAGGATCCCGCACGGCGAGCGGGCCTTCGCCGACCGAGCGCTGCTCAGCCAGGTGTCGGTGGCCAGTTGGACGCAGCGGACGCCCGCCCGTCGCGTCGGTGCCTTCATCGGCGACGAGATGGTCGCCATCCTCACCGTCAACCCGGGCCAGGGCTGGATGAGCAAAGTGGGCGAGGTTCGAATCGTGGTGCTGCCGGACGCTCGGGGGCAGGGGATCGCCAGGGCGCTGGCCGACCGAGCAGTGTCGATGGCCGACGAGATGGAGCTGAACAAGCTGTACATCGAGGTGCTGGCCAGCCTCGAGCGCGTCATCGACATGTTCGTCGCGCTCGGTTTCGAGCGGGAGGCCGTGCTCCGCGACCATGTGATCGACGGCGACGGCCAGCCGGGGAACCTCTGCATCCTCAGCCGCTTCGTGGAACGTTGAGACGTCCGCGAATCATCGCCTGAGCACGTCGCCGCGCGGCTCCGGCTGTGGCCGGGACGACGGCGCGTGCTGTGATGGTCCGCGTTGCGACGAAGGGGCCAGGAGGTACGCAGATGACCGACACGACGAGTCGACTGACGGTCGAAGGACCGATCACCGGCGGGGATCACGGCTGGCCGTTCGGCCGCCCGCTGTTCGACCTGGCCGAACGCGGCTACGTGGAGGAGGAGTACTTCCTCTCGGGTGATGCGATCACGTACCGCCAGGTGCCGGGCACCGAGTGGGGGCGCGACGGGCACTGGAGTGCGGAGCCGAACGGAACGGTGCCGTTCACGACGCGTCTCCTCGTCTACCGCCCGGCCGACCCGGCGCGCTTCAACGGCACCGTCGTGGTGTCGTGGAACAACGTCACCGCCGGTTACGAACTCTTCGGTGCCGAGAGCGCCGAGTTCCTCGAGGGTGGCTACGCGGTCGTCGCCGCCACCGTGCAACGGGTCGGTGTCACCGGGTTTCCGACGAACAGTCAGGGCCTGGCCGCGTGGGATCCGGCGCGTTACGGCTCGCTGAGCATCCCCACCGACGATGCGTCGTACGACATCTTCACCCGCGTCGCCCGCGCCGTCGGGACGAGCCGTGACCGTTCGGGAGTCGACCCGCTCGCCGGACTGGACGTCCAGCGGGTCATCGGCATGGGGGCCTCGCAGTCCGCTGCCCGGCTGGCCACCTACGTCAACGCCATCCACCCGCTCGAGCACGCCTACGACGGGTACCTGCTGCAGATCTACTTCGGGGCGGGGACGGCGCTCGAGGTCGGCGACGCGATCGTGAACATCAACGCGCCGACCGCATCGGGCACCGGATCGCGGGTCGGCCTGCGTGGGACCAACGTGATTCGCGACGACCTCGACGTGCCGGTGATGGTGGTCAACTCGGAACTCGAAGCGATCGCCTGCTACGAGGTCCGCCAGCCCGACACCGACCGATTCCGGTACTGGGAGTCGGCCGGCACGTGCCACGTGTCGATCCAATCGATGGATGTGCGGGCGCCGAAGTACGAGCGCGAGTTCGGCACCCCGCAGCCGGTGATGCAGCAGATGAACCGGATCGCCATCACGCCGCTCTACGACGCGGCGCTGCACCATCTCAACCGTTGGGTCGGCGGCGGCGAGCCACCTCCCGTCCAACCGTTGATCGAGTTCGCCGGCGAACCGCCACAGCCCGTGCGCGACGAGCACGGCATCGCCGTCGGCGGCGTCCGCCTTCCTCAGGCCGACGTGCCGGTCGCGCAGAACAGCGCCATCCCGCTGGGCCAGGACATCTACAGCATGTTGTGGGGCTCGAGCAATCCGTTCGATCGCGCCAAACTCGAAGCGTTGTACGGCGACGAGGAGACCTACGTCGTCCAGTTCACCGAGGCCGCCGAGCGGGCCGTCGCCGAGGGAGTGCTGCTGGCTCGCGACGTCGCCCCGCTCGTCGAGGAAGCCCGCCGCGAGTACCGCCGGAACGCGACGGTGACAGCATGAAGATCGGGCTCACCGGCGCCGCCGGCAACGCCGAAGGAATCATCCGCCAGGCCGAGCGCGCCGAGGCCGACGGCTTCAGCTCGTTGTGGTATCCCGGCCAGGTGCTCGGCGACGCCCTGGCGGCGATCACACTCGCCGGGCGGGCGACCTCGACCATCGAGTTGGGCACGGCGATCGTGCCGACCTATCTGTGTCACCCGGTCTTCCAGGCCAGCCGGACCGCCGCGGCAGCGATGGCGATCGGAGCATCCGGGCGGGTCACGCTCGGCGTCGGTCCGTCGCACGCGCCGGTCATCGAGGCGCTCGGGATGTCGTACGCCACGCCGGGCCGGCACACCGAGGAGTACGTCCAGATCGTCACCCAGCTCTTGCGCGGTGAGGCCGTGAAGTTCAGCGGCGACGAGTTCCGCGTCATGGCCGGTCCGCCCACGCTGGTGGATGGCGCGCCGATCCCGGTGCTGGTCAGCGCCCTGGCGCCCCGCCTGCTGCGCGTGGCCGGGCAGTACTCCGACGGGACGATCCTGTGGCTCGGCAACGCCGCCGCGATCGAACGCCACGTTGCACCGAGGATGCGGAAAGCCGCCGCCGACGCAGGTCGTCCCGAGCCGAGGATCGTCGCTGGTCTGCCCATCGCCGTGCACGACGACATCGCCGAAGCGCGGGCGGCTGCCGCCGAGCAGTTCGCGGTCTACGCCACGTTGCCCAACTATCTCCGTCTGCTGCAGGAAGGCGGCGTCGCCGGCCCCGCGGACGCGGCGATCGTCGGTGACGAGTCGAGCGTGGCCGCGCAGATCACCGAACTCTTCGACGCCGGAGCGACCGACGTGTGGGCCGCTCCGTTCGGGGTCGGCGACGATGCGTCGGCCTCGCGAGCGCGGACACGTGCCCTGCTCAAGGAACTCGCCGCCGGCTGAACGTCACTCCGGGGTCGAGCCGCCAATACTCCGCTCCAGCATGTCGGCGCGGTGGCGGTGGCCGACCAACTCGTAGCCGACCACCGTGACCGCGGGGGCCGCGGCGAGCACGAGCAGGCAGGCCGCGAGCGGCGCGTCGGCGGCTGCCATGCCGATCGCCGTGACGATGACCACGGCGGTGCCGGCGATGAGCCACAGGTGGAACGGGTCGATCTCCCGGGTGAGCAGGCTGTACACCCCATAGAGGCACACCACGTAGATCGACGTCGGCACGGCGGTGGTGAGCACGACGGCGAACTCGCTGATGTGTGCTTGCCGCTCGAGGAACAACGCGGCGACATGGAGGCCGGCACCGGCCGCCGCGATCGAGGCGAACAGCGGGATGTGTCCGTATCCCCAGTCGAAGGACCGTTCACGAAACTGCTGGAGCAGCTCCGCACTCGGTATCACGAAGTACATCCACCACATCCCGAACGCGAGCGCGACGCCGGCCAGTCCCACGAGGGCGGTGTCGAGGGTCCAGCCCTCGGCGTGGAGGACCGCGTTGATCGCGGCGACCGTCCCGAGGATGACCTCTCCGAGCGTGATGATCGTGAGCAGCCCATACCGCTCGGCGATGTGCTCGGCGTGCCAGGGGGTGGTGCCGTAGCGACGCTCGGCGATGATCGGCCCGGCCGGCTCGATCACGGCGAGGACAGCCGCGAACAGCAGCATGACGGTGACCGACGTGTCGGCGACCAGCAGGCAGATCCAGCCGACCTGCGCAACCGTGAGGGCGACGGCATAGGCCATCGCACACCGCCGACGGGCCTGGTCGTGATACGCGACACGGAGCCACAGGACGATGAGACTCACGCGCATGATGACGTAGCCGAGGACCATGACACTGTTGTCGACGTGGCTGCCCCGGTCGATCGATTCGAACATCGGCGGTAGCCCGAGAGCGAGCACGAGCACGCCGACCATCTGGACCATGGTGAGGAGTCGGTAGATCCAGTCGTCGGTGTCGTACGCCGAGGCGAACCACGTGTTCTGGATCCAGGCCCAGATGACCGCGAACATCGCGAACACGAAGCCGATGAGTCCGGTTCGCCAGTGGCCTTCGGCGAAGTAGTGGGCCGCCTCGTTCCCGGCTGCTCCGAACGCGACCACGAAGGTCAGGTCGTAAAGGAGTTCGAGGGGCGTTGCCGCGCGGTGGGCCTCGTGCGGGTCGCGCCCGGTCATCGGGAGCCGGCGATGGGCGATCGTCGTGGGCATGTGCAGATCTTGGTCGGTGGGACCGACCTGTTGCGTTGTGCCTGACCCCTCGCGACAGGTCAGCGGGCGCCGGGGCCGCGCTTCGCCCGCATCTCGCGGACGTCGAGCGGTTCGTCGCATTCACTGCACACCACGACCGCGTGCATGTCGTGCTCGCAGGCGGTGTGGTGCAGCACCAGCGGTGTGCCCTCCTCGCCCACGAGCCAGCGGTCGCCCCATGCCGCCATGGCAGCGAGGATCGGGTACGCGTCGCGTCCCTTCGGGGTGAGGCGGTACTCGTAGCGGACCGGATGCTGCTGGTACTCGACGCGGCGCAACACGTCCTCGTCGACGAGCGCGTTCAGGCGCAGCGTGAGGATGTTGCGGCCGATGCCGAGCGCCTCCTGGAAGTCGTCGAAGCGCCGGGTTCCGAGACACGCCTCACGGATGATGAGGAGGTTCCAGTGATCACCGAGCACCGCCGCACTGCGGGCGATGGTGCAGGGCCACTCGGACGTGTCGGTGCGCTTCATGCCGTCAGCCTACGCATCCAGGATCGATGGGTTGCATCATGGAATGCAATCAGCTCGCGGGCGCAGTTCGTTGGCCCGTTCGGAGGGGGAGCGCCAGCACCGTGACGACGACCCCACCGGCGACGACGATCCACCAGATGTGTTCGAACGCGGCGAGGGAGCCGTCGATGCCGGTTTGTGCGGCGAGGAGGGCGATCGTGAGCGCCACACCGAACGTCCCACCGAACTGGCGAACGGCTTGGAGCGCGGCACCGCCGACACCGATGCGGTTGGCGGGCAGTGCCTGCGCGACCACGCTCGACAACTGCGGGATGCAGCACGCCACACCGATCCCCGTGAGCACCATCGACGGGAAGTAGTGGCTCCAGTAGTCGACGTCCGGCCCGAGGAAGATGACGCGCCAGAGGCCGCCGGCGGCGTAGACGAGCCCGCCGATGAGGAGGATCGGTCGCTGGCCGATCACACCGGCCAGCTTGCCCATCCGTGGCGCGAGGATCGCCACGAACAGGGGCCCGGGGGCGATGCCGAAGCCCGCCTCGAGGATCGACCATCCCCACACGTTGGTCAGGAACAGGATCGATCCGAAGAACATCGCCGAGAAGGCGATCCCGAAGGCGAACATCGAGATGTTGCCCCACCGGAAATTGCCGATCCGGAACAGGTCGAGGTCGAGCACCGGGGCCCGGGTGCGTTGCTGATGCAGGACGAACACGCCGAGAGCGACCGCGCCGAGAGCGAGCGTGCCGATCGTGCGCGTCGACATCCATCCGTCGGTGTCGGCGTCGACGACCCCGTACGACAAGAGGCCGGCGGCGAGGATGATCAGCGCGACCCCGATCATCGACGGCACGCGGGTCTCCGGGTCGGATGACTCCCGCAGATGCTTCCTCCCGGCGACGATCGTGAACACGCCGATCGGGAGGTTGATGAAGAACGCCCATCGCCAACTGAGCGATTCGACGATTGCCGCGCCGAGTGTCGGTCCGAGTGCCCCGGCGACGCCCCCCGTTGCGCCCCAGATCGCGACGGCCTGTGGCACCTTTTCGCGTGGGAACGCGTGCATCACGAGGGCGAGGGACGAGGGAATCAGCACGGCGGCCCCGGCTGCTTGCAGGATGCGGAAGGCGATGAGGAGCTCGATGGTGGGCGCCAGGCCGCAGGCCATCGAGGCGATCGTGAACAGCGTCGATCCGGCGAGGAACGCCCGGCGGTGACCGAACCGGTCGGCGATCTTGCCCGCCGGAATCAACAGCGCGGCGAACACGATCGTGTACGCGTTGAGCACCCACGACAACGTTGTCGGCGAGGCGCTCGAGAACGTGGACGAGATGTCGGGAAACGCGACGTACAGGATCGTCGTGTCGAGGAACGTGGCCAGGGTCGCCAGCGAGGCGACCGCCAGCGTCACCCGCTCGTGCCGATCGAATCTGCTGGGCGTGGACGCAGCCGTGGGCGTCACCGTCGTGGTCATGCGGGCCATCATGACAGATTGAGTTCCATGATGCAACTGAGTGTTTCGATCAGCCTTCGTGGATCGGAAGTCGGTTCGTTCCGGCCCCGACCCCAAACGAACCGGGTTCGTTCTGGCCCCGGCCCCAAACGAACCGCCGTTCGTTCTGGCCCTGGCCCCAAACGAACCGAAACGGCCGGTCGGCCCGAGAGCTGGCGCGATCAGCCTCCCGGGATCGGAAGTTGTTCGACGAGCCAGTCGATCGGTGCACGGTCGACGACGAAGCCCAGGGCCGCGGCGACAAAACCCGGGATCGCGTCGCGGTCGTTGGCATCGTCGATCGCGCGGTGGGCGCCGTCGCGCAACGCCTGCTCCATGGTGTCCTGGTCCCATTCCACGTCGTCGAACGAGCTGGCCGGGTCGAGCGACAACACCAGCCGCTCCCGCGTCGTGTCGAGCTCGCACGCCGCACCGTTGAGGGCCGACAGTGCGATTCGCTGGACCGACGCATCGAGCCCGTCGCCCGGGAACTGATCGGGCGCGGCGGTGCACGGGTCCTCCGCCACGAACTCACCCGTGTCGGCACCGTTCGACACCGTGACGGCGACCAGGCCGACACCGGCGACGGCGATGCCGCCGAGACCGACCATCGACCATCGGCGTCGCGTCGGCGACCACTGTCGCTCGGGAGGCGGCCGGCGGCGGACGACGAGCAAGGCCGGAACTGCGGCCAGTGCGGCCAACACCGCGGCGATCATGAAGGCCGGACGGAACGAGCGCGTGACGGCGTCGGTCACCTCGTCCATCAGATCGTCGCGGGCACGGCCCATCGCGTTGTCGTCCGCGGCGCCTCGTTCGTCGAACTCGGCGGCGAGGTCGGGCACCTGTCCGCGCGGGGCCTCCTCGATCGCCGTGCGCAGGGCCCACGTCACCGGGATCTTGTCGGACAGCGGCAGTTCGGTGAGCAGCATCGTCTGCGTCGAACCCAGCGTCGCCCGTTCGATGCCTGCCGCCAGGCTCGACGACAGCACGGGCGCGATCAGCGCCAACCCGAGCACCAGACCGGCGTGCCGGGCGCCGATCGTGACCGCGCCGGCGCGGACCGGCGGCGCGTCGGCCGGCACGGCGGCGCCGTCGAGCACCTCGTGCACGAGGTCGAACCCCACACCGCAGATGGCGAAGGCGGCTGCGGCCGCGAACGGAGCTGCACCTGGCACGAACGCGAGCACGACGAGTCCGCTCGCGAGCAGGAGGGCGCCGCCGACGGCCAGCGCGGCACCGGGCGCCGGTTGCACGACGCGACCGAGGAGCATGCCGAGGGGTAGTGCGCTGACGAGCAGCGCGGACTGCACCGGGTCGTACCGCCACACCTCGATCGCCATGAGCACGCCGAGGAACAGCGCGGCCACGAGCGCCGCGAACACGAGCGCAAAGCCGACGTTGGCGATCGTCACGTCGATGCGGCGGGCCGTGCGGTCGTGGTCGTCCGCCGGGTCGCGGCGGACCCGGGCCCGCTCGTCGGCGGCCACCGTCAACGCGCCGGCGACGATCGGCGCCTGGACGAGGAAGATCGCCCGCCACGAGAACAGTTCGGTCAGGACTCCACCCAGCGCCGGGCCGATCGCCACGCCGATGGCCGCGGCCAGCGCCCACCATCGACGCCCTCTTCCCGGGCCGGGAACGAGCGCGACGAGCACCGGCAACGATCCGGCGAGGAGCAGTGCGGCACCGACACCCTGGACGGCGCGTGCCGCGAGCAACATCGTGAGGCCGGTCGCGAAGCCGGCCACCAGTGAAGCCGCGGTGAACACCACGGCGCCGGCGACCACGAGATTCAGCGGGTGCGCCTTGCGGTGCATCACGGCGACGGGGACGGAGGCGAGTGCGACCGCCACCGCGTACGTGGTGAGCACCCACGAGACGCCGACGATCGTGGTGTCGAACTCCCCATAGAGGTCGGGGAGCGCGAGTGCCACGACCGACGCGTCGGCGAAGGCCAGTGCGACCGCGCCGATCAACAGCGCCACCACGATGCGTTGCCGGACGGTCACCGCCGACAACGTAGCGAGCGTTCGGCGACGTAGTTCCTCGCCTGAAATTAAGCGCAACAAATGGTTGCGTCATGGCCGGCGATGCGGTACCTTGATGTGCAACCAAACATTGCAGGAGGGATCGTCATGGAATTCGGAACCATCGAGCGCGAGATCTACGTCGAGGCGTCACCCGAGGTCGTCTTCGAGGTGGTCAGCAGCCCCGATCACCTGCAGCAGTGGTGGCCCGACGAGGCCCACTACGACCCGGTGCCCGGATCGACCGGCGAGATCGTCTTCGGCAAGCCGGGTGACGATGGTCGGGCTGTCGTCCAGCTCACCGTCGTCGAAGCGCTGCCACCGCGGACGTTCTCGTTCCGCTGGACCCATCCGTTCGGCGAGTCGGCCGCTTCCGGCAACTCGCTGTTCGTCACCTTCGAACTCACCCCGTCGGGCGGCGGCACGCTGCTGAAGATGACCGAGACCGGCTTCCGCGAGATGGGCTGGGAGGTCGCTGTGCTCGAGCAGCAGTACCACGAGCACAACACCGGCTGGGACTTCTACCTGCCGCGGTTGGTCGTGTACACGGAGGCGCTCGGGGTGCGGCCGTGACCGCCGGCGTCGTGGAGCGCATCGACGACGAGCTGTGGTCGGCGATCGGCGACCCGACCCGGCGGCGGATCCTCGACCTCCTGCTCGCCGATGGCGACGGCACGGCCACGTCGTTGAGCGGGCAACTGCCCGTCACCCGGCAGGCGGTGGCGAAACATCTCGATGTCCTCGACCGAGTGGTGCTGGTCCGCTCGACCCCGGTCGGCCGGGAGAAGCGCTACCGCGTCGACGACGCCCAGCTCGCCCGGGCCGTCGCCCAACTGTCCTCGGTCGGCTCGGCGTGGGACGCCCGGCTGCAGCGGATCAGGAAGATCGCCGAAGCGATCGAACGCAACAAGGACGCCTGAACGGCGTCACCAGATCACGAAATCCCCCAAACAAAGGAGCAAAGCAATGGTTGACATTCTGCACAGGGTCGGCGTCAAGTCGACCTCGCCCGACAAGGTGTACGACGCCCTCACGAGCGTCGACGGTCTCGCCGGCTGGTGGACCGATGACACGACCGGCGACGCGTCAGTCGGCGGGGTGATCGAGTTCCGGTTCCCGCCCGGTGGCTTCGACATGGAGGTCGTCGAACAGCGCCCGTCCGAACACGTGTCATGGAAGGTCGTCGAAGGCCCTCCGGAGTGGGTCGGCACCACGGTCGACTGGGACCTGCGCCAGGACGACGACATGACCATCGTCCTGTTCAAGCACCAGGGTTGGAAGGAGCCGGTGGAGTTCATGCACCACTGCAGCACCAAGTGGGCCACCTACCTGATGAGCCTCAAGTCGCTCGTCGAGACCGGCACCGGTGCGCCCGCGCCGCGCGACGTGCACATCGCCTTCCCCGACTGACCGGCCGGCGGTCGACGCGGTGGTAGCGATGAGCGAAACCCCCGTATCCGGGGGTTTCGCTCATCGCCCGCCGCCCACCTGAACGGGTCAGTCGGGTTCGGCGAGGTCGCCGTCGTCGTCGTACTGCTCGAGCAGATCGCTGTCGACGAGGATCGCCGGCTCCACCAAGCGCAGTGGCTGGTCGGGGTCGTCCACGAGCTCAGGGACCTCACGATCCGAGCGTTCGGCGAAGGACTCGTCGGTGACATCGGCGTCGGCGAACGGCAGGCCGACGGGTAGGTCGGGCGAATCGTCGAACGAACCCACCTCGTCACTCGCCGCGTCGGTGCCGACGATCTCCTCGTCCACGCTCTCGGCCATGTCCTGTTCGTCGGTCATCGGTCAGTTGTACCCGATCAGGCGCCGATGATCTCGAACGTGGCGGCCAGTCCGACACCGAACTCAGATCCGGCCGCCTCCGCCGCAGCGCGCAGGAAGCCCTCCGGTGAGCTCATGTCACCACCGAGATTCTCGAGGTACGTGCGATGCGCGGCAAGCGAACGCACGCCGACATCGAACGTGTCCGTGGTGTCGACGGCATGGGTCGGCTCGGGGCTGGCGTTGAACGCCACGAGCCGAACGCCGTCCCACGGGTCGCCACGATCGGTGAACACCCACGGGTTGGCCGCGTCGCGCGCCGCGTCCAACAGGGCGCGGCCGACGGCGCGGTGGTCGGCGTGGTTCCAACTCCCTGGCCCCCACGAGTCCCGGAAGTTGATCGACACGACGACCTCGGGCCGGTGCCGACGGATCTCGGCGGCGAGGTCGGCACGCAGTGCCAGTCCCTCGACGATCGCGCCGTCGGGCCACCCGAGGAACGTCACCTCGTTCACGCCCACGACGGAGCAGCTCGCCTCCTGCTCGCCCCGCCGGATCGGACCGGCCTCGGCGGGATCCATCGATGCGATCCCCGCTTCACCGTCCGACACGAGGACGTAGGCGAACTGCTTGCCTTGTCCGGTCCATCGAGCAACGGCCGCGGCCGCGCCGTACTCCATGTCGTCGGGATGCGCGACCACCGCGAGCCCGCGCTCCCAGTCCTCGGGAAATACCTCGAGTGCCATGTCAGGTGAACATAGTCACCGCTCGAGGGTCACCTGCCGGTGAACGTCGCCGCGCGCCGCTCGACGAACGACGCGATGCCCTCCTGGAAGTCCTCGGTTGCCTGGACGCTCCGCTCCATCGCCGGGATCGCCGCGATCGCGGCGAGCTCGTCCTCGTCCAGTGCGACACGGGCATTGGCGATCGTGTGACGCAGCGCCGCGGGCGAGCACTGCAGCATCGCTCGTGCGAGTTCGACCGCTCGTTGGCGTTGCGCGCCCGGCTCGACGACCTCTTGCACGAGTCCGATCCGGTAGGCCTCGTCGGCTCCGAACTCGTCGGCGAGGAGCAAGTGGTACATCGCGTTGCCCCATCCGGCGCGCTGTACGTACCGCACCGTCGCGCCGCCGAGAGGGGCGAGGCCGCGCTTGGGTTCCAACTGGCACATCCGCAGGTCGGAGGCCGCCACGATGATGTCGCCGCCGAGGGCGATCTCGATGCCGATCGTGAACGTGATGCCCTGCACCGCGGTGATCCGGGGTTTGGTCAACCGCCGGCCGAGGCTGAACGGGTCGACCGGCTCCGACGTCTGGGCGGCCTTGCGCTCGGCGGCCGCACTCCGCGCGTCGTCGCTGAAGAACAGTGGCATCTCGAGCCCGGCCGTCGTGTGGTCGCCGGCGAACGTGAGGACGCCGACGAAGAGTTCCGGGTCGTCGTCGAGGAGGGTGAGCGCGTCTTGCAGCTCGTCCATGATCTTCGGGGTGAAGGCGTTCTTCTTCTCGACGCGGTCGACCGTGATGACCAGGATGTGGTCGTCGACGATCTCGGAGCGGACCTCGCCGTGGGGATGCCGATCGCGTTCATCTCTTGTATTGGATTCCATCATGGAACTAAGGTAGCCCGATCGGGGGTCACCCCACCAGTCGAGACATCGAGCAGCAAGGGGAGTCATGGACATCACGGGATCGGTCGCCCTGGTCACCGGAGCCAACCGCGGGTTGGGCAAGTCGCTCTGCGCGTCGTTGCTCGAGCGGGGAGCGTCGAAGGTGTACGCCGGCGCACGCGACATCTCCTCGGTCACGATGGACGGCGTCGAACCGATCCTGCTCGACATCACCTCCACGGCCGACATCGAGGCCGCCGCCCTGAGGTGTGGCGACGTGACACTGCTCGTCAACAACGCGGGCATCGGCACCGGCACGTCAGCCCTGGCTGACAACGCCGCAGAGATGGCCCAACGCGAGTTCGACACCAACGTCTTCGGCCCGCTCGCCATGTCCCGGGCGTTCGCTCCGATCCTCGGCGCCAACGGTGGCGGGGCGATCGTCAATGTGTTGTCGGTGCTCGCCTGGTTCAGTGCGCCGGGTTCGGCGCTGTACTGCGCGGCCAAGGCGGCCTCGTGGTCGCTCACGAACTCGATCCGCCTCGAACTGCATCCGCAGCACACGCAGGTGTTGGCGCTCTTCGTCGGCTTCATGGACACCGACATGACCGCTGCGCTCGACGTGCCGAAGTCGTCGCCTGACGATGTTGCCGCGCAGGTGATGGACGGCCTCGTTGCCGGTGCGTTCGAGGTGATGGCCGACGAGGTCAGCCGAAACGTTCGGGCAGCACTGTCCGGAGACCTGGCCGCGCTCTACCCTGTGCTCGCCGCAGCGACGGTCCGATGAAGTACGCCGACTGCCCGACCGTGGAGGTGTCGACCGCCATCGCGGCGACGCCGGCGGTGGTGTGGGACCTCGTGTCGGACATCGGCCTGTCGTCACGATTCTCGACCGAGGTGAGCGGTGCCGACTGGCTCGACGGGCACGATGGGCCGGAACTCGGCGCCCGGTTCGCCGGGCACAGCGCTCACGACGCCATCGGTGAGTGGACGACCACGTGCATCGTCACCGGCTTCGAGCACGAGCGGACGTTCGAGTGGAGCGTGATCGGGCGGGACGGCGACGTGTCGTCGATCTGGCGCTACACGATCGACGACAGGGGCGATGGCACGGTCGGGTTGGACTACTGGTTCCAGATGGGACCCGGCCGAGGCGGCCTGAACTACGCCATCGAGGCGATGCCCGACAAGGAGGAGCGCATCGTCGCCCGGCGGCTCGGCGAGCACCGGGCCAACATGGAGCGAGTGCTCGCCGGGGTGAAGGAACTCGCCGAGTCGGAAGGCGCCGCGTCATGACGCTCAGGATCGGGCTGTCGGTCGACCCGGCGATGCCGCGCTTCCTCGATCTCGCCCGGGAGGCCGAACGCATCGGCGTCGACTCGGTCTGGGTGGCGGAGTACTGGGCGTACGACGCGTTCACGCCGTTGGCGGCGATCGCCGCGGTCACCGATCGGCTCCGGCTCGCCACCGGGATCGCGCAGCTCGGCGCGCGCACGCCGGCGATGCTGGCGATGACTGCGCAGGGGGTCCAGCGGTTGTCGGACGGGCGATTGATCCTCGGGATCGGTGCGAGCGGCCCGCAGGTGATGGAGGGATGGCACGGGGTGCCGTTCGACCGCCCGGTGCAGCGCACCCGCGAGACGATCGAGATCGTGCGGATGATCACCGCGGGGGAGCGGCTGGCCTACGACGGCAGCGGTCCACCAACTCCCGCTCCCCGGCGGTGCCGGCAAGGCGATCCGCTCGCGAGCCGAGACCGCACCGATCCCCGTGTACGTGGCGTCGCTCGGCCCGGCGAACCTCCGGCTGACCGGTGAGCTCGCCGACGGGTGGATCGGCAACTCGTTCTTCCCGGCGACCGCCGACGCGTTCTTCGACCCGATCCGCGACGGGGCGACCGCCGCGGGGCGTTCGTTCGACGACGTGGACCGCGTCGTCGCCGTGGGCCTCGAACTCACCACCGACGACCCCGCGGCGATCGCCGCGGCGGGCCGGCGCCATGCCGACGGGTACGCGTTCACGTTCGGTGCGATGGGCTCGGGCACGAAGAACTTCTACAACGACGCCTTCGCCCGCCAGGGCTACGCCGACGACGTGGCCGAGGTGCAGCGTCTCTGGGCGGCGGGCGACCGTGAAGCCGCCGCGGCGCGCGTGCCGGTCGAGATCGGTCTCGGCACGAACCTCGTCGGACCACCCGAGGTGATCCACGACCGGCTCGTCGAGTACGAGCGCAGCGGGGTCACCACCCTGCGGGTCGGCGTCGACGGGACGTTCGACCAGAAGATCGCCGCCCTCGAAACACTGATCGCGCTGGCCGCCCGTGCCGGCGAACAGGTCGACACCGAACGACCGACCACCGCAGAAGGAGCATCCGCATGACCATTCTCGACCGGACCGACATCGACGACCCCGAGCTCGAAACCGCGACCGACACCGTCGCTCACAGCGGGTCGGACGCATCGACCTGGCACAAGTCGGCGTGCATCCTCTGCGAGTGCAACTGCGGCGTCGAGATCCGCCTCGGCCCCGACGCGCGCACCTTCGATCGGGTCCGTGGCGACAAGGATCACCCGGCGTCGCAGGGGTACACCTGCGAGAAGGCACTGCGCCTCGACCACTACCAGAACGGCCGTGGGGAACGGGTGCTCAACCCGTTGCGCCGCCGCGCCGACGGCACGTTCGAAGAGGTCGACTGGGACACCGCGGTGAGGGAGGTGGCCGAGCGTCTCGGCGCCGTCCGTGACGAGTTCGGCGGCGACAAGATCCTGTACTACGGCGGTGGCGGCCAGGGCAACCATCTGGGTGGGGCCTACGGCGCCGCGCTGCACAAGGGGTTCGGCGGCCGGTTCCGCAGCAGCGCCATCGCCCAGGAGAAGAGCGGCGAGATCTGGGTCAACGGCGCGATGTTCGGCAACGCCGTGCGGGGCGAGTTCGACGAGTGCGAGGTGGCGTTCTTCGTCGGCAAGAACCCGTGGATGAGCCACGGCATCCCCCGCGCCCGCACCACGCTCAAGGCGATCGCCAACGACGAGGACCGCTCGATGGTGGTGATCGACCCGCGGGTCACCGAGACCGCCGAGCTCGCCGACTTCCACCTCCAGGTCAGGCCCGGCCGCGACGCGTGGCTGCTCGCGGCGATGGTGGCGATCATCGTCCAGGAGCGGCTGACCGCCGACGCATGGCTGGGCGAACACGCCACGGGCCTCGACGCCGTGAACGACCGCTTCGCCACCATCGACGTCGCCGAGTACTGCGCGATCTCCGGCGTCGACGAGGATCTCGTCCGGCGGGCCACCCGACGGCTCGCCCGCGCGGCGAGCGTGGCGGCGTTCGAGGACCTCGGCATCCAGATGAACCGCCACTCGACGCTCGTGAGCTACCTCGAAAAGTTGGTGTGGACGCTGACCGGCAACTTCGCCAACCACGGCGGCCAGCAGATTCCCTCGACGATGGTGCCGCTCGTCAAGGCCTTCTCCGCCGAACTCGACGTCGAGCGCGCCCCGCGTACGCCGGTCGCCGGTGAGCGGATGTTCGGCGGACTCGTTCCGTGCAACGTGATCCCCGAGGAGATCCTCACCGATCATCCCGACCGGTACCGGGCGTTGATCGTCGAGTCGGGCAATCCGGCCCACTCCGTCGCCGACAGCGCCCGCATGCGGGAGGCGCTGCAGGCACTCGACTTCGTGCTCGTGATCGACGTCTTCATGACCGAGACGGCGCGCCTGGCCGACTACGTGCTGCCGGCGACCACGCAGTTCGAGAAGTTCGAGGCGACGTTCTTCAACTTCGAGTTCCCGAAGAACGTGTTCCACCTCCGCCGCCCGGTCGTGGCGCCTCCGGACGGACCGCTCCCCGAGCCCGAGATCCACGCCCGGATCATCGAGGCCGCCGGCATCATCACCGCCGCCGACGTCGAACCGCTGCGCGCCGCCGCCGAGCGCGGGCGCGGCGAGTTCGCCGGAGCGTTCGTCGCCGCGATCGCCGCCAAGCCGTCCCTCGGGCCGGTCGCGTCGGTCCTGCTGTACCGCACGCTCGGCCCGACCCTGCCGCACGGTGCCGCGGCCGCCGCCGCGCTCTGGGCGGCCGCGCAGAAGTGCGCGCAGATGAATCCGACGGGCGTGGAGCGGGCCGGCTACGGCACCGGCCCGGAGGCGGCCGACCGGCTGTTCGATGCGATCCTCGACAGCCCCTCGGGGGTGGTGATCACCGACGACGAGCCGGACGCCACCTGGCGACGCCTCGCCACACCTGATCGCATGGTGCATCTCGACATGCCCGAGCTGCTGGCCGAACTCGACTCGCTCGGCGACCCACCCGGTTCCAGCGACGAGTGGCCGTTCCTGCTGTCGGCCGGGGAGCGCCGCTCGTTCACCGCCAACACGATCTTCCGCGATCCGGCGTGGCGCAAGCGCGCCGGGCAGGACGCGCTGCGCATCGCCACCGACGATGCGCAGCGACTCGGGTTGTCCGACGGCGATCGCGTCCGAGTCGTCACCGAACGGGGTGAGTCGACGATCGACGTGGTCGTCGACGCCGGGATGCACGCGGGCCACCTCGCGCTGCCCAACGGCACCGGCACCGATCGGCTCGACGGCGGCGTGCGCGTCGTCGACGGCGTCGCGCCCAACGAACTGACCGGGTCGTTCCATCGCGACCGGTTCGCCGGCACGCCGTGGCACAAGAGCGTGCCCGCGCGGCTCGAACGTGTGACCTGAGTCCGGCGCCGGCGTCGGTCCGGAACCCCCGGCATCTAGGCTGCACAATCCTGTCGTGAGGTTGAAAGCCGTCTCCGTCATCGAGGCACGACCTTCCGGCCCGAGACCGGGGGACCGCCATGTTCATCACCGCTGACAACGTCGATCCCGAGCTGGCCGAGCCGTACACCGACGTCGACGAGGAGCGCACCATCACCGATACCGCGAGCGGTGTCACGGTGACCTGCCGCTACGTCCATGGAGGATTCACGGGTACGAACGCTCGGTTCTCGTTCTACTTTCCGTCTGTCGCGGACTATCGGGGACGGTTCTTCCACCACACCTATCCGATGTTCACCGAGGAGGACGCAACGCCTGACGTCATCGCGTTCGGTATCTCCCACGGGGCGTATGTGGTGTCGGCGAACAATGACGGCGGGGTGCCTGCCTCGCCCGTGCTCGGTGGCTATCGGGTCAATGCGGCGGCGGCGAAGTTCTCGAAGGTCGTGGCGGCTGAGATGTACGGCAGCGACATACCGACCCGCGGGTATCTGTACGGAGCGAGCGGCGGCGCGTACCAGACGCTCGGCGGCCTCGAGAACACGTCCGGCGTCTGGGCCGGTGGTGTGCCCATGGTCCCGGGCACGCCGAATTCCATCCCGAGCTTCCAAGGTGTCCAGATGCTGGCCCTGCGGGTGCTCGGTGAGCGTCTCGCCGACATCGCCGACGCGCTCGAGCCGGGCGGCAACGGTGACCCGTATGCGACGTTGAACGAGGAGCAGCGCTCGATCCTCGACGAGGCGTCCACTCTCGGCTTCCCCGTTCGAGGCTGGTGGCAGCATCGAACCCTGGACGGCGGTTCGTTCTGGTTGGTGGCCGGAGGGGTGCGCGCCATGGACCCGTCGTATGTCGACGATTTCTGGAGCCTCGCCGGCTACGAGGGGGCCGATCCAGCGTCGTCGGTCCAGGCCGACCGCATTCAGTTCGAGGCGACGATCCTTTCCATCGACGATCGGTTGGTCACGTTGTCAGCGACGCCCGGCGGCGACACCCGCGGTGCGGATCTCGTCATCGTGAGCGGTGCGGCCGCCGGCGTGTCGGTGCCATTCGTGTCCCTGCGGTCGAACACCGCTGAGGTGGGAGCTGGAACCGACACCGCAGTGCTCGCCCCCGGCGACCGTGTGCGGCTCGACAACTCCTGGGCGATCGTGTTGCAGTACTACCACCGCCATCAGCTCCCGACGCCTGACCTGTACGGATGGAACCAGTTCCGCGACGCGAACGGCGAGCCGTGGTACCCCCAGCGACCCACGTTGCTGGGGCCGACCATGGCAAGGGCCTCGGGAGGGATCTCGACCGGGCAGTTCAACGGCCGGATGATCATGCTCGGTTCGGTGCTCGACGTCGAGGCATATCCCTGGTCGGTCGACTGGTATCACCAGCAGGTGCGAGCCATCCGCGGCGACGACACCGACGACGACTTTCGCGTGTGGTTCATGGACAACTGCGACCACAATCCGACGACGCGGACCGTCGCGGCCGAGGCACACATCGTGAGCTACGACGGCGAAATGCAGCAGGCGTTGCTCGATCTCGATGCCTGGGTCGCAGGCGACATCAGCCCACCGTCGAGCACCAGTTATCGGGTCACCGCGCGCAGCCAGATCGAGCTTCCAGAGAGCGCGGTGGCGCGCGGCGGTGTGCAACCCACCGTCAGACTGGTGGTCGCGACCGGGAACGAAGGCAGCGAGGATGCCGATGTCGTGGCGCACGTGAACGCGGGGGATGCGCTCACGTTCACGGCGACAGCGGATCTCCCTGCCGGGACCGGGTCGATCGTCTCCGTCGAATGGGACTTCGAGAGCACGGGGTCGTATCCGGTTCGGTCCGACGTTGCGGGAGCCGCGCCGATCGACGTCGCCGAGACACACACGTACACGCAACCGGGTACCCACTTCGCGGTGGTGCGCGTCACCGCACGGCGTGATGGCGATGCCCACTCGCCATTTCGTCGGATCCAGAACGTGGCCCGAGCGCGCATCGTGGTGTCCTGAACGCACCCCGACGATCGGCGGTCATCACACGGTCGGTTGTTGCACCTTGCTGTCGCTGCGGTCGATGGTGCGTTCGTCCATGCCGAGGTAGCTGGCGATGACTTTGGGATCGTTACGGACCGTGGACGGGTCGCCTTCGGCGATGACCGTGCCGAGTTCGAGACAGTAGACCCGGTCGCTCATGCTCATGATCATGGGCATGTCGTGTTCGATGATGAGCATCGACGCGTCGAGTTCCTTGCGGATGTCGATGAGCAACGGGCCCATCGCTTCGGCCTCGCGTTGGGCGATGCCGGCGGTTGGTTCGTCGAGGCACAACACCGCAGGCCCGACAGCGAGCAGCCCACCGAGTTCGACGATGCGCCGGGTTCCGGTCGACAGCTCCGAGATCGGTCGATCGGCGTAGCGACCGAGCCCGAGGAAGTCGATGAGTTCGGATGCTTCGCTTCGTTGGGCCGCTGCGATGCGGCGAGCGCGCGGCGAGAAGAACAGCGTCTCGACCATGCCGCTGCGACTGCGCGCTTCGAGTGCCACGGAGATCGTGTCTCGAACCGTGAGTTCCGGGAACAGTGAGGCGGCCTGGAAGGATCGCCCGAGTCCCTGCCGGGCACGCATCGCCGGTGCCAGGTCGCTGATGTCTTTGCCCATCAACTCGACTCGGCCCGACGACGGAACGAACCCGCCGATGGCGTTCATCAGCGTGGTCTTGCCGGCGCCGTTCGTTCCGATCAGGCCGACGATCTCGTGGCGACGAACCTCGATCGAGACTCGATCGTTGGCCGACACACCGCCGAAGGTGACCACGATGTCGTGGGTCTGGAGTGTGACGTCGGGGATGTCGGTGCGCTCCGCAGCGCGTCGGATCGACGATGGCGCCACCGTTGCGGTCTTCTCGATGGGAGGCAGCCCCGACTCGAGCTTGCGATAGATGGCCCCGCGGATGCGGTAGGCGACGTTGGCGAGGCCGCCGGGGAAGTAGAGCAGCAGGACGAGCAGACCGATGCTCGACGTGAGCAGCGGGACGATCTCGTTGTTGGGGAACAGCGCCGGTATGCCGACCACGTAGACGGAACCGATGATCGCACCGGCCAACGAGCTCATACCGCCGATGACGATCACCGACACGAGCAGGAGCGATCCGGCGACGGCGTATCGGGAGTCGGCGAACGACACCCGCTGGGCGACGCCGGCCAGCAGACCGCCGCCGAGCCCGGCGATCGCCCCCGACAGCGCGAAGGTGCGGAGCTTCACGATCGCCGGGCGAACGGTGTAGGCCGATGCTGTGGTCGAGTTGTCGCGGACGGCGAGGGTGACGCGGCCGACCGGGCTCCGGCGCAGGCGGCCGAGCACGGCGACCAGCACCGCGAGCACGGCGAGGATGACGTAGTAGTACGAGCGTTCCTCGTTGAGATCGAGACCGAAGATCGAGCCCCGTGGGAACAGCGTGGTCTGTTCGGGGGTGAACACGTCGAGTTGGTAGATGAACGCGCCGGCGGTCACCGCGAACGCGAACGTGCTGACGGCGAGCAGCAGCCCGGTGACGCGCAGCGCTCCCGATCCGATGAGGGCGGCGATGCCGGCGACGAAGACCGCGGCGAGCAGGATCGACAGGGCGAACGGCATCGGCTCGAAGCGGATGTAGAAGAGCCAGTCGATCGTGAGCCCGCGGGTGAGCGCGGCTCCGGTGAACGCGCCGAGGCCGGCGAATGCCATCTGGCCGAGTGAGAGTTGTCCCGCCCATCCGGTGAGGACCGTCAGCGACAGCGCGCAGATGGTGAAGGCGGCGATCGATGCGTACACGACGTGTTGGGACGGTCGCGTGAACACGAGCGGTGCGGCGATCGCCAGGCCGAGCAGCGTGAGCATGGTGATCCGGTCGAGGTGGCGTACCCAGAAGATCGACCGCAGGCGTTCGGGCATCACGTCGACGCGCGGGTTGAAGGAGAACACTGCGTCCCCGCCGCGCTCGCGCGGGAACAGGGCCACCGAGATGAGCACGGTGACGAGCAGCAACACGTCGACGATGCCCGGGTTGGTGAGGAAGTTGAACCGGATGACACCTTCGACGAGCCCGATCGCCACGGCCGCCGCAAGCGCGATCCGGAACGAGTGGAACCGCGCGATCAGCGCGGCGGTGAGGGCGCGCAAGAGGGTGCCGGGCCCGAGGACGCTGAGATTGCCGGCCGATCCGTCGATTCCGCCGATGAGGATCATCGCGATGGTGCCGACGCCTCCGCCGAGCGCCCACACCAACGTCGAGATCGTCTTCGGGTTGACTCCCCGGAGACGAGCGAGGTCGGGGTTCACCGCGGCGGCCCGGACGGTGCGTCCGAGCAGCGTGCGGTTGAGGAACCAGCCGAGACCGATGGCGACGAGCGGCACGACGACGACCACCATCGCGAGTGCCGGCTTGATCCGGAGATCGCCGAGGGAGAACTCACGCTCGAAGGGCAGCGGGTAACCGGCGCGTGCGTTGGTGATGTCGGGGAACGCGAGCAGGATCGCGGCGCTGAGTTGGGTGACGCCGATGGTGGCGACCAGCAGGATCACTCGTGGCGCGGTGAAGAGGCGTCGCACGATGGCGAGTTCGATGATCCCGCCGTAGACGACCCCGGCGACCAGTGCGATGGCGAGCGAGATCCAGTAGGGCACGCCGTACTGGACCGTGAGCAACACGAGGAGCCCCGAGCCGATGAGGCCCATCGAGCCGATCGCGAAGTTGATCACCTTGCTCGATCGGTAGACGAGGACGATCGCCATCGCCAGCAGGCCGTACACCAGCCCCTGGACGAAACCGTTGAAGACGATCTGCGACGTGAGCCACGCGGCGAGCATCAGCCGCCGTCCGTCCCGAGGAAGACGGCCCGCGCGAGATCGTCGCGTCCGGCGAGTTCCTTCATGTCGCCTTCGAACCGGACGTGGCCCTTCTCGAGGAACACCGCCCGGTCGGCGATCGCCATGGCGACGTTGAGCGACTGCTCGACGACGATGATCGTCATCCCTTGCTCGCGGAGCTGTTCGATGACCTTCACCAGCCGCTCGACCATGATCGGCGCCAAACCGAGCGACAACTCGTCGATGATCAGGACGTCGGTCTTGGTGGTGAGCACCTGCGCGAGGGCCAACATCTGCTGTTGACCACCGGACAGCGCCGACGCCGCGACGTCGGCTCGCTCGGCCAACTCGGGGAACAACGCCAACGCACCGTCGATGGCTTCGTGCATCGCGGCGCGGTCCTTGCGGAGGTTGTACGCCGCGACCTCGAGGTTCTCGCGGATCGACAAATCGTTGAACACACCCTTGCCGCCCGGCAGCATGCGGATCCCCAGTCGGGTCCGGAATTCCGGTGTGACGTAGGTGATGGTGCGTCCGTGGTGCCGGACGACGCCGCGGGCGGGTGTGCCGAGCCCGGCGATGACGCGCAGGATCGTCGACTTGCCGGCACCGTTGGTGCCCAGCAGCGCCAGCACCTCGCCCTTGCGGACCTCGAAGCTGACATCGAACAGGATCTGGACCTGGCCGTACGCGAAGTCGATCTGGCTGACCTGCAGCGCGTGAAGGTTGTCGGGGTCGTCCTTCTGCCGGCGGTGCTCGTCCTGCTCCTCGCGCAGCTCGCGCGACACCAACCGCAGGTCGTCGTGGATGAACGATGCACTCCGGATCAGCAGGGCACCGCCGACGATCGTCGCCGGGACGTAGAGCAGGATCACCGCAGCCCGCGTGCCGTAGGCGTTCGAGAGCAGACCGGCCAACAGGGCCCCACCGGTGGCACCGATGAAGAAGATGTACAGCGCCCCGAGCGCCTGTCCCATCCCGCGCAGCCGGTACGGGATCACCGAGGTCAGCAACGGACCGACCATCGCGTACGCGGCGACCGTCATCACCGCCGTGGGCACGCCCATGATCGCGAACCCCACCGGATTCGGCATGAAGTACTGCACCGGCACGAACAGCGCCGATGGGAGCACCAGCCACCCCACGAAGCGCAACGCTCTCGCCGGATCCTTGCGGTACTGCCCGTCGTAGAACTTGCCGACGAAGGGCACCGTGATCATCACCGCGACGCCGCTGACGGTGGCGACCGCGCCGCGCCCGAAGGATCCCAGGCCGTACTCGTCCTCCAGGAACAGGTTGCCGAGGATGGGCACGGTGAACAGACCGAAACCGATCGCCGCGAAGGCGATGATCACGGCCTTGAGCGTCCGGATCTGCAGCAGCCTGGCGAATGCGGCTTCGACGGAGATCGGGAGCGGATCGTCCTCGGCGATGACCTCACCGAGCACGTCCTGCTTCTCGAACTGCCCGCGAGGCGGTTCGGGGAGCAGGAACCCGAAGATCGAGACGATGCAGATCGGAATCGACAGCAGGACGAACACCCACCGCCACGCGCTCGGACCACCGATCAATGTGGCGATTCCGCCGACGATCAGCGGGCTGAGCGTGCCGGTCACCGACCCGCACAGGCTGAGCATGCTGCCGACGCGCCCTCTCGACGTGATCGGGTAGGTGTCGGCGAGGAGCGTGCTCTGCACGGTGAACGTGTTCGACTTCGTCGAACCGACGCCGAGCCGAGCGAAGAACAGCGCGACACCGCTCGTCGCGAGGCCGGTCAGCGCGGTCATCAGCCCGAAGAAGAGGTTCGAGAACCCGATGATGCGCCCACGCCGGTACCGGTCGGCGAGCCACCCCATGGGCAGCGCACCGAGGATGAGGAACGCCGACGAAGCGGAGATGATGAAGATGATCGCCCCGTCGCTCAGCCCGAGCGAGTCGCGGATGTCGGGCGACAACGTGCTCATCGTCGCGACCTCGAGGTTGTCGACGGCCACGATTGCGGCGAGCGTCGCGAAGGTCACCGCACCGCCACGCGCCAGCGCTTGGCGCAGCGTCATGGCGCCCTCGCCCATGCCGGGCATGACGTCGTCGCCCGTGTCGCGGGCGTCAGCGATCGACTGCTGACGCTCGTCCTCCATGTCGAGGAACGCCCCGGCGAGCCCGCCGGGACGTTCCTCGATGTCGTCGCTCACGACGTCAGCCCCTCTTCGGGCACCATCACCGCGGACGCTGGGTCCCAGTTGTAGGTGTAGAGGATCGGCGAGCCGTTGGGGTGGTCCTTGTCGAAGACGTACGGGTCGGGAGCGGTCGCCAACTCGACGTCACCGATGTTCCACCCAGCCGACGTGAACGTGCCCCAGTTCAGCTCGGGACCCGTTGCATCCAGCAATGCGGTCAGGAGGCCGACGAGGGAACAGGCCACCGAAGAACTCGCCCAGTAGTCGGGATCACCGTCGGGTACCTCGGCGGATGGAACGATGGTGACGCCCAGCTTCTCCTCCTGCGAGGAGATGCACTCCGCGGTCGCCCCGCCCATCGTGGGGAAGAGATTGGCACTGTCGTACGGTCCGACCGCCACCGCATTCTCGAGCACCGAGAGGTCGCTGCCCTCGCCGTTGTAGTACAGCGCGGCGTCGCCGAGGGTGTCGTACAGGAGCTGCGGTCGGTAGTCGGTACGGGCGAGGCCGTTCGGGAAGATACGCCCGGCACCGGTGTTGAAGATGACCTGGTCGATCCCCTCCGACTGGAACTTGAGCGCGATCGTCTCCGCCGCGGCGTACAGGGCGTTGGGATCTTGCGCGCCGGAGATGATGTCGAGGTAGGCGACGTCGACCACGTCGACCCCGCCGGCTTCGAGGATCGGCTTGGCCCCTTCTTCGTAGAGCGACTCGAGGCCGAGCGCGCCGACCACCCCGACCTTGCCGGTCAGCAGCCCGTCGTCGACGAGCTTCTGCAGGCCGGCATTCTGCTGGCCGGCGCCACCCCCGACGGCATACCACAGCGCCTTCGACGCGGCCAACGATTCGGGGTTCATCGCGAGATCGCCGCCGAGCAGCGGTGTCTCGTGGGTCGTCACGATGCACGGAGCGTTCTCGTCGACGTAGTTGCCGAGCACGACGAACACGCTGTCGTCGTCAGTGAGGGCGGTGCACGCCGCGGTGCCCTGGTCGGCGCTGGCCGGCACGATCGGCGTGAACACCGGCTCGAGCGTGCGCCCGTTGATGCCACCCGCCTCGTTGACGGTGTCGAACGCCGCCCGGTAGGCGGCCTCGTAGTCGCCCTGGTTGATCCCGAGGATCGGTCCGGCCTGCGAGAGGTCGAGGAACATCACACCGACCTTCACCGACGTGTCGGTGACACCCGGTGCCCGGTCGTCCGTGACGGGAGGAAACGTCGCCGCGGGAGCCTCCGTACTCGACACCGTGTCGGCAGTCGTGTCGGCAGTCGTGTCGGCGGTGGTGTCGGCCGTCGTGTCGGCGGTCGTGTCGGCCGGAACGGTGTCGTCGGCGACCGTGTCGGCAGACGCCGTGTCCGGAGGCGTGGTCGAGTCCGCGTTGTCGTCCGACGACGTCGAACACGCGGCGAGCGCCAACGCGGTGGCGAACAATGTGATGGTGAGCTTGCGCACTGATTCTCCTGTACGGATCGTGGGTTACCGCCACGTGGGACCGTTGCAAGTGACACATCGGCACCATTCAGCGCAAGAACATCGTCGACCCACGGTCACTCGGACCACGGGTGTGCAGAGTTCTCCCCCCTGTTGTCACCGAGAACCTTAGGCCATCACGAGGAGGAAAGCAAATGATATTCTCCGATATGGAGAATTGCATTTCCAGCGGAGTCCTCCGGGTCGGAAGATGCCGTTTGCGGCATCGCGTCGACCGTTCGGTGAACGACGTCCCCCAGGAGCGTCGACGGCCAATGGTAGCGTTGTCATTCCCGGAGGTCAAGACCCGTGATCAGCCCCCGCCGGGACCGAGCCGGGTCCGCCTGACAGCCTCCCAGGGGTTTGCGGCAGACACTCTGACCACTCCACGGCACATCGTCTGCCGCAGATCGCAGCGCAGGATTTTTCGGCAGACACAACGACCGCCGCTGTCGAAGTGTCTGCCGCAAACTGTTGGGGGGCGCGCATGGGTCGCCGTGAGTGCTCCGTGTCGATGGGGTGCAATCAGTCGAATTCGTCGATCGACCATTCGTCGCGCCTGATCCAGCCGGGCGCGGTGTGGCCATCGAACGCTCGACGATGGTAGCGTAACCATTATTCGGCTCCAGGGGGAGTCGACCGAAGCCCGAGGGGAAGCTGCAATGCCCATCACACTCGATCGACGGACGCGCTCCGACGCCGACGTCGCTGCCGATCACACCCGAGCTGAATTCTTCCGCGACATCCTCCCGGATCTGATCGAACGACACGGCACGCTCGTGGCGCGTGGCATGGCCAAGGTGCACGCCCGACCGCTGGCCATCGAGGTCGGCGAACGGAGCTGGACGTTCACCAGCGATGGCGACACGATCGTCGTCGTCGACGGGGTGGCCGACGACGCGTTCGTCGTGACACTCACCGACGAGCATTTCTCCGACTGGGTGCAACAACAACGTACGTTCAACGCGCTCGTCGTCGGCCGCGACATGCGCTGCCGGGGCGGCTCGGAGTACGACATCTCGGTCTGGGATTCGTTGTGGATGACGATGCTCGAAGGATGGGCCGTCGACGACGACGATCTGCAGTTCCTCGACCGCTTCGGCGCCCCGCTCGACCTCGCCGCCACGTTCACCCCTGACGACGATCCGTTGGATGTCGCCCACTTCCTCCGCGAGGCCGGTTACCTCCACCTGCGCGGTTGGGTCGATCCTGCGCTGATGGCGACGATCGCCGACGACATCGACCGGGCCGTGCCCGAGTACGCGCAGGGCGACGGCAAGTCGTGGTGGGCGACGACGGCCGACGGCACCGTTCGGTGCGTCCGCCTCCAGGAGTTCCTCGATCACTCACCGACCACGGAGGCGATCCTGCGCAGCGACAACTGGGACCTCCTTCGACGGACTGTCGCCGGTGACGACGAACTGGTGCAGGCCCCGGTCGAGGGCCGGTGCCTCGAGGCGCTGATCAAGCCGCTCGGCGTGGTGAACGGCCCGTCCGACGTGACGTTCCACCGCGACTGCCATTTCGGTCGGCACGCCTACGGATGCTCCGGGATGACGGTCGGCATCGCGGTGACGCCGACGGGCGAGGACAACGGCATGTTGCGCGTCGTCGCTGGTTCCCATCGGATCGCGATGCCGATCGAGGTGGCGAAGACCGACCCATACCTTCCCGTGGTCGGGCTCCCCACCGAACCGGGGGATCTGACGATGCACCTGTCGTGCACCCTGCACGAATCGATGCCGCCGATCGTCGCCGAGCGCAAGGTGATGTACGGCGGCGGCTTCAGCCTCGCGCCCCGACCGGTGGACCGCGCAGAGCGCCCGAGCGGAAAGAGCGCACTGTCCGATCTGCGTGAGCGCGTCTACGAGATCCTGCTCGACGAGAACTCGGAACGCTTGGGCTGACGCCGGGCCCCCGATCGCCTGACCGTTCACTCCCCGACGAACAGGCGAGCAAGGTGGTCGTTCAGGAACAAACCGTCCGGATCGCGTTCGGCCCGGAGACGGGCGGCGTCGGCGAAGCGCGGGAAGCGTCGCCGGACATCGTCGTTCGACATGGTCGTCACCTTGGCCCAGTGCGGACGGGGGTCGAAGGGAGCCAGCGCTGCTTCCAACACGGGGAGCACCTCGCGGACGCGAGCCTCGTCGGGCCGCCACGTGAAGTGGATCGCCGTGCTGTCACGGCCGTGGGCAGGACTCAACCAGAAGTCGTCGGCCGCCACCGACCGGATCTCGGTGACCAGCACGATGTCGACGAGGAGCCGGCGCAGTTCATGAACGGCGCGCAGCGCGTCGCGGCCGTCGGAGCGTGCCACGAAGTACTCGGTCTGCAGTTCCGCACCGACGCTCGGCACGGCATCCGGGCGGAAATGGGGGAGGCGACGGTGCCACGGTCCCGGCCGACCACTCTGCTCGGTGCACGCCGACGCCGCCATGCCCACGACCGGATGCAGCGGGACCAACGCCGCGACGGCACCGAAGCGCCTGATGTCGGTGTTCGTCCCACCGGCGAGGTCGACGTGACGACGTTTCTGCCACACCTGGTCGAACACGTCGCTGCGCCAATTGGTGAAGAGGCTGACGCTGTAGGCCGACCCCATGATCTCGTCGAGATGTTCGACGCCGGCGTCGAAGGGAAGATCGACGAACACGTCCTGGGCGACATCGAAGGTCGGTTCGACGCGCAACGACACCCGCGCCACCACACCGAAGGCACCCAACCCGGCGATGGCCGCGGCCCCGAGGTCGGTGCCACGGTCGATCCGTTCGATGTCGCCCGAGGAGGTCACCACGTCGATCGCCATCACCGCACCCGCGAGGCTCTGGTTCCCGACGCCCGACCCGTGCGTACTCGTGGCGACGGCGCCACCGACCGAGAGATGGGGGAGCGACGCCAGGTTGTGGAGGGCGAGCCCTTCGTCGTGCAGGGCCGGCGCGAGGTCGGCGTATCGCACACCGGCCTCGACCATACCGTGCCGGCCTCGCGGTCGATGCCGACGATCGCCGACAGTTCGTCCATCACGACGAGGGTGCCGTCGGTGGCACCGATCGGACTGAAGCTGTGGCGGGCTCCGGCAGCACGCACTCGTCGGCCGGCCGCGGCAGCCGTCGCCACGTCGTGCCGGAGTTGGTCGACCGTGGTCGGCGTGACCACCGTCTGTGGCGTGAACGTGACGTTGCCCGCCCAGTTCCGTTCGAGCCGCGGTCATCGAGTCATCGTGTCAGGGACGGTTGCCATCACCGAGCGCCCCTCACCAGTGTCACCATCGCCCAGGTCACGGGCCCACGCCTCGCCGCGTCACCTGGTCCACGCCGGTCCGCCGATCACCACACTGCCGGCCGGCTGGACATCGATCGCCGACGTGCCGACCACGAACTCGACCTCGCCGGGCTCGATCCCGTAGCCGAACTCGCGGCCCGTGAACCCGAGCGCCTCGACCGCGACGTGGAACGTGATCCGAGTCGATGCGCCGGGGTCGAGCGTGGCTCGCGCAAAACCCTGGAGCTCGCGGATCGGGCGGGTCAGGCTGGCGACGGGATCGCGGCTGTACAGCTGCACCACTTCGTCGGCACGCCGAGCGCCGACATTGGCGAGTGTCACGGTCACGTCGACCACGTCGCCAGGCCCGACGACGCGGCCGTCGAGCTGGTCGACGCCGAGCGTGAACGTGGAGTAGGAGAGCCCATGACCGAACGGGTAGAGCGGTTCGTTCGACAGGTCGACGTATGCCCCCTTCCAGTGCGATCGACCGCCGGACACCTTGTGGCCGTGATAGATCGGGATCTGCCCCGAACTACGCGGATAGGTGATGGGCAGCTTGCCGCCGGGACTCACGGCGCCGCTGATCGCGTCGGCGATCGCGGTCCCGCCCTGCTCGCCCGGCAGCCAGGCCATGAGCACGGCCGCGGAGGCATCGTGCACGGCAGGTGAACCGATCGGTCGGCCGGCGACGAGCACCAGGACCAGCGGTGTCCCGGTCGCTGCCACGGCCGACACGAGTTCCTCCTGGATGCCAGGCAGGTCGAGCGAAGCCACGTCGCGACTCTCGCCGGTGGTGCAGTCGTCGGTCAGGCCGGCGCGTTCACCCATCACCAGGACGACGACATCGCTCCGTGCCGCGGCCGCGACGGCTTCGTCGAAACCTGATCGATCGGCGCCGGAGATCGTGCATCCCTCGACGTAGGTGACTTCGGTCGAGGGCAGCCGTGATCGCAGCGCGTCGACGACGGTCGGGATGTGGGCGAGGTCGGTCTGGGTGTCGACGTCGACGCCGTGCTCGATCGGCATCGCGAACACATTGCGCCCGCTCCGCAACACCTCGTTGAGCGACTCGACGTGGGAGATGTAGCTGTAGTCACCGAGCAGGTTGCGCGCCGACGCGGCGTTCGGGCCGATCACGGCCATTGTCCGCGGTGATGCGAGCGGGAGGACGCCGTCGTTCTTCAGCAGCACCAGACTGTCGGCGGCGATCGCCCGAGCGAGGTCGAGTTGCGCCGGCGTGCGCGTGTGCACGCGCGCCGCGCCGGTGTCGACGAACGGCTGCTCGAACAATCCGAGGCGGAACTTCGTGTCGAGCACGCGGGCGACGGCCACGTCCACGTCGACGAGGTCGATCCGACCCGACGCCAACGCCTCGCGTAACGGCCCGTCGTAACAGTCGGTGCCCGGCAACTCCACGTCGATGCCGGCGTGCAGGCCCGCCGCAGCGGCCGCCGCGGGGTCGGCCACCACGTGGTGGTAGTCGTGCAACTGGCGGACGGTGAAGTAGTCCGACACCACCGTTCCGTCGAATCCCCATTCGCCGCGCAGCAGGTCGGTCAGGAGCCAGCGGTTGGCTCCGCAGGGCAGGCCGTCCAGTTCGTGATAGCCGTTCATCACCGACGCCAACGCCGCGTCACGGACCGCCGTTTCGAACGGCCAGAGGTAGACGTCGCGCAGCTCCCGCTCGGGTAGATGGGCCGGCGCCCAGTTGAGCCCGCCTTCCGAGGCGCCGTACCCGACGAAGTGTTTGGCGGTGGCGACCACGCCGTCGACGAGATCGACGCCCTGCAAGCCGTCGATGAACGCGTTGCCCATGGCGGCGACGAGTGCCGGATCCTCCCCGTAGGTCTCCTCGCACCGGCCCCAACGCGGATCCCGGCACACGTCGAGGACCGGTGACAGCCCTTGATGAGCCCCGACCGAGCGCATCTGGAGGCGGATCGCGTCGGCCATCTTCCGGTTGTGGTCAGGCCGGAACGTGCTCGCCACACCGATCGCCTGCGGGAAGATGGTGGCCTCCCGGGTCATCAGGCCCGAGCAGATCTCCTCGTGGACGATGGCGGGAATTCCCAGCCGGGTGTGCTCGACGAGATGGCGCTGGATCTGGTTGGCCAGGTCGGCGGCGCCGGCTGCCCGGAGGCTGCTGGCGCCGCCGATCCGGGTGATGTGGCCGATCCCATGGGCGAGGAGTTGCGCCGCACGCTCGTCGTCGAGCCCGTTCGGTCCCGCGATCTGGAACACCCAAGCGCTCCCCAATTGGGCCAGCTTCTCGTCGAGGTTCATCCGGTCGAGCAGATCGACGACGCGGTCGGCGACGGTCGTGGTCGGGTCGCGGTACGGAAGTGTCGGGTCGGCGGTGGCGGTCATGGTTCTCTCATTCCTTCACCGCGCCCGCCGTCAGGCCGCCGATGATCTGGCGTTCGGCGATGGCGTAGAAGATCAGCGCCGGCACCATGGCCAACGTCGTGTAGGCGAGGACGAGCGCGAAGTCGGTCGAATACTGCGTCGAGACGTTGTTGACGCCGATCGGCAAGGTCGCCTTGTCGGGATCGATGAGTACGAGCAGCGGCAGGAAGAACGCATTCCAGCTGCCGACGATCGTGATCACGGCGATGGTGCTCAGCACCGGCCGCGACAGCGGCAGCATCACCGACCAGTAGAACCGCAGCGGGGTGCAGCCGTCGATCGCCGCGGCGTCCTGGAGCTCTTGCGGAATGGCCCGGAAGAAGGGGCGCATGATGATGATCGCGATCGGCAGCCCGAATGCCGCCTGCGGGAGTGCCACGCCGAGCGGGTTGCTCAGCAGACCCACCTGCCGCAGGACGATGAACAGCGGCAGGATCGCCACGGCGACGGGGAACAACAGGCCGAGGGTGAACAGGCCGTAGAAGAGTTCGCGCCCGCGGAACGAGTACCGGGCGATGACGAACGCGGCCATCGACGCGGCGGGCAGCACCATCGCGGCCGTCAGCAACGCGATGACCGTGCTGTTGAACACCTGGCGCCAGAAGTCGCCCGACTGGAGGATCGAGGTGTAGTTCGAGCCGGTCCACGGGTTGGGGAAACCCACCGGGTCCTGCACCAACTGCTGGTTCGTCCGGAATCCGCCGAGCACCGAAAAGGTGAGGGGAATGATGATCGCGCACAGCACGAAGAACGCGACGAGGTAGAGGGCTCCGTGGCCGACCCACTTGCGGCGTCGCAGTGAGGGTGACTCGACCGCCGGCGGGTCGAGTGGAAGATCAACCAACGAGACCAGTCCCTTCGAGGTCCCGACGCAGCGCGACTCGCTGGTAGAAGAGCGCGACGACGAGCGACAGGCCGAAGATCACGATCGAGACCGCGCTGGCGTAGCCGAACAGCCCCTTGCGGAACTGGTCGTACAGGAACGTGGCCATGGTCGACGAGGCGCCGATGGGTCCTCCCTTGGTGGTGACCCAGACGAGGTCGAACAACTGCAGGGCACCGATGATCGACAGGAAGAGCGAGACGCGAAGTGTCGGTCCGAGCAGGGGCAGTGTGATGTACCGGAACGACTGCCACGACGACGCGCCATCGATCGATGCCGCTTCGTGCAACTCGCGTGGCAGCTGCTGCAGCCCGGCCAGGATGATCACCATGTGGAAGCCGAAGTACTTCCACGAGATGATGAAGAAGAGGCTGTACAGGACGAGTTCCGGGTCGGCCAGCCATTCGTGGGTGAGGCCGGTGGCGCCGACGGCGTCGAGGCCTTGGTCGAGCAGTCCGTCCGGGCGCAAGATCTGTCGCCACACGACGCCGGTGACCACCTCGGACAGCACGTAGGGGGCGAAGAAGAGTGTGCGCAGAATCGCTCGGCCGTGGATCCGCGAATTGAGCAACAACGCCAGCCCGAGCGCGAACGGCACCTGCAGGAAGACCGACAGCACCAGGATGATCACGTTGTGGCTGAGGGCGTCGCGGAAGAGTTGGTCGGACCATGCCCGCCGGAAGTTGTCGAGCCCGACGAAATTGTCGAGGGGCTCGAGGCCGTTCCAGTCGTAGAAGCTGTAGCGCAGACTCTGGATGATCGGGTAGATCACGAAGACGCCGTAGAGCGTCAGCGCCGGCAGCATGAACAGCAGCACGGTCGTCTTCGGCACACGGCCGAGGCGCGACGCCGGTTGGCGCGCGGCGGGAGTGGTGGTGTGTGGGCGCTCTCATCGAAGGCACGGCGGGTGGGAGGCTCGCAGCCTCCCACCCGCGTCGGGGAACCGGAGCGTCAGCCGCCGGCCGTTGCGGTGATGGCGTCGGCTGCATCCTGTGGTGACGTCTGGCCGGCGAACAGCAGCGCGGCCTGATCGTTGACCTGGCTCCCGACCTCGGCCGTGAAGAACTGGTCGAGGAAGAGTTGGATGAACGAGGCGTTGTTCAATCCTTCGAGCACCGCCTGCATGTTCGGATCGGTCACTGCACCGACGGCCTGTGGATTGACGGGCAGGCCGCTGTCGGCGGCCCACGTCTCCTGGTTCTCCTGGTTCGTGATGAACTTCAAGAAGTCGACCGCTTCCGGTGGCGCATCCTTGCCCACGGCGAACCCGTCGGCGCCGCCGAAGGCGTCGGTCGGCTGGCCGGCCCCGCCGTCGACGGTCGGGAACGGGAACCAGCCCAGTTCGAAGGGGAGGTTCGCGGCACCGTCGACGCCGGCCTGGGTGGCGAACGCGCCTGGCGCCCACTGGCCCATCAGGTCCATCGCGGCCCCGCCGCTCGCCATCGTGCCGGATTCTCCGTCAGGAGCATCCCAGCCGGCACCCAGGAACCCGGCCTGGAACGGTTCGAGTGCGACGAGGTCTCCCACTTTCTCGCCGGCCTCGACCACCGCCGGGACACTGAAGTTGTTGTCGGCCGCGATCTGGTTCATCGCCTCGGCCCCGCCGAGGCGGATCATGAGGTACGAGTACCAGAAGTGGGCCGGCCACTTGTCGCCGGCCCCCACCGCGATCGGGGTGATCCCGGCGTCCTTCAGCGTCTGCACGTCGGCGAGCAGTTCGTCCCAGGTCTCGGGCGGCGCGTCGATCCCGGCCTGCGCGAAGAGGTCCTTGTTGTACCAGACCCCGACCATGCTGGCGTTGTACGGAATGCCGTACTGCTTGCCGTCGACCTGGTACAGGCTGGTCGCACCCTCGCTCAGGTCGCCGACGAAGTCGGACGAGGCGTCGGTGATGTCCTGCACCAAGCCCGCGTCGACCTGGTCACGCAATCCACCACCGCCCCACGACTGGAACAGGTCGGGCACGTCACCCGACTGCAGGTTGGTCTGCAGGGCCGCCTTGAACGCCTCGTTCTCCATCACCGTGATCTTGATCTTGACGTTCGGATTGGCCTCCGTGTAGGTGTCGGCCATTGCCTGCCAGTCGGAGAGGCCCGGATCGTTGTTCTGGATGTGCCACCAGTCGATCTCGACTGCCTCGCCATCACCGCCCGAGTCGGCGGCGGTCGAGTTCTCGGTGGCTGCGTCGGTGGCCGGTGCCGCGCTGTCGGAGGACGAATCGTCGTCGCTTCCGCACGCGGCGGCCACGAGGCCGAGCGCGGCGACGAGCACGAGCGCCCGGCGTCGCAGTGATGGATGGGTGGTCTTCATCTCATATCCCCCTCGATGGATGTGATTGATGTGTTTGCTTGTCTTCGTGTTGGTTGGTCTGCGTGATGGTTGGTCTTCGACGTTGTGGATGGGAGGAACTGGTGTTTGTAAACGATTTCAGAACGGGCGCGACGGGTGCGGTGGGGGTGCCGGGATCATGACGAGCCCGCCCGTGGTGCGATCGACGATCGCCGCACGACGAGGTGCGTGGGGAGCTTGACGTGGGCCGGCGGTTCGCTCCGGCTGGCTGGCCGGTCGATGAGATCGATGAGCAGCCGTACCGCTTCGTGACCCAGGCCCTGGATCGACTGGTCCACTGTTGTCAGCGGCGGATCGGTGAGTGCGGATTCCGGGATGTTGTCGAAGCCCACGACCGACAGGTCCGACGGGACGTCGATGCCGAGCTCGTTCGCCGTGCGGATCACCTGGATCGCGGACAGGTCGTTGGCGGCGAAGATCGCGGTCGGGCGGTCGGGGAGTGACAGCAGGGTGCGCGCCGGAACCTCCGCGGTTTCCTCGGTGAACCCACCCTCCTGCACGAGGTCCGGATCGAACGAGATGCCCGCCAGCTCGAGCGCGAAGCGATAGCCGGCCTCGCGACGGCGCGCCGACTCGAGATCGGCGCGTCCGGCAAGAAATCCGATGCGGCGATGGCCGAGCCCCAGCAGGTGCTCGGTCGCGGCGACGGCACCCTCGAAGTTCTGGGCGTCGACGGTCGGGAGGAACGATCCGCCGAGGTGCGGGTCGACCGCGACGACGGGATGGGTGGCGTTGACCTCCACCACGGTCGGTGCCACCAGGATGATGCCGTCGGCGAGTGTGCCGCTGAGGCGGGAGAGGTAGCGACGCTCCCAGCCCTCCTTGGCGCTCATCCCGGAGTAGATCACCAGCTCGTACTCGGACCCGTGGAGCGCGCGGGCGACGCCCTTCAGCAGTTCGGCGCTGAATGGTTCGATGTCGGAGACGAGCACGCCGATGACGTTCGTGCGCTGGCTGCGGAGGCTGCGGGCGACGAGACTCGACTCGTAGCCGAGTTCGTCGATGACGTCCTGGACCCGGGTGATGGTGCTCGCGGCGACGCCGTAACGTTCGTTGACGACGCGCGACACGGTGGCGATCGACACGTTGGCGCGTGCGGCCACGTCGGCAATCGTCACCCGAGATCCGTCGATCGTCATGTTGGACATCGGTCCGGTGCGTCCCCTCTCGCCGTTCCCACGCCGCAGGCCCCCTCGGCTGCAATCGTTGTCGAGAACGTTTACAACATGACAGAAGTCACAGCGAAACGCAAGTACCGGATGGCGCGGCGATCACCTTTCGCGACGGCCGGTGGAGCTGAAGCGCTCGATGAGGCTGGGTTCGATGCGGATCTGTCGCCCCTCACCTCCGGCCATGATGCCGAGCAGGAGCTCGACCGCTCGTCGACCGACCTCGTCGAGGTCCTGGCGGATCGTGGTGAGCGGCGCCGCGTAGTACTCCGACTCGGGGGTGTCGTCGAAGCCGACCAGCGCGACTTCGTCGCCGATGGCCCGACGGGCCGCCAGGAGGGCAAGGATCACCCCGAGCGCCATCTGATCGTTGGCGACGAAGATCGCCGTGACGTTCGGATCGGCGGCGAGTGCCTCCCCGGCGCGGTACCCCGAAGCGGGACTCCAATCCCCACGCAGTGCTCGCGGAATGCGACGTTTCCGGGAGCGCAGTTCCTGTCTCCATCCAACGGCGCGGGCCTCGGCGTCGAGCCAGCCCTTGGGTCCCTGGATGTGGTGGACCGTCTCGTGGCCGAGGTCCAGCAGGTGAGCGGTGGCGAGCCTCGCACCGTGCACCTGGTCGATGCTGACTGCCGGATAGGCACCACCGGAGTCGGACGTGACGACGAACGGCACGGTCGGGCGGATGACGTCGAGTGCTTCGACGGCCTCGCGGACCGGAGCGATGACGATGACGCCGTCGGCGTGCGCGTCGCGCAGGTGGTCGAGCCCGGCGCGCATCTCGTCGACGCTTGCGTCGCGCATCGTGACGAAGACGACGCTGTGGTCGAACTGTCGAGCGGCGGCGTGGACGCCGAACAAGGTTCTCGACGGGCCGTAGAACTGTGATTCGACGCTGATGACGCCGAGCACCCGCGAACGCCCACCGGCCAACGTGCGCGCCGCCATGTTGCTGCGGTAGCCGAGCGTGTCGATCGCCTGCTGCACCTTGGCGCGGGTCGCGTCGGTGACGAGCGGATGGTTGTTGATCACCCGCGACACCGTGATCGGCGCGACACCCGCCAGCTTGGCGACGTCGGCCATCACGGGGGACTGACGGCTGCGGCTCACGGCACGGAAGTTACGTCAGACACCGCGGGCGAGGTGGAACCACGCCGCATTCCAGCGGAGTTCGCCATCCTCGCGACCACCACGGCTCTCGCCGACAGCGTGCCGAAATCGACGCCGATGGTGAAATTGCTCACGAGGTCGAATGGTAGCGTAACCATTCGAGTGTCGACGACGACGGCCTCACGGCGCGGGCCGGTGTTGCTCGGGTTACAGGTCCTGGCGGATCGTCTGGGCGGTGCGGAGGGCGAGTGCGGCCAACGTCAGCGTCGGGTTGGCGGTGCCCTCGGTGGGGAACACGCTGGATCCGGCGATGAACATGTTCGGCACGTCATGGCAGCGGCAGTCGCTGTCGACGACGGAGTCGGCGGGGTTGTCGCCCATCTTCGTGGTGCCGATGATGTGGCCCGCTCCGAACGGGAAGCCGACATGGTGTCGCTCGGTGGCGTCCAGTTCCTCGAACAACCGCTCGTGGAGGATCGTGGCTTCGGCCATGCCGTCGCGCACGTACCGACCGATCGTGAAGTTGAACCGGGGCCGCGGAATGCCGATGGCGTCCACAGAGTCGAACGCCGGAGTGATTCGGTTCTCCGGGTTGGGCAACTGCTCCATCAACGAGCCGAAGCGGATCTCCTTGGTGACGTGATCTCGCCAGCGATCGGCCAACGCTCTGCCACCCTCCCGAAGTTGGACGAACGTCCCTCCACCTTCCGGTTGGCTGGTGAACTCGAACGTCGGGTCACCGATCGGGAACTTCCAGCCGTCGTTGCCGATCTCGACACGGAATGCCGAATGGTGGTCTCGGGTGAGTGCCCGGCGGGTGGACTCGATTCCGGCAGTGGACAGTGGCCCGCGCTGCGGGTACACCGGCTCTCCACTGAGCGCGTAGGACAACTGGATCGGGTGATCCATCAGGTTGCGGCCGACCTGATCGGACGAGTTGCCCACGCCGTTGCCTCCGTTGGCGATGAGCATGATCTTCGGTGTCTCGACGGCGTTGGCAGCCAAGACGACGATGCGGGCCAACACCGTCTCGTCCGTTCCGTCGGGACGACGGTAGACGACGCCGGCGGCGGAACCGTCGGCGTTGAGCGGGATGTCCCAGACGACCGCGTTGGGGATCAGGTGAGCGCCGTCCTCGACCGCGAGATCGAGATGGACGAGGGCGTCGTACTTCGCTCCGATGGGGCAGATCGGGATGCAGTTGCTGTTGCCGACACAGTGGTGCCGATCGTTGAACGTCTCGGTGTTGCGCGCCTGCGGTGTTGCTTCGACACGGTATCCGAGGCGGTTGGCTGCCGCGTCGACCACCTTGTCGAGATAGCTGATCGGCACCGCCGGCATCGGGAAACCCGCCGAGCGGGGCGATCCCTGATCGGAATCATCGTCGCCGGCAACGCCGATGGCGTGTTCAGCTGCCACGTACCACGGTTCCAGCTCGGCATAGGTGATCGGCCAATCGACACCGACGCCGAACGCGCTGAACATGAGCATGTCGGTAGGGAGCAGGCGAGGGCACGACCCGAGCCAGTGCCAGGTGGTCCCACCGACGATGCGCTCATACGTGGAGCCGAAGGGGTCGGGGCCTTCCTGGATGAAGTAGCCGGTGCCGGGGACGCCGATCTCCAGGACGGACGGGCGCGGTGCCCAGTCGGTGTTCGGATACGGCGATTCGGGGACCTTCGCCGTCGCCGCCCGGAACTTCTCGACGGCTTCATCTCGGTCGATCGGCGGTCCTGCTTCCAGGATCGTGACGTCGGCGCCGGTCTTGGCCAGCTGCCAAGCGACGAGCGCACCGGCCACGCCGGAACCGACCACCACAACGTCGGTACGGATCATGGCTTGTCCTCCCAGTCCGGGAACCCATAGGGCATGCTCGACACGGTGGCGAGGTCGCCGTCCTTCAACGACTCCCAGGCGAGCGCCTCGAGGTAGTCGGCGGTGGTGTCGTTGACAAGCCCCGAGTACCAGAACGTGAGGATCTGTTGGGCGGTCAGTGCGTTCTGGTCGTCATTCAGGGCGCCCGTTCGCAGTATTTCGTCGAACGTGCGTGGCGGGTTGTTGCGACGCACGGTGGCCTGGATCAGTTTCTTGAGGGCGGCCGCGTCGATGGCCACGAAGTACTGGCGGCCCACTTCGTCCCTGAGGCTGAACTCCTCGTCGGTCAATGCCTCGGAGAGACTCATGAACTCGTCGAGGGTGGCCGGGCGCGGGGCCGTGGGTGCCGAGCCGCTCGTTCCCGGTGGCGTCGGACGTTTGCCGCCGGCGAACGTGCCTGCTGGGTCGAGCACGACGAGAGCGGCGCTCCCGACGAAGCCGAACAGGACCTGGCGCCGCGTCGGACGCATCTGGGTGTCCATGTGGGACTCCTCCCCTCGCACGAGGGGAGAGACCCGTCGCGCCGGTGACAGCCTCGCGCAACTTGTCGCCGAGGGAAAGGAAACTTCGCGTGGAGTTCAGGGGCCAGGGTCCCAGGCCTCGTCGCGCCAGCCGGCGACCACGTCGTCGGCGACGTCATAGGTCCACACGTGATGGCCCGAGCCGACCTCGATCGGCTCGGCCAGGCCGGGGCGGACGATCGTCGCTGACGTGTTCGGCGGTACGTCGACGGCGAGGGTGAGGCGCGCGCCGTCCAACGCCCAGTCGCACGATGCCGGTCCGTACGGGGTGCGCAGTGTTGCCGTTGCCGCGTTGACGCCGTGGCCGGGGACTGGCGCGACTCGCAGGCGGCGGTACCCGGGCTCGGCCGGGGCCAGCCCGCCGATCGTGCGATGCATCCACTCGCCGACGCAGCCGAACGCGTAGTGGTTGAACGACGTCATCTCGCCCGGGTTGACCGACCCGTCGGGGAGCAGGCTGTCCCAGCGTTCCCACATCGTCGTCGCCCCCATGAGCACCGAGTACAACCACGACGGTCGCCGGGTCTGGGTGACGAGTCGATACGCCGTCGCGGTGTCGCCGCTGTTGCTCAGCGCCGGGAGGACGACCGGGGTGCCGAGGAAGCCGGTGGTGATCACGTACCGCCACTCGGCGACGCAGGTCGACAGACGAGCGGCCACCGGCTCGCGTTCCGCGGGGTCCTCGATCATCCCGAACTCGAGCGCGATCGAGTACGCGGTCACCGTGTCGGACATCACCCGGCCGTTCGGCGTGACGTATTCGAGCCGGAAGGCGCGTCGCACCTCCGCCGCGAGATCGGCGTACCTGGCCTGGAGGTCGGTACGGCCGAGCACGCCCGCGGCGTCGCTGACGATCTGGGCGGAACGGGCGAAGTACGCGGTGGCGATCGAGCTTGGAGTCGGTCCGGCCGAGGAACGGGGCATCCGGTGGCGCCATCGGGTCGAGCCAGTCGCCGAGCTGCATTCCGCCCGCCTCCCACAGGCGGCCAGGCCCGGCCTCACCATCGATGAAGTCGACCCAGGCGCGCATCGCGTCGAACATCGTCGCCAGCACGCCGGTGTCGCCGTACGCCAGGTGCAGGGCCTCGGGCACGACGGTGGCCGCGTCGCTCCAGCCGGCCGTTCGGGTCAGGAACTCGGGCGGAACGGACGGGATGTAGATCGGCACCGTGCCGTCCTCGCGCTGTTCGGCGCGGAGATCCTCGAGCCAGTTGCCGATCATGCCGCGCACGTCGTACAGGTACGCGGCCGTCGGTGCGAAGACCTGGAGGTCGCCGGTCCAGCCGAGCCGCTCGTCGCGCTGCGGGCAGTCGGTCGGCACGTCGAGGAAGTTGCCGCGCATACCCCACACGACGTTCGAGTGGAGCTGGTTCAGCAACTCGTTGTCGCACGAGAACGTCCCGGTGCGCTCCATGTCGGAGTGCAACACGACGGCGACGAAATCGGCCGGGTCGAGGTCGCCCGGCCAACCGCGGACCTCGACGTAGCGGAAACCGTGGAACGTGAACGTCGGTTCGTACGTCTCGGGGCCACCGCCGCGCAACGTGTAGCGGTCGGTCGCCTCGGCGTTGCGGAGCGGTCGGTAGGCCGGTTCGCCGTGTTCGAGTACCTCGGCGTGGCGCAGCGTGACGACCGTTCCCGCCTCACCGTTCACCGTGAAGCGCACGCGGCCGACGAGGTTCTGGCCGAAGTCGAGCACCGTCGCCCCGGACGGGGTGGTGAGCACCTCGCGGACCGCAACATCCTCGATCCGACGCACGGGCGGGCCCGGTGGTGCGACGAGCCGGCCGACCTCGGGCTCGAACAGCGCCGCCGGCTCCCACGACTCGGCGTCGAAGCCCGGGCGATCCCATCCGTCGGGCTCGAGCCGAGCGTCGTACGTCTCGCCCTGATAGAGATCGGCCGACAGGAACGGGCCGGTCGTGGTGCGCCACTGCTCGTCGGTGACGGTCACGTCGGTCGTGCCGTCGTCGTAGGTGATCTCGAGCTGGGCGAACAGGCCCAGCCGGTCGCCGTAGACGTTGCGGAGCATGTCCCACTTGAGAAACCCGCGCCACCAACCGTCGGCGACCACGGCGCCGAGCACGTTCTCGCCGCCGGTCAGCAGCGACGTGACGTCGTGGGTGTCGTAGCGCAGCCGGTTCTTGTAGCTCGACCATCCCGGTGCCAGCACGCGGTCACCCACGACGCCTCCGTTGAGATGGATCTGGTGCACGCCGGCCGACGTGACGTACAAGCGGGCGCGTTCGATCCGCCGGTCGGCCACGTCGAACGATCGACGGAACATCGGCGCGGGGCTCGAGGTGTCGCGGGGATCCTCGACCGCCGGCGTGATCCACGACGCCTGCCAATCGGTGGGGTCGACGAGGCCCACCTCGACGGTGAGCGGGTCGCTCCATGCACTCTCGCTCCCGTCGGTTCCCCAGACTCGGACCCGCACGCGGCTGCGGCTCCGTGCGGTCAGCGCCGGACCGGGCCACGGCACGAGCACCGACTCGTCCGAATCCACCCGACCGGTCGAACGCCCGTCGATCTCGACCTCGTAGCCCGCGCTGCGCCACGAAGGCGTGTCGGTTTCCGTGATCCACGACAATCTCGGGGCGGTCTCGCCGATCCCGATCACGTCGTTCCGGTGCGATTCGGCGCGTAGATCGGCAACTCTCATCGGGACTCCCCTGGATTCACGGATGGGTTCGCGGGTTCGCGGATGATCGACATCCGAGCACCCCTCGGGCCCGATGGTAGCGTAACCATCGGGTTCGGGCGTCAAGGATGTGCGACCGGCAGGCGGACGGTGGCGGTCGTCGAGCCGGGTTTCGAGTCGAACGTGATGTCGCCGTGGTGACGATCGACGACGATCCGGCGCGAGATGTCGAGGCCGAGCCCGGTGCCTTTGCCGACGTCCTTGGTGGTGAAGAACGGCTCGAACACCCGGGCCTGGACGTCGGCGGGCATCCCGCCCCCGGAATCGGCGATGTCGACCACGATGTGGGCGCCGTCGAGACGGGTGGCGAGCCGGAGCGTGCCCTCGCCGTCCATCGCGTCGATGGCATTGTCGATCAGGTTCGTCCACACCTGGTTGAGTTCGGCACCGTACCCGTCGATCTCCACGAGGTCGGGAGCGAACGACCGCTCGACGGCGACGCGGGCGAGCTTGACCGACAGCATCGCCAGCGTGCTGTCGAGCCCCTCGTGCACGTCGACCTTGCGCAGCGACGTGCGGTCGAGCTGTGAATACGACGAGACCGCGCCGACGAGGTTCGAGATCCTCTTCGTGGTGTCGGTCAGCTCGCCGAGGAGGCCGGTCGCGCTGATCGTCGTCGATGCCCAGCGGAGCGCGGGGGAGAGCGGCTCGGTGCCGACCACCTCGGCGAACTCGTCGAGCCACGCCCGGTCGGCGCCGGCCGCGGCGTACAGCGGGGCGAGCTGCCAGGCGTTCTCGACACCCTTGCGGCTCAACCAGTCGCCGATCGCGTCCTCGCGATCCATCCGGGCGACGGCGCCGTCGTCGGGGACGTCGCGCTCGGCGAGCGCGCGCCGCAGGCCGTCGATCTGCACGAACTGTTCGGCGGTGACCGAACGCTCGGCCAGGTCGACGAGCGACTCGAGCATCGAATCGCACGTGTCGCGCAGACCCTCGACCGCGCGCATGGCGGCCGCCGCCGGGTTGTTGATCTCGTGCGCCAGCCCGGCTGCCAGGGTGCCGAGGGCGACCAGCGATTCGCGCTGGCGGGCCATCGCATCGATGTTGCGGATCGTCTGGTAGACGCCGTTGATCATGTGCTTGCCGAACGGGAACCACTCTTCGACGAGGCGGCCCAGATCCTGCGACGGCACCAGAAAGGCGTGGCCGTCGGACGCGGCGCGGCCGCTCGCCCGGTAGCCGGCGCCGAGGCTCGCATCGCCCCAGGCGCGCAAACCTCCGGCCCACTGGCCGGGTGTCTCCATCGTCATCATCACGCTGATCTCGCCCGACGACGCGCGGTACAACTCGATGTGACCGTCGAGCAGGATCCACAGTTGCTCGGCCGGCTCGCCTTCGCGGAACAGCTCGTCGCCCGTGGCGAACGCCAAGCGCTCGCCGACCTCGATCAGATCAGCCAGCTGACTGTCGGTGAGACCACCGGTCAGAAACGTCGCTCGAAGCTCGTCGATCAGCATCACAACGTCTCGAGGTACAGGTGCACGAGGCTCACCGCGATCGAACCCTCACCGACGGCGGAGGCGACCCGCTTCATCGACGCCAGTCGGGCGTCACCGGCGGCGAAGACGCCGGGCCGGCTCGTCTCGAGGAGCATCGGTGCGCGGTCGAGGGGCCATCGCTTCGCTGGACCGGTGCTGACCTCGGTTCCGGTCAGGATGAAGCCGCGCTCGTCGCGCTCGATCGACGTGCCCAGCCACTCGGTACGCGGTTGTGCCCCGATGAACGCGAACAGCCAACTCGCGTCCATCTCCGTTTCGATTCCGGTACTCCGATCGATGATCGTGAGCGACTCCAGGTGGTCGACACCACGCCCGCGCACGATCTCGGTCTCGAGGAGCACCTCGATGTTCTCAGCGACATTGATGCGCTGCACGAGGTACTTCGACATCGACTTCTCGAGGGCATCGCCGCGCACGACCAGCACGACGCGCTTCGCGTACCGCGCCAGATGCAGTGCAGCTTGGCCGGCCGAGTTCGCCGCGCCGACGACGAACACGTCATCCCCGGTCGTGCTCGCCGAGTCGTTCGCCGACGCCCCGTAGAACACGCCACGACCGGTCAGCTCGGCGAGCCCCGGCGCTTCGAGCCGCCGATACGAGACGCCGGTCGCGACGAGCACCGCCTTGGCGTCGATCTCGGTGCCGTCATCGAAACGAACCGCGTGCACCGGCCCGCGCTGCTCGAGCCCGACGACCCCACGGGCGAGGATCATCTCCGCTCCGAGGCGCCGCGCCTGCGTGACCGCCCGGTGCGAGAGGTCGGAACCGCTCAGCCCGTTCGGGAAGCCGAGATAGTTCTCGATGCGCGCGCTCTGACCCGCCTGGCCGCCCGGCGCATCGCGCTCGATGACCGCCGTGTGCAGCCCCTCCGACGCGCCGTAGACCGCCGCGGCGAGACCCGCGGGTCCGGCGCCGATCACGACGAGGTCGTACAGGATCGACTTGGCGTTCGTCGGCAGTCCGAGCGCTTCGGCGATCTCGCGCACCCCGGCACCGCGCAGCAGCTCGCCGTCAGGGAGCAGGACGAGTGGAAGTTCGGCGTCGGTACCGCCGAACAGCGCGAGCAGACGGCGCGCTTCGGGTTCGCGTTCGAGCTCCAACCACCGGTACGGCACGTGGTTGCGGGCCAGGAACATGCGGGTGTCGTAGCTGCGTTCCGACCAGCGGTTGCCCACGACCCGAACACCGTCGAAGCGATTGGCGTGCTCGGTGTCCCACTGGGCGAGCAGGTCGTCGAGCACCGGGAACAGGCGCTCCTCGGGCGGTGCCCACGGCTTCATCAGATAGTGGTCGAGCCCGATCTCGTTGATCGCGCGGATCGCCACGTCGGTGTCGGCGTAGGCCGTGAGCAGCACGAGCTTGGCCTCGGGCGCGAAGTCCACCGACCGGCCGAGCAACTCGATCCCCGTCATCTCGGGCATCCGGTGGTCCGACACGATCATCGCCACGGGCTGATCCCGGCGGGCCACCTCCTCGAGCGCACTCAACGCCTCGGCGCCCGACGACGAGCGGAGCACCCGATAACGATCGCCGTACCGCGCCCGCAGATCCCGCGTGATCGCCTGCGACACCGACGGGTCGTCGTCGACCGTCATGATGATCGGATCAGCCATGTGCCCGTCCCGCTGCAAGAATCGCCCTCGTTGACAACGACGAAACCCTAGTCACCACGCCCCTCGCGGTTTCCACGTCGCACGTCTATATGGTCGCGGTCGATGGAGGCGGACACGGCCAGTCACCCTGACATGGCGACCGGTACCGACGTCAAGCATGCGGTGATACGCGCGGCACCGTGGGTCGCTCTCGTGCTGGCGAAGTTGTGGCTGGTCGGCGGGCAGCGCCTGACGGCATACGGATCGCTCACGATCGACGACCAATGGTTCGTCGAGCGCGGCGTCGTGGATCAGCGCGGGCGAGTGGTTCGGGCCGTTCGACGCCCACACGCTGATCAAGCAGCCCGGCTACCCGTTGTTCGTGGCCGCCGTGCACGCCGCGAGAGTGCCGTTGCTGCTCGCCCACCAGCTCCTCTACGTCTTCGCCATTGCGATCATGATGGTCGCGCTGCGGCCGTTGGTCCGCTCGCGGTCGCGACGGTTGGGCGCGTTCGCGTTGCTGCTGTTCAACCCGATGACGATGAACACGCCGATCTCGGCGCGCGTCGATCGGGCGGGCATCTATCCCGCCCTGACCGTGCTGCTGCTCGCCTGTCTCGTCGGGCTCGTGTCGTCGTGCGATCGACCACGCCGGGCCACGTGGGCGTGGGCGGCCGGGTCGACCCTGTCGCTCGGCTTTCTCTGGGCCGTGCGCGAGGAGTGGTTGCTGCTGCTGCCCGCCCTCGGGTGTGGTCTCGTGCTGGCCGTCGTGCGACTGGGCCGCGCTCCGATCGCCGTCGGACAGCGCATCGCCGCGGCGATCGCCGTGGCGTGCATCCCGCTCACGATCGTCGTCGGAACGCTGTGGGTCGAGCACGTCAACGAGGCGCACTACGGCCTGGCGATCACCAACGTCGAGCAGACCTCGATGTCGGCGGGTCTCGGCCCGATGTTCCGCGTCGATCCGGTGACCACCTTCGACCATTTTCCGGTGACGGTCGAAACGCGCGAGGCGCTGTACGAGGTCAGCCCGACGTTCGCCGCTCTGCGGGGGGAGCTCGAGGCGGGCGGCGGTGACCGATTTGCGACGATCCGTCCCGACGGCGTGCGCGACCTCGGCGGCCAGGTGTTCCAGTGGGTCGTGCTCGATGCGATCGGCGCCACGGGCGGCGCCGCCACCGCACGCGATCTCGACGACACGTTCCGCTCGATCGGCAGCGAGATCGATGCCGCCTGCGACGACGGGCGGCTCCGTTGTGGCCCGCCGCACAGCGGCATCGCCCCGGCATGGGAGTGGAGCAACCTGCCCGGGCTGGTCTCACGGACGGCGACGGGTCTGCGCAAGACGGTCGACCTCAGCGCGTTCAGCGCGTTGTCTCCCGACGGCAACGGCTCCGCCGCCGACCGAGCGTTGTTCGAGCGGATGACGAACGAGCAACTGGCGCCCGGGCCGAACGATTTCCTCACCCGGCAGCGGGTGCACCTGATCGGTGCGGTGCGCTGGCTGTACCGCCTGCTCGCCGTCGCCGGGATCGTGATCGCCGGGATCCGGTTGTATGCGGCGGTGCGCGATCGCCGCCCGCCGGGGTGGACGATGGGAACGCTGTTGAGTGTCGGTCTGCTGCTCGTCCTCGTGAGGATCGTCGGCCTCGCCTACCTCGACCTCACCGCGTTCCCCGCGTTCTCCGAGACCTACCTCGCCCCGGCCTACGCGGTGACGCTGGTGCTCGTCGTAACCGTTGCGGTGAGCGAACGGCCCACCCCTCGGTCCGCTCGCTCATCGCTGTGACGTCCGAGCGTCAGCCGTTCAGGAACGTCCGTGTGGACGTGATGGCCAACTCCGTCTCGTCGATCCAGGGGGCATGGCCGGCGTGCGGCACCAGTTCGAGGGTGCCGTGCGGGAGTCGGGCCACGAACCGCCGCGCCGTGTCCGCTCCGCCGTTCGGGTCGTCCTCGCCCCAGAAGCAGTGCACCGGGCTGGTGACTCGCGCGAGCAATTCGTCGGTGAACAACATCGCCTGATCGAGGCCGGCGAGCGGTCTGATCACCTTCGGTGTCGCACGGATCTCGTTCCGCAACGTCGGGGTGTAGCGCAGCAACGCCACGAACCAATCGAGCATCGCCGTGGTGAAGCGGCCCGAGTCGATGGCCCCCTTCAAACCGATCTGGCGCAGCATCATCTTCGCGCCGGCCCGCCGGATGGGCATCCGCGCGGTGAGCTGACCGATGCCCGGAATGCTCGACACCCGCAACACGAACGGAACGTGATCCATCGGAACGCCCACCGACCAGCTGTACAGGACCATCCGGTGGATCCGCTCAGGAGCGGCGGCCGCGGCACGGAGGGCGAAGAATCCGCCGAACGAAGTGCCCAGCACGTGCGCCTTGGGCAATTCGAGGGCATCGAGCAGATCGGGAATCAGGAGGTCGCCTGCCCGCTTCACCGCATCGATGTCGGCCTGACCCGCGACGCCGGGTAGCGGATCGCTCAACCCGCACCCGGGGCGGTCGAGCAGGATGCACCGGAACCCGCCGAGGCCGTGCACCAAGTTGATCCAGCTGGTCCCGGCCACCGACGCTCCGTGAATCAGAACGACGGGCGGACCCTCGCCGATCTCCTGGACCCGAACGGTGACGTCCAGGTTCGCCAGATGGACCCGCCGTTCGGTCGGTTCCAAGCCGAACGACTCCCACAACCGTCGTTCGGCGTGCCGATAACTCGCTTCGTCCGATCGCATGGCGACGGCCGCGTCAGCCGGTCGACACGACCTCGGTCACCACCTCGCCGTAGGCCTGCGACTCGACCGCCACGTTCACGCGGGTCTCGACGAAGTCGGCGGTGGCCGGTAGGTCCTCACCGTCACGCTTCACGACCCGCAGCGTGAACCCCGCCGCTTCGAGCGTTGCCGTCGCATCGTCGACGGATTGCCCGACCACGTTCGGGACACCATCGGCGAGGGTTTCCGCGGGGGTCGTGTCGGCCGATGAGGAGTCGGAGCCGCACGCCGAGACCGCCAGCGTCATTGCCATGACCGTTGCGACTACGACCGCGCGCATCACCCTGTCTTAGCACGTCCAACGAGCACGATTTCACTCCCGAGCGGCGACGAGAACGACGCGGGCGTAGGGTCCGTTCGTGAGTTCCGAGGATGCGGTGTTTGCGGCCACGATCGCCGATGCCACGGACCCCGACAGCATGTTGCTGCCCGGCCACGATGTGCCGTTGGGTCGGTACACCACGGTGCGTCGGCTGCTGCCCGTCCGGCAACGGCGGATGATCGGTGCGTGGTGTTTCGTCGACCACTTCGGCCCCGACGACGTGACGGGCCGACCCGGCATGCAGGTCGCGCCGCACCCGCACACCGGACTGCAGACCGTGACGTGGCTGGTCGACGGTGTCGTCGACCACCGTGACAGCCTCGGCAGCGACCAGCGGATCACCCCGGGACAACTCAACCTGATGACCGCCGGGTCGGGTATCGCCCATTCGGAGTACACCCCGCCCGAGCATCCCTCGTCGATGCACGGACTGCAGCTGTGGATCGCGTTGCCCGACGACTGCCGTCATGATCCGGCTCGCTTCGAGCATCATCCGCACCTGCCCGTCCACCAGCACGGCGACGCCACCATCACCGTGGTCGTCGGGGACTTCGCCGGCGTTCGGTCCCCGGCTCGCGTCCACAGCCCGCTCGTGGGCGCGCAGATTCTCGTGGCGGCGGCCGGGAACCACGTCCTGCCGGTCGACCCTGCCTTCGAACACGGCGTGCTCGTCATGGACGGCACGGCCACGGTTGCGGGCACCGAACTGGTCCCGGGATCGCTGCTCTACCTGGGCCCGAACCGCGACGACATCTCGTTCGACGTGACCGGGCCCGCAAGGTTGTTCCTGCTCGGCGGCGAGCCGTTCGACGAGCGATTGGTGATGTGGTGGAACTTCGTCGGTCGCTCCCACGACGAGATCGCGACCGCCCGCGACGACTGGATGGCCGGGCGGCGCTTCGGTCAGGTGGCCGGCTGCGCCGCCGAGCCGATCCCCGCACCGCCACTGCCCACTGGTCGATTGACGCCTCGCGACCGGCACGGCCGAACCGGATAGCCGAGCCGGCAGCGCGGTCTCGTTCATGTCGCGCTCGGCGTCACGCCCTTCATGATCGGCGACGCGATCAAGATGTTGCTCGCCGGCGCGCTGCTGCCGGTTGACGTGGAAGCTCCTCGACCGGGGGCGGTGACGCGCACGAGAATCGGTCGGGAACGGTCGCGCCGCGTTTGCGCGATGTTCACCTTCGCGCGGCCCGGGGCATCGGCGACGCGTGTTACGTTCGCCCCGCGGGCGCTTCCCGAAGGGTGATGCGTGGTGAGAACGAGGATTGCAAGGCTGGTCTCGGCGATCGTGCTGGCGACGGTGCCGGTCGTGGCGTCCGTGCCGCTGGTCGCGACGCCGATCGGGCAGGTCCAGGCGGTGTCGCCGGATGTCGTGATCAGCCAGGTGTACGGCGCGGGCGGAAACACCGGGGCGCTGCTGCGCAACGACTACATCGAGCTGTTCAACCGGGGCACCACGACGGTGTCGCTCGACGGATGGTCGGTGCAGTACACGAGCGCCGCGGGGACCGGCTCGTTCGGCGGGGCGACGCCCCTGAGCGGGTCGCTCGCGCCGGGGCAGTACTACCTCGTCCAGGAAGCGCGGGGGCGCGAACGGCGACCCGATCGCGACGCCGGATGCATCGGGCACGATCGCCATGGCGGCCGGCGCCGGCAAGGTCATCGTGGCCAACACGACCGCAGGCGTCGGCTGCAACGGTTCGAGCACACCATGTACCGCGGCCCAACTGGCCCAGATCGTCGATCTCGTGGGGTACGGCGCGGCGAACTTCTTCGAAGGCGCCGGGCCGGCGCCGGCGATCTCGGGCACCACCGCCGATTTCCGCGCCGAGAACGGCTGCACCGACACGGACAACAACAACTTGGACTTCGCGGCCATCGGTGCCGAGCCCGCGCAACACCGCGACGGCACCACTGCCGTGTGGTGGTGTGACGGTGCCCGGCCTGTCGGTCGCCGACGTCTCGGTACTCGAGGGTGACTCGGGCACCACGACGATGGTCTTCGACGTCTCGCTCTCCGCTGCTGCCGGTGACGGCGGTGTCACGTTCGACATCGCCACCTCCGACGGCACCGCCCAGGACGCCAGCACCGCAGGCGAGGACGCCGACTACGTGGCGCAGTCGCTCAGCGGTCAGGTGATCCCCGCGGGGAGCTCGGGTCCCTATGAGTTCAGCGTGTCGGTCAACGGCGACGCCGACATCGAAGCGGACGAGACGTTCCTCGTCGACGTCACCAACGTCGTCGGTGCGAGCATCGCCGACGGGCAGGCCACCGGGACGATCGAGGACGACGACGCGTCCCCGTGCGACAGCACGTTCACGCCCATCTACCAGATCCAGGGAACTCGGACCGAACGCCGCCATCACGGGCACGGTGACGACCCGTGGGGTCGTCGTCGGCGACTTCGAGGGCACCGCCGCGGCATCCGGCTTCTACCTCCAGGACGCGACCGGCGACGGCGACCCGGCGACGTCCGACGGCATCTTCGTGTTCACCGGCAGCGCCGACCTCGTGACCATCGGCGACCTCGTGACGGTCACCGGGTTCGCCCGCGAACGGTTCAACCAGACCACGATCAACGGCTCGAACACCAACACCGCGCCCGTCCCCGCCGGCGACATCGCGCTCTGCGGCACGGGCTCGGTGACCCCGACCGACGTCGAACTGCCCTTCGCCGACGCCAGCACCCCCGAGCGGTACGAGGGCATGGCGGTCCGGTTCCCGCAGCCGCTCGTGATCTCCGAGTACTTCAACTACGACCGGTTCGGCGAACTCGTGCTCGCACTGCCACTCGACGGAGAGCCACGCCCGTTCACGGGCACCGCCCTGGAGCAACCGGGCGCGGCGGCGAACGCCCGAAGCCTGGCGAACAGCCTGCGCCGCATCACGCTCGATGACGCGCAGAGCGCCCAGAACCCCGTCAGGCTGCGGCACCCGAACGGCGATGCGTTCTCGCTGACCAACCGGTTCCGCGGCGGCGACACGGTGCAGGACACCGTCGGCGTGCTCGGCTTCGACTTCAGCCTGTACCGGATCTTCCCGACCGGGCCGGCCAAGTACACCGCGGCCAACCTGCGCCCGGCGACGCCGGAACCCGTCGGCGGGCACCTCAAGGTGGCCGCGATGAACACGCTGAACTTCTTCGTGACCCTCGACGCGCTCGACGACGACACGACCGACGTCCCCGGCGACAACGTGTGCGGCGGCAATGCCAATCTCGATTGTCGAGGCGCGGATCTCAGCCAGCCGCAGGAGTTCGATCGTCAGCGCGACAAGCTGTTGACGGCGCTGAGCGGACTCGACGGCGACGTCATCGGACTGAACGAGTTGGAGAACACGCCCGGTGTCGAGCCGTTGGAGAGCATCACGAGCGGGATGCCGGGGTACGACTTCGTCGACACCGGCACGATCGGTACGGATGCCATCAAGGTCGGCCTGATCTACCGGCCCGCGGTGGTCACCCCGGTCGGCGCCTTCCAGACGCTCGACTCGCGCGACGACGCTCGCTTCATCGACACGAAGAGCCGGCCGTCGCTGGCCCAGACCTTCGAGGTCAACGCCACCGGCGCACGGTTCACCGTCGTCGTGAACCATCTCAAGTCGAAGGGATCAGCGTGCACCGACGTGGGCGACCCGGACGCCGGCGACGGTCAGGACAACTGCAGCGGCACGCGCACGTTGGCGGCCCAGGCCCTCGTCGACTGGATCGCCACCGACCCCACCGGCAGCGGTGACCCCGACTTCTTGATCATGGGCGACCTCAACTCGTACGCGATGGAGGATCCGATCAGCGCGATCAGGGCGGGCGCCGACGACGTGGCCGGTACGTCGGACGACTACACCAACCTGATCGCCAAGTTCGGGGGCCCGTACGCCTACTCGTACACCTTCGACGGCGAGGCCGGGTACCTCGACCACGCGCTCGCCAACTCGACGATCGCGAGCCAGGTGACCGGGGCAGCCGACTGGCACATCAACTCCGACGAGCCCGACGTGCTCGACTACGACACGAGCTTCAAGCCGGCCGCGCAGGAAGCGTTGTACGAGAAGAATCAGTACCGGACCTCGGACCACGACGCCGTCGTCGTCGGCCTCGACCTCACTCACGCGGCACCCGTCGGCAACGGCGACAGTTACCGCACGAACGAGGACACGACGCTCGACGTGAGTGCGCCGGGGGTCCTGTCGAACGACAGCGACGCCGAAGGCAACCCGCTGACGGCATCGGTCGTCCGCGGTCCCGCACACGGCACGCTGACGCTGCGCGCCGACGGATCGTTCCGCTATGTGCCCGCCGCGAACTTCTTCGGCGCCGACAGCTTCACCTACGCGGCGAGCGACGGGTTCCTGTCGAGCGACGATGTCACGGTCTCGATCGAGGTCAGCGCCGTCAACGACGCTCCGACCACCCTCCCCGATGCGCTGACCGTGGCGAAGAACGACGGGGCGACGACCATCGACGTGCTGGCGAACGACACCGATGTCGACGGCGACGCGCTGACGGTGATCGCGTTCACGCAGGGCGGGCACGGCCGAGTCCAAGCCCAACTGGGTGGCCTCCGGTACACCCCGGACAGGGGATTCCGAGGGACAGACACGTTCCGCTACACGGTCAGCGATGGCCACGGCGGCACGGCGACGGAGGTCGTGCGCATCGTGGTCACCAAGAAGTAGTCACCGGGAAGTAGTCACCAGGACAGACCCGTTCCGCGCCGGCACGTCCGGCGCGGAACGGATCAGGCAAAATTGACACCGCTCGGTGGCAACACCACGATGGCGGCCATGGCCGGCACGCTGGAGATCCGCGACGTCAATCTGCTCGACCCGTCGCTGTACCGCAACGGCATGCCGTACGACCTCTACGACGCGCTGCGCGCGGAGGGTCCGGTGCTCTGGCACCCCGAGACGCACGTGCCGTCGTTCGATGCCGACATCGGGTTCTGGGCGGTCCTCGGCCACCGGGAGGTGCAGCAGGCCAACCGTGACTGGGAGACGTTCTCCGCGTTCGACGGCCCGACGATCGTGCCGTTCGAGGAGGAACGCCGCGGCGTGATGCTCGTCTCCAAGGACCCGCCCGAACATTCGCGGATGCGCCGGCTCATCAGCGCCGGGTTCACCCCGCGCATGATCGGCCTCCTCGAGGAACGGATCCGGGCGCGCACCGAGCGTGTGCTCGACGACGCGGCGGCGCTCGGCGATCTCGACTTCGTCGCCGACGTCGCCTACCCCCTGCCGATGCACGTGATCGCCGACATCATCGGCATTCCCGAGGACGACCGGCCGGAGGTGTTCCGGCTGACCGATGCGCTGTTGCGCTCGATGGATCCGTTGCACGACATCCCCGCCGAGGAGCGGCTGCAGGTCGAGATGGACATCTACAACTGCGCCCGCGAACTCAACGAGGCGAAGCGGGCCAACCCGGCCGACGACGTGTGGTCGCTCCTGGTGACCGGCGAGCTCGACGACTTCGAACTCGACCTGTTCTTCCTGATCCTGACCATCGCCGGCAGCGAGACGACGCGGAACGCATTGGCGCAGGGTCTCATGGCGCTGCTCGCACACCCCGATCAGCTCGAGCAACTCCGTGAGGACCCGACCTTGCTGCCGACCGCGGCCGAGGAGATCCTGCGGTGGTCGAGCCCGGTGATCAGTTTCGGCCGCACCGCCACCCGCGACACCGAACTCGGTGGCCAACAACTGCGCGCCGGTGACCGGGTCGGGCTGTTCTACCCCTCGGCCAACCGCGATCCGAAGGCGTTCGTCGATCCGTACCGATTCGACATACGACGGTCGCCGAACCCGCATGTCGCCTTCGGCGGTGGCGGGCCCCACTACTGCCTCGGCGCCAGCCTCGCCCGCACGGAGATCCAGGTGATGATGGGCGAGCTGCTGCGCCGGTTCGAGAACATCGAGATCACCGGCGATCCGGTCTGGCTCAGTTCGGGCCCCGCCATCAACGTCGGTGTGGCGGTGCAGTCGCTACCCGTGCGTCTGTCGTAGCCGTCGCATCGACCGCGGCGCTCAGGCGGCCCGCTCCGTGACCGGTCGACCTCGGAGTGTGGCAAGATTTCACGGGGGAGGGCGAGATTCATGTCAGGCGACGTCAGCGAACTGATGGACGAGGACAACTGGTACTCGCTCGTCTCGGTCCTGTCCGCAGGCACCTGCACCCTCATGCTCGGCCCGACGGCGGTCACCGGCACGCTCGACGGCGAACACCTCCCGGTGCACGTCGCAATGGCCAAGTACATCAAGCAACGGCTGCCGGAGGAGTTGCGCGAGCAGCTCGGGTCCCGCTTCGAACGACTCGATCCGTGGAGGCCGGCCGCGCTCGCCCAGGTGGTGTTGCGCGAGGCCGATCCCACCCAGATCAAGCGCTGGGTGGACGAGTTCCGCACGAAGTTCGTCCCCGACGAGCAGCCGATCCGCGACCTCGCCTCGCTCGGTTTCGATCTGGTGTTGAACACCTCGCCCGATACGCCGGTGTACGACATCTTCCGTCAGGTGAAGCCCGGCGCACAATCGGCGTACTACGACCGAACGGGCAAGAACCCCGGGATGTTGCCCGACGGGTCCCCGGACGCGCCGGTGATCTACCAGCTCTACGGGACGCTCGACAATCCCCGCTCGATGATCCTCTCCGACAGCGATCGGTTGGACTTCATCGTCAAAGTGGCGCGCGGTTCACCGGCCCTCCCCGTGAACCTCACGAGCGCGTTGCACGACACCGACCGGTCGTTCCTCTTCCTCGGCTTCGACCTGTCGGAATGGCACTTCAAGGTCCTGCTGCACATCCTGTCCGACAACGCCACGCGGAACTACACGTCGTTCGCCTACGAACTCGAGTCGGCACCCGTCGACCTGGACACCCGCGACTTCTACCGCACGAGCCATCGGATCCACTTCTTCACCGGTGAACTCGCCACGTTCTGCGCCGAGTTGCGCAAGCGGTACGAGTCGGAACACGGCGGGCAACCCGCACAAGCCGGCACAGTCTCCGCGTCGGCCCCCGCTCCGGCTCCATCGCCCGCTCCTGCTGTGGTGTCGCCGGAAGCGCCGGTCGTCTTCATCTGTCACGCCAACGAAGACGCCGATGCGGCGCTCGAGGTTGCAGAGGGACTCCGGGCGGCCGGGATCGGAGCGTGGTTGGACAAGGACAGCCTGCGCGGTGGCGAGGCGTGGAACGACACCGTGGAACGTCTGCTCAAGGAGGACGTGCAGTACGTCGCGGTCCTGCAGAGCTCGGCGATGTTCCACAAGGACGTCGGCTACGTCAACAAGGAGATCAACCTCGCCCTCGACCGACAGAGCTTTCATCGACCGCCGCGGGTGTTCCTCATCCCGGTGATCATCGACGACCCGGTGAACCGCTTGGACATGCTCAGCCATCTGCAGTCCGTGAACGTGGCACCGCCCGCCGGGGTCACCGAGTTGGTCAAGACGATCCGGCGTGATCTCGACGTGCAGATGCGGGGAACCGGGTGAGCACGACCATGGCTCCACCGGCCGGCGAGCACCCGGTCGACCTGCCCGCGCCAAGTGCCGCGGTGGCGGGTGAGCGGAGCTATCGCTACCCGGGCTCCCCACCGTTCCGCGACGTCGAGCTCGATCGGCGGCTCTTCAAGGGCCGCGACGTGGAATCGAAGAAGGTCTTCCATTCGATCCTCAGCGCCGACGTCTTCCTGCTCTATGCGGTGTCGGGCATGGGCAAGAGTTCACTGCTCAATGCCGGCGTGATGCATCGCCTGCGCGCCCGCGGGTACTGGCCGGTCACCGTCCGCCTGAACGACACCAACCTCAGCCCCGTCCAGGCGATCGACCGGCAGATCGAGGAGGCCGACCTCCGTGACACCGAGGTCGAGGTCCAGCGAACACCGGGACTCGACTTCGACATCACGGCGGAGACGACGCTGTGGGACCTGCTCGGTTCGTTGGAGGTCTGGCGCGGCGATCGACTCCAGCAACTCGTGGTCGTGCTCGACCAGTTCGAGGAGCTCTTCACGCTCGACTGGAACGCCGACGTCCGCGACCGGTTCATCGCGGAGTTCGGGCAGGTCGTGCGCGGGCACCGATCGGTCGACGGTGCGGGACTCGCCGAAACGTCTGACGTGCCGGTGCCGAACGTCAAGTTCTGCATCGTCATCCGCGAGGACGCGCTCGGTCAGCTGGAGGCGCTCGCCGACGATGTTCCGCAGATCATGCAGAACCGGTTCCGGCTCGGCCCGCTCGACGCGGCGCAGGCGGAATTGGCGATCCGTGAGCCGGCGATGGTGGACGACGGCCTGCTCGACACCCCGCCGTTCACGTACAGCGAGGAAGCAGCCCGCAACATCCTCGACTTCCTCCAGGAGACCGAACGCGCCGCGACGCTGCGTCTCGCCGAAGGGAGCAGGGAGAACTCGGTCGACCCGTCCCAACTCCAGATCGTGTGTCAGTACGTCGAGCGACGCGTGCTCCCCAAGAAGGGAACTCCGCCCGAGGGTCACATCGTCACCATCGAAGCCGCGGACCTCGGCGGGGTCGAAGGGCTCCGCAGCGTCCTCGGCGACTTCTACCGCCGGACCGTCGCGACGTTCCCGCCGGCGACGCAACGGTCGGTGCAGCGGCTGTGCGAGGAAGGGTTGATCAGCAGGAGCGGACGGCGCCTGAGTGTCGAGCGGGACGAGATCGCCGCGCACTACGAGGTGTCGATCGCGACCCTCGACGAACTCGTCGACCAGCGGCTCCTGCGGGTCGAACCCCGGGTGGGGAGTGCCTACTACGAACTGTCCCACGACACGCTCGTCAGGCCGATCCTCGCCGACCGCGCCGAACGGCGTAAGGCCACGTCGCGCCGTCACCGCCGTTTCGCGTTCATCGCCGGCGCCGTTGCGGCGCTGCTCGTGCTCGCCTTCGTCGCCTATCGAATCGGGTTCGACGAAGGCAGCGAATCGGTCGCGTCGATCGAGTTCGACACCCCGTTGCAGCGGGAGGTCGGGGCACCCGGAGACGTCGAGCGCTTCCAGGTCGTCGCGCGTGAGGAGCCATCGCTGATCCTCGTCGAACCGGCCGAGGAGGGCACGCTCAATGCGTTCGTCACGCTGACGAACGCGAGGAAGGCACGTCGCGACGCGGATCAGCTGCCGGGCGGCGAGTCCGAACGCATCGTCGTACCGGCCGGGGCCGGCGGACGACTGGACGTGGCGGTCGGCTCGAAGGACGCGTCGACGGGTGGATTCGAGATCACCCAGGGCGACCTCGCCGTCGTCCCGCTGCTCGTGGAGGACAGTGGAGGCGATCTGGCCAGCGGAACGATCGACGAGCCAGGTGCGCTTGCGGTGTACAGCATCGACGTCACCGAACCCCTGGATGGTTCCGGTTCGTCGATCGAGATCCTCGTGAATCCGACCGTCGACGTCGACCCCAACCGCAAGGAGGGCGAAAAGGAGGACCCCGGTCTCGATGTGGAGATCGAGGTGATCGATCCCACGGGTAGCGGCGCCATCGCCGACTCGAACGGCGCGGGCGGCGGGGAACGGACGACGCTGAACGGCGGACATCGGCCAGTATCTGGTCGTCGTGCGGGGCGATGGCGACAGTACGGGCACGTTCGAACTCACCGCCAGTCCCGTGACGTACGAGACACTGTCATTCGACGGGGCGGTGGATGCCGAGGTCGAGTCGGCCGATCTGCCGGCCGCCTACGCCATCAGCGTGCCCGCCGGCAGCGAAGTCGATGTCACCGTCACCCCCGTCGACGGAGATCTCGATCTGGTGCTCGAGGTCGTCGATCCGAGCGGCGCCAGCTCCTGGATCGATTCCACCCTCACCGGTGAGGCCGAGGTGGCGGCCTTGATCGGGGAGGGCCAGCACTTCGTGCGCGTCAATGAGTACGCGGGATCAGTCGGATCGTTCGCCCTGACCGCCAGCCGCGTCACGAACTCGACACTGCCACTCGACGAGGCGGTGAACGCCGAAGTGGAATCGGCCGACGTTCCGAGGGCCTTCTCCGTCGACGTGCCCGCCGACAGCTATGTCGGCATCACCGTCACGCCCACCGCCGACGATCTCGATCCGCATCTCGAGGTCATCGATCCGTACGGCACCAGCTACGACATCGATTCCACCGTTCACGGTGAGGCCGAGGTAGCGGCCTTGACCGGCGGCCCGGGGCGGTACCAGGTGCGCGTCGGCGGGTTCGACGGATCGGTCGGATCGTTCGAGATCGTCGCCGCGCCGCTCGAACACCGCCGGACTCGTCGAGGGTGAGTCCAGCACTTCCACCACACCGGTGGCGTTCGATGTCGAGGTCGAGCCGGGCGATCTCTTCAGCTTCAACGCCGAGTCGGAAGACCCGGAGAGTGTGCTCAACATCCAGGTCATCGGCCCCGATGGTTTGCCGACCGGTGGGGCTTCGCTCGACGCGGGGGCGCCCGCCACCGCCATCCTCGATGGGGCGGTGCCCGGTTCGTACCAGGTCATCGTCGGTTCTGCGGAACCAGACACCGACATCATCGCAACGATCCGACGCGTCGAGTCGGCGGACCTCCTCGAGGACGAGCCCGTCACGGTTGCGGCGCCCGCGGCGTTCGATGTCGACGTGATCGAGGGTCAAACCCTCACCTTCACCGCCCAACCGGATGCCGAGGACAGCTTCCTCGACGTGAGCGTCCAGGACGCCGACGGGAACCTGACGGATTCCGCGAGCGCGCCGTCGGCGGGCGAGCCGGCCACGGTCAGCCTCGGTGGTGGCTTCCCCGGCAGGTATCGGATCGTCGTCAGCTACTCGGGCGCACCCACCGACGTCACCGCGACGCTGCAGGCCGCCGACACCGAACCGCTCGGCCCCGACAGCGCGCCGGTCGACAGCGTCGCCCCGGCCATTTTCGACATCGACCTCGCCGCCGGCGAGCGACGTCTGGTCATCGTGACTCCCCTCGGCGACGACTCGCTCTCGCTGACGGTCGCGAGCCCCGACAGCGACGCACCGTCCGTCGTGGACGCGCCCGATCTCGGTGAGCCGACGGTCGCGCTGCTCAGCGGCGAAGGCACCCACCAGGTTTCGGTCGAGTCGTTCGGTGGGGGCGACGGCTTGTTCTCGATCGAAATCCAGGACGTGGCCGGCGGCCCGTAGGTCACCCGAACGTCTTCACGATCGCGACACCAGTTCGTCGTGGGTCGGCGCCGGCTGCACTGGTGGTCCGTCGACCGGGCAGTAGCTGCGTCGTGCCGAACGGCGGACATCGCACGTGCGGACCAGGCCGAAGAACGCGATCGGAGCCGCGGTCGCGGCGCAGCACGCGGCGATGAGGAGCCCGGTCCGGTAGGCATCGGTGACCGCAGCGGGGTCGGTCGCCGTGGTCAGGCCGGCGACGACGGGAATGGTGGCGAGCGCGGTCAGCGTGGCGGTACGGGCGATCGCGTTGTTGACCCCGGAGGCGACGCTGACGTGATCGGCGTCGACCGCGCCCATGACGGTGGCCGTGAGCGGCGCGACGAACGTGACCAGGCCGACTCCGAGGAGAATCGAGCCGGGCGCGATGTCACGTATCCACGACGGGTCGGTACCGACTCGGCTGAGCGCGACCAACCCGGTGGCGAGGATCAGCGGACCGGCGGTGAGCTGAGTCCGGGGACCGATCCGTTGCGCCAGCGCACCGGAGCGGGCCGAGCCGAGCAGCATCAGCACGGTCGCCGGCAACAGGGCACTGCCGGAGGCGAGGGCCGACCAGCCGGCGGCGACCTGCAACTGGTAGGCGACGAGGAAGAACGTCACACCGATCGCCGAGTACAGCGCGAAGGTCGCGATGTTGGTGGTGGTGAAGGTCCGGTCGGCGAACAGCTGGGGAGGCACGAGCGGGGTGGGCGAACGGCGGATGTGTACGACGAACGTCAGGATCCCGGAGGCTCCGACGAGCGCGGCGACGGCCACGACGGGGTCGGACCACCCGCGTGGTCGGGCTTCCGTGAGCGCGTACGTGATCACCGCGAGCGTGGTGACGGCGATGACGGCACCGCGGATGTCGAGATGGGAGGCGTGCTCGTCGCGGGTCTCGGGGATCGCCTTCGAGCAGGCGAACACGATCGCGGCGATGGGGATGTTGATGAGGAACGCCCATCGCCAGCCGGGGCCGTCGACGAGCCAGCCACCGATGAACGGGCCGAGTGCGCCGGCGACCCCGCCGAGCGCCGACCAGGCCCCGACGGTGCGGGGGCGGTCGTCCTTGGTGAAGCTGGCTTGCAGGATCGCCAGGCTGCCGGGGGTCATCAGCGCCGCTCCTGCGCCCTGGAGGACCCGCGCCGCGATGAGCAGGGCGACGCCCTGTGCCACCGCGCACAGGAGCGAGGCGATGGCGAACCAGCCGGTACCGATCAGGAAGATGCGGCGGCGGCCGTAGCGGTCACCGAGTGCGCCGCCGAGCAGGATCAGCGAGGCGAGCGTCACGAGATATCCCGTGAGCACCCATTGCAGCGCCGAGACGTCGACACCGAGGTCGGCGCTGATGTGGGGCAGCGCCACATTGACGACCGTCGCGTCGAGCTGACCCATACTGCTCGCGGCGACCGTGGCGATCAGTGCGGCACGACCGCGGCGCGAGTCGAGACGCAACTCGACCGGTGGCAGGGTCCCGGGCTGCATGACGCAGTATCGCCGGAATCTTCACGGCACGCCGGGATCCGAGACATCCGCAACGCGGCGGATGGCGATGCCCGCCACGATGACACCGGCACCGGCGAGGATGGCGGCGAGGGGAAGGGTGACGGCGAGGGTGACGCAGCCCGCGAGGCCGGCGACGGCGATCGCGCGGGGCCATCGGCGTTCGTCCGGGTCGAGTGTGAGGCTGGCGGCGTTCGTGATCGCGTAGTACGTCAGGATGGTGACACCGGAGAACCCGATGGCTCCCCGCAGGTCGAGTGTCGCCGTCAGCACGACGACCACGACCGTGACGACCGCCTCGGCCCGCAGCGGCAGCGAGCGGCGGTCGTCGATCGTGGCGAACCAGCTCGGCAGCTCGCGGCGCCGGGACATGGCGAGCACCGTGCGGGAGACGCCGGGGATGAGGTTGAGGAGGACTCCGAGGGCGGCGATGCCGGCGCCGACGCGAACGATGGGAGTCAGGGAATCGAATCGCGAGGCCCGGACGACGAGGCCGAGCGGTGCGTCGCTCGAGGAGATCGCGTCGACCGGAACGGCGGCGAGCAGGGTGACGCCCACGGCGGCGTAGACCACCAGCACGGCGGCCAGCGCGCGCGGGATCGCCCTGGGGATGGTGCGCGCCGGGTCGCGGACCTCCTCGCCGAGCGTGGCGATGCGGGCGTAGCCGGCGAACGCGAAGAACAGGAAGCCGCCGGCGCGCAGGACGCCCGCAGGCGAGGTGTCGAGCGGGGTGATGCGGGTGAGCGACGTTGCCGGGCTCGACCAGCCGGCGATCACGACGGCGGCGAGCGCGACGAGCGCCACCGCGAGCACGCACTTGGTGACGGCAACGGTGCGCGTCAGCCCACCGATGTTGACGATGGCCACGGCCCCGACCGCGACGACACCGACGAAACGCCCGTGTTCGGGCCACAGGTAGGCGCCGGCGGTGAGCGCAATCGCCACGCACGAGGCGGTCTTGCCGACGACGAACCCCCACCCGGCGACGTAGCCCCAGAGCGGGCCGAGCTGGCGTCGGGCGTACACGTACGTACCGCCGGACTCGGGGTGGATCGCGGCGAGTTGCGCCGATGAGGTGGCGTTGCAGAACGCGACGGAGGCGGCGACGACGAGCGCGATCAGCACGCCGGTTCCGGCAGCGTCCGTGGCCGGGGCCCAGGCACTGAAGACGCCGGCTCCGATCATCGAGCCGGCGCCGACGGTCACCGCGTCGGTCAGCCCGAGGCGGCGCTGCAGCCCGGTGTTCAGTGTTGGGCCGGCTGGAAGAGTTCGACGACGTTGCCGGCCGGATCCTGGAGCAGGATCTGCTTGCCCCCCGGGCCCTCGATGGTGTCGTTGCGGAACGTCGCGCCGGCTTGGCGCAGGCGTTCGACCTCGGTGTCGATGTCGTCGACGATGAAGTGGATTCGGTTCCAGCCCCCGGGCCCCGGCGTCACGCCGTCGGGCATCGGGCGGCCTGCCGAGCTGCGCGGTCCGGAGAGCAGCAGCCGGAGGTTGCCGCGCTTGACGTCGGCGAACGCCGGCGCGGCGTTGGTCAGGACCTCGAAGTCGAGGAGTTTGGTGTAGAAGTCGATCGACGTCGCGACGTCGTCGACCATGTAGCGAACGTTGACGGTCTCATTGTCGGACATTTGCGGATCTCCTTGCTGTGGTGGTCGGTGTGAAGAGAGGGAGCCGGAAGCGGATACGGGTCTCGATTTCGGCGGCGGTGCGCTCGAACGCCGGGTAGGAGGCCCGGTCGGTCGGACCCTCGAGTGCCGGGTCGGCGACGCTCCAGTGCACGAGCTCGGGTCGCGACGGGAACGGCGGGAGGACCTCGCGGACGCGGTCGCACAGGGTGATCACCGTGTCGAACCGCTGGGAGCGGAACTCGTCGATGTGTCTCGTGCGGTTGGCGCTGATGTCGATCCCGTACGTGCGCAGGACGCGCACGGCGTTCGGATGGAGGCGTTTCGGGTGGCTGCCGGCGCTGGCCGCGCTGATCGTGCCGGCCGACATCTTCTCGAGCAGCGCCTCGGCGATCTGGGAGCGGGCGCTGTTCCCGGTGCACAGGAACAAGACCCGCCGCGGCCGACGCGCACCCCGAGCTGGTGGACGTTCCGGGGTGAGGCCTGGCACGCGCAACGAGGGATGCAGCGCACCGCCGGCGTCCTGCAGTGCGTCGCGGCACGCCGTCAGGTCGATCGCGTAGTAACTGTCGCGGCCGTCGGCAGAACTACGCCGCGCGGTGACCAGACCGCCGTCACGGAGCAGCCGCAGGTGGTACGACACCAGGCTCTGCGGCTCGTCGACCAGCGTCATCAACTCCCGTACGGCGCGATCGCTCTGCACGAGCGCCTGCAGCAATCCCCACCGCAGCGGGTGCGACGCCAGCCGCAAGAACGGCGGCGGGTCGTCCCCGGTCGTACTCGCGGCAACGGTCGGCGGCATGGAATCGACAGTACTCAACCCGAGCGAATCAATCAAATGAAATTGATGGATACCTGGCCGCAGCTGAGCGGGTCGGATCGAGCGACCGTTCAGTACGGTGACGCGATGACCAGTCTGCAAGACGTTCCCTTGTCCACGATCGACGGCAAGGAGGCGTCGCTGGGCGACTACGCCGGCCAGGTGCTCCTCGTCGTGAACGTCGCGTCGAAGTGCGGACTCACGCCGCAGTACGAGGCGCTCGAGAAGTTGTACGAGGACCGCCACGACGCCGGGTTCGAGGTGTTGGGTTTTCCGGCCAACAACTTCGGTGCGCAGGAGCCGGGCACCAACGAGGAGATCGCCGAGTTCTGTTCGCTCACCTACGACGTCAAGTTCCCGATGTTCGCCAAGGTGAGCGTCGTCGGCGACGATCAGCACCCGCTGTACCGCGAACTGACGTCGTCGATCCCGAGCGCCGAGGGTGCCGACGCGGCGACCTTCCGTGAAACGCTGCGCGGGCACGGCATGACGCCCACCGAGGACCCCGACATCCTCTGGAACTTCGAGAAGTTCCTCATCGCCAAGGACGGCACCGTTGCTCGCCGCTTCGCTCCGACGGTCGCTCCTGACGATCCCGTGATCGTCGCCGCGATCGACGACGCGCTGGCGCGCTGACCGGCTCGCCGCCGGCGACGGTCGACAACCGCTGGCGCGCGGCACGGTAGGTTCCGCACGTGCCCGCTGCTGCGAGTCGGTCGAATGCCACCGTCGTCCTCGCTGCGCTCGCCGCCGGCCAGTTCGTGATGGCCCTCGACAGTTCGGTGATGAACGTCTCGATTCCGGTCGTCGCCGCGGACGTCGGGACCGATGTGACCGGGATCCAGACGGCGATCACGATGTACACGCTGGTGATGGCCGCGTTCATGATCACCGGCGGCAAGGTCGGTGCGATCATCGGGCGCAAGCGCGCCTTCACGATCGGCTGTGTCGTCTACGCGTGCGGTTCGCTGACGACGGCGTTGTCGCAGACGCTGCCTCAGTTGATGTTCGGCTGGTCGCTGCTCGAAGGTCTCGGCGCCGTGCTGATCCTCCCGGCGATCGTGGCCCTGGTGGCCTCGAACTTCGCGCGCGGAGGAGCGGCCGCGGGCCTACGGCCTGTTGTCCGCGGCGATGGCCATCGCCGTGGCTGCCGGGCCGCTGATCGGCGGGATCTGCACGACGTACTTCTCGTGGCGATGGGTGTTCATCGGCGAGGTGATCGTGATCGCCGGCATCCTCGCCTTCTCCACGCGCATTGCCGACACCCCGCCGGAGGAAGGCGTGACGATCGACAAGGTCGGCGCGGCGCTGTCGGCGCTCGGTCTCGGGCTGATCGTCTTCGGCCTGTTGAGGTCGGGGACGTGGGGGTTCATCGAGCCCAAGCCCGACTGCCCCGGTCTGGCTCGGCGTGTCGCCGGCGTTCTGGTTGATGCTCGGTGGAGCGTTGCTCCTGTGGTTGTTCATCGGGTGGGAGCGGAGGATGGTCGATCGGGGCAGGGAGCCGCTCGTCGACCCGGCCCTGCTCCAGGTGGTGCACCTGCGCGTCGGCCTCATGGCCTTCTTCTTCCAGTTCCTGCTGTTGCTCGGTCTGTTCTTCCTGATGTCGTTGTTCCTGACGGTCGCGCTGGGCCTGTCGGCGATCGCCACGGGCGTCCGGTTGATGCCGATGTCGATCATGCTCCTGCTCGCCGCGGTCGGTATCCCGAAGCTGCTTCCCAACGCGTCGCCGCGTCGGGTCTCCCGTGTGGGGTTCATCTCGATCGCCGTCGGCCTGGTGGTGCTGGTCGCGTTGCTCGACGTCGGCAGCGGCGCCGAGATCGTGACCTGGCCGCTCATGCTGGCCGGGTTCGGGGCCGGGGCGTTGGCGTCGCAATTGGGTGCGGTGACGGTCGGATCGGTGAGTGACGAACGCAGCGGTGAGGTCGGCGGGCTGCAGAACACGGCCACCAATCTCGGCTCGTCGATCGCCACTGCGCTGATGGGTGCCGTCCTGATCTCGGCCCTGACGACCACCTTCGTGTCGGGCCTCGCCGACAACCCCGACGTGCCCGCGTCGGTCACCGAGAACGCCGAGGTCCAGTTCGCCGCCGGCGTCCCCTTCGTGTCCGACAAGGATCTCTCGGCCGCGCTCGAGGAAGCGAACGTCCCGCCGGCCACCGCCGACGCGATCGTCGAGGAGAACACCGAAGCCCGGGTGCGCGCCCTGCAGGTCGTCGTTCGGGCTGCTCGCCCTGTTCGCGATCGCCGCGCTCCCGGTGGCAGGCAGGCTTCCACTGACCAGGCGTCGTCGAAGCAGACGGAACCGGCAGGCGCGCCTCCGCCCCTCGGCGCGTAGATGTCGCCGAAGCTGCTGCGATCAGGTTCCCGGATACGTCACTCGGTCCCGGCGAGAATCGTTCGGTAGACCGCGACGTAGTTGTCGATCATCGTGGCGACATCGAACGCCAGCACGGTGGCCGTGCGGATCGCCGCACGGTCGAGTTCTGCCGGCCCGGTCGACGGCGTCGACCGCCTCGTCGGCGTCGGTGACGAGGTAGCCGGTGGTGCCGTGGTCGATGAGTTCGGCCATCGATCCTCGGGCGTTGGCGATGACCGGGGTGCCGCAGGCCATGGCCTCGACGACGCTGTATCCGAACGGTTCGTCGAAGTCGATCAGGTGGAGCAGGGCGTGCGCCGCTCCGAGCACGCCGGCTCGCTCGGCGGCGCTCACCGGTCCCAGGTAGCGGACCTGCTCACCGTCGATGTGCGGCTCGACCTGACTGCGGAAGTACTCCTCGTCCTGGATGATGCCGGCGATGTCGAGCCGCCGGCCGGTTCGACGGGCCACCTCGATCGCCGTCGCCGTGCCCTTGTCGGGATGGATGCGGCCGAAGAACAGCAGGTGGTCGCCGGGCGTGGGATGCACCGCGAACGCAGCCGTGTCGATGCCGTGGTGGACCGTGGCGGCGTAGTGGAGCGCCGGGTGCCGGTCGGCGTCGCTGATCGCGACGTAGTGCGTGGTGGCGTCGTAGCGCTCGTACACGGGAAGGATCCGAGGTGAGGAGAACCCGTGGATCGTCGTCACGACCGGCGTGTCGACGAGGCCGCTGTAGGTGAGCGGGAGGAAGTCGAACCCGTTGTGGATGAGGTCGAACTGGTCGGCGCGCTCGAAGACCGACGCGATGTGGAGGCATTCGGCGACCTTGGGCTCGATGGCGGCGTCATCCGACCAGCCACCGGTGGCGGTGCTGTGGAGTTCGGCGGTGGTGATCGAGTCGGCCGTGGCGAACAAGGTGACGTCGTGGCCGGCCGCGACGAGTCCCTCGGTGAGGAGCGACGCGAACTGCTCCCACGGGCCGTAGTGACGCGGCGGCGTTCGCCAGGCGATCGGCGCGAGCACCGCGACCCGGAGGGGTGGGCCGTGGTCGGCGCCGTGATGGCGAGCAGGAATGCCGCCAGGGTACCGACGGCCGTTACTGGAAGCTGGCCAGTAGGGTGAGCCATCTCTCTTGGACGCGTGCGCCCGCTTGGGCAGGACGGCCTCAATGGTGCTGTCGCCCGTCGCAGGCCTGTCGCAATCGGCCGAGCCAGCCGATCAAGGAGTTCTGTCGTGCACATCCCCGTTTCGGTTCGTTCCGCTACCCCGAGCGCGCCCACCGGTCAAATCGATCGGCATCCTGTCGACGTTTCCGCCGACGTCCTGCGGGATCGCCACGTTCTCTGCGGCCCTGGCCGCGGGCCTGATCGCCGACGGCGCGTCGGTCGACGTGGTGCGGTGTGGACCGTCGCCGGAGGTCGAGGACGTGTTGGTGATCGGCGCCCTCGATGACGTCGCGGCGTCGGATCGTCCGGCCGCGGTCGCGGCGTTGAACAGCAACGACGTGGTCATCGTCCAGCACGAGTACGGCTTGTACGACGGGGCCGATGGTGAGTCGATCATCGAGTTGATGGCCGGCCTCGACGTGCCGATCGTGGTGGTGGCCCACACCGTGTTGAGCGAACCCACGACGAACCAGCGGGTCGTACTCGAGCGGGTGTGCGCGGCCGCTGATGCGGTCGTCGTGATGACCGAAACGGCTCGCACTCGACTGTTCGCGGGCTTCGACATCGATCCCGCGAAGGTGCTGCTGATTCCGCACGGCGCCGCCACTCCCGGTGCCGAACCGGGGGCGGAGATCACGCCCAACGGCGGACCCGCACGGGTGTTGACGTGGGGTCTGCTCGGACCGGGCAAGGGCATCGAGTGGGCGATCGATGCACTGTCGATGCTGAGCGACCTGCGGCCTGCGCCGGAGTACGTCATCGCCGGTGCGACACATCCGAAGGTGCGCGAGCGCCACGGTGAGGCGTATCGGGACATGCTCGTCGACCGGGCCGCAACGGCGGGTGTGGCGGGTCACGTGGTGTTCGACGACACCTACCGGGACCTCGAGTCGTTGACCGAGCTGATCCAGTCCGCCGACCTGGTGGTGCTGCCGTACGACTCTCGCGATCAGGTCACGTCCGGAGTCTTGGTGGACGCGGTCGCGGCCGGACGACCCGTCGTTTCCACCGCCTTTCCGCACGCGGTCGAGTTGCTGGCGAGCGGCGCCGGCATCGTCGTGCCGCAGCGTGACCCGGAAGCGCTCGCCGACGCGATCCGATCGGTCCTGACCAACCCGCGGCTCGCCGCGTCCATGGCCGCCGAAGCCCGACGGCTGGCGCCCGAACTGTCGTGGTCGGCTGTGGCTCGCCGGTATGCGCGACTCGGCGATGCCCTGGTGGCGGCGAAGTGCGCGGTGGCCTCGTGACCTTGCCGTCGTTCGGGCACGTGCTGTCGATGACCGACGACATCGGGATGTTCGAACACGCGGACCACGACGTGCCGCGACGTGAACACGGATACTGCGTCGACGACGTGGCCCGTCTGCTGATCGTGGCCGTCCGGGAGCCGGACGACAGTCAGCCGGTGCGTGAACTCGCCCGTACCGCGTTCCGGTTCCTGGCGGCGTCGCAGAACGCGACGGGTCGCACGCGGAACCGCCGGGCGGCGAACGGTCACTGGCACGGTCGCCACACGGTCGAGGACTGCTGGGGGCGCAGCGTCTGGGCGTTCGGCACCGCGGCCCGTCGGGCGCCGGAGGACTGGATGCGGGCGAGTTCCATGTCCTATTTCAACCACGGCGTGTCGCAACGCTCGCCCTATCTCCGAGCGATGGCGTTCGCGGCCCTGGGTGCCGCCGAGGTCGTCGAGTTCGAACCCCGCCACCAGCGTGGCCGCGACCTGCTCGCCGACACGATCACGAGGATCGGCCCGTTGTCGACGGACGCGGGTTGGCCGTGGCCCGAACCCCGACTGACGTACGCCAACGCCGTGTTGCCCGAAGTGCTGATCGCCGCGGGCCAGATCCTCGCTCGTCCCGACGTGCTCGACGACGGGCTGACGCTGTTGCGCTGGCTCCTGCAGCGTGAGACCCTCGACGGTCACCTGTCGCCGACACCGGTCGGAGGCGCAGGTCGCGACGACGCACCGCCGCGTTTCGACCAACAGCCGATCGAGGTCGCCGCAATGGCCGATGCCTGTGCCCGCGCCCACGTGGTGACCGGCGACGACGAGTGGCGACGCGGCGTCGATCTCGCGATCGACTGGTTCGCCGGCGACAACGACGGTGGGGCCGTGATGTGGAACGCCGAGACGAACGGCGGATACGACGGGTTGACCCCCACGGGACCGAACCTCAACCAGGGCGCGGAGTCGACGCTGGCGCTCATCTCGACGTTGCAACATGCGCCGCGGCCGGCGTTGATGACTTCCCGGGTCAGCGGGCCGAACTGGTCAGGCGGCTGAGCAGCTCGTCGACGGCGATCGTGGCAATGCCCGCACCGACATCGGCGTAGCCGTAGGGCAGGATGAGGTGCCCGGCGTGGATCATGCTGCCGCACGAGTACACGACGTTGGGCACGTAGCCGTCACGCTCGGCGTCGGCCGGGCTGAGCAGGGGTTCCTTCAGGTGGCCGATCACGTCGGCTCGGATCGTCGAGGTCGAGCAGCAGCGCGCCGAGCGTGTACCGCCGGAACGGACCGACCCCGTGGGTGATCACGAGCCAACCGGCCTCGGTCTCGAGCGGCGATCCGCAGTTGCCGAGTTGCATCAGCTCCCATGGCCGCTCCGGCTCCTGGATCATCGTCGCCTCGCTCCAAACCCGGATGTCGGGTGATGTCAGCACGAAGTTGTTCACGTTGTCGTGGCGTCCCAACGCCACGAAACTGCCGCCGATCCGGCGGGGGAAGATCGCCATGCCCTTGTTGTGGGCGGCCGGACCGGTGAGCGTCGTGACTCGGAACTCCGTGAAGTCGGTCGTCTCGAGCAACTGCGGCAGGATCTGACGACCGTCGAACGCCGTGTACGTCGCGAAGTACGTCACTTCGCCGTCGTCGTCGACGAAGCGAACGAATCGGGCATCCTCCATCCCGTGGCTCTCCGTGGGGCTGCTCGGGAACAGGACGCGTTCGGAGATGTCGATCGACGGGGGAAATGACGTCCGATAGTCCGACGCCGCCGAGTGAGCCAACCCGACCTGGTCGCCCGGCGCGTGATCGCCGGTCGTCGCGAAACGACTGGTCGGGTCGAGTCGCACCGTGGCATCCGCGGCGACGACGCCGGACCGGAACTCGATCGAGGACAGGTGCCCTTCGCCGATGGCCCGCAAACTCATGACGAAGCGGATCTCGCCCGGGCCGAGATCGGACTGATCCGGGGCGGTGACGATCGAAGGGTTGCTCAGTGCCGCGGCCTCGATCGAATACTCGTGCGTGAAGTACGCGCCGATCAACTGGCGATGGTCCGCCGAAAGGTGCTCGGCGAGCAACTCGAGATGGCCGAGCCGTTCCGCCACGAACCTGAAGTTGCGCTCGAGCACCGAGGTGAGATCACGATGCCGATGCTCGAATTGACGGCGAGCATCGGCGAGGGTCTGCGCGATGTCGCTGCTCCGACATCGCCCGAACCCGTCGGAGCACCAACTGCATCCGCGACGACCCATCGGGGTAGATCTCCTCGCGGGGCAGGAACGGCTTGGTGATGACGCGCCGTGCATCCGCAACGAGATGAACCGAGTCGGACCGTGTCATCCGGAGTTCATCCATGCGAACCCCCGGTTCACGACGATCGTGTCGACCGCCGGAATGACGCCGAGGTACGCCACGGTACCCGCCGCGGCTACGACGACGCTGGGAGCGGAGTAATCACGCGTTCGCGTGCTGCGTGTCGTACGCCAGCCGGGCGGCGACGATGCGGTCGGTGTTCTCGATCGTCCAGGCGATGATCGCGACGACGGGGATCAGCAGTTCACGACCGAGGTCGGTGAGTTCGTAGCTCACCTGTGGCGGCATGCTCGGCACGACCGTGCGCGCGACGAGACCGTCGCGTTCGAGTGCCTTCAGCGTGCTCGACAGCACCTTCTGGCTGATGTCGCCGATCTGGCGTCGCAGTTCGTTGAATCGAACCGGACCGTGGCCGAGCGTGCGCACCATCAGCATCGACCATTTGTCCCCGACCCGGGCCAGCATCTGGGCGATCGTCGCCGACACCTCCGGATCCTTCACGGCCCGGCAGTGGGACTCGTCGTTGACCGACGTGGGCACGTCGCCCCGGGAGGTGGTGGCGGTCGTCGTAGCGAGCGGCATGGTTACCTCGATGTGACCTGATGATGCGAAAGTGCGTTCTTGCGGCGACCGCGATGGCGGTCGACACTGGTGGTCACCAGCGGTTACCAGAGCACCGCTGGTTACCGAAAGGATAATCCATGTCAGTCAACCCCCCTCGCCTCGCCATGATCATCGGCTCGACCCGTCCGACCCGATTCGCCGAGAAGCCCGCCACCTGGCTGGCGTCGGTGGCCGCCGAGCGCGACGACCTGACGCTCGAGACCCTCGACCTGCGCGACTTCGAGCTGCCCTACTTCGCCGAGGTCACCACCAACCTGCACATGCCGAGCGAAGACCCCGCGGCGCTGGCGTGGCAGGACGCCATCCGCCCGTTCGACGGCTACATCTTCGTCACACCCGAGTACAACCACTCGATTCCTGCGGTCCTGAAGAATGCCCTCGACCACGCCTACCGCGAGTGGATGCGCAAGCCGTTCTCGGCGCTCAGCTACGGGGGCAACGGCGGCGTTCGAGCCGTCGAACACCTCCGGGCGATCGGGATCGAGTTGCACATGGCGCCGGTGCGCAACGCCGTCGCGATCGGTGCCGGCGAGTTCCGCAAGGTCCACCCGTACGGCGGCAACGATGACATGAGCGAGATCGACGAAGTCCTGCGACCGTCGGCCGACGCGATGTTCGACGACCTCGTCTGGTGGTCGCTCGCGCTGAACGCCGCCCGCGACGCCGTCGCGGCCTGAACGTCGACCTCCCGCCGGCTCGGTTCGTTTCGGCCCCGACCCCGAACGAACGGTTCGTTTCGGCCCCGACCCCGAACGAACGGTTCGTTTCGGCCCCGACCCCGAACGAACCGAAGGGAGCGTGGTCTCCGTCAACCCGTCGTGAACGTCGGCCGCGGACGGTCGTCGGGGGTCGGCACGAGTCGGCCCCCGACGACCGCGTAGGTCCATCGGGGACCGTTGGCCGTGATGTCGGCCAGCGCGTCCACGAAGGCGTCGATGTCGGCGCGACGCGTGCCGACGCCGATGCTGACGCGCAGCGCGTTGGGCAGGTCGCTGTCCTGGTCGGTGGTGCCGAAGAGGTTGCGGAGGAACGGATGCGCGCAGAAGGCGCCGTCGCGAGTGGCGATGCCGTGCTCAGCACTGAGCGCGGCGGCCACGACCGATGCCGGATGGCGGGCGGAGTGCAGGGCGACGATGCCGACCCGGTCACTGTCGGGGCCGAATGCCGAGAGCGCGTGGATGCCTGGTACCTCGTCGAGACGGTCGCGCAGGTATCCGGTGAGTGCTTCGTCGTGCGCGGCGACCCGATCCATTCCGAGCTCGGTGAGTGCTCGACACGCGGCCGCGAGAGCAACGGCTCCGACGACGTTCGGCGTACCGGCCTCGTGGCGTGCCGGCGATGGCGACCAGTCGACGTCGGTGCGGGTCACGCTGCGGACGGCGCCCCCGCCGGCGAGATGCGGCGGTGCCGCGTCGAGCCAGTCGCGTCGGCCGATCAGCACCCCGCTGCCGTACGGCGCGTAGAGCTTGTGGCCGGACAAGGCGACGAAGTCGACGTCGATCGCCGCGATGTCGACGGCCCGATGGGGAGCGAGTTGCGCAGCATCGACGACGATCCTGGCGCCGTGACGGTGCGCGACGGCGGTGAGCTCGGCGATCGGCAGCACTTCGCCGGTCACGTTGCTCGCCCCCGTGACCGCCACGAGCACGGTGCCGCCGTTCAACCGGCGGAGTGCCGCGTCGAAGAGATCCGGGAGCTCCGACGTGGACGCCGGCGTGCGCGAGGTGCCGGTGGTCGTGGGCGCGCCACGGGAGCAGATTGGCGTGATGCTCGAGATCGAGTGTGAGCACCGTGGTACCGGGCGGCAGGGCGTGGGCGAGCAGGTTCAGCGAGTCGGTGGTGTTGCGGGTGAAGACGACGGCGTCGTCGGACCGTGCACCGACGAACCTGCGCACCGTCTCGCGTGCGTTCTCGAGCGCTTCGCTGCTGACGGTCGACGTGAACCCGGCGCCGCGGTGCACGCTGCTGTACCAGGGCAGGAACGCGTCGACGGCGTCGGCGACGATCTGCAGCGCCGGTGCGCTCGCGGCGTAGTCGAGATGCACGAATCGTCGGTTCCCGCCGGTCACGAGCGGAACTTCGAGGTGCCGCCCGACGACGTCGAGCAACGGCGCGTCCCGAACCAGGCCGACCTCTGCTGCCGTGGCGAGAAAGGTCATGACTGCTCCGTCGCGGACGGCCCAGGTGCGGCCACCCGAGCGTCAGAACGTCGTGATCTGCAAGTGCAGGCTGAGCCGATCGGCGCTCGCCTGAAGCGCGGCGACCAGCTCGTCGATGCGTGAGTCGGGCAAACGGTCGGACGGGCCCTGCACCCCGACCGCCGCCCGAGCCGACTCGCCGGCGTGCAGGATCGGTACCGCGAACGCGCGCACGCCGTCGTACCGCTCACTGTCGTTGATCGCCCAGCCGCGGTCACGGACCTGTTCGAGTTCCGCGATGAGGCGCTTCCTGTCGACGATCGTGTGATCGGTGAACCGATGCAGTTCGCCGTGTGCTTCGACGAGCGCGGCGAGGTCCTGTCCGGAGAATGCGAGGACCGCCTTGCCCATCGCCGAGACGTGCCACGGGATGCGGGTACCGAGCGCCCGCGAGAACCGCAGTGGCATGTCGGATTCGACCTGCAGGACCATGATCGCGTCGTCGCCGTCGAGGATGCCGAGCGCGCTGGTCTCATGGGTGACCTCGGCGAGCAATTCGAGCTCCGAGCGCGCGGCGACGATCCCGTACCGGCGCGCCGCCGCGGCGAACAGCAGCAACGAATCGGGCCCGATTCGATAGCGCTCGGACGCGGCGTCGTTGGCAAGCAGCCGTTCGCGCACGAGCGTCGCGAGGATCCGATGGGTGGTCGTCGTGTTCAACTCGACCGCCCGCGCCACGTCGGAGAGCGTCAACGGTGTGTCGGTGCGCGCGAAGAGCCGCAGGATCGCGATCCCGCGCTCGATCGCCTGTGTGCCGGTCTTCTTGCTCGTGCCGACCTCGGCTGTCACGCGCTGATTGTCGCACGCCGCGTGCCGCGGCGCCCGCAGGTGGGATCGGGCGTGTCATCAGCCGACACGAGCCAGCCGGTTCCGTGCTGCCCATTCGTCGGCGAGCAGTTCGTACGAGCGGATGCGATCGCGGTGGTCGTGCGTGATCGTCGTGATCAGCAATTCGTCCGCCCCGGTCTCCGCGGCCAGCACGCCGATCTGGTCGGCCACTCGGTCGGGCGATCCGACGAACTGGGTGTCGAGCCGGTCCTGCACCAGCGCCTGATCGTCGTCGGACCACGTCGAACGAGCGGGCCTCGTCGGGCGTGGGGAACGGGATCGCACCCTCGCCGCTGCGGATGCTGCGCACCCATGGCGCGTACCCCGTGGCGAGTTCGCGGGCCTCGTCATCGGTTCGGGCGACGACGACGTCGGCGGAGACCGACACGTGCGGTCGCGTCAGCGTGGCCGACGGTCGGAACGCGGATCGATATGCCTCGACTGCTTCGAGCACCGAACTCGGGGCGACGTGGTAGTTGGCGGCGAACGGCAGCCCCCGCCGCCCGGCAACCTCGGCACTGTCACCGCCGCTGCTGCCGAGGATCCAGACGTCGAGCTGGGCGCCCTCACCGGGGACGACGTGCGCTTCGGTGCCGGCGGCGTCTCGATAGGTTCCGCCGATCAGCGCGAGCACATCGTCGATCTGCTCGGCGTACTCGGGCGTCTCCGCATTCGGCTGTTGCAGGAGCCGGAGCTGGAGGGCGAAGCGAGGCGAGCCGGCGAGGTGGGCGAACGAGTACGGAGGCGGGATCAGCAGGCCGTTGTCGGTGCGCCGACCGCGCGGTGCGGTCGACGTCGACGTGGCGGTGCCGGCTGGTGGGTTGGTGGCGGCGGCCCGTTGCTGCAGCCGTCGGAAGCCCGACCTGCCGAGTCCGAGATCGATCCGCCCGGGATGGACGGCGTCGAGGATGCCGAACTGCTCGACGACGGCGAGCGGCGTGTGGTGTCCCATCAGGACCGCGCCCGAACCGACCCGCAGCGTGCGGGTCGCGTTGGCGATCAACGCGATCAGCAGGGCGGGCGTGGTGCCGGCGACGCCAGGATTGAGATGGTGCTCGGCGAACCAGTAGCGCTGGTACCCGGCGGCCTCGGATCGCTGCGCGAGCTCGATCGTGTTGGCGATCGCCTGGCGGGCGGTCGACCCGCTCGGAATCGGAACGAGATCGAGGACGGACAGCGGGATCGTCTTGCCAATGGAGTTGCCGGTCATGGGGTTCCTGTTCTGATGGGTGCGAAGCGACCGATCGAGAACGAGTCGATCGGCAGGGTGGTGCGGCCGGTGAACGCGAGTTCGGCGAGCAGTGGTCCGATCGCCGTCGTGTACTTGAAGCCGTGACCGGAGCACGGTGACGCGATCACGACGTTGTCGTGGTCGGGATGGCGATCGATGACGAAGTGCCCGTCGGGAGCCACGGTGTACAGACACGTGAGGACCGACGACACGGGTCCGCTCGCGGCGGGCAGGAATCGGTCGACGAAGCCGCGGAGATGGGCGATCTCCTCGTCGCTGACGACCCGATCGACGTCGTCCGGATCGACCGGTGTGCCGCCGCCGCCGACCTTGACGCCTTGTCCGTCGACGGCCGGGATGCCGTACACGCCTTCGTTGCCGTCGCTGACGATGAACGCGGGGAGGCGGTCGACTTCGAACGGCCGGCGCTCGAGCGGTTCGAACGACACGTTGACCACTCGGGTCGGCACGAGGGGGAGCCCGAGATCGGCGGCCAGCGCTGTCGTCCAGGCACCACCGGTGATCACGAGGCGCGCCGCGTGATACGTCGCGTTCGCCGTTCGCACGACCACCGTGTCGCCGTCGGATTCCCACGACACGACCGGCTCGTCGAAGTGCAGCGAGGCGCCGTGGCGGCTCGCCCGGTCCTGCAACGCACGCACGGTGCGATCGGCGTAGAGCACGCCCGCTTCGTGCTCGAACATCGCCGAGTACCCCTCGGGCACCGAGAACGCCGGGAACTGGGCGTTGACCTCCTCGCGCGCTCAGGTGGTCGTACTCGAGCCCGAAGGCGACCGCGCTGGCGACGAACGAGGCGTGCAACGGTGACCCGGTCGGGGCGATGCGGATCGCGCCGCGCAGGTCGGTCACGGGGCTGCGCGCGTCGTCGTTCAACTCCGCCCAGCGCGGGAGCGCGTCGAGGATCAGCGGCACGTACTGCGGGCCTTCCTCGACGCTGCGCCGCAGCATGCGGGTCGGTCCGTGCGACGAGCCTCGACCGTGGCCCTGCGCGAACGCCTCCAGCCCGATCACCGTGTGGCCGAGCCGTGCGGCCGCGTCAGCGGTGGCGCTGCCCATCGCGCCGAGTCCGATGACCACCAGGTCGGCGGAGGTGTCGTCGGCGGACGTGTCGTCGACGGACATGCGATTGGAGGGCATGTGCGTCACAATATGGCATTGTAGGCACAATACGGAAATCATGACTAGACAGATCGGATTAGTCACGTTATGGTGACCGGCCGTGTCCACCACCAATGCACCGGCTCCCCCCGCCGGCCTCGAAACGCTCGTCGAACCGACGGCACCTGCCCGCTCCCGACCGCCCGTCCTCCGGGGCGGAGCCGAGGACGACCCCGTGCGGATCGTCCGCCGGCGCCACCCATCTCGGTGGGTCGCCACGGTCGTCATCGGGGTGTTGCTGGCCATGTTCGTGCACGGCCTGATCACGAACCCCCAATGGGACTGGCCGACTTCTTCGACTACTTCACCGCACCGTCGATCCTGAAGGCGCTGCGGACCACCCTCTGGCTGACGCTCTGGGGCACCGTCATCGGCTTCGCCCTCGGCACCGTCCTCGCCGCGATGCGGCTCTCGAAGAGCCCGCTCCTGCAATCGGTCAGCTGGACCTACACGTGGCTGTTCCGCTCGATCCCGCTGATCGTCAACCTGCTGTTCTGGTACAACCTCGCCTACCTGTACCCGACGCTGTCGATCGGCATCCCGTTCGGGCCGAGCTTCGGTTCGCGAGAGACGCTCGACCTGTTCAGTCCCGATGACCGCGGCGATCATCGGACTCGCCGTGCACCAGGCGGCGTACTCGTCGGAAGTCATGCGCTCCGGCCTGCTGGCGGTCGACTTCGGACAGCGCGAAGCCGCGGCTGCGCTCGGCATCCCCCGATTCCGCCAGTTCCGGCGGATCGTGCTGCCGCAGGCGATGCGCACGATCCTGCCGACGGGTGCCAACGAGGTCATCAACCTGTTCAAGAGCACGTCGGTCGTCTACGTGATGGCGATCGGCGAGCTGTTCTACCAAGTGCGGGTCATCTACAACCGCAACGGCGCGGTGTGGGCGCTGCTGATGGTCGCCACCGTGTGGTACCTCGTGCTCACGACGATCCTGTCGATCGTCCAGTACTACGTCGAGCGGCACTATGCACGTGGTGCGGCCCGGCAGCTGCCGCCGACGCCGCTGCAGCGACTGCGCGCCACGTTCCGCAACGTCGCCGAACGCGCCAGGACCGACAACGAGAAGACCGCGGCCGCGTCGGCGCAGGCGGTGGCGCCATGACCGCGACGGTCGATCGAGCGCGCGACGACACGCGCCAGGGTCCGCTCGATGTCGTCGATCATCCGATGGTCGTGGTGCACGACGTCCGCAAGAGCTACGGACAACACGAGGTGCTCCACGGCATCGACCTCACGATCGATCCCGGCGAGGTGGCCGTGGTGCTCGGCGCCTCCGGGTCTGGGAAGAGCACGCTGCTGCGCTGCATCAACCAGCTCGAGAAGGTGAACAGCGGCTACATCGCGATCGACGGCGACATCATCGGTTTCCGCCGCTCGGGCAACACCCTGCACGAGCTCCGCGAACGAGACGTGCTCCGCCAGCGCGTGCACGTCGGCATGGTCTTCCAGAACTTCAACCTGTTCCCGCACCTCACCGCGCTCGAGAACGTCGCCGAAGCGCCACGGTCCGCGCTCGGACGGTCACGACGCGAGGCGGAGGAACTGGCCCGCGACTTCCTCGGCAGGGTCGGACTCGCCGACCGCGCCGACGACTACCCGCGCCGTCTGTCGGGAGGACAACAGCAGCGCGTCGCCATCGCCCGGGCCCTCGCCATGGAACCGAAGGTGATGCTGTTCGACGAGCCGACCAGCGCGCTCGACCCCGAACTCGTCAACGAAGTGCTCGACGTGATGAAGGCGCTGGCCGAAGCGGGCACGACGATGATCGTCGTCACCCACGAGACCGGCTTCGCCAGGGAAGTGGCCGACACGGTCGTGTTCATGGACGACGGCCTGATCGTCGAATCCGGAACCGTCGAGCAGATCTTCGACGCCCCCACGCAGGCACGCACCGCGAGCTTCCTCGCCAAAGTGCTCTGACCCCCACGATCCGACCCCCGATCACCCCCCAACAACAAGAGAACAAGAGAGATGGAGTCACCCGTGAACAGAACACATCGATCCCGCGGCGCCGTGATCGCGGCGGCCGTGATCGCACTCGGCCTCGTCGCCAGTGCGTGCGGATCCGACACCGACGGCGGCACGGCCGACGCGGCGACGGACACCGTTGCCGGCACCGCCGCACCCTCCGACGACTCGACCGCACCGGCCGAGACCGTCACCGAGAACAGCGCGGCGCCCGTCGCCGTGGCCACCGAGGCCTTCGACACGACGCCGGAGCAGGACTCGCGAATCCGCGTCGACAAGGTCGACAGCATCGCGGAGACCCTGCCCGCCGAGTGGAAGGAGAGCGGCAAGCTCAAGGTCGGGATCGGCGCGTTCGACGCTCCACCGCTGATCCTGTACGCCGACGACGAGACGACCCTGATCGGCAACGAGATCGACATCGCCTACCTCGTCGCCGACACGCTCGGACTCGAGATCGACGTCGAGCCGACGTCGTGGGAGAACCTCTTCCTGTCCGTCGAGAGCGGGCAGTACGACGCCGCGTTCGCGAACATCACCGTCACCGAGGAGCGCAAGGAGAAGTACGACTTCGCCTCGTACCGTGTCGACTCGCTCGCCTTCGAGGCCAAGGCCGGCAGTGACATCGTCGTGAACGGTCCGGCGGACGTCGCCGGACTCAAGGTCGCCGTCGGCTCGGGCACGAACCAGGAGCAGATCCTGCTCGCCTGGGACGAGGAGAACAAGGCGGCGGGCCTCGAGCCGGCGGAGATCTCCTACTACCAGAACGAGGCCGACTTCCTGCTCGCTCTCGACTCGGGTCGGATCGATCTGTACTTCGGTCCGTCGCCATCCGCGTCGTATCGCCACGAGACGACCGGGAAGACCGAGATCGTCGGTGTCGTACCCGGTGGCGGGGACATCCCGGCCCAGATCGCGGCGATGACGTTGAAGGACAGCGGTCTCGCGGCACCGATCGCCGCCGCCCTGAACCACGTGATCGAGAGCGGCGCCTACGGTGACGTACTTGCCAAGTGGGGCCTCGACGTCGAGGCCATCGACGCCTCCGAAGTCAACCCGCCAGGACTGCCGGCGTCGTGACACGATCTCAGGACACGCACCCCCCCGTGTGATCGTCCTCCAAATCGTCGGGACGGCGTGCCGGCCGCTTTCCCCCTCGCCGGCAGGCACGCCGCTCCCGACGTCAAACTCGACATCCCAACCGATCAACCGTCCATCAACCACCCCTTGCCCAGTCGGAGTCCACGATGACCACCACCGAACATCACGCCATCGACCTGTCGGACGAACAGGTGGAGGTCCTCGACAACCTCGTGTGGTCGTCGTTGAACTCCACGCATGCGCGGTTCGCGGAGGGGGCCGGCCTCGCTCGGCGGTTCGACCCCGATGTTGCGGGCTTCGTCGGCCTGCGGCAATGGACGCAGTGTGCGTGGGCCGACCTGCGGCGACTCGTCGGCCCGCGTGCGCTCGTGATGCTGTCCGGCGGTGGTGGCATCGAACCTCCGGCCGATTGGCGACGCGTCGGTGGTGGCTTCGGTCATCAGATGATCCTGGATCGACTCTCGCCGGCGCCGGCGATCGACGCCTGGATCCAACCGCTGACCGAGAGCGACGTTCCCCAGATGTTGGCCCTGGTCGAACTCACCCAGCCGGGGCCGTTCCGACCGCGGACGATCGAGCTCGGCAACTACTACGGCATCTATGAGGACGGCGCACTCGTCGCGATGGCCGGCGAGCGGCTGCAGACGCCCGAGTTCACGGAGGTCAGCGCCGTGTGTACGCATCCGGACGCTCGCGGTCGCGGCCTCGCCGCCGCGCTCTCGCACCGTGTGGCGACCGGGATCCTCGCCCGGGGCCAGACCCCGATCCTGCACGTCGCCCAGGCGAACGTCGGCGCCCGCCGTGTCTACGAGCGCCTCGGCTTCGTCGTCCGTCGGGACCTCGAATTCGTCGCGGTCGAGACCCCGGACAAGCACCCGACCCACGATCCCGACTGCGACGAGCCCGGAGTCGGTACGTCGTGAAGTTCATCGTCATCCGGCTGCTGACCAATTCACCGGATCCCGACACGGGGCGCCGCGCCTCGGCGACCGAGGTGCTCGGAGACGCCATCGAGGAAGCCTCCTACTTCGAGGAGATCGGATTCGACGGGTACGGCATCGGCGAACACCACATCGACGACGCGGAGGCATCGTCGCCGGCCGTGATCCTCGGGTACCTCGCGGCCTCGACGAAGCGGATCCGGCTGTTCACCGGCGTCACCGTGCTGTCGCTGCTCGACCCGGTCCGGGTCGCCGAGGACTACGCCACCGTCGACGTGCTGTCGGGCGGGCGGGTCGATCTGATCATCGGCAAGGGGAACACCGAGGAGCAGTCGAGGGTTTTCGGGTACACGAACGACGACCAGTGGGAACGCAACCGCGAGAACTACGAACTCCTCCATCGTCTGCTGCGCGAGGAGCGGGTCACGCTGGAACGGTGTCTACCGGCCCGCGCTCGACGCGTTCACGTCACGGCCCCGGCCGATCCAACAGCCGATCCGCGTCTGGCACGGCAGTGCGACCTCCACCCAGTCGACCGAGCTCGCCGCCAAGTGGGGCGATCCGCTGTTCTCGGCCAACGTGTCGGGACCGCTCGAGCAGTACCAGACACTCGTCGACGACTACCGCAAACGGTGGGTCGACCACGGCCGCGACCCCGCCGACGCACTCGTCGGCGCCGGTTCGGCCGGGCTGCACGTCCATCGCGACTCGCGACGCGCCATCGACGAGTTCCGCCCGCGCTACGAGGCGCAGCAGGCGTTCGCTCGCCGGCTCGGCGTGCCCCCGACGTTCACCTCGCTCGAGGATGCGATCGAACGTGGGTCGTACTTCGTCGGCAGCCCGGCGCAGGTGATCGATCAGGTGCACCGCTACCACGAAGCCCTCGGGCACGAGGTCCAACACACCGCCGGCATCGGCCGGCCCGACGATCCGATCAGCCGGGCGGGAATCGAACTGTTCGCCTCCGAGGTTCTCCCATACCTGCAACGCGACATCCCCGACCGGCTGTGGGACCGCTGGCCCCAACACGCAACCACGACATCACCCGATTGATCGGCAACGAGAGGAACACCCGATGACGAACACACATGAGATTGACACCCATGATCTCGACCAGGACCTCGATTCCGGACTCGGCGAGCAGGGCGCCTTCGCCAGCGCCGTCGACACCGAGCGCTTCGGGGAGTACCGCATCACCCAGCAACCGGACGACCCGCGGCCGCTGTACCGCTTCGAGGGCCGCATCTCGAACGACGGCTCGACGCCGTACGCCGCCGAGGCCGGCCGCTATCACATCTACTCCGGCTGGTTCTGCCCCTGGGCACAACGGGTGACGATCGCCCATGCGCTCGCCGGCCTCGAGGACGTGATCTCCGTGTCCTACGTCGACGGTGCCCGCGACGCGCGTGGGTGGGCATTCCGTGCCACCTACGGCCCTGACCCCGTCAACGGGTTCACGCTCCTGCGGGATGCGTACGAGGCGACGGAACCCGGATTCGACGGGCACGTGTCGGTACCGACGTTGTGGGACCGCGTCACCGGGCGGGTCGTCAGCAACCAGTTCCGCACGATCGGCATCGATCTCGCCACGCAGTTCGGCGCCCTCGCCACCGCCGTGATCGACACGTACCCGGCCGACCTCGCCGACGAGATCGAGCAACTCGACGAGTGGATCGGGCCGAACGTCAACCGGGGCGTCAACGCCGTCGGAGGCGAGGGTGCGGCTGCGGCCGACGCTCGCGCCGTACTGCTCGACACGTTCCGCCAACTCGACGAACGGCTGAGCACCCGCCGCTTCCTGCTCGGCGACCGCCTGACCGAGGCCGACATCCGCCTGTTCGTCACGCTCGTGCGCTACGACCAGACCGTCAACGCGGATCGCACCATCAACCGCGGCCTCGCGGAGTACCCGCAGCTGTGGGCCTACGCCCGCGACCTCTACTCGATCCCCGCCTTCCGTGACACGACCGACTTCACGTCGTTCAGCGCGCTCGCTTCGTGGAACCGGCCCGCGCATCGGGGCGACCGGCAGACGGCGGCCGCCTGATGGCCGAGCCACGTCCACTCCATCTCGCCGTCGCCCTCGACGGGACCGGATTCCACCCTGCCAGCTGGCGCGACCCCTCGGCGCGCCCCACCGAGATCTTCACCGCGAAGTACTGGACGTCGCTGGCGCTCACCGCCGAGCGCGGCCTCCTCGACTTCGTCACCATCGAGGACTCGCTCGGCCTGCAGTCGTCGAAGTTCGGCGGTCCGGACGGGCGCAACGACCAGGTCCGCGGGCGCCTCGACGCGGTGCTGATCGCCTCGTTGATCGGCCCGGTCACCCGGCAGATCGGACTCGTGCCGACCGCCGTACCGACCCACACCGAACCGTTCCACCTGGCATCGGCGTTCGCCACGCTCGACTACGTCAGCAACGGGCGCGCCGGATGGCGACCGCAGGTGTCGGGCCGACAGTCCGAGGCGGCCCACGTCGGGTTCCACACGTTCGAGCCGTTCGAGCCGACCGAACTCGGCGAACCGGCCGTCGACCGACTCGTCCGCGACCTCTTCGACGAAGCGACCGACGCGGTCGAGGTCGTCCGCCGGCTGTGGGACAGCTGGGAGGACGACGCGATCATCAAGGACAAGCCGACCGGGCGCTACATCGACCGCGACAAGCTGCACTACGTCGACTTCGAAGGACGGTTCTTCAGCGTGAAGGGCCCGTCGATCGTCCCCCGCCCGCCGCAGGGCCAGCCGGTGGTCGCCGCGCTCGCGCACTCGACGATCCCCTTCGAGTTCGCCGCCCGCTCGGCCGACCTCGTGTTCGTCACCCCGCCGGACACGGCGGGCGTCGACACATGGGTGGCCGACATCCGGACCGCCGAACGAACCGTGGAACGTCCGGACGCACCGTTGAAGGTCTACGCCGACCTGGTCGTGTTCCTCGATCACGATCGCGCCGCCGCGGAACGACGCAAGGAACACCTCGACGCGCTCGACGGGCACGCCTACCGGTCGGACGCGGCCGTGTTCGTCGGCACGCCCGGCGACCTCGTCGACCGATTGCTCGAATGGCAGACCCACGGCCTCGACGGCTTCCGGCTCCGGCCCGGCGTGATCGGCCACGACCTCGACGCCATCGTCGACCAGGTCGTCCCCGAATTGCAGCGCCGCGGCGCCTTCCGCACCGAGTACGAGGACGGGTTGTTCCGCGAACGCCTGGGACTGCCCCGTCCGGTCAGCCGATACGCAACCACGGCGATCGAGCACAGCCCGATCAAGGAGTCCCGATGAGCACCAAACCACTGAAGCAGGTCATCCTCGCCGCGTACTTCCCCGGCGTGAACAACACCACCGTGTGGCACGACCCGCGGTCGCGCAGCCAGATCGAGTTCGACTCGTTCATCCACCTCGCGCAGACGGCCGAGCGCGGCAAGCTCGACTTCTTCTTCCTCGCCGAAGGGCTGCGGCTGCGCGAGCAGGGCGGCAAGATCCACGACCTCGACACCGTCGGCCGACCCGACAGCCTGACGGTGCTCACCGCGCTGGCGGCGGTCACCAGCCACATCGGCCTCGCTGCCACCCTCAACGCCACGTTCCACGAGCCCTACGAACTCGCCCGCCAGCTCGCCACGCTCGACCACCTGTCCGGGGGCCGCGCCGCATGGAACGTCGTCACCTCGTCCGACGCCTTCACCGGCGAGAACTTCCGCAAGGGTGGCTTCCTCGACTACGAGGACCGGTACGAGCGCGCCGGCGAGTTCGTCCGCACCGCCCGTGAACTGTGGGACTCGTGGGCCGAGGACGAACTCGTCATCGACACCGAGTCGGGGGAGTTCACGCGCTCCGGTTCGCCCGGACAGTTCGACCACCACGGGTCGCAGTTCGACATCCACGGCAACTTCAACGTCCCGCGCAGTCCCCAACGTCACCCGGTCATCCTCCAGGCCGGCGACAGCGACGGCGGCCGCGAACTGGCGGCCGAGACGGCCGACGCGATCTTCAGCCGGCACAACGTGCTCGCCCCGGCGCAGGCGTTCTACAGCGACATCAAGAACCGGCTGCACAAGTACGGGCGCAATCGCGATGACCTGAAGATCCTTCCCGGGGTGTCGTTCGTGCTCGGCGAGACGCCGGAGGACGCCAAGGAGCAGGCGCGCATCGTGCTCCGTCAGCAGTTCAGCCCGCAGACCGCGATCCTGCTGCTCGAGCAGGTGTGGAACCGTGACCTGTCGGCCTATGACGCCGAGGGTCCGCTGCCCGACATCGACCCGGACGTCTCGACGACGTCGATCATCCAGGGCCGCGCCCGCATCCACTCGGATCCGCTCAAGATCGCCGCTCAGTGGCGGGCGCTCGCCGAGGAGAAGAACCTGAGCATCCGCGATCTCGTCATCGAGACATCCGGGCGACTGACGTTCGTCGGCACCCCGTCACAGGTCGCCGAGCAGATGAACAACTTCGTCCAGACCGACGGCTCCGACGGCTTCGTCCTCGCCCCGCACCTCACGCCGACCGGGCTCGACGGGTTCGTCGACACGGTCGTCCCGCTCCTCCAGGAGCGGGGGGTGTTGCGGACCGAATACGAGACGACGACCCTGCGCGGTCACCTCGGGCTCCCGGCCGCCGGCGTGATCGACGCCGGCGCCCGGGTCGCCACGGCGTAGCCGAGGGCCTCAGCGGGCGTTCGTGATCGCCGCGCTCCCGAGGACCTGGCGGGCCTCGCCCGGTCGAGGCTCGACCGGTGCGAGGACACCGCGGCGGCGCAGGATCGGCATGACGCCTTCGCCGAACCAGTAGGCCTCCTCGAGGTGCGGGTGACCGGACAGGATGAACTCGTCGAAGCCGAGCTGGTGGTACTCCTCGATCCGGTCCGCCACCTCCTCGTGACTGCCGACGAGCGCCGTCCCGGCACCGCCCCGGATGAGTCCGATTCCCGCCCACAGGTTGGGTGCGATCACCAGGTCGTCGCGCGAGCCGCTGTGCAGCGACACCATCCGCCGCTGGCCGACCGACGCACTCTTCGCCAGGGCCGCCTGCGCCGCCGTGACGACGGCAGGGTCGAGCTGGTCGAGGAAACGTTCGGTCTCGGCCCAGGCGTCCTCGGCCCGGTCGCGGGAGATGACGTGCAGGCGAATTCCGAACCGCAACGTCCGGCCCTGCTCGGCGGCGAGCTCGCGCATCCGGGCGAGGCGAGGGGCGACCATCGACGGCGGCTCGCCCCAGGCGAGGTACACGTCGACGTGTTTCGCGGCCACCACCTCCGCGGCGCCGGATGCGCCACCGAAGTACAGCTGCGGGATCGGTTCGGGCACCTGGTTCACGGTCGCCCCGGCCACGTGGAAGTAGCGACCCTCGAAGTCGTAGGGCTGCCCGGTCAGCGCGCCGCGCAGCACCGACAGGAACTCGTCGGTCCGGTCGTAGCGCTCGTCGTGATCGAGCCAATCGCCGAACCGTCGTTGCTCGCTGTCGTCGCCACCCGTGACGATGTTCAGGAGCAGGCGCCCACCGGAGATCCGCTGGAACGTCGCCGCCTTCTGCGCGGCGAGCGTCGGTGAGATCGAATTCGGCCGGAACGCGACGAGGAACTTCAGTCGCTTCGTCTCGCGGAGGAGCGCCGCGGTGACGAGCCACGAGTCCTCGCACCACGTTCCGGTCGGGGTGAGGACACCGGTGTAGCCGAGGTCGTCGGCAGCACGAGCGATCTGGGCGAGATAGTCGAGCGTCGGCGGCCGCCGGTGCCCGTCAGGCCCGAAGGGGACGACGGTGCGGCTGTCACCGGATGTGGGGAGGAACCAGTGCAGTACGACACTCATCGGTAGTGAGCTCCAGAGACGCTGAGGGATGTTGAGGGGACGTTGGGATGTGTAGTTGCTAATTCTGACTGACTTTGTCGACTTTAGCGTGACGACGGTTGATACGTTCGTGGCCATGAGTGTTCGCATCGCCGTCATCCACTACTCGGCCACGGGCAACGTGCACGCACTGGCCAGTGCGCTCGCCGACGGGGCCCGGGAGGAGGGTGCCGAGGTGCGGCTGCGCAAGGTGGCGGAGTTGGCGCCGGAGGAAGCGATCGAGGCGAATCCCCGCTGGGTCGCGCATCGGGCGGCGACGGCCGATCTGCCCGAGGCGTCGCTCGACGACCTCGAATGGGCCGACGGCTTCGCGTTCGGTTCGCCGACGCGGTTCGGGCTCCCGGCGGCACAGCTCAAGCAGTTCCTCGACCAGACCGGTGGGCTGTGGGCGCGCAACGTGCTCGTCGACAAGGTGGGCACCGCCTTCACGTCGGCGTCGACCGGACACGGTGGCCTGGAGTCGACGGTCCTGGCGATCAACAACGTGCTGTACCACTGGGGCTCGATCGTTCTCCCGCTCGGCTACACCGACGCGTCCGTCAAGGTGACGGGCAATCCGTACGGGTCGAGTTGGGTGTCGGTCAAGGGGTCCGAGCCGGACGAAGCCGCGTTGGCGACCGTACGTCACCAGGGGCGGCGTCTCGCCCGCGTCGCCGGTGCGCTGCAAACCCTGCGCTGAGCTCACAGCGGCGCCGGGGCAGGGTGGTCGTCGATCATCGCGGCCGTGCTTCGCCAGGCGATGCCGTACGCGGCGTCGCTGCTCGCCAGGGCGTCGAGGAACTCCGCCGTACCGAGCATCGCGAGACGGATGTCCGACAGGGCGATGACCGTGGCGGTGCGGTTGATGTCACGCAGCAGCGCGATCTCACCGAAGTGGTCCCCCGGGCCGTACGTCCGCTTGACGACCGTGCCTCGACGGACCTCGGCTGCACCCCGGACGATCGCGTAGAAGCAGTCGCCGTGTTCTCCTTCGCGGATGATGACGGAGCCGGCCGGGAGGTCGGTCATCGTGCAACGGCCGGCGATCTTCTCGATCGTCGTCGGTGGGAGTGGCGCGAACAGCGAGATGCCGGAGAACAGTTCCAACAACTCGGCCGGCAGCAGCGCGTGCTGATCGATCGTCCGGAATCGGGGGAGGAGGATCAGGGCGAGTAGCGGCAGCACGGCACCGACGAGGATCAGGACGGGTCGGAGCCCGATCGCGGACACGAGTCTCGGCGCCACCAGTGAACCGAATCCGCCGATGGCGATGCCGAACGTGAACAGCACCCCGAAGACCCGACCCAGGGTCCGATCCGCTGCAAGCCGTTGGACGAGCGTGAAGCCCGACACGTCGAGGATCGCGTTGCCGACTCCGATCGTCAGCAACGCGGCGATGACGACGGGTGTCGACGGGACGAGTCCCATCAGCGCGATCGGCCCGCCCCACAGCACGAGCGCGAACGCGAACGGTCGACCGAGCTGCCGACGCCCGGTCAGCGTCACCGCGTAGACGCCGCCCGTGATACCGCCGACGCCGAGCGCGGCGACGAGCCAGCCGACGCCGCTGTTGCCCAGTTCGAGGAGATCGAACGACACCGAGACGAGCAGGACGGTGAGGAAGCCGCGCACCAGCAACTGCGCGATGAAGCAACCGATCACGACGGCCGCGTCGGTGTTGTGGCGGAGCTCGCTGAGCCCGCCGAGCAGCGCCTCCAAGGGACGGTCGGGCGTGCGTCGCACCGCCTTGGAAGGATCGACGTGGACTCGAACGCCGGACACGGCAAGGCAGCCGGCCATGGCCGCGACGACCGCGGACACCACGACGATCGTCGGGTCGGTGGTCAGCAGCAGCAATGCCGCGAGTGCCGGACCGACGAAGGTGGCGAAGCCCTCGAGCGTTCCTGCCGTCACGTTCATCGCGACCAACTCACCCGGCGACCGCGCGACGAGAGGAGCCAGCGCAAGTTGGGCCGGCCGGTAGGGCGTCGCCGCGACACTGCCGAACGCGACCAGGACGTAGACGGCCAACGAGGGCCACTCCGTCGCCAACGCGATCGCGATCGCGGCCTGCGTCACGGAGATCGCGACGAACACGGCGGTGACCACTTGTCGACGTGGGAACCGGTCGGCGGCCCACGCCCCGAACGGCAGCGCCAGGGCGCCGGGAAGCAGTCGAGCGAGACCGAGATAGCCCACCGCCGACGCACCGTGCAGATCGAACGCCCAGACCGACAACGCGACCATCGACATCGCGTCGACGAGGAAGAACGCGGTCCAGCCCAGCTGCAGTCGCCGCAGGTCGCGGTGACGCATCACCTCGACCACTGCGTCGAAGCGATGACCGACCGCGCTCACCCAAGCTTGCACCAGGCACACCCCTCACCCTCGACGTCCAGGCTCGTGACCTGCGACGCCGCGTCCAAGGTACGCCTCGCGGCGACCTCCGCAGTCCGAAGTTCGTGGGGCGACCCAGTCGCGCTTCTCAGGTCGGGCGGGGTCGGTCCTGCCGGGTCAGCACGAACAACGGAATCTGTCGAGTCGTCCTGCTCTCGAATTCACGGAGGGACGGCGACGTCGCGAGCAGCTCCGTCCACTGTTCGGCACGGGCGGAGCCTCGCAGCTCCTCCGCGATCATCGTCACCGTCTCGTTCCCCAGCTCCACGTCGATCCGGGGGTTCGCCCGCAGGTTGAAGTACCAGCTCGGGTGTGTCGGCGATCCTCCATTCGAGGCCACGATCACGTAACGACCGTCTCCCTGTGCTGTGTACGTCAGCGGTGTCACCCGCGTCACCCCGGACTTGGCGCCGATGTGATGAACGAGCATCATCGGGGTGCCGGCCAGGAGCCCACCGACGCGTCCCTCGTTCGCCCGGAACTCCTCGATGATCCGTTCGTTGAAGCTGGCGGTCACGCCGAAGTCGAGTGCGCAACCGATCCGCGCTCGATCCTCAGCGCCCTCGGCCCGCAGGAGGTACGCGAGGTGGACCCGTCCCGACGTCATCGGTTCGGCCGACACGAGTTCCAACGACTGGCGCTGGGCAAACGTCCCGAACACGCCCGTGCCGCCTCCCGTGGCGACCGGGTGGACGATCAGGTGGAGTTCGTCGAGCAGGCCGGCGTCGATGAGGCTGGTGAGCAGTCCCGGGCCGCCGACGACGTAGACGTTCTTGCCCGGCTGCTGCCTGAGTTCACGGATCTCGTCGATGTCGCGGATGATCCGCGCCGACGGCCACGCCGCTTCGGTGAGCGTGCCGGAGAGCACGAGGTGCGGCGTCGCCCGGGCGACATGGGCGTACGTGACTTCGCGAGGGTACGGGTCCCGGCCGAGCATGGCGGCGGCGGCGTCGGGGTCGTCGAGGATGGCCTGCCAGAACTGCTCGTACTGGGGGAACATGCCGCCGCCGAGGACGAAGGCGTCGACCGACCCGATCAGCTCGACGCCGTCGGCCCACGAGTCGACCCAGTCGACCTCGCCCGCTGGGTCGAGGATGTGGCCGTCCAGGGTCACCTGCATCACTGAGACGAGAGATCTCGAAGTGGTCATGTCTGTCTCCATTCCGTGGTTGGTGGCGCACGTTGCGCAACCAGTGGTTGCACACAACGCTACGGAGACTTCCCGAGTGTCGCAACCATTGGTTGCGGATAATTGTTGAGACGGTCAGGCGGTCCAGGTGCCGAGCGCCAGCAGATCCGCGTGGTGGCGTTCGGCGACGTCGGGATGGGCGCGGAGCCGGACCTTCAGCGAGTTGTCGCCGTAGTTGGCGAGGATCGGGTTGCTCGGGTCGGCGCTGGCGCCACCTGGTGCCTCGGCGGCGAGTGTGGCCGGCAAGGTCCACCGGCACGAGGTTCGCTTCGAGCTTCGGGTTGAAGAAGTACGCGACCGAGTACCGCTCGGTGCCGGGAAGCGGGCTCACGACCTGATGGACGGTCGCCTTGAAGTAACCGCCGCTGATCAGCTGGAGCATCTCTCCGATGTTCACCACGAACGCGCCGGGCACGGTCGGCACGTCGATGAATCGGCCGTCTCGCTCGACCTGGAGACCGCCCACGTCGTCCTGGTGGACGAAGGAGAGAAATCCGGTGTCTCGATGGGCACCGACGCCCTGGCGCGCGGTGACGTCTCCGAGGTCAGCTGAGTCGGCGGTCGACGGCGTGACGTAGCGGATGAGCTTGAGCAACACCTCGGGTGGGTCGACAGCCTCCGCGAAGTGGTCGGCGCGTTGTCCGAGCGCGACCGACAGCGCCCGCAGCAGCGTCTGGCCGAGTGTCTCGAGTTGCTGGAGCCAGTCCGTCACGACGTCGCGGAGTTCCGGCAGCGCGCTCGGCCACAGGTTCGGTCCGCGGAGCCGCAGCCATTGAGGCTCGTCGGCGGAGACGGCTCGGGCGGGGACCTCGCGACTGATGTCGATCTGGTCGCGCAGGTCGACGCGGCCGTTCGTCACCTCGTGTCCGAAGCGCGTGTACCCGCGGAACTGGGGCGAATTGACGTTCTCGATCTCCAGCCGGTCGGCTTCCGGGAGGGCGAAGAAGGCGCGGGTCACGTCGTGGATGCGCGTCGCGAGTTCGGGATCGACGCCATGTCCGGTCACGTAGAGGAACCCGACGGTGTGCACCACCTCGCGCAATTCGTCGACGAAGGCCTGCGCCTCGGGCGACGACTCGTCGGCGGCGAACGGGCTGAGATCGAGCAACGGCAACGCATGGGGAGTGCTCATCCCTCCAAGATAGGTCGGCCAACATGGTAATTCTGACTGGCTTGATCAAGATTCTCGGTAACGTCGGGCCGATGAGCGCCGACCTCGAAACGTCCGATCTCGAAACGACACGACTCGCCACCACCCCCGTCGAGGACACGTGGCAGTTCGAGACGCGGCAGGTCCACGCCGGCACGCAGCCCGATCCGACCACCGGAGCGCGGGCGATCCCGATCCACCAGACGACCTCGTTCGTCTTTCGTGACACGGCGCATGCCGCCGCGCTGTTCGACCTGGACGAGGTCGGCTTCGTCTACTCCCGGCTGGCGAACCCCACCCAGGAGGCCTTCGAGCTCCGGATCGCGTCGCTCGAAGGCGGTGTGGGCGCCCTGGCGGTGGCGAGCGGTCAGGCCGCGGAGAGCTACGCGCTGCTCAACCTCGCCGACGCGGGTGATCACATCGTGTCGTCGTCGTCGCTCTACGGCGGCACCTACAACCTCCTGCGCCACCGCCTCGCCCGCCTCGGCATCGAGACGACGTTCATCGACGACCCGGACGACCTCGATGCCTGGCGCGCCGCGATCCGACCCGAGACGAAGGCGTTCTACGGCGAATCGATCGGCAATCCCCGTGGTGACGTGCTCGACATCGAAGGGATCGCCGCGGTCGCCCACGAGGCGGGGATTCCGCTGATCGTCGACAACACGCTCGCCAGCCCGTACCTGTTGCGTCCCCTCGAATGGGGTGCCGACATCGTGGTCCACTCGGCGACGAAGTTCCTCGGCGGGCACGGAACGACCATCGGTGGAGTGATCGTCGACGGTGGGCGCTTCGACTGGCGGGGGAGCGGCCGGTTCCCCTCGCTCACCGAACCGGACAGCTCGTACCACGGCCTGTCGTACACCGATGCCTTCGCGGAGTCGGCATACATCGTGCGGGCGCGGGTGACCCTGCTCCGCGACTTCGGCGCCTCGCTGTCGCCGCAGAGCGCGTTCTACCTGCTGCAGGGCGTCGAGACGTTGAGCCTGCGCATGGATCGGCAGGTGGCGAACGCATCGGCGATCGCCGCCTGGTTGCAGGAGCGCGCCGAAGTGGGCTGGGTGAACTATCCGGGGCTGCCGACGTCGCCCTGGTACGAACGGTCGCTCCGTCTGCTCCCGAACGGGGCGGGTGCGGTGCTGTCGTTCGGGTTGCGTGGCGGCTTCGACGCGGCCCGGCAGTTCATCGAGTCGCTGCGGTTGTTCAGCCACCTCGCCAACGTCGGCGATCTCAAGAGCCTGGCGATCCATCCGGGGAGCACGACGCACCGCCAGCTCACGCCCGACGAGCAGCGGGGGAGCGGCGTGACGTCCGATCTCGTCCGTCTCTCCGTCGGGATCGAGGCGCTCGACGACCTGCTCGCCGACCTCGATCGCGCCCTCGCTGCCACAAGAAACCTTAATGCTGAGTGAGTTAGTCGGAATTACGCTATACAGTCGATCCTCATGACACGTGAACCCCACCCCCACCACAAGCGCCGTAAGAAATGGATCGCTCCGATCGTCCTGGGAGCGCTCGTCCTCGCGGCCTGCGGGTCCGACGACGACTCGTCGGACGCCGATGCCGGCGCGCCGGCCGACACCGCCGCTGCTTCCACCGACGCGGCCGCCGGCGACACGACGCCGTCAGCCACCGACCCGGCCGCGACCGACCCCGCCACCGCGGCGGATGGAACCGAACCGGCCGCCGAGCCCTCCGGTGACGCGGTCGTGGTCGGTGCGGTGCTCGAGCCCACGAGCCTCGACCTGATCACCACCGCCGGCGCGGCGCTCGATCAGGTGTTGCTCGACAACGTCTACGAGACGCTGCTCAAGGCCGACGAGACCGGCGAGATCGGACCTGGCCTCGCGGCACTGCCGGAGGTGAGCGACGACGGCACCGTCTACACCTTCACGCTTCCCGAGGGTGTGACCTTCCACAACGGCGAAGATCTCACGGCCGACGACGTGGTCTGGTCGCTCGATCAGTTCCGCGCGGCGGATGCCACCGGTGTCGCCGACCTCGCCTCGGTGTCGACGGTCGAGGCCACCGACGACCAGACGGTCACCGTCACGCTGACCCAGCCGGACAACAACCTGCTGTTCAACCTGACGCGTCGCGCCGGAGCGGTTCTCGATTCGGGGACCACCGAGCTCGCCGACAGCGCCAACGGCACCGGTCCGTTCGTCCTCGACGAATGGAACGTCGGCACGTCGATCTCGCTCGCGACGAACGCGGACTACTGGGGCGATGCCCCCGCCATCGCCGGCGTCACGTTCGTCTACTTCACCGACGCCAACGCCGCGGTGAACGCGCTCACCACCGGTGACGCCGACATCCTGACCGGCATCTCGAGCGACCTCGTCCAGCCGCTCCAGGACGACGACGACTACGTCGTCAACCAGGGCACCACCAACGGCGAGTTCACGTTCGGCTTCAACAACGCCAGCGGTCCGCTCGCCGACGTTGCGGTGCGCCGTGCCATCCGGCAGGCGATCGACCACGACGGTCTCATCGAGTTGAACAACGGATTCGGCACGCTCATCGGCGGGCCCGTTCCGCCGACCGATCCGTGGTACGAGGACCTGACCGACGTCGTGCCGTACGACCCCGAAGCGGCCAAGACGGCGCTCGCCGAGGCCGGATACCCGGACGGGTTCGATCTCAAGTTCGTCTACCCGAACATCTACGCGACGACGATCGCCGAATACCTCGCCACGCAGTTGTCCGAAGTCGGCATCAACCTCGACATCCAGCCGGTGGAGTTCTCCGTGTGGCTCGACCAGGTCTACGGCAACCGGGACTACGACGTCACGGTCGTCAACCATGTCGAACCGCGTGACATCGACAACTACGGCAAGGACTACTACTGGAACTACTCGAATCCGGATGTCACGAAGCTGATCGCCGACGCCAAGGTTGCGCCGACGGCCGACGAGGCGACCGACTTGCTCAAGCAGGCGGCTCGCCAGATCTCCGAGGACTCCCCGGTGGACTGGTTGTTCCTCGGCGCCGATCTCACGGCGTCGAAGGCCGATGTCACCGGCTACCCGATCAACGACACCGCCTCGCGGTTCGACGCGTCGAACATCGTCGTCGGCTGATCCCGAGCATTCGATGAATCGCCGACCAGCAGCCCCCAGCGCGAACCACGAGCAGCGATGACCCTGTTCGTGATCCGCCGGTTGGGGCTGCTGGTCGGCGCCCTGTTCCTCAGCAGCATCGTGATCTTCGTGCTCCTCCACTTGCTCCCTGGCGACGTCGCCCGGGTCCTCGGGGGAACCGAGGCTTCGCCCGAGAGGATCGAGGCCCTTCGTGCAGAGCTCGGGCTCGACCGGTCGTTCCTCGAGCAGTACACCGACTGGATCGGCGGCATCCTGCACGGCGACTTCGGACGCTCGCTGCTCAACAACAAGTCGGTGCTCGACGAGCTCACGAGCAAGCTCACCGTGACCGCGCCGCTCGTGCTGTTCTCGTCGGCCCTCGCCGCCGTGGTGGCGGTCCCGCTCGGGTTCGTGGCGGCCGCGCGACACCGGCGCGTCGACGGTGTCGCGCTCAACGTCGCGAGCCAACTCGGCATCGCCGTACCGTCGTTCTTCGTCGGGCTGCTGCTCGTGGTCGTCGTGTCGGTGAAATGGGACCTCCTGCCGGCCCAGGGCTTTCCGACCGACGGCTGGGACGATCCCGCCGAAGCGCTCCGCGCGCTCGCCCTTCCCGTGATCACGCTGGCGATCTCCCAGGGTGCCGTCCTGTTCCGGTTCGTCCGGTCGGCCGCGCTCGACGTGATCGGGCAGGACTACATGCGCACCGCCCGCGCCAAGGGCCTGACCCGGTCGCAGGCCCTGGTCCGCCACGGCCTCCGCAACGCGTCCGTGCCCATCGTGTCGATCCTCGGTGTCCAGATCGCCAGCCTGATCGCCGGTGTCCTGGTGATCGAACGGGTCTTCCAGCTCCCCGGCGTCGGGCAGATGCTGGTGACCGACGTGGGTACCCGTGACCTCGGCAAGGTGCAGGGAACGGTCCTGCTCATCGCGGTGATCGTGCTCGTCATCGGCTTCGTCGTCGACATCGTGCACGGCTTGATCGATCCTCGACTGCGGGCCGTCGGATGAAGCACATCTGGCAATCGCGAAGCGGCCGAATCGGCCTCGTCATCGTCGGCACGGCGCTGCTCATCGTGCTGGTCTCGCTCGTGTGGACCCCGCACGACCCGAGCAAGGTGGTGCCGGCCGACCGCTGGCTGCCGATCTCCCGCGATCACTGGTTCGGCACCGATGGCGCCGGCAAGGACCTCTTCAGCCAGGTGCTGGTCGGTGCGCGAACGACGCTGTTCGTCGTGCTCGCGTCGGTGGCGATCGCCGCGGTCATCGGCCTGGTGATGGGGATCTTCAGTGCCCTGGCTCCGCGGTGGGTCGGCGAGTCGACGGTGTACCTCATCGACGTGCTGATCGCGTTGCCCGGACTGGTGCTCGCGCTCGTGCTCGTCGCCGCGCTCGGTGGGTCGTTGTGGACCGTGTCGTTGGCGATCGGGTTCGGCGCCGGCGTCGTGCTGGCGAGGGTCGTGAAGAGCGAGACGCACACGGTGCTCACCCGTGACTACATCGTCGCCGCCAACGCGTCGGGGTCGTCGACCTTCCGCACGATCGGGCGGCACATCATGCCCAACATCGGTCCGATCGTCATCGTCCAACTGTCGATCATCGCCGCGTTCGCCGTCCTCGCCGAGGCCGCACTCAGCTATCTCGGGCTCACCCCGGTGTCGACACCGTCGTGGGGGCGGATGCTCCAAGGGCTCCAGCAATCGGTCACCGTGCACCCGTGGGCGATCGTGTTCCCGGGCGCCGCCGTCGTGCTCGCCACGCTCGGATTCAATCTCCTCGGCGACGGGCTGCGGGAGGCGATGGATCCCACGCTGCGTCGACGGACGGCGACCGGCGTCACCGGCCCGGGCACCACGCCGCCGTCCGAGTCACTGCCCTCCGAACTCACGGTGGTCCGGCCATGACCCTGCTCGAAGTGCGCGACCTCACCATCCGCTTCGCCGGCGTCACGGTCGTCGACGGCGTGTCGTTCGATGTCGATGCCGGCGGGCGGCTCGGGATCATCGGCGAGTCGGGCTCCGGCAAGACGCTCTCCGCCCTCTCGGTGATCGGGCTCGTGCCTGAACAGGCCGAGGTGATCGGCAGCGTCCGGTTCAACGGTCAGGAGCTCATCGGTCTCGCCGACCGCGAGCTGTCGAAGCTGCGCGGCGATCGCATCGCCATGGTGTTCCAGAGCCCGCTGACATCGCTCAACCCGCTGATGCGGGTGGGCAAGCAGATCGCGGAGCCGTTGCGACTGCACCAGGGCCACTCCCGACGGCAGGCGGCGGCCGAAGCCGTCGCACTCTGCGACGCGCGTCGGCCTGCCAGATCCCGACCGAGCCGCGCGAGCGTTCCCGCATCAGCTGTCGGGTGGCCAACGGCAACGCGTCGGGATCGCGATCGCGTTGGCGTGCCGCCCCGCGCTGCTGATCGCCGACGAACCGACGACCGCCCTCGACGTGACGGTCCAACGCGACGTGCTCCAACTCCTCGACACCCTCATCGCGGAGGAGGGAACCGCGCTGCTCTTCATCACGCACGACATCTCGCTCATCGCCCAGGTGGCTCGGGAGCTGGTCGTGATGCGCAACGGTGAGATCGTCGAACAGGGCGAGGTGGGCGAGTTGATCTCGCGACCGCGCCACCCGTACACGGCGCAACTCGTCGACGCCGCCCGGGCGACGGGCCTGGACGGCCCAGCCCCGCTGTCGACCGACCGCGTCGCCAACCGATTCACCACGGGTACCGCACGCGACGTCGTCGCACCCATCGATCCGCACAACTTCCGAGGAGCCGGCCGCATCGACCCGATCGAGGTGCACGGATGAGCCCTTCGGCAACGCCTCCGCCGCTCCTCGTCGCGTCGGGCCTCCATCGCCGATACCGGCTGCCGAAGACCTCGGTCCGCGGCCCGCACCTCGAGCGGCACGCGCTCAACGGCATCGACCTCGACATCGCGGAGTACTCGAGCGTCGGGGTGGTGGGTGAATCCGGCTCGGGGAAGTCGACGCTCGTGCGCATCCTGCTCGGCCTCGACCGACCGACCGAAGGCACGGTCACCTATCGCGGTCGCCCGGTCGTTCCCGGCCGTCCGTCCAGCCTCCGCTGGTACCGCCGAGAGGCACAGATCGTGCTGCAGGACCCGCTCAGCTCGCTCGACCCGCGGATGACCGTGGCGTCGATCATCCGCGAACCGCTGGCCTGCCTGCACATCGAAGAAGATCACGACCGGCGCATCGACGAGGTGCTCGAACAGGTCGGCCTGCCGTCGTCGGTCCGCGGGCGCTATCCGCACGAGTTCTCCGGTGGGCAGCAGCAGCGCATCGCCATCGCCCGCGCGATCGCCCCCCGCCCGCGCCTGCTCGTCGGCGACGAGCCGGTGAGCGCGCTCGACGTGTCCGTGCGGATCCAGATCCTCGACCTGCTCCGCACGCTCGTCGGCGACCTCGGGCTGACGCTCGTGCTGATCTCCCACGACCTCGGCGTCGTCCGGTACCTCTGCGACCAACTGGTCGTGCTCCACGACGGCACGATCGTCGAGCGCGGCGCCACCTCCGACGTGTTGCGCGCGCCCTCCGATCCGTACACGCGACAACTGCTCGCCGCGGTGCCCCGACTCCAACCGCAGCCCCCATCTCCAACCGAACCCCGAACCGAACCCCAGATCGCCGGAGGTGTCATCGCATGACGCTCGACACGACCAAGCCGTTCCGACTCGGCTTCCTCACCCACGTCCACGGCGCCGGTCGAGCACCCGCCGAGGTGTACCGCGACCTCATCACGGTCTTCCAGGCGGCCGAGGATCTCGGCTTCGACGGAGGTTGGGTGGCCCAGCACCACCTGCGTTCCGATTACGGACGGCTCCCGTCGCCGCCGGTGCTGCTCGCCGCCGTTGCGGAGCGGACGACCCATCTCCAGCTCGGCACGGCGGTCACCGTGCTCCCGCTCGAGCACCCGCTCCGGCTCGCCGAGGACTGGTCGGTACTGGAAGCGCTCGCCGGCCCACGCCTGCAACTCGGAGTCGGAACCGGCGGGGCCAACATCGACGCGTTCGCCGCGTTCGGTGCGGTGGCACCCGCCGATCGGCACGCAGATTTCGACGACCGGCTCGGGGTGCTGCGCGACGCCCTGCGCGGCCAGCCACTCGGAGCGTCATCGCTCGTCGCGCAGCCCGCCGCACCCGATCTCGCCGACCGGCTCTGGCAGTCGACGTCGGATCCGGGTCGGGCCAGGGCGGCGGCCCGCGCGGGTGACGGTCTCCTGCTGGGGACCGCGGTGCACGACCCGCTCACCGAGCAGAAGCCACTGGCCGACGCCTACCTCGACGAGTGGAGCCGATCGCAGACGCCCGGTTCACCTCGCCCGCGCATCGCCATCACGCGGGCGGTGTTCCCGGCCCGGAACCGGCATGCCGCGGCCCGCGACCTCGAACCGGCGCTGGCGATCCACCGCCAGGGATTCGCCAAGCACGGGTACACCGAGCTGCTCGACCTGTCGACCGAGGACTACCTGGCTCGGATCAACGTCCACTACGGCTCGGTCGACGACGTGGTCGAGAGCATCCAGGCTGATCCGGCGCTGCTCGGCTACGCGGACTGGTTCCTCCCCGTCGTCCAGCACGAGGTGTCCAGCGTCGCGGAGGACATCCGTCGACTCGAGATCATCGCCAACGAGATCGCCCCGGCCCTCGGCTGGTCGGCCTCGGGTGGACGCGGGCGGGGAGCGGCGGCATGAGCGAATCGCCGCGCCGACCGTTCACGCTCGGCTTCCTCACCCATGTGCACGGTGACGTCCCCTCGCCGCATCTCTATCAGGACGTCGTCGAACTGTTCGTCGCCGCGGAGGAACTCGGCTTCGACAGCGGGTGGGTCGCCCAGCACCACTTCCAGCCCCGGTTCGGCCGTCTTCCGTCACCGTTGGTGTTGCTGGCCGCGGCCGCATCACGAACGCGGCGCATCCGACTCGGGGTCGGCGTCGTCGTGCTCGGCCTGGAGGACCCGATCCGGCTCGCCGAGGACGCCGCCGTGCTCGACGCCCTGAGCGGCGGTCGCCTCGACCTCGGCGTCGGAACGGGTGGCGCGAACGTCTCGGCGTTCGGGACGTTCGGCCGTGACGTGGCCAAGCGGCGCGAGCTCGCGGCCGATGTTCTCGACCGCCTCCGCGATGCGCTGGCCGGTCAACCGCTCGACGAATTCGGCACCACCCTGCAGCCACCCGCGCCGACCCTCGGTTCGCGCCTGTGGGACTCGACGACCCAGCTCGACGGGGTCCGCCGCGCGGCGCGGGAAGGCCGGGGACTCCTGCTCGGCGTCGGCCACGCCCGGAGCGTGCAACTGCCGCTGGCCGAGGCGTATCTCGCCGAGTGGAACGGCGATCCGGCGGATGCGCCGATCGCCGCCGTGCGTGGCGTGTTCCCCGATCGCGACCTCGAATCCGCCCGGGCCGAACTGGCATCCGACATCGCGCTGTACGACCCACTCTTCGCCGCCGACGGACACGACCCGGCGAGCCTGACACTGGAACGGAAACTCGACCTGATGAACGTGCGCCACGGCCCCGTCGACCACATCGTGCAGACGCTCGCGTCGGACGCGGTGTTCAGTGGCGCGGCGACGCATCTGATCGTTGCCTGCCACGCCGAGAGCTCGACCATCGCGAGAGGGCTGGAGCGGCTCGAGGTGGTGGCGACCCAGATCGCTCCCGCGCTCGGCTGGACACCCGCGCACGACCTGGCGGCCGTGTCATGAGCGGGCCGCTCGTCCTCGCCGCCCTGCTCCGCCCAGCCGATCATCGCGACGACATCCGATCGCTGGTGCGCGCGGCGATCGAACTCGAGCGCGCCGGCTTCACGTTCGTCGTGATCGACGCACCCCCGACCCGCGACGCCGTGTTCGAGCCGTTCACGCTCGGCGCGTCGCTCGCGTTCGCCACCCACCGGCTCGGAATCGCGGTCGCCTCGCCGACGTCGGGTCTGCACCCGTATCACGCCGCCCGACGGCTGGCGTCGCTCGACCATCTGAGTGGTGGACGTGCCGCATGGCTGGTCGGAGCCGAACCGGATCGCGAGCACGCCGTCGAATACGTCGACGTGGCGCGGGCGCTCTGGGACAGCTGGGACGACGACGCCTTCGTCCGCGACGTCGACGGCGGGCGCTACTACGACCCGGCGGGGCTCCACACGCCGCACTACGTGGGATCGCGCTACCGGGTACGCGGGCCGCTCAACATCTCCCGCCCGCCACAGGGGCACGTCGTGGTGATCCAGGACCTGACCGGTGGAACCACCGAACCCGACCTGCGACGCGGACGTGCTCGTCGTCGCCACGACCGATCATCACTTCGGGCCGCCGTCCGAGCGGCCGGCCGTCCTCGTGCGCACACCCTCCGTCGGCGCCGCCGAACTCGTGGGGTGGCACCGCGACGGTGTCGCCGACGGCGTACTCGTCGAGAGCACCTGGCAGCCCGGAGCACGTTCGTGATCTCGTCGCCCTCGGGTCGGCGCTCGATCCGGGACCGGACGGCCGTCGGCTGCGCGACCGGCTCGGTCTTGCCCGCCCGCCGCGTCGCGATCGCGCACTGAGCGAGGCGGCCCGATGAGCGCGCCGAACCGCCAGCTCCATCTCAATGCATTCCTGAAGCCGCCGGGGGAGTACCTCGCGGCCTGGCGTCATCCCGACGCTCCCGACGGCGGCGGCATCGACCTCGACCACGTCGTCGCGCTCGCCCAGACGGCCGAGCGCGCTCGCTTCGACGCGATCTTCCTCGCCGATCTCGTCGGGGTGCCGCTCGAGAGCCAGGACGTCCTCAGCCGTGTGTCGGTCGTGAACGACTCCTTCGAACCCCTCACGCTCCTGGCGACCCTGGCGATGGCCACCTCGCACATCGGCCTGATCGCCACCGCGTCGACGACGTACAACGAGCCCGAACAGATCGCCCGGCTCTACGCATCACTCGATCAGTTGAGTGGCGGCCGGGCCGGATGGAACCTCGTGACGTCGCTGAACGACGGCGAGGCCAACAACTTCGGGCTCGACCAGCACGTCGCCCACGAGGATCGGTACGCGCGAGCCGAGGCGTTCCACGACGAAGTGGTCGCCCGCTGGGATGGCACGATCCCCGGACTGGCGCGTCCCCCGCAGGGCCGGCCGGTGATCGTGCAGGCGGGTGCGTCCGAACGGGGACGCGAACTCGCCTCCCGCGTCGCCGACGTCATCTTCTCGGGAGCGTCGGACATCCCCGGCGGTGTCGAACTCAACCGCGACATCCGCGCTCGCGCGGAGGCCCACGGCCGCGATCCGCAGAGCATCACGATCCTGCCGGCGCTGTCGGCTGTCGTCGGCAGGACGATCTCGGAGGCCGAGGACAAGGTCGCCGTGATGCGCTCGCTGCTGCACCCACGCGTCGCACTGGCGCACCTCCAGTACTGGCTGGGCGGTTTCGACCTGACCCAGTACGCGTTGGACGACCCGCTGCCGGAACTCCCCGAGTCGAACCAGTCGCTCACCGCGCAGCGCCGGATCCTCGACGTCGCCCGGGCGAAGGGGCTGACGATCGGCCAGCTGGCCCAGCGCATCGTCGACGGTGAGCGGACGATCGTGGGGACACCGGCGTCCGTGGCCGACCACATGCAGGAGTGGTTCGAGGCAGGGGCGGCCGACGGCTTCAACGTGGTGTTCGAGTACCTGCCGGGCACCCTCGACGACTTCGCCGACCTCGTGATCCCGGAACTCCAGCGACGCGGCCTCTTCCGTACCGAGTACGGCGGGGTGACGCTGCGCGATCACCTCGGGTTGCGGGCCCACGACCTGGCCACGGTCGACACGTGAACGCCGGCGCCACGCTCGATGTGATGCTCGACATCGACGGCGTGCTGTATCCGTTCCCCGAGTTGTTCACGCCGTACGCGTCGGCGCAACTCGGACGCGAACTGCTGCTCGACACGAGCACGTGGGCGTTCTACGAACGGTGGGGCCTCGATGAGAACGGCTTCGTCGAGATGCTCACCCGAGGGGTGCGCGAACACGAGCTGTGGTGGGACGACTCCACGTACGACGAGGTCCCCGAGGTGCTCGCATCGCTACACGCCGCCGGCCACCGGCTCCACCTCGTGACGGCACGCGGGGTGGCCGGTGTCGACGCCGCGCTGGCGGCGACACGGCACTGGCTCGCACTGATCGGGATCGAGGTCGCGTCGATCAACCTGGTCGACGACAAGCCATCGGTGGTGGAACGACTCGGGCTCGACCCGCATCGGTGCATCGCCGTCGACGATGCGGAACATCACGTCGATTCGTGGCACGGCGCGGGGATCGCCGCGGTCGTGCTCGACCGTTGGGGCACCTATTCAGGTGACCGCCGATCGGTGCGCGATCTGGTCGACTTCGCCGACCTCGTCGACGGGCTGGCCGCCGCAACGACCGACGGGACCGGGTAGATCGGTTACGCCGCGTCGCCCTCCAGGAAGCGCCGCGCCGCCTCCGCGTAGACGGCGCTGTGGGTGACGAGGTCGTCGATCTCGACGAACTCGTCGGCCTGGTGGGCGATCCACTTGCCGCCCGGCCCGTACACCACCGATGCCATGCCGGTCCGGGAGGTCAGCACCGTTCCGTCGGTCGCGCCGGGCACGCCACCGAGCACCGCCGCCCGGCCGGTGACCGCGGTGTGCGCGCCGAGCACCGCCCGGACGAGCGAATGGTCTCCGGCCGTCGCCACCGACGGCCGGTCGTCGATCACGTCGAGCGTCGACGACACGCCGACGCCGTCTGCGGCCTGCGCGATCACGGTCCGGAGCTCGTCGACGAGCGTCGCGTGATCGATCGACGGGATCGTCCGGACGTCGATCCACAGCGAAGCGTCGGCCGGCATCACGTTCATCTGCGCCGGCTCACCGGCGCGCAACACGGTCGGCGTCACCCACGCTCGCCCGAGGTACGGGTCTTCCCCGAACAGGCCGTGGAGCCGATGCTCGACGTCGACGAGGGCGCGCAGCACTTCGCCGACGGCCCGGTTCGGATTCCGGCCCTGGAACGGCATCGCGCCGTGCGCCATCGCGCCGTGCAGGTCGACGCGCAGCCGGAGTGCACCCTTGGCGACATGACACACCTCACCGCCCTCCGGTTCGCAGCAGATCACGCCGTCGACCCCATCGGCGCGCCCGCGGGCGACGAAGTCCTTGGCGCCGGCCATCATTCCCTCCTCGTCGACGAGGGCGGCGACGACGATGCGTCCGGGAAACGATCCGCTTCGTTGCAGTGCGTCGACGGCGAAGAGCATCGCCGCCACGCCGGCCTTCATGTCGGCCGACCCGCGACCCCAGATCCGGCCGTCGCGCAGCTCGGCGCCGAACGGGTCGACGGTCCACGACCGGTGATCGCCCTCGGTGACGACGTCGGTGTGACCTTCGAACATGAGTGTCGGCCCCGGACGGTCACCCTCGACGACGGCGACCACGTTGGGTCGGCCGGGCGCGACGAGGTCGATCTCGGGGGACCAGCCGAACGACGTCATCTGGGCGGCGACGAGTTCGGCGGCGTGTGACTCGTCGAGGCCGCGGTCCGGGTCGTACACGCTCGGGATGCGCACGAGCGTGCGGGTGAACTCGACGAGGTCGTCCCGATCGATTCCGGGTATGGGTTCACTCATGTGGGCGGTACGAACCTTCCATCGGCGGCGGTCCAACCGCCGTCGACGAACAGCGTGGAGCCGGTGACGTACGTGCTGGCGTCGGAGGCGAGATATATCACAGCTCCGACCATCTCCGCTGGCTGAGCCCATCTGCCGAGGATCGCCTTGTCGGCGTACGCCCGGTACCACTCCGTCGACGCTCGGATCGGCTCGGTGAGCGGGGTCTCCACGACACCGGGGGCGATCACGTTGGCCCGCACGCCCGACGGACCCAACTCGGCCGCCAGGGTCCGGAACAGCATGACCGTCGCCGCCTTGCTCGCCGCATACGCCCCCTGGCCCGGCTCGGTCGTCTGCGATCGAACCGACGAGAAGCCGATGATCGATCCACGGCCCGCCGCTGCCATGGTGCGACCGAACGCGCGGACCAGGCGGAATGTGCCCTTCACGTTGAGGTCGATCACCCGGTCGAGCTCCTCGTCCGAGTAGTCGACGATCGCCTTGCGGACGTTCACCGATGGCGTCGACACGAGGACGTCCGGGGCCTCGATCGACGTCGCGAGGGCATCGACCGCCGATCGGTCGAGGAGGTCGAGCGCCACCCCGGTGGCGTCGCCGCCGATCTGGTCGGCCACGGCATCGGCGGCGCTCCCACGGGCGTCGGCGACGATCACGCGAGCGCCGAACGCGGCGAGCCCGACGGCGGCCGCCTCACCGATCCCGCTGCCACCGCCGACCACGAGCGCCGTGCGGCCGCTCAGATCGAAGAGGGAGGCGAAGTGATGCGAGAGTTGGGGTGGCGAGGGCACGGCACGGACCGTAGCGCCCAGGTGGTATGTAATTCCGACTGATATAGTCACCTTTGACGGTGACGACGCAGGTACACGCTGCCGTCGGCTCGAAGCACCCCCCGACGAGAGGACATCATGACTGCCACCACGCATGACGATCTGGAGCTGTTGCTCGAAGAAGTGGCCGAGTTCGGCATCGAACTGGAGTCGCCGCCCCAGTGGGAGCGCGTGAACGTCGACCGTTCCGACGGCGGCATCGTGTCGACGATCGTCTGGGGCACCGACGATCCGCGAGCGGCGTTCCTCCACGGCGGTGGTCTCAACGCCCACACCTGGAACACGACGGTGCTCAGTGGCGGGTGGCCGGCCGTGGCCCTCGATCTCCCGGGCCACGGCGACTCGTCGTGGCACGACGACGTCGACTACCGGCCGGAACGTCTCGCCGGACCGGTGGCCGAAGTGCTCGCTCGACTGGCGCCGGACAGCGAGGTCGTGGTCGGTCAGTCGCTGGGCGGTCTGACCGCGATCGCCCTCGCCGCGACGCATCCCGAGCTGGTGAAGCGGCTCGTCGTGATCGATGTCAGCCCGGGCCTCGTCGTCGGTGGCGGCAATCAGGTGCGGGACTTCCTCGCCGGTCCCGACAGCTTCGCCTCGCGCGACGAGATCGTCGATCGTGCACTGGAGTTCGGGTTCGGTCCCGACTCGCGCCGCCGTGGAGCGCGGCGTGCTGCGCAACACCCGCGTCCGCGACGACGGGCGCGTGGTGTTCAAGCACCACTTCGCCAACCTCTCGTCCGGTACAGGGGTCTCGATGCCGAGCGACTTCGCCTCGCTCTGGCCGGCCCTGGAATCGATCGCGGTACCGGTGCTCCTCGTGCGCGGATCGCGGGGATTCCTGAACGACGAACTCGAGAAGGAGTTTCTCGCCCGGACGCCCGGCGCGGTCGCGGTGACGATCGAGTCCGGGCACAACGTGCAGGAGGAAGCGCCGCTCGAACTCGCGGCGGCCATCACCGAGTTCCTGGCGCGGTCGTGATGTCCACGACGCGCCGCGGCCAGACGCTGGAGGAGACGCTCGTAGTGGTCGGCACCGTGGAGCACGGCGACCAGCGGGGCCGGACGCTCGGCTTCCCGACCGCGAACCTCCAGCTCGCGGACGACGGAATTCCCGATGGTGTGTGGGCGGGATGGTTCGACGTCGGTGCAGAGCGACACCTGTGCGCGATCTCGATCGGCCGTCGACCGACCTTCTACGCCGAACGCGGCGTCAGACTGTTGGAAGCCCACGTCATCGATTTCGACGCGGACATCTACGGCGAGACCGTCACGGTGACACCCCTCCGTTGGCTGCGCGGCCAGCGGGCGTTCGAGTCGCCCGCCGATCTGGTCGCGCAACTGCAACTCGACGTGGACGAGTGCCGAAGCACGTCGGCGTCACTGCGATAGCACGTCGGGCGACAGCCCGGACGGCCAGTCTCAGCGGGCGAATGCTCCGAGGTTGATCGGCTCGCCGAGGGTGATGCCGTCGACCGAGATCTTGAACTCGCGGATCACGGTCGAACTCATCGAGCCCCGTGACTTGAGCACGGTGAGGGCGCGCTTCATGTCGGAACCGTCCTGGAAGTGCTGGAGCAGCACGACGTTGTCGGAGATGTGCGACATGCCGAGCTCGCTCAGCCGGGTGATCCGGAACAGTTCCATCGTCTCGTACGTGAACATCAGGCTCACGCCTTGCCGCGCGCAGCGTTGTACGAGTGAGTAGAGGAACTCCCGGAGTCGCATCGGGTCCGATGTGGCGACGATGAGGTCGTTCAGGCTGTCGATGACGAGCCGCTTGGCGCCGACCGCCGCGATCTGGTCGAGCAACTCGTAGACGAGTTCGTCCACGTAGAGGTCGACCGGTGAGCGGTCCATGATCGTGACATTCGGATCGTCGATGCTCCAGCCGAAGCGACCGATGACGCGTGCGAGCTGGGTCCGGTTCTCCTGCAACGTGACGTAGACGCCGGGCTCGTCGAGTGCCGCCCCGGCGTACACGAAGTGCAGACCCATGATCGTCTTGCCGGCGCCCGACGGCCCTGCGATGAGCGTGGTGGACCCCGACCAGTAGCCCTCCTCGAGCGCCTCGTCGAGGGCCGCGATCCCGGTCCCGACGCGATCGCTGATCGTTTCGTACTCGGCATGATCGCGAAGGTCGGCGAGGCGCGGGAAGACCACCAGTCCGCTGGCGGTGATGCGATACACGTGGTCGCCGGAGAGGAAGTCGCTGCCGCGCAGCTTGCGCACGCTGAGATACCGGATCGAGCGTTCCGCCGACCGTCTCATCTCCAGACCGATCACACCGTCCGCGACCGCGAATTCGGGTGAGTTGGTCGCTTCGCCCGGCTCGTACTCGCCCACCCACAACGACGACACGGCGAGCACGCTGAGCCGGCCGGCGAGGTCGTGGAGGAAGCGACGGAACTCGGCGGCGTCGGTGGCGAACGTGCGGAGGGCCTTGAAGCTGTCGATCACGACGAGGCCCGGCGCGTGCCGTTTCATCAACGAGTCGATCCGATCGAGCACGCCGCCCAGACCGTCCGCGTGCACGGTGGCGCCGAGGTCCTCGTAGAACACCGATTGCCCGAGTTGGGCGACGTCGAAGAAGTCGAGCGACTGGCCGTAGCGCAGCAGCTTGTCGAACGGTTCCGACACCGTCGAGAGGTAGAGCCCCGGCCGTTCGAGAGTGGCGTTCGTGAACAGGCATTGTTCGGCCAGGATCGTCTTGCCCGTACCGGGAGCACCCACCACCAGGGTGATCGCATCGAGTACGAGGCCCCCACCGAGCACTTCGTCGAGCCGGCTGTTGCCGGTGGAGAGGCGCTCCATCAGGAGACGGTCTCGCGCGATGGCCGGGCGGGCGCGCTCGACCCGAGCAGGTCACGGACCGTGGAGACGAACTGCCGAGGCACGACCGGTTTTTTCAGGAATGCGCTCGCCCCGGCATCCAGGGCGGCGTCGGCGAGATCGACCGCTGCCATCGCCAGCACGGGGGCCGTGCCATCTCGGGCCAGCCGGCGGCAGAGGTCGAGCCCGCCACCGGAGATCATGAGATCGACGATCGACAGTTCTGGTCGGCGATTGGCGAAGAGTTGTTCGGCGATCGGTGGGTCGAAGGTCGCACACACCTCGTATCCCTCGTTCCGCAGGAAGTACTCGAGCAGTTCGGCCGCGTACGGGTCGCGTTCCGCGAGCAGGATGACGATCGTGACCTCGCCAGGATCGAGGCGGCCGAGACTGCCCGCATCGCGGAGCCGTCCCGCAAGCAGCCGGTGGGCGTCGGCTGCGGTGGCACCGCCCTCCAACTCGTCGACGAGGAAGCGCAACCGGTCCAACTCGTCGCGGGAGTAGATGCGCTGGCCGCCCTCACTCCGGGTCGGGATCACCACTCCATAGCGCTCCTCCCAGGCCCGCAATGTCGCGGTCTCGACCCCGAGCATGCTCGCAACCGCGCCGATCGAGTAGACCGGCCGGTCGCCCAACCCACTGTCATCGTCGGACTGTGTCATCGAACCGGACTCCCCGGTTCGGACGTGACCAGCGAGTCGAGACCGGTGAGCTCGAGGAGCCGAGCGACATATCGAGAGGGATTGATGATCAGCAGCTTCGCACGTCGCGCCCGGCAGGCAGTGTCCAACTCCACGAACAAACCCAGGCCCGATGCGTCGATGAAGCGCAGACCCGAGCATTCGAGCTCGACGTCGCCGTCGACGCCGACCAGGCACGATCGCACTCGGTGCACCTCCGACGCGTCGAGTTCTCCGAACAGTCGCAGGTGCCCGCCGCCGTCATCGGCCACCAGGAACCCCACCACGCTGACCGGGGGCGCTGCAACGGTAGTCCCACATGAGTTCGACATTAGTTCTACAATAGCACCACGAAACTTCAAGGTCCACCGCCAGACGCAAGAAATCTTCATCGTCGACCTGGACGCGACGCCGTTCGGAGTCGGCGGACCCTGCAAAGCCTTGTCAGGGAGCGGTTTAGCCGGTTGTGTGCGTGGGTACTGCTGCGTTCATGGATGCAATCACCCTCCTCCGCGCCGACCACAAGACTGTCGAGCAATTGTTCAAGCGTTTCGAAAAGGCCGGTGATCGGGCCTACGTCGACAAGCGCCAGATCGTCGATCGCATCATCGAGGAACTCTCGATGCATGCCGCGATCGAAGAGCAGGTCTTCTATCCGGTGGCCCGCATGACGGTCCCCGAGCACCGAGGACATCGCCCTCGAGAGCCTCGAGGAGCATCACATCGTGAAGTGGGTGTTGTCGGAACTGGACGGTCTCGACCCGCACGACGAGCGCTTCGACGCCAAGGTCACCGTGCTGATCGAGAACGTGCGCCATCACGTCAAGGAGGAGGAGCAGGAGTTCTTCCCCAAGGTGCGCACGAAGCTCAGCCGGAGCGAGCTCGCCGATCTCGGCGACCTCCTGGCCGAGGCCAAGAAGTCCGCTCCGACGCAGCCCCACCCGCGCCTGCCCGATGCGGGGCCGGCGACCGCCGCGGTCGGCGCCATCGCCGGCGTGGTCGATCGGGTCGGCGACAACGTCAGCGGGCTGGCGCAGGGCAGCGTGAACGCCGTGCAAGATCTCATCGCTCGCATCACGGGGTCGGCCAAGCCGAAGGTGTCGCCGACCGGTTCGAAGGTCGCACGGAACACCGCCGACACGGTTCGCCGCACGGCGTCGACCGCGACCGACGGCGTCGAACAGACAGCTCGCAGCGTGAAGTCCGCGGCCACGACCACCGCCAAGACGGCGAAGTCGGGCGCCAAGGCAACGGCGACCACCGCCAAGAAGTCCGCCGGCGCGACGAAGACGACGGCCAAGCGGGCCGCGACCACCACTGGCCGCAAGGCCAAGTCGGAAACGAAGAAGACCGTCGCCACCACGAAGCGGGCCGCGTCGAAGACCCTCGCCGCAGCGTCCGCCTGAGCGGAGTCGGTTCGTTTGGGGCCGGGGCCGAAACGAACCGACCCGGGTGCCTTCAACCGGCGCTCGTCGTCGTCCGATCGGGACGTCGACGAGCGCCGGTCGCATCAGGCGGAGAAGCGCTCGGGGAATTGTTGGACGATGCCGTCGGCGAGCGCGTCGGCCATGGTCAGGATGTGGAGATGGATGTCGTCGTAGGCGGCGATGTCGGCGTCCCAGTCCTGGGTGAGCCGGGCCGTCGCCTCGGCCAGCGTCTGGTCGAGGTGGGTGCGCATCATCTGGCTCACGGCTGCGAACGGCCACGCCGGGTTGGCGTCGGCGAGGAAATGCGCGATCTCCTCCGCATTGGCGTACCACAGGTCGCTCTGCGTCGTCACCGCTGCCTCGTCGCCGGCCTTGGCCGCCGCCACGAGGTCGGCGGCGATGAGGATGTGCTGACGGAGCAGGTCGGTCAGCGCCGCGCCGGCGTCGTCGCCGTAGAACGTCGCGACGGCAGCGCCGATGTCGGCCTGGTTCTGCAGCAGACGTCCCGCGGTGGCGTCGAGATCGGGGAGTCCGGCGACGGCGCTGACGATGTACAACCGTGTCCAGGTGATGTGGTCCTCCCACAGCTTGCGCATGTCCTGGTGGAACACGACCGGGTCGATGCGATCGGTGGCGGGTTCCGTGGTGTGCTCGGAGGAGTCGTGCGTGGCGACAGCGGTCGGCGCGGCGGAGCCGGCCGACGCGGTCGAGTCGGAATCGGAGCCGCAGGCGGCGAAGGCGAGCGCGGCAACCACGGCGAGGGAGACGACGCCGGCTCGACGGCGAACGCAGGTCATCGAGCGCTTCCGTCGGCGGCGGTCGATCTGCGCTCATCGGCCGTCGCCAGTCGGGCCAGCGCCAGCGCGGCGAGCAGGAGCCCGAAGTCGCGCAGCGCCACGTCGTAGTAGTCGCCCAACATGAGCAGGTTGACGATGATCCCGCCCAGCCACGCGGCGACGAGATAGCCACCCCACTTCGGCCGAACGGCGACGACGAGGCCGGCGACGATCTCGATCACGCCCACCGCGAGCATTGCCTGGTGGGCAGTGCCGGGGATCAGGTCGTTGATCTCCGGCGCGAGATAGACGCGCCAGTCGACGAGCCAGTCGAGGAATTTGTCGAGACCGAACAGGATCGGGGCGACCACGAAACCGACCCGGAGCAGGGCGAACGCCTGGAACACCGGATCGCTCACGCGATCTCGGGTGCGCTCACCAGCGGCCGGTCGTTGGAGAAGGGACGTGCTCATGATGTCAGCCTTTCTAAAAGTGAATACTCCAACAATAGAAGGCGCCCGTCTCTTGCGTCAAGGATTATTTCTTTTAGAATGTGGTCGTGGATGAAGGCATCGATCTCGACAGACGGATCGCGGGCGTCGCCGCGCTGGATCAACCGCTGCGACGCGACCTGTACCGACTTCTCGTCGCCGCGTCGGGGTGGATGACGCGCGACGATGCCGCCGGCGCGCTCGACATCCCGCGATCCGTCGCGGCGTTCCACCTCGACAAGCTCGCGGATGCGGGTGTGGTCGACGTGCGCTTCGAGCGCGTCGGCGGGCGCACCGGTCCCGGCGCCGGACGGCCGTCCAAGCTCTACCGGCCGGCGCGCGATGAGGTCGCCGCCTTCGGGCCGGGAGTCGCGTCAGTGGTGGGCGCCCTGGCGGCCCAGTGTCTCCACGGGGGTCGCGCCGGGTCGGGTCCACTGCGGTACCGGCCGGCTGGTCGGGCCCCACCTGGCGACGCCGTCGGCGTCCGAGCGCCAGTACCAGCAGGTCGGCGAGCCATGCCCGCCGACCGGCGAGCCGGCCTGCGGGGCCTCGGGCCACCCCTCGGGGTTGTCCTCCCACGCCTCGCGACGGCCGTAGGGCGTCATGTCGAGCAGGCTCAACGACGGGTTGGGCGCCTCGTTGCCACGCCCTGTCGTGGAGTAGGTGAAGAACACGCGGTCACCGTCGCGCAGGAAGCAGGCGATGTGGCCCATCGGACCACCGATCGGCGCGTCCACGCCGCGCACCGAATACCAGGGCTGGGTGTACCCCATGAACTCGACGTAGGGAGCCACCTCGTCCCACGGGCCCGACGTCAGAACGGCGAACGAGACTCCCCGGGCATTGAGGTAGACGGCGTCGTCCACGTGCCAGGCAAGGAACGTGCATCCCTCGCACTGGCCCTGGTGCGGCGCCCCGTCGTACCACATGTGCTGGTAGACCACGAGCTCGTCGCGACCCTGGAACAGGTCGACGAACGGGACCGGTCCACCGGGTCCGACGACCTCGACCGCACCGTCGACCTCGACCATCGGCAGTCGCCTCCGGGCCGCAGCGATCGCGTCGCTCTCACGGGTGTGCGCCTTCTCGCGAACCAGCAGCTCGTCGCGCGCCACCTGCCAAGTGTCCAGGTCGACGACTGGCGGCTTGCCGGGAAGGATCGTGCTCGCGTTGCCGGGAGTGGTCGCCATGGTGTCCTCCGCTTCTCGTTCCGGTCCGCGCGCCGTGTCGTTCCGAAACCGTAATTCGCGCCCGCCGATCGTGGAATGTCGCCTCTGTCACACGGGCGCGATCCCGGGTGACGTCACCGATCGGTGGCCAGGAGTTCGGACGCGAGGTCCTCGACGCGGCGATCGATGTCGTCGCGGATCGCTCGCACGGTTTCGATGGAGGCGCCCGCCGGGTCGTCGAGCGTCCAGTCGAGGTAGCGCTTTCCCGGGTAGTAGGGGCACTCGTCGCCGCAACCCATGGTGATGACGACGTCGGATGCGCGCACGGTGTCGTCGGTCAGTCGTTTCGGGGTGGCGCCGGCGGAGTCGAGGTCGATGCCGATCTCGCGCATCGCTGCGACGACGGTGGGATTGATCGTGTCGGCGGGTGCGGTCCCGGCGGAGCGGATGGTGATCCGATCGCCGGCGTGGCGGGCGAGCAACGCGGCGGCCATCTGTGAACGTCCGGCATTGTGCACGCACACGAAGAGGACTTCGGGACGAGCCTCGGTCATCGGGCGCTCCTCGGGGTCGGGGTGGGGGTGGGGGTCGGGGTCGGGAACAGCAAACGAATGAGGAGCCAGGCGGCCAGCGCACCGGCGACTTGCATGACGACGAACATCGGGACCGATGCGGGTGCGATTCCGGCGAACGTGTCCGTCAGGGTGCGGCCGATGGTCACGGCAGGGTTGGCGAAGCTCGTGCTGGAGGTGAACCAGTACGCGCCGCCGATCCACACTCCGACCGCGACGGCGACCATGTCGCCGCGCCCGGTGCGCACACAGCCGTTGATCACGAGGAGCAGCCCGACGGTGGCGACGAACTCCGAGAGCCAGAGCGCGCCCGACGACCGGACATGGGTCGAGATGTCGACTGCCGGGATTTCGAACATCACGTTGGCGACGGCAACACCGATGCACGCGCCGACGATCTGTGCCGCGGCGTAGGCGACAGCCTCGACGGTCGTGATCGTGCCGGCGAGTCGGTCGACGAGCGTGACGACGGGATTGAAGTGCGCTCCTGACACGCCCGCGAACGCGAGGATCAAGGCGATCAGCGCTCCCGCCGTTGCCGCCGAGTTGGCCAACAGCTGCAACGCGACGTCGTCGGTGAGGCGGCTGGCCATGATCCCGGAGCCGACGACAGCCATGGTGAGCAGTCCGGTGCCGAGTGCTTCAGCGACCAGGCGCCGAGAGCGGTCCAGGCCTCGGGAACCGACACCGGTCTCCGGTTGCGCGTCGAGGTCGACCACGACGCTCAGCAGCAGTGCGATGCGACGTCGGCTGACTCGGCTTCACCAGTTGATTCGGCTTCGCCGACGCAGCCCGACGGTCCCGAGACGTCGCACGCCATCGACGGGGCGTCGCCGAGCACCGTGTAGAACTCCCAGGCGTTGTCGGGGCCTTGCACCCACGTCTTGTCCTGCACCGCGAAGCAGCACGAAACGTTCTCCTGGATGTCCTGGTCGAAGCCGTCCGCGGTCGCGCGGGCGATCGCGGCCGCCACGTCGGCGGTCGAGTCGACCTCGACACCGATGTGATTGAGGCTGCCCGGTTCGCCCGCACCGGCGAACAGGATCAGCTTCAGCGGTGGCTCGGCGATCGAGAAGTTCGCATACCCTTCGCGAACCTTGGCCGGCGGGGTCTGGAACAACCTCGTGTAGAACGCGATCGACTCGTCGAGGTCGGACACGTTCAGGGCGAGCTGGACTCGGGACATGGCAACTCCTTCGCAACATCGAACGCCATAGATTGACGTTCGTCAATGCACTGAGTATGCCAAGTAGTTCGATGGATGTCAATGGACTACTTCGACATTATTCGATATGGTGAGAACCATGGCAGCGCCCACAATCGCCACGAGTCGCCACCCTGGATCCGATCGCCTGCTGCGGATCGGTCCGCAACGACGTCCTCGATTCCGCCGACGCCGAGACGCTCGCCCGTGCCTTCGCCGCGCTGTCCGATCCGATCCGGCTGCGCATGTTGTCGGCGATCGCCGCCGAACGGGGTGAGGAAGTCTGCGCGTGCGACCTCGTCGAACTGTCGGGGCGATCACAACCAACGGTCAGTCATCACATGAAGATCCTCGTCGATGCCGGACTGGTGACGCGCGAGAAGCGCGGTCTGTGGGTCTGGTACCGCATCGAACCGAGCCGACTCGACGCGCTCCGGGCGGTCCTCACCTGAGTCGCGGCAACGCCACCCGCGGGAACTCGACCGGCCCGACGCTGCTGTCGACCGAGCGACGAGCACGCCTCACGCGACGCGGATTGCGGCTCGAGTATGCGACCCTCGGCTGGAACGTCGTCGAAATCGGTTTCCTCGTGTTTGCGGCGGTGGCCGCGCGCTCGGTGGCGTTGGCGGGTTTCGCGTTCGACTCGTTCATCGAGATCTTCGCCTCGATCGTCGTGATCGGTGAGCTCACCGGCAACGCCGACCCCGTCCGTGAGCGGCGGGCGGTGCGCCGGATCGGCTTCGCGTTCTTCGGGCTCGCCATCTACATCACCATCCAGTCGATCGCCACCGTGGCCCTCGGGATCCGGCCCGACTCGTCACCGCTCGGCATCGCCTGGCTCGCCGCCACCGTGGTCGTGATGTTCGGCCTCGCTTGGGGCAAGGCACGCACCGGCGCGGAACTGGCCAATCCCGTCCTGTCGGCGGAAGCCAAGGTCACGGTCGTCGACGGGTCGCTGGCGGCCGGCATTCTCGCGGGGCTGCTGCTCAACGCCTGGTTCGGGTGGTGGTGGGCCGACATCGGCGCCGGCGTGATCATCGTCGCCTACGGCATTCGCGAAGGCGCCCACCACCTTCGTGCTGCGGACACTTCGATCGTCAGCGGGGCAGTGGTGGATCGGTGAGACTGAGATGAATTCCGGCGATGGCCCACTCGCCGTCGCGTCGCACGAGGACGTGGGTCGCGCGAAAGCTGCCGTCGTTCGGCGTTCCCTCGTACGCGGCGCGCTGCGTCTGGGTGCCGACGGCGACAGCCGCGTTGTCGTAGGCGCGGATCTCGACGTCGTGCCAGTTCAGCTCCGTGGTGACGAAGCGGCCGGAGTCGTAGCGGTCGAGCCACTGCCGGCGGTCGAGGATGAAGCCGAACGGTCCGACGAGGCGGAAGTCGTCGGTCACCATTGCCGCCAGGGCGACGGTGTCGCCGGCGACTTCGGCCTGCGCCCACTGCTCGCCGAGCTGGCGCACGGCGTCGATGGTCGGGATCATGATGGGTCTCCTTCGTGGGTCGCCGGCCCGTCGTCATGGCGGCCCGGTGTCGGGGCCATGCCCTTGCCTTGGCGGTACATCTGCGGTGGTCGCGAACCGGCGAGCTGGCCGCCGTCGATCGGGATGGTGGCGCCGGTGACGAACGAGCTGTGTGGCGAGCACAGCCACAGCACGACCTCGGCGACCTCGGTGGATGTCCCGACACGTTGCATCGGCACCGACTGACCGGCGAGGCGTTGCGCGTCGGCGCCGGCCCGTTCGAGGTGGTGGGTGAGGATCGGCCCCGGGGCGACGACGTTGACGCGCACGTTCTGGTCGGCGTAGTCGAGGGCCGCGACTTCGGTCAGGCCGATGATGGCCGCCTTGCCGGCGACGTAGGCGGCGAGGTTCGTCGTGGCCCGCACACCGGCCACCGATGCCATGTTGACGACGGTGCCACCGCCGGACGCCAGCATCGCCGGTATCTGATGCTTCATCCCGAGGAACGTGCCGCGCACGTTCGTGCGGATGCCACGGTCGAAGTCGTCGGTCGCGATGTCGGCGAGCGGCGCCGGGAGCGGGCCGTCGGTGGCGTTGTTGAACGCCGCGTCGAGGCGTCCGTAGCGCTCGAGCGCGCAGGCGACGAGCGCAGCCGACGAGTCCTCGTCACCGACGTCGGTGACGGCGGCGACGGCGTGGCCGCCGGCCGCGTTGATCTCGTCGACGACGCTCGCCAGCGCCTCGGCATCCCGCGCCCCGAGGGCGACGGCATAGCCGGCGGCGGCGAACGCTCGAGCGGTCTCGGCGCCGATGCCGCGGCTCGCACCGGCGACGAGAGCGACGGGTCGGTCTGGTTGGGTGATGTTCATGGCTCCATGATTAGACATCTAATGATTCGATGTCAAGGTGTTTGTGCTAGCGTCCGATCGTGCGACCACTCCAGGAACCGATTGGCCTCGACGTCGCCCGTACGGGTCGCGCCCTGTCGCGGGCGTTCGACGACGCCTTGGCGGCGGCCGGCGGCTCGCTGCCGACCTGGCTCGTCATGACCGCGCTCAAGGGCGGCGACCACACCATGCAACGCGACGTCGCGGCCGCCGTCGGCATCGAGGGCGCCACCCTCACCCATCACCTCAACCGGATGGAGCGCGACGGCCTCGTCGAACGCCACCGTGACACCACGAACCGGCGCAATCAGATCGTCGCGCTCACTCCCGCCGGCGACGCCATGTTCGGGGACCTGCTCGCCACCGTCACCGCCTTCGACCGCCGACTCCGCCACGGGCTGTCGGCCGACGAACTCGACACGCTCCGTGACCTGCTCGGCAGACTCAACGCCAACATCCACGACCCGGCTGAGGGAACGGGCGCTCAGCCGTCTCGGCCGAGAAATTCGTAGGTGAGGTAGGTGAGGCCGTCACCGATGGTCTGGGAGCTGACCAGGCGCATGGGCTTGGTTTCGCCGGTCTCGCCGAAGAGGCGCTCGCCCGCTCCGAGCACGACCGGGAAGACGACCAACCGCAGCTCGTCGACCAGGTCGTGCTCGATCAGCGTGCGCCCGAGCTGATAGCTGGCGGGGACGACGATTTCTCCGTCCAGGTCCTGCTTCAGCTTCGAGACCTCGGTCACCACGTCGCCCGTGAGGACCCTCGAGTTGTTCCAGTCGGGGTGTTCGAGCGTCGAGGACACGACGTACTTGGGCATGCTGTTCAACCGGTCGGCCAGCTCGCTGGTCCGTGGTCGCCACCGCGAGCCGAAGAACTCGTAGCTGCGCCGGCCGAGCAGCCATGCCTCGGCCCCCAGTGCGTCCTCGAGTGCGATCTTGTTCCAGGCTTCGAGATCCTTGCCCCCGTATTGGACGAACCAGCCGCCGAGGGTGAAGCCCTCGGCACCGTCCGGGTCCTGGACCACTCCGTCGAGCGATGCGTTCTGCGGTCCGCTCATCACGATTCTTCCCATCTCGGTTTCTCCCTGTCGTTTGGTGTTGGGTGGTTGGTGTTGGTCGACGGTGTTGTCAGAGCCACCGATGTAGGCGCCGAGGCGTCGCGAAACTGGGCGCCCGGTCGCCGCCCATTTCGCCCGCCGTCCGGCGTCTACACGAGGATGGAAGCGCGAGAATCCGGAGAGAAGGTGACGCGACAGTGGTGACAGCCGACCTGATGTCGAGAGCGCGAGTGGGCGACGGTGATGCGTTCCGGGAGTTGACCGAGCCGTACCGCCGTGAACTCCACGTGCACTGCTATCGGATGCTCGGATCCCTCCAGGACGCGGAGGATGCGCTGCAGGACACGCTGCTGGCCGCCTGGCAAGGCCTCGGCGGGTTCGAGGGACGCGCCTCGCTGCGCACGTGGCTGTACCGGATCGCCACGAACCGTTGTCTCGACGCCGCGCCGCTCGGCCAGCCGACGCCCGGTCAGGGCGAAGGACCTGCCGTATCTCGGACCGGACGAACCGACACGTCTCGGCGAGGTCGCGTGGCTCGAGCCGTATCCCGATACCCGTCACGAGGGCGGCGTCGACATGCCGCTCGGGCCGGAGGCGCGCTTCGAGCAGAACGAAGCCGTCTCGCTGGCCTTCGTCGCCGCCCTCCAGGTCCTGCCGCCGCGCCAAGTCGCCGTTCTCGTGCTGCGCGACGTCCTCGGATTCCACACGAGTGAGGTGGTGGGGATTCTCGACGCGACCACCGAATCGGTCAACAGCGCGCTCAAGCGGGCCCGCGCCGGCCTGCAGCGCGGGCTTTCGCCGACCGTCGGCCGCGAACCACCTCCCGCCGTCGGTTCACCCTCCGAGGATGCGCTCGTGGCGCAGTTCACCCGCGCCTGGGAGGCCGCTGATGTCGGCGCGCTCGTGGACCTCCTGACGGACGACGCGTTCATCTCGATGCCGCCCGCGCCCCTCGGGTACGAGGGTCGCGACGTCGTGGCCCGCTTCTGCGCCGCCCTGTTCGACACGGGCCGCAGGTTCGACCTCGTGCCCACGCGCGCCAACGGCCAGCCGGCGTTCGGCGCGTACGTGCGAGCCCCGAACGGAGTCCGCCGCGGGACGAGCCTCTACGTGCTCACCCTCGCGGGGGAGCAGATCACCGCGATGACCCGCTTCGACGAGACCGTGTTGCCCTGGTTCGGGCTACCGCCGTCGCTCCCGAGTTAGTGCGGCGCCCGGGCGTCCGGGTCGGATCGGGCCCGGATCTCCGCACGGAATCCGACCCAGACTTCGAGCCTCCTCGGCGATACTGGGCCGGTGGTGTCGTCCGCGGTGACCGTGCGCGTGTTGGGCACGGTCGAGATGGTCGAGGCCAACGGGGTGGTTCGTGATGTGCCGGGTCGTCGATTGCAGACCCTGCTGGCACGTCTCGTGTTGCAGGCGGGGCACGTCGTGTCCGCGGATGCGCTCATCGATGCCGTCTGGCAGGACGGGCTCCCCGATTCCCCGGACGCGGCGTTGCAGACCCAGGTGTTCCGGCTGCGAAACCGGCTGCGATTTCCAGACGCCCCGACCGTGGTGACGCGTGCACCTGGCTATGTCCTCGAGTTGGGCTCGGCCACCGTCGACGCGATCGAATTCGAACGAGCGGTCCGAGAAGCGATCGGGGCGGAACCCGAAGTTGCCCGCGCGCTGTTGCACGACGCGTTGTCCCTGTGGCGGGGCCCGCCGTTCGCCGGATTCGAAGATGTCGAGTCGTTGCGTGCCGAGCAGGTCCGCTTGGACGAACTCCACCTCCAGGCGATCGAGGCGCATGCGACAGCGACGCTGGCCTGCGGTGAGCCGAACCGCGCCATCGCGGAGTTGAACGCGTTCGTGTTGGAGCACCCGTTGCGCGCCGAGGCGCACGCGACCTTGATGCGCGCCCTCTCGACGACAGGACGCGATGCCGAGGCGCTTCGCGTGTTCCAGGCCCACCGACGTCATCTGGTCGAAGAACTCGGTTTGGAACCTTCACCGCAACTCCGACGTCTGGAAGCGGCGATCCTGCAGGGTGACGCGGACGTCGTCACCGAATCGGTTGCAGTCGCGGACGAACACCGTCGGCCGCCACCGTCCATCGACCGCTTGTCGTTGCACCGCCTGACCGGCGCAGGGATCGATCTCGCGTGGGGTGAACTCGGAGTCGGGACTCCGGTGATCGTGGTCCCGGCGTGGGTCTCCAACCTCGAGCTGATCGCCGACGGCCGCGATCCCCGGTCGTCGCTGGTGGAGCACCTCGCGCGACGCCGCCGCGCGATCACCTACGACCGGCGCGGCACGGGGTTGACGGGCGGCACCGTGCGCGACTTCGGCGTCGAAGCCGCGGTCGACGAGCTCGAGGCGATGCTCGATCACGTCGGTGAGCCGGCTGCGCTGTTCGCGATGTCGGGGGCCGGGCCGATCGCGCTGGCATGCGCCGCGCGCCGACCCGATCGCGTGTCTCATCTCGCGCTGTTCGGGACGTACGCGAGCGGGCCCAAGACGTTCGGCGACGTCGGTCGACCCGTTCTGGACCTGTTGCGTCAGCGCCCGAACATCGCCACCGAACTGCTGGCCGGTCTGTACCGCCCCGGCACATCGGGCGCCGCGACGATGCATCTGGCGCGCATCCTGCGAGACAGCGCTCCGCCGGATGTCGCTGCGGGCTACCTCGAGGCGATCTACAACACCGACGTCACCGATGTCATCGATGCGATTCAGGCGCCGGCGCTGGTGTTGCACTATCGGGGCGATCGGGTGATCCCGTTCGCCGGCGGGGAGGATCTCGCGGCCACGTTGCCATCGGCCCGCTTCATCGCGCGCGACGGCGCTTGGCACCTGCCTGACGCCCGCGACGTCGACGACATCATCGATGCCGTCGAGGAGCTGTTGAACTCGTAGCGGTTCCACGCGAGCGCGACGCGAGCGGCTTTCGCGATGTTGCTTCGGCAAGCCATCGAGACCCCCTGGAGCAATCAGATGATCGAAACAACGCCCCTCGTGCACGCCGAACCCGCACCGTGGCCTCACCCCCGACGCGCCTGGGCCAACGCCAAATTCTTCGAGTCGATGGACTGGTACTCGCACCGACGCCTCGGCGCCCGCAAGCGGGCTCTGTTTGCCGACCTGCCTCGAGTCGTTGTAGAGCTCGGGGCGGGCGCGGGTGCTTCGATGCGCTACCTCGCACCCGGTAGCAAGCTCATCGCCGTCGAACCGAACCCCCATACGCACGACGCACTGCGCCGCAATGCCGAGCGGTACGGGATCGACCTCGAGATCCGCGAGGAGCCTGCCGAGTCGACCGGCCTCGCCGGCGCGAGCGTCGACGCGGTGATCTGCACGCTGGTGCTGTGCACCGTGGGCGACCCGACCGCGGCGCTCGCGGAAGTGCACCGCATCCTGCGTCCCGGAGGACGGTTCGTGTTCATCGAACACGTGGGGTCCGGGCCAGGTCCGGTCCGAGCGGTGCAGCGGCTGCTCCGTCGCCCATGGCGATATCTCTTCGACGGCTGCTGCCTCGACCGCGACACCGCGTCGTCGATTGCCGCCGCAGGATTCGCCGATGTGCGGATCGAGCCATTCCGGTTCGGTGGTGTGTTCGTGCCCGTGTGGCCCCAGATCAGTGGCGTCGCAGTCGCATGAGCGCCGAACCACGCTTGTCGATCGGCATGGCCGCGCTCACCCCTGACGCGACACCTACGGGGTCGACCCGCGCGATCGCCGCGGCCGGTCTCGATCATGTCGTGCTGGGCGACCACGTCAGCTTCATCAACGGCGCGGGCTTCGACGGGCTCATCGGCGCGACCCACGAACTGGCGACCGAACCAGCGCTGCGCGCGTTCGTGGCGGTGTATCTGCTGCCGCTCCGCCATCCGGTGCTCGTGGCCAGACAGCTGTCCTCGATGTCGGAGCGATACCCCGGCCGACTCACGTTCGGCGTCGGTGTCGGCGGCGAGGATCCGCACGAGTTCGAGATCTGCGGTGTCGATCCACGTACCAGGGGACGCCGCATGGACGAATCCCTCAGCCTCCTGCGGGCGTTGCTCGCAGGGACACCCGTCACGCACCACGGCGAGTTCTTCGACGTGGACGAAGCGTTGATCCTGCCCGCGCCGCAACCACCGATCCCGATCATCGTCGGCGGTCGCTCCGACGCCGCCCTTCGCCGCGCCGGACGCCTCGGCGATGGCTGGATCGGCATCTGGAACTCCGCGCGGCGGTTCGAGGAAGCAACAGCCGTCATCGACGACGCCGCCGGAACATCGGGACGGGGCAACGTCGAATGGCAACACGCGATGCAGGTCTGGTGTGGCATCGGCGTCGACCCCGCGGCCGGCCGCGCGTCGCTCGCCCCGGCCATGGAAGGCCTGTACAACGTCCCGTTCGAACGCTTCGAGCGCTACAGCCCTTGCGGCTCCCCGGAGACCATCGCCGAATTCCTGGCCCCGTATCGCGCGGCCGGTTGCCGTACCTTCAACCTTCTCGCGTGCGCCGCGGACCTCGACACGGCGGTTGCCGGCGTCGCCGAGATCCGCCGACTCCTCGATGGCGACCGGTCCGTTTCACCGCAGCACACCATGGGTAGCGCGGCTCGGTAGTCACTGACCGCCGGGCGTACCGACCATGGAGGAACGGAACTCATGAGCAGGAAGAAGATCGAGCGGGGCCTGCGCGAGGCCGGGTTGCGCAAGAAGCGAGCCCGGAAGGTGGCGAAGGCGGCCGACCGCAGCCATGCCGGCGACCGCGCCGCCCGCGACCTCGTCGATCGACATGCTGCCGCCCTCCGAGGCAGCATCTCGGCAGCGGTCAGTCACGCCAAACCACCGAGGTCGAAGCCCGCTCAGAAGGCACCGGCGAAGAAGCGGTCGGCGAGGAAGCGTGCGGCGCCCAAGACGCCGACACGCAAAGCCGGTGCGGCATGAGGGCCGCACGGCTCGGTGCGTTGCATGCATGGCAGCGGCGATCTCGGGTATAGCACGGCCTATGACAACGCATCCGAACCAACCGAGGTCCGACGAAGCGGACCCAGAGAGCGAGACCACTCCCGCCGGCGTGACGGGAGATCTCGAGCGGAAAGCCGAGGAACTCGGAGCGACCACGGGGCCGTCCGGCACTCCGCCACCGGACCCCGACAGCCCCGGCGCCGCGATCGACGATCCGAATCCGCCGGAACCCAACGAACCGGGGTAGAACCGCCGGCCCGGCGGCGCCGTCGTCCGGGCAGATGAACCGAATGCCGGACGATGGATGATCCGGTCGGTGACAGCTACGGTGGGCGGCCTGATGGAGCCCGAGGATCGAGGCGTGGATGCATGGCTCGATCGAGTTTTCGACCTGTCCGAGATGGGGCGCGAGATCCAAGACTTCGATTGGGCGTCGACATCGTTGGGTCCGATCGAGGACTGGCCGGAGGGTCTTCGACTCGGTGTGTCGGTCTGCCTGTCCTCTCGGTTCCCGATGCTGGTCACGTGGGGCCCGGATCTGATCAAGATCTACAACGACGGGTACCGACCGATGCTCGGCCAGAAGCATCCTGGGGCGCTCGGCTCACCGGCGCGAGAGGTGTGGCCGGAGATCTGGGAGCACATCGGACCGTTGTTCGAGTCCGTTCTCACCACCGGCGTGCCGACGATGGAGACGAACCAGGAGTTGGTCCTCGAGCGCAACGGCTACGCCGAGGAGTGCTTCTTCACGTTCTCGTTCAGCCCGTTGTTCGATCGCGGCGAGATCGGCGGTGTGCTGTGCGTGGCGTCCGAGACCACTGAACAGATCGTCGACCATCGACGGCTCGAATGTCTGTCACGGGTGCAGACCCAGCTGGTCAATTCCGAGCAGGTGACCGACGTTTGCGCGCGTGTGGCCTCCGCGCTGGCGGGCAGCGTGGCCGGTGTGCGCGAGTGCGACATCTATCTCGAGGCGGCCGAAGATTATGTGCTCGTGGCGTCGACCCGGCGAGACGACGTCGCCCAGGTGGACGTCTCGGCAATTCTGACCGACACGCACCGGACGCCTGTGGTGGTTGGTGGTGACGGCACCGAGACGATGCCTGCTGACGAGTACGTGTTGCCGATCGGCGGTTCGTTCGGTGGTGTGCGGGGGGCGATGGTGGTGTCGTTGAGTCCTCAGCGGCCGTTCGACGCGAGCTACCGAGCGTTCCTGGGTTTGATCGGGGACGTGGTCACCAGCGCCTTGGATGGTGCCTACCGACGGACGGTCGAGATCGGCGAATACCGTCGGATCAGCGACACGTTGCAGGCCTCGATGCTGAAGCCCGTGAGCGACCTTCCGACCGTCGCCGCGCGGTACCTGCCGGCGGTCGGTCGTCTGGCCGTCGGTGGCGACTGGTATGACGTCATCAGCATCGGCAACCGACAACGCGGCCTCATCGTCGGCGACTGCGTCGGCCACGGTCTCGAAGCGGCGACGGTCATGGCCCAGCTGCGCAGCGCGGCACGGGCGATGATCCTCGAAGGCCGAGATCCGGCCGCGGTGCTCGATGGACTCGACACGTTCGCGTCGTCGATCGAGGGTGCGGCGTGCGCGACGGTCGTCTGCGCGGTCTTCGATCGCAACAAGCGCACCCTCACGTACGCCCGAGCCGGTCACCCGCCGCCGCTGATCGTCAACGCGGCTGGTGTCACTTGGCTCGATCAATCCGGCGGCGCCCCGCTGTCGATCGACAACGGACGACCGCGCACGAACGCCGTCGTCGATGTCGACGACGCGGACGTTCTCGTTCTCTACACCGACGGGCTGATCGAACGGCGAGGCGAATCACTCGACATCGGGCTCGACCGCCTTTCCGCTGGGGCCACCGAGCTCTACGGATCCACCGTCCACCGCTTCGCCGACGGTCTCCTCCGTCTGCTCAGCCCCGAGACGACCCGAGACGATGTCGTGGTTGTCGTGAAGCAGCTCGCCAGCACGCCTCGCAGCCCGGTTTTTTCGTAGCGCGGAATTTGCCTGGTGCCGTCGGCTGATGTCGTGTGCGGCGGCGATGTCGCGGATGGCTTCGGCCGGGTAGCCGACGCCTTCAGGTCGAACTTCCGGAGCCGGAAGGAGGTCGGGGCCGCGGTCGCCGTCTACCGCGACGGCGAGAAGGTGGTCGACCTCTGGGGCGGATGGCGCGATGTGCAGCGCCGGCGTGGATGGGAGGCCGACACGTTGGTGCCGGTCTTCTCGACGACGAAGGGAATGTGTGCCGCCGCGATGGCGGTCGCCCACTCGCGAGGCCTGTTTCGGCTCGAGGAACCGGTCGCCTCGTACTGGCCGGAGTTCGCACAACGCGGCAAGGAGCGTGTGACGGTGCGGCAACTCCTCGCGCACGAAGCCGGCTTGGCGGTGATCGACGAACGTCTCGACCTCGCCGCGATCGCTGATCCCGACTCACTCGGTGCCGCGCTCGCCGCTCAGGCGCCGAAGTGGACGCCGGGGACGGCTCACGGGTATCACGCACAGACGCTGGGTTGGTACGAGAGTCAGCTGCTCCGACGTGTCGATCCAGCTCACCGATCGATCGGCGCCTTCTTCGCCGACGAGGTTGCCGCAACCCTCGGCGTCGAGTTCTTCATCGGCGTCACCGACGATGCCGTTCTGGAGCGGCTGGCGACGTTCTCCGGTGGAGGAAGGGTCGGTGCTGCGCTCCATGCCCATCAGATGCCGAAGCGACTCCTGCTGGCGATGCTGAATCCGCGGAGCATGACGGCCCGGGCGTTCACGAACCCGAAGGAACTCGCGATGAACATGTCGAGCATCAACCGAGCCGATGTGCTGCGTTTGGAGTTCCCGTCGATGAACGGCGTCGGCGAAGTACGGGCCATCGCCAAGGTGTACGGCGAGCTCGCGACCGGCGGGTCGGCACTCGGTCTCGCCCGCGCCACGCTGGACGAACTCGAAGCGGTCGTCACGCCGAGCTTCGATGAGATCTTCCGGCTCGACAGCGCGTTCACGATGGGGTTCATGAAGCCGTTTCCGATCCTGCCGTTCGGGTCGACGCCCAAGGCGTACGGTCACACCGGCCTCGGCGGGTCATTCGGGTTCGCCGACCCGGACGCCGGGCTCGGCTACGCCTACGCGATGAACCGAGGCGGCTACTCGTTGCCGACCGACCCTCGCGAGATCGCACTCCGCGACGCGGTGTACCGGAGTACATAGCCCCGTCGGATCGTCGGTCCCAGGGCAGGGCTACGGTGAGCGAATGCCAAGTGACCTCGTCCTGAAGTCGATGAATCAAATCCACCGCACGGTGCTGGCACTGACAGGTGGACGGCTCGGATGGAGCGCTGGGTCGATGCCGGTGCTGGAGCTGACGACGACCGGGAGAAAGAGCGGACAGAAGCGTTCGGTGATGCTCACCTCGCCGATCCAGGAAGGCGACGCGATCGTGGTGGTCGCCTCGAGGGGCGGCGACGACGTGCATCCGGCCTGGTTCCTCAACCTGCAAGCCGACCCCGACGTCGACGTGTCGTTCAAGGGTGCACCGGCAGAACCGATGACGGCTCGCGTCGCCACGGCAGAGGAACGGGATCGACTCTGGCCGCAGGTCACGGCGGACTACAAGAACTACGCGGATTATCAGAAGAAGACCGACCGCGAGATCCCACTGGTCCTGCTCACCCCTCGCGCGCCGTCGCCGACCTGACCGGACGTTCGTTTCGGCCCCGACCCCGAACGAACCCGACTCGGTTCTGCCCGGTCAGGCGTTGGCGATGGCCGACTCCACCCTGTCCACGGTTCCGTCGATGTCGCCGATCGTCACCTCGACGCGCTGCGCGGATTCGCGCCCCTGCAGCAACGTCATGAAGTCGTCGTACATCGTCTCCAACGCGCTGATTCCGCCGGCGGCGTCGACGGCTTCGGCGGCGTCGCGATGCGCCGCCGTGGCGGGCTGAGCGCTTCGACGTCGGAACGCGGCGACGGCATCAGATCGACTGAGAATCAGCGCGATCTCGACGAAGCGGGCGCCCGCGGTGGCGGCCGTCTCGGCGAGCTGTTCGATGAACTCGGCTCGGGCGAGGAACTGCGGCACGATCACGTCGTTTCCCGAGGCGAGATGCTCCAGGGCCATTGCGACCGCGAGCCGTCGCGCCGCGATTCCGGCGTCGGCCGGTCGGGCTTTCCAGTCGCCGAGGAGTGAACGGATCACGTCGACGTCCAGGTTCAGGGCGAGCGGTCGCTGGGTGATCAGGCGACCGGCGATCGTCGACTTGCCGCTTGCCGGCGGTCCGTTCAGCAGCACCAGCATCGGCACCGCATCACCCTACGATTCGTGGATCGGCCCAGTGAGGCGCAGGCTCGAAGTTGCCCGCGTTCCCGCGGCCACCCACCCTCACCGGAGCGCTACTGTCGGCGCCGATAACCGCTGTCGAGGAGGTACGTCCCATGGCCAAGTTCAGTCGACGGTCGCTGCTGCAGGCAGCCGCGGCCACCACCGGAGGAGTCATCCTGTCGGGTGGCCTCGACAACATGATCGCCCAGGCGGCCGGCGGGAAGCCGGCGAAGCTCGCCTTGCAGCCGGTCGCTGACCTGCGCGACGGGATCGTCCGGCTCAACCTGCCGTCGGACTTCCAGTATCGATCGTTCCACGACAACGACGTCCCGGACCGCCGATCGTGCTCACGACGGCACCGTGCTGCCGGGCGACACGACGGGATGGGCGCCTTCCCCGGACCCGACGGCAACGTGTGGCTGGTTCGCAACCACGAGATCGCCGGGACGACCGTCCCGGTATTCGGGCCCGGCACCCCGTACGACACGCGGGGCGGCGGCGGCACCACCACCACCGAGGTGACCCCGGATGGGCATGTCGTGCAGGCCTTCACGAGTCTGAACGGCACGATGAACAACTGCTCCGGCGGAGTGATGCCGTGGGGTTCGTGGATCACCTGTGAGGAGACGGTCAACGGCCCCGACGTCGGTCCCGATTTCACCGGCGTGTCGAACGCCGTCCTCACGCAACGGCACGGCTTCATCTTCGAGGTCCCGGCCGGCGGGCAATCGGACCGCACGCCGATCACGTCGGCGGGCCGATTCGCGCACGAGGCAGCCGCGTACAGCCCGGACGAGGGCATCGTGTATCTCACCGAGGACAACTTCGCCTTCCCCTCGGGCTTCTACCGATACATCCCGCCCCAGAACCCGATGACGGCCGGCCGCCTTCTCGACGGCGGCCGACTCCAGATGCTCCGAGTGGTGGGGAGCCCCCTCGCGCACCTCGAGGCCGGCCAGAAGATCGGGGCGTCGTATCCGGTCGACTGGGTCGACATCGACGATCCCAACCCGACGTTCCCGACCGGGCCTGGAGTGCCCCTGACGAGCAACGACGACGCGTTGAGGCACGTCGGCAACCAAGGTCGGGCGCAGGGAGCAGCGGGCTTCTCCCGTCTCGAGGGCGCCTCGTACACGAAGGGCGAGATCTTCTTCACGTCGACCCAGGGCGGCGGCGACGCCGAGATCGGGGACGAGTTGCTCAACGGGTACGGCAACGGCACCGGGCAGGTCTGGTCGTACGATCCCCGGCGCTCGCGGTTGACGTGCCGCTACCAGTCGACGTCCAAGGCCAACCTCGAACTGCCCGACAACATCACGTCGCGCAACGATCGAGGCGCCATCCTGATCTGTGAGGACGGCCCGGTCGAGAACTACATCCGCCGTCTCGACGCGAACGGCGAGCTGCTCGATGTCGCCCTGAACCAGTTGCGGCGCAACGCCGACCGCTGAACGCGATCGCGATTCGCGGAGGAATTCGCCGGAGCGACGTTCAGCCCCTCGGGCGACACGCTGTTCGTCAACATCCAGGCCTCTCGGGCGTCACGTTCGCGATCTGGGGGCCCTGGGGCCGGCTCGGCATCTGAACGTCCGCCCGCCGGGCGGTGATCACGTCGACAGGAAGCGTTCCATCGCCTGGCGTGGCGGACCGAGGTCGAGGTCGTGCGCTGCCAGCCATGCATCGTCGTAGTACGTGTGGCGATACCGTTCGCCGCCGTCGCAGAGCAGTGTCACCACGGAGCCGGTCTCGCCGCGCTCGAGCATCTCGGCGATCAGCCGGAACGCGCCGCACAGGTTGGTGCCGGTCGACCCGCCGACCGACCGCCCGAGGCGATCGGAGGCGAGCTGCATCGCCGCGAGGGATGACGCGTTGTCGACGCGCTCCATGCGGTCGATGACCTCGCGGATGAAACTCGGCTCGACCCGCTGGCGTCCGATCCCTTCGATCCCGGAAGGGTGGTCAGACGTGAGTTGCCGGTTGCCCGACTCGAAGTAGTCGGCGAACACACTGTTCGGTGGGTCGACGACGCAGAGCCTGGTCTCGACCTGCAAGTAGCGGATGTAGCGGCCGATCGTGGCCGCGGTTCCACCGGTGCCGGCGCCGACCACGACCCAGGACGGCACCGGATGACGCTCCAGCGCCATCTGCTCGAAGATCGATTCGGCGATGTTGTTGTTGCCACGCCAGTCCGTCGCGCGCTCGGCGTAGGTGAATTGATCGAGGAACACGCCGCCGCACTCGGCCGCGAGCCCTGCCGCTTCGGCATAGATCGACGAGTGCGTCGTCGACGACGTGGCAGCGGCCACCGCACTGCTCGATGAGTGCGAGCTTCTCCGGTGAGATGGTTGCCGGTACCACTGCGACGAACGGCAGGCCGAGCATCCTCGCGAAATACGCCTCGCTCACAGCCGTCGAACCCGACGACGCCTCGATGATGGTGACCCCTTCGCCGATCCATCCGTTGCACAGTCCGTAGAGGAACAGCGAGCGGGCCAGCCGGTGCTTGAGCGATCCGGTCGGATGCGTCGACTCGTCCTTCAGGTACAGATCGATGCCCCAGGCAGCCGGCAGCGGGAACGTCACGAGGTGGGTATCGGCGGAGCGTCGCAAGTCGGCCTCGATGCACGCGATCGCCTCGATGACCCAGGCGCGATCGTGGGGACCGGAGTGGAACCGCGGGTCACGTCGATCGGGGTCGCCACGCTCCACGGGTCAGCCGTTCCCGACAGACGCGACCACGAAGTGCTCGGTTCCGAGCAGTCGTTCGAGCAGCGACCGCGGGAGCAGATCTGGTTCCATCGCGTACTGCGACCGGTGTGCCGCGAGCGCTGCCACCTTGCGATCGAGCGCAGGCGTCACGTCGATGGAAAAGCCGTCGTCGACGTCTGCGCGGTCCGTCGACGCCGTGGAAGTCGCGGAACGCTCCACCACCGCGAGAGGGCCACGCCCGGCGACCCGGTCGTTCTGCTGTGTCGGTGCGAGCACGAGGCAGGTCACGTCGTCGCGGGCGATGACGTGCGCGTTGCGCGGAAGACCGGTCGCGAGCCCGTCCTCACCGAAGAAGCACCCGGCGCTGAAGGAACGCTCGCTCGCTCATCTGGCCATCGTCCTGCTCGACGACGACGACGACAGAGCCCGACAGGATGCAGAAGAGCTCGCACGCTGGTTCACCCTGCTCGACGATGAACGATCCCGCCGGGAACCAGTCGACGTGCAGGTGATCGGCGGAAACCCCGAGCATCGACGTCCCGTCGGTGAACAGTTTGAACGCGTGTCCGAACGCGGACGTGCCGACGAATCGCTCGGGGTGCGCGGTCAGCCACTCGACGATCGCGTCGACGATGACCGGCCCGGCCATCGGGAAGCTCGCGTGGAGCAACCGCGGCGGATCGGGCATGTCGCGGATCGCCTCGATCGTTGCCAGGCACGACGTGACGTGATCGGGATGGCCCGTCCCGCCGTCCGGCCCGAACGTCACGATGACGTCGGGTTGGAACTGCTCGATCACCGTGCGTGCCGCCGCGGCGACGACGGCAAATGGGAGCGAGGCGAGACGCCCGTCGCCGAGATCCAGACACGTGACGTCGTCCACCCCCAGCTCGGCCGCGGACTGGTCGAGTTCCTTCACGCGGACGCTGCCCAGCTGCCGTCTCGTGGCGGTCGACGCTTCGCGGATCTGGCCGGCCTCGCCCTGTGTGAGTGACACGATCGCGGTGACGGCACCGGCGCCGGCACAGCGCGCGATGGTTCCGCCGACGCAGAACACCTCGTCGTCGGGATGAGCGAACAGCCCGAGGACACGCGGTGCCCTGCCGGCGGGTACCGCGGAGCCGAACACGTCGGTCAGATCGTCCGGTTGCCAAGACGTTCGCCGTATCGCCTCGTCTTGTCGCTTCTCCAACGCCGCTCCTCCGTTCGTGCAATCAGTCGCACCGTAGGAGTTTGCCGGATTCGGCGGACGGTCGGTCGTGGACTCTGCACGACGATCGTACCGCGGCACTGCCTCGAGGTCTCAGCCCTTGCCCGGTATGGCGACGTGCGTACTCGCGTCCTTCGGACTGGACGAATCCCGTTCGGCAGCTGCCTCGGCGGTGGCGATCGGGAGCCCGAAGATGAGCAATCGGCCGCCGAACGCGATCGAACACAACGCGAACCACGCCCACCCGAGGAGCAGCCCCGCGACGACATCACTGAACCAGTGCACGCCGAGCAGGACGCGCGTGGCACCGACCATCGCCGCACCCCCGGCTGCCAGGCCCGCACCGAGGGTCTTCATGTGCTGCGAGCGTCGGCGGGTGGCCAGCAGGGCGATCGCGGCGAGCGTCGCCGCCGCCGCGGTGGAGTGACCTGAGGGAAAGGACGTGCCGGCGAAGCCGGTGAGTCGGTTGAAGTCAGGGCGCGCCCGCTCGACCAGGTACTTGATCCCGTTCGACAGGGCGAACTGGCCGCCGACGACCAGGGTGAGGAAGAAGACCACGGCGCGTGGCTGCCCTCGCCGGGCCTCGACTATGCAGGCGATGATCGCCAGGAGGATGACACCTCGCGTGCCGCCGAATTCACTGACGTGGCGCATGAAATCGCTGGATGCCGACGTGGCGTGCTCGGCGCCGAAGCGGGCGAAGCGGACATCGAGCGAGTCGACGCCGAACTTCGTGCGGATCATGGCGAGCAGGACACCGATGCCCACCGCTCCCAAGGCGACGATCGCGGTCGCCGTGATCAGAGCGACCCCGGTCTCGGTCTTCGGGTTGAAGTGGTGGCGGAGGTGGCCGGCGAGCCCCGGGTGGCGCGTGACCTCCTTGGCGATCGTCTTGGCCGACACGTGCGGATCCTGCGCACTCGGCCAACGGGATGCAAGCAGCGCGACGGCTCCACCGACCACGACTCCGGCACCGATGGTCAGCAGAATGATCACTGGCGATGATTACCCGATGTGTCGCGGGGTATGCGTGGTTGCGTGATGCCGGCCCGAACAACCAGCGATGACTCCCTGCCCATCGAACCCACCATCGAACCGGTGCGTCGTGCGGACGAAATTGACGGCGACCAGCACACGACTTCGGATGACCCGTTCGCGGCGATGCCGGACGCGCGTCGTGTGGTGCTCACGTTCCTCATCGGTCTGGCGGTGATCGTCGCCGCGCTCACCGGGGCCGGTTTGCTGATCACCGAGACGGAGGCACTCGAGGGCGTACGCGACTGGGACAGCTCGATCAGTGCAGACATGGCCGACAGTCGAAACACGGACGCCACCGACCTGGCACGACTCATCACCAAGACCGGTGACACGCTGCCGATCGTCGCGCTGATCGGGGCCGTGACGATGGTTCTCGCGGTGATGCGGAAATGGAAAGCGATGATCTTCCTGCCGATGGCGATGTTGGCGGAGATCACGACCTTCCTGGCCGTCAACCATCTCGTGGGCCGCGAGCGTCCGCCGGTCGACAAGATCGGCCCGCTGCCGGGCACCTACAGCTTCCCGTCGGGTCACGTTGCGGCCACGCTGGTCTGTTGGGTGGGAATCAGCCTGCTCCTGGCCGGCTACGGCTTCGGCAAGTCCGCTCGGATCGTCGCCGCGTTCGGAGCGCTCATGGCCGTCGCGATGGCGTGGGCGCGGGTGTACGCGGGGATGCACTACACGACCGACGTCATCTTCGGGTTCATGATGGGTCTGGCCGCGCTGGCTCTCGCCGTCGTTGCCACCGGCTGGTCCGCCCGAGCCCGGACCCCGTTCGCCGCCGGCAGCCGAACGTGTGAACAATCTGCGGTCCCACTGCGCACATTGATCACGCGTTCGACTATCACGCATTCGACGTTGGGACCGGGATGCGCGGGAGCACGACCTTGCTCGGGTGAGCGGCGTCGTGGTGGATGTCGATGTGGGCGACACGGAACGTGGTCGCCGTCACCGGGGATTCGCCGGTGCCCGGGTTCCTGGCGAATCGAGGGAAGGCCCCGCCTGCGACAACGAGCCGGAGTCGCTCGCCGGCGTACACGCGCACACACGTCGGCGGCAGCGTTGCGGTGACGAGTGTGGGCGTAACAGGATCGGCTCGGACGGTGGCGAGCGTGTCGGTGATGTTCGTCGACCGGCCGGTCGAGTCGACGACGTTCAGGCGGACGAACAGTTGTGGCGCCGGGACGTCGGACGTGACCCACAGTTCGACGCTCGGTGTCCCGATGTACTCGGTGTCCTCGATCAGGTGCGGCATGTCGAACGTGACGACGTCGGCACGCGCTTCGAGTTCGCGGTTGTCGACGGGACCGCCGCCCGGTTCGAGCAGCGGGCCACCGACCTGCGGGGTCGGCGAACTCGGGTCGTACGTGAACGACGTCGCCGCCGACTCAGAACCTGGCGGGTCAGGTCGCAGGGCGCCGGGTGCGAGATAGTGCTGCTCGGCGTCACTCGCGGGCGGCCACGAATCGGCCAGTTGTTCCGCACCGGATCTGGCGTCGAGGAGGCGGACCCGCGGGGTGGCCAGCGGTGGGGTGAGCCCGGACGCGGCGCGCAGGAAGTCCGCTGATTCGGCCAGCACCATCCCCAGCCCTTTGGAGGCGAACGTCGCGTGTGTCCATGGTCCGACGGTGAGGCGAACGTCTGCGCCCCGCGCGGCGAGCCGCTCGTACTGTCCGATGCTCGAACCGAGGAGGAGGTCGTACCAACCGGTCTGCACGAGCACCGGGCACCCGAACGTGTCGAGGGAGTCGTGGTGAGCCTGGTCATGCCAGAACACGTCGGCCGCGTCCGGGTGCGTCCACCAGTCCTCGAGGAACCCGATTCGCGTTCTCCGTCCCGACTTGTAGCTCTGCAACAGCGGTGGCGTCATGCCGACGGTGCGGACGCGCTTGCGGTCGCGTCGAGCCAAGAGGGTGTTGAGCTGGGAGGCCGGATTCCGATGGGCCTGAATCGCCCAGCCGAGCGACGACGCCAGCGCGAGCGCCCCGTCCGCCGGCCACACGATGTCCTGGGTGGTCGATGGCGTGACCTGGAGCACGGCGCCGAACAGGTCCGTCTTCGACTCGGGCGGGAGCGCGAGTTGCACGTAGCCGAGGTAGGAGGCGCAGAACGTGGCGAAGCGTCCTGGATAGAACGGTTGCTCGCGCAGCCACGCCACCGTGTCTCGGCCGTCGTCCGCCTCGGCCCGAAATGGGCGATCGAACCGGCCGCCCGAGCCGGCGGTACCACGACAGCTCTGGACGACGACCTGGAATCCCTCGTAGGCGAGGGCGCGGGCGACCAGTCCGATCAGCGCGCGTCGCCCGTAGGGGCTGCGCATGAGCACGAGTGGTGCCGTGGTGTCGCCGTCGGGGACGTAGTGATCGGCGAGCAGCGAGACGCCGTCGGACATGGGTGCGCTGAGGTTCTTCCGGTACTCGACCCGAGCGGCGCGCGGCGGCCGGAGTTTGAACACCCTGCGCACGAACTCGTACCGGAGGTCTCGCATCCGTGCAGCCTTCCTGATCGAGGCCGGGTCCATCGAACTCGCGACTCGCCGCCACCGTGATGTCGCCCGTCAGTGGCCGTTGTCGAGGCCGGGCGCCTCGACGACGATGAACTCGGTGTCGTCGGCCAAGCCGGGATTGCGCCCCTTGTTGGGGAAGTTGTTGTCGCACCCGAAGAGCAGCTCCCCGTGGTGCAGCACGTGCACGGCCTCGATCGATTCGCACGCCACCTTGAAGGGGTTGCCGATCCCGATGTCGCCGGAGTGGACCTCTGGCAGCGACACGAGGTCGGGATCGGCGATGTTGGCCAAGTCGACGGCGACCTGCTTCTCGACGAAGTTGTCGGGGCCGGTCCGGTCGAGATCGATGACGTAGGCGTTGCGGAACAGGGCTGTCACGCCGAGACCGCCGTCGCGTTCGATCACGACGAGCCGGTCGCCATCGATCGTGTCGGCGTCGGCGATCATGAACGCCGGGTTCTCGGTCTTGTACTGCCATGTCCGGCCGGTGAAGGCTTCATCTTCGGTGCTGAACTCGAAGATGAGTCGGCGCTGAGCGTCGCTGTCGGCGACCGTGGCCCCTTCGAGGATCGGGTACAGGTACTTCTTGTTGGTCGACATCGCCATGGCCTCGAAGCCGCGGCTGTTGGGCTGCGAGGCGGGGCCGACGAGGAACGGATTGTTCGGCGACATCAGGCCACCTGGCGTCGGGAACGGCGGATCGAGGAGACGACCCTGGGCGTCGAAGTGCAGGATCCATGGCCCGAACTCGTCGCCGACCCACAGATCTCCCTGCCTCCCGCGCTGCAGCGATTCCGGGTCGATGTCTCCTCCCGTCAATGCCCGCTCGGTCGTCGACTCGTTCACGATCGTGAAGCCGATGAGGTGGTTCGGATCGCTGAACTGGATGTAGTCGTCGAGCCCGACGTCGACGCTGCCATCGCCACCGGCGGCCGACTTGAAGTCGGGCTCGATGTAGTAGGCGCGAATGAGAAAGTCCTTCGACGTCGCCTTGCCGCCGAACCCGTTGTCGGTCATCGCGAGGTACTCGCCGCGATGGCGTCCGTCGACGATGGCAGAGAACCCCTCGACGGGCTGCGACGGCAAGGGGAAGGAGATCCCGTTGACGACCCCGGCCGGCAGCAGGGTCCCGCTCGGAGGACCGGGCGCGTAGGTCTCCACCGGCAACACGGCGCGTCCGACGAGCGTGGGGGAGCGGTCCCCACCAGCCATGGCCGCGTGCTCGCTTGCCGCTGCGGCGGCGGCGAGAACCATGGTCGTGCCGACCAGCGCCGCGGCGACGCGGCGACTCGAATGGAATGGGTGACGAGTGGTGTGCATGGCAGTCCCTTTCTGAGGTGAGTGCTCTGAGGTGAGTGCCAATACAACGTCGCTGCCTCCCCAAAGGTTGCGAGCCGTTTCGAGGTTGTTGCCGCGGCCGATGTCAGGTGAAGGCGTCAGCGAACGCTGGATGGACGTTGCGCCAGACTTCGGTCGTGGATCCGTCAGGGCGCAGCGGCGGCGCTGGTGACCGCGATTGCGCCGCCGCGGAACACCGAGACCGGGCCGTCCTCGCTGACCACCACGATCGTCGCGGTGGGGTGGTCGTGGCTGTAGCGCTGGGCGGATCGGTGGCGCATCCCGCGGTCGGTGGTCACCGCCCCCTCCGCATCGGGCGTCCAGCGCAGACCGACCGCGACCTTGCGGAGCGAACCGTCAGGGTCGACGATCACGGCGAGGTCGTGCTGGCGGAGGACGGTCGTGAGCGCCGAGAAGTGGCGACGATCGCACACCGACAGCTGGGGCGTGCGTGCCGAGGTGGAGGTGTCGAGTGAGGACCAGTCGATGCCTTCGCCGTCGTGAGCCACGATCGTCGCGCCGATCCGCGATGGGGCGAGCCAGTGGACGGCGAGCTCCAGGACGTGGTTGGCGAACGTCCTGTCGAGTTCCGGGACACGGTCGAGGAGCGTGTCGGTCAACGCCATCGCCGTCGGTCGACAATGCCAATGACGACCGTCCCACGTGATCATGGTCTCGTCGACGGCGACGCGCACGACGTCGAGGATGGGGGTCCGCTGGATGATGGCTGCACCTGTCTTGCGCTGCAGCCGCACGAGGTCGGCCTCCATCAGCATCGAACCGGCGAAACACGCGAGGGCAATGCCACCATCGACCGACCGCACGAGAAACGACGCCCGCCCGTCGGCGTAGACGCGACCAGCGGCGGGGTCGTCGTCGAGCGGGACGAAGTCGTAGTCGACCGCGTCGACCGCGGCGCGGTGCACGGCGACGGCCCGACCATGCGGGAGGATGATCGCACCGTACGTCGGCCGTCGCCCTTCGAACATCGGGACGCGCCGACAGTGGTCGAGTTCCTCGAGGAGGAGCCGGCGGAACTCAGGATCGGCGGGAAGCCCGACGCCGTCGTCGTCGAACTCGTCCTCCAGTCGCTGCAGCCACCGGGTGGGCATCGGGTGCTCTGCCACCTCGGCAGCGTACCGACGTCGCTCGCCCGGCTGCCGCGCAACCACGGCCGCATCGCGAAGCCCGAAGAGTTGAACGCTTGTCTTCGGCGTGGTTGTCCGTTTCGAGCGGGTCTTCGTCCGATTGCCGGTGGTCGTGATGTTGCCGAGCGACGCATCGTTGGCAGATGACAACTCCCACGCTCATCGCCATCCTTGATTTCTCCACTTCCTCCGCCGATCGGCCGACGGCTCTTGCGCAACTCGCACGCGAGCAGCCGATCGTGCGGTCGATGCCGGGCTGTGTGGGGTTCCGAGTGTTCCCCTCCGCCGAGGCCGACACCGACATCACGGTCGTCCACGAGTGGACCGATCAATCGGCGTTCGCCGACTACCTCGCGTCGGAGGCCTTCGCCCGATCGGGCGAACTGCTGCGGCCGTTGATGACCACGCCGCCGTCGAGCCGTCGATTTCGGGCCGAGCTGCTGGAGACCGTCGCCTGATCGACGATCATGACCACGTGAACAACCCGGCGTACAGCTTCGTTCGCGAGTTCGAGCCGTCGCCGTCCCAACGCTTCTGCGTCGACCGCCACTATCTCCTCTACGCCGTCCGCGGTGCGATGCGCCTCGAGTACGGCGAGACCAGCTGGACGCTCCCGCCCGCCCGGGCCGCGCTGATCCGGGCGGGGGAGCCGATCGAGGTCACGATCCCGCAACCGATGACCACCGCATCCGTGCTCTTCCACGTCGGGTTCGTGGAACCACCGCCGTCGGCGCTGACGGTCATCGACATGACGCCACTCGCGCGGGCACTCGTCGTCGAATGCTCCCAGTGGGTCGACGAACAAGCGTCGCTCGACGACTATGCGACGGCCATGTTCCGGGCGCTCGCCGAGGCGGCGTGGGCGCTGGCGGAGCATCCGAGTCGAACACACATGCCGACCGGACGGTCCGCCGAGGTTCGTCGGGCACTCGCGATCACCGCCGATGCGATGGCCGATCAGCCTCGATTCGATGCCGTCGCCGCCGACGTCGGGCTCGCGTCGCGATCGCTCGCCCGGCGATTCGAACAGGAGCTCGGCATGACCTGGCGAGGCGCGCTGCGGCGGCTGCGCGTCCTGCGCGCCATCGAGCTCCTCGCCGGCACCGAAGCAACGGTGACCCAGATCGCGATGGACGTCGGGTACACGTCGCTTTCCGCGTTCGAGTCGGCGTTCCGCGACCTCGTCGGCAAGACGCCGAGCGAGTACCGCAGCGGCTTCGAACCGTGACGCACCCGTTGCCAGCGTGCCAGGCTGGCGGCTGAGCGTCGACGAGGGGAGCAACGGATGAACGAGATCGAGATGCTGGCGTGCGGCTTCGGGCTGGTGGAGGGACCTCGCGTCGATCGAGACGACAGCCTCTACTTCTCCGACGTGCACAAAGGCGGCGTCCACCGCCGGCGGGCGGACGGAACCATCGAGACGGTGGTCCCGAAGCGTCGAGGTGTCGGCGGCATCGCGCTGCACACCGATGGTGGGCTGGTGATCTCCGGACGGGACATCTGCCACGTCCGCGACGGCGAGACACGGATCGTGTTCGCATCTGACGCGCCGGGGCTCAATGACCTGTTCGTCGATGCGGCGGGACGGGTGATCTGCGGCACGATCCGATCCGATCCGTTCTCGGTCGACGGACCGCGCACGACGGGGGAGTGCTGGCTGATCGACACCGATGGCGTCGCGGCCGAGCTCTACGGCGACGTCGCGCTGACGAATGGAATCGGGCTCTCGCCGGACGGGACGATGCTCTACCACTCCGACACCACCCGCGGGGTCTGGGCTCACGACTACGACGACGGCACAGTGAGCGAGCGGCGCCTGTTCCTGCAGCGCGACGACCTGTCGCCCGACGGACTTGCCGTCGACGAGGCCGGAACCGTCTGGGTGGCGGATGTGTCCGGCTCGGGCGCGGTCCGTGGCTTCGCGCCCGATGGCTCCGAGGTCGGCCGGGTGGCAGTGCCGGCGCGGATGGTCACGAGCTTGTGCTTCGGCGGGACCGACCGCCGCGACCTGTACATCGTCACCGGGGACAACACCGCAGACCCGGAGCGAGGCGGCACCATCTACAAGACCCGCGCCGAGGTGCCCGGATGCGTGGTCGCCACCGCGACCGTGTGAAGCCGGCGTCGAACGACCTGACGAAGGGATTCGTACGGGGATGTCGACCCGGCCCGCGGCGGCTTCGTCTACGTATGGAGTCGTGTGGGCGTGATCACGATCGCTTCGGAGAACGTCCGGGCGAACTGCTCGACCGTCCCGAAGATGGCGGCGATGCGTTCGGTGTACTTGGCTGCATATTCGGGGACCCGATCGGCGGGCGCATGGCCCGGTGCTCGGGCAGCGGTGCCTTCGAACCGGATGATGTCGCGGCCGATGTCGGTGACGTCGAGTCCGAGTGCGACATGGGGGTTGGCGTCGATGTTGCGCAGCTTCGCTTTGCCCGGCTGGCTGTAGACGAGGATCGTGTCGTCCTCGCGCAGCAGGAACCAGACGGGAACCGAATCGGGACGGCCCGACGCGTTCACCGTCGTCAGCCACGCCATCAGGTTGGTCCGCAGTCGCGCCTCGACTCGATCTCGACGGTCAGCGGGCAGATCGGCAGTCATTCCCATGGAGATGAATCCCCTCGCGATATCAGTGGTGGCAGCGATGTCAGTGGTGGCACGTCCAACGTCGATCGTTCGCCTCGCATTCCGGCGCGGGCGACTTCGGATTGCGGGTACGACCTACTGTCGCGTCGTGCTCCTCACGCAACGCAGGGTCGCGGCCCGATGACGTCCGGCGATTCGACGCTGGATGATGTTCGTCACGCGTTGTATGCGGGGCCGCGGGCGACGTTCGTCGAGCGCCGGAAGGAACTCGCCGGCGAGGCACGTCGCGGTGGTGATCGAGACGCGGCGAAGCTGATCGGGGAGATGCGCAAGCCGACTGCAGCAGCGCACGTCGTGAACCTGCTCGCGCAGACCGACGACGCCAGCCTGCAGGACCTCGTCGAACTCGGTGCGAGCATCCGTCGTGCCATGGCCGAGGGGGACGATCCCGAGGTGCGCGCCCTGCTGCAAGGTCGTGCCGCAGCGCTCTCGAAGACGGTGGCGCAGGTGCGCAAGATCGCGCGAGCGAATGGTGAGTCGGTGAGCGGAGCGGTCGGCGACCAGATCGCGCAGACGTTGCGCGCCGCGATGGCATCGGACGACGCGGCGGCGGCGGTTCGTGATGGCACCCTTGCCGAGGCGCTCGACGAGCCGGGCTTCGGGGGTTTCAGCATCGAGTCCGCCGCGCGGGCACCGTCGCCCAAGCCGTCGCCCAAGAGCTCTGGCCGTGGGAAGTCTCAGCCGAAAGCCGAACCGGCCGTCGACCGTGCGGCAGAGGAAGGCGCGGCAGAAGAAGCCGCGGCAGAGGAAGCCGCGGCGCGCGCTGCCGCACGGGCGCGCATCAAGTCGGCCGCGGCAGACGTGAAGCGTGTCGAGAAGGCGCTTGCCGCCAGCACGAAGCGGCGTGACGTGCTCGGGCGGGACCGCGACCGATTGGCGTCGCAGCTGGCACAGGTCGACGATGAACTCGCCGCCGCTCGAGCGGAGGTCGACGATCTCGAGGCCCAGCTCGGCGACGCGGCGGCGGAACTCGAAGCTGCCGGCGGGTCACCAACGAGCTGACGTCGAGCAGTCAGCGGTGACCCGCGAGCACCTCGCCGAGCCGGTCGAAGTTGCCTTCGTTCCCGGCGATGACGACGTCCTTGATCCGTTCGAACACATCGCTGTCCTCGAAGGTCCAGTACATCGAAACGCTGGTCGACGTGCCGAGTTCCTCGAACTCCACGGTGCCGATGTACCGCGGCTCGCTGACGTGATCGACGACGAATCGGTCTGGTCGGTGAATGGTCTGGAAGACGATGTGGTTCTCGAACGTGGTGCCGTCGTCGGCTGCGAACACGAAGTGCCAGTGGCCGCCTTCGGTCAGGTCGAGCGACTCCGTTGTCAACGTGAGACCGCCCGGACCCCACCACCGCACGATCTTGTCCGGGTTGGCATAGGCGTCGAAGACGTCGTCGATCGGAGTGTCGAACACTCGCTGGGAGATGACCGTCCGGTCGCGATCGCTCGATGCGGGGGTGAACGCCGATGTCATGAACCCATCATACAGCGACGTGTATATACGTCGAAAAGAATATACGGGAGCTCGGCGGGCGACGGCGGTCGACGCTGACGACGGCACGGACTGTCCGCCACGAGGATGATCGTCGCCGACGACCTCCGTCGTCGGTGGATCGATCCGTGACCGAGCTTCTCGAGGCTCTCTGAACGTTCAGGTTTGATCACCTCGCCGGCGGGTACGTCTCCGGCTCGCACCCCACAGCCCGGCCCTCGCCACCCGACCCCCCGCGGGCGGCGAGGGCGGATGTGGGTCCGCATCGCGCTTGCCGGGCGCAAACGATTCCGACAGGCTGTGCGTCGGCATGAGGAGACATCTGACGTGAGCGATCGATGTGAGCGCGTCGTAGCGAGTGGGCGGTAGCAGCAATGCCGACGTCACCGTCCACCGTCGACGACTACATCGCCACACTCGACGGTGATGCGGAACGGACCGCCATTCAGCTCCGTCGAACGATCCAGGCAGCCGCACCGGGAATCACCGAAACGATTCGCTACCAGATGCCGTGCTTCCTGCTCGATGGCGAGTACCTGGTCTACTTCGGGGCGTGGAAGAAGCACGTCGGGCTCTACCCCGTCCCACCACTCGACACGGATCTCGAAGCCGATGTCGGCCCCTATCGGTCAGGCAAGGACACGGTCCGCTTCCCGTACAAGGGTCCAGTTCCATGGGACCTCGTCGAGCGACTCATTGCCGAACTCGTTCGCCGGGCAACCCGAGCCGGGTGACGAGCGACGGGTCGAGGAATCCGACGATCGCCTCGATCCCATCGGGGCCGAGCGTGAGGACATCGAGCGAATCTGCTTTCCAATTGCCCGTGTCGTCGTCGATCCGTGTAGCAGGCGAACGCCACGTGACCACCCACGTCGGTTCGGATCAAGCGCCACGGGTACCGCATCGGCTCGGCGTCGAGGAATTCCGCGATCGCGGCCCGACCGGCGAACCACGTTGACTCCGGCGGCATCGAGAAGGTGGCGTCGGCGCAGAGCAGGGCGACGAGCGCCTGCGTGTCCGATCGCTCCCACGCCTCGACGTACCGGGTGGCGATGCGGTCGGTCGCCTGGGCTCCGAGTCGGTCGATGACCTCCCGCTGGGTGGTGTCGGGGAGGCGCCGTTCGACGGTTCGGCGTGCTCGTTGCAGACTGCTCGTGACCGACGCGACGCTCGCTCCGAGGATGGCGGCGGTGTCGTCGGCTGAGTAGGCGAGCACGTCGCGCAACAGCAGCACCGCGCGTTGATTGGCCGGCAGGATCTGCAAGGCGGTCACGAACGCCAGCTCGACCGACTCGCGCCGGACCGCCGCGGCCTCGGGGCTCTCCGGTCCGATCGTGTGCGCGAACGGCTCGATCCACCGCAACGTTTCCGCGCCCACCGCGTCGTCGGCGGTCAGGTCGACGGGCAGTACGCGTCGAGCGTTGCGGCTGATCGCGTCGAGGGATGCATTCGTGGCGATGCGGTAGAGCCAGGTGCTGAACGCCGATCGACCGTCGAAGCCGGCCAACCCTTTCCACGCGCGCACCATGGTGTCCTGGAGCGCATCGTCGGCGTCGTGGATGGACCCGAGCATGCGGTAGCAGTGCGCGAGCAGCTGGTCGCGCAACGGTGCGATCAGCGAGTCGAACGCGGCGCGGTCGCCGCGGCGAGCGGCTTCGAGTTGGACGCTGTCGGTGTTCGAGTCGATGCCGATGGTCGATGTGGTCGGTGGCATGGTCACAGTCTTTCTGATCGTGGGATGGTGAGTGAGAAGCAGAACGCGACGGCGGCGAGCGTGGTGGCGACGGCCATCGAGGCGACGAAACCGTCGGCAACGTCGGCCGGAGTGAGGTGGCCACCCGAGGCGCTGAAGGCGACGACACCGAGCGCGACCCCGAATGCGCCGCCGAGTTCCTGGAACATGTTGTTGACGCCGGCGGCCTTGCCGATGTCGAGTTCACCGACCGCGCCGATGATCGCCGCCTGCGTGACGGGGAGCGCGGCCGACGTTCCGATGCCGGTCACGATGAGCGGGACCACGAGAGCGGAATAGCTCGGCGACCCGCCGGCCACGACCGCGAGCCAGCCCATGCCGATCGTCTGAGCGAACAGCCCGAACGACAGCACGGGCCGGTATCCGACCCGGTCGGCGAGCGCGCCGGCCAGCGGCGCCGTGACGAACAGTGTCGCGGTCCACGGCAACAGCCGCAGGCCCGCGCCGAGGGTGTCGACCCCGAGCGCAGCCTGCAGGTACTGGGCCATGAAGAACACGGCGACGTACAGCGACGCCGCCACGAAGAACGCCGTGGCGACCCCGAGCGGGAAGGCGCGAGATCGAAACAGCCGCCTCGGCAGCATCGGTGCCGGGGCGCGGCGCTCCCACGCGACGAATCCGATCACCGAGACCGAGACCGATCACCGCCGCGGCGATGAACTCGGCGCTCGCCCATCCGACGGCGTTCGCCCGAGCGAGCGCCCAGACCGTGGCGGTGGCCGCCATCGACACGAGCACCAGTCCGGCCAGGTCGATCGTCCGGTCGGGACCGAAGGTCTCCTCGACGACGACCTGGACGACGAGGATCGCGACCAGCGCGACCGGCACGTTGATCCAGAAGATCCACTGCCACGGCAACCAGTGCGAGACCGCACCGCCCACGACCGGCCCCGCGATCACCGCCAGCCCGGTGACACCTTCGAGGACGCCGATCGCCGTCCCGCGGCGACTCGGCGGAAACACCGACGTGACGATCGTCAGGCCGATCGGGAGGATGATCGCTCCGCCCACGCCCTGCAGGGCGCGGCACGCGATCAACATGCCGACCCCCGAGGCCAACGCCGCACCCGCCGAGCCCAGCGCGAACACGGCGAGCCCGATCGACATCGTCCGCCGTCGACCGAACCGGTCGCCGAGCGCGGCACCGGTCAACAACAGCGCCGCGAAGCTGACCCCGTACGCCGTGACGATCCATTGCAGCGACGCAGTCGACGTACCGAGATCACGCCGGATCGTGTCGAGCGACGTCGTCACCACCAGCAGGTCGAGCGCGACCATGAACGACGCCGCCGACGCCGCGGCGAGCACCCAGCCGCGCCGCGTGCGTCGACTTCGTGATTCGTCGATCGCGGGTGCGGAGTCGATCAGTTCGGCTGTCATGTCCGTTCGTCCTCTCGTCGGCTCCCGCGATCGGCAGCCTCGATGAGTTGGACCGCGCTGCCCGCGTGAACTGATCGCGCCCGGGCGAGATTCGTGCCGCACGCGACACCGATTGGCGCGTCCGATCGCTGCAACCGCGTACGCCGCGTACAAGAGTGGCGGGATGCAAACGCGCACCGAAGAGATCACCACGCCGAGCGGCCCGATGGGCGTACATGTCGTGCGGCCCGACGGCGATGGCCCGTTCCCGGTCATCGTGTTCTTCCACCACGGCCCCGGCCTCGACGAGGGAGCGAAGCAGACGATGGCGCGCATCGCCGAGTGGGGCTACTACGTGGTGAGCCACGACCGCTACCACCGAGCCGAACCGTGGTACACGATGAAGAGCCGCAGCGACGACGAGATCCAGAAGATGTTCGGCTTGGTCCTGGGCACGACCGAGGACCAGGTCGCCGAGGATCTCACCGCCCTGCTGGCCTGGCTGCCGTCCGACCCGGCCGCTCGCGGCGGTGCCATGGGCTGCATCGGCTACTGCATCGGAGCACGGTCGGCCTTGTCCACCCTCCGCGATCGTGGTGAGCAATTCCGGGCCGGCGTCGGCCTGCACCCGTCGTTCTGCACCACCGACGACAGCGACTCACCCCATCTCGCGGTGCCGTCGTACACCGGCTCGCTGTACATCGCGTTCGGCTCGGCCGACACGATGCAGCCCGCATCTGCCAACACCGCGCTCATCGAGGCGGCCAACAACTTGGCCAAGGGCGAAGCCGAGATCCACGACGGCGCCGACCACGGGTTCGGCGTGTACGGCCCCAACTACCACGAAGCAGCGGCGACGCGCTCCTACGAGCGGGTCAAGGTCACGTTCGACCGGGAGCTCCAGGGTTGACCCGCACGAAGTGACAGATCGGCGGCGCCACTGGGGATGGATCTCGGTCAGGCGGATGGCTCGAGGGCGCCGGTGAGGAAGTCGATGAGCCCGAAGGGGGCGGTGTCGCCGAGGCAGAGTTCGATGATCTCGTGCGCGTCGACGGCTTCCGCCTCGCTGCGGGCGAACATCGCCTCCTCGTAGTCGGCGAGCGCTGCGTCGATGTCGTCGGGGTGCGCGGCGATCGCGAGCGCGAGTTCGGCCCCGTCGAACATCGCCAGGTTCGCGCCTTCGCCGGATGGCGGCATCAAGTGCGCGGCGTCACCCAGCAGCGTCACCCCGGGCACTCGGTCCCAGCGGTGCGCGTCCGGGAGGGCGTAGATCATCCGCGCGATCGGTGGTGTCTCGCCGTCGGTGATCAGCGCGGTGAGCTCGGGCGCCCACCCTTCGAACTCGGCGGCGACTGCTGCGGATGCACCGGTGGCATCGGTGAAGTCGATGCGTTCGACCCACTCGATCGAACGGTTCAGCTCGACGTAGGTGTGGAGCACGTCGCCGGCCTCGCGATGGGCGACGATCCCCTTGCCGGGGGTGAGCGCGTACATCGCGCCGCCGCCGACCGCTTCCGCCGTAGCGGGATGCTGCTCGTCGACGTCGTACAGGTAGGTCTCGATGAATGTCGTGCCGGAATACTCGGGCGTGGCACCGGACAGCAGTGGGCGGACCTTGGACCAGGCGCCGTCGGCACCCACGAGGAGCTCGGTGGTCACGGCCGTCCCGTCGGCGAACGACAGACGGTGCTGGCCGGAGCCGAGCGCGGTGACGTCGGTGAGCTTCTTGCCCCATTGGATGGCTTCGGGCGGCAGGGAGTCGAGCAGGATCCGACGCAGATCGCCGCGCAGCACCTCCGGCCGCCCGCCGGTGCCGTTGTCGGGCTCGTCGAGGAGCACCGCGCCGTGCGGGTCGACGATGCGCGTCGCCGCGCCGCCGGCGTGGATGATGGCGTGGAACTCGTCGGTGAGGCCGGCGGCCGCGAGGGCGACCTGCCCGTTGTGTTCGTGCATGTCGAGCTGGCCGCCCTGGGTGCGGGCCTCCGGCGAGGCCTCCGCTTCGTAGATCGTCGCGGGGATCCCGTGGAGGTGGAGCACGCGGGCGAGGGTGAGGCCGCCGAGGCCCGCACCGATGATCGTGACTGGTGTCGTCATCGCATTTCCTTTCAGAGGGTTGTGTTCCAGTGTTCCTGGAACGTTGTTCCATGAATCATACCGTCGTTGGAACAACGTTCCATCTCTGGCAGGATGGTGCGCATGGCGACCGACACGCAGCCGCACGGAACGGCGCACCGACGCGCTCTCGAAGGAACGGATCGTCGCAGCCGCGATCGAGATCCTCGACGCCGACGGCGAAAGCGCGCTGACCTTCCGCGCCCTCGCAGGACGACTGTCGACGGGACCCGGGGCGATCTACTGGCACGTGGCCAACAAGAACGAACTGCTGTCCACGGCCACCAACGACGTGATCGGCGGTGTCATGGCCGACCAGGCTCACGACGCCGACCCGCGCGAGGCGATCCGGGCGATCGCCCTCGGAGTGTTCGACGCCATCGATGCCCACCCGTGGGTGGGCACGCAGCTCTCCCGTGAACCATGGCAGCCCGCGATCCTGCAGATCTTCGAAGGCATCGGTGCCAACCTCAAAGGGCTCGGGGTTCCCGAACCAGCGCAGTTCAACGCCGCGTCAGCGCTCGTGAACTACATCCTCGGCCTCGCCGGACAGTACGCCGCCGGTGCTCGCCTCATCCCACGCGACACCGATCGAACGACGTTCCTCGCCACCGTCGCCGCCCAATGGGCGCAGCTCGACCCAGCGGAGTACCCGTTCGTGCTGCAGTTCGCAGCGCAGCTCCCCGACCACGACGACCGCGAGCAATTCCTCGCCGGCATCGATCTCATCCTCGTCGGCATCACTGCGGTCGGTACGTTGGGCGGATGAGCGACGGCGAGGTGGTCCGCGTCTTCCGGGTGACCGTGCGTGGCCGGTTCGCGGACCTCACCGACCGGGCCCGGGCGCTCCTGGTGCGTTCGCAGGCCGACCACGACATCTTCCTGTCCGCCTACACACCCGAGGGCACCTTCACCTACGACGCGGCGATTGCGTTTTTCAACCTGCGCTACGAACTGCGCGCGTCAGGGCCTGACGCCGCAGAACTCGTCGAGCTCGAAGCCCTCGACGAGGCCGAGCGTTTCCTGGCCACGATGGGGTTCACCGCGAAGAACTTGCGGGCGAACGTGGTCGACATGTCGACGATGACGAACGACCTTCGCCGGCTCAGCTGACGATCCGTCTCAGGGCACAGCCACGAAGTCATCGAGGAAGGAGCGGGCGTCCTCGATGTCGAGTCGGTAGTACCCGCCGAAGCTCCGGTCGGGACCGCCGGTCACGAGTACGGTCGGCGTCGTGACTCCGCCGGCAGTGGACCCCGTCCTCCTCGAGCTTGCGGTCGATCTCGGCCGCCGAGCGGGAGAACTCACCCTGCAATGGTTCCGCGATCCTGCCCTCGAGATCGAGATGAAGGGCGACGGGTCGCCAGTGACGGCGGCCGATCGCGCTGCTGAAGCATTCATTCGCGAAGAACTTGCGCGGCGGTGCCCCGGTGACGCAGTGGTCGGCGAAGAACTCGACGACACGGTCGGAACGACGGGGCGCACCTGGTTCATCGACCCGATCGACGGTACGTATGCGTTCACGAGAGGGGTGCCGCTGTACTGCTCGCTCCTCGCGATGAGCGACGAGCACGGGCCCGCGATCGGGGTGATCACCGTTCCCGCCCTCGCCGAGCAGGTGGCGGCCGGCCGAGGGCTGGGCGCACATCACAACGGTTCGCCCTGCCGCGTCTCGAGCACCGACTCCCTCGCCGGCGCGTGTGTGACCACGAGTGCGTACACCTGGTGGCCGAACGAGGCCGTCGCCACACTCCATCGGCAGGGACCGATGATGCAGGCATGGGGCGACGGCTACGGATTCCTTCTGGTCGCCAGTGGTCGAGCCGACGCGATGATCGACTTCGGACTCAATCCGTGGGACACCGCCCCGATGCACGTGATCATCAGCGAGGCCGGTGGCACGTTCACCGGAACCAACGGCGAATCCCCACCGGTCACCGGCAACGTCATCGCCAGCAACGGGCACCTGCACGACGCGCTCGTCGGCGTCTTCGTCACGTAACCACGCGAAGCGCGACCGCCGCTTCGGTCAACCCTCGTAGGCGGCGGCCACCTTCTTGGGGACGCACATGCGCCACGCATCGATGAGCAGCTCACGAAGCTCGTCGACGTCGAGGGCGTCGAGACGGACGCGCACCCACTGGTACCGCATGTCCGAAGGTTCCGGCATGAGGAACTTGTCTGGCTCCGAGGCCACGAGCGCCTCGCGCTCCTCCCGCGGGAAGCCGAAGCCCATGATCGTCTCATCGCGAGAGAACGCGGCGTACACGATCCGGCCGACACGGAACTTCACACGATCCCGCACGAGCGCCTCGTACGAACGGGGCAGCTCGGCGACGATCGCCCGGGCGTCGTCGATCGTCACCCCCGTCGGCGGGGGAGCGGCTCGCCAAACCCACTCGCCGACCCGCGGGTGACCCGTGAGATCCGCTCGACCGGTGGCCCAGAGCAGAACCTCCGAGGCGCGGCCGGGCGGTGAACTCGGAAGCAGTCGATCGACGACCGGCTGACAGAGCGGCTCGGGAGGAAGCCACTCGACGCCGAGACCCTGCGTGATGTCGTAGGTGTGAACGAGCACCTCCGCGACGCCCATCGCCGCGAAACCCGCCGCGTCCGACATCCCCCAGTGCCAGGCGACCGGGACCAGGGCCCGCGCTGGTGACGGCATCGCTCAGGAGCCGGCCGCACGCCGCAACAACGTCGAGAACCTCCCGGGGCGCAGCGTCTGGCGCGATGACGAGATCGAACGGGAGGTAACCGGCGGTGGCGCGCCCGGCGACCTGTGCCGCGTACGAGGCCAAGTCGTGCGCGACGTGCGCAGCCGTTGTCCAGCAGCTCCACTCCAGCGAGCCGGCCGGCACCTGCCAGTCCGCGTCCGCGTCGGGGCGTGAGCACGGCCAGCATCTCCGCAACCGCCTCGTCGATGGGCTGGCCGGCGACCGAACTCATCGCTCCATTCTCACAGACAAGTGGCAACGAGATACCTCGTCATCAACCAATTGGTTGACAACAGCGGCAGAACTCGGTACGGTCGTCTTCAACCAATCAGTTGAAGAAGGATCTGTGGTGTCGAACGATCAACTTTCGAGAGTCTTCTCCGCCCTCGCCGACCCGACGACGGCGCGACATGATCGCCACGCTCGCGTCGGCGGATGCGACGCTGGTCGACCTCGCCGCTCCGCACGCGATGTCGGTTCAAGCCGTCTCGAAACATCTGCAGGTCTTGGAGGAAGCGGGGCTCGTGAGCCGCACTCGCGATGCCCAGCGCCGTCCCGCCCACCTCGAGGTCGAGGTGTTCGACCTCATGACAAAGTGGATCGAGCGATATCGACGCGAGGCCGCCGAGCGGTTCGAGCGCCTCGACGAACTCCTCGCCGAGCGAACCGCTCCTTCCAAGACCTGTGACACCCCAACCACCGCCAAACCCGCATCGAAAGGAAAATCCGCATGACCACGACCTTCGACACGCAGATCATCGTCGACACCGAGGTTCCACTCGTTCGCATCCTGCGCGAGTTCGCCGCGTCACCGCAGTCGGTGTTCGAAGCACACACCGACCCCGTGCTGTTCGCTCGGTGGAACGGACCGCGCGATTCGCGCATGACCGTCGATCACTTCGACTGTCGGCCCGGCGGGTCGTATCGATACACCATCTCCCGAGACGGTTTCGAAGCCGGATTCCGCGGCTGCTTCCACGACATTCGACCCGGCGAACTCATCGTGCAGACCTTCGCCTTCGAAGGAATGCCTGACGGTGTTGCACTCGAGAAGTTGCGCTTCGAGCGCATCGGCGACGGCCACACACTGCTGACCGCCACCTCGCTGGTCGACTCGTTCGCCGACCGCGACGCGTTCGTCGCCACCGGCATGGAGACCGGGGTGACCGAGGGCTACGAAAGCCTCGACGCCGTACTCGCCGAGCGCACTCAATAGCACGTCGTCCACTCGGTGTAGTCACGGCGGAACGAGGGGTTCCGCCAGGTGCGACGCCCGGGATGGCGGGAGCTACGGTCCGACCGATGTCAGCACCACGTGCCCGCCTGGGGGCCGCCGGAATCGGCGTGTCGGACCTCCAGGCTTCCTCGGACTTCTACACCTCAGTCTTCGGACTGAGCTTCGTGACGAAGATTCACCTGCCGACGATGGACGAGATCATCTTGTCGATGGACGGACGCGGTGCAGCGCTCGTGCTGATGTGCCACACCGATGGCGTCGCCCGCGATCTGGCCAACACCGGAGGCAAGATCGTCTTCTACGTCGTCGATCCGGTCGCGACCGTCGAACTCGCCCGCGAACGCGGCGCCGAAGTCGTTCGGGAGCCCACACCGGTTCCGGAGTTCAACGACGCCGTGATCGCCTTCGTCACGGACCCGGACGGGCACCTGGTCGAGATCCTCCAGGCCTGATCGCGTTCGCGCGCGGTCGCGTCGACGGAGGACGCGGCGACAGCCCGAAGGAACGCCATCGCGACGATCGATTTCGAACGCCCGATGGACGAGTTCCTGCGGACCTATCTCTGCCCCGTCCCCGACGCGAAGTCGAACTCGCGCTCGCCGAGCTGACTTCGATCGTGGTCGAGGACGTCGGCCGCACGGTCGGCGGCGTTGGCCACCTTCCACACGGTGCCGTCGGGTCGAGTCCAGGTGACGATCCGGTCGGGTGTCATCGTCAACGTCCAGCCACCCTCGTGCACCAGGTGATGGTGGTTCTCACAGAGCGGTAACAGATTCGCGAGGTCCGACGGGCCGTTGTCGCGGGTCCACCAGCGGACGTGATGGATGCGACACGACTCGAACGGCACCGTGCAACCCGGATGACCACACGTGCGGTGCATCGCCCGCAACGCCCGCCGCTGTTTGCGGTTGACGGTGCGTCGGGCTCGACCGGAGTCGAGCACCTCGCCGGCACCACCGAGCACCGTCGGGTACACGACGGCGTCGCACAACATGCGCCGCAACGACGCCGCGGTCAACGCCTGACCGTCGCTGGTCTCGCACAACCCGTGGCGGCAGCAGTCATCGAGCAACCGATCGAGCGTGGTCACGACGCAGATCTCCGGCACCGTCGACTCGGCATCCGTCGACATCGGTGAGACGCTGACGTTGGCGGCCGCTCGCATGTCGCGCAGATCATGCAGATCCACAACGTTCCGGCCGCCGGCAACGATCCCAGCCGCGGGCCCGGTGGGCCGGACACCGGCCGCGATCGTGCGCATGAACGCTTCGACTTCGACCTGCCGCCAGGTCATGCCGGCGGTGGTCCCGTCGGCCCGCAGGGCATTCAGGTGGGCGTCGAACGCCTTCTTGAACACGGCGTCACGGATCGGGTCGAGCGCCACCAGTGTCATGCACATCCCGGTCTCGACGTCACGCCAACGGCGCACCTTCGACCCGTCGCGCTGACGCAGGTACTCCACCACCAGCGGATCGACGCTCGGCGGCGTGGCCGCCTCCGGTTCCGAACCGGCCGCATCACCCTCACCGCCAGCCGGCGCCGCGTCGGCCGTGTGCGTCAGCGGTCGAACTGACGCCGCTGCCGGGCAAGCTCGGCGACCACATCGGCGACCTGGACCCGGCAGTGACGCACGAAGTCGTCGACCCGCATCCGCACCGCCGCCTCCAACAACCGCTCCTCCCGATCGACCAGCCCGAACCGCTGCTCGTCATCCAGATCACGGATCGCCTGGGCCAACGCATCGACATGACCCGCCGCGATGTCACCACGCGTCAACGCCCGCTCGAACAACACGAACAGATCACACGCCTCGGCACGCAACCGGCCCAGCCGGCTCTCCCGTGCCGACAACCCGTGATCCGTACCCATCGACTCCGCCGGCTCCGACCGACCCTGCGCCGCCAACTCCGACGTCCGCCGCACACACCGCACGTCGAACGAATCGAGCCAACTTCGCAACTCCCGCGACTGTCGCAAGAACCCGGCGACCGCATCACGATCCGCCGCACCCACATCAGCCTCGAGCAACACCCCAAGGGTGTCTCGCAGATCCTCCATCATGTTCACCTCCACCAAAGAGGGACAACCGGTCGGAGCAAAGCCGACGAAACCGACCGCAGCCGGTACCCACCACCCTAGAGAAGGGGTGTCACAGTGGCCGCGTCATCCGTCGGTACGCGGCGGTGCGGCGGGGAGTTGCACCGTGACGCGGAGCCCACCTTCGGGGCGAGGCGTGAGGATGAGCGTTCCTTCGTGTGCTTGGGTGATGCTCTTGACGATCGCTAGTCCGAGGCCCACACCCGCGTGGTCGGTTCGGATGCGTTGGGTGCCGCGCTGGAACGGTTCGGTGAGCGTCGAGACCTGCTGTGCGCTCAGCGTGTCGCCGGTGTTCTCGACCGTGAGCGTCACGAACTCGGGGCCGATGACGGTGTCGACCTGCACGCTGCCGTGTTCGGGAAGGTTGTGGACGATGGCGTTGTGCAGGAGATTCGTGGTCATCTGCAGCAGGAGCGCGTACGAGCCGAACGTGGGCGTGATGTCCCCGGCGGTCTCGATCGTCACGCCGTGCTTCTCTGCGAGCGGGAGGAGTGTCTCGGTGGCCTCCTCGGCGAGGAGTGACAGGTCGACGTGTTCCCGGGCGAAGGCCCGCTGGTTGGCGCGGCTGAGCAGGAGCAGCGCTTCGGTGAGTTCGATTGCTCGGGTGTTGACGTAGCGCAGGCGGTCGATGAGTTCGTCGGTGTTGCGGTCCGGGTCGTTGCGGGCCACGTCGAGCAGCGTCTGCGTGATCGCCAGCGGCGTACGCAGCTCATGGGAAGCGTTGGCGGCGAACCGCTGCTGTTCGGCGTCGTGCGCTTCGAGGCGCGCGAGCATGGTGTCGAATGCGTCGGCGAGTTCGCGGAACTCGTCGTTGCGGCCGTCCAATTGGATCCGATGGGACAGCGACCCGTCCGCCGCAAGGCGTGTCGCATGCGTGATGCGAGTCAGCGGCGCGAGCATGTGGCCGGCGAGGAGCCAACCTCCGACGAGGCCGAACACCAGCAGGAACGCCACCGCGGCGGCGGCCTTCGGGGCGAAGGCGCTCTCGAGATCCGAGCGGTTGGGTACGGCGAGCGCCGGGCCGCCGGGCGCCGAGAAGGAGATCACCTCCGGCACGTATCGCAGCAGGAACACCCACACGGCCGCGAGCAGCAAGGCGCCGGCAACCATGAGGAACCCGGCATAGCTGAGGGTGAGTTTGAGGCGAACGCTCAGACCGGGCGCTCTATCCACGATCGCCTGCCTTGCCTCCGGCGTCCGGTTCTGCGTCGATGCGGTAGCCGACTCCGGCCACGGTGGCGATGACCCAGGGTTCGCCGAGCCGTTTGCGCAAGCCCGACACCGTGATGCGCACGGCGTTCGTGAACGGGTCGGCGTGCTCGTCCCACGCCTGCTCCAAGAGTTCCTCGGCGCTGACGACACCGCCTTCGGCGGCGACCAGGACCTCCAGGACGGCGAACTGCTTCCTCGTCAGCGCGACGTATCGGCCGTCGCGGTAGACCTCGCGACGGAACGGATCGAGCCGCAGGCCCGCGATCTCACGTACCGGCGGCCTGTTGTGCGCACGCCGACGGTCGAGCGCTCTCAGCCTGAGCACCAGTTCTCGCAGTTCGAACGGCTTCGTCAAGTAGTCGTCGGCTCCGAGCTCGAACCCCGAGGCCTTGTCATCGAGCCGGTCCGCAGCGGTGAGCATGAGGATCGGCATGCCGCTCCCGGAAGCGACGATCCGTGCCGCGATCTCGTCGCCGGAAGGCCCGGGAATGTCACGGTCGAGCACGGCGATGTCGTAGGCGTTGATGCTCAGCAACTCGAGCGCGGTGTCGCCGTCGCCGGCGATATCGGCCGCGATCGCCTCCAGACGCAACCCGTCGCGGATGGCCTCCGCCATGTAGGGCTCGTCCTCGACGACCAACACACGCATCATTTCCTCCTCTGTCGAGGCGCCTCGGCGAGGTCAACCGGTCGGGTGCTCGATGCTAGAAGCCGGCGCATATCGTCCGCATACCGAGAATCACAGACGTGCTGGCAACACGGCGCTGTCTTGACTGACGGCATGAGTCAAACGGCGTCCGCACGGACGACGACCCACAGGGCGACGAGGCCCATCGCCATCGTCTTGTTCGTCGCCGTCGCGGCGATCATCGGCACGTTCGTCGTTCGATCGGCACCGACGTCGGCTCCCTCGTTCATCGACGCCCTTCGTCACGACCGGAGTGGTGCGGCTGCCCAGGCTGATGGTGCCGTCACCGAGGCCGACGGTGTTCTTCCCGATGGCGTGACCGTGTTCGATGACGGCTATCCCGGCGTCGCCAACCTCGATCCCGATCTGCTCCACGTCCTGCGCCAAGCCGCGACGGACGCCGCCGCCAACGGCATCGAGTTCTACGTCAACAGTGGATGGCGCTCTCCCGAATTCCAGGATCAGCTGCTTCGCGAGGCGGTCGCCGACTACGGGTCCGAAGCGGAAGCTGCCCGATGGGTCGCCACCCCGGAGACGTCTGCTCACGTGTCCGGGAACGCGGTCGACATCGGCTCCTCCGACGCCACGGCGTGGCTGTCCGCCCACGGCGCCGGGTACGGGCTGTGCCAGACCTACGCCAACGAGTCCTGGCACTACGAACTGCACCCCGAGGCGATCGATCGTGGTTGTCCTGGGCTGTACGCCGATCCCACGCAAGATCCGAGGATGCAGCAATGAGCGGAGCCGACCGCTACGGAGTGAGCCACGCATCCCGTGTCGGTGCTCTCGTCGAACGACCTGGCCGTCACGAAGCCCCTATCGCCGTCGAGCGAAGCGGCGTAGTCTGAACGCGACCGAATGCAGGTCGGAGGTTCACGATGCGCCGGTATCTCGTCGTTGCACACCAAACGTTGTCCAGCCCGGAGTTGCTCGAGGCGATGACGTCGCGGGCGGGGGAGGAGGAGACGACGTTCCACCTTCTGGTGCCCATCTATCACGGGGAACCGGGGTTGACCTGGACGGAAGGCCACGACCGCGAGGTCGCAGCTCGGCCGTCTCGACGAGGCGCGGACCGCGATGACCGCCGCCGGATTGACGGTGACCGGTGAAGTCGGCAGCGACAGCCCGGTCGAGTCCGTCGTCGACGTGCTCGTGCGCGATGGAGCAGATGCCTTCGACGAGATCATCGTGTCGACATTGCCGCGGACCGTGTCGAAGTGGTTGAAGATCGATGCGCCGAGCAGGATCCAGCGCTACACGAAGCTTCCGGTTCACCACGTGACCGGTCATCCTGCCCACGTTGCCGTGTGATCAGGCGCTGAGCTATGTGAGGGCGGTCGCGAAGTGCTCGGCGATCGCGTCGGTGGCGAGACCGATCAGCCGCTCGTCGTCGTAGAAGTCGATCTGTCCGACGGATTCCAACCACAGCTCCGACTTCGGGCTGTCCACCGAGGCGTAGAACGCGCGTGCGAGGGGCGGCACGAGGGCGTGCTCGGAATGCACGAGGAGGAACGGCACGCGAATCCGAGCGGCGGCTTCCTGCGCGTCGAACGGCGTGGTGTACGCGAGCGACTGCACGGCGAAGCCGTTGACGTAGTTGGGCACGGCTCCCCGTGGCGTGCCGTAGAACTCGTACGCCTCCTGCAGCGGCATCGCCACGTCGCCGCCGTCACGCGCCACCGCCTCGATCGTCTCCGCGGAGCCGGTCTCGCGCCAGTGCTGTTCCGCGGCGCGACCGCGGTCGATCGCCGCCTGGTACTCACGGGGCGAGGAGCTGGCGAACGAGCTCGCGTCGGAGTAGTAGCCGGCCACACCAGCGAAGGAGGCGATGCGTTGGTCGTCGGCGACGGCTCGCGCCATGTACCCGCCTCCCGCACAGATACCGACCGCCATCGCTGGAAGACCACTGGTTCGCGGATCGGCCTCCAGCGCGGTCACGGCAGCGCTGACGTCGCGGGCCTTGCCCTCCGGGTTCTCGAACTGGCGGGGGTCGCCGTCGCTCTCGCCGAACGTCCGGTGGTCGAAGGCGACCGCGGCGAATCCCCGCTCCGCAAGAGCGCGCGCATAGTTGCCCGTGGCCTGCTCCTTGACCGACGTGAGCGGACCGGTCGTCACGACCGCCGCCACCGGGTCGCGGTCTGCCGGGAGGTAGAGATCGCCCACGAGACGGTCACCGTCGCTCATGAACGTGAAGGATTCGCGAGCGGGATCCATTCGTTCATTGTCCCAGGATTCGGATCCGAGGTCACCCCCTGATCGCGCGTCGACCCAGTCCCGGCGTCGACGGTCTTCGTGAGCGACGACCAAGGCTGTTGCACGTCGGGCGACGGTCGAACCGCCGCCCGACGAGTGCGGCTAGGGGCAGGTGACGTCGGGGTTGAAGTCGGCGAACATCCCGGCGGGGTTCGGCTTCCAGATCCAGGCGTGCATGATGTGGAAGCCCACCGCGGGAACGAGGATGTGCAACGGCGTGCCGAGCACGCTGGGCGGTGTGGCCGGGCCGGGCGGGTTGGAGTTCGGACCGCGGGCGATCCATTCCACGGCGACGAGTTCGAGGTCGCCGTCGTCGGCCGTGGCGTAGACGAGCACCTCGGGTTCCAACAGGTTGACCTCGTCGTCGGCCATCAGGTCGGCCCTGAAGTAGTGGTAGCCCATCGCTCCCGCCGCCGGGTTGGCGACGTTGGCGACACAGTTGGCGATGATCCTGGTTCCGGCGCCGTTCACCCATCCGAGCTGGTAGCCGGCTGCTTTCGCGGTGTCGAGGTCGTGGAAACGGGCCGTGGCCCTGCGCACCAGCGCCAGGTCCTGCTTGACCGAGGCGTTGGTGACGCTGAGCGTTCCGCGCCCGTGGTCGCTGCCGTGACCGCCGTGGTCCGGCACGTCCGCGGCTGAGGTGGTCACCCCCGTCGTTGCGGCCGCCGCGATCGCGGCGATCGCCACGAGTCCGCCCGCCATGGCGGTCAGTGAACGTGTCTTCCTCTGCATTACCCCTCCTGATGGTTTGGTGGTTGGTGTCGACGGTGAAAGTGATTGACAGGACGCGCGGAACGGCAGTCGCGTCGCCGCGGCGGCGTGTCGATGCACGATTCGGTGCGGCTGAGCCGACTGCGGGTCAGCCGATCTGGATGGAGGCGAGGAATTCGTCCATGTCGGCGAGTTGTTCGGGCGTGGTGCCTGGTTCGGACCATTCGTTGATCACGAGTCGGGTGCCGTCGACGTCGATGATCCACTGTCGGTTCTGTTGCCCCGGGACCTGGGCCCAGAAGTTCGGACCCAGCCCTCCGTACCTTTCGGTCCACAGGGCGAACGTGCTGCTCGACGCAGTCGGCCTCGTCCTCGCCCGTGGCCGGATCGACCACGGTCGGGTAGTCGGGGACGGTGTAGTCGACGCGTTTGCCGGCGTAGCCGTCCACGACGATGTCGACGGGTGTCGTCGCCGTGAAGCCGGGCAACGTGGCCCACACGTTCGCGAGGTCGTCGACGGTCGGGCCGAGCGGTGGGTCGAGCAGGGTGTGCTCGCACCCGTCGGCGTAGACGTTGTCGACGTCCCAGAAGTTCACCACGGAGGATGCCGCTATCGACCATGAATCCGTCGCCGGTCGGTGCTTCCCAGCCGTCCGGCAAGGTGTAGGTGATCGGGACGTCGGGGATCCGTACCGGGTACGGTCCGACACGATGCGGGGCGCGACCGTGGTGGTCGGCGCCGCGGTGGTCGGTGCAGCGGTCGGCGCCGGTGCCTGCGGCACACCGTCAGGGTCGTCGGCGGTCGTGTTGCTGACCGCGAACGCGATCGCACCGACGCCGAGGACGACGATTGCGGCCGCGGCGACCGCCGGACTGCGCCAGCGGGTCTTGTGTTCAGCGTCGGCTGAGTCGTCGGAGATCTGCATCACTGGTTCGGAGCCAGCGCCGCCAGCGGGGGGTGCGATCGTGAGGTGGCGACGCGACGCGGTGGGGTCGTGTCGACCCGACGCACGTTGGAGAATCTCTGCTGCGGTGATGACCGGCTGGTGCTGGTCGGCGTGACGGGCGATCGCCCGCAACTGTTCCTCGATCGTCATGACGTCACCCCCATCCCCGCTCGCAACTTGGCCATCGCCCGCTCGGCATGGGTCTGCACCGTGCTCTTCGACACACCCAGGAACTCGGCGACCTCGGCCAGTGACCAGTCGAACCCGTTGACCAACATCACCGCCACCCGCTCCCGATCCGACAGCCCCGCCAACTGAGCCGCCAACGCCGGCTCGCACCACGGTTCCGGGCGGCCCGGCGCGACTTCGAACACCGGTTTGGTGACTCGGTTGCGGAACCGTCGCCGATCCCGGTCGCGGCCGACCACGAACAGATAGCCCGCCGGGTTCGCCATCGCCGCCACCCGATCCCAATGTTCCCAGGCGTACGCCAACGCATCCGCGGCTGCCTCGCGACCACGGTCGATCCCGAACGACGCCGTCAACGCCTGACGCAGCCGACGCTCATGGGTCGCGACGAATGCTTCGAAGCCATCGGGCGACGACACCGGCGGTGTCTCGACTGATCGCATCGCCCGCTCCATGTCCCTATAAAGCCACAAACAACCAATTCGTACGACAAGTTTTGCAAATTCCGCGACACAACCTGACCACGGACTGGCGTGCGTGGGCGGTCAGGATCCCGGCCTCCGCTGAGCGACCTTCGGATGCCCGAGTGCTGCTCGGAGCGTTCTCGGTCGGGAATCTCTCAGTCCGGGTCGCCGACACCTTCGGGTGACGACGGCTCGACGGACACGCCGAGTTCCGATTCGAGCTTCGCCAGCCGCGCCTCCAGGTCCGCCACGCGCTGTGCCAGCGATGGGCCGACGTCGGCGTGTCGAGCCACACGGTCCGACGCTGCATGCACGTCGTTCACGTCGGGCACTCCTTCGCCGAGCAGGTGCGCCCAGCGATCCTGGCTCTGGCCCGAGGCCCGCCCGATGTTCGCCGCGAACGGATCGGCACCCTCGGCGAGCCGCGCCAACACCGCTTCGATGTCGTCGATCGACTCGAAACCTGTTCCCTGCGAGGTCGAGTACCGCTCGGTGCGTGTCTTCAACTCGCCGGCCGACTGCGGACCTCGCAGCATCATGACTGCCAGCAGCGCCAGCTGGTCGCGGTCGAGTCCGAGGGCATCTTCGAGAATGTGGCGGTGCTTGTCGGTGCGGCCGCTGCTGTTCATCCGTGCGAGCCCCTTTTGACGCACGAGCAGCATCGCGTCCATCACGGTCCGCTCGCTGTAGTCGGTCAGCGGTTCGCGGTTCGACTTCTGGTTGCACGCATTGACGAGCGCGTTCGTCGAAAGCGGATACTGGTCAGGCGTTGTCGCCTGCTTCTCGATCAGGCAGCCGAGCACACGAAGTTCTTCGGCGGTCAACTCCATCGCATCACCGTAATGCCGGCAGCGTGTTCGTCCGGGCCGTGTCAGGTCACCGGCCGCGCGCGTTCGGCGAGTCGGGAACTCCGGTTCACTGACCCGACGGTGAAGAACTGGTCGAGGTCCGACTCGTTCGCCGTCCGCATCGCCACCACACCCCCACGAGCGCCACTGCGAAGAGTGCCGCGACGGAGTATGCCGACGCTTCGAGGAACGTGATCCCGGGATCGTGTGGGTCGTAGTCGGTCCACGCCGGCGCGGCCGGGATCTCGGTCATACCTCGAGTCTTCCAAATGGCGGCCTCCCTCATGGCCGGTCGATGCGGATCGAGTTGAGCACGGTCGTTGTGCAACGGGCGGTCGATCGTGTGTCAGTTCGTCTGGTCGACGAGTGGTCGACGCATGACCACTCGCAGTGACGGGTCGAGCCCCCATGTCGCCTGCTCATCGACCAACGCTTGCAGGGCCGGCGTCAACGTCGACACCACGTGAAATCCGAGCTTCTCGTAGTACGGGGCGTTCCACGGCACGTCGCGAAACGTCGTCAGAGTGATCGACGGCAGGCCCTGTGCCACTGTCCACGCGACGACCGTGTCGACGAGCGCACGTCCGACACCACGGCGTCCGTACGCCGGGCATGACCGCCAACTCGTCGAGGTGGCCTTCGCCGTCGACCACCCATGCGACTGCGAACCCGACGATCGACCCCCGATCGTCGACGGCAACCCACGCTCGCTGCTCGATGCTGGCCCGCTCCAGCCCGGCGGTCCAGTACGGCGCGGCGTCCGCACAACGAGCGATACGGGGATCCTCGATCGTACGGAACCGTTCTGTGGCCGCGACCTCAGCCGCTTGGATCTCCGGCACATCGTCAACCGTCGCCGGGCGGACATGGATCGGCACGCTCATGATCGCGGACGCAGTACGTGGCTAGGGCTGCGGTGTGGCTGGATCGTCGATGTCGAGGGTGCCGCCGACGATCTCGCTGGCGACATCGTGGAGGCGACGGTTGTGCGAGCGGGCGAAGGCGCGGAGTCGGTCGAACGCGTCGGGCATGTCGAGCTGTTCGCGTTCGGCGACGATGCCCTTGGCCTGCTCGATGACGATCCGGCTCGTGAGGGCGTTGTTGAGTTGATCGTTGATGGCGTCGGCTTCGGCGATCTTGCGGTGTTGCAGGATGGCGATCGTGGCGATGTCGGCGAGGGCGCGCGCGACGAGGGTGTCGTCGCCGCTCAAGGCTCGGGGTTCGGTCTGGAAGAGATTGAGCGCACCGATGACCTGGTCGCGTAGACGCATGGGTAGTGCCGCGGCGGCACGGAAACCAGCGTCCAGGGCGACCGGAGCGAACGTCGGCCAGCGGGCGGTGGCGGTGGCGAGCAATTCGTCGACGGGTTCGCCGCTGCGGTAGCTGTCGAGGCACGGTCCTTCCTGCGATTGCAGTTCGAAGAGTTCGACGATGCGCATGACCTCGCTCGACGAGGCCATCGCCCGGAGTTCGCCGTTGGCGTCCACGAGCATGATCCCGACGGTCGACACGTCGAGCACTTCGACGCAACGGTTCGACAGTGCAGTGAGCAGGTCGACGATGTCGAAGTCGTCGACGAGGGTGTCGGCAAGGTCGACGAAGGTTTGTACGAGGGCGGCTTCACGGTTCATGCAGATTCCTTTCCAACCCAACGTGGCCGCGCGGCCGTTCGGGCGGGTGATCCTGTACCCATCTTCGCGCAGCGTCGGTGCTCGGCGACCGGGCTACTCGAGCCCGTCGCGACGGTCGAAGCGGAGGCGGCGGGCCACGACGTCTTCCGCGACATCGGTGACGAGACGCCCGGTGGCGAAGCCATGGGCACGGAGCCGAATCAAGGCATCGGCGACCGTGATGTCGAGCTGAACGGACACCATTCCTGCCGCCTGGTGCACGACGAAGCGAAAGTTCGTACCGGGTTCGGCTTCGGCACCCAACGCACCGGGCGCCGCGGCCGCCTGCATCTCGATGATCACCTCGGCTGCCGTGTCAGCGAACAGCAATGCGTCGGTGTGCTGGGCGTGGTTGAGCGGTCCGGGTCGGTCGCGATACAGGGTGAGCGCTCCGAGCCGCACGGTGCCGATCGCGATCGGGAACCCGAACACGGCGCGGGCACCCGATGCCACTGCGGCCGGCGTGAATGCCGCCCAGTGCGAGAGGAGGGGTGCGGCGAGATCCGGTTCGCTGACGGGGCGACGTTCACGATGGGCATCGATGCACGGGCCTTCGCCGAACGTGTACTGCAACTGCTCGAGCCGCACGCTCACGCCGTTGGTGGTGCCGATCGAGCCTTGGGCGACGTCATCGGTGATCAGCGCGATTCCTGCACCCATCGTGTCGGTCACCGCAACACAGATCTGGCACAACCGGTCGATGCCGACCGTGTGGTTGTCGGTGGTCCGCAACGAGTCGAGGATCCAACGACGATGATCGTCCGCTGCCGGCACGACGTCACACTGCCAGACACACGACGACGGACCCCACCATCGCCTAGGTCACCAGCATCCAAATCGCGACGAATTGCGCCACGGCCGCAACCATCGTGTTGGCGTGCCACACCTCGTGATACGAGAAGACCGTCGGCCGCACCGTCGGCCACTGCTTGGCGAAGCAGAAGGCGCCAACGAGATAGACGACACCACCCCCGGCCACGAACGCCGCCGGCGCGATGCCCTCACGAGCCCACAGCCACGGAAAAGCCAACACGCCCAACGTGATCGTCACGGCGTACATCGCCGTCCCCGCCCGATCGCCGCCTTCCCATGTCGAGAGCTTGAATCCGGCGCCGACGAACGCAGCCGCCCAGATCACTCCGACCAGCACGAGACCAGTCGCACCCGGCAGCGCCGCCAGGACGATCGGCGTACTCGACCCCGCGATCGCCGCGAAGATCGCAGCATGGTCGACGCGTCGCCACGTACACCTCGCCCGCAACCCGTGGACCCACCGGTGATAGATCGTCGACGCCGCGAGCATCGAACACAAACCGACCGCATACACCGCGATGCCGACCCGCAGCCGCCACCCGTCACCGCTCGAGGCGAGCAGCAGCGCCCCCACTGCGGGGACCGCGACAACGAGCCCGATCGAATGGATCCCGCCACGCCACGTCGGTCGGTGAACATGACCCAACGCGACGTCCCTGCCGTCGCCGACGCCGAAACGCACATTGAGCGCACGGCGTGCCCCATCTCCGTGCGCGAGACGATCCTGCGGATCGGCGACGGTCGAGGTGCTCTGCTGCACCTCGTTGACAGCGGTCATGGACTCTCCGGCTACGTGGCGCCGCCAGGGTCCGGAGCGACTTCTTGTCTGGTCAAAGGTACCAGTACCGGCCGGACCGGTGGTCAAGTCACACCGTCTGACTCTCAGCTCCAGGCTCCGGTCGGCCCGTCCGAACTCCACCAATGATCGGGACACCGCTACCTGCTCGCTCGTGCCACGTCTGTCGCACGCGAGCCTCGGGACGAGCCGTGACGGCCCCGGGCGTGAACTGGCGCCACACCCGGGGCCCGGAGCGATCGTCAGCTGACGGCTTCTGCGGCGGTCTCGATGACGTCGGCGACCTGCTTCGGGTGCGAGATCATCGCCACGTGTGACGATCGGATCTCGATCGTTGTCGCTTTGGCTCGTGTCGGCCATGAACCGCTGCGTCGCCGGCGGGATCGTGTGGTCGTCGGACGCCACCACGTACCACGATGGGATGGTTTCCCAGGCGGCCGGGCCGGACGGCTCGAACAGGGTTGCAAGATCGGCGGGTCGCTGGCTGGCAGCCATCACGTCGGTGACGTGACTGGGGAGGTCGGCGGCGAAGATGTCGCGGAACACGGCCGGATTGATGTAGCCGTCGGCGCTGCCGCCGCTGTTCGGGCGCACGACGAGGTTGGCCGGGTCGGCGAGTCCGCTGCCGGGGTTCAATCCCGTCAGCGATTGGACGGTGTCGCCCGGTGCGGGCGCGAAGGCGGCGATGTAGACGAGTGCCTCGACGTCAGGGTCGCCGGCGGCTGCGTTGGTCATGACGAAGCCACCGTAGGAGTGGCCGACCAAGACGATGGGACCCTCGATCGTGTCGAGGACGCTCTTGAGGTAGGCGGCGTCGGAGCTGACCGAGCGCAGTGGGTTGGCGGGCGCGATGACCGTGTAGTCGTCTTGCTGCAGGCGGCGCGTGACGTCGTTCCATCCGGACGCGTCGGCGAAGGCGCCGTGGACGAGCACGATCGTCGGGAGCGGTTCGTCCGAGCCGCGGGCGGATGCTGGTCCGCCGGCGCTCGAGAGAGCGGCCGCGCTGATCGCTGCTGCGCCGAGCAAGGCGGTCACCTTGCGCCAGCCGGGACGCTTCGTCGGGTTGATTCTCATGGGGGTAGCTCCTGTCATGTCTTGATGAAGTCGAGCAGGTCGTTGCCGAGCTGCTCCTTGTGGGTGTCAGTGATGCCGTGGGGTGCGCCTGGGTAGACCTTCAGTTCGGCGCCAGGGACGAGTGCGGCCGACGCCTGGCCGCCGACGGCGAAGGGCACGACCTGATCGTCGTCGCCGTGAATGACGAGTGTCGGGACGTCGAACTGGGCGAGGTCGTCACGGAAGTCCGTTTCCGAGAAAGCGGCGATGGATTCGTAGGCGTTGCGGTGACCGGACTGCAGGCCTTGCAGCCAGAACGCGTCGCGCGTGCCTTGCGGGATGGCGGCGCCGGGCCGGTTGTTGCCGAAGAAGGGTCCGTCGGCGAGGTCGCGGTACAGCTGTGAGCGGTCTGCCAACGAGCCGGCTCGGATCTCGTCGAACACCTCGATCGGCACGCCGTCGGGGTTGTCCGGACGCTGCACCATGAGCGGTGGCACGGCGCTGACGAGCACCGCTCGGGCGACGCGGCCGGTGCCGTGACGGCCGATGTAACGCGCCACCTCACCACCTCCGGTGGAGAATCCGACGAGCGTGACATCACGGAGGTCGAGCGCCTCGATGACGGCGGCGAGATCGTCGGCGTAGGTGTCCATGTCGTTGCCGTGCCACGTTTGCGTCGATCGGCCGTGGCCGCGGCGGTCATGAGCGACGCAGCGGTAGCCGTGTGTGGCGAGGAACAACATCTGGTAGTCCCAGCTGTCGGCATTCAGCGGCCAACCATGGCTGAACACGACCGGCGCGCCGGTGCCCCAGTCCTTGTAGAAGATCTGGGCACCATCGGGTCGATTGACGAACGTCATGATCGGCGTGCTCCTTCGGGCGGTGTGTGAGAGTCCATCGTGTGCTTCGGGCGCGCCGTTCGAATCCCCCACGGCGCGTAGCCGCGCCGACTACGCGCTCGGATCGCGGATCAGGGCGGCAGGACCGAGCCGAGTTGACGCCGCGAGGTGATGCCGAGCTTCCGGAACACCTTGCGGAGGTGGTAGTCGACGGTGCTCGGGCTCAAGAAGAGCTTGGCGGCGATCTCCTGGTTCGTCGCCCCGGACACGGCGAGACGTGCGATCTGCGACTCCTGCGGTGTCAGATCGGCGGCGGTGTCGTAGCCCCGTCGGCGGGCCCGCTCGCCGGTCGCGGCCAGCTCACGTTCGACCCGTGCGACGAACGCGTTGGCACCCATCACGGAGAAGATGTCGTGGGCCACCCGCAGGTGCTCGCGCGCCTCGGTGCGTCGCTTCTGGCGCCGCAGCCACTCGCCGAACACGAGTCGGGCGCGCGCGTGCTGGATGGTGGGGGAGTCGTCCAGCCAGTCGATCGCTTCGCGGTAGAAGTCCTCCGCGCTGGCATCGTCGGCGACGAGTGCTCGCGCTCGAGCGAGGAGGCTTCGAGCGAGCGGTGTGTCGCGCTTCTCCGTACGGTGTCGCGTACTCGGCGACGGCCTCGTCCGCAAGATCGCGCGCGCCCGATCGGGTGGCGGCCTCGATCAGATTGGGGAAGTCAGCGGTCGCGAAGAACGGATTGTTGCGGAAGCTGGTGCTGGCGCTCGACAGCGCGGCCGCATAGTGGCCGAGTCCGAGTTCGAGTACGACCATGGCTTGGTCGACGAAGACGAGCATCCAGCCGTGGCGACGCTGGTGGGCGGCGGCTGCGACCGCGGCCGCCTCGCGGCGCGTGCCCGCTTCGTCGCCATTCCACGCCAGGGTGAGAAGCCGGCTGATGTCTCTCGGCCTGCCGACGATGTCACTGAGCTCGTCACGTTCGACGAGGTGCGCCCGCGCCGCAGTGAGTTCTCCGGTTCCGAGCTCGTTCAAGGCGCGGAAGGTGAGCGCGAGCGCCAGGGGGACGATCGCACCGTGAGCGCGAGCCGCCGTGTCGAGCCGCGACGTGATACGGCGGAGCGTTTCATCGTCACCGAGCGCGCCGGCCGCCCAGCAGCCCATCGCGAGCCATCGCAGCATCGGCTCGTCGTCGCGATGATCGGTTTCCAGCGCGGCGAGCGCCTCCGACAGCCGCAGTTGTCCTGTCTCGGGATCGCCCTCGACGATTGCGACGTATCCGTCCAGGAGCAGATCGCCGATCGTCGGCGTCATGTCCGACGGGAGCGGACATTCGCGGGCTACGGAAGCGACGTCGGACATGCGCTCGCCAGGCAGGCTCAGTCCGGCAGGAATACGGGCCGCGGTGAGCGCGTCGAGCAGCGTCTCGCGTGCCGCTCGAATGTCGAACGGTGCGTACGTCTTCGCGGCATCCAGCAAGAGCCCGACCGTGCCGTCGACCTCGCCGATCGTGTAGCGGATGTTCCCCTCGAGGCGGTTGGCTCGCGCCCGCTGGTGGGGATCGGTGATGTCGTCGGCGAACTCATCGAGCACTCGATGCGAACGGACGCGAAACCCCGCGATCAGATGCCGCTCGGCAGCGGCCAGGGCGCGCTCGGCGCGGGTCGTCCGGTCCGGTGTCAATTCGGCGGAGCGGGTGAAGAAGGTGGCCGACGCGGCGCAGCCGCCCCGAAGCAGCGCTCGCTCGGCAGCTTGATGCAGTTCGGCGGCGACCGCTCCATCAGCGTCGGTGGTCGCGGCGCCGAGGTGCCAAGCTCGCCGGTCGAGATCGCCGAGGGCACCGCTGGCCTCGGCGAGCATCAGGTGGGCGCGGCGGCGATCGATGACCGAAGCGCCGCTGTAGACGGCCGACCGCACGAGCGGGTGGCGGAAGCGAAGGCGTTCGCCGCGGACGATCACGGCCGCCGCCTCGGCCGCGTCGGCCGCGTCCGTGGGAAGACCCAGCACCGCCGCAGCCGATTCGATCAGCGATCGGTCGCCCGAGGATTCAGCTGCCGCGATGAGCAACAACGCCCTGCGTGTGGTCAGGCAGCACGTCCACCTGGCGCAGGAAATGCGCCTCGAGGCGCGCACTGAGGGGAAGCGGCCCCGACCACAGATCGTCCGACAGCAGCTGACGTTCGCTCAGACCCTTGCCGATCTCGACCAGTGCCATCGGTGAGCCCATCGATTCGGCAACCACGCGCTGGGCGACCGCGACATCGAGCGGCCCGTCCACGACGAGTCGGAGCAGTTCATGTGCCTCGTCGTCGACGAGGCCCTGGATCTGCCGTGTGGGGATGCCTTCCAGCGGCGTGGAATCGTCCTGATCGCGTGATCGCGAACAGCATGGCGATGCGCTCGGCGTGCAGTCGTCGGGCCACGAAGCCCAGGACGGCCAGCGACTCGTCGTCGAGGCAGTGCGCATCGTCGACGACGCAGAGCAACGGCCGTGTCGAGGCGGCCTCCGCCAACAGCGACAATGTCCCGACACCGACGAGGAACCGCTTCGGCGGCTCACCGTGCCCGAGACCGAACGCAGACTCCAACGCCGCACGCTGCCGAGCGGGCAGCCCGGAGACGGCGTCGAGATACGGGAGCAGGAGTCGATGGACGCCGGCGAAGGCCAGATCCTGCTCGGACTCGAAGCCGTCGATCCTCAGCACTTCGAAGTCACCCGCAGTCGTCACGGCGAAGTCGAGGAGCGACGTCTTGCCGATGCCCGCATCGCCGCGGAGTACCAACGCGCGGCTGTCGCCTCGACGAGCGGCGCCGAGCAGACCGTCCAACTCGGCTCGCTCGGCCCGGCGACCGAGCATCTCCCGCATCGGCAGGAGAATAGAGCAGCAACCAGCGGGCCGCTCGGAGCACGAACGAACGCGGAATTGGCACGTGACGGACTACGCGTTGCGCAGGATTCGAGCGGGGCCCTAGCGTGTCGAGAATGCATTCCGAGGCAGACACTTCACGCCCCGTCGACCGGAGGACTCGAGATGACCGACCAGCAGAACCCTGACACCATCGTGCTGATCCACGGATTCTGGGTCACGCCCCGCTCCTGGGAGCACTGGAAGTCCCGGTACGAAGCCAAAGGCTTCACGGTCCACACGCCCGCCTACCCGGGCTTCGAGGTCGAGGTCGAGGCACTGCGGGCGGACCCGACACCGATCGCCGATCTCACGATCGAGGCGATCATCACCCACCTCGAGACGTTCCTCGACACGCTCGACACGAAACCGATCCTGATGGGTCACTCTGCCGGTGGGGCCTTCATGCAGGTCGTGCTCGACCACGGCTACGGCTGCGCTGGTGTCGGGCTCAACTCTGCCCCGACCGAAGGGGTGCGCGTCACGCCGTGGACGCAACTGCACTCGGTGTTCCCGGTGCTCAAGAACCCGCTCAACCATCACAAGGCCGTCGGGTTCGACGCCGATCAGTGGAAGTACGCCTTCACCAACACCTACACCGACGAGGAGTCGTTGGCGTTCTACGAGCGCTATCACATCCCTGCCTCGGGACGCGTCCTGTTCGACTCGGTCACCGCCAACTTCAAGCCGGGCCACCAGGACGCCTGGGTCGACTTCAAGAACCCCAACCGAGCCCCGCTGCTGTTCCTGTCGGGCTCGGAGGATCACATCATGCCGCCGGCCGTGCAGGCCTCGAACGCCAAGCACTACAAGGGCGAGGGCACCATCACCGAACACGACATCTACGACGGCCGTCCGCACCTGATGGTTGCCGGCGCCGGCTGGGAAGAGATCGCCGACCGTGCACTCGACTGGGCGTTGGCGAATGCCACCTGGACACCCGCCGCCGTCGACGCCTGAGCGATGTCGACCATCACCTTCACCCACATCGGCGGACCGACCACGCTGATCGAGGTGGAGGGGTGGCGGATCCTCACCGATCCGACGTTCGACGCACCGGGGCGGACCTACAAGTTCGGCTGGGGGACCTCGTCGCGCAAGACGACCGGCCCCGCGATCCCCGCCTCCGAGATCGGCCCGATCGACGCGGTGCTGCTCACTCACGAGCACCACGCCGACAACCTCGACGATGCCGGTCGCGAGTTGCTGCCCGGCGTCGATGTCGTGCTCACGACGACATCGGGCGCGCGACGACTCGGCCCGAACACTCGCTCGCATGGACGACTGGACCACCACGCAGCTGGAGGCGTCCGGGAAGCCGACGATCACCGTGACGGCGACACCGTGCCGTCACGGTCCACCCGGCAGCCATCCGATCGTGGGTGACGTGATCGGGTTCGCGCTCGCCTGGGACGGACAGCAGCACGGAGCCGTGTGGATCTCCGGCGACACCGTGCTCTACGACGGTGTGCGCGAAGTCGCCGAACGGATCGACGTCGGCACGGCGATCGTGCACCTCGGCAGCGTCCACTTCCCGATCACCGGCCCGGTCAAGTACACGATGACCGCCAAGGACGCGATCGAACTGTGCCGGCTGCTGCGTCCCCACACCGTGGTGCCGGTGCACTACGAAGGCTGGAGCCACTTCAAGCAGGGACGCCAACCCATCGAGCACGAACTGGAAGGCGCGCCCGCCGACGAGAGCAATCGCTGGATCTGGGCACCGATCGGCGACCCGCTCCGCATCGACGTCTGACGACCGTCATGTGCGGCTTCGAAAGGCGTCCGCCGCCGCCACGGTGGCAGGGCCACGAAGTCTGGGTCGGATTCCGTGCGGAATCCGACCCAGACCCGACCGAGATCCGACCCGGAGGCCCGGGGCCGTCGCGAGTACGGCTACGGCGAGGTCCACGGAAGTGGCGCCGACCGCGACCGCGGGTCAGCCGATCTGGATGGAGGCGAGGAATTCGTCCATGTCGGCGAGTTCTTCCGGCGTCGTGCCTGAAGTTCGGACCGTTCGGCGATCACGAGTCGGGTGCCGTCGACGTCGAGGATCCACTGTCGGTGTCTGTTGCCCCGGGGCCTGGGCCCAGAAGCTCGGGCCGTCTGTGCGCTGCCGTGTCCGTCCCAGATGGCGAACTGGCCGTCGACACAGTCGGCCTCGTCCTCGCCCGTGACCGGATCGACCACGGTCGGGTAGTCGGGGACGGTGAAGTCGACCTGTTTGCCGGCGTACCCGTCGACGGTGATGTCGACGGGTGTCGTCGCGGTGAAGCCGGGCAATGTGGCCCACACGTTCGCGAGGTCGTCGACGGTCGGGCCGAGCGGTGGGTCGAGCAGGGTCTGCTCGCACCCGTCGGCGTAGACGTTGGCGACGTCCTGGAAGTCTCACCATCGAGGATGTCCCCGAACACCACGAATCCGTCGGTCTGTCGGGTCGTTCCCAGCCGTCCGGCACGGTGTAGGTGATCGGGACGCCCGGGATCCCCGTGTACGGTGACGATGCGGGGCGCGACGGTGGTGGTCGGCGCCGCCGTGGTCGGTGCAGCGGTTGGCGCCGGTGCCTGCGGCACACCGTCGGGGTCGTCGGCGCTCGTGTTGCTGACCGCGAACGCGATCGCACCGACGCCGAGGACGACGATTGCGGCCGCGGCGACCGCCGGGGTGCGCCAACGGGTCTTGTGTTCACGATCGGTCGGGTGATCGGACATGTGCATCTCCTCCATTGGTTCTGAATTCGGCCCCGCCCACCGGGGATGCGATCGTGAGACGGCGACGCGAAGCGATGGCGTCGTCAAGCGAGCTGCGCTCCAACTCGGCGTGGAGACGCTGCCGCAACTCCTCGGCGCGCGAGGGGTCGGGTGATACTCGCAACTCGTCGTAGCGGTCGGTCATGGCTGGTCTCCGATGAGGTGGCTGCGAAGCTCGTCGCGAGCACGAGCCAGCACTGCGTAGGTGGCTGACACGGACGACCCCAGCATCGGGGCGATGTCAGCAACGGGGATGTCGTCGACGTAGGCCAGCATCAGCACCACCCGATGCTCGGCTGAGCACACCGACAGATGTTCGAGAACCACTGCCGCCGACAACTCCGCCGAGTCAGGTTCCCGGGACGCGGCCCACACCAGCCGCAGCTTGCGTTGCAGCCGCTGCCGGCGGCGCCACGCGTCGAGATAGCGCGACCGCGCCACCGACAGCAGGTAACCGATCGTCGCCTTCGCGGCCTGCCCCTGCGCCAGCCGGTCGAGCACGACCATCCAACTGTCCTGCGTCAGATCCCACGCCTCGTCGGCGTCGCCACCACACAACCGCAGCAGATAGCCGTACACGACCGGCAAGGCGCGATCGTAGAACTCGTCGAACGGGACGCCGTCGAACACGTCCACCGGAAGATTGGCGTCAGTGTTCGTCACACCTCTTCAACGAACGAGCGACCGGAAAATTCCAGAAAAGTCTTCGGGCCCCGACCGGACGGTCGAGCTCACGCAGGTCCACTGCGGTTGACGGGAACACTCGCCTTCGGTTCTTGCCGAGCGGTTTGATGCAGGGAGACTGACGCGATGCCGGTACTCGACGCACAACACGATCTTGCTCATCCCGTCGAAGGCGACTCGGCATGGTCCGAGTCGTACTACTTCAACGGCTACGACCCCGACGTCGACTGCGGCTTCTACACCCGCGTCGGTGTCCGCCCGAACGAAGGGACGCTCGACGTCGGCATGTCGGTGTGGGTGCCCGGCGGCGGCGTCGCTCATCTCGGTCACCGTCGCGAGCAGCATGAAATGATCGAACGCAGGCTCGAGGTGGGTCCGGTCACCTACGAGCTGATCGAACCGATGAAGCGCTGGCGACTGACGTGCGACGGCGAGTCCCACAAGGGTGCGCACATCGCCATGGACGTGACGTTCGACGCGTTGACACCGGCCATCGGCGGCGACGGTCAGAACAAGGATGCGGCCGACTCCTCCAGCGCGGCGACGCGGCTCTCCGTCGGCAAAGGTCACCTCGAGCAGGCCGGCCGCTGGTCGGGATGGATCGAGGTCGACGGCACCCGTGTCGAACTCGGTGAGCGTGCGTTCGGGAACCGCGACAAGTCATGGGGACCTCGTCGCTGGGGAGGTCCGCGCATGTGGCGTTGGTTCTCGATCAACATCGACCCCGAAACCCACTTCGGTGGCATCGTGATCGGCACCGACGGTGGTGATCTTCATCGCGGTTGGGTGTGGCGCGACGGCGAGCACACGTCGATCGCCGAGTGGCGGGTGGCGAGCGAGTTGGAAGACGACGGCGTCACCCACCGACGCAGCTTCGTCACGGCGGTCGACAAGCTCGGCCGTGAGCATGAGCTCGTCGCCGACGTCATCCGCATCGAGCCGGGTGCCCGTGGCGTCGCGCCGTCGACGACGATCGTCAACGAAGGCCTCGCTCGCTGGACCTACGAAGGCCGCACCGGGACCGGCATCAGCGAATACCTCCATCAACTCGACGCCGACGCTCGACCCGTCGTGCCGATCACCTGACCCCGATGCCCGGTGGTCCACGCATCGTGGTGTAAGCCTGAGAGATGAGCGACGCGCTGGAGATCAATCGCGAAGTGAGCACGTTCTGCCGGGTGTGCGAGCCGGCGTGTGGCCTGGTCGCCACGGTCGACGACGGACAGATCGTGCGCGTGCGTGCCGACGACGACCATCCGGTGAGCAAGGGCTTCGCCTGCACGAAGGGAATCGCCGCGCTCGACATCCATCGGGACCCCGATCGCCTGAACCATCCCCAACACCGCATCGGTGACCGGTGGGAGCAGGCGACGTGGGACGACGCCATCAGCGGGGTCGCCTCGGAGCTGCGCGCGGTGATCGAGCGGCACGGCCCGCAGGCCGTCGCCGCGTACGTCGGGAACCCGAGCGCGTTCAACACCCTTGCCGGCCCGGCGAGCGGATCGTTCTTCGCCCAGCTGGGCATGTCGCGCTACTTCTCGTCGGGCACGCAGGACTGTGCCAACAAGTTCGCCGGGAGCGAGGCGGTGTTCGGCTCGTCGACGATCCATCCGATCCCCGACATCGCCAACACCGACGCCCTGCTCGTGCTCGGCGCGAACCCCCGCGTTTCCAAGGGGAGCTTCATCAGCATCTCGAACATGTACCGCGAGATCATGCAGGCGTCGGCCCGCGGTGCGACGGTCTGGTTCGTCAACCCGCGACGCACGGAGTCGGCGGGGGAGCGCACGGGCGAGACGTTGCAGATCGTCCCGGGAACCGATGTGTTCCTGCTCGCCGCGCTGATCCACGAGATCGATGCCGGTCCCGGTTTCGATCGCTGCGTCGACGCCCATGGCAAGCACGTCGACGAGCTGCGGGCGTTCGTCGCCGGGTACTCGGCCGACGCGGTCGCTCCGATCGTCGGGATCGACGCGGCGACGATCCGCGACGTGGCGACGACCTTCGCCACGGTTCCGCGGGCGGCGGTGCACATGTCGACGGGCGTCAACATGGGCCGGCACGGAACGCTCGCCTACTGGCTCGTCCACATGCTGAGCTTCGTCACCGGCAACCTCGACCGCGAGGGCGGCAACGTGTTGAGCGTCGGGTTCTACGCCAGCGCGAAGGCCGGCCGCCGGGAGTACGCCGCAGGGTTCGTCGACGGTGAGTTCGGGCCGATGCGCCGCGGGTCGCTGCCCGGCAACCTGCTCGCCGACCACATCCTCGACTCCGAGTCCCCGGTGAAGGCGCTGATCGTGCTCGCCGGCAATCCGCTGTTCACGATCGGCGGGGAGGAACGGCTCCGCGAGGCGTTCGAATCGCTCGAGCTGATCGTGTGCATCGACCTCTACCGCAATGCGACGGGTGATCTCGCCCACTGGTTGCTGCCCTCGACCGACATGTTCGAGCGTCCGGACATCAACATCACCGGGCTCGGGCTGCAGTCGGAGCCGTGGATCCAGTGGACCGACGCGGTCGTCGAACCGCAGGCCGAGCGGCGTGAGGAGTGGCGGATCTTCGCCGCGCTCGCCCAGGAGATGGGTTTCCGCAGCGCGCTCGACGCCGACGATCCCGAGACCGAGGTGTGGGCACGCACCGACCACATGCTCACCGGACGTGGGCTCTCGCTCGACGAGGTGCGGGCGGCGCCGAAGGGGACCGTCAGGTTCGAGGACGGTCTCGCGGCGGGTGAGTTCTACGAGCGCCACCTCCAACACGAGGACGGATTGGTCGACTGTTGTCCGGACGCCTTCGGTCCGGCGATCGCCGCCCTGGCCGACGAGGCCGTCGCCGCGACCGACGCGGTCGCGAGCGGTGGGCTGCGACTCATCAGCCGTCGCGACACGCGCATGCACAACTCGTGGTTCTCGAATGTCGAGAGCCTCAAGCGCGGCACCCGCTCGAACAATCCGTTGGACGTCCACGTCGACGACGCCACGCGCCTCGGTGTCGCCGACGGTGACCGCGTCGTCGTGCGCAGCGATTGGGGTGAGATCGAGGCGACCGTGCGCCTCGACGATGCCGTGCGGCCCGGGGTCGTGTCGATCGAGCACGGCTGGGGACGACAGTCGGGGATGCGACTGGCCAACGACAAGCCGGGCGTCAACGTCAACCGGCTCCTCCCGTCCGGGCCCGGTTCGTTCGACCCGCTGTCGAACCAGGCGTGGATGACCGGCATCCCCGTCACCATCAGCCCCCTGACGATCGGCGCGGTCTGAACACCGAGCTGGTCGGGCGTTAGTCGGCGAATCCAGTTTCGCGAATCGTGAGACTGAGCCGTCCGGGCGGCATTCCGGGAATGTGTGGCCCTGTGTTGTCGAACACCTTCGGGACGCCGTGATAGATGCGTCGGCTCGGTCCGCCGAACACGAGGAGGTCGCCCGAGCGGAGGTGGAGGTCGATGAACGGTGACGTTCGGCGGTCGACGCCCGCGAAGCGGAACAACGCGGTGTCTCCGATGCTGATCGTCACGACCGGCGCCGGGGATGGCTCTTCGGCGTCCTGGTGGAGCCCGAGGCGCGACCCGGGTGCGTAGAGATTGGCGATCACTGCGTCGGGTTCGAACTTGCGTCCGGCCGATGACCCGAATGTGGCGCTGACGGCTCGACGGCCCAACTCGGCGATTCCTGGCGGTAGGGGTTTGACGGGTGCACCATCGGTGTCGTCGGCGGTGCGGCTGTAGGCATACGGCTGCCAGTGCCAGCCGAGACAGACGGACTGGACAGTCATGAGGTGTCCGCGTGGCACACGGGGGTGACGCAGACCTGCCGGGGGCACGGCCCACTCTCGGAACTGCTCGACGAGTTCTTGTTGCTCGTTCGGTGTGAGCCAGCCGGAGACCAGAAAGACGCCTGGCGAGATCTCGAGTCGTTCGCCCTCTCGTCGGTCGAGGACCAGTGCGCCCTGTTGGTAGCCGGACGGCTGGTCGGCCGGAAGGACGGTCGGCACACCGCCGGCGAGGCTCGTGCCCATCCTCGATCGCCGACTGGTCGCTGGGCGGCTCATTCCTGACATGTCCATGATGAGTAAACGCCGCACCCGGCCGGGATGTGAGCCGGCCACTGGTCACATTCGAGAAATCCGCTGATGGAGGTCGGGGAGCTCAACGGCGTCGGCGGTCGATGTTGACCGGGAGCCGCCGGCTGAGTGTCGGGATGATGATGGCCGCCGCGAGGAGGTGGCACCCGACGAGAACGGCTTTGGTCGCGGTGTCGTCGGGAGCGGCGATCGCCGGGATGAGCGACAGGCCGACGGCGACGGTGGTGACGACGACGAACCGTCGGCGCTCGCGAAGGAGTCGGGCCAACACGATGCCCACGGCGGCACCGACGATGGTCCACCACGCGAACGCGGGGATCGGAATGGGTTCGTCGCTGACTTCGAGACTGACATCGGCGGCGCTCGCGATGGCGGCCACGACGGTGGTGCAGACGGCAGCGATTGCGCCGGCGAGCGCACCGGTTCGGACAAGGAGGCGGGTGCTCGGTCGGTCGGACTGCACGACCGGTGCTTGCGGAGTGTGGTGAGGGGTGGTGGTCATCGGGTTCTCCTTGCTACGCGGCCTCGTTGAAATGCCTGGCGAGGTTGTCGAAGATCGGGATCACGTCGGCGATCATCTGGGCGAAGAACTCGTTCTCCCAATCGGCTCCGCTGCCGTATGCACTCGTGACGACGCGGATCACGCAACTCCCGCCGGATGCTGATTCGACGAGGAACTCGGTAGCGATCGGGGTGGCCGACGACAGGTCGCGGTACACCTCCGACAGCGGCACGCCCATCGCCTCGAACCACTCGACCATCTCGGCCGGGATGTCCTCGGCCCGGTCAGCGATCGGCCATGGTTCTTCGTACGCGAATCGACGGTTCGGTGTGTAGTCGGTGACGACACCGCTCAACCAGAACCCGCCGAGATCGAACGACACCTCGCCACCGATCTGCGGGTCCAGTCGGGTCGGCACCATCCAGGCCGAGATTCCATCGGCAGTTGCGATCGCGTCCCACACCTGTTCCGGAGTGGCGGCGACCTCGTAGGTGCGCTCCATCCGGTGTTCGACACGGTCGGGTTGGTCGGATTGGTCGGTGGTGGTCACGAGGGCTCCTTGGGTTGGGGATATGAGGAGATGGTCAGACGGTGCGGTCGCCCGTCGTCGTGGTGGTATCGGGCGACCAGCGCGGCGACCGCTGACTGCAGGTCGGTGGCGAACGCGGCACGATCTTCAGGCGACTTGAACCCGATCACCGTGTCGACGGTCAGGGTCGGCAGCCGAGTTCCCGTCGCCGCGCTGCCGGCGATCGCGCCGACCTCGGACACCGTCCGAGCGTTCACCGCGATCAGATACGCAGCCGAGAGACGATCGGCGACCTCGTTCGGATCGAGGGCAGCGCTCTGCAACACGTCGGGCGCAACGACGAGGTGGCGCGCCGAACGACGCACGAACCGTTCGGTGATACCGCCCCAGGCGCGTTCCTCGGCCAACTCGACCAAGCCATGGGCCTCCAACGCCTTCAGGTGATAGTTCACCTTCTGCCGGGTCGAACCGACCGCCGCCGCAACCGTGGTGGCCGACCCCGGTTCAGTCAGGGCGTCGAGGATCGAGGCCCGGATCGGGTCGAGCGCCAGCTCCACGGCGGCTGCGTCTGCGAGTACTCGAACATCGTCCACGGGCCTCAAGGTACGCCTTGACAGTAAATATTGTCAAGACCCTCATTTCGGGTACGCGGGAACCGACGGCGTTGCGGTACCGGGTCCACCACCGCTGGACAGTTCTCGGGGGTTGACTTTCCCACTGGGAAACCGTAGGTTACTTTCCAGATCGGAAAGTAAGGAGCAATCATGTCCAAATCGGTTGGAGCGAGCGACGCCCGCTCGGCATTGACGGCGGTCGAGTACAGCCGCCAACAGGTCATCGCCGAGATCGACATGCCGCGCTGGTACTGGCTGGGCCTGGCGGCGGGGTGGATCGGAATCGGCGTCATCGCCGACGTGGGCCCTGGCTGGTTGTTCGCCGCGGCGACGCTGGCCTTCGGCGCCACCCACGCGGCGGTGGCACAGAACGTGTTGTCGGGAAGGAGGCGATCGTCCGCGCTGAGTGTCCGAGCCGAACTGGTCGGTACGCGCGTCCCCGCGTTGGTGATCGGTTTGCTCGTCGGTCTCAGCGTGCTCACCGTCGTGGCGGCGTTGTTGATCGATGCCGACGGTGCGGACCACCCGGCCACGATCGCCGGTGTCATGGCGGCGATCGCGGTCGCCCTCGGCGGTCCGGAGCTGATGGCCGCAGTGCGTCGGCGGGCGCTGCGCAACGCTCGCGCGATGAGTGCCGAGCCGCAGTTCGACGAACTCATCCACCCGAGCACCCGACTGTCGATCGTCGCCCTCTTGGCCGCCGCCGACTGGGTCGACTTCGCGTTCGTCCGCGACAGCCTGGGACTTTCCGATTCGGCACTGTCCAAGCAGTTCGCAACCTTGGAAGGCGCCGGCTACATCGGGATCGAGCGCCCGTTGGCGGACCGGCGACGCCGGGTTCATGTGCGCCTGACCGACACCGGACGGAGCGCGTTCGAGGGACACGTGGCCGCGCTTCGCGAGATCGTGGCCAGTGTCGACGGCTGAATCGGCTCGTCGCTCGTCGGAACCTAGGCTGGCTGCTGATGCATCGGATCTTCACGACACCCGTCGCATCGGTGTATCCGCACTACGTGACCAAAGTCGAGCGCAAGGGGCGCACGAAGGCCGAGTTGGACGAAGTCATCACGTGGCTCACCGGATACAGCGAAGCGACGTTGCAGGAACACCTCGCGGCGAACACGACGTTCGACGAGTTCTTCGCTGAGGCTCAGCTGAACCCGAAGTCCTCGTCGATCACCGGTGTCGTGTGCGGTGTCCGGGTCCAGGACATCGACGATCCGCTCATGCAGAAGATCCGCTACCTCGACAAGCTCGTCGACGAGTTGGCCAAGGGCAAGCCGATGGAGAAGGTCCTGCGCTCCTGACGGGCTTCAGCCGCGCCCGCGGCGCGTGAGCCAGTCGTCGAACTCGTTGGCGACGATGCGCTGGTCATGGACGTCGGCCGCCGCCGACGAAGCGAGCCAGACGATGGGCGCGCTCATGACCGACGGCTCGAGCAGGCGGGCCTTGAACTCCTCGGGGGCGTCCGCGGGGACCATCCCGGTCGCCGTGGGGCCGCCGGGCAGGAGGAGGTTGACGGTCACGCCGGTGCCGTCGAGTTCGGCGGCCATGATGCGCGACATCGCCTCGACGGCAGCCCCGGATGGCCCGTAGGGAGCGAACCCCGCCCGGGTCATGGTCGATTCACTCATCGAGATGTTGACGATCCGGCCCGAACCGGCGGCCAGCATGTGCGGCACGACGGCACGGGCGACGAGGAACACGCCGGTCACTTTGGTGTCGAGTACGTCCTGGAACGCCTGCGGGTCGACCTCCCAGAACGGCTGTGCATACGCCGGGAACCGAGCGTTCACGGTGCGCATGCCGATGCCGGCGTTGTTGACGAGCAGATCGATGCCGCCGAATCGATCGACGACGGCGTCGACCGCTTCGGCGACCGATTCCTCGTCGCGTACGTCCGACGCCAGGCCGATCGCACCGCCACCCAACTGGCCCGCCGCGGCCTCGGCCCTTTCTCGGCTGCGGCTCGTCAGTGCCACGGTGGCCCCGGCGTCGACGAGCGCCTCGGCCATGGCCCACCCCAGACCACTCGTGCCACCCGTCACGACGACGCGGCAGCCATGCAACGACTCCATGTCCGCAGGTCTATCGAGAACTCCATGATCGAATCGATGTCGTGGTCGTTCCACGCCGAGGACGAGGTCGAGTTCGTGACGATCTCGTACTGGGAGGATGTGGCGGCCATGTCGCGCTTCGCCGGTGATGACCCGAAACAGATCCATCACCTGGACCGCGATGAGGAGTTCCTCGTCGAGTTGCCCGATGGCGTGCAGGTGCTGGAGATCTGGTCGTCGCTCGGCGACACCGGCGGGATCTGACGTTCGCCGCGGGAGTCCTCGAGGGCGTCCTCTGCGGGCCGGGCGGTTCCGGCTGCGCTGACCTCGCGGAACCCTTCGCGCCAACTCGGGTGCTCCGGCTGCCAGCGGAGGTCGCGCTTGGCCTTTTCGTTGGACGCACCACGGATCTCGGTCATGAACGCCACGCCGAGCCCACCTGCGAAGACCCGCCCGACGAACCGGGGGACGTGCATCGGGCGTTTGGCCCCCAGAATCTCTGCCAGCGTCGGGAGCCATTCCGCCACCGGTGCCGGATCGTCGTCGACAACGTTGTAGATGCCGCGATAGCCGTGGTCGACGGCGGCAACGGTCGCGTCGGCGGCGTCGGCGATGTGGATGAACGACCACATCCCGGCGCCGTTGCCGACCAGCGGGAACTTGCGTTGTCGGACCATCTCGAACTGCTCGCCACCGGGCGACAGTGAGGTGTTCGGACCGTAGAAGGCGCCGTAGCGCAGCACGATTCCCTGCGTCCAGCCGGCACCGAGCACCGCTGTCTCGAGTCGCTTGATCGCGGCCGCCGTCTCGCGACCCTCACGCGGGGGAGAGGGGTCGAGCGGGGCCTCCTCGTTCTTGATCGGGCCGCCGACGCGTGCGTAGTTGCCGTACACCGCGCTCTGCGCCACGAACCGCCGGACCCCGACGGCACGGCCTGCCGACAGCAGGTGATCGGTGCCTTCGGTCCGCAGGCGGTTGGTGACGGCGAAGTCGCGGTCCAGGTGTCGCAGGTCGACCGAGCCGATCGCGGTCAGCTGATGCACGATCACCTCCGGGCTGGCGCGAGCCACGGCCTCGACGACCTGATCTGCATCGAGCGCATCCGCCACCGCCACCTCGGCGCCCAACGCGGTGACGAGTTGCCGGTTGGCCTCCTTGCTCGTCATCGCAACGACCTGGTGGCCCGCGGCGACCAGCCGTGGCACGAGCTGCTTGCCGATCGCACCCGTTGCGCCGGCTACGAATACCTTCATCGATCGCTCCTCTCACCTGGGGGACAGGGGCCGGCCGACCGAATGGGTGGCTGCCATCTGCCCCGATGACCTTCGATCCCACCATCGCCGAGCGGTCTGTCATCGTCCTGTCGGACGGCTGACATCGCATCGGTGCGTGGAGTTTGCATCGCTCGGCAGCGCCGCCAAACAACAGCGAAGTGACAGCCCGATCCTGGATCGTGGAGCCGAGCGGCGAAACCGCTCGACCACGATTCGAACCGCAGGAGCACGCAGCACGCGGCTCGTGAGCCGTTGGTCACAGAGAGCGCGAATTCGGAAGTCAGGAGGCTTGGCTTGTGTTGACAACGGATCAAGTCGGTGTGTCGGCCTTGGGGGCGCAGATGAGAACGATTGCAAGCGAGATCTCGTTCGAGATCAGTGGTGAGCGACCCGTCGTGGTCGATCTGCGCGACGGCGAGGCGACCTCGCTCGAGCTCGTCGGGGCGAAGGCCGCGAGCCTGGCCCGGTCGAAGGCTGCCGGGCTGCCGGTACTGCCCGGATTCGTGCTCACCACCGCGCTCGACTCCGTGGCGATCACCGCCGACGCGGTACGTCAGGCGTGGCGGGCGCTGAGCGACGACGGTCGGATCGCCCTCGTGGTGCGTTCGTCGGCGACCAAGGAGGACGGCGAGACCAGCTCCATGGCCGGCCTGTTCGTGTCGAGGCTCGACGTCCGCGGCTGGGAGGCTTTCGTCGAGGCCGTGGCCGACGTCCTTGCCTCGAAGGACGGGGTGACGGACGACCACGGGACGGCGACGGCCGTCGAGATGGCGGTGCTCGTCCAGCCCTACCTCGCGCCGACGTGGGGCGGCGTCATGTTCGGCGCCGATCCGATCTCGGAGCGCACCGACCGCATCGTCGTCTCCGCCGTGCGCGGCGGGCCCGATCGCCTCGTCGGCGGCGAGGTCGACGGTTGGACGGCGACGCTGACCCGCAAGGGTCGACGCGTCGAGGCGGACGGCGGCGACGGGCCTGACGATCGTGACCTCCGGGCGCTCGCCGCGATGGCGGTGCGCCTGGAACGACTCACCGGCCGCCCGCAGGACATCGAGTGGGCGATCGACGACTCCGGCGCCGTGCGACTGTTGCAGTCGCGTCCCATCACCACGCTGCACGGTCCGGGGAGCGGTCCGCTCTACGGTCCCGGGCCGTTGGCCGAGACGTTCGCCGACGCCTTGTCGCCCCTCGAGGAGGACCTCTGGCTGGATCCGCTGCGCGACGGTCTGCGTCACGCGCTGGGCCTGCTCGGCGGGTCGTCGCCCGGCCGGCTGCGGAGGGCGCCGTTGGTCATCAGCGTCGATGGCCGCCCCGCCGTCGACCTCGTGCTGCTCGGCGCCGACCCACGACGCCGGTCGCTGTTGAGCAAGATCGACCCGCGGCCGGGCGTCCGCCGACTGCGCGCCGGGTGGCGCGTCGGCCGGCTCGGCGTCGCCCTGCCCGACCTCGCCCGCGATCTGATTGCCGACATCGACGGCGACCTGTTGGCCGTGCCGGCCCTCGGTGCGCTCGGTGACCGGGACCTGTTGCGGATCCTGCGCAACGCCGGCACCGCGCTGCGCGCCCTCCACGGCTATGAGTCGCTCGCCGGCGCGCTGCTCACGGCCGACCCGTCCGCGGGCGCCGCCGGAACCGCGCTCGGCGTGCTGGCTGCCGCCGCACGAGAGGGTGTGCCGAGCGAGGAGGTCGTCGCCCGGTCACCGATCGTGCTGACCCTGATCGCCCCGCGCATCCCGCCCGTGAAGGATCCGCCCGGCGCGGTCACCGCCGTCCGTCCGACGACCCCGGCGCCGGCCCCGACGATGGAAGGCGTCGCGCGCGAGGCGCTGCGGGTGCGGATCCGCTGGGTGCACGAGCTCAGCGCCCGTGCCGCAACGGAGCTCGGCCGGCGGCTCGCCGCGACCGGTGTCATCGCCGACCTCGAAGCGGTCCGCTACCTCCGGCTCGACGAGTTGGAGACCGTGCTGCGCACCGGTCAGCCGTTCCACCCGACGGGCGACCCGACGCCATGCGCCGCACGCAACTGCCGCCGCTGTTCCGACTCGCCGCCGACGGGACCCCGATCGCCGTCGTGCACGGCGTGGAGGGCAGCGGCATCCCGGTCGGCGGCGGCCGAGGTCGCGGTGTCGTCCGGTCCGACGTCGCCGACGCCGGTCCCGGCGTCGTGCTCGTCGTGCCCGCACTGGATCCGCGCCTCGCGCCGGTGATCCCACAGCTGTCCGGGCTGGTCGCCGAGACCGGCAGCCCGCTGAGCCATCTCGCCATCCTCGCCCGTGAGTTCGGCGTGCCGACCGTCGTCGGCAAGGTCGGAGCGGTCGGCGTCATGCACGACGGCGACGTCGTCGAGGTCGATGGATCGACCGGCGAGGTGACCGTCATCGATCGGGCGGGCTCGACCGAGGAGGAGGTGGCGGCGTGAGGCGGATCGGTGTCGTCCTGCTGCTCGTCACGCTGGTGGCGTCGATCTGGTACTTCTTCGCCTACCTCACGCTGTGGGAGTGGAACCGGGCCCTCATCGCCGGGACCTTGCTGGTCGCGGCCGAGGTCGGTCTCGTCGCGATTCTGCTGCTGTCGAGGCTCGACAGACTCGGACGTCGTATCGACGAGGCGGGCCGGGCCGAGCGCATCAAGGCTCGGCTCGATGCCGCGCCGTCGTCCGGCTCGAAGAGCTTCGCCTGGCTGCGCGACCCGAACCAGATGAACGTCTTCATCCCGGTGCTGCTCGGCGCCGGCGTCCTGGCCAGCGGACTGGCGTGGATCGTCGAGCGGATCGCCCGACTCACCAGCCGTTCAGGGAACACCACCTCGCTGAGCAGGGACCTCGCCGGGCTGGCTCCCCCTGAGGGCGGGTTCCTCGGCGGCGAGGACCCGATCGACCTGCTGCAACGGCCCCTCCCGAGGTGAGGAGATGCGCAAATCGCTCGTGATCCTGCTCGTTGCCGTGCTCGCCTCGGTCGCCGTCGACACGCTGCGTGACCGCACCCAGAACCGGATCGACGAGGTCGTGGCCGGATCGACCAGCGTGGTGACGTTCGATGTCGACACCCAGCGCGCCCCGCAGCCGATCGCCGAGTCGGCGCGGGCGCTCTGGTACGCCTGCAACCAGACGATCGCCAACCGACTCGTCGTGTTGCACATCGGCGACGGCGGCAACGGCGTGGCCACCCTGTCGCCCGCACTCGGACCACACGAGCGCAAACGGCTGACGGGCTGCCTGCAGGACGCCACCATCGACCGTGTCCGCGGCGACGTCCTCGGCATCGTCGACCTGCCGGCGGCCTGACCGTCGCCGGCCGCCCGTCACATTCCACGTTTGCGTCGGGATTTCTGAGGGCCGGGTCTCCGAAATCTTGTCGCAAACGTCGAAGTTCGGGGCTACCAACTGGAGGAGCGGTCGGGGCTCGTCGGGTCAGAGAAGCGTGGTCCAGATGCGGCGCGGCGCGTCGAGCATGCGGCTGGCCGCGACGACCAGCATGTTGGCCTGCTCGGCGCGGTCCGTTTGCAACCGCATCGTGAACGCGATCTGCTCCAGCGACGGCGGACCGACCGAGAGGTTGCGCAACGTCGCCTGCACGCCCGACGTCTGGCCGGTGGCCACGAGGTACGCGGCCGCCATGCTCCCGGTGCGTCCCACACCGGCGCCGCAGTGCAGGAACACCGTGCCGCTGCTGTCGGCAACGACGTGCAGGAACTCGTCGATCTGAGCCGGGGTCGGCGTCTGGCCGTCGCGGATCGGCAGCGAGACGATCCGCAGCCCGAACGATCGGAGCGTCGCGTCGTCGATCGCCCGATCGGGCTCCGCCCGCAGGTCCACGACCGTCGTGACCCCGGCCGCCGCCAGCGACCGGTATCCCTCCAGGGATGTCGGCGCCGCGCCGCGCCACACGTCGGTGTCGACCGCGGCGAGGTGGGCGACATCGCGAACGGACGCGGCGACCGCCGGCGCCGATGGGCCGGCGAAGTGCTGGAGCAGGAGCGACGGGACGAGGATCGCCAGGTTGCCGACGACCATGAACAACACGAACGCGACGACGGCGCGCCGTGCCCAGACGAACGGTCGCTGGTCTCTCCGCCGCGGGCGCGCGGTGGCGGGAGCCGGGGTGATCACGAAGGCCGGTGCAGTGATGAGCCGAGCCTACCTACGCCGCCACGGCCAGGGTCAGCGGGTCCGGGCGCGCCGGCGTGGTGCTCGTCAGCTGGCGGCCACGCGCTGGATGGCGTGATGCGGAACACCGGGAAGTCGGCGGCGACTCGCTCGAACTCGTCGAGGTCGGCGTGGCGATCGACCCGAATGTGCGGTCGAGCGCCCGGCGCGACAGCCACATACTGGCGCAGGATCGGGGCGCGTTCCACGGGATCGATCTCGACGAGGCTGACGGCCTCACGTCGGCCATGGCGAAGGAATGCCTGCCCGCCGGTGGCGCGGACGTTGCGCGGCCATTCGGCGCGCTCGCCGAGCATCGAGACCAGATAGCGCTCGCCATCGAGCTCGGCGATGACGACCGGGAAGGAGATCAACCGGCCGCTGAGTCGGCCACGAACCTCGAGCGTCGCCACTCGCCTGGGCCAGATCCCCGCCGAGAACGCGACCGCCGACACGCGGTTCTGCACGCGGGCGAACAGATTCGGGCCGTCGCGATACAGCCAGCGAAGGTAATCGTCGTAGCTGGTCATGCCTCCAGCATGGGCGTCACGGTGCAGGTTTCACAGGGTCGAATGTCCCGACGCGATTCGGTCGACGAGGTGAACGTCGTTCGCGTCGGGTGGTCCGCTGGCCGCGTAGCGTCGGGGAGACATGATCAAACTCGATGAGGCCGCCCGCCGATTCACGTTCGAATCCGAGGCCGCGACAGCGTTTCTGGAGTTCCGCCAGCGGGCCGACCGCTTCATCATCCTGCACACGGTGGTGCCGCCGGAGCTCGAGGGTGAGGGAGTTGGTAGCCGGCTCGTCACGGCGGCGATCGACCATGCCGTCAGCCGTGGGTTGACTGTCGTGCCGATCTGCCCGTTCGCCCGCGCTTGGCTGCGATCCCACAGCGATGTCGCGGCGACCGTCAACATCGATTGGCCGAATACCGACCCCGGTGTGTGAACGCTGCGGTGTGATGTGTCACCGATCAGCACGTTTCTCCCGCTGCACCCGTCAGCGAAGAATCGGGCACCTGTGTGTGCCCATTAGGTTTGGTGATTCACTATGAGGTTGATCGGCCTGTGGAGCGAACCGGACGATGTGGACGCGTTCGAGCGCGAGTACCTCGGTTCGCACTTCCCGAGGCTCGCCGAACTGCGCGGCAGCGAGGCCGCGGTCACCTCGCGCTGCATCGACGGTCCCTACTTCAGGATGACCGAGGTGGTATTCCGATCGCTCGACGACATCCACGCCGCTCTCGAGGATTCCGTCGGCCAGCAGATCCTGACTGACGCTGGGGCGCTGGCGGACAAGTTTGGCGTCCGCCTCGAGGTTCTCGTCGTGTCGACACCGACCTGACAGCTCGCCCGACAGCACACCCCAGCGTCCGGAACTCCAGGAGCGCTACGCCGGACATTGGCCCCGGGGCTCCAGCGTCGCATCGACGGCGTCGACCACGAAACGCGGAGTCGTCAACCCTGTCTACGGCCACGCTGGTAATCGCCGACAGGCCGGACGGTACGTTCGCGCTCGTGGACTTCGACATTCCCCAAGACCTGGCCGACTACCTCGTAGAACTCGATGAGTTCATCGAACGCGAGATCAAGCCGCTCGAGCAGGCTGACGACAACATCCGATTCTTCGATCACCGTCGCGAGGATGCGCGCACCGATTGGGACAACCAAGGGCTCCCGAACGAGGAGTGGGAGCAGTTGCTCGGCAAGGCCAGGCGGCTCGCCGATGCCGCCGGCCACTACCGGTACCCGCTGTCGGAGGAGTTCGGCGGCAAGAACGGCACCAACCTCGGCATGGCGATCATTCGCGAGCACTTCGCGCGCAAGGGCCTCGGACTGCACAACGACCTGCAGAACGAGCACTCGATCGTCGGCAACAACGTCGGTCTGCTGCTGATGATCGCCTACGGCACCGACGAGCAGAAGGCGGAGTGGATCGACGACCTCGCCGAAGGGCGCAAGGGATTCGCGTTCGGCATCACCGAGCCGGATCACGGTTCCGACGCGACGCACATGGAGACCACTGCCGTGCGCGACGGCGACGAGTGGATCATCAACGGTGAGAAGACGTGGAACACCGGCATCCACAAGGCGCAGTACGACATGATCATGGCGCGCACCAGCGGCAAGGCCGGCGACGGGCACGGCATCACGGCGTTCCTCACGCCGACGAAGTCGCCCGGCTTCGAGGTGCTCGAGTACCTGTGGACGTTCAACATGCCGACCGATCACGCCCACATCCGGCTCACGGACGTGCGCGTGCCGCACAGTTCGATCTTCGGCGGCGAGGGCACGGGGCTCCAGGTCGTCCAACACTTCTTCAACGAGAACCGGATCCGCCAGGCCGCGTCCAGCCTCGGCGCCGCCCAGTTCTGCATCGACCAATCCATCGAGTACGCCAAGCAGCGCAAGCCGTTCGGCAAGCCACTCGCCTCCAACCAAGCGATCCAGTTCCCGCTCGTCGAGTTGCAGACGCAGTGCGAGATGCTGCGCGCACTGATCCACAAGACCGCGTGGTCGATGGACAAGAACGGGGCGTTCTCCCAGTCCGACAAGGTCTCGATGTGCAACTACTGGGCCAACCGGCTGTGCTGCGACGCGGCGGACCGTGCGATGCAGGTCCACGGTGGCCTCGGGTACTCCCGTCACAAGCCGTTCGAGCACATCTACCGCCACCACCGCCGCTACCGCATCACCGAGGGAGCCGAGGAGATCCAGATGCGTCGCGTCGCCGGCTACATGTTCGGCTTCATGAGCCAACAGGCGCCGAAGGGGGTCACTGAGTGAGCGTGACGGCCGAGTCGTCGCCGAGCCCCTTCGTCCGCGACATCGAGCTGATCACGGCCAGCGACGACGAGATCCGTCGCGCGCTCGACGATGCCGAGATCGCGCCGCTGCTTCCGGCGCTCGCCTATCTCACGGGTGATCTCACGGTGCTCCGTGAGGACCTCCGCCCCGATCCACTGCTCTTCGCGATGCCGCAGGCCGGTCTCAGCGACGAGCAAGCTGCCGCCGTGCGGGCACTCGCGCTGGAGACCCTGATCCGCTACCGCGACGACGGGAGTCGCAACCCGCACCGGCGCCGTCGGACGACCAACTGCTCCAGATCCTCGAGTTCACCGTCGGTGGCGTACCGATGGCCCCGTACCTCCCGTTGCTCGAAGAGGAACTCGCCTACCGGGGCGAGGACCGTCGTGCACCGGGCTGGCAGCTCGACGAGCTGGCGCGCGGTGTCGACTTCCGCGTCCTGATCATCGGCGCCGGCATGTCGGGCCTGGTCACCGCCCGGCGGCTGCAGCAAGCGGGCGTGCCGTTCGTGATCGTCGACAAGAACGCCGGCGTCGGTGGCACCTGGTGGGAGAACACGTATCCGGGGTGTCGCGTCGACAACCCGAACCACAACTACAGCTACTCCTTCGCGCAGCGGCACGACTGGCCGTTCCACTTCTCGACGCAGGACGTGCTGCACCAGCTACTTCGAGGAGTGCGCCGATGTGTTCGGCATCCGCGAGCACATCCAGTTCTCGACCGAGGTGCTGTCCGCCGAGTGGTCGGACGACGACCTGACGTGGTCGGTCCGCGTCCGGCGGGCCGACGGTACCGAGGAGACGCTCGTTGCCGACGCGGTCGTCAGCGCCGTGGGTCAACTCAACCAGCCGCGGTACCCGGACATCGAGGGCCGCGACAGCTTCGCCGGTCCGGCGTTCCATTCGGCCCGCTGGGATTCGTCGGTCGATCTCGCGGGCAAGCGCGTGGCCGTGATCGGCACCGGCGCGAGCGCGATGCAGCTGATCCCCGAGATCGCCCCGATCGTCGGCGAGCTGACGGTGTTCCAGCGGACGCCCGCGTGGATCGCTCCGACTCCCGACTACCACGATCCGATCGCCGACGGGCTCCGGTGGCTGTACGCGCACGTGCCCTCGTACAGCGAGTTCAACCGATTCTGCATCTTCTGGGCGATGGGCGACGGCGCGCTGGCCAACGTCACGGTCGACCCTGCCTACGGTCCGACGGAGCGGGCGGTGAGCGAGATGAACGACGTGATGCGCCTGCTCCTCACGGAGTACATCACGGCCGAGTTCGGTGATCGCCCCGATCTGCTTCCACACGTCGTCCCGCAGTACCCGCCGGGATCCAAGCGTGGCATCCGCGACAACGGCATCTGGGCGCGCACGCTCAAGCGCGACAACGTGCGCCTCGAGACGGAGCGGATCGGTGCGATCACCGAGCAGGGCATCCGCATGGCCGACGGCACGGAGCACCAGTTCGACGTGATCATCTACGGCACGGGGTTCAAGGCCTCGGAGTTCCTCACGCCGATGCGCGTGACGGGACGTGGCGGGATCGAGCTGCACGAGCAATGGCAGGGCGAGGCCCGCGCCTATCTCGGCGTCGCGGTGCCGGGCTTCCCGAACCTGTTCTGCCTCTACGGTCCGAACACCAACATCGTCATCAACGGCAGCATCGTCTACTTCTCCGAATGCGGTGTGCGCTTCATCCTCGGTCTGATCGAGCAGGCGCTCGGCAGCGGGAAGCGGGCCATCGAGGTCAAGCAGGACGTGCACGACGAATTCAACGAGCAGGTCGACGAGGCCAACAGCAAGATGGCGTGGGGATTCTCGACGGTGAGCAGTTGGTACAAGAACGACAGCGGCCGTGTGGCGCAGAACTGGCCGTTCACCCTGCTCGAGTACTGGCAGCGGACCCTGCGGCCCGATCCGGCCGAGTTCGACCTGCTCGGCTGACGGAGGACCCGCATGCAACCCCGACCGACGGCCGAGGAGATCCTGCGCGACGTCGCCGCGCTGCTCGACGAGGTGCTGGTTCCCGCGCTGTCCGGACCGGCACAGCACCAGGCGCGCGTCGCGGCGAGCCTGATCGGCATCGTTCACCGTGAGGTGCAGCTCGCCTTCGGCAACGACGCCGCGGAGCGTGAGGCGTGGATCGGTCTGCTCGGCGACGCCGCGCCCGCCCATGCCGACCTCCTGACCCTGCGTCGTGAGGCGGCCGACGCCCTGCGCCGCGGTCGCGCCGATTCGCCGGAGGACGATGCGGCAGTGTGGCCGGTGCTGCTCCGGGCGACCCGGGCCGACCTCGCCATCGTCAAGCCGGGACACGACTCCTGGGACGGCGACTGATGGCCTCCGCTGATCTCGATCGCGCGCTCGCGGCGTGGCTCACCGAGCAGGAAGGGCGCGACGTGCGGGTCAGCGGCCTGTCGTTCGCCTCCGCCGGCGCGAGGCGATTGAACGCCCTGTTCGACGCGACGAGCGACACGGGCACGCAGCGGCTGGCGCTCACCATGATCCCGAGCGCGGCGATCCAGTTGCTCGACGTGGCAGGCGAGGCCGCCGTGCGCACGCTCGCCGAGAACGCCGGTGTCCCGGTCCCGCACATTCACCACGTCTGTGGCGACGAATCGGTGCTCGGCGGGCCCTTCTTCCTCAGCACAGCGGTCGACGGCGAGTCCGTCCCCCGGCGGGTACTGCGCCTCGCTCACGAACATGGTGTCGGTGAGCGGGTGGTCGAGCAGATCGGCAACGCACTTGCGTGCCTGCACTCGGTCGACCCCGCGTCGGCGCCTTCCGTGTTGCCGCGGCCCACCGGCCCGGGGCCGGTCGCCACCATCATGACCACGGTCAACACGTTGCTCGACGGGCTCCTCGATCCGTCCCCCGTGTTCTCGTACGGGGTCCGCTGGCTGGAGCGCAACGCCCCGACCGAACCCGACCGGATGACGGTTGTGCACACCGACGTGCGGACGGGCAACATCATCGTCGGAGAGGATGGCCTGCGCGCGGTGCTCGACTGGGAGACCGCGCGGATCGGTGACCCGATGGAAGATCTCGCCTGGCCCTGCCAGCGGATGTGGCGGTTCCGCGAGGACAGCTCACCAGGTCGGCGGTCTCGGCTCGATCGCCACCCTCCGCCATGCCTACGAGGCGGCCGGAGGCACCTGGGACGAGGACCGGTTCCAGTGGTGGCGGGTGCTGGGAACGGTGCGCTGGGGACTCAGCCTGGCCGGCCAGGCCCGGGCGCATCTCGACGGCAGCTTCCCGTCGATCGTGATGGCTGCGAGCGGCCGAAGGGTGCCCGAACTCGAGTACGACACGCTGCTGCTCCTGCGCCCGCACTGACCTCGGTCGGTGGACTGCTGCCGACGATCTCATGTCCCGGTGAGGTAGTAACGGGTGCGAATTCGGATCAGGAGGTGTGATGGGCGAGTTTCGGGTGATGACGTGGAACGTGCAGAACCTCTTTCCGGTCGGCGCAGAGGATGGACCCGACACCACGGCTGAGTTCGCAGCCAAACTTGCCTCGTTGGCGGCCGTGATCGATGACGTTGAACCGGACGTGCTGTGCTTGCAGGAGATCGGAACGGACGGCGCCCTCGCCGCGCTGCAGGACACGCTCGGCCACGAGATGCCGTATCGCGCACTCGGGATGCCGGACGAACGAGACATTCGTGTCGGGTTCCTGTCGACTCGCGAACTGCACGATCTCGTCGACGTCCGCCCGTTCCCGGCGGGCCTGCTGCCGATCCAGGTGGGCGACGATCCGGACGGGCCCGCCGGGCCACCATTGATGAACCAGATGGGTCGAGGCGCCCTGCAATGCACGGTGCGGGCCAACGACCGTGATGTCCGCGTGATCACGTGTCATCTCAAGTCGAAGCTCTTGACGTTTCCAGGAGGGCGATTCAACGCTCGAGATGAAGACGAACGAGCCCGCTTCAGCGCCTATGCGCTGTTTCGGCGCGCGTCGGAAGCCACCACGCTTCGAACGCACCTCACCGCGGAACTGGCCGGCGCCGGGCGGAGCGAGGCGGTCATCTTGGCCGGTGACATGAACGACGAGCTCGCAGCGGCGACGACGCTGATCTTGAACGGTCCGCCTGGTTCGGAGATCGGAACTCTCGGATTCGAGCGAGCGGACAACGGTGATGGCGACCGCATGTGGAACCTGGCGCCGCTGATTCCGGAGAGCGAGCGTTTCAGTCGCGTCTATCGAGGGCGACCGGAGCTGATCGATCACATCTTTGCCAGTCGATTCCTGGTCGAGGAGTCCACCGTCGAGTCGGTGGGCACGGTCATGGCCGCTGGCCTCGACGCCCTGCCATCGATGGACGACGACGCCGGGTCACGACGATGCGAGCCCGGTTCGGACCACGCCGCCGTCATCGCCAGGTTCGAGTTCTGAAGCCCGCCGACCGGCGAATGCGTGATCAATGTGCGGCGCCGGTGCGCAGATTGTTCACGCATTGCCCGGTCGGCCGGGGTGTCGATGTGCCGCGTCGACACTCGGGTGTCTTGACAATATGTAGCCGTTCTGTTAAATAACTGATCTGTGAAGTATCTGCTGAAGCGACGGTGCCGATGACCGTGATGGCCCCCGATCGGTTCGACGTCGTCTTCGCCGCCTTGTCGGATCCGACGCGGCGTTCGATCGTGCGTCGGTTGGCCGACGGTGAGGCAAGCGTGCTCGAATTGGCCGAGCCGTTCCCGATCAGTCTCCCGGCCATCTCCCGGCACCTGAAGGTCCTCGAGGGGGCGGGTCTGATCAGTCGCGGCCGCGATGGACAACGGCGCCCATGCCAGCTGCAGCCGGAACCTCTGGTCGAGATCGCGGCATGGGCCGAGCACACACGAGCTGCGTGGGAGCAACGTTTCGACCGGCTCGATCTGCATCTCCGGCGCACATCTGACCGAACCGCATCCCCATCGAAATTGGAGGAGCCATGAGCAGTACCCCGTCCATCGCCGATCCGACGACGTGGGCGCTCGATCGTGAGATCGTCCTCGTTCGAGTGTTCGACGCCACACGCGAAGCGGTGTTCGCCGCGTGGACCGATGCCGACGCCTTTTGCCAATGGTTCGGTCCCGATGGCTACACCTGCACGGTCCGCGAGATGGACGTGCGCCCGGGAGGTCGAGCGTGCTTCGACATGGTTTCCCGAGACGGCATCGTCGACACGAATCGCTTCGACTACCTCGAAGTCGTTCCCGTCGAGAGGCTGGTGCTGGATCACGGCCACGACATCGACGATGACCCGACGCGCTTCCGAGTGACGCTGACCTTCGATGAGCAAGCCGATGGAAAGACGGTGCTGACGCTCCGCCAGCTCCACCCAACCGTCGAGCAGCGAGCGGAAGGCATCGGATTCGGCGCGGTCGAACTCGGTCTGCAGACGATGCAGAAGCTCGCGCACCACCTCGGAGTCGCCTGAAGCCGACGGTCCATGATTTCCCGCCGCGGGACAGTTCGACCGATCTGACCGACCACCAACCACCCGAAGGAGCCACCATGTCACGCGTCCGTATCCACAACTTCTCGATCTCGCTCGACGGGTTCGCCACCGGCGAGGGGCAGGCCCTCGACTCGCCGTTCGGTCACGCCGGGCATCGGCTCCACGAGTGGATGATGGCCACCCGGTTCGCCCGCCGTGAAGTCTTTGGCGAGGAGGGCGGCACCGAGGGTTTCGATGACGCGATGGCCGTGCGGCACGGACCCGGGATCGGCGCCGAGATCATGGGCGCCAACAAGTTCGGCCCTCCCGGCTGGCAGGACGACCCGGAGTGGCGCGGGTGGTGGGGTGACGACCCGCCGTTCCACACACCGACGTACGTCCTGACCCACCGTCCGCTCCCGCCGATGGAGATGGAGGGTGGTACGACGTTCCACTTCCTCGACGCCGCGCCGGCGGAGGCGCTCGAGGTGGCGCGGGACGCCGCCGCCGGTCAGGACGTCCGCATCGGCGGGGGCCCGACCATGATGCGCGAGTTCCTCGCCGCCGGTCTCGTCGACCATCTGCACGTCGTGCTGGTGCCGATCCTGCTCGGCCGCGGGGTTCGGCTGTGGGACGGCCTGGAGGGGTTGGAGCAGCAGTACGACGTGGAGTCAGTCACGACGCCCAGCGGCGTCACCCACATCACGTTCACCCGATGACCTCGCGGCGGCACGGCGGCGGGCGCCGGCCGCGCCGCTGACGGTCCACGTCGCCGGTCAGCGCGGTGCTCATCGGTCGTGGAGACTGTGCGCCGTGGCTCGTGCCGGATCGAGATTCGACGCATCGTGACCGAGGAACGACACTCGGCGCAGGTCGGTGGTGGTCCTGGCGGCGCGGAGAGCGTGGCGGGCAGTGTCCGCGTCGCTGACAGCGTCGCCGTGGCGGGCAGCGCAGCGATTGCACGCAGTGTTGCCGTGGCCGGCAGTGCCTTGACCGTCGGGAGCGCCGCCGTGGCCGGCAGTGCGGGCACGGCTGGGAGCGTGGCCGTCGCGGGAAGTGCTGGCACCGCTGGGAGCGTTGCCGTGGCCGGGAGTGCGGGCACGGCTGGGAGCGTGGCCGTCGCGGGAAGTGCTGGAACCGCCGGGAGCGTCGGTGTCATCGGCAGCCTGCTCACGATCCTTGGCGTCGGTATCCGCAACTGCGTCGCCACCGTCGCGTGCGTCCGCTGCCGTCGCTGCATTGCCTGCGTTGCCTGCATCGACTGCGTGGACTGCATCGGGTGCGTCGGATGCGTCGGCCTGCGCGGCGCGGTGGGCCAACGCAACGTCCGCGCTCCGAGGTGACAGGACCCGACGTGCCGAGCCTGCCGTCCTGGGAGCGTCCACCGTCAGACGTGGCTGCCGCGGTGCGCACGATCAAGTCGGCGATCCGGGCGCGCATCGAAGCGTCGGGGCGCAGCATCGACGAGATCTTCGGGGTTGTCGCCGACCTCGTATCGGTGCGCGCCGGCGAGATCCGCGCGGCGAACGGAGCCGCGGGTACCGCCTGGCCAGTGCTCGACTACGCGGACATTGCCGCGGGCACGGTCTCGGCCGAGTCGTACTCCTTGCTGCGTCGACGCGGGTGCCTGGTTGTTCGTGGACACTTCGATCGCGAACAAGCCTTGAACTGGGATCGTCAGATCGTCGACTACGTGGACTCGAACGACTTCTTCGAGACGTATCGAGGCCCGGGCGACGACTTCTTCGGCACGGTCGATTCGAAGCCCGAGATCTATCCGATCTACTGGTCGCACGCGCAGATGCAAGCGCGCCAGAGCGAACGGATGGCGAACGTCCAGACGTTCCTGAACTCGCTGTGGCACCACACGTCCGAGGGCACCGAATGGTTCGAGCCCGACCGCAACGTGCTGTACCCGGATCGCATCCGCCGCCGACCCGAAGGCGCCACCTCCAAGGGCCTGGGCACGCACATCGATGCAGGCACCTTCGACCTGTGGATGAAGGCCGAGTACCAGCAGGCGTTCCGACACGTGTTCGACGGTTCGATCGAGCAGTTCGACCCGTGGAGCGCCGCTCATCGGACGTCGGGTTCGCAGTACCCGAGCACGACGATGACCTCGGTCTTCCGCACGTTCCAGGGCTGGACGGCGCTGTCGGACATGGACCACGACCAAGGAGTGCTGCAGGCCATTCCGATACCCGAAGCGATCGCCTACCTGTTGCTGCGCCCGTTGCTCGGCGATGTCGCCGACGACGACATGTGCGGAATGATCCCCGGTCAGGTCTTCCCCGTCACCGAGCGGTGGCACGCACCATTGCTCGAGGCGCTCAGCGGCATCCCCGACATCGGTGCTGGTGACTCGGTGTGGTGGCACGGCGACATGCCGCACGCGGTCGCACCCGTCACCGATCAAAAGGGCTGGGGCAACGTGATGTACATCCCCGCCGCACCGTGGTGCCCGCGCAACGAGGACTACGCCGCGTCAGCGCTCGCCGCGCTCACCTCAGGAGCGAGTCCGAGCGACTTCCCCGACGAGCACTACGAACAGAGCTGGCCCAACCGTTTCCAGATTGACGAACTCAATCACTACGGCCGGCAATCACTCGGCCTCGATTGACCCCGTGCGGCGCCACGAACGAGCGCTACGTGATCGACCGGATGAAGAGCGCTCGGGCCTGGGCGTCGAAGGAACGATGTGTCGGCTGGACAATCACGCAGTCGCGACTCGGGTCGAGTCGACATGTCACCCAGTAGTTCACGGCGGCGCGCGCCCGGTACACAAACGCCAGCACGACGACGAAGACGCCGATGACGACGACCGGCACCGCGCGTACGAAGCGCGCCGATCACCACGAGTCCGAGACCGAACATCATCAGCGCCATCGCGACGGTGTTGCGACGGTTCCACATCCGCCAGACCGTCGCCGCGACCGGGAGGGCGACCGTCTCGGACGATCGACCCGGCCACCACCGCAGTACCGACACGACTCCTGGAATGCCGAGGATCCACGATCGTCCCGACCACTCGACTGCCTGGACTCGCACGGCGTTCTCGGTGGCGACTCCGGAGAGGACGCACACATCGGGGAATCGACCGGCCCGTTGATCTGCGATCCTCAACACTGACGTCGTCACCGTTGCCTCCTCACGCCCATGATGCACGACCGACGTCGAGGTGGTGGTCGAGGTGGTCGCTGAGTGGTCGCTGAGTCGGTGGCCGGCGATGTGACGTTCGCCTCTCATGAGACGCTCAAGACCGACCGGCAGTCGGCCGATGACACAATGGGATACGCCAATTACACGAACACCGTTCGTTACACTTGGCGGAGGACTTCTGATGCCACACGAACGATTCGACGACGATCAGGCGCACCAGCGAGCGGAGCGATACCTCGCCTCCGTCCTCGGGGCGGATTGTGCGGGTGAGGTTTGCTGGGACGGCGACCACCATCTGCAAGGCCATCTCGACCATTCCGGCGAGCACCTCGTCGTGATCGCACCTCGCGACGACGAGCACGATCCGATCGTCATGTCCGAGTCCGAGTGGGACGCGTGTCGCCGCGGCCACCTGGCGAACGCCTGACCTCTCGACCGGATTGACCGGCCGTGTCCCGGTGATCCGCCGCGGGGATCAGTCGGCGAAGACGTCGCGGCTGTGCTGGATGAAGAACGAGTGGTCGTGACCCTTGTTCGGATCCTCCGAGTTGTACTTGGAGCGTTGCGAACCGTCCGGCACGACTTCCTCGGAGTAGATCGCGCCGACCGGGCAGACATCAGGCTGGTAGCAGGCGGTGCATGACGTGCACTCGTCGACGTTCACGTACAGAATCGTGTCGGCGAATATCGCGACGGCATCGGGATTCGGCGTATGAGTATTGGCGACCTCGCCGGTGCCTGCCTCTTCCTCGGAGAACAGCAGGTTCTTCGCCGGATCGAATTCGTAGATGCACTGCACAGGACACACGTCGACGCACGCCCGATCCTTCACGCCGATGCAGGCTTCGGTGATGATGGCCAGGCCCGACATGTCGGCCTCCTTTCCCCCTCCCGCGGTACTCCACGTTCGCGCCGCGGTGTCGACGGGTCAAGTGGCGCGCCTGTGAGCGCGCCTAGTCCTCATCCGTCGAGGCGCGCCCGAGGTGACGTTTGGATCCGGCGGTAGTTGGTCCGAGTTGGACATCGGCGGGCATCGGCGACACCTCGTGTCGTACGTACGGGACCACCCCGACCTGATACTCGTCCTCGTAGATGATCGTGCCGGGATCGCCGGACTCTGTGGCGACCCATTCGACGTCATATCGGTCAAGCAGGTCGCAGAGCGGTGCGAGCCGTTCGAGCATCGCGCCGGAGGTGGACGCCTTGAACCAGGTGACTGCCCCGATCGTGTTTCCGTCGTCGTAGAAGGCAGGGTTTGGCAGGGCCGCTTTGAACCAGTCGTCGACGTCGAAGTAGAGCTGTTCCTCGTCGTCCGTGAGTCGATCGGCTCGGCGAAGGTGATCAACCGCGACGAAGACGCCGACCTCGACGCCGAGGCGTCCGCGGTACGTCACCTGAAGTCGGACGTAGGACTCGTCGCCTCGCTCCATCTCGTCAGCCTGTCACGCGGGTCGAGGCAGCGACGGAGTGCCCATCGGGCGACGGTGCGGCGATCGGGTTGGTGTACGAATGGTTGGTGGCAGCAGCCAAGGGCCTCACGATCATGGAGCGACGTGCGATTCGAAGCGCCCTGGTTTCCGACTTGGCGCGCGCCGCGGAACAGGCAGCATCGCTGGGCCGCCAGTTCGACGACATGGTCGAGGCGACCGAGTTGACGAACACCGACGACGAGCACGATCCCGAAGGCGCGACCATCGCCTTCGAGCGAGCGCAGGCGTACTCGATGCTCGAACAAGCCGTGCGCGACCGGACCGCGCTCCAGGATGCACTCGCCCGGATCGACGAAGACAGCGACTTCGGACTGTGCCAACGCTGTGCGAGCCCGATCGGTCTCGAACGCCTGCTTGCTCTCCCGGCGACGCTGCTGTGCGTCGAGTGCGCTCGCTGAAGTCTGAGACCGCGGTCGATCAGATCGTCCGGCCTGTCGCGACAAACCACGAACCGACTGAGTTCACTGCGATTCTCGATGCACCGTTGGGTCTCGACTGCGCTCAGCAAGCACCGCCAGCCGATCGACCGACAGGGCGAGGCGATCGCCTGTGGTGGCCCGCGCCCGCTCCAAGCGACCCGGGTCGTCGAGCTCGGTCCAGTCGTAGGTGTGCACGACCCTGGAACGTTCATCGTCGAGCGGCTCGATCTGCCATCTCCAGAGATGGCCGACAGGTGATTGGCCTGGCTCAGCGGGCTTCCACGCAATCAGCCGGCCCTCGATGAACTCGACCACGTGGTTGTCGCGGACGGTCCCTCGGGTGAGGGTCGTCCTGAAGATGTCGCCGACCGCATGCACCCGCTGTCCGGGCTCGGCGGCGGCCAAATTGTCGTTGCCGTCCCACTCGGGCTGACGGGACGGTTCAGCGATCAGTTCGAAGATCCGATCCGAAGACGCACGCACCTCGCGTGAGGCGGACACGACACGGCGCTCAGGTTCACTCATCTCCCAACAATCGCAGGGCTCCACGCGCACGGAGAACCAACTCGACGTCGCCGGGCTTTTCGAGGACGTCACCCTGCGATGATGATCGACGTGGAGGGGGTCGAGGTCGTCGTCGCGCACAGCGAGCGCGCAACGCTGCGCGTCGGCGACCTGTTCGTGAAGATCGACAGTGATCAGACGCGCACCGACGTGGAGGTCGAGGCGATGGAACTGGCGCCGGTCCCGACCCCGGAGATCCTGTGGCGCAAGCCGCCCGTGCTCGCCCTCGCTGCAGTGCCGGGGACGGCGCTCGGCCACCTCGGCGAGCCGTCTGCTGCATCGCCGGCGGCGTGGGCCGCGGCGGGTGCGGCCATCAGGACATTGCACGACGCTCCGCTGCCGCGATGGCCCGGTCGGAAAATCGACGAGATCGCAGCGCACCTCATCGGCGAGTGTGAGTGGCTGGTCGTCAACGACGTCCTTCCCGCCGACGTGGTGACACGCAACCGCCGGCTCGCCGAGACTGCGCTGCGGACGTGGACACCGGTGTTCATCCACGGCGATCTGCAGGTCGACCATGTCTTCGTCGACGGTGACGAGATCACCGGCATCATCGACTGGTCCGAGGCATCCCAAGGCGACGCGCTGTTCGACCTCGCCACTCTCACGCTCGGGCACCAGCAGCAGCTCGACGACGTCATCGCCGGCTACGGCACCGACGTCGACCGCGACCTCATCCGCGCTTGGTGGTCATTGCGAAGCCTGTCGAACGTCCGCTGGCTGGCAGAGCACGGCTTCGGCCCGCCTGACGAGATGCCGGAGGTCGCGTTGCTCAGAAGCGTCACATGACGCGTTTCGGAGACGGCAGGCATGGCTGGCACCTCCGTGGGCATCGATCCGGAACACGGCTTGCGAGCGCCAATTCTCCACAGAGTGTTGCAGCGACCGGTGCACGATGCCGCCGTCAATACGCTGCGGGGATGAGCGACGTGCCCACTCTCTTCGAATGGGCGGGCGGCACGCCTGCTGTTCGACGTCTGATCGATGCCTTCTACGACCGCGTCGAAGGAGATGCTCTGCTCAGTCCGTTTTTTCCGGGCGGCGTCAGTGAGGACCACAGGGCTCACGTCGTCTTGTGGTGGTCCGAGGTGCTTGGCGGACCTGCCGATTACACGGAACAATTGGGCGGCTATCCCCGGATGCTCTCCCATCATCGAAACCTCCGGATCACGGGGGAGCAGCGTTTTCGCTTCGCCTCGACGATGAGTCAGGCCGCTGACGACGCCCAATTGCCCGATGATCCTGAGTTTCGCGCCGCGTTTGTCGGCTACGTCGAGTGGGGCACCCGCCTGGCGCTCCAGAACTCCCAAGACGATGCGGTCGTCGTCGAGGACGCGCCGGTCCCGCGGTGGGGCTGGGGAGTAGCTCCGCCGTACAACCCGCGGCCTCCGAGCTAGCCCCGGTTGACATCGTCGACGGGATGTGTAATCTACAACCTAATGGTTGTAGATACTCTCGAACGCGAGAAGCGGACCGACCGGTTGTTCTTCGCGCTCAGCGATGCAACACGGCGCGACATCGTCACGCAGACGCTCGACCGTGAGCGCTCTGTCAGCGAACTCGGCCGGCTGTATCCGATCAGCCTCACCGCGGTGCAGAAGCACGTCGAGGTCCTCGTCGTCGCGGGTCTGGTGTCGAAGCACCGGAGCGGACGCGAACAACTCGTGCGCGGCGAGGTCGACCAGCTGCAGCGCGCGCACGAACTTCTCGATGAACTCGAAACGCTGTGGCGGGCTCGCCTCGAGCGCTTCGAACACGTCCTCAACGAAACCACAGGAAAGGAAGACCAATGACAATTTGGAATGTCGACAAGAACACCGAGGCCAAGACGATGGTCATCACGGCGGAGTTCCAGACCTCCATCATCAACGTGTGGCGGCTGTGGGCCGACCCGCGCCTTCTCGAGCGGTGGTGGGGTCCGCCTGGATTCCCGGCCACCTTCGAGCATCACGACCTCACGCCGGGCGGCACGATCACCTACTACATGACCGGCCCTGACTGCAGCGACAGGTTCGACGGCACGTGGAACGTGGTCGAGGTCGACGCCCCGACCAGGCTCGTGGTCGAAGACGCCATCGTCGATGATGACGGAACACCCAGCGACGGCAATTCCATGACGCGCATGGAGATCGACATCGAAGCGGCGGGCGACACGACCCGCATGATCCTCACCACGCATTTCGACTCACTCGTCGGGATGGAGCAGGCGATCGCCACGGGCGTCGTTGACGGCATGAAGGCCTGCATGTCACAGATCGACGCCGTGCTCGACGAGGTCGCCGCGTAGGGGACTCCTCCGACCCGGAAGAACTTGGACGCCAGCGTCCTGACCGACGATGGCCCGGTCAGGGCGCCAGGGCGTCGCCCGGGAAACTGCGGCAGGCGTGCACGTCGTAGCGGAACACGCCGGCCACGACGCCCGGGTCGCCGGCCATGATCCGCTCGACCTCCTCGACGGTGGCGTCGAAGATCCCGACCCCGCACACGTCGCTGTCGTCGGTCACCGGGCACACCACGTTGAGCACGCCGTCGGCGCGCAGGCCGAAGTTGCGCCGACCGTGCTCCCACACGATCGCCCGGGCGCCCTCGTCGTGGTACGCCGGGCCCTCGCGCAGGATGGCCAGCGCGTACGCCCGCGTGGTCGCCATCCCCGCCTGCATCTCGTCGTCGGGTACGTAGGTGACCGGTCGCTCGTCGCCGCCGGCCGGGCTGGCGTCGCTGTCCACCGCCGGAGCTTACGCCGGGCCAAGTCCGATCAGCGCTCGTGCCACGCCCGCGTCGCTGTCAGGCTGCCTTGCGGTACTTGGCCTCCGCGATACAGAAGATGCCGTAGGCAAACAGTCCGATGGCGATGATCCACAGCATCACCTTGCCTCCGGTCGTGTCGGCCAGTTCGATCAGGGCGCCGGATGGGCCTTTTGCTGTCGTCGACCTGAACGCGATCGCGGCTTGGATGAAGAAGTAGCCGATCACCGCGTACACCAGGGACTGAGCGGCATACCCGGCCTGCCCGAGTCGCACGATCCAGGATCCTTCGGCGGCGTCGAGGCGTTCGGCGAACTGCTTCTGGACGACCTGCTTGTAGAAGCTGTAGCCGGCGTAGCCGATCAGAGCGGCACCGAGGATGCCGACCAGCCAGCGTCCCGCAGGCCAGTCGAACAAGGTCGAGGCCGCCTGTTGAGAGCCCTCGTCGCCGGACTGGGTGTTGGCTGCCGTATCGCCCGAACCGGTCCAGTTGGCGATCGTCACACCGAGGGTGGTGATCGCGAGCAGGAGATAGACGACGCCGAGTACGGCGTACTTGAGTCTGTCCTTCGGTGCGTCGCCCTCGACCGGATCGCCCATCACTGCGCACATGAAGCGCCAGAGTGCGAGGGCGAACAACGCGACTGTCAGGGCGACGAGCAGGAACTTTCCGAGGGGTTGGTCGGCGAGCCACGCGACCGCGCCCTCGCTCGTGGCCGTTTCGTCCTTGTCACCGATGGCGATGCGTATGGCGAGCAGGCCAACGATCGTCGCGACCACTCCCTGGCCCACGAGCCCGAGCCGTCCGATCCGATCCTTCCAATCTCGCGCCTTCGACGCGACATCCTCGCCGGCGACAGTTGGAGCATCGATCATAGAAATGGTCTTTCCCCGCCGGCACGAGCTGAAACGCCACGGACCACAGGGTCCGAATTGAACGCGCGCGCCCTCGACCTGGGGCGGGGCGATCCTCGGCGATCGCGGAGAACACGTCCCCCGTCACTTGCGTCACAGCAGCGAAATGATGACATGAAGTTCGGGCGCGTTCGGCCGATGGTCGATTCGCGCCCGACCTTCTGCGGCATGATCATGTGCTCCGACTACTTCGAACGGAGGATCGCGATGCCTGCACTGCCCTGGCGTCATCGCCACGCCATCGCCCCGGACCACGACTACCTCGTCATGGCCTCCCGGCTGCCGCTGAAGGCGCACCGGTTCATCCCCGGCTTTCTCGTCGACACGCTGCGCATCCGCCGCCAGCTCGCCCGCACCGAGGGGCTCGTCGCGTACGCACTCAACGCGCAGCTCGCCCACAAGACGTTCTGGACCTACTCGGTCTGGATCGACCAGGAGAGCCTGGACGCCTTCGCGGGCGCCGATCCCCATCGACGCATCATCCAGCGCCTTCGGAGCCGGATGGGCGAGTCGCGCTTCGAGTTCATGCGCATGCAGGGGTCGGAGATCCCGTCGGACTGGAGCGCCATGCAGGACCCTGTCCGGTAACGGCCTGCCCACCGGTCGGGCAGGCCGTCACACCGTCGACACGGCCGTTGAGACGCGTCCGAGGTCGCCGTGGGCCTCGACGGCGACCGACTTCTCGATCAGCATCGCCCGGCCGACGAGCGCAGCGAACGGCGCGTCGGCGGCGTCGCGGCCGTACCCGATCCGCACCAGTCCGTTCGGTGAGGTCATCCCGGTCGGGTCGAAGAGATACCAGTCGGTGCCGATGTAGGCCTCGAAGAACCCGTGGAAGTCCTGCGGTTCGACCCCGACCCCGTAGCCGGAGACGTAGCGGGCGGGCACGCCGAGCGCGCGGCACAACGAGATCGCGACATGGGCATAGTCGCGGCACACGCCCGCGCGCTGCAGCAGCACGTCGGTCGTGCTGCTCGATGCATCGGTGGAGCCGGCGGTGTACACGAGGCTCTCGTTGACCCAGTCGCTGACGGCCTGCACCCGAGCATGACCCGGCCGGAGGTCACCGAAATGGCGCCAGGCGAATTCCCCCAGCTTGTCGGATTCGCAGTAGCGGCTGGCGTTCAGGTACGGGAGGACATCGGCGGGGACTTCGTCGAACGGCACCTCGCCGAGCTCGGCGGGACTGGCCGTGTGGCCGTGGACATCCACCGTGGCCGTGTACGACACATCGAGTCGCCCGGGTTCGACCGTGAGTCGTACGAGTTGGTGGGTGCCCTCGCCATACGGGGAGAGCACCCACGGGACGTTCGGGTCGATGTCGATGCGCTCCGACGTCACGTCCTGGTGCGGCGTCCTCGCCGCGGCGATCGCGAACGCGAACGACGTCGACGTTGCAACCTCGTACGACAGGTGAGAGGTGACGGTGAGTTCGGTCATGGGGATTCCTGTTCGGGGATGGTGAGCAGAGGTCTGGACCAATCGGTGGGCAGCGCATCGAGTGCGGCGCGCAGACCGTCGAGCCATGCGTCGTGCACGGGGCCGAGGTCGTCGCTGGTGTATCGCCGGCTGACGAACCGATCCCGGTTTCGCTCCAGAACGGCGACGTCGACGGGGAAGTCGACGTCGCTGGCGCTGGCTCGTCGTCGCGTCGAACGCGACGTACGCCAGCGCGAGCGCTCGATCGAGCGGCGTGTCGACCGTGAGCAGCCGATCGAGGATCGGCTTGCCCGACGTCGTTCGTCCGATGATGACGTAGGGCGCGTCGTCGGTTGCCTCGACCCAGTTGCCTTCTGGATACACGTGCATCAGCACCGGCTGGTCGTCGTCGGCGAACTGTCCGGCGAGGATCGCGTGCGAGTTGAAGCTGAGTCCTCCAGCGTTCAACGCCTCCTCGTCCTCCGTTCGCACCGTGCGCAACACCTGCCCGTAGGCGGTGGCGAGCTCGTGCATCCGACGGTGTGGGGTCGTCGCCGCGCGCAGCTCGTCCTCGAGCCTGGCCACCACCTTGTCGCGGACGGAACGCAGCCCGGACGTCATCACGACCGCCTCCCCGCCGCCGTCGCCGAGCATCGACAGCTTCGACTTGGTGGACATCTCGTTGCCGCGCAGGACGCGGGTATCCGAGAGCGCGACGACACCCTCGTTCACTCGAATGGCGATACAGAATGTCACGACGACCGCCCTTTCACGGTGCGCAGGCTGCCCCATCGGGTTCCGGTCGAATCATCGTTGTCGCGGGCCGACGTGGCGCTGATGGACTAGCGGAGGCGGACGAGCTCGGTGATCTCGTCGGTCGGCAACGAGCCGGCGGTGGTCGCCGTGACCGACATGTAGTTGAGCTCGACGACACCGCGGAGGGTGGTGAGGAACGCGATGTCGGACGCGTCCGACCCGGTGGCGATGCGTACGAGCGAGCTGCGCGGAGCGAGGCACGTCGGATCGACGACGTACCAGATGCCGTCGATGCAGGCCTCGGTGACGACGTGGAAGTCCATCGGGTACAGGCCGGGGGCATACACCGACACGACGCGCGCGGCGACGTTGTTCGCCCGCAGGAGCGCTGCGGTGAGATGGGCGAAGTCCCGGCACACGCCTTCACGGCCGAGCAACGTCGCGACCGCACCATCGATCGGGCGGGACGAACCGGTGACGTAGGCGATGTTGGTGCCGACCCAGCTGGACACACCGGCCAGCAGATCCGCTCCTGCGAGCCCGGCGAACTCGGCTCGGGCGAGTGGTCCCAGCCGGTCGGACTCGCAGTACCGACTGGGCCGGATGTAGCGGAAGATCTCCAGGTCCGTTGCCGTCGCCTCCGGAGCATCGCCGACGATCGTCGCCTGGTAGTCGACGACCAGGAGCCCCCGTCGGACGTTCTTGACGAAGCACAACTGGTCGTCCTGGGTGAACCCGACTTCGCGCCCTTCGACGGTCACCAGGAGTTCCTCGTCGACGCGTTGGTAATCACCGGCCGCGGTGATCGACAGCACGACGTCGGCCTCGTCGACCACGAACATCTCGAGATGCGCGGTGACGACTCGGTTCCCCGAACGATGTCCCATCTGGCTCTCGTCGCTCACGATCCGACCGTGATCGCGATCGCTCGGTGGACGAAGTCCAATTTCTCCACGACAACCGGCGAGAGCACGAACGGGTACAGGTCCGACTGCCCGATCGAGCGCTCCATTTCGTTCAGCGCGATCGTGAGTCCCAGCCACGACTGGACCATCGGGCCGATCTCGATGTCTTCGCGGGTCGACGAGGCAGCGTGACCGGCCGAGCGGGCCGGCTCGCCGACGTCGAGACCGATCGCCGCGGCGGTCGCCAGCCCCGCATCGATGTGCAGGTAGTGGGCGAACGTCTCGGCCCAGTCCTCCCAGGGATGCACCGTGGCGTACTGGCTCACGTGGGTGCCCGTCCAGTCGAAATCGGCGCCGGTCGAGTAGTGCTGTTCGAGGGCCGCCTCGTACGGCACCCGCTCGTCGCCGAAGCGGTCGCGAAACGCGTCCAGGTGATTCGTGTCGAGGACGAGGCGTCCCCAGTAGTAGTGGCCGATCTCGTGGCGGAGGTGGCCGAGCACGGTGCGATACGGCTCTCCGAGTTGTTGACGGACGAACTCACGATGCGCGTCATCCGACTCGGACAGGTCGAGGGTGATGACGCCGGAATCGTGTCCGGTGATCACGTTCTGACCGCGCGACGACAACAGCTCGAACGACACGCCGTGCTCGGCGTCGACAGATCGGTCGATGACGGGGAGCCCGAGTGCCATCAGCTGGTGGAGCAGTCGACGCTTCGCTGCCTCGGCATCGGCGAACGCTCCGAGCGAATCGATCTCGCTGTCGTTCGGGCGAACCGACGTGAGGCGGCAGCTCGCGCACAGCGCGGACGGGTCGTCGGCCGGAATGAGCCAGTTGCAGCGGGCGACGAGTTGGTTCGCGCACGGGCGGTACGTGCCGGGTGTGCCGTCGGCGCGTTCCACGCCGTCGGCGACCGTCAGCACGGCCACGAGCTGACCCTCATCGGGCAGATATCCCAGCCGGGAGCGACAGCGCAGACACGTCGAGTTGTCGAAGAACAGGAGGTGTTGACAGACCGAGCACAGGAACGGCTGCATGCGCTGACGCTAACGGTGACGGCGTCGATGTCGCGCCGTGTCGGTCGTCGCCGTCATTGCGCAACGACGTCCACCGAGACCGTGAGGCGGCTCGTCTCGGCGTCGGTGAAGATCACACCCTTCAACGGCGGCACGTCGGCGTAGTCCCGGCCGCGCGCCGTCGTCACGTACCTCTGCCCGGCGACCTGGTTGTTCGTCGGATCGATCCCGATCCAGCGCCCACCGCCGAGGGGCACGCCCACCCAGGCGTGCGTGCGGTCGGCGCCGGTCAGACGTGCTCGGCCGGGAGGGGGCAGCGTTTCGAGGTAGCCGCTCACGTAGGCCGCCGGCACGCCCAACGACCGCAGCGCACCGATCATGACGTGGGCGAAGTCCTGGCAGACGCCCTTGCGCAGGGCCATCACGTCGGCGATCGGTGTGTCGATCTCGGTCGCCTTCACGTCGAACTCGAAATCGGCGTGAATCCGTGCGCAGAGCGACATCACCCCGTCGGCGAGCGAGACGTCGTGCCCGAACGACGGCCGGGCGTACTCCGCGAGCTGCTCGGAACGCGTCACGAGGGGAGAGTCCAGGGTGAACTCGACCGCAGTCAGGTCGTCGGAGGGAGCGTCTGCGACGGTGTACGACCGCCACGGGCGGCGACCGTCGTCGCCGAACGCCGTCGGCCGGCCGGCGGTGTCGACCATGCTCGTGCTCGTGACGACGAGCTGCGTGTGTTCCTCGCGCACCACGACGACGGCAGCAAGGTTGCCGAAGTAGTCGCGATGCTCCCGAAGGTGATCCGCCACCGGGTCGGTCGTGATGGCGCGGTGCAGGCATGCCTGGCCGTCGAGATTGCATGGCAACTGCCGGAGTTCGGCGAAACTGGCGACCACGGGAGCGTCGTAGTCGTACGTGGTGGTGTGCGACACCTGGTAGATCACGTCGGACCATCCGTGTTGACGGGGGCCTCGTCGAACGGCCGCGCACTGTCGAGCAGACCGACCATCGCGTGTTGCGGACGGAATTTCGCGAACGATTCCGCCTCGACGGCGTTGGAGACCGACGAGAGCTTGGCGCGGACGGTGCTGACGAAGCGATCGAGGTCGCGTCGGTAGCCCGTGTCGTCGACCTGCGTGAGCTGTCTCGAATCGATGCCGTCGACCCACTGCCGGACCTCGCCGAGCAGTTGCAATGCGGACGCCATCGGACCGACCGCACGATGGGTCGGCAGCAACGGCAGGCTCTCGCCGAGCCGGTCGAGCTGGAAGGAGAGCGATCGTGGGTTGCCGCCGTCGGTGAACAGCAGGTCGATCGTCGTGGAGGCGAGCGCGTGCGACCGATACCGGCGGCGGGCCGTGATGATGCTCTCACCGGCGGTGAGTACCGACTCGACGATCAGGCTCTCCACCGGAGCGCTGTGTTCGGTGTTGAGCGCGGAACCGACCAGCACGGTGACGTGCAGTGCCCGTTCGATCCGTCGTCCCGCCTCCATGAACTGCCAACCCTGATCGCGCACCATCGACTCGTTCGCCAGGCCGGACAGCGCCAGCAGACCGTGGAGCAGCGCATCGAGCACGCTCGTCGTCGCGTCCTCGCCGCCCGGGTCCCCGGCGCCGTGTTCCAACCGCTCGAGTTCTCGCTGCAGCGACCCGACGACGAGCCAGGTGTCGATCGACAACTGGTCGCGGACGACGTCGATCGCGTCGTACATGTGGCGAATCGCGTGGGCGACGGTTCCCGGGCGACGGTCGTCGACCACGAGCGACAACAGCTCGTCGGTCGGGTCGTCGAGGAGCGCCGGCGCGTCGTCGCCGACGAAGCCGGGATAGGTGCCGGTGATCCGCGTCAGCGCTTCGAGCAGGATGGTCAACGACGCGGGTCCGGGACCGGGCGGGGCGCCGTCGAACTCGTCGCGCCGAGCGTTGATCGTGCGGATCAGCCGCACCGTCGCCTCGGCGCGCTCGGCGTAACGGCCGAGCCAGAACAGATGCTCGGCGGCGCGGGCCGGCAGCGCATCGGTCGGAGCCGTCGGCGCGGGATGGAACTTCTCGGGCCGGAACTCGATGACGTGCGCCGCATCGGAGCCGATCACCCACATGTCCTTCGACTCCGCGCCGGCCAGGTTCGTGACCGGCCCGGCCAGGTCGCTGGAACCGGCGCGGGCGAGCCCGCCCGGCATCGCCACGTAGGAGTCTCCGTGCGCGACGGCGAACGTGCGCAGCACGGTGGCGCGTGGAGCGATCCCCGTGTCGGTGAGCACGGGAGCGGAGCCGGGGACGAGCCGTTCCTGTCCGACCCATTGGTCGGGGCGCGCCGAGATGCGCCGTCGCAGGTCGTCGATGTCCGCGGCACTCGCCTGCGACGTGTCGATCGAGTGCTCGAGCGTCGAGCGCGACAGCGGACGCACGACGAGTTCTCCGAGGTGGGCGAGGACGTGCGAACGACCCGCCGGATCGCCGCACCACCACGACGGGACCGACTCGAGGACGAGATCGGTACCGAGGAGGTGCTTCGCCAACGTGCTCATGAGCCCGCCGAGCCCGGCGTTCTCGAGGACGCCGGAGCCGAGCGTGTTGACGACGCTCACGGTGCCGGCGCGACAGGCCTCGGTGAGTCCGGGAATCCCGAGCGTGGAATCGGACCGCAGCTCCAACGGGTCGCAGAAGCCGGCGTCGACGCGTCGCATGATCACGTGCACCGGCACCCAGCCGCCGACGGTTCGCAGCCCGATGCGACCGTTCCGTGACTGCAGGTCGGACCCCTGGACCAGTGGATAGCCGAGCTGCGCCGCCATCGACGCGTGCTCGAAGGCGGTTTCCGACAGTGAACCCGGCGACAGGATCACGATCGACGGATCGTCCACGCCGTCGGGCACAGCGCCGAGCAGTGCCGACCGCATCGACTCGATGAACGGAGCGAGGCGCTGGACGCCTGTCGTCCGGAAGAGTTGGGCGAACACCCGCGACATCACCCGTCGGTTCTCGAGGGCGTACGCCGCACCGGACGGCGCCTGCGTGCGTTGCCCGATCGCCACCCAGCGGCCGTCGGCCGAGCGGGCGAGGTCGGCGCCGAACACCACGAGCTGTTTGGCGCCGGGGAGGCGGATGCCGTCGCAGGCCCGCACGAACTGCGGATCCGAGAGGATCATCTCGGGCGGCACCACGCCGGTGCGCAGCAGCCGACGTTCACCGTAGAGATCCTGGAGCACGAGATCGAGCAGTTCGGCCCGCTGGATCATGCCGCGTTCGATGACCGTCCACTCGCTGCTCGGCACGATGAACGGGACAGGGTCGAGGGTCCAAGCACCGCTCTGGCGGGGCTGCTCCGCGGGGTTGTTGTACGTCACCCCGTCCTGTTCGAGCAACGTCCGGATCTCGTCGCGCCGCCGTGCCAGTTCCGCCACACCGAGCGCTCGATACGCGGTGGCGAGGCCGGACCAGTGATCCCGGATGTCGCCGTCGGCGTCCATCATCTCGTCGTGGCCGTCGGCGAACGGCCGATAGCCGGCGATCGGGTCGATGATCGGCAGCGCCGTCACAGGATCACGAACTCGCGCTCATTCCGCCGGCGCATGGCGGCGGAGGTCGAGCGTGCGGGAGTACTCGCGAGGGACCGCCGCCGCGAAGCGGTCGAGTTCGGCGACGTCGACGTGGCCGGGGGTGTGCCCGTGCTTGAAGAACCGGCTGTAGCGACGAGCCTCGGCCTCCGCGGAGTTCACGGGGAACGTGTCGTACGACCGCCCGCCCGGATGCGAGATCTCGTACGTACATCCACCGACCGACTTCGAGCTCCAGCGGTCGATCAGATCGAACACGAGCGGACCGTGCGCATCGATCGTGGGATGCAGCGCCGACCACGGGGCCCAGGCCTTGAATCGCACGCCGGCCACGCCGGTGCCCGACGTGCTCGTCGGTTGCAGCGGCACCGGGACGTTGTTGCACGTGAGGATGTGGCGGGCCTCGTTGAACCCCTGGACCAGCACTTGGAGGCGCTCGATCGAGGAGTCGACGTATCGGGCCGTGCCCGACCCGGCGACTTCCTCGCCGAGGACGTGCCACGGCTCGATCGCGTTGCGCACTTCCAGCCGCACGTCTTCCATCTCGACTTCGCCGACGAGCGGGAACCGGAACTCGAGGAAGGGTTCGAGCCATGCGATGTCGAAGTCGATGCCATGGCGGCGGAGGTCGGCGACGACGTCGTGGATGTCGGCGCGGACGTACCAGGGCAGCAGATACCGGTCGTAGAGGTCGGTGCCCCAACGCACGAGTGGGCCGGAGTACGGCTCCTCCCAGAAGCGGGCGACGAGGGCGCGCACCAGCAACGACTGCACCAGCGCCATCTGCGGGTGCGGCGGCATCTCGAACGCCCGGAGCTCGAGGATGCCCAGTCGGCCCCGTTCGCTGTCCGGGCTGAACAGCTTGTCGACACAGAACTCGGAACGATGCGTGTTGCCGGTGAGGTCGACGAGCAGATGCCGTACCAGTCGGTCGACCGTCCACGGCGGGACGTCGGGACCCTGACGTTCCAGCTCGGCGAACGCGATCTCCAGTTCGTAGACGGTGTCGATGCGCCCTTCGTCGACCCGAGGGGCCTGGCTCGTCGGACCGATGAACTGGCCGGAGAACAGGTAGGACAGCGACGGATGGTGTTGCCAGAACGTCACCATGCTGCGCAGGAGATCCGGGCGGCGCAGCAACGGGCTGTCGAGGGGAGTGGCGCCTCCGAGGGTGACGTGGTTGCCACCGCCGGTGCCGGTATGGGTGCCGTCGAGGGAGAACTTCTCGGTGCCGAGCCGCGTGAGCCGGGCTTCCTCGTAGAGCGTTTCGACGACCGTGCGCATCGACCGCCAGGACGAACTCGGTTGGACGTTGACCTCGATGACGCCGGGGTCCGGGGTGACGACCAGGGTGGTCAACCGTGGGTCGCGCGGCAACGGGTAGCCCTCGACGACGACCGGGCACTCGAGTTCGTCGGCCACCGCCTCGACGACGGCCAACAACTCGACGACATCCTCGGCACGTTCGAGCGGCGGGAGGAACACCCGGACGTGGCCGTCGCTCGATTCCACCGCGATCGCGGTCGGTGGACATTCGTGCCGCTCGACGACGGCCGCCGGTCCCGCCGGGAGGGTCCCCGCGGGTGGAAGGTCGCCACGCTGCTCGAACGGTGAGCGCTCGAACTCGACGGGCAACGGCCACCACGTGAGCGAGTCGAGTGGAAGTCGCAGGCCGATCGGTGAGTCGCCGGGCGTCAGGTACAGCCGATCCCGGCGAAGATTCCAGGTGGTCGTGCCCCAACCCGTGCCGTCGGGCGTCGTGTGCAGCGGCATGACGAACCCGACCGGATCGGCGATCGGGCCGCCGAGACGTTCGATCAAACGCGTCCGGGCATCCGGGTCGGTGACGTCGTCGTCGTCGTCGACATCGAGCGTCGGTGGATCGCCCGCAGGGAGGCGGGCCTCTCGCCACGCTTGGTCGACCGGGTCCTCGTACGCGGCGGTGACGAACGCGGGATCGATGCCGAATCGGGCGGCGATGCCATCGGCGACGAGGCGTGCATCGTCGATGGTCGACGTTCCCGGTTTCGCCGGATCGGCGAGCAGGTCGTCACGCCGCCACAACGGTTCGCCGTCGTCACGCCACACGATGCCGAGTTGCCAGCGGGGGAGTGGTTCGCCCGGGTACCACTTGCCCTGCCCGTGCTGGATCAACCCGCCGGTCGCGAACCGCTGGCGCAGGCGCAGCGTGAGGTCGAGCGCCAGCGCGCGCTTCGCCTCGCCGTCGGCGGCCGTGTTCCATTCGTCTCCCTCCATGTCGTCGATCGACACGAACGTCGGTTCGCCGCCCATCGTGAGGCGCACGTCGCCGGCGTCGAGGCGCTGGTCGATCTCCTCGCCGAGTTCGTCGATGCGCGCCCACTGCTCGGGCGTGTACGGCAGCGTGACCCGCGGGTCCTCCCGGACGCGGTGCACCACGTTGGAGAACTCGAAGGTGACCTCGGCGCGGCCGGTGGTGCCCGAGATCGGCGCCGCGGTGGAGGGATGCGGCGTGCACGCCAGCGGGATGTGTCCTTCGCCGGCGAACAGCCCCGACGTGGGGTCGAGGCCGATCCATCCCGCTCCGGGGACGTAGACCTCCGCCCAGGCGTGGAGGTCGGTGAAGTCCGTCTTCGGCCCGTCGGCGCCGCTCAGCGACGGTTGGTCGGAGGTCAGCTGCACGAGGTATCCGGACGTGAACCGTGCCGCGAGCCCGAGGTGTCGCAGCGCCTCCACGAGGAGCCACCCGGTGTCCCGGCAGGAACCGACGCCTCGAGCGAGCGTCTCGTCGGGGGTCTGGACTCCCGGTTCCATCCGGACCGAGTACTCGATGTCGCGGTAGAGCCGCTGGTTCAGTCCGACGAGGAAGTCGGCGATCGGCGTGGAAGCGGCCGGCACGTGGTCGCCGGACAGCCACTGCTGGAGCCGCGGCTCGATCGGACCGGCCGGCCGCAGGTATGGCTCGAGATCGAGCGCGAGTTGCGGTTCGTAGACGAACGGGAATGCCTTCGCCGATTCCTCGACGAAGAAGTCGAACGGGTTGATCACGGTCAGGTCGGCGATGAGGTCGACCGTGACGTCGAGCACCTTCGCCGGCTCCGGAAACACGAGCCGGGCCATGAAGTTGCCGAACGGATCCTGCTGCCAGTTGACGAAGTGCTCGCTCGGCGTGACGCGCAAGCTGTAGGCCAGAATCGGTGTCCGGCAGTGCGGTGCGGGACGCAGCCTGATCACCTGCGGATTGATCTGAACCGCGCGGTCGAAACGGTATGTCGTGCGATGTTCGATGCCGATGTGAATGCCCATTCGGCACGTCCTGTTCGGATGGTGGCGGTGTCCCGATGAGGTCACGACCCTAGTTGTTGCTGCCCGGACGCGCCCGGTGACACCGAGGCCGAGTCCCTGCCGGTGGTGCTGCACTATCATCGCCCCGCGATGGGGGACCGGGCGGACGGGGGCGAGCGGCGAGCGGACGACGATCATCTCGGTGACGTGCTGCGCGTCGTCAGCTCCGTCCTGAGCGGCATCGCGGCCGGGCGGCCGTTCGCCGAGATCGTCGACGTGGCCGGCGACGAGCTCCGGGCAATGTTGGGTACCGAGAACATCGGCATCTCGTGGTTCGAGCGGTCGACGAACCTGGTGCACGAGTCATACGCGTACGAACACGGCGTCCGTCTCGACGTCTCCCCTGCGCCTCCGAGCCCGGCGTTCCTGAACCTGCAACGGTCACGACGTCCGCAGAACTTCGGCACGACGGCCGAGATGCAGGCGTTCGGTTTCGAAATCATCGCAGGAACCGATGATCCCAAGTCGATCATCAGGGTGCCGATCCTCATCGACGGCGAGGTCGCGGGCGCGATCCTTCTCGAGGACTACGAGCGTGAATATGCGTTCGGTGACAGCGACGAACGACTGCTGACCACGGTCGCCGGAAGCATCGGGGTGGCGCTGGAGAACGCCCGACTGTTCGAGGAGACGCAACGCCTCCTGCGGGAAACCGAACAGCGCACGACCGAACTGGCGGCCATCAACTCGATCCAGCAGGGCATCGCCGCGCAAGTCGACTTCGCCGGCATCATCGACCTCGTCGGCGACAGCCTCCGCGAATCGCTCGGCGTCGAGAACATCGGCATCTCGTGGTTCGACGAGTCGTCGGGGCTCCTGCACGACATGTACGCGTACGAGCGCGGCGTACGACTCGACGTGCCTCCTGCGCCACCCGTTCCCGGCGGGACCTTCGAACGCTTGCGTGCGACGCGCCTGCCGGTCGTGATGAACACGATCCCCGTCGACGAGGACACCACGCATCCCGGGCACGGAGCCGGCGAAATCGAGGATGGGCGTGCCGATCATCGCCCGCGACACGGTGATCGGGTAGCATCGACCTCGAGGACCTCGACCACGAGAATGCGTACGGCGACGCCGAGGTCCGGCTGCTGTCGACGATCGCTTCGAGCGTCGGTGTGGCGCTCGAGAGCGCGTTGCTGTTCGAGGAGACCGAACGGCTGCTGCGTGAGACCGAGCAGCGCGCCGGCGAGTTGGAGGTGATCAACTCGATCCAGCAGGGCATCTCGGCCGAGCTCGAGTTCCAGGCGATCATCGACCTCGTCGGCGACAAGCTGCGCGCCGTCCTGGCCCGCGACGATCATCGCTGATCGTACTCTTCGACGAGGTGTCGGGTCTCCTGAACTACGCCTACGCGTTCGAGAACGGTCAACGCCTCTATCTGCCGGCGACTGCCTCCGACACCAGGCGGCACGTTCGAAACCATTCGACGTACCCGCCAGCCGCGTGCGGGTCGACACCCGGCGTGAAGTCGACGAAATGTCGGCTCTCACGGTTCCCGGTACGGCCGACGTCGATGTCGGTGCTCGATGTGCCGATCATCGCCAACGATCGTGTCGTCGGCCTGATCGGCCTCGAGGATTCCGAGAAGGAGTACGCGTTCGGCGATTCCGACGTCCGTCTCGTCACGACGGTCGCGGCGAGCGTCGGCGTGGCGATCGAGAACGCACGCCTGTTCGGGGAGATCCAACGGCGGCGGCGGGAGAGCGACGCACTGGCCGAGGTCGGGCGGGAACTCTCGTCGACGCTCGACCTGCCGACGGTCCTCGAAGGTGTCGCCCGCAGTGCGTTGGATCTGCTCGCCGCCGACGCCAGTGCGATCTTCCTGCCGGCCGATGGCGAAGGCGCATACCGGGCCGCCACCGCGCTGGGAAACAGACGCCGCTGAGATCGGCGCGACCGTGATCCGCAACGGCGTGGGGATCATCGGCCACATCATCGACAGCGGGGTCGCCGACTTCGTGAACGACACCACTGCGGATGATCGCGGCGTTCAGATCGAAGGCACCACCACAGCGCCGCTCGAGCGGCTGATGGTGGCGCCATTGATCGTCGGCAACGACGTCAAGGGCGTGCTCGCGGTGTGGCGGGTCGCGGGGACGCCGTTCAACAGCGACGATCTGCAGTTCCTGGTCGGCCTCGCCCGTCAGGCGGCGATCGCGTTCGAGAACGCCCGGTTGTTCTCCGCGGCCGAGCAACGCGCGGCCCAGCTCGACACGGTCAACACGGTGTCGCAGCAAGTGGCGGGCAAGCTCGACGTCGGCGCGTTGATCGAACTCGTGGGCGAACAGGTCCGGTCCCTGTTCGACGCCGACATCGCCTACGTCGCGCTCGTCGACCGCGACGCCGAGCTGATCAGGTTCCCGTACGTGTTCGGCGAATCGGTCGATTCGCTCCCGATGGGATCAGGTCTGACCGGCAGGGTCCTGCGTTCGGGCCGGCCGTTGGTGATCAACTCACTGGAGGAACTCGAGGGCGACGAGACGGTCGTCGGACAGACGCCGCACTCGTACCTCGGAGTGCCGATCCTCGTCGACGACGAAGCGGTGGGCGTCGTGTCGGTGCAGAGCACCCGTCGCGAGCACGCCTACGACTCCGGGCACGAACGGCTCCTCGCCACGATCGCCGCCAACGTCGGTGTGGCGCTGCGCAACGCGCGCCTGTACGCCGACGCCCAGGAGGCGCAGGCGGCCGCCGAATCGGCGAACGAGGCCAAGAGCTCGTTCCTGGCGACGATGAGCCACGAGATCCGCACCCCGATGAACGCCGTGATCGGCATGAGCGGCCTGCTGCTCGACACCGAGCTCGACGCGGAGCAGCACGAGTACGCATCGACGATCCGCGACTCGGCCGATGCGCTGCTGACGATCATCAACGAGATCCTCGACTTCTCCAAGATCGAGGCCGGTCGCATGGACATCGAGACCCAGCCGTTCGATCTGCGCGAGTGCGTGGAATCGGCGCTCGACCTGGCGAGTCTGCAAGCTGCTGAGCGCGGTCTCGATCTCGCGTACTTGTTCGAGGGCGACGTCCCGCAGGCGGTGCTCGGGCGATGTCACCCGACTGCGCCAGATCCTGTTGAACCTGCTGTCGAACGCGATCAAGTTCACGGAAGCCGGTGAGGTCGTCGTCACGGTCACGTCGACACGACTCGACAGCGACGAGGTCGAGCTGTGCATGTCGGTGCGCGACACGGGGATCGGATTGACCCCGGCGGCCATGGATCGGCTCTTCCAATCGTTCACCCAGGCCGATTCGTCGACGACACGTCGCTACGGCGGTACCGGCCTCGGCCTGGCCATCAGCCGCAGTCTCGCTGAGCTGATGGGCGGCAGGATGTGGGCCGACAGCGACGGTCCGGGCACCGGCTCGACGTTCTCGTTCACGCTCCGAGTCGCCGTCACCGATCTTCCCGACTCCAGCGGCCGAACCGAGCGCGACCTGCGAGCACTCGAAGGGCGGCGGCTGCTCGTCGTCGACGACAACCCGACGAACCGCCGAGTGGTCGTGCTGCAGGCCGCGCCGTGGGAGGTGGAGGTCGTCGAAGCGTCGTCGGCCAGGGACGCGCTCAGCCAACTCGGTGCACGGAGCGATGTTCGATGCGGTGGTCGTCGACATGCACATGCCCGACCTCGACGGTGTCGAGCTGGCCAGACGCATCCGGGGCATCGCGCCCGAGCTGCCGCTGCGTGCTGAGCACCTCGATCGGCAATCGCGACCTCGCCGCCGACGACGCCGACCTCTTCGTGGCGCATCTCGCCAAGCCGGTACGCAGTTCGCAACTGTTCGATGCGCTGGTCGGGGTAGTCGCTGGTTCGAGCCGAATCGAGACGGCGACTCACGTCGATCAGCAACTCGTCCTCGATCCCGCAATGTCGAGCCGGTACCCGCTGCGGATCCTGCTCGCCGAGGACAACGTCGTGAACCAGAAGCTCGCCACGCGTCTGCTCGAGCGAATGGGATATCGCATCGATGTCGCGTCGAACGGGTTCGAGGCCGTCGAATCGGTGGCTCGTCAGCGGTACGACGTGGTGCTGATGGACATCCAGATGCCCGAACTCGACGGCCTCGAAGCCACGCGGCGGATCATCGGGTCGAATCCGACGGGGGACCGGCCGACCATCATCGCCATGACCGCCAACGCGATGGACGGCGACCGCGAGATGTGCCTCGCGGCCGGGATGGACGACTACGTGTCCAAGCCGATCCGGGTGGCGGAGTTGGCGGAGGCATTGCGTCGCGCTTGGTCGAGCCGTCACGAAGCGATCGACGCCCGCCCGTCGAGTCGATCATCGACCTCGACACCTACCGCGAGCTCGAGGCGGCGGCGGGCGCTGAGTTCGCGGCCGAACTCGTCGCCACGTTCCTCGAAGAAGCGCCAACGATGCTCGCCGATCTCCGCACGGCACACGCCGCGGCCGATCCCGACACGTTCCGGAGGGTCGCCCACTCGATCAAGTCGAACGGCGCCACGTTCGGCGCGGTCACCGCTCGCCGACCTCGCCCGCGAACTCGAGATCGGTGCGCTGCCAAGCGGAACGGCACCCCTCGACCGACTCGAAGCTGCCTGCGCGCAGGCGACGTCAGCGTTGCGGACGCTCGCCGATGGCTGACCATCCCGGCCGCGTGCTCGTGGTCGACGACAACAAGGTGAACCGACTGCTCCTGGCGCGCACGCTCGAGCTGCAGGGTCATCACGTCGAGTCGGCCGAGAACGGCCGGCTCGCACTCGCACGGTTGAACGACGAGGACTTCGACCTCGTGCTCCTCGACATCGAGATGCCGGAGGTGGACGGGTTCGAGGTGCTCGCCCAGCTCAAGGAGGATCGCGCCCTCCGCGACATCCCCGTCATCGTCACGTCGTCGCTCGAGGGTCTCGACAACGTCGTTCGGTGCCTCGAACTGGGGGCCGAGGACTACCTCGCCAAGCCGGTCAACCCCGTCCTTCTCCGAGCCCGGCTCGACGCAACGCTCGAGAAGAAGCGGTTGCGCGACCAGCAGGCCGACATCATCCGACGGTTCGCGACACCCGCGGTCGCAGACGACCTCGCACGCTCGGGATTCGCCCTCGGTGGACGCCGCGTCGAGGTCACGGTCTTGTTCGTCGACATCCGCGGGTTCACGACGATGTCGGAACAGATGGAGCCCGAGGACACGATCGACCTGCTGAACGACTACTACGCGTTGATGTTCGACGCGATCACCTCGAACGGTGGCGTCGTCAACCAGATGATCGGCGACGGGCTGATGGCGATATTCGGCGCACCACAACCGCTCGACGACGGCGCAGGACATGCCGTCCGTGCGGCGCAGGAGATGGTCGACGTGATGGCCCTGCTCACGGCGGACCGTGTGCAGGCAGGTGGATCGCCGGTGCGCATCGGCATCGGGATCGCATCCGGAGAGGTCATCGCCGGCTACACCGGAACGCGCCAGCGAGCGACATACACCTGCATCGGCGACACCGTCAACCTCGCCGCCCGGCTCGAGGCGTACACGAAGGAGGCCAAACGCTCGATCGTGTTCGACGGCGCTACGGCCACCGCCGTGGGTTCAACCGTCACGCTGGATGCACTCGGGTCGGTCGTGATGCGCGGGAAGACCATGCCGACCGAATTGTTCGCTGTCCCCGGCTACTGAACGGTGGGTGCTCTCGCCAATCACCCGTTTGGTCGACGACGAACTCGGGGTGGTGAAACCGGCGATCTACATCGTGCGTGTGCCGCGGTCGTCGCCGAGTTGAAAGTTCTCCACCTCGGGGTCGCCGCCGAGTGCGAGGTAGACGGCGAACAACGCCAGCCACGTCAGGAGCAGCACCGCCGAGACACAGGAGAGGAGCACGATCGGGGCGGGACGCAACGCGCCGATCGCGATGGTGACGGCAGCGGCGATGCCGAGCGACGGACCGATCCAGCGCTGCATACCGAACGGGAACTCGTCGACGGGAAGAGCGGTGCACGCAATGCTCACGGCGCCGAACGTGACCGCCACCGAACCGGTCAGCAGCCATGCCGTGGGGCCGGGTGTGCGGCTGTCGTGGGCGTGGTCGATGATGCTCACCATCGCCGCGCCACTCGCCGCGATGGCCATCGCCAATGGCAGATGGGCGTAGAGCCAGCTGGCCAGGCGATGACCTCGCTGACCGGGCACGCGGCGGCCGAGCATGTCGAAGTAGTTCCACCAGATGCCCATGGCCACCGTCAGTCCGAGGATTCCGGTGGCGACCGTCGTGACGTCGCGACCCTCCGCGTCGCTCATGCCACCCACGACACCGACGACCAACTCGCCGAGCACGATGATGGTGAACAGCCCCATCCGCTCGACCAACGACCCGGTGACACCGTCACCGAATCCCTCCGTGTGATCGGTCGACACGAGCACGTAGCCGCCGACGACCCAGCAGGTGACGACCACAGCCCACAATCCGATGCGCCAGCCGTCCCCGACGAATGCGCTCGCCAGCACGACTGCGGTGCTGACGCCCATGCCGACGAGGTAGCGAATTGTCGTCGGCCGGTAGCGCCGATCGGTGTCGACGCGATGCACCTGCCACCACTGCCACGTCAACAACGCGAACAGGATGCTGTAGACGATGGCGAAAGCTTGTCCGTCGTCGCCCGCCGCTCCACCGGCGAAGACCGCCAGCAACGCGAGCAGACCCATCTGCATGAAGATGTAGTTCCGGCTGCGCCCGTCCTCGCGGCCGTGCAACTCGTGCCACAGCGTGCCGTTGAACCACGCCAACCAGATCAACCCGAACACCACCGCGAACTCGAAGACGGTGCGTCCGGTGATGTCGGCTGCGAGGTGGTGGGTCGTGCTCCCGATCAAGACCACGTAGACGAGGTCGTAGAACAACTCGAGGAAACTGACCTCGCGTTCGGCGATGACCTCGCCATGGCGTCGCGGTGGCGTGCGAAACCAGGTCCGCATTCCGTATCGAATCCGCTGGCGGCCGACTTGACCCAGCAGCGAGGTGGGCGCCGCACTCGTCGCGTCTCCGCCGGGCGGCTCATCACGGTCGTCAGGCATCGCCACGGCCACATCTTCGCGAGTGGCGTGGGCGTCTGCGAACGCGTCGCTACCGCGGCGGAGCGGTCAGGCGGCGCTCGCTGCGACCGTTCGACGGCAGATGTGGCCGACTGCGCCGCTGCTGAACGTCGTGGTGGTGATCGGGTCGAGGTCCATCGGTTCGGGGAAGATCCGCTCTCCCGATCCGAGGACGACGGGATGCACGAGGAGGCGAACCTCGTCGATCAGGCCTGTGCGGCAGAGCGACCGAACGAACCGGGCACCGCCGTGCGCGAGCAGGTAGCCGTCGGCCTGCTGCTGCTTGAGCTCGGCGATCGCGGTGGCGAGATCCCCGTCGACGAAGGTCGTCTCGTCCCAGATCGAGTCATGCATCGTCGCCGAGAACACGATCTTCGGAATGGAGTTCATGGGCGCGGCGAACGGGCTGTCGTCGTTCGGCCAGTGTGCGGCCATCCCGCGATAGGTGGTGGATCCCATGAGGTGGGCGCTGGCATGCCGGAGCGTGTCGACGGTCCAGGCGGTCGCGTCGTCGCTGTAGGAGGGGAAGATCCAGTCGTTGCTGCCGTCGGTCCGGGCCACGTAGCCGTCGAGGGACATCGACATCTTCAGGACAAGTGTGCTCATGGAAGGACTCCGTTCTGGAGGTGGGTGACGAGTTGTTCTTGGCGCTGGTACGACTCGGTGAGACCGGCCGACGCTCCCGAGGCGGCGTGCGCGTCGCGGTCTTCGACCGAGGTGTGGACGGCGCGGCACTGCACGAGGGTCCCGCCCTCGACCGGCGAGAACGAGAAGGTCTCGACCACTTCGTTGTTCGGGCGGCCCTCGTACACGAAGGTCTGCACGAGACGGTGTGGTCGTTCGATCGCGAGATAGGTGCCGTGAAAGGAGAAGCGCTGCCCGTCGGGTGCTTGTTGCACGAGTCGGTACCCGCCTCCGATGTACAGGTCGATCTCGCACTCGACGAGTTCGAGACGGCGGGGACCCCACCATCGGCGCAGGTGCTGGGCTTCGGTGAACAACCGGAACACGAGGTCGGGGTGAGCCGCGACCCGCCTTCGGAACGTGATCACGGGCTCGTTCGACGGCATCTCGATCTGCAGCTCATCCATCTGCGGAGTCCTCCGCCAGCAATCGGGTGTACTCGTCGAGGCGGGCGAAGCTGTCCTCCCAGAACTCCCGATAGGTGCCCAGCCACTCCGCTGCTTCCTTGAGCGGCCCGGGTTCGAGACGGCACAAATGGAACCTGTTCCGGCGGTGTCGGGAGACCAGTCCGGCGGACTCGAGCACCTTGAGATGCTTCGAGATCGCCGGCTGGCTGATCGGGAACTCGTCGGCGAGTTCCAGGACCCCCGCATCGCCGCTGCGCAGACGAGCAAGGATCGCTCGGCGCCGAATCGTTCCCGCCGCTCCCGTCGACGTGTCGGTTGGTGACGTGGTGGGTACGTGTCGATCATGAGCGGAAACGCGAAGTGATCGAACCAAATCCCGGCGACAAGCGATACGCACGCCGCGATGACGACGGTCGGTTCACCGGCGACCAGGTCGATGTCGGAAGTCTGCGGCAGCAGACCAGCAGCAACACTCGGCACGGTGCCGAAGGCCGGTCGTGGCGATCAAGGGGACCGTCCGGTCGACCGATGACGATTGCAGGTTGGCGAGACGATGCGACGGGCATGCGACGGCCCGGACAGGTGGTCGGCCGGCCGCTGTTGCGGGCGACTCGCGACCAGGCTTGATCGCGCCGGCGTCGATCCGTGACAAGCTTTACGACTGAGGAGCGCAAGATGTCTGCTTTGAACAAGTTGGCCGACTCGGTCGTCGATCGGATCGAGCACACGACGGCTCTCGACCGTTTCGCGACGCCGCTCGCATCGGCAGTATCGGACCTCTTCGGTCGGAGCGGGCTGAAGGACGTGTTCAGCGGGTCGTGGTTCGGCCACCCATTGCACCCGCTGCTGACCGATCTCCCGATCGGATCGTGGACGAGCGCAATGGTTCTCGATTTCGTCGGCGGTCGCCGCGCAGCAGCCGGCCGCCGATGCCCTCGTAGCCGTTGGGATCGCCACCGCAGTCCCGACCGCGGTCACCGGTCTGTCCGACTGGTCGGATCTCGGCGACGCCGATCGGCGGATCGGGCTCGTCCACGCGACGGCCAACAGCATCGCCGTCGCGTGCTACGTCGCATCGCTGGTCGCCCGCCGCCGTGGCCGTCGGCCTGCCGGCGTCATTCTCGGTGTCGCCGGAGCGACGGCCGCGACTGCGGGCGGGTTCCTCGGTGGCCATCTCGTGTACCGCCGCGGCGCCGGGGTCGACCACACCACCTTCGACGCCGGACCGACCGAGTGGGTCACGGTCGACGACGCGGCCGCGCCGGCCGAAGGTGAGATGGCGGCGGTGACAGCGGATGACGTCGAGGTGATGGTCACCCGCCGGCAGGGGTCGCTGTGCGGTCTGGCCGACCGTTGCAGTCATCAAGGCGGTCCATTGCACGAGGGTGAACTCGTGGACGGTCGGGTGCGCTGCCCCTGGCACGCGAGTGAGTTCGCTCTCGCCGACGGCTCCGTCGTCCATGGGCCCGCCAGCGCACCGCAACCGGTCTACGACGCACGCGACGACGACGGCATCCTGCAGGTTCGCCGCACGCGCGGCGGACGGTGATCTGGCGCGACTGGCCCTTCGCTCGGCCACGTCGCGCTCGTCGACGTCACGACACAACCGCAGGCTTGGCGTCCAAGAGACGAGTCGTTCGCGTTGTGAAATACTGAGCACATGGTGAAACCGACAATTGTTCTTGTTCATGGTGCCTGGGCGGATGGGTCGAGTTGGAATGCGGTCTCGACCGCGTTGCAAGGTGACGGATTCACCGTGCTGACACCTCCCAACCTGCTGCGTGGGGTGGCCGCCGACGCCGAGTACGTGTCGTCGTTCCTGGCGCAGCGCACCGTCGGTCCGGTCGTGCTCGTCGGGCACTCGTACGGAGGGGTGGTCATCACGAACGCCGCCGAGAAGGGCGGCGACGTCAAGGCCCTCGTCTACGTGAACGCCTTCATTCCCGACGTCGGTGAGAACGTGTTCACCATCCTCGGAGGTTCCGGTTCAGCACTCGACGTGCCGGACCCCACGTCGGTGCTCGACCTGGGCGGCTACCCCGGATCTCCGGAGGGCGACGTGGAGGCGTTCCTCAAGCCGTCGACGGTGCACGACTCCTTCGCTCAGGATCTGTCGGAGGCAGACCGCTGGTTGATCGCCGCCAGCCAACGGCCCATTGCTCTGGGTGCCAACATCGCACCGACTGAAGCGACGGCGTGGAAGTCCATCCCGAGTTGGGCCGTCATCGGAACCGACGACCGTGTCATCCCGCCCGACACGCAACGGTCGATGGCGGAACGGGCCGGCTCCACGATCACCGAGGTCGCCGCATCCCACGTCTCGATGGTTTCCCAGCCACAGGCCGCGATCGATGCCATCCTCGCCGCGGCGGCGAGCATCGAGGAGTAGCAATTTCACGAAGCCCCGGTCGGCCCAACCGGCGGGGGGTGACACGGATCGGTGGCTTCGGTGCCGCCACAACTCATCCTGCAGGCTTCGGTACGGTCGATGCGTGACGCATCTGTACCTCGACGAACACGATTGCTTCATCAACTTCACGGTGATGCCGGGCCAGGGTCCGACTCACGTGTACCTCCCCGGACTCCTCTGCCCTGCCGCGGCGACGCTGCTGAAGGTCGCTGTACATCCACGGCTCGCTGCCACGCAGGCGATCATGGTGGATTACCTCGGCTGCGGGCTGAGCGACCGGCCAGCCGAGTTCTCGCACACCATGCGCGACCATGCCGCGACGGTCGCATCGATTCTCGATCACCTCGAGGTGCGCGACACCGTCATCGTCGGGCACAGCATGGGCGGTACCGTCGGACTTCTCCTTGCGTTGGAGCGACCGGACCTCGTCGGATGTCTGGTGCTCGCCGAGTCGAACCTGCTGCCGGGCGGTGGGGACGGCACTCGTCGCATTGCTTCGTTCACCGAGCAGGAGTGGATCGCTGACGCAGCGCCAGCCGAGCTGAGAGCCTTGCGACTCGCGGCGACTGCGGGCAACGCCGAGGCGGCCGACTATCTCGCCATTCGTCAGTGGGGCAGTGACCCTCGGGCCGTGCACGCAGCCTCGGTCGACATCGTGGCCCTCGACCCGTCGACGCAGCAGCGGTTCCTCGATCTGGAGATCCCACGAGCATTCCTCTACGGAGAACGAACACTCGACCATCTCGCCGGACGATGGACGCCCGATGTTCCCGATCGTGCGCTACTCGAGCATCACGGCGTGACCACGTTCGTAGTGCCGGACGCCGGGCACTCCATGTTCAGCGACAACCTCGACGCATCCGTCGACTCCGTCGTACGGGCGACGT
>CAVVZI010000008.1:0-18633 GCA_963752815.1 Ilumatobacteraceae bacterium | reverse complement strand
CGCGGCGTTCGAGCCGGTCGAGGTACCGGCCACCGATGAGCGCCAGCGTGCGATCGTCATCGTGTCAGCCTTCCGTGCCGGCGAGCAGGTCGGGGATCGTCGGGTCGACCTCCAGGCCGATCGAACGCATGAGGAACGCGATGGTCTCGTAGCAGCCGACCGTGAAGATGAGGTCGAACAGCTGCTGTTCGTCGAGGTCGGCGGCGAGCGTCGCCCACGTCTCGTCGCCGATCACGCCGTCGTCGATCAGTTCGTCGACCACGCGGATCGTTGCGGCATCGAGCGGGGCGAAGAACGGCGCGTCGGGCCCGTAGGCGAGTCGCGCGATCTCCTCGTCGGTCAGCCCGGCGTCGCGGCCGTTGAAGAAGTGCTGGGCCCACACGTAGGCGGCCTGACGCTTGACGGCGACGCGCAGCACGACGATCGCGCGGAGGCGGATGGGCAGCGTGGTGCCGTGGAGCACGTGGCCGTTGAACGGGAAGAACGCCTGCGCCAACGCCGGGTGGTGGGCGAACGCACCGATCGCGGCGAGCCCCTTCGGCCGGTCCGCCCCGCTGGCCGCAGCAAACGTGTGGCCCTCCGGAGCGCGGAGTGCCATGGCCGCGTCGATCACCTCGGGCGGCCACTCCCGCGGCGCCAGGGGAGGGATCCGCGGCGGCGGCACGCGACCGTCAGACGATGACACGGCCGCCATTGACCCCGAGCACCTGGCCCGTGATGTAGCTCGAATCGTCGCGGGCGAAGAACGCGCACGCGGCGGCGATGTCGTCGGGCGTTCCGACACGGCGGACCGGCGTCGACTTCTCGTGGACCGCGACGCCTTCGCCGAGCATGCCCGAGTCCTCCGCACTGCGCAGGCTCGGGGTGTCGACGAAGCTCGGCGGCACGGCGTTGACCGTGATCCCCTTCGGCCCGAACTCCTTGGCCAGCGAGCGCGTCATCGAGATGACGGCCCCCTTCGACGCCGAGTAGTGGACCTGGCCGGCGTTGCCGGTCTGGGCGCTGGAGGACGAGATGTTGACGATGCGTCCCCAGCCGGCCTCGATCATGTCGGGGAGCACGACCTGGCAGAGGTCGAAGATGCCCCGGACGTTGACCGCGAAGACCTGCTCGAACTCCTCCTGGCTGATCTTGAGGAACTTCGAGAACGGTGAGATGCCGGCGTTGTTGATCAGGATGGTCGCCGCACCGAGTTGGTCGCGAACCGCGGCCACTCCGGCTTCGATCTCGTCACGCTTGCTGACGTCGACCGTGACTCCGATCGCCGTTCCGCCGTCGGCCACGATGGCTTCGGCGGTGGCGACGGCGGTGTCACCGTTGCGGTCGAAGATGGCGACGGCCGCACCGTCCTGCGCCAGGCGCGTGGCGATGGCGATACCGATGCCGCTGCCACCACCGGTGACGATGGCGGTGCGGGGAGTTGACCAGGCGGGAACAGGAGTCATGGGCGAACGCTCACTTGTCGTCAAAGGGCTGTACAGGTGTTTAGCACGCGCGTTGGTGGTTCACCAACCGCGCCCGCGGCATCGTACGACACCGCGCCGCAGCCATGGTCCGAGCGTCTCAGCAGGTGAGTCAGGCGGCGGATGTGGCCTGCCGCGGCGGTCGCGAATCGTTCGAGGCGACCTTGCATGTCGGGCATCGTCAGGCGTTGTGCCGCGCCCTCGTAGGCGGCCTCGACGATGTCGCTGGTGATGCGCCCGGAGAACAGCGTGGTGCCGGCGAGTTCGAGGGCGACGCGTCCGGGACGGAGCAGCAGCACCTCGTGGCCGAGGCGCCGAAGGTACGCCACCTCGCGCAGGACCGTGCGGTTCGGCCACATGCGCAACAGACGGCCCGGGCCACTCGGCGGATCGGCCGGATCGAACGTGATCGAGCTGATGGCCAGGACGGCCCGTGACGGTAGCCGGGACGCCAGGTCGAGATTGGACGCTGAGCGAATCCCACCGTCGACGAGCCGGGCACCGTCGACGCGCACCGGTGGATAGAGCCCCGGAATCGCACACGACGCCTGCAGCGCGCGCCGCAAGGTCGCGCGTGGCGTGCCGTTGGAAGGATCAGCCTCGAGCAAGACCCGCTGGCCGCTGTCGAGGTCCGACGCAACGGCGCAGATCCGTCGCTCCGGCCACTCCTCGGGATAGAACTCCGACGCCCAGTCGTGCGATTCGCCGAGCGACAGCAACACGCCGGGGAAACTCCGGCGGAGAATGCCGGGTGGCTCCGGGAGCGGGACGCGCACCGGGCTCATGGCCCGGGTGAGCACCCAGGTCGACCCGATGGCCCGCCGGCCGAGTTCGGGCCAGGTGCGCCATGCACGGGTCGTCGCCAGTGGTTCGCGATCGCCGGACGGCCCGTCGTCCACGCGGTCGGTGCAGACCCGGGCGGCGATCTCGTCGAGCGGCACGCCGAGCTGGATGTCGGCGGCCACGGTGGAACCGGCCGAGGTGCCGATCGTCGCGGCGGCGTCGGCCACGTCGAGGCCCGCATCCTTGAGTGCCATGAGGATGCCGGCGCTGATCCCGATCGCCATGGCGCCGCCGCCGCCGATGACCGCAGTGAAGCCCTCTCCATCGCGCGGCGCGATCATCACTTGCGACCCTTCGCCGCGGCGACCAGTTCGTCGACCGCGCCGCCGATGCAGTCCTCGTAGAACTCCGGATCGGGCATCGCGTCCCGGTCGGCCGTGAAGCAGAAGATCACACGATCACCGTAGCTACCGATGCCGTTGTTCAAGGCCATCCCGTCGAGCACCGGCCCGAGCCCGGTCAGGTCGACCATCTTGGCGCCGCAGAAGTACATGGGCGTGATCGGCCCCGGAACGTTGCTCACGAGCGTGTGCACGGCCAGCGTCCGACCGGTCCGGCTCAGTGCCCGCACCGCCGTGCGTTGAACCGAGCCCATCAAGCCGCCCAACGCCTCTTCCGTCATCTGCATCAGCGATCGGACGGGATACGCGCCGGACTCCTTGACGTGCGATGTGGACGCCACGATCCGTCGCAGCCGCTCGAACGGGTCGGCCTCGTCGGTCGCCAGCGTGATCGGCGCCAACGTGAACTGGTTCCCGGCGGCCGCCGCCGACTCCGTCGGCATACCTGACGCGGACTTCTGGGTCATCGTCGGCCGAATCGAGATCGGCATCATGGCGATCAACGACTCGGTGGGGAGTTCGTCCTTGTCGAGCAGGTACGCGCGCATCGCGGCGCCGATGACGGCGACGCCGATGTCATTGATCTTCGCCTCCGGCATGCCCTTGCGGATCCCCTTCAGCGTGTCGATCGTCGTGTACGACGTGCCGACCACGCGGTGCGGACCGACCGTCTGGTTGAACCGGGTGCCCTGCGGCAACGTTGCCGGCGACGTGACGTCGGGATTCCTGCTGTCGCGGGCCAGCGACGGTAGTTGCGATGCCGCATTCCGGAACGACTTCATGACCGCCATCGGTCGGGTGAGCCCGTGGATCGCGGCGAGGCGGAGGAGTTCGGCGTCGTTCGGGATCGGATCGGGCTCCCACTCGTAGCCGTCGGCCGGCGGGGGTGGCGGAGCGTCTGGCGCGTGGGTGTGGATCGCGGTGAGGATCTCGGCACCGGCCACGCCATCGATGGCCGCATGGTGGACACGGAGGAACACCGCGATCGATCCTTTGGGCACGTGGCCGATGCCGTCGAGCCCGTCGATCAGGTACAGCTCCCACGGTGGTCGGCTGAGGTCGAGCGGGCGGGCATGGATGCGGGCGATCTGCGTGCAGAACTGCCGCCAGCTGCCCGGCCGCGGCAGGGCGATCTCGCGCACGTGGTACTCGAGGTCGAAGTCGCCGTCGCGGACCCAGTACGGCCGGTCGAGGCCGAACGGCACGTTGAGGATCCGTTCGCGGAAGCTCTCGGCGACGTGCAGACGGTCCTCGATGTAGGCGAGGACGTCGTCGTAGTCGGGTGGGCCGTCGGCGCACGTCGACGTGTCGTAGATCCCGACCATGCCGATCGTGTTGTGGGCGTGCGGCGAATCGATCGCCACCATGGTCCAGTCGGATGTGGAGAGTTGTCGCATGGGTCCCCTTATGCCTCCGCGTGCTCGGTTCGCGACGAGGGGTCTGCCGTGAGACCGCTCGAGACGAGGATGGACGAGAGGTGTTCGTCGTACTCCGCCGACCGTCCGGCGGTGAGATGGCCACGCGGGCGCCACAGGATCGACGGCTCGTCCCAGTGTCGCCACAGTGCGGCGGCACCCGCCGGCGCGGCGATCCGATCGACCTGCCCCGCCACGATGAACCGTCGCTCCTTCGGCACGAGGCACGGTCCGGCGAGCGGCGAGACGGGCCGGAGGGCGATCGTGGCGCGATCGTCGTAGAGCGCCCGGTGCAAGCGACGTTTCGACGGCACCGCCGGCTCGGCAGCTCGCAGCGACGCCGCCAGATCGGCCTGGGGAACCAACGCGATCACACAGGCCAGGTCGGCCTCGAGCGTCGACAGGAGGCTGCACGCGTACGAGCCGAGTGACAGGCCGAGGACGCCGACCGATGGTGCGCCCTGGTCGGCGCGGAGCCACAGGAGCAGCCGGCGCAGATCCCACATCGCCTGCGTCAGCCCGAGCACGTTGTTGACCGGATACACGTTCGACACGAACATGCGGTCGGGAGCGAAGCCCTCCGCCCGCGGTCCGTGCAACGGGAGGACGGGCAGCGCCACGTTGACGCCGAGTTCCTCGTGGAGACGCCGGACACGGAGCATGCGGTGGTCGCGCACCCGTCCCATGCTCTGGCCGTGCACGGCGACGAGCCAGGGGCGCGGACCGCCCGGATGCCGCAGGAGTCGCACCGGCACGCTGCGGTTGGCGGAGAACGATCGCCAACGGTCGCCGCCGGGTTCGCCGTCGACGGGGTTCCAGCCGCTTTCGAACGTGAACTCCTCGAGCCCGCCGCTCAGGGGACCGATCGGACCGGCGGGCACCGCCGCAGGTGCCGGATGCCGGAGCGTGTGGTCGTCCAGCCACCCGGCGGTGTCGTAGAACCGGACGGCGTCGTCGAGTTCGGCCGACGCTCGCGCGTAGTGATCGGCCGACCCGGTGGACGACAGGAGGCCCATCGGGAGGGTCATCAGTGTGTCGACGGCGATCGCCCCGGCCAGACCGAGCGATGGTTCGGGCGTCGGGACATCGGCCACCTCGGCGATGCCGCGGCGCCTGGCGCTCGCGGCGCGCATCGTGTCGCGCACACCGACCGCGCCGGCCGCGACGAACGGAGCGATGGCCAGTGCCCCGAGCACTCGTTTCACGCTGACCATCGTTTCCCCCTCACCGCAGCGACCCTGCGAGCAGAGAGTCTCACACACTCCGGCGTTCCGGCAATTGCTCGTGGACGACGCCGGGCCAGGCCTAGAGGGGGTTGGGTCCTCGTCCCCTCCCCACCATCCCTCGGAGTCGCGGATCAGTCGCAGAGGTCGGCGAGGAGTTCACGGGTGCGGTGGATCGAGCGCTTGGGATCGTCGCCCCTCCGCGTGATGATCCCGACGTCCTCACTCGTGTGCCGCCAACCGGTGCCGTCGCGCCTCCCGAGCGAGCCCGCGCCCCGAGACCGGAACCGGCGTCGCCTCATCATCCGCCCGCGTGCAGTCCGTGCGCGTCCGTCCCCCGCGCAGCTCTCCGACGTACTTTCCGTTCGCCCTGATCGCGACGCCGTACTCAGCACGGCCGTCGCCGATCGCCTGCGGGCGCGTCGCTCGCCCATCACCGACCCGCTCGCGTGTGCGGTGGATCGAGCGCTTGGGATCGTCGCCCACGGGGAAGATCGCGGCGTGGATGTCGGTCGCGCCGGCGTCGAGCAACGACTGCAGCTGCGTACCAGAGCGACGAGAACCCGTCGGCCTCGGCGTGCACGGCCTGGTCGACGAGGGCATCTATCGTGGATGCCCAGCTGGTCAAACCGATTCGCATCGCGTCGGATGGTAACGGAGATTCGAGCGGTGCTGAACGGTTGGATAGCATCGGAACGCACACCGGGGAAGTGGACGAACAGACGAGGGGGTCGCATGAGCATCACCATCACACCGATCAACGGCGAAATCGGCGCGACGATCACCGGGGCCACCGGCTCCGAGGTGGCGACGCCGGAAGTGGCGAGCCAGGTCCAGGCGGCCATCGACCGGTACGGCGTGGTCGTGTTCCCCGACCTGCACATCAGTGACGACGACCTCGCCGCGCTCGCCCGCCAACTCGGCGAGGTGGTACTCCCGCTGCACGGCGCGCTGGCCGACCATCCCGAGATCGCGCCGATCACGCGCGACCCTGACCAGGACAAGATGGCGCAGTACCGCGAGGCCACGTTCAACTGGCACACGGACGGAACGATGAGCGACGTTCCCGACAAGCTGACGATGCTCACCGCGATCCGAACGGCCGACGGGGGAGAGGGCAACACCGAGTTCGCCACCACCTACGCCGCGTACGACGCGCTGCCCGACGACGACAAGGCGCTGATCGACGGCCTCCGCGTCCGGCATTCGTTCGCCAGCGCGCAGCTCAAGATCCACACCGATCCGACCGAGAAGCAGCTCGCGGCGTGGAACACGGTGCCGAAGCGAGAGCATCCGTTGGTCTGGAAGCGCAAGGACGGTCGCCGCTCGCTCGTGATGGGATCGACCGCCGAGGCCGTCCTCGACGTCCCGGAGGAGGAGGGACGGGCCACCCTGCAGCGAATACTCGAATGGGCCACCCAGCCCCAGTTCACGCTCTCGCATTCGTGGCACGAGGGCGATCTCGTGATCTTCGACAACACCGGCCTGCTCCACCGGGCGATGCCGTACTCGGCGACGTCGCAACGGCTGATGCACCGGGCCACGGTCGCCGGCGAAGAGGCCTTCGCCTGACCGGACGCTGCGGTGAAACGTTCGGCAGACCCGCGTTTCAGGTTGCCTGGCCGGCGAACTGGGCGGCGTAGAGCGCGGCGTAGGCGCCGTCGGCCGCGATCAGTTCGTCGTGGTGACCCTGCTCGACGATGCGGCCCCCGTCCATCACGACGATCGTGTCGGCGCCGCGGATCGTCGAGAGGCGGTGGGCGATCACGAAGCACGTGCGGTTGGAGCGCAGCGCGTTCATCGCCTCCTGGATCAGCATCTCCGTGCGCGTGTCGACCGACGACGTCGCCTCGTCGAGGATGAGGATCGACGGGTCGGCGAGGAAGGCGCGGGCGATGGTGAGCAACTGTTTCTGCCCGGCCGAGATGTTGTCGCCCTCGTCGTTGATGATCGTGTCGTAGCCGTCCGGGAGCGAGTGCACGAACCGATCGACGTACGTGACCCGCGCGGCGTGCAGGATCGCGTCGTCGGTGGCGTCCGGGTTGCCGTACCGCAGGTTCTCGCGCACCGTGTCGCCGAACAGCCACGTGTCCTGCAGCACCATGCCGAAACGTGACCGCAGCGCGCGGCGCGGCATCGTCGCGATGTCGATGCCGTCGAGCGTGATGCGGCCCGAATCGAGCTCGTAGAACCGCAGCAGGAGGTTGACGAGCGTCGTCTTGCCGGCGCCGGTCGGCCCCACGATCGCCACGGTCTGGCCAGGTTCCACCGCGAGGTCGAGTCCGGTGATCAACGGGGCGTCAGCCTTGTAGGAGAAGTCGACGGCGTCGAACACGACCCGGCCGCGCTCCAGCGCCGGCTCGAGCGTGTTGGTCGCGTCGGGACTGATCTCGTCGGCGTCGAGCAGCTCGCCGACCCGTTCGAGGCAGGCGAGACCCGACTGGAACGTGGCGCTCATCGACGCGAGCTGCTGGATCGGCTGGCTGAACTGCCGGACGTACTGCAGCATCGCCTGGACATCGCCGATCGAGATCGCGCCGCTGGCGATCCGCAGCCCGCCGATCACCGCGATCGACACGAACTGCAGGTTGCCCATGAAGCCCATCAGCGGCTGGATGAGGCTGGAGGAGAACTGGGCCGAGCGGCTCGCCTCGTACATCCGCTCGTTCTCCTCGTCGAAGAGTTCGCACACGTCGTCCTGGCGCCCGAACGTGGTGATGATCGCGTGGGCCGCGAACACCTCCTCGGCCTGCCCGTTCAGCGCACCGGTCGAGCGCCACTGGGTCATGAACTTCGGCTTGGCCCTGGCGGCGATCCGCTTCATCAGCCAGATCGACGTGGGCACGGTCACCATGGCGACGATCGCCAGGAGCGGCGAGATGGCGAACATCATCACGGTGACGCCGACGACCATGAGCAGCGACGTCAGGATCTGGCTCGAGCTCTGCTGGAGACTCTGGGCGAGGTTGTCGATGTCGTTGGTGACCCGGCTGAGGAGGTCGCCACGGCTGTGACCGTCGACGTAGGCGAGCGGGAGACGGTGCAGCTTGGCCTCGACGGTCTGCCGCAGGCGCTGCATCGAACGCTGGATCGCCCCCGTCAGGAGATAGGCCTGCACGTAGCCGAGCGCCCAGCCGACGAGGTAGATCCCGGTGATCAGCATCAGGCGGTCGTGCAGGGCCGTGAAGTCGAACTCGCCGGTCGTCACGCCGGTGACGATGATGTCGGTGGCGGTGCCGAGCAACCAGGGGCCGAGCACGATGAGTGCGACGCTGCAGACGGTCAGCACGCCGACGACGGCGAGGATCGGGATCTCGTCGCCGACGACCGTGGCGAGGCGGCGCACCGTGGCGCGGAAGTCGCGGCTCGATTCCGTCGGCATCGCCGAGTTCCACGCGCCCGGCCCCTGCCGCGCTTCGCGCCCGGTCGTCTGCAGGACCGTGAGGTCGTCGTCGTCGGTGGTGGTCATGCCGCCAGGCCGCCACGCTGTGACGCCACGATCTCGGCGTACGTCGGGCAGGTCGCGACGAGGTCGTCATGGCCGCCCTTGCCGACGAGCTGCCCGTCCTCGAGCACGAGGATCTGGTCGGCCAGCTCGATCGTCGACACGCGCTGGGCGACGACGAGCACCGCCGCATCCCGCGTCCGTGGCTCGAGCGCAGCCCGCAGCCGTGCCTCGGTGGCGAGATCGAGCGCGGAGAACGAATCGTCGAAGAGGTAGACCCGCGGGCGGGCGACCAGCGCCCGGGCGATCGCCAGCCGCTGACGTTGACCGCCCGACAGGTTGTTGCCGCTCTGCGTGACGCGGCTCTCCAGCCCGTCGTCGAGGGCCTGGACGAAACCGGCCGCCTGGGCGATCTCGAGCGCGTCCCACAGTTCGTCGTCGGTCGCCTGCGGTCGCCCGAAGCGGAGGTTCGAGGCGATCGTCCCGCCGAACAGGTACGACTTCTGCGGCACGTACCCGAGCGATCCCCACAGGATCGTCGTGTCGAGATCGCGGACGTCGACGCCGCCGACGAGCACGTTGCCGGCGGTCGTGTCCATCAGGCGGGCGGCGAGCTGGAGGAGCGTCGTCTTGCCCGCCCCGGTCGACCCGATGATCGCTGTCGTTTCACCCGGTGCGACGTGGAACGACACGTCGTCGAGCACCGCGTGCTGTGCGCCGGGGTGGCGGAACGTGGCACCGCGGAACTCGACCGTGCCCGGCGTGCGGAAGCTGCTGACCGGCCGGGCGCTGCGCAGGACGGAGGTCTCGGTGTCGAGCACCTCGCCGATGCGGGCGGCCGAGACACCGGCCCGCGGGATCATCGACAGCATGAACGTCGCCAACATGACGGCGCTCAGGATCTGCATCATGTAGGTGAGGAACGCGATCAGCGATCCGATCTCCGTCGAGCCGCCCGCCACCCGATCGGCACCGATCCACAGCACGGCGACACCCGACAGGTTGACGATCAGTGTCACCGTCGGGAACGTCGCGGCCATCAGGCGCGCGGCGCGCATCGACGTGGCCGTCAGTTCGTCGTTGGCCGCGGCGAACCGCCGGGATTCCTCGGGTTCGCGAGTGAAGGCGCGCACGACTCGCACGCCGGTGATCTGCTCGCGGAGCACCGTGTTGACCCGGTCGATACGGCCCTGCATCTGCTCGAACGACGGAACCATCCGCCTGATCACGAGCCCGAGCACGATGATCTCGAGCGGCACCGCCACGAGCAGGATCATCGCCAGGCCGGTGTCCTCGCGGATGGCGAGGATGGTCCCGATCACCATCGTGAGCGGTGCGGCGATCATCATCGTCGCCACCATCACGAGGAGGAGTTGCACCTGCTGGATGTCGTTGGTGATCCGGGTGGTCAGCGACGGCGCGCCGAACTGCGTCACTTCGCGGCCGGACAGTCCGACGACGCGGCGGAACAGATCGCGCCGGACGTCGCGCCCGAACCCGAGCGCCAGTCGCGCCGCGAACCACATCGCCGCGGCGGCGAAGGCGACCTGCACGATCGACACGACGACCATCAGCCCGCCGAGGCGCCAGATCACTTCGCGGTCGCCGACCAGCACGCCGTCGTCGATCAACCGCGCCGAGATCGCGGGCAGCACGAGGTTCGCCGTGGTCTGGAGCGCCTGGAACAGCACGAGGAGCGCGATCAGGCCCCCGTGCGGGCCGAGGTTGGCGCGCAGGAGCTGGCGGAGCTTCACTGCGCCGCTCCCACACCGTGCAGGAAGAAGCGGACCAGTTCGGCGGCGCTCGGGGCGGGGTCGTAGAGGACGGGCTGGCTGAACGCGATGATCAGCGTCCGGAATCGGCGGGCGGCGTCGTCGGGCGTGATCCGGAGGCGTTCGGGTTCGGCGGCGAACAGCTCGACGGTCGCCTCGCTGGCCGGCATCGTCCGTCGCTCGACCGGCATCCCCACCGCGCCGATCTTCGACAGGATGTTCCACACGTCGACGAGACGTCGCTGCATCAGTTCGGCGGCGACCTCGAGGCGTTGCTCGAAGGCCAGCGCGGGGTCGATGGAGCGGATGCCCCGCTCGGTCGGTTCGGGATCGGTCACCCGGTCGAGCACGGCGCGGAACAGGTCGTCCTTGTCGGCGAACGCCTTGAAGATGGTGCCTTCGGCGACGCCCGCGGTCTCGCTCAACTCGCGGCTCGTGACGGCCGTTCCCCGGGCCGCGACGAGCGGGAGGACCGCAGTGACGATCGCCTCCCGACGATCGACCCGCGTGAGCGGTGACGCCCGGTGTTCCTGCTTCGCCATGCCCGAGAGAATACACGAACGAGTGAGCACACACTCACTCAGTCGAGCAATGGCGATGTAGTGCGCTAGCGGCCCGACATCGCCATCGCTTTGCCGGGTATGGCCGAAGCGATGGTGATGTAGTGCGCCAGTGGCACGACATCGCCATCGCTTTGTGTCGGATGCGTGCTGCCTGTGTCGACCACGAGTTGCACGTGTGGGATGCGGGGAGCCATCGTGGGTTCCTGGAGGTGGCGCCCGAGGACGCCGAGCGCACCGCTGAGGTGCGGCGGTTCGCCGAGCGTTGCGGGAGTGAACGACAGGAGGTCGGCAGATGAGAGAACAGCGGCGCGGCGGGAAGATCGCCATGGATGTGGCCGAGCGCGACGCCTTCCTGGCGGCCGAACGGACGTGCCGCGTGCGCGACCGTCCGCGGTGACGGTGCACCGCACGTGACCCCGCTGTGGTTCGCGTGGGACGGCTCGTCGCTCTGGCTGACGTCGATCGTCAAGAGTCAGCGCTGGACGGATCTCCAACGCGACGGCCGCGTCAGCGTGGTCGTCGACGCCGGCGAGGACTACATGGAGCTGCGGGGCGTCGAGATCAGCGGCGTGGCGACCCCGGTCGGCGAGATCCCACGCACGGGGGAGGACGCACCCGAGCTCGCGCAGGCCGAGGAGATCTACGGCGCCAAGTACACCGGCGGGCAGATGTACCACGACGGGCGCCACGCCTGGCTGCGGATCGTCCCCGACAAGATCGTCAGTTGGGACTTCCGCAAGCTCGCCGCGCTCGGGAAGTGATGCGCCGGATCACCGAGGTTTGTCGGGCTCGTAGCTGACGACGTCGAGGTTCCGGGCCACGAGGCGCCGGACCTCGTCGAGCTGGTCGGGCAGCGCGCCCGCCGCCATCGCCTGGACGCACACGTTGCCGAGCGCGGTCGCCTCGACCGGACCGGCCACCACCGGCACTCCGGCCAGTGCCGCGGTTCGTCGGCAGAGCAACTCGTTCTGGGCCCCGCCGCCGACGATGTGGATCGTGTCGACGCGGCGCCCGGCGAGCAGCGAGGCCGCCGACACGGTGCGGGCGTACCCCGCGGCCAGTGATTCGACGATGCACGCGGTGATCGCCGCGGGCGAGTCGAGCCGACCCGCGCCGGCCGGACCGGCCGCGTCACGGATGCGCGCCGGCATGTCGCCGGGCGGGATGAAGATCGGATCGTCGACGTCGATGGTGGGTCCGCCGCTCGGGAGGGCCGCGGCGTCGTCGAGTAGCCGGGCGAGATCGTGCTCGTCGCCGTCGGCGGCCCACGTCCGCATCGACTCCTGGAGGAGCCACAGCCCGCCGACGTTGCGCAGGAACCGGGTGCGGCCGCCGACCCCCGCCTCGTTGGTGAAGTTCGCCTCCCGGCTCGCCGCCGTGATCACCGGTTCGTCGAGTTCGAGACCGACGAGCGACCACGTGCCGCTGGCGACGTAGGCGAAATCGACGCCGGTCGCCGGCACGCCGACGACCGCCGATGCGGTGTCGTGCGACCCGACCGTGGTCACGACGACGGTCGCCGGCAGATCGAGGTCGCGGGCGACGTCGGACGTGATCGTGCCCCGGATCGTGCCGGGCTGCTCCAAGGGCGGGAACAGCGCCGGCGGGATGCCGAGCCGGTCGAACAGCGCGGTGCTCCATTCGCGACGGCGGACATCGACGAGCCCGGTGGTCGATGCGTTCGTGTACTCGGTCCGCATGGTTCCCGTGAGCCAGTAGGCGAGCAGGTCGGGCAGGAGCAGGGCGTGCGCCGCCCGCTCCCACAGCGGGCCTTCCCGCTCGGCGTTCAGCTGGTAGAGCGTGCGTGAACGGGAGGTGCTGCAGGCCGTTGATGTCGTACAGCTCGTCGGCGCCGACGAGTTCGTGGACGCGCCCGACCGCAGCGTCGGTGCGGCTGTCGCGGTAGGCGATCGGGTCGGCGAGCAGGGTGCCGTCGGCATCGACGAGCCCGTAGTCGACCGCCCATGTGTCGATGCCGATCGACTCGACGGTCGGGAACTCGCGGCCGAGCGTCCGCAGGCCGCGGCGGACCTCGTCGTACAGCCGGCCGATGTCCCACCGCAGGTGCCCGTCGGCCTCGCGCATCCCGTTGTCGAAACGGTGCACCGTGTGCAGCACCACCGTCGGTCCGGTCGCGCTCCTGTCCACGACACCGGCGATGACGCGCCCACCGGAGGCCCCGATGTCGACAGCGGCGAAGACCCGGGCGGCCATGCCGGTCAGCGCAGGAACGCCGCGGCGACGCCCGCGTCGACCGGCACGTGGAGGCCCGTCGTGTGGCTGAACTCGGCCGAGGTGATCGCGGTGACCGCGTTGGCGACGTGCTCGGGCAGCACCTCGCGCTTGAGCAACGTGCGCTGGGCGTAGAACGCCCCGAGTTCGTCCTCGGGCACGCCGTACACGGCAGCGCGATTGGCGCCCCATCCGCCGGCGAAGATGCCGCTGCCGCGGACGACGCCGTCCGGGTTGATGCCGTTCACGCGGATCCCGTGCTCGCCGAGTTCCGCGGCGAGCAGCCGGACCTGGTGCGCCTGGTCGGCCTTGGCCGCGCTGTAGGCGATGTTCGACGGCCCGGCGAACACCGAGTTCTTCGACGAGATGTAGACGATGTCGCCGCCGAGGCCCTGGGCGATCATCGCGTTCGCTGCCGCTTGGGCGACGAGGAAACTGCCCTTCGCCAGAACGTCGTGGAGCAGGTCCCAATCGCCTTCGGTCGTGTCGGCGAGCGACTTGGAGATCGACAGGCCGGCGTTGTTCACCACCAGATCGACCCCACCGAACGCCAACGACGCGGCATCGATCGCCGCCTGCACCTGCGCCGGGTCGGAGACGTCGACCTGCACGCCGACGGCGACGTCGCTGGTGCCGATCTCCGCGGCGGCCGCGTTCGCCCGGTCGAGATCGAGGTCGGCGACCACGACGCACGCTCCTTCGGCGGCGAGCCGGGTCGCGATCGCCTTGCCGATGCCGCCCGCCGCGCCGGTGACGAACGCGATGCGCCCGGCGTGCGATCGAGGCGCGGGCATCCGTTGGAGTTTCGCCTCCTCGAGCGCCCAGTACTCGATGCGGAACTTCTCGGCCTCCGGGATCGGCGTGTACGTCGAGATCGCCTCGGCGCCGCGCATCACGTTGATCGCGTTCACGTAGAACTCGCCCGCGACCCGCGCGGTCTGCTTGTCCTTGCCGAACGAGAACATGCCGACGCCGGGCACCAGCACGATCGCCGGAGCGGCGCCGCGCATGGCGGGGGAGTGCGCGTCGGCGTGGCGTTCGTAGTAGGCCCGATAGTCGTCCTGGTAGGACTCCTGCAGCTCCTGCAGGCGGGCGACGCACTCGTCGAGTGGCGCGTCGGCAGGCAGGTCGAGCACGAGCGGGCGCACCTTGGTGCGGATGAAGTGGTCGGGGCACGACGTGCCGAGCCCGGCGAGACGCTCCAGGTGTTCGCCGGCGAGGAATTCGAGCACGACGTCGTCGTCGGTGAAGTGGCCGATCATCGGCCGATCGGCAGACGCCACGGCGCGTACGTACGGAGCCAACGCGGCGGCCCGGGCGCGGCGCTCGTGCGGCGCGAGCGGCCGACGATCATCGACGACCGGGCCGAACGGTTCCGGCCGCCCGTGCTCGTCGATGTAGTTCGCCGCCGTGCGGATCATCCATATCGAGTTCGACTCGGCCTCGTCGCTCGTGGTGCCCCACGCGGTGATGCCGTGCCCGCCGAGGATCACGCCGATCGCTTCGGGATGGGCGTCGTAGATCGCGGCGATGTCGAGTCCGAGCTGGAAGCCGGGGCGTCGCCACGGCACCCACAGCACGCGGTCACCGAAGATCTCCTTGGTGAGCTGCTCCCCATCGGCTGCGGTCGCGATCGCGATCCCGCTGTCGGGGTGGAGGTGATCCACGTGGTCGGCGGCGACGAGGCCGTGCATCGCGGTGTCGATCGACGGTGTCGCTCCACCCTTGCCGTGGCAGCAGAAGTCGAACGCGGCGACCATCTCGTCCTCGCGTTCGGGCCCGGGGTAGACGCCCGTCAGGGCACGCAGGCGGTCGAGTCGCAGGACCGACAGGCCGGCCTCGGTGAGCGTGCCGAGATCGCCGCCCGACCCCTTGACCCACATCAGCTCGACGGGTTCGCCCGTGACCGGGTCGATGTCGGTGGCCTTGGCCGACGTGTTGCCGCCGGCGTAGTTGGTGTTGCGCTTGTCGGCACCGAGGCGGTGCGAGCGGTCGAGCAGTTGGCGGACGTAGTCGTGCATTTCGTTGGTCTCTCTCGGGCGACCGCGATGGCGCGATCGAATGCGTGTGAACTTGTGTGAAATCGTACAAGTGTTATCATGGTTCGTCAATGGGCCGATCGCAGGCGAACCTCGCCACCGAGGAACGGTTGGAGCGTCTGATGCTGATGCTCGCCACCGAGGGCTCGGTCGTGATCGCCACATCCGCACTGGATCTCGACGTCAGCGAGATGACGATCCGGCGCGATCTGATCGAGCTGGAGGAGCGCGGTGTCGCTCGTCGGGTCCGCGGTGGTGCACTCGCCCTCGGGCCGCAGACGTTCGCCGAGCGCAAGCAGTCACGCTCGCGCGCCAAGGCTCAGATCGCGGCGAAGCTGCGGCCGTTCATCCCGCTGACGGGCACGGTGGCATTCGACGCGTCGTCCACGGTGATGCGGGCCGCCGCGGCCCTCACGGGTGCCCGCGACCTGACGGTCCTGACGAACGGCCCCGACACCTTCCAGGCGCTCCAACAACGGCCGGGCATCACGCCGATCCTGACCGGTGGACAGCTCGACACGCGGACGGGGAGTCTCGTCGGCGGCATCGCCGCGTGGAGTGCCCGCCAACTCACCGTGGCGCGATTCATCGCCTCGTGCACCTCGCTCGATTCCGAGATCGGGGCGACCGAGATCGTGATCGAGGAGGCCGACGTGAAGCGGTCGATCGCCGCCGGCGCCGGCGAAGTGATCCTCGCCGTCGACTCGTCGAAGCTCGAACGGAGGGCGACGGCGGTGTGGGTCGGCTGGGACACGGTCGACGTCCTCGTGACCGAACTCGACGCGGACGATCCGCTCCTCGACCCCTACCGCGATCTCGCCACCCTCGTCTGAGAGCGCGCCTGCGGGCGTCTACTCCGACGGGACGAGGCCGCGGGGGAGGACGAGCGGGAGGTCCGGGTAGGTCCGGATGCCCGGTTCAGCGGCGACGACGGCCGCGATGGCGTTGAGCGCCGGCGTCGCCGTCATGATGTGGCCGAGCTCCATGAAGTCGGCGATCGTCTCGGCCTCGAAGTAGGGCGGCGGAAGGAAGCCGACGTTGAGCGTCACGGTCGGGCGGCCGTCGATCTGGATCACCCAGCCGTCGGCGCCGATCTTCCAGTCCGGCTCGAGCGTCGTCCCCTTGCGCCAGCGCACGTTGAGTTCGACGATCACCCGATCGCCCACGAGGCCCTGCCAGCTCGCCGCCACGCCGGCCACGCACCCGGCCTTGATCGTCCACGACCCGAGGTCGAGGTCGGCGGTGGTCTGGGCGTGCTCGGCGACGCAGCGCACCTCGTCGAGATCGACTCCGAGCGAGTCGGCGACCATCCGCACGGCCTCGCCGAACACGGCGGTCCCCTCGGCGGTCATCTCCTGCAGATCGGGCCGGTCGATCGGCTCGCCGAACCCGGCCAGGATCTCCGTGGCCGGCGAGTCGTAGAACGTCGTGTCGGCCTCCTCGTTGATCGTCACCTTGTCGACGCGGTCGCAGATGGTCGCCGACACGATCGCCAACAGCTCGGCGAACCCGGGGCTCACCCCCGACCCGAACATCGTCGACCCGCCCTGTTCGCACGCCGCGGCGATGCGGTCGCGCCCCGGGCCGAGGTTGTCGCCGGTGATGAACGCGGCGGTCGACACCACGTTCACGCCGGCCGACAGGATGCGCACGAGCTCGTCGGTGTCCGACCACATCGGGTTGTAGACGACGCAGTCGGGCTGCAGCGCGAGCAGCGCGTCGACGTCGTCGGTGGCGATCACGCCGAGCGGGTCGAGGCCGCACAACGCACCGACGTCCTCGCCGACCTTGTCCGCCGACCACGCATAGCAACCGACCAGCTCGAACAGCGGGTTGGCGACGATCGCCCGCACCGAACTCCTCCCGACGTTCCCCGTGGTCCATTGAACGATGCGATACCGACGAGCCTGCGACATGGGCGCGCAGTGTAGGTCGCGCCCCTGATTATTTGGAATGGGGCGTCGGCTGCGGTACGAATTCACGGTGACCGAGGCCGCTGATCGACATTCCCACGCGCATTCGATGGACGGACACGTCCTCGGACAGATCGGTCTGCACTGGCCGGAGGAGGGCGACCCGTGCGGCGAGGGCCTGCACCTGCACATCAGCCCGCTGCTGCTGGAGCCGGACGGTCACATCGACTTCGGCGTGCTCGGCGTGTTCCTCGACATGGCCGGTTCGCAGGCCAGCCAGTCGCGGCCGTTCGTCCATGCCGACATCAGCATCCAACGGATCGCCCGCCCGCGTGGTGAGAAGGTCTTCATCAACGCTCGCGCCTTGCGCGCCGGCAAGCGCACGTCGATCGTCCAGGTCGAGGCGTTCGACGAGCTCGGCACCCGCATCGCCGACAGCACCCAGCAGATCTCCTACCGCACGCTCGAAGGGGTCGACGCGGAGGCCGCGTCCGGGCGTTCGGCCGAGATCCGCCGGCAGTTCCGGGCCTCGTTCGACGGGGTGTGCAAGCTCGCCGGACGGTTGCACGACATCATCGGGCTGAGCGAGGGGACGGCCGACGACGGCTCGCCGTACTGGACGATGCCGAGCGGTGAGGCCAGTCAGAACGGCTTCGGCGGGCTGCACGGCGGCGTGGCGTTCGACCTGGTCACCGATGCCGCGGTCGGTGGTGCGTCCCGTCAGCTGGGGCCGGTCAGGGCCAACGGCGCCCTCCTCCGCTACCTGGCGCCGGCGTCGGTCGGCCCGTTCCGGGCGGTGCCGATCGTGATGGTGGAGGACGACGAGGTGGCCTTCGTGCGGGTCGAGGTGTTCGACGACGGCCAGGACGCCAAGCTGTGCATCGTCGGCGAGGTCCACGTGGCGGTGCTCCGCGACCCGTGACGTGATCATCGGGGCACGCCGATAGGCGTTTGCGTCAAGATTTCTGAGGGCCGTCTCTCGAAAATCCCGACGCAAACGATGATCGGACCACCGCTCAACAGCGCGACAACCGGCTGCTCGCGGCGTGCATGCGTTCGCGCAGCGCGGCCGGCTCGACGACGCGGAAGTCCACGTCGAGCATCGCGACGTGGAACACGATCGAGTCGAGTTGGTCGGAGCCGGTGGTGAGCAGGGTGGTGCGCTCGTCGAGCGCTTCGAGCACGGCGACGCTCGGCGGCACGCGCGCGGCGATCACGTCGATCGGTGCATCGAGCTCGACGCGGGCCTGGTAGCGGTACGGCGCCGTACTGATCGAGCGCTGGACGAGCGCCGCCGCATCGGGCGGATCGGTGACCACGAACCGGTGTCCGGTCGGAACGGCCGACTCGACCCGGTCGACTCGCCACGTGCGCCACTCCGGCT
>CAVVZI010000007.1:0-166979 GCA_963752815.1 Ilumatobacteraceae bacterium | reverse complement strand
TGTCGCGGACGATGTCCGCGACCGGGCGGACGGAGTCGATGCGTCCGGCGACCTGACCCGACAGTCGGCTGATCGCGGCGGCGTTCATGTCGCCGCCGAAGTACAGCGCCTGCGCGTCGCCGAAGTCGCCGAACGACGTTGCGTTCGGCGTGCTGGAGTGCCGTCGGTGCGATCGGTTCGCAGCGCCCGGAGCGCGGGGGAGTGGCGGTCGTTGAGGAAGAGCGTGTCGGTTTCCGCGGCGTCGACGATCGCCTGCTTCCAGTTGTCGTGCACCGGCGATTCCAGGGCGGACACCATCCGGGTGCCCATCTGCACACCCTCGGCGCCGAGGGCGAACGCGGCGGCCATCGTGGCCCCGTCGGTGATGCCCCCCGCGGCGATGATCGGCACGTCGACCTTCGATCGGATCAGCGGCAGCAGCACCATCGTCGACACCGGGGTCGGGCTCTTGAAGCCGCCCCCTCTCCGCCTTCGACGACGAGCCCGTCGACGCCGGCGTCGACGGCCTTGAGCGCGGCGGCCAGTGTCGGGACCACGTGGTACACCGTGAGCCCGGCCGCCTTCAGGATGCCCGTGTACTTCGTGGGCGATCCGGCCGAGGTCGTCACGAACTTGACGCCCTGGTCGATCACGAACTCGGCGATCGCGGGATCGCGCAGACGAACGCCTGGGCGATGTTGACGCCGAACGGTCGGTCGGTCAGATCGCGGATCTCTGCGGATCTCGTCCTTCACGTTGTCGAGCTCGCCCGATGACGTCTCGATGATCCCGCACGCGCCGCACCGGCTCACGGCCGATGCCAGCTGCTGCCCTCGCGATCCAACCCATCGGTGCCTGGACGATCGGGATGGACGCCGAGGTCGCGTGACACCCGGTCGGTGAACGCCCGGGCAAGTCGAGAGCTTCGAGATCAGAGGGTGCGGTGGCGCTCGATCGCGCCATCATGTCGATCAGGCGGCGAGCGGGTTGAGTCGGACGGCCGGGAATCGAGCGTCACCGTCGAGGGGCTCGTGACGGCGGGTGTACGGTCGGACGTCGATGACGAGGTCGACTGCTCTGCCGGTTGCTGCGTTCGGAACGACCGGACATTTCTCGACGCGGGTGATCTTCGGCGCGGCCGCGCTGGGCGGAATGAGCCAGGAGCGCGCCGATCGCGACCCTCGACCAGGTGCACGGCTGGGGCATCAACCACATCGACACCGCCGCGGGTTACGGCGCGTCCGAGGATCGCCTGAAGCCGTGGCTGTCCGAGCCACCGCGACGAGGTGTTCCTCGCCACCAAGACCGGCGAGCGAACCGGTGATGGGCGCGAGCCGAGCTCGAACGGTCGCTGACCCGGATGGGCGTCGACCACGTCGACCTGATCCAGCTCCACAACCTCGTCGAGCCGGACGAGTGGGAGGTCGCCGTCGGTCCGGCGGTGCATTCGAAGCCCTGGAACGGGCGCGCGACGAGGGCCTCGTGTCGAACATCGGCGTGACCGGTCACGGCATCAGGATCCCCGGCGATGCACCTGCGATCGATCGAGCGCCACGACGTGGCGTCGGTGTTGTTCCCCGTCAACTTCGTCCTCATGGAGCGGCCCGACTACCGGTCCGACGTCGAACGCCTGCTCGAGCGTGTGCTCGCGCAGCGACAGATCGCGTGCAGACGATCAAGGCGATAGCGAGAGGTCGCTGGAGCGACGGGACCGATCGGCACTTCAGCTGGTACGAGCCGCTGACCGACGCAGGCCCGATCGGTCGTGCCGGTGCGCTACGTGTTGTCGCATCCGCAGATGTTCCTCAACACCACGAGCGACGCCCGTCTGCTGCCGCTCGTCATCGACGCGGCCACCGGCGACCTCGAACCGCCGTCCTCGACGCCGAGCTCGCCGCCGACGTCGCCGAGCAGCACATCACCGCACTGTTCGACAACGACCGGCTCGAGCGCATCTGACGTGTCCGACCTCGCCAGTTCCGCCACACCTGCGAAGTTGTCGCGTCGGTGCCTGACCCCGATGTGACAACCTCGCGTGACGAGCGTCAGGCGGATCGACCACCGCGCTCGGCTTGATGCGCACTGGGGCCACGGCGCTCGGAGATGTCGGTGTACGACTCCGACGATCGACCTTGATCGTGTCGCCGTCGAGTTCGTCGCGTCGCACGAGGCCGTCGGCGATGTCGTAGAGCGCCTGCCGGTAGGTCGACACCATCCACGCCGCCCGCTCGGCGCCCTCGGTCATCAGGCCTCGGCGGCCTGCCGGCTCGGCTCGTCGGACAGGACCTTGGCCACGAGGTTCGCTGCCGTCGGCATCGACGCCGCCTCGAGGCTCAGCAGGCCGGGGCCGTGACCGAGCTGCCCGACGAGCTGCGCAGGCGATCGTGGTCGCCGCGGCGAGGTCGGAGGAGATACCGCTGCTGGCCTCGCCGTACTCCTGCTGCTCAGCGGCCCGTCCGGCGAGCGCGACCGTGATCAGGTCGCGGGCCTCGCTCGGCGTCTTCAGGAAGCGCTCCTCGGAGTCGCCGTGGGCGACCAGGCCGAGTGCCGACGAGCGGCGCAGGATCGAGGCCACCTTGACATCGCGGCCGTGTGAGCACGGCGGTGAGCGTGTGCCCCGGCCTCGTGGATGGCGATGCGGCGTCGCTCGTCGGGGTGGTAGCCCATCTCGTGAGCGATCCCGACCTCGGTGATGAGCTGGGCTTCGAGGACATCGCTCACGGTCATGCTCGTGCGGTGGTACGCGGAGGGCGATGATCAACGCCTCGTCGAGCAGCTTCTCGATCCGCACCGGGGTGTAGCCGGTGGTGTGGTCGGCGACCAGCTCGGCGCGTGACCTCGTCGACGTGGTTCTTCTTGCCGAGGTAGTACTCGGCGATCGCCACGCGGTCGTTGACCGCGCCGGCAGGTCGAACGTGGATGACCGGTCGAACCGGCCGGGTCGCATGAGCGCAGGGTCGAGGTCGGCGGCGCGGTTCGTCGACGCGACGATGCAGCACGTTCGCCGCCTGCGGGTCGGGCGCGTGCCTGCGCCGCTGTCCGGCAGGAACCCGTTGATCAGGTCGATCCACCACGCCTTGAACTTCTGCGACCGGTCGGCAGGTCGAAGCTCTGCATCTGGACGAGCAGTTCGTTGACGACGCCGACGATTCCCTCGCGCATCGAACCCGTGTTCATGCCGCTGCGGGAGCCGCCGATGGCGTCGAACTCCTCGATGTAGCCGATCGCGCCGCCCTCGTCGTGGGCCGCCTTGCGCAACGCCTTGAAGAACGAGCGGATCTTCTTGTTCGTCTGCCCGTAGTACATCGACTGGAACTCGCTGGCCGACACGAACAGGAACGGCACGCCGGCCTCGGCGGCCATCGCCTTCGCGAGGTGGGTCTTGCCGGTGCCGGGCAGACCCTCGAACAGCACGCCGCGGCGGGCGTTGCCGCCCATCTCCCGCTCGAATGTCTCCGACGGCGAGGAACAGGTTCATGCTGTCGATCGCTTCGCGCTTGGTCTGGTCGGCACCGACGACGTCGTCGAGGCGCACGTTCGAGTCGGCCGGGCGCAGCAGCGTGTGCGGCGAACGTCCCAGCGGTGAGGAACGGGATGAAGATCACCGTGCCGAGGATCAGGATCAGCCCGACCGAGATGACGATCTCCGGGTTGCCCGTCAGCCAGCCCGGCATGCCGAGCCGGATCTGGTTGTCCGTGACGCGCGCGGTACACGCAGCCAGCGCGAGCGATCGGGAGCAGGACGAGCAGGGTCCGCTTCAGGCGACGTTGGCGCATCCGCTCGCGATCGGCGGTCGCGTCGACTGTCCTTGCCGCTGAGCATCTCGCCGCTGTGAAGATGTCTCGATCTGCATGGGTGATCCTCCAACGTCGTCGACCGACGTCGGATCGTCGGGCGAGTACGTCACGCACCGTAGTCCGGGAACGCCGTGCGTGGTAAGGCCTGACACGTCAAGCCTCTGTCAAGATCTTGCGCTCCCATCGAGGCACGACCTCCGGCGGATGCGGGTATCTCCGACGCGGCGGGCCGGGAGTCCTAGATTGCGCAGCATGCTTTCTGAGATCGGCTCCACCGGCTACGACGTCATGTTGTTCCTGCACATCGCCGCTGTGCTGGTGGCGTTGGCGCCCGCGTTCACCCACCCGCTGATCGAGCGGCAGTCACGGCTCGCTCGACCCGGCCAGCCGCAGCGCCGTGCTCGGCTTCCTCGCCCAGAACAGCCGCCGCGTGCACGCCCCGGCGCTGATCCTCATCGGGCTGTTCGGTTTCGGGCTCAGCGGGATGAGCGACAAGGTGTGGGAGTTCGAGCCAGACCTGGGTGTGGCTCGCCGTCGTCGTGTGGCTGGCGATGAACGGTGTGCTGCACGCCATGCTGCTCCCCGCCGAGACGGGCGCTCGGCGTCCGGCGACGAGTCGGCGCGCAAGAAGGTCCGACACCGGCGGCCAGATCCTGACGGTGATGCTGCTCGTCATGCTCTACCTCATGGTGTTCAAGCCCGGGTTCTGAGCCGGTCCCCGGCACCGCCGGGTGGCACGAGTACCACCCATCGGCGACCGACCCGCGAGCCGGCCGCCGCGTGGCGCGGCGGTACGCTGGGGCTCGTGGCAGCAACAAACGGTCAGGGGCCTGGGTTCGGCGCGAACTCGTGGCTCGTCGAAGAGATGTACGAACAGTTCGTGCACGATCCCAATTCGGTGAGCAATTCGTGGCAGGAGTTCTTCGCCGACTATCGCTCGCAGACGCCGACCGTCGCCGCCGCTGCAGCACCCGCGTCCGCGGATCGCGCCGAGCACGGGGCGGCCCCACTGCACCGCCCCGCCGCCCGCTTCCCGCCCCGGCGCCGCGCTCCCGCGACTCCCGGTCGCGACCGAGCGCCGTCGCTGACCCGAGCCCGGCAAGCCGATCCGCGGTGCTGGCGCGGCCATCGTGGCCGAACATGGAACGCAGCCTGGAGGTCCCGACCGCCACCAGCTTCCGCAACGTGCCGGCCAAGCTGCTCGAGGTCAACCGCAAGGTGATCAACGGGTTCCGGGAGCGCACCGGGCTCACGAAGGTCAGCTTCACCCACCTCATCGGCTACGCCATCGTCCGCGCCATCGCCGACGAGGTGCCGGGGATGAAGAACACGTTCCTCGAAGGTGCCGACGGCAAGCCGCGCCTCGTCGTCAACGACCACATCAACATGGGCCTCGCCGTCGACGTGTCGAAGGCCGACGGCAGTCGAACCCTCGTGGTGCCCGTCGTCCGTGCGGCCGACACCCTCGACTTCGCCGGCTTCCTCACCGCCTACGAGGAGATCATCCGCAAGGTCAAGAGCAACAAGCTGACCGTCGAGGACTTCCAGGGCGCCAACGTGTCGCTCACCAACCCCGGCACGATCGGCACCGTCCAGTCGGTCCCACGACTCATGCCAGGGCAGGGCGTGATCGTCGGGGTCGGCAGCATCGACTACCCGGCCGAGTTCGAAGGCGCCGACCGTCGCAACCTCAGCTCGTTCGGCGTGAGCAAGGTCGTCACGATCACCAGCACGTACGACCACCGGATCATCCAGGGCGCCGAATCGGGAACGTTCCTGAAGCGTGTGCACGAACTGCTGCTCGGCGAGCACGGGTTCTACGACGACATCTTCCATTCGCTCGGGATGCCGTACGAAGCGGTCAAGTGGCGACCCGACACGAACCCGATCGACCACGAAGAGGCGATGCTCGGCAAGCAGATGGCCGTCGCCAAGCTCATCCGTGTGCACCGCGTCCGTGGCCACTGATCGCCGACCTCGACCCGCTGCGGTGGAAGGAACCACACACGCCGCGAACTCGACCCCGCCACGTACGGCCTCACGATCTGGGACCTCGACCGCGAGTTCCTCACCGACGGCGTCGGCGGCGTCGACAAGATGCGCCTCGGCGACCTGCTCGGCGTGCTGCGCGATGCGTACTGCCGCACGATCGGTGTCGAGTACATGCACATCCAGAACACCGACGAACAGGTCTGGATCCAGACGAAGGTCGAAGGCACACACGAGCGCCGACCAAGGAGCAGAAGGACCGGATCCTCGAGCGTCTGAACGCGGCGGAGTCGTTCGAGAAGTTCCTCGCCGCCGAAGTACGTCGGCACGAAGCGTTTCGGTATCGAGGGCGCCGAGTCGGCGATCCCGATCCTCGACGAGATCCTCTCCAACGCCGCCGACGCGGACTTCGACGGCGCCGCCCTCGGCATGGCGCACCGCGGCCGCCTCAACGTGCTCTCCAACATCATGGGCAAGAGCTACGAGGCGATCTTCTCCGAGTTCGAGGGCCACGTCGACCCGACCACCGTGCAGGGGTCGGGCGACGTCAAGTACCACCTCGGTATGAAGGGCAAGTACGTCAGCCCGTCCGGCGCCGACATCCCGGTCGAGCTCGCCGCCAACCCGAGCCACCTCGAGACGGTCGGTCCGATCGTGCTCGGCATGGTCCGCGCCCAGCAGGACCAGATCGAGCCGCCCGGCGGATTCACCGTGTTGCCGGTGCTCATCCACGGCGACGCCGCCTTCGCCGGCCAGGGCGTCGTCGCCGAGGGCCTGGCGATGAGCGACATCGGCGGGTACCCGCATCGGCGGCACCATCCACCTGATCATCAACAACCAGATCGGCTTCACGACCGCTCCGCAGTACGCCCGCTCGTCGCTGTACTGCTCCGACGTCGCCAAGACGATCCAGGCACCGATCTTCCACGTCAACGGCGACGACCCGGAGGCCTGCGTCAAGGTGGCCAAGCTGGCGTGGGAGTACCGCCAGACGTTCCACAAGGACGTCGTGATCGACATGGTGTGCTACCGCCGTACGGCCACAACGAGGGCGACGATCCGAGCTACACGCAGCCGCTCATGTACAAGGCGATCGCCGAGCGGCGCAGCGTGCGCAAGCTGTACGTCGAGACGTTGGTGAAGCGCGGCGACATCACGTTGGACGAGGCCGAGCAGGCGCTGGTCGACTTCCACGACAAGCTCCAGGTCGTCCCTCGACGAAGACGCGCTCGCACGCGCCCGTCACGACGAAGGCCGCCCGGCCGCCGCAACCGCTCGGCGTGCTGCCCGCACATCGAGACCGGTGTCGACCGCGCCGGTCATCGACCGCCATCTTCGCCAAGCTCACCGACTATCCGGAGGGTTCACGATCCATCCGAAGCTCGGCAAGCAGTTCGAGGGTCGCGCGCCGCGTTGTACGAGGACGGTGAGATCGACTGGGCGACCGGCGAGGCGTTGGCGATCGGTTCGCTCGTGCTCGAAGGTCACCCGGTGCGGCTCGCAGGGCAGGACTCGCGGCGCGGCACGTTCAGCCAACGGCACTCGGCGCTGATCGACTACGAGACCGGCGAGCCGTGGATCCCGCTCGACCACCTCGACGGTGCCCAGGCGCAACTTCTGGGTGTTCGATTCGCTGCTGTCGGAGTACGCGGCGATGGGTTTCGAGTACGGCTACAGCCATTCCAACCCCGAGGCGCTGGTGATGTGGGAGGCGCAGTTCGGCGACTTCGTCAACGGGGCCCAGATCGTCATCGACCAGTACATCGTCGCCGCCGAGGACAAGTGGGACCAGCAGAACGGCCTCGTGCTCCTCCTGCCGCACGGCTACGAGGGGCAGGGCCCGGAGCACAGTTCGGCGCGGATCGAACGGTTCCTCACGCTCGCCGCCGAGGACAACATGCAGATCGTCAACGCCACCACGGCGGCGAACTACTTCCACCTCCTGCGGCGACAGGTGCACTCGCTGCGCCAGACGCCGCTGATCGTGTTCACGCCGAAGCAGGGCCTGCGCATGAAGCAGACCCGATCGCACGTCGACGAGCTCACGACCGGGTCGTTCCAGGAAGTGCTCGACGATCCGGGCTCGATCGATCCCGGACGCGGTGACGCGCATCGTGTTCTGCTCGGGCAAGGTCGCCTGGGATGCGATCGCCGCCCGCGACGAGCGTCGGCTCCGGTCGCCATCGTGCGCGTCGAGCAGCTGTACCCGCTGCCGACCGAGCAGATGCTGGCCGATCCTGAAGAAGTACCCGAACGCCCGCGAGCTGCGCTGGCTGCAGGAGGAGCCCGAGAACATGGGCCCGTGGGCGTTCATCGAGCGCAACACCTGGCGCATCAAGGAGCAGGGCTACGACCTGCGAGCACGTCGCCCGTGTCGAATCCGGCAGCCCCGCCACCGGCTCCAAGACCATCCACGACCAGGAACTCCCAGACCTGCATGGACCGCGACCTTCGGCTAGCCAGTTCGCACGACGCGGCGTGAGCGGCCGTTCAACGGAGGCAACGGCTCCGTCCCCGCGCCTCGCGACTCGACGGATGAGCGATCGCCGACTGGGCGGCTTCTCGCTCGCTATCGGAGTGTCGAGTCCGAGCACGGATTCCAGGTCGGTGATGGCCTGGTCGGCGTCGAGCGACCTTGATGGTGGTCATGCCCATCGCCGCGGCGGGCTTGAGGTTGATGCCGAGGTCGTCGAGGAACACGCACTCGGCCGGGCTCGACGGCGAGCAACTCGCAGGCGATCTCGTAGAAGCGCGGCTCGGGTTTGCGCACACCGACCTTGCTCGACTCGACGATCTGATCGAACCGAGCCATCACGTCGGCGACGTCCGGGCGGGGATCGCCGCCGACGACGTTGTTCGTGAGACAGGCCGTCGCGTAGCCGGCGGCCTTGACCGCGATCGAGTGCGACGACCATCTCCGGGCGCACCTCGCCCGACAGCAGCGCGAGCACGTCGGCGCCGGCGATGCGATGTCCGAGCGCCGCCGACTCGACTCGCGAACCGGGTGTCGAAGTCGGCCGGTCCGATGTCGTTGCGCTCGAGATGGGCCCACGCGTTGTCGTCGGGATCGGTCGCGTTGACCGACCGGATGAACCCGCGTCGGGAGGCCGTGCTCGTGCTCGTAACGTGCGAACGCTTCGAACGGGCTGGTGAGGATGACGCCGCCGAAATCCCAGAGAACTGCTCGGATCATGACCGGCGAGCCTACGATGGGTCGCCAGCGGACCCCTCCAGGTGTCGCCTCGACGTCGCAAACCTGCTCGTCGTGGCCGAACCGTGCTGGCATCAGCAGAGGGGCCGCTCCAACGATCAGGAACGAGAAACTGAATGACATCCGAAGAATGGGCCGAGCCACGTCGTGGTCGACGGCTCGAACATCGCGACCGAAGGACGGTCGCTGCCGAGCCTTGCCCAGCTGAGCGAGGCGGTGGCGAGCTTCATGGAGGAGCACCCCGACGCGGCGATCACCGTCGTGGTCGATGCGACCTTCGGTCATCGCATCGACAAGAAGGAAGTGGCCGAGTTCGAGGCCGGCATCTCGAACAACGAACTCGTCGCGCCGCCGGCCGGAGCGATCGGCCGAGGCGACGCGTTCGTGCTGTCGATCGCCCAGAAGGCGAACGCTTCGATCCTGTCGAACGACTCGTTCCAGGAATTCCACGCCGACTACGACTGGCTCTTCGACGAGGGCCGGCTCATCGGCGGCAAGCCCGTCCCGCACGTCGGTTGGGTGTTCGTCAACCGTTCGCCGGTGCGTGGACCCGTCAGTCGCAAGGTCACGCAGGGAGCGCAGCTCGCGAGGCGGAGCCGAAGCGCGGTGACGCCGATCGGGGTCGTCGCCGTCGGCAGCGGGAGCCCGCTCGCCAACGAGCCGATGCCCGTTCCGAAGTCTCCGCCGCCCGGTCGGCTCGAAGCGTGTCGGCTGCGTCGGGCAGCGGACGGTCGGCGCCGCAGCCGAACGTCGCGCCGCCGCCGGCGCCTCGTGCCGGTGACGTGGTCAACGAGTTGATGCCGTTCCTCGAGTTCGTCGAGCACCATCCGATCGGCACGAGCGTCAACGGCATCGTCGAGACGTATTCGTCGCACGGCGCGTACATCGCGATCGGCACCGACGGCGTGCGCGGCTACATCCCGTTGCGGCTGATGTCCGACCCGCCGCCGACGAGTGCCCGCAAGGTGATGCAGATCGGCGAGGCCGTCACCGTCGTCGTCGTCAGCTTCGCCGCCGCTCGCCGCAGCATCGACTGTGCGCTGCCCGACATGGCCGAGCACGCGCCGGTCGACACCGATCCGCGGTCGCCGATCCGGTCGAGCGCCCAGGTCCGGTCGCCGCGGCGTGGGCGGAAGGCCGCGCCGGAGTCCGATGCCGCCGCTCCGTCCATCGAGCAAGAGCGTCGTCGCACCGGCACCGGAGTTCGCCGACTGCGCTCGCCGCGACCGCGGAGGAGCCGGCGCCGACGCCGGCGCGAAGCCGTCATCGAGGAAGGCCGCGGCGAAGACCGCAGGCGGCGAAGAAGGCCACCGCGGCCCGGTGCCAGGCGAACAGGCAGCCGCGAAGGCGCCCGCCAAGACGGCGTCGGGGCGAAGGCCGCGCCGGGCGAGGCTCCGGCGAAGAAGGCCGCCGCGACGAAGGCGCCCGCCAAGAAGGCAGCGGCCACGAAGTCGCCGGCCACGAAGGCTTCGCGCGCGGAGGACGCGACGAACGCCCCGGCAACGAACGCCCCGCGGTGAACGCTCCGGCGGCGGACGCTCCGGTCGAGCAGGCGGCGGCCGCCGACGAGCCAGCAGCGACGAGCCCGGAGCAGACGAGCGCCGAGCCGACCAGGACCGACAAGGCTCCGGCGAAGAAGGCCGCGGCCAAGAGCGCCCCGGCCAAGAAGGCGCCGGCCAAGCAGGCGCCGGCGCGAAGGCGGCGGCCGAAGAAGGCCCCGGCCCAGAAATCGCCCGCCCAGAAATCGCCTGCCCGGAAGGCGGCGCCCAGGAAGTCTTCCGCCCAGCAAGGCGACGGCCGGGTCGAAGTCCCCGGCCGCCGATCCCGAAGCGCCGCCTGACGTGCGGTTCGCCACCTGGAACGTCAACTCGTTGCGCGCTCGTCAGGAGCGGGTGGAGGAATGGCTCACCGAGGTCGCGCCCGACGTGGTGATGCTGCAGGAGACCAAGCTCGCCGACGACGCGTTCCCGACGCTGTCGTTCGAGCGCTCGGCTACGAGAGCGCCCACTACGGGCAGGGCCAGTGGAACGGTGTCGCCATCCTGTCGAAGGTCGGCATCGACGACGTCGTCGTCAACTTCGCCGGCGGTGTCGAGCCCGATCCCGATGCCCGGATCATCACGGCCACGTGTGGCGGCGTTCGAGTCAGCAGCGTGTACGTGCCCAACGGCCGGACGCTCGACGACCCGCACTACACGTACAAGCTCGTCTGGCTCGATCGACTCGTCGCCCACCTCGACGCCGACACCGAACCGTCGGCCGCCGTGCTCGTCGGTGGCGACTTCAACATCGCCCCCGACGATCGCGACGTGTACGACCCGGCCAAGTTCGTCGGTGCGACGCACGTGAGCCAGCCCGAACGCGATCGCCTCGCCGCGCTCGAGCCTGGGGCCTGAGCGACGTGTTCCGCGCGATGCACGACGAGGATCGTGTCTACTCGTGGTGGGACTACCGGGCGGGCGACTTCCACCAGGGTCGCGGCCTGCGCATCGACCTGCTGATGTGTTCGGCGTCGGTCGCCGAGCGAGGCGACGTGGTGCGTCATCGATCGCAACGCCCGCAAGGGCAAGTCCCCGAGCGACCACGCCCCGGTCATCGTCGACCTCGACTCTGTGACGATCGGCTCGGCCGACGAGGTCGGATGAGCGTTCGACCCGGCGTCAGTCGTCCGACGAATCGACGCGAGCATCGGGGCGATCTGGCCGGCGATGCGTTCGGCGGTGATCGGCCCGAACGACGTGACGTCGGCGAGTTCCTCGGCGGTCGTCGGTCGATGGCGGGCGATCGCCGCGAGGTCGCGATCGGTGCACAACTCGGTCGGGAGGACGTCGAGCTGGCGGGCCCAGTTCTCGCGCCAGTCGGTGAGGAGCGCGAGCACCGGGTCGACCCGGGCGCGACGATGTCGAGCCGGCGGGGGAGCGGGCTCGGGCTCGCCGGTCGCGAGGCCGGCGAGGAACGGGCTCGGCGTTCGGGCGTAGCCGGCGCGTCGCTGGGCGTGCGAGACGACGAGACGATCGGTGGCCCGCGTCATGGCGACGTAGAGCAGCCGTCCCTCCTCCTGCGCGCCCGCCGGCGGTCGTCGCCGACTTGTGCGGCACGAGGCTCGTCTCGACGCCGGCCAGGATCACCGTGTGCCACTCCCGACCCTTCGACGCGTGGAACGTCAGCACCTCGACGCCGCCGGCGCTGCCGTCGTCGAACGGGTTCGTCGTCGCCACCCAGGCCCGGAACCCGGCACCGTCGCCGAGCGGCGAGTCGCGGCAGGAACTCGAGGATGGCAGCCGGCCATCCGATGTTCGATGTCGCTCACCGTGGCAGCTCGTCGAGGCTCGGCGCGTCGAGCGTGTCGTGGGCCCAGGCCCGCAGCTGCGACGCCGATCCGAGCGCGGCGACCTGGCGGATCACGGCCTGCATCGGCGAGCCCGCGGCGTTCGCGCTGCGGCGGACCGGGATGCCCGCCGCCTGAGCGCATCGACGATCGGGCCGACCTGGACGTTCGTGCGCACGAGCACGCCGACCTCGCCGGTGCGTACGAGCGTGGGGTCACCCGCGGCGACGAACTGCGCGATCCGGCGCGCCTCGTCGACCTCGTCGGTCGGTTCGATCTCGACGACCGCCGGGCCGTCGGGACGGCTCGACACGAGCGACGTCGGCTGTTCGCTGGCGGCGAGCACGTGCAGCCCGGCGTGCGACGATCTGCGGCGTGCAGCGGTGGTTCATCGGCAGCCGGATGATCTCGACGCCGGGGAAGCGGGTCTCCACGTCGACGAGCAGCGTCGGATCGGCGCCGTTGAACCCGTAGATCGCCTGCGACGGATCGCCGACGAGGAACAGGTCGTCGCGACCGGCGCGGAGCATGTCGACCAGCCGGTGCTGGAGCGGGTTGAGGTCCTGCGCCTCGTCGACGAGCACATGGCGGAAGCGCCAGCGCAGCGAGTCGGCGAAGTCGGTGGAGTACTCCAGTTCGCGGATCGTGTGCGACAGCACGTCGTCGAAGTCGATGACGCCCCGGCGCCGCTTGAGCGTCTCGTACGCGGCGAACGCGGCCGCGCACGTCTCGACGCCGGGCGCGGGTCGGCGCTGCGATCGCCGCGCGGCGGCGGCGTACTGCGTCGGGCCGATGCCGCGTGCCGTCGCCCAGTTGATCTCGGCGAGGAAGTGATCGAGGCTGCGGCGGGCGCCGGCGTCGATCGAGTCGCCGACGAGTCGGCGGCGATCGGCCACGATCGTCTTCGGGCGGCGGTCGGTGTCGGTCCAGCGCTGCTTGAGGACGCCGAGCATCACCGAGTGGAACGTGCCGGCCTCGACGTGCTCGCGGATGCCCGACCGGTTGAGCCGGCGGCGGAGTTCACCGGCGGCCTCGCGGGTGAAGGTGAGCACCAGCGTGTGCCGGGCGTCGGCGGAACCGGTCTCGATGCGGTAGGCGACGCGACGGGTGAGCACCCGGGTCTTGCCCGATCCGGCGCCGGCGATCACCGCAACGAGGCGCGATTCGACGGTGACGGCCCGACGCTGATCGGCGTCGAGGTCGTCGAGCAGCGCATCCGCATCGATCGCGGGATCCACGACGCCATCCACCCGGTCATGGTACGCCCCTTCCCCGCCCCGCCGGATCCAGCCCGGCCCACCCGCCAGCGACGTCCGGCCCGCCCGCTGGGGCGGAGGGCGAACACGTGTTCTCCTGTCACACCCCTCGGGTAGCATCTGGGGGATGACGAACACCGTGGACACCGACGCCGAAACCGGGACCGAGGCCGAGCCGTCGCCGGCGGTTTCGCCCGAGGAGTTGCTCATCGCGGCCAAGCCGTTCAGCAACTACGCGGCCAAGGACGACGAGGTGTTCCGCGTCGTGTCCGACTTCGCGCCGGCCGGCGACCAGCCGGCGGCGATCGAGGCGTTGGCCGCCGGAATCGACGGGGGCGAGCGCTTCCAGACCCTGCTCGGCATCACCGGGTCCGGCAAGTCGGCCACCATCGCCTGGACGATCGAGAAGACGCAGCGGCCCACGCTGATCCTCGCGCCGAACAAATCGCTCGCCGCGCAGCTCGCCCAGGAGATGCGCGAGTTCTTCCCGAACAACCGGGTCGAGTACTTCGTCAGCTACTACGACTACTACCAGCCCGAGGCGTACATCCCGTCGAGCGACACCTACATCGAGAAGGACTCGTCGATCAACGACGAGATCGACCGGTTGCGCCACTCGACCACGGCGGCGCTGCTCACTCGGCGCGACGTGATCGTCGTGGCGTCGGTGTCGTGCATCTACGGCATGGGCAACCCCGAGGAGTACCGGGGGAACCTGCTCGACCTCAACGTCGGCATCGACTACGACATGCGCAACATCCTGCGCCGGCTCGTCGACATGCAGTACGACCGCAACGACATGACGCTCGGCCGCGGCAACTTCCGCGTGCGCGGCGACACGATCGAGGTCCACCCGGCCTACGAGGAGTCGGTGCTGCGCATCGAGATGTTCGGCGACACGATCGACCGCATCACCACGATCGACCCGCTGACCGGCGAGCAGCTGAGCGAGATGCAGCGGGCCCACGTGTTCCCCGCCACGCACTACGTCACCGGCAACGAGCGGATGGCCGTGGCGATGGGCAAGATCGAGGCCGAACTCCAGGTGCGCCTGAAGGAGTTCGAGGAGAACGACAAGCTGCTCGAGGCGCAGCGCCTCCGGATGCGCACCTCGTACGACCTCGAGATGATGGGCGAGCTCGGCTACTGCAACGGCATCGAGAACTACTCGATGCACATCGACGGTCGGAGCTACGGCGAGCCTCCGTTCACCCTGCTCGACTACTTCCCCGACGACTATCTGCTCGTCATCGACGAGAGCCACGTCGCCGTGCCGCAGCTGCACGGCCAGTTCGCCGGCGACCGCAGCCGCAAGGACATGCTCGTCGACCACGGGTTCCGCCTCCCGTCGGCACGCGACAACCGGCCCCTCACGTTCGAAGAGGTGCTCGAACGGGTGAACCAGGCGGTGTTCCTGTCGGCCACGCCGTCGGCCTACGAGCTGCGGGTGTCGTCGAACGTCGTCGAACAGATCGTGCGCCCGACCGGCCTGATCGATCCCGAGGTCATCGTCAAGCCCACCAAGGGCCAGATCGACGACCTGATGGAGCTGGTCAAGGGTCGCATCGTCAACGGCGAGCGCGTGCTGGTGACCACGCTCACCAAGAAGATGGCCGAGGACCTCACCGACTACCTGCTCGAACAGGGCCTGCGCGTGCGGTACCTGCACAGCAACATCGACACGATCCAACGCATCGAGATCCTGCGCGGCCTGCGTCTCGGCGACTTCGACGTGCTGGTCGGCATCAACCTGCTCCGCGAGGGTCTCGACCTGCCGGAGGTGTCGCTGGTGTGCATCCTCGACGCCGACAAGGAGGGCTTCCTGCGCTCGGAGACGTCGCTGATCCAGATGATCGGCCGGGCCGCCCGCAACGTGGCCGGCCAGGTGGTGATGTACGCCGACAAGGTGACCGACTCGATGGAGAAGGCGATCGGCGAGACGAACCGGCGTCGCACGGTGCAGGTGGCGTACAACACCGAGCACGGCATCGACCCGCAGACGATCCGCAAGGCGGTCGGCGACATCCTGTCGCTGTTGCGTCCCGACGGCACGGCGCCCTACCCCGGCAAGGACAAGCGCCGACAGCGCGAGCGCGACAAGGTGCAGCGCGATCTCAAGTCGCTGCCGCAGCAGGAACTGGCCCGGCTCGTGCAGACCCTCGAGGAGGAGATGCACGAGGCGTCCGCGGCGCTGAAGTTCGAGTACGCCGCCCGCCTGCGCGACGAGATCAACGACCTTCGCCGCGAGATCCGCGACGCCGAGTAGCTCCCGACCGGACCACCTCGCGCAAGTGCGCGCGCCAGGGGGTCTGGTCCCGCGGCGCGCGAGGATGACCACCGCATGGCCGTCGAACTGCACGATCTCGACGAACTGCGGCGGTACGTGGCGGAACATCGTTCGCTCGACGGGGTGGTCGTGCAGGACATCGACCTCACCGGCGAGGGGGAGTTGATCGCGTCGGTGTCGTGCCTCGGCGCGACGTTCCTCGGCGTCGATCTCTCGCCCGCCACGCTGCATCACGTGATCGACAGGGGCGGCGTCGTGTTCCCGGACCTGCCCGGGCTCCCGTTCGACGCCTACCGCTCACGGCTGTACACATCGGATGAACTGCTGGCGGGGTGGGAACCGGACGTGCCCGGGTCGTTCGACGAATCGCTCGACATGCGGATCTACCGCTGGGCCAGTCGGGCACCGGTGGGCACGTCGCCGTCGATCCTCGACGCGCTCGCCCGGCGCCTTCACGACCACGCCGTGGACGACGCCCTCGAGGAGCACCTGCGGGCGTATTCCGACGTCGTCGCGGTGATGGGAGGCCACGGCTTGCTGCGCACCGACGCGATGTACCGCGAGGTCGCCGAGCTCGGCCGGTCGATGGCCCGCGCCGGATGGCACGTGGCGACCGGTGGCGGTCCCGGCGCGATGGAGGCCGCCAACCTCGGCGCGTGGCTGGCCCCGGCCAGCGACGACGCCCTCGACACCGCGCTGCGACTCTTGGCGGTGGCCACCGACTTCGAGGAGTCCGAGGCGTACCTCACCGCGGGTCGGTCGGTCCGTGACGCATTCCCCGACGGCGCCGCGAGCCTGGCGGTGCCCACGTGGTTCTACGGTCACGAGCCCACCAACCAGTTCGCCACGCACATCGCCAAGTACTTCGCCAACTCGATCCGCGAGGACGGCCTGCTGGCTCTCGCCACGCGGGGAGTCGTGTTCGCTCCCGGTTCAGCCGGGACGGTGCAGGAGGTGTTCCAGGACGCCACGCAGAACCACTACCGACTGTTCAGCGCCCTCAGTCCGATGGTCTTCCTCGACGCCGAGTTCTGGCGCCACACGATGCCGGCCGAACCCCTGCTGCGCTCGCTCGCCGGTGATCTGCCGTACGCCGATCTGATCGGCGCCGCCGACACGGCGGAGGAGACGATGTCGTTCCTCGCAGCCCATCCGCCGCTGCCGACCTGAGGCGCTCGGTTCGTTCGGGCCCGGGGCCAAAACGAACCTGAGGACCTCGGTTCGTTCGGGGCCGGGGCCAAAACGAACCAAAACGAACCGAGCGAACGGGGCTGTGGGGAGTCGTCCCCGGTGTCGGATCCAGGGCTCTTGGTTAGCTTCGAACCCAGTCCGGTGATCGCCGGGCACCGTCGAGATTCGGAGAGAGACATGACAGTAATCAGGGTTGATCCGGCCAGCGTTCGTGGATACGGCACGCAGGCGCAAGGAATTTTCGACACGATGCACGGCGAGCTGGTCGCACTCGTCAACGACGTCGTGGCCGTGCGCTTCTTCGGCCCGAACGCCGTCGCCTTCAAGACCGACAGCGGCAAGGTCGCCGCCGACTTCGCCAACAAGCTGAACACCGACATGGGTGCGATGGCCGACGCAGTGCGCACCTCGACCTCGAACATCGCTGCCTCGCTCGGTGGCTCGGCGATCACCATCCAGATCGACTCGAAGGCGATCACGCCGCCGAGCCCGGAGACCGTCGACTACGTCGACGTCGACACCAGCGCCCTCGAATCGCTGATCCCCGTCGTCACCCGGCACTTCACCGGATTGCGCAACGGGCTGAAGGACAACCTCAGCCGCCTGCAGGCCACCGACTGGGAAGGCAATGCCAAGATCGCCGCCGTCGAGTCGGTGTCGGGCTTCACGACGTCTGCCCAGGCGAAATGCGATGCCGCCGAGCAGTCGATCACGAACTACATCACCAAGCAGATCGAAGCCGTCACGTCCGCCGACCGGTGAGCGTCCGTCCGACGCCACCGAGCCACCCACACGACGAGTCGAAACACGATGAGAGAGGACGGTCTGAACGATGGATGCTGCCGATGACATTCGGTTCGACTACGTCGCCAGCCTGCAGTTGGCGCGGCGGCTCTGGTCGCTCGCCGACACGCTGAACGACCTGCGGATCAACCGCCACGACAAGGCAGCCGCCGCGCTCACCGACTGGCTCGGCGCGTACGGCACGCAGTTCGGGCAGCGCATCGACGCCGAGAACCAGACGGCCTTCGGCATCGCCAACGACCTCTATCTCGCCGCCGAACAGTGGGCGGCTCGTTGGGCGGAGGCGATGAACGAGCAGAACTCGATCAACTTCGCCCGCGAGGTCAAGCGGGTCGAAGACGACCGCAACCTCGTCGAGGACATCTGGGGCGGCATCGTCGGCCACGACGACCTGCCGCCCGAACCACCCACCATCGACGTTCCCAAATCTCCCGGTTTCTACGCGACCGGCTCCCTCACGAGGTACTGATCCCATGTCCACGACGTCCGCCGACCCCGCCAAGCTCAAAGCCTTCATCGATGGGGTGAAGGCGGCGCGCCGGAGCGCCGAGACCGCCCAAGCCTCGGTCGCCAGCCTGTCGGCGAGCACGATCGCCGCATGCGAGGGCTACGTGAACGTCCCCGCTCTGGCGGCGCTCGCCACCCTCCTCGACAACATGGGGGAGAACGAGCTCTTCGTCCAGACGGTGCACGATGAACTGCTGGCTGCCGACAACCACGACGGCGGACCGATCACCATCTCCGATGCCTCGCTGGCGGCGGCGTTGGCTGCCAAGGGTGTTGGTACTCCGCCTGCTCCCGTCGTGTTCGACCCCGTGTCGATCGTGGGCATCCCGCAGACGTCGGGCTTCGTCGACGACCCCATCTGCGCCGCCAACGGCAACATGATCCACCAGGACACCGACCTGACGTTCCCGTCGGTGGCGGGCGCGCTCAACATCGTGCGCACCTACAACTCGGTCGTCGCCGACCGTGATGGGGTGTTCGGGCAAGGATGGTCGTCGGCCCTCGACGCAGTGCTCGAGCGCGACGGCGAGCGGATCGTCGTGCGCATCCACGACGGTGCGGCGATCACGTTCGTGCCCGACGGCGTCGACGCCGCGGGAGCGGGCACATGGCGCACCGACAGCCGACGCTGCGACCGTCTCGAACTGAACGATGACGGCGAGGCGATCGTCCATCTCGACCACGAGCGCCGCCTGCGGTTCGACCCGACGGGTGCACTCGCCGGCTGGGATGCGGGGGTTGCCCGTGTCGATGCCGAACGGACCGGCGGGCGGATCAGCCGGCTCGACGAACGGTTCTCCGGGCGGTCGGTGACGATTGCGTGGGACGGCGATCTGATCTCCTCGCTCACCGCCTCCGACGGCCGCACCGTCAGGTACACGCGCCACGAATCCGGCCACTTGCGATCCGTGTCGACGGTGGCCGGCGACCTGCACTACACGTGGGACGGCAACCTGCTCCTCTCGGTCGTCGACAACGACGGTGTCGCCGCCTTTGTCAACGAGTACGACGACGCCGGCAGGGTCGTCCGCCAGACGAGCCCGTTCGGGCGGATCACGGACTACACCTACCAGGTTCCAGGCGCCACCGTGATCGCCGACCAGCGCGGGGTCCGACAGGCGATGGTGCACGACGCCCGTGGCAACCTGACCGCGGTCATCGACGTCGACGGCTCGGCGATGCGGATCACCTACGACGACTCCGACCGTGCCGTCCGGGTCGTCAGCAAGTCGGGCGCCGAATGGCGATACGACTTCGACGACGTCACCGGCGACCTGCTCACCCGCCACGACCCCGACGGCCTCAGCCAGTCGTGGACGTGGGACGAGTTGGGTCGTCCGCTGACCGACACCGACCGCACCGGCGCCACGACGACATTCGAGTACGAGGGCGTCCATCGCACGCCCGTCACGGTCATCGGCCCCGACGGGAGCACCGCGACCGCGGTGCTCGACGCCGCAGGGCGACCGACGCGGATCACCGATGCCGACGGTGTCGTGCAAGTGCTCGAGTGGGACAGCGACGGCCAGCTGTCACGGGTGGTCGACGGCAACGGCGCCACCATCTCGTTCGAATTCGACGCCGCCGGTCTTCTCGTGCGCCTCATCGACGCGGCCGGCGTGTCCACGACGCTCGACTACGAGCACGGCCGGGTTGTGCGCAGCGAGCGCGCCGATGCGGTGTCGATGTACTCGCACACCCCGGCCGGACGGATCAACGGTGGGATCGAGCCCGGTGGTGTGCCGTGGTCCGCCACGTTCGGACCGCACGGAGCGATGGCGACGATCACCGACGGACTGGGCTCGACGGCGACGTACGAGTACGACGTGCTCGGTGACGTCACCGCCGTCGTGGCCCCCGACGGAGCGGCGTACCGCAACGAGTTCGACGAGGTCGGACGTCTGGTCTCGGCCAGCGACCCCGCGGGCGGCACGCTGTACAAGGGCTACGACGTCGAGGGCCGGCTCGTCGAGTTCATCGATCCCGACGGTCGCGTGACGCGGCGGGACGTCGACGTACTCGGGCGCACCATCCGGTCGGTGGCGCCAGACGGCACGGTCACCGCCTGGACGTACCATCCGAACGGCGAGGTGGCGACCGTCACCGGCCCCGACGGACGTACCTGGGCGACCGACATCGACCAGTACGGCCGTGTCGTCGCCGTCACCGATCCGACCGGTGGTCGTGCGACCCGCTCGTACAGCCCGGCCGGTCGACTGATCTCCCGGACGAGCCCGGCCGGTCGCACGGAGAGCTTCGAGTACGACGCCGCCGGCCGGTGCATCGCGGTGACGGGGACCGATGGGGTGCGCCGCGAACTGGAACTCGACGAGCGCGGCCAGATCACGTCGATCGACGGTGACGACCACGTCGAGATGATCTGGGACGAACACCGTCGCATGGCCGGCTTCCGCACGGAACACGGAGAGACCCGACTGGAACGCGATCCGGCGGGCCGCCTGCTCCGTGCCGTCGATCCCACCGGGGTCCAGACACAATTCGAGTGGGACGAGCGCGGCCTCCTGCGTTCGGCCACTGACGCCGCCGGCGCACTCAGCACCTACTCCTACGACGAGCGTGGCCGCCTCGTCGGTCAGACGATGCCGGGCGACCGCACCACCACCTGGGGTTACGACCTCGCCGGACGCGTCACGACGACCACCGACCCCGTCGGCGTCACCACCGACGTCGTGCGCAGTGCGATGGGCTTCGTGACCGGTGTCCGCCGGGGCGACGACGGCTGGGACCGCACCCTCGACGCCGCCGGGCGAGAGGTCGAGCGCACCGCCCTCGACGGCACGGTGTTGGGTTCGTACACCTACGACCTCGCCGGTCGCATGTCGGCCGCGGTGGCTCCGCTGACCGGGCTGTTCACGGAGTTCCTCTGGGACGACAACGACCGCATCACGCAGATCACCGATTCGACGGGTACGAGCACGATCGAACGCGATGCAGACGGCTGGACGGTCGCCGTCACGAGCCAGACCGGCGTTCGCACGGTCATCGAGCGTGACGTTCGCGGCCGTATCGTCGGGGTGACCGACGGTGAGGCCGGTGAGTTCCGCCTGCCGGCCTCGGAGATCGTGCGCGATCCGGCCGGTCGTCTGCTCATCGGCCCCGACGGCAGCGTGTATCGCTACGACGAGGCCGGCCGTCTCGCCGAGATCGCTCCGCCCGATCGGGCACCGACCTCGTACGAGTACGGCGACGACGGGCTCGTGTCACGAGAGATCGGGCCGAACGGGACGCGCGAGTTCGTGTACGACGGGGCCGGCCGGGTGCGTTCGATCACGGTCGCCGGCCTCGGCACCACCGAGATCGACTACGACGCCGCCGGACGCCGGTCCGTCGAGATCGAGCCGGACGGCACGGTCACCGAGTACGGATGGAACGCGATCGACCAGCTGGTCGAGATCCGCCGCACCACGGCTGCCGGCGACACGTCGCACGTGCACATCGACCTCGACGCCGTCGGTCGCCCGCAGCGCGTCAACGGTCAGGCGATCAGCTACGACCCGCTGACCGGTCAACCCAACTTGGTCGGCGACGTCCGCATCGTCAACGCCGGATCGATCTCGTGGCGCTCCGACGACGGGTCGTGGGGTCGCCAGCGTGGCGACCAACCGGCTGGCCTGCACGTCGGCGGCATGACGATCCTCGGCGCTCGCGTGTACGACCCGCGCAGCCGCCAGTTCCTGTCGACCGATCCGCTGATGACGGTGCCGGGATCGAACGGCGGCGCCAGCGCCTACACCTACGCCTGGCAGGACCCGGTCAACTTCGTCGACCCGACCGGGCTCCGGCCGGTGTCGAAGGAGGAGTACGACGCGATCCGCGAGCGCGAGGAGCAGGGTCGGCTCGGCCAGGCGTGGGAGGCCATCAAGGAAGACCCGTGGGGCACCCTCGCCATGGTCGGCGTGACGGCGCTGGGCGTCGGGCTCCTCTTCGTGCCGGGCGGCCAGGCGTTCGGTGTCGGCATCCTCATCGGCGTCGGCACGTCGGCCGGGGTCGGTTTCGCCACGGGCAACTTCGACCCGCGATCGGTCGCGATCGGCGGTGTCATCGGCGGCATCTCCGGTGGCATCGGGGGTGGGTTCGGTGGAGCGGCGCCCAGCCTCACCCGATCCGTGCTCACGGGTGCGGCACTCGGGGGCGGCGGCGACCTGGCGACCCAGGCGGTCAGCGGCGAGCCGATCGACTGGCGCAGCGTCGGGGTCAACAGCCTCGTCGGTGGTGTCACGGGCGGTGTCGGACACAACCTGCAACCGCTGATCAAGACCGGTGGCCAGGCGTTCGTGTCCGGTGCCGTGACCGACGGAGCGGCCGACGTGACCACGCAGGCACTCACCGGCGACGGCACGGTCGACTGGGGTCAGGCCGGCGTGAAGGCGCTCGGAGGCGGCGCTGCCGGCACGGCGAACCATCACTTCTCCAACGACCCGCCCACGCTCGACACCCCGACCTCCCACGCTGGCGGTGGCACCGGCGGCGCCGGCCAGCCCGACACCATGACCGTCTACCGCGGCACGAGATTTGGTAACGAGATCCAGATTCAGGGGGACACCGGGCTGATGATGAGCGATGCCGGTCGTGCGGCGTACATGGAGAGTGGCGGCGACGTCGACGTCGCCCAGCATTACTCGGATGCCGCTCACGATCGCGCCGTACAGACGTGGGGATCGGAGGGCGACTATGTCGAGGCGCACTCAGCTTTCCCCGATGACATCGCCGACGTCAGCGGGAGGCGCACGATGGTGTCGGTCACGACCGATCCTGACCGTGCGGCGTACTTCGCCGGCAAGGAGGGCGTGGTGTACCGAGGCGAGGTCCCTCGTGACAGTCTGCTGCCGCAGACGCTCGCGGGAGCGAACGAGGGTGAGTACCTCGCCCGCACGTCCATCAAGATGGATCCGATCGGACCTGGATCGTGAATCGATCGTCCATCGACAATCGAGCCGTGACGTACTTTTCCGCAGGAGAAGAGATCCCGGCCGACGAATCGGCCGAACGTTCACGGCTACGACTTCCGCAAGGACAGCGCGGTATTCGACCATCCGCGGGCGCGTCGGGCGATCCTCGACTATCCGATGAAGCTGAGGGTCGACCGGTACTTCGGGGTCGTGCACTGGTCGGACGGCACCGATCTCGAGGAACTCGACCACCGGTCCCGCGCAGGCGACGATCTTTCTGCGGCCCTCGAAGCCGGGTTGTTCTGTGAACTCGGTGACGTCCAGTGCCTCGTGTGCGCCAACAATCATCTGGTAGCGGTTCCCGATGGTGGCATGCCGGTGGTCACCGTGGAGCGGCAACGGGCGCACCAGTTCTCGACGACATGTCCGACCTGCGGGAACACGTCGTACATCCGTCACGCCGAGCTGTTCCCGGACGGGTGAGGCGGCGAGCCGTTCAGCCCGTGAGCAGGCCGCGAGCCGCGAGCAGATCGCCGATCACCGTGCGGCCCTCGTCGGACAGCGCGGAGAACGGCACGATGAACGGATGGAGCGGCTCCGTGCTGCCGGCCGCGGTGTCGAGTTGCCGCCGGAGGTCTGCCGGCAGCTGCCGACGGAGCAGGACGGCGTTGAAGCCCTGCAGCCCACCGCGACGGGTCCACAGGATCGTGTCGACCTTGCGGTCCTTGGTGACGGTCGTGGACACCTTGGCCTTGGTCGCCCCTTCGACGTCGGCGAGGTCGGTCCAGCCGACGATCTTCGACGTGAGTCCCCGCCGCCAGCCGAGGCGGTTGCCGTCGACGACGATCGCCTGGCGATGCATCGACCGGATCAGGTACGCCGCGCCCGCCAGGATCAGCACGGCCGTGACGATGCCGGCCACTTTGGCAGGGCCGGACGGGATCGTCGCCGATCCGAGTGCCACGAGCACGGCGATGAACCCGAGTGCCGCCTGCCCGAGCCGGAGAAAGAAGCCGCCGACGGGGAACACGCGCACGGCCCGATCGTACCGGCGGCATCCGGACTCGGCCGAGCAGGCGAGCGGCCGTCGGATCGGACGTCGCATCGGCTTGGCCATCTGCGACACTGCGGGGGTCCGATGGAACTGATCCTGCGCGTCCGACCGCTCGACGGCGAGCCCGACGACCTCGTCGTCGATGTCGAGACGACGCACACGGTCAACGACCTCGCCCGCGCCTTGTCGCGCCAACTCGGGCGTGCCGAAGCGATGCCATCGATCACCTTGATCCGCACCGGTTCCGTGCTCGAACCGACGGCGACGGTCGGTGCGGTGGGCATCGTGTCGGGCGACGAACTTATCGTCGGCCCGCCCCGCGCCGTGCGCCCCGTACGGCCGATCCCCGCGCAGGCGGTGACGGTCGATGCCCTGGCCGGTCCGGACGCCGGGTCGAGCTACATCCTGCTGCCCGGCACCTACGAGCTCGGCCGGGACGACGAGGCCGACATCCGGCTGACCGATTCGACCGTGTCGCGCCGCCACGCCCGCATCACGGTGGACGCGGATTGGACCGTCACGATCACGCCGCTGGCCGACGCACAGAACGGGGTGACGGTCAACGACCGGTCGATCACGGAACCGACCGTGACGCGCGAGACCGACGTCATCGCTCTCGGGGGCACCCGGCTGTCGTTCCGCCGGTTCGTCCGAGCCGAGGGGGAGCGGCTCGACCAGCTCGGTCAGATCGAGTTCCAGCGAACCCCGTATCGGCCACCGGTCGTCTCGGAGATACAGCCGCCCGAGCTCGGACCGATCCCCGAGCGCGGCGACCAGCGCGGTTTCAAGATGCTCGCCGTGCTCGCTCCACTCGCCGCCGGGCTGACCCTTTTCGCGTTCTCCCGCCAGGTGCAGTTCCTGGCGCTGACGCTGATGTCACCGCTCGTGATGATCGCCACGTCGGTCGACGACAAGCGTTCGGGGCGCAAGCGATTCCGGGACGAGCTGGCGACGTATCGCGAGCGCATCGTGGAGTGGCGCGGCGAACTCGACGCGCTGGTCGAAGCCGAACGCATCGAGCGGGTCCGGACCGCACCAGACCTCGCGGAGCTGGCCCGCCGCGCCGAGCTGCGCACCGTCGATCTGTGGGCCCGCAGCCGCGACAGCCCGGACTTCCTCGTGCTCCGAACGGGCCTGGGAACGCTGCCCACCTCGTTCACGCCCGAACTGCCACGTGGCGGCGACGACGATCTCCGGGCCGAGGCGACGTTGGCCCTCGACGGGCTCGACCTGGTGCACGGCGTGCCGATCACCGTCGACCTCGCCGACTGTGGGGTGGTGGGGCTGCACGGCCCCGACGACGCGGTCAACGGTGTGGCTTCGTCGATGGTGATCCAGGCGGCGTGCCTGCACAGCCCCGAAGACGTCACGATCGTCGCCGCGGTCGGTGATCGGGCGCTGAGCGGCTGGGTGAAATGGTTGCCGCACACCCGCTCGGTCGTGTCGCCGTTGCCCGGTTCGCACCTGGCGACCACGGCTGCCGAGGCCGACACCGTGCTCAACCGTCTCCTGGAGGTGGTCGAGTTCCGGCGCGCCGGCAACGAGCGGGAGGTGGCGGCGCGCCGCTGGCCGTGGATCGTGGCGGTGCTCGACGCCCGGCTCGGCCCGGATCCGGCCGGCGTGGCACGACTGCTCGATCAGTGTCCGGACGTCGGGATCTCCGTCATCTGGCTCGCCGACACCGCAGCCGAGGTGCCCCGCCAGGCGACGAAGATCCTCGTCACCCGGCTGGCCCCTGGCGCGGCGCTCGTCGGCACACTTTGGTCGACCGACCCCGAGGTGCCCGACCGCGAGGTCGACGTGGAGCAGCTGCGCTCCGACGTCGCCGACCGTGTGGCACGGGCCCTGGCTCCGATCCGCGACGCGTCGACGGCGTCGCTCGCCACGTCGATCCCGCGCACGGCGCCGCTGCTCGACGTGCTCGGCGTCGGGATGCCCTCGCCGGACTGGGTGACCGAGCACTGGTTGGCCGACACCGGATACGGCCTGGGCTTTCCGATCGGGATGGGCGTCGACGGGCCGTTCTGGCTCGACCTCGTGCAGGACGGGCCACACACCCTGATCGGCGGCACGTCCGGCGCGGGCAAGAGCGAGCTCCTGCAGTCGATGGTCGCCGCGCTGGCCGTCCACCATTCGCCGACGCGCCTCAACTTCCTGTTCGTCGACTACAAGGGCGGTGCCAGTTCGACGGTGTTCGGCGTGCTGCCGCACACCGTCGGCTACGTGACGAACCTCGACGCCGAGCTGTCACTGCGCGCACTCACCTCCCTGCGGGCCGAGCTCAACCGCCGCATGCGGGTGATGGAGGGCCGGGCCAAGGATCTCGCCGAGATGCTGGAGGTCGCACCGGACGAGGCGCCGGCATCGCTGGTGATCATCGTCGACGAGTTCGCCACCCTGGTGAAGGAGGTCCCGGAGTTCGTGGCCGGTGTGGTCGACATCGCCCAGCGCGGCCGCAGCCTCGGCATCCATCTCGTGCTCGCCACGCAGCGCCCGTCCGGCTCGGTCAACGAGAACATCCTGGCCAACACCAACCTGCGCATCTCGCTGCGGATGCTCGACCGGCCGGAGTCGACCGCGGTGATCGGCAGCCCGGAGGCCGCCGACATCCCCGTGCCGCTGAAGGGCCGCGGCTACGCCCGGCTGGGTCCGAGTTCGTTGCTGGCGTTCCAGAGCGCATTCGGTGGGGCGACCTTGACCACCGAGGAGACGGTGCAGCCGGTGCTCGTCGCACCGTTCATCCGCACCGACGATTCGCCGAAGGCGCCACCACCGGCCGCCGTCGGGTCTGGTGGCGTGCAGGGCGGAACCGGCGGGCACGGAAAGAAGGTTTCGACGACGCATCTCGATGCGGTGATCACGGCCGTGTCGAGTGCCGCCGCCTCGTTGACCCTGCCCGAGCCGATCCGGCCGTGGCGCGAGGTCCTGCCCGAACTCGTGACCATCGACGACGTCCTCGCCGACCCGCGGGCCGAGCTCGCCCATCGTTATCCCGGGCGGGTGATCGGCGTCGGGATGATCGACGCCCCCGAGCGCCAGGACCAGTATCCCGCGCTCGTCGATCTCGAGGAGACGGGCGGCTGGCTGGTGTTCGGCGCGGGTGGGGCCGGCAAGACGACGGTGCTGCGAACGATCGCCGTGTCGGCCGCCGCCGCCGGCGGACCGGACCAGGTGGTCCTCCTCGGCCTGGACTTCGCCTCGCGTGGCCTGGGAGCGCTTGCATCGCTGGCGCAGGTCGTCGACGTCGCCACCGGTGACGACCTGGAAGCGGTGACCCGTCACCTCGCCGTGCTCTCGGACGAGCTGCAACGTCGCCGCCGCATGCTCGCCGACGCGCACGCCGAACATCTCACCGCGTACAACGAGCGCCACGACCCGCTGCCGCGGATCGTCCTGCTCGTCGACGGCTTCGGCGGGTTCATGTCGACGTTCGGCGACACGTCGCGTGGCGGGGGAGGGATGTCGAGTGCGGTGCCGTTGGAGAGCTGGATCGAGCGACTCGTGACGATCGTGGTCGACGGTCGGCAGGTCGGCATCCACACGGTGATCACCGCCGACCGGCGCAACGCCGTGCCCGCCCGCATTCACGCCGCCGTCGGAAGCCGCCTGATCATGCGCCACGCCGACGAGAACGGGTACAACGAGCACGGCATCTCCTCGACGCGGGCCAAGCAACTCGACCTGTCGCCGGGTCGGGGCCTGTGGGACGGCGGAGCGACCGTCCAGATCGCGGCGGTCTCGCGAGACCCGTCGGCCCGCGGCCAGGGCGACGCGATCGCCGACTTCGCATCCTTGCTCGGCTCCGCCGCGCCATGCGTCCTCGCCAGCCACCCCCTCGGCGACGACGTGCCGGTCGAGCGCCTGGGCAACGTGCCGAGCGCGCCGCTCCACGTGCCGCTCGGCGTTGCCGACATCTCGGGCGCGCCGGTGGTGGTCGACCTCACGTGGTCGAACCTCACGGTCGCCGGTCCGCCTCGCTCCGGTCGCTCGACGGTGCTCGACACGGCTGCCGCGGCGCTCGCGAGCACCCATGAGGTGTGGGCCGTCGGCCCGTCGTCGAGCCCGATCGATCTCGAGCTCGTGCATGACGGGGCGATCGGCAAGCCCGACGATCTCGCGCCCGTCCTCGAACGGCTCGCCAACCTGCTGGTGCTCGGCACGGCCGGACGGCCACGCGTCCTGCTCGTCGACGACCTCGACCGGCTCGATGATCCGACGCTGAACCCGTTGTGGGACCAGCTGGCCGATCACGACGATTTCCGAATGATCGCGACGATCGAGAACCGCTCGATGACCGGCTACACGGCGAGCGGGATGCTCAACCTGGCCCGTCGTTCGAGACGGGTGCTGATCCTGCGCCCCGACGACGCCGGCGACTTCCTCCAGATGACGGGGATCAAACCACCCATCCGCCCGGGGCTGGCGATGCCACCGGGTCGAGGGGTGCTGGTCGCCGACCGGGAGCCGACCGTCATGCAGGTCGCGCGCCGGGCAGTCGGCTGAGATCGGCCGCCGTCACCACCCCGGTGTCGAGGGCGTGCTCGACGAGGCGTACCCGGCGGTCGCGTGCCAGCAGGTCACTCGATCCGCGTAGGCCCGAGACACCGGCGCTCGCATACTTCTGGCACAGCCAGTCGAGCTTGCGGTTGTACTTCGTGATCGTCCAGCCGAGGCGGGCGGCGATCTGCCGGTTCGTCGGGAGCTCGTTCGACGAGGAATCGTCGAGCCAGGGCTCGCACAACGCGATCAGCAGCAGCCGCTGCTCGTCGTTGAGCGGGAGCGAGCCCGCCGTGGTGGTGGCTTCGAGGTCGACGGCGTCGCCGTGCCGGCAACGGCATCCGCAGTCGACGGATCGACGCCGAACGACGGCGCATCGATGAGCAGTTCGAGATGGAGCTCATACGGCCGGCCGCCGGCTTCGAACGTCAGAGCCGCTGTTTCGTACGCCAGGGGCACGGTCGCGCCGGGGGCCACCTTGGCGTACGACGGCCCGCGGGCGTCGGCGAGCCGGAGCGCGATCGACGACCCGGTGTTCGCCAGCCACCACATGCCGTTGGCCCACGTGAAGCGGCCGATCAGCCGGTGCAGGTACCGGTTGTCGTCGATCTCGAGGTCGGCCGACCGGCCGAACGTGAGCACGTCGCCCGGGCTCAGCACACGCTCGTCGCCGATGAATTCGACGACCAGATCGTGGCCGGCCCCGACCTGGCCTGCCTCGGCTGGTGGCTTCACGTGTCAGCCGCCACTACGGCTCCGCCCAGCCGGGATCGGCCGGATGACGACGCTCGTCGGTCCGCCGAGGAACAGGCGCGCCCCGACGGGGAGCTCGTGCGTCATCCACGGCTCGAGGATCCGCGGTTCCTCGCCGGGACGGATCACGATCGCGGTGCCGCTCCGCGAGCCGCAGTCGGTGACCGTCAACGACCAGTCCTCGACGTCGATGCGCAGGTGGGTGCGCGAGATCGACGGCTCGTCGCCGGCGATCACGGTGATCGCCCGGTCCTGCGCCTGAGCTGCGTCGGAATCGGGACGCCGGCCGAGTACGAGCGAACGGTCGATCGCGATGCTTTCGCCGCTCGGCAACTCGAGCATGGCCAGCGGCGGTTGGCGGATGGTCTCGGTCTGTGCACCGATCTCGAGGAGGTCGCCGCACGTCTGGCAGACCGTGACATGGATCGGATTGACGTGGCCGCGTCCGCAGCGCACGGCAAGGACGAACGGCGCGGCATCGTCGTCCGTGCCGTCAGGTGTGCGGGCATCGGAGGGAGGCGTGTCAGGTTTCGAGGTATCGGGCGTCGGGGCGTCTCGAGCAGCTGACCCCGGGTCGGCGAGTGGTGGACGGTCGAACGGTGCCAGCGTGACCTCGTCGTCGAGCGGTGTCTCGACCGGCGCTTCGAGCGACGCGTCGGAGCCGACCGCTGCGGCCACCGTGGGCGGCTCGACCTCGTGGGCGCGCATTGCGGCCCGGAGTGCAGCGAGGCGGTCGCCACCGATCGGCCCCGTCGGGTCCGACCTGGTCCCTTCAGGACCCGACCCGGAGGGGACCCGTTGGGCGGTTACCCCGCTCGGAGCCGTTTCCGGCTCGACTTCGGACGCGGTTTCCGGCGCTGCTTCGGGCGAGCTGTGGGGTCCGGGTGACGGCACCGTCGGTTCCGACCTGGTCGCGTCCGGAGCCGACCCGGCGGACCCGAGGTCGGCGGTCGATCGGCTCGAATCGGACGCTGCGGTCGAGGGTTCGAAGGTGGCTGCGAAGCCGTCAGCCGCGATTCGTCCGAGCTGCAGATCACTGGACGGATCGGCCGGGGCGCCAGCTGCGATCGTCGTCGTGCCGGCGGGTCGAAGGCGCCGCTCGACCCACGTGCCCGACCCCGCACCGGACAGCATCGGCAGGCTCGGGTGATCGGTTCGCACCTCGATGGCGCCGAACACCACGAGGTGGAGCTGCTCGTCCCACGTCATCAGGACGAACGGCCTGGCCCCGAACTCTCCGTCGGTCACCGCGTCGGTGACGGCGTCGATGACACCGTCCGATCGGCCGGCATCGACGGCGCCGACGAAGGCATCGATGAGAGCGGCGTCGTCACCGTCGACGAACAGCACGGCCGTCGGGCGGCGGATGAGCGTCCCGGTGCCCGGTGCGATCCTGACCCGGGTGGCAGCGACGGAGTTCGAAGCGGTCACGTCGCCGACCCGAGCGTGATCGCCAGGGCGGTCCGATCGTCCGTGCTGCCTGCGGCCACGGAGCGGCCGACGAGTCCGTCGACCAGCAGCTGGCAGTCCGGGCTCGCCTGCACGTCGACCCAGTCGTTGCGGTCGAGGGGCCGGTGGATGCCGTCGGAGCAGATGACGAGCCGGTCGCCGTGGCGCGCATCGAGCACGCGCAGCGAGTGGCGCTGCCACGAGTTCCTCGCGCCGAGGAACGACGTGAGTGCGGCGGTCTTGCCGATCGCCGCGGAGACCGAGTCGAGCTCGCGGCCTGCCGAGCTCAGCTCGGTGGCCACGTTGTGATCGCGGGTCAGGAGATGGGTCTCACCGCGGCGCAGGCGATAGATCCGCACGTCGCCGGCGTGGGAGATGACGACACGACCCGGAATGCACCGGACGACGGCGATCGCCGCGCCCACCCTTTCGTGCCCGGCGCGGCGGCCGGCGAGCATGACCGCATCGTTGACCGATGCCATCCTGCTCGCCCAGTCGAGCGGGTGCAGGGAGTCGGCGGTGCCGAACGTGTCGAGCGCGGCGGCGACCGCTGCCGTCGCCGCCGTCGATCCGCCCTGCCGGCCGCCCATGCCGTCGGCGACGACGAACGTGCCGTTCCGCTGGCCCCACGCATCCTGATTCTCGCTGCGCCCGGTGCCCTGGCCGCTGGCAGCGGCCCAATCGGCGACCGTGGAGCCGTTCGTCGAGCCTCCCACGAACAGGGCGCGCAACACCGACGTCAGGTCCGCCGGCAGTGTCGCCTCCTCGTGCAGCCGAACCGTCATCCGCCGACCCCGCTGGGCAGGTCCGGGTCGACCGGCGCGCTGCCGGACGGCACGACCGAGGTGTCGGTGCCGTCGGACGTGGGGACGGAGCCGACGGGCGGTGCCGGATCGTCGCTGCCACGTGAGCTGACGACGAGCCACACGACGATCACGAGCGCCACCGCGATGATCAACGCGATGACGACCTGCGTCCTGTCGAGCCCGTGGTGGGTCGGCGGGGTGACCAGCACCGTGTCGGTGACCGGAGCGGTCGCCGCGAGCCGCTGTCGCGGTTCCCAGCGCACCGTGGTCGAAGCCAGGTCCTCGACGCTCGGTGCGGCTGCCGGAGCGGGTGTCTCGACGGCGGGGGAATCCGCGCGGTCTCGTGTTCCGGGGACTGGCACCGCTGGACGCGGCTGTTCGAGGATCGACGGCGGGGGCGAGGGCCGCACCGCTGGAGGGGGCGGCGTTGGAGCGGCTGTCGTGACGGGCCGCGCTGGTGTGGCGCGCACCTCCTGACGGATGCGTTCGATCAGGCCGTCGGAGGCGCCGACTGTCGCTTCGGGATCCCATGCTCGGCTCGGCGAGCGCCCAGTCGTGGGCTTCGTCCTCGTCATCGGCTCCGCCGATCCCTGCGCCACCCGCTTCGGCATCCGGCGCGCCAGGCGAAGGTGCCGATCCATTCGTGTCCGCCCGAAGGCTCGCGATCCAAGCCGGATCGACATCGGTTGTGATCTCGTCGTCATCCGGACGCATCGCCGGCTCGTCGGCCCGGCTCACGGCGTCTCACCGTCATGTTCGTGCCGTTCGTCGCAAGTTCGTCGTGTTCGTCGACAGCGACGTCTCCCGCACGGAGACCCCCGTCGGGCGGTGGGGCGTCGAGGGTGGCCACGCCGGCGAGCGGGTCGCGGCGGCGCAGGGTTCGTGGGTCGACCCGCATGCGCGTACGACGGGGGAGCGACTGGTTGGCGAGCAACGCGTCCACGGCTTGGTCAGAATAGCGCCAGGCCACGTCCGCGGCCTCGGGCGGCGGACTCGTCCGATCGTACGCCGCACGATCGACCTCCCTGGCGAGGCCGATGAGCTGGGTCGACGTGGCTGCTGCGGCCGGGTCGACCTCGGCCATCGACCGGACCGCTTCGAGCGGTGTCGCTCGATCGGGCGTGCTGACGCCGGCCTCCTCGTAGCGATCGGTGAGCTCGAGCCAGGCGCCCGCGATCCGCGCCGCCGGGTCGGTGGCCGCCCGCCGTCGGTGGGTACGCCGACGTTTCCAGACCACGATCGCTCCGCCGGCGGCGAGCACGACGATCAGTACGCTCCCCGTTCCGATGGCGATCCAGCCGAGCGTCCCGATGCCGCCCCCACCGGTGGCCTCGTCGGAATCGTCGTCTTCCTCTTCTTCCTCCTCGACGGGCTCCTCGACCTCGTCGTTCTCGGTGAACACGTCCACGTCCGGCGGCACCTGCGGCGGCGGGGGAGGGTTGGGGGTCGCGACCTGGTCCTCGGCAGCGACGGCATTCTCGGCTTCGGGCTCCCGGCTGCGAGGCGGGCTGACCGACACCGGTACCCAGCCGACGTCGTCGACGCGGACTTCGATCCACGCCGACGCGTCGCCCGATCGCACCTCGGCGCGTCCGTCGACGAAGCGTTCCGGCTCGATCTCGAAGCCGACGGCGACGCGCACCGGGAGTTCGGCGATCCTGGCGATCAGCGCAGCCGCGGCCGCGTACTGCTCCTCGTAGCCGACGATCTGTTCCGGGTCGGCGAGGAACTGCGCCAACCGGTAGTACGAATGTCCCGGCGGCACCCGCGTGCTCTTGTCGTAGAACCCCTCGCTGCGGAACAGGTCACGGATCGCGGCCACCTGCCCCCAGCCGTGGTCGATGCCCTCCGTGACGTCACCAGCGAGGTTGCGGATCTGCGGCGGCAGCGCGTCGAGGTCGACGGTGGCCTTCTCCACCTCGAGCGGATGGTCGCGGAGTTCCTCGTCGGTCGGTGTCGGGGGTGCGAGCGCGGACACGGCGTACGTGAGGTCGGTCGTGACTCCAGTGGGGAGAGCGACAGTGCTCGACTGCTGGTTCTCGACGATGGCCGGTGCGGCACCGGTGGCGGTCACCGAGCCGTCGGCGAATTCGACGTCGGTCGGCGCCCCCGGCACGGGAAGCCACGGGCCCTGTAGGGAGCGGATGGTCACGGTGGCGTCCACGACGGGATCCGAGGCCGGTTGCACGTCAGGGCTGGGAAGGCGCGAGCTCACCGGTCGGAAATCGGTCGAGGCGTCGTTCGGATCGGCGACCGTCCACACCACACCGTCGTAGGAGTTCATCACCGCCGTCGTCCAGCGCGTCAACGGCTCATCGGCCTGAACCTCGAACACGACCTCGTCCTCGACCGCTGCCGCCAGCTGTGCCTTGGTCTGCACGAGCGGGCTCGGGAGCGCGAGGGGGTCCCATGGCGGAACCACCTGGTCGCGCAGGTCGTAGCGTTCGTTCGCCGACGCACCCGGCAGGTGCGGACCGACCAACGGTGCGAGCAATGCGACGGCGACGATCACGAACACGGCGCGCACGGTCCTGGCATGGGGGGCGGTCGACGTGGTGGTCTCGAGCGACTCGCTCCCACCATCCAGGAAACCCTCGGCGCCGGCGGTCGCCGTGCGTCGCGGATCGAGCAGGAAACCGAGGAGCAGGGCACCGACCGCGATCACGGCGCCGACCAGGATGGAGAGCGATCGGTCCTCGTCGGTCAGCAGGACCGTCACGGCGAGGCCGGCCAACGGGCCGATCACGGGAAGGCCGGGGAGCGGGCTCCAGCGCAACAGGGAACATCCGACGAGCGCACCGAACCATGCGATCGCATACGGCGCGACGCTCAACCGCGGCGTGAGGTCGGCAGGGCTCACCGCCGACAGCAGGTCGGCCCACGTACGGACCAGTCCGTCGAAGAAGTCGCCGAAGCTCGCCGGACTCGGGAAGTCGCCCGCGGCGAGGACGCTCACCGTGAGGACTCCACCGACGACGAACAGGCCCAGGGCGAGCGCCAGCGTCTCGCCGGGCAGCAGGGAGAATCGGACGGCGGTGACGAACGCCGCCCCGGCCATCAGCGAGCCGAGCAGGGCCGGCCCGACGAACGACCAGTCGTCGGTGATGCTGTGCAGGCCGAGCGTCGATGCGGTGGCGAGGACCACCACGATCCCCACCGCTCCCCACGATCGCCATTGCAGCGGCCAGCGGTTCATCCGCGGATCCCGTTCCATCCGGCTCGGAACTGGTCGAGTGACGACACGTTGAGCACGGTGGCGCCAGGCAGGGCGCGCAACGGCGGGTCCGTCGCGTCGTCGGTGGCCGAGCGGTCGCGGTCGACGACGATCACGATCACCCGGGCCCGGGAACGCAGGTGCGTGACCATCGGCAACAGCTCGGCCGCTGGCCGGCGCCCTGTGACGACCGCGATCGCCGACGTGGCCGATTCCAGGCGTGCGAGTTCTGCGGCCGCCAGCACGAGGGACGACGTGTCCCGCGAACGCCCCACCGGCGTCCGTCCCACGAGTGTGAGCGTCTCGAGCATGCTGTCGCGACCTTGTGGGCGTGACCGCCCCATGAGCCACTCCGAGGTCGAACGGGCGGAGATGGGCAGCCTCAGCGCCATGCAGCTCATCACGAGCGACGTCGTCACCTCCACGGCGAGCTCGAACGAGTCGTCGTCGTAGGGCGCGTCCGCGTCGTCGAGGAGTACCGCCAGCGTCGGGCGGCGGTTGTCGACGTAGTGACGGACCATGAGCGTGCCGGAGCGGGCGGTCGACATCCAGTGGATGTGTCGGCGGTCGTCGCCGAGTTGGTACGGGCGGAGCGCATGGAACGCGATGTCGCCCGCCGGGGACGCATCACTGGTCGGACCTTCGAGGTCCTTGGCGAAGCCGCTCGGGAGCGGTTCGACGAGCGCCCAGCGCGGATGGACCCACAGGTCGGTCGCCGGTGCGTGCCCGACGCGACGGCGCAGCAGGCGCAGGGGGTCGGCCCGGACCACCTCGGCCGGTCCGACGGACACGTGCGCCCGCCGCTCGGTCGGCAGTTGGTAGAACGTGCGGTGTTCGGAGCCCGGAGCGAGTCCCGGAACGGTCACGGGGATGATCGACGCGTCGATGTGTTCGTCGACGACGATGGAGCGTGTGGCGCGCCGGCCCGGGTTCCGGGCGGTGAGCAGCGCGCCGGCGGGTTCGCCGACCATCACCCGGCTCGGGTCGACCGATCGCTCGACGTCGATCGCCAGGCGGCCGACGACGAAGGCGACGGCGATGAGCAGCGCGACCGAGCATCCGGCGGCCACCACCATCAGCTCGATCCAGCCGAGCTGCCATCCGGCCACCCAGCACACGGCGCCGAGCAGCGCCACGATCGCGCCGGCGATGGTGAACGGGCCGAGCCACGCGGCGAGCCGATTCACGAACGGACCGCCATCAGGAGTCGGCCGGTTTCACGAGCGTGCCACTTCGCGGCGGATCGGCGCCGGTGGCTCGATGCGGTCGATGACGTCATCCACCAGATCGATGCTGCGCACGCCGCGCAGTTCGGCGTCCGGTGTGAGCAGGAGGCGGTGGCCGAGGGCGGCCGGGGCGAGGATCTTGATGTCGTCGACGGTCACGAACGGCCGGCCTTGTGCGACCGCGAGCGCACGGGAGGCACGGATGAGCGCGAGGGCGCCGCGCGTCGACGAACCGAGCCGTAGCTGATCGAGGCCACGGGTGGCGGCGACGATGCGCACGACGTAGTCGTGGATCGTGTCGTCGACGTGGGCGCTGCGGGCGATGGCGATCATCTTCTGGGCGTCTTCGAGCGACACCACGGGGGTGAGGTCCTCGGGATCGGCCCCTCGCGTGACGCGGCGCACGGCGTCGACTTCGGCGTCGTGGTCGGGATAGCCGAGCGCCGTGCGCAGCAGGAAGCGGTCGAGCTGGGCCTCGGGGAGGCGGTACGTGCCCTCCTGCTCGATCGGGTTCTGGGTGGCGATCACCACGAACGGGCGTGGCACGGGGTGCCCGTCACCGTCGACGGTGACGTGGCGTTCCTCCATCACTTCGAGCATCGCCGCCTGGGTCTTCGGCGAGGCGCGGTTGATCTCGTCGGCGAGGACGACATTGGCGAAGACCGGGCCGGGGCGGAAGTCGAACGTGCCGTGCGACTGGTCGTAGATCAGTCCGCCGGTGACGTCGGACGGGAGCAGGTCCGGCGTGAACTGGATGCGCCGCCACGAACTCTGCATCGAGTTGGCGATCGCCTTGGCCAGCGTGGTCTTGCCGGTGCCGGGCACGTCCTCCAGCAGCAGGTGGCCTTCCGCGAACACGCACACGAGAGCGGTGGCGATCTGGTCGGTCTTGCCCCGCAGGACACGTTCGACGTTGCCCAGCACGAGGTTGAAGTGGTGGCTGAACCAGTCGGCATGTTCGTCGGTGATGGTCATCGTGGCGTTCCTCGTTCAGTGCGGGTGGGTTCAGTGGGGGCGGGGAGTGGGTCGGCGGGGGAGCGCGCAACAGGATCGTTGCGTCAACGATCCGGCCGTCGCAACGTCACGGTGGTGGGATCGGCAACGTGTTCGAACGGTGGCTGCCGACCATGGCCCAGAATTCCTCGGCCTGCCCGAAGTAGCACGCCGGCGCGTCGAGCAGTGCTCCCGCGCCGTTGGTGGTCACGTTGGTGCCGCTCCAGCCCTGGTTCGACGGGTAGTTGCACGTCACGGTGTAGGTCGTGTTCGGTTGGAGCCCGGTCGCCTCGACCCGTACGTACACGCAGCGCGAACTGCTGCAACCGGGCTGGCCCTGGGCGTTGCCGTAGTAGCTGGCCGTCACGTTCACCGGGGGCGGCGGCGCCTCCGGGGTCACCGACTGGCTCCACGCGCTCCACGGCGCGCAGCCGACGACGTTGCACGCCCTGACGCGGACCTGGTAGCTCGTGCCGTTGGTGGCGTTCCACGACGTGGAGTTGCCACCCACGTTCTTGTTGCCGCCACGGTTGTGCTCGACTTCGTAGTGGTCGATCGGGCGACCGTTGGCGGCCGGTGTGCCCCACGACGCAGAGATCGTGCCGTCACCGGCCGAGGCGTTCGGTGCGCCGAGCTGGTCGGGGGCGCCCCACGTGGTGACCGAGCTGTTCGGCGACCAGGCGCCGCAGCTCACGTCGTTGCAGGCGCGCACCTTGAACGTGTAGGGCGTGTTCGGTGAGCAGGCCGCCGCGGGTGTAGCTCGTGGTGAGACCGACGTCCTGTGGGCCGCCGTCCTTGATCGAGATCTCGTAGCGCAGCAGCGGAGCACCGTTCGGCGCGGCGGCCGGCCACGTGGCCGTGACCTCGCCGACACCGGAGTTGGCGGTGCTGATGGAGGTCGGGCCCTGTGGGACGCCGGCCGGCGTGACGGCGTTGGAGGCCGCACTCCACGCACCCCAACCCTCCTCGTTCTGCGCCCGCACCCGGAACGTGTACGACGTGCCGTTGCTCAGGCCGGTGAACGTGTGCGGGCTGGCGGTGGCGGTCTGGGTGGCTCCACCCGACGCCTCGATCTGGATCTGGCTGATCGCGCAGCCCTGGTCGCCCGGCGCCGTGTAGGTGACGACCGCACGACCGTCACCGCGCGCCGCGCTGGGAGCGGCGGGCTGGTCGGGCACGGCGCAGGGTTTGACCGCCGCCGACCAACCGGAGGCGACGCTCCAGTCGGGGTCGCGGTTGCGCGAACGCACCTGGAACCGCTGGGCGACCCCATTGGGCAGGTCGGACCAGCGATACGCGGTGCCGGCGCCGACCGGCACCCACGTGTTCGGGTTCGACTCCATCCGCACCTGGTACTCGATGACGGGATCACCGTTGTTCGGGCTCGGCGTCCAACTCAGGTCGAGGAAGCGGTTGCCGCGCTGGACGTTCGGCACGCCCGGTGCGTCGGGTTGGCGAAGCGGATGCTCGGACTCCGACCACGGCGACGGGTCGGAGCGCCCGGCGGCATTCGTCGCGACGACCCGGAACTGGTAGTTGGCGCCGTTCGTGAGCCCGTCCCACACGTAGGTGGTGGCCGTGCCGCGGGCGATGACGGCATTGAGCCCGCCGCCGATCTCGATCTCGTAGCCGGTCAGCGCGGACCCCTCGTTGAGTGGTGCCTGCCAGTTCACGGTGAGTTGGCCATCGCCGAACACCACGCTCGGTGTCGGCACGCGACCCGGTGTCGTGTCGGGGGTGACGGGTGCGGAGAAGGCGCTCCACTCGCTCCACCCGGCCTCGTTCTGCGCCCGCACCTGGAACCGGTACGGACGGCCGTTGACGAGCCCGGTCAGGGTGTGGCTGCTGGTGACCCCGAGTGCGATCGGGCCGAGCCCCTCGGGTTGCAGCTCGACGCCGGTGAGCGGCGCGCCGTTCGCCGGGGGGAGTTGCCACGTGACCGTGGCCGTCGCGTTGTCGGCGGTCGCCTGTGGCGTCGACGGAATACCGGGTCGCCCGATCACGGTGACGCCCACGGTGCCGACGCCCTGCCCGGCCTGCGTGTGGCGGGCGTCCTCGATGGTGTACGTGAACGTGGTGGCGCCGAAGTAACCGGCGTTCGGGGTGTAGATGATCTGGTCGCCCGACACCGTCGCGGTGCCGGATCCGTCGCTGACGTTGGCGCCCACGATCGTCAGCCCGCGGGCGAGCGGGTCGATGTCGTTGCCGAGCACGGGGATCGACACGCCGACGCCCTGGGTGGTGCGGGCCTGGTCGGCCACGGCCGTGGGGGCGGGAACGTTGGGCTCGGTGACGGTCACGGTGACCTTCGCCGATGCGCTCGCACCAGCGGAGTCGGTGACCGTGTACCCGATGTCGTAGGTGCGCCCCGCCGCGTCGATCGGCGGTGTCACCACCGCCGTGCCACCCGAGCGCTCGACGGGCGCGCCGCCACCGTCGACGTCGAAGGACAGCACATCGCCGACGGTGAGGTCGGGGTCGGTCACGAACTGGTCGAGGGCGATCGGCGTCGCCACTCCGGCTTCGGCCTGGGCGGTGCCGTCCGTGGCGGTCGGCGCCGTGTTGGCCGGCGGCCGCACGGTGATCTCGGCGACCCCGGCCACGTTGTGTCCGTTCTGGTCGTCGGCCAGGTACGAGAAGCTGCCGATCCCGACGAACCCGGGGTCAGGAGTGAAGCGCACGTTCAACACGCCGGCGCTGCTCTCGAGCACGTCGACCGTGCCCCCACGGGTGCCCTCGCAGCAGGCGAACGTGAGCTCGTCGTTGTCGGCGTCGGTCGCCTGGCTGGCGAGTGGGAGGTCGATGGCGGTCTGGAACTCGGTCTCGGCGGCGAGCGGCGCGACGACCGGTGCCACGTTGTCGAGGATGATGACCGTGACCTCTGCGGTCGCCGTCAGGCCGTCGACGTCGGTGATCGTGTACCCGAGGCGGATCGTGTCGTCGGCCGCGGCCACGTTCAATGTGCCGTCGGCGGCGATCGGCAGCAGGGGATCGTCGCTCGTGATGGTCAGGTCGGCGACGCGGCCGTCGGGGTCGGAGTCGTTGGCGAGCACGTTCACCGCCACGCCCTGGCCGCGGGAGAACGGGCCGGCGATGTCGTCGACCGCGATCGGCGCGATCGGAACGTCGGATTCGACGATCTGGATCGTCACGAGCGCCCGATCGGTGCCGCCACGGCCGTCGGCGACCTCGTAGGCGAAGGACACGGTCTCGGTGGTTCCCGCCCCGGCGAGGGCGAGCGGAGGCTCGAAGCTGATTGCGCCGGCCGGATCGATGGCGACGGCGTCCGAGCCGGAGTCGACGTCGGCGATCGACAGCGGGTCGCCGTCGGGGTCGGAGTCGTTGTTGAGCACGTCGAGGAGCTGGATGTCGCCACCGGCGATCACGGTGTAGGTGTCGTCGGTCGCCGTCGGGGCGCGGTTCTCGCCGTCGGCCGGCAGCACGCCGATGATCACCTCGCCGACGGCACGGTCGCCGTTCGCGTCGACGACCGTGTAGCGGAAGCGATCGGACCCGCTCTCGCCGAGCCGCGGGGAGTACCGGATGGTGCCGTCCGTACCCACCGTGGCGGTGCCGAGCCGCGGTTGGGCCGTGATGGTCTCGACCTGGATCGCGTCGCCGTCGGGATCGGAGTCGTTCGACAGGACGGGGATGTCGATCGCCTGGCCGGAGACCGTGCGGGCCACGTCGGGGCGGGCGACCGGCGGGCGGTTGACGTCGCCGATCGGGACGAGCCGGACCTGCACGAGCGAGCCTGTTTGGTTGCCGCCCTCGTCGGCCACGTCGTAGCCGAACGTGAACGACGAGACGGTCGCCGCGTCGACCGATACGTAGATCTCCTGGCCGCCCGGGCCGATGCGGAGGTCGGCACCGGGGACGTCGGACACACCGACGACGCGCAGCGTGCCACCCTCGGGGTCGTAGTCGTTGACCAGCACCCGGGCCGAGGCGCGTCCGGCCGGGACGTACCTCGACCGTGTCGGGGCGGGCGACGGGTGGCTGGTCGGGGGTGTCGGTGTCGCTCACGGCCACGACGACCGTGCCGGTCGAGGGATCGCTCTTGCCGTCCGACACCGTGTAGGTGAACTGGGTGCGGGCGGGTGCGTCGGGCAGCACGGTGACCCGGAAGGCGAAGCCGAGCACCTGTTCGACCTCGATGCCCTCGCCGGCCGACCAGTCGACGATGCCGATCACATCGCCATCCGGGTCGGTGTCGTTCTCCAGCACGTACACGTTGCGGGTGTCGCCACGGCTGATCGTGACGTCGTCGCGGATCGCGGTCGGGGGTCGGTTCTCCGTCGGTTCGTCGACGCGGACGCGGATGTAGGCGGCGTCGCGTTCGCTGCCGTCGATGATCGCGTACAGGAACACGTAGTCGCCGGCGACGGTCGGGAGGAAGAAGAACTCACCGTCGTCGAGCAGCGTGATCTCGTCGAGCGCGTTCGGGTTCCCGCTCGACGACACGAGCTGGGGAAGGCCGGCCACGGTCAACGGGTCGTTGTCGGGGTCGGCGTCGTTCTTGAGAACGTTGAGCGTGACCGGCATGCCGACCACGGTGGATGCCGAGTCGTTGACGGCGCGAGGCTCGTTGTTCGACGTGTCGAGTCGGATGGCCACCCGAACGGTGCCGTTCGCTGTGGCGCCGAACGAGTCGACGATCTGGTACTGGAGCTCGATGGTGCCCGCCTGGCTGCCGGGCTCCGGCGTGAAGTTGATCTCCCCGGACGGGTCGAAGATCACTCGGCCGCTCGGCACCTGTACGTCGCTCAGGACGAACGTGTCGCCGTCGGGGTCGCTGTCGTTGTTGAGCACGTTGAACGCCGCCGATGCGCCGCCACGTACCTCGGCGATGTCGGTCTGCGCGATCGGCGGGCGGTTCGACGCGTCGTTGCTCACGACGTCGACGTCGACGTTGGCCGACGCCGAGGCACCACGCCCGTCGCTCACCGTGTACGAGAACGCGATGTTTCCGGTGAAACCGGGCGGTGGCACCACCTGCACGGAACGCTGATCGGGTGTGACGGCGACGGCCACCTCGGCGGGCACCCCGTCGATGGTGGCGATCATCAGCGCGTCGCCGTCGGGGTCCTCGTCGTTGGCGAGGACGTCGACGACCACCGGCTGGTCGGCGCGGGTGCGGGCCGCGTCGTCGCGGGCCACTGGCGGCTCGTTGACGCCGTCCTCGTCGATCTCCGGGTCACGGATCTCACCGATGTCGGGGTTCTCCTCGGTCTTCCCGTCCTCCTGATCGCCCGGGTTCTCGTCGGGTTCGTCACCCTCGGAGCCGAGCGTGCTGCCCCAGTCGTCGATCCGTTCGAGTTCGGAGTCGGTGCCGGCGATCCAGAGCGTGCCGCTGGTGAGGTCGTTGATCCAGACCCAGCCGTTGACGAGACGGAGCCGGAGGGCGGACGGATCGGCGCCGGTGAGGGGTTCGGTCTGGTCGGCCACGCCGTTGCACATGCGGGTGAACGTGGGCGGCGATGTGGCGACGTTGAAGACGCACCCCTCGTGGACGAGCGGCGCCAACGGCTCGCCGGCTCCGATCTCGTCGAGTGGGGTGAGTGCCGCTCCGGATGCGGCGTCGACGCCGCCGAGCACCTGGCCACCGGCCGTGACCGCGACGAGTGGCGTGTTCTGTGGGGAAGGTTGGGCGAGGACCGCGGTGACGGCCGCCTCCGGATCGGTGGCCGCGGCGCTCCCGGTCGCGGCGTCGGCCGCGTTGTCGGTGGGCTCGGACGTGACGGGTGGAGCGACGAAGGCGTCGTCACCGTCGTCGAGCCGGACGACCGTGCCGTCGGCGCCGAGCGCGATCACGTCGCGGCCGATGGCGCTGACCGCGGTGAGTTCGGCGGCCGCGGCGCCGACGTCGGTCCAGTCCACCGGTTCGCCACGCAGCGGGTCGCCGATACCGACCCGGCCCGACTCGGCATCCGGATCCGCTCCGTCGACTGGCTCGCCGCCTCGGCTGTCGACGACCACCAGTTCGCCGTCGAACGTCGTGGTCACCAGTCCGGAGCCCTCCGACTCGAGGAGCGGGGCGACGTCGTCGAGCGACACGATCGCCCCCAGGTCGTCCCGCGAGAGCGCCCACACCCGGAGTGGCTCGGGCTGCCAGACGATCACGCCTGCGTTGACGGCGCGGACGCGAACGCCGCCGGGGACCGTGACCGTGTTGACGATCTGGTACGTGCGGGGGTCGATGACCTGGAGTTCGCCGGTCGAGGTGTCGTGGGTGACGATGGTCGTGTCGGCCTGCTCGACGTCGAACTCCGCCCCCGGGTTCGAGACCCGGACGAGCCCGGTGACCTCGCCGGCCGTACGGTTCATCTGTCCGACGACGCCGTCGGATCGGCGAACGAGCCAGGCGCCACCGTCGTTGGTCTCGGTGCGGATGGAGGTTCGGGCGTCGGCGTGGACCGCGGCGACGACCACGGATGCCAGCGAGGCGATCACGAGGCCGACCACGACCACTTCACGTAGTCGGCGGTTCACTGATCCAGCTCACTCCTCACGGCCCTCTAGACTACGGGGGTTCCTCCGGGGCGACATCGGGGAGAACTCCCCATCCGTCACGTGCCCGCCCGCGAGCGAGCCTGCCGGCGGTACCCCGTCTCCAGCCACCTCAATCGCACGATCGCTCCAGATGCCCTCACGCCGCAGCACCAGCGGGTTCCCGGTCGCCATCGAGGGCTACGACGTGATCGACGAGATCGGTGCGGGAGGTTTCTCGGTCGTGTACCGGGCCCGCCAGAGCTCGATGAACCGCGACGTGGCGATCAAGGTGCTGAACGCCGGGTTCACGTCCGACGAAGCGCGCCGCACGTTCGAGCGGGAGTGCCACGCCCTGGGCCAGTTGTCGCACCACCCGAACATCGTCACGGTGTTCAACGACGCGTTCACCTCCGACGGACGCCCCTGCATCGTGATGGAGCTGTACCACTCCAACTATCGGGAGCGCCTCGAACAGAGTGGCCCGTTGGCGATCGACGAGGCGTTGGAGGTGGCGGTCCGGATCTGCGGCGCCCTCCAGACCGCGCACGAGGCCGGGGTGCTGCACCGCGACCTGAAGCCGCACAACGTGTTCGTGTCGGCGTACGGCGAGCCCGCGCTCGGTGACTTCGGCATCTCGACGATCGACGACGAGCGGTCGCAGAGCCGGTCGAGCGGGCTGTCGATCGCCTATGCCGCGCCCGAGGTGCTCGAGGACGGTGGCGCGTCGGTCGCTTCCGACGTCTACTCCCTCGGGATCACCCTGTATCAGCTCGTCTCGGGCACCACGCCCTTCGCCGGACCGGACCTGGCGTCGACGGTGCGGCGCATCCTCACGTCGCCGCCCCCACGGATCGATCGAGCAGGTCTGCCGGCGGGGCTGAACCGCATCGCTGCAGGACGTCCTGGCGAAGTCGCCGGCCGATCGCCCGACGTCGATGCTGGAGTTCGGCGAGCAGCTGCGCGAGGTGCAGCGCCGTGCCGGCCTCGCGCCGACGCCGATCCCGCGTCTGGCCGCTGGCCGCTCGGGCGGCGTGGGTACGTTCGCCCGGCCGCCGGAGTCGACGGGTTCGGGTCAGGGCTGGTCGGGCGGACCGGTGGCGACCGGATCCGTCAACACGTCGGGGCCGTCGGTGGTCAGCGGCCCGGGCGCGTCGGCTGCTCGCCCGGTCGGCGACACGCCGCGCGTCGATGCCAACGCCACCGTCGCACGACAGGTGGTGGCGCGCTCTGCGCCGGAGCTGCGGACCGGGGGCGAGGACGCGCTCGACGCCGACCGTCGACGAAGGAGCCGTCGCATCATCAGCGTGGCAGTCGCTGCCGTCGCCGTCGTCGCCGTCGTCGTGGGCGTCGCCCTGTTCGGGGGCGGTGGGGGCGACGGCGAAAGCCTTGCCACGTCGTCGGTGCCGAGCACCACGGTGCCGCCGGACGACTTCTTCGCCGTCCTCCGCCCGCCTGCGGAGTTGATCGTGGCGCCGTCGGTCGCCGGTGGCGGGTTCACGGTCAGCTACGAGATGCCGGAGTCGGCGACCGAGGTCGAGGTGCAGGTCGTGAGCGGTGGGCCCGGCGGCGACGACGTTCACGCGGCACCGGCGAGCCGATCGAGATCGCCTCGACGGAGGCCACGATGTGCGTCGTCGCCCGGTCGGTGAACGACTCGGGTCAGATCTCCACCGATGCCGGCCCGGTCTGCTCCGGCTGACCCCATCTCCTCGCCGCCCTGTTCGTTCTGGCCCCGACCCCAAACGAACCGCTGTTCGTTCTGGCCCCGACCCCAAACGAACCGTTGTTGTCACACCACCCGTTCGGGCGCTTTCGGAACACATGTTCGCACGGTAAGATGTGCCGCTGATGGCCCCCCGCACGCCCTCCACCACCAAGCGGAGTGCTCGTCGCGACGAACCGCAGATCATCGTCCGCGGGGCTCGTGAGCACAACCTCAGGAACGTCAACGTCGAGCTGCCGCGCGACAAGCTGATCGTCTTCACCGGTCTGTCCGGGCTCGGGCAAGTCGAGCCTCGCCTTCGACACGATCTACGCCGAAGGCCAGCGCCGCTACGTCGAGTCGCTCAGTTCCTACGCCCGCCAGTTCCTCGGCCAGATGGACAAGCCCGACGTCGACGTCATCGAGGGGTTGTCGCCGGCGATCTCCATCGACCAGAAGTCGGCGAGCCGCAACCCGCGGTCCACCGTCGGCACGATCACCGAGGTCTACGACTATCTCCGCCTGCTGTATGCCCGCATCGGCGTGCAGCACTGCCCGAACGACGGCACGCGGCTGCAGCGCCAGACGCCCGCAGCAGATCGTCGACCGCATCCTCGACATGGACGACGGCCTGCGGTTCCAGGTGCTCGCGCCGGTCGTGCGCGGTCGCAAGGGCGAGTACGACACGCTGCTCGAGGACCTGTCCGGCCAGGGCTACGTGCGTGCCCGCATCGACGGCGAGACGGTCGACATCGACGAGTTCCTGAAGCGCGACGAGCGACTCGCCAAGTACGAGAACCACAAGATCGAGATCGTCGTCGACCGGCTCGTGCTCAAGGAAGGCATCGAGCGGCGCCTCACCGACTCGCTCGAAACGGCGCTCGGTCTCGCCGACGGTGTCGCCGAGATCGAGGTCGTGCCGAGGGAGGGGGAGACGCAGGCCGAGACGCTGACGTTCAGCCAGCACCTCGCCTGCCCGGTGTGCGGGACGAGCTACGACGAGCCGGCGCCGCGCAACTTCTCGTTCAACTCGCCGTACGGGGCGTGCGTCAGTTGCGACGGGTTGGGCACGACGTTCGAGGTCGACCCCGAGCTGATCATCCCCGACCCCGAGATGTCGCTGAACGCCGGTGCGATCGCGCCGTGGCGGAGCGCCCACACGCAGTACTTCACGCGCATGCTCGAGTCGGTCGCCGAGGTGCACGGGATCGACATGGACGGGCCGTGGGAGAAGCTCACGGCCAAGCAGCAGAAGGTCATCCTGCACGGCGTCAACGGCAAGATGACCGTGAAGTACAAGAACCGCTACGGCCGCACCCGTTCGTACTCCACCGAGTACGAGGGCGTGATCCCGTGGATCAAGCGGCGCCACGAGGGCAGCGACAGCGACTACGCCCGCGAGCAGTACGAGGGCTACATGCGGCTCGTGCCGTGCTCGGCGTGCAACGGGGCGCGGCTGAAGCCGGCCACGCTGGCGGTGCTCGTCGACGGCAAGAACATCTCCGAGGTCAGCGACCTGCCGATCGGCGAGTCGGCGAAGTTCCTCGCCGCGCTCGAACTGTCCGAACGCGACCGGATGATCGCCGAGCGGGTCACCAAGGAGATCAACGCCCGGTTGGGGTTCCTGCTCGACGTCGGGCTCGACTACCTCACGCTGTCGCGCTCGGCGGGCACGCTCGCCGGCGGCGAGGCGCAGCGCATCCGGCTGGCGTCGCAGATCGGGTCGGGCCTCGTCGGCACGCTGTACGTCCTCGACGAGCCCTCGATCGGGCTGCACCAGCGCGACAACCGGCGGCTGATCGACACGCTCACCCGGCTGCGCGACCTCGGCAACACGGTGATCGTCGTCGAGCACGACGAGGAGACGATCCGCGAGGCCGACTGGATCGTCGACATCGGTCCCGGCGCCGGCGAGCACGGCGGCGAGGTCGTCTACTCGGGTCTGGTGCCCGGGATCATGAAGGTCAAGGAGTCGATCACCGGGCAGTACCTGTCCGGCAAGAAGTCGATCCCGGTGCCGCAGCAGCGTCGTCCGCAGGGTCTCGAGCAGCTCGTCATCGAGGGCGCCCGCGAGCACAACCTGCGCGACCTCACCGTCGAGATCCCGCTCGGCAACTTCGTGGCGATCACCGGCGTGTCCGGGTCGGGCAAGTCGACGCTGATCCGCGACATCCTCCTGCCGGTCCTGATGCAGCGCATCTACACGTCGAAGATGGCGCCCGGCAAGCACAAGCGGATCAGCGGCATCGAGTACCTCGACAAGGTCATCGACATGGACCAGTCGCCGATCGGGCGCACGCCACGGTCGAACCCGGCGACCTACACCGGCGTGTTCGACAGCATCCGCAAGCTGTTCGCCTCCACCAACGAGGCGAAGGTGCGCGGCTACATGCCGGGCCGGTTCAGCTTCAACGTCAAGGGCGGGCGCTGCGAGGCGTGCGCCGGTGACGGCACGTTGAAGATCGAGATGCACTTCCTGCCCGACGTGTACGTGCCGTGCGAGGTGTGCAAGGGCGCCCGCTACAACCGCGACACGCTCGACATCGAGTTCAAGGGCAAGAACATCGCCGACGTGCTCGACATGCCGATCACCGAGGCGGTCGAGTTCTTCGCCAACCAGCCGTCGATCTCGCGGTACATGCAGACGCTCGTCGACGTCGGGCTCGGCTACGTCCGGCTCGGTCAGTCGGCGCCGACTCTGTCGGGTGGCGAGGCGCAGCGGGTGAAGCTGTCGGCCGAGCTGGCCAAGCGGTCGACCGGCCACACGATCTATCTGCTCGACGAGCCGACGACCGGCCTGCACTTCGACGACGTGCGCCGGCTGCTCACCGTGCTGCAGCGGCTGGTCGACCAGGGCAACACCGTGCTCGTCATCGAGCACAACCTCGACGTGATCAAGACCGCCGACTGGGTGATCGACCTCGGTCCCGGTGGCGGCACCGGCGGCGGCACGATCGTCGCCGAAGGCCCACCCGAACACATCGCCACCGTCGAGTCCAGCCACACCGGCCACTTCCTCCGCGACCTCCTCCCCACCCCCTGACCGCCAGGCGATGGCGATGTAGGGGCAATAGCGCCCCACATCTACATCACCGATCTGCCCGGCCCCCGGGCCGATGGCGATGTCGGGGCAATAGCGCCCCACATCTACATCGCCTCGGCGCTTCGCGGCTGCGGCCCAGAGAGGAGGCGCGCGTGCACCCGGAGGAGGTCGGTGATGGTGGCGTCGAAGCCCTCCTCGTAGTCGTCCGCTGAGACACGCGACGTCCACCAGCCCACCGCCTGGGAGGCGCGGTCGCGGCGGCGATCGCTCACGATGCCGGCGGTTTCGCGATGGGCAGGATGTACGTCGACCTCGATCGCCCAACGCAGTGACGGCACGGCGAGATCGAACCGCGCCCGGCCGTAGCCAGGGAGATCGATCGGATACTGGCGTTCCAGTCCTGAGATCCCGGCGGCCAGGAGCGCCGCGCCAATACGTACCTCCGGGTCCGACTCGGCCGGCGCGCCGCCCGCCCGACGCACGAGTTGATCCAGGTACGTGGTCAGCCACGGCCGCTGCGGCGAGATGAAGTCGACCGCGACTGCCATCATCTCCTCGACCGTGAGGTGGCCGTCGTGCATGGCCTGCTCGATGATCGACAGAAGATCGTCAGGTCGGACGAACCGGGCGAGATCGAGCGCGGTTCGCGCACGGCTCGTGATCCTCAGGCCGTCGGGTCGTTGCGCAATGTCCTGATCCCGGATCGCCGCCGTTCGATAGGCCGCAACCCACTTTGCGTCGACTGGCTTCCGAGCCGGTGGCGTCACGACGTGCACGCGCCAGTCCGGTGGCAGTCGCCGGAACCCGTAGATGCGCCCGGCGGTCGGGCCGGCGATGGCCGCGTACGGGCGGCCGACACAGACGGCTGCGCACCGGCTGAGCTCGTCGATCGGCCAACTCGGCGACCGGTACACGCCGCGTAGGAAACCGACGATCGATCCGCCTTCTTCGGCCCGATGGATCTGATCGTTGCTCATGAACGACTGCAGCTGTGTCGTCGCGGCCATGCCGTGCTGCTGAGCGAACAGCCGATGGACGGCCTCCGGTAGGTGAGCCATGGAAACACTCCCGTCATCGAACGGATGAACTGGGAGAGTCGGCGCCTCCAACGCTACTGGCCTTCTCCGGGCGGCGTGGTCGGTGACGGCATGCTCCTGCCACCGTTCTCTGTCGCCTGCTGGAGATTCCGGGCGATGTAGTTGCGGGGCGCTATCGCCTCGACATCGCCATCGCCCCACGACCGGTCGGCGGGCCGATGTAGTTGTGGGGCGCTATCGCCCCGACATCGCCATCGCCCGCTCGGGGGTGGCGCTGGGGTCAGCGGTTGCGGAGGCGTTTGGAGAGGTCGTTCAGACGCTTCTTCTCGCCGGAGGTGAGCGAGTCCATGCCGGTGGCGCCGATCTTGTCGAGCAGCGAATCGAGCTCTTCCTGGTCGGCCATCGACGGGGGAGCGGCCGCTGGCGGCATGGGTGGTGGGCCGGCGCGCCACGGCCCGTCGATGACCGTCGGACCCTTCGGCGTAGACGACGAGCTGCCGCTCGACCGGGGCTTCTTGGGCGCCTTGGCCTTCTTCGGCTTGTGCGTCCGATGCGAACTGCCGTCGAGCGGGATGTGGGGGATCGGCCATCCGGTGGCGAGGCCGAGCGAACGCCCGGCAACGAGCGCGACGGCCACCGACACGAGCAGGAAGATCACCTGGCCGGTCGCGTCGACCCCCGTGAACTGCAGGAGGTTGAGCACGGTGAACACGGCGGCGATTCCCCACAACGGGATCACGTCGAACCAGCGGACGCCCGGGTACGTGGCGGCGTACACCCAGATGCCGCCGAGGAACAGCGTGCTCAGACCGAGCTGGGCGAAGAAGTCGATGCTGCTGTCGAGCGGCCCGAGCGCCGTGAGGATCAGCGCCGGAATGATCGTGCACATCAGCACCCAGGCGAGGAATTTCCCGCGTCCGAACAGGGCCTCCAGCTGCTGGCCGAACAGCCAGAAGAAGATGACACCGAGGAGCGACCAGACGGTCGGCTCGGTGGCGATCGGCCAGGTGATGAGACGCCACACCTCGAGGTCGCGGACCAGCGCCGGAACGAAGACCAGCTTGTTGAAGTTGTCGACGCCCGTCCCGTAGACGAACATCGAGGCGACGGCGAGCGCGCAGACGATGTCGGTGGTCGTGGCATCGAACCGGCCGACCCGGAACCACCCGTCGTTCGGGCGTCGTCGGAACATCGCGGCGATCTGATCGGACATCAGGCTTCACGGTACCGGCCTCTCCGTATGCTTGGAGTGTCATGGAGGAACGGTCATGGTGAAGCGCCCACCGACCGGGACGATCCCTGAACTCCCGGGGTCATACCAGTTCAAGGACGTCCACGGCCGGGTGATCTACGTCGGCAAGGCCTCGAATCTGCGCCAGCGTCTGTCGAACTACTTCCAGTCGCCGCGCAACATGCACCCGCGCACGGCGCAGATGGTGGCGACAGCCGAGTCGGTGGAGTGGACGACGGTCCGCAACGAGGTCGAGGCCCTCATGCTCGAGTTCAGCCTCATCAAGCAGCACAACCCGCGGTTCAACGTGCGGCTCCGCGACGACAAGAGCTACCCGTTCCTCGCCGTGACCGTGGGCGACGAGTGGCCGCGGGCGCTCGTGATGCGGGGCCGAAAGCGCAAGGGGACCCGGTACTTCGGTCCGTACGCCCACGCCTACGCGATCCGCGACACCCTCGACCTGTTGTTGCGGAGCTTCCCGGTCCGGACGTGCAGCCCGGCGAAGTTCAACCAGCACGAGCGACTCGGCCGGCCGTGCCTGCTCTTCCACATCGAGAAGTGCTCCGGCCCGTGCGTCGGAGAGATCGATCCGACGGCCTACCGGCAACTGGTCGACGAACTCTGTTCGTTCCTCGACGGTGACACCGACGACATCGTCAAGCGTCTCGAGGCCGAGATGCACGGTGCGGCGAGCGAGTTGGAGTTCGAGCGGGCGGCGCGCCTGCGCGATCGGCTCACGGCGGTCCGCAAGGCGATCGAGAAGCAGCAGATGGTCGGTGATCGCAGCGAGGACATCGACGTGATCGGCATCGCGGAGGACGAACTCGAAGCGGCGGTCCAGGTGTTCTACGTGCGCAAGGGTCGGGTGCTCGGCCGCAAGGGTTTCATCCTCGACAAGGTGGAGGACCTGTCACCCGGCGGCCTGATCGATCGCATCCTCGAGGAGATGTACGGCGACGAACCGATCCTCGGCGTACCGAAGCAGGTGCTCGTCCCGTGGGAGGCCGACGACACCGGGACCTACGAGGAGTGGATGACGATGCTGCGCGGATCGACGGGTCCAGATCCGCACCCCGCAGCGTGGCGACAAGCGCGAGTTGCTCGAAACGGTCACCCGCAACGCCAAGGAGGAGTTCACGCGCCACCGGCTCCGCCGGGCGAGCGACCACAACACCCGCAGCCGAGCGCTGACGGAGCTCCAGCACCACCTGAATCTCCCGGAGGCCCCGCTGCGCATCGAGTGTTACGACATGGCGCACATCCAGGGCACCGACTACGTCGGTTCGATGGTCGTCCTGGAGGACGGGCTGCCGAACAAGCGGGAGTACCGCCGCTTCAAGATCCGCGACGTCCCGGGCAACGACGACTACGCGGCGATGGCCGAGGTCGTGCGCCGCCGGCTCACCGCCTATCTCGCCGAGCGTGACAAGCCGATCAACGAGCGCGGCGACAAGCCGGGCAAGTTCGCGTACCCGCCGCAGCTGCTGCTCGTCGACGGCGGCAAGGGTCAGTTGAGCGCGGCCAAGCGGGTGATCGACGAACTCGAGCTGACCGACGAGATCCCCGTCGCCGGTCTGGCGAAGCGGTTCGAGGAGGTCTTCATCCCCGGCCGATCGGAGCCGGTGGAGATCCCACGCGGCAGCGAGGCGTTGTTCATGCTCCAACGTGTGCGTGACGAGGCGCACCGGTTCGCCAACACGTTCCACGGCGAACGGCGCAGCAAGCGCATGACGGCGAGTTCACTCGACGGCATCCCGGGGCTCGGCGAGACCAGGAAGAAGAAGCTGGTGGCGGCGATGGGCGGGGTGAACGCCGTGAAGCGGGCGTCGCTCGACGAGCTGCGGGCGCACAGTTTCCTGCCGGACGCCGTGGCGATCGCGATCCACGAACGGTTTCAGAAAGCGACGTTGCCAACCGAAGCGGAGTAGCCGGTGCCTGACACCGCCATATCCCCGTTTGCGTCGGGATTTCCGTGGCCCGGGCCACGGAAATCTTGACGCAAACGAGGATTGACGGTCAGCTGTGGGCGGCGGTGAGGGCGGTGAAGAGTTCGACGAGCAGACCGTGGCGGGTGTCGAGATCGTCGGGGAACGCCCAGTCGGGAACGATGAACTCGTCGAACCCCCGGTCGACGTAGCCGGCGACCTGGTCGACGATCGAATCGATCGATCCGGCCAGCGTGCGCGCCGCCATCCCGCCGGCCCGTGCCCGCTCGACGACGTCGGAATCGTCGGTGACGATCACGAGCGCCTGTGCGCACTTGCGCATCGTCGCCGGGTCGCGCCCGACGCGTTCGCACGCCGCGAGGAGCTTCGTGACGCCGGCGCCGGCCAACTCGGGCGCGCCCCACGTGTTCCACTCGTCGGCGTGGGCGGCCGTGATGCGCAGCATCCGCGGGCTCGCCGTCCCGACGAGGATCGGCAGCGGCGACTGCACGGGCTTCGGGTCCATCGGGGCGTCGGTGATCGTGTAGTGCGTGCCGTCGAAGGTCGTGCGCTCGTTGGCGAGCAGGCTGCGCACGATCTGGATCGCTTCCTCGAACCGGTCGACCCGCGTGACCGGTGGCTCGAGCTCGATGCCGTAGGCGTGGTGCTCGTTGATCTGCCACCCGGCGCCGAGACCGAGCACGAGCCGGCCGTTCGAGATGTGGTCGATCGTCGCGGCCCGGTTGGCGAGGATCGCGGGGTGGTGCACCGACGTGGGAGCGACGAGCGAGCCGAGGCGAATCCGCTCGGTCACGGCCGCGACCGCGGGCAGGATCGCCCAGCACTCGTGGGTGTCGCCGGGAGCGAACGCCTCGCTGCCGGTGTTCGGCATGTAGTGGTCGGCGTACCAGAGCCCGTACCACCCCTCGGAGTCGGCCAGCCGGGCCAGTTCGAGGATCTCGGAGACGGGACGGGCGGGGTTGGGCCACACGGAGAACTTCATCGCGCCGACCGTAGCCTCGCCCCGGTGAGCGACGACCTGTGGGAGGAACACGCCGGCTGGTGGATCGACGGGTTCACGGAGGGTGCCGATCCGGAGTACGAGGAGCAGATCCTCCCACTCGCTCGTGCCGAGCTCACCGGATTCGACCGGGTGCTCGACGTCGGGTGCGGCGACGGTCAGATCAGCCGATTGATGGCGGCGGCCGGCTCGAACGTCGTCGGTGTGGATCCCACCTGGAATCAGATCAGCGTGGCGGGGGAGCGCGGCGGTGGACCGGCGTACGTCCGCGCCGGAGCGGCCGAGCTGCCGTTCGCCGATGCGTCGTTCGACGCCGCGGTCGCGTGCCTCGTCTTCGAGCACATCGACGACATGACCGGCGCGATCGACGAGATCGCCCGCGTGGTGCGGCCGGGGGGACGGTTCAGCTTCTTCCTCAATCACCCGTTGCTGCAGACCCCGGGCTCGGGTTGGATCAGCGACCACACCGTCGAGCCGCCCGAGTCGTACTGGCGCATCGGGCCCTACCTCGTCGAGCAGGACTCGGTCGAACAGGTGGAGCGCGGCGTCTTCATCCGCTTCGTCCATCGGCCGCTGTCGGCGTACGTCAACGCGCTCAGCGAAGCGGGGCTGGTACTCGAGCGGATGGTCGAACCGGCGCCGCCGGACGGCTTCCTCGAACGCGCCGCCGAGTACGCCGCGGCGGCGGCGATCCCGCGCCTGCTGTACCTGCGCCTGCGCCGAATCTGACGTTCGGTTCGTTCCGGCCCCGACCCCGAACGAACCCGGTTCGTTCCGGCCCCGACCCCGAACGAACCGAGTTCCCGTTCCCAGGCCGGGGATCGTCGTGTCGCATAGGGTGACCTCGTGGCTGACATCGTCCTGATCACCGGCCTCTCGGGCGCCGGCCGGTCGGGTGTGGCAGACGTGATGGAGGACCTCGGATGGTTCGTCGTCGACAACCTGCCCACGGCGTTGATCGGCACGATCGTGGAGCTGGCGGCGAAGCCCAACAGCGACATCGAGCGGCTGGCCCTGGTGGCCGGTCGGCAGCACGTCGAAGTGCTCAGCAAGGTCGGCGAGCTGCGCGCCGCGGGGCACGACGTCCGTGTGCTCTTCCTCGATGCGTCGACCGCCGAACTCGTTCGCCGCTACGACGCCACTCGCCGTCTGCATCCGCTGGCGGAACATGCCGAGGGCCTCGTCGAGTCGATCGAACTCGAGCGAGCCACGCTCGATCCGCTGCGCGGTGCGGCCGATCTCGTCATCGACACGACCGACCTCAACGTGCACCAACTCAAGGACCGGGTGATCCGGGCCTTCGATTCGCCACGCGACTCGCGACTCCAGGTCGCCGTCGAGAGCTTCGGCTTCAAGCACGGTCTGCCGCTCGACGCCGACATCGTGATGGACGTGCGCTTCCTGCCGAACCCGCACTGGGAGGACGACCTGCGTCCGCTGACCGGCCACGACCAGAAGGTTCGCGACTACGTGCTCGAGACGGCGGCCGGCTCGGGGTTCGTCGAGCGCTTCGACGACCTGCTGGCGTCGCTCCTGCCGCAGTACGAGGCAGAGGGCCGGAGCTATCTGACCGTGGCGATCGGCTGCACCGGTGGTCGTCACCGCTCGGTCGCCGTCGCCGAGGAACTGGCCGAGCGGTTGCGCGGCCGCGGGATCGCGGTGCGCACGAGCCACCGCGACGTCGCCCGTTGACGAGCACGCTCGGTTCGTTCGGGGTCGGGGCCGGAACGAACCGAGCCGCGATCCGACCGGTGGGCACTTCTGACGATCGGGCACGCGCCAACTACAGTCGGTCGCGCTCCACAACTCCTCGAGGCCCCCGTGCCCACCCCCGATTGCTTCACAAAGGAACAACACATGACGGTCAGAGTCGGCATCAACGGATTCGGACGGATCGGTCGCAACTTCTTCCGCGCGGCCCGGCAGCTCGGCGCCGACATCGACATCGTCGCCGTCAACGACCTCGGGTCGCTCGACACCATGGCCCACCTGCTCAAGTACGACTCGGTCCTCGGCGTGCTGCCGGAGAAGATCACCGCCACCAAGGGCGGCATCAAGGTCGGCGACGAGACGCTCAAGGTGCTCAGCGAACGCAATCCTGCCGACCTGCCGTGGGGTGACCTCGGGGTCGACCTCGTCATCGAATCGACCGGCATCTTCACGGCGCGCGACAAGGCCGCGACGCACCTGGAGGCCGGCGCACCGCTGGTCATCGTGTCGGCGCCCTCGAACGGTGCCGACGCCACGTTCGTCTACGGCGTCAACCACAAGGATTTCAAGCCCGCGCAACACAAGGTCATCTCGGCCGCCAGCTGCACGACCAACTGTTTCGTCCCGCTGGTCAAGGTCCTCGACGATGCGTTCGGCGTGGTCAACGGCCTGATGACCACGATCCACGCCTACACGGGTGACCAGTCGCTCGTCGACGGGCCGCACTCCGACCTGCGCCGGGCCCGGGCGGCCGCGATCAACATCATCCCGACCTCGACCGGCGCGGCCCGCGCGACGTCGCTCGTGCTGGAGTCGATGAAGGGCAAGCTCGACGGCGGATCGTTCCGAGTGCCGGTGCCGACCGGATCGATCACCGACTTCACCGCCAACCTCAAGAAGGCGGCGTCGGTCGACGCGATCAACGAAGCGTTCGCCGCAGCGGCGAAGAAGGAGCTCAAGGGCATCCTGCGCTACACCGACGAGCCGATCGTGTCGAGCGACATCGTCAATGACCCGCACTCGTGCATCTTCGACTCCGACCTGACCCAGAGCCTCGGCAAGCTGGTGAAGGTGAACGGTTGGTACGACAACGAGTGGGGTTACTCGAACCGCCTCGTCGACGTGGCGCTGTACACCGGCTCGCGCGTCAAGCGCTGAAACGCCGCGCATGAGTTCGATCCCGACGCTGGAGGATCTCGAAGCCCGACTCGGCGACTTGAACGGGAAGCGGATCCTGGTCCGCACCGATTTCAACGTTCCGCTCGACGACGACGGCACGATCACCGACGACTTCCGCATCCGTGCCGCCCTGCCAACGATCGAGTGGCTGACCGACCGCGGCGCGATCGTCGTCACGGCGAGCCACCTCGGCCGGCCGAAGGGCGAACCGAACCCGAAGTACTCGATGGCACCGGTGCGCGAGCGCCTCGCCGAGTTGGCGCCCGGCGTCGAGCTGCTCGAGAACCTGCGGTTCGACCCGGGCGAGACCGCCAACGACCCGGCCTTCGTGGCGACGCTCGTCGAGGGGATCGACGGCTACGTCAACGACGCGTTCGGTGCCTCGCACCGCGCGCACGCCTCGATCGTCGGCCCGCCGCAGTTCGTTCCCTCGGCGATGGGGCGGCTGCTGCAGAAGGAGGTCGACGTCCTGCTCGGCCTGCGCAACAAGCCGCGTCGTCCGTTCGTCGCCGTGCTCGGTGGGGCGAAGATCTCCGACAAGCTCGGCGTGGTCGAAGCGCTGCTCGACCTCGTCGACTCGCTCGTGATCGGTGGCGCGATGTGCTTCACGTTCTTCGCCGCGCAGGGCCTGCCGATCGGCGACTCGCTGTTCGAGCCCGACATGGTCGACACGTGCAAGCGTTTGCTCGACGAGGCGCGAGCGAAGGGCAAGGTGATCCACCTGCCCGACGACATCACCGGTGTCGACGCGGCCGGCAACTTCGCCACCTTCGGCAATCAGTTGAACGCAGGTTCCAAGGGGTTCGACATCGGTCCCGGCTCGGCGGCCGCGTTCACCGATGTGATCATGGACGCCCGCATGGTGTTCTGGAACGGTCCGATGGGGATGTTCGAAGACGACCGTTTCGCGGCCGGCACCCGCACGGTCGCCCAGGCGATGGCCGACACGAAGGCGTTCACGGTCGTCGGCGGCGGCGACTCTGCCGCGGCGCTCGCCCAGTTCAAGCTCGACGACGAGGTCGACCACGTGTCGACGGGCGGGGGAGCGAGCCTCGAACTGCTCGAGAACGGCGACCTCCCCGGCCTCCAGGCGTTGAGGGCGAGCCAGTCATGACCCGACGACCGCTCATCTCGGGCAACTGGAAGATGCACCACAATCACTACGAGGCGATCCAGACCGTGCAGAAGCTGCACTACCTCGTGCCGAAGGACGCGTTCGAGCACGTCGACGTGAGCATCCACCCGCCGTTCACCGATCTGCGCAGTGTGCAGACGGTGATCGAGGGCGACGACATGCCGTTCGCCCTCGGCGCCCAGCACTGTCACTGGGAGGACAAGGGCGCGTTCACCGGCGAGATCAGCCCGGGCTTTCTGGCCAAGCTCAACGTGCGCTACGTCGTGGCCGGCCACAGCGAACGGCGCGAGCTGTTCGGCGAGACCGACGAGATGGTGAACAAGAAGGTCGCGGCGATCCAGGCGAGCGGGATGGTCCCGATCATGTGCGTCGGTGAGACGCTCGACGAGCGTGAGGCCGGCGACACCGAGGCCAAGGTGCTCGGCCAGGTCGAGGCCGGCCTCGCCGGACGAACCGGCGAGCAGATCGCCGCCCTCGTGATCGCGTACGAGCCGATCTGGGCGATCGGCACGGGCCGGACGGCCACGTCCGACGATGCCCAGGCGGTCTGTGGCGCGATCCGACGTCGCTTGACCGAGTTGGCCGACGCCGACGTCGCGGGGGCTGTCCGGATCCAGTACGGCGGATCGGTCAAGGCCGGCAACGCGGCCGAGTTGATGGCGCAACCGGACATCGACGGAGCGCTCGTCGGCGGGGCGAGTCTCGACCCGGACGAGTTCGCCCGCATCATCCAGTTCGGCGCCTGACTCTCGAACGGACTGCCGCCGGCTCCGCTTCGTCACGTCGCGGCATGGAACGAACGTTCCAGCGAGTGTTGCGAAAATCCGTTTGACTTTTCACACAGCTGAAATCTGGGGTGCCTACCGGCCGGTAAACAGCACTGCTAGTGTTCACATGCCCGTTATTCACCAGGGAGGGGGATGACGGGTGTCGACTGTGGTCGAACGCCGGCCAGCCGGGCGGTTCCTGCGGCATCCCTCCCATTTCTGTATCCCATCCAGGAGGACACATACGTGAACACGATACGACGGAGCCACAAGCTCCTCGCTCTCGCTGCTGCGTCGACGTTGGTGATTGCCGCATGCGGCAGCGACGACGACAGCGGCTCGAGCGACACCACCGCAGGCACGACGGCCGATTCCACGGCCGGCGCACCTGCTGACACGACGGCCGATACCACAGCCGACACGACTGGCGACACGACCGGCGACACCACCGCCGGCACGAGGGTGGGGAGCCCGCCGGTGACGTCGCCATGACCGTGACCTACGACATCAACCCGGACGCGGTCTGGGACGATGGCACGCCGGTAACCGCCGCCGACTTCCAGTGCCTCTACAACGCCACGATGAACACGCCGGGATCGCTCTCGACGGTCGGTTACGACAAGATGGTGTCGGTCGAACCGGGCGACACCGACAAGCAGGTCGTCGTCGGCTTCTCCGAGGTCTACGCCCCGTACAAGAACATGTTCCGCGGCCTGATCAAGGCTGACGCCTTTGACGACTGCAACGACGTGTCGGCCGAGATGGCCGACAACATCCCGTTCTCCGCCACGGAGTGGAAGATCGACTCGTGGAGCCTCGACCAGGTGGTCCTGTCTCCGAACGAGGCGTTCTGGGATACCACCAAGACGCCGATCGCGTCGTCGGTGGTCATGGTTCCGCGCACCGACGACGGTGGCGTGGCGTCACTGCTGTCCGGCGAGTCGGACTTCATCTTCCCGCAGGCGTACGCCGGCATCACCGATGCGTTGAGCGACCCGAACATCCAGTTCGAGCCGGGCTACGGGACGAACTACGAGGGCCTGTACTTCCAGCAGCAGGAGGGTCCGTTCGCGGACGACGACTTCCGCGCTGCGTTCTCGAAGTCGATCGACCGTGACCTCATCCTCGCCAACGTGTACGACCCGATCTTCCCCGGCGCCCCGCTGCTCAACTGCGGTCTGTGGGTTCCGACGATCGGTCCGTGGTGCGACAACACCGCGTTCGGCAACGAGGACGGCACCGACGCCAACTACGACCCCGAAGGCGCCGCCACGATCCTGACCGATGCCGGTTGGGAGAAGGACGGCAGCGGCATGTGGGCCAAGGACGGCACGTGCCCGAGATCCGTTGGGTGGTCAACAGCGGCAACACCCGCCGCGAGTCGACCCAGGCGCTCTTGATCCCCGAGATGGCAGCAGCCGGCTTCAACGTCATCGCCGACAACTGCGACGCAGCCTGCTTCTTCCAGCAGCGGCTCCCCGCACTCGACTACGACCTCGCCATGTACATCAACACGGCGAGCCCGGACCCCGAGGTCACGTCGATCATGGCGTGTGATTCGGTCCCGAGCGAGGAGAACGGCAACCAGGGTCAGAACTCGACCGGTTGGTGCAACGAAGAGGCGTCGGCGATCATGAACGAGGCCGATCAGACGCTCGACGAAGGCGCCCGCGCCGACCTCGTGCATCAGATCGCCGGCTTCCTCGCCGAGGATTCGGTCATGCTCCCGCTGTTCCAGTTCCCGAACATCGCCGCATGGCGCACCGACACCCTGACCGGCCCGATCGCTCAGGATGCCGGCAACTATCAGGCGTTCCAGAACATCTACGCCTGGGAGAAGACCGGTGGCGACGCGATCGTCATCGGCGCCGAGCAGTGGCCCGAGTGCCTCAACCCGATCACCGAATGCGCCAACTCGTCCTGGTACCAGTGGACGACGGCGTTCAAGGTGCTCCCGAATGCCTTCGACACGACTTCGGAAGGAACCTACGTGGTTTCTTCGCTCCTTGCGGGCGAGCCCGAAGTGGTCGTCAGCTGACCAGGATCTTCTGATCCAGGTTTGAACACCGCGTAGTTGGGGGACGACGCTGCGGGGCCGGCTGTGCCGGTCCCGCAGCACCCCCTCACGATCGCGCGTACTACAGTTCTTCAAAAGACTTTCATCGGATCCGAGGTACCGGACTCATGTTTCGTTTCGTGACGCGGCGCTTGGTGTGGACAGTGCCCACTCTGCTCGTCATCACCTTTCTCGTGTTCGTCGCGATACGGCTCGGGACCGATCCGGTACAGAGTTATCTGCGGTTGAACCCACGTGCGAGCGAAGCCAAGGTGCAGCAGTACAAGGACACGAACGGCCTGAACGGCAACATCGTCCAGCAGTACTTCAACTGGCTCTGGAACTTCGTCACCTTCAATTGGGGCAACTCGATCAAGGGCAGCCGTCCGGTCTGGCCCGAGCTGCGGGTCGCCTTGGTGAACACGCTGGTGCTCGGCGGGATCGCTTCGATCGTCGGGATCACGATCGGCCTCCTGATCGGCATCCTCTCGGCCATGCGGCCGAGGTCGACGTTCGACACCGCAACGACCACGACCGCCTTCGTCGGGATCAGCATTCCTCCGTACATCTCGGCGGTACTGCTGCAGCTCCTCTTCGCCATCCTCCTCACGAAATGGTTCCATCTGGAGAGACCGGTGCTGCCCACGTCGGGGGTGTACCCGCCCGGCCACAGTGGGTTCGACCCCGTCTTGCGGTTCAAGCACATGATCCTGCCGATCACCGTCGTGGCGATCCAGGTGATCGCCGTGTACTCGCGCTACATGCGGGCCTCGCTGCTCGAGGTCAAGAACAACGATTACCTGCGCACCGGGCGCGCCAAGGGGATCAGCGAGCGCCGGATCCTCGTGCGCCACGCCCTTCGCAACGCGCTCATCCCGATCGTGACGGTCGCCGCCATCGACTTCGGTGCGATCGTCGGCGGCCTCATCATCACCGAGCGGATCTTCGAGACCCGCGGGATGGGGGACTACTTCCTCACGGCCTACGAGAACGGAGACTTCCCACAGCTCATGCCGTGGATGGTGTTCGTCGTCCTTGGCGTGATCCTGGCGAACCTGTTCGCCGACGTTCTGTACGCCTACCTCGACCCGAGGATCCGTCTTGACTGACCTATCTGCAACTCCGCTCCCAACCGACTTCGAGCCGACCACCCCGGCCGACCTGTCCGGCCTCGACGAGGTCAACGCGTCCGAAGGCCTGAGCACCGAGTCCCGCTCGCCGTTCCGTCTGGCGCTCGGCCGGTTCCGTCGGAACTGGGTGGCGATGTTCGCGCTCGTTCTCCTGACCATCGTCGTGCTGGCCTGCCTCTTCCCGAGCATCCCGGCCCGATACGGCGAAACCGAGCGATTGCCGGTCACCGACACGACGTTCATCAACTCACCCCCCAGCGCGAAGGCCTGGTTCGGGACCGACGACCTCAACCGCGACCTGTACAGCCGCATCTTCTACGGCGGCCGCGTGTCGATCATCATCGGCATCTCGGTGGCGTTGATCGCCTGCACGGTCGGTGCCATCATCGGCGCGATCGCCGGGTACCGCGGCGGAAAGTTCGACGACGTGCTGATGCGCCTCACCGATGTCTTCCTCGCCTTCCCGATCCTCGTGTCACTGCTCGTGCTCCGGAACGTGTTGGCCGAGATCCCCCTCATCGCGTCGGTCATGGGGGAGAAATCCTCGACCAGATTCATGGTGATCCTCCTCGCCGTGGTGTCGTGGATGGCGGTCGCGCGCATCGTGCGCGGCGAGGTGCTCGGCATGAAGGAACGCGAGTACGTCGAAGCCGCGCGGTCGATCGGTGCCAGTGGACCGCGCATCGTGTTCCGCCATCTCATCCCGAACGCGCTCGGCCCGATCATGGTGGCCCTCAGCCTGGCCGTGGTCGGCGCGATCCTCGCCGAGTCGACGTTGTCATTCTTCGGATACGGGCCGAGCCCGGGCGAAGGCAGGACGACGTGGGGCCTCCTGATCGGTCAATCGAAGCGGACCATCCTGTCCGGCTACTGGTGGCTGGTCGTCTTCCCGTGCGTCTTCCTCGTGATCACCATCGTGTGCATCAACTTCGTCGGTGACGGTCTGCGCGACTCGTTCGACCCGAAGGCGAACAAGGATCGCGCGTGACCGACCCGGCGTTCGAAGTCAACGACCTCCACGTCTCGTTCCCGGCGCACGGCGGGATGGTCCAAGCCGTTCGGGGCGTCAGCTTTTCGGTGCAGCCGGGGGAGCTGCTCGGCATCGTCGGCGAGAGCGGCTCGGGCAAGTCGGTCACCGTGCTCGCGGCGATGGGCTTGTTGCCCGAGTCGGCGATCGTCACGGGTGAGGTGAAAGTCGGCGGCTTCGACCTGCTCAAGGCGACGAAGAAGCAGTGGCAGGCCGCCCGCGGGCGGAAGATCGCCATGATCTTCCAGGACCCGTTGTCGGCGCTCAACCCGACGCATCGGATCGGGGCGCAGGTCGCGGAGATGATCCGGTCGCATCAGGACGTGTCGAAGGACGCGGCTGCGGCGCGCGCCGTCGACCTCCTCGACCTGGTCGGCATCCCACAACCGAAGGATCGGGCCCGGCAATATCCACACGAGTTCTCGGGTGGGATGCGACAACGCGTCATGATCGCCATGGCGATCGCCAACGACCCCGACGTCCTCATCGCCGACGAGCCGACCACCGCACTCGACGTGACGGTCCAGGCCCAGATCCTGGAAGTGATCCAGAACATCCAGAATCAGACCGGCGCCGCGGTGGTGTTCATCACCCACGATCTCGGCGTCGTCGCTCGAATCGCCGATCAGGTGCAGGTCATGTATGCGGGTCGGCCGGTCGAGCGCGGCAACGTGCACTCGATCTTCGATCACCCCTCCCACCCCTACACGCTGGGGCTGATGGGCAGCATGCCGGGACTGGGCAACGAACGCCTCATACCGATTCCTGGCGCGCCACCGAACATGCTGCACCCGCCGAGCGGATGTGCGTTCCGCGTCAGATGTCCGCATTCCGTTCCCGACTGTGCGGTCGGTCTGCCCGACCTCCACCCGTTCGGTGATCTCGAGACGGCGTGCATCCGCGCCGAGGAATTGGCCGTGACGGTGGGATCGTTGTGAGCGCGGCGACCGAGATGCGCATCGGTGACGTGACGACCACCGCGCCGGTTCCGATGCTCGACGTGCAGGATCTCGTCAAGACGTTCCCGGTGCGGGAGCATCGCGGGTTCCGTTCGGTCCAGCGGTATGTCCAGGCGGTGTCCGGAGTGTCGTTCGCCGTTCCACCGGGCACCGCACTGGGCCTCGTCGGCGAGAGTGGCTCGGGCAAGTCGACGGTCGGGCGGTGCGTGTTGCAGCTGCTCGCGCCCACGGGCGGCTCGGTGCGTTTCGAGGGCCGCGAGCTCATCGGAATGCCGCGCAAGGAACTCCGAAAGCTGCGGCGCGAGTTCCAGATGGTGTTCCAGGACCCCTACGCGTCGTTGGACCCGCGCATGACGGTCGGCGCCGCGATCGCGGAGCCGTTGCAGATCCACAAGGTGCCGGGAGATCACGAGGCTCGGGTCGAGGAGTTGCTCGACCTCGTCGGGCTCTCGCCCGACCACGCCCGGCGGTTCCCGCACGAATTCTCCGGCGGTCAGCGCCAACGTGTCGGGATCGCGCGGGCCCTCGCATTGAACCCGAAACTGCTCGTGCTCGACGAGCCGGTCTCGGCGCTCGACGTGAGCATCCAGGCCGGGGTGATGAACCTCCTGGAGGACCTCCAGGGCGAACTCGGGCTGAGCTACCTCTTCATCGCCCACGACCTGGCGGTCGTGCGGCACGTCTCCGACAGCGTCGCGGTGATGTATCTCGGCAAGATCATGGAGATCGGGCCGGCCGATCAGATCTACACGAAGCCGGCGCACCCGTACACCCAGGCCCTGCTGTCGGCGGCCCCGTCGCCCGACCCGGTGAGCGAGCGGGAACGGCGGCGCGTCGTCCTGCAGGGCGAGGTGCCGTCGCCGATCAACCCGCCGAGCGGATGCCGATTCCGGACGCGTTGCCCGAAGGCGGAGGGCAAGTGCGCGGAGGAGGAACCGCTGCTGATCGAGCGCGGGACGAGCCACCCCGTCGCCTGCCATTTCCCGGAGACGATCTTCGTCGACCAGGGTGCGCCGGTGAGCTTCCAGCCGTCCGACCGGTAGGATTCCCGGCCGTGCGCGACGTCATGCTCTACCTCACTCTGGCGATCAACGTGCTCTCGATGGCGGCGCTGATTGCAGGAATCCTGATGCACAGCGGACGCGGTGGCGGCCTGTCCGACATGTTCGGCGGCGGCGGCGGAGCGGCCTTGGGCTCGTCGGCGGCGGAACGTAACCTGAACCGCATCACATTCGTGTTTGCCCTCATCTGGATCTTCACGCTCGTGGCCCTCGATTTCCTGTTGGACACGGTGTAGCCGAGAAAGCCAACAGATAGGGTCAACGACCCACCACGTCGGAGTGGCGGAATGGCAGACGCGCTAGCTTGAGGTGCTAGTGCCCTATTATGGGCGTGGGGGTTCAAGTCCCCCCTCCGACACCACCTGACCAGGGCAAATGCCCTGGTCAATTGGCTTTTCGGGACGGTTTCGCGGGGCTCCGCAGGCCATTCAGGGCGAAGGCCCCGTGTGCAGTCCCTGTGAAGAATCGCGTGGGGTACGGTTCATTCCCGGAAGCGGGCGCACTCACTCAGGGAGGGCAAATGGCCGACGGAATCTCGTGGGAGGACGCGCCGAGGGCGCTCGAAGCCCCCGGCGTCGACATTCGACGGGTCGATCACGGCGACCTCGCGATGTGCCTCATCCGCCTGGCCAAGGGGGTCGACACGCGGCCGCTGTTCAAGGGGCTGCCCGACGATGAGTGCCAATGCGATCACTGGGGTTACATCATCAGCGGCACGATGCTCGTCCGGACCAGCGACGGGGAGCGGACCTACGACGCAGGCGAGGCGTACTTCTGGCCGCCCGGCCACAACCTCGAGGCACGGACCGACGCTGTGTATCTGGAGTTCTCGCCGTCGGACCAGTACGACGAACTGATGGCGCACTGCGCGCGGGTGATGGCCTCGATGTAAACGGCGTCCCGGCGCGCTGCTGGTGAGGCGCCGGGGGAGGTGAGCTGGGCCGAAGGTTCAGGGGCACAGGTCGAGCTTCATACCGCGATGCGAGTCGACGAACCCGAGCCGTTCGTAGAAGCGCTTGGCGTCGACGCGCTGGTTGCTCGTCGTCAACTCGACGAGGCGACAGTTGCGCCGGCGCGCCTCGTCGATGCCCCACTGCAACAGCGCGGCGCCGACGCCGTGGCGCTGGACCGAAGCGGCGACGCGCACGCCCTCCACGAGGGCTCGTTCACCGCCGACGAAGGTGATGTTCGGGATGAAGGTCATCTGCATCGTGGCGACCACCACTCCGTCGACCTCGCCGACGACGAGCAGGTTCCGCGGGTCGGCATCGATCGCGGCGAACGCGTCGACGTACGGCGTGGGCAACGGCATGACGAAGCGCTCTCGCGTCGCGCCGAGGACGTCGGTGGCGAGCAGTTCGACGATCGCCTCGAGATCGGAACGGGAAGCGGTACGAAACGTCACGTCCATCCACGAGATTATGACCAGCGACCAGAGTGCTGTGGCGACGTATCGCCGTCTGTCAACGGCCGCTTCGGCGCGAGCGGTCCTCCCCGCCGTTGGCGTCGCCATGGATCGGGTGCGGTCGGACGCTGCAGACGTCGGGCAAGGTGAATGGTGACTACTCGGGCTTGGCGAGTTCATGGATGACGAACAGCCCGCCGAATCGCGACGAGTGTTCCAACCGGCGTTGGTCATCGGTCGCTTCGTACTCGTCGAGGATCGCTTGGATTCGCTCCATCACCTCGTCTCGCGTCGTGTCGTCGAGGTGGAGAACGAACCGCGACGACGACTTGATCGACTCGGGTCCGGCTTCGGCGAGTTCGGCCCGAAACGCGTCGACCATCGCGACGGCTGCGTCAGCGTTGTCTGTGCCGAGGTCGAGTGTCCACGACTGCCCAGTGGACCGGTATGGCTTCTCGAGGGCACCGGTCGGGCCGTGGCGTGGTTCGGCGCGTTCGAGGATGCCGGCCTCGAGGAGGATCCGTGCGTGGTAGTGCAACGTCGACGGATCGCATCCGAGACGGGCCGCGAGTTGTTGGTTGGTCAGTTCGTCGTGCAGGCAGAGCCGCAGGATGCGCAGTCGGATCGGGCTGGAGAGTGCCTTGGCCTGCGCCGCAGTGGCGGGTGTCCGATCGCGTGTCATCACCCGAACGGTAGCCGCTGCTGAGCATTCATTGGACGAATCTCCAATCAGTCGGTACGATGCCGCAATGATTGGAAGAACATCCAATGAATAGGCGGATGGGGAACGGAGCGCCTGCTGTGCCGGGGCTGGGGAATCGGTTCTGGCGTCTGGCCTTGTCGTCAGGCGCATCGAATCTTGCCGATGGCGTCTTCAAGCTGGCACTACCCCTCGCTGCGATCGCGTTCACACGATCACCCACCGTGGTCGCCGGGCTCGAACTCGTTCGGAGCCTTCCGTGGCTGTTGTTCGCGCTCCCGGTCGGGGCGCTCGCCGATCGTGTCGACCGGCGGCACACCATGATCGTCGCCAACGTCGTTCGAAGCTCGCTCGTCGCGGTGCTCGCCGCGGTACTCCACACCGGGAGCGGGTCGATCGCCCTGCTCTACGTCATCGCCTTCGGGTCCGGCGTCGCCGAGGTCTTCTACGACACCTCGAACCAGTCGATCCTTCCCAACCTCGTCGAGCGCGAGCAACTGGGGCGGGCCAATGGTCGTCTCGGCGCGATCGAGCTCGGCACGCAACAGTTCGTCGGCCCTCCACTCGCCGGGCTGCTCGCTGGGCTTGCGCTTGCCGCAGCGTTCTGGACCACGACCGCCCTGTGGATACTCGCGATCGGTGCGCTCTGGACACTGCGCGGGACATTCCGACCGAAACGCACCACCGCGCCGGCGACCATCCGAGCCGACATCGCCGAAGGCGTCCGGTTCCTCATGACCAACCCGACACTGCGGACCATGGCGGTGATGGTCGGCGTGGCCAACCTCGCCCTCTCCGCGACCGGAGCCGTGCTCGTGCTCTACGCGGTGGGCTCCGATTCGATACTCGGACTCAGCCAACTGCAGTTCGGGCTGCTCGTCCTCACCGCAGCCGCCGGCAGTATCGCCGTCACATTCGTCAACGAACGCCTCGAAGCACGACTCGGGCGAGCCCACACCCTCACGCTCACCGTCGTGGGAATGGTCCTCTTCACCGGAGCGCCCGCCGTCACCAGCAGCGTCTGGATCATCGCCTCGGCAATGTTCGTCGGTGGCGCGTGCCTCATGATCTGGAACATCATCACGGTCTCGTTCCGCCAAGCCGTCACCCCCGACGACCTCCTCGGACGACTCAACAGCGTCTACCGGCTACTCGCCTGGGGCACCATGCCGATCGGCGCGGCCATCGGCGGAGTCCTCGCCCAATCGTTCGGGCTCCGTGCGGTGTTCGCATCGTCGGGCGTACTCACCGCCACGCTCTTCATCCCCAACAGGTCGATCACCGACGCCGGACTCGACCGAGCCGAACACGCCGCTCCCGACCCGCGCCCCGCCCACGCTCCCCGCTGACCGATCCCGTTCGATCAACTGGGCCGGGTCCTGCCGGCGATCAGCGCGACGAGCGCCAGCAGTGGAACGGCAGCGAGGGAGGCGACGAGTCCGACCCGATCGAGTCCGTCGAGTCCGTCGAGGTGACCGACGTGGTACCAGAGGTGCAGCACGCCTTGGACCAGCCAAGCGATTGCGACGGCGACGACACCATTGCCGGTCCATGCGGACCACACGGTCACGATGATCAGTGCGAGGAACAGCACGCCGACGTCGCGGACGAGGTGTTCGTCGTAGGTGCCGCCCTCGGCGGCAACCCAACCGCGGCCAAACGGAAAATCGTCGAAGAACGATCGGGGGAAGAAGGCTGCCTGCAGCGCCGTCAGCGTCATGAACAGGGCGATGCAACCAAGTGCGCCGCGAGCGATTCGGTCGTTGCTCACGGTCTCCTCCTTGACATCAACGGCTTGACGCGCTGGGTCGGCGCTCAGCACCACTCCAATTTGATCAGGCGGCCGGCACAAGCTCGCTGTCCTGGCGCAGCCCGACGTCGATCGCCAGGTCGAGGAACAGGTCGGCCATCTCGGACCGATACCGGAGCTGGGTCGTGGTGTCGTCGCGCGGATCGACCCGGGTGCCGCTGGTGAGCGGCCCCTCGGCTCCGGCCGAGCGGGCGAGCACGACGCGCGCGGCAGCGTCGTGGAAAAGGTCGGCGTTCGCCGGATCGTCGTTCGCCAGGTCGGTGAGTGCCGTCAGCACCTTCCGCTCGTCGATCGTGCCCGACACATCGCCATCCGTGACGACGATTCCGATGGCGCGAGCAGCGTCCATGACCTTCATGTTGAGCCTCCATCTCGCCGGGACTGCCCCGACACGTGAATCAACGTCGTGCCCGCGTCGAATATTGCATGACACCTGTCACCGAGCGAGGCGGCGTCGCTTCGGCCGGGTCGTCACAGTCAGCCGTTGACGTCGACGATGAGGCAGGGCTGGCACACTTCGGTCATGAACGACTCCACAGCGAGCGATCCGGTCCTGGCCGCGGCGGCAGCAACGGGGGTGCCGTTCGAGGTCGTGGCGTGCGACCCCGAGTTGGCCGACACGGTGGCGTTCTGCGAAGCGTACGGATACTCGCTCGACCAGTCGGCCAACGCGATCATCGTGGTCGGCAAGTCCGAGCCGCGGGTCCACGCGGCGTGTCTCGTGCTCGCCTCGACCCGCCTCGACGTGAACGGCGTGGTCCGCCGCAAGTTCGGCGTGAAGAAGGCATCGTTCGCGGCGGGTGAAGAAACGACCGACATCACCGGCATGCAGATCGGCGGGGTGACGCCATACGGTCTGCCCGCCGGCCTACCGATCTGGATCGACGCCGCGGTCATGGCCTGCGACCGGGTGATCGTCGGCGGCGGGTCCCGCGACCGCAAGCTGCTCGTTCCGCCGGCGTCGCTCACGGCGCTCCCCCACGCCGAGGTGGTCGACGGTCTCGCCCGCGTGCCCGAACCCGGCTGATCCACGCCCGTGCGCGGGCGATCGTCCCGGCAGCGGGCGCTTGCGGACGCGCGTCGTCAGCCGTTCACGACGCGACCGCTTCCAAACCTGCGAAGCTCGGAGGTCGGGTCGGTCACGGAGGTCATTTCAGGTCTCGCCGTGAGATGACCGCCGCATCGCGGCCTCCGTGGACCGCGAGGGCGTAGAGCACGAGGAACCCGCTGAGGGTGTACACCAACGACCACACGGGATAGAACGGCATCCAAAAGAACGACGAGACCGCCATCACCCCGCCGGCGATCATGCCGAACCAACGAGCGAACTGCGATCCGAAAAAGATGGCGAACGATGCCCCGATCAGGATCACTCCGGTGACGATCCACAGCCACCCGTAGTTCGAAACCGTCGTGCCGAGCAGCCCTCCATCGAGGTCGCCGGCCACCCTGTCAGTGCGGAACGCCCACAATGCATCGATCAATCGTCCCAGGCCCGCGAGACCCAGGATGGTTCCCGCGAAGAACAACCAGCCGACGCCGTGGTCCGATTCCTGATCTTCGGGGCCGAAGGACGTGTTGTCCGGAGCGCTTGCTGAACTCATGTTGTTACTCCTGTGAGGTGGTGAGATCGGGACTCGTTGGTGATTCTTGTGCGGGATCAGGGCGGTGGCGGCGAGCCGGGCTCGTCGGGACACAGCCCGAGCCAGTTTGACAGTTCGGCTGGTCGTCCGGTCTAGATGGTCCGCTCGACGGTGATGTCGCCGCGATCCACGGCGCGCGCAAGTTCGAGCCGCGATCGACATTCGGTCTTGGCGTACAGGCGGGTGAGGTACACCTCGACCGTCTTCACGCTGTAGTGCATGGTCACCGCGATCTCCCGGTTGGTGAGTCCATCGGCAACCAACCGCGCCAGACATCGCTCCGTTTCGCTCAGGCCGCCGTGCTCCTCCGGCGATCGCGGCACGGTCATACCGGCCTGTCGGAGCGCGGCGGCGGCGCGTTGACGCCACGGCAGGGCGTTCAGCTCGTCGAAGGTTTGATGGGCCTCGATCAGATACGGCGATGACGAGTCGTCGACCTCGGCCAAGGTCAGTTGGGCGACGGCGCGGTGGAAGCGCAGCGGTGTCGTCGCGATCAGCTGGTGCGCTGTGCGGGCCGCGTCGACGTCGCCGAGCAGCCGAGCCCGCGCGTGGTGCCGACGGAAGTGGGCAATCGTGAGGTCTGCCTCCATCGCGACCGCATCCAGCTGGTCGAGGTAGTGCACGGCCTGCGAGCGATCACCCATGGCGACGGAGGCGTCGACGAGTACGTCGAGTACACCGTGCAGGCCGTACGGGAGGCCGCTGCCGATCATGCGATCGAGTGCCTGCTCGAGGTGGTGCCGCGCTTTCGCCGGCTCGCCCTGAGCGATCAAGAGGTTGCCGCGGGTGGCGTCGAATGCCTGGCGGATCGTCTCTGTGCCCACGTGGAACTCGGCGGCGATTGCCGAGGCCCGTTTGACATCACCGCGGGCGATCAGCATCTCGCAGGCGGCGTTCTGCATCCACCCCTCGAGCACGCGCGTTTGGCTCTGGCGCAGGTTCCACGTCACGTCCGACACGCGTTCGAGCGCATCGTCCCAGCGGCCTTCGAGGTAGCGGACCACGATCTCGGCCGTCTCCAACTGGCCGGCGATGCTCAGCCGTCGGTCGCCGATCCGGAGGAGGGCCGCGGCGTCGAGGGCCTCGCGCGCCGCGGTCGCCTCGTAGAGGAACGCCTGCTCGACGGCATCGGCGCTGTGGATCGCGATCTGCGTCGGGACCGACGCGGTGCTCGACAGCGCATGCAGCCGTTCGGTGAGGGCTCGAACGGTGGCGTGGTCCCCGCAGAGGCCTGCTCGGTGGAGGTCGTAGATCATCGTGACGGCGCGGCGTTCGGTGCCGAGCTCGGGCGACGTGATCTCGTGATCGGCCGGTGCACCCGCCGCCTCGCGGCCGAGTTGGGCCTCGTGGTTCGCACGTTGGGCTTGCAGCAACGGGCTCAGTCCACCGGACTCGCGCTCCTCGGCATCGATCACGTCGATCGCCTCCTGGAGCGCCCCGCAGATGTACAGGCTGATGACCGTGTCGGACAAGGTGCGCGTGCGTTCGGGTCCGGCGGGCATGTGCTCCAAGGCGGCTCGTCCGAGTCGCGCCGCGTCGGCGGGGAGCGAGGCGGCGAACATCGCGCTCGCCTCGTGGGCGCGGATCGTCGTGACCCGCGGATCGTCGACGCCGATGAGTTCGGCGCACTTGGAGAACCAACGCGCCGACACGAGCGGTGCCGAGCGCGCCGTGACCCGGCCGGCCTCGAACAGCACCTCGATCGCGACCGGATCGTTGTGGTCAGCGCATTCGCTGACGTGGGTGGCGAGTTCGGTGATGTCGACCGGTAACCCGGCTTCGCGCTGACGTCGCAGGTGCTCGGCGATGATGCTGTGGACTCGGCGCCGTTCGCCGGGACCGATGTCGTCGTACAGCGCCTCGCGCAGAATGCTGTGGGCGAACTCGTACCGCTCGTCGACCTTCACCATCAACTGCTCGCTGACCAACCGGTCGAAACTCTCGATCACCCGCTGTTCGGGAATGCCGGTGATCGAAGCGACCAGGTCGAGTTCTCGTGGCGACACGCGCCCGAACGCGGCGATGACCTTGGCGACGTTCGCCTCGGTACTCCCGATCTGGAAGAACCGGTGGACGACTGCGGTACGCGGGCGCAGCGTCGGCTGTAACCGGACGAGCCGCCCACGGTGCTCGTCGACCTCGACACTGGCCGATCGCAGCAGCGACCGCGTGGTCTCGGTGACGAAGAACGGGTTGCCGAGACTGGCGTCGTAGATCACGTCGACCAGCTCGCCTTCGGGCACCGCACCGATGGAGTCGGCAACGAGGGCGCGGACGTCGGAACGGTCGAGGGGTTCGAGGTCGATCGTGACGCCGCGGCCCTCCTGCTCGAGTTGTTCGACAAGGCGCTCGAACCCGACGATGTCCTGGCGCGAACGCGGGCGCGTCGTCGCGATGACCAGCACTCTGGTGTGGGCGAGGAGCCGAGCGAGTCGCATCAGGAGGGCGACCGAGTCGCTGTCAGCCTCGTGCAGGTCTTCCCACACCATCACGACGGTCTCGTGTTCCGCGAGATCGGTCAACAGGTCGAACATGGCGCTGAGCACATCCTGTGGAACCTGTTCGCTACGGACCCCCGCACCCACGGGGGTGGTGACGTCGAGGAGCGAACGCACGGTGGTGACTCGATCGGCCAGTCCATCCGGAAGGCCCGCGGGGAGATCGCCGACGATCTCGCGGGCCAAGCCGAATGGGACACCGCGATCGAACGATGTGGCGTGACCAGTGAGGCTCAGGGCCCCCATCCGTGCGGTTCGGTGGACGATCTCCGACGTCACCCGGGACTTGCCGATGCCGCCATCGCCACGGATCAGGGCGACCGCGCCTTGCCCGCTCTCGGCCTGTTTGAAGCTCTGCAGGAGCCTGGCGATGGGCGCGTCGCGCCCGACCAACGGCGACGACGAGGCGTGCAGAACCGGCACCGACATGTGAAACCCCTCCCGAGATCGGACCGTAGCAACGATTTCGTCGGGTGGGCAGTAGGGGATCCCCTACTACCGAGATCGGCCAGGTTCCTGCAACGTACGCAGCGGGGTGCCGGACAACCGGTACACGCACGAGAGAGGGGGCATCAGTGGCGAACATCGAAATGCAACTGATGCGTGCACGCAACCGGGACAACCGCTCGAACGTCGTCGGTTCGATTCGCATCGACGGTGCGGATCGGTCGAGCTTCGTCGGGTGGGTGGAGCTGTTGAGCCTCCTCGAGCAGTGCCTCGACGACCAGACCACGAACACTCACGAGGGGGACACGACAACATGATCAACACATCCAGGAGCCCAGGAAATACGACGAGATCAACCCGACAGATCGGGGCCGTGGTCGCGGTACTCGCGTTGCTCGGTGCCGCGTGCGGTTCCGATGACGCGGCGACGGCGTCCAGCGACGAAGGCGTCGCCAGTCACCGACGAGACGACGGGGGTCGGAACCGCACCGGGCGACTCCGCCGGCGACAGCTCCGCCACGCAGGATTCCGGCGCGGCCAGCGGGAAGACCATCCGCTTGGGATTCGTCAACATGGATGCCGGTCCGTTCGCGTTCCCCGAGTTCCGCATCGGGGGTGAGGTCGCGGTCGACCAGATCAACGCCACGGGCGGGATCAACGGGGCGACGATCGAACTCGTGTCGTGCAGCACGGATCTGACCCCGGAATCGTCGATCGACTGCGCCAATCAGCTGGTCGAGGCCGACGTCGCGGTCGCCTTCACCGCCATCGACCTCGCCTCCGACGCGGCGCTTCCCGTCTATCAGGAAGCCGGCATCCCGTACGTCACGACCAATTCGTGGGGCTCGGTCCAGTCGAACGCCGAGGGATCGCACATCCTGCACCTCCCGGGACAGGGCTACGCGGTCGGCGCGGGCGCACTGGCGCAGCAACTCGGGCTCACCAAGATCGCCCAGCCGTACGAGGTCAGCCCGTCGGCGGAGGATCTCGCGCTGGTGCAGGTCCCGCCGATCGCCGACCAGATGGGCGTCGAGATCCAGCCGATCGCGGTCGATGGTGCCGCACCCGACTGGACCGCCGCGGTCGCGACCGCACAATCGAGCGGGGCCGAGATGATCTGGGCGCAACTCTCCGAACCCGGCTGCACCGCCATGGTCGCCGCGGCCCGTGCCGCCAACTTCGACGGTCCGGTGGTCGCCGGCGAGTGCAGTGCCTTCATCGCTGAACTCGGAGACGACGCGGTCGGCACGTACACCCTGCAGAACACGCTGCAGCCGACGACCCGGGCGTCGGCGCCTGCGGAGATCGCGGAACGGCTCGACGAGTACGCCCAACTCATGGATGCCGCCGGCCAGTCGAAGTACACCGAGGGCTACGCCACTTGGCCCTACGGGGGTCTGATGGAGTTCCGCTCCATCCTCGAGTCGATCGACGGGGAGGTGAACGCGGCATCGGTGGAGGCCGCATTGGACCGGGACACCGAGGTGCCCGGTTGGTTCGGCGAGTCGATCAACTGCGGCGCCCCGCCGTGGCCGGAGTCGAGCGCCAACTGCAGTGCGGCGGTGTCGGTGTACCAGGTCGCCGAGGCGGAGGACGGGTCGCTGGTACGGAACCAGGTCATCGACTTCTTCGACACCTACGACCGGGCCCAGCAATAGCTGGACCCCGGTATCCGAGGAGCGCTGTGAACCAGTATCTCATCTTCGCCTTGATCGGTCTCGGTGTCGGCTGCCTGTACGCGGCGATCGGCGTCGGCGTGATCATCACGTTCCGCGGCACGGGCGTGATCAACTTCGCCACCGGTGCGACCGCGATGTGGGGCACGTACGTGTACGCCGAACTGCGTTCGAGCGGCGATCTCGTGATCCCCGTCGTCGGGCTGCCGCACCGGATCGACCTGGGCGAGGCGGCGCCGTTCTGGTCGGCCTTCGGCATCGGCGTCGGTTCCTGCGCGCTGATCGGGGTGCTGCTCCACGTGTTGGTGTTCCGCCCGCTCCGCCATGCGCCGGTACTCGCCAAGGTGGTCGCGTCGGTCGGTGTCCTGTTGTTCTTCCAGGCGCTGACCGCCCTCCAGTTCGGCACCACGTCCCGCCCGGTGGCGCCGATCATGCCGTCCGACTCGATCTCGGTAGCCGGCCTCACGTTCCCGCAGGACCGATTGTGGCTGACCGCGGTGGTGGGGATCGTGACCGCACTCGTGGCCGCCTGGTTCCGGTACACGAGGACCGGGCTGGCCACGATCGCCGCCGCCGAGAACGAGCGCACCGCAGCGTTGGCCGGGTATTCGCCGCAACGGCTCGCGGCCGCCACCTGGGTGCTGTCGGGCGTGGTCGTCGGTGCGATCGGCATCCTGGTTGCGCCGACGACGGTCATGAACCCGTCGACCTACGCGCTCGCGATCGTTCCGGCACTGGCGGCGGTGCTGGTCGGGCAGTTCCGATCGATCGCCGCCACCGCCATCGCGGCGCTCGCGCTGGGCTCGTTCCAGTCGATCGTCACGTTCCGGGCGAGTCGACCCGACTGGCCGTCATGGGCGGCAACGGGCCTGGCCGATGCGCTCCCGTTCGTGGTGATCGTGGGAGCGTTGTTCCTCCTCGGCGATCGCCTGCCCAGCCGGGGCGCGGTCGAAACGGCTCGGCTCCCCGAGGTGGTGAGGACTCGCCCGCGCCCATCGGTCGTCGTGGCGGTCACCGCGATCGGTGCCGCGGTCATCTTGCTCACATCGGGGACGTATCGCTTCGGCGTCATCACCAGCATGATCGTGAGCATCATCATGCTGTCGCTCGTCGTGCTGACGGGTTTCGTCGGCCAGATCTCGCTGGCGCAGGCGTCGATCGCCGGGATCGCCGGATTCGCGCTGTCGAAGATCACGATCGACCTGGGCGTCCCGTTCCCGGTCTCGATCGTCCTGTCGAGTTCCGTCGCGGCGATCTTCGGCGTGGTGATCGGCGTCCCGGCGCTGCGGATCAGAGGAGCCCAACTCGCGGTCGTGACGCTCGCGGGCGGCGTCGCCGTCGAGAAGTTCGTCTTTCGCAACCCCGCCTTGACGTCGTCGGCCGGAAACCCGATCGCCAAGCCGATCCTGATCGGCATCGACGTGTCGGTTCGCGGCGGCCGCGACATCGCCAGATGGCAGTTCGGTCTCGTCGTCCTCGGCGTGCTGGTGGCGGTTGCGCTCGTGGTCGGCAACATCGCCGTCAGCGCGACGGGCCGTCGATTCCTCGCGGTCCGGTCGAATGAACGAGCAGCGGCGGCGGCCGGCATCGACGTGGCGTCCACCAAGCTGTTGGCCTTCGGCATCGCATCATTCCTCGCCGGGCTCGGCGGCTCGTTGATCGGCTACAGCCGCGGTCAGTTGTCGGCCGACAGCTTCACCGCCGTCGTCGGATTGTTGCTGCTGGCGTTCGCCTATCTGGGCGGCATCTCCTCGGTCGCCGGCGCGCTCGTCGCCGGCATCCTGGCGCCGCTCGGCATCGGTTACGTGATCCTCGACCGGCTGTTCGACATGGGCAACAGCTACGGCGTCTTCGCCGGCTTCACGCTCATCCTCACCGCCATCCTGAATCAGGAAGGGATCGTCGGCGCGATGCGCGACCACGTCGGTGCCCTGCGCCGCGACGCACCCGAACCGGTCGAGCCGTCGCTCACGGTCCCTGCGCCGACGGCGCCGCGCCGGCGCACCCGGGGACGGCGAGCGGACCGGCAGGAACGCGATGTCGTGCTCACCGCGACCGGCGTCTCGGTGCGCTTCGGTGGAGTGATCGCCAACGACGCCATCGACCTCGATGTCCGGGCCGGCGAGATCGTCGGGCTGATCGGCCCGAACGGCGCCGGCAAGACCACGTTCATCGACGCGGTCACCGGGTTCGTCCCGGCGTCGGGAGGGCTGGTGTTCGACGGACGGGAGATGTCGTCGCTGGCACCTCATCAACGGGCGCGCGCCGGGATGGTCCGAACGTGGCAGTCCGTCGAACTGTTCCCGGACCTCACGGTGGCGGAGAACCTGCAGGTGATGCACGACCCGGCCAGTCCTCGAACCGTGGTGCGCGATCTGTTCCGCCCCGATCGCTCGTCGGGGGCCGCGCAGGTCGACACGGCGCTCGGGCTCCTGGACATCGTCGACCTCGCCGATCGGTCACCAGGTGAACTCTCGCTCGGTCAACAGAAGCTCGTGGGCGTCGCCCGAGCGCTCGCCGCCGGACCGCGACTCATCATGATGGACGAGCCGGCAGCCGGTCTCGACAGTGTCGAGAGTCGCATCCTGGGCGATCGCCTCGTCGACATCGCGGACTCGGGGATCGCCGTGTTCCTGATCGATCACGACATGGGACTCGTCCTCGACGTGTGCGACTACGTCTACGTACTCGACTTCGGCCGTGTCATCGCGCACGGAACACCTGAGCAGATCCGCTGTGATCCCATCGTGATCACGGCCTATCTGGGGGCCGAGGTGCTGGTATGAGTGCGATCGTCGTCGCCGGACTCGTCGCCGGCCATGGGGGAGTGCCGGCGGTGCGCGGACTCGACCTCCATGTCGAGCACGGCGAGGTCGTCGCCCTGCTCGGGCCGAACGGTGCCGGGAAGTCGACCACCTTGCTCACCATCGCCGGTGTGCTTCCGTCGATCGCAGGGCGGATCGAGGTGCTCGGCGAATCCGCGGTCGGCGTCGGACCGCATCTGCTCGCGCGACGTGGCCTCGGGTTGCTCCCGGAGGACCGGGGAATCTTCTTCCAACTCTCGGTCCGCGAGAACTTGCGGATGCATCGCCGCCGATCGGGATCCGTCGAGATCGACTTGGCGCTGTCGTACTTCCCCGAACTCGAACGGCTGATGTCTCGGCGGGTCGGTTTGCTGTCCGGCGGTGAACAACAGATGCTCGGCCTCGCCTGCAAACTCGTCGCCGCGCCGAAGGCCCTGATGATCGACGAGATGAGCATGGGGCTCGCGCCGATCGTCGTCTCGCGGCTGTTGCCGACCGTGCGGCGCATCGCCGACGAGGGGACCGCCGTGTTGATCGTCGAGCAGCACGTGCACGCTGCGTTGCCGATCTGCGACCGGGGCTACGTTCTCAGCCACGGCGAAATCGTCGTCGCCGGAACCGCTGAATTCCTGGAGCGCGATCGTGCCGTCCTCGCCAGCACCTACCTCGGGTCGCAGGCCCTGGACGACTCGGCGTGAGATGACCCTGACCACCCAACCAATCCCGCCAACCAATCCCGAGAGAACACGAGGAGAATCCATGACCGATGTGAGCGGTACGTACGACGACCGATTCGAGAAGCTGGCAACGCTGTTGCACGACAGCGTGGAGTCCGGAGCCGACCTCGGCGGCTCGGTCGCCCTCGTCATCGATGGCGAGATGGTCGTCGACATCTGGAGTGGCTGGGCCGACCCAGCCCAGACGATTCCGTGGGAGCGCGACACGATCACCAACGTGTGGTCGACCACCAAGACGATGACGGCGCTCGCCGCGCTCGTTCTGGTCGATCGTGGGGAACTCGACATCCACGCACCCGTCGCCCGCTACTGGCCCGAGTTCGCCGCCAATGGGAAGGAGGCGGTGGAGATCCGGCATCTCATGTCGCACACCTCCGGCGTCGCCGGATGGGACCAGCCCGTGACGGTCGCTGACATCCTCGACCCCGTGGCTTCGGTCGAACGCCTCGCCGCGCAGGCCCCGTGGTGGGAACCGGGTTCCGCGTCCGGATACCACGGCATCAACCAGGGGCATCTGATCGGCGAGGTCGTCCGGCGCATCACCGGCAAGTCGCTCGGCACGTTCTTCGCCGACGAGATCGCCGGGCCGCTCGGCGCCGACTTCCACATCGGCCTCGATCCGAAACACGATGCGCGGGTCGCGACCGTGGTTCCGCCACCGCCGATGGAGTTCGATCTCGCGAGCATGGACCAGACGAGCCCCGGGTACCGCTTCTTCGTCGGCCCCGTCATCGATCCGAGCGTCTGCAACACACCCGAATGGCGTCGTGCGGAGATCGGCGCCGCCGGCGGCCAGGGCAACGCACGCTCGGTCGCTCGCATCCAATCGGTGGTGTCGCACGGCGGCGAGGTCGACGGCGTTCGGTTGCTCACGCCGGCGACCATCGACCTGATCTTCGAAGAGCAGAGCAACGGGGTCGATCTGTGCCTGGGGATCCCGTTGCGCTTCGGGGTCGGCTACGCACTCGTCGACACGGAGCACTTCCCGTACCTTCCCGATTCGAAGATCTGCTTCTGGGGTGGCTGGGGTGGCTCGATGGTCATCAACGACCTCGAACGACGGATGACGTTCGCCTACATGATGAACAAGATGGAGGCGGGCATCATCGGCGGAGTCCGCAGCGAGGCCCTCATCCGATCCGTCTACGACGTGCTCGGAGTCCCACTCAGAGCGTGATTCGCGCCCGGGTCGATCAAAGTTGTTCGCCGGGCTGATCTCGCGACGACAAGACTCGATCGATGCGCTTCGGGCTGTTGTGCACGGCGAACGTCGATTCAGCGCAAGCGATCAGCGACTACGTGGATTTCAACATCGAGGCCGAGGCCCTGGGGTTCGTGTCCTCGTTCCTCGTGGAGCATCACTTCAGCGGCTGGAACCAGGTCGCGGCGACGCTGATGCTGCAGACGTGCGTCGCCACGCGCACCTCCTCGCTCCGTGTGGGCACCGGCGTGATGGTCCTGCCATGGCACAACCCGGTGTTGCTCGCCGAGCAGGTGGCGACGTTGGACGTGATCTCGGGTGGCCGCGTCGACGTCGGCGTCGGCAAGGGCTACCGACACTCGGAGTTCCGCGGCTTCAACGTCGATCAGCGCGAGGCCGATCCACGGTTCGAGGAGGCGCTCGGGGTGCTCGTTCGCGCGTGGACCACCCGGGAGCGGTTCTCCCATCACGGGCGGTTCTGGACCTTCGACGACGTTGTCGTCGAGCCGCCACCGGTTCAGTCTCCGTGCCCGCCGATCTGGGTCGCCGCCGCCAGCGACACGTCCATTCGACGCGCCGCGGTGTGGGGCCACAACCTGATCCTGGATCAATACGCGTCGGTCGAGCAGATCGCCGAACGCATCGGTTGGTTCGGCGCCGGGCAGGTGGCGGTGGCGCGGCAGGTGTACGTCGCCCACAGCAAGGCCGAAACGGCCGAAGCCCTGGCCCGGCAAGCCGCGTTCACCCGCCGCACCGTCGATGTGTCGCGTCCACCGAGCGGGGCGGGTGGCTCGCACGTGCTCGGTTACCGCAACACCGAGCAGCACGCGCTCTTCGGGACTCCCGATGAGATCTGCGATGGCCTCGCGGACCTCCACGCGGCCGGCGTCGACTACGTCCTGGTCCAGCTCGACGGTGGCAGGCAACAGCTGCGGCGGTTCGCCCACGAGGTAGCCGAAAACGCGAGCATCCGTCCTTGAGCGTTCGGGCGGGATCCGCCGTGTCGGGTGTGCGCCGGCGCCGGTCTATTGTCCCGCGCCATGGCCTATGACCTGTCGCTCGTGCACGTGGAGGTGACCGGTGGGATCGCCACCGCCACCATCGACAATCCGCCGATCAACCTCATGACCCTCGAGCTGTTCGGACAGCTCGCCGCGCTCACCGAACAGGTGGAGCAGGACCCCGACGTACGCGTCCTCGTGGTGCGATCGGCCGACCCGGACTTCTTCATCGCCCACTTCGACGTGGAGCTCATCCTGCAGTTCCCGACGAGCGGGCCGGTCGAGCGGGAGACCGAGCACAACACGTTCCACCAGATGTGCGAACGACTCCGGACGATGCCCAAGGCGACGATCTGCGTGATCGCCGGACGCGTCGGAGGCGGCGGGAGCGAGTTCGCCGCCAGCTGCGACATGCGCTTCGGGCTGCTCGGCAAGACCGTGGTGAACCAGATGGAGGTGCCGATCGGGATCCTGCCCGGCGGCACCGGCACGCAACGTCTTCCGCGCCTGCTCGGCCGCGGGCGGGCACTCGAGGTGATCCTGGGCGGTGCCGACCTCGACGCCGCGACCGCCGAGCGGTGGGGTTATCTGAACCGTGCCTTCGCCACCGCCGGCGAACTCGACGCGCACGTGGCCGAACTCGCCGCCCGCATCGCCGGCGCACCGCCCGCCGCGGTCCGGGCAGCCAAGGCCGCGGTGTTGCTCGCGGAGCCTGCGTTCGACGAAGGCTTGTTCGCCGAGGCGGAACTGTTCGCCGAGATTCTGCGCACGCCCGACGCCGCGCCCGCCATGCGCGCGTTCCTCGCCGCGGGCGGCCAGACACGCGAGGTCGAGTTGGAGGTCGGCGAACTCACCCGCCGGCTCACCGTCGACCGCTCCGCGCCGCCCGATAGCAAACCGTGACGACGTTGCACACCGGGTCGCAACCTGTCAGAGTCGATGCCATCGATGTCCAGCCGCCGGGTGTGGCTTGGCGAGGGGAGGGGGCGTTCCTTTGAGCGACGTGGGCGGTGCAGGTCAGCACGGGGCGGTCGCGGCTGCAGCCGCCGCCCACCGTGCCGGGTTCCGCGGCGATGACATCGCCACGATCACGATGATTGCCGGGCGCGAATCGAAGTGGCGATCGGACTGTGTCAACCCGCGCACCTCCGATCGCGGCATGTGGCAGATCAACTGGGACACCCTCAAGAAGCCTCCGAACGATGCGCTCCGAGCGCGTCTCGGCATCAACACCGACACGGATCTGCTCGTCCTCGACACGAATGCGGCCGTGGCGTGGCAGATGTACCAGGACTCCGTCAAGCAGGGGCGACCGTGGCACCCCTGGAGGGGTTCGGACACCGGCTGGAAGGGAAACGGTCCCGGCTGGGATGGCAACGGTGACCATCTGTGGCGCACCGACGTCTACGCCGCCGAATCCAAAGCTGCCGCGCAGGCCGTTCTGCAGGGCACGGTTGCACCCGCAGCCGCGGCGCCCGCAGACGTTCGTCGTCCGTTGACAACGGCGGGCAAGGTCCGGGGTTCCTACACGATCGCCAGCGGCGGACGCTGACGGGTTCGTCGCCGTCGTGAGTCGTTGTGTCGGTCTCACCGGTTCGCCGTGGTCCCTGCGACTTGCGGCCGCCATCGCGGTTGCCGAACACAACAGCGTGCCGCTCGAGGCCGTCTGGCGCCCAGGCGACTCCGTGCGGTTCCCGCCGACGATCCCGGGGGTTCGCTGCTACACGGTGAAGTCGGGTGACGGGCTGATCGCCATTGCGAACGGACTCGGGCTCGGACGCGCGGCCGCCGCACAGGCACGGATCACCGCGATCAACGGCTGGCAGGGCGCGACGCCCCACCCGGGCGACACCTGGTACGGCGGGGCCGCCTGAGCCGGTCCGCCGTGGGCGACCGTTCAGGACGGCAGGTCACGTCTCTCCGACACGAATGATCTCGTCCGGATCGAGGTCGGACGACGCCTTGTGCCGGTCGCGTCGGGCGGTTGTCAACGAGTACTGGTCGGCAGCCGGCACAACGGAGCAGTGAGTTGACGCCGACAAGTCCGCTGGGTAGCGGTCGCTCGACGTATCGTCCGCGCTCCGACGTCGGAGCGCACGGGCACGTGAATTTTCGCTTGTGCGAACGTGCTTATGATCGTTCAGCTATCGAACAGAAGGGCGGGGCCGGCAATGGATGAGACCCGGGATCTCGGAATCGCGCTGTCGGGCGGAGGACATCGGGCGACGGCATTTGCGCTCGGCTCGCTGCTCGCGGTCGTCGATGCCGATCTCAATCGGAACACCATCTCGGTGAGTTCGGTCTCGGGCGGTTCGATCGCCAACGCCATCGCGATGACCGGCCCCGACTTCGGACAGGCCACCGCGTCCCAGTTCGAGGAACACATCCGCCCCGCCCTGGTAGCGGTCGCCGAACGCGGCCTGCTTCTCGGTGGCGCTCCCGCCACCCGTTGGTATCTGCGCTTCACGCTCGGCGCGGCGGCGTTGGGAGTCGTGGCGCTCGTGGCGTCGTTCGTCGTGGCCGTGCTCGACTTCACGGTGGCGGCGCTGATCGTTCTGGTCATCGGCGTCGTGCTGCTCGTCATTGCCTGGGTTCTGCTTCGTCAGCGGTCGGCTCGAGTATCGGCCGCGATCGACGACGAACTCCTCGGTGGTCGCAAGCAGACGATGTCCGACGTCGCGAACATGGACTCGTCGGTGCACCACGTGATGTGCACCACCGAACTGCAATCGGGCGAGCCGTTCTATTTCACGAACCGATGCGTGTGGAACTACCGGTTCGGTGGGTCGACGTCAGCGAACGGGGTCCACCTCGCCGATGCCGTACAGGCCTCGGCGTGTGTTCCGGGAGCATTCAATCCCCGACGGATTCGCCTCGCCGATGTGGGCTTGTCGAATCTCACGATTCAGGCACCGGGCCAGCCGTCGAAGGTCATCGAGCATGTCGTGCTCGACGACGGAGGCACCTACGACAACATGGCCGACGAATGGGAGTACGGCTTCGACAACCGGGTGGAGAACTTCGCCGAGTTGCGCTCCGTCCAATCCCAGCGCGCCGGTTACCTCGTCGTCGTCAACGCATCAGCCGGGTGGAACACACCACAGCCGATCGGTAACTCCGGGCTCGCGCTCGAGATTGCCGGTCTGATGCGGGCGCAAGGGGTGCAGTACGACGTGTCCACCGCCCATCGCCGCCGGGCCCTGTACAGCAAGTTCACCGAGACCGGCAGCCAGGTCCACGGCGTGATCATCCAGATCTCCGACAACCCGTACCGATTGCCGCAACTGTTCTCCTCGGCCAACACCGGCCGCACCGACGACCGGACTCGACGAGCCGACGAGGCAATCAAGTTCCTGGACGATCAGGGCTACACGTCCGCCGGTTGGGACGACGTCGTGGGCCGAACGAGATCGGTCGGCACGACGCTGGCACCCCTCGGCGTCGAGCCGACCGCAGAACTTCTCGAGCACGGCTATGTCCTCACCACCGTCCTGCTCTACGTCATCGACGGCAAGGGCACCTTGTCGACGATCGACCGCACACGATTCCACGCGTTGTGCTCAACATGAACGGAGACCCACCCACTCTGGCCGTCGTAGCGAACGGGCAATGACCGAAAGCGGGTAGTCGGCGATGGCAGGTAAGCGGGACCTGATCGGACGAGGGCGGGCGAAGTTGCAACCGAAGCTCCAGATGATCGCCAATGGCAGTACCGAGGTCAACGCGGTTCGCGCCGAGCAGTGTTCGGCGCTGCGAGTCACGAATGAGACAACACTCGATGAACTGCAGCGCCGCCGCGTGGCTGACAGTCCGACGACCGGCCGAGTGATCAAGCGGGTGCCGGACACCGTGAGTCTCACCGCGATCACTGATGATGTCGAAGCACACGTCTTCGTCTACCTGAACGAAGGGTTCGCGGACTCGCTTCCGATGCGCGGCGAACGGGCACGCAAGGCGAACGTGGTCTCGGCACGCGTGCCACTGAGTTCTCTGACGAGCCTGACCGAGCAGCCGGCGATCTCGTACATCGAGATGGCCGAGTCGCTGAAGCGCCCGTTCCCGGTTGTCACCGCGGGAAAGGTGTCCGCACCGTCGACTCAGCAGCGACGATTCGGCAACGCGGCCAAGCATCACTACGGGGCGAATGTCTTGATCGGCGTCATCGACGTGCAAGGTTTCGATTTCTCGCATTCGGACTTTCTCGACCAGAACGGTCACACGAGGTTCGTCGCCATTTGGGACCAGGGCGGAGATGCCCGACCCAGCCCGCAACCGGCCGGCACCCGGTTCGGGTACGGAGCAGAATTCAACAAAGCACACCTCGACGCCGCCCTCGACGCGTCGCCGGGCCTCGGCGTGCCGCCGTACGAGATCGAACGACAATCACAGTTGGTCGAGGGGTCGCATGGCACGCACGTGGCCAGCACCGCGGCCGGCAATCGAGGGATCTGTCGCCGATCGCCGATCGCCGCGGTCCTCGTCTCACTGCCCGATTCCGACCAGGACCGACGCCGATCGTTCTCCGACTCCACACGCCTCGTGGATGCCATCGACTATCTCGTGACCTTGGCCGGCAAAATGGGTCTGCCGCTGTCGATGAACGTGTCACTCGGAACGAATGGACACGCACACGATGGCTCCGCGGCCGTCGACCGCTGGATCGATTCCGTCATGTCGATTCCTGGTCGGGCGATCACGGTCGCGGCGGGAAACGCCGGTCAGGAATGCGGTGAGACCGCCGACGACGTTGGCTGGATGATGGGGCGCGTTCACACCAGCGGCAGGGTGCCGGCTGCCGGCCTCAGCGCCGACATCGAGTGGGTTGTCGCCGGTAACGGAGTAGTCGACATTTCCGAGAACGAACTCGAACTCTGGTTCAACCCGCAGGACCGTTTCGCCGTTTCTCTTCGCACCCCGAACGGTCAACTGATCGGCCCGATCGAGCCACGCGAATTCATCGAGAACCGCCGTCTCGCCGACGGCAGTTTCATCAGTGTCTACAACGAGCTGTACCACCCTGCCAACGGTGCCAACTACATGGGTATCTACCTGAGCCCGAACCTGCAGTCGAACCCCGTGATCGGTGTGCAGGCTGGCGGTTGGACAGTGCGTCTGCACGGGCGAGAGATCCGCGATGGTCGCTACGACGGTTGGATCGAACGTGACGACGCACGCCCTGTCGGACAGTTGGGCGGTCGGGAGGCCTGGGCGTTTCCGTCGTTCTTCACCGAGAAGTCGATGGTCGACAACTCCACCGTGAGTTCGCTCGGGTGCGGGAACCGTGTCCTGACCATCGCCAATTTGCACGAAAGCAACCACGCGATCAACATCTCGAGCAGCCAGGGTCCCACCCGAGACGGTCGATCCAAGCCCGACGTGGCCGCACCGGGCACCAACATCGTCGCCGCCAAAGCCTTCGCCACCGACGGCGAAAAGTGGATCGGGATGACCGGCACGAGCATGGCAAGTCCCTTCGTTGCCGGTGTCGCCGGGCTCATGTTGGCCATCAAGCCGACGCTCACCGCCGCCCAGATCGAAGGAATCATTCGCAGCACCGCCAAGCCGCTACCGGGCGGTAGCTACACCTGGGTCAACGATGCCGGATTCGGCATGATCGACCCGGAACGATGCCTCGAACAGGCTGATCTCGCCAACACCCACATCGACAGAACAGAGGAGTAACGGCCTCATGAAACTCGAGATGTTCCAATCTGGCAAGGGCGACTGCCTGCTGCTCGAAACAAGCGACGGCAACCATCGAATGCTCATCGATGGTGGCGTCAAGGAGTCGTACCTCACCCACGTTGCACCGGCGATGGGTTTCCTGCGCGACAACCAGAAGAAACTCGACATCGCCTACATCTCACACATCGATCAAGACCACATCGCCGGCGTTCTCCAGTTGTTCGACGACGAGGCCGCGTGGCGCGTGCATCAACATCAGCTGGAGCACGACAATCCCAATCACACACCGCCTTCCTCGCCTCGCCCCGCTGAGACGATGGCGGTCTTTCACAACTCGTTCCACGACCAGATCGGCAAGAACAGCGGCCCCGTTGAATCAATGCTCGCGGCCACCGCCGGGATGTTGTCCGTCGCGGATCACCCATGGCTCCTGCAGGTGGCCGACGAACGCCGCGAACTCGTGACCAGCATCCCGCAGGCCATGAAAGTCTCCCAACGGATCCAACCCGGCCAGCAGAACGTGCCACTCAACCCACAGTTCGACGGTGCTCTCATGCTGGTCGGAGACGCGACGGCGGTCATCGAGTTGGGCTCCATCACGCTGAAACTGATCGGGCCATTCGCTGAGGATCTGACCCGATTGCGCAAGGACTGGAACACGTGGTTGGAGAGGAACCGGGAGATCGTCGGCGCAATCAGGGCCCAGGGAGTCCGCGAGTCGCAAGGGATGAGCGCCTCCGACATCGACCATGTCGTCGGGCCGTTGCTCCAGGCTTCCGCCTGCCTCGGCGCCGAAGAACTGAGCCTGGCCAAAGAACTCGGCAATCGCAACAAGGTCACCGCGCCGAATCTCGCATCCCTCATGTTCCTCGCCCAGGAACACGAGGATTCGATTCTCCTCACCGGCGACGGACATGCCGACGACATCCTCAAGGGACTCGACCACCACGATGCCCTGGACGCTCAGGGCCAACTACACGTCTCGTCACTGAAGGTCCAACACCACGGTTCGGAACACAACATCAGCCAGACGTTCTGCGACGCGATCACCGCGGACAACTACATCTTCTGTGGCAACGGCGAGCACGCCAACCCCGACCTCGACGTGCTCGAACTCATCCACGACCGACGCATGGCCAACGACAAACGCCCATTCAAGTTCTGGTTCAACTCATCCTCCGGGGTGAGCACGAACACAGCGGGACGCGCCCACATGACCCTGGTCGAGTCGCTGATGTCGAAACTCGTGACGCAAGCTGCAGGGCGACTCAGCGGTGAGTTCATCACCGGTAGCTCGCTCCGTATCTCGTGAGTGCGCCGCGCGCGAACCAGGGGTGTGTTCAGCGTGGCGTCGCGAGCCATGCAGCGAGCGTGCTCGCGGTGTGGGGTCCGTACTTGCCGTCCACCGACTTGCCGGAAAGGCCGACCGCCGACTGCATCGATATCACGGCGTTCATCGTGCGGTTCCCGAACCTGCCGTCGGCGACTGCGAAATCGGCCCAGCGCTGAGCGATCAGGATTTCCTGCAACGACTGCACGTCCGGGCGAACGACCTCGCTGAAGACAACGGACAACTCCGGCACTCCCGGAGGAACCACGGGTGCGGTGAGGCCTGAACTGGCCGCCACCAGCGGTTCGGCCGCCGGGACACTCTGCGGCACCGATCCGAGACCGGCGAACGCTGCCTCGTAGTACGCGGGGTCGTCCGCGTGTGCAGGGGCGATCTCGACGTGGAACCAGTCACCGCCCGGAGCCGAACCGATCGTCTGCTTCGAATACACCTTCCACGCCCCGCGGTCACACCTCCAGCCGCGACCGAACGGAGGTGGAAAATAGTCGTGGAGCTCCTCGATCAGGAACAGTTCCGCGTTCGCCAACCAGAAGTCGACCACCTGCAACGCCGCTTGATGGTCGCCGCATCCACGGCTGTCGTTCATCCGTCTCCACGACATGTCGGCCGCTCGGCCGGTGCCGTGAACACTCGGTTTGTTGACGCCCGGATTTCGAGCCATCCGAGGGCCCCAGGTCCCGTTGTTCCACACGTGACCACCAAAATGGTCCACCGTCAACTGCACGAACTTCTCGAGTCCGGCCCGTTGACCCGGCGCATTGCCGTCGAATCCGGTGTACTTCCGTCCAGCCATTGCCACACCCCCCGTGCGGTTGGTCGCCTGAGCCAATGGTAGCTCAGCGTGAACCGCCCCGAAATCGAAATCGAGCCCGCACCGAGGCACGGAAACGCGCGTGTGAGTACGGTGCTCGGCGTGGTGATCGTTGTCGTCCGGGTCAACGTGTCAGGTCCGCGGCCGCTCGGACCTGCGGAGTGGGAGATCGTGTCGTCGATCGCCAAGGAACGCGTCACCGCGGAGCGCCTGTCGCTGACCGAGTTGAACCTCGACGGCGACGACCAATCGGACCGTGAGGTGCACGGCGGTGTCGACAAGGCCGTGTACGCCTACCCGTCCGAGCACCTCGCCGGATGGGCCGCCGACCTCGACCAGCCGGAGCTGCCCGCGTCGCCGACGGCACCGTTCGGCGAGAACATCTCGACACGCGGCGCCACCGAGGACGACGTGTACATCGGCGACGTGTGGCAGTGGGGGACCGCCGTGCTGCAGGTTGCCCAGCCACGCTGGCCGTGTCAGAAGCTGACCCTGCATCGCCGATCGGCCGCGGTCGGCGGGCTGATGCGGTCGACCGGGCGGACCGGCTGGTATCTGCGCGTGGTCGAAACGGGTGTGGTCGACGTCGCCGGACCGATCACGGTCGTCGAGCGACATCCGGCGGCGCTGTCGGTGCGAGCCGCCAACGACGCGATGCTCGATCGCTCACTCGCCGATCGCTCGACCGTCGAGGCGCTCGCCGCGCTCGACGGTGTACTCGCCGACGAGTGGCGCTTGCCGCTCGTCGAACGACTCGCCCGGTAGGTTCCGGTCAGCGGCGATCAGCTTGCAGGATCGCCACGTCGCCCTCGGCGAGGACGACGGACGCATCGAAACCGGCGTCGGCGAGCCAGCGCAGTTGGTCACGAGCCGTGTCCGGAAGGTCGACGCCTGCCTCCAGCGGGACCGGCGCCGCTACGGGCTGTTCCGGGATGACCACGTCGCACAGGACAAATCGGCCTGATGGACGCAGCACCTCAGCCACGCGCTCGAACAGATCGGCTTTGGCCTCGCTGGGCAGGTGGTGAATGGCGAATGCCGATACGACGAGGTCGAACGGACCGCTCGGCAACGCATCCTCGAGGCGCGCTTCGATGAACGTGGCGGCAGGAACCGCCAGCCTCGCGTGCTCGAGCATCTCAGCGCTCGAGTCGATTCCCACGAGGGTTGCGGCCGGATGATGTGCCAGCGTCCGCAACGCCGTCTCCCCGGTTCCCGAACCGAGGTCCAAGATCGCGTCGGCACCTACATCAGCTGTTGCCTCGGCGGTCCGATCCTGGAGCGCGTCATACGCCGGCACCTCGGAACGCACCATCGCCAAGTACGTGTCAGCGTCGAAATGCCATTGACCCGGCATGCGCCAAACGTACTTTGCGCGCGGCGCTGCCGAACCACGGTCAGGAGGTGATGTCGCGGCGGGCGACGACCGCCAACGTGATCACTCCTGCCACCACGACGTAGAGGCTGGCGCGCAGGACGGCCTGGCTGAATCCGAGCTCGGTCGTGCCGCCGGCGATGACCGACCGCAGGACCTGGCCGGGAAACACCCGCAGCCCGGTGGACCAGGAGTCGACGGTGATGTTCTCGAACGGGCCGGCCCAGGCGACCCCGAACGCGAGGGCGATGGGTACGGAGCGGAACACGACGGCGAGGAAGGTCCCGAACACCATCCAGCCGGCGAGGCCGGCGAACGCCGACCCGAAGTCGGCGAACCCGTCGCCGATCGCCGCCATGGAGAACCAGGCGCCGGTCGGAACGTCCTGCCACTGCGCCGCCAGGAGCGACGTCGCGAAGGTGAGGACTTCGGCGAGCAGGAGCAGGCCGGCGAGCACGACCAGCAACCCGATGAACTTGCCGACGATCAACCGGATCCGTCGAGGCTCACGCAGCGCCAACGACCGGAACGTCCCGTTGGCGAACTCGTTGCCGATGAGTGCGATGGCGCTGACGAACGCGAGGAGCGAGGCGAAGCTTGCGCCGACCGCGAACGATTCGGTGCCGCCGCCCGACGCGGCGAGTCGGGCGAGTGACGTGCCGCCCTGCACCGAGCGTGGGCCGACGCTGTCGGCAGCGGCGAAGATCGAAAAGGCGGCCAGGATGGAAAACGCGATGGCGACCGCGCCGCCGATGACGAGGGTGCGGCGGCGCAGCAGCCGGTACAGCTCAGCTCTGATGACGTTGGTCATGACGTTGCTCCATTCGTTGATGCCGCCTCGGCGGCGGGCGTTCCGACGAGCGACAGGTACCGCTGTTCGAGGGAGTCGCGCACCGAGGCGATCTCGACGAGCACCAGGCCCGCGGCGAACGCCGCGGCATTGACCTGGGCGGCGACGTCGGACCGGTCGCGGCCGCGCAGCGGGATGATCACCCGCTCCGCGTTGCGCTGGGCGGTCAGTCCCGTGCCGATCACCAGCCGCAGCAGACCGTCGAGGTCGTCGCTGCGTTGCGGGGCGACGGCGAGCGCCGCACCGTCGGCGAGGAAGTCGGCGGCAGGGCCCTGGTAGACGGATCGACCGGTGTCGATCAGTACGAGCCAGTCACAGATCTGCTCGAGCTCGCTCAGCATGTGCGACGACACCAGCACCGTTCGATCGTCCCGGGCGATTCGCTCGATGAGCTCGCGCATCTCGCGCATGCCCTGGGGGTCGAGACCGTTGGAGGGTTCGTCGAGGACGAGCAACTCGGGATCGCCGATGAGGGCGGCGGCGATCCCGAGCCGTTGCTTCATCCCGAGCGAGTACGTGCGGTACGTGTCATCACCGCGCTCGGCCAGTCCGACCAGTCGGAGCAGGCCGGGAATGTCGGAGCCGCCGTGGCGTCCTGTGATCGCCAGGACGTGGAGGTTCTGCTCGCCGGTGAGGTGCGGGTAGAACGCCGGCGTCTCGATCAGTGCCCCGACGCGACGGCTGAAGTCGCTCGCATCGCCGATCGGCGAGCCGAGGACGTGCGCGGTGCCGCTGGTGGGGCGGACGAGTCCGAGGAGCATGGCCATGGTGGTCGTCTTGCCCGCGCCGTTGGGCCCGACGAAGCCGGCCACGACGCCTCGGGGGACGTCGAGGTCGAGTCCGTCGACCGCGATGCGGTCGCCGAAGCGTTTGGTCAGGCCGCGGGCCGAGATGACGGACGTCGTGTCGGCGGTGGATCGGGAAGGCATGCATCCATCGTCGACGTTGCGGCTCGTGATGTCGTCCGCCACTGGGAGGGTTGCGTGCTACGTCGCCGGGCTGACACGCCGCCGCCGGCGCACGGATCAGCCGGATTCGTCCGTCCAGCCCGGGCGGACCAGACCCGCCTCGTAGGCGAACACCACGAGTTGGGCGCGATCGCGCGCCCCGAGCTTGATCATCGTCCGGCTGACATGGGTCTTGGCCGTCGCGACGCTGACGAACAGCCGAGCCGCGATCTCGTCGTTCGTCAGGCCGTGCCCGACGAGCGTCATCACCTCACGCTCGCGATCGGTGATCACGTCGAGAGACGGAGACGTCCCAGGATCCTTCGCCCGTGCGGCGAACTCGTCCATCAGCCGTCTCGTGATCCTCGGCGACAGGAGCGCGTCGCCGGCAACGACCGATCGGACGGCGTGGAGCAGTTCGACGGGTTCGGTGTCCTTGACGAGGAATCCGCTGGCACCGACCCGGATGGCCTCGAACACGTACTCGTCGAGGTCGAACGTGGTGAGCACGATCACCCGCACGTCGGCCAGGCGGACGTCGGCGACGATCTGGCGCGTCGCCGACAACCCGTCGGTGCCCGGCATCCGGATGTCCATCAGCACGACGTTCGGCCGGTGCTCGAGGGCGAGCCGCACGGCCTCGTCGCCATCGGCGGCCTCGCCGACGACGACGATGTCAGGCTGCGCGTCGAGCAGGGCGCGGAACCCGGCGCGCACCAGTGCCTGGTCGTCGGCGAGCACGACGGAGATGCGCTCGCCGGTCATCGCGGCACCTCGTCCGCGGTCTGTGCCACCGTCGAAGCCGACGGCAGGTGCGCCCGCACTTCGAAGCCGCCGAGTCGGCTGGGGCCGGACTCGAACGATCCTCCGAGTGACGTGGCGCGCTCGCGCATCCCGGTCAACCCGCGACCGTCGGTGGGGTCCTGACCGTGTACACCGACCCCGTCGTCAGCGACGACGACCTCGACGCCCGCGTTCGGCCCGTCGACGTGGCGCAGGACGCTCACCGTCGCGCGTGTGGCGTGGGCGTGACGCGTGGTGTTGGTCAGCGCTTCCTGGACGATCCGGTACGCCGCGAGTTGGACGGCCGCCGGCGTATCGCCCAGGTCGTCGGCGATCAGCTCGACCTGGAGCCCACCGACACGGACCCGATCGACCAACGATCCGAGGTCGGCTCCCGTGGGGCTCGGAGCGCGCGGCGCCTCACTGTCGCGCAGCAGGTCGAGGGCGGCGCGCAACTCCTGGAGCGCGTCGCGACTGGCCGCCTTGATGTTCGCCAACGCCTCGCGGGCCTGCTCGGGATCGTCGTCGATGAGGTGCAGCGCGACCGACGACTGCACGTTGATCAAGGAGATGTTGTGGGCGAGCACGTCGTGCAGGTCCTGGGCGATCCTGACCCGTTCGGCCTCGGCGCGCGCCCGCTCGGCGTCACGTTCCTGCTGACGTCCACGGGCGATCTCGGCCCGCTTCACCCGGGCCAGCTCCGACAACGCCAGCACGACCGTCATCCAGCCGGCGACGAGCGCGAGGTGGACGGCGTCGAGGCCGTCGCCCATCGGATCGACGGTGGTCGCCACCACATAGCCGCCGTAGCCGAGCGCGGCGACCGTGAATGCCGCCGTGCGGCGGCCGGACTGCACCGCCCAATAGAGACCGAGGACGACGCTGAGGAAGACGGGTCCGTAGGCGTACCCGAGGGCGAGATACACGGCCGACGAGCCGAGCGTCACCGCCGCGACGCCGATCGGCCAACGTCGGTGGACGAGCAACGACAACGGCCCGAGCACGACGAGCAGCAGGCTGACGGCGCTCACGCCGTAGCGATCGGAGTTCGACGACGCACCGAACGTGCCGACGACCTCGACGAACAGGACGACGACCACGATCGCCCGCGTGAGCGCGTCCGGTCGCCAGGAGTCCACACGCGAACGGTACCGGTGCGTCATCGGCACGTCGTCCCACGACCGGCGTATTGCACGCTGCGCCCTGCGGCGTAGGCCCTTCGTCAAGAAACCGTCTCATTCGCAAAATTGTTGGCGCTCGACCCTGTCCCGAGGCTGCCGCGGGCGAGCGAAACGACCGCCCTGCGTGACGTGGGTAACCCTGTTGCAACCGGTGAGTGGCGAATTGGGGGCGGGTCCTAGGTCTTAGGGCTGAACGGAACCGTCCGCCTGTGGGGCATCTGGACGAGTCCTCGCGGCCGAATTGTGCCGTCGAGGGGGCCGGCGCATAGTGAGCGATGACGGAGACGATGAACTTATATCGTCAAGCGGAGGGCGAAGGCAAACCGAATTTACATACCTGCCCGGGCGGCAGGGTTTAACGGTTTTGCGGGCGGTCTCCCCAATCAAATAAGGGGAAACAATGGAAACGGTTCATGAGCCTTTGGACGGCGTGGATCAGAAGTCACGGGTGGCGCGGCGCGAGTTCCTGCGGCTCGGTGCGATCGGTGGAGCGGCCGTGGCCGCCGGTGCGGTCGCATCGACGTGGATGCCGGATCTGCGTCAACGCGGTCTGCTGTCGACCGACGGCGTGTTCGACGCCGCGTCGATCGCCTGGGCGGACTCGCTGTACCGCGAGGCGTTCCCGACGAGCCCGCTCGTCCTGAACCCGTTCAGCGACGAGTTGCCGATCCCGCAGGCGCTGCGGCCCGAGCCGTATACGGACTGGTCGAACTGGACGAACGCGCCGGGGCCGGGTGAGGGTCAGCAGAACTCCCTCGGGAATCAGAAGCATCAGCGCTGGTGCAACGAGGATCGTGTCACCGGGGCGTCGACTCCGCTGGTCTACAAGATCGAAATCAAGTTGGCCACGCACTCGTTCACGACGTCGAAGGTGCTGCCGATCAACTCGCTCGGTCAGCCGACCACGTCGTTCGACGGGGGTAAGAAGGTCGCCGCGGGTCCGCGGACGTTGCCGCCGAGCACGATCTACGGGTTCAACGGGCAGTTCCCGGGCCCGATGATCAACGCCGAGTACGGCCAGCCGGCGATCGTGCGGTTCATCAACAAGCTCGACGAGAACCCGATGAACCTGGACCGTCAGGACTTCGGTGCTCCGGACTATTCGTTCCTGACCCACCTCCACAATGCGCACACGGCACCGGAGAGTGACGGCAACCCGCACTACTCGATGAACTACGGCCCGAAGAATCACGGCTACAAGCCGGGGATGTGGTGCGACAACCTGTATCTGAACTGGCCGGCGGGCAATGACGAGCGGGAGAAGCAGAGCTTCTTCTGGTTCCACGATCACCGCATGGATCACACCGGCGCCAACGTCTACAAGGGCATGGTCGGGCTGTACCCGATCTACGACCCGGTCAAGGACTTCGGCGACGAGACCAACACCAACGGCTTGCAGTTGCCGGGTCGGCGCTACGACCACGACGGCACCTTCGATGTGAAGTACGACATCCCGTTGGCGTTCTTCGACGCCCGGTTGGACGACGGCGTCACGATCCACCAGGACATGCACGACGGCATGGGTGAGTACCCCGGGGTGAAGAACCCGGCCACGCATCCGGAGTGGTGGGGCAAGACGTTCTTCAAGCACTTCCCGAACCACGGCTTCGTCGGCGACCTGTTCACCGTGAACGGCACCGCCTATCCGGTGATGAAAGTGGAGCGGCGCAAGTACCGGTTCCGGTTCCTCGACTGCTCGGTCTCGCGCATCTACGACTTCCAGCTGATGAGCTCGACCCAGGGCCCCAAGGCGGCCAAGGACCTCGGCTACACCGGGAACGAGCTGCAGGGCCAGTACCGGATCCCCGACGGTCAGCAGTGCATGAAGTTCACCGAGATCGCCGCCGACGGCGGGCTGCTGCCGTACGCGATCCCGCGGGACAACTTCGAGCTCTGGCCCGCCAAGCGCCGTGAAGTGATCATCGACTTCACCCAGTACCAGGACACCACCCCGACCACCAAGGGTGACGTCGTCTATCTGACCAACACGATGAAGATGGTCGATGGTCGCATGTGGAACAACTCCACCCGCTCCCTGCCGGACCCGAACTACAAGATCCCGATGATCAAGTTCGAAATCGGTGACGACCCGGTCGAGCCGGACCTGAGCGTGATCCCGCAGGGCCTCATGCGTGCGCTTCCCGATGTTCCCAAGGACTGGAAGAACATGCTCGACAACCGGCTGGTGTTCGAACTGCAACGCGGCAGCGGTGGCGGTGAGGTCGAGTGGTTGATCAACGGCCAGTCGTTCGATCCGGCCACCCCGGTGCGCAGCCTGGTGAACAAGGCCGGCAAGTCGCCCTTGGCCGAACAGAAGATGGACAGTTACAACCTGTGGGAGATCCGCAACGGTGGTGGTGGCTGGGTGCACCCGCTGCACCTGCACATGGAAGAACACCGCACCATGATGCGCAACGGCAAGGAGCCCACCGGGCCGACCGACAAGGGGCATCCCGACGACGTCGCCCGAGAGGATCTCGTGGCACTCGATCCGAGCGAATCGGTGATCATCTACCGCCAGTTCCGTGACTTCGTCGGGCCGTACGTGGCGCACTGCCACAACCTCGCCCACGAGGACCACGCCATGATGTTCGGCTGGTCAATCACCTGAATAGGTCCACGGCGGACCAAGCAATTTCTGAATAACCAATCGGTCGGTGTTCGCCGACCAACAATTGCCATAGGAGGCGGAAATGAAGAATATTGTAGAAGGAAGCGCCCGAAGGGCGCGCAGTATGCGACGAGCGGCGCTCGCCACGGGCCTTACTGCAGCTGTGCTGCTGCCGGTGCTCGTGGGCGCGGGCTCCGGCTCCGCGGCGGCACCGCCGCCGGCCCACCCCGGGCCCGCGGGCGCCGAACACTGTCGGCCTGAAGACTGTCGGCCCGATCGACGAGACCAACGGCTTCCCGCTGTGGTACAAGGACACCAGCGGTCAGCGGCTCGAGCTCTGCCTCGACGTCAACGACCCGTACTGCATCATGGGCGACCTGCCCACGCCGGGCCAGCCGATGGTCTTCCCGACCAACTTCCCCGACGAGGCGTTCTGGTCGATGGCCGACTCCACCGTGGCGACTAACGGCAGCGGCGGTTCGGCCATTCTTGTCACCGGGCTGGAGGCGGCGTTCGCGGCCGACGTGGCGCCGGGCCAGCAGATCTCCTTCGGTCGGATCCGGCTCCGCGTCGCCGGTGCCGGCCTGCAGACGGGGCGACCTACACGATCACCCACCCGTTCGGTGTCGACACCTACGTCGCCGATCCGGGCCAGGCAACGCCGCCGGCGTCGCGCCAGATCAACGTCACCGAGGACATCGGCGACCTGGCCGGCGGCTCGACCTTCGAGGCCGCGCTGGGCAGCCGCCCGGCGCCATTCCTCAAGTGGGACCCGACCATCGCCCCGGCGGCGCCGGCTGGTCACCTCGGTGACCCGACCGTCGACCACGAAGTCACCGGCAGCCCGTACAACACCAACATCTTCCGTATCGAGGGCCCCGCCGGTTCGTTCACCGGGTCACCCAACCTGTGCGCCGACCCGGCGCTGGGCGACAGCACGACAGCGACCGACGACTGCATCGAGACGAACCTGTTCACGGTGATGGGCAAGACGGCCACCCGCGCCGGCGTGCAGGTGACCAAGGCCGTCACCACCAAGGACGGCGCAGGCAACCTCATCGACGTGTTCGCCAAGTCCGAGCCGGGCCAGACCCTGGTCATCACCGGGACCGGCGTCGCCGCCACGGCGATGCGCGAGGACGGCAACGGCGGCTACTACGGGCGCATCCGCGTCGACGGCGATGCCCCGGCTGACCTGGCCGTGACCAACACCACCGACAACCCGACGACGGTCGATCACGTCGAGCAGTTCGGTGACAAGGTCCACGTCAACAGCGCGATCTACGACAACGACACCAAGTCGCTGATCGTGCTCGCCCAGTCCGGCGATCCCGCCGCGACGTTGACGCTGACGGGATACCCGTCGGCCGTGCAGGACACGAGTGGCACCTCACAGCGGTTCACCGTCTCCGGCCTCAACGCTCCGCCGGCCGACGTCATGGTGACGTCGTCCAAGGGCGGCAGTGACGGCGACGACGTGGTCATCGCCGGCGCAGCCTTCACGGCCCAGCAGGTGGTCGCCGCGATCACCGCGGATGCCACCGAAGTCGCCGTCGGTCAGAAGGTCACCCTCGACGGCACCGGCTCGACTGGCACGATCCTCAGCTACGCCTGGACGGAGACCGGCGGTCCGGCACGGTGACGCTCACCAACACCGCCACAGACCAGCTTCACGCCGACCGTCGCCGGTCTGTACACGTTCAAGCTGACCGTCACCGGTACCGGAGCAGGCAACACGTCGAGTGACACCGTCACCATCAACGCCGTCGGCTCGGCGGCCCCGGTCGCCAACGCCGGACCGAACCAGCTGAACGTGGCCCCGACGTCGACGGTGACGCTCAACGGCTCGGCCTCGACGTTCGCCGCGAGCTACACCTGGACCGCGCCCGCCGGGATCACGCTGTCTCGGACGGACGTCGCCAACCCGACGTTCATCGCGCCGGCCAGCTCCACGCAGCAGACGCTGACGTTCTCGCTGACGGTCAAGGACGCGGCTGGCCTCCAGCCGTCGACGGCCACCGTCACGGTCACCACCGACCCGGACGACCTCAGCGTCGACTCGGCGAGCTTCAAGCGGGGCGGCGCCGAATGGCGCATCCGTGGCACCGCGCAGTACTGCTCGGCCAACAACGCGGTCACCTTCAGCTGGAACAAGCCAGGCTCGGCCCCCGTCGTCCTGGGCACGCAGACGCCGACGCTCGCCGCCGGTGTGTGCAGCTTCGACTTCCGGTTGAAGAACGCCCCGGCCGCGGCCCAGCCGACGGCCGCCGGCACGATCACCGTCACCTCGGTGATGGGTGGCCGCCTGCCGAACCAGACGTTCGTGTTCGGCTGACCCCAGCCGTCACGAACAACATCGACCTGAGGGTTCGGGCGGTCCGCCCCGCCCGACTCCTCGGTCTACTCCGGTTGCTCACGGTCCGCTCCCGTTGAAGCGACCGGAACGATGAACGGGGTCACCGTCACACCGACGGTGGCCCCGTTCCCGCGTCCGGGTGGGGGAGTCAGTCGTCGAGGTGGCCGAAGCGTCCGGCTTGGAAGTCCTGGACGGCCTCGATGAGCTGTTGGCGGGTGTTCATCACGAACGGTCCGTGGGAGGCGACGGGTTCGCCGATCGGTTGGCCGGTCATGACGAGTAGTCGCCCGCCACTCGTGGTCGCGGTGAGCTCGATGCGGTCGCGATCGGGGTCGCTGCGGTCGAGAACTGCCAGTTGGCCGGCTGACAGATCAATGCTGTTGACGGTCGCGGTGCCGTCGATGACGAGCACGGCGACGTTGTGGTCGGCGGGAACCGCCGGGGCGATCGAGGCGCCCTGTGTCAGTGCAACGTCCCACAGGTTGATCGGTGTGGAGGTCACCGCTGGACCGGTGTGGCCGTCGTAGTCGCCGGCGATCACGCGAACGGTCCCGGCGTTGTCGGCGAGATCGACGTGGCCGATCTGTTCGGCGGTCAGTGGCTGGTAGTGAGGCGCGTCCATCTTGTGGTCGGCGGGCAGGTTGACCCACAGCTGCACCATGTGGAACGGGCCGCCGGTTCGGGCCCAGTCGGCCTCGTGGTACTCCTTGTGGAGGATCCCGGAAGCAGCGGTCATCCATTGCACGTCGCCGGGGCGGATGACGCCACCGGCGCCGGTGCTGTCGTGGTGGGCGACGCTGCCGTCGAAGGCGAGCGTGACGGTCTCGAAGCCCCGGTGGGGATGGACCCCGACGCCGCGCGGTGTCGTCGTCGGCGCGTAGTCGTAGGGGGCGTGATAGTCGAGCAACAGGAACGGGTCGAGCATGCTCGCCAGGCGATCGCCCGGGGAGAACAGGCCCTCGACGCGGAATCCGTCGCCCACCCAGTGGTAGTGCCCCTCGCCGCGGACGGCGGCGACTCCACGCAACCCTCGTTGTTCTGTTTCCGATGTCATGGTCATGCTGGATACAACATACTTGCGTCCGCAAGTATTCCGGTGCCCGTGACGGTGCCCCTGAGCCGATGGTGCCAAAACGGGGTTGTGATGGCACCATGGCGGTGCCATACTGGCTCACATGGAACTTGGGCGATACATCGAGGCTCTTCACCGCCAGTCGATCGCAGCCGCGGACGCCGGTGGCCCGGAGAGTCGCGCCGCCATCGAGCGGGTGCTCCCTGGGCTGGAAGCGGCGGTACGCGTCGTCCTGCTCGAGGCGCTCTCTGCGGCGGCTGACGAGATCACGAGGGAGTTGGCACCGGGATCCGTCGAGGTCCGCCTGCGCGGCAGCGACCCCGACTTCGTCGTGAACGTGCCGAGCTTCGAATCCGCCGACGTCCTGCTCAGCGATGCGGGCGCCAACGCTCCGACCGTCATGTACGCCGGAGACGACGATGGTGGAACCTCCCGTCTCAATTTGCGACTCCCGGAAGGGCTCAAGGCCCGGATCGACGAGGCCTCGCGACGCGAAGGCCTCTCGCTCAACGCATGGCTGGTCCGCAGCGCGGCCGCCGCCCTCGAGCGCACGCCCACATCACCGCACAGCCCCACCGGCAAACAGACCTTCACCGGATGGGTCCAGTGATGACCCCGACCCCCGTCCAACGCCACCGATCAGGAGCGACCATGCAGACATTCGAGACCACCCACCCGATCGCCCTGACGATCGAGTTGAGCCACGGAGCGGTGCACCTCATCGCCACCGAGCGCGCCGACACCGTCGTGTCCGTGAACCCCAGGGAAGCGGACCGCGCCGACGATGTCGAAGCGGCGGCGAAGACGATCGTCGAGCTGACGAACGGAACGCTGTCGATCAGGCAACGCAAACCGGGCGGGATCGCCGCACCCGTCATCGGCTGGAAGGGGCGCGGCGCCGTCGAGGTGACCGTGGAGCTGCCCGAACTGTCGTCGCTGCGCGCCGACGCCGGCGTCGCCGACTTCCGATTGGACGGGCGCCTCGCCGATGTCGACATCAAGACGGGCGTCGGCAACGTTCGGCTCGACCGCACGGCCGGGCTCCGGGTGCGCACGGGTGCCGGAAACGTCGACGTCGAGGAGGCAACCGGCAACGCTGACGTCGTCGCCACGGGCGATCTCACGGTCGGAGCGATCAGCGGCAACGCCGACATCAAGAACCTCAACGGCAAGACATGGATCGGCACGGTGAGCGGCGACGTGAAGCTCAAGTCGGCGAACGGCGACGTCGCGATCGACGACGCCGGCCGAGACGTCACGGCGAAGACCGCCAACGGCAGCATCCGACTCGGCCAGGTCGCGCGGGGTGCGGTCAGCATCGAAACCGGCTCCGGTGCGCTCGAGGTCGGGATCGAGGAAGGCACGGCCGCCTGGATCGAGGCCTCCACCAAGTTCGGGCGCCTCCAGAACCTGCTCACCCCCGCCGAGAACCCGGACCCCGCGGCCGAGACCGTCCGGGTCCGTGCCCGGACCTCCTTCGGCGACATCACGATCACACGATCCTGAACCGCCACACGCACAGACGGAGAAAGAAACCATGAACGAAACCACCACCGCCATCGAGGTGCAGAACCTCTCGAAGGCGTACACGAACGTCCCGGTCCTCCACGACGTGTCGTTCGCCGTCGAGCGAGGCACGGTGTTCGCCCTGCTCGGCGCCAACGGCTCGGGCAAGACCACCATCATCAACATCCTCACCACGCTGATCGAGGCCGACGGCGGCACGGCGACCGTTGCCGGGTTCGACGTGGCGACCCAAGCCGCCAAGGTCCGCGAGAACATCAGCGTGACCGGACAGTTCGCCGCGGTTGACGACGTCCTGACCGCCCGCGAGAACCTCGTGCTCATCAGCCAACTGCGCCACGTCGCCGACCCGCGACGGACCGCCGCCGATCTGCTCGACAACTTCGACCTCGCCGATGCCGCCGACCGCCGCCTGTCCACCTTCTCCGGCGGGATGCGGCGCCGGCTCGACATCGCCATGAGCCTCGTCGGCAGTTCACCGATCGTCTTCTTCGACGAGCCGACGACCGGGCTCGACCCCAAGAGCCGATCGGACATGTGGTCGACCATCCGTCTGCTCGTCGAACGGGGCACGACGGTCTTCCTGACCACCCAGTACCTCGAAGAGGCCGATCACCTCGCCGACCAGATCGCCATCCTCCACGGCGGCCGGATCGTGGCTCGTGGCACACCCGACGAGCTGAAGGCCGACGTGCCGACCGGACTCGTCGAGCTCGAGTTCGACGACCAGGGTGAGCTGGCCGAGGCGGAGCGCGCGCTCGGCGAGTTCCACGACGTCAGCCGGGCCGACTCCAAGCTCCTCGTCGCCACCACCGGCACCGTCGGCGACATGGCCGGCCTGTTCATCCACCTCCGTGACCTCGGGATCGAGCCCACCCGGTTCGCCAGACAGGAACCCACGCTCGACGACGTGTTCTTCAAGATCCTCGACGACCAGAAGGAGCAACAGCATGCAAGCACTCACTGACACCTGGACGATGACGAAGCGAAGCCTCCGTCACACGACACGCAGCGTCGACACGATCATCACGGTCGTGCTGACGCCGATCGGCATCCTGCTGCTCTTCAACTACGTCTTCGGCGGCGCCCTCCAACAACAGACCGGCAGCGTCGACTACATCGACTACATCACCCCGGGCGTCCTCATCATGACCATCGCCAGCGGCATCGCCTACGCCGCGGTGCGCCTCAGCACCGACCTCCAGAAGGGCATCATCAGCCGTTTCCGGACGATGCCCCTCGCGCCCTCGTCCGTGCTGAGCGGACAGGCCGTCTCGTCGATGCTGTCCAACCTCTTCTCCTGTGTCCTCGTGATCGCGGTCGCCGTCCTCATCGGGTTCCGTCCGGTCGTCGACGTCGCCGCCTGGCTGGTCTTCGCCGCCCTGCTCATGCTGGTCACGCTGGCCACCACCTGGATGGCGATGTTCTTCGGACTGCTCGCCAAGACGGTCGAGGGCGCGGGTGCCTTCAGCTACATCCTGATACTGCTGATCTTCATCAGCCCCTCGTTCGTGCCGACCGACTCGATGACGCCGGTGCTGCGCAGCTTCGCCGAGCACCAACCGATGACCCCCATCATCGCCACCATGCGTTCACTGCTCACCGACGGCACGCCAGGACCCGACTTCGCGGCGGCCGTCCTCTGGGCCGTCGGCATCCTCGTCGTCTTCTACGTCGCCTCGCTGCGCATCTATCGCCGCCGGGCCCCGGTCCAGGTCGCCGCGTAGGCCGGCAACGGTCCGCGGCGGGCAAGGCGAGGTCAGACGCGTGCCGATGACGACTGCGGTGGGCATCAGGGCTGCTCGGGCATCGTGAAGTCGGTGTGCAACCGGGTGAGCTTGGACGACTTGATGCGCCACTCGCCGTCGGACTTCTCGTAGGTCTCGTGGTAGTGGCCGTAGCCGTCGAGCCGCATCCCCGACGACCAGATGATGATGTCGTTGAGCGCCCAGATGCCCGTCGCCGTCGTCTCCGACGTGAGGTCGATCTCTGGCATGTGGCCCTGGTGGACGGTCACCGCGTCACCCAGCGCTTCGCGCAGGAACGCCATGAACTCGTCCGCGCCGCGGGCCACCTGACCGCCCGCCTCGGCGGTGTCGATGACGACGTCGTCGGTGAACACCTCACGCATGCCATCCCAATCCTTGGTGTCCATCAACCGGAAGTAACGAGCCTTCAACCGCCGGATCGCCTCGATCTCATCTGCCACTGCTGGCCTCCCACTCGTCGTGCTGCAAATACGCGTTGACGGATACTGCCGCGTTCCCACTCGCCGAGGCGACGCGCCTCGGCAAACGCACGCGGTCAGCGGAGTTGGTACACGACGACCTGGTTGTCACTCTCGGATGTGAACGTGCCTCGATTCCAGTCCGCCCACCGGTGCTCGAGTTCGAAGCCGGCGATCTCCGCCATGAGGTCCAGCTCGGACGGCCATACGAAGCGGTACGGGGCTGCGTGATGTACCAGTCGGCCTTCGACGGACATCCAGTGATGTGACCACGCGATCTGGCCGACGAGATCGTCGAAGGTCTCGACGCCCACATGGTCGGGTTCGTTGATGAAGACACGAGCGGTCTCGCCGGCAGGCACCCGCCGAAGCTGGGGGACGATCACCTCGACGACGAAACGGCCACCCGGTACGAGGTGGGCTGCGGCGTTGCGGAAGATGGCGGTCTGGTCTTGTTGGGTGGTGACGTTCGTGATCGAGTTCCACACGAGGTAGACGAGCGTGAACCGGCCACTCGCGGTGGATGAGGTCATGTCGCCGATCGTGACCGGCATCGTCTCGCCGCCGGGCTTCTTGCGGAGCTGATCGACCATGTGCGGTGACAGTTCGATGCCGTGGACCTCGACGCCCCGCTGCGTCAGCGGCAAGGCGACGCGCCCGGTTCCGATCGCGAATTCGAGCGCGGGTCCAGCGCCTACGAATTCGGCGAGTCGATCGACCGCTGGTCCGAGGACGTCGGGGGCGTACATCGCCACCGACGTGACGTCGTAGACGGCAGCAACATCTTCACCCCAGAGGATCGAAGCCATGGCCTGGAGCTTGTCGGCCCGAAGCCCCGGCGAGCGACCGGATTACCGACAGGCGTGATGGTGGCGAGCTGCTCGGTCGAGGGAGACAGCGCGTGCGCGCTCAGGTCGGCGTCGTGATGTCGATCTCGGCGATCAGCTCGATCTCGACGGCGATGTCGAAGGGCAGCTCGGCCATTCCCACAGCGGAGCGGGCTCCGCGGCCGGCGTCACCGAAGACGTCGACGAGCAGGTTCGAGCATCCGTCGATGACTTGCGGCGTGCGGTTGAAACCCGGCGCACAGTTGACCATCCCGAACGTCTTGACGATGCGTGTGATCCGATTCAGCGATCCGCACTCGGCCGCCAGCGCGGCGAGCAACTGGAGGCCGGTGAGCCTCGCCGCTTCGACGGCGGCGTCGAGGTCGATGTCGGCGCCGACCTTGCCGGTGACGATCGATCCATCGGGACGTACCGGGCCGGCGCCGGACGCGTAGAGCAGCGCTCCCGTGCGCGCGACCGACACATAGTTGCCGGCCGGAGGGAACACGCGCGGGAGTTCGATGCCGAGGTCGCGGAGCCGTTCGTCGATGTCCGTCGTCATCGGTCGCCCCTCTGAATGTGTCGGGTCATGCCCAAGTTTCGCGCTTGCTCGCGGGTAGGTGGCGAAGGCGAAGATGGCGACGTGATGCTGCGCCTCCGACCACCGCAGGTGAGCGACGAAGCGGCCGTGCTGACATCCCAGCGCGAGCTTGCCGTCGAGGACTTCCCGTTCGCGTTCCTGCGGCCCGACCAGTCATTCGTCGACTTCGTGCGGATGGTCGAGGACAACCGGCACGGACGTTCGATCGAGGACGGCTGGGTCGAATCGACCTGGTTGGTCGCCGACGTCGGAGGCGAGGTTGTCGGTCGGTCGTCGGTCCGCTTCGCGCTCAACGACTACTTGTTGGCCGAGGCCGGCCACATCGGTTACGCCGTTCGTCCCGGCTGTCGACGTCGAGGGTATGCAACGGAGATCCTGCGTCAGAGTCTCGTGGTGGCGCGCGCCGGCGGCGTCGCAGACGTCTTGGTGACCTGCGACGACACCAACGTGGGGTCGGCGAAGGCAATCGAGGCAAACGGTGGGGTCCTCGAGAACATCGTCGACATCGACGGTGTCCGGCTACGCCGATATTGGATCCCCTGAACACGGCCTTGACCCTCCTGTGGGGGGAGGCCGCACGATGGAGTCATGGCCTCCATCAGCAAGCACATTCCCCTCGAAGCCGACGTCGACACGGTGTGGACTGCTCTGCGCGACGTGGGCAACGCCCACCAGATCTTCGCCCCCGTGCTCACCGACTGCCGGCTGGACCGTGACGACATCCGGGTCGTGACGTTCGCCAACGGCCTGGTCGTGCACGAGCAGATCGTCGACGTCGACGACGACGCCCGCCGAGTCGCGTACACCGTGCTCGACGGCCCCTTCACGCACCATCACGCCACGTTCGTGGTCGCAGCCGAGCCGAATGGCACCAGCGTGCTCGATTGGGTGAGCGACCTGCTGCCGAACGACGCCGCCCCGATGGTCGACGAACTCATGGATCAGGGCGCGTTGGCCGCGCAGCAGGCCTTCGGATGCGGGGCAAAGTTGTAGTCATGACCGCCCGCCTCACCATCGGCGAGTTCTCGAAGATGACGTACCTGAGCGTGAAGGCGCTGCGGTACTACCACGACGTGGGGCTCCTCGAACCCGCCGACATCGACCCGGCGAGCGGATACCGGCACTACAGCGTCGATCAGGTGGCCACCGCGCAGGCCATCCGCCGCTTCCGCGACCTCGACATGCCGATCGAGCAGGTGCGCACGGTGCTCGAGGCGCCCGATCTCACCAGCAGGAACCGCGCCATCCTCGATCACCTCGAGGTGATGCAGGAGCAACTCGAGCACACGCAGCACACGGTCGCGTCGCTGCAGGCGCTGCTCACCACACCGACGGCGCCGAAGCCGATCAGCTACCGCACCCTCGCCGCCACCCCGGCGCTCGCGGTGCGCGCCATGGTCGCCTTCGACGCCGCTTCCGGCTGGCTCGGCGACGCGTACGCCGAGCTGCACCGCGCCCTCGACGCGGCCGGCGTGTCGCCGGCCGGTCCCGACGGCGGTCTCTACCACGACGAGTTCTTCACCGAGGGCAACGGCGACGTGATCGCCTACGTGCCCGTCGACGTCGCCCTCGCCGACTCCGCTCTGATCGCCACCGGCCGCGCCCGAGCGCTCGATCTGGCCCCGACCCGAGTGGCGACGATGATCCACGAAGGTTCGTTCGACGACATCGACCAGACCTACGGCGCGCTCGGCACCGTCGTGACCGAGCTCGGCATCGGTCTCGCCGGCCCGATCCGCGAGATCTACCTGGCGGACGATCGCGCCGAGGTCTGCTGGCCCATCACGCAAGGCGAAACCCGCTGAGTCGGAACCGAGGGCCCTGGCTGGACTCTGCGGGGCGACGGTCGAACTGGCACGCTGGCGCCCATGACGACACGCCTGAGTGGAACCGGAATCTGGAGCTCGATGTTGCGGTACGGCGATCCCGCCGAGGCGGCGACATTGGCCGGCGAACTGGAGGGCCTCGGTTACTCGGCGCTGTGGATCCCCGACGTCGGCGGTGACGTGTTCGGCCCCCTCGGCAACCTCCTCGGTGCGACGTCGACGGCGACGATCGCCACCGGCATCCTGAACGTCTGGATGCACACCCCGGACGAGACGGCGGCACAGCACGCGGCGCTGACCGCGGCGCACGGTCCGCGGTTCCTGTGCGGAGTGGGGATCAGCCACCGTCCGCTCATCGACCACGTCAACACGCCCGGCACGTACCGGAATCCGGTCGAGACGATGGCGGCCTACCTCGACGGACTCGATGCCGCCGAGGTGCCCCTGGCCGCGGGGGATCGCGTGCTCGCCGCGCTCGGGCCGAAGATGCTCGAGCTGGCCCGCACCCGCACCGCCGGTACCCATCCGTACCTCGTCACCCCGGAACTCACGGCGAAGGCCCGGGCGGGCATCGGCCCCGACGGCCTCGTCGCCAGCGAGCAAGGAGTCGTGCTCGACACCGACAAGGACCGGGCGCGGGCCACCGCTCGCCTCCACCTGAAGACGTACCTCGCGCTACCGAACTACTCGAACAACTGGAAGCGTCAGGGATTCACCGACGACGACCTCGCCGACGGCGGCAGCGACCGCCTGGTCGACGCCCTCGTCGTGTGGGGCGACGAGGCGACCATCGCGGCCCGCGTGCAGGAGCATCGCGACGCCGGCGCCGACCATGTCTGCATCCAGGTGCTGACGGACGACCTCGCCGCGCTCCCCATCGAACAGTGGCGAGCCCTCGCGCCTGCGCTCACCGCTTGACCGCACTCAGACGTGACGGGGCACGTTGCCCGCGAGCTTGAGCACCGGCCGCATGATCTTGTGGCCGACGTCGGCCGTTGGTCCGAACATGCACGGGCACCCGCCGTCGATCGCCAGCATCCCCGCGTCGCGTGCGAGCTGGACGGCATCCGGGTCGACGCTGCCCCGTCCGGGACCGCGGTGGAACCACACTCGGCCGATGCCGAGATCGATGCATTCGCGCACCGTCCCGAGCGCGTGCTCCGGGGCCGTGCCGATCACGACGCCATCGACGTGGCCGGGTATCGACGCGAGGTCGGCAAAGGCCCGGTCGCCCTCGACGGTCTCGGCGTTCGGGTTGACCGCGAACACCTCGTAGCCGCGATCGCGTAGACGGTTGTAGACGACGTTGGCGCCGTGGTCCTTCGGTGAGCGAGAGACGCCGGTGACCGCGATCCGATGCTGCGCGAGGAACTCCCCGGCGGCGTCCTTGATGGTTCGTTGGGCTTCGGCCGTGACGGGCATGGCCGCTCCTTTCGTCGGGTTACGACTCCATCGTCTCTCGATCGCCGAGGCCGCACCACGGCCGAAAGTCCCTGATGCGATCAGCCGGCCGCCTTCTCCTGGATCGACCTCTCCTTGATGAGGTCTTCGACCGCCTTGGGGATGGTGGTTTCGAAGTCGAGGAGCTTGGCCCATGTGGGCGTGATCGTGATGACGGCCATGTCGGTGTACAGGCTCTGCACGCCGGCCTCCCACTGCGGGTACTGCTCATCGGTCATCACCTTGCGACCGGCCGTCAGGTAGCCGTCCGGGACTCCCTCGACCAGTTCGACCTCGGCGGCGCCACGGATCAGCAGGGCCTTCGGCGGGAAGGCGCCCTGGTCGATGGTGAGCGCGACCGCGGGGTGTTTGCGGAGCGCGGCGACCTTTGCCGCCTTCGGCACGGTGGCCATCAGAATCCGCTCGTCGTCGGTCCAGAATCCGATGGGAATGACCCGCGGGTCGCCGTCGAGGCCGTTGTACGCCATCCGGGCCGGCTCGGAGCCGTTGAGCAGTTGTTGCGAGTACGGCTCGGCGAGGATCTCGGCGATCTCTTCCTTGGTCATGATGGTGTCCTTTCATCCACGAGGTGTTCGTCATCAGAGGGACGGAGCCGCCGCCCGATCCTCGACATGCCCACCGGTTCTCGTGAACTTCTTGCGGACTATCGACGCAAGAAGTTCACGACAACGGGGTCGGCGGCGGGACGGGTTATGGTTCGGCGTCGCGGGACCTCGGCGAGTGGACACGCTCGGGGTCGGGCGTCGGAATCGCTGGTCGGGTCGAAGAGCGTCGAGGGGGAAAACATGGCTTCGGGACCGTTGAGCGGCCTGCGTGTGATCGAGATGACCGGCGACGATGCGCGTCTGGCCGGCAAGATGTTGACCGAAGCCGGAGCGGCGGTCGTCCGCCTCGGCCCGGCCTTCGGTGGACCGGCGATGGCCGACCCGGCCGTCGCGGCACGCGGTGGGCTGCTGGACTGGTGGTTCGACGGCGGCAAGGACGTCGTGATCGACGACCTGGCGAGCGAAGCCGGCCAGAGCGCCTATCGCCGGCTCGCCGAGCACGCCGATCTGGTGATCGAATCCGCGCCGCCCGGGCGGCTCGCCGAGCTGGGCCTGGATCACGACGCGCTGGTCGAGGTCAACCCTCGGCTCGTCCAGGTCTCACTCACCCCGTTCGGCCGCACGGGACCACGCGCCCACTGGCAGACGAGTGACCTCGTCGCCGGGGCGCTGGGTGGCGTGCTGAGCGTTTCGGGGACGGCCGACCGCGCCGTCAACCCGTGGGGACGCCAGAACGTGAACTTCGGCGCGTTCATGGCGGCCATCTGCGGGCTCGCCGGCGTGTGGGATGCTCGCGAGTCCGGGGCCGGACAACACGTCGACCTGTCGCTGCACGAGACGATCACCTCGTCGCTCGAGCACCTCTTCTTCCAGTGGTGGTTCTCCGATCTCCTGCCCCTTCCGAAGCGGGCGTTGCGTCAGGGGTCGCTGCACTGGCTCGGTGCGTACGTGGTGGCCAACGCCCGCACCGGCGCATGCAACATCTCCACCGCCCCGAACCCAGCGCTGCTCTTCGAGTGGATGGCCGAGGAGGGCGACCCGGAATACGTCGAGCTCGCTGCGCTGCCGATCGAGGAGGTGCTCGGCCAGATGCCCCGCGTGATGGCGGCCGTCAAACGGTTCGCGCTCACCAAGGACTCGGGCGAACTCTTCGCCGAGGCACAACGCCGGCACATCGCCTTCGGTGAGGTCCAGACCGTCGAGCAGGTGGCGGCGAACCCGCAGTACGAGTTCCGCGGGTCGTTTCGCCCGGTCGATGGCTTCGCCGACGTGCGCATGCCCGGCCCGTTCGCCCGATTCATCGGCAGCGGCGTCGCGGAGCAGCAGGCCCCGCCAGAACAGCCGTCGTCGATCGAGGAGGTGCTCGCCCGGTGGGGCGACAGAGGTGACGACGGGGACACCCCGCGGGCCGAGGGCCGCCGCCACCGCGGCGCGACCTCGGCGGGAAAGCCGCTCGAGGGGCTCCGCGTCATCGACTTCACCTGGGTGCTCGCCGGACCGTTCGCCACCCGCATCATGGGTGACCTCGGCGCCGACATCCTGAAGTTCCAGACCGCCGAGCGGGCGACACTGGTCAACTCACCCGCCTTCCCGTTCTTCTACGTGTGGAACCGGTCGAAGCGGCTGATGTCGCTCGACATGAAGCGCTCCGAGGCCCTGGCGATCATCCGCAAGGTGGTCGAGCAGTCCGACGTGCTGATGGAGAACTTCTCGGCCGGTGTGCTCGCCCGGTGGGGGCTCGACTACGAATCCGTCAGGGAGTGGAACCCCGAGATCGTCTATGTGTCGATGAGCGGACCGGGACACGAGGGTCCGTGGTCGAACGTGATCACGTACGCACCGACGATCCACGCGCTGTGCGGCCTGACGTACCTGTCGAACCCGCCAGGGCAGAGCGACGTCGGACCCGGATTCTCGCTCAACGACCATGCGGCGGGCATGGCCTCGGCCGTCGCCGTGCTGGCGGCCCTCGAGGCACGACGCCACACCGGCGAGGGCCAGCACATCGACATCGCGCAGATGGAGACGGGCACGTACCTGATCGGCCCGGCGGTGCTCGACCACTTCGCCAACGGTCGGGACGCCCACCCCAACGGCAACGCCGACCCGTTCGGCCAGTACTGCCCGAACGAGGTCTACCGATGCGGTGACCGGGAGGAGCTGGCGATCACCTGCCGCGACGACGACGACTGGCGCCGGCTCTGCGCGACGGTCGCCGCGGGCATGAGCGATCTGGCGGCCGACGAGACGCTGCAGACCGTCGAGGGCCGGATCGCCCGGGTGGTCGAGATCGACGAGCGCCTCCGCGAGTGGTGCTCGACCCGCTCGGCGGAGGCCGGTGCCGAAGCGCTCCAGGCGAACGGCGTACCGGCGGGACGCGTGCAGGATGCCGGCGACCTGATGGACGACCCGCAACTCGACGCGCGCGACTTCTGGCGGTCGACGGACCATGCCATGTTCGGCACGCGGCCGTACGAGCGGTTCCCTGCGCTCTGGAGCGGCACCGACCTCGAGCCGTACGTGCTGTCCGGCGCGTACATCGGCGAGCACAACTTCGAGGCCTACGTCGAGCTGGCCGGCCTCGAGATCGAGGCCATCGCCGAAGGCATGGGCGACGGCCTCTTCGCCTGACGCGGGAACCGAAATTTGGAGCAGATGTCGCGCTCAGCGCGACATCTGCTCCAAATTTCGGGTGGGATTCCGGGTCAGTCGGGGTCGGGGGGAACCCGGGTTGGTGTCCGCTTCGCCAGGAACGCCAGGTTCGCCGAGCGTGCCTCCCACGAATAGATCACTGCGGTCCTGGCGATCACGTCGTGCAGGGCGCGTCGGTCCCGTCGCAACACGATGAGTACGAAACCCACACAGAAGACGAGAAAGCTCAGCGGGAACGCCAGCACGCGGACCACCGCGTGCCGAGTGTCGAGCATCTCACCATCGACGCGAATGACACGGATGCCGAATGCGGCCATCCCGAGTGTGCAGTTGTAGACCGAAAGCAGATAGGCGCAGTACGTGAATGCCCACAGCAGGAGCGCGACGGTGGAGGCGATTGACGCGTCGAAGAGGTGAAAATCGTTGCCGAGCACGATCGACAGCACGAAGGTGACCACGTGGCCGCCAAGGGTGAACAGGAGGAGGACCGTGAACAGGTCGACGAAAAACGCGAGCAGCCGCGTCGCGACCCCGGCAGGATGGCCGTACAGGTTGTTGCGCTGCGGCATGACGGTTTCGCTGGAAGTCACTCGACATGCTCCGCGTTCGGGCCGAGTCCGGCCGGGGCCCCGTGGTTCCCGGACGAGCCGCGGCGGAGCAACCGATCGACCCAACCGTGCAGGGCGGAGTCGACTCCGATGCCCTGGCTCCGAATGCCGTCGATCACCTGAATCATCACGGCTGAGCCGGATCGGGAGATGATCGTTCCCAGGTCGGTCCGTTCGATGATCGCATCGACGTCGATTCGGGCGAGCAGTTTGTCGAGATCGAGCCGCTCCATCAACACGTTGAGGTCGACTTCCTCCAACAAGGCGTTCAGGTCGACGCGCTCCAACACGAGTTGGAGATCGATCCGGTCGATGACGCGCTCCACGTCGATTCGTTCGACGATTGCCTGGATGTCGACGCGTTCGACGACACCGTTCACATCGAGCGCTCCGACCACCATCGGGGTCACCTCGTAGGCGACCGCCTGAACGAGTTCGGTGGCGCTCTCGACCACCGCGTCGAGCAGTCCCGTGTGTTCACGCCGCGGCCGATCTCCTCGGCGCTGACCCCGAGCCACCGTGGATTTCAGCCCGTCTCTTGGTCGGCAACCGCACGGGGTCGTGACGTCTGCTTGGCCGTGCCACCAGCGGATGGCGCACCGACGTCGGCGTCATCGTCGCCAGGGGAGGCGACCGTGGTTCCGAAGCCGGCGAATGCGTCTTTCAGTGATTCGATCAGCAGGTCCGGTTGCCGGATCACGCTCGAATCGATTGCGATCCCGATGTCCAGACGGTCTCCGTTGCCGAGCGCGGTGATGTTCAGTGGGCAGCCGAGTCGGGGCCCGAGCGGGTAGGTCGCCTCGATCAGCGAGCCGCAGATGTGCCGCTGGCCGCGCACACCGGGAACGGCGGTGGCGGCGAAGTCGACCGATTCGGCCTGGGCCTGCAGCGCTGACGACAGGAACCGCGTCGGGAGGAGGCGGAACGACGTCGCCAACGCGGACGCGACACGCAGCGCGGGTTCGTTGCGGGCCCGGTTGCAGGCGTTCGGCCACCACGCCGAACTGCGGTCCGGGCCGCCCGATTGCCGTGGGTACCGAGAGGCGGGTGGGAGCGAACCAGTTACCGCCCGCATCGTCGCTGCCACGCGTGCTCGCCGGGGTCGCCAGTCGCAGTTCGGCGCAGGGTTCGCCCCGGCGTTCGTGGTACATGCCGATTCCCGCGGCGGCGGCCGCGACCAGGAGATCATTTCTGCTGCCGCCCAACGCCAGAGCAGTGGCGCGGGCCCCATCGACGGACAGGACCTCGAAACGACTGAGCATCGACCGCGACGTCGGACGCGACGACAACGGCCCGCCGGTCACCATGAGCTGTCGGGACACCGAGTTGGCGACGTCGATCCCCCATTGCACGCTGTGCACTGCCGACTCGAGCGGGTCGACGTCCCGCGCCGCGTTGACTCGGGCAAGCGCCCGGCCGATGATGTCGGGGCCGTCGATCGTCGCGGAGAACGTGATGGTCCCGAGTCGCCGCCGCTCGTGGTGGTCGGGCTCGGTCGGCGTCGGCGTGAGGTGCGGCTGTGGCGTCGGTGTCAGCGGAGTCTGGGGCCACGACGATTCGTCGAAGAGCAGCCCGAGCAGTCTGATTCCGCCCGCCCCGTCGGTGAGCACGTGATGGGCCCGCAGGTAGATGGCCGCCTTGCCGTCCTCCAGTCCGTCGATCAACGTGATGTCCCACGGGGAACACTCCGGGTCGAACGGGACCGACTCCAGCAGACTGACGAGGTCGAGAACCTCGCGCATCGTGCCAGGCGTCGAAACCGAGAGCGATCGAAGTTGGTGCTCGGGCACGAACGGGCCGGTGATCCATGACGGACGAGACCGCAACGACGCCGACGGCCCCGGTCGCTGCGTCAGCCGCTCGGCGTGTTCGGCGGCGAACCGGAGCCGTTCGATCAGCGCGTCCCGGTCGGGCAGGCGGTCGACGATCATCACGGCGCCGACCGTCATTCTCAGCGATCCGGTCTGGCCGACCCTCCACATGATCGCTTCGATTGGACTCAGAACGTCCGTCATGTTCAGTGGCCTTCCGGGGGTTGGGTTGGCACAGCCTAGATCGCGTTTGCAATCGGCTTCGTCAGGTCACGTCCGCGAGGGGGTTTCGCTCCAATCGAAGGTCATCGAGCACGGACGGCGGGCAGCACGGTCTTCGACTGCGTCCCCTGGGTTGGCTCTTCGTGATGCTGAACAGCTGTTTGGTATGTCATCGGCCGCGGCGCAAGGTCACCGAAGTCGATCGAGTTCGTCGACTCGGTCAACTGATCCGGGCGCCGCCGGATGTAGGGGTCGTGGTGTCCGGTCGACGCTGGGCTACCGACTACGTTCGGCGGCGATGGCGACGGGAGGGGCGTATCGGAGCGTTCTCGCCGTCCGCGATGCGCGCTCGCTGATCCTCGCCAGCGCCGCCTCGCAGTTCGGCAACTGGTTGTTCAACGCCGCGTTGCTCGCGTACGTCTTCGAGGCGACCCACTCCGCGGGCTGGGTCGGCGCGGCCACGATCTGTCGCTTGTTGCCGTACGTCCTCCTCGGTCCGATCGGCGGAACGATCGCCGATCGCTACGACCGTCGCACCGTACTTGTCGTCGGTGACGTCCTGCGATGCGTCCTGATGCTCGGGCTGGCCGCCATCGTGGCCGCCGACGGGCCGGTGGTCTTGGTGATCGTGATCACGGCCATGGCCTCGGTGGCCGGGACCGCGGAGAGGCCCGCCGCCATCGCGCTGCTGCCACGTCTTGTCGGTGAATCGAAGTTCGGACCGGCCAACGCCCTGCTGCACACCGCGCAGGATGTGGGGGTCGTGACCGGCCCGGCAGTCGGCGCCCTCCTGCTCGCCGTCTCCTCCGACTGGGTGGCGTTCGTTGCCAACGCGGTCACGTTCGCCGCTTCTGCGACGCTGATCTCGACGATGCGCACGCGTGGCACACCGACCGGTGATCACCATCGCGAATCGGCCGGGAGCCAGTTGCGTCACGGGTTGCGCACGGCGCGGATGACCCCCTACGTCGTCCCGTTGATGATCGTCATCGCGATGGCGGAACTGACGTACGGCGCGCAGACCGTGCAGCTCGTGCTCTATGCGCAGCAGCGCCTCGACGTCGGTGCCGACGGATACGGCTATCTACTCGCCGCGTTGGGGCTCGGTGGACTCCTCAGCACCATTTTCAACGGACGTCTCGCAGCCAGCACGAGGGTTTCGATCGTCGTCGTCGCGACGGACTCGCGTTCTGCCTCACTCAGCTCGTGTACGCCGGTGTCGATCGGATCGCCATCGCGCTCGTCGCGACGGTGATCGGCGGCGCCGGGTTCGTCGCCTGTGAAGTCGTTGCCGAGACGGCGGTGGCTCGCGTCGTCGCTGGAGACGTCCTCGGGCGCGTGATGGGTGTGTTCGATGCCGTGTCCGTGGCGTCGATGGCTTGCGGCGCGGCGCTCGCATCGGTGCTCGTGTCGGCGACGTCGTTGCGCACGAGTCTGATCACTCTCGGGGTCGCGACGGTGGTCGTCACGATCGGCTGTCGTGGCGCGCTGCGTGGCCTCGATGTGCTGAGCGAACGTCGTGCCGAGGTCCTGGCCACGCGCCTCGCAGTGATCGAACGGCTGCCGATCACCGAGGGTGTCCCGCGCGTCGTGCTCGAGCAGCTCGCCTCGGCGGCGCAGGTGTGCTCGCTGCCGGAGGGTGTCGACGTCGTGGTGCAGGGCGCGCCTGCGCACGCGTTCTACGCCGTGATCGACGGTGCCGTCATCGTGCATCGCGACGGTGAAGAGGTCACACGACTCGGACCCGGTGACTTTTCGGCGAGCGGGGTCTGCTCGACAACGCGCCGCGCAATGCGTCGGTGACGACCTCAGAACCCGGCTCGGTGTTGCGGCTGGAGGGCACGGTCCTGCTCGATGTGCTGTCGTCCGCGCCGATGATGAGATCGGCGATCGATCGCTCGCGTGAGCGTACGGCGCTCGTCGACGACGTTGCGTGGGGGCAGTTGTGAGCATCGAGGGCAAGACGCTCGCCATCATCAGCGCCGGGTACCTGGGCAAGCGCCGCTCGTACGTGCGCTTGGCCGAGCTGGGTGCTCGGCTGGTCGTCATCGACGAGCCGGGACATTGGTCGTCGTCCCTGGTGGACGATGGCATCGCCGTGGCCTGGCTTCCGGTTGCCGTGACCGGCGATCCCGATGTCGATGCAGCGGCGATCGTCGCCGCGCTCGCCGAGGCGGGGATCCGACCGGACGGCATCGCGACATTCTGGGAGATCAGCATCGCCGTTGCGGCGCGCGTGGCAGTGCTGCTCGGGCTCCCCGGCAATCCACCGGACGCCGTCGATGCCGCACGCAGCAAGGTTCGAACTCGCGAGCTGTCCACCGCGCTCGGTCTCCCGACGCCGAGGGCTCGCCGGGTGCGGTCGCTCGACGAATTGTTCGCGGCGTCGAGCTACGTCGGGTTCCCCGCGGTCGTCAAACCCGAATTCGGTGCTGCTGCCGTTGGGTGCATCCGCGTCGACGACGTCGAATCCTTGCCAGAGGTGTACACCATGGTCCGCGATGTCGTATCGGACGACGAACACTCGTTCTTTGCTGCCGGCAACGATCTGTTGGTCGAGCAGTACCTCGATGGCGTCGAGTTCGACGTCGACCTGCTCATGCACGACGGCGAGTGTGTGTTCTCGAGCGTCTCGCAGAACTGGCCGACCGTCGAACCATCGTTTCAGGAGACCGGCCTGCATTGCCCGCCGGACCACAACCGCCGCCAGGTCGATCGTCTCGTCGACCTCAGCATCGAGACAGCGAAGCGGTTCGGGCTGCACCGAGGGGTGCTGCACATCGAGGGCAAGTGCACATCTCTAGGCCCGCGGGTGATCGAGGTCAACGCGCGCATGGGCGGCGGGCGCGTCGCCGAGATCGTCCGCAGGTGTGGGGCGTCGACCTGGTCGAGGCCACGGCGACGCGCCGCGCTCGGACTCGGTCCGAACGCGAAGCCGAGCCGGAAGCCACGATGCACGGCACTCAACGTGATGCTGGCCTCGCCGCGCACTGGCCGCCTCGCGGCGCTTCGGTTGCCGACGGAACCGCCGCGGGGATGCCTGTCGTTGACGATCGATGATCCGGAGGAGGTCGGCGCGCTCGTGACGGGGCCGGAGGATGTGTTCGTCAGCGTGCTCGCCGACATCACGTTGATGGCGAAAGACCTCCGGGACGCACGGGCGATCGCGGCGAGGATCCTCGAGAACCCGCCGGTGGTCGAGCCCGCCGACACGTGAGTCGACCGATCGGCGCCGCCGGTCACGACGTCGTGACGGCGAACGCGGGCACTCGGTTCGGATCGGGATGTTCGACGTCGCCGCCGATGTTCACGGTGGTCGACGTCGGTCCGACGTGGAACGTCACGTCGCCGGGCTCGACCCGGAAACGCATGTCCATTCCGTGGAATCCGAGCCGCGCCGCCGGGACCGTGAAGTGGACGAGCGCCGTGTCGCCGCGTGCACGGCGACGTCGTCATACGCCACGTCGTGTACGAGAGGCCGTGACCGTGATCGCCGCGTCGGCGGTGGATCTGCGGAGCCGGCACAGCCTCCGGCATACCTAGCGTTCGTCGGTGCCGTCGATGCGCGTCAGCAGGCCCTCGATGAACGCAGTGGTCTGCGCGAGGCCGACGTCCATGCCGAGGGACTCCTCGAGGGCGATCGTCCGCGACACGCTGGCGATGAGCACGAGGATCGCCTCCGGTGACAGGTCGTCGGGACCGAGATCGGTCCGCTCGATGCGATCGCGCAACATTTCCAGCTGGGCCTTGCGCGACTCGGCCGCCTGATCGGCGATCTCGGTGGCGATGACCTTGCGATGGTGGGCGAGGGCGACGAACTCCATCAGCAGGCCGGTGCCGGCACGTTCCTTGCTGAGCTCCCACAGTGCGTGGAACGGCTGGGGGCCCGACAACGCCCGCTCCTGACGCTTCGCCGACTGTTCGCCGCGCCGCCGGATCACCGCGAGGAACAGATCGTCGATCGTGCTGAAGTAGTAGTGCACGAGCGCCGGTGTCACGCCGGTCTCCTTCGCCACCCGACGGGAGGTCACCGCGGCGTATCCCTCGGCAAGCATCACCTGTTCGGTGGCGTCGAGCAGTCGGGCGCGGGTCGCTGAGGTTTCGTTCCCGACGCGGCGTGGCTTGGACATCTCGCCTCCCTTCTGGTCATGGACGTGGTGCGCTCTGCCATCGCATGCTGAACACTTGTTCATCACGGTACTCGACGGCGCACTGATCAGGTTCGCGGCGGTCTGACCTCAATCCATTTACAAGGCGAGATGAAGGCGCAATGCGTCGTCAACGGCCTGCAGGAGTTCACCAGTGACCATGCCGATCCGGTGGCCGATCCGTTCGACCGCCACCGACCGAACCTGTTCGGCTTGTGCCTTCGAGTTTCGCTCCAGGCCTGTCGTTGCCGCATCGAGCAGCACCTGGAACGGAAAGACACGATCGACGTTCGACGTAACCGGAACGACGGTGACAGCCAGTCGGGATGCGGTGGCGTTGGCTCCGTCGTGCTGACGATCACCGCCGGTCGGCGCTTGGGTCGTTGCCTCGAACCGGATCGAGGTCGACCCACCGGATCACACCGCGACCCAGTCGGCGATGCGGTCGGCGTTGGCTCCGTCGTTGCTGACGATCACCGCCGGTCGGCGCTTCGCGGCCTTCGCCTTGCCTCCTGAACCGGATCGAGGTCGACCCACCGGATCAGCCTCCCCGCCTGAGCATGACATCAGCCGATTCCGATTCGCCGCGTCGACCCGGTGCCCAGAGATCTCGCGTCGTCACTGTCCAGTCCATTCAGCCCATGCCTCCTCATACTGCGGGTCCGAGTTCGGATGCCCGAGCAGCCTCACCGCCTTGTGTCACTGACAGTCGGCGACCGGGACTCGATTCGCCTGCGTCGACGCGTAGCGATCGAGGAACTCGACGTGCAGCTCATCGGCCGCGAAGAGCTCGACGACTGAGCTTCGTACCGCTCGACGTAGTCGGCCTGGTCGGTGTACAGCCGTCGCAGCGTTGCGCCGTCGAACGGCAGGTCGTGCCGATGATGACTACTTCGTCGGCCATCGACTTCGGGTTCGCCAGGTCGAGTGCAACGCAGTTGGACGCCGGCAAGATCGACCTGTGCGTGCGGTCGGTGACGACGTACCGTCGGCGTCGCCTCGGCACGCATCGACGTCGTCGGGCAGCCGGTGACGTTCGGAGTGGGTCATCGAGCGCGATGTGACCTCGAAGTCACGTGGCGGAGAATCGCCATCAGCTCGGGACTGGCACGACCGCCGGGTCAGTGCTGAGCCGCATCGTCGTACAGCGGCACTCAGCGCTACTCGGTCCACAGACCCTCCGTGTCATTGCCGGTCGACGCACCATCCCTGTCATGACGACGCCGACTCGGACCGCGCCGATTGCCGTTCTCGGCACGGCCACTCGAACGTGCCTCACGCGAGCTAGCCGCTCGTGACCTCGAACGTCGTCGACAGCGAAGCGGTCGAGTCGCCGCCGACCCATACGTCGAACGTCGACGCGTCGGTCACCCAATCGCGTGCCGCGGCGTTCCAGTACCGCCGCTCGTCGGGTCCGATCTGGAACCGGACGGTGCGTGACTCCCCGGCGGCGAGGGCGATCCGTCGGAAGCCCTTGAGCTCCCGACCCGGTCGCGATGCCGACCCGAACCGTTGGTGGATGTAGAGCTGGACGACCTCGTCGGCGTTGCGTGCGGCGGTGTTGGCCACGTCGACGGACACGGTGACCGTGCCGTCGACCGTGCTCGAGGGCTGATCGACGACGAGGTTCGCGTACTCGAAGTGCCCGTAGCTCAGGCCGTGCCCGAACGGGAACAGCGGAGTGCCGTCCTCGTTCCAGTAGCGGCGCCCCTGGTTGTCGGGATCGTGCGACACGGTGTGCGAGTAGATGATCGGCACCTGGCCCACGGTGCGGGGCCAGGTGAAGGGGAGCTTGCCGCCGGGGGAGACGTCACCGAACAGCAGGTTCGCCACGGCCTCGCCGCCGCGGGTGCCGGGGTACCAGATGTCGAGGATCGCCGGCACGTGCTCGGCGGCCCAGCGCAGGTCGAGCGGCCGGCCGTTCATGACCAGCAGCACGACGGGTGTCCCCGTGGCGACGACGGCCTGCAGCAACTCGAGCTGCCCTGCCGGGAGTTCGAGCGACGACCGCGAGGCGAGTTCGCCGATCTGGTTCTGCCACTCGCCGACCACGACGACCGCGACGTCCGACTCGCCGGCGAGCTCGACGGCACGCGCGAACTCGGCGTCCTCGTCGAAGTCATCCGGCTCGCCGGCCCCGTATCCGTCCATCCGGTCGAACGGTGAGGGATACAGCCGCTTCGTCCTGGCGAAGCCCGGCGCGAAGTCGACCCGCATCGCGTCGCCGACGCGTGCACGGATCCCTTCGAAGACGGTGACGGTCTCGTCGAGGTCGAAATCGAACACCCACGGACCGAGCGTGTCGCGCTTGGAATCGGCGAGTGCCCCGATCACGGCGATCGACGTCAGGGACCCGCCGTCGAGCGGGAGCAGGGCGTCCTCGTTGCGCAACAGCACGGCGGATCGCTCGGCGGCGAGGCGGGCGACCTCCCGATGGGCAGGATCGGCGAGCACCTCCCGCGCCCGGTCCTCGTCGACGTACGGCGTGTCGAAGAGGCCCATCTTGAACTTCGCGTCGAGCACCCGGCGGACGCTCGCGTCGACCGCTCCCGCGTTGGCGGCGCCCGAGTCCAACGCCTCGGTCAGGTGGCCGTACGCCGGGTCGAACATCGTCATCTCGATGTCGACCCCGGCGTTGACGCCGCGGGCGGCAGCGTCGGCCAGGTCGGCGGCGAAGCCATGGGTCACGAGGCTGCGCACCGCGTTCGCATCGCTGACGACGAACCCTTCGAATCCCCACGTGTCGCGCAGCACCTCGGTGAACAGCCACGAGTTGCCCGACGCCGGCACGCCGTTCAGATCCATGTACGCGGTCATCACGTTGCCCGCACCGGCGTCGATCGCCGCCTTGAACGGCGCCAGGTACACGTTCCACAGCTCGGAATCGGACAGGTTGACCTCGTCGTAGTCGCGACCGCCGAGCGCGGCCCCGTACCCGGCGAAGTGCTTCGGCCCGGCGATGACGTGCTCCGGCGCGCCGATCTCTCCGCCCTGGAACCCCCGCACCTGGGCGGCCGCGACGGCCGCGCCGAGGTACGGGTCTTCGCCGGCGCCCTCGATGATCCGGCCCCATCGCGGATCGCGGGCGATGTCGACCATCGGCGCGAACGTCCAGTGGATGCCGACGGCCCGGGCCTCGCTGGCCGCCATCGACTGACCGCGCTCGATCGTCTCGGGATCCCATGACGCCGCCATCGCGATCGGGACCGGGAGGATCGTGCGCAGCCCGTGGATGACGTCGAACCCGAAGAGCAGGGGGATGCCGAGGCGACTCTCCTCGACGGCGAGCCGTTGCAGCCGGTTGATCTCGGCGGGATCGGTGACGAACAGCAGCGACGTCGCTCCGCCAGCACTCACGAAGCCCTCGACCATCTTCGGCATCCCGGCCATCGCCGCCTCGATCGAGCCTGGCTCGGCCTCTGCACCCGCGCCACCGAACGAGCCGAAGTAGAAGAACTGCGTCAGCTGGCCGGCCTTCTCGGCCGGGGTCATCTGCGCCATCAGTTCGTCGACGGGGGACGGGGTCGGCGGCGAGTCGTTCGTGGTGGTCATGGTGGGTCAGCTTTCTCGTCGATGTGCAGATCGGACCTCAGCCTGTCACCCAGCGAGCTTGACGGCGGACACTCCGGCTGTTAAACATCTGTTCAGCATCCGCCAAGAACAAGAGTCGAGAACCAGAGGAGAGCGCGTGACGCTTCAGGAACGATTGAGTACCGGCCGTGGGAAGTGGACGCCGGACTATCCGGAGTTGGGCACGGGTCCGGTGTCGTACGACGACGCCATCTCGCAGGAGTTCTTCGACGACGAGCGCGAGGCGATCTTCAAGAAGTGGTGGTTGTACGTCGGCCGGGTGGAGCGGTTGCGTCGCCCGGGCACCTACTTCACCCGCGAGCTGCCGGGCCTGGCATCGATCGTCGTGGCCCGCGATCTCGAGGGCAACATCCACGCCTTCCACAACGTGTGCGCTCATCGCGGCAACAAGGTCGTGTGGCAGGAATACCCGAGCGAGGAGACGTCGGGGTCGTGCCGGGCGTTCCACTGCAAGTACCACGGCTGGCAGTACGACCTCGCCGGCAAGGTGGAGCACGTCACGAACGAAGAGCAGTTCTTCGACCTGCCCCGCGAGACGTTGGCGATGCCGGCGGTGCGGTGCGAGGAGGTCGGCGGCTTCATCTACATCAACCTCGACGACGACGCGGAGCCGCTGCGTGACTTCCTCGGCGAGCGGGTGTGCGAGATCGAGCAGTACCCGTTCCATCTGATGACCCAGCGCTACGGGTTCTCCACCCGGGTCAACGGCAACTGGAAGATGGCCTGCAACACGATCCAGGAGTGGTACCACCCGCCGTACGTGCACCAGGCGTTCATCCACTCCGACGTGCGCGAGGCCGAGAAGTTGGTGCCGCCGATCGATTCGTACCACTACGACTTCTTCGACAAGCACTTCATCACCTCGGTGCCGGGCCCACCGCCGCTGCGCCCACGTGAGAAGGGCGCGATCGGCGAGGCGCGGCGCGAGATGATCTGGGTGTACAAGCTGTTCCGCGGCGGTTTGTTCGGGCCCGACGACGTCGCTGACATCGGGCCGATGCCCGAATTCCTCAACCCCGGTGAGCTGCGGTCGTGGAGCAACGACCAGTTCTGGATCCTGCCCAATGCATCGCTGCAGATCTGGGCGCGGAACTTCTACATCATCTACACGTACTGGCCGGAGTCGGTCGGGTCGCACATCTACGACATCGACATCTACTTCGTGCCGCCGGAGAACGCGACCCAGCGCCTCGCCCAGGAACTGGTCGTCAACAGCGTGATCGAGGTCGCGATGCAGGACGTCAACACCGTCGAAGCGACGTACTCCGCCGTCAAGACCGGTGCTCAGAAGGAGTTCCACCTGAGCGACCAGGAACTGATGATCCGCAGCTTCCACCACACGATCGACGGCGCGGTGGCCGACTACCGCGCCGAGCGCGACGCCGGAACACGGGTCAGCGTCGGCACCAACGGACACGGAACGAACGGGAACGGAGCGTCATGAGCGTGCAGACGATCGACACGAGCCTGCCTGCCGGCTTCGAAGAACTCGAGCCGTGGGTCAACGACTGGGTGCAGCCCGGTCGTGACGAGCGCTACGCGGTGCGACTGTCGAAGTCGATCGATGAGCTCAGCGAGTTCTACGACGCCATCGCCGCCCGCGCCGAGGACGCCCTCGAATATCTCGACGCACTCGACCTGAACGACCTGCCAGCCGATGCTGACCGCCTCCTCCATCTCCTCTACTCGATGGTGCTCGTGTCGTATTCGGTGAACGTGTTCAAGCAGCCGCACATCCCCGACTCCGGCTCGGCGTTCTTCAACGCCGTCATCGCGCCCGCCGTCTGACGCTTCCGCCCGCCGTCAATGAAGCGTGACGTCGACGGCGGCGAGCGCGTCGGTCATCGCGTCGGAGTCGAGCAACCGTTCCGCCGCCGCGAGTTCCGGGGCGAGGTAGCGGTCGGGTCCAGGCCCCGGCACCTCGCCGCGCAGCAAAGCGACAAGAGCGCCCGTCGCCGCGGCCGGCTCGAGTGGGGCGCGCAGATCGATCGCCCGCGCCGCACAGATGTACTCGACCGCGAGGATCCGGCGGACGTTGTCGACGACCTTGCGCAGTTTGCGCACGGCGAGCCACGCCATCGACACGTGGTCCTCCTGCATCCCGGACGTCGGGAGCGAGTCGACCGATGCGGGTGCGGCGAGCCGCTTGTTCTCCGACGCCATGGCCGCGGCGGTGTAGTGGCCGATCATCATCCCGCTGTCGACGCCGACCTCGTCGGCGAGGAACGGGGGCAGTCCGTGACTGCGCGTCTGGTCGAGCATCCGGTCCATCCGTCGTTCGGCGATCGCGCCGATCTCGGCGACGGCGATGGCCAGGAAGTCGGCGGCGAACCCGAGCGGGGCGCCGTGGAAGTTGCCGCACGACTCGACCCGACCGTCGGGGAGCACCATCGGGTTGTCGATCGCCGCCGCGAGTTCGTGCTCGGCGACGCCTTGGCAATGGGCGAGGGTGTCGCGCACCGCTCCGTGAACCGACGGCGTGCAGCGGATCGAATAGGCGTCCTGCACGCGTGTGTCGGCGGGTGTCGCGTGGCTGGCCACGATCGGCGAGCCGGCGAGCATGGTCCGCAGGTTGGCGGCGGACACGGCCTGGCCCGGTTGCGGGCGGAGAGCTTGCAGGTCGGCGGCGAACGGTGCGTCGGTGGCCAGCAGCCCCTCGATCGTCATCGCCGCGATCATGTCGGCCTGGGCGAGGAGCCGCTGGATGTCGACGATGGCGAGGCAGAGCATGCCCAGGATGGCGTCGGTGCCGTTGGTGACGGCGAGACCCTCCTTCTCGGCGAGTTCGATCGGTTCGAGTCCGGCGTCGCGCAGGGCGTCGGCGGCCGCTCGCTTCTCGCCGTGATGCACGACGTCGCCCTCGCCGAGCAGTGCGAGCGCCCCGTGGGCCAGCGGGGCGAGGTCGCCGCTCGCCCCGAGCGAGCCGTATTCGGGCACGATCGGTGAGATGTCCGCGTTCAGGATGGCGACCATCGCCTGGGCGACGAGCGGTCGGGCACCGCTGTAGCCGAGGGCGAGCGTGCGGGCGCGCAGGAACACCATCGCTCGCACGACTTCGTCCTCGACGGGGTCACCCATGCCGGCGGCGTGCGAACGGACGAGGGCGGTCTGCAGGGCCCGCCGTCGGTCTGGCGGGATCGACACGGTGGCGAGCGCGCCGAACCCGGTGGAGATGCCGTACTTCGGCTCGCCCTCGGCGAGACGGTCGACGATGGCGCGGGACGCGGCCATTCGTTCGATCGCCGAATCGGTGAGCTCGACCGGTTCGCCGCGACGGGCGACGGCGACGACGTCGTCGATGGTGACACCTGGCCCGTCGAGGTGGATGGTCACGTGGTGAGGTCCTCTCCGTTGATGCGCAGTTCCCGTTCGAGTTGTCCGACCGCTTCCGTCAGACGCCCGCTCGAAATCGCCCGAACCTGTCGCGTTGGTGCCTGACCCAGGCGCGACAGGTTGCGCCGCGAATCGGTGCGACGGGCCGACGATCGAGATGGCGACACCGAGCCGGCCGATGGCCGGCAGGGCGAGGCTCATCGCCGTGACGTCGGCTTCGACGGCGCCCGTGCGGGTGGCGACCACACCTGGCTCGGCGAGCGCGGCGCCGAGCGCCGTGCCGGTGAGCTCGACGTTCTGGCCGACCCAGCCCACGTGACGGATCGCCCGGGTGCTCTCGGCGGTGGCGACGTAGGTGCCGGTGCGCCCGTCGCTCACCGCGAGATACGTCGACTCGCCGGTCTGTTCGGCGAGCCGGTCGAGATGGGGTTGAGCCGTTGCCGCCAGCCGGTCGAGCACCGTGCCGCTGCGCAGCGATGCCGCGATGCGCAGGATCGTCGGGCCCGCCGAGTAGTCGCCGGCTCCGTCGCGATCGACATATCCGCGGGCTTCGAGCGCTCGCAGGTACCGCAAGGCCGTGGTCGGGGTGAGCTCGGACGCGTTGGCCGCCGTGGTCAAATTGCAGCGACCCGTCGCGAGCACGATCTCGAACAGGTCGAGGACGCGAGCGATCGAGCGGGGCAATGTGGTCTCGTCGACCAAATCGATCGTCATCGTTGTGTCCCTTCGTTCAGCGATGAGCGAGAGGACCGACTCCCGGACCGTTCGCTCATCGCATCAGTGCAAGCTTGTCAGCTGGTGACATGACTTGTCGTCGGTTGACACCGTACGCCTGGCGGGCGCAGACTGCAAGACATGACTGACTCGTTCGGCGACCTCGGAACGCCCGTCACCGGCATCAGCGCGCCGCGCGGCACCGACCTGACCTGTCGAGGCTGGCCGCAGGAGGCTGCCTACCGGATGCTGCAGAACAACCTCGACCCCGAGGTCGCCGAGAACCCTGACCGGCTCGTCGTCTACGGCGGCACCGGGCGGGCCGCCCGTTCGTGGGATGCGTACCGGGCGATGCTGCGCACGCTCACCACGCTCGAGCGCGACGAGACGATGCTCGTCCAGTCGGGCAAGCCGGTCGGCGTCATGCGCACGCACGAATGGGCGCCGCGGGTGTTGATCGCCAACTCCAACCTGGTACCCGATTGGGCGAACTGGGACGAGTTCCGCCGCCTCGAACACCAGGGCCTCACGATGTACGGGCAGATGACCGCGGGTTCGTGGATCTACATCGGCACGCAAGGAATCCTGCAGGGCACGTACGAATGCTTCGCCGAGATCGCTCGCAAGCGGTTCGGCGGCTCGCTCGCCGGCACGCTCACCATCACGGCGGGGGCCGGTGGCATGGGCGGTGCGCAGCCGCTGGCCGTGACGATGAACGACGGGGTCGCGCTCGTGATCGACGTCGACCAGCACATGCTCCAGCGACGGGTCGACCACCGCTATCTCGACGAGATCGCACCCGACTACCTCTCGGCGGTCCGCCGCGTCGAGGAGGCCAAGGCGAACCGGACCCCGCTGTCGGTCGGCCTGCTCGGCAATGCCGCCGATCTCCTGCCCCGCCTCCTGGCCGATGCCGTGGCGGCCGACATCGTCACCGACCAGACGAGTGCGCACGACCCGCTCAGCTACATGCCCAACGATCTCACGCCCGAGGCGGCGGACGAGCTGCGGCGCGACGATCCGACCGAGTTCACCCGCCGAGCCCGTGCCGCCATGGCGACCCACTGCGAGGCGATGGTCGGGTTCATGGACGCCGGCGCCGAGGTGTTCGACTACGGCAACAGCCTGCGCGCCGAAGCCAAGCTCGGCGGCTTCGAACGCGCCTTCGACTACCCGGGCTTCCTCCCGGCCTACATCCGGCCGCTGTTCTGCGAGGGCCTCGGTCCGTTCCGTTGGGTCGCGCTCTCGGGCGATCCTGCCGACATCGCCGCCACCGACCGGGCCGTGCTCGACGAGTTCCCCGACAACGAAGGCTTGCACCGCTGGATCACGATGGCGGGGGAGCGGGTCGCGTTCCAGGGCCTGCCGGCGCGCATCTGCTGGCTCGGGTACGGGGAGCGGCACCGGCTCGGGTTGCGCTTCAATGAGATGGTGCGTTCCGGTGAACTGCAGGCGCCGATCGTGATCGGCCGCGATCACCTCGACTCGGGCTCGGTCGCCTCGCCCTACCGCGAGACCGAGGCGATGATCGACGGGTCGGACGCGATCGCCGACTGGCCGCTCCTCAACGGCCTCGTCAACACGTGTTCGGGCGCCACGTGGGTGAGCATCCACCACGGTGGTGGCGTCGGCATCGGCCGCTCGATCCACGCCGGTCAGGTCAGCGTCGCCGACGGCACCGACCTCGCCGCCGAGAAGCTCGAACGGGTACTCACCAACGATCCCGGCATGGGCGTGATCCGCCACGTCGACGCCGGCTACGAGCGCGCCATCGAAGTGGCCGACGAGCGCGGCGTCACGATCCCGATGCGCGCCGGCTCGACCGTCGACGCCGGGAGCCGTACGCCATGAGCCGCTGGACCATCGAGGGCGATTGGGATCGCGACGGTGCGGTCTGCGTGCGTCAGGCGTTCACCGCCGAACAGGTCGGGTGGGCACGCGACGCGATCGACGAGAACCTCGCCGACCTCTCGCCGCGGGCCAAGCGGGCGAGCGCCGACAGCGACGGCGCGTTCATCGAGGACTTCTGCAACTGGACCCGGCTCCCCGCCATGGAGCGGTTCATCCGCGAGTCGCCGGGCGCGGAGATCGCTGCCGAGCTCACCGGGTCGGAGTCGATCCGGCTCTACCACGACCACGTGCTGGTCAAGGAGCCCGGCACGAAGCAGCGCACACCGTGGCATCAGGACCAGCCGTACTACAACGTCGACGGCGTGCAGAACGCCAGCATGTGGTTCCCCGTCGACCCGGTCGATCGCTCGGCGACCCTGGAGTTCATCGCCGGCACCCACCGCGGGCCCTGGTACATGCCGCGCACGTTCCTCGACGACCAGGCCAAGTGGTTCCCCGACGGCAGCCTCGCCGAGCTGCCCGACTTCGCCGCCGATCCCGATCGCTGGCGGGTGATCGGCTGGGCGCTCGAGCCGGGCGACGCGGTGTTCTTCAACATGCTCACCGTCCACGGCTCGGGTGGCGTGTCCGGCACGAATCGCCGGCGCGTGCTGTCGGTGCGGTTCCTCGGCGACGACATGGTGCACGCGCCGCGACGGTGGACCACCTCGCCGCCGTTCGACGGCCTCGACGCCGAGCTGGCCGACGGGGTGCCGATGGACCATCCGCTGTTCCCGCTGCTGTGGAGCCGTCACGAGGACGCGCTCGTGCCATGACGGCCCGGACGATCCTGTCGATCGGCCATCCGGTGCTGCGCGAGGTGGCCGTCGACGTGCCGGTCGACGACATCCCCGGAGCGACGATCCAGGGTCTGATCGACGACCTGATCGACACGATGCGCCAGGCCAACGGTGCCGGGCTCGCCGCGACGCAGGTCGGCGAGCGTGTGCGGATCGCCGTGATGGAGGTGACGAACAACCCGCGCTATCCCTACAAGCCGCCGATCCCGTTGACGGTCGCGATCAATCCGGTGATCGAGCCGATCGACGACGAACTGGTCGAGATCAACGAGGGCTGCCTCTCCGTGCCGCTGCGGGGGAACGTGCAACGCAACGTCAACATCCGGGTCCGCTACCTCGACCGTGATGGCGTCGAGCACGACGAGGTCAAGCGCGGTCTCACGGCGGCCACGTGGCAGCACGAGTGCGACCACCTCGATGGCGTGCTGTTCATCGACCGCGTGACCGACCTGTCGACGCTGGCGACCTGGGACGAGTTCGAGAAGTACCAACGCGACGCGTTCGTCGAACGGATCACCGCGTTCGTCGAACGGGTCGGCTCGTGACGTGGGCATCGTCGACTTACTTCTGGTGCGAGCTCGCGCTCGTCGACGGACGCCCGCAGCCGTCGGTGGCGATCGAGGTGGTCGACGGTCGGTTCAGTTCGATCACCGTGGGCGCAGAACCGACGGCCGGCGCGGCCAGGCTCGCCGGCTTCACGATCCCCGGCCTCGCCAACGCGCACAGCCACGCGTTCCATCGCGCCTTGCGCTCGCGCACGCAGGCCGACCGGGGCACGTTCTGGACGTGGCGCGAGCTGATGTATCGGGCCGCCGAACGCCTGCAGCCGGACAGCTACCACCGTCTGGCGCGAGCCACGTTCGCCGAGATGGCGCTGGCCGGCGTGACGTGCGTGGGCGAGTTCCACTACCTCCACCACCAACCGGACGGCACGCCGTACGCCGACCCGAACGAGATGGGCGAGGCGCTCATGTCCGCCGCCACCGAAGCTGGGATCCGCATCACCTTGCTCGACACGCTGTACCTGCACGGTGGGCTCACCGACGCCGGGTACGCCGAGCCATCGGTCGCGCAGCGCCGGTTCAGTGACGGCAGCGTCGGTGCCTGGATCGAGCGCGTCGCCGCGCTCGGTTCCACCGACACCCGGCGGATCGGTGCCGCCATCCATTCCGTGCGCGCCGTCGACCCCGACGCCATCGGGACGGTGGCCCGCTGGACCGCCGACACCGGCGCGGTGCTCCACGCCCACGTGTCGGAGCAGCCGGCCGAGAACGAGGCCTGCCTCGCGCGCCACGGTCGAACGCCGACCGGGGTGCTCGGGGACGCGGGAGCGCTCTCCGCGGGGTTCACCGCAGTGCATGCCACCCATGTCGACGATGCCGACATCGCGGCATTCGCCGCCGCCGGCTCGACCGTGGCGATGTGCCCGACCACCGAACGCGACCTGGGTGACGGCATCGGGCCGACCCGTGCCTTCGCCGCGGCCGGCGTGCCGATGGCACTCGGATCGGACTCGCACGCGGTCATCGACCTGTTCGAGGAAGGTCGTGCGCTCGAACTCGACGAGCGCCTGCGCAGTCAGCAGCGTGGTGTGCACGCGGCGATCGACCTGCTCGACATGGCGACCGTCAGCGGGCACCGCTGTCTCGGGTGGGACGATGCCGGCGCGATCGCGGTCGGGCAGCGCGCCGACTTGGTGTCCGTGTCTCTGGGATCGGTGCGCACGGCGGGTGCTCGCGACGCGGATGCGATCGAAGCGACGGTGTTCGCGGCGAGCGCCGGCGATGTCACCGACGTCGTTGTCGACGGCCGACAGATCGTCACCGACGGGCGACACGTCGAGATCGACGTCGCCGCCGAACTGCACGCCGCCATCACGGAGCTGATGGACCGATGACCGCGGGTGAGCCTGAGGTGGCCGCGACGCGCGCGCTCGTGATCGACAACATCGGCTCGCTCATCACGAACGATCCGACGATCGGGCGCGGGCCGCTCGGCATCCTCGAGCACGCCTGCGTCGTCATCGTCGACGGGGCGGTCACGCACGTCGGTGGCGCGGGCGCGATCGCCGACGAACGCATCGATGCCGATGGCGCCTGCGTCCTGCCCGGTTTCGTCGACTCCCACACGCACCTCGTGTTCGCCGGCGACCGGGCCGAGGAGTTCACCGCCCGGATGGCAGGTCAGCCGTACGACGGTGGCGGCATCCGCACGACGACCGAAGCGACGCGCAACACCCCGACCGACGAACTCGACCGTCTCGTCCGCCGCCGTCTCGACGAGGCGCACCGGGCCGGAACGACGACGATCGAGATCAAGTCGGGCTACGGGCTCAACGTCGACGACGAGGCGCGCTCGGTCGAGATCGCCCGGAGGCACACGGCCGAGTCCACATTCCTCGGCGCCCATCTGCTGCCCACCGAGTTCGCCGGCCGACCCGACGACTACATCGATCTCGTCTGTACCGACATGCTCGACGCCGCCGCACCGAACGCGGCGTGGATCGACGCGTTCTGCGAAACCGGCGCGTTCGACGCCGACCAGTGCCGAGCGGTGTTGGAGGCGGGACGCGCCGCCGGCCTCGGGCTCCGACTCCACGGGAACCAGCTCGGCCACGGCCCCGGTGTGCAGCTGGCGGTCGAGTGCGGGTGTGCGTCGGTCGACCACTGCACCTACCTCAGCGACGCCGACATCGAGGCGCTCGCCGGGAGCGACACCGTGGCGACGTTCCTCCCCGCGACCGACTTCTCCACCCGCCAGCCGTACCCCGACGCGCGCCGGGTGATCGACGCCGGCGCGACGGTGGCGATCGCGTCGAACTGCAATCCCGGCTCGAGCTACACGACCTCGATCTCCTTCTGCATCGCGCTCGCCGTGCGCGACATGGGCATGACCATCGACGAAGCGATCGCCGCCGTCACCGTCGGGGGTGCCGCCGCTCTGCGCCGCAGCGACGTGGGACGACTCGCGCCGGGCACCGCCGGACACGCCGTGATCCTCGACGCACCGACGCACCATCACCTGGCCTACCGACCGGGCGTTCCCCTCATCCGCCGAACGATCGGCCCGTACGGCGACTCCCGACCGGCGGGCCATTCGGGCAATGCGTGATCAATCTGCGGTCCATGTGCGCACATTGTTCACTCATTCGGCGGTGGCGGACCGTGGTGGACCCGTCGACGTCAGACGTGTGACCCGCGCGTGGTGTCCGGTCGTTGACGCCGCGACCGGCGCCTGGGACAATGCCCCACACCATCGGCGGGTTACCGGAAGGCGGGCACAGTGAAGCACTGGCAGACGACGGGCGGCATTGCCGCCGCGGCAATCTTGATTGTCGCCGCGGTGGCGGTAGCGACGAACGGCACGGGCGCAGAGGCGGAGCCGACCGCCGGCCTCCTGCCCGACATCGTCGAGGAGGTCCCGCACCACCTCCAGATCCAGAACACCCAGCAGGGCGAGTTCCTCCGATTCAGCACCACGCACATCAACATCGGCGCAGGGCCACTCCAGATCCGCGGCGGTGGTCAGGTGGCGCCGTGCGTCCTCGAGGGCGTCGAGTACGAGCAGTGCACTCATGCCGTTCAGGAGATCCTCGACGCCGAGGGAAACGTCGTCGACACCCAAGAGGCTGGTGTCGCCTTGTTCCATCCCGAGCACAACCACTGGCACCAGGACGCGGTGGCCGAGTTCACCATCCTCGACGCGGCCGGGGTGTCCCAGGCGACCGGCACGAAGGTGACGTTCTGTCTCGTCGACGTCAAGCACTACGGCGACACCGGCACCTTCAAGAAGGACTTCCCGCGCACCTACTTCGAGTGCAACGGCGACCTGCAGGGCATCGCGCCCGGCTGGGGCGACCAGTACCACCACTCGACACCGGGCCAGGAACTCGAAGTCACCGGTCTCGAACCTGGCATCTACACCCTCGAGCACGAGGCCGACCCCGATAACCACTGGCGCGAGTCTGACGACTCCAACAACCACACCTGGGTGCGGTTCAGGCTCGATCGCAAAGGGGCGAACGCGTCGGTCACCGTGCTCGACACGTCCGACTGCATCCCGGACATCACCTGCGGTTTCGGAGGCAACCCCTGACGGACGGTCGAGCGGCTCGGTCTGTCGTTCAGCCCGATCCGACGATGACGTCGGCGTCCTGGATGTCCGCATCCTCGTCGTCAGGTGCGGCCGGGACCTCCCATTCGACGTAGATGCATTCACCGGGGCAGTGCTCGGCGGCATCGATCGCGTCGCGCTCGTGGCGGGGCGGCACCGCGCCCACCTGGTCGGGACCGGTGAGCACGGCATCGCCGTCGCGGACGTAGCCGATGCCGTCTTCCAGCACGATGAACAGGTCGGGGCACCGGTCGACGCACAGCCCGGCGCCGGTGCAACAGTCCTGATCGATCCATACCTGCATCGCGAACTCCGATCGTGAGCTCAGTATGTTCCTCAGGTCCGAACGGTGCAACGGTGCCGCGACGTGTGGTCCGGTGGTGCTGGTCGTGCGGTCACCGGATGTCTCCGGCGAATGTCGTCAACTGGACGACCGCTCCGCCGGTGGGACGGTTGACGACCATCCCGACGGGTCGTGGCACGTCGGATGACGACGCCGCAACGAGTCGCTGGGCCATGCGGCTGATGATCAAGGTCAGTTCCATCTGGGCGAGCGCGAAGCCGAGGCACATGTGGGGCCCGCGCCCGAACGGCACCCACGCCTGATCGGCGAGTGCCTGCTGCTCGGACGTGAGCCCGACGAAGCGGTCCGGGTCGAAGCGCAGCGGATCGGTCCACGTCGCCGCGTCTCGCCCGGCGAGGTGGGGCGACCACACGACGAGCGTGCCACGCCGAACGGTGTAGCCGCCCAGGTCGATGTCCCGAGCTGCCTGTCGCACTCCGACCAGGCCGGCGGGGTGCAGCCGCAGCGACTCCTGGACCACGTTGCGCGAGTACGTGAGACCGGTGAGCGTGGATCGGTCGCCGTGCGCCTCCGATCCAGGACGACCGAGCACGTCGTCGGCTTCGGCCTTCAGCCGCGCCCACGCGCCGGGCGACCGGGACACGCGAACCAGCATCCACGCCAGCGCCGCGGACGTGGTGTCGAAGCCGGCACCGATCGCCGTGGCCGCTTGATCACGGATCTCGTCGATCGAGAGCGAGTCGTCGGCGATCAGTGCGCCCAGCAGGTCGTCCCGGGCGGCCGACGGGTCAGCGCGACGGAGTGCGATCTCCTCATCGACGATCTGGTCGAGGGCGCCTCGGTCGCGGCGCACCTTCCCCCGTCGGCTGAACGGCCACGGTCGTGGCAACTGCTCGAAGACCGGTGCCTCGAGGAAGTCCTGAGGACGCTGCAACAAGCCGCCGATCTCGCCGGCGCGAGCCGCCAGGCGCGGGCCGAAGAAGGCGTCGAGGGTGATGCCGAGAATCAGGGCGCGCCCGACGGGATACAGGTCGAGCTCCTGACCCGGCGAGGACGATCGCGCCAGCGCATCGATGGCGAGGTCGGTCCTGTTCACGATCATCGGGATGAGACCGTCGAGCCGCGGACGGCTGAACGCGCTCTGCGACGCCCGTCGCCGCCGTGCATGGTCCGTTCCGTCCGACACGATCATCGAACCCGGTCCGACGACGAGCCGGACACCCACGACGTTGTAACGGTGGCCCCACCGGTAGGCGTCAGCGCCCTTGGCGAACATCTCCCGCATGACGGCAGGGTCACCGATGACTGCGAGACGCATCCCGCCGACGCCGATCTCGACGATCGGGCCGTACTCGCGGCGCAGTTCATCGAGCGCCGGGGCCGGGTCGCTCAACAGTGCCCGCATCAGGCGGAGCTTGTTGCGGCCGGTCGGTCCGGGTGCGCGACGAGGTCGATCCTCTCGCGGCAGCACGCGTGCGTCGACCATCGACTACATCGTGGCGTACGTCAGGCGCCCCAGCCGGCCTGGGCGCCGCCGACCCGCGTCGATTCGATCTCGGCCTGGTAGCCGGACGCCGCGTAGGCGGCGAGCGGGTCGCGGGGCAGACCGCGTTGCTCACGCCAGTCGGCGAGCGCCGGGCGCACGTCGGTGTAGAAGGCATCCATCAGGACCTGATTGGCGCCCAGCACGTCGCCGTCGCGCTGGGCGACCGTGAGCGCGTCGGCGTCGACCGAGAGGGCACGGGCCGTCATCTCCTGCACGTTCAGCACGCTCCGGATCTGGCCGGGGACCTTGGGCTCGATGTTGTGGCACTGGTCGAGCATGAACACCACACCGGAGCTCGCCTCGAAGCCGCCGCCGCGGTTCACCTCGTGCAGAATTCGGAACAGCTGGAACGGATCGGCCGCACCGACGATCAGGTCGTCGTCGGCGTAGAACCTCGAGTTGAAGTCGAACGAACCGAGCTTGCCCAACCGCAGGAGTTGGGCGACGATGAACTCGATGTTGGTCCCCGGCGCGTGGTGACCCGTGTCGAGGCACACCACCGCCCGGCTCCCGAGCGACGCACAGTGCACGTACGACGTGCCCCAGTCGGGAACATCCATGTGGTAGAAGGCCGGTTCGAAGAACTTGTACTCGAGCACCAGCCGCTGGGTCTCGTCGAGCCGCGCGTAGATCGTCGCCAACGCCTCCGCGAGTCGCTCCTGCCGACCACGGATGTCGTCCTGGCCTGGATAGTTGGTGCCGTCGGCGAGCCAGATCTTCAGGTCGGACGATCCGGTCTCGTGCATGATCTCGATGCACCGGTAGTGATGGTCGATCGCGCGCTGCCGAATGGCTGCGTCGGGATGCGCCAAACTGCCGAGCTTGTACACGTCGTCCTGGAACGTGTTCGAGTTGATCGTGCCCAGTCGCAATCCGAGCGACGCGGCGTGCTCGCCGAGCTTCGCGAAATCGTCGACGTCGTCCCAGGGGATGTGCAGCGCGACGCTCGGAGCGAGACCGGTCATCGCATGGACCTGGGCGGCATCGGCCACCTTCTCGAACGGATCGCGTGGCACCCCGGGCTGCGCGAACACCTTGAACCTCGTGCCGGAGTTGCCGAACGCCCATGACGGCACCTCGATCTCCTGGTCTTCGAGCCGACGAAGTACGTCGCTGGTCAACGTCATGCAGATCCTCGATGCCCGTTCCACGTCCAATGAAGCGTTTCAATAAAGTACGCTCACGGATCATCGACTGTCAACGCGCGATGGGGAAGCGATGGGAATGAGGGCCGAACGATGAGCCACGCGAGCATGAAGGATGTCGCTGCGCTCGCCGGTGTTTCGATCGGCACCGTCTCGAACGTGCTCAACCGTCCAGATCTCGTCCGGTCGGTGACCCGGCGCAAGGTCGAGACCGCCATCGCCGAGCTGGGCTTCGTACCGAACGGCTCCGCCCGGCAGCTCAAGGCCGGCCGCAGCCGATTCGTCGCCTATGTCGCGCTCGACGCGGCGAACCCGTTCTTCACCGATGTCGCCAGGGGCGTCGAGGAGACGATCCGCCAGCACGGGCTCTCCCTGTTCCTGTGCGACAGCGATCAGGACCCCGAGCGCGAGGACGAATACCTGCGCGATCTCGCCGAGCTCCGAGCGCGCGGCGTGTTGATCACGGCCGTTGACCCCACCAACCCGAGGATCGCCCATCTCCTCCGTCGCGGGATCCCGCTGGTCTTCGTCGATCGGCTGATGCGCGGTGGGCCGCCGGAGTGGTGTGCCGTCGGCGTCGACGACGTGGAGGGCGGCGACCTGGCCGTCGAGCACCTGGTGGAGCGGGGCCATCGACGGATCGCCTTCATCGGTGGGCCGATCACGATCCCCCAGGTGGCCGACCGCCAGAGCGGCGCTGAGCGGGCGATCGCCCGCGCCGGACTCGGTGGCGACGCGCTGACGGTGATCCCGACGGTCGGGCTCACGTTCGCCGACGGTCGCCAGGCGGGCGAGAAGCTGATGGGCATCCCGTTGCGGCGCCGGCCGACGGCGGCGTTCTGCGCCAACGACCTCGTCGCGGTCGGTCTGCTGCAGCACCTCACGCAGCACGGTGTCGCCGTGCCTGACGACATGGCGATCGTGGGCTACGACGACATCGAGTACGCGGCGGCCGCGGCGGTGCCGTTGAGCTCCGTCGCTCAGCCACGCCACGAACTCGGGCGTACCGCCGCACGGTTGCTGCTCGACGAAGCCGAGCGCGGCAGCGAGCACGTGCACGAACAGGTGGTGTTCTCACCCGAGTTGGTCGCCAGGGCCTCGACCGCCACCAAGTCCTGAGCGCGCCGGCCGACGTTTCGACCGCTGGCCGGCCGGCCCTTGCCGCTTCCTTGACAACGGCGAGGCTTCTTTCTACTCTGACTGAAGCGTTTCAAAAACGCTCGAGAGGGAGGGGAGCGATTGTCGCCTGTTGACGACTCCGCGCACGTGCGCACTGCGGTGCTCGAGATGCGCGATGTGACCAAGAGCTTCGGCGGCACGCGCGCGCTCGACGGTGCGCACATCGCGCTGCACGCGGGCGAAGTGCACGCCCTCCTCGGAGAGAACGGTGCCGGCAAGTCGACCCTGATCAAGATCATGACCGGCCTCTACACGGCCGACTCGGGCGAACTCCTGATCAATGGCGAGGCGGTCCACATCAAGTCGCCCGCCGACGCGCAGCGGCACGGCGTGGTGGCGATCTATCAGGAGCCGTTGATCTTCCCCGACCTGACGGTCGCCGAGAACATCTTCATGGGCCACCGCAACCGCGGCCGCGTGGTCAGCTGGCGGCGCCTGCGGCGTGATGCGCGCGAGGTGCTCCGGGCGCTCGACGTCGATCTCGACCCGAACGCTCCGGCGAGCACGCTGACCGTCGGTGAACAACAGGCGGTCGAGATCGCCAAGGCGATGACCCAGGACGTGCGCGTGCTGATCATGGACGAGCCGACGGCCGCCCTGTCCGCGCACGAGGTCGAGCGACTGTTCCGACAGGTCGAACAGCTGCGTTCGGCGGGCGTCGCCGTGCTGTTCATCACCCATCGCCTCGACGAGGTGTTCGCGATCTCCGACCGCGTGAGCGTGTTCCGCGACGGCCGCCACATCTCCACGTGGCCGGTCGGTGAGACCAACGAGACGATCGCCGTCAAGGAGATGGTCGGGCGCGACCTCGGAGAGTTCTTCGTCCGTACCCGCCACGACCTGGGTGACGTCGCACTGTCGGTTCGCAACCTCGGGCGCAGCGGGGTCTTCAGTGGCGTGACCTTCGAAGTCCGCCACGGCGAGGTGCTGGGCCTGGCCGGACTGGTCGGCGCGGGCCGGACCGACATCGGCCTGGCCCTGTTCGGCATCGCACCGGCCGACCAGGGAACCGTCGAGATCGCCGGTGAGCAGGTGACGATCCGTTCGCCCCAGGACGCCGTGCGCCACGGAGTCGCCTACCTGTCGGAGGATCGCCGGAAGCTCGGCCTGAGCATGCCGCAGTCGGTCGCCGCCAACATCTCCCTGCCGATCCTGCATCGCTACACGAACGCGCTCCGGCTCGTCGACACGTCGGCTGAGCTCGAGGTCGCCGAACGTTTCCGCTCAGCGCTGTCGATCCGCACCCCCAGCCTCCACACTCCCGTGGCCAACCTGTCCGGCGGGAATCAACAGAAGGTGATGATCGCGAAGTGGCTCAACACCGAGCCGCGGGTCCTGATACTCGACGAACCGACGCGGGGCATCGATGTCGGTGCCAAGGCCGACGTCCACCGCCTCGTCGACGACCTCGCCCGGTCCGGCATGGCGGTGATCCTGATCTCCTCCGACCTGCCCGAGGTGTTGGCCATGAGCGATCGCATCCTCGTCATGCGCGAGGGGCACCAGGCCGTCACGCTCGATTTCGATCAGTTCGACCAGGAGCGCGTCATGCTCGCCGCGGTTGGTGGACAGTGACCTCGACCGTTGGCACGTTGGTCGTGAGCGAGGCTCCCGAGCCCGAGGTGCGCCAACGCGGTTCCTGGTCGGGGCCCGAGCGCGTCAAGGAACTCACGCTCGTCGGGCTGATCGTGCTGTCGCTGCTGCTGTTCAACCTCGTCATCGACAACTACCTCGAGGGCCGGCTGTTCAACCGGATCGCGATCAGCGTCGCCATCACGGCACTGCTCGCCGCCGGCGAGTCGGTGGTGATCATCGCCCGCCAGGTCGATCTCTCGGTGGGCTCGATCCTCGGTGTGTCGGCGTTCGTGACGGGTGACGTGCTGTCGTCCCACAACGGTCTGCCCGCGGTGGTGGCCGTGCTGCTCGCCGCCGCGATCGGCGCCGCGCTCGGTCTCGTGAACGGCGTGCTCGTCGCCTACGCCAAGGTGCCGGCGATCATCGTCACGCTCGGCACGCTGGCGATCTTCAGGGCGGTGCTGACGCGGTCGCGGGAGCGTCGCCGGTGGACAGACGATCGTCACGGCCGATCTGCCCGACTGGGTCGTCAATCTCCCGCGGAACACGCTCGTGCAGTTTCGGCGACTTCGACCTCCGGCTGATGTTCGTGATCGCGCTCGTCGTTGCGATCGTGCTGCAGGTCATCCTCGGTCGGCTGCGGGTCGGGCGCATGGTGTACGCGGTCGGTTCCAATCCGGACGCGGCTCGCCAGGTCGGGCTGCCGCAGGCCCGCATCACCCTCACCGCGTTCGTGGTGTGCGGGGCGCTCGCGGGATTGGCCGGCTTCATGTTCCTCGGGCAGTTCGGCACGGTCAACGTCACCGCCGGGGCATCGTTCGAGCTGGCGGCCATCGCCGCCGCGGTCGTGGGGGGCGTGAGCATCCAGGGCGGATCGGGCACGGTGATCGGTGCCTTCCTCGGGGCGATCCTGATCGAGATCCTCGACCTGAGCCTGGGTCTGGTTCGCGTTCCGCAGGTGAGCGTGTTCTGGCGCGACTGCCGTGCTGGGCGCGCTGATCCTGGGGGCGATCATCCTCGATCTCGTCGTCAACAAGCGGTTCCGCCGCGGAGCGGGCTGAAGAGTGAGCGGCACACCGCGATCGGAGGGATCGCCGGCGATGCGTGATTGGGCCCTTCAGCGCAGTTGGACGATCCTGCTCTCGGCGGTCCTCCTTGCTTCGTTCGTCTTTCAACATCGCGCAGTCGGACGGGTATCTCGGCGTCGACAACTTCGTGAACCTGTTCGAGCTGTCGATCGAGAAGATCATCGTCGTCATCGCGATGACGTTCGTGATCATCGCCGGCGAGATCGACCTGTCGGTTGCTTCCGTGATGGGGTTCGCGGCCTGCATCGTGGCCGCGCTCCACGAGCGCAGCGGCCTGCCGTTCGTGCTGATCCTCGTCATCGCCCTGGCCGTCTCGGCGGGCGTCGGTCTGTTCCAGGGGCTGGTGACGATGCTGACCGCGAGTTCGCTTCCGGCCGCCGCCCGCCGACGCGCCGTGCCGAGCAGGTCGTGCACGGCGGGTTCGGGCAGGTACCGCAACACGCCCTCGAGGAGGAACTGGGTCTGCTCCTCTGCGAGGTGGCCGGCGTCGGCGAGCCGCTGGTCGAGGCCGGGCTCGGTGAAGTCGGCCTCGACGAAGGTGATCCCGGTCGTGGCGATGTCGAGCGCGTCCAGCCGGCGACGCTTGTCGGCCTGTGTCGCGGGATGGTCGACCTCGAAGAACCGGACACCGGGCGTACGGAATCGGAGCGCCCGCCCGTCATAGCCGGCGCCGAGGATCACCACCTGGGTGACGCCACGATCGATGGCACCGACGACCGCGTCGTCGAAGAACAACGTGCGCGCCTCCATGAAGCTGAGAAATCGCCGGAGTGCTCGTCGCTCGCGTTCCGCGAGGTCGACCGGCCGCTCGACGCCTTGCGCCAGCGAGGTCGCCAAGGCCACGTCGCCTTCCGGGTCACCGGTCGGGGAGGCCGATCGCTCCAGCCTGGCTCGGGCCAGTGCCACACCTCTCGCCGTCAGGGACGGTTCATCGGCACGCACCCGCCGAGTCCACCACGCGCTCCGGCGCCGTGTCGACTCAGGCCGGCTGAACGTTCGCCGTGGGGGAGCGGAACGACACGACGAGGATGTGCAGGCTGAAGACGAGGACCCAGACGGGGAACAGCAGCTCGACCCATGCCAACAGGCCCACGGCGAACATCAGGATGACGCCAGTGGTCAGACCGAGGACCGAGAGCCAGCGCGGGGCGAGCCCGAGTCGGGTGGCGATCGTGGTCGTCGAGATGGTGAAGATGGCCGCCATCCTCATCGCGTAGACGTTGAACAGCGTGTGCGTCACCCGCCGGCCGAACGACCAGACGTCGTCGGATTGTTGACCGTTCGCCGAGAGGATCAGGCCGCCCGCGACGGCACCGCCGGCGAACAACATCGCGATGAACAGCAGGCCGCTGCCGAGGAACACCGTCGCGAAGAGCCGGTCCTCGCCTGCCCCGATGCGATCGCGGACCACGCCGATGAACCACAGGAAGGCGATGCCGGCGAAGGGCATCAGGTTGAGTGCCACGATCGCAGCCCTTCGCCGATTGCCGTCGGTCAGCCATGCACCGGCTTCCGCCGGATCGTTCGGGACCGCCAGCCGTACGAGCACGAGCACCGTGAAGAGAAGCACCGCGAACGCGATGCCCGCGATTCCCGCGGCGCGCGGCGTCCGCAGTGCTTCCCTCGAGAGTGGACCGACCTGCGCCGGTTCGAGACTGTCGACCATCGGTTGCGTTCACTCAGTCCCGCGCTCGGCGCGGGACGATCGGCTCAGGCCAGCGCCTTGGCCTTGGCGATTTCGAACTCCTCCGGCGTGATCAGGCCGCGGTCCTTGAGGTCGGCGAGCTGGGCGAGTTGGTCAGCGGTGCTGGCGGTGCTTGCGGTCTGCTGCACGTACGCCTTGAAGGAATCCTGCTGCGCTTGCGCCTGCTCCATGTCGCGGTGAGCCATCGACTTTCCGTGGACGATGATGTAGATGAAGATGCCGAGGAACGGCACGACGATCACGAACAGGATCCACAGGAACTTGGTGAAACCACCCATTTCGTGGTTGCGGAAGATGTCCGCGAACACCCGGAACAACAGCATGATCCAGATGAAGAAGATGAAGAAATAGAACATCGACAGGAAGATCCCGCCGGCGGGGTAGATGTATCCGAGCACTGCATTCCTTTCGGTCCACCGACTGGTGGGTTGTGTGTGGTGAAGTCACGCGACCGAACTCGTCGGTCGTGCCAGTTCTTGGTTTCGGTTGAGTCTTGTCCATGGAACACGCCGCTGAGGGGATGTTGCCTCACCCTCGGTGGTGAAGCAGCCGACGGTTTGACGGTTCGTCGGGTCGGGAACTCCGACATCCAGCGGGCGCAGTCGATGAATCGAGGTGCCATGTCGGAGTTGACGGAGAAGGACCGGGCCAAGCTGCCCTCCAAGGAGTTCGGTCTCCCGGAGAAGGCGCGCACGGCGGAGGCCAAGAAGCAGACGGGCAACTATCCGATGCCGGACCGGAATCACGCGATCAGCGCCAAGTCGAGGGCCCGCAAGCAGCGCAAGGCCGGGAATCTGACGAAGGACGAGTTCGCCCGGATCAACCGCAAGGCCGACAAGGTCCTCGCCGACGACAACGGGGACTGACCGAAGTCGTCGACCGGCGCACGTTGCTCAACTCGCCTCCGACGTCTCGAAGGATTGGTAGTACGTGTCGTAGGGGTCGCGGTCGTTGCGTCGTTGCGCGTCGAAGTCGGGCGCGGCCTTGATCTGGTCCTTCGAGAGTCCGACTCGGACCTTTTCGTTCTGGTCGTCGACCTCCCGGACGACGCCGGCCGGGATCATCCGCTTCTTGCCGAAGGTCCAGAGGCCCGTGTCGACGACCAGGTGAGCTTGGCCGACCACGTTGCTGACTTCCTCGATCTTGCCGATGCCTCCGTCGGTTGCCTCGACGTCATATCCGAGGAGATTCCGGGTGGACGTCCCAATTCCGACGGGATAGTCCCAGATGGTCATGGTCGTTTCTCCAGTCAGTGGCCGACGGCCGGCTCGATGTTGGTGGTTTCGACGAGAACATCCACGACCCGTTGTTCGATCGGGTCGGCGATCCTCGCGTCGATTTCTGCCTGCTGGGCCACCTCCACGCGCGCGGCTTGCCAAGCGGCCCAGTGACCTGACGCGAGCGCCCACAACGACAGCACCGCGACGTACGTGACGCTGGAGATCCAGCCGGTGACGATGGAAACAGGAATCATCACGATCCAGAAAATCGTGAGCCAGCCGTTGACCTGACGCATGAACACCGGATTGCCCTGCACGGATGCCCAGAGTGCTTTCATCGTTCCCACGGCGAGGCGAGTGCCCCAACGGATGTCGCTCCAAACGTCGCGCACCGGGATTTGAGGCTCTTGTAACGTGACGCCGGTGGAGGTCGAATTCTTTGCGGCCGCGGGGCCGCTGACGGAGCTGACCACCGATCAGGTCGCCATGATCCGAGCGCTGGGGCTCGGACCGGAGGGTCTGTGTCGGGTTGCGCAGGGTCTGGTGGTGTCGCCGCCCGACGCGTTCGGGGCCGGACTGTCCGAGCAACGCATGGCGGAACGCAACACGCGGCCGGCGAGTGCCCTGTTGCAGCGAGTGCTCGAGTTGGACGGTGTGACGCCGTTGAACGAGCCACGACCACCGCAGCAACGAGTGGTCGGTACGTGTCGACACTTCGCCGTGCTGGCGACGGCATTTCTGCGCGCGGTCGGCGTTCCGGCCCGGGCGAGGTGCGGCTTCGCGACCTACTTCGTGCCGCCCCGGAAGGTGGACCATTGGATCGTCGAGTACTGGTCGAGCGAGCAACGGCGTTGGATTCGGACCGACCCCGAGTATCTCGATCTGGCGACCCCTGGCGCGGCGCGCACCGACGATCTTCGTCCCGGCGAGTTCCTCACGGCGGGTGAGGCCTGGCAACTGATCCGATCGGACGGAGCGGACGCGATGGAGTTCGGTGTCTTCGGGACAGAGAACTGGGGGCCTGGCGAAGTCCGTGGCAATGCGATGCGAGATCTTGCCAGCGTCGCCTGCAAGATCGAGATGCTTCCCTGGGACGAGTGGGGCCCGATGCAGGACTCGTACGACGGAAAGACGGGCGCCGACTTCGATCGGCTGATCGACCAGCTCGCCGCCGCCACCGACGATCCCGAGCATGCGGTTCGATCTGCTGGCGATCTACGACCAGCTCGCCGTTCCCGCATCGATGATCTGCTGACGCCGGTTGACGGCAGTGGACGTCGTCAGCGACGTCTCGCCGAGGTGACGCGGGTTTCGTACCGGACATCGATCTGCCCGCCGATGCGTTCGGTGAGCGCGGCGCGCAGGTCGGCAAGGACGGACGGTACGAGTGTCGTCGTCCAGCATGGCCACCGGCGAGTGCGTCACGGACTCGGCCAGCCAGTCCTCGACGCTCTGGACACGTCCGTGGTGGAACACCCGGAACTCCGGTTCGTCGAACCACCGCTCAGCAGACCTGACCATCTCTGCGTCGAGATCCGAGTGGTCCGGACTTCGCCGTCCCGAACGGCACCGAATCGATCAGCAGATGAGGCGCACGTTCCTCGAGCACGGCGGTGAACACGGCCATCGTCGCAGGGCTGTAGTGATAGGTGTTCCAGAAGACGGCAAGGTGACCACCCGGCCGTAGCACCTCCGCGGCGTGCTCGTAGCCGACCTGTGGGTCGATCCAGTGCCAGGCCTGCCCCGCGCAGACCAGGTCGAAGTGATCCTCTGGTCGCCAGTCCTCGAACCTCGACACGACGACGTCGATTCCGTGCGATCGGGCCACGGCCGCCATCCGCTCGTCGGCCTCGACGCCGACCACCCGCCATCCGGCTGCGGCCAGCAGCCGGGCGACCCGACCGGTGCCGCAACCGACATCCACCGCACGACCGGTCGCGGTGGAGCTCAGCCATTCGATGAGTTCGTTGGGATACGAGGGCCTCGTCGCGTCGTACAACTCTGCTGCCGAACCGAAACTCTCGGCGCGACGCCGATCACGGAACAGCTCGCGGTCTTCATCGTGCACACATGCATTCTCGACGCGCGTGACCGCGGCCGTCACCCGTCCGACGCTCGCGTGCCCGTGTCATGATGAGGGACGCATCCGGACGGGAGGTACTGGTCGTGATCGACTCGGAATACTTGGATCTCGCGGTCGGCATGGCAGTCGTGTTCTTCCTGGCGGGGATGGTGGTCAGCGGCCTCAACGAGGGCATCGCGTGGCTGACCCGGGTCCGGGCGAAGTTCCTGTGGTCGTATCTGTACGACCTGTTCGACGGTGATCGATCGGCGCGCGCGTTGCCGCGCGGCCGCCTCGGGATCACCAAGCTGTGGGGCAAGCGCAACGACAAGCGGCCCGCCGCCGGTGGGTCGACGATCGCGCTCACGCCCGGCGCGATCGGCACGACGGACTGGTTGAGCAGAGTCGCCTACGCGCTCGACCCGATCGACGCGCCACAGCTGCTCACGCACGCCGGGACGCTCACCACGATCAAGAGCGTGCCGGCCTCGTCGCTCGCGCAGGGGTTTCTCGAGGTGTTCGCCGATGTCGGTCGCCAGGAGGTGACTCGTTCGGTCGGGGTACTGCTCGACCGCAACGCTGAAGCCGGCGAAGCGACCGTTGCCATCGATCGGGCGACCCAGCTCCTCGACGCGGGGTTGAAGGACGTGCGTGACGCGTTCACCACGTTCCACACCCAGCTCGCCGCGACGGGTGATGCGTCCGACGAAGCGACGGACCAGGCCCGTCGCGACGCGGCCGACGCACTCACCGGTGCGCTCCTTGCGTTGCACGGCAGCGGCAGCGATCCCCGGCTGCGAGACGCGTGGCGTGCGGCATCACAGGCGTGGCCGACCGGGCCGTCCGACGACCAATTGCGCGAGGTGGTCGACGCCACGGCGCGCCTGTTCCCGGCCAACTTCGCTCGGCTGCGGGTCGCCGCGGCGATCGCCGAACTCGACCCGCAGTCGCCGCTCGCGCCGACGCTGCGAAGGTTGTGGGAGGTGTCGTCGGGAGAGATCGACACGTTCCGGGGAAACGTCGAGTCGTATTTCGACGGCGAGTTCCAACGGCTGAGCGGCTACTACCGCCGCTGTATCCGCACCGTCACGTTCGCGCTGGCGCTGCTCGTCGCGCTCGTCGGCGGGGTCGACGCGATCTCGGTCGGTCGGAATCTGTGGCGCAACCCGAACGAACGTGCCGCGCTGGTGCAGCTCGCCGACGACGTCGCTCAAGATGGCACCCCGATCACGACATCCGACGCCGCCGGGACCGGCATCGGCCTCGCACGGATCCAACAGGAATGCGCGAAGGCCCATCCGACCGATGCCGACACGATCGACGATGTCGACGACGCCGCCGCGGCGTACGCCAAGGTGCGCAACTGTGTGAGCGGGGCGCTCGATCAGCTGACCGGCGTCGCGGTGATCAACCGGGCGCTGTGGGTGGACGCGGGTGCATGGTGGGCCGACTGGGCGAACTCGCGGTTCTGGGTCCATGCGATCGGGATCACGTTCACGGCGCTCGCCCTCATGCTCGGCGCACCGTTCTGGTTCGACATCATCAAACGCCTCACCGGCCTCCGCAAAGGCCCCGCCGGAGACACCTAGGTGCGTGCCCTCAAATCCACGTTTGCGTCAGGATTTCCGAGGACCGGGCCTCGAAAATCCCGACGCAAACGGGGAATGACGGTCAGTTGATGAGGGGGTCGCGGGGGAGGCCGAGGATGCGTTCGCCGATCTGGTTGCGCTTGATCTCCGACGTGCCGCCGGCGATCGACAGGGCGCGGTTCATCAACACGAGCATCCCGGCCATCGCCGCGGGCGCCGTCCATCAACGCCGTGTCCTGACCCATCTCCTCGGCCATGATCGCCGCGGCGTCGTGGCCGATCTCCGACAGCACCAGCTTGGTGACGTTGCCTTCCGGGCCCGGGCCCGCCGCCGGCCACCGCGCGGTGGGCGCTGCGCATGTTGAGCACCGCGATCGCCTGGTGTTGGGCGATGTACCGGCCGATGCGGGCGGCGCCGCCGGACAGCCGCTCCGGATGGGCGTCGTAGCCCGGGATCAGCGCGTCGCCGGGCAACGTCATGCCGCCGGTGCCCCCGCCGATGCTGACGCTCTCGTTGCCGAGCGTCGCCCGGGCGACCGTCCAGCCGCCGTCGACCGGGCCGACCACGTCGTCGTCCGGGACGAACACGTCGTTGAAGAAGACCTCGTTGAACTCGGAGCCTCCACTCGGCATCTTGAGCGGCCGGACCTCGACACCCTCGGCGTGCATGTCGATCACCATGGTGGTGATGCCGTTGTGCTTCGGCGCGTCGGGGTCGGTGCGCACGGTCGCCAGGCCGCGGCCCGAGACGTGGGCGCCGCTGGTCCAGACCTTCTGTCCGTTCACGAGCCAGCCGCCGTCGACGCGCGTGCCGCGGGTCTTGACGCCGGCGGCATCGGAACCGGCGTCGGGCTCGCTGAACAGCTGGCACCAGATGATCTCCTGGTTGAGTGCCGGATGGACCCAGCGGGACACCTGATCCTCGCTGCCGTGTTGGATGAGCGTGAGGATGACCCAGGCCGTGATGCCGTAGGCGGGGCGGGTGATCCCGGCCGCGTTGAATTCCTGCTCGATCACGAGTTGTTCGACGGCGCCGGCGCCGCGCCCGTACGGCTTCGGCCAATGCGGCATCAGGTAGCCGGTCTCGATCAGCCGGCCGCGGAGCGCGTCCCCGTCGAGGCCCTTGGCCTCGGTGATGAACGCTTGGAGTTCGGAGCGAATCGATTCGGCCTCGGGCGGGAGGTCGACGGTGCGGACCCGTCGCACGCCGGCGCGGGTCAGGTCGGTCGCGGCGGTCGCTGCCGACTCCGGGTCGAGCACCGCGCGGAGTGCCGAGGCGCGGCGGAGATAGATGTGGGCGTCGTGTTCCCAGGTGAAACCGATGCCACCGTGGACCTGGATGTTCAGATTGGCGCAGAGGTCGGCGGCGGGTAGCGCCAACGCGGCGGCCATCGCGGCGGTGAGGGAGAACTGGTCGCCGCCGGCGTCGGCGGCGCGGGCGGCGTCCCACACGGCGGCGGTCGACAACTCGGTCGCCACGAGCATGTTGGCGCAATGGTGCTTGACGGCCTGGAACATGGCGATCGGGCGACCGAACTGCTGGCGCTCCTTCGCGTAGGCGGCGGCCTGTTCGGTGCATTCGCGGGCGATGCCGGTGGCCTCGGCGGCGTAGATCGTGCGGGCGAAGTCGAGAAGTAGTTGACGGGCGCCGGGGAGGACGACGGCAGGCGCGTTGTCGAAGCTCACCCGGCCGGCACGGCGCGTCGGATCGAGGTTCTGCGGGACCTCGATCGTCACGCCGGCAGCGTCGCTGGCCACCACGGCGACGTCGTCACCGACGGGGACGAGGATGACGTCGGCGAGACCGGCGCCGATCACGATGCCGGCCGAACCCTGGAGCAATCCGTCGGCCACGGTGACCTGCACCATCGGTTCCCACGGCCCCCCATCGCGAACCGTCAGCGAGTCCGGACAGCCAGGTGGACTTCAGCTCGTCGGTGCCGGCGGCGGCGAGCACCGAGCTCGCCACCACGGTCGGCACGAAGGCGCCAGGTGTCAGGCCACGACCGAGTTCCTCGACCACGACCACGAGTTCCTCGAGCCCGTAGCCCGACCCTCCGAACTCCTCGGGCACGTGGAGGCCGAGCCATCCGAGTTCGGCCACTTCGCCGTAGAAGTCGGGGTTCGTCTCGTCGCCGGCTTCGAGAAGCGACCGAGCAGCGGCACGCGACTCGTGCTTGACGAGAAAGTCCGAGACCGTGTCGGCAAGGGCGCGGTGGTCATCTGTGATGGCGATCGACATGGCGGAAAAGTATCCATTGCTCCGAGCGGCAATCGAGTTGGGATGGTCGACGGTTCGCTCGGCGGCCACCGAGTAATTCAGAATGCGGTCTGGGCCAAATCGTCTGCGAGGGGAACGCCATGGGAATGAAGTACCAACTGCTCGGGAGCAGCGGACTGCGGGTGTCGGAGCTGGCGCTCGGCGCGATGACGTTCGGGATGGACGGGTGGGGAGCCGACAAGGACGAGAGCCGATCGGTGTACGACGGCTTCCGCGAGGCCGGCGGCAACTTCATCGATTCCGCCAACGTCTACTCCGGCGGGCGCAGCGAGTCGTTCCTCGGCGAGTTCATCGCCAAGGATCGCGACACGGTCGTGCTGGCCACGAAGTACTCGATCCCGACGCGCGGCCACGACGTCAACGCGTCCGGCAACAGCCGCAAGAACATGATGGAGTCGGTGCACGCCAGCCTGAAGCGGCTCGACACCGACTACATCGATCTGTACTGGGTGCACTTCAAGGACCACACCACCCCGGTCGAGGAGATCATGCGCGGGCTGGACGATCTGGTGAGCCAGGGCAAGGTGCTCTACGTCGGCATCTCCGATGCGCCGGCTTGGCAGGTCGCCCGGGCGAACACGATCGCCGACTTCCGGGGATGGGCACGATTCGTCGGGCTGCAGGTCCGGTACTCGTTGCTCGAGCGCGACGTCGAGCACGAGCTGCTCCCGATGGCGCGCGCTCTCGACCTCACCGTCACGCCCTGGGATGCGCTCGGATCGGGCGTGCTCACCGGCAAGCACAACGCCGAACCCACCGATGTCGCGGCGGACGGAGGACGCCGGGCGACGCTGCGGGGCGACATCCCCGAGCGCTCGCTCGCCATTGCCGCGGAGGTCGTCGCGGTGGCCAAGGAGATCGGGTGCACACCGGCGCAGTTGGCGCTCGCCTGGGTGCGCGGCGCCGACGCGCAGATCGTTCCGTTGGTCGGCGCACGAACGAGGTCACAGCTCGACGACAACCTCGGCTGCCTCGGCGTGAGCGTGTCCGACGAACATCGTGCGCGCCTCGACGCCGTCAGCGCGACCCGTGTTCCGTTCCCGCAGAACATGATCAACCCGATGGCGTCGTCGAGCATCGTGACGCACCGCTCCATCTGACAGCTCGACAGAGGCAGGCCACTGCTACCTTCGCCCCAATGGCACTGACCGGACGATGCCTCTGCGGCGAGATCACCTATGAGATCGAGGGCGACCTCATCGCCACTGCGGTCTGCCACTGCGATCACTGCCAGCGCCAGAGTGGGGGAGCGTTCTCGGTCAATCTCATCGTGCACGAGAGTCAGCTGGCCCTGTCGGGCACGCTCAGCACGTTCGAGGATCGCGGTGAGAACGACGACGCGGTCTACGTGCATCGTCGCTTCTGCGGCCAGTGCGGCTCGCCGATCTTCTCCGCGCTGGTCGAACCGGCCGGCGTGCTCGCCGTGAAGGCGGGGACGCTCGACGACCGGTCCGCGGTGACCCCCACCGTCGAAGTGTGGTGCGACCACAAGCAGCCGTGGGTCGACCTGCCGGGCATGACCGCGTCGCTCGCCCGCGAGTGACGTCGCGCCGCTAGTCGAGTGGTCGACACCACGGCGGCGGTGCCATAGCGTTCGCTGATGGCACTCAAGGACTACATCGTTCACGAGGTCGCGCTCGATTGCGAAGAGGGTCTGCTGTCCCGCCGCGAGGCGTTGCGTCGTCTCGGGCTGATGGGCGTCACCGGTGCCGCCGCGATGGCGCTGCTCGCGGCCTGCGGCGACGACGACGCTGCCGAGCCGTCGAGCAGCGCGCCGGCCCCCACGACATCGAGCGCGAGCTCGACGACGCCGCAATCGACCAGTGCGGCGACGGCGGCGACGTCCCCGCCAACGGCGAGCAGCGAGGTGCCACCATCCTCCGAACCGGCGTCCGAACCGGCGTCAGCACCGCCGTCCGGTGAGGAGATTCGCTTCAGCGGTCCCAACGGGGAGTTGATCGGAGTGGTCGCCGAGGCGGACACACCGCAGGGCGCGGTGCTCGTCATCCACGAGAACCGCGGCCTCACCCCGCACATCCGCTCGATCCCGCCGCGTCTCGCGGCCGACGGCTACACGGCGCTCGCCATCGACCTGTTGTCGGAGGAGGGCGGCACCGCCAGCCTGCCGTCGGAGGGCGACGCCACTGCGGCCCTCGGCAACGCGCCGGCCGAGCGGATGATCGCCGATCTCCAGGCGGGGCTCGACGAACTCGAGCGTCGGGCACCGGGGGCGAAGCTCGCCGTGATCGGGTTCTGCTTCGGTGGCGGGATGACGTGGCAGCTGCTCGCGGCCGGCGAGCCACGATTGGCCGCGGCCGTCCCGTTCTACGGACCGTTCCCGGCCGGCGCGAGCCTCACCGGCTCACCGAACGCCGCCGTGCTCGGCATCTATGCCGGCCTCGACGACCGCGTCAACGGCACGATGGACGCGGCCGAGACCGCACTGACCGAGGCCGGACTCACGCACGAGATGCGCGTGTTCGACGGTGTCGATCACGCCTTCTTCAACGACACGGGCCCGCGGTACGACGCGGACGCCGCCGCCGAGGCGTATCAGGCGATGCTCGACTGGTTCGGCCAACACCTCGCGACCTGAACGCGACGAGCGTCAGCTCGGGCGACCGGCGGCGGTTGCTGCCTCGACCTCGACGAGCCGACCCGAGGTGACGTCGTAGATGTATCCGTAGATCGCGATGCCGGACGGGACCAGTGGATGGTTCCGAATTCGCGTGACGTCCGCGGTGACACTCTCGGCCTGGTCGCCGATCGTCAACCAGTCGACGTAGTTGGCCTCGGCCGATCCGGGCCCGGTGCCGACGTCGTAGAACCCGTCGTCGCCGAGCGCCGCGGTTTCGAGGCTGTTGGCGAGCAGCCCGCGCATGACGTCGTCGGTGAAGAACTCCATGCCGCAGTTCGTGTGGTGGATCACGAACCATTCCTTCGTGCCGAGCAGCTTGTAGGAGATCACCAGTGAGCGGATCGCGTCGTCGCTGGCGCGTCCGCCGGCGTTGCGAATGACGTGTGCGTCGCCCTCGCTGAGCCCGGCGTACTTGGCCGGGTCGAGGCGGGCGTCCATGCAGGTGAGGATCGCGAACTGGCGGGCCGGCGGAAGTGCCAGTTCACCCTTGGCGCCGAAATCGGCGGCGTAGGCGTCGTTCGCGGCAAGCACTTCGGGAAGAACGGACATGGTGGCTCCTTGCGGTCGTGACGTGATCGTGTCGAGGGGAGGACTCTACATGGGTAAAGACGACTGCAATAGTCGACAATTGGCGGGCCGCGTATGGTGACCGCGGTGGTCGCCCCATACCTCGACGAGCTCGAGCGCCCGGGGGCGATCGCCGGCACCGCCGTCGTGACGCTGGCGGTGTCGTGGATCATCGCTCTCCGACGTCCGGTTCCCGTGTGGGAGCTGCGGCTGACGGAGTGGATCAACGACGCGCCACGTGCGCTCGGATCGGCGCTCCTCCCCGTGATGCAGCTGGGCACGCTCGCCGCGCCGGTTCTCGTCGCGATCGCCATCGTGGCGTTCAAGCGGGACTGGCTGCTGGCCGGCGCAGTGGTCGCGACCGGAGTGGTCACATGGCTCACGGCCAAAGGAGTGAAGCAGCTCGTCGCGCGGGACCGCCCGCTTGTCTACCTCCCGCACATCGTCGTGCGCGATGGCGATGGTTCCGGTCTTGGGTTCATCTCCGGGCACAGCGCCGTCGCAGCGTCGGCCGCCATGATGGCGATCGTGGTCGTCCCCAAGCGGTGGCGACTGGCTGTGGTCGCGCTCGCCGCGCTCGTCGGTGTGGCGCGGGTGGTCGTCGGCGTGCACTTCCCGATGGACGTCGTCGGTGGCTGGAGCTTCGGTGTCCTGACCGGCCTCGGAGGTCTCGCGGTCGCCGGGCTGGTCAGGGCTCGAGCCGCACACTCGTGACCGCGGTGGTCGCTGCTACTGCTGATAGCCCTCGACGGTCGACTCGCTGCGGACCTCGGCATCGGCGGGATCGAGGCCGGACTCGCGCCGTGCACGGCGTTGTCGCAGGAGGTCCCAGCACTGGTCGAGTGACACCTTGACGGCGTCGAGCCGTCGTCGCTCCTCGTCGGTCAGTGCCCGATCGCCGTGTTCACGTTCGAGGTGGTGCTCCTCGTCAGCGAGCTGGTTGATCTGCAACACGATGTCGTCGTCCATCGCTGCTCCGTTCCTTCAGTCGGTCGATGTGGCGCCATCGTGCCAGAGTCCCCGCCGTTCTCGTGAACTTCTTGCGGCGTATGTGCGCAAGAAGTTCACGAGTTCGCCGGCGGGGCCTGCGGGCGGGGCCTCAGCTGGCACGCAGGGCCGCGGTGTACGACGCCGCGGCGACGATGCAGCACACCGTGCGCACGTGGTTGCCGACGACCCACTCCGACAGGAACGTCTGCCAGTAGTCGGCGGCGGCCGGCGTGGCGGCGTCGAACGTATTGAGGCGGTCGTTGCGGGGGACGTTGAACGCACCGGTGATGAAGATGGCGGCGAGATAGGCGACGGTGCCGGTGGCGATCCACGCCGTGCCGGGTTCGTCACGGTGCAGCGCGGCGTGGATCCCGACGCCGGTCGACACGATCGCGGTCGCGCCGGCGAGCGACATGAAGGCGAACGTCGGTGCCTGGCGATTGATCGACTGCATCGCCGAGATGCCCTCGGCGGCCGGGATGCGCTTGAGGGCGGGCATCACGAACGACGAGAAGGCGAACAGCACCCCACCGACGAGCCCCGAACCGACGGCCGCGGCCCCGATGGCGACCGGTCGCCAGGTCATCGCGCACCCGCCGCATCGGCGGTGGTCCAGGCGCCCTCGGCGGCGGCGCGGACGGCGAAGTCCCGGAAGTCGCGCGGTGCTCGCCCGAGCGCTTCCTGCACGCCGTGGCCGAGGTGCTCGTTGCGTCCGTCGAGCACGACCGCGCACAGTGTCACGATCCAGTCGGCCAGTTCGATCGGCAGACCCTCGGCGACCGCCTCGGCCACGAACTCGGCCGGCGACACCTCGACGAAGGTGATCGGTCGTCCGGCGGCGGCGGCGAGTTCTGCCGCAGCGTCGGTGAAGGTCAGCAGTCGCGGGCCGGTGACGTCGTAGGTGCGACCGTCGTGACCGGGCTCCACCAGCGCGGTCGCCGCGACGTCGGCGATGTCCTCGACGTCGACGAACGGCTCGCCGACGTCGCGGGCCGGCATGATGATCGTGCCGGAGCGCGTGGCGTCGAGCAGCATGCCTTCGCTGAAGTTCTGGGCGAACCAGCTCGCCCGCACGATCGTCCAACGGGCGCCGCTGTCGCGGACGTGCTGCTCGGCGACTTCGGCCTCCGGCTCGCCGCGGCCGGCGAGCAGCACGAGGTGTTCGACACCGGCGTCGACGGCGGCGCGGGCGAACCGGTCGACGATGTCGGCGGCACCGGGCATGGCGATGTCGGGGGAGTAGGCGATGTACGCCGCCGTGGCGCCATCGAGGACGGCGGGCCACGTGTCCGGCTGGTCCCAGTCGAACGCCGGCGTGCCAGAGCGCGAGGCGACGCGGATGGCGACGCCACGCGCCCGGAGGCGGTCGGCGATGCGGCGGCCGGTGGTGCCGGTCCCGCCGGTGAGGAGGATGAGGGGTGTGGTGTGGTTGGTCATGACGTCCACTCAACTCGTCATCGATGAGACGTTCCATAGATCGTGCGACTCAGATTCATACGAATCCGTCTACACTTGGCAACATGGATCGGATGTCCGCCCTCCTCGATGGACCCCGGGCACGCGGTGCGTTCGTCATCCGCTGCCTGCTGCAGCCTCCGTGGGCGATCCACGTACGCGACCGCGCGCCGCTGACGGTCGTCGCGGCCGTGCGCGGCGACGCGTGGATCACCCAGGGCGGTGTGGTCGTCCACGTCCCCGAGGGTTCGGTCGCACTGGCGGTGGGGCCCGAGCCGTACGACGTCAGCAGCGCAGTTGGCGTGGCGCCCGAGATCTTCATCAACCCGGGTCAACACTGCGAGACGGCCGACGGTGAGTCACTCGAGATCGTCGATGCGCCTCGGCGTGCGCACGTGGGGGCACGCCATCGATGCGAAGTCCGTTCTCCTCACCGGTACCTACGAACAACACAGCGCGCTGGGCGCCGATCTGCTCGCCGCCCTGCCGACGCCGTTGATCGTGGCGCGGCCCGATCCCGATCCACTGGTCGCGCTGCTCGCCGCCGAACTGGCCAACGACGCGCCCGGCCAGCAGACCGTGCTCGATCGGCTGCTCGACACGCTCACGGTCGACACGTTGCGGGCGTGGTACGTGGAACAGGGTCGTTCGGCGCCGGCGTGGTGGCTCGGTCATCACGACCCGATCGTCGGCGAGGCGTTGCGGTTGATCCACGACGAGCCCGAGCGCGACTGGACGATCGTCACGCTGGCCGGGGCGATCGGGACGAGTCGGGCGAACCTCGCCCGCCGCTTCACCGCGCTCGTCGGCGAGCCGGTGATGACGTACCTCACGCGCTGGCGGATGACGCTCGCCGCCGACCTCCTCGCCCAGCCCGACACGACGGTCGCCGCGGTGTCGACGCAGGTCGGCTACGCCAGCCCGTTCGGCTTCTCCACCGCGTTCAAACGTCGCTACGGCGTGAGCCCGACCGAGCACCGCCGCGCGGTCGTGCAAGTCGGTGCGTGAGGCGGTCGTGACCGCCGTTCTCGTGAACTTCTTGCGCACATACGCCGCAAGAAGTTCACGCGTTCGCTGATGAGACGGTCGGTTCAGCGCCAGCCGCGTCGACCCAACCAGAGGAACGTCACCATGACGCAGGCCACGTTGAGGCCGATCCCGAGCAGCACGAACGGGAGCCAGCCGTCGATGTGGTTGACGAGCGCGGCGAAGTTCATCCCGAAGAAGCCGACGACGAACGTGATCGGCAGGAACACGGTGGCGACCGCGGCGAGCTGTTTGCTGGCGGCGCCCTGACGGTTGCTCGTCAGCGACGAGTGGAGGGTGAGCAGGCCGAGGCAGCGGTCGCTGATCGCGCCGAGGTCGGCGACCACCAGGTGGAGCTCGTCGCTGATGTCGGCGAGATACAGCATGCTGTCGTCGGTGACGCCGGGGAGTTCACGGACGGTCGCCGCCCGCGCCGCGATGTCGCGGCCCGGTGTCAGGGTCCGCCGCAGGATGGTGGCCCGCTGCTTGACGGAGGCGATCTCGATCAGCTGCTCGTCCGTCGGGTCGAGGAGGACCTGTTCTTCGAGTTGGTCGAGGCGATCGTCCATCTCCTCGATCGCGGTTCGGGCCTGGCCGTGGAGCTGGCTGGTCAGGTGGTGCAGGAGGCGGATCGGGTCACCGCCGAGCAACGGCCGGATCGAACCCGTGCGATGCATCGTGTCGAACGTGGTGCTCGTGTCACGGCGCAGCGTGATCAGGAAATTCGGCGTGTAGTAGGTGTGGACCTCGAAGGCCTGGCCGTCTTCGATGTCGAATCCGACGATCATCGCCACGTCGCCGTATCGCTCGAGCTTGCCTCGTTGCCCGAATTCCTTCGAGTCCTCGACGGCCAGCGGATGCAGCCCGATCGTGCTGGCGAGGCGGTCGATGACGTCGTCGGTCGGACCCTCGATGTCGAGCCAGAACGGCCGGCCACTGGCCACGAACCGTTGGAGGTCATCAGGGCTCGGATCGCTGACCTGCTCGTCGGTGTCTTCGATCCAGCTACGCATCAGAGTCCCCCGTCGGTCGAGGTGGGCGACCGCGCCCGCGCCGTTGTCGTCCGCCATCCTCGCACGAGGGGCCGACGGAGACGGGGGACCTCAGCGGGCGAACACCTCGACGAGACGATCGGTGAACAGCGGCAGGTCGTCGGGTTTGCGGCTGGACACGAGCGTGTTCGGGCCGTTCTCGCACACGACGACCTCCTCGTCGATCCACTGGCCGCCGGCGTTCTCGATGTCGGTGCGCACGCTCGGCCAGCTGGTGATCATCCGGCCGTCGAGCACGCCCGCTTCCACGAGCGTCCACGGCCCGTGACAGATGACGGCGACCGGCGTACCGGCTTCGAAGAAGTCCTTCACGAACCGAACGGCGTCGGGCTCCGTGCGCAGCTGGTCCGGGTTGGCGACGCCACCGGGCAGGACGAGCCCGTCGTAGTCACCGGCGTCGGCGTCCCCGGCGGCGATGGAGGCTTCGAACGTGTCGGCCTTGTCGAGGTGGTTGAACGCCTGAACCTTGCCGACCTGGGGTGCGACGAGCACGGGTGTGCCGCCCGCTCGTTTGACGGCCTCCCACGGTTCGGTGAGTTCCACCTGCTCGACACCCTCGTTGGCGGTGAGGAACGCAATGCGGCGGTCTTGGAGTTGTGCAGTCATGACGCGGCGGTACCCGCTTCGGACGGATCGATGCGTGGTCGCTCTCCGAAACGTGGCTTCCGCGTCGAACAATGTGCGTCGTAGCGACGCAGATTGTTCACGGCGTTCGACGGCGTTGGAGGCCAATGCATCCCAGCTGGACCTCGCTGGTCAGGTCAGCGTGGTCGGTACGCGGTCGATCGGTGCTCGATGCGCAGAACGATGACGAGCCGTTGGCGCTCGTCGATCTCGTAGACGATGCGGTACGAGCCGCGGTCGGGCGGATCGCATCCCGGCAAGTTCGCGCTGGAGTGGCCCGCCGACTCGGTTCGGGTTCTCGAGCAGTGCTCCGAGCATGAACTCGACGATGGCGGCGGCCGTCCCCTCCGGCAAGCGACTCAGTTGTCGCTCGGCGGGGCCGGTCACCCGCAGCCGGTACGCGGACCCGGATTCGGTCACGTGGCCGGGTAGCGGCTGCGCAGTTCGTCGCCAGTGATGAAGTCGCCCGTCTCATTCGCATGACGGGCCTCACCGAGTTGTCGCATCGCCTCGGGATCGGAGAGCAGCTCGAGGGTGTCTTCGAGCGATTCGAGTTCCTCCGGGCTGATCAACACGGCGGCGGGCCGGCCGTTTCGAGTCACGATGATGCGGTCGTGCGTGTGCTCCACCCGATCGACCATCTCGGAGAATTTCGCCTTGACGTTCGCCAGCGGCAGCGTTTCGGACATGACCATGATTCTAGTCATAGGTTCCGAGTTGGCCTGAACGCTCGGAACAGCGAATAGGGACCTTTGGCCATGTCCCGGCGCCTCGTCGTGCGATTCGATGTCGGTGGAGGCCCACAACGGAGTGGGCCCGAGACAGCGAGGTAACCCATGTCGGATACAACCTCCATCGTCGCCGAGACCCTGCGGGTCCACGGCGAGTTGCACGCCCACGAGTTCGACGAGTTGGTCGATCACTGGGCGAAGCTCGACCACCGGCTGCAGCCGTTCGAGCAACGCGGGATCAAGCTCGACCTGCACATCCACGACCGTGACCACGCTGGTCAGTGGGTGCTGCTCGAGGCGCACATCGGCGGCTGCGCTCCCATGGTGGCGAAGCACGCGTCGCGCAGTCTGGACGACTGCCTGAACCACGTGCGTGACGAACTCGTGCGACAACTGTCCGACGCCAAGGGACGCATGGAACACCGCCCGCATCACCACGGTCACCAGCCGGCCGTTCGGACCTGAGGGGTCGAGCGGGCCAGCGGTCAGGTCAGGGCGCCGCGCTGTTCGATCAGCGACTCGACCGACGTCAGGTCGAACGGGCTGCCGATCATCACGATCACGTGCGTCGCCCCGGCCTCCGTGTACCGCTCGATGTCGTGGACGTCGTCCGGACCGACCGCCACGGTCCGCTCGATCGTCGACGGGTCGCGTCCCACCTTGGCGCACCAGTCGTCGAGGATCGCCGACTTGCGGGCGAAGTTCTCGGGTGGGCCGAAGGTGTTCCAGGCGTCGGCGTACTCGGCGACGAGTCGCAGCGTGACCTTCTCGCCGCCACCGCCGATCAGGATCGGTAGGTCACCCACCGCGGCCGGCGTCAGCGCGGCGAGGCGGGACTTCATCCTCGGGAGGTCGGCGGCGAGCTGGCGGAGACGGCTCGGGCCTGTGCCGAACTCGTAGCCGTACTCGGCGTAGTCACGCTCGAACCAGCCGGCGCCGACGCCGAGATACATCCGGCCGTTCGACACGTGGTCGAGCGTGCGTGCCATGTCGGCGAGCAGCTCGGGATTGCGGTAGTTGTTGCCGGTCACGAGCATGCCGAGCCTGGCGCGGCTCGTGTCGGCGGCCATCACCGACAACAGCGTCCATCCCTCGAAGTGCGCGGCGTCGGGGTCGCCGTACAGGGGGAAGAAGTGATCCCACGTCCAGATCGAGTCGGCGCCCATCTCGTCGGCCGCCCGCCAGGCGCGGCGCAACTCGTCGACGGTGGTCGCCTGAGGTTGGAGTTGGACACCGACACGCAGAAGGCTCATCCCGGCGACCGTACCCACGATCGGCCTCGCACGTCCATCGTCGAGCGTGGGCGACGACCGCCGCTGCGCCGATCTGTCATCGTGGCGTGATGACGAACTTCGCCGCCGATCGTTACGAGCACCATCCGTACCGTCGCTGTGGTCGCAGCGGTCTGAGCCTGCCGGCGGTGTCGCTCGGCCTGTGGCAGAACTTCGGCCATGACGTGCCGCTCGATCGCCAGCGGCAGATCCTGCGACGGGCGTTCGACCTCGGCGTCACGCACATCGACCTGGCCAACAACTACGGCCCGCCGTACGGATCGGCCGAGGAGAACTTCGGCACGATCCTCGCATCCGACTTCGCCGGGCACCGTGACGAGCTGGTCATCTCGACCAAGGCGGGCTACGACATGTGGGCCGGGCCGTACGGTGAGTGGGGTTCGCGCAAGCACGTGCTCGCCTCGCTCGATCAGTCGCTGCGGCGGATGAACGTCGACTATGTCGACATCTTCTACTCGCACCGGGCCGATCCCTCCACGCCGCTCGAGGAGACGATGGGTGCGCTGCACACTGCGGTGCAGTCGGGGCGGGCGCTGTATGCCGGCATCTCGTCGTATTCGCCCGAGCGGACGACCGAGGCGGCGCGGATCCTGGCCGACCTGGGCACTCCGCTGCTGATCCATCAGCCGTCGTACTCGATGTTCAACCGGTGGATCGAGGGCGGGCTGCTCACGACGCTGGAGGAGCTCGGCGTCGGTTGCATCGCCTTCTCGCCGCTCGCACAGGGTGTGCTCACCGACCGCTATCTCGGTGGCGTGCCCGGCGGGTCGCGTGCGGCGCGTGACGGGTCACTCGCGCCGAGTCAGTTGAACGACGACACACTCGCCGCCGTTCGGGCGCTGGACGAGATCGCCCGTGGCCGAGGGCAGACGCTCGCTCAGCTGGCGATCTCGTGGGTGCTGCGTGACGATCGGGTCACCTCGGCGTTGATCGGCGCGTCGTCGGTCGAACAGCTCGAAGCGAACGTCGCCGCGGTGGAGAACCTGTCGTTCGACGACGACGAGCTCGCCCGCATCGACGAGTACGCGATCGATCGGGACATCAATCTGTGGGCCGCGTCGAGTGCGGTGGGCGCCGACGACTGACGCGACCGGGCTATCGCCGCGTGCGGCGTAGGGCGCGGTGTCGAGTTCCTCGAGCTCGATGTCGCCGGCGAGGACGCCCTGCTTCCACTCCTGGTGTTGGTCTTCGAGGGCGTGGAACTCGGGCATCACCTCGGTGGCGAACAGCTCCAGCGACGAGCAGATGTCGTCGTGGGTGTTCTTGCCGGCCTGGTTGAGCAGGATCACCTGGTCGACGTTCGACTCCTCGAACCTGTGGAGCTTCTCGCGGATCGTCTCCGGCGAGCCGATCAGCCCGCTGTGCCGCGACGCCTGACCCTTCGGCGTCTCGCGGTAGGCGACGTACTCGTCCCACATGTTGGTCTCACCCGGCACGCCCGGCGGGTGGCTGCCGTAGTAGGCGAGGGCGAACTGGAAGAACGACGAACCGTCGGCCCGGGCCCTGGCCTCCTCGTCGGTCGGTGCGCACATGAACTGCGACACGACGGCGATGTTCGGGTTGGTCGCGTGGTCGCACAGCAGTTCCTGTTCCTTGGTGAACGCGTTGTAGTACGCGTGCACCCAGGCCTGCGCCGCTTCGGCCGACACGAACTGGAATCCCAGCGCCCCCATCCCGCGTCGGCCGGCCATGCGGATCGTCTCCATCTGCGAGCACGCCACCCACAACGGCGGGTGCGGCTTCTGGCGCGGCTTGGGGATGACGTTGCGCAGCGGGAAGTCGACGTGCTCGCCGTGGTACTCCCACGCGTCGTTCCAGAACATCGGCAGGCAGCACCGGACCATGTCCTCCCACACCTCGCGCTTGTCGCGGAAGCGGACGTCGAAGGGGTGGAGTTCGGTCGTGGTGGCCGACTCGCCGAGGCCGAGTTCGACCCGCCCGTGCGACAGCAGGTCCAGCGTGGACACCCGCTCGGCGACGCGCGCCGGGTGGTTCGTCGTGAGCTGGACGATCCCGTGGCCGAGGCGGATCTGTTTGGTGCGCTGGCTGGCCGCGGCGAGGAACACCTCCGGCGCGGAGCTGTGCGAGTACTCCTCGAGGAAGTGGTGCTCCACCTCCCACGCGTAGTCGAAGCCGAGCCGGTCGGCGAGCTCGATCTGGTCGAGGCTCTGGTGGAACAGCTCGTACTCGGCGTCGACCGTCCACGGCCGTGGCAGCTGGTGCTCGTAGAAGATCCCGAACTTCATGCGCCGACGGTAGATGACGCCTGCCGCGCACCGATCAGCGGAGCTCGGTCGATCGCCCCCGGCGAACGCGTGAACTTCTTGCGCACATACACCGCAAAGAGTTCACGAGTTCGGCTCGGAGGTGGTCAGCCTGGAGTACCGGCCCGGGAGCTGAGCCACGCCGTCGCTCGCTCGGCGACCGCAGTCGTGTGGCCGGCGAGGAAGTGGTCGGCCGATTCGATCACCTCGATCTCGACGTCTGGCCAGTCCGCCGTCGCTTCGATGACGCGCTCGGGCGGTGCGAACTGGTCGTCGCGAGGCACGAGCGCAAGCACCGGCGAGCCGGGTGCGGCGAGCGGTTCGACGATCGGCGGAGCGATCACCACACGCGCCCGGATTCGTTCGTCGTCGGTCGTGAGGGTGACCATCGCGCCGAACGAGTAGCCGACGGCGTACAGGGGCACGGCGTCGCCCAGCTCGTCGGACAGTGCGTCGAGCGCGGCGACGACGTCGAGCCGTTCGCCCCGCCCGTTGTCGTGCTGCGACCGGAAGTCGAAGCGGATGACGGCGAATCCCGCGTGGGGCAGAGCGTCGAACACCGCCTCGACGACCGGATTGAACCGGTTGCCGCCGTACAGCGGGTGCGGGTGGCACACGACGACGCCGCCGACCGCGTCACCCTCGGGTCGGGACAGGTCGCCCGCGAGTCGATGACCGTCTGACGTCTCGAGCACGATCGCGTCCACCCACCGATCGTCGCACGGTGACTGCCGTCGTCGCCGTTCTCGTGAACTTCTTGCGCACATACGCCGCAAGAAGTTCACGAGTTCGCCGCCGCCCGACTTGACGTGCGGCACGAATCGGCGGCCGCGCTCGCGGTGATCAGCTGGTGATCGCCTGCACGGCACGCCGAACACGTTGCAGCGTTTCGAGGTCGCCGCGATCGACTCGCTCGAGTAGCCGGTCGATCGCTGTGGTGCCGAGCTGATTGACCGCGATTGCTCGCCCGTCGAACGGGATGTGCCACGGCCTCGGGGCGGCCGGCATCGAGTCGAGGACCGGAGCGACCACTGCACGTTCGGCAAGGCGGTGGAAGCGAGCGTCGGAGATGACGTACAAGAGGTGCCTTCGCTCGTCACCTCGATCGGCGAGCCAGATCTCACCGGCGGATGGACTCAACGGAGGTCATCCATCCAGTCGTCGACCTCGGCCTCGGTTCGTTTCCGTTCGGATCGTTGCTCTTCGGTTTCCGCGACGTGCGCCGCCTCAGCCGCAGCCCAGAACTCCTGGGCCTCGTAGGCATCGAGGGCGGTCACGACCACGTCCTCGAGCGTGTCGCCGTCCTTACCGAGCGATCGGAGCCGATCACGTGTCCGGGTGCTGATCTTCATCGTCGTCACCGCTGCCATACCATGAGTATACCAACGAGCCTCCCCTCCGAACGCCGCGCTGGCCCGCGGTACCGTCGCTCGGATGGAACCGTGGGGTAGGGAACTGGTCGGTCGTGTCGAGGAACGATGGTTCGACAGCGAATTGTTGGCGAGCAACCCGCTCGGCGATCCGGCCCGACGGCCGGTGAACGTGTATCTCCCGCCGGGCTACGACGGTTCGGCCGAGCGGTATCCGTCGATCTATCTCATCCAGGGCTTGAGCGGGCAACTCGACATGTGGCGCAATCGGTCGGCGTTCCGTCCGAACCCGGTCGAGTTGATCGACGCGCTGTTCGCCGAGAGCGACGTGCCGCCATGCATCGTCGTGATGGTCGACTGCTGGACGAAGCTGGGTGGGAGCCAGTTCGTCGATTCACCGGGCACCGGTCGGTACCACTCGTACCTGTGCGACGAGATCGTGCCGTGGGTCGACCGCGAGTTCCGCACGCTGGCCGAGGCGGCGCACCGCGGGATCACGGGCAAGTCGAGCGGCGGCTACGGCGCGATGATCACGCCGATGCTGCGTCCTGACTTGTTCGGCGGGTTGGCGACGCACGCGGGTGATGCGCTGTTCGAGGTGTGCTTCCTGCCCGAGTTCCGTGACGCGGTGCGCGGGCTGCGCCAGTACGACGGTTCACTCGATGCGTTCTGGAGCGACTTCCGCTCGCGTACGGCGCTCACCAAGAGCTCGGACATGACCCTCGTCAACGTGGCCTGCATGGCCGCGTGTTGGTCGACCGACGACGACGGAACCGTGCACCTGCCGTTCGACGTCACGACCGGCGCACTCGACGACGAGGTGTGGGCGCGATGGCTCGCGTGGGATCCGGTGCGGATGGTCCCCGCGCACGCCGCGGAACTCGCCGGGATGCGGGCGATCTACGTCGACGCCGGCACACGTGACGAGTTCTTCCTCGACCTCGGCGCGCAGGCATTCGTCGACGCACTGCGCGTCCACCGCATCGAGCCGACGTTCTTCGAGCTGTTCGACGCCACGCACATGGGGATCGAGTATCGATATCCGGTGGCGATCCGGCACCTCGCCGAACGCCTGAGTGCCTGAGCGATCGCAGGCGACGAGTGCCAACGGCGTGGGCCGAGCAGTGGTTCAAGGCTCGCGGGCGAGGGCTCGCTCGTACGCCTTCGCGCTCGCGGCGTTGAAGCACACGAATCGAACGACACGGACGGACGTGGGGGTGGACCGGACGGTGTCGACCGCGATCTCCGCGGCTGGTCCGACGGGTAGCCGTAGATGCCAGTGGAGATTGCAGGAATCGCGATCCGATGAAGCGCCGACCTCGTCGGCGCACGCCAGCACGGCGACGTAACAGCGAGGCGAAGCAGGTGCCGGTTCGCCGCGGCGCCGCCCGCCCAGACCGGACCACCGTGTGGATCACCCAACGTGCGGGCAGGTCGAACCCGGGTGTCACCTTCGCCTGGCCGGTTGCGCATCCGCCGAGCGGGCGACAGGCCTCCAACAGTCGCGGCCCGGCCGCGCGGTGGATTGCCCCGTCGACCCCCCCTCCGCCGAGCAGCGATGAGTTCGCGGCGTTGACGATCGCGTCGACACGCTCGACCGTGATGTCGCCGATCACCACTTCGAGGCGGGTCGAGCTGTCGGTCATTTCGCCGGTCCTCCTGACTCTTTCACCATCTTCCCAGGGAATGACACACCCCGGACCACACTGGACACATGGCCGAACGGCTCCTGACACCTTCGAAGATCACGGCGTGGCTCGACTGCGCGCACTTTCTCACCCTGCAGCACCAGCTCGACGCCGGCACGTTGGCGGTCGAGCGCAGCCCGTTCGGTGAGATGGCGGCGCTGCTGCTGCAGAAGGGGATGGACCACGAGGCTGCGGTGCTCGACGGCTATCGGGCCCAGGGTCTCAGCGTGTTCGAGGTGCCGAGCGCAGGACAAGGAGCGCGGCGAGTCGTTCGCGGCGTGGGTCGAGCGGGTCGGCAATCCGATGGCCGACGGGCACGACGTCGTGTTCCAGATGCCGTTCGTCCACGACGGGATCCGCGGCATCGCCGACTTCCTCGTGCGCACTGTCGACCCCGACACCGGCGCGGTCACCTACGAGCCGGTCGACGCCAAGCTCGCCCGCAACGAGGCGAAGCCCGGCCACGTGCTGCAGCTGTGCTTCTACGCCGAAGCGCTCACCGCGTCGACCGGTGCGAAGCCGACGCACGTCCGGATCGCGCTCGGGTCCGGTCAGATCGAGACGATCCGCGTCGACGACGTGCTCCCGTACTGGGACCGCCTGCGTGATCAGCTGGCGAGGCTGGTCGATGCGCCGACGGTCGTCGACACGTTCCCCGAGCCGTGCGACCACTGCGAGTTCTGCGAGTTCGAGCATGACCTGCGAGGACCAGTGGCGGGCACCGGACTCGCTCGTCCACGTCGCCGGCGTCCGCCCGGCCGACCGGCTGCGCTGCGGGCGGGCCGCGTCAGCATCATCGCCCGCCTCGCCGCCTCGATCGGGAGATCCCTGGGCTGACGAGCGTCGCCGCGGGCCGCCTCGTCCGCCAGGCCAAGCTGCAGGTGGCCGCCCGCGAGCAGCCCCTGATGCGCCGCCGCCGTTCGAGTTGGTGACCATCCGACGGCCACGCTGAACTCGGCGTCGGAGACCGAAGCGGTCGGCTTCGCGGCGATGCCCGCACCCGACGACGGCGACGTGTTCCTCGACTTCGAGGGCCACCCGTTCTGGCGTGCCGCACGCGGCCTGTTCTTCCTGTTCGGCTGCATCGCCGTGACGACGCGCCGGCGACTGGACGTACCAGCCGATGTGGGCGCACGACCTCGAGCCGAGGAGGCCGCGACCACCAAGAGCTGATCGACTACCTCGACGCTCGCCGCGCCGCGGTTCCCGAACATGCACGTGTACCACTACAACCACACCGAACGGTCATCGCTGGTGCGGCTTGTCGATGAGCACGGCGTCGACCGAGACCACGCTCGACGAGCTGATCGAGACGGGGATGTTCGTCGACCTGTACCCGATCGTACGCAATCGCTGCAGGTCGGTGCCGAGAGCTACGAGCCTCAAGCATCGAGCGCGCTCGCCGGCTACGAGCGCGGTCACGAGATCGACCAGGGTGCCGGCGCGGTCGTCGAGTACGAGACGTGGATGGCCGATCGCGAGCGCCGACCGCCTCGACCGCGATCGCCGCCTACAACGACGACGACGTCCGGGCCACCCTGGCCTGCGCGACTGGCTCGTCGAGCAGCGAGCCGAGCGCGCACGTGGCGCACCGCGGTGCCAGACGAGTACGTCGCCGACCCGAGGTCGACGACGGGCCGGACGAGCCGCGCCACGCGGATCGCCGGCACCGAGGAGTGGAAGCGCTGATCGCGCACCTGCCTTGGCTACTGGCGGCGGGAGGCAGGCGCGGTGGCGAGCCCAAGGCTGCCGCTCTTGCGACGGCGACGGAGGCCGAGCCGCTGGCCAGTCCGATCGGTGCGATCACCCGGCTCGAAGTCGTGGACGCAAGCCGCAGCACCACGCCAGGACGGGCAAGCAACTCAAGCGGGGCCGGCCGCCGTGTTCACTGTTCCCGCCGCAGGAGCATCGCCGCCGAGGTGCAAGCCGGGCGAGACATGACGTCGTCGATGTATCCCATCGACGAGTGACGGAGTCGTCGTCAAGGTCGGCACGCTCGATCGCCGTCGCAAGGGCGAGGTGCGTGTCGACTGGCGCAAGAAGCGCGGCAAGGCACCGGGGTCATCGCGTCGTCGCTCGTCAACGTCGTGAGGTTCGGCCCGAGAAGCCGAAGCCGAGTGGCGCTCCTAAGCAGCTACGACGACGAGATGGTCGACGGCACGCAAGCCGGGTCCGACGCCGCTCGGGAGCGTTGCTGCGTCGCGAAAGTCTCCGAAGTTTGTCGCGGCGGGGGACCGACGGCGGCAGGTTCGCGCCGACCTGGTCGAGGACATCTGTCGCGTGGGCACCGCACCTCGACGGCAGCTCGTCGCCATCCAGGGGCCGCCCGGGTCCGGCAACGACGTACGCCGCGCTCGCACGTCGGTCAACGGCGCGTCGACCGCGGTCGCAAGGTCGGCGTGACCGCGATGAGCGATCACGCGATCGACAACCTCTGACGGAGGCGGTACGTCGACGGTCCGCCCGAGGACGGCGCACGTCGCCTGCGCAGGCGATGCGCACGTCGAACCGGGCGAGCGCGATCCACGTCGAGCACCTACCGACGACGACGGCAAGACGCTGGCCGAAGCGGCGACTTCGACCTGCTGGCCGGCACGCCGTGGATGTCTCGCCAGAACGACGAGGCGTGACGACCCGGTCGACGTGCTGGTCGTCGACGAGGCCGGTCAGATGGGCCTCGCCGACGCGCTGGCGGCGACGGGTGCCGCCCGCGATGTGATCCTGCTCGGCGACCCCCTGCAGTTGCCGCAGGTGGTCTCAGGCCACCCATCCCGGGGTGCCGGTGCGAGCGTGCTCGAGCACATGCTGGGGACGATCGCACGCGATCCCGACCGTGGCGTGCTGCTCGACGAGACGTGGCGCATGCATCCTCGGGTGTGCAAGTTCATCTCCGACACGTCGTACGAGGGCAAGCTGACGAGCCACGAGTCGTGCGCCGGCCAGTCGACCGAGGCGGGTGTCGGCCTGCGCTGGATCCGCGCCGAGCACTCCGGCCGCTCGACCGAGTCACCCGAGGAGGCCGAAC
>CAVVZI010000006.1:0-893193 GCA_963752815.1 Ilumatobacteraceae bacterium | reverse complement strand
CCCGGGGCGATTCAGGTACAAGGTCCCTAGTGGATGCCCACAACACTCACATAGCGTGGAATGAGCAGTACTCCCACAATCCACCCAGCCTGAGGAGAGCAGTGATCATCACACCGGCCAGCTACCGGGAACTCCCCCACCACCGCGACCTAGCCAACCGCATCATGACCACGCTCGGCCTCAACCCCGACGATGTCACCGAGATCAGAACCGACGAGACTGGCACCGAAGTCGACGTGTTGCGGGTACCAAACCACACCATCCGAACCATGACAAGCCGACCCCCAGGCTCACCCGTTGACGATGGACCCCGGCGTTCTTTCTGTGGACGTCCGCGACGAACAGCGACCTCGTCGCTCTCTGGTCGTGGCGATGAAGAGGACCGTCCGGCCGACTGACACGTGCCGGGTGACCCGACTGGGTTGAGACTCGCGGACGGGAGCGACATCAGATCCGATGAACCCCAGTTCGGGTAGTACCTGGCGGTGTACGGAGATTGCTGTGCAGATCGTGATTTGCTCGAGCGGTTTCCTGCCCCCGTGCCGTCGTCTGCAAGGGGCGCGACCCTTCCGTCTGACGAGCGGTACCCGCCGCTCACGCGTTCGACCATCCTGACCCGCGGCGGACCCCTCGTGTCGGCGCTCGCGAGCCGGACGATCCGGGACACCGATCACCGGACGCGGGTGGCCACGGTGGCGGTGCCGGTGCCGGCTACAGCACCTGCGTGAACGCGTGGATGAGCACGCCGACGATGCACCCGACGATCGTGCCGTTGATGCGGATGAACTGCAGGTCGCGCCCGACCTGGAGCTCCATGAGCCGAGCCGTCGACGGTCCGTCCCACTTCGCGATCGTCGATTCGATGAGCCCGCTGACCTCGCTGCGGTAGTTGTCGACGACGTAGTACACGCCGCGCTGGATCGACTCGTCGACGCGCTCTTGCAGGTCGGGATCGGTGGCCAGGCGGACGCCCAGCCGCTGCATCGTCGCCGCGATGCGCAGGCGCAGCTCGCTCCCCGGCGTCGACGTCGCGTCCAACAGCCCGCGCTTCGTGTCACGCCATAGACCGGCGGTCCACGCCCGGAAGTCGGGGTGGGCGAGCAGCTCCTCCTTGAGATCCGTGCCCTTCGACAGCATCTCGGGGTCGGTCTTCAGGCGCTCGGCGAAATCCAGCATCCGCCGCTCCACGGCCTTGCGAGTCGGATGGTCCGGATCACGAGCGACGTCGTCGAGGAATCGCCGCACCCCCGCGTAGGCCTTGTCGAACACGCGGTCGTCGATCCGCTCCGGCACCCACCACGGCGACTCCTCCGACAACCGAGCCCGGAACGTCTCGCGGTTGTCCTCCATGAAGTTGCCCGCGCCCTTGAGCACCGCGTCGAACAGCCGCTCGTGATGGTCGCCCTCGATCGCGAGCTCGATCGCCCGGCCGACCAGTGGTGACACCTCCGTTGCCCGGATCCGTTGCTCGACCATCTGCTCGAGCGCAGCGGACACTTCGTCGTCGTCGAGCACCTTGATCGTGTTCGTCAGGACGTCGGCGATCGCGTCCGCTGCTCGCGTCGCGTGCTCCCCGATGCTGAGCCACTCACCGAGCCGGCGCGCGATCCCAGCGCCGCGCAGTCGCTCACCGATGATCTCGCGAGACATGAAGTTGCCTTCGACGAACTGGCCCAGCGAACGTCCGATCTCGTCCTTGCGTCGGGGGATGATCGCCGTGTGCGGGATCGGCAGGCCCAGCGGGTGGCGGAACAACGCGGTCACCGCGAACCAATCGGCGAGCGCGCCCACCATCGCGGCCTCGGCGCCGGCCTCCACGTAGCCCCAGATCGCGGGCTCGCCATGGAACGTGCGCGCGATCAGAAACACGACGGCGGCGAACAGGAGCAGACCGGTCGCGGCGAACTTCATTCGCACGAGCGCGCGCCGTCGCGGGTCGATCTCCACGCACAGAAGCTAGGCCGCAGACGCTGCCGGCCGTGGGAGGTGGGGCTGGGGGATTCGCGGGGACGGCGGCCGGATCGCCCGTGACTTCACGACCGATCTCGCCCACGTCCGCGGCGACGATCACAGCGGTCGCCTCGCGCACGGCCGAGCGGGCTTAACAGTTCGGCCCAGCGTTCGGGGTCGCCGGTCACCATGCGAGCTACGAGGCGCTGGCCGCCGACCCGACGTCACCATCGTCTACATCGCGGCCCGCACTCCCGGCACCTCGACCACGCGCTGCTGCTCCTCGACGCTGGCAAGCACGTGTTCCGCGAGAAGCCGATCGCGGGGTCCGCGGCGCAGCGGTACGGCCCCGACACGAGACGCCGAACGATGCCGGAGGCGGCACTAAGCGCGTAGAAGAACCGGCCCTCGGGGACACGTGCAAGGTGCCGGAGAAGATGAGCGCCGCGCGCGGTCCTTGACAGCACGCGGCAGCCACTGGTAGCGAGGTCGATGCGCACATACGCCGGATTCGCGCTCGTTTCTCAACTCGGAGTGTGTATTGCGCTTACTTTCTTCAACGTTCTGCGCTCACAGCGTCCTTCGACAGCGGGTCTTCGCCGTCGGGGCTGGCCATTACGACGGTGTAACCATCGGGGTCGTGAGGACGTGTGCTGCGACTGACCGCATCCCTGCGCCGCACGAGATGTAGCGTCGCCACCCGGTGAGTGACCATACAGAGAGGTCCGGGGGCGTGGCTCTGCTCGCGTTCGGCACGCTCGGCATCGTTTTCGGCGACATCGGGACAAGCCCCATCTACGCGTTTCGAGAGACGTTCCACCACGCCGACCTCGAAGTCACCCAAGCCACGGCGTTCGGGGCGGCGTCTGTGGCCTTCTGGGCATTGGTCATCGTCATCTGTCTCAAGTATCTGGCGACGGTGATGCGGGCGGACAACCACGGTGAGGGCGGCATCCTGGCCCTGACATCGTTGGTGATCCCTCCGGAGGGTCAGACAGTGTCGAGGGTGGCGGCCGGCGTGGTCACGCTCGGCGTGTTCGGCACAGCACTGCTGTATGGCGACGGTTTGATCACTCCGGCGATCTCAGTGCTGTCGGCGGTCGAGGGCTTCGAGGTCGCCACCCCTGCCTTCAAGAATTGGATCATCCCGATCGCGGTGCTGATCTTGATCGTGCTGTTCGTCATCCAGCGACGGGGGACGGCCGGCATCGCCAAGGTGTTCAGCCCGATCATGGTCGTGTGGTTCACCGTGCTCGGCGTGCTCGGTGTCAATCAGATCCGCCAGGCGCCCGAGGTGATGCGGGCGCTGTCGCCCACCTATGCGGTCGATCTGTTCGTCCAACATCCGTGGAAGGCGTTCATCGCGTTGGGCTCGATCTTCCTGGTCGTCACCGGCGGTGAGGCGCTGTACGCCGACATGGGTCACTTCGGGCGTACTCCGATCACGTTGGCGTGGTACGTGTTGGTGTTGCCCGGACTGGTGCTGAACTACTTCGGGCAGGCGGCGTTGCTGTCGGGTCGGCCGACGGACCACATCGAGGAGTTGTCCCCGTTCTATGCGATGGCACCGGACTGGGCGATCTGGCCGGTGGCGATCCTTGCGACGATGGCCACCGTCATCGCGTCGCAAGCGTTGATCTCCGGCGCCTTCTCGCTCACCGTTCAGGCGGTGCAGCTCGACTACCTGCCGCGCCTGGCCATCCTGCACACGTCGGAACGCCATATCGGCCAGGTCTACGTACCCCTCGTGAACTGGCTGTTGATGGTCGGCTGCGTCGGTCTCGTTCTCGTGTTCCGGACCTCGACCGCACTCGCCGCGGCGTACGGCATCGCCGTCACCACGACGATGCTGATCACGACACTGATCTTCTACCGCTTCGTGCGCGACAAGTGGCACTGGTCGACGGGTAGGGCACTCGTGACGCTCATCCCGTTCCTGATCGTCGATGTCGCGTTCTTGTCGGCCAACACTCTGAAGATCCCCCATGGCGGCTGGTTCCCGCTGCTTGTCGGATTCGGACTCGTCATCCAGATGACCACCTGGCGCAAGGGCCGCCAACTCGTCGCCGCCCGTATCCGACGCGGAGAACGTCCGATGCGCGAAGTGGTCGACGAGGCGATCGCCGGCCGCGTGGTGCGCGTCGAAGGCGTCGCCGTCTACATGTTCAAGGACGAAGGCGCCGCCCCGCCCGCGCTCGTCTCCAACCTTCGCCACAACCGGATCCTCCACGAGACGGTGCTGCTGGTCTCGGTGCACACGGCGGACGTGCCACGCGTCGAGGACGACCACCGGGCGACCATCACTGATCTCGGCAACGGGATCGAACTCGTACGGTTCAACTACGGCTTCATGGAAGAACCCGACATCCCCAGTGCACTGGCCGCGTTGGACCTCGACGGCATCGACGTGTCCAATGTGTCGTACTTCCTCGGCCGCGAATCGGTGACCGCCGGCAAAGCACCCGGCATGCACCCCCTGCGTGAAGAATTGTTCGTCTTGCTGAACCGTGGGGCCGCCAGCGCAAGCCGATTCTTCAAACTGCCCGCCGAGCAAGTGTTCGAAGTCGGCAGCCACGTCGAAATCTGACAGGCCACGTTCCTTCAGAAGAGACGTCGCCCGGTCGGAATCGAGTTCGCAGGCGGCCCTAACGCCCGTCCCACTCGTGCGCTAGGCAGTCCAGCCATGGTTGCCCCGTGGATCCGACTACCAGGAAACCGTTTCACGGTGATGTGATAGAAATGGAATACCCCCATTACCTGCGGGCCCGGCGTCCTGGCGTCGGGCCCGCTGCGCGTGATCCGCGCGGTCCCGCAACGGGGGTTGCGAGCGTCGTCCAGGGAACAGTCAACTCAGGTCGAGGATCGCTGCGGCGACGGCATCGGGTGCGTCGATGGACACGAACGTCGTCGCCTCCGGCACCTCGATCAATCGAGCGTCAGCGAACGCGTCCGCCAGACGACGGGCGCTCGACAGTGTGAAGCAGCGGTCGGACGTCCCCCAGACGATTCGTGTCGGCCCGGCGAACTCGTGGAGCGCCGGAGCGATGGCAACCAGGGCCTTGCCGTCGAACGCGCGGGCGAAGCGGGCGATGTCGTCGCGGATCGCCCGGTCGCCCAGCGACGGAGCGATCCACCGGCGAGTCATTTCGGCGTTGCGCGGTGCGCGCAGCAGCAAGCCGTAGGCGAGCGGTGAATGCCGGATCGCCCGCAGCCGAGTGGGAGCGAGCATCGCCTTGGTGAGCAGCGGGATGCTTCGCGATGTGGAAGAGCGGAACGAACGCCTTCGGCGGGAAGTTCTCGAACGCGTCGCAGTTCGTCAGCACGAGACGGCCGATCCGGCTCGCATCGTCGGCGAGCAGCAGTTGGCAGAGTGCACCGCCGGTGTCGTTGCCGACGAGCGTGACGTCGGTGAGTCCCAACGCGTCGAGGACCTCGTTGATCATCCGTGCCACCCCGATCGGCGACAGATCGGCCTCCGCGTTCATCGGCGTGCGATGGCTGCCGAGCGGCCAGTCGACGAGGACGGACCTGACGCCATGGTCGGCGAGCTGCGCGGCGACGGGATCCCACAGTGTGCTGTCGACGAGGAACCCGTGGACGAAGACCACCGGCGGACGTTCGGAATCGGCGGGTCCGAGCGTCCGGTAGTCGAGCGTTCCGCCGGCGATGGTCACCGACGGCATGTCGGCTCCAGGTAAGTTCCATACATCATGTCGGCAACTTACATACAGATTGTATGAAAGTCAACGAACCGGAGCGACGGACTCAGGCTTCGCGCACCGCATCGACCCGAGCTGCGCTCATCAGCGCGGCGCGGCGATTGTTCGCCGAGCACGGCTACGGCGAGGTCGGCACCGAACAGATCGCCCTCGCCGCCGGTGTCAGCCGAGGTGCCCTGTACCACCAGTTCGCCGACAAGGCCGACCTCTTCGCGGCGGTGCTGGAATCGGTCGAGGTCGATGTCACGACACGCCTGATCGAGGCCGTCGACGCGGTGGCCGCTCGAGGTGGGCAGCCGCTCGATCTCCTGACCGCCGGCGCCGACGCCTGGCTCGATGCCAGCGCCGATCCCGAAGTGCGACGCATCGCGCTGTTGGACGGGCCATCAGTACTCGGCTGGGAGCGGTGGCGCGAGGTCGGGATGCGCCACGGCCTCGGACTCGTCAAGTCGCTGCTCGTCGAGCTCATGGACGCCGGGGGCATCCCGGTGCAACCGGTCGATCCGCTGGCGCACGCACTCGTCGGCGCGCTCGACGAGGCCGCGCTCTACGTTGCACTGGCCGAGAATCCGGCGCGAGCGAGGGCGGAAACCGGCGTCGTTCTCCGCCGATTCGTGACCGCTGTGACCGCGCCGGCCTGACTGCCACGCCATGGTGGATCTGACGCAGCAGGTGTTGCGACTCACCGGAGCGACGAGCGCCGCGCCGATCGCCGGCGGGCACCAGGCGGACGTGTTCGACGTGATGTCGGCGAGCGGGAGGCGGATCGTTGCCAAGGTGCTCGACTCATCGGTGGTGGACGAGCACGAAGCGACCGAGCGCGTCACGGCCGTCGCCGAACTCGCAGATCTCGACGAGCGGGTGTGTGCACCGGTACCGATCGATGGCCGGCTCGTCAACACGATCGACCATGACGGCCAGTCCCGCATGGTCCTGTGTTTCGACTTCGCCGAGGGCGCGGCCTTCGACGTGACCCGTCCTGTCGACGCGGAGCTGATGGGTTCGACGCTCGCCGGCCTGCACCGGGCACTGGCCCGACTGGGACCGAGGCACATCCCCGAACTCGCCGCCTTGAAGGCGACGGGTGGCGTCGGTGATGCCGGTCCCGTCCAACTCCTCCATGGCGACTTCAACGCCGGCAACCTTCGACGCGCTGGAGCGCAGGTGCGGGTGTTCGATTTCGAGGACTGCGGCTATGGACCGCCGTCGTTCGAGATCGCCAACACGTTGTACATGGTGCTGTTCTCGGCGACGGTCGACGGTGAGGTGGAGACGTACCCGCGGTTCGAAGATGCCCTCCTGAGTGGCTATGCCAGTGGAGCGGTCGGCGACATCGACCGGTCGGCGGTCGATCGATTCATCGATCTGCGCGTCCGCGCCCTGGGGTCGTGGCTCGACGATCTGTCGACGGCACCGGTCGGGATCCGGAACGCGTCCCCGGCTTGGCACGGGACGCTGCGCGCCTTCGTCGATCGCTACGCACCACGAACCGACTGAGTCGTCTGCGATTCTCTAGCCGGGTTGACCGACCTGCGGTGGTCCGACGCGGAAGGGGCGCATCATTTCGTTGTCCTCGTGTTCGACGATGTGGCAGTGCCAGACGAACTGTCCCGGTGTGTTGAACCTTGTTCTGACCCGCGTGACCTGGCCGGGGTAGGCGATGACCGTGTCCTTGACCCCGGTCTCCCACGGTTCTGCCGGGGTCGGGGTCGACCCCGGCGCCACCTGCACCGTCTGGATCGATTCGTCCACGATGATGTCTTGGCGGTCGACCACCTCGAAGGCGATGTTGTGGATGTGCATCGGGTGGGCGTCGGCGGTGGTGTTGTAGAGCTCCCATACCTCGACGGCGCCTACCTCCGGGTTCTCGGTGACCGGGTGCATCCATTCGTGCGCCATCCACTCCCCGGGGGCGCTGTTGGGATTGCCTGCCACCATGCCGAGCATGGCCTGGGCGGGGCCGTCGTGGTGCATCGACCATCATTTCGACCATGGCGAGCGGTCGGGTGACCGTCGCCGGCGGTAGGGCCGCGATCGCAGGGAGTTTGAGGAACAGCGGTGGAGTGGATGCATCGACGCCGACCGCTGGCACGACGCGGAACTGCATGATCTGGCCGGTCGACTCGGGGTCGGCCGTGTCGAAGTCCTCGTCGGGGAGGCCGCCACCGAAGGGTTCGTCGGGTCCGACATTGCCGAGCACGTAATTGCCGACGGGCACGTTGGTGAAGTCGACGATCAGATCGGCCCGCTCGGCCAAGCCCATCAGCAGCCGGTTGCCGTTGTCGGCGGTGAGGTTGACCGGGGCGGCGAGGAAGCCGCCCTCGTTGCCGATCGCCCAGACCTCGACGCCGGGGATCTTGTTGAAGTCGAGGATCAAGAAGCGGGACTGGCAGCCGTTGAGGACCCGGAACCGGTAGCGGCACTTCTCGACGGTCTGGAACGGCCAGGTGTTGCCGTTGACGATGATCGTGTTGCCGAAGAACTCCGGGTTCCAGATCGGCGAGATGTCGCTTTCGGGCAGGTACGGGCCCGCGTACTCGTCGAAGAAGGCCCGGGTGTCGGGGTAGAACAGCGACCCGTCGGCGTTGAACGAGCGGTCCTGGATCGCGATCGGAATCTCCTTGTACGTCTTGTTCGGCGGGAACTTGTCGCCCTCCTTCGGGGCCGGGCCCGGCAGCGACGCCGCCCGCCCGTTTCGACTGTCCACCACGGCCGCGTCGCCGGCGGGGCCGCCACGGACGATGAAGAAGCCCGCTGGGCCGGCGTACACGTTGAGCCGGGTCATCCCCAGCGTGTGGTCGTGATACCACGTGGTCGCCGCCCGCCCGAGGTTCGGATACTGGAACGTGGCGAAGCCGGGACCCCAGGTTGCGGCGAAATTTCTCGCCGCCTTGTCCTTGAAGAACTTGTACCACGTGCCTTCCGTGGCGTAGTCGTTGGGGATGTTGTTCGCCGCGGGCAGGTACCAGGCCTCGGAGTAGCCGTCGCTCTCGTCCCCGACCCCGATGGCGCCGTGGGCGTGGGTGACGATCGGCACCGGGCCGGTGTAACGGTCGGGAGTCGTCCGTCGAACGTCGGTCGCGTGTCACGCCCGTCGGTGCCGCCGGGCGGGTTGGCCCAGTGCAGGGTGGGGTCGACCGGGAGCAGGTGCGGGAGATACTCACCGTTCGCGTCGACCAGTTCGTTGATCCACTTGACCCGCACAGGCCGGTTGTATTGCGCCTCGATCGTCAGCGAAGGGGCGTGTGAAGGAGCAGGCCGCGGTTGCTCTGGGCGGCCTTTCCGCCGTAGCCCCACACGGTTGTTGCCGGGAGTCCCGCTGGCAGGACCTGTTGGACGAGCTGCCGCATCGAGATCTCGTAGTAGTCGACGGTCTTGCCGCCCTTCATCGTGATGCTGCCCGCCCGCGGCATCACCGGGGGGATCAGCATCGGCGTCTGAAATTTGGTCACGTCCGCTGGTTCGAGCGTGCCGCCCGGGATCGCCAACGCCTCCACCGGGAATTCGAACAGTTGCCCACCGATCTGACCGATGACCAACAACCCGGCACCAGCGCCGCCGCCGATGCGCAGGAAGTCCCGCCGTGATACCGCCCGCTTGTTCATGACACAGTCCTCCATCTCGTGTGGCTCGACCCCTGGAACGAGGTCGAGAATCGCCGTCCGCTGGCGACGCTCACAGCGTCGCGCCGGTCGCGCTCAGTGGTGAAGGGTCAAAGGTCCCTTCGTGTCGGCCGCTCCGGTGGGACCGATCGTCGGTCGAATACTCCACGCGACCGTTGTCGATGCAACCGAACGTGTCCGACTCGGGACCTAAGACCCTGTTTCGCATCGGGCCCGATCCCTAGAACCGTGATCAGCGAATACTTCACAACTGGAGGGCGGAAAATGAGCGGGAAGATTGCCAGGAAACTGGTCGCGGCTGCGGTGCTACTTGCAGTCAGCTTGACGACCGGTGATGTTGCTCGGCAGGCAACCAAGGGGGAGGACGTCGCCGCTGCCGCGCCGATCAGCGCGACCGACGAGACGAAGGTCCCCCACTACTTCGGTCCCTATCCGAACTGGGCGAACAGCCCACAGGTGCTCGCCGACGCGGTCGTCAAGATCGGCTTGGGGACACCCACACCCATCGCGGTCGGCAACCCGCTGACCGCACGTGCGAATGCGACCGACTACGCGACTCCGCCAGGAGTCCTCGCTCCGGTGTTCGCAGTCCTACCGAACGCAGTGCTGCCCGACGGCAGTCTGCAGAGTTTCCAGACCTGGAACCAGGCGGAAGCGGCAGGCAGTCCCACGCCGTCCGCGGGTGGCGTGTTCCACGCCTACGTGCTTCGCCCCACCGGGACGCCGAGCCAGTACACCGTCGTGTACGACAGCGGGGAACTCACCGTTCCACCGCTCGCCGACCCGCTCGGTGTCCGAAGTCGCGACATTCCCGGTCGCGCCCGCCGTCGCGGTGCAGACCGGCGACGTGCTGGGCTTCTATGGCCAGGGCATCCCGGTCGACACGGGAGTCGCGGTGAATCCGGATCTGTTGAGCTACCCGGCGAGCGCTGATGCGACGCTGGCGACGAACGTTGCGCCTGCGCAAGACGCCACGCTCACCCTTGGCGTCGATCCCGGCTTTCCGCTCTACGCAACGCAGGACCGCACGTACTCGTTGTCCGCGATGGTCACGCCGACGATCACCGATCCCGGCACGGGCGCGGAGGCGACAGCCACCGTCGACCCGAAGACGGGCGCCATCTCAGCAGTCACGGTCACCAGCCCGGGCGCCGGGTACGTCACAGCCCCGAGCGTGTCGATCACGTCTCCTGGTGTGAACCCCACCTCGCTGGCCAGCGCAACCGCCCAGATCGCAACGGGCGTCATCACCGACATCACCGTCAACGAGGCGGGGTACGGCTTCACGACGCCGACGGTCACCATCACGGGCGGCAACCCCACCGTCCCGGCGACAGCCCAGGCGAGTGGCGGTCTCGATGACATCACGCTCACGAATGGTGGGAGTGGCTACCTGATCGAGCCGATCGTCAAGATCTCGCTCCCGGACCTCCCCGACGGCGTCCAGGCAACCGCCACCGCGACCATGACGGCTGGCGGAGTCGTCGACGGAATCACCGTCGTCAACCCCGGCTCGGGCTACACGTCCGCCCCGACGGTGACGATCCTCGACGCGAACGCGCCGGTCACCAATCCGGGCGTCGCCGCCGTCGCTGCAGCGACGGATCAAAATCGGTCAGATCGACATCACCTCCGGCGGTCAGGGTTATCGACTCCTCGCCGACCGTCGCGATCACCGACAGTGTCGCCCCGTTCGACAAGTTCGCCAGCGCCACGGCGACGGTCGCGGCCAAGGGCGCCGTCACGGGAATCACGGTGACGGCAACGGGCGCCGGCTACCTCACGCCAGGACTGAAGAAGTTCGTCGACACACTTCCCGGCCTCGGGCCCGATGCGGCGAACAACCTCGGGGAGTACATCCCCGTCGCCGTTCCCGACACCACCACGTATCCCGGCGCCGACTACTACGAGATCGCGGTCGTGCAGTACCGCCATCAGTTCTCCTCGAACCTCCCACCGACGCTGATGCGCGGCTACGTGCAACTCTCGACGACGGTCGTTCCTGGCAAGCACGCGCAACTGACCAACGCGAATCTCGACCCGAACGTCGCTCCGGCAGCCGATCGCCGGCTACTTCGGCGTCGACACCCCGCACTACCTCGGACCGACCATCGTCGCCACGAAGGACCGTCCCGTCCGCATCCTGTTCCGCAACCTGTTGCCGACGGGTTCTGACGGCGATCTCTTCCTGCCGGTCGACACCTCGCTGATGGGTGCCGGCGTGGGCCCCAACGCCATGATGCTCGACGCCAACGGTGTGCCGATGGACCACACGACCGACGAAGGCACGGTGACTCGACGGCGTGCGCAACCCGGCGTGCGGTCAGGATCCCAAGCCGACCGACTGCTACTCCGAGAACCGGGCGACGTTGCACCTCCATGGCGGCATCACCCCGTGGATCAGCGACGGAACACCGCACCAGTGGACCACCCCTGACGGTGAAGCGACCGACTACCCCCAGGGCGTCAGCGTCAGCAACGTTCCCGACATGGCGGACCCCGGTCCCGGTGCGTTGACGTTCTTCTACACCAACCAGCAGAGCGCCCGGCTGATGTTCTACCACGACCATGCGTGGGGCATCACCCGCCTGAACGTCTACGCCGGCGAAGCCGCCGGCTACCTGCTGACCGATGACATGGAGCAGAGCCTGATCGCCCCGGGAGGCGCCCTGGCCGGTCTCGGACTCGGAACTCCGCTCGTCGTGCAGGACAAGACGTTCGTGCCGAGCGCCGACAAGTTGGCCCAGCAGGATCCGACGTGGGACTCGGCGAAGTGGGGCGGTCTGGGCAACCTGTGGACGCCACACGTCTACATGCCGGCGCAGAACCCGGGCGATCCCTCGGGTATGAGCGGCTTCGGTCGCTGGATGTACGGCCCGTGGTTCTGGCCGCCTGCGAAGGACGCCAAGTACCCACCGATCGAGAACCCCTACTACGACCCGAATTGTGACCCGGACGTGCAGCCGTTCTGCGAGCCGGCGCTGATCCCGTCGACACCGAACGTGTCGGTCGGTATGGAGGCGTTCAACGACACGCCGATCGTCAACGGCACGGCCTATCCGAAGACCACGGTCGACCCGAAGGCGTACCGCTACCGCATCCTCAACGCGGCCAACGACCGCTTCTGGAACCTGTCGTGGTACGTCGCCGACCCACGGACCGGCACGCTCAGCGAGGTCGCGCTCAAGCAATCCGAGCTCGACGCCGCTCAGACGGACCCGGTGGTGACCCCGACACCTGACGAGACGTTCAGCCCCAAGGGTCCTGCCTGGATCCAGATCGGCACCGAGGGCGGGTTCCTGCCCACCCCCGTCGTCGTCCCGGCCCAGCCGACCACGTGGATCACCGACCCGACCCGCTTCGATGTCGGCAACGTCGATCAGCACTCGCTGCTGTTGGCGCCGGCCGAGCGAGCCGACGTGATCGTCGACTTCTCGCAGTTCAAGGGCAAGACGCTGATCCTGTACAACGACGCCCCAGCCGCTTTCCCGGCCCGCGTCCCGGGTTACGACTACTACACCGGCGGCCCCGACCTGTCGCCGGCCGGCGCTCCGACGACACTGCCGGGGTACGGCCCGAACACCCGCACGATCATGAAGGTCACGGTGTCGAACGCGACTCCTGAGGCGGCCTTCGATCGTCCGAACAGAACAGACGATCGGATGGGTGCGCTCGTCGCGGCGTTCCAGCACCACGTCGACCCGGTGACCCAAGAGCCGGCAGGCGTGTTCGAGTCGGGTTCCGACCCGATCATCGTCGGCCAGGCCGCATACAACGAGGCCTACGGCACGAACTTCGCCGGCTCCGGCTGGTGCAGCAACCCCAAGGGGCCGACCGCCAAGTGCGACGGGTACGCCCGGATCGCGGAAGGTGCACAGCCGACCGACCTGTTCAAGTTCGACACCCTTGCCGGACCACAACTGCAGTTGCCCTTCCAACCCAAGGGCATCCACGACGAGATGAACTCGGCGAACTTCGACGAGTGGGGAAGGATGACGGCCAACATCGGCCTCGAAGCGCCTGGGGCGACCCCGCTCCTGCAGAACATCATCCTGTATCCGTACGTCAACCCGCCGACCGAGAACCTCGACGCCAGCGGGATGCCCAGCAGCCTCGACGTGACGCCGATCTCCTCGGCGGCCGACGGGACTCAGCTGTGGAAGATCACCCACAACGGTGTCGACACGCACCCGATCCACTTCCACCTGTACGACGTGCAGGTGGTCAACCGGGTCACGTGGGACAACATCATCATTCCTCCGGAACCGACCGAGCTCGGCTGGAAGGACACCGTGCGGGTCAGCCCGCTCGAGGACACGATCGTCGCCCTGCGCCCGATCGTGCCGGTCCTTCCGTTCGCCGTGCCCGACAGCAAGCGACCCCTCAACCCGATGATGCCCATCGGAGCGCGGGGTGACCTCAACACGGCGGGGCTCGAAGCCGGCTTCAACAACACCGACACCAACGGCGCTCCGATGACGACCGCCATCGTCAACGACGTCGTCAACTTCGGCTGGGAGTACGTCGTCCACTGCCACATCCTCAGCCACGAGGAGATGGACATGATGAGGCCGGTGACGGTCCACGTGCCGTGGGACGCACCGCCGGCGCCGACGGGGCTGACGCTTCACACGGGGCAGTGTCATCCTCAACTGGACCGACGCAACACCGGTGAACTACCTCGACCCGACGACGTGGAACGACTCGAACCAGGAGATCGGGTTCCGCATCGAACGGGCACCGGTCGACGGTCCGAACGCGGGCGTCTTCACGACGGTGGCGACCGCTCCGGCGAACTCGACCACGTTCACCTACGTCCCATCGGACCCGACGATCACGTACGACTATCGGGTCACCGCCTTCAACGAGGCCGGAGCGGCTTCGTCGAACGTGGTCAGGGTCGAAGGACTGCCGGCAAGCCCGACAGGGCTGAACGCCGTGGTGGGACTCGATGCCACGCTGACGGCGGGTGGCAAGGTCGTCCTCGATTGGACGAACGTGTCGCCCACCGCGACGAGCGTCGAAGTCGAGCGCGCCGCCGGCGCCGGCCCGTTCAGCCTGGTGGCCACCGTGACCCCAGCGGACGTCGGCCCGGGGACCTACACCGACACTTCGGTGACGGCCGCCGGCGCCTACAGCTACCGGGTCAGGGCGGTCAACGTCATCGGTCAGTCGGCGTACTCCAACGTCGCCACGGTGACGATTCCGCTCGCAGCGTCGTCGACCGCCGTGGTCAGCAGCCAGAACCCATCGACCGTCGGACAGAGCGTGACGTTCACCGCCACGGTCAGTTCGGCGCAGGCGTCGGCGACTCCGGGTGGATCCGTCGAGTTCTTCGACGGGGGAGCGAGCCTCGGTACCGGAACGATGGTTGCCGGTGTCGCCAGCATCTCGACGTCCGGACTGGGTGTCGGCGGCCACGACATCACGGCTCAATACGGTGGCGATGCGATCTTCGCCACCTCGACGAGCCCGACGTCTGACCCAGGTCGTCGACCCGAACACGACGTCGACGGTCCTTGTCAGCAGTGGCAGCCCGTCGCTCTTCGGAGTGCCGGTCACCTTCACGGCGACGGTCTCGCCGTCGACGGCGAGCGGCACTGTCCAGTTCAAGGACGGCGCCGGGGACCTCGGTTCGCCGGTCGACCTGGCGGGTGGCGTCGCCACCTTCCAGACGTCGAGCCTGAGTGTCGGCAGCCACTCGATCACCGCCGTCTACGGCGGTGACGCGAGCCTGGCCGGGAGCACCAGTGCCGGCGTGACGCAAGTCGTCGACCAGGGCACGACGGCAACTGCGGTTGTCAGCGACCTCAACCCATCCGTCGAAGGTGACAGCGTGACGTTCACTGCGAACGTCTCGACCGCTCACCGGCGTCGGAGCGCAGAGCGGCACCGTCCAGTTCAAGGACGGCGCCGCGAACCTCGGGGCGCCGGTGACGGTGTCGGGTGGCAAGGCCAGCGTCCACGCTGACAACACTTGCCGCCGGAGTTCACAGCATCACGGCGGTCTACAACGGCGACGGCAACTTCACGGGCAGCACCAGTTCGGTCCTGACCCAGAACGTGTTGCGGCGAACCACGACGGTCGTCACGAGCAATCGCACCCCAGCGGCGAACCTCGGACAGACCATCACGTTCACCGCCCAGGTTCGTCCGGCGACGGGCACTGGCGTCCCGAGTGGATCCGTCAGGTTCACCATCGACGGAACCACCAGTAACCCGGTGACGCTCAACCTGCAGGGCAGGGCGACCTTCCAGACCGCCAACCTGGCGGCCGGCAGCCACACCGTGACCGCCACCTACGGCGCCACGACAGTGTTCGCCGGGAGCACCAGCGCCCCGATCACCCAGGTGGTCAACAAGGCCGCCACGACGACCACGGTGACCAGCAACGCCAACCCGTCGGTCTTCGGTCGGAGTGTGACCCTGACTGCCCGAGTTCGGCCGAACCCGGGAGCCGGCACCAACGTCGAGTTCTTCGACGGAGTCGCGAGCCTCGGCTCGTTCCCGCTGGATGCCACCGGTCGGGCGCGACTGCCGATCAGCTCGCTGAGTGTCGGACTCCACCAGATCACCGCACAGTTCCCCGGTACCGGGAGCTACGTGGCGAGCACCAGCCCGGTGTTCAACCAGACGGTGAACAAGGCCAACAGCAGGACGGTGGTGACGACGAGTAATTCGTCGGTGACCAGGGGCACCACGGTGACCTTCACGGCGACCGTCAGCGCCGTCGCCCCAGGCGCTGGTACAGCCACAGGCACCGTCCAGTTCCGCATCGACGGGAACAACGTCGGCGCTCAGGTGAACCTGAACGCGAGCGGTCAGGCGACGATGACCACGAGCACCATGACCGTTGGCCAGCACACCGTGTCGGCCGTGTACAGCGGTGACGGCAACTTCAACGTCAGTACGAGCACTTCCATCACTCAGCGGATCAGGTAGCTATCCGCCGGGACATCCGGATGGATGGAGAGGGGAGGAGCGTCGAGCTCCTCCCCTTATCCGCGCTCCGGGGTTGTTCCCAGGGTGGCCGGTTCGCCGAGCAGCGTGAAGGCCTCGAGTGGGCCGATCCGACGACCGGATCGTCGTTCGGTCTCGGTGCGGTCTCGTCCGAGAACTCGCTGCACCTCCTTCATTCGCGCCTCGCGCCGGATGCTGAGATTCGTCGACGAGTTGACTCGGCCCTTGTCGCGGGCTGCTTCGGCCGCACCGAGCACGTTGGCGGCCTCGGACGTGGTTCCCGGCGGCGATCAGGACGTCGGCGAAGCCTTCGAGTCCGTCCGCGACGGCACCGAAGTTGCGGACGCGCAGCGCGGCGGAGACGATGCGCCGCTGAACGACTCGGGCCTCGTCCAGGGCGCCATCGGCCAGACGGATCCGTCCGAGGAGCGCCATCGCGGCGAGATGCCCGGAGAACGAACCGATGCGTTCGGCCAGTTCGATCGCCTGCTCGGCGCGCACCGCAGCTGCGCGGAGGTCACCGTCGGCGAGCAGTGCATAGGCGAGGTGATCGAGTGCGACGACCGTGATCCAGTCGTCGTGGCCCGCCTCGAGATCGTCGATCGCAGCAGCGGCGATCTCGACGGCGTCGGCGTCGCCCAGGTCGGAGAGTGTGCGGGCGAGGCGGGCCAGCGCAAGTCCTCGCCCCCGGATCTCACCTGCGGAGTCGAAGAAGTCTGCTGCGCTGCGCAGGAGAGTCGCCGAGCGGTCGAACTCTCCGACGCCCCAGATGGCGCTCCCGAGGGTGATCGCACATACAGCCACGAGCCGTTCCAACCCGGAGGAGAGTGCGCGTCGATATGCGGTCTCCGCCGCGGCGGACGCCTCGTCGTATTGCCCTTGGTACATGGCGATCACCGCAACCCCACGGAGCACTCTGTGCCATGGTTTCGTCGTCGCAGTCGACGTTGACGGCCAACGTGAGCCATCGGTCGGCTTCTGCGAACTCACCCGTGAGTGCGAGCGACCCCGCCATCGAACCGATGATGCGTGCCCCGATCACCGGATCGCCGTCGGGACCGAAGGCCCACTCGAGGGCAGCGCGAATGTTCGACGCGTCGACAACCAACGAAGGGTCGACGTCGACGGCCAACTCCGCCATCCATGTGGCGAGTCTTCTCTCGGCCTCGAGCACGCCGGATGCGGACGGGTCGTGTCCTGCCAGCCGGTCCCGGGCGTAGGCACGCAACGTGTCGAGCAGCCGAAACCGATCGCGGCCGTCCGAGACGACGAGTGAGCGATCGACCAACGACGACAGCATGTCCAGAGCGGTGTCGTCGTCGACAGCAGCGACCGCGGCGGCCGATTCAAGGTCGAACGAGCCACCGAAGATGCCGAGTGCGTCGAAGAACCGCTGCTCGGGCTCGCTGAGCTGGTCGTAGCTCCAGCCGACCGTTGATTCCAGCGAGTGCTGGCGGGCGGCGGCGTCGCGTCGCCCCCTGGTCAACAATCCGAAGCGGTCCGCCAATCGGTCGCGAATCGCCTCGGGGGAGAGCACCCCGGTCCGTGCTGCTGCCAACTCGATCGCCAGCGGCAACCCGTCGAGCGCTCGACAGATGTCGGCCACGGCCCGGGCGTTTCCGTCGTCGAGTTCAAAGCTCGGGTTCGTCGCCCGCGCCCGCTCCACGAACAGACGGACGGCCGACGCAGCCCCGACCTCGATCGCGCGGGATGTGTCCGCGTCGGCGAGTTCGAGCAGCGGCACCGGCCACGCGAATTCACCGTCCACGCCGAGCGATTGTCGGCTGGTTGCGAGAACGCGCAGACCACGGCATGTCACCAGAAGCCTGGCGACGATCCCGGCGATCGCGTCCACCATGTGTTCGCAAGTATCGAACAGCACCACCCACTCGTCGTCGCCGATTCGATCGGTCACCACGTCGAGTGGGTCGCCTCCTGTCTCGGTCGGCACCGGCACGCTGGAGGCGATCAACCACGGAACCGCCGCCGCGTCGTCGACGCCGCCGAGTTCGACGACCGTGACCGGCACGGTCAGTTCGCGAGCTGCCTCGAACGCGAGGCGGCTCTTGCCGACCCCGCCCGGCCCGACCAACGTGAGCAGACGGTTCTTCGCCAGCTGCTCGCGGACCTGGTCGAGTTCCCACCCCCGACCGATCAGCGGTGTCATCGGGGCGGGCAGGCGCCCCCGGCTCGTCCGCATTGTGGGAGCAGCACGGGCGTCCGCCGGGTCGCGCCATTCGACCGTCACCCGTGCTCGACGCTCCGATCGATCTGGATCGGGGGAGGTCCCGGGCAGCAGGAGATGCGGGTCCTGATCGAGAATCGCGCGTTCGAGCGCACGGAGTTCGGGTCCTGGTTCGATTCCCACCTCCTCGACCAACCGGGCGCGGGCCGCGGCATACGTGCGGAGGGCGTCGACCTGCCGCCCGTCCCGGTACAACGCACCGATCAATGCGACCCACAGTCCCTCGCGAAGCGGATTGGCGTCGGCGAGCGGCTCGAGCCAGGCCACCGCTTCGCCATGCCGGCCGAGTCGGTCGAGCAAGGTGCCGCGGCGTTCGAGCGCGACGAGACGCAGCAACTCCAGCCGATGCTGCTCGGGTTCGACGAACGCCAGATGCGATGCGTCGCCGTACGCCGATCCACGCCAGGAGCCCAACGCCCGGTCGACCGCGGACAAGGCGGCCATCGCCTCGCTCGTCGTCGGCGAGCCGGCGAGCAGCATCGAGACGTCCCGCACGAGTTGCTCGAAGCGAGTCGAATCGACGATGTCGGCGTCGGCGACCAGGCGATAGCCGAACCCCTCGCGCTCGATGCGCACGACCTTCTCGAGCGGCCGGAGCTGTCGACGCACGTAGGACACCTGAACCTGCAGGGCGTTCGACGGGTTGGCCGGGATCCGCTCGAACCACAACTCGTCGACGAGCACACCGGTCGGTACGACCTCGCCCAGACGCACGATGAGCATCGACAGCAGCGCACGCGGCAGGCCGTGGCGGATGTCGATCGGACCGGACGGCCCGACGACCTCGAGCGGGCCGAGCACGCGAATCTCCACCTGGCCCGATCCGGTGCCGTCCCGAACGTCATCCACGTGCGAATACTGACGCATCGAAGCGTTGCGATCTACCGCTGGACCCAACCCAGGGTCGACGCCGACCTCGGTGACGATCGATGCGCCACGAAGCACCCCTCGAGTGTCGCCGAGACCGCTGTCACCGCGCTGAAACGGCGCCGCGACAGGATCGTCGCAGGCGGGAATCGGATGCTTGTCCCATGAGCAACTCCACCACATCCACCCAAACATCCATCGCCTCGCATCTGGTCGACGGCATCGACGTACCCGTACCGGGCAATTGGAACATCGACCCAGGCCATGCCGAGGTCGCATTCATCGGTCGACACTTCATGATGACCAAGGTCCGCGGTCGTTTCACCGACGTCACCGGCGTCATCCGGATCGGCGACGACCCGGCACGGAGCCGTGTCGACGTCACGATCGGAACGGCAAGCGTGACGTCCGGCTCGTCGGAACGCGACGATCACCTCAGGTCGCCCGACTTCTTCGACGTCGAACGGTTCCCGACCGCGACGTTCTGGGCCGACGACGTGCGAGTGGAGCGGTAGCCATGCGAAGGTCGCCGGCCACCTGACGATCGTGGGCATCGAGCGACCTGTCGTGCTGGAGGTCGACCTGGTCGGGACGACGGTCGATCCGTGGGGATCGGCACGAGCCGTGTTCTCGGTGTTCACCGAGATCGACCGCGAGGATTGGGGACTCACGTGGAACGTCGCACTCGAAGCGGGTGGCGTTCTCGTCAGCAAGAAGATCCGCATCGAGATCGAACTCGAAGCGATCCTCGAGCCCGCGCCTGGCGAATCGACCTGATCCCGCTCGAACGCCCCGCCGGCTCGCGCCGTTCAGCCGCCGGGCAGTGCCACGCCGGTTTCGTAGGCGATCACGACGAGCTGGGCGCGGTCGCGTGCGTCGAGTTTCATGAGCAGCCGGCTCACATGGGTCTTGACGGTGGCATGGCTGACGTAGAGCGCCTCGGCGATCTCGGCGTTCGACTGACCCTTCGCGACGAGTTCGAGCACTTCTCGCTCGCGATCGGTGAGTTGTTCCAGCGCGGCGGTCGCCGCGGCCGCACCCGCCGGCTCGGGGCGCCGGACGAACTCCTCGATCAAGCGGCGCATGATCCGGGGTGCGATGAGTGCGTCACCAGCGGCGACCACACGCACGGCCTGGATCAGGTCGACCGGCATCGTGTCCTTGAGCAGGAATCCGCTGGCGCCGGCCCGCAACCCCTCGTGGACGTACTCGTCGAGGTCGAACGTCGTCAGGATCAGGATGCGGGTGGCTGCGAGCGACGGGTCTTCGGTGATCCGGCGGGTCGCTTCGAGTCCGTCCATCACGGGCATGCGGATGTCCATCAGCATCACGTCGGGGTGCTCGCTCGCGGCGAGGGCGACCGCCTCGGCACCATTGCTCGCCTCGCCGACCACTTCGATCTCGGGCTCCCCGGCCAGCAGCATCGTGAAACCGCTGCGCACGAGTGCCTGATCATCGGCGACCACGACACGGATCGTCATTCCTGGTCACCGTAGGGCAGCAGCGCCTTGACCCGGTAACCGCCGCCGGGAGCGGGACCGACCGACAGCTCGCCACCCCAGAGCTCGACCCGTTCGCGCATACCGATGAGACCATGGCCTGAGCCGTCGGCCGATGCATCACCCTGACGTTTGTTTCCCGACCGCGCGGCGAGCCCGCGGCCGTCGTCGACGACCTCGACGGCGAGCAGTCCCGGAAGGTGGCGGACGGTCACGTCGACCCGCGTCGGCTCGCCCGCGTGTTTGATCACGTTCGTCAACGCCTCCTGCACCACGCGGTACGCCGACAGCTCGATGCCGGCGTGGATGCACTCGGCGTCGCCTTCGACGTGCAACGTCACCGGCACCCCGGCGACCCGCACATCCTCCACGAGCTGCGGCAGATCGGCCAGCACGTGCGCCGGTACGTCGGACCTCGCACCGTTGGTGTCCCGGAGGACGCCGAGCAGCTGGCGGAGCTCGGCGAGCGTCGCGCGTGACGTCGTGGAGATCGCCTCGAGCGCGGCGCGGGCCTGCTCGGGTCGGTCGTCGAGCACATGGACGCCCAAGCCGGCCTGCACCGCGATCACCGACATCGAATGGGCCATCACATCATGCAGTTCCTGGGCGATGCGCAACCGTTCCTCGGCGAGCACTCTCGCCGCACCCTGACGTTCCGCCTCGGCGCGTTCTTCTGCCTCGCGCACCCTCGAGTCGGTCGCCATGCGGCGGCTCCGCAACGCGACACCGATCGCCCAGACCGCGGTGAACTGGGCGAGGACGGCCAGGGCGCCGACCGTGTCGAGCCCGGGAGAATCGGTGAGCCCGAGCAGCAGGACCGTGACCGTCAACACGCCCAACCCGGCGAATGCCGTGCGCAGCGGGCACCACGCGGCGACCGTGTAGGTGAGGAACAGGACGGCCAGGGGGAGCGCACCCTCGGGCCAGCCGATGGCGATGTGGATCAGGATCCCGATCGAGGAGACAACCAGCGCCACGCAGAGGCGCGCGCCGCCTGAACGCCACCGGGGCGCACACGAGGACCACGGTGATGCAGGCGAGAACGCTCGGCGCCCGGAAGCCGTCGACGAGGACGCCGTCCTCGCGGATGTCCTGGGCGAAGACGGACGCGATCCCGAGGACCGTGAAGATCAGCGCGATGACCCGGTCGATGACGACGGGGTCGACCGACCGCAGGCGTTCGAGTTGGCGCTCGATCCAGTTCACCATTCGAACGTACTGAATCCTGCCGCCCGGCGAATCAGCCCAGCGGGGGACCCGCCTGTACATCTCGAGACGTACACCTCGGGGTCGATCACGAAGCGCCTGTGAGCGGACGATTCCGGGTCGGAGAAAGCGGATCGTTGGTCACATCGCAACCGCCTTCCCAACAGGAGTTCCAACCATGAGCAGCACCACCACCATCTCGTACGTCCCGCCGACGAGCACCTCGACCGATTCAGGTCTGCCGGCGCCCGTCGTCGCCAACCGTCCCGCCGCCCGTGTCGTCGAGGCCGTCAAGGTGTACGGCCGAGGCGAGAACGAAGTCCGCGCCCTCGACGGCGTGTCCGTCGAGTTCGCCTCCGGTCGCTTCACAGCGATCATGGGCCCGTCGGGTTCGGGCAAGTCGACGCTGATGCACAGCGTCGCCGGACTCGATCACCTGACGTCGGGCACCGTGATCATCGGTGACACGAACGTCACCGAACTCGACGATCGCCGGCTCACCCAGCTGCGCCGGGATCGCATCGGGTTCATCTTCCAGGCCTTCAACCTCGTCCCGACACTCACCGCGGCGGAGAACATCGCGCTCCCCAGCCGCCTCGCCGGGCGCAAGCCCGACCCGGCGTGGTTCGACCAGGTCGTCGAGACCGTCGGGCTGCAGAACCGCCTGAAGCATCGACCGTCGGAACTGTCCGGCGGGCAACAGCAGCGCGTCGCCGTCGCCCGTGCCCTCGCCAGCCGTCCCGAGATCGTCTTCGCCGACGAGCCGACCGGCAACCTCGACTCCCGCACCGGCGCCGAGATCCTGTCGTTCATGCGTACCGCCGTGCGTGAGTTCGGTCAGACGATCGTCATGGTCACCCATGACCCCGTCGCCGCCGCCGTACGCCGACCGGGCCGTGTTCCTCGCCGACGGGCGGATCGTCGATGACCTCGACGACCCGACCGCCGATTCCGTCCTCGACCGCATTCGCCACCTCGGAGGCTGACCATCATGTTCCAACTCACCATCAAAGAACTCGCAGCACGCAAGCTGCGCCTGCTCGCCACCGCATTCGCGGTGCTCCTCGGTGTCGCCTTCATGGCCGGCACCCTCGTCTTCACCCAGACCATCGGCGCCACGTTCGACTCGGCGCTCGCCGAGGCCGACCAGGGCGTCGACGCCTACGTCAGGACGCCGTCCGAGATCGACCTCGGCTACGGCGAACCCGGCCCCCGTCTCGACGCCACACTCGCCGACACCGTCGCCTCCGTCGACGGCGTCGACCAGGTGGCGCTGCGCATCAACGGCTACGCCCAGCTGGTCGGTCCCGACGGGGAACCGGTCGGCGACGTCTCGAAGAGCCCGGCGTTCGGCACGAACTGGGTCGCGGTCGACGAACTCAACCCGTACAAGCTGGCCAGCGGCCGTGCTCCCGCCGGCGATGACGAGATCGTGATCGACAAGGCGAGCGCCGACAAGGCCGGCTACCAGCCCGGTGACGTCGCGACCGTGCTCACGAAGGGCGCGCCCCGCCAGTTCACGATCGCCGGCATCGCCAAGTTCGGTTCGGCCGACTCGCCTGCCGGGGCGACGGCGGTGCTGTTCACCGACGCGACCGCCGCAGAACTGTTGGCGACGCCTGGGCAGGCCGACGCGATCGCCGTCACCGCCGACCCCGGAACGTCACAGGCGGACATCGCCGCGGCTGTTCAGGCGGCCGTCGGCGGTGACGTCGAGGTCATCACCGGAGCGACGCTGATCGCCGAGAACCAGGCAGCACTCGGGGAAGACTTCTCCCAGTTCAGGACGATCTCGCTGGTCTTCGCCATCGTGGCCGTGTTCGTCGGTGCGTTCATCATCAACAACACGTTCTCGATCACCGTCGCACAGCGCACTCGGGAGATGGCGATGTTGCGAGCCATCGGTGCGTCCGGCCGCCAGGTCAAGCGCTCCGTGCTCGGTCGAGGCCGTCGTCGTCGGCGTGCTCGCCTCCGGTCTCGGTCTCATCGCCGGCATCGGTGTGGCCGCCGGACTGCGTCAGCTGATGTCGGCCTTCGGCTTCGACATGCCTGACGGACCAACCGTGATCGCGTTCAGCGCGATGGCGCTGTCGTTCGCCGTCGGGGTCGTCGTGACCGTGGGGTCGGCATGGCTCCCCGCACGTCGGGCTGCCAAGATCGCCCCGATCGCGGCACTCCGTGAGGTGAACGTGGATCGCTCCGCGGCTCGGCACGCCGGGCCATCGCCGGCTCGGTGGTCACCGCCGCCGGCGTGATCGCACTGCTCGCCGGTCTCGGTGGGGAGCTGGCGCTCGTCGGCGTCGGTGCGCTGACCACGTTCGTCGGCGTGTCGATCCTCGGCCCGGTGCTCGCTCGCCCCGTCGCATCGGTGTTCGGCATCCCGCTGCGGATGCGTGGGCTCAGCGGTGAGCTCGCCACCCGCAACGCCTTGCGCAATCCGAAGCGGACCGCCCGTACGGCGTCGTCGCTCATGATCGGCGTCGCTCTGGTCGGGTTCATCACCGTGTTCGCCGCTTCGGCGAAGACCTCGATGGCCGGCTCGCTCGAATCCGAGTTCACCGGGACGCACATCGTCGAAGCCGGAGCGTTCGACAACTCGTCAGGGCTGAGCCCCGACCTGGCCGACGAACTGCGCGGCACCAGCCGGCGTCGACGTCGTCACCCAGGCTCGGCTGACCCCGGCGATCGTCGACGGGTCGGCGACGGATGCGTTCAACGCCTTCGACGCCACGACCGTCGACGAGATGTTCGTGCTCGGTGACGTCGAGGGAGATCTGGACGCCCTCGGCGCCGACGGCATCGCCGTCTCCGCCGAGCACGCCGCCGAACAGGGATGGACGATCGGCACCAAGGTGCCGGTGACGTTCCCGAGCGGCGACACCTCACTCGTCGTCGAGGCGATCTTCTCGGGTGCCACCGACTGGGTCGGCTCGATGTTCGTCGACCTGGACGCCCTGGCGGCGAACGGTGGCGACGCCCTCGACTACCGGGTCTACGTCTCGGGTGACGAGGCTGCGATCAGCGATGTGGCGGATGCCTACGGGTCGGCCAACGTGCTGGACAAGGACGGCTTCCTCGCTCTCGTCAGTTCCGAGATCGACACGATGCTCGGCCTGTTCTACGCCCTGCTGATGCTGGCCGTCGTGATCGCTCTGCTCGGCATCGCCAACACCCTGGCCCTGTCGATCTTCGAGCGGACACGTGAACTCGGGTTGCTCCGAGCGGTCGGCATGGGACGGTCGCAGGTCCGCTCGACGGTCCGCTGGGAGTCGATCATCATCGCCGTCTTCGGCTCGACGCTCGGGCTGGCCGTCGGCACGTTCTTCGGGTGGGCGACCGTCCGGGCGATGGCCGATCAAGGGATCGACACCCTGACCGTCCCGGTCACCAGCCTGGCGATCGTCACGCTGATCGCTGCATTCGCCGGAGCGATCGCCGCGGTGCTGCCGGCCCGACGGGCCGCCAAGGTGGACGTGCTGAAGGCCCTCGTTTCCGTGTGAGCCATCAGCGCTGAAGTCGACGTCCGATCTCGGCGGTGCCCGTCCCCGAAAGGGGATGTGGCGCCGCCGAGATCTTCGCGTCGTCGCGCAGCCTGGCCGGGCCGCGTCGCAAACCGTCGAAGCCCCGAGGTCAGGAGCGCACTTCGGCCAGCGACTCGGCGATGGCGGCCACATGCTCGTGGTCGGTGCCACAGCAGCCGCCGACCACCCGCAGATCGGGCAGGATCACGTTCAGTCGCCGGTACCAGTCGGCGAGGTCGGACACGTCGCCACGGTCGAGCTCCGTCGCCTCGTCGAGTTCGGCGTGGCTGCAGCGCGAGGCGTTGGCGCGGATCGCCTTGACCCGTGCGAGCCAATCGGCACCCTCGGTGAGTTGCTCGGCGAAGTGCGAGGGGTGGGCGCAATTGACCATGTAGTAGGCGGGCGCCCGGTCCGTCGCGTCGTCGACTTGGGCGATCGCGTCCCCGAGCGGTTGTCCCGACGGCAACACTCCGTCGGTCTCGACGGTGAACGAGATCACCACGGGCAGGCCCACCGACCCGGCAGCTCGGACCACGCCGATCGCCTCGTCGACGTACGTCATCGTGACGGCGGTCGTCATCGCCGCGCCGGCCTCGGCGAAGGCGCGTGCCTGCAGGCCGTGGTACGCAGCCGCCTCGGACGCCGACATCGTCTCGCCGACCACGTAGCCGTCGCCGCGTGGGCCGATCACCCCGTCGACGACATGCTCCACCGGACCGCCGGGTCCGCTTGTCGCGAGCTCGCTCACGAACTCGACCGCTCGCCGGTTGACGGCGGCGAGCCGGATCGCGTCGTAGCCGAGGCGTGCGCCCCAGTCGAGGTTCGCCCGCCACGTCGGCGTGTCGACCACCACGGGGGCGCCGAGCCGCCGGCCGAGGTCGAGGTAGGGCTGGTAGTAGTCGGCGAGGGCCGCGCGACCGACCTCGGTGTCGAGCAGCGGGAACGCGGCGAAGTCGGGCAGGTCGATGCCGTGGTGGAAGACGAGCGTCGTCTCGAGTCCGCCGTCGGTGACCGTCAACGGAGCGGAGAGCTGGATCAGTGTCATGGATTTCCTCCTGGTGGGCCGGCGCACCGCCGGTCGTCGTTGTCGAACCCAAGGCGTGAACAAGCATCACACGATGTGAGATCGGCAGTCGCATGGCTGTCCTCCACCTCGTGACGAATACTGTTTGGACTGCTGAGTGACAGGAGGGAATCCAACATGTCCTACGTCCACGCCATCGTGTGGCTCGATCACCTGAACGCCCGAATCTTTGCGTTCTCAGACGGTGACGGTGAAACGATTCCGATCGAAAGTCAGAGCGAACAACGGCAACTCCACCGCAAGTCAGGAAAGCCGGGCTCCGGACACGCGCCCGACGATGTGGCACTCTTCGGCGACATCGTCGCGGCGGTCGCCGACGTGCGAGAGATTCTGATCACCGGACCTGGCACCGCCAAGCTCGCATTTCGGCGGTACGTCGAACAACGCCACCACGAACTCGCGCGACGCATCGTCGGGGTTGAAACGATCGACCACCCGAGCGACGGCGAACTCGCCGCGTACGGACGCAAGTACTTCCGCCGTGTCGACCAGCTCGGCAACTATTGACGATCGCGCACCGGCGCCGGTTGCGAACGGTTCATCGCCCCGGCGTCCGTAGTTGATGGGCGATCTGGAACACGTTGCCGAACGGATCGCGCACCATCGCTCGGCGGTCTCCATACGGCGTGTCGCGCGGTTCTTCGATCACGGTGGCGCCGGCATCGATCGCACGCTCGAACGTCGAGTCGGCGTCGTCGACGTAGACGTAGAGGAACGCCGGAAAGGCCGGGCGTTCGCCGGTCGATGAGATCATCAGCAGCGAATCGCCGATGCGGACCTCCACGGGCGGCTCGGATCGATGTCACCGGTCGCATCGAACACCTGGCGCAGGAACTCGGCTTGTGCGGCGACGTCGTCGACCACGATCCGCGGCGTGACCGACCGATATCCGTCCCGAGGATTGCTCGCGGCCACCCGGAGAGTCTCGCGCCTGTGGTGCGGTGTGTGGACGCTGCCGGCGAGTGGTCAACCGTCAATCGCATGGCTGACAGGCACCGACGTCGGGGGTTCGCGATCTATTTGCCGCTATAGCGGTAGGAGAATCGATCGTGATCGACGTCATTCACGCGCGCGACGGCGACCGTGTCAGGTTGGCATCGACCGCTCTTTAGCAGTCGCTCGTCACATCTTTATCGTTCCTTTACAATCGGAAGTCGAACTGGCCTCAACCCGTGCACGCTCGGTCGGCCTCGATGTCATACCGCAATCACTGCTGGCAACACCAGGGTTGAGAAGATCGATCAGTCGAACACGGTGGGCCTCTCTGCCCAGAACCCCCTGATCCAGAGGCGATGTGACGGATGGCGCACGGTCTGCTGGCTGCTTTCCGGTGCGTGTACCTGCAGATTGCGACAAATCCGTCACACGTAGTTGCCTCAACATGGAGAATGATTCGTTCATGTGGCCCGGTATGCGGTGGCGATAGTTGGGGCGATATTGAACTATGAGGTGTTGACTGCGCGTTCGCGACGCAATGGCAGGGGCCAATCATGAGGCAGGAGGGCGGCGTGCAGTACCGTCGGCACTCCTTGAAGAAATGGTTTGACAGTCGAAGGTCTTAGGACTAACGATGTACAACGAGTCCTGCTCAACGGGCGCAGGACTCACTAGTGAAGAGGACGGCTTCATAATGCGGGACGGGGATTTCAGTGCGCGCACTGGCGCGCGGCGGGTGTTCGGGCGAAACAAGGCGGTCGGCAAGAGTCGTTCCGCATCTGGGAAGCCACGCAGGCTCAAGACCATCGCGTGTGCCGCGGCCATGCTCGGTTTGATCGCGACCAACGTGGTCGCCGGCTCGGGCGCGGCCAACGTGGCCAGTGCCGCGGTGGGACCAGTGGGCAGCGGGTTCACCGTGACGCCGTCGGACCTGGCGTACATCCTGAAGCAGATCAAGATCGCGGAGCGGCACTCGCGCTCGTTCCAGGGCACCCAGACGGGCCAGGCTCCGAACCCGGATCCAGTCAACGATCCGGAATATTGCGCGTCCCTGCTTCCCGGACCGCTGACGACGCCAACCGCCCCCGGCGTTTACCCGGACCAGGTCCCTGACTACCTCACGACGTACGGCCTGCGCACCGTCGACGGTGGCTGCAACAACCTCGCACCGGCAGCACTGCTCAATCCGGACGGATCACCGGCGACCAACCCCAATGGGACGACGACGCCGCGGCCGATCCTGAAGTACCAGACCGCGCGCGCCGACGAGCAGTTCCCGCGTCTGTCGGCTCCGGTCTTCCGCGACGCCGAGCCGATCACGCCGGCGCTGCCGGTGGGCCCCCCCGGACCGACGAGCTATGCGCAGAAGAGTGGCAGCGTCATCGACTCGCAGCCCCGCGTGATCAGCAACCTGATCGTCGATCAGACCGAGACCAACCCGGCGGCGATCGCCGCGGCCGGGTTCCCGGTCAGGACGCAGGGCAACACCGGCACCGCGCCGTGCACCACGCAGCCGAGCCAGCCGGGAGCTGGAGACGGGCTGCCCGCCGGCTGCACACCGGCGCACAAGACGCTGTTCATTCCCAACGTGACCACCGACGTCGGCCTGTCGCCGCCGTACAACAGCCTGTTCACGTTCTTCGGCCAGTTCTTCGACCACGGCGTCGACCAGACGGTGAAGAGCGGCGGCACGGTGTTCGTCCCGCTCAAGGCCGACGACCCGCTGATCACGGTCGGTCCCGACGGCATCGCCGGCAACGGCGACGAAGTGCCGCCGGGGCAGCGATTCATGGTGCTGACCCGGGCGCAGAATCAGCCCGGACCCGATGGAGTTCTCGGTAACGCTGACGACATCCAGAACGCCAACAACACCGACACGCCCTGGGTCGATCAGAGTCAGACCTACACGTCGCACGCGTCGCACCAGGTGTTCCTGCGTGAGTACGCGCTGAACGCCGCCAACCACCCGGTGTCGACCGGCAAGCTGCTCGGCGGCATCGTCGCCGACGATCCGCTCAACACTGCATGCATCGCTGCGTCGACGTGCTTCAACGACGGCGACGCCACCACGGGAAGCATCTCCACGTGGGCGTCGACCAAGAAGCAGGCGAAAGAGAAGCTCGGCCTGTTGCTGCGGGACAGCGACGTGACGAACATCCCGATGCTCGCCGTCGATCCCTACGGCAACTTCATCCCCGGCCCCGCGCGCGGGCTTCCGCAGTACGTCACCGCGGGCGGTGCCCTCGTCGAGGGCAACCTGGCCAGCCCGGTTCCGGTTCCGGCGAACGTCGTGCACTTCGACACGCCGTTCCTGACCGACATCGCCCACAACGCCGACCCCTCGTGCACGTCACAGGGTGGGCCGTTGGTCTGTCCGACGCCTGACCCCGACCTGACGGCCTCGGCAGATTTCGCGCATCAGCCTGCCGGCACCTACGACGACGAGATGCTCAACGACCACTTCACCTGTGGTGACGGTCGCTGCAACGAGAACATCGCCCTGTCGGCGATCCACCAGGTCTTCCATCACGAGCACGACCGGCTGATCGACGACATCAAGGCCACGCTGACCAACGACACCACGCCCTGGTGGCGCTCAGGCGCTGGCGGAGTGGAAGCTGGCGACCGCCGTGTCGCCCGACGGGTGGAACGGTTCGCGCCTGTTCCAGGCCGCCCGCTTCGTCACCGAGATGGAGTACCAGCACCTCGTGTTCGAGGAGTTCGCCCGCAAGGTCCAGCCGATGGTGCGTCCCTTCCACATCTACAACCCCGACATCAACGCCGGGATCCCCGCCGAGTTCGCCGCCGCGGTCTACCGCTTCGGTCACTCGATGCTCGACGACGAGGTCGCCCGGACCAACGAGGACGGCTCCGACAACTCGACCCCGCTGCTCGACGCGTTCTTGAACCCACCCGAGTACTTCAACGGCGGCACCGCGGGTACGTTGACGCCCGAGCAGGCGGCGGGCACCATCGCGATGGGCTCGTCTGATCAGGTCGGCAACGAGCTCGACGAGTTCGTCGTCGAGACGCTGCGCAACAACCTCCTCGGCCTGCCACTCGACCTGCCGGCGATCAACATGACCCGCGCCCGCGATGTGGGCGTCCCACCGCTGAACCAGTTCCGCCGCCAGGTCTTTGCGCAGACCAACGACGGTCAGCTCGCTCCGTACACCAGCTGGTCCGACTTCGGTCAACACCTCAAGCACCCCGAGTCGCTGATCAACTTCGTCGCCGCCTACGGCCTCCACCCGACCATCACCGGGGCGACGACGTTGGCGGGCAAGCGGGCTGCCGCACGAGCGATCGTCGATCCGCTGTCGGGCGACGTTCCGCCGGCGGATGCCGCGGACTTCATGTTCAGCACCGGTGCCTGGGCCACCGCTCCCGGTGGTCTGACCATCACCGGTCTCGACAATGTCGACATGTGGGTCGGCGGTCTCGCCGAGATCACGAACCTGTTCGGTGGCCTGCTCGGAACCACGTTCAACTACGTGTTCCAGCTCTCCCTGGAGAACCTGCAGGAGAGCGACCGGTTCTACTACCTCGCTCGCACGCCCGGCATGAACCTGCGCACCCAGCTCGAAGGCAACTCCTTCGCCGAACTGATCCAGCGCAACACCGACGGCACCGAACACGCTGAAGGCCGACGCGTTCGCGTCCGCCGACTGCAAGTTCCAGCTCGGCAGGCTGACGTTCCCCGCTCCGGCCGGGAGCTTCAACACCGGCCCCGGCTCGATTGCCGACGACCCGCTGACGACCGACTGCGACGAGAACCTCCTGCTGCTGCGAGACCCGACTACCGCGACCGCCGGCAATCCGATCGGCACCGTCCAGTACCGCCAGTTCAACAGTGTCGATCCCAGCGGCATCAACGGCCAGGCCGTCTACAACGGCACGCCTGGGGTTGATCGGGTGTTCGGCGGCAACGACAACGACACGTTCTGGGGCGGCCCCGGCAAGGACGTCATCGAGGGCAACGGTGGTGACGACCTCGCCCTCGGTGGCGACGACAACGACATCATCACCGATCTCGGCGGCGCCGACGTCCTCAAGGGCGGTCCTGGCAACGATGCCATCGACACCGGAATCGGCGACGACATCAGCATGGGCGGCGACGGTCAGGACTTCATGAACGGCGGCGCCAACGACAACGAGGCCTTCGCCGGACCCGGCAACGACTTCATGATCGCCGGTCAGGGTGCCGACGCCGTGTTCGGCGACGGTGGTGACGACTGGATCCAGGGAGGATCGGGTCAAGACCTGCTCCAGGGTGACCACGCGGCGCCGTTCTTCGACGACCCCGCCCAGGTCAGGCCGGGCAACGACATCTTCATCGGTCAAGTGGGCGAGAACGACTACGACGCCGAGGGCGGCGACGACCTGATGGCGCAGAACGCGGCTGTCGATCGCAACGCCGGGTCAGCCGGCTTCGACTGGGCGTTCCACCAGTACGACAGCGTCGGTGCGGACGACGACATGATGATCAACCAGCAACTGCGCGGGGTCCCGATCCAGGTAGTCGTCAACCGCGACCGCTGGCAGGAGGTCGAAGCCGACTCGGGATCCAACTTCAACGACGTCCTGCGCGGTGACGACATCGCGGCGGTCGTCGCTGTTGGCGGGTTCTCCGGATGCGACGCGCTCGATCCGATCGGTGTCGCCCGGATCGCTGGGCTCAACCGGTTGGTCACGAGCTTCCCGTCGACGCTCAGCTCCGTCATCGGCGCATCGGTCATGAAGCAGTGCCCAAGTGTCGGCTACGACGGAACTCCGCTCGGCCTCGAGTCGGGCAGTGTCTGGGCCGAGGGCAACATCCTCCTCGGTGGCGGCGGCAACGACCTGATCGAAGGCCGTGGCAACGACGACATCGTCGACGGCGATCATGCACTTCGGGTTGCCATCACGGTTCGTACCAACCCGGCAGATCGCAGCCTCGGAGATCGGCAGGACCGACCTCATGGAGCACCAGGCGACGTCGGGCAACTTCGGCCCCGGTACCACTGGTATGACGCTGCAACAGGCGGTGTTCGCCGGCCTGGTCGATCCGGGCAACCTCGTCGCCGTGCGAGAGATCGTCGAGCCCCACCTGGGTCGCCGATGGGCCCCACGGCCTACACCGGTGCGACCGCCGATTGTCCCGCACCCACGCCGGACGGCGCCGTGGCCCGGACGGTCAAGGTCCTGCCGGGCACGGTGAACTGCGACACGGCAGCATTCCTCACCGAGACGTGACCGTCGACGCGACCGGGGCACTCGTTCCGGGGCAGTACGCCATCGTCGACAACGTCGATGGCAGCATCACCGTCAGCGATGTCGGCGCGGCCGGTGACGGAACAGACACGCTCTGGAACGTGGAGAACCTCCGGTTCTGCCTCGGCAACGACGCGAACACCGGAAGGTGCAACTCCTTCTACGACATCCCGATCACCCCGAGCGCCCCCGCAGCTGCGCCGGCGATCGACCTGTCGGCCTACTCGCTGACGTTCGCACCCGCCGACATCGGCGTCGCCAAGCCGATCACGGTGACCAACGTCGGAACTGCCCCCCTGGTCGTCTCGGCGGTGACGACGAACGACCCATCGTGCAGTTCACGGCCACCAGCGACTGCACGACGCCGCTGGCGCCATCGGCGTCCTGCACCGCCCTCGTGACGTTCTCACCGACACCGGCGGTGATCGGAGCACGTTCAGCCACGCTGAAAATCGAGTCCAACGCACCCGGAGCCTGCAGCGACCGTCGCTCTCGACGGGACGGTCGGCGGTGTTCCTTCGGCGAAGATGGGACCGGCAGTGGCCTTCGGATCAGTGATCACCGGCACCGCCTCGGCGGCGAAGACGATCACGGTCACCAACACGGGACCGCGCCGCTGACGGTGACAGGGGTCGGGATCGACGAGACCTTTGCGAATGCGACGCTGTTCACGGCGACACCCTCCGGCTGCAACACCCTCGCCGTCGGGGCGGAGTGCACCGTCACCGTTTCCTTCCTCCCGACCAGCATCGGGCCGAAGACCGCCCGGGTCCGCATCACCCACAACGGCAACAACCTTCCAGGGTCGGTGTCGATGGTGAGCCTGAGCGGAACCGGCGTTGCACCGCCGCCACCGCCGCCGCCGGTCGTTGTGCCGGTGGTAACGACGACCGTCCCGACGTCGAGTGTTCCGACGTCGTCGACCGTGCCATCCTCGAGCGTTCCGACGTCGCCGGCAGCCAAGACGTTCGTGCCGTTGGAGCCGTTCCGGTTGTTGGACACCCGTGGTGGCAACAAGGTGGGCAATGCGGCCGGCACCGGCACGCCGCTCACGCTGTCGGTGTTCGGCCAGGGTGGTCTGCCGACCGGTGGTATCAGTGCGGTGGCGTTGAACGTCACCGTGGACAATGGCGAGAATCCGACGGTGGGTGGCGGTTACGTCACGGTGTATCCGTGTGGCACCCGTCCGGAAGCGTCGAACTTGAACTTCACGACGGGTCAGACGATCCCGAACTCGGTGATCGCTCCGGTGTCGGCGGCGGGCACGGTGTGCTTCTACGTGTACGGCACGGCGCACCTGCTCGCAGACGTGTCGGGGTACTTCCCGACCGGTTCGGGGTTCAACGCGTTGGTCCCAGCTCGGTTGTTGGACACCCGTGGTGGCAACAAGGTGGGCAATGCCAGCGGCACCGGCACACCGCTCACGCTGTCGGTGTTCGGCCAGGGTGGTCTGCCGAGTGGTGGTATCGCTGCGGTGGCCATGAACGTCACGGTGGCCCAGGGCGAGAACCCGACGATCGGTGGCGGCTACGTCACCGTGTATCCGTGTGGTACCCGTCCGGAAGCATCGAACTTGAACTTCACCGCCGGTCAGACGATCCCGAACTCGGTGATCGCCCCAGTGTCAGCAACGGGCACGGTGTGCTTCTACGTGTACGGCACGGCGCACCTGATCGCAGACGTGTCCGGATACCTGTCGACCGGTTCAGGGTTCACCCCGTTGGTCCCGGCCCGAGTGCTCGACACCCGTAGTGGCAACAAGGTGGGCAATGCGGCCGGCACCGGCACACCGCTCACGTTGACGCTGTCGGGCCGGGGTGGTCTGCCCAGCAGTGGTATCGGTGCGGTGGCGATGAACGTCACCGTGGCCGAGGGCGGGAACCCGACGATCGGTGGCGGCTACGTCACGGTGTATCCGTGCGGTACCCGCCCGAATGCGTCGAACCTCAACTTCACGACGGGTCAGACGATCCCGAACTCGGTGATCGCCCCGGTGTCGGCGGCGGGCACGGTGTGCTTCTACGTGTACGGCACGGCGCACCTGATCGCAGACGTGTCCGGGTACTTCAGCAGCTGACCGAGCAACCAATCGGCGCCTCCACCGGCGGAACCCGGAACCATCACCGGGTTCCGCCGGGCCGAAAGGGAACGGTCAGCGGCTGAGGTCCGAGTCAGCGTTCGTCGCGGCGTTCGTCGACGAACAGTCGCAGGAGGATCACCCCGGCGAGCAGCGTGCCGAGCCACACGATCACGGTCGCCAGCAACCACGTGCCGGCGCCTTCGATGCTGAGCCCGTCCGACAAGAGGTCGGTCACCAACAGCGCGAGGAACGTCGTCACGAGCGACGTGAAGATCCGCAGCCGCTCGGCATGCTCGGTCACCATCTTCTCGATGAACGGTTCGAGGATCAGCTCGGCGACCGTGAAGATGATCACGGCGAGGATGAACGCCGCGCCGCTGAGTTTCACGTCGTCGAGCAGCGCCGCGGCCACGAGGAGGCCGATGGCGTTGCCGGCGATCGTGAGTCCGACCTTGATCAGAGTGCGAACCATGTTGTGACCTCGCTGTCCTGTCGTCGTTCGTGTGTCCGCACATCATTGCGCACGTCGGATTCGAGGTTGCGGGATCTCGCACGCGCGGGGCGTCAGAGGGCCGCGTCGGAGTCCGCGCCGGGCTGCGGTGGTGCGGAGCGCCGGGGATACAGCGAGACCAGGCGGGCCACGAACGTGGCGAGGAAGATCTGACCGATCATCGCTTCGATCACCACCAGGCGGGCCGCGAACGGTTCGTCCGGAACCTGATTGCCGAAACCGAGTGTCGTCAGCACGACGAAGCTGAACTCGGGAAACGCCGACGGAACCGAGGCGTTGAACGAGAACTGGTCGCTGTCGACGGTCGACATTCCGAGGTAGAGCCACGAGAAGGCCAGTCCGATGAGGGCGTAGGCGGCGACCGCACCGACGATCGTCTGGATGCTGACGACCTCGTGCGCGAGCACCGCCCGCAGCAACGCGACGACGAGGAAGATCAGGAGCGCGAACTGGGCGAACGAGGACACCGCCGCGGCGTTCGAGCCGTTGTCGGTGAGCGCCGAGAGCATCGCGGCAGCCATGGCGATCACGGCGATCGCACTGGCGATCGGCATCGACGATGCGTACGCCGGTCGTGCGGAAAGCCACCACGACCAACACCAGATTGACGAACGTGGTGACGGTCGTCGCCCAGTCCTGCTGGATGCCGGAGACGATGAACGCGATCATGATGATCACGAGCAGTCGACCGAAACGGTCGGTGGGATTCGCCCGGGCGAGCTTCATCGTCGATGGTGTCCCTTCTCGGTCACGCGGACCGCGAAACTAGTGGGCCACGATCGCCAATGGTGGGACGGCTAGTGTCGGGCCGAGATGGGCAGGCTCTGCGAACGTCCGGGTTGTTCCGAACCGGCGTCGGTCGCGTATGGGATGCGAGCGGAGGATCTGGTGTTCTGGCTCGATGCGCTCCACGCCGACGACGGTGCGTCGTCCGGGGTGCTGTGCCGCCGACATGCCGACTCGATGGTCGTGCCGCGGTACTGGACGCTCGACGATCTGCGCGAGCCGACCCCGCGCCTCTTCCGTTCCGCCTCGGCACTTCCACCGCCGACGCCCGCGCCGCGGCGCCGGAGTCAGCCCGCCGAGTCGTCGTCCGAGCAGCTCCTGTTGTTGACCGACGAGGTCCCCACCGAAGCGCCCGACGTGGCGGCAACCGACCCGGTGCCCGATGCCGCGGTGCCGTGGACGCCGACGTTCGACGAGCACGACGATCTGGACGGGTTGTTGGCGGCGCGCTCGCCGCTGTTGGCCCGCGCGTTCCGCGGCGACGACCGTCGACGACCTTCCTGACCGCGATCGAACATGGAGGTCACTCGCGAGTTGATCGTTCCGGCGACGGCGGCGCGCACCTTCGGGCTCGTCGACGACCTGGGCGAGTACCCCACGTGGCTGCGCATGGTCCACGCCGCCACCCCGATCGACGAGCCGGTCGAAGGCGCGACGGGAACGGAGCCGCCGGCATGGATCGTCGAGCTGCGCGGCGCAGGTCGGGCCCTTCGCCCGGTCGAAGCGGCTGCGCATGGTGCGCTCGGTCCACGAACCGACCGAACGGGTGCGGTTCGAGCGGGCCGAGCGTGACGGCCGCTCACACGCACCGTGGACCCTCGAGGTCGAACTCGCACCCGATCGTGAGTCGCCACCGTCGACGAGGTTGACGATGCGCTTGCACTACGGGGGCCGACTGTTCACCGGCGCCGTGCTGCAACGGGTGCTCGACGACGAGATCGAACAAGGCAGCAGAGAACTCGTCCGGATCGCCGGTGAGTGACGTGTTCGCCACACCCCGTTGACGGTTCGTTTCCCGATGCCGAGGACGGGGCGACGATCTGCGATTCTCGGGGCGATGGACGCCGCCGCCTTCAGTGAGTCCCTGTCGTCGGTGCTCGACGGTGCCGCGATCACCGACTTGCGACGGTTGTCGGGTGGCGCCTCTCGGGAGACGTGGTGGTTCCTGGCAGACGGCCGGCCGACGATCGTCCAGCGACAGCGCGCCGGCGACCAGCGCGACATGATGATCGAGGCCGACGTCGTGCGCGCCGCTGGCGCGGCCGGCGTGCCGGTGCCGGAACTGCTCGCCGCCGAGCGTCAGACCGACGGGGCCGCGTTCATGGTGCTCGAGGCGATCGAGGGGGAGACGATCGCCCGCAAGATCCTGCGCGACGACGACTACGCCACCGCCCGCGAGAACCTGGTCGCCGACATGGGTCGGGCGCTCGCGAGGGTTCACGCGATCGATCCGGCGCCGCTGACGAAACTGGTCGAGATCGATCAGGTGGCGTTCTACACCGACGCGCTCGACAATCTCGGCCAACCCCATCCGGTCCTCGAACTGGTGCGCAACTGGCTGATCGACCATCGGCCGACCCCGGGTCGGGCGGCCGTCGTGCACGGCGACTTCCGCCTCGGGAACCTCATCGTCGGTACCACCGGCCTGAACGCGGTGATCGACTGGGAGCTCGCCCACATCGGCGATCCGATGGAGGATCTCGGTTGGTTGTGCGTGAAGGCGTGGCGGTTCGGTCAGGGCCCGCCGGTCGCCGGGGTCGGGCAGTACGACGAACTGGTCGCCGCCTACGAAGCGGCGGCCGAGGTGCACGATCGATCGGGCAGCCATGCACTGGTGGGAGGTGCTCGGCACCTGGAAGTGGGCGATCATGTGCATCCTCCAGGCCAACGTCCACCTGTCGGGCGCGAGCCGCAGCCACGAACTGGCGGCGATCGGTCGTCGCGTGTGCGAGAACGAATACGACCTGTTGCTCTCGCTGGAAGGGAAGTGGTGATGGCAGCGCCCCACGACGCCCCGACCGCGGCACAACTGATCGAGGCCGTGCGCGAATGGCTCGAACGCGATGTCGCCGCGAGCACCGAAGGCCGGCTGAAGTTCCACGCCCGCGTGGCGGCCAACGTGCTGGCGATCGTGGAACGCGAACTCGATCTCGGCGGGCTCCAGGCGACAGAACACGCGGCCCGGCTCGCACGGTTGGGGGTGCCCGACGATGCCGCGCTCGCCGCCGGGATCCGCCGCCACGAGTTCGACGATCGGCTCGACGAGGTGCGCGAACTCCTGCTGAGTTCGGTGATCGACAAGCTGCTCGTCGCCAACCCGGGCTATCTCAACGGCGCGGGGTGAGGCTCACGGGCTGACCGGCCGCGAGCTGACCGCACGCGGCATCGATGTCGGTGCCCCGGTTCTGACGCACCGTGGCGTTGGCGCCCGCGGCCTCGAGCAGGTCACGGAACGCGTGGACCCGCTTCAGCGGCGTGCCCCGCGTCGGATACCCCGGGGTCGGGTTGAGCGGGATCAGGTTGACGTGGGCGTGCGGGCTCAGCCGCCGGCAGATCCGCGCCAGTTCGGTGGCGTCGCTGTCGCGGTCGTTGACGCCGTCGATCATCGCCCACTCGAAACTCACCCGGCGGTTCTTCACCGCGAGGTAGTCGTCGCACGCCTGGACCAGATCGTCGATGGGGTAGCGCTTGTTGATCGGCACGAGTTCGTCGCGCAACGTGTCGTTGGCGGCGTGGAGCGACACCGCCAGATTGACGGGGAGCGGGAAGTCGGCGAGGGCCCGGATGCCCGGGATCAGCCCGACGGTGGAGATCGTGATGTGGCGGGCCGACAGTCCGAGGTCCCCGTGGAACCGCTCGACGCTCGGCCAGACCGCGGCGAGGTTCGCCATCGGCTCGCCCATCCCCATGAACACGATGTTGCTCACGCGCCGCCCGACGTCGCTGGGCCCGACGCGACGCTCGGACCACCTGCTCCACGATCTCGCCGACCGTGAGATGGCGGGTGAAACCGGCCTGGCCGGTGGCGCAGAATCCGCAGGCCATGGCGCAGCCGGCCTGGCTGCTGACGCACACGGTGGCCCGGTCGCGGTAGAGCATCAGCACCGTCTCGATGCGGCTCCCACCGTCGAGCTCCCACAGGAACTTCACGGTGTCGCCACTGTCGCTCACCGATTCGGTGATCGCCGACAACGCCAGCGGAAGGTCGTCGGCCAGTCGGGTGCGCAGGGCCTTCGGCAGGTTGGTGATCTCGGCCGGTTCGGCGAGCTGCTCGTACAGACCTGACCACAGCTGGTCGAGCCGGTATCGCGGTTCGCCGTCGAGGGCCGCCGCGAGCTCCGCCCGGTTCACCCCGTACCGGGTGGGTGCTGCGGGCAGGGCCATGTTGGGTTCGTCCCGATCAGCCGGCGGCGCGGCCGACTTCGCCGGCGAGCCGTTCGTAGTCGGCCATGCGCGTCCGCACGACGTCGAGGCTCGCGGTCCAGAAGGCTTCGTCGGTGACGTCGAGATCGAAGGCCTGGCCGAGTTCCTCGGCGGTGTCCATCCCGGCGCGTGACAGCAGCGTGTCGTACCCGGAGCGGAAGTGGTCGGGATCGTCCTGGTACCGGGCGAACAGCCCGAGCCCGAACAGCAGCCCGTAGGTATAGGGCCAGTTGTAGAACGAGCTGCCGTAGTAGTGCGGCTTCAGCAGCCACATGTAGGGATGGGCGGTCGATTGGTCGAGCCCGTCGCCGTACGCGGCCGCTTGGGCGTCGGTCATCATCTCGCAGAGTTCGGCGGCACTCAGCGTGCGCCGCTGGCGTCGGGCGTAGACCTCGGTCTCGAACAGGAAGCGGGAGTGGATGTCGACGACGACCTGGTTCGTCCCCTGCAGGTCGATGTCGAGCAGCGCCAGCCGATCGGCGCCCTCGAGGCGGGCGAGGCCGGCCTCGACGACCAGCGTCTCGCAGAAGATGCTGGCCGTCTCGGCGAGCGCCATCGGCAGGCGCTTCTGCAGCGACGTGCGATCGACGAGCGTCGTGTTGTGATAGGCGTGTCCGAGTTCGTGGGCGGTGGTCTGCGCGGATTCCGCCGAACCCGACCAGTTCAGCAGGACGAGTGAACGGTCGCCGACGAACGGCATGCAGAACGCGCCGCCCGTCTTGCCCTCGGCGGGTGGCGCGTCGATCCATTGCTCGTCGAGCGCACGGTCGACGAGGCTGCCGAGCGCCGGGCTGAACTGGCGGAACGCCGAGCGCACGACGTCGACGCCCTCGTCCCACGACATGTCGGCGGGCGCCACCGGCAGCGGCGCGACCAGGTCCCACCACGCGAGTGCCGGCTCGGTTCGTTCGGGGTCGGGGCCGGAACGAACGGTCGTTCGGGGTCGGGGCCGGAACGAACAGGTCGCGTGGAGTGACGCCTTCAGACGCATCCAGCGCCGGAAGTCGGGGAGCGAGTCGCGGACGGCCGCTTGCATGGCCTCGAACGTCGCGCGGCTGACGCTGTTCGCGAACAGCGAGGCGTCGAGCGGCGACTCCCAGCCCCGCCGCCGGTTCACCGAGTTCGCCTCGCCCTTGATGGCGTTCATCGCCGCGGCGACGGGCAGCTCGACGGTCGGCCAGGCGCGCAGCTCTGCTTCGTAGGCGGCCCGGCGAACGGCGGCGTCGGCGTCGGTCGCCAGACCGCGTACGGCCGGCATCGGCATCGTTCGGGGACCGTCGGGCAGGGCGACCTCGACCGACAACTGCGATGTGACGTCGCGTTGCAGCCGGCCCCACGCGCCCGACCCGGTGGCCGACAACTCGGCGTACAGGTGCTCCTCGACTTCCGACATCTGGTGGTCGGCGCGTTCCGCGAGGCGGGTCAGCGGGCCGAGGTGCTCGGCCGCCTCGTCGCTCACCTGGGCGAGCGGTGCCGCGCCGAGGGCCTGCACCCAGTCGGACAGGCGGGCGAGCAGCGGTCGCATCGCGGCCTCGGCGGGTTCGAGCTCACTCATCAGGCCCTGGGCCTGTTCGTCACGGGAGTTGGTCGACACCGTGGCGTAGATGCTCGCCTCGACGATGTCGAAACCGGCAGACACACGGTTGAACTCGCGCAGCACCCGGTCGGCGGCGTCGCCGTCGGCGGCATCGGGCTCACGAGGCTCGATGGCCCGGATGCCCAGTTCGTCGAACAATGCCACGAGGCGTTCGACGTCGGCCGTCGACTGCTCCATGGCGTCGGAGAACGTTCGCGCCGAGAGCGACTCGAAGACGTCGGCGATGCTCCACCGGGGGAGTTCGGTCGGTTGTTCGACTGCGGTCATGAGGCTCCCTTGCTCGATTCGGTTGGCGATCTTGTCGGAGGGTCGTGCGGCGGCGCCACTCACGGTCGCGTTGCATCCGTCACACGAACTGCTCGAACGTACGCACGGCTCGTGTGGGCGGTCGCGAAGCCGAGGCGTTCGTAGAGGGACACCGCGGTGTGATTGTCCGCGTCGACGTACAGCATGGCGTGTTCGACGCCGCGCTCCGGCGAGCGACTCGAGTCCGGCGAGGGTCAGCTGCTTGCCGAGCCCGAGCCCGGTGAAGTCGGGATCGACCGCGATCACGTAGATCTCGCCGACGCCGTCGTCATGGATCTTCGTCCAACAGAACCCGGCGAGCCGGCCGTCGCGCTCGTGCAGACGGAAACCTTCCGGTGCGAACCACGGTTCCGCCTCGCGGAGGTGTAGAGCCTCGGGATCCCAGTTGCTCTGTTCGTGGTGCGCGGCGAAGGCGCGGTTGTTCACCGCCAGGAACGCGCCATCGTCGGTGCCCGGCACGAACGGTCTCGTCTGGATCGTGACCGGGATCCCGGTGGGGAGTTCTCGTCGCATCTGGAGCAGCTCGCGCTGCAGGGCGAAGCCGAGCCGCCCTTCCAGACCCGCATCCTCCGCGGCATCCCCCTCACGCCACCAGGTGACCTCGGTGTCGGCGTCGATCGAGCCGGCGAGCAGGCCGATCGCTTCGGTGACCAGCGGCGCGACGTGTTCGTCCTCAGCGGACTGTCCGCTCGCCACGACGTCGAGCGTCCACCCGACACTCACCTGCGAGAGCTGGGCGAATGCTTCGACGCGGCCGCTGGGGTCGCGGCGGGTGACGACGAGCGGCCCGTCGGGACCTGGGTGCTGGAGCGCGAGCCGGCTCTGGTCCGACAACAAAGGTCGGACGGACGTGCGCTCCTGGCGCTCGACCAGCTCGAGGAGGTCGTCGGATTCGCGTGGATCGAGCGGGACCATGTCTGCACCGACAGTAGCGTCGCCGAGCGGGCCGGTCGCCTCGAGACGATCACCCGTCCTCGAACCCGTGGTGGGCTACAGTGGATGAGACGAGATACCTCAGACACATGCCATTGTTACGGCTTGTCGCGGGTGTATAGTCGGATTCACAACCAGGTTCCCGCCACCTGGTTTGCTGCGACGGCCGGGATCCGCCTCCTGGCCTCGCCTGAGCGACGGCCCCTCCACCAGGGGCCGTCGCCGCTTTTCCGAGTCGTTCGTACGGTGCCGCTAGACGCGTGCCGTGCGGGCGGCTCGGATGAGGCCGCGTTCGGCGTTGCGCAGCTGTCGCTCGGCCTCGTGGATGGCGGTCACCAGGTCGTCTCGGGTGGTCCCGACGAACGGCGTGGCCAGATCGGCCACCCGTGAGCGATAGTCGCTGATGCTGTCGGCGATGACGGCCAGCTCCGTCGCCGCCGATTGGATCGCCGCGTCGGATGGTTGTGCGCCGGAGGTTCCCACGAGCGCACGATACCGACAGCCCCGCCCGGACGACCGCTGGCTAGCATCTCGCCAGGTGATCAGCGTTCGTGACGACCTTCGTGCACTCGAGGGGTACCACTCCGCCCAGGTCGACGTGGCGGTCCGTCTGAACACCAACGAATCGCCCGAACCCCCGCCCGCGGCGTTCCGAGATGCGTTCGCCGCGGAGCTGTCGCGGGTGAACTGGCACCGGTATCCCGATCGGTCGGCCCTCGAACTCCGCACCGCCATCGCCGAGTTCCACGGGGTGTTGCCGGAGCAGGTGTTCGCCGCCAACGGCTCGAACGAGGTGCTGCAGACCCTGCTGCTCGCGTACGCCGGGCCGGGCCGGACGGTGGCGACGTTCGAGCCCACGTATCAGATGCACGCCCAGATCGCGCGGGTCACCGGAGCCACCGTCGTCGAGGGGCAGCGTGGCGAGGACTTCACCCTCGACCCCGCCGAGGTCGAGCGTGTGATCACCACGTACTCCCCTCACGTCGTGTTCCTCACGTCGCCCAACAACCCGACCGGACTCGTCGAGCCCGCCGAACGCGTGCGTCCAACTGCTCGAGCTGAGCGACGGACTCGTGGTCGTCGACGAGGCGTACGCCCAGTTCGCCGGCTGGTCGGCACTCGATCTCCTGGACGACGACCTGCCGCTGGTGGTGACGCGGACGTTCTCCAAGACCTGGTCGATGGCCGGCGCCCGTCTCGGCTACCTGATCGGCCCGCCCTGGCTGGTCGCCGAACTCGACAAGGTGGTGCTGCCGTACCACCTCGACACGGTGAAGCAGATCGCCGGTCGTGTCGCGTTGCGGTTCGTCGACGACATGGACGCCAGGGTGCGTCAGATCGTGAGCGAGCGGGAACGGGTGTCCGCGGCACTGCGCAACCTGCCGCTGCGACGTGGTGCCGAGCGGCGCCAACTTCGTACTGTTCCGGCCCCGCTCGGCGAACGGTCGCGCGGTCTGGCAGGGGCTCGTCGACCGTGACGTGCTCGTCCGCGACTGCTCGAGCTGGCCGCATCTCGACAACTGTCTGCGCGTCACCATCGGCACACCGCAGGAGAACACCACGTTCATCGACGCGCTGACCGCCGTGCTCGGCGACCCGGCCGTCAGGCAGGAGGCATCGTGACCAGCACCGCACCGTCGGGCACCGCGCGGGGCCGGGTCGCCGCCCGCCATCGCTCCACGAAGGAGACCACGATCGACGTGTCGATCGACCTCGACGGCAGCGGTGTCACCGACGTGTCGACTGGCATTCCCTTCTACGACCACATGCTCGACCAACTCGGTCGCCACGGCGGTTTCGATCTCACGGTGCACGCCGTCGGCGACCTGCACATCGACACGCACCACACGGTCGAGGACGTGGCGATCGCGGTCGGCGAGGCGTTCGCCGAGGCGCTCGGGGACAAGGCCGGAGTACGGCGTTTCGCCAGCGGGCGCTACCCGCTCGACGAAGCCCTCGTCGACGTGGCGCTCGACCTGTCGGGTCGACCGTTCGTCGAGTGGCACGTGCCGATGCCCGAGAGCCTGCCTCTCGGAAATCCGGCCTTCGACCCGCAACTCGCCGAGCACGCGGTGTCGTCGTTCGCCACCGCGGCGGGCATCACCCTGCACGTCGAACTCGTCCGCGGGCGCAACGTCCACCACATCATCGAAGCGACCTTCAAGGGCCTGGCCCGCTCGCTGCGCGACGCCGTGCGCATCGACGACCCGGGCGGCGTGCCGTCGACCAAAGGCGTGCTGTGACGGGAGAGCTCGGTTCGTTCGGGGTCGGGGCCGAAACGAACCCCGGTTCGTTCGGGGTCGGGGCCGAAACGAACCGAGTTGGCGGTGATCGGCCGCTGATCGCGGTGCTCGACTACGGCATCGGCAACCTGCATTCGGCGCAGAAGGCGCTCGAGAAGTGCGGCGCCGACGCCCGCCTCACCGCCGATGCGGGTCTGATCCGTGACGCGGCCGGCGTCGTGCTGCCGGGCGTCGGTGCCTTCGGCGCCTGCATGGACGCGCTCCGCGGCGCGGGTCTGGAGGACGACGCCCACGCCTCGGTGGCGTCGGGACGCCCGTTTCTCGGGATCTGCGTCGGCATGCAGATGTTGTTCACCCGGTCGGAGGAGTCCGACCACGCCACCGGGCTCGGCGTCATCGACGGCACCGTCGCCTGGATCCCGGCCGGCCCGAAGATCCCCCAGATGCAGTGGAACCGGTTGCAGATCCGTCGGGACGATCCGATGTTCGCCGGCCTCGGCGACGACGCCTGGGTGTACTTCGTGCACTCCCTGCACGGCGTTCCCGACGATCCCGAGGTCGTCGCCGCGACGGTCGAGTACGGAACGACGATCAACGCCGCGTTCCGCTCCGGCAACGTCTTCGCCGCGCAGTTCCATCCGGAGAAGTCGAGCCGGCCCGGCCTGCGGCTGCTCGAGAACTTCGTCGACATCTGTCGGGACGCAGCGTGATCGACCTCTATCCGGCGATCGATCTGCTCGGTGGTCGTGTCGTGCGGTTGCGGACGGGCGACTACGACGACCAGACGGTCTACGGCGACGATCCGGTCGCGGTCGCCCGCGACTTCGCGGCGGCCGGCGCGACGTGGATCCATGTCGTCGATCTCGACGCCGCCAAGTCGGGCGACCCGGTCAACCGGCCGGTCGTGGCGGCGATCGTGGCCGCGGTGGCATCGAGTGCGAAGGTGCAGACGGGTGGCGGAGTACGGACGTTGGACGACGTCGCCGAACTCGCCGCGCTGGGCGTCGCTCGCGTCGTGATGGGATCGGCGGCGGTCCGCGACCCGAGCATCGTCGCCGATGCCTCGGAGCTCCTGCCCGTCGCGGTCGGGCTCGACCACCGTGGCGGCGAACTCGCGGTTTCCGGCTGGACCGTCGGCAGTGGCCGCTACCTCGACGACGCCTACGGGTTGTTTCCGACGGCGGCTGCGTTCGTCATCACCGACATCGACCGCGACGGCATGCTCGGTGGGCCCGACGTCGAGGGCCTGGCCGAGTCGGTGCGGCGGGCGTCGGCCCCGGTGATCGCGAGCGGGGGAGTGGCCGATCTCGACGACATCGCCGCGCTCGCCGAGATCGACGGGCTGGGCGGGATCATCACCGGCAAGGCGCTCTACGAAGGTCGCTTCGACGTCGCGGCCGCCCTCGGACGTCTGCACGGCCGGCCACCGGCGGAGGGAACCGAATGAAGGTGGCGCGGGTGATCCCCTGCCTCGACGTCGATGCCGGCCGTGTGGTCAAGGGCACGAACTTCGTCGACCTGCGCGACGCCGGCGACCCCGTGGAGCTCGCGGCGCGCTACGACCTCGAGGGCGCCGACGAGTTGGTGTTCCTCGACATCACCGCCTCGAGTGACAACCGCGCCACCACGATCGACATGGTGCGAGCGCGTCGCCGAGCAGGTGTACATCCCGTTCACGGTCGGTGGCGGTATCCGCCGGCTGGTCGACGCCCGGCAGATGCTCCGGGCCGGCGCCGACAAGGTGAGCGTGAACACCGCCGCGGTCGAGCGCCCCGAGCTGATCACCGAGATCGCCGCCGAGTTCGGCGCGCAGTGCGTCGTGTGCGCCATCGACGCCAAGCGGCGTCCCGACCCGCCCGGCGGCATCGAACCGGCGTGGGAGGTCTATCTGCACGGCGGGCGCACGCCGACCGGCATCGACGCGGTCGAATGGGCGCGCGAGGCGGTCGCTCGCGGTGCCGGCGAGATCCTGCTGACGTCGATGGATCGCGACGGGACACGCGCGGGTTTCGATCTCGAACTGACGCGGTCGATCGTCGACGCCGTCAGTGTCCCGGTGATCGCCAGTGGGGGCGTGGGTTCGCTGCAGGACCTCGTCGAGGGCATCGTCGACGGCGGGGCCGACGCGGTGCTCGCCGCGTCGATCTTCCACTTCCGGGAGCACACGATCGCCGACGCCAAGGCGTTGCTGACCGAGGCGGGCATCGTCGTCCGACCCGTGATCGATCCCTGACGAAGGATGGCCCGGTAGAGCGGATCGCCGAATAGCGTCGGTGCGATGGCATCAGCAGCAGTCACGACCGAGCAGCGCGACGGCGTGCTCATCTGCCACATCGACGACGGCAAGGCGAACGCGCTGTCGAAGGAGATCATTGCGGCGATCATCGACGTGCTCGACGACGCCGAGCACGATGCGTCGGTCTCGGCGGTGGTGCTCCACGGCCGACCGGGCAGGTTCAGCGCCGGGTTCGACCTGTCCGTGATGCGGGGCGACGACGTGGGTGCGATCGCCGATCTCGTGTGCGACGGCGGCATGCTCGTGCGCCACATGTACGGCGCGAAGATCCCGATCGTCGCCGCGTGCACCGGACACGCTCTGGCGGCCGGGGCGTTGGTCCTCCTGGGTTGCGATCTGCGCATCGGCGCCGATGTCGACTGCAAGATCGGGCTGAACGAGGTGGCGATCGCCATGGTGCTGCCCGACTGGGCGTTCACCATCGCCGTCGACCGGCTCAGCAAGCGACACCTGCAGCGCGCCGTGGCGACGGCCCGGCTCACCGACGCCGCCGGTGCGGTCGATGTCGGGTATCTCGACGAGGTGGTCGCCGCCGACGACCTGTTGGACGTGGCAGTTGCACGGGCGGCAGAGTTCGCCACCCTCGACCAGCGCGCCTACGCCGGGACGATCCGCCGGCTGCGTGGTGAGGTGCTCGATCTGATGGCCTACCAGATCGATGCCGACCGTGAGGCCGGGCAGGTCCCCAACGTCTGACACGGGTGACTCGGCCGGGGTCACTCGGCCGGATCGCCGACGGTATGGTCCTCGCCATGCCTACACCGAACGTCAATCCGAAGATGGAATACCGCCGGCTCGGCAACAGCGGCCTCAAGGTCAGCGTGTTGTCGTTCGGGAGCTGGGTCACGTTCGACACGCAGCTCGACACGTCGCTCGCCCTCGACTGCATGGCCGCGGCGGGCGACGCGGGCTGCAACTTCTTCGACAACGCCGAGGCGTACGCCGGTGGCAAGAGCGAGTCGATCATGGGTCAGGCGCTCCTCGATCTCGAATGGCCGCGCTGGTCGTACGTGCTGACCACCAAGGTCTTCTGGGGCCTGCATGGCGACCGCACGCCGAACATGCGCAACACGCTCAACCGCAAGTACCTGATGCAGGCGATCGACGGATCGCTGGAGCGCTTCCAGCACGACTTCGTCGACGTCCTCTACTGCCACCGTTCCGATCCGGACACGCCCTTGGAGGAGACGGTCTGGGCGATGAGCGACATCGTGTCGTCGGGCAAGGCGCTGTACTGGGGCACGAGCGAGTGGTCGGCCGACGACATCCGCGGCGCGATCGACATCGCCGAGCGTCACCATCTGCACAAGCCGGTCACCGAGCAGAGCCAGTACAACATCCTCGAGCGCACGAAGGTCGAGCAGGACTACGCCCGCCTCCACGACGACTTCGGCTACGGCAACACGATCTGGAGCCCGCTCGCGTCGGGTCTGCTCACGGGCAAGTACAAAGACGGGATCCCCGAGGGGTCACGCGCCGCGCTCGCCGGGTACGGCTGGCTCGCCAAGCGGCTCACCGATGCCGAGGCGATCGAGCGGGTCGAGCGCCTGCGCCCGATCGCCGACCGTCTCGGCTGCACGATGGCACAGCTGGCGCTGGCCTGGTGCACCAAGAACCCCAACGTGTCGACGGTGATCACCGGTGCCTCCAAGGTCGACCAGGTGGTGTCGAACTTCGAGACCCTCGACGTCATCCCGCTCCTCACCGACGACGTGAAAGCGGAGATGGAATCCGCCCTCGCCTGAACCCGACGTCCCACCCGAAAAATGGAGCAAATGTCGCGCTGTGCGCGACATTTGCTCCAAATTTCGGTCGGGGAGTGGTGGTCAGCGGGCGATCGGTAGCGTGATCGCGCATGGCTGGCGCTGACGACAAGCTTCCGATCAAGATGCTCAACGACCGCGTCCTGGTCAAGATCTCCGACAAGGACGGCGAACGACGTTCTTCCGGAGGCATCGTCATCCCGGCCACGGCGCAGGTTGCCAAGCGGTTGATCTGGGCGACGGTCGTGGCGCAGGGCCAGAACGTGCGGGCCTGTGAGGTCGGCGACAAGGTGCTGTTCAGCCCCGACGACCGCTACGAGGTCGAGGTCCAGGGTGAGGACTACGTGATGCTGCGCGAGCGTGAACTGCACGCGGTGGCCGCCCAGCGCATCGAGGCGTCGACCGGTCTCTACCTGTGATCTGGTCACTCAATCGCACTTCGTCCATCGGGTGGTCGCCCGTAAGCTGACCCGATGCCCGAAGGGACGATGATCGCCGCGACACCCGAACAGCTCGAAGAGGTGGCGTTCAACCACGACGGCCTGGTGCCGGTCATCGCCCAGGACATCGACAACGGCGACGTGTTGATGATGGCGTGGATGAACCGCGAGTCACTGGCGATGACGCTGAGCGAAGGGCGAATGGTCTACTGGTCGCGGAGCCGTCAGGAGTTGTGGCGCAAGGGTGACACGAGCGGTGACCGCCAGTTCGTGCGCGAGGCGTACTACGACTGCGACGGCGACACGTTGCTGTTCAAGGTCGAGCAGGAGGGCGCCGGCGCCTGCCACACGGGCGCGCGGACCTGCTTCTTCCGGGCCTTCGGCTGACGATGAGGATCCTTCCGACCCGCGAGGACTTCCACGCGCACGCGGCCGAGCACACGATCGTGCCGGTGTGGACGTCGGTGCTCGCCGACCTCGAAACGCCGGTCGCCGCCTACGTCAAGCTCGTCGGCGACGGGCCGGGCTTCCTGCTCGAGTCGGTGGAGGGCGCGGAGCGCTGGGCGCGGTTCTCGTTCGTCGGCCGCAATCCGACCGCCACCATCGTGTCGCGCAACGGCGTCGTCGAACTCGACGGCACGCTGCCCGACGGGATCCCGACGGGCGAAGGCATCCTCGCCGCCCTCGAGGCGCTGCTCGCGATCCATTCGAGCCCCACGTTCGACGATCTGCCCCCGCTGCACGGCGGGGTGATGGGGTACCTCGGCTACGACGTGATCCGCGAGGTCGAGCACCTGCCCGACGTCCCCCCGGACGACCGGGACTATCCCGACGCCGTGATGTCGGTGATCGGGTCGCTGGCGGCGTTCGACCACTGGCGCCAGCGGGTGTACCTCATCGAGAGCGTGCCGACGCTCGGGCTGTCGGTCGACGAACTCGACGCGGCCTACGACGCGGCGATCGAGCGGGTCGAGCAGGCGGTCGCCGATCTGGCCCGGCCGCTCGCCTACACACCCGTCGAGCCACCGTCGCCCGACGACGAGCTCCCGCACCTCGTGTCGTCGATGCCCGGCGGGCTGTACCAGCAGGCGGTCGAGGTGGCCAAGGAGTACGTCGTCGCCGGCGACATCTTCCAGGTGGTGCTGGCCCAGCGGTACGACCTCGAGCTCGATGCCGACCCGTTCGACGTGTACCGGGTGCTCCGCCAGGTGAACCCGTCGCCGTACATGTACTTCGTGCGCCATCCCGAGTTGACGATCGTCGGGTCGTCGCCCGAGCCGATGGTGCAGTTGCTCGACCGCCGGGTGATCTCGCGCCCGATCGCCGGTACACGGCGACGCGGGTCGACCGAGGAACACGATCGGCGGATGGCCGCGGAGTTGAGCGAGCATCCGAAGGAGCGCGCCGAGCACGTGATGCTGGTCGACCTCGCCCGCAACGACGTGGGCCGGGTCGCGCAGTTCGGCACGGTCCACGTCGACGAGCTGATGACGCTCGAGCGGTACAGCCACGTCATGCACCTGACGTCGCAGGTGTCGGGCTCGCTGCGCGACGGTCTCGGTGCGATCGACGTCCTGCGGGCGACCCTGCCGGCGGGCACGGTCAGCGGTGCGCCGAAGGTGCGGGCGATGGAGATCATCGACGAGCTCGAACCCGTCAAGCGCGGACCGTACGCGGGCGTGGTCGGCTACGTCGACTGGTCGGGCAACCTCGACACGGCGATCGCGATCCGCACGATGTTCGTCAGCGGCGACGGTAAGCGGGCGAGCCTCCAGGCCGGCGCCGGCATCGTGGCCGATTCGGTCCCCGACGACGAGGATCTCGAGTGCCGCAACAAGGCGGCCGCCCTGCTCGCGGCGATCCCGGCCGCCCGCCGCATGACCACCGCCCGCCGCCAGTCCGGCACCCCCGCGTAACCTGTTGCGCGGGGTCAGGCACTTCGCGACAGGTGCACGCAACCTGTCGCGAAGTGCCTGACCCCACGAGACAGGTTCGGGTCAGAAGATGAGGATGCCGGTGAAGATGACGGCGAGCGTGGCGAACACGACCGTGACCGTGGTCGCCACGAGCATGAGGAACGGGAACGTCGTCATCGCCCGGAGGGCGTAGGCGAGGGCGATGAACTGCGCGCCCCGTCCGTCGATCGAGTCGCGCAGCGTGAAGAACTGGCGCGACATCACGACCGCACTCTGGTCCTGCACCTTTTCGGACGCCTCGATCGTGTCGATGACGACGCGTTCGGTCTTGCGGTCGCCGACCAGCAGCTGTTGGACCTCGACGACGAGTTCGGTGGCACTGCGCTTCACGAGCCACAACCGGAAGATGGCCAGGGCGACCGCGCCGATGCCGACCACGACGAAGACGCCGCCGATGGCGATCCAGGCGTTCCGGTTGTCTGCGGAGAGCGCGGCGAGGCCGAGCACGAAGCTGCCGACGCAGATGAACGAGACCACCGCGAGCGTGCCCACCGCGAGCGCCGTCCCGCGTCGCACGAGCGTGAGGAACATGTCGACCGCTCGCTGGGCGAGGCTCTGCGGGGTCGCGTCTCCGAAGTACACGCTGTCACCAGTCATGGCATTCGCAGTGTGCCACGACGAACCCGCGTTCACGACAGACTGACACCATGGACAACACGCCGTCGATCCTGCATCCGTCGTTCATCGATCCGACCGAGCGCGATCATGTGATGGTGCGCGGCAAGGACGCGCTGTCGTACCTCCACTCGCAGGTCGCCCAGGACGTGCAGGCCCTGGCGGTGGGGGAGGCCGCGTGGACACTCGTGCTCGAGCCGACGGGCAAGGTCAACACGTTGGCACGGATCACTCGAACGGGTGACGACGAGTTCACGTTCGACGTCGACGCCGGGTTCGGCGAGGTGCTCGCCGCGCGGCTGCGGCGGTTCAAGATCCGCGTCGACGCCGAGGTCGAATTGGTCGAGTCCGCCGTCGCCGAGCCGGCGTCGACGAACGAGGACGCCCGCATCGCCGCCGGTTGGCCGCGGATGGGCTACGAGATCGTGCCGGGCGAGACCATTCCGGCGGTCACCGGCATGACCGGCGTGGCGGTGAACTTCACCAAGGGTTGCTACCCGGGCCAGGAACTGGTCGAGCGCATGGACAGCCGCGGCGCCGAAGCGCCCTCGTCGTTGCGGGTCCTGGCGATCGGCTCGGACGTGCCGCTCGGCACCGCCGTCGGTCACCCCGTCGTCGACACGTCCGGCGTCACGATCGGCACGATCACGAGTGTCGGCACCACGCACGCCCTGGCGACGATCAAACGCGGCCACGAACTCGGCGCGCTTCCCGACCACCTCCGCTGACCGGACCCGACCCGACCACGAAACCGACCGAAAGATGCCTGGAATCGTTCGCTGCAGCGCGGCCGAATTCGGGCATTTTCGGGCGAATGGCCGGAACTCAGGGGGTGGGGAGGCCGGGGAGGATCAGCGTGTGGCGGATCGCGGTGACCTGGGGGTGATGGCGCAGGCCGGCGAGTTCGGGGGCGTGGTCGATGATGTTCGCCACACCGCTCGGCGCGGTGCCGGCGTCGGCGGCCGCGCGGAGCCAGCCGATCGCGGTGACCTGGTCGCCGAGCGCACCGGCCGCGCGGGCCACGTTCGCGGCAGCGAGGGACTGCGGGTGGCGTTCGAAGCTCGCCGCCGAGTAGTGGGCGGCCTCCTCGAAGCGACCGATGCGGATCAACTCGTTCGACAGCACGTATTCGTTCAGGGCGTCACCGAACGGCAGGGGATCGGGGAGGAGATCGATCAGCGCGGTGGCGTCGTCGACCGACATCGGTGCGGCGATGGGGCGCACGTCGGGCCGGGGGTTGCTCAATGCGGTGACGAGGATGCGGCGGGCCTTGCCGGCCTTCCCGGCAGCGAGCGCGAGACGGGCGTCGTTCCACGGTGACGTCTGCGGCTTGGCGGCGCCGAGCATCTGCAGCTGGGTGACGAGCAGGAACCCGACGAACACGAACAGGCCGCGGGCACGGTCGGAGGTGACGCACAGGGCGGCGAACACGCCGGTGACGGCGAGCGAGAAGTAGAGCATCCACAGGCGCGACCGCTTGCCGACGAGCCGGTCGAGGCCGGTCAGCACGATGTTGCCGCCGTCGAGCGGCAGGACCGGGATGAGGTTGAGGAGCCCGATCATCGGCCCCGCCCACCAGATCGCCCAGCTCGCGGGAGAGTCGTCGATCGAGAACCGATCGGTCGGGTTGACGCCCATCGCGAACAGCACCGCGAGGCTCGTGACGATCTGGACGGCCGGCCCGGCGAACGAGATGCCGGCGCGCTCGAGCCGGGAGATCGGTCGTGTCGGCCGGTAGGACGCATACCCGGCGAGGAAGTTGAGCGAGATCTCGGCCTCGGCGCCCGTAGCTCGCGCGGCGAGCGCGTGACCGAGTTCGTGGATCAGGGTGAACACGAACAGTGCTCCGGCGAGCCAGAGCCCGAACTCGCTGCCGTACAGCAGCACGATCAGCACCATGAACGTGATGAACCCGGCGCGAATGTGGACGGGGAACCCGAGCAGCCGGAACATCGATGCCCAGGCTAGGGGCAGGGGGGCCTACTGGCCGATCGGTTCGCCGCCGGTTCGGGTTGCACCGCGGAGGGCTCACCTAGACTCGACCACCGTGACCTACGTCTATGCCTTCGATCACAAGCACCGCCGCCCCCCGATGGAGTACAAAGATCTCCTCGGCGGGAAGGGCGCCAACCTCGCCGAGATGACGAGCGTGTTGAAGCTGCCGGTGCCCCCCGGGTTCACGATTTCGACCGATGCGTGCCGCGCCTACATGGAGGGCGGCTGGCCGAAGGGGCTCGACGACGAGATCGCCAAGCAGGTCGCCAAGCTCGAGAAGCAGATGAAGCGCACGCTCGGCGACGCCGACGATCCGCTGCTCGTGTCGGTTCGCTCGGGCGCCAAGTTCTCGATGCCGGGCATGATGGACACGGTCCTCAACCTCGGGCTCAACGACAAGAGCGTGAAGGGCCTGGCCAAGGCGACCGCCGACGAGCGCTTCGCCTACGACAGCTACCGCCGGTTCATCGCGATGTACGGGCGCATCGTGCTCGGCGTCGACGGCGAGAAGTTCGACCATCCGCTCGAAGCGGCGCGTGAGCATGCCGGCGTGAAGACCGACGCCGAGATCGGTGCCGCCGAACTGAAGCAGCTGTGCGAGCACTACAAGGCCGTCGTCAAGGAAGCGACCGGCAAGGCGTTCCCGCAGAACCCGACGGCACAGCTGCGCGGCGCGGTCGAGGCCGTGTTCCGGTCGTGGAACGGCCCCCGGGCGATCGCCTACCGGGTGCGCGAGCGCATCGAGCACACCCTCGGCACCGCGGTCAACGTGCAGGCGATGGTGTTCGGCAACCGCGACGACAACTCCGGTACGGGCGTCGGTTTCACGCGCAACGCGGCGACCGGCGAGAACAAGCCGTACGGCGACTTCCTCGTCAACGCCCAGGGTGAGGACGTGGTGGCGGGCATCCGCAACACGCAGGATCTCGACCACCTCAGTCAGGTGTTCCCGACGATCCACGACGAACTGCTGGCGATCTTCGATCGGCTCGAGGCGCACTACCGCGACATGTGCGACACCGAGTTCACGATCGATCAGGGCAAGCTCTGGATGTTGCAGACCCGCGTCGGCAAGCGCACCGGCGCCGCCGCGCTGCGGATGGCCGTCGACATGACCAAGGGCACCGGCAAGGGGGACAAGCGCTGGAAGATCTCCCGCGAGGAGGCGCTCACCCGCGTCACCGACGAGCACCTCGACGCCGTGCTGCACCCGCAGTTCGCCGAGAAGGGCAAGGTGCTCGCGACCGGGCCTCGCCGCGTCGCCGGGCGCCGCCGTCGGCGCCGTGTACTTCACCGCCGACGAGGCGGCCACCGCCGCCGAGGCGCGGCGAGAAGGTCATCCTCGTGCGCAACGAGACCAGCCCCGAAGACGTGCACGGCATGATGGTCGCCGAAGGCATCCTCACCGCTCGTGGCGGACTCGTGTCGCACGCCGCCGTCGTCGCCCGTGGTTGGGGTACGCCCGCCATCGTCGGCGCCGAAGCGATCAAGATCAAGGGCGACCAGTTCACGGTCGGTGACGTGGTCGTGAACAAGGGCGACGTCATCTCGCTCGACGGCACCACCGGCGACATCGTGCTCGGGGCGATGGTCCTCGAGGACGCCAAGCCGCCGGCCGAGTTCAGCACACTGCTCACGTGGGCCGATCAGGTGCGCAAGGGCAAGCTCGCCGTGCGCGCCAACGCCGACACCGGTGAGGACGCCACCAACGCCCGCAACCTGGGTGCCGAGGGCATCGGGCTGTGCCGCACCGAGCACATGTTCCTCGCCCCCGATCGCTTGCCGGTCGTGCGCAAGATGATCCTCGCCCAGACCGACGCCGAGGAAGAGGCGGCGCTCGCCGAACTCGGCCGGGTGCAGCAGATCGACTTCGAGGAGATCCTCGAAGCGATGGACGGGCTTCCCGTCACGATCCGCCTGCTCGATCCGCCACTCCACGAGTTCCTCCCGTCGGTGGAGGAGTTGCGCGTGAAGGAGGCCGGGAGCGGACTCGACGAGCAGGAGAAACTCGAGCTGAAGGCAGCCGAGAGCTGGGCCGAGCACAACCCGATGATCGGTACCCGTGGCGTGCGCTTGGGCGTGATCAAGCCGGGCCTGTACGCGATGCAGGTGCGGGCGTTGCTCGCCGCGGCCGCGTCGCTGCGCAAACGCGGGCTCAACCCGATCGTCGAGATCATGATCCCGCTCACCGTGACCCGTGAGGAGTTGGCGCTCGCCCGGTCGTGGGTCCAAGACGAGATCGACATTGCCGTCAAGGGCTTGAAGAAGAAGCCGACGATCACGATCGGCACGATGATCGAGACGCCGCGTGCGGCGATCCGCGCCGATGAACTGGCGGAGGAGTCGGACTTCTTCAGCTTCGGCACGAACGACCTCACGCAGTTGACGTTCGGGTTCTCGCGTGACGACGTCGAGAGCCGGATGATGCCCGCCTACCTCGAGCAGGGACTGTTGAAGCGGAACCCGTTCGACACGATCGACCAGACGGGCGTCGGCGACCTCGTCCGAATGGGCGCCGAGCGCGGCCGGGCCACGAAGCCGAAGCTGAAGCTCGGCGTGTGCGGCGAGCACGGCGGTGACCCCGAATCGATCCAGTTGTTCTACGACGCCGGGCTCGACTACGTGTCGTGCTCGCCGTTCCGAGTTCCGATCGCCCGCCTCGCGGCGGCGCAATCGGTGATCGCGTCGGCCCAACGTTGACCCCGGCGTTCCTCGCATCGTCACCCCGGCTGTTGTCGGCCGCTGAGGGCAGCGGCAAATTCGTCGACATCACGGTCCACAACTGGCAGTGGATCGCGCTGCTTGCGCTGATCTTCACGTTGCTGCTCGTCGATCTGCTGGTGGTGCACCGCGAGGCGCACGAGGTGCACACGAAGGAAGCGGCGATCGAATCGGCCGTCTGGATCAGCATCGGTGTCGCCTTCACCGGGGTGATCATCTGGTGGTTCGGGGCGGCGGCGGGCGGGGAGTACATCTCCGGCTACCTGATCGAGAAGTCGCTCAGCATCGACAACGTCTTCGTCTGGGCGTTGATCATGGGCCACTTCCTGGTGCCGCTGAAGTACCAGCACCGGGTGCTGTTCTGGGGCATCTTCGGGGCGTTGATGCTGCGGGCGATCTTCATCTTCGCCGGGGTCGCACTCATCGAGAAGTTCGACTGGATCCTCTACGTGTTCGGCGCGTTCCTGCTGTACACCGCGGGGAAGTTGATGTTCGGCGACGACGAGCACGCCGATCCGGCCGACTCGAAGTTCTTCAAGGCCGTCAACAAGATCGTGCCGTCGACCGACGAGTACGACGGCCAGAAGCTGTTCACCAAGCGCAATGCCAAGCGCGTGGCGACCCCGTTGTTCGCCGTGTTGATACTGGTCGAGGCGACCGACGTGATCTTCGCCGTCGACTCGGTGCCGGCGGTGCTGGCGGTGAGCCACGAGCAGTTCATCGTGTTCGCGTCGAACGCGTTCGCGATTCTCGGCCTGCGGGCGTTGTACTTCCTGCTCGCCGACATGCACTCGCGCTTCGCGTACCTGCAGGAGGGGCTGGCCATCATCCTCGCCTTCGTCGGCGTCAAGATGCTGATCGCCGAGTGGTACCACATCCCCACCTGGCTCTCGCTGATGGTGATCGCCATCGTGCTGGCCGCGTCGATCGGGTTCTCGCTGAAGGCCACCAGGAACGAGGAGCAGAACGAGATCGCCGGCCAGGCGTTCTCGGAGGAGAGCCCGGCGCCGGACGTGTCGTCCGACCCCTCCCCATAGTTGGAGCCCGCCCAATAGTCTGACCCGACCATGGGGATCCAGGACGACGACATCGAACGGTTGCGTTCGACGGTGTCGATCGTCGACACGATCCAGCAGTACGTGGCGTTGAAGCGCGTCGGGCGGAACTGGGTGGGTCTGTGCCCGTTCCATGCCGAGAAGAGCGGATCGTTCAACGTCCGCGAGGAGACCGGCCGCTACAAGTGCTTCGGTTGCCAGGCGGCCGGCGACGTGTTCACGTTCGTCCAGGAGATCGAACACCTCGACTTTCCCGGTGCCGTCGAGCACCTCGCGGCCAAGGCGGGGATGCAGCTCACGTACACCTCGACCGGCCAGTCGAAGGAGCGCGCTCGGCGCAAGGAGCTGACCGAGGCGATGCAGCGCGCGGTCGAGTGGTACCACCAGCGCCTGCTCGACGATCCGGACGCGCGACCGGCGCGCGACTACCTGCGTCAGCGGGGTCTGGCGGGTGAGGTGGCGCGGCAGTTCAAGATCGGATGGGCGCCCGACGACTGGGACGCGTTGAGCCGTGATCTCGCCGTACCCCCGGCGGTGTTGCAGGACATCGGGCTCGCCTTCCGCAACAAGCGCAACAAGATGCAGGACTCGTTCCGGGCGCGGGTGATGTTCCCGATCTTCTCCGAGTCGGGCGAAGCGCTCGCGTTCGGCGGCCGCATCCTGCCGGGGTCGGACGACCCGGCGAAGTACAAGAACTCCGCGGAGACGGCGATCTACAGCAAGTCGAAGACGCTGTACGGGCTGAACTGGGCGAAGGCCGACATCGCACGGGCCGATCAGGTGGTGGTGTGCGAGGGCTACACCGACGTGATCGGGTTCCACCGGGCGGGTGTGCCGAGAGCCGTTGCCACGTGTGGCACCGCGCTGACCGAGGAACACGTCCGCCTGCTGAAGCGGTATGCGAGCAAGGTCGTGCTGGCGTTCGACGCCGACGCCGCCGGACAGGGTGCCGCCGAGCGGTTCTACGAGTGGGAGCAGAAGCACGCCGTGGAGGTCTCGGTCGCCGCGCTGCCGCAGGGGAAGGACCCGGGAGAGCTCGCCCAGACCGATCCGGATGCGTTGGGCGCGTCGGTGGCGTCGTCGGTGCCGTTCCTCGGATTTCGCCTGCAGCGGACGCTGCACGCCCGCGCCGCCGACACGCCCGAGCAGCGGGCGCGGTTGGCGGAGGAGGCGATGGCGGTCGTCAACGAGCATCCGAACCCGAACGTCCGCAAGCTCTACGCCGGCGAAGTGGCGGCTCGGGTGGGGCTGCCGGTCGCCGACCTCGTCCGGTTGGCCGAGCGCGGGTTGAAGCACCCGTCGATCCAGGTGCCAACCCGCCGGCAGCGTGCTCCGATGGAGAACGCCGAGTTCGCCGCCCTGGTGTTGCTCGTCCAGGACTGGAACTCGATCGCGCCGTGGTTGGTCGAGTCGCTGTTCGACGACGACGCGAACCGGATGGCGTTCCTCGCGCTCGCCGAGTCGGGGGGCGACTTTCCCGCCGCGCTCGACCTCGTCGCACCCGATGCTCGCGAAGTTCTCGAACGTGCCGCCGTCGCCGACCTGAACCTGCTGCCGGAGGTCGAGGCGCGCACGCTGATCGCCGCGGCCGTGCGCCGTGAGCTGCGGTTACGGTCCGGGTTGACCGACCGGGCCGCCATCGACGATGACCGCGAGGCCCGCCTCGAGGTCGAAGCACTGGTGGATCCCGATCGTCAACGCGCTCAGGCGGCGGCCGAGTCATTGCTAGGTTGGCTCAATCGCCGATCAGACGAACGCCGCGGTGGGGCCAGCTGATCCAGCTGCTGACATCGAGCCCGCGACCGTTCCGTCGCGGCCGATTCACGGTGTGAGCGTGGTGGAGTGGGATGCGCTGATCGAACGGGGACGCGTCTCGGGTGCCGTGCACGCCGAGGACGTCACCCATGTGTTCCGTGACGTCGAGCTCACCGGCGACGTGTTGGCCGACATCCAGCAGGCGATGAGTGCCTTCGGGATCACGATCGACGACGCGGTGGAAGGCGGTGGTGGACGAAACACCGTCGTCCTTGCGGCGCGAACTGATCGTCGAGTCCCGCGCGATCGAGCGCGGCGGTGACGACGTCGACGAGCAGTTGCTGGATCGGCGGCGGACGCGACGGACCAAGCGGATCGCGCCGAAGGGCGACGGCGGCACGTCCGATGCCGTGCGGATGTACCTGCGGGAGATCGGCCAGGTCGACCTGCTCACCACCGACGACGAGCGGCGGCTCGCCCAGCTGATCGAGGAGGGCAAGCTCGCCGCGCAACGCATCGACGAGGCCGCTTCCTCCGGCGAGCCGGTCGAGGGCGTGGAGAGCCGGATGCTGATGCGCGCGGTCAGCAGGGGAGAGCGGGCCAAGAGCGAGCTGACCCAGGCCAACCTGCGCCTCGTGGTGAGCATCGCCAAGCGGTATTCGGGCCGTGGGATGCAGCTGCTCGATCTCGATCCAGGAGGGCAACCTGGGGCTGATGCGGGCGGTCGACAAGTTCGACTACACGAAGGGCTTCAAGTTCTCCACGTACGCCACGTGGTGGATCCGTCAGGCCATCACCCGTTCGATCGCCGATCAGGCGCGCACGATCCGGATTCCCGTGCACATGGTCGAGCACATGAACCGGGTGTCCAGGGCGAAGCGGCAGATGCACCAGGAGCTCGAACGGGAGCCGACCGTCGACGAACTCGCCGTACGCCTGCAACTCGAACCCGATCGGATCCGCGAGCTGCTGCGATACGCACTCGATCCGCTGTCGCTCGACTCGCCGATCGGCGAGGAGGACGAGTCGAACCTTGCCGACTTCATCGAGGACGACACGATCGACAGCCCCGCCGACGCGGCCACGCGGGCGATGCTCACCGCGGCGGTCGGCGAAGTGCTCGGCGAGCTGTCCGAGCGCGAGCAGGAAATCGTGCGTCTGCGCTTCGGCCTCGATGGCGGTCAGGCCAAGACGTTGGAGGAGGTCGGCAAGGAGTTCGGCGTCACCCGGGAGCGGATCCGTCAGATCGAAGCCAAGACGCTGGCCAAACTCCGCCATCCCCAACGCTCACAGCGCCTCCGCGAGTTCCTCGAACTCGAGTAGTTCGGTCGCCTGGGCCGCGACCGTCAGACCCCTTCGTCAGGATGGACGTATGGGCTACGCCGGGAAGTGGCGCGAACGGGAACGCGCCCGCCAACTTCGTGCCGAATCGTGGACGCTGCTCGACATCGCCCGTGAACTGGGCGTGTCGAAGGCGTCAGTGTCTGTGTGGGTCCGCGACGTCGAGTTCGTGCCGAAGCCACGCAACCGCGGCCACCCCTCGCACAAGCCGCATCCGCTGACCATCAAGAAGCAAGCGGAAATCGAACGATGCCGAGCCGAGGCTGCGGTGACCATCGGCCAACTCAGCGATCGGGATCTCACGATGTTCGGTCTTGGCGCTGTATGCCGGCGAGGGAGCGAAGACGACGCAGAGCGATCGGATTCGCGAACACGAACCCGAGGTCTGATGTCGCTGTCATGGTGGCGTGGTTGCGCCGATGCAGTTCGAGATCGACGAGTCACGCCTCCGGGCGAAGCGTGTACCTGCACGATGGTCTCGATCTCGACGCGGCGACCGCGTTCTGGAGCAGGCGTGCTCGGCATCCCGTCGGACCAGTTCACGAAGCCGTATCGAGCCGTCGCGGACCCGACGCGGCGAACGGGCGAAGCACGCGAACGGGTGCACACCGTGTGGTACTCCTGCTCTCTCGACTCATCGGCGTGTGATGGCCATGATCGAGGCGATAACGTCATCGTTCGCCATTCCGGGATAGCTCAGCTGGCAGAGCAAGCGACTGTTAATCGCTGGTGTCGCAGGTTCGAGCCCTGCTCCCGGAGCCACGTCGACGGGACCCTCTCAGGAGGGTCCCGTTCGACGTTTTCGGGGGCGTTTCGCTACGTTGCGGTTTCCGACGTCGAGGGGGATTGATGGAGCTGGGAGCTGGAAAGATCGCGGTCGTCACCGGAGCGGGGAGCGGGATCGGGTTCGCGCTCGCCAACGCACTGGCGAGCGCCGGCTGTTCGATCGTCCTCGCCGACGTGCAGGACGATGCCCTCGAACGGGCCACCGCCGCGATCGGCGAACTCGGGGTCGAGACCCTCGCCGTGCGGACGGACGTGAGCAAGGAGGAGCAGGTCGCGGCGCTCGCCCAGGCGACGCTCGATCGGTTCGGCGCCGTGCACGTCGTGTGCAACAACGCCGGCGTCTCCGGCGCCGGCGACCCGTGGTTCGGTCCCGATCGACGGCTGGGAGTGGACCATGGGAGTCAACTTCTGGGGGATGGTGTACGGCATGCGGACGTTCCTGCCCCACGTCATCACGTCCGGCGGCGGCCACATCGTGAACACGGCGTCGATGGCGGGGCTCTACCCCGGTTTCGCCCCGGCCTACGACGCGAGCAAGCACGCGGTGGTCGCAATCACCGAGTCGCTGTACCACAACATGCAGATCGCCCAGCTCCCCGTCGGCGTGAGCTGTTTGTGCCCGGGCTGGGTGAAGACCGGCATCCTCGATTCCGACCGGAACTGGCCCGCCGAGTACGGAGACCTGCCCGCCGTCGAACCGGCGGCGGAGATCTCCCGCAACTACGTGCGCCGTGCCATCGACGAGGGCATGCAGCCCGGAGCGGTGGCCGATCTCGTTGTGGACGCGATCCGCACCGATCGGTTCTGGGTCCTGCCGCATCCCGATTTCCTCGAGATTGCCATCGAGCGGTGGCACAGCATCGGTGAGGGACGGAACCCGGTCGCCCCCGAGGAGGTTCCGGGCATGCCACCGCGTTCGCAGCTCATCGCCGAGGTGCTGGCAGCGATGGGCGCGACGCCCGAGCCCGGTTCGTCGCCGGCCGACTGACGCGGGTGATCGCGCCCGATCCGGGCGGGTCGGCCTATCGTTGCGGCACTCCGGGGCGGTAGCTCAGTCGGTTAGAGCAGCGGACTCATAATCCGTGGGTCGTGGGTTCGAGCCCCACCCGCCCCACACGATCTACCTGGTTTTATACGTGATTTTCGGCCCCGCCGGGAGCGGTCGAATAGGACAATCCAACATCCATCCAACAATCTTCCAACATTCGAAATGCGGTTTCGGCATGGAGAAGGTGCGTAGAGCGCCTGGGATGCGGGAGCGTTCGCCGGGCGCACATAACGCCAGTCGCCAATCCGGCGGTCGAAGAACGGCGATCAGGCTCCCCAGGGCCGGTAACAGGAGCGACCGGCGGCCATCGACCACTGACACAGCGCCGCAGCAGCGCGTACATTCAAGGTCGGGTCCGTCAATGTCGTGCGGTCGACCTTCGTGCCGAGTTGGGTGGTGAGCACCTTGGCGTGCGAGTCGCTGATGATGAACAGCCCAGTCAAGCCCGACGTGTGCTTGGCGGCGTTGCATCGGGAGGTGCGCCACATGATCGTGGACATCTTCTGCACGTCCCACCCGCCCACGGGCGCGTTGGCCTGGAGGAGCGCTTCGTACTGCGTGCACCGGCCCGCGATGGGCACCGGCACGGTGGTCGGCGCGGGTGCCGGTGTCGTCGGGCTGGGCGTCGCCGGCGAACTCGTCGGGATGAGATTCCAGGGCTGGTAGCAGCTCTTGCCCCGAGCCTGCCAGTACGTGCACAGCAACGCGGCGGCTTGGATGTTCGTCGTCGGGTCCGAGAGTGTCGTGTGGTCGACCGTGCCCATCTTCGAGGTCAGCCAGGCCAGGTTGATGTCGTTGATCTGTAGCAGCCCGGAGTCGTGCGCCGAGCGTGCCGTCGGATCGCAGTTCGACTCGCGGGCCATGATCGCCGACATCTGGGCCACGTCCCACCCGCCGGGCGGCGCGTAGGTCTGCAGCGCCGCCTCGTACTGCGGGCAGCTCGTCGGCGGGGCCGCTGCGGTGGGTGCCGTGGCGGCGAAGACCGCGATGGTCGGCAGCGAGATGAGCACGGCGAGGCAGCGTCCGAATGTTCGCATGCCAACAGTCTGGTCGAATCAGACCGAATATTACAGTCGCGTTACGAACTGTGCGAAGCCAGCCCCATCTCGGCGGAGATGCTTCACCGTCAACATCGGCTGGATCGAGCGGGCGGTCGGTCGATCTCGTCGAGGTGTTCCGTGACTGCCCACCGCTTGTGGCGGTTCGTCGATTCGAGGGACGACGCCGAGATGTCCGGCACGGCGACCAGCCGGCTCTTGCTCACGACCCAAACCTGAACACCGACGGGCGAGGAGTGAGCGCCTCAGGCCGACCGGTTCGTCAGCTGTGCTCGAACAGGCCGAGCGCTTGGATGCGGTCGATCGCCTCGCCGCGGGACGAGACGCCGAGCTTGCCGTAGATCGAAAGAGCGTGGGACTTGGCGGTGTTTCGAGAGACGTAGAGCCGTTCTGCGATCTCACCGAGCGTGAGGTGGGTCCGGAGCAGCGGCAGCAGCCGAAGCTCTGCGGTCGTCAGCGACGATGCCCCCACGCCTTCGGCCCGGATCGTTTCGACCCTTGCCCGCAGCTCATCGGCCTGTAGCGGCAAATTGCCGAGCGCGGGCCGTTGCTGGAAGATGTCGTTGGCCTGCCGGAGCACCGCCCGAGCACCGCCTGGATCGGCGAGCGCGATGTACGTCCGGGCCATCTCCAACAGCGCCCGGGCCGATTCCACGGGGAGGGCGTGCGTGAGCAACGGCCGCAGCCGAGCGGCTCGTGCGACGAGCTGTCGCGCCTGCTCGGGATCCCCGCGCATCGCCGCGGCTCGGGCCGCCGTGGCGTAGACGAGGGCGCTCGTCCAATAGCTGTCGAATTCGCCCCCTTGCACGATCGCCAACGCCTGATCGGCAAACGTGGTGCCTGCGGTCCAGTCCTCCCGTTCGAACGCCGCGCCGGCGCGGTCGGCGAGCTCGAGAGCGACGACCGGTGGAATGCCGCTGCGGACCGCCTCGTCCACGGCGCGGGCGAAGAACTCATCGGCGCGGTCGGGATGCCCCTCGAGCAGATGGGAGAGACCCTCGACCTGGATCATGGTGGTGTGGAACGAACCGAATGGGCTCAATTCCTGGCTGCCGAGCTGCGCGTCGCGTCGCATCGCCTCGAGCCCATCGCGGCACAGGTTGGCCCGCAAGTAGGCCAGCATGCCCTCGACCGTGATCCCGTCGGAAAGAGCGCCGCGAGCGCTCGTCGCCTCGGCGGCGTCCGCCCAACGCTCCGTCTCGGCCGGCCGTCCGTCGACCGTGTGAAAGCCGAACGGGCAACCCCGGAATGTTCACGAGATCGGCAGGATTCGCCACCAAGGTCGGACAGCAACCGGTCATCGCGATCGGCCACAACGGGTGATGACACCCGGCGGGCGCTCGCCGCATAATGCGACAGCATCAGGTCGCGCCGTCAGGGTTCGACGAGTTCCGCAGACGTCACTGAGTTTCGCGACCGGAGGACCGAGCCCGCGATGGACGATGGAGAAGCGATATCGCTAGCGGATGCAACGTGCATCCTGCGGCGTGCGATGCTCGCCCTCGCAGTCGGCGATGTCGACGCGTTGGAATTGTTCACCGAGGACGTGGTCGTGGACTCGCCGATCCTGCGCGTCTGGTCACGGACCGAACTGGGATACCAACTACTCGATCGAGCCGAAGCGTTGTCCAACGTCGAATTCGACGTCGCCCACGTCGAAATGACTGGTGCTGACACCGCCGTCGCGACGTGGTCGGTGGCCGGCGACCACACCGGTGGGGTGCTGTTCAATGACGACGTCTATTTCGCTCCGTCCGGTCGTCGGATCCACTTGTCAGGAACGACACGGGCGCTGTTTCGCGAGCGACGGATCGCTGCCGTTCGAACGACGCACGACCACGGGGACCTCTTCGAACAGATCAGAGGCGGGCTGTCGCCGGACGGCCGATGAACGGCGGTCGACCGCATCGACAATACGAACTCTCGGTCAACGATCTTCTGACGACCCAGATCCGGGGCCGGACGACGTGGCTGACGATCTTGAAAGCGTCATCCGCGGCGGCGATCGCGTGGATCGTCGCACAGCACGTGTCCACGGTGGACGGCGTTGGTCGGATGGCCGTCAGTCGGCCATCGAGGTCGCCAGTCTCGGTCGTCCTCGTCCAGTCTGTGTCCGTGGTTCACGTAGCGTTGCCGGGGTCATGCGCCTCGATCCCGAAATACAAGCGTCCTTTGTCGTCGATGCGCACGACGGGACAAGCGTCGTGGTGATGCCGTGACGAGCGAGACGGCATCACCTCCGTCGGCACCCGCGGGACCGCTCGAGCTGCTCAGGAGTCGGAGTTACGTCGGGCTGCTCGTCTTGGGCGCAATCGTCGGAGTCGTGGTGGCCGCGGCGGCGTACTTCTTCCTGAAGGGTGTGGCCGAGGCGCAGCAATACCTGTTCACAACCTTTCCCGATGATCTCGGGTTCGACGAGGCACCGGTGTGGTGGCCACTTCCGATCCTCGCGCTTGGCGGATTGGTGGTCGGTCTCACGATCCGCTACCTACCCGGAACCGGCGGGCACGATCCCGCCGAGGGATTCAAGGCCTCCGGTGCCGTCCCCCCGATCGAGCTTCCCGGCATCATCATCGCCGCCTTCGCCACCCTCGCCTGCGGGGCCGTGCTCGGCCCCGAAGCTCCACTCATCGCCATCGGCAGCGGAATGGGCGTCTTGGCGGTGCATCTGATCCGCCGGAACGCCCCGCAACAGGCGAGCGTGGTGATCGCCGCTGCAGGCAGTTTCGCGGCGATCAGCACACTGTTCGGGTCTCCGCTCACCGGAGCCTTCCTGCTCATGGAGGTGTCCGGGCTCGGGGGCCCGATGCTCGGCGTCGTGCTCGTACCCGGCCTGCTCGCCGCGGGCGTGGGCTCGCTCATCTTCATCGGCCTGAACGCATGGACCGGCTTCGGGAACTTCTCGCTTGCCGTCCCCGACATTCCGACCTTCACGACGCCCGACGTCGCCGAGTTGCTCTGGGCGATCGGGATCGGGATCGCCGCTGCCTTCCTCGGAAGCGGCATCCGACGGTTGGCCCTGTGGCTCCAGCCTGTCGTCAAGCGCAGAATGGTGTTGCTGACCCCGGTAGCAGGACTGGCGGTTGCCGGCTTGGCGATCGCCTTCGGTGAGTGGTCCGACGAGAGCGCCTCGCAGGTCCTCTTCTCAGGACAGACCGCGCTGACGGGGCTCATCGAGCAAGCGAGCACCTGGACGGTCGGCGCGCTCGTGCTGCTCATCGTCTGCAAGAGCCTGGCCTACAGCGTCTCGCTCAGCGCCTTCCGAGGCGGCCCGACCTTTCCGGGCATGTTCATCGGCGCGGTCGGCGGCATCGCCCTGTCCCACCTTCCCGGTTTGCCGATGATCGCTGGGGCTGCGATGGGCATCGGGGCGATGACCGTGGCCATGTTGGGCTTTCCGCTCACGTCGGTGCTGATCGTTGCCGTCCTGCTGCCAACCGACGCAATCGCCCTCACGCCGCTCGTGATCGTCGCCGTCGTCGTCTCCTACGTCACGTCCGCACGCCTTGAGCCGTCCGAGCCGTGATCCAGGCGCGAAGAACTCGACCGGAAACGACGGCGAGCCCGATGGCGACCACGACGAGCGCGTCCGGCGGCGGATCGTGCCCGGGCGAGCGGATCCGACTCCGATGCGCAGCGGCCCCGTTGGCTCGCGGTGAATCGTCGTCTTCGACGCGCATGGTCGGCATGTTCGACGAGATTCATGTCTCACGTTGCGCGAGCGTGGGGCCATCAACTCTCAGCTGAGCCAGGGGTAGCGGTCGGTGTCCTGGGCGGCGTAGTCGGGGTCGAGGTAGATGAAGCATCGCTGGATGAAGAAGTCCCGGACCTCGAACACGTCGCACCAGCGGCCGCCCTTCCACTCGTCGACGCCGGCCCGCCAGGGGCCGTCGCGATGGACGCCGTGGCTGGTGCCCTCGCAGGCGAAGGTGTCGGTGCCGCTCATGATCCAGTTGAAGTGCGAGTAGTGGTGCACGATCTCCTGGATCGTCCCGCCCACGTCGCCGAACAGCTGGCCGATCTGGTCGTGGCCGTTGGCGAGGCCCCACTTGGGGAACCACACCTGCGCATCGGTGGCGAACAGGCTGAGGATCGAGTCGCCCCTCGACGTGACGCCGCCATTGTCGAACGCTTTGAGGTACTCGAGCGCCACGCTCTTGCGCTGCTCGTCGGTCATCGTCTCCCGTGCCACCGCCATGCGGTTCCCCTTTCCCCGGGTGCCGACCCTCGTCGACACTGCGCCACATCGTCCCTGCACTGCGGGGTGCTGTCAATCCTTCGGGCTCGTCGGACTACCTCTGGGCTCATACCTGGGTCCGCGCCGATCAGCGGGTAGCCAACGCGCGAGCCGGCTCGATCAGGGGCGAAGGGCGTGTCCGTCCCAACCGCACTCGCCCAGGATGTCGGGGTGGTCAATCCCTTCGCTCGCCACCACCTGCCAGATGCCGTCGACCAGACCCATGGTGTTGGTGGTGAGGCTGATCTGGATCGCATCGTTCACGATCGCTTCGGTTTGGCCGATCGGCTCGTAGACGACTGCGGCATCGAGGCGGCACGCCACAACCACTGCCTCCGCGAGAGGGTCGCTGGCGTGTTCGACACGCAGGACTCTGACTGCGTTCGGCACCTCGTGGGACGAACGAACGAGCAGACCGTCGCGAACGATTCCGTCGAGGAACTCGGTCAGCGTCGCGAGCGGAGCGTCAGCGAAGTACCGGGCGAGATCGGCTCGCAAGGCGGGGTTCGACGGGTCGGTGCCAGCGACCATCAGTGCGTTCTCGCCGACGTTGAGGTCCCACTCGATGTTCATTCGCAACTGTTCGGGCGAATCGACCGGAATCGTGACGTGCGGGGCGGTCGTCGGCACGACGGTTGTCGACGGTGCCATCGTTGTCGGGGGCGTCGTTGGTCTTGGCGGACTGGACGTCGACGGTGTGGTCGTCGTCGACGTTCCGATTGGCGTTGCATTCGTCGATTCGGCCGGGACGTCGACCGAGTCGGTCGAGTCGGTCGAGTCGGTCGGGTCGGCGGAGGTGCACGCCCCGGCAGCCATCGAGATGATGAGGAGCGGGAGCAGGATGATGGGCGCGGTTGGCCGCGCGATTCGGATGGTCACAAATCGAGCGTGGGCGACGGCAGAGGAAAAGCGGAATCCCGTACCGTCGACGTTCCAGGGCTTCTATCGGTCGTGGGTCTCGCTTTCCGAAACCCAGAACGGAAAGAAGTGTCGAGGCCGCGGCCACCCGCTGACTGGGGTCAGGGTCGGAGAAACTCGACGAGCACTTCCGACACCATTCGATCGAGTCTCAACGGCTGTTGTTCACATCCGTCGCCGCCCACGGGGCCGAGAAGCCGGCCGGTGCTGCGAATGGTTGAGTGTTCGTCGTTCTGTCACGAGGCGCGCCCGTGCCGCAGTTGTGCGACGTTGATCGACCGTGGTCCCAAACGAGTCATCGGTGTCGTCGCCGAAGATGTCGTCGCCGAACGAGCCGAAGTAGTCCCAACCCTCCAGCACTGTGACACGGTCGTCGATGTGAGTGAGTAGTGCGATGAGCTTTTGCATTTGATTGCCCTTGTGCAGGTTTCGACCTGCTTGTCGTGGTGGCGTGCTGTCTGGCCGGATGACCCGACCTCCCACTGGACAACCAGGCAAGGCCTATGAGCATTCCATCGGCGAGCTATGCGATCTCTATGCGGCGACTCCCGCGGTTCAGGCCGGAGCGGATGGTTGGGCGTCGCGGGTTGGGACGATCTCCACCTGCGCACGAGGCACGGTGGCTCTCAGCTTGGCGATTGCGTTCTCGATCTTCGGTTTGATGAACCGCTCGGGTGCGACGTCGACCGCGCCGCTGCCATCCGGATCAGCGACGTACAGCACCACGTCGATGTGGTCCTGCTGAAGGCCGAGGGGTGCAACGATCGGCCGATGGTCGACCTGCAGACCCTCGTCGCGCAGCAGCGAGTCGATGAGACCGATGGAGGACGAGCTGCCGCGATATCTGACCTTGAGTCCGTTCACGACGCCTGCTTCAAGGGGAACGGGTCGGCGCTACAGGGCGGGCATGCCCACCAATCACCGAACGCTCTCGGTACGAGCCCGGAACCCGCCCGGAAGAAGCCGCGACAACGTCCACATTGGCACGTCCCTCGCAACGTTCCTGCGTCGCGCTCGGAGGCAGCGAGCGCGAGCGGTGGGCTCTCAGATAGTTGGTCGGGGACTGACATGGCAGACGCTCCTGGCGGTTCTCGCAGAGGCGTCGAGCCTGCGTGCGGGGCGGCAACCGAATGTGGTCGTCCTGCCCAAACGCGTCGTCCCTACTGGGATGTGGTTCCTACCCTACCAGGGCCTCGGATCACGGGTGTGGCGGCGTGCGTTCCTCCCGGTGTCGTCGCAGGATGCGGCGGCCGAGCGTTGTCTTGTGAACCTCATCGGCGCCGTCGTAGATGCGGGCGGCCCGTTCGTGTCGGTACCAGTACGACAGGACGGTGTCATCGGTGACGCCGAGGGCACCGTGCACCTGGATCGCGGTGTCGACGGCTTTGAGCATCGTGTTGGCGACGGTGAACTTGATCGCCGAGATCTCGTCGCGGGCGGCCTTGGCGCCGTCGCGGTCGATCATCCAGGCCGCGTGCAGGGTGAGCAGTCGGGCGGCGCGAATCTCGGCATCGAGCTCGGCCACCCAGTGCTGAACGACCTGGCGGTCGGCGAGCGTCTCGCCGTCGGGAGTGATCTGACGTTCGTTCGCTCGAGCGCACATGAGATCGAACGATCGGTCGGCGATGCCCAGCCAGCGCATGCAGTGGTGGATGCGACCCGGGCCGAGCCGCTCCTGGGCGATCGCGAAGCCGCTGCCCTCGGGGCCGAGCAGGTGCGATCGTGGCACCCGGCACGATTCGTAGATGACCTCGGCATGGCTCGCATGCCCGGACCCGGCGTGGCCCATCACACTCACGTTGCGGACCAGGTTGAAACCGGGAGTGTCGGTCGGAACGATGATCATGCTGGCCCGCTGGTACGGCGGCGCATCGGGGTTCGTCACGGCCATCACGATGGCGAACGCCGCGCCGTCGGCCGACGAGGTGAACCACTTCTGGCCGTTGATGACGTAGTCGTCACCGTCGACGACGGCGGTCGTCCCCATCATCACCGGGTTCGAGCCGGGCATCTCCGGCTCGGTCATCGAGTAGCAACTGCGGATCTCGCCTTCGACGAGGGGGCGCAGGAACCGTTCGCGTTGCTCAGCGGTGGCATGGGCGTGCAGGATCTCGACGTTGCCGGAGTCCGGGGCCTGGGTCCCGAACACGAGGTGTCCGAGCGGGCTGCGCCCGAGCGCCTCGCTCAACAGCGCGTGATCGACCATGCTCATGCCGAGCCCGCCGTACTCGACCGGATGGTTCGGCGCCCACAGCCCCATCTGGCGCACCTTGACCTGCGCAGCCGCGACGAGCCGGGCGAGCTCCTCTGATGATCCATGGAGCATCTCGCCCTCCAACGGGATCACCTCGTCACGCATGAAGTCCCCGACCATCGTCAGGATGATCTCCATCTTCTCGGACACTTCGAAGTCCATCGCAGGTTCCTCCCTTGCCCGGCGTCAACACGCCTCGGAGACGCAGTCTGCACCACCGCCGCGCTCGCCGACAGTGCCCAAGGTCCTTTGTGTCGCCGCCGGCAAACCTGTCGCGCGGGGTCAGGCACGACGCAACAGGTTCAGCGTCTTCTCGCGAGACAGTCGCTCATGGCGGTTCCTCCATGGCGTTGGCGGTGCGCTTCATCGTCACGTTGCCGACGCCCGGTGCTTCAACGTCGCGCCTGCGGTGTGACCCAGTTCGTCGGTGTCGCCCACGAGTGCAGGGCGCTGTAGTACTGGGCCCGCTCGAACGAGGCCGGATCGTCGGTCGTCCGGTACGACATCGACCCTCGGATCTGGTCGCTCGACACGTACTCGTGGTCGTCGAGCCACTCCGACAGGTTCGTGATGACGGTGTTGATGTGTCCGGGTCCGTGGCGGAGGACAGCCGACGTCATCATCGCCACGTCGGCCCCGACGGCGAGCGCCTTCACCACATCGAGGGCTGTGTGCACACCCGAGGTCGCAGCGAGCGAGGAATCCGCGGCGAGTTTGGTGCGGAGGATGGCGATCCACCGCAGGGGCAGCCGCAGCTCCCAGGGCGACGACAGTTCGATCGTGGCGACGACGCCGAGAGTGTCCATGTCGAGATCGGGCTGGTAAAAGCGGTTGAAGAGCACCAGCCCGTCGGCGCCGGCGTCGACGGCCGCGACACCGAAGTTGGTGAACGACGCGTAGTACGGCGACAGCTTCACGGCGAGCGGCACACCGACCTCGGCGCGAACCTTCTCGATCGTGGCGATGTCTCGTGCCTCGACCTCCGCTCCGTCGACCGTCGGATCGGCGACGACGTGGTACAGGTTCAGCTCGAGGGCGTCGGCGCCCGCGGCCTCGAGTTCCTTCGCGTAATGGATCCAACCACCAGCGCTCGATGCATTCAGCGAGGCGATGACGGGGACGTCGACCGCCTGTTTGATCTCGCTCAACGTCTGGCAGTACCGGTCCGCCGCGGTGAGGAGTTCGTCGACCGCGGGGAAGTACGTGAGTGCTTCGGCGAAGTGCTGGGAGCCGGTTTCCAGACCTCGGTTGAGGGCGAGTTCCTCCTCGAGGACCTCCTCCTCCCACAGCGAAGGCATCACGAGCGCACCCGCCCCGGCTCGCGCGATCGCGACGGCGCTGTCGACTTCACCCGTGAGTGGGCTGGCCGATGCCACCACCGGGCTGCGCAGATCCAATCCCAGATACTTCGTGGACAGGTCGGCGGTCACGGCTCGGTCCGTTCGTTCTGGTAGCGGTAGCCGGCATCCGATTCCACCTCGGGTTCCGTGATCGGCTCCTCCTCCCGCGGGTGGGGGACCGTTCGCTCGACCGACGCGAGCTGTTCGTAGTAGCGCCTTCGCTCGTCGACGTCCTGCTGCAGCAGTTCGGCGAGCGCTCGTGCTCGGGGCGGGTCCGTGCGCCCGAGCACGGCGAAGCGGGTTTCGGTGTTGACGAACTCGGCGACGGGGATCACCGGCGCCTTCGAGTCGAGCTGGAACGGATGGTGCCCGTCACCGCTGATCGAGGGCTTGAACCGGTAGAGCGGCCAGTAGCCCGACCGGACCGCGTCCTTCTGGTGGGTCATCGACTTCGAGGCGTCGATCCCGTGCGCCGGGATACACGTCGAGTAGGCGATGATGAGCGACGGCCCGTCCCACGCGTCCGCCTCGAGGATGGCCTTCGTCGCCTGCGTGTCGTTCGCGCCCATCGAGATCTGCGCGACATAGACGTTGCCGTACGAGCGGGCGATGGCACCGAGATCCTTCTTCCCGGTGGCCTTGCCGGCCGAGGCGAACTTGGCGACCGCGCCGCGCTGGGTCGCCTTCGACGCCTGGCCACCGGTGTTGGAGTAGCCCTCGGTGTCGAGCACGAGGATGTTGACGTTGCGGCCGCTGGACAGGACGTGGTCCAGGCCACCGAAGCCGATGTCGTACGCCCACCCGTCTCCGCCGATGATCCAGACCCCCTTGCGCACCAAGGTGTCGGCGACCGTGAGCAACTGGCCGGCCGCGGCCGCGCCGTCGACCGACGGGCCACCGACGATCGCGCCGAGCTTCTCCTTCAGCTCGGCCACGCGTTCGCGTTGTGCGAACACGCCGGGTTCGCTCGACTGGTCCGCGTCGAGGATGGCGTCGGCGAGGTCACCACCGACGGCTTCGCGCAGCGATCCGAGCAGGATCGTCGCCATCGTCCCTTGGGCCTCGAGGCCGAGGCGCATGCCGAGCCCGAACTCGGCGTTGTCCTCGAACAGGCTGTTGTTCCACGCCGGACCGCGCCCCTCCCGGTTGGTCGTCCACGGCGTAGTGGGCAGGTTGCCGCCATAGATCGACGAGCAACCGGTGGCATTGGCGACGATCATCCGATCGCCGAACAGCTGCGTCACGAGCTTGATGTATGGCGTCTCGCCGCATCCAGCACAGGCGCCCGAGAACTCGAACAGCGGCTCGAGCGCCTGTGAGCCCTTCACCGAGTCGTGCGGCAGTTTGGCCCGGTCGAGCGGTGGCAGGAGCAAGAACTGGTCCCAGCGCTCGCGTTCGACCGTGGCGTGCTCCGAGTACGGCTCCATGTTGATCGCCTTGTGCGAGACGTTCGACTTGTCCTTGGCGGGGCACACGTCGACGCACACGCCACATCCGGTGCAGTCGTCCGGTGCCACCTGGATCGTCATCTTGTGGTCGGCGATGTCCTTCGAGCGGAAGGCCTTCGACGGGAACGAGTCCGGTACGTCCGCCAACGCGTCGGACTCGTAGACGGCCATCCGGATGGTCGCGTGCGGACAGACGGCCGCACACTTCCCGCAATCGATGCAGATCGACGAATCCCAGATGGGGATCTCCTTGGCGATCGCCCGCTTCTCGTACTTCGTCGTGCCCGTCGGGTACGAGCCGTCGGCCGGGAACGCCGAGACCGGCAGCAGGTCGCCCTCCCCGGCCATGATCCGTGCGGTGACCCGCTTGACGAAGTCGGGGGCTTCATCCGGGATCGCCCGGGAGATCGAACGCGACGACGTGACCAGGGCTGGGACTTCGAGGTGTTCGAGGCGCGAGATCGACGCGTCGATGGCGGCGTAGTTGCGGTCGACGATCGCTCGGCCCCGCTTCGAGTAGGTGTCCGACACCGACTTCTTGATCTTGGCGATCGCCTCGTCGGCCGGAAGCACCCCGGAGAGTTTGAAGAAGCAGGGCTGCATCACGGTGTTGATGCGGTTGCCCATGCCGGCGTCACGTGCCACCGCGGAGGCGTCGATGATCCACACGTCGAGCTGTTTGTCGACGATCTGGGACTGCACGTCGCGGGGGAGATGGTCCCACAAGGTCGCCGCCGGGTACGGCGCGTTGAGCAGGATCGTTGCACCGTGCCTTGCGTTGGCGAGGACGGGCATCTGGTCGAGTAGACCGAACTGGTGGCACGCGATGAAGTCGGCGTCCTGCACGAGGTACGTCGACCGGATGGGATCGGGCCCGAACCGCAGGTGTGACACCGTCACCGACCCGGACTTCTTCGAGTCGTACACGAAGTACCCCTGCGCAAACAGATCGGTCGACTCGCCGATGATCTTCACCGAAGCCTTGTTGGAACCGACCGTGCCGTCGGAGCCGAGCCCGAAGAACATGGCCTGCACCTCGTGTGCAGGACGCTGGTGCTTGAACTCCTCGTCGACGTGCAACGACAGGTGGGTCACGTCGTCGTAGATGCCGACCGTGAAGTGCCGCTTCGGTCGCGGCTCCGCCAACTCGTCGAGCACCGCCTTCACCATCGCCGGGGTGAACTCCTTCGAGGAGAGGCCGTAGCGGCCGCCGATGATGCGCGGTGCCGTGGCAAATGGCGCCGAAGTGCCGTCGAGTACGGCATCGTCCATCGCTTCGTCGATCGCCGCGCGGACATCGAGGTAGAGGGGTTCACCCACCGAGCCGGGTTCCTTCGTCCGGTCCAGCACGGCAATGGCGCTGCACGACGGCGGAAGGGCCCGCACGAACGCATCGACGGGGAACGGCCGGTACAGGCGAACCGTGACCATCCCGACCCGTTCGCCCGCGGCGACGAGCGCGTCGACTGCCTCGCCCGCCGCCTGCGCGGCGGAGCCCATCAGTACGACGACCCGTTCGGCGTCGGGCGCTCCCCGGTACTCGACGATGCCGTAGCGGCGCCCCGTGCGGTCGGCGAACCCGTCCATGACCTCCTGCACGATCCCGGGCACCGCAAGATGGAACAGGTTCGATGCTTCGCGGCCCTGGAAGAACACGTCCGGGTTCTGCGCCGTGCCGCGGACGACGGGCGCGTCCGGCGTCAGACCTCGTGCACGGAACTCGAGGACGTCGCTCTCGCGCACCATCGACCGGATGTCGTCGTTGGTGAGCAGGGCGATCTTCGACACCTCATGGCTCGTGCGGAACCCGTCGAAGAAGTGCAGGAACGGAACCCGCGAGCGCAGGGTCGCCGCGTGGGCGACGAGGGCGAAGTCGTGCGCCTCCTGCACGCTGGTCGAGCACAGCTGTGCCCAGCCCGTCGAGCGGGCGTGCATCACGTCCTGGTGATCGCCGAAGATCGACAGCGCGTGGGTCGCGATCGTGCGAGCAGCGACATGGATCACGCAGGGCGTCAACTCGCCGGCAATCTTGAACATGTTCGGCACCATCAGCAGGAGCCCTTGCGACGAAGTGAACGTCGTCGCCAACGCACCCTTCTGCAGTGCGCCGTGAAGCGCGCCTGCCGCACCAGCCTCGGACTGCATCTCCACGACATCGGGGACCAGACCCCACAGGTTCGGGCGTTGGGCTGCCGACCAGTCGTCGCAGTGTTCAGCCATCGGTGACGACGGCGTGATCGGGTAGATCGCGATCACCTCCGTCAGCTGATAGGCGACTCTCGCCGCCGCCTCGTTGCCGTCGATGCAAGACCATTGCGGCATCCGGTCCCCCAAAGGATCAGCGGCCGAATCCGGCCCCGTTGTCGGCCGATCCGCAGGTCGGGCGACGAACGGACCAAAGGTGGAACGTAGCAGTTCGTACAGAGCGATGCGGCGGGCCAAGTCGAACGCGGAACAGCCACGGCTCGTCGAGTGGCGAATCCGGTCGAATCGGGACCAACGGCCCTACGTGCTGGTCGATCGGTTGGTCAGGATGGTGACCGAATGAGCATCGAGGCCGTCCCGATCGTTCGACCGCGCGGTCGGTCTCTCAACGACGTGCGGATGTTGATTCCTGACGCCTGCTACCGCCGATCGACCGCTCGCGCCACCGTCGCGTTGCTCGAGGCATGGCTGCTGTATCTGGTGCCCATTGCCGCGCTGGCGCTGACCGACCGCTGGTGGGCTCTGGTCGTGCTGTGGCTGCTGGCCGGGCTGGGTATCGCCGGCCTGTTCGTGCTGGGCCACGACGCGTCGCACGGCGCGCTGGTCGACTCGCGCCGAGCGAACCGGGCGATCGCGCAGATCTGCATGGGGCCGAGCCTGCACGTCGAAGCGGCATGGGACCTCGGCCACAACCGCATCCACCACGGCTACACGACCCGTCAGGGGTTCGATTTCGTGTGGCACCCGACAACGGTCGACGAATACCGCTCGTTCAGCCGTCTCGCTCGTCTGCGGCATCGGCTCGAGTGGTCGTGTGTCGGCTCTGGCCTGTACTACCTGCGCGTCGTGTGGTGGCAGAAGATGTGGCGGTTCAACGCACCGGGCAAGCGGCACGATGCCATCGTGCGCGACAAGCTCACGCTCGGCTCAGTGGTCATCGTCGTCGTCGCTACCTCGATGGTGATCGGCGCCCTCACGGGAGGATGGACGAGCGCTTTGTGGCTCCCGACGAAGTTGTTCATCGTGCCGTTCCTGGTGTTCGTGCAGATCATCGGATGGACCGTCTACGTGCACCACGTCGATCCCGACATCCGCTGGTGGACGCGACGCGAATGGACGCAGTTCCACGGCCAGATGGAGTCGACCACGGTCGTGCGGATGCCCACCCTGTTGAACACTCTGTGGTTCCACAACATCTTCATCCATGTGCCGCACCACGTCGACGCCCGCATCCCCTTTCACCAACTGCCGCGGGCAGCCGACCACATCGGCGCCTCGTACCCAGGCGCGGTCAGGACCTCGCGCGGATCGATCGGTCAGTACCTGCGCGCAACGCGCACCTGCAAGCTGTACGACTTCGAAACCGGTCGCTGGCTGCAGTACGACGCGGCGGACCGCTGACCGACCGACGCGGCCGAGCCGCGGTCGGGTCATTGTGAACCGGCTGCTACGAGGACTGCGGCAAGGGGCTCCAGATCCTCGATGAGCTGGTCGAGCTCGTCCGGCTCGAGAATGTCGTAGGCCGGAGCGGCGAGCTCGTCGGTGAGCGTTTCGACCCGATCCTTGAGCTGCCGGCCGGCGGCGGTGAGCCAGCCTGCGTCGTCGATGATGCCGCGGGCGCGCATCGCGTCCACGACCGCTGCCAGCTGGGCTCGGGGCAGGTACCCCACCCGCCCGAACTGCTCTGCTCGCATACCTTCCGAGAGCGCGTGCAGTACGTGCGCCTCCGTGCCGCCGATACCCACGGTCACGAGCGCGGCGACGTGCCCGTCGCCGCGGTGCTCGCGCAGCAGGTTGGCCCCGTGCCAGAGCCGCGCCAACGGCTCCGTGGGCACTGGCAGCGTCCGCACCGCTGCGTAGAGGGCCCGTCCATCCATCGTGGCGCTGGTCCCCGCCTTGATCACGAGCTCAGCAGCACGGGCGACGCCGGGGCTCTCGGCGAGGTCGCCCAGAATTCGGCGCAGCGCCGCAACCGAACCCCGCTCGCGCGCTGCGTTGGCGGCCTCCGGAGTGACCCGGTCCCAGACACGCGGGATGTGGCGGGCCACCTCGCCGTCGGCGAAGTTGTAGAAGATCGCGTGGACGACCTCGGGCGGTACATCGCGACCCAACGGGGCGGCCCGTCCCGCGAAGTAGGCGTCCCACACGTTGCCGGCGCCGAGCGCCATCACTGCTTCGGTCGGTTCGTGAGCCATGTAGGTGACGACCGCGACGGGCTCGACGAGCTGAAAGAGTCGGCGGGCCATGGAGTTCGTCATGGGCGGGTCCTCGCTACTTCACGTGGCGGGTTCGAGCGGTGGGTGCTCGAGTATGCGATGGCAACATAGCCAGGAGCGGCGACATGACCACCACAAGGAATCAGCTACATCGTCGCCCAGGGCGTGAAGAGCCCGCCTGCAGCCCGAGGTGCACAGATCTCATCTGTCAACTAAGGTTGACAGCATGAGTGCGAAGACTACGATCGGAACGAACGACGAACCACCGAGCGGTGTGCTCGCCGAACTTCGGCGGATCGTCGGCGAACGAAGCGAACTCGAGCGACGAGAGGCCGTGTTGGTCAGGCGCGCCCGCAACGAAGGATTTGTGTGGGAGCAGATCGCGATGTCACTCGACGTGTCGCGCCAGGCGGTACACAAGAAGCACGCCGCTGGGCTGCTGCGGAAGCGATAGCGCCAGTCTCGGACGTTGCCGCACCCGCCGAGAAGGACCGCTGGGGCGGGCAGCGGTCCTTCCCGGGCGGGGGGAATCAGGTGTTGTCGATCGCCTCGCCGGCGGGATCGACCGCGTACCAGTCGGGCTTGCCGACGCCGTTGGTGTCGCCGGGAGCGGTGTCCTGGGCGAAGAAGTAGAGCAGATGACCGTTGTAGGTCACCTGGTTCGGCTTGATGCCGTCGGCGGTACCGAGCAGCGATGCGTCCACTCCGTCGCCTCCGGTCGGGTCGCCGTCGGCGACGAGCGGTGGCCAGTTGTCGGCACAGGCACCGGTGCAGGCCGTGGTGGTGCCATCGTCGAGCGTGAACAAGTAGAGCGTCATGCCGGTCTCATCGACCAGGTAGTCGCCGAGTTCGGGATCGGTGGCGACCATCACGGTGCCGGTGGCTGCCGCCGAGTCGCCGCCGGTCGCTGCCGGTGCCTCACTCGCGGCGGGTGCCTCACTCGCTGATGGCGTGGTGGCGGCCGCACCGGCGTCGGCCGTGGTCGCCGCGGTGGCGGCGTCGGTCGTCGCGCTGTCAGACGAGTTGTCGTCGCTGCCGCACGCGGCAAGGATCACCCCAGCCGCGACGAGCACAGTCAAAAAGTGTCGAGTACGCATGTTCTCTCCCTTGTTTGGTGTGTCCAGAGATACGTCCCGCGGGACGAACGGGATTGCTCCTTTACGAATCGTCAGGTTCCCTGCGACGACGAGCCGGCCTCGTCGAACGTTGCCGTGGCGAGCACTTCGCCGTCCTGGGTGATCCGCATCGCCGTCGAGTCGAGCAGGTCCGGATCGACGCCGACCGCCCAGACCCCGGACGCGATCCCGGCAGCATCCCACTGGCCCACGTCCTCCCATGCGCCGTCCGGCCCCAAGAGTTCGCAGTGCCGGACCCCCGGGCCGCCTCGAGGGTTGTCGACGGTGATGAGGACATACGACGTCGGGTCGGCGAGCAGCCGAGCAGAGCCGATCTCCGCGCCGGCATTGGTGACGATGGCGGCAGAGGCTGCAGCGGATGACTCCGGTGACTCGGTCGCCGGATCAACGCCACTGCCGCGCCCGCGACGAGAATCGCGACGACGGCGGCCGCGAGCCAACGCACTCGAGTCGATCGGCGAACCGGGGACGGCACACCGGCGTCGAGGCGGGCGAGCACCCGACTCTCGAAACCGGCCGGCGGTTCCACCTGGGGCGCGACGAGCAGCAGGCGATCGGCCACGGTGCCGAGGCTCTCGAGCAACGAGTGGCAATGAGGACAGTTCGCAGCGTGTACGAGCAGCCGGCTGCGTGTCGGCTCGTCCACCTGTCCCAACGCCAACTCGTCGGCGGCGAGATCGAACTGATCGCACGTGATGGGTCCGCGCGCGCTCACGGCGTCACCTCTGCCACGGCGGCACGCAGGCGTCGGAGACCCGTGCGGATCCGCGTCTTCGCCGTGCCGAGTGGGATCCCGTCGATCACGGCGATTTCCCCGGCCGTCCGCCCCGCCAGGGTGGCGAGCAAGACCGCACGTCGCTGCTCGATGGGCAGTGCCGCGAGCTCGACGCCGAGCCGACCGAGCTGGTCGGCGTCCTCGGCCGCCTGCTGCGGGTCGACGCTCGACGATGGAGGGAGCAGCTCGCTGAGGAGATCAGGATCGAAGGGAACCGAGTGGCGCACCCGCATCGCGTCGATCGCGAGGTTGCGCGTGATCGTGAGGAGCCACGTGGTCACCGACGCCCGCCTCGCGTCGTAGGTGGCTGCATGGCGCCAGGCGCGCTCGAACGTGATCTGGGCGATGTCGTCGGCGAGTGTCGCATCGCCGGTCACGGTGACTGCCAGCCCGAAGACCCGTCGTTGGAACCGCCGGATGAAGACCACGGCCGCGTCGCGCTCATCGAGCCCGACCGCGGCGAGGAGCGCCTCATCCGAGAGCCGATCAAGATGCCGCATCACCACATGTACGACTCAACCACACGAATGGATTGCGCGAGGCGCAATCCGTCACGCGTGCTCGTTCGTAACAGCAGTGCGCAATTCGCCGCGGACCACTCAGAAGGAGAGCTCACACATGAAGTCCATGAAGCACATCGCAAGCGTTGCCGCCGTCGCCGCCATCGCGGTTGCCGGTGTCACGGCGACGGCCTTCGCCCGAGACGGCGGGCGGATCAAGTCCGACATGTTGATCGGCGTACCGCTCGCGCTGACCGGACCAACCGGCGCCATCCGGGGCATCAACGGCGCCGGCGCGGCCTGGGCCGTCGGTGAGTCCGAGGTCTCCGTCAAGTCATCGGGCAAGGTCGAGGTGGAGTTCAACGATCTCGTCTTCGCCTCCGGCACGAACATCGGCAAGAACACGGTCGCGACGATGGGGGTCGTCGTGTCGTGCCTCGATGCTGCCAACAAGACGGTCAACGTGACGTCCGCAGCGTTCCCCGTCACCGTTGGCCGACGCGGACCGATCCCGGGCGGCGATGCCGAGTTCGAAACCACGCTCGACCTGCCATCGCCGTGCTTCGCGCCGATCGTGTTCGTCACGAACCCCGCCGGCGACGGCTGGTTCGCCGTCGACGGCCTCTGATCGTCGGGGGAGCGCGTCGGTACGACACGGCGCGCTCCCGCTCGGCGCATCGATTCCCCAGCGTTGTGGTCGACCGAGACCCCTCGGAGTCGCGCGTGCATTCTCAGCTTGTGACGAACGTCACACCATCTTTCTGCTGAGTTGACGCGGCGTCGGGCTCCGTCCACGGACTGAACGGGAGCGGTTGATCAACCACGCAGCGTGAGTTTTTGCTGCCTGAGGTACCGGTTTTGGTGGGGTATTAGGTCTCGGGACGGACCGGATCGCGCCCGGGATCGGGCGTGCGATGCAGCACTACCGGTCGGGTTGTGCCCTTGTGCCGGTGTGCCCATAGTGGCTCCCGACGGAGGCGATGGCGACATCGTCGAGCGGAGGGCGAAGGCAATTCAACTCTTGTTCATCCCTGCCTGGGCGGCGGTGGCGGGCGAATTGCGGGCGGTCTCCTTCATTTGAAGGGTGCATCACATATGGAAACGGTTCATGAGCCTCTGGACGGCGTGAATCAGAAGTCACGGGTGGCGCGGCGCGAGTTCTTGCGTCTCGGTGCGATCGGTGGCGCGGCGGTGGCGGCTGGTGCCGTCGCTACGACGTGGATGCCCGATCTGCGCCAGCGTGGTTTGCTGTCGACCGATGGCGTGTTCGACGCGGGGTCGATCGCCTGGGCGGACTCGTTGTACAAGGAAGTGTTCCCGACGAGCCCGCTGATCCTCAACCCGTTCAATGACGAGTTGCCGATCCCGAAGGCGCTGCATTCCTGAGCCGTATTTGGACTGGGCGAACAAGTCGGAATCGCCGGGGCCGGGGCTCGGTCGGCAGAACTCGCTGGGCAATCAGCAGCATCAGCGCTGGTGTGGCGAGGAGCGGGTCACCGGGGCGACGACTCCGTTGGTGTACAAGATCGAGTTGAAGGTCAACACCCATTCGTTCACGTCGTCGCAGGTGTTGCCGATCAATTCGCTCGGTCAGCCGACCACGTCGTTCGATGAACGAGGCAAGAAGGTCGCGGCGGGTCCGCGGACGTTGCCGGCGAGCACGATCTACGGGTTCAACGGGCAGTTCCCGGGCCCGATGATCAACGCCGAGTACGGCCAGCCCGCGCTGGTGCGGTTCATCAACAAGCTCGACGAGAACCCGATGAACCTGGATCGTCAGGACTTCGGTGCTCCGGACTATTCGTTCCTGACCCACCTCCACAACGCGCACACGGCACCGGAGAGTGACGGCAACCCCGGTTACTCGATGAACAACGGCCCGTACAACCATGGGTATCAGCCCGGAATGTGGGTCGACAACCTGTATCTGAACTGGCCGGCGGGTGGTGACGAGCGGGAGAAGCAGAGCTTCTTCTGGTTCCACGATCACCGCATGGACCACACCGGGCGCCAACGTCTACAAGGGCATGGTCGGGCTGTACCCGATCTACGACCCGGTCAAGGACTTCGGCGACGAGACCAACCCGGCCGGGTTGCGTCTGCCGGGTCGGCGCTACGACCACGACGGCACCTTCGACGTGGACTACGACATCCCGTTGGCGTTCTTCGACGCCCGCTTGGACGACGGCGTCACCATGCACAAGGACATGCACGACGCCATGGGCGAGTACCCCGAGGTCGGGCGCCTCGCGTACCCATCCGGAGTGGTGGGGCAAGACGTTCTTCAAGCATTTCCCGAACCACGGCTTCGTCGGTGACCTGTTCACCGTGAACGGCACCGCCTATCCGGTGATGAAGGTCGAGCGTCGCAAGTACCGGTTCCGGTTCCTCGACTGCTCCGTCGCCCGCATCTACGACTTCCAGCTGATGAGCTCCACCGGCGGCCCCAAAGCGGCCAAGGACCTCGGCTACGTCGGTGACGAACTGCAGGGCCAGTACCGGATCCCCGACGGTGAGCAGTGCATGCAATTCCACGAGATCGCTTCCGATGGTGGCTTGCTGCCGATGGCGATCAAGCGTGACAACTTCGAGCTGTGGCCGGCCAAGCGCCGCGAAATGATCATCGACTTCACGAAGTACCAGGACGACACGCCCACCTACCCGGGCGACGAGGTCTTCCTCACGAACACGATGAAGATGACGACCGGTCGCATGTGGGACAACTCCAAGCGCTTCCTGCCGGACCCGAACTACAAGATCCCGATGATCAAGTTCGTCATCGGTGACCTCCCGGTCGAGACGGACCAGAGCGTCATCCCCGAGGGCATCATGCGGGAGCTCCCCCCGGTCCCCAAGGACTGGAAGAACATGATGAACAACCGGTTGGTGTTCGAACTGCAGCGCGGCAGCGGTGGCGGCGAAGTCGAGTGGCTGATCAACGGTCAGGCCTTCGATCCGGCCAGCCCGGTGCGCAGCCTGAAGAACCCGGCCGGCAAGACACCGTTGGCGCAGCAGAAGATGGGCAGCTACAACCTGTGGGAGATCCGCAACGGCGGCGGCGGCTGGGTGCATCCGATGCACCTCCACATGGAAGAGCACCGCACCATGATGCGCAACGGCAAAGAGCCGACCGGGGCGACCGATTCGAGTCATCCCGACGACGTGTCGAGAGAAGATCTCGTGGCGCTCGATCCGGGTGAATCGGTGATCATCTACCGCGGCTTCCGTGACTTCGTCGGCCCGTACGTGGCGCACTGCCACAACCTGGCCCACGAGGACCACGCCATGATGTTCGGCTGGGAGATCACCTGATCCGTCCTCGGACGGACCAGGGAGGACACCATGTCTGTTCAGCAACCCATCACGATGCACGAACCCGTGGTCGCCGCGCCGGTCAAGCGCGGCTCGCCGCCGGCTCGGTGTGTCATGGCCGACGATCATCCTGTTCGCCGTCGTCATCTCGGCGATCAACGGCTTCTGGGTGACGACCCTGCAAGGTGCGGTCGGTTCGCTCGAGCGCAGCGAGCCGCCGTTCCAACGGTGGCTGCGCGACTCCAGCATCATGGTGGTGCTGTACACGGCGGCGGTGCTGGTGGCGGTGCTGCTGGCCCGTCGCTGGTTCGGTCGCAACCCCCGCGCCCTGGTGCGCGGCGGTACTGCGGCGGTGTTGATCATCGCCGCGTGCACCTTCGTGGGTATCGCCGAGGTCGCCAACAGCGCGGCCTACGACTACCACCTGCAAACCCAACACATCGAACTCGTCGAGGGCTTCAACCATGCCCACACCGAGTCCGCTGCACAACCAGCCGGCACCGCTTCCAAGGCGTGTGTCGGCACGTGCGCCGCGAAGCAATCGACCCTCGGACTACACATCCGAGCGGTCACCAAAGCCAGCGCACTGATCCTGGCCACCACGACGCTGCTCGTCCTCTGGCTCCTCGCCGTGGCCGGCGACGCGCTGTGGCGGCGACCGCGGACCGATCACCGTCGAGGAACACTGTCATGACGGCCGTGGTTCGTGAGATGCGGCTCGATCCCATGGACGAGCGTGTGGCGCGTCCGGTGACGATTCCGGCGTTGGCGGGGATCGGTGCCGGGGCGATTCACGCGGCGGCAGTCGGCGCCCACGCCGATCATCGGGTGTTGGCGACCATGTTCGTCGTGCTGGCGGTGTTGCAGCTCGCCACCGGTGTGGCGTTGCTGGCGCAGCCGAGTCGTGCGGTCGCCAAGGCGGTCGTCGCGATCAATGCAGTCGCGGTCGTCGGGTGGTTGTTGTCGCGCACTGTTGGGGTGTGGGTGATCCCGGGACTCGGGGTCGAGCGTCCGGGATTCGCCGACACTGTTTGTGCCTTGCTGGGTGTGTTGGCGGCAGTGGGTGCCGGGCTGGTGTTGAGCGCGGACACCCGGTCGGGTGCGACGTCGAAGTGGCGTCCGGCCACGAGTGTTCGTGAGCTGGCGGTGCCATCGATCGTGGTCGTCTTGATGACGGTCCCGGCGATGAGCTCGGCTGCCACGCAAATCCATGAGCACGGCACTGATGCCGGTCACGCTCATGAAGCCGTGGACGAGGCGGGGACGCCCTAGCCGGCACGGCCGGCAACGGGTGCCCGCGTTTCGCGGTTGAGGTCTTGTCGTTCACCAGCGCCGATCAGTGGCCTCGTTCCGCGCCCGCACCTCGAACTCGATACCGAACCCGGCGCCGTTGCGATGAGCGTGTGTGTGGAGACGTTGAACGAGGCCACCCCGGGCGGCGGGGTGACCTCGTTCTCGGGCTCGGCGAGAACTCGACTCGAAGCTGTCAGCGGGTCAGCGGTTGAGGAGCATCTCGTAGAGCACGAAACGGAACAACCCGGAGGCTGTTCAGATCGGTTCGGCCGCCTCGATGGCGGCGATCGGCAGGGCGGTCGTTTCGCTGATCATGGGCCGCCGCTGCCACGCACCTACTGTGCGCCGGCCGCCGCGCGAAGTGAATAGGACGTTGGTCGTAGCACCATCGGGCCACAATCAGGCCTCAGGTCTTAGGACCAAGGTCGCATTGCATCGGACCGGACGCCCGATCGTGATCGTGCGGTGGTCACGGCACACTTGTGGTATGGGCGGTAGTAGCAGTAGTAGTGGTGGTAGTTGGCTCGATCAAGGGCACGGAGATGGTGAGTCGCTCGTTCCGGTGACTGGTGCGCCGTCGCGGGACATGGTGGCTTCGTCGGACCATCGTTCGGCGAGTTGGCATTCCCGGTCGGGTAAGGCAGTCGTTGTGGCTCTCGCCGCGGCTGCGTTGATCGGTTCCGCGGGGACGGCCTATGCGGTTCGCGAGACGTTGTTCCCGAGCCTGGGCTCCCCGACGTCGCCTTCGGTGTGGGCGAATCCGGTGCCGGCCTCGGTGCCGGCCGAGACCACCGCCCCTGCGGTGACGACCACGTCGACCACGTCGACGACGTCGACGGTGCCGGTGACGGTTCCTGCAGACACCGTGCCGCCGGTGACGTCGGTTCCTGCCGGCGCTTCGCCGGTCGTGGTGCCGAACACGGTGACGACGGTGGAGGATCACCCAGAGGCGGTCCATGGGAAGCGGGCGGGGTCGCCGAAGGTCGAGGATTCGCAAGAGCATGCGAACACGACCGAGTCGGTGGCAAACACTGGCCCAAGCGTTCCCGAGACCGTTGCGACCACTCCGAAGGTCGAAGACCACGGCAGCTCGAGTGAGACGAAATCCGGCGACCACTCCGACAACTCCGGGTCGCGACACTCCGGTACGGACGACGGCCAGTCCAAGACCGACGACTGAACGCCCAGTTCCCCGACGGCTTGCGCCCGCGTTCGGGGCATTCGAGAGACTCCGCGACGGGTCGTGATACTGCGACGAAAGTCACACCATCGAGAGAAATTGCTTTTCGAAGTCCCGTCCGGCCACGGCCAGGAGACGCTCGGCGCGACGTCACCACTCCGCGTGGCCAAATGGCCGCCTGTAGCGCTGAAATGCGTATGGTCTTAAGACCATTGACCGACAAATAACCCGCACGTATGGGACATTGGGACTAGTACCGGAGGCCCTATTGTGCGACGATGGGGCTCGGCGCATAGTGAGTGCCGACGGAGGCGGTGGACTTACATCGTCAAGCGGAGGGCGAAGGCAAACCGAGTTCACATACCTGCCCGGGCGGCGGGGTTCAACGGTTTTGCGGGCGGATCTCCCCAACACTAAGGGGACACAATGGAAACGGTTCATGAGCCTTTGGACGGCGTGAATCAGAAGTCAGGGGTGGCGCGGCGCGAGTTCTTGCGTCTCGGTGCGATCGGTGGTGCGGCGGTGGCGGCCGGTGCCGTCGCTACGACGTGGATGCCGGATCTGCGACAGCGCGGTCTGTTGTCGGCCGACGGTGTGTTCGACGCCGCCTCGATCGCGTGGGCGGACTCGCTGTACAAAGAGGTCTTCCCGACGAGCCCGTTGATCCTGAACCCGTTCAGCGACGAGTTGCCGATCCCGAAGGCGTTGCGACCCGAGCCCTACGTGGACTGGACGCACTGGACGAAGGCGCCGGGGCCCGGGCAGGGTCAGCAGAACTCGATCGGCAACGAGAGGCATCAGCGTTGGTGCAACGAGGATCGGGTCGTCGGCGCGTCGACTCCGTTGGTCTACAAAATCGAGTTGAAGGTGGACGAGCATTCGTTCACCTCCTCGCAGGTGTTGCCGATCAACTCGCTCGGTCAGCCGACCGGGTCGTTCGATGCGTCCGGTCGCAAGGTCGCCGCCGGCCCGCGACCGTTGCCGCCGAGCACGATCTACGGGTTCAACGGGCAGTTCCCGGGCCCGATGATCAACGCCGAGTACGGCCAGCCGGCGCTGGTGCGGTTCATCAACAAGCTCGACGAGAACCCGAAGAATCTGGATCGTCAGGACTTCGGTGCGCCGGACTACTCGTTCCTGACCCACCTCCACAACGCGCACACCGCGCCGGAGAGTGACGGCAACCCCGGTTACTCGATGAACTACGGCCCCAAGTACCACGGCTACCGGCCCGGCGAGTGGTGCGACAACCTCTACTTGAACTGGCCGGCGGGCAACGACGAGCGGGAGAAGCAGAGCTTCTTCTGGTTCCACGATCACCGCATGGACCACACCGGCGCCAACGTCTACAAGGGCATGGTCGGCCTGTACCCGATCTACGACCCGGTCAAGGACTTCGGCGACGAGACCAACCCGCTCGGGTTGCAGCTGCCTGGTCGGCGCACCGACAACGGTGACGGCTCGTTCGATGTGAAGTACGACATCCCGTTGGCGTTCTTCGACGCCCGCTTGGATGACGGCGTCACCATCCACCAGGACATGCACGACGCAATGGGTGATTACCCCGCAGCGGGCAACCCGCGGACGCATCCCGAGTGGTGGGGCAAGACGTTCTTCAAGCACTTCCCGAACCATGGCTTCGTCGGCGACCTGTTCACCGTCAACGGCACGGCCTATCCCGTCATGCATGTGGAGCGGCGCAAGTACCGGTTCCGGTTCCTCGACTGCTCGGTTGCTCGGATCTACGACTTCAAGTTGATGAGCTCCACGCAGGGCCCCAAAGCGGCCAAGGACCTCGGCTACACCGGTGACGAACTGCAGGGCCAGTACCGGATCCCCGATGGCGAGCAGTGCATGCAGTTCACACGAGATCGCCACCGATGGTGGCCTGTTGCCGATGCCGATCACGCGCGACAACTTCGAGCTGTGGCCCGCCAAGCGTCGCGAGGTGATCATCGATTTCACCAAGTTCCAGGACGGCACACCGACCACCGCCGGCAAGGACGTGGTCTATCTGACGAACACGATGAAGATGCCGGATGGTCGAATGTGGGACAACTCGAACCGCTTCTCGCCCGACCCGAACTACAAGATCCCGATGATCAAGTTCGTGATCGGCGACGACCCGGTCGAGAAGGACGAGAGCGTCATCCCCCAATGGACGATGCGCGAACTTCCCACGGTGCCCGCGAACTGGAAGGGCCTGATGAACAACCGGCTGGTGTTCGAGCTGCAGCGCGGCAGCGGCGGTGGTGAGGTCGAGTGGCTGATCAACGGCCAGGCGTTCGATCCGGCCACGCTCGGTGCGCAGCCTGAAGAACCCCGCCGGGAAGACGGCCCTCGCGCAACAACCGATGGACAGCTTCAACGTGTGGGAGATCCGCAACGGCGGTGGTGGCTGGGTGCACCCGATGCACCTGCACATGGAGGAACACCGCACCATGATGCGCAACGGCAAGGAGACCAAGGGCCCCACCGACAAAGCCCACCCCGACGACGTGTCGAGAGAAGACCTCGTGGCGCTCGATCCCGGCGAATCGGTGATCATCTACCGCGGCTTCCGCGACTTCGTCGGCCACTACGTGGCGCACTGCCACAACCTGGCCCACGAGGACCACGCCATGATGTTCGGCTGGGAGATCACCTGACCCGTGCCCATGACGGACCAGGGAGCATCCACCATGTCAGTACACGAACCCATCACGATCGAAGCACCGGTCAAGCGTCGTCGCCGGCGGCTCGGTGTGTCATGGCCCACGATCATCCTGTTCGCCGTCGTCATTTCCTTTGTCAACGGCTTCTGGGTGACGTCCCTACAAGGAGCGGTCGGCTCGCTCGAGCGCAGCGAGCCGCCGTTCCAACGGTGGCTGCGCGACTCGACCATCATGGTTGCCTTGTACGCGGCCGCCGTGCTGGTGGCGGTGCTGCTGGCCCGTCGCTGGTTCGGGCGTAGTCCCCGCGCCCTGGTGCGCGGAGGCACCGCCGCGGTGTTGATCATCGCGGCGTGCACCTTCGTCGGTATCGCCGAGGTCGCCAACAGTGCCGCCTACGACTACCACCTGCAAACGCAGCACGTCGACCTCGTCGCTCACCTGAACCACGCCGAGTCAGCCGTACAACCAGCGGCAAACACCCCAGCACAGGGATGTGTCGGCACCTGCGCGGCGAAGCAATCCACACGCGACCTGCACATCCGAGCGGTCACCAAAGCCAGCGCACTGATCCTGCTCACCACCACCCTGCTCGTCGCCTGGCTGTTCGCCGTCGCCGGGGACCGGCTCTGGCAACGACCCCGCACGAATCGGATCGAAGCAGTCGAGCCATGACGACATCGGGGCCGAAGTGTGTCAGCCGATCGCTGTGGCGACCGGACGACCGACGGCGTTCGCGGTCAGGGCGTACGGTCCTGCTGCGGCAGATTCCGTTCGGCCCAGACGGCGGCCTGGGTACGGTCGGCGACGCCGATGCGCTGGAACAAACGGCTGCAATGCGTCTTGACCGTCTTCTCACTGATCCCGAGCGCGGTGGCGATCTGCTTGTTCTGGCGACCGTCGACGATCAGGCGCAGCACCTCGAGTTCACGCCGTGTGAGCTGCGTGGCCGGGCGCGTCCAACTGCCAGCCGCCTCGCAGCAGGTGTCCCGCAACCGACGGGCTCAACGGCGCGCCGCCATCGAGTACCGAACGGATGCCGGCGACGAGGACTTCGGGCTCGACGTCCTTGACGAGGTACCCGTGAGCGCCGGCATCGAGCGCGCCGACGACCTGCTGCGGATCGCCGTGCGTGCTCAGAGCGATCACTGCGACGTCGGGCTGCGCCGCGACGAGTCGCCGCGTGGTCTCGATCCCGTCCATGTCGGGCATCGCCATGTCCATCAGGACGACCTGCGGCAACGTTGCCGCCGCCATCCAGATGGCCTCCTCGCCCGAGGAGGCCGCACCGACGACGTGGATCTCGTCGAACGACTCCAACAGTCGTTCGAGCCCCATGCGGACCATCGTGTGGTCATCGACGATCATCACGCGGATCAATTGGCCATCTCCAGTTCGACTGTCACAGTGGTTCCTTCGTTCGAGGTCGACTCGATGGTCAAATCGCCACCTGCTTCATGGATGACGTCGTGAATCAGCCGCAATCCGAAATGTCCGTCCTTCGCCCGGGTCGGCTCGAAGCCGGACCCGTTGTCGACCACGGTCAGCACGAGTCGACCTCTCCGTTCGGTGAGTCCGACGACGACGTGAGTGGCATGCGCATGGGACGCTACGTTACGCAGCGCCTCTCGTGCGACGCGCAGGATCAGGACCTCCTCGGTCGACGTCATCCGGACGTCGTCCACGTCGATCCGAACGTCGACGCCGAGTTGGGTGAGTGCGGTGACGAGATCCTCGATCCCGACGACCCATCCACCGGGCGGCACCTGGACCGGGTAGATGCTGCCGAGGAGACTGCGCAACGCAGCGACTGCGGTTCGAGTCCCTGTGGCCATCTCGGCGAGCGGCTCGGCCTGTTCCGGAGTCGATTCGGCAAGAGCAGCCAGACCGAACGAGATGCCGATCAGGTCCTGGACCACACCGTCGTGCACTTGGGCGGCCACGCGGCGACGCTCGGCGTCGGACATTTCGATCATTCGTTCGAGCAGATCGGTGTGTCGACGCTCGGCGCGATTCAACCGTCGCCCGAGGAACAGCACGAGCAGCAGCTGAGCGATCGCGAGCACGACGAGTGCCGCCGTCATCACCGGCACGAACTGCCGCCGCAGGGCTGCGGCGCGTTGGGGAATGACGTCGTACGGCGCGTAGAGCTCGAGCAGGACCGGCGTGCCCGTGGCGGTCTTCGTGCCGGCGTAGACCTCCACCAGACGATCGGCGGTGGTGGCTTCCACTTGATTCTCCAACGCGTCGAGGGTACTGACGTCGACGGTGACGCCCTGGGACGCGAACAGCTCGCGGTCGTCCTCCTCGAGTTCGTACGTCCTGCCGATCAGGCCCGGCTCGTCCGACCACAGGACGGTGCCGTCCTCCGACCACACCTTCACATGGGTGACCGGGCTCGTCTCGATCAGCGAATCGCCGGCCTTCGAGATGGCGGCCACTGCGGCCGGGTCCATCGCGATGAGGTCGTCGGTGAGGTAGGGCGCGAGCGCCACGCCCACGGATTCCGAGGCGAACCTGCCCGACTCCTCGAGCGCGACCGAGTTGGCGTTGTGATCGATGATTCGGAGGGACACGACCTCGAGCACACCGAGAATCACGATGGAGCCGATGACCGACAGGATGACCCCGCGCGGCAACCGTCGACGACGCCGCGCTCCGCGGAGCGGTTCTTCAGCAAGGTTGGGAACCTGCCCTGATGTCATGGTGCTGCCCGCCTCCAACGACTTCCGGTACCAAAGGTTCCAGTTTACGCGTGGCCGCGTCCGTCCACAACGTGATGCGAACGTCGGTTCGGTCGCGAACCGACCACACCAACGGACAGCGGCCATGAGCGCGGCGGTCGGCGACGTGGAGGCCGGGCGGGTGGGGGAGCGCGTGGCACGTCCGGTGACGATTCCGGCGTTGGCGGGGATCGGTGCGGGAGCGATTCACGCGGCGGCGGTCGGTGCGCACGCCGATCATCGTGTGTTGGCGAACATCTTCGTGGTTCTGGCGGTGTTGCAGCTCGCCACGGGCGTGGCGTTGTTGGTGCAGCCGGGTCGTGCGGTCGCGAAGGCGGTCGTGGCGGTCAATGGGTTCGCGGTGGCGGGATGGTTGCTGTCGCGCACGGTGGGTGTGTGGCTGATCGCGGGGCTCGGGGTCGAGCGGCCGGGGTTCGCGGATTCGGTGTGTGCGTTGCTCGGTGTGTTGGCGGCGGCGGGAGCGGGGTGGGTGTTGAGCGAGGACACCCGGTCGGGTTCGACGTCGACGTGGCGTCCGGCCACGAGTGTTCGTGAGTTGGCGGTGCCATCGATCGTGGTCGTCTTGTTGACGGTCCCGGCGATGAGCTCGGCTGCCACCCAAGTCCATGGGCACGGTGCAAGCGGCGCCGATCACGCTCATGTTTCCGTGGAAGACACGGGATCGACCGAACCGGACGTGCCGGGGTGAGTCGGTTGTTCGAATAACAAATCGGTCGGCATTCGCCGACCAACCATGCAATCAGGAGGCGGAAGATGAAGTGGTCTATTGGGAGTTCGACGCGACGCGGGCGCGGCGTTGGTCGTGGCCGGGCGGCGATACCGCTCGGTGTCGCGCTGGTCATCGGTGTGCCGTTGGTACTCGCGGCAGGGGACTCATCGGTCGGTGCGGTGACGCCGGACCTGCCGGTGTTCCCCGACAACCTGGTGGTGTTTCCGAATCGAGACTTCGTCACCGTCGAGGGATTCGCTGACCACCAGGGCGAGCTCGGCAAGATCGAAGTGACGCGCCCCGGTGTGGGTGTGGTCGGTTCGGCGATCGGTGAGGTGTCCGGCGGCGATGTGGCCTTCGAGATCAACCATCCCGGTGGCTACTGTTGGGGCGCCGGTACGGGCCTGAACGTGACCCCTGACATCCAGGCGGGTGACGTGGTATCGCTCAGCTTCAACGGCATTCGTGATGCAGCGACCACGACGCTGGACATTTTCGCCAACGATGCGGTCCAGAACGGCACCACGGTGACCGTCACGGGACACGTCGGCAATGACGTCGTTCACGACAACGTCGAGCAGCGCATCATCGAGCCGGCACTCGTGGACACCGTGATCGGCAAGCGCGATGTGCGCGCCGTTCCCGGGCCACTCACGCCGGCTCCCAAGGGTGGCTACTCGTCGGGGCTCGCGTTCGGCGACGGTGACCAGACCTTCACGGCGACGTACATCTTCGACAACGAGTCGGACGCGACGATCGCGGCCAATGCCGGTCTCGGCGAGCGAGGGATGGCCTGGGAGTTCGTCGACGCGGCGGGCAACCGTCAGGGCCTGACGATCGCCGAGCACGGCGAGCCTGGTGGGCCCGGAATGGGTGGGTGCCCGAACGGGCCGCTGCAATCCGGCCCGCCGGCGCCCACCAACGTGGCCGCCGTGAATGTCGCCAACAACAGCATCAAGGTCAACTGGACGCCGGCCGTGGCGCTCCCGGGCACTCCGGCGATCCTCGGGTACCGGGTGACGGCAGTCGCCCAGACCTCGACCAACAGCGAACAGGTCGAGATCGGACGGCGGATCACGAACCCGGGCGCCAGCAGCACGACCATCACCGGGCTCGCGCCGGGCGAGAGCTACGACGTCAACATCGTGTCGCTCAGCAGCACTGGTGAGACCTTCCCGGCCGCGCACGCGGTTCCGGGCACCGATGTCACGCCACCGACGGTCTCGGCGGCTCCCGTCGGCGGGAGTTATCCGGCCCCTCAGCAGGTGACCTTGACGGCCAACGAGTTCGGCTCGGACATCTACTACACGCTCGACGGCAGTGACCCGATCAGCGGTGATCAACTCAACACGCCCGCACCGGCGCACTACGACGGGCCGATCACGATCTCGTCGCCGGAGCTGACGACGTTGAAGTTCGTCGCGTTCGATCCGTCGAACAACCACTCGAGCGTCGTGACCGAGCAGTACGTCATCACCAACAATCCGTTGCCGGCGGCGCCGACGATCACCGGGTCGTCGGTCGGTCTCGGAACCGTCACGCTGAACTGGACGGCGGCGGACCCGGGGCTCACCGGAGCGACGATCCTCGACTACCAGGTCAAGGTCCTGGACAGCGCCAACGGGACGACCGGTGCAGACGCTCACGACGGGTGGCGCCCACGACCTCGATCACGGTCAACGGTCTGACCGGTGACACGCCGTACTGGTTCACCGTCAGCGCCAAGAGCACTGCCAATCCGGCCTTCGGATTCCCTTCGGCAGCGTTCGGCCCGGTGACGCCGCAAGGTGCGGTCGTGGCCAATGCCGGCCCGGATCAGACAGGGGTGGTACGCAACACGGCGGTCACGCTGTCGGGTGCCGCATCATCGAACGGCGCGACGTACTCGTGGCGCCAACTCGTCACCGGCACCTCGACGACGATGCCCGACGGGGTCGACAAGGTGGTCCTGACGCCGTCCGGGAAGAACGCCACGTTCACGCTGCCGTTCTACAAGTACCCGATGCTCAACGCCCCACTGACGTTTGAACTGTCGGTCACCTCGGGCGGGACGACCAGGACTGATCAGGTCGTGGTCACCCCACGTTCCGACACGATCGGAATCACGACGGCGAAGTGGAAGGCCGGCGACTTCCGGGTCGTCGGCACCGACAGCAGCGTCGGAGCCATCGTCACCTTGCGCTCACCGACCGGGACCATCTACGGAACAGCGGTGGTCACGGCGGCGGTAGCACCTGCAACCGGCGGTGACTTCGACATTCGTCTCCGCAACGGTGCGGCTCCAGGGACCAAGCCGCCAACCGTGTTCGTGGACTCGAATCTCGGAGGTACGGCAGGACCCTTCCCCGTCGCTGGGTAGGCCTGCTCGCCGCCGCGCATCTGCGGCGCACGTCAACGAATGAGTCATCGAACGAGGTCACCGCCGGGCGGGCGGTGACCTCGTTTCGTGTTGGGGCGTTGAACGAGGCCACCCGGGCGGATGGGTGGCCTCGTTCTCGGGCTCGATGAGAACTCGACTCGAAAGCTGTCAGCGGATCAGCAGTCGAGGAGCGTCTCGTCGAGCACGAAACGGAACGACCCGAGGGCCGTTCGGAGCGATTCGGCCGCTTCAGCGACGGCGGCCGGATCGATCGATTGGTTGCGTCCCAGCGCGGCGAGGCTGAACGACACACCCGTGAGATCCTGGGCGATGCTGTCGTGCAGGTCGGCGGCGATCTGGTGTCGCACCGACTGGGACGTGCGAGCCGCGTGGTGCAGGAGCACATCGCGTTCGCGTTGGATGGCTCCCAGGGCACCAGCCATCTGCCACATGAACGGGATCTGTACGGCGAGCAGGATCGCCAGCACGGCGATCGCGAGCGGAGCGATTTCGCCGTGGGCGCGGATGGCGGCCAGGGGAATGATGGCGAGCACTGCCGATGAGGCCAACGTGAAGCGAATTGCGATGGACCGCACCGATGCGGTGTGGTCGGTGTCGACCGGGCTCGACGGCGCGGCTGTTGCAGGCGCGCCGGTCTCGCTGTTCGTGGTCGCCGCTGACACCTGTTCAGTGTGCACGAGCGGTCGCTCGAGTGAAATCCGACGTTGGTCCTAGCACCATCGCCCACGAGCGCTCGTCGGCGTGTGAAAACGCGCCAGGAGCGGCACCGTCGCGGTGCCGCTCCTGGCGAGTGGATGTACCGGTTGGACGTACCGGTTACGTTCGATGTTGGTCAGTCGTCGTCGTCGTCTTCGACGGTGACTACCGTGACGGCGGCCTGGTCGTCGTCGTCGTCATCGTCGTCGACGGTGGTGACGTCGTCCTGGTCGTCGTTCGTCGTCATCGTCGACGGTGGTGACGGTGCCCTGGTCGTCGTCGTCATCGTCGTCCTCGGCGGTGCCGGCGCAACGAACTTGTCGGCACGATTGCCTCCGCCGCAGTGGCCGCTGTTGTCGCCGACTCCGGTGCCGCCGCAACGAACTTCATCGGCATGATCGGCCTCGTCGCAGGGCCACTGTCGTCGTCAACCGTCGCTGCCGCGTGTGACGTATCGGGGATGCTGCTGCGGGCACGCTGTCGTCGACGTCGTCATCCTCGTCGTCCTCGGTGGTGGTCGGTGTCGTCTCGGCTGGACGGTGGTCTCTGCTGGCACGGTGGTCGTGGTCGGGCACGACGGTGGTCGTGGTGGAGGTGGTGGTCTCCTCGTCCTCGTCGTCGACGGTGGTCGTCACGACGATGGTGGTGGTCGTGGGATCGCCGAGGCACTCGGGATCGTCGGCGTGTTCGGCCTCGTCGCAGTTGCCGCGGACGTCGCCGGGCACATCGTTGTCTTCGGGGGTGCCATCGCCGCCTCGTGCTGCGGCGAATGCGGGCACGCCGAGTCCAAGCACTGGATATGCCCGCAATGACCCCAATCAGTCGTCGGTTCATCGATCTCTCCCTTGTCGTAGGTACTGGACTCAATGAAGCCCGAGTCGACGTGCGGGGTGCCAGTGGACGTAGGTGCTAGCACCATGCCCCCGCCCATGGATCGCCACCGAGGGTGCCGTTTCGCGCCGTTTCAACTCCGTTTTGCGCCGGTTCTGGGGCGTTGTGATACATGTCACATGACGATTTCGCAGTGTTTCCGGGCTTTTGGCGGGTTGGTGGGCAATGCGTTTCGGTCACGCAGAGTGGTCGCCGGTCTGACTGTGGTGGTCGTATGGGGGTGGTCTTAGGTCTTAAGGCTGAACGAATCGTGACTTGAGAGGGACCTTGGCTGTAGTGCCGGGCCCACCGAGGGGTCGGGTTGCGTACTGCGAACGGGGCCCCCATAGTGGTGTCGACGGACGGCGATGGCGACATCGTCAAGCGGAGGGCGAAGCGGAATTCGTGTCTTTTGTGTGTCCCGCGCGGGCGGGGCACCACAGCGTGAATTGCGGGCGGACTCCCTTATTTGAAGGGTGCATACAAATGGAAACGGTTCAGCGGCCGGACGGCGTGAATCAGAAGTCACGGGTGCCACGGCGCGAGTTCTTGCGTCTCGGTGCGATCGGTGGCGCGGCGGTGGCGGCGGGTGCCGTCGCTTCGACGTGGATGCCGGACCTGCGCAAGCGCGGTCTGTTGTCCGCGGAGGGCGTGTTCGATGCCGGGTCGATCGCCTGGGCGGACGTGCTGTACCTGGAGAGTTTCCCGACCAGCCCGTTGATCCTGAACCCGTTCACGGATGAATTGCCGGTCCCCAAGGCGTTGGTGCCCGAGCTCGACTGCGCGAGCTGGGACCTTCCGCCGGGGCCGGGGGATGGTCAGCAGAACTCGATGCGTAACCAGCGCCACCAGAAGTGGTGCGGTGACACCGGGGCCAAGGACCCAGTGGTGTACAAGATCGAGTTGAAGGTGGACGAGCATGCGTTCACCACCTCGAAGGTGTTGCCGATCGACATCAACGGTCGCCCGACGGTGTCGTTCGATGAGTCCGGTAACCAGGTTGCTGCGGGGCCGCGCGACTTGCCGAAGAGCACGATCTACGGGTTCAACGGGCAGTTCCCGGGACCGATGATCAACGCCGAGTACGGCAAGCCGGCGCTGGTGCGGTTCGTCAACAAGCTCGGTGAGAACGAAAAGAATCTCGATCGTCAGGACTTCGGTGCGCCGGACTACTCGTTCCTGACCCACCTCCACAACGCCCACACGGCGCCGGAGAGCGACGGCAACCCGGGTTACTCGATGAACTACGGGCCGAGCAACCACGGCTACGAGCCCGGTGAGTGGTGTGACAACCTGTATCTGAACTGGCCGGCCGGGAGTGACGAGACGGAGAAGCAGAGCTTCTTCTGGTTCCACGATCACCGCATGGATCACACCGGCGCCAACGTCTACAAGGGCATGGTCGGGCTGTACCCGATCTACGACCCGGTGCTCGACTTCGGTGACGAGACCGACACGCGTGGGTTGCAGTTGCCGGGTCGGCGTACCGCCGGGGAAAACGGCTCGTTCAATGTCGACTACGACATCCCGTTGGCGTTCTTCGATGCCCGGTTGGACGACGGCGTCACGATGCACCAGGACATGCACGACGCAATGGGCGAGTACCCCGAAGTGGGCGCCTCGCGGGCGCATCCGGAGTGGTGGGGCAAGACGTTCTTCAAGCACTTCCCGAACCACGGCTTCGTCGGCGACCTGTTCACCGTCAACGGCACCGCTTACCCGGTGCTGAAGGTCGAGCGTCGCAAGTACCGGTTCCGGTTCCTCGACTGCTCGGTCGCTCGCATCTACGACTTCCAGTTGATGAGCTCGACCAAGGGCCCCAAAGCGGCCAAGGATCTCGGCTACACGGGTGACGACCTGCAGGGCCAGTACCGGCTCAAGGATGGCCAGCAGTGCATGCAGTTCACCGAGATCGCCTGCGACGGTGGTCTCCTGCCGGTACCCGTGACGCGTGACAACTTCGAGCTGTGGCCCGCCCAGCGCCGCGAGATGATCATCGACTTCACGAAGTACCAGGACGGCACGCCGACCACGAAGGGCGACGCGATCTACCTGACCAACACGATGGAGATGGGCGACGGTCGCATGTGGGACAAGTCGCGGCGTTACGACGGCAAGACCGACTACAAGGTCCCGGTGCTGAAGTTCGAGATCCTCGACCTCCCAGAAAAGATCCACAACGACCCGGAGATGCGGGACAAGAGCGTGATCCCCAAGACGATGCGCGCCCTTCCTGCGATTCCTGCGAACTGGAAGGACCTGATGAACAACCGGATGGTCTTCGAGTTGCAGCGCGGCAGCGGCGGCGGCGAAGTCGAGTGGCTGATCAACGGCCAGTCGTTCGACCCCGGCCAAGTGGTGCGCAGCATGAAGAACCCGGCCGGCAAGACCCCGTCTGGCGCAGCAGAAGATGGACAGCTACAACGTGTGGGAGATCCGCAACGGCGGCGGCGGCTGGGTGCACCCGATGCACCTGCACATGGAAGAGCACCGCACGATGATGCGCAACGGCCAGGACACCACGAAGCCGACCAAAGCCCGCCCCGAAGGGAACGGCAAGGAAGACGTCATCGGGCTCGATCCGGGTGAATCGGTGATCATCTTCCGTCAGTTCCGTGACTTCGTCGGACCGTACGTGGCGCACTGCCACAACCTGGCCCACGAGGACCACGCCATGATGTTCGGCTGGGAGATCACCTGACCGTCTTCGGACGGACCAGGGAGCACATCATGTCTCTTCACGAACCCATCTCGATCCACGAACCCGTGGTCGCCGCGCCGGTCAAGCGTCGACGCCGCCGGCTCGGTGTGTCATGGCCGACGATCATCCTGTTCGCCGTCGTCATCTCGTATGTCAACGGCTTCTGGGTGACCACTCTGCAAGGTGCGGTCGGTTCGCTCGAGCGCAGCGAGCCGCCGTTCCAACGGTGGCTGCGCGACTCCAGCATCATGGTGGTGCTGTACACGGCGGCGGTGCTGGTGGCGGTGCTGCTGGCCCGTCGCTGGTTCGGTCGCAACCCCCGCGCCCTGGTGCGCGGCGGTACTGCGGCGGTGTTGATCATCGCGGCGTGCACCTTCGTGGGTATCGCCGAGGTCGCCAACAGCGCGGCCTACGACTACCACCTGCAGACCCAACACATCGAACTCGTCGAGGGCTTCAACCATGCCCACACCGAGTCCGCTGCACAACCAGCCGGCACAGCTTCCAAGGCGTGTGTCGGCACGTGCGCCGCGAAGCAATCGACCCTCGGACTGCACATCCGAGCGGTCACCAAAGCCAGCGCACTGATTCTGGTCACCACCATGCTGCTCGTCGTATGGCTCCTCGCCATCGCCGGCGACTCACTCTGGCGGCGACCCCGACCCGACCACACCAACGGACAACAGCCATAACGGCACAACATCGCTGCCAGGACGGTGGCAACAGAACACGGACGGGTGTGTGCGCCGTGTTCGAGCAGAACACAGTGATCGGTGATTGCCGGTCAACCATGCAATTTCAGGAGGCGGAAATGAAAAGTTCTATTCAAGGTAGGACCGCGCGGGGTCGAACCCGTCCGGTGATCGCGGGCTTGCTCGCGGTGGCGTCGGTGGCTGGTGCTGTCGGTGTTGCTGCGGTGGCCCAGGGCGGTGCCGATGACATGCGGGCCGTTGGTCCGATCAGCACGAAGAACGGGTACCCGATCTGGTACGCGGACAAGGACGGCACCGAGGTCGAGCTGTGTCTCGATGGCACCCCGTTGTGCCGGTTCCTGCCGGGCGATGTTCCGGATCCGAACAGCCCGATCTCGTTCCCGGGCAACTTCCCGGGCGAGGCGTTCTGGTGGGCCGGCGAGTCGACCATCGCCGACGGACTCACGAAGAAGGTCGTGTTGGTCATGGCTGCCGAGGCGGCGTTCGCTTCCGGTGAAGTGGCGAAGCCTGGCGATCAGGTCAGTTTCGGTCGCATCCGCGTTCGCATGGATGACATGACACCGCTTGCCACGTACCACGTGACGACCCCCTATGGCGAGCTCGATCTCGAAGCCGACGACGGCGGCCGGGTCTTCGCCACCTCCGACATCGGTGCGTTGACGACGCCGGCCGACTTCTCGTTGGCGTTGGCGAGCCCGGTGTTCGACGGGTTGCTGGAATGGGATCCGGCCCAGTCGGCTCCGCCGGACGGTTACCTGGGTGACCCCGGCGTCGATCACACCGTGATCGGTAGCCCGACCGGGAAGAACTTCTTCCGCGTCGAGGGTCCTGCAGGATCCTTCGGTCCGAATCAGGCCTGCCCCGGTGTGACCGACGGCAGTTGCGTCGAGAACAACCTGTTCTCGGTCGTCGGCAAGCGCCCGACGATTTCGGGTGTGCAGACGATGCGGGCGATCCGTGTCGACAAGAATGACGCCAGCAGCGACTATCTGGAAGTGTTCGTGAACTCGCGGGCGAACCAGAAGATCATGCTGAGCGGTGCCGGTATCGCCACCACCCAGATGATCGGCACCACGACCGGTCGCGGCGATCTGTACTACGCCAAGGTGCTCGTGCCCGGAAATGCTCCGGTCGAGGTCGTGGCCAAGAACGAGACCGACGGGACCAGCTGGACCGCTCCGGTGACGGACCTGGTCGACACGACCGCTGCCAGCTACGACCTGGGCACGAAGACCCTGACGGTCAATGCACACAGCAGCGTCGCTTCGGGCGTGACCCTCACCGCCGTTCCCGGTGGTGCGTTGCTCGCTGACGGGACGTTGTCCGTCGTGGTGCCCTCGCCGCCGTTGAACGTCGTCGTCAAGTCCTCGGCAGGTGGCTCGGCCACCGAGCCGGTGCGGCTCGTCGGTGCCGACCTCCAGTCGGCCGGCGTCACGGCAGCCTCGAGCGCAAGCCCGAGCACGGCGATCCCGCTCCAGACCGTCACGTTGGACAGCGCGGGTTCGGCGGGTGACATCGCCACGTACCAGTGGGCGCAGATCAGCGGCACGAAGGTGGACCTGCGTGCCGCCAAGCAGGCAGTCGCCAAGTTCGACGCACCCGCAGTGACCGACGCTCTGACGTTCCGTCTGACGGTGACCGGTCTGAACGGCAGCACGGCCACCAGCGACGTCACGGTGAATGTCGCCGCCGACCAGCCGCCGGTTGCGAACGCCGGACCGGACAAGGCTGCGATCGTGGGCACGGTCGTGACCCTCGACGGATCTGCATCGCTGTACGGCAAGAACTACACCTGGGTCCAGACCGCCCCGAACGAGCCGCTGGTGACGCTCACCGGTGCGGACACGAAGGTTGCAACGTTCGTGATGCCCGACACCAACACGCCGTTGGAGTTCAAGCTCAAGGCCAAGGTCGGCCCCGACGTGGTCAGCACCGACACGGTGTTGGTCACCAAGGTTGCCGAGGCTCTGACGATCACCCGGGCCGAGCTGCGCACGGGGAACGGTCAGCTCCGTATGGAAGGTACGTCTTCGCTGTTCTCGGTGCCCAACCTGGTGTCGTTCTACGCGAGCGACAGCGTGAGGGGATCGCACACGGGCAAGCTGCTCGGCACGATCGTTGTGGATCCGCTCGGTGCCTACGCGTTCCGTGCCGATGGAGTCACCCTGCCCGCAGGTATCACCCGAATCGACATCTTCACCTCCCGTGGTGGTGTCCTCGAGAACGTCCCGGTCACGATCAGGAACTGACTCGACCGGGGGCCGGGCGATTCCGCCCGCCCGGCCCCTCGGTCACCTACCAACCGCCCACGACCGACGCCTGCGTCGGAGTGTGAGCGGCCACATCAACCAGCGGGCTCCACAGCCCGACCGAACCGCACCAACGGACAACAGCCATAACGGCAAAAGCGCTGCCAGGACGGTGGCAACCGAACACGGACGGGTGTGTGCGTCAGTTGTTCGAACAACGTGATCGGTGTTTGCCGACCACTCATTCAATGCAATCAAAAGGCGGAAAAAGTGAAGAGTTCTCTTGGAAGTTCGACCCGACTTGGTCGGGTTGCGATACCGGTGGGTATCGCGTTGGCGGCTGGTCTGCCGCTGTTGTTCGCTGGGGGTGCAGCGACGGTCGGTGCGTTGACGCCGGACTCTGCCGCAGTTCCCGAACAACCTCGTGGTGTTCCCGAACCGGGACTTCGTCACGGTCGAGGGTTTCGCGGAGTATGTCGGCCAGTCCGGGCACGGTCGAAGTGACGCGTCCCGGTGTGGGCGTCGTCGGATCGGCGATCGGTGTGGTCTCCGGCGGAGACGTGGCCTTCGAGATCAACCATCCCGGCGGTATACTGCTGGGGTGAAGGTACGGGGCTCGAAGGTGACCCCCGACATCAAGGCGGGTGACGTCGTGTCGCTCACCTTCGGCGAGCAACCGGTCGCGGCGACCACGACGCTGGACGTCGCCGCCAACGATGCGGTCCAGACCTGACAGCAAGACCGTCGTCGTCACCGGGCGTATCGGCGATGGTGTCGATCCGGCGAACATGGAACAGCGCATCATCGAGCCGGCGCTGGTCGACACCTTGATCGGCAAGCGCGACGTGCGCGCCGTGCCCGGGGCCGATGACTCCTGCCCCCAAGGGTGGCTACGGTCGTCCAGCTCGAGTTCAATCGGGCTGCAAGGACACGTTCATGGCGACGTACGTCTTCGACGATCGAGTCCGATGCGACGATCGCGGCCCATGCTGGTCTCGGTGAGCGGGCGATGGCCTGGGAGCTCGTCGATGCGGGCGGGCAACCGTCAGGGTCTGACGATCGCCGAGAACGGTGAGCCGGGTGGCCCCGGAATGGGCGGCTGCCCGAACGGTCCGCTGCAGTCCGGTCCTCCTGGACCGTCGAACTCGGTCGCGGTAGACGTCAAGGACGGGATCCAGGTCAACTGGACACCGGTCGTGGCGATCCCGGGAACCCCCGCGATCCGGGTTATCGGGTGACGGCGATCGCCGACTCGTCGATCAACGGCGAACAGGTCGAGATCGGAAAGCGGATCACGAACCCCGGCTGCCAGCAGCACCTCGCTGACCGGGATCGCATCGGCTGACTACGACGTCTACGTCGTGTCGCTGAGCGACGTCGGTGAGACGTTCCCGGCAGTGAAGGTCCCCGAGACGGCTCCGGATCGCACGGCACCGACCGTGTCGGCTTCCCCCGCAGGCGGGAGTTATCCCGTCGCTCAGCAGGTGACGTTGACGGCCGACGAGTTCGGCGCGGACATCTACTACACCCTCGATGGCACGGACCCGATCATCGGTGATCAACTCAGCACCCCTGAGCCGTTGCACTACACCGGTCCGATCACCATCGACTCGCCCGAGTTGACGACGTTGAAGTTCGCCGCGTTCGATCCGTCGAACAACCCCTCGACGATCGGCACCGAGCGACTACTACATCACCAACGATCCCGTTGCCGGCCAAGACGACCATCGATCGACTCGACGGTCGGTCGGTCTCGGAACCGTGACGTTGAACTGGGCGCGCTGCTGACGCCGGCGTGACCGGGCAAGAGCATCGTCGACTACCAGGTCAACGTCTTCGACACGCATCGACGCGATCCGCCGTGAAGACGGTCAACACGAACGGTGCTCACCTCGGCTCACGATCGACGGGTCTCAACGGTGACACGCCGTACTGGTTCACCGTCAGCGCGAAGAGCGACGCCAACTCGGCCTGGGGCCCGCTTCGGAAGTGTCGGATCGCGTTGACGCCGCAAGGTGCGGTCGTTGCCAACGCGGGCGTCGATCAGTCCGGCGTGGTGCGCAACACCACCGTGACGCTGTCGGGTGCCGGTTCGTCCGGTGGTACGACGTACTCGTGGACCCAGCTCGTCACCGACGCCCTCCGTCCGGACAGTGATGGCCGACGGTGTCGACAAGGTGGCGCTGACGCCGTCCGGCAAGAACGCCAGCTTCACGCTGCCGTTGTACAAGTTCCCGATGGTCAACAAGCCGCTCACGTTCGAACTGACGGTCACGTCCGGCGGAAGCGTCGGCAGGACCGATGTGGTCGTCATCACGCCCCGTTCGGACACCGTGACGATCGGTACGGGCAAGTGGAAGCAGAACGACTTCCGAATCAGCGGGACGAGCAGCACCGACGGCGCCATCGTCACCGTGCGATCGGCAGACGGGAACGGTCTATGCGAACCGGCACGGTCACTGCCGGCGCCTTCGACATCCGCCTCCGTAACGGTGCAGCGCCCAGGACCAACCCGGGGACCGTGTACGTGGACTCCAATCTCGGAGGCACCGCAGGACCGTTCACGATTCCCAACGGCTGATCCTGCACACCAACACGATCTGAGGGATCGGGCGATTCCGCCTGTCCGATCCCTCGGTCGACCCGATCGCTCCGCGGCCCGTCCGCTGCAGGAGTGATCACCACCGGGTGCGCCACCCGCATCCGGAACGGGTCACCGGAACGAGGTCACCGTCAAGCGACGGTGGCCTCGTTCCGCGTCCCACAAGAGCTCCCGTAACCCCGTAAACGCCGCGGCATGTCGGCGGCGCATGTGAAAGAATGGATCCTCGAACGAGGTCACCGCGGGCGGGCGGTGACCTCGTTCCGCGTCGAGCGGCCGGCACGGAAACCGGTGAGGACGTTGAACGAGGCCACCCCGGGCGGTGGGGTGACCTCGTTCTCGGGCTCGGTGAGAACTCGACTCGAAGCTGTCAGCGGGTCAGCGGTCGAGGAGCGTCTCGTCGAGCACGAAACGGAACGGCCCGAAGGCCGTTCAGACCGATTCGGCCGCCGCGATGGCGGCCTTCGGCAGGGCGGTCATTTTCGCTGAACATCGGCCGCCGCTGCCACGCATCGCAAGTATGCGCGAACCTCCGTGCGAAAGTGAACTGTACGTTGGTCGTAGCACCACCCCGCGTACCCCGCTCGGCGCCGAGCGCCGGTACTACGACCAACGTCTAGTGGTGTTGGTGCGGCGTTGCGGGCAGACTTGTCGCTATGGGTGGCAGTTGGCTCGACCAAGGGCATGGGGACGGTGAGTCGCTCGCCCCCGTGACTGGCGTCCCGTCGCAGGACCTGGTCGATCTCTCGGATCGTGGTTCGGCGACTTGGCATTCCCGCTCGGGCAAGGCGGCCGTTGCGGCACTTGCAGTGGTGGCGTTGCTCGGCTCGGCGGGTACGGCGTATGCGATTCGCGAGACCTTGTTCCCGAGTTTGGGGGCGCCGACGTCGCGTTCGGTGTGGCAGAACCCGCCGCCACCCGATGCGGAGGCCGAGGCCACCACTTCCACGGTGTCGACAACGTCGACGTCGTCGACGGTGCCGTCGACCACGGTTCCTGTCGACACCTCACCGGTGGTGTCGGACACCGTCACGAGTGTGGAGGATCAACCCGACGTGGTCGCCGCGCAGGTCGCTTCGGGAGGCTCCGGCCGTCGTGTGTCGCACACGGTCGCGCCGGACGATTCTGGTGAGCACGTGTCCACCACCGCAACGGTGGCCAACACGGGTCCGAGCGTTCCCGAATCCGTCGAGACCACTCCGGAGCCCGAATCGGGCGGCTCGGGGCGATCAGGATCCGGTGGTGGCACCGACAACTCCGGGTCGGGAAACAACAATCCCGACGACGATCACCTCGAGCCGGACGACACCGCGCCCAAGCCGGACGACACCGCGCCGAAGCCCGACGACGACTGACCGTTCACCCCTCCGTCAGGTGCTCGCTGGCCCACAACGCGGCCTGCGTGCGGTCGGTCACGCCCAGGCGTTGGTACACGCTGGTGAGGTGAGCCTTCACCGTTCGTTCCGCGATGTCGAGCCGGCGGGCGATCTGCTTGTTGGCCAAACCGTCGCGAACGAGCAGGAGCACCTCGCGCTCGCGGTCGGTGAGCTGCTGGGCTGCACGCCCGACTCGCCGTGACTCGAGCAACGATCTCGCCGCCTTGGGGTCGAGCGGCGATCCTCCGGTGAACACCGCCCTGATGCCCTCCGCGATGTCGTCGGGGTCGGCATGCTTGAGCAGGTAGCCGTCGGCCCCCGCCTCGAGAGCATCGAGAATTCGAGTCTGGTCGGAGAACGACGTCAGCACGAGTACTCGACTCGACGGGTAGAGCGTGGCGATCTCACGGGTTGCGTCGATGCCGTTCATCTCGGGCATCGACAGGTCCATCAACACCACATCGGGGTGCAGCTCCGCGACGCGTTCGAGCGCCTCGACGCCGTTGGCCGCGGTACCCACCATTTCGATGTCGTCCGTCGTGGCGAGGAACTGTTCCAACCCCGAGCGGACCACGACATGATCGTCGACGATCACCACGCGAATCTTCGCCGTTTCCGATTCCGGTCCGGCCGTCATCGATCCATCCTGTCGTTGATCGGTATGGTCACCTGGACTCTGGTGCCGGTGCCCGGGCTGGATCGTACCTGGAGTGAGCCATGGAGATCGGCCGCCAGCCCCGCCAACGATCGCAGCCCGACGTGACCGTCGGCCGTCCGCTCGTCCAGCACGTCGGTGGAGAACCCCTTCCCGTTGTCGTCGATGATCAGGATCAGCGAGTCGTCCTGCACGTCGATCGTGGCCCGAACCTCCGTGGCCGCAGCGTGTGACACGACGTTGCGGAGCGCCTCCTGGGCCACCCGATAGGCCAAGGTCGACGCCTCGAGGTCGATGCGGTTCACCTGGAGGTCGGCGACGAGGCGGGTCGAGATCCCGCGCGCGGCCAGCACGTTCAACAGGTCGCCGACCGCCGACTGCAGACCCTCTTCCTCGAGATTCGCCGGGTAGATCTCGACCAGCAGGGACCGCAACGATTTGATGCTCGAGCGGATGTCAGCCGACGCTTGGACCACTTGCTGCGGATCGACGGAGTCCTTCTTCCCCTGCGCCGCGAGTGCGAGCGAGACGCCGGCCAACTCCTGCACGACGCCGTCGTGGAGGTCGCTGGCGATCCGTCGCCGTTCGGTGTCCGATGCGTCGAGGGCCGCTCGGAGCAGTCGCTCCTGATCCTGCTGACTGGCGTGCAACCGCCGCGCCATCGACCACGCGAGCGGGATCTGGACGAGTTCGAGGAGGATCAGTGCGCCGAGGGTGATCGGGGCGAATTGCGACCACAGTTGCCGCCCGACGTCGGTGACGCCGCTGTAGCGGAAGTAGGCCTCGAACAGGAGGGGCGTCCCCGACGCCGTCTCCGCCTGTGAGTAGACCTCGAGCAGTTTCGACTCGGTTTCGAAGCGGTTCTCGGGCTTGGACAGGTCACTGACCTCGGCGTCCGTTCCGCCGTTTTCCAGGACCTCCCGCTCATCGGCGCCGAGCTCGAACTGATCACCGATCAGCCGCTGCTCGTCGGAGTAGACGATCGTGCCGTCCTCCCGCCAGATCTTGACGCGCTTGAGTGAACCTTGTAGCACCAGGTTTTTGACCGCGTCGTTGAGGTCGCTCAGGGCCTCAGGGTCGTCCATGTCCACGACGCCATCGTCGAGGTACGGAGCGACGATGCCGGAACTCACCTTCGCGACGCGCTTGGCTTCGTCGATGGCCTGGTCGGTACCGACTCGACGACTGGCGACGGCGGTGAGCATGGCCACGAACACCAACGCGACGAAACCCGCGATCGCGAACCGCAGGACGAACTTCCTGACCGAGATCGGCGCCACCAGAACCCGCTCTTGACTCTCTCCCACGTTTCTCCGCTCCTCTACGAGGCCGTCAGTCTCGCCGAAAACGTGTCAGGAGCGGCACCATATGGTGCCGCTCCCGACGGGACGGATCAAAGGTTGTCGTCTTGGAGGACGATCAGTCGTCGTCGCCGCCGCCGTGACCGCCGTTGTCGTCGGCGCCGTCGTCTCCGCCGTGGCGGCCTGATCCGTTGTCGTCGTTCACGTCATCGTCGTTGTGGCTGCCGGAGCCGGAGTTGTCCTCGACGGCGGCGTCATCGTCGTCGCCGGCGTTGCCGGGGCCGGAGTTGTCCTCGCCGGCGTTGCCGGGACCGGAGTTGTCGATGACGACTCCGCCGGTGCAGCGGGGATCATCGGCATGCTCGGCCTCGTCGCACGGGCCACTGATGTCTTCGACGGTGGTGACCGTCTCGGCCGTTGCGGGCACGGTGGAGGTCGCCGCGTCATCGTCATCGTCGTCGTCGATGGATGAGGTGGGCGCGGCGGTGGTCTCCGGCGCTGCCGTGGTCGCCGTGGTCGCCGGTGCGGCCGTGGTCGTCACCAGGATGGTGGTGGTGCTCGGGTCGGCGTCGAGGCACTCGGCATCGGTTGCGTGTTCTGCTTCGTCGCAGTTGCCGCGCACGTCGCCGGGCACGTTGTTGTCTTCGGGGGTCCCGTCGCCGCCGCGGGCAGCAGCGAACGCGGGCACGCCGAGTCCGAGCACTGACACGCCCGCAATGACACCAATCAGTCGTCGGTTCATAGTTGTTCTCCTTGTAGTAGGTACAGGCTCCATGAAGCCTGAGTCGGCGTGCCGGGTGCCAGTGGACGTACGTGCTAGCACCGTGCAAACGGCCGGGTGTCCGAGTTCCATCACGCGGTGCTAGTGCTGCATTTCCTCATGAGTTAGGCAATCCATATCCCGCGAGCTACGCTGCGTTTCCATGCGTAAAACCCAGGTTTCCCCCCTTCGCTTCGGCCTCGCGGCCCTGGCCTGCCTCTCGTTCGTCGCCGCGTGTGGCTCCGATGACGACTCGAGCACGAGCGAGCCCGCTGAGGCAGCGGAGGCCGAATCGGGCGATCACGAGGTCGTCCCAGCGTCCGAGGTCACTGCGGGTTACGCCGACATGCTCGAGCAGATGACGACCCTGTCCGCCGATCCGGTGAGCGCCACCGACGAGGCCCTCGACGAGGTGCACGAGACCTGGGAGAGCTTCGAGGGCACGGTGAAGCAGGAAGATCCCGATGCCTACCTGGCGAGCGAGGAAGCGCTCGACAGCTTCCTCGAGGCCGGCAAGGACGGCAACGCCGTGGCGATGGGCGAGGCCACGGCAAAGATGTCGGCGACCGCGGCGACGTATCTCGCCGCTCACCCCGGTTGATCGAGATGCGCCGGTTGCTGCTGTTGCTCGGATTTGCCGGACTGCTGGCTGTCCTGGCAACCGCACTGCCGGTGACCGGTGCCGCATCGGCCGCGGACGATGTGTCGCGGGCCGATGCGATTCACCTCCTCGACGAGACGCGTGCGTCGATCGACGAGACGCTCGCACTCATCAAGGCGGGCAACGAGGAACAGGCCTTGGCCGAGGCCAAGGACGGGTACCTGTCGCATTTCGAACTCGTCGAGACGCCCCTGCGCGTGGCGGACAACAACCTGACGGTCGAGGCCGAGTTCCAGTTCGCGGCGATTCGGACCGCAATCCAGGACGGGCGTCCGATCGACGAGATCCGCGACCAGATCATCGAACTCCGAGGCATGCTCGACGGTGCCGAGCGGGCGATCACCGACGCGGGGGTCGGCGCTCCGGCGATCGTGGCCACGCAATCGTTCCTGATCCTGTTCCGTGAGGGGTTCGAGATCGTCCTGTTGCTCTCGGTGCTGCTCGGCTATCTCGAAGCGGCGCGCAGTCCTCACTACATCAAGCCGATTCTCGGCGGCGTCGCACTGGCGGCCGTCGCCACGGTGATCACGGTGCTCCTGATGCCGACCATCTTCGCGATCCTCCCCGTCGGACGCGAGGTCTTGGAGGCGGTGGTGGCCCTCGTGGCGGTGGCCGTGCTCTTCTACGTGTCGTTCTGGCTGATCGCGCGGATCGAACACAACCGCTGGATGGAGTTCGTCCGGGCCCGGCTCTGGACGGCGATCTCGGTCGGTTCGACCGCGTCGCTGGTCCTCGTCGGATTCACCGCGGTGTACCGCGAGGGTTTCGAGACGGCGTTGTTCTACCAGTCGCTGATGACCTTCGGGGAAGGTCTGGGCAGATACATCCTGCTCGGCGTCGCCCTCGCTCTCGTCGCCCTCACCGGAGTTGCCGTCGTGGTGTTCCGGGTCGGCCGCAAGCTGCCCGTGCGAACGTTCATGAACGTGGCCGTCATCATGGTGATGGCCACATCGATCGCCATGCTCGGCAACGCCGTCAAGACACTGCAGGCGGCCGATCTCATCACCTATCGGCGAACGGACGGCCCCCGCCTCCCGATCTTCCTGGCCGAGGCGACCGGGGTCTGGCCGACCGTCCCGTCGCTCGTCGCCCAACTACTCCTGGCGACGGTGTACGTGTTGGGGGCGCTGCACATGTTCGTCCTCAAGCCGTGGCTCGCGGAGCGCCATCAGGTCGCTCCGCAACACGCGGCAACGGCTTCCGTATGACCCGAGTTCGCGTCGGGGTCGACGTCGGTGGAACGTTCACGAAAGCTGTCGCCGTCGAACTCACGGGTCGATCGATCGTCGCCACCGTGGTGGTGCCGACGACGCACACGGCCACGGGTGGGGTCGCCGCTGGTGTGGTGCAGGCCGTCGCGGAACTCGCCGAACAGGTCGGGCCGGACAACATCGATCTCGTCACGCACTCCACCACTCAGGCGGTGAACGCGTTGGTCGAGGGTGACGCGGCGCCGGTGGGCATCATCGGGATGGGCCGTCGCCCCGACCTCAAGCGGGTCGAGAAGCGGACGACCCTGCGCGACGTCGAGGTCGCTCCTGGCAAGCGCCTCGAGGTGCACAGTGCGTTCTTCGACGTGACCGATGGGTTGCCGGTGGCCGACGTCCGGGGTGCGCTCGACCGGTTCCGTGCTGCCGGTGTCGCCGCGGTGTGCGTGGCCGAGGCGTTCTCGCCGGACGATCCGGGCAACGAACAAGCCGTCGCCGCTCTCGCCACCGACGCCGGTTTCCCCGTGTGCACCTCCTCCGACCTCAGTGGTCTCTACGGGCTGGAACTGCGGGCGATCACCGCCGCGTTGAACTCCTCGATCCTGCCGATCGCCGTGTCGACCGCATCGTTCGTCGCCGACGGCGTCCAGGCGGCCGGTATCACTGCCCCGGTGATGGTGATGCGCAGCGACGGCGGCGCCACCGACCTGACCGGCTTCAGTTCTGCACCGGTGCGCACGCTGTACTCGGGGCCTTCGGCGTCGGTCGCGGGCGCCCTGCGTTACGTGGGCGTGGCCGATGCCATCGTGCTCGAGGTCGGCGGCACGTCGACGAACATCGCGGCCATTCGTGGGGGACGCCCCTCGTTGTCGTACGTGCGTGTGGCATCCCACGCGACGGCGCATGCGCAGTGTGGACGTCCGCGTCGTCGGCGTCGCCGGCGGGTCGATGGCGCGAGTCCGCCGCGGCCGGATCTACGGCATCGGCCCGCGCTCGGCCCACATCGCCGGCCTGCAGTACGCGTGCTTCATGCAACCAGCCGACTTCGACGGTGCCACCGTCTCGTTCGTGGCGCCCCGACTCGGTGATCCCACCGACTACGTGATGATCCGCACCGCCGACGGTCGGGGAGCGACGTTGACGACCACCTGCGCGGCGAACTTCTTCGGTGTCGTCGAGCCCGGCGACTACTGCTACGCCGACCCGGCCGCCGCGCAGGCAGCGTTCGAACTCGTGGCCGGCGTCACGAAGCTCGATGCCGAGACCATCGCCAACCACATGTTGCTCGCCGCCAGCGACGAGGCGTGCGAACTGGCGCTCGGCGTGGCGAAATCGGCGAAGCTCGACACACCGACGGTCGTCGGGGTCGGCGGCGGGGCAGGTGGGCTCGCCAGATATGTCGCGCGTCGCCTCGACTGGCCACTGGTGATCCCCGACCATGCCGAGGTGATCTCGTCGATCGGTGATGCGCTGTCGCTGATCCGCGCCGAGCGCGAGCGAACCGTCGTCAATGTCACGGCGGAGACACTCGACGCGATGATGGCCGACGTCGAGGCCGAGGTGGTGGCCGCCGGTGCAAGCCCGGCGAGCGTGGAAGTGCGCGTCGAAGAGGTTCCCGAGCGCAGCACGCTGCGCGCCGTCGCCGTCGGGTCGGTCGGACTGGCGTCGGGCGCCACTCCTGGCCGCGGCGAGATCGATCTCGAGGCGCTGCAGGAACGCGCCGTCGACGGCACCGAAGTGATGAGCGTCGGCCGGTACTGGCTGATGTGCAACGGCGACGACATCGAGGTCGTCGATCGCTACGGCGACGAGGCGATTCGCCTGCGCGGTGAGCTGGTGGCCGAGGACGACCTGTCGGCAGCGATCGAGCGCCTGACCCGCTACCGGGGACCGGTCACCCTGCGGCCCAGCACCTGGATCATCGATGATCGACGGGTGCTCGAACTCGGCGTCGATCCAGGATCGACCAATCCGTACGCCGGACGTCCAGACGTCACGTACCTTGTCGGAAGGCAGCGCTGATGGCCCTCTACGTCTCCGCGGGCAGGCGATTCCGTCGCACCGTCGTCATCGCCGTCGTGGCGTCGCTGATCGCGCTCGTCGTCGGTTGGGCGATCGGACGCCAACAGGCGCCGGCGATCACCGATCGCGTCGCGGCCGTCCAGCACCAGGCCGAACAGGAAGCGACGGGGCTGGAACGGCTGGGCATCGAGTACGAGCAGGTGCTCGGCGGGACCGACGACCTCGACGACAGTGTGGTGCAGCCGCTCGACGCGGTCCGCGAGGACCTGCAGGCGACGATGAACCGGGCGCCATGGCTCACCGGTGCCGAGCGGGCGGCGCTGCTCGACGCAGTGTCGCAGGTGCGGCAAGCCGCCATCGACGAGGTGCCGCTCGAGGAGTTCACCGCGGCCACCGTCGCGGCGGCGGCACTCCTCCGGCAAGAGCTGGGCGCCGAATCGACCTGAACGATTCGGGCCCGAGCGTCGCCGCGCTCGGGGCCGCTCAGCGGCGGTTGACGTTGCCGGCGTCGACGGGCAGGACCGTACCCGTGATGTAGCGGGCCTCGTCGGAGGCGAGAAATGCAACCGCGTTGGCGATGTCCATCGCTTCGACGGCCTCGACGGGGATGGCGTTGGTCAGCGAGCCGGCCAGTTCGGGAACGTGCTGGAGGATGATCGACACGTTGCCGTCGTTGGCCATCGGCGTGCGCACCGTGGTGGGGGCGACGCTGTTGACGCGGATGAAGTGCGGTGCGAGGTAGTTGGCCCACGAGCGCATCAAACCGATCACGCCGTGCTTGGCGGCCGTGTATCCCAACATGCCCGGGACGTTCGATGGTGAGCCGATCAGACCGCCGGTCGAGCTGGTGAGGACGATGCAGCCGCCCTGGCCGTTTTCGATCATCGAGGGGATCGCGACGCGACCGGTGTTCCAGACGCCGGTCAGATTCACGGCGATGACCTCGTCCCACTGTTGCTCCGCCGAGGCAAACCCACCCGGGCCGATCCCGGCGTTGGCGACGACGATGGTCACCGGCCCGAGCTCGGTGACGCCGTGGTCGAACGCCTTCTGCAACCCGTCCGCATCGCACACGTCGGCCTCGTACGCCTCGATGCGTTGCCCGAGTGCTTCCACCTGCCGGACGGTTTCATCGAGGTCGTCACGCGTCGACATCTTGTAGCCGACGGACTGCATCTGCTGGCAGATGTCGATCGCGATGATGTCGGCGCCCTCCTGTGCCATGCGGATGGCGTGGGCGCGACCCTGCCCGCGTGCGGCACCGGTGATGAAGGCGACCTGTCCCTCGAGCTTGCCCATGTAGTTCCCCTTGTCTGTTCGGATCCGGCGGTTCGTCGCCGACGATAGGCGGTCGAGGGCGCGTGGATGCAAAACAACTGTTCAGCACCGGGCTCACACTCGGCGGGTCGCCGGTCGTGATAGAACCGGTCGCTGTCCAATCGCGTGACATGACGATCGTGAGCGGGTCGGCGCGGCCTCCTCGGTCGCACGACGAGAAAGCGAAGGAACGATGGCCGACAAGTCCAAGAAATCCAAGAAGGCGAAGAAGGCCAAGAAGACGCACAAGGCCAAGCACGCCGAACGGTCCACGGAGTTCGCGGACGAGACGGGCGTCGTCGGATCGGTCGACGGCTCGAAGCGCAAGATGAAGCGCACCGAGTACGAAGACGCGATGGAGGTGCTGCAGGGCGAGCTGGTGGTGATGCAGGAGTGGGTGAAGGCCACCGGCGCCAAGATCTGCGTCGTGTTCGAGGGGCTCGATTCGGCCGGCAAGGGCGGCACGATCAGGCGGATCACCGAGCGCACGAGCCCGCGTGTGTTCAAGCACATCGCGCTGCCGGCACCGACCGATCGCGAGCAGTCGCAGATGTACATCCAGCGGTACATCGCGCACTTCCCGGCCGCGGGCGAAGTCGCCATCTTCGATCGCAGCTGGTACAACCGGGCCGGGGTCGAACTCGTGTTGGGCTTCTGCACTCCGGAGGAGACCGAGCGGTTCCTCGACGATCGCCCCGCAGGTCGAGCGGGCGATGGTCGACTCGGGGATCATCCTGATCAAGTACTGGCTCAATGTCAGCGTCGACGAGCAGGCGCGCCGCCTGGAGGACAGGATCGACGACCCGCGCAAGATCTGGAAGCTGTCGCCCACCGACTTGAAGTCGTACGGCCTCCGCTACGAGTACTGCCGGGCCCGCGACACCATGCTCGCGGCCACCGACACGCCGTGGGCCCCGTGGTTCGTGGCGCAGAACGACGACAAGAAGCGCGGGCGCCTGAACATCATCTCGCATCTCCTCGACCACATCCCCTACGAGTCGGTCCCGCGGGCCAAGATCGAGTTCCCCGATCCGCCGAGCCCCGACGGCTACACCGAGCCCGATCTCTGGGTCCATCTCGTCCCCGAGAAGTTCTGAGTCGGGACGCCTGACCGCGATGTCGGACGGCGTGGCGTCGACGGTGGCGACCGAGCCCGCGACGAGTGGGCTGACACGTTTTGTCCCGGGGATCGGGGCACTGCGCTCGTACCACCGCTCCTGGTTGCGGTTCGACCTCGTTGCCGGTGTGGTGCTGGCGGCGATCCTCGTGCCGCAGGGGATGGCGTACGCGGAACTCGCCGGTCTACCGCCGGTGACCGGGCTGTACACCACGATCGCCTGCCTCGTCGGGTATGCGCTGATGGGTCCGTCGCGGGTGCTCGTGCTCGGACCGGATTCGTCGGTGTCGCCCCTCATCTTCGCCGCCATCTTTCCCATCGTCGCCGTGACCGACGACCCGTCGAAGGCCATCGCGCTCGCCGGGATGATGGCCGTGCTGGTCGGGGTGATCCTGATCGGCCTCGGTGTCGGCAAGCTCGGTTTCGTGGCCGACCTCCTGTCGAAGGAGGTGCAGGTGGGCTACATGAACGGGCTGGCGATCACGATCATCGTCGGCCAACTGCCGAAGCTGTTCGGCTTCTCGACCGATGCCGACGGCTTCATCGAGGAGGTCCAGACGTTCTTCACGGGCCTGGACGAACGCAACTCGACGGCACTCGTCGTCGGGATCGGAACCCTGGCGGTTCTCCTCCTGCTCCCTCGCGTGAGTCGTGCGATCCCCGCGGTGCTGGTCGCGGTCGTCGGCGCCACCGTCGTGACCGCGCTGTTCGATCTCGACATCTCGACGGTCGGTGCCTTGCCGCAGGGCCTGCCCAAGCCAGCCCTCCCGTGGACGAGGTGGGACGACGTGGCACCGATGCTCGTCGCCGCTGCCGGGATCACGCTCGTGTCGCTCACCGACACGATTGCGACCTCGACCGCGTTCGCAGCCCGTCGGGGCGACGAGGTCGTCCCGAACCAGGAGATGATCGGCATCGGCACGGCGAACGTCGCCGCCGGGTTCTTCCAAGGCTTCGCGGTTTCCACCAGCTCGTCACGAACCGCGGTCGCCGAGTCGTCGGGTGCCAAGAGCCAGCTCACCGGCCTCGTCGGAGCTGTCGTGGTCGCGTTGTTGCTGCTGTTCTTCAGCACGTTGCTCGCCGACCTCCCGCAGACGGCCCTGGCGGCAGTCGTGATCGCGGCGGCGCTCTCGCTCGCCGACCTCAAAGCCCTGCGCCACTACTGGCACGTCCGTAACAGCTCGTTCGTCCTGTCGCTCGTGGCCACGGGCGGCGTCGTCTTCTTCGGTGTGCTGCAGGGCATCCTCATCGCCGTCATCCTTTCCATCCTGCTGTTCTTCAAGCGGAGCTGGTGGCCGCACGGCGAGGTGCTCGGCCACGTCGAAGGGGAGGGGTGGCACAGCCTCCGGATGACACCGACGGCCGAGCCGCTACCCGGCGTGCTCGTGTACCGCTGGGAGGCGCCGCTGTTCTTCGCCAATGCCGGCATGTTCCGCCAGCAGGTCCGTGAACTCGTCCGGAAGGAACGTCCGCGCTGGGTCGTGCTGCAGTGCGAGGCGATCACCGACATCGACGTGAGCGCCGCCGACGTGCTGGAGCAGCTCGACCGGGAGCTGAACGCGCAGGGAGTCCACCTCGCCTTCGTCGAGTTGCGCGACCGGTTGCAGGACCTCGTGTTCCGGTACGGCCTGTTCGCGACGCTCGACCGTGACCACTTCTACGACTCGGTCGAGTTGGCGCTCGCCCACATCGAAGAGATGCCCGACGGCCCGGTCCAGTGACGGTCCCCCGGCCCCATGGCGGCCCGTTCTATGATTCGGCCGCACCGAGCGAGGCAGTCATTGTGAGAACCCGGATCGAAGAGAGCGGTCGATGAGATCACGTCGTGTCGCGGCCATCGTCTCCCTCGCTTTGTTCGTCGCCGCCGGGTTCGTGGTGCTCAGCGCCGTGCGCAGCTTTCCCCGCGGGCTCATCGCTTCGCTGTTGTTGCTGCTCGCGTTCATCGCCGGCTGGGAGGCGATCCGACGACGCGGCATCGGTCGGATCGTCCTGGAGGTGCTCGCCGTGCTGCTGCTGGTCGGCACCGTCGTCGCCATCGCCAGGGGCGGAATCCTGGCCGAGGTGGTTTTGCTCGCCGTGGTCCTGGTGCTCGCCTCGATCGCGGCACGAGCGGCGTTTCGGATCCACGTGCAACTGCCGACGGCCGTTCCTCCCCAGCATCCGGTCGTGATCTGGAACCCGAAGTCCGGTGGGGGCAAGGCGGCGGCAGCGCATCTCGATGTCGAGGCGCGTGCCGCGCGGCATCGAACCGATCCAACTGAGCCCCGGCGACGACCTGTTCCAACTCGCCCGCGATGCCGTCGAGCGCGGTGCGGACGCACTCGCCGCGGCGGGTGGAGACGGAACCCAGGCGATCATCGCAACGATCGCCGCCGAGTTGGATCTTCCGTTCGCCTGCATTCCGGCGGGCACCCGGAACCACTTCGCGCTCGATCTCGGCGTCGACCGCAACGACGTCGTCGGAGCGCTCGACGCGTTCGTCAACGGTGGCGAGCGCAGTGTCGATCTGGCCGAGGTGAACGGTCGGGTGTTCGTCAACAACGTGTCGCTCGGGCTCTACGCCGAGTCGGTCCAACGTGAGGGGTACCGGAACGCGAAGCTGCACACGCTGCTCGACACGGTGCCCGAATTCGGCGGCCCGCAGGCCGCCGGTCGCGCGGCCCTGCGCTTCGAGCGATCCGACGACGAACCTGCCGGCCAGGCGATCGTCGTGATGGTGTCGAACAACTCCTATCGGCTCGGCAACCTCATCGGATCGGGGACGCGCCCCCGCATCGACGACGGCCGTCTCGGTATCGCCGTGTTGGAGGCGCCTTCCGGGCGACACCGTCCGCGCTTGCGGCAGTGGGATGCCCCGACCTTCGAGGTCGACTCCGACGCCCCGGTGCCCGCGGGTGTCGACGGCGAAGCGATGGTGATCGATGCGCCGTTGCGGTTCACGATCCGTCCAGCAGCGCTGCGGGTGCGGATCGCACCGCATCATCCGGGGGCGTCGCCGGGCGCCGCCCTCCCGAGCAGCTTCGTGGACGGCATTCGCCGGCTGTTCGAGATCGCCCGTCACGGGTGACGACCGCCGGGGTCTGATCGTTCGACGGCATCGTCGCGTGCGATGTGCATCGGACCGTGGCCGGGCGTGCTACGAAAGAGCAATGACCGATGCGAATGTCCATGCCGAACCGGTGATCGTTTCGACGTTCGGGAGCGTCGGTGAGGCAGAGGTCGGTCAGGCGAAACTGCGCGCCTTCGGGATCGAGAGCGAGATCGTCGACAACGACGGCGGGGGAGTGATCCCGGTCGATGGCGACGGCGGCGTCCAACTCGAGGTCCGCGCGGCCGATGCCGAGGTGGCCGCCGAGATCCTCAGCGATCCGGAGCCCGATGCCGAGGCGGCGGAGATCCCCAGCGATCCCGAGCCCTGATCCACCGGCGTCAAGCGACGGCGTCGACGGTCACGCGGCGTAGCGGATCGGGCACGGCGCCGAGATCGACGGCCGCGGCGAGCAGTTGGCCGTACCGGATCTTGCGCATCGACTTGGTGCCCATGAACCGATGGAGCTGCCGGTCGGCCGGGCGGCCACGCTGGGCCGGTTGGGCCTGGAACCGGCGGAACGACGGCAGTTCCCCCTGCTGCTCGATCACCTGCTCGACACGGTCGACTCCGACGGCGCGGATGAGCTCGGCCTCGAGGTCCGTGACACAGGCGTGGAACCCGAGTCGTTCGAGGTCGGCTCGTCCGTTCGGTGTGCCGATGCCGGCGGCGGCCACGGCGCGCCGGACGACGTGCTCTTCGGGGTCGTCGTACAGCCCGACGATCCGCACCGGCGGACGCCGGGACGCGAGTTCGGCGAGGAGTCGTCCGTAGTTCGTCACGCCGAATGCAACGACCGGGCGCAGTTTGCCGGGCTCGATGCCGTACCGGCCGGCCACTGTCGTGACCGCCGCGGCATCGCTCTCACCCTCGACGAGCACGACCACTTCGGCCACCGGCTCGACCGGGAACGATCAGGCGTCGGGTTGTTCGATGGCGTCGAGGAAGGCCGTGACGTCGGCCTCCTCACCGCCGACGAGCCAGATCGTCAGTTCGCCCGGGCTGTCGGACTCCTCGTCGTCCTCGTCGTCCTCCCACGGAAGCACGCCGTCGACGAAGTACCGGTCGACGGTGATGTCGTCGGAACCCTCCTCGACGGGGGCGATGACGGCCAGTTCGACCTCCGCGTCGGCGGGCTGGTCGCTCAGGATGTCGATCAGTTCGTGGACTCGCATGGTGCTCCCGTGCAGGTGTGGTCGGCTGGTGGATGAAGCGTCAGTCGTCGCCGAGCCACACGTTCGCCCGGTCGAGCAGGTACAGACTGACATGTTTGCACCTGTCGAGCGCGGCAGTGATGGCGTCGTCGATGTTCATGTACACGTCGGCCAGGTCGACCGTCATGCGGGCCACGATCGACAGGCTGCGCTCCGGGGCATCGGTGACGCTCGGGAACGAGTCGATCGCCGACACCTCGACCGGCAGGTCGATGCCGCCGATGCCGGCGAGATCGGTCGCCAACACCAGGAGATCCGGCGGATCGGGCAACGGCGGCAGGGTCCAGGTGAACAGCAGGGGGAACGAGAATCCACTCGGCGGCGGATCGTCGATCTCGTCGAGCTTCATGATCTCGTCCTCGAAACCGAGCATCGCCCGCGGGTCGACATCGAGCGACAGGTGCAGGTCGATCGGTCCCGAGCAGGCTTCCTCGGGGTGGAGGTCGACCTCCCAGAGCTGCCGCAGCGAGTACGTCTCCACGAAGTGTCGTTCGTCGTGGACGTGGAAGCCGTGGTCGATCGCCTGACTCTTCACGTCGGCGACGAAACCTGCTACGTCGATCACTGCCATGCGGTTCGGACACTACCGTCCACGATCGTGCACAGCGCCAACGATGAGCGGCCGGTCGGCGACGACGAATCGGGTTCGGTGATCGATCTGTTCGGCGCGATCTGTGATCGGACACGCGACGTGGTGATGTCGAACGCGGACTGGGCCGAGTCAGGGGTGCGGGCCGGCCAGTACAACGTCGACGTGATGGTCGACCTGGTGTGTGTACAGGCGTTGCTCGCCGCCGGGTTCGACCTGCTGTCGGAGGAAACGGGCATCCAGCGCGCGGATGGCGAGGGGCGCCGGCGGGGGATCGTCGTCGTCGACCCGCTGGACGGCTCGACGAATGCCAGTCTCGGCCTGCCCTGGTTCGCGACGTCGTTGTGCTGGGTGGTCGATGGCATTCCGGTCGCCTCGATGGTGACCAACCTCGCCACCGGTGAGCGGTTCGAGGCGATCGCAGGTCGCGGAGCGTGGTCCGCGGGGCGGCCGTTGTCGGTCCGCACGGGCCCGCGCCCGATCGGCGACGCGATCGTCGGCGTGAGCGGGCTCCCGTCACATCACTTCGGTTGGCGGCAGTTCCGGGCGATGGGCGCGTCGGCACTCGACATCTGTGCGGTGGCCCGCGGGGGCTTCGACGGATTCGTCGACACGAGCCCCGACGCGCACGGCGTATGGGACTACGCCGGCGCCATGTTGGTGCTGATCGAGGCGGGTGGCGTGATCGTCGACGCACTCGGACGCGACCTGCTCACCCTCGAGCACGAGGCCCGGCGAACGCCGATCGCCGCCGCCAACCCCGACCTGCTGGCCACGCTCGTTCGATCGATCTGACCGTCGCTCACCGGGCGTCGTGGCGAAACGTGATCGACAGGCGCGGCCCGACGTCGTGCACCTTGGGGACGCAGTGCTCCCACCGGTGCTGGCAGGCGCCGCCCATGACGAACAGATCGCCGTAGCCGAGGTTCCACGCCCGCGACGGTCCGCCACCACGCGGGCGGAGGCGCAACGGGCGGGCGGCACCGACGCTGAGGATCGCCACGATCGGATTCTCGACGCGATGGCGGTGGCGGTCGCCGTGCCAGGCCACCGAGTCGTCGCCGTCGCGGTAGAGGTTGAAACCGATCGAGTCGAACGCGACGCCGTAGCGCTCGCTCAGCTCGTGGCGGATCGTGCCGAGCACGGCCATCGGCTCCGGTGTGCCGGTCGCGAGCGACCACCAGTGAACGAGCCGCGGCTCGTCGACGAGTCGGTCGTACATCTTCACGCCGCGCCGCTGTTCCCACGGAAGGGTGTGGAACAGTTCGTCGAACACGTCGTCGGCGCCTGCCAGCCAGGTGGGGGAGTGGTCGATCCAGGTGGTGTCGTCGAGCCACGTGCGATCGACGCGGCGGTCGTCGATCGACGGCTCGGCGAGACCGAACAAGGAGCCCTGCAAGAACATACGTTCGATTGTCGCGCTCGGCGCACGCCGCCGTCAACGGGGATTCAGCTACGCCGGCGTGTTGCTGGTGGGTGTCGCGTCCCGGACACGCCGCGCGCACTCGATCATCACGTCGGCGGCCGCGAGGGCGTCGTCGGTGGTCGTCTTCCACGACGACACACTGACCCGCATCGCCGTGCCGCCGGCCCACTGCGTCGGACCGCACCAGACCCGACCATCTCGCTGTATTTCGGCGAGCAGCAGCTCGGTGGTCTCGGAATCGTCGAGGCGAACGAGCACCTGGTTCAACACGACGTCGTTGAGGATCAGGAATCCGGCATCTCGCAGGCGATCGGCGATCGCGGCTGCCGCGTCGGATGCCTGTCTCACCATGTCGGCAACGCCCGAGCGGCCCAATGTTCGCAGCACCGCCCACACCTCGATCTGGCGGGCGCGCTGCGACGACTGGGGCGTGTGGTGCATCGCTTCGAAACCATCGTCCGGCGGGAGATATCCGGCGACCGCCGCAAACGTTCGCCGAAGCGCCCCCGCACGTCTGACGATCGCGATGCCGCAGTCGTAGGTGACGTTGAGCCACTTGTGACCGTCGGTGGCCCACGAGTCCGCTCGGTCCAAGCCCTCGACGAGATCGGCGCGGCTCGGATCGGCGAGCGCCCACAGACCGAACGCACCATCGACGTGGAGCCAACCGTTGCGCGCCGCCACCCAATCGGCGATCTCGTGGAACGGGTCGAAGGCGCCGGTGTTCACCTCACCGGCTTGAGCGCAGACCAGCACGGGAGCACCGTCGGGAATGTCGAGCGGGAGATCGCCGGCGCGCATCCGGCCCTGGTCGTCAGCCGGCACGATCGTCACCCGTTCACGCCCGAGTCCGATCAAGCCGAGCGACTTGCGCAGGGTGCTGTGGGCCTTCTCGCCGATCACGACGTGGATCTCCGGCGCACCGAACAACCCGTCGCGCTGCACGTCCCATCCGTGTTCGTCGAGCAGCGCGTCGCGGGCGGCCGCGAGACAACTGGCGTTGGCCACGGTCGCTCCGGTCACGAACGCAACGTCGCTGTCGCCGTCGAGACCCAGCACGTCGAGTGTCCAGCGCCTGGCGACGTCGTAGATCGCCGCGGCCACGGGCGACATCACCGGCAGCGCGGCGTTCTGGTCCCATGTGTCGACGAGGAACGACGCACCCAGCGCCACCGGATAGGTGGCTCCGTTGACGAACCCGAAGTAGTTGGGCCCGGTCGAGCCCATCGTCGCCGGTCCACCGATGCGGTGAAGCAGTTCGATCGTCTCCGCCGCGTCCGTCGGACCGTCGGGAAGCGCTTCGTCGAACGCGGCCAAGGCTGCCACCGCTTCCGTGGTCGGCGCGGCGGCACGGCCGTCGATCGACGATGCGTAGGCGATCGCATGGTCCGCGGCGGTGCGAACGAGATCGATGTCGGAGTCGGTGGGCATCGTCGCCTATCGTGGCGCATTCTCGGACCGAACAAAAATTCGATTTAGGGTTGACTGAACGTACATATGTTTGTACACTGTCAAGATGAGACCGGTGGAGGATCTCGAAGACGAATTGAACGAGGTCGCCGGGCAACTCAACGCACATCACGCACGGCTCGCGGTGCTGACCCGCCAGCTGCTCGACCAACCGGACACCTGGGCGAGCGAGGGGATCTGGACCGTCGAGCGCTATCTGTGTTGGCGTACGGGCATCAGCGCAGGCCATGCGCGCCAGATTGCCGACATCGCCCGGCGCGCGGACGAGCTGCCGGCCTGCATGGAAGCGTTCGAGCGCGGCGAACTCTCGCTCGATCAGGCGACGGTGCTGGCGCGCAAGGTCCCCTCCTGGGCCGACGTCGCCGCGACCGACCTCGCGAAGATGCTGACGGTCTCGCAGTTGCAGCGTTCGGTCGGCAAGTACGAGTTCCCGCATGTCCCCGAGCCGACATCACCCGACGCCGAGCCCGGTTCGGCAGAGTCGGCCGAAGATGCGCCGCTCGTCGGGCCGCCGGTTCCGGAGGGTCATGTCGCGCCGCCAGAGACTCCCGAACGGTCCTCGTGCGGGGCAGGGTGCTGTGGCCACGGCGAGCCGGTCGATCGGTGTTCGTTCCACGTCGATGACAACGGCCGATTCCACCTGACGCTCGAGACCGATCGGGTGCGCGGCGAGATCATCGAGCAGGCACTCGTCGAGGCGCGCGACGCGTTGTTCAACGATGGTCAGGTCGACGTCACGTGGGTCGACGCGTTCGGTGAAATCTGCGAGCGGTCGCTCGACGCGGTTGCGTCCCCTGAGCGGCGCAACCGCTTCCGGATCAACATGCACCTCGACGTCGATGGACGTTTCAGCAACGCCACCGGGCACTTCCTGCCCGACGCCATCCGCCGGTACCTCACCTGCGATGGGCTGGTCTCTCCGGTGCTCGTCGAGAACGGGATCCCCATCTCGGTCGGTCGGTCGCAGCACATCGTGCCCGATCGCACACGGCGTGTCGTCATCCATCGCGACGGTGGCTGCGGAGTGCCGGGATGTGGCGCTTCCAAGTTTCTCGAAGTGCACCACATCATCCATTGGGAACACGGCGGAGTCACCGAGTCGTGGAATCTGATCGCCCTGTGTCCACATCATCACCGATTGCATCACCAGGGCAGACTTGGCATCTCCGGCAACGCCGACATCCCGGGCGGTGTGGTCTTCACCGACGGCAACGGCAAGCAGATCCTGGCATCGGGCGCCAGACCCAAGCCCCCAGGGGCGCCGCCATCACCGCCGATCGGACGGTATCAACACCCTCTCGGCGAACGCCTCGACTTGTCGATGGTGCACTTCAGCCCACCGATCGACCGTCGGACAGCGATGGCCGCGACCCGCTGAACACCCGTCGTGCGATGAGCGAGACGTCCACCCCTCGGTCCGTTCGCTCATCGCAAGGTGGTCCGGTGGCCACGGCTCCGAGCATTCGGAGGCGACATCGCTCAGTCGAGACGGACGTCGGCGACCTCGACGCCGCAACGAGCGGCCAGCGCCTCGACGACGAGTTCGTGATCGTCGCGCTGGGGGAGTCCGGACACCGTCACCGCACCGATGCAGCCGACTCCCTCGACGATGATCGGGAAACTGCCACCGTGTGATGCGAAATCGCGATCGGCGAGCCCCATCTGCGTCAGCACCGACCGTCCGTCTCGGGTCTCCTCGAGACCGACCGCGTACGACGGTCGGTGGAGCAGCTCGACCACGTTTCGCTTGCGGCGTGCCCAGTCCGCGTTGGCGGGCGAGGTGCCCGGCATGGCACACATGAAGACGGTCGAGCCGGCGATGCGGATCTCGATCGTGACGGCGACGCCGCGGGCGGCGGCTCGGCGGCGTAGATCGCTGCCGAGTTCCCACGCGTCCGTCTCGTCGAAGCCGGACAAGCGCAACCGGCGCAGCTGCTCGTCGATCCGTTCCAGGTCATCCGTCATGTGGGTCAAGGTAGTGAACGGACCCGCCACGTTCGGGCGCTCGCTCGAGGCGTCGAGATAGCATCGCCCGCTGCGGGCGCATAGCTCAGTTGGCTAGAGCGCTTCCCTTACAAGGAAGATGTCGGGGGTTCGAGTCCCTCTGCGCCCACACATTGCACGGACAGCAAGGGTTTCGGCGTGCACACATGCTGCGGCTGCCTTCGTAGCGGCGACCGTAGCAGCGGTGGCAACAAGACCAAGACCTGCACGTTCACTGCCAGTGCCAACGCAACGGTGACCGCCAACGTGCAGTGACCCGCTCTGCCACGACGACCACGATCCCGCCACACACGAGGCCGACCGAGACACCGCCGACGATGTCGAGCGGCAGGTGGGCGCCGACGTACATGCGGTTCAGACCGATCATCACCGCCACCACCACGCCGCCGACCCTCCACCGCCGGTCGAGCCACGGCCAGGCGCCGACGACGACGGCGACCGCGACCGCCACGTGACTCGACGGGTAGCCGCTCCCGTGCGGGTTGGTCGGGTAGCCGTGGAACAGCACGTCCGACAGGTACTCGGGCGGCCGGCCTCGGTCGACGATGAGCTTCAGGGCGTTGTCGACCAGATAGGCGAGAATTCCTGCCGCGATCGCTGAAGTGATGAGGCGCCAGAAGACCGCCCGTCGGGTCAGGGCCAGAAGGACGACAGCGGCCACGATCAGCAACGCGAGTCCAACGGGTCGTAGGAGCGGGTTGACGAGGGCCGTCACGGCACCGATGAGGCGAGGTGGGTCGTTGAACCATCGGAACACCGCAATCTCGGCCGAACCGGGTGCGCCTGCCATGGCGATGGGCGCCGTCACGACCAGCCCCACGAGTCCGACGGCGATCGCCCACCATGGCCATCTGCCCACTACGAGCGCCGTGAATCGTGGCGCGGGCGGGCGGTCGAATGACGCATCGGCCACCGGAGAGTCAATTCCTGATCGCCCTCCAACGCGCGCCATCGCGACAGCATCGAGTCGAGCTCGCCGTCGAGCGGCGTGGGGGCACCGGAACGCCAGGCGAAGTAGATCTCGTTGACTCGCACCTCGGCCGAGCCGAGATCGTCGAGGTGCCGGGCGATGACGGCGTTGCCCTGCGGGGTTCGCTTGCGTCCGAGCGACTTGAAGGTCGCCCCAGCGGCGACGCAGCCCCAGAACCCGAACTCGATCGCCAAGGCCTCCTCGATCACGAACGTGTACAGGTCGTGGGGCAGATCGCCGCCGGCCGCCATCGTCGAACCGGGCACGATCGTCCGAGGCGGACGCAATGCCGTCCACGAGCAGGTCCGACCCGACCTGCGGAACGTCACCACCATGTCTCGCTCTGACACGAACCAACCATAGGTAGGAATCCGAGCCGCCGACGGCCCATTTCGGCATCCTGACCCGCCGTACGCTGACCCGGTGGAACCCGTGCGCGCCGAACTCGCAGATGATCCGACGGTCGACATCACGACGACCGGACGCCAGACCGGGCTGCCTCGCCGCATCGAGATCTGGCTGCTCGATGTCGACGGCAGGTTCTTCATCACGGGAACGTCGGGCCGGCGCGATTGGCTGGCCAACCTCATTGCGGAGCCGAGTCTCGTCGTCCACCTGAAACGTCATGCTCACCTCGATCTCGCGGCGCGAGCGACGTCCGTCGACGACGAGGCAACCCGCCGCGCCGTCCTCGAACACCTGAATGCGACGTGGTACCGGACCCAGCAACCGATCGACGAACTCGTCGAGACGGCGCCGATGGTCGAAGTCGTGTTCGACGATCCAACGGACTGAGCCCGGCTCAGGTCAGCGAGTGGCGGGTCCGAGGCGTTGTAGTCGGTCGAGGACCTGTCGTGCGATGTCCAGGGGGTTGGGCTCGTCGGTCGTGTCGAATTCGAGATCGTAGGTCCACCCTTGGTGGATCGTCATCGAGTCCGTGGCGATGCCGCCCCATCGGCCGGTACGGCGTTCCCGCGCGACCAGCACTTCGAGTTCGCACGTGAGACCGACGGTGAGCGTGGGCACGTCGCCGAGAGCGGTGACGAATTCCGCTTGGTCGTGGCCGGCAGCGGGGATGGCGACATGGTTGCCGGCGCGGGCGAGCGACGCGATGGCGTCGAGATACCCGCGATGCAACGCCGGCGCCCGGTCGCGCCAGATGCGGTATTCGGGCTGCACGGTGCCGATGTGTTCGGGCTCGTCGAAGATCACGAACGGCACCCCGGCGATCTGTTGCATCGCGCGCATCAACGTCGACTTGCCGGCGCCGGACGGGCCGTTGATCACGACGGCCCGGCCGCCCGTGATCCCGTCGAAGCGGTCCGGTCGTTCGAAGACGTCGAGCGAGTCGATCGCTCGGCCCGAGGCGCAACCGAAGACGACTCGCCACTGTGATTCGCCGGCGGTCGCGACAGCGTCGACCCGTTCGCCGTTGACCCGGATCCACCCGATCCGAGCATCGGCCAGCGCGACCGGCCCGAGGAGCTCGGTCACCCGCGTCTGATCGACGAGCGGTCCGAGTAGTTCGGCCGGCGGGAGCCCGTCGCGCAGCCGCTCCAGCAACGACTCGAACAACGCGCCGCGCTCCCTCGCTGGTTCCGTCAGGGACATGGTCGAACATCCTGCACGCCACCGCAAAGGCTGTCCATGGGAGGTTCTACAGTCGGGAGCCTGCGAGAGGAGTGACTCATGCCGAAGGTCATCGCCGACATCACCATGTCGCTCGATGGTTTCGTGACCGGGCCGGGCGCCGATGTCGAACACGGGCTGGGGGATGCGCCCGAGCTCCACGATTGGGTCATGGCGCAGGATGCCGTCGACGCCCAGATCCTCGAGGGATCGACGTCGGCCAGCGGTGCCGTGGTGATGGGTCGGCGGCTGTTCGACACCGTCGAAGGTCCCGACGGTTGGTCGACGGACATGGGCTACGGCGCACAACAGGTGGGGATGCCCCCGTTCTTCGTCGTCACCCATTCCCCGCCGCAGGACAACCGCCTGGAGCGCGAGCTGGGCATGCGATTCACGTTCGTCACCGATCTGGAGGGCGCGATCGATCAGGCTCGGGCGGCGGCCACGGATGGCGATGTCGTCATCATGGGCGGCGGCGACGTGATCGGACAGGCGCTCGAGCAGGGCATCGTGGACGAATTCCGGGTCCATCTCGCACCGCTGCTGCTCGGCGGCGGCACCCCGCTGTTCCGTCCGGGCACTCGGCAGCAGTATCGCCAAGTGGACGTCCAACCGTCGAGCAATGCGGTCCACATCACCTACGCCAGGAAGACCTAGGGCCCTAATCGAGCCCTTGCTTCTCGGTAGACTACTGAGTAGTGTACCGAGAAGAAGGAGGCGATCATGGTGATTCGACATGCGTTGCTCGCATTGCTCAGCGAGGGACCGAAGCACGGCTTTCAGCTGGCGCAGGAGTTCGCGGCCGGGACCGGCGACATGTGGCCACTGAACACGGGGCAGGTCTACACGACGCTGCAACGGCTCGAACGGGACGGCCTGGTCGAGTCCGACAGCGCCGAGGTGCGCACCCAGAACACCTACCTGATCACCGAGACCGGGCGCGCGGAACTGGAGAATTGGCTCCGGCATCCGCCGGACACGACGCATCCGCCGCGCGACGAGTTGGTCATCAAGGTGCTCGTGGCCCTGCGTCTCCCCGGGGTCGACGCCGCCGAGCTGACCCAGGTGTACCGGCGTCACGTGGTCGAAGCGATGCAGGAGTACACGCGGCTGAAGGAGGATGCGCCCGAGGACGACATCGGTCTGTTGCTCGTCGCCGATGCCGAGATCTATCGGCTCGATGCCATCGTGCGTTGGCTCGACGCCGCGGAAGGTCGGATCAGACGCCTGCCGCCGGTGGGGGAGAGACCGGCAACCACGCCTCGGCAACCGCATCGCGCCCGAATCGGAGTCCTCCGATGACCGCCGTGCTGGAGATGATCGGCGTGTCCAAGTCGTACGGCGACGGTGCGGGCGAGGTGCACGCCTTGCAGGACGCCCACCTGACGGTGCTCGCCGGCGAGTTGGTCGCGATCATGGGGCCGAGCGGGTCGGGCAAGAGCACGCTGCTGACCATCGCCGGCACGCTCGAACAGGCGTCATCGGGTGTGGTGATCGTCGACGGACACGATGTCTCGTCGATGACCGCGAACGATCGATCGCGTCTGCGGCGGCGATCGGTCGGCTACGTGTTCCAGGACTTCAATCTGCTGTCCGGCTTGACGGCCGCCGAGAACGTGGCCCTTCCGCTCGAGCTGGACGGGACGCGGGCGAAGCCGGCGCGGGTGATCGCGCTGGAGGTGCTCGCCGAACTCGGACTCTCCGACCGTGCTGACCGTTTTCCCGACGAGCTGTCGGGCGGCGAGCGTCAGCGGGTGGCGATCGGACGTGCAGTCGTCGGGGATCGTCGCCTGTTGCTGGCCGACGAGCCGACCGGGGCCCTCGACAGTGTGAACGGCGAGAGCGTGATGCGCCTCGTGCGCGCCGCGTGCAAGCGCGGTGTGGCGGGCGTCGTCGTCACCCACGACGCACAACTCGCGGCGTGGGCCGACCGGGTGGTGTTCCTCCGCGACGGACGCATCGTCGACCAGTCGGTGCCGGCGCCCGGCCCGGAGTCGCTGCTCACGGGTTCGATGGACCGATGAGTTCGCACCCGAACGGGGGGATGGCCGCCCGCAGCGCGGTCGTCAGGTGGTCGTGGCGACTCTTCCGCCGCGACTGGCGTCAGCATCTCCTGATCGTGGTCCTCCTGACGGCGTCGGTGGCTGCGTCGGTCGGGTTCTCGTCGGCGGCCTACAACGTCGCGCCGGCGTCGGGGAACGCCGAGTTCGGTGACGCCACGCACTTCTTCCGGTTCGACAACACCGATCCGACGGCAGTGCAGAGTCAGCTCGACGCAGGGGCCGAATGGTTCGGAACGATCGATGCGATCGGACACCGGGACGTGCCGGTGCCGGGCACCGAGCAGACGGTGGACTACCGATCGCAGGACCCGGACGGACCGTTCGGGGGACCGATGCTCGGCCTGCACAGCGGCCGGTATCCGATCGACGACACCGAGGCGGCAGTGACGCAGTCGATCGCGGACCTGGTCGGTGCCACCGTCGGCGCGACGATCGCCCTCGATGGAGTCGAGCGGAACGTCGTCGGCATCGTCGAGAACCCGAACGATCTCAACGAAGACTTCGTGCTGCTGGCGCCGTCGACATTGGCGCAGTCGGAGTCGGTGACCATGCTCGTCAATGCCGACGACGAACGAGTCACCTCGTTCCGCCCACCGGGTGCGCAGGGGCGGATCGTGTCGGCTCGCGGCGACGTCGGCGAAGACGTGGTCGCCGCGGTCGTGGTGCTCGTCGTGACCACGCTCGCGATGTTCCTCGTGGCGCTGATCGCCGCGGCCAGCTTCACGGTCATCGCCCAACGTCGGCTGCCGCAGCTCGGCATGATGTCCGCGGTCGGCGCCACCGAGAAGCACGTGCGGTTGGCGATGCTGGCGAGCGGAGCCGCAACGGGGGCGTCGCAGCCGTCGTCGGCGCCGCGATCGGAGTGGCGGGTTGGGTCGTCATCGCGCCGCGCATGGAAGGGGCGGCCGGGTATCGGATCGATCCGTCCAACGTGCCGTGGCTGGTGGTCGCGGTGACCATGTGCCTCGCGGTCGTCGCCTCGACCGGCGCCGCGTGGTGGCCGGGACGAACCGTGTCACGGATCCCGACCGTGCTCGCCCTGTCGGGCCGCCCGCCGAGGCCGGCGCCGCTGCATCGCTCGGCGACCTTCGCCGTCGTTCTGCTCGTGGTCGGAATCGTCTGTCTGGCGATCGGCGGTCGCGCCAAGAACGGGATGTCGTCCGGCGAGCTCGCCTTCGTGTGCGTCGGAATCCTCGGTGTGGTGGGTGGGGTGCTCCTCGTGAGCCCGCTCGCGGTCCGGGCGCTCGCCGGTCTCGCCGGCGGTGCGCCGATCGCGGAACGACTCGCGTTGCGCGACCTCGGTCGCTATCGCGCCCGATCGGCGTCGGCCCTCGCGGCCGTGGCACTCGCCCTCGGGCTTCCCGTCGTCATCGTCGCCACGACCGCGGCCGCGGAGAACCAACTCGGTGCCGGCAACCTGCCGTCGAACCAACTCCTCGTGCAGCAGGCCGAGTTCGACGGTCCGTTCGTCTCGAAGCCGGAATCGATCGCCGACATGCAGGACGGCATCGATGCCATCGCCGCCACGTTGCCCGACGCGGTCGTGCTGCGCCTCGACGCCGCCGTCAACCCGAATGCCCGACCCGATCCGAACGTCGACGCCGTTCCCGGGATCTCCCTCGCCCGCAAGCACGGCGACGACGGCTGGGCGGACCTCGGCCTCGTCTACGTCGCCACCCCCGAACTGCTCGACCAGTACGGGTTGGCCCCGGACGCCGCCGACGACGCGGGGATTCTGACCCGCTTCGCCCTGCCGCTCGACGTCATGGACGTCGGCGGCGCACCACCACCGCCGCCCCGTGAATCCCCGGGGAGAGTGCGCACCGAGAGTCGGCCGTTCGAGCCGCTCGAGGCGCCGGGCCACCTCCCGGAGACCTACACCTCGTTGCCGGGCGCGCTGATCAGCTCTGCTGAGCTCGCCTCGCGAGGCTGGACCGCCCAACCCTCGGGACGATGGTTGATCACGAACACGGCACCGCTCACGTCCGACGAACTCGATGCGGCCCGGCAGGTCGCCGTGCAGTACGGGCTGAGTATCGAGTCGCGTGACGAGTCCAGCACGCTCGCCAACGTCCGCGCGGGTGCCGTCGCCGTCGGCATGGTGCTCGCCCTCGGGATCCTGGCGATGACCGTCGGGCTGATCCGATCCGAGTCGATCGGTGAGCTGCGCACGCTCACCGCGACCGGTGCGACCCGGTCGATCCGGCGGAGGATCACTGCCGCGACTGCCGGTGGCCTCGCCGCCCTCGGCGCGCTGCTCGGCACCGTCGGCGCCTACGTCGCGCTCGTCGCGGCACAGATCGACGACCTCGCCCCGATCCCGGTCGCCGATCTCGCGATCATCGTGATCGGCACGCCGATCGTGGCCGGTGTGGCGGGTTGGCTGTTCGCCGGACGGGAGCCCGACGCGCTCGGCCGACGCCCGATCGACTGACCGCCGTTCGACTGAAGCCCGTCGGTCAGAAAACACGTTTGCGTCGGGATTTCCGAGGACCGGTCCTCGGAAATCCCGACGCAAACGACAGTTGGTGGTGTTCGGCCGTCAGGCCCGACGGCGCACCCGCGTCAGGATCAGTCCGATGGCGAGGAAGGCGATGCCGAGGACGACCAGGAGCTCGGTCGCGCTCCCGCCGGTCGTCGGCAGTGAGCCTGGCCGTGCCGACGAGGGAAATCCCGCTTGCGAGGACGAGGTGCTTCCGCGCCCGAATGACGTGGTGCTGGTCGACTCGCACGATCCGGCGGTGCTGCCGTCCTGGCAGTCGACGACCGCCGAGGTGTCGCTGTAGCCGGCGATGACCAGTGCCGAGGCATCCGACACGGGGCTCGTGCCGATGGCGTTGCTGGCCGTCACGGTGAACGTGTAGGCGGTGCCGTTGGTGAGGCCCTCCACCGTGCAGGTCAGCGCACCGGTCGTCTGGCAGGTCTGACCGCCGGGTGACGCGCTGACCGTGTAGCCCGTGATCGGGCTGCCACCGTCGGCGTTCGGGGTCCACGACACGGTGATCCACCCGTCGCCGGCGATCGGGTCGCCGAGCGTCGGTGCGGCCGGAGCCGTCGCCGTCGCCGGAGTGTCCGGCGTCGTCGGCGTGACCGGCGTCGTCGGCGTGTCCGGGGTCGTCGGCGTGACCGGCGTCGCCGGGGTGTCCGGGGGCGTGGGCGTCGTCGGGGCGGCGGGGGTGGCGAATTGGCCGATGCTGCCCACGCTGCTGCCGACGATGTTGGTGGCCTGGACGACGACGAAGTACGGCTGGCCGTTGGTCAGTCCGTTGAGCGTGCACGCCGTCGAGGTCGCGTCGGTGAGACACGTCGAGGTACCGCCGGGGCTGGTAGCGGTCACGACGTAGCCCGTGATCGGGCTGCCACCGTCGAAGTTCGGGGCCCACGACACCGAGATCGACCGGTCGCCGGCGATGGGCGCGTCGAGCGTCGGTGCGGCGGGTGCCGTCGCCGGGACAGCGACGCCTGTCGGGGTCACCGGCGCCGTCGTGGCCGGCTTGCTCTCACCGAGCGCGGTTTGAGCGACGATGGCGAAGGAGTAGGCGACATCGTTGGTGAGCCCGGTCACGGTGCACGACTTGCCGCGGGGGGCCGAACAGCCGGTGAGGAACAGCGGTGAACCCGCTTCGTCCAGGACCCGGACGTCGTACGACGTGATCGGCGAACCGCCGTTGGACTTCGGCGCCTTCCACGACACGACGGCGCTGCCGTCGCCCGCGATGGCTGTCGCCTTCCGCGGTGGCCGCGGCTTCGTGAGCGGGGTGGCGAGCACGTCAGCCGACGCGGGACCATCGCCCATCCCGTTGCTGGCGACGACGCGGATGGCGATCGTCTCGCCGCCCGTCAGTCCACCGATGAAGCAGGTGGTCCCGGTCGTCATGCATCCGAACGTGTTGTCGCCGTACCAGACGGTGTACGAGTCGATGGGGGAGCCGTTGTCGCTCGCCGCGGTCCACGACACGGTCACCTTGCCGTTGCCGGCGGGGCGACCGTCGGCGAGGTCGACGGTGACGTCGGTCGGCGCTCCGGGAGCCGCCATCGGCGGGGCCTCCGGAGTCACCACCGGGGTCGTTGCGGCTTTGCCCTTGCCGACGGCGCTCTGCGCGGTGACGACGAAGGAGTAGGAGACACCGTTGGTGAGCCCGGTCACGGTGCACGACGTGCCGTCGGTGACCGTACAACCGGGGAGGGGGAGGGGCAGGGGTGCGGCGGGGTCATCGAGGACCCGGACGTCGTAGGACGTGATCGGTGACCCGCCGTCCGACTTCGGTGCCTTCCACGACACGACGGCGTTCCCGTTGCCCGCGGTCGCCGTGGCGCCCCGAGGGGCCGGCGGCTTCGTCAGCAGTGTGACGAGCACGGACTCCGAGGCGAGACCCTCGCCCAAGCCGTTGGCGGCGGTCACGTTGACGGCGATCGATCCGCCGCCGGTCAGTCCGCTGATGTCACAGGAGAGCAGCGGAGCGTTCACGGCACAGCCGGACCCGTTGTCGGCGTAGACGAAATACGAGTCGATCGGCGAGCCGTTGTCGCTCGGCGCGGTCCACGACACCTTCACGACGCCCTTGCCGGCAGCGCTGCCGTCGACGGGAACAGCCTTGACGCCGGTCGGCGCATCGGGCTTCGCCTGGACGCCCTCGAGGACGAGCGGCGCGGACTTCGGGGAGGGCGCGCCGACTCCGGCGGCGTTCGTCGCGGTCACAGTGAACTGATACGTGCCCGAGGCGAGGCCGACGACGACGGACGTCGCACTCGGATCAACGACTTGGTCGAGGGTATCGAGCGCTGTTCCGGTCCCTTCGAAAACGTCGACGCGATAGCCGGTGATCTCGGTGCCGCCCGTGTCGACGGGTGGGGTCCACGACACGGTCGCGGAGTCGGCCCCGTTCGCCACAGCCGTCACGTTCGTCGGGGCACCCGGCGCCACGGCGGCCACGGTGAACGTACTCGTGTATGGCGTCGTGAGGGATTGCCGGCGATGTCGGTGACGTCGGCGGACACGCTGACGGTGTAGGTGGTGCCTGGCGCGAGCGGTGCGCTGGGCGACACGATGGCCGACCGGTTGCCGGTCGACAAGGTCACCGTCGAGGGGATGGTCGCCCGAGCTGTTCGACAGTCGCAGCGACTGGTCGGTGACCGTTGCTGCCTTGACGCTCTCGGAGAACGTCACCGTCACCTTCGCGTCGGCCTTCAAACCAGTGGCGCCGTCGACGGGGTCGACCGACGTGACGGTGGGAGCGACCGTGTCGGGGCCGAGCGCAGTCTGGTCGAGGACCTGGATCGGATGGCCGCCCGCGTACGGGTTCGCTGACGTCTCGAGCGGTGTGAGGTCACGCTCGGTCCCCGTCGGGGGCGTTTTGTAGACGCGGAGGATCCCCCACGAGCCGGCCGACATTCCGTTGACGGCGTGCACGACGCCGTACTTGTAGTCGCCGACGTTCTGTCCGTCGCCGCCGGCGCCCTGCAGGTAGAAGGTGAACGCACTCCCGGTCGCCATCGAACCCTGCACACCGGTCCGGACCGACCCGGCGTCGAAGGCATGCTCGAGCCAGTTGTGACCCGAGATCTCGGTTTCGACCATGCGGGCGCGGTCGCCGGACTGCAGCACATGGACCCGCATCGGATCGCCCTGATAGGCGCGCAGGATGGGAGTGTCGGGATCGCCGATCGGCGCTCCGTCGATCTCGTAGCTGCTGCTGAACGCATTGGCGAGTTGCTCGCCCCAGCCTGGAAGGTTGAACGGTGCTCCGAGCGGGTTGGCGCCCACGTGCTGGATCGGAGCAGCGAGCCCGAGTCGACGGTGCAGCGGGGCGTTCTTGTAGTTGATGGCGCGTTCGCCGGCATCCGGCTCGTCGCCATGGATCGGGTCGACGATGATGTTGCCGTCGGCGTCACGGAGATTGAGACCGTTGTGGTGGATGATGACCGAGTCGCGGTAGTCGACGGGGGTGCCGGGGACGTGGACGTCGACCTGTGCTCCGGTGCGCACTTGTTCGCCCGTGATCTGGTCGTGGAACGTCGCGTTCTTCGGGCCGACGACGAGCGCGGCGAGCAGACCGTGGTGGCGGTGGCCGCGCACGTCACCGAACTCGGTGAGCGGCACGCCGCCGAGTTCGCCGTCGGTCAGGGTGGCTGGGTTCTTCGAGTCCGGGTAGGTGATCTCGTCCGCGTACCAGAGATACGTCACCGTCTCACCAGGGCCTGCCGTCTGGTCGCCGCTGTACCCGACGGTGGTGCCGTCGCTGGTCCGCACGTCGGCGCGCACCAAGGACGGGTGCATCGAGACGCGATTGCCGGCGAACCACGGCGGCCCCTCCGGCGGGGCTGCCTCGCCCGGGTCGAGGAACCCGAGCGGGACCGGCTCGAGCTGGAGCGGTGCGTCACCGTCGAGCGTGCCGAGATTGCCGTGTTCAGCGAACTTCTCCCAGTCGACCTCGTTGCGCAGCTTGACCTCGATGCAGTCGCCCTCGTTGGCGCGCAGGACGAGCGGCTCGAGCGGCTTGGTGCCGGCGCGGATCGCGGCCACGTCGGACGAGAGCACGTACGCCAGGCCGTAGGGGTCGTTGTCGCCGTACCGGTTGTACTCGATCGGAACGTCGATGGCCGATACCTCGAAGACCTTCAGCCCCCACCCGGTGGGGCACGAGTTCAGGTTCACCTGCGCCTTGGGCAGGGTGCCGTCGGACGTGGTGCCGCCCTCTGGGATGTCGAGTGCGTCGACGCCGCCGGCGGGCAGGCTGGTCCCCTCGTGGCAGCGAGACGTCGTTGTCGGGGAGCTCGGGAAGGACGTCCGCCCCGCCCACGCCGCTGTCCTCGGCCTGGTCGAACACGCGCATCATGCCCCACGCGCCGTTCCACAGATCCTCCAACCCGGCGCCGCCGTACAGGAAGTCAGCGACTCGGGGCTGGCCCGGCTCGGCCGAGAAGCAGGTCCCGGCCTTGCCCATCCCGCAGCCGACCGCGAGGTCGTCGATGTTGAACGCCTCGGACACACCGATCGGACGGGCGTTGATGTAGGGGGACGCAGGGTCGTTCGAATCCTTCTGCCACCGGGTGCCGTGGATCGTGAAGTTGTGCTGCTCCTCGTGCGAGCCCTGGATGAGGCGGAACCGCACGTTGTCGCCCCGGTACGCCTTGAGGATCGGCGTCTGCGGATCGCCCCACACCTTCGAACTGAAGGTGTAGGCCGGGTCCACCTGGTTGCCCAGCACCTTGTCCGCGCCGTCGGGGAACTGACGGATCTCCATGGGTGCGTTCTTGTAGTTGATGCCCATGCCGCCCTGGTCGCCCACGGGCGCGGCCAAGGGTGTCGGAGGCGGAGCGACGGCGTTCGCCGGGTTCTTGATGTCGGCGAGGGTGAGCGATGCGGCCTTCCCGTTCGGAGGAATGATCAGCGGCGTGAAGTCGTGCACGGCGATTCCGAATTCGCGGAAGTCGTCGTCGGCGGCGGGACCCACCATGTCCATGACCGCACCGGATGCGTCGCCGTTGCACGTCGTCGGTGCACACCGTGCCGTGTGCCGACTTGTTGATCGGCTGGAGATACTCGCCCGTGGCCGGGTCGCGCGAGTCGAATCCCGCCGGCTCGACGAGCAACGCGTTGAACATCCCGCGGTTCTGCATCACGTTCGCGAAGTGGTGGTCGTGCATGAACACCGTGCGCAGTTCGTAGTCGGCGAACCAGCGCTCCTTCAGCGTCTGGCCCTCGCTGAGCCACGACGCCTGCACGGCCGGATCGGTCGGGTCGTACGTGGCTGCGTCCGGCAGCGGCACGGTGCAGCCCGCTTCGATCGAGCACGGCTGCGTGCCGGCGAGGACGTTGTCGTTGAACGTCGCCTGATCCTCCGTGAACGCGGCCTCCTGGTAGTTCCATCCGTTCGACGAACCGTCGGACGACAGCACGTCGAAGTTGACGAGATGGATGTGGCCGCCGAGCATGTTGGTCTGGACCAGCTTCTGGTAGGCGTCGTTGCCGATCTCGTTCGGCGTGCGGTTGGTGATCTCGAAGTTGATGCAGTCGCCCTGGTTGACCCGGAAGAAGAAGGGCTCGGGTTCCTTGGTGCCGGCGATGATCGCGGCGACGTCCTCGTCGGCGACCATGATCCGACCCTGCAGGTCGACCCACTCCTCCTCGTTGTAGACGAGCGGGACCTGGATGACCGACGCGCGGTAGGTGACGGTGCGGGCTCCGGCCGGGCACGGATCGACGACGGGGGCGCCGGGGAGCGGTGCCTTGCCCGGCTTGACCGGCTCGCCGGCGACGTAGCTCGGATCGTGGAACTTGCGAGTGGCCTGCTGTTCCTGCGCGAGCTGGAACGCGATCCGCGCGGTGTCCGGGTCGGCGGGTGTGAACCCGGCCTGCGGCTTCACGGCAATGGTGGTCGCGGCAGTCTCGGTGACGGCGGCGACGTCGTCGGCGACTGCCGCCGGCACGACGGGGGCTGCCGGCGTCGTGGTGGTCGTCGACTCGGATTCGTCGACGGTTTCCGTGTCCTCGGTGATCAGCGGATCGACGGCGATCGTCTGGATCGACGGCGTGGCGGCCGTGGTCGAAGGCGCGGCGGTCGTGCTCGGGGCCTCGGTCGCTCCGGAGGGCGTGAACTCGGCCGTGATCGAGAGGTCGGGCGTCGAGCGCCACAGGACCAGTTGGACCTTCCACGGATCGACGTCGGTGCCCGATCCGGCGACGTGGACCGCGTCGATGTTCGGGAGCGCTTCGAGTGCTGTCTCGATCTGAGCGGCCGTCGCAGGGAGCGCGATCGCCTCGGTCTTCTGGCCACCGAACGAGAGCGTGAACGAACCATCGGTGGCGGTCGTGCTGATGTCCTGCGTCGCCTCGAGCAACGCCGGATCGAGCGCCTTGCCGTCCACGATGCGCATCGCCGGTGCGTCGACGGGCACGCCGTTCTGGTCGAGGACGGGCTCCTGGGTCGACCGGGTCGTACTCGCGTTGCCATGCGCCGTTGATGGGCTGCGGGGCGCGTGAGCCGAAGGTGCCCGGGATGAACCGCGGGTAGCCGGGGAGATCGATCGAGGGGGCATTCTTGGCCGGTGGGACCGATGCGGCCACGGGGACCGATCCGACGCCGATGTCGCGCAGCGCGAGCAACGGGTTGACGAGCTGACCGTCAGGGGTCGCGCCGGTGCCGTTCTCCGCGGCGTCGTGCACGCGCAGGAGCGCCCAGAAACCGGCGGCGAAGTGGGGGTAGAGATGGCAGTGGAAGATCGCGTCGCCGACGGTGCCGACGCGTGCTCCGGCGCCGTAGTTGATGTCGGCGGTGAACGCCGTCCAGGGGCTGTAGGTCTGCGAGTCGATCGTGGTGGCCCGCGGCTGGGCCGACGGCGTCGGCTTCGGTGGGATCGATCCGGCGGGGCCGTTGTCGTCCGGTTCTGCCGACCAGGTGTGGGCGTGCAGGTGGAACACGTGGGTCTCGTAGATGCCCGCATGTCCGAAACGGATCTTGAGCGGGTCGCCCTGGTAGGCGTTGGTCACGTTCGCCGTGTAGCACGACACGTGACGCGTCTCGTCGGGCGCGTTCGTCAGGAGCAGGCCGCAGTCCTCGACGTTCGGTGCCGGGATGCCACCAGGCACGGCGAGCGGATCGGCCGGAGGGACGAGCGGGTCGGGTCCCTGGTAGTCCGGGCTGGATCGGCAACCACGGGCCGGAACCGCCGGCGAGCTTGACCGTCGACGGATCGCCGTAGACCCACGACGACAGTCCGGTCTCCTCGCCGACGCAGTCGGCGCACCACTTGTCCCGGTACTCGAGACGCTTGTACTCCGCCTCCGAACCGAAGTTGAACCCGAATCGCTCGGGTGCCTCGACCACGGCGACCTTGCGGCGCTTCGAGTTCCGGTCCTTCGACTTCGGGACCTTCGATGTCAGGGTCCGCCGGGTGCGGTGCCTCGGCGCCTTCGGCGATGACCACCGGGATGACGCCCTGGCTGATCTCGACGGATTCGCGGAAACGGCGTCCGTCGGCCACGGCGATCGCCGACTGGATGTAGAGGTCGCCACTCTGGCCGGCGACCGATGCGTACTGCTGGTTCGGCACGTTCGACGACAGCTCGGCGCCGCTCGTCGGGTCGAACCAGTGGGAACCAGCGGGCTCGACGGCCAGACCGCCGTAGAGACCGTGCTCGGAGCCGCCACCGTCGTGGTCGCCGCCGGCCGGCATGCCCATGTCACGGAACAGGTACAGACCCTCGCTCGCCGGTGCCCGCCAGAAGTAGGTGATCGTCTCGCCGACGCCGACCGTGCTGTCGTCGTTGTAGCCGACCGCAGCTGCCGTCGCCGTTGTTCGGGTCGTACGAAACGCCGTAGGCGTGCATCGAGACGCGCGGGTCGACCTGCGGCAGGAAGGGGCCCATCTGATCGGGTTGCAGTTCGTTGGTGAGCGTCACCTGGATGCACTCACCGGCGTTCGCCCGCAGGACGAGCGGACGGGGACGGACGCGGCGGCCGTTGGCCGGGTCACCGGCGTAGCCGTTCGTCTGGTCGCCGACGATCGGCGCGTACCAGTTCTGCACCGCCTTCTTGTCCTGCTGCAACACGAACAGCAATCCGTTGGGATCGCCGTCGCCGAGATGCTGGTAGCCGTCGGGACCGCTCTGGGCGACTCCCGAATCGTTGATCCAGCGCGAGTACGGGATGAAGGCGTTGACCGCGGCGACGTCGTATGCCCGGACGGCGGTGTCGGCTGCACAACTCGCGAGCGCGGGCGGCGCGGCATCCGCCGGCGCGGCTCCCGTCACGGCGACGGTGACGCCCGCGAGCAGCGCGACGACGAGACCCCAACGAACGGCGGAGAGCGGGTTGACCCGGACGCCCTTGGTGCGAACGTTGCGAATCCAGCGGACCGCGAGCGGGCCGAGCGCCACGACGATCAGAGCGATCGGCGCAATGGAGGCGCCCTCGCGGACCGCGTGCCCGATCGGGCTCATCCCGTGGTGGGCGCCCGTCACCAGGCCGTCATGTGCGGCGGTCGTACCCTCGAGTAGACCTTGAAGGAAGGACAGGACCATCATCGACATCGAGATGCCGAGCGTCACCGTCACCACCGACGCCAGCCGCTCGCTCAGACCCTCGAGCTCGAACGTGTTGCGGATCGAGGGCCAGTTGGCCTCGACGATCAGCAGGACCAGGGCGACTGCGTTCGACAACAACACCCACGTGCGGAAGAAGTCCGCGACGCTCTGCAGGCCGGTCCACTCGTCGTGGATCCCGACCTTCCAGGCAGCGATCGCCACGGCCACCAACAGCGCCCGCGCGATCAGTCGTTGCATACCAGACTTGTCCACCGAAGTTCCGCCTACTCACCGTTCCGCTACCGCTCAACACGCGGGAGTGCATTTGCACGTCCAGGATGCATCGGCCCGATCGACCGACAACCTGAGCGAATCCTTGAAAAATCTTCGGTGATTGAGTCGGAGAGTGCGCAACGCAACCACAGAGGGTGGTTTTCGGGGTAGATGGGCTCGCGCGGCGTAGTTCGCGCGACCGAACCGTCGTCATTCCCTCGGGGACGTCGATCGCCAGGACGTCGATGGGGTCAGCTGGTGAAGTATCCGGACACGTCGGCGAGGAGGTGTGCGGTGCCGTAGACGTAGAAGCACACCGTGCCTGCCGTCGACACGGGGGCGATCACCGAGTTGGGGATCGTCTGTCCGGCGGTGAAGTTGAGGTTCGAGGCGTCCGGGCGGGTGCCGCACGGGTACACGGTGACGTAGCCGCCACCGACGGTCGGGTTCTCACCATCGACGACGGTGACGTTCATCGCCACCGCACCGATCCCACTGTTCGGTAGGCCGGCGTGGCCGGCGAGCGTCAGCGTCACCGGAGCACCGGTGCCGTTGGCGTTGCCGACCTTGGCGCCGTTACGGGTGTCGAGCACTCGTGTCGGGGTGAGCGAGGTGAACCCGGGACCGGTCGGGATGTAGCCCGACACATCAGCCAGCAGGTGCGCCGAGCCGTACACGTAGAAGCACACGGTGCCGGTTGCTGACACGGGGGCGATCATCGAGTTCGGGATCGTCTGACCGGCGGTGAAGTTGAGGTTCGAGGCGTCCGGGACGGGTGCCGCACGGGTACACGGTGACGTAGCCGCCACCGACCGTCGGGTTCTCACCATCGACGACGGTGACGTTCATCGCCACCGCACCGATCCCACTGTTCGGCAGACCACCCCGGCCCGCCAGTGACAGCGTCACCGGAGCACCGGTGCCGGCGGCGTTGCCGACCTTGGCTCCACCCCGAGTGTCGAGCACCCGTGTGGGTGACATCGAGGTGAACCCCGCACCGGTCGGGAAGTAGCCCGACACGTCAGCGAGCAGGTGTGCCGAGCCGTACACGTAGAAGCACACGGTGCCGGTTGCTGACACCGGGGCGATCACCGAGTTCGGGATCGTCTGACCGGCACTGAAGTTGAGGTTCGAGGCGTCCGGACGGGTGCCACACGGATAGACGGTGACGTAGCCGCCACCGACCGTCGGGTTCACACCATCGACGACGGTGACGTTCATCGCCACCGCACCGATCCCACCACTCGGCAGACCACCCCGACCGAACAGTGACAACGTCACCGGTGCGCCGGTGCCGGCCGCGTTACCGACCTTGGCCCCACCACGGGTGTCCAGCACCCGCGTCGGCGCGAGCGGCACGAACACTCGACCTCGTGTCGAGGGTTCGGTCGTCGAGGGAGTGCTCGACGAGGGATTGCTGGTCGTCGGAAGGCTTCCGGCGGGGTTGGTGGTCGACGATGAACTTGTCGAGGGCGTGCTGGTCGTCGTCGGAACGGTCGTCGGGTCACTGCTCCTCGTCGCGATGGTCGTCGTTGTCGTCGCGAGGGTCGTCACCGGGAGGGTCGTCGTCGGGATCGTCGTGCTCGCCAGGGTCGTCGGCGGGATCGTCGTGGTCGCGAGGGTCGTCGGCGGAGCCGCAGGGGTCGCTTCCACCGCGTCGCTCGTCGGGCCCGGGCCCACGGCATTCTCGCCGTCACGGTGAATCCTGTAGAGGCTGCCGTTGGTCAGGACCTGCACGATGCAGGTCAGGTCGGCGGTGGTCACGCAGGTGCGTCCGCCGGGCGTTGCCGTGACCGTGTATCCCGTGATGGGCGAACCGCCTGTCGATGCCGGGGCGGCCCACGACACGGTGACCTGACCGTCGCCGGGATCGGCCGCCAGACCGGTCGGAGCCGACGGAACGGTCGCCGGGGTCACGGTTGCGGATGGTTCCGATGCGGCGCCCGTTCCGACGGCGTTGGTCGCCGTCACGGTGAGCGTGTAGTCGGTCCCGTTGATGAGGTCCCGCACGACGCACGTCAGGGCGCTCTTGGTCTCGCACGTATCTCCGCCCGGCGTCGCCGTGACCGTGTACCCCTTGATGGGCGTACCGCCCGTCGATTCGGGGGCGGCCCACGACGCGGTGACCTGACCGTCGCCGGCCACCGCCGACAGCGCGGTCGGTGCGGACGGAACGGTCGGCGGAGTCCCCTTCCACGGGGTCGCCGATCCGGTGATCGCCAGCTCGCCCCGGCCCATGGCGTTGACCGCCACGACGGCGAAGGAGTACGAAACATCAGGTGTCAGTCCGACGACAGTGCAGGAATTCCCATGGTCGGCCCAACAGCCGTCCATGTTCCGCGAGCCTCGGCCGTCGAGGACTCGGACCTCGTACGACGTGATCGGCGAACCGCCGTCGGAGTTCGGTGCCGGTTCCGTCCACGCCACGACGGCGCTCTCCTCGCCCGCCGTCACGGTCGGGTCCAGGGGAGCGCGTGACTGTGTGAGCGGCGTGGCGAGTACGTCGGCCGACGCGGGACCGTCGCCCGCGTCGTTGGTCGCGGTGACGTTGAAGGCGACCGGTACGCCGGGCGTCAGGCCACTGACCACGCACTCCAGCGCCGACGTCTCGCAGCCGACCACACGGTCGACGCCGTAGGTCACGACGTACTTGGTGATCGCCGAACCGTTGTCGGGAGGTGCGCTCCACGACACCGTCACTTTGCCGGTGTCGCTGCCTGCGGGAAGACCGTTGATGTTCGCGACCTTCACCTCGACGGGTGCGTCCGGTGCTCCGGGTCCGGGGGCAACGGGCGCGACGACGTCCGGTTCACCGGTTGCGGATGCTTCGACGACGGGCGGCTCGACGGCGGCGTTCGCGGGGGTTGCGCCCGACACGGCCACGCTCAGGCCGGCGATCAGTGCGCCGATGACGGCCAATCGCGCGGCGGCCAGCCGTTTGGAACCGGGCCGGTCCAACCGCGCCCTCGTCACCCGATGTCGAATACCAGAGTTGTCGCCCACTGATGTTCCGCCCGCCCGTGCAATTCCGCCACCCCGCCCGCCGCGAGGTACCTGGACGATAAACTACGCCATTCCACCACGCGGGAACAATGGGTGATTCCCGGAAGATTTCGTGGGAGTAGCTCGGAGAGCGCGAACGTGAACCACAGAGCGTGGTTTTTTGTGGGTATCGGGTTCATGGTCATCGTCGCGCTCGGTTTCTGGGGACTCACCGCCGACAGCGGCGATGCCGCGACGATCGGTACGTCGATCGGTCACGACGGCGGGACGTACACGGCGGTGGACGCCTGGACGATCGACGATCCGATGACCGCGATGATGGGCGGCGACGGCCAGAACGCGGACCAGTTCGCCCAGTCGGGCATGCCGATGGGGCAGATGGCGCAGATGATGTCCGACGCCGTTCCCGAAGGGATGAAGCGGGTGGCGGTGCAACTCGACCTTCGCGCCGGCGACGAGCAGATGAACTTTCCGACCGACCTGGTGACCCTGAAGGCCGACGGCCAGACGTACAGTCCCTACACGTCGCTGCTCGCGGACGAATCGCTCGCGCCAGGGAGTCGGCTCAGCGGGATCGTCACCTTCGAGGTGCCGATCGACGTGGGAACCGCGACGTTCCGACTCGACGGGGGTTCGCCCTCGATCACCGTCGACGTGAGCAAGGGCCCCGGCGGCAAGCCGGTGGCGACGCACGACCACGAGGACTGACCGGCGGACCGATCACGCCGGTGGCTCGCCCCCGGGGCCGTTCCAGCCGATCGAGTCATCCGGGGTGGCTTCGGCCGAGACGCGGAATCGGCGCCCGGTCACGAGGTACGGGTCGATGCGGACGAAGTCCGGCTTGTCCGAAGCCACCCACGGATAGAGGGGGAGGTTCTCCGCGCGGTACCGGTCGGACATCGACTCGAGTTCACGCGCACTCCCCTTGACCACGACACTCCACGTGACCCGCTCGTCCGGTGCGTACCCGTCGATCTCGAGGGCCACATGCCGATTGAGCACGGCGCCGGCGAGCTTCGTCCCGGCGCCCGAGCGGAACACGATCGCGTCGCAGTCAACGACGTAGTTGATGGGAAAGATGTCCGGTCGGCCGGCGATGTCGACCGCCAGGCGGCCGACCGTGTGCCGCTCGAGGAGCGCCCAGCACTCCTCGAGCGCCAGCTCCTCGGTGACTACTGACCCGTTCATGTCTTCGATTGAAGACCGATCGGCCGATCGGTGGAAGGGCCAAAGGTCCCAAGTCGGCAATCGGGCTGAGCGATGATGGGGCGATGGCCCTTCCCACCCCCGCCGACCTCATCGACATCGCCCGGACGACGGCGCTCCGACTCGGCGTGCAGGTCGACGGCGACGGCGCCGAAGCGCTCGTGCGATCGCCGATCACCGGTACGTCACTCGGTCGGGTGGCCGCCGCCGACGACCTTCAGGACGCGGTCGAACGGGCGGGCGCGGCGGCGACCATCTGGCGCACGGTGCCCGGCCCCCAGCGCGGCGCTGTGGTGCGAGAACTCGGGGAGGAGCTCCGCGCCAACAAGCACGACCTGGCCGTGCTCGTCTCGATCGAGACCGGCAAGATCCTCTCGGAGGGGCTCGGCGAGGTCCAGGAGATGATCGACATCTGTGATCTCGCCGTCGGGCTGTCGCGTCAGCTCCACGGTCTGACGATCGCCTCCGAACGTCCCGAACATCGGCTGACCGAGACGTGGCATCCGCTCGGGCCGATCGGCGTGATCAGCGCGTTCAACTTTCCGGTCGCCGTGTGGTCGTGGAACGCGGCGCTGGCGATCGTGTGCGGTGATCCGGTCGTGTGGAAGCCGTCGGAGAAGACGATCCTCTCGTCGGTGGCCACGATCGCGCTCGCCCGCCGGGCCGCCGAGCGCTGTGGGGCGCCGGCGGGCCTCTTCGAAGTCGTCGCCGGCGGACCCGACGTCGCCATGGCGATGGCGGCCCACCCCGACCTCGCCCTGATCAGTGCCACCGGCTCGACGGCGATGGGGCGAGCGGTCGGTCCTGTCGTCACCGGCCGGTTCGGTCGCACCCTGCTCGAACTCGGCGGCAACAACGCCGCCGTGATCGCGCCATCGGCCGACATCGAGCTGGTGGTGCGTGGCGTCACCTTCTCGGCCGCCGGCACCGCAGGGCAACGCTGCACCACGCTGCGCCGGCTCATCGTGCATCGCAGCCGGTACGACGAGGTGATCGATCGCCTCACCCGCACCTACGACGGCCTGCCGCTCGGCGACCCGCTCGCCGACGGCACGCTCGTCGGACCGCTCATCGACGCGGCGGCCGCGTCACGCCTGGCGGCGGCAACGGCGACCGCCCTGGACGACGGAGGGACCGTGCTGGTCGGCGGGGAACGGATGCTCGCCGACGAGGCGCCCGACGCGCACTATGTGCGCCCGTCGATCGTCGCCATGCCCGACCAGACCGACATCGTGCGCACCGAGACGTTCGGGCCGCTGCTGTACGCGCTGGCCTACGACGACCTCGACGAGGCGATCCATCTGAACAACGACGTGCCGGCGGGCCTCTCGTCGTCGATCTTCACGACCGACGTTCGCGAGGCGGATCGTTTCTGCGGCCCGGCGGGCAGCGACTGCGGCATCGTCAACGTCAACATCGGAACGTCGGGCGCCGAGATCGGCGGCGCGTTCGGTGGGGAGAAGGAGACCGGTGGTGGCCGGGAGAGTGGCTCCGATGCGTGGAAGGCGTACATGCGCCGTTCGACGTCGACCGTCAACTACGGCAACGACCTCCCGCTGGCACAGGGGGTCACGTTCGCCTGAGGCTCCGCTACGGGATCGCGGGCGACGGTCTGCTGAAGCTGACCGGATGCAGTTCGGCGTGTTCTACGAGCACCAACTCCCGAAGCCGTGGACCGATGACGACGAGTTCCGGTTGCTGCGCGACGCGCTCGACCAGGTGGAGCTCGCCGATCGGCTCGGCTTCGACTACGCCTGGGAGGTCGAGCATCACTTCCTCGACGAGTACTCGCACTCCTCGGCGCCGGAGGTGTTCCTCGCCGCGGCCGCCGCCCGCACGTCGCGGATTCGGCTCGGCCACGGCATCCGCCAGGTGATCCCGAACTACAACCATCCGGCGCGCACCGCGGAGGGACTGGCGACGCTCGATCTGATCTCGGACGGTCGTGTCGACTTCGGCATCGGGGAGGGGGCGACCCGGATGGAGCTGCACGGTTTCGACATCCCCGCCAAACAGAAGCGGGCGATGTCGCTCGAAGCGGCCGAGCAGATCGCCAACATGATGGTGCTCGACCCGTATCCCGGCTACGAGTCGGAGAGCTTCACGCTGCCGTGCCGCAACGTGATCCCCAAGCCGCGCCAGAAGCCGCATCCGCCCATGTGGATCGCCTGCACCAATCGCGAGACCATCAAGGTCGCCGCGCGACACGGTCTCGGGGCACTGGCGTTCAGCTTCATCGATCCCGACGAGGCGCACGCCTGGGTCGACATCTACTACGACATCATCAAGAGCGACGAGTGCGTGCCGCTCGGCCACACGGTCAATGCCAACGTCGCGCTCGTCACCGGTTTCTCGCTGCACGAGGAACGGGCCGAGGCCATTCGGCGAGGCATGGAAGGTTTCCAGTTCTTCGGGTACGCGTTGAACGCGCTCGTCGCCCACGATCAGCGACCGGGCCGGACCGATCTGTGGGGCGAGTTCCAGCAACGACGCTCACCCGACAGCGTCGACCGCACGATCGCGGAGGCCGCGGCGCTCGGCGACGAATACGCGAGCTGTATCGGATCGCCGGCCGACGCGCGACGCCACCTCCGCCAGATGAGCGAGGTCGGTGTCGACCAGGTCATCTTCATCCAGCAGGCCGGCCGCAACCGTCACGACGACATCTGCGCGTCGCTCGAACTCTTCGCCACCGATGTGCTCCCCGAGTTCGCCGCCGTCGAACCCGAGCGGCAGGCGCACAAGCGGGCCGCGCTCGAGCCGTACGTCGCGGCGGCGCTCGCCCGTAAGCAGTGGATGCAGCCGCTCGCCGAAGAGGACATCCCGACGGTGCATGCCGCCGTCGCCCGGGCACAGACCGGCGGCCACCTGGCGTGATGAACTGTCCCGCATGAACATCGCCGAACTCCTCCTCGAGCTGTACGGCCGCGTGCCGCCGCTCGTCCACGACGCAGTCGAGGGTCTCGACGCCGACCAGCTCCACTGGCAGCCCGCGCCCGGGACGAACACGATCGGTTGGCTCGCGTGGCACCTCACGAGGGTCCAGGACCACCACATCGCGGAGATCATCGACACGCCGCAGGTGTGGGCGAGCGGCGACTGGGCCGCGGGCTTCGGGTTGGCGCCCGATCCGTCGAACACCGGCTACGGGCACACCGCCGACGACGTGCTCGCCGTGCGCCCGACCGGTCCGGAGGCGGTGACCGGATACCTGGCCGCCGTCGACGAACGCACGCGATCCGTGCTGGGCGACATCGACGGCCACGCGCTCGACCGCATCGTCGATCGCCGCTGGGACCCGCCCGTCACCCTCGGGGTGCGCCTGGTGAGCATCGCCGACGACTGCCTGCAGCACGCCGGCCAGGCGTCCTACGTCCGCGGCCTGCTGCCCACCTGACCACTCCTCCATCGTTCTCGTGAACTTCTTGCGCACCCGCGTGTGCAAGAAGTTCACGAGAACGAGGCGCTGTTGCGTCGCCGCGAGTGCTCACGCACGCGCGGCGAGGTACGCATCACAGAGTTCGACCAATCGGGCGGGGCCGAAGCTCGGCTCGTGGCCGCCGTGCACCGCCGTGACGGGGAGCTCCCGCAACCGCTTCATCGTCTCGACGTACGCGGTGATGTCGCATCCGTCCAGTTCGTCGAGCAGCGGGCCGTCGTACACGGCGTCGCCGGAGAACAACACGCCCGTCGAGGCCTCCCAGAGTCCGATGCTGCCGGGGGAGTGGCCGGGCAGGTGGAGCACCTCGAACGCCCGATCGCCGAGATCGAGGACGTCGCCGCCTTCGAGCAGCATCGTGGCCGGAGCGGGCAATCGTTCGAGCGTCGCGGCCGACAGCCCGCCGGCGGGAACGGCGTCGACGAACAGATCGGGGATGTCGTAGCCGGCGTCGCGGTAGGGGTCGCACACCGCCGGTCCGAACACCCGGCTCTCGAGGTTGACGACGCCGGGCGCCGCGAGGTCGTCGGCCTCCGACGAATGAATGGCCCGCGCCGCGAACTCGTGCATGCCGCCCACGTGGTCGCCATGCACGTGCGTCGCAACGGCCAAGACGTCGTGTCCGAGTTCGCCCTCGATCAGGTGGCGCAATGGCCGCAGGCCGAGCGATGTGTCGACGACGAGGTCGTTCCGCCGGCCACGGACGTGCCACACGTTGCACCGCAGCAGTGGATGCACGTGCGGCTCGGTGATCAGGGTGATCTCGTCATCGAACCGCTCGGTGACGAACCACGGATCGGCGACCGGAAGATCGAGCACAGCCGGAGGCTACGTCAGTGCTCCGGCGCGGACCGTCGATCGGTTCTGTCACGATTGCGGAATGAAGCTGTACCCCAGCCGGGCGACATCATGACGCGGATGGCGATGTTCTCTGCCAAGGCGTACGACCATCGCTCGTTCGACGCGGCCAACGTCGACGGCAGGGTGAAGATCGAGTACCACGAGCCGCGCCTCGACTCGTCGACCGCCGGCTACGCGGCCGGTGCCACGGTCGTGTGCGCGTTCGTCAACGACGACCTGTCGTCCGGAGTGTTGGAAGCCCTCGCCGGACACGGGGTGACCGTCGTCGCGATGCGTTGCGCCGGCTACAACAACGTCGACGTCGATGCCGCGGGGCGTCTCGGGATCACCGTCGTGAGGGTCCCGGCGTACTCGCCGAACGCCGTCGCCGAGCACACCCTCGCGTTGATGCTGAGCCTCAATCGCAAGATCCACCGTGCCCACAACCGGGTTCGCGACCGCAACTTCTCCCTCGACGGTCTCGTCGGTTTCGACATGGCCGGAAAGACCGCGGCGGTGGTCGGGACCGGCAAGATCGGCGCCATCGTCGCCCGCCTCCTGTGGCACCTCCGCTGCGAGGTGGTCGCCGTCGACCCGCACAGCGACGACTTCCTGATGGATCTCGGAGTCCGGTACGTCGATCTGGAGGAGGCGCTCGCCGTCGCCGACATCGTCACGCTGAACTGCCCCCTGATTCCCGAGACCCACCACCTCATCGATGCGCGGACGATCGCGCTGATGAAGCCCGGTGCGATGCTCGTGAACACCGGGCGCGGCGCGCTCGTCGACACCGACGCGGTGCTGGGCGCACTGAAGACCGGGCAGATCGGTTCGCTCGCGCTCGACGTCTACGAGGAGGAGGGCAGCCTGTTCTTCGAGGATCGCAGTGACGAGATCCTCGACGACGACGTCTTCGCGCGGCTGCTCACGTATCCGAACGTGTTGATCACCGCGCACCAGGCGTTCCTGACGCACGAGGCGCTCGCCGCGATCGCCGAGACGACGTTGTCGAACGTTGCTGCCGTCGTCGCCGACGAGCCGTGCCCCAACGTCGTGACCTGACGTCGGCGGAACGGGTACCGTTGGTCATGGCGCTCGCCGACGAGAAGTACATCCGGTTCACCACGTTCAAGCGCGACGGAACCCCGGTGTCCACGCCGACGTGGGTCGTCGCGCTCGACGGCGGGCACTACGGCTTCTGGACCAGTTCGGGTTCGGGCAAGGCGAAACGACTGGCGCACACGGCCCGCGTCACCGTCCAACCGAGCGATGCCCGCGGCAGGGTCAAGGCCGGAACCGTGCCACAAGACGCGACCGCTGCGCTGGTCACCGGCGCACAACACGACGAGATCCTCGCCAAGGTCAAGGCCAAGTACGGCTTCATCACGCACGTCACCAAGCTGCTCGGGTCGATCGTCGGCATCGTCAAACGCAACCGGATCCCGTATGGCGACCGCGGCGTCGTGTTCGACCTCGCCGCCGACGATGGGGGAGCGGCGTGAGCGGGTTCCGGCACGTCGTGCTGTTCACCTGGAACGACACGGTCGATGACGAACACCTCGCCGCCATCAAAGCAGGACTCGCCACGTTGCCGGGCTTGATCCCGGAGATCGCCGCGTACGGGTTCGGCGCCGATGCGGGGGTCAACGAGGGGAACTTCGACTTCGCGGTCGTCGCCGACTTCGCCTCCGTCGACGACTATCTCGTGTACCGCGACCATCCCGATCATCGGGCGCTGATCGCGAATCTGGTCACCGGCCACGTCGCCACCCGGGCGGCTGTCCAGTACTCGCTGGGACCCTGATCGCCGAACCTGGCGGGATGTTCGGCTTGCCTTCTACGAGGTAACCGGCGTACCTTACGAGGCGATGTCCACCACCGCCGATCTCGACCGTGACGTCCGTGCCGCTCTCGACGAGACGATCGTCACGAGGATCGAGCGCGAGCGGCGGGAACAGGCGGCGATCCCCACGTTCCACACGAGTGTCGTGGCGGTCTCGTCGCTCAACGACGGCCTGCTCGAGGTGGATTTGGGCGGTGGCCTCGACGAGTTCGCCACCCTCGGGGGCGACGAGTTCTTCTACATGATGATGCCGCGCCCGGGTGCCGATCCGATCCCGGACGACTACACGATGGCGGCGTACATGGCGCAGGCGGTCGACGAGCGCCCCATGGGTGCCTACTACACCGTCCGACGATGGGACCCCGAACGACGACGCATCACGATCTGGGTCGTGGTGCACGGTCACGACGCGGGAGTCGGCCGGTGGTTCGAACAGTGTCGTGTCGGCGACCGAGTGGTCATCTGGGGGCCGAGGCACTCGTTCAGCCCGCCTGTCGAGGCGCGGGAACAGCTGCTGGTCGCCGATGAGACCGGGTTCGCCGCGGTCGTCGCCCTGCTCGCCGAGACGCCGCCCGGCCGGCCGTCGACGGTCGTTCTCGAGACGATCGACGAGCAGCACACGATCGACCTGTCGGGCTTCCCCGACGCCACGGTTCGATGGCTGTTCCGCGGCGACGCCGAGCCGGGCACGGGCGACGCGCTCCTGCGCGCAGTGCGGGACATCGACCTCGATGCCGCAGGGCTCGTGGCGTTCGGCGCGGCCGAGTCGCGTCAGATCACCGCCGTTCGTCGCCACCTCCGCGACGACGTCGGCATGCCCGCGGCGAGCGTGTTCATGACCGGCTACTGGCGACGCGCCGACGACTGACCTGTTGCGAAGTGCCTGACCCGGCGCGACAGGTTCAGCCGTTGATGTCGGCGAGGATGTTCAGCAGGTCGTCGGCGTGCTCCTCCTCGATCGACAAGATGTCCTCGAGCATCCGGCGGGTCGTCGAATCCTTGTCGCCCAGCCAGCGGATGATCTCGCTGTAGCTCTCGATCGCCACCCGCTCGGCGATCAGGTCTTCCTTCACCATCTCCAGCAGGTTCGGTGCTCGCGTCGTACTCGGAGTGCGAACGGCTCGCCAGGCCCTCGGGATCGAAGTTCGGTGAACCCTGGAGCTGGGTGATGCGCAGCGCGATCTGGTCGGCATGCACCTGCTCCTCGTTGGCGTGCTGCAGGAACTCGGCCGCCACCGGAGCGGCGTTCAACCCGCTCGCCGTGTAGAAGTGCCGCTTGTAGCGCAGCACGCACACCAGCTCGGTGGCGAGCGCTTCGTTGAGCACCTCGATCACGCGGTCGCGGTCGGCTCCGTACGCGTCCGTGATGGGGCCCTGCTCGATGTTCTCCCGGGCCCGGGCGCGCAGGGTTTCGATGTCGGTGAGGAATTCGGCCATGCACCCATTCCACCACGCGCCGTCCCGGTCGCGCGTTTCGATCGCTCAGTAGACGGCGACGATGGGGGAGAGTTCGGCGGGGCTGGCACCGTGCATGATCACGGCGTCGGCCCCGAGTGCGAGTTGGCGATGGACGGCGGCCGCGCACTGCTCGGCGGTGCCCGTTGCGCTCGGCGCCAGCCACTCGTCGGGGATGAGGGTGGCGAAGTGCTCGAGCTGCTCGGTCGTGGCGATCGCGTCGATGGCGCCGGGGAACTTCGCCACCATCTCGTCGGCTCGGAACCGGGCGAGCACCGCCGGATCCCACCGGTTCGTCTCGACCATCAGGTCGCCGTAGGCCTGGAGGTAGGTGGCCAGCCGTCCGACGGTCTTCTTCAGCCGGAGGTCTTCGGGAATGTGGTCGCCGATCGTGGCGAAACACGACCAGACCGTGACGTCCTCGGGATCGCGTCCGGCGCGCTCGGCGGCGTCCTTGACGGTGCGGACACAGCGTTCGAGCGTCTCGTCGGTGAAGAACGTGTGGAGGATCACGTGGTCGAAGGCCCGCCCGCCGAGTTCGAGCGAGTTCGGACCGAACGCGACGAGCCCGAGCGGGATGTCCTCGTCGAACTGCGGATCGAGCCGGAGCACCGGATACGAGCCGAGTGACCCGGAGTAGCCCACCACGGTCTCGCCCTGCCAGAGCCGCCGCATCAACACGGTGAACTCCTCCATCTGCGCGGTCGTGATCCGCGGGATGCCGAACGCGTCGAACATCGGAGCGATCCCGCGGCCGATGCCGAGGACGAACCGGCCGCCGGTCAGGCGATGCATCGTGGTCGCGTACGAGGCGGTCACGATCGGGTGGCGGGTGTTGTGGTTGGTGGCCCCCGTGATGATCTGCATGTTGGTCGAGGCGACGGCGGCCGCCCCCGACAGCGTGACGGCTTCCTTGACGTTGAAGCGCTCGCTGATGAACACCGCGCCGAGGCCGAGCGCCTCGGCGTCCTGGATCTCCTGCACGAGGTCGCGAGGGTTCTGGGCGCCGCCGGCGAGGGTGTAGAAGCCCAATTCGGGATGAGCGGGGTTCGGAGGTGACTGGTCGATGGGCACGCGGCGATGGTAGGGCGAGCGCCCGGGCGGCGGTCAGCCGGAGTTGCGGATGCCGGTGGCGATGGCGTTGATGGTGAGCTGGATCCCGCGTTGGACGAGCGCGTCGTGGTCGCCGGCGCGGAACCGGCGCAGCAGGTCGACCTGCATCACGTGCAGCGGGTCGAGGTACGGGTAGCGGTTGCGCAGGCTGCGCGCCAGCACCGGGTTGTCGGCGAGGGGATCGGGCGAGCCGGTGATCCGTTCGTGCCAGTGCATGGCACGGGTGTGTTCGGCGACGATCGTGCCGAAGATCTCGTCGCGCACGGTGGCGTCGTCGACGAGCACGTCGGCGTAGCGCCGCCCGATCTCGATGTCGGTCTTCGCCAGCACCATGCCCATGTTGTCGACGATGGCGCGGAAGAACGGCCACTGGACGTACATCCGGCGGAGCAGATCGGCCCCGCCTTCGGTAGCGCCTGTCGCCTCGAAGGCCGTGCCGGCGCCGTACCAGCCAGGCAACATCAGCCGGCACTGGGTCCATCCGAAGACCCAGGGAATCGCCCGCAGATCCTCGATCGCCCGCGACGCGGTGCGCGACGCCGGCCGGCTGCCGACGTTGAGCGTGGCGATCTCGTCGGTCGGCGTGATCGAACGGAAGAAATCGACGAACCGATCGTCGTCGTAGACGAGCGAGCGATAGGCGGTGAAGGCCACCCGTGACATCGCCTCCATCGCCACGACGAACTCGGGGTGGGTCGACGCGTCCTCGTGCACGTCGAGGCACGACACCTCGAGCGTCGCCGCCAGCAGGGTCTCGAGGTTGCGGCGCGCCGGCGCGGGGTGCGAATACTTGGCGGCCACCATCTCGCCCTGTTCGGTGACGCGGATCGCCCGCTGCACCGAATGCGGGGGCTGGGCGAGGATCGCCTGGTAGGCGGGGCCCCCGCCTCGACCCACGGTCCCGCCCCGTCCGTGGAACAGGCGCAGCTTCACGCCACCCGCCGCGGCGGCGTCGACGAGTTCGGCCTGGGCGTCGTAGAGGTTCCAGTGCGACGTGAGATAGCCCCCGTCCTTGTTGGAGTCGGAGTAGCCGACCATCACCTCCTGTACCCGGCACCGCGAGTCGACGATGCTGCGATAGGTCGGGTTCGCCAGCATCGCCGTGAGGGTCCGGGCCGAGTCGCTCAGGTCGGCGATCGTCTCGAACAGCGGAACGATGTCGAGGTCGCTCTCCAGGGAGCCGGCCGCCGATCTGCGCACCAGACCGACCTCCTTGAGGAGGATCGCCACTTCGAGCACGTCGCTCACGCTGCCCGCCATCGAGATGACGTAGTGCGGAATGGCGAGTCGCCCGACGCGGGCGATGGCGTCAGCGGCTTCGGCCAGCACCGCGATCTCACCGGTGGTCAGGTCGCTGTAGCCGACGTGGGGGACGGCGAGCAGTCTCGGGGACGCGAGCTCGGCTTCGAGGAGTGCGACGCGAGCCGCCTCGTCGAGGGCGGCGTAGTCGCTACACACGCCCGCCGCGGCGACGAGTTCGGCAACCACCTGCTCGTGCACCCGCGAGTTCTGGCGCATGTCGAGCCCGCAGAGGTGGGCGCCGAACACGACCACCGCTCGACGGACGGGCTCGACCTTCGCCCGGGCGAGTTCCTCGGCGCCGTGCGACGACAGCGATGCCATCACGACGTCGAGATCGTCGACGAGTTCGTGGATCGACTCGTACGGCTCCCGGGCGACGCGGGGCGGAGCCGAATCGATCGCCTCGAGATCACCCCGCAGGACGCGCTCGGTGAAGGCGTACAGCCTGGCGTGCATGCCGCGCAGGGCGCGGCGGTAGGGCTCGTCGGCCCGGAACGGTGAGTCGTCGCCGGACGATCCGGCGAGCGAGAGCAGCGCCTCGGTGGGCGTGATCAGCCGGGCCGACATCGACAACTCGACCGAGAGGCGCTCGAGCGCGCGCAGGTGGTGGCCGAGCGCCGTGGCCGCCTGCTGCCCGATCGCGAAGTGCAGGACGTCGGCGGTGACGAACGGGTTGCCGTCCCGATCGCCCCCGATCCACGAGCCCATCCGGATGGCGCCGGTGGCATCGACCGGTGGCGACCCCGGCGGCCTCGGCGCCATCGATTCGAGTTCGCTCGTCAGGGCCGGCACGGTCTCGAACAGGCTCGCGTCGTAGTAGCGGAGCGCTTCGCTGATCTCGTCGCGGACCCGCAGTTTCGACAGGCGGAGCAGGGCCGTCTGCCAGAGCGTGATGATGCAGATCGTCAGCCGATCGTCGATCTCGGCGACGGCCGGATCGCCGGTGTCGAGCCGATCGCGTTCGTCGAGCAGGTCGGCGACCTCGTTCACGACCCGCAGGATCGTCTGGCGGCGGACCTCGGTCGGGTGGGCGGTGATCACCGGGGTGACGCGCAGTTCGGCGATCACCTCGTCGACCAGTTCGGCGGGCACGCCGGCCTCGGCGATCCGTTCGAACGTCGCGACGAGGCTGCCCGCACGGGCCGGTGTGCCGACGACGCGGTGGTGCCGGCGACGTCGTTCGAGATGGACGTCCTCGGCCGCGTTGGCGAGCAGCGCGAGCCAGTCGAAGGCGCGGATCACGTGGAGCTGTTCGGTGATCGGCTGATCGCCGAGCAGCGCCTCGAGATCGTCGACCGCGGTGGTGTGACTTCGTCGTGCGTCGACCGCCGTGCGGCGGACCTTCTCGACCAGCTCGAACGTCGGCTCGCCCGCTTGCCGTCGGATGACGTCGCCGAGCAGCCGGCCGAGCAACCGGATGTCGTCGCTCAACTCGTCGTCGGAGGCGACGGGCACGGCGGCGTCGGTCACGGACATGCGATCAGTCAAGTCGATTTCCCTGGATCGTGCTCGAAGGCGGCGTGCTTGTGGCGAGGCACGCGCCCCGCCGTTCCGCGAGACTGGTCCGATGCGGGTCGTCTTCGCTTCAGCGGAAGTGTCGCCCGTGGCGACCGTCGGCGGCCTGGCGTTCGCGGTCGCGGGTCTTGCGGCCGAACTCCGCCGGCTCGGCGTCGACGTCGAGGTCGTGATGCCCGACTACGGAGGCATCGCTCTCGTCGACGAGACGTCCTCGTCGATCGCGGTGCCCGGTTGGGTCGGTGCCGCGACGTTGCGGATCGGGCGCCATCCCTCGATCGGTCGGCTGCACCTCGTGTCGGTGCCAGGGATGGCACGGGCCCACCCGTACCTCCAACCGAACGGGCACGGGTGGCCCGACAACCACGAGCGGTTCTTCCGGTTCGCCGCGGCGGTGGCGGAATACGTCCGCGCCGACCCGCCCGACGTGTTGCACCTCAACGACTGGCACACGGCCACGGTCCTGGCCGCGCTCGACGATCCGCCGCCGAGCGTGCTGTCGATCCACAACCTCGCCTACCAAGGGACGACCGACGGCACGTGGCTCGCCCGTCTCGGCCCGCGTTCGTCGCACTACGAATGGTGGGGCGACACGAACCCGCTGTCCGGTGGCATCGCCCTCGCCGACCGGGTGGTCGCCGTGTCCCCGCACTACGCCTGGGAGATCACCACAGGGGAGGGCGGCTTCGGCCTCGACGGAGCGTTGCGCGCCCGCGGCGATGCGCTCGTCGGGATCCTGAACGGGATCGACACCGACCTCTGGAACCCGGCCACCGACCCGCTGCTCGAGTCGAACTACGACATCGATTCGATCGACGGTCGGGCGGCGAACCGCACGGCGTTGCTGAATCGCCTCGGATGGCCGGTGGACGACGTCCCGCTGGCGACCGTGGTGACCCGCCTGACCCACCAGAAGGGCATCGACCTGATCACGCCGATCGTCCCGCTGCTGCGAGAGATCCCGATGCGGATCGCGGTGCTCGGTTCGGGCGACGCCGTACTCGCCGACGAACTCCGTTACCTCGCGGCGACGTATCCCGACACGTTGGCGTTCGTCGACGGCTACGACGAAGCGTTGTCGCACCAACTCTTCGCCGGCGGCGACGTGTTCCTCATGCCGAGCCGGTTCGAGCCGTGCGGGCTCACGCAGATGCAGGCCATGCGGTACGGGGCGGTCCCGGTGGTCACGGCGGTCGGGGGGTTGGTCGACACCGTGCCCGACGCCGATCGCAACCAACGATCGGGGGTCGGTTTCGTGGCCGGCCGGGCCGAGTCGGCGGACCTGCTCGCGGCGATGTTCCGCGCCGCCCGGCGCGTCCGCGATCGCCGACGTCGGGCGGTGCTGCAGAAGCGGATGATGAGCATCGACTGGTCGTGGGCGGCACCCGCCGCGGACTATCTCGCGCTGTATCAGGGCCTCCTCCCGACATCGGCCTGATCAGCCGTTGTACCTTGTGTTGCAATGTCTGCCGCCGACCCGTCCGTGCTCGTCATCGTCCTGGCGGGCGGTGAGGGAAAGCGCCTGCAGCCGCTGACGAACGATCGCGCCAAGCCGGCCGTGCCGTTCGCCGGCACGTACCGGTTGATCGACTTCGCGCTGTCGAACTTCGCCAACGCCGGCTACCTGAAGATCGTGGTGCTCACGCAGTACAAGAGCCACAGCCTCGACCGCCACATCACCCAGACCTGGCGGTTCTCGGCGATGCTCGACAACTACGTGACGCCGGTGCCCGCCCAGATGCGCCGCGGGCCGTACTGGTTCCAGGGGTCGGCGGACGCCATCTATCAGAACCTGAACCTCATCCACGACGAGCGGCCGGACATCGTGTGCGTGTTCGGCGCCGACCACATCTACCGGATGGACCCGCGTCAGATGGTTGCCGAACATCTCGAATCGGGAGCCGGCGTGACCGTGGCCGCGATCCCGGTGCCGAAGCACGAGGCGGTCGACTTCGGCGTGATCGAGTCGGACGACCAGGGCAACATCGTCGCCTTCCACGAGAAGTCCGCGTCGCCGCCCACGATGCCGGGCGACGACACGCGCTGCCTGGCGAGCATGGGCAACTACGTGTTCGACACGCAGACGCTGATCGACGTCGTGACGCCGCGCGAGAACCAGTACACCGACCTGGGCAGCCACGTGATCCCGGCGCTGACCGATTCGGGCGTGGCCAAGGTGTACGACTTCTCGCAGAACGTCGTGCCCGGCCAGGACGACCGGGAGAAGGGTTATTGGCGCGACGTCGGGACGCTCGATTCGTTCTTCCACGCCAACATGGATCTGATCGCGCCGGTGCCGGTCTTCAACCTCTACAACGACAAGTGGCCGATGTACACGTCGCTCAAGGCACTGCCGCCCGCGAAGGTGTCGCGGGGCGCGGCGGCGAGCCGGCGTTCGTCGACGACAGCCTGCTGTGCCAGGGGTCGATCGTGTCGGGCTCGCACGTCGAGCGGTCGATCATCGGCCCCAGCGCGTTCATCGACCACGACGCCCATGTCACCGACTCGATCATCTTCCCCGGGGTGACCATCGGTCCGGGCGCCCGCCTCCATCGGTGCATCATCGACAAGAACGTCGTGGTGCCCTCATCGATGCGGATCGGGCTCGAACCCGACCTCGATCGCGAGCGTTTCACCCTCAGCGACGAGGGCGTGGTCGTCATCGAAAAGGGCCGCGACCTGACCCGCTGAATCAGGTGCCGGCGAGTTCGGCGACGACGGGGGCGAACGCCTCGATGTCGGTGGCGCTCACCGTGACGAAGCTGAAGCCGAACCGCTCGCGTCGCTCGCGAAGGTCGTCGGCGATCTGCGCGACGCTGCCGATCAGCGCGAACGGCGACGCGGCCAGCATCGCCGGCTCGACACCGATGAACTCGGCCATCTCGGCGAGGGAGCGGTCACGATCGTCGGTGACGTCGACGAAGAACGTCCTGATGTGCATCTCGATGTGGTCGAGCCGGCCGGCCGCCGCGGCGGCCTCGGCCACGATGGCGACCTTGTCGACCACGGCCTGCTCGCTCATCGTGGCGAGGGCCTCCGCGCCGATCACCCCGGAGCCCAAGGTGCCGTTGACCCCGACGATGTCGGCCTCCCGCGCGGCGATCGAGAGCACCCGCTTGCCGCCACCACCGATCAGGATGGGTGGCCGCGGTCTCTGGACCGGCTTGGGGAGACCGTCGTGGTCGGTGATCGTGTAGTGCTCGCCGGCGAAGCTGAACGGCCCATCGGCCATGACGCCCTTGATCACGGCCAGGCCCTCGAGGAATCGGTCGATGCGCACCCCGGCCGGGTCGTAGGGGATGCCTGACTGCTCGTAGTCGGCCGTCATCCAGCCGGCACCGAGGCCGATGTCCACCCGTCCGTCCGACAGGACGTCCATCGTCGCCAACTCCTTGGCGAGCACGAGGGGATGCTTGTAGTCGTTGTCGAAGACCAGCGCCCCGGCCCGCAACGTGGTGGTCGCGTCGAGGATCGACTGCAGGCCGGGGAGTGGCGCCAGCTGATCGTTGAAGTGGTCGGGCATGCTCGCCACCGAATATCCGAGATCCTCCAGCTGGCGGGCCTGGTCGACCCATGCACGACGGGTCGGCTTCGTCGTGACCTGCACGCCGAAGCGGAACGGTCGTTGCGGGAAGGGGGAAGACACCGCTGACACCGTATCGACCGACGACGGCGGGGGAAGGAACGGTCGTGGCGCTGCCGCTGCTGGCGGCCGAGGCGCCAGTAGCGTGGTCGGCACTGTGCGTGCACTCGGCTGGATCCCTCGACTGGCGCTCGTCGTCGCCGGCGGCGCGCTGCTGATGACGGCGATGATCATCGGTGTCGCGCCGCGCATCTGGTCGGCCGCCAACGCCCACGACGAGCTGCCGGTCACGCTCCCCGAGTTCGAAGCGCTCGCGCAGCGCACGTACGTGTACGACGCGAACGGCAACGAGATCGCCGTGTACGAGCTCGAGAACTCCCAGCCGATCAAGTACGCCGACATCCCCGAACCGGTGGTCCGGGCGTTCCTCCTGGTCGAGGACAAGGAATTCTTCGGCCACCACGGCGTGAACGTGCGCAGCCTCGTGCGGGCCACCCTGTCGAACTTCGCCTCCGACTCGCCCCAGCAGGGTGCGTCGACCATCACGATGCAGGTCGTCAAGAACGACTTCCTGGCCGGCCTCGAACGCGATGGTCGATACAAGCTGCTCCAGATCCACTACGCCCGCATGCTCGAGCGCGAGATGCCCAAGGAACAGATCCTCGAGCGGTACCTCAACACCGTCTTCTTCGGCAACAACGCCTACGGCATCCAGGCGGCCGCCGAGACGTACTTCGGCAAGACCGCAGCCGAGCTGACGTTCATCGAGGCGGCCTTCCTCGCCGGGCTCGTGCGGTCGCCGTCCGGTTTCGATCCGATCAACGCCCCCGAGCGCAGCCGTGCCCGTTGGATACAGGTGCTCGACCGGCTCGTCGACGAGGGCCAACTGACGCAGGCCGACGCCGACCTGACCCTCGAGCAGTTCGTGTTGCCATCCCGACCGAAGTCGATTCCGACCCGGACGAACACCCGCACGTACTTCACCGAGGCGCTGCGCGACTACCTGCTGAACAAGTCGGACATGCTCGGTGGCACCTACCAGGAGCGGTACAACCGACTCTTCCGTGGCGGTCTGCGCATCCACACCACGCTCGACTCCAACCTGCAACAGGCAGCCGAGGTCGCCCGCAACCAGCTTCCGGCGAACGCGCAGGGATTCGACGCAGCGATCGTGTCGCTCGATTCCAAGACGAGCGCGGTGCGCGCCATGGTCGGCGGCGAGGGCTTCATCGCCGGCCAGCGCGAGACCAACATGGCGTTGGTGGGGCGGCAGACCGGCTCGAGCATCAAGTTCTTCATCCTGGCGGCGGCGGTGCAGGCTGGAGCGCAGCCGGGCGACCTCATCGACGGTAAGGCACCGTGCACGCTGCCGAACCCGGGCAACGAAGCGGAGCCGTTCATCATCACCGACGCCGTGTCGAGTGGCGTGACCAACCTGGCCGAGCAGACGTGGCGGTCGATCAACTGTGCGTACGGCCGCCTGTCGCAGATCGTCGGCCTGCATCGAGTGGTCAACACGACGTATCGGATGGCCGAGTCGCCCTACCTCTACCTGGGGCAGCCCACCTCCGAGCGCGCACCGATCGAACCCTTCGCCAGCTTCGCCACCGGCGCCAACGAGATGAGCCCGCTCGACATGGCCTCGGGCATCCAGACCCTCGCCAACGACGGGGTGCACTTCCAGCCCTATTTCGTCGACTACGTCGACGACGCCGACGGGAACCGTGTCTACACGCATCTCGACCCCGGGACCCAGGTGCTCGACGCGGGTGCGGCCCGCCAGACCGTCGACATCCTGAAGAACGTGCTCACGCGCGGTACGGCCCGCAGCTATCCCTTGGCCGATGGCCGGCCCGCCTTCGGCAAGACCGGAACCCAGGACAGCAACACGAACGCCTGGTTCTCGGGTGGCACACGTCAACTCTCGACCGCGGTCTGGGTGGGTGACCCCGACGCCTACACGCCGATGAACAACATCCCCGAGTTCGTCGCCGCCGGCGTGCGCAAGGTGCAGGGCGGCACGTTCCCGGCCAAGATCTGGAAGACGTACATGGATGCAGCACACTTCGGCGTCGCCGTTCGAGGACTGGGAGGCGCCGCCGGCGCCGGCCCGTCCGAACGCCCGCTTGTATCTGCCGGGCAACGAGTGCGTCGTCACCGTCGTCGCTCCGCCGCCGGCCGCGCCCGTCGACCCCAACGCTCCCGTCGATCCGAACGCTCCGGCGACCACGGTCGACCCGGCCGCGCCGGTCGAGCCGGCGGCTCCCGCGACCACGGTCGCACAGGCCGCCGGACTCGTCACCCAGGTCGATCCAACGGTGCCCGCGACCACGACCGTCGAAGGCCCTGCCCCCGCCCCCGCTCCCGCCCCACGGACGGTCATCGAGCAGGTGGGCACCACGATCCCGACCGACGTGATCGATCCGCTGTGGCCCCTGCCGACGATCGAGCTGACGAAGTCGATCGGCCCCTGCCGCTGACCTGTCACATGGGGACCTGGCACACTGGTCGACGATGACCACCCTCGCCCAGCATCTCGTCGAACTGCAGCGGATCGACACGCTGACCGATCAGCTCCGTGTGCAGCGCGAGCGTTCACCGTTGCGCGAGGAGTTCACCCAGGCCACGGCACGTTGGCGGGCGTGGGAGCAGCGGCGGGAAGCGATCCAGACCCGCATCGCCGAACTCGAGTCCGAGGTCGAAGCCGACGAGCAGCACGGCGCCGAGTTGGCCACCCATCTCGATCGACTCGAGCGTCAGTTGAAGACCGTCATCGCCCCACGCGAGGCCGAGGCATTGATGCACGAGATCGCCACGTTCACGACGCAACGCGACGAACTGGACATCCGCGAGATCGAGGCGATGGAGGAGGAGTCGACCCTCGAATCCGATCTCGTCGCCCACCTCGCCGGTGAGACCACGACCCGGGCGGAGCTGCAGGCGGCGGACGAAGCGCTGGCGAACCAGGTGGCCGACATCGATCGGCAGGTCGAGACGCTCACGGCCGAACGACGGACGGCGGTCGAGTCGATCCCGGCCGACATCATGACCCGCTACGACCGCTCGCGTGCGCAGCTGGGCGTGGTCGTGTCGCGGCTCGAAGGCAAGCAGTGCACCGGTTGCCATCTCGACCTGTCGGCAGCCGAACTCGACACCGCACGTGACGATGCTGCCGAAACGGGTTTCACCGACTGCCCGCAGTGCGGACGGATCCTCGTCATCGCAACGATCGGCTCGGCGGTTGATCATTAGCCTGCCCGCGTGTTCTTCTGGTTCATCGGCACCGCGTTGTTCGCGGTCGGCTTCATCTTCCGCGACCCACGGTTCGACTATCGACTGTTGATCGTCGGCTCGGTACTCCCGCTCGCCGACGGCGTGTTCGGTGGTGCTCGTGCGCTGCACAGCATCGTGACGACGGTCGCTCGTGCTGGTGATCGTCATGCTGGTCACCATCGGCCGGCGGCCGTTGCGCAAGATGCTGCTGGGCCTGCCGATCGGGATGTTCCTGCACCTCGTGTTCGACGGCGCGTGGAACAACACCGACGTGTTCTGGTGGCCACTCACCGGCTTCGCCTTCGACGACGACCCGTTGCCCGAACTCGACCGGGGGGTGCTGACCGTCTTGTTGGAGGTCGTCGGCATCGCGCTGTGTGCCTGGGTCTGGAGAACCAACCACCTCGGCGACCGGACCCGCCGCCGGGCGTTCCTCCACGACGGCCACCTCACCCTCCCCGGCTAGTTGCGACGACCGGGTGTGGCATGCTCGGAGGCGTGCTGATCCTTGTCCGTCACGGTCGAACCGCGGCCAACGCGGAGGGTCGGCTCCAGGGCCGGCTCGACCTCGAACTGGACGAGGTCGGCTTGCGTCAAGCCATCGCGGTCGCCGAACTCGTGTTGTGCGACACGACGGTCGACGCCGTGATCTCGAGCCCGTTGCAGCGCGCGACGCAGACGGCCGACCGGTTCGGGATGCCCTACGACGTCGACGAGCGCTGGATCGAGCTGGCCTACGGCGAGTGGGAGGGCAAGCCCCACACGGCGGTGCCGTCGGAAGCGTGGGCCCGGTGGAAGCAGGACCCCGGATACGTCCCCGAAGGCGGGGAGTCGCTCGCCGCGCTCGACGTGCGGGTCCGGGCCGCGTGCGCCGACATCGCCGAACAGGCATCGCGATCGAACGTCGTCGTGGTCAGCCACGTGTCGCCGATGAAGTCGGCGGTGGCCTGGGCCCTCGGCGTCGACATCGGCATCTCGTGGAACTGCCATCTCGACCACGCCTCGGTCTGTCGGATCTCGTTCCAGGGCACCCGGCCCGTCCTCGAGACCTTCAACGAAACCGCCAACTTCGCTGACCTGTACGCGTGGGTCAGGCACAACGCAACAGGTTGGATCAACCTGTCGCGAAGTGCCTGACCCCACGTAACAAGTGGGTCAGCCGGCGGGGCTGGGGTAGTCGATCGGGGCTTCGCCTTCCGGCGGGGTTTGGTAGATCGCCACTGCGCCGGTCGGGTCGAAGAGCGCCTGCGCTGTGGTCGGCCACTCGCCGGGCAGGTAGCGCTTGCCACCGTCGACGTACTGCCACATGCCGGTGCCGTCCTTGCGGATCTCGTCCGGGCCGGTGGCGGTCGGGATCCCACCAGATCAGCGTGGCGTCGTCGATGCCGTTGTAGTCCGTGCCTCGGCCAGTAGCCGTGGTCGCCCCACGTCAGGTACGGCGCGCTGATCGCCTGCTGCGTCTCGACCTGGAACAACGCGTCGTGGAACGTCTGCGCGCTCAGGTTCGGGCCGGCGGCCTGCACCGTCGCGGTGGAACAGTGCGAGCGGCGGCACGATGACACCGATCGAGTCGTTCGCCGGTGCCTCCTGCGCCGCTGAACCACTGGTAGAGCGAGTAGTAGCCGCTCACCTCGGGCAGGGTCCGGGCGCTCAGCTGCGAGATGCCGAACGCGTGCTTCCACTGCTCCTGGTCGTAGGTCCGGGAGAACGCCGTGGTGTCGACCAGCGCGGCATTGGCCAGCAGCCATTCCGGGAAGTACTCCTGCGTGGTCGCCTCGCGGGTGAAGTCGCCGGGAGCGACCGGGTCGCCGCTGAAGATCACCGTCGTGACGCCGGACGCCTTCAGCTTCGAGATGATCTGCGCCGCGGTCGCCTGGATCGTCGCCGGGTCGAGGGCGTACGGGAGCCGTTCCGACGATCTCGATCCCCGCGGCGCTCGAGTTGGGCGACGAACTCGTCGGCGATCGCCGCCGATTCCGCACTCGACTCGATGTACACGAGGCCGTACTTGCGCGGCGTCGACGTGAACTCGTCGCCGGCGTACTCGGCGTTCTTGCCGGCGAGCTGCTTGCTGATGAACTCGGTGGCGTGCACGTTCATCTGCCGTGCCGACGCGGTGATGCCGAAGTTGTACGGATCGCGTGTCGGCGTACCAGTCGTCCGGCTGGCGACGGGTTGCAGCTGATGCACAGGATGCCGCGTGACGAGATCTCGTCACCGAACGCAGCGGTGAGCGCCGGTCCGCCGAGCACGGCGAAGGGCTGGATCTCCTCGGCGATGCGGACGGCGTCGGCACGGGCGGCGACCTCGTCGGAGGCGATGCCGCTGCCGTGGAAGAACTGGAGGTCGACCTTGCGGCCGTAGAGCTCGTAGAACTGCTCGTAGTAGTCGAGCATCGTCGTCAGCGTCGCTTCGCTGTCGGCGTTGGTGTCGTCGTTGGCGATCGCCGCGGTGATGTAGTTGATGATCGGGTCGTCGTCCGGCCCGAGGTAGTACACGACCTTGATCGTGTCGGCGGTGACGCCCGGCGCGGTCTCGCCGCCGTTGTCGCCCTCGAACGGTGCGTAGCACTCGGGTGCGAAGAAGTCCCGCACGGCGAGGCGGCCGGTCTCCGGGTCACAGTTGTCGCCCCATGCAACGTCGATGCCCTGCTCCTCGGCCTGGGTGAACGACAGCGGGAAGGTGACCTCGCCGCCGCCGGCCGCCACCGAGGTCGCCGGCTCCGAATCGGTTGCCGCCGTGTCGGTCGCGCCCGTGTCGGCGACTGTCGTCTCCGCGGCGCTGGTGTCGGCCGGTGCCTCGGTCGCCACCGGCACGGTCGCGTCCGTGGCATCGTCGTCATCGCCCCCCGTCGTGACGACGAGGACCCCCGCGACGATCGCGATCACAGCGACGATCGCTGCGATCGGACCCCATTTCTTGAGCGCCGACGAGGAACCCCCGTCTTCGGCCTGTGCAGGTTGCATATTCGCTACTCCGTTCCCCCTGAGCGGGCGATGGCGGCACTGGATGTGCCGAGGTATGACTCGATGACGTCCGGGTGTGCCAGAACGTCGGATGGCGAGCCGGTCGTGACGACCCGGCCCTGGTCGAGAGCGATCAACCGATCGGCCACTCCGGACACGAACGGGATGTCGTGCTCGATGATGACCAGACTCGCTCCCATTTCGTCGCGCAGCCGCTCCACGACGGGAGCGAGCGCTTCGACTTCACGTTGGGCGATGCCGGAACTCGGCTCGTCCAACAGGATCACGGCCGGCCGGTGGGCGACCAGACAGGCGAGGTCGACGATCCGGCGGGTGCCGGTCGACAGCTCGCGAACGAACGAGTTCCGGTACTCGGCGAGGCCCATGAACTCGAGCAGTTCGTCGACCCGCTGGGCGACATGGGTCTCCGAGTCGTAGACCATCGGCAGGTGGAGTGCGGCGACGAACACGCTGCGGCTCTCCACGAACCGCTCGAGCGAGATGGCCAGCGTCTCGCTCACGGTCAGTTCGGGGAACAGCAGCGCGTCCTGGAACGAACGTCCGAGTCCGGCTCGTGCCCGGCCGGCGGCGCCGAGCGAGGTGACGTCCTTGCCGGCGAGCATGATCCGCCCCGCTTGCAGCGGAGTGAATCCGGAGATGAGGTCGAACATCGTCGTCTTGCCGGCGCCGTTCGGGCCGATGATCCCGACGATCTCGCCGGTGCCGATCTCGAACGTCACGTTGTCGACGGCCCGGATGCCTCCGAAGGTGACCGACAGCCCGTCCACGGCGAGGATCGGCACGTCATCGACCGGCCGGACGTAGTCGGCCCGCGCCGTACCGGCATCCGCTTCGTCGTTGGTCAGTTCGTCGCCGCCGGCGAGGAAGACCGAGCGCAACAGGTCGGGCCGGTCGAGCAACTCGGCCGTCGGGCCACTGAAGCGGATCTCGCCGCGCTCCATGAAATACGCCCGGTCGGCGACCGTGAGCGCGACGTTCACGCTCTGCTCCACCAACACCACGGTCACGCCGTCGCGCGGCCATCCGTTGCACGATCGGCAGCAGTTGGCCGACGATCACCGGTGCCAGCCCGAGCGACAACTCGTCGATCAGCAGAACCTTCGGCCGCATGATGAAGCTCATGGCCAGGGCCAGCATCTGCTGCTGGCCGCCGGACAGGTTTGCCGCCGGGGCGTCGAGTCGTTCGCCGAGGATCGGGAATGTCTCGAGGGCCTCGGCGATCGCTGCCTTGACGCCGGCCGGGTCGCGCCGGTTGGTCCATCCGGACAGTTCGAGGTTCTCCTGCACGGTCAGCGAACCGAACACGCCCTTGCCGCCGGGCATCTGCACGATGCCGAGCGCGGCGATCTCGTTCGGTGGGGCGTGCGTGATGTCGCGCCCGTCGAGCACGATCGCGCCGCGGTCGGCCTCGACCACACCGCTGATCGCCTTCAACAGCGTCGACTTCCCGGCGCCGTTGGTGCCGAGCAAGGCGACGATCTCGCCCTCCTGGAGTTCGAGGTTGACGTCGCGCAACACGGGTCGCTCGCCGTAGCCGGCCTCGACACCGCGGACGAGCAACAGGGTCATGTTGCCGTGCCGGCGGTCGTAGAGCACGCTCGGAACGGGCCACGGCGGACTGCCAGACCTGCTTGATGTCGTCGTCGATCACGTCAGCCGACCGCTGCGCAGGATGATCGCACCGATGACGAAGATCGGCATCGTCACGAGCATGCCGACGCGAATGTTCCAGGTGTCGCCGATCCATCCGACGAAGGGCAGCACGAGCAGACCGGGGATGGCCCAGAGCGAGGCGATCGGAGAAGCCGGTGGCGCGGGCCCTGGGTGGAATCGCCAGCGACAGCGCCGTGAGCATACCCGGGCCGATGATCGCGAGCGACGCCGAGATCACGCAGTTCAGGACGATCGCGACGACAGAGGTCGGCGCGAAGCGCGAACGCAGGCACGAGCCAGCCGCGCCGACGAGCGATCACCGAGAGGAAGTTGATGAGTCCCTTGACGTTGCCCGACGAAGCGCTTCGTGGCGATTCGCGACCCGATCACGAGTCCGACGATCGCGAACGGCTCGGCGATGGCGAAGGCGACGCCGCGGCCACGTTCGCCCAGGCCGAACTCCTGCTCGTAGAACAGCGAGCGCGAGCGCCGTGAACCCGACCAAGCGCACGTCACGAGGAACGGGAAGCTCCACCAGATCCGGTGGAGCGAGCGCACCTTGTGCACCGTGCGCCAACTCTCCGAGAACGACGGAGCCTCCTCCTCGGTGTTGACGATCTCCTCCGAGGCGCCGGTCGCCTGTCGTTCCCATCGACCGCGGACGGGTTCGCGCAGCTTGAACGCGAGCAAGGCGAAGATCACGGTCGGAATCACGAAGACCAGGAACGGCACCCGCCACCCGAACCAGTAGGCGAGGAGGCCCGCCGTGATCGGTCCGATGAATGCCGCCGACGGCGTTCGCCGCCCGGTGGAAGCTGTAGACGTGCGACCGGCTCTCGACGGGTAGTAGTCGGCGATCAGGGAGTTGTGTGTCGGGTCGATGAACGCTTTGCCGAGCGACGACGCCGCTGCGGGCGACGGTCAGCATGATCAGGCCGATGGAGAGTCCGGTCATGCCCGGAGAAGAACGCCCAGGCCAGCGCGCCGCCGACGACGAGCGGGATCCGCTTCGAGCGGTCGGCGTACTGGGCGATCGGGAACCTGCAGCGCAAGCGCGGCGACTCGACGACAGCGCGACGATCGACAATGTCGTCTGCAGATGTGATGTCGAAGGCTTCACGGATGTTGGGGAGGAGTACGCCGAATGCCGTCCGGTCGAGTTCGTCGACCGCGTTCAGCCCGAACAGGACGAGCAGCGGGAATGCGGCCTCGCCGCCGCAGATGCCGCGCAGCCAGTCCATCGGGTGGGCCATCCCGTAGCGGAACCGCCGCCACATCGACGGGTCGTCGATCGGGGGGAGCGACTGTCCGTCGGGCTGTGCGGTGGCCGTGGATGTCACGTCGCGCCCCTTTCCGACGGTGACGTTGGTCGGTCTCGTCGCGCTCGGTCGAGGGTTCGGCGCCGTTCGAGGACGCACCGCCGTTCAGGCTCGCAACCTCCCGATGCGGGACGTCGGAATCTGTCGGGCCGACGTCGATACGGTCGAGGACCGTCACGCCGTCGGACACGGGCGGTTCGTCGTTACGCGGGCTCTCGGCCGAGGATGTAGCGGACCAGTCGGTCGCGCAGTTTGATCACGAGGCTGGCCAGGCCACCCGGCAGGATGAGCAGGACGAGCAGCACGCCGACCGCGGACGAGAGGAACTGCCAGGCGGGGTCGGTGATGAACCACTGCGAGCCACGCAGGAAGATCGCTCCGAGCACACCACCGAACAGCGATCCGAGCCCGCCGACCACACCGGAGGTGAAGACGTCGAGGCTCGCTCCCGGCCCGAAGGTGACGATGTCGAAGCTCTGGGTGAGGTGCACGTACAGCCCACCGGCGATGCCGGCGACCGTGCCGGAGATCGTGAACGCCGTCAGCTTGACCGGGACGGGGCGCACCGCGTAGGCCTGCGCGGCCCGTTCGTTCTCCCGCAGACCGACGATCGCACGGCCAGGGCGACTGTGCCGGATGCCGCGCAGGGCGACGTAGACGATCGCCAGGACGACGAGCGTGTAGACGTAGTACCGCGTCGGCGTGCTGATGTCGATCCGGCCGAACAGCGGCGGGCGCTCGAGCCGCTGCCTCGGCACCCAGCCGAAGAACAGGTCGTTGAGCAGCCACGACGACACCGCGAGCGCGAACACGAGGGTGGTGACGGCGAGGTACAGCCCGCGGAGCCGAAGTGCGGGAAGTCCGACGACGAACGCGGCGACCGCTCCGGCCGCGCCGCCGGCGAGCAACGCGAGGTTGAGATCGAGGTTCCACTCGGAGGTGCACTTGCCGGCGACGGCCGCGCCGATGGCGACGAATCCCATCTGCCCGAGCGAGATCTGGCCGGCCCAGCCGGTCAGGACGACGAGCGACAATCCGATGATGGCGTACACCCCGACGGCGGACGCCTTGATGATCTGATCGCTGCGCAACAGCAGCGGGACCGCCGCGACTCCGGCGAGGACGAGTACGCCGACGCCGACGCGCATCAGACGGACGAGCGGCAGGCGAGCCACCCTCGGCGTGAGCGGACGGACCTCGTCACTGAGCCGCCACGACGCGGCTTCGTCGGTGTCGGCCCGGCTGTACTGGCGACGTTGCAGCAGCAGTGCGACGAGCACCGCGGCCCCGACGATCGGCGTGACGAGGAGCGGGCTGCTGGCGTTCCAGGCGACGCCGTACTCGAGGATGCCGAGGGCGACGGCCGTGGTCGCCACGGTCGGCAGGTGGCGGAGGCGTCCGATGACGAGTGCGGCGAGGGCTTGCACGAGTGCGACGATGCTCAGCGCCGAGCCGATCGGCACGCCCGTGATGCCGGCGCGGAGGAACAGGGCGAGGAACGACAGCCCGGCGGCGACCGCCCAGACGAGCGTCGACAACCAGGCGACCGGGATGCCGAGCATCTGCGCCCGCTCGCTCTGCTCGGCGGCACCGCGGACGGCGGTGCCGAGCCGCGTCTTGCCGAGGAACAGCGCCACGGCAACCATCGCGATCGGAGCGAGGATCAAGGCGATCAGGTCGTTGGCGTTGAGGATGAACGTGCCGATCGTCAGTTTCCAGTCGAACGGCGGCGGGATGCGCTGCGAGGTGGCGCTCTCGCCCCAGATCCGCGGCACGAGCAGTGCCAGCACGGCGAGCAGCTGGGTGATGCCGATCGTGGCGACGGTGAGGACGAGACGCGACGACTTGGCGAATCGTCTCACGAGTGAGAACTCGACGACCGCGCCGAGTGCCACCGCGGCGACCAAACCGAGGCCGAACCCGAAGAGGTAGGGGAGCCCGGAGAAGATGATCAGGCCGACAGCGAGCGTGGTCGGGACGAACCCGAGGTCGGCCTGGGCGAAGTTGATGACCCGGTTGGCGCGGTAGACGAGCGCCATGCCCATCGCCAGCAGGGCGGTGAGAAGTCCGAGCACCACGCCGCGCACCCAACCGCCCGCCGGCATGCCGAACCAGATCAGTTGGACCGCCACCAATGCGATGGCTGGAACGAACGGGCTCACGTATCGCGTCAAGCGATTCGAACCCCAAGCTGTGATGGACACCCCCATGTCGAAGCGTCACCGTAGCGGTGGCCGTCACGCGGAATGGTGTCGGACGGCCTCTTTGTTACAAAATGTCACCGCTCGCCGCGCGGGGCTGGAAATGGTGTCGATCAGCCGGCGGCGGGCGCGTCGACGCGGAAGATCTGACCGTTCCGTTCGTCGTCGATGACGAGGCGGTACGCGATCTCGCCGTCGGAGATCCAGACCGCTTCGGGCTTGTCGCCCTCGTCGTCGGTCACCTGGATCGCTCCGATCGCGGGGTCGATCACGAAGATCTGCTCGACGGCCACGCCGTCGCTTCCCGGCGCGGTCATGCTCACGACGAGCCGGCCGCCGTCGGGCGACCAGGCCGGCGAGCGCAGCACCCCATCCCGGGGGCTGGATGTGATCGGGACTTCGATTCCACCGGCGATGTCGGTCGTGAGGAGCGTGTTCACCTCGTTGCCGTCGTCGCCGGTTTCGGTGCGGATGAACGCGATCTGCGTGCCATCGGGGGACACGGTCGGGTCGTGGTCGTTGAGGCCTTCGGTGAGCGGAAGGGCGGTGGGCGATGCCGCATCGGCTTGCACCGACCCGATGCCACGCGCCCCGTCGGTGAGGGAGACGTACACGATCGTGTCGTCAGCGGCGCCCTCGATGTCGACCACGGTGACGGGGAGATCGACCGGTCGCAACCCGCCGGACTCGTCGACGATGTTGATCGTGCCCCCTGCGGCGCCGGGTTCGGAGATGAGCACCGCGAGACGTCCATCGCCGAGATACGTCGGTTTGGTGGCGGTCGCGGTGTCGTCGTTCTCGACGACGTAGGAGATGTCGCCGCTCTCGATCGAGAGCAGGCCGACGCCGCGCTCGTTCTCGAACGCCAGGGTCGATCCGTCGGGCGATGCGTCGAGCGACTGGAATGTCGTGCCGGGTTCGTCCGTGAGCTGCACGCTCACCGAACTGTCCGCATCGACGGTGCCGTCGGCGGGCGCCGCCGTGTCGGGAGCCGTGCTGTCGGAAGTTGCGGTGTTGGCCGTGGTGTCGGAGGGAGCCGTGTCAGCAGTGGCCGGGCTCGTCGAGGCGACGCTCGAGTCGACGGTGGCCGAATCGGCGGCCGGTTCGCCGTCGCTACTGCATGCGGCCAGGCCGATCAGCATCGCAATCGACAGGGTGACCCGTCGGGCGCGTCGGAACGGAATTGGGTGTCGCGTTGTCCGCACGACCCGCACGATACGGGCTGAAATGGGCAGAGAATCGTCGGGGTGACGTGGCTCTCAAATCGATTCCCTCGGAAGACGGAGGCGCCGACCCGATGCGACAGAGCTCGGCGCCTCGTCCCCCGTCGGCCACGGCGTTACCACCTGTCGGCGGAGGTCAAACTCGGTGGAGCACCGGAAAAATACGGAGGCGCCACCTTCACGAATCGGTAGCGGGCGGACGGGCCGATTCGTGTCAGTGGCGCCTCGACAACAGCTGTACCCCGTCGGGACGGAGTTCAAACACAATCAACGAGAAAATTTCTAGGGGGTGTAAATGATGGTGAGGTGGCCTGTAAGCGGGATTCTGTAGGTCGCTGCCGAAGCGGCGACCCGATGGCCATCCATCTTTGCGGCCTACCCGAGGGATGTCCGTGGCCTGACGGTCACGAACGAACGGGCCGTTCGCTCCCTCTGCTCGGCCTTGCTCCGGATGGGGTTTACCGAGCCGATGCCGTCACCGACATCGCTGGTGCGCTCTTACCGCACCGTTTCACCCTCACCTGTGATCGAGTCGCCTTGCGGCGACCCGGTCCATCGGCGGTCTGCTCTCTGTTGCACTTGTCCGTCAGGTCACCCCGACCTGGCTCTCGCCAGCATCCTGCCCTGTGGAGTCCCGACTTTCCTCGACGCTGCAGCACGCAACGCCGCGACCACCCGGCCACCTCACCATCGGCTCCGAGCCTACGGTGGACAGCCGAACTCGTGAACAAGATGCGCAAATAGTGCGCAACTTGTTCACGAGAACGACGACCGAACGACGAAGGAACGTCGAACGACGAACTCAGCAGTCGGGTTCGAGTTCGTTGTAGATGTAGCTGTTGAGCGACGGCGTCTGGATGACGAAGTCCTCGCGGGTGCCCTCCTCGTTCGGGGGGCCGACGATCAACTCGAACTGGGCGACCGATCCGAAACGCCACGGGATGGCGTACTGCAGCGGCACGCCATCGGCGTCGGTGCCGACCTCGAGCCCGTCGATCGCCGGGCTGACGTAGCCGTCGGACCCTTCGACGGCGATGACGAGCACCGCCGACTGGCGCGAGTCCAGGGCGGCGGCGTTCACGACGGCGACCCGTTGTTCGGGCTGCGTGACCTGGACGGAGTACTGCTGGTACGTGGCCGCACCGAGGTTCTCGAAGCTCACCGCCACGTTGTAGATGTCGCGGATCTGGTTGTCGCTCGCCTTGATGGCGTCGGTGATCGGCACGAGATAGCGGTCGTTGAACCACGGGTTCGTGCACGGCCACACCTCACCGCCGGCGGCGACGGTCAAGTCGCCCATCACCTTGTCGAGCGCCCGATGGCTCTCGAGCAGCTGGCCGACGAGCGTGGTGCCCGCCTCGTCGAGCACGCCGAGATCGAGGATCGCCTCGTACAGCAGGATGGTCGTCTGCTCGATCGACGAACCCGTGCGGAACAAGACCGCATCGTCGACCGGGTAGTCCGGCGGCTCGGTGATCGGGGGAGCGATGCCGATGCGGCCGGGGTCGGTGCTTCCCGAGATGTCGTCGCCACACGCGGCCACGATCGCCGCCAACGACAACGTGAGCCCACCGATCTTGAGGACGTCGCGGCGGCCGAGACGGGTGGCGATCTTGCGTTCGAGATCCGACATCACGCCGCCCCCGCCACTTCGGCGTCAGCCTCGCTGAGCGCCAGTTCCAGTGGCTTCGCATCGGACGCGTTGAGGATGTCGGTTCCCGTGCCGAGTTCGGCGATGTCGGCCAGCACCATCGCTTGACGCGCCTCGACGGCGACGATCGAGGCGACGAGGTTGACCGGCTCGATCGCTTCGAACTGGCCGATCGCCTCGGTGTGCGTGGCGACGAAGGTGGTCTCGAGTTCGTGACCGGCGGTCGCCCAGGTCGTGTCGTCGCCGGTCGTGAAATCGGCCTCGAACCGGTCGAACAACGCCGAGCTGCGCAGTTCGGCGGACAGTCCCGCGATGCCGGCGATCGCCTGCGCGTACGCCGAATGGTTGGCGGCGAGCGTGGCCGCGAACTTCGCCGCGACGTCGTCGAGCCCCGTGTCGATGCTGGCGCGATACAGGTCGGTCGCCGTCAGCTCGAACCGCATCAGCACGTTCAAGCGATCACGATCGGCCTCGCTCGGGGTGAACGTCGCGGCGGAGGCCGGACGCGAGGCGACGAGGGCGCCGACGGCGATGGCCGCCCCGGCCGCACCAACGGCGCCGATCAGGCTGCGCCGCGACGAAGCGGGATCAGCGGTTTCGAGGTCCACGGGGGTGTGTCCTTTCGGGTTCATGCTCACGACAGCCTTGCCCCTGGCGGAGCATCGGAGCAACTCTAGGGGGCGGCACCGCCTCAGACCGCGATTGCTCAGAAGTCGAGGGCCGACAGATCGGGGATCCAGCCGAGCGTCCGTTCGACGGCCGTGTGCCAGCGGTCCCGGTGCGCCTGACGATCGATTCCCGACGGGTCGACGACGCGGTTCGGCCGCCACAGCGCTTCGAGATCGTCCATGCCACCGAACACGCCGGCGCCCAGGCCGGCGACGAATGCGGCCCCGATCGTGGTCGACTCCGCGAGGGGCGCGACCTCGATCGGTCGACCCGTGGCGTCGGCCACCGCCTGCACGAAGGTGGGGTTGGTGCTCATGCCGCCGTCGATGCGCACCGCCGAGATCTCGACGCCGGTGTCGGCTTCGGCGGCCTCGAGCAAGTCGGCGCCGCGATGGGCGATGCCCTCCAGAACCGCACGAACGACGTGTCGACGGTCGGTACCCCGCGTGACGCCGAACAGTGAACCGCGCGCCCCGTAGTCCCAGTGCGGTGTGCCGAGGCCAAAGAGCGCTGGAACGTAGACCACCCCGTCGGTGTGTTCGCAGCCGCTCGCCACGTCGTGGCTCTGCTCGCTCGTGGCAATCAGGCCGAGATCGTCGCGCAGCCACTCGATGTTCGTCCCGGCCGAGAGCATGATCCCCTCGACGCCCCACGTGAGTTCGCCGTCGCGTGACCACAGCGGCAGGGGATAGGTGCCGTGGGCGCCCCGCTCGATGCCGTGCGGCGTCGCCTCGTCGGTGCACAGATCGAGCATTCCGCCGGTGCCGAACGTGATCTTCGCCCGGCCGCGCACCACACAGTTCTGGCCGACGAGCGAGGCCTGCTGGTCGCCGAGGATGCCGGCGATCGGGGGAGCTCCGGGAAGGACGGTCGCCTCGCCACAGATGCCCACCGAATCGACCACCGTGGGCAAGGCCGAGCGGGGTACCGCGAACGCATCGAGCACCTCGTCGTTCCAGTCCGACCCGTCGACGAGGCGGAACCCGCTCGTGGTGGCCGACGCGTTCGTCTGATCGCTGATGTGCAGCGCCCCGCCCGAAGCGCCACCCGACAGCGTCCACGCGATCCAGCTGTCGACCGTGCCGAGGCAGACGTCCCGCCCGGCGAGGTCCCCGCTGTTGGCGAGGAGCCACGCGGCCTTGGTCACCGACTGGTTCGGTGCGATCGACCAGCCGTGCTCGGCCTTGGCCGTCAGACATTCGCCGATCGTGCGCAGGTCCTGCCAACCGAGCCCGTTGCCGATCGGCTCGCCCGTCGCTCGATCCCACAGGAGTGTGCTGGCCCGCTGATTGGTGATACCGACGGCCGTGATCGGCTCGCCGACCCGGTCGATCACGGTGAGCGCCGCCTCGAGCAGCTTGGCGGCCATGTCGGCGGCGTCGAACTCGACGAGCCCTCCGAACGGCGACACGGGAGGACAGGGCCGGTACTCCAGCGCACGGAGCGTCAACGTGTCGTCGACGATCGCCGCACGCAGGCCGGTCGTGCCGACGTCGATCACGAGGATGGCGGTCATGGGCGTTCCGATCTGGTCGAGGGGGTGAACCCGCTCGCCTGGAGGCGTGCACCGAGCAGGCCACCGACGACGCCGGCGAGCAGCACGAGGCCGAGGGTGAAGAAGACACCGAACCAGTTCACGTCGCGTCCAGCGATCAGGCGGATCACGACGAACACCGCCTGCGTCGCGAGGTAGGTGCCGCCGGTGGTGACGACGGAGTGGCTGATCGGGGTCCCGCGCCGCTCGACCCAGGCGGCACAACCGCCGCCGACGACGAAGCCGGCCATCGCACCGAAGAAGAAGAGGGCTTGCACGCCACCGTCATCGGAGTCGACGATCGCCGCGATCACCGTGAGGGGGATGGCGATCAGGAGGCAGACACCCGCGCCGGCGCGCAGCGCGGCGACGTCCCAACGCGACTCGAGCCCCGCGAGTTGTTGCAGCCCCCTCGGTCATGGCCAGGGTGCCGCGCCGAACGGGCCCGCCAGGCCGAGCTTGCCCGGATTGAGGATGCCCTGTGGATCGAGTGCCGACTTGACCGATTGCAGCACGCCGTGGCCGGCGCCGAGCGCCTCGGCGGCGAACCGGGCGCGGTTGATCCCGACGCCATGGTGGTGTGAGAGGTTCCCGCCGCCGGCCAGCACCGATCGCTGTCCGGCGTCCCACAGCGCGACGTAGGTCGCCTCGATCTCGTTCGCCGGTGGCGTTGCGGCGAACGTGAAGTAGAGGCACGCCCCGTCGGAATAACTGTGGGAGAGGTGGCAGGTGGCGGCGCGCGCCGTCGGCACGGCGAGGAGCGCGTGACGGACGTCGTCGAACAGGCGGGGCAGTGCCGACCACGGCGCGGCGACCTCCATCGTGTCGACCACGAAGCCCCGGCGGGTCAGCGCCTGCAGTGCGGTGGTGTCATTGCGGTGTTCCATCCACTCGGCGACCAGCGACTCATCGGCCGGTGACCCGCCCGCCGAGTCACACGATTCCGCGACGATCGCCATCGTCGCGTCGACCAGCCGCCGGTCTCCTTCGTCGAGCACCACCAGCGTGCACGTCGTACCGTCGCCCCCACGACCGCGGGCGGACTCCTCGGCGTCGTACAACCGGAGCACGGCCGGTGTGGCACCGGCTCGGAGCGTCGCTCGGCACGCGTCGATCCCGGCGCGGAACGTCGGGAACGCATACGCGGCGCGTCCTTCGTGAGCGGGAAGCGGATGGGTGCGGAGCCAGACCTTCGTGATCACGCCGAGCGTGCCTTCGGACCCGAGCACGAGTTGGGTGAGGTCGGGCCCGACGGCACCGGCCGGCGCGCCCCCGGTGACGACGACCGTGCCGTCGGCGAGGACGAACTCGAGCCCCACCACCATCGATTCGATCTTGCCGTAGCGCGTCGAATACTGACCCGCCCCTCGGGATGCCACCCACCCGCCGACAGTCGCGAGGTCGAAGCTCTGCGGGAAGTGCCCGACCGACAGGCCATGGTCGGCTTGGAGATCGTGTTCGAGGTCGGGCCCGAACGTCCCGGCCATCACTTCCACGATCCCGGAGACGTCGTCGACCGACACGACGCCCGACAGTGCGGTGGTGTCGAGGACGACGCCGCCATGGACCGGAATCGCCGCCCCGCACACCCCGCTCCGCCCGCCGGCGACCGTGAGCGGAACCCGCGCGATGTTGCACGCCCGAACCACGCCGGCCACCTGCTCGGTGGTCGCCGGCCGCACCACCAGGTCGGCCAGTTGTGGGACCTCGCCGTCGATCGACCAGTGCAACGCCAGTGGCCACCAGTCGCGGCTGGCCTCGGCGACCGCGGCATCGTCGGTGACGACCTCGCAGATCGCAGACAGCGCGGCCACGAAGTCGTCGTCGAGATGGACGCCCTCGCCATGGAAGTGCGAGGCATGGCCGGTCAACTCAATGGGTGGCGTTGGCGACGTGGTCACCGGCGATCTCCTCTGCAGCGCACATCGCCGCGTAGCGGTCGACCTGGCGTGCGGTCTCGTCGTCGGACCAGCCGAGTTCGGCCTGCAACAGCGCCGCGACGTCGGCCGCCGCGGCGCGGGTGGCGGAACGGTCGAGCAGGTGGGCGCGAGTGCGCCGGGCCAGCACGTCGTCGAGGGTGGTGGCCATCTCGTGGCGGGCGGCGTACACGGCTTCGGCCCGCAGGTAGGGCAACCCGGCCACCATCGGCTCGCCGAGCGAGGCGTCGAACGCCACCAACGCCCGCACCTCGTCGGCGTGCGCCCCGTAGCGCCGGGCCAGATGGGCGTCAGCTCGTGCGTCGGTCCCCTCGCGATCGCGGGGGCCCGATGCACCACCGGCGCCGGAGAGGCGGAGGCGGCGGGTGGAGCGGTGGTTCATCGAACTGCGGGGGAGCAGCTTGCGCAGCGCGTCGACGGCATCGGCGGCCATCTCGCGATAGGTCGTGAGCTTGCCGCCCGTGACCGTGACGACGCCCGCCGCGCTCACGGCGATCTGGTGGCGGCGTGACAGGTCTTTCGTGGCGCCCGACTGGTCGGGGGTGGAGTTGACGAGCGGCCGCAAGCCGGCCCACGTCCCGGTGATGTCGTCGCGGGTGATCGGCGCCCGACTCGACAGGTCGAGCGAGTGGTTGAGCGCGGTGAGGAGGTAGTCGATGTCGTCGCCGTCGGCGACCGGTTCGTCGAGCGACCCGTGGTCGTCCGTGTCCGTGGTCCCCACGTAGACGTGGCGGAACGTGCCGTCGCCGAGCGGTCCCCACGGGATGAGGAACAAACTCCGCTTGTCGCCGCGGACCGGGATGATCACGGCGATGTCGTTGCCCACGAGGTGCCAGGGCAGCGTGATGTGCACGCCCTTCGCGGGGCGGATCGAACCGGGATGGACACCCTCGTCGAGCGCCCGCACGTCGTCGGCCCACACGCCGCAGGCGTTGACGATCGACCGTGCGGCGACCTCGATCGATGCGCCGTCGGCGTCGACCACGGCGCCCGCCACCCGACCGTCACGGTGGACGATCTCGACCAACCGGCAGCGGTTGACCACGACGGCACCGTGCTCGGCGGCGGTGCGGGCGATCGTGAGTGTGAGTCGGGCATCGTCGGTGGCGGCGTCGAAGTAGAGGAATCCGCCGCTCAGCCGATCGAGGTGGGTGCTCGGAAAATGGGCCGCCGCCGCATCGGCCGACAGGCGGCGGTGCAACTTGCCGATGCGCCATCCGCCGGTGACGTCGTACATCCAGAGCGCCGACCCCAACGCCTTGGCGATCTTGCGTGAGATCACCCCGTCCTTGGTCATGATCGGGATCAGGAACGGGAGGACCTCGACCAGGTGGGGTGCGTTGCGCATCAGCCGCCGCCGCTCGTGCAGCGCGTCGTACACCAGCCGCACGTCACCGTTCTGCAGGTACCGCAACCCACCGTGGATCAACTTCGAACTCTTCGACGACGTGCCGCTGGCGAAGTCGTCGCGCTCGACCAGCGCCACCCGCAGCCCGCGGTGCGCCGCGTCGAGGGCGACACCGACGCCGGTGATGCCTCCGCCCACGACGAGCACGTCGAAGGGGTCCCCGCCGTCGAGCGGGTGCCGGCCGAGTTCGTCGAGCATGTGCGAACGCTCGAACGGGTGCGCTCGCGTCCGGGCCCTCGGCATGGAGGCGATGTTACGTCGGACGCCGATCGGCCCTTCGATCACGAGCCGGACACGGGCGAGGCGGGTACCGACCGGCTGCAATACGGTGACGTCGAGTCCTGCAGCATGACGAGCATCTACGACCCCACCGAACCGATCTACGTCGACGAGGCCGCGGTGCGCGCCGAGCTCAGCCGCGTGTTCGAGATCTGTCACGGGTGCCAGCAGTGCGTCACGCTGTGCACGTCGTTCCCGACGCTGTTCGAGATGATCGATCGCCACGCCGACCACGATCCCGGACGCATGACGCCGGCCGATCAGGACCAGGTGGTCGACGAGTGCTTCCACTGCAAGCGCTGCGTCATCGACTGCCCCTACACGCCGGCGCTCGACGAGCGCAACGTCGACTTCCCGCGCCTGATGCTGCGGGCCGATGCGATGCAGTTCGACACCGGCATCAAGTCGGCCAGGGCCAGGTCGACCACGCGGATCATGGGTCGCACCGACCGCATCGGCAAATTCGCCACACGCATGTCGCCCCTCGCCAACCGGGTCGTCGGCGCCGAGCCCGGCTCGTTCGTCCGCAAGGTCGCGCAGGCCGCCACCGGCGTGTCCGCGGTCCGGTTGCTGCCACCGTTCGCCCGGCAACGGTTCTCCACGTGGTTCGCGAACCGCCCACCGGTGACCCTGGCCGAACCGCAGCGCACGGTGACGCTGTTCGCAACCTGCGCGGTGGAGTACCAGGAACCAGCGATCGGCCGTGACCTGGTCGAGGTCTACGAGCGCAACGGCGTCAGATGTGAGCTGAGCGGGGCGCGCTGTTGCGGCGCGCCCCTGCTGCACGGCGGCGACGTCACCGGCTTCCGCGAGGTGGCCGAACGCAACGTGAAGACGCTCGCCGCGGACGTCCGCCGGGGCAACGACATCGTCGTGCCCCAACCGACGTGCAGTTTCATCCTGAAACACGACTACGCCGACTACGTCGGCGATGCGGGACGGCCGGACGCCGAACTGGTCGCCGCGCACACGTTCGATGCCGCCGAGTACCTGCTCGGCCTGCACGTGGGCGCCGACACCACATTCGACACCGCGTTCACGGGCGAGATCCCCGAGCAGATCACGTACCACGCGCCGTCCCACCTGCAGGCCCAGGGGATCGGCGCACCGGCTCGGGATCTGCTGGCCCTCACGGGTGCCGCGATCACGGAGGTGGACCGATCCGCAGGTGTCGATGGGATGTGGGGGTGGCGGCACGGAAACGAGGCGGTTGCGCTGCCGGTCGCTGCGGCGCTCGGCGACCGGATCGAGCAGGCGGGCGGCGACCTGGTGGCGGGCGATTGTCACTTCGCCAACACCGTGATCGTCGAACAAACCGGGCGCGTTCCTCGACACCCGCTGCAGGTGCTGGCTCGGGCGTACGGCATCGATTCGGAGTAGCGCGACCCCGCGGTACTGCAGCTCTCGCGGAAATTCGAATTACCCCTGGTAATCGGACCGAAAGCGATCTACATTCGTTCTCTCGATCGACCCTTTCGAACGGGTCGACGGCGACAGCTGCGTAGCTTGGGGAGCGGTCACGGTGTCATTGCACGAAATGAAATGGTGGGATCTCGGAGCGTGTCGGGGACTCGACGCGTCCATGTTCTACCCGGAGGACGACGAGGGCGCCGAGGCCGCCAAAGCGGTGTGCGAAGGCTGTTCGGTGCGCGTCGCCTGCCTCGAACATGCGTTGTCCGTGCGGGAGAAGGCCGGTGTCTGGGGCGGCGCGACCGAACGCGATCGCCGCCGCCTCATCCGGCAGCGCCGTCGAACCGCCTGAAGCTGGGCCGGTCCGCCCGCCTACGCTCTGCGCCGATGAACTCGACCGAGGGCGGCGCGACGCCCATTCCCGCACGCACCTGGCCCGCGCTCATCGGCGATCTGATCGCCGGACGCCATCTCACGGGCGCCGATGCATCGGCGGCGATGGAGATGATCCTCACCGATCAGGCGACCTCGTCGCAGATCGCCGGATTCGTCGTGGCGCTCCGAGCGAAAGGTGAGACGTCGGAGGAGTTGTCCGGCCTGCTCGACGCGGTGCTGGCCCAGGCGGCGATCGTGCCGCTCGACGACGACGAGCGCGCCCGGACCATCGACGTGGTCGGCACCGGGGGTGACGGAGCTCATTCGATCAACGTGTCGACCATGGCGGCGCTCGTGGCCGCCGGTGCCGGCGCCCCGGTGTGCAAGCACGGCGCCCGATCGGCGTCGTCGAAGTGTGGAACCGCCGACGTGTTGGAGTACCTCGGCGTCGCCATCGAGCAGACGCCCGAGGGTGTGGCGGGATGCGTGCGGGAGGCGGGGATCGGATTCTGCTTCGCTCCGGCATTCCACGGCGCGTTCAAGGCGTCGGCCCAGCCGCGCCGCGAACTCGGTGTCCCTACGGCGTTCAACCTCATCGGCCCGATGGCCAACCCCGGCCGGGTTCGCCGCCAGCTCATCGGCGTCGCCGAGGTTCGCTTCGCCGAGGCGATGGTCGAGGCGTTGCGCCAGCACGGCCTGATCTCCGCCTGGGTCGTGCACGGACAGGGTCTCGACGAACTCACCACCACCGGCCCTTCCACGGTGATCGCGCTGCGTGGGGGCTCGATCGAGGAGTTCCGCATCGACCCTGCCGACTACGGGTTCGCCCCGGCCACCGCCGACGATCTGCGCGGGGGCGGCCCGGCGGAGAACGCCGAGGCGGTGCGCAGGGTGTTGGCCGGCGACACCGGACCGCACCGCGACATCGTGCTCCTCAACGCCGGTGCGGCCCTCGTCGTGGCGGGGATCGCCGACGAACTCGCCGACGGCATCGAACGCGCGGCCGCTTCGATCGATGGGGGCCACGCCGCGGCATCGCTCGACGCAATGGTGCGGGTGTCGCAGTCGTACGTCGTCGAATGACGGGTGCCGCCGAATGACGCCGATCGCCGTGCGCGTTCCGGCGTCGTCGGCGAATCTGGGCCCGGGGTTCGACGTGTTGGCCATGGCCCTCGATCTCCCGGCTGACGTCGGGGTCGGGGAACCCCCGGCCGGGGCGCGGGTCGCCGACGAGCATCATCCGGCGACGATCGCGTTCCGCGCAATGGGCGGCACGGGCGAGCTGTGGGTGCGCACGACGATCCCGATGAGTCGCGGCCTCGGCTACAGCGGCGCGGTACGAGTGGGCGGCGCCGCAGTAGCGGCGATCCAGCGCGTCGGCGACCGGGATGTTGCCGACGTCGTGCGCGGTCCGGAGGTCCTCGAGGTGGCGGCGCGGCTCGAGGGGCACGGCGACAACGCGCTGGCGTCCCAGCGGGGCGGCGTGACGGTGTACGACCGGGAACGACCGATCGAACTGCACCTCGCCTTCGATCCCGAACCGGTGGTCGTCGCGTGGAGCCCGCTCGATGTCACGACATCGACCAACCGCTCGCGGGCGAAGCTGCCCGCGGCGGTCGATCGCGCGGACGCCACGTTCAACGTCGCCCGGGTGGCGATGCTGGTCGCCGCGTTCGAACGCGGCGACGTCGATCTGCTCCGCGACGCGATGGACGACCGACTCCACCAGACGATTCGTCTCGGCGCCCTCCCCGGATCGGCCGAGGCGCTGCAGGCCGGCGTCGATGCCGGGGCATGGGCGGGTTGGCTGTCGGGCTCCGGGCCGACGGTCGCGTTCCTCTGTGCGCCGGCCGACGCGAGCCGGGTCGCGGGCGGGTTGCCACCGGGTGGACAGGTCCGAACCATGGCCATCGACAAGGTCGGCGTCCACCCGATCGACCCGCTGCTCGCCTGACCGTCGCTATCCGCTCAGAATTTCGGAAGGGGGACGGTTGCCGCGCTCGACGGATCCAGGACGGTCGGGAAGCGCCAGTCGCCGGTTGCCGACACGTCGAACTCGCCGGCGCGGGCTTCGCAGAAGCGGGCCAGCAGCAGCGCCTCGTCGATGGCCCGGCGGGGCACCGGCCCGTCGGGACCGATCGCGGCCGGCGCGGCGATCGGCAGCGCGTGTCCTGCATGTCCGCGACGCCCACCGTCGACGAGGCTGGCGTGCTCGATGATCCACCACGAGTCGCCGAGCTCGACACGTACCCGGCCGGCATGGCGGAGTGCTTCGACGAGGCGGCGGCGCTTGAGCGCTCCCTCGAATGCACTCAGGCGATCGCGTGCCGCGGCGGCCTCCTCGAAACGTTGCTGCGCCGCGAGCGTCCGCATCCGTTCGGTGAGCCGCTCGCTGACCAGCGACGGATCTCCCTCGAAGCACCGCCGGGCGTCGGCGACGGCACGCTGGTACTCGGTCGCCGGCACCGAGCCGGAGCAGGGGCAGTGCGCCACGCCGAGCTGCGCGGCGCTGCACTCGGTGGCGTCGGGCGACGCCGTGAACGTTCGGCCGAGCCGTGCGGAGCAGCGCCGCAGGGGGATCGCGGTCTGGATCGCCTCGATCACCAGACCCGCCATCGTCCTCGACGGGAGCGGACCGAGGTGCAGGCCGGTGCGGGCCGGGTCCTTCACGATCGACAGGCGGGGCCACGGCGTGTCGATGTCGAGTCGGACGTAGCAGTACTTCTCCACGCGCTTTCCCGCACGGTTGTAGCGGGGGAGGATCGAGGCGATGAGGCGGCTCTCGATCACCTCGGCGGTGAGCGCGTCGGGCAGGTCGAGGTGGCGGACCGATTGGGTCTCGCGCAGCATCGGGCCGATCTTGCGCCGGTCGTCGCTGCCGAAATAGCTGCGCACGCGCTGGCGCAGGTTGGTCGCCTTGCCGACGTAGAGCACCTGGTCGCGGTGCCCGCAGAACATGTAGACCCCGGGGGAGCGCGGCAGGTTGGCCGTCATCTTCAGTTTCGCCGCCTGCGGGTGACCCGCCAGCTTGGCGAGCGCGAACAGGTCGTCGAGGCCGAGCACGCCGAGGCCGGACGCCCGCTCGATGAGGAGGTGGAGCAGATCGGTCGTGGCGAGCGCATCGTCGAGCGCCCGGTGGCTCGGCTGGTGGTCGAGCCGGAACCGCGACGCCAGCGTGCCGAGCCGGCAGTCGGGCACCTCGTCGCGCACGAGCCGGCGCGCCAGCGCGACCGTGTCGATGCTCCGATTGGCCATCGGCGTCCGACCGGTTCGCTCGAAGGCGTGGCGGAGGAAGGCGAGGTCGAAGCCGATGTTGTGGCCGACGATCACCGAGTCGCCGACGAACTCGAGCAACGATGGCAATACCGCACCGATGCGCGGCGCCGGTCCGACGAGCGCGTCGGACAGGCCGGTGAGGAGCGTGATCTGGGGTGGTATGGCTCGGCCGGGGTTGACCAGGGTCTGGAACGTTCCGAGGAAGTCGCCGCCCCGAACCTTGACGGCGCCGACCTCGGTGATCTGGTCGTCGGTCCGGTGTCCGCCGGTCGTCTCGAGATCGAGCACGCAGAACGTGACATCGCACAGCGGGGTGCCCAATTCATCGAACGAGCGTTGCACGCTGTGTGTCGTACCGGTCCCAACCACCATTGTTCGTACTTGAACACGAACACACGTACGTTGTCAAACTTTACGGTTTCGTGACGGTTTGGGTTTGCGCGAGAATCATGCCACTCGACGAGGAGGTACACGATGACTCGATTGTCCATCCGGGCAGGTGCAGCCCTGTTCGCTGGTTCGCTGCTCGCCATCGGCGGCGGCTTGGCCGTCTCGGCACTCCCGGCCCAGGCAGCCCCGGCTCAGGCCGCGCCGGCGCAGGCGGTGGCGGCGGAGACGATCACGACGCTGCCGCTGTTCGGGGCCCCGCTGACCGTCGACGTCACGACCGCACCAGATGGCGCGATCAGCGCCGTCAGCGTCGATCCGGCCGACGGCCTGACGGCGAGCACCGTCAAGCCCAACAAGGTCAAGTTCGTGAACGAGGACGGAACGGCACGGGTACAGGTGGTCGCCCGCCACGGCGGCGAACGAGTGCAGGCCCGGGCCGGCACGCTCGCCGACATCACGGGTCCCGGCGGGTGGAGCGGTGACGTCTTCGGAACGGGCGTGACCACGACGGTCGGCTTCGAGGTCGCCGCGGCACCCGACGGCACACCCGACATCGTCAACATCACCACGTCCGACGCCACCGCCGAGATCGGCGAGGTCGACCACGACATCGGGGACGAGGCGGCGCGGGCGAAGGTGTCGATCCTGTTCACGAACGGCATCGAGCAACGCACGCTGTCGATCCGCGTCACGGCGGCCAGCTCCGATGACGCGTCGAGCGCCAAGGTCTCGGTGGCTCTGTCCGACGTCAGCGGCCGGCGACTGCCAGCGGAGCAGGTCGTCGGCGCCCACACGTGGAACGGGATGCTCTGCGACGGCACCGCAGCGTCGATCACCTACACCGTGAACGCCGACGGTTCGATCAGTGGCGTCACGGCGATCCCAGCCACGGCTTCCATCGACACGCGCGACGACCGCGCGAGAGTGGAGTTCTCCGACGACGAACAAGTTCGTCTGCGGGTGAGGGCATCCGAGGGCGGCACCGAACTCCGGGTGGCGGTCGACGAGAGGATCCGGTGTGAGCGCACCGATCCGACCGTCAACACGCCGGTCGACGAGTCGCTCGACGACCATGACGGCGCTGACCGCCGTGGTGGTCAGCAGGGTGATGACGACGACCAGGGCGGAGGCCGCGGCGACCATCGGGGCGGCGACGACCGCAACGACGATCGGGATGACGACTGACGACGGCAGAGTTCGTGACTGACCATCGGCGGCCCCGCCGCGTGGCCTGGGGCCTGGTATCCGTCGTGCTCGGCCTCGCTGCGCTCGGATGCAGTGACGACGGAGGGGGCGGGGCCGATTCGCTCGCGCCGCTCGTCACCGTCGGCGATCCGGCGGCTGCCACCACGGCTGCGGTCGCCTCGACGTTGCCGCCGGCGAGCGCGCCGACCTCGATCGTCGCCCCGGCGACCGGCCCGCCGACGACCGTGGCGCCGGTGGACGGCGCGACGGTGCTGGGCGCGGCGGTCGCCGCCATGGCTGCCGGCTACCACTACCGCTCGACGGTGACCGTCGACGGTGCCGTCGCCGTCGAGGCCGACGGTGACCGTGTGGGCGACGGCACCCGGCTCGGCGTGACCCGTGACGGTACGTCGGTCCGGTACGTCATCACGCCCGAGGGGACGTGGGTGATGCCCGACGGCGGCGAATGGGATCAACTCGACACGCCGGCGGCGACGTCCGATCCGATCGGTGCACTCGCGGCACCGACTGCTGTGTCGGTGCTCTCGTCGAGCCCGGACGTCGTGTCGATGGTCGTCACGGTGCCGAGTTCGTCGCTCGGGTTGCCCGGAGACGGCACGGCCGACCTGAACGTGACGATCACCAACGGGATGGTCACGTCGGTCGCCTACCGGACCGCCGTCGACGGGCGGGATGCGGCCGTCGAAACCGAACTGGGCCCGGTCGTCGACCCCTCCGCCGTCGTCCCGCCCATCTGACCCGTTCGGGCCACGGAAGTCCGCGAGCGGAACGTCTCCGGTTGGGTGAGGTGGGGCGGGGTAGCGTTGGATCATGAGCGAGGGTGCCGAGATCGAGCATCGACACCTGCGCAGCGCGATCGAATATGCGGTGCTGATCGCCGAGGAGACGCAGCGTCGCAAGCCCCCGATGGCAGTGCCCAACGAGCTGCGCCCGTTCTTCGGCAAGCCACGTGTGCCCTCCGGTGCGCTCGGACGCCTGCGCCGGTCGATCGAGGCCGACGATCTGTTCCGGAGCCGGATCGCCGCCGGCGCGTCGCCCGAACTCGTCGACGATGTCGGACGACTGTGGCTGCAGCGGCCTGACGGGTGGGTGGACGATGCACTGGCGGCCGTGCGGGCGGCCGAAGCAGAACGGGCCGCCGTCGACGGTGCCGCCGCACTGCGCCGGGCCGAGAAGCGTCGCGTCGCCGCCGAGGAAGCGGCGGTGCGGGCCCGGGCCGAGGCCGTCCGTCTCCAGGCCCTCGTCGATGAGCAGCGCACGGAACTCGACCGGCTGGTGGCCGACGTCGCAAAGGCCGACGACGCATTGGCCGAGATGCGGGCCGAACTGATCGACGTCCGCAACGAGGCTCGCCATGCCCGCGATCGCGAGGCGGCAGCGACGGCCAAGCTCGAACGGGCCGTCGCCGCGTCAGCCGTGGGAAGTGCGACACCACCTCGCGCCGACGGCGCCGACCCGGCGATCGCCGCCGAAATGCTGGCCGCGCTGCGAGCCGAGATCGACAGCGAAATGGACGAGATCCGCGCCGGTGTCTCGCGTTCGACCGCGTCGATCGACGCGGCGATCGCGCGCGCCGAGGCCCTGCTCGCTCGCACCGACACCGTCGCGGCAGCCGCCCCGAACCGGGATGCCGCCGCGGCGTCGCGACGTCAACCGTTGCGCCTCCCCGGTGGAGTGCTGGCTTCGTCGGCCGAGGCCGCCGCCTTCCTCGTCCGTACCGGAGCCCTCGTGCTGATCGACGGCTACAACGTCTCGATGCTCGGTTGGCCGAGCCTGTCGATCGACGCGCAGCGCTCGGCGCTGATCAACGCGGTGGAGAACATGAGGCTCCGGTTCGGTACCGAAGCCACGATCGTCTTCGACGGTGCCGAAGTGGTGGGGGCGAACTCTCTCCATCGTCGTTCCACGCGGGTGCTCTTCTCGCCGAGCGGCGTGATCGCCGACGACGTGATCCGCGCCGAGGTCGAGCGCACTCCTGCCGGGTCGGCACGTGGTCGTCGTCACGAACGACGCGGAGATCGCCCGCGACGTGCGTGCCGTGGGAGCGAACGTGCTGCCGAGCAACGCCCTGCTCGCCGTGCTCTGATCGGCCGGTCGGCTCGGTCGGACCGTGGTAGTACATTTCGGCGGTGGATCGACGGGCGGTGCTCGCGGCGTTGACCGGCACGGTCGTGGCGGTGTTGTTCGTGGCCGTGGCCACGGCCGGAAGCGTGAAGTTCACCGAAGGTTCCGATTTCCGCAGCCCCGCTGCCCCGGTCACGACGACCGCACCTGACTCGGTGGTGTCGACGGCCACGGTGGAGTCGGAACCGTGGAAGGTTCCTCCGGCCATCGGGGTCGGCCTGCTCGTCGTCTTCCTGGTCTGCGTGGCAATCCTGTTCGCCGTGCTCCTGCGATACGCATGGCGGCACCGGCCGAAGTTGCGCTGGTCCCGACGCCGCCGGCCACCACGGGTGATCGATTTCGACGTGCTCGACGAAGTGGCCACCGCCATCACGGCGGATGCCGAGGCCCAGCGGTCGGCGCTCGGGCGCGGCACGCCGCGCAACGCGATCGTCGAATGCTGGCTCAGGCTCGAAGCCGCCGCGATAGCGGCCGGCGTGCCGCGTGAACCCGCCGACACGTCGACCGATTTCATGCAACGGGTCCTGACCACGCGTCACATCGAGCCGACCGCGATCTCCGCTCTCGCCGCGCTCTACCGGGAGGCTCGGTTCTCGGATCATCCGATGACCGAGGACTCCCGCCGGGCCGCGATCGACGCACTCGAGGTCGTCCACGAGGGCCTCCGATCAGCGATGGGAACGACGGTGGTGACCGCATGAGGAACTGGAAGGGTCCCGTCGCGACGATCGTCGGGGTCACGATCGCGCTCGAACTCGTGATGATCGTCACGGGCGCCGAGCCGACCGTGCTCGTGCTCGCGGTCAGTGGACTCGTCGGCGTCGTCCTGTGGTTCATCGCCGACCTCGCGGAGGTCGCGCTCGACTCGAGCGAGGTCGACTTCGAACGATCAGGGCCCGAGGTGGTCGTGAGAACCGACAGCCACGTGATGCACCTCCGCAGTGGCCTCGCCTACACCCACGACGATGCGGCGCTCGAGCGCCTCCGCTCGAGTCTGGTCGAGCTGGTCGACGACCAACTCGCGGCGGTGTACCACATCGACCGCGCCGCCGATCCCGAAGGTGCGGCCTTGGTGTTGGGTCAGGACCTCAGCTCCTTCGTCGACGATCCGCATTCCGCCAGTCGGCTCGCCCGGCCGAGCCAGGTGGATCAGGTGCTGACGCTCATCGAACACATCTGACAGGAGACCTTGATGGAACAACTCGAACTGCACGACGTGTCGCGGCTCGCCGGGGAAGTACTCGACGAGGTCGAGGTCGCGGTCGTCGGGAAGCGCATGGCGTTGACCCTCGTGCTGGCCGCGATCCTCGCCGGCGGGCATGTGCTGCTCGAGGATTTCCCGGGGCTCGGCAAGACGCTCGCCGCTCGTTCGTTCGCCCAGACGTTGGGGCTGAACTTCGCCCGCGCCCAGTTCACGCCCGACCTCCTTCCGTCCGACCTCACCGGATCGTTCGTGTACGACCAGCGGTCGAGCGAGTTCTCGTTCCGTCACGGACCGCTGTTCACCGGTCTCCTGCTCGCCGACGAGATCAACCGCACGCCACCGCGGACACAGTCCGCTCTGCTCGAGGCGATGCAGGAGCGCCAGATCACCGTCGAAGGCCAGACGTTCGTCCTCGAGCCTCCGTTCCACGTGCTGGCGACCGCGAACCCGATCGAGTACGAGGGGACGTATCCGCTCCCGGAGGCCCAGCTCGACCGGTTCATGATGCGCACGAGTTTCGGCTATCCGTCGAGCGACGAGGAGTGGGACGTGCTGCGGCGGCGCATGGATCGGCGTCGTGAGGATCAGTCGCTGCAACAGATCACCGACGCGTCGACGCTGCTCGCGATGCAAGAGGCGGTCGAACGTGTGACGGTCGACGAGAGCGTGGGTCGCTACTGCGTCGACCTCGCCACGGCGACCCGGGCGCACCATCACGTACTGATGGGCGCCTCACCGCGCGGGTCGCTCGGCTTGCTGCTCGCGGCGCGCGCCTACGCGGTCGTCGTCGGGCGTGACTACGTGACGCCCGAGGACGTCAAGGCGGTGGCCGAACCGGTGTTGGCCCATCGCATCACCGTGAAACCGGAGATGTGGATGAGCGAGGCGTCGGGCCGGACGGTCGTGGCAGCGGTGCTGTCTTCCGTTCCGGCGCCGGCACCCTTGGAGTTCGTGTCGGAACAGCCGTGACCGAGGCGAACTCGGCGTGGCGGCCGAGCGTGGCGTACTTCCGTTCCGCCGTGGGCGCCGTCGTGGTCCTCATGTTCGCCTTGATCGCGCGGCGGCCCGACCTGCTCGTGATCGCGACGCCGCTCGCCGTGGTGACCGTGTGGTCGTTGCTGACCCGCCCTTCGTCGCCTCCCACGTTCGACGAGCGTCTCGGGCATTCGACGATCCGCGAGGGGGAAGCGACGACGTGGCACGGGGATTTCTCGGGCGGCGGAGAGTTCGACATCGCGGTCGCCTCGCTCCAGCCGACACGGTGGATGAACACTCGCCCGTCGAGCGGTGCCGTGACGGCCGCTGCTACCGACGGTGCCGCGAGCTTGGCGATCGGCCTGCGCTCGACGCGGTGGGGGTGGCGCCCCGTGGAGACGGTGTCGGTCGTGGCGGTCAGCCCGTGGGCGGGATTCCGTTGGTCGACGCAGCCCGCGCGGCATCACCTGACCACCCTGCCGCGGCCGGCACAGTTCGACTCCGACTCGTCCGCCCGCCCGTCGGATGGGCTGGTCGGGCTGCATCGATCGGCACGTGCGGGCGAAGGCAACGAGTTCGCCGGAATCCGACGTTTTCGTGCGGGGGACCGGATGCGTCGGATCAACTGGCCGCGATCGGTTCGCACGCGCGAGCTACAGGTCAATTCGACGTGGGCGGACCTCGACATCCACGTCGCCCTGCTGATCGACGCGACCGACGACTTCGGTGTCAGCGAGGGGATCGACGGCCTCGCGTCGAGTCTCGACGGCGCCGTGCGCGCGGCCGGTGCGATCGCCGAGTTCTACGCGCCGCGCGGCGACCGCGTCTCACTGCGGACGTTCGGATCGACCAGGACCCACTTGGTACGACCCGGCACGGGCCGGGCCCAGCTCCGCCGAATCCTCGAGACGCTCGCCCGCATGACGCCTGAGTACTCCGCTCGAACGGTGTCTCGAGGCCCCATCGGGAGGCAGATCGGACGCCTCGACGCCGAAATGGTCGTGATGTTGTCGCCGCTGATCGCGCCGGAGGCACTCGACCTGGCGGTCGACCTCGGCCGGCAGGGAATGATGGTGATCATCGTCGACACGCTCCCGGACCACGTGGTCCAGGACGACGAGGATCAGTACGTCGGGCTGGCGTGGCGCATTCGTTTGCTCGAACGGCGGCGCGAACTGCGAATGGTGATGGGAGCAGGAATACCCGTCGTCGAATGGCGCGGGCCGGGGAGTCTCGACCCGGTGATCCGCGACATCTCCCGCCGCGCCAGCGGACCGCGGATGGTGCCGCGATGAACCTCGGCGTGGTGGCGGACTGGTTCGACGACGGCCCGCGGACGATTCCCGCGCAACGTTGGGGTCTGATCGCGACCACCGTGGCGGCGGCCGCCGTGGCGTCGATCCTGACGGGCGTGGTGGCCGGCCAGGTGAACTGGGTCATTCTGACGCTCGTGGTCGGAACCGCACTCGCGGCCGCAGCGCGGCCTGACTTCCACACCGGACTGCTGGTCGAGATGATCCTGATCTGGCATTGGCTCGCGGGGACCGACGATCCGCTGACTCCGCTGGCGATGCCGATGGCCCTGTGCATGTTCGTGTTCCACACCGGTGTGGCGCTGATGTCGGTGGCGCCGATGCGAGCGATCATCGATTGGACCGTCGTCCAGCGCTGGTCGATGCGGAGCGGATTTGTCGTGATCGCCACCGTCGCCGCGTGGTTGCTCGTCGTCGCGATGAACGGGCGTCAGGCCTCGGGCAGCGTGGCGTTGACGTTCGTCTCGTTCGTGACGCTCACGGGCCTCGTCCTCGTTGCTCGCGTGCGCAGCGATCCCGCTCGCTGACGGCACCTGGGCGGCGGCGGGGCTGAACCGATCGTCGCCCGTCGGCGGGTTGTCACACCCCCTCGCGATGATGGGGAGCATGTTCCAACCGAATGGATCGTCCATCGAATGCGGCACCTGCGTGGCGGCCAACACCTCGGCGTGCAGCGACTGCATCGTCAACTACGTCCTGGCCAACGACGCCGGGCCGGTCGAGTTCGTCCCGGTGCACCTCGGCGGGCACGACGAGCGTGTCGACGCCACCGTCCGGTTGTTCGTCCGCGCCGGGCTCGTCGACGATCCGGTGGTCTTCCTCACGTCCCGGGAGTTCGAATCGGGTGTGGTGGTCTCACGGAACCATCCGAGCTGGGCGGGTGCTCGATGATCCCCGCTTGGTCGGGCGCACCGTGGCCGTACGCTGCGGGTCGTGCGCCGCCCCGAGCCGCTTCCCACGATCGAGCAGATCCGTGAGCAGCTGGCCACGCACCGCATCGATCATGTCGGTGTGGCATCGGCCGAGGTGCTCGGCGACGCTCGGCGAGCGATCGACGACCGGATCGCGGGTGGCCTCCACGACGGCATGGGTTTCACGTTTCGGAATCCGGACCGCTCCACCGACCCGTCACGCGCGGTCCAGAACGCGTCGTCGATCATCGTTGCTGCACGGTCCTATCTGACTGACGACGAGCCGGCCATCGACACCGACACTCCTCAGGCGCGTGTCGGGCGCTACGCCTGGACCGACCACTACGCGCCGCTGCGCGCCGGCCTACGCGACGTCGCCCGTTCCATCCGGCGCGCCGATCACCGTGCCGTTGCGTTCGCCGACGACAACTCGATCGTCGACCGGGCCGTGGCGCACCGCGCCGGCCTCGGCTGGTACGGCAAGAACGCCAATCTGCTCCTCCCCGGTGTCGGCAGCTGGTTCGTCCTGGGCTCGATCGTCACCACCGCCGAGTACGAGCCGACCGCCGCCGACGTCGCCGACGGGTGTGGAACCTGCCGGAAGTGCCTCGACGGCTGTCCCACCGGGGCGATCATCGCCCCCGGGGTGATCGACGGCCGGCGCTGCCTGTCGTGGATCCTCCAGAAGCCGGGGTCGATCCCCGCCGAGTTCCGGGCGGCGATCGGCGACCGGATCTACGGATGCGACGACTGCCAGGACGTCTGCCCGATCACCGTCCGGCTCGGCCGCCGTTGCACCGTGCACGTCGACGACCTCAGTCGCGCCACGGTCGATGTCGTGCGGTTGCTGGACGCCGACGACGAGTGGATCGAGCAGCAGTACGCGCACTGGTACGTCTCCGATCGTGACTATCGCTGGGTGCGGCGGAACGCGTTGGTGGTGCTCGGCAACGTTGCCGATCCGGACGATCCGCGGATTCGAGCGGTCCTCGCCCGATACCGTTCGGGTCCCGATCCGATCCTGGCGGAGCACGCCGACTGGGCCGTACGGCAACTCGACGACCGCCGTGTCTCGCGGTCACGACCCACCAGCACCGCATCCACGCCCGCCTGACCTCCCTCGCCCACATGAAGCACCTGCTCGTCACGAACGACTTCCCGCCCAAGATCGGTGGCATCCAATCGTTGCTCTGGGAATGGTGGCGGCGCCTTCCGAGCGACCGGTTCGCGGTGCTGACGAGCCCGCACGCCGATGCCGCGGCGTTCGACGCCGAACAACCTTTCCGCATCGAGCGCACCCGTGAACCGTTTCTGCTGCCGCACCCGTGGATGGTGCGCCAGGTCAACGACCTCGCGCGCGACTTCGGTGCCGACCTGGTCGTGCTCGACCCGGCGGTGCCGCTCGGCCTCATCGGTCCGTCGTTGCAGCTGCCGTACGACCTCGTGCTCCACGGGGCCGAGGTCACCGTGCCCGGCCGGCTTCCGGTGACCAAGCAGGCGCTGGCGTACACGCTCGGCCGGGCCCGCCACATCATCGCCGCCGGGGGCTATCCGGCGGCCGAAGCCGACCAGGCCGCGGGGCGCGAGCTGCCGATCACGGTCGTGCCGTGCGGCGTGGACGCCGAGCGGTTCCACCCGTTGACCGATTCCGAACGGCATGACGCTCGCCGCCATTTCGACATCCCCGACACGGCCGAGGTGGTGGTCGGTATCTCCCGGCTCGTGCCGCGCAAGGGCTTCGACACCGCGATTCGCGCCGCCGCCCGGCTGGGACGGGTACGACCCGACCTGCTCCTGGTCATCGCCGGCGGGGGACGTGACGACGACCGCCTGCGGCGGCTGGCGGCCGAACTCGATGCGCCCGTCCGGTTCCTCGGACGGGTCCCCAACGACGACCTGCCACGCCTGTACGGCTGCGCCGACCTGTTCACGATGCTGTGTCGGAATCGCTGGGGCGGCCTCGAACAGGAGGGGTTCGGCATCGTGTTCGTCGAGGCCGCAGCCTGTGGAGTTCCGCAGGTGGCGGGCGCCTCCGGCGGGGCGGCCGAGGCCGTGGTCGACGGTGTCACGGGCTTCGTGATCGACGACCCCGAGGACGTGCAGGCGGCGGCCGACGCGTTCGCCACACTGCTCGACGACCCGGCGCGACGGGCCGAGATGGGACGCGAATCGCGTCGCCGCGCCGTGGAGGAATTCACGTACGACGTGCTGTCACGGCAACTGGGCGAAACCTTGGGAGTGTTCGATGACTGAACTCGACGACCGGCTCGATCCGCAGCAGAGCGGCCGTCACGCGGGCGACGTGATCATCCTCGCCAATGCCATCGGCACGTTCGCCTTTGCGATCACCGCTGTGACGGCCGCCATCGTGTTCACCACGGCGGCCCAGTGGGTTGGTGCGATCACCGCCATGTCGCTGTTCACCGTCGGCGTCTTCGCTTTCCTGTGGTCGTTCTGGAACGTCGTGCAGCGCAGCCGCGAGGAGCTCGTGGGGGTCACGCAGGTGTACCTGCTGGTCGGGCCACCGACGCCGGGACGGGTGCGTGTCCGCATGCTCGGGCTGCTCGCGGTGCAGATCGTGGTCGCGCTGGTCACGGCGCTGTCGCGCACCGAGACCGCGGACGGCCGGGCCGGCTCGTCACTGGCCCTGGGTGTGCTCGTGCCGATGTTCGGCCTCGGGCTCAACGGGCTCTGGGCGGCGTACCACGCCACGTTCCCCCCGATCCCCGAACATCCAGCCCGTCCCGCCCCCGAACCCGAACCCGCCGCCGAACCCGACCCCGACCCGAACTCGTGAACTCTTTGCGTACCCGCGTGCGCAAGATGTTCACGAGAAGCCGAGCGTCGCGCCGACGGACCGTCCGATCGGCCAGAATGTGATCCATGGCTGATACCGCAACCGAGATCATCACCATCGATGCGTCGCCGGAACGCGTTTGGGACATCGCTGTCGACATCGCCAACTATCCGAACTGGGCGCACGACATCAAGGACGTCACGATCCACCAGACCGACGACGAGGGACGACCGGCCGAGGTGGAGTTCCGGGCATCGGCTCTCGGGCGGAGCACGCACTACACGCTCGCCTACGACTACGGCGCAGCTCCGAAGCGCCTGGCGTGGAGCATGGTGCGGGGCGACATCCAGCGCTCGATCGACGGTGTCTTCACCTTCGAACCCACCGACGACGGCGGCACGCTGGTGCGCTACGACCTCGAGATCGACCTCGCCATCCCGCTGCCGGGTTTCGTGAAGCGACGCGCCGAGGTGCGGATCCTCAACACGGTGCGCGAACTGAAGGTACGCGCCGAGGCGTGAACCAACCGGTGGGCCCGTCGCCGGCCCGCTTCGTCGGCATCGACGTCGGCGGCACCAAGGCGCTCGGAGTGGCGCTCGACGCGTCGGGAGCGGTGGTTGCCGAAGAGACGCGTCCGACGCCGCGCGGCGAGAACAGTCTCGAACCGTTGATCGAGACGCTCGTGGAACTCGCCGGCTCGTTGGAGGTCGAGGTGACGCTCGGTGTCGGCGTTCCCGGGCTCGTGAACCGCCAGGGCGTGCTGCAGGCGGCGCCGAACCTCGACGGCGTCGCCCACTTCGACGTGGCCGGACGGCTGCGGGCCGCGTTCGCGGGTGCCGAAATGCGGATCGAGGTCGACAACGACGCCACGTGCGCGACGGTGACGGAGTGGAAGCTCGGGGCGGGCGCCGGCGTCAGCGATCTCGTCCTCGTGACGCTCGGCACCGGCATCGGTGGCGGGCTGGTCGTCAACGGCGAGTTGGTCCGGGGCCGGAACGGCTTTGCCGGCGAGTTCGGTCACATGGTGGTCGATCCGACCGGGCCGCTGTGCCCCTGTGGTCGACGCGGCTGCTGGGAGCGCTACGCATCGGGGTCGGGTCTGGCGATGCTGGCCCGGGAAGCGGCGATCGCCCGGCGTTGCGAGGCGGTCGTCGAACTGGCGGGTGGCGACCCGCAGGACGTGCGCGGCGAGCACGTCCAGTTCGCCGCGCGTGCCGGCGACCGCGACGCGCTGGCGGTGATCGACGAGTTCGCCCGCTGGGTGGCGTTGGGACTGTCGAACTTGACGAACGCGCTCGACCCGGAGATGTTCGTGCTGGGCGGGGGGCTGGCGGCGGGTGCCGATCTGTACCTCGACGGCATCGTGGCGTGGTTCGGCGAGTTGCTCTACCAACCGCACCTGCGGGAGATCCCGCGCATCGCGTTCGCCACCTCAGGCCCCCGCGCCGGAGCGATCGGCGCCGCCCTGCTCCCCACGCTCTGACCCCGTCAAACCAGCGTTTGCGTCAGGAAATCTGAGGGCCGTCCCTCCGAAATCCCGACGCAAACGCTGCTGGTGGTCGACGGGGTGGAGGTGGTTGAGCCGTGAGCGGGTCGGGTCAGTGGCCGGGGTAGGCGGCTTGGGCGTTGCGGATCTCGGCCCAGGCCTCGTCGCGGCCGCCGAGACCGTGGGCGGAGGAGTACTTGCCCGGCTCCAGCGTCTTGTAGACGTTGAAGAAGTGCTGGATCTCCTCGACGAGTTGCGGCGTGAGGTCCGAGATGTCATCGACCTTGGCGAAGCGCGGCTCCTTCGGCGGGACACAGATCAGCTTGGCGTCCTCGCCCGCTTCGTCCTGCATGTACAGCACGCCGACGGGCCGGCATTCGACGACGACGCCGGGGTACACCGGATCCTCGAGCAGCACCAGCGCATCGAGCGGATCGCCGTCGCCGGCGAGCGTGTCGGGGACGAAGCCGTAGTCGGCGGGGTACGTGGTCGCCGTGAACAGGCGGCGGTCGAGGTAGACGCGCCCGTCCTCGTGGTCGATCTCGTACTTGTTGCGGCTCCCACGGGGGATCTCGATGACCACGTGGATGCAGCCCTCGGCTGGAGTCTTCGGCATTCGAACCAATGTACGGGGAACTGGCCAGGGTACGGTGAGCCCCGCCGGATAGCGTCAGAGCCCATGGAGTTCCGGCGCATCGAAAATCTGCCCCCGTACGTCTTTTCCATCATCAATGGACTGAAGATCGAGGCACGCCGCGCAGGAGCAGACGTCGTCGACCTCGGCTTCGGCAATCCCGACATCCCGTCGCCCGACATCGCCGTCGAGAAGCTCGCCGAAGCCGCCCGCAACCCGAAGAACCACCGCTATTCGCTGAGCCGCGGCCTCCCCAAGCTGCGCGAGGCGATCGCCGGCTACTACAAGAACAAGTGGGACGTCGACCTCGACACCGAACTCGAGATCACCAACGTCATCGGTTCGAAGGAAGGCTTCAGCCACCTCATGTGGGTGTTGCTCGACCGTGGCGACGCGGCGATCGTGCCGAGCCCGAGCTATCCGATCCACATCTACGGCCCGTTGTTCGCCGGCGCCGACCTGCGTCAGGTGCCGATGCGGTTCCTCGCCGACCCGTCGCAGCGCGAGCACTTCGCCGACGACTTCATGGCCAGCCTGCAGACCGCCTGGGACGTCGGCTGGCCGAAGCCCCGTGTGCTCGTCATCTCGTTCCCGCACAACCCGACCGGTGCCTGCGTCGACCTGCCGTTCATGCAGCGTGTGGTCGACTTCTGTCGCGAGCACGAGATGATCGTCGTGCACGACTTCGCCTACGCCGACGTCGGCTTCGACGGCTATCAGCCGCCGAGCATCCTGCAGGCCGAGGGCGCCAAGGAATGTGCCGTCGAGCTCTACTCGATGACGAAGAGCTTCTCGATGGCCGGTTGGCGCAGTGCATTCCTGCTCGGCAACGCCGAGGTCGTCCAGGCGCTCGTCAAGCTGAAGAGCTACCTCGACTACGGCATGTTCCAGCCCGTGCAGATCGCCGCCACGGTGACGCTCAACGAGGCCGCCGACTTCCCGAACGAGGTGCGCGCCATCTACGAGTCGCGCTGCGACACCCTCATCGAGGGACTCGGCCGCATCGGGTGGCACATCCCCAAGCCGGGCGGTTCGATGTTCGTCTGGGCGCCGATCCCCGAGCCGTACTCGGAGATGGATTCGGTGGAGTTCTGCTCGCTGATCGTCCGCGACGCCGATGTCGCCCTGTCACCGGGTGTCGGTTTCGGCCCCGGCGGCGAAGGGTTCGTGCGGTTCGCCCTGATCGAGAACGAAAAGCGCATCCAGCAGGCGATCCGCAACCTGAAGCGCGGCCTGCCGAAACTCGGCTGAGGCCGTCTCTGCGATCCAACACGCTGCCGTAACGTGCTGGTCATTCCGCGGTGACGTGCCACGGCTACCGTGCGGCCGCGTGATCACCGTCGTCGTCCGAGTCTGGATGCCTGACCGACCCGGCGCGTTGGGCCAGGTGGCGAGCCGGATCGGGGCGGTGCGCGGTGACGTGTTGGCGATCGAGATCCTCGAGCACGGCGCCGGCCGGGCAATCGACGAACTGATGGTCTCGCTGCCCGACGACAACCTGATCTCCCTGCTCACCGCGGAAGTCGACGCGGTCGACGGCGTGTCGGTGGAGAGCGTTCGCGTCGTCGACGACGATCGCACCGACCCGAGCCTGGCGGCGCTCGCCCTGTGCGCGGCGGTCGCGGAATCGCCGAGTGCAGATCGTGTCGCCGTGCTCTGCGCCGGCATCGCCCGCATCGTGGAGGCCGACTGGGTGGCCGTGCTCGGTCGCGACGCCGAGGTGGTCGAGCAACACGGCGAGCCACCGGACATGGGTTGGCTCGGCGCGTTCCTGGCGGGCAGTGAGCACCTCGATTCCGTCGACGACGCCGCGCCGAGCGACATCGTGTGGGTGCATCTCGCCGCGCTCGACGCTGACGCTGGCGGCCGGAAGAGTGGGCCATCCGATCCACGAGCGCGAACGCGTGCGGGTGTCGCTGGTCGGCCGTCTCGCAGACGCGCTGATGGTCGCACCCGCTTGATCGGCGACGGCGTCAGGTCGTCCAGGAGCGGGAGCGCTCGACGGCGCGCAGCCAGTCGGCGTGCTGGAGGTCGGCGAGCGTCCGGTCGGGTGCGGGCGAGAACTCGGCGTCCTCCTCCCAGCGGGCGGCGATGGCGTCGATCGTCGGCCACACCCCTTCGGCCAGCCCGGCGAGGAACGCCGCACCGAGCGCGGTGGTCTCACGGTCGATCGGGCGCCGCACCGTCACCCCGAGCTGATCGGCTTGGATCTGACACAGCAGGTCCATCGCCGAGGCACCGCCGTCGACACGAAGATCGGTGATCACCGTGCCGCTGGCGGCCACCATCGCGTCGACCACGTCGCGCGTCTGGAACGCCATCGACTCCACGACGGCGCGCGTGAGGTGCGCTCGCCCGACACCGCGACTGATGCCCACGATCGTTCCGCGGGCGTAGGGGTCCCACCACGGCGATCCGAGCCCGGTGAACGCCGGCACGACGAACACGCCACCGGAGTCGTCGACCGAGGCAGCCAGCGGCCCGGCCTCGGAGGCATCGTCGAAGAGTTCCAGCCCGTCGCGCAGCCACTGGATCGCCGATCCGGTGACGAAGATCGAGCCCTCGAGGGCGTAGTGCGTGGTGCCGTCCGCCAGCGTCCACGCCACGGTGGTGAGCATCCCCTCGGCGGGCGGCGGACACGTCTCACCGACGTTGAGCAGGACGAACGAACCGGTGCCGTACGTGTTCTTCGCCATCCCCGGCTGCACACAGGCCTGGCCGAACAGCGCCGCCTGCTGGTCGCCCGCCACACCGCTGATCGGAATGCCCGCCGGCACCCCGTCGAGACTCGCCGTGACGCCGATGCGCCCGCTCGAGGGAACGATCTCGGGAAGGCAGGCGATCGGCACGTGGAGCAGTTCGCACAGCTCGCGATCCCACTGCCGACTGCGGATGTCGCACAACATCGTGCGGCTGGCGTTGCTGACGTCGGTGGCGAACACGGTGCCGCCGGTGAGGTTCCAGATGAGCCAGGCGTCGATCGTGCCGATCGCCAGGTCCGAGTCGACGGGGATGTCGCGCTCGGTCAGGAGCCACTCGATCTTGGTGCCGGAGAAGTACGGGTCGAGCACGAGGCCGGTGCGTTCGCGCACCATCGGGAGGGCACCCGCCGCCGTCAGTTCGTCACAGCGCTGCGCCGTGCGACGGTCCTGCCAGACGATGGCGGTGCCGTAGGGCTCGCCGGTCGATCGATTCCAGGCGAGCACCGTTTCGCGCTGGTTGGTGATGCCGATCGCGGCGATGTTGTCGGCGCCGACCGCGCCGTCGACCTCGGCGACGACCTCGCCCAGCGTCAGCAGCATCGCCTGCCAGATCTCGACGGCGTCGTGCTCGACGCGGCCGGGTTCGGGGAAGAGCTGGGTGAACTCGCGGTAGCTGGCGATGCTCTCCCGTCCGTCGGCGAAGACGGCCCGCGAGCGAACCCCTGTGGTGCCCGCGTCGAGGGCGATCACACAGGCGTCGGTCACGGACGGCGAATGTACCGGACACCCACCCGCCGGCCGCGCGTTTGGCGGCAGGGAGCCGGTGTCGCAGCGTACGATCCGACGCGTGCGCGTAGGAATACTCACCGGAGGTGGCGACTGCCCGGGTCTCAACGCCGTCATCAGGGCCGCCGTCCGCATCGGCGAGCGTGTCCACGGCGACGAGATGATCGGGTTCCTCGATGCCTGGGACGGGGTGCAGGAGCGCCGCACCGTGGCCCTGACGGTGGAGTCGATGCGGGGCACGCTGCCGCGCGGCGGGACCGTCCTGGGCACCCGTCGAGGGAGCCCGTTCGACAGCGAACACGGCGTGGCCGACGTGCAGGCGACATTTCAGGAGCTCGGCCTCGATGGCCTCATCGTCATCGGCGGCAACGGGAGTCTGACGGTCGCCCATCGCCTCCACGCGGAGTACGGGCTGCCGATCGTCGGCGTCCCCAAGACGATCGACAACGACATCGTCGGCACCGACGTGACGTTCGGCTTCAACACCGCTGTGCAGATCGCGACCGACGCCATCGACCGGCTGCACACCACCGCCGAGAGCCACGACCGGGTGATGGTGGTCGAGGTGATGGGTCGGCACTCGGGCTGGATCGCCACCCATGCCGGCATCGCCGGTGGCGCCGCCGCAGTGCTCATCCCCGAGATCCCCTTCGACATCGATGCCCTCTGCGGCCGGCTCACACGTCGTCACGAACGCGGGCGCTACGCCTCGATCGTGGTCGTCGCCGAAGGCGCGGAACCGAAGGCGGGCACGCTCGAGATGGAGTCGAAGTCGTACGACCGGTTCGGTCACGTGCTGCTCGGCGGCGTGGCCACCCGCATCGCCGAGGCGATCGGCGAACGGACCGGCTTCGACACCCGTGTCGTGCAACTCGGCCACGTCCAGCGTGGAGGCACGCCGACGGCCTACGACCGCGTGTTGTCGACGCGGTTCGGCGTCGGCGCGATCGAGGCGGTCCACGACCGGGCCTGGGGACAGATGACGGTCCTGCGTGGCGACCGGATCGAACGCGAGCCGTTGGCGACGACGGTCGGCAGGCCCCGGCCCGTCGACGTCCAACTCTTCGAAGACGTCGCCGAACCGTTCTTCGCCTGACCCGTTGGTGGCTCCGGGCCGGTTTCAGCGAGTGGTCGACGACAGTGACGGGTAGGGCGGTTGCGTCGACTCGACGATGCCGGGAAAGTCGTAGGGCGTCAACGCCTGGTCCTGCTCGGTCAGCGAGCCGTCGCCCTTCGGCCACTTCCGTTTCTCGCCGTTGACCCGGATCTTCACCTCGTCGACGTTGTCGAGCGCCGTCGCGGTCGTCACGATCTGGGCCAGTGCGATGCGCAGATCGGCGGCGTCGAGCTGATCGAGCGCTTCGTTCACGTCGATGACCCACGTCCGTCCCTCGGAGCGTGGATGCCTGATCAACTCCAGATCAGGGGGGATCGCGGAGCTGAGGTCGTCGGTGCTCTCGGTGGCGTTCGGACCCCTGAACAGCGTCCCCAGCACCGCCGAGATGCCCGGTCGGGTCCCCGGACTCTCCGGACGGACGTCACGCATGACCGAGCGCAGGAGCCGTGGTTCGGCCGAATCATCGACCAGGAAGATCAGGCTGGACCCGGTGGCGGCGCCGCCGGTCGCCGGAAGCGCGTCGACGTTGGGCTGTTCATTCTCCGGAATGTCGCGCGGTGCGCCGTCGGGCTGGATCGCGCATCCCGCGACGGCCATCAGCACCGCCAGCAGCATCAGGTGTGCCGAGCGACGAGGTCGTGCTGGCATCACTCGTCGAGCTCCGTCGCCATCAACTCGATCACGAAACGGGCCCCGCTCTCGCCGTCTGCACGGTCTTCCACCCACACCCGCCCGCCATGCATGCGCACGTGCTCGTCGACCAGTGCGAGGCCCAGGCCTGCCCCCTCACTCCCGGTGCGGCGGCCCGCACCGCCACCGCGGGCGAAGCGCTCGAACACGAGATCGCGCTCGTCCGGTGGGATGCCCGGACCGCGATCTTCGACCGCGATCTGCACGTGGGTGACCGGCTCCGCCGCGTCGTCGACGATGGCGATCGAGATCTCGGGTTCACCGCCGCCGTAGGCGCGCGCGTTGTCGATCAGGTTGGCGATCACGCGGGCGAGCCGGCGACGGTCGCCACGGATCAGTGCCTGCTCGGCGCGGTCGGACACGTGGATGGGAGTGGACGGCATCGAGCTGACGGCCACCGCCTGGCGGACGAACTCGGCCACGAGCAGCTCCTCCAGGTGCAGTCGGATCGCGCCGGCATCGAAGCGGGAGATCTCGAGCAGGTCCTCGACGAGCCCCTGGAACCGGACCACGTCGCTCGACAGCAGGTCGAGAGCGGCCTGGGCCCGCTCCGGCATCTCGTCACGGCGGGCCTCCATCACCTCGACCGACGCGGCGAGCGTCATCAACGGCGAGCGCAGTTCGTGGCTCACGTCCGAGGCGAATCTGGCGTCACGCTCGACCCGTTGCTGGAGCGCTTCGGCCATGTCGTTGAACGACTCGGTCAGGATGCGCAGGTCGGGATCGTCCGAGGTCTCGAGGCGCGTGTCGAGCCGCCCACCGGCGATCGACGACGCCGCCTGGGCCGCGGTCGCCACCGGCTTCACGGCCCGCCGTGCGGCGAAGACGCCCAACACGACTCCCAGCAGGACCGAGACGAGCGCGGCGAACACCAGCGAGAGTCGGACGCTCGACAGGGTCGCCTCGGCCTCGTCGAGACTGAAGAACTCGAAGTAGGCACCGACGCCTGGCACGTTCCAACCGACGATGATGCCGAGTTGGTCACCGACCATGGCGATCTGGCTCGCCGGCTGGCCGTCGACCACCTTCGACACCAGCGCCGGCGGCAGCGACTCGGGGTCGAACGTCGTGGATCCCCGTATCCAGTCGTCGCCGGATCCGATCAAGTAATTCTGTACTCCGGAACGGCCGAGGGAGTCGATTGCGCTCTGCGTGGACGCCGGGTTCGATCGCGTCTCGAGCAGGACATCCTGGGCATTGCTCCGCGACGCGCGGATGGAACTGTCGATGCGCTGCTGGATGAGGTTCGACTTCGTCAGCCCATAGGTCGTCAGGGCGAGAAACATCGCGAGAGCGACCGAGCCCAGGAGAAACGTGAGCAGGATTCGGCGGCGCATCCCCAGCGATGCCGGACGGGATCGGTTGGCAAGGCGACGGAGTGGGCCGCCGCCGGTCACGTCTGCAGCCGGTAGCCCAGGCCACGGACCGTGACCACGTGGCGCGGGTTCGCCGGATCGGCCTCCACCTTGGTCCGGAGCCGACGCACGTGCACGTCGACGAGGCGCCCGTCGCCGAAGTAGTCGTAGCCCCAGACCTTGTCGAGGAGCGCCTCGCGGCTCAGGACCTTGCCCGGGCTCTCGGCGAGTTCGCAGAGCAGACGGAACTCGGTCTTGGTGAGATGGAGCTCGATGCCGTCGCGCAGGACCTTGCCCTCGTCGGGGATCAGCTCGAGATCGCCGAACGCGAGCCGTTGGTGCTGGCCGTTGATGCTCGGCCGGATCCGGCGCAGCAGGGCGCGGATACGCGCCGACAGCTCCTTCGGGGCGAACGGCTTGGTGAGGTAGTCGTCGGCGCCCGCTTCGAGCCCGGCGACCACGTCATGGGTGTCGTTGCGTGCGGTGACCATCACGACCGGGACATCGCTCGTACGGCGCAGGGTGCGGCAGAGTTCGAAGCCGTCCATGCCCGGCAGCATGATGTCGATCAGGACCACATCGGGCGGCGAGCGATGGAAGAGTTCGATCGCGGCCTCTCCGCTCTCGGCTTCGTCGACGATCCACCCTTCGTCCTCGAGGGCCAGCTTGACGGCCGACCGGATGCGCTCGTCGTCCTCGACGGCCAGGATGCGTGTACCCACACACCCATGATGCCCCATTCCCGCCGTGAACGGCATACACCGGCGTTCAGCGTGGGGCGTTGATCAACTCGACGAGCGCGGCGTGGATGCCCGCTCCGGCGACGACGACACCCGTCGTGGACACGGCGGAGCCGTACAGGTCGGTCGTGACGGCGCCTGCTTCGGCGGCGATCAGGACCCCGGCGGCGATGTCCCAGCTGTTGAGGTGCTCTTCGAAGTAGGCGTCGAGCCGGCCGCACGCCGTGAGGCACAGGTCGAGCGCGGCGGATCCGTAGCGTCGGACGTCGCGGACGTGGGGGATCATCGCCGCCAACCGGGCGCCCTGCTCCCGCCGACGCTCGGGGAGGTAGCTGAACCCGGTGCCGACCAGCGCCATGTCGAGCGACGTGGGCCCGGAGGCGGCGATCGTCGTACCGTTCAACGTCGCCCCGGCACCGCGCGCGGCCGAGAACATCTCGCCGAGCACCGGGGCGTACACCGCGCCCGCGATCGAGCCGTGTGCATCGACGGCGGCGACCGAGGTGCACCACATCGGCAGGTCGTACACGAAGTTGACCGTGCCGTCGATCGGGTCGAGGTGCCAGTCGATCCCGGATGTCCCGGCGACGTCGGCGCCCTCCTCGCCGACGATCCCGTCGTCGGGCCGCAGGCGCCGCAGTTCACCCACGATCAGGGCCTCGGCCGCTCGATCGAACTCGGTGACCGGATCGGTCACGGTCGACTTGGTGTCGTGGGAGGCCGGCTGGCCCACGCCGAGGCTGCGGCGTCCGGTCAGCGCCTGCGTGCCCGCCGCGAGGGCGAGACGTTCGGCGAGCCGGCGGAGGTCGTCCGCGGCGGTCGCCACCGTCACGTCGATCGGGTCGTTCATCGCGGGGCGTGTCCGGCGTTGGTGCGATCTTCGATCTCGCGCCATTCGCCCATCGCCCGCATCACGAGGACGGCCACGATCGCCATGCCGATCGCCGCGGTGACCGCTCCGACCAGCAACCCGATGCCCTTGGCGAGCCCGCAGTCACCGTCGCACTGGAGGTCGATCAGTGAATATCCGATCAATCCGCCGGCCAGTCCGCTGACCAGGATCGCGACGAAGGCCGCGATCCGTACGCCGACCGAGGGCAGTGCCGACAGCGCCCGTTCCTCGTTCATGACGGGGGATCGTACCGAGCAGCGAAAACTCTGCGATGGGGCAGACTGGGGGAGTGGCAGCCCGTCGCGATGTTCGCCCGCAGCGGCGCACGATCCTCCACGCCGACATGGACGCATTCTTCGTGTCGGTCGAACTGCGCCGCCGCCCCGAACTCGTGGGTCAGCCGGTCGTCGTCGGGGGCACGGGCGCGCGCGGCGTGGTGGCGGCCGCGTCGTACGAGGCTCGTCGATACGGCGTGCGCTCGGCGATGCCGTCGGCGGTCGCACGGCGCCGATGCCCGCACGCCGTGTTCCTCGCCGGCGATCACGCGCTGTACGCCGCGGTCAGCCGGGACGTGCGGGCGATCTTCGATCGCTACACGCCGATCGTCGAGCCGTTGTCGCTCGATGAAGCGTTCCTCGACGTCACCGGTTCCCTCGCCCTGTTCGGCGACGGCGTCACGATCGGCCGATCGATCCGCGACGCGATCCGCGACGAACTCGCCCTCGACTGCTCGGTCGGGGTCGCCCGCAACATGTTCCTCGCCAAGCTGGCCTCGGTCGAGGCCAAGCCGATCGCCCACCCCGACCGGATCGAGCCGGGGCCGGGCGTCGTGAGCGTCGAGCCGGAGCATGAACAGGAGTTCCTCGACCGGCTCCCGGTGTCGCGGCTCTGGGGCGTCGGGCCCGCGACGCTCGACAAGCTGCAGCGACTGGGGGTGAGCCGCGTCCACGAACTGCGGGCGATCGATCGACGATCTCCTCGTCGCGGCGCTGGGCGTCTCGCAGGCACGCCACCTCGCGGCGCTCGCCGTCGGGCACGACGATCGGCAGCTCGAGACCGATCGCGCCGCGAAATCGATCAGCCACGAGGAAACATTCTCCGCCGACAAGTTCAGCACCGCCGAACTCGATCGGGAGCTGGTCCGTCTCGTCGACGGCGTGGCGCGGCGGCTCCGGTCCGCGGGCGTCGGCGCCCGCACGCTGCAACTCAAGGTGCGCTTCGGCGACTTCACCACGATCAGCCGGTCGACGACGACCGCCGACGTCCTCGACCTCGCCCCGGACATCCTGGCTGCTGTTCGGCCACTGCTCGCGGCGATCGATACCAGCCCAGGCGTGCGTTTGCTCGGTGTGAGCGGGTCGAATCTGGGCGTGGCCAGCCGCCAGTTGACGTTCGACGAACTGACTGCGCCCGATGGGGTCGCAGAGGCGCCTGACTGGGCCTCGGCGACCGTCGCGCTCGACCAGATCAGGGAGCGTTTCGGCGCCTCGGCGATCGGCCCGGCGAGTGCGCTCGAGGACGGTGCCCTCCGAGTGGTGCGGCCCGGAGAGCAGCAATGGGGGCCCAATCGGACATCTGATCGACCACCGCGTTGAGGAATGCCTCGGAACGTGCGATGATGAGGCCATGCCTCTCTCCGAGGAAGAGCAGAGAATACTTCGTCAGATCGAGCACGAGCTCGAACAGGACCCCACCTTCGCGCAGCGCGGGTACCGGGTATCTCGTCGACGATCGATTCTCCTCGTCGTCGGACTCGTCGGCGGGCTCGCGCTCACCATCGGTGGCCTGGCGCTGAACTTCCTCTTCGCCTTCGCCGGATTCGTCCTCGTCCTCGTCGTCGCGATCATGCTCGAGACCGAACTGCGGCTCCTCGGTCGCGAGCGTCTCGGGCAGCTGCCGATCTCGGCATGGCTCAGCGGTCGACGGCCGAGCGGCGTCGACGACGACGCCACGCGCTGAACGATCAGCGTCGTCGGTCTTCCAGCGCGTTCACTTCCAGTTCGTGAAGTAGCGGTACACCCGGACTCGCTTGGGCACCGAATCGTTGACCGCACGCTCGATCTGGCGCGCCCAGTGCGAGGCGTCGCGGACCGTACTCGCGCCGTAGGCCCCGACGTGGTCGAGGTCGACCGCCCCGTCCTCGGCATACGTGGCGACCGTGATCGTGTCGGCGAGTGAACGCATCGGTCGCGACACGATCGGAAACGTCCGGACCGCGACGATCGCCGTTTCGGTCGGCGTGGCCGATGCAACGATCGGCACGTCGACGAGACGCAGGGCATCGACCGCCCGATCCCAGTTGTTCGCCAGCTGTTCACTCGGCGACCTCCTCGCACGCCGGCGGATCCGTCGCCCGATCGGTGGCGCGGCCACGGCCAGCAGCGATCGCGGCGAGGAGTGCCAACGGGATCCACGCGTTGCCAGCGCCGTTCGATGCTGTTCCGGTCGAGTCGGGCGGTGCCGCTGGGATCGGTACGTCGAGGCCTTCGCCCGCCGGAATCGGGGGCAGCGTGGTCGGCGCGGTGTTGGCGGGATCGACCGCCGCCTCGTCGGGGGTGGGCTGCACGCCGTCCTGCTGGGTGCCGGTCGAGGTGTCCTGCGCTGCTTCCACGCCCGTGTAGCTCTGTGCCCCCGATGCACCACGGCCAGGAGTGGGTTCGAACAGCACCCAGCCCAGACCGTCGAACCACACTTCCGGCCATGCGTGAGCGTTGCGCCCGGTCACCGAGTACTTCCCTTCGCCGATCTGTCTTCCCGGTGGTGAACCCGACCGCCACGCGGGCCGGGATCCCGAGCGACCGCATCATCGCCGCGTAGGTGCCGGCGAACTGTTCGCAATAACCGACCTTGTCGCGCAGGAAGCCCTCGATCGCGTTGTTGCCGTGACCCGGCTGTACCTCCAGGCTGTAGGTGAACTCCGATCTGAACCAGTCCTGGAGGAGGCGGGCCTTTGCGTAGCTGGTCGCCTGCTCCGGCGGTCACCTGCTTCGCCAACGCCGCGGCGTCGTCGGGGAAGTCGTCGGGAAGATCGAAGTAGATGCGGTCACCCGGATCGAGCGAGGTCGCGGCGGCGAGTACGGCCGGGTCGAATCGGGGCGATCTGGAGACGATGTCGAAGGTGTCGCCCCTCGACAACTCCTCGTCGACGGTCGACAGGGTCGACGACGGCTGGTCGTACGGGAGAGGGGTCGATCCCTTCGCCGCATTGGTCGGATCCGGGGCGGCCGGTATCTGTGTGCCGGCGAGGCCGACGATGCTCACCCGTTGGCGGATCTCGACGTCCGACGACCGAGGAGCCACGGCATCAGGCTCGGCGATGGGGCGGTCCGGGGCGCTCCAGATCTTGCCGTCGAACTCCGCCAGGGTGGTCATTCGCCAGTAGGACTCGCTGCTCGCCTGGACGGTGATCATCTCGAGGTCACGTTGGTTGGTGAGCCGAGACCGGATGTCGACGAGCGGACTGAGGGTGGCACTGTCACCGTTGCCGCGTCCGCGGGTGTCGAGGAGGGGTTCCGACGACGCTCCCGGCACGCGGGACCCCACGTACCCGGCGATCAGGGCCACCGCGACGGCGACACCGGCGGCCTGGATCAGCACACGCGGTGTGCCGCGCGTCGAATCGGTGATGCCGCCCGGCGCATGGTGCGCACGGAGCAACACCGTGGTCACGACGCCGGCGCCGACGAGCAACGCGCTGAGCGCAACTCGCAGCCGGTCGTCGCCGAGCGCGGCGACGAACACGAACAACACGCCACCCGGCACGAGAGCCTCGGCTCGCGCCAGCGCACCGAACGCGAAGGCATCGGCGAGCACCACCGCCAGCGCCAGCCCGATCGCCGCGAGCACGTCCCACCCGCCACTTTCGACCACGGGGGCGACGGCGACGCGGAACTGTTCGCGCACGAGATCGATCTCGGCGTTGAACAGTGCCCAGGTGTCGCGCGTGGGCAGACCCCAGGAATAGGTCGAGCGGTAGTAGATGAACCCGACCATCCAGAACACGACCAGCATCACGATCGGGATCGTGGCCCACGCCGGGAGCCGGAGCCGGCGGGCGACGAGACCGCTGCCGTGACCGACGACGGCGATCACCGCGAGATCGTCGAAGAATTCCCAGCCGGTGAACACGCGGGCGAAACCGGCGGCGACCGCGAACGCGAACAGCACGAGACCGCACGTGGCCAGGAGATCCGACGTGAACGACTTTGCCGGTCGCTGGCCGGGAGTCCGCAGCCGCGGGGGTGTCGGCGCGCGCTGGACGGATGATCGGTTCCGGTCGGCCGCACCGGGCAGTACGGGGACGGGAGTGTCGAGCGCCGTCACGAGCGCGACGCCTCGACGTCGAGTCGCCCGCGGCCGAGCAACACGTTCCAGGAGTTGATGAACTCGCGATCGGAACGCGCGGCGACGTCGAGGGAACGTCCCGACGCCTCCTCGGTCGACACGGTGATCGCGGTCTGCGTGGGATCGAGCAACCCGTGGGTGGCGCGGGCAGCGAAGGCGCCGGCCCGTGCGCCGACCGCGATGAGGAGGCCGAGCCCCTCGCCCGGGTCGTGTTCGAGCGTCTCGAAGGGGGTGCTCGACAGTTCCAACCGAGCGAGGTGGCGGAGCGTCTGTTGCGCCACGTCTGGCCCGCGCAGGTCGATGCCGTCGGCCGTGACGAACCGTGTGGTCAGCCCGGCGCGGTCGGCGCTGTGCACGAGGCTCGCGGCGACGGTGATGGCGCGTTCGAACCCCTCCGGATCGCGGTAGCCGTTGGTCGACGCGTCGAGCGCGACGGTGCACCGGCGCAACCCCTCCGTCGTGTGCTCCTTCACCAGGAGCTGTTCGCTCCGGGCCGACGCCTTCCAGTGGATCGAACGGGGCTCGTCGCCGTCGACGTACTCGCGCAGACCGTGGAATTCACCGGGCCCGAGGCGCCGAGCCATCGCCAACAGATGCGCACCGAGGACGCCCTGACCGAGCTGTGGCATGTCGAGCAGGTACGACCGCGGCGCCACGAACACCTCGTCGACATCGAGCAGCAACGTTCGGGTCCGGGCGATACCGAGCGGATCGCGATGCTCGACGATCAACGGGCCGAGCCGCACGATGCCGCGCGCGGTCGTGGTCAGCTCGTACCCGGTGGTCGTGAAGGCCCGTCCGGCCATCGGGGGCACGGGCAGCCGAGCCGTGTACGGCGCCGCCCGCGGGCGCCCGACGGTCTCGGACAGGTCGAAGGAGACGGACGGCAGCGCGCCCAGGTGCTCGATCCGGATGTCGACGCGGCCCACGTCGCCGGCGACCATCACCATCGGATGGATCCACCGCCCGCCGCGGAGCCGCGGCCGCCGGACGATGACGATGGCCACCGCCACGAGCACCGCGGCGAAGAAGCCGACGCCGATGACGAACAACTCGAGGATCCCGAAGACCCGGGCGATCACGATCGACGCGACGCCGGAGCCGACGGCGACCCAGCCCTGCCTCGTGATCGGAGTCATTGCGCGATCGGTACGGGGACCGCCTCGAACACCTCACCGATCGCGTCGCTCGGTGAGAGGTGGGCACTGCGGTCGGCCCGCATCATGATGCGGTGGCCGAGCGAGACGAGCCCGACCGCCTTGACGTCGTCGGGCGTGGCGTAGTTGCGGCCGCGGGCAGCGGCATGGGCACGGGCGCCGGCCGCGAGCTGGAGCGTGGCGCGGGGCGACAGCCCGAGCTCGATGCCGGGATGACGACGGCTCGCCTCGGAGAGGTCGACGAGGTAGGCCTTCAGGGCATTGGCGACATAGATGCCGTTGACGGCGGCGATCATGCGCCGCACCTCGTCGATCGACACGACCGGCTCGAGGACGCGGAGCGCGGCCGCCGACCCGAGGTTGTCGAGCATCTGGATCTCCGCCGTGCGACCGGGGTAACCGATCGTGATCCGGAAGAGGAAGCGGTCGAGCTGACTCTCGGGCAGCCGGTACGTGCCCTCCTGGTCGACCGGGTTCTGCGTGGCGATGACCATGAACGGGGCATCGAGACGACGGCTCACACCGTCGGCGGTGATCTGCCGCTCCTCCATCGCCTCGAGCAGCGCCGACTGCGTCTTCGGCGATGCCCGGTTGATCTCGTCGGCGAGCACGATGTTGGCGAACAACGGCCCCGCCTCGAAGCGGAACGTCTCGGTCGACCGCTGGTAGACGCTGACACCGACGAGGTCGGTCGGCAGCAGATCGGGCGTGAACTGCACGCGCTTCCACGCGCAGTCGATCGACGCGGCGAGCGCCTTGGCGAGGCTCGTCTTGCCGACCCCCGGCACGTCCTCCACGAGGAGGTGACCCTCCGCGAGCAGGCACATCACCGCCAGTTCGATCGCGTCCGTCTTGCCGTGGAGCACCGTCGCGACGTTGGCGGTGATCGCATCGAACAGCTGCTCGAAGGTCCGCCCCGACATCTCGGAATCCGGCGCGGCGGCGCTGGCGGTGGTGGTCGAACCGTCTGCGGAGATTCCGGTGGTCACCGCACGATCGTAGTCCTGCTCGGTGCTCACTCGGGATCGCCGATACGTTCGCGGTGATGAGTGCTCCGGGCCCCACCGTGCTGTCGGTGGTCGTCGATCCCGTCCGGCTTTCGGCCGGCATCGTCGACGGGAACGGTGATGTGCTCGTCCGGGACCGCATCAGCACCCCGAGCCGCGACGTGTGGCGGGTGCTCGAGCAGCTCATCGGCCGTGTCCTGGCCGCGGCATCCGACGATGTCGCCGCACCGGAAACGGTGGGCGTGAGCACCACCACGCCGTTCGATCAGACCGCTGGGTCGGTCTCGCCGCATCTGATTCCCGCCTGGACGGCGTTCCCGCTCCGCGGTCACCTCGAGGACCTCACCGGCCTGCCGGTGGTGCTCGACTCCGCCGCGGCCGCCCTCGCGGAAGGTGAGCGGTGGCTCGGCGCCGCACGGCAGATCGACAGTTCGCTCACGCTCATCGTCGACACGACGGTCGAGTCGGCGTGCATCGTCGCCGGCCGCCGACTACGCGGCGCCAAGGGCAATGCGGGCTCGATCGCCCACACGGTCGTCGATCCAGGTGGCCCACCGTGTTGGTGTGGCGGCACGGGGTGTCTTGCCGTGCTCGCCTCGGCCACCGACCTCGAAAAGGAGATGAACCGGCCGCTGCGGCGGGCGACCGACACCATCATCGATCGCACGGGGATCCTCCTCGGGCGGGCGATCGCGAGCACGTTGGCCATCGTCGACGTGTCGACCGTGTTCATCACCGGTTCGGTCGTGGACACGTTCGGCGATCCGCTGGTCGAGGCGATCCACCGCGAAGTGATGTTGCGCTCGCGCCTCACCCACCTCGGCGACTTCTCGCTGGTGGAACTGACCGATCCGGTCCAGCCGCTCGTCGCCGCGGCGGCACTCGTGCCGGCGTTGCAGCCGACGGCCGGCGCGACTCCGCGGTCCGGTTAGCCTCGGCCCATGCAGCCGACGTACGCCCCCGAAGCCGAGGCCTACCGCGAGAAGGTGCAGGCCTTCCTCGCCGAGAAGTTGCCGGCCGGGTGGCAGGGCACCGGAGCGCTCGAGGGTGAAGCGATCGATCGATTCCTCACCGAATGGCGCAAGACGCTGTACGAGGCGAACTATCTGGCTCCCGGTTGGCCCGTCGAGTACGGCGGCGCCGGCCTGAGCCCGCTCGAGCAGGTGATCCTCGCGGAGGAATTCGCCCGGGCGGGCGTGCCGACCGGTGGCCACAACGACGTGTTCGGTATCCAGATGCTCGGCAACACCATCCAGATGTGGGGGACCGAGGAGCAGAAGCGCTACTACCTGCCGCGCATCCTGTCCGGCGCCGACACGTGGTGCCAGGGCTACTCGGAACCCAACGCCGGATCCGACCTCGGCAATGTCGGCCTCCGAGCGGAACTCGACGGCGACGAATGGGTCCTCAACGGCCAGAAGATCTGGACGTCGGCCGGCCACCTCGCGGATCACATCTTCACGCTGGCCCGCTCCGACCCCGACGCACCCAAACACAAGGGCATCACGTTCCTGCTCGTGCCGATGGACCAGCCCGGTATCGAGGTGCGGCCGATCAAGATGATCTCGGGCGAGAGCGAGTTCAACGAGGTCTTCTACACCGATGCGCGGTGCCCGAAGGACAACGTGCTCGGTGGCGTGAACAACGGCTGGGCGGTGGCGATGTCGCTGCTCGGGTTCGAGCGCGGCGAGGCCGCGGCGACCGGCCCGATCCGCTACGAGGCCGAGTTCGAGCGTCTGTTCGCCCTCGCCCGTCGAGTACGGCGTGGCCGACGACCCGGTGATCCGCCAGCGTCTCGCCTGGTGCTACTCCAAGGTGCGGATCATGAAGTTCAGCGGTCAGCGAACGCTGACCAAGTTCCTCGCCGGCCATCATCCGGGCCCCGACGGTGCGATCTCCAAGCTGTACTGGAGCGAGTACCACCGCAAGGTGACCGAGCTGGCGGTCGACATCCTCGGCGCCGACGCCCTCGTCCCGACCGGCCGTCCGCCGTCGTCCGCGTTCCAGACCGACGATCCCGGTGCGCCGAACTCGTCGGCGTCATGGGTCGGCACGTTCCTCAACGCCCGGGCCGGCACGATCTACGCCGGGTCGTCGCAGATCCAGCGCAACATCATCGGCGAGATGATCCTCGGCCTGCCGAAGGAGCCCCGACCCTGACCGGTTGGCCGTCGAACGTCGCCGCCGTGGCCGCCCGGCCCACGCTCTGGGCGACCGGTGTCCGGCAATTGGTGCGGATGCTGCCCCGGGGTTGGTGGCGTCGACCGCCGTACCTCCCGCGGCCGTCGAAGGAGTATCTCGGCTTCCGCATGCTCACCCAGTACGGCGACGCTGCGCACGCACCCGAGCCCGCCGATGTGGTGAACTACCTGCGATGGTGTCGCGACTGGGAACGTACGCAGCGCCCGTGAGCTGGGGTCAGTAGGGTCCGGACGATGCGGAGCGCGCTCGTTCTCAACGCCAGCTTCGAGCCGCTGAGTGTCGTGTCCGCGCAACGAGCCACCTGCCTCGTGCTCGCCGAGAAGGCCGATCTGGTCGAAGGCGACGGCCACGTGCTCCATTCGGCGTCCTTGTGCGTGCCCTGCCCGTCGGTCATCCGGTTGCGATACATGGTCAAGGTGCCCTTCGTCCGCCGCGCCGCGCTGTCGCGCCGGGCGATCTTCGCCCGCGACGACCATCGCTGCCAGTACTGCGGCGAGCGCGCCGATTCGATCGATCACGTCGTGCCGCGTTCGAAGGGCGGGCCGCACACGTGGGAGAACGTGGCGGCCGCGTGCCGACCGTGCAACCTCACCAAGCGTGATCGCACGCCCGACGAAGCCGGGATGCGACTCGCCCGTCCGTGCCGGGCGCCGCGGGCCACCGCCTGGGTGATCGTGTCGGTCAGCGGCATCCCCGACACGTGGCGCCCGTACCTGCCGATGGCGTCCTGAGCGCTTCGTTGCACGGCTTCGCACTCGAGCACACGGTCGGGTCGGCCCAATCGCTGCATCACCGGCCGATTCCCGATCCGGTCAGCCCGACGATCTGGTGGCACGACGTCGCGGGGCCGGCGCTCGTGCTCGGCTCGAGCCAGCCCGATTCGACCATCGACCTCGACGCGTGTTCCCGCGCCGGGATCGAGGTCGTCCGGCGGCGCAGTGGCGGGGGAGCGGTGCTGCTCGTGCCGGGTGAGGTGATGTGGCTCGACGTGATCGTGCCCCGTGGCGGCGACGGCGGACGGGACGCCGGACTCGACGACGTGCGGGGGTCGATGTGCCGGACCGGTTCGCACATGCTCGACGCCCTCGTGGCCGCCGCGCCCGACCTCGCCGGCCGCCTCGCGGTGCACCGCGGTCCGCTCGAGACGACCGCGTGGTCGTCGACCATCTGTTTCGACGGTCTCGGCCCCGGTGAGGTGACGCTCGACGGTGAAAAGCTCGTCGGGTTGAGCCAACGACTCACCCGGGAGGCCGCCCGCTTCCAGGCCTGCTGGCACACCGTCTACGACCCCGGAGCGCTCCTCGAGTTGCTCCCGGCCGCGTCACGGCCCGCTCGCGAGGCGCTGCGCCCGGTCGCCACGCTCGACGCCGCGGCCTCGGCCGCCGTCCCCGAGCTCCTCCGCGCCGCCCTCTCCGCCCCGTAGCCCGCCGCGCACACGTCTCGACGTCCCGCCGCAGCACGTCCCTGCGATGAGCGAGCCGCCCGCCCCTCGGTCGGTTCGCTCATCGCTGGGTCGGGCGTCGTGCTGCGATGAGCGACCGGCCCACCCCTCGGTCGGTTCGCTCATCGCTGCGGGTGGTGGGGCGGGGGTCGGTGGGGAGATCTGGTGGGGAAATGGGGGAGGATGGTTGACAATGGGGGGAATTGGGGGAAGAATGGGGACGGCTGGGGAGATCTCCCGCGAGACCCGGCGAGGCAGACGTTCGTGGGAGTTCGAGGCAGAAAGAAATGAGGGACGCGGCGCGTGTTTGTCGGGGTTCACGAGCGACAGCTCGACGAGCGGGGGCGAGTGGCGCTGCCATCGCCGTTCCGTGCCGACCTCGGTGAGCACTGCTATCTGTTCATCGGCGACGATGGTTGCGTCACCGTGCGCAGCGAGGAGTCGTTCCAGGCCCAGGCCGCCGAAGTGATCGAACAGGTCCGCCGCGGCGAGGTGAGTCGCGACCGCAAGCGGGCGTTCGCATCGTCGGCGGTTCATGCCGCGATCGACAAGCAGGGTCGCATCACGCTCGACGGCCGCCTCCGCGAACACGCCGGGATCGAACAGCAGGGAGCCGTGATGGTGCTCGGATCGCTCGACCAGATCGAGATCTGGCACCCGGAGGCCTACCGGCACAGCGAACAGGTCGGACAGCAGGAGATCGCGGGAGGCGCCCGATGAGCGCCGACGAACCGGACTCCACCGGATTCGAACATCGTCCCGTGATGCTCGACGAGATCACCGAACTCTTCGCGATGGTGCCGCCCGGCACCGTCGTCGATGCGACCCTCGGCGGGGGCGGGCACAGCGCCTCGCTGTTGCGCCACCACCCGCAGATCGACGTCCTCGGCATCGACCAGGACGCCGAGGCACTCGACGCCGCGTCCGAGGCGCTGTCCGAGTTCGCTCCCCGCGTGCGCACGAGCCATCGCCGATTCGACCAGCTCGCCGAGGCGCTCGACGACCACGGCGTCGACGAGATCAGCGGCGCCCTGTTCGACCTCGGCGTGTCGTCACCGCAGCTCGACCACGCGGACCGCGGCTTCTCGTACCGCAACGAGGGCCCCCTCGACATGCGCATGGACGCCGATCAGCGCTGGTCGGCGGCCGACGTCGTCAACGGCTACGACGAGCGGGAACTGGCCGACGTCATCCGTCGGTACGGCGACGAGCGCTTCGCCCGACGCATCGCCCGGGCGATCGTCGCCGCACGTCCGCTCCAGTCGACGACCGAGCTCGCGGAAGTGGTCACGACCGCGATCCCGGCCGCCGCGCGACGTACGGGCGGACACCCGGCGAAACGGACGTTCCAGGCCATTCGGATCGAGGTCAACGGCGAACTCGAGGTCTTGCCGAGCGCACTCGACCAGGCGGTCGAGGCCACCCGCACCGGTGGCCGCATCGCGGTGCTGGCGTACCACTCGGGTGAAGACCGCATCGTCAAAGAGCGCTTCGCCGTCGCCGCCGGAGCGTGCGAGTGCCCGCCCGATCTCCCCTGCGTGTGCGGTGCGGTACAGACCGTCCGCCTCGTGCGCGGCGTTCCCAAGCGTCCGAGCAATGCCGAGCGCGAGGCGAACCGTCGCGCCGCGTCGGCACGGCTCCGGGTGGTCGAGAAGATCGATCCGATCGCCAATGCCGACCGGAAGGACCGCTGATGGCCCTGGCACTACGTCGCGAACCGTCGACGACCGGAGGCTCGATCCGAGCGCGCGCGCCGCGGCACCAGACCGTGGTGAAGCCGGCCCTCGCGGTCGTGCCGAAGCGTCGGCGCTGGCCGGCGGTCGTCGGAGCCCTGGCGTGGACGGCGCTGTTCGGCGGGCTCCTCGGAGCCGCGGTGTTCCACACCCAGCTCGCCGAGCGCCAACTGCGTATCGATCGTCTCGACCGGGCGGTGGCCGAGCAGCGCGAGCTGTTCGACGACCTCCGGTACCAGCGCGCCGAACTGCGCTCACCGGTCCGTCTCGCCGAGGCCGCCGGAGCGTTGGGGATGGGGCGGGGCGACTCGAGCGATTTCGTCCGCGTCACGCCCGAGGCGGTCGCTGTTCAGCTCGCTGCGGCGGGAACGGTCGACGCCACGTCTCGGATCATCGTCGACACCGATCCGCTCCAGCAGTTCCGTGACGTCAAGGCGGTCTCGGCCCGGGAGCTCGCCACCCACACCGCCAAGACCGCCGAGCCCGCCGCCGAAACCGATGCGACCGCCGCCGAGACCGATACGAACGCCGACCAGACAGGGGACCAGCCGTGAGCGAACGCGTCGGTGCGTATCGGACGCACGGGACGGTCCGCGCGACCGGGTCGGGCCGTGCCGCATCCGCCGGGTCCGCTCCGAAGACCCGGACCACGAAACCGTCCGCGCCCACCGCATCGGCCGCGCCGACGGTGCGCCGCCACGCCAGCGGTCCGACCCGTTCGGTGCCGCCGCGGACCCGCTCGACGCGTTCCCCGGCGAAGCCGGACAAGGCGGGGTCGAAGCCGGACAAGGCGGGGTCGAAGCCGGACAAGGTCGGCTCGAAGCCGTCAAGGCCGGCGCTCGATCGGCCACCCGCAAGCATCCCCCGCGCAACCGGGCGCGGGTGCAGGCGCCGCCACCACGCAAGCGCACCCCGCGTCGTGCGGGGTCGCCTCGATTCCGGCTGATCGCCGCGCTGGTCGTCATCGCCGCGCTGTTGCTGGTGGTCGTCGCCCGTGTCGCCGCGTTGCAGACCACCGAAGCCGAGGCGTACCGCGAGGAGGGCGCGGCGCAGTGGACCCGCACGTGGGACGTGCCCGCGCAGCGCGGCGCCATCTTCGACCGCAACGGCAACGAGCTGTCGATCTCGGTGCCCGCCGCCACCATCTCGATCAACCCGAAACTCATCGACAACGGCACCGCCACGATCCAGACGCTCGACGACCTGCTCGACCTGTCCGACGAGAAGGTCTCCGAACTGGAGGCCGAGGTCGACAGCAAGCAGCGCGGATTCGTGTACGTCGCCCGCCAGATCGACGCCGCGCTCGGCGACCAGATCTCGAGCCTCGAGCTCCCCGGCGTCAACGTCGATCGGGAGGACCGGCGCGAAATGCCCGGTGGCGAGACCGGACGCAGCGTGATCGGCAAGACCAACATCGACGGCACCGGCATCGCCGGCCTCGAGATGCAGTACGACGACATGCTCAGCGGTACCGGCGGCGAGATGTCCCGCGAAGTCGCGCCCGGGAACCGGTCGATCCCCGGATCCGAGACCGTCACCGAAGCGCCGATCCCCGGCGACGACCTCGTGCTCACGCTCGATCGTTCGATCCAGTTCTCCGCCGAGCAGGTGCTCCTCGAACGGGTGAGCGAACTGGGTGCCCGTGGCGCCACGGCCATCGTGATGGCACCGCACACCGGCGACATCCTGGCGATGGCATCGGTGCGGCGCAGCGACGAGACGGGCCAGTACGAGGTGACGTCGGGCAACTACGCCGCCGTGGACGCGTACGAACCGGGTTCGGTGGCGAAGGTCATCACGATCTCCAGTGCACTGAGCGACGGTCTCGTCACGCCCGACACGTACTTCGAAGTGCCCTGGCGCAAGCAGTACGCCGACGACCTGCTGACCGACGCCGAGCAGCACCCGACCGAGCCCATGTCGGTCTCGAAGATCCTGATCGATTCGTCGAACATCGGCACGATCACGGTGCAGGAACTCATGGGTCGGTACCGGCACCGCGACTACATGGCGGCGTTCGGCCTCGGTCAGAAGACAGCGCTCGACTTCCCGGGCGAGTCGGCGGGCATCCTCAAGAAGGCCGACGACCTCTGGGGCAGCGAGCGCGTGACGGTCGCCTACGGCCAGGGTGTGTCGAGCACGTCGCTGCAGCTCGTGGCCGCGATCAACACGATCGCCAACGGCGGCGTCTATGTCGCGCCGAAACTCGTCAGTTCCATCGTCGGAGCCGACGGCACGACCACCGAGACGCCACCGTCCGAGTCGCACGTCGTGGTCTCGCCGGAAGCGGCCGCCCAGACCACCGAGATGATGCGCCAGGTCGTGTGCCAGGGCACCGCCACCCGCGCCCAGGTCGAAGGGCTCTCGATCGCCGGCAAGACGGGCACCGCCTTCAAGGCTGCCGACAACGGCACCTACTTCAACGAGAACGGTCAGCGCGTCTACTACGCCAGCTTCGTCGGCTTCTTCCCGGCCGATGATCCGCAGGTGACGGTTCTCGTCTCGGTCGACGAACCGCCGGCCGGAACGTTCGACCGCTTCGGTGGCACCGCCGCGGCGCCGGTGTTCGCCGAGTTGGCTCCCTCGCTGATCCACGAGCTCGGCATCGTCCCGAACGAGAACGCGCCGACCTGCGCGCCGACCTGACGAGCCATGATCACGATGGACCAGCTCCTCGACGAGCTCGCCGACCACGCGCGCGGTTCGGTCACCGACGTGATCGGGACGGCCGAGGGGGTCGAACTGCGCGGCGTGACGCACGACTCGCGCGACGTCGGGCGCGACACCCTGTTCGCCTGCGTCCGCGGTACCGCGTTCGACGGGCACGACTATGCCGCGCAGGCGGTCGCGGATGGCGCGGTGGCGCTCCTCGTCGATCATCCTCTCGGAGGGATCGCCGAGGTTCCCCAGATCGTCGTCGACGACACCCGTCGCCGGCTCGGACCGATCTCCGCGGCCGTGTACGGCCATCCCAGCCGTGACCTGGCGACGGTCGGTATCACGGGCACCAACGGCAAGACCACCACCGCGCAGCTGCTCGCCGCGATCTTCGAGGAGCACGGATGGCAGACCGGGATCGTCGGCACGCTGCACGGCGAGCGCACCACCCCGGAGGCCCCGGAGCTCCAGGCGCTGCTCGCGTCGTTCAAGGAGTCCGGGCTGCGGCGCGGCCGTCATGGAGGTGTCGTCGCACGCCCTGGCGCTCCATCGGGTCGACGGAACACAGTTCGACGCGGTCGTGTTCACCAATCTCGGCCGGGACCACCTCGATCTGCACGGTTCGACCGAGGAGTACTTCCGGGCCAAGGCCCGACTCTTCGACCCGGCGTTCTCGCCGCTGGCCGTCATCAACGTCGATGACACCTACGGGCGGTTGCTCGCCGACACCCTTCAAGTGAACAGCAGCCGCGGGGACGACGACATCCGGGTCGTGCCGATCTCGGCCGACGACCTCGACGACCTCGTCGTGGACGGCTCTTCGCACTCGTACCGCTGGGGCGCCATCGACGTGACCGTGCCGATCGGCGGTCACTTCAACGTCGCCAACTCCCACGCCGCGCTCGTCACCGCCGTGGAACTCGGCGTCGAGCCGCACGTCGCCGTCGCCGGCCTGGCCGCGACGAACCCCATTCCCGGCCGGTTCGAAGCGGTGCCGGCCGCAACGAGCGCGGGGCTCACCGTGGTCGTCGACTACGCCCACACCCCCGACGGGTTGGCCGAAGTCCTCCGCTCGGCGCGCGCGATCGCCGACACCGGTTCGACCGTGGCGATCGTGTTCGGGGCCGGCGGCGACCGTGATCGCGAGAAGCGCCCCGAGATGGGCGCGGTGGTCGCCCGCCTCGCCGATCGCGTGATCGTCACATCGGACAACCCGCGCCATGAGGAACCGAACGCGATCATCCGTGACATCCTCGGCGGGATGAACGACACCGACGTCGACATCCAGGTCGAGCCAGATCGCCGAACCGCGATCGCCGCCGGACTCGCCCCGCTGACGCCAGGGGACGTACTCGTCGTGGCCGGCAAGGGTCACGAACGAACGCAGGACCTGGGTGACCGCGTCGTCGACTTCGACGACCGGGCCGTGATCACCGAACTCCTGGAGGCCGACTTGCTGGGGGGTAGGGCGTGATCGCCATCATGCTCGCCGGCGGTACGGCGATGGTCGTGGCGCTGTTCGGCACGCGATACCTGATCGTGTTCTTCCGGACCCGCGGCCAGGGCCAGCCGATCCTCGGCAAGGAGGATCACGGTCCCGAACACCACATGCACAAGCAGGGCACGCCGACGATGGGTGGCATCGCCATCGTCGTCGCCGCGCTCATCGGCTGGCTGGTCGCCCACATCCGTCCGGGGCTGGCATTCTCCGATCAGACGATGATCGTCTGGGTCGGCGTGCTGTTCATGGCGGCGATGGGCTTCCTCGACGACTTCATCAAGGTCCGCAAGCGCCACAACCGCGGCATCTTCTGGAAGCAGAAGAACTACATAACGATGCTCGCCAGCTTCGGCTTCGCCTGGTGGCTCGTGGTGGGAACGGGCATCTCCGAGACGATCGCGATCACCCGGCCCGACGTGGGCTTCGAGGTGCCGACCGTCGTCTGGATCATCTGGGCCGGGATGATCATCTGGGCGACGACCAACGCCGTCAACGTCACCGACGGGCTCGACGGATTGGCGGCGGGATCGGCACTGATGGGCTTCGGTGCCTTCACGATCATCGCCTACTGGGCGTTCCGTAACCCGGACATCTACGGCTCGATCGTCAACCCACTCGACATGGGTGTGTTCGCCGCCGCCTTCGCCGGGGGATGCCTCGGATTCCTGTGGTGGAACGCGGCGCCCGCACGGATCATCATGGGCGACGTCGGCGCGCTCGCCCTCGGCTCGGCCCTCGCCTTCTGTGCACTCACGCTGAACACGTCGCTCCTGCTCGTGTTGATCTGCGCGATCAACGTCATCGAGGCCGGTTCGGTCGCCGTCCAGATGGGCGTCTTCAAGGCGTCGGGCCGCAAGCGTCGACTGTTCCGCATGTCGCCGATCCATCACCACTTCGAGTTGGTGGGCTGGCCGGAGACGACCGTGATCATCCGCTTCTGGTTGATCTCGGCGATCTGCGTGGCGGTGGCACTCGGCATCTTCATCGCCGACTTCACGAACGTGGCGGGCGGTACGCCGTGACGGCGCTGGTCTACGGATTCGCCGTTGCGGGAGCGTCGACGGCGCGCGCCCTCCGGGACCGCGGTGTCGACGTCATCGTCGTCGACGACGACGTCACCGACGAACGTCGGCAGTTGGCCGAGGACCTGGGTGTGGAACTGCTCCCGACACCGACCGAGGCGGAGCTCGAACGCCTGGTCGGGTCGTGCGATCTCGTGTGCCCGGCTCCGGGGGTGCCGGAGACGCACGCGGTCATCGACGCCGCACACCGGCACGGCGTGGACCTCGCGTCGGAGATCGAGTTGGCGTACCGCTGGGAGCAGGACCGCGACGGCGGGCCGCGTCCGATCCTCGCCATCACGGGGACCGACGGGAAGACGACGACGACCCTGCTGACCGTCGAGATGCTGCGTGCCGGCGGTGTCCGCACGATCGATGCCGGCAACACCGACACGCCCCTCGTGGACGCGATCGACCTCGACGTCGACGCGTTCGTGGTGGAGTGCACGAGTTTCCGGCTGGCATGGACGCCGACGTTCCGCGCCGAGGCGGCGGCGTGGCTCAACCTCGCACCCGATCACCTCAACTGGCACACGTCGATGGCGTCGTACGAGGCGGCGAAGGGCCGCATCTTCGCCAACCAACGTACGGACGACACCTCGATCGGCTCGGCAAACGATCCGGTCGTGATCCGGCACCTCGACCAGTCGGCGGCGCGGCACGTCACGTTCGGGCTCGACCGTGGCGACTATCGACGCTCGACGACCGGTGGCCGCGAGGTGCTCACAGGTCCCCACGGGACGTTGGCCGACGTGGGTGCGATGCGCCGCGCGCTGCCGCACGACATCACGAACGCATTGGCTGCCTCGGCACTGGTCCTCGAGTCCGGGCTCGTCGAGACCGATGCCGTCGGGACGGCCCTGGCTACGTTCGTCGGGCCGAAGCACCGCCTGGAACACCTCGCCGACATCGACGGGGTCGGGTGGTACAACGACTCCAAGGCGACCACGCCCCACGCCGCGTCGGCGGCGATCCGCAGCTTTCGCGGCATCGTCCTGATCGCCGGCGGGTACGACAAGGGCGTCGACCTGTCGCCGATGGCAGCCGAACCCGATCGCGTCGACGCGTTGATCGCCATCGGCCACACCGGGCCGGCACTGGCACGGCTGTTCAGCGACGTCGACCGCGTCGAGGTCGTCGACACGCTCGACGAAGCGGTCGAACTGGCGGCGCGGATCGCCTCGCCGGGCCAGACCGTGCTGTTGTCGCCCGGCTGCGCGAGCTTCGACCAGTACACCGGATTCGAGGCCCGCGGTGACCATTTCCGAACGCTCGTCGATGCCCTCCAACGCCAGCCTCGCCGCCCCGCCGCGGCCCACCCTGAACCGGGAGATCGATCATGACCGCTCCGCTCACCATCAGTGATCGCCGTCGCGCCGCGCTCGAGCGTCTGCACGGACCGACGACCCTCGCACCTGCGCCGACCCGGCGGACGGCGTCGTCCCCGGTCACCACGGATGCGACGCGCCGCTGGCTGCGCAGCGCCACCAAGAAGCGCATCACACCGGCCGAGGCCCGCGCCCGGCTCGGCGCGGCGCGGGCCGGGCGATCGACGCGCACCGCGGAACTCGGACCGCCGACGGGGACCTACTACGCGATCGCCGCCGTGGTGGCGGTGTTCGTGATGCTCGGCCTCGTGATGGTGCTGTCGGCATCGGCAGTCACCGAAGCCAATCTCGGCCATTCGCCGTACCGCATCTTCAGCAAGCAGGCCACCTGGGCGGGGCTCGGGCTCCTCAGCCTCGTCATCGCGGCCCGGTACCCCTACCAGATGTGGCGCAAGCTCGTGATCCCGCTCGGCCTGCTCGGTGTGATCGCCATGTCGCTGCCGTTCATCCCCGGGCTCGGCGCCAACGTCAACGGGGCCAGCTCCTGGATCCGGCTCGGCGGGCTCAGTGTCCAGCCGTCGGAGTTCCTCAAACTCGCCGTGGTCGTGCTCGCCGCCGACCTGCTCGCCCGTCGAGCCGACGATGTCGTCGAGGCCCGCCGGGCCATCGTGCCGATCGCGTTGCTCGCCGGGGTGGGGGCAGGGCTCTGCCTCGCCCAGGGCGACCTCGGCTCGGCGCTCGTGCTGGCCGCCATCGTCCTGTCGGTCGCGTGGATCGCCGGTGTGCCGATCACCCACCTCGCCACCGTCACCGTCGGCGGCGCGGCGATCGCCCTGCTGTTCGTCGTGTCGAGCCCGCGTCGGCTCGCCCGCTTCACGGCCTTCACCAACGTCGCCGCCGAGAAGGACCACCTCGCCTACCAGATCTACCAGGGCTATCTGAGCATCGCCTCGGGCGGGCTCACCGGGTCGGGCATCGGTGGTGGCAAGGGCAAACTCGGCTATCTGCCCTACGCCCAGAGCGATTTCATCTTCGCCGTGATCGCCGACGAGTTGGGCTTCGTCGGCACCGCGGCGGTGATCGGCGGGTTCATCATGCTCGTCGGCTTCGGGATCCAGACCGCCCTGGCCGCGCCGGATCGCTTCGGCATGCTCCTGGCCGGTGGTATCGCCACATGGTTCGGCGTGCAGGCGGTCGTCAACCTCGGCGGGGTCGTCGGTCGGCTGCCCGTCACGGGCCTGACGTTGCCGTTCTTCTCGGCCGGCGGCAGTTCGCTGTTCGTCAGCATGACCGCCGCCGGTCTGCTGCTGTCGGTGGCCCGTCGAGTCGTTCGATCGTGACCACGACGACGGAGGGGCCCGGTTGCTTCGCCGTCGTCACGGGTGGCGGCACGGCGGGGCACGTCCTGCCGGCGATCGCAGTGGCCGAGGCCCTGGTGGCGAGCGGTCACGATCCCGCGACGATCCGCTACGTCGGTTCCGAGCGCGGGATCGAGCGCCGATTGCTCCCCGACACGCCGTTCCCGCACACGTTCTGCGACGTCGTCGGCTTCCAACGCCGCCTCGACCGGCGGAACCTCGGGTTCGTGCCGAAGATGGCGTCGGCCACCCGCTCGATGATCCGGGCGTTCCGCGACGACCGACCCAGCGTGGTCGTCTCGGTCGGGGGTTACGCGAGCATGCCCTCGGTGTTCGCCGCCGAGCGGCTCGACGTACCGATCGTGGTCGTCTCCTACGACCGGACACCGGGCCGCGCCAGCCGGCTCGCCGCCCGGCGCGCGGCCGCGTCCGCGGTGGCGTTCGAGGGGTCACCCCTGCCGCGGGCGGAGGTGACGGGCGCCCCGCTGCGGCGGGCGATCCTCGATGTCGACCGGGTCGCCGATCGAGCGTCGGCCCGAGAGGCCCTCGAGATCCCCGACGACCGGTTCGTGGTGGCGGTGATGGGCGGGTCACTCGGCTCGGGGCCGCTGAACGACGCGATCAGGAACTACCTGGTCGATCATCGCGACGACGTCGGCCTCGCCGTCCACCAGGTGGCCGGAGAGCGTTTCGCGGCAGACATCGAGCGCATCGAGGGCGAACCGGGGGTGATCCACCGGGTCGTCGGCTACGAGCCGAACATGGCGGCGGTGTACGCGGCCGCCGACCTGCTCGTGGGTCGTGGCGGAGCGAGCACGGTGCACGAGGTGGCGGCGACCGGCATCCCGTCGATCCTGGTGCCGTGGCCGGGCGCGACCGACGACCACCAGCGCGACAACATCGAGTGGCTCACCGAGGTGGGAGGCGCCGTGATGCTCCGCGACGACGAACTCGCCCGCCTGGGCAGCGAGATCGAACGGCTCCGTACGGATCCGGCCGCGTGCACCGCGCTGTCGACCGCTGCCGCCGTTCGTGGCGAGGTGCACCGTCGTGGCGCCTTGGCCAGGTTGATCGAGCGGGTCGCCGTAACATCTTCGGCATCGTGACCTCCCTCCCACCCGCACCGATCGAGCCCGTTCGGACCGACTCCCTGACGATCGATCTCGGTGTCTCCCGCCGGCTGCACGTGGTCGGCGTCGGCGGTCCCGGCATGAGCGCCATCGCCATCGCGTTGGCCGAGATGGGCCACAGCGTGTCGGGATCAGACCTTCGGGAGCATCCCGTCCTCGAACGTGTTCGCGCCGCCGGCGTGGAGGTACACGTCGGTCACGATCGCGCCCTGGTGCACGGCATCGACGCCGTCACGGCTTCGACCGCCATCCCGCGACACAACATCGAACTCGACGAGGCCCGCCAGACCGGTGTGACGGTCCTCACCCGAGCGGGCATGTTGGCGTCGATCTGCGCCCAGGCCAACTCCCTCGCGGTGGCCGGCACGCACGGCAAGACGACGACCACGTCGATGTTGATGCTGATCCTGGCGGAGGCCGCCATGCGGCCGAGTTTCGTGATCGGTGGCGACGTGACCGACCTCGGCACCGGCGCGCAGTGGACCGGGTCACCCTGGTTCGTGGTCGAGGCCGACGAGAGCGACGGGACGCATCTGGAACTTCCCCTGTACGGGGCGGTGCTGACCAACGTGGAGGTCGATCACCTCGACCACTACGGCAATTTCGCCGGCATCGTCGACAGCTTCGACCGCTTCCTCGGCCAGATCGCATGGGCCGAAGGTGGTGTGTGGTGACGACCCGGTCACGGCCGCGCTGGCGCTCCGCCACGGTGCGATCACCTACGGTCAGTCCGAGGGCGTCGACCTGCGCGCCGTCGACATCAGACCGGCCGAGGGTGCGTTCCGGTTCGCCATCGAGCGGAGCGATCGACTCGTCGAGCACCTCGACGCGATCCCTCCCGGTCATGTCGTCGACATCGAACTCCCGCTGCGCGGGGTGCACAACGTGGTCAACGCCACCGGGGCCGCCGGCATGGCGCTGGCGGTGGGTGTCGAGCCGAAGCACATCGCGTCCGCGCTGGCCCGATTCGGCGGTGTCGCCCGCCGGTTCGACATCCGTGGGATCGATCGGGGCGTCACGTTCGTCGACGACTACGGACACCTGCCGAGCGAGATCGCGGCGGTGCTCGCGGCCGCCCGTTCGAGCGGCGACGACTGGTCGCGCGTCCTCGTGGTCTTCCAGCCGAACCGGTTCAACCGCATCGCCGAGATCTGGGCCGACTACGCCGACGCGTTCGTCGATGCCGACATCGTCGTGCTCACCGACATCTACTCCTCGGGGACGGCGCCCATCCCGGGGGTCACCGGCAAGCTGCTCGTGAATGCCGTGACGGAGGCGCATCCGGAGCAGCGGGTGGTGTGGTTGCCGCGCCGTGACGACCTCGTTCGGTTCGTCGCCGGCGAGGCACGCCCGGGCGACGTCTGGATCTCGATGGGCTGCGGCGACATCGCGACCTTTCCCACGGAGGTGCTCGATGCTCGGCGCGCCGGCTGACCGCACGGGCAACCCGACCGCCTCGCCGTCCGAGGCCGTTCGCGCGGCCGCCGCGGTCCTCGGTGACCTGGCGCAGATCGACGTGCCGATCGGGCCGCTCACGACCTATCGGGTCGGGGGACGGGCGGCACTGTTCGTCCAGGTCGGCCGGCTCGACGACCTGGCTGTTCTGGCGAATGCGGTGCAGGTGTCGGGACTGCCCGTGCACGTGTTGGGCCGCGGGTCGAACCTGCTCGTCGCGGACGCCGGTTTCGAGGGGATCGTCGTGTCGACGACCGCCCTCACCGACCGGTTCGAGATCGACGCCGACAGCGGCATCGTCCGTGCCGGCGCATCGGTCGCACTTCCCGTCCTCGCCCGGCAGACGGCGGCTCGGGCGCTGACCGGGTTCGAATGGGCCGTGGGCGTACCCGGCTCGATCGGCGGCGCAGTACGGATGAATGCGGGCGGTCATGGATCCGACATGGCGGCCTCGCTGGTCGAGGTCGTGGTCGCCGACCTCGACGGCCCTGACACCTCGGCGACCGAGGTGTTGCCCGCGGCGGCGCTCGGTCTGCGTTTCCGGGGCAGTGGCCTCGGGCCTCGCCGCATCGTGCTCGAGGCCGTGTTGCAACTGCAGCCGGGTGACCGGACCGCCTCCGAGGCGATCATCAGCGAGGTCGTGGCATGGCGGCGGGCGAATCAGCCGGGCGGCCAGAACGCCGGGTCGGTGTTCGTCAATCCGGTGCCCGGCGAGGTGAGTGCCGGGGCGCTGATCGACCAGCTCGGCCTGCGCGGCATGCGTTTGGGGTCGGCGCAGGTGTCGGACAAGCACGCCAACTTCATCCAGGCCGACGACGGGGGCTCGGCCGACGACGTCTACGCGCTGATGGAACTCGTGCAGCGCAAGGTGGCCGACGGAACCGGGCACCTGCTGCGCAGCGAGATCCGCCTACTCGGCTACCCGCCGATCGGAGCGACCGACTGATGCTCGGATCGAGGTGGCGCAAGCGCGCCGACCCCCCGGTCGAGGCTTCCTCCTCCGGCGAGGTCCGTCTGGTTCCGCTCCCGGCGGCCGGTACCGGCGACGGCGTTGACAGCAGTGGCGGCGGCGACAGCAATGAAAACGGCGACGGCGGGGACGCTGCGGGCGACCCGACGACGGCGGCGGCGACCCCGCAGCCCGTCCCGGCGAACGCCGCGGTGCTCGACGAACTGTCGGCCGCATTCGCCGAACGGCCGACGATCTCGATCGGCGGCGACGAACTCCCCGACGCCGTCTACCTCGACGACGAGCTCGAACGGGGCGTCGCGGTCGGTGCGACGCTGTTCATCGACGACGACGGTTCGGCCGACGCGGTCGCCCCGAAGGAGGCCTCGACACGAGGCATCGAGCCGCGTTTGCGGCAGCGACGAATCGGCGTACGCCGGGCGGAGAGCCGACGCCGGTTGAAATGGGTGATCGTCGCCGGCCTGGTGCTGGCCGTGGTCGTCGCCGCGCTGGCGGTCCTCGGCTCGTCGTTGTTCGCGGTGAAGAACGTCGACGTCAGCGGCAACGTGTACACCGACGCCGCGCAACTCCAGGCCGTGGTCGACGATCTGACGGGCACGCCGGTGCTGCGCGTCGACACGTTGGCGGCCGAGGAGCAGCTCGAGTCGATCCCGTGGGTCGAGGACGCCCGGGTGACGACGAAGTTCCCTGACTCGGCGACGATCGAGATCCGTGAACGGACGCCGCTCGTCGCCATGCTCGGCGCCGACGGCGAGACCCGCGTCCTCGATCGGGACGGTCGCGTGCTCGACCTGATCGAGGGGCAACCCGTGGCGCTCGTCTGGATCAGCGGGCCGGGCACGCTCGACACCGGGCTCGGTGGGACCGCGCCGATCGGCTATTCCTCCGCGGCGTCGTTCGTCACCAAACTGACCCCGACGATCCGCTCCCGGGTCCACTCGATGACGGTCACACCCGATGGCTCCGACCTCCGGCTGATCCTCACCGGGGTCGACGCCAACGGCCCGATCGAGGTCCGTTTCGGGTCGGCGATCGGCGACAGCGACCAGATCGAGAAGCTCGTGCGACTCGAACGGAAGCTCGAAGACGTCGGATCCGATCCGGTCTCCGTGATCGACGTGTCGACGTCCGAGGTCACCGTCTTGTGAAACGCGGGTTAGCGTCCCCGTTCTTGTGCCCGAGACCTGGCAGGATGTGCGCCAGTCCGTTTCGATGGACACCGGAACATCGATCCGAACGATGAACGATTGGAACCCATGAATCTGAACCGCAAGCCGAATCGATGGAGGAACCGCTGATGGTCGGCGCTCCGCAGAACTATCTTGCCGTCATCAAGGTCGTCGGTGTCGGCGGCGGCGGCGTCAACGCGGTGAACCGCATGATCGATGCCGGATTGAAGGGTGTCGAGTTCATCGCGGTCAACACCGATGCGCAGGCGCTGCTGATGAGCGACGCCGACGTCAAGCTCGACGTCGGTCGCGACCTCACGCGGGGCCTCGGCGCGGGAAGTGATCCGGAGGTCGGCCGCTCGGCCGCCGAGGCGCACCACGACGAGATCGAAGAGATGGTCCGCGGCGCCGACATGGTGTTCATCACCGCCGGTGAGGGCGGTGGCACCGGCACCGGTGCGGCGCCCGTCATCGCCGAGATCGCACGGGAGGCCGGCGCGCTCACGATCGGCGTCGTCACCCGTCCCTTCTCCTTCGAGGGACGCCGTCGGGCGGTCCAGGCCGACAGCGGCGTCCAGCGCCTGCGGGAGAAGGTCGACACGCTGATCGTCATCCCGAACGACCGCTTGCTGACGGTCGCCAACGACAAGACGAGCGTGCTCAACGCGTTCAAGATGGCCGACGAAGTGCTGCTGCAGGGCGTGTCGGGCATCACCGGTCTCATCACGACGCCGGGCCTGATCAACACCGACTTCGCCGACGTCAAGACGGTGCTGTCCAACGCCGGTTCGGCCCTGATGGGCATCGGCCAGGCGAGTGGCGACGAGCGCGCGGTGTCGGCGGCCAAGGCCGCCATCTCCAGCCCCCTGCTCGAATCGGCGATCGATGGTGCGCGTGGCGTGCTGCTCAACATCACCGGCCCGTCGTCGATGGGGCTGTTCGAGATGAACGCGGCGGCCGAGATCATCCACGCCGTCGCCCACCAGGACGCGAACATCATCTTCGGCACCGTCATCGATGACGAGATGGGCGACGAGGTCCGCATCACGGTCATCGCCGCAGGGTTCGACCGTGTCGACGGCCCGCCGGTCGGCCGCACGGGTTCCGGAGACGTGCCGCGCACCGGCTCGCCGACGCGCATCACCGAGTTGTTCGGCGACGACGTCGAACCCGATCCCCTCGATCCCGACGACGACGACGATTTCGACGTTCCGTCCTTCCTGAAATAGGAGCCCGATCGTCACGGTGCTCGAACTCTTCCGGGGTTCGGTGGGACGACACGTGCTCACGGTCGTCGCCACCGATGCGGCCGATGGCGACATGCGCCCGTCCGACGGGTGCGGACGGCGGTCACAGATCGAGCACCAGCGCAGGCTCACGGGCGCGGCCTGGACGATGGTCGACGAGGAGCACGGCGTGCAGGTGTTCGATGCCGACCTGGATGGTGCCCGAGTGCCCGCTCGCGCCGGCGACCTTCCCGCCGCGGACGTGATCGTCACGTCTGCTGCCGACACCCAGCTCGCGATCTGGGCCGGCGACTGTGCGCCCGTCGTGCTGTGCGGCGCCGGAGGAACACTCGTCGCGGTCCACGCCGGCTGGAAGGGGTTGGCCGCCGGTGTGCTCGACGTGGCGGTCGACGTCATCACGGCTCGCGGCGACCATGTCGGGGCCGCGGTGCTCGGGCCGTGCATCCACGCCGAGTGCTACGAGTTCGGACCGCACGAGCTGCACGCCGTGGCGAGCGGGATTGCGGGTGGTGGCGACCCCGATGCTGCCGCGGCCGCGATCACGGCCACCACCGTCTCGGGTCGGCCCGCGCTCGACGTGCCGGCCGCGGTGGCCTTCGCCCTGCGACGCCATCAGGTCGAGCTCGACACGGTCGGTGGGTGCACAGCGTGCGACCCGCGGTGGTTCTCCCATCGCGCCCGCGCCGACGCCGCCCGCCACGCCGTCGTCGCCTGGACCCACCACCCCGACCCGAACCCGAAAATGGAGCAGATGTCGCGCTCAGCGCGACATCTGCTCCATTTCGACGGGAGGGGCGGTGAACGTGGCGTCGGTGGGGGAGCAGTTGGCGCTCGTTCAGGCGCGAATCGCCGCGGTCGAGCGGTCGTGGACCCATCCGATCGACGTGGTGGCCGTGACGAAGGGGTTCGGACCCGAGGCGATCGAGGTGGCCGTCGGGGCCGGATGCGGTTCGATCGGGGAGAACTACGCGCAGGAACTCGCCGGCAAGCGCGACGTGATCGAACGGCTCCGACCGCAGGTGCACTTCATCGGCCACCTGCAGAGCAACAAGGTCCGCCTCATCGCGCCGCTGGTCGCCGTGTGGGAGACCGTCGATCGGGCGTCGATCGCGACCGAGATCGCCCGGAGGGCCGCCGGCGCGCGGGTGCTGATCCAGGTCAACGCCACCGGCGAGGAGTCGAAATCCGGTTGCCCGCCTCAGGACGTTGCCGCCCTGGTCGGCCACGCCACGCAGGCCGGCCTCGACGTCGCGGGGTTGATGACGATCGGCCCGACCGACGGCGACACCGACCGGACGACACGGGCATTCGTGCAGACCCGGACACTCGTCGACGAACTCGGCCTCGACGTGTGTTCGATGGGGATGAGCGGCGACTACGAGCTCGCCGTGTCGTGCGGTTCCACCCAACTCCGCCTCGGCAGCATCCTGTTCGGCCCCCGCCCGCCCGCCTGACCCGAGCCCGTCCCCGGCCATCCGCCCCACCGACCCCGAACCGGGGTTTGCGGCAGACACGACGACCGGCTGACGTCACATTGTCTGCCGCAAACGGCCGGCTCAGAGTTTGCGGCAGACATCGTCGACCGTTTACGTCGAAGTGTCTGCAACAAACCCGACCTGGCGCGTGGGATCGGTTCGCGAATCAGTCGAGCTCGAGGGCGCCGGCAGTCGTGGCGACGACTTCGGCGGGCGATGCGGTCACCTGGTCGTAGGTGAACTGGTACGGGAGGTAGCCATCGCGAAGGAGGGCGTTCGTCCGTCCCGCATCACTGGTGATCTGCGGTCCTTGGTTCGGTGGAATCGATAGCCGAGCAACTCGACCACTACCCGCGTCCCCGGGAAGTAGCAGTCGACACGCACGAGCCGATCGCCCGCCGCGTGTCAGCACGACCTGGGTCTCGGGGCGGGGCAGGCCGGCACTGGCGAGCAGCCGGAGGTACTCGCGCTCCAACCAACTCTGGCCGCCCCGGGTCGTTTCGTTGCCGACGAGCACGTCGAGGAGCGCTGGGAGCCCGTGGCGGCCGCTCGCTCGCAGTGCCGCGACGCGTCGGTGCACCAGGTCCTCCGACACGAGCCCGTCGCGGAGGGCGCTGTCGAGGCACACAGCCAGCTCGTCCGGGCCGACCACTCGGGCGAGTTCGACGAGCGTCCGGACGGCGCTCGTCGCACGGATTCCGTCGATCTCGCACTGGTCGATCGGATCCATCCGATCGGTGCGGTGGAGGCGCACGGACGCTCGGCTGAGGTGTCGATGCCGTGGCACGAGCAGATGAAATGGCCTTCGAAGTACGTATCCATCGAAGCCGAGGAGCGCGGCCGACGTCGGTCCGGTGGTCCACACCGGTTCGCCGATGTCGACGAAGCAGGCCGCGGAGTTCGACCAGCGGTGTGATCGGACTCATCGAGCTCCGGAAGCCGTTCGGACCTGACTGTACGAGGACGCCGCTCTGGACTCGGCGTCGAAGTTGGCGATCCGACACTCCGGCGTCATGCGCTTGACGGCGGGAGAAGGTTGCCAACTGACCGGTCGCAATCGCCGCAATGCGGCGATCAGCATTGGTCATGTCGTCATCCAAGTCGAGGGGTGCGACAACGCGCAGCTTCGAGCGCTTGCGACATGGTCGTCGGGCCGTGCCGCCAAGCGCGATTTGCGGCAGACACATCAACGGCAGGATGTCGATTTGTCTGCCGCAAACTTCGAGGGGGCAGTGTGCGGCAGCCGAATTGACCGCTGCACGACATTGTGTCTGCCACAAACGAGTCGGGGCCGGAGGGAGGCCGGGGTGTGCGTGTCGGAGGGGGCTGGGGTGCGGGCGGGTGGGGGTGGGTGCGGCCTGTCCACTGCGAACGGGGAACCGTCGACTAACCTCCCGCACGCAGGAGGATTGCATGTCACTCTGGAAAAGGACCATGGACTATCTCGGTCTCGGTCCCGACGACGCCTACGACGATTATGACGGTTACGACGAGCCGGAGCCGCCGCGCCAATCGCGCGCGCCCCGAGACGCCGATTCCCGCTCGCAGCGTGGGCACGAATCCGAACCCGAGCCCACGGTGCGGACCGTGGCGGCGCGGCCGAGCTTTCCGAGCAAGGACTTCGACGCCTCACCGTCGCGCCGCAGCGCACAGTCGTCGGGCCGCTCCGACGACTCCGGGGTCCAGATCCGACCCAATCAGAACCAGCAAACATCGCAACCGACGCTGCGCAGCGTTCAGGGAGGCACCATGGAGCCCTCGACCGTTCGACCGCGTCGATTCGACCAGGCCCAGGAGGTCGCCGACAAGTTCAAGGACGGCCAGCCGGTCATCATGAACCTCGAGGGCACCGAACGCGAGGTGGCGCGTCGCCTCATCGACTTCGCGAGCGGCATCTGTTACGCCCTCGACGGATCGATGGAGAAGGTGGCGACCGGCGTGTACCTGCTCAAGCCGCCCATCGGCCAGCCGCGCCAGTCGCGCTACGACGATGTCGACGAGTGACCGAATCGGGCGTTCACGATCCACCACGGAGGCAACACCATGGAGATGAGCCCGCAGCGCGTCCGCACGGCCGAGTTCAAGACGGCGCGTAAGGGAGCCGACCTCGATCAGGTCCGGTCGTTCCTCAACGACGTCGCCGACGAGTTGGAGCGCGCCCAGAACCAGTCGACGGCCATGGAGGCGCGGGCGCGCGCCGCCGTCGCACGGCTCCAGGAGGTGTCCGAGGGAACGACGGCGGATGCGCCGGCGCCGCCGGCCTCCGCACCCACGCCCGAGTCGGTCGACGTGTCGGCGGAACAGTCCGACGCGATCAGCCGCACGCTCGTGCTCGCCCAACGCACCGCCGACTCGCTGATCGCCGAGGCGAAAGCGGAAGCGGCTCGCCTCGTGGCAGGAGCGAACAGCGAGGCGGCCGCGACGCGCGACTCGACCCGCGAAATGGCTGCCACGATGCTCGACGAGGCCCGCGAGGAGGCGCGCCGGTTCGGTGAGACCGAGCGGCTCGCCGTGGCGAGCGAGGTCGACTCGCTCAAGGCCCGCCGCGATTTCCTCGAATCCGACGTGGATCACCTCGAACAGTTCCTCGTCGCCCAGCGCAGCCGGGTTCGTGACGCCGCGGCGGAACTGATCGAGATCACCGACCGGGTACCCGCTGGCCTCGGAGACGCCCGACGCCCCCTCCTGTCGGCTTCCGACGACGATCCCGCTGACGGCGAATCGTCCCCCGACGAGGACGAGACCACGAAGATCGTCGGACTGCACGACACGGGCGACGACTTCGACGGCGCGGCGGACGAGGGCGACCCGACGCAGGCGATCATCATCGTCAACGAGATCGACGACGACCGCAGCGGCGATGACGCGACCGGCACGAACGACACCGCGTTGTTCTCGTTCGACGATGGTCGCCCCGACGACGGCGACGCGACCCCGATCAGTTCGAGCTGACCGGCCGCGAGGCGGCGCCGGGCAGCTGAACCGGCCAGCCGAACTCGATCGGCGGCCGGAAGTCGCGTCGGTAGCATCGTGGCGTGCCGTATCCCAGCGTCGACCCGAAGCCGAACTTTCCCGCTCTGGAAGACGACGTCCTCGCGATCTGGCGCAAGGAGTCCACGTTCGAGCGGTCGGTCGAGCAACGTGACGCCGGACCGAACGGTGACAACGAGTTCGTGTTCTACGACGGCCCTCCGTTCGCCAACGGACTGCCGCACTACGGCCACCTGCTGACCGGCTTCGTCAAGGACGCCGTCCCGCGCTACCAGACGATGAAGGGCCGGCGCGTGGAGCGTCGGTTCGGGTGGGACTGCCACGGCCTGCCCGCGGAGGTGAAGGTCGAACAGGAACTCGGCATCTCCGGACATCCGGCGATCACCGCGTTCGGCATCGACAAGTTCAACGACGCCTGCCGTTCGAGCGTGCTCGAGTTCACCAACGAATGGCGCGACTACGTCACCCGTCAGGCACGGTGGGTGGACTTCGACAACGACTACAAGACACTCGACCTCCCGTACATGGAGAGCGTCATGTGGGCGTTCAAGACGCTCTGGGACAAGGGCCTCATCTACGAGGGCTTCCGGGTGCTGGCGTACTGCTGGCGTTGCGAGACACCGCTGAGCAACACCGAGACCCGGATGGACGACACCTACCGCGACCGCCAGGACCCGGCGCTCACGGTGGCCTTCGAGCTCGAGACCGGCGAGCGCATCCTCGCGTGGACCACCACGCCGTGGACCCTGCCGTCGAACCTCGCGCTCGCGGTGGGCAACGACATCGACTACGCCGTCGTCGAACTCGACGGCGTGCGCTACATCATCGCCGACGCCCTGCTCGGCTGCGTACGCCGCGGAGTTGGGCGAGGCGCAACGCGTCGACACCCTGAAGGGTGCCGACCTCGTCGGCCGGACCTACACGCCGTTGTTCGACTTCTTCGCCGACACCGACAAGTGGGGGACCGAGCGGGCCTTCCGCGTCCTGGCCGGCGACTTCGTCTCGGTCGACGACGGCACCGGCGTGGTGCACATGGCACCCGGCTTCGGTGAGGACGACCAGCTCCTGTCGAACGCGGCCGGCATCCCGACGATCTGCCCCATGGACGAACACGGCCAGTACACCGCCGAGATCGGCCCGTGGGCCGGTGTCCACGTGTTCGACGCCAACCCGCTCGTCACCCGGGAACTGAAGGATCGGGGCGTCGTGCTCCGCCACGCCACCTACGACCACTCGTATCCGCACTGCTGGCGTTGCAACCAGCCGCTCGTGTACCGGGCGATCTCGTCGTGGTTCGTGAAGGTCACCGAGTTCCGCGACCGGATGGTCGAACTCAACCAGCAGATCACCTGGCAGCCGGCCCACGTCAAGGACGGCAGCTTCGGCAAGTGGCTCGAGAACGCCCGCGACTGGTCGATCAGCCGCAACCGCTTCTGGGGGTCACCGATCCCCGTCTGGCAGTCCGACGACCCGAACCACCCGCGCATCGACGTCTACGGCTCGATCGCCGACCTCGAGGCCGACTTCGGCGTGACGATCACCGACCTGCACCGGCCGAACGTCGACCTCCTCACCCGCCCCAACCCCGACGATCCGTCCGGGCAGTCGACGATGCGGCGCGTGCCCGAAGTGCTCGACTGCTGGTTCGAGTCGGGATCGATGCCGTTCGCCCAGGTGCACTACCCGTTCGAGAACACCGAGTGGTTCGAGCACCACTATCCCGGCGACTTCATCGTCGAGTACATCGCCCAGACGCGCGGCTGGTTCTACACGCTGCACGTCCTGGCCACCGCCCTGTTCGACCGGCCGAGCTTCGCCTCGTGCGTCGTCCACGGCATCGTGCTCGGCGACGACGGCCAGAAGATGTCGAAGAGCCTCAACAACTATCCCGACCCCCGGGCGATGTTCGACGCCTACGGCGCCGATGCCATGCGCTGGCACCTGCTGTCGTCGTCGATCCTGCGCGGGAACGACGCCATGGTCACCGAGGCGGGGATCCGCGACACCGTGCGCCACGTCCTGCTGCCGCTCTGGAACTCGTGGTACTTCCTCGCCCTGTACGCCAACGCGGCCGACCACCGTGGTGTGGTCCGCACCGATTCGACGAACTCGCTCGACCAGTACATCCTGTCGAAGACGCGCGATCTCATCGCCGACGTCACCGACACGATGGACGTCTACGACCTGTTCGGCGCCTGCCAGCACGTGCGCAACTACGTCGACGTGCTCACGAACTGGTACGTGCGGCGCAGCCGGTCACGGTTCTGGCAGGGCGACCATGACGCGATCGACACGATGCACACCGTGCTCGACGTCGTGACGCGCGCTCATGGCGCCGCTGCTGCCACTCGTCTCCGAGTCGATCTACCGGGGTTTGCACGAGACGGGGCCGGGCGTGACCGACGGCGCCGACAGCGTCCATCTCACCGACTGGCCGACGGTCGACGAGTTGCCGGCATTCGACGAGCTGGTCGACACGATGGATCTCGTCCGCGAGGTGTGCTCGGCCACCCTGTCGGTCCGCAAGGCCCATCAGCGACGGGTCCGCCTGCCGCTGGAGTCGGTGACCGTCGCCGCTCCGGACGCGGAGCGCCTGCGAGAGTTCGTCGATGTGATCGCCGACGAGGTCAACGTGCGCAGCGTCGAGCTCACCACCGACCTCGGCGCGGTGGCCGACGAACAATTGCAGCTCGTGCCGGCCAAGCTCGGTCCGCGCCTCGGCAAGGACGTGCAGCAGGTCATCAAGGCGCACAAGGCCGGCGACTGGACGAATGTCGACGGCGTCGTCACGGTCGGCGGGCACGTGCTCGTCGACGGGGAATATCGTCTGGAACTCGTCGCCTCCGACGACCGCGCCAGCGCCGGGCTCGCCAACCGGCCGGGTGTGATCGCCCTCGACATCGAGGTGACGGCCGAACTCGAGCGGGAGGGGACCGCCCGCGATCTGATCCGGCTCATCCAGCAGGCGCGCCGCGATGCCGATCTCGAGGTGTCCGATCGTGTCGCCTTGTCGATCGCCGGCGGGCAGGAGTGGATCGATGCAGCGACCGCCCATCGGACGATGGTGATGGACGAGACGCTGGCGCGCGAACTCGACCTCGAGGTGTCGGCTGCTGACGGTGGTGCGCCCGTGATCACCGTGCACCGGGTGGGCTGACCGGGCGCCGGGGTCGCCGAGACCGTTCGTCGCCCCATTTCGGGTGGGGGTGTTGGCCGGTCGCACGAACCGCCCGCTAGAGTCCGCCGCTCAGCACGCCGGGAAGGAAGCGCGAATGGCCGCATCGAACAAGCCGAACCCTGCTCCGTCGAAGAAGTCAGCGACGTCCGGGGGCGCCGCTGCGACCAAGGTGCCTGCGAAGGGCGCAGCACGAAAATCAACCGCCTCGAGCAAGCCCGCCGCGACCAAGGCACGAGCCACGAAAGCAACCACCACTCCCATGAAGAACACGGCGGCGACCACGCCAGCCCCCACGAAATCGACCGCCACCAAGGCGACCGCCAAGAAGGCGACCGCCAAGAAGGCGCCGGCCCGCAGCGCAACTGCGACGAAGGCGACCGCCGCCGCGACGCCCACCAAGGCCGCCGGCACGTCGACCACCGCCGTGAAGGCGGCGCCCCGACGGGTGCCGAAGCCGCCGTCGCCCGACACTCCGTCGATCCTGTCGAACTATCGTCCCGATCGTCACGAGATCCCCGCCGCGCGCGGCACGTCGAAGGATGGCATCACCTACACGAAGGACTTCGACGTGAAGTTCCTCAAGGCCCAGCGCGACGAGTTGCTCGCTCGGCGGGCCTCCGAACTCGCCCGGGCCACGCGGCTCGAGGACGAGGCGACGAGCCTCATCGAGGACGGCGAGATGGGCGATGTGCAGTTCGACGACGAAGGTGGCGAGGGCGACACGATGGTCGTCCAGCGCGACCTCGATCGTGTGCTGTCGACGCAAGCTCGTCAGACGATCGCCGACATCGATGCCGCGTTGACCCGGATCGAGGTCGGCACGTACGGCTACTCCGAGGTGTCGGGGCTCCCGATTCCTCGCGAGCGTCTCGAGGCGCTCCCCGAGACCACCGTGCTCGCTGCCGAGAAGGTCAGCGGCATCGGCGTGCGATGATGAGCGTCGCCGCAGCCGCCAAATCATGACCATCGCCCGCTCATGGCGGGCGCCGATCGTCATCGCGCTCGTCGTGGTGCTGCTCGATCAGACGACGAAGCACTGGGCGGTGAACGCACTCGCCGACGGGCACATCATCGACGTCATCTGGACGCTGCAGTTCAACCTCGCCTACAACAGTGGGATGGCCTTCAGCCGCGGCCGCGGCCTGGGGCCGGTCATCGCGGTCGTCGCCACCATCGTCATCGTGTGGCTCCTGGCGTCGTTGCGGTCGGGCGGCACCAAGCTCAGCCGGTTCGGTATGGGATGCTTGATCGGTGGCGCTGTGGGCAACCTCCTGGACCGCCTGTTCCGCGGCGATGCGTGGCTCCAGGGTTCGGTCGTCGATTTCATCGACTTCCAATGGTTCCCGATCTTCAACGTTGCCGACATCGCCGTGAACGTGGGAGCGGCGGCGTTGATCCTCAACAGCATTCTCGTCAGCCGCGCCGACGCTCGGGCGGCGGTCCTCGTCCACGCCGACACGCCGGGTTCGCCGGGATCGCTGGCTGACACGTCTGGTGAGCCGTCCGACCCGGGTCAGGCGTCGTCGTCATGATCACCGAGGTCGTTCCGGCCGCCCTCGACGGGCAACGCCTCGACCGGATCGTCGCGCTGATCGCCGACGTCAGCCGCGCCGACGCAGCGGTGATGATCGCGGCCGGTGGTGCGTCGGTCGACGGCGTCGTGGGCCGGTCCGGCAAGGTGCGCCTCGCCGAAGGACAGCGCATCGACATCGATCCCGCCGCCCTACCCACCATCGATCCGCCAGCGGCCGATCCGACGGTGACGTTCGGGATCGTCCACGTCGACGACGACGTGATCGTCATCGACAAGCCGGCCGGTCTCGTCGTGCACCCCGGTGCCGGCAACGCGACCGGAACCCTGGTGAACGGTCTCCTCGCGCAGTTCCCCGAGATCGCCGGCGTCGGTGAGGAGATCCGTCCGGGCATCGTCCACCGGCTCGATGCCGGGAGCTCCGGCCTGCTGGTCGTGGCCCGCACGCAGGAGGCGGCCGACGCGCTGATCGAACAGTTCGCCGACCACAGCGCGACGCGCCGTTACGACGCGCTCGTCTGGGGTGTGCCCGACGCGCCGCACGGGATCATCGATGCGCCGGTCGGTCGCGACCGGGGCGATCCGCTCAAGATGGCCGTGGTGGCGAACGGTCGCTTCGCCCGGACCGACTACCAGGTCCTCGGCACCTACTCGGCGCCGGCCGTCGTGTCGAGGCTCGAATGCCGGCTCGAGACGGGCCGGACGCACCAGATTCGCGTGCATCTGGCATCGATCGGTCATCCGCTCGTCGGCGATCCGACGTACGCGCAGCGCCGCCCGATGCTCGGGCTGACGCGCCCGTTCCTGCATGCCGCCGAACTGGCCTTCGACCACCCGGCGACCGGCGAACGCGTCACGTTCCACAGCCCCCTCGCCGCCGACCTCGAGGCCTGGCTCGCCGCCGCCACGCCGTAGGTGTCACGTGGGACCTGTTGCGCGGGGTCAGGCACAACGCGACAGGTTGCGACTGGCCGGGTCCGACCTCGACCCAACCTGTTACGAAGTGCCTGACCCCGCGCGACAGGTCAGCGTGATGGGGATGGACTTGAAGGTGGGGGTGCCGGCGGCGTTCGTGCTGGCGAGGGGGACGAGGACGTTCGTCTCGGGGTAGTAGGCCGCGCAGCTGCCGGCCGGGGTCGGATAGGCGATCACCCGGAACCGGGGTGCCACGCGTTCGACGCCGTCGACGTCGACCGATCGCAGATCGACCACGTCGCCGTCGCGGATGGCCAACGCCTCCAGGTCGTCGGGCGACACGAACACGACGCGGCGGCCGTTGTGCACGCCCCGATAGCGGTCGTCGAGGCCGTAGATCGTCGTGTTGTACTGATCGTGGCTACGGATGGTCTGGAGCAGCAGCGTGCCCGGCGCGGTGGCGGCATGGCTGAGTTCGTTGATCGTGAACCGCGCCCGACCGTCGGGCGTCGCGAAGGTCCGGTCGTCGCGTGGACCGTGCGGCAGGACGAAGCCGCCGGGCTCGGCGATCTTCGCGTTGAAGTCGTCGAAGCCCGGCACGACCCGGCTGATCGAGTCGCGGATGGCTGCGTGGTCGCGGGCCAATCCGCCCCAGTCGACCGTCGAACGGGTGGCGTCGTCGAACAGCGCTTCGGCGAGGCCACAGACGATCTCGACTTCGCTCAGCAGCTGCGGCGCGGCCTTGCGCAACGTGCCGCGCGACGCGTGCACGACACCCATCGAGTCCTCGACGGTGACGACCTGTTCGACACCGCCGGCCTCGTGGCGTTCGGTGCGGCCCATCGTCGGCAGGATCAGCGCCTGGTCGCCGGTGACGACATGCGACATGTTGAGTTTCGTCGACACCTGCACCGTGAGCCGGCAGCGTTCGAGCGCGGCATGGGTCACCGCGGTATCGGGCGTCGATGACGCGAAGTTGCCACCCATGCCGACGAAGACCTGGACGCCCCCGTCGCGCATCGCCCCGATCGTGTCGACCGTGTCGAGGCCGGACGCCCGCGGTGGTTCGAACCCGAATTCGGCGGCCAGCGCGTCGAGAAACGCAGGAGCGGGACGCTCGGAGATCCCCATCGTGCGATCGCCCTGGACGTTCGAATGTCCCCGCACGGGGCACACGCCGGCGCCCGGGCGGCCGATGTTGCCCCGCGCCAGCAGGAAGTTGACGATCTCGCGGATGGTCGCCACCGAGTTGGCGTGCTGCGTGAGGCCCATCGCCCAGCAGACGATGATGCGCTGGGACGCGCGGACGTGCTCGGTGAAGCGTTCGGCCACCTCGCGGGTGAATCCCGTGGCGCGCTCGAAGTGCTCCCAGTCGAACGACCGGGCATCGTCGGCGAAGTCTTCGAAGCCACTCGTGTACTGCTCGATGAAGGCGGTGTCGAGGGCCGTATCGCCAGCTGTATCGCCGGCCGTCACGAGCAGGTGGTTGACGGCCTTGAAGAACGCCAGGTCGCCGTTGATCCGGATCGGCAGGTGCTCGTCGGCGAGTTGCGTTCCCGATCCGAACAGCCCGCCAGGCCGCTGCGGGTTCTTGAACCGCAGCAGTCCGGCTTCGGGCAGCGGGTTGATGGCGACGATGGTTGCTCCGGCCCGCTTGGCCTCCTCCAGCGTGGTCAGCATGCGCGGATGATTCGTGCCGGGATTCTGGCCGACCACGACGATCAGGTCGGCGGCCACGAAGTCGGTGATGTGCACCGACCCCTTGCCGATGCCGATCGTCTCGGTGAGCGCCATCCCGCTCGCTTCGTGACACATGTTCGAACAGTCGGGCAGGTTGTTGGTCCCGAAGCTCCGGGCGAGCAACTGGTAGAGGAACGCGGCCTCGTTGCTCGTGCGACCGGACGTGTAGAAGGCCGCGGCGTCAGGCGTTGGCAGCGAGCGCAGCTCGGAGGCGATCAGGCCGAACGCCTCGTCCCACGAGATCGGTACGTAGTGCGTCGCCCCCGTCCGTTTCACCATCGGTTCGGTGAGCCGACCCTGCTTGCCCAGCCAATGCTCGGACCGTTGGCGGAGTTCGGCGATGGAGTGCTCGGCGAAGAAGGCCGCCGTGACCCGTTCGGTCGTCGCTTCCTCGGCGACCGCCTTCACGCCGTTCTCGCAGAACTCCGCGACGTGGGCGTGTCCCGGCTCGGGCCACGCGCAGCCCGGACAATCGAAGCCATCGGGCTGGTTCAGGGCCCGCAACGTCGACACGGTCCGACGCGCTCCCATCTGACCGACGCCTCGTTGGAACGTCACCGCGACCGCCGTGGCACCGGCGGCCCACCCCTTGGGCGGTTCGACGGTGCCGGAGAATTCCTCGGGTGGGTGCTCGACCGTCATCGGGTTCGAGTGTATGAGTCGACGGCCCCGCCGCCCGGCCGGACCGTTCGTGGTCACGACATGCGATCGGTCAGACTGTGGGCCATGACGTCATCGATCGACTCACTCCCCATCAACACGCTGCAGGGCGACTCGGCGTCGCTCGCCGACTTCGGCGGCAAGGCGATCCTCGCCGTCAACGTGGCATCGAAGTGCGGTCTCACGCCGCAGTACACCGGCCTCGAGGCGCTGCACGAGCAGTACAAGGACCGCGGCTTCACCGTCGTCGGTTTCCCCTGCAACCAGTTCGGCGCGCAGGAGCCCGGTTCGGCCGAGGAGATCGAGACGTTCTGTTCGACCACCTACGGCGTCACCTTCCCGATGATGGAGAAGATCGACGTGAACGGCGAGTCGCAGCACCCCATCTACGCCGAACTGACCCAGGTCGCCGACGCCGAAGGCCACAGCGGCGACATCCGGTGGAACTTCGAGAAGTTCCTCATCGCCCCCGACGGCTCGATCACCCGCTTCTCACCGATGGTCACGCCCGACGATCCGGCGCTCGTCTCCGCGATCGAATCGAGCCTGCCGGCCTGATGTCGAGCAACGTCTGGGTCGCCCGGACGTCGAATTCCGCACCGGATCTGACCCAGATCTGCGTGCGCGGCCGGAGTCTGGCCGACCGTGCGGTCAGGAAGAGCCGAGGGAAGCGCCAGCGACGAGGCGACGCTCGGCCGACCTCGATCGTCGCGAGGAGACTCGCCGTGAGGCCGAGCCAATCGTTACGGCCAGGGGGCGTCGCCGCGGGCGATGTCGGCGATGCCGGCGAGGGTGTGGCCCTCGAGGGCGCGACGCATCTCGGCGCCGGCCTGGTCCCAGATCGCGAGCAGCACGCACTGGCCCTCGTGGTCGCAGGCCCCGTCCTGGTGCGGTTGGCCGAAGTCGCCGAGCGTGATCGGGCCATCGACGGCCGAAACGATCTCGGAGAGCAGGATCTCCTCGGGTGGCCGCGACAGCACGTACCCGCCGCCGACGCCCCGTTTCGAACGAACGAGTCCCGCCCCCTTCAGGGCGAGCAGGATCTGCTCGAGGTAGGGCTGGGGGAGGCCGGTGCGGTCGGCGATGTCGCGCACGGAGGTCGGCCCGGTCTCGGCGTGCAACGCGAGCGAGAGCAACGCTCGGGAGGCATAGTCACCGCGGGTCGAGATGCGCACGGCGTCACCTTATTGAGTCCGCTGGCGACTGACGCACCGAGCGGTCCGCTTGTGGACACCGGCCGCTTCGTGGTGGACTGGCACGCAGTGACGATCACGAACGGTGGCGGCCCGATCATTCCAGACTATTCGGGGCCCAACGTCCGAGGGATCATCCCGGCGCTGCTCGGCCCGAGCCCGTGGTCGAACGGGTTGCCCGACTGGTTCCCGTCGCCGATCGCCCACGCCGAGCAGGCCGTGCTCCTCGTGCTCGACGGGCTCGGGTGGGACCAGTTCGAGGCGCACCGTGACCTCATGCCGACGCTGTCGTCGATGACGGGTCGCCCGATCCACACCGTCGCCCCGACCACGACGGCCACCGCCCTCAGTTCGATCGCCACCGGGCTGACACCCGCCGAGCACGGGCTGATCGGCTACCGGATGGTGCTCGGCGGCGAGATCATGAACGTGCTGCGTTGGACGGTCGGCGACCAGGCCGTTCGGCGATCGCACCCGCCGCGCGACGTGCAACCGTTCGACCCGTTCCTCGGGCAATCGGTGCCGGTCGTCAGCCCGGCCGAACTGCAGAGTTCGGCGTTCTCCGAGGCCCACCTCCGTGGCGCATTGCCGCGCGGCTGGCGCGCCGCCAGCTCGATCGCGGTCGAGGCCGCTGATCTCGTGGCGGCGGGGGAGCGTTTCGTGTACTGCTACTACGGCGGTGTCGACAAGATCGCCCACGAGCGCGGGTTCGGTGCCTACTACGAGGCCGAACTCCGCACGGCCGACCGCCTGGTCGGCGACCTCATCGAGGCGGTGGGGCCGGGAACGGCCGTGATCGTCACGGCGGATCACGGCCAGGTCCACGTCGCCGATCACATCATCCATCCCTCCGCCGAGATGCTGGCGGGTGTGTCGATGCAGTCCGGTGAGGGCCGCTTCCGCTGGCTGCACGCCCAGAACGGTGCGATCCAATCGGTCGTCGACGCTGCCACCGACGAGGTCGGTCACGAGGCGTGGGTCGTCACGCGTGAACAGATGCTCGACGAGCACTGGTTCGGACCGACGATGGCGCCGGTCGTCCGGGCCCGGTTGGGTGACGTGGCGCTCGTCGCCCGCGGCGATGCGAGCTTCCACGACCCCGCCGATTCCGGCCCCTTCGAACTGATGTGCCGTCACGGCTCGCTCACGTCGGCCGAGGTCAACGTGCCGTTGTTGGCCACTCTGAGCTGAGCCCGGTAGAACATCACCATGTCCGACCTTCCAGAATCATCGGACGCACTGCGTCCCGACGCGATCACGACACCCGGCGAGGAACGGCACGACCGGGTGGACGACGTGGCGGCGGATGGCGAGCCGGAAGAGGTCGCCAGGGAGTCGGTCACCGAACCGGCCAAGGTGATGCGGATCGGGGCGATGGTCAAGCAACTCCTCGACGAGGTGCACGAGGCGCCGCTCGACGAGGCTTCCCGCGAACGGTTGGCCGAGATCTACGAACGTTCGGTCACCGAACTCTCGATGGCGCTGTCGCCCGACCTGCAGGAAGAACTGCACATGCTCACGTTGCCGTTCGACGGCGACGGGCCTCCGACCGAGGCGGAACTCCGGATCGCGAAGGCCCAGCTCGTCGGGTGGCTCGAAGGGCTGTTCCACGGCATCCAGGCCACTTTGATGGCGCAACAGTTCGCCGCCCGCCAACAGCTCGAACAGATGCGGGAGCTGCCGAAGGGACCCGGTGGGGTGCCCACGATCGGTCCCGGAGTCGAGCGCCCCGGCACCTACCTGTGATCCGCGCTCGGTTCGTTCGGGGTCGGGGCCGGAACGAACCGGTTCGTTCGGGGTCGGGGCCGGAACGAACCGAGGTGGGCGCACTGCCGGTGAACGCGCTCGGCACTTTCGGCTACATTCGAACCACAACCTTGTAACTTCCGAGGCTTCCAGCCAACCATCCGCCGCGTCAGCAGTCCGTGCCCGATTCCTTCACCCACCTCCATGTCCACACCGAATTCTCGATGCTCGACGGCGCGGCGCGGCTCGACGAACTCGTCGCCAAGGCCGTCGGGGACGGCCAGCCGGCGATCGGCATCACCGATCACGGCAACATGTACGGCACGCTCGACTTCTACCGCGAGTGCAACAAGCAGGGCATCAAGCCGATCATCGGCACCGAGGCCTACATGGCCCACGACCATCGCAGCGAGCGACCGACCCGCCGGGGACGCATCGACGACTCCGGTGGCGACACCGAGGGCGGCAAGAAGCTCTACTACCACCTGACCCTGCTGGCCGAGAACCAGACCGGCTACAAGAACCTCATCCAGCTCTCCAGCCTCGCCTTCATGGAGGGCTACTACTACAAGCCGCGGATGGACTGGGAGCTGCTCGAGAAGTACTCCGAGGGCCTCATCGCCACCACCGGCTGCCTGGGCGGCCACGTCCTGCAATCGCTCCTGAACGGCGACGACAAGGGTGCGCTGGCCAAGGCATCGCGGCTGCAGGACATCTTCGGGCGCGACAACCTCTTCGTCGAGCTCCAGGACCACGGTCTGCAGGCGCAGCGCGACACGAACCCGAAGCTGGTCGAGATCGCCAAGCAGATCGGCGCCCCGCTCCTCGCCACGAACGACAGCCACTACACGCACCAGCACGACCACGAGTCCCACGACGCCCTCCTGTGCGTGCAGACCGGCGCGCTGTTGTCCGATCCGAAGCGCTTCAAGTTCGAGGGCACCGAGCACTACCTGAAGACGGCCGCCGAGATGCGCTACCTGTTCCGGGAGGTCCCCACGGCGTGCGACAACTCGCTGTGGATCGCCGAGCGGGCCGAGCTCGAGATCGAGTTCGGCAAGCCGTTGCTGCCGAACTTCCCGTTGCCCGCCGGTTTCGAGGACGACGCCGCGTACCTGACCCACCTCACGTGGGAGGGAGCGAAGGACCGCTGGGGGGACGAGCTCTCGGCCGACGTCGCCGAGCGGCTGGCGTACGAACTCAAGGTCATCTGCGACATGGGGTTCGCGTCGTACTTCCTGATCACGTGGGACCTCATCAAGTACGCCAAGGACCGTGGCATCCGCGTCGGTCCCGGTCGCGGCTCGGCGGCGGGGTGTGCCGTGGCCTACTCGCTGCGGATCACCGACCTCGACCCGGTGCGCTACGACCTGCTGTTCGAACGGTTCCTGAACCCGAGCCGCATCTCGATGCCCGACATCGACATGGACTTCGACTCGCGATACCGCGACGAGATGATCCGCTACGCCGCCGAGCGCTACGGGCGCGACCACGTCGCCCAGATCATCACGTTCGGCACGATCAAGGCGCGCAACGCCGTGCGTGACGCGGCGCGGGTGCTCGGTTACCCGTACGGCATCGGCGACAAGCTGGCCAAGGCGATGCCACCGATGGTGATGGGGCGCGACACGCCGCTCAAGTACTGCTTCGAGGAGAGCCCGAAGTACGCCGACGGCTACAAGGCGGCCGCCGACCTGCGGGCCATGTACGACTCCGACCCGGATCTCAAGCGCGTGATCGACGTCGCCAGGGGCCTGGAAGGGCTGAAGCGTTCCGACGGCATCCACGCTGCCGCGGTGGTGATCACCAAGGACCCCGTCACCGACTACGTCCCGATCCAGCGCAAGCCCGAGTCCGGCCAGGAACCGGCCGACGCGCCCGTCGTCACCCAGTACGAGATGCACGGCATCGAAGACCTCGGGCTGTTGAAGATGGACTTCCTCGGGCTGCGCAACCTCGACGTGATCACCGACACGGTCGCCATGGTCAGGGCGACGCGTGATCCCGAGTTCCTCATCGAGGACATCTCGCTCGACGATGCGACGACGTTCGCCCTGCTGTCGCGCGGCGACACGATGGGCGTGTTCCAGCTCGAGTCGCCGCCGATGCGTCAGCTGCTCAAAGCGCTCGCACCGACCTCGTTCGAGGACGTCGCCGCACTCATCGCGCTCTATCGGCCCGGGCCGATGGGCGTCAACATGCACTACGACTACGCCGACCGGAAGAACAACCGCAAACCGGTCGAGTACTTCCACCCCGATGCCGAGGAGGTGCTCGGCGACACGTACGGCCTGATGATCTATCAGGAGAGCGTGATGCGGGTCGCCCAGAAGTTCGCCGGCTACAACCTCGCCGAGGCCGACAACCTGCGCAAGGCCGTCGGCAAGAAGATCCGCGAGATGATGGCCAAGGAGCGGGTGTCGTTCGAGGCCGGGGTCGTCGCCACCGGGTACGGCGAACTGCTCGGCAAGCAGCTCTTCGACATCATCGAGAAGTTCGCCGACTACGCGTTCGCCAAGAGCCATTCGTTCGGGTACGGCCTCGTCACGTACCAGACGGCGTACCTCAAGGCGCACTATCCGGTCGAGTACCTCGCCTGTCTGCTCACGAGCGTGAAGAGCAACCTCGACAAGGCGGCCACGTACCTCGCCGACTGTCGTTCGATGGGCGTCAAGGTGCTGCCGCCCGACGTGAATCGTTCGGTGAGCAACTTCGCCGCGCTGTCGCCGTCGGAGGTCGCCGACGACATCTCGCTCCCCGTCGGCAGCCCCGGCGCGATCACCTTCGGGCTGTCCGCGGTCCGCAACGTGGGGGAGGGGCTCGTCGAGTTGCTCGTGAACGAGCGCAACGAGAACGGCGCGTTCGACAGCTTCCACGACTTCGTCGAGCGCGTGCCCGAGCCCGTGCTCAACAAGCGCACCGTCGAATCCCTCATCAAGGGTGGCGCCTTCGACTCGCTCGGGCATCCCCGGCGCGGCCTGCTCACGGTGTTCGAACACGTCATCGACTCGACGGTGAGCCGGCGCCGCGAGCGCGAGAAGGGCGTGATGAGCCTGTTCGGCGACTGGGGCGACGGCGACGCATCGGCCGACGGCGCCTCCGACGGGTTCTCCGAACGCACACCGATCCCCGGCCTCGTGTTCGACAAGGGCGACCAGCTCCGCTACGAGAAGGAGATGCTCGGGCTCTACGTGTCCGACCATCCGCTGTTCGGCGTCGAGGGCGCGCTCAAGCGCAAGGTCGAACACCAACTGATCGACCTGCCGATGATGGACGACGGCGCCCAGGTGGTGGTCGGCGGCGTGATCACCAACCTGGCCCGCAAGTTCACCAAGCGCGGCGACCAGATGGCGGTGTTCGTGCTGGAGGACCTCGACGCGGGGATCGAGGTCACGATCTTCCCGCGCACGCTCACCGAGCAGGGACACAAGCTCGAAGACGATCTGATCGTCACCGTGAAGGGTCGCCTCGATCGCCGGGACGAATCACGGTTCGGCCTGATCGGCCAGACCATCACCGTCCTCACCGGTCTGAGCGACGGTCCCGCGCCGGCGCTGCGGTTGCGGCTGCCGTCGACGTCGCTCGACGAGCTGCGCATCCAGCGCCTGAAGCGCATCCTGCGCGAGCACCCCGGCGACTCGCTCGTCATGGTCGACGTCGGCCAGGGTCGCGTGCTCAAGCTGTCCGACGAGTTCCGGGTCGATCTCGATCGCTCGGTCGGTGAACTGCGGATGGCCTTCGGCCACGAAGCAGTGCTCCTCTAGCTGTCTCGGCCTCACGGCGAGCGACGGCACGACGATCGAGGTCGGCCTCGAGTCCGGACACGCGGGTGATCCGCTCCGGCCTTGCTCCGACACGGTTGAACGAGTGTGCCATTCAGGTGGCAGAATGGAGGGGATGGCTCTCGACGTGAACACCAACGACGCAGCTGCTCTCACCGATTCCGACCTCGACGAACTCGCGTCGATGGAGGAGGCATTCAGTGCGGGACAGCTGTCCAAGGCCAAGGAAGACTGGGTCCTGATCACCACCGCTCGTATCAGCGGCAAGCTCCACGGTTTCACCTTCTCCACGCTGGAGCGCATCGGTGGGACGCCGTGCGTGCTGCTCGGTCTGATGAGTGTCAAGCGCTCGTCCAAGCGCGACCAGGTGCTGCGGGGGCTGATCGGCGAGGCCTACCACCGGGCGCTCATGGCGTTCCCCGACGAGGACGTCGTCGTCGGTTGCCGCTTCGTCAACGCCGATGGCCTCGAGGCGTTCAAGGACCTGCGCGAGGTCACCCCGTCACCCGGGAACACCGCGGTCGGCGAGGAACGGGCATGGGGTCGCCGTCTCGCCAAACGATTCGGTATCGAGGCGAAGTACGACCCCACGTCGTTCACCTCGACCACCGGCGCGCAGTCCGGCTATCTCGATCACGAGTCGTCGAAACCCGACAAGCTCGATCCCGCGGTCGTGGAGATGTTCTCGAAGGTGCCCGTCGCCAAGGGTGGTGTGATGGTGGTCTACGGCTGGACGATGGCCGAGGACCTCGTCAAACTCGGTCGCCGCTGACCGCACCGTCATGGCCGAGTTCGCCGAGGTCGTTCGACATCGGCGGATGACCCGGGCGTTCGCCTCCACACCGGTCGACGCTGCCGATCTCGAACGTCTCGTCGACCTCGCGTCGCGAGCACCGAGTGCGGGCAAGGCGCAGGGTTGGCACCTCGTGGTGCTCGAGGGCGCCGAAACCGAGGTCTTCTGGGACAGCACGTTGCCCGCCGTCCGGCGCGACTCGTTCCGTTGGAAGCAGCTCCTCAGCGCGCCGGTCATCGCCCTGCCGTTCGCCGACTCCAAGGCCTACACCGACCGCTACGGCGAGCCCGACAAGGTGCAGACCGGGCTCGGCGCGAGCCCCGACGCCTGGCCGGTGCCGTACTGGACGATCGACACGTCGATGTCGGTGATGACGATGCTGTTGGCCGCGGAGGACCTCGGTCTCGGCGCGTTGTTCTTCGGTGTGTTCCGCGGCGAACGGGAACTCCGGCAGCGGCTCGGGATCCCACCGGGCCTGGAGCTACTCGGTGCGATGGCGATCGGTCATCCCGCGCCCCGTGGCGGCGACGACACCGACCCGGGTCGCAGTGCGGACCGCCGCCGACGCACGCCGGCCGAGATCATTCATCGGGGGCGTTGGGAGGGGAGCCGGTCGTCAACCGTCCCGGTCGACCCGTGAGCGCCTCGATGAACCCCTCGGCCGTGTCCTGCGGCGCCTCGCAGGCGTAGTCGCGGCACACGTAGCCGAATCCGTCGCGGCGTCCGTGCCACAACGGCGACTCGTACGGCTCGCCCCAGGCGAGCACCGTGTCGGGCCTCCAGATCGTGTGCGCGATGCGCACCAGATCGGGACGGTCGCCGACGACCGCCACCTCGGTGATGCCGCGCCGCCGGAGGTCCACGGCGAGGAGGGCGTTGGAGTAGGTGCCCACCGTGTCGCCGAGCACCCCGTTGATCAACTGGAGGATGCGGTCGGCATGGTTGGCGAAGCGCTGTTCACCGGTGAGCGCGGCGAGGCGGTAGAGCGCCATCGCCGCCGTCGAGTTCGCCGACGGTGTCGCGTTGTCGACCAGGTCCTTCTGCCGGACGATGAGTGCCTCGGCATCCTCGGCGGTCGTGTAGAGGCCGCCGTTCACCGGATCCCAGAACCACTCGAGCATCGTGTCGGCCACTGCCACCGCCTCGTCGAGCCAACGGGCCTGCCCGGTGGCCTCCCCGAGTCGCGTGAACGCATCGACGAGGGCGGCGTGGTCGGCGGCCAGCGCGTCGTGGCGCGCCCGCGGGTCACCGTCGGCCTGCCAGCTCCGCCACCAACGCCCGTTCGGCCGGCGCAGTTCGCGCAACAGGAACTCGCCGTTGGCGACCGCCGCGTCGAGCCATTCCCGCTGGTCGAACGCGGCCGCCGCCTCGGCCAGGGCCGACAGGAACAACGCGTTCCACTCGGTGAGCACCTTGTCGTCGAGACCGGGCCGCCGGCGACGTTCACGAGCGGCGAACAGCGCCCGGCGGGCGGCTTCGATGTCCGGTGGCCGCTCCAGTTCCCCTCGGGCGTGGAGCCGGTTCGGGATCGATCGGCCCTCGAAGTTCCCGTCCGCGGTGATGCCGAACCAGTCGAGTGCCGCCGACTGGACGTCGTCGGGGATGCCGGCCATCGCCGCGCGCGCCTCGTCGGGCGTCCACGTGTGGAACAGCCCCTCGACGCCGTGCCCGTCGGCATCGGGTGAGTCCGCATCCTCGGCCGAGTAGAAGCCACCGTCGGGGTGCCGCAGCCGGCGGAGCACGTAGGTGATCGTCTCGCCGAGGACCTGGCGCCACGGCGTCCGGCCGATCACGATCAGGCTGTGCAGGTACGTCCGCACGAACAGGGCCTGGTCGTACAGCATCTTCTCGAAGTGCGGCACGAGCCACTCGCGATCGACCGAGTAGCGGGCGAAGCCGCCGCCGATGTGGTCGTACAGCCCGCCCGAGGCCATGGCGTCGAGCGTGGTCGCCACGATGTCCCGCGGGGCGTCGGCGGCGGTGGTCATGTAGGCCCGCAGCATCAGCTCGAGATTGAACGTCGAGGGGAACTTCGGCGCCTGGCCGAACCCGCCGAACTCGGCGTCGAAGGCGCGTCCCAGCCCCTGCACCGCCTTGTTCAGATGGGTCACGTCGGGCAGTTCGTCGGCGGGTTCGAGCATCGCGGTCGTGTCGATCGCCTTGCCGAGGGCGCCGATGTTCTGGAGCAGTTCGTCAGGCTTGTTCCGGAACGCGTCGTCGACGGCGGTCAGCAGCGCCAGGAACTGGGGCTTGGGAAAGTAGGTGCCGCCGTAGAACGGTTGGCGGGCGGGCGTCATGAACACGGTCATCGGCCAGCCGCCGCGGCCGGTCAGCGCCTGGACCGCGTCCATGTACACGGCGTCGACGTCGGGCCGCTCCTCGCGGTCGACCTTGACGTTGACGAACAGCTCGTTCATCCGGGTGGCGACCTCGACGTCCTCGAAGCACTCGTGGGCCATCACATGGCACCAGTGGCAGGCCGAATAGCCGACCGACAGCAGGATCGGGACGTTGCGTTGCTCGGCGGCGGCGAACGCTTCGGCGCCCCAGGGATACCAGTCGACCGGGTTGTCGCGGTGCTGACGGAGGTACGGGGAGGTCTCGTCAGCGAGTCGGTTCACGTCGATCGAGGGTACCGGCAGGTGTAGGCGCCGTAGGCCCGGCGCACGTAGTCGACGTCGAGGATCTCGAAGCCGACCCGCTCGAGCATCGGCTCGAACAGCCAGCGATAGGTGCTGAACTCGATGCGCACGTGCTCGGCGAGTTCGTCCGGCGTCCAGCCCCGAGCCGGGTCGTCCACGCCGCCGGCCATCCAGGCCGGGATGAACTCGTCCGCCTCGGCGGGTTCGAAGTCGAAGACGAGATCACGGACCCGGAAGATGGCGCCGGGCGCGAGGTACCGGGTGATGCGCTGGAGGGCGATGCCCTTCCAGAAGTCGGGGAGCTGGTGCAGCGCGTTCCGGCAGTACACGAACTCGACGGGCGCGCCGATGTGTTCGTACGTGAGGAACCCGGCCGGCACGACGGTGACGTCGGGCTGACCGGCGAACTGTGCATCGAGGTGGCGCACCATCGCCGGCGAGACGTCGACCGCGATCACGGTGGCTCCGGTCGCCGCGGCCGCAGCGGTGAACACGCCGGTCCCGGCACCGAGGTCGACGATCGTGGTGCCGGGTCCGAGGCCGTGCGCGACGAGGATCGCGATGTCGTCGCGGGGATCGACCTGCGCCTTGGCGTCGTAGCCGGCGACATAGTCGGCATCGAGGTGTTCGAGACCGGCGTAGCCGATCTCGTCCGGTGTCCAGCTCACGTCACGTCACGTCCGGGTGTGGGGGAGTCTTCACACGCCCGTGGAGTGGAAGCCGCCGTCGACGTGGATGATCTCGCCGGTCGTGGCGGGGAACCAGTCGGACAGGAGCGCCACGCAGGCCTTGGCGACCGGCTCGGAGTTGGTGACGTCCCAGCCGAGCGGGGCGCGGTCGTCCCAGATGTCCTCGAACAGTGCGAAACCCGGGATCGACTTGGCGGCCATGGTCTTGATCGGCCCGGCGGCGACCAGGTTGGAGCGGATGCCCAGCGGGCCGAGTTCCTTCGCCAGGTACCGCGACACGCTCTGCAGCGCCGACTTGGCGACGCCCATCCAGTTGTATGCCGGCCACGACTGCTGATTGTCGAAGTCGAGGCCGACGAACGAACCGCCGGTGCCCATCAGCGGGAGGAACGCGTCGACCAGGGTCTTCAACGAGTAGGTCGAGATCTGCATCGCGACCGCGACGTCCTCCCACGGTGCTTCGAGGAACGCGTCGCCGAGGCACGACGCCGGCGCGAATCCGATCGCATGCAGGACTCCGTCGACGTGGCCCCACTTCGTCGCCAGGGCGTCGCGCACCTGGGGCCCGTGCTCGGGCACCGTCACGTCGAATTCGTACACGTCGATGCCGTCGCCGAGCTTGCGTGCCGTGCGCTGCGTGAGCGACAGCGCCCGCCCGGCACCGGTCAGCACGATCTCGGCACCCTCGTCGATGGCGATCCGAGCGACGCCGTACGCGAGCGACGCGTCGGTCAGCACACCGGTGATCACGATCTTCTTGCCGTCGAGCAGTCCCATGGCGGGCAACCTAGTCCGGTGCTCACGGGGCAATCGGCCTCGTCTGTTCTCGTGAACTTCTTGCACACGCGGGTACGCAAGGAGTTCACGAGAACGGGGTGGGCATGCCACGCTGTCGCCATGCGCATCGGGATACTCGGCGGTACCGGCCCAGCGGGCAGCGGCCTGGCCGCCCGGCTGGCCAGCATCGGGCACGACGTCGTCATCGGCTCACGGTCGAAATACCGGGCGATGGAGACCGTCGACGACCTGGTGGGCAAGTGGCCACAACTCGCCGAACGCCTGACGGCCGGCGACAACGCCGGTGCTGCCGAGTGTGAACTCATCGTCATGGCAACGCCGTGGGACTCCGCCGCCGGGACGGCGCAGGAGAACGGCGACGCGCTCGCCGGCAAGGTCGTCGTGTCGATGGCCAACGCGCTCGTGCGGGTGAACAAGGAGTTCCAACCCCTCGTTCCACCGCGGGGCAGTGTGGCCGCCCACGTGCAGGCCGCGGTGCCGCGCAGCCGAATCGTCGCCGCGTTCCACCATCTCCCGGCGACCGAGCTCGGACACATCGACGAACCGATCGACTCCGACGTCTTGATCTGCGGCGACGATCCGGCCGCGGTGCTCACGGTCAGCGCCATCGTCGACGACATCCCGGGATGTCGACCACTCGATGCCGGTGAGCTGTCGAATGCCACGGCGATCGAGGCCTTCACGGCGGTCCTGCTCCAACTCAACGTCCGCTACAAGACCCGCGTGGCACCCAAGCTCACGGGAATCAAACGCGACCCCCGGGTTGTTTCCCCCTCCGAATGAGTTCCGCGACCATGCAGCTGTACGACACCGCACGGCAGGCCATCGTGGCGTTCGAGCCCAACGACCACGTGTTGATGTACACGTGCGGGATCACCCCGTACGACGCCACGCATCTCGGCCACGCGGCGACGTTCATCGCCTACGACGTGCTGCAACGCCGGCTGATCGACCGTGGCCACACGGTGCAGTGCGTCCGCAACGTCACCGACGTCGACGACCCGCTGTTCGCCAAGGCCCGTCAACTCGGCGTGCACTACCTCGATCTCGCGGCCGGTGAGGAAGCGCGCTTCGAGCGTGACATGACGGCGCTCAACGCCCTGCCGGTCTCGTCGACACCCCGGGCGTCGTCGGCGATCCCCGACATCCGCGGGTTCATCGGCATGGTGCTCGATCGTGGCTACGCCTACGAGGCCGGCGGTTCGGTGTACTTCGACGTGTCCAAGTTCGATTCGTTCGGCTCGCTCAGCCACTACACGTTCGACGAGATGCTGCTGCTCGCCAAGGAGCGGGGCGGCAACATCGACGACCCGAACAAGCGCTTTCCGCTCGACTTCGTGCTCTGGCACCCGTCGGCCGCCGACGAACCGTCGTGGGACACGATGTGGGGGCCCGGCCGGCCCGGGTGGCACATCGAGTGCTCGGCGCTCGCCCTGCGCGAGCTCGGCACGACGATCGATCTGCACGGTGGGGGAGCCGACCTGATCTTCCCCCATCACGAATGTGAGCGGGCCCAGTCGGAAGCGGCGACGGGCGAGCCGTTCGTCACGCACTGGATGCACACGGCACTCATCTCGAAAGACGGTGAGAAGATGTCGAAGAGCCTCGGCAATCTGGTGTTCGTCGACCAACTGCGCGAAACCCACGACCCGCGGTCGATCCGGCTGGCGATCATCGAGCACCACTACCGCGACCCGTGGGAGTGGGACGACGAGCTGATGCCCCGCAACGGCCGTCGCCTCGAGAGTTGGTCCACGCACGCCCGGACGAACCCCGAGCTCCTCGAGGGCGTGCGCCAGCGTCTCGACGACGACCTCGACACGCCCGGCGCGATCCGCTTGATCGACGACGCGGCCCGCCACGGCCAGGGAGTGCTGGAGGCAGCCGCACTGCTCGGCGTCGACCTGTAACGATTCGCTCGGCCTCACGTCGGATCTCCCGGTGGCGGGGCGAGATCGGCCGAGCACGCGCGCGCACGTTCACACAAAGTTCAAGTTCGTGCGTTCGTGCCGTCACACAGATGTCCTACTCTGCAGGCATGACGAGTGGTCGCGGAGCTGGGGCGTGGCAACGCCGGGTCCGTAAGGTCGGACGCCCGGTGGCGTCGAAACTGTGGACCATCGACGTGCGCGGATTCGAACGGTTGCCGATCGACGGCCCGGCGATCCTGTGCCCGAACCACATCAGTTTCCTCGACTCGGCCTTCCTGATGCTGATGGTGCGGCGCAACATCTCCTTCGTCGGCAAGGCGGAGTACATGGACTCGTGGAAGACGAAATACCTGTTCCCGGCGCTCGGCATGATCCCGATCGACCGCAGCGGCGGCGAGAAGAGCACCGCCGCGCTCGACACGGCCGAGCAGGTACTCCGGCGCGGCGAGCTGTTCGGCATCTTTCCCGAAGGCACACGCAGCCGCGACGGCCGGCTCTACAAGGGTCGCACCGGCGCGGCGCGGCTCGCCATGAAGCTCGACTGCCCGATCTTCCCCGTCGGCGTCGTCGGCACCGAAGCGATCCAGCCCCCCGACGCCAAGGCGCCCAAGCTGTTCCGCCAGTGCTCGATCACGATCGGCCGGCCCATCCGCCCCGAGCGGTACCGGGGCCGAGGAGCCGAGCACATCGCCTGGCGCTCGATGACCGACGAGGTGATGTACGAGATCCGTGAACTCACGGGGCAGGAATACGTCAACATGTACGCCGGTGAGCGGGCCGAGACCGAACCGACGGTGGCGGCCCGGGTCGCCAGCGTCAACGACGTGCTCCCGATCACGATGCCCGACATGCGCGAACTGGCTGCCGTCGGACACTGAAGCTGATTGGCTCGGCCTCACGGCGAGTCTCGTCGTGACGATCGAGGTCGGCCGAGCGTCCGGCATCGATCGTGACGATCGAGGTTGGCCGAGCCTCCGGAATCGAGGGTCCGGCGTCAACGCCATCGTCGTATCCTGGGACGACGATGTCCACGATCACGATTTCGCTCCCCGATGGTGCCCAGCGTGAACTCGACGCGCCGGCCACGCCGTTCGACCTCGCCGCCGCCATCGGCAGCGGGCTGAAGAAGGCCGCGGTCGCGGCGACCGTGGGCGGTAAGGAAGTCGATCTCACCACCGAACTCCACGACGGTGACGTCGTGTCGATCATCACGAGCGACACCGAGGCCGGTCGCCACGTCCTGCGCCACTCGACGTCACATGTGATGGCACAAGCCGTCACGCAACTGTTCCCGGGTGCCAAGTTCTCCATCGGTCCGGCGATCGAGAACGGCTTCTACTACGACTTCGAACTGCCGAACGGCGTCACGTTCAGCGACGACGATCTCGAGCGCATCGAGGCGCGGATGCGCGAGATCATGAAGGCCAACCAGCCGTTCACGCGTTCGGAGATGTCGATGTCGGAGGCGAAGGAACTCTTCGCCGACCAGAGCTACAAGGTCGAGATCATCGAGAAGGTCGAGGCGGCGGGTGTCGACGAGGAGGACTCGGCCGAGGTCTCCGCCGACGGCGTGATCAGCGTGTACCGCAACACCGACGACTTCGTCGACATGTGTGTCGGTCCGCACGTCCCCTCGACGGGTCGGCTCGGCCACTTCAAGCTGCAGAAGGTCGCCGGCGCCTACTGGCGCGGCAACGAGAAGGGGCCGATGCTGCAGCGCATCTACGGCACGGCCTGGGAGTCGAAGCAGGCCCTCGCCGACCATCTCCACCAACTGGAGGAGGCCGCCAAGCGCGACCATCGCAAGCTGGCGACCGAACTCGACCTGCTCAGCTTCCCGTCGATGCTCGGCGGCGGTCTCGCGGTGTGGCACCCCAAGGGCGCCATCGTGCGCAAGCTCATCGAGGACTACAGCCGTCTCCGCCACGAGAAGGGCGGCTACTCGTTCGTCTACACGCCGCACCTGGCCAACTCGAAGCTGTTCGAGACGTCAGGGCACCTCGGCTTCTACGCCGACGGGATGTACCCGCCGATGGAGATGGACAACGGCACGTACTACCCGAAGCCGATGAACTGCCCGATGCACTGTCTGATCTTCGACAGCCGGCAGCGCAGCTACCGCGAACTGCCGTTGCGGTTGTTCGAACTCGGCACCGTCTACCGCTACGAGCGTGCGGGCACATTGCACGGCCTCATGCGGATCCGCGGCTTCACCCAGGACGACAGCCACATCTTCTGCACCCGCGAGCAGCTGGCCGACGAGGTCGCCAGCCTGCTCGACTTCATCCTGTCGGTGCTGCGGGCGTTCGGCTTCGACGACTTCACGTTCAACCTGTCGACGAAGGACCCGAACAAGTACGTCGGCAGCGACGAGCTCTGGGACGACGCGACCGAGGCGCTGCGCCAGGCCCTCGACACGCACGGCCTGGAGTACGGCATCAAGGAGGGCGACGCCGCGTTCTACGGCCCGAAGATCGACGTCGACGTGCGCGATGCGATCGGGCGGTCGTGGCAGCTGTCGACCATCCAGGCCGACTTCAACCATCCGGAGCGGTTCGACCTCGAGTACGTCGGTGCCGACAACGCCCGGCACCGGCCGATCATGCTGCACCGGGCGCTGCTCGGCTCGATCGAGCGGTTCTTCGGTGTGCTCCTCGAGCACTACGCCGGCGCGTTCCCGACGTGGTTGGCGCCCGTGCAGGTCGAGGTGCTGCCGGTGGCCGAGGCCCACGAGGAATACGCCAAGCAGGTGGTCGAGGCCCTCGCCGAGGTCGGGATGCGCGTGAACTACGGCGCGGCCGACGACGGGCTCGGCAAGCGCATCCGCCACGCCAAGTTGGAGAAGATCCCCTACGTGCTCGTCGTCGGCGACGACGACGTCGAAGCGAAGACGGTCGGGGTCAACCCGCGAGGTGGCGATGTCGTCCGCGGCATTCCACTCGATCAGTTCGTGGCCGATCTGCGCGCCGAGGTCGACGACGCCGAACGCTCCGCACTGCGTGCCTGAGTCCGGCCGTATGAGCATCGACCGCATCTGGTCGGGTTGGCGCTCGGCGTACGTCGTCGGTGAGGGTGCCGACAGCCGCGCCGCCTTCGATCGCGGCGCCGACGCGCCGAGCGTGTTCACCCAGTTGCTCGAGTCGGGCCTGTCGGACGACGAGACCCACATCGTCCATCGGGGCCCGACCTGCTTCGCGGTGATGAACGCCTTCCCGTACACCTCGGGTCATTTGATGGTGCTCCCGTACCGCGAGATCGCCGACCTGGCGATGCTCGACGGCGCCGAGACGGCCGAGCTGTGGGCGTCGGTCACCGCCGCCGTCGGCGCGGTGCGGGTCGCCTACCGACCCGACGGCGTCAATGTCGGCCTGAACCTCGGCCGTGCCTCGGGCGGTTCGGTGCCGTCGCACCTGCACGTCCATGTCGTGCCACGGTGGACGGGCGATTCGAACTTCATGTCGGCGATCGCCAACGCCCAGACGCTGCCGGAGAGCCTGGCCGAGTCGGCCCGGAAGGTTCGAGACGCCTGGCCGGACTCACCGTAGGCTTTGTCCACCATGACCGAGTCCCCGACACCGAATCCTGGGATGACGGAACCGCCGGCGCCCGCCACGACCGACGACGTGCGCGACGAGCTGCCCCACGATCTCGATCCGTCGGGTTTCGTCGGCCCGTACCAGTTCCCCGACAACAGCCGTCGTCGCTGGCCTGGCGTGATCTACCTCGTGATCGCCGCCGCTTGCGTCGCCATCTACTTCGGGTTCCCCGACTCGCCGATCGTGAACGTCGGCTGGCTCGTGGCGGCCGGGTTGCTGACCGCCGCGGCGATCATCTCGATCACCTCCGGGTGGCGGATGCACGTCGACGAGACCGAGGCGCTCGTGGCGGCCCAGGGAGCCGTCGGCTTCGCCATCGGCCATGCCTCCGCGCAACAGGTCTGGCGTGGCCTGCGCAGCCGGCCGACGTGGCGCGTGCTGTGCTATTCGGCCGAAGACCCACCGGCGCAACGCGGGTTGGTGCTCGTCGATGCGATCGACGGCGAAGTGATCCAACACCTCGTCGAACCGAACCCCGACGCCGACGTCCTGCTCTGACCTGCTCGCGACGCGCCGGCGCGATGCGTCACGTGTACGCGGCCCTGCTGGGATAGCGTCGTTGCGATGTTCGACGGCAAGTTCCGGACACCGGTCGACAAGGCGGTCAAGCCGATCGGCAACCTGCTCCGCAAGACGGGTCTGACCCCCGACCACCTCACCGTGCTCGGCCTGCTCGTCGGCATCGGTGCCGCGGTGGCGATCGGCGCGCAACATCTCCACCTCGGGCTCGTGCTCGTGATCCTCGCCGCACTTCCCGACCTGCTCGACGGCGCGCTGGCCAAGGCCCAGGCCTCGTCGAGCCAGCGCGGCGCCTTCTTCGACTCGACCGTCGATCGGATCACCGACGCGCTGCTGCTCGGCGGCATCGCCTGGTACCTGGCGAGCACCGAGTCGGCCCACATGTCGATCCTGCCGTTCGCCGTGGCCTCGGTGAGTTCGCTGATCAGCTATCAGCGGGCCAAGGCCGAGTCGCTCGGGATCAACGCCAAGGGCGGGCTCATGGAGCGCGCCGAGCGAATCATCGCGATCTGCATCGGCCTGCTGTTCCAGCCGTTGCTGATCCCGATCCTGTGGATCATGCTCGTGCTCACCTCGATCACGGCGATCCAGCGGTTCGTCAAGGTGTGGCGGCAGGCCGCGGTGGCCCCCGTCACGGCGGCCCGGATCGAGATGCGCCGCTCGCGGCGGCAGAGCCGCCGGGTCGCCCGCACCGAACGGCGTCGTACACGCGTGCCACGCCGCCGGCCGTGAGCGTGCCTGCCGCGAACCGTCGATGAGCCGTCTCGCCGACTTCGTCACCACGTCGTCGTACCGGCTCGGCGCACTGTCCGCCGGCGCGATGCCCGGGTACTTCGCCGCCGGCATGGCCGCACCGCTGGCGTTCGGCGCCAACATGGCCAGCCCGCAACGACGGGCGATGATCGAACGTCACCTCCGGCGCGTCGATCCTTCGCTCGGCGGCCTCCGGCTCCGCCGTGGCGTGCAACAGGCGTTCGACTCCTACACCCGCTACTGGCTGGAGAGCTTCCGCCTCCCCAATCTGAGCCGGCGTGCGGTGTCGGCGGGCTTCAGTCAGATCGGCTACGACGATCACATCGTCGGCGGCCTCGCGCAGGGCAAGGGTGTCATCGTCGCCCTGCCGCACCTCGGCGGGTGGGAGTGGGCGGGGCGATGGATCGCCGACCGCGGGCACCCGATCACGGTCGTGGTCGAACGGATCGAGCCGCCCGAGCTGTTCGACTGGTTCGCCGACCTCCGCTCCAGCCTGGGGATGACCGTGGTGCCCCTCGGGCCGGACGCCGGCACCACCGTGATGCGGGCGCTGCGCGACAACCACATCGTCTGCCTCGTCAGCGACCGCGACCTCGCCGGCGACGGCCCCGAGGTCGAGTTCTTCGGCGAGCGGACCACGCTCCCGGGCGGTGCCGCCACGCTCGCCCTGCGGACCGGCGCGCCGATCGTGCCGACCGGCGTGTACTTCACCGACCGCGTCGACGGACATCACGCCTGGGTCCGGCCGCCGATCGTCGTCGAGCGGCAAGAGAAGCGGCTGCGCGACGACGTCGCACGGGTCACGCAGGAGGTTGCGGCCGAACTGGAGGTCCTCATCCGTCGGGCGCCGTTCCAGTGGCATTTGTTTCAACCCAACTGGCCGTCCGACCCCGGCTACGGCCACTGACCGGGGGCGCTCCCGCCGTTCGGTACTCCAGCGGTGAGCCAACCGACCGCCAGGAACGCGAAGGAGCTGGGCCTCTCGCTCATCGCAATCCGGCCAGGTGTCACAAATCTCGGGTTCAGCAATCGGTCCGAGATGCCGATGAAGGGACCATCGACCAGGGAATTTCACACCCGTTGGCGAGGCGCGCACGCGCCCTCGTCGTGCTGGCCGGCGTTCTCGCGCTGGTCTACCTCGTCGTGCCTGCAGGGCCGGGCGCCGAGTCGCTCCGGGTCATCGCCCCGGCGATCGGGGTCGCGGCGATCCTGTTCGGCGTCGCGACGTACCAACCGGAGCGGACGCTGCCCTGGGCCACCCTCGCCATCGCCCTCGGATTGCTGGCTGCCAGCACTGCGGTGGCGTCGACGTTGTACTTCTCGTCCCGCGAGACCTTCCCCTCGGTCGCCGACCCGTTCCGCCTGGTGGCGGCCGGACTGTTCGTCGCGACCGCGATGGTGCTCGGGCACGACACGGCGGTGAAGGACGCGCTGAGCGGCATCGAGACGACGATCGTGAGCGTGGCCGTCGGCGTGGGCGTGTGGTTGATCGTGATCGAGCCGTTCCTCGGCGACCGCGGCCTCACGCCCGGCGACCAGGTCTGGGCGGCATCGGTACCGCTGCTCGACGCGGTGGCGCTCGCCATCGCGTTGCGCACGGCGCTGCAGGTGCGGTTCCGGTACCCCTCGGCGATCCTGATCGCCGCCGGGCTCGGCTGCCAGCTCGGTTCCGACCTGGCGCGCAGCGCGCAGGAACTCAGCGACACCTTCGGATGGGGCGGGGTGCTCGCCGCACTGTCGGTGGCAGCTCCGCTCCTGCTGGCGTCGGCGGCCCTCGACCCGACGATGGCGCTCACGCAGCTGCCGGACGACGAGCCGGAGTCGATCGGATTCGGTCGCGTCGTGTGGCTCAGCGTGGCCGCTCTGACGCCGCTGACCGTGCTGTTCGCTCTGACGATCGCCGAAGTCGGCAGCCAATTGACACGCACCGTCGCGGCGCTGTGCTCCATCGGGGTGGTGCTCCTGGCGCTCGCTCGGATGTGGGGCCTCGTGGCCCGCGTCCGACAGCTGACCGAGCGTCAGGGCCAGGGCCGCCTCGCGGCCATGGTCGAGCATTCGAGCGATGTCGTGATGCTCGTCGATGCCTTGGGACAGATCCAGTACGCGAGCCCTGGACTCGCCAGCACACTCGGGCATCGGAGCAACGACTGGATCGGCCGTCCGCTGGTCGATCTCGTGGCGAGTGACGATCACGATGCGTCGGATCTCGAACTCCAGCGCTTGCTGCAACTCGGGCAAGGAAGCACCGTGAAGTTCGAGGTCAGCCTCGTTCGCGTCGACGGCGAGAAGCGGCGGATGGAGGCGACGATCGCCAACCTGCTCGGCGGCGACGCCGTCGACGGGATGGTCGCCACGTTCCGCGATGTCACCGAGCAACGCGACCTCGAACGGCAGCTCAGCCACCGCGCGTTCCACGACGAGTTGACCGGCCTGGCCAACCGGGCGCTGTTCCTCGACCGGATGGATCATGCGCTCGACGTCGCCCGGCCGGAGAGCGACCCGCTGGTCGTGTTGTTCGTCGACCTCGACGACTTCAAGTCGGTCAACGACGCACTCGGCCATGGTGTGGGCGACCAGTTGCTGCGCTCGATCGCGGATCGGATCCGCAGCGTCACGGCCACGGGCGACACACCGGCCCGTCTCGGCGGCGACGAGTTCGCGATCCTCCTCGAAGATCGCGGTGGCGTGGATCGCGCCGTCGACGTCGGCGAACGGCTGCTGAGCCTGCTCCGCGAGCCGGTCACCCTCGGCGGTTTCGAACTGGCCGTCCTGGCCAGCGTCGGTGTCGCCGTCGCCGGGCCCGGCATGACCACCTCAGGTCTCTTACGCGATGCCGACATCGCCATGTACGAGGCCAAGCGGGCCGGCAAGAGCCAGATCAAGATCTTCGATCCCGCGATGCGTCTGCCGGCCACACGGCATCTCGAGTTCCGCACCGAGCTGGGCCTGGCGATCGAACGCGGGCAGATGCGCCTCATGTTCCAGCCGATGGTCGACCTCCGCACGGGACGTCGCGGTGGGAGCCGAAGCACTCATCCGATGGCAGCATCCGACGCGGGGGCTGATCCCGCCCGACGTGTTCATCCCGGTCGCCGAACGTGCCGGACTCATCGGCCCGATCGGCGAGTGGGTCCTGAACGAGAGCTTCCGCCAGGCGACGACCTGGCAGGGCGGTGGCCCGCGAACCATCAGCGTGAACGTGTCGGCGTTGCAGATCCGTCAGGACGACTTCGTCGGCCAGGTGCATGCAGCCCTCCTGCGCCACGACCTCGAGCCGGGTCTGGTCACGTTGGAGATCACCGAATCCATGTTGGTCGAGGAGGTCGAGGCGTCGAACGGGAATCTCGAGCAGCTGCGTGCGCTCGGTATTCGGATCGCGATCGATGACTTCGGCACCGGCTACTGCTCGCTGTCGTACCTCCAGCGCTTCCCGGTCGACATCGTGAAGATCGACCGTCGTTTCGTGGAGGAGCTCGGCGAGGTGGGAAAGAGCTCTACGCTCGCGTCAATGATCCTCCAGATGACGGCGGCGCTCGGCGTCACGAGTGTCGCCGAGGGCATCGAGAACCCGGACCAACTTCGCGTGCTGCGGTCGCTCGGCTGCGACATCGGGCAGGGGTATCTCCTCTCGCATCCGCTCGAGGCCACCGATCTCGCGGCGCGTTTCGGGGTCTCGGTCGACGCCCTCGCCACCACGTCCGCCTAGCGATGTCCCCACCGCTGCGAATCGGGCTCGTCAGCCCGTACAGCCTGTCGGTGCCGGGTGGCGTCCAGGCGCAGGTCCTGGGCCTGGCCCGAGAACTCCGCAGCCGGGGTTACGAGGCGCGGGTGCTCGGACCGTGCGACGGCCCGCCTCCCGAGAGCTTCGTCACCCCGCTCGGCAACTCGTTGCCGACCGCCGCCAACGGGTCGGTCGCGCCGCTGGCTCCCGACCCTCCGGCGGCGCTGCGCACGCTGCGTGCCCTCAATGACGAGGCGTTCGACGTGATCCACCTGCACGAGCCGATGGCGCCGGGAATCACGATGACGGCGCTGCTGGTCCATCGGGCGCCGACGGTCGGGACGTTCCACGCCGCCGGCGTGTCGTTCGGATATCGGCTGCTGCGGCCGGCGCTCCGCCGCATCGCCAAACGGCTCGACCATCGCGTGGTCGTGTCGAAGGACGCCGGGGAGTTGGCCCGCGAGCACATCGGCGGCGACTACGAGGTGTTGTTCAACGGCGTCGACATCCGCGCGATCCGCGCCGACGCGGCCGACCGCGTTCGATTCGACGCCACCAGACGGCCGACGGTCTTCTTCTGCGGTCGGCACGAGCATCGCAAGGGGCTGTCCGTGCTGCTCGAGGCGGTCGAGCAGATGTCGACTCCCGTCGAGGTGTGGGTGGCGAGCGACGGACCCGAAACGGCGGCGCTCACCGCGCGCTACGCCCACAACCGGTCGATCGTCTGGCTCGGCCGGGTCACCGAGGCGGAGAAGTTCCGCCGGCTGCGCACGTGCGACGTGTTCTGTGCGCCGTCGCTCGGAGGTGAGTCGTTCGGCGTCGTGCTCATCGAGGCGATGGCCGCCGGGGCCACCGTCGTGGCGAGCGCGCTGGCCGGATATCGCAACGTGGCGACCGACGGCGTCGACGCCGTGCTGGTCGAACCGGGCGATCCGTCGCTGCTCGCCGGTGCGCTCGATCGAGTGATCCGCGACGACGGGTTCGCCGGCTCACTCCGCGCCGCGGGTGCGGCCCGGGCCGAGGACTTCTCGATGATCCGGCTCGCCGATCGCTACCTCCAGATCTACGACGCGATCCGTCGCTAGCTGTGACCTGGGAGGGCGGGCGCATCCTCCTTTGCGCAGGTTCGACACCCTAGGCTGATCGCACCATGTGGGGCATCCTCATCGTCATCGTGATCATCCTGGTGATCGTGGCCGTCGTCGTCGGGGCCTACAACGGCCTGATCCGGAGCCGCAACCAGATCGACAACGCCTGGTCGCAGATCGATGTGCAGCTGAAGCGTCGACTCGATCTCATCCCGAACCTCGTCGAGACCGTCAAGGGCTACGCCGCCCACGAACGGGGCACGCTCGAAGCGGTCGTGCAGGCGCGGAACTCGGCCATCGCCGCACCGAACACACCGCAGGCTCAGGCGCAGGCCGACAACGTGCTCACCGGAGCGCTGCGCCAGGTGTTCGCGTTGAGTGAGGCCTATCCCGACCTGAAGGCCAACGAGAACTTCCTCGCCCTGCAGGAGGAACTCACCGCCACCGAGGGCCGCGTGGCCTATGCCCGCCAGTTCTACAACGACAGCGTGCTGACGTTCAACAACAAGATCCAGTCGGTTCCCGCCGTGTTCTTCGCCAAGATGCTCCACTTCGAAGAGCGCGAGTACTTCGAGGCCGAGGAAGGCGCTCGTGTGGCGCCGACGGTCGAGTTCTGACGTATCCACCGCATGTTTGAACTGATCCGCTCGAACAAGCGCCGTAGCGCCGTGCTCATCGCCGCGTTCATGGCGATCGTCGTGGTCGTCGGCACCATCATCGGGCTGCTGTTCGGCAACGGCCCACTGTTCGCCGGCATCGCGCTGGTCGTCGGTGCCGCCATCGCGTTCGGCTCGTACTGGAACGCCGACAAGATCGCCCTGAGGGTGAGCCGGGCCCACCCCGCCTCGCCGGAGGAGTACGCCCGCCTGCACAACCTCGTCGAGGGACTGTGCATCGCCGGCGGGTTGCCGAAACCGGGCATCTACGTCGTCGACGACCCGGCCCCGAACGCGTTCGCCACGGGTCGAAATCCCCAGCATGCGGCGATCGCGGTGACGACCGGCCTGCTCGAGAAGATGAATCGCGTCGAACTCGAGGGCGTGGTGGCCCATGAATTGAGTCACATCCGCAACTACGACATCCTCGTGTCCACCCTGGCGGTCACCATGGTCGGCGCGATCGCGCTGATGGCCGACATCGGCGTGCGCACGATGTGGTGGAACGGTGGTCGCATCAGCCGTGGCGGCGATCGCGAGAACGGCAACAATCCGCTCGCCTACGTGGGCTTTCTCCTGTTGATCGTGGCGCCGATCGTCGCCAAGGCGATGCAGGCCACGATTTCGCGGAGCCGCGAAACCCTCGCCGACGTCAGCGCCTGTCAGCTCACCCGGTACCCGCCCGGGCTGATTTCGGCGCTCGAAAAATTGAAGGCCGACACGACGGTGACGCATTCTGCGTCCACCGCTACGGCACACTTGTGGATCGAACAGCCCATGAGTGGCGTCGGCGACGACGGCAAGCTCGGCGGTATCCACCGCTTGTTCGACACCCACCCCCCGCTCGACGAGCGGATCGCCCTACTGAGAGAACTGTGATGCGTATTACCCGATCCTTCTTGCTCCTGACCGTTGGCGCCCTCGCCATTGCCGCATGCGGCGGCGGTGGCGGCGACGCCGAAGAGACCACCACCACGGCCGCGCCGACCACCACGTCGACCACCGTCCCGGAGACCACCACCACGGTCGCCGAGACCACCACGACCGAGGCGGCCACCACGACCACCGAGCTGCCCGCGGTCATCCGCCAGCCGCTGACCGGTCAGCCGCTCGCCAGCGCCGACGAGATCATCCCGCGACCGGCGCTCGTGGCCAAGATCGACAACGTCGACGCCCGCCAGAACCACACCGGCCTGGCCGTCGCCGACATCGTGTACGAAGAGATCGTCGAAGGACACGCCACCCGGTTCGCCGCCGTGTTCCATTCGCAGAGCGCCGACCCGCTCGGCCCGATCCGTTCGGGTCGCACCCAGGACGTGCTGCTGTTCTCGTCGTACAACTCGCCGCTGTTCGTGTGGAGCGGCGGCAACGCCAACGTCACCCGGATCATCGACGAGTCGACGTTGATCAACATGGGTCCGAGCCACGCCGACGGTTATTACCGCGGTCCCGGCTCGAAGCCGCACAACCTGTACAACTCGACCGATGCGATCTGGGCGCAGACGCCTGCCGATCATCCGGGCCCCCCGGCGCAGAACTTCCAGTACCTGCGCGAGGGCCAGACGTTCACCGGTGACCCGACCGCCGGGTTCGCGGCGAGTATCGGCAACACCCAGGTCGACTGGCAGTGGAATGGCGAGACGCTCAAGTTCGAACGCTCGCAGAACGGCACACCCCACGTCGACAAGACCTACGGCCAGATCGGCGCGACGAACGTCGTGGTGATGGGCGTGCAGTACCAGCCGAGCGTCGCCGACGCCCGGAGCCCGGAGGCCCAGACCTCCGGTGAGGGCCCCGTGTTCGTCTTCAGCGACGGCAAGGTCATCGAGGGCCGGTGGAAGCGCGACAACGTGTTCGTGCCGATCCAGTACTTCGACCTGCAGGGCAACGAGATCCTCTTGAACCCGGGCAACACCTGGGTCGAACTGGGCGACGAAGTGCCCACGCTCGACCCGGCGAAGACCGGCGTCAACATGCTCATCAAGCCGGCTGCCCAGTAGCGCCAGCACCAGCCTGACCGCGACGGGCCCCGAATCCCGGGGTCCGTTGCGGCCGACGGTCAGTACGATGGACTCATGAGTGACGCACGGAGCACCGGCACGTTCCAGGTCAAGCGAGGCCTGGCCGAGATGATGAAGGGCGGCGTCATCATGGACGTCGTCACCCCCGGCCAAGCCAAGGTTGCCGAGGACGCCGGCGCAGTCGCGGTGATGGCGCTCGAGCGCGTTCCGGCCGACATCCGCCGTGACGGTGGGGTGGCTCGGATGAGCGACCCGGAGATGATCGAGGGCATCCAGGCAGCCGTCTCGATCCCCGTCATGGCCAAGGTCCGCATCGGCCATTTCGTCGAGGCGCAGATCCTGCAGGCCCTCGGTGTCGACTTCGTCGACGAGTCCGAAGTGCTCACGCCCGCCGACGAGGCGCACCACATCGACAAGTTCGCCTTCGACGTGCCGTTCGTGTGTGGCGCCACCAACCTCGGCGAGGCGCTCCGGCGCATCTCCGAAGGCGCGGCGATGATCCGCTCGAAGGGCGAGGCCGGTACCGGCAACGTCGTCGAGGCCGTGCGTCACCTGCGCTCGATCGTCGGCGACATCAAGCGCATCACCCAGGCCGACCATGCCGAGCTGTTCGAGTGGGCCAAGCGGCTGCAAGCTCCGCTGCCGCTCGTGCAGGAGATCGCCGAGACCGGCAAGCTGCCCGTTCCGCTGTTCTGTGCCGGTGGGCTCGCCACTCCGGCCGACGCCGCGCTCGCCATGCAGCTCGGCGCCGAAGCCGTCTTCGTCGGCTCGGGCATCTTCAAGTCGGAGGATCCCTCGCCGCGGGCCAAGGCCATCGTCGAGGCCACGACGCACTTCAACGATCCCGACATCCTCGCCAAGGTGAGCCGGGGGCTCGGGGCGCCGATGACCGGCATCGAGATGGACGACATCAACCAGCGGTATGCCGACCGGGGCTGGTGACCCGATCGATCCCGCCGCATTTCCCGGCGCGCCACCGGACCCGACCCCGGCCCGCGCCAGGTTGAGCGCCGTCGTCGGGGTGCTCGCACTGCAGGGTGCGTTCCATGCGCACCAGCAGCGGCTCGCCGACCTGGGCGTCGTCGCGTCGCTCGTGCGGACCCCGTCGGACCTCGACGCCGTCGACGCCCTGGTACTACCGGGCGGCGAGAGCACCACGATGTCGATGCTGCTCGACACGAGCGGGCTGTTCGACCCGTTGCAGAAACGGATCGCGGCCGGCATGCCGGTGTTCGGCACGTGTGCCGGCATGATCCTGTGTGCCACCCAGGTGCTCGACGGGCGGCCCGACCAGCACGGATTCGATCGCCTCGACGTCACGGTGCGACGCAACGGCTACGGCCGCCAACTCGACAGCTTCGAGGCCGACATCGACGTGGCCGGGCTCGACGAGCCGTTCCGCGCCGTGTTCATCAGGGCGCCGCTGGTCGTCCGCGTCGGCGACGGGGTCGAGGTCCTCGCCGAGCACGACGGCGTGCCTGTTCTGCTGCGTGACGGAAGTTGTACCGTTGCAGCGTTCCATCCCGAGCTCACCGCCGACCATCGGTTGCACGAGATGTTCCTCACCACGCTCGCCAACACGGAGTAACGACATGTCCGGCCATTCCAAATGGGCAACGATCAAGCACAAGAAGGGCGCCGCCGACAAAGCGCGGGGCAAGCTCTTCAACAAGCTCGCCCGCCAGATCGAGGTCGCCGCGAAGAACGGCGGGGACATCGACACCAACCCGACGCTGCGCACCGCCGTCCAGAAGGCCAAGGCCGGACGGATGACCAACGACGCGATCGACCGTGCCATCAAGCGCGGTACCGGCGACGCCGACGGGGGGACGTACGAGAGCATCATGTACGAGGGGTACGCGCCGGGTGGCGTCGCCTTGATGATCGACGTGCTCACCGACAATCGCAACCGCACGGGATCCGAGATCCGCAACGTGTTCAGCAAGCTCGGCGGCTCGATGGCCGAGCCGGGAGCGGTCGGCTGGCAGTTCGGCCGCCGGGGCGTGATCCTCACCGGTGAGGGCATCGACGAGGAGAAGGTGATGATGATCGCCATCGAGGCCGGCGCCGACGACGTGATCGCCGAGGGCGACGGCTTCCGGATCATGACCGACGCGCACCTCGTGTACGACGTGAAGACCGAGCTCGACAACGCGGGGATCGAGGTCATCTCCGCGGACTCGCCGATGGTGTCGGACAACCTCGTGCCGATCACCGATCTCAAGGACGCGAAGGCGGTGTTGCGGATCCTCGAGGCGCTCGAGGACAACGACGACGTCCAGGACGTGTTCTCCAACTTCGACATCAGCGACGACCTGATGGAGGCGGCCGCATCATGAGCGAGCGCAGCGAGCGAATGAGGGGTTTGCAGTGAGCATCGGCGTGGGCGATCGTGCCCCGGACTTCACCCTGCCCGCCACCGGGCGGCACCGACGTGTCCCTCCACGATTACGCCGGGCAGCCGGTCGTGCTCGTGTTCTACCCCGGCGACGACACGCCGGTGTGCACGAAGCAACTGAACAGCTACAACGACGAACTCGACCAGTTCACGAAGCTCGACGCGCAGGTGCTCGGCATCTCGGCCCAGGACGTCGGCAGCCACGACGCGTTCGCCGGCAAGCACGGGTTCTCGTTCCCGCTGCTCGCCGATGTCGACAAGGCGGTCGCCGGGCTCTACGGGACGCTGGGCCCGATCGGGTTCCCGCGGCGCAGCGTGTTCATCATCGACGCCGGTGGCGTGGTCCGCTACGCCCACCGGGCGATCGCCGGCCTCACCTACCGACCGGTGAAGGAACTCGTGGCCGAACTCGCCAAGCTGTAACGATTAGCGGTCGGTCGAGTATCCCAGCGACCGCCGAGCCGCTCGCCTTCTGACTGAAGCCGCCTGCCTCGACGACCAGTCGTTCTGCGGCCGCTGTCACACCCGTTCTCTATGGTGGTGAGTACCAGCTTCGGTTGGTTTCGTCGGCGATTGCTCCGACCGGTTGTCCCTCTTTGGTGGAGGTGAACATGATGGAGAATCTGCGAGACACCCTGGGGGTGTTGCTCGAGGCTGATGTGGGTGCGGCGGATCGTGATGCGGTCGCCGGGTTCTTGCGACAGTCGCGGGAGTTGCGGAGTTGGCTCGATTCGTTCGACGTGCGCTGTGTGCGGCGGACGTCTGAGTTGGCGGCGCAGGGTCGGTCGGAGCCGGCGGAGTCGATGGGCACCGATCATGGGTTGTCGGCTCGGGAGAGCCGGCTGGCCCGGTTGCGTGCCGAGGCGTGTGATCTGTTCGTGTTGTTCGAGCGTGCGTTGACGCGTGGTGACATCGCGGCGGGTCATGTCGATGCGTTGGCCCAGGCGATCCGTGATCTGGATGATGAGCAGCGGTTCGGGCTGGTCGATCGGGAGGAGCGGTTGTTGGAGGCGGCGGTGCGGATGCGCGTCGACGACTTCGTGCGTCACTGCCGGGTCCAGGTCGCCGATGTGGTCGCCGAGCTTGCCCGCACGGCCGCTGCGGCTTCATCTGCTGATCAGCCGGGAGAGGCTGCTGCGGGCTCCGATGAGCGTGCTGAGGCTGAGCCGGCCGGGAATGCCATGCCGGCGCCGGATCCGTTGGTGGTGGAGTATCTCCGTCAGCGGGACGGGTCGAAGGTGCGCCGGTGGCGTGATGTCGAGACCGGGATGTGCATGACCCTGATTGCGCTCGACCCGATCCGTGACGCCGTGTTCAAGACGGGCGTTCGACGCCCACCTCAATGCGCTGCGCGCCGACGGCACCACCGCTGGCATGACGTGGCGACAGGTCGAAGTCGAAGCCTTCATGCGCACGATCGCGGCCGGTGTCCGGCCCACTCGGGCCGCGACGGCGGGCGACGGATCGCCGGCAGGCCGTGAACCAGCTGTGCCGATCTGCGAGCGATCTGCGCGATCTGCGGGCGGCCGCCAGCGTCAACGTGTCACCGCTGTCGACCGATGCCGAGTCAACGGTGCCCGAGATCTGCGTCGTGACCACGCTGGATCGGTTGCTCGACGACTGCTGCAGCCACGGGTTGTGCGAGACCAGCGACGGTCAGGTGTTGCCTGCGGCGTCGTTGCGGCGGATGTTGTGTGACGCCGTGGTCTACCCGACGGTGCTGGGCGGTTCCGGTGAGGTGCTCGACTCTGGTCGGGCTCGGCGCACCGTCAACCGCAAACAGCGGCGGGCGTTGCGGGCGATGCACCGCACCTGCGGTCATCCGGGTTGCACGGTGCCGTTCGAGTCGTGCCGCATCCATCACGTCCGCTGGTGGACCCGCGACAACGGCCCGACCGACATCGCGAATCTGTTGCCGCTCTGTGAGAGCCATCACCACCTGGTGCACGAGGGCGGCTGGACGTTGACGATGACACCCGACCGGGTCGCCACCTGGACCCGACCCGACGGCACCCTCTGGAAGACGGTCAACACCGCCGACCGATCCGCCGACGTCGTCGAGCACGATCGGTGTCAGCTCGATGAACTCGAGTTCGATCTCGCAGTCGACACTGGGTGAAATAGGTCCGCAGTACTCGTCGATCCGTCGTTCGACATCGATCGCTGCGCTCGTTCTCGTTTACTGCGTGCGCCGAGACCCCCTGTCGCCTGGCGCCACATTGCTGATCGACGCCGAACACACAGACGGTCACCTCCAGCGGGCATCGACGGCGGCCGGTCCGCCATGGACCGCCGGCGACCGGCTATCCTGCGAACCTGTGTTCGACCGTATGCCATCTTCCCGGCCGACCGAACGATTCCGGGTGCTGGGCATCGATCCCGGCCTCACGCGCTGTGGCTACGCGGTCGTCGACAGTCTCCGCGCCGGCTCCGTGCGGGCCGTGTCGCTCGGCGTGATCCGCACGCCCCCCGCCGATCCGTTGCCGCAACGTCTGGCCGCACTCCGGCTCGAGTTCACGGCGTTGCTCGCCGAGTTCGAGCCCGACGCCGTGGCCGTCGAGCAGGTGTTCTTCCAGGTCAACGTGCGTACCGCGATGAGCGTCGGCCAGGCGAGCGGGCTGGCCCTCGCCGAAGCCGCGCTGGCAGGATGCGAAGTGGTCCAGTACACGCCGAATCAGGTGAAAGATGCCGTCGCCGGCTGGGGCGGGGCCGACAAGGAACAGGTGCAGAAGATGGTGCAGGTACGGCTCGGTCTGACCGCGCTGCCGAAGCCGGCCGACGCGGCCGATGCGGCGGCGCTGGCGTTGTGCCACTTGGCGATGGCACCGATGCAACGGCGGGTGGCCGCGGGGAGGCAGGCATGATCGGTTCTCTGCGTGGCGAGGTCCTCGAACGCAACCCCGACAGCACCGTGCTGATCGAGGTCGGTGGGGTCGGGTACCTCGTCACGGTGTCGCAACGCACGCTGGCCGAACTCGAGCCCGCCGACCAACGCGTTCCTCTACGTCCACCACCACATCCGCGAGGACACCCAGACGCTCTACGGATTCGCCAACCGTGAAGAGCGCGGCACGTTCCAGGTGCTCATCGGCACGCACGGTGTGGGTCCGGCGCTGGCGATGGCGGTGTTGGCGACCCATCCGCCGCTCGCCATCGTCGACATCGTCGCCAACAACGACGTCGCGGCGATGTCGCTCGTCCCGGGCGTCGGCAAGAAGACCGCCGAGCGTCTGATCGTCGAGCTCCGTGACCGGCTGTCGATCCCGGTGTTGGAACGCGCCGGTGTCAGTGGCGGCGGCCAGAGTTCGGCGGTGGCCGACGTGCGCGAAGCCCTGACCGGGCTCGGCTACGGCACCGACGAGGTGCGCGACGTCCTGCGCGACCTGTCCGGCGACGCCGACGCCCCGTCGTTGCTGCGCGAGGCATTGAAGTCGTTGGGGGCGCGCCGTGCGTGACGAGTTCCTCGATCCGAGCGTCGGGCCGACCGACGATCTCCTGCGCGACGGCGAGCTGGCGGGCGACCTCGAGGTCGAGGCCGGTCTGCGGCCCCGGGCGCTCGATGAGTTCATCGGCCAGCGCGAACTCAAGGAGCACCTGACGATCGTGCTCGAGGCGGCGCGCAAGCGGAACCAGACCGTCGATCACCTGTTGTTCGCCGGACCGCCCGGACTCGGCAAGACGACGCTCGCCGGGATCGTCGCCACCGAGATGGGTGTCCATCTGCACGTCACGTCCGGGCCGGCGTTGGAGCGTGCGGGAGATCTCGCCGCGATCCTCACCAAGCTCGACGACGGCGACGTGTTGTTCATCGACGAGATCCACCGCCTCTCGCGGGCGGTGGAGGAGATCCTGTATCCGGCGATGGAGGACTTCCAGATCGACATCGTGGTGGGCAAGGGTCCCGCCGCGTCGAGCATCCGGCTGACCATGGCGCCGTTCACCCTCGTCGGGGCCACCACGCGCACGGGAATGATCACGGGCCCGCTTCGTGACCGGTTCGGTCTCGTCGCCCGGCTCGACTACTACGAGACCAGCGAACTGCAGGCGATCGTCCAGCGGGCGGCGGGAATCCTCGACGTCACGATCGACGACGACGGTGCGTGGGAGATCGCCCGCCGCTCGCGAGGCACCCCGCGCATCGCCAACCGGCTGCTGCGGCGCGTCCGTGACTTCGCCGAGGTGCGCGTCGACGGTTCGATCGATGCCGATGTCGCCCGCGACGGGCTGGCGCTGTTCGGCGTCGACGATCGTGGCCTCGACAAGGTCGACCGGGCGATCCTCACCGCCCTGTGCGTCCAGTTCAACGGTGGTCCGGTCGGGCTGTCCACCGTGGCGATCAGCGTCGGCGAGCAGCCCGAGACCGTCGAGGACATGTACGAGCCGTTCCTCATCACGCAGGGGATGATCGCCCGCACGCCGCGTGGTCGCATCGCCCTCGACGCCGCCTACGAGCACATCGGCGTTCCTGTGCCCCGGCGGCCCGGCAGCGCCAGCCTCTTCGACTGACTCGCCCGGTGCGCTCGGTTCGTTCGGGGTCGGGGCCAGAACGAACGGACGGTGCGTTTGTTCGTTTGGGGTCGGGGCCAGAACGAACCGAGTTGCGGCCGTAGCCTCGGGGCGGTGCAGATCGCCGACTTCGACTACGACCTGCCCGACGATCGCATCGCCCAGACACCGATCGAGCCGCGCGACAGCGCCCGCCTGCTCGTCGACCGGGGCACCGCGGAACCCGAACACCGGCACGTTCGTGACCTCCCGGACCTGCTGCGCGAGGGTGATCTGCTCGTCCTCAACGAGACCCGGGTGATCCCGGCGCGCCTGCGGCTCCGGCGCGACACGGGCGGCACGGCCGAGGTGTTGCTGCTCGAACCGACGACCCCCGACCGTCGCCGCTGGGAGGCGTTGTTGCGGCCCGGCAAGCGACTCCGCGTCGGCGAGGTGCTCCTCGTCGGCGAGCGTCCGATCGTGCGGGTGGGGGAGCGCACGGCGGCCGGCGACACGTTCGAAGTGGAACTGCTGACGGACGAACTCGACCCCCTGGTGTTGCTCGACGAGATCGGCGAGATGCCGTTGCCTCCGTACATCACGACGCCGCTCGGCGACGCGGCGCGCTACCAGACGGTGTTCGCCGCGATTCCGGGGAGTGCCGCAGCGCCGACTGCCGGGCTCCACTTCACCGACGAACTGTTCGCTCGGCTCGCCGATGCCGGCGTCGGCGTGGCGAAGGTCGAGCTGGTCGTCGGGCTCGACACGTTCCAGCCGATCAGCACGCCGAACCCGCTCGACCATCCGATGCACACGGAGCGCTACCACGTCCCCGAGTCGACCCGACTCGCGTGTGAGCAGGCGGGTCGCGTCGTGGCCGTCGGGACGACCGCGGTGCGGGCGCTCGAGTCGGCGGCCGCGCGCGGCGAGTCGTCGGGACGCACCAACCTTTTCATCCATCGCGGCTTCGACTGGCAGGTGGTCGACGTGTTGATGACCAACTTCCACCTCCCGCGCACCACACTGCTGATGATGATCGACGCCTTCGTCGGCGACCGGTGGCGTCGGCTGTACGACGAGGCGCTGGCCCGCGACTACCGGTTCTTGTCGTTCGGCGACGCCATGCTGCTCGACCGGGCGGCTCGCTGATGTTCCGCGTCGATCTTGCGATCGACGGCGTCGACGGATCGGCGCGAGCGGGCACCGCGACGACGGCGCGCGGGTCGTACACGACGCCGCTGTTCATGCCGGTCGGCACCCGTGCCGCGATCAAGTACCTGAGCGCTGCCGATTACGAGCAGGTCGGCGCGCAGATCGTGCTCGGCAACACCTACCACCTGATGCTGCGGCCAGGCGCCGACCTCGTGGAGCGGTTCGGGGGGCTCGGTCGGTTCGCCGGGTGGGATGGTCTGACGCTCACCGATTCGGGCGGGTTCCAGGTGTTCTCGCTCGATCCGAAGATCGACGACGACGGGGTGACGTTCAAGAGCGTCTACGACGGCTCGTCGCACCGGTTCACCCCGGAGATCGCGGTCGACGTGCAGCAGCGCCTCGGGGCCGACATCCAGATGGTGCTCGACGTGTGCCCACCCTTGCCGAGTGAGCCCGACGTCATCCGGTCGGCCGTCGAGCGGACCAACGCCTGGGCGTACCGGGCGCGCGCCGCCCACGTGCGGCCCGACCAGTCGCTGTTCGGCATCGTGCAGGGCGGTGTGAGCGAGGCGCTGCGTGCGGAGAGCGCCCGCCGCACCGTGGAGGTGGGCTTCGACGGGTACGGCATCGGCGGGTTGTCGGTCGGCGAGACGCGCGAACAGATGCTGCCCGCGCTTGCCGCGGCGCTCGCCGAACTGCCCACCGACCAGCCGCGCTACCTGATGGGGGTCGGCGACCCGGCCTCGCTCGTCGAGGCGGTGGCGCTCGGCGTCGACCAGTTCGACTGTGTGATGCAGACGCGTCTCGGCCGGCACGGCACCGCGCTCACGTCGACCGGTCGCTTCCAGGCGAAGGCCGCCCGCAACGCCGAACTCGACGAGCCGCTCGACGCCGATTGCTCGTGCGACGTCTGCGCTCGCCACAGTCGGGGGTACATCCGGCACCTGCTCCAGGTGGGCGAGCCCACGGCGTCGCGGCTGATGTCGATCCACAACGTCGCCTGGACGATCCAGCTGATGGACCGCATGCGCGCCGCCATCGTGGCCGGCACGTTCGACCAGCTGCGCCGCGACGTCCTCGCCGTCTGGGGGTGAATGTCCGCCGGGGTCCGTCCCCGGCGGACATTCTCGCTCAGGTGCGCGGGCGCCACGGTCCGGTGATGAGCCGGACGCCGCGTTGGAAGGTGAGGTAGTTCCACGCCCAGTTCAGGAACACGGTGATCCGGCTCCGGTAGTCGATCAGGAACACGATGTGGACGGACCACCACGCCATCCACGCGATCCAACCCGAGAGTCGCAGCGGGCCGATCGTCCCGACGGCCGAGGACCGTCCGATCGTCGCCAGCTCGCCCTTGTTGCGGTACCGGAACGACGGTCGCGGTTCGCCGGCGAGGTCCGCCCGGATCGCCTTGGCCACGTGGGTGCCGCCCTGGATCGCCCCCTGTGCCACGCCCGGTACGTCGTGGCCGCCGACGGTGGCATGGGCGACGTCGCCGATCGCGAACACCTCGGGGTGGCCGGGGACCGACAGATCGTCGGCCACGATGGCCCGGCCGGCACGATCGGTCGGACCTCCGAGCATCGACGCCAGCGACGAGGCCTGGTTGCCCGGCGGCCCAGACCACCGTGCCGGCCCGGATCGTGCCGGTCGACGTCTCGACACCGTGCTCGTCGATATTCGTGACCGTCACCCCGAGTCGGAGGTCGACGCCGATGGCGCGCAGTTGCCGTGCCGCCTTGATCCGCAGCCCCTCGGGGTAGTCGCCGAGGATCCGGTCGGCCCCCTCGAGCAGGATGACCTTGGCGTGGTTGGGATCGATGGCACGGAACTCCTTGGCGAACGCCTTGAACGCGATCTCGGCGATCGCGCCGGCCGTCTCCACGCCCGTGGGGCCGCCACCCACCACGACGAAGGTGAGGTCGCCCGCGCTGTCGTCCGGGTCGGCCGCCCGTTCGGCACGCTCGAAGGCGAGCAGTACCCGCCGCCGGACCTCGAGCGCGTCCTCGATGGTCTTGAGCCCGGGGGCGTGGGCTTCCCAGTCGTCGTGACCGAAGTACGAGTGGGTCGTCCCCGTGGCGAGGACGAGATTCTCGTAGGGCAGGTCGGTGCCGTCGTCGAGCGAGACCAGCCGGGCATCGGGATCGATGCCGACCACCTCGGCGAGCAGCACCCGCACGTTCGACTGGCCGGCGAGGATCGCCCGGATCGGACGGGCGATGTTCGACGGGTTCAATCCCGCCGTCGCCACCTGGTACAGCAACGGCTGGAACAGGTGATGGTTGCGCCGGTCGATCACGGTCAGGTCGACATCCGCAGCGGCCAGCCCTTTCGCTGCGGCGAGCCCGCCGAATCCACCGCCGATGATCAACACGCGTGGGCCGGTCATGGCGGCAACGTTGCCACAGCCCGGCGGTCCACAGTGGGTAGTCGAGCTGACCGAATTCCCACTCGAGACGCCGATAGGCTCGCTCGCCGTTATGTCGACGCTTTTCTCCATGGCCCTGCTCGCTTCCGGTGACTCCGGCGGGGGTGGCGGTGGCGCCATCCTGCAGCTCGGAATTCTGCTGCTCATCCCGTTCGCGATGTACTTCTTCATGATCCGCCCGCAGCGCCGGCGGACCCGTGAAGCCCAGGAGTTGCAACGGTCGATCGAGGTCGGCGACGAGATCGTGACGACCTCCGGGGTGTTCGGCAAGATCACCGGCGAGGACGGGCCGAACCGGTTCTGGCTCGAGATCGACGACGACGTGCAGATCCGTATCGCCCGTGCCGCCGTGCAGGGCAAGGTGCCCGCCGACGACGACACCGAGACCGCCGACGAAGCCGCCAAATCCGGCTCGTCAGATTCCGACGACTGATCCAGCCCCATGCGCCGTCGTCTCTGGGCAACGCTGATCAGCACCGTCGTCATCGTCATCGTGCTGTTCGTCGGTGCGCTCGCCACGAACACCCTCCCGATCCTCGGCCTCGACCTGCAGGGCGGCGTGTCGGTCATCCTGGCGCCGGTCGAGGCCGCCTCCGGTGACGACCTGATCGTCATCCGCGACCTGATCCGCAGCGAACTCGAGAACCAGGGGATCGCCGAGCCCGACGTCCGAGTCCAGGGTCAGGCGATCGTCGTCGACCTACCTGGCGTGAAAGACCAGCAGGAGGCACTCGACGCCGTCGACGTGTCCGGCGTGGTCGAGCTCCGGCCCGTGGTCGAGCCGACCCAGTGCACGGGCGGCGGCGTCACGCCGGGCGACGTCACGCAGACCACGATCCCGCTCGACCCGACGGCCACCACCGTCCCGGCGACGACGGCACCGGCCGCCGCCACTCCCACCACCGTCCCAGCGGGATTCCGCGGTGTGTTCCCGGCCCAGACGGTTCCCGCGCCGGAGCCGGTCGCCACGGAGCCCGTGACGGCTCTGCCCACCGGTCCGAGCCAGAATGGCGCCGAGCTCCTGCAGACCCGCGACGGCTCCAGCGTGTGTGTCGGCGCCGCGCAGGGCACCGGTGAGGTGTTCTCCCGCGGCAGCGCGAAGCTGACCGCCGACAACGGGTGGGGTGTTGCGGTCAACCTGCGCGGCGACGGACAGGCCACCTGGAACAACCTCGCCAGCCAGTGTTACAACGCCGAGCCGACCTGCCCCTCGACGGTGCCGGGAGTGCGCGGCCAGATCGCCATCGCCCTCGACAGTGTGGTGCAGTCGTCGCCCCAGGTGAACCAGCCGAACTTCACCGATTCCGTCGCGATCACCGGCAGTTTCTCGAAGGGCGAGGCCAGTGATCTGGCGGCGGTGCTCAACCGGGGTGCCTTCCCGGTCGAGGTGAAGGCCCAGGAAGCGCGCATCGTCTCGCCGTCGGCCGGTGCCGACTCGCTCAACGCGGCGATCGTGGCGGGCATCATCGGCATTCTGCTCGTGCTGGCGATGCTGTTCGCCTACTACCGCTGGATGACCCTCGTGATCCTGCTCGCGCTGTTGGTCTGGGGGCTCTTCGTGTTCGGCGTGGCGTCGCTCATCTCCGGTTGGACGAACTACGCGCTCACGCTGGCGGGCGTCACCGGCATCATCGTGTCGATCGGCGTGACCGTCGACAGCTACGTGGTGTTCTTCGAACGCTTGAAGGACGAGCTGCGCAGCGGACGGACGTTCCGCAATGCGACCCCGCGGAGTTGGAACGCGACGTGGCGGACGATCTGGGCGGCCAACCTGGTGTCGATCATCGGCGCGGTCATCCTGTTCGTGCTCAGCGTCGGATCGGTCCGCGGCTTCGCCCTGTACCTCGGCGTCACCGCGTTCTGTGATCTGCTGATCCTGTACACGTTCACCAGGCCGTTCATGTTGCTGCTCGCAGGGAGTGAGTTCATGCGCAACAGGTCGGCCTTCGGAATCAAGCCGGTGACGACGTCATGAACAACAACGAACAGATCTCCAAGAGCCGCATCGGGCGGCTGCTCAACAGCCAGACGGCGATCGACTTCTACGGCCGGCGCAAGGTCGGGTTCATCGCCGCGATCGTCATCGTGATCATCACCTTGGTGTCGCTGTTCACCCAGGGGCTCAACCTCGGCCTCGACTTCGAGGGCGGCAACGCGTGGGACGTACCCGCCAGCGACACGTTCGACATCCACGAGGCCGACCAGGTGCTGCAGGACCAGGGCATCGACACCGCCGGTGCGCGCATCCAGCGACGGAGCTCCGAGTCGGCCGACGTGGTCACGGTCCAGATCGAAGAGGTGTCCAACGAGAAGTCGGCCGCCATCACGGCCGCACTGGCCGACGCCGCCGGCGTCGACCGGTCGGAGGTCAGCGTCTCGTTCACCAGTTCGACCTGGGGCAAGGAGATCACCGAGAAGGCGATCCGGGCGCTGGTCGTGTTCTTCATCGTCGTGTCGCTGTTCATCAGCCTGCGCTTCGAATGGCGAATGGCGGTCGCCGCGTTCGCCGCCATGGTGCACGACGTGATCGCCGTCGTGGGCGTGTACTCCGTGTTCCAGTTCGACGTCAGCCCCGCGACCGTCGTCGCCTTCCTGACGATCCTCGGGTACTCGCTCTACGACACGATCGTCGTGTTCGACCGCGTGAAGGAGAACCAGGCCAAGTTCGCCTCCGTGCGCACGCCGTACCCCGACATCGTGAACATCTCGATGAACCAGGTGCTGATGCGCTCGCTGAACACGAGCATCGCCTCCATCCTGCCGGTGCTGTCGCTGCTGGCGATCGGCTGGGGTCTGCTCGGCGCCGTGGCCCTCGAGGAGTTCGCGCTCGCCCTGTTCATCGGCATGGTCTCGGGTGTCTACTCGTCGATCTTCGTGGCCACGCCGCTGCTCGCCTCGATGCACCGCGACACGAGCGGGAAGGTGCGCCGCGAGCGGCTCACCGGCGAGCCGCTGCGTGCCGCCGTGATCGGCTCGAGTGCGTCCGGTCGCGACGCGAGCCGTGTGTACGCGATGGTCGGCGCCGAGGAGGTCAGCACGGCCACGGGATCCGAATCGATCGAGTCGGTCGACCAGCCGGGCTCGACGACCGTTCAGACGCGGACCGACTCGCCGGAGCGACTGCTGTCGCACCCGCCTCGGCCGCGCAAGAAGAAGCGCCACTGACGAACCCCGCGCCTGCCGGTATCCTCGGGACATGGCAGGGGAGTACGGCACGTTGCGAGGGTTCGTCCGAGACATCGGCGATTACCCGATCGACGGCGTCACGTTCCGCGACATCACGCCGCTGCTGGGCGACGGCGCCGCCTTCGCGGCGTCGATCGATGGCCTGGTCGAGCAGTTCGACGGTGTTGCGGTCGACCGGGTGGTCGGCGTCGAATCCCGGGGTTTCATCTTCGCTGCTGCCGTCGCCTACCGCATGGGTGCGGGTTTCGTTCCCGTGCGCAAGGCCGGCAAGCTCCCGTGGGCGGTGGTGCGCGAGGAGTACCAACTCGAATACGGCACCGACAAGCTCGAGATCCACCGTGACGCGATCCACCCCGGCGAACGGATCCTGATCATCGACGACGTGCTGGCCACCGGCGGTACCGCGGCGGCCACCGCGGTCCTCGTCGAGACGCTCGGCGGCGTCATCGCCGGGCTCGGCTTCGTCATCGAACTCGACGCCCTCGGAGGCCGCAGCAAGCTCGGGGAACGACCCGTGAGGACACTGCTGCACTACTGATCATGGGCACGGTCGACCGCGTTCTTCCCTGGAGGCGACATCAGGTGTCGCTGTCTGCGGTCGAACTCGCCCCGTTGCTCGCGGCGTACCGTCGCCGGCACCCCAAGGCGCCGGTCGCGACGATCAACCGTGCCTACCAGGTCGCCGCGCAGGCGCACCACAGTCAGCTCCGCTCGAGCGGTGAGAGCTACATCAACCACCCGCTCGCCGTCGCCCACATCGTCGCCGAGATCGGCCTCGACGAGGTCTCGGTCACCGCCGCGCTGCTCCACGACGCAGTGGAGGACACCGAGCTCACGGTCGCCGACGTCCATCGCGAATTCGGGCCCGAGGTCGCGATGATCGTCGACGGGGTCACCAAGCTCGAACGGATCCGCTTCGACTCGCGCGAAGAGCAACAGGCCGCCACGATGCGCAAGATGCTCGTGGCGATGGCGAAGGACCTGCGGGTGCTCGTCATCAAACTCGCCGACCGCCTCCACAACATGCGCACGATCGCCGCGATGCCGATCGACAAGCAGCAGCGCATCGCCCAGGAAACGATGGACATCTACGCGCCGCTCGCGCATCGCCTCGGCATGCAGGAACTGAAGCAGCAGCTCGAAGACCTGTCGTTCGCGGCCCTGCACCCCAAGCGTTTCGCCGAACTCGACCACCTGGTCAGCTCGCGCACACCCGAGCGTGACATCTACCTCGCCAAGGCGCTCGCGGAGGTGCGGGCCCGCCTCGCCGAACTCGGGATCGAGGCCGAGGTCACGGGTCGCGGCAAGCACCTGTGGAGCATCTACGAGAAGATGGTCGTGAAGGGCCGGGAGTTCGACGAGATCTTCGACCTCATCGCGGTGCGGGTGGTGGTCGACTCGATGAAGGACTGCTACGCCGCGCTCGGCTGCATCCACGGTCGCTGGCGGCCGGTCGTGGGGCGCTTCAAGGACTACATCGCGATGCCCAAGTTCAACCTGTACCAGAGCCTGCACACCACGGTGATCGGGCCGAGCGGCAAGCCGATCGAGGTGCAGATCCGGACCAAGGAGATGCACCAGCGCGCCGAGTGGGGCGTGGCGGCGCACTGGGCGTACAAGGGCTCGACCGAGTCGGGCTCCGAGATCGACTGGCTGAAGCGGATCATCGACTGGCAGGAGGACATCAGCGACCCGGCCCAGTTCATGCAGAGCCTGAAGACCGACCTCGAACAGGACGAGGTGTTCGTGTTCACGCCGAAGGGTCGCGTGATCACGCTGCCGGTGGGCTCGACCACGGTCGACTTCGCCTACGCGGTGCACACCGAGGTGGGCCACGCGTGTATCGGGGCCAAGGTCAACAACCGGCTCGTGTCGCTCGACCACGTGCTCGCCAGCGGCGACAACGTCGAGATCTTCACCAGCAAGGTCGAGACGGCCGGTCCGTCGCAGGACTGGCTGGCCTTCGTCGTGTCGCCGCGGGCGCGCAACAAGATCCGTCAGTGGTTCAGCCGAGAACGTCGCATCGACATGATCGAACTCGGCCGGGACGATCTCACCTCCGAACTCCGTCGCGAGCGACTGCCGGTGCAGCAGGTGTGGAAGTCGACGCAGCTCAAGGACGTGGTCGTCGAGATGAGCTACGTCGATCTCGATGCGCTCCTCGCCGCGATCGGTGAGCATCACGTGTCGGCGAAGACGGTCGCGCAACGCATCGCCCGCAGTCTGCGTTCGGGTGACGACCCTTCGCAGATGCCGGCCACGGTCGAGCGTCCACGCCGGGAACGTCAGAAGGGAAACCGCACCAAGGTCGGTGTGCACGTCGAGGGTCTCGACGACGTGCTCGTCCACCTTGCGAGTTGTTGCACGCCCGTACCGGGCGACGGGATCATCGGGTTCGTCACGCGCGGCCGCGGTGTGAGCGTGCACCGCTCCGACTGTGCCAACGCCGTGTCGCTCATGGCCGAGCAGGCCACCCGGATGATCGAGGTCGAGTGGGACGGCCAGGGCCAGACCGGTGCCACGTTCGTGGCGGGGGTCGAGGTGGTGGCGCTCGACCGGTCGCGCCTGTTGCGTGACGTCGCCAACGCCCTGGTCGACCATCACGTCAACATCCTGTCGTGCCAGACCATCACCGGCGCCGACCGCGTGGCGAAGATGCGCTTCGAGTTCGAACTCGCCAACCCGGGACACCTCGAGGCCGTGGTCCGCACGATCAAGGGCATCGACGGCGTCTACGACGCCTATCGCCTCATCCCCGGCGCCGCCGTCCCGGTCGCCTGACCCTGGCCCTGGGGCGGAAACCCGCTTCGATCGACATCGCCCGTATCGCTACCGTCGTGGCCATGACGCTGATGGTGATGGCCCGTGTCCGAGCGACGGCGCAGGACCGAGCGCGACGAGCGACGCCGCTCGTTCGGTCAGAACTTCCTCGCTGATCCCGCTCTGGTCAGGCGGTTCGTCGACTCGCTCGGACTCGAACCGGGTGAACTCGTCGTCGAGGTGGGTGCCGGCACGGGCGCGCTGACGCGCCCGATCGCCGCGGCCGGCGTCCGCGTGTGGGCGGTCGAACCCGATCCGGTGTGGGCCGCTCGCTTGCGCGACCGACTTCGAACCGTCGGGATGGACGAGGGCGTGCGGGTGATCGAGACCGACGTTCGCCGGCTCACGCTCCCGAACGAGCCGTACCGGGTCGTCGCCAACCCACCGTTCGGGATCACCACCGAGCTGCTGGCGTTGCTCCTCGATCGACCCCGGCGTGGACCCGATCGGGCCGATCTGGTGCTACAGGCCGAGGTCGCCCGCAGGCACGCCGCGACGCCGCCGGTCGCGCTGCGGACCGCGGGATGGGCACCGTGGTGGGAGTTCGAACTCGGCCAGACGATCGGCAGGGATTCGTTCCGCCCTCGCCCGTCGGTCGATGCGGCGGTGCTGACCATTCGCAAGCGGCGGCCCGCGATCCTGCCGGAACGTCTGGCTCCGACCTTCGTCGAGCGGCTCCGCGACGACTGGGGTCGGGCGGCCGGGCGCCGGGCGACGCCATAGGATCTCGACGCCGAACGGGGAGGTGCACTGTCGTGGCGACGAACGAGGAGATCACGCGACACGAGGACATCGATCCCGACGACGACCCTCCGTGGGTCGGTGGGCCACCGCCGACGGAGCCGATCGCCGTGGTCGCCTACGACCCTGCCTGGCCGGCCGTGTTCGAGGTGCTGGCGGGACGGCTGCGTGACGCCCTCGGGGACCGAGTCCTCGGACTGGAGCACGTCGGGTCGACGAGCGTCCCGGGCCTCGATGCCAAGCCGGTGATCGACATCGACCTGACCGTGGCTGACTCGAGCGACGAGGCGGCGTACGTCCCGGCGCTCGAACGCATCGGGTTCGTGCTCCGGATCCGGGAGCCGTCGTGGCACCAGCATCGCTGTTTCGAGGGTGACGATCCGCGGGCGAACCTCCACGTCTGGAGTCCCGACAGCCCCGAGGCGATCCGCCACCGCATGTTCCGGGACTGGCTCCGCGACCATCCCGAAGATCGGGACCGCTACGCCGAGGTCAAGCGCACGTCGGCGGCGGCGTCGAATGCCGAAGGTGAGTCGATGCTGGCGTACAACCAGCGCAAGCAACCGGTGATCCGCGACATCCTCGATCGGATGTTCCGCGCCCACGGCATGCTCTGACGGCGGTCGCTTGCGGCAATGTCGCCGCCGCCTACCGAACCGCCGCTCGGGGGAGTGCCGGCCACCGATAGCCTGATCGGCCGTGTCGACGTTCCAGACGAGCCCCGGGATGCGCGACATCCTGCCGCCCGAGAGCGGGCGTTGGCGTCGGTTCACCAGGGTGTTCGCCGAGGTCGTCGAGGCGGCCGGCTACGGCGAGATCATCACGCCGCTCCTCGAGGACATCGGGGTCTTCACCCGCATCGGTGACGCGACCGACGTGGTGAGCAAGGAGATGTACGACTTCGTCGACAAGGGGGAGCGGCACATCTCGCTGCGACCGGAGATGACGGCGAGCGTGTGCCGCTCGTTCGCTCAGCATCGCCCGACGGTGCCGTGGAAGGTGTACTACGCCGGCTCGAACTTCCGGTACGAGAAGCCGCAACGCGGTCGCTACCGCCAATTCGACCAGGTGGGCATCGAGGTCCTCGGCGTCGACGACGCCCAGCTCGACGTCGAGGTCATCGCCTTGGCGTGGGACTTCTACCGCCGCCTCGGGCTGCGCCAGGTCCGCCTGATCGTCAACAGCCTCGGCGAGCCGGACGAGCGGGCGAGCTACGTGGAGGCGCTGCGGACGTACTTCGTCGGTGCCGGCGATGCGCTCACCGAACAGAGCCGGGCGACGCTCGAACGGAACCCGCTGCGGGTGCTCGACTCGAAGCGCGAGCCGGACCAGGCCGTCGTCGCCGGAGCGCCGACGATCGCCGACTACCGGGGCGCCGAATCGGCAGCCCACTTCGACACGGTGTTGGGCGGTCTGCGGGCGCTCGACATCCCGTTCACCGTCGAACCGAAGCTGGTCCGTGGCCTCGACTACTACCGGCGCACGATCTTCGAGTTCCAGGGCGGCACGCTCGACTCGGCCCAGAACGCACTCGGCGGCGGCGGGCGGTACGACGGGCTCGTCGAGGCGCTCGGCGGTCCGGCCACGCCGGGCGTCGGATTCGCCCTCGGGCTCGACCGCACGTTGCTCGCCTGCGACGACGAGGGCGTGTTCGGCGCCGACGAGCGTCCGCTCGACGCATTCGTCGTCGACGTGGTCGGCGGAGGACAGGCGACAGTCCTCACGGCGGCCCTGCGCAACGCAGGGCTCACCGCCGACCGCGGCTACGACAACCGCTCGATGAAGGCGCAGATGAAGCTCGCCAACCGCAGCGGGGCGGCGTTCGCCGTCATCGTCGGCGACGACGAGCTCGCCGCCGGCCACGTCGTCGTGAAGCCGCTGCGCACCACCGCTGACCAGGTCACCATCGAGCGGGACGACCTGGTCGATCATCTGACATCCCACCCAACAGGAACCGACTCATGACGACCACCAACGATCCGGCCACACCGCAACCCACCTCGATGCGGACCGACCTGTGCGGCAATCTGCGCCCGTCGCACATCGGACAGACCGTCAGCGTCTGCGGTTGGGTGGGCCGTCGTCGGGAACACGGTGAGCATCTCGCCTTCGTCGACCTGCGCGACTACTCGGGCATCGTGCAGTGCGTCGTCGACAACGACGTCGACGTGCGCAGCGAATACGTCGTGCGGATCACCGGCGTCGTGCGCCAGCGTCCGGAGGGCACCGTCAACACCGGGCTCCCGACGGGTGAGATCGAGATCGGTGACTGCGTCGTCGAGGTGCTCCGCAAAGCCGACCCGCCGCCCTTCCCGATCGACGCCCGCGCCGACGACGTCGACGAGAACGTCCGCCTCCAGCACCGCTACCTCGACCTGCGCCGTGAGCGCATGCAGAAGAACCTGCGGGTCCGCTCGGCGATCAACGCCGCGGTCCGCAATGCCATGGACGCCCAGGGCTTCGTCGAGGTCGAGACGCCGATGCTCGTGCCGTCCACGCCCGAAGGTGCCCGCGAGTTCCTCGTGCCGTCGCGCAAGGAGCCCGGCTCGTTCTACGCGCTGCCCCAGTCGCCGCAGCTGTTCAAGCAGCTGTTGATGGTGGCCGGCGTCGATCGCTACTACCAGATGGCCCGCTGCCTGCGCGACGAGGACCTGCGTGCCGACCGGCAGTACGAGTTCATGCAGCTCGACATGGAGATGAGCTTCGTCGACCAGGACGACGTGCTCGACGCCGTGAGCGAGGCCGTCCTCGCCGCCGCCGAAGCGGCGACGGGAGAGCGGCCACAGCCGATCGAACGCATCACGTGGCACGAGGCGATGGACCGCTACGGCGTCGACAAGCCAGACCTGCGCTTCGGCCTCGAGCTCGTCGAGCTGACCGAGATCTTCGCATCGACGGAGTTCAAGGCGTTCGCCGGCGTCGCGTCGATCAAGGCCATCCGCGTCCCCGGCGGGGCCGCGGAGTACGGCCGGAACCAGCTCGACAAGCTGACCGACCGCGCCAAGGGGATCGGGGCGAAGGGGCTCGTGTGGCTGAAGGTCACCGACGGCGAAGGCGCCGCCGGCTTCGACTCACCGGTCGCCAAGTTCCTGTCGGACACGGAAGCCTCCGCCGTGCGCACCGCGACGGGCGCCGAGACCGGCGACCTGATCCTGATCGTCGCCGACGAGTGGGCGACGACGTGCGACGTGCTGGGCACGCTGCGCAACGACCTCGGCCGCCCGCCGGTGCACGAGGGTCCGTACCGCTACGTGTGGGTCGTCGAGTTCCCGTTGTTCGTCGGTGTCGACAAGGAGTCAGGACGACCGAAGCCGGGCCATCACCCGTTCACCCGCCCGCATCCCGACGACGTCGACAAGATCGAGACCGATCCGCTGGCGGTGCGTTCGATCGCGTACGACCTCGTGCTCAACGGCTGGGAGCTCGGTTCGGGTTCGATCCGGATCCACGAGCCCGAGCTGCAGCAGCGCGTGTTCAGCGCGCTCGGCATCACGCAGGAGGAGTCCGATCGGAAGTTCGGTTTCTTCCTCAACCCGTTCAACTACGGGGCGCCGCCGCACGGTGGGTTCGCGTTCGGGCTGGACCGCCTCGTGGCGATCCTGGCCGGCGAGGAGAACATCCGCGAGGTGATCGCCTTCCCGAAGACGCAGTCCGGTACCGACCCGATGACGAACTCGCCGATCCCCGGCGATCCGAAGGCGATGGCCGAACTCGGCCTGAAGATCCTCCCGCCCGCGACCTGACTACTCGCCGGGGTAGACCACGCCGACCTGCTTGCGGATCTCGTCGAGGATCTCCATCGTCGAGATGGTCACGTCGAGCGGGATCACATCACTCTCGAGGAAGCCGCCACGGATGCGTTCCATGGCGTGTGCCGCCTCGTGGGCGAGGCCCTGATTGGGGATGACGACGTTCTCGGGCTGCTGACCGTTGACGCGGATCGTGTAGCTCGACGGGAACCAGAACGGTGGATCGACGGTGATCTGGCCATTGGTGCCGATGATCGTCGCGCCGAGCGTCGTGGTGGCGTCGAGGGTTGTGTAGAACACGCCGAACGCACCGCTCTCGAACGAGACGACACCGCCGAGCGTGGCGTCGACTCCCGACGGAGCGAGCTTGCCCAGCGCCCTGACCTCGACGGGATCACCGGCGAAGTATCGGGCGAAGGCGATGGGATAGATCCCGAGGTCGAGGAGAGCTCCGCCGGCGAGATCTGGGCGGCGGTGCCGGCCGTCCTCGTCGAGCACCGTGAGGCCGAAGTCGGCCTCGATCACCACGATGTCGCCGATCTCGCCGGCTTCGATACGCCGCTTCAGGTCGATGACGGCCGGCATGAACCACGTCCACATCGCCTCCATCAGGAAGCGATCGTGCTCACGGGCGACCGCAGCCATCTCCCTCGACTGTGCTGCGTTGAGCGCGAACGCCTTCTCGCACAGCACGTGCTTGCCCGCTCGGAGCGCGTCGATCGTCATCTCGTGGTGATGGCTGTGGGGGGAGGCGACGTAGACGATCTCGACGTCCGGATCGGCGTACAGGTCGGCGTAGGAGCCGTGGGCGTGCGGAATGTCGAACCGTGCCGCGAACTCCTCGGCCGAGTCCGGGGACCGCGAGCCCACGGCCACGACCTCGGCGCCGGTCGGCCCGTCGAGCGTCTGCAGTGCCTGGGTCATGCTCGCCGCGATCCCACCGGTCGAAGCGATACCCCAGCGAAGCGGTCGGTCGGTCATGACACGAACGTAACCGCCTCGCCGTCGAGGGTCGCGCCCGGCAGCACGAGGTCGAATCGCGAGCGCGGCATCACCGTGCCGAAGTAGTGGTCCTCGGCGGCCGACCATCGCCCCAACCAGTCCGAGCGATACGACTCACCCTCCCGCTCGAGCAGCCGTTCGAGTCGCACGTCGGTCGGGGTGTCGAGCAGCACCAGCAGATCGAGGAGGTCGTGCAGCTCGGGGCGTGCGCTGTAGGCGCCCTCCAACAGCACCACCGGTGAGGCCGTGCAGCGGGTCGGCTCGCTGCGGAACGGCACGATGTCGGCGTCCCAATCGTCGGCGTCCCAATCGAAGGCGTGCCACTCGGCGTGCCCCTGCGTCCGCAACGCCTCGAGCACCTCGCGTTGCCGACGCCAGTCGATGACCTGACTCGCTCGTTCGGTCGGTGTTCGAGCGTCCCAGCGTCGGGCCGTTCCTCCCGCGTAGAACTCGTCACCTTCGATCACCGTGACGGTCGGCTCCGCGGGCGGCGGCGGGTCCAGCGTCCGCGCCACCGACGCGGCGAGCGTCGACTTCCCGGCACCGCTGCGACCGTCGATCGCCACGATGTACGGCGCCGCTCGCAGCGTGCGCAACGTGTCGATCCGCTCGATCAGCTGGCGGGCGAGATCGGCTGTCACACCCGCAGCGTATGGTCGAGCACACCGACTCTCCCGACGCAACAAGTCAGCAACGACCAGGGAGAACAACATGGAAACGTCACGTCAGAATCTCGTCGTACTGCGCGGGGTGCTCACCGCGGAGCCACAGGAACGTACGTTGCCCACCGGCGCGGTGGCGGTGCAGTTCGACGTGCGGACCACGCTGGGTGGAGAAGGCGACGGGGCGGTGGCGACCGTGCCGGTCTCGTGGATCGATCCGCCACCGGCCGACCGCGCGTCGCTCGAGGTGGGCGAGGGCCTCGTGGTGATCGGCGCCGTGTGCCGCCGGTTCTTCCGCGCCGGCGGCGCGACCCAGAGCCGAACCGAGGTGGTCGCCGAAGTCGTCGTGCCACGACGGCGCACCCGGTCGGTCCGTTCGGCGATTGCGCGAGCCGTCGATTCGCTGGGAGACTGACCCCCTGAGCGAGCGCATCCCCGACCTCCCGATTCCCAACCCCGCCGACCGCTGGCGCGAGGTGAAGGCACTGCGCGAGCCATGGCGCATGATGGCCAAGGCCGGTTCGGTCGCCCGCCAACCGCGCGGTGGTGGTCGGCCGGTGATGGTGATTCCCGGCTTCACCGCGAACGACGCGTCCACGATCCCGCTGCGCGCCTACCTCGGCGGTCTCGGATACGAGTGCCGCGGGTGGGGGCTGGGGGTCAACTCGGGCGATCTGCCGACACAGTTGCCGCAGACGATCGAGCGGGTCGCGTCGTGGTGCGCCGAACGGGGTGAGCCGATCGCTCTCGTCGGATGGAGTCTCGGCGGCGTGATCGCTCGGGAGGTGACGAGGGTCCGCCCCGACATCGTCGCCCGGGTCATCACGTTCGGGACACCGCTGTGGGGGCCGCGTCACACCACCACGTCGATGGCGGGCCGAACCGATCTCCTGCCCGGGATCGAAGAGCGGGTACTGGCCCGCAACAGCACTCGGATCCTGCGGCCGGTGACGGCGATCTACAGCCGCAGCGACGGCGTGGTGCACTGGAAGGCGTGCGTCGACCCCGACCCGAACACGGTGAACATCGAGGTCACCAGCAGTCACCTCGGGCTGGGTATCGACCCCGATGTGTGGTGCATCGTCGCGTCGACGCTCGGCGCTCGCGTCAGCTGATCAAACGACCGAGCGGATCACCAGACCCGTGCGCAGCTTGGGTGTGAAGAACGTCGACTTCGGAGGCATCAGGAGCCCTTCGCGCGCGGTGCGTTCGATCTCGGCGACGCTGACGGGCCGGATGAGGACGGCGGCGACGGCATCGCCTGCCCGTACCGCATCGACCACCAGATCGACGCCGTGTTGGTACGAGACACGATGCGACAGATCGGCCAACGCCGTCTCCAACCACAACCCGTCGAGCGCGCGCACACCGTCGAACGCTCCCGCACGCGGCGCCAGCCACTGCCCCTCACCGTTCGGGCCGACCAGGCACAGCACACCGTCGCGGTCCATCGTGGCGAGCGTGGTGGGCGAGATCTCCCCGGCGTCGCGGCGGTCGAAGTACCGGTCGAGTGCCTCGACCAGTTCGTCCCACGTGGTGTCGTGGTAGAGCCGGTGGATCGCCTCGACGCTCAGCTGATCGGCCACGAGTTCGCTGACGAAGGCGAGTGTCTCCTCCGCGGCTCCTGCCTCCGCGCCGGTCGCCTCACGACGTTCGTCACGGTAGGTCCGGCTGATCCCGTAGCGATGGTGGCCGTCGGCGATCAGCACGTCGTCGGCCGCGAGGAGGGCGCCGATCGCTCGGATCCGGTCCGGGTCGGTCACCCGTTCGACGATGTGCTCCACGCCGTCGACCGTGACCGAGGCGATCGGCTCGGCCGGTTCGGCGAGCAACTCGGTGAGTCCGGCCGCCAGCGACAGGCCCCACACGGGGGAGAGGTTGGCGCCGGTCGAACGCGTCAGATCGAGCCGGTCGGTCGAGGCCTTCGGAGTGACGCGCTCGTGGGGCAGGACACCGCCGGCCCCCTCGTCCACGACTTCGAGTCCGCCGAGCACCCCGACGATGTCACGGTCCGTGCCGGTGACGTCGGTGAACCGCATCCGGTAGATCGTGTAGGTCGGGGAGTCGTCGGCGACGAGTACCGAGTCATCGATCCAGGTCCGCAGCGTGTCGGCGGCCCGCTCGTACCGATCGGGCCCGTCGGATTCCCGAGGCACGTCGACGTGGGTGATGTTGTGGACGCTCCGTGCCCCGAGTTCGTCGAGGTCGGCGTCGGACAACACGTCGTACGGCGGTGCGATGAGATCGTCGATGTTCCGATCCCGATAGCGGAGGGCGGCGAACGGAGTGAACCTGGGCACGGCCCCACAATGCCATCCCGGGCGCCGCGAACTGCAACGATCACGTGGCGATGATCTCCACCGTCCTGTGCGACCTCGACGGCGTCGTGTGGCTGGCCCATCGCCCGATCGACGGCTCGACCGAGGCGATCGCCGCACTCCAGGCCGCTGGCCGGCGGGTGCTGTTCGTCACCAACAATTCGGCCGCCACGATCGCGACCCAGGAGGCGGCACTCGCCGCGATCGGCGTCGACGCGACCGGGTCGGTCGTGTCCTCGGCGATGGCCGCGGCGCTGCTCGTCGAGCCCGGCGAGCGGGTGCTCGTCGCCGGCGGGCCGGGGGTGGTCGAGGCGTTGCAGGCCCGCGGCGTCGAGGTCGTCGTGAACGACGGCACGCTCGACCGGTCGACGATCGAGGCGGCGCCGTTCGACGCCGTGGTGACCGGCCTGCACCGCGACTTCGACTATGCGCGGCTGCGCAGTGCGGCGGCTGCAGTCCATGTCGGCGCGCGGCTGATCGGTACGAACTCGGACCCCACCTACCCCACGCCGGACGGGCTCGACCCGGGCGGCGGATCGATCCTCGCCGCCATCGCGACGGCAGGGTTGGTCGAACCGGTCATCGCGGGTAAGCCGTACCGGCCGATGGCATCGCTGATCGCCACCGTGCTCGGCACTCCCACCACGCCGTACGATCCCGCGACCGTGATGATGGTGGGCGACCGGATGGACACCGACGGCAGCTTCGCGATCGAGCTGGGCTGCCGCTTCGCCCTGGTGCGCAGTGGCTCGACGCTCCCGGGGGCCAAGGTCGAGGGCCTGCCGCCCGACGCTCTCGACGTCGCCGACCTGCAGGCCGTGTCGAGCGCCGTGCTTCGCGGCGACGACTAGCATGCGGCGATGGAGATTCCAACTATCCAGCAGCTGATCGACGCCGGCGTCGAGTTCACCGAGGTCACGCGCGAAAGGGCCGATGCCTTCGTCAAACAGTTGGTCGACAAGGGCGAGGTCCAACGACGCGATGCGGAACGAATCGTGCAGGAGTTGGTCGATCGCGGTCGCGAGACGTCCGAGCGCATCACCGCCAACGTGCAGCGCGAGGTCGCGAAGCAGGTGGCGATCATGTCCGAGCGCTTCGACGAACTCGAGAAGCGGTTCGAGGCGCTGACCGAGTCGCTCTCTGCGCGGGTGCCGGCGGCGGGGGTCGTCGTGAAGGCGTCGGCGACGAGGGTCACGCGTTCTCCGGCGAAGAAGGCCGCGGCGAAGACGAGCGCAGCCAAGAAGGCCCCGGCGAAGAAGGCCGCGGCCAAGAAAGCTCCGGCGAAGAAGGCCGCGGCGAAGAAGGCTCCGGCGAAGAAGGCCGCTGCCAAGAAGGCACCAGCCAAGAAGCGCGCCGCCAAGAAGACTGCCGCCAAGAAGAGCACGGCGAAGAAGGCATCCGGCGCCGCCGGATCCTGAGGTCGAATGGCACCACGGCGACGGCTCGACGCCGAGTTGGTCCGCCGCCAGCTGGTCGGCAGCCGCACCGAAGCGCAGGTCCTGATCGGCGAGCACCGGGTGCTCGTCAACGGCTCGGTGGCCGACAAGGCATCTCGTCAGGTGTCACCGGCCGATGCGGTGCTGATCGACGGCCCGCCGGCACGGTTCGTCGGGCGGGGCGCCGAGAAGCTCGAGCACGCGCTGTCGGTGTTCGCCCTCGACGTGCGCGGACTGCGCGCCCTCGACGCCGGCGCCTCGACCGGCGGGTTCACCGACTGTCTCCTCCAGCGCGGCGCGAGCCACGTGGTCGCACTCGACGTCGGGCACGGGCAACTGCACGAACGGCTGCGTGCCGATCCTCGCGTCACGAATCTCGAACGCTGCAACGTCCGTCATGCCACCGCTGAGCAGATCGGGGGGCGGGTGGACATCGTGGTGGGCGACCTGTCGTTCATCTCGTTGCGGGTGGTGATCCCCTCGCTGGTGGCGCTGTGCCAACCTGGGCGACCGATGGTGCTGCTCGTCAAGCCACAGTTCGAAGCCGGCCGGGCGGAGGTCAGCAAGGGCAAGGGTGTGATCACCGATCCGGAGGTGCGAGATCGCGTTCGTGACGAGGTCGCGGCGGCGCTCGTCGAGGCGGGCTGCGATGTCGTGGGATGGACCGAATCGCCGATCCGTGGCGCCGACGGCAATGTGGAGTACCTGGTCCACGCGGTCACGCCTGCGGAGGGGGCAGTCGTGACCATCGAGGCACTGGCACTCGTGGCTCATCACGAACGCGAGCTGGCGCGCGATCTCGCCGAGAAGGCGGCGGCGTGGTGCGCGGCCCGCGACGTCGACGTGTGGATGCCCGCGGTCGACGCCGAGGCGATCGATGCGAAGGGCCTGGCGTCCGAGCGCCCGATCGCCGAGGCCGACCTCGTGCTCAGCCTGGGTGGCGACGGCACGATGCTGCGCAGCGTCCGGCTGCTCGACGGTGCGTCGGTGCCGTTGCTCGGCGTGAATCTCGGCGCGCTCGGCTACCTGACGGAGGTCGAAGCCGACCACGTCGACGAGGCCCTCGACCGTTTCGCCGCCGGTGCAGACGAGGGCCATTGGCATCTCGACGAACGGATGCTGCTCGACGTGACGGTGAACGGCCGGCACGTCGGCCGGGCGCTCAACGAGGCGGTGATCGAGAAGGGGCTCACCGGGCACACCGTGCGGTTGCTGGCGCGGATCGACGGTGAACCGTTCACCCACTACAACGCCGACGGCCTGATCGTGGCCACTCCAACTGGATCGACCGCGTACTCGCTGTCGGCAAGGGGCCCGATCGTGTCGCCCCGCCACCGGGCCATCCTGCTGACCCCGGTGTCGCCGCACATGTTGTTCGACCGCAGCCTCGTGCTCGATCCGACCGAGGTCATCGACATCGAGGTGTCGGGGCATCGCCACGCCCAGTTGACGATCGACGGTCAACCCGTCGGCGCGCTCGACGACGCCGACGTGGTGCGAGTCGTCCCGGCCGCCGAGACCGCCAGCTTCGTGCGCTTCGGCACGTACCACTACCACCAGATCCTGAAGGCGAAATTCGGCCTGACCGACCGGTGACGCTCGCCCGGTGTGATTGACTTTCACCGGAGGAGGCGCTCATGGCCAGCTTGCAGGATCGTCCGAACACGGCGCTGGTCGTCATCGACGTGCAGAACGGCGTGGTCGCCGACGCCCACGACCGTGACCGGGTCGTCGCCAACATCGGGGCGCTCGTCGACACGGCGCGCGCCGAAGCAGGTTCCGGTGATCTGGATCCAGCACAACAGCGAGGAGTTGGTCGAGGGTACGGACGCCTGGCAGTACGTGGCCGAACTCGAACGCCTCGACTCCGAACCGCTCGTGCAGAAGCGGTACGGCGACTCGTTCGAGGACACCATCCTCGAATCCGAACTGGAGCGACTCGACGTCGGCCGGGTGATCGTTGCCGGAGCGCAGACCGATGCGTGCATTCGGGCGACGCTGCACGGTGCGTTCGTGCGCGGCTACGAGACGACGCTGGTGGGCGACGCGCACACGACCGAAGACTTCTCCGAGTACGGCATGCCGCCGGCCGACAAGGTGATCGCCCACACCAACATGTACTGGACGTGGCAGGAAGCTCCCGGGCGAACCGGCGTCGTTGTCGACACGGCCGACATCGACTTCCACGGCTGAGGCCGACGGCGAATCGACCTCCGCGCCATCCGTTCCGCCGGGAGTGTTACACCCCCTCGTCACGATGAGACCATGCCCAGGGCGAGTTGCATGGAATGCTGGATGGTCGGATGCTGACCGAACTGCACATCGAGAACCTCGGCGTCATCGAGCGTGTCGAGGTGATCCTCGGCGACGGCCTGACGGTGGTCACCGGCGAGACCGGGGCGGGCAAGACGATGCTCGTCGAAGCCATCGAACTCCTCGTCGGGGGTCGAGGCGACACGACGGTCGTGCGCCACGGCACCGACGAGGCGCGAGTCGACGGTCGGTTCATCACCGCCGACGGTGGGGAGCTGGTGCTCAGCCGGGTGATCGCGCGCAACGGGCGCTCGCGCGCCTACGTGAACGGGCGCCTGGCGACCGTGGCGTCGCTCGCCGAGGCGACCGGCGGTCTGGTCGACCTCCACGGCCAGCATGCCCACCAGAGCCTGCTGTCGACCGCGACGCAACGGGCCGCCCTCGACCGGTTCGGTCGTGTCGACCTCGAACCGCTGCGCGCGGCGCGGGCCCGGCTCACCGAGATCGACGCCGAACTGGCCGCACTCGGCGGCGACGAGCGCGTGCGCGCCCGCGAGATCGACCTGCTCCGTTATCAACTCGACGAACTCGACCGAGCCGACGTCATCGACGCCGACGAGGATTCGCGTCTCGACGCCGAGGAGACGCTGCTCGGCGACGCCGTCGGCTTCCGGGAAGCGGGAGAACAGGCGACGGCTGCGCTCGGCCGACGACGGCGGCGCACGCGACACGCTCGCGTCGGCGCTCGGCGCGCTCGACGGCCGCCTGCCGTACGCCGATCAGTCCGCGCGGTTGCACGCACTGCTGAGCGAGGTCGACGACATCGTCGCCGAGGTGCGCCAGACCGCGGAGTCGATCGACGAGTCACCCGAACGCCTCGAGGCGATCCGCGAGCGTCGGCAGGTCTTGAAGAACCTGTGTCGCAAGTACGGCGACGATCTCGGCGCCGTCATGGCATTCCACGCCGAGACGCAGGAACGACTCGACGAATTGGAGCAGTTCGATGCCAGAGCCGCGGCGCTCGACGCACAGCGGCACCTGGCTCTCGCCGACGAACTCGCCGCGGCCAAGGCGGTCGGGAAGGCACGCCGGCACGCGGCACCGAAATTGGCCGCGGCCGTGCAATCGGCGTTGCGCGAGTTGGCACTGCCGCACGCCGAGATCGCGGTGCAGGTCGGCCAGCACGATGCCGACGACCCCGGCGACCAGGTCACGTTCCTGTTGGCGGCCAACCCGGGATCGCCGCTGCTGCCGCTCACCCGGGTGGCGTCGGGCGGGGAGCTGGCACGCACCATGTTGGCGCTGCGGCTCACACTCACCGGCGGGGCCACCCCGGGCTCGACGCTCGTATTCGACGAGGTCGACGCCGGTATCGGCGGCACCGCGGCGACCGCCGTCGGCGCCGCATTGGCCCGCCTCGGCGCCGACGCGCAGGTGCTGGTCGTGACGCATCTCGCCCAGGTGGCCGCGCTGGCGGCGACGCAGTACGTCGTCGACAAATCGGTGAGCCGGGGCAACACGACGGTCACCGCGACGCCCGTGGCGGGTGAGCAACGTGTCGCCGAGATCGCCCGGATGCTCTCGGGCTCCGATTCGGCGTCGGCACGGCAGCACGCCGAGGAGCTGTTGTCATGATCCGCCGCGGCAGTGGAACGCGCGGGGTAGGGTGAGATTCCGTCGTGATGTCGAGACGGAGGAGCCCCCGATGACCAAGCACATTTTTGTGACCGGTGGGGTGGCCAGCTCACTCGGCAAGGGTCTGACGGCGTCCTCGCTCGGCCGGCTGCTCAAGCTCCGCGGGCTGCGGGTCACCCTCCAGAAGCTCGACCCCTACATCAACATCGACCCGGGCACGATGAACCCGTTCGAACACGGCGAGGTGTTCGTCACCGACGACGGGGGCGAGACCGATCTCGATCTCGGGCACTACGAGCGCTTCATCGACGAGAGCCTGTCGCGGAACTCGAACGCCACCACCGGGTCGATCTACCAGACCGTCCTCGCCGCCGAACGCCGCGGCGACTACCTCGGCAAGACCGTGCAGGTCATCCCGCACATCACCGACGAGATCAAGCGCCGCGTCGAGCGGGTCGCCCGCAACGACGTCGACGTCGTGATCACCGAGGTCGGCGGCACGGTCGGCGACATCGAGATCCTCCCGTTCCTCGAAGCGATCCGGCAGTTCCGCAACCTCGTCGGGCGCGACAACGTCTGCTACATCCACGTCACCCTCGTGCCGTTCATCGGTCCATCGGGTGAGCAGAAGACCAAGCCGACCCAGCACTCGGTCACCGAATTGCGCAGCCGCGGCATCCAGCCCGACGTGATCGTCTGCCGCAGCGAAGAGCCGCTGTCCGACGACCTCAAGCGCAAGATCTCCAGCCTCTGCGACGTCGAAGAGCGGGCCGTGGTCAACGCCGCCGACGCCCGGAACATCTACGAGCTGCCGCTGATCCTCCACGACGAGGGCCTCGACGATTTCGTCTGTGACGTCCTGCGCATCGACGCCACGCCCGACCTCACCTACTGGGAGGCCGTCGTGGCCAAGGTCGAGGCCGCCACGATCCCCGTGAAGATCGGTCTGATCGGCAAGTACATCGAACTCCCCGACGCCTATCTGTCGGTTGTCGAGAGCCTGAAGCACGCCGGCTTCCATCACGGAGCCAAGGTCGAGGTCGTCTGGATCCAGTCCGAGAACGTCGAGGGCCTGCTCGCCGCCGGTCAGCTCAACGATCTCGACGGCATCGTCATCCCGGGCGGGTTCGGCTATCGCGGGTTCGAGGGCAAGGTCGCGGCCGCCCGCTACGCCCGCGAGGAAGGCGTGCCGTGTCTCGGGCTCTGCCTCGGTCTGCAGGCGATGGCGATCGACTTCGCCCGCAACGTGGTGGGCCTCACCGGCGCCAACTCGACCGAGTTCGAACCGACCACCCATCACCCGGTGATCGACCTCATGCTCGACCAACGGGGCATCGAGGACAAGGGCGGCACGATGCGCCTCGGCGCCTACTACGCCGTACTCGCCAGCGGCAGCCAGGTCGCGGCGGCCTACGGCGAGCCGGTCGTGAGCGAGCGCCATCGGCATCGCTACGAGTTCAACGAGCAGTACCGGGCCCAGCTCGAGGCCAACGGGCTGTGGTGCTCGGGTACGTCGCCGGACAATCGGCTCGTGGAGTTCATCGAGCTGCCCGGACATCCGTTCTGGGTGGGTACGCAGGCCCATCCCGAGTTCAAGAGTCGACCCGACCGGCCCCACCCGCTGTTCCGCGAGCTCATCGCCGCGTCACTGGCCCGGTCGACGCAGTCGGCGGACGCCATCGAGCGGGTCGACAGCCCGGTCGAAGTCACCACCGCATGACCGACCCTGTCGGCTCGTTCCGATGGGTGTCGGACCGGCTGGTCCATCAGGGATACGTGTGGCGGGTGGTCGTCGCCGATTTCGACGACCCTGCCGGCGAGCGTTTCACCCGTGACATCGTGCGGTCACCCGGCGCGGTCGGGGTCGTGCCGCTGGTGTTCGACGCGGAAGGCAACCCCTCGGTCGTGCTCGTCGAGCAGTACCGCCCGCCCTACGACCGGGCGATCCTCGAGATCCCGGCCGGGATGCGCGACATCGAGGGCGAGGCCACCGACGAGGTGGCGCGCCGCGAGTTGATCGAGGAGGCCGGCCTGGCCGCCGGTCGTCTCGATCTGCTCACCGCGATCGGTCCGTCGCCGGGGATGACCGATTCGATGACCACGATCTACCTCGCGACCGACTGCCGCCCCGTCGACCACGATCGGCAGGGACCCGAGGAGCAGTACATGGCGTTGGTGCACCTGCCATTGCGCGACGCCATCGATCGGGTGATCAGCGGCGAGATCTTCGATGCCAAGACCGTTGTCGGCCTGTTGCTCACCGAGCGACGCCTGGCAGCGGGCGACGGCTGAGGCCCGCCGTGTCGACCATCGAACTCCCGATCGCCGCCGAGGAGTTCCTGTCGTGGATGGCGGCGGAGAAGGGCCGGTCGGTCAACACGTTGGCCGCCTACCGACGCGACCTGGAGTCCTACGTCACGTGGCTGGAGGCGCGTGGCGAGACGATCGAGGCGGTGTCGACGCCGGTGCTCGTGCAGTTCGTCGGCGAACGGCGGGCGAGTGGCGCGGCCACGTCGTCGATCGCCCGGCAACTCGCGGCCATCCGCATGCTGCACCGCTATCTGGCGCTGGAGGGTGAGCGACCCGACGACCCGGCGGCCGATCTCGAAGGGGTGCGCGTCCCGGCGGGCATCCCGAAACCGTTGACCGAGGCGCAGGTGACGAGTCTGCTCGATGCGGTGATCGTCACCGAACCCGTCCACCGCCGCGATCTGGCACTGCTCGAGTTGCTCTACGCGACCGGCGCTCGGATCTCCGAGGCGGTCGGATTGTCGGTCGGTGCGCTCGACCTCGACGCCCAACTCGTGCGCCTCTACGGCAAGGGCTCGAAGGAGCGGATCGTGCCGTTCGGATCGTCGGCGGCCGAGGCCTTGGAGGAGTGGTTCTCGCCCCGCGGCCGCGCCCGGCTGGTGCCGGCGCAGTGGCGGCGACGCGACGACGCCGAGGCAGTGTTCCTGAACACCCGTGGTGGTCGGCTCAGCCGGCAGGCAGCCTGGTTGGTGGTGAAGAAATACGGCGAACGCGCGGGCATCACCGAGCATCTCTCGCCACACGTGCTGCGCCACTCCTGCGCGACGCATCTGCTCGACCACGGCGCCGACCTGCGCGTGGTGCAGGAGATGCTCGGGCACGCGTCGATCTCGACCACGCAGATCTACACCCAGGTGAGCCAGGAGCGGCTCTGGGACGTGTACCGCTCGGCCCACCCCCGCGCCACCCTCAAACCGCCGAACGTGTGAACAATGTGCGGCGCAGCTGCGCAGATTGTTCACGCATTCGGCTCGGGCCGGCGGTCGTCTACCCGAGGTTGCTCGAGCGGGGGTAGACGTCGGCGGGGTCGGTCATGACGTTGACGAGGTACGGGACGCCGCTGGCGAACGCCCGCTGCAGTGCCGGCCCGATCTCGTCGGGGCGGCGGACTGTCTCCCCGGCGCCGCCGAGTGCCTTCACGACGTCGTCGTAGCGCGTGTCGGGCTGGAGGTCGCAGGCGACGTCCCAGCCGTAGATGTACTGCATCGGATGCTTCTCGAGGCCCCAGATGCCGTTGTTCCCGACGATCATCACCACCGGGAGCCGGTGCCGTACGAGCGAGTCGACGTCCATCAGCGAGAAACCGGCGGCACCGTCGCCGAGCAGCACCACGACCTGCCGATCGGGATGCACCGTCCTCGCCGCGATCGCGTAGCCCATCCCGCTGCCGAGACAGCCGTACGGGCCGGTGTCGAGCCAGGTGCCGGGCTGGTTGACCTCGACGTACTTGCCGGCGTACGACACGAAGTCGCCGCCGTCGCAGACGACGATGGCGTCGGGGTCGAGCACCTTGCGGAGCTCACCGTAGATCCTGGTCGGCTTGATCGGGTCGGTGTCGGCGGCGAGGAGTGGCGCCTCGGTGGCGAGCTCGGCGTTCTCGGCGGCTCGCAGCTCGGCGATCCAGTCGGTGTGGTCGACACGGTCGCCGCGGTGGTCGGCGAGTTCACCCAGAATCGTCGCGATGTCTCCGGCGACCGTCGGGACCTCGATGTGCGCCGCGACCCGGGAGGGTGCGTCGACGACGTGGGCGACGGCGGCGTCACCGAACCTGCCGAACCCGACCCGGAAGTCGAGCGGAGTGCCGACGACGACGACGAGGTCGGCGCGCTGCTTGAGCAGCCCGCGGGTGCGGAGGAAGGCGAGCGGGTGGCGGGCCGGCAACATGCCGCGACCCAACCCGTTGAAGAAGCACGGGACCCCGAGGTGCTCGGCGGCCGCGGCGAGCGTCTCCGACGCGCCGTCCCAGTAGGCGTCGCTGCCGACGAGGAAGGCCGGGCGCTGTGCCGACGCGACCATCGCCGCCAGCCGCTCGACGGCGTCGTGGTCGATCGACTCGTCCCGCAGCCCGGTGCCGTCGGGGACGTCGCCTTCGGCCGGTCCGAAGAGGTCGAGCGGGAAGTCGAGAAAGACCGGTCCGCGATGGCGCTGGGCGGCGAGCCGCACGGCATCGTGGACGACCGCGCCGGCGGTCGAGGGGTCGGTCACGGTCGCGGCCAGCTTCGTGATCGGCGCCAGCACCGGCACGTGGTCGAACTCCTGGAGCGAGCCGGCGCCCCAGCGCGCCGCCGGTGCGCGCCCACCGAGGACGACGAGGGGTGACCCGTTGAACATCGCCGTCGTCACCGCCGAGATGCCGTTGGTGACCCCGGGCCCGGCGGTGAGCGCGGCGACGCCGGGTCGGCGGGTCAGCTTGGCGTACGCCTCCGCGGCGAACGCCGCCGACTGCTCGTGGCGGGTGTCGACGATGCGGATCTCGGTCCCGCGAGCGGCGTCGTAGAACGGCCAGATGTGGCCTCCGTTGAGCGTGAAGATCGCGTCGACCCCGAACTGGCGGAGCGCGGCGATCGTCTGGTGTCCGGCATGCCCCTCGATGTGCGCCATGGCCCGCACAGTACGACCCTCGTCCCTCCCAGCCGAACGCGTGAACAATGTGCGGTGCAGGTGCGCACATTGTTCACGCGTTCGGCAACACTGTGATGGTGAGGAAGGGCCGTTGAGCAAGCTCGCGCACCTGTCGGCCCGCTTCTTCACGTCGTTGTCCTCGACACCGCCGAGCGACGAGACCGAGGCGTGGGTGGCCGAGCGGTTGCTGCCGGGCGAACAGCGGCTGTGGGCGCAGATGAGCAATCAGGACCGCCGCCACAGCGCGCTCGTCGGGCAGCGGTTCGCACAGCTGGATCCCGCCGCGCCGCGGGAGCTCGTCGCCGGTGCGCTGCTCCACGACGTCGGCAAGATCGAGTGCGGGCTCGGGACGTTCGGCCGGGTGGTGGCCACCGTCGTCGGGCCCCACGGGAGGCGGTTCCGCGCCTACCACGACCACGAGGAGATCGGTGCGGCGATGGCCGAGGCGGCAGGTTCCGACCCGGCGACCGTGGAGCTGATCGCCGGTCGCGGCCCCGCGTTCGTCACCCTCAAGGCCTGCGATCACGCCTGAACCCCGAAATTTGTTGAGATCAGCCCGCCGGCGAGCCGGAATCGACATTTTCGGCGTGGGCCACTACGTCTGGGGCAGGACCCGCGCCGCCCGGCGCGCGTTGAACACGGCGCGCAGAGTCATCCAGACGATCAGACCGATCCAGATCCCGGCGAGGCCCAGGGACGGCACGGCGATCACCACGGCGGCGATCGGGACGACCGCGACCAGGTACGCCAACGCGGCGCGACCGAGGAACCGGTAGTCGGCGGCGCCGATCAGCACGCCGTCGAGGGCGAAGGCGATCGCACCGGGCAGGAGCATCAGTGCCAGGTAGCGCAGCGCCGAGGTGGCCCGTTCGATCACGGCGGGGTCGTCGGTGAAGGCGTGGGGGAGCACCGACGAGAGCAGGGCCAGCACGAGCGCGAGCACCGCCGCCGCCATCAGCGAGAGCCGCACGACCCGTGACGACAGGTCCGCCGCGTCGCCGTCGGCGCGGCCGAGCTCCTCGGCCACGAGGGTCTGGGCGGGGACGGCGAGCGCGTCGAGGGTGAGCGCGAGGAAGGCGAACATCGACGCCGCGATCTGATGCGCGGCGAGCGTCGGCGGGTCGACCCGGGCCGCCAGGGCGGTGGCCCCCGTGAACACGGCGAGGATCGAACCGACCCGCAGCAGCAGGTAGCGACCGGCGCTCAGCAACGGCCGCATGCCGTTCCAACTCGGCCGCCGGTGCCGGGTGAGCGTCAACCGGCCCCTGATCACCACGACGAAGGCGAGCCCGGCACAGACCTGGGCGATGACGGTCGACCACGCCGTCCCGGCCAGGCCCATGTCGAGCACGTAGACGAACGTCAGCGCGAGGACGAGGTTGACGACGTTGGCGGCGAGGAGGATCACGAGCGGCGTCCGATAGTCGGACGCCCCCCGCTGCACGCCCTGGGCGCCGAGGGCGAGGAGCACGAAGGGGATGCCGAGCGAGGCGATGCGCAGGTACTCGACCGCCGCGACGTGGACGGCACCGTCGGCACCGAGCAGGGCCGTGAGGAATGGCGCGAAGGCGAACAGCACCGGTGCCGCGATCACGCCGACGATCACCGCCAGCCACATCGCCTGCACGCCCACTGCGGCCGCGTCGTCGGGGCGGCCGGCGCCGATCCGGTGCGCGACGCGTTCGGTCGTGCCGTAGGTGAGGAAGTTCGAGCCGGCGACGACGAGCGTGAGCACCGTGACGGCGATGGCGACGCCGCCGAGCTCGTCGGTGCCGATGCGCCCGACGATCGCCGTGTCGACGAGGCGGTACAGCGGCTCGACGGCGAGCGTGCCGAGGGCGGGGATGCCCAGCGCGATGATCCGGCGGTCGGTCGGCCCCAGGAGAACCATCAGGATGACGCCGTTCTCGTGAACTTCTCGCGCACGCGGGTACGCAAGAAGTTCACGAGAACGCTCAGGCGGGGAGCATGCCGATGGCGCGGTGGGCGCGATCGAGGGTGGCCGACGCGACGGTGCGGGCCTTGCCCGACCCGACCCGGAGCAGGCGGGCCAGCTCGCCCCGGTCCTCCATGAGTTCGAGGTAGCGCAGCCGGATCGGTTCGAGTTCGGCGACGACGGCCTCGCCGGTCTCGACCTTCAACGACCCGTACTGTTCGTGGCTCTCGGCCACCTGCTGCGGCGTGCGGCCGGTGACCGCGGCGTTGATCTCCAGCAGGGAACTCACGCCGGGCTTGGCTGCCCGGTCGAACCGAACGGCATCGGGACCCGTCTCGGAGTCCGTGACCGCCCGCTTGAACTTCTTCATGATCGCCGCGGGCTCGTCGGTCAGGTACACACAGCCGGCCTCGGACTCGTCGGATTTCGACATCTTCGAGGTCGGGTCCTGCAGGCTCATCACCCGGGCACCGGACGCCGGCATCACGGCCTCCGGGACCACGAACGTGTCGCCGAAGCGATGGTTGAAGCGGATCGCCGCGTCACGGGTGATCTCGACGTGCTGGCGCTGGTCGTCGCCGACGGGGACGTGTTGGGCGTCGTAGAGGACGATGTCGGCGGCCTGCAGCGCCGGGTACGTGAAGAGCCCGGCGGAGATGAAGAGGTGCTCGCGCTTGGCCGTCTTCTCCTTGAACTGCGTCATCCGTGACAGTTCGCCGTAGCTCATCGTGCACTCCATGATCCAGCCCAACTGGTTGTGTTCGGGCACGTGGCTCTGGACGAACACGGTCGCCACATCGGGGTCGAGGCCGATCGCGAAGAGCACGGCCGCCAGCTCCAGAGTTGCGTTCGCCGACGATGCCGGGGGTCTCGGTGACCGTGAGGGCGTGCAGGTCGACGATGCCGTGGAACGCGTCGCACGTGTGCTGGCCGGCCACCCAGTTGCGCAGCGCTCCGAGGTAGTTGCCGAGATGCACGTCGCCCGTCGGCTGCATGCACGACAGGACCCGGATCGGCACCTCTGCGGCCGTCGCGTCGGCCGTGGCGGGGGACGGGGTGGCGGTGGTCACGGGGCACGAGGGTATACCTCGATCGCGGCGACCCACTCGGTAGTTTGTGCCCCCATGTCCTTCGACGTCGACACGCCCGTCTACACGGGTCCGTTCGACATGCTGCTCCAACTGATCCTGCGCGAACAGGTCGACATCTACGAAGTCAGCCTCTCCACGATCGTCGACGCCTACCTGGCCGAGATCGACAAGATGCGCGATCTCGACCTCGACGTGGCGACCAGCTTCCTGCTCATCGCGGCCACGCTGGTCGAGCTGAAGGCCCGCCGGCTGCTGCCGAACATGGTCGACATGGATCTCGACGACGAGTTCGCGCTCTGGGAGGAGCGCGACCTGCTGCTCGCCCGTCTGCTCGAGGCCAAGACGTTCAAGGACGTCGCCACGGTGTTCGCCCGGCTCGCCGAGGATGCCGACTGCAGCTTCCCGCGTCTCGTGGGTCCCGACGAGCGCTTCGCCGACGTGATGCCCGACATGCTGGAAGGCACGAGCCTCACCCGGCTGCGCAACGCGGCGATCGCCGCCCTCACGCCCCGCCCGATCCCGACGGTCGACCTCTTCCACGTCAACCCGATCACGACCACCGTCGCCGATGCGGTCGCCGAGCTGCTCGACGAGCTCCCGCGCGTGGGCACGATCTCGTTCCGGCGGCTCACGGGTGACCTCGTCGACCGCATCGAGGTGATCATCCGCTTCCTCGCCGTGCTCGAACTGTTCAAGCAGGGAGTGGTCGAGATCGACCAGCCCGAGCGGTTCGGTGACATCGAGATCGAATGGTGCGCGGATGCCGACGTCGACGGCGAGGCGATCCTCGTCGACGCCTACGATGGCTGAGCGATGACCGATCAGCCATTCGAGGACGACGACACCACCGCGCAGGTCCACGAGTTCAAACGGGCGATCGAGTCGATCGTGCTCGTGGCGCACGACCCGGTGCCGCCCGAACTGCTGGCCCAGCTGATCGAGCAGCCGACGGCGTCGATCGAGCGTTGGTGTGACGAGCTGGCGGCCGACTACGAGAGCGAGGGTCGCGGCTTCGAGTTGGCCCGCGTCGCCGGCGGCTACCGGTACCAGACCGCGGCCGACCTGACCCCCTACGTCGAGCGCTTCCTCCTGCACGACCAGCGGGCCCGGTTGTCCGGTCCGGCGCTCGAGACGCTCGCCATCGTGGCGTACAAGCAGCCGATCTCCCGCGCCCAGGTCGCCGCCATCCGCGGCGTCGACCCCGATGGCGTGATGCGCACGCTGCAGGCCCGCGGCTACATCGACGAGGTCGCCCGCGACACCGGCCCGGGCCAGGCGATCCTCTACGGCACGACGGCCACGTTCCTCGAGCGGCTCGGCCTCGACTCGGTCGACGACCTCCCGCCGATCGCCGAGTTCATCCCGGGCGCCGACGTGGTCGAAGCGCTCGAGGACGGGTTGCGGGTCACGCCGGTCATCGAGGTCGGCACTCCAGGTCCCGCCAGCGAGGTGCCCGACGCCGAATTCCCCGACAATGGCACCGCATCCTGAGCCGGAGCCACCGCTCTGGGAGCAGTGGGCCGAGCAGAGCGCGCAACTCCCCACGGGCGAGCGGCTGCAGAAGGTGCTCGCCGCCACCGGGTGGGGGAGCCGGCGGGTGTGCGAGGACCTGATCGCCGCGGGACGGGTCACCGTCAACGGTGAGGTCGCCGTGCTCGGCCGCCGCGTCGAGGTCGATCACGACCTGGTCGAGGTCGACGGTGTGCCCATCGGAGTGAAACCGGGGCTCGTGTACTACCTCGTGAACAAGCCACGTGGTGTCGTGACGACGAGCAAGGACACCCACGGCCGCCCGACGGTGATCGAACTCGTCCCGCACGAACCGCGGGTGTTCTCGGTGGGGCGGCTCGACGCCGACACCGAGGGCCTGCTGCTGTTGACCAACGACGGTGACCTGGCCAACCGCATCGCCCACCCGTCGCACGGGGTCGACAAGGAGTACCTCGCCGAGGTGACTCCAGCGCGCGTGTCGCCCGGAGCGCTGCGGCAGCTGCGTGACGGGGTGCAGCTCGACGACGGCATCACCGCCCCGGCGAAGGTGTCGCACCCCGAGCCCGGGCTCGTGCGGATCACGATCCACGAGGGCAAGAACCGCCAGGTACGCCGCATGTTCGAAGCGGTCGGGCACAACGTGACCCGGTTGGTCCGCACGCGCATCGGCCCGCTGAGCGACCGCACGCTCGCACCGGGCGCCTGGCGTGAGCTGGAGGCCGCCGAGCGGCGCAGCCTGATCGAGGCCGTGGCGGGAGATCCTCCCCAGTACGATTCCCCGACGTGATCGACAAGCGTGCCAACGTGATCGGGCTCGGCCTGATCGGCGGGTCGATCGCGCTCGGCCTGCGGGCCCAGGGTTGGCACGTGAGCGGGGACGACCTCGATCCGGTCCGGCTCAGCGCAGCCCGCGAGCAACGGCGTCATCGATGCCGTCGACCTCGATCCCGACGCGGTGATCACGTTCGTGGCCGTGCCGGTCCTGGCGATCGCCGACCAGGCCAAGCGAGCGCTCGCCGAGACGGCCGGCGTGGTGACCGATGTCGGCAGCGTCAAGGGTTCCGTGTGCCGGTCGATCGACGATCCCCGCTTCCTCGGCGGCCACCCGATGGCCGGCAGCGAACTCGACGGGCTCGACGGTGCCCAGGCCGACATGTTCGTCGGGGCAGTCTGGGTCCTCACGCCCGGCGCCGACATCGACGACGCCACGTTCGCCACCGTGGCGGGTGTGGTCAGCGCGCTCGGCGCCGACGTGGTGGCGATCGAACCCGAACGCCACGACCATCTCGTCGCCGTGGTCAGCCACGTGCCGCATCTCACCGCGGCGACCCTGATGGGTCTCGCCAGCACCCGCGCCGAGGAGCACGCCGCGTTGCTCCGGCTGGCTGCCGGCGGGTTCCGCGACATGACCCGGGTGGCGAGCGGGCAGCCCGGCATCTGGCTCGACATCTGCGCCGAGAATCGCCCGGCCATCCTTGGCGCGCTCGACGAGCTGATCGAGGGTCTGGCGAGCGTCCGCGACATCATCCACCATGACGACCGCGAGGCGCTGCTCGATCGGCTCACGGCGGCCCGGCAGGCCCGCACCAACCTGCCCACCCGTGTGGTGCACCCGGAGGACATGGCCGAGGTCCGGATCCCCATTCCCGACCGCACCGGCGCCGCCGCCGAGGTGTTCACGCTGGCGGCCGAGCTCGGCGTCAACATCGCCAGCTTCGAGGTGGTTCACGTGGTCGAGAGCAACCGTGGCGTGGCGGTGGTCATGATCGACCAGTCGATGGTCGACATGTTCCGCGGCGGCCTGATCGCCCGCGGCTTCCGGCCGGGCGTGCATTCGCTGTCGTGACCACCTCGACTCGCGACGTGCGCCCGATCCGTCGCGCCGACGGGCCGGTGGTGGCCGATGTCGCCGTTCCTCCGTCGAAGAGCATCACGAACCGCGCCCTGATCTGTGCCGCGCTGGTCGACGGCACGAGCGAGATCGTGGGCGTCGCACCGGGCGACGACACGACGGCGCTCATCGCGTGTCTCGAAGCACTGGGCTGCAGCATCAGGCTCCGCCACACGGACGAGGGGACGCGGGCCGACGTCGTCGGCACGGGCGGGGTCCTCCCGCGCCGGCCGATCACGTTGCAGGCCAAGCTCGCCGGAACGACCTCGCGTTTCGTCACGGCGTTGGCTGCCCTGAACGGCGGCCCGTTCACGATCGACGGGGAACCGCCGTTGCGCAGCCGACCGATGGAGCACCTGCACGATGCGCTCGTCGCCCTCGGCGCCACGGTCGAACCGCAGGACGAGTGGGGACACCTCCCGGTCACCGTGTCAGGCCCGTTGCGCGGCGCGGATGCCGTGATGATGCCGGGCGACGTGTCGAGCCAGTACGTCACCGCGCTGATGCTCATCGCCCCCCACGTTCCGGGCGGGCTGCATCTGTGGTTGTCGACCCCGCCGGTGTCGGCGAGCTACCTGCAGATCACCAAGGCGGTGATGGGGGAGTTCGGCATGAGCGAGGTGGAGATCAGCGGCCGGCGGATCGCGGTCCAGCCCGGCGTGTACGAGCCGACGGAGTTCCGGGTCGAACCGGACGCCTCGTCGGCGAGCTACCCGCTGGCGGCTGCGGCGATGGTCGGCGGCGCGGTCTGCGTGCGGGGGCTCGGGTCGAAGTCGGTGCAGGGTGACGCCCGCTTCGCCGAGGTGCTCGCGTCGATGGGATGCATCACGTCCACCGGCACCGACACGGTGGTGATGCGCCGCCGCGACACCCCGCTGCGCGGGATCGACATCGACATGTCCGACATGTCCGATCTGGTCCCCACGCTCGCGGTGGTCGCCACGCAGGCGGTCACCCCGACGCGGATCAGCGGTGTGGGTTTCATCCGGCGCAAGGAGAGCGACCGGCTGGGCGACCTCGCGGCCGAACTCACGAAGACCGGCGCAGCGGTGATCGTCGAGGACGACGGACTGGTCATCCGTCCGACCGACCTGCTCAACGGCGCCACCCTGCACACCCACGACGACCACCGCTTGGCGATGGCGTTCGGGCTGCTGGGGCTCGTCGTCGACGGTATCGAGGTGTCCGCTCCTGCCGTCGTCTCGAAGAGCTGGCCCGGATTCTGGGACGCGCTCGACTCGATTCCGGCACGTCGCACGTGACGCGCATCGCCGCGTTCGATCTCGACGGAACGCTCACCACTCGTGACTGCGTGGTGCCGTTCCTCCGGCAGGTGGCCGGAACGCCGCGGCTCGTCGCGGGCGTCGCCGCCCACCCCATCGACGTGTCGCGGGCGCTCGTCCGCCGCGACCGCGACGCGTTCAAGGCGCTGGCGTCGCACGCGGCGTTCGCCGGTCGTGCGCTCGGAGATGTCGAGCCGCGAGCCGCGGAGTTCGCGGCGATGGTCCACAGCCAACTGGATGCGCAGCGACACCGTGCGCAGTCTGGATGCCCACCTGCAGGCCGGCGATCAGGTGGTGATCGTGTCGGCGTCGTACGCGATCTACGTCGAGCCGCTCGCCGTGCTCCTCGGTGCCCACCAGGCGTTGGCGACGCGTCTCGCGGTCGGGGCGGACGGCAGGCTGACGGGCGAACTCGACGGGCCGAACTGCCGTGGACCGGAGAAGATCCGTCGCCTGCACGACTGGCTCGACACCACGCACGGCGGACGCGCCATGGTCGACCTGATCGCCTACGGCGATTCGCCCGGCGACCGTGAGCTGCTCGCCGACGCCGATGAGCGCCACTGGATCGGCACGTCGTGACCGTTCGTTCTGGCCCCGACCCCAAACGAACCGCGGTTCGTTCTGGCCCCGACCCCAAACGAACCGAACCGGCGGATCACCGGATCGCCGCGCCCCAGCCGGTACCGTCGTCGGCCATGTTCAGGGCACTGCTGCGCGAATCCAGGCCCAAGCAGTGGCTGAAGAACGTGCTCGTGTTCGCCGCGCCCGGCGCCGCCGGCGTCCTCGACCAGCGCCACGAACTCGTCCTCACGATCGTCACGTTCGTGGCCTTCTGCTTCGCCGCCAGCGGCATCTACTTCTGGAACGACCTGCTCGACGTCAAGGCCGACCGGATCCACCCCACCAAGCGTTTCCGGCCGATCGCCTCCGGTGAACTGAGCATCACGGCGGCCCGCGTGGCCGGAGTCGCGCTGCCACTCATCGGTCTCGCCTTGAGCGCGCTCACGGGACGGTGGCAGACCCCGGCCGTGATCGCGCTCTACATCGTGATCACGCTGCTCTACACCGTGTGGTTGAAGCACGTGGCCGTGATCGACATCGTCACCATCGCCGCCGGTTTCGTGCTCCGCGCGGCCGCCGGCGCGGTGGCCGTCGACGTGCCGATGTCGCGTTGGTTCGTCCTCTGCGTCACGTTCGGCTCGCTGTTCATCGTCATCGGCAAGCGCTACGCGGAGCTGCTCGAGGTCGGCGAGGGTGCGGGTACCCGCGCCACGCTCGACGTGTACGACATCGGGTACCTGCGCATCCTGCTCGCCGTGAGCCTCGGCGGCGCCCTGCTCAGCTACTGCGTCTGGGCGTTCGAGACCGCGGCGCTGTCCACCTCGGACCTGCCGCTCTACGAGCTGACGATCGTGCCGATGATGATCGCCTTGTTCCGCTATCTGCTGGTGCTCGAATCCGGTCGTGGCGCGGCGCCCGAGGAGGTCTTCGCCTCCGACCGGGTGCTGCAGCTCACCGGGCTGTGCTGGCTCATCGTCTATGGAGCTGCCGTCTATGCCAAGTGACCTGTCCGCCGCGACCGCCGATCCCGCGGGCGATCGGCCCGACCTGCCGACGGTGATGACGCTCGTCGCCGACGTCGACGGCTGGATGAGTCCCGGCCAGGCGTCGACGCTGTACGACTCGGCCACGCGCTGTCCCGCCGGCGGATCGATCGTCGAGATCGGCAGCTTCCGTGGTCGCTCGACGATCGTCCTGGCGTCGGCCGCCGCGCCGGACGTCGAGGTGATCGCGATCGACCCCCATGCCGGCAACGACCGAGGCCCCCAGGAGTTCGACGGGTACGCCGCGGAGGCCGCCGACGACCACGAGGTGTTCCTCGACAACCTGGAACGGGCCGGAGTGGGCGACCGGGTGCAGCACCTGCGGATGTTCTCCGACGATGCGCTGACGTCGATCGTGCGCCCGATCGACGTGCTGTACATCGATGGTGCGCACCGGTACGCACCGGCGCTCGCCGACATCCGCAACTACGGGATCCGGGTGAACGGCGGCGGCACGATGCTCATCCACGACTCGTTCTCGTCGATCGGTGTCACGCTGGCCATCCTGCGGGCGCTGGCGTTCGGCTCGACGTTCCGGTACGTGGGGCGATCGAGATCGATGACGATCTACCGGGCGGACCTCGCCACGTCGGGCACCGGGCGCGTGCACAACGCCGCCCGCCAGCTCGCCCAGCTCCCGTGGTTCGTCCGCAACGTGGCGTTGAAGGTGCTCCTGACGGTCGGCCTCGGCAAGGTGCTCGGTCGTCTCGGCCGCCCGGTGCCCGAGTGGCCGTACTGATTCGTCGGCACGGATTTGTAGCCTCGGGAGCCCTGTGAAGTCCGAACGCACCGCCCTCGCCGGTTGGGGCGGCACCGCGCCCAGCGTGGCGACGGTGATCGACGTCCGGCCCGACGAGCTGGACGACGCCGACGCGCTGCTGTCGCAGATCGGCCCGCGGGGCGCCATCGCCCGTGGCCTCGGACGTTCGTACGGCGATCCAGCGCAGAACGGCGGCGGCACGGTGATCCGGCTCCAGCCGGGCGCCGACCCGATCCGGCTCCACGCCGACACGGGAACGATCACGGTCGACGCCGGGGTGAGCCTCGACGATCTGCTGCGGGTGATCATCCCGCAGGGGTGGTTCGTGCCGGTGTCGCCCGGTACGCGATTCGTCACGGTCGGGGGCGCGATCGCCAGCGACGTCCACGGCAAGGGCCACCACGTCGACGGCACGTTCGGGGCCCACGTCAGCGAGATCGAGATGCTGCTGGCCGACGGGAGCGTCCGGGTGATCACGGCGGCGTCCGATCCCGACCTGTGGTGGGCGACGATCGGCGGGATGGGCCTCACCGGTCTCATCCTGCGGGCCACCTTCGATCTGATCCCGATCGAGACGCAGCACATCCTGGTGGTCAACGAGCGGGTGCCGAACTTCGACTCCCTGCTCGAACGGATGGTCGCCGACGATCACCTGTACCGCTACTCGGTCGCGTGGATCGACCTGATCGCCAGCGGCAAACAACTCGGCCGGGCCGCGCTCGGGCGCGGGAACCACGCCACGCTCGACGACCTGTACCGACATCACCCTCGTTCGGCGGCGAACCCGCTCGGCTTCGATCCGCCCGTGTTCCCCGACGTGCCTCCCGGTGTGCCGAACGTGCTGCACCGTCACGCCGTCCGTGGCTTCAACGAGGTCTGGTACCGCAAGACGCCGAAGATGCACCGTGGAACCGAGACGCTCACCGGGTTCTTCCACCCGCTCGACATGATCGGACGGTGGAACCGGCTGTACGGGCGGCACGGCTTCCTGCAGTACCAGTTCGTCGTTCCGTTCGACGCGGTCGAGACGCTGCGCACCATCGTGGCCAAGGTCGCCGCGGGCGGCGATGCCGGGTTCGTCAACGTGCTCAAGCGTTTCGGCGCAGAGAGCGGCGGCATGCTCAGCTTCCCCCAGCCGGGCTGGACGCTCACCGTCGACTTTCCGGCGTCGCCGGCGCGGCTGGCGGGCCTCCTCGAGGAACTCGATCGGCTCGTGCTCGACGCGGGTGGGCGGCACTATCTCGCCAAGGACGCCACCGCCGGTCCGGCCGTCATCCGCGCCGGCTATCCGCGACTCGACGAGTGGAAGGCGGTCCGCTCGCGGTTCGATCCCGACGGTCGCTGGGCGAGCGACCAGGCGCGCCGCCTCGAACTCATCTGAACCCGCGAAGATCTGAACCCGCGAACCGAACGACAGGACCAACGTGAACAACGCCATGCAGCAGCCACAGACCATCCTCGTGCTCGGGGGCGGCAGCGACATCGCCCAGGCGATCGTGCACGAACTCGCCTCGCCGGCGTTGACGACGGTGGTCCTCGCCGGCCGCCACACGCCGATCGAGCTGTCCACGCCGCTCGGCGAAGGGGTCTCGGTCGTGTCCGTCGAATTCGACGCCCTCGATCACGCCGGCCACGACGCGCTCGTGCGATCGGTCGCCGACGCGCACGGTGACCTCGACGTGGTGATCCAGGCCTTCGGACAACTCGGCGACGACTCGGCGAACGACGATCCCGTGGCCGCTGCGGCGCTCGCCGAGGTCAACTACGTCGGTGCCGTCAGCTCGGGACTCGCCGTCGCGCGGCAACTGCGCGCCCAGGGCCACGGCACGCTCGTCGTGCTGTCGAGCGTCGCCGGCGTTCGGACGCGGGCGTCGAACTTCGTCTACGGATCGACCAAGGCGGCCCAGGATGCGTTCGCCACCGGGCTCGGGCATGCCCTGCACGGCTCGGGTGCCAAGGTGATGGTGGTGCGCCCGGGCTTCATCCGCTCGAAGATGACCACGGGTGTCGCCGAGGCACCGTTCGCCGCCGACGTCGACGTGGTCGCCACCGCCGTGGCCAAGGGCCTGCGCAAGGGCAGTTCGGTGGTGTGGGCGCCGTCGATCCTGCAGGCCGTGTTCGGCATCCTCCGCTTCGCCCCGGCCCCGATCTGGCGCAAACTCGATCGATAACCATGACGGTGGAACGGCAGCCGGCCCTCGACGGAATGCGGGCGCTGGCGCTCGTCCTCGTGCTGTTCTTCCATGCCGGCTACTCGTGGATGCCGGCCGGCTACATGGGCGTGTCGGTGTTCTTCACCCTGTCCGGGTTCCTGATCACCAACCTGCTGCTCACCGAGTTCGACTCGTCGAACGGGATCCGTCTCGGCAACTTCTACTCGCGTCGCTGGAAGCGGCTGCTTCCCGCCGGGTTGCTCTGCCTCGTTCGGCATCGTGCTGCTGCGGTTCGCCGGCGCCTTCGCCGAGGTCCGACACCTGCGCAGTGACCTGACCGCGGCGACGCTGCAGGTCTTCAACTGGACCGAACTGTCGCACGGAACGAGCTATGCCGACCTGTTCGCCGCCTCGGCCGACGAGTTGTCGCCGGTCAAGCACTACTGGTCGCTGGCGATCGAGGAGCAGTTCTACCTGCTGTGGCCGGTCGTCCTGCTGCTGCTCGCCCGTCGGGCGCACCGACGGGGCGGCTCGGTGCTGTGGCCGGTGGCCATGCTGACCGCGGCGTTCGTCATCGGCGCGCCGGTCATCGGTCGGGTGTTCGGCCCGGACGCGGCGTACTGGGCAACCCCGGCCCGGTTCGGCGAGATCCTCGTCGGCGCCACGCTGGCCTGTGTGATGCGTGCCCCGTGGGCGTCCCGACTCGCGCCGTCGTCGCTCGTGGGGACGGCGCTCGCGGCAGGCTCCCTGGCGGTCATCGTGGCGGCGTCGGTGGTCCTGCCGTCCAACGGTGGGCCGGCGTTCAACGGGTGGCTCGGCATCTTCGCGCTCGCCTCCGCCGGTCTGATCGTCGGCCTGCAGGCACCCGGCCCGCTGCGCCGCGTGCTGTCGTGGCGTCCGCTCGTGCTGCTCGGGCTCGTGAGCTACGGCGCGTACCTCTTCCACTGGCCGGTGTTCGTCCTGTTGATGTCGCGCGGCTGGTCGCTGTCGAGTTCGCCGTCGTTCGCCGTCGCCGTGGCGATCACCCTGGGGCTGGCGGCGGTGTCGTACCGCCTCGTCGAACACCCCATCCGCGTGCGGTCTTGGAGCGTCGGCCGTGTCGGCGGGGCGGCGGTCGCCGCGAGCGCCATGACCCTGGTGGCGGTGCTGGTGGTTCCGCCGCAATCGGGCGGATTTCTCGTGGCCGACCAGGGTCTGCTCGACGCCGCCGCGATCCAGCCCGTCGAGAACGTCACCGCACTCGAGGCGGCCGGGCCCACTCCGACGACCCTGCCCGCTGTCCCGACGAGGATTCCGGCCGCCGTCCCTCAGCCGGTCTTCCCGCGTCCAGCAAAGGGACCGTGCCTCCGGCGACAGCGACGGTGACCGTGCCGCCGGTGACCGTGCCGCCGGTGACCGTGCCACTCGCTCCGCCCGCGTCCGTCCCGCTCCCGCCGGCGCCGAGCCGTCCGGTCCGGATCCTGGTGGTGGGTGACTCGACCGCGTTCTACATCGGGCACGGTCTGGCCCGCTGGGCGGTCGATCATCCAGACCTGGCGCAGGTCGACCTGCTCTGGAGCCAGGGTTTCGGCGCCCTCACCACCGGCACCATCACGGCGTGGGACGCCACACCGTTCGTCGAACGCTCGATCGAGGTGCTCGACGAGGACCTGCCGGCCCTGATCGATCGCGTACAACCCGATGTCGTCGTGATGATGATGACGATCGACGATGTCCTCGACCGCGTGTGGGACGACGCCGAAGGTGAACTCTCCGCGCAGGACGAGCAGTTCCAGTCGCGACTCCACGAGGCGTATCGCGAGGCCACGGCGTCGATCGTGGCGCAGGGCGTGCCGTCGGTGGCCTGGATCGTGCCGCCGGTGCCGGTCGATTCCACCAGCGCCACGGAGCTGAACGACCCGGCCACGTTCGAGGCCCAGCACGAGGTCATCCGCCGCGTCGTCGACGAGCTCGCGCCGGCGACGACGGTGATCGAGCTCGACCGCTGGATGGCGGACGGCGGCCACGATCTCGACGAGTCGTGGCGTCCGGACGGGACGCACCTGACGGAGGACTCGGCCGCGCAGATCGCCGCCATGATGCTCGGCCCGACCCTGGTGAACACGGCCGTCGCCGGGTGACCAGGATCAGGCGGCAGATCCTCAGGGGTCGGCGGGGCGGGGGTACGTGCCGGTGATGTCGGCCGGGCTGACGCCGCCACCGCCTTCGCACCGCTCGAACAGCAGCACGAGGTTGTCCTCGTACTGACGGATCAGGCAGAAGTTGTCGGCGACGGCCTGGTTGGCCTCCTGCGACAGATGGTCCGACGACGCGTTCGGCTCGTTCCATCCGGTCCAGATGTTCGTGAGCACCAGGAAATCGGCCGTCTCGATGTCCTCGGCGAGCCCGGATCCCTCGGCGTCGGCGAGGCCCGGGTCCATCTCGATGAAGTACGTCGCCGGTACGAGTTCGGGGAACAGGAAGTAAACCGAGTCGTCGCTGTAGATCGTGCGGCTGAGGTCGGCCGGGCCGACGACGAGGCGGTCACCGGGCTCGGTGAGCTCGTCCAGGTCCGGGATCAGCTCGTTGAGGGCGCTGGCCACGAAGAAGTCGCCGAACCAGAACCGGCGCCCGTCGCGTTCCACCAGGAAGGGAACCGGGAGATTGCCGGCCGAGACGCGGGTCTGCAGGAGGTAGTGGCGGTACGTGTAGAACGGTGCGACCACGAGCATCAGCAGGCCCACCAGGCCGACGCCGGCGAGCTGCGCGAGGCGGGCCCGGGCCGGCCAGTGGCGCATGCCCAGCTTCGGTGAGCGCCACGGCGAGCAGCGGCCACGACACGACGGCCACCCACGCGAGGTGCGTCGAATCGGGGCGCTGCAGCGCCTGCGGCACGATGCCGAGCCCGAAGATTCCGGCGGCGAGCAGCACGAACGTGCGCGGCGTCGCGTTCCCATGTCGCCGCTGACGCCACGCGATCAGCGGGACGGCGATGGCGATGATGACGACAGCGAAGAACCACAGGAACAGCTGTTGCGATGCCTTCGGGCGCCGGGAGTCGCCACCACGGAGGGAGGCCCTCGGCGACCGCCTGGAGGGCGCCGTCGACGACGCCCCACGACGGCGGTCGAGGCAGCTCGCGGCCGGCACGGAGGTGGAAGACGGGGTCGAGGAAGACGCCTTCGAACACGTTCCAGGGGCCCGCCACGACGAGATGGATCCACAACGGCAGCAGGCCGACCACGGCGCCGATCACCAGCGGCTTCCACGCCACGCGACGCGACGACCAGACGGCGAAGAGCAGTGCGGCTCCGACGGCGAGCACGATGTCGGGGCGGAACGTGAGGGCGAGGCCGGCGAGGACGCCGGCGATCGCCCAGTGCCGGGTGCGGTGGGTCTGCGTGGCCCGGACGGCGAACACGACGGCCCACAGGGCCAGGGCGACCGCTCCGTGCCACGCCAGTGCCGACAGCCCGATCGGGGTCATGATCAACAGGGCCGTGATCCACGCCGCACCGACCGCCGACACCCGACCCCAGGCCCGCGTCAGCGCGTAGATCCCGAAGATGATGCCGAGGTGCTGCAGCAGCCCGAACGTCCGCTCGGCTTCGAGCGTGTACCCGAACAGCTGGTACCAAAGGGCCAGGATGTCGAGGGAGCCGGGGCCGTAGAGGTGCAGGAAGTCGACGTTCGGGATCCGGCCCTGCCACACCAGATGGGGGAAGACGAGCATGAAGCCCTCCTCCATCGAGGATCCGGTGGCCCGGTACAGGCCGCGCACCGGGAGGGCGACGAAGGCGACGACCAGGAGCACGGCGAGTCCGCCACGCCACGACCAGTGCAGCCGACCGCCGAGCACGAACGGCGCGTCCGGCGGACCGGGCTGATCGCCGGCCCGGTTGTCGACGATCCCGTTGTCGCCGGGCCTCGTGTCGGAGGCATCGGCGGGCGGGAAGGTCCCGGCGTCGGGCGTGTCGATCAGGTCGGTCAAGCTCCGAGATGGTACCCACCCGGAGCCGCAGATCAGGGCCTATCGTCGTGCCGATGGCGGCCGAGCACCCTGCGCACGACGGCACATTGCAGTGGTATGCCGACGACCTGATCGGCAGGGGTGTGCGCCGCGTCCACGTGCTCGCCTGGCGTGACCTCGACGATCCCGACGCGGGCGGGTCGGAGGTGCACGCGGATGAGTTCATGCGGCGCTGGGCCGCGGCCGGCCTGGAGATCACGCACCGCACGTCGGCGGCGATCGGCGAACCGGCCACCGCACGGCGCAACGGGTACGACGTGGTCCGGCGCGGGAGCCGGTACACGGTGTTCCCGCGCGCCATCGCCGGGGAGATCACGCGGACGATGGGGCGTTACGACGCCGTGGTCGAGATCTGGAACGGCGTCCCGTGGTTCTCGCCGGTGTGGCGCCGAACGCCGGGGATCACGTTCCTCCACCACGTCCATGGGCCGATGTGGGACCAGATCCTGCCCGGACCGCTGGCCTCGTTCGGACGGGCGCTCGAGGCCCGTCTGGCACCGCCCTTCTACCGCCGGGGCCTGACTGCGACGCCGTCCGACGCCACCCGCGAGGAACTCCTCGAACTCGGCTTCCACGCCGATCGCGTCACGGCGATCCCCAATGGCACCGACCCGATGTTCAGTCCCGGCGGACACAAGACGGCCAACCCGTCGATCGTCGCGGTCGGGCGCCTCGCACCGGTGAAGCGATTCGAGCTGCTGATCGACTCGGCCGTCACCGCCCGCCGTGCCGTGCCCGACCTCACGCTGACGATCGTGGGGGAGGGGCCGGAAGGCGGCGAACTGCGCGATCTGGTGGCCCGACACGACGCCGGCGACTGGATCCGCTTCGCCGGGCGGGTCGACCACGCCGATCTCGTCGCGCTGTACCGGAGCGCATGGATCGTGGCCAGTGGCTCGTTGGCGGAGGGCTGGGGCCTGAGTCTCACGGAGGGCGCGGGCTGTGGGACACCGGCGGTGGCCACCGACATCCGCGGCCATCGCAGCAGTGTCGTCGACGGCGTCACCGGCATCCTCGCTGCCACCGGATCAGCTCGGCGCGGAACTGGCCAGTGTCCTGCTCGACGATGCGCTGCGCCTCCGGCTCGGGCAGGCGGCGCTCGAACGGGCCCGCACCCTCACGTGGGACGCCTCGGCGCTCGGCATCATCCGGGTCCTCCACCGGGCGGTGACCGTGACGGTCGGGAACGACTCCCGCCAGTAGGGTGTCGCACCGATATGCGCAGCGTGATCGTCCTGCCGACGTACAACGAAGGGGAGAACATCGAACCCTTCCTGCGCGCCGTGCGCAAGGCGGCACCGACCACCGACGTGCTCGTGGTCGACGACAACAGCCCGGACGGCACGGGCCGGATCGCGGAAGCGATCGGCGCCGAGCTCGGCCGGATCGAGGTCCTGCACCGTGCCGCCAAGCACGGCCTCGGGAGCGCCTACCGGGACGGATTCGCCCGGGTGCTCGACGGTCCGTACGACGTCGTCATCTCGATGGATGCCGACTTCTCGCACGACCCCGAGCAGCTGAGTGAGTTCATCCGGCTGATCGCCGAGGGCGCGGACGTGGTGATCGGCTCGCGCTACATCACCGGCGGCGGCACCACCGACTGGCCCGTCCACCGCCAATTGCTCTCGAAATGGGGCAACACGTACACGCGGGGGATCCTCGGCGTCGGCGCTCGCGACTGCACCAGCGGGTACCGGGGCTACCGGGCGACGTCGCTGGGGGCGATCGATCCCACCTCGACGTCGGCCGAGGGCTACGCGTTCCTCACCGAACTCGTCCGCCGGCTCACCCGCGACGGCGCGACGGTGGTCGAGACGCCGATCATCTTCCGCGACCGAACGCGGGGCAAGTCGAAGATGTCGGGCCGCATCATTGCGGAATCGATGCTGCTCGTGACCGCGTGGGGCCTCCTCGACCGGTGGCGCCGGTTGCGCGATCGCTTCCGCCGGTGATGACCGATCCTGCACCGGTCGACCCTGCGCCGGCTGACCTGAGCGCCGGTCCGACCCGGGTGACGGCCGCCGGGGGACGGCCGCTGGCCCGCGTGGCTCACGTCCAAGTGGACGACGATCGTCGTCGTCACGATCGCCGTTGCGCTGCCGTTGATCGTCGCCGTCGCCACCCTCTCGGGACGACGCTGGTTCCCGGTCCTCGACCTCGCGATGACGGAACTCCGGGTGCGCGATGTCGGCGGCCGGCACACGCCACTGATCGGTCTCCCGGGTCGGATCGGCACGTTCCCCGAGCAGGGCAGTCACCCCGGCCCGATCAGCTTCTGGCTCGTCGCGCCCGGCTACCGGCTGTTCGGGAGCTCGGCGTGGGCGATGGAGGCCGCGACGGTGATGATCCAGACCGCCTGGATTGCCGTGGCGCTGTGGATCGGCCATCGGCGGGCACAACTGGCCGGTGTGCTGGTCGTTGCGGTGGTGATCGCGGTGCTGCTCCGCGGCTACGGGCTGATCGTGCTGATCCAGCCGTGGAACCCGTACCTGCCGCTCCTCGCCTGGATCGTCGTGCTGCTCGCGGCCTGGTCGGTGGTGTGCGGCGACCACATGATGCTCGTCCCGCTCGTCGTGGCCGCGTCGTTCGCCGCACAGACCCACATCCCGTACCTGCTGATGGCCGGGGGCCTCGGTCTGTTCGCCGTCGCCGTCGTGCTCGTTCGATGCTGGCGCAGTGACGACCGCCGGTCGTTCGTCCGGCCCCTGGCCTGGACGGGCGGCCTGTTCGCCGTGCTCTGGCTGGCGCCGTTGGTCGAACAGGTCCGTCACGATCCTGGCAACATCCGCCAGCTGATCGACCACTTCACGTCGCCGACCGAGGACGTGATCGGTTGGCGCATGGGAGGCAACGTCTTGCTGCGCCACCTCGACGTCGTCGACGGTTACGGCAAGTTGCTGACCGGCACCGATCGCTTCCTCCGGGTCGGCTTCGAACCCGACGGCCGCATCTGGCCCGGAGCGCTGCTGCTCGTCGTTTGGATCGTTTCGGTCGTGGTGGCGATACGGATGCGGCATCGCTCGCTGGTGGCGCTCGACACCGTGATCGGGGTGACGTTGCTGCTGTCGTTCGTGTCGATGGCCCGCATCTTCGGCAAGATCTGGTACTACCTCACGCTCTGGGCCTGGGGCACGACGACGCTCCTGATCGTCGCCATCGTGTGGACCGGGGCGACTGCCTGCGTCCGTGCCTGGCCCGAACGCACCACGTGGAATGTGCGGCGGGTGGCGATCGTCGGGTCATTGGCGCTGGGCGGACTGGTGATCGTGTCGATGGTGATCGTCGCGCCGGACACGGACCACCCGGAGGAACGACTCGGCACGACCGTGGGGGCGCTGCTGCAGCCGACGATCGAGGCGCTCGACGCCGGTGTGGGCGCCGCCGACGGTCGCGATGGTCGCTACGTCGTGCAGTGGAGCGACGCCTATTTCTTCGGGAGTCAGGGCTTCGCGCTCGTGGACGAGCTCGAGCGCGCCGGGTTCGACGTCGGGATGTACGAGCCGTGGCACGTTCCGGTCACCCAGCACCGCGTGATCCCCAACGCGGACGCGACCGCCGAGGTCGTGCTGGCCACTGGCGCGTTTGTCGACCAATGGAGGGCCGATGACCGGGTGGTCGAGGTCGCGTCGTACGACCCGCGCACCGCGGCCGAACGCGAACAGTTCGCCGCCCTGCGCGACGATCTGATCGCCGACCTCGAAGCAACCCATCTGGACGACCTCGTGCCGATCGTCGACACGAACCTGTTCGGGGCGAGCGTCGATCCCCGCCTCTCGCAACAGGCCCGCGAGGACGCCGCCCGTCTGCTGTTCCTCGGACAGGAAACGGCAGTCTTCGTCGGCCCACCCGGGGTACTGACGTGACGGTCGCGTCGTGACCGCCGAGACGAGTGGCCTCGAAATCACCGAGCCGCTCTCGGCGCCGGCCGTGTCGATCGACGACCGTGCGCGACGGTGGGGCTGGAAGGTCCTCGCGGCGGCGACCAGCTTCGTGATCCTGCTCTCGGCGGTCCGCGGCATCCGCCGCGGCTACGAGGCGATCGGCGACAACGCCCTGATCGAGTTGCGCGGACTGCGACGTGTTCACCCGCAACCATCCGCTGCTCGGCACCTGGTCGTCGGCGTCGATCAGCTCGGGTGTCGACGTCAACCATCCCGGCCCGCTGCTGTTCGACGTCGTCGCCCTGCCCGTGCGCCTGTTCGGCGGGGCGGTGGGCATCGCCCTCGCCATCGCCGCCCTCAACATCGCGATGGTCTGGGCGGTCGGGTTCGTCACGTCGCGAACGGGCGGGCCGACCGCGGCGATCGTCGCCCAGGTCATCACCGCCGGGCTCGTCTGGACGCTCGGGAGCGAGTTGCTCTACGACCCGTGGCAGCCGAACGTGCTGGTCCTGCCCTTCTGGCTCCTGCTGTGCACGGTGTGGGCGGTGATCGACGACGACGTGGTCCTCCTGCCGCTGGCGGTGGCCGTCGGCTCGTTCTGCATGGAGACCCACCTCGGCTACCTGTTCCTCGTGCCGATCCTGCTGGCGTTCGCCCTCGGCGTGGTCGTCCTGCGACGGCGCGGCGGCGGGACGGGGCGGTTCCGCGACCTGCGGGCGCCGTTGCGGAACTCCGTGATCGTCGGTCTGGTGCTCTGGGCCCAGCCGTTGTGGGAGCAGTTCTTCAGTGCCGGCCAGGGCAACCTCGGCCGCCTGCTCACGGCCGGCACCGGCGGCTCGGGATCGGGAGCGGAGAAGAGCGCCACCGGCCTGTCGGTCGGCCTGCGCCTGTTCAGCTCGGTCGTCGCCCAGGCGCCGTGGTGGCTGCGGCCGGGTTTCGACACGTCCGTGCCGAGCTCGACGTGGATCGACACGCCCGACGGACGAGTGTTGTCCGCGCCCGATCTGACCGGGCTCGGCCCCGCGCTCGTGGCCCTGGTGTTGTTCGTCGCGGTGGTGGCACTGGGTTGGGGGGCCGCACGGCGGAGCGGACACGTTGCCATCGAGCGGGGTTACTGGCTCCTCGCGCTGTGCAGTGGCGTCGCCATGGTCACGCTGATCGTCACGCCGATCGACGTGCTCGGACTGACCCCGCACAAGATCCGTTACCTGTGGGTCATCGGGGCGTTCGCCACGTATCTGCTCGTGCTGTCGATCCTGTCCGTGCTGCGCGCCGATGCGCGCCGTGGTGCCGTCGCCGGGCTCGCCGTGATCGGTCTGATCGCGGCGGCCGCGACGATCCCCGTCCATGCGAACGCCGCCGGACCGGTGTATTTCCGAACCACGTACGACTCGATCGCCGACATCCGGTCGCAGGTGTCCGACTACTTCGCCCGCGATCCGAACGCCCCGGAGGCGGTGCGATTCGACGCCGGTGGACTCGGGTTCGCCGAGCCGTACACGGCGCCGGTGATGGCGCAGTTGGTCGAGAGCGGTGTCGACTTCGTGGTCGACGACGTGCCGCTCAGCCGGCAACTGGGCCCGCGCCGTCTCGCCACCGACGAGGACCGGTCGAACCGACCCGTCGTGTTCGTCCGCGCCGGTGCCGAGGCCCTCGAGGAGCTCCCTGGCGTCCGGCGTATCGCCTTCCACGACGGCGATCGCACCCCGTTCAGCCTCAACAACGTGAACGATCGCGCCGTCGCCGTGTTCATCAGCGACAGCGGCATCGTCCCCGACCCGTTCGACATCGCGGACGTGACGGCCGAGGACGGGCCGTGAGCACGGCCGACGGCAGCGTCCGTGACTCCCGGGTCGACATCGTGGTGCCCGTCTACAACGAGGAGGCGATCCTCGAATCGAGCATCTGCCGGTTGCGCGAGCACCTGATCCACGGGTTCCCGTTCCAGTGGCGGATCGTCATCGCCGACAACGCATCGACCGACGGCACCGCGGCGATCGCCACCCGGCTGGCGGGCGCCGACGACCGGATCGTCCACCTGCACCTCGACCAGAAGGGTCGTGGACGGGCGCTGCGGGCGGCCTGGTCGGCCTCCGACGCCGACGTGGTCGCCTACACCGACGTCGACCTGTCGACGGGCCTCACCGGCCTGCTCCCGCTCGTGGCGCCCCTCGTGTCGGGCCACTCCGACCTCGCCATCGGGTCACGCCTGAGCTCCAACTCCGTGGTGGCCCGGGGCCCGAAACGCGAGTTGATCTCCCGGTGCTACAACCAACTGTTGCGGCTGGTGTTCGCGGTCCGGTTCCGCGACGCGCAGTGCGGTTTCAAGGCGGGCCGCGCCGACGTGGTGCAGTTGCTGCTCCCGGCAGTGGAGGACGAAGCCTGGTTCTTCGACACCGAACTGCTGCTGCTCGCCGAATACAACGGGCTGCGCGTCCACGAGGTGCCCGTCGACTGGATCGACGATCCCGACAGCCGTGTCGACGTGCGTTCCACGGCGATGGCCGATCTGCGCGGTGTGCGACGCATGGCGTGGCGCTTCGCCAGGGGCCGGGCCTCGGTCGATCTCGGCGAGCACGAGCGCCAGCCGCTGGCCGACGACTTCGGCCGCCAGACGGTGACCTTCGCGAGCATCGGTCTCGTCTCGACGGCGGTCAGCCTCGTGATCTTCCTGCTGCTGCGTGACGAGATCGGCGCGGTGTGGGCCAACGTGGTCGGCTTCACCGCCACGGCGATCGGCAACAACTGGGCCAACCGGCGCTGGACGTTCCATCGGCGCAGCGACGAGGACCGCGGATGGCGGATGGTCACGACGTTCACCGTGTTCGCGATCTCGCTGCTCGTCACGTCGCTGGCACTGGCCGCCGTCAACGGCAACCCGACCGCCGAACTCGTCGTGCTCGCCATCACGTGGACGGCCGCGGCGATCTTCCGCTTTGTAGTGTTGCGGCAATGGGTCTACCGCCGATGAGCTGCTCGTTCGCGCCATGCACGCGAGACGGGAGCGGCTCGTGAAGGTCGGGGTGCTCGTCGTCGCCTACAACGCCGAGACGACGCTGCGCTGGGTGCTCGACCGCATCCCGTCGCCGCTGCGCAGCGAACTGGTCGAAGTGCTCGTGATGGACGACCACTCGGGCGATGCGACGTTCGACGTCGCCCACGAGTACATCGCCGACGGTGCCGACATCCCGCTGACGATCGTGCGGCACGAGGCCAACCTCGGCTACGGCGGCAACCAGAAGGCCGGGTACCGCTACGCCATCGATCACGGTTGGGACATCGTGGTCCTGCTGCACGGCGACGGTCAGTACGCGCCGGAGAAGATGCCCGATCTCCTGGCGCCGTTCGCCGACGATGGCGTCGATGCGGTGTTCGGCTCGCGCATGCTCGACCCGGGCGGGGCCCGCCGCGGCGGGATGCCGCTGTACAAGTACGTCGGCAACCGGATCCTGACCCGCACCCAGAACGTGATCGCCGGCGTCCGGTTGAGCGAGTGGCACTCGGGCTACCGCGCCTACCGGGTGTCGGCACTGGCCGACCTGCCGTTCGTCGGCAACAGCGACGGGTTCGACTTCGACACCGAGATCATCCTGCAGCTGCTCGGTTCGCATCGGCGCATCGTCGAGGTGCCGATCCCCACGTACTACGGCGACGAGATCTCGCGCGTCAACGGCATCGCCTACGCCCGCGACATCGTGCTCGACACGGTCCGCCATCGCCTCGGCGAGGTCGGCTTCGGCCGCGGCGACCTCGGGCACAAGGACGAGCCCTACGCGTACAAGCCGTCGCCGGACAGTTCGCACGGCATCGTGCTCGAACTCGTTCCGGACGACGTTCCCTTGCGGGTGCTCGACGTCGGGTGCGGGCCCGGCTGGGTCGCCGCCGAACTGCGCCGCCGCGGGCATCACGTCACGGGGGTCGACCTGCTCGCCGACGAGGGCGTGACCGAGCGGACCGACCGCTTCTTCGAGGCCGACCTCGAACACGGTCTCCCCGACGAGGTGGGAGGCGGTTTCGACGTCGTGATCGCCGCCGATGTGATCGAACACGTGCGCAACCCGGACGTTCTGCTCGCCGATCTCGCCGGCCGGACGTCGCGGACGGGGATGATCGTCGCCAGCGTTCCGAACTTCGGCCACTGGTACCCGCGCGGCCGGACCGCAGCGGGTCTGTTCGACTACGACCAGCGCGGCATCCTCGACCGCACACACGTCCGCTTCTTCACGCGGCGGAGCTTCCGCCGGGCGGTCGCCAACACGGGCCTGGTCACGACGGCCGAGCGCTACGCCGGGCTGCCACTGGACGTCCTCGGGGTGGAGGGCGGCGCGGGCACGTTCGTCGCGGTCGTCGATCGCGTGCTGCGTACCGTGTGGCCCACGATGTTCGCGTACCAGTTCGTGGTGAAGCTCGAGACGGCGCCGGCGCTGCTCGACCCGTCGTGACGACCACCGTCGATCCGAGCACCGAGGTCGAGGCTCCAGTCCGATCATCGGGGCTGTCCACGGCGGCGGTGGTGAACATCGTCACCGCGATCGCCGTGGCGCTGTTCTGGCTCGTCTCCACGTCGTGGCATCCCTGGAACCTGTTCGCCCGTGCGGGTTTCAGCGCGGACTTCTACGACGAACAGGCGCGGGTGTTCCTGCGCGGCCGCCTGGCCGTCGACCCGGCGGTGCCCGGTCCGGAGGGCTTCCTCATCGACGGCGGGACGTACCTGTACTACGGGCCGTTCCTGTCGATCGTGCGGATGCCGTTCCAGCTCTTCGGCGATCTCTTCACGGCGCGCCTCGTGCGCGTGTCGATGCTGATCGCGGTCGTCGTGTCGTGCCGCTGGTCGGCGCGCCTCGCCCGCGCCGCCCAGACGGTGGTGACCGGGGAGGTCGGTTCGTTCCGGCCCCGACCCCAAACGAACCGTTCGTTCCGGCCCCGACCCCAAACGAACCGAACGGACGGGAAGGCGGTCGACGAGCGCTGGGTCGTGGGATTGTTCACGGCGGCCGTGGCGTTCTCCCCGGTGTTGTTCGCCGCCGGCTGGATCTCGGTCTACAACGAGACCGAGCTGTGGGCGTTCACCCTCGCGCTGGTGTCGGCGACGTTGATCGTGGAATGGGGAGCGGGCGGGTTCACGTCGAATCGGCTGCTCGCAGGCGCCGTGGCGGCGGCCTTGGCGGCGACGCTCACCCGGGCACCGATCGGTATCGGCGTGGCGCTCGCGATCGGGGCGTGCGGGGTGGTGCTCGCCTGGCGCAGCCGGACCGACGGGATGCGGGCCGGACGGCTGGCGATCCTGGGCGGGCTGGTGCCGTTGATCGCCCACGCCGCGGTCAACTTCGCCAAGTTCGGGACGCTGTTCTCGGTGCCGGGTGGCCGGCAGCTGCTGTCGTTGCAGGATCCGGCCCGGGCCGCCTGGTTCGCCGGGAACAACGAGAGCTTCTTCTCCAGCCGCTTCCTCAGCACGACCGTCGTGCAGTACCTGCGCCCGGACGCCATCCGGTTCGAACGACTGCTCCCGTTCGTTCGCTTCGGTCCCGTCGGTACGAACCGGGCGTCGTATCCGTTGCTCGGCAACACCCCGGCGTCGTCGCTGACGCTCACGGCCACGTTGCTGATGATCCTGGCGATCGTCGGGGCGGTCTGGCTCGTGCGGCACCGTTCGCTCACGTGGGGACTCGTCATCGTGTGCACCACGATCGGGGCCCTGCCGACATTCCTCATCGGCTTCCTGGCCAACCGGTACCTGATCGACATGCTGCCGCCGCTCGTCGTGGCCGGGGCGCTCGGCGCCTGGGTCGTCGCCGGGTGGGCGGCCGACCGGCCGGTCCGACGCTGGCTGCGAGTCGGCGCGGTGATCCTCGTCGTGTGGGGCGCCTGGGTGAACGTGTCGCTCGCCACCTGGAACATCGATCAGAAGTCCCCGGGCTTCACCGAGCTGCGCTACGCGCTGGACGACGCGATCTTCCCGGCGCCGTCACCCGGCCTCGCGGCGATCCAGCCCGGCGACCCCGTCGGTCGTGACGGTTTGACCGCGATCAACGTCGATCCCGATGCCGGCTGCACCGGCGTCTACACCGCCGAGCAGGGAGTCTGGGTCGCCATCGAGCGGGGATCCGCACGGCAGATGACCCAGACCGTGGGTGCCGAACGCGTTCCCTCTCCGCTCGCTGCCGGCGATGGCTGGACCGTTGATCTCGACGTGTCCGATCCCGCCGCCGCGCACGTCGTCGTGACCGACGATGCGGGTGCGGTCGTCAGCGACCAGACGGTGCCGGGCTGGGTCCCGCTCCAGGAGGGCGAGCAGCGAGACGTCACCGTCATCGTCGACCCGGTCACGAACACCTCGACGATCACCGTCGACACCGGCTCCGGCGACGACGCCATGCTGTTCCTCCCCGGCGAACTCCTCGCCGCCGGCCCCCTCCGCTCCACGGCCGACAGCCAGAGCCCCCTCTGCCGGCAGCTCCTCGACCGCCTCTGAACCCGAAAAATGCCCCGAATCGAACGCTGAGCGCGCGATTCGGGGCAATTTTCGGGTGGGGAGTTGGGGCGGGCGTCAGAGGATCTGGGAGAGGAAGCGCTTGGTGCGTTCCTCCTGGGGTGAGGTGAAGAAGTGCTCGGGCGTGCCGACCTCGACGATCTGGCCGGCCTCCATGAACACGACACGGTCGGCGACCTCGCGGGCGAAGCCCATCTCGTGGGTGACGACGACCATCGTCATGCCGCCGAGGGCGAGGTCCTTCATCGTGTCGAGCACCTCGTTGATCATCTCCGGGTCGAGCGCCGAGGTCGGCTCGTCGAACAGCATCACCTTCGGCCTCATCGCCAACGCGCGGGCGATCGCCACCCGTTGCTGCTGGCCGCCCGACAGTTGGCCCGGGTACTTGCGGGCCTGCTCGGGGATCTTCACCTGCGCGAGCAGCTCCATCCCGAGCTCCTCGGCCTTCGCCTTGGGCAGCTTGCGCACCTTGCGCGGGGCGAGCGTGATGTTGTCGAGCACGCTGAGGTGGGGGAACAGGTTGAAGCTCTGGAAGACCATGCCGGTCTCGCGCCGGACCTCGGCGATGTTGCGGATGTCGTTGGACAGCTCGGTGCCGTCGACGACGATCCGCCCCGCGTCGTGCTCCTCGAGCCGGTTGACGCAGCGGATCATCGTCGACTTGCCCGACCCCGACGGCCCGATCACGACGACGACCTCGGTGGTCGCCACCTTGAGGTTGATGTCCTTCAGTGCCTGGAAGTCGCCGAAGAACTTGTCGACGTGTTCGAGCTCGATCATCGGCGCGCCATCGCCCGACATCGCGGTCGCGTCGTTGAACACGGCGCCCGTCTGCTCGCTCATCTCGCCGTCGTCGCTCATCTGGCTCCCACTCAACTGGTCTCACTCATCTCGTACCCACGCCGAGCCGCCGCTCGAGGCGCTGGCTCTCCCGACTCATCGTGAACGCCACGATCCAGAACATCAGCGCGGCGAACGTGATCGTCTCACCGATCAGTCCTTGCCCGCGGAACGCTTCCTGGGCCGTGATCGCCGAGGACACGTTCAGCAGTTCGAAGAGCCCCATCGCGATGCCGGCCAGCGTCGTGTCCTTGAACAACGAGATCAACTGGCCGATCTGGGCCGGGATCACGTTGCGCAGCGCCTGCGGCAGCACGACGTAGACCGTCTGGCGCACCGGTGAGAGGCCGACCGCCTTCGCCGCCTCGATCTGGCCGCGCGGGATCGACTGCAACCCGCCCCGGACGATCTCGGCCATGTAGGCGGCGGTGAACAGCGTGAACACGACGATCGCGCGGGTCGCCTTCTCGGGAGCCAGGGTCGTCGGCACGAAGAACCCGAGGGCGACGTTGGCGAGCAGCAGGAGCACGAAGAGGGGAGCGCCACGGATGATCTCGATGTACACCGTGCACATCCAGCGCACGAGCGGCAGTCCGGATCGCCGCCCCAGCGCCAGCAGCACACCGAGCGGGAAGCAGAGGACGATCGAGCACACGGCGAGGAACAGGTTGAGCAGGAACCCGCCCCACTCGTCGAATCCGACGGCGGTGACGACGTACAGGTAGAGCCCGAGCGGGATCGCCGCGAGGAGGAGCGCGAGCCCGACGGTGATCGCCCGGTTGGGCCGGCGGCGGCCGAGCCAATCACCGGCGATCCTCGTCACCAGGGCAGCGGCGAGCGCCAGCCCCACCATGATCCACGGCCCCGGCGTCCCCGCCAGCACGAGCAGGTAGAGGACCACGAGTGCGAGCGCCCAGAACCGGCCGATCAGATCGGCCACCCGTCGGCGCAGTGGGAGTCGACGCGCCGTGCCGGCCCGGGCGCGTCGCCCGCTGATGAGCCCCGCGATCAGGCCGCCCCAGGCCGCCAGTCCGACCACCGTCACGGCGAGCCGCAACACGTGCGCCGCTGGGAAGCGTCCGATCATCAGCAGTTGGAGGTTGACGCGGATGATCTCCCACCGTCCGGTCAGGAAGACGAAGGTGAACACCTTGTAGAGCACGACGACCGAGATCGTGCCGAACACGACCGTCAGCACGCCGTCGAGCGGGGTGCGGAAGAGGTTGTGGCGGACCCACACGCCGGCGCCCCGCCGCGTCGTCGGCCCGCGATCGACCGGGGGCTGGATGACCGGTTCGGAACCGAGTTCGACGATGGCGTCGCTCATCGTTCAGGCCTCATCGTTCGACCAGCGCCATCCGACGGTTGGCCACGTTGACGATGAACGACGTGACGAGCGACAGCGAGATGTACACGAGCATCGTGAGCGCGAACACCGGCACGGCCGGTGATCCGTTGCCGACCGTCGTCGTGGCCACGAGGGTCAGGTCGTAGAAGCCGATCGCCGCGCCGAGTGAGGAGTTCTTGATCAGGTTGAGGTACTGGTTGCCGAGCGGTGGAATGGCGATGCGGAGGGCCTGCGGCAACACGACGAACCACATCTTCTGGAACCCGCTCAGCGCGACCGCGTCGGCCGCCTCGGCCTGACCGAGGGGCACCGCCTGGATCGAGCCGCGCACGATCTCCGCGATGTGGCTGGCGGTGTAGATCACGAGGGCGAAGAACAACGCGAAGAACGACGGATCCACTCGCATTCCGCCCGCCGTGGCGCGCCCCTCGACGGCGGGCACGCTCCACGTGTAGCCGAAGGCGAACCAACCGACGACCATCACGACGACGAAGACCAGACCGCCCCACAGGCCGGATCGTGCCGGCGCGCCCGTGCGGTTCGACACCGAACGTCGCCACCGGGCGACCGCCCACCACAGGAGGCCGCCGATCAGCATGATCAGCAGCAGCCCCCGTCCGCTGCCTCCCTCGTACCACGGCACGGCCAGGCCGCGGTTCGAGAGGATGACCAGCCCGAGGAAGTCCCACGCGTCGTTGATGGTCGGTAACACGCCGAGGACGATGACGAGCAGGCCGGCGACCAGGAACAGGGCGAGCGGAATGTTGCGCACGACCTCGACGTAGACGGTGGCGATCTTGCGCACGATCCAGTTGCTCGACAGCCGACCGATCCCGACGAGCGTCCCCAGGATCGTCGCCGCGATGACCCCGGCGACGCACACCCGCAGGGTGTTCAGCAGACCCTGGACCAGGGCGTCGCGCACCGGCGCACTCTGCGACAGCGAGTTGCCGGTGATCTGGAACGACGCCGGGTTGTCGAGGAAGTCGAAGTTCGTCGGGATGTTCGCCTCGGCGGCGTTGGTCGTGTAGTTGCCGTACAGCCAGATGACGATCGCCGCCACCACGGCGACGATCGCCAGCTGGACGATCCAACGGAGGACCCGGACGTCGCGCCACAGGGGCACGCGCCGGGTCACCGTCGGGTTGAGTTTCGAGGTCAGCGGTACGGCGGCGAGTACATCAGGCCGCCATCGGTCCAGAGAGCGTTCACGCCGCGCTCGAGGCCGAGCGGGGCGAGGTGCTTCTCGAAGATCTCGCCGTAGTTCCCGACCTGCTTGACCACCTGGAAGCCGAAGTCGGCCGGCAGACCGAGCCCCGGATCGAGCACGCCCTCACCCTCGACCTCGAGACCCAGGAAGCGTTGGATGTTGACGTCGGTCGTGTCGGCGAAGGTGTCGACGTTCTCCGACGTGATCCCCAACTCCTCGGCCTGGATGGTGGCGAGGATCGCCCAGTTGACCGCCTGGGCCCACTGGCTGTCGCCGTCGGCGACCGCGGGCGCCAAGGGCTCCTTGGAGAACACCTCGGGCAGGATGGTCAACGCTTCGGGGCCGTCGGGATAGGTCGACCGCAGCCCCGTGAGCTGGCTCGTGTCGGACGACCAGCCGTCGCACTGCCCGGCGACGAACGCCTCCTGGATGAGGTCGACGTCCTCGAACGGCCGGATCTCCCAGCTCACCCCGAGGCGGGCGGCTTCGGCCGCCGCATTGCCCTCGGTGGTGGTGCCCTGGGCGACACAGACGATCACGCCGTCCATGTCCGCGAGGGTGGCGAAGCCGCTGTCGGCCGCCACCATCATGCCCTGACCGTCATAGAACGTCGGTTGGAGGAACGTGGCCCCCTCCGCACCGTCACGGGTCGCGGTGAAGGTCGTGTTGCGCACCAGCGCGTCGATCTCGCCGGACTGGAGGGCGGTGAACCGGTCGTCGGTGGCGACGTCGACCATCTCGACCGCGGTCGCGTCGCCGAGCACGGCCGCCGCGATCACCCGGCAGAAGTCGGAGTCGAAGCCGACGTGCTCGCCGCTCGGATCGAGCGTGGCGAACCCCGGAAGGTCGTCGCGCGTCCCACAGTTGAACGTTCCCGCGGCCTGGACGGCGTCGAGCGTCGATCCGGAGGACTGCACCTCCTCCACGGTGTCGCCCGGCGCGGCGCTGCCGGCGGGCGCCTCGCTGCCGGCGGTCGACCCGGCAGGTGCATCGGAGGCCGGCGCGCCGCTGCCGGCGGTGTCGCCGGCGGGATCGTCGTCACTCGTGCAGCCCGCGGCGAACACGAGGATCGCTACGAGCGGTAGGGCGGATCGTCTGAAGTACGTGGACGTGGACATGGGCTCCCCTTCTGGCATGCGTTCCCGCATGCTCCAGTCAATTCCACGGCTGCCCGTTGCGCAGCCGCCCGTCCGCTTGCCACGGCACCCTAGGTGCACCGGTCGGAGCGGGCAACCCCTTCTGCCGGGCGGTGTCGTGGAGTCGGTGGAGCTTCCGGCTCGATCGACGAGGTGCGGCAGGGCCGGAACGCGCACCGCGTACGACACATCGGCCGCGGGTCGACTGAGCACGACCACGCCCACGACGGTGCCGTCAGCGGTCACCACCGGCGCGCCGCTGTCGCCGGGCTCGACCACGGTGGCGAGCTCGAGGACGCTCCGGTCGTGGACCACGCCGGCGCTGACGTCGTCGACGCGCAGCGTGATCGCACGGTCGACGGTGGTCGGCAGCGGGCCGGTCGGCGTCTCGATCGTCGCCGCCGTCCGCGCCTCGACGGCAACAGGTACGGCCGTCCCGATCGTCGCGAACCAGTCGCCGGCGGCCCGAACCGTCGTCGCCGACGCCGTGTCAGCCGCGACGAGGGCCAGATCCGTTGCGGCCGAGGTGGCGACGACGCGTGCCGCGCGACCGTCGACCTCGAGGCGCCTGAGCTGCTCGTCGACCACGTGGGCGGCGGTCAGCGCGACCCCGTCGGCGAGCAACGTGCCGACTCCGAGGCGTGGCTGGGGACGGCGGCACGTCTGCGACTCGATCGTCACCACCACCGGATCGGCTCCGATCGGCGTGTCCTCGTCGGGACCGTCGCAGGCGGTCACCCCGAGCGCCGCGGGTACGAGCAGAGCCACCGCCAACCGGCCCACAACCGGCCACCGCGGTCGGGCAGTCACAGCACGAGGATCGCCAGCCCCGACACGGCGACGGTCGCGGCGAGCCAGCACACGGCGACCGACCGGTTCGGGACCACCAGCCGTCGGACGGGCTGCTCGACCACCACGTGCAGGACGGCGGCCACGAGGGCGGCGACGACGACCTTCACCGCCACCAGCGTCCAACCATCGGTCCCGACCCGTTCGGGCGTGAGGATCATGATCACGGGCCAATGGACGAGGTACACCGAGTAGCTGGCGACCCCGATCGTGACCAGCGGCCGCCAGCCCAATGCGGTGGTGACGCGGTTCGGCACGAGCAACGAGACGATCAGGACGGCGCTGACCAGTGACAGCGCGCTGTACCCGCCGCGCAGCAGCCACGGCGGGTCGTAGTCGTTCGTCAAGGCGATCAGCATGATGACGGCCAGAGCGATCGTTCCTGCCGGAGCGGACCACCGTCGCCACCGATCGAGGAGCTCAGGACGCTGGTGGAGCAGGATCGCCAGTCCGCATCCGGCGAGGATCTCGCCGCCGCGCGTGTCGGTCCCGAACTCGAGCCGGTACTGCGGGCCGCTGATGAGGAGCTGCGCGGCGAGCGAGCCGAACCAGCCGGCCACGACGGCGACCGCGAGCCAGCGCAGCGGGCGTCGCGTGCGCCAGCAGAGCAGCACGGTGATCGTGAGCAGGACGTAGAACTGCTCCTCGATGGCGAGCGACCAGAACGGTCCGAGCGGACCGACGATCGTGCGGAGCAACTCGTCGGCACCCGACCAGATCACGTACCAGTTCGTGTAGCCGTAGACGCCGGCCACCGCGTCGGAGGCGATCATGCCGCTCCAGGCCCACGACGACAGGAGGACGACGACGGCGACGACGGCGAGCGACGCCGGCCACAGCCGCTTCACGCGCCGGGCCCAGAAGCGACCGAAGTCGATGCGTCCGGTCCGACCGTCGAGCGCGCCCTCGCGGAGGAGCAGGGTGGTGACCAGATACCCCGAGATCGTGAAGAACACCGACACCCCGATGAACCCGCCGGGTACGAGCCCCGGCAGTCGCGACGTCGCACCCGCATGGAACAGCACGACGAGCGTGACGGCGATCGCCCGCAGACCATCGAGCGCCGGGTGGTAACGCAGTCGCGGCCTGGTGTCGGCCACCGCCAACTCGGACGCGGTCATGGCGATCGTCTCGATCTTCCCGGCACGAGCGCCGAGCACGTCAACAGCACCACCCCGAGCAGCGTCCACGGGTGGAGCCACTCGAAGTGGTCCGGGAATCCGGCGCCGGGAAATGGTCGGTTCCGGCGTACGACGAGGACGACGTAGCACTGGGCCGCGACGACGATCAGGAATCCGACGAGGGCGAGCAGACGCTGGCGACGGAGAGCGAACGCCACGAGTGACAACGCCAGCGCCACCACCCCCCAGATCCAGCCGATCAGCACCGCACTGGCCAGCGTGGTGACGATCACCGTCGCCGCACCGACCACTTCGGTGCCCCATTGCGACGGGGGGAAGGGCCGCGGCACCGGCACCGGCACGAGTGCGTCGCCGTCACGGCGTCGATCGGCGACGACGAGGGCGATGCAGGCGAGTAGACCCAGGACCGAGGCCATGAGCGCGATGTTCAAGGTCCGCTGCGCGGTCCAGTGGAACGTGATGGTGGTCGGTTGATCGGTCGGTGCGATCCGCCAACCGTTCGCGTTCCCGTCGACGAGGGTCGGCGGGCCGAGGGACCCCGAAGCGTCCGACGCGGTCCAGGCCGTGTTGTAACCCTCGCCGAGCACCACCCAGCACCCCTGCGGACACGGCGCCACCTCGACCGTCCGATCGGTCCGTGACGACGACGTGACGGTGACCGTGGGAGCGGGGGTCGCGGCGGAGGCCGCACCGTCGCCCGGTTCGGCGAGCACGACCTGGTCGACATGGAAGCCCGACGACGTGCCCGGGGTCGAGGTGCCGGCTGTCGATGTAATGGTGTGGGTGCCCGTGTCGAGGGCGAGCACGGATGACGCCTCCGTGGTGCACAGCGTGGCGTCGATCGGCTCACCGCGCACGATGGCGTCGGCCGATGCCGTGAACGACAGGCCGACCGGCGCGCCGTCGACCTGCAGCAGGTCGTCGCGGCACTCCTCGACGTGGTCGCCGGCCGGCGTGACGGCCGGCGACGTGCCGTCGAAGGTGATCTCCGAGATCGCGGCCGGCAGCACGACGCCCTCGCCGAACCGCCGGTCGACCGTGAAGCGGGCGTCGATTCCGGTGATCTCCAGCGTCGCATCGGTCAGGTCGATCGGGCGGGGGAGGGCGATCGCCCCGCCGGTCTGGTCGACGTCGACGTCGATCGATCCGGCCGGATCGGAGATGCGCACCTGCGTGATCGGACTGAACGTCCCGGCGGGCTGGGCGATCGAGACGGAGTCCGCGGTGCCGTCCAGGGCGAGGTGCAGTGCCTGCTCGACGGGCGAGCCGAACGGCGTGATCCACGATGTGGCCACGTCGCCGTCGACGGCGGAGGCCCCACGCGCGCCAGGCACGCCCGTGAGGTGCGCGGTCGCCGCGACGGGTTCGCCGAGCAGTTCGGCCAGCGCCGCGTCGTCCATGCGCTGGTCCGCCCGCAGGACGACGCTCGTGTCGAAGGCGGCGTCGTTCGGCACGTCGAATTCCCGCCGCAGTGCCGGTTCGGGATCGGACCGCCAGCGGTCGGTCGGGTCGGTACGGAGCCTGGTCAACACCACGCTGAGCGGGGTCGTGGCTCCCGCCGTGGTCATGGCATCGGTGGCGTCGACCGGCACCCGGATCATCTCGGTCGTCGGTTCGAGGCCGACGTCGATCGTGGCGAATCCGACGCCGCGGATCGCGTCGCCGAACGGAGACACGTCGGTCCCCGTTCCGGTTCCGGTGATCCGCAGCGTGATCCGGCTCGAGGCGGTGGTCGGATCGATGTCGATGCGCTGACCGTCACCGACCAATGAGGATTCGTCGAGCGCGACCAGGGTGGGCTCACGATCGTCGACGGTCAGTTCCACCTCGGTGATGCGTCGCTGCCCGTCGATCGCATCCGGTTGACGCAGCGTCACGTGGTCGATCGGTTCGCTCACGTCGAGCACGATGTACTCGTCGACAGCGGGTCCCCGGTCGCCGACCGTCCAGCTCGTCGCCGGGTCGCCGTCGATCGCCATCACCGGGCGATGCTCGGGCAGATACGCGAACGGCTCGCCGTAGGCGCTGGCGGTGGCGGTGACGGGGCCGTCCTGGATCGAGACGGTCTGGGTGTCGGGGTCGTCGGTGTCGAACACCGGGAGGCGCTGGTCGCCGCTCTGGACGCGCAGCACGCCCGCATCGTCGCCCGCCTCCGTGTAGCCCGTCACGTCCTGCGAACCGCGCCAGTGGTGGGCGCGGTCGCGATTCGAGTCGGTGACGACCACCTCCGTCGCGTTCGAGACCGCGTCGCCGAGCTCGTCACCGCTGAGCGAGGCGCTGTAGAGGATCAGCTCCGAGCCGTCGATCACGCCGGCGCCGGCGGCGTCGACGAGCCCGTCACCACTGCCGGAGAGCACCACCACATCGTCCTTCGCCCGGATCGTCGCCACCGGGGAATCGACCCCGACCAGGGAGACGGTGGCGAGCGGTGCACCCACGCGCGGGTCGCTGACGGACTGCTCGTCGACGACGTCGATCGGTCCCACGTTCGGGGCCGGCTCGCCGAACCGCTCGGCCGGCAGCAGGTCGGCGTCCGCCGCGCCTGCACCCGTGAGGAGATCGTCGACGATCTCGGGACGGGCGAGGCGGAAGCGGTCGAAGGCGACGTCGTCGGCGACCCAGATCGTGTCGACGCCGAGCAGACGGGCGATCGGTGCGATCGCATCGACGTCGACGACGCCGTCCTGGAACCGATCGTCGAGCGCGAACACGAGATCCATCGCTGCGGCACTGCCCAGCGGCAACAGGTCACGGGTCACCAGCGGACGCTCCGTCAGGGCCGGCAACGGCTGGTCGACCGTGTACCCCCAGCGGAACGCACCGAACTCGCTACCGGGCAACTGCAGGACGCGGTAGCCGGCGGGCAGCGCGTCGAGGTGCGCCGCGGCGTCGAGCCACGCCTGCGGCGGATCCTGGTCGCGTTCGAGTTGCGGATCGACGAACCCGCCGTTGCGCAGCGACGGGAGATAACCGACAGCGAGCACGGCGACCACGATGGCACTGACCGCGCCCCATGACCAGGTTGAGAGGTTCCAGGCCCGACGGCTGGGCAGACGAATCGACCCGCACGCCGCCACGAGTGACGCCGCGCTCAGGGCCAACCCGAACACGAGCACCGGCACGGCCCGCGTACTGCTGCGCAGCGCCAGCGCCAGCCCGCCCTCGCCGTCGCCGAGGAGGACCGACATCAGCGGAGAAGGATCGTCGATCGGATGGACGCCGACGGCGAGCACGAGCCCCGATCCGATCAGCAGGGCGACGTAGCGCCGATGCTGCCAGGTGGTGAACACCAGGCCGCACAGCACCACGGCGAGCAGGCCGACGCCGAACACCATCACCCGGACGGACGCGAGATAGTCGAGCGAGGCCGTCGTCGTGGCACCGAACACGTCGCGGATGTAGAACAGCCAGTAGCCCAGGCCGCGCAGGACCTCGGTCGACGTCGACGTGAACGACACCGATTCGAGCGACTCCGAGTACGCGAGCACGTCGGCGCCGCGCTTGCCCTGGATCAACAACATCGCGATCCACCACAACGACACGGCGAGCGACAGGACCGCCACCTTGGCCGCCGTCGCGAGCGCCCGCCGCCAGGTGATCGACCGTTGCCAGACCGCATGGACGAGCCACAACGTCGGCGCCGGGATGATCATCGCCAGCGCCGTGGCGTTCACGGCACCCACGGTGAGCACGACGAGCGCGACGCCGGCCGCGAACCGCCATCGTCCGCGCTGCGCCGCGAGCACGGTGAGGCCGACGATCCACCCGAGCCCGGCGTAGGGGAGCAGCAGGATCGACGTCCGCGAGACGTAGGGCAGGATGTACGGCGAGAGCTGGTAGACGATCGCCGCGACGAGCGCGGCGGTGGGTCCGAGCCCGAGCAGTCGTGCCACCCAGCGCACGCCGAGCCCGGCGGCGACGAGCAACGTGCCCACCCAGAGCCGGTGGGCGACCCAGTCGGGTACGCCGATCGCGTCGAAGAACCAGAACCACGGGCCCATCGGCCACAGGTAGGCGATGTGCTGATGCGGCACCCACCCGGCGAACTGGCGGGGGTCGAACGTCGTCGTCGTGTCGGCGAGGAACCGTGCCGGGTCGAGGTACACGTAGAGCTTGGAATCCGACGGCATCCGCCCCGGCGCCGCCGTGAGGGCGGGCAGGTAGGCGAGGAGCACCAGCACCGCCACCGACACCGTCAACTGACGGCGGGCGAGCCACCGGCGGAACTCGTTCAACGTGCCTCGGGCAGCAGGCTCGACCAGCGCTTCACGATCGACAGCACGCCCTGGCGGGCGCTGCGGCGGTGATGCGATGCGCCGGCATCATCGACACTCGCCCGATTGGCGAGGAACCAGTCGTAACTCTGGGCGAACATGTCCGCCGTCGACCATGCCGGCTTCCACGCGAGGCTGCGCTGGAGGTGGTCGAGGTCGAACCACATCGACTTGGAGTACATCATCCAGTGGTACGGCGCGAACGGGGAGATGCCGAGCGCGGCACTGACCCGCATCCCGAGCGACGCCGGTGCGGCCGGCAACGACCGGACCGTGGCGCCGGTGCCGGCGTGCTCGCAGAGGTCGGCGAGCGTCTCGCGCATCGTGCCGAACCGATCGGTGCCGACGTTGAAGATGTCGGGTCCTTCGACCGACGCCGCCAGGACGCACGCCTCGGCCAGATCGTCGGAATGGACGAACTGGTACCGGTTGGTCCCGTCACCGAGCACGATCGGGTCGTGCCCGTCGGCGATCCAGTCGAACAGGATGCCGAAGATGCCGAGCCGGCCGTGACCGAGGATCGTCCGGGGCCGCACGATGGACACATCGAGCCCGTCGCGAGCGGCGGCCAGGCACGCCCATTCGGCGGCCAGCTTGGCGTGCCCGTACGCCTCCATCGGCGAGGGCACCGTGGTCGGCATCACCGGGTTCGCCTTCGGCACACCGAACACCGCGCTCGACGAGGTGTGGATCACCTTGGCCACACCGGCGGCGGCGCTCGCCGCGAGGAGATTGACGGTGCCATCGACGTTGACCGTCCGCAGCAGGTCGGCGTCGCGGGCGAGCGGCACCTGGGCCACGTTGTTCATCACGACGTCGATTCCCTCGACGGCCCCGCGCACGACCGTCATGTCGCGCACGTCGCCCTGCACGAACTCGACGTCGGCCGGCCGGTCGGACGCATCGTTCAGGTCGAGCACGCGGACACGGTTGTCGGGCGTGGCGAGGCGGGCGACGAGGAGCGAACCGAAGTATCCGCTGCCACCCGTGACGAGATAGTTCGTCACGATCGGATGCCGTTCACAGTTGAATGCCTTGCTCGATGCACCAGCGGATGCTGCGGCGCATGCCGTCGTACAACTCGACGGCCGGTTCGTAGCCCAGGTCGCGCCGGGCGGCGTCGATGTCGACGGCGATCGTCTTGTTCATCTCGCCGAGCACGTGCAGTTGCTGGACGTAGCGGCCGCGCTTCTGCAGGATGCCGTCGAGCCGCTCGGCCACGTCGCCGGCCAGTTCGGGCAGCTTCAACCGGTTCGGTTTGACGTTGTCGAACCCCTCGTCGCGCAGGGCGCGCCCGACGGTGTCGACGATCTCGGCAACCGTGTAGGCGCGAGCGTCGGCGATCCACCACGCCAGGCCGGCGTCGGTGGGCGTCAGTTCGGCGCGCACGAGTCCGTCGACGAGGTTGTCGATGTAGACCATCGACCGGCGCTGGCCGCCGTCGCCGAACACCGGGAATCGGCCGGTCCGCACGAGGGTGAAGAACGTGGTCTGGCGGGCGGGCTGGTGCGGGCCGTAGAACCACGGCGGCCGCACCATCACGACGTTCAACCCGCGTTCCGCCGCCTCGAGCACCCGCAGTTCGGCCTCCATCTTCGAGCGGCCGTAGCCGAGATAGGGGTGGTAGGGCTCGTCGTTGCGGAACGTGTCACGTCGCTCCGGGTTCGTACCGAACGGGCTGTTCGACGACACGTGGACCATGCGCCGCACGCCGGCGGCTGTCGCGCCGGCGAGCACGTTGGCGGTGCCCACGTGGTTGACCTGCTCGAAATCGCCCATCGATGCCGGATGGATGACGCCGGCGGTGTGCAGGACGTCGACGCTCCCGGTCACGCCCTCGAACAGCCGGTCGATCGTGTCCGCCCGGCTGATGTCGCCGACGACGACCTCGACGGTCAGGCCGGCGCCATCGGTCAGCGCGAGCAATCTCGTCTCGTCGTCGCGGTCGCGCACCAGGAGGCGCAGCCGGCCGGTGCGGCGGCGGTCGCCGGCGCCGGAGAACGCGGCCACCAGGCCGGTGCCGAGCCAACCACCGGCACCGGTGATCACCGTCGTGCCCGGGTGCTCGATCATGCCGGGGACTCGATCATTGCGGCCGGGCTCATGCCGACCGTCGATCGACGAAGCGGCGGGCATTGCGGATGGCGACCGCCATCACCGAAGCCTGCGGGTTCACACCCGGCGCGTCGGGCAGCAGCGAGGCGTCGTTGACATGGACGTTGCGTGCACCGTGCACCGTTCCGAAGCTGTCGGCGGCGCATCGCTCCGTCCGCTCGCCCATCGGCACGGTCGAGCACAGGTGGACCGTCATCACGCTCGCCGACGATGCGGCGAACGCGGCGGTCATCGTCGCGAGATCCGCACGCGTCCGGACGCTCGGTGCGTCGCGGAACGAGGGGTACACCTCGAGGGCGTCGGCTTCGAGCATCAGCAGGGCCAGGCGCGCCAGGCCCTGGCCGAGGAGATGCCGGTCCCGTTTGGTGAGCCGGTACGTGACGATCGGATCGCGCAGGCCGGGCACCGCCTGCACCCAACCACGGCCCTGACTCGTGATCGCCGCGTAGTACACGGCGATCTGCGGCCACGCGGTGATCGCCGCACCGAACGCGCGCCAGTTGTCGCTCAGCGCGAGGGCGATCAGCCCCGGATGGCTGGCCGAACCACCGAAGGAGATGTCGGGGGAGAACTCCTTCACCTGGTGCACCGGCACGTCGTCGGGCACGTTCATCTCGGTGGCGAAGCGGGCGGCGAGTTTCACCGTCGGGTGGACCGCGAGCGTGCGGCCGACGCGATGCCGGAACCCGGCCCGTTGGAGGATGGCGGGCGTCTGGATCGCGCCCCCGCACACGAAGACGTCACGGAACGCGATCGAGACCGCCGTCGGGCGCTCGCCGCTGGCATCGGTCAACTCGGCGGAGACGGCTTGGTCGCCGTTCATCACGAGACGATCGAGGCGGTGCTCGACGAGCACCCGGGCCCCGGCCCGTTGGGCGCGGGGGAGGTACGTGACGGTCATGCTCTGCCGCCGCCCGTCGACGGCGTTGCCCTGCTCGGGATAAGCCATCCAACGCGGGATCTCGTCGTGCTTCCAGCCGAGCCGCTCGGCGCCGAGGCGGAGCTTCTCGCTCGGGGCGGTGTGCGCGCCCGGCACGGCTTGCACGCTGAGTGCCTGCTCCACCTCGTCGCAGATCGCCTCGATGTCGTCGGAGTCGAAGTCGGCGATGCCGTATTCGGTGCGCCACCGCTCGAGTGTCTCGGCCGGGGGGCGCCGGTAGAGACCGCTGTTCACCTCGGTGCCTCCGCCCGCACAGCGACCCTCGGTGTACGCGATCGACGGGAGTCCGAGGGCGACCGTGACGCCGCCCGAGCGGTACTGGCGGTCCATCTGCTCCAGCGAGAACGGCACGACCGATCCCTGCTCGACCCACGGCCCCTCCTCGACCACGATCACGTCGAGGCCGGCCTCGGCGAGGATCGCCGCCGTGGTGGCGCCGCCCGCTCCCGATCCGATGATCAGGACGTCGCAGTCGTGACGGACCGGTGCGGTCACGACGCCGCTCCCGTGCTCGTCGTGGCGGGCCACGTCTCCCACACGAACGCGTAGGCCAGAGAACGGATCAGGCGGGGATACTCGGCGAGGAGGGGGAGCGGCTTCGATCCGACGAACGAGATCACCCGGTCGAGACCGACGATCCGGCTGATCGCGTCGAGTGTGAAGGCGATCACCACGACGCCGAAGCGGGTGAACGACGGAAGGGTCGTGATGCGCCCTTCGATGAACTCGATCGTGGTCGCGCGGCGCTGCGGATCGAGGTCGGGGAGGTCGATCGCGAGCAGCGCGTCGGCGAAGCGCCCCACCGGCGGAGAGATCGACGACGGCAGACGCATGGGGTTCCGAATCGTAGCAATCAGGCCCTGTCGATCTGGTGCGGCTCGATCAGGGGTCAGTCAGGGTTCGTCGACCGTCCGATAGGCACGCCGGCGACGCTTGAGGCTGACCATGTCCTGGATGCCCCAGATCGTGACGAGCCAGAACGCTTCGGCGACGATCGGCAGTCCCATCTTCGACGCGCCTGCCACGCGGTCGGTGAACGAGATCGGTACCTCGACCACGCTGAGGCCCGACCGCACCACCCGATAGGCCATCTCGACCTGGAACCCGTACCCGCTCGCCTGGACACCGTCGAGGCCGATGGCGCCGAGTGTGTCGGTGCGGTACACGCGGAACCCGGCGGTCGCGTCGTTGATGGCGAGGCCGAGCATGATCGCGACATAGCGGTTGCCCCAGCGCGACAACCAGGTGCGCCGGCGGGGCCATCCGCTCACCGTGCCCCCCGGGATGTACCGGGAGCCGATCACGAGCGCGATGCCGCGATCGGCGAGGTCGAGCATCATCGGCAGCATCGCCGGATCGTGGGAGAGGTCCGCGTCGAGCTGCACCACGGCGTCGTACTTCTCGGCGAGCGCGATGCCGAACGCGTGCAGGTAGGCGTCGCCCAGACCGTGCTTGGCGTCGCGCTCGACGAGGCGCAGGGCGCCGTCCGCCGCTGCGAGTTCGTGCACGATCTTGCGGGTGTCGTCGGTCGACGCATCGTCGATGACCAGCACGTCGGTGGTCGGCAGGACGTCCCGCAACTCCTTGATGAGACGCCCGATGTTGTCGGCTTCGTTGTGGGTCGGCACGACGACGAGCGGACGGATCACGGAATCGCCCCGAACACCGCGTACAGCCCCGTGAGGACCGCGATGCCGGCGCCGCCGAGCACGAGCGTCATGTCCCACCCTGTCGTCGCCCAGTTGAGCCGGTCGTCGACCTCGCCGGCACCGTCTGCGGCACGCTGCCGTTCGGGCCACCAGGCGGCGACGGCGATGATCAGCGGGAACGCGGTGATCAAGAAGCGTGGGCGGGCCGTGACGGTCTGGGTCATCAGCATCAGACCGACGACGACCGCGCAGTACGACGCCAGCACGGGATGCAGCCGGACCTTCCAGGCGCACCAGATCATGGCGACCAGCGCGACCATCGACAGCGCGGTCAGGGCGTCGGTCGGCGACGACAGTGGGTGGACGAGGAAGTCAGCGGTTTTGGACACGGCGGTGGCGCCGTAGCTCGTTCCCTCCGCCCAGGCCTCGCGCTGCACGCGGAACCAGGCGCCCCGCTCGCCGGCCGTGTGGTCGACGTACAGCTGGAAGAAGATGAAGCCGAGCGGTGACAGGACCACCGCGACGAGCGAACCCCAGGCGCGGGTCCGGCGGATCGCCAGGAAACTGGCCACCGCGCAGGCCGCGACGAGCGCCACACCGTTGGGTCGAGTGGCGGTGCCGAGCATCGCCGCGACGCCGGCGAGCCACCACTTCTCCCGCAGCAGGAACAGCAGGCACGCTGCGGCGAGCACGATCAGCGTCGCCTCGGAGTACGTGAACGACAGCACGAAGCTGCCGGGGAAGACGGCGAACAACACCATCGCCCGCGATGCGACCCGCACGCCGTACAGCTCCCTGGCGAGGAGCCCGACCAACACCACGGCGACGGCGCCGAGCACGATGTTCACGAAGATCGCCGCGAAGGTGTCGCCGCCGGGCAGCACGACGTCGACGGCACGCGCGAGCCACGGATACACGGGGAAGAACGCCGCTCGTGCTTGGGACTGGCTGTACGTGATGTTCTGCGGGATCGAACTCGGATAGCCGTTCCGAACGATGTCCAGGTACCACCGACCGTCCCAGGACGTGAGCACCTCGGTGATCGTGTGGACGGCGCCCGGTTCGTGTGGCGTGGTTCCGCCGAGCCGGGCGAGCGTGCGGCTGTCGACCACCATCTGCGCGGCGCGCACGCCGGCGGCGGCGAGCACGCACATCCGCGACACGACGTAGGCGATCATTCCGACGATCAGTCGCGCGGTGCCAGTCGGTGAGTCGTCGCGCCGGTGCGTCGGCGGTGGGCGATGGAGCGGTGGTCATCGGTTCGGTCATCATCGGTTCACCAGCGTGACATCGGCAGGATCCGCTGGCGCGGACCGAATTTCGGGGCGCGATGTCCGTGGCGCAACAGAGCGCGGATGACTCGGCCGCGCTGGCCGGCGTACGGCGTCAGGAGTTCGAGCATGCGTTCGTCCGTGGCGCGGGCCTCGCCGGCGAGGGCGTACCCGACCACGTTCTTCAAGTGGTAGTCGCCGACGGCGACCGCGTCGGGATCGCCCATGGCGGTCCCCAGCACGGTGCCGACGGTCCAGGCGCCGACCCCGGGCAGCAGCCGCAGCTTGCCGGCCGCGACGTGGGGTGGCAGGTCGGCCCACTCCCAGAGCCGGGCGGGATGGCGGGCGATCTCGACGAGCGCGGCCGCCCGCTTGCGCTCGATGCCGAGCGGATGGAACCACCAGGCCGGCCGACCGAGCAGGCGCTCGGGCGCCGGCGGAAGAAGGAGGCCGGTGAACGGTCCGGGTGCCGGCTCGCCCAGTTCGGCGCACAGACGTCGCCACTGCCGATGGGCCTCGAGACCCGTGATGCGCTGCTCGACGATCGTGGGCAGCAGCTCGTGGTACAGGTTCGAGCCGGCACCGATCGCGACGTCGCTCGAAGCGTGCAGGGCGGCGACCACCGTCGGCGACCAGCCCGCCATGTCGACGCCCGCGAGCCCGGTGTCGCCGTGGCCGAGCATCCGCGGGATTCGCGCGGCGAGCCAGTCGCCCCCGCTCCCGTAGCTGTCGACGTCGTGGCGCCCACCGGCCCACCGGAGCCGTACGGTGCCGGGCCCGTCGGGGGTGTGCGTGGCGTGGAGGAACGTTCCCGACGCGGTGCGGCCACGGCCGAGCGCACGGAGCACCGTGGTCGGGTCGATCCGGCCGTGCCGGAAGGGCGCCAGCGTGGCGGCCACGTTGACCGGGGTACCGATCGAGGTGAATGGGTCCGGTGTATCGAACGGCCTGATCGGCACCGGTGTGGGCAGAGCGACCGCAGGCATCCGGGCGACGGTACCAGCCTCGAATCGTCGCCACGAAGCACCATCAGCAACGATGCAGCCATGTCCGATGTCGAACGCCACGAACCCCGCGCCGGTGTGGTGCAACTGACCCTGAACCGTCCGGATTCGCTGAACGCGATGACGGCCGACATGGTGGAATCCCTGCACCGCCACCTCGACGACATCGCCGTCGACCCGGTCGCTCGGGTGGTGATCATCACCGGGGCCGGGCGCGGCTTCTGTTCCGGGCTCGATCTCGGCGGGTACGGAACCGCACCGCACACCGCTCACCTCGGCCCGACACAAACCGGCTTCGCGGTGCAGAAGCACATCGCCACGTTGATCCCGCATCTGCGCTCGCTCCCGCAGCCGGTCATCGCGGCGGTCAATGGTGCGGCCGCCGGCGGTGGATTCGCACTCGTCCTCGGTTCGGACGTGCGTCTCGCCGCCGAGTCGGCCAAGTTCTCCGCGGCGTTCATCAAGATCGGCCTGTCGGCATGCGACATCGGCACTTCGTGGTTGCTCCCGAGGATCGTCGGGGTGGCGCGATCACAGGAGTTGATGCTCACGGGCCGGGTCTTCCAATCCGACGAGGCGTTGCGGATCGGGCTCGTGATCGAACGTGTCGCCGATGCCGAACTGGCCGACCTCGCGCTCGCCAAGGCCGAACTGATCATGTCGAACACGCCGTTCGGTGTCGCCCTCACCAAGGAGGCGATGTGGACAGCGCTCGAGATCCCGGGCATGCAGGCGGCGATCGACCTGGAGAACCGTCAGCAGATCATGGCCTCGGCCACGGCCGACCACCGTGAGGCGATGAAGGCGTTCCTGGAGAAGCGGCCGCCCGAGTTCCGCAACGCCTGACCCGGACGACGGGCGGCCAGCGGCTCAGGCGATGGCGATGTTGGGCCCATAGCGCCCCACATCTACATCGCTGAGTCGGTCGGTCGTCAGGCGATGGCGATGTCGGGGCAATGGCGCCCGACAACTACATCGCTCGGTCGATCGCGTGTCGCCGGGAGGGTTCAGGCGAGGGCGGTGGCGGGGGAGTGGTTGATGACGACCGGGGTCTCCATCGGGTGGTGGCAGGCCACGAAATGGTCGTTGCCCATCGACCGCAGCTGCGGCTCGTCGGTCCGGCACACCTCGTCCGCGTTCGGACAGCGTGTGTGGAATCGGCACCCCGACGGCGGGTTGACCGGCGACGGCAACTCGCCGACCAGATCGGCCACCGAATGGTCGGCGAACGGATCGGGCTCCGGGATCGACTTCAACAGGACGTTCGTGTAGGGATGGGCCGGGCGGGCGTACAGGTCGTCGCTCGGCGCCACCTCGCAGAGTTTGCCGAGGTACATCACCGCCACCCGATCGCTGATGTTCTTCACGACGGCCAGGTCGTGGGCGATGAACATCAACGTCAACCCGTACTTGACCTTCAGGTCCTCGAGCAGGTTCAGCACCTGCGCCTGCACGCTCACGTCGAGCGCCGACACCGGCTCGTCGCAGATGATCATCGTCGGGTCGAGCACGAGCGCCCTGGCGACCGAGATCCGCTGGCACTGGCCACCGGAGAACTGGTGGGGCCGGCTCTCCGCGGCGCGTTGCGGGTCGATGCCGACCGACTCGAGGATCTCGTCGACGAGCGTGTCGCGTTCGGCGGGCGTGCCACGTTTCCAGATCTCGAGGGGTTCGAGCACGCTCTCGCGCACCGTGCGGCGCGGGTTGAGCGACGAGATCGGATCCTGGAAGATCATCTGCACCTTGGTCCGGGCTTCGCGCAGTTGGGTTGGGTTCAACTTCGTGAGGTCCTGACCCTCGAACACGACGGTGCCCGAGGTGGGCCTGGGGATCTGCATGATCGCCCGTCCCGTGGTGCTCTTGCCGCAGCCCGACTCACCGACGATCCCGAGTGTCTCGCCGCGGCGCACGTCGAGGCTGATGCCCGACACCGCCTTGACGGTGACATGACGCCCGGTCTTGAACTCGACCACCAGGTCTTCGACCCGCAGCACGTTGTCGCCCTCGCGGAGGTGGGCCTTGCCGGTACCGGCCATCAGGACGCCCCCTCGATGCCGACGGGAATGCCGCCGACGCGGGCGAGGTCGGCGTCGCGCTCCTGGAACTCCGGGGAACCCACGGGGTACCAGCAGGCGTACACGTGGTCGGGCTGATCGGCTTGCACGAGCGGTGGCTCCTCCACATGGCACTTGTCGCGGGCGTAGGCGCAGCGGGGCGCGAATCGGCAGCCCGCCGGCGGATGCACGAGGTCCGGCGGCCGGCCCGGGATCGACGAGAGCCGGGTGTGGCTCGGGTCGCTGAGCTTCGGGATGCTCTGCATGAGCGCCTTCGTGTACGGCATCTTCATGTTGGCGAACAACGTCTTGGTCGGAGCCCGTTCGACGAGCTTGCCGCCGTACATCACGGCCGTCTGGTCGGTGTGGCCCGCCACGACTCCGAGGTCGTGGGTGACCAGGATCACCGACATGTTGCGATCGCGGCGCTGCTCGCTGATCAGTTCGAGGATCTGGGCCTGCACGGTGACGTCGAGGGCGGTGGTGGGCTCGTCGGCGAACAGGATCGTCGGGCCACAGGCGAGCGCGATGGCGATCATCACGCGCTGGCGCATGCCGCCCGACAGCTCGTGCGGGTACTGATCGAGACGCCGTTCGGCCTCCGGGATGCGGACGTCGCGCAGGAGTTGCGCGGCGGTGGCGCGGGCGTTCTTGCGATCCATGTCGAGGTGGAGCTTGAGCGGCTCGGTGATCTGCTTGCCGATCTTCATCAGCGGGTTCAGCGAGTTCAGCGGGTTCTGGAACACCATCGACATCTCGGCGCCCCAGAGGTGGCGCATCTGCTTGTCGGGGAGCCCGAGGATCTCCTGGCCGGCGAACTTGACCGACCCCGACGTGACCGCCGTCGACGGGAGCAGACCCATGATCGATCGACTCAGGACGGTCTTGCCGGAGCCCGACTCGCCCACCACACCGAGCGACTCGCCGCGCCGCAGCGACAACGACACACCGTCGACGGCGCGGACGAGACCGCGATCGGTCCGGAAGTGCGTCTTCAGATCGTCGAGCACGAGCAACGGCTCGTCGGGGTGGGTTCGGGAGACTCCGAGGTGTTCGTTGACGCGGCCGAAAGCGGCCGAATCGGCGGACGGCGTCACAGTGCGGTCTCCTTGACGTCGAAGTGGCTACGCAACCGGTCGCCGGCGAAGTTGAGCGACAGAACGGTGAGGAAGAGCACGAGAATCGGTGAGAACGCGATCCATGGTGCATCCTCGAGATCGCTGCGGCCGGCGCCGTTCTGGATGAGTTTGCCCCACGTGATGCCCTGCTGGACGGAGAGACCGAGGAACGCCAGACCACCTTCGGCGACGATCGCCACCGCCACGCCCAAGAGCGCGAGCGCGCTCATCGGGATGACGACGTTGGGGAGCAGTTCGCGCAGGATGATGCGCGGGTGCCTCGCCCCGAGCGATCGAGCCGCGAGCACGAACTCGCGGTCGGCGAACGAGATGGTCGTGGCCCGAGAGACCATGCCCACCGGCGCCACCGAGAGGATGCCGATGGTGAAGGAGATCGTGAACAGGCTGCGGTCGAGCAGCGAGGTGATCAGGATGGCGAGCACCAGCGCCGGGAACGAGAGCAGGACCACGAACACGAACGAGATGATCGCGTTGAACCGGCCCCGGAAGTAGCCGGCGATCATGCCGCACGATCCGCCCACCAGCATGCCGAAGGCGATGGCGCTGAATCCCACGGTGAGCGAGATTCGGGCGCCCCAGATGGTGCGGCTGAACATGTCGCGCGACAACTGGTCCGTGCCGAACCAGAACTGCCACGACGGGGAGTAGGGCGGACGTTCGCCGGCGATGACGTACGACTTCTCCGGATCCTTGAGCGGCAACCACGGTGCCAGAATTGCGACGAGGACGATCACGACCATGAACGCGATGGCGAGCCAGAAGCCGATGCCGAGCCGCCGTCCCTTCTGCGTGACGTCCTGGGCCGGCATCTGGCCGAGGTCGGCGAGCAGGTTCGCCTGACCGTGTTCCATGTGGGTTGACAGGTCGGTCATCGACGGACTCCTATCTGCGGACGCGCGGGTCGATGAGCGAGTAGATGAGATCGATGATCAGGTTGAGCAACACGAAGATGGCCGCCACGATCATCACGATCGCCAACACGACCGGGAAGTCTTCGCGCAACACCGCCTCGACGATCGCCCGTCCGAGGCCGGGGATCAGGAAGATGCTCTCGACGACGAGTGCACCGCCGATCAGCGCGCCCGTGGTGATCCCGAACACGGTGACGAACGAGAACAACGACGGGCGCAGTGCGTGCTTGAACAGGATCGACCGCCGTGACACCCCCTTGGCACGAGCGGTGAGGATGAAGTCCTCCTGCAGCGTGGTGATGAGATCGGTACGCAGGAGGCGCTGATACACCGCGGCGGCCGGGAGCGCCAGCGTGAACGCCGGCAGGATCATCGCGTGGAGCCGCGACGGGAACGGAGAGTCGGCCTCGTACACGAGCGGGAACCAGCCGAGTTTGATCGACAGGATGTACGACAGGATCACCGCCAACGCGAAGTTGGGGATCGAAATGGTGAGGAACGCTCCCACCGTGGACACCTTGTCCGCCTTCGAGTCTGCTCTCGAGGCGGACCAAAGTGCCCACGGTAGGGAAATCGTCAATGCCATGAGTTGGGCGAGGATGACCAGCGACAGCGTCCGGGGGAGTCGTTCGACGATCAGGTTGCGAACGGGCGGCTGCCCGTCCTCGCTGAACTGAACGCCGAAGTCACCTTGAACGAAACCGCCGAGCCAGATCGCATAGCGAACGGGCAACGGATCGTCCAGGTTGTACTCCTCCTTGGCAGCCTCGATCTTCTGGAGGCTGTCCTCGTCCGTCGCCGATGCGGTGACGCCGAGGATGTTGAACAACGGATCACCGAGGACGTTCATCGCTCCGAACGTCAACATGCTGATCACCAGCAGGAGCACGACCGCTCCTGCCAGCCTCGTAAGCCAATATCTCATGGTGTTCGGGATTCCTCCGGTGTCTTACTCGGACATCCAGATGGACGAGAACCAGTTGCGTCCGTTCGAGACGCAACGCAGTGGCACATCCTCTGGCGACACGCGGTCGCACACGCCGTGGACGTTCTCGGCGAACGCGTTGGACCACAGCGTGTGGGCGAGGAAGATGTACAGGTAGTCGTCGTGCAATTTCTGCTCGATCTGCTTGTACAGGTCGATCCGGGTGGCCTCGTCCGTGGTCGCCTGGGCCTGCAGCAGCAACTCGTCACGTGACGGGTCGCAGAACTTCGGCCAGTTCAACGAGATGCCCCCGACGGTGCGGCACAGCAGCCACACGTTGTCGAGCGCCGGATCCTCGGCACCGAACTGACGCCACAGCACGACGTTGTACTGGCCGAGCGCGGCCTCCTGGATGTGCTCGTCCTGCGGGATCGTCTGCACGGTCACGTTGAACGAGTCGCTCCAACCCTGGATCAGGAGATCGGACGTCTGATCGAGCACGACGGAGCCAGCGGGATACTGCAGTTCCATGTTGATCTTGCCGTCGGTGCAGTTCTCCGGGACCTCACCGCAGTACTCGTCGGAGAGCACCTTGGCGGCCGCCGGGTCGTCCATCTGCATGGTCACGTCCGGGTTGTAGTACTTGCTCTCGGGGATGTACCGCTGCGAGGCGGGGCGCAACACGCCGAGCCCGATGAGGTTGAGGTAGTTCTCCTCCGGGGTGGCGAGGGTGAGCGCCTCGCGGGCCCGGATGTCGTCGAACGGCGGCGCACCGGAGTTCATCATGGCGAAGCCCTCTTCGGAAGTCTCGTCCTTGACCTGCTGGACGCTGGGGTCCTCGTCGAGCTTCAGGATGGCGCCCGGATCGGACGTCTGCAGGGCGTTGATGTCGCCCTCGAGCAGCAGCTCGGCGCGGGTGTCGGCGTCGGGCACCGGCACGAACTCGACGGCGTCGAGGTAGACCTCGCCGTTCCACCAGCTGTCGTTGCGCACGAACCGGGTGACCGAGTCGGGTGAGCGGCTGTCGAACACGAACGGGCCGGTGCCGACCGGCTTCTGGTTGAGCGTCGGATCGTCGAGCGCCGCGGCGATCCACGTCGGCGACGACACGTAGCCGAGCTGACCGGTGAGCGCGCCGGGGAAGAACGCGTTCGGCTCGAGCAGGTTGAACTGCGCGGTGAAGTCGTCGATCCGATCGACGGCGCCGGTCTCGGGATAGAACGGCTTCACGGCGAGGCCGACGAGCGGGTCCTGCCGTTGCGTCTCGAAGCTCTGGATGATCGCGTCGATCGTCAGCGGGGTGCCGTCGTGGAACGTGATGCCCTGACGAATCGTCAGCACCCACTTCGAGAAGTCACCGTCGAGGGGCTCGATCGACTCGGCGAGGTACGGAACGGCCTTGCCGTCGACGTCCCAGGCGGTCAAGGTGTCGAACACGGCATTCGCCATCATCAGGCCGGGCGCCGACAGGGCGGACGACGTGGGGTTGAGACCGTCGACGTCGGCTTCCAGGCCGTAGCGGAGCGTCCCACCTGGCACGGGGTCACCGACGTCGGTGTTCATGCCGATGTCGATTTCGCCTTCCTTGACCTCCGTGCCGGTCGGCGCGTCGGTTCCTTCCGGCGCGTCGGTTCCTGCCGGCGCGTCCGTGGTCGGCGCATCGGATGTGGCGGTGGCGTCCGACGTGTCGGCGGTCGTGTCGGCCGTCGAATCGGCGGTCGTGTCGTCGCTCGCGTTGTCGTCGCTGCCGCCGCATGCCGCGGCGATCAGCGAGAAACTCACGAGCGCAGCGAGGCCGTATTTGGCCGCTCGCCGTGATGGTCGTGTTCGCATCTGTACTCCCCCAGAAATGGTTCCTTGCTGGACGCGTGACTGGCGTCACGCTGCGCGGGACCTTAGTCCTCGACTGCTCGTTCGCGTAAGCGGGACGAAATTCTTGTGCGGCCCGGTGCCTCTGCTATGTCGGCGCTGCGGTGGAACGAGCGGGCTCGCCGTCCACACTGGCTGGACCGTGACCCGACACGACGAACGCCGAGACGACGGCCTCACGGAGCCGCATCCGAGCCGGCTGTCGCCGAGCCATCCGCAGCGGGTCGAGATCATGCGGCGGCACGCCGTCGCGGTCGCTTCCGGCGTGCCGGTGTACGCCGACCCGAAACGGGACTGTCGGTCTTCACCGCCACCTTCCTCGCGGCCCGCGGTCGGTGTTGCGACAGCGGTTGCCGCCACTGCCCGTTCACCGTCGGCTGACCCCGTCCCGCGCGTCTGTTTCGAACCGGTGAACGCTGTCGGCGTGGCGACGGAGGTCGTTTGACGTTTTGTACAGTCACGGCTGATGTCGCTGTTGTTGCCCACGTCGCTCGACGAAGCCGTCGGCATGCTCGGGGAACATCCCGACGCGCTGATCCTCGCCGGCGGAACCGACCTGATGGTCGAGATCAACGACGGCCACCGGCGCCCCGACGATGTCGTGGTGGCGGTCAACCGGGTGCCCGAACTCCGATCGTGGCGACACGACCCCGCCGCCGCCACGCTGACGATCGGGGCCGCGATCACCTACACCGAACTCCTGAGCGATCCGTTGGCCACGTTCTCGCCGGCGCTGGCCGAGGCCTCGCGCACGGTCGGATCGCCGCAGATCCGCAACGCCGGCACGCTCGCCGGCAACCTCGGTACCTGCTCGCCCGCGGGTGATGCGTTGCCGGTGCTCGCCGCGCTCGACGCCACCGTCACGCTGGCGTCGGCGGCCGGTGTCCGCACCATGCCCGTGCGGGAGTTCATGACCGGCGTGAAGCGCACGGCGATCGAGCCGGGGGAGCTGATCGTCGAGATCACCGTGCCGACCGCGCGCGGCTGGCAGGGCTACGCCAAGGTCGGGGTGCGCAACGCCATGGTCATCGCCGTGGCAACTGCGTGTCTCGTGGTCGACGAGGCCGATCAGCGGGTGGCGCTCGCCCTCGGGTCGGTCGGTCCGACGATCATCCGGTGCGAGGAGGCCGAGACGCAGCTCGGCGGCGCGCTCGACTGGGCCACGATGATCGGCACCGCCGACGATCTCCGACGCTTCGGGCGACTGGCGGCGGCGGCCGCCCGCCCGATCACCGATCACCGGTCGAGCGCCGAGTACCGCCGCCACGCCGTCGGTGTCCTGGCGACGCGCCTGGCCCGGCGCGCGGTGGCGGCCGGGCGGCGATCGCCGGTAGGGGCATGACGGTGGCGGCGTGACGAATCCCGGCACGACGAACCCTGGCGCGACCACGGATCTCGTCGATCATTTCGTGCTCCACGTCAACGGCGTCGACCGGGAGGTCCACGATTCGTGGCTCGGCGAGAACCTGCTCGACGTGTTGCGCGATCGGCTCGGGTTGGTGGGCGCGAAGGGTGCGTGCGAGCAGGGCGAGTGCGGGTCGTGCAGCGTCCTCGTCGACGGTGCGCTCGTGTGCTCGTGTCTCGTGATGGCGGCATCGGTGGTCGGTCAACCCGTGGTCACGGTCGAAGGGGTCGCGCCGGTCGGTTCGCCGTCCGACGTCCAGCAGGCCTTCGTCGACGCCGGCGCCGTGCAGTGCGGCTTCTGCACGCCCGGCTTGATCGTCGCCGTCCACGACCTCGTCGATCGCGAACCGGCGCCGACCGAGGCGGTGATCCGCGAGCAGCTGGCCGGCAACGTCTGCCGCTGCACGGGCTACGGGCGGATCATCGAGGCGGTGCAGCGGGTCAGCGTCGCCCGCGCCCCTTCCCGTGCCCCTTCCCGTTCGGAGCCGACGTCGTGACCACGATCGAACGGCCCGCCGAGGTCGCCGCGCCGACCGATGCTCCCGGTGGCCGGCCCGGCACGATCGGCACCTCGCCCACTCGGCCCGACGGCATCGCCAAGGTGCAGGGCACGTTCGCCTTCTCCTCCGATCTCTCTGCCGACGGCTGCCTGTGGGGTGCCACGCTGCGGTCGCCCCATCCGTACGCGCGGATCAAGTCGATCGACGTGTCGGGCGCGTGGAAGATCGCCGGCGTCGAGGCGGTCGTGACGGCCGACGACGTGCCCGGCACGATGAACTACGGGCTCATCAGTCAGGACCAGCCGGTGTTCGCCTCCGACGTCGTGCGCTACGTCGGTGAGCCGGTCGCCGCCGTGGCGGCCGACCATCCGGAGACCTGCCGGCGGGCCCTCGCGGCGATCGTCGTCGACTACGAGCTGCTCGATCCGCTGCTCGACCCCGAGGCGGCGATCGACGGCAGCCATCCGCCGATCCACCCCGACGGGAACCTCATCCGTCATCAGCGGATCGTGTGCGGTGACCAGAGCGTCGTCGGCGACGTCGTCGTCGAGGGCACCTACGAGATCGGCATGCAGGACCAGGCGTTCCTCGGGCTCGAGGCCGCGCTCGCCATACCCGACCCGGGCGGCAAGGGCGTCGAACTCCACGTCGCCACCCAATGGCTCCACGAGGACCGGCACCAGATCGCCGCCTGCCTCGGCCTGCCCGACGAGGCCGTCCGGCTCGTGCTCGGCGGCGTCGGCGGTGCGTTCGGCGGCCGCGAGGACATCAGCCTGCAGGTCCACACGTGCCTGCTCGCGCTGCGGCTCGGGCGGCCGGTGCGCATCGCCTACAGCCGCGCCGAGAGCTTCCTCGGCCATGTCCACCGCCACCCGGCGACGATCTGGATGCGCCACCACGCCACGACCGACGGGGAGATCGTCAAGATCGAGGCGCGGATGGTGTTCGACGGCGGGGCGTACGCATCGACGTCGTCGGCGGTGCTGATCAACGGCATCACCCACACCCAGGGTCCGTACCGCTGCGCCAACGCCGTCGTCGACGGGTACGCCGTGCGGACGAACCACCTGCCGTGCGGGGCGATGCGGGGCTTCGGAGTGGTGCAGGCGTGCTTCGCCCACGAATCGCAGATGGACCGGCTGGCCGCCGCCTGTGGGCTCGATCCGGTCGAGATCCGATTGCGCAACGCGATGCGGACGGGCGATCCGCTGATCACCGGTCAGCAGGTGGTGAACGTGGCGCCGGTCGAGCAGTGCATCCTCGACACCGCGGCGCTGCCGATGCCCGGTCCGGCCGACGACCACGTCATGGCGCTGCCGGGTGGTGCGGGCAGGACGGCCGATCCCGGTGACATCGTGCGCGGCGTCGGCTGGGGCGTGGCGATCAAGAACCTCATGTACTCCGAAGGCTTCGACGACTACTCGACGGCCCGCTGCCGGCTCGCCGACGGCGTGGCCACGCTCAAGTTCGCCACGTCCGAGGTCGGTCAGGGGTTCGTCACGATCGCCGGTCAGATCGCCCGGTCGATCCTCGGCGTCGACGAGGTCGTGCTCGACCGCATCGACACCGCAGGTCGGATCGGCCGGATCGACGTCGGCGTCGCGGCAGACGTGGATGAGCGGGGGAGCGGTCGACGCGGCGTGTCGAGCGGTGCGGGAGCGGCTGTTCGAGGCGGTGGCGGCGGCGAACGGGCTCGACGCACTGCGGCTCGCCGTCGAGGGCACCGACGTGGTCGACGTGGTGTCGGGTTGGCGCCAGTCGATCGGTGAAGCGACCGCCGGCCTCGAGCTCGACGAGACGGTCGAGTACCGCCATCCGCCGACCGAGGATCTCGACGAGTTCGGCCAGGGCAACTGCCACACGGCGTTCGCGTTCGTCGCCCACCGGGCGGTGGTCGATGTCGACCCGCAGCTGGGCCTCGTGAAGGTCGTCCAGGTGGCCACGGCCCAGGACGTCGGGCGGGCGCTCAACCCGTTGTCCGTCACCGGCCAGATCGAGGGCGGCATCGCCCAGGGCCTCGGTCTCGCCGTGATGGAGGAGATCATCCAGATCGACGGCGTGATCCGCAACGGCAACTTCACCGACTACCTCCTGCCGACGTTCCTCGACATGCCCGAGGTGGTGTCGACGCTGATCGAGATCCCCGATCCGCACGCCCCGCTCGGAGCGAAGGGCGTCGGCGAGCCGCCGTGCATCTCGTCGACGCCCGCCATCGTCGCCGCGATCCGTGACGCGCTCCGTCAGGTCGACGGCGTCGGCAAACCGCTCGACCCGCGTCCCCGTCCGCCCCAGCGACATCTGCCTCTGACGATCGAGCCCGGCCCCTTTCGGCCGAGCCGAGCGATGGCGATGTCGGGTCGATAGCGCCCCACAACTACATCGCCTCGCCGGTTTGGGACGAACGGGGTGGGCGCGAACTAGGTTCACCGCAATGTCCGACGAGCGGGAGATCATGACGTGGGAGGTGTTCGGGTCCGCCTCCCGGGCCCTGGCGCAGGCGGTGGCCGACGACGGGTACGAGCCCGACATGGTGCTGGCGATCGCCCGCGGTGGGCTGCTGATCGGCGGCGCGATCGGCTACGCGCTGTCGGTGAAGAACGTGTACACGATGAACGTCGAGTTCTACACCGGTGTCGACGAGCGCCTCGAGGTGCCGCGCATCCTGCCGCCGGCTCCTGACTTCGTCGACGTGTCCGACGCCAAGATCCTGATCGTCGACGACGTGGCCGACACCGGCCACACGCTCCGATCGGTCCACGACTTCTGCGAAGGCAAGGTCGCCGAGGTCCGTACCGGTGTGCTCTACGAGAAGTCGCACTCGGTCGTGAAGTGCGACTACATCTGGAAGCGCACCGACCAGTGGATCAACTTCCCGTGGAGCGACAAGGACCCGGTCGCCAAGCGTGACTGGTCCGTGAAGGACGCCTGAGTCCGCCGGCTCGGTTCGTTTCGGCCCCGACCCCGAACGAACCGCGGTTCGTTTCGGCCCCGACCCCAAACGAACCGTTCAGTGGCTGAAGGCTTGGCCCTGCGCCCGCTTGAGGCGCTCGGCGAGGAGTTTCGGTGGGACGACACCGAGGAGCCGATTGTCGGCCCACACGGTGACGATGGGGCGCAGCGGATTGATCCGGTGGAGCACGTCGGACAACGGCTCGTCGGGCGTGGCCCGCGCCAACTGATTGAACGGCACCATCAGATTGGTCAGCATGATCATCGCCCGCCGCTCTGACGGCACGGCCCACAGCTGCTCCTCGAGCACGAGGCCGTCGAGCTCGCCGTCGTCGCCCATCACGGCCACGGCGCCGGCGCTGCCGAGACGTTGACGCTGCCAGATCATCGAGTCGGCGTCCATGTCCGTTCCGGCGTGGGCGACACCGAACCAGGTGAGGTCACCGACGGTCACTCCGTCGAGCTGCTCGGCCACGAATGAACCCATGATCTCGGCGCGGGCGTTCATCGCGATGAACAGGCCCGTCAGGCCGATGAAGATCCCCGGCATCCCGTTGAGCGTCATGGCGAGGCCGATGCCGGCCATGGCCCATCCGAGCACCCGTCCGGCCTGGCCGGCATCGCGCGAGCGCCCGGTACTTGTTGCCGGTGCGACCCCAACGCCACGCCCGCAGCACCCGTCCACCGTCGAGTGGCGCGCCCGGGAGCATGTTGAACACGGCGAGCAGGACGTTCACGAACCCGACCCAGCCGAGCACGGCCGATCCGAAGGCGAATCCGGCCCCGATCCCGACCACGCCGATCAGCAGGCTGACGGCGGGCCCGGCGACGGCGATCAGCCCGTCGGCGCGCGGCGTCGGTGGTTCCCGGTCGAGCGACGCGACGCCGCCGAGGAGCCACAGGTCGATCGATTCCGTCTGGACGCCGTACCGGCGCGCGACGAGCGCGTGGCCGAACTCGTGGGCGAGGATCGAGGCGAAGAAGGCGAGCGGTGGCGACGATGCCACCGGTGAGGCCGAGGCGCCCGGCGAGGATGGTGCCGAACAGCAACACGATGAGCGCAATGCTCCAGTGCGCGCGCACCGGGATCCCGGCGTAGCGACCAAGGCTCAACGACCCACCGTTCATGCCACCGTCAACGCCCGACCACCCCGAAAATGCCTCCTGGATCCCGAAAAATGGAGCAGATGTCGCGCTCAGCGCGACATCTGCTCCATTTTCGGTCATCAGGAGCGGTGTTCGAGGATGACCGTGGCGCAGTTGCGGCCGCTCGCACCCCAGACCCCGGCGCCGGGGAACGTCGCCGCGCCGGTGAGGTAGAGACCGTCGACGGCCGTCTCGTAGTTCGTGAGTTCGGGGTTCGCGTTGCGGAACGCGGCGAGCGGGCCGCCGGCGAAGCTGGTGGCGTGACCGGCGGGGAGATGGAAGTCACGTTCGTACACGTCCGGTGTCATCGCCCGCCATTCGACGATCGAGTCGAGGAAGCCCGGTTCGAGCACCGTCGACACGACCTCCAGCCAGCGCCACGGTTCCGGCGACTCCGTCCAGCCGCCGACCAGCGAGAACGGGGTGAAGAGCGCTTCGAGGCTGAACACGTGACGGCCCGCGGGTGCCATCGTCGGGTCGAGGAGCGTCGGGACGTTGACCAGCATGCCCGGCTGGTCGAGCACCCGGCCCTCGGCCATCAGCGCCGCGCCACGGTCGATGTCGGCCAGGCCGGGAGCGATCATCGTGGTCGGCCCGAGCGTGCGGTCGGAGCCACGGAGTCGCGGGACGGCATCGACGATCACGTCGAGCTTCGATTCGTAGCCCTCGTCGTGCGGGACGTCCGACCACCGCCGGACGAGATCTCGCGCGGTGGCGGGCGGGTTCTTCAGCCAGCGCAGGAACGTGTCGTGCGGGTTGCACGCCGACACGACGATCGGCGCGTCGATCTCGGTGCCGTCGACGAGCCCGACCCCACGTACCCGGTCGCCCTCGCAGCGGATCGAGTCGACCACACTCTTCGTCCGCACCTCGCCGCCGGCCGCCTCGAACGCGGAGCGCAGGGCGCGCGGGACTTCACCGCTGCCGCCGATCGGTCGCCCGACCCTGGCCACGTGACGCATTCCCATGCCGAGCGCTCCGAGCCCCGTACCGGGCGTCTCCGGCGAGATTCCCCACACCATCGGGCCCGACATCGCCGCGGGACCGGTGATGGCGTCGTCGTCGAAGAACGACCGGAGCACGTCGCCGGTCGACCGCCGTGACCACCGCAACAGCGTGGGGGCCCCGGCGAGACGGCGGCGGAGGGCGAGCGCCGTCAGCCCCCGCACCGACGGCGGCTCGCGCGGCGGCCTCGAAGATCATGCGGATCGCCGGCATCGCCGCACGGGCGTACCGCCGGTAGGCGTCGGCCTGACCCGGCAGCACCTCGGCGATCGACGCGACGGTCTCGTCGAGGTCGTGATGGTGCGACCAGGCGATGCCGTCGGCGGCGGTCGACCAGGTCATGTTGTGCTGGGCCGGATCGAGGTCGATGTAGCGCAGACCGTGCGCGGCGAGGTCGAGTTCCGCCATCACCGGCGTGGTCCGGAACGTGAGGTGGTCGCAGCTGCAGATGTTCACGGTGGCGCCGGCGAACCGCTCGCTGGCGGCGGTACCGCCGACGTCGGCGCGCGCCTCGAGCACGCACCGTGCGCAGCCCGGCTCGTGCGAGATAGGCGGCGGTGACGAGGCCGTTGTGGCCTCCGCCGATCACGATCGCGTCGTAGTCGTCGCCCGTCCGGGCGCCGGACCGGGACATGTTTTGGATTGCCGTCATGACCTGCCCGTTTCCATCCGTCACAGTCTCTCGCGGTCAGCTGCCCACGGCCTAGCGTGGCGGTGTGTCATCCCCATCACGTCGACTCGACGAACTCCGGGCCCCCGACATCGCCCGCGTCCTCGACGACCGGAGCATCCTCGTCCAGCCGCTCGGGGCGATCGAGCAGCACGGCCCACACCTGCCGTTCAACACCGATCTCCTGATCGCCGAGCGCGTGGCGACGACGGCGGTGGAGCGGGTCGGCGAGGAACTCGGCGTGTGGATGCTCCCGCCGCTCGCCTACACGAAGTCGAACGAGCACGCCTGGTCGGCCGGCACGATCTGGCTGTCGGCAACCACGCTGTTGTCGGTGCTCGACGACATCGGGCGGTGCGTGGCGATGACGCCCGCCCGCAAGCTCGTGTTCATGAACGGCCACGGCGGCAACTCCGCACTGGTCGGCGTGGCCAACCGTGAGCTGCGCCTGCACCACGGGCTGATGACGTTCCTCGCCCATCCCGGGCGTACCGCCGGATCAGGGCGGCCATTCACCGGAATCCGAACTCGGGATGGGGATCCACGGCGGGACCGAGGAGACGTCGCTGATGCTGCACCTCGCGCCCGACCTCGTCGACATGTCGGTCGCCACCCGCAACGTCCCCGAGCAGCTGGCAGCGAACCGCTACGTCCGCTTCGGTGGCAGCGTCGGCTTCGGATGGCTGTCGAACGATTTCGGGCCGGACGGCCACATCGGCGACCCCACGACCGCCACCGCCGAGCGCGGTGAGGAACTCTTCGGCGCGGCCGTCGACGCGTTCTGTGCCGCACTCGCCGAGATCGCCGGGTTCGAACTGCCCGTCAAGCGGGCATGACCGATCGACCATGAACGGCGGCGACGTGCGTATCGACCTCGACCGCCTGCTCGGACGGATCGCCGAACTCGGTGAGATCGGCCGGATCGACGGGCCGGCGGGGGAGTGGGGCAACGCTCGGCTCGCCCTGACCGACGACGACCGCCGCGGGCCGCGAGTTGGTCGTGTCGTGGATGCGGGACCTCGGGCTGAGCGTGGCCGTCGACGGGATCGGCAACGTGTTCGCCACCCGACCGGGATCGGATCCCCTCGCCGCACCGGTCATGACGGGCTCGCACATCGACACCGTGCGCACGGGCGGCCGCTACGACGGCAATCTCGGAGTCCTGGCCGGGCTGGAAGTGGCCGAGACGCTGGAGCAGCACGGCATCGTGACCGAACGCCCGTTCGTCGTGGCGTTCTTCACCGACGAGGAAGGGGCGCGATTTCCTCCCGACATGTTGGGCAGCCTCGTGTTCGCGGGCGGAATGCCGCTCGAAGTGGCGCTCGACATCACATCGGTCGACGACGGCGCCCGACTCGGTGACGAACTCGAACGCATCGGCTTCGCCGGCCCCTTGCCGTGCCCGACGGCCGTACCGCCGCACCGATTCGTCGAACTCCACATCGAGCAGGGCCCGATCCTCGAGGCCGAAGGGGTCGACATCGGCGTCGTCGAGGGGGTGCAGGGCATCTCGTGGACCGAATACCTCCTGCGTGGCCAGTCGGCGCATGCAGGGACGACGCCGATGCGCCTCCGTCACGATCCCGGACTCGTTGCCGCCCAGATCGTGGCATTCGTTCGCGAATTGACCGCGGAGATGGGGGGCGCCCAGGTCGGCACCGTCGGCCGGATCGATGTCCAACCCAATCTGGTCAACGTCATTCCGTCCACCGCAGCGGTCACCGTCGACCTCCGCAACACCGACGAGTCCGCGTTGGCCCAGGCTGAACGGCGTTTGGACGACTTCGTCCAGCGGGTCGCCGCCGCCGAGGGGGTCACCGTCGAACGCCGCTCGCTCGCTCGATTCGAGCCGGTTGACTTCGATCCCGAAATGATCGACGTGGTAGAGGCAACCGCCCGTAAACTGGGCCACTCCACGCGCCGAATGCCGAGTGGTGCAGGACACGACGCACAGATGTTGGCACGGCTTTGTCCGACCGCCATGATCTTCACGCCGAGTGTCGCTGGGCTGAGCCACAACATCGCGGAGTACACCGAAGCGTCCGACCTCGAGGCCGGCGCGAACGTACTGCTCCACGTTGTACTCGACCAACTCGGCACAACCGAAAACCCCGACTGACACCCTCTTGATGCCCACCCCCACCACACCCCCCGATGCCACGAACCGGCCGAACATGGCGTTCCTCGCCGCGGGTGGGCTCATCGTGGTGGTGCTCGGCGTGGGATTCCTCAGTTCGGCGGGAGGCAGTTCCTCGCCCGAAGCACTCGGGCCCGACACCGCAGTCACCACGACGGTCCTGGTCGACTCGGCGGCACCCGCCACGACGGTCGTGGATCCGGCGACGACCGTTCCGACCGTGGCACCGCTCGCCGCCACGCTCGTCAAGGGTTCCAACGGCGACGACGTCGTGCGCCTCCAGCAGCGCCTGACCGACCTCGGATTCCAACCCGGACCCGTCGACGGCCAGTTCGGCACCGGCACCCAGCAGGCGGTGTGGGCCTTCAAGAAGCTGGCCGGCAACGTCAACTGGCAGGATTTTGCCGCGGCCGGAGATGAAACCTCGGTGACCGACGCGGTCTGGCAGCAGATGAACGACCCGGCGTTCGCGGTCGTTCCACGGCGCCCGAACACCGGCAAGCACATCGAGATCTACCTGCCGCTGCAGGTGTTGGCGCTGTTCGATGCGAACAACCAGCCGATCTTCGTCACCCACATCTCGACCGGTGGTCTCAATCCCGACGGCACCGATGCGACGTTCTGCGAGGACGCCACGTACACGACCGACATCCGCGGCAACCCGCTCGCGGAGCCCGAGACGAAGGCGATCTGCGCCGAGTCGAAGACCCCGCCCGGGGTGTTCCGCCTGAAGCGCTACGAGGACGGGCAACACGTCAGCCCGCTCGGTGGGATGAAGAACCCCTGGTACTTCAACTACGGCATCGCGATCCACGGGGCGCAGAACGTGCCTGATCACCCGGCGTCACACGGCTGCGTGCGGATGAGCAACGGCCTCGCCGACGTGTTCCCGACGCTGGTCGAGAAGGGCAACGCGGTCTACGTGTGGGGATACGACGGCCGCGAGCCCGAGGGCTACACGGAAAAGGAGTCGACCCCGTCGTTCAACCGCCCCGATCCGGACGCCACCACCACGACGACGACGTCGACCACGATCCCGACGACGACGCTCGCTCCGACGACAACCGTTGCCCCCACGACGCCGCCGACCACTGCGGCGCCCACCACAGCGGCCCCCACCACGGCCGCACCGACGACGGCTGCACCCACGACCGCCCCTCCGGCGACCACCGTCGCCCCCCAGCCCTGACCCCGGTCCGTCGCCCGGCCCCGCGCCATTGCGGTGAGCGAACCGCCCGCCCCTCGGTCGTGCTCGCTCATCGCTGGGTCCGGCGCGCTCATTGCGATGAGCGAACCGCCCGGTACTGTCGGTGCGCTCGCTCATCGCTGGGTTGGGACGCGGTGAGGGGGCGCCCCGTGCGGAGCGCCCCCTCACTGGTGTTCAGTGGTTCAGTTGTTCGACTCGGGGTCGGTCAGAGACCGATGCTGTCGTCGATGAACTGGTTGGTGACGATGTCGTCAGCGGTCACGCCGTCCTTCGGCGTGGCGCCCTGGGCCGTGTAGATCGGCACGGCGAGATCGATCAGCGCATTCACGCGATCGAGGTCGAAGTTGCCGACCGTGCTGTCGGGACCGTTGGCGACGAGGCCGTCCTTCTGCATCGTGGCGACGCCGTAGGCGGCAGCGCCCTCCGAGTACGTCCAGCCGAAGTCCTCACCGAACGAGGCGACGGCATCGAGGATGATCGCGTTGGTGCGGGCCGGGTCGGCCATGTAGTCGATGCTGGCCTGCTGGATGATCGGCACGAGCTTGGTGAAGCAGGCGCTGAGGGCGTCGATGTTCTCCGGCTTCGTGGCGATCGACTCGGCGTAGTTCTCCCAGCCGGCGTCGTTGATGTACTCGTACTTGACGGGCTTGCCCCAGTCGGTCAGCTCGTTCTCGTACAGGTACGGCTCGGCCGAGCCGAAGCCCTGCTGTGCCGCCTTGCCCTCATCGGCGATGAAGAGGCTCGGGTCGCCCGAGTAGGAGCCGTCGACCTGGTCGGCCGACAGGATGCCCGTACCGGTGAAGTAGTCCATGTACGCCGCGCCACCGAAGTAGCGGACCTTGACACCCTCGGTGCCGAGGTCGGCGATGCCGGTGACGTCCGGATAGGTCTCGGGATCCCACATGATCATCTGCGGGTTCTTCTCGAAGCCGGACTCGATGGCCACGGTCGGGAAGTCGCCGGAGAACTGGATCGCCTCGTCGGTGTAGACGTAGCCGAGGGTCACCGAATCGTCGGCGTACATGATCTGCGTGACGGGTGAGAAGTTCTGCGCCGCGCCGCCGGAGCGGATCTGGATCTTGACGCCGGTGTCGTTCCCGGCGGCGTCGATCAGCGGGCCGGTGACGTAGGCCTTGCCGGCGTCGATCTCGTAGCCCTCGCCGACCATCTGGTACAGGAAGCCGTGCTCGGCCTCCGGCATCCAGTCGGTCTGGATGACGACCGTGTCGGGGCAGTCACCGGCGAGGCTGACGCCCTCGCCGGTCGCCGCGGTGCCGGCTGTCGTGTCGCCGGTCGTGCCAGCCGTCGTGTCCGCGGTGGTGTCGGCCGTCGTCCCGGCGGTCGTGTCGGCCGTCGTCCCTGCCGTGGTGTCGGCGGGTGCGTCGGTGGTGCTCGAGTCGTCGCTGTCGCTGCCGCACGCGGCGACAGCGAGCGATGCTGCGAGGGCGAGACCGAGCAGCGAAACGCTGCGTTGCTTGTTCATTGATTGCTCCTTGTGGGGGTTCACGCTGAATGGAATAGGGGAGTTCGAGAACTCCGATGGATGGGAAACTGGGCGCCGCTCAGGTCGGGTCGTCGTACCAACGGCCGATGACGAGCTTGCGCAGGACGCCGAAGAAGAAGAACACGGTGATGCCGAGCAGCACGGCGACGATCAGTGCGCCGTAGAGCTGCGGAAAGCGCGATTTCTGCCGGAACAACTCGGCGACCACTCCGATGCCCGGCTTCTGCCCGGACCGGAAGAACTGTTCGCCGACGATGGCGCCGATCACGCTGAGACCGGCGGCGATCCGGAACCCGACGAAGATCGACGGCAGGGCGGCGGGGAACTGCAGCTTGGTCAGCCGGGTCCAGCGTCCCACGCCGCGCAGGGTGAACAACTCGTGCATCGAGGTGTCGACCGACGTGAGGCCGAACAAGGTGTTGGTGACGATCGGGAAGATCGAGATCATCACGCACACGAAGATGCGGGCGCCCATGCCACCGCCGAACACCGAGTTGATCAGCGGCACGATGGCGAGCACCGGCAGGGCCTGGGCGGCGACCAGATACGGATACATCGACCGTTCCATCCAGCGCGCCTGGGCCATCACGACCGCCAGCGCGATGCCCACGCACGATGCTGATCGACAAGCCGATCACGGCGGCGAACGTCGTCCAGGCGATCCCCGTGATGTACTGCTGGCGCACGACGGAGTCGAGGAAGCCCTGGTCGAACACGGTCGCCAGCGAGGGGAGCAGGAAGCCCGGCTTGTCGAAGAACCGTCGCATGCCGTCGCGGTGGAAGTACTCCCACAGCAGGATGAACAGGACCAGGAACACGAGCGGTCCGACGATCGAGCTGACGAGCGTTCCGCGTGCGTTGTGGCCCGTCGGGTTGACGCTCTCGGTGGCCCGGGGGTCGGCACCGAGTGCGATCCCGGACCCCGCCATGATCGCGTCGACGCGCTCTTCGGATGCGGAAGGCCCGCGTGTCACGTCCCGTCCCACGGTGCTCACGCGTGGGCTCCTCGCAGCGCGTGGGAGATCTCGCCGCTCAGCTCGCCGAACGCCGGCTCGAACCGCAGGTCGGGCACGCGGGGATACTCGAAGGGCACGTGGAACTCGCCGATGACTCGCCCGGGGCGGGCACTCATCACGAGGATGCGGGTCGACAGGAACACGGCCTCGCTGATCGAGTGCGTGATGAACAGCCCCGCGAATCGCTTGCGCATGAACAGCGAGATCACCTCGTCGTTCAGGCGTTCCCGGGTGATCTCGTCGACCGCACCGAACGGCTCGTCGAAGAGGAACACCTGCGGGTCGAGCACGAGGCTGCGGGCCAACGAGGCGCGCATCTTCATGCCACCCGACATCTGCCGCGGGTACTTCTTCTCGTGACCGGCCAACCCGACGAGGTCGATGTTCTCCTGGGCCGTCGGCGCGTCTCGTCCTTCGACAGGCCCTCGAGTTCGGCGAGGAGCTCGACGTTGCCCATCACCGTGCGCCACGGCAACAGCGTTGCGTCCTGGAAGACGTACCCGATGCCGGCGCGCTCGACCGTGACCCAGCCGGTCGTCGGATGGGTGAGGCCGGAGGCGATCCGCAGCAGCGTCGACTTCCCACAGCCCGACGGGCCGACCACCGTGACGAACTCGCCGGGATGCACGTCGAACGATGTTTCATCGAGGGCGTGCGTGCCGTCGGGGAACGTCATCGACACGCCCCGGAACTGGAGCGCTGGGGTCGGCCTCGACTCGTCGGTGAGGATGTCGGTCATCGGCTCGCCGGTGGTCGGCAGGGCGTTGGCTGATTCGTCGGCCATGGTCAGTGCATGATCATCCCACCGGTGACGTTCAACGCCTGTCCGGTGCAGTAGTCGGCGTCGCCCGACGCCAGGAAGAGGGCCATGGCGGCCACGTCGGCGGGCTGACCGAGGCGCCCGAGCGGCGACTTCGCCGACCACTCGGCGACCATCTCGGGAGTGCGGGTGGCCGCGCCCATGTCGGTGAGGACGAAGCCCGGGCAGATCGAGTTCACCGTGATCCCGTGGACGCCGAGTTCGACGGCCGAAACCTGGGTCAGCGAGATGACGGCCGCCTTCGAGGCCGCGTAGTGCGACTGCCCGGCGGCGCCGACCTTGCCGCCCATGCTCGCCATGTTGACGATCTTGCCGCCGTCGCCCTGGGCGATCATCGTGCGCGCCGCGACCTGGGTGGTCAACAGCATGGCGCGGACGTTGACGGCGAAGATCCAGTCCCATTCGTCGGGTGAGATGTCGAGCAGGGGCGTGATCCGGAACACCCCGGCGTTGTTGACGAGCACGTCGATGCCGCCGAGCTCGGCGATCGCGGTGTCCATTGCCGCCACGGTGTTCGCCGCATCGTCGAGTTCGCACTGCACGGCGATTCCACCGACGTCGGCGGCGACCAGTCGCGCCTCGTCGACGAGCCGATCGAGCACCGCCACGCGGGCGCCTTCCGCGGCGAACGCGGTGACGATCTCGCGGCCGATCCCTTGTGCTCCGCCGGTGACGACGACCCGGGAATCGGTGAAACGGTACGGTCGGTGACCGTCGCTCTCGCCCCTCATGACCATGATCGCGTCATCCTAATTGGTGACCGCGAAAGCCCCCGCTCGCGCCTCTGTTAACTCTGGATTTCGCCGATCGGCCGGCCGAATCGCAACCGGAGACGGTCGGCCGGTCCGAGCGCGATCGCCTCTCGCAACGTCGTGGCGGCGACGGCGATCAGGTGCGCCGGTGCGCCGACCATCACGGCCGGCGACTCGACGCCGAGCACGCAGGCCGGCGCGGACGAGACCGCCCGCCAGGCCTCCTGGGGCGTGAGATGAGCGGCCATGATCATCAGTCCGGCGGTCTCGAACGGGCAGGCGCGCCCGACCGGATTGAACGGATCCTGGAGGTTGTCGGCGCCGGCGGCGACGGTCGCGCCGGCCTCGTGCAGGGCGGCGACCGCGGTCAACCCGCGCGGCATCGGTGCCCGGCCACGACCCTGGAGGAACAGGTTCGTGTGGGGCAGTGTGACAATCTTCACGCCGGCCGCGGCGACGAGCTCGGCCACTCGCCGCTGGTCGGCGAAGGGGCGCTGGCCGAGGCTCACGCAGTGGCTCGCCGTGACGGGCCCGGCGAACCCGGCGAGTACCGCACGGCACAGGTCGCTGAGACCGTCCACCGTCGGATCGAGCGTCTCGTCGGTGTGCAGATCGACGCCGACGCCGAGGTCGGTCGCGACGCCGAGGAAGAACTCGATCGCCCCACCGATGTCGTCGTCGAGATGCGGACACCCACCGACGACGTCGGCGCCCGCCGCCATCGCTTCGCGGAGCAACGCCCGCTGATCCGCTCCACCGCTGCCGGTGACGGGCCAACCGCAGAGCGCGACGATCTCGATCGAGATCAGATCGGCGAGCTGTTCGCGCACCGCGGTGAGGGCCTCCACGCTGCGCAGGTCGTTCTCGAGCGTGACATCGACGTGGGTCCGTACCGCGACGTAGCCGTTGCTCGCCATCAGCCGGGCGGCGCGCTCGGCCCGCTCGGCGATGTCGTCCACCGTCGTGAGATGGCGGTTGGCGGCCATCGCCTCGATGGCGCCCAGGAGGTCGCCGGTCGGGTTGGCGATGCGCTCGGCCAGGAACGCCTTGTCGAGGTGGGCGTGCGGCTCGATCGCCGCCGGAATGACGAGCCGGCCTTCGAGATCGATCGCCTCGACGCCCGGATCGAGTTCGATCGACCCGATGGCATGGATGTGCCCGTCGACCACGTGCACGTCGGTCAGAACATCGGTCCCGTCCAGTCGTGCGTTCATGAGGAGCGTCGCGGGCATGTGCGCGAAACTACGTCCATGAGCGATCGACCGGAACTGAAATTGGGCGCATTCTTCTTCGGCGGTGTCGAGATGGATGATGCCGGAGCCGGCGCGCCCGCGCCGATGGACCGTCGGTTCTCGAACGAAGACTGTTGGAAGGCCACCCTCGACTACGTCAACTCCGCGAAGGAGGCCGAACGCCTCGGGTACGACTCGTTCTGGACGACCGAGCACCACTTCCAGTACGAGGGCTACGAGGTCATCCCGAACGGGTTGCTGATCTCCACGTGGATCGCCGCGCAGACCACGACGCTGCGGTTCGGCTCGATGTTCAACGTGGTGCCGCAGTGGAACCCGTTGCGTCTCGCCGAGGACTTCGCCACGCTCCACAACCTGTCCGGCGGCCGGGCGATACTCGGCGTGGGTCGCGGCACCGTGCCCCGCGAGGTGTTGCACCTCAACGACAAGGGCGTGTCGATCGGCTCGCAGGACAATCCCGATCAGGCCGCCGACGATGCGTTCAACCGCGAGGTGTTCGAGGAGTCGATGGAGATCGTGCGGCGCGCGCTGTCAGAGGAATCGTTCTCCTACCAGGGCAAACACTTCCAGATTCCGCTCCCGGGCATCCCGGATCGGGGCTCGACGGTGCAGAGCCTCTCGCTCGTGCCGCGGCCGTTGTATCCCGTTCGAGATCTGGCAGGCGGTCACCTCGCCGCCGACCCTCGACTACGTGCCGGTCGTCGACCACGGGGCGGTGTTCTGGAACCAGCACTACTCGTTCATCAAGCGGTTCTGGGACCGCTACGCCGAGAACTACGCGGCGGCCCACGACGGGCACGAGCTCGCCGACCACGAGAAGCGGATGCTGGTGGTGAACGTGCGGGTCGAAGACACGATGGAGGAGGCTCGGGCAACGGCGCTCGCGGGCCACGACGAGTTCTGGAAGTTCCTCGGGCCGTACGGCTGGAGCCGCGGCTACATGGGCCCCGACGGCAAACCGTCGGCGCCCGGCCTGATCCCGACGCTCGACGAGTCGATCGAGAACAAGACGATGCTCGTCGGCCCGCCCGAACACGTCGCCGCGGAAGTGCAGTTCCTCCGCGACCTCCTCGGTTTCGAACACCTCACGATCTTCCCGCACCTGCTCGGCGACCCGTACAAGAAGGCCGACGAGCAGATGGCCCGGTTCGCCGAAGAGGTCGTCCCGCTCCTGTCCTGACGCGACGGCACAGACATCGTTTGCGTCAAGATTTCTGAGGGCCGGCTCTCCGAAATCCTGACGCAAACGTCGATCGGAGCCCCGGGGTCGGCGGCGGCGTGCCGGGATCGAGCGTCAGCCGCCGGCGGCGGAACCGATCAGGGTTCGTGGATCGGCCGCGCCGGCGAACATCCCGTCGGGCTCCACGACGATGGCATGTGCGTGGCCGAAGCCCGAGTCCCAGGCGGGTCCGGCGGACGTGCGGTGGCCGAGGTCGGCCAGATCGCGGGTCCACGACCCGGGTGCGTGCCCCTCGACGGAGACGCCGATGTGGTCGGGTGCGGTCCACGTGTCGAAGCCGGTGGCGGGGCCATGGAGTGCCCAGCGGCCGGCGTTGATCGCCGTCGCGGGTGACTGCCGGTGGCGGAAGAGCCGGGTGGCGAGCTGCAACAGGATCTGCGGCTGCGCGTCGCCGCCCATCGTGCCGAACACCGCCGCCAACGCTCCCTCCCGGCTGGCGAGGGCGGGCGACAGCGTGTGTGGCGGCCGGCGACCCGGAGCGAGCTCGGCCGGGTGCTCCGCCGCGAGGTGGAAGCCGATCCCACGATTGTGGAGGTTGATGCCGGTCGTCGGCTCGACCAGATGGCTGCCGAAGCCCGAGGCGTTCGACTGGATGAGCGACACGCCCATCCGCACGCCGCGGCGGTCGGTTCCGGCCGTGCAGAGATAGGTCGTGTCGCCGGCGGCGGTCGGGAGCCCGCGCGTCGATGCCCGGTCCGGATCGACGAGATCGAGCCGGGCGTCGATCGCGGCGAGCAGCATGCGCCCGTCGGCGCGGTCGTGGAGAACGTCGGGGCGGTCGAAACCGGCTGCCGTGGCGGCCTCGATCAGGAGGTGCGCCCAACGCGGATCATCCGGGTCGTCGGGGAGGTCGAGGCGGTCGGCGAGGCGGCAGGCGCCGAGCGTCAGATAGCCCTGGGAGTTGGGGGCGATCGTGTGGAGGTCGACACCGAACGCGCTCGTCGTGAGCGGTTGCTCCCATGTCGCCTGCGACGTGGCGAGGTCGTCGTCGACGAAGAGACCGTCGCCGAGCGCCATCAGCCCCTCGCCGAACGCGCCCCCGTAGAACGAGTCGCGGCCGCCTCGCGCCAGGGCGGCGAGTGCCAGTGCGAGGCCGGGACGCCGCACGCGGGCCCCCGCCCGCGTGGCCTGCTCGGCGAGTTCGCCGAGCTGTTCGCGCGACCGCTGATCGAGCCGGCCGAGCGAGGCGACGAGCAGCGGGCTGGCCGGGAACCCGTCGGCCGCCAGCGCCCGTGCCGGAGCGAGGAGTCGCTCGATCGGGATGCTCCCGAAGCGCTCGTGGAGCGCCATCCAGCCGTCGACGCACCCCGGCACCGTGACCGATCGGATGTCGAGCTTGAACGGCATCGCCGTCAGGCCGTCGGCGCGCATCGCTGCGGGATCGGCTCCCGAACCCGCGCGCCCGCTGGCATTCAACGCCGCGACCTCGGTCCGGCCCGACGGGTCCTCGCGGTGGACGATGGCGAAGAGGTCGCCGCCCATGCCGCACAGGTGCGGGGCCGTGACGGCGAGGACGGCGTTCGTGGCGAGCGCGGCGTCGACCGCGTTGCCCCCGTCGTGGAACGTTGCCACGCCGGCCGACGTGGCCAGATGGTCGGCCGAAGCGACGAGGTGGTTGGGCGCCCGCACGGACCTCCACGGCGGTCCCGGCGATCGGTCGGTGAGAGGTCGGATGCCGGCACAGGCCGACCATACGCTGTCGGGAATGCCTGTCAGCGCCGGTCACCGCCGATCGATCGCGATCGGCGCCGTCACCGTGGGAGGCGTGGTCTCGATCGTCGGAATGTTCGGGCCGTGGGTCCACAGCGGGTCGGCCAGCCGGTCGAGTTTCGAGCTGGCCGACGTCGTCGTGCGCCTGGGTTACGCCCGCGGTGGCCCGGTCGGGCTGGCCCTGCGCACATGGCCGATGGCGCCGCTGTCGGTCGTGATCGCCATCGTCGCCACGTGGTGGATCGGGGGCCGCGTGGCGGCGGGGATCGCCGTCGTCGTCGGCCTGGTCGTCAGCCTGGTCGGGGCGGCGGTGTGGAGCGCTCCCGACTCGATTCTCCTCGGCAGTCGCTGGGGCTCGCTCGTCAGCGCGCTCGGTGGCGCCACGATGGTCGTGGGCGGCGCGATGTCGTTGTTCGCCCTCGACACGCCGGGCCGCTCGGGCGCCGCACCGACGCCGGTGGCGTCACTGGTACCAGACGCCGCGCCGCTCGAAGACCTGTCGTAGCAGTTCCGGATGGTCGGTCATGATGCCGTCGACGCCGAGATCGAGAAGGCGGTCGATCTCGGCTTCGTCGTCGATCGTCCACACATGCACCGGCAGATGCTCCCGATGCGCGTCCCGGATGAAGCGCTCGTTGACGAGGGTCACGTGGAACAGGCTGTCCTCGTTCCCAGCGGTGATCGGCACCTGGGCGACCCGCGGGCTGGAACCCCACACGCGCCGGAGGATTCGCAGTGACGCGATCTCCGGTGGGCTGAGACACGTCAGGAGACCGGGCCCGCAGAGTTTGCGGAGCCGGGTCAGCCGGCGGTGGCTGAACGATCCGATGCACACCCGCTCGATCGCCGCGGTCGAGGCGATCAGCGCGGCGAGAGGCTCGAGTGCGGTGTCGGCCTTGCAGTCGATGTTGAAGCGCACGTCGGGCCAGCGTTCGAGGAGGTCGCGCATCAGCGGAATCGGTTCGCGACCGTCCACCCGCAGCTCGGCGATCTCGGCCCAGGTCATGTCGATGATCTCGCCCGGATGACCGCACGTCCGGTTCAGGTCGGTGTCGTGGAAGGCGACGAGCACGCCGTCCTTCGTGACGTGCACGTCGGTCTCGAGATACCGGAAGCCGACGGACACGGCGTGCTCGAACGCCGGCATCGTGTTCTCGGGGAACTCGCTCGTGCCGCCGCGATGGGCGAACGCGATCGGCCCGGGCCAGTCGAGAAAGGGGTGGGAGAACTCGGGGATTCCGAACGATAACAGTCAGCTCGATTGCCCTATTCGCGTCCAGTGCGACCTCCCTGGGAGGTGACTTCGGCTTGACGACCTTGCGGTCGAGGCGCAGGCTGGAAGCGTCAAATTTCTCGACTCGAAGGAGGTCAACAATGTTCATCCAGGTCATCGAGGGGCGCACGGAACGCCCTGACGAATTGCACGAACGTCTCGACATCTGGCAACGGGATCTGATGCCAGGGGCGATCGGGTATCTCGGCTCGACCGGCGGTTGCACGTCGTCGGGCGACTGCATCTTGATCGCTCGCTTCGAAAGTCGTGACGCGGCGCAGCGCAACAGCGATCGACCCGAACAGGGCGCTTGGTGGGCGGAGACGGAGAAGTGCTTCGACGGACCGGTCCGGTTCCACGACACCGACGACGTGCAACTCATGAGCCACGGTGAGCTCGACAGCGCCCACTTCGTCCAGGTGATGGAAGGGCACGTCGCGGATCGTCGCAGGCTCGACCAACTCGAACATGACGCCGACCAGGTACTCGCCGAGATGCGGCCCGATCTCCTGGGCTCGGTGACCGCCTATTTCGGCGACGGGGAGTTCACCGAGGTGGCCTACTTCACCTCCGAGGCCGAGGCGCGCAAGGGTGAAAAGGGCGAGATGTCGAAGGACATGGCATCGATGTTCGACGAATGGGAGCGGCTGATGAAGGTCGAGAGGTACATCGACATCAAGGATCCCTGGCTGGTCAGCGCCTGAGACGGCCGAGGGGCGCTCAGATCGAACGTCCTGCCTGGCTCCAGTACTCGTCCTTGAGGATCCGCTTGTAGAGCTTGCCCGTCGGGTGGCGGGGGAGTTCGGGGCGGAAGTCGATCGATCGCGGGCACTTCACGTCGGCCAGTTCCGACCGGCAGAACTGGATGAGCTCCGAGGCGAGCGCCGCAGCCGCGGCGTCGTCGGCCGGCATCTCGACGGGCTGCACGACCGCCTTGACCTCCTCGCCGAAGTCGTCGTTGGGGACGCCGAACACGGCGACGTCGACCACCTTGGGGTGGGTGACGAGCACGTTCTCCGCCTCTTGGGGGTAGATGTTCACGCCGCCTGAAATGATCATGTACGCCTTGCGGTCGGTGAGGTACAAGAAGTTGTCGGCGTCGAGATAGCCGACGTCACCGAGCGTCGACCAGCCCTTGGGGTGCCGTGACCCCTTCGTCTTCTCCGGGTCGTTGTGGTACTCGAACGTGGCGCCGCCCTCGAAGAACACGGTGCCCGACTCACCCTGCGGGACTTCCTCGCCGTCCTCGCCGACGATGTGCACGGTGCAGCCGATCGGTGTGCCCACCGTGCCCTCGTGGGCGAGCCACATGGCGCTGTTGCAGTACACGAACCCGTTCCCCTCGGTCCCCGCGTAGTACTCGTGGATCACCGGGCCGAACCACTCGATCATCTGCTTCTTGATCGGCGCCGGGCACGGAGCGGCCGCGTGGATCACGCACTCCAGCGACGACACGTCGTACTTCGCGCGCACCTCCTCGGGCAGCTTGAGCATGCGGATGAACATCGTCGGCACGACCTGGCTGTGCGTGACGTGGTAGCGCTCGACGAGCCGCAGGTACTCCTCGGGGTCGAAGTGCTCCATCGCCACCACGGTGCTGCCGAGGGCCTGCGTCGCGAGGCAGAAGCGCAACGGAGCGGCGTGGTAGTACGGCGCGGGGGAGAGGTAGATCTTCGTGTCGTCGACGCCGAACAGCATCTGGCTCAACCCGAGCACCCCTGATGTCCCTTCGGCCATCGGCGTCGCCTTGAACGGGAGCGCCACGCCCTTCGGACGGCCGGTCGTGCCGGACGAGTACAGCATGTCGGTGCCGGCGATGCGGTGTTCGAGGGGCTCGACCGGCTGCTCGGCGACCGCGTCCTCGTAGCTCTCGTAGCCGTCGATCACGCCGTCGAGCATGAGCCGCAGCTCGACCCCCGGCGTGTTGGCCACGATCTCGGCGGCCTGTTCGGCCTTGTACTGCGAGGTGATGAAGGCCCGCGCCTCGCAGTCGTTGAGGATGTACTCGAGTTCGCCGCTCTGCAGTCGGGACGACGTGCAGGTGTAGACGAGTCCGGCGTAGTGGCAGCCCCACACGACTTCGAGATACCGGTCGTGGTTCTCCATGCAGATCGCGATGTGATCGCCCGGTTCGAGGCCGGCCGATCGCAGCAGGTGGCTGAGCCGGTTCGCGGCCGCGTCGAGTTCGGCGAAGGTCTGCGTGAATCCGGATCCGCCCATGATGAGTGCCGGTTTGTCGGCGTGGGCAGCGAGATGGGCACCAGGGAACATGAGGCGGAACGTAGTCGACCGGTACCGTTCAGTCGATGTCGACGTCGCACTTCGCCACGATGATGGCGGTCGGGGGCGAGGTGATTCTCGACGAGGCGGCGTTGCTGATCGCCGCGGCGCTCCGGCCGGGGCTCGACGACATCGAGTGGCTCGCGGCGCTCGACCGGCTGGCCGGCGACTGTCCCACGCCGACGGCCGACGGCGTGGCGCGCTACCTGTTCTCGACACTCGCCTTCACCGGGAACGAATCGTCGTACTACGACTGGCGGAACTCGTGCCTCGACCGGGTGATCGCCACCCGGGTCGGGATCCCGATCACGCTGTCGGTGCTGATGATCGAAGTCGCCCGCCGGGTCGGTGTGCCGCTGTTCGGGGTCGGGATGCCGGCTCATTTCATCGTGGGCGTCGCCGACGATCCCGATGCGTTCTACGACCCGTTCCACGGCCCGCAACGACTCGACCGGACCGCGGCGGCCGACCTGTTCCACAAGGTCACCGGTGCCGGCGCGACCTGGAGCGACGAGTTCCTCGCGCCCACCTCCGCACCGCGACATCGTGATCCGCATGCTCAACAACCTGCGTGCCGTGTTCGTCCGCCGTTCCGACGTCGTGCGCCTCGGTGTCGTGATGTCCTTGCGCGCCCAGGTCCCCGAGCTCGCCGCCACCGAGCACGACGAGATCATCGCCGCCACCGCCACGTTCAACTGAACCTGTCGCGCGGGGTCAGGCACTTCGCGACAGGTTCGGCGGCGTGCACGGTTGCAGGCGCAGCCACGTCGCCAACTACGTTCCGAGCATGACCGTGATCGATGCCCCGACCTCCGAGCTGAGCGCCGATGAGCGCCGCGTCGCCGAACTCGTCGACGACCTTCTCGCCTCCTTCCCGCCCGCCACCACCGATCCCAAGGTGTTCCTCGGCGAGCAGTTCGACCGCGGCCTCGCGTGGGTGCACTTCCCCGAAGGGCACGGCGGCCTCGGCCTGACCCCGAAGCTGCAGAAGCAGATCAACGAGCGGGTCTACGCCGAGGGCGCCCCGAACCCGATGTACCGCAACCCGATCGGCCACGGCATGACCGGGCCCACGGTCGCCGTGTGGGGGAGCGAGGAGCAGAAGTCCCGCTACCTGCGTCCGCTGTTCACGGGCGAGGAGATCTGGTGCCAGCTGTTCTCCGAGCCGGGATCCGGATCGGACTTCGCCGGGCTGTCGGCGACGGGGGTCAAGGACGGCGACGAGTGGATCTGCAACGGTCAGAAGGTCTGGACCACCCTCGCGCACCTGTCGCGGTGGGGACTGCTCGTCGTCCGCACCGACCCGCAGGCGGTCAAGCACGCCGGTCTGACCGCGTTCGTCGTCGACATGCACGATCCGACAGTCGAGATCCGGCCACTGCGCCAGATGACCGGCGAGGCCGAGTTCAACGAGGTCTTCTTCAGCGACACCCGCATCCCCGCCGAGGAGATGCTCGGCAGCCCGGGCGACGGCTGGCGCGTGTCGCTCACGACGTTGATGAACGAGCGGGTGTCGATCGGCGGCGCGATCCCGACGAAGGGCTCGGGCACGATCGGCGCGCTCACCGCCACGTGGAGCGCGCTGCCCGACGACCGCAAGGACCCGGCCGCGCTCGACGAGGTGATGAAGCTGTGGGCCCGTGCCGAGGTGCTGCGGCTCACGAACATCCGCGCCAACCAGAACCGCAAGATGGGCGATCCGGGCCCGGAGGGTTCGATCGGCAAGATGGCCTCGGCCGACCTCAACAAGGACATCTACTCGATGGTCGTCGACCTCATGGGTGCCGAGGGAATGCTGTACGGCAGCTACGAGATGATCCGGCCGGAGACGGCGATGGGTTCCGACACGCTCCAGAAGGCGTTCCTGCGCAGCCGGGCCAACTCGATCGAGGGTGGCACCACCGAGGTGATGAAGAACATCCTCGGCGAGCGCGTGCTCGGCCTCCCCGGCGACGTCCGCGTCGACCGCGAGGTGCCCTGGTCCGAGGTCCCGCGCAACTGATCCAACTCGGAATGCGTGAACAATGTGCGGCGTAGGTGCGCAGATTGTTCACGCGTTGCCGAGCGCGGGCTCGCTCGATCGCGCTTGATCGGCCGGGTCAGGTCGGTGGATCGGCGCTGACCATCCAGGGGATCCCGAAACGGTCGACGCACATGCCGAAGGCCGGCGAGAAGAACGTCTCGGCCAGCGGCGCCCGGACCTCGCCACCGTCGGACAACTGGTCGAACACTTCGCGGGCCCGAGCGGTGTCGGGCGTCGAGAAGTTGACCGAGAAGCCGACGGCACCGCTGGCGTCGCCCGTCGGGTCGTCGGACGCCATGAGCAGATCGTCACCGTTCGTCAGCGAGGCGTGCATGATCAGGTCGGCCGCGGCGGGATCGGCGGGTGCCTCTCCTGGAGGCGCATCGGACATCGCGATCAGCCGGAGTTCGCCGCCGAAGATCTCCTGGTAGCGCGTGAACGCCTCGCGACAGTTGCCGCTGAAGAACAGGTACGAATAGAAGGCCATGCATGCATTCTGCGAGGCCGTCCTTCGCAGGTCAATGCTCGAGGACCGTCAGCCGATCACAGAGCGAGGGCGGTGAGGACGTCGCTCGCGCCGACGCTGCGGTCGTCCATCCCGGGCCGGCTCAGCAGGCTGCCGCCCAGCATCACCGTCGCCGCGGTCTCGATCGACAGCTGGAGGTCGCGGATGTTGCGCGGCGGCGGGAAGTACTCGTTCTCGTCGGTGATGCTCACGAGTTCGACGCCGTTCGACGGGCGCAGGAAGTCCAGTACCTCGGCGACGAGCTCCTCGGGCGCCGAGGCGCCGGCCGTGACCCCGACGATCCCGGCGAGGTCGTCGGGAAGTTCATCGACGCCGTTGACCCGGTAGACCCGCTGGCAGCCGGCCTCGCGGGCGAGCTGTTCGAGCGCCTGCGTGTTCGACGAGTTGGCCGAGCCGAGCACCACGATCGCGTCACACCGGTGGGCGAGTTCCATCAGCGCGGCCTGCCGGTTGGTCGTGGCGAAGCACAGATCGCTGCGTCCGGGCGTCCACACCTGCGGGAACCGGCGCTTGACCGCCACCGCCACGTCGTCCCAGTCGCGGTGCGACAGGGTCGTCTGGGCGAGGAGTGCAACGGGTTGGTCGATCGGGTCGAGCGCGTCGACCTCGGCGACCGACTGCACCCGGTCGATCGCGTCCGGCGCGACCGCCATCGTGCCGACCGCCTCCTCGTGCCCTTCGTGGCCGACATACAGGATGCGGTAGCCCTTCCCGGCCCGCACCTTCACCTCGTGGTGGACCTTGGTGACGAGGGGACACACCGAGTCGACGACGTACGCCCCGCGGGCCCGAGCGGCCTCCACGACCTCGGGAGCCGAACCGTGCGCCGACAGCATGATCGGCATCCCCGGCGGGATCTCGGCGATGTCGTCGACGAACACCACGCCCAGCCGTTCGAAACGCTGCACGACCAGCTGGTTGTGCACGATCTCGTGGTAGCAGTAGACCGGCGCCGGGAACGAACGGACCATCCACGCCAACGCCTTGATCGCCATCTCGACACCGGCACAGAAACCCCGCGGCTCGGCGAGCAACACCTGATCAACCCGTGAACCCGGACTGTCAGGCTCCGAATCGGTGTCGGCCGTCGTGTCACTCGTCATGTGCCCTCGAATCTACCCAGAACAACCGCAGGTAGCCTGACTCACCGGTATCCCATGGCTGCTACCCCCACCGACCTTTCCGCGCCCGTGCCCCGCACCAAGCGGTCGCTCGCGCCCATGGTCGTGGCGGTTGCCGCCGGGTCGGCGGCCGCCGAACACGGGATCGCGGTGGGCGACGAGATCATCCGGGTCAACGGAGTGATGCCTCGCGACATCATCGAGTGGCAGCTCGCCGCCGACGACGCCGAGATCGACCTCGACGTCAGCCGCGGCGGTCTCGAACTCTCCTTCTCGATCGTCAAGGCGGCTGGGGAGTCGCTCGGCGTCGAGGTGTCGAGCGCGGTGTTCGACCGCGTGCGCACCTGCGACAACCACTGCGAGTTCTGCTTCATCTACCAGCTCCCCAAAGGGATGCGGTCGAGTCTCTACCTCAAGGACGACGACTACCGATTGTCGTTCCTCTACGGGAACTTCACCACGCTCACCCGCTTCACCGAGGCCGACCTCGAACGCGTGGTCACCGAGCGGTTGTCGCCGCTGCACGTGAGCATCCACGCCACCGATCCCGACGTGCGCAGTCAGATGCTGAAGAACCCGCGGGGCGGCATGAGCCTGCGCTGGTTGCGGGCGCTGCTCGATCACGGCATCACCGTGCGCGGCCAGATCGTGGTGTGCCCGGGTGTCAACGACGGCGCGATCCTCGACGACACGTTCGCCGGCATCCTCGATCAGTATCCCGAGCTCGACTCGGTGGCCCTCGTCCCGCTCGGTATCTCGAAGTTCAACCGCGAGCCGGCCATGCGGCTGCACACGGTCGAGGAGGCCCGAGCGGTCGTCGATGCCGTGGCCGACTGGCAGGACGTGTTCCAGGCCACGCTCGGGCGCCGGATGCTCTACGCCGCCGACGAGTACTACCTGATGGCCGAGCGGCCGTTCCCCGACGCCGAACGGTACGACGGCTTCCCGATGCACGAGGACGGCATCGGGATGGCCCGCACGTTCGAAGCGGAGTTCCAGGGCCGGGCGACGCAGTCGACGGGCGTGCAACGCGGCTTCTTCGCCGCCGTCGACGCCCCACCCAACCCCGCCTCCTACACCGCCCTCCACCAACCTGTCGCGCGGGGTCAGGCACAACGCAACAGGTCGGCCGACGGCGGTCAGCATCAGCCTGACGCCGCGCCGGTCCGCACCGGTGGCGGTGCTGACCGGCGAGCTCGGGGCGCGCATCATCGGCCCGCTCGTCGACTCGCTCGACCGGACCGACATCCGCGTGCTGCCCGTCGTCAACGACTTCTTCGGCGGCAACACCGGGGTGACCGGGCTCATCACGGGCGCCGACGTGAGCGCCGTGCTGGCCACCCAACCCGACGGCCATCGCTACCTGCTCCCCGACGTGTGCCTGTCCGACGAGGGACGATTCCTCGACGGGATCACGATCGACGAACTGCCCCGCATCGTGGAAGTCGTGCCGACCGACGGCATCTCGCTGCGCAACGCCCTGAACGAACACTGAGAAACGGACACCCTGATGGCCAACGACCCGACCCCCGACACTCGACGATCGGGTGACGACACCGACGTCGCGGCCCCGCCGCGCCTGCCGACCGTCGTCATCATCGGACGACCGAATGTCGGCAAGAGCACGCTGTTCAACCGTGTCGTCGGCCACCAGGAGGCGATCGTCGAAGACCGTCCGGGCATCACCCGCGACCGCAAGGACCACGAAGCCGAGTGGCTCGACATCCCGTTCCAGGTGGTCGACACCGGCGGCTGGATGCCCGGTGGTGACGCGCTCGAGGCGAAGGTGAGCCGGCAGGTCGAGGCCGCGGTGAAGGAGGCCGACGTCGTGCTGTTCGTCGTCGACGCTTCGGTGGGGCTCACCGACGACGACCAGACGATCGCCAACTGGATCCGCCGCACGCACACCCCGGTGATCGTCGTCGCGAACAAGGCCGACAACGAGCGCCGTGAGAACGAGATGTGGGAGTTCATGAGCCTCGGTCTCGGCGAGCCGGTGCCCGTGAGCGCGCTGCACGGACGGCGCGCCGGCGACCTGCTCGACCTGGTCCTCGAACAGTTCTCGGACGAGGCCCGGCGGCCGCCGGCCTACGACGAGGACGACCCCTGGCCCGACGACACCGACGACGAGCCGACCGAGGAGGCGGCCCCGCCGCGGGTCGCCATCGTCGGACGGCCGAACGTCGGCAAGTCGACGTTGTTCAACCGCCTGGTCGGCGCCGACCGAGCCGTGGTCCACGACCTCGCCGGCACCACCCGCGACTCGATCGACACGCTCGTCGACACCGACGACGGGCCGATCGTGTTCGTCGACACCGCGGGCATGCGACGCAAGGCGAAGATCGACGACCCGGCGGAGTACTACTCGTTCGTCCGCGCCCTGCGTGCGATCGACGACGCCGACATCGCCCTGGTCGTGATCGACGCGACCGTCGGTGTCACGGCGCAGGATCAGCGCTTGGCGGAACGGGTCGACGCCGCCGGCTGCCCGACGGTGATCGTGCTCAACAAGTGGGATCTGGTCGGCACCGAGGAGCGCCTCGAGGTGCTGGGGGAGGTGCGGCGGATGCTCGGTTTCGTCGGCGACGCGCCGGTCCTGAAGATCTCGGCCCTGACCGGCAAGAACGTCGAGAAGCTGCACCCGCTGCTGACCGAAGCGATCTCGCAGTACCACACGAGGGTGCCGACCAGGGACGTCAACAAGGTCATCGCCGCCGCGCAGCAGCGCAACCCGGCGCCGCACGGCGCCAAGATCCTCTACGCCGTGCAGGGTGCGATCGACCCACCGACGTTCACGCTGTTCGTCAACCGGGAGATCGGTCGGCCGTACCTGCGGTTCATCGAGCGAGCGATCCGTGACGAGTTCGACCTCGGGTCGACGGCGATGAAGATCCGTGTTCGCAAGCGTGAGTGACAGGAAGATCTGATGCCGTACTGCGAGGCGTGTTCGAAGTACTGGACACCGAACTCGATGAACGACGACGGGACGTGCCCGCAATGCGGGGAACTGGTCGAGGAGCCGCACGTCCACGACGACGACGAGAAGTCCGACGAGAAGACTCCGTGGCACTTCAAGTTGCTCGTGGGGGTACTCGTCGTCTACCTCAGTTGGCGGTTCTGGCAGATCGCCACCGGAAACCTCTGACGCCGAATCCCTCCGTCTCGGAGGAGGGGAGTGGCCCCGACGTCGCTAGAGTCGGCGGTCCACACGCACGGGCTGTGGCGCAGCTTGGTTAGCGCGCTTGTCTGGGGGACAAGAGGTCGGGAGTTCGAATCTCCCCAGCCCGACGCTGTGGGAAACCCTTACAACATAAGGGTTTCCTGCCGAACCCTCCGGAAGCAAATCATGAGCGCCAAGTAGGCGTCCGGGCGCTCAGGCAGCGGTTGTCGTGTGGCGCGACCGACGATCTGGATGTCGGGGTCGCTGCCGATTCGCGCCGACCAGCGTTGCCCAGCCCGAACGTCGACCGCTTCCATCCCGCGACCGTCTGCGCTCAATCGGGCCTACCCGAGAGGCCGAGCGTCCGTCTGGTCGACGAGCTCGGCATACAGCAAGCAGAAACCGCAGGCTTGGCAGTTGCCGCCGAACTCGATCGTGCCGTCGACACGAACGGTGCGCGGGCACGGTTCGCCAGTCGGCGTCGGGTAGCGATACCCGGCGATCCGTGGGGCGCTCGCAGTCCGCTCGGCGTCGTGCCTCGGATCGGTCATGCCATGTCGTCCATGTTGTCGCGCTCCACCGATCATGCTACGCCGACGGCGCTGGGAGAGCCAGGTCCCGCTTCCGCGGCCTGATCCGCAGCTGCACGCTTTCGGTTCGTTGGCCGACGGCAGTTGTCGGAGCTGGTAGCCCGAATCTTCCCAACCCGACGCTGCGGGTTCACGGTTGCGATTCTCCACTCACGGTTCGTCTGTCGTCCATGTCGGCTCCGGACGAGGAACTCCGCGACCTTCGCCGTGACGACCGCGAACGTGGAGATTCCGACGAGCATGGTGAACACCCCGACGACACGACCGAGCGCAGTGACCGGATAGATGTCGCCGTATCCGACGGTCGTGATCGTGGCCGCGGACCACCAGAGCGCATCACCGAACGAGTTCAAGGTCCCCGTTTCGCTCACGTTCTCCGCGAGCGTGAACGCCACCGCTGACATGAGCCAGGTGAAGGCTGCGAGACCCAGAGCAAACCGTGCCGCTTTCTTTCGCAGAATCGCTCGTCCCTCGGTCGCTGCGGCGCCGCCGACAGCGAGGAGACGCAGGACGACGGCCACCACCCGGAAGAGGCGAGCAGCACGAAACGCACGCAGTACTCCGAAGCCCGCTAGTCCGGGCAGGAGTGAGATCGCCTGGCTGAGCACGATCGCTGCGCTCGTCCATTCCTTCCGGACATAGATCCCGCGCTGCGAGGCCAGGATCAGCTCCACCGCGTAGTCGACGGCGAAGGCGACGAGCACCAGAACGTTCACGACGTCGAGGAAAATCCTGTCGCTAGGCAGCTGCGCTCGCTTGACTCGAGCAGGAGCGGCAGGCTGCCGATGGCGATGACGAGAGTCCCATCGTGGCCCGACGCCATCGGCGGAGGCCTTCGGTCATGTAGACCGCTTCATCGGCGGCGCTCGTCGTTGGCCGTGGTCTCGGGACCTGAGGATGCCCGGCGCCCGCTTGTCGCGGTCGCCGGGTTCCGTCCCCGTCGAGAAGACCTACCGCTTCGTACGGTCGATCAGCCATCGTGCGGTGGCATAGACCAGGACGATCGGGAGGGCGATGGCCCACAGGACCAGCATCCAGCTGTCCCATCCGGTCAACCACTCCATGCCGGAGGCGATCATGGCTCCCATTCTGCAAGGACCGCTGGCGTGACCGTCACGGCACGCCGAGCAGGTCGAGGCACGGCTCGAGTCCGTCGATCGTGATGTCGTCGCGCCGGATCGTCAGCCAGTGTTCGCGGGACATGCGGTACTCCAGGAGCTTGTCGCGCTCGTCGCGTCGGAGCGTGTCGCGCCACCCGGTCGGCTCGTAGCCGAGCGACGTGGTGACGCCGATCGACGCCGCGTTGTCGTGGAACGCACCGGTCGTCGCATACTCGGCGCCGAGACCGTCGAAGCCGAGCGTCAACGTCGCGATCCGCATCTCCTTGCCGATCCCGCGGCCCTGGAACTCACGACCGAGCCACGATCCGGTCGCCACACCGCGCAACCGCGGGAAGTCCCTCGCCAGCAGATCGGTCAGTCCGACGGTCACGCCGTCGACGATGACCGCCATCTGCAGCGACCAGTCGTCGGGCCGCAGCCCTGCTCGGCGACTCCAGTAGAACTGCAGCGCCTCGCGTTCGAACCGGGGAGAGGGAAGGTCGGTCCACGGGATCGAGAACGGCATCGTCGCGGGATCGTGGATCCCGCGACCAGCGAGATCGATGAGTTCGACCGCCAGATCGTCGTCGACGTAGCGCAGGGTCAGGCGCGGCGTCTCGACCACCAGGTCGAACAGCGGCCAGTGCCCGGTCCCCATGGGTCGAGTGTGGCACGCCTGGCATGATCGGCGCCGTGGGATTTACGCGTGCCGAACTGGAGTCGTTCGCGGGCACGACTGTTCCCGACCTTCTCGGGCCGGGACTGCGCCTGCTGTTCGTGGGCATCAATCCCGGCCTCTGGACCGCCGCCACCCAGACCCACTTCGCACATCCGGGGAACCGGTTCTATCCGGCCCTGTTCCTGGGCGGCGTGATCGACCGGCCGATCGACCGTGGCACGGGCTTCACCGACGACGATCGCGACTATCTCGTGCGCCGCGGGATCGGGATCACGAACCTGGCGAAACGGGCGACGGCGAAGGCATCGGAACTCACCACCGACGAACTGCGACGGGGAGGTGAGGCACTTCGAGCACTCGTCCGCGAGCGGGCGCCCGCGGTCGTGGCGGTGGCCGGCATCACTGCGTACAGGACGGCCTTCGGCAACGCCAAGGTCGCGCTCGGCGAGCAGGCCGGCGGTTTCGAGGGTGCGCGTCTGTGGATCGTTCCGAACCCGAGCGGTCTGAACGCGCACGAGACCGTGGAGACGCTGGCCGTCGCCTATCGCGAGCCGGCGATCGCCGCCGGCCTCGAGTGCTGAACGAGCGGGGCCCAGTCAGTGCCGCTGGGTTCCGACCGGTGAGCCGTCACGATCGTACGACTGCCAGGTCCCGGCCTTCTCGCCGTTCTTGAAGCTGCCGGTCCGCAGCAGCGAACCGTCCTGTCGGTACCACTTCCACGACCCATGGAGCTTGCCGTCCTTCATGCGACCCGCCGCCTTCAATTGGCCGTCGGGGTAGTAGGCCCGGCGTGTCCCGTTGCTCACCGCGTCGAATTCGGCCAAGCGCAGCTTGACGAGCCGCCGCACGACCGAGACGGGCAACGGTTGGTCGATCGGAAACCGCAGACCGCCCTTTGACGTCTCGTACTTACTGATCGTGTCGCCCGCCGCGACGAGCACGGTGCTGCTCATCGGGAAGTAGCCACAGTGCGCCTTGAACGAGGCGTAGGCCGCCACCCCGTGTTCGTCGAGCGTGAACGCCGGCATCGCGTACTTCATGCGCTCCTCGGCATGCGGGAGCAACGTGCGCAACGTGGCGCGGAGGGACTCCAGCGTTTCGCGCTGCGGTGACGGCACCGACCGGAGATATTCCTCGACTGCTGCGATTCCCGGTGACTCCATCGCCCGACGATAGATCGACCGGCGGGGCACTCAATGACGTCGCCACCGAAACCCGGCCAGCGTCGGGATGTGCTCCTGCCCCGTCATGTCGGGATGGCGGGCGAGCGTCGCGGCGCTCGGCCCGCGTTCGATCATCTGCTCGAGCGACCAGCCGGCGCGGGCAGCGCTCGTGAGCAGAGCGCCGAGCGGCCGGTGGATCAGGTCGACCGTGTGCGCTTCGATGCGCTGCGGGAGGATGCCGGGCGTCAGGTACGTGCCCCACCGCCACAGGACCTCACCGGTGGGATCGACCAGTGGTGCCGAGCCAGGTGCCGTCGCGATCGGATGGTTGATGACCACGCACAGGTGCCCGGACGGACGGACCACCCGATGGGCCTCGCTCAGGAACTGCTCGTGGTCGTCGATCAGGTCGAGCAGGCCGACGGCGACGAGCCGCCGCGCCACGCCGGACCGGACGAACGACAGGTCCGGCGCCCGGCCGACGACGACCGGGCCGGCCGATCTGGCAGTCTGCAGCAGCTCGTACGACAGGTCGATGCCGATCACCGATCCGCCGACGGCGCGCATGCCTTGGCCCTCGCCACAGCCGACATCCACGGTGGGGCCATCGGTTCCCTCGAGCAGTTCGGCCAGCACGTCGTGCGTGTCGGTCGACTGCGACGGGTCGTCGCGGACCGCGTCGATCCACCAGTCGGCGAGGTCGTCCCACGAGTCCGTCATCGCAGCGGAGCTTGACACGTGAGCATCCATCGCGTCGTCGCCCCGACCCGACTACGTTGTCGTCGACGCAACTGCTCACAAGGGAGCACATCGCAATGATTCTGATCGAAGCCTGGAAGCTGGTCGTTCTCGAGCGATACGCCAAGTTCGACGGTCGAGCCGGCCGAGCCGAGTACTGGTGGTTCGTCCTCGCCACCTTCATCATCGGCACTCGTCGATCAACCTCCTCACCGCGATCTCGAGTGCCTTCTACATCCTCGCGTTCGTCTACTTCATCGCCGTGCTCGTCCCGTCACTGGCGGTTGCCATCCGACGTCTCCACGACACGAACAAGTCCGGCTGGTTCCTGCTGCTGGCGCTGATTCCGATCGTCGGCTTCATCGTCCTGATCGTGTTCCTGGCGACGCCCGGCGAGCCCGGCCCGAACAACTACGGCCTGCCGGATCCCGGCCCGACCGCGTTCAGCACCGCCTGACGCGGCGTGGCTCGACGCGTCCTCGCGGCGCGATACGTTCGCGCGCATGACGTATGCAGGGGATCGCGTCGTGTTCGACGCCGACAGTCATGTGATGGAACTCCCGGGCTGGCTCGAGAAGTTCGCCGACGACACGACACGCGAACAGTTGCGTCCACTCGCGCTCGGCGGGGCGGGTGCGCTGGCCGATCGCGCCGTGGCCGAGGCCGCCGAGCGGGCCGCCTCCGGTGCGGTGGCGCTCGCCGACGACCCGATCGAGCTGTTGCACGCCAAGGGGTGGGGAGCGGTCGGCGCCTTCGAATCCACCGAGCGCAGCCATGTCCTCGACACACTCGGATTCGCCGCACAGCTCGTGTTCCCGACGTTCGCCGCCACCCAGTTCGCCGGCAAGGATGTCGACCTGCTGTATCGCGGCTCCGACGCGTTGAACCGGGCGATGGCGGCATTCTGTGGCGACGACGATCGGATGCTCGCGGTCGCGTCGGTGCCGTGGGGCGTGCCCGGAGCGAACCGTCGAGTGTGCGCGGCGAGCGATCGACGAGGGCTGTGCGGCGGTGATGGTGCCGACCGATCTGCCGCGCGGCGTCGTGTCGCCCACGCATCCCGACCACCATCCGCTCTGGGCCATGCTCGAGGCGGAGAACGTGCCGGTGGTCAGCCACATCGGCGGCGGCGGCCGACCCGTCCGCCCGGGGTTCCACGACAACGGCCATGTCGTCACCGACTTCCTCGGCGGGGGCGAGAACGTCCGGGCCAAGGACTTCATGGCCATCCACCAGCGCCCGGAGATCTTCTGGGCGGCGATGGTGCTCGACGGCATGTTCGAGACCTTCCCCGGGCTGCGTGGTGCCTCCGTCGAGGAGGGCGCGCTCTGGGTCGATTCCGTGGATCCGCAGGCTCGACCGGGCGATGCAGTTCGCCAAGACCGAGCCACCGCTGCGCGCCCTGACGAAGCAGCCGAGCGAATACGTGCACGACTGCATGCGCTTCACGCCGTTCGCCGGCGAGCCCGTCGGCTGGATGATCGACCAGGCGGGCGCCGACCTGTTCATGTTCTCCTCCGACTATCCGCACCCCGAGGGCACGAAGGACCCGATCGAGCGGTTCGAGTCGACGATGACCGACACCACCGCACCCGCCTTCGACAACTTCTACCGGCACAACTTCGCCCGCCTGTACCGCGACGCGGTGCCCGTGTGACGCGGAGCGGCGTCACACCCCGGCAGTATCGTCGGGACCATGTGCGGCCGCTTCGTCTCCACCGCCAACCCTGAGCGCATCGCCTCGTATTTCGGCGCCGAAGCCGACGTGGAAACGCTCGGCGAGAACTACAACGTGGCGCCCACCCAGGACATCTACGGCGTGGTCACCGGCCCCGACGGGGTACTGCGCGTCCAGGCGTTCCACTGGGGGCTCATCCCGAGTTGGGCCAAGGATCGCAAGATCGGCTCCAAGATGATCAACGCCCGATCGGAAACCCTCGCCGAGAAACCGGCGTTCAAGGGCCTGCTGGCCAAGAAGCGATGCCTGATCCCGATGGACGGGTTCTACGAGTGGAAGGCCGGCGCCGCCGACGGCCCGGTCAATGCCAAGGGCAAGCCGCTCAAGCAGCCGATGTTCATCCACCGCATCGACGGTGAACCGCTCGCCGTCGCCGGATTGTGGACGGCATGGAAGGACCCGGAAGCCGGCAGTCGCTGGCTGCAGAGCGCAACGGTCGTCACCACCGCCGCCAACGAAACGATGCAGGCCGTGCACGACCGCATGCCGGTCATCGTCCCCGCGTCGCGGTGGAAGGAATGGCTCGACCCGGACAACCACGACATCGCCGCCCTGTCCGAACTGTTCACCGAGCGCAACGACGGCATCCTCACCATGCATCCGGTGTCGACCGACGTCAACAACGTCCGCAACAACGACCCATCGTTGGCCGAGCCGACCTGATCAGGACGGCAGGTGGGCGCGGATCGCGGCGGCCGCGGCTTCGAGATCCGCAGGGTCGACGTGGGCCGCGGCGTTGGCGAAGCTCAGTTCCGACATCGCCGATGTCGGAATCACGTGAATGTGCATGTGGGGAACCTCGTAGCCGGCGATGATCACGCCGACCCGCTCGCAGTCGAACGCGGCCCGTTGGGCGACGCCGATCAGGCGGGTCACCTCGAACAGGTGCGCGGTGAGGTCGGCCGGCGCGTCGACCCAGTGGTCGACCTCCTGGATCGGCACCACCAGGGCGTGGCCTCGCGCCATCGGGTTGATCGACATGAACGCCACGCAGCGATCGTCGCGCCAGATGAACGTGCCGGGGATCTCGCCGTCGATGATGCGGGTGAAAATCGTCGCCATGCAGCGAGGACCCTACGCTGTCGGCCATGACGGAACCGGAGCCGATCGCGACCCCGACACCGCCTGACGTCGAGCCGCCGCCACCATCGATGTTCGACGGGATCTGGTCGGTGCCGAACCTGTTCACGCTCGCCCGGCTGCTCTGCCTGCCGATCTTCCTCTACCTCTTGTTCGGCCGTGACAATCAGGCGGCGGCGGCGTGGATGCTCGGCGCGCTCGGGGCGACCGACTGGGTCGACGGCTACCTCGCCCGCCGGCTCGGCCAGGTGAGCGAGTTCGGCAAGGTGTTCGATCCGACCGCCGACCGCATCCTCTTCATCGTGGCGATCGTCGCCATCATGATCGACGGATCGATGCCGGTCTGGTTCGGTGTGGCCGTGCTCGCCCGCGAGGTGCTCGTCGGCCTGATGATGGTGATCGCGACCCTGGTGTTCAAGATGGAACGCATCGATGTCACCTGGCTCGGCAAGTGCGCGACGTTCCTGTTGATGTTCGCCGTTCCCGGATTCCTCATGGCCAACAGCGACTTTCCCGGGGCCGACTGGTTCGGGTTCGCGGCGTGGTGCCTCGGCATCCCTGGGCTGGTGCTCAGCTACTACACGGGCCTGGCCTACATCCCCGAGGTTCGGCGGGGGATCGCCCGCCATCGGGCGGCGGTGGCCGCGAGTGTTGTACCGTCGACCTCTTGAAGATGGATACGGTTGCACCATGAACGTTCCGGCCGAACTGCGCTACTCCTCGGACCACGAATGGGTCCGCCGAGCAGGGAACGTGGTCACGATCGGCATCACCGAGTACGCCCAGGACTCACTCGGCGACATCGTGTTCGTCGAGGCACCCGACGCCGGAAGAACGGTTTCCGCGGGGGAGTCGTTCACCGAGGTCGAGAGCACCAAATCGGTCAGCGACATCTACGCACCGGTGTCCGGCTCGATCTCGACGATCAACGAAGCGCTCGAGTCCCAACCCGAACTCCTCAACAACGACCCGTACGGCGAGGGATGGATCTGCACGATCGAGATGTCCGAGCCGACCGAGTTCGACGCTCTGCTCGATGCCGACGCCTACCGAGCCCTGACCGAAGGCTGAGGGGTCGCGACCCGTGAGCGGCTACGTGTTCTGCAATCAGTGCGGTCATCGCAACCCCCCGACGAGTGCGTTCTGCTCGAGCTGTGGGTCGCCGCTCGACTCCCTCGACGACCGGACCGTCACGCTGACCGCGATCGATCCGCTGCAGGAAGCGCCGGGCACCGACGACGACATCGCGATCCCGATCGGGCAGCTGCCCACCGAGGTGGGGGTCCTGATCGTGCGCGCCGGAGCACAGGCGGGTGACCGGTTCCAGCTCGTCGACCTGGTCACTCGTCTCGGGCGGCATCCCGACAGCGAGATCAGCCTGGACGACATCACCGTGTCGCGGCGCCATGCGGAGATCGAGCGCACCGAGGGTGGCTACGTGGTCAGCGACGCCGGGTCGCTCAACGGCACCTACGTGAACCAGGATCGCATCGACCAACCGCAGCCACTCCGTCACGGTGACGAGCTGCAGATCGGCAAGTTCCGCCTGGTGTTCTTCGAGCGCACCGATGTCTGAAGTGATTGGTGTCGAACGAACCATGCCCCATCTCTCGATCGGCGAAGTGCTGGGGCTCCTGCTCGAGGAGTTCCCCGACGTCACGATCTCGAAGATCCGGTTCCTCGAGAGCCAGGGACTGATCGATCCGGAACGGACGACGTCGGGGTACCGCAAGTTCTACGACGACGACGTCGAGCTCCTGCGCTGCATCCTGCGCGAGCAGCGCGAGAACTACCTCCCACTGCGGGTCATCAAGGATCGCATCGATTCGGGCGAGATCGACCCGACCGGTGAGCAACTCCGCCCGCGCGGTATCCGCAACGTCGGTGACGGCGAGCCGGTGGTCTCCAGCCGCCCCGCCACCGCAACAGACGTCGAACCGGTCACCGGTGCCGCTGCACTCTTCGTGCGCACCGACGGGCTACCGCCCGCATCGCCGGAGCCACCGCCCCCGTCTGCCCGCCCGCCCGAACCGGTGAGCGAGCCGGCCGCACCGGCTGCACAGCCCGAACCGACCGTCCGCCCGGCGCCATCCGCCCCCGCACCACCGTTCGAACCGGTCGACGCGCACCAGCTCTGCTCCCTGAGCGGCCTCTCGCACGACGAACTCGAACAGCTCATCTCCTACGGTGTGCTGACTGCGGAGACGTCCGGAGGGCTCGTACGGTTCAACGAGGACGCGCTCGACATCGCTCGCGAAGCGAAGCCCTTCCTCGATGCCGGTGTCGACGCTCGTCACCTTCGTGGGTGGCGGGTCGCCGCCGATCGGGAGGCCGGACTGCTCGACCAGCTCGTCCAGCCGCTCCTGCGGCAGCGCAACCCCGAGGCCCGTGCCCACGCCGTGGAGCAGCTCCGCGAGCTCGAGGCGGTCGGTGGCCGTCTCCGATCGGCGATGATGCGAGCCGCGCTGCGACCCCTGACGCACTGAGCCGCACTAGGCTCGACACCGTGGTTCCTCTCGAACTGGTCGGTGTGCGGGTCGAAATCCCGGCGAACACACCGATGGTGTTGCTCCGAGAGATGCACGGCCGTCACCGCCTGTTGCCGATCTACATCGGCACACCCGAGGCGTCGTCGATCCACTACGCGCTCGAAGGTGTCGTGCCGCCGCGGCCTCTGACCCACGACCTGTTCCTGTCGACGCTGCTCGAACTCGGCGCTTCCGTCAGCAGTGTCGTCGTCACCGAGGTTCGTGATCGCACGTACTACGCCGAGATCCACCTGGCGACCACCACTGGTGAGAAGGTCATTTCCAGTCGACCCTCCGATGCCATCGCCCTGGCAGTGCGCTGCGAGGCGCCGCTGTTCGCCGACGACGACCTGCTCGATGCCGTCGGCCAGGATCCGCCGGTCGACGACGCCGAGGACGCCGACGAGATCATCGACGAGTTCAAGGACTTCATCGAGCACGTCAGCCCCGAAGATTTCGGGGCCTGAACCCGCCATCACCCTCGATGGATCCGCTCATCGGCTACGGGATGGACGACGCCGAACGGCGCGTGTTGTCCCGGTTCTTCGTCGGTCGCACACTCACCAAGATTCCGGTCGGGCACGCCAAGCGGCGCGTGGTGCTGGAGCGGCTGGCGCTCGAGTTCGAGATCGGCCGGCACTATCCGGAGTCAGCGGTGAACGACGTGCTCCGCGCGTTCCACCCCGATGTCGCCGCGCTGCGGCGGTACCTGGTCGACGAGCAACTGCTCGATCGGGCCGACGGCGTCTACTGGCGCAGCGGTGGGCGGACGGAGCCGATCGACGATTCCGTGTGAGGCGAGTCGGATCGACTCGCCGATGGATCGCCGACCTGGCAAGAATGCCTCGACGAGAGGGAGGCATCCATGGCATGGACAAGTGACGAGTCGGTGGGGGACGGGTTCGCCGAACGCAGCTTCGCGTTCGACGCGGAGGCGAGCGGATCGCGGATTCCGGGCGTCTACCGGACGCCGACCGGTGGGGGAGCGGAGCGGCTCGTGCTCCTGGGACACGGTGGGACCACCGACAAACACGCGCCGTACATCGTGGATGTCGCTCGGCAGCTGGCGAACCGCGGCATCGCCTCGATGGCGATCGACGGACCCGGTCACGGAGAGCGTGCCACGGCGGGCGCCGCGCCCGGGCTCGACTGGTTGGCCCGCGTCTGGGAAGACGGCGGGGGCACGAACGGCGTGATCAGCGACTGGGGTGAGGCGCTCGACTTCATCGAGGGCGAGTTCGGCGCCCGGAGCACCGGCTGGTGGGGGTTGTCGATGGGGACGATGATGGGGCTGCCGGTCTGCGCCAGCGATGCGCGCATCCGGGTGGCCCTGCTGGGGCTGATGGGTGTCGCCGGCCCGAACGGCGACGACCTCGAACGGCTCGCGCCGCAGCTCGCCTGCCCTGTGCAGTTCCTCGTGCAGTGGGACGACGAGATCGTTCCCCGGGCGGCCGCCCTCGAACTGTTCGGACTACTCGGCAGCGCCAAGAAGACGCTGCACGCGAATCCCGGACCCCACATCGCGGTGCCCGCGTTCGAAGTGGCGTCCTCGGTCGACTACCTCGATCACCACCTGGGATGACGCACCTGCGCCGCCGGGCTTCAGTTGATTCTGGCGTCGGCCGCGCGGACACGCGCGACGAGCACGTCGACCAGGTGGAGAGCGATCTCCGGATGCTCCTGCATCAGCGACCGCATGTTCCACGAAGCCAGACCGACCGTCGACAACGCGCTCGTGGCGGTCACGGTGGCCGAACGAGGTTTGCCGTCGAGGACGCTCATCTCGCCGAACGAATCACCCGGGCCATAGGTGGCCACTTCCCGGCCGCCGATCGTGACGGTCGCCGTCCCCTCGAGGATCACGAACAGCCTTCCGAACCGACCACCGTCGTCCTCGACGATCACCGCCTCGCCCGAGTCGAACTGGTACGGCTTCATCTCGGCGGCGATCTGCTCGGCACACTTGCCGGTCAGCCCAGCGAAGAGTGGAAGCGCTTGTACCTTCGCGACGAGTGTGCGGTCGACGGTCATCTTTCCTCCAGTCGGTCGGCGAGACCGTACACCCTGCGAGGCGGCCGAGGCGTGAGCATGTGCGCGCAAGTGTTGACGTGGCAGCAGCGAGTCCGTAGGGTTCACCATCTCACAGAGTCGTAGTTACGTTGGTGTGACCGATGGGTGGGGAGGGAGTCGCCGATCGGCGCTCGTTCACGAATGTTGGGCAGAACAACCTCGGAAGGCAGCCATGGTTGATGTGATCGATGCAGATCTCGCGGACCAGATCGGCTACAGCGGTACGCAGGCCGCAAAGGTCGTCGGAATCTCGTACCGTCAGCTCGACTACTGGGCCCGGACCGATCTGATCCGTCCGTCGCTCACCGACGCCGCCGGCAGCGGGAGCCGACGCCGGTACTCCTACGCCGATCTGCTCGAACTCAAGACGATCAAGAAGCTGATCGACGCCGGGATCAAGCTCGAACAGGTCCGCAAGGTCTTCAGCTACCTGCGTACGCACGTGTCGACCGACATCGCGTCGGCCCACATCGTGATCGACGGTGGTCACGTGATGCTGTGCGACGGCGACGAGCTCATCGACGTGTTGAAGCACGGCCAAGGGGTGCTCAACGTGTTGGCGCTCAGTGGAGTGAAGGACGAACTCGAAGCCGACCTCGCGGCCGACATCGCCACGATCGGGAAACCCGGCTCGTCAACGGCCGCTGACACCCGTCGAATCGGCTGACGCCACCCATGGCGCTGCAGACTTCTCCGCTCGACGCCGCGCACCGGGAGCTGGGTGCGTCGATGGCCGAATTCGGTGGATGGGAGATGCCGATCTCGTATCCGTCGGGCACGATCGCCGAACACGTGGCGTGCCGCTCATCGGCGGCGATCTTCGACGTGTCCCATCTCGGCACCGTGCGGCTCGAGGGCGACGATGCCTTCGACGTCATCCAGAACGCACTCACCAACGATCTCGGCAAGATCGGTCCCGGGCGGGCGCAGTACACCCATCTGCTCGACGAGGCCGACGCGTCGGTGCTCGACGACATCATCGTGTGGTGGCACCCCGACGACGCCGGGCGGACGGTGTTCGACGTGATGCCGAACGCCTCGAACACCGACGACGTGCGCGGGGCGGTGGGTGGCGACGACATCACCGGTACCCGTGCCGTCCTCGCCGTGCAGGGTCCGTCCGCTCACTCCCTCGTGGGCACCGTTTTTCCTGCCGCCGCCGAAGTCGGCCGGTTCAAGGTGGCGCTGGCGTCGTGGAACGACGTGCCGTGCACGGTGGCCGGCACCGGTTACACGGGCGAGTCGGGGATCGAGATCTCCGTGCCGGCCGAGGCCGCGGAAGCGCTGTGGGCGGCGATCGTCGCTGCCGGCGTCACTCCGGCCGGCCTGGGCGCTCGCGACACCCTGCGGCTCGAAGCCGGGCTTCCCCTGCACGGTCACGAGCTCGGTCCGGGCATCACGTCGCTGCAAGCCGGGCTCGGCTGGGTGGTGGCGTGGGACAAGCCGTCGTTCCGCGGCCGTGAGGCGGCCCGTGCCGAACGCGCCGTCGGCATCGCTCGGCGGTTGTTCGGTCTGGCCACCGATGGTCGCCGGCCGGCGCGTGCCGGCTGCCCCGTGTCCATCGACGGTGTGCCGGTCGGCGCGGTGACGAGCGGCAACTTCTCGCCGACGCTCGGACGGGGCATCGCCTTCGCGTTCCTGCCGCCCGACACGGCGCAAGGGCAGCAGGTCGTGGTCGACGTGCGCGGCAAGGACCTCCCGGGCCACGTGGTGGCCACGCCGTTCGTCGGCTGAGCGGTTCAGCCCTCGGTCGACGTCGCCCGGCGCGCAGTCGACTTCTTCGCGGTTGACCTTTTCGCCGCAGTCTTCTTGGCGGTCGACTTTCTTGGCGGTCGACTTCTTGGCCGGTCGACTTCTTGGCCGTCGACTTGCGGGCGGACGGCGTCGTGCTCGGGGTCGTGGCAACTGCCGGCGATGGATCCGCACGGGCCACGGTCGTGGCCGGCAGCGGCCGTGTCTCCACGAGCTCGCGCTCCACCCCAGCGGTGGCAGCTGGGCGGGTTGGTGCTGGGCGGGGTGATGGGGTGGCGCCGGGGAACCGGAGGCCACCGAAGAGCCCACCGGCCGACTCGGCGAACTGGGTGAGCGGGCCCAGGCGCTTCGACATGTCGGTCATCACTTCCGTGAACTGCCTGAGCTGCGCCGGGAGTTGGCCGATCCCGGGGGTGCTCATGATCTCGGACAGTTGGCGTAGCGCCGGTGCCGCGGCGACGGCCGGCCCGCTCACCACCTGCATCACCTCATCGGCCAGCTTGACCGTGCGGGTGATCTGCGGGATCGCCGCTTTGATCGGCTCCTCGACCTCGCCGAGCAACACGTTGATCCGTTGCGCGGTCTCGTTCATCGTCTCCATCGTGCGGTTGAAGTTCTCGACACCGCGGAGGAACTCGTCGACGCCTTTGCGGAACTGGTCGAACGAGCGGATCGTGCCGGCGAGCGGCGCGGCGAAGATGTTCAACACATCCGAGAGTGGATCGGAACGTTCATCCCCAGTCATCGCGCCAACCTACCCGTCGGCGCCTACCGATGAGGACCGACCGAGGGGTGGGCCGTTCCCTCATCGCAGCACAGGCCCCGCCGATGAGCGAACGGACCGAGGGGTGGGCGTTCGCTCATCGCAACGGGGGACCAGCGTGGTCAGAGGGCGGCGGCGTAGGCCTCGAGCGGTTCGCAGGAGCACATGAGATTGCGGTCGCCATAGGCGCCGTCGATGCGCGACACCGGCGGGAAGTACTTCGCCACCCGCAACGAGGGGAGGGGATAGGCGCCGACTTCGCGGCTGTACGGGCGATCCCACTCACCGAGCAGTTCCTCCGCGGTGTGCGGGGCATGACGGAGCGGGCTCTGCTCGACCGGCCATTCGCCGGAGGCCACCCGGTCGATCTCCGCGGCGATCGCCAGCATCGCATCGCAGAACCGGTCGAGTTCGCGCAACGTCTCGCTCTCGGTCGGCTCGATCATCAGCGTGCCGGCCACCGGGAAGCTCATCGTCGGGGCGTGGAAGCCGTAGTCCATCAGCCGCTTGGCGACGTCGTCGACCGTGACGCCGGTGGCCTTCGTGATCGGTCGGATGTCGATGATGCACTCGTGGGCGACGCGACCCTGCGCTCCCCGGTAGAGCACCGGGAACGATCCGTCGAGCCGGGCGGCGACGTAGTTCGCCGACAGCACCGCCACCTCCGTGGCCCGGGTCAGGCCCGGCCCACCCATCATCTCGATGTACATCCAGGGAATCGGCAGGATGCCCGCCGACCCGTGGGGCGCGGCCGACACGGCCCCGACGAGCGCGTCGGGATCCAGGGGATGCCCGGGCAGGAACGGCGCGAGGTGGGAGCGCACCCCGACGGGCCCGACGCCGGGCCCGCCGCCGCCGTGCGGGATGCAGAACGTCTTGTGGAGGTTGAGATGGCTCACGTCGGCGCCGAACTCGCCCGGCCGGGCGTGGCCGACGAGCGCATTCAGGTTGGCGCCGTCGACGTACACCTGCCCGCCGGCATCGTGGATCATGTCGCACAGCGCGCGGACCTCGCTCTCGAACACGCCGTGGGTCGACGGATACGTGATCATGATCGCCGCGAGCCGATCACCGACGGAGGCGATCTTCGCCCGGACGTCGTCGAGATCGACGTTGCCGCGGTCGTCGCAGTTCACGACCACCACGTCCATGCCGGCCATCACCGCGCTGGCCGCGTTCGTCCCGTGCGCACTCGAGGGGATCAGGCAGACCGTGCGTTCGTCGTCACCCCGCGACCGGTGGTACCCACGGATGGCGAGGAGGCCCGCGAGTTCGCCCTGGCTCCCGGCGTTCGGCTGCACGCTCACACGGTCGTAGCCCGTGATGGTGGCCAGCCGCGCTTCGAGGTCGGCGATCATCGTCGTGTAGCCGGTGACCTGATCGGCAGGGGCGAACGGGTGGACGTCGGCGAACTCGGGCCACGTGATCGGCAGCATCTCGGAGGTCGCGTTCAGCTTCATCGTGCACGAGCCCAGCGGGATCATCGTGCGGTCGAGTGCCAGATCGCGGTCGCTGAGCCGACGCAGGTAGCGCAGCATCTCGTGCTCGCTGTGGTAGCGGGAGAACACGGTCTGGGTGAGGAACTCGCCGTCGCGGTGCGCCGCCGCGGGAAGGCCGTCCGGAACGGCGTCGAACTCGTCGGGGGAGAGCGGCGTGCCGCCGAGCGCCGCCACCACTGCGGCCACCGCGTCGAGGGTGGACGTCTCGTCGAACGTGAGACCGACCGCCGTCGCGTCGAGACGGCGGATGTTGAACCCGGCGGCCAATGCCGCGCGCGATCGACGCGTCGGCATCGGCGACCTCGACGGCGAGCGTGTCGAACCAGGTGTCGTGGCGCAAGCGTCAGTCCACCACGACGGAGCCCGGCGGCCGCCACCGAGGTGAGCCGGTGCACGCGTGCGGCGATCCGCCGCAACCCCTCCGGGCCGTGCCACGCCGCGTACAGACCGGCGATGTTGGCCAGCAGCACCTGCGCCGTGCAGATGTTCGACGTCGCCTTCTCCCGGCGGATGTGCTGCTCACGCGTCTGCAGGGCGAGTCGCAGCGCGGGGCGTCCCGCGGTGTCGGTGCTGACCCCGACGATGCGGCCGGGCATCGCGCGGGCCGCCGACTCACGGGCGGTGAGGAAGGCGGCGTGCGGGCCGCCGAACCCCATCGGCACCCCGAAGCGCTGCGCCGAGCCGATCGCGATGTCGGCGCCGAGCTCACCCGGTGGGGTGGCGAGGACACACGCCAACGGGTCGGTCGCCACGACGGCGAGCCCGCCGACGTCGTGGACCCGGGCGATCGCCTCGGTCCAGTCGATGACGGCACCGGTGGACGTGGGGAACGAGAACAGCGCCCCGAACAGCCCGGCGCCGACGCGCTCGTCGAACTGCGCCGCGTCGCCGACGACGAGGTCGATCCCGATCGGTTCGGCCCGCGTGCGCAACACCGCGAGGGTCTGGGGGTGCACATCGGCGTGCACGAAGAACGACGGGGATGCGCTCTTCGACAGCCGGCGCGCCATCGTCATCGCCTCGGCCGCCGCCGTGCCCTCGTCGAGCAGTGACGCATTGGCCACGTCGAGTCCGGTGAGCTCGGTCACCACGGTCTGGAAGTTGAGGATCGCCTCGAGGCGGCCCTGGCTGATCTCGGGCTGGTACGGGGTGTAGGCCGTGTACCACGCGGGGTTCTCCAGCACGTTGCGGGCGATCACCGGCGGGGTGATCGTGCCGGTGTAGCCCATCCCGATCAGACTCGTCACCGCCACGTTGGCGTCGGCGAGCGCGCGCAACCTGTCGAGCGCGACCCGCTCGGGCACCGCATCGGGCAGGTCGAGCGCTTCGGCCGACCGGATGCTCGCGGGCAGCGTCTCGTCGATCAACTCGTCGATCGACGACAGACCGATCGCTTTCAGCATGACGGTGACGTCGTCATCGGACGGTCCGATGTGGCGCCGCACGAACTCGTCGGGTTCGAGCAGGTCTGCCAATCGCGTGAGCGATCGTCCGGGTGTCACTGCAGCATCGTTCACGGGAACCTCCAGAGGTCGGCGTCGGTTCCCCCGCTGTCATCGGTACCTGAGAGTGTTACCCCATCGGTGGGCATCGCCCCACGACCCTCGGTCGCGGGAAGGTGTCGCTTTCCAGCGTGCCTCACACGAACGGTCCGGGTGCCTGAGAGATTCCGGGGAGGTTGCTCCTTCGGCGTCATTCGCCCCCAACGGCGAGGTGACTCTCCCGTTCGTGTGGAACGGCGATTCAGTTGTGCCGAGGATCGTATCCGACGCGTCACCATCGCCGCCCGATCCCAATATCGATGGCCGATCCGTGCGATTCTGGCGGAGTGCATTCCTCGACCGATGACAACGAGGTCATCCGGACCAACGCGCTGACCAAGGTCTATCCCGGCGACATCCTCGCGGTCGACGCGCTCGATCTGAGCGTCCGGCGGGGCGAGATCTTCGGTCTGCTGGGCCCGAACGGAGCAGGCAAGACCACGACGGCGGGGATGTTGACCACCCGTGTCATCCCCACGAGTGGCGAGGCCTTCGTCGGCGGCATCGACGTCGTTCGCCATCCGGCGGCGGCGAAACACGTGATCGGCGTCGTCCCCCAGACGAACACCCTCGACCGATCGCTGACCGTCTGGGAGAACCTCTACTTCCACGGCCGGTACTTCGGCATGGACGGGAAGTCGGCCAAGCGCGAGGCCAGCCGGCTACTGGAGCAGTTCCGGCTCGCGGAGCGGGGCACGGTCGGCGTCGACGCCCTGTCGGGCGGGATGGCCCAACGGCTGATGGTGGCGCGAGCGATCATGCACCGGCCCGCCATCCTCTTCCTCGACGAGCCGACCGCCGGCCTCGATCCGCAGAGCCGGATCGCGATGTGGGAGATCCTCGGCGAGCTGCACGACGACGGTCAGACCATCCTGCTCACCACGCACTACATGGAAGAGGCGGACGCTCTCTGCGACCGCCTCGCGATCATCGACCACGGCAAGCTGCTCGCCCTCGACACGCCGACTGCGTTGAAGCGCTCGGTCGGGGTCGACGCCGCGGTCACCGTGTCGGCGAGCGGCGATCTCGACGCACTCGCGGACGTGCTCCGCCGGGAGATCCCGAGTGCGTCCAACGTGGTCGTGCTCGAGGATTCGGTCCGCGTCTGGGTCAACCAGCTGCACGGCGTCCTGCCCGCGATCGTGACCGCCGCGGACGATGCCGGATACACCGTGTCCGACCTGTCGGCCTACGAGCCGACGCTCGAGACCGTCTTCATCGATCTCACCGGGAAGGAGCTCCGCGAATGACCGCCACCGCCACCCCGACTCCGGTTGCCACCCGTGTGGTGATGCCGACGATGAGCACCCGCACGGCATCGCGCCGCGCGTTCACCGCACTGCTGCTGCGCGACCTCGTGGTGCTGCGCAAGCAACTCGGCCAGTTCCTGCCACGCACCCTGCTGCAGCCGTTCCTGCTGGTGTTCGTCTTCACCTACGTGTTCCCCAAGATCGGCCAGGGAGTCGGCGGATCAGGGGCGGGGGAGGCGCAGTTCTCCACGATGCTCGTGGCCGGTGTCGTCGGCCTGGCGATCATGTTCCAGGGCATCCAGGCCGTGGCGCTGCCGATGGTGCAGGAGTTCGGCTACACCCGGGAGATCGAAGATCGGGTTCTCGCGCCGATGCCGGTGTGGATGGTGGCGATGGCCAAGGTCATCACCGGGGCACTGAACGGGCTGTTCTCCGCCTTGCTCGTGTTCCCGATCGCCGCCATCGTGCCGGCGACCCCGGTGCATCTCCAGATCGACTGGCCGGTGCTGGTGACGCTGCTGCCGTTGGCGTGCTACATGTGCGGCGCGCTCGGCTTGACGTTCGGCACGTTCTTCGACTCGCGGACCGTGCCGCTGCTGTTCGGCATCGTCGTGCTGCCGTTGACGTTCCTCGGTGCGATCTACTACCCGTGGCAGTCGCTCGAAGCGATTCCCTGGCTGCAGTACCTCGTGCTCGTCAACCCGCTCGTGTACATGTGCGAGGGCTTCCGGGCCGCGCTCACACCCGTGCCGCACATGTCGCTGTGGGCGATCTATCCGGTGATGGTCGGGTTCTCGGCGCTGTTCACGTGGATGGGCATCACGAACTTCAACAAGCGCGTGCTGTCCTGACGCACGGCGATCGTGCGAGGATCGGCCAGACCGAAACGAAATGCCGAGCCGCTGCGCTCGAGAGAGAGGGACGAATGGGACTGCTCCGAGGACGCCATGACGAACCGGGCACGCGCTATCAGATGCACGAGAAGATGATCTCGATCGGCGACGACTACTGGATCGAGGATTCCTCGGGCGCCCGGGTGTTCAAGGTCGACGGCAAGGCTGCGCGGATTCGGGACACCTGGAAGTTGAAGGACACCGATGGCAACGTCGTCGCCGAGATCCAGGAGCGCAAGCTCACCATTCGCGACGCGATCAAGATCGACATCCCCTTGGGCCATTCGGCGACCGTGAAGAAGGCACTCATCGGCATCCGCGAGCGATTCCACGTCGAGGTCGACGGGGGAGAGGACCTCAAGGTCCACGGCAACATCGTCGACCACGAATACGAGATCGAGCGCGATGGCCACAAGGTGGCGGAGATCTCGAAGAAATGGTTCCGGGTTCGTGACACCTACGGTGTCGAGATATTCGACGACAAGGAGACCGTCCTCATACTGGCGATCACGGTCGCGGTCGACTCGATGTCGCACGACGTGGGCTGACGCGAGCACGGCGGTCGCCGCGCCTGCGGTTCGACGTCAGGCGCGCGATGCCGTGTTGCTGCAGGCGTCGACGGCCTTCACGAGGGGATAGGGGTTCACCGCGCCGCCTGCCGCCGGGTGCACCTCGAAGTGCAGGTGTGGCCCAGCGGCGTTGCCCGTCATTCCGACGTAGCCGATCAACTGGCCGGCCTTGACCGGCACGCCCAGCTCCATGCCGGGGGCGAACGCACTGAGGTGCAGGTACGTGAAGTACGTGCCGTTCGGCATCGTCACACGAAGGCCGTTGCCCGAGAGGGAGCCGGGGGAGTCGATGTACTGCTTGCCGATCTTGCCGTCGACGACCGCATAGAGCTCCTTGCCCTGGGCCGCGATGACGTCGAGACCCTGGTGCAGGCGCCCGCCACCACGCGGCGCCTGCCACGTGTCACCGAACCAGCACTGGCCCTGGACCGGGAACGCCTGGAGGGCGATGCCGCTCGCGCTCGGGGGCACGGGGGCCGGCGCCGCCGCCTGACCGAGGCGCGCCGGCCGTCTGATCGTCGACCTTGCCCGTGACGGGAAGGCTTTCACGCCGTTGGAACGCCATGATCGCGCCCGCCGTGCTCGCCCCGAACACGCCATCGGCGCCGCCAGGCACGCTGATGCCCGTGGCCACCAGCGATTGCTGCATCGCCTTCACGCGGTCGCCGTGTTCACCGAACACCGGGAAGCCGGAGCCGCTCGAGATACCTTGCGGCCCGGTCGGGCCCGATGTGGTGAGGCCGAGGATCGAAGCATCCTGCTCGCCCACGACTCCGGTCTGCGGCGTGCCATTCGTCTTCTGGAACGTGGTCAGTACCGTCTGGGTCGCCGCACCGAACGAACCGTCGGCCCCGCCACGCAGCGCGAGCCCGGTCTGGATGAGGGCGCGTTGAAGGTGTTTGACGACGTCACCCTGTGCGCCGGCCTTGAGCCCGACGTACGGATTGCCGGTTGCCGCGGGGGCCGCCGGCGCTGCTGCGGCACCCAGAGCAAGTTTGGCGGCGGTCGCGTCGTCGACGGTTCCCGACGCCGTGAGGCCGTTGGCGCTCTGGTACGACGTGAGCGCGGCTTTGGTGGCGGCGCCGAACGAGCCGTCCGCTCCACCGAGGATGCTGATCCCGCTGTTGATCAAGGCCGTCTGCAACGACTTGACGAGCGCGCCCTGTGCACCCATCTTCAGACCCACCGACGGGTTCGGAGCGGCGGCGGGCGCCGCCGCGGGTGCGGCCACCGCAGGAGCGGCAGCCGCCGCGCCCAGCTTCGCCATCGTCGCCGCATTGGCGATGCCGGTGACCTCGAGGCCGTTCCACCGCTGGAAGTGCTTCACGCCGGTCTGAGTCGCGGCGCCGAACACGCCGTCTGCGCCACCCGGCAGGAAGACGCCGGAGGCGATCAGCGCCTGCTGCAGCGCCTTGACCGCGTCCGACTGCGCGCCGAGCGCCAAGTCACCGGCGCCGGCGGATGCGGCGGGCGCCGCGGCCGGTGAGAGGGCCGCCAGCGTCGCGGAGTCGACTTCGCCGGTCGCCGGCAAGCCGCGCGCGCTCTGGAAACTCGCCACGGCGGCTTTGGTGCCCGGACCGTACACGCCGTCGGCGCCGCCCGGGAGCGAGACGCCCGAGCGGAGCAACGCTTCCTGGAGCGCCTTCACTTGCGGGCCGGTCTGGCCCTGGTGCAGGCCGACCGAGATCGCCGGGGCGGCCTGTGCGGGCGACGTCGCCCCGGGCGCGGCGAAGACCAGCGATGGCCCTGCGCTCCCGAAGAGACCCGCCAAGACGCCGACGCTGACCCCGAAGGCGACGGTGCGACGGCGCCGGCGAGGGCCAGTGCGTTTGGTGGGGCGGTGGTGCAATGAGTTGGACAAGGTTCCTCCTGGCATCATCGGATGTATCGGTGTGCCTGCTGGATGACCCGAATCTCAAGAAGAGATTGAGTGTTCCCGATACGGCTCTCGATCTCATGTCGAGGTCTGGAGTTCGATTCCCCACCCCGCTGACCAGGGGAGAAGGAAACGGGACGGCATCTTGACAGGTTCCAGAAGAAATGTCCAACGGTCCGGATCGAAGTTGACATAACGAGGATTATGGGCGATCGATCCGAGAGGGGCCCGGCCTCAAGGGGTCATCGAGGGTGCGCCGTCCCGGCCGCCGGCCGGGCCCACGGCGTCTGGAAGACTGACGACATGGAACTCCCCGCCGCACCCGAGCGTTCGTTCGCCAGCGACAATTCCGCCGGCGCCCATCCAGCGGTCCTCGAATCGCTCGCACGCGCCAACCACGGACACGTGATCGCCTACGGCGCCGACGACGCGACCAGGGAGTGCGAGGCCCGATTCCGCGATCTGTTCGGAGCCGACGTCGACGTGCAACTCGTCTACAACGGCACCGGCGCCAATATCCTTGCACTCGCAACCATGTTGGGATCCCTGCCCGGACCCCACCACGGCGTGGTCTGCAGCAGTTGGGCCCACATCAACGTCGATGAGACGGGTGCGCCCGAACGCGTGCTCGCCACGAAGCTGATCGATCTGCCGGCGCCGGACGCCAAGCTCGTGCCCGAGCAACTCGCCGAGCTCGCCCACCTCCAGGGGGTGCAGCACCACGTGCAGCCGGGTGTGGTGTCGCTCACCCAGGCGACCGAGCTCGGCACGCTCTACACCGCCGACGAGATCGCCGCGCTCTGCGACCAGGCGCATCGGATGGGCATGCTCGTCCACCTCGACGGTGCCCGCATCGCCAACGCCACGGCGGCGCTCGGTGGGACGCCCGCGGCGCTGCGTTCGTTCACGATCGACGCCGGCGTCGATGCGCTCTCCTTCGGCGGGACGAAGAACGGCCTGCTCGGTGCCGAGGCCGTGATCTTTCTCAATCCCCTCGCCGCCGTCGGCTCGGCCTTCGTGCGCAAGCAGGTCACGCAACTCTCGTCGAAAATGCGTTTCCTCGCCGCGCAGTTCAACGCCATCCTCGACGAGGGGCTCTGGCTCGATCTGGCGAGCCATGCCAACGAAATGGCGCGCGAGTTGTACTCGCGTACCTCGTGCATCGACGGCGTGATCCTCGACGGTCCACCAGCCGTCAACAGCGTGTTTCCGTCGCTCCCCCGGCCCGCCATCGAACCATTGCGCGACTGGTGTTTCTTCTGGGACTGGGACGAGTCCCGGGATCAGGTGCGGTGGATGACGGCGTGGGACACGACCGTCGACGACATCGAGCGCTTCGCCGAGGGCGTTCGGGCGGTGCTCGCCGCGCCCGTCTGATCGTCGACGAGGTTTGCAAAAAGTATTTGCATCGTGCAATTGACTGCGCGGTCGGTTCCATCTACGCTCGCTCACGTTCGAGACATGCTCCCGGACACGGGGGGACACCTAACCGACGCTGAGATCGCCTTTGGGGGGCACGTAGATGGCCGCAATCGAACTGACCGTTGACCGGATCGCCACGGAGGACGACTGGATGCGCGATGGCGCGTGTCGCGGTCTGACCCACCTGTTCTTCCCCCCGGCGGCCGAGCGTCCGCAGGCCCGAGAACGACGCGAAGCCGGCGCCCGTGAGGTGTGTTCCGGATGTACGGTGCGCCTCGAGTGCATGGCCTTCGCCCGCGAGCATCACGAGTACGGCTTCTGGGGTGGCGAGTCGGAGGACGAACGGCATGCCGCCGGCTTCCGCCTGATCGCGCCCATCGGTGTGAGGGCCCGCGCTGCCAGCTGAGACGGCGACCGTCGATGTCGTCGTCGTAGGCAGTGCCAATCTCGACCTCGTCGTCCGTGCACCGCGCATTCCCGGGCCCGGCGAGACGCTGATCGGGAGTTCCTTCGCCGAGTACCCCGGGGGCAAGGGCCTCAATCAGGCCGTCGCCGCGGCACGGTCGGGAGCCCGCGTCGCCATGCTCGGTGCGCTGGGCGACGACGACGCCGGGAAATACCTCCGCCGGGTCGCCGACGACGCGGGTGTCGACATGTCCGCGGTCGCGACCCTTGCGGGGCAGCCGACCGGCCGGGCAGTGATCACCGTCGGCGACGACACGGGTGAGAACACGATCGTCGTCGTGCCGGGTGCGAACTCAGCCGTCCACGTCGACGTGGTCCCGAACGGTCGGGTCGTGCTGGCCCAACTCGAGGTTCCCCTCGACGCGGTCGTCACCGCGTTCGTCGCTGCCAAGCAACGGGGAGCGATCACGATCCTCAACCCCGCTCCGGCCACCGAACTTCCGACCGAGCTGCTGGCGGTGACCGACGTGGTCGTGCCGAACGAACACGAGATCGGACTGATCGGCGGGGTCGAGGCGTTGCTCGACCTCGGCGTATCGACGGTGATCGTCACCCGCGGCGCCTCGGGCGTCGAGGTGTCCACCGCCGGCCACCGCTCCCCCACGGCGTACGCCGCGCTCGCCGTCGAACCGATCGACACCACCGGCGCGGGCGATGCGTTCTGCGGCGCCCTGGCGGCCCGGCTCGCGGTGGGCTCCAGCCTCGACGATGCGATCCGCTGGGCGATCGTGGCCGGCGGACTGGCCACCACTGTCCACGGGGCGATCCCGTCGATCCCCGACGCCGCCGCCATCGCGGCGCGGCTGTCCGATTGACCGACCGCGTTCAGGCGCGCCAGGTGAGCGTTTCGCCCTGCCCCTGGAGCATCACGGAGCCAGGCATGACACGCAGGCGACGCGGTGTCAGGCGAAGGATCCCGAATTCGGGTGACTCCGAGCTCGTCCAGCCCGGGATGATCGACGGGTCGTAACCCACCGGCTCCGGCCCCTCGGCGAAGCGCACCCAGCCCGCGGCACGATCGGCGGGGTCGGTGTCGAATTCAGTGTCGCAGTCGGCCGTACACGTGTCGTGGTTCGGGGCCCAGTACGTCAGCGACAACCGGGGCGTGGTCGCCAGGTCGGCCGCCTTCGGCGAATTCGGCGAGGTGGCGATCCAACCGGTCAGGGCGCCGTCCTGCCACTCCCAGATCGGGTGCAGCACGCGAGTGCGGGGACCGCCGTCGGCGTCGGTGGTCGCCGCGACGCACCACACGATGCGGTGGGCCATCTCGACGAATGCCGGGGCGACCGTGTCGAGCGGGTTCATGATCAGCCGGCGAGCGGGACGACCGAGATCTCGGTGCGGTCGGGGTAGAACGAGAGGTGTCCGGCGATCGCTTCGGCACCCGCGATCGGCGTTTCGTAGGCCCACACCACACCGTCGTGCCGGGTCCCGCCGGCCTCGGCGCTCCAGTACGAGGCCTCACCCTTGAAGGGGCAGGTGGTGTGGAACGACGTCGCTTCGAGCAGATCCATTCGAACGTCGTCTTTCGGGATGTAGTACCGAGGCGGAAGCCCGGTCTCGTCGAGGCGCAGCGCCCGATCGGTACTTGCCAGCAGGTCGCCCTCGAGACGGACCTCCACGTGGGCGTCGCTCGGGGTGATCGTGACGGTGTGGCCTTGGCTCATGGGCCCTTCAACCCGGTCGGCGCGCCGGGCATTCCATCCGCGCCCACGGGGCGTAGGACCACGGCCGCCCAGCCGTCCTGCGTCGTCGTCTCGACGACGTGCAACGGATCGAGAGCGGCCACCACATGCTCGTGCGCGTCCGCCAGGATCCCGCTGATGATCAGGGTTCCATCCGGACCGACGAGCCGTCGTCAGGTCGGCAGCCGAGGCGATGAGCACCGGCGCGAGGATGTTGGCCACGACGACGTCGTACGTTCCGTCGAGTTGGTCGACGAGCAGTGTCGTCGACCTCGATCCGATCGTCGACGCCGTTCAGCGCGGCGTTGGCCGACGTGGCTGCCACCGCATCCGCGGCGATGTCGACGGCACGCACCCTCGTCGCCCCCGACAGCGCCGCCACGATCGACAGCACGCCCGTCCCGCATCCGACGTCGAGCACCGAACATGACGTGGTCCCCCGGCCGACGAGGCGGCGAAGTTCGGTCCGCAGGGCGCGGGCGCTGAGCTGCGACGTCGGATGGTCGCCGAGCCCGAACGCGCCGGCCGGTTCGATCACCACCCGGGTGACGCCGTCGTCCACGTCGATGTCGATCCATTCGGGCACGATCACGAGGTCGTCGGTGAGCCAACTCGGCTCGACGTGCTCACGCCATGTCTCCGAGAACGCCGTCGGGACGTCGACCACGCGCCACGTCCAACCCGGTTCGAGCGCCGCTGCCGCTCGGGCGATCGCCGCGTCGTCCTGACCGACCGACGTCCACAGTTCGATCCCCGCTCCCCCATCGGCCGGCGAGCGTTCCTCGACGGCTCGCACGCCGAGCTGCCAGAGTCGGTCGCTCGCCAGGTCGACCTGGTCGGTGTCGACCGTGACGACAAAGGTGCGGATCGACGCCGGCGGGATGTGACCGTTCAATCGAGCCGCCGCAGTTCGGTCCGGTAGCGGGCGATGCGCTCGACGTAGGTGTTGGCGCCGAACCGGATCGCCTCCAGGTCGGCCTTGCCGGGCTTGATCACCGCCGGCGTGCCGACCGCCAGGGCCCCCGACGGGACGTCGATGTCGGAGAGGACGACCGCGTTGGCCGCGACGATCGCTCCCGAGTGGATCACCGACCGGTGCAGGACCATCGAGGCGTTGCCGATCAGCACCTCGTCCTCGATGGTGCAACCCTCGAGGTGGATCAGGTGGCCGAGCACGCACCCGTTGCCGACCACGGTGGGCCACAAGGGCGTGGTGTGGAGCACCGCGTTGTCCTGCACGCTGGTGCGTTCGCCGATGCGGATCTCGCCGCCGTCGCCGCGCAGTACGGCTCCAGGCCACACCGACGAGTTGCGCCCCGATGGTGACGGCGCCGATGATGACGGCATCCGGATGGATGTAGGCCTCGCCGCTGATCGAGGGTTCGTGGGATCCGAAGGCATAGATCGGCATCCGGTGCACCGTAGTGGTGGCTTGCGGTGTCGACGGCGTCGATCCGGATCGATGTGGAGAACACCGAGTGCGAGCAGGTACCGTGGCTCGTCATGTCCCGACGGATTGACATCGAGCTGACGAGCGCGCTCGCCGACGGCTCTTGGACCTGGCGCGCAGCCGGAGCACGCAAGCCGAATGGAGTCCTCGACGGATCCATTCTGCCTGACGGAGCGAAGGTGGGTGACGAGATCAAGGTCGAGATGGAGCAGATGCTCGAGGGTGTCGAGATCCTCTCCGTCGTGAAGGGCCGGCACAAGCCCGGCGGCGCCAACGTGATCGAGATCCTGCCGAGCAGCGAACCGTTCGAGGCGGTGATCGAAACCCGAGCTCGCCGGAGCCGTCCCGAAGGCAAGAGCGGAGACCGTGACCGCCCGCGCCGTGACCGCGACAGCCGTCCGCGCGAGGGCCGGAGCCGTGACGATCGCAGCCGCGATGATCGCAAGGGCGACGATCGCAAGCGTGACGATCGCAGTGGGTCGGGCCGCGAGAGCCGTTCCGGCGATGATCGGCCGGCGCGTTCACCGCGTCGCGATCGGCCTCATTTCGAGGCCCCGCCCGAATTGCCGCAACGGCCCAAGCCGAAGCGGCTCCGTCCGGGCAAGGCCCGTCGCAACGCCGTGCTCGCCGAGATCCCCGAGGAGCAACGCCCGCTCGCCGAACTGGCCAGCCAGGGAATGGCCGCGGTGCGCACGAGGGTCAAGGAGGAGAACGCCAAGCTCGAGGCCAGCGGGCAGCCGACGATGCCCGAAGCCAGCGTGTTGAAGATGGCCGAGGAGTTGCTCCCCAAGCTCCGCGTGGCCGACTGGCTCGATCGTGCCGAAGCGGCGCAGCGTCAGATGGAGCACCTCGACCTGCGTGATCTGCGCAGCGTCATCGCCTCGGGCGACGACTCGATCATCGCGCGTGACGAAACGGCGCGGGCGCTGAACATCGACCTGAAGGCCGCACTCGTTCGCCGTCAGGACGAGGAACTCCACCTCTGGATCGGCGACATCGACGCCGCCCTCGGCGTCGGACGCGTCATCCGGGCCCTGCGCCTGTCGTCGCAACCGCCGAAGGCGGGCGTGATGTTCCCACCCGAGCTCGCCCGCCGTCTCGGCGAGGCGGCCGGCCAGTCGTTGCAGCCGACCGACTCCGGCGACCGCTGGATCGCCGTGCTCGAGGCTGCTGCGTTCTCGCCCGTGCGGAGCCTCGTCGTTCCGGCCGCTCCGCCGGAGACGATCTCCGACGACCTGCGGTCACACCGTGGTCCGCCTCGGACCGGCGCTCCCCCAGATCGCCGCGCTGCTCGCTGTCGAGATTCCCGCCGGAACACCGCAGCCCAAGCCGCTGCGGCCGAACCCGCGCCAGGACGCCAAGCGCCGCCCAGCCAAGGCGAGTGGCGCGAGGCCGGACCAGAAGCCGAAGGCCACCCCGCCCGAGGGCAAGCGAGACGCGCCCGCCGCCAGGTCGGCCAAGCCCGCCGACGAGCCAAAGCCCGCCGACGCCAAGCCCGCTGACGACGCCAAGCCCGCCGAACCGGCCGAGGCTGAAGCTGAGTCGGCGAAGCCCGCCGAAGACGCCGGGTCAGCCGACGAGACAAAGTCCACTGACGCAGGCAAGCCCGCCGAAGATGCCGGGCCAGCCGACGAGGCGAAGCCGGCCGAGGTCGAAGCCGCACCGGCGGAAGCCGACACGCAGCCTGCCGAAGCCGAAGTGGTACCGGCGGCGCCCGAAGCCGACGCGCACCCGACCGAGCCGGACTCGCAGCCGGCCGAACCCGACGTCGCAACGACGGAGCCCGACGCGCAGCCGGCGCAAGCCGACACGCATGCGGCCGAGCCCGAAGCCGCAGCGACGGAGACGGTCGTCGCGTCCGTGCCGGACAATGTCGAGTCGTCGGAGCTCGAGGTCGAACCGTCTGTGGCGGAGGCCGCTTCGCCGCCAGCAGACGCCGCACCCGCCGACGAGCCCGCCTCCGCCGACGCGATCCCGCCTGCCTGATCGTTTGCGGCAGACACTCTGCCGTCCCTCAGCACGACGTCTGCCGCAAATCCGAGGCTGACTGGCCGTTTCGTCGGGCGCCGAACGGGCGCCCTACGATCCCGACCATGTCAGAGATCGTCACCTACGAAACCGAGGGCCACATCGCCCTCATCACCCTCAATCGCCCCGACGCCCGCAACGCGGTCAACGGCGACGTCGCTCAGGGCCTCGAGGCGGCGGTCGATCAGCTCGAGGATGACGACGAGGTGTGGGTCGGCATCCTCCAGGCGAACACCGAAGGCCAGAACAATCCCGTCTTCTGTGCCGGTGCCGACCTCAAGGCGATCAACTCCGGCAATGCCGCGGCGCTGAACACCAAGCGAGGCGGGTTCGCCGGCTTCGCCTACCGCGAGCGGCGCAAGCCGATCGTCGTCGCCGTCGACGGCCTGGCGACGGCCGGTGGATGCGAGATCGTGCTGGCGTGCGACCTCGCGGTCGCCACCACACGGTCGGCCTTCGGGCTGGCCGAGGTGAAGCGCAACCTGATCGCCGGTGCCGGTGGGCTCTTCCGTCTCCCCCAGGCGATCGGCCGGGCCGCCGCCATGGAGGCGATCCTCACGGGCGAGCCGATTCCCGCTCAGCGGGCCTACGAACTCGGTCTGATCTCCCGCCTCGTCGAGCCGGGCGAGGCGACGAACGAAGCTCGGCGCCTCGCCACCCAGATCACCGCCTCGGCGCCGCTGGCGGTCTGGGCGAGCCGCAAGGTCGTCCTCGCCTCGGCTTACGACGACGAAGCGTCGCTCAAGCACCTCACCGACGTGGAGTTCGCCAAGGTCATGCAGTCGGAAGACACCAAGGAAGGTCTCGAAGCCTTCATCGAGAAGCGCGCCCCGGCGTGGAAGGGTCGCTGACGGTCACAGATCGCGGTAGGTCGTGATCAATCGAGCCACGATCCCCGCGCGCTCGTAGAGATTCTTCGTCTGTCGGTCCCCGGGGAGCGATTCGCCCTCCACCCCGATCGCCCCCCGTTCACGGGCCGAAGCGATGGCATGCTCGAGCAGGGCGTCACCGAAACCGACTTCACGCGCGAGCGGAGTCACCCAGACCTGATCGATCCGTACGATCAGGTCCTCCCCCAGTTCGGCCACCATGTACCCCACCACGACGTCGTCGATGTGGGCGACCCAGACATCGGCACCCGCACAGCGCTCCAGCCAGTGCGCGCCGACCGCTGGATGCTCGACGAGCCACCGGTCACCTCCGCGCTGGCCGACGAGCGCCTCCCTCGCTTCCGCGCTCGAGCAATTCGAGCTGCGCGACGTCGCCGTCGTCGGCTCGACACCGTCGGATCGTCGGGTCGATCATGTGCCGGTCACGACTCGCGCAGCTGCTCGATCTTGCCGAGAATCGTGCGCCGGTGACGGTGGGCCAGTTCGTACTGTTCGATCGCCGCGCGCTCCTTCGGCGTCAACGAGACCAGCTTCGCCACGACGTGGGCCGCCGGCAGGTGGTCGTAGTCGGGCAGGACGAGATCGGCTCGCTCCGGTGCCTCGCCGTGGTCGGCTTCCACCGTGGGAACCGGCGGCGCCGGATCCTCCGCCGTCGACAGGGCGATCGCTTCGATGACCGGCACGGGATCGCGCTCCTCCGAAGCGAGGCGGTCGCGCAATTGGTCGATCGCGCGATCCACGGCGACCTTGCCGACGAACCGGGCGAGGCCGATCTTGCGCTGACCGCGCTCGACGAGACCGAGCGGATCGAGGAACATCAGCCGATCCGACCGACCTCAGGAGAAGATGGGACAGTCGTCGTCGCCGACGGGACAGTTCGGCGCACTCGCCCGGACGAGCAGGAAGCACGATGGGCAGAGCTGTTCGTCCTGCTGCTTGGGAAGGAGTCGTTCGGACCCTTCGCCACGCACATCGGCTTCGTCGTCTTCCTCGTCCTCGTCGACCTCCTCGTCGACGGTGACCATGCGATCCTTGAGGATCTTGTCGAGATCCGCCTCGACGTCGTCGTCGGCGAGCAACTCCTCGTCGTCATCGTCGTCATCTTCGTCGCGCTTCTTGCGGCGCGTGCGCGGGGCCTCGGCGGCGGCTTCTTCCTCGTCGGCGTCCTCGTCGTCGTCGACGACGACCACGTCATCGTCGTCGAGGTCGGGATCGATGGCGACGTCGTCGTCGTCCAGATCCTCCTCGTCGAGATCGACATCTTCGACCTCTTCGATCTCGTCATCGACTTCGAGTTCCTCGTCCGGGTCCTGGTTCGTGTCGTCAGCCATCTCGTCGCTTTGGTCTCGTCGGTCGTGGTCGTGTCGTGTCGCGCCACCTCAACGATGGGCGACGCCGCGGGAGCATAGGCCTGGTGTTCACCCGGACCGGGCTGCCCAATCTGTGACACCGGTCACAGAGGAGGGTGATCGGCGGGTCAGGAGCTGCCGCGACGCGCCTCGGCACGTCGTTCCGACTCGAGTCGTTCGAGCTCGGGCGCTTCGGTCGTCATGTGCCCCATCGTCTGCGGCGATGGCGTGGTGCCCGGCACGTTCGCCGATGAGGCGGTGCATCTCGAGCGCCACGCGTCGGTACGACGGGTGGCCCTGCGGCGACGACCGCAGTTCGAGCATGTGCATCGCCTCGCGAGCGTTGAACTGCATCACGTAACGCATCCGGTACGCCATCGACACGGCGTACGAGGCCTGCTCGTGGTAGCCGTCGTGCAGTACGTCGTACAACGACGCCGACCGCTGCATCGCCTCGTCGAACACCTTGCCGACACCGGCCTCCTCCACGAGATCGGGCCGCGTGTACCCGTGGTTCGGGGTCAGCCGCTGCCACTCGATGGTGAGCATCCGGTGGCGTTGCATGTCGCGGAATGCGCCGTAGTCGCTCAGCACGTCGAAGCGGTAGTAGCTCCGCTCGAACGCCCGGCCCGGCTTGTGACGACGATTCTCGCGCTCGCCGACGTAGGCCCGGAGCAGTGACACGCGTTCATCGATGCCGAGACTGCGCACCCGTTCGAGGAGCTGCTGCTCGGGAAGCGTCGAGTGCGAGTAGCAGATCGCCGCCAGGATCTTGTCCTCGGCTTCCGGATCCCAGTCGACGAGTTCGACCTCGGCCGCGGGGTCGACGGGCGTGCTCCCGAACAGAGAGTCCACGATCGCCGCCGTGTCCGTGCGGGTGGTTTCGAAGTACTCGCTCCAACGGCCGCCGCGGTCGGGGATGTCGACCCGGCGGAGGAAGCTCGGGATCACCTTGCGCAGCTCGTGCAGCATGAGATCGGCGTACTCGCGCGATTCGGGGAGCGGATTCGAGCGCATCCGCAACAGCAGCGCCTCGAAGGCCTGTCCCGTTCCGTAGATCCCGAGATTCGAGGTGGCGGCCGCCGGCAGGATGCCGCGCACCGCGTCGAGCGCCTTCGCCCGCGTGGCGGTGCGGTAGACGAATTCGCTGTCGGCAGGGTCACGCTCCACCGTGGCGCGGACGTGTTCGGTGACCAGTTCGGCGGCGTTGCTGTACGCGTCGAAGATCCGGTCGAGGTCGCCCACGTAGCGGGTACCGAGGGGACCGGCGAGCACCGCCGGATCGCGGAAGTACCGGTACCGTCCGCCGAGGCGCGAGTCGTAGGCGATGTAGCGCGTGCTCTGCTCGAGGTAGCTCATCAGGCGTCCCCACTCGAGGATCTTCGTCAGCAGATTCGACGCCTGTTCGCAGGCGAGATGCACGCCACCGAGCTGGGCGACGGAGTCGTCGCCGTAGTCGAAGAAGACCCGTTCGTACAGCTCCTCGGCCCGTTCGAGACCCACGGTGGCGTCGATCGACTGGTCGCCGGTGACGTCGAGGTCGCCGACGAACTCGTCGAGGAACAGCCGTCGCAGCGACTTCGGGCTGCGGCTGTAGCGAGCGAACAGTGCACCCTTCACGACTTCGGGAAGGTTGACGAGTGCGAACACCGGACCGTCGAGGTTCGTGAAATACCGGCGCAGTACGTCTCCCTCTTCCGAGGTGAAGGATTCGGGGACGTACACAGCCACGGCGCGACATCCTACGGCCGGGTGCCGGTCGGGCCCGTGATTGCCCGGTGCCGGTGACCTGCGGCGATGCTAGTGAAGGATCACCGCCGCGTCGGGGAGCACCGTGATCGACAGCGAGCGCGTCGGAAAGGATGCGGCGCCATCGATCGACACCATGCGGGGGCGCGAGAAGTCCCAGGTCGCCGCCCGCAGCGACCGAACCGTGATGCCGGGGTGCGGGAGATGGGTGCCGTGCGGAAGCCGGCGACGGACCTCGATCCGGTCACGCAAGGACAGGTCGTTCGCCTCCACGATCTCGGCGCGTCCGTCGTTGGGATGCCCCCGCGGTGCGACGTCCCAGTCACCGACGAACTGGGCGTTCATCACGGCGATCACGGGTCCGTGCCACCACCCGCCCCGCGACCACGCCGACCTGACCGTCACGTGCGCACAGGCGACCGCGGCGCCGCGGTCGGTGGTCACCTCGAGCAGGTCGATCGGGAGTTCGAGCACGGTGTCGCGGGGTGCGGGCGGTGGCGTCCCGAGGGTGCGGGCGAGATCGCCGCCCGCCACCATCACCGACGCCGATTCGTCCTGCAGCAGCCGCACGACATCGGCATCGGTCGTGGCGACGTGCACGTGAGCCGGCGGAGCCACGGCGCGGCCCCACTCGCCGCCACGCCCGATCGTCACGCTCCGCCCACCTCGGCCGGCGCCGAGCTGTCGGCCACCACGCCGCGGAACGCCGCCTCGGCCGCGGCCGCCGCCGCTCGCCGCGTGCCCGGTGACGGGGCGATCAACGCGAGTTGGCGGAGCAGGTCGATCAGCTGTTTGACGGCCCGGACGAAGTCGCCGCCGGTCAGTTCCTCGTCGCCGACCACCTCGGCGAACCCCTCCCCTGCCACCCACGCGTGCGCGACGGCGGCGAACGTCGGGTCGGGTGCACGATGCTCGCTGAGTCCCACGGCGCGTTCCTGGGCCTGCAGCTCCTCGCTGATCGCCGCGATGCGACGCCAACGGTCGCGGATCTCGGGTGACGAGAACCACGGGGCGCCCGCTGGTTCGGGGCTGCGATGTTCGTACACGACGACCGACACCAGCGCGGCGAGATCGGCCGGAGCCAGATCGTCGAGCAGCCCGGCCCGGACGATCTCGGTGACCAGCAGATCGCACTCGTGGAACGTCCGGGCCAACATCTCGCCGCCCTCGGTCAGCTCCCAGGCACCGACGTCGACGTACCCGTAGGTGCGCAGCACGTCGAGCACCCGGTCGAAGTCCTGACCGAGGGTGCGGGTCTTGCCGGCGACACGACGTTCGATGTCGGCGATCTCGCGTGCCACCCGGTCGGCCTCACCCGCGGCGCGCAGCTTGGCGCGGAGATCCGGATCGTGTTCCACGGGGTGCACGTCCGTCATGCCACCGGTGCGGCCGGACGAACCGCGATCGGTACGTCGCCCCGCCGGGCGCTTGACCTTGGCTTGCCGCAGGCGCTTCGCGACCTCGTTGCGCCAGTCCCGGCGTTGCGGAGCGAAACCGCCAGGAAGCTGGATCGAACCGACGAGCACCGGCTCCTGTTCGAGTTCATCCACCGCGATCGTCAGGTCGTGCCCACCGGTGTTGACCACCGTCAGCCGGACGCCGCCCTTGCGGTGGGCGGTCGCGAGCAACACGACAGGACCACGGTGCTTCGGCGCGGCGATGTCGATGATCGCGCCAGGCCGGAGCGAATCGATCAGGTCGTCGAGGGCGCCGGCGCGGCGGGCGCGGTCGGCCGAGCGCCGATCGGCAGCCTCGGCTCGACGGCGCCGGTAGTCCTCGATGTCACCGAAGTCGCTCACCGATTCGCGGCGCACATCCACCAGCTTCAGGCGTAGGCGGTCGAGGCGCGCCTCGAGGCGGACGATGTCGCGGTCGGCCTGGTACTGGGCGAACGAGAGATTGAGCAGGTGGTGCGCCTCCTCACTCGTATACGTACGGATGAGGTTGGCCGCCATGTTGTACGTCGGCTTGAACGCCGAGCGGAGATGGAACGCGGTGCTGCCGGCGAGTTCGGCCACCTCGTCGAAGCGCACCCACGGCGACCAGAGCACGACGGCATGGCCGAGGTTGTCGATCCCGCGGCGGCCGGCGCGGCCGGTCAATTGGGTGTACTCGCCGGGCGTCAGCTGCTGATGGTGCTCGCCGGTGAACTTCGTCAGCTTCTCGATCACGACCGAACGCGCCGGCATGTTGATCCCGACGGCCAGGGTCTCGGTGGCGAACACGACCTTCACGAGGCCCTCGATGAAGCACTCCTCGACGACCTCCTTCATCGGCGGCACCATCCCGGCGTGGTGGGCGGCCACGCCGATGTCGAGCTGGGCGACGAACTGTGCGTAGCCGAGCACATCGAGATCGGCCGTCTCGAGGTTGCCGAGACGGGTCGCGATGATGCGCCGGATGGCTCGGCGTTCGTCGGCGGAGGTCAGACGCAGGCCGGCGTCGAGGCAGGCCTTTGCCGCGGCATCGCACTGGGCGCGGCTGAAGATGAAGAAGATGGCCGGCAGCATCCCGCGCTGATCGAGGAGCTCGACCGTCTCCACCCGGCCGGGTGGTCCCGACCCGCCGGCCTCGTCCGCTCCGACCGTCGCCGCCTCTCCGGAACCCTGGCCGGGCCGCTTCGTCGAGCTGTAGCGCGTCGCGGTTGGCGCGGCCGTCGACGAAAATGGGCAGCAGCTGCAGGCGCTCGCGCGTCTGGTCCATCACGAGGTACTCGTTCTTCAGCTCGACGGGTCGCTGGCGCTCGACGATCGCCGTCGTCGGTCCGCGCACGGTCGTGATCCAGTCGGCGAGTTCGGCCACGTTGCTCACCGTGGCCGACAAGCACACGAGGCGGACGTGCTGGGGCAGGTGGATGATGACCTCCTCCCACACGGGACCCCGGTAGGTGTCCTGGAGGAAGTGCACCTCGTCGAGCACGACCAGTCCGAGGTCGTGCAGCGCCCGCGAGCGCCCGTAGATCATGTTGCGGAGGACCTCGGTCGTCATCACGACGATCGGTGCGTCTCCGTTGATCGCGTTGTCGCCGGTGAGCAGTCCGACGGCGTCGTCGCCGTGGATGTCGACCAGATCGCGGTACTTCTGGTTCGACAACGCCTTGATCGGTGCGGTGTAGAACGCGCGATGCCCGGCGGCACGTGCCATGGCGATGCCGTATTCGGCCACCACGGTCTTGCCGCTCCCGGTCGGAGCAGCAACGACGACGTGGTCGCCGCGATCGAGCGAGTCGAACGCATCGGCCTGGAAGCGGTCGATCGGGAACGTGTAGCGCGCCGTCAGTTCCGAGCGGTCGGGCGAGGGCAACGCCGGCGTCTCGCCGGAGCGTGGCGGGGTGGTCACTCGTCCTTGGGTCGCCTTCGCACGACCAGCCAACCGATGAGAACCGCCACGAAGTAGAGGATCATCATCGGGACACCGAGCAGGCTCATGGTGATGGGGTCGCCCGAGGGGGTGATCACCGCAGCGATCACGGCGATGCTGACCATCGCGAGGCGCCAGCTCTGCATCAGCCGGCGCGGCGTGACGACGCCCACGAGTTGGAGGAACACGACCAGCACCGGGAGCAGGAAGCCGAGCCCGAAGGCGAAGATCATCAGTCCGATCAGCGCCACGTAGCTGTTCACCGAATACACCTGGTTGACGTCGTCACCGGACCAGGAGATGAGGAAGTCGAGGGCCTGCCCGATCGTGAGGTAGGCGAGTGTGCCGCCGGCGACGAACAGCACGACCGACGACACGATGAACGGGATGGCGTACTTCTTCTCCTTGGGGTTCAACGCCGGCACGATGAAGCGCCAGACCTGCCACAGGATCACCGGGAGGGCCAGGATGATGCCGCCGTACATGCCGACGCGCAGGCGGGTGCGTGAGGCCTTCGGTCGGTGTGAAGTTGAACAGTTCCGAGGTAGCAGAAATCGCGGTGGCTTTCGACGCGCACAGCTCCTGGTAGGGCTCGAGCAGGAACCCGAGCACCTGGTCGTAGAACGCGACCACGAGCACCATCCCGATCGTGATGGCCAGCGCCGACCGGATGATCCTGGCGCGCAGCTCACCGAGGTGTTCGGTGAGGGTCATCGTGTCGCCGGGCGGTGGGTCTGCCTGACGGTCCTCGGTCGTCACTCCGGCGGCCCCGATCGATGCGACGGGACGGGAGACGGTGGCGGCGGCGGTGGAGGTGGTGGCGGCGGTGGAGCGGCTGTCGCCCGCAGTGGCGGAGGCGGCGGCGGAGCGGCCGTCGTCCGCAGTGGCGGAGGCGGCGGTGGAGACGCTGCCGGCCGAAGTGGCGCAGGAGGCGGTGGAGATGCCGAAGCTCGAACGGGCGGCGGTGGCGGAGGCGACGCTGTTGGCGATGACGCGGTCGGCAGCGGGGGTGGCGGCGCCCCGGACGCGGGCGATGCGCTCGATGGCGGCGACGGGAGCGCCCCGTCAGTCCATTCGGTGGCCGGTGGCGCGTCCGCCACCGGTGACGCGTCCTCCATCACCCGGGTGTGATCGAGGCGTTGTTCGGCTTCGGCTTCGGCCATGAACCTGGTGGGATCGGTCGCGTCGCGCACCATGTCGGCCGTTTCGCGCATCTCCCGCATCGGCTCTTCCAGGGCATCTTTCAACTCCGACTGGAAACCGTTGCCCATCTTGCGCAGCTCGGCGTAGGTCTTGCTGAACTGCCTGATCGCGTTCGGCAGCTTCTCGGGCCCGAGCACGACCAGCGCGAGCACCAGGATCACGATGATTTCGCTGCCCTGGAGGTTGAACACCGCGGCAGTCTACGGGCCTGGCATCATCTCTCGGAGTGCAGCAGCGTCTCCCTTCACGTCTCGATCCACCGATCGCGTTCGCCCATCGGGGCGCGCGTGCCCATGCACCGGAGAACACGATCGAGGCGTTCGAGCTCGCGTTGCGCCTCGGGGCGACCGGGCTCGAGAGCGACGTCTGGTTGACCGCCGACGGTGTAGCGGTGCTCGACCATGACGGCGTCGCCAGGATCCGCCGCCGGAAACGCCCGATCGGCGATCTCCTGCGCAGTCAGCTGCCGGCTCACGTCCCGTCGCTGGCCGAGATGCTCGAGGCGTGTGGCACGGGGTACGCGCTGTCGCTCGACCTCAAGGATCCTGCCTCGGGGCCTGAGGTCCTGCGCACGGTGCGCGATCACGATCCGGGGATGATCGAGCACACCTGGCTGTGTGACATCGATCTCGGCCGGCTCCGGGCCCTGCGCGCCGCTGAACCTGACGCCCGCCTGCTGCAGTCCACCCGCCTCGAACGGATCAAGGAAGGAGCCGAGCGCCGGGCGGCGACGCTGGCCGAGGCCGGCATCGACGGACTCAACCTCAACCGTCGCGACTGGAACGGCGGTCTCGTCGTCCTGGCGCACCGGTTCGGACTCGTCGCCTTCGGCTGGGACATGCAGCTCGAACACGAGCTCCGCGACGGGCTACGGATGGGGCTGGACGCGGTGTACAGCGATCACGTGGACGTGATGGTCGATGCCATGAAGGCGGAGATCGGTTCGCTCTGACGATCCGCTCCCCGCCCGACGCGGGAGGTTCAGAGCCAGGTCCAGTGCGACGTGGGCCAGAACACGACGAAGGCACGACCGACGAGGTCGTTCTCGTCGATCGGACCGATCGCCCGGCTGTCCTGCGAACCGCCGCGGTTGTCGCCCATCACGAAGACGTGGTTCTCGGGAACGACGACCGGCGGGAAGTCGAGGCCGCAGTCGTTGGCGGTCACGACCGCCGGGTCGAGATACGGCTCGTCGAGCGTGCGGCCATCGATCGTGACCTCACAGTTCGCCATCTCGATCGTTTCGCCCGGGAGTGCGATCACCCGCTTGATCAGGTCGCGGTCGGTCGCTCCGGTCACCTCGTGGAGCACGACCACGTCACCGCGGTTCGGATCGTGGAGCCGGTACGACAGCTTGTTGACGAACACCCGGTCGCCGGTTTCGAGTGTGGAGTGCATCGACGAGCCTTCGACGACGAAGTGGGCGAGGACGAAGGTCCGCACCAGGAACGCCACGAGGAGCGCGACAACGACGACGACGATCCAGTCGATCAACGCTCGGGTGCCCGACGACATCCCGGACTTGTCGTCGGGGGTCGGTGCGATCGGGGGCAGATCCGCGTCGTCAGGCGGTGCAGTGGCGCTTACTTCGGAACTCACGAGGGCCTCACGGTATCTGCCACCCGGTTCGATTCCGTGTCAGCCCGCCGTGCCGCGGCTACAGGCTTTCGATGAGCCGTTCGACCCGCTCGTCGCGGCTCTTGAACGGGTCCTTGCAGAGGACGGTGCGCTGGGCCTGGTCGTTGAGCTTCAGGTGCACCCAGTCGACGGTGTAGTCGCGCTTGCGCTCCTTGGCCCGCTTGACGAACTCGCCTCGCAGGCGGGCCCGGGTGGTCTGCGGAGGCACGTCGAGCGCGGTTTCGATGTCGGCATCCGAGCAGATCCGCTCGACCATCCCTCGGTCCTGCAGTTTGTAGAACGGGCTCCGGGTCCGTGACACGTCGTGGTACTGCAGGTCGAGCAGTTGCACCCTGGCGTGACCGAGGGGCAGGTCGTGGCGTTGGCGGAACGCCTCGATCAGCTTGTACTTGATCACCCAGTCGACCTCCCGGTCGAGCAGCAGCGGATCCTTCTCGATCGTGGTGATGCAGTGCTCCCACATCTCGAGGGCCTTCTGCTCGAGCGGCGGGAAGCCCTGGGAATCGGCGTACCGCAACGCCCGGTCGAGGTACTCGCGTTGGATGTCGAGCGCACTCAGCTCGCGCCCGTTCGCCAGCCGGACGGTGCGGCGGCACGTCATGTCGTGGCTGATCTCGCGGATCGCCCGGATCGGGTTCTCCAAGGTCATGTCGCGCAACACCACGTTGGGGTCCTCGAGCATCCGCAGCATGCAGGCCGCCGCACCGACCTTGACGAACGTCGAGTACTCGCTCATGTTCGAGTCGCCGACGATCACGTGCAGCCGCCGGTAGCGCTCGGCGTCGGCGTGCGGTTCGTCGCGCGTGTTGATGATCGGCCGGCTCCGCGTGGTGGCCGACGACACGCCTTCCCAGATGTGTTCGGCGCGTTGGGCGATCGAGTAGCGTCGCGCCCCGCGCGGTCTGGAGCACCTTGCCGGATCCGGTGTAGATCTGCCGGCTGACGAAGAACGGGATCAGCACCTCGGCGTAGTGCCCGAGGTCGTCGTCACGGTTCGTCAGGTAGTTCTCGTGGCAGCCGTAGGAGTTGCCCGCCGAATCGGTGTTGTTCTTGAACAGGTAGATGGTGCCCCGGATCGATTCCTCGGCGAGGCGTTGCTCGGCCGAGTCGACCAGCTGCTCGAGGATCCGCTCCCCCGCCTTGTCGTGCACGACGAGGTCGTACAGCGAATCGCATTCGGGCGTCGCGTACTCCGGGTGCGATCCGACGTCGAGGTACAGCCGCGCCCCGTTCTGCAGGAACACGTTGGAGCTGCGTCCCCACGACACGACGCGACGGAACAGGTAGCGGGCGACCTCGTCGGGGCTCAACCGGCGCTGGCCCCGCAACGTACACGTCACTCCGTATTCGTTCTCGAGGCCGTAGATGCGACGCTCCATCAGAACGCCAACCTATCCAGGTCCGGCGCTCGTGAATCGTATGGTGCTGCCCGGCATCGCCTGGGCGACGATCGGGAGATCGAACGGGTCGACCACGCCGATCACCGGATAGCCGCCCGTGGTGGGGTGATCGGCCAGCATCACGATCGGTTCTCCGGCCGGCGTGATCTGCACGGCGCCCGCGATCAGCCCTTCGCTCGCCATCTCGGACGGAGCCGATGGATCGCGTTCGAAGACGCCGGGCGACAGCCGCACGCCCACGCGGCTCACGTCGTTGCTCACCATCCAACGGCCGGACACGAGGGCGTCACGCCCGCCCCGGAACCAGTTGGTGCGGGGTGCCGACCACAGCCGCACCGTCGGCTCCGGGGGGCGGACCGGAGCCTGGTCGGTGACGAGTTCGGTGCCCGGATCCTGGCCGACACGGAGTTCGGCGCCCGCCGGGATCGGTGCCGGCCCGAGCCCGGACAGGGTGTCGGTGCTCCGCGAGCCGAGCACCGGGTCGATGTCGATCCCCCCGCGCAGCGCCAGGTAGGCCCACATCTGACCGTCGGCGGGGTCGATCCGGATCGTGTCGCCGGGCTGCAACGTATGACGCTGGCCGTCGGCGCTCGTCGCCGCCACGACGGCCCGGATGGCTTCGATCACGAGCCCGCCGCGGGTCTCGATCGTCGCCGCGCCTTGCAGGTTGCCGACGAGCCGGTTGCTTCGATCGTGTGCTTCTCGGTCGACGGCGCCGGCAGACGGCACGCCGAGGTGGGCGAGGCCGGGCGTCCGTGATCCTGCACGGTGGTCCCCCAACCGGCAGCGACCACCCGGACCGACGCCGCGCTCATCCGGCCACCCTCATTCCGGCTTCTCGGTGAACGACACGGTCATGCCCGGACGCAGCAGCGCCGGTTCCGGGCGGTCGACGTCGAACACGCGGACGTCGGATCGACCGAGCAGATGCCAACCACCGGGTGACGACGTCGGGTACACGCAGCTGTAGCCGGCGGCGATCGCCACCGACCCCGCCGGGACCTTGGTCCGGGGCGTCGGCCGGCGCGGGAGATGCAGTGCCGGGTCGAGACCGCGGAGGTAGGCGAAGCCGGGGCTGAATCCGCAGAAGGCGACCGTGTAGGTCGCCGACGTGTGCCGCCGGATCAGCTCCTCCACCGACAGGCCGAGCGCGTCGGCGGTCGTCAGGAGATCGGGGCCGTCGTAGACGACCTCGATCGACTGATGGCCGAGCGACCCGAGGGAATCGGCGCGACCCTTCGATCCGGGCGACCACCGACCCGATGTCGCCGTGGCGGTCGCGCTCGCACACGACGACGACCGTGTGTTCGGCCGGGATGATCTCGATGACGCCGGCGACCTGCCGGGAGCGCAGTTCGGCGACCCAGGCGATCGGATCGTCGACGTCGTCGGCGAACCAGGCCGTGGGTCCGTACGGCCGCACCTCCATGCGATCACGACCCGAGTGGGCAGAACCCGGCGACGTCGATGCCGGCGGCGTCGAACGCACCGCGGATCGCCCGGGCGATGGCGACCGCCCCCGGCGTGTCGCCGTGCACGCACAGAGATTCCGCGCCGACGGTCACCGTCGAGCCGTCGATCGCCTGGACCGTGCCGTCGGTGACGAGGCGCACCGAGCGCTCGGCGATGGCGGCCGGGTCCGTCAGCACGCTGTCCGGCTCACGCCGCGGGACCAGGCGTCCGTCGGGCAGGTACGCCCGGTCGGCGAACGCTTCGGCCACGGGCTGCAGACCCGCCCGGTCCGCAGCCTGCAGGAGCGCCGACCCCGGCAAGCCGAGGATCGCCATCGACGGGTCGTACTCGACGACGGCGGCCACGACCGCGTCGGCGTAGTCCGCGTGTTGGGCGGCGTCGTGGTAGAGCGCGCCGTGTGGCTTGACGTAGGCCGCGCGCGAGCCGGCCACCTGGGCGAACGCATCGAGCGCCCCGAGCTGGTAGATCACCGCGTCGCGCAGGTCGGACGGCTCCATGTCGATGTGCCGCCGGCCGAACCCCACGAGGTCGGGATACGACACCTGGGCGCCGATCACCACACCATGGTCGGCCGCCGCGGCGCACGTCGCCCGCAGGGTCGACGGATCACCGGCGTGGAAGCCACACGCGATGTTGGCGCTCGTGACGACCCCGAGCATCGCCTCGTCGTCGCCGAGTTTCCACGCGCCGTACGACTCACCGAGGTCGCTGTTGAGATCGATGCGCACGGTTCCGATCGTAGAGGTCCGGTCGTCGCGGTCCGGTCCACGCGAAACTTCCCGAAATGGAGCAGATGTCGCGCTCAGCGCGACACTGCTCCATTTCGGACGTGCGGTCGGTCAGGCGAGGGCGGCTTCGAGCTCGCCGATGTCGAGCCGGTGGAAACACCGCCGACCGTTCGTCCGGGCGAGTTCGGCCACCTCGAGGTCGCCGGCCGGGATCTCCCGATCGCTACCCCCCAGTGCGTGGGCGCCGAGCTTGACGGCCTCGGGCAGCGACAGGCCTTCGGTCCACGTCTCGCCGAGCCGGATCTTGATCGTCTCGGCATCGCCGCCGATCGCGGCGCTGTCGCGTTGGTCGACCACGGTGCCGTCGTAGAGGATGTGGAACATCTGGTCGTCGGCGGGCTCGAGCCCGACTTCGGCCACCAGGATCTCGACCTCCATCGGCTTCATCTCGTGGGTGAAGATGTTGCCGAGCATCTGGGCGTAGCTGTTGGCGAGGCTGCGCGCATCGACGTCGTCGCGCGAGTACTGGTACCCCTTGAGGTCGGCGGCGCGCACCCCGGCGACCCGGAGCTGGTCGAACTCGTTGTACTTGCCGACCCCCGCGAAGGCGATCCGGTCGTAGATCTCGCTGACCTTGCGCAGCGTGTCGCTGGCGTTCTCGGCCACGATCGCGATGCCGTCGACGAAGCGGACCGCGACGAGCGCCCGACCCCGAGCGATTCCCTTCCGCGCGTAGTCGGCGCGGTCCTTCATCATCTGTTCGGGGGCGACGTAGAACGGCATGCTCATCGGGCGCGCACCTCCTCGACGATCGCCGCGAAACGTCGGGCGAGATCCTCGTCGTCGAGGCGCCTCCAGCCGTCGACGTCGATCGACGCGACGATCGGGTAGATGCCGCGCAGCGCATCGGGACCACCCGTTGCCGAATCGGCGTCGGCGGCCTCCCACAGCGCGCGGCACGCCAGATCTGCCGCCCCGTCACGATCGAGCGTGTCGCGCCAGCCCACCTTGATGACGGTGCTGGCGTGCAGGCTGCCCGACCCGGTGGCCACGTAGTCGCGCTCTTCGTACCGACCGCCCGTGGCGTCGAAGTCCCACACCCGCCCGCAGTCACGCCGCAGATCGAAGCCGCCGAAGATCGGCACGACGACCATGCCCTGCATGGCCGCGGGGAGATTGCCCCTGCACCATCATCGACAGTTGGTTCGCCTTGCCCTCGAGGCTGAGCGTGGTGCCTTCGACCTTCTCGTAGTGCTCGAGTTGGAGTTGGAACAACCGGATCATCTCGATGGCGGGGCCGGCCGCTCCGGCGATGGCGACGCCGCTGTGGCGGTCGGCCTCGACCAGCTTGTCCATCGAACGATGGGAGATCAGGTTGCCCGCCGTCGCACGACGGTCGCCCGCCATCACCACGCCGTTGTCGTACCGCAGCGCCACACAAGTGGTGGCATGCGGTATCGACAACGCATGCATCAGGTCGGAGCCGCCGACCGGAAGCGTTGCGGTCGGGTGGAGGCCGACTCGCCGGAGGAGTTCGGGAAAGCTGGAACCAGGGTCGTCACCAACGGTGAAGGTCGGCATCGACACGGATCACTGCCCGCCCTTCTGCACGTACGACTTGACGAAGTCCTCGGCATTCGTCTCGAGGACCTCGTCGATCTCGTCGAGCAGATCGTCGAGTTCGGCCTTCAACTTGTCGCCCGCCTCGGTGACGGCGGGTGCGGCCTGGTCGACCTCGGTCGACTCACGGCTCGTGGTGGGTTTCGACTTCTGGGTGCGTTCAGCCATCTCCGTCACTCTCTCTTTCGATCACTGGGGTTGGGATCAATGGGGCGGTTTCGATGTTGCGTCGGCCTGGTTGATTCGGAATGTGGTGTTCATGAGTCCTGCCCGAGCCGTTCGAGCAGTTCGCGTGCGGTGTTGCTGGTGTCGATCAAGGTAGCAACGTGTTCGGCCGTGCCGCGTAGTGGTTCCATCATCGGCACCCGGCGCAACGGATCGCGGCCGACGTCGAACACGAGCGAGTCCCAGTTCGCCGCGACGACATCGTCCGGGAACTTCGCGAGGCATCGCCCACGGAAGTAGGCACGGGTGGTGGTGGGCGGTTCGGTCATCGCCGCCACCGCATCGGCGGGGTCGACGAGCGTCTCGAGGCCGGCCCGCGAGGCGAGGCAGCGGTCGGCACGCAGGTCGTGGTACTGCAGGTCGATCGCCTTGAGCTTGGCGGCGCCAGGCTGCAGGTCGTGGCGCTCGGCGAAGCCGTCGACGAGTCGTTTCTTGGCCACCCAGTCGACCCAGTGGGCGACCGACGACGGGTCGGATTCGAGACCGGCGAGGACCCGCTCCCACCGTTCGAGCACGTCGATGCCGACCGACTCGCCGACGCAAGCCAGGCCGTGCGACTGCTCGTACTTCTTCGCCCGTTCGTACAGGCCCCACTGCACCTCCAGCGCCGTGGCCCGGCTCCCGTCGCGCAACATGACCGTCTGACGCAGCGTCGGGTCGTGGCTCACCTGACGGATCGCCGCCACGGGGTTGCCGAGGATCCACTCGTCGCCCAACGCGTCGTCCTCGATCATCGCCAGCACGATCGCGGTGGTGCCGACCTTCAGGTAGGTGGCGACCTCGCTCATGTTGGCGTCGCCGACGATCACGTGCAGCCGGCGGTACTTCTGGGCGTCGGCGTGCGGCTCGTCACGGGTGTTGACGATCGGTCGCTTGAGCGTGGTTTCGAGGCCGATCTCCTCTTCGAAGAAGTCGGCCCGCTGGCTCAGTTGGTAGGCGACGTGGTCGTGCGGGCGGCCCGGAAGTTCGCAGCCGACCTTGCCGGCGCCGCAGAACACCTGGCGGGTGACGAAGTGCGGCGTGATCTGGGCGGTGAGACGGCCGAACGGCTGCTCACGGGCGAGCAGGTAGTTCTCGTGGCAGCCGTAGCTGTTGCCCTTGCCGTCGGAGTTGTTCTTGTGCACCACGATCTCGGCACCGTCCGGCAGCACCGAGCGGGCGTGGATCATCGATGCCCTGACGATCTCCTCGGCGGCCCGGTCCCAGATCACCGCTTCGAGCGCGGTGGTGACCTCCGGGGTGGAGATCTCGGGGTGGGCGTGGTCGACGTAGTAGCGGGCGCCGTTGGTGAGCACGGCGTTGACGAGGGTGGTCTCGACCTCGGGGGCGAGCGAGTCGTCGAGCGAGAACCCGCGGGCGTCGTTGGACGGGTGTTCGTCTTCGAAGTCCCAGCCGATGCGGCCGCGCTTGCGAGCCGTTGCGGCGACGTACGCGTTGATCAGCGTCGACGATGCCGTGACCGGGTTGTTCTCCGCGCCGCGCACCATGATGCCGTACTCGGTCTCGAGCCCGCACACCTTCGGCAGCGCCATGTGGGCAACCTATCGGAGGTGGACCGTCATGGCGTGTTCACTCGAGTTACAGGTATTGACCGGTTTGCACCCGTTCGATCGCGCGGCCGCCGACACCGTCGGGCGCGGCCGTCTCGGACACGAGCGTGCGGATGAACACGATGCGCTCGCCCTTCTTGCCCGAGATCTTCGCCCAGTCGTCGGGGTTCGTGGTGTTCGGCAGGTCCTCGTGTTCCTTGTACTCCTGCTTGATCGAGGCCACGAGGTCGGCCGTCGACACACCCTTGGCCCCGCCGCTGATCACCCGCTTGATGGCGAGCTTCTTGGCGCGCCGCACCACGTTCTCGATCATCGCTCCCGACGAGAAGTCCTTGTAGTACAGGATCTCCTTGTCGCCGTTCTGGTACGTGACCTCGAGGAAGCGGTTGGCGTCGTCGTCGCGGTACATCTCCTCGACGGTGGCGTCGATCATCTCCGGGATGGACTCGTCGGCGGCGATCGGGATCTCGTTCGTGAGGTAGCGGGCGAAGATCTGGCGCGCCGCGTCGGCGTTCGGCCGTTCGATCTTGATCTTCACGTCGAGCCGGCCGGGGCGCAGGATCGCCGGGTCGATCAGATCCTCACGGTTCGTGGCGCCGATGACGATCACGTTCTTCAGGCCCTCGACGCCGTCGATCTCGGCGAGCAGCTGCGGCACGATCGTGGACTCCATGTCGGAGCTGATGCCCGAGCCGCGGGTGCGGAACATCGAGTCCATCTCGTCGAAGAACACGATGACCGGCCAGCCCTCGTCGCTCTTCTCCCGGGCCCGCTGGAACACGAGGCGGATCTGACGCTCGGTCTCGCCGACGTACTTGTTGAGGAGCTCGGGGCCCTTGATGTTGATGAAGTAGCTGCGGCCCTTGCCCTCCCCCACCGTCTCGGCCACCTTCTTGGCGAGGCTGTTGGCGACCGCCTTGGCGATCAGGGTCTTGCCGCATCCGGGAGGGCCGTAGAGCAGGATTCCCTTCGGGGCGGGCAGCTGGTGTTCGGCGAACAGGTCGTGATACAGGAACGGGAGCTCGACCGCGTCGGCGATCTGTTCGATCTGGTCGTCGAGGCCACCGATGTCGGAGTAGCTGATGTCGGGGACCTCTTCGAGCAACAGGTGCTCGACCTCGGGCCGTGGCAGCTTCTCGAGCAGCAGGTTCGAGCGCACGTCGAGGCGGAGGTGGTCGCCGCTGCGGATGTGCATGCCGCGGATGGTGTCGGCGAGTTCGCACACCCGCTCCTCGTCGCCACGCCCGACGACGACGATGCGCACACCGTCGTCCATCACCTCCTTCACCGTGACGACCTCACCGGTGACCTCGGGGGCCCGCGCCAGCACGACGTTGAAGCTCTCGTTGAGGACGACTTCCGAACCGCGGTCGAGGAGTTCGTGATCGATGTCGGGATGCAGCGCGACGCGCATCTTGCGGCCGCTCGTGAGGATGTCGACCGTGTCGTCGTCGTTCTTGCCGACGACGATGCCGTACGCGGACGGCGGCTGCGAGAGCTTGTCGACCTCGTCGCGCAGCGTGGCGATGTGCTCGCGCGCCTCGCGCAGCGTGTACGACAACTTCTCGTTCTGGCCGACCGCCTGGGCGAGTTGACCCTTCGTCTCGAGCAGCCGTTCCTCGAGGGAGTGGACGCGACGGGGCGCATCGGCGAGTCTCGATCGCAGGTGCGCGATCTCCTCGATCAGCGCTGCGATCTGGATCGCTTCGGACTCGTGATCGTTCGAACCATTCGGGTGGGATTCACCGTCGTTCGCCATGGGCCGAATGTACACGCGGGTGCCGGAAAGATGTTTGCACGTACTCTGCCGTGTAAACTCCCAAGCACACGTCGGCGTAACCGTGCGCTGTCCCCCTCACGAGGAGCTGCAAACTGACATGAAGGTCTGGATCGACCAGGATCTGTGCACCGGCGATGGGCTGTGCGAGGAGATCGCACCCGATGTGTTCACGCTGCTCGACGACGGCCTCGCCTATGTGGTCGAGAGCGGCAAGGTCTTCGCCGAGGCGAAGGGCAACCCGCAGGGAGCCGACGGGCTCGCCGAGATCCCCGACGGCCAGCTCGACGCCGTGATCGAATCCGCCGAGGAATGCCCCGGCGAGTGCATCTACATCGAGCCCTGACCTCACACGTCCCACTCGGTCCCGGTCCGCGCAGCAGTCGCGGTAGCGGCAGCAGCACCGGCCCAATCCACGTTTGCGTCAGGATTTCTGAGGGCCGGTCCTCCGTTTTTCCGACGCAAACGCCAATTGAGTGGCGCAGGAGTTGGGCGCGCGAGGCCGGGTGCAGCTGCCGGCCGGGGGTAGGTTCGGCGGCGTGAGCGCTGCCGAGATGCCGATCCGACGGCAGAAGAGCGCCCGCGGTCAGGGCGACCGTCTGCGCCGGGACCTGCTCGAGGCCGCCGCCAACCTGATGGCGACCCATGGCGACATCGAGAGCATCTCGCTGCGCGCCGTGGCGCGCGAGGCGGGTGTGTCCGCCACTGCCGTGTACCGGCACTTCGACGATCACCACGACCTGCTCCGCGAGTCCGTCGAGTACTGCTGGACCAACTTCCGCCAGGCACTGATCGACTCCACGGTCGGCGTCAGCGATCCGTTCGACGAGCTCGTGCAACTCGGCGCGGCGTACGCACAGTTCGCGTTCGACCATCCCGGGCAGTACCGCGTGATGTTCTCCAACCGGATCGAGCTGGCAGACGCCGACTCCACGATCGGCCTCGCCGCTTACCAGCTCTTGGTCGACGCCGTCAGCGGCATCCTCGATGCGCTCGGTGACGACCGCAGCCCGTACTTCGTCGCCGCCCAGCTCCACACGTGGATGCACGGCGCGGTCGACCTGTGTTCGAGCCACCCCGAGATGCGATGGCCGGGCACCGACAGCCTGCTCGACGGCATGCTCGAGGCGCTCCGCCTGCGCCGCCCCGCCACCGACATCTGACCGACCGCGATGCGCGTGATCAATGTGCGGCCCAGGTGCGCACATTGTTCACGCGTTCGGCTGGGGGCTGGGGCGGCTCAGGACTCGTTGCGACCGAGGAACCGGGCGACGCTCAGGAAGCCGGTGTGGGCCACCATCCGGTGGTCGGGCCGCACGGCCTGGCCCTCGATGTGCCAACCGCGATGGAGCACCTCGATCGTGCGGCCGTCGATCCACTTGCCCTTCAGGGATTCGCGCACCTGTGCGGCCTGCGTGATCGATGGCGTGTAGGCGACGAGCAGTCCGCCGGCGGACAGCACCGACTCGGCGTGGGGCACCACCTGCCACGGTTCGGGAAGGTCGAGCACGACCCGGTCGAACGGACCGTGGGCGGGGTCGATCCCGGCGTAGCTGTCACCGATGTGGATCTGGTAGCGATCGAGTGCCGCCGCGCCGAGGAAACTCTCCACGTTCTTGCGGGCCCGGTTGGCGAAGTCCTCGCGGATCTCGTAGCCGACGATCTCCGCGCCGTACCGCAGCATCGTCATCGACAGCGCGCCCGAGCCGATGCCGCTCTCGAAGACCCGCACCCCTGGCCCGATGTCGGCCAGGATGCAGATCGGGCCGAGATCCTTCGGGTAGATCACCTGCGCGCCGCGCGGCATCTCGACCACGAAATCCTCGAGCGTCGGCCGCAGCGCGGTGTACTCCGAGCCCTTGGTCGATCGCACGACGACGCCCTCGCGGCCACCGATGATCGACGCGTGGGTCACGAAACCGGCGTGCGAGTGGAACTCGCCGTCGTCGACGAGGTCGATCAGGTAGCGCCGCTTCTTGGAGTCGAGGAGGAGCACCTTCTCCCCCGCCGCGAACAGGCCCGTCACCGTCGACCACGTCCGCTCAGCACCATCTCCACGGGGACCGGATCGATCGCCCGCGACTTGTCGAGCAGCCGGCAGAACGCGCAGATGTCGCCGGTGGTCGGTGAGCCGCACCGTTCGCACTCGTTCAATCCGTCGACGGCCGCGGCCGAGTGACCGGCGAGCAGCGGCGCCATGCGGTCGAGGAACCCGAGATAGAACGCGGCCTTCGCCCCGGGCGACCCCGCCTCGATCGAGTTGAGCGTCTCCTTGTAGCCGAGGTGCCGATTGCCCTTGGCCATCGGGCACTCCTCGACGAGATAGTCGATGCCGCGCACGACGCACCATGCCGCGGTCTCGCGCTCGGTCAAGCGGACGAGCGGCTTGGCCTTGCGCGGAAAGCCGTCGCTCGCCGGCAGGACCGGGAGCTGGCGGGCGAGATAGTCGATGTCCCAGCGCATCGTGTTGCCGAACAGGACGGCGGCCTCGTCGTCGAGATTGTGGCCGGTGACCACGACGTCGTAGCCGCCGTCGAGCGCGGCCTGGTCGAACAGCCGACGCTTCGACAGTCCGCAGGCGGAACACGGCACGCGACCGGTCGCCACCGACGCCGTCGGCACGTCGTATCCGAAGTCGTCGCGCAGATCGATCACCCGCAGCGCCAAGCCACGCTCCTCGGCGAAACGCCGCGCGTACCCGCCGCTCTCGTCGGAGTACTCCCCGATGCCCAGCCCGATGTAGAGGCCATCGGCGCGGTAGCCGGCCTCGACGAGCATGTCCCAGACCGCCAGCGAGTCCTTGCCGCCGCTGACCGCGACGAGGACCCGATCGTCGGGCTGAATCATGTCGAAGTCGTCGATCGCCCTGGCCATCTGGCGCCGGCAGAGCTGTTGCAGGTGCTCGGCGCAGAAGTGGGCGTTGTGCCGGGGCAGGTCGATCACCGCCGGGCCCTTGCAGACCTTGCACTTGCTGCCGACCGCCGTCATGTCGCACCACCGGAGATGACCGGCCGGACCTCGATCGTGTCGTCCTCGGCAAGACGCGCATCGCCCGGGACGAGCGTGCCGTTGCAGATGACGAGATGTGACTCGCGCGGCAGTCCGAGTTCCTCGAGCAGGCGATTGACCGTGCGTCCGCCCTGTACCTCGACCTCCCGCCGCGGGTTACGCAGCATCACCCTCATGACTCGATCGTCACGGCCGGAAGTTCGGATCGTCCAGCTCGGCCCGCGCCTTGTCGCTGCAGCGCCTTCTTGGTGATGCCCGTGGCCTTGCGCTGCTTGCGCGTGAGCGGTTTGATCGTGCTCACGCGCACCGAATGACCGGGACCGACGCCGTAGCGGGCCAGCCGTTCCGACTTCCTGCCGAAGGTGCCCTCGAGCGGCCCGCGCAGGAACAACGCCACCGCGACGATCTTCCAGAACACGCTGTCGCCGAGGAGCCCGTTCGAGATCGCCCTGCGTTGGATCACCAGCGAGGGGCGCAACGCCGCCGGCATCGTTTCGGCGAGGCCGAGCGTGCTGAGCACCATCCGGCGACGGCGCACCAGCCCCGAGAGACGTGCCATCAGATCCGTCGAATCTCGACGATGGCGCTGCGCTTCTTGCCCGCCCGCTTGCCGAGGAAGAACACGAGCAGGAGCAGCACCACGCCAGCGCCGGCGGCGATGGAGGCGACGGCCGGCTTCTTGTCGTCGACGGCGTCCTGGACGTCGCCCTGCAGGGCGCGGAGCTTGCGCTCGAGATCCGCCGGCGTGATCTTGGTCGTCTGGTCAGACATCGTTCGGGCTCCTACTTCGGTTCCTTGTTGAGCGTCGACTTCTTGATCCGCATCAACGTGATGACGAGCAGTCCGACGGCAACGAGCAGGGTGATGAGATACGCGACCCACGACCACGACCCGCTCGACGAACGGTGCCATTCGACCTGGATCGTCCGCAGGACGCCGAGCAGCACGATCACGAGTCCGAGCCCGAGGCAGAAGGCACCGCTGGCCCCGTACGCCAGCCACCGCCCGACGCCGCGCAGCGGGTCGACCGTCTCCTGCATCACGTAGGAGCGGAAGTAGTCGATCAGCTCGGGGATCGAGAGGTCGTCGCGATCCTTCTTGTCCCGGCGATGACTGTTGGTGTCGGACACGGACATCGTTTCTATCACGTCAGGCGGAACTTCAACATGGCGTCGACGTCGTCGAGCACCTCGTCGAGCAATCGGATCCGTTCCATCGGGCCGGGGGCGGCGAGCAGCCGGTAGCGATCGGCCGGGCCGATCGGCGCGATCGCCGCCAGGTGATAGCTCGCCACGAGCGGGTCGTCCGACACCTCGGCGTCCGATGCGTCGATCGCCTCCCCTTCGACCTCGGCCGCCAACGACAAGGTCGCCTTCACCCGACCGTGGGCGCGCCGGACCGCCTCGTCGAGACCGGGCGCATCGGGGTCGTCGTCGGGCCAGTCGTCGACGTCGGCAATCGGGTACGGGTCATCGGGAAGCCACGCGTTCACCGCGATCCGACGGGTACCGACCGCGATGAGTGCGTAGCGGTCGGCGTCGAGCGCGTCGACCTGCAACATCCGCGCGATCGTTCCGATCATCGCCCGTTCGTCGCCGCCACCCGCTTCACGACCGTGGGTGATCAGCGTCTGTCCGAACTCCGGCTCGCCGTCCTCGCGGAGGCAGTCGATCACCATCTGGCGGTACCGCGGCTCGAACACGTGCAGCGGGAGGATCCCACCGGGCACGAGCACCGTGCCGAGCGGAAACATCGGCATGACCGCCATCGCTCAACCGTAGGTCCTCCAGCGTGTCAGCGTGGGCCGAGCGCCGCAGGATCGGCGCCTGCGGGGTAGCTGTCGAGCCGCTCCATGAGGGCGAGCCAGAGCGGCTGGTACTTGCCGTCGGTGGCGATGTCGGGCTCGTTCAGGATCAGGGCGAACTCGATCGAATCGCCGTTCGACGCGGGGAGGTAGCCGGAGAGCGCCTTGACCGCGGGCGGGTCCTCGTTGTCCGGAGGATTCCCGAGCGTGCCGGTCTTGGCCGCCAACCGACCTTCGACCGACGTCCCCACGAACTCGCCGACCAGCGTGCCGGTCCGCCCGGCGACGGGCAGCCCGGCGGCCACCGGCCCGCCTGCCGAGTGCTGGAGGACGGCGAGCATCGCCGCGCAGGTGGTGCGGTCGTCGAGGCTGAGCCCCGAGCCGTCGATCGGACGGACACCGTCCATCGGTACGCCCCAACTGCGCAGTCGTTGATCGACCGCGTTGAGCCCCGCCGCCCGTGTCCCCTCCCCCGCCGTGGCGAACCCGATCTCCTTGAGCATCATCTCGGCGGTGTTGTCGTCGCTGGTCGTGAGCATCTCGGCGACCACCGCCTCGAGCGGTGCGGACTGGACCGAGGCGATCTCCGCGGCGGCAGGATCGGCGACACCCGAGGCCCACGTCCCCGAGACCCGGATGCCACGCGCCTGGAGCAGTCGCACGAGCTCCCGGGCCCCCGCCTCGTTCGGGTCGCCCTGCACGGCCGATCGCCCCACTGTCCGGGCATCGTTCACGAGCAACGCATCGTACGGACCGGCCTCGACGACCTTGACGTCGTCGCCCCAGCCGTCGACGAAGAACTCGTCGTCGTAGCGCGTGCCGTCGCCGATCAGCGAACCGTTGATCCGGGTGATGCCCGCCGCTACGAAGGCGTCGGCGAGCGCATCGAGCGACGTGACGTTGAAGGCGGGCTCCGGGTCGCGGTCGAGCGGAAAGTCGGACGCGGTCAACAACGGATCGCCGCCGCCGATGAGGTACACGTCGCCATCGATCACGCCGTCGACGGCGGCCGGGCCGGTGACCCGCGTGACGTAGCGGTAGTCGGCTCCCAACACGTCGAGGGCGACCGCCGCGGTGATCAGCTTCTGATTGCTCGCCGGGATGACCGGTGTCGTCTCGTTCGCTCCGGTGACGTGACGACCGTTGACCGACACCGCCGTGCACGATCGGTCGCCGATGAAGCCGTAGATCTGCTCGACCTGCTCGGCCAACGCGTTCGCGCTGGACACGGCCGCGACGGCCGCCGGGGCTCGCCGGTAACTGAGCAGGCCCGTGGTCAACGGCGCGACCACCGGAGTGGCCGGCGTCGCCGGGTCGGCGATCGTCGTCGTCGGGCCCGCCTCCCCGGCGGCTTCGAAGGCCTCGTATTCGTCCGCCTTCGTGTCCGACCACACCAGCATCGCCGTGAGGCCGGCGACGGGGATCAAGGCGACGAGGAGCAGGAGCAGCAGGGGTGTCCGGGGGTAGCGGGTCGGCGGGGCGACCAGGTCGACGCGCACGGCCGTTACCGGAGTCCCAACTCGGCCGGGGTGGGCCCACTCGGATACGTGACCATCACATCGGCGAGCGAGTTCCAGATCGGTCGGTACTCGCTCTGGTCGGAGATGGTCGGCCCGTTGAGCACGAGGGCGTACTCGACCGCGCTGCCGCCTTCCACGGTGACGTAACCCGCGAGGGCCTTCACCGCGGGCGGGTCCTCGTTGAACGGCGGATTGCTGAGCGTGCCGGTCTTGCCGAGCAGGCGACCCGCGATCGGATGATCGACGAAGATGTCGGCGAGCGTGCCGCTCTGACCCGCCACGGGCAGGCCGGTGCCGATCGGGCCGTCCGGATCCGACCGCTGGAGCACCGTCAGCAAGGCGGTACAGGTGACCCGGTTGTCGGCGCTCAGACCCGAGCCGTCGGCGAGCACGATCCCCGTGGTGTCGACCGCCCACTCCGTGAGCTTGCTCGTGACCACGGCCAGCCCGGCCTCGCGTGCACCGGCGGCAGACTCGTGGAAGCCCAACTCCTTGACCAGCATCTCGGCGGTGTTGTTGTCGCTGTTGCCGAGCATCTCGGCGACGATGTCGGACATCGGTGCCGACTGGATCGAGGCGATCTCGGTCGTCCCGGCCGGCGCTGGGCCTGCCGTTGCGGTGCCGCCCACCGTGATGCCCCGCTCGTTCAACATGCGGATGAATTCTCGCGTGGCACCCTCGGCCGGATCGTTCGCCTTGAGCGGATCGTTGAGCACACGCGAGTCGTTCACCATCAGCGCGTCGTACGGCCCGGCCTCGAGACCGGCGACGCCGACCCCCCAGCTGGGCGCGAAGTACTCGTCGTCGTAGCGGCTCGCATCGCCGACAATGTTGCCGCTCACCGACGTGATTCCCGCCGCGACCACGGCGTCGGCGAGCGCCTCGAGGCGCGTCGGCGACGTGACCGGGTAGCGCTCGAGGTTCGACACCGGGTACCAGTCGGACGACAGCACCGGATCGCCGCCACCCACGAGGTACAGGTCACCGTTCACCGCGCCTGCGGCCGGGGGGCTCGCCGCCGTGACGCTCGTCGTGAACTGATAGCTCTCGCCGAGCACCTCGAGCGCCGATGCGGCCACCAGCAACTTCTGCGTGCTCGCCGGGATCACGGGCAGATCGGCATTGCGCGAACCCACCGGTTCACCGTCGACCGAGACCGCCACACACGACCGGTCGCCGATCGCCGGCAGGAACGCGGTGACCGCCGTCTTGAAGTCGTCGATCGCCAGGTTCCGCGACACGACCGTCGACAGCCGACGCATCGTGAACATCGGCGACGTGAGCGACGGCGCCGGCGCGGCCGCGGCAGGGGGCTCCGGTGCCGGCTCGATCGACTTGATCTGCGCCTGCGCCCAGTGGTGTGTCGCGAACAGCACGATCGCCGGCACGACGAGGAGCAGCACGAGCACGATGATCGGGCCGGGCCCTCCTCGGCGTCGTCGTGGCGCGGGCGCGCCGGTTGGCGCGTTCACGACGTTCGCGACCGCCTGAACGCGGCGTCACGCACGAGATGACCGAGCGCGCGTGCCGCCCGCTCGCCACTCGGATAGCAGAGCCGGCCGAGCGAACGCAGCGTGGCCGGTCCGGAGTTGTCCGGATCGGCGATCGCCAGTTCCGTGGCGACCAGGATCGGCTTGCCGGTGCGGGTGATCAGCTCGTCGGCGGCCTCCGCGAAGCGGGCATCCTGACGCTCGTGGTAGGCGACGATGCGCTCCAGACCGAAGTCGGGATAGAACCGCCCCTCGCGCATCATCCGGGCCTGGTTCGACTGGATACCGAGCCCGAGGTAGATCACGGCGTCGACGTCGGGATGCGACGCGATCAGCTCGAGCACCTCGGGAATCGTGTCGCGGGTCTCGCCGCCGGCGCAGTCGACGGGGTTGTTGCGACTCCAGCGAGGTGGGAGCTTCTCGTCGATCGCGGCCTGCAGGTCGTCGGGCAGCGCCATCAGCACGATGTCGGAATCACGTGTGATCGCATCGGCGGTGACGACACCCCAACCGCCGGCGGTCGTGAGCACGACGGTGTTCGGGCCCTTCGGTGCCGGTTGCGTGGCGAAGGTGGCGGCGGTCTCGAACGCCTCGATCACGTCGACCGCCCGCGTGATCCCGGCCGCACGGCACTCGCCGTCGAAGATCTTGTCGTTCGCGGCGAGCGCTCCGGTGTGGCTCGCCGCGGCGGTGGCCCCACCCTCGGTGGCTCCACCCTTCACCAGCACGAGCGGCTTCACCGCGGCGGCGCTGGCGAGGCGATCCATCAGACCGCGCCCGTCGGTGATGCCCTCGACGTAGGCGAGGCCGACGGTGGTGGCGTCGTCGTTGGCGTACCAGCCGAGGTAGTCGGCGACGGTCACGGCGGCGGCGTTCCCGGCCGACACCGCACGGCTGATGCCGACGCCGGTCATCCGTGACAGGTTGAGGAACGTCGACACGAAGTTGCCGCTCTGGCTGGCGACCCCGATCGAGCCGGCCGGCGGATACGGGGCGACGATCTGGGCGCAGAGCGAGGCCGGCGTGCTCACCACGCCCTGGCCGTTGGGCCCGGCCAGCAGGATTCCGAGCTCGTCGGCGAGGGCGACGAGCTCGTTCTCGGCGACCCGTCCGGCGTCGCCCGCTTCGCCGTACCCGGCGGAGGTCAGGAACGCCGCCCGGATTCCCTTGCGGGCACAGGCGCGGAGCAGATCAGGGTTGGCCGCCGCCGGGGTGCAGACGAACACCAGGTCGATCTCGCCGTCGGGCAGGTCGTCGATGTCGGCCACCGTCTTGATGCCGAGCACCTCCTCACCCTTGAGGTTCGTCCCGTACACGCCGCCCGCGTAGCCGCTGGCGAGCAGGTTGTGCAGCGACACGAACCCGAACTTGCCCGGGTGGCTGGAGGCGCCGGTGACGAGCACGCCGCGTGGTTCGAACAGGGCGCGGAACTGCGCATCGGTCGGCGCTGGGCGAGCCGACGCCGGCGCGTCGCCCTGCCCGCCGTCCGGTTGAGAAGCCAGTTCGACGAGTGCGTCGACCGCGATCACGATGCCGTCGGTGCCGACGATCAACGGGTTGATGTCGACGCTCGCCACGTCGGTCCGTTCGGTGGCGAGCCGGCCGAGGCCGACCAGGACGCGGGTGAGGGTGTCACGGTCGACGGCCGGCTCTCCCCGGAACTCGCCGAGCAGCTTCTGCGTGGCGAGGCTGTCGATCATGTCGAGCGCGCGTCTGCGGCGAGACCGGCGCCGGCCGGAACACGACGTCGGCGACCGCTTCGGCGAGAATGCCGCCGACCCCGAGCATCACGGTCGGTCCGAACTGCGGGTCGCGGACCACGCCGGCGATGAGCTCGCGATTGCCGCTGATCATCGGGGCGACGAGCACGCTGACGTCACCGTCGGCGGGCGTTGCCGCCGCGAGCAGTTCGGCAGCGGCGCGCTCGACGCTGACGCGATCGCCGAGCCGCAGCCGGACGAGACCCCGTTCGGTCTTGTGCGCGATGGCGTCTCCGTTCAGCTTCGCCACGACCGGATAGCCGATCTGATCGGCCGCCTCCCCTGCCTCGGTCGCATCGTGCGCGAACCGCTCGGCGGCGATCGGCACGTCGAACGACGCGAGCAAGGCCTTCGAGTCCCGTTCCGACAGCGTCGTCGACGCGTTCGGGGCCGCGTGGGAGGAAGGCTGGGTCACATTCACCATCGCTCAACCGTACCGGCGGGCGCTCCGCCAACGGCGGCACGAGCACCCGACACGATCACGCGGGGGCGTTCACCTCGACCGGGATCAGCGCCGCCGAGAAGAACTCGATGATGTGCTCGCGGCGACGCTCGAGCGCGGCCGGTGCCAGCGGGTTCTCGTCGAGGAGGCCCTCGAGGAACGGCGCGTCGGAGAAGTAGCTGAGCAGTGCGCCGTAGCCGGTGAGGAGGAGTTGTTCGGGGTTCTGCTCGCGGAACGTCCCCTTGGCCATCTCCCGCCGGAAGTAGTCGGCCGCCTGGTCGAACATCGGCCGGAGGACCGCGGCGAGGTCGATACCGAGGTGGGATCCGCCGTCGATCGCCTCACGGCGCATCAAGGTGACGTACGAGGGGTTGTCGGCGAAGAACCCGAATCCGGCGCGCAACACCTGGTCGATCTTCAGCCAGCCGGTCTCCGTCGACTCGATCGCGCCGGCCAACCGGGCGAACCAGTCGGACAACAGACGCTCGAAGACCTCGCCGTAGAGCACTTCCTTGGAGGCGAAGTGGTGGAGCAACGACTGCCGCCGGATTCCGACCTCGGCCACGATGTCGTTCAGCGAGGTGCCGTTGTACCCATCGTGTGCGAAACACGCGAGTGCGGCATCGAGAATCTGGTCGCGGGTGGACCGTTCCTCCGCGGTGGGACTGTGGTCGGGGATGGACATTGCCGCACGAACGCTAGCCCTCCCCGATCGGAAACGATCGGGAAGAGCTGCGCGCTCGGAACCGCGTGGAGGCAGTCGCGATCAGATCGCGAAGTTGCTGGCCGCGAACTCCCAGTTCAGGAGCTTGTCGACGAACGTTTCCAGATACGCCGGGCGGGCGTTCTGGTAGTCGAGGTAGTACGCGTGCTCCCAGACGTCGACGGTGAGCAGCGGCGTCTTGCCGTGCTTGATCGGGGTGTCGGCGTCATCGGTGTTGATGACCGCCAGGCCGTCGCCGTCCTTGACGAGCCACGTCCAGCCGGAGCCGAAGTTGCCCTTGCCCTTCGTGACCAGTTCCTCCTTGAAGGCGCTCGCGCTGCCGAACGACTTGTCGATCGCTGCGGCCAGATCGCCGGACGGGTCGCCGCCGCCCGACGGGGTCATCGAGTTCCAGTAGAAGGTGTGGTTCCAGACCTGCGCGGCATTGTTGAACAGACCGCCGGGCCCGGCATCGGCGATGATCTGTTCGAGGGACTTGTCGGCGTCCGGCGTGCCTTCGATCAGGCCGTTGAGGTTGGCGACGTACGTGGCGTGGTGCTTGCCGTAGTGGAAGCTGATGGTGCGAGCCGAGATGTGCGGGTCGAGCGCATCGTCGGCGTACGGCAGCGGGGGCAGTTCAATGGCCATGATTCTCCTTTGAGGTGGAACGGCGACAACCGTACCGGTTCCCGCGGGACCGCCCAATCAAACAGTCGTCCGATCGCCCGAGCCTGTCTAACCTCCACGTTCATGGCCACTCCGATGCAGATCGTGTCCGCGCTGTTCGTCGAGAACTTCGAGATGCGCGCAGGCGCCCGGACCGTCGACGCGGATCGACATGACCGGGGTGATGTTCTCGCAGGCCGCGCCGGAACCGGCTCCCCTCACGATCACCCCGCACCTCGTCGGGTTGATCTACTGCCCGCCGGACGGCTCGGGCAGTGGCGTGTTCGAGGTGGTGTTCCGCCGGGGATACGACGAGGACAGTGAGCAAGTGGCGAGAAACGTCAACCCGTTCAGCGTCGAGCCCGGCAAGTTCACGTACCGCCTCGTGCGCGGCGAGCTCGAGTTCGACGACTACGGCACCGTCTACGCCCACTGCCGCATCGACCGCGGCCCCTGGATCGTCGTCCCGTTCACACTCCTGCCGCCGCAATGATTGGCTCGGCCTCACGGCGAGTCTCGCCGTAGCGGACAAGGTCGGCCGAGCGCCAGCCTCGTCGCTGGCGCTTCCCTCGGCGGCATCACGTCCAATCCGGGTGGGCAGATTGCGGGGATGTCCCGGTCGGGTACTGTCCTCGGCGTGTCGTTGACCCCCGAACAGGATGCCCAGATCGTCTCGCTCGTCCGTGGCATGGCCATGGATGCCCCGCTCGCCGCGAACAGCGGCCACCAGGGCACGGCGATGGCGCTCGCGCCCGTCGCTCACGTGCTGTTCAGCCGCATCATGCACCACGACCCCGCCGACCCGGCATGGCCCGACCGTGACCGGTTCGTCCTGTCGAACGGCCACGCGTCGATCCTGCAGTACACGATGCTCTTCCTGTCGGGCTACGGCCTCGAGCTCGACGACCTGCGCCAGTTCCGCCAGTGGGGCTCGAGGACGCCCGGTCACCCCGAGGCGGGGCACACCGTCGGCATCGAGGTCACGACCGGACCGCTCGGACAGGGGTTCGCCAACTCGGTCGGCATGGCGATCGCCGAACGCAACCTGCGCGTCCGTTTCGGCGAGGACGCGCAGCAGCACCACACGTTCGTGATCGCCGGCGACGGCTGCATGATGGAGGGCATCAGCCACGAGGCCGCCTCGCTGGCGGGCCATCTCGGCCTGAGCAACCTGATCTGCGTCTTCGACAACAACCACATCACCATCGACGGTGCGACCGACCTCGCCACGAACGACGACGTGGGCGAACGGTTCCGCGCCTACGGGTGGAACGTGGTCGACCTCGGCGAGATCGCCGACGACCTCGACGCCCTCGAAGCCGCCATCCGCAAGGCGATGACCGAGACCGAGCGTCCGTCGTTCCTCATGCTGCGCACGCATGTCGGCTTCCCCTCCCCCGACTTCACCGATGACCACGCCGCGCACGGCAACCCGTTCAAGGCCGCCGACGTCACCCGCACCAAGAAGGTGCTCGGGATCCCCGACGAGCCGTTCTGGGCACCCGACGACCTCGTCGCCGCCACTCGCGCGAACGCGGCCGAGCGAGGCGCCGCGGCCCGGTCGGACTGGTTGCAGCGTTCGGCCGAGATCACCGCGTCGCCCGAATGGTCCGCCGCCTGGGCCGGCACCGGGCTGCCGGGCTGGGACGAGGACCTCGAGCAGTACGACATCGGCGAATCGCTCGCCACGCGCAAGGCCATCCAGAAGGCGCTCGACCTGACCTACGACAACCTGCCGGGCCTGATCTCGGGATCGGCGGACCTCAGCGGGAGCAACGGCACGGTCCTCGACCGCACCACGTCGCTGTCGAAGTCCGACCCAGGTGGCCGCTACATCCACTACGGGATCCGCGAGCACGCCATGGGCGCGGCGATGGTCGGCATGGCCAAGCACGGCGGCGTGATCCCCGTCGGCGGCACGTTCTTCGTCTTCTCCGACTACATGAAGCCGGCGATCCGGCTGGCGTCGCTGTCCAAGGCGAAGGTCTGCTTCGTGTTCACCCACGACTCCGTCGGCGTGGGCGAGGACGGCCCGACGCACCAACCGGTCGAACATCTCGCCGCGCTGCGGGCGATCCCCGGTCTCCACGTGATCCGCCCGGCCGACGGGAACGAGACGATCCACGCCTGGGTCGATGCCGTCCACCACGACGGGCCGACGGCCTTGATCCTCAGCCGCCAGAACATCGAGGTGACGACCGACGGCTCCGCGGTGGAGACAGGCGCGGGCATCGTCGTCGATGTCGAGTCGCCCAGGGTCGTGCTGCTCGGTACCGGCAGCGAGGTGGCCGTGTGCGTCACCGCCGCCAAGCAACTCGCCGATGCCGGCGTCGCCGCTCGGGTCGTGAGCATGCCGAGCTGGGACCGGTTCGAGGCCCAGGACGCCAGCGTCCGCGCGGCGATCCTGCCGCCGGGCGTTCCGGTGCTGTCGGTCGAGGCGGGCAGCACGTTCGGATGGGCGAGGTGGGCCGACGAGTCGGTCGGGATCGACCGCTTCGGTGCCAGCGCGCCGGGCGAATTCGTCCTCGAGTCACTCGGGATCAACGTCGGACACGTCGTGGAGTGTGCGAGCGCCCTGATCGCGGCATCATGAGAGAGCGACGAGTGGGCCGATGAGCAGACCGATGTTGAGCAGACCGATGTTGAGCAGAATGGAGCGACGATGAGCACGAACCGACTGCAGGGACTTTTCGACGAACAGGGCCAGAGCCCCTGGCTCGACAACCTCAAGCGGGGATACCTCACCTCGGGAGAACTCGCGGTGCTGCGCGACCGCGGCATCCGCGGGCTCACCTCGAACCCGTCCATCTTCCAGAAGGCGATCCAGGGATCGAGCGACTACGACGACCAGTTCGGCGAACTCGTCGAGGCGGGCAGTTCGATCAACGATGACTACTGGGCCCTCGTCATCCAGGACATCCACGGCGCCTGCGACGTGTTCGACTCGGTGTACGAATCGTCCGACGGCGGCGACGGTTTCGTGAGTGTCGAGGTCGAACCCGGCCTCGCCCACGACGGACCGGGAACCGAAGCTGCGGCGCGTGATCTGCACGAACGGATCGCCCGCCGGAACTTGATGGTCAAGATCCCGGCGACGGCTGCGGGGCTCGACCCGATCGAGCAGATGATCGCCGAGGGACGGAACATCAACATCACGCTGATCTTCAGTCTCGAACGGTACGGCGAGGTCATCGAGGCGTACCTCGCCGGGCTCGAACGGCTGGCCGCCGATCCCGACGCCGACCTGTCACGGGTGGCGAGCGTCGCCAGCTTCTTCATCAGTCGCGTCGACACCGAGGTCGACCGGCGACTGGACGCCATCGGGTCCGACGAGGCGCTCGCGCTCCGTGGCAAGGCCGCCGTCGCCCAGGGCAAACTCGCCTACCAGCAGTTCGAGGCGGCGTTCTCCGGACCGCGGTGGGACGCGCTCGCGGCCCGGGGCGCTCGGGTGCAGCGCCCACTCTGGGCGTCCACGTCGACCAAGAACGACGCCTATCCCGACACGCTCTACGTCGACGAGCTGATCGGGCCGCACACGGTGAACACGCTCCCCGACTCGACCATCGAGGCGTTCGACGATCACGGCACGCTTTCCCGTCGTGTCGACGCGGACGTCGACGAGGCCGAGGCCGTGTGGGCCGCGCTGGAGCGTGTCGGTGTCGACATGACCGACGTCGCCGAGCAGCTCGAACGCGAAGGGGTCAGCAGCTTCGAGAAGGCCTTCGACGAGCTGATCACCGCGCTGGAGACCAAGGCCTCCGATCTGTCCTAGTTTGCTCGGCCTCACGTCGAGTCTCCTCGTCACGATCGGGGTCGGCCGAGCGTCCGCGGCACTGCCGAGGATGGTCGCTGGCGCTTCCCTCGGCGGCGTTCGCCTGAATCAGGGAGCCGTGACGTGCAGGCGGATGCGGTGGTAGCCCTGGGCGCCGTCCGGCGCGGGTGCGGCCGGCTCCTCGGGCTGGATCTCGCCGGCCTTGTCGATCGCCCGGGCCTCGATCAGGTGCGGACCCGGCGCGCCGGTCCAGCGGTACACCCATTGCGCCCACGTGTCGTTGGACGGGACCCCGCCGAGTTCGGCGTCGAGCCACTCGCCGTCGTCGATCCGGACCTGGACCCCGCCGATCCCGCGGTGGACCGCCCAGGCCACGCCACCGATGGCGACCTCGCCGGAGCGGTCGTTGCCGTTGCGGGGCGTGTCGATGCGGGCCATCGTCTTGACCGGCGCGAGTTTCGACCAGCCGCGCGGGATCCAGTACCCGTCGAAGTCCTCCCAGGTGGTGAGGCGCAGGTCGGTGACCCATTTCGTCGCCGACACGTAGCCGTACAGGCCCGGCACGACCATGCGGACCGGGTAGCCGTGCTGGGCCGGCAACGGTTCGCCGTTCATGGCGACGGCGAGCATCGCGTCGCGCCCGTCCATCACCACGTCGAGCGGCGTGCCGCACGTCCACCCGTCGGCGGAACGGCTCGCCAGCTGTTCGGCGCCGGGTTGGAGCCCGGCTTCCTCGAGGATGTCCTTCAGGAGCACGCCCTGCCACAGCGCGTTGCCGACGAGGTCACCGCCGACCTCGTTCGACACGCACGACAGCGTGACGTATCGCTCGATCTGGGGCCGCGCCAGGAGGTCGTCGAACGTGAGCTCGAGCGGGTTGTCGACGAGCCCGTCGATCGTCAGCTTCCACGAACCCTTCGACACCTGCGGCACCACCAGCGCCGTGTCGATGCGGTAGAAGTCGGAGTTCGGCGTCACGAACGACGAGATCCCCTCGACGCCGAGTTCGGTGTCGGCGGCGAGCGGCTCCGACGACGCCGCGGTGGGCAGGTCGATCGCGGCCCGCTCGGAATCGACCTCGAAGCGGCGCTGCAGCAGGCGTCCGAACCCGCCGAGGATCACGGCAGCCGATCCGACACCTGCGAGGCCGACCATGAACGTGCGCCGGTCGAGGCCGACCAGTTCCACCGCACCGTCGGGTTCGGAGCGGACCGGCTTCGGCCCGAGGTACCAGAGCACCGCGATCGACACCGCAGTCCCCACGATCGTCGGCAGCAGTTTGCCGAGCGTCGGCGCCGGCCGGGTGAGCACGGCGAACGCGCCGATGATCCCGATCACACTGGTGAGCGCATACGCGCCGGCCCGCGAACCGCGGATGGCCATGATGCCCACCGTCGCCCCGAGCGCCAGCACGACGATCAGCGCACCGGAGACGAGCACCACCTTGTCGTTCGTTCCGAACTGCTCGATGGCCCAGTCCTTCATCGACCTGGGCACGCGGTCGATGAACTCCTGCCCGACGGGAACGACGGGCGACGCCGAACCCTCGACCAACCCGACCATGACCTCGGCTGCCGCGAGCCCTGCCGCGGTCGCCACGAGACCGAGCGCGACTCCCAACCAGTTCGAGCCGTAGGGTCGGGATTCCATGGATGCAGATCTATCCGACAGCGAGGCCTCGCGTGCGTCAGCGATCGTCGCCGAGCTCGGTGTCTCCGAAGATGTCCGGCTCGCGGAAGCGCTCGTGTCCGAGGCCCTCGGTCTCATCACCGACCAGCCTGACACGCTCGACCTCAAGCTGGCGACCGCCGCGCTCGCCGAGATGCGCGATGCGTACGCCGTGTTCAAGCCGTACCGGGGTGAACGGAAGGTGTCGATCTTCGGATCGGCGCGCACGCAGCCCGATGATCCGCTCTACGACCTGACCAGGCGGCTGGCGCGCATGCTCGCCGACCACGGGTGGATGACGGTCACGGGGGCAGGCCCCGGAATCATGCAGGCCGGTATGGAGGGCGCCGGCGTGGCCCACTCGATCGGCGTGTCGATCCGGCTCCCGTTCGAGAGCGGCGCCAACTCGATCATCGCCGGCGACGACAAGCACGTGAGCATGAAGTACTTCTTCACCCGCAAGCTGATGCTGATCAAGGAGTCGCAGGCCTTCGTCTGCCTGCCCGGCGGGTTCGGCACGCTCGACGAGATGTTCGAACTCCTGACGCTCACCCAGACCGGCAAGGGCATGCCGGTGCCGATCGTGCTCCTGAACGCACCCGGCGACACGTACTGGCAGTCGATCGACACGTTCGTGCGCGACACCCTGATCGCCCGTGGACTCGTGGCCGCCCGTGACACCGCGCTCTACACGATCGCCGACTCGTGTGAGGCGGCCGCCGCGGTGATCGAGCGCTTCTATTCGAACTACCACTCGATCCGATTCGTCGGCGACACCCTCGTGATCAGGATGCAGCACGCCCCGACCGCGTCACAGCTCGACGACCTGAACGAACAATTCGGCCACCTGGCCACGAGCGGACGGATCGAGCGGGTCGAACCGTTCCGGGTCGAGCGCCGCGACGACGATCACGTCGATCTCGCCCGGCTGGCGTTCAACTTCTCCAAACGCGGCTTCAGCGAACTGATCACGATGATCGACATGATCAACGGGTTCGAGCCGGCCGGCTGAGTCGCTACTCGTCGGGCGTCGCGTCGATCGAACGCAGCGCCATCGCCGCCTTCTCGAGGGCGCGCCGCGCCTGCATCAGCTGCTTGTCCGACGCGGGCCGAGCTCCGGCACGGGCCGCGACCGCCTCGGTCAACTCGCCGAACGCCCGGTCGTCGATCTCCTCGACGATCGCTTCGATCCGCTCCACGAGGTCGACGTAGTCGCTCATTCGTCGCCGATCGCGAACACCATGTTCACCGGTGGGACCTCCCCCGTCACCACGAGGTCGGAGTCGGCCTGCGCCGACTTGAAGATGCCCTTGGCCATCAACGACGTCTCCCCGGCGCGGCGGGCCGCGTAGATCGTCGAACGGGCCTCGTGCACCGATCGTGATTCCGGCTCGGCCGCGGCGGCGTATTCGATGACCTGACACGCCAGCCGGTGCTCGCCCAGTCCCGACAACTCGGTCGCCCGTTCGATCAGCGTGTCGACGCCGCCGGCGAGCCGGGCGATCTCGGCCCCGACGACGGCGTCCGGCGGCGGCTTGAGCCGGGCGGGATTGCCGTCCCACCATCCGCCGAACATCCGCCAGATGTTGCGGATGACGAACTCCGGCTCGTCGTACAGCGGGCGGAGGTAGGGCAGTTCGAGCGTGGCGGCGGGCACCGACACCGTGTGGACGATCTCGTCGAGGACGGCGCCGGCGTTCATCGCGTCGATCACGGCGGCGACCAGGGTCTCGAGCGTCGAGGCGACCGTCTCGAGGCAGGTCCGGATCCGGTCGCGGCCGGCGATCGGCAGACCGTGCGCCGGCACGAACAGCTCCGGTTCGACGGCGATCATCGCCCGCAGCGACTCGGCCCACTCGGTCGGGTAGCGCTGCACCTTCTGCGGGTTGCCGCAGTTCGGGAAGTTCCAGATGAACTGGTCACCCGCGCTGATCATGCGGTACTTGGGCAGCCACGTCCAGGTGTGGTCGTCGGTCTCACCCTTGCAATGGTGGTATTCGACGTCGACGTCACCGATCGTCTCGGCGAGCCGGTCGTGGTACGTCACGTCCGGCCGGAGCGTGCCGCGCGGCAGGAACCCGACGTCGAGCGCGGCTCCGGCCGCCTTCGCCGCACCACCGAACTGGCGCATGTTGATGATGCGGTTGTAGCCGGCGGTGTATTCGTACCGATCGAACCGGGCGCCGATCCGGTCGTGACCGAGCACTCGGGGAATCGGCTCACCGCGCTCCCGGGCGGCGGCGGCGAATGCCCGGGAACCGCCGACGTGGTCGGCGTGGCCATGGGTGTAGACGATCGTGTGCACGGGTTCGGCGGACCATGTGCGCAACGCCTCGAGCACCGCGGCGCCCGATGCGGCGCCACTCGAATCGAACGCGATCAGCCCGTCGCCGCTGTCGACGACGAGCACGTGGCTGAACGATTCGATCAGGGCGACCCCGTCGCCGAGTTCGCTCAGTTCCTGCGTGACGCGGTTCGGTGGGGTGTCGAGCGCTCCGGAGTCGATCAGACGAGTCGACAGCTCGATCGGATGGACGCTCATGCGCCCAGTCTTGCCTCCCCGACCGACCGCCCCGGACCCACCCCGCCCGTACCGACCCGAAAAATGCCTCGAATCGTGCGCCCAGCGGGCGAATCGAGGCACATTTCGGAGGAAGGCCGAAGCCCTGCGTTCACTGGGCGGTCCAGGTCGGCGCGTCGGGGTCGCCGCGCCAGTAGGCGAGACGGCGATCGGCTTCGATCCGGGCCGCGGGGTCCGAACGCCCTGCTCGCAGGCGCATCAGCGTCGCCGCCAGGAGCCGCAGCTCGGCGTACCCCTCGGCGACGGGGTCGCCACGGAGGCTGCGCCCGTACCCGTCGGCGAACGCCTCGTAGACCCCCGGGGCACCGCCCCAGCGCTCGGTCCACGTCATCAACGGCGCGTGGTCCCATCCGGCCGGCGCCCGGCTCATCAGGTCCCAGTCGATCAGCACCGGCCCGTCGGTGGTCATCACGACGTTGCCGGGGTGGACATCGCCGTGGCAGACGACGAGGTCGGCGGCGTCGGCTTCCTCGTCCCATCGCACCCAACCGGCCCAACGGTCGAGCGCCGCATCGATGCCGGCGCGGGCCGGCGCGTCGAGGAGGTCGACCGTGTCGGCCAGCAGCGACGGGAAATCCCACCACGGAAGGTCCCGCGGCGCGGCCAGCGGATACTCGACCGGCAGCGCGTCGGGTGCGACACCGTGGACGCGGCGCACGATGGCGCCCACCGCGCTCCAGTCGACGGCGTCTCCGGTCGCGACGAGCCGTTCCCAACAGGTGACGACGAGGTCGTCCACCGTCACCACATCCGAGCGGGCGGGACGCGTGACCGGAACACCGATCGAGCGGAGCGTCTCGTGCAGTTCGAGCGCCGCCTCGCCTGGGGCCGATGGGCGGGACACCCGAAGGACGACCGGACCGGCGTCGAAGATCGCGTTCATGCCGAGCCGCAGCACGACCGGGCGGTCGAGTCCCCAGTGCCGTGCGGCCGCCTGCGCCGCGGTCTCGGCCAGATCCCGGTCGCCGAGCGGATGGTCGACGAAGGCCCTCGTCATTCCGACCGCGTTCAGACCGGTCGCCGATGTTCCTTCTTGCGCATCACGATCACGCGGCCGCTCTCGACCGGTACCCCGTCGACGAAGACCTGGTCGCCCGGGTCGACGTGGTCGGCGAGCGACTCCAGCCGACCTTCGCGCTTGGCGCGGAGCTCGTCTTCGTGGTGGCGAGCGACCTGGCGACCTTCACGCACGGCGTCGATGACGTCGCGGGACCTGAGGCGGACGCGCAGCGTCGCCGATCGCGCCACCTGCCCCGGTGAGATCTGTGCTGCGGTCTGCTTCACCTTCTTCGTCGCGTAGTTCGCGCCGGCGACGCCGGCGGCCGCACCACCGACGAACCAGGTGATTCGCTTCATCATGCTCGGCGCCTCCTGCGTTGGTTCTGCTCTTCCAGCTCGATCGGTTCGTCGGTGCCGATGTCGATCGTGCGCGACGGACCGTTCTGCGGTCCGACCGCTCGGTTCGCGGGCGTACCGCGGAGCCGGGCGAACGTCCTCGACGTCCCCTTGGCCAGCCCGGCGAACTTGATCATCGGGGCCGAGAACGCGGTGCGCGCGACGTGGACCGACACGGCATCACCGATCGCCTCGGCCGACCCGAGCACACGATCGAACCGTTCGAGGTCGGATCGGGCCTCGTCGACGGTCTCGCGGGCTTCGATCGTCGAAATGCGCAGGTCGTGCAGCAGCGGACGCGTCTCGGCCCGGAGGTCGCTCACCTCCCGCCGGAGTTCGCGCAACGTGTCGAGGACGCGGACGAGCACGACGACGAGGGCGGCGAAACCGATCGAGCAGAGCACCGCAGCCATCAGGACGGCCAGTTCGCCGGCGGTCATCGTTGCTCCGTCACGCTGTTCTCGGTCGTCGGTCGAGTGGTCATGCGGCGGCTGATCTCCTGTTCGGCACCGTACGGACTCGGCTCGTACCAGTGGCGGTCGACCAGCTCGTCGGGCAGGTACTGCTGATCGACGACGGCCCCGGCATGATCGTGAGGATACTCGTAGCCGACGCCGTGGCCGATCGTGGCCGCCGCCTGGTAGTGCGAATCCCGCAGATGGGCCGGCACCTCCCCCACCGCTCCGTCGCGTACTGCGGCGCGTGCGTTCCAGATCGCCAGCGCCGATCGATTGCTCTTCGGTGCGGTCGCCAGGTAGATCGCGGCCTGTGACAGGTTCAACTGTGCCTCGGGCAAGCCGACGTGCTCCAAGGCATGGGCTGCGGCGACCGCCACGGTGAGTGCACCGCTGTCGGCCAGGCCGACGTCCTCACTGGCGAAGATGATCATCCGCCGGGCGATGAACCGGGCATCCTCGCCGGCCTCGAGCATCCGGGCGAGCCAGTAGACCGCGGCGTCGGCGTCGGAACCCCGCATCGACTTGATGAACGCGCTCACGACGTCGTAGTGATCGTCGCGGCCGTAGCGGAGTGCACTCGTGCCGAGCGCCTCTTCGACGTGATGGAGTTCGACATGCCCGTAGCCGCTGAGCGCACACGCCACCTCGAGCGCGGTCAGGACCTGCCGGCCATCGCCGCCGGCGCGCTCGATCAGCAGGTCGAGCGCGTCGTCATCAGCCGTCACGGCTTCGGCCCGGAGACCCCGATCGACGAGCTGTCGGATCGCTGCCCGATCGAGCGGTTCGAGACGGAACAGGGTGGAACGACTGCGCAGCGGGGCGTTGACCTCGAAGAAGGGGTTCTCGGTGGTGGCGCCGATCAAGGTGAGCGTCCCGTCCTCGACCGCCGGCAACAGGGCATCCTGCTGCGACTTCGAGAACCGGTGGATCTCGTCGAGGAACAGGATGGTTCCCTGTCCCCGCTCGCCGAGTCGGTGGCGGGCACCCTCGATCGTGGAACGCACGTCCTTGACGCCGGCATTCACCGCCGACATCTGCTCGAACGCCCGCGCCGTGCTGCCGGCGACCGCCAGCGCGAGCGTCGTCTTGCCCGTCCCGGGCGGGCCCCACAACAAGACCGACGACAGGCGGTCGGACTCGACGAGGACGCGCAGTGGCCGGCCGGGTCCGACGAGGTGATCCTGGCCGACGACGTCGTCGATCGTGCGCGGGCGCAATCGGGCAGCAAGCGGAGCGCGGCTGCGGCGCAGCTCCTCCCCCGCGGCCGAGAACAGGTCGTCAGCCATGGCCGAGACCGCCGAGCACGCGCTCGTAGGCCGGGCGACGGAACTCGACGACCTGGTCGATGAGCCATTGCGGATCGACCCACTGCCATGCCCCGAACTCGACACCGTCGGGCGTCGGCTCGACCGAGTCGTGACGAATCCGGAACACGAACCACCGCTGCGCCTGCCCGAGCCGCTGTCGGGAATGACGTCGACCCGAGTCGCGAAGTTCGGCGGGCCACTCGTAGACGGTCCACTCGGGATATTCGCCGATCAGCTCGACCTGCTCGGAACCGAGCCCGGTCTCCTCGAACAGCTCGCGCCACGCGGCGTCCTCGACCGCCTCACCGACGTCGATGCCGCCCTGCGGGAGCTGCCAGGCGCCGGGCACGTCGCTGCGCTCGAACGCCATCACGTGTCCGCTGGCATCGGTGACCACCGCGACGACACCGGCGCGGAACTGCATGCTCGGCATCGTGGCGATGGTACCCCTGCGCTCGGAGCCGGACGGCTCAGCGGCCCAGCGTGCGCAGGCGTTGGTCGACGTCGGCGAACTCCGGGTCGACCTCGGCCACGGCACCGAACCAGCGACGGGCCGCGATCGGATCGCCGACCCGGTCGTACAGGTCGCCGAGCACGTAGTACTGCCGCAGGTGGTGGTCGCGCACGACTTTCGGCCGTTTCGTCGCCGGTTCCATCACGGCGAGGGCGCCGCGCAGGTCACCCTGGTCGGCGAGTGCTCCGGCGGCGACGATGCGCCCTTCGGCGAGGACCTCCTGCGAAGGCGACATCTCACGGATCTCACGCCACACCCGATCGACCGACTTCCAGCGGCCGAGCGCTCGGTAGCAGTCGGCGATGACCGGCATGACGTACGGGTCGGGGCGCAGGTCGAACCCGGCCTCGAGCGAACGGACCGCGGGCTTGAACAACCCGAGGCGGTAGCTGGCGAGCCCGTGCACCTCGTGGGCGGCGGCCACATCGGGCGCCTCCTTCACGATGGCACCGGCGAGACGTCGCGCCTCCTGGTACCGCTCGCGGTCGAGCGCCTCGGAGGCCTGCGCGAGCCGCTCGGCGAGCCGGGCCCCGCGCTGCTTGCCGACCGCATCGGCCAACTCGGCCGTGACCTCGGGATCGAGCGGCTTCGGCGGACGACGCTGCGGCGGCGATTCGGGCGTGACGGCCGATGCTCGATTCGCGGCGTGACGCGCCTCGTCGCGGACCGAGCCGTCGTCGATCCACGTCTCCAGCGTGCGGTCGGCGATCTTCTGTCGCTCGAGATCCGGATCGCGAGGCGTGCGCGGCGCACGGCGCATCTTCACTTCGAGCGCACGACGCTCGGCCGTCGTCAGCGGGCGCTCCTGGCGTCGATCGTCGTTGCGCCGGCGGTCGCCGCTGCCCGGCCGACCCGACTTCGCCCCACCGCCGCTGCTCGGCCGGCCGGAACCCCCGCGACTCGGACCACCCCGGCTCGGACCACCCCGGCTCGAATCATTGCGGTTCGACCCGTCCGGTCGAGGTCCGCTCGACGCTGATCGGTACGAGCCCGACCCGGACGAGCCGCCTTTCGACGGTCCGCTCTTCGCCGGACCGGACTTGGACGGACCGGACCTCTCTGATCCGGACCTCGATGAGGCGGGGCGGGATGAACCGGACTTACCGGATCCGGAGGTGGACGTCGCCCGGTACGAGCCGCTCGCCGGCTTCTTCGAACCGCCGGGCCGACCGCTCGACGAGCGCGAGGAAGAGGACGGGCGGTCGTTCGACATGGCTGACCATGCTACGCCCGGTTGGACGCGACACGCCTGACCGGCAGCGAATGGGTCCGAAAACGCAGAAAACGCACCGCCGGCAATATCCGGTCGGTGCGTTTCCTGATCGAAATCCGGCGACGTCCTACTCTCCCAGGGGATCACTCCCCAAGTACCATCGGCGCTGACAGGCTTAACTTCCGTGTTCGAGATGGGAACGGGTGTGACCCTGTCGCTATGGTCACCGAAATCAGTTGTCAATGAGGGTGGTTCCCTCAAGGACTCCAGAGCAAGCACGAGCGTGTTCAAACCAAGCCCTCGGCCGATTAGTACCGGTCGGCTGAGCGTGTTACCACGCTTACACCTCCGGCCTATCAACGTGATGGTCTCGTCACGGGCCTTACTGCGTTAACCGCATGGGAATACTCATCTTCAACCGGGTTTCCCACTTAGATGCTTTCAGCGGTTATCCCTTCCGTAGGTAGCAAATCTGCGATGCCGCTGGCGCGACAACAGACACACCAGAGCTACGTCCGTCCCGGTCCTCTCGTACTAAGGACAGCGGTTGTCAGTATTCCTTCGGCTGCGGAGGATAGAGACCGAACTGTCTCACGACGTTCTGAACCCAGCTCGCGTACCGCTTTAATGGGCGAACAGCCCAACCCTTGGGACCTGCTTCAGCCCCAGGATGCGATGAGCCGACATCGAGGTGCCAAACCTTCCCGTCGATATGGACTCTTGGGGAAGATTAGCCTGTTATCCCCGGGGTACCTTTTATCCGTTGAGCGACCACACTTCCACACGTGATGGCCGGGTCACTATGCCCTACTTTCGTACCTGCTCGACTTGTAGGTCTCGCAGTCAAGCTCCCTTGTGTCATTGCACTCGACGGCTGATTGCCAACCAGCCTGAGGGAACCTTTGGGCGCCTCCGTTACTCTTTAGGAGGCGACCGCCCCAGTCAAACTACCCGCCTGGCGCTGTTCCTGATCCGGATCACGGACCGAGGTTAGAGTTCCAAAGTACGCAGGGTGGTATTTCAACATTGACTCCACACTGGCTGGCGCCAATGCTTCCAAGTCTCCCACCTATCCTACACAACGCAATTCAAAACTCAACACCAAGTTATAGTAAAGGTCCACGGGGTCTTTTCGTCCTTCCGCAGCTAACGAGCATCTTTACTCGTACTTCAATTTCGCCGGGTCTATGGTTGAGACAGTGGGGAAGTCGTTACGCCATTCGTGCAGGTCGGAACTTACCCGACAAGGAATTTCGCTACCTTAGGACCGTTATAGTTACGGCCGCCATTCACTTGGGCTTAGGTTCACAGCTTCGCTCCGAAGAGCTAACCGTTCCCCGTGACCTTCAAGCATTGGGCAGGCGTCACAGCGTATACAGCGCCTTGCGGCTTCGCACGCTGCTGTGTTTTTGGTAAACAGTCGCTACCCCCTGGTCTGTGCCACCCTCCTCAGCTCGAGCCGTAAAGGCTTTCACCAAAAAGGGTCCTCCTTCTTCCGAAGTTACGGAGGTAATTTGCCGAGTTCCTTAACCATAGTTCTCCCGCTCGCCTTGGTATTCTCTACCCGCCCACCTGTGTCGGTATGGGGTACGGGCACTGTGCCAACTCATTGCTGGGCTTTTCTTGGCAGCATGGAATCAGTGACTTCGCGGTATATCGCTCGGCATCGCGTCTCGACGTTGAGGCTCCAACTCTCATCGGAACCCGTCTACACGCTTACCCGGGGTCTACCATCGCCCCGGTTCACCTATCCTCCTGCGTCCCCCGTCAACTATCCGCCAGCAGCTCGGTCGGTTCGCTACCCGAAGGTAACAGCCCCAACGTTGCGACTCTTGGACTTGGCGCGGGCACAGTGGTACTGGAATATCAACCAGTTGTGCATCGACTACGCCTTTCGGCCTCGCCTTAGCTCCCGACTCACCCTGGGGGGATTAGCCTTCCCCAGGAACCCTTGGGCTTTCGGCGGAGGGGTTTCTCACCCCTCTCTCGCTACTCATGCCTGCATTCTCACTCGATGGCGCTCCACGACTCGTTTCCACGGCCGCTTCGCTGCACCATCGACGCTCCTCTACCGCTCCTACTTACGTAGAAGCCCATAGCTTCGGCTCAGGACTTGAGCCCCGTTACATTGTCCGCGCAGGATCACTCGACCAGTGAGCTATTACGCACTCTTTCAAGGGTGGCTGCTTCTAAGCCAACCTCCTGGCTGTCTGTGCAATCCCACATCGTTTTCCACTTAGTCCTGAATTAGGGGCCTTAGCTGATGATCTGGGCTGTTTCCCTTTCGACCAACGAAGCTCATCCCTCGTGGTCTCACTGCCGTGCTCTGGAGTACCGGTATTCGGAGTTTGATTGGGGTCGGTAAGCTTGTGGGCCCCCTAACCCATTCAGTGCTCTACCTCCGGTACTGAACACACGACGCTGCACCTAAATGCATTTCGAGGAGAACCAGCTATCGCCAAGTTTGATTGGCCTTTCACCCCTATCCACAGCTCATCCCCGCAATTTTTAACTTACGTGGGTTCGGTCCTCCACGGAGTCTTACCTCCGCTTCAACCTGGCCATGGATAGATCACTTGGCTTCGGGTCTACAGCATGCGACTCTACGCCCTATTCAGACTCGCTTTCGCTTCGGCTCCCCATCACTGGTTAACCTTGCCACACACCGTAACTCGCAGGCTCATTCTTCAAAAGGCACGCCATCGCGGCCATACCCGAAGGCATGACGACGCTCTGACTGTTTGTAAACCAACGGTTTCAGGTACTATTTCACTCCCCTCCCGGGGTACTTTTCACCTTTCCCTCACGGTACTGGTTCACTATCGGTCGCCAAGGAATACTTAGACTTATGGGGTGGTCCCCACAGATTCACGCCGGCTTTCACGGTTCCGGCGTTACTTGGGATGACAAGCGGAGAGTGCGTACATTTCGGATACGGGACTGTTACCCACTCTGGTCGACCCTTTCCTGAGTCGTTCTCCTATGCAGCACTTGTACTCCGTGACACATCTGATGCTGTGTCTCCTGGTCCCACTACCCCGCACCAGCAACGCCATCAGGCTTGGCACTGGCACGGTTTGGTCTCTACCCTTTTCGCTCGCCGCTACTCAGGGTGTCGCGGTTGCTTTCCTTTCCTCGGGGTACTGAGATGTTTCAATTCCCCCGGTTCCCTCCTGCTGCCCTATGTGTTCAGGCAGCGGTAACACTCCATGACGAGTGCTGGGTTTCCCCATTCGGACATCTGCGGATCGAGGCCTAGTAGACGGCTCCCCGCAGCTTTTCGCAGTCACTCACGTCCTTCATCGGTTCTTGGCGCCAAGGCATCCACCGTTGGCTCTTATTAGCTTGGAAAGAACAAGTTATCTATTCGAGATTTCTCTCAAGATGCTCGTGCTTGCTCTGCAGTTCTCAAGGAGCCACCTGAACAGCGGAACGGCTCGCGCCCGAAGGCTCGAGCAGCTCGACGCTGCGGTGTGAGGGAAATGACTCCCTCAAAACGGAAGAGAAGACGGTGGCCGGCGACACGCCGAACAGAGAGAGGGACCGAATCCCTGCGACCTCTGGTCGTTGTGGCGACAGCCCACCAGTGCACCAACAGGTGTGTCTCGTACTGGATGGAACAAATGTCCATCTTCAGTAGAGAGGCACTCCTTAGAAAGGAGGTGATCCAGCCGCACCTTCCGGTACGGCTACCTTGTTACGACTTCACCCCAATCACCGACCCCACCTTCGACGGCTCCCTCCTACAAGTAGGTTGGGCCACCGGCTTCGGGTGTTGCCGACTTTCGTGGTGTGACGGGCGGTGTGTACAAGGCCCGGGAACGTATTCACCCTGGCGTGCTGATCCAGGATTACTAGCAACTCCGGCTTCATGGAGTCGAGTTGCAGACTCCAATCCGAACTGAGACCGGCTTTGTGGGATTCGCTTACCCTCGCGGGATCGCAGCCCTCTGTACCGGCCATTGTAGCGTGTTTGCAGCCCTGGGCATAAGGGGCATGATGACTTGACGTCATCCCCACCTTCCTCCGAGTTGACCCCGGCAGTCTCCTACGAGTCCCCACCATTACGTGCTGGCAACATAGGATAAGGGTTGCGCTCGTTGCGGGACTTAACCCAACATCTCACGACACGAGCTGACGACAGCCATGCACCACCTGTGTACCGCCCCGAAGGACACCCTATCTCTAGAGCTTTTCGGTACATGTCAAACCCAGGTAAGGTTCTTCGCGTTGCATCGAATTAAGCAACACGCTCCGCTGCTTGTGCGGGCCCCCGTCAATTCCTTTGAGTTTTAGTCTTGCGACCGTACTCCCCAGGCGGGGCACTTAATGCGTTAGCGACGGCGCGGATCTCGTTGGTTGAGACCCACACCTAGTGCCCAACGTTTACGGCATGGACTACCAGGGTATCTAATCCTGTTTGCTACCCATGCTTTCGCTCCTCAGCGTCAGTTACGGCCCAGAGCGGCGCCTTCGCCGCTGGTGTTCCTCCTGATATCTGCGCATTTCACCGCTACACCAGGAATTCCCCGCTCCCCTACCGCACTCTAGTCACAGCAGTATCGGGTGGCCTCTCTGGGTTGAGCCCAGAGTTTTCACACCCGACTTACCGAACCGCCTACGAGCTCTTTACGCCCAATAAATCCGGATAACGCTTGGTGCCTACGTGTCACCGCGGCTGCTGGCACGTAGTTGGCCGCACCTTCTTCTGTAGGTACCGTCATTTTCTTCCCTACTGAAAGCGGTTTACAACCCTAGGGCCTTCTTCCCGCACGCGGCGTTGCTGCATCAGGCTTTCGCCCATTGTGCAAGATTCCCCACTGCTGCCTCCCGTAGGAGTCTGGGCCGTGTCTCAGTCCCAGTGTGGCTGATCATCCTCTCAGACCAGCTACCCGTCGATGCCTTGGTGAGCCGTTACCTCTCCAACTAGCTGATAGGCCGCGAGACCCTCTCAATCCGATAAATCTTTCGTCACTCCACCATGTGATGGTGTGACGGCATCCGGTATTAGCAGTCGTTTCCAACTGTTATCCCAGAGACTGAGGCAGGTTTCTCACGTGTTATGCACCCGTTCGCCACTAGATCTTCCGGAGCAAGCTCCATGGACCTCGTTCGACTTGCATGTGTTAAGCACGCCGCCAGCGTTCATCCTGAGCCAGGATCAAACTCTCCAACAAAAACGTGGCCGACCGTTGGATCGGCAACGAGTAGTCAGCGAGCGCTCCATCCGAACCGGGAAAGGTCTCATGTGGACGAAGCGTCCTTGCTGATTGGCCGAACCTGCACCGTACAAAGGTGGAGGACGGCCGGTATCCGTGTTGCTGCCGGCAGGGTGTGCCGACAGCGAAATTGACAGACAGTTCTGCAAGGTCACCCGAAGGCGGCCCGACGAACTGCCCGCACTGGCGTTCTGTCTTCTCTTCCGTTTTCAAGGAGCCGAAGCTCAGGCACGCACCGGCCCGTCAGCATTTCGCTGGGGTTTGGCGTTGGTGCCAGATCGCCTTTCCGGAGGAGTGAATCCTTCCGTGAGGCGGAGAACAATACTAACCGCTCGTGCTTGGAGGCACAACCCGCCGCCAGGAGAAATTTCCCTGAGATGTACTCAGGATGAAATCTCGAGGAGATGGTGCGTCTTCTTGCCCTTGCGGAGAAGAACATACCGGCCTTGCAGCCGTTCCCACTCCGTCGGCACAGAGTTCTCGTCGATCGTGACGCCGTTCACGTAGTACGAGCCCTGGGCGAGGTTGCGTCGAGCGTCGCCGTTCGAGCTCGCCAGCCCGGTCGCGACGAGCGTCGTCACGAGATCGCCGAGGCCCTCGGCGCCGACGTTCGACGACGGGATCTCGGCCGACAACGCCTCGAGCGCCGATGCCGACGCGGCGACCGGATCGGCGGAAAACAGCAGGTCAGCGGCCTCGGTGGCGGCGTGCGCCGCATCGGCGCCGTGCACCATGGTCACCATCTCGTCGGCGAGCGAACGTTGGGCGAGCCGGTGCTGGGGAGCGTCCGCGTGTCGTGTCACGAGCGCGCGCAGTTCGTCCACTGGTCGGAGCGAGAACGTGAGCAGTTGCGCCTCGATTTCGTCGTCGGGAATCTGCATCCAGTGCTGCCGGAATTGGTACGGGCTGGTCTTCGCGGCGTCGAGCCACACCCGAGCCCCGGTGGTCTTGCCCAATTTCGACCCGTCGGACGCCGTCAGCAGCGGCCAAGAGAACGCGTGCACATGGTCGCCGGTCTTGCGCCTGATCAGGTCGACGCCGGCGATGATGTTGCCCCATTGGTCGGATCCCCCGATCTGAATGGTGCAGTCGAGGTGATCGTGCAGCCACAGGTAGTCGTTCGCCTGCAGCAGCATGTAGCTGAACTCCGTGAACGAGATGCCGTGCTCGGAGTTGACGCGCATCTTGATGCTCTCGCGGGCGAGCATCTGGTTCACCGTGACGTGTTTGCCCACGTCACGCAGGAACTCGAGCACCGAGATCGGCTGCGTCCAGGTGCGATTGTCGACGAGTTCGCCCCGGCCTCTCCCCGCCTCGTCCCCCACCGATTCCTGAGGGTCGAGATCGACGATCCGGCCGAGCTGTTCCTTGATGCACGCCACGTTGTGGTCGAGCATCTCGTCGTCGAGGAGGTTGCGTTCCTCCGAACGACCGCTCGGATCGCCCACCATGCCCGTGGCACCGCCCGCCAGGGCGATCGGACGATGGCCGGCATCCTGGAACCGGCGCAGCGTGACGAGCCCGATCAGATTGCCCACGTGGAGGCTGTCGGCCGTCGGATCGCACCCGTAGTAGATCCCGACGGGGCCTGCAGCCACGTGGGCGCGCAGGAACTCGCGGTCGGTCGAATCGTGGACGAGGTTGCGAGCCTCGAGATCTGCTATCAGGTCGAACTCGATCGAAGCCATACGGACAGGCAGAGTACTCTCGCCCGGTGGAACCGCTACGGGGCGATTCGGCTGCCGAACTCGTCGACCCGCTCGATCGCGCTCTCGCCCAGCAGTTCGTCAACTTCGCCTCGACGTCGGCCCGCCGCGCACCGCTGTACTCGGCCCTCGCCAGGGGCGTCGCGGCCGAACCGTCGCTGTTCCGGCTGCTCCTCCACGCTCCGGCGGAGCAACAGCAGCCGGTGCTGCTGTTCGCGTGCACCCACCACCTGGTCCTCGACGAACCGCGCAGCGAGCTCGCGCAGTGGTATCCGAACCTCACCACCGACCATCGCCGCACCGACGATCCGGAGCTCCTGCCCACGTTCCGACGCTTCGTCGAGGCGCGGGCGACGGAGCTGACGTGGCTGCTCTCCACCAGGACGACGCAGACCAACGAGGTCGGCCGCTGCGGTCTGTTCCTGCCCGTCTTCGGCATGCTTGCCGCCGAGGTCGGCACGCTCGGCCACATCGACATCGGTACGAGCGGAGGCCTGAACCTCCTCCTCGATCGGTACGAGTACCGGTATCGGGGCGAGAACGAGGGCGAATCGGTCTCGGTCGTCGGAGGCCCCTCGACGGTGGTGCTCGAGGTGTCCGACGCGCGGTGCGGTGCCGGTGCCCGACTCGATGCCCGTCATCGGTACGAGCCTCGGGATCGACCGGCAACCGGTCGACGTGACCGACCCGATCGAGTCGCGCTGGCTCGAAGCGTGCGTCTGGCCCGACCAGGCCGACCGCTTCCACCGGCTCCGCGCCGCGATCGAACTGGCCACGATTGCCCGGCCCAGGGTGCGGTCGGGCGATGCGATCGCCGGCCTGCAACCGGCGGTGGCGGAGGTCGGGACCCGATGCCATCCCGTGGTGACCAACTCCTGGGTGCTGAACTACCTCACCCCGACCCAGCGCATCGCCTACCTGAACGGGCTCGACGAGATCGGCGAGCGGCGCGATCTGAGCTGGATCCTCGCCGAATCGCCCGCCCTCGTCCCGGAGATGCCGGTCGACGAGGATCTCGCCGGCACCGACGTGACCGCGATGACGTTGGTCCGCTGGCGCGGCGGCACCCGCACGTGCGAGACCGTCGCGGTCTGCCATCCGCACGGCTACTGGATCAACTGGCGCTGACGCTCACGGGCTGACGATCACCGGGGAACGCGGAACCGCCAGGGCGTGTCGACGCCCTTGGTGATCCCGACCCGTGGCCCGACCAGGGGCACGCCCGGCGGTGGCGTCCCGTCGTCGACGAGCAGGACCGGACCCGGGCCGCAGAGGTCGACGCCGTTGTGGGCGAGCGTGATTCCGAGCGCCTGGCACAACTTGCCGGGTCCGTCGGCGAGCCCCGTCGAACGGCCACGTCGACGGCGCATCTCGTCGACGCCCGCCACCGGCACGAGCGCCCGGATCAGCACGGCCGCACCGTCCCCTGGCGGGCCGGTGACGATGTTGGCGCAGGTGTGGATGCCGTACGACCGGTAGCAGTACAGGTGTCCCGGCGGGCCGAACATCACCGAGTTGCGTGGCGTCTCGCCCCGAAACGTGTGGGACGCCGGATCGTCCGCCCTGTAGGCCTCCACCTCGACGATCCGTCCCACACACGCCCCGTGCACGAGCAGCTTGTTGAGCAGCGTCGGTGCCACGTCGGGTGACTCGCCCAGCAGCGCCCCACGATCGAACGTCACCGGCCGCACCGTACCCAAACCGAAGCGATGGCGATGTAGGGGCCCTGGCGCCCCACAACTACATCGCCCGGGCGCGCCAACCCGTGGCGATGGCGATGTAGGGGCGCTGGCGCACGACAACTACATCGCCTGGGCAGGCTGGCGGGTCGAGGCCGGGTCAGATGCCGAGCCGCTCCCGCTCGTCGACGAGGAGACGACGGTACGAGACCAACTGCGCGTCGACGCGCCTCGGGTCCGGCAGCGCCGGGCGAGGTTCGCATCCGGACGCCGACGCCGGGGCGTACCAGCGCCGCCGCATCGGGCCCGAGCACGGGATCCGCGGCGACCAGATCGCTGAGCGAGCCCTCACCGGCCAACGCCGCCCGCACGTGCGCACCGACCACGGCGTGGGCCTCCCGGAACGGCATGCCGGACCGGACGAGGAACTCGGCGAGGTCCGTGGCCGCCGTCGTCTGCTCGTCCGCCGCGGCCTGCATGGCCTCGGGAACGAACGTCGCCGTCGCGATCATGCCGGTCAACGCGGCGACCGCGAGGGTGACCTGCTCGACCGAGTCGAACAGCGGCTCCTTGTCCTCCTGCAGGTCGCGGTTGTACGCGAGTGGCAGCCCCTTCAAGGTCGCGAGGAGGCCCGTGAGGTTCCCGATGAGGCGCCCGGCCTTGCCGCGGGCCAGTTCGGCGATGTCGGGGTTCTTCTTCTGCGGGAGCATCGACGATCCGGTCGCGTACGCGTCGTCGAGGCGGGCGAACCCGAACTCGGCCGATGTCCACAGCACCCACTCCTCGCCGATACGCGACAGATGGACCCCGATCAACGCGAGGTCGAACACCGCCTCGGCGACGAAATCCCGGTCGCCGACCGCGTCGAGACTGTTGTCGAACGCCCGTGCGAACCCGAGGTCGGCCGCGTTGCCGGCCGGGTCGATCGGCAACGACGAACCCGCCAGCGCACCCGCGCCGAGCGGCGACACGTCGAGGCGCCGCAGCGTGTCGAGCAGCCGGTCGACGTCACGACCGAGCGCCCAGCCGTGCGCCAGCAGGTGGTGGGCGAGCAGCACCGGTTGCGCCCGTTGCAGATGGGTGTAGCCGGGGAGGTAGACGCCTTCCGCGTCGAGCGCGCGGGCGAGCAGGGTCTCCTGGAGGTCGACGAGGCCGGCGGCGACCGCCACCAGCTCGCGCTTGCACCACAGGCGCAGATCGGTGGCCACCTGGTCGTTGCGGCTGCGGGCGGTGTGCAGCTTGCCGCCGGCCGGTCCGGCGAGTTCGGTGACGCGGCGCTCGACGGCGGTGTGGATGTCCTCGTCGGACTCGACGAAGACGAACACGTCGCGTTCCATCTCGTCGGCGACCCCGTCGAGCGCCGCGAGGATGTTCTCGCTCTCGTCGGCGGACAACAGCCCGACGCGGGCAAGGCCGCGCACGTGGGCCCGCGATCCGGCGATGTCGTCACGCCACATGATGCGATCGAAGGGCAGGCTGACCGTGTAGGCCATCAACGCCTGTGCCGGGCCGCCGGCGAACCGGCCGTGCCAGAGCGTCTTGCCGGTCGATGACCTCGGGTCGGCGGAGTCGGTGCGGTCGGTCGATTCGTCCATGTCAGTCGACGCCTGCCAGTTCCTTGAGTTGTTCGGCGAGTGCCGATCCGTCGACCGAGGCCGCGACACACATGAGCGTGTCGTCGCCCGCGACCGTGCCGAGCAGGCCGTCGATGCGGCTGCGATCGAGGGCGGACGCCACCACGTGGGCACAGCCGGGCGGGGTGCGCAGGATCACGATGTTGCCCGAGCACGCCACGTCGGCCACCCACTCCCCCATCACCCGGCGCAGCTGATCGACCGGGGCGATGCGATCGGGCGCGAACTCGGGAATCGCGTACACGGTGTTCCCGCTCGGCACCCGCACCTTCACCGCGCCGATGTCGTCGAGATCGCGCGACACGGTGGCCTGGGTCGCCTCGATGCCCTGGTCGGCGAGCAGCGCGATGAGTTGCGGCTGGTTGGTCACCTCGTGGTCGCCGATCAGTCGGGAGATCGTGGCCTGCCGTTGCACCTTGGTGGTCATGGTCGGACTCCGAGGACGAACGCCAGAGCGCCGCGGGCCGCGTGCATCCGGTTGTGCCCCTGCTGGAACACGACCGATCGTGGGCCGTCGATCACGTCGGCGGTCACCTCGAAGCCCCGGTAGGCCGGGAGGCAGTGCATGAAGATCGCGTCGGATGCGGCCAGCGACATCATGTCGGCGTCGACGGTGTAGCCCTCGAACAGCTTCCGGCGCTCCTCCTTCTCCGCTTCCTGGCCCATCGACACCCACGTGTCGGTGTGGACCGCATCGGCGCCGCGGACCGCATCGGCCGGACGGTGTGACTGCTCGATGTCGCCGGCGCCGATCAACTGCAGCCGTTCGAGCTCGGCGACGTCTGCGGCGAACCCGGTTGGACAGGCCAGGCGCACCCGGGCGCCGAGCGACAGACTGATCTCGGCGAGCGAGCGGGAGACGTTGTTGTAGTCGCCGACGTACGCCACCGTCCTGCCGGCGAGCGGGCCGAGCGATTGGGTCATCGTGAGGGCGTCGGCGAGCGCCTGCAACGGGTGCGCCCAGTCGGACAGCAGGTTCACCACCGGCGTGTCGACGACGCCCGCCATCCGCACCAGGGTGTCGTGGGAGAACACGCGTGCCGCGATCACCTCGTGGTAGCCGGCCAGGATCTTCGCCACGTCCTCGACCGGCTCCCGCGTGTCGAAGCCGACCTCCTCGCCACGCGTGTAGATCGGATGCCCACCGAGTTGGACGACGGCCATCTCGGTGGAATGGCGGGTGCGGTTCGAGGGCTTCTCGAAGATCAACGCCGCCCCCAGCCCCTCGAGCGGGCGACCGAGCGACGCGATCGGTGCCGTCGCCAACGCCAGGATCTGTTCGATCTCGCCGGCCTCGAAGTCGGCGATGGTCAGCAGGTCGCGGCTCACGTCGTCGCCCCGTCCGCCGCCCCATCGAGCGCCAGCGCAACCTCGTCGGCGACCAGTGCGAGCGCCTCGTCGATCTCGGCGTCGGACACCGTGAGTGGCGGCACGAAGCGCAGCGTCGACGCGTTCACCGCGTTGGTGATCAGGCCCCGCTCGAGGAGCCGCAGGTACACGGTCTTGGCGTCGATGCCGTCGGCGAGTTGGGCGCCGAGCATCAGACCCTGGCCGCGCACCTCGACGACACCGTCGAGCGCGCGCAGGCCGTCGGCGAGCCGGCGTCCCTGCCGTTCGGCCAGCGCCGGCGCGTCGAGGCGGCGCATCTCCGACAGGGTGGCGACGACCGCCGCGGTGGCGATCGCCGTACCGGAGTAGGTGCTGCCGTGATCGCCCGGCTCGAAGACGGCCGCGACCTCGGTGCGCGCCCAGCAGGCTCCCACCGGCATGCCGTTGCCCATCGCCTTGGCCAGCGTCACGACGTCGGGCTGGACGCCGGCGTGCTCGAAGCCGAACCATCGCCCGGTGCGGCCGAAACCGGTCTGGATCTCGTCGACCATCAGCAGCGCGCCGACCTCGTCGCAGAGTGCCCGGATGCCCTGCAGGTACTCGGCGGTGGCGGGGTTGACGCCGCCCTCCCCCTGCACGGTCTCGATCAGCACCGCCGCGACCGATCCGTCGACCGCGGCGCGCATCGCGTCGAGTTCGCCCCACGCCACGTGACGGAAGCCCTCGGGCATCGGCTGGAACGGTTCGTGCTTCGTGGGCTGACCGGTGGCGGCCAACGCCGCGAGCGTCCGCCCGTGGAAGCTGCCGAGTGCGCTGACCACCGTGTGGCGGCCGCGCCCGCCGTGCTTGCGGGCGAGCTTGATGGCGCACTCGATCGACTCGGCTCCCGAGTTGGTGAAGAAGATCTGGCCCTGCCGACCGGATGCGGCGTACAACTGCTCGTTCACCATCGTCGCCGCCTTTGCCGCAACGGGGTTGGTGAAGAAGTTCGACACGTGGAGCAGTCGATGCGCCTGGTCGCTGATCGCGTCGGCCACCACCGGGTTGGCGTGACCGAGCGAGACGACCGCGATGCCGGCGAGGAAATCGAGATAGCGCTTGCCGTGCACGTCCCACAGCTCGGTGCCCTGGCCGCGTTCGAACATGATCTCCGGTGCGCCGAACACCGGCATGAACGGGCAGTGGTCGAGCGATTGGAGATCGAAGTCGTGGTTGGTCGTGGCCGTGCTCATGTGGTTGCTCCCGTGTCGTCGGGTGCACCGACGACCATCGTGCCGATACCGGCGTCGGTGAAGACCTCGAGCAGCAGGACGTGCTCGATCCGTCCGTCGAGGATGTGGGCGCGCCGCACGCCGTTGCGCACCGCCTGGGTGCAGCTCGTGACCTTCGGGATCATCCCGCCGCCGATCGTGCCGTCGGCGACGAGCGCGTCGAGTTCGTCGGCCGTGGTCTGGCGGATGAGGCTGCCGGGGTCGTCGACGTCGCGCCGCAGCCCCTCGATGTCGGTGAGGTAGACGAGCTTCTCGGCACCGAGCGCCTCGGCGATCGCGCCGGCCACCGTGTCGGCATTGATGTTGTACGACTGGCCGAGCACGTCGCTGCCGATCGTGGCGATCACGGGGATGAACTCGTCCTCGATCAGACCGAGGATCACCTCCGGGTTGATCTGGGTGACGTCGCCGACGAAGCCGAGCTCCGGGTTCCTCGCAACGGCCCGGATCAGACCGGCGTCGATGCCGCTCAGCCCGACGGCGTACCGCCCGTGGACGTTGATCGCCGCGACCAACTGCGGGTTGACCTGGCCCTTCAGCACCATCCGGGCGATGTCGACCGTCTCGGCATCGGTGACCCGCAGCCCGTCGACGAACCGGGTCTCCTTGCCGAGGCGCGCCATCAGCTCGGAGATCTGGGGGCCGCCACCGTGCACCACGACGGGCCGCATGCCGACGAGGCGCATCAGCACGATGTCCTCGGCGAACGAGGCGAGCGCGTCGTGGTCGGACGTGCCGGCCAGCGCATTGCCGCCGTACTTCACGACGACCGTCTTGCCCGCGAAGCGGCGGATGTACGGAAGGGCCTCGACGAGCGTCGCCGCCTTCAACGCGGCGGGCGCGGTCGACGTGTCGACTGTGGTGGTCACGGTGCGAGGCCGATCGTCGACAGGCCGGTCGTCTCCTCGAGGCCGAGGGCGACGTTCGCCGCCTGCAACGCCCCGCCCGACGCACCCTTGGTGAGGTTGTCGATGGCGCACATCGCGATGACCGTGCCGGTGCGCTCGTCGAAGCGGGCGCTGACGTGCGCCGCGTTCGACCCGAGCACCGACTTGGTCGCCGGCGGCTTGGCCGGTCACGGCGACGAACGGCTCGTCGACGGCGAAGTCGTGCAGGGCGGCGGCGATCCCCGCCGCGCTGCAGTCGGCCGTCGGCCGGGCGTAACACGTGGCGAGCAGGCCGCGGCTCATCGGGACGAGGTGCGGGGTGAAGATCAGCTGGGCACCGATCTCCTGTTCCATCTCCGGGGTGTGGCGGTGATCGATCAGGCCGTAGGCGACCGCGTTGGAGTCGATGTTGGTGAACACGTTCGTGTCGGTCGGGGCGCGTCCCGCCCCCGTGATGCCCGTGACGGTGTTCACGACGATCCCGGTCGGCTCGACGAGGCCGGCGGCGACGAGCGGCCGCAGCGCCAGCGTGGCCGCGGTGACGTGGCAACCGGGCGTGGCGATGAGCCGCGCCTCCTTCAGCTCGGCCCGGTGCAGCTCGGGCAGGCCGAACACGGCCTCGGCGAGCAGTTCGGGCTGCGTGTGCTCGAAGCCGTAGAACGCGGGATAGGCGGCCGCGTCCTTCAGCCGATAGGCCGCCGACAGGTCGACGACGCACCCGACCGAGCCGACGAGCTGCGGCGCGAGCGCCATCGAGGCCTCGTGGGGCAGCCCGAGGAAGGCGACGTCGAGTCCGTCGGCCATCGCCGGGTCGAACGTCTCGAAGACGAGATCCGGATAGGCGACCTCGAGCGACGGATAGACGATCGGCGGCACGGCGGCCGGCCATCGACTCCCCGGTGGCCACGACGACCTCCATCGCCGGATGACCGGCGACGAGGCGCAGCAACTCCGCTCCGGTGTACCCCGAGGCACCGATGATCCCGACCCGTAGCGACGACATCTGCATGAGCATACGGAATGTCGCATGTTCATGCAAACAGGTTTCGGATCCACCAGTCCGCGCCATTGTGCCGCTGGTTCGATCGGGCAGACTGGAGGCATGTTCCCGGGAGCGCTGCCGACGAAGGGCCGTCTGCTCGTCGCCACGCCCCCGCTCGAGGACCCGCACTTCGACCGCACCGTCGTGTTCGTGCTCGAACACCACGACGACGGCGCGATCGGCGTCGTCATCAACCGTCCGTCGATCGAGAGCCTCGACGAGCCCCTCGATCGTTGGATCGACCTGCAGAGCGCACCCTCGGCGGTGTTCTCGGGCGGGCCGGTCGAGGAGAACGCGCTGATCGCACTCGCCGAGACGACCGTCGTGATGCTCGAAGGTGACGAACACCTCTCCCCCATCCTCGGGACGATCGCGTCGGCCGATCTCTCGGCCGACCCCGCCCTCGTGGCGGCCGAGGTGCGAGGCGTCCGGGTGTTCCGGGGCTACGCCGGGTGGGGACCGGGCCAGCTCGAAGGAGAGATCGAAGCGGGCGCCTGGCTCGTGCTCGATTCCGAGCCGGGTGACATCTTCTCGAGCGAACCCGACGAACTCTGGCGAACGGTGTTACGGCGCCAACCCGGCCGTCTGGCCTGGCTCGCCGATGCGCCCGACGACCTCAGTTCGAACTGAGCGCGGCGATCGCATCACCGACCCGGGCCATCGGCACGAGAAGATGATCGTGGTGGTAGCCGGCGAGCACGTTGCACGCGATGTCCTGTTCGGCGAGCCGGGCACTCACCGCGGCGGTCAGCCCCACGGCTTCCAGGCTCGACTGGACCGAGAGCGTGAGCCACGCGAACTCCATCACCACGGGGAGCCCGGCACGATGCGCCGACTCCGTGGGCACGACCAGCGTGGTCAGCTCGCCCTCCACCACCATGGCGTGCGCCGCCGCAAGCAGACCCTGGGTGGGGACCGCCACGGCGACGTAGGTGAAGATGCCGGGACGCCGACGCACGGACAGCGACGCGAGCATCGCGGCGAGATCGGTCTCGCCGGGGGCACCCGAGGTCGGTCCGTCGGTGGGCGAACTCACCGGGTCAGCTTCGCAGGTCTGCACCGAGCTTTGTCGCCGCGGCCTCGACGCCCGCGCCGCACCCCGGCGATGTCGGCGTCGGTGAGGTTCCGGTCCGGCGCCTGCAACCGCAAGCGGTAGGCGAGCGAGCGGGTGCCGTCGGGCACTCGATCCCCGCGGTACACGTCGAACAGTGTGACGTCGACGAGGAGCTTGCCGGCGCCCTGCTGGATCGCCTTGTCGACCCGCTCGGCCGCGACGGTCTCGGGCACGACGAACGCGAGGTCGAGATCGCTCGACGGGTACCGGCTGGTGGGCTTCCATTGGGTCGGCTTCGGCTCGCGGTCGAGGAGTTGATCCAGGTCGATCTCGAGGATCGCCACTCGTTCGGTCACGTCGAATCGGGTCAGCACTGCCGGGTGGACCTCGCCGACGCCACCGAGCGGTTCGCGTCCGGCCTGCAGCACCGCCGACCGAGTGGGATGCATGCCGGCGGGGACCTTCGACTGGTCGATCCGCGCGCCGGTACCGAGGGCATCGGCCAGCTCTCGCCAGACGGCGATGGCGTCGGGCGCCTCCGCTCCAGCGAGGACCACCGCCAACGATTCGTACTCGTTCGGCAACTCGCCCTCGCCGGGTGGGTAGACGTGGCCGATCTCGAAGAGCCTCACCCCGCTGCGCCGATGTGACTCGTTGTAGGCGATCGACTGCAACAGGCCGGGACGCAGCGACGTGCGGAGCACGCTCTCGTCGGACACGAGTGGGTTCGTCACCCGGAGCGATTCGGTGGGCAGTCCGGCCTGCTCCAGGGTGTCGGGCCCGAGGAACGGGTTCGGCATCGCCTCGGAGATCCCGAGGCCGAGCAGCACCTCCCGGGCCAGCCGGCGACGCTGTTGGCGCACGCTGAGCCCGCCGTGAACCACCGATTTCGGCACCGTCTTGCCGAGGCGCTCGTAGCCGTAGTGGCGGGCGACCTCCTCGATCACGTCGACCTCGGCGGTCGAGTCGGGGCGCCAGGTCGGCAGGGCCACCGTGCGGACATCTCCCGTGCCGGTGACGGTGTAACCGATCGGGTCGAGCAGCGGCGGGAGGTCGTCGGCCGCGAGTTCTGTCCCGAGGATCCGGTTGACCTGGCTGATCCGCACGTCGGCCGTCCGCTCCTCGACGGGCAGCGACTCGCCGCGGGCGTCAGCGGCGCCGGCGTGCACCGTCAGCCCGGGGCAGGTCTCGGCGAGCAGTTCGGCGAACCGGGCGACCGCCAGTGGCATCCCGTAGGGGTCGACGCCGCGCTCGAACCGGGCCGATGCTTCCGACCGCAGGGCGTGCCGGGCGACGGTCTGCGCGATCCCGATCGGCTCGAACCAGGCCATCTCGAGCGCGACGACACTGGTGGCGTCGCCGATCTCGGTGTCGAGCCCGCCCATCACGCCCGCGAGCCCGCCGACCGGACGATCGTCGCCGTTGCAGACCAACAGATCAGCAGCGGTGAGTACGCGCTCCTGACCGTCGAGGGTGGTGATCCGCTCACCTTCGGCCGCGTGGCGGATGCGGAACCCACCGGCGAGCGTGGTGAGGTCGTACGCGTGGTTCGGCTGGGAGAGTTCGAGCATCACGTAGTTGCTCACGTCGACCACGTTGTTGATCGGCCGCATCCCGGCGGCGGTCAGCCGACGCGCCATCCAGTCGGGCGAGGAGGTGACGGCGATCCCCGAGATGACCGTCGCCGTGAACCGACCACAACGCGTCCCATCGACGATGTCGACGCTCACGGCGCGGTCGTCGCCGGTGGCCGCTACTGCCGCCGTGGGCGGGCGGAACTCCACGCCGAGCTTGGCGGCGAGGTCACGGGCGATGCCCACGTAGCCCCAGCAGTCGGGCCGGTTCCGGGTGACGTCGGCATCGAGCAACACGTCGGGACGTAGACCGAGGGCGTCGCCGTACGGCACGCCGAGCGGAGTGCCCGCGGGGAGGATGGCGATCCCGGCGTGGTCGTCGCCGAGCCCGAGTTCGCGGGACGAGCACAGCATGCCCTCGGAGTCGATGCCGAGGATGCCGCGCCGTTCGATCGTGCGACCGTCGGGCATCGTCGTGCCGAGCGTGGCGAGCGGCACGATGTCGTCGGGCTGCATGTTGAACGCGCCGCACCACACGTGGCGTGCGACCCCGTCACCCGCGTCGACGTAGACGCGTTGCACCTTGGCCGCGTCGGGATGCTGTTCGAGCCGCACGACGCGCGCCGTGACGACGCCGGCGACCGACGCGCCGACGTGCTCGATCGAGCCGACCTCCAGGCCGAGCGACGTCAGCGCGTCGGCGACCCGCTGCACCGCAGCCGGGTCGGCCGGATCGCCGAAGTCCCCGTACTCGTTGAGCCATGACAGGAGGACCTTCATCAGAACTGCTCCAGGAAGCGGATGTCGTTGGTGAACATGTCGCGGATGTCCTCGACGCCGTGGCGTTCCTTGGCCATCCGGTCGATACCGAAGCCGAACGCGAACCCGCTCCACTCCTCGGGGTCGAGCCCGCCGGCGCGCAACACGTTCGGGTGGACCATCCCGCACCCGCCGAGCTCGATCCAGTCACCGTTCGGGCGTTGGATGTCGAACTCCGCCGACGGCTCGGTGAACGGGAAGTAGCTCGGCCGGAGACGGGACGTGAAGCCGGGCCCGAAGAACGCCTTCGTGAACGCCTCGATCGTTCCCGCCAGGTCGGCCATCGTGATGTGACGGTCGACGACGAGACCTTCGATCTGGTGGAACACGGGCATGTGCGTGGCATCGGGCGTGTCGCGCCGGAACACCCGCCCCGGCGCGACGATGTAGATCGGCGGCTCGGCGGTGAGCATCGTGCGGATCTGCACCGGCGACGTGTGGGTGCGCAGCAGCGTGGTGCCGGTGCTTCCGTCCGGCGTGACGTGGTCGACGAACAGCGTGTCGAACTCGCCGCGGGCGGGATGTCCCTCGCCCATGTTGAGGGCCTCGAAGTTGTGCCAGTCGGTCTCGACCTCGGGGCCCTCGGCAATCTGGAACCCGAGCCCGATGAACGTGTCCTCGAGGCGCTCCCAGGCCTGCGTGACGAGGTGCGCGTGCCCGCGCGTCGGTCGGCCGACGAACTCGGTGAGGTCGAGTCGTTCGGCGGCGATCCGCTCGTCGAGCGCGACCGTGCCGAGCGCCGCGCGGCGATCCTCGAGGGCGGCGGCGACGGCGGTCATCGCGTCGTTGATGGCTTGGCCGGCCGCCTTCTTCTCGTCGATCGAGTCGAGCGAGCCGAGGCGTGTCTTGAGTTGGGCGAGCTGGCCCTTCTTGCCGGCGAGCCGGGTGGTGAGTTCGCTGACCGCGTCGAGGCTCGACGCCGTGTCGATCTCGGCGAGAGCGGCGTCGCGGGCGGCGGTGATGTCGGAGATCACGTGGTGGCCTTTCGGAACATGGAGTGGCGTACGGGAACGGACGGCCCCGGACGAACTCAGAACATGGCGCAGGAGCGAATGATCGCCGACGTGTGGAACGCCATCCCCCGGTTCACCCGGGGCACGAAAATCGCTGCGACTGCGGCTTCACGGCAACCGATGCTACCCGTTCGCTCCGGCGACGACCGTCCCGGATACGGTGCGGTCATGCGGCTCGACGAGATCGGTGAGATCGACGGCTGGCGGTGCTGGCTGTGCGACGAGCCGGTCGATCCGACGATGTCGGTCAACGATCCGCGCGGCCCGAGCATCGACAGCCGCACCACCGAACGCAAGGCCAAGGCGAAGGGGACCGGCAAGGGCAAGGGAAAAGGAACCGGGCAGGAGCGCCTCGCCCACCGGGCGTGCAACACGGGCAAGGGCGCCGTCGAACCGGTGATTCCGTGGCCGGACCACCTGTTCGTCGCCGACGCCGCCGTGATCATCCCGATGGTCGACCGGTTGCAGCGCAAGGGTGGACGCGAGGTCGTCGCCCGCTGTCCCGACCGCGACGACGCCGATGCCGCCGCGGCGTGGCTCGTCGACCGCATCTCCCGGCTCGAGCCGGAACTCGACCTCACGTCGGAGATCGAGACCGGTGGCGGGCAGTACCTCGTGATCCTGCGAGCCTGACCAACTCATCACCGTTCGAGCCGGTCATCGGTTCGCACTACGGTCGGCCGCGTGCGACGCGGGGAGCGTCGGACCTGTCCTCGCCACCGAAGGAGACCACCCGCGATGTCCATGTCGTCACCGCCGCCACCACCACCGCCACCGCCGCCGCCCGGGGCGCCGCCACCCCCCGCCGTGCCTCCGCCGCCCGGGTCCCCTGCCGGCTCGCCGTACGCGGCGCGCCTCGCCATCGACTATCCGCAGGACCTCAATCGACTGACGACCGCGTTCCGCCTCATCCTGATCGTCCCGATCGCGATCATCCTCGGCATCCTGAACAACCGCAGTTCGACGGCCGTCCGGACGGAGAACGGGACGTGGATCACCTCGACGGGTGCGAGCATCCTCGGTGCACTGTTCCTCGCCACCGTCCTGATGCTGGTGTTCCGCCACCGCTACCCCAAGTGGTGGTTCGACTTCGCCTACGAACTGACGCGGTTCAGCACCCGCGTCGGCGCCTACTTCGCACTGCTCACCGACGAATATCCGTCGACTGTCGAACAACAGCGCGTCCATCTGGACATCGACTACCCCGACGATGTCGAGCGCGACCTGAACCAGTTCCTGCCGCTCGTCAAGTGGTTCCTCGCCATCCCCCACTTCATCGTGCTGTTCTTCCTGGCCATCGGCGCGTTCTTCGCCGTGATCATCGCCTGGTTCGCGATCCTGTTCACCGGGCAGTACCCGAAGGGTCTCTTCGACTACGTGGTCGGCGTGGGGCGCTGGGCCCTCCGGGTCTACGCATACGCAATCCTGCTGGTGACCGATCAGTACCCGCCGTTCTCGCTCTCCTGATCGCGCTGCCGCGCCGCCTCGAAGGCCAGCACCGTCGCGGCCATCGCGACATTCAGCGACTCGCTGCGCCCCTTGTGCTCGATGGTGATCCACGAGCGCACGGGGCCGACGACATCGTTCCATTCGTCGGGTAGGCCGGCCGCTTCGTTCCCCATCACGAGCGCGACGCGACCCGTGAGATCGGCGCGGGTGCTCGACACGACCGTGCGTCCGGGCGCGCCGTGGCTGCTCGTCCCCACGAGGGTCAATCCCGCGGCCGCCACGTCGTCGATCCCCGCCGAGACCACGGGCACGTGGAAGAGGGCTCCGGCCGACGAGCGCACGACCTTCGGGCTGAAGGGGTCGACCGACCCGGGCGTCAGCACGACCGCGTCGACGCCGGCGGCTTCGGCCGAGCGGATGATCGTGCCCAGGTTGCCGGGGTCGGCGATCCGATCGAGCACCATCACGAGACCGGCGGTCGCCAGCGTCGCCGCGACGTCGCGGTCGACCATCTTCACGATCGCGATCGGTGGTTGCGGCGTCTCGGTCGACGCGACGCGTTCGAACACGCCAGGGGCGAGCTCGATGACCGCGCCCGACGAAGGCAGCGAACGCATCGCTTTCCTCGGCGACGAACTGCGCCTCGACGATCCATCCGGCCGCGATGGCCTCGGCCACGAGCACGCGACCTTCGACGACGAAGCGACCTTCCTCGTGACGCGAACTGCGGCGCCCGATCAGGCGCCGCAGTTGCTGAACTCGTGGATTGTTGTACGCCAGCGCAGTCATCCTGCGCCAGTTTGCCGTTCCGATGTGCTTGGTCCGGGCGAGTCGGTTCAGAGCGCCGCTTTGGCGCTCTCGACGAGCTTGGTGAACGCAGCGGCGTCGGTGACGGCGAGATCGGCGAGGATCTTGCGGTCGACTTCGATGCCGGCAGCGCTCAGCCCGGCGATGAACCGGCTGTAGCTCATGTCGTTGAGACGGCAGGCGGCGTTGATCCGCTGGATCCACAACCGGCGCATCTCACCCTTGCGGGCACGACGGTCGCGGAAGGCGTAGTTGCCCGACCGCATCACTTGTTCGTTGGCGGCCCGGAACGAACGGCTCTTGTTGCCGTAATAGCCCTTGGCCTTGGTCAATACTTTCTTGTGGCGCTTCTTCGACGCCACACCACGCTTCACACGTGCCATGTCGAATCCTCCTCGGGAGTCTCAGTCGGGTCGAACCCGGTTGATGGTTTGTCTCAGCGCTCGGCGAGGAGGCGCTTGATCTTCTTCACGTCGGTCGGGTGCACGTCGCGATCGCCGGCAAGGCGGCGCGTGCGGGTCGACGACTTCTTCTCGAACAGGTGCTGACGCATGGCCTGCTCGCGGCGCAACTGGCCGCTACCCGTTTTCTTGAACCGCTTCTTGGCGGTCTTCGACGTCTTCATTTTCGGCATCGGTTGCTCCTTGTACTTCCTGATCCGCCTCTACCACCGCACCGTCATGTTCAGGATTGGCATCCTGATCGTCGGCTTCGGCGGCTGCCTTCTTCATGGCCTCTTGGGCCTTCTTGTCGGGTGACAGCACCATCGACATCGCCCGTCCTTCGAGACGGGCCTGTGTGTCGACCTTCGCGGCGGGACCCACTGCGTCGAGCACGTCGTCGAGGATCTTCGACCCCAGTTCGGGGTGTGCCATCTCTCGACCACGGAACTGCAGCGTGATCTTGACCTTGTGACCTTCTTCGATGAATCGGATGACATTGCGTGTCTTGGTGTCGAAGTCGCCCTTGCCGATCTTCGGCCGGTACTTCACTTCCTTCACCGACACGTTGGTCGACTTCTTCCGCGCTTCCTTGGCCTTCTGACCCTCTTCGTACTTGAACTTGCCGTAATCCATGATCCGGCACACGGGAGGGTTGGCGTTGGGCGCCACTTCCACGAGATCGAGTTCGAGGCCTCGGGCCATCCGCAGCGCATCGGGGACCGCCTTGATTCCGAGTTGGTCGCCGGTCGGTCCGATGAGACGGACTTCACGGGATCGGATGCGGTCGTTGATGCGATGTTGATCGCCACGCTGTTCTGGTCGCGGTGCTATGACTGCTCACTCCTGTGCAATGGGCCTCCCCATGTGTCTGATGTATTGGCGCTCGACGCGAACCGCACGCGGAGCGACCGACACACGACACCACCGGCCGTGCCGACGGTGCAGAGTGGCTGTCTCAGCCTTGTGACCCGAACGCACGATTCGACACGTCGCGAAGACGAATCAGGTGGTGGCCGGGTGGGGGTCTCCCCCACTTCGCCTCAGTTGTTGTTCGGTAGGGTACCGCACGTGACCGATGAAACCTCTGAGCAGGACTTCGACCATGACGAGTTCGACGAGCTGGACGACGATCTCGATTTCGACGAGGCACTCGATGCCGAGTTCGGCGGCGGGTTCGTGCAGCTGGACGACGAGATCGATGACGACACGATGGACGCCGTCGAGGCAGCACAGCGGGAGATGGCCGAGGCCCGGGCGCGCCTCGCCGTCGTGCCCGCCGAGGTGGTGGTCACCAACCATGTGATGGGGCTGTACGAACTGGCGGCGATCCACCTGTCGTCCACCCCACCCGACCTCGTCCAAGCGGTCCTGGCGATCGATGCGGTGGCGTGCCTCGTCGACGGCCTCGGCGACCGGCTCGGGGCCGAGGCGCCCACGATGCGCGACGCCCTGAACAACATCCGGCTGGCATTCGTGCAGATCAAGGGCGCTTCGGCGCCGGCCGAGTCCGTCGACTGAACCGTCCCGACGGAGCGTTGCGGACGCGCCCCTCACGCACATCGACGCCCTCCGCTCGCAGCAGCGCCGTCTGTTCCCGCACGTCATGCGCCCGGAGCTGGCCCGACGCGTTGACCACCCGCCACCACGGCACCTCGACGTCGGTGGTCGCCAGGATCCGCCCGACGAGGCGCGACAGCTTCGGATATCCGGCCGTGTCGGCGACGTCGCCGTAGGTCGTGACCTCCCCTTCGCGCAGGGCGAGCAGCACGTCGAGGATCCGCCGCTCCCGTTCCTCCGCGTCAGCCAGTTGGTTCATTTCGGCCCCGACCCCGAACGAACCGGGTCACCTGCTCCGGATGTCGGCGGCCTCGTAGCGGCCGAGCTTGGGCAACAGCGCGAAGTCGACCGCGGTGCCGACGGCGATGTCGCGGCTGCCGTCGGCGATCTCGATGCAGTGGAAGGGGTACCCCGTGCCGTCGGCGCCGGCCACCTCGCCGAGGCCGGAATCGACGTCGAACCGGACGATGGTGCCGTCGATCCGGCCGTTCACGGCACGATCTTGGAGATCGGCAGTTCGAGCAGGTCGGTGGCGCCGGCGTCGATGATCTCGGGGATGATCAGGTTGATCGACCGCTTCTCGACCACGGTCTCGACCGCATAGCCGCCGTTCGCGAGCAGGGAGATCGTCGGGGATTTCATCGAAGGAAGCACGGCGAGGAGGCGGTCACGATTCTCCTCGGACACGTTGAGCTTGAGGAGCACACGGCCGCGGGCGTCGAGCACACCGTTCAGGAGGGTCATCACCTGATCCATCGCCCGCCGCTTCTCGGGGTCGGCGGCCGACTCGGCGTTGGCGACCACCTCGGTGTAGCTCGTGAGGATCGTGTCGATCACCTTGAGCCCGGCGGCCCGCAGGGCGCGACCGGTCTCGGTGATCTCCACCACGCAGTCGGCGATGTCGGGGATCTTCGCCTCGGTCGCCCCGTACGACAGGCGCACGTCGGCCTGCACGCCGTGCTTGACGAAGAAGCGCTTGGTCAGCTCGGGGTACTCCGATTGGACGCGCACGCCGTCGGGCAGGTCGGCGACCGACTCGGCCGGCGAGTCGCCGGCGACGGCGACGACGAGCCTGATCGGCCGGCTGGTGGCCTTCGAGTACTTCAGCTCGCCGAGACTGACGACGTTGCTGCCGGTCTCCTCGATCCAGTCGCGCCCCGTGATGCCGAAGTCGAACAGGCCTTCCTGCACGTACGTGGCGATCTCCTGCGGCCGCAGGATGCGCACCGACGCGATGCGAGGATCATCGATCGTGCCCTGGTAGTCGACCGACGACGACCGGGTGACCGGCAGGTCGGCGGCCTCGAACAGTTCGAGGGTCGCCTTCTCGAGCGAACCCTTGGGGAGCACCAGTCTGAGCACGACGGCTCAGGCTATCCCTCGCCCCCTCCGACCCTCCCGCCGATTCCCGGTCCTCCATCCAGTGCCCCGAACTACTCGTTTGCGTCAGAATTTCTGAGGCGCCGTCCCTCAGAAATTCTGACGCAAACGAGGAATGAGGGCGGATCAGTGGGAGGTGTCGGTGTCGTGGAGGAGGCGGAGGGCGTGGGGGATCACGTCGAGCACGGCGTCGAGTTGTTCGACGCAGCCCTTGGTGCTGCCGGGTGTGTTGGCGATGATCGCGCTCCCCCGGATGCCGACCACGCCACGCGACAGGCGACCGAGCGGGCTGCACAGCCGCATCGCCTCGGCGAGCCCCGGTGCGTCGCGTTCGATCACGGCCCGGGTGCCCTCGGGTGTCTGGTCGCGAGGAGCGAAGCCGGTGCCGCCCGTCGACACGATCAGCCCGGCGAAGCCGTCGGCCATCTCGGTGCAGCACGGCGGCGACGAGGTCGGCGCCGTCGGCGGTGACCCGCTGGTCGACCACGTCGAACCCCGCGGCGGTGAGGTGGGCGACGAGGGCCCGCCCGCTGGCGTCGTCGCGCACGCCGTGGGCGACGCCGTCACTGACGGTCAACACCTTCGCCTGCTGTGGCGCGCCGGAACCGTGGTCGTGGCTCATGCCGACCGACGGTACCGAACGAGCACCATGCCGTCGGTGTCGGCGTCGTGCGGCAACACCCGCCATCCGTGGCCGAACGGCCGCCAGGTGCCGGTCGTCGGCTCGCGGTCGTCGATCTCGAAGCCGGCGGGTACCGGATGATCGATCGACTCCGCGGCGGTGATCGTGCACACGCTGTAGACGAGGCGCCCGCCGGGGCGGACCAACTCGGCCGCGGACGCCAGGAGCCGGCGCTGGAGGTCGGCCAGCTCGGCGACGTCGTTCGGCGTGATCCGCCAGCGCGCGTCGGCGCGCCGGCGCAGCGCGCCGAGACCCGAGCACGGCGCATCGAGCAACACCGCGTCGAATACTCCGGGCCGGAACGGCGGCGCGGTGCCATCGGCCACGAGGACGGGGATCGGCAGATCGAGTGCGGCGGCGTTGTCGCGGACGAGGCGTGCCCGACCGGGACGCTGGTCGCCGGCGATCACCACGGCATGTCCACCCGGGCCGTCACCGGCGAGGGCGGTCGCCTTGCCGCCCGGCGCCGCACACACGTCGAAGATCCGTTCCCCCGCTCGTGCCTCGACGTTCGCCGCGACCCACTGTGACGACTCGTCCTGGATGTAGCCATCGGGACGATGGGTCACGGTGGGCGCCTCGTTCATCCGCGCCAGGGCCGCTTCCCACTCGTCGCCGACCTCGGTGCGAAACGTGTCGACGATCCAGTCGGGATAGCTCAGCCGAGCGCCGTCGGACGGCCAGACCTGCTCGTCGACCGACAGCCGTGACACCTTGCGGAGCACGGCATTGACCAGACCGCGGGTGCGCTTCGGTGCGAGCCCGACGGTCTCACCGACCGCCGCGTGCGGGGGCACTCCGGCGTAGGCCAGCTGATAGGCGCCCAGCCGCAACACGGAGCGCGTCACCGAGTCGGGCGGAGTGGCGACGAAACGATCGACGAGCGAGTCGCACGCTCGTCGCATCCGCGTCGTGCCGTAGACGAGTTCGGTCACGAACTTGCGGTCGAGTTCGCCGAGCTGCGACTGCTGCAGCGCCGGGCCGAGCGCGAGGTTGGCGTACGCACCGTCGTCCTCGATCCGCCGGAGGACGTCGAGTGCCACCTGCCGCGCGTTCGGCGTCCGATCCGCCGCACGTGACGCCGTCGTTCCGGGCGACCCTCGGCGAGCCGGGCGAGTCACTGCGGGCCGAACAGTTCCGTCGGACCGGGACGGGAGCCGTTGCGCCACGCCTCGAACGTCATCGTCGGCTTCCCTTCGGGCTGGACGAGCGTCGGCACGATGCGGCCGTCCACGAGGTCGGCGGCGTGGATCTTCAGCCGCTTCGATCGGAACGTCGTCCAGGCGCCGCCCACGCGGATGAGCCGATGGATGTCGACGACCGGCGACGGCCCAGTCGATCTCGAACTCGCCGGGGGTGAACTTCTGGGCGTAGGTGGCCTCACCCTCCTGTGGGTAGGCCTCGCCGATCCACTCGGCCACCGGTGCGCTCAGCGTCTCCACGAGCGCTTCGGTGCCGGCCGTGACGAGCTCGGCCCGCAACTCGGCGGCGGTGACCGTGTCGCTGATCGGCACGCGGCCGAACGGCGTAGACGCCGCCGGTGTCGAGCCCCTCCTCGACACGCATGACGCACACCCCGGTCAGGTCGTCGCCCGCCAGCATCGCCCGCTCGACCGGGGCCGCGCCGCGCCAGCGCGGCAACAGCGAGAAGTGGAGATTGATCATCGGCAGCGCGGCGAGGACGTGCGGTTTGATGATCTGCCCGAACGCCACGACCACACCGAGTTCGGCCCCCTGCTCCGCCGCGCCGAGCACGTCGTCGACCTGATGTGTCACCGTGAGCCCGAGTTCGAGCGCGGCTGCCTTGACGGGGCTCGGCGTCGTCGCTCCCCCGCGCCCGCGACGCTTGTCGGCACGGGTGACGACCAGCACCACCTCGTGGCCGGCGTCGACGAGCGCCCGCAACGGCGGCACCGCCATGTCGGGCGTGCCGAGGAAGACGAGTTTCACGACGAACGTCAGCTCAGACGGAGGCGCCGACGCATCGGTTGCCGAGCGGCGGCCTGCGTCGCCGCTTCGTCTTCGATCCGCCGGTACTCCCGCAACGCTTCCTTGCGCTGATCGGGCGTCATCCGGTCGAACATGAGCACGCCTTGGAGATGGTCGATCTCGTGCTGGAACATGCGGGCCTCCAGCTCGTCGGCCTCGATCTCGATGACGTTGCCCTCGATGTCGACGCCACGGACCAGCACCGTCTTCGGTCGCAACATCTCGACGTACAGACCGGGGATCGACAGGCAGCCCTCGTCGTACACCCACTCGCCGTCGGACTCGACGACTTCGGGGTTGATGATCGCCAGTGGCTCGTCGCCGAGATCCCACACCACGACCTGCTTCTGCACGCCGATCTGGGGGGCGGCGAGGGCCAGGCCGTTGCCCGAGTCGACGAGCGTGTCGAACATGTCGTCGACGAGCCGGATGATCTTGCCGTCGACGTCGCTCGACGCGCGCCGCCTGGGTCTTGAGGACCGGGTCGCCGAAGGTGCGGATCTTGTACGCCATCACCTGCCAGGCTACGGGGCATGACCGCGCCGTGCGACCATGCGGGCGACGATGGCCGGGACGACGAGCTGTCCGAGCGCCCGACCGCGCAGTACTTCGACGACGACCCCACGGTCGCCTCCGATCCGGTCGCCATCGACGTGTCGCTGCCGGACGTGGCGTTCACGTTGCAGACCGACCGGGGTGTGTTCGCCCGAGGTCGACTCGACGCGGGAACCTCCCTGCTGCTGCGTTCGAACCCGCCCCTCGTGTCCAGCGGGGACGTGCTCGATCTCGGATGCGGAGCGGGTCCGATCGCGATGACCATGGCCCGCCGGTCGCCCGCGGCGGTGGTGTGGGCCGTCGACGTGAACGAGCGCGCCCTCGACCTGTGCCGGGCGAACGCCCTGGCCAACGGGCTCGACAACATTCGGGTGTGCCGACCCGACGACGTGCCGGCCGAGGTCCGGTTCGGCACGATCTGGTCGAACCCGCCGATCCGCGTCGGCAAGGCCGCGTTGCACGATCTCCTGTTGCGTTGGCTCCCGCTCATCACCGATGGCGGTTCGGCGACGCTCGTCGTGCAGAAGCACCTCGGCGCCGACTCCCTCCAACGCTGGCTGGGCGAACGGGGCTACCCGACCGAACGGGTCATGTCGAAGGCCGGCTTCCGGCTGTTGGCAGTCACCGTGCCCGACGGCCGATGATCGACCCGTCGACAAGCGGACGACGGCGGCTGGGGTTCGTTCAGCGGGAGGCGGCGAGGAGTTCGAGTTCGGCGGCGATGCGGCCGGCGATCAACGCGTGGCGATCGACGCCCGTCTCGTCGACGATCGGCTGCAGGTCGAGCGGTTCGCCGAGTTCGTACTCGTAGTCGAACTGGTCGGCCGTGAAGTCGAGGATCGTGCCGTCATCCAGCTCGTTCCAGCAGTGCATGTCGACCTGCTGACCGTCGCGCAGGACCCACGCGAGTCGCACCTGGCCGCCGAGGTAGTCACGGACCGCCAGCGAGGTGACGGCGCACTGGCCGAGGCTCGGGTTCTCCGGCGTCCAGGTGTCGGGACAATCGGTGGTGTCGACCCACCACGAGCGGGAGATGGCTGTGCGCAGTGTGTCGAGATCGATTTCCACCGCCGGCCAGGATAAGGATCGCTGTGACAGATATGACACGGCCGTGAGTCACATCTCCATCGTTCTCACACGCGAACTGGGTCGACCTCGATCCGCAGTCGTGATCCGGCCGGACGCTCCGTGGCGTTCAGTGTCGCCCCGAGTTCCATCCAGTCGGGACCCCGCACGAGAGTCGACCCACCGGTCCGCCCGACCTCCAGTCCGGCAGCTTCGAGCGCGGCCGCGAACTCGTCGGTCCCGTCGCCCGACACCCGCGCCAGCGCGCCGAACGGTGGGAGCGACAGCATCTCGCGGCGCGCCCGATCGATGTCGGAGGCGATCGACGGGTCGGCGGCGCGGGCCGCCCGGATCACCTCGTGGCCTGGCGCGAACGTCTGGATCAGCACCTCCGGCGCGATGCGCGCGGCGCGCACGATCAGCGCCATCGCGTGCTCGGCGGATCGGAAACGAGGCGCCAGCATCTCGGAATCGAACTCGAGGAACGCCACCACATCGGCGGACCCGACGCGGTGCAGCACCGCCTCGGTTCCCACGTGGATCGCGCCGCCGAGCGGCAACGGTCCGCTCGTGCCGGTGACCGATACCACCGGACGGTTCGCCGCGGCTTCGAGCTCCTCGCGCAACCGGGTGACACCGGGGCGCAGGTTGGCGAACGCCGAGCGGCCGCACTCCTGGCACACGGGCGGTCGACTCGTGCCGCAGCGGCGGCAGTCGAGGTGACCGTCGTCGGCGAGCCCGACCGCCGCGTCGCAGACCTCGCAGCGCACGAGGGCCCGGCAGTTCCGACACGCGAGCACCCGAGCTCGCCCCGTGATGTTGCTCACGCAGACCACCCTCAACACGGGGTCGCGCAGGCGGTCGATCAGCGCCGAGGTGACCACCGAGCGCTTCCACGGGTCCTCATCGGTGCGGTCGACGACCGTGATCCGCGGCCAGCCCGCACGTTCCCGGCGGCCTCGGGGTGGACCACGCCGCGCTCCCCTGCCGCATCGACCACCGCGGTCAGCGTCGGCACGGGCGACACGAGGACGGCCGGGACTCCCGCCCGCCGGCAGCGTTCGAGCACCACGTCGCGCGCATGCCACGTCGGCGAACGTTCCTCCTGCAGCGCTTCGTCGTGTTCGTCGAGCACGATCGCCGCGGCGAGCCCGGCACACGGCGCCCACGCGGCCGAGCGCGATCCGATGACCACGTCGACGCCCGCCGCGGCGAGCGCCCAGTCACGTGGCACGACCGCCACCGTCAGCCCGGCGCGCGACAGGCGGGTCGCGAGGAACGCCACCTGGGCCTGCGACGGGACGATGGCGAGGAGCGATCCGGCCCGGCCCGCGGTGAACTGCACCGCCGACAGCAGGGCCGGCATCTGATCCACACGCGGTGGCAGCCGGAGCACACCTCCCCCGCCTTCGAGCATCGCGGTGGTGGCGGGCGACGTCGGCCCGACCGTGCCGCGGACGGTCCGTGACGCGAGCGGCAACCCGGTGACGGCCCGTTCGGGCGAGGCCGTGACGAGGAACGGCCGCAACCGCCGCGCCGCCCAACGCACCGACGCCCACTCGGCGAGCTCGATCAGGCCGGCCGACGGACCCGCGCCGGTGACCTTCACGATCGGTTTGAGCGCGATCGGCTTCAGGCGGTCGGCGTCGACCCCGTCGGCGACCTCGTCGGCCAGCTCGATGACCCACCCCCCGACGCGACGACCGTGGAGGTCGACACGAACGATCGTGCCGACCTCCACGGTCGAGCGGAGTTCATCGGGAACGAGATAGTCGAACGCCCGGTCGAGCCCCGAGACATCGGGGAGGACCCGGGCGATCAACGACGATCAATCGCGTTCGGGGCAGTTCAGGCGCCGACGGCGAGCATGAACTCGTCGAGGCGACCGAGTTCTTCCCACGGGAAGCCGGGCCGGCCGAAGTGACCGTAGGCCGCGGTCTGCCGGTAGATCGGCCGCTTCAGGTCGAGGTCGCGGACGATGGCGCCGGGACGCAGGTCGAACGTCGAGCGCACGGCCGCCTCGATGATGGCGGGGTCGACCTTGGCCGTGCCGAACGTCTCGACGAGGATGCTCATCGGATGGGCCATGCCGATGGCGTACGCCAGCTGGACCTCGCAGCGGTCGGCGGCGCCACTGGCCACCACGTGCTTGGCGACCCAGCGGCCGGCGTAGGCGGCCGAACGGTCGACCTTGCTCGGGTCCTTGCCGGAGAACGCACCGCCACCGTGACGGCCCATGCCGCCGTAGGTGTCGACGATGATCTTGCGGCCGGTGAGGCCACAGTCGGCGTACGGTCCGCCGCGCACGAAGTTGCCGGTCGGGTTGACGTAGATGTCGTAGTCGTCGTCGGCGAACTGCTCGGGGATGATCGGGCGGATCACCTGGTCGATCAGGTCGGGGCGGATGACCGTGTCGCGGTCGACGCCTTCCTGGTGCTGGGTGCTGATGAGCACGCCCTTGAGCGCGACCGGCTTGCCGTCTTCGTACTGGAAGGTGACCTGGGTCTTGCCGTCGGGCCGCAGGTACGGGACCTGGCCGGACTTGCGCACCTCGGCGAGCCGCTCGGACAGGCGATGGGCCGTCCAGATCGGGATCGGCATCAGGTCGGCCGTCTCGTTGCAGGCGTAACCGAACATCATGCCCTGGTCGCCCGCGCCCTGCGCGTTGAGCTGATCCTCGCCGGAGGAACCGGTGCGGACCTCTTCGCTGATGTTCACGCCCTGGGCGATGTCAGGGCTCTGCTCGTCGATCGACACGATGACGCCGCACGTGTTGCCGTCGAAACCGTAGAGAGCGTTGTCGTAGCCGATTTCGTTGATCGTCTCGCGGGCGATCTTGGGGATCTCGATGTACGCGTCGGTCGTGATCTCGCCGGCGATGACGCACAGGCCCGTGGTGAGCATGGTCTCGCACGCCACTCGGGCGTTGGGGTCCTCGGCCAGGATCGCGTCGAGCACCGCATCAGAGACCTGGTCGGCCATCTTGTCGGGGTGTCCTTCGGTGACGCTCTCAGAGGTGAAGGTGTACGTGGTCATGTGGTGTGGTCCGATGTCCTGTCAGGGTCGTGTACGTATGGCGACGATGGCGTCGATGACGGCCCGTGCGACATCTCGCTTGTCGGCGAGGTCGATCTCGACAGGCTCCGCGTCGGGCCGCAACAGCGTAACCGCATTGGTGTCGTGTTCGAAGCCCACCCCGGGCTTGGCGACGTCGTTGGCGACGAGCAGATCGAGGCGTTTGGCGACGAGTTTGGCGGTCGCGTTGGCGACGAGATCGTCGGTCTCGGCGGCGAAACCGACGAGCACCTGACCGTTGCGCTTGCGGGCACCGAGGCCGGCGAGGATGTCGGGCGTCGGCTCGAGGAGGATCTGCGGGGCGCCGTCGCGCTTCTTGAGCTTGCCGTCCGCCACTGTGGCCGGGCGGAAGTCGGCGACCGCGGCGGCCATGACGATCACATCGTGGTCGTCGGCGGCCTGCTGCATCGCGATCTCCATCTCGGCCGCGGTCTCGACCTGGTGGACGACGGCACCGGCGGGCGTTGGCAGCGACACGGTCGACACGATCGTGACATCGGCTCCCCGGGACACCGCCTCGGCCGCGATGGCGTAGCCCTGCTTGCCGGAACTGCGGTTGGCGATCACCCGGACGGCGTCGATCGGCTCACGGGTGCCCCCGGCCGACACCGCGAGGCGGACCCCGGCGAGATCGCGCGGCCCGAGCACCCGTTCGGCCTCGGCGACGATCCGCACCGGATCGGCGAGGCGTCCGGCGCCGGAATCCCCACCGGCGAGTCGCCCGACGGCAGGGTCGACGATGTGCACGCCGCGCTCGCGGAGCACGGCGATGTTGTCGACGACGGCCGGGTGCTCCCACATCTCGGTGTGCATGGCCGGGCAGATCACGACCGGCGCGCGGGTCGCGAGGAGCGTGTTGGTGAGCAGGTCGGTCGACAGACCCATCCGGTACGCGGCGATGATCCGCGCCGTGGCGGGGGCCACCAGGACGAGGTCGGCCCCCTGGCCGATCTTGGTGTGCGGGATCGGGGTGGCCGGGTTGTTCCAGAGCTCGGTCTGTACCGGTTCGGACGCCAGTGCGCTGAGCGTGGTGCGGCCGATGAATCGTTCGGCGCCGGCCGTCATGATCGGCACGACGTGTGCCCCGGCGTCGACGAGACGGCGCGAGACCTCGATCGCCTTGTAGGCGGCGATGCCCCCGGTCACTCCGAGGACGATGCGCTTGCCGGCGAGTGCACTCGACATGCGACGGCTCGGTTCAGGAAACGGCGGTCAGGCGTCGGAATCGCCGACGGGCAATCCCTCGCCGGCGGCGTCGGCGATCGCCTGCGCTTCGGCGTCGGGGTCGAACTCGGGCTCGACAGGAGCCTCGGTCCACACGATCTTGTGCTGGGCGATCTCCTCGAAACCGATCGAGAGCGGCTTGCGCGACACCGACGACACCTGCGGCGGGATCATGTGCCCGAGGCCGTCACCGAGCTGGTTGAAGTACGAGTTGATGTTGCGCGCCCGGCGGGCAGCAAGGGTGACCAGGGAGAACTTCGAGTCGACCGTCCCGAGCAGGCGCTCGATAGGCGGATTGATCATCGTGTCGTGGTCCATGGCCATAGTGCCCGACAGCCTACCCGCCGCGGGCCGATTTGATGATGGACAACATCTCGTCGACGGTCGTGTCGAGATCGTCGTTGACCACCACCCAGTCGGCGAGTTCACGCCCGATCGGCTCTTCCACCTCGGCCTTCTTCAGGCGCGCCAACACCTTGTCGTTGGGGTCGCCACGCCCACGCAGCCGTCGTTCCTGTTCGTCGCGCGACGGCGGGAGCACGAAGATCAGCAACGCGTCGGGATTCAGGCGCTTCACCTGCTGGGCACCGTCGACCTCGATCTCGAGCACGACGTCGAGCGCGTGGCTGGCTTCCGGGGTCGGACTGCCGTAGTAGTGGCCGAGGAACTCGGTCCACTCGAGAAATCCGCCCTCCTTGACCCGGCGCTCGAAGCTGGCCGTGTCGGTGAACACGTAGGCGTCGTCCGCCTCGGACGGGCGCTGTTCGCGAGTGGTCCACGAACGGCTGAGCCACAGGTTCGGGTCGCGCTCGACGAGCCGCTCGACGATGGTTCCCTTGCCGACCCCACCCGGCCCGGAGACGACGATGATCACGCAGCGTCAGCCGAGTTGATCGAGCAGTTTCAGCTTCTGCTGTGCGCCGAGACCCTGCACCCGACGGTTGTCGGCGATCTCGACGTCTTCCATGATCTTGCGAGCCTTGACCTTGCCCACGCCGGGCAGTGACTCGAGCAGCGACACGACCTTGAGCTTGCCGACGTTCGTGTCGTCGGACGCGAGCGCCTCGGACAGGCTCATCGAGCCCATCTTCAGACGAGCCTTGATCTCGGCACGGGCGGCACGAGCTTCGGCCGCCTTGGCCAGAGCAGCAGTGCGCTGCTCGGGGGTCAACGGAGGAGGTGTTGCCATGCGGTCACGCTAGCGCGCCGATCTCATCGGTGCCGCGAATGCCCTGCTCATGCATCCACTCGGCCAACTCGCGCTGCACATCCGCGGTGGCCGACGGGTTGGCGAACGAGGCGGTACCGACCTGCACCGCTGACGCCCCGGCGAGGAGCAGCTCGGCGGCGTCCCACCCCGACGCCACGCCTCCCACCCCGATGATGGCGAGTTCGGGGAGCGCCTCGTGCACGTCGTGGACCGCGCGAACCGCGATCGGATGGATGGCGCGGCCCGACAATCCGCCGCCGCCGGCCGCGAGCGACGGTCGTCGCGTCTCGGGGTCGTAGGCGAAGCCGAGCATCGTGTTGATGCACGTGACCGCCTCGGCACCCGCGCCGGCCACGGCCTCGGCGACCTCGACGATCCGGTCGGTGTTGGCGCTCAACTTCGCCCAGCGGGGCCGGCCACACGCGGCCGTCGCCTCGATGACCGCCGCGGACAAAGCCGGATCGTGGGCGAAGATCGACCGCCGACCCTCGAGGTTCGGGCACGACAGGTTGACCTCGACGGCGACGACCTGGGCGGGTGCGGCGGCGAGTTGCTCGGCGGCGGCGCGGTAGTCGTCGATCGAGCGGCCCCAGATGCTCGCCACCACGGTCGCGCCGCTCGCCACGAGGTCGGGCACGACGTGGTCGAGCCAATGTTCGATGCCGGGCCCCTGCAAGCCGACGGCGTTGAGCATGCCCTGTGCCGTCGGATGCAAGCGGGGCGCCGGGTTGCCGTCCCACGCGAAGGCGGCGAGCGATTTGGTGACCAGCGCGCCGACCGACGCGAGGTCGAAGGATCCGGCCAACTCGACCCCGTACCCGGCCGTCCCCGACGCGGTCATGACCGGTGAGCTCAGCTCGACCGTGCCGATCCGTGCCGTCAGATCGACCCCGGTTCGTTCGGGGTCGGGGCCGGAACGAACCGAAGTGGACCCGACGCGGCGGCGGCGGGTGAACCTCACGTCATCCGGCCCAGCGCGTGATATTCCTGCAGCGGGCGCACCGTGACCGACTCGCCCTCGCGTTCGGCCATCCCTTCGACGGCGGCGAGCGCGGCATCGATCGTGGTCACACAGCTGACGCGGTGCATGCTCGCCGCCTTGCGGATCTGCTCACCGTCGCTGCGGCCGACCTTGCCCCGTGGGGTGTTGACGACGAAGCTGATCTTGCCCTCGGCGATCAGGTCGACCGCGGTCACCCCGGCGCCGTCCTGCACCTTGGCCACGACCTGGTCGACCGGCGCGTCGAAGCGGGCGAGATAGGCCGCCGTGCCCTCGGTGGCGGCGATGCCCAGGCCGAGCGCCCGCAGGCGCTGTGCCACCACGAGCCCGGCGGGCTTGTCGGGGTCGGCCAGCGAGAGGAACACGGTGCCGTCGGTCGGCAGGATCGTTCCCGCCGCGACCTCGGCCTTGTAGAAGGCCCGGCCGAACGTGTCGGCGATCCCCATCACCTCGCCCGTCGAGCGCATCTCGGGTCCGAGCGCGGGGTCGACCTCGGGGAACCGGTTGAACGGCATCACGGCTTCCTTGACGGCGACGTGCCCACCGACCGGCGACACCAACAGACCCTCCCGCCGCAATTCGTCGAGCGTGGCGCCGAGCATCACCCGGGTGGCCACCTTCGCCAGCGGCACGCCGGTCGCCTTGGCCACGAACGGCACGGTACGGCTCGCCCGCGGGTTGGCCTCGATCACGAAGACCGTCGTGCCGACCACGGCGTACTGCACGTTGATGAGCCCGATCACCTCGAGCCGCTTGGCGATCGCTGACGTGTAGGCGTGGATCACTTCGACCACCCACGACGGCAGCGTCGGCGGCGGGATCGCGCAGGCGGAGTCGCCGGAATGGACGCCGGCCTCTTCGACGTGCTCCATGACGCCACCGATCAGCACCTCGCCGGTGGCATCGCGGATGGCGTCGACGTCGACCTCGGTGGCGTCGGCGAGGAACCGGTCGATCAACACTGGGCGCTCGGCCGACAGGCCGCCTTCCCTGCCGAGGCTGCCGAAGCCGGCGAGCTCCTCCATCGCCCGGGCGAGATGGTTGCGGTCGTGGACGATCTGCATCGCCCGGCCGCCGAGCACGTAGCTCGGGCGCATGAGCACCGGGAAGCCGATGTCGTCGGTGATGGCGAGCGCCTGTTCGAGGTCGGTCGCCGTGCCGCCGGGAGGCTGCGGGATGGCCAGTTCGTCGCAGATCACGTTCCACCGCTGCCGGTCCTCGGCCGCGTCGATCGAGTCGGGCGACGTGCCGGCGACGAGCTCGGGCGGGATCAGGCCGGCGAGCTTCAGCGGGGTCTGACCACCGAGCGACACGATCACCCGGTGCGGTCGCTCGGCGGCGAGGACGTTCAGCACGTCCTCGGTGGTGAGCGGTTCGAAGTAGAGCCGGTCGGACGTGTCGTAGTCGGTCGAGACCGTCTCGGGGTTGCAGTTGACCATCACCGTCTCGAAGCCGGCCTCGCGCAGCGCGAACGAGGCGTGCACGCAGCAGTAGTCGAACTCGATGCCCTGCCCGATGCGATTCGGCCCCGAGCCGAGGATGACGACCTTCTGGCGGTCGCTGTCGCGGACCTCGCTCTCGTCCTCGTACGTCGAGTAGTGGTACGGCGTCTCGGCGGCGAACTCGGCGGCGCACGTGTCGACCGTCTTGTACGTGGGGATCACGCCGGCCGCCTCGCGGGCCGTCCGGACGTCGGACTCGTCGACACTCCACAGGTACGCCAACTGGACGTCGGAGAAGCCGAGCCGCTTGGCGCGCCGCCAGTCGCGGCGCGACATCGTGGCGGGTCGCTCGTCCGCCAGCGCGTGCCGCTCCTCGACGATCATCGAGATCTGGTCGAGGAACCAGGGGTCGATCCTGGTCACCGCGTGCACCACCTCGATGCTGACGCCGCGCCGGAGCAGTTCGCCGACCTGCAGCAACCGATCGGGTGTGGCGATCGCCGACGCGGCGAGCAGATCGTCGTCGCCCATCGCATCGAACTGTGCTTCGGACGAGTCGCAGTTCAGGCCGCCCCGGCCCTGCTCGAGCGAACGCAACGCCTTCTGCAGGCTCTCGGGGAACGTGCGGCCGATCGCCATCACCTCGCCGACCGACTGCATCTGGGTGCCGAGGATCCCGGTCGTGCCGGGCAGCTTCTCGAACGCCCAGCGGGGGATCTTGGTGACGACGTAGTCGATCACCGGCTCGAACGCGGCCGGCGTCGAACGGTCGGCCGTGGCCGTGATGTCGTTCGGGATCTCGTCGAGGGTGTAGCCGACGGCGAGCCGGGCGGCGATCTTGGCGATCGGGAAGCCGGTCGCCTTCGACGCCAGCGCCGACGATCGCGACACGCGCGGGTTCATCTCGATCACGACCTGCCGGCCGGTCTGCGGGTCGACGGCGAACTGCACGTTCGATCCGCCGGTCTCGACACCGACACGACGGATGCAGGCGATCGACGCGTCGCGCATCTGCTGGTACTCGACGTCGGAGAGGGTCTGGATCGGGGCGACGGTGATCGAGTCGCCGGTGTGCACGCCCATCGGGTCGACGTTCTCGATGCCGCAGATGATCACGCAGTTGTCGGCGTGGTCACGCATCACCTCGAGCTCGTACTCCTTCCAGCCGGCGATCGACTCCTCGACGAGGATCTCGTTGATCGGGCTGGCGGCGAGGCCGGCGGTGGCGAGGCGGGTGAACTCCTCGTGCGTCGCCGCGATGCCGGTGCCCCGGCCGCCGAGGATGTACGCGGGGCGGATGATCACCGGCAGCCCGATGCCGTCGACGATGCCTTCGGCCTCCTCGAGCGAATGGGCGGTGCCCGACCGCGGCACCTCCAGGCCGATCTCGATCATCGCCTCCTTGAACAGCGCCCGGTCCTCCGCCGTGGCGATGGCCTCGGCGTTGGCGCCGATCATCTCCGGCGTGCCGGGCACTCCGATCAGGCCCCGCTCGAAGAGTTCCATGGCGATGTTCAGACCGGTCTGGCCGCCGAGGGTCGGCAGCACGGCGTCGGGCCGTTCGCGCTCGATGATCGCGGCCAGCACTTCCCACGTGAGCGGCTCGATGTAGGTGGCATCGGCGAAGTCGGGATCGGTCATGATCGTCGCCGGGTTCGAGTTGGCGAGGACGACGCGGTAGCCCTCCTCCTTCAACACCCGGCACGCCTGGGTGCCGGAGTAGTCGAACTCGCAGGCCTGCCCGATCACGATCGGCCCGGAACCGATGATCAGGATCGAGTGGATGTCGGTGCGCTTCGGCATCAGCGCGCTCCGTTCCCGCTGTTGTGATACGTCATCATGTCGGCGAACTGCTCGAACAGGTAGTTGGCGTCGCTGCGGGCCGGGATTGGCCTCGGGGTGGTGCTGGACGCTGTAGGCGAGTTCGCCGGTCACCTGCAGTCCCTCGCACACCCCGTCGTTCAGGTTGACGTGGGTCATCGTGGCTCGATCGCCGAACGATCCGGCGTCGACGGCGAAGTTGTGGTTCTGGCTCGTGATCTCGACCCGGCCACTGGCGAGGTTCTGCACGGGGTGGTTGCCCCCGTGGTGGCCGAACGGCATCTTGACCGTGTCGGCGCCGATCGCCCGCGCCAGCAACTGATGGCCGAGGCAGATGCCGAAGATGGGAACCTGCCCGAGCAGGGCGGTGATCGCCTCGACCTGGGGGCCACACATGGCGGGGTCACCGGGACCGTTGCTCAGGAAGATGCCGTCCGGGGCGAGCGCCAGGATGTCGGCTCCGGAGGTCGCCGCCGGGACCACCTCGACGGTGCCGAGGCGGGCGAGGTGGCGGCCGATGTTGCGCTTCATCCCGTAGTCGATGGCGACGATCCGCCGCCGGCTGGCCGGGTCGACGGATGCGATCGTGTAGCGCTCCGGCGTCGTGACCGTACCGACGAGGTCGACGCCGTCGGTGCCTGGCTCGCGCCGTGCGGCGTCGAGCAGTTCGGCTTCGCTGACCGATCCGAACGCGCCGGGGATGGCACCGGTGTCGCGGATGATCCTGGTGAGCCGGCGGGTGTCGATGCCGGCGATGCCCGGAACACCGCTGGTGGCCAGCATGGCGTCGAGGCCACCGGTGGCGCGGTGGTTGCTGTGCCGGCGGGACAGTTCGCGGATCACGATGCCCCGGCAGAACGTGCCGCGGGACTCGTCGTCGGTCGGATTCACGCCGTAGTTGCCGAGGTGGGCGGTGGTGAAGGTGATGATCTGGCCCGCGTAGCTCGGGTCGGTGATCACCTCCTGGTAGCCGGTCATCACGGTGTTGAACACGACCTCGCCGGTCGCGATCGGTGCCTCGGCGCCGATCAGTTCACCCTCGAACACGCTCCCGTCGGCGAGCACGAGGGCACCGTCCCGAATCGTCTCACGGCTCATCGAACGAGCCTCGCGGTCGAGGAAATTTGCATGTTCATCCATTCGATCGCATGTTCATGCGGTCGTGGTGAGATCGATTCGTGACGCGTGTCGGGATCATCGGGTCGCTCCCCCGTCGCGCACGACGACGGTCCCGTCGAAGATCGTGTGGCGGACCTTGCCGCGCAAGGGCGTGCCGACGAAGGGCGTGTTGCGGCTCCTGCTCGCCAAGCGGGCGGGCACCACCTCCCACTCGACGTCGGGATCGAACACGGTGAGGTTCGCCGGCTCCCCGGCGCTGATCGGCCGGCCGTGACGGTCGGCCACCCCGGCGATCGCCGCCGGCTTCCACGACAGGGCGGCGACGATGTCGGCGAGCGGCATGTCGAGATGGGCGATCGAGACGCCGAGCGACGTCTCGAGCCCGAGCATCCCGGGAGGTGCCTGGTCGAGCGGCTGCTCCTTGGTCTCGCGGGCGTGCGGTGCGTGGTCGGTGGCGATGGCGTCGATCGTGCCGTCGGCGAGCCCCGCCCGTATGGCGTCGACGTCGGCACGGGTGCGCAGCGGCGGGTTGACCTTGAACGTCGCGTCGTAGCCGGCCAGGAGTTCGTCGGTGAGGCTGATGTGGTGCGGTGTCGCCTCGGCGGTCACCGGGAGGCCGTCGGCCTTGGCCCGCCGGACGAGCTCGACGCTGCCGGCCGTCGACAGGTGCAGGAAGTGGGCGCGGGCCCCCGTGAGCCGCACCAGCTCGATGTCGCGATGGACCATGAGTTCCTCGGCGATCGACGGCCATCCCGGCACACCGAGCCGGCTGCAGCACTCCCCTTCGTGCATCACGGCACCCTCGGTGAGGCGGGCGACCTCGCAGTGCTGGGCGAGCGTGATGCCGAGCCCGAGCGAGTACTCGAACGCCCGCCGCATGAGGAGCGGGTCCTGGACGCCGCTGCCGTCGTCGGTGAAGATCCGCACGCCGACCGCGGCGAGTTCGGCGAAGGGGGCGAGTTGGGTTCCGTTGCGCCCGACCGTGATCGCCGCCGCGGGCAGCACCTCGCACAGCCCGGCGCGGGCGGCCTGCTGGCGGACGAAGTCGACCACCTCCACGCAGTCCTGCGTCGGGTCGGTGTTGGGCATCGCCACGACCGCGGTGAAGCCGCCGAGCGCGGCCGCCCGGCTGCCGGTCTCGATCGTCTCGGCCTCCTCCTTGCCGGGCTCGCGCAGATGGGTGTGCAGATCGACGAAGCCGGGGCTGACGACGCACCCCGCGGCGTCGATCACCTCGTCGCCGTCCTGCGCCGTGAGATCGGTGCCGACCTCGGCGATCCGGCCGTCGGTGACGCGCACGTCACCCGATCGTTCACCGGTCTGGTCGAGCAGACGCCCGCCCGTGATCAGGATGCTGGTCATGACGTCACCTTCTCGCTCATCGACGACCGCTCCCCGCCGAGGAGGTCGAACAGCACCGCCATCCGCACGGCGATGCCGTTGGTCACCTGCTGCGTGATCACCGCGCCGGGGAGTTCGGCCGGGTCGACCGTGATCTCGACGCCGCGGTTCATCGGACCCGGGTGCATCACGAGCGCGTGCGGCGCGAGCCGTGCGGCGCGGTCGGCGGTGAGGCCGAAGCGCATCGTGTACTCGCGCAGGCTCGGCACGAGGGCCTCGCCCATCCGTTCCTGCTGCATGCGCAGGAGGTACAGCACGTCGACGTCGCCGATCACGTCGTCGAGTGCCTCCGTGGACGGCAGGTCGATCACCGGCGGGAGCAGCGTGCGCGGGGCCACGAGGGTCACGTCGGCGCCGAGCATGGTGAGGGCCGTGGCCGTGCTCCGTGCCACGCGGCTGTGTTTGATGTCGCCGACGATCGCCACGCGGAGCCCGTCGAACCCGCCGGTGCGGTTGAGGGCGGTGCGGATCGTGTAGGCGTCGAGCAGCGCCTGGGTGGGATGGGCGTGCCAGCCGTCGCCGGCGTTGATCACGCTGGCGTTCGTCCAACCGTCGACCAGCAGCGGTGCCCCGCTCGACTTGTGGCGGATCACGAAGGCGTCGACGCCCATCGCGGCGATCGTCTCGATCGTGTCGCGCAGGCTCTCGCCCTTGTTGACGCTCGACTGGGCGACGGCGAACGTCATCGTGTCGGCGGAGAGCCGCTTGGCGGCCGTCTCGAAGCTGAGACGGGTGCGGGTCGAGTCCTCGAAGAAGACGTTGCAGACGGTCTTGCCGCGCAGTGCGGGCACCTTCGGGTTCGGCCGCCGGTTGACCTCGGCCATGTGGTCGGCGAGGTCGAGGATGCGGTGGATTCCGTCGGCGCCGAGATCCTCGACCGACAGCAACGACCGGCCGATCGCAGGTGCGGAGACGGTCATGAGATCACCACGCCGTCGAGCGTCGCCGCAACGGATTCTTCGGAGCTGGTCGGCAGGTTCTTGCCGACGAAGTCGGGCCGGATCGGTAGTTCGCGGTGGCCGCGATCGACGAGCACCGCGAGTTGCACGGCGCGCGGTCGTCCGTAGTCGCCGACCGCGTCGAGGGCCGCCCGGACCGTGCGGCCGGTGTAGAGCACGTCGTCGACGAGCACGACGGTGGTGCCGTTCACGTCGAATCGCAGGTCGCTCACCGCGCCCGGCGACACGGGGCGGAGCCCGATGTCGTCGCGGTACAGGCTGGCATCGACCGACCCGACGGGCACCGGGGCCGACGATGCGTCGATCCGGGCGATCGCCTCGCCGAGGGCGTCGGCGAGCCACACGCCACCCTGTTGGATGCCGATCAGCGCCACACGGTCGGTGCCGTGGTTGCGCTCGATGATCTCGTGCGCCATCCGGGTGATCGCGCGTCGCACGTCGTCGGGCCCCAAGACCTGCTTGGCGCCCTTCGGCGTGCTGGTTTCGGGGCCAGCAGCCATGTTCATCCTTTCCGTGCGGGCCTCTCCGGACCCGCTTCACGGTCAGAGGGCAAGGTACCAGGAACTACGGTGACCGCGATGCACGATCTGGTGATTTCCGGGGGGTTGCTGGTCGACGGCAGCGGAGCACCGGCCCGGATCGCCGATGTCGCCGTGTCCGACGGTGTGATCACCGAGGTCGCCGACGCGGGGTCGCTCGGCCGTCGATCGGCGTCGACCACCGTCGACGCCGACGGGCTGCTCGTGACGCCCGGGTGGGTCGATGTCCACACGCACTACGACGGCCAGGCGTCGTGGGACCCGTACCTGACGCCATCGTCGTGGCACGGCGTCACCACGGTGGTGATGGGCAATTGCGGCGTCGGCTTCGCGCCGGCGGCACCCGACCGGCACGAGTGGCTGATCGAGCTGATGGAGGGCGTGGAGGACATCCCGGGCACCGCGCTGACCGAGGGGATGACCTGGGAGTGGGAGTCGTTCGAGGAGTACCTCGACGCGCTCGACGCCCGCCGGTACGCGATCGACGTCGGCACCCAGGTGGCGCACGGCCCGGTGCGCGGCTACGTGATGGGTGACCGTGGTGCGGCGAACGAACAGGCGACCGGCGCCGACATCGACGCGATGGCCGAGATCGTCGAGCGCGGCCTGCGGGCCGGCGCGTTGGGCTTCTCGACCTCGCGCACCCCGATCCACCGATCGAAGTCCGGCGAGCTCGTGCCGGGGACGAACGCGGCGACCGACGAGCTGTACGGGATCGCCGACGCGCTGCGCCGCGCCGGCCACGGCGTGTTCCAGTTCGCGCCGGACCACGTCGACGTGCCGACCGGCGAATGGCCGTGGATGCGCGAGCTGGCCCGCCGCACGGGACGCACCGTGAGCGTCAATCTCAACCAGCCCGACAGTGCGCCCGACCTCTGGCGTGACGTGCTGCGCCTGCTCGACGAAGCGGCCGCCGACGGCATCCCGATCGTCGCCCAGGTGGCCGGGCGGGTGGTGGGCCTGCTGATGTGTCTCGAGGGAAGCTTCAACCCGCTCGCCTTCCACCCGGCGTTCCGGTCGTACGCCGACCGGCCCCTCGAGGAACAGGTGGCCGCGCTCCGTTCGCCGGACCTGCGCCGGGCGTTGGAGATCGAGCCGGACGACGGCGGACTGTTCCGCAAGGTCGTGCTCGACAAGCTCGACCAGTGGTGGGCGGTGGCCGACGGCGACATCGACTACGAGCCCGACGCCGACGCCTCGATCGGCGCCGTCGCCCGGCGCACCGGTCAGGATCCGATCGGCCTGGTGATCGACCAGCTGCTCGCCCACGACGGGCACGGGATGATCCTCACGCCGTTCTTCAACTACGCGTACGGCAACCTCGACTTCACCTACGAGGCGCACCTGCATCCCGGGACCCGCATGGGGCTCGCCGACGCGGGTGCCCACTGCGGCGTGATCTGCGACGGCGGGACGCCGACGTTCATGCTCACCCACTGGACCCGTGACCGGACGCCGGGGACCGAAGCTGCCGCTCGAACACGTCGTCCACCGCCAGACCCGCCAGACCGCCGAGCTGTACGGCCTCGGCGACCGCGGCCTGGTGGCCCCCGGCATGCGGGCCGACCTGAACATCATCGACTACGGCGGCCTCTCGTTCGGCCCGCCGCGCATGGTGCACGACCTGCCCGCCGGCGCCCGCCGACTGGTGCAGAAGGCGCGCGGCTACGTCGCCACGTTCGTCGACGGCGTCCGCACGGTCGACCACGACGAATTCACCGGCGCCCTTCCCGGCCGCCTCGTCCGCGGCCCCCGTTGAGTTCGGTTCGTTTGGGGCCAGGGCCAGAACGAACCGAGTTGGGTTCGTTTGGGGCCGGGGCCAGAACGAACCGGCCGGCCGAGCCAACTAGGGCAGCGGCGGGAGGGGCACGGCGGGGTTGCGGTGGTAGAGGAGCCAGTAGTCGTTCGAGTCGACGAGCTCGAAGGCCGGTGCGATCGCGGCCCAGTCGGCCTGGAGCTGGGCGTCCTGGGCGGTCGGGATCATCACGTACTCGACCCGTTCCGCTCGATCCTCCAGACGGGACCCCTCGATCGACGTGTCGGGCCCGTACAGCACGACCCGGAACGGCGTCGGGAACTGGTAGATCTCCTCCCGGTGGGCCAGCTGCGGTGTGATCCGGTAGTGGGCCGACACGACGGCGTCACCGGGGATCTCGGCCATCAGCTCCCGGGCGGCAACGGCTTCGGCAGCGTTCGGATCGCCGTAGTACTGCGGCTGATCACCCCACGGCACCGGCGCCCAGAGCGTGGCCGTGACCAGCGTGGCGACCCCGAGCACGAGCACCGCGACTCCCCGGAGCGGCACGACGTTGCCCGACCACTCGACGTGTTCGCGCACCGCGCCGATCGCGTACACCGTGCCGATCGAGAGCGCCGGCACGGCGATCAGGCTGTAGTGGTACTCGATCTGGTGCTGGTACCAGAACGTGCTCAGGATGTTCGTGAACAACACGAGCGCACTGATGGCGGCGACGCTCGGGAGTCGCAGGAACAACCAGGCGAACGGCGCCGTCATCTGCCAGATGTACCAGGGCCGTTCCTCACTCGACAGGTAGTCGCTCAACTGTGTCGGGTTCGTCACCGCCGTGTCGATCACGCCGCGCGGGCCACCGAACGGGATCCGCCAGCCGTTGCGGGTGGGCACCCCGATCAGGTTCCGCATGACGAGGTACATCGCCGTGATCATGAAGGCCACGCTGCCGACGATCGTCAACAGGCCGATGCGCCGGTCGCGCTTGACCGCCACCCAGATCCCGAGGGGCACGATCACCAGCGACGCGTCCTCCTTCACGAGCAGCGACAGCACGACGAACACGACGTACAGCCGCCATTTCGATTCGAGCGCGGCGTAGATGGCGAATCCGACGAACACCCCGAGGAACGCGTCGGGATGGAAGTTCTCGAGATTGGTCCAGCCGACCGCCGGGTGGAGCAGATACGTCGCCGCGCCGACGATGGCGAACCACTCCGACCCGAGCCGCCGCCGCCCGTACAGGAACACCGGGATCGCGCCGGCGCCGATGGCCAGCGACTGGGCGAAGAACATGATGCCCGCACTGGGGAACAGCCAGTAGAAGGGCACCAGGAGGAACAGCACGAACGACGTGTGGTCGCCGAACAGGTTGCGGCCCATCAACGTGCTGAACGGGGCCTTGAACCTCGACAGGAGCCACATCCCCTGGTCGTAGAGCGCCGAGTCGTACGTCGACGTGCCGAGCGCATGGTGGATGTCGAGCGAACGCTTCGTGAAGTACCACGTGTAGATCGCCACGGCACCGAGGACGATCAGCAGCGGGACCGTGGGACGCCGCCACGAGTACGTCGGGGCCCCGACGGCATCGTCCACGGCGTCGCCGATCGGTCGATCGTCGAGCACGCTCGTCGAATGCCGCCGCCCGCGAACGTTCTCGACGGTCGACTCGGACATCGCCTTCTATGTTCGCAGGTCGCCGGCCAGGGCCGACAGCACACCGTTCACGAAGCGACCGCTGTCGTCGGTGGAGAACCGCTTGGCGAGCTCGACCGCCTCGTCGAGGACGACGGCGACCGGCACCTCGGGGCGTTCGGCCAGCTCGAACGACGCGATCCGCAACACGTTCAGGTCGATCACGGGCATGCGGTCGAGCGTCCAACCCTTGGCCCGCGCCGCGATCGCGGCGTCGAGCCGTTCGCGGTGCTCGCCGACGCCGGCCACCAGTTCGGCCGTGAGGGCGTCGGGTTCGAGGACCTGCAGGGCGAGTGCGTCGGCCGGCGCGATGCCCTTCGATTCGGCTTCGTACAGCAGGTACAGGGCGCGTTCGCGCGCGTCGGAGCGTTCGTCGGGGCGCGGCAGTGAAGGCATCGGATCGGCGGCGATCAGACGCGGGTGATGTAGTCGCCGGTGCGGGTGTCGACCTTGATCTTGTCGCCGATCTCGACGAACAGCGGCACCTGGAGCACCTTGCCGGTCTCGAGCGTCGCCGGCTTGCGGGCGCCGGACACGCGGTCGCCCTGCACTCCCGGTTCGGTCTGGGCGATGACGAGCTCGACCGAGGCGGCGATCTCGACGCCGATGATCTCACCCTGGTAGATGGCGATCTGGGCGATCATCTGCTCGGTCAGGTAGTCGGCGGCATCGCCGAGCGCCGCCTGGGGGACGTGCATCTGGTCGTAGGTGCTCGTGTTCATGAACACGTACTCACCGCCGTCCTTGTACAGGAACTGCATGTCCTGGCGATCGACGATCGCCTGCTCGACCTTGATGCCGGCGTTGAACGTCTTGTCGATCACCGCCCCGTTGCGGACGTTGCGGATCTTGGTGCGCACGAAGGCGCCGCCCTTGCCGGGCTTGACGTGTTGGAACTCGACGACCTGGAACAGGCCGTTGTCGAGTTCGAGAGTGATCCCGTTCCTCAAGTCGTTGACGGAGATCTGTGGCATGTGTGGTCCCTTTGGAATGGGTGATCAGTTGAACGGTCGCTCGGGCGCGTGCGTGAGGCGGCGCGAACCGTGCTCGGTGACGACGAGGAGGTCCTCGATCCGGAATCCACCGAAACCGACACGATAGAGGCCGGGTTCGACGGTCACCACGTTGCCGGTGTCGATGCGATCGTCGGATGCGAGCGAATGGAACGGGCGTTCGTGGATCTCGAGGCCGACGCCGTGACCGGTGCCGTGGAGGTACCAGTCGCCGTATCCGGCCTCGGCGAACACGTCACGGCTGGCGCGATCGACGTCGCGAGCGGCGATGCCGCCACCGACGGCCGCGATCCCGGCGCGCTGCGACGTCGACACCAGCTCGTACAGCTCGCGCTGGCGACCGGTGGGCTCGCCGATCACGTACGAGCGGGTCATGTCGGAGTGGTAGCCGTCGACGAGCGCGCCGACGTCGATGATCACGGTGTCGCCCTCGACGATCGGCCGAGCGGTCGGTTCATGGTGGGGACGGGCACCGTGCTCGGGCCCGGCCGCCACGATCGTCTCGTAGCTGCGATCGTCCGCCCCGAAGCGGCGCATCCGATACTCGAGCTCGTTGCGGACGTCCGCCTCGGTGACCGGCGAGTCGACCGTCGCGAAGAGCATCGGTTCCACCTCGGCGAGCGCCGCATCGGCAGCGGCCGCGGCGGCCGCGATCCGGGCGATCTCGGCCTCGTCCTTGACTTGCCGGTGCTCCTTGACCGCGGAGGCGACGGCGACGAGGGAGATGTCGGTGGTGAGCCGGGTCCACTCCGATTGGGACGTCGTCGCGGGGTCGAGCCCGACCCGCGCCGCCGATCGCACCGCCTCGACGAGCCGCTCGTCGAGCCGGACACGAGACGTCTCGGCGAACACGCGGGCGCCACTCGTGGCAGTCTCGGCGCGAGCGCGGTCGCCGTAACGCCCGTCGGTGCCGAGGATCAGGTCATCGGCGGTGACGATCGCCCAGCCGTTCGATCCGCTGAAGCCGGTCAGCCAGCGAACGTCGATCAGGTCGGTGTAGACGAACGCGTCGAAGGCCGCATCTCCCGCGACGAGCGCGGAACGGACCGCATCGACGCGTGCGGCGTGCTCGATCGGCGGGAGGGCCGCGCGGTCGAAGGCGGCGGCAGTCGTCACGGCACGGTCCGTTCCAGCACCTTGCGGACGACGTCGGCGTCGACGTCGTTGACGACCTCCACCCCGGCCGGGCCGTCGAGGACGAACGTCAAACCGTCGAGCGCCTTCTTGTCGCGCCCCATCAACGCGAGGAGTTCGTCGACATCGAGACCGGCTGGCGGCGAGGTCATCAGGTCGTACTCGCCGGCGACGACCCGGCGGTGCTCGCCGACGCGGGCCTGATCGATGCGGCCGAGTTCGTGCGCCAGTTCGGCGGCGAAGATCAGCCCGACGGCCACCGCCTCGCCGTGCGCGAGCTCGTGGTCGGTGGCGGTCTCCAGTGCGTGGGCCAGCGTGTGGCCGTAGTTGAGCAGCGCCCGCCGGCCGCCCTCGCGCTCATCGGAAGCCACCACCTCGGCCTTGATCTCGATGCAACGGGCGATGCGGTCGTCGAGGTCCATCGCGAGCAGATCGTCACCCGTGAGGAAGTGGTACTTCGCCATCTCGCCGAGCCCGCAGCGCATCTCCCGGGCCGGGAGTGTGTCGAGCGCGTCGAGGTCGCAGATCACCCCGGACGGTTGCCAGAACGCGCCCACGAGGTTCTTCCCCTCGGGAAGGTTGACGCCGGTCTTGCCGCCGACGGCGGCGTCGATCATCCCCAGGAGCGTGGTCGCCACATGCACCACGGGGGTGCCTCGATGCCAGCTGGCGGCGGCGAATCCGGCCACGTCCGTGACGAGCCCACCGCCGACGCCGATCACGACGTCGTGGCGCGTGAGGCCCTGGCGGGCGAATCCACGGGTGAGCGTCTCGATCGTCGCCAACGACTTCGACTGCTCGGTCGTGCCGATCTCGTACACCTCGACGTCGAGGCCCGCCAGGTCGGGCTGCAGCCCGATGCCGGGTTGCGTCACCACGGCGGCGCGGCGCGTCGACGCGGGCAGGAGCGCACGCAGCTCACCGATCGCCTCGCGGCCGACGACGACGTCGTACGGCGGGTCGAGGGGAACCGTCACGCGCGGCATCGGAGCACCGCCTGGGCCACGTCGTTCACCGAGCGGTGGTCGACCGACACGATCGCGCTCGCCACCTCGCGGTAGAGCGCCTCACGTTCGACGAACATCCTGCGCAGTGTGCCCTCCGGGTCGTCGTCGAGCAAAGGCCGGTGGCCACCGTTGCGCACCCGTTGCAGCAGGACGTCGACGTCGGCGAGCAGCCACACCACGTATGCGTCGGAGGCCTTCAACGCCACGCGGTTGCGTTCGCCGAGCACGATCCCGCCGGCGGCGGCGATCACGCTCGGTGTCGGCGCCGCCAACGCGTCGGCCAGTACGTCGGCCTCGAGCACCCGGTACGCGGGTTCGCCGTCGGTGACCCAGATCTCCCGCACGGTGCGCCCGGTCGACGCCTCGACCAGTTCGTCCGTGTCGAGCAGCGGACGATCGAGCCTGGCGGCGAGCACCCGGCCGACCGACGATTTTCCGGCTCCCATCATCCCGACCAACACGATGTGCCGTCGGTCGATGTGCTGGTCGGCCGTGCAGCGGTCGGCGCCCGCGGCGGTCACGGCAGCGTGGCGCGGAACGCGGCGGCGTTGCGCACGAATTCGTCGACCGAATCGCCGCCGAACTTGCGTTGTGCCTCGGCCGCGATCACGAGCGCGACCATCGTCTCGGCGACCACCCCCATCGCCGGCACCGCGGTGACGTCCGTGCGCTCCTTGAACGAGACGGCCGATTCCTTGGTGGCGGTGTCGACGGTCTCGAGCGTCGGCTTGTTGAGCGTCGCCAGCGGCTTCATCGCCGCCCGGACGACGAGCAGTTCACCGGTCGAGATGCCGCCCTCCGTGCCGCCCGCGAGCGTGCTGTCACGGCGGTACTCGTGGGCGTCGGCGTCCCACCGGATCGGATCGTGGGCCACGCTCCCCCGCCGGCCGGCGACCTCGAACCCGTCGCCGATCTCCACGCCCTTCACGGCCTGGATGCTCATGATCGCCTGCGCGAGTTGCGCGTCGAGCTTGCGGTCCCAGTGCACGTGGCTGCCGAGGCCGACCGGGATGCCGAAGCCGAGCACCTCGACCACGCCGCCGAGCGAGTCACCGTCCTTCGACGCCGCCTTGATCTCGGCGATCATCGCCTCGCTGGCGTCGAGATCGAAGCAGCGCACCTGGTTCTCGTCGACCCGATCGAGCTGCTCCGGTGTGGGGCGCGGCGCGTCGGCCGGCACGGTGGCCGTGCCCATCTGGATGACGTGCGAGATGATCTCGATGTCGAGCGTCCTGAGGAGCAACTTGGCAACGGCACCGGCAGCGACGCGGGCCGCCGTTTCCCGGGCGCTCGCCCGTTCGAGCACGTCGCGGGCATCGGTGAACCCGTACTTCTGCATCCCGGCGAGGTCGGCGTGGCCGGGCCTGACCTGGGTGAGCGGATCCTTGGTGGCGCCGGGCGCCGGGCTCATCTCCTCGTGCCACTTGTCGCTGCGGAACCATTCGCTGTTCTTGATCTCGATGGCGATCGGTGACCCGAGCGTGCGGCCGTGACGCACCCCGCCGATCAGGGTCAGTTCGTCCTGCTCGAAGCGTTGCCGCGGGCCGCGGCCGTACCCGAGGCGTCGCCGGGCCATCTCGGCCTGGATGTCCTCGACGGTGACCTCGAGTCCGGCGGGGAGGCCCTCCATCACGACGACCAGCGCCTGGCCGTGCGATTCGCCCGCGGTGAGATAACGAAGCATCGCTCCGAGGCTATCCGTCGCCCCTCCTCACCCCGCCGCCCGTTCACCCCGAGTGCGGTGAGCCAACGGCCCACCCCTCGGTCCGTTCGCTCATCGCAGGGTCGTTGTCAGCGGGCCAGGAGGGCTGACTCGGCGGCGGCGCGCATCACGGCCACGTCGGGCAACGTGCCGAGCCAGTGCTGCTGCTGCAGCGCGGCCTGATGGATCAACATGCCGAGACCGTCGACGGTGCGCGCGCCGACCGCGTCGGCGGCCGTGAGCCACGCGGTCCGCAGCGGGTGGTACACCAGATCGACCACCACCTGCTCGGGGCGCAGCAGGTCGGGCGCGCACGGCAGGTCCGACTCGGTTGCACCCGAGGGCACCACCCCCATCCCGACGCTCGTCGCGTTGACGACGATGTCGGCACGGGTGACGTCGCTGACGATCCCGACCGATGCGGCCGTCGCCAATTGGGCCGCCCGTTCGGCGGCCTCGTGGGAACGGTTGAGCACGGTGATGTCGCTCGTTCCCGCTCGGCCGAGCGCGTCGATCACCGATCGGGCCGCACCACCGGCACCGATCACGGCGACCCGTGCCGAGGCGACGTCGATGCCGACCTCGGCCAACGAGGCGACGAACCCGGCGCCGTCGGTGCTCGACCCGACCAACTCCTCGCCGTCCCAGCTCACCGTGTTGACCGACCGCAACGACCGCGCCGCCGGCTCGAGCCGGTCGACCGCGTCGGCGACGGCGGTCTTGTGCGGCATGGTGACCGACATCCCGTCGATGCCCAGCAACCGCATCGCCTCGACCGCCTCGCCGCCACGACCCTCGGCCACCTCGAGGGCGGCGTACGACCAGTCGATCCCGGCCGCGGCGAACGCGGCCCGATGGATGGCCGGTGACAGGCTGTGGGCGACCGGCGAACCGATCAGGACCGCGAGACCGCCCGCTCCGCCCCTGGCGGATCCGTTCACAGAAGCCCGGCTTCGCGCGCCTTTTCGACGTTGGCGTCGTGCTGCTCCGGCGTGGAGGCGAACACGTGGCTGCCGTCCTCGTTCCCGAGCACGTAGTACAGGTAGTAGCACCGGCTCGGATCGGGCAGATCGACGCAGATCGGGTCGCCGACCGACGGGTTGGGCGCCGGGTGGAGCGCAGCCTGGATCGACGCCCGGCCGGGATTGGCGATCGGCGTCGGCGGCAGACCGGCATTCAGATACGTGTTGTACGGGCCCGGGATCTGACGCACTTCGGAGAACGGCAGCGTCGGGTCGAGTCCTGCCTGGGCCGCGCCGTACAAGACGGTCGCGTCGATGGCGAGCGGCATCTGGAAGAAGAGCCGGTTGTAGATGACGCGGGCGATCTTGGCGCGGTCAGCTTCGACGCCGGCCTCGCGTTCGATCATCGACGCGATGATCAGGATCTCGTACGGCGACCGTCCCACGGCCGCCGCGCCGTTGACGATGTCCTCCTGCTCGCCGACCCGCTCCATCAGCGCGATCATCCGCTCGATGATCTGACCCTCACTCTCGGCGTTCGACACCTGGTACGTGTCGGGGAACAGCATCCCCTCGAGCGACGTACACCTCGGGCGGCTGGAACGACGAACGGATCGACGGGTCGTTCGCCGCGGCCAGGAAATCGGTGGCCGTCAGGCGGTCGACGGTGACGTCGAGCCGCTCGGCCATCTTGGCGACGGTGAAACCCTCGGGGAAGGTGACCTTGGTGTACGTCTGGCCCGGTGGTGTCCGCAAGCGTCCGAGCACGTTGCCCATGTGGTCGTTGGGGCGGATCTCGTAGTAGCCGGGGGTGATCTCGAGCCCGCCGTTGCGGTCGACGTACCACTCGAACACACCGACGTCGCTGATCAGACCCTGGTCGTAGAGACGCTGGGCGATCGAATCGACATCGTCGGTCTCGGCGACGGTGAAGCTCTGCACGTCGCCGGCAGCACCCTCGGGATTCATCTTGCCCAGGTACCACCAGCCGACCGCACCGGCGATCATGACCATGACGATGCCGAGCACCATCGCCGTGTACACGATCCACTTGAGCGGACGCGTCTGCCGGCGGAGGCGCTCGACCGTGCCCGTCTGATCGGTGGCGTCCCACGGGTCGGTCGGCCAGTCGAGTGCCGGACGCGCATCGGGGTCGACCTGCGCCTCGGGGAGCAGTGGATCGAGCGAGGACTTCACGTGTGTCCGATCGGGGTCGTCCACGTGGCGCGGCGATGATCGAGCCACGCCTGCAGCATCACGGCGGCGGCGACCTTGTCGACCACCTTGCGACGGGCGGGCGCGTCGAGGCCGGCTTCGAGCATGCCGCGTTCGGCGGTCACCGTGGTGAACCGTTCGTCGTACATCTCCACCGGCACCCCGACCACGCTAGCGAGGCGATCGGCTTCGGTCGTGGCAGCCTTCGCCGCCGGACCGTGCGTCCCGTCGAGCGACAGCGGCAACCCGACCACCACCACCACGGCCTCCTCGTCACGCACGAGGCGGGCGATCTCGGTGTGGTCGTGGCGCTTCGACTTCGAGCGGTGCACCGTGGTGAGCGGCGAGGCGATCGTTCCCGACGTGTCGCTCACGGCGATGCCGATCCGCTTCGAACCGAGGTCGACACCGAGGGCGCGCACGCCCGGCGCGCTCACGAGCGACCTCGGTTCGTTTGGGGTCGGGGCCGAAACGAACCGAGGTTCGTTTGGGGTCGGGGCCAGAACGAACCGGGAGTCATCCGAACTCGGCGGCGGCGATCGCGGCGAGCCGCAGCGCCTCGGGGATGCCGCTCGGGTCCTTGCCGCCGGCCGTGGCGATGTCGCCCTTGCCGCCGCCACCCCCGCCGACGGCGCGCGCGGCCTCCTGGATCAGTGCGGAGGCCGGACGGTCGCTACCCGGCGCGACCGCGGCGACGAGGCCCACGCCGCCCGTGGTCGTCTCGCCGGCGAGCACGACGACGCGCATGCCGGGTTGCTGCCGCACGGCGATGGCCAGCTCGCGCAGGTCGCCCGGCGTGAGGCCGTCGATCTGGGTGACGACGACGCCGTCGTTGGCGATGGCCGCCAGCTCGGAGGCGCGCCCCACGGCGAGCTGCCCCCGCAACGTCTTGATCTCGTCGTTGAGCGACTTGATCTCGTCGAGGCGCCGCTGCACACCGTCGAGCAGGTCGTCGGCCGGGGAGCCGACGAGCCGGGCGGCGTCGGCGATCAGGGCCTCGTCGTGCTGGAGCAACGCCACGCTGGCCTCACCGGTGACCGCTTCGATGCGTCGCAGGTTCGAGCCGATCGAGGACTCGTTGACGATCTTGATCGTGCCGATGTCGCCGGTGGCCTTGACGTGGGTGCCGCCGCACAACTCGATCGACGAGCCGGCCTCGAGCACGCGCACGATGTCGCCGTACTTGTCACCGAAGAACGCGATCGCACCGAGGGCCTCGGCCTCGTCCTTGGTCGTCTCGAAGATGCGCGTCGGCGTGTTGCGCAGCGTCTCGGCGTTCGCCAGCCGCTCGATCTCGGCGATCTGGTCGGCGGTGACCGCCTCGTAGTGGGAGAAGTCGAACCGCAGTCGGTCGGGGCCGACCATCGAGCCGGCCTGCTTGACGTGCTCGCCCAACACCTCACGCAGCGCGTGGTGCAGCAGGTGGGTACCGGTGTGGTTGCGGCGGATCGAGTCACGCCGGGCGACGTCGATCGACGCCGTGGCGATCTGGCCCGTCGTGATCGTGCCCTCGATGACGCGGGCGACGTGGCGTCGCAGGTTCGGCAGCGCGTAGGTCGTGTCGAGCACCTCGGCCCGCCCGGTCTCGGTGGTGATGGTGCCGGTGTCGCCGATCTGACCGCCCGACTCGGCGTAGAACGGCGTGCGCTCGAGGAAGATCTCGACCGTGCCGGAACCCTCCGTGTCGGACCTTCCCGGCGCGTCGATCACGGCCAGCACCCGGCTCTCGGCGGTGTTCGTCGAGTAGCCGACGAATTCGGTGGTGCCGAACTGCTCCATCACGTCGCGGTAGACGTCGAGCGTCGAGGCGTCGGCCGCGCCCTTGTGCGCCGCCTTCGCCCGCTCGCGCTGGGCCGCCATGTCGGCGTCGAACGCGGCCTGGTCGACGACCACGCCGCGCTCGCCGGCGATCTCCTGGGTGAGTTCCAGGGGGAAGCCGTACGTGTCGTGCAGCAGGAACGCGGTGGAGCCCGACAGCGACGACCCGTTGCTGTCGCCTTCGAGTTCGCCGTCGAGGATCGACAGGCCGTTCTTCAGCGTCTGGCGGAACCGCTCCTCCTCCTTGCCGATCACGTTGACGATGAAGTCGCGGTTCTTCACGACGTCGGGATAGGCGTTGCCCATCACGTCGGTGGCCACCTCGACGAGGCGTGGCATCACCAACTTCTCGGTGCCGAGCAGGTACGCGTACCGCACGGCGCGGCGGATGATCCGCCGCAACACGTAGCCGCGGGCCTCGTTCGACGGGAACACGCCGTCGTTGACGAGCATCGCCGACGAACGGGCGTGCTCGGCGAGGACACGCACCGCGAAGCTGTCGCGGTCGTCGTAGTCGCCGACGATGTACGACTTGCCCGTGATCGAGCACGCCTCGTCGATGAGCGGCTGCATCAGGTCGGTCTCCCACACCGAGTCGACGCCCTGCACGAGGGCGAGGATGCGTTCGAGCCCGGCACCGGTGTCGATCGACGGCTTCGGCAGCGGCGTGCGCGTACCGTCGGCCGCCTGGTCGAACTGCATGAACACGAGGTTCCAGAACTCCATGAAGCGGTCGCCCGCCGGGTCGCCGAGCGGGCCGCCGTCGGGGCCGAACGCCGGACCGCGGTCGATGTGCAACTCGCTACACGGGCCGCACGGACCGGTGTCGCCCATCTGCCAGTAGTTGTCCTTGTCGCCGAGCCGTTGGATGCGCTCCATCGGCACGCCGACGATCTCGTGCCAGATCGCCTCGGCCTCGTCGTCGGACTCGTGGACGGTGACCCAGATGCGGTCGCCGTCGAAGCCCCAGCCGCCGGACGACGGGTCGCCCGTGACGAGGTCCCAGCTCCACGGGATGGCCGACTCCTTGAAGTAGTCGCCGAAGCTGAAGTTGCCGAGCATCTCGAAGAACACGAGGTGCCGCTTCGTGCGGCCGACGTCGTCGAGGTCGTTGTGCTTGCCACCGGCGCGGGCGCACTTCTGGGAGCTGACGGCGCGCTTGTAGGGCGGCTGCTCGTCGCCGACGAAGTACGACTTGAACGGCACCATGCCGGCGACGTTGAACAGCACGGTCGGATCGTGCGGGATGAGACTCGCCGACGGCACGGGCGTATGACCCTTGGCCGTGAAGAAGTCGCGGAACGAGTCGCGGAGTTCGTCCGCGCTCATCGACTTCATCGTGCCGAGAGTTGGGTTGCCCGAGGAAGGGGTGGTCGGCGAATCCGTGCTCGTCATATCCCGATCGAGCCTACCGAGGGCGATCCGCCCGTTCAGCGGGCGTTCCACCGTCACGCCCCTCGCCCACCCGACGCGCTCCGGACCCGACCCCTGGCGCGTGGGCGGCGGCTGCGACAACGTCGTAAGGTCGCGGTCATGAGCGACGGCTGCGCCCATCTCGACACGGTCACGGTGGACGGCGCCAACAGCGACGGATGCGAGGACTGCCTCGCCATCGGAGGGCACTGGGTGCACCTGCGGCGCTGCACGTCGTGCGGCCACGTCGGGTGCTGCGACAACTCACCGAACCGCCACGCGACGGCCCACTTCGGATCGACCTCGCACCCGATCATCCAGAGCTTCGAGCCTGGCGAGGAGTGGCTGTGGTGCTACGTCGATGAGATCGCCTTCGAGTTCGACAGCGACGTGCCCAGCCCCGCCCACCACTGACCGGACCGAGCACCGATGGGCGACGACCAGGCCTTCCCGACGCTGTCCGACGAGATGATCGACATCGCCCGGCGTTACGGGAGCGAAGCGACGATCGGTGCCGGCGAATTCGCCTTCGTCGAGGGCCAGCTGTCGTACGACCTCGTGGTGATCGTCGACGGTAGCTTCGAGATCCTGGCGCGCGACCGAGCGGCTGACGGCGCCGAACGGGTCGTCACCACTCACGGCACGGGGCGGTTCCTCGGTGAGTTGAACATCCTGACCGGCGAACGGACGACGCTGGCCGCGCGTGCCGATCGAGATTCGCGGGTGATCCGCATCGACCCGCCGTCGCTGCGTCGCCTCATGGCGGCCGAGACGGACCTGTCCGACATCCTGTTCGCGGCGTTCGTGGCACGACGCGAGGTGCTGCGCGGCGGTGCCGACGACACGGCCATACGCATCATCGGCTCGCGCTACTCGGCGTCGGCGTTGGCGTTGCGCTCGTTCGCCCGTGGCCGCCGTCTCGCCCACACGTTCATCGATCTGGACGACCCCGGCATCGACGACATCGACGCACTGCTGACGAGCCTCGAGCTCCGCCGAGGGGACACGCCGGTGGTGATCACGCCGACGGCGGTGCTGCGGAATCCGACCGTCGGCGACCTTGCCGAGCACTTGGGTGTCACGTATCGACCTGTCGCCGGCAAGGTCTACGACGTGGTGGTGGTCGGCGCCGGCCCGGGCGGCCTCGCCGCGGCGGTGTACGGAGCATCCGAGGGCCTCGACACGCTCGTCCTCGACGCCGTCGGGTCGGGCGGCCAGGCGGGAACGAGTTCGCGCATCGAGAACTTCTTCGGCTTCCCCGCCGGGGTGTCGGGCGGCGAACTCGTCGAGCAGGGAGCTCTGCAGGCCGTCCGGCTCGGAGCGACGATCAACGCACCGTGCACCGTCGCCGGACTCCGCCTGGCCGGCGACGGCTTCGCCCTGACACTCGGCGACGGCGCCGACATTCCCTGCCGCACCGTCGTGATCGCCACCGGGGTCCAGTACCGGCAATTGCCGCTCGACCGTCTCGACCAGTTCGAAGGCGCCGGCGTGTACTACGCGGCGACCGACCTGGAAGCGCGGGTCTGCGCCGGTCAGCCCGTCACCGTGGTCGGAGGTGGGAATTCGGCCGGGCAGGCGGCGATCTACCTGGCCCACGGCGGCTGCAACGTCACGATCGTGATCCGCGGCGACGATCTCGCCGCATCGATGTCGACCTACCTGATCGACCGGATCGAGGCCGCGCCGAACATCGCCGTCCTGTCGCGCACGCAGGTCGTCGAACTGCACGGCGAGCGATCGTTGACCGGTATCACGATCGAATCGAACGGGGAGGCGACCCGGCGACACGTGCCGTGCTTCGGCATGTTCTCCTTCATCGGCGCCGCGCCGTTCACGGATTGGCTGGCGGCGGTGGTCGAACTCGACGACCACGGCTTCGTCATGACGGATCGCGACGTCACGACGCTCGCCTGCACCGGCGTCGAACTGCGCCCGTTCGAGACGTCGCAGCCGGGCGTCTTCGCCATCGGCGACGTGCGCCACGGCTCGATGAAGCGCGTCGCCGCGGCGGTCGGCGAGGGCTCGAGCGCGATCCGCTCGGTCCACGAACACCTCGCGCGTTCGGGCGCCACCCACTAGGTTCGCTCGCCGTGGCGATTCCTCCCGACATCCACGAGTGGATCAGCTTCGACGAGGTCGACGAGCAACGCACCTGGGTCTTCGACGCCACGTACCTGCGGTCGAACTACACGTGCATCTTCGGCTGCGGCTGCCAGGGGATCCTCGACGAGCCGGCGCCGGAGCTCGGCCTCGGGTGCTGCAGCTTCGGCGCCCATCTGGTGGACGACGACGACAAGCAGAACCTCGCCGACCACGTGGCCCGGCTCGAACCGCGCCACATGCAGTTCCACGCCCGCGCCTTCACCAAGCAGGGCACGAGCAAGAAGAAGGGGTACCTGCAGCCCGGCGAACCCGACGCGGACGGCAATCCGACCACACTGACCCGACTCGTGGAGCACGACGGCGCCGAGGCCTGCATCTTCCTCAACCGGCCGGGATACGAGGGCGGCGCCGGCTGTGCACTGCACATCGCCGCACTGGAAGCCGGCGAGCGGCCACTCGACTGGAAGCCGTCGGTGTGCTGGCAGGTCCCGATCCGTCTGGAACATTCGACCGACGAGTCAGGACACCTCACCTCGCGGCTGCGCGAGTGGAAGCGCCGCGATTGGGGCGAGGGCGGAACCGACTTCGGCTGGTGGTGCACCGACACGGCGGACGCCTTCGTCGGCGCGGAACCGCTCTACGTCAGCGCCAAGGACGACATCGTCGAACTCGTGGGCGCCCGCGTGTACGACCAGATGGTCGAACTGTTGGAACGTCCGGGCTGGGTGCCACTGCCCCACCCCGTGCGGCGACGCCAATCCTGATCAGGCATCGCCATCAGGCGATGGATTCAGTCGTCGGGGGTCTCGTCGTCGTCGTCGAAGGTGACGCCGTACTTTTCCGCGAGCGCGGCGTACTCGTCATCCTCGGACTCCACTGGCACCGAGCGGTCACCGAACCCGAGATCGAACGCCCCGGGACCCGACTGCTTCAGTTTTCTCGCCTCTTCGAAACGGCGATGACGACCCTTCTTCACGACAGGGCTCCCACACTAGAAATCTGACATTGACGGGGAATTGTACCGGTCCACCCCGGGATTACACGGATGCCACGGACCCTCCGACCCCCCAAAACACGTTTGCGTCGGGATTTCCGAGGACCGGTCCGCAAATTTTCTGACGCAAACGAGGGGTGGAGCGGCAAACGACGGTTCTCGCGGGGATCTCACGACGAATCTCCCGACGATTTCAGGAGGTCTCACGACGCGACGGGGATGAGACGGAGGCGGCCTTGACCGTCGAAGGTCAGCCCGGCCTCGCCGGCGACCAGCCGCCGAATGCCGTCGCCCAGCAGTTCGGCCCGCCAGCCACTACCGAGGCGGGCGTCGTCGTCACCGCGCAGGAACGCCACGAGGTCGGCGCGGGTGGCGAGCAGCGCCGTGTCGACCTGTTCGTCGCGGGCGAGTTGGCTGATCCACGCCGAGATCAGCGCCACGGCCGGGCGCAGCGTGCGGTCGAGATCGTCGGCCGTCGGCGGCACGGGAGGCGGCGGTGCCCCCTTGCCTTCGCGCACCGCCTCGAGGATCTCCTCGGCGATGGCGCCTTTGGCGTGCCGATCGTCGACGCCTCGGGACTGGCTCAACTCGCGCAGCGATCCGGGCGCGCGTTGGGAGATGCCGAGAATGGCGAGGTCGGGCAACACCTGGCGCACCGGGATGTCGACGCGCATCGCCCGCCGTTCCCGCCATGCGGCGACCGAACGGGCCACGCCGCGGGCACTCGGCCGCAACGAGCGGGAATCCTTCAGCCGGAGCCACGCCTCGTCCGGAGCGGCGCCGCTCACCGGCTTCGTGCGCAGCTCCTCGCAGGCTTCGTCGACCCACTGGGTACGGCCCAACGAGGCGAGCTTGGCTGCCAGCAGGTCGTGCACTTCGAGCAGGTACTCGACGTCGACGGCCGCGTACTGCATCTGGTCGTCGGACAGCGGCCGGCGGAGCCAGTCGGTCAGCCGATCGCCCTTCGCCGGCGACACACCGATCTCGCCCTGGAGCAGGGACACCAGCGACGGCGTCCCGTATCCGACGAAACCGGCGGCGATCTGCGTGTCGAACATCCGCGCCGGGACCGCCCCGGCGGCATGGGTCAGCACGTCGAGATCCTGTTGGGCCGCGTGGATCACGCAGAGCACATCCGACGTCAGGAGCGGAGCGAGGGCGTGCACGTCGACCGCCAACGGATCGATCAGTGCCACCTGCTGGCCGAGTGACTCGTCGAGCCAGGCGACCTGCACCAGCGCCAGTTTCGGGAAGTACGTGCGTTCCCGGTGGAACTCGGTGTCGAGGGCATAGCGGGGACAGGCGAGCAGCGTGTCGACCAGCAGTTCGAGGTCGTCCTGGCGGTCGATCCATTGATAGGACAGCCGCTCGGCTCGCGCACTCGAACTCATGCGACGAAGGACCGGTCGGGATCGACGCCCACGTCAGCCATCGTTCATCTCGTGGACAACGTCGAAGCCCGCACGTTCCCAGGCCAGCATTCCACCGACCACGTTCACCACCGGGAGGTCGCGGTCCGCGGCGAACTCGCAGGCGCGGGCGCTGCGTCCACCCGACTTGCAGATGACGTACGTCGGCGTTCCGTCGAAGGCGGCGAGTCGGTCGGGCACCGTGGCCAGCGGGACGTGCTGCGCCCACGGAATGTGGCCGTCGGACCATTCGTCGGGCTCGCGGACGTCGACGATGCGCGCCTCGGGACCGAGCGCGGCCAACTCCTCGACGCTGATCTCTCCATATGACACCGCGTCAGGCTACTGATCGAGGTCGTCGGGCGTGTTGATGTTGCGGACCGCCTGCATCGACAGCCGGACATCTTCGGTGTCGAGGTCGTCGAGCACGCCGTGGATCGATCGCGTTCCACGTTCGAACGCCGCCCGCACACGGCCGGCGGCGCCGGTTGCCCACACGGCGCAAAGTGGTTCGCGTCGGCTGGAACGCCCGACGACGACGTCGACGCCCGCGACCACGGCACGAGCGACGAGCGGATCGAGATCGGCGGCGGTCAGGAACGGCATGTCGCACGAAACGATGATCACGTGATCGGCGGTGTCGACGAACCGCTCGAGCGCGGTGACGACCCCACCGAGGGGCCCCTCGCCCGGAGCCAGGTCGGCGACGACGTCGGCGCCCAGGCCTTCGAGCACGCCGGGGTCACCGCCGACGAACACGACCGGATCACACCCGGCGACGAGGAGCGTGGCGACCATCCGGGCCCCCATCGCGACACCGTCGACCACGACCGACGCCTTGTCGCGCCCCATCCGGGAGCTCGAACCGCCGCTCAAGACGGCCCCCGCCAGGCGCACGATCGTCAGCGGTCGGGCAGGCCCGACGGGTCGAGCTGCAACAGGAAGACCTGACAGCGCTCGGCTTCGTCGTACTCACCGATCGCCGCCGCCATCTCACCCAGACCGCGCAGCGCCCGCAGGAAACCCCGATTGGTCGGCTCGTCCCAACGCACGTAGCCGCTCCCCCGCCACCCGTTGGCGCGGAGCGCATCGAGCCCGCGGTGGTAACCGACCCGGTAGCAGGCGTAGCGCTCGATCGTGTCGCGTCCGAGATCGCCGAGTTCGGCCCACGCGTCGAGGAACCGGGGCGAACGGGCCGCGACGGCCGCGACTGCTGCCCGTCGGTCCCCCTCGCCCGCGGCCAGGGCGGCCGCCAGTGCATCGGCGTCGCTGGCGGACGGCGCGGGCAGAACCGTGCTCGGCAAACCGTGTGACATGTGGATCGGCTGGTCGCTCACGACGGGCATCGTACCGAGCGGTCGCCGGCCTGGTCGGACCTCCGCGGTCGGTCCGGGTGATCCCATTAGGGTGCGGCCGTGCTGGGTGTCGACCTCGACTTCGAACAGGCGAAGAACGTCGCGCTGCTCGCTGCGGTGGCGTGCGTCGTCGGGGCTGTCCTGGCCATCTGGATCCTCCGGTCGATCGTGCAGAAGGTCCTCGTGGCCTTGTTGTTCCTCCTGCTCGGGTACGCCGCCTGGTCGCAGCGCGAGGCGTTGCAGGACTGTGCGTCGAAGGTCGAGGCGAGCATCGAGATCGTCACCTCGGAACTCGCTCCCGACACGACCACCCCGACGGGCGTCCCCACCGACGTGGCGACCGATGTCGCACAACTCGACACGTCGTGCACGTTCTTCGGGATCGACGTCCCGATCCCGTGACGTCACCGCCGGGCGCCGACGTTGGCGTCGAGCGCTCGACGCTCGCCACCATCACCGGCGCGAAGGCCGTGGCGAACACCGCGCTGCGATGGATACCGCCGTTCCTGCCGACGCTGGAGGTCGCGTTCGGTGCCACCACCACCCAGCTGACCACGATCCTCGGCGCGAGCGAGTTCGCCGGCATGTCGACGTTGGCGGTCGGCGATCATCTCGACCGCGGCCGCGAGCGGGCCGTGATGGTCACCTCGCTCGGCCTGGTGACGCTGTCGTCGCTCATCGCCCTCGCCGGATCGATCGTGTCGTTCGCGGTGGCCTTCGTGCTCCTCGTGCTCGGTGTGGCCAACTACACGGTGGCCGGTCACGCCTGGATCAGCCACCGGGTCGGCTACCAATGGCGGGCGCGGTCGATCGGCATCTTCGAGATCTCGTGGGCATTGGCGATGCTGGTCGGGGCCCCGATCGTCGCCGTGCTGATCAACCGGTTCGGCTGGCGCGGCCCGTTCGTGGCGCTCGCTGCCGGTTCGCTCGTCGCCGCCTTCGTCGTCGCCCTCGTGCTGCCCTCGTCGCCGCCCCGGGACCCTGCCACCCTCACCGTCGACGAGCTCCATCCCGACGGCGCCCTGAGCGATCTCCGACGCCGGCCGGCGATGACCGGTCGGGCCTGGCTCGTCGTCGGCGGGTCGGCACTCCTCACGCTCGCCGGGATCTCGGTGTTCGTCGTCTCCGGAAGCTGGCTCAGCGATTCCTTCGACGTGTCGACCAGTGGGATCGGTGTGGTGGCGATGGGATTCGGCGCCGCCGAACTCACGGCGAGCACGAGCATCGCCGCGTTCGCCGACCGGCTCGGCAAGCTGCGCAGCACGCTCGCCGGGATCTGCACCCTGCTCGTCGGCGTCGGCATCATGGCCATCGCCGGCGACCGGTTGGCCGTCGGCGTCGTCGGGCTCCTCGTGTTCCTCCTCGGCTTCGAGTACGGGTTCGTCACATCGTTGTCGCTGACCAGCGAAGCGATGCCGCACGCGCGCGGTGCGACGCTCGCCATCGGCAACGCCGTGGGCACGCTCGCCCGCGGCAGCGGGATCATCGTCAGCGGGCTGCTGTTCGGGGCGTTCGGGATCACGGGGAGCCTGGCGTTGTCGGCGTGCGCGGCGACGGGATCGCTGGCGTGTTACCTGCTCAGTCGGCGCCAGTTCGATCCGGCGCACCGACGCGAGGACCCTCCGGGTGGCCGTTCCCGATGAACTCGGTCAGCGCCGCCGCCACGGCATCGGCGTGCGTGTTCGGACCGAAGTGGCCCGCCTCGGGGATCTCGGTGAGCAGGCAGCCGGGCAGCACCCTGGGAAGCGTCTCGAACGCCAGCCGATGGTGGTCGTGCGCGAGCTCGCCACACAGGGCGAGCACGGGCTGGGCGATGCGGTCACCCTCCCACGGCGCGTGGGCGCGGAGGTCGGCGAGTTCGCCCACCATCGCCGCACCTTCGGCCCGCCGTGCGGAGCGGGTCGACGGTGGAAGGCGCGCCCACTTGTCGTCGCCGACCAACCGGCGCATGAACGCCTCCGCCGCATCCGCCGGATCGGCCGCACCGAGCGCGGTCGAACCCGCCGTCCCCTCGGGCCACCATGGCAGCCACGACAGCGGGGTCTCGTAGATCGCGACGCGTTCGACGAGTTCCGGCCGTCGCTGCGCCAGGCCGAGCGCCACGTTGCCCCCGAGACTGTGGCCGAACGCGAGGGACACGCCGCCGCCGGTCGCCTGATCGACGACCTCGGCGAGATCGTCGATGTGGGCATCGATCGTGAACGGCGGCCCGACGCCGGTCGAGCGTCCGTAGCCACGACGGTCGTAGCGGATCACCCGAAAGCGATCCGACAAGCGGCGGCTGAGTCGGAGCAGGCCGGCCGAGCGGTCCATCGCGCCGTGGACGAGCACGATCGGCGGGGCGTCGAGCGGCCCGCTGGCCTCCGACCAGACCGTCACGACCGGAACATCACTCGACGTGCACGATCCGGAGCACGTCGGTGGCGGCACCGGCAACCGGGTCGACAGGTGCCGACGTTCCGGCGTCGCCGTCGGCGTTCTCCGGGCGGTGACGGCGTGCGGCCTGCGGTGCCCCGGCCAGCACGAGCACCGTGTCGCCGTGCGCGATCAGCGCGTGGTCGAGCGCGGTCTCGACGGCGAACCAGACCATCTCGTCGGTCGAGGCGTACGTGTCGACCTGTAGCGGATCCACGCCCCAGATGAGCGCCATCGAGCGGACCATGGACGGGTCCGGCGACAAGCCGATCATGCGCGCTTCGGGCCGGAACCGGGCCATCGCCCGGGCCGTACGGCCGGACCGCGTGCAGCACAGGATGGCCGACGCGCCGGCGTCGGACGACGCCTGCCAGGCGGCGTGCGTGGCGGCACCGGTGATCCGGTCGATGGCCGACATCGCCGCGTGATCGTCGCGCCGTTGCTCACGGCCGAGTCGTGACGCCCACTGGCGATAGCTCGCCTCGGTCTCGGCGCGCTCGGCCACGCGCCCCATCGTGAGCACGACCCCGACCGGGTCGCGCCCGATCGCCGTCTCCCCGGACAACATCACCGCGTCCGTTCCGTCGAACACGGCGTTGGCCACATCGCTGACCTCGGCCCGCGTCGGCGAGGGCGCCGAGATCATCGACTCGAGCATCTGGGTCGCGGTGATCACGGGAACGCCCAACTCGACGCAGTGCCGCACGACGCGCTTCTGCAGGTGGGGCACGTCCTCGATCGGGCAGTCGATGCCGAGGTCGCCACGGGCCACCATCACGGCATCGGAGGCGGCGACGACCTCGGCGAGGTTCGTGATCGCCGTGTGCGTCTCGATCTTGGCCACGAGCTGTGCCCGCGTGCCGACGACCTCGCGCACCTCGTCGACATCGCTGCCCTTGCGGACGAACGACACGGCGATGAACTCGACGCCCGCCTCCGCCATCTGTTCGGCGAGCTCCAGATCCTCCGCCGTCGGCGTGGTGAGGCGGAGCGTCTCCGACGACAGGTGCACCCCGGGTTGACCGTTGGCGTGTCCACCGGTTTCGATCCGCGCCCGCGCCGCGTGCTCGTCGATGTCGACGACGGTCATCGAGATCGCTCCGTCACCGAGTTGCACGCGGCTGCCGACCGACAGATCGTGGAGCAGCGTCTCGTACGGGATCTGGATCAGCCCGGCGTCGCTCGGGCCGTCACCGGGGCGGAGCAGGAGCAGGCTTCCGCCCACGAGTTCCACCCCGCCGTCCGGAAAATGGCCGGTCCGGATCTTCGGGCCCGGCAGGTCGGCGAGGACCGCCACCGCCCGGCCGGCCTCGGCCGCCACCGTGCGCACCCGCGCCAGCCGGCCGAGGTGTTCCTCGACCGCGCCGTGGCTGAGGTTGAGTCGGATGACGTCGACACCGGCGTCGATCAGCCCCCGGAGGACATCGGGGCCGTCGCAAGCCGGCCCGAGCGTGGCCACGATCTTCGTGCGGCGGCTCATATCTGCTTGTCTATCCCACAGTGGAACTCTTGCTGGTCCGACACGCTCTGCCGATCAGGCGGGAGCTCGAGGAGGGCATCGCCGACCCCGAACTCTCCGAATCGGGACATCGCCAGGCTGCTCATCTCGCTCAGTATCTCGCATCCGAGCGCATCGATGCGGTGTACTCGAGCCCCTTGACCCGAGCGCAGGAGACCGCCCGCCCGGTCGCCGCTGGTCAGGGCCTCGACGTCCGGACCGAGCCGGGGCTCGCCGAGTGGGATCAGAACAGCCCGGAGTACATCCCCGTCGAGGAGCTGAAGGCGGCGAACGACCCCCGTTGGCAGGCGTTGGTCAACGGGCAGTGGGACTCCGACGAGGACGAGGCGACGTTCCGCCACCGCACCATCGAGGCGATCGAGTCGATCATCGTCCGTCATCCGGGCGAGCGCGTCGTCGCCGCCTGTCACGGAGGAGTGATCAATCTGTATCTCGGCCACATTCTCGGCCTGCCAGCGGGCACCCGCGGGTTCTTCTATCCCAACTACACGTCGATCAACCGGGTCGCCGGTGCATCGAGCGGTGAACGTTCGATCGTGACGATCAACGAGACGAGCCATCTGCGGGGCACCGGCCTGCCGATGGGCCTGTTCCAGCAGGCATCGCAGTGAGCGACCACCCGCTCGCCGGTCTCGCCGTCGGCGACCTGATCGACTTCCTCGACGCGTCCCCGTCGCCGTGGCACGCGGTCGAGTCGACGATCGCTCGGCTGCCCGGGTTCGTCCGCGTCGACGAGGCCGACGACTGGACCGACCTGCCCAAGGCGGGCTACGTAGTGCGTGACGCGGCGCTGATCGCCTGGCGCCTCCCCGACGGACCGATCGATGGCGCCCTGCCGCTGCGCATCGTCGGCGGCCACACCGACTCCCCGTGCCTGCGCGTGAAACCGCGGCCCGACAGCGGAATCCTCGGGTGGAAGCAACTGGGCGTCGAGGTCTACGGCGGGATCCTCAACAACTCGTGGCTCGACCGTGACCTCGGCATCGCCGGTCGCGTGATGACCGCCGACGGATCGAACGTCCTCGTCAACGTGTCCGAAGCGGTGGCCCGTGTCCCGCAGCTCGCGGTGCACCTCGACCGCGAGGTCAACGCCAACGGTCTCGTGCTCGACGCGCAGCAGCACCTCAGCCCGGTGTGGGGCGTCGGCTCGCCGGGGATCGGTGAGTTCGCAGCCTGGATCGGCGAGCGCGCCGGGCTCGCCGAGGCACCGACCTGGTGGGAGCTGTCGCTGTACGACGTGCAGGGCGCGTCGCTGCTCGGCGCCGATCGGTCGTTGCTCGCGTCCGGGCGCCTCGACAACCAGGTGTCGTGCTGGGCGGCCGCGAACAGCCTGGTCGCCAGCTCCCCCACCGAGCACATCGCCATGATCGTGCTCAACGATCACGAGGAGGTCGGCTCGTCGAGCCGCACCGGCGCCGCCGGCCCGTTCCTCGACCACGTGATCGAACGGATCGTCGAGGCGCTCGGTGGCACCACCGCCGATCGACTGCGGGCGTTGTCGCAGTCGGCGTGCGTGTCGTCCGACAATGCCCACGCCGTGCATCCCAACTACCCGGAGCGTCACGAGCCGGGCCATCGCCCGCTCGCCAACCACGGCCCGGCGATCAAGGTCAACTCGAACCAGCGATACGCCACGTCCGCCGCTACGGCGGTGCTGTTCGAGCAGGCGTGCGAACGCGCCGGGGTCCCGTGGCAGGTGTTCGTGTCGCGCAACAACATGCCGTGCGGTTCGACGATCGGTCCGATCACCTCGACCCGGCTCGGCATCGCCACCGTCGACGTCGGTGTGCCGCAGCTGTCGATGCACTCCGCCCGTGAACTCTGCGGCGCCGACGACCCCGTCCACCTCGCCAACGCCCTCACCCACTTCCTCACCTGACCGGCCGCGCGCCCCGCCCGCCCGTTGCGATGAGCGAAGCGACCGAGGGTTGGGCGCCTCGCTCATCGCCCGCCGGAACCCGTCCGTTGCGGTGAGCCAACGGACCGAGGGGTGGACCGTTCGCTCATCGCGAGGTGTTCTGCGCGTGTCAACCCGCCTGGTCGAAGGGGCGAGCGCGCGATGACTCGAGCAGCCGGTACCGATCGAGGAGCGTGGCGATGGTTCGATCGAACGCGTTGGCGTACTGTTCTGCGCTGATTCGGCTAACAAGCCATCCGAGCGCCGAGGCAGCATCGTCACGGCGGCGGTCCGCGTCGCGACCGGCCGTCTCATCGTGTGTGGGATGCACGTCGATCTCGATGGCCCAACGACAGGCGCGGTACGGCGAGATCGAACCTGGCCCGACCGTACGGCGGGAGGTCGATCTGGTACTGGCGGACGAGACCGCGGACGCCCGCCCGCTCCAGTGCGTCGCCGACCCGCACTTCCGGATGTGACTCGGCGGGACCACCCACCAGCCGGCCCTCCACCAGCCGAGCGAAGGTCGATGCCCAGGGCCGACGGGGCGACAGCCACTCGCTCGCCACGTCGAGCATGTCCTGGGCCGAATACCCGCCGTCGTGCATGGCCTGTTCGATCACCGATCGAAGGTCATTCGGTGCCAAGTGCCGGGCGAGATCGAAGGCGGTACGCGCGCGGGTCGTGACGCGGATGCCGTCTGCCCGCGCGATGACATCCGTTTCCCGGATCGCTGCGGTTCGGTACGTCACGATCGACGGTGCGATCGCCGGTTGGCTGACCGGCGGGCCGATGACATGGAGGCGACGGTCGCGTGGAATTCGCCGGAACCCCCACAATCGACCAGCCGTGGGTCCGGCGACGATCACCGCTGGTCGCGCCACGCAGACCGCTGCGCAACGCCCGAGCTCATCGAGCTCCACGCTCGGCGTTCGATACGCGCCGCGCAGCACGCTGACCAGCGAGCCGTCGGCCTCGAGTCGCCTGATCTGTCGCGGGCTGAGCCCAGCAGCGATCAGTTGCTCCACACCTGCGACACCGTGCTGGGTCGCGAAGAGGCGGTGCGCCTCCGGCGTCAGTCGTGCCATCGTCTCCTCCTTCCGGACTTCTCGGTCACGAAGGGAGTGGGCGACGAGTTACCGCAACGGGAAATGCGGACGCGACCGCAACCCTTCCGGTGAGCGAACGGACCGAGGGATGGACGCTTCGCTCATCGCTTGGACGACGGCGCCCGTTCCGGTGAGCCAACGGACCGAGGGGTGGACGGCTCGCTCATCGCAGGGATGGTCAGGTGGTGGCGCGGGATTCGGCTTCGGTGAAGAGGCGTTGGAGTTCGGTGGACAGTTCGGCGGTGACCGCCGCGATGGAGCCCCGGGCGACCCTGCCGGACGCAAGGCGCTCGACGTGGATCGGCGCGCCGATGATCACGTGCACCTTGGACGGGTGGATCATCTTGGCGTGGCGCGGCATCACCTTGGCCGACCCGCCGATGCCGATCGGCACGATCGGCACACCGGCGCGTGCCGCCACGTAGGACGCACCGTCGAACAACGGCTGCACGATCGGGCCGTCCTTGCGCTCGCCCTCGGGGAACAGCACCAACGGCTCGCCGCCCTCGAGCGCCACGATGCATCGCTTGAGCGCCTCACGATCTGCTTTGCCGCGGGCGACCGGGAACGCGCCGAGCGTCGAGGCGAGCCAGCCTGCCGGCTTGTTCTCCCACACTTCCTGCTTGCCCATGAACCGGATCCGGCGACGCGTCACACAGGCGGTGATCGGTGTGTCGACGTAGCTGCGATGGACCGGGGCCAGGATGTAGGCCCCCGAGGTCGGCAGGTTCTCCTGCCCCTCGATCGTCACCCGGGTCACGATGCGGGTGATCCCGCAGATCACGAATCGGAACACCGTGTAGATGAAGTGGTCCCAGCGGGAATCACCGGCCCAACGGGCGTCGGCGCCGCTCACGGCACCATCGCCAGCAGGTGCTCGACCACTTCGTCGATGGTGAGCCCGCTCGTGTCGACGACCACCGCGTCCGACGTGGCATGCAGCGGACTGTCGGCGCGCGTCGAGTCCTTCCGATCACGTTCGATGATCGAGGCCTCGACCTCCTCGACATGGCCGCCGATCTCGGCGACCCGCCGCTCGGCGCGCACTCGTGGCGACGCCGTGATGTAGAGCTTCAACGAGGCGTCGGGGAACACGACCGAGCCGATGTCGCGTCCTTCGACCACCCCTCCCCCACGCTCGGCCACCCACTCCCGTTGGCGGCGCACGAGTTCGGCGCGCACACGACTGTTGGCCGCGACGGCGCTGACGGCCGAGGTGACCTCCCGGCCACGGATCTCGACCGTGGCATCGACGCCGTCGACGGTCACCCCGTGGTCGTCGACCACCAGGTCGAGCGCCTCGGACACGTCGGCGACGTCGTCCGCGTCGGACGGGTCGAGCCCCCGCCGGAGCGCGGCGAACGTGACGGCGCGGTACATCGCCCCGGTGTCGAGGTACTCGAGCCCCAGCCGATCGGCGAGCGCCCGCCCGACCGTGCTCTTCCCGGCCCCAGCGGGGCCATCGATGGCGATCACGATCGGCAGGTTCTCGGCGGCCGGGCTCACCGCGGCACGGGTCACCAGGACACCCCGAGCGGACGGCCCTCGTCGTATCCGGCCGTGCTCTGCACGCCGACGACGGCCCGCTCGTGGAATTCGGCGACGGTGGCCGCTCCGGCGTAGGTGCACGACGACCGCAGCCCGGCGACGATCTGGTCGATGATGTCCTCGACGCTCGGGCGGTCCGGATCGAGATACATCCGCGACGTGCTGATGCCCTCCTCGAAGAGTTCCTTACGGGCCCGTTCGAACCCGTCGTCGGTGCGGGTGCGGTCCTTCACCGCCCGGTTCGACGCCATCCCGAAGCTCTCCTTGTAGAGGCGCCCCTCTGGGTCACGCAGCGTGTCGGCCGCCGACTCGTAGGTGCCCGCCAGCCATGAGCCGAACATCACGCTCGCCGCGCCGCCCGCCAGTGCCAACGCGACGTCGCGCGGGAAGCGGACACCACCGTCGGCCCAGATGTGCCGCCCGAGCCGTGCCGCCTCGTCGGCGCACTCCAGGACCGCCGAGAACTGCGGCCGGCCGACGCCGGTCATCATGCGCGTCGTGCACATCGCGCCCGGGCCGACGCCCACCTTCACGATGTCGGCGCCCGCTTCGATCAACTGGCGTGTGCCCTCTGCGGTGACGACGTTTCCGGCGACGATCCTCACGTCCGGCAACGCGGCGCGCACGCTCTGGATGGCACCGAGCGTGCGGGTCTGGTGCCCGTGTGCCGTGTCGATGACGAGCACGTCGGCGCCGTACGCGACCAGATTCTTGGCCCGCACCGCAGGGTCGCCGTTGATCCCGACCGCGGCGCCGATCAGCAGCCGCCCGTCGGCGTCGACGGCCGGCCGGTAGATCGTCGACCGCAGCGCGCCCTTGCGGGTGATCACCCCGATCAGGCGGCCGTCGTCGTCGAGGATGGGGGCCACCCGCAGGCGCTTCTCGCCGAGTTCCTCGAACGCCGCGGCGGGATCGACATCGGGCGCCAAGCGGTGCAGGTTGGTGGTCATCACGTTGCCGAGCTGGGTGAACCGATCGACGCCCTCGGCGTCCTTCTCGGTGAACAGGCCGACCGGACGGCCGTCGTCGACCACGACCACCGCGCCGTGCGCCCGCTTGTGGATCAGCGACAGGGCGTCGCCGATCGTGGCATCGGGCGCCAGCGTGATCGGGGTCTCGAAGACCGTGTGGCACCCCTTCACGTACTCGATGACGCGGCCCACCACGTCGACGGGGATGTCCTGGGGCAGGATGGCGATCCCGCCGCGGCGGGCGACGGTCTCGGCCATGCGGCGCCCAGCGACCGCCGTCATGTTGGAAACCACCAGGGGGATCGTCGTGCCGACCCCGTCGGGCGTGGTGAGGTCGACGTTCATCCGTGACGGAACATCGGACAGGCTCGGCACCATGAACACGTCGCTGTAGGTCAGGTCGTAGCCGACGTCGGGGTGGAGCAGTCTCATCGTGCTGGTCGCAATCTTCTCATCGGTTGCTTGATCGTCGAATCGCCCCGTTCGGGCGACGACAGGCTACGGCCTAGCCTGTCGGCTCGATGAACAGTTCAGCGCCTCCCGTCGTTCTCGTCCACGGTTGGGGAGGCTCGTTCGAGTCGACATGGCAGCGCAACGGGTTCACCGCGCTGCTCGACGACGCCGGCCTCGAGGTGATCGGCGTCGACCTGCTGGGCCACGGGGATGCCCCGAAGCCGCACGATCCCGACGCGTACGACGACCTGACCACTCGGATCGTCGAGGTGCTCCCCGACCGTCCCGTCGACGCGATCGGCTTCTCGCTCGGGGCGATGACACTCCTGCGGCTCGCCATGGCCCAGCCCGGGCGCTTCAACCGCCTCGTGCTCGCCGGGGTGGGCGCCAACGTGCTCGACGAGGACCGGTCACGATCGGAGGTGATCGCCGCCGGACTCCAACAGGTGGCGGCGGGCGGCGATCCGGCGGAACTCGACAACGTCGTGCGACTGTTCGTGCAGTACGCCCAGCAACCGGGCAACGATCTCGAAGCCCTGAGCGCCATCATGAGCCGCCCGGCGACGCCACCGCCGAGCAAGGCGGACCTCGCCGCCGTCACGTGCGACGTGCTCGTGGTCGTCGGTGACCGCGACTTCGCCCACCCGGGCGACGAGCTGGCGGCGGCGTTCCCGAACGGCCGCTGCCAGACGCTGCGCAACGTCGACCACTTCGCCACGCCCGACTCGTTCGGCTTCTTCGACGCCGCGCTCGAGTTCCTCGACGCGATCTGACGGTGCTCGCCCCGACGACCGACGTCGACCGCGCCGTCGCGGCGATCGAACGTGGCGGTCTGGTCGCGATCCCGACCGAGACGGTCTACGGGCTCGCCGCCGACGCGACGAATCCGACCGCCGTCCGCCGGATCTTCGAGGTCAAGGGCCGCCCGGCCGGACACCCGCTGATCGTCCATCTCGCCGACGCCGCCGCGCTCGATGACTGGACGAGCGACGTACCTGCCGGCGCCCGCACCCTCGTCGCGCTCGCGTGGCCCGGCCCGCTCACCGTCCTGCTCCCCCGCTCGGGCCTGGTGCTCGACGAGATCACCGGTGGGCGCGCCTCGGTCGGGCTGCGGGTCCCCGCCCATCCGCTCACCCGCGAGCTGATCGGCCGCACCCACCCGCTCGCCGCGCCGTCGGCGAACCGGTTCGGCAGTGTCAGCCCGACGACGGCCGCCCACGTGCTCGCCGACCTGGGCGACCGGCTCGATCCCGACCTCGACGTGATCCTCGACGGCGGAGCCTGCCCGATCGGCGTCGAGAGCACCATCGTCGACTTCTGCGTCGACCCGCCGCAGATCCTGCGTGCGGGTGGAGTGCCGCCCGAACAGGTGGAGGCGCTGATGGGGGCCGATCTCGCCGACGCCACCGGTCCCTCCCGCGCCAGCGGCATGCTCGAATCGCACTACGCACCGCGCTGTCCGGTGATCCTCGTCGACACGCAGGACGAGGCCGACGCCGCGGCGCGGGACCGGCCCGGTTCCGTCGTGCTCGGCGTGACCGACGACATCGCCCAGTACGCCCGGACGCTCTACTCGTCATTGCGGGCGGCCGACGACGCCGGCGCATCATGCGTCATCGCCCTGCTCCCGCCCGCGGCAGGTCTCGGCCACGCCGTGCGCGACCGGCTCCTCAAGGCGGCGGCACCGCGTCGCTGAGCGCCGTCCAGTCGAGACGGTTCAGCACGTCGACCCACACGTCGCGAACCTGCTCGACCGGTGCGACCGGCGATCCGGCCCACGAGCCGACCGTCAAGCTGACGGTGGAGGCGCCGGCGTCGGGGACGATGTCGAACCGGCACCAACACTCGAACGGATCGGTCATGTGCACGTCGAGTCGGTACGGCGGGTCGTCGTCGATCACCTCGCCGAGCCAGCCGGCCGCGACGAGCATGGCCTCGAACGTCTCGACCGGCAGTGCCTCCACCGTGAACGAGGGAATGTCGTGCTGCCGCGCCGCGCCCACGACGACGTCCTCGTCGACGATGTCGCCATCGGCCGTCTCGTCACCTTCGGCATCCTCGCTGGGCGCGGCCAGCTCGTGCAGCGCACGTTCCGCCGCGGCGTTGATCGACGCCATTGCCGCGGTGTCGCCGCCGGCATCAGGATGGGCCTGTCGAGCGAGCCGGCGGCGGGCGGCGCGCACGTCGTCGGCGTCGGCGTCCGGACCGAGGCCGAGCGCCCGCAGGGCGTCGTCGCTACGCGCCATCGGCCAGGTCTCGGAGTTCGGCGTATCGCTCGCGCAGGTCACCGGGATCGAGTCCCTCTTCGATCGGCGTTCCCCCGCCGAGCCCCCAGCGCTGCTGAATCGTGGCCGCGTCGACCTGTTCGAGCACCGCCGCCGCCTGCACGGCGGCGCCGGTGGCCACGGCCTGCTCGGCATCGCTCACCACGATCGGTACGTCGACGAGCCCGGCGAAGACACGGCGGAAGGCGACGCTGCGGGCGAGGCCACCGACGAGGACGATCCGGCCGTGAACGGGCGCGTGCGCCCGAAGCGCATCGAGTGCGTCGACGAGTCCGCACGCCACGCCGTCGACCGCCGCACGGGCGAGCCGTTCCCGGGTCACGTCGGTGCGGAGGCCGGCGATCATGCCCGTCGCGCCGGGTCGGTCGGGCGTCCGCTCACCGTCGAAGTACGGCAGCAGGATCGGCGTCGAGGCGGGGTCGGCCGCGAGCGCGAGGCGATCGAACTCGTCGTGATCCACGCCCAGGAGGCGGGCGACGGCATCGATCACCTTGGCGGCGTTCAGCGTGCAGACCAGCGGCAGGAACTGGCCCGTGGCGTCGGCGAACCCGGCGACGGCGCCGGACGGGTCGACGGTCGGCGTGGCGCACACGGCATAGGCCGTGCCTGACGTTCCGGCTGAAACGACCGCGTCGCCCGTCGTCAGACCGACGCCCAGTGCCGCCGCCATGTTGTCGCCCGTGCCGGGCCCGACCGTCGCTCCGGCGAACGTTCCGGCCGCCTCGAACGGCCCGAGGACCGTCGGGAGCACCGACGACCAGTCACGGTCGCGGTCGATCAGCGCGAGCACATCGTCGAGGTACGCACCCGTCGTCGGCGACCAGTACCCGGTGCCGGAGGCGTCGCCGCGATCGGTGACGAACCGGCCCGTCAGCTTGTACGTGAGGAAGTCGTGCGGCAACAGGATCCTCGCGATCCGCGCCCATGCCTCGGGATGCGTGCGATGGAGCCACGACAGTTTCGTGACCGTGAACGCGGCGACGGGCACAAGCCCGGTCGCAGCCGCCCAGGCGGCGCGTCCGGCCGGTCCACCGCCGAATTGTCCGATGAGCCATCCCGCATCGGGGGCGGATTCGGTGTCGTTCCACAGCTTCGCCGGATGGACCGGCTGGTCGTCACGATCGAGCGCCACCATGCCGTGCTGCTGGCCGCCGACGCTGATCGCATCCACCGCGGCGACGCCCGTTTGTGCCGCACCCACCTCGGCGAGCGCCGAGCCGTACGCCGACTCGAACGCCGACCACCACGATGCGGGATCCTGCTCGCTGACCGGCGGCGTCACGGTCGGATGCGGGGCCGTGCCCGAGCCGACCACACGACCGGTCGCCAGATCGCGGACCTCGACCTTGGTGGACTGGGTCGACGAATCAACCCCTGCGACGAGCGTCATGGTCGGGACGTTAGACCCAGTCGGGAGCGTGGCCCCACGTGTCGTCGTAGACGACATCGGCGAGTGGCTTGCGCTTCACCGGGCCGTGGTGGCCCGCCGGGACGCCGAGCGTGACGCACGCCGACAGTGCTGCCGAGTCGGGGATCGACAGGCATTCGCGGAGCTCGGCCTCGACGTCGAGGTGCCACATGGTCAGCGCGCCGCCGTAGCCCAGCGCCCGCGCCGCGAGCAACAGGTTCTGGCACGCCGGATACACGGAGGCGCCCTCGTAGGGCGACGGCGCCCGATACCGGTCGAGGCACACGAGGACGACCACGGGAATGTCCTCGAACCCGTCGACGTACTGCTGCATCGACTCGGCGAATGGCGACGGGCGATACCCGTCGGCGTTGCGTTTCGCGTTCCAGCCGCGGCGGAACGCCTCGCCCATCAAGGCGCGCGCGGCGCGAGCGTGTTCGCCGTCGCGCAGCACGAGGAACCGGAACGGTTGACGATTCGAACCCGACGGCGCGCGGCCCGCGTGCCAGAGGATCGCCGCCAGATCCTCGTCGGGGATCGGGTCGGCGGTGTACCGACGGATCGCCCGGGTCGTCGCGAGGCCGTCGAGCAGGGAGATCGGGTCGGCGGCCGCCGACCGCTCGGTCGACACGGGCCGCTCAGCGCCCGGTGAATTCGGGGGGCCGCTTCTCCATGAACGCCGTGACACCTTCGGTGAAATCGTCGGTCTTCAGCAGCGGCAGCAGTTGCAGGAACACGTGGTGGACGTTCTGCTCGAACGTCTCGGTCTCGGCGGCGCGCATCATGCGCTTGATGGCACGCACGGCGAGCGGCGCGTTCGAGGCAATCTCGCCCGCCAGCTCACCGGCGCGCTTCACCAGCTCGCCGGCCGGGACCACCTGGTTGACCAGACCGAGCTCGAGCGCCTCGTCGGCGGTGAGCGTGCGTCCCGTGAAGGTGATCTCGGCCGCCTTGGCGTAGCCGACGATGCGCGGCAGGAGCCACGTGCCGCCGCTCTCGGGCAGTATCCCGCGCTTCGCGAACCCGGGGTTGAGCTTCGCCGTGTCCGCGGCGACCCGGATGTCGCAGCCCAATGCGAGGTCGAGGCCGTATCCCGCCGCCCCGCCGTTGAGCGCGCAGACGGTGGGTGTGTCGATGTTGTGCAGCACGATCGGCGGGGCGTCGCGCAGTTCGAACTCACCGGTGAACGACTGGGGGCCACCGAGGTTGCCGAGACCACCCTTGGGTCCCGCCATCTGCGCCTGCAGGTCGAGCCCGGCACAGAACGCCCGGCCTTCGCCCGTGAGCACGATGCATCGTGCGTCGGGATCGCGGTCGGCTTCGAGCAGCCGCTCGGAGATCTCGCGCAACATCACCCCGGAAATCGTGTTCATCCGCTCGGGAGCGTTCAGCGTGATGGTGGCGACGTGGTCGGCCACCTGGTAGAGCACTTCGGTCACGGCAGGTGTCTCCATCCGGGTCGGGGCGCCCGCGTAGGGCGGCGTTCATGCAGCCGAAACGCTAGTGCCTGGCAGTTGTGCCGAACGAGGCCTAAACTCGTCGGACCTTATGAGCGTCGGCATCCCGCCGGCGCCCGAACAGGGGGAGAAACCACAACTATGCAGAAATCACGCGTGATGCGCGTTGGTGCATTGCTGGTCGCGTTGTCCTTCACCGCCGCAGCCTGCGGCAGTGACAGCGACGATGCGTCCGACAGCAGCGCACCGGCCGGCACCGAAGCGGCAGGCACCGAGGCGCCAGCGGGCACCGAAGCGCCGGCAGGCACCGAAGCTCCAGCGGGCACCGAAGCGGCAGGCACCGAAGCACCGACCGGCACCGACGCTGCGGCAGCCGGCGGCGAATCCGAGTGTGGCAACGCGACGAGCGACGTCGTCGACGGCGATCTCGAGGGCTTTGCCGGGACGACGCCATTCGGCAAGATCACCCCGGAGTTCATCGGCCGCTTGTGCGAGATCGACCCGAGCCTCACCGACCTGAACTACGCCACCGAGACCTACGACGCCATGATGATCTCGGCGCTCGCAGTGCTGCAGGCGGGCGATGACGGCATCGGCATGGCGTCGGAGATCAACAGCGTCACCCGTGACGGTGAGATGTGCACCACGTTCGACGATTGCGCCGCGCTCATCGAAGCGGGCACCGACATCGACTACGACGGTGTTTCCGGTCCGCTGACGTTCGCCGGCAACGGCGAGCCGATCGTCGCCAGCTACGGCCTGCTGAAGATGGGGAGCCAACAACCGCATCGACATCAGCCCAGACCCAGTACATCACCGCTGAGGGCGGACCCGAACTCGACGTCCCTGATACCCCGGTCGAAGGAAGCCGCGCCGGCGACGGCACGCTGACGTTCGGCGCGCTGCTGCCGCAGACGGGTTCGTTGGCGTTCCTCGGACCGCCGGAGTTCGCCGGGTTCAACCTGGCCCTCCAGGAGATCAACGAGAACGGTGGCGTGCTCGGCAAGGACGTCGTGGGCATCGAGGGCGACTCGGGCGACACGTCGACCGACCAGGCCAACCAGACCACGGACCGTCTCCTCTCGGAGAATGTCGACGTGATCATCGGCGCCGCCTCGTCGGGCGTGTCCTTGTCGGTCATCGACAAGATCACGGCCGCCGGCGTCACGATGTTCTCGCCGGCCAACACCTCAGAGGCGCTGTCGACGTATGCCGACAAGGGCCTGTACTTCCGCACCGCTCCCCCGGACCTCTACCAGGGTGACGTGCTCGGCCAGTTCGTGGTGAACGACGGCAACCAGACGGTCGCCATCCTCAACCTGAACGACGCCTACGGCAACGGTCTCGCCGAGACCGCAGCGAAGACGATCACCGACTCCGGTGGCGAAGTCGTCTACCAGCAGTCGTACGACCCCGCGGCGACGTCGTTCGACAGCGAGATCGACGCCATCGCTGCTGCCGATCCCGACGCGATCATCGTCATCGGCTTCAACGAGTCCTCCAAGATCCTCCGCGCGATGGTCGAAAAGGGCATCGGTCCGAAGGACAAGGCGGTCTACGGCAGTGACGGCAACATCGGCAACGCCCTCGGCGTTGACTTCGACGCCGGCAACTGATCCAGCGACAACCGAATCCTGAACACCTGAACACCTGAAAACTGAAGGAGCCCGGGCCCAGCGCCCGGGCTCCTTCGCGTCCGGGCCGATGTTGTGGACCGCTGGTCGCGCTGCCGCCATTCTTTGAAATTGCTGGCCGGAGGCGGTTCGTTCGCTCGCAAGGCGCGGACGACCGACGTTGCCTTTGGGCAACGAGGGAGTTCGGAACGCCGCGAGCGGGCGAACCGGCCCGGCCTCTAGGTCCGAGCGAAGGTTCCGAGGTAGAGCTCGATGACCTTGGGGTCAGCGAGGAGTTCGCGTCCCGAGCCCGTGTAGGCGTTGGTCCCCTGGTCGAGCACGTACCCGCGATCGCACACCTGCAGGGCGCGGCGGGCGTTCTGTTCGACCATCAGGATCGCCACGCCCGCTTCGTTGATCAGCTTGCACCGCAGGAACACCTCGTCCTGCAGGAGCGGCGACAGGCCGGCGGACGGCTCGTCGAGCAACAGCAGTTTCGGGTCGAGCATGAGGGCGCGACCCATCGCCACCATCTGTCGCTCGCCGCCCGAGAGAGAACCGGCGCGCTGACTGGCGCGCTCACCGAGCCGCGGGAAGAGGCCCGTGACGACCTCGTAGCGTGCGGCGAACGACTTCGGGTTGACGAAGCACCCCATCTCGAGGTTCTCACGCACGGTCAGTGACGGGAACACGTTGTTGGTCTGGGGGACGAAGCCGACGCCGCGCTGCACGAGGCGGTGGGGAGGTTGGCCGGTGATCTCGTCCCCGTTCAACCGCACGACGCCCGAGGTGACCGTCACGAGCCCGAGCACCGCCTTCATCAGGGTCGACTTGCCGGCGCCGTTCGGGCCGATGATGCCGACGAACTCGCCGGCGGCCACCACGAGGTCACATCCGTTCAGGATGTTGACCCCGGGGACGTACCCCGCCACGAGTTCTTCGCATTCGATGATGTTGTTGCTCACGATGCACCCCCGTCCGTGTCGTCGGTCTCGATCTCTTCTTCGATCTCGACCTCGATTTCGTGGAGTTCCTCCTCGACCTCCGCCCCGGACATCTCGCCGAGATCGATGTCGTGGTGCGCGCCGAGATACGCGTCGATCACTTCGCGACTTCCGGAGATCTCGACGGCGGTGCCCTCGGCGATGATGCGGCCACCCGCCATCACGACGACCCAGTCACTGATCTCGTGGACCATGTCCATGTCGTGCTCGACGAACAGCACCGTGCGCCCCTCGGCCTTGAGCTCCTTGACGTGACCGAGCAGGCTCTGTTTGAGCGCGGGATTCACACCGGCCATCGGCTCGTCGAGCATGATCAGCGTCGGGTCGGTCATCAGCGCACGTGCCATCTCGAGCAGTTTGCGTTGGCCACCCGAGAGTCCGCCGGCGAACTCGTCGCGCATGTGGCTCAGTTTGAAACGCTCGAGCAGGGCGTCGGCGCGTTCCGTGACCTGTGCTTCCTCGTCACGCCACAGGAACTTGAACGGGCCGGCCCACAGCCGCTCGCCACGCTGATTGGGCGCACCGAGGCGCATGTTCTCGATGACGGTCAGGCGGGCGAGCGCCTTGGTCAGCTGGAACGTGCGGACCATCCCGAGCTTGGCGACCTTGTGGGCCGACGAGTCGGACATCAGCTGGCCGTTGAAGCGTGAAACGCCGTGGTCGGGTGTGTCGAAGCCCGTGAGCAGGTTGAAGAACGTGGTCTTCCCGGCGCCGTTGGGACCGATCAGCGCCGTGATGCGGTTGCGTTCCACCTCGAGGTGATCGACGTCGACCGCCGCCAGGCCACCGAACTGTCGACGGATGCCGTCGGCGACGAGGATCGGGTCGTTCTTCGGCATGCCCGGATAGCCCAGCACCGACCCGGTCTCCGGGTCGACCGCCGTCGACCGGGGCGTCTGCCCCACCGTCGGCTCCGGCAATGTCGGCTCGGGCGGTGTCGGATCCGTGTCATCGGACATCGAACACCTGCTCACGTTTGTCGCCGAAGATCCCCTGCGGGCGGAAGATGACGATCAATGCCAAGGCGAGCCCGGCGACGATGTTCTTCACGATGCCGAAGTTGGTGCTGTCGACGAGCCAGTCCGGCAGTTTGTCGTTGCGGGTGGCCTGTTGGAGGATGTTGTCGACGAACTGGATCACGAAGAAGAAGATGACCGTGCCGATGATCGGGCCCTTCACCCGGCCGAGGCCACCCAGCACGATGATCAAGAAGGCGAAGAACGTCAGGGTCGTCGCGAACTCGCCCGTCTGTGCCGACTGCTTCTGCGCCGACAGCCACAAACCGCCGATCGAACCGATGACACCGCCGATGATCAGGCTCTGCATCTTGAACGCGAGGACGTTCTTGCCGAGCGCTCGCGCCGCGTCCTCGTCCTCCCGGATGCTGCGCAGTACTCGTCCCCACGGGCTGCGCATCAGGGCCCAGATGAACGTCGAAATCAGGATGGCAAGCGTCCAACCCAGGATCATCATGAACAACCGGTAGCCGTCGATCGATTGTGCGCCGAGCTGGTACCGAGCCGTGTTGTCGATCGGGTTGAGGTCCTCGAAGAAGGTGGTCCACCCGTTCCGGCCGTCGGTGCCGCCGGTCAGCCAGGTGAACCGCGTGGAGTTGAGGAACAGCCTGATGATCTCGGCGACGGCGATGGTGACGATGGCGAGGTAGTCGGCGCGAAGGCGGAGGGTCGGCACGCCGAGCGCCAGCGCGAGCAACACCGAACACACGAGCATGAACGGCAGCGCCCAGTACCACGGCCAGCCGTAGGCCACGATCGGGATCGAGAACGCGTACGCACCCACCGCCGCGAATCCGGCCTGACCGAAGTTGAGGAGCCCGGTGTACCCGACGTGCACGTTGAGACCGGCCGAGATGATGCAGTACCCGGCGGCGGCCGCGTTGATCGCGGTGTACAACGCGTTCCAGAAGATGAGATCCCAGTTCATCCGATCCGTTCCTTCGATCCCAGAATGCCTTGCGGTCTGATGATCAACACCGCGATCAGCACGATCAGCGCGCCGGCGGTCTTCAGGTCGTTGGCGTTGTTGACGAGCCAGGTCCAGAGTTCGACGAAGATCCCGATCACCAGGCTGCCGAGCAACGCCCCGAACGGGTTGCCGAGCCCGCCGAGCGTGATCGCGGCGAACATCAGGAGCAGCAGGGTGAAGCCCATGTCCCATTTGATCCCGAACTCGAGGCCGTAGAACACACCACCGAGGCCGGCGAGTGCACCGCCCAGGACCCAGACGAGGAGGATCACACGATCGGTGTCGATCCCGCTCGACGACGCGAGGTCGGGGTTGTCCGACACGGCGCGGATCGCCTTGCCGAAGCGCGCCTTGAGCAGGAACAGGGACACCCCGACGATGACCAGGGCCGACGCGACGATGATGACCAGCGTGCGGGGCGGCAGGTCGATGGGTCCGATCGACACCGGATCCCGCTGCAGCGTGTACTGCGTGTACGCCTTGAGGTCACCGCTGAACAGATACAGATACGTGTAGCGCATCGCCAGGGCGATTCCGATCGACACGATCATCATCGAGGTGAGGCTGGTCGATCGATGCCGCAACGGCCCCCACAGGCCCTTTTCGAAGGCCGCGCCGAGCAGACCCGTGGCGACGATCGCGGCCAACGCGGCGAAGATCACGTGGACCCCATGATCAGAGTTCAGGACGAACGCGACGAACGCGCCGAACGTGACCATCTCGCCGTGGGCGAAGTTGGACAGACCGGTGGTGCCGAAGATCAGTGACAGTCCGATCGAGGTGATGGCGATGATCATCGCCAGCTTCAAGCCGTTGGCCAGCGTCTGCGGCAGCAGGCTCAACTTGCTCTGCACGTCGCGCGTGTCCTCGCCGAGGAAGAAGGCGCGAGTGACGTTCTGATTCCCGCCGACCACCGCGGTCTGCTGTTCCTTGCCCTCCTCGACCGTCAGACCCTCGGGCAACGTTTCGGTGTCGATGCGCACGACGTAGGTGCCCGGTTGCTCGATCGGGATCAGGTACACGCCGTCGGCATCGGTGACGGATTCGCCGACCTCGGCGCCACTCTCGTCCTCCGCCACGACGCGCACGTCGGGCACCGGCTCGGTCACGCGCTCGCCGTCCTGTTCGGAACGATTCTGCACACGGCCGGTGATCGACTGCGGTGCGTCGCTTTCCTGGGCGTGGACCGGACCGCCGGCCGCACCGACAAACAACGTGCCGACGAACGCCAGCAAGATGAACCCGAGAGCGACGCAGACGCTTGGGAGTCGGCTCCGGCGCCGCAGTTCCGTGCCCATGTGGGCGGTGATGCTACACCGATCCAATCGGCGAGGTTGGACCTCCGACCGACACGTCCGGCTGCTCGGCTCGGGCGCCGACCGTCGCACGGTGCACCGCCGAAGCGTCGCCCGACAGCGCGGTCCACAGCCAGACCGTGATCACCCAGAGGGCGGTCGCTCCGGCGATGTGGGCACCGACGAGCAGCTCCGGAACGCCGGTGAAGTACTGCAGATACCCGATACCGCCTTGCACGACGGCGACGAACATCCACGTCGACAAGACCGGACCGAGCTGTTCTCGACTGGCCCGATCGGACCGGATCGACCACGTGACTGCCAGCGCCAGTGCGACGGCCACGAGCACGGTCGCGCTGTGCACCTGCGCGACGCTGGAGATGTCGAACCCCCACCGCCGGACGTGCTCGTCGCCCGCGTGAGGTCCGGTTCCCGTGACGACCGTGCCGGTGACGAGAGCGAGAGCCGTCATGACCGTCATCGCACCGATCAGACGTCTGATCGCGGTGGGCACCGCCGAGTGCTCGACGGGCTCGGGCGACGAACGGCGGACGGCCACGAGGGCGAACGCGATCGAGGCCATCGCCAGGAGGAAGTGCGACTGCACGAGCGCCGGGTGCAGGTCGGCACGCACGGCGAGGCCGCCGACCACGCCGTTGGCGAGCACCGTGACGAGCACGCCCATCGAGGGTCCGACGAGGCCCGAGCGACGAGGCCTGACGCGGAACGAACCGATCACCATCAGCACCGTCGGAATCGCGATGGCGCCACTGATCAGCCGGTTGATCTGCTCGATGGCGGTGTGCCCGCTCGACACGTCGACGAACGACTGCGCGTTGCAGTTCGGCCAGTCGTCGCAACCCAGCCCGCTGCCGGTCAGACGGACGATCCCGCCGGCTACGACCAGCAAGCAGAGACCGCCGGCGGTGAGGGCGGCGATCAGCCTGAATTGGCGCACGCTCAGGGTCCAGCGATCCATGTGCCGTCGAGGATATGAGTAGGTTCACCCGGGTGCTGACTTCGTTCGACGACTTTCCCGTCCACCAGACATCACGCCCGGTCGCGCAGACGTCGTCTGCGGACCTCAACCACTACGACCGCTACTTCTTCAACGGCTACACCCGCGATGCCCGGCTGTATTTCGCCGCCGCGATGGGGCTGTACCCGAACCGCCACGTCAGCGACGCGTCGTTCAGCGTCGTGGTCGACGGTGGGCGCGTCGACGGCCGGCAGATCAACGTGCACGCGTCGAGACGCGCACCGACCGACCGCGCGGACGCCAACGAGGTCGGCCCGATCAAGGTCGAGGTGCTCGAGCCGCTCCATGCGCTCAGGCTCCAGGTCGAGGCCCCGGAGCAGGGACTTCGGGCGGACCTCACCTTCGTCCGCCGGTCGGCACCGATCGAGGAGCCGCACTTCTTCCAACAGGTGGGCGTGCGGGTGATGTTCGACTACACGCGCCTCACCCAATTCGGCGGATGGGAGGGCTGGATCGAGGTCGACGGCGAGGTGTACGACCTCGAGCCGGGCGAGACGTGGGGATCGCGTGACCGCTCGTGGGGTGTGCGCCCGGTCGGCGAACGCGGCCCGTCGGGTGCCCCGGTGGCCGACCCTCAGTTCTTCTGGCTGTGGGCCCCGGTCAACTTCGAGACGTTCTCCACCCATTTCGACGTCAACGAGTTGTTCGACGGCCGCCGCTGGCACGAAACGGCCATCGTCGCTCCCGTCGACACGGGCGACGGCCCGCTCCCCGAGGCGCTGCGCGGCGCCGAGTACCGCATCGAGTGGACCCCCGGGACCCGCCACGCGGCGGCCTTCGAGCTCGATCTCATCCCGTGGGTCGGCGATCCGTCGACCATTCGCCTCGAACCGCTGTTCAACTTCCAGATGCTCGGCATCGGGTACGGGCATCCGGAGTGGTCACACGGGGTGTGGAAGGGCGAACTCGTCGTCGGGGGTGACCGGTGGGATCTTCCGATCGAGGATCCGGCCGCGCCACAGCACGGGCACATCCAGTCGATCGTCCGGGCGACGTCGTCGGGCGGCCTGGGCGAACACGAGGGCATCGGCATCCTCGAGCAGCTCGCCATCGGGCGCCACGTCCCCTCCGGCCTCGAAGGCATCTTCGACGGCTACAGCGCGAGCTGACGGCCTCCGACTGTTACGTGTGGCGGATGGTCATGCCACCGTCGACAGGAATCGTCGCTCCGTTCACGAACGACGCGCTCGGCAGGCAGAGGTTGAGCGTCATCTGCGCGACCTCCTCGGGAGCACCGTACCGACGAAGCGGGACGCGCCGCCGGGCGTAGGTGGCCTTGGCCTCGGGTTCGATCCCGGCGGTCATGCCCGTGTCGATCGGGCCCGGACAGATGCAGTTGACCGTGATGCCGGTGCGGCCGAGTTCGACGGCGAAGCTCTTGGTCAGGCCGACCACGCCCGCCTTCGTCGCGGCGTAACCCGCGAGCCCGGCCGTCGTCACGATGGCTTCGGTGGACGCGATGTTGACGATGCGCCCGGCGCCTGCCTCGATCATGTGCGGTACCGCGAGGCGGATCAGCCGGGCGTGCGCCGTGAGGTTCACGTCGAGCGTGCGCGCCCAGTTGGTCTCGAATTCCCCCTCCTCCTGGAACGCGGAGTTGATCAACGAGATCCCGGCGTTGTTGACGACGATGTCGAGCCGCCCCGCCCACTCGACGGTCCGCTCCACCAGATCGCGCAGGGCATCGGGGTCGGCGACATCGCAGGTGACGCCGAGCGCGGCATCGGGACCGTGCACCGCGTTGATCTCGTCGACGACGGCAGCCACCCGGTCGGCACCGAGATCGGCGACCACGACGCGGGCGCCCTCGTCGGCGAAGAGGAATGCCGTCGCGCGACCCATCCCGCTCGCCGCGCCGGTGACGATCGCGGCATGTCCGGCGATCGACCTCGACAGCGTGCTGAGTCGTGCCTTCGTCGTGTCGGCGTTGTCGGCCATGGTGCTCCGTTCGGTCGTGATCGCCCTTCGACCGTACGGTACGGTCCGGCCGACACACCCATCGAACCGTCATGACGGAACGCAACGCTCGAAGGAGAGCACCATGATCAAAGTGAGCGTCATCTACCCGGCCGGCGAGGGCAAGACCTTCGACATGGAGTACTACCGCACCAAGCACATGGACATCGTCCAGCGCGTCATGCCTGGTCTGGTGAAGATCGAGATCGACGAGGGCGTCGACGGCCCCTACCTCGCGATGGGCCACCTGTTCTTCGACTCGCTCGAAGCCCTCGGCCCGGCCTTCGCCAATGCCGGCGATGCGATGACCGATGTTCCGAACTTCACGAACGCCGATCCGGTCATGCAGACATCGACGGTCGTCGACCGCTGACGCCCCTCACCGGTCAACGGCCGGCCGCACCTCGTAGAACGCGTTGATCGAATGGTCGATGTCGAGGCGGCGGAAGTGCTCGAAGCCGGCGGCCGCGGCCATCTCCCTGGCCCGGCTCGCCGGCAGACCGAGCGTGCCCAGCCCCGCTCCGTCGGGCGCCGACATCGCCGACGACATGCAGGCGAGCACGCTGATCCCGTACATCAGCGCGGCCATCGGGTTCTTGGCCACGTTCTCGGCGAACGTGTCCCGCGCCTTGATGTCGACGAGCAGCCAGCTGCCGTGATCGTCGAGTGCAGCCCGGATCGTGTGCATCATCTGCTGCGGGTGCGTCATGTCGTGCAGGCAGTCGAACGTCGTGACCAACCCGAACCGGCCGTCGTCCGGAATCGGCTCGTCGCGCGGGTCGACGAAGCGAACATTCTCGACTCCAGCCTCGATCCGCCGGGACTCGGCACGGTCGAGCGCGAATCTCGAGATGTCGTAGCCGATGAACCTGCTGTTCGGGAACGCGGCACCCATCATCAACGCGGCTCCCCCGGCGCCGCATCCGATGTCGGCGACGTCGATTCCGGATGACAAGGCGTCGACGACGCCGTCGAGCGCGGGGAGCACGTCGCTCAGGAGATGGTGACGGTTCCACGGTTCGAAGCTCCGCTCGATGCCGACGGCACCCTCCGGACCGTGGCTGTCGTAGTCCTGCCCCAGTCCGGTGCGGAAGCTCTCGGGCATCGCTTCGAGCGCGGCCATCGTCGCCGGGAAGCGATGGAACATCCCCATGCCGTACGCCTCGTGATCGGGCGACGCGAGCACGGCGACCGCCTCCGGCGTCAGCGAGAACCGCTCGTCCGCATCGGCGACGATCAGCCCGGCCGCGGCCTGGTTGTACGCCCACTCCCTCACCCACCGGCCGTCGAGGCCGCACCGTTCGGCGAGTTCGTCAGCCGTCAACGGCTCGGCAGATGCGGCCAGCGCGGTGAAGATGCCGAGCTTGTCGCCGAGGTGGATCATCCCCGCGGTGACCGCACCGCTCAACTGGTTGAACACGTTGAACGAGTAGAGCTTCAGACGATCCGGATCAACAGGGATGTCGGTCATGGGGTCGACGGTAGACGTCGCTCCGCACGCCGTTGCGATCGGCGCTGCTAGCGGGTGCGATCGTCGAGCGGCAGATGCTCCACGTCGCTCAACTTCGACAGGCAGAACGTGTGCCCGTCGTGCAGGGGCATCGCTTCGAGCCGGCAGATCGAGGCGTGCCCGAGCACGAAGCGGTCCCACTCCCACGGCGTCGCCTGCAGGCCGAGCAGATGGCCGATGGTCACCGAGTTCGTGCCGGCGTGGGCGACGAGCAGGATCCGTGCGCCCGGTTCCTCGATCTGCCAGATCGGCAGATCCACCTCGCTGCGCGTGACGCCGCGTGCGGCCAGAAAGCCCGCCGCACCGCTGCGGATCCGGGCCACGAACTCCCGCACCGACTCACCGCCGTCGAGCCCCGACCAGCGTTCCTCGGCAGGCCGGCCGCGCAGTTCGGCGTAGGCGTCGGCCGCCTTCTCCGCGGGCGTGCCGTGCCATTTGGGGTCCCGGATCTCCTCCAGCCACGGGTCGACCTCCTCGTCGCGTCCGAGCCGGGCGAGCAGCGGAGCGGCCGTCTGTCGAGCGCGCACGAGGGGTGACACGAGCACCTCGTCGAAGACCTCCTTGGAGAGCACCTGGGCCAGCTGCTCGGCCTGGGCCTGGCCCCGTTCGGTGAGCGGTGGATCGACGACGTTCAGTCCGCCGCGCACCCATTCCGGTTCGCCGTGGCGCACGAGCACGATCTCCATGCCCCCGATCGTAGGGACCGACGGCCGCGCCCACCCACACCGTTCGGCAAAGCCTGCGGCCGGTAGCTTGCCCGCATGTCAGAACCGGCGTACCCGCCCGGCTGGTACCCGGATCCGATGCGACGGTTCGAGTTCCGCTTCCACAACGGCACGGTGTGGACCGGCGACGTGTCGACGAACGGCGTCCGCTACGTCGATCCGCTCGGAATCGATCCCGGACCGGCTGGAGTCGCAGAACCTTCTGCCGGCACACCCGGATCGGGGCTCGCCCTCGCCTCGATGATCCTCGGCATCATCGCCGTCTCCATCGCCTGGCTGCCGTTCATCGTCGTGGTCGGGGCGATCTGCGCCGTGCTGGCCATCATCTTCGGAGGCATCTCGCTGGCGCGTTCGCGCGACGGATCGCGGCGCAGCCACCGCCGGCGGGGCTTCGCCATCGCCGGCCTGACCACCGGCTTGCTGGCGGCCGCACTGTGCGTGGTCGGGGTGGTCCTTTCGGTGACCGTCCTGCGGGCGGTCGATCGGTTCGAGAACCCGGTCGCCAACGACGTCACGGTCACCGGATGCAAGCTCGACGGCTCGATCGCCACGATGACGGGACAGATCACCAACCGCTCCGATCACGAGGCTTCCTTCGGCGTCGAGGTGACCTTCAACCGTCCGGGAACCGACAACGTGCACCGCCAGGCACGCGTCGCGGTCGACGACGTGGCACCCGGCGAAGTGGCCGACTTCGAGGTCTTCCGCAAGGTGCTCCTCGACGACGTGGAGTGCCACGTCACCGATGTCACGGGGCCGGTGCCCTTCGGCCTCGATCTCGACTGAGCGTTCCGACCCGCCGCGTTCAGACTGAGGTCGAGGAGACCCAGGCGTCGTACAGGCGGCGATACGGGCCGTCGTTCGTGATCAACTCGTCGTGGTGACCGTCCTCCACGAGGCGGCCGTGTTCCAACACGAGCACCCGGTCGGCCCGCGCGGCGGTCGAGAGCCGGTGGGCGATGGCGATCGTGGTGCGGGCGGCGGCGAGCCGTTCGAGGGCGCGGGCGACGCGCACCTCGGTCAGAGCGTCGACCGACGAAGTCGCCTCGTCGAGGATCAGGACGTCCGGTCCGGCGAGCCCGGCGCGCAACAACGCCACGAGCTGACGCTCACCGGCGGACAACTGATCGCCGCGCTCGCCGACACCGGTCGCGAGGCCCTCGGACAACGATTCGACCCAGTCGCCGACGCCGAGCTCCTCGACCACGCGCTCGACGTCGGCCCGCGTCGAGTGTTCGACGGCGAAGGCGACGTTGGCGCTCACCGAATCGTCGAACAGGAACGGCTCCTGCGACACGACCACGAGGCGGCGGCGGAGTTCGGCACGGTCGACCCGTTTGAGGGGCACACCGCCGAGCTCGATGGTGCCGATCGTCGGGTCGGCGAAGCGGGCGATCAGCCGGCCGAGTGTGGTCTTGCCCGAACCCGTCGAGCCGACGATCGCCACCTGCTGGCCGGCGGGAATCGTCACGTCGATGTTCTTGAGCACCGCCGAATCGGAGCCCTCCCGATCGCGGCTCGGGTACGAGAACGTCACCTCCCGGATGTCGATGCGCAGCTTGCCGACGGGCAAGGCGATCGGGTCGGTCGGCGGCGGCGGGCCGATCGGCAGGTCGAGCACCGACAGCACGCGGCGCAGCCCGGCCACCGCGTTCTGCGTCTGGTCGAGCACCTCGGTGAATTCGGCGATCGGTTCGAGGAACCGGTACGTGAGGAAGATGAACCCGACCAGTGCACCCGCGGTCAGGCTGCTCGACGGGCCCATCCACACGCCGACGCCGACGATCGCGGAGATGGTGAACGCCGAGAAGATCTCGCCCGAGGGGAAGAGGAAGGCACCGATCAGCGACGCCTTGATCTGCGCTCGCGTCTTGACCTCGACCGCGTCGTGCACCCGCCGCTCGAGCACCTCCCCGGCGCCGTACGCCCGGATGGTGGCCGTGCCCGACACCACTTCGGCGATGGAGCCGAGCATGTCGCCGTTGGCGTGGCGCGCGGCGTCGTAGGCGCGCACCAGTCGCGATTGCACGGCCCGCAGCACGAACGCCAGCGGCATCGACACGGCGAAGGCGATCAGCGCGAGCTGCCAGCTGTAGGCGAGCATCACGCCGGCGACGATCAGCATGAGCGTGCCGTCGAGCAGCCAGGCGAGGCCGCCCCATTGGAAGAACTGGGCCAACGCCTCGATGTCGCTCGTGACTCGCGAGACGAGTCCGCCGCGCCGTTCGTCGTTGTGCGTCGCCAGGCTCAGCTGGTGGATGTGGCCGATCAGCCGCGCCCGCAGGTCGTACAGCGCACGTTCGCTGCGTTCGCCGAGGCGCACCGACGCCTGCCGGAGGGAGAACCCCGACACGATCACGGCGACGGCGCCGACCAGGGCCATCTTGACGATCAGATCGAACTGCACGTCGCCGGTCTTCTCGTCGACGCCCTTGTCGATCGCCTGCTGGATCAGGATGGGCACGACGACGCGCCCGGCGGCACCGACCGCCGCGAAGAGCCACGTGACCCCGAGCCCCTCGCGCAGGATCGGCGCCGTCTCGAGTCCGCGGCCGATGATGCGGGCCGCCGAGTCCTGGCCCGGCGGAGCGATCGTGCCGGCACGGGCGATGAGGCCCGGGTCGATCGTGCTCACGACAGCACCTCGCCGAGCGGTCCGGCCGAGCCGAAGGGCACGGCCTCCATGAACTCCGAGCGGTCGGATTCGAACGCCTCGACGAGCTCGCGGTAGTCGGGCACCGACGCCATCAGTTCGGGGTGGGTGCCGTGGGCGGCGACCCTGCCCCCGGCGACGTAGATCACGTCGTCGGCCAGGGCGATCGTCGACGGACGGGAGGCGATCAACAGCACGGACGTCTCGGTGAGGCCGTGGCGCAGGTTGCCCAGCACGGTCGACTCGGTCGCCGGATCGAGCGCCGACGTCGTGTCGTCGAGCACGAGCAGGCTCGGTGCGCGCACGAGCGCCCGGGCCAGGGCGACGCGCTGGCGCTGGCCGCCGCTCAGGCTGACGCCACGTTCGCCGACGACCGTGTCGAGGCCATTGGGCAGGTTGCGCACGAAGTCGGACGCGGCGGCCATCTCCAGGGCGGCCCACAGCTCTCCGTCGGAGAACTCGCCGCCCATCCGGACGTTGTCGGCGACGCTGCCGCCGAGCAGGAAGGCCTCCTGGAACACGACCGACCGCTTGCCCGGGGCGAGCCGCACCCTTCCCTCGGTCGGCGCGAGCAGGCCGGCGACGAGCAACGCCAGCGTCGATTTGCCCGACCCGGTCGGGCCGACCAGGGCCGTCACCGATCCGGCGGGTACGACGAGGTCGATCGACTCGAGAGCCGGGAACTCCTCACCGACGTGCATGTACGACACGCCGTGCAGTTCGACCCCGACTCCGGGTGAGGCAGCATCGATCGAGTCGGCCGGGTCCGCGTCGAGCGGCTCCTCGGCGACCGTGCGGACCCGCGTCCACGCGGCGATCGATCGGGGCAGTTCGGACAGTGCGTACCCGATGAGCCGCAGGGGAAGCACGAGCAGCGTGAACAGGAAGATCGCACTGGAGAACTCGCCCACCGACAGGTCGTTCGACCTGATCCGTGCCGCGCCGATCACGACGAGGAGGATGTTGGCGAGCGACGGGACGACGTCGAGCAGCCCCTCGAACCAGCTGCGGATCCGGATCGCTTTCAGCCGCTCGCTCCTGACCCGCTCGGCGAGCCCGGAGAGCCGATCGGTCTCGCGCTCCTCGGCGCCGTACGACTTGACGAGCTGCACGCCCTCGAAGCTCTCGTGGACGCCGGCCGAGAACTCACCGAGGTGGTCCTGCGCCCGCGTGTAGTGGGCCGACACGGCCCGTTCGTACACGACGTTCGTCATGATCAGCGTGGGAAACAGCACGATCGCCACCACGCCGAGCGCGATGTCGATCGAGAACAGCCAGATCGTCGACACGAAGATCATGATCACGGTCGAGGTGGCGAACGGGATCGGGCCGAGGACGGCGACCGACCCCTCGCTGTCGACGCCGGCGCGCTGCACGAGGTCGCCGTCGGGGCGGCGGGCGTGCCAGCTGAGGGGCTGCCGGACGAAGCGGCCGACCACCTCGTTGGTGTACGTCTGGGCGACCCGCCACTGGACGATCCCGGCGTATGACCGGCGTACGACCACGCCGATCGCACGGACGATGCCGATGCCGATCACCATCGCCATCCCCGCGATCACGGTGCCGATGGCGACGTGGCCGTCCTCGAAGCGCGGCAGGATCACATGGTCGATCACCCATCCGATGGCGAAGCTGGAGGCGATCGTGCAGATGGCGAACAGCGCGGCGCCGCCGACGGCGATGAAGAAGGGCTTCGGGTGGACACGGACCAATGACGCGATGAAGCCGACGTTGCGCCGGAAGTGTCCCCGTTCGGGCGCGGCGACGCCGTCGGGCGTCATCTCCGTCTCCATCCCGACGTTTCTACCAGCGCGATCGGCCCATAGCGTCGTCGATTGTGACGATGCCGTCAGACCTGCTCGCCGACCCCGACGTGGAGAAGCGGTCGGCGTGGAGAGTTCATCCGATCCGACGATCGTTGTTCGTGTTGATGCTGCTGCTGTTCGCCCTGTTCTGGATCTGGGCGCTCTTCTTCGCTTCGAAGACCGCGGTCAACAAGGTCGACGACCGGGCATGGGCCGCCCGCGCCGAACAGATCTGTGCCGAAGTGCGTCCCCAGCTCCAGGCTCTCGAAGCGCAGGCGTCGAACGATCTCGCCGTCCGCGCCGGCCTCGTCCGGCAGTCGACCGACCTGCTCGAGCAGATGCTCGAGGACATCGTCGCCGTGCCGCCGACCGACGCCAAGGGCCAGGCGATCGTCCCCGAATGGGAGGCGGACTACCGCATCCTGCTGGCGGATCGATACCGCTACGCCGACATGCTCGCGTCAGGCAAGGACGGGCCGTTCACCGAGACCGCCGTCCAGTCGGTGCCCGTGACCGAGCGCATCGAGACGTTCGCCGGCGACAACCTGATGCCGAGCTGCGCCCCGCCCCGCGGCTCGGTCCTCTGACCCGCCGCCGCACGTTCCCGGCGATATCTGGTCAGGTCAGATGCTTGATGACCCGGGCCGGAGTGCCGGCGGCGACACAGTTGTCCGGCAGCTCACCGGTGACCACGCTGTTGGCGCCGACCACCACGTGCCGGCCGATCGTCGCACCCGGCAACACGACCGTGCCATGGCCGAGCCACGAGCCGCTGCCGATCGACACCGGACGCTCGGGCATCACCTGGCGTGAGATCGGCAGATCGAGGTCGGCGTAGCCGTGGTTCTGATCGGTGATGTACACGTGATGACCGGTCCAGACATCGTCACCGATCACGATCTCGAGATGCCCGACGATTCCTGATCCCTTGCCGAACAGGCACCGGTCGCCCACGGTGATGACGGTGTCCGACACCATCTGCTGGCCCGGCACCATGCCCGCCGACAGCGTGATCTCGGGCCCGAACATGGTGCCCTCGCCGATCGAGATGTACTGCTCGTTGAACAGGGCGTTCGGCGGGAAGCAGATGACACTGCCGTCGCCGAAGCGACCGAATCGGCGTGCCCGCCGCGAGTGCGGGCCGATCGCGCCGAGCTCGATGGCCGCGGCCCAGGTGAACTGCACGACCTCGCCGGCCGCGCGCTTGGCGATCGTGCGGACACGGTGTACGACCGTGTCGGCTTGACGGGGACGTTCCAGCACGTCGCGCACCGTAGAACGTCGCCCGCGTCATCTCCTAGTCTCGCCACCTAGTCTCGCTGCGATGACTTCGACCCCGGAGCCGCTGCCGTTCGGCTCGATCACCGACGTCGAAGGAGTTCGCGTCGGGCACCACCAACGGGTCGGACGCGGCTGGCAGACCGGAACCACCGTGGTGTTCGCACCGCAGGGGCGACGCCCGGCGTCGATGTCCGAGGCGGCGGGCCGGGCACGCGAGAGACCGACGCGCTGGAGCCGCACAACCTCATCGAACAGATCCACGCCGTCTGCCTGACCGGTGGCAGCGCGTACGGACTGGCCGCCGCCGACGGGGTGATGGCCTGGCTCGAGGAACGCTCGCTCGGCTTCACCGTCGGCCCCCCGGGTTCCGGACCCGGCCACGTCGTCCCCGTCGTGCCGGCGGCGGTGATCTTCGATCTCGGCCGCGGCGGCGACTTCGGGCATCGGCCTGATGCCGGCTTCGGCCGGCGCGCCATCGCCGCGGCGCGGCGCGCCCAGCACCGATGGGGATCGGTCGGCGCCGGTGCCGGCGCGGTTGCCGGCGGCCTGCAGGGCGGCGTCGGTACCGCCAGCACCACCGTTCGTCTCCCCCGGCCCGACGATGAACCCCCACATCGATCCAATACGGTCGAGGTGGTCGTGGGCGCGCTCGCGGTCGTCAACGCCAACGGCTCGCCGATCGATCGGGCGACCGGACTCCCGTGGGAGCTGGCCGGCCCGGGCAGGAGGCGGCCGATGGCGGTCGAACGACGCGGCCTGCTCGAGGTGCTCGACGCGGCGCGACCACCGCTGCTCAACACGACGATCGGCGTCGTGGCGACGTCGGCTCGACTGACCAAGGCCGAAGTCGGCAAGGTCGCGTCGGTCGCCCACGACGGCCTCGCCAGGGCGGTCCGACCAGCGCACTCGATGGTCGACGGCGACACGATCTTCGGGCTGGCGACGGGCGACATCGAACTCGCGTCGGCATCATCGCGCCTGCACGCTGCGGCCACCCGCAACGTCGAACTGAATCTCCTCCTCGTCGCCGCTGCCGAGACGTTCGCCGCCGCCTGCACCCACGCGATCCTCAGCGCCACGTCGATCAGCGACCGGCCGAGCTATCTCGACCTGTGCCCCACCGTCAGGACGCGATGACCGTGGCACTGCAGACCCTGACAACGCCCTCGGAGATGTCCGCCTGGTCGCGTTCGGAACACCGCGGCGGTGCCAGCATCGCCCTGGTGCCGACGATGGGGGCGCTCCACCGTGGCCATCTCGCGCTCATCGAACACGCCGGGACCATCGCCGACCGCGTGGTCGTCTCGATCTTCGTCAACCCACTCCAGTTCGACCGGCCCGACGACTTCGAGCACTACCCGCGTCCGGTCGATGCCGACATCGCCGTCTGCGCTGCGCACGGGGTCGACGCGGTGTACGTGCCCACCGCCGCGGTCGATGTACCCGGCGGGTTACCAGACCACGGTGACGATCGGCTCGCTGGCCGGGGTGATGGAAGGCGCGTCGCGCCCCGGGCACTTCGACGGTGTCGCAACAGTCGTCACCAAGCTCTTCACCGCCGTACGCCCCGACCTCGCGGTGTTCGGCGAGAAGGACTTCCAGCAATTGGCGATCGTGCGTCGTCTGAGCGCCGACCTCGACCTCGGCGTCGACGTGGTCGGCCGTCCGACCGTACGCGAGGCCGACGGCCTCGCCCTGTCGAGCCGCAACACCCGGCTCGACGAAGCACACCGGCGCGCCGCCCTTGCGGTGCCCCGGGCCCTCGAGGCCGCTGTCCGCTCCGCCGCCGACGGTGAACGGCACGCCACCGCGGTGATCGACGCCGCCCTCGGGGTGTTCGCCGACGAACCGTTGGCGGTCGTCGACTACGTGGCGGTGTTCGACACCGAGGATCTCTCAGCGGTGACCGACCTCGACGCGCTCCCACCCGATCGAGTGCGCGTGGCGACCGCGGCCTTCTTCGGTGACGTGCGCCTGATCGACAACCGCGCGCTGTTCCCGCACTGAGGCCGCCGCGGAGGCATCGGCATCCTGGAGGCGATCGGCGACGCCGGTCAGCACGATCAGCAGCACGACACCATTGAAGATCGCGTGGGCGACGATCGTCGGGCCGATCCTGCGCAGGAGCACCGCGCCCGCACCGAACGCGATGCCGACCCCCGACAGCACCATCACCAGGCCGAGGTTGCCCCGGCCGCGCACGGGGTCGAGGTGGGCGCACCCGAACAACACACCTTGGAGAACGATCGCCAACACGGCGCCCATCCGGCTCCGCAGCCCGCGCAGCACGACGCCGCGGAACACCATCTCCTCGACGATCGGCGCCGCGATCACGGCGGTGATCACGATCGACACGACGTAGGTCCGATTTGTCTGGAGGTCGGTGATGCCGTCGGTGTTGTTGGAGATCGGCACCCCGAGCCCCACGACCAGAGCGGCAATCGCGATCTGCGCGCCGAGCGCCGCCAGCCAGATCAACGGGCCCCATCCGAGGTCGGACCAGCGGGGTTCGAGGCCGATGTCGGTGGCGAGCGCGCCGGTCCCCCAGTGGCGGCTCACGTACCGGCACCACACCACCGACGGGCCGTATCCGATGGTCGCGAGGATCACGACGTAGACGAGCAGCGGCCACTCGAAGTCGAGCAGCGCGTCGAGCACGACCTTGGAGGCGATCAGCGACACCGTGAGCACCGCGATCGCCCCGACGGCGGCGCGCACGGGCAGCGTCGGCGCGGGAGGCTGCGGCGGCACGAACGTCGGTCGGATCGTGACGACGGGCGGCCTGAAGGTCGCGGGATCCGGCGGCGGCAACATGGTCATCTGCTCCAAGGATGCCCGACGGCCGCGCCGAGTTGGCCATGAAGGTCTGATCAAGTCGGGTTGACGGCGCCGGTCAGCGGTGCAGGGTGGTGTCGTCGACGCGCGCGACGTACCGCACGGTGAACACGCTGTCGCCCGACAGGATCGCGCCGCGCCCGAGCAGGCGGCCGCCCTGCCAGTTGGCGAGGCCGAGTTCCGGTCGATCGAGCGCGTACTGCCCGTCGACCCAACGGGTGAAGCCGTTGCCGGTGAACGGGGTGTCGAGCGCGCCGTAGCAGCGTTCGAACTCCGCCGGGTCGGACGTGATCACCGACGTGATGAAGTGGGGGCTGTAGCGGTTGCAGAGAGCGACGGCGTCGGCCACACCGGACGTCACGACGAGGGTGAGCTCCGGCGAGCGCTCCCACTCCCACTCGGTGGCCAGTTCGGACTCGTCGATCGTCGAGACGAACGGCTCGTCGCTCGGACCGGCGGCGCGGGCGACGACGACGCGCCGCTCGAGGCAGTCTCCCGGCAGCCAACGCTCGGACCCGTCGACCACGTGGAGCCGCACATCGACGCCGAGACCCTCGGCCACGCTCGCCAACGCATCGAGGAAGACCGGCACCATGTCGGCTCGGGACTCGGGGATGGCGCAGACGTTGAGCGTGTTGCACACCTTGCGATCGAGCGAGTTGACGACGGCGTCGCGCACGGCGTCGTGGTCGGCGTTCTCGCCGACGATCATCCATGCACCCCCCGTTCCGTGCAAGCTCACCGGCGTACCGGCCTGCGCGGCCACGGCGCCGAGTTCGGCGACGGCCGCACCCGAACCGCGGGCGACCGCCAGCGCCAGTCGACGGTCGTCGAACAAGGCGTGGCCGCCGGACCGGGCCGGCTCGTCGATCAATTGCACGGTGCCAGCGGGCAGACCGGCAGTGGCGAGCGCCGGCGCAAGGGCGTTCTCGACGATCGCGCGCGCCGTGCCGAGGGCATCCGACCCGATCCGGAACACCACCGTGTTCCCCGATCGAACGACGCCGCAGGCGTCAGCGAACACGTTGGGCCGCCCCTCGAACACGAACCCGACGACACCGAGGGGCGCACGCCGTTCCTCCATCGACCAGCCGTCGTGGCCGATGGTCGACTCCACCGCACCGCGACCTGCAGGTTGGTCGCGCCAGACCCGCAAGCCGCTGATCATGTCGGCGCGCATCCGCGCGGTCAGTTCGAGGCGGGTCGTCGATCGACCGGCGGCCGCGGCCTGCTGCACGTCGACGACGTTCGCCGCGGCGATCGGCTCGAAGATCGAGTCATCGGCCAGCCGGGCGGCGAAGGCGTCGAAGAAGGTCACGATGGCCTCGTCGCTGCATCGCGCCAGTTCGGAGAAGGCCGCCGTCGCGGCGGTGATCGCGCCGTCGACCACGCCCGCAATCCGTGCCGGGATGTGCACGAGGGCGCCCGTGGACTGCACGACGACGAGCCGGTCACCCGGTCGGAACGCCTCGGCGAGTTCGGCGCCGACGGAAACGACCCGATTTCCGCCGAACACGATCTGCTGGCCCGGTGTCAGGCGGGTCAGTTCGCCGACATCGCTCACGATGCGGCCGTGACGATCGGGCTGTTCGGTGCCAGGATGGGCGGGATGAATTCCGTTGTCGCCCCGACGTCCCACACCTCGCTGCGTCTCGCCCCCGTGGTGGTCGTAGTCATCAGCGAAAGGGTAGGCCGATGACCGAAAGCAGCCTCTACTTCCGCCAGTTGCTCTCGGGCCGCGACTTCGCCCACGGCGACCCGTTGGCCGCGCAGATGGTGAACTTCGTGTATGCCATCGGCGACCGGGCCACCGGCGAGTGCCTGCTCGTCGATCCCGCCTACGCCGTCGACGATCTGATCGACGTGGTGGCGGCCGACGACATGACCGTGAGCGGCGTCCTCATCACGCACTACCACCCCGATCACGTCGGTGGGGAGATGGGGAACAACACCATCGAAGGCATCGCCGCCCTGCTGCAACGCGTCGACTGTCCGCTCCATCTCCAGCGCACCGAGTCGGAATGGGTCTCGAAGACGACGGGCGTCGACGCCACCCATTTCATCGAGCACGACTCGGGTGATGTCGTGCGGATCGGCAACATCGACGTGTCGCTGCTGCACACACCGGGCCACACCCCGGGCAGCCAGTGCTTCCTCGTCGACGGGCGGCTCGTCGCCGGCGACACGTTGTTCCTCGAGGGCTGTGGACGCACCGATCTGCCCGGCTCGGACTCGAGGCAGATGGCCGAGAGCCTGCGCCGCCTCGCCGAGGTGCCCGACGACACGATCCTGTATCCCGGCCACCGCTACTCGGCGGCGAGCAGCGCCACCATGGAAGTGGTGAAGGAGTTCAACTCGATCTTCGACGGCCTCATCTGACCCGCGTCACCTGACCGGCCGGTTGGCAGGTCAACGGCAGATCAGCAGTCGGCCTTCGCCGGGATGACGATCTTCTGTCCAGGGATGAACTGGCTGTAAGCCGGATTGCTCGCGTTCGCCGCGGCCAGTGCCTCGAGCGTCACGTCGTACTTCTTCGCGACGCTGATCGGAATGTCGCCCGCTTCGACGATGTGCTCGCCTGGGGCACAGTTGTCGCCGGCGTCCGGAATCGTCGACGCCGGCACGGTGGTGGTGGATTCGGCGGTCGCGGCTTGGCCGCCCGCCGCCGGGGCCACGGTGGTCTCGGGGATTGCCGCGGCCAGGGTGCCGCCCGGCGGAATCTTGATCACGGTGCCCGGGAAGGGGAACTCGTTCGCGCTTCCCCATTCGTTGAAGGCGACCAGCTCGTCGACCGTGACGCCGAACTGGTTGGCAACCTTGAGCGGGTAGTCACCACTCTGGATCGTGTAGTCCTGCGCGGCGGTGGAAACGGCGCCGTCGACGACGGGGGTCGTCTCCGGTGCGACCGTGGTCTCGGGAGGGCGGACGACGAACGCGGTCGAGCCCTCGCTCAGATCGATCGTCGATTCGGTCGCGCCCTCGTCCCCACTGCTGCCGCACGCCGCGAGCAGGATCATGCCCACCGCGACCGGCCCGGCGACAGCGGCGAGGCGACGGCCGGCGCGACGAGACGGACCAGGAGCGAACTTTGGCGACATGAACACCAGCGTAGGCGCTGTTACCGCACGCGAAACGTCACGTCAAGCCCCGAGCCCGACGTCACACCCGGTCAGGGCATGAGCGCGCGGTCGGTGGGACGCACCGGTGATGGGAGGCGGGTCTCGCCCATCAGGTAGGTGTCGACGCCGGCCGCGCAGGCGCGACCCTCGGCGATGGCCCACACGATCAGGCTCTGCCCGCGACCCATGTCGCCGGCGACGAAGATCCCGCGCTGGGAGCTCATGTACCGATCGTCGCGAGCGACGTTGCCGCGGGCGTCGTAGTCGACTTCGAGTCCGTCGAGCCACGTGCCGTGCTCCGGCCCGAGGAAGCCCATCGCGAGGAACACGAAGTCGGCGGGGATCTCCTGTTCGGTCCCCTCGATCTTCGTGAACCGACCGTCGATCATCTCGACCTCGTGCAGCACCAGCGCCCGGACGCGGCCGTTGCCGTCGTCGACGAACCGCTCCGTGTTCACGCTGAAGAGGCGGTCGCCGCCCTCCTCGTGGGCGGACGTGATCTTGTACACCATCGCGAACTGCGGCCACGGATTCCCTTCCGCCCGCGACTCGGGCGAACGCGGCAGAATCTCGAGCTGCGTGACCGACGCCGCACCCTGACGGTGGGCCGTGCCCAGACAGTCGGCCCCGGTGTCGCCGCCGCCGATGATGACGACGTGCTTGTCGCTGACATCGATCGGCGACTGCTCGATGTCGCCGAGCTGCACCCGGTTGGCGTGCGGCAGGTACTCCATCGCCTGATGGATCCCGTCGAGCTCGCGACCGGGGATCGGCAGGTCGCGCCAATCGGTGGCCCCGCAGGCGAGGACGATCGCGTCGTGCGAGGCGCGGAGCACTTCGATGTCGACGGTTTCGCCGACGACCGCGTTGGTGCGGAACTCGGTGCCCTCCGCCTCCATCTGGGCGAGGCGCCGATCGATGTGGCGCTTCTCCATCTTGAACTCGGGGATGCCGTAGCGCAGCAGGCCGCCGATGCGATCGGCCCGCTCGAGCACGACCACCTCGTGGCCGGCGCGGGTGAGCTGCTGGGCGGCGGCGAGCCCGGCGGGCCCGCTGCCGATCACGGCGACGCGCTTGCCGGTGCGCAACGACGGCACGTGGGGAACGACCCAACCCTCGTCCCAGGCGCGGTCGATGATCTCGACCTCGACCTGCTTGATCGCCACCGGGTCCTGGTTGATCCCGAGCACGCAAGCCGACTCGCACGGCGCCGGACAGAGCCGGCCGGTGAACTCGGGGAAGTTGTTCGTGGCGTGGAGACGCTCGATCGCGTCCTGCCAGTGGTCGCGGTAGACGAGGTCGTTCCAGTCGGGGATCAGGTTGCCGAGCGGGCAGCCGTTGTTGCAGAACGGGATGCCGCAATCCATGCAGCGGCCCGCCTGGTGATTGAGTTCGTCGCGATCGAACGGCTCGTACACCTCGCGCCAGTCGCGCAGTCGCACCGGCACCGGCCGTCGCACCGGCGTCGCCCGCGACCACTCCAGAAACCCCGTCGGCTTACCCATCAGTTCACTTCCTTGTTCATGCGCGGGCTGCTTCCATGATGCGGTCGACGGTCTGCTCCTCGTCGAGGCCGTCGGCCTTGGCGAGGGCGATCACGTTCAGGACCCGCTTGTAGTCGGTCGGCATCACCTTGCGGAATCGGCCGATCTCGGTCTCCCATCCCGACAGCACCTTCTCGGCCACCGCCGAGCCCGTGAAGTCGCGATGTTGCGTGATCGTCGTTCGCAGGAACTCCCGGTCGACGTCGTCGAGGTCCTCGAGCGTCACCATCTCGTAGTTCACGAGGCTGGCGAACTGGTCGTCGACGTCGTAGACGTAGGCGATCCCACCGGACATGCCGGCGCCGAAGTTCCGACCCGTCGTGCCGAGTACGACGACGCGGCCACCGGTCATGTACTCGCACCCGTGGTCGCCGACGCCTTCGCTCACCGCGGTGGCGCCGGAGTTGCGCACGCAGAAGCGCTCGCCCACCCGGCCGCGGAGGAAGATCTCGCCGCCCGTGGCGCCGTAGGCGATGACGTTGCCGGCGATCACGTTGTCCTCGGCGACGAACGGGGCGAACGGATGCGGCTGCACGATCAGCCGCCCGCCCGACAAGCCCTTGCCGAGATAGTCGTTGGCGTCGCCGACGAGGCGCATCTGGATGCCGGCGGGCATGAAGGCTCCGAAGCTCTGCCCGGCCGAGCCCGTGAGCGTGATGTCGATCGTCCCGTCGGGGAGCCCCTCGCCACCCCACCGCTTGGTGATCTCGTGGCCCAGCAGGGTGCCGACGGTGCGATTGACGTTGCGGATCGGCAGGTCGATCTTCACGTGATGGGCGTCGTTGATCGCCGGTTGCGCCAACTCGATGAACGTCTGGTCGAGCGCCTCGTCGAGACCGTGGTCCTGAACGACGCTCTGGATGAACGTCTGGCCGTACGGATTCTCGGGCACCCGCAGGATGGGGCTGATGTCGAGCCCGGACGCCTTCCAGTGGTCGACCGCCCGCTTGGTGTCGAGACACTCGACGTGGCCGATCAGCTCGGCGAGCGTGCGGAACCCGAGCTCGGCCATGATCTCGCGCACCTCCTCGGCGATGTACTCGAAGAAGTTGACGACGAACTCCGGCTTGCCGCTGAAACGTGCCCGGAGCTCGGGGTTCTGAGTGGCGACCCCGACCGGGCACGTGTCGAGGTGGCAGACGCGCATCATGATGCAGCCCGACACGACGAGCGGCGCGGTGGCGAAGCCGTACTCCTCGGCGCCGAGCAGTGCGGCCACGATCGACGTCGCGACCGGTCTTCATCTGGCCGTCGGTCTGCACGACGATGCGGTCGCGCAGACCGTTGAGCAGCAGCGTCTGCTGCGTCTCGGCGAGCCCGAGTTCCCACGGCCCACCGGCGTGCTTCAGCGACGTGAGCGGGCTGGCGCCGGTGCCACCGTCGTGGCCGGAGATCAGCACCACGTCGGCCTTGGCCTTCGACACGCCGGCGGCCACGGTGCCAACACCCGACTCGGCGACGAGCTTGACGTGCACCCGGGCCGCCGGGTTGGCGTTCTTCAGGTCGTGGATGAGCTGCTTGAGGTCCTCGATCGAATAGATGTCGTGGTGCGGCGGGGGGCTGATCAGGCCGACGCCCGGTGTGGAGTGCCTGGTCGCGGCGATCCACGGATACACCTTGTGGCCGGGCAGCTGGCCGCCCTCGCCGGGCTTGGCACCCTGGGCCATCTTGATCTGCAGGTCGTCGGCGTTGGTCAGGTACTCGGCCGTCACCCCGAAACGTCCCGAGGCGACCTGCTTGATCGCCGACCGGCGACGCGGATCGTGCAACCGCTCGACGTCCTCGCCACCTTCGCCGGTGTTCGACTTGCCACCGATCTGGTTCATCGCGATCGCCAGCGTCTCGTGCGCCTCCATCGAGATCGAGCCGTAGCTCATCGCACCCGTCGAGAAGCGGGCGATGATCGACTCGATGGGCTCGACCTCCTCGATCGGCAACGACGGCCGATCGGAGTTGAACTCGAACAGCCCGCGCAGCGTCATCAGCTTGCGCGACTGATCGTCGACCGACGCGGTGTACTGCTTGAAGATGTCGTACCGCTTCGCCCGCGTGGAGTGCTGCAGCTTGTACACGGTGTCGGGGTTGAACAGGTGCGGCTCGCCCTCGCGGCGCCACTGGTACTCGCCGCCGAGTTCGAGGCGACGATGCGCCCGCTCCTCGGGACGGGTCGGGTTCGCCATGCGATGGCGAGCGGCCACCTCGGCCGCGATCTCGGACAACCCGATGCCACCGAGTTGCGACACGGTGCCGGTGAAGTACTGCTCGATCACATCTTCGCCGAGGCCGATCGCCTCGAAGATCTGGGCGCCGGTGTACGACGCGACCGTCGACACGCCCATCTTCGACATCACCTTGAGGACGCCCTTGCCGCACGCCTTGATGTAGTTGCGCACCGCCTTGACCGGGTCCATGTTGCCCAGGCCGTGCATGTCCTCGCTGATGAGGTCCTCGACGGATTCGAAGGCGAGGTACGGGTTGATCGCACCCGCGCCGAACCCGATCAAGAGCGCCATGTGGTGCACTTCGCGGGCGTCACCGGTTTCGATGATCAGCCCGGCCATCGTGCGCTGCTTGGTGCGCACGAGGTGATGATGGACCGCCGCGGTGAGGAGGAGTGAGGGGATCGGGGCCTCGACGGAGTCGCCGTTGCGGTCGGACAGCACGATGATCCGGGCGCCCTGCTCGATCGCCCGCGACGCTTTCGCGCAGATGTCGTCGAGCGCCGACCGCAGCCCGGCGGCCCCGTCGCCGACCCGGAACAAGCCGGGCAACACGACCGCGCTCAACCCGGGGCGGTCGCCGTCGTCGTCGATGTGGATGATCTTGGCCAACTCGTCGTTGTCGATGATCGGGAACGGCAGGATCAGCTGGCGACAACTCGCAGGGCCGGGTTGGAGCAGGTTCGCCTCGGGGCCGACGGTCGAGCCGACCGCGGTGACCACCTCCTCGCGGATGGCGTCGAGCGGCGGGTTCGTCACCTGGGCGAACAGTTGCTTGAAGTAGTCGAACAACAGTCGCGGCCGCTCGGACAACACCGCCAGCGGGGTGTCGGTGCCCATCGAACCGAGCGCCTCCATGCCGTTCAGCGCCATCGGTGCGATGAGGATCTTCAGCTCCTCGTGGGTGTAGCCGAACATCTGCTGGCGACGCAGCACGCTGTCGTGGCTGAACACGACGTGTTCACGGTCTGGGAGGTCACGCAGGTTGACGATTCCATCTTCCAGCCACTGCCCGTACGGGAACTGCGCGGCGAGGGTCGACTTGATCTCCTCGTCGCTGACCACGCGGCCCTCGCGCGTGTCGATGAGGAACATCTTGCCGGGTTGCAACCGGCCCTTCGCGACCACCCGCGACGGTTCGATGTCGATCACGCCGACCTCGGATGCCATCACGACCAGGTCGTCGTCGGTGATCCAGTAGCGGCTCGGCCGCAGGCCGTTGCGGTCGAGCACCGCGCCGATCATCTCGCCATCGGTGAACGCGACGCTCGCCGGACCGTCCCACGGTTCCATCATCGAGGCGTGGAAGCGGTAGAAGTCGCGCTGCGCCTGCGACATCGTGGCGTGGTTCTCCCAGGCCTCCGGGATCATCATCAGCATCGCGTGATGGATCGGGTAGCCGCCGAGGTGCAGCAGTTCGAGCACCTCGTCGAAGCGCGCCGTGTCGGAGGCACCCGGCGTGCAGATCGGGTAGCAGTCCTCCAACCCGGGGAGCAGGTCGCTGGCGATCATCGCTTCGCGGGCGCGCATCCAGTTCTCGTTGCCCTGGACCGTGTTGATCTCGCCGTTGTGGGCGACGAACCGGTAGGGGTGGGCGAGCGGCCACGACGGGAACGTGTTCGTCGAGAACCGGGAGTGCACGATGAGCAGCGCCGACTCGATGCGATCGTCGGTCAGATCGGAGAAGAACGCACTCAACTGGGGGGTCGTGAGCATCCCCTTGTAGACGACCGTGCGGGAGGACAACGACGCGAAGAACGTGTCGAGTTCGCCCGTCAGCTCGCGACGGAGGCGCTTGCGCGCCACGTACGCCTTGCGATCGAGGTCGATGCCGCTCGTGCCCGCGGGGTCGCTGACGAACAGCTGCATGAACCGCGGCATCGCCGCGAGCGCGGTGGCGCCCAGGCACGTGGGATCGGTCGGGAGTTCCCGCCAACCCACGACCTCGAGCCCGCTGTCGGCCATCGTCGACTCGATCACGGCGATCGCCTTGTCGAAGGCGACGTCGTCGGTCGGCAGGAACCCGATGCCGGTGGCGTAGTGACCCGCGGCGGGGAGATCGAACTCGACAACGGCTCGGTAGAGCGCGTCCGGGACCTGCAGCAGAATGCCCGCGCCGTCGCCGGTGTCGGCCTCGGCGCCCGTGGCACCGCGGTGCTCGAGGTTCGTCAACGCGGTCAGGCCGGTACGGACCAGTTCGTTGGAACGAACGCCGTGCAGGTTGGCGACGAAGGAGACGCCGCACGAGTCGTGCTCGTGTCGGGGGTCGTAGAGGCCGATCTTGCCCGGGGGCGTGCGCATGATCACATCCATCAGTGTCGAGTGTGGGAACGATCCCCTGCGGTGCGGTGCCGCCATCAGCGTCGATGACCGGTCTGCCTCGGAGAGGGTCGCTCGAGACAACACTGGCCCAAGCGAGCGCCCATCATATGCCACGCCGGGGCGTTGCGGAAGTTCGTTCGCTCGTGATCGGTGTCCGGACCTGGTGGTCGCGCCACCCGGCTCGCGGTCGGGGCGATGCTCCGCCCCGAAAAATGCCTCGATCTGTGCGCTGAGCGGACGATTTCGGGCATCTTTCGGTCGAGGGGTGTCGGGGGATCTGGCATCGTATGCGGGGTCGTTGCCGGGTGCCGCCTGCCAGCAACGACCGGCCACGCCGACCAGGGGGACGAGGAGGACACGCGCAGGTGAGCCACGACGACATGACCACCGCGAGCGACGGAACCACGATCGCGTGGAGTCGACGGGGTTCGGGAACGCCCGTCGTGCTCGTGCACGGCATCACCGAGTCCGCCGCCACGTTCGACCCGGTGGTCGAGCGGTTGCTCGCGCACGATCCGGGGCTCGAGGTGATCACGCTCGACCTGCGGGGTCATGGTGAATCCGGCACGTCTGCGACATACGACCTCGCCGCGATGGTCGGCGACGTGATCGCCGTGATCGGCGCGGCAGGTCTTCTCGATCACGAAACGGCGCGCCGCGTCCACCTGGTGGGTCATTCCCTCGGTGGCGCGGTCGTGTCGGCGGCCGGGGCGGCGATCCCGGTGGCGAGCGTGGTCGACATCGACCAGTCACTCCAGTTGTCGGCGTTCAAGGAGCAACTCGTCGCTGCCGAGTCGGCGCTGCGCGATCCCGAGCAGTTCGGATCCGTGATCGAGGCGCTGTTCGCCTCGATGTGCGGACCGCTGCTGAGCGACGCCGAGCGCGCCCGGGTGGGCGCTGTCCGCCGACCCGATCAGGACGTGGTCCTCGGCGTGTGGGATCTCCTGCTCACCACTCCCGAACCGCACATCGCGGCGACCGTCGACGCCATGCTCGCCGGCTACGCCGATCACCCCACGCCGTACCTCGCCCTGTTCGGCATCGACCCCGGGCCCGGGTACGCCGAGTGGCTCGCCCGAAGGGTGCCGGGCGCAGTCGTCGAGACCTGGGAGGACCACGGCCACTACCCCCACCTGGTCGACCCGGATCGATTCGTCGACCGCATCGTCGCGTTCTGGGCCGGCTCGACCGGTGGCTGATCCCGAACCGCGGGAGACGGCGCCCGACGATCTCGGCACCGGCGGTACGACCACTGCGCGAGGTGAGCGCCGCTGGCCGATGGCGATGGCGGTGCTGGTGGCGGCGGCGATGCAGTTCGCACTCCCCAACCGGCACGTGTTGAAGCCGACGTTCCTCTTCCCGACGGTCGAGCTGCTGCTGCTGGTCGTGTTGATGATCGGCGACCCGGGCCGCATCGATCGTCGCTCGCCACTCCTGCATCGCCTCACGTTGGTGCTCATCGCCGCGATGAGCCTCGACAACCTGGCGGCGGTCGTCGAACTGGTCGGCGCCATCATCCGCAACGACAAGCAGGAGACCGGCACGGTCCTGCTCGCCACCGGCGGCGCGATCTGGCTGACCAACGTCATCGCCTTCAGCCTGTGGTACTGGATGCTCGATCGCGGTGGGCCCGCCGAACGGGCCAACCAGACCGGTATCGCTCCCGCCTTCGTGTTCGCCGAGATGGTGTCACCGGAATTCGTGCGCGACGACTGGACGCCGGAGTACATCGACTACCTCTGGCTCGCGTTCACCAATGCGACAGCGTTCAGCCCGACCGACACGATGCCGGTCACCCACTGGGCGAAGATGTTGATGTTCCTCCAAGCGGCCATCTCGCTCGTGGTCGCCGTGATGGTCATCGCCCGGGCGGTGAACATCCTGAACTGATCAGCCGGACGCTGTACGCCCCCGGCGATCGACGAGATCGGCCGACGATCAGTCGAGGTCGGCGAACACCGGCGACCGGTTCTCGAAGCCGGCCTTCACCGCCTCGATCTGGTTCGCCGAGCCGATCTGCGCGCCGATCACCGAGCGCTCGGCGGCGAACTGCTCGGCGGCGCCCGGCGTGGTCAGGCGGTTGAACAGCGCCTTGCTCCCCCGCACCGCCCCCGGGCTGCGGCCGGCGATGTCGACGGCCAACGCCATCGCGTCGTCATACGGGTTGTCGCTGAGCCTGGTCGCCAAACCCAGCTCGTAGGCCTCGGTGCCCGAGAACACTCGCGCCGTGAACGTGAGTTCCTTCGCCACGTCGGGACGGACGAGCTGCGACAGGATGAACGTGCCGGTCATGTCGGGCACGAGACCCCAGTGGACCTCGCGGACCGACAGCTTGGTGTCCGGATGGACGATGCGGATGTCGGCGCCGAGCGCGATCTGCAGGCCGCCGCCGAGGGCGTGGCCGTGCACGGCCGCGATCACCGGCACCGGGAGTTCCTGCCACACCCAGCACACCTGCTGGCCGAGGTGGGTGATGCGACCGTCCTTCATCTCGCCGGGGTTGCCCTCCGCGCGCGCCGGGCGCTCCGCCGGAGCATCGCCGTCGCCGCCGGCCATCGCCTGGAACGACGAGAAGTCGAGTCCGGCGCAGAACGACGGTCCGTCACCCGACAGCACCACGGCCCGCAGGCCCGGCTCCGACTTCAGCTGTTCGCCCGCCTCGGCGATCGCCTGGAACATGGCGTTGTCGAGGGCGTTGCGCTTGTCGGCACGGTTGAAGCGGACGTCGGCGACGCCGTCGGACAGGGAGATGAGCACACGGTCGGACATGCCCCGGAGTCTCGCGCCCGCCGCCCTGCACCAACGAACGGACCCCCTCCAATCAGCGTTTGCGTCAGAAAAATTGAGGAGCGGGCCTCAGAAATCCCGACGCAAACGGGATTTTGGGGGCACAGGAATGGGCCGGTTCACACGCCGACGAGGGTTCAGGAGCGCCAGTGGACGAGGTCGCGATCGATCTCGCCGACGGTGCGACATCCGGTGAGCGCCATCGTGCGCACGAAGCCCTCCTGCATGACCTGCAGCATGTGGTCGACCCCGCGCTCGCCGGCGGCACCGAGTGCGTACAGATAGGCCCGCCCGATCGACACCGCATCGGCGCCGAGTGCGATCGCCTTGACGATGTCGCTCCCCCGGCGCACGCCACCGTCGCAGATGATCGTCGCCTGGTCGCCGATCTCCTGGCGCACCGGCTCGACGAGTTCGAGCGGCACCGGCGCATCGTCGAGCTGGCGTCCGCCGTGGTTCGACAACCCGATGCCCTCGACCCCCACCGCGACGGCCTGTTTGGCGTCGGCCACGGTCTGGATGCCCTTGAGCACGATCGGGCCGTCCCACATCGTGCGCAGCCAGTCGATGTCGGTCCACGACAACGCCTGGTCGAACTGGCTGTTGACGTGCTCGGCGAGCGAGATCGGATTCTTGCCGTCCTCCTGGTCGCCGTGCCCGACGACGTTGGCGAACGTGATCGGGTCGTTCCGGAGGAAGTCCCAGGTCCATCCGGGATGGATGGCACCGTCGATGATCGTCTCGAGCCCGATCTTCGGCGGGAGCGTGAAGCCCCGGCGGACGTCGCGCTCGCGTCGTCCGAGCACTGCCGTGTCGACGGTGAGCCAGAGCGTCGTGTATCCCGCGGCCTTGGCGCGACCGACCAGATCCGCGACCAGGCCCCGATCGCGCCAGGTGTACACCTGGAACCACTTGTCGCCGTTGCTCACGGCGGCGACCTCCTCGATCGAACGGGTGCCCATCGTCGAGAGCGAGTACGGCAGCCCGGCCCGCTCGGCAGCGCGGGCGACGGCGAGTTCGCCCTGCGAATCGGCGATCCGCGTGTAACCGGTGGCACCCAGGATCATCGGGAACGCCAGGTCGCGACCGAAGATCGACGTGGTCGGGTCGAGCGAGCTGACGTCGCGCAGCACCCGGGGCCGGAACTCCAGCCGACCGAACGCCGCGGCGTTGCGTTGCATGGTGCGCTCGTCCTCGGCGCCGCCGTCGATGTAGTCGAACACGCCATGCGGAAGGCGCCGCTTGGCGATGCGGCGGGACTCCTCGACCGACACCATCTTGCGCAGGCGGTGATCGACCGGATCGAAGCTGAACTTCCGGAACCGGACCTGCGACCGAAACGTGTTGATCATTCCCACGCCGGCCAGCGTACTGATCGAGCGCCCGCACACCGGCCCGTCCCTCAGTCGACGATGCGCAGTCCGCTCGGCGTCATCGACGGTTCCGCCTGGGGCAACTCGACGACGAACTCCGTCCGGTGCGCCGGGAAGACGTGCTCACTGACGAGCACGTTCCTGCCGTGCCGGTCGGTCGTGACCCGCTGGCACCGCAGCACCGGTGAGCCGAGCGGTACACCGAGCAGCCGGGCGTCGGCCGCCTCGACGAGGTCGGCCGCGATCGTCTGCGTGGCGCCGCGCAGGCCGAGGTCGAGCAGTTCGTAGAACGGGCGCCTCTCGACGTCGTCGCGCGACAGGTTGGCGCCGAGCGCCGCCGGACACCACACCGTGACCACGGCGAACGGTTCCCCATCGGCCAGGTTCACCCGCTTGACCCGCAGCACCTGGTCGACGTCGAGCAGCTTGCGCACCCGATCGGGTGCCGTCTCGAAGGCGAACTCCTCGACCTTGCGCTCCGACAGCTTGCCGCCGCCTTCGACCTGCGACTCGATCGTGCCGAGGGACTGCAGACTCTGCCGCACTGGCTCGGTGGCCACGAACCAGCCGAAGCCCTGACGGGCAGCGATCAACCCGTCCTCGCGAACGAGTTCCAGGGCTCGCCGGATCGTCACCCGCGACGCGCCGAACTCGACCGACATCTCCGCCTCCGACGGCAGCAACGAACCGGCCGGCGACGTGCGCGCCCGTTCCCGCAGTTCGTCCGCGATCTCCTGGTAGCGGATCCGTCTCATCGTCGTCGGTTCGCTGACTGGGTTCCGTTGCCGGTGGTCACAACTTGTATTATAGTTGTCTACATGAGCGACGCCGTACATGCCACCGCCACCACGCCGATCTCCCTCGTCGAGAGCGTCTACGCCAGCCTCCCCGAGCGGGTTGCATCGGGCCGAGAACGCCTCGGTCGGCCCCTCACGCTGACCGAGAAGATCCTGATCAACCACCTCGTCGACCCCGCCAACCAGGAGATCGAACGGGGCGCCAGCTACAACGACTTCCACCCCGACCGGGTCGCCATGCAGGATGCCACCGCCCAGATGGCACTGCTCCAGTTCATGACCGCCGGGTTGCCCGAGGCGGCCGTGCCCTCGACCGTCCACTGCGACCACCTGATCCAGGCGAAGGTCGGCGCGTCGATCGACCTCGGCGTGGCGATCGACACGAACAAGGAGGTCTACGACTTCCTGCGCTCCGTGTCGGCCAAGTACGGCATCGGCTTCTGGGGCCCCGGCTCGGGCATCATCCATCAGGTCGTCCTCGAGAACTACGCGTTCCCCGGCGGGATGATGATCGGCACCGACAGTCACACGCCGAACGCCGGCGGGCTCGGCATGATCGCCATCGGGGTCGGCGGCGCCGACGCCGTCGACGTGATGACCGGCTTCCCGTTCAACGTCCGCTGGCCGAAGGTCATCGGCGTCAAGCTCACCGGCACGCTCAGCGGCTGGTCGAGCCCGAAGGACGTCATCCTCGAGGTCGCCCGCGTCCTCACCGTCGAGGGCGGCACCGGCGCGATCGTCGAGTACTTCGGCCCCGGCGCCGACTCGATCTCGGCCACCGGCAAGGCCACCATCTGCAACATGGGTGCCGAGATCGGCGCCACCACGTCGCACTTCCCGTACGACCAGAACATGGCGATGTACCTCAAGTCGACCGGCCGCGAGGCGATCGCCGACGCCGCCGACAAGGTCGTCGAGCACCTGCGCGCCGACGACGGCGCGCTGTACGACCAACTGATCGAGATCGACCTCGACGAACTCAAGCCGCAGATCAACGGCCCCCACTCCCCCGATCGCGCCCACAAGGTCGGCAAGGCCGGCGTCGGTGTGGCGGCCGAGGAGAACGGCTGGCCGCTCGTGCCGTCGGCGTGTCTCATCGGCTCGTGCACCAACTCGTCGTACGAGGACATCACCCGGGTCGCGTCGATCGCCCGCCAGGCCAAGGCGGCCGGGCTGACGGCGAAGTGCGAGCTGCTGATCACGCCCGGCTCGGAGCAGGTGCGGGCCACGATCGAGCGCGACGGGCTGCTCGCCGACCTGGAGGCGATCGGTGCCACGGTGCTGGCCAACGCGTGTGGACCGTGCATCGGGCAGTGGTCGCGTCCCGAGTCGATCACCGGCGAGGCGAACACGATCGTCAACTCGTTCAACCGCAACTTCCCGAAGCGCAACGACGGTTCGGCCAAGACGCTGAGCTTCGTCACGTCTCCCGACACGGTGCTCGCCGTCGCGCTGTCGGGGCGCCTCGACTTCGACCCGACGGTCGACACGATCACCGCGCCGGACGGGACCGAGATCACGCTCGATCCGCCGGTCGGTGAGATCCTCCCCAGCGCCGGCTTCGATCCCGGCGAGAACACCTTCACCGCGCCGCCGGCGGACGGTTCGGGTGTCACGGTCGAGGTGTCGCCCACGAGCGACCGCCTGCAGCTTCTCGAGGCGTTCACGCCGTGGGACGGCAACGACTACCTGGGCCTGCCCGTGCTGATGAAGGCACAGGGCAAGTGCACGACCGACCACATCTCGGCCGCCGGCCCGTGGCTGAAGTACCGCGGCCATCTCGAGAACATCTCGGGCAACCTCTTCGCCGGTGCGGTCAACGCCTACAGCGGCGAGGCGGGCACCGGCAAGGACATCACCGACGGCGAGACCCGCGCCTACCCCGACATCGCCAAGAACTATCACGAGGCCGGCATCAAGTGGGTGGCGATCGGCGACCGCAACTACGGCGAGGGCTCGTCCCGCGAGCACGCCGCGATGGAGCCACGCTTCCGCGGCGGGCTCGTCATCCTCGCCCGCTCGTTCGCCCGCATCCACGAGACGAACGCCAAGAAGCAGGGCCTCCTCCCGCTGACGTTCGCCGATCAGGCGACCTACGACGCGATCGGCGAGGACGACCGCATCAACGTGCTCGATCTCCCGCCGGTGCCGGGCAAGAACGTGCGTTGCCAGATCGTGCGGCCCGACGGTTCGACGCTCGACTTCGAGGCCGTGCACACGTTCAGCCCCGAGCAGGTCGAGTGGTTCAAGGCCGGCTCGGCCCTGAACATCGTCCGCCAGAAGGTCGCCGCCCAGTCCTGACCCTTCCTTGCGATGTCGATGTACCGGCGCCCGTGCCGGACATCGACATCGCTGGAAGCGTCCGCCGGTCAGCCGGCGAGGATGGACCCGGTCTCGAGCAGCGACTTGAGATCGCTGAGGATCCAGTCGTGCCCGCCGCCGCCACCATCGGGGTCGGCCTGGCCGTCGCCGCGGACCATGGCCCCGGTGACGGGTGCGCCGGTGACGTCGTGGGCGACGGTGAGCGAGCAGTAGCCGTCGAACTGCGCGATCTCGTAGGTGATCGTCGTCATCGGTTCGGCGGCCGTCGTCGGGTCCATCAGCATCCGCCACGTGGTGACGAGGCGGTGCGGCGCATCGACCTCGATCACCTCGCCGTCGACGATCACGTCCGGGCACGGGAAGCCCTGCGCCTCGGCGCCGGCCTTGAACTCGTCGTTCGGCACGATCTTCAGCGCACCGCCCGGGCGCAGGTCGTAGTGCGTGTAGCCGGTGTAGCCGTAGCGATTGGTCCACTCCGGATCGGTCAGCGCGTTCCAGATCGCCTCCGCGGTCGCCTTGATGTAGACGCGTGACAGCTTGATGTCTCGCGTGCGGTGGCGTCCTGGGCGGTGCTGCTGATCGTGTCGGTGGTGCTCATGATGATTTCTCCAGTTCGTTCTTGAGGTGGATGAGCGCGCTGACGTCGCGCTCTCGGTACTTGTCGATCCAGCGGTCGTGCATCATCCGGATGGGGATCGGGTTGAGGTAGTGGAGCTTCTCGCGCCCCGACCGCCGACTGACGACGAGGTTCGCCGCCTCGAGCACCTTGAGGTGTTTCATCACCCCGAAGCGCGTCATCGACAGCTCGGACTCCAGTTCGGTCAACGTGCGTCCGTCGCGCACGAACAGGAGGTCGAGCAGGAATCGACGGCTCGGGTCGGCGAGCGCCTTGAAGGCACCGTCGAGTTCGTCGTCGTGTTCCATTCGTCGAACGATACGTGACCAAATGGTCACATGTCAATGGGTCGCGTAGGCGCGCACCGTGAACGTGCCGGCGCCCTCGATCTTCGGAGGCACGGCGGTGAACCGGAACCCGGTGGCCGGCAACTCGTGCAGGGCTGTCAGGTGTTCGATGATCGGGATGCCGGCCCGCAGCAGGGTCGTGTGGACCGGTCGCTCGCCACCTGCGGTGGAGTCGATGTTCAACGAGTCGATGCCGACACACGCCACGTCGGCGGCGACGAGACGCTCGGCGGCCGACTCGGTCAGGAACGGATGGCCGGTGAAGTACGCATCGCTCCCCCAGTGCTCGGCGTGGCCGGTGTGGATGAGCACGGCATGTCCCGCGAGCGGATCGAGGTCGACGTCGTGGAGGTCGATCGCGGCGACGCCGACTTGGTCGAGGCACACCGCCGGCACGTCCGCCACGCGCTCGAGCGCGAGGCCGGTCAGGTCGTGACCGTCGGCGAATCGATGGAACGGCACATCGAGATAGGTGCCGGTGTTGGTGCACATCGTCACGATCCCGATCTGGAACGTGATGCCCGGGCCGTAGACCTGCTCGGCCGCCTCCCGGGTGAGGTGATCGGCGATCGTCGGCACCGGGCAGGCCGGGATACGTCGTCATTCCGGCGGTGATGTCGTGGCTGAGGTCGACGAACCGGCCAGCCGTGGGTGGTGTCATACGACGATTGTCTAGCGTCGGCGGCATGGAACTCCGCGACGCGATTCGCACCAACGGCACCGTTCGACGCTTCACGACCGATCCCGTCGAGCGCTCGACCGTCCTGTCGATCCTCGACGACGCGCGGTTCGCATCGTCCGGCGGCAACCGACAGCCGTGGAAGGTCGCCATCGTGGAGGATCGAGCCCTCCGGCGGGAACTCGCCGTGCTGATGCAGCCGGTGTGGGACGAGTACCTCGAGCCGTTCGGCGCCGACTCAGCGCCGTTCAACGCGGTCGACTGGAAGCGGCCGGCATCGATCACCTCGGGCAAACCGAACGAATTGCTGAACGGGATCGAGTCCGTCCCCGTCGTGTTGGCCGTCGCCGCCGACCTGCGCAAGGTCGCCCTGATGGATGGTCAGCTCGACCGCCCGGCGATGACCGGCGGTGGATCGATCTATCCGTTCTGCTGGAACCTGCTGCTGTCCGCCCGGGCGCACGGGTTGGGTGGCGTGATGACGACGTTCCTCAGCCGTGTCGAGCCGGTCGCCGGCCCGCCGCTCGGTCTGCCTGCGCACCACGCGCTGGCGGCGACGATCTTCCTCGGCGTGCCCGAGCACCAGCCGACCAAACTGACACGCAACCCCGTCGAGTCGTTCACCACGATCAACCGCTTCGACGGTCCACCCGTGTAGCAACCCTCGTGCGTTCGGTTCGTTTGGGGTCGGGGCCGGAACGAACCGGGTTCGTTTGGGGTCGGGGCCGGAACGAACCGGGTTCGTTTGGGGTCGGGGCCGGAACGAACCGGGTGTCACGGGGCGTCGATGGCGGCGCGGACTTCGGCGACGTACTCACCGACGGCGTCGGGACCGCCCTCCATCAGGCGACGGACAACGCTGGCGCCCTGGATGACCCCGTCGGCGATGCGGGTCACCTGGTAGGCCTGCGCGGCGTCGGACACGCCGACACCCACCAACACCGGCTTGTCGGTGATCGCCTTCAGACGCGACGCCAGCGCGGTCGCGGTCTCGGCGAGCGATGAACGCTCCCCCGTCACGCCGAGCAGACCGACGGAGTAGATGAAACCGCGGCATCGGGCGGCCACCAGTGGCAGCCGCGCGTCGGGCGCCGTCGGTGCCGCGAGCATGATCGTCTCGATGCCGGCCGCGTCGGCCGCCGCGCACCACGGCCCGGACTCCTCCAACGGCAGGTCGGGCAGGATCGCCGCGCAGATCCCGGCGCGTCGCAGGTCGGCGGCGAAGCGCTCCACCCCCGGATGATGCACGAGGTTGTAGTAGGTCATCACCGCGAGCGGGATGTCGACGTCGAGCCCCGGCACCTCGTCGAGGATCGCGGCCGGGACCGCGCCGGCGTCGAGTGCGGCCTGTGAGGCCTGTTGGATGACCGGCCCGTCCATGACGGGATCGGAGAACGGGATGCCGATCTCGATCGCGTCGGCGCCGTTCGCCGCGGCGGCCCGGATCGCATCCTGCCAGCCCGGATATCCACCGGTGATGTAGGGCACGAGCAACTTGCGGCCGTCGGCCCGCTTGGCACGGAACTCCGACTCGAGTCGTCCGAGCGTCACGCTGGTGTCGGTCGTCGCGGTGTCGGTCATCCGATGATGTCCATCATCTGGGCGACGTCCTTGTCGCCCCGGCCCGACAGGTTCATCAACACCGTCTTGCCCTGGAGCGAACCCGACTCGCGGGCGATCCAGGCCAGCGCATGCGCCGATTCGAGGGCAGGGATGATCCCCTCGCTGCGCGCCATCAGCTGGAACGCCTCGATCACCTCGGCGTCGGTGACGCACGGATACTCCGCTCGCCCGATCGACGCGAGATACGAGTGCTCGGGACCGACGCCCGGGTAGTCGAGGCCGGCCGAGATCGACTGTGCCTCCTCGACCTGCCCCACCTCGTCCTGCATGAGATAGCTGCGCATGCCGTGGACCACACCGGGATTGCCGCGGCTGACGGCCGCTCCACCAGCGGGTTCCACTCCGATCAGCCGGGCGTCGCCGTCGACGAAACCGGTGAAGATGCCCATCGCGTTCGAGCCGCCGCCGACGCACGCCACCACGACGTCGGGGTCGCCGCCGAGCAGGTCGCGGCACTGCTCGCTCGCCTCCTCGCCGATCACCCGGTGGAACTGGCGCACCATGTACGGGTACGGGTGCGGGCCCATCACCGAACCGAGGCAGTAGTGGCTGTGGCCGACCGTCGCCACCCAGTCGCGCATCGCCTCGTTGACCGCGTCCTTCAGCGTGCGGCTCCCGCTCTCGACCGCTTCGACCTCGGAGCCGAGCAGGCGCATCCGGAACACATTGAGCGCTTGCCGCTCGACGTCGACGGCGCCCATGTAGACCTTGCACTCGAGCCCCATCAGCGCGGCCGCGGTGGCACTGGCCACCCCATGCTGGCCGGCGCCGGTCTCGGCGACGATGCGGGTCTTGCCCATCCGCTTGGCGAGCAACGTCTGGCCGAGCACGTTGTTGATCTTGTGCGACCCGGTGTGGTTGAGGTCCTCGCGCTTGAGCAGCAGGCGGAGACCGAGCTTGCGGCCGAGGTTGTGACACTCGCTGAGGATCGACGGCCGGCCGGCGTACTCGTTCAGGATGTTCCGCAGGTCGAGCCGGAAGGCCGGGTCGGCCCACGCATCGAGGAACGCTTCCTCCAGTTCCAGGCAGGCCGGCATCAGGGTCTCGGGGACGAACCGTCCCCCGAACTCACCGAACCGACCGGTCGAGTCGGGGGCAGCGAGCAGGGAGCCGTCGGGCAAGTTCTCGACGGTCATTCGATGTCCCAGTCGTACGGCATCGCGTCGTCGTCGCCGAGGTACGGCACGGCGGCGGCGGCCCGGGCGTTCTCGATGAAGCGCTTCACCGCGAGCGCATCCTTCGTTCCCGGCGCGCGCTCCACGCCGCTCGACAACGTCGACCCCCCACGGCTCGCACCTCGTCGACCGCGGCGGCCACGTTGTCGGCGGTGAGACCACCGGCCAGGATCAGCCGCACCGAGTCGGGTGCGTCGCCGACGAGCGACCAGTCGAACACCTTGCCCGAGCCGGGCTCGGCGCCGTCGAGCATGATCAGGTCGGTGCCGTACCGATCGGCGCGAGGCAGGTTCTCGATCGTCGGAGCTGAACGCCTTGATCACCCACCGGATCTGCTTGCCGACCTCGATGCACTGCTCGGCTGTCTCGTGCCCGTGGAGCTGCACCGCCTTCACGCCCGACTTGTGTGCCAGTTCGACGACACGCGCTGGGGCAACTCGTTGCGGAACACCCCGACGGTGAGGATCTCGGGTGGCAATCGTCGTGTGATGTCGTAGGCGACCTGCGGGGCGATCTGGCGCGGCGACCGGAGACGAACTCGAAGCCGACGGCGTCGGCGCCCATCGCCACCGCGAGCAGCGCGTCATCTTCGTTGGTGATGCCGCAGATCTTGACGAACATGGAGGGCTCACCGTACCGGCCGCGTCGTCGCCGGAGCGGATTCGTTCCCACGATCGGTCAGCTGCCTATCGTTCGAATCGGAATGGGACGACTCGACGACCTCGACCTCACGGCGCGGCTCGCCAACGACGAGTACAACCGGCGGCTGGAAAAGGCGCAGCAGCAGTTCCTCGAACTGCGGCTCCACCTGGGTGGCCAGACCAACGGCGGGGTGATCGGGCCAGGTCTCCTCGTGGTCGTCGAGGGCGTCGACGCCGCCGGCAAGGGCGGCGCGGTGCGGCGGGTGGTCGAGCCGCTCGATCCCCGGCACTACTCGGTGTACGCCTACTCCAAGCCGAACGAGCGTGAGTTCCGCCACCACTTCCTCTGGCGGTTCTGGAGCAAGATCCCCGGGCAGGGCGGGATGTGCGTGTTCGACCGGAGTTGGTACGGGCGCCTGCTCGTCGAACGCGTCGAAGGGTTCGCCACCGAGGAGCAGTGGATGCGGGCCTACGACGAGATCGTCGACTTCGAACGGAGCCTCGCCCACGAAGGCGTCATCCTCGTGAAGTTCTGGCTGCAGGTCAGCCAGGACGAACAGATGCGACGGTTCGAGGATCGCAAGCAGGATCCGCTCAAGCACTGGAAGCTCAACGACGAGGACTGGCGCAACCGCGAGAAGTGGCCGCAGTACGTCGACGCGATCGAGGACATGTTCGCCAAGACCGACCACGAACTCGCTCCCTGGAACCTCGTGTCCGGCGAGCAGAAGAAGTGGGGCCGCGTGGCGCTCCTCGAAGCGCTCAACCAGCGGATCATCGAGGGCCTCGCCCGCTGGCACGCCTGAGACGCGGCCGGGATCCGGCCGGCTGGATCGCGTTCGGTTCGTTCCGGCCCGGGGCCGGAACGAACCCGGAACGTGATTCAGCCGAACAGGTCGGAGCCGATGAGTTCGGCGATGGCGGCCGCGGGGTCGCCGCTCGTCACCAGGGTCTCGCCGACGAGGATCGCGTCGTAGCCGGCCGAGCGCAGCGCGCGGGCATCGGCTGCTCCCCGCACGCCTGATTCGGCGACCTTCACCGCACCGTCCGGGATGGCACCGGCCATCCGCACGGCTCGCTCCTGATCGACCTCGAAGGTGACGAGGTCGCGCTGGTTGACGCCGATCAGCGTCGCGCCGACCGCGAGTGCCCGTTCGAGTTCGGCCTCGTCGTGGATCTCGACGAGTGCATCGAGCCCGATGCCGACGGCCAGGTCGTGGAACCGCAGCAACTCGTCGTCCGAGAGTGCGGCCGCGATCAGTAAGACCGCGTCGGCACCCATGAGGCGGGCGTCGATCACGTCGAGCTCGCACACGGTGAAGTCCTTGCGGATCACCGGCAGGCCGCACGCATCGCGCGCCTGCTCGAGGTCGGCGATCGACCCGCCGAAGTGCGCCTCGTCCGTGAGCACCGACAGGCATGCCGCACCGCCGGCCTCGTACGTCGCGGCCAGTGCGGCCGGGTCGAGCCCGATGTTCAGATCACCCTTCGACGGTGACCGCCGCTTGATCTCGGCGATCACGCCCAACGCCGGCCGGCCGGTCAGCGCGGCCGTGAACCCGCGGGTCGGCCCGAGGCGCGAGGCGAGTTCGACGAGATCGTCGACATGACGATCATCGGCGGCCGCCCGCGCCCGATGGTGATCGAGAATGCGATCGAGGTACGTGGCCGTCATCGGACTCCCCCGTCGCACCGACCCGTGGGTGAGCGGCTCAGCGGCCCTTGCCGCCGGCGACTTCGGTGAACGTGAGTTCAGGACGGCCGGCGAGGAACGGGCCGATCGACCCGCCGAGGGCCTTCATCGCGTCGCTCGAGCTGTGGGCGTCGAGCGCGGCCTTGTCGGAGTACTCCTCGTAGACCCACATCACATCGGCCTCGGCCTGATCCTCGAGGAGCGTGTACACGAGCGTGCCCGGCTCGCTCTCCACGTGCGCCAGCATCGACGCCATCCCGGCGATGACGTCGGCGCGCTTGCCGGGCTGGGTGGTGATCTTGGCGATGACAGCGATGGTGCTCATGGCTGCCGACCGTACTCGGGAGGTGCTCGACGGACGTGGTCGCGAATTGGGGCCGTCAGAATCCGAGGCGCTCGGAGATCGTGCCGACCAGGTCGGAGATCGGCACCCGGACCTGCTCGGTCGTGTCGCGATCGCGGACCGTGACCGCGTGGTCGTCGAGCGAGTCGAAGTCGACCGTGACCGCCAGCGGCGTGCCGATCTCGTCCTGGCGGCGGTAGCGCTTGCCGATGTTCTGCGTCTCGTCGTAGTCGACCATGTAGCGCTCGGCCAGCGTCGCCCGGATCTCCTGGGCGAGCGGCGTCAGCGTGTCCTTCTTCGACAGCGGGAGCACGGCCACCTTGTAGGGGGCGAGGCGCGGGTGGAGACGCAGCACGGTGCGGGTCTCGTCGTTGACGACGTCCTCGTCGTACGCGGCGAGCAGGAACGCCGCCATCGTGCGGGTGGCGCCGGCGGCCGGTTCGATCACGTAGGGCACGTACCGTTCGTTGGTCTGCGGGTCGAAGTAGTCGAGGCGCTCACCCGAGCGGGCCGAGTGCGCCTTCAGGTCGAAGTCGGTGCGCTGGGCGATGCCTTCGAGCTCGTCGAAGCCCCAGGGAAACTTGAACTCGACGTCGGACGTGCCGGCGGAGTAGTGCGACAGTTCGTCGGCGTCGTGCGGCCGGAGCTGGAGCATGTCGGCCGGGATGCCGAGGTCGACGTACCAGGCCATCCGGTGCTGGCACCAGTACTCGTACCACTGCGCGCTCTCGGCCGGCGGGACGAAGAACTCCAGCTCCATCTGCTCGAACTCCCGGGTGCGGAAGATCCAGTTCTGCGGGGTGATCTCGTTGCGGAAGCTCTTGCCGACCTGGGCGATCCCGAACGGCGGCTTCTTGCGCGTGGTCTGCAGGACCTGGGCGAAGTTGGTGAACATCCCCTGCGCCGTCTCCGGGCCGCAGGTAGGCGTCGGCCCCGGTGCCCTCGACGGGCCCGGCCTGGGTCTTGAACATCAGGTTGAACTCGCGGGCTTCGGTGAAGCTGTTCTTCGCCCCGCAGTTCGGGCACGTGTTGGGGTCGTCGAGCTTGTCGAGACGCCACCGCTGCTTGCAGTTCGTGCAGTCGACGAGCGGGTCGGAGAAGTTGGCGAGGTGGCCGGACGCCTCCCACACCTGCGGCGGGCTGAGGATCGCGGCGTCGATCAGCACCACGTCGTCGCGCTGTTGGACCATCGAACGGACCCACGCCTCCTTCACGTTCCGCAGCAGCAACGAGCCGAGCGGGCCGTAGTCGTACGTGGATCGGAATCCGCCGTAGATCTCCGCCGACTGGTACACGAAGCCACGGCGCTTGCAGAGGCTGACGATCTGGTCCAGGTCGGTCGCGGGCATAGGGTCGTCAGGCTAACGGCGCTCCCCCATTCGCCAGCCCGCCGATTCCAGCCCCCAGCCCAGCCCCAGCCGCATGGCCCGGTGCCCGTCATTTCCCCGTTTGCGTCAAGATTTCGGAGAGACGGCCCTCAGAAATCCCGACGCAAACGATGATCTGGTCAGTGGGATTCGAACATGGCCACGGTCTTCAGGCGGCGTTCGATGTGGAATTCGAGCGCCTTGGTGGCGAGCGACGACACCTCGTGGGTGGCCGGCGAAGCGGTCTGCGACAACGCCGTGGTGAGCCGTCCGCCGAGGATGTCGCGCAGCAACACCAGCGCATCGGCACTGATCGCCTGGCCCGATCGACACGTTCGGCACAGCACCCCACCCTCGTTGAGATCGAAGGCGACCAGGGCGACATCCGGTTCACGTTCACCGCAGCGGACGCACTGATCGAGCTCGGGTCGCATGCCCTCGTTGGCCAGCAATTTCCAGTAGAAGGCGGCCACGTTCAACGGCGACGGTCGTTCGGCGATCGTGCGCAACACTCCAACGAGCATCCGGTAGAGCTGCGGGTTCGGCTCGCGCTCGAGCGACAGTTGGTCGACCGCTTCGATTGCCGCCAAACCCTGCGATGCCCGATCGAGCGAGGACAGCATCGGCGACAGCGGCTCGACCGCTTCGGCCTGGCTCACGATGTCGAGTTCCCGGCCTCGGTACAGCAACAACTTCACGTGGCTCATCGGTTCGAGGCGGGCGCCGAACTTCGACTTGGTCTTGCGCACGCCCTTGGCGACGGCGCGGACCTTGCCGTTCTCGGCCGTGTGGAACACCACGATCCGGTCGGACTCGCGCAGCTTGTACGTCCGCAGCACCACCCCCGTGTCGCGGTAGAGGCCGCTCATCGGCGCCGGGCCGATCGGGATGAGATCATTCGTCGAGGCCGCCGAAGCGGCGCTGGCGCCGATCGAAGTCGGCGATCGCCGCGACCAGATGGTCGGCCTCGAGCTCGTCCCACCGCAGTGGATGGAACACCAACTCGCCGTACGCCAGCTCCCACACGAGTGACGGCGGGAGACGATTCGATTCGCCGAGGATCACGATGAGATCGGGTTCGCAGTCGGCCGGGCTGTAGAGCGCCTCGGTGATGGTCGCTTCGTTGACCGGCTCGGACTTCGGAATGCGGCCGATCGCCTCGGCGAAGCGTTGGCGTCCATCACCGCACGGATCGATCAGCACGTGACAGGAGCCGACGTCACGCTCCCATCGATCGAGCTCCACCGGGTGCCGTCCGGGCTCGAAGGCCCGCAGGCTGAGATACGACGCTCCGGCGCGATCGGCCACCCCGCCGAGCGCCTCGACCCGGTCGATCCATCGTTGATCATCGAGGTCGGCCCACTCCCGCAGAGTGCCGCCGACGACCATCACGTGGCGGAGGGTCTGGCGGGTGGTCGCCGACGACGCGTGCTCGGAGGAGGTCTCCGAGGACGGGGCGAGCGACGTGGCCATCGCCCCCATTCTTCCACGCATGGCCCGGCGATCAATGGCTGGCTAGCGTGCAGAGTGCTGTGTCGTCCACCCCCGTTGCGCCTCCGCCGGCCCACGTCGGATCGGTCCACGTCGCCTGCATCATGGACGGCAACGGACGTTGGGCCGCCCGGCGCGGTCTGCCCCGCACCGACGGGCACACCGAGGGCGAGGAGAACCTGGCCCGGCTCGTGCGGCTCGCCGTTCGCCGCGAACATCGGCTATCTCACCGTGTTCGGGTTCTCGACGGAGAACTGGCGCCGCCCCCGCCCCGAGGTCCGGCACATCATGGGCCTCCACGAGAAACTGTTCGGACGGGTGGCCGAACTGAACGAATTGAACGTGCGGATCCAGTGGATCGGCCGGCCATTCGACTCGCGCGAGGCCAAGACCCCGCGCTACGTCCAGCGGGCGATCCGCAAGGCGATCGCCGACACCTCGAAGAACACCGGGATGGTCCTCACGGTGGCCTTCGACTACGGCGGGCGGGCCGAACTCGTCGACGCGGTCGAGGCGGCGCGGGCTTCCGACGACGGCGTGACCACCGAGTCGATCGCCGACCACCTCTACCTGCCGGAGTTGCCGCCGGTCGACGTGTTGGTGCGCACGAGCGGCGAGCACCGGGTGTCCAACTTCCTGCTCTGGCAGTCCGCCGGCGCGGCGATCTATTTCACCGACGCCCCGTGGCCGGACTTCGACGCCGCGGAACTCGACGCCGCCCTCGCCCTCGCCTGAGAGCCATGGGTTCGGTGCCCGGGCGCGGCAGAATGCCCTGATGCCCGGATCCGCCGACGCCCTCACCCGGGTCACCGCACAGCTGCCCGGCGCCGAGGACCGTCGTGGGCAGGCGGAAATGGCTGAGCGCGTCACCGACGCGATCGCCGCCCATCGCCACCTCGTCGTGCAGGCCGGCACCGGCACGGGCAAGACCCTGGCGTACCTGATTCCGACGATCGAATCGGGCTCGACGGTGGTGGTCGCCACGGCGACGAAGGCCCTCCAGGACCAGCTCGCCATGAAGGACCTCCCGTTCCTCGCCGAGCACCTCGACGTCGACTTCGACTTCGCGGTGCTCAAGGGCCGGAGCAACTACGTGTGCCTGCAACGGCTCCGCGAGATGGGCTCGCCCGATCAGGCACAGCTCGAACTCGACACGATGGCGCTCACCACCCAGGTCGAGATCAAGCGCATCGCGGAGTGGGCGGGCTCCTCTCCGACCGGCGATCAGGCGGAGATGGAATGGACGCCGTCCGACAACGCGTGGCGTGCGGTGAGCGTCGGCAGCGACGAGTGCCCGGGTGCCGAACGTTGCCCACTCGGCGACCCGTGCTTCGCCGAACAGGCCCGCCGGCGCGCCGCCGCCGCGGACGTGATCGTCGTCAACACCCATCTCTACGGGCTCGACGTGGCGAGCGGTGGTGCGATCCTGCCCGAGCACGACGTCGTCGTGTTCGACGAGGCGCACGTGCTCGAAGACGTGATGAGCGACACCGTCGGCATCGAGATCGCACCGGGACGGTTCACCACGCTCGCCGGTGTCGTGCGACGGATCATCGAGGATCCGCAACTGATCGGCTCGATCGCCGAGATCGCCGAGTCGCTGCGGGACGCGATCAGCGGGTCCGTCGGCCAGCGCCTGACCATCCCGCTGCCGGACTCGGTGCAGGACGTGCTCACCGATGCCCGGCTCCGCCTGGGCTCCGCCAGCGAGGTGCTGGTCGGCATCTCGACCGACGTCGAGGACGCGAAGCAGCGCAAGTTGCGCGCCCAGACGCTGCTCGGCAGGGCGATCGAGCAACTCGACGTGGCGATCGAAGGCCGTCAAGGCTATGTGGCGTTCGTGTCCGGCTCGCCGGAGTCGCCGCGCCTCGAACTCGCACCGCTCGACGTCGGACCCGCCCTGGCCGAAGGCGTGTGGTCAAGGCGCACCGCGGTGCTCACCAGCGCGACGATCCCCTCCTCGCTGCCGGCACGCGTCGGGATGCCGGCGGACTCGGTCGATGTCGCCGACGTCGGCAGCCCGTTCGACTACGACGCGAACTCGATGCTCTATTGCGCGATGCACATGCCGAACCCGAACAGTGAGGCGTTCCGGCCCGCGGTGCACGACGAACTCGAGGCACTGATCAACAGTGCCGGTGGACGCACCCTGGCGCTGTTCACGAGTTGGCGTTCGATGGACGAGGCCGCCGAGGCACTGCGCGCTCGCGTGCGGTTCCCGATACTCACCCAGCGCGACCTGCCCAAGCCGGCGCTCGTGAAGGCCTTCGCCGAGAGCGCCGAGACGTGCCTGTTCGCCACCGCCGGCCTCTTCCAGGGTGTCGACGTCCCGGGTTCGACACTGTCGCTCGTCGTGATCGACCGGATCCCGTTCCCTCGCCCGGACGATCCGTTGTTGTCGGCCAGGCGGGAGCAACTCGGGTCGCGTGCGTTCGCCGAGATCGACATCCCGCGGGCCTCGATGATGCTCGCCCAAGCGTGCGGGCGGCTCATCCGCAATGCGACCGACCGTGGCGTCGTGGCCGTGATGGACCCCCGCCTCGGCACCGCCCGCTACCGGTGGGACATCGTCAAGGCGCTGCCGCCGATGAAGCGCACCCGCCACCGCGCCGACGTCGAAACCTTCCTCCGCGAGATCACCGCCGAGCCCACCTGACCGACCGTAGCGATGAGCCAGATCCCCGGATACGGGGATCTGGCTCATCGCTCGCTGTCAGGCGAGCGTTCCGACGTTGTGGAGTTCGCGGAAGGCCTGCTCGAGGCGGGCGACGAAGCTCTCCTCGCCGGCGCGCAACCACACCCGCGGGTCGTACTGCTTCTTGTTCGGGGCGTCCGGCCCGTTCGGATTCCCGAGTTGGCCCTGCAGGTAGTCGTGCTTGTCGGCCTCGTACCCGCGGATGCCGTCCCAGAACGCCCACTGCAGATCGGTGTCGATGTTCATCTTGATCACGCCGTAGCTGAGCGCCTCGGCGATCTCGTCGGCGGTCGAACCCGAACCGCCGTGGAACACGAAGTTGACCGGTTTGGGGTCGGTCGAGAACTTCTCGGCGATGTACGCCTGTGCGTCGCGCAGGATCGTCGGCGTGAGCTTCACGTTGCCCGGCTTGTAGACACCGTGCACGTTGCCGAAGGCGGCGGCGATCGTGAAGTTCGGGCCGATCTCGGAGAGCCGCTCGTAGGCGTACGCCACCTCCTCGGGCTTCGAATACAGGTCGGCCGGGTCGGCAGAGGAGTTGTCGACACCGTCCTCCTCGCCGCCGGTGATCCCCAGCTCGATCTCGAGGGTCATGCCGATCTTCGACATCCGCTGGAAGTACTCGACGCAGATGTCGATGTTCTCCTCCATCGGCTCCTCCGACAGGTCGAGCATGTGCGAGCTGAACAGCGGCTCGCCGGTCTGTTCGAAATGCTGCTCGCCGAGATCGAGCAGGCCGGAGATCCAACCCAGTTTCGGCTTCGGACAGTGATCGGTGTGCAGGATGACGCGGGCGCCGTACGCCTCGGCGAGCGTGCGGACGTGCCGCGCCCCGGCCACGGAACCGAGGATCGACGCCTGGTCGCCGGACACCGGGATCGCCTTGCCAGCGACGAACGCCGAACCACTCGTCGAGAACTGGATGATCACCGGGCTGTTGAGCTTGGCGGCGGTCTCCATCACCGCGTTCATCGAGTTCGACCCGATGCAGTTGGCGGCAGGAATCGCGAACTGTTCGGACTTCGCGAACGCAAACAGCTGGGCCACGGAATCGCCGGTGAGGACACCGGCCGGGAAGTCATTTCGGAGGTCGGTCACGTTCGCGAGTGTAGAAGTTCTGCCACCCGAGGGTCCGAAACGACCGGAGCGGGGCCGCGCTCGTGCACCCCCGGTACGGTTCGGCAATGGGACAGAATCTGGGAAACGACACGGGACGAGTCGTGTGGACCGAGCTGGTGGATGGCATCGCGACGATCACGCTCGACTCGCAGCAGAACCGCAACGCGCTGTCGCGCCAGCTCGTCGCCGAGCTGCACGAGGGGATCGACGCTGCCGAGGAGCAAGACGCCAGGGCCATCGTGCTCACCCACCGCGGCCCGGCGTTCTGCGCCGGCGCCGACCTCAAGGAGCGCTCCGACGAGCCCGCCGACTCCCGCCCGTTCGTCAGCGCGCTCGAACGTCTGATGGACACCGAACGGCCGACGATCGCGGCCGTCAACGGGGCCGTGCGCGCCGGCGGGATCGGCTTGATGGCGGCCTGCGACCTCGTCGTCGTGCACTCCTCGACCACCTTTGCGTTGACCGAGGTCCGCATCGGCGTCGCCGCGGCGATCATCTCCGTGCCGATCCTCCGTCGGGTTCCAGCGGGCAAGATCGCCGCGGCGATGCTCACCGGCGAGCCGTTCGACGCGGCGGAGGCACGGTCGATCGGGCTCGTCAGCCACGTTGCCGACGACGTCGACGCGACCGTGGGTCAGCTGTGCGAGGGCATCCGGGCCGGTGCGCCGCGGGCGGTCGCCGAGACCAAGCGGATGCTCGGAGTGGTGCCGTCGATGCCGCGCGACGCGGCGTTCGAGGCGATGCGCGAACTGTCCGACACGTTGTTCCGTGGACCCGACGCGGCCAAAGGTATGGCCGCCTTCGCCGAGAAGCGCTCTCCGGTCTGGGACTGATCCCGCCGCGGCCCGACTCCGACGACCGAAAATCCTCGAAACGTTCACGAGGCGCACGAATCCGTGCCCAGTTCGGAGCGGCGTCTGCGTCGACGCGGAATCTGCCTGGCATCGCGCTGAGCGATTTCGGCATTTTCGGGCTGGGTGGGTGGGCGCGAAGCTCGCACGATGCCTGACGTCGTCCACATCCCCTCCCCGACCGGCGTCGTCATCGCCGCCGACCACTGGGAGGGTGCGGGGACGCCGGTCGTGCTCGCTCATGGTGGCGGTCAGACCCGCTACTCGTGGGGCGGCACCGCCCAGGCCCTCGCCGACGCCGGTCATCGCGTGGTCTCGATGGATCTGCGCGGCCACGGCGACTCGACGTGGGCGCCGGACCACGACTACACGATGACGAGCTTCCGCGACGATGCCCTCGCCGTCGCCGACTGGGTCGCCGAGCCGCCGACCTGGGTGGGCGCTTCGCTCGGCGGCATGTCCGGGCTCCACGCCGTCGACGAGCGGCCGAGTGCGTTCCGGGCGCTCGTGCTCGTCGACATCACGCCGCACCCCGCCAAGCAGGGCGTCGACAAGATCCTCGGCTTCATGGGAGCCAACGCGCGAGGACGGGTTCGCAACGCTCGACGAGGCGGCCGATGCGATCGCCGCGTACCAGCCACACCGCACGCGCCCGAAGGATCTGTCGGGCCTGGCCAAGAACCTCCGCCTCGGAGATGACGGCCGCTGGCGCTGGCATTGGGACCCGGCGTTCCTGGACATCCGGACGGGCGGCACGAGCGAGCACGCCCGCGATGCTCATCACGACGAGCTGGCCAAGATGGCGCAGCGGCTCACTCTGCCGACGCTGTTGATCCGCGGGAGGCTGTCCGACCTCGTGACCGAGGAGCAGGCCGAGGAGTTCCTGCGGCTCGTCCCGCACGCCGAGTACGTCGACGTCGCCGGCGCTGGTCACATGATCGCCGGAGACCGCAACGACGTGTTCACCGACGCGGTCACGGCGTTCCTCGACCGTTCCACCTGATCGCGCGGACGCGCGATGATTGGACGATGCCCACGAGCCAGGATCTGCACGATCGCATCGCCGGCCAGAACGTGCCGCAGCGCTTCCTCGCCAACGTCGCCCGCAACGGGTCGACGACGGTGCTCGAATGGAAAGATTCGTCGGGCGACTGGCAGTCGTCGAGCCTCGAAGAGCTCGCGGCGCTGACCGCGCAACTCACCGCCGCGCTGAAGGACCTCGGCGTGGGCCATGGCGACACGGTGGTCATGATGATCCGCAACCGCCCGGAGTTCCACGCCCTCGACCTCGCCGTGCTGTTCTGCGGTGCCACGCCGGTGTCGATCTACAACTCATCGGCGCCTGAGCAGGTCGAGTACGTCGTGAACGACTGCAAGGCGAAGGTGGCGATCGTCGAGGACACCGGGTTTCTCGAACGGTTCCTCAAGGTGCGGGCGGCGCTGCCCACGCTCGAACAGATCGTGCTGATCGACCCGTCGGATCTCGCCGGCGACGACATCATCCGGTACGAGGATCTCGCCGCATTCGAACCGGCCGATCTCGCCGCCGAAGCCAAGACCGCCACGCTCGACGATCTCGCCACGATCATCTACACGTCGGGCACGACCGGGCCGCCGAAGGGTGTGATGCTCAGCCACAGCAACGTGCTCTGGACGCTCGAGTCGGTCGGCCAGATCATGCGCGACCAGACCTCGATCACCGACTTCGCGGGAAAGCGGCACGTGTCGTACCTGCCGATGGCGCACATCATGGAGCGGCTGCTCGGGCACTACTACCTCGTCGACTTCGCCACGCTCGTCGCCTGCTGCCCCCAGACGTCACAGATGGCCGCCACCGCCCGCGAGGTGCACCCGAACCTCTTCATCGGCGTGCCACGGGTGTGGGAGAAGCTGTATGCCGGAGTCAACGGTGCGCTCTCCGCCGATGCGGAGAAGAAGCAGGCGTTCGACGAGGCGATCGAAGCGGCCTTGCCGATCATGGAGAAGATCACCCGGGGCACGGCCACCGACGAGGAACGGGCAACCTGGGACTTCCTCGACGAGGTGGCATTCAAGGGCGTCCGGGCGCTACTCGGCCTCGATCAGACCGAGATCGCGATCACCGGTGCCGCGCCGATCCCGTCCGACATCCTCGCCTGGTTCCGGGCGATCGGGGTGCCGCTCACCGAGGGGTACGGCCTGTCCGAGACGATGGCGGTGCTGACCTGGTCCTCGACGCCGAAACCCGGCTGTGTCGGTACCGCGGCGGCGGGCGTCGAGATGAAGATCGCCGACGACGGCGAAGTCCTCGCGCGTGGCGGCAACATGTTCGTCGGCTATCTGGGCCAGCCGGACAAGACGGCCGAGACGCTCGACGCCGACGGCTGGTTGCACACCGGCGACATCGGTGAGATCGACGCCGACGGGTACCTGAAGATCATCGACCGCAAGAAGGAACTGATCATCACCGCCGGTGGCAAGAACATCAGCCCGGCCAACCTCGAAGCGGAGTTGAAGATGATCCCGTTGGTCGGCCAGGCGTGCGCCGTGGGCGAGAAGCGCCCGTTCGTGGCCGCGCTGGTCGTGCTCGATCCCGACGCCTCGGCGTCGTGGGCGGCTGCGCACGGTCTGACGGGAGACGACGCCACCATGCTGTCGCTCGCCGACAATCCGGAGGTGCAGGCCGAGATCGACGCCGGGCTGGTCGAGGTGATGGCCAAGTTCAACAACGCCGAATCGGTGAAGAAGGTCAAGGTGCTGGGCGAGGAGTGGTTGCCGGACTCCGACCTGCTCACCCCCACCTCGAAGCTGAAGCGGCGCGGCATCCTGACCCGCTTCGCCGCCGAGATCGAAGCCCTCTACGCCAAGTAGTCGCAGGTGTCGCGCAGGGGGTCGGGTCCGGTGGCGCGCCGGGTTGCTGCCGGATCGTCAGGCGATCAGGCGGTAGCCGACGCCGCGGGCGGTGACGATCAGCGTCGGTTCGTCGGGCTGATCCTCGACCTTCAAACGGAGGCGTCGGACGTGGGCATCGACGAGACGCGAATCGCCGAGGTACTCGTACCCCCACACGCGTTCGAGCAGCTGATCCCTCGACAACACCGCGCCGGCGTGGTCGGCGAACTCGCAGAGCAGCCGGAATTCGGTCTTGGTGAGGTTGAGTTCCTGTCCGCCCTTGTACGCGAGGCCGAGTTCGCGCCGCAACTCGATGTCGCCGAACGAACTGACCGACGCCGAGCGGCGCGGCACCGTGGAGGTGCACGCGCCGCAGGAGGGCCCGGATCCGGGCGGCGAGTTCCTTCGGTACCACCGGCTTGGTGACGTAGTCGTCGGCTCCTGCTTCGAGGCCGGCCACCATGTCGTGGGTGTCGGTCTGGGCCGTGATCATGATGATCGGCACGATGCTCTTGGCCCGGATCTGCCGGCAGACGTCGAAACCCGACATGTCGGGCAGACGGAGATCGAGCAACACGAGGTCGGGCGCACGCTGCTCGAACGCCGCCAGGCCGTCGGTGCCGTTGCCGGCCTCGCGCACCGAATACCCCTCGTCCTCGAGGGCCAGCGACAGGGCGAGGCGGATACCGTCGTCGTCCTCGATGAACAGCAGCGATTCCATGATTGCCGCCCATTGTGACCGAACCGACACGGGGCGCGCCGCATCCCACGGGTGAGGCGACGACCGCGCTGTGTGGTGCTCGACCGCAGTTTGTTACAGAAATCGCACAATTCCATCGTTGCTCTGTCACACAGCGTCATCAGTATGAGTGATGTTCACGCTGCCCCGGTGAGGTGCCTTCCTCCCCCTGGTGCCTCACCGGCAGCGGGTGAACCCCTCCCTCACTGGCTCCGTCTCATGGTGCCCTGGAATGTCGGTGCCGTGGAATGTCGGATCCAACTGCGCCTGCCACACTGTCGGCCGTGCCGATGCGTCGAACCCTCCGGTTGCGCACCCGCGTCACGCTCTTCTTCGCGTTCATCGCGCTGCTGGCGGGAATCGTGTTGATCGGGGTCACCTACGGCTTCGCGAGGAACAACCTCATCAACGAGCGCACCACGACCGCCAAGACCCAGGCATTCAAGAACGCCAACGACGTCCGTGACGTGATGACGAACGATCCCGTCGAGATCGGCGACTTCATCGAGAACGACCTGCGCACCGAGGCGGACGGTTTTGCCGTGCTCGCTTCCTCCCAGGAGGACGAGGTCCGCTCCGATCTGACGCACCCGCTCACCGAGTTCCCCCGCCGCCTGGTCGACACGGTGTGGGCCGGTCGATCGGCAGTCGAGTTCGCGTCGATCAACGGCGACGAGTTCATCACGGTCGGCGTGGCCATCGCCGAGCACGACACCGGGTACTTCGAGGCGTTCCCGCTCCGATCGACCGAAAATACATTGACTTCGATCCTCACGGCGCTGACGCTCGGCGCCGCAGGAACCCTGCTGCTGGCGACCCTGTTCGGCCTGGCGACCAGTCGACGGCTGCTCCGGCCACTCAGCCAGGTGGCCGATGCGGCCGAGGACATCGCCTCGGGCGGGCTCGACACGCGTCTGGCTCCGGAGTCCGATCCCGATCTCGACCGGTTGGCGGGCTCGTTCAACGAGATGGCCGACGCGGTGCAGACCCGGATCGAGCGCGAGGCCCGCTTCGCCTCCGACGTGAGCCACGAGCTGCGTTCGCCGATCACCGCCCTGGCGGCGGCCGTCGAGGTGCTCGATGCCCGGCGTGACGACATCCCCGAACGGACACAACAGGCCCTGGACATCGTGGTGAGCCAGATCCGCCGCTTCGACGACATGGTGATGGATCTCCTCGAACTGTCACGGCTCGACGCCGGCTCACACGATCTCAACGTCGAACGTCTCGACATCGTGGAACTGACCGGCCGGATCGCCGCTCGCTACAACGCCGCTGACGTGCCGATCGACGTGGCGCGCCGGGTCGGACGGGAGGTGTCGATCGACAAAGTGCGCTACGAGCGCATCCTCGGCAACCTGCTCGACAACGCCCACAACCACGGCGACGGTCCGACGAGGATCGAACTGTTCCAGGTCGAGCCGAATCGCCTCCGGCTCGCCGTGGAGGACAACGGACCGGGCGTGGCCCAAGGCGAACGGGGCCGGATCTTCGAGCGGTTCGCCCGCGGCAGTGCCGCCCGCAGCCGCGTCGGGACCGGCCTCGGCCTCGCGCTGGTCGCCGAACACAGCGCGGCGATGGGTGGACGGGCGTGGGTCGAGGACTGCGTCGGCGGAGGCGCCCGCTTCGTCGTCGAACTGCCCACGGAGGTCGGTCCATGAGGCGCCGACCACGCCACCTCCGACCGGTGTTGGCGATCGGCGTGCCGGTCGCGCTCGGCGTGTTGCTCGCTGCTTGCGGCATTCCCACCGGCGAGAGCAGCTTCAAGGAGATCCCCGCCGAGGAGATCCCGTTCGACCTCGACGCGACCTCGTCCAGCACGACCACGTCGACCACGACCACGACGATCCCGCTCGCTCCGGCGACCACTGTCTCGCAATCGACGAGCACGATCCCGCTCGAGGAGGTCGACATCTACTTCCTCTCACGCGGACGGCTGCAACCGGTGCCATATGCGCTCCAACGCGACTTCGGTGCGGACCAGGTGGTGTCGCTCCTCGAGGGCGGGCCGCCGGCAGGCGCTCCGGGGGCGGGCCTCGAAACCCTGATCGAGCAGGGCCTGATCACCGCGACCGATCAGGCTGGCGGCGTCGTGACGGTCGATCTCGATCCGGAGATCTTCGGACGGATTCCGTCCTTCGACCAGAGCGAGGCGATCGGCCAGATCGTGCTGACGATGGTGAGCAATCTGCGCGGCGTGGGCCAGGTGCTGTTCACGCTCGGCGGCGAGCCGACCCAGGTGAAAGACGGCAATGGCCTGCTCAGTGGCGAAGGCCAACCGGTGTCGGGCGACGACTACCGCGTCCTGCTGATCACCTCGTCGGCCAATCCGGACGCGTCGACCGACAGCACGACGACCGAAGCACCGCCCGCCGAGACCGTGCCTCCCGCCGTTCCCGTCGAGACGCCCCCGGCCGGCTGACACCGCCCGCAGATCAGTACCCGAGGCGCTCCACGCGTTCCGGGCGGCGCTGCCAGTCCTTGTCGACCTTCACCCGCAGCTCCAGGTACACACCGGCGGGCATCTCCGCTCGGGCCAGCTCACCGACCTGCTTGAGGATCTGGCCGCCCTTGCCGATGACCATCCCCTTCTGGCTGTCGCGCTCGACGATGATGTCGACCCGGATACGCGGCCATTCCCACTCGGTCACCTGCGTGGCGATCGAATACGGAAGTTCGTCACGGGTGACCGCCAGGAGTTGCTCGCGCACCAACTCGGCCACCCATCGCTCCTCGGGGAGATCGGACACCTCGTCGTCGGGGAAGTACTTCGGGCCGGGCGGGAGACGCGAGCCGAGGTGATCGACGAGTGCGCCGACTCCGTCGCCGGTCTTCGCGGAGACCGGGAAGTACTCCGCGGCCCCGAGGACGCTCGCCGCCTGGAGCATCGCCATCACCTGCTTGCGGCTGGCAACGTCGGTCTTGTTCACGATCACGACCGAGTCGGGCATGTGGATCTTCTCCGCCACCCACCGATCGCCCTTGCCGAACGGCATGGTGGCATCGAGCACGAGGCACGTCGCATCGACGTCGCTGACGCTGCCCAGCGCCGTCGCATTCACCCGCTCCCCCAGCGCCGACACCGGCTTGTGCAGGCCGGGCGTGTCGACGAACACGATCTGTTCGTCGGGTCGCGTGAGCACCCCCATGATGCGATGGCGCGTCGTCTGCGGCTTGTCCGACACGATGCTCACCTTGCGGCCGCAGATCGAGTTGACGAGGGACGACTTGCCGACATTGGGTCGGCCGACGAACGTCACGAAGCCGGAACGGAAGTCGTGCGTTTCGTCGGTCATGGCCTCAGTTTGCCAAGCTCTCCCCCATGACTCGCACGATCAACGGAATCGACGAACTCAAGACGCTCGTCGGCGAACACCTCGGCTACTCGCCATATGTCGAGATCACCCAGGCGCAGGTGAACACGTTTGCCGACGCGACGGGTGACCACCAGTGGATCCACATCGACGTCGAGCGGGCGAACAGCGGGCCGTTCGGCGGTCCGATCGCCCATGGCTACCTGACGCTGTCGCTCGGCCCGACGCTGTCGCCGCAGATCTTCGGCGTGAGCGGCGTCTCGATGGGAGTGAACTACGGGTGCGGCAAGGTCCGCTTTCCGTCGCCCGTGCCGGTCGGTTCGAAGCTCCGCCTCGGCGTGACCCTGATGTCGGTCGAAGATGTCCCTGGCGGCGCCCAGGTCACGCAGGAATTCGTGTTCGAGGTCGAGGGCGCGAGCAAGCCGTCGTGCGTGGCCGAAGTCATCTTCCGCTACTACAACTGACCGCGCTGTCGCCGCCGTGCCCCTGGTCGACCCTGTGACCTCACCCGTCCCCGAATTCAGCCTTGCCGAGGTCTTGGAAGCGATCGGCGAGACACGTCCCGACGCGGAGTGCCTCGTGTTCGGCGACCGCCGTCTGAGCTGGTCCGACGTCACCGAGCGCACCCGGCGGTTGGCGAACCACCTGCTCGACCGTGGCCTCGGCTGCCATGTCGAGCGGTCTGCGCTCGCCAATCACGAGAGCGGCCAGGACCACCTGGCGATCTACCTCCACAACGGCAACGAGTACCTCGAGGCGATGCTCGGGTCGCTCAAGGCGCGGGTCGGTTCGCTGAACGTGAACTACCGCTACGTCGCCGAGGAACTGCAGTACCTGCTGGCCGACGCCAACGCCCGGGCCATCGTGGTGCACTCCCAGTTCGCACCGACCCTGGCCGAGGTGCTGCCGGCACTCCCCAACCTCGAGGTCATCCTCCAGGTGCCCGACTCGTCGGGCAACGAACTCCTGCCCGGCGCCATCTGGTACGAGGACGCGCTGGCTGCCGCATCGCCGGACCGCCCCGCCGTCGACTGGAGCCCCGACGACCTCTACATGCTCTACACCGGCGGCACCACCGGTATGCCGAAGGGCGTGATGTGGCGCAACGGTGATGCGATGGTCGAGTGTTTCGGAGGTTCGAAGACCGCCACGTCGATCGCCGATTTCGTCGCCGAGGCGAAAAAGGGATCGCGGGCGCTGATCGGACCTCCGTTCATGCACGGCGCCGGCCACTGGGTCGCGTTCAGTACCTTGCTCGGAGGCGGAACGGTCTTCGTCCAATCGGTTCCCGAACGACTCGACCCGGTCGACATGTGGTCGCTGGTCGAGCGCGAGAAGCTCAACTTCATGCTGATCGTGGGCGACGCCTTTGCCCGCCCGTTGCTCGACGAACTCGACCGCAACCCGTACGACCTGTCGTCGCTCATCGTGATCCTCTCCGGCGGCGCCCCGCTGTCGGCCAATTTGAAGGACGAACTGCTCGCCCATCTCCCGACGCTGATGATCGTCGACGGTCTGGGGTCGTCGGAGGCCGGCGGCCAGGTGTCGCACGTCTCGGTCGGCGGGAGCGCCACGACCGGATCGTTCGAGATCGCGCCCGGCAATGTCGTGCTGTCGGCCGACCTCGACCGGGTGCTCGAACCGGGCGACGAGGAGATCGGCTGGCTCGCCAAGGAGGGCCGGCTGGCGCTCGGCTATCTCGGCGACGCGGCGAAGACGGCGCGCACGTATCCCGTGGTCGACGGTGTGCGCTACGCCGTTCCCGGCGACCGCGCCCGCCTCCTCGACGGCGGTGTCGTCGAGCTGCACGGCCGTGACGCCGTCACCATCAACTCGGGCGGCGAGAAGATCTTCGCCGAGGAGGTCGAATCGGCCATCAAGGCGCATCCGGCCGTGTACGACTGCGTCGTGGCCGGACGACCGAGCGAGCGCTGGGGCAACGAGGTCGTGGCCATCGTCCGGATCCGTGCCGGCTACGAGGTCGACGACGCCGAACTCCGCCAGGAGGCCGAGCGCCACATCGCCCGCTACAAGCTGCCGAAGACGATCGTGTACGTCGACGAGGTGCAGCGCTCGCCGAGCGGCAAGGCCGACTACCGATGGGCCAAGCAGGTCGCCGCGGCGTCGGCATAACCTCCACGACGTGACCAAGACCGACCTGTCGCCACCACCGGGCGGCGACGCTCGACGCGAATGGGACACCGACGAGTTGCTCGAGGGCGACGCCAAGGTGGCCGCGGTGCGGCACATGTTCGATGCGATCGCACCGCGGTACGACCGGCTGAACCGGATCATCTCGTTCCGCCTCGACGTGCGCTGGCGCAAGCGGGCCGTTCGCGACCTCGCCCTGCCGAGCGGGAGCCGCGTGCTCGACCTGGCGAGTGGGACGGGTGACCTCTGCATCGATCTCGCTCGCGGCGGTATCCGTCCGATCTCGATCGACCTGAGCTTCGGCATGCTCTCGGCGGATCGCTCGGGCGTGCCCCGCGTGCAGGCCGACATCCTGCGCCTGCCGGTCCCGGAGTCGTCGGTCGATGGCGTCACGTGCGGGTTCGCGCTGCGCAATCTGGCCGACCTGCCGACGTTCTTCGCCGAACTCGCGCGGGTGGTGCGGCCCGGTGGCCGGATCGCCCTGCTCGACGTGAGCACGCCACCCAATCCGGTCATCCGCACCGGGAACAACATCTACTTCGGCCACGTCGTGCCACGGATCGGCGCGGCCCTCTCCGACGGCGCGGCCTACCGGTACCTGCCGAAGAGCGTCGCCTACCTGCCGTCGCCCGACGAGATGGTCGAGATGCTGGCCACGGCGGGCTTCGCGGCCGTCCGCCACACCCAGTTGAGCGGCGGTCTCACGCAACTCCTCGTGGCCACCCGCTCGGTCCACCCCGAGTCGGGTATCTCGCGCCCGTCGGGTGTTTCGAGCAGGGCGTGGGTGCCGGAAATACCCGACGAGCACGAAACACCCGACTGAGGAACATGTACGCGATCACCCGGGGTCTCGAGCAGGTGCTCGATCCGGCGACGGCGGCCGAGCTCAACCTGAACGACATCGCCCGCGGCGACGGCACCCTCTTCGTGCGCGACGGGGTCGGGATCGCGGGGCGAGGCACCGCCGCTCGCATCCCCGCCGACGAGGCCTCCGCTTGGCTCGCCGGCCTGGAACACGATTCGACCGTCGAGTCACACGGGCCCATCGCCCTCGGCGTCGTACCGTTCCGGCCGGGCTCGGCGTGCGAACTGCTCGTTCCCGAGGTCGTCGTCCGCAAGACGGCGGCGGGCCCGAACACGATCACGGTCGTCGGGGCCGACCGCGAGGATGCCGACCGGCTGCTGGCCGGCGCGACCGCCTGGCTCGGTTCAGAGGAAGCCACCGCGCCGCCCACCCCGACCGCGGCGAGCTACACGATCGAACCGGGCGCCATCGAGCACTACCTCACCGCGGTGGCGATGGCCCGCGACGCGGTGCGCGCCGGCGATCTCGTCAAGGCGGTGATCGCCCGGCCGATCACGGTGAGCTCCGACCAGCCGATCGATGTCCATGCGGTCCTGCGCCGCCTCCGCGCCAGCTTCGGGTCGAGCTACCGCTACTCGATCGACGGACTCATCGGGGCATCGCCCGAACTCCTCATCGAGGTCGACGGCGACGTCGTCCGCTCCCACCCCCTCGCCGGTACCGCACCGCGCACGGGCGACGTCACCAACGACGCGGTGCTCGCGGCGGAACTGATCGCCAGCGTCAAGAACCAGATCGAACATCGGGTCGTGATCGACGTCGTCCACGACACGCTGCTGCCGTGGTCGAGCTACCTCGACTGGGAGCCCGAGCCCTCGATCGTGACCGTCGCCAACGTGCAGCATCTCGGCACCCGCATGGAGGGTCGGTTGTCGCAGCCGGGCCCGTCGGTGATCGAGTTGGTGCGCGCCCTGTCTCCCACACCCGCGCTCGGGGGAGCCCCGCGGGACGAGGCGATCGCCCTCATCGAGCGGGTGGAAGGTTTCGAGCGGGGGCGTTACGGCGGCGCCGTCGGCTGGGTCGACGCCAGAGGAAACGGCACCTGGGCCGTGGCGATCCGCTGCGCCGAGCTCTCGGCCGATCGCCGGTCGGCCCGGCTCGTGGCGGGCGGCGGCATCGTCGCCGACAGCGATCCCCTGTCGGAACTCGCCGAGACGCAGGCGAAGTTCCAGGCGATGCTCAGCGCGATCGTCCGCCCGTAGCGAGCGGGTCTCATCCTCGAGCGTCGAGGGCTGCGGCCACTGCGGCGTGCAGACGCTCGTGGACCACGACGTTGTGCCGACGGTCCGACGGCACACGGATCACCGACGGCCCCGGGCACGCCAGGTGGCTCGTCAGTTCGTCCACTGTCGTGACCGTCGCGGTCGAGATGCCGTGCGCATCGGCGAGCGCCAGCACGTCGACGCCGAGCGGCGTCCCGAACAACTGCTCGAACCGGTCGGGCGCGAGCGCGGAGGCCTGCGGCAGGAACGAGAAGATGCCGCCACCGTCGTTGTCGACCACAACGATGCGGAGATCGGCATCCCGCGCCCGCAGGCCCAGCAGGGCGTTCGAATCGTGGGCGAAGGCGAGATCGCCGAGCAGGACCACCGACGTCTCGCCGGCGAGGGCGCGGCCGAGCGCCGTGGAGACGACCCCGTCGATCCCGTTGGCGCCCCGGTTCGCATGCGCCACCGCCGACCGCCCACCGAACCACTCCAGATCACGGATCGGCATCGACGAGGCCACGGTGAGCACGGCACCATCCGGGAGCGCGGCGGCAACGGTTCGGGCGACCCCAGGCTCGCTGAGTTCCGCCTCGCCGGCGAGCGCGGCCTCGATCGACGTATCGGCCAACGCGTCGGCGACCGACCAGGCCTCGGTCCAGCCAGTCGCTCCGCGTCCGCCGACGGTCGCCGCGAGGAGGTCGGCCATCGAACACACGGCCGTCACATTGCGGTCGGGATCGATGACGCCAGGGCCGCCGACCTGGATCAGTGTGGCTCCGGTCGACGCCGTCCATTCCGCGAGCACCTTGGAACTCGCCGGTCGGCCGAGGCGGACGATGACGTCCGGGCGGTGATTCTCGGCGAAGCCCCGATCGCGGAGCAGGGAATCGGCATACGAGACACTGCCGGCGAGCGGACGCATCGCCGACATCGGGTCGGCGATGATCGGCCATCCGGTGGCGCGGTGGAGCGCAGCGACGTCGGACGCAGCGACCCCGCTGCGTCCACCGGCGAGGATCACGCCCCGTTCGGCATCGACGGCGGTGGGTACCGGGGCGGTCGAACGCGACCCGCCGACGGACGGCGTGGGCCGCGGCGTTTGCTCGGGCAGTGCCGAGGCCCGGCCGAGGAGCGGCTCACGGAACGGCAGATTGAGCTGCACCGGGCCGGCGGCCGCGTTCGACACCGCGTTCATCCAGGCGTCGTGGGCGAGATCGCGCCAGAGGCTGCGTTCCGCGTCATCGGCCACCCCGGCGTCCCGAGACCAGCGGACGTGACGCCCGTAGAGGTCGATCTGGTCGATGGTCTGCGGTGCCCCGACGCCGCGCAACTCCTCGGGCCGGTCCGCCGTGACGACGAGCATGGGGACCGCGGACAGCCCAGCCTCGACGACCGCGGGGAAGAAGTTGGCCGCCGCGGTGCCGCTCGTACACAACAGGAGCGCCGGAACGCCCTCGAGTCCGAGACCGAGGGCGACGAAGCCGGCGACACGCTCGTCGTGAACCACGTGGGTGCGGAGCTCCGCCCGATCGGTGATCGCCAGAGCGAGCGGCGTCGAACGAGACCCCGGGGCGATGACGGCGTGCACGACGCCGAGCCGGATCCACTCGTCGACGAGCGTCGCGCAGAACGTCGCCTGCACGTCCTGCGGCAGTGGGTTCGTTTCGTCGACCATGGTGACCAGACGATACGGGGCGTACCGTAACGATCGTGGAGACCAGCAGCCCCGCCCCCGCGCGTCAGCCAGCCCGTCCAGTGGTCACGATCGACATCTACTCCGACGTCGTCTGCCCGTGGTGTTACATCGGCAAACGCAAGTTCGAAGCGGGGCTCGAGCTGCTCGCCGGCGAAGACCTCGGCGTCGACTTCGACGTGACGTATCGACCGTTCCAGCTCGACCCGACCGCCGCCCCCGGCGCGGCCCAACCCGTGATCGAGACGTACGCCAAGAAGTTCGGCGGACCGGAACAGGCGGCGCAGATCCTGCAGACCGTCACCGAGCGGGCGGCGGAGGCCGGCATCGAATTCCACATGGACCGGGCGCTGCGGGCCAACACCCTGCTCGCCCACCGGCTCCTGTGGCTCGCCGTCCAACCCGAGTCGCCGGTCGCGCAGGCCGACCTCGAAGGAGCGTCTGCTGAAGGCCTATTTCACCGATGGGCTGAACATCGGCGACCCGGAAGTGCTCGCCGACTGTGCCGCCGAGATCGGCTTCGATCGTGACGCGGTCATCGAATTCCTCGAGTCGGATCGAGGCGCTGCGGAGGTCGCCGCCGAGCTCGCCGAAGGTCGCGACGAAGGTGTCACCGCCGTACCGACGTTCGTGTTCGAGGGCCGCTGGGCCGTGCCCGGAGCGCAGGAGCCCGAGACCTATTCCCAGGTGCTCCGGAAGATGGCCGCCAGCGCGATCGCCGAGCCGGACGCCTGAACGGACACATGGCCGACCGAGCCCCGCAACGGATCATCCTCGTCCACGGCTTCACGCAGACTGCGTCGTCGTGGGAGACGTTCGCCGCGCTGCTCGGCGATCGGCTGCCGAACGCCGGTGTGGTCGCCGTGGATCTGCCCGGGCACGGGAGCGCCGGCGAGCTCCGCGCCGACTTGTGGGAGAGCGCCGACCATCTCGTTCGCCACGGCGGTCGGGCGACGTACGTCGGTTATTCGATGGGCGGACGAGTGGCGCTGCACGCCGCGCTCGCCCATCCGGAGTTCGTCGAGCGGCTGATCCTCATCGGTGCGACGGCCGGAATCGATGACGACGACGAGCGGCGCGCCCGTCGCCGGTCCGACGAGGAACTGGCGACGCGCATCGAAACGATCGGCGTCGAGGCATTCATCGACGAATGGCTGGCCAATCCGCTCTTCGCGGGACTGACGCCGGCCACGGCACAGCGCGCCGACCGGCTCCGCAACACTGCGGCGGGCCTGGCCTCGAGCCTGCGCTCGACGGGTACGGGCAGGCAGGAACCGCTGTGGGAGCGCCTCGCGACCCTCGACGTGCCGACGCTGATCCTCGCCGGAGCGGCCGACCCGAAGTTCAGCGAACTCGGGCGGCGGCTGCGCGACACGATTCCCGGCGCCCGGTTCGAGCAGATCGCCGGCGCGGGCCACAGCGTCCATCTCGAACGCCCCGAAGCCACCGCCGACGCCATCGCCGGTTGGCTGCCTCAAGAGCCGAGGAGCAGGCCGATCGAGGCGAGGAGGGCGTAGGCCAGCTGGAGGCGGCCAGTGGCGCCGAGGACGCCGATGAGGTCCCGGCCGGACGCCCCACGCAGCACCGCCTTGATCGGGACGACGGCGAGCGGGGCGGCAACGAGCGCGAGCAGCACCGGCACTCGCCAGAACGCGGCCACGATCACGACGATGAACGCGACGTTCACCAACACGACGTAGAACCACCGGGTCCGACGATCGCCGAGGCGGACCGCGAGCGTGTTCTTGCCCACCTCGCGATCGGTCGGAATGTCACGGAGGTTGTTCACCACCAGCAGCGCACAGGCGAGCGCTCCGGCGCCGCAACCCATCACTACGGAGAGCGCCGTCACGCCTTCGATCGCCGCAAAGGTCGTGCCGGCGGTGGCGACAAGCCCGAAGAACACGAAGACGAAGACCTCACCGAGGCCCAGATAGCCGTACGGATGGGAGCCGCCCGTGTAGAACCACCCTGCGGCGATGCAGGCTGCACCGACGAGGATCAGCCACGGCGACGTGTCGAGGGCGATCGCCAACCCGGCGAGCCCCGCGAGCGCGAACGCAAGGAGCGCCGCCCGTTTCACCGCGGCCGGGCTCGCCAGGCCGCCGGCGACGAGCCGCTGCGGTCCGACCCGGACGTCGTCGGTCCCACGGACGCCGTCGCTGTAGTCGTTGGCGTAGTTCACGCCGACCTGCAACGCGAGACTCACGAACAGGGCACACGCGACGCGCCACCAGACGACGTCGCCCGCCCCCACGGCACACGAGGCGCCGAGCGCGACGGGAACGATTGCCGCTGGCAGCGTGCGCGGGCGGGCTCCGATGATCCAGCGATGCATGAGTGCGCCATGATGGGCCGCATGAGCGAGCTATGGCAACTGGGAGCACTCGAACTGGCCGGGAAAATCGCCACCAAGCAGGTGTCGAGTCGGGAGGTCGTGGAGTCCCACCTCGCCCGTGTGCTCCAGGTGAACAAGGACGTCAACGCCATCGTCCGCCTGTTGACCGACGACGCCCTGGCCGCCGCCGACCGCGCCGACAAGGCCGTGGCGAACGACGAGGTGCTCGGCCCGCTGCACGGTGTGCCGTGCTCGGTGAAGGAGAACATCGACGTCGCAGGGAGCCCGACCACCGACGGCGTGCCGATCTTCGCCGACGCGATCGCGCCGTGCGATTCGCCGACCGTCGAGCGGATGCGCGCCGCCGGTGCGATCCCGTTCGCCCGGACGAACCTCCCCGACTTCGGTCTCCGGGTCCACACCGACTCCTCGTTGCACGGACTCACCCGGAACCCGTGGAACCCGAACGTCACGGCCGGCGGGTCGAGCGGGGGCGAGGCGTCGGCGATCGCCTCCGGAATGAGCCCGATCGGCCTCGGCAACGACATCGGCGGGTCGCTGCGGAACCCCGCCCACTGCTGTGGCATCGCCTCGCTCAAGCCGACGATCGGCGTGGTCCCGATGGCGTCGGCCATCCCCCCGCAGGACAAGCTGCTGTCGTCGCAACTGATGCTCGTCGAGGGCCCGATGGCCCGCCACGTGGCCGACGTCCGGGCCGCGCTCGGGATCCTCGCCGGCCAGCACTGGCGCGACCCGCGCAGCGTCACTGCCGTGCTCACCGACGCCGCACCGGGAGAGCGCCTGCGGATCGCCGTGCTCACCGATCCTCCGGGCGGTAGCACCGATGCCGGCATCGCGGCCTCGATCCGTGCTGTCGGCGACCGACTGTCGGACGCCGGGCACGATGTCGTCGAGATCACCCCACCCGAGTACGAGCGCGTGATCGAGCTCTGGACCGACATCCTGATCGGCGACCTGCGCGCCCAGCGGGAACTGTTGGAGCAGGTCATGGGCCCCGACGGGCAGGCGATCATCGCCGACTTCGACGCCCGGGCCACCCCGACCGAGTTCCCCGCCGCGCTCCTGATGCACGCCGACCGGTATCGCATCATGCGGCTGTGGTCGGAGTTCTTCCAGGAGTACCCGATCCTCCTGTCCCCCACTTGGGCCCAGCCCGCGTTCGCCCACGGCGCCGACATCGGTGGCGGCGACGACCCGCTCGATCTCGTCGACACGATCCGGCCCGTGACCCACGCCAACGTGCTGGGGATCCCCGCAGCCGTGACACCCGCCGGGCTGGCCGACGGGCTGCCCGTCGGAGTCCAGGTGATGGGCGATCGCTTCACCGATCTGCGCTGCCTCACGGTCGCCGCCGAGATCGAGCAGCTGGTCGGCGTGTTGACACCGATCGATCCGGTGACGGGCTGATCGGTGGCCGGTCGGCTCATCGCGCTCGATCAGCCGGGCGGACCTGAATTCGTCGACCAACTGCGCCGCATCTGGGACGCCGGCGACGCGGCATTCCCGGTCGACCAACGGCTACCGGCCCCGGCGCGAGCGACGGTCTGCGCGGCGATGCAGGTCGGCGAGGAAGTAGACGACGGCGATGCCCTCGTCGTCGCCACGAGCGGTTCCACCGGCACACCCAAAGGGGTCGTGCTCACCCACGACGCCATCGCCGCGTCAGCCGAAGCAACGAGCCGCCGCCTCGAGGTCACCGCCGACGACCACTGGCTGGCATGCCTGCCCCTCTCCCACGTCGGCGGGCTGTCGGTGGTCACCCGGGCACTGCACACCGGCACCCGATTGACGGTCCTGCCGGGCTTCGACGCAGTGGCGGTCACCGAGGTGGGTGCATCGCTCGTCTCGCTCGTCGCGACCGCGTTGCGGCGGATCGATCCGTCGATCTTCCGCTGCATCGTGCTCGGTGGGAGCCGCCCGCCGGCTGATCGACCTTCGAACACCGTCACGACATACGGCATGACCGAGACGGGGAGCGGTGTGGTCTACGACGGTGTGCCGCTCGATGGCGTCGAGGTCCGCATCGATGGCGACGCCGAGGTCTGGCTGCGCGGTCCGATGCTGCTGCGCGGCTACCGCGACGGCACCCGTCCGTTCGATGCGGACGGCTGGCTGCCGACCGGCGATCTCGGCCGCTGGCTCGACGACGGCCGCCTGCACGTCGACGGTCGCCGCGGCGATCTGATCATCACGGGCGGCGAGAACGTGTGGCCCGAGACCGTCGAGGCGGTCCTCTCCACGCATCCCGCGGTCGCCGAGGCGATGGTCCGCGGCATTGCCGACGACGAGTGGGGTCAGGTCGTCGAGGCGGTGATCGTGCCCTCCGGCGCGGCGCCGACCCTGGACGAGATCCGCGCCTTCGTGAAGGACACCCAGCCGGCGTTCATGGCACCCCGTTCGATCCGGATCGTCGACGCGCTCCCCCGCACCGCCCTCGGCAAACTGCAGCGCTCCCCCACGTTCTCGTGAACTTCTCGCGCCCGCGGGTGCGCAAGAAGTTCACGAGAACGGAACGGAGTGCGGGTCAGGCGTTGGATGCGACGCCGGCGCCGCCGTCGATCACGTAGGTCTCACCGGTGATCCAACTCGCCAGGTCGCTGGCCAGGAACACGGCGAGGTTGGCGATGTCCTGTGGCTCGCCGAGGCGCTGCGTCGGCAGTCGCGCCGCCAGCTTCTCGCCGAAGTTGTCGACGAGGAACGATGCGAAGTCCGTCTGCACGAGCCCCGGCGCGATGCCGACCACTCGCGTCGGGCCGAGCTCGTTGGCCAGTTGACGCGTCAGGTGGATCAGCGCCGCCTTCGTGAGGTTGTACACGCCGAGTCCGAACTCGGCGCGCAGTCCGCCGACCGAGGCGATGTTGATGATCGTGCCCGGCCGGTCCTTGAACGCGTGCTCCCAGGCGGCCTGGCTCCAGAACAGCGGCGCCTTGAGGTTGACCTGGAACGTCTTGTCGTAGCGCGCCGCGTCGACGCCGAGCGTGGCGCCGAAGTAGGGGTTGGTCGCCGCATTGTTGACCAGGATGTCGAGGCCGCCGAACCGTTCGACGGTGGCGGTGACGGCCCGCTCCCCCGCGTCGTCGTCGCCGGCGTTGCAGGCGAAGATGTCGACCTCGCCGGTCATCTCGGCGGCGGCGGCCTCGAGCTGATCCTGCTTGCGGCTGTTGAGCATCACCTTCGCGCCGGATGCCGCGAGCGTCGCCGCGATCGCCTTGCCGATGCCCTTCGATGCGCCGCTGACGAGTGCGACCTTGCCGTCGAGAGTGATCTCCATGGGCGGCGACGCTAGTGATCAGTCGTGCGTCTGGCGGAACCCTGCGGGCGCCGGGCCGTGCCAGTGCAGGGCGGTGAGCAGCTCGAGTTCACGGGCCCGCATGACGTCGGCCTCGTCGGGTTCGGCATGATCGTGGCCGAGCACGTGCAGGATCCCGTGGACGATCAGCAGCGCGATCTCGTCGTCGAACGTGCCGGCGTGGTCGGCGAACTGGGCGAGCGCCACCTCCGGGCAGACCACGACATCACCGAGCAGCGCAGGCACGCCCGGGACGACGTCGCCATCGTCGAGCGGGAACGACAACACGTCGGTCGGCCCCTCCTTGCCCATGTGCTCGGCGTTGAGCTCGGCGATGTCGGCGATGTCGACGAAGGTGACGGTCAGTTCCCCGCGAGCATCTTGCGCGTCGAGCACCGCGTCGGCGAGCGCTGCCCACCGGTCGACGTCCAGCGGTGAGCAACTCGCCTCCGTCAGATCGCTCGTCGGCGCACACGACCGACGCGGGAGCCGTCACGTCGGCGTGGGTGGCTGCTTCTCGTACGCCGCCACGATGTCGGCGACGATCTTGTGCCGCACCACGTCGGCGCCCGTGAGCTTGACGAAGGCGAGGCCCTCGATGCCCGTGAGCGTGCGCTCGAGCCCGGCCAGACCGCTCTTGCCGTTGGCGACGTCGACCTGCGTCGTGTCGCCGGTGACGACGACCCGCGAGTTGAAGCCGATCCGGGTGAGGAACATCTTCATCTGCTCGGGCGTGGTGTTCTGCGCCTCGTCGAGGATGATGAAGCTGTCGTTGAGCGTGCGGCCACGCATGAACGCGAGCGGGGCCACCTCGACGATCTGGCGTTCGAGCAGCCGGGCCACACCGTCGGGATCGAGCATGTCGTACAGCGCGTCGTAGAGCGGGCGCAGGTAGGGATCGATCTTCGCCATCAGGTCACCCGGGAGGAAGCCGAGCCGCTCCCCCGCCTCCACCGCGGGACGGGTGAGGATGATCCGCTGCACCTGCTTGTTCTGCAGCGCCTGCACCGCCATCGCCACGGCGAGCCACGACTTGCCGGTACCCGCCGGGCCCAGGCCGAACGTGATGACGTTCTGCGAGATCGTGTCGATGTACCGCTTCTGGCCGGCCGTCTTCGGCTTGACCTGGCGGCCCTTCACACCGCGCAGCACCTGATGCGTCAGGATCTCGCTCGGCTTCTCACTCGCCTGGACCATCGTGAACACCCGGTCGAGCGTGTTGTCGTCGAGCTGCTGGCCGCTCTGCAGCAGGGCGATCAATTCCTCGAACAGTTCGGCGACCGACGTGATCGCCGCCGTGTCGTCGCCGCCGATCCGCACCTCGTTGCCGCGCACACTGATCTGTGTGGTCGGGAACTGCTGCTCGACGCGTCGCAACACGTGATCTCGCGGACCGAGGAGCGCCGTGGTGAGGTGAGCGCCGGGAACGACGACGGTCGTGGTCGTCGGTGAGGTGCGGGCAGGACTCGTCATCGGTGGAGCCCTCAGCGTAGTGGGCGCGCGCCACGCCGTGGCCCGAATTTCCGATCAGTCGGCGACATCGACCTTCGCCACCACGTTGGTCGGCGTCACCCACACCACCATCTCCGGTGGCACCGCATTGCGACGTCCGTACGCCTCGGCGACGTCGTCGCCCATGTACCGGGCGGCGATCCGCGTTCCCCACGCCAACAACTCGTCGGGGTCGGTCGAGGTCGTGGTGGTCCCGCTGATCGTCACGAACGAGAACGGCGGGTGCTCGTCGTCGAAACAGACGGCGACGCGGCCGTCACGAAGGATCGACTTCCCCTTGATCGTCTCGGCCGAGGTCATGAACACCAGCCGGGCGTCGTCGCCATCACCATCGACATCGACCCAGACCGGCGCGACGTGTGGTGAACCGTCCAGGCGAGTCACCGCCAGCTTGCCGGTGCGGGCCGGGCGCTCGGTCACGAACCGTTGCCACCAACCATCCGGCGCTGCCGTGTATCCCACGGGGCCGACAACCGGTGGCCCGGCCGATCCATTCCTGCCCGATCCATTCGGCGGCGATGGGCGGGGATCGTCGTGACCTGACCCGCGCCATCGTGACGATCCCCCGCCCAGCGCCCGGGTCATCGTGGCAGATGACGCATTCACCCAAACGGGTGAAATGTCCGAGGCTCGACGCTCGTCGTGGGCGGGCGTCCGCCGACAGATTCACACCCCTGACCTGGGGTGTATGGAGGCGACGCCGGGAATTGAACCCGGGTACACGGCTTTGCAGGCCGTTGCATGAGCCACTCTGCCACGTCGCCGAGGCCCTGCGAGGATATCGGCGGCGCCCCGCATTCACCGGTCGATTTCGGGATCCTGCGCGTACCACTCGGCGAGTCGGCGCAGTCCGTCGTCGATGGTCACGGTCGGCGCCCAGCCCAGATCGTGCGCCGGCGGTCGGGGATCGAACCAGTGGGCGGTTCCCAGCTGCTCGGCGAGGAACCGGGTGAGCGGCGGCTCTTCGTGGCGGCGCACCACGGGCCAGAGCCGCTCGACGATGGATCCGACCCTCGTGGCCACGGCGAGGGGCACATCCCGCGGCGCGAACTCGACGCCGGCGGCCGCGCAGATGCCGGCGACCAGGTCACGGATCGGCCGCGGCTCGCCGTTGGTGATGACATACGCCCTCCCCGCGCAGACCGCGCCGGGTTCCACCGAGTCGAGGGCGGCGACGAGCGCACTCACGGCATTGTCGATGTAGGTCGTGTCGACCAGGGCGCGGCCGCCCGCCACCAGGGCGAGCCGGCCGGTGCGCGCCCGCTCGACGATGCGGCCCACCAACTGTTCGTCACCGGGCCCCCACACGAGGTGCGGGCGGATCACCACGACCGCCATCTCCTGCGATGTCGCCGCCAGGGCGTCGTTCTCGGCGATGGCCTTCGACTCGGCGTAGTAGGCCCGGCGTCGCGCCAGCACGGGAGGGTCGGCGCCCACGCCGACGAGCGCCTCGCCACCATGTGCCACCGACGGCGACGACACGTGCACGAACCGACCGATTCCGGCCCGCCGCGCCGCGGCGAGCACGTTGGCCGTGCCGTCGACGTTGATCGAGCGGAACTCCTCCCACCCACCGACCACCCCGACCTTGGCCGCGAGGTGCACGACCGCGTCGCATCCGGCCGCGGCGGCGGCGATGGCGTCGGCATCGCGCACGTCGCCGAGCACCTCGGTCACGGCACGTTCGCCGCTCGGGATTCCAGATGCGCGGCGCTGGAAGCACACCACCGAATCGCCGCGGTGTGCCAATGCCTTGGTCAGCTCGGTGCCGATGAGACTCGACGCGCCGGTGACGAGCACCTTCATCGAGGACCGCCTGGGCGTGGAGGGGTCGACGGGCTCATTTCGGCGGCCGGGCGCGACGACCGGCCAGTACCGCCTCGGCCCATCCGGCCACTGCGGTGCGGTCGATCTTGGCGTTGTGGCGGATGTCGACGGGCAGTTGGCGAAGCGTCAGCACGGCCGCGACCGGCCGGGCGACCAGCCGCCGCACCTCGTCGGTCGAGGCGGTGCTCGCCAGACCCGGTTTCGAGGCCGGGTCCTCGAGCACCACGACGAGCTGTTGGACGCCGACCGGCCCGACGCCCACCGCAGCCGAACGGGCGACACCCGACCCACGCTCCACCGCCCGTTCCACCGGAACCGGGGTGATCGGGCCGGACTCGCTGTGGATGACGTGGACGGTGCGGCCTTCGACCCACAGCCGCCCGGCATCGTCGAAATGGCCGACGTCGCCCGAACGGTGCCAGACGACATCCCCATCGAACAGGCGCGCCTGTTGTTGGGTGTCCCACAGGTCGAGGTAGCCGTCGGAGACCCACGGCGCGGACACGAGGATCTCGCCGTCGTCGGCGATCTTCACCCTCGCACCTTCGACGGGATGCCCGACGCAGACGCCACCCACGGGATCGTCGAGCACGGCCGCGTCGATGGCAGGGAGGTCGATGTCGGCGATGGGGAGCGCCTCGGTCATGCCGTAGGGCGTGTGCAGCGACGCCGACGGGGCGAGCTCGGCGACGGCGTGGAGCGTTTCGGGCGGCACCGGCGCTCCTGCGGAGAACACGGTGCGCAGCCCGGCAAGGCCCGCCCATGTGGCACGCGTGGAGGTCGTCGCCACGACGTTGGCCAGCGCCGACGGGGATCCGAAGGCGAGTGTGGCACCGATGCGGACGCAGGCGTCGTCGAGCATCGTGGCCGTCAGCTCGGCCGGCTTGGTGACGTCGCACGCCGGTAGGCATGTCGGGATGCCGAGCGCCGGGCCGTACAGCGCGAACGGCGCGAACGCGGCGACGAGACGGTCGTCGGCGGTGATGCCGTAGGTACGGGCGAGCGCGTCGCGCTGCGCCGCGAGCTGCCGGTGGCGGTACACCACCCCCTTGGGCGGCCCGGTGGCGCCGGAGGTGAACAGGATCGCCGCCACATCGTCCGCTGACGGTTCGGGCGGCAGCGATGAACTTCCGGCGGGTGCCGTGGCGCCGCGCGAACTCCTCGATGTCGATCGCGGTCGAGCGCGGCGCCCACCGGAGCGTCCGCGCCGCGAGCAGTGCCCGTCGAGGCCCGATCACCCAGGTCGCTCGCGCACCCTTGATCGCCGCGCCGAGCGCGCGCAGGCCGAGCCCGCGATCGGCGACCACGGTCACCCCGCCGGCCCGCCACACCCCGTACACCGCAGCGACGAGGTCGATGCCGGGCGGCGTGATCATGGCCACGCGATCGCCCGGTTCGAGGCCTCGCCGCACCAGATCGGCCGCGATCGCATCGATCCGCCGGGCGAGTTCGGCGAAGCTCACCTCGTCGCCGGTCGCCATGTCGACGAACGCCGTCGTGTCGTCTCCGGCCCGGGCCCCCACACCCGCCCCCAACCCCCGAAAATCCTCGTTTGCGTCGGGATTTCCGAGGCCCGGGCCTCGGAAATCCCGACGCAAACGTGGGTCGGAGTTGGGGGCGGAGATGACCTCCGACATGAAGTGGTCGGCGACGGTGGCGACGTCGGCTTCGGCCATCACGAGGTGGTTGGCGTTGGGGAAGCGGTGCAGCATGGTGTTCGGCAGTCGCGCCCCGAGATCAGCGGCGAAGTCGTCGTTGAACACCGGGTCGCGCGAACCCCACGCCAGCAGCACCGGGACGGTGATCTCACCCAGCCGATCGGCGACCGCGGCGATCGCCCGTTCGGACGGATGACCCGGTTCGAGCGGAATGTCCCCGACGAAGTCGGCGATCGCCACGCGGGACTGCGCCGACTTGTACGGCGCCCGAAACGCGGAACGATCGGCCGCCGACAACCGATCGCCCGACAGGCGGATCGTGCCCTCGACGAACATCGGTGTCCCGTGGCAGACGAGTTCGAGCATGCCCGGCGAGGCGGCCAGCCGGATGACGGCCGGAGCGGATCGCCCCTCCGGAACGGCGATCCCGGTGTTGCACAGAATCATCCCGGCGAGTCGATCGACGTGGTCGACGGCCCAACCCATGGCGATCGCACCACCCCAGTCGTGGGCGGCGAGGAACAGCGGCACGTCGGCGCTGATGTCGAGCGCGCCCATCACGTCGTCGAGGTCCGCCACGCGAGTGGCGAAGCGGCGCTGCGGCGTGCGCTCGCTGTAGCCCATCCCGAGCTGATCGACGGCGATCACGCGGTGCGTCGCACCGAACCGTCGCAGGAATGACGCCCAGGCGTATCCCCACGTCGGGTTGCCGTGCACGCAGACGATCGTCGCCACCGGGTCGGCCGGGGCCGCGTCGAGCACGTGCCAACGCCGCGACACGCCGTCATGGCCGGCGACCTCGATGAATCGCGACCATTGCGGATCGAGATTCCACGCGGCCCACTGGGTCGTGGTCGGGGGTATTGGTGCCCACCCGGGAACGGGTGTTCCAGCGGTACGCCCCGGCGTCACCAGACGATTTCGGTGAAGCTCGTGTTCAGCCCCGAGCCGATGCCCATGCACAGCACACGCTGGCCGGCCTCGATCTGATCGCTCACGTTGGCGAGCGTGATCGGGACCGCGGCGGGTCCCACGTTGCCGTACTTCGGGAACGTCAACGGCACGCGTGCCGGGTCGATGCCGAGCCGCTCGGTGATCAGCTTCGTGTGGACCTGGCTGATCTGGTGGATGATGTACCAGTCCATGCCCACCTCCCAGTCGAAGTCGTGGCCCGAGTGCTTCCAGGCCGCCTCGGCCAGGTCGAGCCCGGCCACGAGCAGGCCGTGGGTGTCGGTCTCCATGCGATCGAGATCACCGACGCACAGCTTGTTGTGCTGGGTGCCCGAACGGGCGATGCCGCCGACGAGACGGTGGGCGTCGGGATGCTGGTCCATCCGCCCGATGACCGCCGCCGCGGCGCCCGAACCGAGCGTGAGCGAGGCGAACTCGGCGAACACATCAGCGGCCTCCGCGGTCGGCTGCTGGAGGCGGGCGATCGTGGTCTCCTGGGTGTAGCGACTGCCCTCGCCGTCGACGATCAACGCGTAGTCGATCTGTCCCGAGTCGATCGCCGCCGCCGCGATCTGCATGCCGTTCATGAACCCGAGGCAGGCGTTGCCCACGTCGAAGTTGAGACAGCTCGTCGACAGCTCGAGGCGGTGGTGCACCGCGCATGCGACCGACGGCTCGAGATGGTGCTTGCACACCGAGGTGGAGATCAGCATCCCGATCCGATCGGGGTCGATGCCCGACGCGTCGATCGCCGCGCGCCCCGCCATCGCCGCGGCCTCGTCGAACACGACGTCGCGGGGCCACCACCGACGCTCCTCGATCCCCGCCAACTCCGTCAACGTGCCGGGCTTGAGACCGGTGCGCTCGTAGGTTTCCGCGAGCTGCTCGTCGATCCAGGCCGAGGTGACGACGTCGGGGGCCTCGACCGCGTTGACCGTGAGCACGCCCACGTTGCGGTGGGTCATTACGGAGTTGACGGTCATCAGGGTCCTTTCGACGGCGAAGAATGGTGAGCCTACGCCCCGCGTGCGGACTCCCCCGCTCGCGTGCCGTCGATCGAGCGACCGGCTAGAGCCGGTACACGGTGGCTGCGGTTCCCCGGAACATCAGGTCGCGTTCGGATTCGGAATACGGACCGGCGATCAGTTTCAGCCCGTTCCACAAGGTGCGGTACGACATCGAGAACCGGTCGACGGGGAAGTTCGATTCGAACATGCATCGGTCCGGTCCGAAGGCCTCGATCGTGTGCACGTAGTACCGCGCCTGCGCGGCGACGAACTGCCGCGACGTCGGCGGACGCTCGGCCGTGTTCCACCCGAACCCGTTGTCGGGCATCGCCAGCCCGCCGAGCTTGGCCACCACGTTCGGGCAGGCGGCGATGTCGGTGATGTCCGTGAGCCACTGCTCGAAGATCTCCTCACGCTGATCGGCGTAAGGCCCCACGCCGAGTGGCGTGCCGAAATGGTCGAGCACGATCAGCGTGTCGGGTGCGGCACGGGCGAGTTCGACGAACTCCTGGTTCTGATAGTGGTAGTGCCACGTGTCGTACGTGAGGCCGCGCTCGCCGAGCTGCCGCACACCGGCCTGGAATCCCTCGTCGAGGTACAGGCCGGCAGGCGCCCGCCCCGGGATCATCAGCACCTCCGGATGGAGGGCGTGCGATCCGGCGTGACGGATGCCGCGCAAACGACCATCGGCGGCGTGCGAGTGGGCGGCGAGCGCCGCGTCGAGATGGTCGGCATCGGTGAGGTCGACGTGCGCGACGATCCCGCCCATCACCTGGCGCGTGGACGATTCGGCAGCAGAGGCCACGAACTCGGTTTCGCCGACCGATCGGAGATGGTCGGGTCCGTCGGGCCGGTAGCTCGAGTTGCACTCGATGAACACCGTGTCGATGATGTTGTGGCCCGACGCCAGGTCGGCCTCGAGTTCCTGCAGCCCGTACGGCAGCGGGCCTCCCGGTGGCCAGAGATGGTGGTGCGGGTCGATGATCGCCACGTCGGGATCGATCACGTCCTCGACCGTCGATGCCAACCACTCCTCAGATCCCGGCGTCATCACTGCTCCTCGACTACTCGTCACCGATCGCTCGCTGCCCGCGGCAGCAGTCAGCGATCCTGCCACGTGCAGATGCAGGCCTCGTTGCCGTCGGCATCCGCGAGCACCCACCACGACTTCGCGAACTCGTCGGTGACGAGCCTCCCACCGGCCGCGACCACCTCGGCGACCCGCTGTTCGGCCTGGTCGTGCGGCACCGACACGTCGATGTGGAAGCGGTCCCGGTCGGTGCGCGGCTCGTCCATCTGCTGGAACCAGACCGGTGGACCGATCCGCAGCGGATCGACGAGCGCGCCGTCCTTTTCGCGATACCCGAGCGCGGCGGCCCAGAACGGTCGGATCCGATCGGCGTCCATCGTGTCGATGGCGATCTCCACCGCCTGCGGCACCGCCGCACGTGCCGATGCGCCGATCCCCGCGGCCAGCACCGACACCTCCCTGGCGAGCGCGACATCGAGGTCGGTCAGCCCGCCGGTCGCGTGCGTGGTGATCGTCACCCGGACCCGGTCGGGGTACCGGATGTCGATGTCGGGATGATGCTGCAGGCCCTCGGCCGCATCGGCGACGCCGACTCCGAGCGCCGCGGCCGCAGGGAACGACCCGCACGCGAAGTCGGCCACGACCCCGCTGAGGACCACTCGCCAGTCGGCAACACCGTCGAGCGCGTCGAAGTCAGCGGCAGTGATCTCCGTGTACTCCATCTCCGCTCGGGTCAGTTCGCAGTCGGATGAATCTGTACATCCTGAACGAACGCACCACTCAGGACGCGCACGACCAGCTGGCCGTTCGCGAGCCCTGCCTCGAGCCCGGATCCGTAGCCCTCGGGGACGTCGACCTGCCGCTCGTAGCCGCCGTACTCCCACTCGTGGATGGCGTAGTCGCGGGGGCCGGCGCTGCGCAGCTCGGCACAGATCCGGACCGAACCGTCGGTCAACTCCACGGTGATGTCGCGGTCGGTGACGGCCGGTACGGGCGCCACGATCACGAACGCCCCCGGCGCCTCGTAGGCATTCACCGGCACCCGCTGGGGAGCCATCGAACGGGCGGTCTCGGCAGTGGTGGCCCTGACTTCCTCCACGCTGGGTCGATTCGTGCTCATGCCGCCCACGGTAGGCGCGACACCAATGGCTGTCGACCCCCGGCTGATCGGCTTCAGCCGGTCGATTACTACGGTGGCCTCCGACACCAGCGACCCGAGCGAGGAACGAACGATGCAACTGGCGGAACTCCTGACGATCGACGTCGAGGTCGAACCGATCCTCGACCTCGGCGACGTCGGCACCGGCGTGCGCCGGCTCATCCCCTTCACGCGCGGCACGTTCCGCGGACGGGACGGCCTGGCCGGCACGCTCGCGCCGGGCGGATCGGACTGGCAGCTCGTCCGACCCGACGGGGTCATCGAGATCGACGCCCACTACGTGTTGCAGACCGACGACGGGGCACTCATCGAGGTCCGCTCGACGGGCCTCCGCCACGCGCCCGCCGAGGTCCTCGACCGCATCGCCGCCGGAGAGCCCGTCGATCCGAGCGAGTACTACTTCCGCACCCACGTCCGGCTGTCGACCGCCGATCCGGCGCTGAGCTGGATGAACGACCTGCTCGCCGTGTCGAGTGGGGAACGCCGGCAGTCGGCGGTCCGCATCACCGTGTTCGAGCTGACCTGACGTGGGAGATCACCGAGGGCTACCGGCGTACCGCCGGGTTCGCTTTGGCAGCCCTCGACGATCCGACGTCGCTCGCCGACCGCGTGTACTGACGTCCGGCCCGATCGGCTACTTCACCGTCACGTCCGTGAGCATCCAGGGATGGATCAGGCAGATGTAGTGGTGCGTGCCCTTGGTGGTCGGGGTCACGGTCAGGGTGCCACCGAGTGGCGTCACGCCCGTCGTGGCGAAGGCCACCGGGGTCGGGGGATCGGAACCGGGAATCAAGTCGCTGCACTCGGGCGCGGGCACCAGACCGCCGAGCGCATCGTTGATGAACGGAACGCAGCCGCCAGCGGGATCCGCCACGTCGGTGAACGTGTGGAACTCGCCGCCGGTGTTCACCACGCTGATCGACTGGCCGAGCTTGATCGTCGATCCACCGCTGACCTTGAACCGCCAGTGGTGGTCACCGAAGTCCACCGGGTTGAGCGTCTCGAGGAACTCGTCGAACGTGGTCGTGCCATTGCCGACACAGGTGCCCGGTCCGATGGCCGCATCGAAGCTGGCTTGTTCGCAACGGTCTTCGACTCGGACCCGGTTGCCCGATTTCGCGGCGTTGGCGGAGTACGGCGCAAGTGTGAGTGCGGCGAGTGCGAGCCCCGCCGCAACGATCTTCTTGTACATGTCAATCCCCTTTTGTTGGCGCGAGCGAGCCGCAGCCAACAGCGAGAATTGTCGTGCATCCGCTGTGGTTCGTCCGTCCGCATTCGTCCACTAACTGACAGGACCTATCTAGTCCAATTCCGCCACCAAATCAAGGACCAAGCCGCGAGCCCCGACGATTGCCCGGGCCTCTCGTTCCGCCAGATCGACAATTCAGCCCCGCATCGTGATGGCGCGCGACGACGCGCGGTAATGTCCGGCGCCGGCGGACGGTGTGGCACCGGGGTCGTGATGGCAGGAGGGGCGGGATGTCGGCTGTCGCCGAGCAATTGAGGGAGTCTGCTTCGTCGTTCGGCGACGTCTTCAAGAACCGGAATCTGCGCCGGATCAACCTGGCGCTCAGCGGTTCGGTGATCGGCGACTGGGCGTACAGCACCGCGATCGCGATCTGGGCGTATCGCGAAGGTGGCGCGACCGCGGTCGGGCTGTTCGGCGTCGTGCGCTACCTCACGATGGTCTTCGTCGGGCCGCTGCTCGCCACGCTCGCCGACAAGTATTCGAAGAAGCTGGTGATGGTCGGCGCCGATGTCGTCCGAGCCGCCCTCGTGTTCGGAGTGGTCGCCCTGATCGCGTTCGACGGGCCGGCGTTCGCGGTGTACGCGTTGGCGCTCGCCACGGCGTGGGCGGGCCAGGCCTTCCGGCCCGCCCAGGCCGCCCTGCTCCCGAGCCTGGCGACGAACGCGCAGGAACTCACCGGCGCCAACGTCGTTGCCTCGACGATCGAGAGCGTCGGATTCTTCATCGGGCCGGCGATCGCCGGACTGCTGTTGGCCAGTCGCGGACGTCGAAATCGTGCTGGCATTCGACGCCATGACGTTCGTGTGGTCGGCAGCGATGCTGGCGGGACTTCCGCGCGCTCCGACGGCTACCGAGGGCGAGCCTGTCGACTCGGGCAGCCGTCGACGACGACGACGAGCGAGCAGGCATGGTGGCGGATCTGACCGCCGGCTTCTGGGCGATCGCGAGGAATCCTCACCTGCGCCTGATCACGGGCCTCTACACGGCACAGACCGTGGTCGCCGGCGCATCGGTCGTCTTCGGGGTCACGATCGCGCTCGAGTTGCTCGACCTCGGCGAATCGGGTGTCGGAGTGCTCGACTCCGTACTCGGTGTCGGTGGCTGCTCGGCAGTGTCCTCGCCATGGGGCTCGCGCGTCGTCAGCGGCTGGCGAGCGACTTCGGCGTCGGCGTCGTGTTGTGGTCGGCACCGCTGGTGTTGATCGCTGCTTCGCCGACGCTCGTGTCGGCGCTGGCGGCGATGTTCCTGATCGGCGTCGGCAATTCGCTCGTCGACATCAATGCCTACACGATCATCCAACGGATGGCGCCGGCGGACGTGATGGGCCGCGTCTTCGGAGCGCTCGAGAGCATCGCCATCGCCGGCATGGCACTCGGTGCGGTGCTGATGCCGGTGCTGATCGAACTCGTCGGCGTCCGGGGCGGACTGCTCGTCATCGGTGTCGCGGTGGCGGCGGTGGCGATCGCCGGACTCGCCGGCCTCCGACGCATCGACTCGACGGTGCTCGCGCCGCCTGGGCTTGCGCTGCTCCGTGCGGTGCCGACGCTCGCGGTTCTGCCGCCACCCGTGCTCGAGCGGCTCGTCCAGTCGCTGGTGCCGCGCACGGTTGCTCCTGGTGACGACGTGTTCCGCGAGGGTGACTCCGGCGACATGTTCTGGGTGATCGAACGAGGCAAGGCGGTCGTCACGTCCGAGGGACGGTTCCTCAACGAGCTGACGGGCCGGTGATTCCTTCGGTGAGATCGCCCTCCTGCGCGACGTCCCACGGACCGCCACGGTCAGCGCGGCGAACGACTCGGAGCTGGTGCTGCAGGGCATCGAACGCGACGATTTCATCCCCGCCGTGACCGGCCACGGGGACGCGGCGGAGGTGGCCGACGCCGTCGTCGAGCGGTGGCTCTCGCTCAGCTGACGGAGGCCGGCCGCGTCAGGTGTTGCAGGCGAGTGCGGCCAGCACCGTCCGCGCCTGCCACGTGGTGAGATCGGGATGCGCGGACATGATCCGCGCCAGGTGTCCCGCGATCACGGGCGCGGCGAAGCTGTTGCCTGTTGCGGTGATCGTCGAATGGGCGTTCCACGCGACCTCGACGTCGATGCCCGGCGCGGCCCACTCGGCCGGGCCGTGTGGGTTGCACCAGATCCGTTCGCGGTCGTTGTCCGGTCCACAGGCGACCGAGAACACGCCGGCGAACTCGCTCGGGATGGTGCGTTTGCGCTCGTTGCTCATCGACGACACCAGCATCATGCGGCGGAACGCCGCGGCATCGACGAGATGGTGAAAGGTCTCTGCCCATCGCTCGTTGGTGGTGGAGAGACTCAGGTTGGCGATCATCACATCGTTGTCGAGGCACCATTGGAGTCCACGCGCGAACACCCCGGCCGAGCCCTTGAGCGACGCGCCGAGCACCCGCACGCTGACCAACTCAGCTTGCGGAGCGAGCGACCGGATCACGGCCGCGCACGCTGTTCCGTGTCCGTACAGGTCGATGTGTTCACCGGCCTCCAGCCGCACGCCGTCGTCGGCGTCCGGGTCGCTGACCAGCGCGACGTAGTCCGCGACACCGCCGACGAGAGGATGGGAAGCGTCGACTCCCGAGTCGACGACGGCGACACGCACGCCACTTCCCGAGCGATCGCCGTATGCCCAGTCGGCGGAGATCGGATGGTCGAGGCCGAGGTCGGGTCGGGGACCCGGACCGTCGCCGTGGAACGCTTCCGACCACGCCGGGAGATCGAGCGACTCGTCGACGCCGGGCTCGCTCACGTGCCCGTCGCTCAGCGTTCGAAGGCGTCGAGAACCGCGTGCACGATCGGCGTCACCCGAGCCTTCTCGGTCGGCGCCCAGGGCGGTGAACCGTTGGATCAGTGCCTCGTCATCCACGACCGCGGTGTCCAACAAGGTCGCCGCGATGTCGACGATCGCCTCGAGCGCTCGCTGACCGCCCGACGAGTCCGTCGTGGATCCGGCCGAGGCGCGGTCGAGGAGCGACAGGACTGCAACGACGTCACCCTCGCGGTCGAGGACGGCGATGCACTGCATCTCGGCGGGAACGTAGCCGACGCGCTCGCCGACATCGCGCGCGAATCGCGGGTCGGACGCCGGATCGCGAACCATCAACGACTGACCGGTGGCGGCGACGAACCCGGCGATACCGGCGCCCGGCGGGAGCAGCGTGCCGATGATCCCCTCGGCGCCGCGCCCATCGGCAGCCGCGTAGTACAGACCGTCATCGACGACCCTGGCGATCGACACCGAGGCCGCCCCGAGACACATACGGGCCAGTGCGCACAACGACGTCAGCGGATCGGACTCGTAGCGGAGACGTCACTCAACCGACCGATCGCCGGTGAGGCGCGCAAGTGGAGCGGGCTCGAATGCCCGCTCCACTTGCGTTCCCATCGCGAACCCGACAGCCCCCGTGAACATGACCGTCGGTCGCTCCCGCCCGCTCAGCCGAACTTGATGTGGCCTTCGGTGTCCGCCTCCTCGAGGTGCTTGGACTCATCGGCCTCGCCCAACTGCGACGACCTGCACGTGGCCCTCGGTGTCGGCCTCCTCGAGCTTCTTGGATCTCATCGGCCTCGCCCAACATGGGATGCACGTGACCCTCGGTGTCGCCTCCTCGACGGGCATGGATCTCATCGGCCTCGCCCAACTTGGAATGCACATGACCCTCGGTGTCGGCGTCGTCGATGCCGAGCCTGCCGATCGGGAAGTCGTTCGTCGGATTGTGGTTGACGTTGGTCATTTGCCTGCTCCTTTGTCTTGGTGGGAGCGGCAGCCCGCAGCCCGTGTTGGTCGATGTCCCCATCATGAACAACGAGGAGCAGTATTGCAGTTCGCGTCAACACGCTCGGTGTGTATCGGTCACGACAGTACGGGTGGAGCGGACGATCTCCGCGACACTCGGGTCGATGAAGTGGCGGATCCTGCACAGCCTCACCGACGACCAGCAACGAGACGTCCTGCGGGCGGCGGTACGGCGTCGCTTTCGCGACGGCGACACGTTGTTCCACCAGGGTGATCTCGGTGACACGGTGCACCTCCTCGATCGCGGTCACGTGGCGTTCAGGATCGTCAACGTGCGCGGAGTCACGCTCACGCTCGACCTCGTCGGACCAGGTTCGACGTTCGGTGAACAGACCCTGGTCGAACGCGACGCCCGCAGGTCAGCGTCCGCCGTCGCCGATCGGCGCGGTGGAGACACTGATGGTTGATCGAGACGCGTTCGCTGAGCTCCTCGAGCGTCACCCCGCGGCCATGTCGGTCCTCGTCGAGATGCTCGCCGCCCAGGTACGCCGAGTGTCGGAGATGCTGCTCGACTCGCACTCGATGGGTGCCGAGGAGCGTGTCGTGAAGCAACTCCGCCGCCTTGCCCTCGAATTCCGCGACGGCGACACCGCCACGCTGCCGATCACCCAGGAGGAGCTGGCATCCATGGCCGGCACGACGCGACCCACGGCCAACCGCGCCCTCCAGACACTCGTCAGCGACGGAACGGTTCGATTGGGGCGCGGCCGAATCGACGTCGCCGACGTCACGAGGCTGGGCAGCGCTTGACAGGCCGCCTCCCACCCGCGTTCAGGCCAGCTTCTCTGCCAATCCGGCCGCCCACGCCTTGCAGAATCCCTCCTGGTCGTCGCCGATCTGGTGGAAGTAGAGATGGTCGACGCCCGCATCGATCGCGGCACGCGCCTTCTTGATCAGCTGGTCCTCGTCCGCTCCGACGAGGACCGACTCGGTCAGGTCGTCGCGTCGGACGACGGAGGCGGCCATGTCGAAGTGCGCCGGGGTCGGGAGATCCTGCATGAGTTGGCCCGGCACGCCGGCCGTCCTCCACACCGCCTCGACGGTGTCGAGCGCGGCGCTCGCGTCGTCGGCCCAGCAGACATCGATCTGCGAGTACACCGGTCCGGTCCCACCGGCAGCCTTCCAGGTATCGATCGTGTCGGAGGCACCGCCGGTGGTCCACAGCCCGTCTCCGATCCGCGCCGCCAACTCGGCGGCCTTGTCGCCGAAAGCCGACATGACCACGGGGATCTCGACGGGCGGCGCGTCGTAGACGCGGGCGTTCTCGACGGTGAAGTACTCCCCTGCGTACGAGACCTCGTCGCCGGTCCACAGCTGCCGGATCACGTCGAGCGCCTCCTCGAGCATGGCGAGGCGCTCGGGAGCCGGCGGCCACTTGTCGCCGAGGATGTGCTCGTTGAGCGCCTCCCCGGTGCCGACGCCCCAGGTGAATCGTTCACCCAGGAGATGGGAGGTCGTGGCGGTGGCCTGGGCGAGGATCGCCGGGATGGATGCGCATGATCGGACACGTCACGCCCACCACCACGCCGAGCGATGTCGTCCGCTCGGCGAGGGCGCCGAGCATCGTCCACACGAACGGTGAATGGCCTTGATCGTCGAGCCACGGATGGAAGTGGTCGGAGATCGACACGAAGTCGAAACCGCTCTCCTCGGCCAGTTGGGCGATCTCGAGCAGACGGTTGGGGTCGTGCTCCTCGCTCGACAGGGTGAGTCCGAACTTGGCTGACATGCGTCGTGCTGTACCCAGCCGGTGCACCGGCCAGACCCATCGACCCGGACCGGTTTGATCCGGACGCATGAGGCGAGGCGGAGCGGGTAGTACTGGGGTCATGCCGACCACGCCGTCGTCGCCCGACCGACTCGGCACGTACCGGCGCAAGCGCGATTTCACCGTCACCTCAGAGCCATCAGGCGAGGGCAGCGGTACTCCCCCGGCGGCCGGCAGCCGGTTCGTCGTGCAGCGGCACCGGGCCCGGCGTCTGCACTACGACCTGCGGCTCGAAGCGGCCGGTGTGTTGTTGAGCTGGGCGGTCCCCAAGGGCCCGACGCTCGACCCCGACGTGCAGCGCATGGCCGTCCACGTCGAGGACCACCCCCTCGACTACTTCGACTTCGAAGGTGTGATCCCGGCGGGTGAGTACGGCGGCGGTGACGTGATCGTGTGGGACTGGGGGACGTGGGAACTCGCCGGGTCCGACGATCCGCTCGAAGCCGTCGCCGGCGGCAACCTCCATTTCGACCTGCGCGGCGAGAAGCTGTCCGGGCGGTTCGCGCTCGTCCGCCGTGGCGCACAACGTGGCCGCGAGCAATGGCTGCTGATCCACAAGCACGACGCGAGTGCGGTCGAGGGCTGGAACGCCGAGGACCACCCGAAGTCCGTGAAGTCCGGCCGCACCAACGACGAGGTCAAGGCCGCTCCGGCTGCGACCTGGATGAGCAACGCACTCTGGGTGGGACCGACCGACGACGAACTCGAGGCGCTCGACGAGCTCCCGAAGTCGGGCGGCGACTGGAACCTCGGCGAGCACACACTGGCGATCACCAACCTCGACAAGGTCTTGATCCCGGTCGACGGCAAAAGGCGGGCGGTCACCAAACGCGATCTGATCCGCCACTACGCCTGCATGGCACCGGCGATGCTGCCGTACGTGCACGACCGGCCGATCAATCTGCACCGTTTCCCGGACGGGATCGACAAGCGAGGCTTCTGGCACAAGGCGAGGCCCGATCATGCACCGGACTTCGTCGGCCGTTGGCGCAACGCCGACGCCGATCCCGGTGAGACCGAGTTCTACGCCGTGCTCGACAATCCGGCGGCGCTGGCATGGGCCGCCAACTTCGGGGCCGTCGAGCTCCACCCGTGGACCTCGACCGTCGACCACCCGGACCGTCCGACGTGGGCGTTGATCGACATCGACCCAGGCACGTCGACCACCTTCGACGACGTCGTCCTCCTCACCAGGTTGCACCACACCGCACTCGAGCAGCTCGGCGTGTCGGGTTGCGCGAAGGTCACCGGGAGTCACGGGATCCAGATCTGGATCCCGATCGCTGGTCGCTACACGTTCGACGACACCCGCGCCTGGGTCGAGACCCTGTCGCGACTCGTCGGCGCATCCGTTCCGGAGTTGGTGAGCTGGGAGTGGACGAAGTCGAAGCGCCAAGGGCGAGCACGCCTCGACTACACGCAGAACGCCGTGAACAAGACGCTCGTCGCACCGTTCAGCGTGCGAGCTCGCCGCGGCGCACCCGTCTCGGTACCGATCAGCTGGGACGAACTCGATGACGAATCGCTGCGCCCGGATCGTTGGGACATCGACAACATCGCCGAACGGCTGCGGGAGCACGGTGATCCGCTCGCCCCGCTGGTCGGGCAGCAACAGCGATTGCCCGATTTCGAGGGATGACCGGCACCGTCACCGCTCGATCAGTCGTCGGTGGCGATGAAGAACTCGTGATCCCAGGCGAGCGGCTCGAGGAGTTCCGGGGTCAGCAACGGTTCCGCGAGCTCGTCGGACATCTGACTGCGGTGCGCCGCGATCGCGTGGACACGTTGCTGGCGGACGTGCCGCGGGACCTTCATGCCCACGAGCTGGCACTGCTCGACCACCCGTGGATCGACTTCGTGCCACGCCCAGAACAGCCCGAACATCAAGGTGGCACCCGTCCCGGCCAGAGCGCTGACCGCAGCTCGGCCGCAGGCTTCGTGGTCGGCGTGATGGTCGTTCGTCCACGGCGCGACGACCAGGGGGAAGTCGGCCGCCATCGCGCGGATCCGCTCGCCCAGTTCGGACTCGTGCTTCGACACCGCCCCGTCCGGAAGCCCGAGGCGCGTGATCGACAGGCGCGACACGCCGAGCGTGCACAGCGCCTCGGCCTGTTCCCGGCGGCGCACCTGGCCCAGGTCGCGGGCGGGCACGCGCAGCGGTAGGCCTGCTTCGCCGTCGGTGACGCCGATGACGTGCACGTCGACGCCCCGTTCTCGTTGTGTGGCGATCAGGCCGCCGGCCAGCAACACCTCGTCGTCGGGATGCGGCACGACCACCAGCGTCGGCACGCGGGGCGGGTCCCACGGACGCGCCGAGGCGTGCAGCGCCGACCAGCGGGGAGCCACGGTCGACGTGGAGAGCGGCCGCACCCATGTCGACCGTCCTTGTGGTGTCGTTGCGGTGGTGCCGACGGGTGTCATCAGGTTCTCGTTTCCCCGAAGGCACGCGATTCATTCATGGATCACGTGACTTGGGTCGATCCCGATCGGATCAACACCGGAGTGGAAAAACGGCCGAGTCGTGTGTGTAGACGAACGCTGGGCGGGGTACCGGAGCGAGGCATGAGAATCGCACTGGTCTCCCCTCTGTACGAATCGGTTCCCCCGGCTGCCTATGGCGGCACGGAGCGCGTCATCGGCGCGCTCGCCAACGAACTGAGTGCTCGCGGGCACGACGTCACGCTGTTCGCGGCCGGCGGTTCCGACACCGCCGCCGACCTGGTAGCGGCGAGCGACGCGCCGTTGCGGATGACGATGACGCGAGCCGAACTGGAGCAGATCGCCCCGCACCTGCACATGCAGATGCTCGCCGACGTCTACCGCGATGCGCCCGACCGTTTCGACATCGTGCACGCCCACACGGACATCTGGACCCTTCCGTTCGCCAGCTCCTCCGACGTGCCCACCGTGGTCACGATGCACGGTCGCCTCGACCTCGACGTGGTCAGAGCGGTGCTGCCCCGGTACTCGGACACTCCGCTCGTGTCGATCAGCGACGACCAACGGCGCGCCGTCGCCGACCTGGACCTGCGCTGGGTGGCCACCTGCCCGAACGGTCTCGACCTCGACCAGTACTTCGCGGCGCCCAAGCCGCCGTCGTCCGACTGGCTCGCCTTCGTCGGGCGGATCACGCCCGAGAAGCGCCCGGACTGGGCGGTCGAGGTGGCGCGCCGCGCCGGCAGGCCGCTGCGGGTGGCCGCGAAGATCGATCCGCTCGACATCGACTACTGGCACGAGGAGATCGAACCGCTGTTCCGCTCGTCCGACATCGAGTTCGTGGGCGAGATCGGCGAGGCGGAGAAGCCCGAATTCTTCGCCGGCGCGGCCGCAACACTCTTCCCGATCGACTGGCCGGAACCGTTCGGCCTGGTGATGATCGAGTCGATCGCCAGCGGGACCCCGGTCATCGCGCTGCGCAGGGGGTCGGTGCCCGAGGTGCTCCGCCATGGCGAATCCGGGTTTCTTGTGCGACTCGCTCGACGAGATGGTCGCGGCGACCGACTCGCTCGCCACGATCTCTCCGGAGGCCTGCCGTCGCGAGGCGCGTCGATTCACGGCGCCCGTGATGACCGACAACTACCTCGAGGTGTACGACCAACTGGTCGACGCGCGCTGTCCGGTGACCGAACTGCCTTCTCGGGTCTTCTCGCTTCCTTCGGTGTCGACCGGCTCCTGATGTCGGTCCGATCGGTGTCGGAACAGGGAGAGGGTCGGCCCGGTCGCCGTCGGCACTCACCGGCACGAGATATCGCCCGCACACCTCGAACGTTCGAGCGCACCCGCTGCACGTCCAGACCGCCCCCCACGCCGGGATCAGCTCCCCGTCGCAGCGGGCGCACCGCAGTGAGAAAATGCTCGTCATGTCGACTCCGTTCGGTTGCAGACTACTACCAAGGATGCAATGCCCGATCGCGGTCCAGTCGAGACATCGAGGTCGCTCGTCGACCGCACGTCTGATCGAAAGTGTCCAGCAGTGAGCTCCGCCGACCCGTTCGACGCCGACATCGCCGACAGCGTCTCGCTCCGCGACCGGATCACACTCGTCAACGGTCGGACCTTCACCGTCGCGCACCCCGACGGATCGATCATGTCCGGCAGCGAGGGGACGGTCTTCGAGGACCTCCGAATGCTGTCGAGGCTCGTGTTCGACGTGCGGTCCGCCGCCGACGGCGCACCGCTTCACCGTCAACATCTGACGTCGTCGACGCCCACACCGTTCTCCGCGGTGTCGGTGTCCCGGCGGGAGCCGCGATCGGGCACCGATCACCATGAGCCGACCGAGTTCTTCGCCCACCGGCAATGGGTCGGTCGAGGGGTCCGGCACGACTTCGAGATCCACAACAGCGCCACATCGGAACTCCGGCGGGTCGTGTCGTTGACCGTCGCCAGCGACTTCGCGCACGTCTTCGAAGTGAAAGCGGGCGAGCGTGGCAGCGTCGATGGCGTGCTCCTCGCCGATGACGACGCCTCACTCGGGATCATCGAGCCCGGCCAGAGTCGCGACCTCCGCGTCGTCATCGCCGCGGACCCGACGCCGACGCGCATCGATGTCGACGCACGACGGATCGAATGGGACGTGAGCTGTCCGGCACGCGGGTCGTGTCTGGTGTCGGTGACGTTCGAACCCGTCTGGAACGGTCGACGGACACGCCCCTTGTTCCCGCTCGGCGAACGGCCCGCTGTCGAACCGGTCCTGGCGAACGGACGCCGGGTCATCGACGAGACCGACCTGCGGGTCGACACGAACGATGAACGCCTGACCCGCGCGTTCGACCGGGCCCTCACCGACCTCACCTCGCTGCGCATCTTCGACCCCGCGGACCCCACCAACGTCGTGATCGCGGCCGGCGCGCCGTGGTTCATGACGTTGTTCGGGCGCGACTCGATCCTGACCGCCTGGATGGCGCTCCCGTTCGTTCCTGATCTGGCGGTGGGCGTGCTCACCGTGCTCGCCACCCTGCAGGGCACCATCACGCGTCCGGAGTCCGAGGAGGAGCCTGGCAAGATCATCCACGAACTCCGACGGGAGGGGGGCTCGGATGCGTTCGCCGAGCGCGGGCGCTACTACGGCACGGTGGACGCCACGCCGCTGTTCGTCATGCTCGCCGCGGAAACGCACCGCTGGGGGCATCTCGACCCCGAGACGCTGGAGCGCTTGTGGCCCAGCGTCGTCGCCGCGACCGAGTGGGTGCGCCGTTGCATCCGTCGAGCGCCGAGCCACTTCGTCTCGTACCAGCGCAGCACCGCGGTCGGACTCACGAATCAGGGGTGGAAGGATTCGTGGGACGGCATCTCGTTCGCCGACGGGCGCCTCCCGTCAGGTCCGATCGGGCTGGCCGAGGTGCAGGGCTACAGCTACGCCGCACTCCGCGGTGCCGCGTACCTCTGCCCCTTCGTGCGCGAGCCGGGGCTCGACCCGCAGGTGCTCCTCGGCGAAGCGGAGACCCTGCACGAGCGGTTCAACGACCTCTTCTGGGACGAGGCGGCATCGTCGTTCGTCGTCGGCCTCGTCGACCAGTCGACGCCGATCGATTCGGTCACGACCAACCCGGGCCATGCGATGTGGTGCGGTCTGGCCGACGTCGATCTCGCCAACCGGTACCTCGATCGCTGTCTCGACGACCTCTGGACCGGCTGGGGCCTCCGCACGCTGTCGCCGTCGGCGGCGGCGTACAACCCGCTCAGCTACCACAACGGTTCGGTGTGGCCACACGACACCGCGCTGGTGATCGCCGGCGCGGCCGCGCTCGGGCGGCACGACGCCGTCGAACACCTGGTGAACGGGTCACTCGACGCCGCCGAACACTTCGCCGGTCGGCCGCCCGAGCTCTTCGCCGGGACCAGCCGCGCCGATTTCCCCTCACCGATCGACTACCCGAACTCGTGCGCGCCACAGGCGTGGGCGTCGGCATCGATCCTGATGAACCTGCGCTCGACCCTCGGTCTCGCGCCACCGGCGCGGCCGGGCGACCCGCCCGTCTTCGATGTTCGGCCGGGTCACGCGTTCGACGTGTCGACGCTGTCGGGCCTCTGCGCCGGCGCCGAGCGCTACCGGCTCGACATCACCACCCGAAAATGGAGCAGATGTCGCGCTGAGCGCGACATCTGCTCCATTTTTCGGGTGGAGGGCTTGGCGAGCGCCGATTGGGGGTACAGCAGGCGACGATGCCCAAAGCCCCGAAGCCCAAGACCACCACCCGCTCTGCCCGTACCGTCTCGACCAGCGGCGGTGAGACCCATCAGATCGCCGGCGGGGCGGTCGAATCGTTGACCACACGGCACGGCGTTCCGATCTCCGACGACCAGAACACGTTGACCGCCGGTGAACGTGGCCCGCAGCTCCTCGAAGACTTCGTGATGCGGGAGAAGATCTTCCACTTCGATCACGAACGGATCCCCGAGCGCGTCGTGCACGCCCGCGGCTTCGGCGTCAAGGGATTCTTCGAGCCGTACGAATCGCTCGCCGACATCACGAGCGCCGACCTGTTCCAGCGTCCCGGCGAGCGGACCGAGGTGTTCGTCCGCTTCTCGACGGTCGCCGGGAACAAGGGCTCCGCCGACCTGGCCCGTGACGTCCGCGGCTTCGCGGTCAAGTTCTACACGAAGGAGGGCAACTGGGATCTCGTCGGCAACAACATCCCGGTGTTCTTCATCCAGGACGCCATGAAGTTCCCCGACCTCATCCACGCCGCCAAGCAGGAACCCGATCGCGGCTTCCCCCAGGCGCAGACCGCCCACGACAACTTCTGGGACTTCATCGGCCTCATGCCCGAGTCGATGCACATGGTGATGTGGATCATGTCCGACCGCACCATCCCTCGCTCGTTCCGGTTCATGGAGGGCTTCGGTGTCCACACGTTCCGGCTCGTGAACGACGCCGGCAAGAGCACGTTCGTGAAGTTCCACTGGAAGCCGAAGCTCGGCCTGCAGTCGGTCGTGTGGAACGAGGCCGTGAAGATCAACGGCGCCGACCCGGACTTCCACCGCCGCGACCTGTGGAACGCGATCACGGCCGGTGACGCACCGGAGTGGGAGCTCGGCGTGCAGTTGTTCGACGACGACTTCGCCGACTCGTTCGACTTCGACGTCCTCGATGCCACCAAGCTCATACCGGAGGAGCTCGTGCCCGTTCGGCGGATCGGTCGGATGGTGCTCGATCAGGTGGTCGACAACTTCTTCGCCGAGACCGAGCAGGTCGCCTTCTGCACGCAGAACGTCGTACGCGGGATCGATTTCACGAACGACCCGCTGCTGCAGGGGCGCAACTTCTCGTATCTCGACACGCAGCTGAAGCGGCTCGGCTCGCCCAACTTCACGAACATCCCGGTGAACGCTCCGCGGTGTCCGGTCGCCCACTTCCAGCAGGACGGGCACATGGCCATGGTGAATCCGGTCGGCCGCGCCAATTACGAGCCGAACTCTTGGAACGACCAGCCCGGAGCAGACGGCGGCCCACGCGAAGATCTCGATCGCGGGTACCGATCACACGTCGAGGTCGTCAATGGCGACACGCGGCGCGTCCGGCCCGAATCGTTCGCCGATCACTTCAGCCAGGCGCGCCAGTTCTACGCCAGCCAGACAGAGCTCGAACAGCAGCACATCAGCGACGCCCTCGTGTTCGAACTCTCCAAGGTCGAGACGCCAAGCATCCGCGAGCGCGTCGTCGCACAACTCGTCAACATCGACACCGATCTGGCCACGGCCGTCGCCAACGGCCTCGGCCTGGCGAGGATTCCCGAGGCGATCGCACCGGCTGCCCCGCCGATCGATCAGCCGCAATCGGACGCCCTCAGCATCATGAAGAACGGGCCTGCGAAGTTCACCGGCCGCCGCGTCGGCGCGCTCGTTTCGCAGGGCGTCGATGCCAAGGTGCTCGCCGCTCTGCGCGCCTCGGTCGAGGCCGAAGGCGCCCAGCTGATGCTCGTGGCGCCGACGATCTCCGGCGTCACCGACAGTGGGCGTGCGCCGTTGGTCATCGACGAAGCTGTCGCCGGTGGACCGTCCGTGCTGTTCGATGCGATCGCCGTGATCCTGACCGCGGACGGCGCCGCGGCGATGGCCCAGAATCCGGCCGCCAAGGACTTCGTGACCGACGCCCACGCGCACTCGAAGTTCATCGCGTACACGGCCACCTCCATGCCGTTGTTCGCTGCCGCGGGTCTGAGTGAGGACATGATCGACGGCGGCTACGTCGCCATCGATCGGACCAAGAAGTCGGCCGAGGCTTTCGTGCGGGCCTGCCGGTCCCTGCGGTACTGGGATCGCGCCAACCCGGCGTGATCCGCCGGGTTGCGCCCCACTGGACGTCTGGCATTCCCGTGGGGCGGGTACCCGTCACGTAGCAGGCCCGAACATGGCCGAGGTGGCCCGTGAGAGAGATGCGCATGAACGTTGCGAAGTCGGTGTTGGCGTCCGACACGCGCGCCGTCATGCACACCTGGCTCGCCGAGGTCGGTTGCTCCCAGGAGGTCATCGGCGACGCGCTGATAGTCGTCGACGAGCTGGTCACGAACGTGGTGACACACGCCGAATCCGATTCCGTGGTCGTGGCGGTCCTCGACGACATGCGGCTCCGGCTCGAGGTGCACGACAGCGATCCCACACCTCCCGTCGCGGTCGAGCCGACGAGTGCAGGCGGGTTGGGTCTCCTGATCGTTGCCGCACTCAGCGACTCGTGGGGATGGCGGCCCACCGAGTACGGCAAGCGGGTCTGGACCGAAACGCTCTGCTGATACTCATTCGAACGGGTGAAAACGCATCGGTCACGTTTCGCGGTGTGGATCGACGGGCACGACCCGAAGGTGGAGGACCTTCCGGCACCGAGATCGTCGGATGAACGACGCGAGCCGACGCACGATGATGTGCGTGCCAAGTTCCGGCGCCTCCGAGCGACCGGCGATCCATCGCTTCGCGAGCAGCTGATCATCGACCACCGGTGGATCGCCACACAGTGCGCCCGACGCTTCCGCTACCGCGGTGAACCGGAACTCGATCTCGTGCAGGCCGCGCTGCTCGGGCTCGTGAAGGCGACCGATCGGTTCGACCCCGAACGCGACGTGCCGTTCCATGCGTTCGCCATTCCCACGATCCTCGGTGAGCTCAAGCGCCATTTCCGCGACACGACGTGGTCGGTCGGCGTGCCCCGCAGCGCGAAGGATCTCATGCCGCGGCTCCGGCAGGCCACGGAGTGCCTCGATCAGCGCCTCGGCCGGTCACCGACCACCGACGAACTCGCCGCCGAACTTCGCGTCGATCGAGAAGTTGTCATCGCCGCCCTGGCTGCCCGTGGAGCGAACCGCCCCATGTCGCTGTCGGAACCGACGAGCGACATCGACCGCGCGGTATCGAGGCAGCCCGATCTCACCGGCGACATCGAGGATCGGCTGGTCGCGATCGAAGCGCTGGAGCGCCTCGACGAGCGCAGCCGCAAGATCATGGTGTGGCGCTTCTACGAAGAACTCTCCCAACGAGAGATCGGCGAGCGTCTCGGCATCGGCCAGGTTCAGGTGTCGCGCCTTCTCCGCAGCGCCCTCGAGCGTCTCCGGGACCAATCGGCCAGACTGTCGGATTGAGGTGGGCGCGTTCGTGCGACGCCATCGCGATCGGGAGCCAGGATGCCATGACACAGTCGAGCACGAGCGGTTCCTCGGACGAGATCGACAGCGAGCCGGCTGAGCGTGCAACAGGACGATGGCCGATCGCACGAGTTGTCGTGATCCGTACCGCTCTCGTGGCCGGCGTCATCTTCGCGTTGATCCAACTGGTCCCGTACGGGTGGTGGCACGACAATCCGCCGGTGGTCAGCGACGCGCCCTGGCCGGACGCGGCGAGCGAACAGATTGCGCGGACGTCGTGCTACTCGTGTCACAGCAACGAGACCGACTGGCCGATCTATTCCTATGTTGCCCCGATGTCGTGGTTGGTCCGATACGACGTCGAGCGCGGTCGAGACAAGTTCAACTTCAGCGATTGGGACCCCCACGACGCCGAAGATGCGATCGAGATGATCCAGAGCGGCCGAATGCCGCTCGACCGCTACTTGCTGATCCACCGTGATGCTCGACTCACCGACTCCGAGAGCGACGCCCTGATCGCCGCACTCCAGACCATGTTCACCGACGAAGGAAACGGCGACCAAGGCGGAAACGACGATCGCGGAGGAGGCGACGATCACGGAGGAAACGACGACTGACATCGTCGTCACGGAGACGGAAACGCTGCGGAGTCAGGTCGGATTCGAATACACGTGATCGACGGCGACAAGAACCGCTGTTCGTCGCTCCTCACGCATCGTTCGGTCGTAGCTGTCCCAATCCTCATGGGTGCCGCCCGCTGCCGAGAAGATCGACCGCAGCAGAAGACGGAGCTGTTCGGCGTCGACGCCGGGGTGTGGGTCGTCGGGCCCGATCAGCTCGGCCGTCCCCTCGACGGTGACCCATTGCCAGCCCGCCCGGATCGTGACCGCGATCGACGGCTCTTGACGTAGGAGGGTGAGCTTGCGAGCGCCTCCCGCGGTCACGAACGCGACCGTCGGCGCGGCGGTCACCGGATGCTCCACGACGCCGGCGTTGACGACGGTGACCTGAGGCGTGCGATCACCACGCCCGATCGCCACCGTGCACAGACCGTGGTCGAGAGGCACCAGCGCTTCGAAGTCCGCGATGCTCGCCATGTCCACGCTCCAATCGATTCGACGTCCGACCCATCATCGCTCGGCAACTTCGAGAGACACGAGGCGCGCCACGGCCCTCGACCGAAGTCGAGGGCCGTGCTGTGCCCGCCAACGTTCGTGAGCCGCGAGTCAGAGAGCGCTGATTCGCTCGCGCACCTCTTCCTCGGCCTCACCGGTGCGGGTCTTGATCCTGCCGACCATCTCGTCATACTTGCCCTCGGCGACGTCGCAATCGTCGTCGGTCATCTGACCCCAGGTCTGCTTGACCTTGCCCTTGAACTGATCCCAGCGCCCGTCCCACTTCTTCTCCCAACTGTTGTCCATGGTTCCTCCTTTGGCTGTTGCCGGAGCCGCCGTTGGCATCCGGTCAGCGCGACCTACCCATCGAGCGCGGCGACGAAACGGGCCGATCACGGGCTTCGTCAATCGCCCGTGGACCCGTGGGCTGCGTAGACCGGTTTGGACTCGGCCGATCCGCGTTGGCGGAGGAACACCGACAGCAGCACGATCGAACCGACCGCCAGGAACTCGCTCTGCCAGTTCTGGAACGACTGGAACCAGAACTCCGACATGCGCACGAACTGCCAGCCTCCGACGCCAGACGCCCCGTGTTCGTGTTGTTCAACGGTGTACTCGTGCGCACCCGACACGACGTGGCCGAGGAACGACCCGGCGAACATGACGGTGAATGCGATCAACAGACTGTTCTCGTAGGCGACGAGCCACAGCCCACCCCGTCGCACGGGCCACGGTGCATCGGGATCGGTCCGATGCCGGCGGGGGTCCTCGTCACGAGGGTCTCCGCTTTCCTTTTTCGACTCCGACGATCCCTTCTGGATGAGGAAGATCGTGAGCAGCACGAAGGCCCCCATCTGCAGGAACTCGCTCTCCCAGTTCTCGAACGTCGCCTCGGCGAAATGCGCCGTGGTCAGGTAGTGCCAGTATCCGAAGCTCGAACCTCCGTGCGCCAGCGCATCAGCGAGCGCAGAGCGCCATCCGGTCAGGCTCTGCGCGGCCCAGAACGCGGCGAAGACGCTGAAGCACGCCAGGCTCAGCGCGTTGTCCCGCACGAACTTCGTCAGGCCACCGCGCGAGGGGCCGTCACGGCGTTCGGCGCCTCGAGGATGGTCATCGCTCGGGGATTCGAGTTCGCGTGTCGCGAGCAGCGTGGCTTCCACGACGGCGATGCGGCAGATTTCGCCAGGATCGTCCGATTCGATCTCGAGCAGTGCGGTGACCGGGCCATTGCCGAGATCGACCGCCATCCACACCGTGCCGGGCTGCTCGCCGTCCTGCCCACCCGGCCCGGCAACACCGGTGACCGCCAGGCCGACCTCACAGCCCAGACGGTCCCGCACCGAGGAGGCCATCTCGGCCGCGGCCTGCCTCGACACCACCTTGTTCGCACGAACTCCGAGCAGGTCGTGCTTCACCGAGCGTTGGTACGCCACGATCCCACCGGTGAGCCAATCTCCGGATCCCTCCTGCCGGGCGAGCGCCTGAACGAGCAGACCTCCGGTCAACGATTCGGCGACACCGATCGACCGTCCTGACTGTTCGAGCAGCTCACCAAGTCTGTGGACGGCGTGATCAACCCGGTTGGTCATGTCATTCGCCATTCGTGCCTTTCACCCCTCGACCATGAACACCAGTGTTCAAGGGGGCCGCTACCCGTCGGTGTCGCGGACCAAACTGCCTGCTCCTCGTTGACTGGGGCAGGATGAGCCTGCGAGGGTGCGGGCATGCCGGCCGTCTACTTCGTCGCCACATACGACATTGCTGATTGGGATCGATACGAGCGGGACTACGTGCCGGGCGTCGTTGCCACGCTGGCGGCCACCGGTGGTGAGGTGGTCGTCGCCTCAGGCAGCACTCGCCCGCTCGAGGGACCTGCTCGGGGCTACACCGTCGTATTCCGATTCCCGTCGAAGGTGGCGTTCAGCAACTGGTACGACGGTGACGCCTACGCACCACTGCGCCAATTGCGCCTGGAAACCACCACCAACGGCACTGCTGTGCTCGCGACGGAGTTTCCCAGAACTCAGACGACGCGTGCCGTGAAGGGCTGAAAATTGTGACCAATGGCCTTGGTGGTCCCCTTGGTGCATATCCCTAGAGTTGCTACCAAGGCGTGCCACACACTGATACAGGAACAGGACAGCAGACATGAGCAAGCAGGCGGGGAATCGTTCGACGGGCGTGATCCGTGACCGGCTCATCATCGGCCTTGCCGTCGCAACCGCTGTGCTCGCAAGCGTGGCCGCTGGGTCCGCGTTGGCCGAATCCAGGACCAACGGCGCCCCGACTCCGACGGCGCTGCGAACGGCATCGGATCTCTACGGTCCCAGGTAGGCGCGTAGCAGTTCGCCAAGCCGGTGGGGCGCCCGTCAGCGCGCGGTGAGTTCGCGGGCTCGCCGCAGCACCTCGTTGAGGACTCGCGTGGCAGCCTCGACGTCGGCGATCGGTAGGTCGCGCCAGACCGTGCCGCTGCTCGCCTCGCTGGCGGCGAGCACGGTTGAGACCAGTTCCCGTCCATTCGCGGTCGGCTGCCCGTCGACCACGAGGCCCTGCTCGGTGAGCGCCTCGACGAGCGCCGCGGCATCGGCGAACTTGGCACGATCAGCAACCACCGAGATCAGACCGAGGCGGTCGACCTGTCCATCGACCATGGTCGCGAGTCGGAGCGTCACCCACTCGGGCTCGCTGAGGCCGGTTCCGGTGAGTGTGTGACGCAGCAGCGCCTGGAGCGTCTTCTCGGTCTGGCCGAGGAGGACTGGTCCGAAGGGAACCATCTCGACCGGTTCCGGGATGGAGGTGTTCGTCATGTTGACTCCTTTATTCGTTGGTCCCACCAACGATATGTCGGATCGTTGGTGGAGTCAACGGTTTTGTAGGCTTGTTCCATGTCCACGCTGCGACGGGTCGACGGAAGGCCCACCTGGCTCATCGGGCGAGCCAACGCTCGCGCCCAGGCACTGCTCGCTGACGCCTTCGCCGGCGCGGGCATGCGTGGCTATCACTTCCGCGTCCTCGCGGCGCTCGAGGAACACGGTCCAGCGAGCCAAGCAGACCTGAGTCGCACGACCGGCATCGACACCAGCGACGTCGTCGCCGCCGTCAACCACCTCGTCTCGACTGGTCTCGTCCGCCGCGAGCGCGACGGGACCGATCGACGTCGCAACACCATCTCGATCACGAAAACCGGACTGATCGAGGTCGACCGTGTCGGTGGTGTCGTGGATCGAGTCCAGGACGTCGTGACTGCAGCAACTGTCCGACAGCAGAGCGCTCGACGTTGCTGCGCCTGCTGGCCAAGCTCGCCTGAGGTCGCGCCGATCCTTGACGCTCAGGTCTGCACGGTGGCGGCACATCGGAATCCGATGTGGCAGGTGGACGTGTCGACGGCTTGTGGTTGGCGGGCGGCGGGGCGAAATCGGAGGCAGTAGTTCGGGGCGCACAGGTGCGAGCCGCCCTTGATGACCTTCCGACCGATCGCTTCGCCCGCCGCCGCCGAGCCCACCCCGGTGTGCCGATCGACGGTCGGACCGCAACATGCATGAACGGCCCGGTGACGGTCCTGCCACCAGTCGGTGGTCCATTCCCACACGTTGCCGGTCATGTCGAACAACCCGTAGCCATTGGCCGGGAACGAGCCGACCGGTGACGTGGACTCGTAGCCATCGAGGACCAGGTTCTGCCAGGGAAACTCGCCCTGCCACGTGTTCGCCATCTGTCGGCCGTCCGGATAGGGCTCATCACCCCAGCTGTACGCCGCCGATTCCAGTCCACCTCGCGCCGCCCGTTCCCATTCCGCTTCCGACGGCAGCCGCACACCACGCCAGCTGGCGAAGGCCTCGGCATCTTCGTAGGCGACCTGCACCACCGGGTGGTCGTCGAGACCGGCAAGACCAGAACCGGGCCCCCGCGGCGTCCGCCAGCTCGCGCCCGGCACGTACGCCCACCACTGTGTGAAATCGTCCAGCGGAACACGACGCTCCGGTTGATCGAACACCAACCCGCCGGGGTGGAGGAGCTCGGGAAGCGCGTCCGGATAGTCCGCCGGATCGAGCGGGCGCTCCCCCTTCGTCACATAGCCCGTTTCGGCGACGAAGTCCGCAAACGCGGCGTTGGTGACGGGATGGGTGTCGATCCAGAAGTCCTCGACGACACACGCGTGGACGGGTTGCTCCTCGGGATAGAAGGCGGTGGAACCCATCACGAACTCGCCACCCGGGACGAGCACCATGCCCGTCAACTCGATCGGTGGCTGCGCCATCACGGCTCCCTGGTCACGGCGAAATCCCTCGAAGTCTTGCTGCGGGTGGCGTTGGCACGGGGAACGGCGTGGTGAGCCCGCTCGAATCGTGCAATCGTGGCCGCACGCTCGACGTTGGGGCGGAGGCCTGGTGCCGGGCGAGAGTCTCGAGAATGCTGCGCGCGACGACGTCGTGTTGGCGGAACGCCGGGGCGTTGGTGTTCGGGCGGGAGAACGCGCCGGCGGCGGGACGACTGGTGAACGCGCCGATTCCGTGGCGGAGCGGGTGGAGCCGGCCGTCGGCGCCGACGAGGTTGAGGGCGGGGCCGCCGACCACGACTTTGCCGGTGTTGGCCTGCCAGCCGTCGTCGTCGGTGACGACCTCTTCGATCACTTCTCCCCGGTCGCGCAAGTGCTGGAGCAGGATGTCAGTGGTACGTGTGAGGCTGGCACCGGCGACGGTCGCCTCGACCAGGACGCCGGCGAAGATTTCGTCGGGATGGCTCGCACTCGTGGCGACGAACAGTCCGCGGGGATGGTCGGCGTGGACGGTGGTGTGCGCGCCGATGAAGCGAACCAGGCCCGCCGCTTCGAGGGCGAGCAGCTGGCGCAAGCGGGCCGGCGGCGGACCGCTTGCGTAGTACATGAAGAAGCTGAACCACCACCGGTTGACGTCTTCGACGCGCGATCGTGTCGACAACCTCGACGTCGCGCCGATGCGGGCGATGGTGCCGAACGTGTGCAGCAGCGCGTAGAAGGCCCCGAGATCGGCGCTGAAAGCGGCATCGGTGCGACGTTCGACGTCATCGGCAATGTGGCCGCGAACGTGTTGATGGAGCGCTTCGGCCGACTCGAACCGAAGCCCTGCGAGCGGTGTGTTCAGCCGGTCGAGATCGAAGACATCGTTCCGGTCGCGGACCGACGCAGCGATCAGTTGGTCGATCTCCGTGCTGTCGGCGCTGGCCTTGTAGCGGCGGGCGAACTCATCCCAGCTGATCGTGGTGCGTTCGGGGTGGGCGTTGAACAGTTCGTGGTAGTAGGCCCAACCCACTTCCTTGAGCACGAGCGGAAGGACATCGCGCCGAAAGTCGAGTGTGCCATCACGAGCGAGCAGCGTCTCGATCGCGGCTTCGTCGAGGAACGTTGGCAACGGTGCACGTGCCGCCTGGAGTCGGTAGTCGATCTTCGACCGATACGGCACACCCCGCCGGGAACCGACATGGATGACCGGCTCTCGGCCACTTGCCTCGTAGCGCAGAGTCCCATCGTCGTTGTCGACGAAGGAGCCGCCGCGGCCCTCGGTGAGGAGGACGACGAGGTCGGTGAACGCTTGGCCGAAGCCGAGCGCGATGACGTCGGCGCCGGGCTCGATTGCCGAGAAGTCGAGTTCGGCCGTGTGGCCCGGTGGCACGTGGACCAGTCCGTGTTGCTCGGCGAAGGCCGTCAGACCGGCGCTCTGCGCGTCGGGCTGGCTGTCGAGGTGCCCGAGCGCGAGCACGACCGCGTCGACGACCAGCGGCGCCGCCCCACCCTCCAGATGGACCGATTGGCGGCCGTCACCGTCGTCGCGGACGTCGACGGCCTTGGCCGAATGGACGATCACTTCGACCTCGGGTGGGAGCGAGGCGAGAACGTTGCGATGGAACCACTCGAGGTAGGCGGACTGCACGCGTCGGGTCGGAAACGAGGTGCCGGTCAAGGACAGGATCTCGTCGCTCAGCGGTGCAGGGCAGCGACAGATCGGCAAGCGTGGAGGCGTCGACGCTACGTGCCCACTCGTAGAGCGACGGTCCGGGCCGGATGGGTCCGTCGCAGACGACGCTGTCGTCGGTGAACATGGTGACGTCCTCGGCGAGCGAGTTCATCCAGAGCCCAGGGTGGTTGTCGGAGCGCCACACACGACCTGTGCCCGCACGATGGGGATCGATCAGGTGTACTCGCAGCGGCTGTCCGTCGAGGATTTCGCTGGCGCTGGCGGCGATCCGCTCGAGCAGTGACGACGCGGCCGGGCCGGCGCCGACGATCGCAACCTCGGCCGGGCTCACGCCGTCGCCCGGTCGCGCCCGGCAGGTTGCTTCGAGTCCCATAGGTGAGTTATTCAGTCGACTTTACCAACGCTCCCCGGCCAGTTGGGTCGACGCCGATGACGTTGCTGTTTGGAATCGAAGTGAAATCACCAACGTGTGCCGCGGCCGCAGCCCAGGTCCGCTGGCGCGTCGCCTCGCCGTCGATCGCCGTGCTCGTGAGCACGATCTCGGTGGCCCCGGCCTCCCGGTAGCGCTCGATGGCCGCGGCGAGAACCGACTCATCGCCGATCACCGCGAGATCGGTGGGATCGGTCACGCCCTCCCGGGCGAGCACGGCCTGATACGACGGGATTCGTCCGTAGAACGCCGACTGCTCCGCGAACTTCGACCTGACTCGTCCGACGTCGTCGGTGACGACCGCGGCAAGCGCGACGACGATGCGCGGTGTGGGACGATTCGCGGCCCGCGCGGCCTCGGCAATGGTCGGCACGATGAATTCGCTCAGGGTGCGCGGTCCGGCCAGGTACGGGAGCGTCCCGTCAGCCAGTTCGCCGGTGACCCGGAGCGCCTGCGGTCCCATCGCGGCGACGACGATGCTCGGCCGCGTCTCGGCTCCGGCGACCGTGGCCGGACGAAGCGTCTTCGCGACAACGGTCTCACCAGCGAAATCGACGGTGCCGTGTTCAGCCAACTCGCCGAGGACCGTCAGGTATTCGCGCAGATGTCGAATCGTTCTCGACGCGTCCACGCCGAATCCGGGCTCGACGAGACTGGGCGCGCCGAGACCGAGTCCGAGCGTGAATCGACCGTGGCTCGCCGCCTGAGCCGTGTTCGCCTGGCTGGCGACCACGAGCGGGTGACGCGGGTAGATGGGAACGACAGACGTGCCGATGGATATGCCCTCGACGCGGCTGCCCACCACCGCGGCGATCGACAACGCATCGACATCGCCTCGTTGGCTGAACCAGACCGATCCCAGGCCTGTCACCTGAGCCTCGGACGACAGCGCGACGAAACCGTCGACGGCGTTGCCGGCGAACTCCGATCCGGCGGGAAGTGCAACTCCAATGGTCATGCGCTCACAAACCAGCCGTTGATGCCGACTATTCCCGATCAAATTGGTCGACATTCCCCTGATGGAGGGCGCGGTCGAATTACCGTCGAGCGCGTCAGACGGCGAACTGGTGCTCGGCGTCGTCGTCGCGGAAGCGTGCCACCCACGTCGACGAGAGTTGGTCGGCCTGGCGCCGCATCGGCCGACGATCACGGTCCGGTTCGGGCGGATCGACACCCAACTCGTCGAGGACCCTCCCGACCGTCGCCGCGCGGGCATCGACGAAGTCCTCGTAGATCACGCGGATCGGCTTGCGGCCGGTGGCGTGGAACCAGTCCTCCCACTTGGCGTCCCAGCGGTGGAGCGCTCCGACGAGGTACTTGAGGGCGCGGTAGTCGTACTCCGCCGGCTGCTGCAACTGCTCGTCGGCTTCATCGCGCCACTGCTGGGTCTGGATCGCCTTCCACAACGAGACGGCCTGGGCCACCTTGTCGCGTCGGCGGACGAAGATGATTCGCAGGTTCGGGAAGACCACGTCGAGCGCTTCGTTGAAGGTCGAGTCGCCAACGCCCGGCAGTTCGCGTACTCGATCGCGGAAGTCGTCGAAGTAGTTCCACATCATCTTCGCCCCGAAGACTCCGTTCGCCGTCGTGCCCCGTTGCAACGCGTAGTGGAACCACCCCTCGAAGTCGCCGGGTTGCTCCCGCTCCCCTGGCTCCAACATGGCGAGGCGGTCGGCGATGTCGGCCACGCTCGGGTCCTCGAAATACTGGCGTGGTTGGCGAGGTCGGCCGGTCGAGCGCAACGTCTCGAAGAACTCGTCCGGCACGCCGGCGACGTCGGTCCCCTTGAGGAGTTCGCAGAGCAGGGTGCTCCCGCTGCGCTGGGTCGCGCAGACCAGATACGACAGGCCGGTCGCTCGAGGAATGGGTCGATCCATGTAATTCGGACGTTATCAGTCATCAATTCACGGCGTAGGGTGTCCGGTTGCTATGGCAGGTCCCAACATCGTCTACCTGCACTCGCACGACACCGGCCGCTACGTCCAGCCCTACGGCTACGCCGTGCCGACACCGAACATCCAGCACCTTGCCGACCAGGGCGTGCTGTTCCGTCAGGCCTTCAGCGCCGCGCCGGTGTGTTCCGGGTCGCGTGCCGCCCTGCTCACCGGGCAGTGCCCACACGCCAGCGGCATGCTCGGCCTGGCCCATCGCGGCTACCGGCTCCGCTACCCCGAACGGCACATCGTGCACGTCCTCCGCCAGGCGGGGTACTGGTCGGGGCTCGTCGGCGAACAACACGTGTCGTCCGACCCGCTCAACGTCGGGTACGACGTCGTCGTCGACGTCGAGAGCAACCGGGTGCGCGACGTGGCGCCCGCAGCAACGGCCCTGCTCGCGGAGCGGGCGTTGATCGACGAACCGTTCTTCTTGTCGGTCGGATTCTTCGAGACACACCGCGAGTACTTCGAACCCGTCTCGCTGCGCGACGCTCGCTACTCGCGGCCTCCGGAGAACATCGTCGACACGCCGCGGACGCGGCGGGACATGGCCGCCTTCAAAGCCAGCGCACGGTCGCTCGACCAGGGCATCGGCACCGTGCTCAACGCACTCGAGGAGAACGGCCTCGCGGAGAACACGCTCGTCATCGTGACGACCGATCACGGTCTCGCATTTCCTGATGCCAAGGCCACGATGTTCGATCGTGGAATCGGCGTGCTCCTCCTGATGCGCGGCCCCGGCTTCACCGGCGGTCAGGTGACCGACGCGCTCGTCAGCCAGCTCGATCTGTTTCCCACCATCTGCGAGATCGCAGGTGTCGACCGCCCCGACTGGCTCGAAGGAACATCCCTGCTCCCGCTCGTCCGCGGCGAGGTGTCCGAGGTCAACGACGAGATCTTCGCCGAACTCACCTACCACGCCGCGTACGAGCCCCAGCGTGCGGTGCGCACCGGCCGGTACAAGTACGCGCGCTTCTTCGATCGATCGAGAGCGGGCCGAATCCGCGCCAACGTCGATGACGGGCTGACGAAGGACGTCGTGCTCGAGGCGGGCTGGGCCGACATCGACACCCCGGATGAGGCGCTCTACGACCTCTGGCTCGACCCGGCCGAAGGAACGAACCGGATCGCCGATCCCCGGTTGGCCGACATCGCCGACGAACTCAGGCGCCGTTTGCACGACTGGATGGTCCGCACCGACGATCCGTTGCTCGATGGGTCCGTGCCGCCCGGCCCCGGGACGGTGTTCAACACAGCCGATCAGCGCTCCGCCGAGGAACCCACGGTGTCCGCTTCCGACACCGCCGGCTGAACAGCAGCCAGCCGAGACTCGATCCTTCGACCGGCAGTCGGCGCGACCTAACTGAACACGATCGAGTTCAGCCGAGACCTCATGCGTTCGTTGGGCCGTGCTCCCGCCGTCCTGGGTGAGATCCGAACATGCGGGTGGAACTGCCGTCGCCTCAACTCCGAGATCCAGGTGACCGCGCCGTCGGGCACGACAACTTCCTCGACGCCATCGATCCATCGAGCTTGAGCGAGGTCGACGCCCGCCTCATGGAGACGGCCGATCGCCTCATCGGCGTTGACGCCCATCTGTCCATGTTGCGCGCAACGCCGATCGCCGAACAACCCCGACCTTCGACTGAAGACCTTGCGCCGTGGAGCAGTCGTGCTTCGTTGCGATGTTCTCGGGCTGCTGTGCTGTAGATGCTGTTCGCCTGAAATCGACGGGTGCCTTCGGTACACGACGAAGTTTCCGTCGATCGAGCGGCGTCACTACAGTCTGACACTGGCGGTGTGTGCCTCACTGCCACCCGGCGGACTGAAGCAGGGAGGGAGGCAGCCATGACCAAGTCCACAATCGGGCCACTCGACATCACGTTCACCGCCACGTTGGGGCGAGTGCGCGAGGGCGACACTTGGACCTGCGTTCAGATGCCCGACTCGGCCACCGTGTTCGGCACCCGCGGTCTCGTCAAGGTCGCCGGCACCGTCGACGGCGTCGCGTTCCGCAGCTCGTTCATGGCACTCGGCGACGGCACGCACAAGCTCCCCATCGCCGCTGCCATCCGCAAGGCCATCGGCAAGACCGACGGCGACGACGTCGTCGTCCACCTCGAGCAACGCCTCAGCTGACGCCACAGTCTCCCCAGCCATGTGTGGCACCGCGCAATGGAACCCGGGGTCAGCGCGTGGAACGTTTGGTGCGGGCGCGTCGCTTGCCTTCGTGCATTGCTTGTACACGGGCAACGGGAATGGCGTGGCCTTCGGCGATGAGATCCTCATCGAGGCGTTGAGGTGTCGGCATTTGATCGGCCCACAGATCGGCGTCGCCGAGTGCGTCGAGTGCGGAGCGGATGGTGAAGTCCGCCGGAGTGATCTGGTCGAGGCGGTCCCAGCCGATGGGGAACGAGATTGGTACACCCGGACGCGCTCTCGGGCTGTACGCAGCGACGACCGTGGCACCACCAACGCGGGTGGAATCGACGAACACCTTGTCCTCGCGTTCGTCCTTCACGAAAGCGGTTGTCGCGATCGAGGGGTCGAGCTGTTCCACCCTGGAAGCGATGGCGCGGGTCGCCGCAGCCGCATCGTCGAGCCCTGCACCGTCGACGGGCACTACGACGTGGACACCTTTTGCGCCGCTGGTCTTCACCGCCCCCGTGAGACCGACGTCGGCGAGCGCCTGGCGAACGAGGTGCGCGACCTGAACAACGGTGTCGAACGGGGATCCTTGCGGCGGATCGAGGTCCAACACCAGATGGGTCGCGTGATCCGGACGGTCCATCCGCGCGAGCGGAACGTGATACTCGATCGCCCGCTGATTGGCGAACCACAGCAGGGTCCGCCGGTCGTTGCAGAGCGCGTACGACACGTCGCGCTTCGACGCATCGGCCCACAGCGCAACCGTCTGTACCCAGTCAGGCGTGTACTTCGGGACGTTCTTCTGCATGAACGCTTCCTGTCCTCGATGCACACGGATCACGGAGAGCGGCCGGTCGCGCAGCACGGGGAGGATGCGGTCGCTGACGGCGTCGAGGTAGTCGACAAGCTCGCGCTTGGTCGCATCGGCGCCGTCGAACAGCGGTTGATCGAGGTTGGTCAGCGGCACTCCGTCGCGCGATTCGCCTTCGGCCATCACCGAGACGCTAGTGACCCGCGCCTGGCCGCGAGACCGAGACTGGCTGGGTCGGAGACGCGGAAGGTGCGCCGGTGCCGAGCATCAAGCACGGCTGCGCTCGTCAGTAGTCCTCGCGGAAGTTGCCGATCAGCGTGATGATGTTCCCGTCTGGGTCGGTCACCGATGAAAGGCTCACGCCGTTGTTGACTCCCACGATGTCGCCTGGTTCGTAGTCCCGATCGCGAAGCGAGGCGACGGCGGCGGCGATGTCGTCCACGGCAAGGTTGAACAGACTGTGGCCCGCGTGTTCCGGCTCTCGGTGCATCTGCAACCAGCCGCCGTTGGTGACTCGCCACTCGGCGAGTTGGCCCGGCATGGGCACGTTCGTGGCCGGACGGTTGAAGAAGCCCTCATACCAACGATGGCTGCGATCGAAGTCGCTCACCGAGACGACGGCGAGGGCGTGGTCGATGGTCATGGTGTTCCTTTCACGTTGTGAGGTTCGGGCGGCGAGTTCGGTGCCGAGCGCATCGAGTTGGGAGTTCGTCCCGGTTCGCCGCCAGTCGGGTTGTTCGTGGCCGTCGAGGAATGCGTTCTGTTGAGTGAGCCGCAGTCGTGTATCGCCGTCGTGCGGGGTCAGTTCGACCGTGGTGAGCGAGACGGTCACGATCTGGTCGTCGGCCAGCAGTGTGGAGCTGAACACGATTCGCTCGTTGTCGATGATGTCGTGGTAGGTCGACTCGAACGCCAGGTCGGGTCCGTCGACGGGGCCGCCGCCGCTGTTGCGCTCGTGTCCTCCGACTCGGAAGTCGAGGGTGTGTTCGGTGGCGTCCGGGCAGAACCAGCGGCCCTTCGCGCCCGGGTCAGACCACGCGGCGAACACGCGCTGCGGTGTTGCTCGATAGGAGCGTTCGATGACGAAGGTGTCGTGAGTGACGGTGTGGCAGTTCATTGGTTTCCGTTCTGGTCGGTTGAGGTGCTGTCGAGGAAGTCGCCGAGCCGGTCGAGTTGGCGTTCCCAGTCGGCGCGGAGCACTCCGAGCCACTGTTCGGTGGCCTGGACGGTGTCGGCCTCGAGTCGGCAGGTCCGGATGCGTCCGACCTTGTTCGAGCGCACCAGGTCGCAGCGTTCGAGCACCTTGAAGTGTTGCTCCACGGCCGACAGCGTCATGTCGAGTGGCGCAGCGAGATCGCTCAGCGACGTCGGTCCGTCGCTGAGACGAGCGAGCATCGCGCGCCGGCTCGGATTGGAGAGCGCCCGAAACACGTCGTCGAGAGCCCGTTCAGATAACTCAAGCATGTGCTTCATCATTGCCCATCGAGCGGCAACTATCAAGTAGATACTTGACTATTCTGTGCGCCTGACGCGCCGTTCTGGGGGCGCCAGATCTGTCAGGCCTCGCCGATGTGCAGATCGGCGATCATTGACTCGTACGCGTGCGCGATCCGAAGCACCTCGACGTCGCCGCGCGGGCGGCCGATCAGCTGCATCCCCATCGGCAGCCCACGAGAGTCGAAGCCGACCGGCACGCTGATCGCCGGCAACCCGGCGAACGTGGCGTAGATCGTCGTCTCCATCCACCGGTGGTAGGTGTCCATCTCTCGTTCGCCGATCCGCCGTGGCCATCGCTCGGTCGCGTCGAACGGCCACACCTGTGCGGTCGGCAGGACCAGGACGTCGATCGACTCGTACATTGCAGTGATCGCAGTGGTGAACCGCGTGCGAGCCTCGGACGCACCGTTGATCTCCGTTGCGGTCAGCTTCAGGCCACGGTCCACCTCCCACAGCGCCTCGGGCTTCACGAGCGCCCGGCGAGCCGGATCGGCGACCACCGGACCGAGGCCGCCCGACACGAGGAGGTGGCGCCACACGAGCCAGGCATCCCACGTCGCGTCCAGGTCGACGGGAAACATCGCAGGCTCGACGGCGGCGCCGAGCGACGCGAGCCGTGCGAGCCCAGACGCGCACACGTCGAGGATGCCGCCCTCCATCGCGAGATGACCACCGAGGTCGCCGAGCCAACCGACGCGCACGCTCGCGAGCGATGGGTCGTCACCGAGCGTCTCCCGTGTCCGACTGACGGTCGACAGCTCGTCGAGCCGGCCGCTGAGGCTGAGCGGCGCGCGCTGGTCCTCGCCGGCCTGCGTGCCGAGGAGCAGCGCGAGATCGACCACGCTGCGCCCCATCGGGCCTTCGGTGCCGAGCTGCGCGAGGTACGCGTCGCGCTCCGGGATGCTCGGCACGCGCCCCTGGCTGGGCCGAAAGCCGAACACGTCGTTCCACGCTGCCGGGTTACGCAATGAACCCATGTAGTCGCTGCCGTCGGCGACGGGCAGCATCCGCGTCGCCAGGGCGACGGCCGCGCCGCCGCTGCTGCCGCCCGCGGTTCGTGTGGTGTCGTACGGGTTCAGGGTGGTGCCGTACACGTCGTTGAACGTGTGCGACCCCAGCCCATGCTCGGGCACGTTCGTCTTGCCGATGATGATGCAGCCCGCGGCGCGCATCCGCTCGACGATCAGCGCGTCCGCCGTCGGCACGAAGTGCTCGGTGAGCCGCGAGCCGAAGGTGGTGCGCAGGCCAGCGGTCGGCGCGAGGTCCTTGATCGCCTGGGGCATGCCGTGCATCCACCCGCGCGACATGCCGGCGGCGAGTTCGTCGTCGCACCGACCCGCTTCGGCGACGAGCGCATCGCCGTCGCGAAGGCTGACGATCGCGTTCAGCGAGGGGTTGCGTTCGGAAATGCGGTCGAGGTGGGCGACCATCACTTCGCGACACGAGATCTCCCGTGCGTGCACGGCTTCGGACAGTCGCGCCGCGCCGAGCGCGAGGATCTGGTCGCGTGACGTCGAGTGCACGCGACCGACTGTACGCAGCTTCGTCGATACCGGCAGATGAGACGCCACCGCAGTTGCGAGGGGTCCTGACCTAGTGTCCTTCGCGTGCGCGCTGCGATCTCGATGCCTCAGCGTTTTGCCGACGGCACGTTTGACCCGAAGTCGTTTCGCGCGTTCCTCAGCCGTGCCGAGGCGCTCGGTTTCGAGAGCGCGTGGACCCAAGAGCAGGTGCTCGGCCGATTTCCGCAGCTCGGGCCGACAGAGACGCTGACTTTTGCGGCCGCGTGTACTGAGCGCATCCGGCTCGGTTGCGCGGTGTATGTCACGCCGCTGCACAGCCCCGTGCATCTCGCGAAGAGCCTGAGCACGCTCGATCAGCTCAGCGGCGGACGGCTCGAGGTCGGTGTTGGTGCTGGTGGTAAGCAGCGGGCGTTCGCGGCGTTCGACGTCGACCCTGCGACGTACATCGCGCGCTTCACTGAAGGTGTCGCGCTGATGAAAGCGTGCTGGACCGAGCCGACCATCACGTTCGACGGACGCTTCTGGCAGCTGCACGGCGCTGTAATGGAGCCCAAGCCGATTCAGAAACCGTTCCCGCCGTTGTGGTTCGGTGGCGGCCACCCGAACGCGTTGCGACGCGCGGTGCGGTTCGGCGGCGGCTTCTTTGGCGCCGGTTCTTCCACGACTGCGCAATTTCGCGATCAAGTGCGCGAGCTACGGACGATTCTCACCGACGAAGGTCGCGACGGCGCCGAGTTTCCCGTCGCCAAGCGCGTCTACATCCATGTCGACGAAGACGCCGAGCGCGCAAGGCGACTCGTTTCCCAGAACCTGGCTCAGATCTACGCCGATATCGCGGCCGACTTCACCGCGGTTGCCGTGTTCGGCAGCCCGACTACGTGCATCGAGGGTGTGCGCGAGGTCATCGATGCCGGCGCCGAGTTGGTCTTGTTCACGCCGCTTCACGACGAAGCGGTACAGATGGAGCGCCTGGCAGCCGAGGTCGTTTCAGCATTCTGACCCGTGCAGCGCTCAGCGTGACAGAGTCGCTGGGTGATGGCCGCCTCCGCCCGGTGCGTTGGTCGAGTCGCGCGAAATGCGGCCAATGTGCCGGGCAGACTCGGTTCATGGCAGATGCAACGCGGCCGCAGCCATACGAATCGGGTCTGCTCGATGTCGGCGACGGCAATCGCGTGTACTGGGAGCTCATCGGCAACCCGATCGGGAAGCCGATGCTGCATGTGCATGGCGGTCCGGGTTCGGGCTCCAGCCTCGGAGCGCGTCAGACGTTCGATCCGGAGCACTACCTCACGGTGGTTTTCGACCAGCGCGGTTGTGGCCGGAGCACGCCGCACGCGTCCGTCCCGGCGACGGACATGGCGGTCAACACGACCCAGCATTTGATCGCCGACATGGAGCGGCTGCGCGAGCATCTCGGTATCGACCGTTGGGGCCTGTACGGCGGCTCGTGGGGATCGACCCTTTCGATCGCGTACGCGCAGTCGTACCCGGAGCGGGTTTCTGATGTGATCCTCGTCGGCGTCACCACGACGCGCCGGTCGGAGATCGACTGGTTGTACCACGGCGTTGGCCGCTTCTTCCCTGTGCAATGGAGGGCGTTCGTCGCAGGCGTACCAGAGGCAGAAGCCCCAGCAGTCGTCGCCGATGGCGACATCTTTCCTGTGCTCGCCGCGTACTCGCGGCGCATGGGGGATCCTGATCCTGCAGTTCGTGCGCGAGCGGCGCACGATTGGGTGACGTGGGAAGACGCGGTCATCTCACTGGAACGCAATGGGAGCCCCGGGGCGTACAGCCAGCGGGTCGACTCCGCTCGCGAGGCGATGGTGCGCATCTGCTCGACGTACTTCTCCAACGGCGCATGGCTCGACGACGGCATCCTCCTTGCCGACATGGACACCCTTGCCGGCATTCCGGCCCGTTTGATCCATGGCCAGTTCGATCTCGGTGGTCCCGTGCACATCGCACACGAAGTGCACGAGGCGTGGGTCGGCTCAGAGCTGCTCATCATCGAGGACTCTGGCCACACCGGGAGCAGCACGATGCGGGACGCGATCGCCGCTGCGATCGAATCGCTCGTCGATGTTCGCTGATGTTGTCCCTCGGCCGCGACGCGCGACGATGACTTCAGCGCGTGACCTCGGATCACCTTGGCGGCTGCCCGACCGAAGTCGTTCAATCGCCCGTCGCCCCGTCGGCAGCCTGTCGGAGAAGGTCGGCGTGCCCGCAGTGACGCGCGTACTCCTCGATCATGTGCACCACGATGAATCGCAGCGTCGGCTGCCAACCAGGTATCCGCTGCCAATCCGGAACCGCCTTCGCGAGGGTGTCCATCGGCACGCCGGCGGTCGAGGCGGTGGCGAAGTTGATCTCCTCGAGCAGATCACGCAACGCGTCATCGACCGTGTCCGCGTCGCTCGCGTGGAACTCGGCGTCGCGGTCCTCCTCGCCTGAGGCGTCGGTGCGGTAGAGACGGTCGCACTCGATGTCCATGAACCGTCGACGAAACCAATTGCGTTCGACCTGGGCCATGTGACGCACGAGCCCGATCAGCGTCAGGTCAGACGGGCCGAGCGTGATCCGCGCTTGTGTCTCGGTGATGCCTTCGGCCTTGCGAATGAGGATCGATCGGTAGAAGTCGAGGAACGACCACAATGTCGCGGCCTCGTCGGCCGTCGGAATCAACTCGGGATCTGGTGCCAGTTCGGTCACGATCGCCACCGTCACGCTGGTGCCGCGCGGTAGTGAAGGAAGAGCGTTCCTTTCGGAGTTTGCCGAACGCTCGAGAGGGAGAACTGCTGCATCTCGGCGTCAGTGGTGAAAAGTCGATTCCCGCGTCCAGCAATGGTCGGCGGAACGATGAGACGGAGATCGTCGACGAGTCGAGCGGCGATGAGTTTGTCAGCAAGTCGAACGCTTCCGTGGATCCCGATGTCGCCGCCGTCCGCTTCCTTGAGCTGGCGTACGTAGTCTTCCGCCGGCCCACTGATTCTCGTCGTGTTCTCCCAAGCTCCCGCTAGCTCGGTAGAGGTCGCGACGTGCTTGCGGGTCTTGTTGATGAACGACGCAAATGGTTCAACGTCCGACGTCGGCCAGTAGTCAACCCAATAGTCGTACGTGCCCCGACCGAGAAGAACGTCGGTCTGGGTTTCGACAACCTCGGCGATCAACTCGAACAACTCGGGTCCATCATCGAAGAACCAGTCACTGGGTTCTTCGGCGACGCCGTCGAGTGAAGTGAACATGAGTAGGACCACGTTGCGCATGGCAGGCTTCTCCTTCGTGGATCAGGCGTTGTCGGAGATGGTCATGAGTGTGATCAGTTGGTCGAGGGCAGTTCCCCATCCTTCGGCGAAGCCCATCTCGGAGTGCCGCGTGCAGGCGTCCTCGTCGGCGTGCATCGCGATTGCTCGGTAGTTGGTGCCCCCGTCGGGTGCCGTCTCGAGCTCGACCCGGGCGGTGAAGCCGAGGTCGCCGGCGCCGTTGCTCGGGGCGACCGGGCGGAAGTCCTCGGTCATCACGCTGGTGAAGACGAGCAGTCGGTTCGGTTCCACCTGGAGGTAGCAGCCGGCGTTCGGGTACCGGTCGCCTTCAGGCGATTCCATCGTCGTGACGCAGCGGCCACCCGGCCGCACGTCGAGGTCGGCGGCGACCGTCTTCCACGGTGCCGGTGTGAACCACTTCATCAACAGCTCCGGCTGGGTCCACGCCGCCCAGACCCGCTCGGGCGGCACTGGGATCGTGCGCTCGAGCACGAGGTCGAGGGCGGGGTTGGGGGTGAAGTGGCTCACGGTGCTCCTTGTGGTTCATTGGTGGTGATCATCAGCTGGTCGAGCTGGTCGAGCCTGCGCTCCCAGTGGTTGCGAGCCTCAGCCAGCCACGCCGACGCGAGCTGCAACGAGGCGGGCGCTAGCTGATAGGTGCGGACCCGTCCGTTCTTGTGCGAGGTCACGATGGCTCCTCGCTCCAGTACGCCCATGTGCTGCATGAACGACGGAAGCGCCATCGCGAACGGCTTCGCCAGCGCGCTCGCCGACGCCGGCGCGACGCTCAAACGCTCGATGACCGCGAGGCGAGTCGGGTCCGACAGAGCGCGGAAGATCTCCGCCAGAGCGGGATCGACCGGGTAACGATGAGGCATATGCCTAACCATATAGTCGCCGTGATGCTGAGGTCAAGGCCTAACTTTCATTGCGACGTTCGATGCACCCAGCATCGCCGTGCCGATCCTCACTAGCGATCGGGGACACCTGGTCACTACCCGGTCGGCCGTCGTCGTGCTGGTGCTGGCGCAGACGTAGCCTCACCGGCGTGTTCGACGGCGAGCCGATCTTCTTCCGCGCTCCGCACGAGTTCCGCGACTGGCTGGAGCGCCATCACGCGACGGCGACCGAGTGCGTGGTGGGCTACTGGAAGACGCACACGGGCAAGCCCTCGCTCCGATGGGCCGACGCCGTGCGCGAGGCGCTGTGCTTCGGCTGGATCGACGGGCAGAGCCGCTCGATCGACGACGAACGCCACATGCAGCGGTTCACGCCACGCAAGAGCCGCCGCTGGAGCGCCGTGAACGTCGCGCTCGTGGCCGAGCTCGAGGCCGAGGGCCGCATGACCGAGGCCGGACGGCGCGCGTTCGCCGCACGCGACACGAGCGAGGAGCCGTACTCGACGTCGAAGCGGCCCAGCCGGCTGCCGCCCGAGTTCGACGAGCGCCTGCGCCGAGACCACCCGGAGGCGGCCGCCTTCTGGGACTCCACGCCGCCGAGCTACCGCAAGTTGCGCGCCTTCTGGATCAGCGAGGCGAAGCGCCCCGAGACGCGCGAGCGGCGATTCGGCCTGCTCGTCGAGGCCTGCGCCGCGGGCGAGCGGCTCCGGTAGTCCGCCGGTCCGAGCCGACGGCCTTGATCACTCTGTCGTTTCCGACCACAGCAGTCCCTCGGCAGCGGCTGCGTACCCGGCGTTTCGAGGCACTTCCCGATCGGACGATCTGTGCGCGCTCGAGCGCTTGCGGAGGGCCAGAGTCCGCGCTTGTAGGATCGTCGGCCCTATGTCGCAGGTCGGCGCCGAGGGCGCGTTTCCCGAGCTCGACCGCGAGCGCGAGCACCTCGCGTTCGCGCGGGAGTGCCGCGACCACATGATCGATCGACTCGAGCGTGTCGACCCGTCGGCATCGGCCGACGAGATCACCGCTGAGTACGTCGAGATGACTGTCGCCGAGGCACTCGACTCGCTGCGCTCACCGGGTGCCGGCGAGTTCTTCGGCCGGATCGACGAGCCGGCGCCGAATCGCACGTCGATCGAGCACTGGTACATCGGCCGACGCCACGTCGAGAACGACACGCACGATCCGGTCGTCGTCGATTGGCGGGCACCGATCTCGGCGCCGTTCTATCGAGCGACGGCGATCGACCCCCTCGGCGTCGTGTTCCGCCGCCGGTTCACGTTCGACGAGGGCCTCATGACGGCCTATCTCGACGAGCACCTCGACGACCCCGACGCGGTCGACGTGGCAGCAGGGATCCCCGACCCGGTGCTGGCCGAGATCGGCGCAGCTCGCTCGGGTGCGATGCGCGAGATCGTCGCCACGATCCAGGCCGAGCAAGACATCGTGATCCGAGCCCCGATCGATCAGGCGCTGATCGTGCAGGGCGGTCCGGGTACGGGCAAGACCGCCGTCGCCCTGCACCGCGCCGCCTACCTCTTGTTCGAGCACCGGCACCGGCTCGCGCGCGACGGCGTGCTCGTCGTCGGGCCGAACCGAGCGTTCCTCGACTACATCGCCAACGTGCTGCCGTCACTCGGCGAGCGCAGCGTGCGCCAGTGCACCGCGATCGACCTCTGCATTCCGAAGACCGAGATCACCGCCGTCGACGACGTCGAGGAGGCGCGTTGGAAAGGTTCCGCCGATCGTCTCGTCGAGCTCGAGCAACGCGCGCTCGACGCCATCCGACCGCCCACCGACGCCGTGCGCGTGCCGATCGGTGCCCGCACTCACGAGTTCTCGGCGGCGTTGATCGCCGAATGGATCGCCGTCGCCAAGTCGGGCGTGGTCCCGATCAACCAGCGGCGCGAACGGTTGCGGGTGCTCGCCCGCCAGGAGTTGCTCCGGCGCTGTGGCGGCGACGATTTCTGGTCGTCGGCCGGCCCGCTCAAGACGGCGATCAACGCCTGCTGGCCGACTCAGCAGCCGGTCAAGCTCGTCGACCGCATGCTGCCCGGACCATCCGGCCGGCGTAGGCGCTGGACTCCGGCTGACCAGTTCCTCGTCGACGAGGCCAACACGTTGCTGAACGGCACGCCATTCACCTACGGGCACGTCGTCGTCGACGAGGCCCAGGACCACTCGGCGGTCGCGCTGCGCGTGATCGGGCGGCGGTCGCCGAACGGCTCGATCACGATGGTCGGTGACGTCGCCCAGTCCACCACGCCGGCCGGTCAGGAGCGCTGGGTCGACGTGTTCGCCCACCTCGGCGCCAGCGGTACGGTCGCCGACCTGACGATCGGCTACCGGGTGCCCGAGCCCATCCTCGACATCGCCAACCGTCTGCTCCCGCTCACGGGCGTGACGGCGGTCGCCAGCCGCTCAGTGCGCGCCGAGGGCGAGCCGCCCGCCTGGCACGCGGCGACGCCGACCGATGTCGCCGAGGTCACCGCCAAGGTCGTGACCGAAGTCAAGCACCGCCACCGACTGACCGGTGTGGTGGCGCCGCCCGAGCTCCACGCGCGCGTCGTCGCCGCTCTGGCCGGCGTCGGGCTGGCGGCGGTCGATCACGTCCACGAACTCGGTCACGACGACGTGCCGTTGTTCGGCCCCGAGGCGGTGAAGGGTCTCGAGTTCGACGGTGTCGTGGTCGTCGAGCCACAGAACATCCTCGACGGTACGACTCGAGGGGCGCGCCTGCTGTACGTGGCGATGACGCGCGCCGTGCAGGAGCTGGCGTTCGTCGCCAGTGCTGCTCGGCCGGCTGTCCTGGCTTGACACATTTCGAATCGGAGTTCGGCGCATTCGGGCACCGAGCTCACTGACGCAGTAAGAAGCGTCGCCGCGGACTGCCTCAGGCTGGCCCGCACTCGGTGGGAGCGCCGTCGATACGCACGGTGAGCCGATTGACGTCGGCGATGCCGTCGTTCAACAGAACAGCTGCGCCGCCGTCGCCGTTCTCGATCGGCTGTGCGACGGGCTGCCCGTCGAGTTCGACGGTGATCCTGGCGGCATCCACGCCGACGACGACGACCAACATGAGCCCGTCATGCAGGGCTGAACAGATCGCACTGCTGGAGATCGGATCGGGATCGCAGGACGTGCTCCCTGATGCGTTGGCCGAGTATGCGCCTGCGGCCCACACCGCTCGGTCGAGCGACCGGCACGTGCCGTCGGACGACGTTGCGACTTGCCAACGTCCCCAGCTGGGTTCGCCTCGGGCGACCTCCACCGTCGTGGGATCCGCGCTGAACGGTGGGACGCTGAGACCGCTCTGATCGAGCGGCTCGAACACGATCGACTCGCGCAGCGTCGACATGTCCGTCCCTGCCGGGTGCGAGGATCCACACCAAGTCGAGCGGGCTGACGAGTTCGACCAGCGACAGCTGCCCGCCGCTCATCGTCGCCTCAAAGACTCCTGGTCCGAGCTGTTCGAGTTCCCCACCCTCCGATTTCGACGTGGCGATCCATCGAAGTTCGTCATCGGTGGGTGTCCGTTCGAGGCGCTCCAGCCCGATCTGCGTCAGGCCGGTGGTGTTGACCGGAGCGCGGTCGCCGTACTGCACCACCGGCCCTCGGCCAGCGACACCGATCGGCAGAACGAAACGGTCGGTCGGCACCGTGGATTCGATCGAGTTCGTGCCGATCACCTCCGCGAGTTCGACCGCCGCCTGCGTCGCAGTGATGTCAGATTGTTCGCTCGCGAAACCCTGGATCAGTCGTGTGCGACCGTTCGGCAGCCGCAGCGCCACAGCGGACAACGGTTCGTCGACGACGGCGTCGATCCCGCTGATCTCGGTGAGCGTCTTTCCTTCACTGGCGATCTCCCACGGCACACCTCCGTCCAAGACGGAAACACTGCCGACCCACTCGTTGTTCGAGATGGACCACACCTGTCCGAAACCATCGAGTCCGTGCGCCCACTCGGCGTGGCCCGCGGTGGGGTCGTACCCGAGCGCGGACGTCTCGGGAAGCGCGGGGTCGGGCTCGAGCGATGCCACCATCGGCTCGTCGAACGGTTCGGCGAATCGCAACTCGCGGACGGGGGCGGGCGCACCCGTCGTCGGGGCCGGGGTGGGAACCGTTGTCGGCACGGGTGCGGGCGTCGGGCCGGGTTCGGTCGTCGAAACGATCGTGTCCGCGCTGTCGGTGGGGGGAGCCTCGACATCGTTCGGCACGAGTGCGACTGCAACGATCCCCGCTCCGACGACGGCTATGGATGCGACCGCGAGCAACCAGCGCCGCTGTGACGGGGGTGGCCCTCCGGTCTGCCGGCCGGTTCCAGGCTCGTTTGCCCGGTGCAGATCGGGATCGGGCCGATGACTCTCCGCCAGCCGGTGGAGCGCGGCGCGCACCCGGGCTTCGGTCGCGGTGATGGATTGGTCGGTCACGACAACTCCTTGTGCATTCGTGTCAGGCCGCGGTGAATGTGTGACTTGACCGTGCCCGTCGGGATCCCGAGTTCGTGTGCGATGTCATCGACCTTCAAGTCGGCGTAGAAGCGCAACACCAACACCTCTCGTTCAGCCTGCGGCAGGTCACCCAGCACGTTGCGGACAGCGATCGTGTCGGCGTCGAACGCCGGAACCGAACCAGCCTGTTCCATGTTGATCCGTTGTCGGGTCCGTCGCCGGCCCCACGCGCGTGCGCCATTGATCACCGCCGACCGGGCGTACGCCCGAGGGTGATCGATGTGCTCCCAACGTCGGAACACCTCCTCACACGCGTCCTGAGCGATCTCATCGGCGACCGCCGATGCACCGGTCAGCAGGAAGGCGAGCCGAGACAACTCGTCGAATCGCTCGGCGAAGAACGCGTCGAACGTGCGCTCGCCTTCATCTCCGAGCGCGATCGACTCCTCCATCATCCCTTTGTAGGTGTCAGAACGCACCGAAACGTTGCAATGGCGCGTGGAAATCTCGCGCGAGCACGTCGGGGCGAGCCAGCCGAAGTCCTGATCGCGCGTCTCACTCACGCCTCAACGTCGGTCTTCGCGGGCAAGGACTCCTTCCCGCTCCGCTAGCGCTTTCGCGCGCTTGAGCAAAACCACCGGCCAATCGAACAGGTCGCCGCTCTTGAGCGAGAGACCGACTGCCTCCCAACCCTGCGAGCCGAGATCATTGAGGTGGTCAGGTTTCATGTCATCGGACTTCTTCTTGAGTCCACGGGCATCTCTGAGAGGGACGATGAGGTACTCCCATTGGATTCCCTCGTGCGGCGCAGTTTCTGACGAACTCATGAACGACCCTCCGGGACTCGTGCTTGCGGTGCGAGAGAGTCTGACCGCCAGGTCGCTGATCGCCCATGTCGTAGCTCGAGTCGCGCTCATCACCGTGTGCCGGGTGATGAGCGTGACGTGAGCGTTTGCGGGTCAGGCGCCTTGCGCGATTGCCGTCAGTGTCTCGAGCGCCGATGATCGCGGTCGACTCGGGGTTCTGGGTGTTGGACGTGACGGCGACGAGTGTGTCGCTCGCCGGGTCGTATCCGAGGAACGAGCCCTGGAGGCCCGTACCGAGATGACCGAGCACCGTCACAGCGTCGCTCACGTACTGCTCCAGCCCGAGGCCGTAGCCGTGTGTGAGCCCGAACTCCGAGAGATCCTCGCCGGGCACGTACGTCTGCATCTCAACCATCGATTCGGGCGACAGCAGCGTCCCGTCGAAGAGTGCCGTGCCGAACTTCGAGGGTCGCGGCCGGTCGACTGCATGCCACCCGCAGCGCCACCGAGGGAGGGGTCCTGAGACGCGAATCAGCGGCCCTCGAAAGGGCCGCTGACCAGGTGTTTCGTTGGAGCGGATGACGAGATTCGAACTCGCGACCCTCACCTTGGCAAGGTGATGCTCTACCAGCTGAGCCACATCCGCAATGGACCGACAATCTAGCAGTCGAGTCGCCGGACCGGACAACGCGCACGGCGCGAACGTGTCAGCGCTGATCGGGGGGACGCAAATCGACACGGAGCGTCAACACGCCGTCCTCGATCGTCGGTTTGGCGTCACCGATGATCGCGAAGTCCTGGAAATCCAGCTGCGACTGCCGCAGGAACGCCTGCCGCTCCTCCCCCGCCACAGGAGGGAGTGGCCGCTTCTTCACCGCCGAGGCGCGCTCGCGAAATCGCTCGATCATCTCGTCCGGGTCGAAGGTGGCCACGGACCGACCCTAGTGGCCGGCCACTGAGTCATCGACCGGCGCGCCGGGTTCGACCGACTCGACCGGCTCGACGGGTTCGACCGGCTCGACCGATTCGACCGGCTCGACCGATTCGACCGGCTCGACGGATTCGACCGACTCGACCGGGCTCGACCGGATTCGACCGACTCGACCGGGCTCGACCGACTCGACCGGCTCGACGGGTTCGAGGGAGTCGACTGGTTCGACCGTGTCGACCGATTCGTCCGACACCACCGCCGCGATCCCTTCGACGGGCGTGTCGACGATGTTGGCGGTCGAGGCGCTTCCGTCGGTTGCCGCATCGTTCGGCGCGGCCCCTTCGTCAGGCGCCGCCGACTCGTCAGGCGCTGCCGCTCCTTCGTCAGGCGCCGCCTCCTCGCCGGGTTCGGCCACCTCCTCGCCGGGTTCGGCCGCCTCCTCGTCGGGCGCGGTGGGTTCCTCGTCCGACACGACAGCGGCGTCGATGGGCTCGTCGACTGCGGCCGCCACCGCGACGGTTTCGAGGGAGTCGGATTCAGGTGGTTCGCTCGTGGGTTCGATCGCCTCGGCAGGCACCGCGGCCGTGGTCGGCGGCGGGAGGTCGACGGGTGCATCGTCCGCCTCGACTCCCGACAAGGCGAGCGCTCCGGCCGGTCGCACGGCGTCGAGGAGCTGGCGGCGGGCCTCGGGATCGCCCTTGCGCCACTTCCGGTTCCCCATCCGTTCCAGCGGAGCCAGCACGTCCAGGTCGACCCGGGTACGGCGGAACACCACGACGGCGAGGACGATCAACACGATGCCGATGACGATCAACGCGAACACCATCGCGTACACCAGACGGCTGGAACCGGCGTCGCCGGCCACCAGCCCGGCTTGGACGAATCGGCTCTCGAACGGCGACGTCGGGTTGCGAACACTCACAGCGCCGCAGATTGTGCCAGGTTCTCGCCGGTTCACCTCTGATGTTCCGCACACCACACGGTGGTCCGACCACCGACCTGGGCGCGACGTAGCGGTGCACCGTCGCGCGGACAGGCAGGGAGTTCGGCGCGCACCAGCGGGTCGATCACGCCCGTCGTGCTGCCTCCCCGGCGCAGCATCACCCGCAACCGCCTGCGCATCACGGTGACGAGCCGGCGAGTCTCGTCGAACGTCACCTGATCAGCGGTGCGATGCGGAACGATGCCGGCCCACCAGAGCACCTCGTCCACGCAGAGGTTCCCGAGCCCCGCCACGACGTGCTGGTCGAGCAACACCGCCTTGACCGCGGCGCGGCGCCGGCCGAAGACCGCATGCAGGCTCGATGCGGTGATGTCGAACATGTCGGGGCCCAGCGCGGACACGTCCGGATCGAGACTGACGTGGCCGAACCGCCGTGGATCGTTGAACCGCACGGCCGGAGCCTGATCGATCGGACCGGTCCACAGACACAATCGGTTCCACGCCGCGTCGTCGCGGCCGGAGGCATACGACAGCCGCACGATCGGCGCCCAACCGTCGACCACCACGCGGCCGGTCATGCCGAAATGGAGTCCGATCGTCGGTCCATCCGTGTCGACCAGGACGACCTTGCCCGCACGACGCACGGCGGTGATCGTGGCGTCCCGCACCGTCGGCACGAATCCGGGTGGGGCGACGCGCTCGTCGACCCAGGCTGCGGTGATCGTGCGACCGGTGGTCACCGCGATCGCGGCGCGCCAGATCTCGGCTTCGAGTCCCTCCGGCACGACCTACAGGTCGGACTTGCTCGCGCCGGCGAGGAAACGCTCCACCGGTCCGGCGAGCTGGTCGCCGTTGATGAGGAACGCGTCGTGTCCGTGCGGTGAGTCGATCTCGAAGTACTCGGCGACCCCGCCGACCGTCGTGGTCGTCTCGGCGATCTGCCGCTGCTGGTACGCCGGGTACAACATGTCGCTCGAGATGCCGACGGCCAGCACGGGGCACCGCACACGGGACATGGCGTGCTCCAACGCTCCCCTCCCCCGCGCGATGTCGTGGAGGTCCATCGCCTTCGAGATCGCGAGGTAGCTGTTGGTGTCGAACCGCCGGGCCAACTTCGTGCCGTGGTACTCGAGGTACCGCTCGACCTCGAAGCGCTGCCACATGTCGATCGTGTCACCGACCTTGGCGGTGTCGGCGAGCTCACGGCCGAAGCGGTCGGTGAACACGTTGTCGCTGCGGAACGTCACCTGCGCGACCATCCGCGCCACCTCGAGTCCCTCGTGTGGGCCCTCGCCCGGCGCCGCGTCGTAGTAGTCGCCACCATTCCATGCCGGATCGAGACGAATGGCCCGCCGACCGATCGCGCCCCACGCGATCTGTTGCGCCGTGGCCTGCATGCAGGTGGCGATCGCCACGAGTGAGCGCACCCGACGGGGATACATGACCGCCCACTCGAGCGCCTGCATGCCACCCATCGACCCACCGATCACCGACAGCCAACGGGTGACCCCGAGATGTTCGGCGAGTCTCGACTGGGCGCGGACCATGTCACGGATCGTCACGACCGGGAAGCGTGAACCGTACGGCTGGCCGTCGAGCGGGTGCGGCGACGACGGGCCGGTCGAACCCTGGCATCCGCCGAGCACGTTGGCGCACACGACGAAGTACTTGTTGGTGTCGATCGGCAGTCCCGGGCCGATCGTGTCGTCCCACCATCCCGGCGCCGTGTGGCCGCGTCCGGCGTGCCCGGCGGCGTGGCTGTCACCGGTCCATGCGTGGCACACGAGCACCGCGTTCGCGGCATCGGCATCGAGGCGGCCCCACGTTTCGTAGGCCACGACCACGTCGCTCAGCATCGTGCCGCAGTCGAGCGCGAACCGCCGGTCGGTGGCGAAGGTGAAGAACTGCCGATGACCCGGCTCGTCGCCAGGCAACCAGGCGCCGGTTGCGGGGAGCGGGGGTGGGGACGTCATCGGGCGAGGTCGATGTGGGTGACGAGGACGGGTCGACGAGAGGACGATCGTACCAGCGTGCTCGGCTCGTCTCGGGTTTCGTTTAGCCGTCGGATTTTCGGGCGGGTTCGTTTTCCGCCGTTGTGCCACGATCTGCTCCCATGACCGCGACCGCCCTGTTCGAACCGGCCGGCCCGAGCACGTGGACGCCCACGGAACTCAGTCGGGGGCCTTGGGACCCTCGCCACTGCCACGGCGGGCCGGTCGGATCTCTACTGGCACGGGCGGTCGAGCTGGCCGACGACGAGACCCACTGGCAGACGGCGCGCCTGACGATGGAGCTCACCCGACCCGTGCCCGTCGGCGCACACCTGCGGCTGACGACCACGATCGAGCGTCCGGGACGGAAGGTGTCGCTCGTCGCCGTGGTGCTCTCCGACGACGAGATCGAGGTCGCCCGACTCCGCGCCCTCCGTATCCGACACACCGACTTCGAACTCCCTGCCGACACGGTCCAACCGGACCCCGACCCGCCGGGGAACCCGGGCGACGGCCGCGCGATCGACTCGTCGTGGGGCACCGAAGGCGGCGTCGCGTTCCACACGCACGGCTGCCAGCACCGTTTCGTCGAGGGCGGGTGGGACGTCCCCGGACCGGTTGCCGTGTGGATCCGGCTGACCGTGCCCGTCATCGACGGCGAGGAGCCGTCCGGCGTCCAACGCTGCGCGGCGGCCGCCGACTTCGGCAACGGCGTCAGTCGCGGCCTCGACACCGAGCGGTTCATCTTCATCAACCCCGAACTGACCATTCATCTCCTCCGTCAGCCGGAGGGCGAGTGGGTCGGCATGCGGTCGGCGTCGTTCTACGGATCCGGCGGACGGACCACCGGAGCCGGTTTCGCCGAGTCGGCGTTGTACGACGCTGCCGGACGGGTCGGGCGCAGCGTGCAGAGCCTGTTCCTCGACCACCGTTCCTGACCTCCGGCATTCAGGCGTCGAGCCGGCTCCGGTGGCATCGCGGGCGTCGTAGTCTCGAGACCATGACGTCCGACAACCGGCCGATCGGCACCGTGCCGATCGACGACGAACTGATCAACCGGGTCACCTGGAAGATTCCGAACGCACTGGCTCTCGTCGGCTCGCGTGCGGGCGACGAGTGGAACGCGATGACGACGAGTTGGATCACCCAACTCTCGATGGAACCGGTGCTGATCGGCGTGGGCGTCGACAACAACGCGGTCACCCATCGGCTGATCACCGCCGGCGGATCGTTCAGCGTGAACCTGTGGTCGGCCGACGACACCCGGGTGTTCGTCAAGTTCTCGAAGCCTGCGGTGTTCGCCGACATGACCCTGAACGGTCGGCCCGTGCGCGCCGGCGTCACCGGAGCGCCGGTGTTCGACGAGGCGATCGCCTTCGTCGACTGCGAACTACGTCAGGCCCACGACCTGGGCAGCCACACCCTGTTCATCGGCGAAGTGGTCGACGCGGGCGTACGCGACGACGAAGCGCGAGCAGCGGCGATGAGCGACACGCGCATGAAGTACGGCGGCATCAAGCGCCACTGACCGCAGCGGTACAGGAGCGTTCAGACGGTCCCGACGACCGGCTGGGCGAAGCGCATGCGCTGGTCGTAGCCGACCTCGTACGGCATGAACCCGTTGCGGTCGGGGAAGAGGAGTTGCGTCATCTCGAACGGCGCCCCTCGGTACCAGGCGAACGCGGTCGTGAAGTAGTCGCCGTGTTCGTCGAGGTCGACAGGGGCGAACAGGCACCGCAATTCGTTGTCGAGCAGGCCGACCAGCTCCACGCCGAGCGGGATCTCCGTGCCGCCGCGGCAGGCGTCGACGACGAGCTGGACGAGCCCGTTCGCGGCCGCCGGGGCGAGACCGAACACGGCGATCTCGGTGAACCCGACGGCCTCCGGAACACCGATCGAGTAGGCGTAGCTCGGCGCGGGCGGGTCCAGCTCCGGCCGCGCCGACACCGCTTCGAGCGCCCAGCCCTTGGTCTCGATCATCCAATCGATCTTCTCGGAATGATCGATATGGAAATCGGGCAGTTCCATCGGGCCATTCTGCCCGTTCAGATCAGTGCGAATGAGTCGAGGTCGAGGGCGTGCTGGAGGTGGCGGGTCGCCATCGCCGCGAACATGCCTTCGCTGCGTTCGCTCCCACCGACGATCTGCGAGGCCACCACCGTCATGATCACGCCGGCGAACGCGTCGCGGCGGTACTGCTCCCACAACCAGTCGTCGCCGACCGAGACGCCGTACTCGTCGAGGCCCGCGGCATACACGTCGAGCAACTCGCGCTCGTGCCGGCGACGGTCCTCGGGCTGCAGGCCAGCCCCACAGAAGTACGCGAGATCGCCGATCGGTGAGGCATGACCCGGCGTCTGCCAGTCGACGACGGCAATCGGCGCGCCTCCCGCCGCCGATCCGAACAGCATGTTGTCGAGCCGGTAGTCGCCGTGGGTGACAGCCATCGTTCCGTCGCGGCCGGTCAGTACCCAGTCCGAGACCCGCGCGCCGAACGCCTCGGCCAGCGCGGCGGCGTCGTCACTGAGGTACGGGCGGTAGATCTCGATGAACTGCGGAAAGACCATCGCGTACAGGCCCTGGAGTTCCTGCCCGTCCGCTGGTCCGGTGCGGCGGGTGAGCCAGTCGACGTCGTCGAGCGTCGGGTCGTTCCAGCGCGGGCCGTGGAGCCGGGCCAGCTCGGCGACCGCGATCCGTGCCGTCGCCACGTCGCAACCCGTGATCTGATTGCCCTGCGCGGCGGGCGTCATGTCTTCGAGGACCAGGACGAAATCACCCGACGCTTCGTCCCAGGATCCGTGGTGGCAGTGGGGCACGCGGATGTCGACCGTGTCGGCGAGCTGCAGGTAGAACTTCACCTCGCGCTCGTAGTTCCGCAGCATGATCCCGGTCATCCGGCTCGTCTCATCGGTCGAGGGCAACTTGAGGACCACCGAGTCGGGAAGTTCCGGTGCGTGGTCCGCGAGCACGACACGCAGGTTCATCCCGACGAGACCGTCTCCGATCCGCTCGCGACTGATCGATCCGATCTCGTCGCCGAGCAGTTCGGACAACCATTCGTTGGTGACATCTTCCTCCTGCATCCGCGGCGACGGTAGTTGCCGTCCCCGGTACCTTCGTCACCGAGATGTATCGGTTCCTGTTCCGTCCGAAATGGATCGCCTTCCACCTGCTGTGCCTTGGCGCGGTGTTCCTGATGATCAACCTCGGTCTGTGGCAGCTCCGGCGCCTCGACGAACGCAAGGAGTTCAATGCCGAGGTGATCGAACGCTCCGAGCTGCCGCCGGTGTCGATCGACGAACTGCTGGCCGAACCGGGCTTCTCGCCCGACGAGGCCACATGGCGGCGGGTGACCGCCCAGGGGGTCTGGCTACCCGAGCAGGTCACCGTGTTCAACCGGTCACAGAACGGCCTGGCGGGTGACAATGTGCTCACCGCCCTCGAACAGGACAACGGCACCACCGTGCTCGTCAATCGGGGCTTCGTACCGGTCGGCATCGACGAGCCGCCCCCTCCGAGCGGCGAGGTGGAGATCCTCGGCACGGTCCGCGAGACGCAGGCCCGGCGTCGGGGCGAACTCACCGACGAGGGCCTCGCCCTCACCGAGGTCCGGCGGGTCGACGTCGAACAACTCAGCCCCCAGTTCCCGGGGACGGTCGCTCCGGTGTACCTCGATCTGATCGCCTCCGATCCACCCACCGAGGGCGACTATCCGGCCCCCGTTCCACCGCCGGAGCTGTCGGAGGGACCACATCTGTCGTACGCGATCCAGTGGTTCATCTTCTCCATCGCGGTGGTCGTCGGATGGGTGCTCGCGGTCCGCCGCTCGATCCACACCCGCCGCAACGGAAATGTGGAGCATTCGTCGCGCTCAGCGCGACATTCGCTCCAAATTTCCGATGATGGGGACGGGACGCGGACCCGGGCGCGGTGTCAGGGTCGCAGGAGACGAGCGAGCGCAGCGGGGTTGCCGCCGGCGAGGCGACGGCGGAGTGACCACGACGAGGTCCTGAACACCTCGGCCATCACCGACGCGATGTCGGCCGGGACGGCGTCGATGCGCAGGAACGCACTCCACCGCTCGGTCGGCAGGTCGAAGAACGTCGAGAAGAACTCGCTCTGACCCTCGGCATCGAGGCGCAGCAACATGTTCAACCCCATGTCGTGGAACACCCGCGTGCGCCGCATCGCCGTCGGCCACACGGCCTCCCACACCGCGTCCCGATCGACGGCCGCCTCCGGCCCGGCATCGATCGCGGAGGCGACGGCATCGGCGATGGCATCGGCCACCCGGGGCACGGCCCGCAGCGAAGCGCCGACCGAGAAGCCCGTCGCCGGGTGGATGTAGCCCGCCGCCGCCCCGAACGGCACGGCGACCGACGGGCTGGCGATCGATGCCCCCATCGGGATCCGCACGTACTCGCTGCGCACGGCGTCGCCGAGCAACGAATCGGGGTGGCGGCCGAGGCGCGCCGCCAGCCGAGCGAGGAGGGAGATCGGCTCCACGGCCGGACGCGCCGCGAGCACCGTCTCCTCCACCAACCACCCGTCGTGGACGGGCACCGAGTAGGCGAACGTCGCCACCCCGGCCGGGCCGATCGTCGATTCGCGGGTGGCGCCACCGGCACGGACCGGGCGGAAGTCCATGAGTGTCGGCGTCGCGAGATCACCGGGTGGCGGCGCGGGAAGCACGACGCCGATCGCGGTCTGCCACGCCGGCACCTCGATGCGACCGGGCGGAACGAGACCCGACGGCCATCCGGTGGCATCGATCACGAGCCGGCACTGGATCGTCGAACCGTCGGCCAACGCGACCTGGTACCCGCTGCCGGCCGCCTCGACGCGCTCGACTCGCGCCCACTGATGATCGACGTCGGCGAGCAAGCGGTCGCGCACGGCGTCGTTGTCGAGAACCCCGTACGAGCGGGACAGGATCTGCCGCCGATCGGTCACGATCGCCAGATCGGACATCGTGACGGCGAACAGATCGGCCACCGACCCCAGGTCACCTGCGGCCGGCTCGAGCTCGTCGACCCAGCAGCCGTAGGTGGCCGTCCACGGCAGGCCCGTTCCGACGAGCACGTGATCGACCCCGCGGCGGGCGCAGCCGTGAGCGAGCGCGCAGCCGGCCGGCCCGTCGCCGACCACGACGACGTCAGTGAGTCTTGTCGTCATGCGCGATCGAGCGCTGCCATCCGTCGGAACTGTTCCACCACGTCCGGCGTCCGGTGGGTCGGGTCGAGCGCGCGATACGCCGTCTCGACGTTCACTGCGATCCGGCCGGCCTCACCGAGCTCGTTGAATCGATCGTCGGCGCCCATCGCCGCACCGATGGTCCTGGCGGCGTCGAAGGCATCGAGGCCGGCCTCGAAGCACGACGTGGCCTCCTGGTCGACGTACGCCAGGTACTCACGCACGGCCCTGATGCCGTCGTTGTCGGTGACGGGCCCGTGCCCCGGCACCACGGTGTCGACGTCGAGTTCCAGCATCAGGTCGCACGCGGCGACCCAGTTCGACAACGGTCCCGCCCACACGATCGGCGTGCCGCCGATGAAGAGGATGTCGCCGGTGAACACGGTCGCGGCATCGGGCACGTGCACGATCGTGTCGCCGGCGGTGTGCGCCGGGCCGACCTCGATCAGTTCGACCGCCCGTCCACCGACGTCGACGGTCAGCCGGTGGTCGAACGTGCGCGTCGGCGGTTCGAGTTCGATGCCCTCGAAGTGGAACTCGCCGAAGAAGCTGCGGAACAGCTCGCCGACCTCGCCCGGTGCCTGATTCAGCGCGGCGAGCATCGACGGTGGCACGTCGGCCATCTCGTGGGCCGTCGCGGTCGATGCGACGATCTCGGCACCGCTCCACCGGCGGGTCACCTCGCTGTTGCCGTAGCAGTGATCGCCGTTCGCATGGGTGTTGACGACCGAGGCAACCGGTGCGGCCGTCGTGAGCGGCGACATCGAGTCGAGCATCGCCGCCGTGAGTCGGAGATCGAACAGCGTGTCGACGAGGAGCGAGACGCCGTCACCGACGATCAGTCCCGCGTTGCTCCAACCCCAACCCCCGTCGGGTTGCAGGTACGCGTGCAGGCCGTCTCCGACCTCGTGGAGGCCGAGCGAATACGGAAGCGACGAAGCCATCCGGTCATCCTCGCGCGGGCGACGGGCGTGCCGCGGAGCGCCAGCGCGCCACCAGACGCTCGGCGAGCATCGTGGTCGGCAGATGCGTGTTGGCGTCGGGGATCGACGGGAAGACCGAGGCGTCGCACACGTGGACGCCGTCGTAGCCGACCAGCGTCGCGTCGTCGTCGACGACCGTTCCCATCGCGCAGGTCCCGGTCGCGTGCACGTACCCACCGGCGGCCGAACGGACCCAGGCGACCAGGCGGTCCAGATCGGACAGCGCCGTCCATGGCGTTCCATGCTCGTCGACGAACACCTCGCTGGCGACCGCTCGGAACGGTTCGCGTCGGATGAGGTCGAGCAGGAGGTTCGTTCCGCTCACCATCTGGTCGAGGTCCTCGGGGTCCGACAGCAGGTTGAACTCGACGACCGGTTCGACCGTCGGGTCGTCCGACGCAAGGCGGACCGTTCCGGCGGCGCCGAGCGGGCGCATCACCGCAGCCATCAACGCCCCGTAGCCGGCGACGTCGTCCGAACTCCCGAGATGATTGAGCGGAAGCACCTGCAGCCCGTCCCGTTGCAGTACCGAGCCGGTGGCGAGCACATCGCCCGACGGGGAAACGGGTTGCTCGAGACGCAACGTGAACGCCACGGACGGATGGTCCTGGAGGCCGTCGCCGACGCCCGGGGTGTCGACGCCGGACCGCAGCAGGAGGGCGGGGGTGTGGATGGCGCCGGCCGAGACGACCACATGATCGGCCTCGATGACCTCGCCGCTGACCAGCTCCATGCCACACGCCCGGCGACCGTCGAAAACGATGCGCGCCACGGCGGCATCGGTGCGGACCACGAGGTTGTCCCGGCCGAGCACCGGAGTGAGGTACGCGTCAGCGGCGCTCACCCTGCGTCCGTCGCGGCGAGTGAGCGGAACGCCCGCCGCATCCGGAGCGGCCGCCAGCAGCGCCCGGTCGAGCGGTCCGAGCTCGACGTCCAGGGGCAATGTGGTCGGGATCATCACCCGCGTCCCATGCCTCGTCGACGTCGTCCCAGCCCCACGACGCATAGATCGCCGGGTCGCCCCGCAGCGCGATCATCGCGTTGACCGAACTCGAGCCGCCGAGCCCCCGGCCACGCGCGTACGGCATCGTCGGACCACCGGCCGTGCGCGCGGCCGCGACGCTCGGAAACGTACGCCCGGGAAGGTCGATCGCGGCGAAGAAGTCCCGGCCTCCGAGCGCCGCGGTGGCGGCCGGATCGTCGGCCGGCCCCGCTTCGAGGAGGATGACCGATCGGTCGGCATCCTCGCTCAGTCGAGACGCGACGACACATCCCGCCGAGCCGGCACCCACCACCACCCACGTCTCGCCCATGTCGGTTCGCCGTCGGTCAATCCGGGCGGCCGACGGAGTCGGCGACGCCCTGCCGCGGTGTCGCGTCCGGCAGGCCGGCGAGGTGTGCCGCGTCGTTGTAGCGCGTCAGCGTCCAGTTCCCCGACGTCGACCCGGCCGCCGGCCCGACGAACTCGGTGATCGACGTGTTCAGCGTCAGGAGATTGAACCCGCCGGTCGACGGGCTCCGGATCATCTGGCGGAACACGGCGTCGATGACCCCGCCGTGGCACGCCACGACGATCGACGAGCCCGCCCGGTCGCGAACGAGCCGGGCGACGGCGGCACCGACCCGCAGGTGGAACGCGGCGGTCGTCTCACCGCCGGGGAAGATCTCGGTGTGCGGGTCGCCGTTCCAGTCGGGTGTGCCGTACCGCTCGACATAGGCGTCGAACGACAGGCCGTCGATGTCCGGTCCGGGGTCGTGCTCACCGAACGCTGGATCGATCTCGACCGCGCCGAGTCCGAGCGCCGGACGGAGGATCTCGGCGGTCTGTCGTGCCCTGGCGAAGTGGCTCGAGATCAGGACGTCGGCACCGACCTCGTCGGATTCCGCCCACCGTGCGGCCAAGCGCTCGGACTGCAACACGCCGAGCGGCGACAGCCCGTCGCACGTGCGATGGCCGCCGATCACCCGCCGAACCGTCACGTTGGACTCGCCATGACGGATCAGCAGCAATCTGGTCGGCATCGATCCGATGGTAGAGGCTTCACATTTCGTACAAACGCCACCGGGCCCGGACCATCATTCCGTAGGGTCGCGCCAGTGGCCTCGGGGTATCGACTGACCATCCGTTCGATCGATCCCGACCCCCGGATCGAGGCGCTCGTCGTCGGCGCCGCCCACCTCGGGCTGCCGCCCGTCGGCCGTATCGACATCGCCGACGTGGTGTTCGTCGACGGCGATTTGGACGACTCCTCCCTGAAGGAACTCGAGGCGGTGCTCGTCGACCCGCTCCTGCAGCACGGCAGCTGGACGATCCCGACCGGCCGCGCCGTCGAGGTGACCACGCTCGCCGGCGTCACCAACAGCGACGTCGACGCGGTCCTCCACGCCGCCGCCACCATCGGCGTCGACGTCCACCACGCCGGGAGCGCCCGGCGGATCGAGTTCGACGACGACGTCGACGACTCGACGATCGACGAACTCGTCAACCGTCTGGTCGCCAACCCGATCGTCGAACGGTGGTCGCACGGCATCGTCGACCTGACCCCACCCGAGGTCGACACGGCGACGAGTGGCGCCGAAGTGATCGCGGTGCGCGGCCTCGATGACGACGCGCTCGCCGACGTCGACCGGGCGCGTTCGCTGTCGCTCGATCCGGCGGAACTGCGGGTGATCCGCGACCACTTCGAATCGCTCGGCCGCGACCCGACCGACCTGGAACTCGAGACGCTCGCCCAGACGTGGAGCGAGCACTGTGCCCACAAGACGTTCCGGGCCGCCATCGAACTCCGTGATCGCGACGGCACCGAGGTCGAGTCGGTCGAGCCACTGATGAAGCAGCTCCGGAACAGCACCGAGACGATCGACGCACCGTTCGTGCGATCGGCGTTCGTCGGCAACGCCGGCGTCATCGAGTTCACGCCGGGCACGACGCTGGCGCTGAAGGCCGAGACACACAACCACCCGTCCGCCGTCGAGCCGTTCGGCGGCGCCAACACGGGGGTGGGCGGCGTGATCCGCGACATCCTCGGCATCGCCCACCGGCCGATCCTCGTGACCGACGTGTTGTGCTTCGGACCCGCCGATCTGCCGATCGACGAGCTGCCCGCCGGATCGCTCCATCCGCTGCGGATCCGTGCCGGGGTGGTCGACGGTGTGGCCGACTACGGCAACAAGATCGGACTCCCGACGGTCGCCGGGGCCGTGCTGTACGACCCGGCCTACACGACCAACCCGTTGGTCTTCGCCGGCTGCATCGGTGTCGCCGCCACCCGGCCCGTCCACGACGGCCCGCATCCCGGCGACCGGATCGTCGTGCTCGGTGGGGCGACGGGCCGCGACGGCATCCGCGGCGCGACGTTCTCGTCGGCGACGATGGACGCGACCACGGGCGAGGTCGCCGGTGCCAGCGTCCAGATCGGCGACCCGGTCGTCGAGAAGCTGCTGATCGACGCGCTCGTCGGCGCGGAGGACCTGTACTCGGGCATCACCGACTGCGGTGCCGGCGGCCTGTCTTCGGCGGTCGGCGAGATGGCCGAAGGGGTCGGCGCCGACGTCGATCTCGACCGGGTGCCGCGCAAGTACCCCGGACTCGAGCCGTGGGAGGTCTGGCTGTCGGAGGCCCAGGAACGCATGGTGGTGTCGATCGCCGCCGACCGCCTCGACGAGTTCGGCGCCCGCTGCCGGCGGGTCGGCGTGGACTTCGCCGACATCGGCGAATTCACCGGCACCGGCCAACTCGTGGTGCGCTCCGGCGGCCAGGTGGTCGCCGATCTCGACACGGCATTCCTGCACGACGCGCGGCCGCAGCGGCAGATGACCGCGATCCGGGCGCGTCCCGATCGGGCGCCGGGATCGCCGCGCACGGTCGACGACCCCATCGCGACGCTCCTGGCGATCCTCGCCCATCCGAATGTCGCGTCGAACGAGGACATCATCCGTCGGTACGACCACGAGATCCTCGGCGCCACGGTCGTGCGCCCATTGGTGGGTGTCGGCGCCGACGCCCCCGCCGACGGCGTCGTGATCGCCGGCCACGCGGCGACCGAGGGCTTCGCCGTCGGTATCGGTGTCAACCCCTGGTACGGCCTGCACGATCCCGAGGCGATGGCGATCGCCGTGGTCGACGAAGCGATCCGCAACGTCGTCGCCGTCGGCGCCGACCCGGCCAGGATCGCCCTGCTCGACAACTTCTCGTGGGGCGACCCGCGGCGCGAGTCGACCCTGGGCGACCTCGTCGCGGCCGTCGACGGCTGCTGCCAGGCGGCTGCGCTCTACGGTGCGCCCTTCGTCTCCGGCAAGGACTCGCTGAACAACGAGTACGTCGGCCACGACGGTCAACGTCACGCCGTCCCTCCGACCTTGGTGATCACCGCCGTCGCCCATGTGCCCGACGCCGACCGCTGTGTCACGCCCGACTTCCACGACGTCGGCAACGTGCTGTTCCAGGTCGGCACCACACGCGAGGAGTTCGCCGGCTCGCACCTCGACATGGTGAACGGGCAGCCGGCCGAGCCCGGCGGAGCGCCCTCCCCCGATCCTGACGCACCGGCGCGCTACCGACGTCTCCACGCCGCGATCCGCGCCGGGATCGTCCGCGCCTGCCACGACATCAGCGAGGGCGGGCTGGCGGTCGCCGTCGCCGAGATGTGCATCGGTGGCCGCCTCGGCGCCACCATCGACGATCTCCCCGACCTCCACCCGGTGGTCGCGTTGTTCAGCGAATCGATCGGCCGGTTCGTCGTCGAGGTCGCTCCCGGCGACGCCGAGCGGTTCGCCGAGGCGCTCGGCAGCGACGCCGCCCGGATCGGTGTGGTCACCGACGACGGCGTGCTCCGTTTCGGTGCCGACGGACAGGTCGGCACCGTCGACGTCGAAGCGCTCGTCGACGCCTACACCGGGCGCGGCGGCGAAGCAGGAGGATGGGCATGACCCGCGTCCCGGCCATCGTGATCGCGGGGCCCGGCACGAACCGCGACGCGGACGCCCGCGACGCACTCGAACTCGTCGGCGCCGACGTCGAGGTCGTGTTGGCGTCGGAACTGATCGCACGACCGTCGCGGTTGGCCGAGGCGCGCCTCGCCGTGGTGGCGGGCGGATTCAGCCACGCCGACGCCCTCGGCGCGGGGCGCATGCTCGCCCTCGACCTCACCGTCGGGCTGGCCGACGAGCTCCGATCGTTCGTCGATGCCGGCCACCCGCTGATCGGGATCTGCAACGGGTTCCAGGTGCTGACGCGGGCCGGTCTGCTCCCCGGAGCACTCGGTCACAACCGGAGTGGCACGTTCGACTGCCGCTGGGTGGAACTCGCTCCGGTGGCGTCGTCGGTGTGCATCTGGACCCGCGGCATCGCCGACACGATCCACGCCCCGATCGCCCACGGTGAGGGTCGGTACGTGCACCCGGATCCGGCGTCGCTGGCCGCCTCCGGTCAGGTCGCGCTGCGCTACTGCGGCCGCAACCCGAACGGATCGGTCGACGACATCGCCGGTGTCTGTGATACGACCGGTGCAGTGATGGGTTTGATGCCGCATCCCGAGAATCACATCGTGTCGCGCCAACACCCGCTCCATCGCCGCGCCGCAGCCGGTACGGCGAACGGCTCGGCGAACCACCTGGGTCTGCAGATCTTCCAGAACGGCGTCCGCTACGCCGAGGCGCGCTGATGTTCACGTCGCCCGACCCGCTCACCGACATCGACCTGCCGCTCGACGATCGGCGCGACGGCAAGGTCCGGGTGTCGTACTCGCTCCCCAACGGACACCGGTTGTTCGTCACGACCGACCGCCTCTCCGCCTTCGACCGGGTGATCGCCAGCGTGCCGTACAAGGGCCAGGTGCTCAATCAGCTCTCGGCCTGGTGGTTCGAGCAGACCCGCGACATCGTCGCCAATCACGTGGTGTCCGTACCGGACCCGAACGTGTTGATCGCCCGCAGCGCAGTCCCGCTGCCGGTCGAGGTGGTCGTGCGGGGCTACATCACGGGCGTCACCGACACCGCGCTGTGGACGCAGTACGCGGCCGGGGCGCGCGTCGTGTACGGGCACGAACTGCCCGACGGGCTCACCAAGAACTCGCGCCTCGACACGCCGATCGTCACCCCGACCACGAAGGCCGAACACGGCGGCCACGACGTCCCGCTGTCGTGCGCCGACGTCGCCGAGCGGGGACTCGTCGACCCGGACTTGTGGGATCGCGTGCAGGACGTGGCGCTGGCGCTGTTCGAGCGCGGCCGTGCCTCCGGCGAGCGCAGCGGGCTGATCCTGGCCGACACGAAGTACGAGTTCGGGCTCACCAACGACGGCGAGCTGTTGCTGATCGACGAGGTGCACACGCCGGATTCGTCACGGTGGTGGGTGGCCTCGACGTACGACGAACGAGTGGCGAGCGGCGCCGAACCGGAAAGCCTCGACAAGGAGGTCGTGCGCCGCGCCCTGGCCGACACCGGCTACACCGGCGAGGGCCCTGTCCCCGAACTGCCCCCTACCGTTTGGTCGGCCACCACGGCGCGCTACATCGACGCGTACGAACGGTTGACTGGAAGCCAGTTCGTGCCCGGCAACTACCCCGCCGGGCCGAGAATCGTCGCCGCACTCGCGGGTCTGGAGATCTACCAATCATGACTTCGCTACGCGTCACGAACGTTCCGATGCACGATCCGTCGGACGACCGCCCCAAGGAGGAGTGCGGTGTGCTCGGCATCTCGACTCCGCACGGCGACGGGGTCGCCCAACTGGCGTTCTTCGGCCTGTTCGCCCTGCAGCACCGGGGTCAGGAGGCCGCCGGCATCGCCGTGAGCGACGGTCGTCGGGCCCGGGTCCACAAGGAGGCCGGCCTCGTCGCCAACGTCTTCTCGCCCGAAACCCTCGCCCCGCTGGTCGGCTACCACGCCATCGGCCACACCCGGTACTCCACCACCGGTTCGAACGCCGAGCGCAACATCCAGCCGTTCCTCATCGAGACGATGCACGGCCCGCTCGCCCTGGCCCACAACGGCAACCTCGTGAACGCCACGGCGCTGCGGGACGAACTGTTGAACCGCGGCTTCGGTCTCACCGCCACGAGCGATTCGGAGGTCCTCTCCCTGATGCTCGCGGCCGCTGGTGGCCAGACGTGGCAGGACCGCATCGAACGCACCCTGCCGGCGTGGAAGGGCGCGTTCTCCCTGGTGATCCTCGCCGCCGACCAGGTGATCGCCGTCCGCGACCCGTGGGGCTTCCGGCCGCTGTCGGTCGGACGACTCCCCGGGGGCGGCCACGCGGTGGCCAGCGAAACGTGCGCCCTCGCCACGCTCGGGTGCGTCGACATCGACGAGGTGCAACCCGGCGAGATGGTCACCCTGCGCGGCGCCGAGGTCGAGCGGGTCCAGGTGCTCGCGCCGCAGACCCACGCCGCCCGGTGCTCGTTCGAGTTCGTCTACTTCTCCCGGCCCGACTCCGTGTGGCACGGCCGCAGCGTGCACCACGTCCGCCAGCAACTCGGGATCGAACTCGCCCGCGAGGCGCCGACCGATGCCGACGTCGTCATCCCCGTGCCCGACAGCTCGATCCCGGCGGCCATCGGGTACTCGCAGGAGAGCGGGATCCGATTCAACGACGGGCTGATCAAGAACCGGTACATCGGCCGCACGTTCATCGAACCCACCCAGGACATCCGCGAACGCGGCGTGGCCCTCAAGTTCAACGCCCTGCGGGAGAACCTCGAGGGTCGACGCGTCGTGATGATCGACGACTCGCTCGTGCGCGGCACCACTGCGGGCCCGCTGGTGAAGCTCCTCCGGGACGCCGGCGCCGCGGAGGTCCACCTGAAGATCACGTGCCCGCCGATCACGCACGCCTGCCACTTCGGCGTCGACATGGGCCACGACGGCGACCTCATCTCGGCGACGCTGTCGGTCGAGGAGATCCGCCAGCACATCGGCGCCGACAGCCTGGCGTTCCTCTCGCTCGACGGGATGATGCGGGCGATCGCCAGCCGCGAGGCCGGTCAGGACGACGGCTACTGCAACGCCTGCTTCACCGGGAAGTACCCGCTGGCCGTCGGCGACGCCCAGGCGAAACTGTCGTTCGAAGGCGTCCTGGCATGACCACAGTTCGCGTGGGTGTTCGTTTCGGCCCCGACCCCGAACGAACCGCAGTTCGTTTCGGCCCCGACCCCGAACGAACCGAGCGGGCGATCGCCTGATGCGGGTGCTCGTCGTCGGTGGCGGCGGTCGCGAAGCGGCCATCGCCTGGGCGTGCCGCCGCCACGGTCACGACGTGATCGTGGCCCCCGACCTCGGCGAGGCCGGCCCGTCGGACATCGATCTCGTCGTCCCCGGACCCGAGGCCGCCTTGGCCGCGGGCATCGCCGACGAATGCGTCCGGCGCGGGTTGCCGTGCTTCGGGCCGACCGCCACGCTCGCCCAGCTCGAATCGTCGAAGTCCTACGCCCGGGCGCTCGCCACCGAACTCGGCATCCCCGGCCCCCGGTTCGCCCGGTTCACCGAGGCGGCCGCCGCCGTCGCCTGGTGGCGCGAGCTCGGGGTCCCGGTCGTGGTGAAACTCGACGGGCTGGCGGGCGGCAAGGGCGTCGCCGTCCCCGACGGCGACGCGGCCACCGAACGAGCGATCGAGTCGGCGGCCGCCGCCGGGACGTTCCTGCTCGAGGAGCGCATGCACGGCCCGGAGTGCACCCTCATGGTGCTGTGCGACGGCACCACCGCTGTGGCGTTGCCGATCGCCCAGGACCACAAACGGATCGGCGAGGGCGACACCGGGCCCAACACCGGCGGAATGGGTGCCTACGCCCCGGCGCCGATCCCGCACGCGGCCGACGAACTCGTGGCCACGTTCGTGCAGCCGGTGGTGGACCACTTCCGCGCCGCGGGCACGCCCTACGTCGGCGTGATCTACGCCGGGCTGATGCTCACCGTCGACGGCCCGCGACTCGTCGAGTACAACGTGCGCTTCGGCGACCCGGAGACCCAGGCGGTGCTCCCCCTCGTCGAGAACGACCTCGCCGCGCTGATGCTGGCCTGCACCCGCGGTCCGGCGCTCGCCGAGGCCACGATCGCCATCCGCGACGGAGCGAGTCTCACCGTCGTCGCCGCGGCGGCCGGCTATCCCGCTGCACCCACCACCGGAGCGACGATCCACGACAGCGGCGCCGACACCGCAGATGCGATCCGCTTCGATGCCGGCGTCGACCCGTCAGGCGCCGTGGCCGGCGGCCGCGTGCTCGCCGTGACCGGGTTGGGCGACGACCTCGCGGCGGCCCGACGACACGCCTACGACCGGCTGGTCGCAATCCGGTTCGACGGCATGCAGGTCCGCCGCGACATCGGGTGGCGGGCGCTCGGCGCCTCGTTCCGCTCCTACGCCGAAGCCGGCGTCGACATCGACGAGGGCACGCGAGCGGTCGCCGAGATGAAGGCCGCGGTCGAAGCCACGCACGACAACGGCGTGCTGCGCGGCGTCGGCAGCTTCGGCGGTGTGTTCAGCGCCGCGGCCATCACGGCGTTGCGCGACCCCGTGCTCGTCGCGTCGACCGACGGCGTCGGTACGAAGGTCGAACTCGCCGCCCGTCTCGGCATGGTGCGCGGCGTCGGGATGGACATCGTCAACCATTGCATCGACGACGTGCTCGTCCAGTCGGCGCGGCCGTTGTTCTTCCTCGACTACATCGCCGCCAGCGTGCTCGACGCCGACCTCGTCGCCGAGGTGGTCGGCGGGATGGCCGAAGCGTGCCGTGTGGCCGGGTGCGCATTGCTCGGCGGCGAGACCGCCGAGATGCCGGGCGTCTACGCGCCGGGTGCCTTCGACATTGCGGGGACGCTCGTCGGCGTGGCCGAACGCGACGAACTCCTGCCCCGCGCCGACGTCGGCATCGGCGACGCGCTGATCGGCATCGCCTCGAGCGGGCCGCACACCAATGGCTACTCGCTGTTGCGCAAGGTGTTCGACTGGATACCGATGGACGTGACGCCCGACGGCTTCGACCGGCCGCTCGGCGAGACACTGCTCGAGCCGCACCGCTCGTATCTCGATGTGCTGACCCCGGCGCTGGCCGACGGCTGCGTCAAGGGACTGGCGCACATCACCGGTGGCGGGCTGCCGGAGAACCTGCCGCGCGTGCTGCCCGATGGCGTCGACGCGGCGATCGATCTCGGATCGTGGCCCGTGCCGCCGCTGTTCCGGCTGGTCCGTGAGCTGTTGCCGACGATGCCGACCGAGGAGCTGTACCGCACGCTCAACATGGGGATCGGCATGGTGGTGATCTGCGGACCCGACGACGTCGACCGCGTGCGAGCGGCGATCGCCGAACCGACGTGGGTCATCGGCGAACTCGTCGCAGGGACCCGTGCCGTCCGTCTGCACTGATTTTTCGTTCACGCTCGCCTTGTCCTGCGGCCGGCATCGCTAGGTTCGCTGAATGGTCCCCTCTCTCGCCGACGCAGGCGGCCAGACCCGAGCGAGCCGCATCGTGGTGCTGGTGTCCGGGAACGGTTCGAACCTGCAGGCGGTCCTCGACGCCTGCGCCGATGGTCGCGTCGCCGGCCGGGTCGTGGCCGTGGTCTCGAACCGCGCCGACGTGTTCGCCCTCCAGCGGGCCGACGCGGCGGGGGTCCCGGCGGTCCACATCGGGCCGGCACCGGGCGAACCGCGGGCCGAGTACGACGCCCGCCTCGCCGACGTCGTCGCCGGGTTCGAGCCGGACCTCGTGGTGCTCGCCGGTTGGATGCGCGTCCTCACGATGAGCTTCCTCGGCTGGTTCCCGGGCCAGGTGATCAACCTGCATCCAGCGCTCCCCGGCGACCTGCCGGGCATCGACTCGATCCGGCGGGCATGGGACTCGGCGCTCGCCGGTGCTCGCACGTCGACCGGGGTGATGGTGCACCTCGTCCCCGACGACGGCATCGACGACGGCCCGACACTGGCGACCCGTGTGGTCGAGATCGACACCCGCGGATCGTTCGAGGCGTTCGAGGCGACGATGCACGGGGTCGAGCACGACCTGCTCGTCGCCACCGTTGCCGCGATCTGCGAAGATCGTTCGATCCTCCGCACATCAGCCGAGCCGACCGACCGCATCCACCCGACGGAATCCGAGGAGCTCCACGTATGAGCACGCGCAGCAACGTCAACGACGACTTCTTCGACCGCTTCGAGGCGCTGACGTTCGACGACGTCGTCGTCGTACCCGGTTACTCCGAAACGCTGCCCGACGCCGTCGACACGTCGGCGCAGTTCGCCGCCGACATCGAACTCGCCGTACCGCTCGTCTCCGCCGCGATGGACAAGGTCACCGAGGGCGGGATGGCCGTCGCCATGGCACGCCACGGCGGCATCGGCGTGATCCACCGCAACATGTCGATCGACGATCAGGCGGCCGAGGTCCAGAAGGTCAAGCGCTCGCAGTCGGGCATGATCACCGATCCGGTCACGCTGCCGCCGACGGCGCTGCTGTACGACGCCGAGGCGTTGATGAACCGCTTCAAGTTCTCCGGCGTGCCGATCACCGATCCCGACGGCCGGCTCGTCGGGATCCTCACCAACCGTGACATCCGGTTCTGCGAGGGCAACGACTTCGATCGTCCGGTCACCGAGTTCATGACGTCCGACCCGCTCGTCACCGCACCCGTGGGCACCTCGCTCGACGAGGCCAAGGCGATTCTCCAGGCCCATCGCATCGAGAAGCTCCCGCTCGTCGACGACGACGGCCGTCTCGCCGGCCTGATCACGGTGAAGGACATCCAGAAGCGCCTCGACTTCCCGAACGCCTCACGCGACGGCAAGGGACGCCTGCGGTGTGCCGGTGCGATCGGCGTCGGCGACGACATCGAAGCACGGGTCGAAGCGCTGGTGGCGATGGGCGTCGACGCCGTTTCGATCGACACGGCCCATGGTCACTCCGCCAACGTCGTCAAGGCGATCGAGCGGATCAAGGGGTCGTGGCCCGACCTGCCGGTCACCGCGGGCAACGTGGTGACCGAGGACGGCGTCGAAGCACTCGTGCGGGCCGGCGCCGACGCGATCAAAGTGGGCGTGGGCGCGGGATCGATCTGCACCACCCGTGTCGTCTCCGGTGCCGGCATGCCGCAACTCTCGGCGGTCTGGTTCGCCGCCCGGCGCGGCCGCGAACTCGGCGTCCCGATCATCGCCGACGGTGGCATCACCTTCTCGGGTGACATCGTCAAGGCGATCGTCGCCGGGGCCTCGACGGTGATGCTCGGATCGTTGCTCGCCGGCACCGAGGAGTCACCCGGCGAGATGGAGCTCTTCGAAGGTCGGCGCTACAAGGCGTACCGCGGGATGGGGTCGATGGGCGCGATGACCGGCGACAGCGCCGATCGCTATGCCACCGGCCAGTCGTCGACACCGGGTGCCAGTGCGGTCGGAGCGGGCAGCAACAAGCTCGTCCCCGAAGGCATCGAGGGGCGTGTGCCGTACGCCGGCCCGCTCGGTGACGTGGCGTACCAACTCGTCGGTGGCCTCCGTTCCGGCATGGGCTACGCCGGTGCGTCGACGCTCGCCGACCTGCAGAACGCCCGCTTCATGCGGGTCACCACCGCCGGCCGCGACGAGAGCCACCCCCACGACGTGACGATCACCAAGGAAGCCCCCAACTACCAACGCTCCTGACCCCCGAACGCCCGTTGCGATGGCGATGTCGGGGCGATAGCGCCCCACAACTACATCGCTCGCGGGAACCGGACCAGTGTGATGGCGATGTCGGGGCTATAGCGCCCCACAACTACATCGCTCGGATGAGGTGGGCGCGTCAGGTGAGTTTTTCGACGAAGGATTCGAGTTGGCGGAGATTGCGGCACTCGTACACGCCATCGGTGTGGGTGCCGTACTCGCCGACGATCGAGTCGCCGGTGTTCCAGTAGCTCTTCGGCTCCGGGTTCAGCCAGTAGACGTGGCGGGCCTTCTGGCGGATCTCCTTCACCACCCAGGCCTGACTGGCGTGGTAGTTGTTCCGGGCATCGCCGAGCAGCAGCACGGTCGACTTCGGGCCGACGTCCTTGCCGTAGCGCTCCCAGAACACCTCGAAGGCGTGGCCGTAGTCGGAATGACCGTCGACCCACACCACGTCGGCTTCGGTGTTGACCCGGTGGATCGCCTCGGTGATGTCCTCGGTGGCCCGGAAGTAGTCGGTGACCTCGTCGAGGCCGTCGATGAACACGAACGAGCGCACCTTCGAGAACTGGTTCTGGATCGCATAGACCAGCATCAGCGTGAAGCGAGCGAACGCCGCCACCGATCCGGAGATGTCGGCGACCACGATCAGCTCGGGCTTGGAGGGGCGCGGGTACTTGAACTTCGGCTCGGCGGGCACGCCGCCGTAGCTCAGTGAATGGCGAACCGTGTTGCGGAAGTCGAGCGGGCCCTTGCGACCGTGACGCCGCTTGCGCGCCAGGCGCGCGGCGAGCTTGCGGGTGAGCGGGTAGAGCGACTTCTTCAGCGCCACCATCTCGTCGCGCGAGGCGTGCATGAACTCGACGTCTTCGGGGAGCGGCTTGCGCAGCGTCTTGGCCATCGCCTCGGCGCCGCGGTCGGCGACCAGGCGACGGCGGATCTCGGCCTCGATCTCACCCTTGAACTTCTCGATGCGGTCTTCGTACTCCTCGCGTTCGAGACGCTCCTCGAGCGAGGTCAGGTCGCCGTCGACCTGCTCGCGGCTGGCCTCCATCAACCGCTCGAGCATCCCGTCGAGATCGAGGTTGCGCAGCGTGCGGTACAGGTAATACGTGCCGCCGACCGGGCGGCCCGGCTCCATCCCGGCGAAGCGTTGCACGGCCTGTTTGGCCATCGCCCGCATCATGCCCTGGTCGCCGTTCATCAACGCCTGCATGAGCATCTGGGCGATCTCTTCGGGCGTCAGGTTGTCGAGCCCGCCGGCGCCGCCCTGACCCTCCTGCTTCTGCTGCTCCTGCATCTCCCGCCAGAGCTGGTCGATGTCGGTGTCGCCGTCGCCGCTGACGAGCTTGTACTCCGGGCCGCGCAGGCTGAAGTACACCTCGAACACCGTCTCGAAGCTGCGCCAGTGAGCGTGGTTCTTGATGAGCGTGGCCCCGAGCGCGTACTTGAACGCGTCGCGGTCTTCCAGCGGGATGTACTGCACCGCCTCCATGGCGTCGAGGTTCTCGGTGAGGCTCACCGGTAGCCCCGCGTTGCGGAGTTCGACGACGAAACCGTTCAGCAGTTCGAGCATGAGCGAACAGTCGGCCGATCAGCCGTCGACCGACAGCTCCTTGGCCGCCTTGGCGATGTCGGTCTGGTACTTGAGGAGAATGTTCAGCGTCTCCTTGGCCGTCGCCTCGTCGATGACGTCGATGTTGAGGATCATCAGCGTGCGCGCCCAGTCGAGGGTCTCCGACACGCTCGGCGCCTTCTTCAGATCGAGCTGCCGGATCGAGCGGACGATGCGTGCCACTTGGTCGGCGAGGCTGTCGGTGATCCCCGGGACCTTCGCCAGCACGATCTCCTTCTCGCGCTCGAGCTGCGGGTAGTCGACGTGGAGGTAGAGACAGCGCCGCTTCAGCGCCTCGGACAACTCGCGCGTGTTGTTCGACGTGAGGAACACGAGCGGGATCTGCGTGGCGGTGATCGTGCCGAGTTCGGGGATCGACACCTGGTAGTCGGAGAGGATCTCGAGCAGCAGTGCCTCGGTCTCGACCTCGACACGGTCGACTTCGTCGATGAGGAGCACGACCGGATCGGTGGCCGTGATCGCCTCGAGCAGCGGACGGGTCAGGAGGAACTCGTCGGAGAAGATGTCGTCCTTGATCTCCGTCCAGTCGTCACCCTGCTCCCCGCGCTCGGTCTGGATGCGCAGCAGCTGCTTCTTGTAGTTCCACTCGTAGAGGGCTTTCGACTCGTCGAGCCCCTCGTAGCACTGGAGCCGGATCAGTCGCGACCCGGTGATCTCGGCGATCGATTTCGCCAACTGCGTCTTGCCGGTGCCGGCAGGACCCTCGACGAGGATCGGCTTGCTGAGCTTGTCGGCCAGATACGCCACCCCGGCGATGCCGTCGTCGGCCAGGTAGTGCACGTCCCGAAGGGCGTCACGGACACCCTGCACGCTGGCGAATCGTTCCGTTGCCTGGAGGGCACCATCGGTCGTCATCTCGTGCACGCTACTTGCCGACTTGACCGCGGGGTCAATCGAAACGCCCTGTCCTGACCGATGTCACGACGCCCACCGCTCCGGGGCGGACGCGGCGACTGGTCCATCGCGTCACAAGATCGCAGATCTTCGTACACGGACGCCGCGGCGACGCTAGGTTGCTCGCTGCATGCGTAGGGCACTGGTACCGACCGGCGTGAACCCATGGGACTGATCAAGCGATTCGTCGTCGGCGAACCGCTGGCGACATCGGAGGAACAACACCAGCGCCTCGGCCGACCGACCGCGCTGGCGGTCTTCGCCTCGGACGCGATCTCCTCGACGGCCTACGCGACCGAGGAGATCCTCCTCGTTCTGGTCCCGCTCGCCGGGCTCGCCGCACTGACCGACCTCCTGCCCATCTCGGCCATCGTGATCGTCCTCCTGACGATCGTCATCACGAGCTACCGCCAGACGATCTTCGCCTATCCGAGCGGAGGCGGTTCGTACGTCGTCTCGCGCGAGAACCTCGGCGAAACCCCGTCCCTCGTCGCCGGTGCGTCGTTGCTCGTCGACTACATCCTCACGGTCGCCGTGTCGATCTCGGCCGGCGTCGCCGCCATCACGTCGGCGTTCCCGGAACTGCGGCCTGAACGCGTGCTGCTGTGTCTCGGATTCGTCGCGCTGATGATGTTCGCCAACCTCCGCGGGTTGAAGGAGTCGGGCCGCCTGTTCGCGGGCCCGACCTACCTCTACATGATCATGATCATCGCCCTCGTGGGCGTCGGCTTCCTCCGCTACTTCACCGGAAGCATCGAGGCGCTCCCGCCCAACACCGAGGCACTCAACGAACTCACCGACAACGGCGTGTTGCTCACGGGCATCACCGCAATGGCCTTCCTGCGCGCGTTCTCCTCGGGTGCGGTCGCGCTGACCGGCATCGAGGCGATCTCGAACGGCGTTCCGGCGTTCAAGAAGCCCGAGTCCCGCAATGCCGCTTCGACGCTGATCGTGATGGGGTTGATCCTGGGCAGCTTCTTCCTCGGGATCGCGGTGTTGTCGAACCTCCTCAAGCCGACGGTGAGCGAGAACGAGACGCTGCTGTCGATCCTTGGCGGCGCGGTGTTCGGCGACGGAACCGTGCCCTACTACTTCCTCCAGTTCTCCACGTTCGCCATCCTCGTCCTCGCCGCCAACACGGCGTTTGCCGACTTCCCCCGCGTCAGCTCGATCCTCGCCCACGACGGCTTTCTCCCGCGCCAGCTCTCCAACCGCGGTGACCGGCTCGTGTTCTCGAACGGCATCATCGCGCTCGCCGGCGTGGCGAGCGTGTTGATCATCGCGTTCGGCGGCCAGACGAGCGCTCTGATCCCGCTCTACGCCGTCGGCGTGTTCTGCGGATTCACACTCTCCCAACTCGGCATGGTCGTGCACCACAAGCGCCTCCAGGAGCCGGGTTGGAAACGCAACCAGGTGATCAACATGGTGGGGGCGATCGCCACGTTCATCGTGCTCATCGTCGTCGTCGTGTCGAAGTTCAGCCACGGCGCGTGGATCCCCGTGATCCTGATTCCGCTGATCGTGCTCGGGTTCCGCAAGATCAAGCGGCACTACGATCACGTCTCTTCAGCATTGAAGGCGGAGTCGACCGAGCGGGTCGCGCGCCACTCCCACACCGTCGTCGTGCTGATCGGTTCGGTCAACAAGGGCGTGCTCAACGCGATCGCCTACGCACGGTCGATGCGCCCGGACCGGCTCGTGGCGATCAGTGTGGTGACCGACGCCGAGGACGAGAGGCGCGTCGTCGACGCCTGGGAGCAATTCGAGTTGCCGGTCGAATTGCGCACGGTCTTCTCGGCCTATCGCGACCTGACCAATCCGATCCTCGAAGTGATCGACGAACTCGATGCCGAGCGCCCCGACGACGTGATCACCGTCGTCATCCCCGAGTTCGTCGTCGAGCACTGGTGGGACCAGGCGCTGCACAACCAGAGCGCCGTGATGCTGCGCTCGAAGCTGCGTCAACGTCCGAACACGGCGATCACGCTGATCCCCGTACAGATCGCCCACCACAAGCCCAAGAAGTCCACCCCCGACGAAGACAAAGTACCGGAGATCGCCACATGACCGAGCGAAGCGCGTCGGACGCACTTCACGCCATCATCGTCGGCTGCGGCCGTGTCGGCGCGGGGATGGCCCGCCGGCTCACCCAGGAGGGCTACACGGTGACCGTCATCGACCGGACCACCCGAGCGTTCAGCCGGCTCGAGGACACGCCGGCGGAGCGACTGATCGGCATGGGTTACGACCGTGGCACCCTGCTCGAAGCCGGCGTCGAACACGCCGAGGTGCTGGCCGCGGTCACGAACGGGGACAACACGAACATCGTGGTGGCGCGCACGGCAAAGGAACACTTCCGTGTGCCGAAGGTCATCGCGCGGATCTACGACCCCCGACGAGCGGCCATCTACGAGCGGCTCGGCATCTCGACGGTCGCTTCGGCCCAGTTGACGACGGAACTCGCTGTCCGCCGCGTCCTGCCCGACGACGCCGGCGTCCGTTGGGTCGACCCCAGCGCCAACGTGTGTCTCGTCGACCGCAGCGTCCCTTCCAAACTCGCCGGTCACGCCCTGACCGCGATCGAACGTACGGGCCAGATTCGCGTCGTCGCCGTCAGGCGATTGGGCGTCGGCATCGTCGCCACGCCGGATCTCGTGTTCCAGGAAGGCGACGTCGTCTACATGTCGGTGGCCAACGATCACCTCGACACCGTCGATGCACTGCTGAGCCCTGACCACGATCCCAACACGAGCAAGGCAGGCCACTGATGCGAGTCCTGATCGTCGGCGCCGGCAAGGTCGGCACGTTCATCGCCGGCGACCTCGCCGCCGCCGGCCACGACGTGGTGGTCATGGAGCGGACTCAGGAGCGCGTCGATCAACTGCGCCAGCTCGAGGACCTCCAACGGGTCGAGTGGATCGTCGCCGACGCCTGCGAGGTGTCGCAACTCGCGACCGCGTCGCCGCAGACCGCTGACGTGTGCGTCGCAGTCACCGGCGACGACGAGGACAACCTCGTCGCGTCGTTGCTGGCCAAGCAGGAGTTCGGGGTGCCGCGTGTCCTCGCCCGTGTCAATCATCCGGCCAACGAGTGGCTGTTCACGAGCGACTGGGGCATCGACCACGCCGTCTCCGCACCGCACCTGCTGTCGGGTCTCGTGCAGGAGGCGGTCACCGTCGGATCGGTCGTCCGGCTGCTCGACCTCGCCGAGAACGCTCGCCTCGTCGAGGTGACGCTGACGGAGGATGCACCGGTCGTCGGGTCGCAGATCGCGCAGATCAGCTTTCCGCGCGAGGCCTCCGTGGTCGCGATCCTGCGCTCCCGCGCCGTCGTCGTCCCGCGCGGCGACACGTCGTTCCTGCCGGGCGACGAGGTGCTCGTGCTCGTCACCGACGAGTCCGAGCCACAGGTACGTCAGCTGTTGGCCACGCCGTCGAGCAACGTGTAGGCCGGATTCCAGAGCGTCAACCGACCTTTTTCGATTCGCCCGACGCCCTCGACCACGATCATCCGGCCGGTCTCGATCCCGTTGATCCGGTTGCGGCCGGTGAACACCAGCAGCGCCGTACCCGAGCCGTCGTCGATCTCGACTCGCAGGAAGCGACGTGCGTCGGGCGACGAACGGTGTTGGCTGCGAATCTCGCCACCGATGCGGACGGGCGTGCGCTCCGGGGCGTCGCCGACCCGCGTGATCTGCACCCCGGCGAACCGCGCCTGCAGCCGTCGCCGATCGTGGGCGGCGGCCGTCTGCTTGAGACGGTCGGTGAGCAACTCCGGAGTGTCGACGGCTGGCACCTCGCCAACAGTAGCGTTCGACGGGATGGGCGGACCTGACGATCAGCCAGATGCTCTCACCCATCCTCGGCCGAAGGTGCTTTCCCGCTCGTTCCACCTGATGGCCAACGTGACAGACGAGACCGACCGCCTGTGAGCCGATTGCTGCGCAGCAATCTCACGGTCGCCGCCGGGACCACGTTGTCGCGCGTCACGGGCCTGCTCCGCGTCGTCGCCCTCACCTACGTCCTCGGTCAGACCGCACTGACCGACGCCTACAGCCTGGCGAACGAGACGCCGAACATCGTGTACGAGCTGCTGCTCGGTGGCGTCCTGTCGGCCACGCTCGTGCCGCTGTTCGCCACCTTCGACGAGGACGAAGACGAGCGGGCCACCAACGTCGTCCTGAGCGTGTCGGTCCTGCTGATGCTGGCACTCACCGTGATCGCCGTCGTCGCCGCGCCGCTGATCTTCCGGGTGTACGCGATTCACGTCGGACCCGACGTCGACCCCGACGTGTTCCGCACCGTCGGCACCACGCTGGCGCGGATCTTCCTGATCCAGATCCTGTTCTACGGCCTCGTCGGGCTGGCGAACGCGTTCCTCAACAGCCGGCGCCGGTTCTTCGCCGCGGCGTGGAGCCCGATCCTGCCCAACGTGATCATCATCGCCACGCTCCTGTCGCTGCCGAATGCCGGGTCGGCCGAATGGGTGCTCGACGACGTGCTCAGCAACGACCGCCTCAAGTACACCCTCGGCCTCGGGGCCACACTCGGCATCGCCTCGATGGCGGTCGTGCTCGTCCCCGCCATGTTCAACACCGGGTTCCGGTTCCGGCCGGTGTTCGAGTTCCGCCACCCCGCCGTCGGTCGCCTGCTGCGGCTGTCGTTCTGGACGATCGGTTTCGTGGCGGCCAACCAGATCTCTCTGATCGTGGTCCGCAACCTCGCCGAACCGGGGTCCGGTGACGCATCCGCGTACCTCGCCGCGTTCACCTTCTTCGTGCTCCCCCACGGACTGCTCGCCGTCTCGATCGCCACCACGTTCCAGCCCGAGATGTCGCGGGCCGTCGCCCGCAAGGAACGACCGGCGTTCGTCGAGCAGGCGGGGCTCGGCGTGCGGATGACCGCGCTGCTCACGATCCCCGCCGGTGTGGGCATCTTCGTGCTGCGCCGCCCGATCATCGGCGCGCTCCTGCAACGCGGCCAGTTCGACGCCGCCGACGCCGCCAACACGTCACGCGCCCTCGCCGGGTTTGCGCTCGGCCTCGGCGCGTTCTCGGTCTACATGTTCGCGCTGCGCGGGTTCTACGCCCACAAGGACACCCGGACCCCGTTCATCATCAACGTCGTCGAGAACCTGATCAACATCGCGCTGGCGATCGTGCTCGTCGGTCGCTTCGGCGTGCTGGGGCTCGGCCTGGCATTCGCGATCGCGTACGTGCTGTCGTCGTGCTGGGCGCTCGTCGTGCTCGGCTACAAGGTCCCCGGCTTCTCGCCGCGGTCGATCGCCCTGAGCCTCGCGCCGATGCTGTTGGCGGCCCTCCTGATGGGCGAGGCGGTGTGGTTCGTCGCGCAGCGGGTGGGCGGTGACGTCGGAACCGAGGCGGTGCTCCGGTTGATCGTGGGCACGCTGGTGGGGGTGGTGGTCTACCTCGCGGTGCTCGTCGCCCTCGGCGTTCCGGAACTCGACTTCCTTCGTCGACGATTCGGGCGGACCGTTAGTCTCGGCTCATGATCGACCGCGCGACGAGGTGGTGGCACTCCCTGACCTCCAGGGTCGGCGGCAGCGCCGAGGCCGAGACCGATCCGAAGGCCCAGCTCGAACAGGCGATCGTCGAGGCGCAGCACCAGCACAAGCGGCTGAAGGATCAAGCGGTGAGCGTGATCGCCAACCAGAAGCAGGCCGAGATCCGCCTGAACACGAAGCTGAGCGAACTCGAGAAACTCAACCGGACCGCTCGGCAGGCGTTGCTGATGGCGTCCGACGCCCAGCAGTCGGGTGACGAGGCGACGGCGACCCAGTACGACCACGCCGCCGAGACCATCGCCGACAAGCTGATCTCCGTCGAGGCCGACGTCGAGAGCTTGAAGACCATGGTCCTCGAGTCGACGCAGGCCACCGACCAGGCCAAAGCGGCGGTCAAGACGAACAGCCGGCTGCTGCAGGAGAAGCTGGCCGAGCGGTCGAAACAGCTGAGCCAGCTCGAACAGGCGAAGATGCAGGAAGAGATGAACGCCGTGATGGCCCAGCTCAGCGAAACGGTCGGCGACGACGTGCCGACGTTCGCCGAGGTCGAGGCGAAGATCGAGGCGCGCTACGCCCGAGCGATGGCGGTTGCCGAGCAGCAGGAGACCGGCACCGACCACTGCATCGAGGAGATCGAGGAGTGCACGGCGAACGCCGCCGCCAAGGAACGCCTCGCCGACCTGCGCGCCGAACTCGGCCTCACCTGACCCAGTTGCACCGACAACTCACGGGAGGACGACGAGGTCGTCGCGGTGGACGACTTCGTGGGCGACCTCGGACGGCAGATCGTGGGTGCGCATGCCGGCGATCGAGGCGATCACACCGGCGTCGACCGAAACCATGCCGCGGGCGAAGGGCCGACCCGACGGGCCCACGATGTCGACGGTGTCGCCCGCCGCGAACGAGCCGGTGGCCGCCACCACGCCCGCCGGCAGGAGGCTGCGAGACGCGTGGGTGAGCGCCCGTTCGGCGCCCGCGTCGACCTGGAGCGTCCCCTCGACCTCGGCGGCGAAGGCGATCCACAACTTGCGTGCCGGCAACGTCCGGGCGTGCGCATCGAACGTGGTGCCGACCGGCGACTCGCCGGCATCGCCAGGCCCAGCCGCACCGCCGGCGACGGCGCGCTCCAGGACATTCGGGGCTGCGGCACGGGCGATCACGCTGCGGATGCCCGACCACGACGCGATCCGCGCCGCAGTCAGCTTGCTCGCCATGCCGCCACTGCCCCGGCCACTCCCGTTGCTGTTGGCGGCGATCGCCAACAGCGGGTCGTCGGCCGTCACCCGGGTGACGAGTCGGGCCGACGAGTCACGGCGGGGGTCGGCGGTGTAGACGCCGTCGGTGTCGGTGAGCAGCACGAGGAGGTCGGCGGCCACCGAGTTCGCCACGAGGGCGGCGAGGCGGTCGTTGTCGCCGTAGCGCAACTCGTGATTGGCGATCGCGTCGTTCTCGTTGATCACCGGGACGCAGCCGAGTTCGAGCAGCCGCACGATCGTCCGCCGGGCGTGCAGGTACTGGGTCCGGTCGACGAAGTCGTACGGATCGAGCAACACCTGCGCGGCCACGAGCCCGTGCTTGGCCAGCGCGGCGTTGTACGCCTCGACCAGACGACCCTGTCCGGCCGCGGAGATGGCCTGCAGCGTGGCCATGTCGCTCGGTCGGCTCGGCAGCCCCACTGCCAGCACCCCCGCGGCAACCGCCCCCGACGACACGACGATGAGCTCGTGGCCCTGCGCGCGCAGCGCCGCCACCTCACCGCACAGCTTCGTGATCGCCTCGCCGTCGATCGCTCCGCGGTCGTCGGTGATCGACGCAGTGCCGATCTTCGCCACCACGCGCATGGTCAGAGATCCGGCTGGTAGTCGAAGCTGAACTCGCCGATCCAGATGACGTCGCCCTCCTGGGCACCGGCCTTGGCGAGCATCTTCGGCACGCCGAGCCGCTCGAGGCGGAAGTCGATGTACGAGAGCGCCTCCGGCGTGGTCACGTCGTTCAGGGCGACGACACGCTCGACGTCGCGACCGACGAGCCGGAACTCCCCGTCGCCGATCCGCTCGACCAGCGCGCCGCTGGCATCGGGTCGCAGCACGACCACTCCCTCGGGGCCGACGCTCGCCTGCCGTGCCTCGTGGACGAGCGACGCCAGCGTTCCGACGATGTCGGAGACACCCTGATGGGTGATCGCGGACATGATCGGGCCGTCCCAACCGAGCGCGGCGAGGTCGTCGGGTTGGATCGCATCGGCCTTGGTGCCCACCGCGATACGCGGACGGTCCAGGAGTTCCGGGCGGTATTCGGCCAACTCGTGGAGGAGGATGCGTTCCTGTTCGGCCGGCAGTACGCCGTCGACCGGTGCGAGGTCGACCATGACGCACATGACCCGTGCCCGCTCGACGTGGCGCAGGAACTGGTGTCCGAGACCGCGCCCTTCGCTCGCTCCCTCGATGAGCCCGGGGATGTCGGCCACGACGAAGTCGGTGTCGTCGTCGAGCTTCACCACACCGAGGTTCGGTTCGAGTGTGGTGAACGGGTAGTCGGCGATCTTCGGCTTCGCCGCCGAGATGACGCTGATGAACGTCGACTTGCCGGCGTTCGGGAAGCCGACGAGGGCCACGTCGGCCATCAGACGCAGTTCGAGCCGGAACCAGTGCTCCTCGCCGTGTTCGCCCTGTTCGGCGAAGCTCGGGGCGCGCCGCTTGTTCGACAGGAACTTGGCATTGCCCCGACCGCCACGTCCGCCGGCCGCGGCCAGCCACCGGTCGCCGTGATGGACCAGCTCGGCGAGCAACTCGTTCGTGTACAGGTCGAACACCGCGGTGCCCATCGGCACGGCGATCTCGAGGGACTGACCGCGCCGGCCGTGGAGGTCCTTGCCCTTGCCGTGGACGCCGTTGTCGGCCCGGCGGTGCGGGTGATCGCGGAAGGCCAGCAGCGACGACACGTTGTGGTCGGCCACGAGCCACACGTCGCCGCCGTTGCCGCCGTCACCACCGTTCGGGCCACCGAAGGCCACCGGACCCTCGCGGCGGAAGCTGACACAGCCCGCGCCCCCGTCACCACCGCGAGCGTTCAGTTGGCACTCGTCGACGAACTGGGACATTTCGTGCAGGCTAACGCCGAGCGCGGACAGCCATCTCGTATCGTCGCGAGCGTGGATGATCTGCCGCTCGACGATTCGGCCGACGACCGTGCCGACCGCTGGGCGTCCACGATGGCCGGGCACGAGACGCACCTCGGTGTGCACGAGGTGGTGGTCGCGCACGCCGACTCGGTCGCCGCGATCACGCTCGATCACCCGCGGGGCCGCCCACTCGACCGTCAGGCACGGGAAGAACGCGATGCGTCGGTCCTCGCGATCGGCGCCACCCACGCTCACGGAGCCGGGGATCGAGCGGTCGCCGAGCATCCCGATCCCTTCCGGACGTGCTTCGAGCGGGATCGCGACCGCATCCTGCACGATTCGTCCTTCCGGCGGCTCGCCGGCAAGACCCAGGTGTTCGTCTTCCCCGACGATCATCAGCGCACGCGCATGACACATGCGCTCGAGGTCACCCAGGTGGCCCGCTCGATCGCCGAGGCGCTGCGACTCAACGTGGCCCTGGCCGAGGCGATCGCGATCGGGCACGACTGCGGACACGGGCCGGGCGGACACGCCAGCGAGGACGCCCTCTCGCCCTACCTCGACGGCGGGTTCGATCACGCGCCGTGGGGAGCCGACGTCACCCTGCAGCCGCTCAACCTGTGCCGCGAGACGCTCGACGGGATCCGTCACCATTCGTGGAGTCTTCCCGCGCCGCACACGCCGGAAGGCGAGGTCGTGTCGTGGGCCGACCGCATCGCCTACGTCTGTCACGACTTCGAAGACGCCGTCGCCGCCGGCATCCTGCGCTCCCAGATGCTCCCGGCGGTGGTCGCCGAGCGGTGCGGGCGCGACCGATCGACGCAGCTCGGCACGTTCATCCGGGCGATGATCTCCACCACGATGGCCACCGGCCGGATCGGTATGGACCCCGACCACGCCGAGGCGCTCGCCGAGTTCCGGCGCTTCAACTACGAGCACGTGTACCTGCGGCCGGCGAGCCGCGCCCAGGCCGACGCGGTGATCGCGCTGCTACGGGCCCTCGTCGAGCACTATGCCGACCGGCCGCACGCCATCCCGCCGGCGACCGCTCGCGCCGCCGTCGATGTCGACGTCGACCACCTCGCCGCCGGCAGCGCCGATGCCCTGCGTGCGGCAGTGGCCTACGTGGCCGGCATGACCGACCGGTTCGCGTGCCAGCAGGGGGTCGTCCAACTCAACTGGGACACGGCGAAACTCCCCAGGGCGTCGGCCTCTGACTCACCGCTGCGCCAGCGCCCGCCTCAGGTGTGGAGGTACAGCTCGCGGATGCCGAGGCCCATGATGAACAGGCAGCCGAGGCCGTAGAGCAGGTACTGCTTCCCCTTGATGAACGGGCTCGAGCGGTAGCTGTAGAGGATGCCGACGGCGATGATCGCGCTGAACCCGTACAGCGCGTGGAACTGGTCGAGTTCCACGTTGTAGCGGCTGACCAGCACCACCCCGAGGACGGCGCTGACGAACGGGACGACCTGGGCCACCGTGACGCACCACCACAGGGCGCGGACGCGGAGCGGCTGCACGTACTGGGCGGCGACCGCCCAGGCCCCGACGAGCGCGTTCGACACGATGAGGAAGTAGCCGGCGGCGCGGTGGGCGTCGAGAACGGCTTGCATACGACGTACCGGATCGTCAGGCGTACGGCGGCCGAGCGGACACCGAATCGGAGATCACTCGCTGCATGACATGCCGCCGAGGATGACCGTCACCGTCGAGTCGTCGTCGACGCCGGTCAGGTAGCCACGCAGGTTGTCGCTGACGTAGAAGAACGGTGAGGTGAAGTCGTCCTCCGGGTTCAAGGTGACACCGGGGTAGGCGGCCTTCACGTCGGTCACCCGGGATCCCGTCGTGATGCCGGCGTCGGTGACGAGGCCGACCGGTGCTCCCCCGACCTCGCCGGCCGAGCCGTAGTAGTACGCGAAGAAGTGGCGGACGCCCTCCGTGACCTGCGAGGCATCACCGAACACCAGCTGCAGTGTCCCCCAGTCGACGAACCGGATCTCGGTGCCGGGGCAGACGCCGACCGACAGCGGGTCGATCCAGCCGGTGTCGTTCGTCGGCTCACCGAGATACGACCCGATGTAGCTGATGACGGTGTCGGGGTCGGCACCGAATGCGGCCGTTCCGATCCCCTCGGCGCCGAGCGAGAGCGCCTCGACGGCCGGGTTGACCGATGCGTCGATGGGAGGGCCGACCGAGACGTTGGCTCCTCGACGACGGTTGATGCGGCGGTGGTGGTGGAGGTGGTGGAGGGACTCGTCGACGTGCTGGTGGTGGACGACGCGGGTGCGGCGGTGGTGGCCGGCACCGTGGTCGTCGGCTCCGACGCGGGCTGCGTCGTGGGTGCATCGGCAGCGCCGGGGCCATCGGACCCGCATGCTCCGAGGAGCAGCGAGAACGCGGTGAAGGAGACCAGGACACGCCGTTTCATGCGGAGACAGTCTGGCGGAGCACAATCGCTCAACCTGGGATGTCGAACAGCCAACCGCGGCGCATCGGCGCGTCGACGCCGGTCTCGATGAACCACTCCGTACCGAACGCCTGGCGGAACCGCTCGATCGGCATCTCGAGGAAGAACGACGTGTCGGTCACCTGGCTGCGGTGGCGGCGCAGGGCCTCGCGTTTCAGGTCGGCGAAGTCGGCGACATCGACTTCGAGGGTGATCTCGGCCTCCGGTGAACCGAACGGATTGCCGTCGTCGGCCGGGCCCTCGGGGTCGAAGTCGTCGTCGGGCGCCACCACCGGTTCGCCCGCCTCGATCGCCGCGGCGATCTGCCGCGCCATCGCCGTGCGGTTGAACGTCGATTGCAGCACGCGGAGCCCTGGCATCATCTCGCCCGCACGGGCGCCGACCCGGTGTACCTGGACGTGGTCGGGATGGCCGTACACGCCATGCCAGTCGTACGTGGTCAGCACGTCGGCCGACTCCGCCTCGAGGATGGCGACCAGCCGCTTCGCCGCTTCGTCGACGTCAGCCTGATGGAACGACGACGGTGCGCCGTTCTGCTCCCAACCCGTCATCCCCGAATCGGTGTAGCCCAGCCACTCGACGCGCTCGATGCCGAGCACCTCCGCCGACGCGAGCACCTCGGTCCGCCGACGGTCGACGAGCGTCTCGCCCGGACCGAGATCGTCGGGTACCTCGCCGTGATCGCCGTTGGTCGCCACCACGAGCACGACGCGATGGCCGTCGGCGACGGCCCGGGCGATCGTCCCACCCGTCGATGTCGCTTCGTCGTCGGGATGGGCGTGGAGACAGACGATGGTGGACATCGTCGACAGTGTGTCAGCCTGCTTGCTTGACTGCTCCCGAGTCGAGGAGCGTGGCGATCCGGTCGTCCGACACACCCCAGGCCGACAACACCTCACGGGTGTGCTGCCCGGCGTGCGCGGGAGGCTGCGTAAGTTCCGGCGACGTCCGGCTGAACCGCGGGGCCGGTGCGGGCTGCACGGCACCGTCGACGTCGAGGAACGTCTGCCGTTCGACGTTGTGCGGGTGCGCGGCGGCCTCGCTCATGGTGAGCACCGGCGCGAAACACACGTCGGTCATCTCCATGATCGAACACCATTCCGCCCGGCTCTTCGTGGCGAACAACTCGGCGAGCCGTGCCTTCAGGTCGGGCCAGTGGCGGGCGTCCATCTGCGCCGCGAACCCGTCGTCGCCTTCGAGTCCGGCGAGGCGCAGCAGTTCCGCGTAGAACTGCGGCTCGATCGAGCCGATCGAGATGTACTCCCCGTCGGCGCAGCGATACACGTCGTAGAAGTGGGCGCCGGTGTCGAGGAGGTTGGTGCCGCGGGCGTTCTCGTCGAACGCACCCAACTGCTTGAACGCCCAGAACATCGTCATCAGCACCGCCGACCCGTCGACCATCGCCGTGTCGACCACCTGCCCGGTCCCGCTGCGCTGGGCTTCGAGCAGGGCGCACACCACGCCGAACGCGAGGAACATGCCGCCGCCGCCGAAGTCGCCGACCATGTTGAGCGGCGGCACCGGCGGTTCACCGGCCCGTCCGAAGTGGGCCAGGGCACCGGCGAGCGAGATGTAGTTGATGTCGTGGCCCGCCGCCTGGGCGTACGGCCCGTCCTGACCCCATCCCGTCATCCGGCCGTAGACCAGCTTCGGATTGCGGGCGAGGCATTCCGTCGGACCGAGACCGAGCCGTTCCATGACGCCCGGCCGGAACCCCTCGATGAGGCCGTCCGCCGACTCGACGAGATCGAGGAGCGTGGCGACTCCGTCGGGATGCTTCAGGTCGACGGCGATGTTGCGGCGGCCGCGGAGCAGGAGATCGCCGTGCGGGGTGGCAGGCGCCGGGCCCCGCACCGACGCACTGCGCTCGACGCGCACGACCTCGGCGCCCATGTCCGCCAACATCATCGCGGCGAAGGGGCCGGGACCGATTCCGGCGAGTTCGATGATCCGGTAGCCGCTCAGTGGACCCGACATGTCAGTTCCCCACCTCGGCGGGGCGGCGCACCGCGGTCCGGACGTTGCCGCCGATCGCCTCGACGAGCACCGGCCACAGCGGCCGGGGCAGGTCGTGGCCCATGTCGGACACGTACAACAGCCGCGCCCCGGGTATCGACTCGGCTGTTCGGAATCCGCCTTCGGGCGAGATCAGGGTGTCGTCGCGTCCGTGGATCACCAACGTGGGCACGTCGAGCCGGGTGAGTGCCTCGGTGCGGTCGCCGCTGGCGTAGATCGCCGCCAGCTGACGCTTGGAGCCTTCCGGTGAGAACGAGCGGTCGAAGCCGGCGGCCGCCAGGGCCCGGACCTCGTCCTCGTCGAAGTACTTCTTCGATTGCCAGACCTTCGCCCTGACCGACGCTTCGATGAACGCCTCACGTTCCGCCGGCGGTGGTGCCAGCAGGGCGTCACGGGCCTCCGGCGTCGGTGCCCCGACCCGAGGATCGCCGGTGCTGCTCATGATCGAGGTGAGGCTGGCGACGCGATCGGGGTGCTCGATCGCCATCGTCTGCACGATCATCCCGCCCATCGACACGCCGGCGATGTGGGCCCGCTCGACGCCGAGATGGTCGAGCACGCCGATCCCGTCGGCGGCCATCTCGGACAGCGTGTAGGCGACCTCCGGCAACGCGTCGCCGGCGAGCTGCGCCTTCATCACCTCCATCGGATCGGCGCCCTGCCCGTCCAACTTCGACGACAGCCCGCAGTCCCGGTTGTCGTACCGGATGACGTAGAGGCCCTGGTCGACCAGTTGTTGCAGCAGGTCGGGGTACCAGCTGATCATCTGCGAGGTGAATCCATTGACGAGCAAGAGGGCCGGGTCGGAGGGTGAGCCGTGCGTGTCGTATTCGATCTCGATCCCGCTCGGCAGCGTGGTGCGTGGCATGCAGGCAGTGTTGCAGGCGACCCGTCACCGACCGAACTCGAAGACCTGTCGCGTGGGGTCAGGCACAACGCAACAGGTCACGCGATGAGCGGGGCGAGTTGGGCGCCGAGGCGGGACACGGCGCCCGCGGTCCGGCTGCCCCACCAGAACAGGTCGCGTCCGTCGACGCGCACCACCGGCACGCCCGCACCGAAGGCAGCGCGCAACTCGTCGAGGTGCACGTCCCGGAACTCGTACGGCTCGCTCGGCACGAGCACCACCGTCGGTCGCCGGGCGACGACGTCGTCGAGGTCGACCGTGGGATAGGGGTCGAGGTCTTCGTCGGTGACGAGCACGATGCCGAGCCGGGCGAGCAGGTCGGCGGCGTACGTCGACCGGTTGATCGACATCCACGGTCGACGCCAGATGGGCACGAATGCGGTCGCGCCCGCCGGTGCCGTCGACGGCGGCACCGCCGAGTCCGGCCGCGGTCGGCCCGCCCGATCGGCCAGGTCGATCACGACCTGTTCGGCCGCGTCGACCGTCGTCACATCCGAGACGAAGAGCTCGATGCCCGCCGCGGCCAACGTGTCGGCGTCCTCACGACGGTTCTCCTCACGGTCCATCACCACGAAGTCGGGGGCGAGTTCGATGATCCGCTCGATGTCCGGGTTCTTCGTGCCGCCGACATGGGGGATGCCGGGTTGCTCACAGAAGCGCGTGCACGCCGTCACCGGAGCCCCCAGGCTCAGCAGGGTCTCGGTGCTCGACGGGACGAGGCTGACGATGCGGGGAGACACGTGGACGTCAGAGCTGCTCGAGGAGGCGTTGCTTCTGCGCATCGAACTCGTCCTGGGTGAGCGAGCCCCGTCGCAACATGCCCTCGAACTTCTCCAATTGGTCCGCCACGCTGCGGCCCGACGGAGCACCACCGGCATGTTGCCGCTCGTGGACGAGCCCGTGCAGCACGCCCTTGACGCGATTCGGGTTGCGGATGTCTTCGAACCGCTGCTGACCGGACTCCCCGCCCGACTCGATCACGAGGTCCCCCGTACCGACGAGCCGTTCGAGCAGGCCCTGGCTCGAGATCACCGTGTTGACCCGTTCCAACGGGATCTCGGTCGAGTGCTTCGACAACACGCCCCAGCGATCGATCACCCGCTGGGTGGTGATCACGAAGTTGGTCGTGACCCAGCGCAGCGAGCGGGCGACGAGCCACCACGCCGCGGCCACGATCAGGCCGAGACACGCCCAGCCCAAACCGGTGCGGGGAAGCGTGCGCGCCTCGGTCTGCAGCAGCACGACGATGCTCGCCACCATCGCCGCGACGAGCAGTGCGATCGGCTTCACCAGACACCACCAGTGCGGGTGCAGATCGACGACGACGGTCTCGTGGTCGTTCAGCAGCCGACGCGGGTAGGCCATCGCGACACGGTACTGCCCGACCTTCCCCGACGACCGACCACCACCTTCCCCCGACGGCCTCCGGTGAGCGCACGGCCGCCCCCCAAAACACTCGTTTGCGTCGGGATTTCTGAGGACCGGTCCTCAGAAATCCCGACGCAAACGGGTATTTGAGGGAACGAGGGGTGAGGGTTACCGCGGGTCGTGGGCGGTCGGGCGGACTCGGACGCGGTCGATGGCGAAACCATCCATCGCGAGCACCTCGAACGTGCCGCTCTCGGTGACGATCTGGTCGCCGACGGCCGGGATCTCGTCGAACGCGGCGATCACGTAGCCCGCCAGCGTGTGCCAGTCGCCATCGGGCAACTCGACACCGACCCAGTCCTCGAACTGATCGACCCGAACGGCTCCGCTGACGCTGAAACTGCCGTCGGCGAGTGTCAGGCAATCGCCGTCGCGGCGATCGGACTCGTCGTCGAAGTCGCCGATCAACTCCTCGATCACGTCCTCGAGCGTCACCACCCCGACCACCGTGCCGTGTTCATCGACCACGAGGCCGATGTGGTCCCGACCGGTGCGCATCTCGAGCAGGAGGTCCTCGAGCCGATGGCGCTCGGGGGTGACCAGGATCGGCCGCGCGACATCGCCGACGAGGGTGGTCGACCAGCTGCCGTCGGGAAGCGTCAGGAGGTCCTTGACGTGTACGAATCCCCGCACGTGGTCGAGATCGCCTTCGTGCACGACGACCCGGCTGCGACCCGTCCGATGCGCCTCGGCCGCCGCCACCTCGACCGTGACGCCGGCGGCCACCGCGACGATGTCGCGGCGCGCCGTCATCGCATCGGCAGCGGTCAGGCCGGACAACTCCAGCGAACGAGTCAGCAGGGCGTGCTCCTCTGCGGCGAGTGCACCGTGGCCAGCAGACTCGTCGAGCAGCAACTGGAGTTCGGCCGGTGAGTGGGCCATGGCCCGGTCGTCCTGGGGTTCGACCCCGATGACACGGACCGACACGTTGGCCATCCAGTTGAGGAGCCGGATCACCGGACGGAACAATGAGCAGAACAGGCGGAATGGTCGAGCCACACGGAGGGCGGAATCCTCAGGGTGGGCAATCGCCCATGACTTCGGAGCCATTTCGCCCACGACCATGTGGAGAAACACCACGATCGAGAGTCCGAGGGTGAAACCGATGATGTGTTCGACGGTCGACGACAACGAGAACGCCTTGCCGAGTGCTCCTTCGATGATGCCGGCGAGTGCCGGCTCGGCGACGGCGCCGAGGCCGAGCGAGCACATGGTGATGCCGAGTTGTGCCCCGGCGAGCATGAGGGTGAGCTCGCGCAATCCGGCGAGCGCGTGTCCGGCGCGACGGTCGCCATCGGCGGCGAGTTGCTCGATCCTCGAACGCCGTGCCGCCAGGAGTGCAAACTCGGAGGCGACGAAGAATCCGTTCAACCCCAGTAGCACGAGGGCGATGAGCAGCGCGGGCGCGTGGAGGTCGATGCGCCCCGACTCCTCCTCCGCCGCCATCACGAACGTGGCGACACCGACCGATCCGATCATCACGGCTCGTCCGATCCGGTGGTTCGGCCGCGTCGGTCGTCGTCGGGTTCGTCGTCGTGAGCCGGCTCGGCGACGCTGACGCGGACCTGTTGGATGGCGAACTCCTCCACCGCCAGCACGTCGATCCGTACGCCATCGACGATCACGTGCTCGCCGACCTCGGGGATCCGTTCGAGCCGGTCGAGCACGAGTCCGGCCACGGTGTCGTACGGACCCTCCGGCAGGTCGTATCCCGTGACCCTCTCGATCTCGTCCGTCCGCGACAACGCGTCGATGATCCAGACTCCCGGCTCCAGTTCGGTGTAGTCGCCCGGGGCCGTGGGGTCGTACTCGTCCTCGATGTCCCCCACGAGTTCCTCGACGATGTCCTCGAGCGTCACGACGCCCGCCGGTGCGCCGTATTCGTCGATCACGACCGCCATCTCGGTCGAGCGGGCGCGCAGCTCGGACAGCACCACCGCCAGGCCCGCCGCCTCGGGCACCGCCAGCACCTCGTGGACGAGCTCGAGCACCTTGACCTGCCCGTACGTTCCTCGCGGCACCCCGAGCAGGTCCTTGGCGTGGACGATCCCCTCGAGCGAGCCATCGCCGTCGATCACCGGGAAACGCGAGTGGTTGGAACTCATCAACTCGCGCAGGTCGTCGGCCGTCTCGTCGACGCCGATCGTCACGACGCGATTCCACGGGACCATCGCGTCGGACGCCTCGAGCTCGCTGAAGTTGATCGCCCGTTCGAGGAGCGCCGCCTGTTGGACCGTCAGGTGTCCGCTCTCCGCCGATGAGTCGACGATCAGGTCGAGCTCCGAGGCCGACACGGTCATGTTCAGTTCCTCGACGGGTTCCACGCCGACCGCGCGCAGGAGACGGTTCGCCGAGCCGTCGAACAGTCTGATCAGGGGCGACGCGACCCGCAGATACAGCAGGAGAGACGGCGCCAGTGATCGGGCGACCGGTTCCGGCTTGGCGATGGCCAGGTTCTTCGGGGCGAGTTCGCCGAACACCATCTGGGCGACGGTGGCCAGGATGAAGGAAAGGGCGAACGCCACCCCGAACGCAGCCGAGTCGGAAAGCCCGAGGGCTTGGAGGCCCGGTTCGATCAACCCGGCGATCGCCGGCTCGGCGATGAAGCCCAGAACCAGGGTGGTGACCGTGATTCCGAGCTGCGCGCCCGACAGCATGAAGCTCAGTCGCGAATGGACCGCAACGGCGCGGCGTGACTTGCGATCGTGCTCGGCGGCCTCGGCGAACTTTCCCCGGCGAGCGGCCACGAAGGCGAACTCACCGGCGACGAAATACCCGTTGGCGGCGATCAGCGCGACGACCGCGAGGATTCCGAGCGCATTCAGCACGGCGTCAACTTCGAAGTCGGTCGTCGTACATGGCCACCGTGATGATATCCGCCCGGCCCGCTCGACGGCGTTCTTCACACGGTGCGGCGGTGGGCGACCCGAACGACCCGGGTGCCGACCGGCTACGGCGCCGGGTCGGCGATCGCCACCACCGGTACGTCGGGCGGTGGTGTCGACGATCGGTATCGCTCGAGTTGGTCGGCGCCCCACACCGCGAACGCGGCGTCGACGAGACCCCAGTACGAGCTGCGGATGCCGGCCCGCCCGTGATCTCTCGCCGCCTCGTACCGTTCGATCGCCGTGGGTCGCGGCACGTACGTGACGATCCGGGCGGCGGGCTCGAGCGCCTCGCGATCCACGCTGACCGAGGCGGTGACGTCGACCCGGTCGTAGTCGCGCTCGCGCTGGTCGAGCGCCGCGATCTCGATCTCGGAGACCCGGGCCACGATGCCGTTGACCGATTCGTCGGCCGCCGCCACGACGCCGAGGGCCACGATCACGCCGTCATCGATCTCGATGCCGTCGGCGCGGCGCCACGCCCCGACCACGTGACCGACGCCGTAGTTCCAGCGCCTGCCCCACCCGGTCAGTTCGGCCGCGAGGAAGTCGACGCCGGGAGTCACCTGGCGTCCGAGCGTGCGGCCGAGCGATTCGGGGTCGACGAGCGAGCCGTATCCGAACACCCACGTCGGCGACGCTCCGGTGTCCATCGTTCAGTCCCGCACGCGGGCCAGTTCCTCGAGCTCGGCCCAGAGTGCGTCGATCTGCGGCCGCAATGCCTCCAGGTCGCCGGAGTTGTCGATCACGTGCGTCGCCTGCGCGAGCCGGTCGGCGCGGGTGATCTGGCTGTTCATGCGTGCCCGAGCGTCGTCGATGTCCATGCCGCGGAACTCGACGAGACGCTCGATGGCGATTTCCGGGTCGACGTCGACCACGATCGTCGCCGCCAAGCCCTCACGCGGGTTCTCGGCCAGCAGCGGGAAGTCGAGCACGACCACCCGATCGGTGTCGGCGTGCGCGGCGATCTGCCGTTGGATCTCGGTCTGCATCGCCGGGTGGACGATCGCGTTCAGGTCGGCGAGGGCGTCCTTGTCGTTGAACACGATCGCCGCGACCGCGGCCCGATCGAGCGCACCGTCGGCGGTGATGATCTGGTCCCCGAACCGTGCGGCCATCTCGGCGAGCACGGGGCTCCCCGGTGACTGCAGGTCGCGGGCGATCTTGTCGGCGTCGACGATGACCGCACCACGTGCGGCGAGCATCGGCGACACCGTCGATTTCCCGGCACCGATCCCACCGGTCAGGCCGACCACGATCATGGCGATGCGATCACGAGGTCACGAATACGGATGAACGGGCCAGGAGTCGGGCGACCCGTCGGGTCACTCGGCGTTGGCTTCGACCGGCTCGTCGATGACCACCGAAGTGAGGTCGGCATCGACGGATTCGGTTGCGGCGTCTTCCGGCGCGTCAGCGGCATCGCCACCGGTCTCGCCGTAGTACTCCGACCATGCGGCCTCGGCCTCGGCGTCGGTCTCACCGGCGACCCAGTTGCCGGCGGCGTCGACCTCGAAGTGCTCGCGGTACTCGGCAGCCAGTTCGCCACCTTCGGCGGCCTGCTTGATCGACAGGCTGATGCGGCGGCGGGCGAGGTCGAGATCGATGATCTTGACCCACAGCTCCTCACCGGGCGTGACGACCTGCTCGGGCGAGTCGACGTGGTGCGCCGACATCTCCGAGATGTGCACGAGGCCCTCGATGCCTTCGCCGACCTGGACGAACGCACCGAACTGCACGAGCTTGGTGACCCGGCCGTAGACGAGCTGCTCGACCTGGTGGCTCTCGGCGAACTCCTGCCACGGATCCTGCTGCGTGGCCTTCAGCGAGAGGCTGATGCGCTCACGGCTGAAGTCGACGTCGAGGACCTGCACCTTGACCGGATCGCCGATGGCGACGACGGAGCCCGGGTGGTCGACGTGCTTCCACGACAGCTCGCTGACGTGGATGAGCCCGTCCATGCCGCCGAGATCGACGAACGCACCGAAGCTGACGACCGAGGAGATCGTGCCTTCGCGGACTTCGCCGACCTTGAGGTTGGTGAGGAACTGGTCGCGGGTCTCCTTCTGGTTCTCTTCCAGGTAGGCGCGACGGGAGAGCACGACGTTGTTGCGGTTCTTGTCGAGCTCGATGATCTTGGCGTGGACCGTGGTGCCGATGTACGGCGCCAGGTCGCGCACACGGCGCAGCTCGACGAGCGATGCGGGCAGGAAGCCGCGCAGGCCGATGTCGACGATGAGGCCGCCCTTGACGACCTCGATGACCGGACCCGACACGACGGCGTCGGCTTCCTTCTTCGCCTCGATGTCGCCCCAGGCACGCTCGTACTGCGCACGCTTCTTGGAGAGGACGAGGCGGCCTTCCTTGTCTTCCTTCGTCAGCACGAGGGCTTCGACGTGCTCGCCGAGCGACACGACCTCGGAGGGGTCGACGTCGTTGCGGATGCTCAGCTCGCGAGCGGGGATGACACCTTCGCTCTTGTACCCGATGTCGAGCAGGACTTCGTCCTTGTCGATCTTGACAACCGTGCCGTGCACCAACTGACCGTCGTCGACGGTGACCATCGTTCCGTCGATCGCATCGGCGAACGACATGCCGAGATCGTCGGACACGACCTCGCGGGGGGTGTAGTTGCCCTCATCGTCGAACGTTCCCATCGGCTGACTGGTTTCAGCGGGGAAGATCGTCGGTGAGGTGGTTGCGGTGTCGGACAAGGGACGGACTGCTTTCGGAAACTTCGAGAAGTGGAATGGATGGACGAGATCGCGAACGACCCCACTGCCAACGGCAGGCCGACAATGATAGCACTCACCTGCGACAACCACCTTTGGGTGCGCCGCCGACCGGAATTTCCCACCTCGACTCACGGCCACAACCCACCGAAATTTGGAGCAGATGTCGCGCCTGGCGCGACATCTGCTCCAAATTTCGGGTTCGGTCGTGCTCAGACGGCGTCGGCACCTCGCTCGCCCGTTCGGATGCGGACCAGATCGTCGACGTCGGTGACCCAGATCTTGCCGTCGCCGATCTTGCCGGTGCTGGCCGCACCCGTGATCGCCTCGATGATCGCGTCCACGAGGTCGTCCTCGGTGACGACGTCGATCTTGACCTTCGGGACGAAGTCGATCTTGTACTCCGCGCCGCGGTAGGTCTCGGTGTGGCCGCCCTGGCGCCCGAATCCTCGGACTTCACTGACGGTCATGCCGACGACACCGGCCGACTTCAATGCGTCCTGAATGTCGTCGAGCTTGAACGGCTTGACGATTGCGGTCACGAGCTTCATGCGTGGTGCTCCTTCGTTGCGTAGTTGTGGCCATCTCGACGTCAGCGTTGCACGGCAGGCGCGCCCCCGTCCGAAAATGGAGCAGATGTCGCGCTCAGCGCGACATCTGCTCCATTTTTCGGGGGAGGCGGGTGGCGAGGACGAGGAATTCGGGGGATTCGGTCGTGGCGGGCACGAGCGCGTAGGCGCCCGGTTCGACGCTGGAGACCGAATCGACCCGGAGCTCGTGGGCCCCGAGCAGCAGGCGCAGCTCGCGGGGCGTGTAGCAGCCGGTCCAGAGGTCGACGGTGGCGACCTCACCCGACTCGGAGCGGACGTCGGTCCGCTCGTGGGACACACCGGTCGCCGCGTCGAACGACGCCTCCTCGTGGTAGCGGACCGCGAAATAGCTGTTGAACGCACTGAGCGCCAGGCGGCCGCCGTCGCGCAGGGCCCGTGCCATGCCGGCGACCACCAGGTCGTCGTCGCCGTCGGCGGTCATCAGTCCGAACGCGCCCTGGCACAGGCAGACGACGGCGTCGAACTCGTCCTCGAACGGCAGGTGGCGGGCGTCGAGTCGTTCGAAGGTCGCCCCGGGCACCGCCGCCGCGCCGGCCAGGTCGACGAAGCGTTGGCTGATGTCGATGCCGTGGACGACGATGCCGCGCGCCGCCAACTCGTGGCTGTGGCGGCCGGGGCCGCACCCGACGTCGAGGACGCGATCGCCGGGGCGAAGGCCGAGCGAGGCCACGACGTGGTCGACCTCCTGGCGCGTCCCCTTCGTGAACGAGTAGCGGAGGTAGGCGGCGCCGAGATGGTCGGCGACCGGCTCGAACCAATGGTCCGGGGCGGCGTCGCCCGCGCCCGCCGGACGATCGTGACCGTCGGTCACGTGGTGGCGGGCTCCGGGCGGTCGTAGTCGAGCCCGGCGACGTAGCCCTCCTCGAGGCCGGCACGAACGACCGAGGCATCGGACTCGCCGAGCAGACCCTGCGACTCGAGGATGTTCGCGCAGTCCGGAGCGCCCTCGTACTGGCTCCACGTGGTGGGATCCCACAGGTTGCTGCGGCGGAACGCCTTGGCGCAGTGGACGAAGACCTGGTCGGCGCGCACGACGATGGCCGACTTGGGGCGGCGGAGCTCGTCGTTCCAGAGGTCGAGCACGGAGTCGTCGGTGGTCACCCAGGCCTCGCCGTTGAGGCGCAGCGTCTCGTCCTGGCCGGGAACGAGGAAGATCAGTCCGGCGCGCCGGTTCTCGACGACTCCCCGGATGGTGTCGATCAGGTTGTTGCCGTTGAGATCGGGGATGGCGACGTACTCGTCACCGAGGACCTTGACGAAGCCGGACGGACCGCCGCGGGGCGACACGTCGTTGCGGCCGTCGGCCCCCGTGGTGCCGATCAGCAGGAACGGTGCGGTGGTGATGAACGTCGCGCTGCCCTGGTCGATGCCCGACCGGACCTTGGCCTGCACGAGCCGGCTCGGTGCGTGGTAGAGCTCGGTGAGCTGCTCGGTGGTCTCGATGATGTCGGTGAATGGCTCCATGGCCGCTCCTCTCAGAAGCGGTCCAAGGTACCGGGCACGAGGCGAGCGTCGCTCACGACTTGGCCGATGCCCACGTGTCGCCCCACGAGACGTTGACCTCGAGCGGCACCGCGAGTTCGGCGGCACCGTGCATCAGGTCGACCACCAGTTCGCCGACCTCGTCGTGTTCGTCGTCGGGCACCTCGACGAGCACCTCGTCGTGCACCTGCAGCACGAGCCGGCTCGCCCGCCGTTGTTCGACCAGCGCCTGGTCGATGCGCACGAGCGCCACCTTGAAGATGTCGGCGGCCAGACCCTGGATGCCGGCGTTCATCGCCTGCCGCTCCCCCGCCTGACGCACCCGGAAGTTCGAGTTCATCAGCTCGGGGATCGGGCGACGACGCCCGAACAGCGTCTCGGTGTAGCCGCGCTCGCGCGCCTCGATCACCGTGCGGTCCATGTAGTTCCTCACGTTCGGGAACGCCACGAAGTAGGCGTCGAGGATGACCGCGGCCTCCTCGGTCGAGATGTTCAGGCGCTGGCCGAGCCCGTAGGACTCCATGCCGTACGCCAATCCGTACGACACCATCTTCGCCTTCGAGCGCTGTTCGAGCGTGACGGCCGCCGGGTCGACACCGAAGACCCGCGCCGCGGTCGCGTTGTGGATGTCCTGGCCGCTCGTGAAGGCCTCGATCAGGCCCGGATCCTTGGCGAGGTGGGCGATGCAACGCAACTCGATCTGGTTGTAGTCGGCGACGAGCAACCGGGTGCCGGAGGCCGGGACGAACGCCCGCCGGAACTGCCGCCCCTCCTCGGTGCGCACCGGGATGTTGTGCAGGTTCGGCTGATCGGACGACAGGCGACCCGTCCGCGCCACGGTCTGGTTGAACGTGGCATGGATGCGACCATCCGCCGCCACTTCCGCCAGCAGGCCCTCGCCGTAGGTGCTGCGCAGCTTCTCGACCTCGCGGAAGCGCATGAGCGGGCCCAGGAACTCGGGCCACTGGTCCTTGATCTTCTCCAACGTCGCGGCGTCGGTCGAAAAACCGGTCTTGGTCTTCTTGCCGGGGCTGAGGCCCCGCTCGTCGTACAGGATCTCCCGCAGCTGCTTCGGCGAGTTCAGGTTCAGATCGTCGCGGCCAGCGACCGTGCGGAGTTCGGCGCCGAGGGCGTCGACCTCGGCCGACAACCGGGCGCCGAGCGCCTCGAGTTCGGCGACGTCGACGGCGATCCCGACGTGCTCCATCTTGGCGAGCACGACCACGAGCGGGTTCTCGATCGTGCGGTACAGCTCGGCCATCCCCTGTGCTTCGAGGCTGGCGACGATCGGCCCGGCGAGCGCGTTGACCGCGAGCGCGTCACGCCCGGCGCGTTCGGCGTCGTTCATCGACGTGCCGTCGAGGTCGAGCTGGCCGGCCGTGGCCACGTCGGACGGACGGGCGAACCGCGTGTACTTCTCGATCAGGTCGGGCAGCGTGTAGCGGGCCTCGGCGGGGTCGATCAGATAGGCGGCGATCGCCGTGTCGAGCGTCAGACCCTCGGCGTCGGCCCCGGCCGCCAGCAACGATCGCATCAACGGTTTGACGTTGTGGCCCCTGATGTCGTGGTGGCCGGCGAGCGCGATCGCCACGCGATCGTCGGCGAGCAGTGCCGCGGGGATCCAGGCGACCTCGGCCTGCTCCGGGTCCGTCACGATCGCCAGCCCGCTGACCGGGGTCCTTCCGGGCTCGCCTTCCCAGGCAGCCGCCACGTCGAGAGTGGCCAGACCCTCGATGAGACCGGCCGCCTCGGCTGCGTCGTCGACGACGCGCACCTCGGCGACGAGCTCCTGGCGGTCCTCACCGTCGCCGATGTCGAGGCTCGTGCCCATGCCGCCGAGTGCTTCGGCGAGTCGCGCTCCCAACGTACGGAACTCGAGGAAGTCGAACAGCCGCTGGAGTTCCTCCGGGTTCGGGTCGACGCCGAGGCCGTCGACGGTGACCCCGGCGAGTGGCGCATCGTGGCGCAGCACCATCAGATCGAGGTTCTTGCGCGCCCGCGCTTCGTGTTCGATCAGCGAGGCCTTCAGCTTCGGCGTCTGCGCATCGACGTTGGCGAAGATGCCGTCGAGGCCGCCGTACGTGACGATCAGCTTGGCCGCCGTCTTCTCGCCCACCCCGGGCACGCCGGGCAGGTTGTCGCTGGTGTCGCCGCGCAGCGCCGCGTACTGGGGGTAGAGCGCGGGGGTGACACCGGTCTTCTCGACGATGCCCGCCTCGTCGTAGAGCGCGTAGTCACTGACCCCGCGACGGTTGTACAGCACCTTGACGTGCGGGTCGGCGACGAGCTGGTAGCTGTCGCGATCGCCGGTGACGATGATCACGTCGTGGCCGGCGTCGACGAGGAGGTCGACGGCGGTGGCGATGAGGTCGTCGGCCTCCCAACCGGCGAGGTCGATCGTGGTGATGCCGATGGCGTCGAGCACCTCGCGGACGAGCCCCATCTGCTGGCGGAGGATGTCCGGCGCCGCCGTGCGTTGGGCCTTGTACTCGGGCTCGGCGTCGTGGCGGAACGTCGGCTCGGGCCGGTCGAAGGTGACGAGCACGCCGTCGGGTTTGTGGTCCTTCAACACGTTGATCAGCATCGACGTGAAGCCGAACACGGCGTTGGTGACCTGGCCGGCGGCCGTCGCCATGTCGGTCGGCAGCGCGAAGAACGCGCGGTAGGTCAACGAGTTGCCGTCGACGACGATGTAGGTCCCCATTCGAGCGCTCCCGGTCAGTCCGTGTCCGGACGGAGCGATCCGTCGAGGATGCGCTCGGCCACGTCGCGCATGCGGGTGCGCTCGCTCATGGCGGTGCGCTGGATGAAGCTGAACGCGTCGTTCTCGGTCATCGCGCACTCGTCCATCAGGACCCCCTTGGCCCGTTCGATGAACTTGCGCGCCTCGAGCTGCTCGCCCGAGGGCGTCGATCTCGCCGGTCAGCGTGCGCAGTTCTCGGAAGCGACCCATCGCCACCTCGATGGCGGGGATCAGATCGCTCTTCTGGAACGGCTTGACGAGGAAGGCCAGTGCGCCGGCATCGCGCGCATCCTCGACCACCTCGCGCTGGCTGAACGCCGTGAGCATCAACACCCCGCAGATCTTCTCGCCGTTGATGATGCGGGCCGCCTCGACACCGTCCATCCCGGGCATCTTGATGTCGAGAATGGCGAGATCGGGTTGAAGTGCCCTCGCGAGCTCGACCGCCTGGTCGCCGCGGCCGGTCTCACCGACCACCTCGTATCCCTCCTCCTCGAGGGTCTCGCGCAGGTCCATGCGGATGATGGCTTCGTCTTCGGCGATCACGACGCGCAATGGCATCCCCACTATCTACCATTCGCGGGCGGCGTCGGCCGCCTGTGGTGCCGGCGGTGACGTCACATCCGGTCGAGCAGTTCGTCCTGCTTTCGTTCGAGCCCGGCGATCTCCTCGACGACGTGGGCCCGGTGTTTGCGCATGGCCTCGACGTGCCGTTGCGCATCGCGGGCCTCGAACGATGCTCCGGGCGTCTCGGACACCAGTGCGCGGATCGCCTGATCGTCGGCGTCGTTGCCCAGGTGCGACAGCTGCTCGTCGATGATCGCCAGCTCGGCCCGCAGCGACTTCAACCGCGATGCCACCTGCGACAACCGCCGATGGGTCAGCCAGGAGCCCACACTGTCAGCCGAGCGCCGACATCATCGCCACGCTCCACGGTTTCGCCAGTGCCCGCAGACGCGCACACCGTTCCTCGCCGATCGCGGCGTACGGCGCGACCGCCAGCTCGTCGGTGCGGTCCTCGATCCACGCCCGGCGCTGCCGGCCCAACTCGGTGAAGCCTCCGTCGGCGTCGACCCATCCCCGCTCGCGCAACGACGTGAGCGCACCGGACCAGTCGCCGTCGGTGCGCTGCCGAGTGAGGCGCAACGTGTCGGACGGGACATCACCGGCAGCGCCGTGGGTGACGAGCGCCTCGGCGCCCGACAGCCCCTCGACCGTGAGGGCGGCGATGTGCCCGTCGCCGCGGAACTCGCGCAACAGCGTCTGCGCGTGCCACAGCACGAGGTGCGGCTCGTCCGGCCACGGAAGCCGCGGCATGGCCGGCGAACAACGGACGGCCCTCCGGATGCTCACATGCCACGAGCGCGGCCGCCTGTGCGATCTCGGCCGCCTCGGCCATCTCGGCCGAATCGACCGCCTCGGGGACGAGGCGGCGGATCATGCGGTCGGCGGCGCGCAGCCGCGCCGCCAGGATCGCCTCCGGCGTCACCGTGTCCCACACGCCATCGATGCTGCGCTCGACGAGGCCGTGGTCGAAGTTGAAGAACGTGGCGATCACCACCGAGGCAGGAACTGCTCCCATCGGAGCCGACCGGGAGGCGAAGTAACCGGTCATTCGATCGTCGATCCCCAGCGCGGCGTACTCCTCCCGCGCCTCGGGAACGAAGTAGATCGCGCCGTGGTAAATCTCGAGCGTTCGCCAAGTCTTGCGGGCCAGTACAGGATCCATCCGCCGATCCTGCCAGATCGATCGTGTCGTGCCCCGGTGGGACTCGCAACTCACACTGCATGGAGATGGAAGCCATTGCCTCTGCCGATTGGGCTACCGGGGCGGTGCCGCCACAGAGTATCGGCAGACATGGCCTGCCAGGGTCATGCTTTGGGCCCGACGAACGTGTCGAGGCAGTGCAACGCTGGCGTCGCCACTGACGGCAACGTTGACACGGTTCATCCGTCGCCAGTCGACACCGACGGCCCACATGCGCGTTCGGACAGCGCTCGATGTCGTCGGACTACGTCGGTGAACTGGTACGGGATATTCGTACAGTCGACCGCTCGCTCCACGTACGCGATTGATCGCCCGGCACCCGTCGCTCTGGATCAGTCCGCGCGAGGCAAGTGGCCGGGGATCGTCGAGCAGGCCATCGTCTCCTGCCACGGTTCGAGGACGATCCGGCGTTCGTGCTTCTTGCCCGGCGCCGCCTGCGGGAGCAGACACCGCCAATGAGTCGAGTAGGCCTGAACATTGACCACCCTTGCCGTGGCTCGTCCGACACATTGTCCGGGACGACGAGTTCGATCGCCCGCTGCACCTCGTCGACGATGCGCGGATACGCCGCACAGCACGAGATGACCAGCCGGTAGACACCGCGTCGACCGTTCAGGTCGACCCAGCCGTCGCCCAGATACTGGCCGAACAGGTACGAGTACGACCTCCGCATCGAACCGTCCGCCGACAGCGGGCTGTTCGTCGCCGGTACCTCGGATCGCGTCGCGACGGATGAATCGGTCGAATCAGTCGATCAACGACCGCGAACGCGTTCGCCGACTCGACGACCGACGTTCGGGCGATGCGACAGCGTCCGGCACAAAGGCCCGGGGCGGGACGAGCACCCGCACGTCCTCCGGCGAATGAGTTTGTACATTCGATCGTATGATGTCGCCACGGGGACAGCGATGCCGCACCTCGCCCACTACCGGGCGGTAGCTCGCACCGCCGCTGTCGTCGGTCTAGCCTGCCGCGAATGCTCGCTTTCACCTTCCCCGGTCAGGGGTCGCAACGCCCGGGCATGGGTTTGCCCTGGCGTGAACACGAGAGCTGGGAGCTCGTCGACGAAGCGAGCGACGTGGCCGGACGTGACGTCGCGAAGCTGCTCTGCGACGCCGACGCCGAGGAACTCCGCGACACCCGCAACGCCCAACTGACCACGTTCGTGTCGAGCCTGATGGTGCTCGACGCGGTCGAGCGTCTCGGCGTCGAACCGAGTTTCTGCGCCGGCCACAGCCTCGGCGAGTACACCGCGCTCACCGCCACCGGCGCCCTCGGCTTCGACGACGGCGTGCGCCTCGTCGCCGCCCGCGCCGCCGCCATGCACGATGCCGGCAACGCCCAGCCCGGCACGATGGCTGCCGTACTCGGCCTCGACGACGACCAGGTCGAGATCGCCTGCCGCCGCGCCGACGCCGACGTGTGGGTGGCGAACTTCAACGCGCCCGGCCAGGTCGTGATCGCCGGTTCGCCGGCCGGCGTCGAGGCCGCGGCCGCTCATGCCAAGGAACTCGGCGCGAAGAAGGTCATGCCTCTGCAGGTGTCGGGCGCCTTCCACACGCCGTACATGGCACCGGCGCGCGACCGGCTGCGCGAAGCACTCGCCGCCGCCCGCCCGCGCGACACCGATGTTCCGGTGGTGTCGAACGTCGATGCGATGGCGCACGACCACGGCGCCGACTGGGCGAGCCTGCTGTCGGCGCAACTCTCGAGCCCCGTCCGCTGGAAGCACTGCCTGCTGGCGCTCGAAGACGCCGGCGTCACGAGTTTCGCCGAGCTCGGCCCGGGCGCCGTGCTCACCGGGATGGCCAAACGCACGGTCACCGACGCACGAACGATCTCGGTGCAGACACCCGAAGACCTCGACAAGCTCCTCGAATGGGTCGAGCCCAGCCTGGCGTCGTCACGTCCATCGCTGCAGACCGCGGTCGAGGGCGAGCACCTGTTCGCGGTCGAGCGGCTGGTCGTCAGCCCGGGGACCGGCATCTTCACCCCACTCGGCAGCATCGAGGACGGCGCACGGATCTCGGTCGGCACCGTGATCGGTCACGTCGGCGACCTCGAGGTCCGGTCGCCGTTCTCCGGAATCCTGCAGAGCTACATCGCCGTCGACACCGAACGGGTCACCACCCGACAACCGATCGCCTGGTTGCGATCGACGTGAAGAGTATGAGGAGGTCCACATGCCTGCGGTACGCACTGGCACCCGCGGGGCGGTGATCACCGGTTGGGGCACCGCCCTGCCACCGAAGATCCTCACGAACGCCGACCTCGAACAGATGATGGACACGAACGACCAGTGGATCGTCGAGCGGACCGGCATCCGTGAACGCCATGTCGGCGGCACCACCGCCGATCTCTCGATCGAGTCCGCCCGACAGGCGCTCGACATGGCCGGGCTGCAGCCGGGCGAGATCGACGGCCTGATCCTCGCCACCACGACGCCCGATCGGAGGGTGCCCGCCACGGCGTCGACGGTGCAGCACGAACTCGGGCTGTCCTGCGGCGCCTTCGACGTCAACGCGGCCTGCTCCGGTTGGGTCTACGCACTGATCAACGCCCACGGCATGATCGCCATGGGCGCCGACAAGGTCCTCGTCGTCGGCACCGACACGCTCGCCCGCATCGTCGACTGGACCGACCGCAACACGGCGATCCTGTTCGCCGACGGATCGGGAGCCGTCGTGATCGAGGCCGTCGACGGGCCGGGCCAGCTGCTGTCGTGGGACCTCGATTCCGACGGCAGCGCCGAGCGATTCCTGTACTGCGACTTCGACGCCAAGATGCAGATGGACGGCAAGGAGGTCTTCCGTCGGGCGGTGCGCGTCATGGTCGACTCCGGCAAGAAGTCGATGGCGCACGCCGGCGTCACCGCCGACGACATCGCCCTGGTCGTGCCGCACCAGGCGAACATCCGCATCATCAGCGCGGCCTGCGACCGTCTCGGGATCGGCCTCGATCGCACCGCCATCGTGCTCGACCACACCGGCAACACGTCGTCGGCATCCGTCCCGTTGGCGCTCGCCGCGGCGCTCGACGACGGCCGTGTCAAGGATGGTGACCTCGTGCTCTTCGTCGGCTTCGGCGCCGGGATGACCGCCGCGAGTGCCGTCATCCGCTGGTCGTCGAACGCGAACGAGCAGCGCCAGTGAGCGACGTGGCGAACGCCGGACGCGTCGTGCTCGTCACGGGTGGATCACGTGGCATCGGGCTGGCGTGCGCACAGCGATTCGCCGCGCTCGGCGATCGAGTGGCGGTCACCTACCACTCGTCGCCGCCACCGGAGGGCTTCTTCGGTGTCAAGTGCGACGTCACGTCGGCGGCCGACGTCGAGGCCGCGTTCGACGCCATCGAGGCCGAGTTCGGCGGCACGGTCGAGGTGCTCGTGTCGAACGCCGGCATCACCAACGACGGCCTCCTGCTGCGGATGAGCGAGGACGACTTCACGTCCGTCATCGACGCCAATCTGACCGCCGCCTTCCGCGTTGCGAAACGAGCGTCGAAGGGAATGCTGCGGGCACGGTCCGGTCGCATCGTGTTCATGTCGTCGGTGGTCGCACTGCTCGGTCAGGCCGGCCAGGCGAACTATGCGGCGTCGAAGGCCGGCCTCGTCGGCTTCGCCCGCTCGCTCGCACGCGAACTCGGCTCGCGTTCGATCACCGTCAACGTCATCGCACCCGGCCCGGTCGCGACCGACATGACCGCCGCCTTGTCCGACGACCTGCTCGCCGCGATGACGGCCGCCGTGCCCCTCGGTCGCGTCGCCAGCGCCGACGAGATCGCCGGCGTCGCGACGTTCCTCGCGTCCGCCGACGCGGCCTACATCACCGGCGCCGTCATCCCCGTGGACGGCGGACTGGGTATGGGACACTGACCGCCGATCTACTATTGGGAACCATCAACAAGGAGAGAACCCGTGGACCAAGAATTGTTTGCCCGCTTCCGCAAGTGCGCCGTCGAAGTGCTGTCCGTCGAGGAGAGCGCGATCGTTCCCGAGGCCAATTTCGGTGACGATCTCGACGCCGACAGCCTCGACCTCGTCGAACTCGTGATGGCCCTCGAGGAGGAGTTCGACATCTCCGTGCCCGAGGACGAACTCGAAGGTGTCGAGACCGTGCAACAGGCGTACGACCTCGTCACTGCGAAGCTCTGATGAGTGGCGACCGACGGGTCGCGGTCACCGGACTCGGCGTCGTCGCCCCGGCCGGTCTCGGGGTTGACGCGTTCTGGGCTGGACTGCTCGGCCCGGGAATCTCCGACGGCCGCCAGTCGGTCGAGATCGAGGACTGGGACCCGACCCCGTACTTCGAGTCTCCGAAACACGCCCGACGGGCCGACCGTGTCGAACAGTTCGCGCTCGCCGCGGCCGGTGAGGCATTCGACGGCGCGGGCGGAGTCGACGCCATCGGTGTTGACCCCGGCCGGTTCGGCACGATCTTCGCCAGCGGCATCGGCGGCCTGCACACCCTCGAGGAACAGGTCGTGACCCGCGTCGAGAAAGGCGAGCGCCGCGTGTCGCCCTTCCTCGTGCCGATGATGATGGTCAACGCCTCAGGCGCGGCCATCTCGATGCGCTACGGCCTGCAGGGACCCAACGAGACGATCTGTACCGCCTGCGCGGCCGGCAGTCACGCCATCGGTTATGCCGCACGGCTGATCCAGTGGGGCGTCATCGACGCGGCGGCCACCGGTGGCGCCGAGTCGGCCGGCACGATCACGGCCCTCGCGGGCTTCCGGAACATGACGGCACTGTCCACGGCGGGCATCAGCCGCCCGTTCGACCTCGATCGTGACGGCTTCGTGATGGGCGAGGGGTCCGCCGTGCTCGTCCTCGAGGAGTGGTCGCGAGCCGAGGCCCGCGGCGCCAACATCATCGGCGAGATCCTCGGCAGCGCGAGCAACGCCGACGCTCATCACATCACCGCTCCGTCGCCGGGCGGCGTGGGTGCCATCGCCTGCATGCGGCTCGCGTTGGCCGACGCGGGAATCGAGGCGGACGACATCAAGCAGGTCAACGCGCACGGTACGTCGACGCCGCTCAACGACGCGGCCGAGGCCGCCGCCGTGAGCGAGGTGTTCGGCGAGCGCAAGGTGCCGGTCGTGTCGATCAAGGGCGTCACCGGACACGCGCTCGGTGCGGCCGGGGCACTCGAAGCCGCCGCCGCCCTGCTGTCGATCGAGAAGCAGCTGATCCCTCCCACGGCGAACACCAAGGTGCTCAGCGACGAGATGACCATCGACGTGGTGATGGGCGAGGCCCGCCCCTGGACGCCCGGACCCGTGATCTCGAACAACTTCGGCTTCGGCGGTCACAACGGCTCGGTCGTGATCGCCCCGTCCTGATTGGCTCGGCCTCACGACGAGTCTCGGCGCGACGATCGAGGTCGGCCTCGCTCCGCCTCGTCGCTGGCGCTTCCCTCGGCGGCGCTGGATCAATCGACCGATTGCCCAGATGTCAACTTCCTATGCGTCGACGATGACGAAGAGCAGTTCGCACTCGCACGCGACCTCGCCGCCGACGAGTGCTCGCCCGGATCCCTTGCCGGCGCGGGCCGACATCCGGCCCAGTTGCACCTCCAGCACGAGCTCGTCGCCGGGCACCACCTGACGGCGGAACCGTGCCTTGTCGAGCCCGCCGAACAGCGGGAGCTTGCCGGCGAAGCGTTCGTCGGCGAGCACGGCGGCGGCCCCCACCTGGGCGATCGCCTCGCACATCAGGACGCCGGGCAGCGTCGGCCGGCCCGGGAAGTGGCCGGCGAAGAAGTACTCGTCGCCCGTCAGCCGCCACACCCCGGTGGCCGACTCGCCCGGCACGATCGCGGTGAGTTCGTCGACGAACAGGAACGGCGGCCGGTGCGGGAGGAGCGTCGCGGGATGGGGCAGCGGCGTGGCCGCCGAAGCTGGGGGTTCGGTGCTCATGATCGTCGGGTCCAATCCATTCGGCGGCGGGCGTGGGCGTGGTAGTGGTCAGGGATGCTGCGCATGTTGTCGTCGATCCAGTACGGGTCGGAGGATCGGGCGGTCATCACCTCATCGAGCCGCGCGTGCAGTTCCTGGCGGATCTCGTCGGATGGACTCGGATCGTGGACGCGCCAGACCACCATCGGAACCCCACAGGCGTCGCACTCGGCGATCCAGCACAGATCGTCGTTGTGGAACCATTCGGTGAACGGTGTCGCTTCGCACAGCTCACACGACGAGTCGATCGACATGTCCTGCTCGCGTCAGACGTCGGTGCCCGGTCGACGGGTCGACTCTTTCGTCGGGTCGCCTCGATAGCCCGGCGGGTAGGTCAGCGCCAACTCCTCGGCTGACGGCCGGCGGTTCGAGTAGGCGTCCTCCGGGAGCAGGTCGACGAGCGCGTCCATGATTCGTTTCGTGTCGGCCGCGAGGGATCTGCCCACCAGTTCGACCGGACCGCCGACGCGGACGCGCACGGTCGGCGGATCCGTGAGGTTGAGCAGGTTCGGGAGGCGGCTCGAGCGCGGCCACACCTTCTCGGTGCCCCACATCCCGACCGGGATCACGGGGGCGCCGGTCATCTGTGCGAGGCGCGCCGCTCCCCACCGGCCCTTGGGCTTGCGGTAGAAAGCCGGGCCCCGAGGGATCGTGCCCTCCGGCATGATCACGACCATCTCACCGCCGGCGAGCGCGTCGGCGGCCGCTTGGAGCGGTTCGTCCGAGCCGGTGCCACGGTCGACGCGGATACCGCCCATCGCCGCGGCGACCTGGCCGACGAAGGGCGCGTCGAACACCTCCTTCTTGCCGAGGAACCGGGCCGTGCGCCCGCTCCTGGCGATGGTGATCGACATCGCAGCCACATCGAAGTAGCTGCGATGGTTGCCCACCAGGATCGCCGGACCGGTCGGCGGGATGTGCTCGTCACCCGCGATGTCGAAACGGGCGTAGGGGTACGCGGCAGGCCGGGCGAGGCGCAGTGCCAAGTGCTGTAGTTCGAGCCCGATCACCGGAATCTTCAACACCCCGGGCGACACGTCGAGGTGCAGCGTCGGCCACCGCCGGGTGGCGGCGATGAGCACCATCCGTGGGTCGGGATTGACGACGACCGGATGGCCGACGGCGGACAGCATCGGCGAGTCGTAGGCACTGTCGGAGTAGGCGTAACTCGCCAGCAGATCGATCCCGTGTTCGTCGGACCATTCGGTGATCGCCGCGAGCTTGCCGGCCGACCACACGAAGGGCCCGGCCAGCGTGCCGTCGTACAACCCGTTCTCGTCGACCGTGTACCGCGTCGCGACGACGTCGTCGAGCCCGAGGCGGTCGGCGAACGGCTTGACCAGGTCGTACGGCGTGGTGGTGGCGAGGACGATCGGCCGCCCGGCAGCACGATGCGCGGCGAAGGCCGTCTCGGCGAACGGTTGCACCATGCCCACGAGCCGTTCGGCAACCGTGTCGGCCGCCTCCTGGACGGCAGCCTGGGAGCGGCCCTTGGCGAGGGCGACCGCCTGGCGGGCGAGCGCCATCGACGGCAAGGTCTCGCCGATCGCGCTGAACACCCCGAACAGCAGTCGCTCGCCCGGGATCGACCGAGACGTGAGCCCGGCCAGGCGCATCGCGTCCGAGAACACCTCGCCCGACGCGCCGCGCAACAACGTGCGATCGAGATCGAAGAACGCCGCGCCGCGATCGGCACTGAGCTCGGAGGAAGGTTCGCTCACCGGCGACACACTACGTCCGACCGTCGAACTGACCGGAAAAACGGGAAAGACCCGGATGGGGGATCCGGGTCTCTCAACCTGGGAATTCCCACCGATGGGGGATCGGTTTGTGGGTTCCCTTCGAGTGGAACATGGGGGGTGTTCGCACTGCGATCTGTCTTGCTTGTGAAAGTATGCACGTGAACAAGCGATCTGGCAAGTAGAACTCCGAGATACTTGCTATCGTTTTTGGAGATGGATGCCCGGCAACTGGCCACGCTCGTCGCGATCGCCGACCATGGCACGTTTTCCGGCGCCGCCCGGGCCCTGTTCACCGTGCAGTCCAACGTGTCGAGCCACATCGCCCGCCTCGAGAAGGAATTGGGCGTCACGCTCGTCGACCGCAGCAACGGCGGCCTCACCGAAGACGGCGCGCGAGTGGTGGAACGGGCACGACGTGTGCTGCGTGAGATCGACGACATCACCGCCGACATGGCGAGCCGCGACGCCACCGTGTCCGGCCAGACGCGACTCGGGGTGATCGGCACGACGGCGCGGTGGTTGATGCCGCAGTTCCTCGGCCGCCTCGGCCAGCAGCACCCGAACGTGCGGATCATCATCCAGGACGGCGCCACGTCGACACTCGTGCCCAACCTGCTGTCGGGTCAGCTCAATGCCGCCGTCATCCATCTGCCGGTCGACGATCCGGAACTCGTGATCGAACCACTGTTCGCCGAAGACCTGCTCCTGCTCGCCGACAAGAGCCACCCGCTGGCGAAGCACGACACGATCGCGCTGGCCGACCTCGACGACGTTCCCCTCCTGCTGCCGCCGACGGGCTCGGCCCTTCGCCGGGTGCTCGACCGCGCTGCCGCGACCGCCGACATCACCTTGCGGCCGCAAGCCGAGATCGACGGCGTCCGGTTGCTCGCCTCCCTCGCGATCGACGGTTTCGGCGCATCGATCGTTCCGGCCACCGCGGTGCCGACCTGGCTGCAGGGCTCGTTCCGGCGGATCACCGTGCCCGAACTCCCCCGGCGCGTCGTCGCCTTCGCCCGGCGGCGCCGCCCACGCCCGAGCGCACCGACGATGGCAGCCCGCGACACGCTGCGCGACGTCGTCGGCGAGCAGGGCGCGCATCAACACGGCGTCCATCTCGACACCGCCGTGCTGGTGGTCCCCCGCCCGGCCTGACTCCCGGTACTGTCCGGGCGATGACCTCGGCCGAGTTGCGCGACACGTGGTGGGGCCACCAGCCGGGCGATCTGGATCTCGCCAGCCTCGTGCCGGGCGCCGCCCGTCCCGATGATGCGCCGTGTCCGCGACCGTGACGTCATCTGGATCGACGTCGATGAACCGGGCGACGTGGTACGGCTGTCGGCGACCACTTCGGCCAAGATCGAGTACGGCCTGACCGCCGCCCGCGACAGCGGTCTGCCCGTCGTCCTCGTGCTGTCGAGCGCCGGTGCCGACATCATCGAGGGCATGCCGGCGCTCGATGCGTGGGGACGGGTGGCGGCGGCGTTGGCGAGCTGTTCGGGCCGGGTGCCGACGATCGCCGTGGTCGATGGTCCCGCGGTGTCCGGGCCGGCACTGCTCCTCGGGCTGGCCGACTTCACGATCATGACCGAATCGAGCTACGCGTTCGTGAACGGTCCGGTGATGGTCGAGGAGTTCACGGGCGTCGGGATCGACGTCGACGAGCTCGGCGGAGCGACCACGCATGCCCGCTACACCGGCGTCGCCACGATGGTCGTCGCTGATCGTGGGGCGGCGGTCGAGGCGGCGGAGAACCTGCTGGAGTATCTCCCCGACAGCACCGATGAGGAGCCGGCCCGCTGGCCGTGCGACGACCCGGCCGATCGGCCGTGCCCCGAGGCGGGCGCCCAGATTCCGGCGACGTCGACCGGCAGCTACGACGTCCGCAAGGTCTACGAGGCGATCGTCGACGAGGGCAGCGGGTTCGAGCTGCGCGATCGATGGGCCGCGAACGTGGTCACCGCGTTCGCCACCATCGACGGACGGCCGGTCGGCATCGTGGCGAACCAGCCGATCTCGCTCGCCGGAACGCTCGACATCCCGGCGTCACAGAAAGCCGCACGCTTCGTCGCGTTCTGCGATGCCTTCAACCTTCCGATCATCACGCTCGTCGACACGCCCGGCTTCTATCCGGGCAAGGACCTCGAGTGGCGAGGGATGATCCGTCACGGGGCGCAGCTCGTGTTCGCCTACGCGCGGGCGACAGTTCCGCGCATCTGCGTGATCCTGCGCAAGAGCTACGGCGGCGCGTTCATCGTGATGGATTCCAAGACGATGGGCAACGATCTGTGCCTCGCCTGGCCCGGCGCCGAACTCGCGGTGATGGGCGCCGGTCAAGCCGCGGCGATCCTGCAACGGCGGGCCACCCCCGAGGAACGCGCCGAGTTCGAGGCCGACTACGCCGAGCGGTTGCTCAACCCGTACGTCGCGGCCGAACGAGGGTATGTCGACGCCGTGATCGATCCGGCCGACACCCGACGCGAGATCGCGGCGGCACTCGACATGCTCGACGACAAGCGCGAGGTCCTGTCGCCGCGCAAGCACGGCAACTCACCGCTCTGACACGTCCATCTCCGGCACGGCCCGCTCGCGACGATCGGCGCGGATCGACCACAGGATCGACACCGTCAGCACCACGGCGATGAATCCGAGCGACACGTACGTCGGCAGGTGGATCTCGAACGGATCGCCGATCAGCAGCATCTTGATGCCGACGAAGCCGAGGATGACCCCGAGCCCGATGTTGAGATACCGGAACTGGCCCTGCATCCCGCCGAGCAGGAAGTACAGGGCGCGCAGGCCGAGGATGGCGAACGCGTTCGCGGCGAACACGATGAACGGCTCGCGGCTGACGGCGAGGACCGCCGGCACCGAGTCGACGGCGAACACCACGTCGGTCGCCTCGATGAGCACGAGCACGGCGAACAGCGGCGTGGCGACGCGCTTGGCGTTCCGGCGGGTGAACAGCTTCTGGCCGTCGTACTCGTCGGTCGTGGGCACGATCTTGCGCACCAGGCGCATCGCGATGTTGTTGTTGTAGTCGACCTGTTTGTCCTCGTCGTGGCGGGCGATCTTCACCGCGGTGTAGAGCAGGAACGCACCGAAGATGTACAGCACCCACTCGAAGTTCTCGATGAGCGCGACGCCGGCGAAGATGAAGATGGCACGCATCACGAGGGCGCCGAAGATGCCCCAGAAGAGCACCCGGAACTGGTACTCACGAGGGACCGCGAAGAACGAGAAGATCACCGCCCAGACGAACACGTTGTCGATCGACAGGCTCTTCTCGATCAGGAAGCCGGCGTAGTACTCGCTGCCGGCCTGTCCGCCCTGCCAGGCCAGTATCACCAGCCCGAACAGCAGGCCGATCGAGATCCAGACGGCCGACTCGATGGCCGCTTCCTTGATGGTGATCACGTGGGCCGTGCGGTGCACGAGCAGCAGGTCGGCGACGAGCATCACCGTGATCACCGCGACGAGCGCGAGCCAGGCCCACGGCGGCACGTCGAACGACGCGAAATTCTCGTCGGCCGCAGCTCCTGCGGCGACGAGGGTGGACGGGGAAAGGATCATGAGGGGTCCTCGCTGTGTTGGGGAACGATCGGGGTGAGTGCGACTTCGGTGATGCTGTGGCGCTCCCTGGCGCGGACCTCGACGTTCCAGCCGTCGATCTCGACGCACAGACCGACGACGGGGATCCGGCCCAGCCGTTCGAGGACGAGACCGGCGACCGTCGCATAGTCACCGGTGGGTAGGTCGACGTCGATGTCGTCGAGGTCGTGGATCGGGAACGTGCCGGGAAGCACGATCGTGCCGTCCGGCTCGTGGCGGACGGTGGTGAGGTCGGGGTCGGTCTCGTCGTAGATCTCGCCGACGAGTTCCTCGACGAGATCCTCCATCGTGACGATGCCGGCCACTCCCCCGTGTTCGTTGACGACGACGGCCATCTGGGCTCGTTTGACCTGCAGTTCGCGCATCGCGACGAGCACCCTGGCCGCCTCGGGGAAGATCGGAGTGTCGAGGGCGAGCGCGGCGATGGGGTCGTCGCCACCGCCGATCAGCTGGCGGAGATGGATGAACCCGACGACGTTGTCGAGGTTCCGTCCCGATGCGACCGGCGCCCGGGTGTGGCCCGACTCGACGAGGAGTTCGAGTGCACGGTCACACGTGAGCGTGGGGTCGAGGACGAACACCTGGCTGCGGGGTACGAGGACCTGTTCCAGCGTCCGCTCGGCAATCTCGAAGGCGCCGTCGATGATCACGCGCTGATGCGGCGTGAAGGTCACCTGTGCCGCGACCATGTCGCGCAGCTCCTCCTCGGTCACCTCCTCGCGTTGCTGATGCGGGTCGCCGCCCATCAAGCGCACGGCGACGTCGGTCGACCACGACAGCAGCCACACGATCGGGCGCGTGATCTTCGACAGGAACGCGAGGGGCCGCGCCATCACCATGCCCCAGCGCTCTGCCTTCTGCATCGCCAACCGTTTCGGTGCCAGCTCGCCGAACACCAGCGTGAAGTAGGAAAGGACCAGCGTGACGACGACGATCGACACCGGCGCCGCGGCCCGTCCGAGGAAGCTGAGCGGTTCCTCGAGAGGTTCGGCGAGCGACACGGCAGCGAAGGCCGACGCCAGGAAGCCGGCGAGTGTGATGCCGATCTGGATCGTGGCCAGGAACTGATTCGGCTGGCGCGCCAGTCGGGCCAGCACCGCACCGGTCGAGGACGCCGTCTCGAGCCGTTGCAGCTGGCCTTCCCTCAGGGACACGAGCGCGAGTTCTGTCCCGGCGAACGCGGCGTTCACGATCACCAGGACGACGATCAGGACGAGCTGTGGCACGACGTCAGACATCGCCGTTCGATTCGTGCGTTCGCCGGCGGGTGGGTGTGGGTCTTCGGAGCATCGGTGCCTCGGTGTGATGTGAGGGTGGACGGGGTGTCGCCAATGGAGCGGTTGGCGGGAACTGGCGAACGCCGAGCGGCGCGAATCAATCGCGCCCGTGGGCGTTCGGGATACGACGGTCGACGCGCTGCGCCGAACCGGATCTCAGACGCGCAGAACGGGTGGACCGCGCCAGACGGGTGGCACGAGGTGGCGCCGCGTGGGCACCGTCCACGAGATGAGGCGGGCGAACCCGTGGCTCATCCGGACCGGGTTCAGTGCCCGACGCAACCGGCGCCGACGCACAACGCTGCGGCGGGCCGATGCTTCAGCAGCGGGGAGTGCAGCCGGTACTTCGTCGATCGACATCGCCTGCGAGGGCTCGACGATGCTCGAGGGAGCGACGGTTGTCGCGCTGCCGAGGAAGCCGAGCATCATGAACAGTGCGACGACGATCCGTACGACCGATCGACCGGTGACGCCGCAGTAGGCGATTCGACCCACTGGTGCGCGGTCGCTACGTCGGTGAGTGGCGTCGGCGTTCACGGGAGATCGACCGAAGACGATATCAGCGACAAACCCCCGAAAATGGAGCAGATGTCGCGCTGAGCGCGACATCTGCTCCATTTTCGGGTGGATGGGGGTGGGTCGGGGCGGTCTCAGTGGACGAGGACGTTGCGGAACTGCCAGGGATCGTCGGTGTCGATGTCGTCGGCGAAGAGTCCCGGGCGACCGGCGAGCGGGGTCCAGTCGGTGTACACGCCGACCACGTTGCCGAGGTACGGACGCTGCACTTCGAGGCACCGCTGATGGTCCATGTCGTCGGTCTCGACGATCCCGGCGAGCGGGTTCTCGAGCGCCCACACGATCCCGGCGAGCACCGCGGACGTCACCTGCATGCCGGTCGCGTTCTGATGAGGAGCCAGCGCACGCGCTTCTTCGATCGTCAGCTGCGAGCCGTACCAGTAGGCGTTGCGGGCGTGCCCGTAGAGCAACACCCCGAGTTCGTCGCGGCCGTCGACGATCTCGTCCTCGTCGAGCACGTGCTGTCCCGACGGCCAGCGCCCGGCCGCGCCGAACAGCTCGTGGAACGACAGGACCGCGTCGTTGCAGGGGTGATAGGCGTAGTGGCACGTCGGGCGGTACTCGACCTCGCCCGCCGCTGAGCGCACCGTGAAGAAGTCGGGGATCGACAGCGCCTCGTTGTGCGTCACCAGGAAGCCGTACTGCTCCCCGTGCGACGGGCACCAGGTGCGGACGCGCGTTTCGGCACCCGGCTGTTCGAGGAAGATGCCGGGCGCCGCCGGATCATCGGGGGTGCGGGCGTTCGCGGGCATCCATCGTTCGTGCGTCCCCCAGCCGAGCTCCGCCGGCTGCATGCCCTCGGAGATGAAGCCGTCGACCGACCACGTGTTCCAGAAGACGTCGATCGGCTTCGGCGCCACGGCGCGCTGCGTGTCGCGCTCGGCGATGTGGATCCCGGTGACCCCGACCTCGCGCATGAACGCCGCCCAGCCGGCCCGGTCCCCGGCGGCCGGTGTCGCGGTGTCGATGCCGAGGTCGGACGCCAGTGACACCAACGCCTCCTTCACGAACCACGACACCATCCCCGGGTTCGCGCCGCAGCACGACACGGCGGTGGTGCCGCCCGGTGAATTGCGACGCTCGTCGACGACCGTGGAGCGCAACGCCTGATTGGTGCGCGTGGCGTTGTCGGTCGCCGTGTCGTAGTAGAAGCCCGGCCATGGCTCGACGACCGTGTCGATGTAGAGCACCCCGAGTTCACGGCACAACCGCAGCACGTCGAGCGACGACGTGTCGACGGACAGGTTGACGCAGAACCCCTGACCGGTCCCCGCGGTGAGCAGCGGGGTCAACAGATCGCGGTAGTTGTCGACGGTGATCGAGTCCTGCACGAACGTCAACCCGTAGCCCTCGACGATCGAACGCTCACGATCGTCGGGTTCGATCACGACGGCACGGCCGCGATCGAATTCGATGTGGCGATCGATGAGCGGGAGCGTGCCACGACCGATCGAGCCGAAGCCGATCATCACGACCGGGCCGGTGACGGTGGCGAGGACGTTGCTGGTGGTCGCAGACTGGTCGGTGGTGCTCACGGATCCTCCGGATTCGGGCCGGGCTCGTCCCGACGGCCGCTGCACGCTATCCCGCCCGCGCGGCAGGTGAACTCTCCGCACTGGCTGGGTGCGGACCCTCGCGATAGCACTATCGTGGCCGACGGTCGGGGCCGACCCCTCGATCGCCAAAGTCGCCGGACGCAACCCGTCCGCCGACACCAATCGAGCAAGCGAAGGAAGCCACGTGCCCGACACCATCACCATCACCGACGACCGCACGGGAAAGACCGTCACCGTCCCGATCGAAGGTGGGGTGTTCTCGTCGTCGGCCCTGCGCGAACTCGACCCGACGCTGTACTGCTACGACCCGGCGTACCTGTCGACCGCCTCGTGCAAGTCGGCCATCACCTACCTCGACGGTGACGCCGGCATCCTCCGCTACCGCGGCTACCCGATCGAGCAGCTTGCCGAGAAGTCGACGTACCTCGAGGTCGCCTACCTGCTCCTCAACGGCGAGTTGCCGACGACCGAGGAACTCGCCCAGTGGACGTTCGACGTCACCCACCACACGTTCATCCACGAGAACATGCGCAAGCGGTTCGTCGACGGCTTCCACTACGACGCCCATCCGATGGGCATGTTCATCTCCGCGCTGGCGGCACTCGGCACGTTCTACGAGGGCGCCAAGGACATCGACGACCCCGAGGCGCGCGGCCGCCAGATCCTGCGGATGATCGCCAAGGCACCGACGATCGCGGCGATGTGCTACCGGTTCTCGGTCGGCCTGCCGTTCAACCAGCCGAACAATGAACTCTCGTACCCGGCGAACTTCCTCAACATGATGTGGCGGATCGGCGAGTACGAGGTCGACCCGATCCTCGAGCGGGCGATGGACGTGCTGTTCATCCTCCACGCCGACCACGAGCAGAACTGTGGCACCACGGCGATGCGGGTCATCGGTTCCAGCCAGGCCGATCCGTACTCGTCAGCGGCCGGGGCCGCGTCGGCGCTCTACGGGCCGCTCCACGGCGGCGCCAACGAGCAGGTCGTGCGCATGTTGACCGAGATCGGCTCGCTGGAGAACGTCCCGGCGTTCATCGAGTCCGTGAAGGCGGGCAAGGGCCGCCTGATGGGCTTCGGGCACCGCGTCTACAAGAACTACGACCCGCGGGCGACGATCATCAAGCAGACCGCGTACGACGTGTTCGACGTGACGGGGAAGAACCCGCTGCTCGACATCGCGCTGGCCCTCGAGGAGACCGCGCTCAAGGACTCGTATTTCGTCGATCGCAAGCTGTACCCGAACGTCGACTTCTACTCGGGGCTGATCTATCAGGCGATGGGATTCCCCGTCGACATGTTCACCGTGCTGTTCGCCATCCCCCGCATGTCGGGCTGGCTCGCCCACTGGCAGGAACTCCTCGACGACCCGACGCAGAAGATCTCCCGCCCCCGGCAGTGGTACGCCGGCCCCGACGCCCGCGACTACATCGATCTCGCCGCCCGCTGAAACGATCGGGGTCAGGCACCGAACGTTTCAGGACAGTCGTGTCGCCGACCAGGCGCTGGACCTGTTGCGTTGTGCCTGACCCCAGCGACAGCTAGAGCAGGGCGAGGGTGGCGTTGAAGGTGGCGCTGGGGCGCATCACGGCGGCGGCGAGCGCCGGGTCGGGGCTGTAGTAGCCGCCGATGTCGGCTGGCTGGCCCTGCACCGCGAGGTACTCCTCGACGATGGTCTGCTCGTTGTCGGCCAGCGTCGCCGCGATCGGAGCGAACTTGGCGGCGAGCTCGGCGTCGGCCGTCTGGGCGGCGAGCGCCTGCGCCCAGTAGAGGGCGATGTAGAAGTGACTGCCGCGGTTGTCGATCTGGCCGAGCCGGCGGGCCGGTGACTTGCCGTTCTCGAGCAGTTGGCCCGTCGCCGCGTCGAGCGTGTCGGCGAGGATCTGGGCGCGGGCGTTGTCGGTGACGGTCGCCAGGTGTTCGAACGACACCGCGAGGGCAAGGAACTCACCGAGCGAATCCCACCGCAGATAGTTCTCCTTCACCAGCTGCTGGACGTGCTTCGGCGCCGAACCACCGGCGCCGGTCTCGAACAGCCCACCGCCGGCGAGCAGCGGCACGATCGACAGCATCTTGGCGCTCGTGCCGAGTTCGAGGATCGGGAACAGGTCGGTGAGGTAGTCGCGCAGCACATTGCCGGTGACCGAGATCGTGTCCTCGCCACGGCGGATGCGGTCGATCGAGAACTTCGTCGCCTCGGCCGGAGCCATGATCTCGATCTGCAGCCCGTCGGTGTCGTGGTCGCCGAGGTACTGCTGCACCTTGGCGATGAGCTGGGCGTCGTGGGCGCGGGTGGCGTCGAGCCAGAACACGGCCGGCGAACCGGTGGCACGGGCCCGTGACACGGCGAGGCGCACCCAGTCGCGGATCGGCTCGTCCTTCACCTGGCACATGCGGAAGATGTCGCCGGCCGCGACGGTCTGCTCCATCCGAACGTCACCCGACGCGGCGTCGACCACGCGGATCACACCGGCCGCGGGCGCCTCGAACGTCTTGTCGTGGCTGCCGTACTCCTCGGCCTTCTGGGCCATCAGGCCGACGTTCGGCACGGTGCCCATGGTCGACGGATCGAACGCGCCGTTGGCGATGCAGTCCTCGATGACGACCTCGTACACACCGGCATAGCTGCTGTCGGGGATGACGGCCTTGGTGTCCTGCTGCTCCCCCGCGCGGTTCCACATCTGGCCGGACGTGCGGATCATCGCCGGCATCGACGCGTCGACGATCACGTCGCTCGGCACGTGCAGGTTCGTGATGCCGCGATCGGAGTCGACCATCGCGACGTCGGGCCCGTTGGCGAAGCCGGCCGCGAGCGCGGCCTCGATTGCGGTGCGCTCGTCGGCGGGCAGGCCGGCGATGACGTCGATCACTTGGCCCAGTCCGTCGCGCGGGTTGGCACCCGCCGCGTCGAGCACCTCACCGTGCTGCTCGAACAGGTTGGCGAAGAACACCTCGACGGCGTGACCGAACATGATCGGATCGGACACCTTCATCATCGTGGCCTTGAGGTGCAGCGAGAACAGCACGCCCTGCGCCTTGGCGTCGGCGATCTGTTCGGCGAGGAACACCCGCAGCGCGGCCACGTTCATCACGGTGGAGTCGATGACCTCGCCGGCGATCACGGGCACCGTCGCCTTGAGCACCGTGACCTCGTCGTCGGCGCCGACGAACTCGATGCGCACCGCACCGTCGTCGGTGACCGTGAGCGATTGCTCGTTCGATCGGAAGTCGCCGCTGCTCATCGTGGCCACGTGGGTCTTGGAGTCGGGCGACCACGCCCCCATCGAGTGGGGGTGCTTCTTGGCGTACTCCTTGACGGCATGCGGGGCGCGACGGTCGGAGTTTCCCTGGCGGAGCACGGGGTTGACGGCCGACCCCATGACGGCGCCGTAGCGGACGCGGAGGTCGGCAGCGTCGGCCGACGAGCCCTCGTCCGGGTAGTCGGGCAGGTCGTATCCCTTCGCCCGCAGCTCGACGATCGCCGCCTTGAGCTGCGGCACCGAGGCGCTGATGTTCGGCAGCTTGATGATGTTCGCCTGCGGCGTCAGTGCCAGATCGCCCAGCTCGGCGAGCGCATCGCTCACCCGCTGGTCGTCGGTGAGACGGTCGGGAAAGGCCGCCAGGATGCGCCCGGCGAGCGAAATGTCCCGTGTCTCGACCTCGACGTCGGCCGCTCCGGCGAACGCTTCGATGATCGGGAGCAACGAGTACGTGGCCAGCGCCGGGGCCTCGTCGGTGAACGTGTAGATGATGGTCGACTTGTCTTTCACTTGTATCCACACTAGCGCGCCAACCGCCTTGAGAGAACGGGACGCGGCCGCGTCTACGCTCGCCGGTGATGGATTTCGCCTGGACGCCCGAGCAGCAAGCCCTCCGTGAGCAGGCCCGCAAGGTCGCCACCGAGGCGGTCGAGCGGTACGGCCGGCACAACGACTCGTGGATCAACGGATTTTCCAAGGAGTTCGCCACAGAGATGGCGGCCCACGGTTGGATCGGGATGACGTGGCCTGTCGAGTCGGGGGGAGGTGGCCAGCCCGCCATCAACCGGCTGATCGTCGGCGAGGAGTTGATCACGGCCGGGGCACCGATCGCGGCGATCTGGTTCGCCGACCGCCAGATGGGGCCGACGCTGATCAAGTACGGCACACCGGACCAGCAGGCCGAGTTCCTGCCCGGCATCTTGTCGGGCGAGACCACCTGGTGCATCGGTATGTCCGAACCCAACGCCGGCTCCGACCTCGCGTCGCTCGTCACGAGCGCCCGCCGCGAGGGCGACGAGTTCGTGATCAACGGGCAGAAGATCTGGACGAGCTTCGGCGCGCAGGCCGACTACTGCTACCTGATCTGCCGCACGAGCACCGACGGCCCGCCGCACCGCGGCATCAGCGAGGTGATCGTGCCGATGGACACGCCCGGCATCGAGGTGCGGCCGATCACCGACATGACGACCAACCGCCACTTCTGCGAGGTGTTCTTCACCGACGTGCGGGTGCCGGTGGCGAACCTGGTCGGCGTCGAAGGTGCGGCGTTCAAACAGACGATGGCCCAACTCGAACACGAACGCGGCGGCATCGATCGGCTCGTGTCGAACCGGGCGCTCTACGAGATGGCCGCCGCCCGCGCCGACCGGTCGAACCCGCTCGTCCGGCAGCGCATGGCCCGCCTCGAGACCGGGTACCGCCTCGGACGGATCCTCGTCACCCGCGAAGTGCTGCGGCAGGCGCCGGCCGGGTTCTCGGCGGCGACGAAGTGCTTCTGCACCGAGCACGAGATCGAGGTCGCCGAGTTCGTGTTCGACGTGTTGGGCGCCGAGGGCACGCTGTGGAACGAGGTCACCCGCGGCCTCGTCTACGCCCCGGGGTACACGATCATGGGGGGCACCTCGAACGTGATGCGCAACATCCTCGGCGAGCGCGTGTTGGGGCTCCCACGTGTCGCCAACGCCTGAGTCCACCAGCTTCGACATCGAGGGCGCGACCATCGCCGCGCTGCGCTGGCCAGGACTCGGTGGACCACCGACGGACGGCACGCCCACGGTCGTCGCGATCCACGGCATCACCGCCAACGCGTGGTCGTGGGATCCCGTCGCCCACGCGTCGAACGGCGACTTCGATCTCGTCGCCGTCGACCTGCGCGGACGGGGACGGAGCTGGACCCAGCCGGGCCCCGTCGGGCTGCGACAGCACGCCGACGACGTCGCGGCGGTGATCGAGCAACTCGGCGGGCCGGTCGTCGTGGTCGGCCACTCGATGGGCACGTACGTGGCGCTGCTCCTCGCCGAACGCCACCCGGCAGCGGTGCGGTCACTCGTCCTCGTCGACGGCGGCACGGCCCTGTACCTCCCCGACCCGCCCGTGCGTGACGACGGCACCGTCACGCCGAAGGACGAGTTCATCGACAAGGTGCTCGACGTGTCGCTCGGCCCCGCGATCGAACGGCTCGAGCGGGTGTGGCCCGACCAGGCGACGTACCGGGCGATGTGGGCCCAACACCCGGCGTACGTCGACGGCATCAGCGCCGATCTGGAACGCAACCTGCTCGCCGACCTCACCGAGACCGACGGCGGCTTCCGGACGATGGTCGACCCGGCCGCCGTCCGCCTCAACGGGCGGGAGTTGTTCGCCGACGACGAGGTGCGATCGGCGCTCGATCGCCATCCGGAGCCGGCCACGCTGATCCGTGCCGAGTTCGGGTTGATGGGCACTCCCCCGCCGCTGATCGCCGACGACATGATCGAGCGCTACCCGCAACATCGGTGGATCCGCGCCGACGGGCTCAACCACTACACCGTCATGAACAGTGCGTCCGGAGCCACGATGGTCGCCGATGCGATCCGCGACGCGGTCCGCGCCGCCTGACCGGCGCCACCAGAATCCGTTACCTGCTCAGGGCAGGGGTGCCCGCAGGACCACATCGCGGTCGGCGAACGTGCCGTCCGACCCGGTACCCGTGAGGACGATCAGGAACTCGTCGCTTTCGTCAGCGCTGGCAGCTGCGGTCAACTCGACACCGCTTCCTTCCGTGAAGGTTCCTGCGGTGATCGTCGACCCGTCAGTGAGCACCACACGACCCTCGTACCACTGTCCGGCGCCCGGGTCGGGCAGGCTCGGCGCGTCGACGACGATCCGCAGCCCGGCATCGACCGATTGGACCTCGATCGAACCGCTGACGTCGATCACCCGACCCGTGGGTCGGAGGTCGATCGTCGACGAGTCGGTGGTGCCCGTGCCGCCGATGGCACTGAGCAGCAGGATGCCGACGACGAGGACGAGTCCGGCACCGGCGGCGCCCAGCGCGACATTGCGGAACGACCGTGACGAACTCGCCGCGGTCTGCGCCGCACGCAGGTCGTCGACCGTGTACAGGCTCGACGGATCCATGGTGGCTTCCGACAGGACGGCGGCCACGACCCGATCCTCGAAATCATCGGGTGGCGACTGCCACGAGGCCGGGTCGGCCAGCAGCCGGTCGACGAGATCCGCGTCGCCCGACCCGCCCGGTGCGACGCCGCGCACACGGCAGGCGAGCGAACCCAGCCACTGGCCGAAGCTCCGCCCCGGCTCGAACGCCTCGGAGTTCCTCCACGCCTGCAGGAAGGTGTGCACGGCGGCGTCGGCCGGTGTTGCGAACTCGCCACCCTGCACGATGGCGTCGTTGCCACCGGTGATGGTGAACACGAGGCCGCCGTATCGACGGCACAGTTCGCGCACCGCGTCCTCGTCGCCGGCGCGCAGGGCGAGGGTCAACTCGGCGTCGGCCCGCACCACGGCCGGCGGTCGGAACTCGGACATCGGCGGCGACGATACGCCGATCAGGTCGCCCCGAGCACCCGACCCTCAGGTCGAGGCGACGCCGAGCGAGGTCATCGCGTCGGACTTGAGTCGCTTGTAGTCGACCTTGCCGTTCGCCGCGCGGCCGATCGTGTCGACGACGACGATGCGCCTCGGCGCCTTGTAGGCCGCGAGCGTGGTCTTCACGTGGGCGATGACCGCGTCGACATCGACGACCTCGCCGGGGCGTGCCTCGATCACGCCGGTCACCATCTCGCCGAAGCGATCGTCGGGAACCCCGACGGCGACGGCGTCGAGCACGCTCGGGTGGGTCTTCATCGCCTCCTCGACCTCCTCCGGGAACACCTTCTCGCCGCCGGTGTTGATGCACACCGACCCCCGCCCCAGCAGCGTGATCGACCCGTCGGCCTCGACGGTGGCGAAGTCGCCCGGACACGAATAGCGCTTCCCGTCGATCTCGAGGAACGTCCGTGCGCTCTTCTCCGGGTCCTTGTAGTACCCGACCGGTTGACGGCCGCCGACGGCCAGTCGACCGATCTCACCGGATCCCGGCACGACCGGACGGTTGGCGTCGTCGATGACGATCGTGTTCGGGCTGAGCTGGAACTTGGCGGTGTCGGCGGCAGCGCCGGCGCCGCTCGTCGAGCTGCCCATCCCGAGCGCCTCGGACGACGAGAACGCGTCCAGCAACAGCATCCCGGGATGGTTTCTCAGGAGGCCTTCCTTGGTCTCCTTGCTCCACATCACACCGGACGACACGATCGCCACGAGGCTCGTGAGGTCCCACCGACCCGGGTTCTCGTCGAGGGTGCGCAGGATCGGCTTGCCGAACGCGTCGCCGACCATCGCCATCGTGTTGACGCCCTCGCGCTCGATCGTGTCGAGCAGCACGACCGGATCGAAGTTGCGATTGTCGAGCGTGACGATGCTCCCGCCGCCCGACAGGGTCGACAGGCACGGGAAGTTTCCGGTGCCGTGCATCTGCGGACAGGCCGGGAGAAAGCGCGATCCCGGGGCGGTGTGCGTGCCGCGCAGGTCGGCGGCCGTGCCGTTCTCGTCCAGCGCGCTCCCCAACGAGGCGTTGAGCGACACCGCCAGGTCGTCCTGCCGCCACATCACGCCCTTGGGCATGCCGGTCGTGCCGCCGGTGTAGAGGAGGTTGAGATCGTCGCCGCTGCGTCCCCACGCCGGCACGACCCGAGCCGCGCCGCTCGTCGCCGCTGTCTCGTACGCGTCCGCCCAGTCGGGGCAGTCGCCCGTGCCGTCATCCACCCACAGCCACGTCCGCACCTTCGGCAACTGGTCCCTGATCGGCCCGATGGTCGAGGCGAACGTGCCATGGAAGACCACGGCGCCGGCATCGGCGTTGTCCCAGAGGTAGAGCAGTTCGTCGGCGGTGTACCGGTAGTTCGTGTTGACCGGCACGAACGCCGCCTTGAACGCGGCGTACATCGACTCGAGGTACTCCGGGCAGTTGTAGAGGTACTGGGCCACCGCCTGCTGACGGGCCAGACCGGCGTCGAGCAGGTGTTGGGCGACGCCGTCGGCACGACGATCGACCTCACTCCAGGTGCGGCGGTCCTCACCGTGGATCAGGCAAGGTGCGTCGGGCAGATCGTCGGCGACGACCTCCCACATGTCGGCGAAGTTCCAGTTTCCCATGCGTGCACTGCTACCAGACCCGGCGCGTCGAATCGTTGTCGAACGATCGATCCGCTCCAACTCGTCGGGCCGCCTGAGCGGCGTGCACACTCGTCGGCCATGGGGACCGCGGAACTGAACCTGCCGACGCGAACGATTTCCACGAACGGGGTCGATCTGTCCGTGATCGACGTGGGAGAAGGACCTCCCGTGATCCTCGCCCACGGCTTCCCCGAGCTGGCATATTCGTGGCGCCATCAGATCCCGGCACTGGCGAATGCCGGCTACCGGGTGCTGGCACCCGATCAGCGCGGATACGGGGGTTCGTCACGTCCGGAAGCGATCGAGGACTACGACATCGTCGCCCTCACCGGCGACCTGATCGGTGTGCTCGACGACATCGACGCGCAGCGCGCCGTGGTGGTCGGGCACGACTGGGGCTCGATGGTCGCCTGGCAGACCGCACTGCTGCACCGCGAGCGCCTGGCCGGCGTCGTCGGGATGAGCGTGCCGTTCCTTCCCCGTGGCGACCGTCCGCCGATCGAGGCGATGCGCTTCGTGTTCGCCGAGAACTTCTTCTACATCGTGTACTTCCAGGAGCCCGGCCCGGCCGACGCCGAACTCGGCGGGGATCCCGCCCGCACGATGCGCCGCCTCCTCGCCGGCATGTCCAGCAATGGTGACCCGGACCCGAACGCCATGGCGCTCGACGGCCGCGGGTTCGTCGACCGCATCCCCGAGCCCGACGGCCTGCCCGACTGGCTGACCCAGGACGAGCTCGACCACTACATCGACACGTTCCGGAGCACCGGGTTCACCGGCGGCCTCAACTGGTACCGGAACTTCGACCGCAACTGGGAGCGCACACCGCAACTCGAGGGAGCGAAGGTGGAGATTCCGTCGCTGTTCATCGGGGGCAGTGCCGACCCGGTGCTGGTCATGTCGCCGCCGAGCGTCGGGGCGGCGTTCCTGACCGATCACCGCGGTGACGTGCTCATCGAGGGTGCCGGGCACTGGGTGCAGCAGGAGTCCCCGGGTGCGGTCAACGATGCCCTGATCGAATTCCTGGACGCCGTCCGGGCCGAGGATCCCTGGTCGTGACCCGGTTCGCCGGCGCGACGGCTCTCGTCACGGGAGCCGCCCGTCCGCGCGGCATCGGACGGGCGACGGCCCTGCGCCTCGCTCGCGACGGTGCGGCCGTGGCGTGCCTCGACATCGCCCGGAACTACGACGACGCGCCGCTCCATGGCGTGGCGTCGTCGGACGACCTCGACAGCCTCGTGGCCGAGATCGAAGCACTCGGCGGCCGGGCCATCGGCGTGCGTGCCGACGTGTCCGACGAGGCTGCGGTCGAAGAGGCCGTCAGCATCGCCACGTCTGCGCTCGGCACGATCACGCTCGTCGCCAACGTCGCGGGCGGCAGCGGGCCCGGCTTCGGTCTCGGACCGCTCGTCGGCTTGCCCGCCGACGAGTTCCGCCGCGTGTTCGAGGTCAACGTCACCGGCACCTGGCTCGTGTCGAAGGCCTGCGCATCGCGGATGCTCGCGGCAAACGTGCCGGGGCGCATCTGCAACGTGTCGAGCCAGGCCGGCAAGAAGGCGTGGCCGATGATCGGCACGTATTCGGCTGCGAAGGCCGCGGTGATCTCGATCACCCAGGCGATGGCGATCGAGCTCGGCCCGTCGGGCATCTCGGTCAACGCCGTGTGCCCGGGAACGGTCGACACCAACCTGGTGAACCCGGACGGGATGTTCGTCACCATGGTCGGCGGCCAGGAAGGCCTCGACGCCTTTCTCGAGCGGGAGATCCCGCTGCGTCGGCTGCAGAGCCCCGAGGAGATCGCCTCGGCGATCTGCTGGCTGTTGTCGGACGACGCGACGGGGGTCACGGGTGAGGCGATGAACGTGAGTGCCGGACAAACGATGGTCTGAACACATCGATCGACAGAGAAGGAGTGACGATGAGCAAGGTGATGCACCAGACGGGTCGGATCGAGCACGCCGGCGCCATCGACGCCGACGGCCACATCCTGGAACCACCCACGATCTGGGAGGACTACATCGATCCGCAGTACCGCGACCGGGCGTTGCGGTTCCGGATCGACGAGCAGGGTCTCGAGGAGCTGGAGATCGGCGGGCAACGCTCGATGATGAGCCGCCGTGGGTTCCCGGCGACGCTCGGCGCGATGGGCGCGCCCGACCTGCCGGCGATCCAGAAGGACCCCGCCCGCACCTACGTGGGCGAGGCCCCGTTCGGCAGCATGGATCCGAGCGAGCGGCTCGAGTTGCTCGACGCCGAGGGCCTCGACGCGGTGATCCTGTACACGACGGTCGGCCTGCTGTGGGAGGCGGAGCTGAAGGATCCCGAGCTGTGCCAGGCGTACACCAAGGCCTACAACCGCTGGATCTGCGAGTTCTGCTCCGGCTCGCCGCGGCTGGTGCCGACCGCCCACCTGTCGCTGTCCGATCCGATCGCCGCGGCCCGGGAGTTGGAGCGGGCCGTGGGTGAGGGAGCCAAGGGCTGCTACGTCGCCCCGTTCACCCAGGACGCGAAGCCGCTCGGGCACCCGGATCACGACCCGGTGTTCGCCGCCGCGCAGGATCTGGGGGTGCCCTTCGCCATCCATCCGACGTTCGAGCCGCAATGGACCAAGGGCGAGCGCATGGGCACCTGGGAGAACGTGAAGCAGCTCCGGCTGCTCGCGTCGGTGACGGCATCCGACGGCGTGCGTCATCAGTTCACGACCTTGTTCGACTACGCGGTCTTCGACAAGTTCCCGCAGTTGAAGGTGCTCGTGCTCGAATCGGGCGGCGGTTGGATCGGCTACTGGCTCGATCGGATCGACGCCGTGTACGGCCACACGTTCATCGGCGACCGTGTGCCGCTCGAGCACAAGCCGAGCGACTACTTCCGGGAACGCTGCTGGATCAGCTGCGATCCCGACGAACGGATGATCCCGGCGCTCGCCGAGCGCTACGGCGTCGAGCGGTTCCTGTGGGCGAGCGACTTCCCGCACGCCGACCACACTCCCGAATACGTCGACGATCTCAACGAGTTGGTGTCCGCGTTCCCGCTCGACCAGCAGCGCCGATTCGTCGGTGACAACGCTCGGGAGCTCTTCGACCTCGACGTCTGATCGCGGCGGATCACGTTCAAGATTTCGTCAATCTCATGACAGGCGCTCAAGTCCGGGCGCTGACGTGCCGATAGGGCGGGCGTGGACTGGCGTTTCGGCCGGCCGCGAAACCGGCCCGGGGCCCGGTCTGGCAGACTGATGGTGGCCGAACAGGGGGACCAGGAGATGAACAAGATCGTCAGCGATCCGCGGATCGATCCACGCATCAAGGCGATGATGGGCATGATGCCCGGCGGGTCGCAATCGGACATCGGGAACCGTGAGGACCTGCTCGCCGAGAGCAACACGCCCGACGCGCTTGGCGATGCAGGCCGCCATGAAGGGGGTGCTCGACACGCTCGACAACGAGGACGTCGCACCGTCGACCGGTCTGACGGTCACCACCCACGAGTTCGTGTCCGACGCCCGACGGCAACACGGTCAAGATCCAGTTCATCCGTCCCGAGTCGAGCGATCCCCTGCCGTGCGTGTACTACATCCACGGCGGTGGCATGCAGACGATGTCGTGCTTCGACGGCATGTACCGGGCGTGGGGTCGGGTGATCGCCGCGCAGGGAGTGGCCGTCGCGATGGTCGACTTCCGCAATGCGCTGGTGGCATCCTCGGCACCCGAGGTGGCGCCGTTCCCGGCCGGACTGAACGACTGCGTGGCCGGGCTGAAATGGGTCCGCGAGCATGCCGGCGACCTCGGGATCGACGTCGACCACCTGATCGTCGCCGGCGAGAGCGGCGGTGGCAACCTCACGCTCGCCACGGGGCTCAAGCTGAAGCGCGACGGCGACATGGGCCTCATCTCGGGGCTGTACGCACTCTGCCCGTACATCGCCGGCGAGTGGCCGCAGGACCGGTTCCCGTCGTCGATCGAGAACAACGGCATCCTGCTCGATCTGCACAACAATCGAGGCCGGATCGCGTACGGCATCGAGGAATTCGATGCCGGCAATCCGCTCGCCTGGCCGTCGTTCGCCGACGAGGACGAGGTGCGCGGGCTCGTGCCGACGGTGATCAGCGTCAACGAGTGCGACCCGCTGCGTGACGAGGGCATCGAGTTCTACCGTCTGCTCGTACGGGCCGGCGTGCCGGCGCGCTGCCGGCAGATGATGGGCACGATCCACGGCACCGAGATCTTCGTGGCGAGTTGCCCGGACGTGAGCCGCGACACCGCGGCGAGCATCGCTCAGTTCTGCCGCGACACCTGAACGCGGTGGCCGGACCCGGACTCACGCGGAGACTTCGAACGCCTCTCCGACCTCGACGGTGCCGCCTCCACGTGAGACGACGGGACAGCCCTTGGCGATCGCCATGGCCGCATCGATGTCGGCGGCCTCGACGAGGCTGTATCCCGTCGCCGGATTGCTGCCACCGCCATCGGTGATCCCATCGGCGCCCACGGTCTTCGACGGCCCGACGGGCGCACCCATGTCGAGGAACGCCGAGGCGTGCGTGCCCATCCATTCGCCCCAGGCCGCCATTTCGGCCGCCTGTTCGTCGGGGCCGTCGGGCATTCCGGGGCCGTGGTAGGTGAAGAGGTACTTCGGCATGATTGTCTCCTGTCGTGTTCGGTTCGGACGGGTGGCGGCGAAGGGTGATGACCGAGGCGTCAGGTGGCGCGCCCGGTGAAGGCCATGAGCGCAGTGATCGGGTCGTCGTGGGCCGGTGTGGCGATCGCGCGCGAACAGCTTGCCCTCGCCGCGGGCCTCGGGCCGGATGATCTCCTCGGCTCGTGCGGTGACGAACGCGGTGAGCGCGACGGGCGCCGTGAACGGCTCGTCGATGGCCCGGGCGAAGTCCCAGGCGTGGACGAAGAACTCGATGCCGAGGATGCCGATCGGCACCGTGGCCGGCGCCGTGCCGTTGCCGAACGGGACCTCGCCGTCAGCGCCACGTTCGCGCCACGCGGCGAGTGCCGACTCCGTCGCCTGCGCCACGTAGTCCTCCGCCGATCCAGCATCGATGTCGTCGGGAATCTCGGCGCCGGCCATCGCCCCGAGCGCCCGCACGCTGCCCACCAGATGTTCCACGAGTTCGTGCACGGTGTAGTCGGCGCACGGCGTCGGCAGCTCGCGATGCTCGGGCGCGAACCGCTCCATCACGTGGCTGCACAACGCCCAGCTCGCCTCCACCGCCGCCAGATCGTCGAGCTCGTCCGGGCCCGCCGCCCAGGGATCGAGGCCCGCGTCGCCCGCGGCAGTCATGTCACCGAGGCGCTCCAGGTAGTGCGTCCAGCCCGCACCGTGGCTGACGGCCTGATCGGCAGACAGGCCGTGATGGGTGACCCGCACGAGCGTCTTGTCCCCCGCCGGTTCGATGTCGACCACCACGGTCGACGCGCCAGGCGGAAGATCGTCGGAGCCGACCCAACCCCACGTGTAGACGACACGGCGACCTGGTTCGATCTCGGTGAACGTGCCGCACGCGATGTGGCCGGGCGTGACGGTCAGCCGGTAGTCGCCGCCGACCCGCAGATCGACGGCCGCACTGACCGCTTTCCATCGGCGGAGCCGTTCGGGCTCGGTGAACAGCGCGAACGCCTCGTCCGGCGTGGCATCGATGATCCGTTCGAAGACGACGGGGGCGAGTTGAGTTGCTTGATCGGTCATGGAGGGGTTCCTTGGTCGCTTTGATGGTCTTGGTGGACGGTGGTCAGGGAGTCGACTTGGGTCGTGCGCCGGCCCTGGGCCCGCGCCGCCGACTCGAGGTCGTCGAGTTCGTTGATGAGGAACACTTCGATGGCGGCTCGGGCCTTGCTGAGTCCATCCGGGTTGATCCGGTACAGACGCTCGCGTCCGGAGCGCCGTTCGCTGACGATCCCGGCGTCCTTCAACACCTTCAGGTGTTGCGAGACGGCGGGACGGGTGATGTCGACGGTCTCGGCGATCGCCCCCACCGGCGCTTCCCCGAGTTCGGCGAGCCGGGCGAGGATTTCGCGCCTCCTCGGTTCGGAGACGGCGTCGAGCGGGTGCACGATCAATACGTTAGTCATCGCTTACCAATGAGTCAATGGTCAGTGATCACTTACCAATGAGTCAACGGCCGCGGCCCATTCGCGGCGGCAGAACTTCAGGCCGACGGGAGGCCGGCGATCTCGTTCATCTTCCGGGCAAGTTGCAGATCGAGCACGCTGATGCCACCGACGTCGTGGGTCTCCAGCTCGACGTCGACCGTCTTGTAGACATTCGACCAGTCGGGATGATGGTCGAGCACCTGGGCCCAGATCGCCGCCTGCATCATGAATCCCATCGCCTCCACGAAGTTGGTGAAGACGAACCGGCGGCACAGCTTTCCGTCGGTCACCGTCCATCCGTCGAGGTCGGCGACCGCCGCCTCCACCTCGTCGGATTCCAGTCGTCGAAGCTCCGGGTCCATGGCGCGATCCTGCACCGATCGGCCGCGGCTGTCTAGAGGGACCGATCGATCGTGGCGAGAAACGCCCGCCAGCCGCCGTGGGTCGTGATGTCGGTGGCGCCGCGGACCGCTCGCGGTTCGGCGATGAAGCCCACCGATTGCGTGCCGTCGGCCAACTCGACCCGACCGAGGCCGAGCGGCGGAGCGATCTGCAGCATGAACGCACCGACCTCGGCCGCCGGCAGCCGCCAGACCTCCACCTCGATCGAGGCGCCACCGCCATCGGCACCGACGTGGACGAGCGCCGGTCGCATCGGGGGTGACCCGGCGATGGCATACAGCCGGTACACCGGTGCGGTCGCCGTCGCCCGGACGAAGCGCCCGCCACGATCGGTCACCTGCCAGTTCAGCGGTTGGCCGCGCAGGTGTGCACCCACCACCACGACGTCGACCGTCGAGGGGCCGGCGAACGGTGCGACATCCGGCCCGCCGTCCTCCGCACCAAGCCGTGCGGCCAGGTCGATCAGTGTCGGCTCGGCCCATGCTCGGCCGATCAGCGACACACCGAACGGCCACCCGTCCGAGCGATCGCAGCCGGGCACGGCAACGGCGCTCAGATCGAGCAGGTTCACGCCGTTCGTGAAGCGGCCGAGTTCGTTGTTGCGGCCGACCGGATCGGCCGCAACTTCCTCCAGGGTGGCCACGCCGGACGTGGTCGGGACCATCAGCACGTCGGCGACCGTCCACATCTCGGCGGCGCGACCGGCGATCTCGGCGAGGTGGTAGCCCGCCTTGTAGGCGTCGACCGCCGAGTGGCGTCGGGCGCCACGGATGATGCCCGACACGGTCGGATCGGCATCGGACGGCTCCGTGTCGAGGAACGAACCGACCGCGGCGTAGCGCTCCGCTACCCACGGCCCGCCGTACAGCAGGTCACCCGCCTCGATCAACGCGCTGATGTCGACATCCACCAGTTCGACGTGGTCGAGCATGCCGAGCGCGGCGACCGACGACCGCCACGCCGCCAGGTCCTGCGGGGAGCGGAACGCCGCGTCGATCGCCGGGACGCCGACGACGAGGGTCGGCATCGTCAGTGGCGCGGCGCCGGCGCGACGGGACCACGGGTCGGCGCCGTCGAAGCCGGCGCACGCGTCGAGCGCCCGCGCCGCGAGCCCGGCCGATCGGGCGAAGATCGACACACAGTCGATCGATCGCACGGCCGGCACCACCCCGGTCATCGGGAGCAGCCCACGCGTCGGCTTCAACCCGACGATCCGGTTCTGCGCGGCCGGGACGCGTCCCGATCCGGCCGTGTCGGTGCCCAGCGCGAAGTCGACCAGCTCGCGGGCCACGGCCACCGCCGAACCCGAGGACGATCCGCCGGGCACGAGCCGCGCGTCGATCGGGTTGCGCGGCACGCCGTACGGGCTGCGGGTGCCGACGAGTCCGGTGGCGAACTGATCGAGATTCGTGACGCCGACGCAGGTGGCGCCTGCATCGAGCAGCCGGCGCACGACGGTGGCCGATCGATCGGGACGGAACGCGTACGACGGGCACCCGGCGGTCGTGTCGAAGCCCTCGACGTCGATGTTGTTCTTCACCGCGAACGTCAGCCCGGCCAGCGGGAGTGACTCGTCGATCGCCGCGAGCGCGCGGTCGCGGTCGGCCGTGGCGATGAAGACGGCGGGATCGTCGATCGCCGCCACCGCCTCGAAGGCGGCGGCGACCCGCTCCGCCGGTGACGCTTCGGCCAATTCCTCGAGCAATGTGGTGTGCGACGTCCTTGTCACGGTGTCCCCTTCGGTTCGATCACGGCCAGTACCCCTCCTGCGGCGACAACCTCACCAGGGATCACCCGGATGTCGGCAACGACGCCGGCGGTCGGAGTCACTTGACCTGTTTCCATCTTCATCGCTTCGATCACCGCCACGACGTCACCGGCGGCCACGCTGGCCCCGGGTTCGATCGTCGTGCGCACCATCCCCGAGACCGTCGCCAGCACCGCGACCGTTCCCTCGGGGACCGGTCGTGCGTCGTGGACGATCGGAGCGACGTCGTTCGATGCGGTCATTTCTATGCCGGCGGCGGCCCATCGGCGACGCTCGGCCTCGAAGGCCGCGTTGCGCGTCGTCGTGAACTCGCGGATCGAGTCCTCGTCGCGAGCCAGGTCGCGCAGGTGGTCGGCCACCGAGAACGTCGTGGGCTCGATGTCGAAGGTGAACTGGCCCGCCTCGACGTCGGCCCGCAGCTCGAGCAGTTCTTCCGCGCCGACCTCGTACCAGCGGATCTGGTCGAAGAAGCGCAGGAGCCAAGGCGGACCGTCTTCGCCCAGAGCAGCGTCGCCCAGAGCAGCGCGGCCGAGCGCGGCGTCGCCGTGGCGACCGCGGCTGGTCCGCCGGCCCCAGCGGTCCCAGATCGGCACCGTGCGGCCGACGAACTGGTAGCCCCCGGGGCCTTCCATCCCGTAGATGCACAGGTACGAACCGCCGATCCCCACCGAGTTCTCCGCGGTCCAGGTGCGCGCCGGGTTGTACTTCGTCGTCACCAGCCGGTGCCGCGGATCGATCGGGGTCGCGACGGGTGCGCCGAGGTACACGTCGCCGAGTCCGAGCACGAGATAGCTGGCGTCGAACACGATGCGCTTCACGTCATCGACGGAGCCGAGGCCGTTGATCCGGCGGATGAACTCGAGGTTCCACGGGCACCAGGGCGCGTCGGCGCGGACGCTCTGCATGTAGCGCTCGGTCGCCAGCCTGGTCGCCGGGTCGTCCCACGAGAGCGGCAGCCGCACGATGCGGCTCGGGATCTCGCGGTCGGAGATGTCGCCGAGTGCGTCATCGAGCCGGACGATCAGGTCGATCATCTCGGCCGGGCCGGCGCGATCGGGGTCGAAGCCGACCTGCAGGGAGCGAATTCCCGGCACGAGCTCCGCGACGGGCGCGGCCGCCTCGCCCGTCTCGGCCTGGAGCGCGTCCATCAGTGCCCCGGCGCGCAGGCGCAGCAGCAGATCGAGCACGTTGTCGCCGTACTCGACGAGCAGATTGCGATCACCGTCGCGCCGGATCGTCATGCCCGGATGGTCGACCGTGGCCTCCCGCCGGAACAGCACCGGGTCGAGCGGACGAGCGAGGGCGCGGCGCACCGGCGCGGACGAGCGGGCGGCCGCGTGGTCGACGGGGACGAAGCGGACCGTGTCGCCGGCGCGCGCCTGGCCGATCTTCCAGAACTCGTGCTCGGCAATGGTCGCTGGGCAGACGAATCCGCCGAGGCTCGGCCCGTCACGTCCGAGAACGATCGGCATGTCGCCGGTGAAGTCGATCGTGCCGACGGCGTATGCGTTGTCGTGGATGTTCGACGGGTGCAGCCCGGCCTCTCCCCCATCGGGACGGGCCCATTGCGGAGCCGGGCCGATGAGCCTGATCCCGGTGCGGTCGGAGTTGAGGTGGACCTCCCATGCCGTGCCGTACAGCATGTCGATGTCGGCCGGTGTGAAGTAGTCGGGCGCCGCGTGTGGGCCGGCGAGCACACCGATCTCCCACTCGTTGGTGAGCACCGGTCGTCGCTCGACCGGCACGGCCGACCCCGAGGTCGGCGCGACCGCGGACCCTCCTCCGATCGGGATCACGTCACCGGCGCGCAACGCGCGCCCGGCGTGACCGCCGAAGCCGCCGAGCACGAACGTCGACGCACTGCCGAGATGTTGCGGAACGTCGAAGCCGCCCGCCACCGCGATGACGCCGCGCATCCCCGGCCCCACGCAGCGGCCCAGTTCGAGCCGGCTGCCGCGATCGACGTCGACGACCGTCCACATCGGCACCGGCGCGCCGTCGAGGCGTGCCCCGAAGTCGGCGCCGCCCAGCACGATCGAGGTCGCCTCGCGGAACTCGATCGTCGGCCCGAGCAACGTGATCTCCAACGCGGGTGCGCTCTCGGCGTTGCCGAGCAGGGCGTTGGCGAGGCGGTGCGATCGATCGTCCATCGGACCGGAGGGAGGGATGCCGACGTCCCAGTAGCCGAGGCGGGCGGGAAGATCCTGCACCGTGGTGAACAGTCCACCGTCGAGCACCTTGATCTCAGCGCTCACCGGAAGGAACCCGTCGAGTGACGTCGTCGTCATCGTCCCGTCGGCGAACCAGCCACTGCTGGCGACGGCGGCGAGTTGGTCGCGGTTCGTGGTGATGCCACCGACCCGTGTTGCCGCGAGCGCCTTGCCGAGCGCGGCGATCGCGTCCCGGCGGGTCGGGCCGTGCACGAGCAGCTTGCCGATGAGCGGGTCGTAGAACGGCGTGATCGCCGTCCCGGCGTCGACCCACGTGTCGAAGCGGACGTCGGCCGGCACGACCAGTTCGGTGACCAGCCCGGCGCTCGGGGTGGCGTGGTCGAGCGGATCCTCCGCGTACAGCCGCGCCTCGATGGCCCACCCGGATGGAGCGGCCACCGAGTCGAACCCCTCGGGTCGTTCGCCCGCGCCGAGGCACAGCATCCACTCGACCAGGTCGACGCCGCGCACCAGTTCGGTCACACCGTGCTCCACCTGGAGTCGGGTGTTGACCTCGAGGAACCACGCGTCGCCACCGTCGTCGTGATCGAGGGTGTCGGCGTCGACGATGAACTCGACGGTGCCGACCGATCGGTAGTCGACCGATTCGGCGAGGGCTCGCGCGTTGCCACGGAGCCGCTCGCGCAGCCGGTCGGAGATCCCGGGCGCCGGGGCCTCCTCGATCACCTTCTGGTGCCGGCGCTGCACGGAACAGTCCCGTTCACCGAGATCGACGACCACGCCGAGGCCGTCACCGGCGATCTGCACCTCGATGTGGCGTGCCCGTTCGACGAACCGTTCGGCGAACACGGCGGCGTCACCGAAGTTCGCGGCGGCGAGACGGCGCACGCTGTCGAAGGCCGTCTCGACCTCGTCGGGGCCGTCGCACCGCCGCAGCCCGATCCCTCCACCGCCCGCCGACGCCTTGAACATCAACGGGAACCCGATGTGCTCGGCGGCGCGACGTGCTGCCTCCACGTCGTCGAGCAGCCCACTGCCTGGCACGAGCGCAACGCCGGCCCGAGCGGCGAGTTCACGAGCGACGTGCTTCGAACCGAATTGCCGGATCTGCTCGGGCGTGGGACCGAGGAAGACGATCCCGGCCGCTTCGCAGCCAGCGGCGAACTCGGCCGACTCCGACAGGAAGCCGTAGCCCGGATGGATCGCATCGGCAGCGGTATCGATCGCGGCCTGGATGATCGCCTCACCGCGCAGATAGCTGTCCGCCGGCGTCGCCCCGCCCAAGGGCACGGCGATCGAGGCCATCGCGACATGCAACGAGCCACGATCGGCGTCGGAGTGGACCGCGACCGACTCGATGCCGAGCCGATCGAGCGTGGCGATGATGCGGCAGGCGATCTCCCCGCGGTTGGCGACGAGCACGCGCTCGAATGGACGTGAACCCATGGCGTTCAGGCGGGTTCGGTCACGATCATCCGCACCGGCGACGGCGCGAATCCGTTGCACGGATTGTTGATCTGCGGACAGTTGGACACGACCACGATCACGTCCATCTCGGCGCGGAGTTCCACGTACAGGCCCGGCGCGGAGATGCCGTCGACGATGCCGAGGCTGCCGTCCGGTTCGACCGGGACGTTCATGAAGAAGTTGATGTTCGCCACCATGTCGCGCTTGCCCATGTCGCGGGACACGTGCTCGAGGAGGAAGTTGTCGACGCACGCGTGCTGGTGGTTCGTGTGGTGCCCGTAGCGGAGCGAGTTCGACTCCCGCGAGCACGCCCCGCCGACGGTGTCGTGGCGTTCGACGGTGGAGGCCGTCAGGGTCATCATCGGGTTGCCCTCGTTCGATCGCAGGACCGATCCGGTCGTGAGGTACACGTTGCCCTGCGCGCTCATCGTGTCGGCGGCGCTGTAGCGCTCGACCGGGTCGTCGGCGCCATACAGGAGGAAATCGACGGCCTGGTTGCCTTCGAGATCGACGATCCGCAGCGACTGGCCGGCGAGCACGACGTGCGACCACGGCGCCCGCGCCTCGACCGTCTCCTCGTGCACCACCCGACCCGAACCGGTCACGACGCGCCCTGTTCGTCGGTGTGGAGTCGGCGCGTCAGCAGCCAGTCGTCGGTGTTCTCGAACGCCCGCCCGGCCTCGGGTGTCGCCATCCGGATCGGATCGTCCGCGGCGGCGGGGAGGCCGGTGACGGCGGAGATCTCGAGCGGGCTCACCGTGTACCGGGGGCGGGGATCGAGCACGTGGGGCGTCACCGTCAGCGCCACGAGCACGTCCATGTCGGCCCGCAGCACCACCGCCGCTCCGGGTTGCGGCGTCGAGCCGCGCCAGGTGAACGACCCGTCGGGCTCGACGAACACCGGTTTGAACAGGTTGACCGACGCGCCGATGTCGCGTCGGCCGAGCCCCTCCTTCGCCAACGCCACGGCGAACCGGTCGCGTGCGTTCGGCGCGGACGCGTGGACCGCGCCACCGCCGTATTTCGCGTCGTTCCACGCCCGGTTCGACATCGCGTTGAACGTGTCGTGGCCGGCGCTGCTGTCGGCTTCGACCGACATCAGGACGCGACCCATGTCCGACAGCAACAGCCGGCCGGCGCCGAGGTACGCCTGCCATTGCACCTTCACCGTGTCGGGCACGTTGAGCCGCTCGGCCCGGTGGTGATGGTTGAACACCAGCAGTTGCACCGACGTGTCCCCCTCGGGGTCGCGCAGCGTCAGCCGTGCACCGCGCGGCAGGACCCGGGTCGCGTAGTTGCCGCCCTCGACCGTTTCTCGCCACAGGACCTCGGGGTCGCCAGCTGGCACCGACCGGCTGAATCGTTCGACGGCGGAGGCCTGGGCACGGGCGTGGTCGCGGGCGCCGTGGGTGGTCGCCGTGTCGCTCGCGCTCACGTGGCCGCTCCTTCCGGGCGCGTCTGCAACAGGTCCTCGATCTCGTCGACCAGGTCGAGGAAGCGGGCGTCACGCTTCACGGTCGGGCCTCGCACGGCGCCGAACGGCACCTCGATCGTGGTCGCGATCCGCCCCGGCCGCGGCGTCATCACCGAGATCCGCTGGCTCAGGTAGATCGCCTCCGGGACGTCGTGGGTCACCATCAGGATCGTCACGCCGGTGCGGAGCCAGACCGTCCGGATGAACTCCTGCATGCTCCGCTTGGTGATCGCGTCGAGCGCACCGAACGGCTCGTCGAGCAGGAGGAGATCGGGCTGCGGAGCGAGCGCCCGGGCGATGGCGACGCGCTGGCGCATCCCGCCGGACAACTGCTTCGGCAGGTGGTCGGCGAATGCCGTGAGCTCCATGATCCCCAGCAGTTCCTCGACGCGCTCGCGGCGTTCGCCGCGCGCCACGCCGGCGAGTTCGAGTCCGAAGGCGATGTTGTCGGCGACCGTCTTCCACGGATACAGCGAGTACGCCTGGAACACCATCCCCCGGTCGGGTCCAGGCCCGACGACCGTTTCGCCGTCGACGGCGACCACGCCGTCGGTGGCCGACTCGAGACCGCCGACGATGTTCAGCAGCGTCGACTTGCCACAGCCCGACGCACCGATCAGGCAGACGAATTCGCCGATCCCCACGTCGAGATCGACATGATCGATGGCACGGACGGTCGCACCGCGACGCCCGGTGAAGTCCTTCACGAGGCCACGCACGGTCAGCCGCGGTGCCGGTTGGGTGGCGGCGGTTGCCGCAGTCGATGACATCAGTCGTCCCTCGCCCATCGCGCCGTCCGGTTCCGCAGCATCCGGAGCGCCATGTCGCTGACGATGCCGAGGATGCCGAACACCAGGAGCAACGCGAACATGCGATCGATGCGGCGGAAGCGCTGGGCCCGGATGATCCGGAATGCCAGGCCCTCCTGTGCAGCCAGCAACTCGGCCACCACGAGCATGAGCCACGCGGCGGCCAGGTTGATCCGCGCGACGTCGACGATGCCGGGCCACGAGTGCGGGAAGATCACACGCCTCATGACGGTCCACCGGCGCGCGCCGAGCGTGTACGACGCCTTGATGAGCTCGTTCGGCACGGCGCGCGCGACATCGGCCACCATGAGGATGTTGTAGAAGACCGTCCCGACGACGACGAGCGCGATCTTCGGCGCCTCGTCGATCCCGAGCCAGATGATCAGCAGCGGTACGAGCGCGGTGGCCGGGATGTACCGGAGGAAGCCGACCTGTGGTTCGAAGAACGCGTTGATGCTGGCGAAGCTGCCGATCAGGAGTCCGAGCGACACACCGATCAGGAGGCTGATCGAATAACCGATCACGACACGCTGGGAACTCGCCACGAAATCCGGCCACAGCTCGCCATCGCGCCACATCTCCACCAGCGCGTTCCAGGTCGCCGTGATCGTCGGCACCGAGAAGCCCTCGCCCGACCAGACCGTCGAGGCGAGGATCCACAAGCCGAGGATGCTGACGACGCCGAGCGCCGCACCGATCCACCGGACGCGTCCGGGGACGTCACCGCGGAGCCGGAGGATGTCGCCCTGCCGGTGACCACGGCCTCCGGAGGCTCGGCCGTTCGGCGGCTCGGCCGGTCCGCCCGGTTCGACCGAGCCCCCGGCCGGCGACGTCATGACCTGATCCCGGTCGTGAATCGCGTCCTGCTCGGCGTCGTGCGACGACAGGCGCACCATGCCGAATCGGGTGACCACGATGTGAGCGGCCATGGTCGGAGTCGGGTCGGCGTCCTGGCGCGGCCGCTCAGTCGCCCGCCCGGTCGACCCAGTCCTGGGTGAAGCTGGCGTCGAACAGCCCGTCGAGCGGCGCTTCGGTCTCCGTGAACCCGGAATCGACCAGGAACGGGTTGATCAGCTCAGCCGTGTGCTGGAGGGAGGTCGTGTCGTCGCCGGGTTGGAAGGCAGCGAGCGCCTCTTCCGCCGTGAACAGCGTGGTGCCCTCGGCGAACTGCTCGTACTCCTCGACCGACGTCTCGGCGACGCCGGCCATGATCGTGGTCGCTTCGTCCGGGTTGTCCTTCATGTAGTCGAGCGTCAGGTACCAGGCGTCCACCAGTTTCTGCACGGCTGCCGGGTTGCCGTCGACGATGTCGCGGGTCGCCACGATGTGGTCCGGGATGAGACCCGGGAAGTCGGCCGAGCTGAACACCTCGTGCGAGCCCTCCCGTTCGAGTGCGGTGATCCAGAACGGGGCGAACACTCCGACACAGTCGAACTCGCCACCGGCGAAACCGGCGGCCGCGGCATCGGTGAGCACGCCCCGGAAGTCGATGTCGTCCTCGGTCATTCCCACCGACGCCAGGCCTTGGTCGAGCAGGAAGTGGTCGACGACGCCCGCCTCTGCCGCCACCGTCTTGCCGGCCATGTCCTCGATCGAGTTGATCGAGCCGTCGCAGATGATCTTGTCGTTGCCGGTCGAGTTGTCGTTCACGACGACGATCACCTGGTCGCTGCCGAAGGCGACGCTGGCCATCGTGTCGTTCAGCGTCTGGGTCACGAAGTCGAGTTCACCGGCCGCCATCGCGTCGATGCTGGCGATGTAGTCGGCGAAGTAGACGAGATCGACGTCGAGGCCGACCTGGTCGAAGATGCCGGCCTGCTCGGCCACCGCCAAGGGGAACCAGCCCGGCCAGGCCGAGTAGCCGATCTTGATCGAGTCGACCTCCGCGGGTCCGGTTCCGGCCGCCGCGGTGCCGGCTGGATCGCTCGCCGAGTCGGTCGCCGCCGTCGTGTCAGCGGTCGAGTCGGCAGTCGTCGCCGCCGTCGTGTCAGCGGTCGTCGCCGCCGTCGTGTCGGCTGTTGCGGCTGCGGTCGTGTCGGCAGCGTCGTCGTCGCTGCCGCACGCAGCGGCGATCAGCAACAGGACCGAGATCACCGCAGCGCCTCGTGTCGTCGATCGGTTCATGATCACCCTTCAAGTCGTGAAGCCCAGGTCGGTCGGGCGTCAACCTAGGAAGGTCTCGTTTCAATCGAATGTCATTCGAAATAAGCCGCCGAGAACGGCCTGTTGCGACCAGATTTCGGCGGCCGCACGAGGGTCAGCGAGAGGCCGTGTCGTCCCGCGCGGCGTCGACCACGGCGACGTCGACCACCATTCCGCGCAGCATCAGGTCGGCGACGAACAACCCGATCTCGTCGGGCGAGAGCCGGGCCGCGGTTCCCCCGGTCGACGACCGGTACCAGTTCTGCACCGCCTCGTCATTCGACAGGATCGTCAAGGCGACGAGCGCTGGGTCGGCGGCGCGGAACTCGCCGTCCGCGATCCCCTGCCGGACGATCGCTTCGACCTCGACGAGCAACTGCTCCCGATCGGCCCAGTAGCGGGTGAAGTTCCCGCGGTCGTCACGGGCGAGACGATGGATCTCGTTGAAGTCGAACGGGAACTCGCACAGGACGGCGGCGTCGCGCCGGATGAAGGCGTGGAGACGACGCGTCGCGTCGGGGAACTCGACCTGCACGTCGGCCGCGATTCGCAGCGGGACGCGGTTGACGTCGACCACGATGCGTTCGAGCACCTCGTGCTTGCTGCCGAAGTAGTAGTAGATCGACGACACCTCGAGCCCGACGGCCTCGGCGATCTGCGCCATCGTCGTGGCGCCGATCCCGTGCCTGGCGAACAGGTGCGCCGCAGCACCCACGATCTCGGCGTCGACGGGGCCGCTGGCCGTGCGGGTGGTCTTTCGCGGGCGTCCGGCGCCCGGCTGTCGACGCCGCGGCCGCTCGTCGAATCGTCGCTGGGCCATCCGGCGCAGCGTAGAAGTTCCGCGCCACACGGAACCGTCCCGTGTCACCGGTGTGACCTCCGGGCCCGCCGACTGCGGCAACTGATGAGAGCGAAGCCAATCGGCGCGCCGTGCCTCTCGCGATCGGTACGGTCTGGGGAACGGCACAGCCCTGGTGCCCCATCAGGAGGAGATGTCGTGGCGACGCTTCGTGATCATCCGTACGGCCGATTCATCTTCCAGGTCGACTTCGGTGCGGGCGATCCCGGCAGCGTCGACGCCGGCTTCGAGGAGGTCGGTCCGATCGCGGCGAGCATCGACGTGATCGAGTACCGAGCCGGCAACGACAAGGTGAGCACCGTTCGCAAGCTGCCCGGTCTGCACCGCGTGCACGATGTGACGTTCAAGCGTGGCGTCATCGGGTCGACCACCCTGTTCACATGGTTCCGGGCGGGGACGCTGGGTCAGGCCGACCGGCGCAACGTCACGATCCGCTTGCTGAACGAGGACCAGTCCGACGTCGTGTTCACGTGGCGGCTGGCACGAGCCTGGCCCGTGAAGTACGTGGTGCCCTCGCTCAACGCGACGGGAAACGACGTTGCCATCGAGGAGCTCGTGCTGACGTGCGAGGGCATCGACGTCGAGTGACGGCGGCTGAACGTGCCGAAAGCTGATCCACCGCCAGCCCGCGACGACGAAGGGCCGTATCTCGGAGCGACGTTTCGGGTGCGCATCTCCGGTACGGCATCGGGGCGCCGAGCAGCGGGTCTCCCGGTCGCGCGCGTCGAATGGGGGCCGTTCCCCGTTGCCCAGAGTGACGTGCCCACGACACCCGCGGTCGGGACCGACGACGGTTTGCCGGCCCGTCATGTACTGCTGCGCCGCGGGGTGACCGGTGCGACCGACCTCGCGGACTGGTGGCGCATCGAGCGTGCACCGAAGCGGTCGGCCGCCCGAACGGTGGTGGTCGAACTCATCGACCCGGGGTCGGGAGCGCCGTTGCTGACGTGGACGTTCCGCGGGTGTCGCGTCGTCCAGCTCTCCCACTCCCCGCTCGACGCCCTGGTGGCTACCGTCGTCACCGAGTCGCTCGTGTTCGAGTACGCCTCGGTCGACATCGACTGAAATCGAGGCCGACCGAGGCGATGGGACATCATCGGCCGGTCGCAGCGTTCGCCGTGCCCAGCGCAGCCTGAGTCACCAAGATCAGGGCAAGCTGAGAGGGTGGACGATCGGTCCGACCCCGCTGCTGTCGTCGCTGCGTCGATCGCCGCCGGATTGGGAACGGCCAGCGCGGCGGTGACCGCCTATTGGGCCCTCGGCGGCACGGCATTGCTCGACACCGTCGGCGGCGAGATCGAGCGCTGGGGTCGGCAGCGATCGGCCGGAGTCGTGATCACGTTGTGGGTGATCGTCGTGTGCAAGCTCATCGTCGCCGCTGCACCGCTCGTGTTTGCCGGCGTGGGCCGAACCCGTCTCCCCGCGTGGACGAGGGCGCGGTGGCTCCGCAAGCTGGGTTGGGCCGCCGCCGTCGGGCTGACGGCCTACGGCGGCCTGCTCACGTTCGTCGGTCTGCTCGTCGAAACCGGTGTGCTCGATCCGGCGGCCGACGCCGACGAGCATGCCCTTGCCTGGCACACCTACTTCTGGGATCCGTGGTTCGCCCTGTGGGGCCTCGCCTTCTCTGTCGCGATGTGGCGCAGCAGACCGCCGACCCGGTGAGACGGGCCAGAGTTGCGACGAATGCGGGCGGCGCGTGCATCGCGCGACGACACGATTGCCAACGAGCCATGACGGACGTGATCCGCGAGGGCTACCTCTTTGCGTCCGGCGCGGTTGCTATGGTCCTCGGACGACACGGCGGGCACCTGCTCACATGGACCCAACGCATCTCACCTCCCACAAGTCACAGCGCACGGCCTCGCCTCGTGCGCGGCTTGCCTTCGCTGTTCTCGCGGCCGCCGCGCTGACCTGCCTCGCGCCCACCACGCGCGTCGATGCCGGGTCAGGGCATCGTGCCTGCGCGACGGCGAATGCCGCCACGTACACCGTCGCTGCGGGCGACTCGTGGTTCCGGGTCGCCACGGCGTCGGGCACCACGACCGCCGCCCTCTTGGGAGCGAACGGCGCCGACGCGTCGGCCGTGCTGTATCCGGGCGACGTGCTCTGCCTGCCGAACGGCGTTGCGTCGCCGGCGCCGACGTCGCAGGGTGGCTGTGCAGCCAAACACGTCGTCGTGCGCGGTGACAGCTGGTTCGCGATCTCGCGCGCTGCAGGCGTGTCGATGAACGGTCTGCTGGACGCCAACAAGGCCACGGCGACGACCGTGATCCGACCGGGCGCCGAGGTCTGCCTGCCGGCCGGTGCCACCCAGACAACCGCCGCCGCAGCGTCCACCGCCCGTTCCTGCGTCAGCCAACGCGCCGTTGCGGCTGGTGAGAGCTGGTACGTGATCTCTCGCTCGACCGGTGTGCCGATCGATGCGCTCGTCGCCGCGAACAACGCGACTCAATCGTCGCCGATCCACCCCGGCCAGAGCCTGTGCCTGCCCGAAGTCGGCTTCGGACGCGACCTGCCGAGCGTTCTCCTCGCGGCCGACCCCGTCCGTGGCGCGTGCCGGTTCGCCAACTCATGGCACGCGACCCGTGGCGGCGGCCGGCTCCACGCGGGCGTCGACCTCATCTCGCCCGCCGGCACTCCGGTGGTGGCCGCAGCGAACGGCACGCTGACCCGCCAGACGATCGATGGGGCACGCTCGGGCAACGCCTGGTGGCTCACCACGTCCACGGGTACGTACTTCTTCTACGCCCACCTCGCGAGCTTCGCCGACGGGTTGTCGGTCGGCTCACGCGTGCAGGCCGGCGACGTGATCGGCTCTGTCGGTTCGACCGGCAACGCCGTGGCACCTCACCTGCATTTCGAGATCCACCCGGGCGGCGGCGGACCGGTCAATCCGTACTCGGCGATCTGGATGGTCGGCGGCTGCAACTACGACAAGCGGTACGAGCAGATCCCGCTGTCCTGAGCGCATTGCATTCACCAGCGGCTCACCGGGCGTCGAGGGAACCGAGCGCTTTGCCCCACACGTGCACGACCTCGAGCGGCACACGCTCGGGCTCGGGCGGAAGCTCGTCGCCGAACACTTCGGCCAGCAACCGGTGCACGACCGGGTGCAGCCGCTGCTCGGCGAAGCGATCGCAGTCCTCCTCGGTGTCCCAGATGTCGATGTAGCGCAGCCCGCCCTCGGATCGCTCGATCGCGAGGTGCACGAGCAGCCCGGGCGGCGGGGCGTCACCGAGGCCGTCGGTGATCCGGCGGTAGAACGCTGCATCGATCGGCACGTCTTGCGTGAATGCGTACACCAATCCTCCAATATTGTTCCGAATAGCCTTCGGATGGAACTATCCTCGCGTCGGTGACTTCCCGTGTCAAGCGGCCCTACGACAACGCCGCGCGCCAGGCGCGTTCCGACGCGACCAGATCGCGGATTCTCGAGGTAGCCCGGGAGTCGATCACCACCCGCGGGTATCGGGCGACGACCATCGCCGAAATCGCTCGCACCGCTGACGTGCACGTCGACACCATCTACGAACTCGTCGGCCGCAAGCCTGATCTGCTGCGGGAGCTCATCGAACGAGCGATCTCGGGTACCGACCGAGCGCTCGCGCCGAGTCAGCGCGGCTACGTCCAGGAAATGGGCAAAGAGCCCGACCCTGCAAGAAAGCTCGCGATCTACGCCCGAGCGATTCGTGACATCCACGACCGGATGGCGCCGTTGCTGCTCGCCCTCGGCGATGCCGCCACCACCGATGACGAAGCACACCAGGTGTGGCGGGAAATCAGCGATCGGCGCGCGCAGAACATGCGCCACCTCGTCCGCGACCTCGGCCCGGACGGCACGCTCCGCGCCGGATTGTCGGTCGACGAGGCGGCTGACGTCATCTGGGCGACGGCCAGCGCGGAACTGTTCGTGCTGTTCACCCAGCAACGTCGCTGGACTCCGCGGGCCTACGAACGCTGGCTGGCCGACACGTGGTCCCGACTCCTGCTCGCCGAAGGCGAGGGCACCGACCGCGACCGACCCACGCGTCGACGGTAGAGGTTCAGGTCAACACGGAGGTCGAGCCCGACGCTCAGTCGTCAATACGTATGGGTGTCCTGCTCGTCGATCGGCCGGTTGCGGTCGATCCGTTCTGACGCGATCTGTTCGGCGGCGGCCCGACTCGCCGTCGGTCCGGTGATCGCTCCGAGGAAGTCCTCGCGGGAGAGCACCTGCACCCGCAGGGGCGTCGTCGCGACGACCGTCGCCGATCGAGGAACGTCGCGCAGCAACGCGATCTCCCCGAAGCAGTCGCCAGCGGTGAGATCGCCGGTGACCGCGCCGTCGTGGATCACATCGGCTGCGCCATGTTCGATCACGTAGAAGTGGTCGCCGTGGGCGCCCTGCGTCACGACCGATTCGCCGGCATCGAACGCCTGCAGCTGCAGTCGATCGGCGAGCTGCTCGATCGCCGGCAATGCAAGAGGACGGAACATCGGCAAGTCGTCGAGCAGTCCGATCTCGACGTTGCGTCGGACCACCGTGCGATCGATCGCGCGCAGTCGCGACCAGGCAACCGCCACATGGGTCGGACCGACCAGGCCGACGAGAACCAACGTCCATCGCACGCCGATCACGTCGAGAATCAACGGCGTCACGAGGCAGGCCGCCGCGACGACGAGCGCGCCGAGACTCTCGAGGGCACCGAACAGCCGGGCGAGGACGGCGTCGGGCACGAGGCGCGGCGGCAAGGTGAAGATCCCGACGTCGACCATCGAGTTCCCGATCCCGAGACATGCCAACATCAACAGGATCAGCCCAGCGTGCGGTACGGCACCGGCGACCGCCAGGGGAAACCCCCAGAGCACGACACCCACTCCGAGCAACGCCGCGAGACGCCCGCCATCGGCGAACATCGCCACGCCCAGCGATCCGATCACGGCGCCGGCACCGACCGCCGCAGTGAGCACGCCGACGCCTGACTCCCCGACGTCGAGCAGTTCGATGGCGACAACGACCACGAGCACGCTGAAGCAGCCTCGGGTGGCGGCTTGAGTGAGAGTCAGGCGAACGAGGAGGAAGGCATCCGGATGGCGTGGCAACGCACGGAATCCCTCGACGGCTTCCCGGAACAGATGACGTTCTCCACCCGACGTGACGGACGCGGTCACGTCGTAGGACAACCCCGAGAGGGCGAGTCCTGCGGCCAACGCCAGTAGGGCCGAGCACCCGAGGGCTGCCGCAGGGTCGGCCACGGCCAGCAGCAGGGCGGCGAGCGCAGGACCGATCAACATGCTCATGGAATCCACGAGGCCGCGCACGACGTTGGCGCTCGTCAACTCGAGCGGTGAACGGCACAGCGAGGGCAACAACGCGGAGTGCGCCGGCCGGAAGACGACGAATGCGATCGTCGCGATCGCCGCGAAGAGGTACGCGACGTACGGCGGCCCGTCGATCGCGACGGTCGCCGCGCAAGCGGCCAACGCACCGGCCCGGAACAGACACGTCCAGCGCAGCACCCGATCGCGGGGGAAGCGATCAGCAAGTGCGGTACCGACGGGAGACAGGATCGCCGCTGGAACCAACCGGAGGAAGGCGACGGCGCCGACCGCTGCCGGGCCGCCGTCTCGGAATGCGACTACCGAGAGGGCCACGGTGAGCGTCCATTCGCCGGTCCATGCGGCGGCGAACGACAGCTGTGCGCGCCGCAGATTCGGGTTCGCGAGGTTGACCGCGAACGACTCTGCCGCGGCGCCGACACTGCGCCGCCAACGCAAGGCGATGTCGGTTCGGGTCGGTTGGCCCGAGTCGGAAACAGATGATCGTCTGGGCATGGTCGCCTCTGGTCGTCCGCTGACCTCGCGACCGCGTGGGGGGAACGCTCAGAGTAGTCGACCTGCCGCGGACAGGCGCCCGAAAGCAGGGGCCGTTCAGGTGATGGACACGAGCTCGAACATCGGGACCAGCTGGTCGCCGCGTCCCTTGCAGGTGAGCGGTTCGGCGACCGAGACCATTCGGCGTCGCACGCGGACGTTCACGCGGCGGTCCTCGAGCGTCACGAGGAACGATCCGTCGGCGGCCTGGCTCTCGACGACGACCCCGTCGATCGCGTCGATGTCGAGGTCGCGCCGTACGAAGTGCTCGACGGCTTGCTCGGCGAGCGAGAAGCACGTGCGCCCTCGGAAGTGCGAAAGCTCGATGCGTCCGTCATCGAGCGCGCTCAGGACGCTGCTCACCGCGTCCGGGTCCACTCGTCCGAAGTAGAGGCTGTCGGGGAGGACGACGAGGTTCGGCGCAAATCGGTCGCCGCCGATGTGTGAGCACTCCCAGACCTGGTTCGCCCACCGCGACTCGCGCAGCGCGCGCACGAGGGGCCTCCCGAGGTTCGCGCAGCATTGATCGTGCCGCCCGTTGGTGCACACGAGCAGGAGCTGGCCGTCCTCGCGCTCCCACTCCTGACTCGGCCGCTGGTCGACGCGGAGGTCCATCACGGCCGGGACCACATCGGCGAGCGATGCGACATCACGACGCCACAGCGGTGCCGCTCGAAGACCGGGGCGTCGCGCCGCGCACGCGTAGACACGCACGTCCGTCGCCCCGACGCGTTCGTGCGAGCGGATACAGACGACGCGAATGTGGCGCTTCTTCATGTCGTCCTTCCAGTGCTGTGGAGCGAACTCGCCGAAGGCGCTGGCGTGGATCGCGTCCTCACCCCACGCGCCGGGAACTTCGACCAGCACCCAGCCGCGGACCGACGAACCCGTCGCGAACATCGGCTCGTCGCGCTCCGCCGAGGCCGAGGAGCACATGTAGCTAGGTGGCATGGACCAACACTCCCTCCGCCAGGAGTCGGCGCAGGACCACCGACCGCGATTCATCGTCGAGACCCTTCAGGTCCTGAGCGAGGACGGGATGGTCCGCGTCGAGCATCCCGGACAGGAACGGATGCGCCTCGACCGGCATGTCGAGGAGGCGGTCGCCGAGCCCGAGCACCGCGCGGTCGGCGATCGTGGTCAGCCAGAGCAACGGACCTGGCGTCAACTCCAACGGACTCGATCCGAGGGGCGGCGCGACCAATGGTCGCAGTCGCGTCGCCGGCTGCCGGCGCCAGATCTCACGCGCCATCCAATGGCGCAGCGTCTCGGGATCGACCGCGCGGCGCAGGCCATCGAGCTCGATCGCGCTCGGCGCCGCAGCGCCGGGCTCGAGCAGCCCGACCGGCAGCGAGGCGGTGAGCCGCCCGGCAGCGACCTCCGCGTCGATCGCCTTGCGCAGTACGCGCTGCCACGTCACGGCCACCAACCCGATCGTGAGGTGGTCGGAAGGCTGGTCGGTCGTCTCCGCCGCGTGCGGATAGCCGCGGGGAAGGTAGAGGCAGTCTCCGGCTTCGAGGGTGAGATCGAGCAACGGGTCGCCGAGTTCGTCGAGTCGAGGTGCAGCGATCGAGTGTTGGCCCTTCACCGGATCGGTGGTGCGCGGCAACGGCGCCCAGACGCGCCACCGCTTCGAGCCGCCGAGCTGGACCACGAACACGTCGTGGAAGTCGAAGTGCAGATCCAATCCACGCGCGCTCGCCGGCGACAGGTACGCGTTCACCTGTACGGGATGGTCGAGCGCGAGGGCGAGGTTGTTGGCCAGGCGAGCGAGGTGCGGGTTCGTGTGATGCAGCCCTTGGAGCACCACGGTGTCGCCGCGCCGGTAGCGGTCAACGACGTTGTTCGGCGCGACGACGTCGTGGAGATCGGTGTTGCCGAGACCGGCACGACGAGTGACGTCAGCGGCGGCGATCGTGGTGCCGGCGCGCACGACGCGAAACGCCGGTTGACGCGTGCCTCGACGCAACAGGTCGTCCCACAGCACCTCGACGCCGCCGAAGCGCTCCAGGGCCGCGACGCGCGACACCATGGGACTTCGAAACACGACGTCGCTGCAGAACGCGTCGACGTCGCCAACGAGATCGGCGAGGTCAGGCGCGTCTCGATGGGGGACGCGCCGAACCTGCCAGTGTGCGTCGACTGTCAGGAGTCGGAACCGTCGGAGTCCCCGCCGTCCGTGCCGTCGGAGTCACCGCCGTCGGTGCCATCGCTGTCCCCGCCGTCCGTGCCGTCCGAGTCACCGCCGTCGGTGCCGTCGGAGTCGGCGCTGTCGGTGCCGTCGGCGTCGCCGGCAACCGTCGGGGGCAGCCCGTCGTCGGCCGGCTGTTCGTTGATGTCGTCGTCGGAGATGCTCATGCGTCCGACTTTAGGGCCACGAGAATGCCGCCGCGTCCACGGAGCGACCCGACTCCACCACCTATCGGGGTCTCGTCGAACAGACATCACGGATGCCCACGATGCGGGGATCGGGGAGGGCGACCGAAACCCGGTTCGATCCACGTGGTGACGCCGCAGGATCGTGACGAGTGCCTGATCGTCGCAAGAGTGTGACGGAGGGACTCCACTAGCTTCATCGTGTGCCTCCGTCCGCGGATGTGATGTCGAGATCCACGGTGGTTGCGTTGGCGGTCGCACTGGCGACGCCGATCGTGGGCCTCGCGCTGCTGCTCGCGGCGCCCTCCACCGACCCGCACTGGGATCACCAGCCATCGCACTTCTGGCTCGTGCTCGGGGCGGCGGCGATCGCCGCGGTGCTCGGCTGGTCGGTCGGCGTCTCGGCGCGACGGCGCTCGGATGCCCGTCTGTTCCTCGTTTCGATGTCGTTCCTGTCGGCCTCGGCGTTCCTCGGACTCCATGCGCTGGCGACCCCGAAGGTGCTGATCCCGGGAACGAACACGGGATTCGTGCTCGCGGTGCCCACCGGTCTGGCCATCGGGAGCGCGTTCGCCGTGTGGTCGGCAATCCCGTTGGACGGTGCGCGGGCACGGTGGGTGATGGCCCACGCCGGCGTGCTCCGCGTGGTCCTGCTCGCCGCGATCGCGATCTGGGTCACGGTGTCGCTCGCCGAGTTGCCGCCGCTCGACGATCCGACACCGGTCGAGTCGGGTTCGGCGTTCATGATCACGCTGGGCGTCCCGACGGCGGCGATGTTCGCAGTCGCCTCGTGGCGCTACCTGTCGCTCGCGCGCCAGCGTCGAGCTGGGCTGCTGATCGCGATCGCCGCCGCGTGGGTGTTGTTGGCCGAGGCCGCGATCGCGGTCAGCTTCACCGAGAGTTGGCGAATCTCCTGGTGGGTGTGGCACGTCCTGATGGTCGTCGCGTTCGGCGCGATCGCGTACGCCTCGTGGCGGATGCCGGAGTACGAGCGCTTCAGCGACCTGTATCTCGATGAGGTGGTCGGCGGCACTCGGGAGGTCACGATCCTGTTCGCCGACCTCCAGGGCTTCACCGCGTTCTCCGAGGCGCATACGCCCGAGGAGGTCCGCTCGATGCTGAACACGTACTTCGAGGCAGTCCTTCCGGACATCCGGGCCGCTCGTGGGCGGTTGGATCGCTTCCTCGGCGATGCCGTGATGGTCACGTTCAACGTGTCGGCGGACCAGCCGGACCACGCCGCACGCGCCGCGCGCGCCGCGTTGGGATTCCAGGTGTCCGCTCAGCAGGTGGCCGATCTCCATCCGGACTGGCCGCGTTTCCGGGTGGGAATCAACACGGGCGCGGCCGTCGTCGGGCTGATCGGCGACGGCGAAGAGCGCGGCTACACGGTGCTCGGCGACACGGTGAACGTCGCCTCGCACATCGAGTCGCTGGCGCCGGTCGGGTCGATCGCGATCAGCGATGCGACCCGCCGCGCCGTGCCCGGCGCACAGGTGACGTCACTCGGCGCGGTGACGTTGAAGACGCGTACCGAGCAGCTCGAGATCTGGCGCCTCGACGGTCTCGACTCACCGTCCCTCGATCGATGACGATCGAGGGCACCCGCGAGATGGCGAATCCTTGACTTGTTCGGGCTTCGAGCGCAGGATCGAACTTGCGGCCGCCGGAGGGCGGAATGACGGCCCGGAGGGTCGTGCAACAGAGCCCGACCTGTGAGCACTGGGGGTTGTCATGAGACGACGGGTTGCTCTTGTTGCACTCGCGCTGAGCGTCGCCGGTCTTCCGGCCATCGGTGTCGGGCTGGGTTCACAATCGGCCGGTGCGGCCGGGGGAACGAGGCAGATCTCCTCCGGCGGCACCGGTCGGCTGGTCTCGCCGGCCTTCGGCTCGGGGGCAGTCCAGTTTCCTGAGTTCTCCGCACAGGAGAGCGAGGAGGAGCCGACGCCGGGTGTCGGACCAGACGTGGACCGCGCGAACTCGGGAGGCAACGGCACCGGCGGATCCGCCACCAGCGCCAGGAAGGCGAAGTCGAATCCGGAGTTGGTCGCCAGCTTCGACGGGCTGAACCATCGGGACCAGCGTCTGGCCAACAATGGCAACCAGTTCTCCGTCGAGCCTCCCGACCAGGGCCTCTGCGCCGGGAACGGCTTCGTGATGGAGACGGTGAACGACGTGATCCGCGTGTTCGACACCGCGGGCCAGCCGCAGACGGGCGTCATCGATCAGAACAGCTTCTACGGCTACCCGCCTGCGATCAACCGGACAACGCTGGTCCGCGGTCCGTTCGTGACCGACCCGTCGTGCCTCTTCGACACCGACACGCAACGCTGGTTCCACGTCGTGCTGACCCTCGAGACGGTGCCGGCCACCGGCGCGTTCACCGGGGTGAACCACCTCGACATCGCCGTGAGCAACACGTCCAGCCCGCTCGGCACATGGACGATCTACCGACTTCCTGTCCAAGATGACGGCACCCAAGGGACACCGAACCACCAGTGCAGCCTGGGACCGTGCATCGGCGACTACCCGCACATCGGGGCGGATAGCACCGGCTTCTACATCTCGACGAACGAGTACTCCTTCTTCGGGCCCGAGTTCAAAGCCGCCCAGATCTACGCCTTCTCGAAGGCGGCGCTGGCGTCCGGTGCCGCCAGCGTGGGGGTGACCCAGATCGACACGACCGGTATGGGTGCCGGCGGCAACCCTGGCTTCACGGTGTGGCCGAGCACGTCGCCTCCAGGCCAGGCATCGTCCGCCAACGGGGGTACCGAGTTCTTCATGTCCTCGGACGCGGCCGAGGAGGCCAACGGCAACAACTCCAGCACCAACCTGCTCGTTTGGAAGTTGGCCAACACCTCGTCCGTGGCGACTTCGGCTCCGAACCTGACATCACGCAGACCACGCTGACCGTGGCGCAGTACGGCGTGCCGCCGAAGTCGGTGCAGCCCGGTTCGGGAACACAGTTGGGTGACTTCCCACAAGGACAGTGCCTCAACATCCCGGCGTGTGCGACCGCGATTCTCCTCGGTGTCCCTGACCCGTTCACCGAGGTGGTCTCCGAGCTGGACTCCAACGACAGCCGGATGCAGCAAACGTGGTACGCCAACGGGAAGCTGTGGGGTGCGCTCGACACGCAGGTCACCGTCGGCGGTGAGAGCCGGGCCGGGATCGCGTGGTTCATCGTGGATCCGTCCGTTCCCAAGCTCGTGAAGACCGGCACCCTCGCCCTGGAGAACAACAATGTGTCCTACCCGGCCATCGCCACGACCGCAGCCGGCAGGGGTGTGATGGCGTTCACCTTGGTCGGCGAGGACCACTTCGCCAGTGCCGCCTACGCGTCGATCGACGCCAAGGCCGGCGTCGGTGACATCCACATCGCGGGTGCCGGACTCGGTCTCGACGACGGCTTCACCAGCTACAAGGCGCAGGTCGGCGACCCGCCACGGACCCGTTGGGGTGACTACGGCGCGGCCGCGCTCGACGGCAAGAACATCTGGATCGCCAGCGAGTACATCGGCCAGAGCTGCACGCTGACGCAGTGGCTCGCCGCCCCGATCGGCTCGTGTGGCGGTACCCGGACCGCGCTGGCCAACTGGGGCACGCGTCTCACCAAGCTGAACGTGTAGTCACACCAGCCTCTAGCTGGGTGAGCGCGTCGTACGGTCCCGACAACCACACGCGTTGGAGGTTTCGGGATCGGCTTGCGCCCGCCTCACCACGGTTTGACCATTACCACGGTCTCACGGAAACTCAGGTGGAATAGTTGCCTATGTCGTTCGGTTGTTCTGTACACCGACTGAGGGACTGCCCGGCAGAACCAGCGCACCCGCACCCCAATGAAGAGAGAACCGATGACTACCATCCAACAAACAACCACCACCCTCACCGATCTGGTGGAGTTGAAGTTCACGGAAGCACCGCGACGACCTCCAATCAGTGTGGTTCGGACTGCCCATTGCGGATGCTTTCCTGGCCTTCAGCAGCCAATCGGCACGAACTGTTCGTATTGCGGCGAACCAGTCGTGCGCTGACGCTTCCCCCACCTCAGCGGTCTGTTGCGCTGCTGCAAGTGACCACCCGGTGGTACGGGCCTGCTCGCCGCGTGTAGCGCTCACGAGCGGGAATTCGGGTGTCCCGGGAAGGTTTCCCTCCCCGAAAACCCCGATCTACCTGGGTTTTCGTGGGCACGACAGGATTCGAACCTGCGACCTCATCCGTGTCATGGATGCGCTCTAACCAACTGAGCTACGCGCCCGCAGCGGCGCCGTACGCTACCAGTTGTGAGCACCGGCGCCCACCTCCACGTCCAGCGTTCGGGCGACCTGCCGATCGTCGACATCGGCCCGTTGCTGAACCCGGCGAGCACTGCGCAGGCCGCGACGTCGGTGGCGACCGAGATCGACCGGGCATGTCGCGAGATCGGTTTCTTCGGAATCACCGGCCACGGCGTCGACCCGATGCTGCAGGACCAACTCGAACGCTCGTCGCGGGAGTTCTTCGCACTCGATGACGAGGTGAAGGCCGCGATCGCGATGCCGCGTGCCGGACGGGCCTGGCGCGGCTGGTTTCCAGTCGGCGGCGAACTCACGTCGGGCCGACCCGATCAGAAAGAGGGCATCTACTTCGGTGCCGAGCACGATGCCGACCACCCACGGGTGCGCGCCGGCGTCGCCCTGCACGGCGCCAACCTCTTCCCCGCCGAACCGGCCGAACTGGGCCCGATCGTCCTGCGCTGGCTCGACGAGATGCGCCGGGTGGCCGAGGCGGTGATGCGCGGCATCGCCCTCGGGCTCGGCCTGCCCGCGCACTGGTTCGCGGACAACCTGACCACCGACCCGACGATGCTCTTCCGGATCTTCCACTATCCGCCGACGACGGGCGACCTCGACCAATGGGGCGTCGCCGAACACACCGACTACGGCCTGCTCACCGTGCTCGCCCAGGATTCGCTCGGCGGCCTCCAGGTGCACCGCCGCGACGGCTCGTGGATCGGGGTCGCGCCCACGCCTGGCGTCTTCGTCTGCAACCTCGGCGACATGCTCGAACGCCTCACGCGAGGTCGGTACCTGTCCACTCCGCACCGCGTTCGCAACGACGCCGGCCACAGCCGACTCTCGTTCCCGTTCTTCTTCGATCCGTCCTGGGACGCGACCGTGCCGGTGCTCCCGATCGACGAGGACCGATCATCGCCGGACGATCGACGGGCCCGATGGGACGGTGCCGACGTGGCGGCGTGGAACGGCAGGTACGGCGACTACCTCACCGCCAAGGTCGCCCGCGTCTTCCCCGATCTGTTCGCCGTCACTTCAACCTGACCGACACCTCGTTGGCCATCAGACGGCCCGCCCGGGTGAGCACGACGCGGTTCGCATCGTCGGGATGCGGAAGGAGCATCCCGTCGAGCAGGTCGAGGGTGGCGTCGTCGAAGGAGTCGCGGGCGACGCCGTCGCGTGTCCGCAGCATCAGCTGCAGCCCTTCCACGCGCCGACCCTCGTCGTCGAGCACCTCGGCCGCGGACTCGGCCGGCTTCCCCGTCGTGATCAGATCGATGTACCGATCGGGCGTCCGCACGTTCCACCAACGACGACCGTCGTGATGCGAGTGGGCCGCACACCCGAACCCGCGGTAGTCGGCCTGGCGCCAGTAGAGAAAGTTGTGTCGCGACTCGTGACCCGGTCGGGCCCAGTTCGACACCTCGTAGTTCAGCAGTCCGGCCGCCGCGAACAGATCGTCGGCGATCTCGTACTTGTCGGCCTGGTCGTCGTCGTCGGGATACCGCTCCGGCTGGGCCGCCAACACCGTTCCCGCCTCGACGGTCAAGCCGTATGCCGACACGTGGGGCGGGCCGAGCGCCAACACCTCCTCCACCGTGCGTCGCCAGTCAGCGACGGACTCTCCGGCGGCGCCGTAGATGACGTCGAGGTTGAACGTCGGCATCCCCGCCTCGCCGACGGCCGCCACGGCCCGCTCGACGTTCGCCGGGTCGTGGGTGCGCCCGAGCGCGGCCAACACGTGCGGCGACATCGACTGCACGCCGATGCTGACGCGGTTCACGCCGCCGGAACGATACGTACGCAGCATGTCGGCGGTGACGTCGTCCGGGTTGCACTCGACGGTCACCTCGGCGTCGTCTCGCCGGGGAATCGTCCCGATCAGCTCGGCCAACGCGTCGGGGGGTACGAGCGTCGGCGTGCCGCCACCGACGAAGATCGTGTCGGCGACCGGGAGGCCGGCATCGACGGCGCGCCGGATCTCGGTGGACATGGCCGCGAGATACCGATCGACGAGGTGCGCCCGATCGGTCCACGTGGCGAACGCGCAGTAGTCGCACTTCGACGCGCAGAAGGGGATGTGCAGGTACACCCCGAACTCGTTCACGCTCCCATCAAAGCGCCGTTTCCGGCGCTTCGGCTCAGAGCGGCTGGAACAGCAGGTCGAGCGCGTCGAGGCGCGCCCCGACCTGATCGACCGGCACGTCGAGCATCGCCGCGATCGACCGGACATCGTCGCCGCGCACGGTGATCACCCGGCCGTTGAAGTCCTGTCGCTGCACCTGGATGAGCTTCAGGTACCGCGACAGCATTTCGAAGGGCGCACCCTTCAACTGGATCAGCTTGACGACGTCGATCGCCAGCTTCTTGTTGGCCGACGCTTCGAGTGCCGCGGTCGTCTCGCCGCCCGTCACCTCGCGCGGCAGGAGCTGCTCCACCGGCACCGCGTAGAACTGAGCCAGCCGGTCGAGGCGAGGCACCGACAGGGCCCGCTCGCCGCGTTCGTAGGCACCGAGCACCGACGCCTTGAACTCCTGCTCGCTCTGCGCCTCGACCTCTTGAAGTGACAAACGCTTCTGTTTGCGGATGGCCCGCAGACGTTCGCCGACCTGTCGGCTGTACACCGAGGGTGCTTCTCCGTCGATCATTGTCATTCGCATACCCGCCCATTTCTCGTGGCCGACTACGTCGGCCGCCATTACCGCCGAGCGTGAGGTTACCGCACAGTCCGTGCTTGATACCAGTTACTCGTTGCGGGACAGACAGAGCGTCGCCGCGACGACGGCGGCGGTCTCGACGCGCAAGATGTTGCTGCCGAGCGAGACGGCGCCGCGCGCCGCTTCGAGTTCGGTCGGCGACCACCCGCCTTCGGGTCCGATGGCGATGAAGTCGTCGGATGGCGCGATCTGGCGCCCGCCGGGCTCGGCGATCACGACAGGTCGACAGCACCGAGAGCGCGGCAACCGGACCCTCGATGCGCATCGGCCAGATCCGGCGACTCTGCCGGCACGCCTCGATCGACACCCGCTCCGCCCGCTCGCGTTGGACAGCCGTTCGGGCATCGTCCCACCGCGTCGTGGAGTGCTCGGCGTGGAGCAGCACGAGCCGATCGACACCGAGTTCGGTGAGCTTCTGCACCATCCAGTCGAGCCGATCGCCCTTCGGGATCGAGGCGGCGATCGTGACCGGTCGGGCCGGCCGATCGGTGACCACGACGTCGCCGACCACGTCGAGTTGCAGCCGCTCGCGAGATCCGGCCACCACGGTCGATCGCCACCGCCCGGCGAGATCGGTGACCGTCACCGGTTCGCCGGCGCGGAGGCGCAGGACGCGGCGCAGGTGGTGCTCGACGTCATCGTCGATGCTGACGACGACGTCGTCGCGCTCGCCGACGCGTTCGACGACGACGTGGGCCGCCGAACGCCGCAGCGCCTCGGGGCCGATCGTCCTCGCACCGGGGTCGGACGCCCCAGCGGTCACGAGAACGCCGATTTGATCCGGGAGAAGATCCCTTCCTTGGGATGACCGACCGTTTCGCCGCGCCCCTCGGCGAACTCGGCCAGGATTTCGGCCTCCCGCTCGGTGAGTTTGAGCGGCACCTCGACGCGGATCCGGGCTCGGAGGTCGCCGCGCCCGCGTCCTCGGAGGTGCGGCACACCCCGTTGGCGCAGGATGAATTCGCGCCCGGGCTGGGTGCCGGCAGGGATCACCAGATCCTCGACGCCGTCGAGCGTCTCGAGTCCGAGCGACGTGCCGAGCGCCGCCTGGGCGATCGAGATCGGCACGTCGGTGACCAGATCGTGATCGTCGCGGACATACCGCTCGTGCGCCGCCACCCGCAGGTGCACGTACAGGTCACCCGTCTTGCCGCCCCGCGGGCCGGCAGCACCGCGGCCGGTGAGGCGCAGGGTGGAGCCGCTGTCGACGCCGGCGGGCACGTCGACCTGATACGTCTTGTCGACCGTGACGCGGCCCTCGCCGCGGCAGGTCGGACACGGGCTGGTGATCACCTGGCCCATGCCGCCACACCGGCCGCACGGGCTCGCGGTGACCATCTGACCCAGCAGGCTCTGACGCACCCGCTGCACCTGGCCGCTCCCGCCGCAGTCGCTGCAGGTGACGGGTTGCGTCCCGGCTCCGGCGCCGGAACCGCCGCAGTCGCTGCAGGCGACCGGGAGCTTCAGGGTGACGTCGATCTGATCGCCGAACACCGCCTGTTCGAAGGAGATGTCGGCGACGACCTCGAGATCCTGCCCGCGAGGGGGGCCGGCCGGCCCGCGGGACCGGCCGCCGAACGGGCTCTGGCCACCACCGAAGAACGTCTCGAAGATGTCGCCGAGGCCACCGCCGAACAGATCCTCCGCCGATGGACCACCGCCACCACCGGCTCCTCGCACGCCCGCTTCGCCGTAGCGGTCGTAGCGCGCCCGTTGATCGTCGTCGGAGAGAACCTCGTACGCCTTCGACACTTCCTTGAAACGGTCCGCGCTCGCGGCGTCGCCGGGGTTCGTGTCGGGATGCAGCTCGCGGGCCCGTTGGCGATATGCCTTCTTGATCTCGTCCGCGCTGGCCGTGCGCGACACGCCGAGGAGTTCGTAATAGTCAGCCATGGTCCGCTACAGGATGCCGGGAGAACGCCAAGTCCTCAACCGTCCTCGATGCGGTGGGCCAACTGCTCGCTCACCACGTCGACGGTCGCCAGCGCCAGCGGGTAGTTCATGCGGGTCGGGCCGAGCACGCCGATCGATCCGAGATGCTCTCCGTCGATGACGACCGGTGCCACGACGACCGAACACGCCGCGAGCGGCTCGACGCCGTGCTCGACCCCGATCGCCACCGACATGCCACGGTTGACGATGTCGCTCACGAGGGTGACCACCACGAACTGCTGCTCGAGCGCCTGGAGCACCGATCGGACGACGTCGACGGCGTCGAACGCGTTGGCCACGGTCGACACGCCGCCGGTGAACACCTGATCAGCGGCGGCGGCCGAGCGGACGGCGTGCAGCGCGGCGTCGCAGATGCGGTCGATCGAGCGGTCACCCGTGGGAGTGACGGCGTCGACGCTGCTCAGCACCGCACCGTCGAGTGCCGCCGACAGATGCACGCCTGCGGCCGACAGGCGGACATCGTCGTCACCCTCGACGAGATCGATCGTGGTGTGCTCCACCGATCCGTTGGCGAACACGACCACCACGGTCGCCAGCGTCGCGGACAACGACACGAGTTGGATCCGCCGCACCGCCACGGCTTCGGCACGGGGCCCCACGACGAGCGACGCGTTGTTCGTCAGCGTCGACAGCAGCGTCGACGTCTGATGGAGCAGTTCTTCGAGTTGTCCGTGCGCGGCCGAGAAGAACTCGCCGACCCGTTTGGTGGACGCCTGGTCGAGCACACCCGGCGTGCTCAGGTGGTCGACGAAGTAGCGATAGCCCTTGTCGGTCGGGATGCGACCGGCCGACGTGTGCGGCTGCACGAGGTAACCCTCGTGTTCCAGCTGCGCCATCTCGCTGCGCACGGTGGCCGACGACACCTTGATCGTCGGCGCCTCGGCGATGAGATTCGAGCCGACCGGCTGTGCGGTCGTGATGTATTCCTGGACGACAGCACTCAGGATTGCGGTCTTCCGATCGTCCAACATGGCTCTGTTCAGAGTAGCGCCGTCCCGGCGCGCGGCACTGTGGCGGGCGGGCCCCGGTCCGCCGCTCGGGGACGCTCAGCCGACCTTGACGATCGGGTCGCCGGGCGACACCGTGCCGGGCTCGGCGACGATCGCGCAGATCCCGCGCAGGCGGAGATCCTTGTGGGAGTTGATCCAGCGGGTCGCCTCGATGCCGAACCGCGCGGTGAACTTGGCGCAGCCGGTGTGCGGCTTCGACGTCACCTCGATGACCGCGGTGCCGATCCGCAGGCGGGTCCCGGCCGGCAGGTTGTCGGCGGACAGATCGAAGTCGATGATCAGCTGATCGCCGGCGCGCTGCCACTGCTCGGGATCAGGGCCCGCCACCGCCCGCAGGGCGCGCGACGACATGATGTTCAACTCGGCCAGCGGGTCGGCGAGCCCGTCGGGGGTCCTGGTGCTTCCCCGTTCGACGTAGTTGTCGCCGACCAGCCCTCGACCGGGCACGAGTTCGGCGGAGTCGAGCACGATTCGCTCGCCGACGGCAGGTCGGCAGACGACGAGTTCGACGGTCCCCACATCGCTGGGAGCGCCGATCACGTCGGTGATGAACGGTTCGAGCTGTTCGATGGTCGCAGGCACGCCGTCAGTCTCGCGCCGCGGACGTCCTGCCGACCTCAACCATTTCGACGGCCACCGGCGCGTGAGGCTTCAGCGGCCTCACCGCGAGGTACGCCCAGGCGCCGACTGCACACAGCAGGCTGATCACTCCCCCGTAGGCCAGCGACCACTGAGCGCTGACCGTGTCGGCGATCCACCCGGTGATGGGACTGCCGATCGGGGTCGTACCGAGGAACGCCACCGCCTGGAGCGCCATCAACCGGCTGCGCATGTCGGAGGGCGACTCCTGCTGGGAGATCGCGTTCGCCGCCGTGATGAAGCCGGCTCCGCCGATGCCGAGCGGGATCGACCAGGCGAACGCCGCCGCCAGGTTCGGCGCCCAGGCCATGCCGATGGCACCGATGCCGAGCACCACCATGCTCGTCAGCAGCCAGTTCATCGGCACCCGCCGCATGCGTGCCGTGAGCAACGAGCCGGTCAGGGATCCGATCGACGTGACCGCCAGGACCCAGCCGAAGCGCTGCTCGCCGCCCCACTGTTCGTCGGCGAGCTTCGGGAGCGAGACGTTGTAGTTGAACGCAGAACATGCTCACGACCACGAGCAGGCCGAACAGCAGCGCCATGTCGCGTCGGCCGGTCACCCAACGCAGCCCTTCCCGAACCGGCTGACCGCCGGGCGGTCGCGGCGGCACGGTGAACATCTCCGAGGTGCGGATCATCAGCAACGAGACGATGATCGCGGCGAACGTGATCCCGTTGGCGAGGAAGCACCACGCGGTGCCGATCGCACCGACGAGCACGGCCGCGAGGGCCGGGCCGAAGATGCGCGAGCCCGTCATCACGGCGGTGTTCAAGGAGGTCGCGTTCGGGATCTCGACCGGGTCGACCAGTTCGGTCACGAGGCCCCGTCGAGCCGGGTTGTCGAACGCGTTCACGAGGCCGAGCACGAGCGACAACACGAAGATCACGGGAACGTTGATCGCGCCGGTCAGATCGAGCAGGCCCAGCACGATCGCTTGAACGGCGAGGGCTGACTGGGTGATGATCGACATCCGCAGCCGGTTGTGCGCATCGGCGACTGCGCCGGCCCATGCGCCGAGGAGCAGCATCGGGACGAATTGCAGCCCGGCGTTGATCCCGACGATCAGTGCGTCGCCGTCGGTGATGCGGTAGACGAGCAGCGACATCGCCGTCAGCTGCAGCCACGTACCGACGTTGGAGATGGCGAGACCGGCGAAGAACAACCGTGCGTTGCGATAGCGCAGCGACCGGAACACACCGCCGTTGCCCAGCTGGGTCTCCCCCGTCGACACGGTCAATCGTCCAGCTTCAACGCGTTGATGAAGACGTCACCGGGCACCTCGACGCGCCCGATCGACTTCATCTTCTTCTTGCCTTCCTTCTGCTTCTCGAGCAGCTTGCGCTTGCGGGTGATGTCACCGCCGTAGCACTTGGCGAGCACGTCCTTGCGCCTGGCCTTCACCGTCTCGCGGGCGATCACCTTGCCGCCGATCGCGGCCTGGATCGGCACGTCGAACATCTGGCGAGGGATGAGCTCCTTCAACTTCTCGCACATCCGGGCGCCGTACGCGTACGCCTTGTCGCGGTGGACGATCATCGAGAACGCGTCGGCGGGCAGCCCGTTGAGCAGCAGATCGACCTTCACCAGGTTCGACGGCCGGTAGCCGGCGAGTTCGTAGTCGAGGCTGGCGTAGCCCTGCGTGCGCGACTTCATCTGGTCGAAGAAGTCGACGACCACCTCGGCGAGCGGCACCTCGTAGATCAGTTCGACCCGCTCGGGCGACAGGTACTCCATCTTCTTCATCTCGCCGCGCCGTGTCTGACAGAGATCCATCAGTGCGCCGGTGTACTGCGTGGGCGTGATGATCGAGAGCTTGAAGAACGGCTCTTCGATGCTGGCGATCTTCTGCGCCTCGGGGAGGTCGGCCGGGTTGTCGACGACCTGCTCGCTGCCGTCGGTGCGGGTGAGGCGGTACTCGACGCTCGGTGCCGTGGCGATGAGCGCCAGCCCGAACTCGCGCTCGAGCCGTTCCTTCACGATCTCCATGTGCAGCAGGCCGAGGAAGCCGCAGCGGAACCCGAACCCGAGCGCCCCGGACGACTCCGGTGCGTACGAGATCGACGCGTCGTTCAACTTGAGCTTCTCGAGCGACTCGCGGAGGTTCTCGAAGTCGTCGCCGTCGATCGGGAACAGGCCCGGAGAACACCATCGGCTTCGGCTCGCGATATCCGTCGAGCGCCACGGTGGCGCCGTTGGTCGCCGTGGTGATCGTCTCGCCCGACTTCGCGTCGCCGACGTCCTTGATGCCGGCGATCAGGTAACCGACCTCGCCCGGGCCGAGGTCGGCCACCGGCGTCGGCACGGGCATGCGCGCCCCGATCTCGATCGCTTCGTGGTTCGCGCCCGCCTGCATGAACTGCAACTTCGCACCCGACAGGAGCCGTCCGTGCATGATCCGCACGCTCGACACGACACCCCGGTACTGGTCGAACTGGGAATCGAAGATCAATCCCTGCAGCGGGGCGTCGGCGTCGCCGATCGGCGCCGGGATCCGCTCGATGATCGCGTCGAGCAGCTCGGGCACCCCTTCGCCGGTCTTGGCCGACATGCGGATGATCTCGTCGGCCGGAATCCCGAGGACGGTCTCGATCTCGCCCGCGTAGCGGTCGGGATCGGCCGCCGGCAGATCGATCTTGTTCAGCGCCGCCACGATCTCGAGTTCGTTCTCGAGCGCGAGGTAGCAGTTGGCGAGCGTCTGGGCCTCGATCCCCTGGGCGGCGTCGACGACGAGCACGACACCCTCACAGGCGGCGAGGCTGCGGCTGACCTCGTACCCGAAGTCGACGTGGCCCGGTGTGTCGATCAGGTGGAAGACGTGGCCCTTCCAGGGCACGCGCACGTTCTGGGCCTTGATCGTGATGCCCCGTTCGCGCTCCAGATCCATCGAATCGAGATACTGCGACCGCATGTCGCGGGCCTGCACGGCACCGGTGATCTCGAGGATCCGGTCGGACAACGTCGACTTGCCATGGTCGATGTGGGCGATGATCGAGAAGTTCCTGATGCGATCGAGGTCCATGGCCCGAACAACGCTACCGACGCTGGGCGTTGTCGGCGTTGGAGTGCACGACCGGCACCGATAAGGTTTTCGGGCTGTTCCACCCGACGTGGAACCATCCGGTCCACGAAAGAAACAGGGTCTCTGACGACATGGCGAACATCAAGAGCCAGAAGAAGCGCAACCTCACCAACGCCAAGCGCGCGGAACGCAACAAGCGCGTGAAGGCCGAGCTCAAGACGCGCACGAAGACCGCGCACGCCACCATCGGCACCGACGACAACGACGAAGCCGTGCGCCTCGCCATCAAGCGCATCGACATGGCGGCGTCCAAGGGCATCATCCACAAGAACGCCGCGGCCCGCAAGAAGAGCCGCCTCATGAAGAAGGTCAACGCTCCCGTCTGAGCAGCTCCGGACAACGAGTTGCGGTGAGCCAACGGCCCACCCCCATTCAATTCCTGAGGGGTCCGTTCGCTCATCGACCGGCTGATCGCTTCAGCGGCGGAGTTTCGACAACCGGGCGACGAGCACGTCCATCACGACGTCGCCGTCGAGTTCTCGTGCTCCGCGCAGGTCGAGATCGGCCTGCGGCGAGCAGTTCCATCGCCCGCTTGACCGAGGCGCCGCCGAGGCGCTGGTAGTTCTGCAACGCCTTCTTGGCCGGATAGGGCGACTTGATCCCCGTCGCGGCCATCGCATCCTGCTCCGTGCGAGCATCGACACCGTCGAGTTTGGCCAGGCCGCTGTAGTGGTTGTGCAGGATCGACATCACCTGCAGCGGGTGCCGACCACCGCCGTTGGTCATCCGGGCGAGCAGCGTGAGCGCCTTGGTGGTGTTCCCCGCGTCGATGGCGTCGGTGAAGTCCCATGGCGGGATGCCGCCCGCCTCCCCGAGGAACGGCTGGAGATCGCTCGCGGACACCATGTGGTCGCTGCCGAACGTGCTCCGCAGCGTGGCCAGGATCCCGTCGAGCCGGCCCACGTCCTCGCCGAGCCAGCCGGCGAGTTGCGCCGCGGCGTCGGGCCTCATCCGCAGGCCGGCGGCGGAGATGTGATCGCTGACCCAGCCCTGCACGTCCTTGGCCCGCGTCGGGGGCGACGTGTTGACCACCGTGCCGTTGGCCTTGACGGCGTCGGCGACCTTCTTGGCCACCCGTCCACCACCGGCGACGAGGACGAGATCGGTCGTGTCGAGGGGATTGCCGACGTAGGCCACGAGCGGGGCCACCTCGTCGGTGACGAACCGCCCGACGCCGCGGGCGAGGACCACCCGCTTCTCCGACAGGAACGGTGGTGTCTGCGCCGCATCGACCACGGCCCGCAGTTCGTACTCCTCGCCGTCGAACTCGTCGACCGTCATCGACCGGTCGCCGTCGCCGACGAGTTCGTCGACCAACGCGACGACCGCCGCCCGCAGGATCGATTCGTCGTCACCGGTCAGCAGGTGTGTCGTCATGGCGCCGTCGATTCTTACCCGATCGCGACGCCGACACGACAAGGACCGCAGCGACGAGGAACACGACGGCCCATCCGAGCCACACCCACGGCGGGTCGGGCTCGACCCGCGCCGCCACCTGGGCCACCGCATCGACCCAGCGGGTGCCGACGAGCGCCGGGAACATGACGACGGGCGCCAGCCACGACGGCCCGGCACCGGCGACGAGCGCCGCTGGCAACCCGTAGAGCATCACCGCTCCCGCCACCGGGACGGCCAGCAGGTTGGCCGGAATGCTGACGAGCGGCAGCCGACCGAACACGAGCACGCTCGGAACGACGACGCCGATCTGCGCGCCGAGCGTGATCCCGAGCGGCACGGCCAATCCCCCGAGCCGCGCCAGCCGCCTGGCGAGCGGCGGACCGACGGCGCAGACCCCGAACGTCGCTCCGCACGAGAGCCAGAACCCGACCGACCACACGAGCAGCGGGTCGACGAGCACGAGCGCCGACACGGCGATCGCCAGGAGCCGCACGGGCTGCCGTTCGCGGCCGGTGGCGTACGCCGTCGCCGAGAGCGCCGCCATCGCTCCGGCCCGCAGGATCGACGGTTCGAAGCGCGTCAGCGCGACGAACCACGCGACGAGACCGACCGTCACGATCCAGCGCGGCGCCGGACGCAGCCGCACGAGGAGCGGCGCGAACGCCGCCAGCAGAAATCCGACGTTCTGCCCGGACACGGCGGTCAAGTGCGACAATCCGCTCGTCCGGAAGCGCTGCACCATGTCGAGCGGCTGATCACGGTCGTCACCGATCACCAGGCCGCGGAACAGCGCGCCCTCGGGCACCGGCATCCACGACGCCCCGCGCTCGATCATGCCGCGAACACGATTCGAAGCTCGCGCCACGGGGCCACCGCCATCGACATCGGCCGCCCAGTCGAGCTCGAACACCCCGACGACGTGCTGCGACGCGACCCGCCGCGCCCGATCGTGCGCCAGCGCTCGCCGAGTTCCGCTCACCGCGATCCATTCACCGGCGCGCCAGTCGGCGACCCGACCCTGCTGCGCCCGCCCCCGGCACCACACCTCGAACCGCTCACCGTCGACGGCGACGACGAGCCGTGTGCTCGGCCCGATCGGCTGCGGGTCGTCGACCAGGAGGAACCAGCCGTCGAACGGACCCAACCGGTCGGGCGTCAGGCCGTTCCAGGCGTGATCGGATCGGATCGCCGCCGATGGTCGCGAGCCCCACCACGAGCATCGCCGTCCACCACGACCGCGACCGCCGGCCGACGATCGTTGCGGCCACCAGACCGACCACGAGCGCCGGCACGACCTCGGCCGACCACACCGCCAACACCGTCGCGGCGGCGATGCCGACCACGGCGATGTCGGGCACCCAGACGTCCGGACGGCCTGGTTCATCGCCGTAGCTTCCGAGCGGCGCGACGGCTCGAACGCCAAGATGCCTGCGCCCCACCGTGCCGACGCCGTACGATGTCGCCGTTGTGGATTCGTATGCCCCCTCGCTGCCACCGCGTTCGACGCGACCGTCGTCCGATTCGTCGTCCGGCGGCCGTGTCGTGATGTCGGCGCCGCTCATCGAAGGGCCGTTCTGGTACCGCTCCCGCATCCGCCGACTGGGCCCGTTCGCCGGCCTGATCGTCCCGGCGACGCTGGGCTTGATCGCGATCGTGGTCCTGAAATTCTTCGACGGAGCGTGGAGCGGAGCCGTCGGCCTGATCGCCGGGGTGTGCGCAGCACCCGGGCTCCTGGTGGTCGGTGCACCCTTCGGCGACAGTTCGCACTATCCGCTGGCGATCGCCGGATCGGCTGTGATGTGGATGCTCGTCGGTCTGTTGGCCTCGCGTCGTTGCACCCGGAACCCGATGGCCACCTGGACCGATTACTGGCGCCAGTTCTTCGGCCTGTGCGCCGGCATCTGGCTCGGCTGTTGCGCCGCCCTGTTGGTGGCGGCGATGGTCGTCGGCCAATCACTGTTCTGACGATCGGCGGAGGCGCCGCGCTCACGTCGTCACCAGGTCGCGCAGGGCATCGAGCTTGGCCGGCCCGATGCCGGGCACCCGGTCGAGATCGTCGACGCTCACGAAGGGACCGTTGCGCTCGCGCTCGGTGACGATCGCCGCGGCCGTGGCCGGGCCGACGCCGGGGAGTTCGTCGAGTTCCTCGACCGTCGCGACGTTGACGTCGACGATCGTGGGGCCGGCGGTTGCGGCCTCTCCCCCGACCGATCCGGTCGGCACGACCTCGGGCCGGATCGATTCGCCGATGTGGGGCACGTAGATGCGACTGCCGTCGACCACGATCGCGGCGAGATTCACCACGTCGAGGTCGGCGTCCGGTGCCGGCCCACCGGCCAGCCTGATCGCGTCGTCGACGCGTGCGCCGGAATCGACGCGGTAGACACCGGGCACCGCCACCGCACCGGCCACGTGGACCACGGCGACCGCCGGCGTCACTTCGGTCACCGGCGGCGACGCGACCGGCGCGATCGCCGGTGCGGTCGAGGTCGTGGCGACCCGCGGCAGCAGCGCCTCGGTCGGCGGGGGCGGTGTCCGGACGAGCCAGTACGCACCGGCGCACACGACCACCATGGCGATCGCCGAGCCGATCAATCGGCCGACACCGAACCAGCTGATCCACGCCCTGACCTGTTCGGCGCGCGAGCCCTGCGGCAACGGCCGACGGAGATCGGCGTCGTCCGCCGATCGGCTCAGGGGCGCGCCGGCCGGCTGCCGGGAACCATCCGGAGAATCCACCACACTCGACCTCCTCGACCGGCGCGCGGACGCGCCTCGTTCAGCAGGGGGAGATCGGTCGGGTCACCGTATCCGGAGCGCCGCGAAAAGCGCCTCCGCGGACGATCAGCGCGTCGCGGCCCGCCAGAACGCGCGATAACTCGGGTAGGTGATGGCCTCGGTGACCCAGCCGGACCGCACGAGTTCGTCGTGCAGTCGCGGCAGGTTGCGCCACGGCACCCCCATGTCGACGTGATGGGCGAGATGCCAACCGGTGTTGTACGGGACCATCCAGAAGCGGGCGAGCCGGCTCTGACGGATGACGTGCGTGGTGAGGCGTCGGTCCTTCGAGCGGATCATGCCGCCGTGTTCGGCGATCGACCGCAGCCGGTTCGACACCTTCCACAACGTCGACCACGACAGGATCCAGACCACGTACGCCAGCGGTCGCATGAACACGAGCGACGCGCCGAGCATCACGGCCTGGACGGCGAGGATCTCGAGCGCCTCGCGTCTGGCCTGACCGGATGGCCCGGCCGAGCGACTTGAAGTTCTTCGAGGCGCTGTTGCCGATCGCGTCACGCTTCAGCTTGCGGTGCCACGAGTCCTTCGGGATGGGGTAACCGGCGTACAGCGCGAGGTCGGGTTCGTCGGGGCCCATCTCGTCGCGATGGTGCGCGAAGTGGACCCGGCGGTAGACGAGCATCGCCTGGTACGTGGGGTAGGCCAGCAGCCAGCGGCCGACGTTGTCGTTGAGCCGGCGATTCGTGAACAGGAGCCGGTGCGCCGCCTCGTGGGCGAGGATGTTCAGGCACACGTGGCCGCGCGTCATCAACACGAATGCGATCAGGTACGACCACCACGTGTTGATCCAGGCCGCGGCGATCACCACGCCGAACGACTGGGCGAGCGCGCCGACGACCGTGAAGCCGTTGCGGACGTTCGGGATCTTGCGCAGTTCGTCGCGCCACGCCGGGGTTGCCATGCCCCGCTCGTTCAACCGGTCGGTCGGCAACACGTCCGGCAGGTCCTTCGCCGCGGGCGCCATCGTGTGCGCCGGTGACGTCTGGTCGGAGCGCGGCGCGCTGCCGACGTCGGTGCGCTCGGTGACGGCATTGGTGACGCCATACGGGGTCATGACTGCATGTTACACTTCTCGATCACGATGGGCAACTCTCGTAATATCACGGATTCGGCATCGTCGCTCAGCACTCCGCTCACCACCCGCTCGATCGTGCTGTCGCTGCTCCTCGGCTCGCATCCGCCCGTGATGCCGGTGTCGGCACTGGTCGAGTTCTGCGGCCTGTTCGACGTTGCGCCAGGCACGGTGCGTACGGCCCTGTCCCGGATGGTCGACCGAGGTGAACTCACCACCGACGACGCCAGCTACTCCCTGAGCGGTCGGCTGCTCACCAGACAACGTGAGCAGGACACCGGGCGCCGGCGAGCACCGGCCGAGTGGGACGGCGAGTGGCACGTGGTGATCGTGACCGCCGAACGGCGCACGACCACCGAACGCCGCGACTTCCGGGCGCGCGCGATCGGATCGAGACTCGGCGAACTACGACCAGACATCTGGATGCGGCCGGCGAACATCGAGATCCCGGACCTCCCCGACTGCCTCGTCACGCGCGGTCCGCTCACCGGGGCCGACGAGCAGTCGATCGTCGGGCAACTGTGGGACCTCGAGCAGATCGACCGCCAGAGCCGCCTCCGTCGAACAGATCTCGATCGGGCGGCGGAGCAACTCGAACGAGATGGACCCGGCGGCCTCGCCACCGCGTTCGACGCGCTCGCCCTCGCCCTACGGCATCTCCGCACCGAGCCGCAACTCCCGACGGCACTCCACCCCGCGACGGCCGGCGACGAACTCCGCGCCCGCTACGACGACGTCGAGCGGCGCTTCCGCCACGAACTGCAGGTATTCCTCCGGGGCTGAACGCCGTGGCGGGCGACCTCAGTACAGGCGAGCGGTGAGCTGGCGCCGGTAGTCGGCGGTACGGGGGTCGGCGGATCCCATCAGCTCGAGGATGTCGACGAACTTCTGGCGGGCCTCGTCGTCGGTCTTCACCTGGTCGAGCAGCGCGTCGAGCTGTTCGTCGTAGTTGTCGTCCACGGTGGATCCGATCCGGGCGCGGGCAGCCACCTGGCGGGTCCGTTCGGTTTCGGGGATCCGGACCGTCAACCCCAACGCTTCCTCGGGCTGGCCCTGGTCGATCAGCAGCTCGGCGAGGGCGACGATCACGTCCTCGTTCGTCGGTTCCAGTGCCAGCGCGAGACGCAGACTGTCCTCGTCGCCGGCGGTGACCAGCTTGGCCACCTCGGTCTGCTCCTCGGTGGGCAGCAGCGAGTCGACGAACTCCTTCACGACGTGTTCGGGGTACGCGCCCATGAAGCCGTCGACGATCACGCCGTCCTTCATCGCATACACCGCGGGGATCGACTGCACCTGGAACGCCTGGTGCAGACCAGGGTTCTCGTCGACGTTGACCTTGACCAGCACCACGTCGCCGTTCGTGTCGTCGACGACCTTCTCGATGATCGGCCCGAGGGTCTTGCACGGACCGCACCACGGGGCCCAGAGATCGACGACGACGGGCACCTGCATGGACTTGTCCAGGACCTCGGACTGGAACGTTGCGTCGGTGACATCGGTGTAAGCCATGAACCCAACGCTATCCGCGGGTGATCGCTACCCTCGGAACCGCATGAGCGACAGCGACAGCATCCACGAACCAGGAGTCGAGGTGCCGGGAATCAACGTCGGCTGCGTCACCGAATGGCTCGTCGCGAACGTCGCCGGCGCCCGGGCACCGTTCGAGTTCGCGGCCATCGCCGGCGGCCATTCGAATCTCACGTATCGCGTCACCGGTGCCGACGGAACGCGCGTCGTCCTGCGCCGTCCACCGCTCGGTCACGTGCTGGCGAGCGCCCACGACATGGGTCGCGAGCACCGGATCCTGGCCGGCCTGCAACGTTCCGCGGTGCCCGTGCCGCCCGTCGAGGGATACTGCGACGACCCGTCGGTCAACGACGCGCCGTTCTACGTCATGCGCTTCGTCGACGGCCACGTCATTCGCGACCGAGGGTCGGCCGAGTCGGTCCTCGACGAGGCCGCACGATCGAACGCCAGCCGTTCGATCGTCGACACGATGGCGGCCATCCACGCCGTCGACCTGGTCGATGCCGGACTCGACGACCTCGGCCGGCACGACGGGTACATCGAGCGCCAGCTCAAGCGGTGGTACGGCCAGTGGAACCAGGGCAAGACCCGCGAGCTCGACGCGGTCGACCGTGTCCACGACGCCCTGCTCGATCGGGTTCCCGCCCAGCAGGGCGCCACGATCGTCCACGGCGACTACCGGCTCGACAACTGCATGGTCGACGGCCGGGGCGACGTCGTCGCCGTGCTCGACTGGGAGATCTGCACGCTCGGCGACCCGCTCGCCGACGTCGGGCTGCTGCAGGTGTACTGGACCGGTCCCGGCGACGCCGAGTCGGCATGGACCGGCAACGCCACCACCGCGGCGGGGTTCTGGGACCGTCGCCGGCTCGCCGAACGGTACGCCGAGGTGTCGGGACGGAGCATCGAACATCTCGACTTCTACGTGGCGTTCGCCTACTGGAAGCTCGCCTGCATCCTCGAGGGCGTGTACTCGCGCTACCTCGGCGGCGCCCTCGGCGAGCGCAGTGCCGACGAACTCTCGCCGTTCAAGATGCAGGTCGAGGCGGCCGCGAGCCGCGCCGAACAGCACCTCGAGGCGCTGCCGTGATCGACCCGCAGGGCTCCTACGAGTGGCTGATCGACGAGCCGATGCTGCACGAACCGGTGCTGCTCGTGATGCTGACCGGCTGGATCGACGCGGCCGGAGCGGGCGCCACCGCGGCGGCCGTGGTGTCGACCGAGTGCGGCACCGTGCCGCTGGTCCGCTTCGACGACGACACGTTCGTCGACTACCGGGCCCGCCGTCCGACGATGGAACTCCGTGACGGCCTGAACACCGACCTCGTGTGGCCGACGATCGAACTGCGCGCCGGACGCTCGGTCGACGGTCGCGACATCCTGCTGCTCACGGGTCCGGAGCCGGACATGGCGTGGCACCGGTTCGCCGCCGCCGTCTGTGACATCGCCGTGCAACTCGACGTCACCCGCATGGTCGCGTTCGGTGCGTATCCGTTCGCCGCCCCGCACACCCGCCCGCCGCGCCTGTCGTGTTCGTCACCGTCGACCGACGTGCTCGCCAGCGTCACGTTCGCCCGCAGCTCGATCGACGTGCCGGCCGGTGCGGCCGCCGCCCTCGAACACGCATTGCACGCGCGGAAGATTCCCACGCTCGGGATCTGGGCGCAGGTGCCGCACTATGTGGCGGCGATGTCGTACCCGGCGGCGTCGGTGGCGTTGCTCGACGGGTTCACCGAGGTCACCGGCATCACGATCCCGGCGACCGACCTGCGCGGCGACGTGCGGATCCAGCGCGAGCGGATCGACAAGTCGGTCGGCGACAATCCCGAGCACCTCGCGATGCTGCATCAGCTCGAGCAGATCTACGACGCCGCCGACGGTGAGCGTGAGCGCGAGCGGGCCGCCGAGGGGCCCGGCCTCGAGATGCAGTCCGGCGACGAACTCGCCGCCGAGATCCAACGCTTCTTGAACGAGCAGGACTGACCGCCGCAAGGCCCGGCACTGTACGTTCGGCGGCATGAAAGTCGACGGAAGCCTCGGAACCGATCTCGCCAAGGCGGGCGCCAACGCCCGTGAAGCCGAAGCCGCCGGCTATGCCGGCGTCTGGACGGCCGAGACATCGCACGACCCGTTCCTGCCGCTGCTCCTCGGCGCCGAGCACACCGAACATCTCGAACTCGGCACGTCGATCGCCGTCGCCTTCGCCCGGTCGCCGATGACGCTCGCCAACACGGCGTGGGACCTGCAGGCCTTCTCGAAGGGGCGCTTCATCCTCGGCCTCGGCAGCCAGATCAAGCCGCACATCACCAAGCGCTTCTCGATGGAGTGGAGCCATCCCGCACCGCGCATGCGCGAGCTCGTCCTGGCGATGCGGGCGATCTGGAACACGTGGCTCACCGGCGAGAAGCTCGAGTTCCGGGGCGAGTACTACACGCACACGCTGATGACCCCGTTCTTCACCCCTGCGGCATCGGACCTCGACGGGTTCGGCCCGCCGAAGGTGTTCCTCGCCGGCGTCGGTGAGCTGATGACCGAGGTCGCCGGCGAGGTGTGCGACGGCTTCCTCTGCCACGGATTCACCACCGAGCGGTACCTGCGCGAGGTGACCATCCCCGCCCTCGAGCGTGGACGCGCCAAGGCCGGCAAGACGATGGAGGGCTTCGAGATCATCGGGCCGTCGTTCGTGGTCACCGGGACGAGTGATGAGCAGATGGAAGCGGCCGCCGCCGGCACGCGCCAGCAGATCGCGTTCTACGGTTCGACGCCCGCCTACAAGGGCGTCCTCGAACTGCACGGCTGGGGTGGCCTGCAGGAGGAACTCAACGCGCTGTCGAAGCAGGGCGACTGGGTGAAGATGGGCACGCTCATCGACGACGAGATCCTCAACACGTTCGCCGTGGTCGGCCCGCCCGAATCGATCGCTCCCGAACTCGCCACGCGATACGGCGACGTGATCCAACGGATCTCCTTCTACGCCCCGTACAAGTCCGATCCGGAACGGTGGCGCGCGGTGATGGACGCCCTCAGCTCGGTCTGACGGCACCGGTTCAACTCGGGCCGTCTCATTCCAGATAGGTTCCCGCTGATCAGTGGTGCCAGCGGCTCGACCGCGATCTCCCTCGTCGGCGTGCACAAGCAGTTCGACGGCACCGTCAGGCCGGCCGTCACCGACCTCACGCTCGACATCGCCGAGGGCGAGATCGTCGCGCTGGTCGGTCCGTCGGGATGCGGCAAGACGACGACGCTGAAGATGATCAACCGGCTCATCGAGCCGACGTCGGGAACGATCATGGTGCTCGGCGAGGACCAGCGGTCGTTGCGGGCCCACGAGCTGCGTCGCCGGATCGGCTACGTCATCCAGCAGATCGGGCTGTTCCCGCACCGGTCGGTGCGCCGCAACATCGGGGTCGTTCCCGAGTTGCTCGGGTGGGACAAGAAGCGGATCAACGCACGCTGCGACGAGCTCGCCGACCTCGTGGGCCTCGACCGCGACCTGCTCGACCGCTACCCCGCCGCGCTGTCCGGGGGGCAACAGCAACGCGCCGGCGTGGCGCGGGCGCTCGCCGCCGATCCGCCGATCCTCCTGATGGACGAGCCGTACAGCGCCGTCGACCCGATCGTTCGCGAACGCCTGCAGGACGACCTGCTCACGCTGCAGGCCACCGTGCGCAAGACGATCGTGATCGTCACCCACGACATCGACGAGGCGGTCAAGCTCGCCGACCGGGTCGCGATCATGAACGTCGGCGGCATTCTCGAGCAGTACGCCACACCCGACGAGTTGTTGGGAGCGCCGGCGAGCGAGTTCGTCGCTTCGTTCCTCGGCCGCGAGCGCGGACTGCGCCGGCTGGCGCTGCGCACGGTCGCCGACATCGCGCCGATCACGGGGCCGACCATCACACCCGGCACCACTCCGGCCGAGGCGCTCGAGGCGATGGCACGGTTCGGCACTCCCTGGGTGGCCGTCGCCGAGGGCGAGCACCTGCTCGGTTGGGTCGGGCGCGACGCGGTCAGCGAGTGTCCTGCGCCGACCGTCGGCCACCTTCCGCTCGAGGAGTTCGTGTCACAGGTCAGCCCGACGACGCCGCTGCGCGAGGCGCTCGACGTGATCGTGAACGCCCGATCGCGGATGGCGGTCGTGGTCGATCGCGCCGGAGCCGCGGCGGATGGCAGCACCGTCATCGGTACTGGCGGGCGCTACCTCGGCATGATCACGATCGACGAGGTCGCCGGAGGCCTGGAGTCATGATCGCCGACGAGCGGCGCTCGATCATCTGGTGGGGCTGGGTCGGCGACCACCTCGACGACATCTGGCAGCGCACCATCGAGCACGTCCAGCTCACGGTCATCGCCATGGTGGTCGGCTGTGTCATCTCGTTCGCGCTGGCGTTGCTCGCCGTTCGTGTGCGCTGGACGTATCGGCCCATCACGAGAGTGGCCTCGATCCTCTACACGATCCCGAGCATCGCCTTGTTCGCGCTCCTCATCCCGTTCACCGGCCTCGGCATCCTCACCGCCGAGATCGCGCTGGTCAGTTACACGATCCTGATCCTCGTCGGCAACACCGTGGCGGGTCTCGACGCCGTGCCCGAGTCGGTCAAGGAAGCCGCCGACGGCATGGGCTACACGCGTTGGCGCCGACTCCTCACGGTCGAGATCCCACTCGCCCTGCCGACGATCATCGCCGGCATCCGCGTCGCGGCGGTGACCGTGATCGGGCTCGTGACGATCGCCGCGCTGATCGGCATCGGTGGGTACGGCGCACTGATCAACGACGGACTCCACCGCAACTTTCCGACCCCGATCGTGATCGGCGCCACCCTGTCGATCTGTCTGGCGCTGCTCGTCGACGGTGGTCTCGCGATCGCGCAACGTCTCCTCACTCCGTGGCGGCGCGGACAATGAACGTCATCCGCGGCACGATCGAGTTCCTCACCACCGGGTCGAACTGGACGGGCGAGCACGGGATCCTGGCGCGGGGGTGGGCGCACGTCTGGATCTCGTTCGTCGCCGTGATGATCTCCGCGTCCGCCGCCATCCCGGCCGCGGTGTGGCTCGCGCACAAGCGGCTCGCACCGACACTGTCGGTGGCGATGGTGAATCTCGGCCGGGCGATCCCGTCGTTCGCGATCATCGCCCTCGTCTTCCCGCTCAGCATCCGGTACGGGTTCGGCCTCGGCTTCTGGCCGACCTGTGTGGCGCTCGTCGCGCTCGGCATCCCGCCGATGTTCACGAATGCGTACGCGGGGGTCGTGGAGACGCAGCAGAACATCGTCGAGGCCGCGTCCGGCATCGGGATGACGGGCACCCAGGTGCTGCGCAAGGTCGAACTGCCGGCGGCCGTCCCGCTGATGATGACGGGTGTGCGGGTGTCAGGGGTGCAGATCGTGGCGACGGCGACGCTCGGCGCGCTGGTCGGCTACGAGTGTCTCGGCACGTACATCGTCGCCGGCCTGGCCCGTGGACCGACCGGTCGGCCGGAGGTGCTGGCCGGCGCACTGCTGGTCGCTGCCTTGGCGCTGACCGTCGACCTGTTCCTCGATCGACTCGAACGGACATTGACGCCGTGGCGGCGCCGACTACGGTGAGCGGATCGTCCTCCACCGAACGAAATGAGCATGCCATGAGAACCTCCCACCTCCGCTACGCCACACTCGCTGTGCTGGCGCTGGCGCTCCCGCTCGCCGCCTGCGGCAGCGACGACGACAGCTCGTCGGACACCACGGCCGGCAGCGCCGCGCCCGCCGACACGACGGCTGAGAGTGCCGCTCCCGCCGAGTCGACTCCCGCCGAGTCGACGCCCGCCGACAGCGCCGCCCCCGCCGACTCGGCCGCCGGCGGCGCGGTGCCCGACGGACCGACGATCACGATCGGCGCGCAGGACTTCGGCGAGAGCGCGATCCTCAGCCAGGTGTACGGACAGGCCCTGGAAGCGGCCGGCTATCCCGATCTCGCAGCAGGCGCTCGGCGGGTTCCGCGACATCGTCTTCAGCTCGTTCGAGTCGGGCGACATCAACTTCACCGCCGAGTACGCGGCGTCGGCACTGGAGTTCCTGAACGGCGGCGCCGGGGAGGCGACCCCCGATGCCACCGAGACCGTCGACCTGCTGCAGGCCCAGCTCGAACCCAAGGGTCTCGTGGCGCTCACCCCGTCGCCCGCGATCGACTCGAACTCGTTCGTCGTCACGGCCGAGAAGGCTGAGGAGCTGGGACTCGAGAACGTCAGCGACCTGACCGCCGACCTGACCCTCGGTGGGCCTCCCGACTGCCCCGAGAACCAGTTCTGCATCCCGGGTCTGCAATCCGTGTACGGCCTGGATCTGTCGGCCAACTTCGTGCCGCTCGACGGCGGTGGACCGCTGACGGTCGCGGCGCTCGACGAGGGCGAGATCGACGTCGCCATCCTGTTCTCGACCGACGGCACCATCGCCGACAAGGGATGGGTCGTCCTCACCGACGACAAGGGCCTGATCAACGCCGACAACATCACCCCGGTGGTGTCGCAGGAACTCCTCGACACCTACGGCGACGACGTGCAGACGCTCGTCGATTCCATCAGCGCCGCGTTGACCACCGCCGACCTCACCGAACTCAACCGGCGCGTGGGCATCGACCTCGAAGACGCCGATGCCGTCGCCAAGGACTGGCTGACCGAGAACGGCTTCATCAGCTGACCGCAGGTCAGCGGGCTCCTCGGGCAGCCAGCCCGAGGAGCCAGGCGCGGGCGTTGGCGCCGAGCGTCGCCACGTCGTAGCCACCCTCCTGCAGGACGACGGTCGGGCGACCGAGCTCGCCGACGAGCGCGCCCTGCCGGCGAAATCCGTCGAGCGTCACGCCGAGATCCGAGATCGGGTCGGCGTGGTACGTGTCGAGGCCGAGCGACACCACGACGACCGCGGGATCGAACGCATCGATCGCGCGACAGGCCTCGCCCAACGCGGTGACATAGCCGTCGTCGTCGAGGTGCGCGGCGAGCGGGAAGTTGAGGTTCGCTCCCCTCCCCCGCCCCGTGCCCACCTCGTCGGCGAACCCGGTGAGGTAGGGATACGCGCGCCGCGGGTCACCGTGCAGCGACACGTACTGGACGTCGTCACGGCCGTAGAAGATCTGCTGCGTCCCGTTGCCGTGGTGGTAGTCGACGTCGAGCACCGTCACCCGGGAGCCGGTGGTCGACGCGACGTGGTGGGCCGCGACGGCAGCGTTGTTGAAGAAGCAGTAGCCGCCGTACAACGCCCGCGGGGCGTGGTGGCCCGGTGGGCGGCAGAGGCCGTACGCATGGTCGGCGCCGTCGAGGACCAGCTGCGTCGCGCTCAGCGCGATGTCGACGGCACCGCGGGCTGCCTCGTAGGTCCCTTCGGTGAGCGGCGTGGTGGTCTCGAAGCACCACCGTCCGAGTTCGGCGACCACGGGGAGTTCTTCGCGTATCGGCCCGATGCCGTCGAGGAGGCCGGCACTGGCGAACACGTCCGGCACCACGTCGTGGGTGCCGGGATGAAGGATCTGATAGTCGCCCCACGCCCGCGACAGGAACTCGACGAGGCCCGGATCGTGCACGGCCGCGATCGGGTCGGTTCCCCACTCGTCCGGGTCGGCGATCGCGAACCGGTCATCGGCGGCGAGCACGTCATGGATCGCGTCGGCCCGGCCAGGGTGCTCCCATGGGGACTGCAGGCCCGACGACTCGATCTCGGCCAACGGTGCGTGGCGCCGATGGACCACCGACGCGACGACCGGGGTGGTCACGTCAGCAGGCCGGAGCGCTGCATCGCCAGCGTGGCGTGAGGCTCGGCCAACACCGCGGCCAGCGTGATCTCGAGGCCGAGACGCGACGAATCGCGGTACTGGTCCCAGTCGATCGAATCGACGGCCCACCGTTCGAGGCGCGCGATCCGGGTGTTGAAGATGTGCCGGGCGAGCCGTTCGACGTCGATGTCCTTGGCGAACATGCCGGCGGCCGCCGCCTTGCCGAGGTCGCCTTCGACGAGCTGCACGAAACGGTCCCCCACGGCGCCCATCCCGGCGAGGTCGGGGCTGGTCGTGATCACGGCGAAGACGGGCTTCCAGACATCGATCGCCGAGGCGATGGTGGCATCGAGCCCTTCGAAGACCTGTCGCGTCGCGTCGATCGGGTCGGCCGCCGCGTCCTCGTCGAGCGAACGCTCCAGGCCGTCGAGCCCGTTGCTCACGAACGCGACCAGAATCCCGTCGCGATCGCCGAACTGGTTGTACAACGTCCCGACGGCGACGCCCGCTCGCTCCGCCAGGCGACGCATCGACAGGCTCTCGACGCCGCCACCGGCGATCAGTTCCCTCGCGGCCTGGAGGACGTCCGAGCGAGTGCGCTCCTGTCGATCGTCCCAGCCGGTTCCCATTGCCCGATTCTACGTTGCCCCGCGCGGTGGGTGTCGGACCGACGGCCGCGTTGACAGCACTCCCTCGCCCTGGTCAACTCCGTTCATATGACCCGCCTCGGCTACCAGATCCCGAACTTCACCTACCCCGGCGTCGGCCCGGCCGAGCTGTTCGACGCCGTCGCCGCACAGGCCCGCGAGGCCGACGCCTCGGGCTTCGACACGGTGCTGGTGATGGACCACTTCTACCAACTGCCGATGCTCGGCGACCCCGACCAGTTCATGCTCGAGTGCTACAGCCTGCTCGCCGCCCTGGCCCGCGAGACGTCGACGGTCAGGCTGAGTGCCCTGGTCACGGGCAACACGTACCGCAATCCGGCGGTGCTGGCGAAGACGGTGACGACCCTCGACATCGTCTCGAACGGCCGTGCCCAGCTCGGGATCGGCGCCGGATGGTACGAGCGGGAACACGATTCGTTCGGCATCGAGTTCGGCACCTTCACCGATCGCTTCGAGAAGCTGGAGGAGGCCTTGCAGATCGTGATCCCGATGTTGCGCGGCGAGCGTCCGACCGTTGCCGGCGACCGGTACGCCGTGACCGAAGCGATCAACGAGCCGCCCGCGGTGTCCCGCATTCCGGTGATGATCGGGGGCGGCGGCGAGAAGAAGACCCTGCGGATGGCTGCGCAGTACGCGGACGAGTCCAACATCATCTGCCAGCCGAACGAGGTGTCACGCAAGCTCGAGGCGCTCGACGAGCACTGCCAGCAACTCGGTCGTGATCGTTCGGAGATGACCGTCTCGTGGCAACGGACCGCATGTATCGCCCCGACCACCGAGCAGGCGCAGGCCGAGCTGTTCGACTATCTCCAGCGTCGAGGACTCGATGTCGCGTCGATGTCGGACGAGGACCGGGCGCCATGGTTGGCGAACTTCGTGTGGGGCGACCCTGACACGATCGGCGAGAAGTTCGAGGGGTTCCTCGCCCTCGGTGTCGACGGCTTCACGGTGAACATGCCCGCGAACGGCCACATCGAGGGTCGCGTCGAACTCCTCGGCCAGACCTTGTCGCCCCTCGTCGCCTGACAGGCCCGCCCACCGAAGTGATGTAGATCGAGGGCGCTATCGAGCCCCGACATCGCCATCGCCTCGGAAACGAGTCGGCGCGGGAGGCTCAGGCCAGGGCGAGGTCCTCGGCGAGGTACTCCTCGCGGCACTTGGCGCGCTGGAGCTTGCCGCTCGACGTCTTCGGCAGGGTTCCGGGCGACACGAGCATCACGTCGCGCGGCGGGATGCCGCAGACCTCGAGGGTCCGGTGGTGGATGCGGGTGCGGATCTCGTCGAGACCGCCCGACGAGTCGGTCGGACGAACCTCGGCCACGACGACCACACTCTCCTTGCCCTTGTAGCCCTCCATGCCGAAGGCGATCACGTTGCCGGCGCGCACGCCGTCGAGCGGACCGACGGCGCGCTCGATGTCCTCGGGAAAGACGTTGCGGCCGCCGACGATGATCACGTCCTTGATCCGCCCGCACAGCACGAGTTCGCCGTCGAGCAGGTAGGCGAGGTCGCCGGTGCACAGCCAGCCGTCGTGGAAGAGCGCGGCGGTGGCGTCCGGCCGCTTGTAGTAGCCGGGCGTGACCGAGGTACCGCGCAGCAGCAGCTCACCGACGTGACGCTCGGGCACCGGCTCGTACGAGTCGGGATCGACGACCATCATCTCGAGGCCGGGCACCGCCTTGCCGAGCAACGGCAGCGCCCGCACGGACACGTCCAGATCGTCGACATCGTGATCGACCGGCTTGGCGACACGCTGCGTTTCGAGTGCGTACCGGTCGACCACATCGGTTCGCAGCCCCCGGCCGCGGGGAGGGAACGCGCCCCCGATCGCCACCTCGGCCATCCCGAACGCCGGGAACACGCTGCCGGGGCGGAACCCGAATCGTGACGCCTCGGCCACGAACGCGTCGACCGCGTGAGGATCGACCGGTTCGGCGCCCGACAGTGCCAGCGTCAGCCTCGACAGGTCGAGGTCGTGCATCCGCTTGAGCGCCCGGGTGGCGAGCACCCACGAGAAGTTCGGCCCGGCGGTGGCGGTGCCGCGGTAGTCGGACAGCCACTGCATCCAGTTCCCCGGGTGGGCGAGGAAGTCCTGCGGGGCGGCCTGCACGAGGTCGACACCCTTCGTCATGGGCAGGGCGAGAAAGCCCGACGAGACCCATGTCGTGATAGAGCGGGAGCCACGACACCATCACGTCGCCGGGGGCGAGTTCGGCCGCTTCGCAGCACGCGTCGATGTTGGCGCTGAGCACGCGATCGGGGATCATCACGCCCTTCGGCTCGCTCGTCGACCCGCTGGTGTACTGCAGGATGACGAGGCGTTCCGGATCGTGTGACGGGAGTTCGAGCGCGTCCCCGCCGGGCACGTTCGGCGCGCCGGGGATCACCGAACGCATCGGTGCGATCGGCGGATCGCCGGCGGCGGCGACGTAGAAGTCGGCGAGCTGGTCGTCGATCAACACCAGCTTCGCGTCGCCGTGGCGGATGCGCGATCGGGTGCTCTCGATGAACGAGTCGAGGGACCCCATCCGCATCGGCAGCGGCAGGACCATCGAGGCCAGGCCGGCCATCCAGCAGCCGCGGACGATCGTCATCAGCTCCCGGCTGGTCGGGCCGAGGATGGCCACGTGATCGCCGGGCACGAGTCCCTTGGCCTGGAGCGCGGCGCCGACCGAACGGGCGTCGTCGTGGATCTCGCGCCAGGTCACCACGACCGGCCCGCGTTCGTCGATCATCGACGATCCGACGAACCGGACACCCGCATCGGACTCGGCGGCCAACTCCAGCCGTTCGATGGTCGACAACGTCGGCGTCATGCGCGCAAACGCTAGCCGCCGACCCTCCCCGGCCCGCGGCCACCCGGCCCACCTTGCGATGAGCGAACGGACCGGCGATGGGCGTCGCTCATCGCACGATCGATCGAACCCAGCGATGAGCGAACGGCCGGATGTGGGCGTCTCGCTCATCGCGTGAGGCGTGGGGTTCAGAGGCTGGCGCGGACGGCGGAGGTGAGGCCGATGGTCCGGGGGTCGCCGGTGAGGCCGCCACCCATCTGGTTCATCACGTAGCCGTAGCCGACCTTGGCATCGGGATCGGCATAGCCGAGCGACCCGCCGGCGCCGGCATGCCCGAACGACCCCTCGCTGAGCATCGGCGTGAGCGTGCCGTGGAGCATGTAGCCGCACCCGAACCGGCTGTCGGCGACGAGGCAGGCATCCGGGCCGTTGACCTGCTCGGCGGTCGCCGCCTTCACCGTGGCATCGTCGAACAGTCGCACGCCGTCGACCTCGCCGACGGTCGCCGCGTACATCTTGGCGAGGCTGCGCGCCGTCGTGATGCCGTTCGCCGCAGGCATCTCGGTGGCGTGCACGGCCCGCGTGTTGAACGGCGATTCCGCACCGAAACCGTTCATCGCTCCGTTCAGCGTCAGCGCCTTGTAGCCGTTCGTGCCGGGGCCCATGACGGTCATCATCAGCTCGAGCACCGCCGGATCGGACGGTGGCGGGGACTGCTCGAGCCGCGACACACGAGGCTCCTCCGACTCGGGCAGGCCGATCCAGAAGTCGAGGCCGAGCGGGGCGGCCACCTCGTCGGCGAAGTACTGCCCGATCCGACGACCATCGACCCGGCGGACCAGTTCGCCGGCGAGCCAGCCGTATGTGAGCGCGTGATAGCCGTGGGCGCTGCCCGGCACCCACACCGGCTTCTGTGCGGCGAGCGCGGCGACGACGGGGTCGACGGCGATGACGTCGTCGAACGTCAGCGGCGTGTCGACGTACGGCAGCCCGCCCTGGTGGCTCAGCAACTGCGCGACCGTGATCGCCTCCTTGCCCTCCGCCGCGAACTCCGGCCAGTACGAGGCGACGGGGGCGTCGTAGTCGATCTTGCCCGCCTCGACGAGCTGGGCCACACAGGTCGCGGCAGCACCCTTCGTCGTCGAGAACACGAGCTGCAGCGTGTCCTCGTCCCACGTCCGGCCGGTCGTCCCGTCGGCTACGCCGGCCCAGATGTCGACCTTGCAGTCGCCGTCGACGTACAGCGCGAACGCCGCGCCGAGCTCCCCGTGGTCGTCGAAGTTGGCGCCGAACGCATCGGCCACCTTCCCGTAGCCGTCCTGCACCGTGCCGTTGATCTGCGTCATCCCGGCGACGGTAGTGACGCGCCACGTCCCGCAACGGACCGAGCGCCCCGACACCCCGTCGGCGGGGCCAACCTGTCGCGTGGTGCCTGACCCCACGTAACAGGTTGGGGGTGAGTGCGTAGGCTGGTCGGCCGGTATGGACATCGAGACCCACTCCCCCGCAGCGACCGTCGACACGCCCCCGCACCGGTACTCGGCGACGCTCGCCCGGGAGATCGAGGCGCGCTGGCACGACTGGTGGGACGAGCACCACACGTTCGAGACGCCGAACCCGGCCGGACCGCTCGCCGACCCGGGCGCGACCGCGCAGCGCGGCGAGAAGCTGTTCGTGCTCGACATGTTCCCGTACCCCTCCGGCGTCGGTCTCCACGTCGGGCACCCGCTCGGCTTCATCGGCACCGACGTGTACGGCCGCTTCAAGCGCATGACGGGCTACAACGTGTTGCACACGATGGGCTTCGACGCCTTCGGGCTGCCCGCCGAGCAGTACGCGGTCGAGACCGGCACACACCCGGCGATCACCACCGAACGCAACGTCGCCACCTACCGCCGCCAGCTGCGCCGGCTCGGTCTGGCCCACGATCCCCGCCGCAGCGTCTCGACGACCGATCCGGAGTACTACCGCTGGACGCAGTGGATCTTCAACCGGATCTTCAACGCCTGGTACGACACCGAGGCTCAGCGCGCCCGGCCGATCGACGAGTTGATCGCCGCGTTCGAATCGGGCGCCCGCCCCACCCCCGACGGCCGGCCTTGGGCCGATCTCACGGCGGGCGAGCGGGCCGACATCGTCGACGACCATCGCCTCGCCTACGTGAGCGAGGCACCGGTCAACTGGTGTCCCGGGCTCGGCACGGTCGTCGCCAACGAGGAGGTCACCGCCGACGGTCGCAGCGACCGCGGCAACTTCCCCGTGTTCAAGCGCAGCATGCGCCAGTGGATGATGCGCATCACCGCGTACGCCGACCGCCTCATCGACGACCTCGACCGGCTCGACTGGACCGACTCTCTCAAGGCGATACAGCGCAACTGGATCGGGCGGAGCAACGGCGCCCGCGTCCACTTCGACTCCCCCGCCGGCCCGATCACGGTGTTCACCACCCGGCCCGACACGCTGTTCGGCGCGTCGTTCCTCGTGCTCTCCCCCGAGCATCCGCTCGTCGACGAATTGACCACGGCGGACAACGTCGACGCGGTCGCCGTGTACCGCAAGCAGACGGCGGCGAAGAAGGAGTTCGAGCGCCAGGACGAGACCCGTGAGAAGACCGGGGTGTTCCTCGGTACGACCGCGGTCAACCCGATCAACGGCGAGACCCTCCCGATCTGGATCGCCGACTACGTGCTGATGGGCTACGGCACCGGCGCGATCATGGCGGTGCCCTGCGGTGACCAGCGCGACTTCGAGTTCGCCAACAAGTTCGGCCTGCCGATCCCGGCGATCCAGCAACCGCCGGCCGAGTGGTTCGAGGCGCAGGGCATCGACCCGACGCTCGACACCGATCTGTGGCCCGTCGCCTACGTCGGCGACGCGCCGTACGTGGCCTCGGCCAATGTCACGCTCGATCTGAACGGAGTCGACAACAAGGCCGACGGCATCGCCGCGACCAACGCGTGGCTCGAAGCGAACGGCGCCGGCCACGGCACGGTCAACTACAAGCTGCGCGACTGGCTGTTCAGCCGCCAGCGGTACTGGGGCGAGCCGTTCCCCATCGTGTACGACACCGACGGGCGCCCGCACTCGATCCCCGATCACCTGCTGCCCGTTGCGCTCCCCGAGACCGAGTCGTTCTCGCCACGCACGTTCGACGCCGACGACGAGTTCTCCAACCCGGAGAGCCCGCTCGACCGGCTGACCGATTGGATCGAGGTCGAACTCGACCTCGGCGACGGCCTCCAGAAGTACCGCCGCGACGGCAACGTGATGCCCCAGTGGGCCGGATCGTGCTGGTACGAGATGCGGTACCTCGACCCCACGAACTCGGAGCGGTTCGTCGATCGCGAGGTCGAGCAGTACTGGATGGGCCCGCGCACGGACGTGCGCCCCGACCACCCGGGCGGGGTCGACCTGTACGTCGGCGGCGTCGAACACGGTGTGCTGCACCTCCTCTACGCCCGGTTCTGGCACAAGGTGCTGTACGACCTCGGCGAGGTCACCTCGCTCGAGCCGTACGCCCGGCTCTTCAACCAGGGCTACATCCAGGCGGCGGCGTTCAAGGATTCGCGCGAGATCTACGTCGAGGCCACCGAGGTCGACGGCAACGAACAGGACGGCTTCACGTTCCGCGGCGAGCCGGTCACCCGCGAGTGGGGCAAGATGGGCAAGAGCCTGAAGAACTCCGTGTCGCCCGACGACATGTACGAGCAGTACGGCGCCGACACACTGCGGCTGTACGAGATGGCAGGCGGCCCGCTCGACGCGTCACGACCATGGGAGACCCGCGACGTCGTCGGCATGTACCGCTTCCTGCAGCGGCTGTGGCGCACGATGGTCGACGAGGAGTCCGGGGCATGCATCGTGGTCGACACGCCGGCCGACGATGCGACTCGGGTGCTGCTCCACAAGACGATCGCCACGGTCCGCACCGAGATGGAAGCGCTGCGCTTCAACACGGCCATCGCCAAGCTCGTCGAACTCAACAACCACGTCACCAAGCTCGATGCGACGCCACGCGAGATCGCCGAGCCGATCGTGTTGATGGTGGCCCCGCTCGTGCCCCACGTCGCCGAGGAGCTGTGGCGGAAGCTCGGTCACACCGAAACGGTCACCTACCTCGACTTCCCGGTCGCCGATCCGGCGCTGCTCGTCGACGACGTGATCGAGCTCCCGGTCCAGGTGAACGGCAAGGTCCGCAGCTCGGATCACCGTGGCGGCCGACGCCGACGCCGGCGCCATCGAAGCGGCTGCGCTGTCGGACGAGAAGGTGACCGCGGCCCTCGGCGGTGCGACCCCGAAGAAGGTCATCGTGGTTCCGGGCCGGATGGTCAACCTCGTCGTCTGACAACTCACAGCACTCCGACCCTTGAAATCGCGTCGAATCGGCGCGAGCATTCGTGTCGGGTCCGTAGGGGTGTCACACAGGGATCATGGAACGAGCCGGCTCGCCGGACTCGCTGACTGATCCGAAGCCTTCCCCGCATCCGGGAGGCACCCTTCGGGCCCGAACACGCGTCCGGGCCCGAAGTGCACCTCAATCGGCCGTCGAGCTCACGAGTCGACGGAGATCAGCGTCAGGCCGAGCAGTCCGTTGCCGTCGCTGTGCGACACGGCGCCCAGGTAATGCCCAGCGGGAGCGAGGCCGGACCAGGACACCTGGACCGTCCCCGACGTGCCGATGACCGCCGAGGCGGGGGCGCTGTCGACCTTCAGGCTGCCGCCGCTGGCCAGCGGCACCACCCACGTCGAGATGCCGAAGGTCATCGGATCGTCAGCCGGCGGCACCTGCCATCCGTGGACGACGAGGGTGTAGTTGTCGTCGGCGGGCAGTTCGAGATCGATCTGCTCGTCGGTCCCTCCGTTGGTGCTCGAAGCGACGGTCTTGCCGGTCCCGTCGAGCAGGTACAGGTCGATGTCGGAATCACCCGGGATCGCCAGGGCGATGCGGGCGAACGCCGCGCCCTTCAGCGGGAACGGAATCTTGACGACACCGGCTCCGTCGTCCGGACTCGGGTACGTCTGGTCGGGGTCCTGCGACACCGTGACCGGCAGCAGCACCTCGGGCACGAGGCCGTGCGGTGCCGCCGTGTAGGGGCCGGTGTATCCGAAGTCGACGTCGAAGCTCAGCGAACCGGCGACGCCCGTTCCGGTGAGGTTCGCCGGCGTGCCGATCAGCGCGCCCTTGAGGGCGATCGGGCTGCGGGCGGCGTAGCCACCGCTGCCCTTCCAGATGAGGTCGCCGAACGTCCACTCGCCGGCCGGCACGGCGCCGTTGGCCGTGAACGTCACGGTGTACGACGCCGACTCGCCCGGAGCGAGCGTGATCGTGCTGGGCTCGACGACGGCGTCGAACCCGGCCGGCGCATTGACGGCGGCCGTCCACGTCACCGTCCGGTCGGCCACGCTCGTGATGGTCCGGGTCACGGTCTGCGAGCCGGCGAGGTCGGCGATGCCGATCGACGCAAGGTTCAGATCGGAGGCGTCGCTGGAGAACCCGGCGGCGGCGAGGCCGTTACACGTCGCGGCTCCGACCACGCCAGAGGTCGCACCACAGAGGAACGCGAGGTAGTCGAAGAATCCGGCGTCGTAGACGAGTCCGGGATTGAACGACGAGCCCGCCTTGGCGACCTTGCCCGGGTTCAGATGACCGGCTCCCATGTCGAACGGGCCGGCAGGTGTCGTCTGGTCGCTGTTGAGCACCTTCGGGTCGGCGGTCGTCATCATGGCCGACTTCGCCATCGCCGGGGACCAGTCGGGGTGGGCCTGCTTGAGCAGCGCGTAGTACCCGGCCACGTGCGGGCTCGACATCGACGTGCCGGCGATCGCCTGGAACAGCTGACCGGCCGGGACCGTCTGCGGATCGGGGTACGGGCTCGCTCCGGCGAGGATCTGCAGACCGGGAGCGGTGATGTCGGGCTTGATGATGTCCGGCGCCGCGGTGTTCTCGCCTCGTGACGAGAAGTACGTGGTCGACGGCGCGGCCTTGAACTTGGTGACATCGCCCGATCGGATCTGCGCCGTCGGCGAGGCGGCCGACGCGATGTACTCCTTGATCTGCACCCCGTCGGTGAAGTTCACGTGCACGGCGGGCAGCCAGTGGGTGTCGGAGAACAGGTTGTCGGAGTCGGTGGTGTTGTAGAGGATCATCCCTGCGCCACCGGCCTCGAACACGGCGAGGCCCTTCTCCGCTCGGCCGGTCGCGCCGCGGCGGCACAGGACGATCTTGCCCTTGACCACGGTCGGGTTGGAGATTTCCGCGCAGGCACAGGTCGCTACCCGCCGACGCCGCATCGACCAACGGCAGTCGGCCGGTACCGGGCGTTATCGAAGCACCGGTGAACGTCTTGCCTCGGTCGGCGCCATGCCCCTTGCCGGAATTCGAGCGGGTCGCACCGAGTTCGACGGTGCCCTGGAAGAACCGCTCCTGCGTGCTCGCACCGACCGTCGTGACCCACGGAACGTCCGCGGGGCCACCGATCGTGCCGGCACCGGGGCCGCTGTTCCCGGCGGATGTGGCCACCCAGACCCCGGCGTCGGCGGCGAACAGGTAGGCGATGGCATCGCCGGAGGCGAGGTTGGCGCCGCCGCCGACCGAGTAGTTGATGACGTCGACACCGTCGGCCACAGCCTGGTCGATCGACGCCGCGAGGTCGGAGGTGAAGCCGCCCTGATTGCCGAGTCCCTTGTACGCGATGATGCGCGCCCGCGGCGCGATCCCGGAGACCTCGCCGTAGGTCGCGACCGAGGATCGATGCCTCGACGCCGGCGTTGCCGGCCGCCGTGGAAGCCGTGTGGGTGCCATGGCCGTCGTCGTCGCGAGCGGAGTCGAACTCGTCGGGATCGGCCCCGACGACGGCGCGGTAGGTGTCGAGCATCTGGCGGGCGCCGAACAGCTTGTTGTTGCACGTGAACGGCTTGTCGTTCACGTTGTGGGCGGTGTTGCCGAAGTCGCACGACGATCGCTCGGTCTCGTCGAGCGGGCCGACCGGCGACGGCCCGTAGCTGCCGTCGTCGGCGAAGCTCGGATGTTCGGGCCAGATGCCGGTGTCGATGACGCCGACCACCACGTCCTCGCCGGTCAGGCCGCTGGCGTAGGCGCGGCCCGGGCCGGTGAGGCCGAGGAACTCGCCGCTCGCATCCGTCGTGACGTGACGCAGCTCATCGGGCAGCACCAGGCGACGTCGGGTGAACCAGCGAGCTTGACCGCTTCGTCGTGGCTGATGACGGCGGAGAACCCGTTGAGGGCGTTCGTGTAGTCCTGGACCTTGTCGGCGTCGTCGACACCGGCATCGGCGAGCACCTCGTCGTGCGTCTCCTCCAACACCGCCGCCTGCGCGTCGGCGGCCGGGCGTGTCGAGGTCGTCCGGCGCGATCGTCGCCACGAGCGGGTCGGCCGCCATGACCACGATGTAGCTGCCCGTCGTCGCTCTCGGCGACGGTCTTGCCCGGCGAATCGACGACCGGATCGACCGGCCCGGGATCCTCCTGGGCAGTGGCTGCCCCGATCGGTACGAGCAGCGCGGCGCTCATCGCGGCAGCGCTGACAGTGGCAATCCATCGCTTCACAGACGGTTTCCTCTCCTAGAGACCCACACTTGGATGACCGCCCGAGCGGTGCAACGTAGCGGATGTCACACGCCTCGGCAAGCGGAACATCGATTCCGATCGGAATCAGCCTCCGGCAGCGGGCTTCCGGTCGAGCGGTTGATCGCACAGGAACGGGCCACTCGAACCGCCCGTGTGGTACCGGTAGACGACGATGTCGTCACCCTCTCCGACCCCCAGCTCGATGATCGATCCGTCCGTCAGGACCTGGGCATATTGCATCCCGGGCTGCGGACAACCGAGGCTCGAATCGGGCCACGTGACCAGTACTGCCGAGAGCGCCTCGATGTCGGCAGGATCGATCGCCAACCGCGCTGCCAGATCCTCGGTCGCCTGGTCGATGAAGGGCCGCAGGCCCTCGTCGATGTCACCTCGCTCGTACACGGTGGTGTCACTCCCTTCTGGCGGTCCATCACTCGTAGTGGTCGCCGGCGTGGTGGGCTCCGAATCCGGCGGGGCGGCGACGGTCGTCACGGAGAGTGACGACGAGTCCGACGACGCCTGCGGGGCAGGGTCGGCGTCGCTGCTGCAGCCGACCACCGCCGAGGCGAGCATCAACGCCGATACGGCGGCCACCATTCGTCGCACCACCACTCGTTGCGCTGTCATGACCGCGCACTGTAGTTCCGTCGCTGTTCGGCACGCCCGCGACGACCAGGGCACTCCCCCGGCCTTCAGCCGGTGGCGTCGCCGGGAAAGCCGGGCACTCCGTCGTCGAGCTGCACGCCCGCACTGTTGAGGAATCCCGACACCATTCGGTAGAAGCCGGCGAGGACGAGGAGTTCGACGAGTTCGGCGTCGTCCCACCGTTCGGCCAACAGCGACCACGTGCCATCGGAGACGCAGTCGTCGTCGGCCAGTTCGTCGGCGAGCGCGATCAGCGCACGATCCTCTGCCGACCAGTCGTGTTCCTCGACCGGGCGGGTCAGCGAGAGGATCTCGTCGTCGGTGAGACCACATCGCCGGCCGATCACCGTGTGCTGTCCGAACTCGTAGCGGGCTTGCGCGTTCCAGCCGATGCGCAGGATGACGACCTCGCGCTCGCGCGGCGGGACGAGGCCCTTGTTCAGCAGGAAACCACCGAGCAGGTTGAACCGCTTGAGCAGCTTCGGATGACGCCCGAGCACACCGAAGATGTTCAGCGGCGTCCCGTCGTGGGTGAGTGCCCCGGCGAGGATCTCCTGCAGTTCGGCGTCGGGTTCCCCGACGGGTTCGATACGCGGGCTGGTCGGCCGGTCGGTCATCCGCCCACTCTTGCAGCCGCGCCGCAACGAGGTCGGAGGCGAGGGCGGTCACCGGGTCGCGGTGATGGACAGCGTTTCGTCGGTCTGCTCGACCACGACCGGTTCAGTCTCGGCTTCGAGTGCCAGCCGTCGCCGCGCCTCGTCGGCCTCGGCTCGATCGTCGGAATGCAACGACACGATGGTGAGCGTCGGCGATGACGTCTCGACGAAGGTCTGGCGATAGGCGTCGCTTCCGCCCATGCGGATGAACGCACCCCACATCGCGCCGACGACCAGACCGAAGATCGCGCCGCCGATCGCGGCGCCGATCCAGATGCTCGAATCGATCAGGGCCGTCACGCCGCCGACGAGGACGGCACCGACGACGAAACCGAGCGCGGCACCCTTGAGCATGCGCGGAGTCATCTCGTCGATCGGACCGCGAGTGGGTTCCTCCACCCGCCGGTCGTCTCGAGTCCAGGGGATCGGCAGCTCGATCACGGTCACGCCGATCGCAGCATCGTCGGCCTCCATGCTCTCGAGCGCGAGTACCGCATTGCGGGCCGCGTCTGGCGACTTGTACCGGGCAACCACGTTGTACGCGCTCAGCGTCGGTTCGGGGTTCGATGTGGAGATCATCCGACCGCCGGGTTCGAGGTGCCGGACGAGGTCCGTCATGTGCAACGTCGTCATGACTCGAGGGCTACCCGTGGCCGCCCACGCCTCAAACTCGACTCACCCGATGACCCGCTCACCGATTGCGACGGTGTCAGTGGGACGAACGCAACTCGACCGATTGGAGGCGATCGCCGATCGTCTCGTGCAGCCGACCGGCGACGGTCTCGACGATGTCGTCGGGAGGCGGATCGGGAAACGTGAGCACGATCTGGGTCGGTTCGCCGTCGCCGGGTCGCTCGACATCGATGCTGCGAAGTCGGGTCGGCCCACACGCCTGGATCACCGTCGAGATGTCGGTCGTCGAGGAGGACGCCGCTGGTGGTGACAGTGACACCACGAGCTCGCGCTGTTTGCTCCGCTCACCGATCAGGCGCGAAACCGGCTTGAGCGCGTAGAGCGCGACGACGGCGACCAAGGTGGCCGAGATGGCGCCAGCCCAGAACCCGAGACCGGCGCTCAGGCCGATCGCCGCGGCCACCCAGACCGACGCGGCGGTGGTGATGCCGCGCACGCTGCCGTGCTGTTTGACGATCACCCCACCGCCGATGAAACCGATACCTGCCGCGACGTACGAGGCGATGCGGGTGACGTCGATCTGGACGTTCGTGTCGGAGTCGGTGATGAACGAGTCGAACGCACCGACCGAGGCGACGCTGAACAGGGCCGCCCCGGCGGCGAGCAGCAGATGCGTACGGAATCCGGCCTCCTGACCGGCCGACTCACGTTCGATTCCGACGACCGCGCCGAGCAGTGCACCACCGACCACACGCACGACGACATCGAGCGTCGAGAGGTCCGCGACGTCCATCACCGGTCGATACCCAACCGGGTGGACCCGGTAACCCGTCAGCGCGGACGGCTGCCCCGTCGGACGATGGCGTCGAACTCGGCGTCGGTGATCGGGAACACCGACAGCCGGTTGCCACGTGCGAGCAACCGACACTCGGCGAGCGCTGGCATCGACTTCAACTCGTCGAGCGGGACGAATCGCAGGGGCTTGACCGGCGCGACCGTCACCCAGTCCCAGCGGGGCTCGTCGGGGTTGGAGGCCGGGTCGAAGTAGTGAGATGTCGGGTCGAACTGCGTGGGGTCGGGCTCGGCCCGACCGACGATCTTGCACACCCCGGCCGCACCGGGCGGCTTGGCGTTCGAGTGGTAGAAGATCGCCCGGTCGCCGACCTTCATCTCGCGCATGTAGTTGCGCGCCTGATAGCTGCGCACGCCGTCCCACCCTTCGCGCTCGACCCTGACCAGATCGTCGTAGCTGAACGATTCCGGCTCCGACTTGAGCAACCAACGCGTCATCGCGCCGACCGTAGCGGGGAGAGCTTGGCGATGAGCGAACGGACCAGGGCCTGGTCCGTTCGCTCATCACGACCTGCCGGCGTGGACGGGCGCGGGCGGTCGACTCAGGCGGTGAATGCCAGATGGTTCGCCGGGTTCGGTTGGCGCAGCACGGTCGTCTCGCGCAGGACGTAGCCGATCCCCCGCACCGTCTGGACGATGCGGGGACCGCACTGCTCCAACTTCCTGCGGAGCGCCGACACGTGCACCTCGACGAGATTGACGTCGTAGTCGTCGAAACCCCACACCGACGCCAGCAGCTGGCGCTTCGAGAGGACCCGCCCCGCATTGCGGAGGAACATCGCCAGCAGGTTGAACTCGGTGACCGTGAGCTCCAGCTCCGATTCGCCGCGGAACACGCGATGACCGCTTCGTCGATCGACACGTCGCGAACGACAACGGGGCGTACGCCCCGCTGCGCAGCATCAGCGACTCGATCCGCGCCGTCAGCTCGTCGAGCTCGAACGGCTTGACGAGCACGTCGTCGGCCCCGGCGCGCATCGCCCGGGCACGCCGTTCGGGCGGGGCCGACGAGGCCACGGTGACGATCACGAGTGCGCGCCCAGTGGAACGGATGGCGCCGACCATCGCTTCGGGGTGGTCGTCGGTCGCTTCGATGATCACCAGATGGGGTTGGAACACTTGCATGACCCGGGCCACGCCGGGACCTGGATCCGCGACGACCACATTGTGACCGAGCACGCCGAGGTGCGCGGCGAGGTCGACTCGCAGTGAGGCCCAGCCGTCGATCACGAGAATGCGCGCGTCGGAATGGAATGACATGGGAAACCGCCCTTTTTCTATCCTTGTGAGGACCACCGCTGAGTGTCCTCCGCCGAAGTCCCGACAGTAGAACGCCGGTCGGTTCGGGTCACGCGATTCGGGTGTGTCCTCAGGAGAAGTCAGGTCACCTTCAGGATTCGACCAACGCATCGGCAGGGACGGAGCCGCCGCGTCACGGTCACGGATCCTTTCAGCTTGCCCTCAGGGTGACGTCAGCGTGGTGGGTTTCACTCGGCCCATGGCGAATTCAGGGCGGTCCTCGCTCGCCGCAACGCGGGCACTCACTGACTGGGGGACAAGCGGCGTCGTCTGGCTGCTCGTCCTCTCGGCCGGCACGACGGTCACGGACGCGACGGCTGTCGCGCTCGCCGCTGTCGTCAGCGGCGCGAGTGTGATCCTCACCGTGCTCCAGCGCGGGTACTCCAGGAAGGTCGGAGTGGGCCGCGTGTTCGAACATCGCATCGTGATGCGGGCGAGCCTGCTCAGCGGGACGGTCGTCGTTCGTCATCGACCAGCAGACCGGCCGCGACGATCGGGATCGCGACCGCGGTGCTGGCAACGGTGCTGGCGACCGGAGCCGTGCAGGCGGGACGCTTCGTCGTCGACCGGATGGAGACGCAGCTGCGCGAGCGAGGGTCGCTCGCGGACCGGGTGATCGTGCTCGGCGACGGCAGCGACGCAACCGACGTGCTCGACCTGATCGCCGCGCATGCCGAGGCGGGTTGGACGATCCTCGGCTGCGTCGGGGTGTGTGCATCGGAAGCGCCGACCGGGGCGTCGCCTACATCGGTGCCAGCGACGACCTCGTGCAGACGGTTGAGACGACCGGCGCGTCGATCGTGGTCGCGACCGTCGACGCGCTCAGGAGCGAGGCCACCTACAGCCCAGCTCCTCGCACTCCGACGCGCCGGCACCGACGTGCGCGTCCACGCTGGCCTCCGCGGCATCGACCATCGCGAGGTCCGCGCGGCCCCGATGGGACACGACACGCTGCTCTGCCTCGACAGCCCCCGACTCCTCGGCTGCCAACGATTCGTCAAGCGACTGCTCGACGTCACGCTGGCCGCCCTCGTACTGATGGTGACTGCGCCGATCCTGGCGATCAGCGCGGTCGCCATCAAGGTCGAAGACGGTGGACCCGTCGTCTTCCGTCAGCGCCGCGTCGGCCGCAACGGCGCGACGTTCCTGATGCCGAAGCTCCGTTCGATGAGCGTCGACGCCGAGCGCCGGATCGGTGACATCAAGCACCTCAACGAACGCGGTGGCGGACCGCTGTTCAAGGTGGCGCGACGATCCGCGCGTGACGAAGATCGGACGGTTGCTCCGCGCCTCGAGCATCGACGAACTCCCCCAGCTGATCTCGGTGATCCGGGGCGAGATGAGCCTGATCGGCCCGCGGCCGGCGCTCCCGAGCGAGGTGACCCAGTTCGATGCGCGGCTCGCGTCGAGACACGACGTTCGACCGGGCGTCACGGGTCTGTGGCAGGTCGAGGAACGCGACAACGGATCGTTCGAGGCCTATCGGCGCCTCGACCTCTACTACGTGGACAACTGGTCGCTCCTGCTCGACCTCACGATCCTCGCGCACACCGTTCCGGCCGTGATCGGCCGGGGATGGCGTGCGCTTCGTCCCGCCGACCAGGGCACCGTCACCTCCCTGGCGGCACCAAGTGCCACGGCAGTGCTCGGATCCGTCGAGGTCCCGAACGAGTTGATCGCCTCGTGAGCAATCGTCGCGGCCCGCTCCGAGGCCACCATCTGCCGGCCGCAGGCGCCTGCCGGCTCCCAGCGCGCGACCCCCTTCAGCGGGTCCGCTAGGTCATCGGGGACGCGGGTGTCGTCCGCCCCGACACCGCTCCCCGGTGACCCGCTTTCACACCGGTCGATGACCGACTCCGACACGCGGTGACCGACTGGCGGTCTCTCCGTGAGGGCGAACCCCGCAGGTGCGTCAGGTGTGGCGTTCGGTGGCGCCGAACTCGTACGGCCCACGGCGCAGCGACAGCATCGCCCGGACCTGCACGAGCAGCTTCCACGCCAGGTACGCCGGCGCGACCGCGACGGCGAGTATCACGCGGGGATGCAGCCGGGCCTGCACGAACGCCAGCCCGATGGCCGCGCTCAGCGTGGCGATGGCCGCGACGACGATCCCGACGGCCCAAGCCGGACCGATCACGAGACCGACGACGAGTGCGAGCAGGAGGAACGTCAGCGCGTTGGCCAGGGGTGGCGACACGAGGAACCACGCCGCCTCGACCCCGGCGAACTTGCGGCTCGCGAGCAACGGACGGACGAACTCGCGAGCCGCGGCCAGTCGGCCCACCTCGTACCGCATCTTCTGCTCGGTCGCGGTACGCCACGATCCGGCGTTCTGCGAGCGGAGCCGTGCGGATTCGACGTGCCGAATGCGGATGCCGGCGAGGCAGAGATCGAGTGCGTACACGAGATCCTCGGAAGCCGGCGCGCGGAACTCGAAGCCGTCGATGACATCGCGACGCAACACCATGCCCGTTCCGCGCAGGCGCACGAGCCCATGGAGAGCGTCGCGCCCGCGGGGCATCAGGACGCCCTGTACGGCGAAGGACGCGAGCGCCGCCTGATCGATCAGTCGAGTCCCGATCGCCGCTTCGCTGCGCGCCTGCAGGCCGCGACCGCGCCCGTGGCGAGCATGCGCTCGCAGGCATCGAAGAACCCGCGTTCGACGATCGAGTCCGCGTCGATCATCACCATGGCGTCCCACTCGAGCGACCGGGCGTGGCGAAGTGCCGCCTGACGAGCCGCCGCGCGGCCGGGTGGTTCACCGGGCTCACGTCGCAGCACGGTCGCGCCGAACCCGAGGGCGATCTCGCCCGTCCGGTCCGTGCTGCGATCGTCGACGACGAGGAGTTGATCCCGAGAACGCATCGACGCGGTGATGGCCTCGAGCGTGCCTGCGAGCACGAGCTCCTCGTTGTGCGCTGGTACGACCACGAGAAAGCGGACCGGCGGTACACGGTCGGGAAGTCGTTCGCGGTAACAGAGCGACCCGACACCGAGCACGCCGAGATGCGCCGCGGTGACCATGCCCGGAGCGGCCAACGCGATGGTCGCCGCCGCGCCGACGACATCGCCGACCGAACCCGCATCGAAGATCACCGGGTCAGTATCAGCGAACACCGTGGCGACGGAAAGGGTGCCCAGAGGATGATCAGCGCTTCTTCAGCGCTCGCCCCTGTCACCGCCGATGGCTCCTGCCGTACGTTCGGATCGGGCCCTGGAAAGCGCAACGGCCCCGCGACGCACACATTCGGACGACACGGGCGGATTGGATCGACATGGACACGACGGAACGGGTGATCGTGGTCGGGCTCGGCTACGTCGGCCTCCCACTCGCGCTGCGGGCGGTGCAGGCGGGCTTCGATGTGGTCGGCGTCGACCTGTCGACCGAGCGCATCGCTCGGCTGCGCGACGCCAACAGTTTCGTCGAGGACATCTCCGACGGTGAGGTCAAGGAGGCGCTGAACTCCGGCCGCTTCGCCGTGACGACCGAACTCTCCGACGCCGAATGGTTCGACGTGGCGGTCATCGCGGTGCCGACTCCCCTGCGCGACGGCTCACCCGACCTCTCGTACGTCACCGCAGCCGGGAGCGGGCTCGGCACGCTGCTGCGCGCCGGGTCGTGTGTCGTGCTCGAGTCGACCACCTATCCGGGCACGACCGACGAACTGCTCGTGCCGCTGCTCGAGGAGGCATCCGGGCTCGTCGCCGGAACGGACTTCCATGTCGGGTTCAGCCCGGAACGAATCGATCCCGGCAACCCGGTGTGGACGTTCATGTCGACTCCGAAGATCGTGTCGGGGATCGACGCGGCGTCGCTCGAGCGGATCGAAGGATTCTACTCCCGCCTCGTCGACCACGTGGTGCCCGTCCGCGGCACTCGGGAGGCGGAGCTGGCCAAGCTCCTGGAGAACACGTTCCGTCACGTCAACATCGCGCTCGTCAACGAACTCGCCGTGTTCGCCCACGGGATGGGCATCGACATCTGGGACGTCATCGACGCGGCATCCACGAAGCCGTTCGGGTTCATGCCGTTCCGTCCAGGCCCCGGAGTCGGCGGGCACTGCCTGCCCATCGACCCGAGCTACCTCTCGTGGCAGGTGCAGCGCCGTCTCGGCCTCGCGTGCCGCTTCGTGCACCTCGCGAACGACGTGAACGACCACATGCCCGACTACGTGGTCCGTCGCATCGTGCTCGAGCTGAACGAGCTGCAGCAGTCGGTCAACGGCGCCCGACTGCTGCTGCTCGGGATCGCCTACAAGAAGAACTCCGGCGACTACCGCGAGTCGCCGGCGACACGCATCGCCCAGCTGCTGGTTGATCTCGGCGCCGACGTCCGCATGGCGGACCCGATGGTCGACTCGTGCGTCCAGGTGCCCGGGACTCGCGTCGAGGCGATCGACGAGGAGATCGAAGCAGCCGACCTCGTGGTGGTGCTCACCGACCACGACGCGTTCGACTGGGTGCGGATCAACAGCACGGCGCCGCACGTGTTCGACACCCGCCACCGCCTCACAGGAGCACACATTGCCCACCTCTGAGCCGCCGCTCGACCCGGATGCGCTCACCGTGATGTGCGTCGCCGGCGCACGCCCGAACTTCCCGAAGCTCAAGCCGGTGATCGACCGCCCTGGAATCGCCGCGGCGTGCGCACGCGTGCTCGTCCACACCGGCCAGCACTACGACGACCGCGATGAGCGACGTGTTCTTCGACGAGCTCGGCATCCGACCGCCGGACCACATCCTCGAGGTCGGCTCCGGCAGTCCACGCCGCCCAGACCGCGGCGGATCATGACCGCGTTCGAGCCGCTCGTCGACGACGCAGCGGCCCGACGTGGTCGTGGTCGTCGGCGACGTGAACTCGACCGTCGCCTGCGCGCTCGTCGCGGCCAAGGCCGGTGCCGCGTCGCCCACGTCGAGGCGGGCCTGCGCAGCCGCGACTGGGCGATGCCCGAGGAGATCAACCGGGTCGTCACCGACCGGCTGAGCGACTACCTGTTCGCCCCGTCGGCCGACGCGGTCGACAACCTGCGCGCGAGGGCTACCGCGAGCGATCAGGTCCACCTCGTCGGCAACGTCATGATCGACACGCTGCTCGCCAACCTGCGACCGGGCCGGCGCCGAGGCGATGTCCGCGCACGAGCTCGGAGTCGCCGACGGGCGCGTACGCGCCTCGCCACGCTGCACCGCCCGTCGAACGTGGACGACGACCGCCAGCTCGGCAGGCTCGTCGGCGCCGTTGGCTCGCGTCGCCGAGCGCTCCCGGTCGTCTTCCCCGCCCACCCCCGCACGGCCGGCCGGCTGCGCCGGTCGAACTGCCGCTCGCCGGCCGCGTCCGCGCTCATCGAGCCGCTCGGTTACCTCGACTTCCTGGCGCTGCAGGCGCCGCCGCGCGTGGTGCTCACCGACTCCGGTGGGGTCCAGGAGGAGACGACCGCGCTCGGCGTGCCGTGCCTCACGCTGCGCGAGAACACCGAACGGCCGATCACCGTCACCGAGGGCACCAACCAGCGTCGTGGGCGTCGATCCCGACGCCATCGTCGCGGCCGCGTTCCACGTGCTCGACCACGGCGTCGAGGATCGCCGCCCGGCACTCTGGGACGGACACGCCGGCGAACGCATCGCCGACACGATCGTCGACGGCGGCCGCGCCTCCGGCCGCCGTCGACCGACGGGAAGATGAGATGGCCACCCGAGGCGCCACGTCGACGTCGCGACGTCATCGTCACGCACAACATGCCCACGTCGTCGCGAACCTCCTCGACTCGATTCCCAGGCATCCTCGGCAGCGCTGATCCGCGGACATCGATGTCGTCGACTACGGATCGTCCGACACACCTGTTCGACGTCGTCGAGGGCCGACCGACTGCACGCTCGTCCGATCGACCAACACCGGCTATGCCGGTGGCGTCAACGTCGGTACACGAACGGCAGAGCATTCGGACTCGATCCTCGTCCTGAATCCGGACGTCCGACTCACCCCGGATCCATCGTGGCGTTGGCCGAGGCCCTCGACCGACCGGCGGTCGGCGTGGTAGCGCCCCAAGTCCGAGGACTCGACGGCCGACTTCACCATTCACTGCGTCAGAACCGACGATCGGACGAGCGCTGGGGCTGTCGCGGACCGGAATCGCGGCACTCTCGGAATCGGTGGCGGACGACGGCCAATACCTCGATGCACGGCCCGTCGAGTGGGCGGTGGGAGCGGTGCTGCTCGTGTCCCGAGCGTGCCACGAAGCCCTTGACGGCTGGGACGAGTCGTACTTCCTCTATTCCGAGGAGACCGATTTCGCAGCACGTCCACGCAGGCACGGGTTCGTGATCTGGTACGAGCCAGCGGCCGTCGCTGTTCACATCGGCGCACAATCGGGCACCAGCGATCGCACGCACTCCATGCAGGTACTGAATCGTGTTCGCTACTACACGCGACGTCATCGCGGAATGAGCGCATGGTGCTACTACGGCGCCTCGATCGTCGCCGAGCTGTCGAAGTCCCGCTCGGGTACGCAACACCGAGCGGCACTTCGGAGCCTTGTTCGCCCGGCGAGCCGTCCCGACGAACTGGCATGTGGCAGCGGCCGGCTTCCAGTCTATGTCGGGCCATTTCGACCACGACGCTTCCGGTCGCCCAGCCCCGCGCAGGCGCCCGAACGACACACTCGTGGTGGTGTACGTAGCTTAGCAACCCGGAAAGTAGGAGGGACCGGAAATGGACCACGCTCCCGGCCAGACACCCGGCCAGCCCGCACCAACGAGATCTCACCGTTCGGCACGCTCGCGGCGCAGGATCGCCCTGCTCGCAGCACTTGGACTCGGTTCGCTCGCGCTGGCCGGAACAGTGGTGTACGGGCAACTGACCGGGCCGATCAACGGTCCAGCGACAGCCTTGCGACCGGCGACTCGTCTCGGCTCGTCGGTCCCGCCACTCCGGGTTCGACTACTCCGGGTCCGATCACTCCGGGCCCGATCCCTCCGGGCCCGGTCAACCCCGGCGCGACGGTGCCAGTCGGCAGATGCGCACCGCAGCCAGCGCGTGCGGGTATCCGGATGCGTCGAACACCGGCGTTCTTCCCGGCGTCACCCTGCGCACGGTGCGCCGGAATTCCCAGGTCACCCTGGCGGCCAACCCCGGGGTGGCAGTGGCATCCGACTAGGCGGCTTCCGTCGAGGTGACCGGCGGCGGCGCCCTACCTCGACGGCCTCCTGGTCAACGCTGCCATCGATGTCACCGGATCGAACCTGACGATTCGCAACTCGAGGATCATCGACACGGGTGAGGTACCGGGTATCGCCTACGCCATCGACAACGTCAGCATCGGCAAGCGTGGAAATCTACAGCCGTTCCGAGCGGCAGCAGTCGGTTGATGGTCGGCATCAAGGACATCAACAGCGACTCGACCGGTCTCAGCATTCTCCGCAGCGAGATCTACCACACGGCCACCGGTATTCAGATCGATGCGGGGCTCATCCAGGACAACTACATCCACGATCTCGGCTACGTCAGTCCCGACCACGTCAACGGCACGACGTCGAACGGGGGCACGACGCAACTCACGATTCGCCACAACACCATCTTCAATCCGCATGACCAGACCGACGCGGTCAGCCTGTTCCAGGACTTCGGGGGTCAAGGAAACCGAACGATCGATGACAACTTGCTGGCCGGAGGTGGGTACTCCTTCTACGGCGGCCAAGGCCCGACCGGCACGTTCAACATTCACGTGACCAACAATCGTTTTGGTCGCTTGTTCTACCCGAACGGCGGCTTCTGGGCCTTGCACCCGTGTTCGAGTCGGGAGGCGTTGGGAACGTCTGGTCCGGAAACGTGTGGGACGACACCGGCGCAGCCGTCGGTCCGGGCTGACCGTCCCGGCGGACGGCACCACGGTGGTCATCCCGTTCCGCGGGCCAGCTCCGATCCCTGGTCGCGACTCGATGATGCCGGCAAGCACAGCCACGCGCTGAGCCCAACTGTGGTTCGCCGCGAACGAGCGACGCTCGGCGACCTCCGTGCCCGTCCGAGGCGACGACGTGACCTGGCGGACCGGGCCCACGAACTCATCCGGTGTGTCCCGCGAGGCTGATGAGGGCAGTGTCGAGCCACCGGACGGCCGGCAGCGATGTCGACACGACCGGCAGACCGGCGGCGAGGTATTCGAGAGTCTTCATCGGAAAGCTCCACCGGTTGAACTCCGTCGCGCCGTATGGCACCAGTCCGACGTCCATCGCCGCCAGGTAGCCGGGCAGATCCTCGAACTGCTCGCGGCCCGATACGTCACGTTGGGCAATCCAGCGAGTCGACAGAAATCGATCCGGCTCGAACGCCGATCCTTCGGCCCGATCAGGACGAGGGAGACACCGTCCGCGGCCACCGCCTCGAGCAGCGCGAGATCCGTTCTCGAATTGAGGTGGCCGACGAAGCCCGCCACCGGTCGTCGCCTCGGCGCATCGGTCGGTACTGCGCAGTCGTCGACGCCGAACGACTCGAGGTCGCACCCATTCGGGAGGAAGGCGCGTCGACCCCACGGTCAGCGCCAACGTTGTACCGCGTCGTCGTTCACGGCCACCACGATGTCGGCTGACTGTGCCAGACGCAGATCGGCGGCGGCCAGACGCTCGGCGCTCGTCCCCCAATACTCCGCCGGCGCCCGCTGGATCGTCCTGCCACCAGTAGATCCGCGACCGTTCGCCCAGGCATCCGAACACATCCAGATGCAGCCAGGTCGAGATCACCGCGGTCACGTCCGCTCCGAGCGTGGCGACCACCGACCTGAGTTGACGCCAACCAGCATCTCGGTCGTGCGAACCATTCCCGGGTGCATCGGCTTGGGTGCGACGAGCGGCGTGTAGCGGACGAGCCGTGGACCGATGATCCAGTCGCGGCCACGAGATCGAACCCGCCACCACCGGACTGTTGAACCGTGTCAGGTGCGAGATCGGCGGGTCGACGTACAGGACAGCGGGCGTGGAGAGCAGGTTCGACGGCCAACTCGACAGGTTGAAGGCCAGCAGGTAGAGCCCCAAGGCCGTCGTCCCCAATTGACGACCGACGACGACGTAGTCGACGTTCATGGTCGCCAGCAGGACGAGGCTCGTCCCGGCGAGCGGCAGCCCCACACGCAACAATGCGACCGCGTCGTCGCGATGCCAACCCGGCAACGGTCGTGCCGGGGCGAGCACGAGGACTAGGGCAGTGGCGGTGAGATTGCCGGCCAGCGAACCGTAGGCGAGGCTCATCGCGCCGTGTCCCTGGGTGGCGAGGACGATGCTGACAACGGACGAGGGCACGAGGGCAACCAGGTCGGCCACGGCTCGCCGTCGTTGGTGGAACGCCCGCGTCATCAGCGCACCGGGAATAGAGGAGATGCCGTCGATGAGCACTCCGACGGCGAGCACGCGGATCACGGCCGTCGACTCCGGCGCGCCGATGGCCCCGGCGATCGACGGCGCGTCGCGTACACGAAGGCGTACAGCAACGCACTGGTTCCCAGGGCCAGCGTGGTGCCGGTGTGGGCGGCCCGGCGGACATCGCCTGGCCACTGGATCACCGCAACGCTCACCCCCAGTTCGTTCATGCTCTGCAGGATCGCCAGTACCAAGATCGCAACCGCAAACGTCCCGTACTCCGCCGGCACCAGAATGCGGGCCAGGATCAGACCCACGACGACCGTGGTGAGGCGGCCCGCACTGCTGTTGAGGAGACTCCAGCCGAAGGCGCGGCGTGCGCGCCGTTCCCTGCACCGTCGACGGCGGCGCTGCCGAGCCCTCCACAGGGGTGTCGGTCACCGTCATCGAAGGACTCGCCATTCCCGGACGGTGAGCGCCACGAACTTGGTGTTGCCGACGAGGTATCGCTTCCACATCCGGCGTGGTTCCTGGCACAGGCGGTAGAGCCATTCCCCGCCGGCGCGCTACGCACCCAGCGCGGCGCGCGCTGAACCTTGCCGGCGACCACATCGAACGATCCCCCCGACCCCCATCACGAACGAGACGCCGAGTTCCTGGAGGTGCTCGTTCAGCCAATACTCCTTGCGCGGGCTCGGGATTGCCAGGAATAGAAAGTCGGGACGGGCCCGGCGTACGGCCGCCACGACCGTGGCATCGTCGTCCCAGTAGCCGTTGCGAACGCCTGCGATCTGGAGGGTCGGGAACTGCCGGCGGAAACGTCCCAGCATCTCGTCGAGCACTTCGTCGGTCGCTCCGAGGAAGTACACGCTGTGCCCGGCTCGACGTGTCGCGGCTCGACGATGGCGGTAAACAGATCGATGCCGGCGACACGCTCGGGTACCGGCCGGCCGAGGGCCCGGCTCGCCCACACGATCGAGGCTCCGTCGGCGTTGACCAGGTCGCACGACCGCACGATCTCGCGGAGACGAGGATCGCTGGCCATCTGCGCCACTTTCGCCGCGTTGAGGACGACGTGCTGGCTCGGCATCGGGCGATCGACGAGCTGGAAGACACGATCGAGCGTGCCGGTCGCATCCAGCGCGTCGACGTCGACGTCGAAGAGTCGCACCGTGCGTGTCGCGCGCAGTGGAGCGTCGGGACTGACCGGGCTGACGGCCTGGACGGTCATCGCGACCAGGCCTCGAGGATCCAGCCGAGGTGGTAGGGCCGGCACGTCGGATTGATCTGCCGGCCACCGACGTCCAGCCTCGGCAACCGGCTGCGCGTCGACCCGAGGGCGGCGTTGGCCCAGAGATCGATTCGGGCAGAGGCTCGCCGCCGGCGGATCGAACGATGGGCGAATCCGATCTGCGCGTCGTAGAAGTTGAACGACAGCTCGTTGTGGCCGAAACACCATCGCAGGCCCTCGAGCACCGCCGGCCGGTACCGCTCCTCACCGAGCACCTCGTCGAGAGCGAAGAACGCCATCGGCGCCATCGCATCCTGGTGCACCGAGTAGATCTCGTACGGTTCGACGACCGCACCGCGGTCGGCGTTGAACAGCCACGGCCAGCCTCCGTCCGGTCGTTGCAACTCGACGAGCCGGTCGGCCAGGCGAACCGCACGTGCGAGCGCCGTGCTGTCGAGGTCGTGCCGCGCCAACTCGGTCAGCGCGAGCAGTGCGTAGACCTGGGTGGCGAAGTTCGGCAACGCGGCGCGTCGGTTGTGGGCACCGGTGTGACGGAACAGGGGTGTCGATGTCGACCGCCTCTGCAGTTCGTCGATCGCCCTCACGACGAGGGCACCCGCTCGCAGCCCCACTGCGTGACCAGCCACGGCGCCGCAAGTCAGCCACCCGATCTCCATGCCCACGAGATCGTCGAGGGCACCGGGTGCCAGCGCGCGCCGTTCGAGCAGCGCCAGCGTCTGCGACGCCACAGGATCGCCGAGCCGGGTGTCGGCCCACAGCAACAGACCGAGGTCGCCGACGCCGAGGTGAGTGCCTTCCCGGTGGATCCGGCGGTGCAGCGCCTCGATGTCGGTGCTGACCACGCCGCCCTGCGACGCCCGTCGGGTCAGGCCGAGGAGCACCATGATCGAATAGCGCACCGACGAGCCGCGCAGCGTCGGATCGGCCCAGGTCCGATCGAAGCAGAACAGTCCGTCGTCGAGTTGCAACGACGGCAGCACCTCGTCGGCGAAACTCGTCAACGCGGCCTGGTCGCCGTACGCGGGCGTTCGCCGCTCTTTCATCGTGTCGGACATTGGCTGTCTCCTCTCGGATCAGGTCGGTCAATCGACCGTCCAGTAAGCGGTACGCGTCCCGCACGAGCAGGCAAGTCGTTCGTCGAGCCCGATCCCGCATGTACAAACCCATCCCGATTGCCGGGCCGGGTTGCCCCGCACCATGGCGTGATCGACGACGTCGCGGGTCACGACCGATCCGGCCGCCACGAAGGCGTGCCGGCCGATGGTGATGCCGCACACGATCGTCGAATTGGCGCCGATCGTCGCGCCGGTCCGGACCACCGTCGGAGTGAGGCCATCGCCCGACTTCTTGACGTGGGCCCACGGCGTCAGATCGTTGGTGAACACCACGCCGGGGCCGATGAACGACGTCGTCGCCGATGGTGACCCCATCCCAGATCAGCACGCCGTTCTTGACCGTCACCCGATCGCCGATCACGGCGGCGCCTTCGACGAAGGCGTGGTCGCAGATGTTGCAGTCGCGGCCGATGGCGGCACCCGACAACACGTGGGCGAACGCCCAGACCCTGGTCCCCGACCCGACGGTGTCGCTCTCGCAGCGACCGTCCGGATGGACGAAGACGTCAGCGACCGGCTCGTCGACGACCGCGAGATCGTTCCGCAGCACGGTGCCGTGCATCACCTGGACGAGCAGGTCAACGACCGCGCCTGGTCGTTCGCCGTGGTGGGGTTCCGTCGGCAGATCATCATCGACCGGCTCGCAGCTTCCGGACCGGAAAGTCGCCGGACGACTCGCCGAGCCATTCGTCCACGGCGTTCGTCGATCGGTGCAGGGTCGGTCGATACCATGTACGACTCCGCCCTTCGCGAAGGTCGCCGTCGCCGGTCACGGTCCACGACGACGACGTACAGGTGCCGACGTAGATAGTTCCGTTCCACGTACACGTCGACGAAGCCGCCGGTGCCCGCGAGGAGTTCATCATATCGATCCGCGCGCCACGCCGCGCCACGTTCCACGTCGAGGTCGCGACTTGGCCCGCCAGGACGACCGCCTTGAGTACGTCGAGACGGAGTACATACCAGCAGCGTGCTCGTTGCTCCGCCATGCCGCCATTCGTCGCGATCGCGATACAGCAGCAGCACCACGTACAGCATCAGCACTGCGCCCGCATTCGCATACGCCCCCAGGTTCTTGCCCGGTCGACGTCACAGCAGGCATGACGTCGGCGCCGATCGTCGGCATCGCGCCGAGCGCCCTGCGACTGACAGCGTCCTCGATCGTTCGCGGCGTCGCTCACCGACGGCGCCGCCGATCTTGTCGAAAGCGCGCGCCGCTGTTCCGTACAGATCCGCGCCGATGACCAGCCCTTGGTGCAATCAGTGAGGCGCCGATCGAATCAGGTCGATCAGGAGGTACTTCATCGTCGCGATCAACGGCACCGGGCGCGCGGCTCGGTGCACAGCACCAGGCCGTTCGCGATGAACGTGTCGCCGAAGGACCTCGTCGCCGGGCCCGATACGACCGCGCAGGATCGCCTCGATCACGCATCATTTCATTCGCCCACACCCACGCAGTCCATCGCCTCGCGATCTGCCCCGAACTGGTAGCTGAACACCACTACGTCGGCGCCGCCGATGAAGGCCGTACCGGATAGACCAGCGCGAACCCACGCTCGACCTTCTGGCGCCCGCTTCGTTAGCGTTTCCCACCAGGTCGGAAGGCGATCCGACCTCGATCGGTCGCGGATGCGTCATACATCAGCCTCGGCTTCATTTTGACGCGCCCAACATCATTGACACCGGGGTCGTTGCAGCGCAGCAGCAGCGGCTCCCTGCCGGCCTCGTCGCCCGCATCCAGCGGGCGAACGCGGCGAGTTGCTCGGCGAGGAGGTCGGCGTCCGTCCGCCTGGAGCCGCAGTACGGCGTCACGCGACCGAAGCGATCGACGACCGATCGACGACCGAATTCGCCCGTTCGGCGCGATGCAGAATCGTCGAGGAACGGATCGAGGTCGGCGACACGGTCGATCGTACCTCGTCACCGATGCCCCAGATCCCGTGACGGAGGAACATTGTCGAACATCAACGGTTCGCACGCCAGCGAGACCCCATGCTCGCCTCGACAACGACCCGGCGTCCGATCGCCGTCGCCGAGGGCGGAGCTCCCCATGCCGACGACCACGTCGGCCACCACGTCCTAGGCGCGGGGTCGAGCTGTCCCCGCGAATGGAGACCTGGCGGCCGCACGGGCGTCCACATCGGCGGCCTCGACCGCGATCTCGCTCGCCTCTCCACCGCGACGATCAGACAGACGGACCGGCCAGCGAGCCCACGATCGCTGCCACCGCGGCGATGGCCCGTTCGAGCGCGTCGAGTTTCAGGTCGACCGCCAGACGCGAGACCGTCACGACGAGCTGCTCGTCCGCACCGAGACCGAGCGATGCCCGCACGGCCGAGCCGTCGATCCCGGGGTGATCCACGTCCACGTCGATCGGTGGCTCCAGGACGGACACCGACCGATGACCGGCGTGCCGTGCACTGTCGGCAAGATCCTCGGTCCCCATCAGCAGCGGGACCGACCGGGGCACGAGAGGCGACACGGCCATCGACAGGACCGTGCACGTGAGCCCGACGCGACCGATCAGGTAGGCGCCGAAATAGGCGTCGAGGCACGGCGGCCACTCGTAGCCGTGGATCACGTCGATGCGCTCGCGACGCGACAGTGGCCTGCAGATGCACGATTCGTTGCGAGGCCGGCCGGTACTGCATCGCCGGCGCGGCGATGAACGGCAGGCCGCGATCGGCGATGTGTCCGGCGAGCGGGCCCGGAATGCCGTAGACGAACACGTCGTGACCCAGATCGCGCACTGCGGCGGCCAGGTCGATCACGTTGATCTGGCTCCCGCCGACCGCCAGGTCGTGGGGGTAGACGATGATCCTCACCCGACCGCTCCGATCGGGGTGCGCGGCTGCGCCGACCGGATGAAGCGGGCGGGGTTCCCGGCCCAGATCTCCCCCGGCGGAACGTCGCCAGCACGACCGCGCCCATCCCGACGACCGAGCCCACACCGATGACGACCCGCTCACGAATGCAGCGCCCGAGCCGAGGTAGGCGTCGGCGCCGATGTCGACGCCTCCGGCGACGCGCACCCCGGCGCCGAACGTGGCTCCGTCGCTGACGACGTCGTCATGCGTCAGCACCGTGCCCGGCATCATCTCGACGTGACGCCCGAGCCGCACGTCGGCGGTGATGACACAGCCGGCATGGATGACCGACCCGGCGCCCACCTCGACCGTTGTGCCGAGGTCGGCGCGGGGATGCACGAGCGTGGCGAACCGGGAGGGATCGAGCCCGAGGCGAGCCACGACGCGACGTCGGGCTCGCCGGTGCCGCCGGGCTCCCGATGCACACCGTCACCCGCGACGTCGGGGTGATCGTGGATCCACTCGAGCGGGCCGACGACGGGCAGGCCGGTACGAACCTGTCCGGCCAGCGCCGGGTCGTCGTCGAGGTACCCGACGAGGTCGAAGGTGGGATCGACACGATTGAGCGCCGAACGAGTTCGGTCGTCTCCCGCGAAGCCTCCCGCGCCCACGAGCACCAACCGACGGACGGCGGTCACGGTCGGCATTCCCGGATGGCCGCGCACGCGGTCGACGTCGTCGTATGTCATCTCGTGGAAGAGCGGCAGGATGGCGTCGTCGACGTGATTCGCTCGGTCACCGGCAGCCGTCCGCGCACGAAGCGCTCACCGGCCGGCTCCAGATGGGTGGCCATGATGCCGCGCCGACTGGCGATACCGACGCGGGCCAAGGCGGCCATGACGTCGTTGCGGGCGACCCCGAACCCGCTGTCGAGCCGGATCCAGAAGGACTGGTAGTTCGTCGTCCCCCACGCCGGATCGTCGACGCAGGTCAGGCCCGGAACCGTCGCCAGACGGTCCTGATAGGCCCTCGCCAGCTCGCGCCGGCGGCTCACGATCTCACCGAGCCGCGTCAACTGCACCAGCCCGATCGCCGCCTGGAGATCGGTCATCCGATAGTTGAAGCCCGTCTCGCCGTACTCCTCGAAGGCCAGGCCGCCGCTCCCGTGCCGATCGGCCGCGCTCTGACTCATGCCGTGCTCGCGGAGGCGTCGCGCCCGGCGAGCCTGGTCCGGATCGTCGAGGGTGATCATGCCGCCCTCACCCGTCGTGAGGATCTTGCGGGGGTGGAACGAGAACACCGCGGTCCCGCCGGCACCGACGGGCGCGCCTTCATGAGTCGAGCCGATGGCGCACGCCGCGTCCTCGACGACGGCGAGGTCGAGCGAGCGACAGAGTCGACGGATCGGCTCGATGTCGGCCGGGACGCCGGCCTGGTCGACGACGACCACGGCACGCAGTCCGATCGGTGATCACTTCGCCGATGGAGGCGGCCGTCACGTTGCCGGTCGCGAGGTCGACGTCGGCGAAGACCGGGGTGGCGCCCGTGTACACCACCGCATTGGTGGTGGCGATGAACGACAGTGACGGAACCACGACCTCGTCACCCGGCCCGACTCCGGCGAGCACGAGCGCCAGGTGCAGCCCGGTCGTGCAACTCGAAACAGCAACGCCCTCGGCGGCGCGCACGCTCGCGGCGAACGCGGACTCGAACGCCGCCACGCGCGGGCCTTGGGCGACCCATCCGCTGCGCAACACCTCGGTCACGGCGCTCACCTCGGCGTCACCGAGCACCGGACGCATGATCGGGATCGGTGCCGTTCCGATCTCCTCCACGTCGATCGAGGCGGAACCGATCGAAGCCGAGCCGATCGAAGCTGAACCGATCGACGAGGGACTCTCGATCAGCGTCATGCCACCGCCGCCCTCGAACGCTCGTGCCGCCACCACTCCACGAGTGCGGCCAGACCTTCGTCGAGCGCGACCGCCGCCCGGAACCCGAGATCCCGTTCGGCGGCCCGGGTGTCGGCCAACCGGCGGGGCACCGGATTGACCGACCGCTCCGGCCCGAACTCGATGGGCAGGTCGCTGCCCATGACTCGCTGGAGCGCTTCGGCGAGCTGCAGCAGGCTCGTCTCCTCCCCACGGGCGACGTTGTAGACCCGGTCGGTCACCGGGGCTGCCGCAGCGAGCAGGTTGGCCCGTGCGACGTCGTCGATGAACACGAAATCCATCGTCTGGCTCCCGTCGCCGAAGATGAGCAGTGGCTCACCGCGCACGATGCGCTCCATCCACCGAACCAGCACCTCGGTGTACACCCCGTGGATGTCCATCCGGGGGCCGTACACGTTGAAGTAGCGGAGGGCGACGTAGTCGAGCCCGAACATGTCGTGGTAGCTCCGCAGCAGGCCCTCGTCGAACAGCTTCGCCGCGCCGTACAGGGTGCGGTTGTCGTAGGCGTGGTGCTGTTCGGGCGTGGGGAACTCGGTCGCCATGCCGTACACCGAGGCCGACGAGGCGGCGACCACGCGGCGGACACCGGCCGCGCACGCCGCCTCGACCACGTTCAGCGTCCCGGTGGCCATCACGTCGACGGCCGCTCGAGGATCGTCGGCGCACTGCGTGATCCGCAAAGCCGCCTGATGGAAGACGACGTCCACGCCCTGCATCGCACGGCCGAGCAGGGTCCGGTCACGAATGTCGCCGACGAGGAACTCGACCCCGCGGGCCGACAAGGCCGTGTCGAGGTTCTCGTGGCGGCCGCGTACGAGATTGTCGATCAGCACGATCGAGTCGACGCCGGCCCGCAGCGCCTGGTCGGCGATCGTGGAACCGATGAAGCCGGCGCCACCGGTGATCAGGATGCGGGCCCCGGCGAGTCCGGCAAGTGGGGTGGTCCGCAGCGTGGTCGGTTCGACGGCGCTCATGCCGACACCAGCGAGACGTTGTCATCGATCGGCTGGGCCCGACCGCCGCTGTCGATGCTCGCCCGGGCCGCTTGGAGCATGCGCAGAACACGCAACCCCGCGCGGCCATCCGTCAACGGCTGTCGATGTTCCCGGATCGATGCCACGAGTTCGTCGAACACCCCCGCCAGCCCTTCGCGTTCACGGAGTGCCGGGGCGACCATGTCGCCGACGCGGTAGGCGATCTTGCGATTGGTGACGGCGTCGGGACCGTCGTCGTGGGTCACGTCGACACCGCGGTCGAAGACGCTCACCCGCTGTACGGGATCGAGGTCGTCCCACACCACCGTGCGGCGCGACCCGCCGATCGTCATGCGGCGCACCTTGGTCGGGCTCAACCAATTGACGTGCACGTGGGCGATCGCTCCCCCGTCGAGTTCCATCGAGAGGTAGGCGACACACGACTGGCCGGCACCGACCGGGTCGGCACCCGTGGCAGAGAGCGACCGCACACCGGTGCCAGGCGGGAGCACCGCGTCGAGGATCGACAGGTCGTGCGGGGCGAGGTCCCAGACGACGTCGACGTCGCGCTGCACCAGCCCGAGGTTGATCCGCACCGAGTCGACGAACTGGAGGTCGCCGAGATCGCCCGCGTGCACGATCGACCGGAGGTACTGCACCGCCGGCGTGTAGCAGTACGTGTGGTCACACATCAGCACACGGTCGTGGAGTTCGGCCGTCGCGATCATCGCCTCGGCGTCCTCGATCGAGTTGGCCAACGGCTTCTCCACCAGCACGTGCTTGCCCGCTCGGAGCGCGGCGATCGCGAGTCGGGCGTGGGTCGACGGCGGGGTAGCGATCGCCACCGCCTCCACGAACGGATCGTCGAGGACCTGCCGGAAGTCGGCGGTTGCCGCTGCTCCCGCGTACGTCGACGCGACACGTTGCGCCCGGTCGAGATCGACATCGCACACGTACGCCAAGCGCGTCGACGGATGCGACGCCGCGTTGCGGGCGAGGTTGGGCCCCCAGTACCCGGCGCCGATCACGGCGACGCCGAGTGGTCCCGCCCGATGGCGGTCGTCACCGCCTTCGCGCGACGGACTCTGGTGGTGGTTCAGCTGCATCGGTTCCCGCTCTCTGTCGATGATCGAAATGGTCGGCGCTGGTCACGCCGGGGTGGAGGGATCACGTCGCCCTGACGACGACGTCGACCCAGTAGTTGCCGCCGCCGAACGTCCCCGTGGGGAAGCCGCCGCCGTAGGCGAAGACGCCGTTGCCGTTCCCGGCGACATTGGCCAGACCGACGATCGGCCCGGACGACACCGGCCCGGCGTCGAAGTAGCCACCCGACACCGCGTACCGCCCGACGGGAGCGATGTACGACACCACGTACACGGCGCCCGGCACGAGCACGAGCGGCTGGGACAACGGTGCGTACTGCCAGCCGGTGGCGGACTCACCGCCGAAGGTCACCTCGGCCAGCAGTGTCCCGCTGGAATCCCACACGTGACCCACATGAGTGCCGTCGTTGCCGGGGCCCCGGTAGTACCGGATCCCTTCGACCTGGGCGTTCTGCGTCACCTGGAACTTCATGCCGAGCTCGACCATCGACGGGTCGTTGGCCGCTGCGGTCGCCGGCACCGCATCGCCGAAGAGCGACGAGAGCGACGAGTCGGCCGTGGTGAACGACCAGGACGACGGCGCGCTCAGCGCATTCCCGGCGAGGTCGGTGGCCGCCAGCACGCTCGCCGTGTAGGTCGTGGCGCTCGCCAACGGTCCCTCCGGCCGGATCGTCACGTCGGCCGACCCGGGGTCGTGTTCGACGGTGATCGGCACGGTGACGCCGGCGCCGTCGCGCAGTTCCGCCTCGACCGACCCGTCGGCGATCGGTTCGCTGAAGGTGACGGCGAGGCTGGTGGTCGGCGACACGCCGACCGATCCCGCTGCCGGAAGACAGGTCGTGACGACCGGCGCCGCGAGGTCCGTGAAGAGCACGTCGACGAAGTAGTTCGAGTCGCCATACGAACCGTCCGGGAAGCCCCCGGCGCCGTAGCGGTAGACGCCGTTCCCGCCGACCGTGGCCGACGCCGGCGCTCTCAGCGGCGGCCGGACCACGGCACCGGAGAGTCCTCCGCCGGTCACCGCATATCGACCGGTCGGCGTGTGGTAGCTGGCGACGTACCAGTGGCCCGGCTCGACCGGGATCGGTGCGTCGAACCAGGCCTGCTGCCATCCGACGGCGCTCTCGCTCCCGGCGACGACCGAGCCGAGCAGCTGCCCGTCCGACGTCCACAGCCGAGCGGTGTGGGGACCGACGTTCCCCACGCCCTTGTAGAAACGGATGCCGGCGATGGCGCCTGCGATGTCGACGCCGAACTTCACGCCGAGTTCGATCGCGGACGGGTCGTCCGCGGCGGCGTTGGCGGGCACCGCGGCGGTCGTCCAGATCGTCACGGGATACTGCCCGGCGGCGACGGCGGTCGTGAACGACCACACGTATGGGTCGACCATCGCGTTCCCGACGACGTCGGCGGCGGTCAGCGCGGCCGTGTAGCGGGTCCCGGCAGCCAGGACCGCGTCAGGCCGGAAGGCGACGGTCTTCGCGTCGTTCCAGGTGGTGGCCCCGGCGACGGGCGCATCGTCGGGGCCGGTGAGACCGAACTCGAGCGACGACGGGTCGACCGACTCGTCGAACTGGACGACGATCGGCTCCTCCGGGTCCACCGCGACCAGATCGGGGGCCGGGATGACGTTGGCGACCATCGGGCCCACGACATCGGGCAGGACGTCGAACACGAGATCGACCCAGTAGTTCGCATTGCCCCACGACGCGTTCGGGAACCCGCCGTCGGCGCCGTAACGGAAGACTCCGTTCCCGCTGCCTGTCGCCTCGCCGGCCGCCAGCGCGCGGAGCGGACCGCGGGCGACGCCGGCCGATCCGAACATGCCGGCGTCGGCGGCGTATCCGCCGTTGGGTGCGAGGTACGACACGACGTAGGTCGTGGCGGCGGTGATCTCGACGACCGGATCGAGCGGTGCCTGCTGCCAGCCGCTGTCACCCTCGGCGTCGAAGGTCGCCGTCGCGAGGAGGGTACCGTCGAGGGCCCACAGCCGGCCGACGTGGTTCCCCGCATTGCCGCCTCCGCGGTAGTAACGCAGTGCGGTGACGATGCCGTCGACGGCGGTGCGGAACTGCAGTCCCAGTTCGACCGCGCTGGTGTCGGTCGACGACGGCACCGCGGGGACGTCGGCGCTCGTCCAGATGCTCGTCGGCAGGGCACCGGGCAGCCCGGCCGTCGTGAACGTCCACGACACGGGCGCTTCGATCGTCGATCCGGAGAAGTCGGTCGCGCCAGACACGGTGACGACGTACGTCGTCGCGTCGGCGAGCGGGCCACCGGGGGTGAAGCGGGCCGTTCGCTCGGGCGCCTCGTACGAGACAGCGCCGGGGATGGCGATGCCGTCCGGCGTCGCGACGGTCATGACGACGGACGAGGCGACGACCGGCTCGCTGAACCGGCACGAGACGGTCGTGTTCGTCGCGACGGAGCCGACACCCGCCGCGGGCGTGCGGGAGGCCACCGTCGGGGCCGAGTCGTTGTCGGTGTGGTACACCACATCGACCCAGTAGTTCGTGGCCCCGTACGTCTGGTTCGGGAAGCCGGCGCCCACACGGAACACCCCGTTCGCTCCGTCGTCACCGGACGCCAGCGCACGCAGCGGAGGAAAGTCGCGGGCGGACGCGAAATAGCCGACGTCGCCCGAGTAGTGGCCGTGCGGCGCCCAGTACGAAGCGACGTAGGTCGTACCGGCAGCGACTGCGATCGGCGACGCGAACGTTGCCGTCTGCCATCCCGTCGCGGTCTCGTCGACGAAGTCCACCGAGCCGAGCAGGATCCCGTTCGATCGATAGAGCTTGCCGACGTGCGCGCCGTCGTTGCCGGGTCCCTTGTAGAAGCGGATCGCCCGGATGAAACCGTCGGCGTCGGCGCGGAACTTCACCCCGAGCTCGAGCGCCGTGCTGTCGGCGAACGCGGCCGTTGCGGGAACCGCGCTGTCGTCCCAGATCGAACACGGCGTCGTCCGCGGGCCGCCCTGCAGCACCCGGCCGGAACCGGGAACCTCGAGATTGCAACTGTCGTCGACGGCGCGCTGACCGCACGGTGAACGAGCCGAGCTGCATCGGCGTGAACGTGTAGCTCCAGGTCCCCGTGCCGTTCGCCGGGTGCCAGGTGCCGCCACCGTCGACCGACACCTCGACCGCGGCGACGACTCCGCCGCCGGTGTCGACGGCCGTGCCGCTCACCACGACCGGGGTGCCGATCGGCAACACCGAGCCGGTGGCCGGCGAACTGATCGTCGAGACCGGCGCAATCGTGTCGGTCGACTTGGCGGCCGAGGTCAGTCCCGTCTGGCGCGACGCCGCCTGGACACCCATGTCGGCCAGGACGTTCAGCGTCAGTTGCTGCATGTTCACGTCGGTCGGCACCGCGGTGTCGGGACGGTTGCGGTGGTACTCGTCGAGCCCCCACGCCCACTGCACCGTGCCGGTGCTCCACACGAGCGCGCCGCCCGGCGCGCGGTACATCGCCATGGCGTGCGTCAACGGCGCCTCGATGTACGTGCCGCCGAAGTCCTGCAGCACCTGCGCCGCCACCTGCGTCGTCTCCGACATCCGCACGAGCCCGGCCGGCCGGTGCCCGTTGTCGACATCGGCGTCCCACTCGTAGCCGAGCGTCGCCGGCGAGAGCACCTTGACCTGGCCGGGCGCCAGCGCAGCCACGGCGGTGTTGCGCCAACAGCGCAACGGCGCGAACTGCGCTGGCACCTCGATCGCGAAATCGTCGTCATCGAGCGGGTTGATCGCCCGGAACAGCGTCCCGGTCAGCGAGTTCTCCGGAACACCGCCGCCATTGCCCGGTGGACAGAACCGCGGGTCGCGCCACGTACCCGTCCACTCCGGGCTCGGGTCGACCTTGGCGTTCTCGAGTGTCTCCTTGTAGCAGACCAGGGTGCCGTACGGCGTCCCGTCGCTCGCCGCCTCCCAGCGCGTGCGCCAGAAGACCTCGTTACCGGTCATGAAGATGAGATTCACGCCGGCATCGCGCGCCGCTTCGACGTTGGCGCGCATCCCACCCGACCAGTACTCGTCGTGACCCGAGGAGATGAAGACCTTGTGCTTCGTCAACTCGGCCGGGCGGCGATCCGTGTCGACACACGATGTGTAGGACACGTCGTACCCGTTGCGTTCGAGCCACCGCACGAGCGGCAACTCGCCGTAGAAGAAGTCGTTCTCGAGTTCCGCCGGCTCGACCGGACGGTGATAGCTGACCTTGGTCGCCCGGCCGTAGTAGGCCGGGCCGCGGTACAGGCTGTACCCGCCCCACGTGTTGTAGGCCTGGTACGTCGAGTCGGACGTCTGCACGAGGACATCGCTCGTGTTGCCGTCCTTGCGCACCACGAACATGCAGCGGTTCCCGACCGAGGTGGAGTCGAGCGGCTCGAAGTTGGCGACGTACACGCCGGAGGTGGCGGTTGCCGGGATCGTCCACGACGCCGACACCGCCCAGTTGTCGCAGTGGACGAGGCCGGTCACGGTGTCGACGACCGGATCGGGCTGCGATTGCGGCAGCGCCACCGACGGGTTGATCGTGGCGATCAGCCGCGCGCCCTTCCCGGCGTACCAGCCGACGCGGTAGATACTGATGCGATAGTTCGTCGACGCGGTCCTGATCTTGAACCGCACCGTCTCGCCGACGTTGGACGAATACGGAACCGCGAAGCCCTCGATGGAGTCATCGACCCACGTGAGGTCCCAGTCGTCGGCACCCGCCGACGAGTTCTCGAGCGTGATCGAGTTCGTCGCTCCGTAGGCGAGGTCGGTGAGCGAGCCCAGATCGGCGACCGCGATCCCGGCTCCCACAGCAGCACCGGAGAGGAAACGACGCCGCGAGAACGCTCGTCGCTTGCCTCCCTGTTCGCCGTTGGATCGCTGTGCCGCCATCGAATACCGCCCTTCGATGACAAGAATTACCAGCGGTACCGAACCCCTTGGAGCCCTGCGGTCAACACCTCAGTCGATCCTCAGGACGGCGCCAGGTTCACTGGGTCGGGCTCGACCGTCGGTGCCGTGAGGGCACCAGATGGATGCGTGACGCAGGCCGCGGGACCGACGGGCGTGGGGTGCGGTCGGACGCCGAACCGGCACGGATCACGTAGCCGTGGGAGCGCACCGTGTCGACCAACCGCGGACCGAACTCCTCGAGTTTGCGTCGCAATGCCGAGACGTGCACCTCGACGACATTGACGTCGCAGTCGTCGAAGCCCCACACCTCGGCCAGCAGGCACCGCTTCGACACCACGACGTCGGCGTTGCGGGCGAGCACCAGGAGGAGTCGGAACTCCGTCGGGGTGAGTGCGAGCGGTTGATCGCCCCGCCACGCGAGATGACCGGGCTCGTCGATCACCACGTCACGCACCCGCACATGGCGATCGGGATCGCGTCGACGCAGAATGGCCTGCACGCGCACGAGCAGTTCCTGACAGTCGACGGGGTGTTCCATGACATCGTCGGCGCCCGCGTGGAACGCCGCGATCGTCACCATCGACGAGCTCTCCGCCGGAATCAGCAACAGCACCGGCATGCCGGCGACGCTGCGCAGCCGCCGGATCGTCTCGACGGGATCGCCGTTCTGCAACTCGGCGATGGCGAGGTCCGGTTGCAGCGCCGCCATCGTCCCTTCGAGACCTTGATATCCCTGGGTCACGACCGACATGCCCGCGTTCCCGAGGAGCGCACCACAATCTGCTCCCGTTCGGGTCGGGCAACCGACCATCACAACCCGGCGCTGGACTTGTCCCAACTTGGCCTCCTTGTCCGTCTGTGCAAGGGCGCGATCGATGACGCGATGCGACCGCCGCCCGCAGTCCTTGTCTTCCGCTGTGTTCGCTATTCCGCTGAATTCGTGTTCCGCTGTTTTTCCGCTGACCCACACAGAATGGCACAGCCATTCCGATGAGAAACTTCAGCATGGTCCAGCCTGCGCACCTTTGTCGAGCGCCTCCGGATGACATTTTCGTTCCTGAGAGAATCTTCAGGTTCGGACCACGGACACGGGTCGAACCGACCACGCAACGTGTTGAACTTCTCCCAAACCAGAGAGTCGCGCGGAGCCCAGGTCCGCGGACTCGCGCTCACGTCATCGAGGTGGGAGCACGAATCTCGTCGACGAGACCCCAGTCGAGCGCGGTCGGCGCGTCGATCGCCTTGCCGAGCAATCCGAGCGCTGCGGTCCGCTGTCGTCCGATGCGACGGGTGAGGCTCGCCGTGCCGCCGGCGCCGGGGATCAGGCCGAGCGACACCTCCGGGAGCGCGACTCGCGTGCCCGGATCGGCGATGACCCGGCCGGCGAACGCCGCCATCTCGATCCCGCCGCCGAACGTCGAACCGTGGATGCGCATCTCGACCCGGTCACGGAGCCGTTCGATCAGCGCGGCCGGGCTGCGTGCCAGTCGGGTGACGTGGGCCGTGACCGGATCCGGACGTCGGCCGAACTCCCCGAGGTCTCCCCCGCTGCAGAACGACGGGCCGTTGCCGCTGACGACCACCTCGCGGATCGAGTCGTCGACCACCGCGATCGTCAACGCGGCGTGGAGTTCGTCGCGCAGCCTCATGGAGATCGCGTTGTGGCGATGCGGCCGATCGAGCGTCAGCGACAGCCGACCGCCGTCGCGCTCGATCAACACCGTCGACCGGTCGGGTTCGGGGTCGGGCTTCGCCGGTGTGGCGGCGCGCCACGCCGCGAACTCGGGGCCTCCCTGGAGCATCGAGTACACCGCCGACTCTGCGGCGAGCGCCGCCGGGATCGGCAGCGTCTCGGTCTGTCGCAGCAGGACCGCCAGCGAGATCGCCGCCTGCGGCACGTGGTCGACCCGCTCGACGAGCGCGGCGCGGTCGTCGGCGTCGAGTGCAACGTCCGCCCATCGTGGAGCGTCGTCGGTGCCGGCCCAGCACACGACGACCGGAGTGCATCCCGGTGCACGAGCGGAATGGTCCTCGGACCCGTCGGGATGAACGATCACGAGCGCCACGCCGGCGAGTTGCTCGTCGAGATACGGACCGTCGATCAACTCGCGGTACTCGCTCGTCGAGACGTCGATGTGGCCGATGCTCGAAGCGTAGAGGAACATGGTGACGTGGAGGATCGCCCGGCCAGCGTCGGCGATGTGGCGGTACGTCGCGGCGCAGACCGCGCTGCTCGACGACCGCGGCGCCGCGGTGACCGACCAGTTCGGTGACGGTGGGCGAGGACTGCTGACCGACCGGGCGCGGATGCTCGAGCTCCCGCCGGCCGGGCACCGTCAGCAGCGGCGGGGCCTGCCGTCTGCTGCGCGCCGCTGACGGATGGATTGCAATCTCGCTCGCCCGTCCCGACGACATCACGGCGATACCGGCATGGCTCGACGACAGGATCGACGAGGGCGACGCCTTGGGCGATCCGTGGACGCTCGTCGAGGAGCCAGTGCAGTTCCCGGTCCGCTATCGAGCTCGTCGAACGAGGGGCGCTGCTCGGCCTGGCCTGTTCCGTGATCGGGGAACAGACCGATCGGCGGCGAACCATCGTCGAGTCGATCGGTTCGGCCCCTCCGCGGCCGGTCGCCGGGGCACGCGTCGTGAACCTGGCTTCGCTCTGGGCGGGCCCGCTCGCCGGTCAACTCCTCCACCGGCTCGGGGCGCAGGTGACCAAGGTCGAGAGCGTCGGTCGTCCCGATGGTGGCCGATTGCACGCCGGGTTCTTCGACCTGCTGCACGCGGGTGCCGACTTCGTGACGCTCGACTGGTCGACCGCCGAGGGGCGCGACCGCTTGCAGGAGATCCTCCGATCGGCCGACGTGGTGATCGAGGGTTCACGACCGCGTGCCCTCGAACAACTGGGTATCGACGCCCGATCGGTCGTTCGAGCACGGACCGCAGGTGTGGGTGTCGATCACCGGCCACGGCCGTGCCGGCGCGAACGCGATGCGGGTCGGGTTCGGCGACGACGCGACCGCGGCCGGCGGGCTCGTCGACTGGGTGGACGGCATCCCGCACTTCGTCGGCGACGCGGTGGCGGATCCGCTCGCCGGCCTCACCGCGGCGGTGGCGGTGGTCGAGGCGCTCGATGGCGGTGGACGGTGGCTCATCGATGTCGCGCTGTCGCGGGTGGCAGCCTCGGTCGCCGCGCCGAGCCCGCCCGATGACGCCCGGATGCCACGCTGACCGAACCAACACCGTGCTCCGTTCGTCCGGGACGGGTCCCGAAACGATGGGGGATTTCATGAGCACGTCCTTCGTTGTGGTCGAGTCGTGCCCCGGTCATGGAAGTCCCCGAAGCTGGCAACGGCCGGGGCCACGCCAACGAATCGACCGTGAAACCGGCGGTCAGCCGGCGACCCCGTGAACGCGCGGTGCGCCGCTGCGGAGCTGACGAGGTCCGATCTACGCTCGGTTCCGTGGGGGCCGCACGATGACGGTCTACGTCGACGACGTCCCCGAGCACATCGAATCGACGCTGCGTTCGATCTGTCTCGCCCTTCCCGACGCCTACGAGGAACAGGCGTGGAAGGGCACACGATGGATGGTGCGCAAGAAGACGTTCGCCCATGTCCTCGGCGTGCATGCCGACGCTGACGCAGCGGCCCGAGGCGAGCCCGACGTCCTGGTCGCCTTCCGGGCCGCCCCTGACGAGTTCCACGTCCTGCGCAACGCCGGTCATCCGTTCCTGCACCTCGGCTGGGGCCGCGATGCGATCGGCATGGTGCTCACCGACGACACCGACTGGGACGAGGTCGGCGAGCTGATGATCGAGAGCTACTGCGTGCTCGCGCCGAAGAAGCTCGTGGCCCTCATCGATCGCCCGCCCGCCGCCGACGGTCCCTAACCACCCGTTTGCGTCAGGATTTCCGAGACCCGGCCCTCGGAAATCCTGACGCAAACGTGGATTGAGGGGACGATCGTCGTAGCACGCCGCGCCGATGGACGGATTCGAGGCCTTGTGCCGTCGACGAATAATTGTTATTCTCCACCCTCGTGGACGATGACGACCTGCGCGAGCAACTGCTCGATGCCGCCAGCAGGGTGTTCGCCCGCCAGGGCTACGAAGGCACCAAGATCGCCGACATCGTCCGCGAGGCGGGCCTGTCGACCGGCGCCGTCTACGGGCGATTCCGTTCCAAGAACGACCTGCTCCGCGAGGCCGTGATCCGCCACGCCTCGTTCAACGTCGGCGCGCTCGACGACGTGGAACGCGTGGCCGACATGCTGCAGCGCAGCGCCAGCCGGTTCGACGCACCCCTGACGCTCGACGAGGCGGTACGGCTCGAGGCCCACGTCGCCGCCCGCCGCGAACCCGAGGTCGCATCCGCCATCGACGACGCCAACGAGCAGTGGCGCAACTCGCTCGAGCCGTTGGTCCGCCAGGCCATCGCCGACGGCACGTTCGCCGCCGACGTCGACTCCGAGGCGGTGTTGTACTTCATCCGCACCGTCGGCCTCGGCCTGCTCGTGCAGCGCGCGGCCGGCTCGAAGGCGCCCGATGCCGCGGGCTGGGCCGATCTGATCGGCCGCATCCTCGCCTCGATCGGCGCGCCGCCGACCGCACCCCCGACGACCGTTGACACTCGTTTGCGTCGGGATTTCTGAGAACCGGTTCTCAGAAATCCCGACGCAAACGACCATCTGAGCACCAGGAGCATTCATGACCACGACCGACCTTCCCCCGATCCCCGACGGCGTCGACGCCGCCGACACGATCCGCTACGTCAACGACCACGCCCCGCGCACGTTCCTCTGGGACTACCAGCGGTCGCGGCCGCAACTCGTGACGCTCTACAACAAGGCGATGGCGTCGCAGTGGTCGAGCGTCACCGAACTCGACTGGTCGATCGACGTCGATCCCGAGCGGTTGATCGACTGGAACGCCCCGGTCATGGTGCTGGCCAAGGCCGCCAAGGATCTGCCCGGGTCGCCGATCTCGTCGTGGGGCGACAAGGAGTTCACCGCGCTCGGCATCGAATCGTTCAAGGCGCAGATCAGCCAGTTCGTGCACGGCGAGCAGGGGGCGATGCTCACCGCCGCCAAGATCGTCGAGACCGTCCCGTGGATCGACGCCAAGTACTACGCGGCGACCCAGACGATGGACGAGGCCCGCCACACCGAGGTCTTCCAGCGCTACCTGAGCGAGAAGGTCGGCGACCAGTACCCGATGGGCCCCTACCTGCAGGGCCAGGTGTTCGGCCTGCTCGAGGACAGCCGCTGGGACATCGCCTACCTCGGCATGCAGATCATCATCGAGAGCCTGGCGCTGGCGGCGTTCGGCGAGATGTTGCGCCGCACCGACGAACCACTCCTGCGCAAGCTCCTCCGCTACGTGCTCGCCGACGAAGCCCGCCATGTCGCGTTCGGCATCCTCAGCCTGCAGGAGTTCTACGAGAACCTCTCGCAGGCCGAACTCAAGGAACGCCAGGAGTTCCTCGCCGAGAACACGTTGCGCAGCCAGGCCCGTTCGACCACACCCGAGATGTGGGAGCGCCTCGGCGTCGACGTCAACAAGGTGTTCCCCTACCTCATGGAGGCGGCGGGTTCGATCCGTCTCGATCCGGCCGCCAACTTCCAGCGGGCGTTCTTCTCCAAGCTGGTCCCGAACACGCGCAAGCTCGGCCTCCTCGATGCCAACGACGGCTACCTCCGCCGCCTCTGGGGCGACGCCGGACTCCTCAAGTACGAGTTCGACGACGACACCGCGTCCGACTACGAGGCCTACGACGCCGTGGCCAGCGACCGCGCCGCCGCCGCAGGAGCCGCCGCGGGCTGACAACCACCCATCGATGAGCGAATCGACCAGGCCCTGGGCGCTTCGCTCATCGCAAGCCGGAGATCAGGCCGGAACGTCGCCGGCGAGTGTGATGCGGTGCATCACGCGCGTGAAGCCGTGGTAGTCGTTGACCGGGTTGTGCTGGGCGCAGCGGTTGTCCCACAGCGCGAGTGAGCCGACGCCCCACACGAACCGGCACGTGAACTCCGGCTTCACCTGGTGCTGGAAGAGGAACTGCAGCAGCGGCTTGCTCTCCTCCTCGGTCATCCCGTCGAAGCGCGCCGTGTGGGCGACGTTGACGAACAGGGCCTTGCGACCCGTCTCGGGATGCGTGCGCACGACCGGGTGCGACGCCTCGTACACGATGTCGCTCGGCGTCCGTACCCGCGTCGCGGCGGCGGTCCTCGCGGGTCTTGCTCACGTCGGCGAGGGCCGAGCTGGCGATGCCGCGGAGCGGATCGAGCAGCGCGCTGCATCGCCGGCGACAGCGCTTCGTAGGCGGCGTACTGGTTGGCGAACATCGTGTCGCCGCCGAACGGCGGGATCTCGCGGGAGAGCAGCATCGTTCCCATCGGCGGCTCGGCGAGGTAGGTCGTGTCGGAGTGCCAGATGCCGCCGAAGTTGACGGTCTCGTTCGGCAGCTTCTTGACCGCGATGATCTCCGGATGGTCGTCGAAACCGCGCACGAACGGGTACTCGATCGGCTCGCCGATGCGCTCGCGCGAAGGCGACGAACGCATCGCTGTCGAGTTGCTGGTCGCGGAAGAACACCACGAGGTGCCGGAGCCACGCGGCGCGGATCTCCGTCACCGTCTCGTCGTCGAGATCGTTCAGGTCCACGCTGCCGATCTCCGCACCGAGCGCGCCGGCGATCGGCGTGACCGTGATGCGGCGGTACTCGGCGGGCGACACGTTGCGTGATCGTCATGACAGCTCGATTCGTCTTCAGTAGCTCTTCGGCAGGCCGAGCACCTGCGTGCCGATGTAGTTGCAGACCATCTCCTGGCTGACCGGGGCGATCTTCATCAGCCGGGCCTCGCGCCAGTACCGCTCGACGTGGTACTCGCGGGCGTAGCCCATGCCACCGTGCGTCTGCATCGCCCGGTCGCAGGCGAAGAACGCCGCCTCCGCGGCGAGGTACTTCGCGGTGTTGGCCGCCTCGCCGCACGGCAGACCCTGGTCGAAGCGCCACGACGCCTCGCGCACCGCGAGCTCGGCGGCGTGCAGTTTCATGTGCGCCTCGGCGAGCGGGAACGCGAGACCCTGGTTCTGCCCGATCGGACGGCCGAACACGACCCGCTCGTTGGCGTAGTTGACCGCCTTGTCCATCGCCGCCCGGCCGATGCCGAGCGCCTCGGAGGCGATCAGGATGCGTTCGGGGTTCAGGCCGTCGAGCAGGTACTTGAAGCCCTGGCCCTCCTCACCGACGCGGCGGCTCGACCGGCACCCGCAGACCGTCGTAGCGAACCTCGCACGACACGACCGCGTTGCGCCCGAGCTTGGGGATCGGCGTGATGTCGACCTCCGGGCGCTGCAGATCGACCATCAACAACGTCATGCCATCGGTCGGCTTGGCGCACTCCTCGAGCGGCGTCGTGCGCACCAACAGCAGACACATCTCGCAGTACGGCGCCTTGGTCGTCCACACCTTCGCGCCGTGCACGACGTACTCGTCGCCGTCGCGCACTGCGCGGGTGCGGATCGACGTGGTGTCGGTGCCGGCGTCGGGCTCGGTCACCCCGAAGGCGACGTGCAGCTCGCCGGAGGCGACGCGGGTCAGCACTTCCTTGGCGAGTTCGGGCGACCCGTGGCGACGGACGGGCTCCATCCCGAAGATCGACAGGTGGATCGCCGAGCAGCCGTTCATCGCCGCACCGGACGCGGCGATCTCCTCGAGCATCACCGACGCCTCGGTGATGCCCTGTCCGCCGCCGCCGAACTCCTCGGGGATGGCGATGCCGACCCAGCCGCCCTCGGCCAGTGCGTCGTAGAAGTCCCACGGGAACTCGTGCGCCTCGTCCTTCTCGGACCAGTACTCGTCGGGGATAGTCGGCGCAGATGCGCTGGATCCCCTCGCGGATCGCCTCGTGGTCGCTCGACCGGCTGAACTCCATCACGTCTCCTGACTCATGCCCGCGGCCAGGGCGCGGAGCTCTTCCTTGACGATCTTGCCGGCGGCATTGATCGGCAGCGCGTCGATCGTGGCGACCCGCCGCGGCACCTTGTAGTTGGCCATGCGCTCGCGCGACCAGGCGATGATCTCGTCGGCCTCAGGGGTCTGGCCGGCGGCGGGGACGATCCACGCCATGCCCGACCTCGCCCATCCGGTCGTCGGGCACGCCGATCACCGCGACCTGACCGATCGCCGGATGGGTCAGCAGCACGTTCTCGACCTCGGCCGGGTACACGTTGAAACCGCCGACGATGATCATGTCCTTCAGCCGACCGATGATCCGGACGTAGCCGCGCTCGTCCATCGAGGCCAGGTCGCCGGTGTGCAGGAACCCGTGCTCGTCGATCGCCGCCGCGGTGGCGTCGGGATCGTCGAGATACCGCTGCATCACGCTGTAGCCGCGCACGAGCAGTTCGCCGGTGGTGCCGCGCTCGAGTTCGGCGCTGTCGGTTCCCTCCGGGTCGGCGATGATCACCTCGAGCTCCCGCATCGCCCGGCCGGCAGTGGTGGCGATCGTGGTGGCGTCGTCGTCGGGGCGCGAGCCGGTGACCGTTCCCGCTTCGGTGAGGCCGTAGCCGGTGAGGATCGACGTGAACGGCAACTCGGCGCGCATCTGCTCGATCAGCGCGACGGGGATGTCGGCCGCGCCGGTGACCGCCACCCGCAACGTGCTCAGGTCGTAGTCGTCACGACCGGGGTGGTCGAGGATCGAGCGGTAGATGGTCGGTGCGCCGGGGAGCATCGTGATGCGTTCGGTCTGCACGAGGTCGAGCACCGCCGGCACGTCGAACACCGCGACCGGCACGATCGTCGCGCCGCGCAGCAGGCTGGCGAGCCAACCGGCCTTGTACCCGAACATGTGGAAGAACGGGTTGACGATGAGGTACCGGTCGTCGGGCAGCAGCCCGGCGAAGTCGCACCACTCGGTGAACTGGGCGACCGTCTGGGCGTGGGTCATCACCACACCCTTCGGGCGGCCGGTCGTTCCCGACGTGAACAACGTGTCGCTCGCGTCGGTCGGCTCGACCGAACGCAACCGTTCCCACGCCGCCTCCGCCGTCACCGACTCCCCCGCCGCGACGAACTCCTGCCAGTGCGACGGCACGGCGCGTCGGCACCGATTGCGGCTCGGCCGAACCGTCGAGGAGGATGATCGAGCGCAGGTCGGAGAGTTCGGTCGGGTCGTCGTCGAGCATCGCCACGGTGTCGGTGCCGAGGAAGCCGACCGTGGTGAACAGCAGCGAGACCTTCGCCGCCGACAGCACGTACGCCGCCTCGGCGCCCTTCCAACGGGTGTTGATCGGCACGAGCGCCGCGCCGGCGCAGTGCGCTCCGAGGGCAGCGACGATCCAGCCCAGCCCGTTCGGCGCCCAGATGGCGACCCGGTCGCCGCGCGTGATTCCGGCGGCCATCATCGCCCGCGTCGCTTCGATGACGCGATCGCCGAGTTCGGCGTAGGTCACGCGGACCTCGCCGTCGACGACGGCCTCGACCGCCCCGCGGCGCGCGACACTCTGCATCACCGCAGCCGGAATCGTGGTCGGCGTCGCGTCGGACTCGCCGTCCGAGTTGCCGTCCGAGTTCAAGGGGAAATGATGTATTCCTGGAATGAGAACTACGTTATCACTCGGTGATGCCGCCGATCAACGACGGGTCCCGACGGTTGCGAGGTGGCACGGATTGACACCGGGTCGTGCAGAGTGCGAGGCTCTCTCTCGGTTTTGGAGAACGTCGTTTCCGGAACCGTCGACGATCGAACCAGGAGCCTGTCCATGCCAGTGAGCGTCAGTGACGATGCCGCCGACGCCGGCAACGAGCCGGGCCTGCGTCCCCTCGCGGGCGACGAGTGGGGCGACGAGGAGTACGCCGCCTATGGCTCAATGCTGCGCATGCCCGGCGACCGGGTGCCGCGATTCGGATCCGGACACGCCTACGACCCCGAGCGGTTCTCCGTCGTCGGCACGTTCGTCCGCCACCCCGCGCTGGCCAAGGCGTTCTGGGGATTCAACGGCTACCAGCTCCAACGCAGCTCGCTGCCACTGCGCTGGCGGGAGCTGGCGATCCTGCGCGTCGCGCACAACCGGCGGTCGGCCTACGAGTGGGGCCAGCACGTGAAGATCGCCCTCGCCGGCGACATCACGGCCGAGGAGATCGATCAGCTCGCCGTGGGCAACGACGGGTTCGTCGGGATCGACCGCCTGGTCCTCGAGGCGACGGACGAGTTGCTCGGCGACGGACGCATCGGCGACGACCTGCTGCCGCGGATCGAGGCCGAACTCGACACGCACCAGATGATGGATCTCGTGTTCATCGTCGGCACGTACAGCATGCTGGCGATGGCCTTCGAGACCTGGCGGCTCACGCCGGAGGCGGACACGGCGCCGCTCCCACCCGCCGCTCCGGCATGACCCGGGCCGTCAGCGACCAGGCGCACACGCGGGCCGAGCGGTTCCTGGATTCGGCGCGGGCGATCATCACCGAGAAGGGTTCGATCGAGTTCACCGTGCAGGAAGTGGTCGACCGGTCGAAGCAGTCGCTGCGCAGCTTCTACCAGTACTTCGACGGGAAGAACGCGCTGCTGCTGGCGCTGTTCGACCAGGAGATGGAGCTGTTCGTCGAACGCATGCGCGAAACGACCGCGGCCGGCGACCCACTCGACCGGCTCCGCGACGCGGTGCTCATGCTCTACGAACTCTCCGCTCCGGGCCGAGTGTCGGTCCAGCCGTTGTTCGCCGACTTCGCCCAACGCCTGATCGTCGACCAGCCCGACGACGTGACCGCCGCGTACGCGCCCGTGATCGACTACATCGCGTCGATCGTGCGGGACGCCGGCGCGGCCCATCTCCTGCGGCCCGGACGGCCGCACCGCCTCGCCACGATCGTGCTGCAGACCGCGACGATCACCGCCGGCCGCGCCAGTGGCGGCCAGCCCATCAGGGGCGACGAGGTGTGGGAGTTCTGCCTGCACGCCATCGTGCCCGACGACGTCCTCGAGCCGACCTGATGCCGGACGCCGACGACCGGCCACTCGAGCCAGTGCCACTCGGCGCCCTGCTCGACGCGGCCGTCGGGGCCCACGCTGACGACGTCGCGTTGCGCATGGACGAGTCGTCGTGGACGTATCGCGAGCTGGCGGCCATGGTCGATCGAACCGCGGTGGCGCTCGCCGGCCACGGTGTCACGGTCGGGTCGCGCGTCGGCCTCAGCGCGGGCAACAGCCCGGAGTTCGTGGCGACCGTGTTCGCCACGGCCCGGCTCGGGGCGACGATCATCATGATCAGCACGGCGTGGCGCGAACGCGAGATCGTCCACGCGCTCGGGCTCACCCGGCCGACGCACCTCGTGGTCGACGGGTCCGGCGCGACCGACCTCGCCGCGATCGTCACCGATCGACCGGTGCTCGACATCGCCACGCTCGACCGCTCGCCGGACGCGGGCAGCGGCGCCCCCGCCGTCGCCGGAGATCGACATCGACAGCCTGGCCGTGATGGTGTTCAGCTCCGGGACGACCGGCCTGCCCAAGGCCGTGCAACACACGCACCGCACGATGTTCCACGGCACCGTCCACTGGGTCGAGGCACTCGGGATGACGAGCGCCGACCGCCTGCAGATCGCCACGCCACCGTTCCACATCCTCGGTCTGCTCAACCTGTACGCGGTGGTCGCCGCCGGCGCGAGCGCCCGACTGCACCGCCGGTTCGATCTCGACACCGTGCTGCACGCCATCGAGACCGACGGCATCACGATCGAGATGGCGGTCGCGCCGATCGCGCTCGCCATCGCCTCGCATCCCGACCTCGAACGGTTCGACCTGTCGACGCTGCGCTACATCATGTGGGGCGCGACGCCGGTCACGGCCTCGGTCGCCGAGACGATCACCCGTCGGACGGGCGTGCGCGTGATGGCCGCCTACGGGGCGAGCGAGCTGCCGTTCATCTCCGCCAACCCGGTGGGCCGTCCCGCCGAGTGGCGACTCGACTCGGTCGGTCCGCCACCGGCGAACGTCGACGTGCGGGTCGTCGATCTCGACACCGGTGCGGTGCTCGGTCCCGGCGTCGCGGGCGAACTGCAGCTGCGCAGCCCGTCGCTGATGATCGGCTACCTGACCGATGACGGGAACGCGGGCGGAGACGGCGACCGGTCGATCGTCGACGGTTGGTACGCGACCGGAGACGTCGGCACCGTCGACGAGGGCGGCTGGATCACCATCACCGACCGCGTCAAGGAGATGATCAAGGTCAACGGCTTCCAGGTGGCGCCCGCCGAGGTCGAGGGCGTGCTGCTCGGCCACGCCGCGGTGGCCGACTGCGCCGTGTACGGCGTGCCCGACGAACGGACGGGCGAGGCGGTCGTCGCCGCCGTCGTCCTACGCGAGGGCGCGGCCGCCGATGCCGACGCGCTGCGCGCCCTCGTCGCGGAAACCCTGGCGAGCTACAAACGGGTCGCCGAGGTCGTGTTCGTCGACCAGATCCCTCGGCTCCCCTCGGGCAAGGTCCTGCGCCGCGAGCTCCGCGCCGCTCACCACGTCTGAGGTGAGGCCGACGCGGTGCGGCGGTCGTCGATCACGACCATCGTCTCACTGTGGCGGAACGACGGCGACTGCCACAGGCCCTTGGTCAGCAGGTCGTTGAGTTGGGCCGCGTCGGCGACGCGGCCGTTCACCAGCAGATCCCACCGGCCGGTGACCACCATGACCTCGTCGATCTCCGGGATCGCCACGAGTTCGTCGAGGATCCCGTCGAGCGGCGTGCCCTGCGCGATCTGCAGTCCGACGACGAAGCCGAGCGGCCGACCGACGAGGGCCGGCTCGACGACCACCGTGTACCCGCGGATCACGCCGGACTGCTCGAGGCGCGCCACGCGTTGGCCGACCGTGCCCGCGGCCACGCCGAGCCGACGGGCGATCGCCCGCGCCGAAAGGCGGGCGTCCTCGCGCAACACGTCGATGATCTGGCGATCGAGGTCGTCCAGGTCGGTGCTCACCACCGCGCGCACTCGGGCATGATCATCTCCAGCATCTGCACAGCAATCTCCTCAACCTCTGATCGAATGGTCAGCGTAATCCGCCCGAGGACACTGATCGCACGTCCCCGCATCGACCATTTGCGCAAATGTCCTGATACCACTTGACAGCGGCCGTCGCGACGGGCAGATTCTCGACATGACGCCCGACGACGCATCCGGCTCCGAGCCGGTGCTCCGGCTCCGGATCCCCGAGCCGACCCGCGGCTGGGATCCGGCCGAACGGGTGCGCCGTCACCTCAACACGACCGTCGAAGTCCGCAAGCCGCCGCTCGACGAGAAGGTCGAGCGCATCGCCCTGATGCGCAAGCAGCTCATCCAGGTGCTCGGTGAGGACGACAAGGCCGACGGGCCGTGGGCGCCGGAACTCAGCCCGGAGCAGCTCATCGCCGGGCTGCACGACATGATGCTCGTGCGGGCGTTCGACGCCCGCCTGCTCCGGGCCCACCGGCAGGGCAAGATCTCGTTCTACATGCAGTGCCTCGGCGAGGAGGCGATCGCCTGCGCCCAGCAACACGCCCTGCGCGCCGGCGACATGCACTTCCCGACGTATCGCCAGCAGGGTCTGCTCATCAGCGCCGGCTATCCGATCGGCGACATGATGAACCAGGTCCTGTCGAACACGCTCGATCCGCTCAAGGGACGCCAGCTCCCGGTGATGTACTCGTCCAAGGAGTACGGGTTCTTCTCCATCTCGGGCAACCTCGCCACCCAGTACGTCCAAGCGGTCGGCTGGGCGATGGCGTCGGCGCTGCGTGGCGACACGGCGATCGCGTCGGCGTGGATCGGCGAGGGAGCGACCTCCGAGTCGGACTTCCACGCCGCGCTCGTCTTCGCCTCCACCTACCAGGCGCCGGTGATCCTCAACATCGTGAACAATCACTGGGCGATCTCCACGCCCGAGGACTTCGCCCGCGGCGCGTCGGCGACGTTCGCCGACCGGGGATTCGGGTTCAGCATTCCGGCCCTGCGCGTCGACGGCAACGACTACCTCGCGGTGTACGCGGTGTCGCAATGGGCCGCCGAGCGCGCCCGCGCCAACCTCGGCCCGACGATGATCGAGTGGGTCACGCTGCGCGTCGGCGCCCACTCCACCTCCGACGACCCGTCGGGGTACCGCGGCGACGACGGAGCGTCGTTCCCGCTCGGCGACCCCATCGACCGGTTGGTCCGCCACCTGGTCGCGATCAGCGAGTGGGACGACGAGCGACAGGAGGCGTTGACGGCCGAGATCACCGAGCAGGTCAATGTCGCGTTCGACGAGGCTGACTCGCACGGATCCGTGAAGGGCGGCGCGATCTCGAGCCCGAGCACGATGTTCGACGACGTGTTCGCGACGCTGCCGCGCCACCTGCGTGAACAACGCGACCAGGTGGGCGACTGATGCCGGCGATGACGATGATCGAGGCGATCCGCGACGCCCACGCCATCGCCATGGAGCGCGACGATCGCGTCGTCGCGTTCGGCGAGGACGTCGGCCACTTCGGCGGCGTGTTCCGCTGCACGCAAGGTCTGCAGCAGCGCTTCGGCAAGGAGCGCTGCTTCGACACGCCGATCAGCGAGGCCGGCATCGTCGGCGTCGCGGTCGGCATGGCGGCCTACGGGCTGCGACCGTGTGTCGAGATCCAGTTCGCCGACTACATGTATCCGGCCTACGACCAGATCGTGTCGGAGGCGGCCCGCCTGCGACACCGGTCGGCCGGTGACTTCACCGCGCCGATCACCGTGCGCATGCCGACGGGCGGCGGGATCTACGGCGGTCAGACCCACTCGCAGAGCCCCGAGGCCCTGTTCACCCACGTGGCCGGGTTGAAGACCGTGGTCGTGTCGAATCCGTACGACGCGAAGGGGCTGCTGCTCGCGGCGATCGAGGACGACGACCCGGTGATCTTCCTCGAACCGAAACGCGTGTACAACGGCCCCTTCGACGGCCATCACGATCGGCCGATCGTGCCCTGGTCGAAGCATCCCCTCGGCGAGGTGCCCGAGGGCCACTACTCGATCGAACTCGGCTCGGCCCGCGTGCACCGGCCGGGCGACGAACTCACCGTGCTGGCGTACGGAACGCTGGTGCACGTCGCACAGGCCGCGGCCGAGGAGCAGGGCATCGACGCCGAGATCATCGACCTGCGCACGCTCATGCCGCTCGACGTCGACACGATCGTCGCGTCGGTGGTCAAGACCGGGCGATGCCTCATCGTCCACGAGGCCACGCTCACGTCGGGCTTCGGCGCCGAGCTGAGCGCGACGGTGCAGGAGCGAGCGTTCCACCACCTGGAGGCGCCGATCGTCCGCGTCTGTGGGTGGGACACGCCGTATCCGCACGCCCACGAGTGGTCGTACTTCCCCGGGCCCGACCGTGTCGGCCAAGCGATGCGCCGGATACTCGAAACATGAGCGTGCCCGGACGATGAGTGTCTACGGCGTGAAGCTGCCCGACGTCGGCGAAGGCGTCGCCGAGGCCGAGCTGATCGAGTGGTACGTCGACGTCGGCGATCGGGTCACCCCCGACACCGTGCTCGCCGACGTGATGACCGACAAGGCGACCGTCGAGATCTCCTCCCCCGTCACCGGAGTGGTCACGTTCCGGGTCGGCGAGCCCGGCGAGGTGTTGGCCGTGGGCACCGAGTTCGTCGGCGTCGAGATCGAGGGATCGGACCCCGCCCCGACGGAACCCGAGGCTCCCCCGGTCGACGCCGCCGATCCGCCGGCCGAGTCGCCTCCGCCAGGCACGGCACCCGTCGAGTTGCCGCAACCCGACACGGTGCCCGTCGACGTCGCCGCAACCCGACGCGGAAGCACCCGCACCGTCGGGCGGCGACACGCTGCCGCGGCCGACGGGCGAGCGGCGACCGACCGCCGCGCCCGCCGTCCGGGCGCGAGCGGCGGCGCTCGGGATCGACCTGTCGTCGCTCACCGGCTCGGGTCCCGACGGACGCGTCGTGCACGCCGACCTCGATCGCCGGCTGGCCGGGTCGAATCGCTCATCGGGTGCGTCGCCGATCGGTGCGGCGAACGCGCGGCGGGCGGCCGCACGACGAGACCATGATCGGGCTGCGCCGACGGATCGCCGAACGCCTCAGCGCGGCCTGGACCGAGATCCCGCACATCACCTACGTCGACGCCGTCGACGCGACCGAACTCGAGGCCCTGCGGGCCGAACTCAACCGCCAGGCACCGCCCGACAGGGCCCGGTTGACGATGCTGCCGTTCCTCGTGCGCGCCGTCGTGCTCGCCTGCCGCGACCAGCCTGCGCCTGAACGCCCACTACGACGGCGCGTCGCGCACGCTGTCGACGTTCGACGACGTGCACCTGGGGGTCGCCACCCAGACGCCCGACGGGCTGATGGTGCCGGTGGTCCACGGCGCCGATCGACTCGGCCTGCGTGATCTCGCCGACGAGATCGCCCGGGTGTCGGCTGCGGCGCGTGACGGGAGCGCGACCCGCGACGAACTCTCCGGCTCGACCATCACCATCACGTCGCTCGGCGCGATGGGCGGCCTGATGACCACACCGATCATCAACCAGCCAGAGGTCGCGATCGTCGGGGTGAACAAGCTCGAGCGCCGTCCGGTGTGGCGCAACGACTCGTTCGAACCGCGGGCGATGTTCAACCTGTCGTCGAGTTTCGATCACCGTGTCGTCGATGGCTGGGATGCCGCCACGTTCGTGCAGCGCATCAAGTCCCTCCTCGAGATGCCCGCGTTGCTGTTCATCGACGACGAGTCCTGAACCAGGAAATTCCGGTTCGTTCGGGGTCGGGGCCGAAACGAACTGAACCAGGATCCCGGTTCGTTCGGGGTCGGGGCCGAAACGAACCGAACTCCGACCGTCACGACCAACTCGAACTCCGCGTCGCCGCTGCGGCACGACCGCGTGGGTGTCGCGGCGGCGCACGCTGGACGCGTCGGCTGCGACACCGCGCCATCTGCCGCCACAGCGACGTTTGCGTCAAGATTTCCGAGACCCGCGCCTCGGAAATCCCGACGCAAACGATGATCGGAGACGGGCGGTCGATCGGAGGAGGCGATGATCGGAGGGGCGAGGGATCGGGAATGGACAGCGATCGGTGAGAAGGGTATTCTCCGTCACGGAGAGACCGCGTTTCGCCGGGCGGTGAGCCCGCGATCGTGGTCCCGACGCGGTTGCACCCGCCGATACAGCCCACCGCCCCGATCCTGGACAGGAACCCACGATGACCGACGTCGACGCCGTCAACTTCTTCCGCGACGATGAGATGGTCGCCGACCCGTACCCGTACTACGAAGCGCTGCGCGGCGAGTGCCCGGTGCGACGCGAGCCGCACGAGAACGTCGTGATGATCACGGGGTACGAGGAGGCGACGGCGGTGCTCAACGACACGGCGACCTTCTCGTCCTGCACCGCGGTGACCGGCCCGTTCCCCGGGTTCCCGGTGCCCCTCGACGAGTACGCCGACGGTGACATCTCCGACCTCATCGCCGAGCACCGCGACTCGCTGCCGATGAGCGACCAGCTCCCGACCTTCGATCCGCCGACCCACACCGACCACCGCGGCCTCCTCATGCGTCTGATCACGCCGAAGCGTCTCAAGGAGAACGAGGACTTCATGTGGCGGTTGGCCGACCGCCAACTCGACACGTTCGTCGACCGGGGCAGCTGCGAGTTCATCAACGATTTCGCCAGCCCGTTCGCGATGCTCGTCATCGCCGACCTCCTCGGTGTTCCCGAGGACGACCACGCACGGTTCGAGGAGATGCTCCTGCACCGTCCGGAGGGCGGCGCCATCGGCACGACCGAGTCGATGGCCCATTCGCCCCTCGAGCACCTGTATCGCGAGTTCACCGCCTACATCGAGGACCGGCGGGCGTCGCCTCGCGAGGACGTGTTGACCGGGCTCGCCAATGCCACGTTCCCCGACGGCTCGACGCCGGAGGTGATCGACGCGGTGCGCGTCGCGGCCAACCTGTTCGCCGCCGGGCAGGAGACCACCGTCCGCCTGCTCGGCTCGGCCGTGCAGTTGATCGCCGAGGACGCCGAGCTGCAGCAGCAGCTGCGAGACAATCGCGAGCTGATCCCCAACTTCATCGAGGAATCGCTCCGGACCGAGAGCCCGATCAAGGGCGACTTCCGCCTGTCCCGCGTCCCGACGAGCGTCGGCGGCGTCGACCTCCCGGCCGGCACCACGGTCATGCTGCTGCTCGCCGCCGCCAACCGCGATCCGCGGCGTTTCGACGACCCGGCGACCTTCGACGTCAACCGGGCGAACGCCCGCCAGCACATCTCCTTCGGACGCGGCATCCACACGTGCCCGGGAGCGCCGCTCGCCCGCGCCGAGGCCCGCGTGTGCCTCGAGCGGCTCCTCGATCGCACGAGCGACATCCGCATCTCCGAGAGCCAGCACGGTCCGGCGGGCGACCGTCGGTACCGGTACGTCCCGACGTTCATCCTCCGTGGGCTCACAAGGCTGCACATCGAGTTCACGCCGAACGACGGTGCCGCATGAGCGTCTCGATCACGTTGGTGCCGACGCGGTGAGGGTGTTCGTCGACGACGACCAGTGCGGCGGCCACGGGGTCTGCTGTGCGCTCTGTCCGGACGTGTTCGCGCTCAGCGACGACGGCTACGCCACGGTGTTGGTCACCGAGGTCCCGGTCGAGCACGAGGCCGACGTCAGGGCCGCGGTCAACCAGTGCCCGACCCAGGCGATCTCGATCGACTGATCCCATCCAGTCGTACACGCGCCCGACGGCGCCTCGGGTCGGCAGGGGTGCCGGCAACGAGCAGGGGGTTGATGGATGATCGCGCCATCGAACGCAGCGGCACTGTCTCCTGATTTCTCGGATCCACGAGCGAGAGGGGACGTAGGTTTGTCAACGATGGAGTGTCCGCGGCCGTGAGCGCGAGCTGTCGAGTCGTCGTGATGGGCGTCGCCGGCTCGGGCAAGACCACGATCGGCCAGATGGTCGCCGACGCCGTCGGGGCCGTGTTCACCGACGCCGACTCGCTCCATTCACCCGCCAACGTCGCCAAGATGGCGGCGGGTCATCCGCTGACCGACGCCGATCGGTGGCCCTGGCTCGCCCGGGTCCGCCAGGAGCTGCGCACCACCGGCGACGTGGTCGTCGCCTGCTCGGCGCTGACTCGCCGCTACCGCGATCTGCTCCGCCACGCGGGTGACGTGCGATTCGTCTACCTCGCACTCGACGAGGCGACCGCACGCGACCGGGCGCTCCACCGCGAGGGCCACTACATGGGCGCCGACATGGTGGCGAGCCAGTTCGACACGCTCGAAGCTCCCGAGCCCGACGAGACCGACATCGTCACCGTCGACGGCACGCTCCCCGCCGACGAAGTCCTGGCCGAGGCGGTCCGTCGGCTCGCCACGACGTCGCCCGGTACCGCGGCCGTCCCGCTGATCGCGGACGGCGGCGTCGATCGGGCGATCACGGCCGACGAGCTCGCCGCGCACATGACGACGCTCGCGACGGGACCGCGTGGCGGCGACGGGTGCCCGGCGCGTGCTCCTCGTGCCGCCCGACCACACCCGGCTGCACTCACGGTCGGGCCCGATCACCGTGATGCTGAAGCGCGAACTCGAGGCACTCGGATGCACGGTGGGGGTGCTGCCGGCGTTGGGCACGCACGTCGCCATGACCGACGCGGACGTGGCGGCGATGTTCGGCGACGAGATCGGTGCCGGCGAGCTGCTCGTCCACGACTGGCGGAACGGACTCGAGGTTCTCGGCGAGATCGGCGGTGAGGAGGTGGGCGTCGTCACCGCGGGTCGGTACGCCGAAGCGATCCCGGTGGCCGTCGACGCCCAGCTGTTCGACGGGTGGGACCTGGTGATCTCGATCGGGCAGGTGGTGCCGCACGAAGTGATCGGGATGGCGAACTTCACCAAGAACATCGTGATCGGCCTCGGCGGCGCACCGACGATCCATCGCAGCCACTTCGTGGGAGCCGTGGCCGGCATGGAACAGATCATGGGTCGCACGACGAGCGCGGTCCGCGACGTGGTCGACGCGGCGTTCGACCGGTTCGTCGATCCCCTCGTCCCCGTGCTGTGGGTCCTGACGGTGGTCGAGGACGTCGACGGCGCGATGGTGCAGCGAGGACTGTTCGTCGGCGTCGGCGGGACGATGCAATCGGGAGGCGCGGCGTTCCGGGCGGCTGCCGACCTCGCCCGGCGCACGAACGTCGACATCGTCGGCGCACCGCTCGATCGCGTCGTGTGCTGGCTCGACCCGGCCGAGATGCGCAGCACGTGGCTGGGCAACAAGGCCGTGTACCGCACGCGCATGGCGATCGCCGACGGCGGCGAGCTCGTCGTGCTCGCGCCCGGCGTCACCCGGTTCGGCGAGGATCCGGCGATCGACGCGCTGATCCGCCGCCACGGCTACCGGGGCACGCCGGCGACGCTCGATGCCGTGCGCGGCGACCCCGAACTCGCCGCCAACCTCGGTGCGGCTGCCCACCTCGTGCACGGCAGCTCCGAAGGGCGGTTCCGGATCGTCTGGTGCACCGACCCGACCACCGGCCTCACCCGGGAGGAGGTCGAATCGGTCGGGTACGAGTGGCGCGACCTGCGCGACGAACTCGATCGGCTCGGCGTCGGCGGCGACACCACGTCAGGGCGGCGCACCGACGAGGCGGGCGGCACCTTCCAGTTCATCGCCAACCCGGCGATGGGCCTCTGGTCGACGGCTGAGCGCCTCGCCTGATCGATCGGGTTGGTCGCTGCGCCGGTCACTGGACACCGAGCACGACCGGGTCAGCGGTCGAGCTGTTCGATGAACCGCTCGGCGACGGCCACCGCGTCGGCATGTCCGGCGGTGAGTCCGAGGGTCCGCTCCATGATCAGCACCCGCGAGAGGCTCGTGAGGAAGACCGACACCGCGCCGGGCGGGAACGCCGACGTGTCGACGCCGGCCGACTCCAGGATGTCGACGAGCGCGGCGACCTGCATCGTGCGGAACCGCTCGGCGTAGCGGGCGATCTCCGACCGGATCTCCTTGCGGTGATTGGCGAGGGCGACGAACTCGTACGTCAACGCCGTGCCGGCGTCGTCGAGACTGAACTCCCACAGCGCCCGGAGTGGGTCGTCGGACGCGAGCGCCGCGGCTTGACGGACGAGGCCCTCCTCGGCACGGCGCCGGAACACCGCCAGGTACAGGTCGTCCATCGTCGCGAAGTAGTAGTGGACGAGCTGCGGCTTGAGGCCGGCCTCGGCGGCCACGCGCCGGGATGTGACCGCCGCGTAGCCCTCGGTCAACAGGAGACGTTCGGCAGCATCGAGCAGTACCGCACGGTTCTTCGCCTGCGGTCCGGCGATGCGGCGGGCGGTCGTCATGTCGCCTCCATCGTCGCACGGGCACCTGGCAGAAGTAGCGGATACGGTACTCTCCGGACATGGGGGGAACGTTCTCAGGCGGGCCGTATCGAGTGGCGCAGTGGGCCACCGGCAACATCGGTTCGCGGGCGCTCCGCCACATCATCGAGCATCCCACGATGGAACTCGTGGGCGTCCACGTGTACGGCGCCGACAAGGTCGGCAAGGACGCCGGCGAACTCGCTGGCGTCGATCCGACCGGCGTCCTCGCGACCGACTCCATCGAGGCGATCATCGGCGCGCGGCCCGACTGCGTCATCTACTCGCCGCGGCGCACCGAGGTCGACGTGCTGTGCGAGCTGCTGGCGGCGGGCATCAACGTCGTGTCGACCGGTGGCATGTTCCACAACCCGGCGAGCATGGACGCGGATCTGCGCGAACAGGTCGAGGCCGCCTGCCGGGCCGGCGACTCGTCGATCCACAGCACCGGCAGCAGCCCCGGTTTCATCACCGAGGCCGTGCCGCTCACGCTGCTGTCGATCCAACGGCGGCTCGACCGGCTGACGATCCACGAATTCGCCGACCTCTCGCCGCGCAACTCCCCCGAGCTGCTGTTCCAGATCATGGGGTTCGGCACGCCACCCGCCGAACTCAATCCCGCCCGCCTCGAACACGGCCGGGAGAGCTTCGGCCCGTCGTTGCGGACGGTCGCCGACGCGCTCGGTCTCGGTTTCGACGACATGGACGCCGGTGGCGAGGTGGCGGTCGCGCCGCGCGACATCGAGATCGCCGCGGGCACGGTTCCGGCGGGCACGGTCGCCGCGCAGCGGATCACGGTGTCGGGCCGGAAGGACGGCCGCGAGCTGCTCCGCTTCCAGGCCACGTGGTACTGCAGCCACGAACTCGATCCCGCCTGGAGCCTCTCGCCGACCGGCTGGCGGATCTCGGTCGAAGGTGATGCACCGCTCGAAGTCGAGATGCCGTTCCCGTTCCCGATCGAGGAGATGGCCGAGCGCTCACCCGGGTACACGGCGAACCGGGCGGTCAACGCGGTGCCGGTCGTCTGTGCGGCGGCTCCCGGCATCCGCACGATCACCGATCTCCCGATGATCGTTCCGATCTTCGCCTGACCGAGACTGCTTCGATGGATCTCGACCTCATCGATCCCGAGATGCGTCGCGTCGGCGCGGCTCACGCCGGCGCTGCCGGTCCATCGCGGCTGGACGCTGCCAGTGATGCGTTGGCTCACGAAGATCGGCACGCGCCACAAGCTGCCGAGCGGGGTGACCGTGGAGATCCGCCCGGTCGGGGCGGCGTCGGTGCACATCTACCGACCACCCGAGCAGACCTCGGACGGTGCGGTGCTCTGGATCCACGGCGGCGGATTCGTGGTCGGCGCGGCCATCATGGACGACGCCCGGTGCAGCCGGTATGCGGTCGAGTTCGGGGCGGTCGTCGTGTCGGTCGAGTACCGGCTCGCCCCCGAGCATCCGTTCCCCGCGCCGCTCGACGACTGCTTCGCCGCCTGGACCTGGATGCAGGAGCAAGCGGAGCGCCTCGGCGTCGACCCACATCGCATCGTGGTCGGCGGCGAGAGTGCCGGCGGTGGCCTGGCGGCGACGCTCGTGCAGCGCATCCACGACACCGGCGGCCCGCAACCAGCGGCGCAGCTGCTCGTCTACCCGATGCTCGACGATCGCACCGCCGCCCGCACCGAACTCGACGCCGTCAAGCACCGCCTGTGGAACAACCGCGCCAACCGCGCCGGCTGGACCGCCTACCTCGGCCACGACCCCGGGCCCGACGTGCAGCCCCACGAGTACGCCGTCGGGGCGCGGCGGACTGACCTCGCCGGTCTGCCGCCCGCGTGGATCGGCGTCGGTGAGGTCGATCTGTTCCATGACGAGGATCGCGACTACGCCGAGCGACTCGTGGCCGCGGGCGTGCCGTGCGAGTTCGTCGCCGTGGCGGGGGCTCCGCACGGCTTCGTCAGCACGGCGCCCAAGGCCGCGGCGACGATCGACTTCGAACGCCGGATCGACGAGTTCCTGAGGACCTACCTCTCCCCCGTCCCCGAGGCGAAGTCGAACTCGACCGAGCTGACCGCCGACGCTCGACTTCGATCGTGGTCGAGGACGTCGGCCGCAGCGGTCGGCGGCGTTGGCCACCTTCCACACGGTGCCGTCGGGTCGGGTCCAGGTGACGACCCGGTCGGGTGTCATCGTCAACGTCCAGCCACCCTCGTGCACCAGGTGATGGTGGTTCTCACAGAGCGGTAGCAGATTCGCGAGGTCCGACGGGCCGTTGTCGCGGGTCCACCAGCGGACGTGATGGATGCGACACGACTCGAACGGCACCGTGCAACCCGGATGACCACACGTGCGATGCATCGCCCGCAACGCCCGCCGCTGTTTGCGGTTGACGGTGCGTCGGGCCCGACCGGAGTCGAGCACCTCGCCGGCACCACCCAGCACCGTCGGGTACACGACGGCGTCGCACAACATGCGCCGCAACGACGCCGCAGTCAACGCGTCACCGTCGCTGGTCTCGCACAACCCGTGGCGGCAACAGTCATCGAGCAACCGATCCAGCGTGGTCACGACACAGATCTCGGGAACGTTGCTGTCAGCACTCGCATCGATCGGAGTCACCTCCCCATGAGCGGCAGCCCGCAGATCGCGCAGATCGCCCGCATCGGCCACGGTTCCACCGCCTGCCGATGATCCGGCCGCCCTCGTTCCGCCTGCGACCCGGTGGGCCGGACGCCGGCCGCGATCGTGCGCATGAACGCTTCGACTTCGACCTGCCGCCAGGTCATGCCGGCGGTGGTCCCGTCGGCGCGCAGGGCGTTCAGGTGGGCGTCGAAGGCCTTCTTGAACACGGCGTCACGGATCGGGTCGAGCGCCACCAGCGTCATGCACATCCCGGTCTCGACGTCACGCCAACGACGCACCTTCGACCCGTCGCGCTGACGCAGGTACTCCACCACCAGCGGATCGAGCGCTCGGCGGCGAGTCCGGCTCAGCCTTGCCGGTCACAGCGTCGGCCGGAGTGGCGTCGGCCGTGTCGTCAGCGGACGAGACTGCCGCCGCTGTGCGGGCCAGCTCGGCGACCACATCGGCGACCTGCACCCGGCAGTGACGCACGAAGTCGTCGACCCGCATCCGCACCGCCGCCTCCAACAACCGCTCCTCCCGATCGACCAGCCCGAACCGCTGCTCATCATCCAGATCACGGATCGCCTGGGCCAACGCATCGACATGACCCGCCGCGATGTCACCACGCGTCAACGCCCGCTCGAACAACACGAACAGATCACACGCCTCGGCACGCAACCGGCCCAGCCGGCTCTCACGTGCCGACAACCCGTGATCCGTGCCCATCGACTCCGCCGGCTCCGACCGACCCTGCGCCGCCAACTCAGACGTCCGCCGCACACACCGCACGTCGAACGAATCGAGCCAACTCCGCAACTCCCGCGACTGTCGCAAGAACCCGGCGACCGCATCACGATCCGCCGCACCCACATCAGCCTCGAGCAACACCCCCAGGGTGTCTCGCAGATCCTCCATCATGTTCACCTCCACCAAAGAGGGACAACCGGTCGGAGCAAAGCCGACGAAACCGACCGCAGCCGGTACCCACCAATCTAGAGAAGGGGTGTCACAGTGGACGCGGAGACAACCTCAGGCGGGGGTCGGCACCTTCAGTCCGAGCACCTTGCCGAGCGTGCCACCGAGGATGGCCTTGCGTTCGTCGTCGGGTACACCGGCGAACTGCTCGGCGATCAACGCCCGGCTACCCCGGAACGTCCCCTCGGCGTGCGGGTAGTCGTTGCCCCACACGATGGTCGACAAGCCGGTGATGTGCCGGCAGGCGATGGCGACCGGGTCGTCCTGGAACTGCACGTGGAACTGCCGCTTCACGTACTCACTGGGCGCCAGCGCGTAGGGCCACTTCTCGTTCAGCTTGAAGAGCTGCGCCATGTCGGGTTGGTCGTCGGCGGGCTTCGAGTCGTCCCAGCGTCCGAGCCACCAGTCGGCGTCCTGGCCGATGCCGGTGACCCAGCACTTGTCCATGCCGCCGACCAGCGACGACAACCAATGGGCGTTGAACTCGATGAGGCAGAACTGCAGATCGGGGAACCGATCCGGGACGCCTCCACCGATCAGGTGACACATGAGCTGCTGGGGCACGAACGCGCTGTGCACCGCCTGGGTGACCATCCGCTTGGCCGCCGCCTTGTCGGTCATCGGCTGATTGACCTGCGCCGCGTTCTCCAACACGACCTTGAGGGTGACGGCTTCGGTGTCGGCGACCCGCACCCCTCCGGTCTGGGTGTGGAAGAACGGCTGCACACCGTTCGCCGAGGCGGCCGCCCACACCGGGTCGAGTTCGCGCGTGTAGTAGTTCGACGGCGGGGTTGCGGGCAGCAGGATCGCCCGGAATCCCATGCCGGCGACGCGTTCGATCTCGGCCACCGCGTCGTCGACGTCGGTGAGCGGGATCGGTGCGGTGAACACCAGGCGATCGAAGTACGGGGCGAACCGCTCGACGATGTAGTCGTTGTAGACCCTGGCATGAGCGATCGACAGCTCGTGGTCGTCGGAGTACAGACCGAACAGCGACAGGTTCGGGTGCATCACCTGCACGTCGACGCCGTCTTCGGCCATGTCCTCGAGGATGCACTCCGGATCGCCCTCCGGCGTGCGCCCGCTGGTCTGGCGGTACCGCGAGATGGTCCAGCCCTCGTAGCCGGCGGTGTGCAGACGCCGGAAGGAGCGTGCCCCGTTCTCCACCCACGGCTCGTCGAGCTCGAAGTCCTCTTCCCACACGGCGCGATCGCGCAGGTGCTTCGGCAGTCGGGTCTTGAACAGATCGGTCGGTTCGAGCACGTGCCCGTCCCCCGACACCACGAAGTCCTTGCCGGTCGTCACCGCTGGGTCAGTCATCTCAATGCTCTCGATCTCTCTCGGCTTCGAACCGAAGTTTGTACCGCTCGGTCTATTTTAGACTAACGAAGTCCGCGATCGCCGGTCAACCGCCGGGATCCAGGGATGGGCAGGACCCCTTCGTCAGGCGACGCCGCAGATGTCGACGATCAGCGCGGCGAGCGTGCGCGCCGTGATCAGCACCTGGTCGATCGGGGACCGATTCGAACGGTCCGTGCGCCAACTTGGCGTCGCCGGGGCCGTACTGCACCGACGGGATGCCGCCCAACCCAGTGAGGAGGCGCAGGTCGCTTCCGTAGGGTGCGCCGTACACGTCGAGCGATCCGCCGCCGACGAGGTCGTGCGCCGCTCGCACCCGCTCGACCAGATCGCTGTCGGCCGGGAGCTGGCCGGCTTCGAACTGGCCACCCCACCACTCGACCTCGACCGGATGCTCGCGCAGCCAGGCGTCGCCGTCGCACGCCTCGGCAACTGTCTCTTCGAGTTGACGGCGCGCGTCCGCCACCGGTTCGCCGAGCGCCACGCCGAGACGGCCTTCGGCGACCAGCAGATCGGGAACCGACGACGCCCAGTCGCCGGCCTGCACCATGCCGATCGACAACGGATGCGCGAGTGGCCAGCGCGACATCAACGGATCGACGACCTCGTGGCGACGCCTCTCGAGCTCTCGCAGGGCGGTCCAGACCGGCCAGAACGCATCGATCGCGCTGACACCTTCGGTGCGGCGGGCCGCATGCGTCGCTTGTCCATGGACCCGCAACCGGAACGTCAGCGCCCCCGAGTTGGCCGGGATGATGTCGAGATCGGTCGGCTCCGGGATGACGCAGGCGTCGGCGTGCCAGCCGCGCTGCAGGGTGGCGAACGTGCCGAGCCCGCCGTCCTCCTCGCCCTGGACCGACGCCACCAGCACGTCGCCGCGCAGTGCGACGCCACTGCGCCGAACCGCCTGCACGGCGATGTGGGCCGCCAACAGGCCGGCCTTCATGTCGCACGCACCGCGGCCGAAGAGGCGGCCGTCTCGAACCTCGCCGCTGAACGGCGACTCGACCCACGCGTCGGGATCGCCGGTCGGCACCACGTCGATGTGACCGTTGAGCATCAGCGTCGGCCCATCGCCGGTGCCGGGCAACCGACCCACGAGTCCCCACGCCTCCGACCGCGGCACCTCCATCCCCGGAAAGTCGGGGTGTGCCGTCAGCGTCTCGAGGTCGAGCTGCCAATGATCGACATCCAATCCGCCGTCGGTGAGCAGACCCGCCATGTATGACTGCGCCTCGTTCTCACCGTCCGTGCCGCTGACGCTCGGCTGCTGCACGACGTCGGCGACCGCGGCGATGAGCGAATCCTCGAGTTCGGCGACCGACTCCAACACGCGGGCACGAGCATGCGCGGCAGTCGTCACGCCGTCGAACGTACCGCAGCGAAGTTCGCGCCCCGGCGCCCGCGCCTCGACGGCCAGCGCCCTGACTGTCTGGGCGCGATTCCGTCCAGGTGGCGATCGAAACTGCGCCCGAACCGGTTAGCGCGATCGGGTCCGTTCTTCGGCCCGCGCGAACGTGAACGAGTCGAACCGGTTGTCGATCGCGCGGGCGATCGCCGAGTGGAGCTTCGGCCGGCCGCCCGGGTTGAGCAGGTACCGGATCGGCTTGCCCGGGATGTTGGCACCGAAGAAGTAGCTCGCCTCGGAGAACGACGCCGTGGAGGCGTGGGTGTTGACCATCCCGCTCCAGTAGTCCTCGGCGGCCTGTTCGACCTCGACGAGATCGTCGCCGAGGTCGCGCATGTGGACCAACACGTCCATCACGAAGTCGACCTGGTCGCCCGCGTAACGAGGGTTGTTGCCGGTCGAACCGTGCGGCCCGCCGGGGAAGAAGAAGTTCGGGAACCCGCGGCAGGCGACTCCGAGATACGTGCTCGGACCGTCGGCCCAGTACTCCTCGAGCGCGAGGCCGTCGCGGCCGCGGATGCCCATCCGGTTGAGGGCACCGGTGCCGAAGTCGAAACCGGTCGCCCACACGATGATGTCGAACTCCCGCTCGCCGTCGGCGGTCTCGATGCCACGCTTGGTGACCTGCGTGATCGGCGTCGCCTTGAGGTCGACGAGCGACACCTTGGGGTTGTTGTACGTCTCGTAGTAGTTCGTGCCGAACGGAGGGCGGCGCTGGCCGTACAGATGGTCCGGGATCAGCTTCGCCGCCGTCGCGGGATCCTCGACGATGTCGCGGATCTTGTCGGCGAGGAACTCACACCACTCGGCGTTGACGTCCTTGTCGGTCAGCAAGTCCGGGTAGTTGCTCGTCATCTTCGTGAAACCCGGGCTGTTCCACATCTCCTCGTAGAACGCCCACCGCTGTGCCTTCGTGTCGTCGGCCGATGATCGGTCGCACGGCTGGTGGAGGAACCCGCTGGCGGAGGTGTTGAGCGTGTGCCGGATCGATTCGAAGTCGGCCCGCAGTCGCGCCTGCTCCTCCGCCGTGATCGGGCGGTTGTTGAGCGGCGTACTCCAGTTGGCGGTCCGCTGGTAGACGGTCAGCGAGGCGACCTCGTCGGCGATCGCGGCGATCACCTGCACGCCGCTCGATCCGGTACCGATCACCGCGACGCGCTTGCCGACGAAATCGACGGGCGTCCGCGGCCACAGCCCGGTGTGGTACGCCTCGCCCCGGAAGGTCTCGCGGCCGGGGACCTCGGGATAGAAGGGCAGCGACAGCACCCCGGTGGCGGCGATCAACACCCGGGCGGTGACGTTGGTGTCGTTGCCGCCGCGGACCGTCCACGTCGCTGACGTCTCGTCGAACACGGCCGATGTCACCCGCGTGCCCAACCGGATGTGGCGGCGCAGGTCGAACCGGTCGACCACATGGTTGAGGTAACGCTCGATCTCGGGCTGGCCGGCGAAGTGCTCCTGCCACTCCCAGTCGTCGAACAGTTCCTTCGAGAACAGGTAGGCGTACGTGTAGCTCTCGGAGTCGAACCGCGCGTCCGGGTAGCGATTCCAGTACCAGGTACCGCCCACGCCGTCGCCGGCCTCGAGCAGCGTGGCGGTGAACCCCGCCTCGAGGGCGCGGTACAGCTGGTAGATCCCGACGATGCCGCCGCCGACGATCACCACGTCGAAGTCCGGGTCGAAATCCGGGTCGCGGCGCTCGCTCATACGGTGGCGATCGGGGTCAGGGGCGATCCCATCGCGCCGGGGAGCCGTAGCGGTGGGGCGGTCAGCAGGAACCGGCTGCGGTCGTGCTCGCGCAACCACGCCGCCAGCTCGTGGAGGTACCAGAGCTCACCGAGAGGGATGCCGAGACGGAACAGGCACAGGTTGTGGATCGGCAGGAACGAGTGGCGTTCGGGGTCCCGGTCGCGTTTCGGCGAGAGCCCCTCGACGGCGTAGTTGTCGGCGACGAGTGCGGAGATCTGCGAGTCGACGATCCAGTCGAGCAGTGCGTCGTCGTGCGCATCGAGGTAGCTGCACGTCGTGAAAATCTTGCTGGGGTCGAGGTCCTTGTTCCACGCGAGGACCTCGGTCGCGAAGCCCGTGTGCAGGAGCAGCATGTCGCCGGGCTCGACGACGACGTTGTCGGCGTCCATGATCTCCTGCAGCGTCTTCAGGTCGATGCCGCGCCACTCGTGACCGACGTGGTGGGCGATGTCGACGAGCACGCCCCGCCCTTGCACCCCGTGGTACGCCATGTGTTCGAGGCCGAGGTGCTTGCCGAAGCTCGTGTGACCACACCCGTCGTCAGCGGCGTCGGGGCGCGGGCCGACGATGTCCTCGTGAGCCCGGTAACCGTTGTAGTACACGGGCTTCTCGACGCCGTCGCCGTCGACGTCGAACTCGGCGCCGACGTGGGCGAGCGAGTCCCACTGTGTCGAGTACTGCAGCGACAGCGTCACGTCGTCGTCGGCCCACACGTCGACGTAGCGCGGGTCCATCTCACTCATGTGGATGTTGAAGAAGGCCTCGGGTTTGCCCTCGAGGTCCTCGGTCGGTGCGAGGCGCGGTGGGCGGCGACGCTGGTTCAGCGCGGTCCCGCCGGGGAAGTCGAGCGGCAGGCTGAGGCAGAAGCTGATGCCGGCCTGCACCTCGGCCACACCCTGCAGCACCTTCTCGGGCGTCAGCAGGTTGATGCGACCGAGTTCGTCGTCGTCACCCCAGTCGCCCCACGTCGATCCTTCCGGACGCTGACTCCATCGCTTGGTCATCGTTGTCCCGATCTCATGGCGAGCATGCTACGAAATTATACCGATCGGTCCAAACGCCGTGGCGCCGGGTCGGTCAGCGACGGACCCAGCCGGAGTCGTGCCAGGTGGTCGTCAGCTGGCGGATCGGGCCCGGCCACGTTTCGATGTAGACCACACCTTCGGGACCGGCCGTCATCGTGTACGGCGTTCCGGCGTGGCTGACGAACACGTCGCCCGGCTTCACGACCACCGTCTCGGTACCGCCGTCGTCGGTGTCGTACTCGATGCTGTACTGCCCCTCGAACACGAACAGCATCTCGTCGAAGTTGTGGTGATGGCGCGGCACGACGAAGTGCGGGCGGACGCGCAGCGGGTTGCGGTTGAAGACGGGGATCTCGATCGGCTTGCGGCTCATCCACATCGCGCCGTCGAACGTCGCGGCGAAGTCGACCGGCGCGTCGGCGAGCGTGCCGCCGTCGGCCCACAGGTAGCTCGGGAACGACTGCTGGTCGAGCGCCAGCGGCACCCAGTCCTGTTCGTCCAGCAGGTCGGCGAACGTGATTCCCACGCCGTCAATCATGCCTGCACTCGGCCGCCCTGTCATCGCCGACGTCCCACCTGACAAGACGGCGACCGTGACACCGCCACGGTCAGCGGGCAGAATCGACAGCGTGGCGATCGACTACTTCAACCTGCTCGGCGACGCTACGAACGCGGAGGGTTGGACCCCGATGGCGATCGATCCGGCGAGCCCGTCGCAGCACTGGATCGATGGATCCCCGCTCGCCGCGGCGCCGGTCGATGTCCAGGCCACGTTCGACGGGGCGATGTGGCGCTCGACGAAGATCGACCCGTCGTTCAACCTGATCGGAGTCAAGCTGCGCGCCGGTTTCACGATGCCGCGGCACCACCAGAGCCTCCGCCAACTCGTGATCGTGTTCGGCGGCGAACTGCGCGTCGACCTCGGTGGCGACGGGGATCGCACGGTCGGACCCGGCCAGTTCTTCGTGATCAGCGCGGGGATGCCGTACTCGCTGACCGCGGGGGCCGGCGGGGCGACGTTCATCGAGACATGGCCGGAGCCGGTGAAGAAGCTCGAGACGTATTGGCACGACCATGGGTGGGTCGCCCGGTGAGTAGTGGATCGCAGAGGGATGCATGAGCGAGGAACGTGACCGGTACGACGTGATCGTCGTGGGCTCCGGCGGCGGGCTGTTCGGCGCCTATGCGGCGGCCGGCGCGCGGTCTGCGGACGCTGGTGATCGAGAAGTCGGACTTCGTCGGCGGCACGACCGCGTGGTCCGGCGCCGGCATCTGGCTCCCCGGCAACCCGGCCGAAGTGCGGGCCGGGCTCGAAGGCGGCTCCGCTGCCGCCCGCCCGTATCTCGACGCCATCATCGGCGACGACGCCCCGGTCGCGCTGCGGGAGGCCTATCTCGAAGCCGGCCCGCGGATGATCGAGGAGCTGGAGGCCGATCCGGCGATCGGCGAGTTCGAGTGGCGCGGCGTTCCCGACTACTTCGCCGACGCGCCCGGCGCGCTGCGCAAGGGCCGCACGATCTTCCCGGCGAACATCGACCGCTCCGAACTCGGCGATCTCGAACCGCTCGTGCGGCGCCCGCTGTGGACCGAACGGTGGGGTGTCGAGGCACCCGAGACGATGGTCGGCGGGCAGGCCCTGATCGGGCGTGCCCTGCTGGCGTTCACGAACACCGGCAACGGCGAGATCCGCACGAACACCGCACTCGAGCGGCTGATCGTCGAGGACGGCCGGGTCGTCGGCGTCGAGGCCGTGAGCGACGGTGAACCCGTGCGGCTGTTCGCCGAGCGCGGCGTGCTGCTCGCCGCCGGCGGGTTCGAGAGCAATCGCGAGCTGCGCGAGCAGTACCAGCCGCCGATGACGGACGAGTGGACGATGGGCGTCGCCAGCAACACGGGCGATGCGCTGCTCGCCGGGATCGACCTCGGTGCCGACACCGCGCTGCTCGACGAGGCATGGTTCGCCCCGGGCGTGATGGCGCCCGACGGTCGGGCCGTGTTCTACACGATGGTGTGGAGCGGCATCTGGGTGAACGCGGCCGGCGAGCGCTTCATGAACGAGCGCCTCCCCTACGACCGGGCCGGCCACGAGATCCTGCGGGTCCAGGCCGAGACCGGCGTGTCGACCCTGCCCACGTACTGGGTGTTCGACCAGCGGCAGGTCGACCGGAACGCGTTCGACATGCTGCCGGTCGATCCGCCGGTGCCCGGCTGGTTCGACGTCGAGCCTTGGATCGAGGCAGGAGCGCTCGTTCGCGCCGACACGCTCGAGGAACTCGCCGAGCAGATCGGTGTCCCGGCCGGCGCCCTGTCGAAGTCGGTCGAGCAGTTCAACGAGTTCGCCGTGTCGGGCGTCGACGAGCAGTTCCACCGCGGCGAGACGCCGTGGGACCGTGTCACGGCGCTGCTCTTCGGAGCCCACGAGGACGGGCCGAACCGTTGCCTCGGCGTGATCGACCAGGGGCCGTACTACGCGGTCCGGGTCGTCGTCACCGACCTCGGCACGAAGGGCGGGCTCGTCACCGACGCCGACGCCCGGGTGCTGCGCCCCGACGGCTCGGTCATCGAGGGCCTGTATGCGTCGGGCAACACCATGGCACCGGCGCTCGGCCGCATCTATCCCGGCGCCGGTGGGCCCATCGGTTCGGCGATGGTGTTCTCCTACCTCGCCGCCCTCGACATGGCCGCCGACGACAAGGCGGAGCGCTCGTAGCCATGCATCCGTACACTTTTTCCTGCCCGCGACGAGTTGGCGACAAGTCCTGGAGATCACGATGACATCCACACTCGACTCCGAAACACTCGGTTCCGGCACCCAACCGGTCACCGTCCGATCGCGGGCGCCCCGGCCGATCTGGTCCGACGACGACGTCCCCGCCGACCTCGTCCCCGAGCGTTACCGCCTCGGTGAGTCGTTCGTGCCGAAGGGCCGCTACCTCGACGCCGAGTTCCAGCAGATCGAGGTCGACCGGTTGTTCACCAAGACGTGGCTGATGGCGTGTCGCCTCGAGGACATCCCCGGCGTCGGCAGCTACTACGAGTACCTGATCGGCGGCCACTCGATCCTCGTGGTCCGCGAGTCGACCGACACCATCCGCGGCTACTTCAACGCCTGCCGCCACCGCGGCACGCGCCTCGCCACCGGCCGCGGCCGCGTCGGCGCGCTGATCTGCCCGTTCCACGGCTGGCGCTGGAACCTCGACGGGTCGATCCGCCTCGTGCTCGATCCCGAGGAGTTCGCGCCCCGGTCCGACGACGACCTCGGCCTGCAGCCGGTCCAGGTCGACACGTGGGCCGGCTTCGTGTTCATCAACATGGACCTCGAGGCCGAGCCGCTGCTCGACTACCTCGACCCGATTGCCGGAAGTGTTCGAGCCGTTCCACGTCGAGAACATGCGCTACCGGTGGATGAAGAGCGTCATCGCGCCGTGCAACTGGAAGACCGTGCTCGACGGGTTCCTCGAGGCGTACCACGTGCCGGGCACGCACCCGCAGCTCACCCGCTGGGACAAGCGCAACCACAACATCGCCACGCTGAAGGAACTCGACCGGCGGGCCTGGTCGCCCACGGCCACGTTCGGCAAGTTCGCCCGCTACGCCAGCCTCGGCCCGAAGAAGAGCGGCGAGTCGGCCCTCGAATCGGCCAAGGGTCCGATCACCGATGCCGATCTCGAGGAGCTCGGCAAGGACCCGTCGAACAAGCACATCGAGGGAGCCAAGGACGAGCGCCGCTCGATCGCCGACGCCGTGCAGTACATCGCCAACGACATGCAGGCCCTCGAGACCGAACGCAGCATCCGCGTCGCCGAACAGCTCCGCACGGCCGACGTCCCCGACGGGATGTCCGCCGGGCAGTACTACCTGGAGATGCTCCGCGACGCGGCGACGGCCGACGGGCTCGACTGGCCGGTGATCCCGCCGCAGGCGTGGGCCGCGGCCGGCACGGCGTGGCACGTGTTCCCGAACACGATCCTGCTGCCGAACCAGGGCTGCATCATCGGCTACCGCGCCCGACCGAACGGCAAGGATCCCGACAGCTGCCTGTTCGAGATGTTCTCCCTCGAGCAGATCCCGGTCGCCGACTACGACAAGAAGACCGACTTCCTCCCTCAGCACTTCGACGACTACCGCGACGCCGAACTCGGCGAGGTGCTCACCCAGGACCTCGACAACTCCGAGAACGTGACCATCGGGATGCACTCCCCCAGCTTCGACGGCCACCGGCTGAGCACGAAGCAGGAGATGACCATCTACAACCACCACCGCGCCGCCGACCACTACCTCTGGACCGACTGACCTGTCGCGTCGGGTCAGGCACTTCGCGACAGGTTGACCATCGCCACGCGAACCTGTTGCGTTGTGCCTGACCCCGACGCGACAGGTTGAGCTATGGGGCGAAGGTGGCGCGGACGGAGCCGAGACCGGAGATGGTGGCTTCGTAGGTGCTGCCGCGCTCGACCGTGACGAGGGGGCCGAGCGACCCCGACAGGATCACCTCGCCCGCCTGCAGGGGCGCGCCGCGTTCGGCGACGGCGTTGGCGAGCCACACCACCGCGTTGATCGGCGAGCCCAGGCACGCTGCGCCGACCCCCGAACTCACGACATCGCCGCCGTCGACCGTCATCGCCATCTCACACGCCCGTACGTCGACGTCGCGCAGCCGCTTCGGCGCGCCGCCGAGCACGAACATGCCCGGACGATGCGTTGTCGGCGACGGTGTCGACGATCGAGATGTTCCAGTCCGTGATCCGGCTGTCGACGATCTCGATCGCCGCGACGACGAAGTCGGTGGCCCGCATGACGTCGCTCGCGATCACCGGCCGGTCGGGCAGATCGCTCTTCAGCACGAATGCCACCTCGGCCTCGACACGCGGCTGCATCAGTCGGGTTCGCGGCACCGGCTCGCCGTCGCCGATCGCCATGTCGGCGAACAACACACCGAAGTCCGGTCGATCCACGCCGAACATCTGCTGCACGACCGGTGAGGTCAACCCGATCTTGCGACCGACCCGTCGAGCGCCAACTCGAGTGAGCTCGATCACGCGTTGCTGAACGGCGTACGCGTCGTCGACCGTGCCGTCCGGCAACAGGTCGACGATGGGGTCGCACGGAACGCCACTCGTCGCCGCGTCGATCAGTCGCTGCGCCGATCGCTCGATCGCGTCATGCATCGGTGCCACTCTGGCCAGATCGGTCGATCTCGGTCGGATCGGGATCGGTTTCCGGCCCGGATCCGACCGAGATCGTCAACGGGACCGCTCGGTGGGGCAGCATCATTCGACGCTCGGGGCGCTCGGCGGCGGGGTGAACTTGTGCCCCCAGAACGCACCCTGGGTGATCTCGTAGGTCGGGTGCTCCTCGGTGACGCGCAGCCCGTTCCAACCGAACTCGATCGCGTAGTTCTCCGGCGAATAGACGTAGAACGACACCATCTGGTCGTTCGTGTGCTTGCCGAGGGTGTTCATCATCGGGATGCCGAGCGCGGCGGCACGGTCGATGGCCAGCCCGACGTCGTCGAGCGTGGCCGCTTCGACCATGAGGTGCAACAGTGCGCCCGGGCCGCGACGGCGGGCGATCCCGAACGTGTGGTGGCGCGGGTTGCACCCGAGGAACCACGTGCGCCCCATGGTGTTGCGCTCGACGAAGCCGAGCACGTCGATGTAGAAGTCGAGCGTCGCCTCGGCATCCTCCGCCGACACGATCACGTGGCCGAGGCCCATGTCGCCGGTGACGAATTCGCTGACGAGCGGCGTCTGCACCTTGACGTGGTCGAGGATCGGGCCGTAGAAGAGCTCGACGGGGTTCCCGCCCGGATCGTCGAACGAGACGAAGCCGGTGACCCGGCGGGCGGCGCAGGCATCGGGTTCACCCACACTGACCTTGATCCCGGCGCCTTCGACGGCGGTGACGAGCTGGGCGAGTTCGCGCTTGTCGAGCACCTCGAAGCCCATCGCCGTCATCCGGTTCTCGGCGCCGGGCGCCACGACGAGGCGCGCCGGATAGTGATCGATCCGGAAGGACAGCGAGTCGGGATCAGGCGCCCTCCACGGGCATCATCCCGAGGAAGTCACCACCGAACACCTTCCACGCCTCGAGGTCGGTCGACTCCAGCCTCAGATATCCGAGCGAGCGGACTCCCATGCGATCTCCTGTCTTTCAGTGCGCGGCGTTGGCGAGGCCGACGGCGATGTCGATGATCTCATCTTCCTGACCACCGACGAGACGCCGCTCGCCGCACTCGAGGAGGATGTCGGCACCCGACACGCCGTACCGCTCGGCCGCACGATAGGCGTGCCGGAGGAACGACGAGTACACGCCGGCGTACCCCATGATCAGCGCCAGCCGGTCGAGGGCGCACTCGCCGTCCATCACCGGACGCACGATCTCCTCGGCGACGTCGATCAGGCGCAGCACGTCGATGCCGGTGCGTGATCCCGAGCTTGTCGCACACCGCGGCGAGCGCCTCGCACGGCGTGTTGCCGGCGCCGGCGCCGAACCGGCGGGTCGAGCCGTCGATCTGGGTCGCGCCGGCGCGGATGGCGTAGATCGAGTTGGCGATGCCGAGCGCCAGGTTCTCGTGGCCGTGGAAGCCGACCTGGGCGTCGCTGCCGAGTTCGGCCACGACCGCCTCGACCCGCGTCCCGACGTCTTCGAGGATCATCGCCCCGGCCGAGTCGACGACGTACACGCACTGACACCCCGCGTCGGCCATGATCCGCGCCTGCGCGGCGAGCACCTCGGGCGGCTGGGAATGGGCCATCATCAGGAACCCGACGGTCTCGAGGCCGATCTCGCGGGCCAGACCGAAGTGCTGGATCGAGATGTCGGCCTCGGTGCAGTGGGTGGCGATGCGGATGACCGACACGCCGAGGTCGGCCGACGCCTTGATGTCGTCCTTCGTGCCGAGGCCGGGCAGCATCAGCGCGGCGATCTTCGCCTGCTTGGCCTCCTCGACCGCGGCGGCGATCAGGATCCGTTCGTCCGCGCGGGAGAACCCGTAGTTGAACGACGACCCGCCGAGGCCGTCGCCGTGGGTGACCTCGATCACCGGCATGCCGGCGCTGTCGAGGCCGGCGACGACGCTGCGGACCATGTCCTCGGTGAACTGATGGCCCTTGGCGTGCGAACCGTCGCGCAGCGACGAGTCGGTCATGCGGATGTCGAGTTCCTGAGAGTACGGCATCAGACGTTCGCTCCGATCGGGCTGGTGGATGTGGCGGTCGGGGACTGCGACAGGATGCGACGGGCCATCTCTTCGCCGACCTTCGTCGCGGCCGCCGTCATGATGTCGAGGTTGCCGGAGTACGGCGGCAGGTAGTCGCCGGCGCCCTCGACCTCGATGAAGATCGCGACGCGGGCCGGACCACGGTCGGTGGCCGGATCGAACTGCGGACGTTGACGCAGGCGGTAGCCCGGCACGTACTGCTGGACCTGCGACACGACATCGTCGACCGACGCCTCGATCGCGTCGTGATCGGCGTCGTCGGGAATCTGGCAGAAGATCGTGTCGCGCATGATCAACGGCGGCTCGGCCGGGTTGAGGATGATGATCGCCTTGCCGCGCTCAGCGCCTCCGAGCACCTCGACGGCGGACGCGGTCGTGCGGGTGAACTCGTCGATGTTGGCGCGTGTTCCCGGGCCGGCCGAACGTGAGGCGACGGTGGCGACGATCTCGGCGTACGGCACGTCGACCGTGCGCGAGACGGCGTAGACCATCGGGATGGTGGCCTGGCCGCCGCAGGTCACCATGTTGACGTTCATCTCGTCGATGTGCTCGGTCAGGTTGACGACCGGGATGACGTACGGTCCGCGAGCCGCCGGCGTCAGGTCGATCGCCCGGATGCCCGCCTCACGGAAGCGCGGGGCGTTGCGGACGTGGGCGTAGGCCGACGTCGCGTCGAAGACGATGTCGGGCAGTTCGTCCTGCGCGAGCAGCCAGTCGACGCCCTCGTGGACGGCCTCGACCCCGTTCTTCCGGGCGAGCGCGAGGCCCTCGCTCGCGGCGTCGATCCCGACGACCCAGCGCGGCTCGATCACCTCGGACCGGAGGAGTTTGAACATCAGGTCGGTGCCGATGTTGCCCGACCCGATGATCGCCGCCGTCGCGCGTTTCGTCGATTCCACGACTCCAGCATGCCTGACACGGGGCACCGGGGCGAGTGCCGTGTCCCGCCTGTCGAGATGGTCCGCGCGCACTCGCGATGAGCCAACCGACCGGGGGCTGGGCCGCTCGCTCACCGCAAGGACGACCGATCACCTCGCGTCAGACGTTGCGCCGCCCGGAGCTGGATGTGCCGAACCGCGCGTTCCAGATGCTGGCGGCGGTGCACTTCACCGCATCGGCCGTGGCCTCCCAGTCCATACTCCGGGCCGGGCCGGTCACCGACACCGCGGCGATGGCGCGGCCGGCGTTGCGGATCGGCGCCGCGACGCACACCAGGCCGTCGTACGCCTCGTTCACGTCGCGCGCCACCCCGAGCGAGCGGACCTGCTCGAGGTCGGCCCGCAATGCCGACGCCTCGGTGATCGTGAAGGCCGTGCGCCGCGGCAGCGTCGCGCTCATCACCTGATCGGCGGCCGCATCGTCGTACGCGAGCATCGCCTTGCCGAGTCCGGTGCAGTACGCCGGCATCCGCCCGCCGAGCCGCGTGGGGAGGGAGAACTCGCCGACGACGATCCGTTCGAGGTAGACGACCTCCCCGCGATCGAGCACGCCGAGTTGGACGGCGAGACCCGTCTTCGTCGCCAGGCCGTGGAGGTAGGGGAACGCCGTGTCACGCAGCTGGTTCCGTTGCGGGGCCAGCGCGCCGAGTTCGAAGAGGCGCATGCCGACCCGGTAGCCGTTGCTGTGGTCGCGTTCCAACCAGCCGATGGCCCGGAGCTGTTCGGCCAGGCGGTGCACGGTCGATTTCGGCAGGTTGGCCCGCTGGCTCAGGTCGGGCAGGCTCAGCACCTGATCGCCCATGTCGAACGCGTCGAGGATCGTGGCGATGCGGCCGAGCACGGTTCGCCCAGCGTCGCTCGCGTCCTCGCAGCCTGACCCCTCGTCCTGCACGCCAAAAATTGTACCAGTTGGAACAATTTCGTGCGACATCCATTCGCGGGTTGACTTCAACTGCGGTTGAAGCCGTACCGTGCTCGCCGTGTTGGTGACGACCGGGGAACAGGGCGAGGGACAGGACCAACGCGACGGCGTGCCAGTCGACGCGGGTCGGCGGACGCTGAAGATCGGGCTGGTCGCCGTCGTGACGCTCGTGGCGTTCGAGTCACTCGCGGTGACCACGATCCTGCCCCAGATCGAGAACGACCTCGGCGGGCTCAGCTGGTACGGATGGGTCACCGCGGCGTTCTTCCTCGGCACGATGATCGGGATCGTCTACGCCGGCGACCGGGCCGATCGGGTCGGCGCCGGACCGCCCTACCTGCTGGGGCTGATCCTGTTCGCCATCGGCCTGCTGGTGTGCGGGTTCGCCCCCGGGATGCCGATGCTGGTCGCGGGTCGATTCGTGCAGGGCTTCGGAGCCGGCGTCGTGCCGGCGATCGGCTACGTCGCGATCGGGCGGGCGTTCGCCGTCGACGAGCGACCGCGCATGTTCGCCATCCTGTCGACCGCGTGGGTCGTGCCCGGGCTCGTCGGACCGGTGCTGTCGGAGCGCGTCGCCGAAGCCGTCGGCTGGCGCTGGGTGTTTCTCGGCCTCGTGCCGCTCGTGGCGTGCGCCGGCGTCCTGGTGCTGCCCGCCGTGTTCCGCCTCGGGCCGGTGGCGACCATCGTGGACGAGCGGGTGCCGTTCCTCCGCCGCCGCCTCGTCGAAGCGACCCGCGTCGCCGCCGGCGCGGCGCTCGTCGTGGCCGGCTCGACGGCCGGCGCGTGGTGGTGGTTCGTGCCCGGCTGCATCGCCGGCGGACTGGTCGGGATCGCGCCGCTGCGGCGACTCACGCCACCCGGCACCTTGCGCGGAGCGGCCGGACTGCCCGCGGTGATCGCCTCACGCGGCGTGCTGACGTTCGCCTTCTTCGCCGTCGACGCGTTCGTGCCGTTCGCGCTGACCCATGGCCGGGGCACGTCGAGCCTGGCCGGCAGTGTGGCGGTCACGGTCGCGACCGTGGCGTGGACATCAGCAGCCTGGGTGCAGCAACGCTGGATCGGACGGTTGGGCGAGGCATGGTTCGTGCGGGCCGGGTTCCTGCTGCTCGTCCCGGGCATCGCGACCGTGGCGGTGGCATCGATCCCCGACCTCCTGCCGTTCTGGTTCGTCCATGTCGGCGCGGCGCTGGGCGGTTTCGGGATGGGCTGTGCCTATTCCGCGCACGCCCAGTTGGCACTGCGCAGCGTGCCCGAGTCGGCGGTGGGCTCGACGACGTCGTCGCTGCAGCTCACCGACAACCTCGGTGTCGCGCTCGGCACGGGCGCGGCCGGGGCGATGGTGGCGTTCGGCGTGGGTCTCGACTGGCCGACCGGGAACGCCGTGGCCGTCGCGTTGGTGCTCCCGGCGGCGGTCGCTGCTGCCGGGGCGGTGCTGTCCCGGCGCCTGCCGCGCGATTGACGGGTCAGCGGCCGGTCAGCGCTCGTTCGACTTCGCCTCGAGCGCCGCGAAATGCATCTCGCCGCCGCGTTCGAGGTCCATGAACTCGATGAAGTGGCCGAGTTCGGCGGTCATGTCGACGTACCCGAAACGGAGTCCGCCCTTCATGTGGCCGTACTGCGCCCACGTCTTGCCGTTCGCCGCGAGGATCTCGGTCGCTTCGTCGAAGTCGGGGATGCGGTACCCGACGTGATGGAACGTGGCCGGCGCGCCGGGCCGGATCGCCGACCGGTAGAGATCGACCGATCCGCTGATGGGCTTGATCAGCTCGAAGTTCGTCGCGCCGGCGTTCACGAGCGCGACGTCGATGATCCACTCCTCGGCGGTCTGGCCGTCGACGACGGCGATCCCGTTCAACGACGACTTGTACGTCTTGAGACAGTCGACCGTGCCCAGCGTCTGCTCGAAGTAGTCGCACGCGACGTCGAGGTCGTCGGTGACGTAGGCGAGCTGCATCACGTTGCGGAAGAGATCACTGAACGTGCGCACAACGTCGACCCTATCCACGCGGCCCGTATGTTGGCGCCATGACCGAGCGCAGCGATTCCACCCAGTTGGACGACGGGGAGATCGGCGCGCTCCGGCGCCTGCTGGACCGGACGGCGATCACCGAGTGCGTGCATCGCTACGCCCGTGGACTCGATCGGCGTGACGCCGAACTCGTCGCGTCGGCGTATCACGCCAATGCCGTCGAGGACCACGGGCAGTACGTCGGCGAGCTCGACGGGCTCGTCCAATACCTGATGGACGTGCACGCCCCGTTCTCGGGCTACCAACGCCACGTCACCACGCAGAACATCGACGTCGACGGTGACGCCGCGCACGCCGAGAGCTACTTCCTCAGCGTGATCCGCATCGACGGCGCCGAGAAGCTGCGGCTCACCGGGGGCCGCTACGTCGACCGGCTCGAGCGACGCGACGGGGAGTGGCGCATCGCCGAACGGGTCGTCGTGCTCGAGTGGTACGGGGCGATGCCGGGTGGCGGGATCGATCCGGCGATGCAGGTCGCACCACGACTCGACCGCGACGACGTCTCGTACACGCGGCCGCTGCACGTGACGCGCGACCGACGCGAGCCGCCGCCGCGTCAGGGCTGAATCGGATCGCGGCCGAGGAACGACAGCACCACGCTCTCGAACTCGTCCTTGCGTTCGATCATCGCCCAGTGCCCGCAGTTCGGGAAGATGTGGACCTCGCAGTGGCGGACGATCCGCATCGGCACGAGCACGCTGTCGAGCGGGGTGACCCGGTCGTCGCGGCCGAACGTGATCAACGTCGGCGCCTCGATCTTGGCGAGCATTCCCACCTGATCGGTCGCCGCGGCCGCCGCGAACTTGCGCATCCCGGTGAGCATCTTGCGGTTGAACATCCGCCGGACGTCGTCGAGTGCCCCGGGTTCGTTCGCCGCCTCCCACCGCAGTTCGACGAACTCGTCGGTGAGGATGTCCGGGTCGAACACCATCGACTCCATCCACGCCACGAGTCGCTCCCGGGTCGGATCGTCGACGAACTCGACGAGGAGCTTGACGCCCTCGGCCGGTCCCGGGCTGAAGATCGGCACGCCGACCCCACCGATCGTCACCAGCCGACTCACCCGGTCGGGGTGGTTGGCCGCGATGCGGGCGGCGACGTTGCCGCCCATCGAGTTGCCGACGATCGGGATCGAACCGAGCCCCAGACCGTCGAGGAAGTCGACGACGGCGCCCGGCGCGGCCATCACCGGGCTGCCCTCGGACGAGTAGCTCTTGCCGAAGCCCGGCATGTCGAGCACGAGCGTGCGGTAGTGCTCGGCGAATGCCGGCAGGTTCCCCCGGAAGTTCGCCCACCCACTGACGCCGGGACCCGAGCCGTGCAACAGCAGCAGCGGCGGGCCGTCGCCGGCCTCGTGGTAGTGCAGCGTGCCCTTCGGGGTGTCGAGCGTGCGGCTGGTCGCGTCGTGGGTCAGTTCGTCCATCGACCGCAATCATCGCACGAACGGCGTGTATTGTACTGATCGGTCCAATGCTCGCGAAGGTCGATGGAAAGGTGCCGATGGCCGAACGGATCGAGATTCCCGACACGTTTCCCCAACCGGGCGACGTGAGCGGCCGCCGCGTGGTGATCACCGGCGCGGGTCGTGGGCTGGGCGAGGTCATCGCCCACGCGTTCTCGCGTGCCGGGGCGAAGGTGGCGTTGGTCGCGCGGACCGAACGGGATCTGAAGGCGGTCGCCGACGAGCTGCCCGGCGAGACGCTCACGTTCAGCGGCGACATCCGCGACGCCGACTTCAACGAAGCCGTCGCCGACGGAACCGTCGCCGAGTGGGGCGGCGTCGACGTGTGGATCTGCAACGCCGGCATCTCCCCGATCGTCGCCGGCCCGCTGGCGATCGAGCCGGAACTGTGGCGCGAGGTGATCGACGTCAACCTCACCGGCGCGTTCCTCGGCGCCCGGGCCGCCGCCCGCGTGATGGGCGAGGGTGGACGGTTGATCTTCACCGGCTCGGTACTCGGCGACCGGCCGCGCAAGGGACTCACGCCGTACAGCGCGTCGAAGGCGGGGCTGATCGGCATGGCCAAGGGCCTCGCCCTCGACCTCGCGCCGGCCGGGATCACCGTCAACGTCGTGTCGCCCGGCTGGTTCGAGTCGCCGCTCGCCGAGGGGTTCACCAACAACGAGCGGCTCGCCGACTCGATCCTCCAGCACACGGCGATGCGCCGCTGGGGCAAGTCGGCGGACCTCGCCGGGGCGTTCCAGTTCCTCGCCTCGGACGCGTCGGCGTTCATCACCGGCGCGGTCATCCACGTCGACGGCGGATACCAGCTCGTATGAGCGCGACGACTCCGACACGGGTGATCGCGATCCTCGGCGCGGGCGGCGCGCTCGGTGCGGCCATCTCCAGCCGCCTGGCCGCCGAGCCGGACACCGAGGTCGTGCTCAGCGACATCTCCGACGCGTCGCTGCAGGCGACGATCGCCAATCTCGAGCGTGACGGCATCGACGGCGACGTCGAGACCGTGCTCGCCGACGTCACCGATCTGGCCCAGGTCGAGGCCGTCGTCGAGCGGACGATCGAGCGCTACGGACGGCTCGATGTGCTGATCAGCAACGCCGGCGTGCTCGCGCCGAACGGCCGGATCCACAACCTCACCGATGCCGATTGGTCGAGGGTGGTCAACATCAACCTGATGGGCGCGGTCCATGCGGTCCAGGCGGCTGTGCCGGTCATGCGCCGGCAACAGGCGGGCTCGATCATCCTCACCGCATCGGTGGCCGGGATGACCGCCTGGTCGCACGCCGCGCCGTACTGCGCCACCAAGGCCGCGGTCATCAGCCTCGCCAAGGTGGCGGCCGTCGAATACGCCCGCGACAACATCCGGGTCAACTGTGTGTGCCCCGGGACGTTCCTGTCGGCGATCCACGACGGCCTCCCCCAGGAGGCGATCGACGCGATGGACGCCAAGCACCCGCTCGGCCTCGGGGCCGCACCCGACCTCGCCGGCGCGTACTCGTACCTCGCGAGCGACGCCTCACGCTGGACCACCGGCTCGGCCCTCGTCGTCGACGGCGGCTACTCCGCGCCGTAACCGGCGCGCGGCGTCAGTCGCGACGCGGCGATGCCCGACATCGATCAGCAGCCGAGTTCGCGGGCGATGACGACGTGCTGGATCTCGTTGGTGCCCTCGCCGATCTCGAGCACCTTCGAGTCGCAGTAGAAGCGGGCCACCGGCGACTCGAGCATGTAGCCGATCCCGCCGTGGATCTGCACCGCCTCGGAGGCCGCGGCCGCGGCGAGCCGGCTCGCCTTCAGCTTGGCCATCGACGCCTCCTTCAGGAAGGGCTGGCCGGAGTCACGGAGGTAGGCCGCCCGGTACGTCAACCAACGGGCCGCCTCCAGCTCGGTCGCCATGTCGGCGAGCTTGAACTGGATCGCCTGGAACTTCCCGATCGGCTGGCCGAACTGCCGGCGCTGGCGGGCGTAGTCGAGCGACATGTCGAGCACCGCCTGGGTGAGGCTCAGCGACAGGGCGGCGATCGAGATGCGGCCGACCTCGAGCGCGCCGAGGAACTGCCCGAGGCCGAGCTCGGGGTCACCGACGAGGTGGTCGTCGGCCACCCACACGTCGTCGAAGAACAGCTCGCGGGTGTCGAGCCCCTTCCATCCGATCCCGCGCATCTTCGGCCCCATCGTGAAGCCGGGCGTGTCCTTCTCGACGACGAAGCTGGCGTACTTCGCGCCCGCCACCACCGCCCGTCCGCGCCGGCCTCGGTGCGGGCCAGCAGGGTGACACCGAACGACATGTCGGTGCCGGCGTTGGAGATGAACGCCTTGCGGCCGTTGATCAACCAGCCGCCGTCCTGGCGCTCGGCCCGGGTGGTGATGCCGCGCATGTCGGAGCCGGCGTCGGGCTCGGTCAACCCGAATGCGCCGAGGACGCGACCCTCGGCGAGCGGCCGGAGCCAGCGCTCCCGTTGGTCGTCGTTGCCGAACAGGTACAACGGCATCGAGCCGATGGTGACGTGGGCCTGGAACGCGGCGGCGACCGACTGGTCGGCCTGGCCCAGCTGCTCGAGCGCGGCGACGAACCCGACGGTCGACATCCCGATGCCGCCCCACTCCTCGGGCACGAGCATGCCGAGCAGGCCGAGCTCGCCCATCTCGCGCAGGAGATCGGTCGGACATTCCTCCCGCTCCCAGGCCGCCGGCGCGCGGACCGCGATCTCCTTCGTGGCGAACTGCCGACACAGATCGATCAGGTCCCGCTCGGCTTCGGTGTACGAGAAATCCATGCGCCGAGACTATTAGACCGATCGGTACAAACCCGAAAATGGAGCAGATGTCGCGCTGAGCGCGACATCTGCTCCATTTTTCGGGTGAGTCGGGTGGGTCAGCCGAGGTGTTTCATGTACTCGGCGGCCCAGGCGGGGAGATCGGCGGGGACCGTGTACGTCGACTCGTCGTTGATCGTCGCCCAGTTGGCGGCGACGTCCTCGGGCGTCGGATCACCCGACGGGACGTACCCCTCGGTCGTGGCGATGAAGATCCGCGAGAAGCGGCCCCCGCCGGCCGCATAGATCTCGCCGCTGACCGGACAGTCCTCGTGGCAGAGGTAGGCGACGAGCGGGGCGACGAGCTCGGGCGCCATGTCGGCCGGCGGTTCGGCGTCGTCGTCCTCCGCCCCACCCATCCGCGTCGCGGCGACCGGTGCGACCGCGTTCACCGTGATGCCGTACCGGCGACCCGACAGCTTCATGTTGCGCATCAGGCCGACCACGCCGGCCTTCGCCGCGGCGTAGGCGAGGTTCCCGCGCAGGCCGAACATGCCCGTCGAGGTGGTCATCACGATGCGCCCGTACTGCTGCTCGACCAGATGCGGCCACGCGGCCCGGGTGACGTTGAACGACCCGACGAGGTGGACGTCGAGGGTGTTCCGCAGCGCCTCGAGCTCGACGTCGGGTAGATCGCCCCAGCGGACGATGCCGGCGTTGTTGACCACGATGTCGATGCGACCGAACTCGCGCCGCGCCGTGTCGATGAGATCCAACGCGCCCAATTCGGTCGACACGTCGTTCGTGTCGCCCACGGCGATGCCACCGGCCGCGACGATCTCATCGGCCACCGATCGGGCCGGGCCCGCGTCGGCGCCGAGCCCCTCCTTCGACCCGCCGAGGTCGTTGACCACCACGCTCGCGCCCCGCGCCCCGAGCAGCTGGGCGTAGCCGCGCCCGATACCCCGGCCGGCGCCCGTGACCACCGCGACCCGCCCATCGAACCGCAGGTCGCTCATGGGGTGCGCAGCTCTCGTTTGAGGACCTTGCCCGACGGGTTCCGGGGCAGCGCATCGATGAACGTGACGTCCTTGGGCACCTTGAACTTCGCCAGTTGGCCGCGGCAGTGTTCGATCAGCTCGGCGGCCGTCGCCTCGGCACCCGGCGCGAGCACGACGACCGCCACCGGAACCTCGCCCCACCGCTCGTCCGGGCGTCCGATCACCGCCACCTCCACGACCGCAGGGTGCTCGTACAGCACCCGTTCCACCTCGGAGCTGGCGATGTTCTCGCCGCCGGACACGATCATGTCCTTCAGCCGGTCGACGATGTACACGTAGCCGTCGTCGTCCTTGATCCCGATGTCGCCGGTGTGGAACCAGCCACCCCGGAACGCGGCGGCGGTCGCATCGGGATCGTTCCAGTACCCCGGGAAGACCTTCGGCCCGCGCAGCACGACCTCGCCACGCTCGCCCGCCGGGACCGGCACGTCGTCGTCGCCCCAGATCTCCAGTTCGAGGTAGAGGCACGCCCGCCCGACGCTGCCGATCTTCGTGCGCGCGCCGTCGGGGTCGAGGAACGTGTCGCCCGACACCGTCTCGGTCAGGCCGTAGGCGTCGGCCAGCCATGCGGCCGGGAAGACCCGCTGGAGGCGTTCGATGTACGGGATCGGCAGCTTCTCGCCGCCGGCGATGATCACCCGCACCGACGACAGATCGCGTTCCTCGATGCCCGGCTGGTCGAGCACCGCGCGCAGCATCGCCGGTGCCATCCACACGGTCGTGATCCTCGATCGTTCGATCTCCTCGACCACGTGCGCCGCGTCGAACGTGCGATGGATGATCGGTGGTCGCGCCCGCCGCGATCATCGTGGTCGTGACGAGGTCGAGCGCGCCGACGTGGTACAGCGGCCCGCAGGCGAGGCCGATGTCGCTCGCCGTGAAGCCGAACTCGGTGATGTGGGCGTAGTTCTTCCACGCCAGGTTGGCGTGGGTGAGCATCACGCCCTTCGGGCGTCCCGTGGTCCCGGAGGTGTACATCAACCGGTGGATGTCGTCACCGCCGACCGCGGCCCGCGCCGGGATCGGCTCGGCCGCGAGGCCGGCGAACGGCTCCCAGCCGGCAGGCGGGTCGGCCGACACGCAGAAGCGGGCGGGAGCGGATGCGAGCCCGGCGATCGCGTCGTCGGCGAGGTCGGTCAGCGCCTCGTCACACACGAGCACCTTGGCCCCGGAATGCTCGAGCAGGTACCGCAGCTCGGCGGCGGCGAGACGCCAGTTGATGGGCATCGCCACCGCGCCGAGGGAGTTGGCGGCGAAGATCGTGGCGAGGAACTCGGTGCTGTTGTACGACAGCAGCCCCACGACGTCACCGAATCCGACGCCTCGTTCCCGCAGTCCTCCTGCCAACCGAGCCGACCAGTCGACCATGTCCTGGTACGTCACGGTCGTGCCGTCGCAGACGGCGATCGCCTTGTCGGGAGTGCGTGCGGCGTGGTGCTCGAGCACTCGCACCCAGCTCATGTCGGCCGACGACGCGGGCGAAGCGGGCATGGCGGCGAGACTATTCGTTCGACTGGTCGTTACAAGAATATAAGCTCGCCCCATGGCCCTCGTGGAGACCGGCACCGAGTCCCCGCGGAGCGCCAAGTGGCACCGGCGGCGCGACGAGATCATCGACCGGTCGGCCACGATCATCGCCCAGCGGGGGTTCCACGCCACGAGCACGACCGAACTGTGCGAGGGCAACGAGCTCGGCAAGGGTGCGCTCTACTACTACATCGGGTCGAAGGAGGAGCTGCTCGCCGCCATCCACGACCGGGTGATGGACGAGGTGCTCCTCGGCGCCGATCGAGTGCGGCAACAGGGCGGTTCGCCGACCGAACAACTGGCGATGCTCGGCACCGAGCTGCTCGACGTGATCGCCCGCTACCCCGACCACGTCTGGGTGTTCCTCCACGAGTTCCCGGCGCTCACCGGCGACAACGCCACCCAGTTCCGCAAGCGGCGCCGCGAGTACGAACACCACGTCGAGGCCGTGCTCGAGGCCGGTATCGAGTCGGGTGACTTCCGCGACCTCGATCCGAAGCTCACCGCCCGCGCCTGGCTCGGCATGCACAACTACACCTACCTGTGGTTGAAGGCCGGCGGCAGTCTCACCGCGGCGCAGGTCGCCGACTGGTTCGGCGACATCTTCATCCGCGGCATCGCCGCCACCTGACCGCTTCGCTTCAGGTCGGGTTCGTTCGGGGTCGGGGCCGAAACGAACCGGGTCGGGTTCGTTCGGGGTCGGGGCCGAAACGAACCGAGTCGGGTTCGTTCGGGGCCGGGGCCGACGAGACAAGGGCCGACTTGTCCACGGCTTGTACCGATCAGTACAATCGTCTCTTCGTGGATCCCGGCGCGTCGCTCACGCTCTCCCCCAGTGAGGCCTTCAGCCGCGACGAGCAGCTCGAGATGCTCCGCCGGATGATGGTGATCCGCGGGTTCGAAGAGCGCGTGGCCGCCCTGTACCGCGACGGCGAGGTGCCCGGGTTCGTCCACCTGTCGACCGGTCAGGAGGCATCCGCGGTCGGCGCCTGCTGGCCGCTGCGCGACACCGACGTGCTGACGTCGACCCACCGCGGGCACGGTCATTGTCTGGCGAAGGGCCTGGCGCCGCTCGGCATGTTCGCCGAGCTGATGGCGCGCGACGGCGGGACGAACCGTGGCCGGGGCGGATCGATGCACATCGCCGACCCGACGATCGGGATCTTCGGCGCCAACGGCATCGTCGGCGCCGGCCTGCCGATCGCCGTCGGCGCCGCCGCGGCCGCGCAGCTCCGTGCCGAAGGCAACGTGGCCGTCGCGTTCTTCGGCGACGGCGCGGTCGCCCAGGGTGCGTTCCACGAGGCCGTCAATCTCGCCGCCGTGTGGAACCTGCCGGTCGTGTTCTGGTGCGAGAACAACGGCTACGCCGAGTTCTCCCCCGCCGCCACCCAGCATGCCGCGCCACTCGAGAAGCGGGCCGCCGGCTACGGCGTCGACTACGTGTCGGTCGACGGCAACGACGTGGTGGCCGTCGCGACAACGATGACCGATGTTCTCGCCGCCGTTCGCGGCGGCCGCCCCGTGATCGTCGAGGCCGCCACCTACCGGTGGCACGGGCACTACGAGGGCGACCCGCAGCGCTACCGCAGCGATGCCGAACTCGACGACTGGAAACTGCGCGACCCGATCATCGTGCAGACCACGCGGCTCGAATCGATCGGTGTGGACATCGAAGAGATCGTGGCGCTCCAGTCGTCGGTCGACGCCGCGCTCGACGCGGCGCTGGCCGGGGCCCGGGCGTCGTCCGCTCCCGACGTCGCATCGGTGCACGATTTCGTCCTGCGCGAGCGACCCGCCCATCCCGAACCGGAACCGCCGCCTACCGACGCGCCGATCTTCCGCACGATGGATGCGATCCACGACGCCCTGGAGATCGAGCTGGCCAACGACCCCGAGGTGTTCGTCGCCGGGATCGACGTGGCCGAGGGCGGCAACGTCTTCGGGCTGATGCGCGGCCTGCACGACCGTTTCGGCGACCGCGTCCGCGACACGCCGATCAGCGAGACGGCGATCATGGGGCTCGGCGTCGGCGCGGCCATGGCAGGGATGCGGCCGGTGGTCGAGATGATGTACCTCGACTTCATCGGCGTGTGCCTCGACCAGCTCCTCAACCAGGCCGCCAAGATGCCGTTCATGACCGGCGGTGCGGCCACGATGGGGCTCACCGTGCGGACGCAGTTCGGTGCCGGCCGGTCGTCGGGCAGCCAGCACTCGCAGAGCCTCGAAGCGTTGCTCGCCCACATCCCCGGCCTGACGGTCGTGATGCCGTCGACGCCCGCCGACACGTATGGCCTGCTGCGCGCCGCCATCCAGGATCCGAACCCGGTGGTCTTCATCGAGAATCGCCTGCTCTACGGGATGAAGGGCCCCCGCCCGGCCGCGGACCACATCGTGCCGATCGGCAAGTCGCTCGTCGTCCGGCCCGGCACCGACCTCACGCTCGTGTCGGTGTCGCGCATGGTGCACGAATCGATCGCCGCCGCCGAGGCCGTGGCCGGCGACGGCATCTCGGTCGAGGTGATCGACCTGCGCACGGTCGCGCCGCTCGACCTCGTGCCCGGTGCTCGATTCGGTACACAAGACGAGCCGCCTGCTGATCGCCCACGAGGCCGTGATGCCGTTCGGGATCGGCGCCGAGATCGCCGCGACGGTCGCCCGCGAGGCGTTCTGGGACCTCGACGCACCGATCGAGCGGGTCGGCGCGCTGGCCACTCCCCCGCCCTACGCGCCCGGGCTCGAAGCGGCGTGGCTCCCCGATCGCAACACGATCGAAGCCGCCATCCGCCGCCTCGCCTCCGCCTGACCCGGCGATCGACGCCGTTCAGGCCGGGTTACTGCAGGCAGAACTCGTTGCCCTCGGGGTCCTGCATCACATAGAACCGTTCGCCCTGCTCCTCCACGAGGCGCACCTTGGTTGCTCCGCTGCCGATGGCCTTCTCCACTGCGGCGTCGACGGCGACCCGGCGTTCGTCCTCGGGGGTGCCTCGCGGGCCGCCGGCGTTCACGTCGAGATGCACCCTGTTCTTGACTTGCTTCTGTTCCGGGACACGCTGGAAGAAGATCCGCGCGCCGTCCCCGTCGGGGTCGGTGATGGCGCTCTTCGAATTCCACTCGCTCTCGGGAACGCCCATTTCCGTGAGCCAGGCCTCCCAGGAGTCGAAGCCGTCGGGTGGGGAGTCGAGCTGGTAGCCGAGCAGGTCCGCCCAGAAATGGGCGAGACGGTCGGGGTCAGCGCAGTCGAAGGTGACTTGGATCGGGGTAGACATCGGGTCCTCCTACGTAGCTCTTGTTGTCGAACATTTCCATGGGGCACGAGCTGAAACAACGCTCGCGATCTTGACCTGGCGGCTCAGCGCAGATCGTCCTGCCCGCCGTGCGTGGCGCGGTACAGATCGCGCAGGAGGCACAGCTCGGATCCGTGATGGATCGCCTCACGCGAGATGTGCAGCACCAGCGCCGCCATCGAGTACTCGGCGAACGGTCCCTCGTACGATCCGCACTGACGATTCGAGACCGTCCCGTCCGAGCGACCGGACACCGCCGATCCACGCGCCGTAGTGGTGATCGAGCAGCGCCAGCCCGCCGGCAGCGTCGAGCGCCCAGTCGGTCGTGTGGTACTCGACGCTGCCGGGAACTCCGAAATGGTTGGCGGCACGCTGGCCGAACACACCGATCGACATGTGTGCCATCCGCCAGGCGATCGTCGTGAACGGCGCCGGGTCGGGTTCCGGGTACTCGAAGTCGGCCACCGTGTCGCCGGCACCGGCCGCCATCGGTGATCGCGCGTCGTCACGCTTGCGCAGGCTCCAACCCGGGACGGGCTCCCAGAGGAACTCCTCGTCGGTCAGACCGTCGAGGCGCGGTCGGAGGTGGTGTTGCCAGTGCCAGTCGAGTTGGTCGACCAGCTCCTGGTTCCAATCGATCTCGGTCGTTGCGCTGTCCATGCCCTCGACGGTACGCGGGAACGAGGACCATTTCGGTCCTGGTTCGCGCGAGAATGGAGAGATGGTCGAAACGACGGGACGGTTGCTGGCGCTGCTCGCCGCGCTGCAGTCGCGTCCGTCGTGGAGCGGTCCCGAACTGTCCCGGCAGCTCGGGGTGACGGTGCGCACGGTGCGCCGCGACGTCGAGCGGTTGCGACTGCTGGGCTATCACGTCGAGTCGGAGACGGGCGCCCACGGTGGCTATCGCCTCGGACCGGGAGGTGCGGCCGTCCCACCGCTGATGCTCGACGCCGACGAGGTGTTCGCGCTCGCCGCGCTCGCCCGCGCCACCGACCGCCACGGCCTCGGCGAGGCTGCCGAGCGGGCGATCGGCAAGCTCGAGCAGGCGCTGCCGGCATCGCTCCAGCGCGACATCGCCCTCACCTCGACCGTGGTGCGCGTCGCCTCGCCGAGCGGCGACGAACTCGACAGTCTCGTGCTCCGCACCGTGAGCGCCGCGTGTCGCGGCTCCGACGAGCTGGCGGTCCGCTACCGCGACCGCAACGGCACCGTCAGCGAGCGCCGCCTGTTGCCCTACCGCGTCGTCAGCATCGGCCGTCGCTGGTACCTCGTCGCCCGCGACGCCAGGAAACCGGAGTGGCGCACGTGGCGTGTCGACCGCGTCGAGTCGGCCGTTCCGACCGGACACCGGTTCGTGGTCACCGATCCGCCCGATGCGGCGGCGCTCGTCCAGCGCTCGATCAGTACGGCGCCGTACCGCTACCAGGCCCGCGTCGAGCTCGATGCACCGATCGACGTGATCGCCGCGCGCGTGCCGCCGAGCGTCGCCGTGCTCGAAGCGCTCGACGAGCGCACCACCCTGCTCACCACCGGCTCCGACCAACTCGACTCGATCGTGTTCCACGTCGCGATGCTCGACGTGGACTTCCGCGTCGTCGAGCCGGCCGCGCTGCGCGAACGCATGCACGCCGCGAGCGGCCGGTTGTCGCGCTGTTGAGCGGTGGTCCGATCATCGTTTGCGTCGGGATTTTCGAGAGACGGCCCTCAGAAATCTTGACGCAAACGCCTATCGGCGTGCCCCGATCATCACGTCACGGGGTCGCGGAGCACCGCCACGTGGACCTCGCCGACGATGCACAGCTTGGCGTCCTGGCCGTCGTCGAACACCTCGACCCGCACGAAGGCCACCTCGTCGTCCTCCACCATCACGATCGGCACCGCCCGGAACGGGCCGACCGACGCGGGCGCCAGGTAGCGGAGGAGGGCGCCGTTGGCCCTGACCGGCCCCAGCTGACGGGACGCGCCACCGACCGCGGCATCGGTGACCAGGTCGAACGCCACGCCGCCGTGCAGCCCGCCGAAGCCGTTCTGACTGGCCTCACCACTCGGCATCGTCCAGTACGGCGAGCCGTCCTCGGCCGTCCCCTCGCTCAGCCCGATGATGTCGTGCAACCGTCCGGCGAGCTTGCACTCCCCGTCGAACGACGCCCGGAACTGCCGGCGGATCTCGGCCGAACGCCCGGACGCAGCCTCCGCGTCGACTCCGTCGAGCGTGCGGTAGGAGATCTGCTGGGTGCTGTCGGCGATGCGGGTGCCGAGCTCGTCGAACGCCTCGACCTGGACGATCGACGTGCGCTTGCCGGCGCGCAAGGCGCGAGCGTTGATGAAGACCTTCTCACCACGCGGGCGGGCGATCCGTTGGATGCTGATGTCGGCATGGACGAACGGCCGCGACTGGCTGGCCTGCGAACCGGCCATGTCGAGGAACACGCCGAGCACGCCGAAGTCGATGTGACCGTCCGGCTCCAGCAGCAGCGGGCTGATGTGCAGGTGCAGGCCCTCGCCGCACGGGTCGCCCTCCTCCGGCCAGTGCAGACCGATCTGTCCGAGGACGTGTCCGTCCATCGAATGCGCGTGGGAATGTCGATCAGCGGCCTCGGTCACCGTGAATTCGTACCGCAGCCGACGCCCCATTCCAAATAATCAGGGGCGCGACCTACACTGCGCGCCCATGTCGCAGGCTCGCCGGTATCGCATCGTTCAATGGACCACGGGGAACGTCGGGAGGAGTTCGGTGCGGGCGATCGTCGCCAACCCGCTGTTCGAGCTGGTCGGTTGCTACGCGTGGTCGGCGGACAAGGTCGGCGAGGACGTCGGTGTGTTGTGCGGCCTCGACCCGCTCGGCGTGATCGCCACCGACGACGTCGACGCGCTGCTCGCGCTGCAGCCCGACTGCGTGGTCTACAACCCGATGTGGTCGGACACCGACGAGCTCGTGCGCATCCTGTCGGCCGGCGCGAACGTGGTGTCGACCGCCGCGTTCATCACCGGCGACAACCTCGGCCCGGGGCGCGACCGCATCGCCGCGGCGTGCGAACAGGGCGGGTCGACGATGTTCGGGTCGGGGGTGAGCCCGGGGTTCGCCGAGCTGTTGGCGATCGTGTCGGCGACCATCTGCGACCGCGTCGACAAGGTGACGATCAACGAGGAGGCCGACACGACGTTCTACGACTCGCCGGCCACGGAGATCCTGGCCGGGTTCGGCGAGCCGATCGACCGGCCCGATCTGCAGGAGATGACCGCCGAGGGGACCGCCGTGTTCGGCGAGGCCGTGCGGATGGTCGCCGACTCGCTCGGCGTCGATCTCGACGAGGTGCGCTGCGTCGCCGAGCACGCCCAGACCACCGCCGACCTCGACCTCGGGTCGTGGACGATCAAGGCCGGGTGCGTGGCCGGCGTGGCGGCGAGCTGGCAGGGCCTCGTGGGCGATCGGGTGATCGTCGAACTCAACGTGCGCTGGCGCAAGGGGACGACGCTCGAGCCGGACTGGAAGATCGGCGCCGACGGCTGGGTGATCCAGATCGACGGCCGCCCGACCGTGACGCTCAACGTCGGCTTCCTTCCGCCGCCCTACTTCGAGGCCGAGACGATCGCCGACTTCATGGAGCTCGGCCACATCATGACGGCGACGCCGGCGCTCAACGCCGTCGCGGCCGTCGTCGCCGCCGAACCGGGCATCCGGACCTACCCGGACCTCCCGCTCGTCCTCCCCCGCGGCCTCGTCCCGTCGGAGTAGACGGCCCGCAGGCGCGCTCTCAGACGAGGGTGGCGAGATCGCGGTAGGGGTCGAGGAGCGGATCGTCCGGGTCGAGTTCGGTCACGAGGACGTCGACCGTTTCCCAGCCGACCCACACCGCCGTCGCCCGCCGTTCGAGCTTCGACGAGTCGACGGCGAGGATCACTTCGCCGGCGCCGGCGGCGATCGACCGCTTCACGTCGGCCTCCTCGATCACGATCTCCGTCGCCCCGATCTCGGAATCGAGCGAGGTGCACGAGGCGATGAATCGCGCCACGGTGAGTTGGCGGGCACTCCACGCGGCGATGCCGCCGACGAGACTCCCCGTCCGCGTGTCGAGCTGTCCACCGGTCAGGATCGGCGTGATGCCCGGCCGTTGTTGGAGCGCCTGGAAGGTGTCGGGGCCGTTCGTCAGGACCGTCAGGTCGCGGGCACCCGTGAGGGCCGCGGCGGCCCGCATCACCGTGGACGACGCGTCGAATGCCACCGTGCCCGTCAGCGGGATGAACGGCCGCAGCTTCGCCGCGATCTGAGCCTTGGCGCGCGAGCGTGACTGCTTGCGCTCGGCGAACGTCTGCGGCCCGAGGGCGAGTGCACCACCGCGGACCCGACGAGCGACACCGCGCTCCTCCAGCTCGATCAGATCGCGCCGGATCGTCATCTCGCTGACGTCGAGATCCAGTGCGGATGTGGCGATCACGACCGAGCCCTCGGTGGCGAGCATCAGCATCAGACGCTCCAACCGTTCCTCGGTGGCGAGGTTCGCCTGCGATCGGCCCATTGACGAACCATGATAACACTTGTACGATTTCACACAAGTTCACACGCATTCGATCGCGCCATCGCGGTCGCCCGAGAGAGACCAACGAAATGCACGACTACGTCCGCCAACTGCTCGACCGCTCGCACCGCCTCGGTGCCGACAAGCGCAACACCAACTACGCCGGCGGCAACACGTCGGCCAAGGCCACCGACATCGACCCGGTCACGGGCGAACCCGTCGAGCTGATGTGGGTCAAGGGGTCGGGCGGCGATCTCGGCACGCTCACCGAGGCCGGCCTGTCGGTCCTGCGACTCGACCGCCTGCGTGCCCTGACGGGCGTCTACCCCGGGCCCGAACGCGAGGACGAGATGGTCGCCGCGTTCGACTTCTGCTGCCACGGCAAGGGTGGAGCGACACCGTCGATCGACACCGCGATGCACGGCCTCGTCGCCGCCGACCACGTGGATCACCTCCACCCCGACAGCGGGATCGCGATCGCGACCGCAGCCGATGGGGAGCAGCTCACCAAGGAGATCTTCGGTGACCGCGTGCTGTGGGTGCCATGGCGACGCCCCGGCTTCCAGCTCGGACTCGACATCGCGGCGATCTACGACGCCCATCCCGAAGCGATCGGCGTGATCCTCGGCGGGCACGGCATCACCGCGTGGGGCACCACGAGCGACGAGGCCGAGTCGAACTCGATCTGGATGATCCGCACGGCGGCGAACTACATCGACGAGCACGGGCGGCCGGAACCGTTCGGCCCGGTCGTCGATGATCGTCGGCCGCTCGCGCCGCACGAGCGCCGCGCCCGCGCCGCCGCGTTGGCTCCGTACGTACGGGCCGTGGCGTCTGCCGATCGGCCGATGATCGGCCACTTCACCGACGACGACGTCGTGCTCGAATTCCTCGCCGGCGAACACCTGGAGCGTCTCGCCGGGCTCGGCACGTCGTGCCCCGACCACTTCATCCGCACCAAGGTGCGCCCGCTCGTGCTCGACCTGCCTGCCGACGCGCCACTCGACGAGTGCGTCGCCCGCCTGCAGGAGCTGCAGGAGTCCTACCAGGACGACTATCGGGCCTACTACGAACGCCACGCCGACGCGCACTCCCCCGCCATGCGCGGCGCCGCTCCGGCGATCGTGCTGGTGCCCGGCGTCGGCATGTTCTCGTTCGGCAAGGACAAGCAGACCGCGCGGGTCGCGGGCGAGTTCTACGTGAACGCGATCAACGTGATGCGCGGCGCCGAGGCGATCTCGACGTACACGCCGATCCCGGAGGCCGAGAAGTTCCGCATCGAGTACTGGGCGCTCGAGGAGGCGAAACTCCAACGGATGCCCGCGCCTCGATCGCACGCCGGGCGCATCGCGTTCGTCACCGGCGCGGCGGGCGGCATCGGCAAGGCGATTGCGACCCGTCTCGCCGCCGAAGGAGCGTGCGTCGTGGTCGCCGACCTCGATCTCGATCGGGCGAACGCCGCCGCCGCGGAGATCGGCACCAGCGACGTCGCCGTCGGCGTGCAGGTCGACGTCTCCGACCCGGCGCAGGTGCAGGCGGCGATCGATGCCGCGTCGTTGGCGTTCGGTGGCGTCGATCTGGTGGTGAACAACGCCGGCCTGTCGATCTCCAAGTCGCTCGCCGACACGACCGAAGGCGATTGGGACCTGCTCCACGACGTTCTGGCGAAGGGCAGTTTCCTCGTCGCCCAAGCGGCAGCGAACGCGATGATCGCCCAGGGCCTCGGCGGCGACATCGTCTACATCTCGTCGAAGAACTCGGTGTTCGCCGGGCCGTCGAACATCGCCTACAGCGCGGCCAAGGCCGACCAGGCGCACCAGGTCCGGCTGCTCGCCGCGGAGCTCGGCGAGCACGGGATCCGCGTGAACGGCATCAACCCGGACGGCGTCGTCCGCGGCAGCGGCATCTTCGCCGGCGGATGGGGCGCCAATCGCGCTGCCGTGTACGGCGTGCCCGAGGACGAACTCGGGGCGTTCTACGCCCAGCGCACGTTGCTCAAGCGCGAGGTGCTGCCCGAGCACGTCGCCAACGCGGTCACCGCGATCACCTCGGCCGAGTTCAGCCACACGACGGGCCTCCACGTGCCGGTCGACGCGGGCGTCGCCGCGGCGTTCCTGCGCTGACCGGCATGGCCGCCCGGGTCTTCGCCGCTGTCGACATCGGGGCCTCCGGTGGGCGCGTCATCGCCGGTGTCGTGGACAGGAGCGCGACCGGACCGACGGTGGTGCTGCACACGGTGCACCGTTTCGACAACGGGATGCGCGAGGCCGACGGGCACCTGCGGTGGGACATCGGCCGGCTGTACGACGAGGTCCGCCGCGGCCTGCGGACGCTCGGCCGCGAGTTCCCGACCGTCGAGTCGATCGGCATCGACACATGGGCGGTCGACTACGGGCTCGTCGATGCCGACGGCACCCTGCTCGCCGACCCGATCGCCTACCGCGACAGCCGCACCGACGCTGCCGTCGGGCGCGTCCACGAACTCGTCGGCGCCGACGAGCTGTACGACATCAACGGCCTGCAGCACCTCCCGTTCACCACGCTCTACCAGCTGAACGCCGAGCGGGAAGGCCCGCTGTGGGAACGGGCGGCGCACGCCCTGCTCCTGCCCGACCTGCTCGCCTACTGGCTCACGGGAACCATGCGGACCGAGTACACGAACGCATCGACCACCGGGCTCGTCGATGTCCGCCGTCGCGAATGGAGCACCGCGCTGTTCGACCGGCTCGGCATCCCGCCGGCGCTGTTCCCGCCCTTGGAGCAGCCCGGCACGATCCGGGGCACGCTCACGTCCGACGTCGCCCGCGACCTCGACCTGCCGGCGACCGTCGTCGTGACCACGGTCGGGTCGCACGACACCGCATCGGCGGTCGTCGGCGTGCCCGCGACCGGCGTCGATTTCGCCTACGTCGCCAGCGGCACGTGGTCGCTCGTCGGTCTCGAACTCGAGGAACCGGTGATCACGGCGGCGAGCCGGGAGGCGAACTTCACCAACGAGGCGGGGGTCGGCGGCCGCACCCGGTTCCTGCGCAATGTCGGCGGGCTGTGGCTCCTCCAGGAGTCGATGCGGACGTGGGCCGCCGACGGCGACGAGCACGATCTCGCCCGGCTGCTCGACGACGCCGCGGCCCTCCCGAGCGGCGGACCCACCATCGACGTCGACGATCCGATCTTCATCCCGCCCGGCGACATGCCGGCGCGCATCCGTGACGCGGCCGGTCCGGCCGGCGCGGGTCGGCTCGACTCGCCCGCGGCGATCACCGCGTGCATCGTCGAATCACTGGCCGCGGGGTACGCCCGCACCGTGTCGGCGGCCTCGCGGCTCGCCGGGCGTCGCGTCGACACGATCCACATCGTCGGCGGCGGGGCCCAGAACGGGTTGCTCTGCCGTCGAACCGCGGCACTGGCGGGAGTGCCGGTGGTGGCCGGGCCGGTCGAGGCGACCGCGCTCGGCAATGTGTGCGTCCAGGCGATGGCGGCGGGCGCGCTGCCCGACCAGCTCGACGAGGTCCGACGTCTCGTGGCCCGGAACCTCGACGTCGTCAGCTACGAGCCCGACAAACCTCGGTGATCCGGCGCATCACTTCCCGAGTGCCGCCGAGCTTGCGGAAGTCCCAACTGACGATCTTGTCGGGGACGATCCGCAGCCAGGCGTGGCGCCCGTCGTGGTACATCTGCCCGCCGGTGTACTTGGCGCCGTAGATCTCCTCGGCCTGCGCGAGCTCGGGTGCGTCCTCCCCCGTGCGTGGGATCTCGCCGACCGGGGTCGCCACGCCGCTGATCTCGACGCCCCGCAGCTCCATGTAGTCCTCGCCGGCGTCGACGACCACGCTGACGCGGCCGTCGCGTTGGAGATCCGTCCAGCGCTGACTCTTGACGATCGACGTCAGCCACAGCGACGAGCCGTCCCACGCGAACCACAGCGGGGTCACGTGCGGTGCACCGTCACCGCGGACGGTCGCCACGCGGCACGTCCGTTCGGCCGCCAGGAAGGCGTCGCGCTCGGCCACATCCATGGCGATCTTCCCGCCGCGCCGCTGTTCTCTCATCTGCCGACCTCCTGTCGTTCACTCCCGCAACGCTCGGCGAACCGCCGCACCTCAGCGGTGCGCTCGGCGTCCTCGGGCGCCACCTCCAGGAACCCACGATGGCTCCCCGCATCCCACACGTGCAACTCGTGGTCGACACAGGCAGCACGCACCCGACACAAAGCGATGGCGATGTCGTGCCACTGGCGCACTACATCACCATCGCTTCGGCCATACCCGGCAAAGCGATGGCGATGTCGGGCCGCTAGCGCACTACATCGCCATTGCTCGACTGAGTGAGTGTGTGCTCACTCGTTCGTGTATTCTCTCGGGCATGGCGAAGCAGGAACACCGGGCGTCACCGCTCACGCGGGTCGATCGTCGGGACGCGATCGTCACTGCTGTCCTCCCGCTCGTCGCGGCCCGGGGAACGGCCGTCACGAGCCGCGAGTTGAGCGAGACCGCGGGCGTCGCCGAGGGCACCATCTTCAAGGCGTTCGCCGACAAGGACGACCTGTTCCGCGCCGTGCTCGACCGGGTGACCGATCCCGAACCGACCGAGCGGGGCATCCGCTCCATCGACCCCGCGCTGGCCTTCGAGCAACGCCTCGAGGTCGCCGCCGAACTGATGCAGCGACGTCTCGTCGACGTGTGGAACATCCTGTCGAAGATCGGCGCGGTGGGGATGCCGGTCGAGCGACGGACGATGCCCGCCAGCGAGGCGACCGTCGAGCTGTTCGCCGCCGAACCCGAACGCCTCCGGATCACGCCCGACGACGCCGCCCGCCGATTCCGGACGCTGATCATCGCGTTCAGCCAGCCCGTCCTGTACGACCCCGCCCCGAGCGCCGCCGAACTGGTCCGCTTCTTCCTGCACGGTGTGGGAGCGGCGCAGTGAAGCTCCGCCAGCTCCTGCGCGCCAACCTCGGCCCGCACGGGGGCCTGATCGCGCTCCTCGTGCTGTTCCAGGCGCTCCAGACCACGGCGAACCTCGTGCTGCCCGCGATCTCGGCGCGGTTGATCGACGACGGCGTGCTGGTCGGCGACCGCGAAGTGATCTGGCGCCTCGGCGGGCTGATGGTCGTCGTGTCGATCGTGCAGGTCGCCTTCGCCGCCGCGGCGATGTGGTTCGCGGCGCGACTGGCGCTCGGGTTCGGGCGCGACGTCCGGCGCGATCTGTTCCGCCGCGTCGTCGGACTGTCCGGCCGCGAAGTGACGCAGTTCGGCGCGCCGTCGCTGACCACCCGGATCACCAACGACATCCAGCAGGTGCAACTCCTCCTCGTGATGGTGGCGACGATGATGATCGCCGCACCGCTCACGATGGTGATCGGGACCATCCTCGCCATCCGCGAGGACACCGGCCTGGCGATGATCCTGCTCGTGGCGGTGCCGCTCGAGATCATCGTGCTCGGGCTCGTGATCAGGCGGATGGTTCCGTCGTTCGAGCAGATGCAGGGCCGTATCGACCGGGTCAACACGGTGCTCCGCGAGCAGATCACCGGCGTGCGAGTCGTGCGCGCCTTCACTCGCGAACCCGAGGAATCCCGGCGGTTCGCCGCGGCCAACGACGAACTGACGGCCACGTCGATGCGCGCCGCGTGCCTGATGGCCGCGACGTTCCCGACGGTGACACTGATCGTCAACCTGTCGGGTGTCGCCGTGCTGTGGATCGGTGCCGATCGGGTGGCGGGTGGTTCGACCGAGATCGGATCGCTGATCGCGTTCCTCACCTACATGATGCAGATCCTGAGCGCCGTCATGTTGGCGACGTTCATGCTGTCGATGATCCCGCGGGCCGGTGTCTCGGCCGCCCGCATCGGCGAGGTGCTCGACACCGAGACCTCCGTCCTGCGCAGCGCCCGGCCGGTCAGCAGCTTCCGCACGCCGGGCACGGTCGAGTTCCGCGGTGCCACGTTCCGGCACCCCGGCGCACAGCACGCGGTGCTCGACGACGTGTCGTTCCACGTCGCACCGGGTGAGACGACAGCCATCATCGGGTCGACCGGGGCGGGCAAGACGACGCTCCTCCAGCTCGCCGCCCGCCTGATGGACACGACCGCCGGCAACGTGCTGGTCGGCGGCGTCGACGTCCGCGATCTCGACACGACGATCCTGTGGGGATCGCTCGGATACGTGCCGCAGAAGTCGTACCTGTTCGGCGGGACGATCGCCTCGAACCTCCGCTTCGGGCGACCGCAGGCGACCGACGACGAACTGTGGGACGCGCTCGAGATCGCCCAGGCGGCCGGTTTCGTCCAGGCCCTCGACGACGGGCTGGAGAGCCGCGTCACGCAGAGCGGCAACAACCTGTCGGGCGGTCAACGTCAGCGGCTGGCGATCGCCCGGGCGCTGGTCGCCCGCCCGCGGGTCTACCTCTTCGACGATTCGTTCTCCGCGCTCGATCTCGCCACTGAGGCACGGCTGCGGGCTGCGCTCGAGCCACGGACGCGGGATGCGGCGGTGCTCGTCGTCGCCCAGCGCGTGTCGACGATCGAGCTGGCCGACCAGATCCTCGTGCTCGAGGACGGGCAGCTCGTCGGCAAGGGCGGCCATGACGACCTCGTCGCGACCTGCCCGACGTACGCCGAGATCGTGGCGTCACAGCGTGGCGGCCTGGCGGCATGACCACCACCGACGACGACGACCTCACGGTCCTGCAGACGACCGGGCGCGAAGCGCGGCAGGGGCCGGGCGCGTGGAACTCGGCGATGCCGACGGAATCGAGCCGCGACTTCCGCGCCACGGTGCGCCGCCTCGCCACGGTCGTCGGCGACGAGATCCCGATCCTCGCCGTCGTCGGCGTCCTGACCGTCTGCAGCGTCGCACTCATCGTGCTCGGCCCCTGGTTGCTCGGCACCGCCACCGACATCATCGTCACCGGCGTGACGACCGGTGACTTCGACTTCACGGCCCTGCACGACCGCCTGATGCTGATCACCGGGATCTACCTCGTCGGCTGGGCGCTCGGCTACGTGCAGGCCTATCTCCTGACGGGAGCGATCCAGCGTTCGATGCAGCGCCTGCGGCAGACCGTCGAGGCCAAGCTGCACCGTCTCCCGCTCGCCTACGTCGACGGTCACAGCCGTGGCGACCTCCTCAGCCGGGTCACCAACGACATCGACAACCTCGCCCAGAGTCTCCAGCAGAGCTCGAGCCAGATCCTGACGTCGCTGCTCATGGTCGTCGGCGTCACCGTGATGATGTTCGCCATCTCGCCGCTCCTGGCGATCGTCGCCATGGTGACCGTGCCCACGTCGATCTGGCTGATGAAGCGGATCGCCGCCAGGGCCAAGCCGAAGTTCATGACCCAGTGGCGCTCGACCGGTGCGCTGAACGGGCAGGCCGAGGAGGTGTTCGCGGCCCACGCGATCATCACCACGTTCGGTCGCCAGGACGACGTGTGCGAACTCTTCGACGAGGAGAACGAGCGGATGTACGAGGCGAGCCGCTCGGCCCAGTTCTCCTCCAGCCTCATCCAGCCGCTGATGGGCTTCATGGGCAACCTGCAGTTCGTGTCGATCGCGGTGATCGGCGGGCTGCGGATCGCCAGCGGCGCGATCTCGATCGGCGATGTCCAGGCGATGCTGCAGTACGTCCGGCAGTTCAGCCAGCCGATCCAGCAGCTCGCGTCGATGAGCGCCACGTTCCAGTCGGGTCTCGCCTGCCTCGAACGGGTCGGCGAGCTGCTCGACGCCGACGAGATCAGTCCCGACGCGACCAACACGCTCGAGCCGGCGCTGGAGCGCGGCCGGGTCGTGTTCGACGCCGTCGACTTCTCCTACAAGGCTGACGCCCCGTTGATCACCGGACTCGACCTCGCGGTGGAACCTGGCCAGACCGTGGCGATCGTGGGGCCGACCGGCGCCGGCAAGACGACGCTCGTCAACCTCCTGCTGCGGTTCTACGAGCTCGATTCGGGCCGCATCACGCTCGACGGCATCGACATCGCGACGATGCCGCGCCGCGCGCTGCGGTCACGATTCGGCATGGTGCTGCAGGACACGTGGCTGTTCGGCGACACGGTGCGCGAGAACCTGCGGTACGGCAACCCGGACGCCACCGACGAAGCGATCCTGCACGCCGCGCGGGTCACGTACGTCGATCGGTTCGTGCACTCGCTCCCGGACGGCTACGACACGATCATCAACGACGAGGGCGACAACATCTCGGCCGGGCAGAAACAGTTGCTCACCATCGCCCGCGCCTTCCTCGCCGACCCGTCGATCCTCATCCTCGACGAGGCGACGTCGTCGGTCGACACGCGCACGGAGATGCTGATCCAGGAAGCGATGAACGCGCTGCGCTCCAACCGCACGTGCTTCGTGATCGCCCACCGCCTCTCGACGATCCGCGGCGCCGACACGATCGTCGTGATGGACGGGGGCCGCATCGTCGAGCAGGGTCACCACGACGAACTGATCGCGGCCGACGGCGCGTACGCCGCGCTCTACGCCGCCCAGTTCGCCGGCCAGGCAACCTGAACGTCGATCAGGCGAAGGCCTCTTCGCCGGCGACCGTGGCCCGGTGCATCAGCCGTTGCGACGTCGCCGAGTACGGCATCGCCCGGTGGAGCAGGCCGGTGTTGTCGAAGATCACCAGATCGCCCTCGTGCCACGAATGCGAGAGCGTGAACCGGGGCTGGGTGGCCCATTCGAGTATTCGCTGCAGGGTGGCCCGTCCCTCCTCCTCCGGGACGTCGAGGACGGCCTCGGCGGTCGATCCCATCACGAGCGAGCGGCGACCGTCCTTGCGCTTCCAGACCAACGGATGCTCTCGCTTCGGCACCGTGTTCCACGCCGCGAGCTGTTTCTCGGTCGGATCGGTGTGGATCTTGAGCTGCGCGCTGGCGAACGAATGCCGGACGCGGAGGCCGTCGATCAGCGCCTTGTCGTCGTCGGGCAGCGCGTCGTACGCGGCGTAGGTGGTGGCGAACTCGGTGTTGCCCTCTCCCCCGTCGGCCGTGCGGATCGCCGTGAGCATCGTCAGTTTGTCGGGAACGTCGCTCATCGTTCCGTCCGTGTGCCAGTTGAACGTGGCCTCGCGATACTGCGCCATCTTGTCCTGGTCAGGGTCGCGCGTGATCGGCGCGATCTCGGGATGGTCGGCCAGCGCGCCGTGCAGCGGGAGTACCACCTCGCCGAGTTGGCGGGCGAGCGCGGCGAGGTCGTCGTCACTGATGTGCAGGTCGGGGAACACGACCACGCCGTACCGGTCGATGGCCGCCTGGACCTGGCTCGCCACTTCCGGCGTCGCCACCTCGGAGCCGGTGGCCCCGGTGATCGTCGCGCCGATTTCGCCGTTGATCGGTGTGATGGTGATGCTCATTGCGACCCCCTCGTCTGTTCGTCCACTTCCCCGGTGTGCGTTCCGATGCTATCCAACCGTTCAGCACCGCTCGAATCCCCGTTACCATCCGACGCGATGCGAATCGGTTTGACCAGCTGGGCATCCACGATAGATGCCCTCGTCGACCAGGCCGTGCAAGCGGAGGCCGACGGGTTCTCGTCGCTCTGGTACGCGAGCGGCGTCACGGGGTGACCCGCTGGTGGCGATGGCGATCGCCGGCCGCGCCACCGAGCGCATCGAGCTGGGCACGGCCGTGCTGCAGACGTACCCCTGCCATCCGTTGCTGCAGGCGAATCGGGTGACGTCGCAACAGCGATTCACGTTCGGGCACGCGGAACAAGTCGGTTTGCGCACGATCCGGTCGGGGAACGCCGCGTCGTGTCGTCACGACGCGTGCTCGCTGGCCTCATCGTGTCGTTGCTGGCCGCCGGATGTGTGGCACACCCAGTCGGCCCGGCACGGTCGGTCGAGTCATACGAGCGCAAGGCGAACACCACCGCCGAGTCAGCGCTGTCGGCGGTCGAGACCGTGCGCCTGCTCGCCGGAGCCGGAGCGGATGGCAACGCCCTCAGGAGCTATCTGTCGGTCGCCGTCTCGGAGCAGGAGGATGCGCTCGGAGGTGTGCGCGGCACCTTCATGTCGATCCAACCGCCTGAAGGAGTGCCGTCCGCGGTTCTGCGCGACGAGCTGTCGACGATCCTGACCAGCGCCTTCGATCACGTCGGTGACGTGCGCATCGAGATACGACGCGGCCACGTCGCCGAACTGGACACCGTCGCTGCACCATTGTCGCTGGACGCCGCCGAGCTCCGCGAGCTGATCGAGGAGCTGTCGTGAAGCGCGTCCTCGGGATCTTCCTCGGCATCCTCACCGCGATCGGTGGATTCGTCGACATGGGCGACCTCGTCGCCAACGCCGCGGTCGGCGCCCGTTTCGACATGAACCTTGCCTGGGTGGTCGTGGTCGGAGTCGTCGGCATCGTCGTCTATGCGGAGATGAGCGGCAGGGTCGCCGCCATCTGCGGCCGCCCGGTGTTCGACCTCGTGCGAGAGCGTCTCGGCCCGAGGTTCGGCTTGGCGAACCTCGTCGCTTCGTTCGCCATCAACCTGCTGACGCTGACCGCCGAGATCGCCGGCGTCGCGATCGCCTTGTCGCTCGTGTCCAGCATCAACTACCTGTTGCTGGTTCCGTTCGTCATGGTGCTCGTTTGGCTCGTGGTGTGGAGGCTCTCGTTCGCCATGATGGAACGCATCTTCGGTCTGCTCGGGCTGTGTCTGCTCGTGTTCGTGGTGACCGTCTGGAGGATCGGTCCGGACTGGAGCCAGCTGTGGTCAGACGCCTCGTCGCCGGTGATACCGAGTGACGAGAACGTCTTCTCGTACGCGTACTACGCCATCGCCTTGTTCGGTGCCGCGATGACGCCCTACGAGGTCTTCTTCTTCTCGAGTGGAGCGGTGGAGGATGGCTGGACCGTCAAGGACCTCAACGAGAACCGGGCCAATGTGTTCATCGGGTTCCCGCTCGGCGGGCTCCTGTCGCTCGCCATCATGGCGTGCGCGTTCCTCGTACTCGCCCCAGCCGACATCGGGGTCGACACTCTGTCGCAGGTCGCGCTGCCGGTCACCGTGACCGTCGGCAAGCTCGGGCTGGCGATCGCTCTGATCGGAATCTTCGCGGCGACCTTCGGGGCGGCACTCGAAACGTCGTTGTCGGCCGGCTACACGGTCGCCCAGTACCTCGGTTGGCCGTGGGGCAAGCGCCTGCGGCCGGTCGAAGCGTCACGCTTCCACGTCGTGATCCTGATGGCGCTGGTCGTCGCGTTGTTGATCGCGATCAGCGGCGTCGATCCGGTCAAGGTGACCGAGTACTCGATCGTCCTGTCGGCGGCCGCCCTCCCCCTCACGTACTTCCCGATCCTCGTGATCGCCAACGACCCCGCGTACATGGGCGACGAGCACACCAACGGCCGTATCTTCAACATGATCGCCAGCGTGTACCTCGTCATCCTCGTCGTGGTCTCCATCGTCACCATTCCCCTGATGATCATCACGAGGGCCGGATCATGACCGACGGACGCGTGCTGCACGCCGGGTTGCACGTGCTCGACCGACAGATGCGCGACCGACACGGTCGGCTCTGCGGGAAGGTGGACGATCTCGAGCTGGAACGGAACGAGGAGACCGGCGCCATGTACGTGACCGCGGTGTTGAGCGGCCCGGGTCACTTGCTGTACAGGACGGGACGGCGTCGGATCGGGACTTGGCTGGCCAAGCTCACCTCGCACATCGAGCGGTCGTCGCTCGAGGATCCCGGCCGCATCCCCTACGACCGCATCAAGTCGGTCGGAGTCACCGTCGATCTCGCGATCGAAGCGAACGAACTCGCGACCTTCGCCGCCGAGCGCTGGACCCGCGACCACATCGTCGGCCACGTCCCAGGGAGCCGTCACGATGCGGATGAGTGACCTCATGGCGTGCGACGTGTACGCCGCCGACGGACGTTGTCTCGGCCGTGTTCGCGACGTTCGCCTCGTGATGGACGGACCGGTCCGTGGGTCGCTCGCCGCGCTCCGCGTCGATGCGCTCATCGTCGGCGGAAGTGCGTTCGCCGGCCGCCTCGGTTACCTCCGCGGCGGCGTCCGGGGACCGATCCTCCTTTCCGCCCTCATGCATCGCCTCGAAGCGCGGGCGATCACCATCGAGGCCGGCGACATCACCCACTGGGACGTCGACGAGCGTCGCCTGATCACCGCCGCTCGTGCGATCCAGCGCGGGGATCCCGATCGCTGAGGAACGGGAGCTTGCCGGACGCCATCGTCCGACGGGCGCATGTGTGAGACTGACGACTCGCAG
>CAVVZI010000005.1:0-18727 GCA_963752815.1 Ilumatobacteraceae bacterium | reverse complement strand
GTTCGGGCGGCAGGTCGTCGTGGCCGACGATGCCGCCCCAGATGTCCTCGACGAGGTTGCGGTCGTCTTCGACCCGCTTGACCTCGCGGGCGAAGTTGATCGAGTTCTGCTCGTTCATCGCCTCCGCCCAACGAGCCGCCCACTGTTCGGCGGCGAGATAGAGGTCGTTGGCGATGCCGAAGGCCGTCTGGTTCTCGGCGTCGATGCGCTGCCCGAACTGCGTGCCGTACGCGCCGAGCCAGTCGGTGAGCGCGGCGGCTGCCTTGTCGTGGCGGTTGATCCGCAGGTCGTTCAGCGTGTCGGCGAGCGACCAGAGCCGCCGCGCCAACTGCAGGCTGGCGACGTAGTCGAACCGAATGTCATCGGCAGCATCCATGGTTCAGACCGTCCTCTCTCGTCGTTTTCGACTCGTCGTGTGGGTGGCTCGGTGGCGTCGGACGGACGCTCACCGGTCGGCGGACGTGACGGCTTCGATCTGCTTGGTGATGTAGTTGGTGATCGACTGCTCGGCGGCATCGCATTTCGCCTGGGCAGACGTCGTGAAGCCCGACACCGACTCGACGGCGGCGATCTTGGCATTGCCTTCCCAGTCGGTGGCCTGCAGGCGGCTGAGGTTGTCCTTCAGCCCGTTGCGCAATCCGGTGAAGTGCCGGGTGACGACGGGGATCAGCGATTCGAGGGCGCTGGTGTCGACGTCGACGTAGTCGACGGTCTCCGGGCTCGGCGGCGTGATCGCCTTCGAGTCGATCTGGATGGTGATCGCCGAGCCACCGAGCGAGGCAGCGATGTTCGAGGTCGAGGTGCGCACTGCGTCGGCCATCGCACCCATGTCGGTGTTCAGCTTGTTGGCGAAGTCGGCGGCGACCTTGCCGCTGTCGGTCTTGAAGGCGACGGCGTTCGGGCCGAAGAAGCGCACGGCCACGACGTCGTTGACGAGTGCGACCAGCTCGCCGTGCATCGTGTCGAAAATTCCTTGCGCCTGCGTGCCGTATCCACGAACGCTGGCCGGATCAACCCTGATTACTGTCATGTCTCTCTCCGAATCTCGACGGTGCCCGGCGATCACCGGACTGGGTTCGAAGCTAACCAAGAGCCCTGGATCCGACACCGGGGACGACTCCCCACAGCCCCGTTCGCTCGGTTCGTTTTGGTTCGTTTCGGCCCCGGCCCCGAACGAACCGAGGTCCTCAGGTTCGTTTTGGCCCCGGGCCCGAACGAACCGAGCGCCTCAGGTCGGCAGCGGCGGGTGGGCGGCGAGGAACGACATCGTCTCCTCCGCCGTGTCGGCGACGCCGATCAGATCGGCGTACGGCAGGTCGCCGGCGAGCGAACGCAACAGCGGTTCGGCCGGCATCGTGTGGCGCCAGAACTCGGCGTCGAGGAAGACCATCGGACTGAGGGCGCTGAACAGTCGGTAGTGGTTCTGCGTGGCGTCCTGGAACACCTCCTGCACCGTCCCGGCCGAACCGGGAGCGAACACGACTCCCCGCGTGGCGAGAGCCAGCAGGCCGTCCTCGCGGATCGAGTTGGCGAAGTACTTGGCGATGTGCGTGGCGAACTGGTTGGTGGGCTCGTGACCGTAGAACCACGTGGGCACCGCCAGGCTCGTGGCGCCGTCGGGGAATGCGTCACGGACCGACCGACCCGCGGTGAGGTACGCCTCGGACTCCTCGAAGTCGGTGGCCACCGCCAGGAGTCGCAGCGCGGTGTCGAGCGCGTCGTCGCTGCCGGGGCCAGCCACGCGCCGAGGTTGGCGGCCTCCATCGCGCCGGGACCGCCACCGGTCGCCACGTGCCATCCGGCGCGGGCCATCGCCCGGCCGAGTTCGGCGACCTCGCGGTACATCGCGTCGGTGCGCAGCAAGCCGTGGCCTCCCATCACCGCGACGACGTCGGAATACGCCCGCAGGTGCTCCTCGAGGGCGTCGTCCACGGCGTGGTCGTGAAGGCGCCGGGCGAGCGCGTCGAGGATCGACGGCGACGTGCCCACCGGTGCCCGACTGGCCCAGCGGTAGATCCGCATGTCGAGCGATTCGTCGAACGACCCGGGCACGTCCGGTTCCCACCCCGCCAGCAGTTCATCCGATGTGTACAGCCGTGAGCGGTAGGCGTCGAACGGGAGCCCGGGCAGGTCCGGGAACACGACGCCGCCCCTGTCGATCACGTGATGCAGCGTTGCGGGCGAGAGATCGACGCCGAGGAACGTCGTGCCGAGGCACGACACCGACGCGATCAACTCCCCCTCGCCGGTGAGGTCGATGTCCTGCACGACCACCCCGTCGAGCGAACGATGTTCCGCCACGTACCGCCGCAGTTCGTCGAGATCGTGCAGTTCGACGGCCATGCGGTGGTCATCCTCGCGCGCCGCGGGACCAGACCCCCTGGCGCGCGCACTTGCGCGAGGTGGTCCGGTCGGGAGCTACTCGGCGTCGCGGATCTCGCGGCGAAGGTCGTTGATCTCGTCGCGCAGGCGGGCGGCGTACTCGAACTTCAGCGCCGCCGACGCCTCGTGCATCTCCTCCTCGAGGGTCTGCACGAGCCGGGCCAGTTCCTGCTGCGGCAGCGACTTGAGATCGCGCTGCACCTTGTCGCGCTCGCGCTGTCGGCGCTTGTCCTTGCCGGGGTAGGGCGCCGTGCCGTCGGGACGCAACAGCGACAGGATGTCGCCGACCGCCTTGCGGATCGTCTGCGGGTCGATGCCGTGCTCGGTGTTGTAGGCCACCTGCACCGTGCGACGCCGGTTCGTCTCGCCGATCGCCCTCTCCATCGAGTCGGTCACCTTGTCGGCGTACATCACCACCTGGCCGGCGACGTTGCGGGCGGCGCGGCCGATCATCTGGATCAGCGACGTCTCCGAGCGCAGGAAGCCCTCCTTGTCGGCGTCGAGGATGCACACCAGCGACACCTCCGGCAGGTCGAGACCCTCGCGGAGCAGGTTGATGCCGACGAGCACGTCGAAGTCGCCGAGGCGCAGGCCGCGCAGGATCTCGATGCGCTGGATCGTGTCGATGTTGCTGTGCAGGTACCGCACGCGCAGGCCCTGTTCGAGCAGGTAGTCGGTGAGGTCCTCGGCCATCTTCTTGGTGAGCGTGGTCACCAGCACGCGCTCGCCGTTGACGATGCGACCCTTGACCAGCTCCATCAGGTCGTCGATCTGGCCCTTGGTGGGCTTGACGATGACCTCGGGATCGATCAGGCCGGTCGGGCGGACGATCTGTTCGACGACGTTCGACGACACCCGCAGCTCGTAGGCCGACGGCGTGGCCGACAGGAACACCGCCTGGTTCACCCGTTCGAGCACCTCTTCGAACGTGAGCGGCCGGTTGTCGCGTGCCGACGGCAGGCGGAACCCGTGGTCGACGAGCATGTCCTTGCGGCTGCGGTCGCCGGCGAACTGGCCGTGCAGCTGCGGCACGGCGACGTGGCTCTCGTCGATGACGAGCAGATAGTCGTCGGGGAAGTAGTCGAGCAGGGTGAACGGCGGCTCGCCGTAGCTCCGACCGTCGATGTGCATCGAGTAGTTCTCGATGCCGTTGCAGTAGCCGAGCTCGCCCATCATCTCGAGGTCGTACGAGGTGCGCATCCGCAGGCGCTGCGCCTCGAGCAGCTTGTCGTTCTCCTCGAACTCCTTCAGGCGCACCTGGAGTTCGGCCTCGATCTTGCCCATCGCCACGGCCATCCGCTCGTTGCCGGTGACGTAGTGCGTGGCGGGGAACACGTGGGCCCGCTGCATCTCGCTCAACTGCTCGCCGGTCAGCGGGTCGATCGTGGTGATGCGGTCGATCGTGTCGCCGAACATCTCGATGCGCAGCACCGACTCCTCGTAGGCCGGGTGGACCTCGATCGTGTCGCCGCGCACGCGGAAGTTGCCGCGGCCGAGCGTCATGTCGTTGCGGTCGTACTGCATGTCGACGAGCCGGCGCAGGATGTTGCGCATGTCGTAGTCGATGCCGACGTTGAGGTCGAGCAGGTTCCCCCGGTACTCCTCAGGGTTGCCCATGCCGTAGATGCACGACACCGAGGCCACGACGATCACATCGCGCCGAGTGAGCAGCGCCGCCGTGGTCGAGTGGCGCAACCGGTCGATCTCGTCGTTGATCGACGAGTCCTTCTCGATGTAGGTGTCGCTCGACGGGATGTACGCCTCGGGCTGGTAGTAGTCGTAGTAGCTGACGAAGTACTCGACCCGGTTGTTCGGGAAGAACTCGCGCATCTCCTGGGCGAGCTGCGCGGCGAGCGATTTGTTGGGCGCCAGGATCAGCGTGGGCCGCTGCGTCTTCTCGATCGTCCAGGCGATGGTGGCCGACTTGCCGGACCCCGTGATGCCGAGCAGGGTCTGGAAGCGCTCGCCCCCGTCGATTCCGGCGGCCAACGCCTCGATCGCGGCCGGCTGGTCGCCGGCCGGCGCGAAGTCGGACACGACGCGGAACACCTCGTCGTCCTTGGCCGCGTAGTTGCTGAACGGCTTGGCCGCGATGAGCAACTCCTCGGGCGAAACCGCCGGCGACGGCTCGGCCTCGGTCCCGGTTTCGGCGTCGGTGTCCACGGTGTTCGTCATCCCCCAGATGCTACCCGGGGGGTGTGACACGAGAACACGTGTTCGCCCTCCGCCCCGCGGGCGGGCCGGACGTCGCTGGCGGGTGGGCCGGGCTGGATCCGGCGGGGCGGGGAAGGGGCGTACCATGACCGGGTGGATGGCGTCGTGGATCCCGCGATCGATGCGGATGCGCTGCTCGACGACCTCGACGCCGATCAGCGTCGGGCCGTCACCGCCGAATCCCGCCTGGTTGCCGTCATCGCCGGCGCCGGATCGGGCAAGACCCGGGTGCTCACACGCCGCGTCGCCCACCGCATCCTCACCGGTTCCGCCGAAGCGCGGCACACGTTGGTGCTCACCTTCACCCGCGAGGCCGCCGGTGAACTGCGCCGCCGCCTCAACCGGTCGGGAATCCGTGAGCGGGTCGAGGCCGGCACGTTCCACTCGGTGATGCTCGGCGTCCTCAAGGACCGCTGGACCGACACCGACCGCCGCCCGAAGACCGTCGTGGCCGATCGCCGCCGACTGGTGACCGACTCGATCGACGCCGGCGCCCGCCGCAGCCTCGATCACTTCCTCGCCGAGATCAACTGGGCCGCGGCGCGCGGCATCGGCCCGACGCAGTACGCCGCCGCCGCGCGGCGCTCGCAACGCCGACCCGCGCCCGGCGTCGAGGCCTGCGCAGCGGCGTTCGCCGCGTACGAGCAGCTCAAGCGCCGCCGGGGCGTCATCGACTTCGACGACGTGCTCGCCCACACGATCCGCGAGCTGGAGTACTCCACCGACTTCGCCGACGCCCTGCGCTGGCGCTACCGCCATGTGCTGGTCGACGAGGCGCAGGACCTGAACCCGCTCCAGCACCGGCTCGTCGACCTGCTCCGCGCCGGGCGCGACGACCTGTTCCTCGTCGGTGATCCGGCGCAGGCGATCTACGGGTTCAACGGCGCCGATCCGGCCCTCCTCGTCGACGTGGAGACCCGCTTCCCCGGCGTCGAGGTGATCCGGCTGCCGATGAACCACCGCTGCACGCCGCAGATCGTGCAGGCCGGGCTGCACGTCCTCGACGTGAGTGGACAGCCGACGTCGCTCGCATCGAGCCGCGGCGACGGCCCGGCCGTGGTCGATCTCGCGGCGACCGACGAGGCCGACGAGGCGCGCCGGATCGCGCAGTTCGTCGCGGCGGGTGACCCCACGCTCGTCCGCACCGGCGAGATCGGCGTGCTCGTGCGCACGAACGTCCAGGTCGGCCCGATCACCGATGCGCTCGGGGCGGCCGGCGTGCCGGTCCACCGCAGCGCGAACGCGTCGGGCTCGCCGATCCAGGCCGTGGTCCGCCAGGTCGCCGCGCTCGGATCGGCATCGCAGCTGCGGGCCTGGGCCCACGACACGCTCGATGCTCATTCTCTCGACTCCACGGTGAGCGACATCGAACATCGGATGGCCGGCGCCATCCTCGCCTACCTCCGCGAGACCCCGCTGGGCGACGGCGCCGGGTTCCGGGCATGGGTCGCCACGACGAATCCGTTCGACGACGGCAGCCCCGGCGGCGTCGAGGTGCTGACCTTCCACGGCTCGAAGGGACGCGAATGGCACACCGTGCTGCTCGCCGGGGTCGAGTCGAACCTGGTGCCGCACAAGACGGCGGGCACCGCCGCGGGCCGCGAGGAGGAGGGACGGTTGCTCTACGTGGCGATGACGCGGGCGACCGATCGTCTCGTCGTCGCCCACGCCGCACGGCGCGGCGGTTACGCCCGGACGCCGAGCCCGTTCATCGAGGGCCTGGCGACCGGCGAGCCCGAGCCCGCTCCCCCGCCGGCGCGACACCGTCGAGCCCGCACCGATCCGATGCTCGCGCTCCTCACCGACTGGCGCGAGAACTGGGCCCGCCAACTCGACGTGCTCCCGACCGAGTTGTGCACCGACCGCGACCTCGCGGCGATCGCCCGCCATCGTCCGACGACGGCTGCCGAACTCGCCGACGTCACGTCGTTCGGGCCGATGACCGCGGAACGCATCGTCGAACAACTCGCCCCGGTGCTGGCGACGATCCGTCCGGACGACTGACGCCGGGTCGAACGCTCATCCGACCTCGTCGGCCGAGCCGATCGTCACAGATCGAGATCGACGATCACCGGAGCGTGGTCGCTCGGGGATTTCCCCTTGCGCGCATTGCGGTCGATGATCGACCACGTCGCCTTGTCGACGACCGATGGTGAACACATGAGCAGGTCGATCCGCAGGCCGCGACCCTGATGGAAATCGCCCGCCCGGTAGTCCCACCACGAGTAGACGCGGTCGGCGTCGTGCATCGTGCGGAACACGTCGACGAGACCCCACCGCTCGAGCGCCTCGAGCCGTTCGCGTTCGGGTTCGCTCACGTGCGTCGCACCGACGAACTTCGCGGGGTCGTACACGTCCCGATCGGCGGGCGCGATGTTGAAGTCGCCACCGACGAGTACGGCGGCCGACGGTTCGGTGTCGGCGTCGAGGTGGGCCACGAGCCGGTCGAGCCACGAGAGCTTGTACGTGTAGTGCGGATCGTCGAGCGTTCGCCCGTTGGGGACGTAGACGCTGCTGACGCGCACGCCGCCACAGGTCGCGGTGATGATGCGGGCATCGGGATCGGGATCGACGTGGCCGGCGAAGTTGACCACCACGTCGTCGAGGCCGACCTTCGAGAGGATCGCCACCCCGTTCCACTGCCCCTGCCCGTAGTGTGCGCACGAGTAGCCCAACGCCTCGAACGACAACGCCGGGAACGCGTCGTCGGCGAGTTTCGTCTCCTGCAGCATGACGACGTCGGGCGCCGCCTCGCTGAGCCATTCCTCCACCCGCTCCTGACGAGCGCGCAACGAGTTGACGTTCCAGGTGGCGAACCGCACGTCAGGCGACGCCTTCGGGATCGGCGGCCGGGGACATCGAACCGGCCGTCGCCTTGCTGGGCGAAGACTTCCTGGGAGCCGCCTTCCGGGCAGGCGATTTCTGGGCGGGCGATTTCTGGGCCGGTGCCTTCTTGGCCGCCGCCTTCCGCCCCGGCGCCTGCTTGGCCGGCGTCTTCTTGGCCGGGGTGCTCCTGGCCGTGGCCTTCTTCGTCGCCGGAGCCTTGTCGGTCCTGGTCGGCTCGGTGGTCGTCTGCTCCGGGCTCGTCTGCTGCTGGCTCGTCTGGGCGGCCGCCGCCTGCTCGACCGGAGCGCCCGCCACCGGAGCGTCCACCGCAGGGGCGTTCGTTGCCGGGGCGTTCGTCGCTGTCCTCCGCGCGGAAGCCTTCGTGGCCGGCGACTTCGTGGCCGCTGCCTTCTTGGCGGGCGCCTTCGTCGCGGCGGCTTTCTTCGCCGGAGCCTCGGCCGGCGCGGCCTTGCGCCCCGACGCCTTCTTGGCGGGCGCCTTCGCAGCTGCCTGCTCGCCCGGCACCGAGGCGGCGGCGGCCTTCTTCGCCCCCACCTTCTTCGCCGCGGCCTTCCTCGATGACGGCTTCGACGCAGCGGGCGCCGGCTCGTCCGCGGTCACCGACGAGCGCAAGTCGGCGAACTCCGGCACCGGTGCGACGACCTGCTCTTGCTCGATGGGCGGAGCGGCGGCATCGGAATCCGGCGCGGCCTTCCGCCCGCGGCCCCGGCGACCGGACCTCGGCTGCTCGACCGGATCGGCGACCAGCGGATCGGTGTCGACCGGCGCGTGTTGGGCCATGTCGGGCATCGCACAGTCGATGCTTCGGCGAGCAGCGGCGAAGCTGACCACCACGACGGTGACGGCCTCGCCGATCTGCATCACCTTGCGGGCACTCGGCGGCGGCGGATCGGACATGAGCCGCAACGGGATGTAGCCGCGCACGCCGTCACTGCCGATCGAGATGTACGCGCCGTGCGACGAATACGCGTCGACGATGCCGTTCACGCTGGTGCCGATCGGATGGTGCTCCACGAACTCGAGGAACGGCATCAACTCGTTGACCACCTCGCCGGCTCGAGGCGCCGACGCCGGCGCGACGTTCGGCTTCGGCGCCGCACCGTCCGCGGCCACCGACGACAGCTCGACATCACTGCCGGCCCTGCGCGGCGGCGGCGACTTGGGCACGGGCATCGGCTCGTTGGCGAGTGGGCTCCCACTGCCGGCGGGCACCCGACGGGCACCGCGCTTGGTCCCGCCACGCAGCTTGGCTCCCTGGATGGCCTTGCGGCTCACGGGTCCACGCACGGGCGAACGATTCACGAACACCCAACCGACGTGCGGCACGGGCTTGCCCCCGATGAGCCGTCCTTCGTCGAACAGCCACTCGTAGTCCGCGTGGAATTCCTGGAAGGAGTCGTTGGAGAGGATCGAGGCGCCCGCCTTCTGCGCGATCGACAGCACGAACGCGTCGCCACGTCCGATCGCTCCGGCCGGCGGCGCGACGAGTTCGTTGTTCGAGATGCCCGCCTCGAACTCGGCCGTCTCCCGCTTGTCGATCCGGTGGCCGAAGGTCGCATCGACCACCACCGTGATCGTGGCGTCCGGATGCTCCTCCATGAACGACGCCACCGCCTCGCTCAATTGGGCCAAGCTCGGCAGCGACCGACCCTCGGTCGCGATGTTCGAGCCGTCGACCACGACGTGGCGCGGCCCGTTCTTCGGATTCATTTCAATTCTCTCGTTCCTGATGTAAAGCAGGACCCAGGATGTCCACGCCGGATTCGGCCTCGACGAGCGTTGGCGACGTCGAGGCGAGACCTGGAGGGGTCCGCGGCAACCCATCGTAGGCTCGCCGGTCATGATCCGAGCGGTACTCTGGGACTTCGGCGGCGTGATTCTCACCAGCCCGTTCGAAGCATTCGCACATTACGAGCGCAGCAACGGCCTGCCGAACGCCTTCCTCCGGTCGGTGAATGCCACCAATCCACACGACAACGCGTGGGCAGATCTGGAGCGCAACGTGATCGGGCCGGCCGAGTTCGACACCCGGTTCGCGACCGAATCCGAGACGCTCGGCCATCGCGTCGCCGGCGCCGACGTGCTCGCGTTGCTGTCGGGAGAGGTCCGCCCGGAGATGGTGACGGCGTTGGATCGGGTCAAGGAGGCGGGCCTGCTCACGGCTTGTCTCACCAACAACGTGGTCGGCGGTGACCCTCGCCCCGACGTCGCCGACGTCATGGCGCGCTTCGATCAGGTCGTCGAGTCGAGCAAGGTCGGTGTGCGCAAGCCCGAACCGCGGTTCTACGAGATCGCCTGCGAACTGCTCGCCGTCGAGCCCGGCGAGTGCGTCTTCCTCGACGACCTCGGCATCAACCTCAAGCCCGCCGCGGCCATGGGCATGACCACCATCAAGGTCGTCGACGCCGACCAAGCCATCACCGACCTCGAATCCGTGCTTGAAGCTCGACCTCCGCTAGCGAAGAAATCCTCTTCGTTCGGCGAGATCAGTTCGCCAGCTCGCAAGGCGCGGAGGACGGAGTTGCCTCTGGGCAACGACCGACGACCGCAACGCCGCGAAGTGACGCTCGCGAGTCGGGCACGACCGGGACGGCAACGCCGCGATCGACCGCCTAGGAGAAGGTGCGGTCGAGGAGGTCGGCGAGTTCCTGGTCGTGGACGGTCTTCGAGCCGGTGGCCGGGCTGCCCGACTCGACACGGGCGATGTGCTCGATGTCGTATCCCCGCTCCTTGATGCGCCAGGTGTTGCTCTCGATGAACGTCCACGCGCCCATGTTCTCGGGCTCCTCCTGCAGCCAGCGCAACTCGCGGGCGTTCGGGTACTTCTCGAGCACGGCGAGCATCTGCTCGGTCGGCAGCGGGTAGAGCTGCTCGACGCGCACGATGGCGACCGGCGCGGCGCGCTCGTCGCGAGCGGCCATCGCATCCCACGCCACCTTGCCCGAGCAGAACACGATCCGGGTCACCGCGTCCGGATCGGTGATGCCCGGATCGTCGAGGATCTCCTGGAACGAGCCGGCCGTCAACTCATCGACGGTCGACCGCGTCTGCTTCATGCGGAGGCCCTGCTTCGGGGTGAACACGATCAGCGGCGTCTGGCGCAGCGAATGGACCTGGCGGCGGAGCAGGTGGAAGTAGTTCGCCGCGGTGGTGGCGTTGACGATCTGCATGTTGTCCTCGGCCGCGAGGGTGAGGAAGCGTTCGATCCGCGCCGAGCTGTGCTCGGGGCCCTGGCCCTCGTAGCCGTGCGGCAGCAGGAGCACGAGGCCGTTCTGCTGACCCCACTTGTCCTCGGCGGCGACGATGTACTGGTCGATCACGATCTGCGCACCGTTGACGAAGTCGCCGAACTGCGCCTCCCACATCACGAGCGCTTCCGGGTTGGAGTGGCTGTAGCCGTACTCGAAGCCCATCGCCGCGTACTCCGACAGCAGCGAATCGAACACCCAGAAGTGCGCCTCGGCACCCTCGAGGTTGTCGAGCGGGATCCACGGTTCGCCGGTCTGGTAGTCGATGAGCGCGGCGTGCCGCTGGCTGAACGTGCCGCGGCGCGAATCCTGGCCGGCCAACCGGACGGGGTGCCCTTCCAACACGAGCGAGCCGACCGCCAATGCCTCGCCGGTCGCCCAGTCGAGCTCACCCTCCTGGTAGAGCGCGGCCCGACCCTCGAACTGCTTGCTCAACTTCGGATGGATCGTGAAGCCCTCGGGGTAGTCGGTGAGCTTGGCGAAGATGCGGTCGAGCGTGGCGCGCTCGACACCGGTCTCGATGTGCGGCAGGACGCCGAGCGGCTGGGGCGGACGGGCGGCCTTGGTGGTCGCCGGCGCCGACGAGCGCGTCTGGTCGAGGGAGACCTGCAGCTTGTCGTGGAAGTCGACGAGCGCCTGCTCGGCCTCCTCCAACGTGATGTCGCCGCGCTTGACGAGCGTCTCGACGTACAGCTTGCGGACGCTGCGCCGTTCGGAGATCGCCCGGTACATCAGCGGTTGCGTGTAGCTCGGATCGTCGCCCTCGTTGTGACCGTAACGGCGGTAGCACACCATGTCGATCACGACGTCCTTGTGGAACGTCTGGCGATACTCCCACGCCAGCTTGGCGACCTTCACACAGGCCTCGGGGTCGTCGCCGTTGACGTGGAAGATCGGCGCCTGGACGGTCTTGGCCACGTCGGAGCAGTACAGCGACGAGCGGGCGTACTGCGGCGCGGTGGTGAAGCCGATCTGGTTGTTGATGATCAGATGGATGGCGCCGCCGATGCGGTACCCACCGATGTCGCTCATCGCCAACCCCTCGGCGACGATGCCCTGGCCGGCGAAGGCGGCATCGCCGTGGATGAGCACCGGCAGCACGGTGAATCCACCGGCCGGCTCGATCTGGTCCTGCTCGGCGCGGACCATGCCGAGCACGATCGGACCGACGGTCTCGAGGTGGCTCGGGTTCGCGGCCAGTTCCACCGCGATCGACGCGCCCGCCGGACTGACGTACTTGCCCTTCATCCCGAGGTGGTACTTCACGTCACCGGACCCCTGCACCGTGTTGGGGTCGACGTGGCCCTCGAACTCGGAGAAGATCGCCTCGTAACTCTTGCCCATGATGTTCGACAGCACGTTCAGCCGTCCACGGTGGGCCATGCCGAGCGCGACGCTCTCGAAGGAGGCGTCGGCCGCGTTGGAGAGGATCTCGTCGAGGATCGGGATCGCCGCCTCGGCACCCTCGATGCCGAACCGCTTCGTGCCGACGTACTTGGTGGCGAGGAACTTCTCGAACGACTCCGCCGCGTTCAGCCGCTCGAGGATCCGGTCCTTCTGCTCCTTGGTCGGCGCCTGCTGCCGCGCCTCGACCTTGTTCTGGATCCAGATCTGTTCGTCGGTGTTCTGGATGTGCATGTACTCCACACCGATGGTGCGGCAGTAGGCATCGCGCAGCACACCGAGCAGGTCACCGAGGCGCATCTTGTCGAGGCCGCCGACGCCGTCGGTGAGGAACTCCCGGTCGAGGTCCCAGATGGTGAGGCCGTACGTGGCCGGGTCGAGCTCGACCGGCGTGTGTGGTTCCTTCCAACGCAGCGGGTCGAGGTCGGCGATCAGGTGACCGCGGACGCGGTGCACACGGATGAGCTTGGCGACGGCCATCTGCTTGCCGAGCATCGCCTCTTCGTGGTCGATCGGGTTCGTGTCGGGTCGCCACTTGACCGCTTCGTAGGGCATCCCGAGCGAATGGAAGATGTCGTCGTAGAACCCGTGCTCGCCGAGCAGCAGTTCATGCACGCGCTTGAGGAACGTTCCCGATTCCGCGCCCTGGATGATCCGGTGGTCGTACGTGCTGGTGATCGTGACCACCTTGCTCACGCCGAACGAGCTGAGGTTGCGACGGTCGGCGCCCTCGAACTCGGCCGGGTAGTCGATGCTGCCGACGCCGACGATCACACCCTGGCCTGGCATCAGTCGCGGCACCGACTGGACCGTGCCGATCGTGCCCGGGTTGGTGAGCGACACGTTGGCGCCCTGGAAGTCCTCGACGGTGAGCTTGTTGTTCTTGACCTTGCGGATGATCTCCTCGTAGGCGGTGAGGAATCCGGCGAAGTCGAGCGTGTCGGCGTCGCGGACCACGGGCACGACGAGCGTGCGGCTGCCGTCGGCCTTCGACACATCCACGGCGAGGCCCATGTTGATGTGGTCGTTCACGACGAGGCGCGGCTTTCCGTCGGCACCTTCGAGGAACGTGTTCTTCATCCCCGGCACCTCGTCGGCGATGGCGCGGACGATGGCGTAGCCGATGAGGTGGGTGAAGCTGACCTTGGTCAGCCCGGTGCGCTCCCGGAACCCGTTGATCACCTTGCGGTTGACCTCGAGCAGCTTGGCGGGGACGTTGCGGAAGCTGGTGGCGGTGGGAACGTCCAGGCTGCGCTCCATGTTGGCGGCGATGGCCGCGCCCGCCCCCCGGATCGGCTTGCCGGGTTCGGGTGCCGCGGCTGGCGCTCCGTCCGCCACGGGAGTCGCAGTGGTCGTCGGCGCCGGCGCGGGCAGCGCTTCGGCGACCGGGGCCGGTGCCAGTGGAGCCGAGCCGTGGTCGGCGGCGATCTCGCGGATGCGGGGTGACGCGGCGGCGGCCGCGGCCAGTGCAGGAGTCTGCGAGCGATAGTCGGCGAAGAACTCCTGCCACGAGTCGCTGACCGAGTTCGGATCGTGGACGAACTGCTCGTACATCTCCTCGACGAGCCAGGAGTTCGCGCCGAACCCAGGCCCCTGACCGTTTGCTGCTGCCACGTGGTTCAGCGTACCGCCGCGCCGCGTGGCGAGTCCGGCTCGCCGTTCGGCGGTGCGTCGCAGGGTGGTGTTGTTGCCACCACGCCGGTTCAGGCGGGCGGGCTCAGAACCCGGGCTTGAACACCATCAGGTAGAGGACCACGAGCAGCAACACCGTCAGGATCGCGCCGCCGGTGTCGACGCGTCTGGCGAGCCGACTCGTCACCGGACGCCAGCGCCTTCTCGGCCGGGCAGCAGCATCGCGTGCAGCACCCCGTTCATCGCCACCCACAGGAGCAGCGCGAGCCAGATCCACGTCTGGCTCATCTCCCACACGCTGTCGCTCATCCCCTGGAGGCCGAAGCCGAACAGGCCGGTGAGGATCAGCGCCGGGGCGTACACGCGCCGGCCGTTCTGGGCGAGGAACCCGAGGACCGCCCCGCGGCTGGCCGCATCGAGCGTGCGCGTCTGGCGCTCGATCAGCGGGTGGGCGAACGCGGGCGCAAAGGCCACCAGGGCACTGGCGATGTGCAGGACGAGCATGACGTCGTACCCGGTGGAACCGATCTCAGCAAGCATCGCCACAACGTACGCCGCGGATCACGGGCGAATGCGGACATCGTGAATTTGACCGAGCCTTGACGCCTCGCGTCGAGTCACCCTCCGTGCCGCTGGAGTACGGTGCGTGAGGCCACCGGCGGATGGAGGGACCGCGTGCACCTGGAGAAACTGAGCAGCGGAAAGATGCTGCAGGGCAAGGAAGTCGACGCGACGGCCAATCGCGAGCGGATGCGCCAGCGGCGCCTGAAGCGGACACTGTTGCTGCTCGCGCCGCTCTGCGTCTGGCTCGTGTACCGCCTCGTCACGGACAACCAGATCCGACTCGGCATGCCGGGCTGGCTCGCCGGGCAACCCGGAGATCGTGATCGCGCTCGGGATGATCCTCGTCCTCGGCACCGTGATCTTCATCCCGCTCCTCACGGCCGGGAGGTCGCCGCACACGCTGTTGCGGCCGGCTGACTCGAACGTGCGCCTCGACGACGTCGTCGGCGCCGATCAGACGAAGCGCGAAGCCATCGACAGCATGAACCTGTTCCTCGCCTCGGAGACGTTCGAGCGGGAGATGGGTGGCAACGCCCGCCGCGGCGTGTTGTTCGAGGGACTGCCCGGCACCGGCAAGACCCACCTCGCGAAGGCGATGGCCGCCGAAGCCGGCGTCCCGTTCCTGTTCGTGTCGGCCAGCGAGTTCCAGTCGATGTACTACGGCCAGACGAACAAGAAGATCCGGTCGTTCTTCAAGGCGCTGCGCAAGGCGGCGCGCGACGAGGGCGGCGCGATCGGGTACATCGAGGAGTTCGACGCCATCGGCGGGACCCGGAGCGGGATGAACACGGGGTCGATGCGCGAAGGCATCGTCGGCGTGGTCAACGAACTGCTCGTGCAGATGCAGAGCTTCGACCTCCCGAACGGATCGCAGAAGTTCAAGGCCTGGTGGATCGACTGGATGAACGGGTTCCTCCCCGACGCGCGGCGCAAGGCGCGCCCGTCCCGCAAGGCGGCGAACGTCCTGATCGTCGCCTCGACGAACCGCGCCGCCGATCTCGACCCGGCGCTGCTGCGGCCCGGCCGGTTCGACCGGATCATCACGTTCAACCTGCCGGCCCGCAACGACCGGGTGGCGATCGCCGACTACTACCTCGGCAAGAAGAACCACGTCGACGAGGTGACCGCGCCTCTCGTCGCCGACCTCACCGCCGGTTACACGCCGGTGCGCATCGAGAAGCTGCTCGACGAGGCGCTGATCATCGCCCTGCGGTACCAGCGCACGAGCATGACCGTGAGCGACGTGCTCGAAGCACAGCTCGTCACCGAGGTCGGCATCGCTCACGAGATGGGCTACCACCCCGACGAGCGGCGCCGCATCGCCATCCACGAGGCCGGCCACGCGCTCGCCGCGGTGCTCACGCGCCGCGACGTGAAGGTGGCGTCGATCCTGCGCCGATCGTCGGCGCTCGGCCTCGTCGCCCACGGCGACTCCGAGGAGCGGTTCCTGAAGACGCCGAGCGAAGCTCGCGACCAGATCGCCGTGGCGCTCGCCGGGCGGGCGGCCGAGGAGCAGGAGTACGGCGAGGCCAGCAGCGGCATCTCCTCCGACCTCGCCGCGGCCACCACGATCGCCGCGCAACTCGTCGGTCAGCTCGGCCAAGGCCCAGGCCTGCTCAGCCTCGAGGCGGCATCGATGCCGACGGCAACCAACCTCGTCGCCAAGGTCCTGTCGGACGAGCCGAGCCGCGAGGCCGCCGAGGCGCTGATGCGCGAGGGCGCCGACCGCGCCGCCTGGATGGTGTCGACGTACCGGCAGGCGCTCTACGAGATCGCCGACGGCCTCTGTGCGAGCGACGAACTCGACGGCGACACCGTCAAGTCGATCATGGAGAAGTACACCGACATCACCGAGCGCCGCGGCCCCATCCGCCACAAGCCGACCCCGACCACCTGACCTGTCGCGTGGGGTCAGGCACCGCGCAACAGGTCAGATCCGTTCGAGGGTTTCGTTGTCGAACAGCGGGGTGATGCCGTAGGTCGGCGATGTCGGCGCGGAGCTCGGCGTCGGTCGGCCGGTCGAGGTCGCCCGTGGCGGCGTCGATGATCGGCGGGAGCAGGCGGGCGTCGCTCGTGGTGTTGAGGAACAGCCGCGGGTCCGACAACACGTAGCGCACGGCACGGGCGATCGCGGCCGGATCGGTCAACGGCTCGTACCAGCTGAAGTGGCGGTCGGTTTCGTCGCTCCACCGCCCCTTGGCGATCGCCTTGATCGTCTGGATCGCGATCCCGCGTTCGGTACACACGGCGAGCAGTCGCTCGACATCGGCCCGGTAGTCGGGCCGATCCAGCAGCACGAAGTTCACGGGCAACAGCACCGACGCGACGTCGTGGCGTTCGATCGAGCGGAGGTGCATCCCGGCGATCCGGAGGCCGTGACCCGTGACGCCGACGTTGCGGGCCAAGCCCTCGTCCCGGGCCGCGAACAGCGCCTCGAACGCGCCGCCCGGACCGGCGGCGACCTCCCACTCGTCGGGCTCGACGAGGTTGTGGAGCTGGATCAGATCGACGTGGTCGACGCCCATCCGCTCGAGGGACCGCTCGAGTTCGGCCCGCGCCCGGTCACCCGTGCGCTCGCCCGTCTTGGTCGCGAGGAAGACCTCATCGCGATGGTCGGCGAGCCACGGGTTCAGCCGATCCTCGGACGCGCCGTACCCCGCGGCCGTGTCGATGTGGTTGATGCCCCACTCGTGGACGTGGGCGAGGGTCGCGTCGGCCCGTTCCTGGCTCATGCCGCCGAGCGCAGCGGCGCCGAAGATCACCCGTGTCGAGCGATGTCCGGTGGTTCCGAAGTCGGCCTGGGGAAGCGTCGTGTCGGTCATGCTCCATGTGTAGCGCATCGGCGGCCGATGCCGATCCAACCGGGCCGGTTCGTCAGACTGACCCCCATGACCGTCGACGCCGCCGACCTGCCCAACGCCTTCGACAACCGGGTCTCCCGCGACCTCGGCGTCCGATTCCCATCGTGCAGGCGCCGATGGGCTGGATCGCCCGCTCCCAGCTCGCCTCCGCGGTCAGCCGGTGCGGGGCCTGCGGGATCATCGAGACCTCGTCGGGCGAGCTCGACACGGTGAAGGACGAGATCCGCAAGATGCGCGATCTCACCGATCGACCGTTCGGCGTGAACATCGCCCAGGCCTTCGTGCGCGATCCCGCCATCGCCGAGTTCGTGATCGACCAGGGCGTCAAGTTCGTCACCACGTCGGCCGGTTCGCCGACCAAGTACACCGGCATCCTGAAGGCGGCCGGGCTCACCGTGTACCACGTCGTGCCGACGCTCGCCGCGGCGCTCAAGGCGGTCGACGCCGGTGTCGACGGGCTCGTCGTCGAGGGCGGCGAGGGTGGCGGGTTCAAGAGCCCGACGCCCGGTGTCGACGATGGTGCTGCTCCCGCTCGTGCGATCGAAGGTCGACGTGCCGATCATCGCCGCGGGAGGGATCACCGACGGGGCGACGATGGCCGCGGCGTTCGCCCTCGGCGCCGAAGGCGTCCAGATGGGAACGCGCATGGTGTCGGCCGCCGAATCGCCGGTGCACGACAACTGGAAGCAGGCGATCGTCGACGCCGCCGAGACCGACACGCTGTTCCTCAACGACCGCCACTCCCCCGCGCTCCGGGCGCTGCGCACCGATCGCACCACGGCGCTCCAGCACGCCGAGCACAACGTGTTCGGCGAGTTCGGCGACGCCGCGGCGCTCTACTTCGGTGGCGACATGAACGCCGCCATCGCCCTGTCGGGACAGGTGGCCGGACGGATCGACTCGGTCCGCCCCGTCGCCGACATCATCGCCGACACCGTCGGCGAGTTCGCCGCCACGATCGCCCGCCTCTCCGCCTGAACAAGACCTGAAGAGATCGCTCCCGCCGCCGGACCGGCGAGCATTCGGCCGCTACGTTGCACGGCGTGAGTTGGGCGGGCTCGATGTGGTTCCTGACGGGGACCTACTGCGTCGTCGCCGTGCTGACGTTGAGCCTCGGACGTGCCGAGGCCGCGAGCCAGCGCCTGGACGGGGTCCGCCACCTTTGGCCACGCTTCTGGTTCGGCACGGCGGCCCTCTTGCTCGTGATGGCGTTCGGCAGGGCGCTCGACACCGGCCATCTGCTCGCCGAACTCGGTCGCCGACAGGCACGAGCCGACGGCTGGTACGAAGACCGGCGATCGATTCAGGCACCGATCGTCGGATTGATCGCCGCCACGTGGGGAGTTGCTGTCCTCGCTGCAATCTGGCGAGTACCGGAACGTCGACGCCGCTACCTGCCGGCCTTTCTCGTGACCTTCAGCTTGGCGTGCTTCGGCGGCATCATGCTCGTCTCGTTGCATCAGGTCGATTCGGTGCTGCTGCGTCGTGACCTTGCCGGCGTGCACGTCGGCGTCGTCATCGAGCTCACACTCCTGCTGGCGGAATCGATACTCGTCTCGTCGAAGTTGGCCGAGT
>CAVVZI010000004.1:0-31164 GCA_963752815.1 Ilumatobacteraceae bacterium | reverse complement strand
CGAACTGATCCAGGCGCCGGCCGACGTGATCGCCGCGGGCTGAGTACCGTCGCTAGCCTCTACACGGATGAGGCGGGCGAATCCGGCCGCGGGACGGCGCGATGAACGCTCAGTTTGACGTGTTCGAGCGCCAAGTGCTGTTCGGGTTGCGATTCGTCGACGCGCCATCAGTCGGTGCTGTGACAAATGTATTGCTCACGCTCGAGCCAACAGTTGCCGATCATGACAGCGTGTCCGTCCCGGTCTTGATCACGCCGAACGTGGATCAGCTGGTCAAGCGGGATCGAGGCCATGACTCGGTAGCCGCGGGCATTGCGGACCGTGCGCAGTTCGTGCTGGCTGACGGACAACCGATCGTCTGGGCGAGCCGCCTGCTCGGACGTCCGCTTCAGACCCGGCTGGCCGGGAGTTCGTTGACGGCCGACCTCTGGCCGCGACTCGTGTCCACGAGGCGACGGGTGCTGGTGATCGCGGGTTCGCCGTCGACCGCGGAGAAGGTCGACGCCGAAGGCCCCACGTTCGAGGCGATCGTTGCGCCGATGCTCGACTTGTCGATGTCGGGCGAATTCGATTCCTTTGTGGAGTCGTGTCTGCGCCGGGCGCTTGCAATCGAGGCGGAGTTCGTGTTCGTGACGCTGGGGTATCCGAAGCAGTGCAACGTGATTGATCGGATGATTCGCCGTTGGCCCGACGATCGACCGGTGCCGTTGTTCCTCGCTGTCGGTGCCTCGTTCGACATGTACTACGGCGCCGTACGTCGGGCGCCATCATGGATGCAGCGGTATGGGCTCGAGTGGCTGTTCCGGTTCGGCCAGGAGCCGAGGCGGCTCTTCAAGCGATATTTCGTGGACGACCCAGCGTTCGGTCCGATGGTCGTTCGCGAGTGGAAGTCCCGGCGGAAGCGTGGCGATGTATCCATCCATTCGTGAGGCGGCAAACAGCGCGAAGAGTGGACGATGGCCGTGGCCGGCCGACCGGGGCGCGACGCTCCGTGTGCCAGCCACTGTCTGGCTGCTCGGCATCACGAGCATGCTCACCGATGTCTCCTCGGAGATGGTGACGGCAGTCCTGCCGCTGTATCTCACCTTCGAGCTCACCTTCACGGTGCTCCAGTTCGGGTTGTACGACGGGTTGTCCCAGGCGGTGCAGGGTCTTGTGCAGATCGGGGGTGGCGTCGCCTCGGACCGACGATCGAACTACAAGGGATTGGCGCTGGGCGGTTATGGCGCGTCGGCGGTCACCCGAATAGCCATCCTGTTCACCGGTGGCGCCGCGCCGCAGACGACGGCGTTGCTGCTCGTCGATCGGGTGGGCAAGGGAATTCGTACCGCGCCGCGGGATGCGATGGTGTCGCTCGCCTCGCCGCCGGAGATCCTCGGCCGATCGTTCGGCGTGCATCGCTCGCTCGATGCGGTCGGTGCGCTGATCGGGCCGATCCTGGCGTTCGCCATCCTGGCGACGATCCCCGACTCGTACACGACGGTGTTCGTGGTCAGCTTCTGCTTCGCCATCGTCGGTATCGCCGTCCTGGCTTTGTTCGTCGAACCGCGGCCGCGCCTCGATCGGACGCTCGAGGGATTTCGCCGAGCGCTGGCGAGCGAAGTCGATCCGAAATGGCCCGCTCCGCCGCGTCCTTATCGGCGCAACGGTGCTGGGAACGCTGACCCTCAGCGATGCCTTCGTGTTCCTCGGGTATCGACGGTCCGCCGATTTCGGGCTGGAGTTCTTTCCGCTGCTGTTCACCGGCACCGCCGTCGTCTACCTGCTCCTCGCTGTGCCCGTTGGCCGTTTGGCCGACCGGATCGGGCGGCGAGTGGTGTTCATGGGCGGGTACTGCGTCCTCGGCCTGGTGTACCTCGTGCTGCTCGATCCGCCGTCCGGCTTCGTCGGGATCGTGTTGGTGGTGGGCGGTCTCGGACTGTTCTACGCGGGGACCGATGGCGTCTTGATGGCCGCTACAAGCGAATTGCTCGCTGCCGACACGCGAGCGACTGGGCTCGCGATCGTGTCGACGGGCGCCTTCCTCGGCCGCTTCGTAGCGGCCGTCCTCTTCGGCACGCTCTGGTCGATCCTCGGGCCGGGACGGGCGTTCACATGCTTCGCCCTCGCGATGCCCGTCGCCGTTGTGTGCACGTGGCGGATGATGGCCCACATCGACAACCTGAACAGTCGGAGGACCGCGTGACCGAGGCCGCGAACGAGTCGGCGCGACAGAGGGTATCGACGAGGCGCGTTGCCATCTTCCTGGGGGTGTGCGTCGCTGCGATCACCGTCGCAACGGGAGCCTTCGTCATCGCGCGTCGCAACCACGAGCAAGCGGTCCGGGAGGCTGTCCCGGTCGCGGTCGCTGAGACGGACGGTGGGATGTCGATCGAGCCCGGCCTGCCGATCCTGCTGTTCGAGAGCAAGGCGATCGGCGACACCTATGGTCGGCTGTCATCGGTGCCGGTCGGCGATCCGAACGGTGCCCGGACGGTGTCCGACCTCCGTTGCGAACGGGTGCACTTCAGCGGTGGCACCGGGGTGTGCCTGCAGGCTGATCGAGGTTTCATCACCACGTACAAGGCGATCGTGTTCGACGACCAGCTGAAGAAGACGCACGAGATCGGCCTCGCCGGAGACGCCCTCTCGTGTCCGCGTGTCGTCCGGACGGGACCCTTGCCGGGATCACGGTCTTCGTCAATGGTCACTCGTACAGCGATGTCGGCTTCTCGACCCAGACCACGCTCAACGACCTCGTCACCGGAGACGTCGTCGCGGACCTCGAAGTCGACTTCAAGGTTCTCCGCGACGGTGAGCAGTGGCAGGAAGTGGATTTCAACTTCTGGGGCGTGACATTCGTCGACGACCACACGTTCTACGCCACCCTCGGCTCGGGAGGTGAGACGTACCTGGTGCAGGGCGACGTCGATGCCCGCACGATGACGATCCTGGAAGTCGGGGTCGAATGCCCATCGCTGTCACCCGACGGGGCCCGGGTTGCTTTCAAGAGCCGCGGACAGGACGCGAACGGTGCGGCAGCGTGGCGGATCGCGATACTCGACCTCGCCAGTTCCGAGGTGACGATGCTGTCGGAACTACGAAACGTCGACGATCAGGTTGCGTGGCTCGACGACGACACGATCATGTACGGGTTGCCGAACGCCGACTCGCCGGCGGAGTCGGACACGTGGGTCGTTCCGGCCGATGGCTCCGGTGAGCCGACGATGTTCCTCGGACGCGGCGTGGTCCACCTCGGTCGTTGCCTAGCCCAGGCTGTTCGGAAGGCAGCTGAGTCTGTTCGGGGAGGATGGTTGTCGGTGCTTGGTGTGCTCAGCGCAGCGCGGCGACCAGCGTCTCGACGACGCGTACCTGTTGCTCGTCGGTGATGTGCGGATACAGGGGCAGCGACAGCAGCTCGCCCGCCGCGCGCTCGGCCACCGGAAACGCGCCGACGCCGTGGCCGAGTGGCGAGAACGCCCCGGTCAGGTGGACCGGTTGGGGGTAGTGGATCCCTGCGCCGATGCCGGCATCGTGCATCGTCTCGAGCACTCGATCGCGGTCCGGCACACGGATGGGATAGAGGTGCCACACCGGGATGTTGCCCGGTGCGGTGGTCAGACGGGTCACGGACTCGACGCCGTCGAGTAGCTCGTCGTAGCGGGCAGCTGCCTGCCGGCGAAGTTCGTTCCAACAGTCGAGGCGGCGGAGTTTCGTGCTGAGGACCACGGCTTGCAAGGTGTCGAGCCGGGAGTTGAAACCCACGAAATCATGCTCGTAGCGCCGCAGGCCTCCGTGACCGCCGATCGCACGAACTCGCTCGGCGAGGTTGCCGTCGTTCGTCACGACCGCTCCCGCGTCTCCGTAGGCGCCGAGGTTCTTGCCCGGGTAGAAGCTCGTGGCGGCTGCGGCGACGTCGGCACCGACCTTGCGACCGTCGCGGACGGCCCCCTGGGACTGCGCCGCGTCTTCGACGAGGGCGATTCGTTCGGCGTCGACGACGTCTGCGAGGCGGTCGAACGGCGCGATCTGGCCGTACAGGTCGACGCCGATCACGGCGCGCGTCCGCGGTGAGACCGCGGCGTCGACGAGGTCGGGATCGATCAGCAGGGTGTCGTCGGAGCAGTCGACGAGCACGACGTCCGCACCGGCTCGGACGACCGCTTCCGCGGTCGCGATGAACGTGTTCGCCGGGATCACCACTTCGTCGCCACGACCGATGTCGAGCCCGCGGAGGACGAGCTCGATCGCGTCGGTCCCGTTCGCGGCGCCGACGCAGTGAGTCGTCCCGCAGTACTCCGCGAACTCGCGCTCGAAGGCGGCGACCTGCGGTCCTCCGATGAACGCGGTCGTCGCGAGGACATCGGCGAATCCGGCGAGCACCTCGTCGGCGACGTCGCGATGTTGCGCGCCGAGGTCGACCAGGGGAATCGGTTGGGGCGTGGGCATGGGAGTCCTTCGGGTGGTGTGGGTGATCGTGCTCAATTGGGTTCGTCGACGATCGTCGGTTGATCGACCGGTCGAACGAAGCGTGCTGGGATTCCGGCCCAGATCTCGCCGGCGGGAACGTCTCGAGTGACGACGGCGCCCATCCCGACGAGGGCGCCGGCTCCGATCGTGCGGCCTTCTCGAATCAGCGCACCCGAGCCCAGGTAGGCGCCGCGGCCGATCGTGACCGTGCCGGCGAGTCGGACACCCGCTCCGAGCGTCGCGTACGACTCGATCACGTCGTCGTGCGTGAAGACACAGGCGGGCATCACGGCGACGTGTGCTCCGATGGCCACGTCCGTGGTCGTCGCACAGTGCGCATGTGATCACGGTGCCCTCGCCGACGGTCGTGGTCGACGCGATCACGGCGGACGGATGGATCAGCGTTGCGTAACGCTCAGGCGGGAGCGACAGTCGGTCGACGATCTTTGCTCGGGCGCCGAAGTTGCGAGGGCTTCCGACACACACGACGGTGGCGGCTTCGGAGTCGAGCAACCATTCCGTTCCTCCGAGCACCGCGAGCCCGCTGATCGAGGTGCCCCACAGCCGGGCATCGTCGTCGAGGTACCCGAGCAGGTCCCACGTCGGCCGGACCGCGTTGATCGCGCGAACGACCTCAGCTGTCTCGCGTGCGAACCCACCCGCACCGGTGATCACCAGTGGCCGAGCCGTCATCGGGCAAAGGTCTCCAACACGTCGACCACGCGCCGCTGCTCGTCCTCGCTCATCTCGTGGAAGAGCGGCAGGATGATCGAGTTCGCCGTGAGGTGCTCCGTGACGGGGAGAGGCCCGGTGGTGAAGCGCTCGCAGGCGGGCTCGAGGTGGGCGGCCATGATGCCGCGCCGGGTCGAGATCCCGACATCGAGGAACTTCGCCATCAGCTCGTCGCGGCTCGTGCCGTACCCAGCACCGACCTCGACCCAGTACGACTGGTAGTTCGTGGTGCCGTGGTCCGGATCGGTGACCGCGCGGAGCCCCTCGATCGAATCGATCGCCTCGTGATAGCACTTCGCCAGCGCTCGGCGACGCTCGATGATCTCATCGAGCTTGCCCAACTGCACGCGTACGATCGCCGCCTGGATGTCGGTCATCCGGTAGTTGAACCCGGTCTCGAGGTACTGCTCGAACACGATCTTGTTCGTCGAGTGTCGGTCGGCCGCGCTGACGCTCATTCCGTGTTCCCGGAGCTGCCGCAGGCGGACCGCCGTCTGCTCGTCGTCGACCGTGAGCATGCCGCCTTCACCGCAGGTGACGAGCTTGCGCGGGTGGAACGAGAACGCGACGAACGGCGCGCCGGCACCGACGAGCGCCCCCCGATACGTCGATCCGATGGCGCAGGCCGCGTCCTGGACCACGATGATCCCGCGCTCGTCGCAGAGCATCCGGATCGGATCGAGGTCGGCCGGCATTCCGCCTTGGTCGACGACGATCACGGCGCGAGTCGACGGGGTGATCACGGCAGCGATCGACTCGGCCGTCGCATTGCCCGTGACCTCGTCGACGTCGCAGAAGACGGGAGTGGCGCCGACGTACAGCACGGCGTTGGTCGTGGCGATGAACGAGAAGGAGGGGACGACGACGTCGTCGCCCGGTCCGACGCCAGCGCCGATCAGCGCCAGGTGGAGCGCTGTGGTGCAGTTCGACACGGCAACGGCGTGGTTCGCGCCGACGAGGCCGGCGAACTCGCGCTCCAGTTCGGCGACGTTGGGTCCCTGGGCGATCCACCCGGAGCGGATCGCGGCCGCCGCGGCTTCGGCCTCCTCGTCACCGATCCACGGTCGGATGATCGGGATCGGCGCGGGCCGTCCCGCGTCGGTCACGACGGGACCCCGACCGACTCCCGTTCGTTCGCCCACCACGCGACGAGCTGCTCCAGACCCGAGGCGAGATCGACTTCGGCCTCGAAGCCGAGTGCCTCGCGGGCGCGGGAGGTGTCGGCGAGGCGCCGACGGACCGGATTCACGGCTCGCTCCGGGCCGAATTCGGGTTCGAGGTCCGAGCCCATGACGGCCAGCAGCGTGTCCGCGAGATCGAGCAGGCTCGATTCGACGCCGGAGGCGACGTTGAACACCTCGTCGGTGACATCGGCGGTTGCCGCGAGGAGGTTGGCGCGGGCGATGTCGTCGACGAACACGAAGTCCATCGTCTGTTTCCCGTCACCGAGGATGAGCGGCGGCTGACCCGACGCGATGCGGTCCATCCACCGGACGAGCACCTCGGTGTAGACGCCGTGGATGTCCATGCGCGGTCCGTACGCATTGAAGAACCGAAGTGCGACGTAGTCGAGCCCGAACATGTCGTGGAAGCTGCGGAGCAGACCCTCGTTGAACATCTTCGCCGCGCCGTAGATCGTCCGGTTGTCGTATCCGTGATGTTGCTCGGTCGTCGGAAAGACCTCCGCCATGCCATAGACGGATGCCGAGGATGCGGCGACGACCTTGCCGACGTTGGCCTCGGCTGCCGCTTCGAACACGTTGTAGGCGCCGTCGACCATGACCTCGAGTGCCAGCCTCGGCTCGGTCGCGCACTGGGTGATCCGGATCGCGGCCATGTGGAAGACGATGTCGGCTCCTCGCGTCACTTTCGCGAGCAACGCCCGGTCGGTGATGTCGCCCTCGACGAGTTGGAGCCGACCCGACGCGGCGGCGCGGTCGAGGTTCGAACGACGGCCGCGCACGAAGTTGTCCAGGACGACGATCTCGGCCACGTCGGCGTCGATCAGCTGGTCGGCGATCGCCGACCCGATGAAGCCGCCGCCTCCGGTGATGAGGACGCGTGCTCCGGCGATGTCGGTCATTTCGACTCCTCGCGCCCCGCGAGCATCACGTCGACGCTGACACCACCGGTCCGCAGGCTCTTGTCCGATGCCTCGAGGATCTGGAGGACTCGGAGACCGGAGGCGCCACCGGTTCGCGGTTCCCGTTCGCCGCGCACGGCAGCGACGAGTTCGTCGATCACCGCGGAGAGCGCTTCGGTGTCCGGAAGTGCGGGTGAGGTCACGTCCCCGATCCGGTAGGAGATGCGGCTCCGATGCACCACTTCGTCGGCTGCCGATCCGAGATCGACACCGCGGTCGAAGATGCTGATGCGCTGCGTGGGATTCAAGTCGTCCCACACGAGGGTCCGGTCGGTTCCACCGATGATCATCGTACGAACCTTGGTCGGACTGAGCCAGTTGACGTGGACGTGTGCCGAACTGCCGCCTCGCAGGCCGAGCGAAAGGTGGCCGACGCATTCCTGACCGGCACCGATCGGGTCGGAACCCGTGGCGGCAACCGCCGTGACGGCCCGCTCGGTCGGGAGCACGTGGTCGAGGATCGACAGGTCGTGCGGTGCAAGGTCCCACAGGACGTTGACGTCGGACTGCACGAGACCGAGGTTGATCCTCACCGAATCGACGAAGAGGATGTCACCGAGGTCGCCCTGCTCGATGACCGAGCGGATGTGTCGCACCGACGGCGAGTAGCAGTACGTGTGGTCGCACATGAGGGTGAGACCTGCATCTGCGGCGACAGCGATCATCTTCTCGGCCTCACCGACCGACGCCGCGATCGGCTTCTCGATCAGGACGTGCTTTCCCGCGGTGAGCGCCTCGATGGCCAACTCTGCGTGCGTGGCGGCTGGTGTGGCGATGGCGACTGCGTGCACGTCCGGATCGTCGAGCACCCGCCGGAGGTCCGAGGTCGCTCGAGCGCCGGCGAACGTCGACGCCAGCCGATCGGCAGACGCAGTCTGGATGTCGCACACCCACCGCAGGTCCGTCGACGGGTTGAACGCGATGTTGCGAACGAGGTTCGGACCCCAGTAGCCGGCGCCAATGACCGCAATTCCGACCTTGTCCATGTCAAGCACTCTCCTGTATTTCCGCCGAAGAGGGACCGCCGCCCGGCCGTTCCGTGCGCGAGCACAGTACCAGCGCGTTTCCCGCCGGTCATCGAACGGGCCACACCATCAGGAGACCTTCAGGTAATCGAGAATCGTTGTTGCCGGTTCGAGCCCTTCGACAGCGGAGAGTGGCGAATTCAACCGCGGGAGCGTCGGATCAGCCGTGCTGTTCAGCGACGAACGAAGCGAGCGTGGCGACCGTTTCGAACACGTCGCCGCTGATCTCGTCCTCGTCGATGGTGATGTCGAATCGGTCCTCGAGGGCGACGACGAGCTCGACGATCGCCATCGAATCGAGTTCCGGAATGTTGTCGAGGAGCTGCGTCGTGGCCACCAGGGGCTCGGTGCGGTTCTCGAGGCCGAGGGTGGTGACGATCACGTCGATGACGTCGTCGATCAGGTCGGTCGCTGGCACGGGCGGCACGCTACAGGAGGATCTCGGTGGGCTGAGGGTGTCCGAGGAAGGCCGTCGGACTCGCGGTGAGCCCGTACGCGCCGGCCTGGAAGATCACGACGAGGTCCCCGACATCGGATCTCGGAAGCACCACGTCGTCGCCGAGCAGATCGAGCGGTGTGCAGAGGCAACCGACGACCGAGACCGTGTCGTCTGCGACCTCGTGCATCCGTGTGCCGATCGCGAGGGGTAGTTCTTCCGAATCACCTGTCCGAAGTTCCCGGACGCGGCGAGCTGGTGGTGGAGCCCACCGTCGACGACGAGAAAGGTGCGTCCGCGCGAGATCTTGCGGTCGACGATCCGGGTGACGTAGACGCCGGATTCGCCGACGATGAACCGTCCGAGTTCGATCGTGATCCGGGCGTCGGGAATCGCCGGATCGAGCGCGGTGCTGATGAGTCGATCCAGGTTCTCGCCGATCATGCCGAGATCGAGTCGCTCGTCCTTGGGGAAGTACGGGATCCCGAAACCGCCGCCGAGGTTGACATAGCGCACCGGTTGGGGCGCCGCGTCGGCGAGCCGCACGACGAGGTCCACCGTCTTGCGTTGCGCCTCGCAGAGGATCTCGGCGTTCAGATTCTGCGAGCCGGCGAACACGTGGAAGCCCACGACGTCGAGCGACGCCTTGTCGAGATCGGCGAGCAGTTCCGGGACCGATTCGGCATCGACGCCGAACTGCTGCGGCCCGCCACCCATTCGCATGCCCGAGCCCTTCACCTGGAAGTCCGGATTGACCCGGATGGCGACCCGTGGTCGCACGCCGAGTTCGTCGCCTGCCGCGACCACCCGCGTCGGCTTCGGTCGGGGATTCGATCTCGAGCGTGATCCCGGCCGCCACGGCCCGTTTGATCTCGTCGTACGTCTTTCCGGGTCCGGCGAAGCTGACACGTTCGGCCGGCATCGGCGTGTCCAGCGCGATGTTCATCTCGATGGCCGATGCCACGTCGAAGGCATCGACGAGCCCGCTGAGGTGCTGTACGACCGCAGGCATCGGGTTCGCTTTGACGGCGTAGCTGAGCGAGACGCGGGTCGGGAGTGTGGAACGCAGCAAGGCGATGCGGTCGGTGATCTGGGCCCGGTCGTAGGCGAAGAACGGCGTGCTCCCGACCCGTGCCGCGAGTCGTTCGATGTCGACGCCGCCGACCTCGAGGTGACCTCGAGCTGACACGGCACTGGCGATTTCGGGCAGCACCTTCACACCTCGATCGTCGAACGTAGGGACTTGCGGTCGAACTTGCCGTTCGGTGAACGGGGAAGCTCGTCGTGCTCGAGAATCGTGGAGGGAACCATGTAGAGCGGCAGTTGTTGACGCAGGTCGTCGCGGAGCTGGTCGAGATCCATCGAACCACCTGATGGTGCGGTCACGACGAGCACGACTCGCTGGCCGAGTGCGTCGTCGTCGACGCCGAAGGCCACCGCGTCACGAACGAGGCCGGTGTCGTACACCGCTTCTTCGATCTCGGTCGGGCTCACCCGGTAACCCGATGTCTTGATCATCTCGTCGGTCCTGCCGACGAAGTACAGAAATCCCTCCTCGTCGGCGACCACCGCGTCTCCCGACCACACCGCGATCTCGGGCGCTCGCCACGACTGGCGAATCGGGAACGGGCTTGAAACGCTCGGCCGTGCGTTCGGCGTCGTTCCAGTACCCGAGCGCGACGAGTGCACCGCGATGCACGAGTTCCCCCTCCTCGCCGGGATCGCACGGGCTCCCATCGGGACGGACGACGAGGATCTCGGCATTCGGGATGGCCTTACCGATCGAACTCGGTCGCCGGTCGACCTCGGCCGGATCGAGGTAGGTCGATCGGAACGCTTCGGTCAGTCCGTACATCAGGTACGGGCTCGCTTCCGGGAAGATCGACCGCAGAGCATCCAGCGTCGCCTTCGGCATCCGTCCGCCCGTGTTGGCGAAGTACCGCAGCGATGCGGTCGCCTCGTCAGGCCAGGTTCGATCGGCCAGTCTGGATCCACAGTGGTGGTACGCACGTCAGTCCGGTCACGCGATGCTTGGCACAGGCTCGGATGACGTCGGCCGGGAGCAGGTAGTTCACGAGCACGACGTGGGCACCGACGCTGAAGGCCGTCGTGAGCTGGCTGAACCCGGCGTCGAAACTGATCGGCAATGCCGCGAGGATCACGTCCGACGCGTCGTTGTGCAGGTACGTGCTCACACTCTCGGCCCCGACGATGATGTTGCGATGGGAGAGCACGACCCCCTTCGGGTTGCCGGTGCTTCCCGACGTGTACAGGATCGCCGCCATGTCGGCGTCGATCCCTGCGGATCGTTGCTCGACCGTGGCATCCGCGCTGACCGCATCGGATGGACCGAACACCTCGTCCCAACTCCGCAGCTCGTACGATCCGGCCGTCTCGGCGCGCTCGATCGGTGCCGATCCGTCGACCACCACGACGAAGTTCACCGAGGGTGCCGCGGCGAGTTCGTCTTCGAGCGTCGCGAGGCGGTCTGACGTGGTGATCAGAGATCCGGACGTCGCAGTCGTTCAGGATGTGACCGACCTGACGAGCTCGCAGCACGGGGTTGATCGGGACGAACACGCCGCCGGCCCGAGACGTGCCGAAGATCGCGGAGACGGTCTCGATCCGCTTGTCGAGGTAGACCCCGACCCGATCACTCCGATGTACGCCGAGGCTCCGGAGCCCGTGCGCCACTGCCTCGACGGAGGTCCAGAGTTCGCCGTACGTGAGCGTCGTGCTCTTGTACGAGAGTGCCGGCGCGTCGCCGCGCTCGGCTGCCTGCTGTTCGATCAAGTGGTGGACGAGCGTGCGCATCTGTGCTTTCTCCGCGACCGACAACCTCACCAGGCGACGGCGACCAATTCGCTGTAGAGGTTGTCGATGTCTTCGGCTTGCAAGGTGGTGCTCTTGAACATTTTCCGACGATGGGTCGACAGCATGACCGATGGTCTCATGCGCTCACCCGCCACCCGTGTCTCGATCAGGAGGAACGGGAGGCCGTGACGGACGAGGAGATGCCTGCACACGGACGATCGCATGGAACGGAGCACCGCGGGGTCGCTGGCGTAGAGAATCGTCGCGAAGATCGGCAGATTCTTGCGGCGGTCACGTCGGTACATCACGTGGGAGTGCCCACTGGGCGACTCGAGCAGGAGGTGCCGCGCCGCCGGCGCGTCGGCGTGATCGCGATAGATCTGCAACTCCGGTCCGGTCAGCACCGTTTCGATCCGGGCAGGATCGGACGAGATGCTGAAGCGCCCCGGCATCGTCGGCCACGGAAGATTCAGGACCAATGCGGTCGACGTGTCGAGGTGGGTGAAGCCGAGCCGTTCGTTCAGCGCGATCACGCTCCCGCTCGGGGAGAGATCGACGAAGCTGTATCCGTCCTGGGCGAGCAGCGCCTTGAGCATGCGCACGCTGCTGAACCGATAGTCGGGATCGACGCACCACGCGGCGAGGTTGCAGACCGGAATCGGCTCGCCTCGAACGTCACGAACCGAATACAGGGCGAGATAGGCGCCGACCACGATCCCGTTCGCGGGAGGAACACACCGTGATTCGGTGCGTCGTGCTGCCACGGCGCCTTCATCGCGGCCGCCCACTGGGCGGACGTGACGTGAGAACTCAGCGTCAACTGGAGATAGTCGGCCACTTCCTCCACGTCCGCGTCGAGGATGGGTTGAAGTTTCACCGCCGCTTTCACCGCCACCGCGCCAATGTACCGGCAGCCGCAACCTCGACGTCGGAGAGCACTGTCGACGACGAACAGATCAGCGTTGCTGCGCCGAGCCCGATCGGCTTCGCTCGACGTCGGAGAGACGTTCGGCCTCCTCGGCAGATTCGCACCGTTCGCCCCCGGCAGTCACGTAGCCGATGATTCTCGCGGGGCTGCCCACGACCAGCGCGTGCGCAGGGACGTCCTTCGTGACGACGGCGCCCGACCCGACCATCGCCCATCGGCCGATCGTGACGCCGGTGACGACGACGGCGCCGGCGCCGATCGCAGCTCCCTCGCGCACCGTCGTGTGGCCGAGTTCCCAGTCGTCGGCGGACTTGAGGACGCCGTCCGGCGTCACCGCTCGGGGAATTCGGTCGTTCGTGAAGATGACGTGGGGACCGACGAACACGCCGTCGTCGATCCGAACGCCTTCGAAGAGGGAAGCGTTGTTCTGCACCTTGACGTTGTCGCCGAGAACGACGTCGACGTCGACGAACACGTTCCTGCCGATCACGCAGTCGCGGCCGATCGACGCTCCGCTGCGCACCTGTGTCAGCGACCAGATCCGGGTGCCGGAGCCGATGGTCGCTCCGTCCTCGACGGCGGCAGTCGGATGGATCTGTGCGGCGGTTGCATCCGACGCGTGCTCGTGGCTCACACAGCGCAAGCTAGCGGCGTGCGGATCGTCGATGCACTGTGCTCCGACTCGAGAACCGTGCCCCGTATGGTGGCGCCGTGCAGCGACATCGCCTGGTCCCGGAGCGGAGCTGAGACCGGGGTGGTGGACGATCGCTCGCAGCCGACCCCGACCGAGTTCGTCGCGGTGATCGTCGTGACATTCAACAGCGAAGCGTTGTTGGCGGATCTGGTGGCGTCGCTCGAACCTGGGCTCGCCGGTGTCGCGTGGTCACTCACCGTTCGTCGACAACGATTCCTCCGACGGAACGGTGGAAGCGGCCCGAGCCCTCGCGCCGCACGCAACGGTGATCGCAACCGGCCGCAATGGGGGATACGCGGCCGGTATCAACGCCGGAATGGCGGCCTCGCCCGAACGCACCGCGGTACTCGTCCTCAATCCTGATGTACGCCTCGGTCGTGGCTGCGTGGCGGAACTGCTCCAGTACGTGCATCGCCCGGGCACGGGCATCGTCGTTCCTCGGTTGGTCGACGCCCGTGGGCAGCTCATCGAGTCGCAGCGTCGCGAACCCACGGTTGTGCGAGCGCTGTCCGATGCGGTGCTCGGCGCGCGACGGGCGGGGCGCCATCCGGCGCTCGGCGAGGTCGTGACGGATGGCGAGCTGTACGTCCGGTCGGGTGTGACCGATTGGGCGGAAGGGTCGACGCTGCTGATCAGTGCCGAATGCAGCGACGCCGTGGGTGCGTGGGACGAGTCGTACTTCCTGTACTCCGAGGAGACGGATTTCGCGCTGCGTGCGCGGGACGCCGGATTTGCGACGGTCTACGTACCGTCCGCGGAGGCGGTGCATCTCGAGGGCGGCTCGGCGGGCTCGACCGAGTTGTGGCCGTTGCTCGTCGCCAATCGCCTCCGGTTGTACGGGAAGCGGAACGGGGGTCGTGAAGACGGCCTTGTTCTGGTGTGCGCTCGTCCTTCGGGAGGCGACGCGCTCCGTGATCGGGAACCGACCGAGCCGTGCCGCGCTCGCCGCACTCCTGTCGCCGGCTCGCCTCCGGGCCCCGCGAGGCCCGGATTGGATCAGGAACGTTGCGCCGGACGGCTGACCGGACGGGTCGCTAGCGCAGCCGCTTCACGGTGCTCGTCACGACCGGACGAACCCGGTGACGGAGCCCCTGTCGCTCCAGGATCGTCGTCCGAATCGACTCCGCCGTGTCGTCTCGGCGAATGCTGTACCGCGGTTGGATCCAGGCGGATGGCCGAGCACCGACTCGATCACTCGTGTGCACCCGCGAGTAGCCGAGCCGCCGCAGCTCGGCGAGCACGGACCGGTCGTAACGACCGAGCGGACACGCGGCGTCGCTGATCGGGCGATCGACGATGGTCGACAGGACCTCGCGCGCCTCGACGAGTTCCCGACCGCGCGACCGCTCGTCGAGCGAGGTCCACGGGACGTGATCCATGCCGTGTGACCCGATGTCCATTCCGGCCGACCTCAGCTCGCGGATCTGGCTCGTCGCGAGGCTTCCCGGCTTGTCGATCCGCCCGGCGAGGACGAAGAACGTCGCCTGCAGCCCGCGTTGCACCAACGGCTCGAGAGCGATCGACGCATCGGACGCGTTGCCGTCGTCGAAGCTGATCCCGACCGAGGGCCACGTGCGCGATCTCGTCGACGATCTCCCGATAGCGGTCCTCCGTGATCCAATAGGCGTCCTCCCCGCGCTCGAGGTCTCGCTCGGGGGTGCCGACGCCGTGGAAGCAGATGTTGATCGTCGTCGTGTGCCGCGCCACCAGACGTAGGTTACGCGGCCAGAGGCCGGTCAGAAGTTCGGCGGGCGCTTCTCGACGAGCGCGCTGACGCCCTCGCGGTATTCGGCCGTGCCCATCAGTTCGTCGAGCAGCCGGAGTGAGTCGGCCACCGACGCGGCGGGATCGTGGCGGAGCATGTCGGCCACCAGTTGACGCTTGGTGGCAGCGACGGCATGCGGGCCGGTCGACGTGGCGAGCCGACGCGCGTAGTCGAGGGCGGCGTCGAGCGTGGCATCGCCGTCGGGCAGCACCTCGTTCCACAGACCCCAGTCGGCCGTCTCGGCGCCGGTGACCACGCGGCCCGAGAGCAGCAGGTCGGCGGCGCGGGTCGCACCGACGAGCCGGGGCAGCATCCAGCTCAGCCCGTACTCGGCGGGCAGCCCGAGCTTCGGCGCGGCGGTCGTGATCTTGGCGGTCGCCGACGACGAAGCGCAGATCGCAGAACGCGGCCAGGGCCAGCCCCACCCCGGCGCAGGCGCCGTTCACCGCGGCGATGATCGGCAGGCGATAGCCGAGCTGCCAGGCGAAGTCGGCGTCGAGTCGGTCGCCGCCCCCGGGCTGGGCCGGTGCCGCGCCGAGACCGGAGTCGTAGCCGCCCCGGTCGGCGTGTCCCGCGAGCGCCTTCGAATCGCCGCCGACGCAGAAGGCCGGCGGCGTGCCGGTGACGACGACGGCGCGGACGTCGTCGCGGGGTTCGAGGGCGGCGAAGATCGCCCGGAACTCCTGGTGCATCGTGCCCGTCCACGCGTTGTGGCGGTGCGGACGGTCGAGCCAGACGGTGGCGACGCGGTGCTCGACCTCGAAGCGTGTCGAGGTGAGATCGCCGAGATCCACGGTCACCCCCAGAGGGCGTGGTGCACGGCGTCGGCCAGTTCCGGCCGACACACGATGAAGTCCGGGAGCCACGGATCACGCTCGTTGTAGACGAGCGGTGATCCGTCGAGGCGGCTGGCGTGCAGGCCCGCGGCGAGCGCGACTGCGGCCGGTGCGGCGGAGTCCCACTGGTACATGCCGCCGTCGTGGACGTAGATGTCGGCCTCGCCGAGCACGACCGCCATCGCCTTGGCGCCGGCCGAACCGAGCCGGACCGCGTCGCAGCCGAGCGCCTCGGCGACGAGCACCGTGGCGTACGGCGCCCGCGTGCGCGAGGTGACGACCCTCGGCCGATCTCGGGTCATCGGCGGCACGACGGGTGCCGGATCGGTGCCGAACGTCAGACCGACCGCTGGCAGGCTGACCGCTGATCCACCGAAGGCCCCGTCGGTCCAGAGCGCGACGTGGACCGCCCAGTCGTGGCGGCCGGGCTCGCTGAACTCGCGGGTGCCGTCGAGCGGGTCGACGATCCACACGCGATCGGACGTGAACCGGCGCGGGTCCTCCAGCCCTTCCTCCGACAGCACGGCGTCGTCGGGACGATGCAGGCCGAGTTCCTCGGCCAGGAACTTCTGGGCCAGCGCGTCGCCGGCGTCCTTGACGTCCCACGTCGAGGCGCCGGCGGCGAACATCTCCGCGCGCAGTTCGAGGAGCACGTGCCCTGCCTGGGTCGCGAGCCGCGCCGCGAGTTCGGCGTCGGTCTCCGCGTGGTTCGGGCTGGGGGGCATCGGGTCAGTCTGCCAGCCGTCACCCGAGTTGCGGATCAGCGCGGGCGGTGGTCGGTGCCGAGACCGGAGGTGATGAACACGGCCGTCGCTTCGCCGTCGACGTCGGCGGTGTGCCACGTGCCGGGCTCGTTGATCGCGTACTGACCGGCGTCGAGGACCACCGTGCGGTGCTCGCCGGTCGCGGTCTCCTGGTGGAGCGTGACGCGCCCCGCCGTGCACAGCACGACCTCGCTGCCGTGGGGATGGACCTCCCACGAATCCCAGGGCTCGGTGAACGTATGCATGCTGACGAGCCGCCCCTCGGCGCCGTCAGCCTCGTGCCGTTCGCCGTATCCCGCGTACCAGTCCGTCGAGCCGGTGAACGGAGGCTCGACCTCGGCGGTCGCGCCGACACCGAGATGGATCGGCTGCGCTTCGAGGTTCGGTGTGGATCAACCATCGCGCCAGTTCGCCACTCTCGTGCCGATGGTGGTCGGGCGTCTGTCGGCGGAGCTGTGCCGACAGCGATCGGAGTCGCCCGACTCACCACCTCGTCGCCCGCCCGCTACGCCGCCTGCAACGCCGGGGTCCCACCCCACGTTCCAGGTTCAGGCGAGCTTCTTGTACTTGATGCGATGGGGTTGGTCGGCGCCGACGCCGAGTTCCTTCTTGCGGTAGTCCTCGTACTCGGAGAAGTTGCCCTCGAACCAGCGCACCTGGCTGTCGCCCTCGAAGGCGAGCACGTGGGTGGCGATCCGGTCGAGGAACCAGCGGTCGTGCGAGATCACGACGGCGCAGCCGGGGAACGACTCGAGCCCGGCCTCGAGCGCCCGCAGCGTGTCGACGTCGAGGTCGTTGGTCGGTTCGTCGAGCAGCAGCACGTTGCCGCCGGACTTCAGCAGCTTGGCGAGGTGGAGCCGGTTCCGCTCGCCGCCGGACAGATCGCCGACGCGCTTGCCGTGGTCGGTGCCCTTGAAGTTGAAGCTCGACACGTACGCCCGGCCGTGGATCTCCCGTCCACCGACCTCGAGGACTTCGGCGCCGCCGGTGATCTCGTCGTACACGGTCGCGTCGGGGTCGAGGCCGTCACGGTCCTGGTCGACGTACGACAGGTCGACCGAGTCGCCGATCTTGATCGAGCCCGAGTCGGGCTCCTCGCGCCCGGCGAGCATCTTGAACAGTGTCGACTTGCCGGCGCCGTTGGGGCCGATGATGCCGACGATCCCGGCCGGCGGGAGCGAGAACGAGAGGTCCTCGATCAGGAGCCGGTCGCCGAACGCCTTGCGGAGGCCTTCGACCTCGATCACCTGGTCGCCGAGGCGGCGACCCGCGGGGATCGTGATCTCGAGGGTCGACTGGCCGGGCTCGGCCGCCTTCGTCTCGTTGTACAGCTTCTCGTAGGCGGCGAGACGGGCCTTGCCCTTCGACTGGCGGGCCTTGGGCGACATCCGCACCCATTCGAGTTCGCGGGCGAGGGAGCGCTTGCGGGCCTCGTTGCCCCGCTCCTCGCGTTCGAGCCGGGCCTGCTTCTGCTCGAGCCAGCTCGAGTAGTTGCCCTCGAACGGGAAGCCCTTGCCGCGATCGAGTTCGAGGATCCACTTCGCCACGTTGTCGAGGAAGTAGCGGTCGTGGGTGATGGCGACGACGGTGCCCGCGTAGTCGCCGAGGAACTTCTCCAGCCACTCGACCGATTCGGCGTCGAGGTGGTTGGTCGGCTCGTCGAGCAGCAGCAGGTCGGGCCGCGAGAGCAGCAGGCGGCAGAGCGCGACTCGGCGGCGCTCGCCACCGGACAGGACGGTGACGTCGGCGTCGTCGGGCGGGCAGCGCAGCGCGTCCATCGCGATGTCGACGTTGCGTTCGAGGCTCCACGCGTCGGTCGCCGCGATCTTGTCCTCCAGGCGGGCCTGCTCCTTGCCGATCTTGTCGTAGTCGGCGTCGGGGTCGGCCCACTTCGTCATCAGCTCGTTGTACTGGTCGATGATCGACTGCACCTCGGCGACGCCGTCCATCACGTTGCCCTTGACGTCCTTGGTCGGATCGAGCTGCGGCTCCTGCTGGAGGTACCCGACCGTGAAGCCCGGCGTGAGGCGGGCCGTGCCGGAGTAGCCGTCGTCGAGGCCGGCCATGATCTTCAGCAGCGACGACTTGCCGGCGCCGTTCGATCCGAGCACGCCGATCTTCGCTCCCGGGTAGAACGACAGCGAGATGTTCTCGAGCACCGTCTTGTCGGGCGGGTGGACCCGGGCGAGCTTGTGACAGGTGTAGATGAATTCGTGCGCCATGGTGCAGCCGAGGCTACTGGCGACCTGCTGGGCCGGCCGCTCGCTGACTGCTCATTCGATGAGCAGTCCGTAGAAGATGAACTCGGTGCGGCGGTTCAGGGCGAGGGCCGCGTCGTCGTCGCCGATCGTCAGCAGGTCGCTCTCGCCTGCCGCCCGCGAGGACAGTCTCATCGGGGAGATGCCGAGATAGAGCAGGTAGTTGACGACCGCGCGGGCTCGCTCGTCGGAAATGGCGAAATTCGTGAGGTCGTCGCCACGCTGATCGGCGTGTCCGATGACCATCACCGAGATGTTCGGGAGTGCCTGCATGATCGTGAGCACGCGATCGAGTTCGCGTGCGTGATCGGGCAGGATCTCCGCGCTGCCCTCGGGAAAGCGAGCGGAGTTGAGTTCGATGACGCGCACGCCGACCGAGATCGGCACGGCGGGATTGATCACCATGTTGTCGATCACGTCGACGTCGGGGAATTGGCTGTTCGCCAACGCGAGTGCGCTGAGACGATCCCTCGCCGCCTGTGACGGGACTTGCCCGGCGATCGTCATCGTCTGCGTGTCGAAGATCACGACGAGGGGCAGCGGCGTTCCGTCCGGACTCGTCGGATACGGGGCCGGCGCGGCGGCCGGCGGGATCGCAACGCTCGCCTGAGTGGTCGTCGTGCTCGCCTGAGTAGTCGTCGGGGCGGCGGTCGGGGCGGCGGTCGGAACGATGGTCGTAGCCGGCAGGGTCTCGGCCGCGTTCGCGGGAGATTGGGCTTCGGTGGTGGTGGCGACAGGCTGTTGCAATTCGGCGGTCGTGGTCGTGGGCGAGCTGACCGTGGTGATCGGCGTGCTGGAGATCGTCGTGCTGGCGCTCTCGACCGGGGTCGTGGTGCTCGAGCTCGAACTCGACGCTGACCCGACGCTCTCGTCCTCCGAAGCCCGGCCCCAGAGATAGACCAGCATGGACACGCAGACCAGCGCGCTCACGACCAACACCGCCACCTTCGCGATGTCGGACCTCGTGAGTGTCCGCTCGTCATCGTGGTCGTTCGTCATGGTCGCCTCACCCGAATGTAGGATGACCCGGAAGGGCGCGTCGGAAACCTGCCCGAACCGACCTTAGTGCCCCCGACCGGTCACAATTCCGCGCCGAGTGGCGTCCGCCGACTCCGGAACTCGGCCAACTTCGACGACACGAGAATCGACTCCGCAAGCAGGAGTGCGAGTTCGATGACGACGCCGACGTGCACCCCGGCGACGTCACGACGCAGCAGCACCGCATCGACCTGATGCAACGAGACGAGCATGATGCCGCCGAAGCACGCCAAGCTGAAGGTCACGAGAAAGGCCGGCAGGTAGCGGCGTCGGCGTTCCGGTACTCGCCAGATTGCAGCGAGGACAGCGACTCCCCACGTGGCGGCGATCAATCCGACGATCGGTGCCTGAATCGATCGCCGGTCTTCGTACCAGCCGTCGGCTCGTGCCTGTCGGCGACCGAGTTCGGCGAGCAGATGGCCGGTGTCGAGCGCCCTGCCGAACGCCATCACGAGCAAGAGGGCCGCCGTGCCGAACCAGAAGCGTGGCCAAAGGTGGCGGACCCCGTCCAGGCGCTGGCTCGCGGCCTCGGCGCGTCCGAGGCTCAACGTCAGCACGGCGACGACGCAGTAGGTCCCCGTCAGGAACCACATCGAGCCCGCCCAACTCACGCCGTGCAACGTAGCGGCCGAATGCTCGCCGGTCCGGCGGCGGGAGCGATCTCTTCAGGTCTTGTTCAGGCGGAGAGGCGGGCGATCGTGGCGGCGAACTCGGCCACGGTGTCGGCGATGATGTCGGCGACGGGGCGGACCGAGTCGATCCGTCCGGCCACCTGTCCCGACAGGGCGATGGCGGCGTTCATGTCGCCGCCGAAATAGAGCGCCGCGGCGTCGCCGAAGTCGCCGAACACGTTGTGCTCGGCGTGCTGGAGCGCCGTGGTGCGATCGGTGCGCAGCGCCCGGAGCGCGGGGGAGTGGCGGTCGTTGAGGAACAACGTGTCGGTCTCGGCGGCGTCGACGATCGCCTGCTTCCAGTTGTCGTGCACCGGCGATTCGGCGGCCGACACCATGCGCGTTCCCATCTGGACGCCTTCCGCGCCGAGGGCGAACGCCGCGGCCATCGTCGCCCCGTCGGTGATCCCTCCCGCGGCGATGATCGGCACGTCGACCCTGGACCGCACGAGCGGGAGCAGCACCATCGTCGACACCGGGGTCGGGCTCTTGAACCCGCCACCCTCGCCACCCTCGACGACGAGCCCGTCGACGCCGGCGTCGACCGCCTTGAGCGCCGCGGCGAGCGTCGGCACGACGTGATAGACGGTCAGCCCGGCCGCCTTCAGGATGCCGGTGTACTTGGTCGGCGAACCGGCCGACGTGGTGACGAACTTGACCCCCTGGTCGATCACGAACTCGGCGATGGCGGGATCCCGAACGAAGGCCTGGGCGATGTTCACGCCGAACGGTCGATCGGTGAGATCGCGCATCTTGCGGATCTCGTCCTTCACGGTGTCGAGCTCGCCCGACGAGGTCTCGATGATCCCGCAGGCCCCGCACCGGCTGACCGCGGAGGCGAGCTGGGAGCGGGCGATCCAGCCCATCGGCGCCTGCACGATGGGAATCGGCACGCCGAGGTCGCGGGAGACCCGGTTGTCGAAGGCGTTGGGCAGGTCGGCGGCGTCGACGGTCATGGGGGTCAGTCTGACGAACCGGCCCGGTTGGATCGGCATCGGCCGCCGATGCGCTACACATGGAGCATGACCGACACGACGCTTCCCCAGGCCGACTTCGGAACCACCGGACATCGCTCGACACGGGTGATCTTCGGTGCCGCTGCGCTCGGCGGCATGAGCCAGGAACGGGCCGACGCGACCCTCGCCCACGTCCATGAGTGGGGCATCAACCACATCGACACGGCCGCGGGATACGGCGCGTCCGAGGATCGGCTGAACCCGTGGCTCGCCGACCATCGCGACGAGGTCTTCCTCGCGACCAAGACGGGCGAGCGCACGGGTGACCGGGCGCGGGCCGAACTCGAGCGGTCCCTCGAGCGGATGGGCGTCGACCACGTCGATCTGATCCAGCTCCACAACCTCGTCGAACCCGACGAGTGGGAGGTCGCCGCCGGTCCGGGCGGCGCGTTCGAGGCGCTGTTCGCGGCCCGGGACGAGGGCTTGGCCCGCAACGTCGGCGTCACGGGTCACGGCCTCCGGATCGCCGGGATGCACCTCCGCTCGATCGAACGCCACGACGTCGCGTCGGTGCTGTTGCCCGTGAACTTCGTGCTGCTGGATCGGCCCGACTACCGGGCCGATGTCGAGCGACTGCTCGCCGTGTGTACGGAACGCGGGATCGCGATCCAGACGATCAAGGCGATCGCCAAGGGGCGGTGGAGCGACGAAACCGACCGCCACTTCAGCTGGTACGAGCCGTTGACCGATCCGGCCGCGATCGCCCGTGCCGTGCGCTACGTGTTGTCGGACCCGCGGCTGTTCCTCAACACCACGAGCGACGCCCGCCTGCTCCCGCCGATCATCGACGCTGCCACGGGCGACCTCGACCGGCCGACCGACGCCGAGCTGCGCGCCGACATCGCCGCGTACGGCATCACCCCGCTGTTCGACAACGAAACCCTCGAACGGATCTGACCTGTTCGCGCGGTGCCTGACCCCACGCGACAGGTCAGGTGGTCGGGGTCGGCTTGTGGCGGATGGGGCCGCGGCGCTCGGTGATGTCGGTGTACTTCTCCATGATCGACTTGACGGTGTCGCCGTCGAGTTCGTCGCTCGCACAGAGGCCGTCGGCGATCTCGTAGAGCGCCTGCCGGTACGTCGACACCATCCAGGCGGCGCGGTCGGCGCCCTCGCGCATCAGCGCCTCGGCGGCCTCCCGGCTCGGCTCGTCCGACAGGACCTTGGCGACGAGGTTGGTTGCCGTCGGCATCGATGCCGCCTCGAGGCTGAGCAGGCCTGGGCCGTGGCCGAGCTGACCGACGAGTTGCGCGGCGATCGTGGTGGCCGCGGCGAGGTCGGAGGAGATGCCGCTGCTCGCCTCGCCGTACTCCTGCTCCTCGGCCGCCCGCCCGGCGAGCGCCACGGCGATCTGGTCGCGAGCTTCGCTCGGCGTCTTCAGGAACCGCTCCTCGGAGTCGCCGTGGGCGACGAGGCCGAGCGCCGACGATCGGCGCAGGATCGACGCCACCTTCACGTCGCGGCGCGTGAGCACCGCGGCGAGCGCGTGGCCGGCCTCGTGGATGGCGATGCGGCGCCGCTCGTCGGGGTGGTAGCCCATCTCGTGAGCGATGCCGACCTCGGTGACGAGCTGTGCTTCGAGCACGTCGCTCACGGTCATGCTCGTGCGCTGGTACCGCAGGGCGATGATCAACGCCTCGTCGAGCAGCTTCTCGATACGCACCGGCGTGTAACCGGCGGTGAGATCGGCGACGAGAGGCGCGGTCACCTCGTCGACGTGGTTCTTCTTGCCGAGGTAGTAGTCGGCGATCGCCACCCGGTCGTTGCGGGCCGGCAGGTTGAACGTGATGATCCGGTCGAACCGGCCGGGCCGCAGCAACGCCGGGTCGAGATCGGCGGCGCGGTTCGTCGAGGCGACGATCAGGACGTTCGCCGCCTTGCGGGACGGGCGCGCCTTACGCCGCGCGTCGGGGAGGAACCCGTTCATCCAGTCGATCCACCAGGCCTTGAACTTCTGCGATCCGTTCGGGAGGTCGAAGCTCTGCATCTGCACGAGCAGTTCGTTGACCACGCCGACGATGCCTTCGCGCATCGACCCCGTGTTCATCCCGCTCCGGGTCCCGCCGATGGCGTCGAACTCCTCGATGTACCCGATCGCGCCACCCTCGTCGCGCGCCGCCTTGCGCAGCGCCTTGAAGAACGACCGGATCTTCTTGTTCGTCTGGCCGTAGTACATCGACTGGAACTCGCTGGCCGACACGAACAGGAACGGGACGCCGGCTTCGGCGGCCATCGCCTTCGCGAGGTGGGTCTTGCCGGTGCCGGGCAGTCCCTCGAACAACACGCCGCGGCGGGCGTTGCCACCCATCTCCCGCTCGAACGTCTCCGAGGCGAGGAACAGGTTCATGCTGTCGATGGCTTCGCGCTTCGTCTGATCGGCGCCGACGACGTCGTCGAGGCGCACGTTCGAGTCAGCCGGACGCAACAGCGTGTGCGGCGACCTCCCAGCCGTGAGGAGCGGGATGAAGATCACTGTGCCGAGGACGAGGATCATCCCGAGCGCGATCACGATCTCCGGGTTGCCGGCGAGCCAGCCCGGCATGCCGATTCGGATCTGGTTGTCCGTGACGAGGCGGTACACGAGCCAGACGCACAGCGGCGCGAGCAGCAACAGTGTCCGCTTCAGGCGCCGCTGGCGCATCCGCTCGCGATTGGCTGTCGCGTCGACTTCCTTGCCCTGCAGCATCTTTCCGCTGCTCAGTTTCTCCAGGTGCACGGGTTCCTCCATCCGCCGGTCGCCTCACGCACCGTACTGCAGCGGCACGGAGGGTGACTCGACGCGAGGTGTCAAGGCTCGGTCAAATTCACGATGTCCGCATTCGCCCCTGATCCGCGGCGTACGTTGTGGCGATGCTTGCTGAGATCGGTTCCACCGGGTACGACGTGATGCTCTTCCTGCACATCGCCAGTGCCCTGGTGGCCTTTGCGCCCGCGTTCGCCCACCCGCTGATCGAGCGCCAGTCGCGCTCGCTCGATGCGGCCAGCCGTGGGGCGATCCTCGGGTTCCTCGCCCAGAACGGCCGGCGGGTGTACGCCCCGGCGCTGATCCTCACCGGCCTGTTCGGATTCGGCCTCCAGGGGATGAGCGACAGTGTGTGGGAGATGAGCCAGACGTGGATCTGGCTCGCGCTGGTCCTGTGGGTGGCGATGAACGGGGTGCTGCACGCGATGCTGCTCCCGGCGGAGAAGGCACTGGCATCCGGTGACGAGTCGGCTCGCCAGCGCGTCGACACCGGCGGTGCGATCCTGACGGTGTTGCTGCTCGTGGTCCTCTACCTGATGGTGTTCAAGCCCGGGTTCTGAGCCTGCCCGCCTGAACCGGCGTGGTGGCAACAACACCACCCTGCGACGCACCGCCGAACGGCGAGCCGGACTCGCCGCGCGGCGCGGCGGTACGCTGAACCACGTGGCAGCAGCAAACGGTCAGGGGCCTGGGTTCGGCGCGAACTCCTGGCTCGTCGAGGAGATGTACGAGCAGTTCGTCCACGATCCGAACTCGGTCAGCGACTCGTGGCAGGAGTTCTTCGCCGACTATCGCTCGCAGACTCCCGCACTGGCCGCGGCCGCCGCCGCGTCACCCCGCATCCGCGAGATCGCCGCCGACCACGGCTCGGCTCCACTGGCACCGGCCCCGGTCGCCGAAGCGCTGCCCGCGCCGGCGCCGACGACCACTGCGACTCCCGTGGCGGACGGAGCGCCAGCCGCGGCACCCGAACCCGGCAAGCCGATCCGGGGGCGGGCGCGGCCATCGCCGCCAACATGGAGCGCAGCCTGGACGTTCCCACCGCCACCAGCTTCCGCAACGTCCCCGCCAAGCTGCTCGAGGTGAACCGCAAGGTGATCAACGGGTTCCGGGAGCGCACCGGGCTGACCAAGGTCAGCTTCACCCACCTCATCGGCTACGCCATCGTCCGCGCCATCGCCGACGAGGTGCCGGGGATGAAGAACACGTTCCTCGAAGGTGCCGACGGAAAGCCGCGCCTCGTCGTGAACGACCACATCAACATGGGCCTCGCCGTGGATGTGTCGAAGGCCGACGGCAGCCGCACGCTCGTCGTGCCCGTGGTCCGCGACGCCGACACGCTCGACTTCGCCGGATTCCTCACCGCCTACGAGGAGATCATCCGCAAGGTCAAGAACAACAAGCTCACCGTCGAGGACTTCCAGGGCGCCAACGTGTCGCTCACCAACCCGGGCACGATCGGCACGGTCCAGTCGGTGCCGCGGCTGATGCCAGGCCAGGGCGTGATCGTCGGCGTCGGCAGCATCGACTACCCGGCCGAGTTCGAGGGCGCCGACCGTCGCAACCTCAGCTCGTTCGGCGTGAGCAAGGTCGTCACGATCACCAGCACGTACGACCACCGGATCATCCAGGGCGCGGAATCGGGAACGTTCCTCAAGCGCGTGCACGAACTGCTGCTCGGCGAGCACGGGTTCTACGACGACATCTTCCATTCGCTCGGGATGCCCTACGAAGCGGTCAAGTGGCGACCCGACACGAACCCGATCGACCACGAAGAGGCGATGCTCGGCAAGCAGATGGCCGTCGCCAAGCTCATCCGTGTGCACCGCGTCCGCGGTCATCTGATCGCCGACCTCGACCCGCTGCGTTGGAAGGAACCACACACGCCGGTCGAGCTCGACCCCGCCACGTACGGCCTCACCATCTGGGACCTCGACCGGGAGTTCCTCACCGACGGCGTCGGCGGCCTCGACAAGATGCGCCTCGGTGACCTGCTCGGTGTGCTGCGCGATGCCTACTGCCGCACCATCGGTGTGGAGTACATGCACATCCAGAACACCGACGAACAGATCTGGATCCAGAACAAGGTCGAGGCGCGGCAGCAGGCGCCGACCAAGGAGCAGAAGGACCGGATCCTCGAGCGGCTGAACGCGGCGGAGTCGTTCGAGAAGTTCCTCGCCACCAAGTACGTCGGCACGAAGCGGTTCGGCATCGAGGGTGCCGAGGCGGCGATCCCGATCCTCGACGAGATCCTCTCCAACGCGGCCGACGCCTCCTTCGAGAGCGTCGCGCTCGGCATGGCCCACCGTGGACGGCTGAACGTGCTGTCGAACATCATGGGCAAGAGTTACGAGGCGATCTTCTCCGAGTTCGAGGGCCACGTCGACCCCAACACGGTGCAGGGGTCCGGTGACGTGAAGTACCACCTCGGGATGAAGGGCAAGTACGTCAGTCCGGCGGGCGCGTCGATCGCGGTGGAACTGGCCGCGAACCCGAGCCACCTCGAGACCGTCGGTCCGATCGTGCTCGGCATGGTCCGCGCCGAGCAGGACCAGATCGAGCCGGCCGGTGGATTCACCGTGCTGCCGGTGCTCATCCACGGCGATGCCGCCTTCGCCGGCCAGGGCATCGTCGCCGAGGGGTTGGCGATGAGCGACATCGGTGGGTACCGCATCGGCGGCGCCATCCATCTGATCATCAACAACCAGATCGGCTTCACCACCGCGCCGCAGTACGCCCGCTCGTCGCTGTACTGCTCCGACGTGGCCAAGACGGTCCAGGCGCCGATCTTCCACGTCAACGGCGACGACCCCGAGGCCTGTGTGAAGGTCGCCAAGCTGGCGTGGGAGTACCGCCAGACGTTCCACAAGGACGTCGTGATCGACATGGTGTGCTACCGCCGGTACGGTCACAACGAGGGCGACGATCCGAGCTACACGCAACCGCTGATGTACCGGGCGATCTCCGAACGGCGCAGCGTCCGCAAGCTGTACGTCGAGACGCTCGTCAAGCGCGGCGACATCACGTTGGAGGAGGCCGAGCAGGCGCTCGTCGACTTCCACGACAAGCTGCAGGTCTCCCTCGACCAGACGCGCTCGTCGGCGCCGGCGACCACCAAGGCGGCCCGTCCGCCCCAGCCGCTCGGCGTCCTGCCGCACATCGAGACCGGTGTCGAGCGCGCCACGCTCGACCGCATCTTCGCCAAGCTCACCGACTACCCCGAGGGCTTCACGATCCATCCGAAGTTGAGCAAGCAGTTCGAGGGTCGGGCCGCGCTCTACCAGGAGGGTGAGCTCGACTGGGCGACCGGCGAGGCATTGGCGGTCGGCTCGCTCGTGTTGGAAGGGCACCCCGTCCGCTTGCCGGCCAGGATTCGCGCCGCGGCACGTTCAGCCAGCGGCACGCGGCGCTCATCGACTACCAGACCGGCGAACCGTGGATCCCGCTCGACAACCTCGAGGGTGCCGAGGCGCACTTCTGGGTGTTCGATTCGCTGCTGTCGGAGTACGCGGCGATGGGCTTCGAGTACGGCTACAGCCACTCCAACCCGGAAGCGCTCGTGATGTGGGAGGCGCAGTTCGGCGACTTCGTCAACGGTGCGCAGATCGTGATCGACCAGTACATCGTCGCCGCCGAGGACAAGTGGGGTCAGCAGAACGGCCTCGTGCTCCTGCTGCCGCACGGCTACGAGGGCCAGGGCCCCGAGCACAGCTCGGCGCGGCTCGAACGCTTCCTCACCCTCGCGCCGAGGACAACATGCAGATCGTCAACGCCACCACCGCGGCGAACTACTTCCACCTGCTCCGCCGCCAGGTCCATTCGCTGCGCCAGACGCCGCTGATCGTGTTCACCCCGAAGCAGGGCCTCCGCATGAAGCAGACGCGATCGACCGTCGATGAGTTGACGGCCAGGCTCGTTCCAGGAGATCCTCGATGATCCGGGCATCACCGATCCCGACGCGGTGACCCGGATCGTGTTCTGCTCGGGCAAGGTGGCGTGGGATGCGATGCCCGCTCGCGACGAGCGCGCCCGCTCCCGTCGCCATCGTCCGCGTCGAGCAGCTCTACCCGCTGCCGACCGAGCAGATGCTCGCCGTGCTTCGAGAAGTACCCGAACGCCCGCGAGTTGCGCTGGCTGCAGGAGGAGCCCGAGAACATGGGCGCGTGGACGTTCATCGAGAGCAACACCTGGCGCATCAAGGAGCGGGGATACGACATCGAGCACATCGCCCGTGTCGAGTCGGGCAGCCCGGCCACCGGCTCGAAGACCGTCCACGACCAAGAACTCGCCGACCTCCTCGACCGCACCTTCTCCTACGGCGGTCCGATTCGCCCGCTCGCTGCGTTGCCGTCCTCGGTCGTTGCCCAAAGGCAACTCGACGGCCAGTTCACCATCTCGCGGCGTTGCGGTCGTCGGTCGTTCGCCCAGAGGCAACTCCGTCCTCCGCGCCTTGCGAGCTGGCGAACTGATCTCGCCGAAGAAGAGGATTTCTCGCTCGCGGAGGTCGAGCTTCAAGACGGATTCGAGGTCGGTGATCGCCTGTTCGGCGTCGACGACCTGATGGTGGTCATGCCCATGGCCGCGGCGGGCTTGAGGTTGATGCCGAGGTCGTCGAGGAAGACGCACTCGCCGGGCTCGACGGCGAGCAGTTCGCAGGCGATCTCGTAGAACTGCGGTTCGGGCTTGCGCACGCCGACCTTGCTCGACTCGACGACCTGATCGAAGCGCGTCATGACGTCGGCGACGTCGGGGCGAGGGTCACCGCCGACCACGTTGTTGGTGAGACAAGCCGTGAGCAGGCCCGCCTCCTTGACCCGATCCAACGCCGTCACCATCTCCGGGCGGACCTCTCCCGACAGCAACACGAGCACGTCGGCGCCGGCGACGCGATGGCCCAGCGTTTCGGATTCGGGCACGAACCGGATGTCGAACTCGGCCGGCCCGATCACGTTGCGCTCCAGATCTGCCCACGCGTTGTCGTGTGGATTGGTGGCATTCACCGACCGGAGGAAGGCGTTCGGCAGGCCGTTGCTGCGCTCGTAATGTGCGAATGCTTCGAACGGGCTGGTGAGAATCACGCCGCCGAATCCCAGAGTACCGCTCGGATCATGACCGGCGAGCCTACGATGGGTTGCCGCGGACCCCTCCAGGTCTCGCCTCGACGTCGCCAACGCTCGTCGAGGCCGAATCCGGCGTGGACATCCTGGGTCCTGCTTTACATCAGGAACGAGAGAATTGAAATGAATCCGAAGAACGGGCCGCGCCACGTCGTGGTCGACGGCTCGAACATCGCGACCGAGGGTCGGTCGCTGCCGAGCTTGGCCCAATTGAGCGAGGCGGTGGCGTCGTTCATGGAGGAGCATCCGGACGCCACGATCACGGTGGTGGTCGATGCGACCTTCGGCCACCGGATCGACAAGCGGGAGACGGCCGAGTTCGAGGCGGGCATCTCGAACAACGAACTCGTCGCGCCGCCGGCCGGAGCGATCGGACGTGGCGACGCGTTCGTGCTGTCGATCGCGCAGAAGGCGGGCGCCTCGATCCTCTCCAACGACTCCTTCCAGGAATTCCACGCGGACTACGAGTGGCTGTTCAAAGGCCGGCTCATCGGTGGCAAGCCCGTGCCGCACGTCGGTTGGGTGTTCGTGAATCGCTCGCCGGTGCGTGGACCCGTGAGCCGCAAGGCCATCCAGGGAGCCAAGCTGCGTGGCGGGACCAGACGCGGTGCCCGTCGGGTGCCCGCCGGCAGTGGCAGCCCACTCGCCAACGAGCCGATGCCCGTGCCCAAGTCGCCGCCGCCGCGCAGGGCCGGCAGTGATGCCGAGCTGTCGTCGGTGGCCACGGACGGTGCGGCGCCGAAGCCGAACATCGCGCCGGCGTCGGCGCCTCGAGCTGCCCGGCGAGGTGGTCAACGAGTTGATGCCGTTCCTCGAGTTCGTGGAGCACCATCCGATCGGCACCAGCGTGAACGGCATCGTCGACGCGTATTCGTCGCACGGCGCGTACATCTCGATCGGGAGTGACAGCATGCACGGCTACATCCCGCTGCGCCTCATGTCCGATCCGCCGCCACCGAGTGCCCGCAAGGTGATGCAGATCGGCGAAGCCGTAACGGTCGTAGTGGTCAGCTTCGCCGCTGCCCGCCGAAGCATCGACTGCGCGATGCCGACATGGCCGCCCACGCGGCGGTCGACACCGATCGACTGGTCACCGAACCGGTCGAACAGCCCAGGTCCGGTCGCCAGGGGCGGGGGCGGAAGGCCGTGCCGGGTGCCGATGCCGCCGCTCCGCCCATCGAGCAAGAGCAGGTCGTCGCACCGGTGCCGGAGTTCGCCGACCTGCGCTCGTCGGTGACCGCGGCGATACGCCGGCGCCCGCTGCGTCGAAGCCGTCATCGAGGAAGGCCGCGGCGAAGAAGGTGGGGGCGAAGAAGGCCGCCGCCGCTTCGGTGCCGGGCGAGCAGGCAGCCACGGCGCCCGCCAAGAAGGCGTCGGCCGCACAAGGCCACGCCCAGGCCGAGGCTCCGGTGCAAAGCCGCCACGACGAAGGCGCCCGCCAAGAAGGCAGCGGCCACGAAGTCGCCGGCCACGAAGGCTTCACCGCGGAGGACAGCGACGAACGCCCCGGCAACGAACGCCGCTGCGGTGGACGCTCCGGTGGCGGGCGCTCCGGTCGAGCAGGCGGCGGCCGCCCAGACGGGCCAGCAGCAGACGAGCCCGGAGCAGACGACCACCGAGCCGACCAGGACCGTCAAGGCTCCGGCGACGAAGAAGGCCACGGCCAGGAGCACCCCGGCCAAGAAGAACGCCACAGCGGGCGCAGGGGCGGAAGGCGGCGGCCAAGAAGGCACCG
>CAVVZI010000003.1:0-22425 GCA_963752815.1 Ilumatobacteraceae bacterium | reverse complement strand
TCAGAACGTCGGCGGCGGCGATCACGACTTCGTCGTGAGTGGCGACCAAGAGGCTCGAACCGGCGGCGCGCGCCTCCAGCAACTGCTCGACGACGAGCGACGCGCGGGCCTCGTCCTGATGACCGGTCGGCTCGTCGAGCACGCACAACGCCGGCGACCCCAGCAGGCAACGGGCGATCGCCGCCCGTTGCTGCTCACCGAACGACACCTCCGAGGGGTGGCGAGAGAGCAGGTGGTCGATCGCCAGCGCCGTGCACAGCTCCTGCAGCTGCGTGTCCGGCACGGCGGCGCGCCGCGACCAGAACGGCAGCGCCATGTTCTCGGCGAGTGTCAGCCCTTCGATCAGCGCCAGCCGTTGCGGGGCGACCGCGAGCCGCGCCCAGCCGACGGCATCGCCGGTCGCCCACTGGACGGTCCCCCGATCGGGTTGCTCCCATCCGATCACGACGTTGCACAGCGTCGTCTTGCCCGAGCCGGACGGCCCGGCGACGACGGTCAGCGTGTGCGACCGCAGCTCGGCCGTGGTCGGGGCCAGCAGCGTCACTTCGCCGGCGTCGGTGCGCGCGCTCCGGCTGACGCCGTCGAGTCGCACGAGCCACTCGGTCCCGGTCCGCATCGCCTCAGTCACCATCGCCGAGCCCCGGTTTGGTGAGGATCACGCGTCCGTCTTCGTAGCGGATCTCCGCCCGCAGCTCGGGAAACGCATTCAGGAATTCGGCGGGCAGCTGAACCCGCCCGACCGAGTCGATGACGGCAACCGTGGCGGTGCCTTCGCGCCGCTCGCTGTGCAATGTGCCGTGGTGCAGTGCGAGCACTCGATCGGCCGCATCGGCGACGGTGTGGTCGTGCGTGTTGACGACGACCGCCGCGCCACGGGCAGCACTCGCCCGCAGCAACCCGATCACCTCGATCGAGGTCGTCGGATCGAGCTCGGCGGTCGGCTCGTCGGCGAGCACGACGCGTGGGTCGCCGACCGTTGCCATCGCCACCGCGAGCCGTTGCTGCTCACCACCCGACAGCGAACCCGGCAGGGCGCCGCGGCGGCCGCCGAGGCGCACCGCCTCGATCGCCGGCTCGACGGCAGCGACGTCGGCATCACGCTGGCGGGCACCGAGCAGCACGTGTTCGGTCACCGTGAGGTGGGGGTACAGATTGTGCGTCGCCCGCTGGCTGACGATCGCCAGCACGCTGCGCCGCAGACGGCGGATCTCGCGGGCTGAGGCGTACTGGGTGTCGACGCCGGCGATCGTGACGTCGCCACCGGTCGGCCGCTCCGTCAGCGACAGGATCCGCATCAAGGTCGTCTTGCCACTGCCGGAGGGACCGACGATCGCCGTGACCGAGCCCGGCATGAAGTCGGCATCGATTCCACGGAGGGCATGCACGTCGCCGCTCGCGGCGCGATAGATCTGGACGACGCCGCGGCAGCGGGCAGCGGCGTCACTCGGCGGCACGCAACACCTCCGCGACCGGAATTCGCCGGGCGTTGCGGTCGTCGAGCGCGGCGCCGAGCCCCGCGACGGCGACCACCGCCACGAGCGCGAGCACGATGCCGGGCGTCGACACGCCGGCGTCGAAGCCCGGCGTGAGCCCCGGTGCCGGGTCGAGCCGGCCGATCATCAGCGCCGCGACGACCACCCCCAGCAGCGTCCCGACCGCCCAGCCCACGACGCCGAGCAGCATCGCGCCGCCAACGCTCGCCAACCGCGTCGTGCGCGGTGAGAGTCCCATCCGTTCCGTGATCGCGGCCTCGACCGCGACCTCGTCGCGCCGGCGGCCTCCGAGCACGACCACCCCCAGCAGGGCAACCGCGAAGATTGCGATCCCGACGGCCTCGAGGTACGGCAGCGCCAGGTCGAAGGCCACGAAGGCCGGTAGCCGGCTGGCGCTGGTGAGGTTACGCGTCGGGCGATTCGGCACGATCGCGGCCGGATCGACGAGGCGTGAAAGCTCGCTCTGGTCGAACCGCGACCACACGAAGCTGCGGAACTGGGCATCGAGCGCGCTCACGTCGCTCGCGCCGGGCAACGTGCCGTCGACCGACGGGATGCTGGGCGCCAACGCGGGAGCCGAGATCAGCATCATCGTCGACCGCTCGCGTTGCCACGGCAGGGCGGGGACGCGGGCGACGACCTCGTAGGGCACGGAGAGTCCCGGCGCCAGGTCGAGCACGCCGGCGTCGGGGACCGCGGCTGCGTAGTTCCCGGCGACGATCAGGCCGAGTGTCTCTCCGCTGCCGTCGAGTCCGGCGAGCAGTGCATCGAGTGATTGCGGGGCGAACGTGTCGCGCCACTCGACGGCGTCGGCGAACGTCTTCGGATCGATCATCAGTACGTCGCTGGCGATGTTCGGCCCGAGGTGCGCGTTGGCCTCCCAGAGCACGGTCGTGCCGGGGCCGGGTCGTCCGAACGCGGGGTCGCCCTCCGTGGTTGCCGCCGAGTCGACGACCTCGACGGTCGAGCGCGCACCACCGATCACGGCCTCCTTGTCGGACACCGCTTGACGGCCGCTGGCCGACACCGCCGTCGTGTATGTGAAGGCGCCGACGCCGATCGCGACGACGATCGCCACCATGCTCACCTGCGTGAGTGCCGAGGTCAGCCGTCGCCGCCCGAGCCACAGCGAGAGCGATCGTGGCCGGCGTGATGTCGCTGCCCGGCGGCGCGACGCTCGTCTTCCGCCACGGATCGCCAACGCCAGCACTCGCACCGCGACCAGCGCGCCGGCGATCACGAAGAGCAGAGGGAACAGCAACCCGACGCCACTGTCGAGCAGCGAGCCGTCCTGCGTCAACACCTGCGCGCCCGTCGCGGCGGCGGCCACGACGGCGATCGTCTCGGGACGCAGCACGCTGAGCCAGCGCTTGGCACGGTCGGCCGTCGCCGGGTCGATGATCCACGCCGTGGACAGCGCCACGGCGAAGACGACGAGCACCGCCACGGGCAGGCACGCGATCACCCAGCGCCGGGCGGTGCCAGCGGTGTGCGGACCGATCGACCCGTCGCCGGCGACCAGTCCCGGCGCCCAACGCACGATCGCGTACGCGGCGACCACACCGACGATCAGTGCCGGCAGCAGCTCGACGAGCACGATCGAGGCGACTCGCGTCGGGCTCTCACCTCGCGCGAGCGAGAGCATCGTCTCGCGGCGCCGAGAGGCCACCAGCAACCACACGCACGTGGCCAGCACCAGCACCGCGACCAGCAGGGCGGCGAGCGCGATCGAGTCGAGCACGGGGTCGAGGATCGCCGCCCCTTCGTCGGAACGCTGCACGAAGTCGGGTTCGCTGCTTGCAAGGACGACGTCGTCGGCACTGGCGCCCTCCACCAACGACCCGATCCGGGAGTGGCTGTCGGCGAAGTCCTCGGACGCGTCGGCCAGCGACCCCGCCGCGTCGCGGCCGCGACTGATGGTCGTCGGGCCCTCCCACGCGGCGTCCCAGATCACGAACGGGTTGTCGCCCATTTCATCGAGCACCGTCATCGCCGTCGTCGTGTCGGTCAACACGAGTGGGGCGGTCCGCCCGACGAGTTCGGGGTGGGGCGGCAGTTGCTGGGCGATCGACTGCCAGTCGAAGCCGTCCGACACCGGCAGCCCGTCCTCCGTGAGGTAGACGCCGGCGACGTCGACGTCGATGCCGTCGAGCGGCTGTTGCTCGGGCGGCAGCGCGCCCGCGGCGAGGTCGGCGTCGGTGAGCTGCGCCACGAGCGCCAGCTCGACGGAGTCGCCGGCGCTCACTCCGAGCTCGGCCGCCAAGGTGTCCGGGAGCCACACCGCGCCGGGTGCCGGTGCCGTGTCGCCGATCGTTCGTAGCGTGCTCACCGTGTCTCCGAGCGCGTACACCACGCCCGTCGCGCGCACGTCGCCGGCGGCGACCAACGGCATCGGGTGGCGGAACCCGGAGTATGGGCGGATCGGCCGTACCGACATCGTCGGGGACCCGTAGACGTCGAGCGCGTCGAGTCGCGCGGCGACGGCAGCCGCAGCCGCCGCATCGGCCAACCCGGTCGTCGACGCCCTGGCGTCGATCCCCGTGCCGGGCGGCGAGCCCACGGCGGCGAGTGCCTCTTGGTGGAAGGCGCGATCGGCGGCGGCCTCCGTGACGAGCGGCGCGGTGGACGCCGCCAACGCCAGCACGGCGGTGGCCACGCCGATCGTCAGTCCCCACAAGGGACGCCGGGCGACGAACGTCGTAGCGCTGCGAACCAGCGGATCGACCGCCCGGCCGGTGCGGGGAAGGCGTACAGCATCGAGCACCGGCGTGGACCCTATGCGGCGTCGCCCACGGTCACGGGATCAGCGTCGCCGGCTCGAGGTTTGCCCCACTGGGCTCGAACACGGATCCATGATGGTGCCCCGCGTTCGTAGTCTGATCGCGCTGTGGCGCGAGACCCTTGACAGCTTTCGCCGCCCCGAATCCTGAGGTTGGCTTCGCCCCGGATGCCCTGCGCAGGGATCAGTCGGTGACGTTTTCCACGAGGAACGAGATCCGGACCAGCGCCCCCCATTCGTCGAGGTTGTCTCCCCGCAAGCCGACCGACACCACGTCAAGCGCCTTGACGTCGCGCAGGGTCCGCTTGGCCTCACTCAGGGCACTTTTCACAGCGTCGTCCGAACTGGTGGTTGACCGGCCGACGACTTCGATGATCTTCACAACGCTCATCACGTCTCCCTTGCTCGTTCCCCCTGTCAAGCTTTGCACACACGCAAGATGTGATGATCAGGAGCCGACGGCACGGACGACAGCGGTCAGCAAAGATGAGGCATCGCACGGCTGATTCTCGTCAACGGACCTCCAGCGTCGGGCAAGTCCACGCTCGCTCGCCGGTATGTCGACGACCACGACCGCGCGGCACTCGTCGAGGTCGACACGCTGCAGATGACGCTGCCGAACTGGGAGAACGACGAAGCGACGAGACGCGTCGCGAGCGATCTCGCAGGCGCCGCGGTTGTGCAGCACCTTGACGCAGGCCGCGACGTCGTCATGGCCCAGTACTTCGGCCGGCTCGGCTACATCGTGCTGCTCGAAGATCTGGCGCGTGAGCACGACGCAACGTTCGTCGAGGTGATCCTCGCAACCAGTGCAGCGCTGGCAATCGATCGTTTCCGCGCCCGCCGACGGGCGATGAACGAGCGCGGCGAACACCATCCCGAGCGCGACATCGCCGACACCGACGTCGAGGCCTTCATCCTCGACGCCGTCGACCGCCTCACCCGGCTCCCGACGGCCCGACCCGCATCGCGGATCGTTCCCGTTGCGCTCGACACGACCGAAGATGAGATCTACCGCCGCCTGCTCTCGGTCCTCGGCGAGAAGGCCCGGCTTTCGCCGCGCTGGTTGTAGCGAGTGGAGCCGTCGCAAGTGCCGACGTACACCGAGCCGGGCCCGCGATGTGTGCGACTTTCGCCCGGTCGATCTACTGGTGGAGTCGCCGCCCACACCCGCTCGGGGACACGTCTGTGCGTCAGGCGGCGTAGTTGCGAAGCACGCCAAGGGCTGCGGCTGCGGCCGGTCCCGACACGGCGAGTCCGGACTCTTCGGCGGCGAGTCGTCTCGCGCCAACTCTGCAGAACGCCCCGGCGGACCCGGTGACCCAGTGTGACGCGGATGGCGGGCCGTAGGTCCAGAGCGCACCGTCGGGAGCCACGAGCGTGCACAGCAACTCGAGCGGGTCGAGCCCGGCAAGCCGCAGAGCGTACGGCAAGGTCGCATGACCCAACCAGGCGATGTGGCGCAGCCGATCGGTGTCCTCCAGCTCCAGGCCGAGCGGTTCGCAGATGTCGAGCCCGTGAGCCCAGTGCTCGGCAAGGCGAGTTGTCGCAAGCGTCTTGGGCTTCAGGGGCGCTGCCGCCCACCGCACGATCACGTCTGGATCTGCGATCGCGAGAGCCGTGACCGAGGCACGCCGCGCGGATCGCCACCGCTCCAACACTTCGCCGGCAGGCGTCGTATCAGCGCGCACCCGCGCATCGACCGCATCATCGAGGGGTCGGTCCCGGGAGGTCCATTCAGCCACGGGTTCCGCGAGCGACACTGCGACCGCTTCCTCGGTCTGGGCGAGATGAACCACGACGTCGCGTACCGTCCAACCGGGAGCGCCCGACGGCGCGAGCCACTGCTCATCGTCCAGCGAGGACAGGATCCTTTCGAGGCGGTCGTACTCAGCGACCAGATCGTTCAGCACGTCCTCCATCGATGCCGACATCCACCCAGTCTGTCGCACCCGACGAAGAGCGGTCCATGCCGATGGATGGGCATCACTCTGTTACCACGAACGATGCTGCTGAATGGGCTTCGCGACTCTCAGACCGGTCGGGCGTCGATCTCAGACAGGACCTCGCCGATGATGCGGGTCGCGGTGTGCGGCGGGATCACATCGCCGCCCTCCTCGTCCGCGACTTCGCCCGCGAACGCCTGGACGGACGGTGTGCCGCCAACCAGCACGTGGCGGAGCGCCTCGGCGCCGGCGACCGGGTCGTCGAGAGCATCGACGGCCTCGGCGACGTGGTCCGGGTCCTCCGCGACGGCGTGTACAACGGCCATCGCCTGCTCGCGGCCCGATGCGGTCGACACCGCTTCTCCCCGGTCGGGGTGCTGTTCGCTCTCCCACTCGGCGAGCGCCTCGATGTATCCGCCCTCGCCCGGTCGGATCACCATCGAACCGGGTTCGGTGACGGCGTCACCGGCACTGTCCTCCTCATGGCGGCCAGGCGCCACGGGCACGGTCAGGGATCCATCGTCATTTCGAATGATGCTCACGATGGGGCGTACCCGTTCCGAACCGTATCCACACACCCCTCAGCCGAGTCCCGTCCAGACTCGCCCCGAGTTCTTCACGACCACCGAGCTGGACCGTCGAAGACCCGACGGATGCGACCCGCGATGCGGATCGCTCTTGACCCAATCCAACCATCAGGGCATTCTCTGCTCGCATGCAACCCATCGCCAGCGAGGGCGAAAACGGCTGCGCGCTCTGCGCCGAGAACGCGGCGGCTGATCGCGGCGAGGACCCGTGGGCGGTTGCCCGACTCTCCACAGGACTCGTCCGCCTCAACCCAACTCAGTGGTTCCGGGGCGCGACATTCTTCGTGGCAACGAGTTGCGTCGCTGAATTGCATGAACTGGAACGGCCGATCCGGGCTGCGCATCTCATGGAGATGTCCGACGTCGCGCAGGCAATGTTCCAGGCGTTCAGCCCCCGGAAGCTCAACTATGAAGCACTGGGCAACACGGTGCCGCACCTGCATTGGTGGCTCACGCCGCGATACGACGATGACTCACGTCCCCGAGCGCCGATCTGGGAAGACTTTGACTTTCTCCGAAACCTGTGGACGCATGGAGCCCGTCCAGACGACAAGGACCGTGACTTGTTGAAGCGCACGCTCCTCGACGCGTTGGAGAATCAGAGCGTTGAGATCGAGCAGCGGTTCGTGTAGCGCAGAACCGTCGCCGTCACGATGGGGGCACCTGGGCGGTCACGACCCAGCGGTGCTTGCCGATCTTGCGGTCCGCTCGGAATCCCGCGTGTTCGAAGGTGGAGAGCACACCGTGGTAGAGGAAGCCGGCCGGTACGTCGCCGGCGGGTTCCGGGTAGCCCTCGACGGTGCCACCGCCGAGACCGGCGATCAGTTCGAGCGCGCCGGCGAGTGCAGCGGCGGCGACTCCTTGGCGGCGATGGCCTTTGCCGACGTAGCAGCAGGCGATCCGCCAGTCGGGAAGCTCGTCCAACTGCTTCTCGTACTCCTTGCGGTTCTTGATGCGCGGTACCTCGTGGGGTGGCCCGAACTGGCACCAGCCGACGCAGTCATCGCCGTCGAAGACCAGCGCCGCGTGCGCGGTCCCGGCCCGGACGCGGTCGAGTTTCTGCTCCCGGTGCGGCTGCGGGGCGTCGAGGTGGGTGGCTTCTTCGGGGTGGAAGCCCATGCACCAGCAGCCGCCGAAGATGCCGCCGTTGGCTTCCACCAACGCCGCGAACGCATCCCACGTCGACATGTCGAGTGCCTTGATGGTGAAGTGGGTGGTCTCCATCGTTCTCCTGGTCGGATCCCCCGCTCAAGCCCGGCCTCGCATCATCGAGGATAGACGCCGCCACGCGATCAAAGGTGAACTCGGCGATCGGGGACACTCGAGACGGACGCCCGAGCGCGCCCAGGCCAGACCGACGCGTTGTATGGGTTTGTCGCTCAGTGCGATCGGAGTGCGGTGACGACGGCTTCGAACACATCCCATTGGGTGCTGGCGATGTTGTTCCAGTCGGCAGGTGCATCGTCGGGCGGGGGTTGGACGCCGAGGATTGTCACGACTGCGCCGGCTCGGACGTTGCGGGCCTCGCACACCGCGAGGAGCGCGGCGATCTCGCTCTCGACGACGGTGATGCCTTGGTTGACGCAGTGATCGACCTCTGGTTGTGTTTGACGGAACACGGCGGGGATGGTCCAGCTGATGTGTCGACGTGCGCGAGGTTGGACCGTGCGGGCAGCCTCGAGCAAGGTTTCGGTGAGGGTTTCGTCGGCGTCGACGGTGTCGCCTGGTGGGAGGTAGTGGTCAGAGATCCCGTCGTCGCGAACGGCGGTCTCGATGACGGCGAGATCGCCGATGGCGATGTCGGGCCCGAATCCTCCGGCGGTGTTGAGAATCACGAACCGATCGGCACCGCCGAGCGCGATCTGGTTCTCGACCTGGCCAACGAACGCGGTTCCAGCGCTCATGCAACTGACCGCTACTGCTGGGTCGTCGACGGTGATGAAGTACCGACCGTTGCCGACTGCCATCGCCGTGTCCTCGACGAAACGGGGATCTTCGGAAAGCCGGTTGGCGTAGACGGGCTGAAACACGAACACCAACGATGTCGGGAGCCGCCCCGGCACCCATCCGTTGCGCTTGGCCCCGTCGAGGAACGTCGCCGCGTTGTACGTCGATGCCACCAGGTGCTTGTCCACGCGTGGTGGGCGAGTCACCGGCCGATCCTGGGGGCTCGCTGCCAAGACCGCACGACGGATCCGCGCCCATGATGCAAAACCGTGCTCGCGGGCGATCACGAACTGTGCGTCGGCCAACCGGGCACTGATGTTCCCATCGAGCCGTGCCAACGCAGGCGGATTGCCCTGTCGGGCGTCCGCGAGCAGGTCCTTGGCCTGACGTTTCAGCTGCTCGAGATCGGGCCGAGCCGGCAACGTACGGGTGACGGAAGTGGATGATGACATGGCTATTCCTCCAGCGCCTGCGACCCGCAACTCAGACAGAGGAACGCCGGATGGACGTTCGATCGGTTCTGGGTTGGACTCAGTCCTGTCCGCGGGTCCGGCGGCGCACCCACGCGCCATCGCTCACAATAGACCGCCAGCCACAGCACGGCGCGCAATCCCGACACCGGAACCGCTCGGCCGCAGACGATCCCGCCCAGAAGCAGGCGGATACGCCTGGCGTCTGATCTCCTCGGCAGAATGGCGGTGATGGGGACCGAGCTGCTGTACCTCCGCGATGCCTACCTGCTCACCGTCGAGGCGAACGTGACCGACGTGGACGTCGAGGGCCGCCGGATCGTCCTCGACCGCACGGTGTTCTACCCGACCGGTGGCGGCCAGCCCTACGACACCGGGGAGCTGGCCGGCCTCCCCGTGAGCGAGGTGCGCAAGGAAGGCGAGCTCGTCTGGCACACCCTCGCCGGCGTCGACGCGCTTCCAGCGGTCGGCGACACGGTGCGCGGCACCGTCGATTGGGAGCGCCGGCATGCCCTGATGCGCACACACACGGCGATGCACGTGCTGTGCGGAGTGATCTGGAACGAGTGGAGGGTCCCGGTGACCGGCGGGAACATGGAGCCGCTGTCGGCTCGCATGGACTTCGAGTTCGACCCACTCCCCGACGGGTTCGCGACCCGCATCGAGGACCTGGTGAACGTCGAGATCGCTGCCGGCCGCCAGGTCCAAGTGGAGTTCCTCCCGCGAGAGACGGCGGTGATGGACGAGGATCTCATTCGGACCAAGGTCTCGTTGATCCCCGAGACGGTCCAGGAGATCCGTGTCGTCGACATCGTCGGTCTCGACAAGCAGGCCGATGGGGGGACACACGTGCGCTCCACCTCGGAGATCGGCCGCTTCAAGGTGGCGAAGACCGAATCGAAGGGCAAGGGCAACAAGCGGATCAGAGTCGAGATCCTCGACGCATGATCCGCCGAAGCTCGATGACCTCGGCGCGCTGATCGGCGATCACGGGCCGCCGCCTACCGTCATCGTCTCGTCACTCTTCGTGAAAATTTCGGTTGCGCAGGAGGCAACATTCCGTCAGAGTAGGCGTCGAACACCACAGCGGAAGCGGAACACCGGGGGCGAAGGGGCATCGTATGGGCGATCAATTTTCGGGCGGGTTTGCACGCGGGCGCGCACTGTTGACCAAGACGACGGCAGCGGGCATCGGATTCACGATGATCGTCGCCGGCTTGGTGACGGTCGGTGAGCCGGCGCAGGCGGCGCCGAATCCGGCGAGCCAGGCGCTCGGCTCCGCCCTCGAGGAGCTGGGTACGGTGATCGCCGTCGGCAGCTCGATCGAGGAGCTGTCGCAGGCGCTGCCGCTCACCGGTCTCGCGCCGGCTGCCGCCGACGGTCTCGACCTGCTGCAGTCCCTGAACACGGCTCTCACCAATGTGAAGAGCGACATCGATGAGTTGGACCCGGCGTCGCCAGCGCTCGAGACCGCACTCGAGAACGCTGACGAGACGCTTCCGAGCGGCGTTGTCTTCGAGGTCGGCGACGTTGCGCTCGCCAACAACTCGGGCGTGGTCGACTACACGATCCCGTTGACGCTCACCCGGGCGGTGTCCGTACCGGTGGCGTTCGAGAGCGACGTGTTCGACATGTCCGGGTCGACGATCGCGATCGACCTCGGCGTGAGCACGACGCTCAACGTCCGCTTCGACACCAGCCAGTACTCGAATCCGGATGCTGCCTTCTCGCTCACCACCGCACCCACCATCGCGGTGACCGCAACGGCAGCGGCCGGCTCCCCGATCTCCGCCTCGACCCGGATCGGCGTCACCGACGCCACGGCGACGTTGTCCGGTCTGAGCCTGAATGCAACGTTCAGCGCGCCCATCCACGACCCGGACAACGTCGGCGGCATCACGCGCGACGAGTGGATGAACACACAGGTCTCGGACCTCGTCGGCGACGTCATTCCCGGTGGCTCGGTGGTCGGCGATCTTTCGTTCGACACGTCGCTCATCAGCGGCACGCCGGATGCCGGGCCGTTCTCGATCGGTGATGACAACCTCTTCAACGGGTACAGCTTCACATTGCCGAATCTCGGCGATCTCGCCGACTTCGGGCTGATCTCACCTGCTGCGATCATCGCCGGGATCGGGCAGGCCGCCGCCGGACTCGGCGGCGCCCAGTCGGTTGGCGACGTCGACCTGCCGTTCATCGGTGGCTCCGTCCGGCGCATCGCGCAGGCGTCACGCCCGATCCTCGACGTCGTCGACGCGCTCGGCGTGGTGTGCGGAACCGAGGGTGGCGAAACCGGCGTACCCGCCGGATCGGTCGAGGACCTGGTGACGGGAACCCAGGTGTTCTGCCGGGCGATCGTCACGACCGGCGTGGAGCCGGGCTCGGTGACGTGGACCGCCGAGGACGCCACGGCCGACAACAACGCCACGGGCGGCGACGCCGACGGCACCGTCGGGCTGACGCAGAGCAAGAACGCAGTCTTCACGACGACCGCCGACGGCGACTTCGTGGTGAGCGTGGCCTACACCGCCGAGTTCGACGACGACAACGACAACTCGCCTGACCGTACCGAGGCGCGCACGAGCACCCAGGCGCCGCTTTCGGTGCAGGGCCTCGCCACCGCCTTCAAGGCGCTGGCGCCGTTCCAGGCACCCGCAGCGAGCCTGTTCCAGTACAACTCGACCACCCACGCCCTCACCGCCGACCTGTCGATGACGATCGACCCGGCGCCGGTCACGCTGCCGATCAACGTCGGCAGCCAGCTCGAGAGCGAGACAGGCGTCGCCGGGTTGCAGACGACCGGCGGCAACGTCGTCGCCGATGCCGGACCCATCTCCCTCGATCTCAAGGCCGGCGTGTTCCTGCTCCCTGAAGAGGATTGGGACACGGTCGCACGGGCCGGTGGCGGCTGCCCCGACCCGTCGATCGTCGATCCGGCACTGTGCGACGACGCCCTCAACCTGTTCTTCGTCGAGGTCGATCCCACCGGTGGTGAGTTCTCCGTTGCCGATGCCTCGTTCGCGCTGTCGACCACGCCGGAGCCGAGCTTGAGCGGTCAACTCGGCTACCTCGAGGTCACGGCCAGCGTGCCCCAGTTCGAGCTCGGGCGGGCCGACGCCACCGCGCCGGTGATCCGCGTCGACCTGACACCGCAGCCCGGGAGCATGACGGTCGGCGGCATCGCTGTGCCGAACGCGATCCCGCTGCGCGAGCTGTTGTTCGACATCACCGGGCGCACCTCGGTCAGCCCGCTCAACTTGAAGTTCGAGGGCGACTTCGACATCTCGGCCAGCCTCAACGGCGCCAACATCGGCACGGCCGGTGTCGGCGTGGTGTGGAACCCGGTGCTCGTCGGGTCGCCGACGATCACTCCGGATGTGAACTTCGACGATCTGTTCGCCAATTTCAATCCGGTGCCGAACCTGTTCGGTACGGCAACCAACGGCACGGCCAGCACGACGGTGCTCGAAACCACCGGCACCACGTTCACCGCCAGCGCTGTTGGTGCCCGCCTGTTCAACATCACCGATGAGACGTCGTGTGAGGTGTCGGCATTCACGGCAACGTCGCTGACGTGCGCCGAGCCGCTGGCCGGCAGCGCCGACAGCCAGTGGGATTCCGGTGACCTGTACCGCGTCGAGGTCGGCAGCCCGCTGGCGATGCTCGAGATCCTGCTCGACAACCTCGATCAGATCGTCGAGGCGATCGACAACGTCAGCGGTGCAGGGCTCGGCGAGGCGCTCGACACCGAGCTTCCGATCGTGGGCGTGTCGCCGCGTTCCCTGCTCACGCAGATCCAGGACATCCGCCGCACGATCGACGAGATCCGCCAGCCCGCGGCCAACGTCGTGTGCGGCACCGCGCACGACGGTGGCGCGATCACGGGCGACCCGTCCGAGATCGGCAGCACCAACCGAACGATCTTCTGCAACGCAGTCCACAACAAGCCCGCCAGCGAGGTGGTGTGGACCGTCGACGGAGCGACGGTGTTGCCTCCCGCCGACCCGTCGACCACGGTCGGCGCGGCCCCCAGCGACGTGGTCACGATCACGTTCAGCGGCACCGACACCTTGGTGGAAGGCGACGGCTATCGGGTCAACCTGTCGTTCAGCGACAACGACGGGCCGCACGACGCCGAATACCCGAGCCTCAGTCAGCCGGGTTCGATCCAGCAGCTCGAACGCGTGATCAAGGAGAAGCTCGGGATCGACCCGACCGATCCTGGATTCGGGCTGTCATTGGCCGATGTCGGGAGTGACAAGGTGGTCGTGCTCGACCTCGCCGTGCAGCGGTGCAACACCGCCACGCTGTGCGCGCCGAAGAGGTCAACGGCGACACCGACCTGAAAACCAACATCAACGCCGACATCGAGGGGCTCGGCGGCCTGGTGTCGGCCAGCAGCGCCGGCGATCTGTCCGTCGGCTACAACGCCGAGGCCCGCATCAAGCTCGGATTCGCGCTCTCGTTGTCGGCGCCACAGGTCTACGTGATGCCCGGCACCGGGATCGAGCTGGCCGGCGAGTTCAACGCAGAGGATCTCAACTTCACCGCCGCGCTCGGACCGTTCACGGTGGTGGCCGGCACCGCCGCCGTCGGTCCAGGCGCCGACCCCGACGACCCGACCGACGACGTCGGCGGGTTGGGCACCGTGCATCTCGGCGCCCAGTTGTCCGTCGGTGGCGCGATCACCGAACCGGTCGCGATCGGCACCTTCCTGAGTGGGCTCGGCACGTACCTGGCCCCGACGTTCGCAGCGCTCGACGACCAGAGTTGCGGATCGCTCGTCACCGATACGCCCAATCCAGGTGACTCGGTCGACCTGACCGGACTCGGGTGCGCGGCGATCTCGCTGGGCATCAGCGCGGGAGGCGTCACCAACTATGCCGGTGACCTCGGCCTCACGGTCGCCGACGACTTCACGATCACACCCCACATCCCCGCCAACCTTGCCGCCCAGCTGGCAGCGGCGGCTCTCGACCTGCGCTTGATCATGGCGGCGCTGCCCGAGATCATCGGCAGCGTCGAGGACGCGCTCCGCGCCTCGGGCGCGGCGGCGGCCGGGAACAACAAGATCCCGCTGATCGGCGATGCGCTCGACGCCGGAGCGGACGTGGCCGGTGCGCTGCGCGAGGTCACGCAGAAAGTCGTCGACAGCATCCCCGCGTCGGTCTACGAAGCGTCGACGGTCGACGGCGCGAAGGCTGCTCTGCAGCAGTTCATCTACGACCAGTTGTCGCCGACCGGACTGCTGCGCAACGCGGCCGGAACCGAAGCTGCCGACGCCCCGGACGACATCGCCGTGATCGTCGACTGCGGCGGCTGCAACCAGACGGCCGACGGGTCGACGTTGCAGATCACCGACATCCGTGTGATCTTCGGTGTCGGCCAAACGGCCTTCGACACCGAGCTGCCGTTCGACCTCGGCATGGACGGTGTACCGCTCCGGCTCGCCGGCTCCTTGGCACCGCACGTCGACTGGAACTTCGTCGTCGACCTCGGCCTCAGCAAGACCACGGGTCCGTACATCGGCATCAGCGACCCGGGTGGCAACGTGCGTCCCGACGAGGAACTGGCGCTGCACGCCGGCATCGGCCTCGGCGCAGCGTCGACGGAGTGCCCCGACTTCACCGGTGCGCCGATAACGGGCAACTGGTCGACCTCGAATTGTCTGGGCGGGCAGATTGCGTTCCTCGGGATCAACGTCGCCGACAACAACGACAACCCGACCTCGCTCGACCTCACCGCCGGGCTCGACCTGAGCAACGGCGGCGAGACGACGATCGGTTTCGGCAACGCCGGCGACGTCAGCCTCGATCCCGTGCTCAAGGTCGACGCCAACGTCGACCTCGCCTTCCGCACGGGGATCGTCGGCACCCAGGATGCCGGGTTCCCGAGCGTGGTCGGCCACGTCGGGTTGGAGTGGGCGTTCGGCCTGACCAACCCCGACGACGACGTCGAGCTCGCCGTCACGTTCGACCAGCTGTATCTCGACGTCGGTCCCCTGGTCGACAGCTTCCTCGACCCGATCCTGACGGAGATCCGGCGCTTCACCGGTCCGTTCCAGCCGATCATCGACACGCTGACGGCCCCGATCCCGGTGGTGAGCGATCTCGCCGAGATGGTGGGCCAGCCGCCAGTGACGCTGCTCGGCCTGATGGAAGTCATCTCGGGCAACGACCTGACCCTGATCCAGAGCATCGCTGCCTTCATCACCTTCATCAACGATCCGGCCGTGGGCGACGGGTACTTCCCGCTCGGCGCCGGAGACGCAGGCGGATCGTTCGGTGTCAACAAGGCCGGCGCCCGCAAGGCGCAGGGTCCCGCCGATGCCGCCAAGCTCGTCGAGAACGCGTCCCAGTCGGCCTCGCTGCTGACGAAGAGCCAGACCGGCGCGACCCCCGGTACCGCCAACTCGATGAAGAGCAAGGCCGCGACGCCGGCACCGGCCACCAAGGCCAACCTGCCCGGCACGTTCGGCGTGCCCGGTCTGACGTTCCCGTTCCTCGACAACCCGAGCCAGATCTTCGGGCTGCTGATGGGCCAGGACATCACCCTCGTGCGCTACGACTTCGGTCCGATGAAGGCCTCGGCCGGATTCAGCTACAACTTCCCGCCGATCATGGTCGGCCCGGTGCCGATCGCGATCGGCGTCGGCGGCTCGGTGACCGTGAAGGGCCGCTTCGCCGTGGGTTACGACACCAGTGGTCTGCGCAAGGTGCTGTCGGGGGGATCGGGCACGTACCTGTTCGACGGGATCTTCGTCGACGACCTCGACATCAACGGTGTCGACGTCCCCGAGGTGAGCTTCATCGGCGAGGTCTACGCCCAGGCGGCCGTCACGGTCGTGATCGCCAGCGCCGGCATCGTCGCCGGTCTGCGGATCACGGTCGACCTCAACCTCAACGACTCGCCCGAACCGGACGGCAAGCTGCGGATCGAGGAGATCTTCAACAAGCTCCAGAACCCGATCTGTCTGTTCGACGTGTCGGGCAAGCTCGAAGCGTTCATCAAGGCGTTCGTCGAGCTCAACCTGTTCATCACGTCGCTGCGGTTCGACTTCACGATTCTCGAGCTCGAACTGCTCAACTTCTCCGGCACGTGCGAGCCGCCGAAGCCGGTGCTCGCCGTGAACGACGGCGGGGTCCTGCGGCTCAACATCGGCGACCGCGCGAACCTGCGCAACATCGCCGCCGACGAGCCCGACGAGGAGTTCACGGTTCGTCCGATCAACGACGATGGTGGCCTCTCGGTGAGCGCCTTCGGCGTGTACCAGACGTTCGGTCCCGGCGGTGAGTTCGGGGGGCCGGCGATCACGTCGGTGGTCGGCAACGCCATCGAAGGTGACGACACGCTGTCGATGCTGCCGGGCGGCGACCAGGAACGGCCGCCAGTGGCCGGTTTGGGTGCGCCCGAGGACTCCTCGATCCCGTTCACGATCGCGGTCAACCTCAGCGGCGGCCCGGGCAACGACGTCATCCAGGGTGGCGAAGGTGTCGACACGCTCAACGGCGACGACGGCAACGACCGGCTGCAGGGCGGCGGAGGCGACGACACGCTGAACGGCGGCGCCAATGAGGACACGCTCAACGGTGAGGCCGGTATCGACACGCTCAACGGCAACGAGGGCAACGACCAGCTCCAGGGCGGGCCGGGCGACGACATCGCCGACGGCGGAGCCGATGCCGACCTCGTCCAGGGCGGCCCGGGTACCGAGAACCCCGGTGGGACCGACGGCGACGACATCCTGATGGGTGGAGCAGGCCCCGACACCGTCGAGGGCGGCACCGGTGCCGACGAGGCGTTCGGCGACGAGCGCGTCGTCGGAGACTTGCCGGCGCTGTGCGGGAATGACACCGCCGCCCAACCTGACCCGCAGGAGAACTCGACCGACAAGGTCAGCGGCGGCGACGGCAACGACAAGGTGTTCGGCGGTGCCGGACCGGACGAGATGTACGGCGGATCCGGCACCGACCTGCTGTGCGGCAACCAGGGTGCCGACCTGATCGACGGCGACGCCGGAGTGTCGACGACGGCCACGGACACGAACTCCGATCCACAAGTCGACACGTCGGGTGGCAACGACGAAGTGCAGGGCGGATCCGGCAACGACACGATCGGTGGCAACTTCGGCCACGACTACCTGCGCGGCAACTCGGGGAGCGACCTCGTGGGCGGCGGCCCCGGCAACGACGACGTCTCCGGCGGACTCGGTGCCGACCGCGTCAACGGCGACGACGGCGTCGACGTCCTCGTCGGCGACAACGCAGGCATCAGCCAGGGGAGCGACAAGGCCGGTCGGGCCGACCCGGCGACGCTCGAGTCGCTCGTCTCCGGCGTCGGAATCGGTGACGGCGGCACCCCGAACTGCGGCGCCTTCGGGGACGCAGCCGACTCGGCACTGCGCCGACTGCCTGCGCGGCGGTGTCGGCCGTGACCTCATCTACGGCGAGGGCGGCAACGACGACATCGACGGCGGAAACGACGACGACCGCGTCCACGCCGGCGACGGTGCCGACAATCCGGTTCACGGCGGCAGCGGCGCCGACGTGATGTTCGGCAACGAGCTGAAGGACATCATGTACGGCGACAGCGGTGATGACCAGATGTTCGGCAACACCGGTGACGACGACATGCGCGGCGGATCCGAGCACGACTACATGCAGGGCAACGAGGGGGCCGACACGATGCGCGGTGAAGGCGGTCTGGACCGCCTGATCGGCGGCACGCCGACGCCAGGCACGTCGGACGGATCCGACACGATCTACGGCGGGGCGCAGGCGGACGTGGTACTCGGCGACAACGGCGACATCAACGTCGATGGAACCGTCGACATGACGTCCTCCGCCGTGGCAGGCACCTTCGGGGATGACCTCGTCCACGGCGACGCCGGTCAGGATCGGATCTATGGCCAGTTGGGCGGTGACGACCTCTTCGGCGACGCCGACGAGGACTACGTCGTCGGCGACCTCGGGTTCATCACACCCGGCTCGCCCAGCGGCTTCTGGCCCGGCGGCGCGCCGAAGTACAACGTCGCACTCTCCCTCGCTCCCGAGGTCGGTGATGTCGACGACATCCAGGGCGGTAGCCACGACGACCACCTGTTCGGTGTCGCCGGCGGCGACTCCATGCAGGGCGGAGCCGGTGACGACTACATGGAAGGCAACGGCGGCGTCGACTCGATGTACGGCGATGCTTCGGTCGGACACGACCGGCGGCTCCGACCAAGACGACATGATCGGAGGATCGTCGAGTTGGACTCGTCCGAACGGTCCGCGCCTGGACGGGGGCGAGAACCTCATGCAGGGCAACTCCGATCACGACGTGATGACCGGTGACAACGCCGACATCGCCCGCATCGAGAACGGCGCCCAGTGGGCGCCGGACGAGGTGATCAGCGGTGCCCGCAAGCGGGTGGTCACCTTGCTCGATCGTGAGAAGGTCGACGCCGCGCTGGCGGCTGTCAGCGGCGACGACTTCATGCAGGGCAACGACGGCAGTGACCGGATGTTCGGCGAGGGCGGCGCTGATCTTGTCCAGGGCAACGCCGCCGACGACCTCATCGAGGGCAACCAGGCAGGCGACTACCTGGAGGGCAACGCCGGCGAGGACGACGTGATCGGTGGCTCGGGCCTGCTCGCCAGCGCCGGCGGACTGCGCTGCCCGGATCCGGCGCCGATCTGGGCGATCCGGACGGAGACGATGCGATCTTCGGCGGTGACGGCGCCGACGTCACGATCGGTGACAACGCCGTGGTCATCCGCAAGACGACGACCAACAGCGCGGCGTACACCGCCGCCCTCGGCTCGGCGTACTTCACGTCCGATCCGGCGGACGACGTTCCCGGCTGGTGGATCGGCGCGGCGACGCCCCGCCTCGTGCGCCTGCTCGACCGTTCGACCGTCCACGGCGGTCGGTTCGGTGCCGACGTGATCTCCGGCGGGGCCGGTTCCGACGTGGTCTTCGGCCAGGACGGCGCCGATCTCGTGACCGGTGGCGCCGAGGACGACACGATCGAGGGCAACGGCGGCCCCGACCAGGCCTACGGTGACCGCGCTCCGGAGTCTGCACAGAATCCAGTGGCGCTGTCAGCCGGCGCCCAGCAGTGGGTCACCAAAGTCCTCGTCAGCCCGATCGCGGAGCGCGACGGGGTGTCGACGGCCGCAGGCGAGGACGACATCGTCGGCGGCTCGAACGTGGTGCACCGCGACGTCAACGACCGGATCGACGGTGACGGCGAGGACGACTTCATCCTCGGCGACAACGGGACCCTGCGACGTCAGATCTCGGGCTCCAGCTACGTCAACGCCCCGGGCGACGGCGCAGCACATGTCCGCATCTTCCGTCAGGCCACGCGGCTCGGTGTGAACGCGGGCAACGGCGTGTCCGGCGGCGACATCCTGTTGGGCAACGACGGTGACGACGCCATCTGGGGCCAGGAGGGCAACGACGACATCCGCGGACAGATCGGCGACGACGACCTGCTCGGTGAGCTCGGCGACGACCTCATCTACGGTGGCCAGGGCGAAGACGCGATGGTCGGTGACCGCGGTTCGATCAGGAACACGTCGCTGGGTGATGCCGGTGCCCTGTTCACCCAGGCACCGAGCCAGCAGAGCTACAACGGGCCGCCGTTCTTCAGCGACCCGGTGAAGTACTTCACGACCGGTCGGTACGACCGTCGCGTCGACCTCAAGGTCGAGCGCCCAGGCGCCGTCGGTGGACCGTTCCCGGGCACCGCCAACTTGACGATCGCCTCCGACGGTGTCAGCACCGGCGGCCTCGACACGATGCGCGGCGGACCGGATCACGACTCGATGCACGGCGGCGCCAACGACGACCTGATCAACGGTGACAGCGGTGGCGACTTCGTGTTCGGGGACGACGGATCCGACGTGCTGTGGGGCGGCCGTGGCAACGTCGACGGATCCGCCGATCCGGGAACCGATCGGTCGTTGATCGACCGGGTGTTCGGAGGCCGAGGGGGCAATGCGAACCAGGGCGCCGGGATCGTCACCGGCGGCGCCGACATCATCGACTACAAGCCGCGGACGACGGGACCGAACATCGACCCGGCGTCGTGGGTGGCGGCCACTGCCCCGTACGACGACGGGGCTGCCGGCGGGTCGTCTGTCACGCAGCATCACCACGGAACCGACTGGCTGTACGGCGGTTGGGACCGCGACGTGATGGAGGCAGATCAGGCGGCACCCGGTCCGAACGTGGGCGACCGTCTGTGGGACTGGACGGGCGCGTACAACCTGTACACGCACTGCAACGCCAACTACGGCGGGTACAACGACCAACGCACGATCTCGCCGCAGATGATCGAGTTCCTGCAGTTGCTCGCCTACGACTCCGGCGTCGGCGGCAGCATTGCCGACGTGGTGAGCTCGAGCTCGTCGGCGTACAACGAGCTGGCGCTCGTCTACAACCCGGACATCAAGGACAACAGCGGCAAGGCGTATCCGACGACTCCCGGCCACTTCGACCAACCGACGGCGTGCGACCCGACGTGATCGGGCGGGCGGCGCTGGACGACGTGGTCCCAGTGATCACGGGCTGCGCGGTCGTGGCTGTCAGCCCTGGCGGACGCTCGCGGGGTCGAATCGGATCAGAGCCCGATCGGTCGCGACGACGTCTTCGCTGTCGATCACGTGGCCGTGGGGAATGTGCAGGGCGAGCGAGCGAGCCGAGGTCCCGCTGTCGAGCAGTTGGTTGATCGCGCTGGCGACCGCAGCGGGGTCGTTCACGAGGCGGCCGACGAGCGCCAGCGAGGTCCCCCGGCGATGCACGGTGGTCGGATGTCCACCGATGAAGTTCGCCCGCCAACGCGCTGGAGTGACAACGAATCCGACATCGCCGATGACGTGCCACCCGACCACGATGCGCCGCTGGTCACCGCTGCGGCGCCCCTTGAACTCCAGCAGCGCGAGCGGCGTGAACAGTCTCGCCACCGGGGTGCGCAGCAAGGGACGAACGATCAGGTTCGTCACGCGAACGCCGACGTCGGGTGGTCGGGCATCTCGAACCGCGGGCTCCGTCGCGACCGTCATCAGGTGGCCTCAGGGGTAGCGGGCGCGGAGGAGGCTCCGACGATCTGGCGAACGGCTGCGCTGGCGTCGTCGACGCTGGGATCGACCGGTTCGAGGAAGAACCGGGCCCACGCGGCCTGTTCGCCACGAACGCCGAACACGATGACGCCCCGCATCAGATGCGCAGCCCCGTCGCGGCGAGTACCGCGCATCTCCCACTCGGACCAGATGACCTCGCCGTCCACGACGGTGGCGAGCACGGACGCGCGGATGTCCGGGACGGCGGCGAAGATCTGTTCCCAGTTGGATCGCACCTGGGCTCGGCCGCTGAAGCTGCGCTGCGGATGGGCGGGTGTGTCGTTGCGGTAATCCTCGGTGAAGCAGTTCACCAGGGCATCGAGGTCGTGGGCATTCGTCGCGTCGTGCAGACGTTCGACCATCCTTGCTGTTGCAGCGGTCATCGTTGCCTGACTTTCATTCTAGTAGACTGGAATAGAATGACCGTAGAGCACAAGGGCGAACAAGTCAACGCCCGCCGCCCGTACGACTCGAGTCGTCGTCGCGCGCAGTCCCGCCGCACGCATGACGCACTCCTCGATGCCGCGCTGGCTCGATTCGCCGATCAGGGCTACACGGCAACCACGATCGAATCCATCGCCGCCGACGCCGGAGTCTCGGAAGCCACCATCTACAAGTCCTACGGCGGCAAGTCAGGGCTCATCCGTGCGCTCTGCGAGCGAGCGCTCGCCGGCACAGGTCCCATAGCGGCGGAGCAGCGGTCCGACGCGCTACAAGCGAGCGAGACCGACCCGCGCCAGGTCGTCGAGGGCTGGGGCCGGCTCACCACCGAGGTCGCACCCAGGATCGCTCCGCTGCTGCTCCTGCTCCGCGACGCGGCCGATGGTGACCCGGCTGCCGCCGCGCTGCGCACCGAACTCGACACCAACCGGCACGCCAGGATGCAGCACAACGCGCGCTACCTGGTGAACGGTGGCCACACTCGACCGGGAATCCGCCTCGCCGAAGCGACCGATGTTCTGTGGACCTACAGCTCGCCCGAGCTCTTCGATCTCCTCGTCCGACGCCGACATTGGAGCCTCCGCCGCTACAGCCGGTTCATCGTCGAAGCGATCCAGAACGCCTTGTTGTGACCAGGCGAGAGACGCCATCA
>CAVVZI010000002.1:0-7704 GCA_963752815.1 Ilumatobacteraceae bacterium | reverse complement strand
GCTCGACCGCCGAATCGTTCCGGGTCGTCGACACCCGCTGATCACGTCCGGACGTCACGCCGGCGGGAACGCGAGACGAACGGCGCCGAGGAGCGGGCCGGCGGCACCGAGTTCGGCGGGCACGCACGGGATCGATCCGAGGGCGTCGCGCAGGGCGGGGCCGAAACGATCGAACGCCGCGACGAGGCCGCCGCCGACCACGACGAGATCGATCGTCAGCTCGTCGACGACCGGCGCCAGGAAGTCGCCGAGGCGGCGGCCGTGGTCGATCACGATGGGCGCTGCTCGAACCTCGTCGATCACGGAACGCAGGTCAGCCGTGGCGATCCCGAGTCGGTCGGCGAGGCCGCGGGCGGACAGCACGTCGTCGGCCCGCCCGTGTGGCGTCGAACGCTGGGCGAGCTTCTCGATCTCGAGTTCGCCGACGGTCTCGATCACGGCCCCGCCGGCGGTGAGGCACGACCCGAGGCCGGTGCCGAGTGTGATCGTGAGCACCCGTCCACCACCGCGCCCGGCACCGAACGTGGCCTCGCCGACGCCGGCCGCCTCGGAGTCCCGGGCGAACCCGATCCGCAGATCCGGGCGGCTGATCCGTTCGGCGAGCAGTGGTCGGAGTTCGAGACCGTAGATCGAGTCGAACTTGTGCAGCCCGCGGATCAGTGCCCGTCCACGGGAGACGTCGAAGGGTCCGGGAAAGGCGAGGGCGACACCGGCCACCGCGGTCGTGGCTTGCTCGACAGCGCCATCGATCGCCGTAGCGAGCTGCCCGAGCACGACGTCGGCACCCTCGGTGGCGCGCGTCGGGATCGTCGTCCCGAGGACCACGGCGTCGGCTCCGCGAGATTCGTGATCGGCGTCGACGACACCGGACTTGATCGACGTGCCGCCCACATCGAGCGCCGCGATCATCCCCATCGCCCGCAGGCTAGGTGGACGCTCCCGGTCGGTGCCGGGTTGGTACCGGTGATTCCGTCATCACTACCCTGGCGCGATGACTGACGCCGTGATCGTTGCCACCGCCCGTAGCCCCATCGGGCGCGCGTCGAAGGGTTCGCTCGTCGACCTTCGCCCCGACGACATGTCGGCCCAGATCGTCAAAGCGCTCATGGCCAAGGTGCCTTCCGTGCAGGCCTCCGACGTCGAGGACCTCATCATGGGTTGCGGCCAGCCGGCCGGTGAAGCGGGCTTCAACATCGGCCGCATCGTCGCCGGCCTCGCCGGCCTCGGCGACGTCCCTGGCGTCACGGTCAACCGGTACTGCTCGTCGAGCCTGCAGACGATCCGCATGGCGGCCCACGCGATCAAGGCCGGCGAAGGCGACTGCTTCATCGCCGCGGGTGTCGAGGCGGTCAGCCGCTACGGCAGCGGGGCCAGCGACACGGCGCCGAACCCGATCTTCAAGGGGCCCGGTGCCCGCACGCGCGAGCGTGCCGAGGGTGGGCACCCGACGTGGACGCCGCCCGAGGGTCTGCCCGACTTCTACATCGCCATGGGACAGACCGCGGAGAACGTCCGTGAGGTCGAGAACGTGTCGCGCGAGGACATGGACGCCTGGGGTGCGCTCAGCCAGCAGCGTGCGGTCGCGGCGCAGGAGCGTGGCTTCTTCGAGGACGAGATCACGCCGCTCACGCTCCCCGATGGCACGGTCGTGTCGAAGGACGACGGCCCGCGGGCCGGCACCACCGCGGAGGGCCTCGCCGGCCTGAAGCCGGTGTTCCGCCCCGACGGCCAGATCACCGCCGGCAACGCCTGCCCGTTGAACGACGGCGCTGCGGCCGTCATGGTGATGAGCGACACGAAGGCCAAGGAACTCGGGCTGACCCCGCTGGCGCGGATCATCGCCTCGGGCGTGACGGGCCTGAACCCCGAGATCATGGGCCTCGGCCCGATCGAGGCGTGCCGCCAGGCGCTCAAGCGCGCCGGCCTGACGATCGACGACATCGACCTCGTCGAGATCAACGAGGCGTTCGCCGCTCAGGTCATCCCGTCGGCCCGCCATCTCGGCATCCCCGACGACAAGCTCAACATCAACGGCGGGGCGATCGCGCTCGGTCACCCCTTCGGCATGACCGGCGCCCGCATCATGACCACGCTCATCCACAACCTGCAGACCGAGGACAAGACGTTCGGGATGGAGTCGATGTGCGTCGGCGGTGGCCAGGGCATGGCCATGATCGTCGAGCGCCTCAGCTGAACCGATCGACGCGGTTCGCGGCCGCCGGAGAAGCGACTCAGACGACAGGGGTCGCCGTCGTCGCGGTGAAGCTGGTCCACAGGGCCGCGTAGCGGCCGTCGAGTTCGAGCAGCTCGTCGTGGGTGCCCTGTTCGGCCACCACGCCGTCGGCGACCAGGGCGATGCGGTCGGCGGTGCGCGCAGTCGGCAGGCGGTGGGCGATGAGCACCGTCGTGCGGCCGCGCGACACCTCCGACATCGCACGTTGGACGCGGGCCTCGGTCGCCAGGTCGAGGTTCGACGTCGCTTCGTCGAGCAGGAGGATGGCTGGGTCGACGAGCCGGGCCCGGGCGAGTGCGATGAGCTGACGCTCACCCGACGACAGGCTGCGGCCGCGTTCGTTGACGGCGGTGAGATAACCGTCCGGGTGACGGGCGATCATGTCGTGCGCGCCGACGGCTCGCGCCGCACGCTCCACCTCGGCGTCGCTGGCGTCGGGGCGGCCGTAGGCGATGTTGTCGCGCAGCGTGCCGGTGAACAGGAACGCCTCCTGCGGCACGATGCCGAGCTGATGACGGAAGTCGCTGAGCGCGAGGTCGCGGACGTCGAGGCCGTCGACGCGCACCGTGCCCCCGGTGACGTCGTAGAACCGGGCGATCAGCTTCATGACCGTCGACTTGCCGGCTCCGGTCTCGCCGACGAGGGCGACGCTCTCGCCGGGCGCGATCTGCAGGTCGAGCCCGGTCAGTACGGGCAGCCCGCCGGTGTTGGCGTAGGCGAAGTCGACGTCGTCGAGCACGACCCCGCCGCGCAGGGGCGGCGGCTCGATCGGCTCCGCGGCCTCGGGCGTGAGCGACGGGGTGGCCATCAGCTCGGTGATCCGGTCCATCGACACGGCCGCCTGCTGCCACGTGTCGAACACCTGCGACAGCTGCTGGATCGGCGAGAAGAACTGGTCGAGGTAGAGGATGAAGGCGATCACGACACCGGCCGTCACCACGCCCTGTTCGGCCAGGACCCGCCCGGTGCCGAGCACGAACGCGGCGGCGAGGTCGGCGAGCAGCATGACGAACGGGAAGTACATGGCGATCAACTTCTGCGAGCTGAACCGCGCATCGAGGTAACGCCCGTTGAACGCGCGGAACCGGGTGATGTTGCGCTCCTCCTGGCCGAATGCCTGTCCGATGCGCACGCCCGAGAGGCTCTCCTGGAAGTCGGCGTTGAGTTCCGAGATGCGGTCGCGAGCCTGCTCGTAGGTGACCACGGCGCGCCGGCGGTACCAGATCGTCGCCAGCACCAGTGGCGGGAGCACCACGGAGGCGGCCAGCGCCAGCGGTGGCGACAGGATGACGAGCCACACAAGGACGCCGACACACGTCAGGACGCTGACGAACGCGGTGATCAGCCCGGTCTGCACGAGCTGGCTGAGCGCCTCCACATCGGTGGTCATCCGGGTCATCACCCGGCCGGCCAGCTCGCGGTCGTAGAAGTCGAGCGACAGGCGCTGGAGGTGGGCGAAGATGCGGATGCGCAGCGCCAGCAGCATCCGTTCCGCGGTGCGCCCGGTGACCCACGTGTAGCCGCGGGTGGCGAACCAGTCGCCGATCGCCGCGAGGAGAAACCCGAGCGAGGCGAGGAGCAGCGCCTTCTCGTTCCCCTCCATGACGCCGCGATCGATGCCACGCTTGACGAAGAACGGGCCGAGCAGCATCAGGCCGGTGTCGATCATCACGAGGATGAGTCCGAGCGTGAGGCCGCTGCGGAACGGTCCGCTGAACCTGCGCAGTGTGAAACGGCTCGGTGGGCGGTGCATCTCGACCTCGACGTCGAGCTCGGGATCGTCGTCGGCCGGGGGAAGGTCGGCCAGCTTGGCGAGCAGCTGCGGCGTCGCGGACAGCGCGCTGCCCATGTTTCCCGCCGCGCCACCACCTCCTCCGCCGCGCCCGGGGTTCGCTCCGGCGGTACTGGCGATGCCCTTCGTCGCCACCAGGTGGCGCTCGCCGACCCGTTCGTGAGGCCAGGCCTGCGGGTCGACCGCCATCGCGTCGGTGTCGTCCGCGGCGGCCTCCACCGCGGTCTCGGCCATCGCCACTTGGCGGGCGACCTCGACCGTCGAGGGCCCGAGGAACAGGTCGCGGAACGTCGCGCTGTTGGCCACGAGCTCGTCGTAGGTGCCGTCGTCGACGACGCGTCCGTGTTCGAGGACGACGATGCGGTCGGCGAGGCGCAGGGTCGACTGGCGGTGGGCGATGAGGATCGTGGTGCGGCCGTGCACTCGATCGTCGCTGGTGATCGTGCGCAGCGCACCGTGGATCAGCTCCTCGGTCTCGGCGTCGATCGACGACGTCGCGTCGTCGAGCACCATGACCGACGGGTCGATCAGCAACGACCGGGCCAGGGCGATGCGTTGACGCTGGCCGCCCGACAACGTGAGGCCGCGTTCGCCGACGATGGTCGCGTAGCCGTCCGGCAGGCGGCGGATGAACCCGTCGGCCTGGGCCAGGCGGGCCGCGGCGACGATCTCGTCCTCGGTCGCGTCCGGCCGCCCGTAGGCGATGTTGTCCCGCACGGACATCGAGAAGAGGAACACCTCCTCGAAGGCGACGGCGATCTGACGGCGCAGGGAGTGCACCGTCGCCTGCCGTACGTCCACACCGTCGACGGTGATCACCCCCGACGACACGTCGTAGAAGCGTGGCAGGAGCATCGCTGCGGTCGACTTGCCCGAGCCGCTCGCGCCCACCAACGCCACCGTCTCGCCGGCGCGCACGGTGAGGTCGAACCCGTCGAGCACGTCGCGCCCGCCCTCGTCGTGGTGGAAGTGCACGTCGGTGAAGCGGATCTCCGAGCGCACCGGGCCGAGCGTCACGGCGTCGGGCGCGTCGACGATGTTCGACGGGCGTGTCGAGGATGTCGAGCAATCGCTCGGCGCCCGCCCGCGCCTGTTGGGTGATCGCCATCGCCGTGGCCAGCATCCGCACCGGTGACACCATCTGGATGAGATACGAGGAGAAGGCGAGGAACGTACCGAGCGAGATGTGCCCTTCCATCGCCAGCCAGCCGCCGAAGAAGAGCACGGCAACCTGGCCGAGGACGGGGATCGACGACAGCGTCGGCGTGTACAGCGCCTGGATCCGCACCAGCCGGGTGCGCGACTTGTAGAGCCCCTCCGCGGTGCCGGCCAGGTGGCGCAGTTCGCGCTCCTCCTGGCCGAAGCCCTTGACGACGCGGACGCCCGTGACGGCCTCGTCGACGACGCCGGCCACCTCACCGGCGCGCTGCTGGGCGTCCCACGTGGCCGGGAACACGGCGTTGCGCATCTTCAGCCCGGTCACGAGCAGCAGCGGCACCATCAGCAGGGCGATCAGCGTCAGCGCGGGCGACAGGACCGTCATCACGATGAGCGACACGACGAGCAGCACGACGTTGCCGAGCAGGATCGGCACGATCGACAGGATCGCCAGCATCATCCCGACGTCGCTCGAGGCGCGTGACACCACCTGACCCGTGTCCATCCGGTCATGGGTGGCGAAGTCGAGCCGTTGTAGGCGGTCGTACACCGCGGTGCGCAGGTCGTAGCTGACGTCGATGGCCACCCTGCCGCCCAGCGCGCGGCGGGTGACGGCGAGGGCGAACGCGACCAGTGCGGCGCCGACCAGGAGGGCGAGCAGCGGCTCGATGGCGCGGTTGGGCTCGACGAGCGTGTCGTCGACGATCGTCTTCACGATCACCGGCGTGAGTGCCACGACCACCTGGCCGACCACGGACGCAGCGACGGCGATGGCGATGCGCCAGCGGTGCGCACGCAGGTACGGCCCGAGGCGCTGCAGCCAGCCGCCCTGTGGTGGGGCGGGCGTGATGACCGGCCGGGCGTTGGCTTCCTCCGACCCACGGGTCGACATCAATCGTGGCAGCCGCGTCACTGCTTCGCCTGCCAGGCGGCTTCGAGCGCGTGGCGCATCGCCGCGAGGCCGTCGAGCGCGGCCTGGCGATCGGCGGCGTCCACGATAGCCGAAGTAGTGCCGCAGCCGGTCCACCAGTGCTTGTTCGGCCAGCCGTTGTGCCGCCACGCCTTCGTCGGTCAGCTCGAGGCCCACGCCGCGGCGGTCGCCTTCGATTTCGGTGCGACGCACCCAGCCGCGGGCGGTGACCCCGTCGAGCAGCCCGGTGAGCGCCGATTTCGACATCGTTGCCCGCTCGGCCAGACGACCGGCGCGCTGGGGTGAGTTGCCGATCATCGTGAGGATGCGGTACTGCGCCAACGTCATGTCGGGCAGCACGCGCTCCAGCCCGCGGGCGAGCGAAGCGATCGTGACGACGGCCCCGGCGAGATCCTCCACGTTCGGCAGCATACCGAACAGTTCGGTACCCGAACTATCTCGGTGTTGGCGGTCAGCGGAACGGAGGGTCGGCGCGCACCATGACCGCGTCACGGTCGTGGGGACACACGATCGCCCGCAGCACGTAGGGGTCGCCGCCGCTCGTCAGTTCGGCGAGCGCGTAGCCCTCCGTCGAGTCGCGGACGCCCGTGCCGATGCACTGCAGCCCCGCGATCTCCAGCCCGGCGGTCTCCGCCTCGGCCGCCCAGAGGTTGACGAGGCCCTGGCGGAGCGACGGGTCGTCGAGGAGGTCGGAGCCGGCGAGCACGAGGGTGACGTTCGACAGATGGACGGGCTCGATCTCGGAAGGATCGACCAGCTCGCCGCCGAGCTCGGAATCGAACATCACGACGATCGGGACCGCCGTTGTCGCTGACCTCACCGACGAATCCGTAGCGGACGAGGGGGAAGCCGTCATCACCCATCGTCGAGTAGCGCACCCGGTCGCCGTGGCCGAAGTTGTTCACGCGCATGCCCTCGCGTGCTCGACGACGACTGCGTCGGAGAGCGCGGGCCAGGCGTCGAGGGCCCACGTGTCGAACGGTCGGTCGGTGAGCGCGACCAGCCCGAGATCGTGCTCGGGGTCGAACCAGAGCATCGTGCCGGCGCCACCGAAGTGTCCGCTGGTGCGCGTCGAATTGAGTGCCCCGGTCCAGTGCGGCGACTTGGTGCCGCGGAGCTCGAATCCCAGACCCCACGGGCACGGAGTGAATCGGCCCACCCCGGGAACGATACCGCTGAGCTCCGGATACGTGCTCGTGAACGCCGCGTCGCGGGTGGACGCCGAGAGCAACGTCGGCGTACGCATCTCGGCGATGAACCGCGCCAGGTCGTCGACGGGCCCTCGGGCGCCGTGGGCGGGGGATCCGGCGAGTGACGTGCCTGCCATGCCGAGCGGATCGAGCACGGCCTCGCGCAGATAGTCGGACACCGACATCGCGCTCGCCGCGGTGAGTGCCGCGCCCGCCAGCTCGATGCCGGTGTTGGAGTAGACCCGGGTGCGCTCGGGCTTGGCGACCGGATCGGGTCCGTCGAAGGCGTACCCGCCGGCGTGGCTCAGGAGGTGCCGGAGCGTGCAGCCCGGCTGGCCGACGGGATCGTCGAGGTCGAGGGTTCCTTCCTCCACGGCGACGAGGATCGACCAGGCCACGA
>CAVVZI010000001.1:0-105081 GCA_963752815.1 Ilumatobacteraceae bacterium | reverse complement strand
GGGAGGCGATCTGGCGGGCATGTCGAGCGTATGACCGCGACGCCGCTGTCAGTCGTTCCGGTCGAAGAACTGGTGGAGTTCGCGATCAGAACGGCGTCCGATGTCACCTCCACGGGCGAGTACCGCGCACTCGAACGGCGGCGGCGGCTGGGAGTGCGGTTCTGTCACGGCACTCAATTGTTTGCTCTCTCCGCGGTGAAGCGGCGTGTTCACGACACGTACCGCATCGAGCGATGGAAGCGTCGAGGAACGTGAGTTCCTCAGCACGGCCTCTCGACCCGTCATCGGACGCCGGCCCACAAGGCCATGGTGCCCTGCACCCCGCTGACGCGCCGGTGGAACTCAGATCGAAGGTCTCCGGGGCACTCCGCTGGAGCTTTCTCAACAGTGCGTTGACGAGAGTTGCCCAGCTCGGTCTCGGAATCGTCCTCGCGCGCATGATCGCGCCGCTGTGAGTTCGGTGTCTACGCAGCCGCACTTGTCGTCATCAACATCACGCTCAGCATCAGCGAACTCGGCGTCAGCGTCGCGCTGGTTCGTCACCCGGGCGACCCCAGGGAGATCGGCCCGACTGTCCAGACGCTCGCGCTGGCGTCGAGCGCCACCCTGGCCGGAATCACCGTGGTGGCCGCGCCGCAGCTGGCCGATGCCCTCGGCACGCCCGACGCGACCGGAGTCATTCGATTACTTGCCGTGGCGCTCCTCACGAGCGGCTTCTCCGCAGTGCCGGGAGCGATGCTCCAACGCGAGTTTCGTCAGGACCACAAGCTTTTCGCCGACACCGCGGCCTTCGTCCTGAGCACGATCGTCGTCATCGTGTTGGTGATCGCCGGCTACGGCCCGTGGGCGCTGGCCTGGTCGCGGATCGTCGCCAACGGAACGGCCGCGATCGTGATGACCGTGCTCACGAAGGAGCGGTTCATGCCTGGCTTCGATCGACATCGTGCCGCCGAGATCCTCCGGTTCAGCCTTCCGCTGGCCGGCGCAAGCCTGCTCGTGTTCGCCGTCCTCAACGTCGACTACATCGTGGTCGGCGCGGCGTTGGGACCGGTGGAGTTGGGGCTCTACCTACTGGCGTTCAACCTGTCGAGCTGGCCGGTGACTGCGTTCTCGAACAGCATCCGGAGTGTTTCGATTGCTGGCTTCGCCCAGATGCAGGACGATCGGTCGCTGTCTCGAACAGAGTTTTGCGCGATCACTCCGACTGCTCATGACGCTGACCATCCCGGCGTGTGTGCTGTTGGCGGCGTATGCGGTGCCCCTGGTCAATTTCGTCTACGGCGATCGCTGGCACCCGACCGCTGCTCCCCTCGTCGTCCTCGCGGCGCTGGCGCGGCCCGCGTGGCCCTCGAACTCGCCTATGACTTCCTTGCGGCGATCGGCCGATCGGGTGTCATTTTCGGCATCAACGTGCTCTGGTTCGTGGCGCTCGTGCCTGCGCTCATCGTCGGGGCGAACATCGATGGCCTCCGTGGCGTCGCGTGGGCCACGTCATCACCGTGTGCCTGATCGTCGGGCCGGCGTTCGTGTGGGCGCTGACGCGTGCGGCCGTGCCGCCCAGAATCTGGGCCGGAGGATGCGTGCGACCGGTGTTTGGTGGGGTGGTCATGATGGTCATCGGACACTTCGTGGTCCGCGAGGTCGAGTCCGAGTTCTGGACGCTCGGTATCGGCACGGTTCTGTCGATCGCGGCCTACACGGCGATCGTGCTGCCCGGCGAGCGGGCCCTTAATCGGCAGCGACGCGGTGAAACGACGGCCGCCTGACCCCGGCCCGAACGGCGGCGTGATCTGACAGACCGTTGCCTTGTCTGTCTCCATATCGCATCGGTGGAACGCAGGATGAATTGTTGCGATTTCATTGCAAATATTACATTCAGGTGACTACCCTGCGGCGGGACCTCAGTCGGGCGGAGTCGGATCGATGAGACATCGACCACCATCAGCGATGGAGAGACCCCATGACATTCCACCACCGAATGCCGAAACCGGCCGCACCACAAGGCCGGGGCCGGGCGTTACTGCGATCACGGGTCGCGTGGGTCGGCTTGTTCGCCCTTGCGGCCGGGCTGCTCGTCGGCTTCGCAAGTGCGCTGACATCGCTCGGCCATGGCGATCTTTCCTCCAATTCAGTAGCGACGTCGCCTTCGCCGCGGCTACTGGGACGGACTCGCCTACCGACGCCGGAGCTGCATACGGGATCTGGTCCGAATCGGTCGTACCGGGGGAGCCCGTCGACGACGAGCGCACAGCGGTGACGCTCGGCAACGAACCTCGAGTCGTCTTCCGACGGCTTCATCGGCGCCGTCGAGTTCTACGACACCGTCGAGAACGTCGGACCGCAGACGGCGTGGTTGTGGTCGTCCACCGGTCGACTGCTGGCAACGACGACGTTCGTCGAAAATGGTATGACCGGCTGGAAGCGTGCCTTCTTCACACAACCGGTCCCCGTGGAGGCCGGGCAGACGTACATCGTGGCGTATCGCGCACCAGGAGGGTCGTACGCGACCGATGTTCGCGGCTTCCAGCGATCGCCGGTGACCAACGGTGCCCTCACCGCGCTTGCCGGTGTCTACACGTACGGACCGGGTATCCCGAGGCAGACGTGGGAACGTTCGAACTATTACGTCGATGTCCTCTTCTCGGCTGACGAGACGCAGGTCGTGCCTGGAGCGCCGCCGACCACACTTCCCAGCGCCACCCCGACTGCTCCACCTACGACCACTTCCGCCGACCACCATTCCGCCGACCACGATGCCGCCGACCACGATGCCGCGACCACGACCACGCGTTCCACCGACCACGACCCCTCCGACGACGACCCCTCCGACGACGACGGCGCCTCCGACCACGGCTCCACCGTCGGTTGGTGGGTTTCCGAATGCGTCGAATACGGGTGTGCCTGCTGGGACTGCGCTGAGCGTCTACAGCGGGCCGTGCACCATCACCGCCGCCAACACCGTCATCGACGCCCAGACCATCAACTGCAGCCTCGACATCCGCGCCGCCAACGTCACCGTCACCCGCTCAGTCATCAACGGCACCATCGCCACCGACGAGAACTCCACCGGCTTCTCGTTCACCATCTCCGACAGCAACGTCAACGTCGGCAACCGTGAAGGCACCGGCGTCGGCGCCGTCAACTTCACCGCCACCCGCGTCCACGTCACCGGCGGCAACCGCTCCATGCACTGCTGGCACGACTGCACCATCCAAGACTCCTACGTCCACGGCCAATTCCGCGACAGCACCGGCCTCATCCACGAATCCGGCATCCGCATGGGCCAAAACGCCACCATCCGCCACAACACCATCGCCTGCGACGCCCCCGACGTCCCACCCGACGCCGGCTGCTCAGCCGGACTCACCGGCTACGGCGACTTCGGACCCGTCCGCAACAACCTCATCGACAACAACTACTTCGTGGCCACCACCGGTGGCTTCTGCGCCTACGGTGGTTCCTCCCTCGGCAAGCCCTACTCCAACCAGACCAGCGGCATCGTGTTCCGCAACAACGTGTTCGAAAAAGGTGCCGGCGGCAAATGCGGCTTCTGGGGACCGATCACCTCGTTCAACTCAACGCTGCCCGGCAACATCTGGACCGGCAACGTATGGAACACCGGCGGCACCGTCCCACCAGCCAACTAACCGAGCGAGTCGGTCACACATCGCCCTCGAACGCCACGTCGACCCAGTAGTTGGTGGCGTTCCAGGAGTTCACCGGGAAGCCTCCACCGCTGCCGTACCGGTAGAGGCCGTTCGGTGTTGCTCCCGACGCAGCGATCCCGATCAGGGGTCCATTGACGACGTCGCCCGCCGCGAAATATGCGGCAGCGACTGCGTACCCGCCCTGCGGCGCGTAGTACGACACCACGTAGTCGGTATTGGCCGCGATCGCGACCGGCGCATCGAACGACGCGGACTGCCATCCGCTCGATGTCTCCCCGCCGAAGACCGCAGTCGCGAGCAGTGTCCCATCGGCAGTCCACAGGTGGCCGACGTGCGCGCCACCGTTCGCTGCACCCTTGTAGAACCGGACACCGTGGACCTTGCCGGATACGGACGACCGGAACCGCATCCCGAGCTCGAGGGCGTCGGAGTCGTTGGCGGACGGGGTGGGCGGGGTCGCCTCGCCGAACAGGTTCACGATCGACACCGATCGAGGTGCTGAAGGACCAACTCGTCGTGCCTGACATCAGGTTGCCTGACACGTCGCGAGCGCCGCTCACCGACGCCGTGTAGCCCGAGCCCGACACAAGGGAGCCCGCCGGAGTCAACGTGAGCGTCCGAGTCGACGAATCGTACGATGTCGAGCCACCAACGATCGCTCCCTGCGAATCCCGGAGTTCGATGGTCGCGGACCCTGCTTGGATCGCCTCGTTGAACGAAGCCGTGACGATGGTCGTCAGCGCGACGCCCACCGAGCCACTGGCCGGGAACCGCGAACTCACCACGGGGCCGGACGAATCGACGAACACGACGTCGACCCAGTAATTGGACCCCTGATACGAGCCGTTCGGGAACGATCCCAGGCCGTAGGCGAAGACGCCGTTCCCACCAGAGGCGACGCTTCCGAGGGCGTGCAACGGAGCACGATCGACGGCTCCGTTGAGTCCGCCGGAGTCGACGGCATAGTGCCCCGAGCGGCGCGAAGTACGACGCCACGTAGGTCTGCCCCGCCGAAACTCCGATGGGCGTGCCGAAGTTCGCTTGCTGCCATCCGGTGGCCGACTCCGAGGAGAACGCGACCGTGCCGAGAAGTTGACCGTCCGAGCGCCACAGATGTCCGACGTGCGACCCGACGTTTCCAGGACCTTTGAAGAACCTGATCGCCGAGATTGCGCCGTCGACATCGACCTGGAACTTGACGCCGACCTCGATCGGATCGCTGTCGTTCGCGTCTGGGAGTACTCGGGACGGCGGCGGTGGTCCAGAGCGTCGCTGGACACTGACCGACCGCGGTCGCGGTGGAGAACGACCAGGTGTATGGCGCCGCCATCGGGACGTTGTTGGTCGCCGTCGCCGTCACGGCGGCCGTGTACTTCACGCCGGCCGCCAGCGCCGACGCCGCCGTGAACGTCAGCGTTCGGGTCGACGCGTCGTACGCCGCCTGCCCGTTGACTCCATTGCCACCCGCATCGACGAGCGTGAGCGTTGCTCCGCTCTTGACGGCCTTGTCGAAGACCACCGACACCGGCTGGGTCGCTGCGACACCCTCCAGGTTCGACGCTGGCGTCGTACGTGACGACGGCCGGTTCATTGACGTCGGCAGGCGTCGTGAACACGACGTCCACCCAGTAGTTCGAGTTTCCGTAGCTCGACGTCGGGAAGCCACCGTCAGCGCCGTAGCGGTAGACGCCGTTGCCTCCGGGTATCGAGCCGTCGACGCCCTGCAGCGGACCTCGGGTGACCGCCGACCCGTTGAATTGGCCGGCGGTCACCGCGTAGTGCCCTTGCGAGGCGAGATACGACGCGACGTAGATCGTGTTGGCGGCCACCTGGATCGGAGTGGCGAATCGAGCTTCCTGCCACCCGCTCTCGCTCTCGTCCGCGAACGTCACGGAACCGAGCATCTGACCGGCTGCTGTCCACACCCGGCCGACGTGTGCGCCGCCGTTTCCTTCGCCCTTGTAGAAGCGGATGCCCGTGACAAATCCAGCGACGGTGGACTTGAACTTCACACCGAGTTCGACTGCGTTCGCGTCGTCGGTCGCTGCCGTCTGTGGTGCATCGCTGCTCGTCCACAAGCTCGTCGGAACGGTGCCGGGTGCGCCGACCGTCGCGAACGTCCAGGTATACGGCGTCTCGAGCGCCGGTTCCCGACGTATCGATGGCGGACATCACGGTCGCCGAATAGGTCGTCAACGGCTCCAACGGCGCCGACGCCGTGAACGAGGCAGTACGGGTCGCGCTGTCGTAGCTCGTGACACCCGCCACCGGTCCGGCTGGACCGGCAACGCTGAGACCGACCGAGTTCGGCGCGACGGCCTCGCTGAACGTCGCGGTGATCACCGACGACACGCTCACCTGCGACACCGAGGACGCGGGCGAGGTAGTGACGATCGATGGCGGCCGTGCATCGTCGTCGTCGAGGATCGGGTCGACCCAGTAGTTCGATGCCCCGAACGACGACGAGGGGAACGACCCCGGACTACCGAACAGCCCGTTCGATCCACCCTCACCGTTGGCCGGTGCACGCAAGGGGTGCCAATTCATAGCCCGACGAGAAGTAGGCGCTGTCGACCGCGTAGTGACCACTCGGGGCGGTGTACGACGCGACGTAGTTCGTGCCGGCCTTGACGGCCACGGGAGCGGAGAACATCACCGTCTGCCAACCCGACGCTGTCTCGGACGTGAACGTGGCGGTCCTCAGGAGACCACCGGATGCCGTCCAGATCCGACCGATGTGTTGTCCGACGTTTCCTGGGCCCTTGTAGAAACGGATTCCGGTGACGAACGCGTCGACGCTCGACACGAAGCGCACACCGAGTTCGAGAGCGCTCGGATCGTCCGCCGCGACGACCGCAGGCACGACATTCTCGTTCCACAGCGATCCCGGAAGTTGTCGAGCCACCGCCTGCAGATTGACGCCTGGGTCGATCGGCTCGAGGTTGCAGCTGTCATCGGTGGCGCGAACCCGGACGTTGATCGTGCCGAGCACGGTCGGCACGAACGTGTACGACCAGGTGTCGCTGTCCGACCGCCGGATGCCACGAGGCTCCGCCGTCGACGGACACCTCGACGGCGGCGACCCGCCCACCGCCGCTGTCGACGGCAGTTCCCGACAGTGTCACTGCCGACCCGATCTCCAGCGACGATCCCGGAGCGGGCGACACGAGGGTCGACACCGGCGGCAAGCGTGTCGGTCGACTTCGTCGCCGCGACGAGCCCGCTCTGGCGGCTCGTCGGCTGAGCTCCCATGTCCGCGAGCATGTTGAGTGTCGCTTGTTGAATGCGCACATCGACCGGGACGACGAAGATCGGTCGGTTCGTGTGGTAGTCGTCGAGACCCCACGCCCACTGAACGGTGCCCGTGCTCCACACGAGCGCTCCGCTCGCTGCCCGATACAGCGTCAGGTAGTGCGTCAGTGGACCGGGGGTGTAGGTCTTGCCGTGGTCACGCAGCACCTCGTTGCAGATCGCCGTGGTCTCGGACAGGCGGATCAAGCCTCCTGGGCGACCGGGCAGGTCGCCGTCGGTGTTCCATTCGTAACCCAAGGTGGCGTTCGTCAGCGTCGCCTTCGTGCCCGGCGCCAACGACGCGATGCTCGTGTTCCGCCAGAATCGCAGCCGCGAGTAGGCGTACGGCACTTCGATCGCGAAGTCCGTGTCGTCGACCGAGTTGATCGCCTTGAAGAGCGTGCCGGTCAGCGCATTCTCGGGCCGCCCGCCGTTGGACGGCGGGCTGAACCTCGTGTCGCGCCAGGTACCGGTCCACTCCGGGCTCGGATCGATCTTCGCGTCGTCGAGCGTTTCCTTGTAGCAGACCAGGGTCTTGAACGGTGTCCCCTGGCCGTCGATGCTCGATTCCCAGCGCACCTTCCAGAACACTTCGTTGCCGGTCATGAAAATGAGGTTGACCCCGGCGTCCCTCGCGGCTTCCACATTGGCGCGCATCGTGCCGGACCAGTACTCGTCATGCCCCGACGACACGAACACCTTGTGCTTCAACAGCTCGGCCGGTCGTCGCTCGGTGTCGATGCAGGACGTGTACGCGACGTCGTAGCCGTTGCGTTCGAGCCACCGCACGAGCGGCAGTTCGGCATAGTAGAAGTCGTTCTCGAGCTGACCGGATTCGACGGGCCGGTTGTAGCTCACCTTCACGGCGCGGCCGAACTGGGCCTGATTGTCGCCGTAGTACAGGCTGTTGCCGCCCCACCGGTTGTAGGCCTGATATGTCGTGTCCGAGGTCTGCACGAGAATGTCACTCGTGCGGCCGTCGTTGCGCACGACGAACAATGCCCGGTTCGCAGGTTCCCCGGGCACGTCGAGTCGGACGAAGTTGGCGACGTAGACACCCGACACCGCACTCGTCGGCACCGACCAGGTCGCTGAAACGGCCCAGTTCCCGCAATCGACGAGACCGAGGGCGGCGTTTCGAACCGGTGCCGGTTGGGTCTGCGCCACGGAGAGCACGCGTGGGATCGAGGCCACCTTGCGCGCGCCGACGCCGCCGTACCAACCGACGCGATAGATGTCGATGCGATAGTTCTTGGATGGCGTGTTGATCTTGAACGCGACCGAATCGCCGGCGTTGACGCTGAACTCCGTGGCGAACCCCTCGATGGTGTCGTCGACGTAACTGAGGTCCCAGTCGGCCGACCCCGCGAGCGCGTTCTCGACGAGAACGGCGTTGGTGGCCGCCATCGCCAGATCGGACACGAACGACAGATCGGTCGCGGCGATGCCCGCCCCGATGGCAGCACCTTTCATGAACGAGCGTCGACTGACCGGTCGACGCCGTCCGCGACCGACGTCGTGTCCGTTCTCTCCGCTTTTACCAGTTTCCATGCCGCCACCTCCAGCGCGTCGTATTGCGCCACTAGCCCTCGATTCATCGGAATGAACCGCGGTGAAACCTCCGCCAAGAGTGACAGTAGGTGTGGCCGGGCGGATTGTCACCGGCACGAGGCATGTCCTCAGGAGATGTCGGTCATTCCTTCAGAATCTCTTCAGGAGCCGTCCGTCGAGCGGCGCCGCCGCCGGCGTCGCGATCAGCGTCTCGGCGCCGAACCTCAGCCTGCGGCGATCACGTCGTCCGGCGCCTGGATCAACTCGATCAGCACGCCCTCGCCGCTGCGCGGGGTGTCGTCGTTGCCCTTCGGGTGGATGAAGCACACGTCGTGGCCCGCCGCGCCCTTGCGGATCCCGCCCGGCGTGAAGCGCATCCCCTGCTCGGTCAGCCACTCGACGCACGCCGCCAGATCGTCGATCCACAGCCCGACGTGGTTGAGCGTCGGGACGTGGACCTTCGGGCGCGCTCGGGATCGAGCGGCTGCATCAGGTCGATCTCCACGGCGTGCGGACCCGAGCCGAGGCGCAGGATGTCCTCGTCGACGTTCTCCGACTCGCTCACGTAGTCGCCGACCTTCTCGACGCCGAGCAGTCCCGTCCACAGTCCGCTGAGCGCGCCCTTGTCGAGGCCGCCGATGGCGATCTGTTGGATCCCGAGGACCCGGAACGGTCGATTCGTCGTGTGCGTCCGTGCCTGGCGTTCGTGCCGGTGGCGTTCATGACGGCGATGTTGCCATGTGGTCGCCCGACGACGGTTATCCACGAATTCCGGCATCATGGCGTCATGCCATCCCCGGCCGCTCGACAAGCCCGGCGATCTGTCCTGGGCATCGTTCACCGACGAGGCCCCGTGGGAGGTCGAGCGCGACGACGTCCGCTGGCTGAACCTCGCCGTCACGCTGCGACGACAGGCCCAGGCCGAGGTCCCGGCGCTCACGAAGCCGTCGCGCCTGCCGCCGGGAGCTCGCGTGTCGTGTCGGTCGGCGGACGGCTGACCACCGCGGTCGCGCCGTGGCTCGTTCGCAAGCGGCTCAACCGCTACGACAGCGACCCGGCCGCCAGTCGGGCCGACATCTCGAAGCGTCTGCGGAAGGCCGCCGAGGTCCTCGGACCCACCTACATCAAGCTCGGCCAGATCATCTCCTCGGGTGAGGGGCTGTTCCCGACCGAACTCGTCGAGGAGTTCAAGAAGTGCCGCGACCAGGTTCCGCCCGAACCGTTCGAGGCGGTCCGGCTCACCGTCGAGCAGGATCTGGGCGCGCGGCTGGAGGACATCTTCGAATCGTTCGACGAGACGGCGCTCGCCTCGGCGTCGATCGCCCAGGTCCACGCCGCCCGGTTGAAGACCGGCGAGCAGGTCGTGGTCAAGGTCCAACGCCCGGCGGTGTCGAAGCTCGTGCGCCGCGACCTGCGTGTCATGGCCTGGCTCGCGCCGCACCTCGTCGGACGGATCCCGGTCGCTGCGCTCGCCAACCCGCCGGCACTGGTCGAGCTGTTCGCCGAGACGATCGTGGAGGAGCTCGACTTCCGCATGGAAGCCGCCAACATGCTCGACATCGCGGCGATGCTGCACGACCTCGACCAGCTCAAGTACGTCGTCCCCCGGCCGCACCCGACGCTCGTCACCCGGCGCGTGCTGGTGATGGAACGCGTCTACGGATTCAACTTCGACGACGTCGCCGGCATGAAGCACGCCGGCATCGACACCGAGGACGTGGTCCGCACCGCGATGATCGCGTTCATGGAAGGCGCCATCGTGGAGGGCATCTTCCACGGCGACCTGCACGGCGGCAACCTCTTCGTGATGGCCGACGGCCGCACGGCGTTGCTCGACTACGGCATCGTCGGCCGATTGTCGGATGCGCGGCGGAACGCGTTCCTCCGCCTCATGCTCGGCGCCACCGGCAACGATGTCCGCACGCAGATGGCCGCCCTGCGCGACCTCGGCGCGCTCCCGATGGACACCGACCTCGAAGCGGTGATCAAGGACCTCCGGCTCGACGACGACGTCATCGACCCGACCACGCTGTCGGGCGAGGAGATGGTGAAGGAGGTGCAGCGCGTCGTGAAGGCGCTCCTCGGGTACGGCGCCAAGCTGCCCAAGGAGCTGATGCTCTACGTGAAGAACATGGTGTTCCTCGACGGTGCGATCGCCCGCCTCGCGCCCGACCTCGACATCCTCGCCGAGGTCGCCAACATCTCGATGGTGTTCGCCCAGAAGCACGGCGAGCGGCTCGGGCGCGAACTCGGCGTCGATCCGACGGCGGTGGAGTTCGACATGGACGGCGTCCGGGCGGGCTTCGGGCTCACCGCCGACGTCGACCGGATCACGTACCGCGAACTCCAACAGCGCCGCGAGCTGATCCAGAAGCGCATGCGCGAGCACGTCGAGGGCGGCCGCGGCTCCGACGGCGCCGGCGCGATAGCGTCGCCCGCCGTGCGCCTGGTGATCGCCCGCTGCTCGGTCGACTACTCGGGTCGTCTCGATGCCCACCTCCCCGAAGCGACCCGGTTGATCATGGTGAAGGCCGACGGCTGCGTGGCGATCCATGCCGATGGCGGCGCCTACAAGCCGTTGAACTGGATGAACGCGCCGAACATGCTCGTCGACGCGCGGCGACGAGTGGGTCGTGACGAACCCGAAGCAGGAGACGCTGACGATCACCCTCCACGAGGTGTTCAGCGACGTCTCCCAGGAGCTCGGTGTCGATCCCGGGCTGCAGAAGGACGGTGTGGAGGCGCATCTCCAGGAGCTCCTGGCGGCCAGCCCGCACGCCATCGAGGTCGGCCTGACCCTGGTGCGGCGCGAATACCCGACGGCCATCGGCCCGATCGACCTGGTGTGCCGCGACGGGAGCGACACGGTGGTCGCCATCGAGGTGAAGCGACGCGGCGACATCGACGGTGTCGAGCAACTCGCCCGCTACATCGAACGGCTCCACCTCGATTCCTCGTTGGGTGACGTGCGCGGGGTGTTCGTGGCGCAGGTCGTCAAACCGCAGGCCCGCGTCCTCGCCGAAGCCCGCGGGTTCCGCTGGGTCGAGGTCGACTACGACGAACTCCGCGGCATGCGTCCCACCGACCTCCGCCTGTTCTAGTTGTCGCAGGTGCGTTGCGGCAGTTGTTGCACGGCGACCACCTGGTAGGTGACGCCGTCGTCGACGAAGTAGGTGAGCTGGTCGGCGTTCGTGAACAGGTCACCGACCGACTCGGCGGAGACGACGGCGCACTGGGTGGCATCGGCGAGCGCGACGTCGGCAGTGGTCGGCCAGTCGACGATCGTCGGCTCGATGCCGTCGGCCGTGGTGGTCGGTGTGGCCGCTTCGACCGACTGGATCAGGTAGTTGTCCGGCGCGAAGGCATCGGTCGGGCCGAGTTGGTCGGCTCCGACCGTGCCGGCGAGGTCCGTGAGTTGCGCGGTGAACTCGAGCAGCGTCGCCCGCTCGGGTGACGGTGTCTTGCCCGGCTCGTCCATACCGAGGGCATACGCCGAGTGCACCCAGGACGTGCCATCGACGTTGATCGTGACCGTGGCCGTCGAGGCGTCGGCGACCAGCGACTCCTCGGTGTAGTCGATCTCGGCGAACAATCCGTCGTCGTCGGCGATCGACAGCAACTGCTGCACCGCCTCCTCGGTGATCGTGCCGACCTGGATGTTGGGCAACGCCGGACCCGGATAGATGGCGATCTGCGGGCCGGTGGTGAACACGCGACCGTCGCCCGAGATCAGGACCATCGGCGGCTGTTGGAACGCGTACTCCCGCGTGGTGAACCCACTGAGCTCGCGTGTATTCGATCACCACGTCGTCCGGGCCGGTCGGATGGGCGTACCCCTCGGGCGCCGGCAGCGTGTCGCCATCGCCTTGATCCGATCCGGGCTCAGCTGATCCGCCCGTGTCGGGCGACGCGGTGTCGTTCGAGGCGGTCCCATCGCTCCCGCAGGCGGCGAGCGCGAGGGCGAGGGCGGCGACCGAGGCGAACTGGACGAGGCGACGTCGATTCATACACGTTCGACGTTCCCACACCGCACTGTGGTTCCCCGGCGCGCGCTACCGTCGGCGACCATGAGCCAACAGGTACGCGGTGTCGTCGCGATGAGCAAGGGAGCGCCCGTCTCGCTCGAAACGATCGTCGTTCCCGACCCCGGCCCCGGCGAGGTCGTGGTCGCGATCCAGGCCTGCGGGGTGTGCCACACCGACCTGCACTACCGCGAGGGCGGCATCAACGACGACTTCCCGTTCCTGCTCGGCCACGAGGCGGCGGGCACGGTGGAACTGGTCGGCGAGGGCGTCACCGAGGTGGCCCCTGGCGACTACGTGATCCTCAACTGGCGGGCGGTGTGCGGCGACTGCCGCGCCTGCCGCCGCGGTCAACCGCAGTACTGCTTCAACACGCACAACGCCACCCAGAAGATGACGCTCCTCGACGGCACGGAGCTGTCTCCCGCGCTCGGCATCGGAGCCTTCTGCGACAAGACGCTCGTCGCCGCGGGACAGTGCACGAAGGTCGACCCGGCCGCCCCCGCCACCGCGGCGGGACTGCTCGGCTGCGGTGTGATGGCCGGCATCGGCGCGGCGATCAACACCGCCGGTGTCACCCGCGGTCAATCGGTCGCGGTGTTCGGCTGTGGTGGCGTGGGGAACGCGGCGATCGCCGGTTCACGCCTCGCCGGAGCATCGACGATCATCGCCGTCGACATCGACGACCGCAAGCTCGAATGGGCGAAGGGCTTCGGCGCCACGCACACCTGCAACTCGGCGACCACCGATCCGGTCGAGTTCATCCGCGATGCCACCGGCGGGTTCGGCGCCGACGTGTGCATCGAGGCGGTCGGCAATCCTGCGGTCTATCGCCAGGCCTTCGACGCCCGCGATCTGGCAGGCACCGTGGTGCTCGTCGGCGTGCCCCGACCCGACATGACCATCGAACTGCCCTTCCTCGAGGTGTTCGGGCACGGCGGTGCACTGAAGTCGTCGTGGTACGGCGACTGCCTCCCGAGCCGGGATTTCCCGATGCTGGTCGACCTCTATCTCCAGGGTCGGCTCGATCTCGATGGCTTCGTGTCGGAGACGATCGGTCTCGACGCGATCGAGGAGGCGTTCGAGAAGATGGAGCACGGCGAGGTGCTCCGCAGCGTCGTGGTGCTCTGACCGATGGGGATCGAGCTGGTCACGACCGACGGCATCTTCGCCCTCGACGGCGGCGAATGGGAGGTCACGAACAACATCTGGATCGTCGGTGACGACCGGGAGGTGGTGGTGTTCGATGCGGCCCACGACCATGCGCCGATCGTCGACGCCGTGAACGGTCGCCGGGTCGCGGCCATCGTGTTGACCCACGGGCACAACGACCACATCAATGCGGCGGTGCCGCTGCGCGATGCCGTCGACGCGCCGATCCTGCTGCACGACGACGATCGGATGCTGTGGGACGCGGTGTGGCCGAACGACAGCCCCGACCGTGCACTGTCGCCGGGGGCGACCATCACCGTCGGTGGCCACGACCTGCACGTGCTCCACACGCCGGGTCACTCCCCCGGCTGCTGCAGCTTCCACGACGCCGGCAGCGACGCCGTGTTCAGTGGCGACACCCTGTTCTGCGGCGGTCCCGGCGCGACCGGCCGGAGTTACAGCGACGAACCGACCATCCTGCGCTCGATCATCGACGTGTTGCTCGCCCTACCCGCCCACACGGTCGTCCACACGGGACACGGCGAGTCGACCACGATCGGCGCCGAACGCGACGGCGTGATGGCCCGCGCCGCGGAACTCGGCGTCTGACCTGCCCGTTCGGACCCGGTCCGAAAAGGCACGGTTGTTCAGCGGTTCGGCAGGCCGGGGAGGCCAGGCATGTTGGGCATGCCAGGCAGACCGGACAGGTCCATGCCGCCGGGCTGGGGGTTGAACCCGGGCGGGAGGCCACGCGGCTTGCCGCCGGTGGGCTTGCCCTTCTTGCCCTTCTTCGCCCGCTTCGACGGCTTGGCGGTCATGCCGAAGCGCTTCATCATCTTCTGCATCTCGCCGAACTGCTTCACGAGCCGGTTGACGTCGCCGACCTCGGTGCCCGAGCCGACGGCGATGCGCGTGCGCCGGCTGCCGTTGATGATCTCCGGCCGGGCCCGCTCGTCGGGCGTCATCGAGCGGATGATCGCCTCGATCGGCTTGAGGTCGTCGTCGTCGATCTTGGCGCCCTTCAGCTCCTTCGGCATGCCGGGCATCATCCCCATGAGGTTGCCGAGCGGGCCCATCTTCTTGAGCTGCTGCATCTGGTCGAGGAAGTCGTCGAGGGTGAACTGTCCCTCCATCAGCTTCGCCGCCGCGGCCTCGGCCTGATCGGTCTCGAACGCCCGCTCGGCCTGCTCGATCAACGTCAGCATGTCGCCCATGCCGAGGATGCGGCTCGCCATGCGGTCGGGGTGGAACTGCTCGAACTCGTTGAGCTTCTCGCCCGTGGAGGCGAAGGCGATCGGCCGGCCGATCACTTCCTTCACCGACAGCGCCGCACCGCCGCGGGCGTCGCCGTCCATCTTCGACATGATCACGCCGTCGATCTGCAGCGTGGCGTGGAACGCCTCGGCTGTCTGCACCGCGTCCTGACCGGTCATCGCGTCGATCACGAGGAACGTGTAGTCGGGTTGGACGGTGGCGGAGATCTGGCGGACCTGCTCCATCATCTCCGCGTCGATCGACAGGCGGCCGGCCGTGTCGACGATGACCACGTCACGACCGAGGCGCTTGGCCTCCTCCATGCCGGCCCGGGCCGCGCCGACGGGATCGGACGGGTCGGAGAACACCGGCACGTCGATCTGGCGGCCGAGCGTGCGCAGCTGCTCGACGGCGGCGGGACGCTGGAGATCGGCCCCGACGAGGAGGGGCTGGCGACCCTGTGTCTTGAACCACGAGGCGAGCTTGGCCGAGTTGGTGGTCTTGCCGGAGCCCTGGAGCCCGGCCATCAACACGACGGTCGGCGGCTTGGAGGCGTACGTGATCGACAGGGTCTCGCCGCCGAGCGCCCGGGTCAGCTCGTCGTTGACCGCCTTGACCACCTGCTGGGCCGGATCGAGCGCACCCGATCGAGTAGCGCCGATCGCGTGCTCGCGGATGCGGTTGCAGATCGAGCGGACGACGGTGACGTTCACGTCGGCCTCGAGCAGGGCGGTGCGGATCTCCCGCATCACCTCGTCGACGTCGGCCTCCGTCAGGCGGCCTTTGCCCTTGATCTTCTTGACGATCCCGTCGAGGCGGGTGGACAGCGTGTCGAACATCAGTGTCCGAGGTTACCGGCGCTCAGACGACTGATTCGGGCCGCCGAGGGAAGCGCCGGTTCGTTTGGGGTCGGGGCCGAAACGAACCGCGGTTCGTTCGGGGCCGGGGCCGAAACGAACCGAGCGTCAGTTGCGGGGGACCTCGTTCCAGGGGACGGACTTGTCGACGCGGGGCTCGCCGGGCAGGCCGAGCACCTGCTCGCCGAGGATGTTGCGCATGATCTCCGACGTGCCACCCTCGATCGAGTTGGCCCGCACGCGCAGGAACGAGTAGCGGGTGCCGTGCATCGTTCCGGTCACGTCGAGGTCGCCCGGACGCCGGAACGTGTAGTCGTACCCGATGAGGGCCTCAGCGCCCATCAGGTCGATGCAGAACTCGTAGAGCGCCTTGTTGAGCTCGGAGAACGCCAGCTTGGCGATCGACATCTCCGGTCCGGGGTTCCCGGCCTTGGCCCGCTCCGCCGCCCTGCGGTTGGTCAGGCGGCCGACCTCGGCCTGGGCCCACAGCTGCATCAGCCGGTCCTTGCGCGCGCCGGTCTGCTCCGACGGATCGAGGTCGTTCCAGATCGCCACGGCATCGTTGGCCTGCGCGCCACGCTTTCCCACGTCACCGCTCCCGGCGCCGCCACCCGACCCGATGGCGTTGCGCTCGTTCATCAACGTGGTGAGGCTGGCCCGCCAGCCCTCGCCGATGTCACCGACCCGGCGACGAGTCGGGGATGCGCACGTCGGTCATGTACACCTCGTTGAACTCCGCCTCGCCGGTGATCTGGCGCAGCGGGCGCACCTCGACGCCAGGAGCGTGCATGTCGAGGGCGAAGTACGTCATCCCCTTGTGCTTCGGCGCGTCAGGATCGGTGCGGGTGACGAGCATGCCGTAGTCGGCGATGTGGGCCAGCGTGTTCCAGACCTTCTGCCCGTTGACGATCCACTCCTCGCCGTCCTTGACCGCCCGCGTGGCGAGCCCGGCGAAGTCGGAGCCGGCGCCCGGTTCGGAGAACAGCTGGCACCACACCTCCTCGCCCGTGAACATCGGGCGCAGGAAGCGGTTGCGCACCTCGTCGCTGCCGTGGGTGACGATCGTCGGCCCGGCGAGCGCCATGAAGAACGTGGCCGGATTGGTCGGCTGGGCACCGGCGGCCCGGACCCGTTGCTCGACGAGCTTGTTCAACTCCGGCCGCACGCCCGAGCCCGCCGAAACCCTGGGGGAAGTGCACCCAGGCGAGGCCCGCGTCGTAGCGCGCCCCTCGGAACGCGACGTTGTCGATCACCTTGGGATCGTTGGCGGCCAGGAGCGCATCGAGCGCCTCTTCGACCTTCCGGGTCTCGGGATCGGTACTCCCTGCCGACGGGCGCGTCTCGGTCATCGTCATGGGACCAGCGTGCCAGAGCCGCCACCGACCCACCAACCCAGCGATGAGCGAACCGACCGATACGGGGCCGCTCGCTCATCGGAACGACGGGCGCCGCCTGACCGATGAGCGAAACGCTCCGAGGTCGGGCGGCTCGCTCATCGCTCGGATCGCATGGGCGCGTACTAGTCGAAGAGGGCGGCGACGAACTCGGTGGGGTCGAACGGGACGAGGTCGCCGATCGTCTCGCCGGTGCCGACGAGCTTCACGGGGATGCCGAGTTCGGTCTCGATGGCGAACACGATGCCGCCCTTGGCCGACCCGTCGAGCTTGGTGAGCACGACGCCGGTGACGTCGGTCGCCTCGCGGAACTCCCGCGCCTGGGTGAGGCCGTTCTGACCCGTCGTGGCGTCGATCACCAGCAGCGTCTCGGTGACCCGCCCGGTGCCCTTCTCGGCCACCCGGCGCACCTTGCGCAGCTCCTCCATCAGGTTCGACTTGGTGTGCAGGCGTCCCGCGGTGTCGGCCAGGACCAGGTCGATGTTGCGGGCGGCCGCCCGCTCGACGCCGTCGTAGATGACCGAACTCGGGTCGCCGCCCTCGGCGCCCCGGACGATCTCGGCACCCGCCCGCTCGGCCCACGTCGTGAGCTGCTCGGCGGCCGCGGCACGGAACGTGTCGCCCGCCGCGAGCAGGACCGTGCGGCCGTCGCCGATCTGTTGGTTGGCGAGCTTGCCGATCGTGGTCGTCTTGCCGACCCCGTTCACGCCGACGAACATCCAGACGTTCGGGCTCCCCGGCTCGCCCTCGACGAACGCCAGGGTGCGGTCACCACCTTCCAGCCGGGCGGTCATCTCGCGCTGCAGCTCATCGAGCAGTGCCTGCGGCTCGGTGATCTCCTTGGAGTCGACCTTGCTGCGCAACCCGTCGATCAACTCCATCGTGACCCGCACGCCGACATCGGCACGGAGCAACGCCTCTTCGAGGTCGTCGAACGAGTCGTTGTCGATGGCGCCACGGCCGAGCACGCCGGCGAACGCGCCCGTGAACGCCGAGCGCGCCTTCGAAAGTCGCTCACGGAAGGACCGTGGGACCGGGACGACTTCGGGTTCGACGACCGGAGCCTCGACGGGTTCGGCCTCGATCGGGCGTTCCTCGACCGCTGTGCCGGTGCCTGCCCCGGGAGCTCTGGGAGGCGGGGTCGACGGGGCGACCGGTGGTTGCGGGCGGGCTGTCCCGCTTGCGGTGCGGCGGCGGTTGACGACGATCACGCCGATGCCGAAGGCGACCACCAGCACGGCGAGGATCAGGAAGACGACTTCGATACCCATCGCGCGACGACGCTACCCCGGCGTTCTCGTGAACTTCTTGCGCACGCGGGTACGCAAGAAGTTCACGAGAACGGATTGACGGATGGTCAGGTTGCCGCGTGGGCGGAGGTGCTGGCGGCCGTCACGCGTTCGGTGACCACCTTGCTCGAGCCACCGGGCTGCATGGTCACGCCCAGGAGGCAGTCGCCGGCCTCCATCGTCCGCTTCTGGTGCGACACCACGATGAGCTGCGCGTCCTTGCGGAACTCCTGGATCAGCCCGAGGAAGCGGTGCAGGTTGACGTCGTCGAGCGCCGCCTCGACCTCGTCCATCACGTAGAACGGCGACGGCCGCGAGCGGAACACGGCGAACAGGTAGGCGAGCGCCGTGAGGCTCCGCTCGCCGCCCGACAGCAGCGACAGCTTCTTCACGTTCTTCCCGCCCGGCTTGGCCTCGACCTCGATGCCGGTGTTCAACATGTCGTCCGGCGCCGTGAGGACGAGCTTGCCCGTGCCCCCCGGGAACAGCAGCGAGAAGAGCTGCGAGAAGTTCGTGCTGACGTCGGCAAAGGCGGCCGCGAACACGTTCTGGATCTCCTCGTCGACGGCGCTGATCACCCGGGCCAGGTCGCGACGCGTGCTGCGCACGTCCTCGAGCTGTGTCTCGAGGAACGTGTGGCGGCCCTGCAGTTCGTTGAACTCCTCGAGCGCCAGCGGGTTGATCGGCCCGAGCAGCCGCAGTTCCCGGTCGAGTTCGCGGACCCGTCCGGCGGGGCTCGCGCCTTCGGGAAGCTCCGGCATCGGAGCGGCCTCGGCGACGGCCGGTTCGATGTCGAGTTCGCGACGCAGCGTCTCGATCGTCGTCTCGAGCCGCAGCTTGGCTTCGGCCTCGCCGAGCTCGGCCTGCCGGGCGCGTTCGCGGGTCGATTCCAGGGCCCGCTCCTGCTCGGAGCGCTCGCGACGGAGCCGATCGAGGTCGGCGCTCAGCGCCCGCACCTCGTCGGTCTGCCGACGGCGCTCCTCGGCGAGCACAGCGTGCTCCGTCTCGACCGTTGCCCGGTGATGATCGACGATCTCGACCAGTTCGGCGATCACGTCGAGCGACCGGTCGACCTGTTCGCGCTTGGACGTCGCCGCCGCCCGCGCTTCGACGTCGGCCGCGAGCCGGCGATCGGTTTCGGCCAGCTGGTGCTCGAGCAGTTGGCGCCGTTCGTGCAGCCCGGCGCTGCGGACTTCGATGTCGGTGCGGCGCGACGACAGTGCCGCGGCTCGCCGATCGAGTTCCGCCCGCAGCTCGCCACGGGCCCGGGCCGCGTCGACCTCCGCCTGCTCGTCGGACTCGAGGCCGGGCAGCAACGCCGCCAGCTCGTCGGCCCGGCGCTGTTCGCGCTCCACCGATGCCGCGACGTTCGACCAGCGTCGCGTCGAGCGCGTCACGCTCGGTGGCGAGCTCACGCAGTTCGCGCTGTGCCCTGGCAAGCCCTTCGGAGGCGGCGCTGAACTTGGCGTCGTTGGCGTCGAGGGCGCGGACGAGATCGGCTTCGCGGCGCTGGCTCGCGACGAGTGCGCTCTCCGCCTCGGCGAGCGCACGCGTGGAGCTCTCCAGCGATCGGGCGGCCGCGTCGGAGGCGGCGATCGCATCGTCGAGCGCCGCCGCCGTCGCACCGGAACTCCCGGCGCCGATGCGCCACCCGCTGAGACCGAACCGATCCCCGCTGCGCGTCACGACGACGGCGTCGGGATGGTCGAGGGCGACATCCACGGCGGTGGTGATGTCGCCCACGCAGACGGCGACACCGAGCAGCCCGTCGAGCAACTCCGCAACCCCCGGCCTCGACGACCTGACGTGCGGCCGCACGGCCTCACCGAGCCCCGGGTTGGCCGGTGCGAACGGCCGCGCACCGAGCGCGATCACCGCCCCGCTCGTGGCCGAATCGCGCAGCGCATCGAGGGCGCGGCGCCCCGCCGTCGGATCGTCCACGACGACCGCGGTGAGCGATTCACCGAGCGCGGCCTCGACGGCCGGTCCCCAATCGTCGTCGATCTCGACGAGGTCGAGCAGCGTGCCGAGCACGCCGTCGATGCCGACGAGCCGTTCGGCGCCGGCCCGGGCGCGCGCCGCGTCGAGTGCGAGCTGGAGCGCATCCATCCGGGCGGCCGCCCGCGCCGCGGCGTCGGCATCGTCCGCCTTCAGCGAACGCCGGGTCTCGGTGAGTGCGGCGGCCGCTTCACGGGCCGACTCGGCGGCCTCGACCTCGGCGACCAGTGATTCCTCGACGCTGCCGGCAGCGTCGCACTCGCCACGGAACCGCTCGGCCGACTCGTGCAACGCATCGATCCGCTGGGCGAGCGAGTTCGAGCGGCCCTCGTGGCGGCGCACTTCGTCGAGCAGACGATCGAGTCCCGTGCGTACCGACCGCAACTCGCCACGCACCTCGGCCGCGGCGCTGGCCGCACGCGAACCCGAGCCGTCGCTCGGTGCAACCGCCTGGAGCGCAGTGGTGCGCTCGCTCTCGAAGCGGCGCTCCTCGATCTCCAACTCGTCGACGTCGGGCCGGACGGCGACGATGTCGAGCGCCACGACCTCCAACTCGTCGCGCAACCGGGCGGCCTCGGCCTCGAGGTTGGCCACGAGGTCGGCATCGAGCAGCTGCCCTCGATCACGTTCGAGCGAGCGGCGCCGTTCCGCCAGCACGGCGGCGAGCCCGCGGGCCCGCTCCCGCAGCTGTTCCACCCGCGCCAGCCGATCCCCGGTGTCGCTCTGCCCGCGTGCCGACAGCTCGGCCTCGATCGCCATCACCGACGTGTCGAGGCCGGCGAGCGACGACTTCAACTCGCTCTCGGCAGTGGCGCTCTCGAGGCGCGTCGACGACAGCGACTCGAGCTTCACACGCCACGCCGCGATCTCGCGCCCGGCGACGAACGTCTTCAGCGCGTTGAGTTCGGTGATCAGCGACCCGTGCCGTTCGGCGGCCGCCGCCTGCCGTTCGAGCGGGCGCAGCTGGCGCCGCACCTCGCGCAGCAGGTCCTGCACACGGAGCAGGTTCGCCTCGGTGGCATCGAGCCGGCGCTCGGCCTTCTCCTTGCGCCGGCGGAACTTCAGCACGCCCGCCGCTTCCTCGATGATCGCCCGGCGCTCCTCGGGGCGGGCGTTCAGCACGGCGTCGATCTGGCCCTGGCTGACGATCACGTGCTGCTGGCGACCGACGCCGGCATCGGACAGCAGTTCCTGCACGTCGAGCAGACGGCACGGCACGCCGTTGATCGAGTACTCCGAATCGCCGTTGCGGAAGAGGATGCGCGTGACCGTGATCTCGGTGAGATCGACACCGAGCGTGCCGTCGGAGTTGTCGATCGTGATGCTCACCTCGGCACGGCCGAGCGCGGGCCGCTTGGCGGTGCCGGCGAAGATCACATCGTCCATCTTCTGGCTGCGGACCGCCTTGGGCGCCTGCGCACCGAGCACCCAGGCCACGGCATCGACGACATTCGACTTGCCCGAGCCGTTCGGGCCGACGACCACGGTGACCCCAGGCTCCAGGACCAAGGTGGTGCTGTCGGCGAAGGACTTGAAGCCCTTGAGGTTGAGACTCTTCAGGAACACAGCAGTCGGAGAACCTACTCGCGCGACCGCCCGGTCACCCGGATCTCGCCGGTGATCTCAGTGCTGGCACACCGGACAGAAGTGGGTCGAGCGACCTCCCGACACCGTCCGGCGGATCCATCCCCGGCCACAGGTGAGGCAGCGTTCTCCGGTGCGGCCGTAGACGCGGTGGTCGTCCTGGTACGAGCCCGACGACCCCATCAGATCGACGTACTGCGCATCGCCCAGGGTCGACCCACCGGCGACGATCGCCGACGCGAGCACCTCGACGATCGACGTGTGGAGACGGGTGATCGCCCGGCCGTCGAGCGACGACGCCTCCCGATCGGGACGCAGCCGGGCGGCGTGGAGGATCTCGTCGGCGTAGATGTTGCCGATGCCGGCGATCGCATGCTGGTCGAGGAGCAGTGGCTTCAACGCCCGGCGCGTCGAGCGCACGATCCGCGCCAGGTCGCCACGCTCGAACGGGTCGGCGATCGGGTCGATCCCGAGCAGCGCCAGCTCGGGCAGCTCGACGTCGACGTGGTCGGGATCGAACACCACCACCTCGCCGAACGTGCGTGGGTCGACGAACCACAGCTCCCGTCGATCGTCGAGCGTCAGCGCGACATGGGTGTGGGCCGGGCGCGGGGCGTCCCCGGCGGCGAGCAACACCTGGCCGCTCATCCGCAGATGGATCATCGTCGAGTCGCCCGAATCGAGCGGGAGCAGCAGGTACTTGCCCCGCCGGTCGGCCGAGAGCACGACCACGTCGGTCAGCCCGTGGATGAGCGCCTCGCGCGACGTTCGCCGCACGACCCGTTCCCGACCCACCTCGACCCGCACGATCCGACGGCCGGCGACGTGTTGCTGCAGGCCCCGCCGCACCGTCTCGACCTCGGGCAACTCGGGCATTGGCGGTGGCGTTCCGGCGTCAGTCGAAGGTGGCGCACGCGGCGGAAGCAGCGAGCTGTTCGGCGGACTTCTTCGAATGCCCGGTCCCCTGGCCCAGCAGCACGTCGTCGACGAACACCGAGGCGACGAACGTCTTGGCATGATCGGGTCCCGTCGCGACGACCTTGTACATCGGGATGCCACGGCCGGCGCGAGCGGCACGCTCCTGCAGCTGCGTCTTGTGGTCCAGCTGGTCGAGTGCGTCGATCGTCAGCGGGAATCCGGGGGCGACGAGCCGATCGACCATGCCGTACGCCGCCTCGGTCCCACCGTCGAGGTACACGGCACCGAGCAGCGCCTCGAAGGCGTCCGACAGGATCGACGGCTTCTGCGCTCCCGCCGCGGCGGCCTCGCCGCGACCCGAGCCGGACATGGTCGCCGAGACCGATCTCGCGGGCCACCTTGGCCAGCGCCAACGCGTTGACCACGCTCTTGCGGAGGTCGGTGAGTTGGCCCTCCGGTGTCTGGCCGAACCGCCGGTACGACATGTCGGCCACGGCCCAACCCAGTACGGCGTCGCCGAGGAATTCCAAGCGCTCGTTGCTCCGCGCGCCAGGATGTTCAGCGACCCACGAACGATGGTTCAGCGCGTGACGGAGGAGCTCGCGGTCGGCGAAGGCGTGACCGATCCGTTCCTCCAGGACGGCGAGAGCTTCATCGTCGTCGGCGGGCGCAGCGCGGCTGTTCAGGCGATCGCCCGCTCGTGCACGTAGTCGACCGCGTCACGCACGGTCTTCAGGTCCTCGAGGTCCTCGTCCTCGATGCGGAAGCCGTCGATGCGCCCCGACAGTTCCTCTTCGAGGGCTTCGACGAGCTCGATCAGCGCCAGCGAGTCGGCGTCGAGGTCGTCGACGAACGACTGCCCCTCGGAGATGGTCGTCGGCTCGATCTCGAGGATGTCGGCGAGCCGGTCACGCACGATCTCGAAGATCTCCTCTCGACCGATGGGACCTTGTTGAACGGACGTCTCTGCTGGCACGCCGAAGCAGTGTACTGCCGGGCCGTTTGGTCAGGCGTTGGCGGCGATCGCGGCGCGAATCTCGCTCACGACGTCACGTTCGACCATCTCGGCGGCCACGCCGATGCCGTTCACGATGGCCTCTGCCGTCGACGATCCGTGCGCGATGACGCACACGCCGTCGACCCCGAGCAGCACGGCACCGCCGTAGGTGTCGGGGCTCAGCGTGCGATAGAGCTGCAACAGCGCCGGCATCAGCGCCTCGGTGTGGGGCTTGTAGTGCTCTTCGGCGTTGAACGCATCGAGCAGCGCCGCCACGATGACCTTCAACGCGCCTTCGAGCGTCTTCAGCACGACGTTGCCGGTGAAGCCGTCGGTGACGCACACGTCGAGGTGCTTGGCCATCACGTCGCGACCTTCGACGTTGCCGATGAAGTTCAACCCCTCGGCCGCCGAGAGCAGTTCGTAGGTCTCCTTGCGCAGGTTGTCGCCCTTGCCCGGCTCTTCCCCGATCGACAGCAGGCCGACCCGGGGCTCGGCGATCCCGAAGCGGTGGCGGGCGTAGACCGACCCCATCAGGGCGAACTGCACGAGCCAGTCGGCCTGGACCTCGGCGTTCGCGCCGGCATCGAGCAGGATGGTCGGTGTCGAGCCTGGCACCGGGATGGGCGTGGCGATCGCCGGCCGCTTCACGCCGCTGATCCGTCCCATTCGCAGCAGGGCGGCCGCCATGGTGGCACCGGTGTTGCCGGCGGAGATCATCGCGCTGGCCTTGCCGTCGCGCACCGCTTCGGCGGCGCGGACGAGCGTGGAATCCTTCTTCCGCCGCACCCCCTGGGCGGGATCGTCGTGCATGCCGATGACCTCGGACGCCTCGATCAGGTCGAGACGGGCACCGGTGGCGGCATCGACGCAGTCGAGATCAGCCGGGCCGACGAGTACCACTGAGTGCCCAGCCGCGGCGGCGAGGTGCGCTCCGGCCACGATCGGACCGGGGGCGTCGTCGCCGCCCATGGCGTCGACGACGATGGGGAGCATGTGTGGAGAAATGCTCGGTTCAGCCGACGTCGACGACGACGCGGTCGCGGTACCAGCCACATGCCCCACACACGGTGTGCGGGAGTTTGGCGGACCCGCAACGCGGGCAGAGGCTGCGAGGAGGCGCGTCCAGCTGCCAGGAGCTCGCCCGACGGCTACGCGTCTTCGACTTCGATGTCTTCTTCTTCGGAACGGCCATCGTTCGCTTTCCTCGTCCATTGACCACGGACCCGTGCGGGTCGCGGTCCGATCGTGTGGCGGGCAGCCGGTTCGGCGCACCCGTGCCCCAAGGGCCGCATCACGTTATCGGCCCGCGCCCCGGTTCACATCCGGCGGCCTGCATCGAGGCCGGGGCTCACTTGTCGAGTTCGAGACCTTCGAGGGCCGCCCAGCGGTCGTCGCGGATCTCGGCACCGCAGTCGCACGATTCGTGGTTCCGGTCGATGCCGCATTGCGGGCAGAGGCCGGCGCAGTCAGGCCGGCAGAGCCGTTCGTCATCGAGCTGCAGCAGGGCGGTCTCCCGGACGAGCGGGACCAGATCGAGCTGACCGTTCTCGATGAGGTAGGCGTCGGGATCGATGACGACCTTCTGGTACAACTCGTCGACGTCGGCGATGTCGATGCCCGACAGCGACTCGAGACAGCGCCGACAGACGCCGCGCCACGGCGTGGCGATCGTTCCGCCCACCGCGATGCCGTCGTTCAGCGTCTCGAGCCTGAGGTTCAGTTCGATCGGACCGTCGAGCGCGTCGTGGACGACCGACACGGCCTCACCCTCGACCTCGACCTCGAACTCGCGGGTCGTGCCTGGTTGACGCAGCATCTCGACCGCGTTGAGCCGCAGTTGACGGGCGATGTCGACCATGGAAACACGATACCGGCGACGAGAAATTGGTCGGCGGCGCGAGCCGAGGGAAGCGCCAGCGACGAGGCTCCCGCGAGGCCGACCTCAAGTGCAGCGACGAGACTCGACGTGAGGCCGAGCAATCATTGCGTCTCAGCCGTCCTGGTCGAAGAAGCCCATCGTCGGGTCTTCCTCTTCGATGCTCGTCGTCTCGTCGCGGATCCCGCCGATCGACAGGCGCTGACGGCCCGCGTGCACGGTCTTCGACAACTTGTCGAGGAGGATCTCGAACGACCCGAGACGCTGGTCGAGAAAGTCCTCGGTCTCGTGCTTCAACCGGCGCGAGTCGGCCTCGGCGGTCTCCATCACCTGGCGGGCCCGTTGCTCGGCGGCGCGCACCACCTCGGTGCGCTGCACCATCCGCTCGGCCCGCACGCGGGCCGCCTCGAGCAACTCGTCGGCCTCGCGCCGCGTCTTGGCGACGAATTCCTGACGCTCCTTCAACATCCAACGCGCCTGACGCAGTTCGTCGGGCAGCCGGTGGAGCGACTCCTCGAGCAGCTCGATGATCTCGTCGCGGTCGATGCGCGGGGAAGACGACAGCGGCATCGTCGGCGCCGTGGCGACGATGTCGATCGCCCGCCGCAGCAGGGTCTCGGCGTCGCCGACGTATCCGCCGGGCGTGCCCGGATCGGGATACTCGTCGTCGATGTCGTCGTAGTCGTTCGGCTGGTTGGCGTAGGTGTCGTCGTAGCTCATCGTTCGGCTCGGGTCGGTCCGGTGTCGTCTGGGTTGGCGAACCGTTCGTGCAACGCGTCCGCGACCGGCGCCGGAACGAGATGCCCGATCGCTCCACCGTACTTCGCGATCTCCCGGACGAAGCGGCTGCTGATGTAGCCGAGCGCCGGGGTACAGGGAAGATAGACCGTGCGGATGCCGGTGACGGCGTAGTTGTTCTGCGCCATCTGCTGCTCGATCTCGAAGTCGCCCGGTGTGCGCAGACCCTTGACCATGAAGTCGACGCTGGCCCAACTCGCCGCCTGCACCGCGAGCCCCGAATATGCCTCGACGGTCACGCCGTTCAGGTGGGCGAGCGATGTGCGCGCCAAGTCGACGCGCTGATCGACCGGGAACAGCCCGGACGGCTTGGCCGGGTTGTGCATCACGGCCACGGCCACGCTGCCGAACAGCTCGAGCGCCTGCTCGATCACGTCGACGTGACCGAGGTGGATCGGATCGAAACTACCCGGGTACAGCACGAGGAGTGACGGGTCGGGACGATCGGTCATCGGGTGCCGAACCTAGCGCCCGCGCCCGATCGGTTGCGCCTTCTGGCGACTGGAGCAGACTGTCGATCGTGACGCGCGGCCAACTACGGCTCTACCTCGGAGCGACGGCCGGCGTCGGCAAGACGCACGCGATGGTCGAGGAGGGACTTCGTCGTGCCGACCGCGGCACCGACGTCGTGATCGGCGTGCTGGACATCGACGACCGCCCTGCGTGGAAGGGTCGCCACATTCCGTTGGAACGGATCGCGACGACCGCCGGCATCGACGGTGATCCCGAATTGGATGTCGGGCTGATCCTCCGGCGGCAGCCGCGGGTCGTGCTCGTCGACGAGCTCGGACACCGGGGCAGCCACGAACACCCACGGTGGGAATCCGTCGATCGAATTCTCGCCAGCGGTATCGACGTCATCTCGACGTTCGACATCGGTGACCTGGCGTCGCTGCACAGCACGGTCACCGTGCTCACCGGTGTGGAATCGACGCGGTTCGTGCCTGACTCCTTCCTCACCGCGGACACACAGATCGAACTGGTCGACATGAGCCCCGAGTCGTTGCGCAGGCGGCTCGCCCACGGGAACGTCTACCCGCCGGAGCGCCTCGACACCGCACGGGCGAACCTGTTCCGTCCGGCGGTGCTCGGCAGCCTCCGTCACCTCGCTCTGACGTGGCTCGCCGACCGCGTCGACGAGCAGGTCACACGCGACCTCGACCCGGACCCGGCCGATGTCGCACCGCGACGCGAGCGCGTCGTCGTCGCCCTCGGCGGCGAAGGAGGCGAGCTGCTCGTGCGCCGGGCCGCACGGCTCGCGAACCGGTCGAGCGGGCACCTGATCGGGGTCCACGTCACGCGCACGGATCGGCAGCCCGGCCCCGACCTCGAACGGCAGCGCCGCTTGCTCGTCGCGCTCGGCGGGACGTACCGGGAACTGCGGGGAGACGATGTGGCTGCCGCGATGGCCGCGTTCGCCGACGTCGAGCAGGCGACCCAGCTCGTGGTCGGAGCGCGGACCAAGGGCCTGCGCACCCGCGCCGGGGGCTCGGTGGTGAACGACCTGATCGACAACATCGGCCCCGCCGACATCCACGTGGTCTCCACCGGGGCGACGCTCAACACGCAACGCTGGCTCGACACGACGCGCCGGTCACGGCACCGTTCGACGCTGCAGATCAGGGCCGGCTGGGCGCTCTGCCTCATCGGGCTGCCGCTGCTGACCATGCTGCTCGTCCCGTTCCGGGATCACATCTCGCTCGGGTCGGCACTGCTCGTCGATCTCTGCGTCGTGATGGGTGTCGCCGCGCTCGCCGGCCTGCGCGCCGGCCTGGTCGCCTCGTTCGGCGCGTTCGCACTGACCAACTGGTTCCTGACCCCGCCGCTGCACACGCTGACGATCAGCGAGAGCGAGAACGTCGTGGCCCTGTCCGTGTTCGTGCTGGTCACGGTCGTGATCAGCGTGCTCGTCGATCGCGCCGCGCGCCGGAGCCGCGAGGCAGCGAGCGCTCGTGCCGACGCGGCGGCGCTCGCCCGATCGGCAGCGACGCTCGTCGGCGCGCTCGATCCGCTCGCCGACCTGCTCGAACAGGTGCGGGCGACGTTCGGACTCGAAGCCGCATCGGTGCTCGAACGCAACGGCGACGGGTGGTGGCCGACCCACACGTCGGGAACGCCGGAACTCCTCGACCCCGCTCAGGGCACCTCGATCGACCTCTCGGCGGATGGTGCCCTGTGTCTCGTGGTGTCCGGGGCGACGCTGCAGTCGGAGCAACTCGTGGTGCTCCGCGCCTTCGCCGATCAGTTGGCGATGGCGGTCGAAGCGCGGCGATTGCGGGCGGACGCCGCCGAAGCCGATCTGGTGGCGGAGGCCGACGCGCTGCGATCGGCGCTGCTGCGCGCGGTCTCGCACGACTTCCGCACACCGCTCGCCACCATCAAGGCGTCAGCATCCGGACTGCTCCACACCGACGTCGCCTTCACCGACGACGATCGCCGCGTGCTGCTCCACGACATCGAGGCGGCGTCCGACCGGCTCGATCGCATGGTGCGCGACCTGCTCGACATGAGCCGGCTCGAGGCAGGCGCCGTCGATCTGGCCCTGGGTGCTGTCGCGCTCGAAGAGGTCGTGGCGTCCGCACTCTCCGGAATCGCCGCCGCCCAGGAGCGGGTCGACGTCGACGTGTCCGAAGCGTTGCCCCTCGTGCTCGCCGATGCCGCGCTCCTCGAACGCGCCGTCGCCAACATCGTCTCGAACGCGGTCGCGTGGTCGCCGGACGACCGACCGGTGCGCGTCGAGGCCGGACTCGTCGGTTCGTTCGTCGACCTGCGGGTGGTCGACCGTGGCCCGGGTGTGCCCGCGTCGGAACGCGACCGCATCTTCGTCCCGTTCCAGCGATTCGGCGACCGGTCGCACGACGCGGGAGCGGGCCTGGGCCTCGCGATCGCCAAGGGGTTCATCGACGCGATGGGTGCGAGCATGGAGTTGGACGACACGCCAGGAGGCGGGCTCACGATCACCATCCGCCTGCTGATCATCGAGGGTGAACCCATCGAGCCACCCGTCGAGACGGAAGAGCGATGACCCGGATACTCGTCGTCGACGACGACGTCCAGATCGTCAGGGCGTTGGACATCAACCTGCGCGCCCACGGCTACGAGGTGGTGATGGCGGCGACCGGTGAGGCGGCGTTGACGAGCGCCGCCGCGGCCACACCCGATCTCGTGATCGTCGATCTGGGGCTCCCCGGTCTCGACGGCATCGATGTGATCCGCGGGCTGCGCGGATGGACGACGGTGCCGATCATCGTCGTGTCGGCGCGGGAGGGCGACACGAGCAAGGTCGCCGCGCTCGACGCCGGCGCCGACGACTACGTCACGAAGCCGTTCAGCATCACCGAGCTCCTCGCTCGGGTCCGAGCATCGTTGCGCCGCCACCAGCCCGTCGCCGACGATCCGATCGTCGAGACGAGCGACTTCGTCGTCGATTTCGTCTCGCGACGGGTCACGCGCAACGGAGCCGCCGTGCACCTGACGCCGACCGAATGGTCGATCGTCGAATACCTCGTCCGCCATCCGGGCCGGTTGGTCACGCAGCGACAACTTCTCCAGCGGGTGTGGGGTCCGCAGTACGAGAACGAGACGAACTACCTGCGGGTCCACATGGCGGCGATCCGCCGGAAGCTCGAACCGACCCCGGGACAACCCCGGTACTTCCTCACCGATCCGGGTGTCGGGTACCGATTCGAGGCGTCTTGACGCGTTCTTCAGCGCGCCCCGGCCGGATCTTGTCGGCCTCCAGACGGCCACCGCGACGGTCCGGGTGTTGAGTGGAATTGTGCTCCTCGAAGACGACACGATCACCACGACTCCTCCCCCGTCCAGCCCTCCAACCGCTCCGCGGCGGTCGGGCAGGAAGAAGTCGGCGGCGGCCGCCGTGGTGCCCGACATCCCGGAGCCGTTCACCTACCGGATGAAGACGAAGCTGCTCGGTCCGCCGTTGCACAGCGAGCGGTTGGAGCACGAGACACTCGGCAAGCCCACGGCGCTCGCCGTGTTCGCATCGGACTGCATCTCGTCGTGCGCGTACGCATCCGAGGAGATCCTCGTGGTGCTCGTGCCGGTCATCGGACTGGCCGCGTTCTCGCTCGTCACGCCGATCACGATGCTGCTCCTCGTCGTCCTCGGATTCCTCATCCTCTCGTACCGCCAGACGATCAAGGCCTACCCGTCGGCGGGCGGCGCCTACATCGTCACCCGCGACAACTTCGGCCTGCTGCCGGCCCAGGTGGCCGGCGTCGCGTTGCTCATCGACTACATCCTCACGGTCGCCGTGAGCACCGCCGCCGGCAGCGCCGCGTTGGCGTCGGCCTTTCCCGCCCTGGCCCCGAACAAGATGTGGATCTCGATCTTCTTCGTCTGTCTGATCGCGTTCGGCAACCTGCGCGGCACCAAGGAGTCCGGCCGCCTCTTCGCCGCGCCGACCTACTTCTTCGTCGTCGTGATGGGGGTGCTCCTCGTCACCGGCACCATCCGATTCTTCACCGGCACCCTGCCCGTCCAACCGAGCAACATCGACGGCATGCTCGTGCAGACGCAGAGTCCGTCGAGCGCGATCTTCATGGGCGCCGGCCTGCTGATCTTCCTGAAGGCCTTCGCCTCCGGAGGTGCAGCCGTGACCGGCGTCGAGGCGATCAGCAACGGTGTGCCCGCCTTCCGCCCGCCGGCGTGGAAGAACGCCCGCGACACCCTGGTCTACATGGGCGCCCTGTTGGGCGTCATGTTCCTCGGCCTGTCGTTCCTCGCGTCCCGAGTCCACGCCACGCCGTACGAGGGCGGCACTCCGACGGTCATCTCGCAGGTCGGCAAGTTGGTGTTCGGCCAGACGCTCGCCGGGCACGCCATGTTCCTGGCGCTGCAGGCAGGCACGATGCTGATCCTCGTCCTGGCCGCCAACACCAGCTTCGCCGACTTCCCCCGGCTCGCGTCGTTCCATGCCGGCGACAACTTCATGCCACGCCAGTTCATGGTCCGCGGCCACCGCCTGGTGTTCTCCAACGGCATCATCTTCCTGTCCGGCGCCGCCATCGTCACGCTGCTCGCGACTCAGGCCGAGGTGAGCCGGCTGATCCCGCTCTACGCGATCGGCGTGTTCACCAGCTTCACGTTGTCCCAGGCCGGAATGACGAAGCACCACTTCCGGCTGCAGGAGGACGGCTGGCGGGTGGGCGCCTGGATCAACGGGATCGGCGCCGTGCTGTCGTTCATCGTGCTGATCATCGTCGCCAGCATGAAGTTCGCCGAAGGGGCCTGGGTCGTCATGCTGCTCGTGCCGATCATGGTCGTCGGCCTGGTCCGCCTCAACAAGGCGTACGAGGCCGAGTCGGTCGAACTGCTCGAGGATGCGCAGGCGATCGCCCAGATGCGCACCCTGCGCGTCCACTCCGTCGTCGTGCTCGTCGACGGGCTCGATGCCGCCGCCGCCCGGGCGCTGCAGTACGCACGGACGTTGACCGCACGGGACCTGCGCGCCGTCCACTTCGATCTCGATCCGTGGAAGACGAGCCTGCTCGTGCAGTCATGGCGCGACCTCGGGCTGTCGTCCTTGCCGCTCGACATCATCGAGTGCCCCGACCGCCGTGTTCCCCGGGCCGTGCTCGAACTGGCCACGGACATCACGTCCGACCACGACACCCAACTCACGGTGCTGGTGCCGCGACGCGAGTACACGAAGCTCTGGCACCGCCTCCTGCACGACCGGTCGTCGAACGCGATCGCCGCCGCGGTCGACGAGGTTCCGCACTGCAACGTGACGATCGTGCCGTATCAACTCGGCAGCCGCCATTCCGCTGACGCCGCCCCTGCCGCGGCGATCCAGGCGCACGACGCCACGTCCGCTGTTCATCGAACCGAAGACGGGCCCGGCATCGTCGAACGTGTCGACCGCGAACCTTCCGACCGACCGGACGAAGATCGCCGAGATCGTCCCGCGGCAGCGGATCGACCGTCGCCGGACGGATCCGGGCCATCCGGATTCAACCCTGGGGCGGGAATCCGGCGATGGAGTGCTCACTGGCCGACGAGACCGGCAGCATCACGATCGTCTTCTTCGGCCGTCAGGAGATCGCCGGCATCCGGCTCGGCACGATCCTGAGTGTCAAGGGCGTCGCCAGCGACCACCACGGCCTGCGCGCCATCCTCAACCCGGAATACGACCTCATCTCGACACCGCCGGCTCCGTCGAGCCCGGACCATCACTGATCGTGTGAGCGCTCGAGGTGCGTCACCGTGGCGCGGCCGTACCGCTTGGTCCGCAGCTGCTCCCAACCGTCGGCCGGCTCGATGGCGCGGCCGGACTCGGCGATCAGCACATCGACGGTGAGGAGTTCGAGGAGCCTCGGCCACTCCTCGAACTCGTACGGAGGGTCGGCGAAGGCGATGTCGGCGTCGATCGACTTGGCGACCGAGAACACGTCGAACGCGATGACCTTGCTCCGTGACCGCAGATCGAGCGCGTCGAGGTTGGCCTCCAACGCCCGCAAGGCGGTGCGGTCACGCTCGACGAACGTGCAGTGCTCGGCGCCGCGGGACAGCGCCTCGATGCCGAGGGCGCCGCTGCCGGCGTAGAGATCGGCCACGAGCGCGCCCTCGATCAGACCGGCGCTGCCGAGCGAGTTGAAGATCGCCTCGCGGACCCGATCCGTCGTCGGGCGCGTGTTCGTGCCGTCCGGACTCACCAATCGGCGTCCACCGAGTTCTCCAGCCACCACGCGCATCACAGCGAGGCTATGGGCACAACGACGACGGGGCAGACTGTTGGCATGATCCGTCCGTCACCCCAGATCGTGTGCGTCGACTGCGGTGGACGGTGCTTCCTGCTGACCGCCGAGCCCGAGGACGGGCTGTGGGAGGAAGGCGAGATCGTCGCCTACCGCTGCGAGGACTGCCTCGACCGCTGGGACATCGTCCTCACCGAGGACGACGACGACGAAGCCGGCCGCGGCGACGACCCGACCCCCGACCGCTCCTCCAGCTGGTAGCCCCGACAATCCACGTTTGCGTCAAGATTTCGGAGACCCGGTCCTCAGAAATCCCGACGCAAACGTGGATTGAGCAAACGTGGATTGAGCACGGGGGGCCGTCAGCTCTTGGCGAGGAAGGCTTCGTCGTCGGCGCTGAGGAGGAGGTCGAGCTCGTCGGCGAGCAATGGGCTGTCGGCGAGGGACGGGTCGGCATCGACGATCTCGAACGCCGCCTCCCGGGCCAGTCTGACGAGTTCCCGATCGCGCCGCAGCGACGCCAGTTTCAGGTCGTTGCGTCCCTTCTGGGCGGTCGACATCAACGTGCCCTCGCCGCGCAGGTCGAGGTCGACCTCGGCCAGGGCGAAACCGTCGGTCGACGCCACCAGCGCTTCGACCCGCGGGTTCGACGCCGGAGCGTCCGGATCGTCGCTCTGCTGCGTGACGAGCCAGCACGTCGAGGGGTGCTCGCCGCGACCGACGCGCCCACGGAGCTGGTGCAGCTGGGCGATCCCGAAGCGGTCCGCGTCGAGGATCACCATGACCGTGGCGTTCGGGACGTCGACGCCGACCTCGATCACCGTCGTCGCCACGAGCACATCGAGCTGACCGCTACGGAAGCGGTCCATCGTCTCCTGCTTCTCCGCCGGCGAAAGTCGCCCGTGCAACAGCCCGAGCCGCAGACCGGACAGCTCCTGGGTCGACAGACGGACGAACGTCTCCTCCGCCGAGGCCACTTCGAGCTTCTCGCTCTCGTCGATCAACGGACACACCACGTACGCCTGGCGGCCGTCGGCGACCTCGGCGCGGACGTCGGCCCACACCTCGACCTCGAGCAGCGGTCCCTCCGCCCACCGCGTCACGATCGGCGTGCGGCCCGGCGGCATCTCGTCGAGCACGCTCACGTCGAGGTCGCCGTACACGGTCATCGCCGCGGTCCGCGGAATCGGCGTCGCCGTCATCACCAACACGTCGGGCACGTGCTGGTCGGACTTCTCCCGCAACGCCGCCCGCTGCTCGACACCGAACCGGTGCTGTTCGTCCACGACGACCGCTCCCAGCGCCCGGAAATCCACCTTCTCCTGGATGAGCGCGTGGGTGCCGATGGCGATGTCGACCGAGCCGTCGGCGAGCCCGGACAGGATCTCCTTGCGGGCCGCGCCGGTGACGCGGTTGGTGAGCAGCTCGACCCGCAGCGGTCGGTCGCCGAACAGGTTGCCCGGGTCGGGAACTTTCAGGTCGCCGATCAGCGCCCGCACCCCGGTGGCGTGCTGCTCGGCGAGCACCTCGGTCGGCGCCATCAGCGCACCCTGGTGACCGCCCTGCACGGCGGCGAGCAGCATCGACAGCGCGACGACCGTCTTGCCGGAACCGACGTCACCCTGCAACAGCCGGTGCATCGGGTGCGGTGAGGCGAGGTCGCGGTCGATCTCGGCGATGACGCGCTGCTGCGCTCCCGTGAGCGGGTAGGGCAGCGCATCGTGGAAGCGCCGCACCAGCTCGCCGTCGACGGTGTGCACGAGGCCTTTGGACGAGCGCTCGAGTTCGCGCTTGCGGAGCACGAGCACGAGTTGCACCCGCAGCAGTTCGTCGAACGCGAGCCGGCGGCGCGCCATCTCCTTCTCCCGCATCGAGTCCGGCGCGTGGATGGAGCGCAGCGCCGCCCCACGATCGACGAGGGCGAGGCGCTGGCGCACCGGCACGGGCACCGGGTCGGCGATGCCGCGCTCCGCGCAGCGGCGCAACGCCTCCTCGACCCATCCCGCCATCTCCCAGGTGGCGATCTGGGCCTTCTCGCTCTGCGGATAGATCGGCACGATCCGGCCGGTGCGATCGCCGATCAGGTCGACGACGGGATTCGACATCTGCAACCCGCCCCGGTACGTGTCGGCCTTGCCGAACAGGGCGATCTGGAGGCCCTCCTTCAGCTGGCGTTCCCGCCACGGCTGATTGAAGAACACGACATCCATCCGGCCCGACCCGTCGCCGACCGCCACGTTGACCATCGAACGACGGTTCCTCGTCATCCGCTTGTTGACCGACCGCACGGTGACGAGCACGAGCGCCTCCTCGCCGGGTACGAGGTCGGCGATGCGCGCCTCGTTCGTCCGGTCGACCCACCGCCGTGGATAGGTCGTGACGAGGTCGAGCACGGTGTGGATGCCGACGCCGGCCAGCGACGCCTGCTTCTTGTCGCCCACGCCCTTCAGCCGTTCGACCGGGATGTCGGCGATTTCGCGCAGCGTGATCGGAGGCACGCCGCCGCTCACTCCACGCCGAACAGGTACGGGTACAGCGGCTGACCGCCGTACTGCACCTCCCGCGCCACGCTGCCGTGGTGGTCGGCGAGCCATCCTTCGATCGACGCCGTCGAGCTGGCGTCGGCGTCGAGGCCCGTGATGATGGTGATCAGCTCCGCATCGTCGTCGATGATCGCTTCGAGCAGTCCGATCGCCGCGTCCACCACGGTGTCGCCTTTCGCGACGATCCCCTCGCTCCGGTTCAGACCGATCCAGTCACCTTCGGTGATCGCGCCGATCGAGGTCGTCGTGTCGCGCACCGCCTGTGTGATCTCGCCCGTGACGACGGAGTCGGCGGCCTCGATCATCTCGGTCGCGTTCTCGTCACCGTCGGCCTCCGGGTCGTACACGACGAGCGCGGCCAGCGCCTCGGGCATCGACCGGGTCGGCACGACCCGCACGTGCTTCGTGGTGAGCGCGTCGACCTGTTCGGCGACCGGGATGATGTTCTTGTTGTTCGGCAGGATCACGACCTGGTCGGCATTCACCCGCTCGACGGTCGCCAGGAGTTCGGCGGTCGACGGGTTCATCGTCTGGCCGCCGGTGACCACGCCCTGCACCCCGAGCTGGGCGAACAGTTCGACGAGTCCGTCGCCGCTGCACACCGCGACGATCGCCGTGGTGACGGGCGGCAGACCGCCGCCGGCGCGCGGGGCCCGGGCCACAGTCGGGGCGCCGGCCCCGCCCGCCATCGCGGCCTCGCGCTTGGCGTGTTCCTCGTCGACCTCGTCGAACAGATCGGTCACCCTGATCGTGCGCGGTCGCCCATCGAGGTCGAGCGCGACCTCGATGGCGGCACCCACGTCGTTCGTGTGCACGTGACAGTTCCAGAGACCGTCGCCGCCCACGACGACGATCGAGTCGCCGATCGATCCCCAGCCGGACTTGAACTCGTCGATCCGCTCGTCGGCCAGGTCGAGGAAGTACATCACCTCGTAGCGCTGCTCGCTGACGTCGAGCGTCCCGTGCTCCGCATGGCGGTGCGCGATCGCCGCGAAGGCCTCGCCGACAACTCCGTACTCGTCGCGCTCGTCGGCTTCGGGGATCGGTTCGCCGGCCACCACGTGCAGCGCGGCGTCGAGCAACAGCAGGAAACCGGCACCGCCGGCGTCGACGACACCCGCTTCCTTCAACACCGGGAGCTGTTCGGGCGTGCGGTCGAGTGCCCACTTGCCGGCGTCGCGGGCGGCGCGGACGACCTCGACGAGCGACCGACCCTCGTCGGCGGCCGCCGTGGCCGCGCCGGCGCTCTCGCGCACGACGGTGAGGATCGTTCCCTCGATCGGCTTCAACACCGCCTGATAGGCGCCCGTGGACGCGGCTTGGAGCGCCTCGGCGAACGCCGCCCCCCGTGCGTCCTCGTCCAAACCGGCCGCGCCCTGCGCCTTCACCGTGGAGGCGAAGCCGCGCAGGATCTGGCTCAGGATCACACCGCTGTTGCCGCGCGCCCCCATCAACGAACCGTGGCTGATCGCATCACAGATGGCCGCGAGGTCGTCGGCGTCGACGCCGTCCATCTCGTCGACCACCGCGTCGAGCGTCCGTGCCATGTTCGTGCCGGTGTCGCCGTCGGGAACGGGATAGACGTTGAGCCGGTTGAGCGCAGGCGCATGGGCGCGCACCGCGTCGCGGAACGTTCGCACCATGTCGCGCAACGCTTCGGTGTTCAACCGTTCCAAGGTGGGCACGGCCGAACATCCTACGGGGAGGTCACGACTGGCTCGGTGACGCGCGGTCTCGCCGCGCCGACGAGGCGCCGCTCGGCCGACCTCGATCGTCGTGACGAGACGCAGGGTGAGGCCGAGCCAATCGTTACGGCCGAGCCAATCGTTACGGCGGAGCCAATCATCACGGTGGGCTCTGCCGAGAGCCTTGGTAGCATTGCGAGGTCGTTTCAGCGTGTTGCAGGAGAATTCAATGGCTTCCAAGTGTGAACTGTGTGGCAAAGGCCCGTCGTGGGGCATGTCCGTGTCGCACTCCCATCGTCGTACGAAGCGCCGCTGGAACCCGAACATCCAGCGTGTGCGGGCCTTGATGAACGGATCGACCAAGCGCGTCAACGTCTGCACCAGCTGCATCAAGTCCGGCAAGGTCGTCAAGGCCGGCTGACGCCGGTCCGTCCGATCATGCTGCGGTCCTTGTGATGCGGACCTTCTGATGCAGGGCGTCATCAAGGCATACGATCCGGCCAACGGCGTCGGACTCGTGATGTGCGACACCGATTTCGCCGACTACGAACTCGCCTCCGACGCGCTCGTCGGCTCGATCTTCCGCATGCTGCGGCAGGGTCAACGCGTCATCTTCGACCTCGATGCTGCCGGGCGCGCCACCGCGCTCCGCCTCGGCTCCGAGGTCGACATGGGCACCCCCGGCACCTGAGCGGCCACCCGCCCGCTACTGCCGACGCGATTCGCCGCTCCTGCCGGTAGAGCGCGGCCATCGGCCCGTGCCGGTCGGTCCGTAACGATCGGTTTGGGCGATCACGGGAATCCGTCGATTCGATCGGCCGGTTTTCGTCGACGGCACGTCCGACCCGTACGCTGAGTACCGGTTCGGACGAACCTCAACCGGCGCTCAGTCACCGAGCGTCGGCACACGATCTCACATCGAACTCGACGAGGAGCCCAGATGAGCGGAGTGACCAGCAACCAGCGTCTCGAGGAATGGGTGGCCGAATGGGCATCGATCATGCAGCCCGACGACATCTACTGGTGTGACGGGTCGGCAGACGAGTACGAGAGCCTGTGCCAGGCGCTGGTCGACTCGGGCACCTTCACCAAGCTCGACGAGGCGAAGCGGCCGAACAGCTACTGGGCCCACTCCGATCCCGCCGACGTCGCTCGCGTCGAGGATCGCACGTTCATCTGCTCCGACACCGCCGACGAGGCCGGCCCGAACAACAACTGGCGCGATCCGGCCGAGATGCGCGCCGAGATGACCAAGCTCTACACCGGTTGCATGAAGGGCCGCACGATGTACGTCGTGCCGTTCTCGATGGGCCCGCTCGGCTCGCCGATCGCCCACATCGGCGTGCAGTTGACCGATTCCGCCTACGTCGCCGCGTCGATGCGCATCATGACCCGGATGGGCCAGCAGGCCCTCGACGTGCTCGGCACCGGCGATTGGGTGCCGTGCCTGCATTCGGTCGGCGCTCCGCTCGCCGAGGGCGAAGCCGACGTGCCGTGGCCGTGCGACGGCGAGAACAAGTACATCGTCCACTTCCCCGCCACGCGGGAGATCTGGTCGTACGGGTCGGGCTACGGCGGCAACGCCCTGCTCGGCAAGAAGTGCTTCGCGTTGCGCATCGCGTCGGTGATGGCCCGCGACGACGGCTGGCTCGCCGAGCACATGTTGATCCTCAAGCTCACCAACCCGGCCGGTGCGTCGAAGTACATCGCCGCCGCGTTCCCGTCGGCGTGCGGCAAGACCAACCTGGCGATGCTCGTGCCGACGATCCCGGGCTGGAAGGCCGAGACGATCGGTGACGACATCTGCTGGATGAAGTTCGGCGACGACGGCCGGCTGTTCGCCATCAACCCGGAGGCCGGCTTCTTCGGTGTCGCCCCCGGCACCGGCTACGACACCAACGCCAACGCGATGGACACCCTGTGGGGCAACTGCATCTACACGAACACGGCGCTCACCGACGACGGTGACGTGTGGTGGGAGGGCATGACCGACACCCCTCCGGCCCGCGCCACCGACTGGCGGGGCAACCCGTGGAACCCCGAGATCGACACGCCGGCCGCGCACCCGAACGCCCGCTTCACCGCCCCGGCGTCGCAGTGCCCGTCGATCGCCCCGGAGTGGGAAGACCCCGCCGGCGTGCCGATCTCGGCCATCCTCTTCGGTGGCCGCCGGCGCACCACGGTCCCCCTCGTCACCGAGGCCAACGACTGGGAACACGGCGTGTTCCTCGGCTCGATCATGGCCTCGGAGACCACGGCGGCCCAGCAGGGCGCGGTGGGCAACCTGCGGTTCGATCCGATGGCGATGCTGCCGTTCTGCGGCTACAACTTCGCCGACTACTTCGCCCACTGGCTGACGATGGAGAAGCACACCGACCCGGCGAAGCTGCCGCGGATCTTCTTCGTCAACTGGTTCCGTCGCGACGAGGACGGTCGCTTCCTGTGGCCGGGCTTCGGTGAGAACAGCCGGGTGTTGAAGTGGGTGTTCGAGCGGGTCAACGGTGACGTCGACGCGATCGACACGCCGATCGGCAAGCTCCCCACGAAGGACTCGCTCGACACCAACGGGCTCGACATCGACGACGCCGACCTCGACACGCTGCTGTCGGTCGACGTCGACGGGTGGAAGGCTGCCGTGCCGCAGATCCGCGAGCACTTCGGTGCGTTCGGAGACCGGCTCCCGGCGTCGCTCACCGTCGCCGTCGACACCCTCGAAGCCAACCTCGCCTGATTTTCTGGGCCTGAGGCGGCCTGCCTAGCGCTTGCCCGTCTACTCGACGGGCAAGCCGAGGTGGCGGGCGATCACGAGGCGTTGGATCTCGCTCGTGCCTTCACCGATCTCGAGGATCTTGGCGTCACGGTAGAACCGGGCGACCGGGGACTCCTCCATGAAGCCCATGCCGCCGAACACCTGGGTGGCCACGCGGGCCGCGTCCATCGCCGCCTCGGTCGAATAGAGCTTGGCCATGGCCGCGGCCTTGCCGATCGGGCGACCTTGATCCTTCAACCACGCCGCCTTGTAGGTGAGGTTGTGCGCGTTCTCGACCTGCACGGCGAGGTCGGACAGTTGGAACGCGAGGCCCTGGAACCGGCCGATCGGCCCGCCGAACGCGTTGCGCTGCTGCGCGTACTCCGTCGACAGCTCGAGACAGGCCCGCGCCGACCCGAGTGCCAGCGCGGAGATGGCGATGCGCCCGTCGTCGAGGATCGACAGGAAGTTGCGGAAGCCCTTCCCCGGTTGGCCGAGCAGGTTCTCCTCCGGGATCTCGCAGTGGTCGAAGGTGATGCCGTGCGTGTCGCTGGCGTGCCAGCCGAGCTTGTCGTACGGCGGCTCGATGGTCATGCCGGGGGTGCCTGCCGGCACGACGAATGCCGAGATGCCGTCGTCGGTACGTGCCGTCGCCGTGACGATCGAGGTGATCTCGGTGCCGCAGTTCGTGATGAACGCCTTCGATCCGTCGAGCACCCACGAGTCGCCGGCCTGCACCGCCCGCGTCCGCGTGGCGCCCGCGTCCGACCCACCGTCGGGTTCGGTCAACCCGAACGCTCCCAGCGAGCGCCCGGCGACCAGGTCGGGCAACCACCGATCACGCTGTTCGTCGGTGCCGAAGCGGAAGATGGGGTTGGCGCCGAGCCCCACACCGGCCGACAGCGTGATCCCCATCGACTGGTCGACGCGACCGAGTTCCTCGATGGCCACACACAACGCCGCGAAATCCCCGCCACCGCCGCCCCACTGCTCGGGGAACACGATGCCGAACAGGCCGAGTTCGCCCATCTGGCGCACCACGTCGAGCGGGAAATGATGCTCGCGGTCCCACCGGGCGGCGTGCGGGGCGATCTCACCCTCGGCGAACTCGCGCACCGTGGTCCGCAACAGCTCGTGATCGGCCGACAGCTCCCAACTCACTGAAGCAACTCCCGCAGGTCCCACTGCTGCTTGGCTGCGGCGATCGTCGGCAGCCCGATCTCGCCGTGCGACGCCGATTCGGGCCGGTGTTCCTCCCCGATCATCGCCGCGAGGACCGCACCGGTCGACATCGACAGCGCGTCGAAGTCGTAGCCGCCTTCCAGCACGACGACCGTTCGCCGGGCGGGCACGAGCGCCTGCAGGCGCACCGCGAGGTCGGCGAAGTCGGCGGAGGTGAGTTCGAGGCCGGCGAGCGGATCGTTGCGGTGGCCGTCGAAGCCGGCGGAGATGAACAGCCAGTCGGGGCGATGCGACTCCACGATCGGGGCGACGAGTTCGTCGAACGCCTGCCGATACACGTCACCGCGTGTGCCCGCGGGGAACGGCAGATTGAAATTCGACATCGGTGCGTTGGGGCCGCCCGTCTCGGTGGTCCGCCCCGTTCCGGGATAGAGCGGCGACTCGTGCGTCGACACGTACAGCACGCGCTCGTCGTCGTAGAAGATGTCCTGGGTGCCGTTGCCGTGGTGCACGTCCCAGTCGACGATGGCCACCCGTTCGCCGCGCGCCGCGAGCTTCGCCGCGGCGACGGCGACGCTGTTGAAGAGACAGAATCCCATCGCCCCGTTGGCCACCGCGTGATGTCCGGGCGGCCGGTTCGCCGCGAACGCGACGTCGCACTCGCCGGCCTCGAGCGCCGCGACGGCATCGAGCACCGCGCCGACCGCACGGAGTGCGGTGGGCCACGAACCTGGGACGACGGACGTGTCGGCATCGAGCTCGCCACCACCGGAGGAACAGAACTGCTCGAGCCGGTCGATGTAGGCAGGCGTGTGCACGCGCCCGATGTCAGCGAGCGAGCCGATCGAGGGCTCGCGCAGTTCGTATGCACCATCGAGTCCCGCCGCCGGAACACCGGCGAGCGCGGCCTCGACCCGGCCGCGCCGCTCGGGATGCCACGGCGGCGTCAGATGCTCGTCGAGGTCGGGGCTGGCGAAGACGTGGATGGGCGTTGCCACGGCGACACCCTACGCACTCGCACCCATCCCGTCCGATCCGCCCACCCATCCCCCGCCGACCCCGCACACTCACCGGCGACGATCCGCTCCCACCCACCCGTGCCCGGAAATGCGATGCTGGGACGATGCCGTCGCCCACCGACACTTCACCGTGGGAATCGACGGTCGTCCTCGGCAACGGTGACATCGCGGTGATCCGTCCGCTCACGCCGGACGACCGCGACGCCCTCGCGACGTTTCACCGCCGGCAGTCCAAGGACAGCATCTATCGCCGGTACTTCTCGCCGAAGCCAGAGCTGAGCGAGCGGGATCTCCACCACTTCACCCACATCGACATGACCGACCGCGTCGCCCTGGCGGTCGAGTCGCACGGCGAGTTCATCGCGTGGGCGAGCTACGAGCGGTGGCCAGGCCGTTCCGAGGCCGAAGCGGCGTTCATGGTCGACGACGCCCACCAGGGTGAGGGCATCGCGACGCTCCTGCTCGAACACCTCGCCGCGATCGCCCGGTCGAACGGCATCGATCGGTTCACCGCCGAGGTGCTGGCCGACAACCGGCCGATGCTCGCCGTGTTCGCCAAGTCGGGCTGGCCGCTGCAACGCCGCTTCGACTCGGGAGTGGTCGACCTCGACTGGGAACTCGCCACCACGGACGAGTTCCTCGACAGCGTCGAGCGCCGCGAACAACGGGCCGACTCGCGCGCCGTCGTGCGCCTCTTGATCCCGCGGGCGATCGCGGTGATCGGCGCGTCCGACCGGCCCGGCTCGGTCGGCGCCGCGATCTGGGACAGCGTCACGGCGAACACGAGCGTGCCGGTGCACGCGGTCAACCCGGCCCGGACCATGCTCGGCGACCACCCGTGCCACGCTTCGGTTGCCGACCTCCCCGACGACGTGTCACTCGCCGTCGTCGCCGTTCCCGCGCAACACCTGGACGACACGATCGACGCCTGCATCGCCAAGCACATGCGCGGCGCCATCGTGATCACCTCGGTCGACGGGACCGACGTCGACGTCGCGGCGATGGTGGCGCGCGCCCGCCGCAACGGTCTGCGCATCATCGGGCCGTCCAGCATGGGCGTGGCGTCGGCACGGCCGGACGCCTCGCTGCAGGCCGCCCTCGTCCGGGTCACGCTGCCGGTCGGTCGCGTTGCGATCTCGATGCAATCCGGGTCGCTCGCCAGCTCGTTGCTGCGTCGCGCCCGCGACCTGGACCTCGGAATCTCCTGGTTCGTCTCGCTCGGCGACAAGGCCGACGTCTCGGCCAACGACCTCCTGCAGTTCTGGGAGGAGGACACCAACACCCGCGTGGTCGCCATCTACACCGAGTCGTTCGGCAACCCGCGCAAGTTCGCCCGGATCGCGCGACGGGTCTCCCGCACCAAACCGATCGTCGCCGTCCGCACGGGATCGGCGTCGGTCGGTGCGGCGAGCAGCGCGCTGTACCAGCAGGCCGGCGTCATCGAGGTACCGACGGTACCGGCGCTCCTCGACACCGCTCGGGTGCTCGCCACACAGCCACATCCCCGCGGACCGAACATCGCCGTGATCAGCAACTCACGCAGCCCGACCGTGCTCGCCGCCGCGGCGCTCGAGCATGCCGGACTGGTCGCGGTCGACCCGCCGCGCCCGCTCGACTGGCGGTCATCGGCCAACGACTACGAGTCCGCGATCGAGACGGCCCTGGACGACGAGCAGATCCACGGACTCCTCGTCATCCACGCGCCCGCGGTCGAAGGTGACGTCGACGTCGCCGCACTGCACATCCACCGGGCGGCCGTCGGCGCGAGCAAGCCCGTCGTTGCCGTGCTGCTCGGGGGAACCGACGGCCCGGTCGTGCGCGGTTCGGCCGTGCCGGCATTCGCCTTCCCGGAGCAGGCGGCCGCCGTTCTCGGCCACGCGTATGCCTACGGGCGTTGGCTGGCGAGCGATTCCGCGATCGAGATGGGACCGGTGCGCCCGGTGGATCCGGAGGTCGCCCGCCGCATCATCGATCATGTGGTCGAGGACGGGCGATCCGAACCTCGACTCGAGGAATGTCGCCAACTGCTGCAGGCGTACGGAGTGACGTTTCCGGCCGCCGTCGAAGCGTCGCCGGCAACGGCGGTCGAGACCGCGAACGCGATCGGGTATCCGGTCGCCATCAAGGCCGTCCGACGGCGTCCGGGCCGCTCCGCACGGTCCGGGGTGGCGCTCGACATCGCCTCCGCCTCGGCCGCCCAACGTGCGGTGGACACGATCGTCGAGGCACTGGGCACGGACGCCGACGATTTGATCGTCCAGTCGATGGCCTCGCCCGGCGTCGATCTCCGCGTGCACTGCGAACACGACGAGCGGCTCGGCGCGATCGTGAGTGTGGGGCTCGGTGGCGCCCAAGCGGAGGTGATCGCCGACCGGACGAGCCGCCTCGCCCCGGTCTCGCCCGCCGTGGCGCGCACGATGCTCGGCGAGACGCGTGTGCTGACGGCGCTCGTCGAGGCCGACATCGACCCGTCCGCGGTCGTCGACGTCATCGTGCAGGCCGCCCAGCTCGCCTCGGACCAGCCCCGCGTTCGCGACCTCGACCTCAATCCGGTGATCGCGTCGAGCGACGGTACCGTCGTCACGGATGCCGTGATCCGACTCGCCGACGACGATGCCGATCGGAGATTCGCTGATCCGCAAGCTCGAGTGAAGCCGACCTGCCGCCGACCGCATGGCTCGCTACCGTGGCGTCATGTCGTCTCCCGATGAGTTCACTGGCCCGACCACGGAACTGCTGCAAGCGCTGATCCGCAACCAATGCGTCAACGACGGCACCCCCGACTCCGGCGAGGAGACACGGAACGCCGACCTGCTCGTCGACTACCTCGAAGGTGGAGGGCTCGAGGTCGAGACCTTCACCCCTCGACCGGGGCGTGACTCGTTGGTCGCCCGGATCGAGGGTTCCGACCCGGATGCGCCGTCGCTCTGCCTGATGGGGCACACCGATGTCGTGCCGGTGAACCCCGACGGGTGGCGGCACGATCCGTTCGCCGGTGAGGTGATCGACGGCGAGGTGTGGGGTCGCGGGGCGATCGACATGCTGAATCTCACCTCGTCGATGGCCGTCGCTTTCCGCCGCCTCGCCACCGAAGGGTTCAAGCCCAAGGGCGACCTCATCTACTTCGGCGTGGCCGACGAGGAGGCGGGCGGCGTGTGGGGTGCCGACTGGATGGCCGAGCACCACTGGGACGTCATCGACGCCGACTACGTCCTGACCGAGCTCGGAGGCTGGTCGTCGATCGATCCGCACGGAGATCGCGCCGTCACGATCAACGTCGGCGAGAAGGGCCTGGCCTGGCGCCGGCTCCGTGTCGGCGGGACGCCCGGGCACGGTTCGATGCCCTTCGGGAGCGACAACGCGCTGGTGAAGGCGGCCGAGGTCGTGCGCCGGCTGGCGGCGTACCGTCCGGCCGCCCACATCGACGACCTGTGGAACGCGCAGGTCGATGCGATGGATCTGCCCGCTGACGTGCTCGCCGGTCTCCGGTCGCCCGACCACATCTGGGAGACGCTCGAAGCGCTGCCCACCGCCGTCGCCCGGACGTGTCACGCGCACACCCACACGACGTTCTCACCGAACGTGGTGCACGGCGGGCAGAAGACCAACACGATCCCCGACGCGGTCGACATCGACCTCGACATCCGCACGGTGCCCGGCACGAGCCCCGAGGATGTCGAGGCCCACCTCCGCAAGGCCCTCGGGGAGCTGTACGACCACGTGGAGGTGAGCGTCCTGCAACACTCCGACCCCACCCGGTCCGAGTTCGGTGACGGCAACCCGCTGTGGGACACGCTGACCAAGCACACGCAGGTGGCCTATCCCGGGGCCCGGCTCATTCCGGGGTTGATCGTCGGCGGCACCGATGCCCGGTTCTACCGGACGCGTGGCCGGGTGGCGTACGGCGCCGGACTGTTCTCGCCGTCGATGGACTTCGCCTCGTTCGGCACCCGCTTCCACGGCAACGACGAGCGGATCGACACCGAGTCGCTCGGCCTGTCGGCCAACTACTTCTACGGCATCGCCAAAGACCTCCTGACCTGACCTGTCGCGCGGGGTCAGGCACTTCGTAACAGGTGGCGATCGCGACCTGTCGCGAAGTGCCTGACCCCACGCGACAGGTTCAGCGGAAGAGGTCGCGTTCGGCGTCGCGGAGGACCGGGGCCATCGACGCCGTGTCGTCGACGGTCCAGTCGTGGCCGCGAATCACCGCTACCGGCACGCGGCTCGTGTTGCCCTTCACCAGTTCGGCTGCCGCGGCGAGTTCGTCGACGACACAGATCTCCTGCACGCGGAACTCATGGCCGTGCGGGTCGTGCTGGCCGATGTAGCTGTACAGCGGGGCGATCCCGGCGACACCGATCGCGATGTCGGTCTGCCCTTCCCGCCATGGCCGGCCGAACGTGTCGCTGACGACCACCGCGACGTCGACGCCGAGTTCGGCGAAACGCGACCGCAAGCGGCGAGCCGATGCGTCCGGATCGAGCGGGAGTACGAGCACCCGGCCGTGTGCGCCACTCGACGACTGGTCGACGCCGGAGTTGGCGCAGATGAAACCGTGATGGGTCTCGGTGATCAGCACCGGCCCGATCTGGCGGACGATGCGACGCGACTCGCGCAGCACGACCTCGACGACCCGGGGATCCTTGTCCCACCTCGCCGCCCACGACTCGGCGAACGTCGACGGCTCGACGTCGTCGAGCTCGATCGCACAGCCCTCGGCCTTCGACACGATTTTCGAGGTCACCACGACGACGTCGCCGTCCTCCAACGGCGCGCCCGACACCGAGGCGGCCTCGACGACGAGCGCTGCGATGTCGCCGCCCGCCTCGATTTCGGGGAGACCGACGACACCGAAGATCTGCAACGCCACCCGTCAGTCGCCGATCGACTCGAGGAACTCGACGATCGCCGCGTTCACCGGGCCAGGGTTCGTGAGGTTGGCGGCGTGCGCACCGCCGACCTTGACCACCGGCCCCGCGCCCGGCAGTCCATCCGCCAGTGCCTCGGCCCGATCCATCGTGATCGAGGTGTCCTCGGTGCCGTGGATCACGACGGCGGGGCAGGTGATCTCACCGAGCCGGTCCGTGACGTCGTCGCGGCTCACCAGCGTGGCGTAGGGCTGGGCGAAGAGTTCTTTGGGACGCGCCTGCCACTTGGCCACCCAGAAGGGGTTCACCGCGGGATCGCCGATGATGAGGTTGGCGACGTTGTCGGCGAGTTCGTCGACCGGTCCGACCGACAGCCACATGTCGCGCATCTGGTCGTACCCCGCAACAACCTCCGGATCCTCGACGCCGGCCTGCGTGTCGAGCAGGATCAGCCCGCGCACCCGCTCCGGAGCGCGCAACGCGACCCGCAGCGAAATGAATCCCCCCTGGCTCATCCCGCCCACCACCGCCCGTTCGATGCCGAGGTGGTCGAGCAGCCCGAGGCAGTCGTCGGCGGAATCCCAGTAGGTGAACGGCTCACCGTCGAACTCCGTCTGCCCGAATCCCCGCTCGTCCCACGTGATCACCCGATAGTTCGGTGCCAGCGCGCTGACCTGGTGGGCGAACATGTCGGTGTCCATCAGGAATCCGTGCGCCAGGATCACTGCGGGGCCAGCACCGCCGGAGTCCTCGAACCAGATGCGTTGACCATTGACGTCGGCGTGGGGCATGGGCGCAACGTACCGGATCGGCCAACATGGGCAGATGCCCAACGAACCCGCGCCTCCCGGAACGCCGACCGCTTCGCCGACGGGACGGTGTCCGAGATCTTCGACCCCGCTGCGTGGACCCTGGTCGACGGGTTCGACTTCACCGACATCACGTATCACCGGGCGGTCGACGCGGGAGTCGTCCGGATCGCGTTCGACCGGCCCGAGATCCGCAACGCGTTCCGTCCGCACACGGTCGACGAGCTGTACACCGCGCTCGATCACGCCCGGATGTCGACCGATGTCGGGTGCGTGCTGCTCACCGGCAACGGCCCCTCGCCGAAGGACGGCGGGTGGGCGTTCTGCTCGGGCGGCGATCAGCGCATCCGTGGCAAGGACGGCTACAAGTACGCCGAGGGCACCGACGCCGCCTCGATCGAACCGGGCCGTGCGGGCCGTCTGCACATCCTCGAGGTGCAGCGCCTGATCCGTTTCATGCCCAAGGTCGTCATCTGCGTCGTGCCCGGTTGGGCCGCCGGCGGCGGGCATTCGCTCCACGTCGTGTGCGACCTCACGCTCGCCAGCACGGAGCACGCCCGCTTCAAGCAGACCGACGCCGACGTCGCCAGCTTCGACGGCGGGTACGGGTCGGCGTACCTCGCCCGCCAGGTCGGCCAGAAGTTCGCCCGCGAGATCTTCTTCCTCGGGCGGGAGTACACCGCGGATGACGCCTATCGGATGGGCATGGTCAACGCGTCGGTGCCCCACGCCGAACTGGAGGCGACCGCGCTGCAATGGGGCCGCGAGATCTGCGCCAAGAGCCCGACCGCGCAGCGGATGCTGAAGTTCTCGTTCAACCTGATCGACGACGGGCTCGTCGGCCAGCAGGTGTTCGCCGGCGAGGCGACCCGGCTCGCCTACGCCAGCGACGAGGCCCAGGAGGGCCGCGACAGCTTCCTCGAAAAGCGCGACGCCGACTGGTCGCCGTTCCCCTACCACTACTGACACCGAGACCTGAGACCTGAGAGCCTGAGCCCACCCCCGATGCCCTCATTCCCCGTTTGCGTCAAAATTTCCGTGCACCGTCCCTCCGAAATCCCGACGCAAACGTGACCGACGGCGCGTTCGAGATCATTCCGATCGACGACCCGGAGGATCCTCTGTTCCGGCAGTTCCGACTGAACGAGCGCGGGCTGGCGAGCCGCGCCGAGAAGCGCGACGACGCCGGCGCCGGGCTGTTCTTCGCCGAAGGCGACCTCGTGGTCGAGCGGGCCGCAGCGGCCGGGTGCGTGCCGGTCGCCGTGCTCGTCGACATCGACGACGTTCCGCCGCTCGCCGGCGAACTCGGCTGCCCCGTGTACGCCGGCGGGATGGAGGTGCGCCGGGTCGTCACCGGGCTCGGGTATCCGCACCGCATCGTCGCGCTCTTCGAACGGCCGGCCCGTCCGACGGTCGCCCAGCTGGCCGACACGGCCGATCGCCTCGTCGTGCTCGAAGCCGTGGACAATCCGGCCAACGTGGGCTCGGTCATCCGCAATGCGGCAGCGTTCGGTTGGGACGGCTTGATCCTCGATCACACCAGCGCCGACCCGCTCGCCCGACGGTCGCTGCGGGTGGCGATGGGGACCGCGTTCGCGCTCCCCCACGCCCGGACCCGTCACCTCGCCGCCGAACTGCGCGCTCTCGACGGTTTCGAGATCTTCGCGATGACGCCCGACGCCGACGCGGTCTCGATCGACGACCTCGGGCGTCCGGATCGGGCGGCCATCCTGATCGGATCCGAGCGCGCCGGGCTGAGCGACGAACTCATGGCGCTGGCCACCCCCGTCCGGATCCCGATGGCCCCGGGCGTCGACTCGCTGAACGCCGCCGCGGCGACCGCCGTCGCGTGCTTCGCCCTGCGCCGATAGAACGAGCGCCATGTCATCGGTCCTGCTGCTCTCGTGCCCCGACCAACCGGGCATCGTCGCGGCCACGGCCGGGTTCATCGCCGCGGCGCGCGGCAACATCGTGCACGCCGAACAGCACGTCGACCGCATCGGTGATTCCGGCGAGGCGGTGTTCTTCCAACGGGTGGAATTCGATCTGCCCGTGGATGGCCCCACGCCGGAGCGGTTCCTCCAACAGTTCGACGAGGTGGCGCGCCGGTTCGACATGGGCGTGGACTTGCGATCCACCGACATCGCGACGCCGACTGCGATCCTGGCCTCGCGTCAACCGCATTGCCTCTACGACCTCCTGACGCGCTGGCGCAGCGGCGAGCTCCCGATCGACGTCCGGCTCGTGATCTCGAATCACGACGATCACGCCGACTTCTGCCGGCACCTCGGCGTCGAATTCGTGCACCTCCCCGTCGAGCCCGGGAGCAAGCAGTCCCAGGAGGACGAGATGCGACGCGTGCTCGACACCGCGCAGGTCGACCTGGTCGTGCTCGCCCGGTACATGCAGATTCTCGGCAGTGCGGTGATCGACCGGTTCCCGATGCGGATCATCAACATCCATCACTCGTTCCTGCCGGCGTTCGTCGGGGCGAGCCCGTATCGGCAGGCCCACGACCGCGGCGTCAAGCTCATCGGCGCCACGGCGCACTATGCGACCGCCGAACTCGACGACGGACCGATCATCGAACAGGACACCGCCCACGTCACCCACCGCGACGACGTGAAGCGGCTCACCGCGAAGGGGCGCGACCTCGAGACGATCGTGTTGGCACGCGCCGTGCGCGCCCACGTCGAGCACCGCGTGCTCGTGCACGGTCGCAAGACCGTCGTGTTCTCCTGACGCGCCGAGCCTCAGCTCGTGGCGACGCGCCGCGCCCGACGACCGCGTGGCGCCGAACCACTCGGCTCCCAACGGAACCGCTTGAGCGCCACCAGCAACCCGGCGAGCCCCCACAGCGCCACGTACCCCATCTTCGCCCACTCGAACGCCGGCGCGGAGATCGTCGGATTGAAGCACGCCTGGAAGGACTCCACGAACGGCTTGAGCGGGAACACGTCGCCGACGACCTCGAGCCACCGGGGCGCGTCGTCGAGCTCCACGAACACGCTCGACACGAACGCCAACGGGAGGATGATCGCATTCGCGGCCGCCGACGCGGAGCTCGCGGATTTCACCACGGCGGCGAGCGCCATGCCGAGCGCGGCGAACGCCGACACGCCGATGAGGAACGTCGCCATCGCCGCCGGAACCTTCGCCGCCTCGACGTCCAGGTCGTAGACGACCACACCGAGTGTGAGCATCGCGGTCGCGCCGGCCACGGCGATCGCCACCGCCGAACAGATGAACCCGCCCAGGTACACCCACGTGGGCAGCGGCGTGCCGCGCCATCGCTTCAACACCCCTTCGTCACGCCGGAGCGGGACCATGTTGGCGAGGTTGGTGAACGTCGCCGACACCGCAGTGAAAGCGGCCAGTCCACCGGTGTAGAACTGCGCCGTCGACCACGATCCGGTGGGCGTGTCGACGGGGTGCGATCCGAACAGGGCGTTGAACAACACGAGCATGATCAGCGGCAACCCGAGCGTGAAGAACACCGCGATCGGGATCCGGCGGAACGATCGGAGCTGGTAGACGGTCTGGGTCCACAGCAGCCTGGTCGTCGACGGAAAACCGGTCGCGCTCACGGCGACTCCCCGGCGATGACTTCGGATGTCGACCGCTCGGCGTCGGGCGTCCGTTCCTCCGACGTCCCTGACGTGAGGGACAGGTAGACGTCTTCGAGTGAGGCCCGGTGCACGGCGAGCGACTCGAGTTCGACGCCCGCCTCCAGCGCCCATCCGGTCAGTCGATGCACGGCTGCCGTGGGGTGATCGATCGACGCCTCGACGAGGCGACCCGCGACGCGGACGTCGGCGCCGACGAGGGGCGCGAATATCGATGGGGCATCGGCCGGCACCACCGAGTCGGGGAGCATGAAACTGACGACGGTGCCGCTCGTGCGGTTGATGAGCTCCTCGGGTGTTCCCTCGGCGATCAGACGACCAGCGGCGAGCACGCCGACACGGTCGGCGAGATGTTCGGCCTCGTCGAGGTAGTGCGTGGTGAGAAGCACCGTGGTGCCATCGCTCCCGAGCGACTCGATGAGGTCCCACGAGCGACGGCGCGCCGCGGGATCGAAGCCGGTGGTCGGCTCGTCGAGGAACAGCACGTCAGGCCGCCCGAGAATCCCCAGCGCGAGATCGACCCTTCGGCGCTGGCCGCCCGACAACGAGCCGATCCGCGCATCGATCTTCTCGTCGAGTCCGGCGAGAGCGACGACCTCGTCGAGCGATCGTGGTGATCGATAACACCCGCCATACAGCTCGACGACCTCACGGACCGTGAACTCGGTCTCGATGCCCGACGACTGCAGAACGATCCCGATGCGATCGCGGAACTCGCGCCCAGCGTTCCAAGGATCCCGCTCGAGCACCTCGACGATGCCCGAGGTCGCCTCGCGATGGCCTTCGAGGATCTCGATCGTGGTCGATTTGCCGGCGCCGTTCTCGCCGAGCAGGGCGTACACCTCTCCAGCCGCGACACCGAACGAGAGGTCGTCGACGGCCCGGGTGTCCGCGTACTGCTTACGCAGATGCTCGACTCGGATGGCCGCCATGCACCGAGTGACGCTAGCGACCGGTGCCGTAATTTGCCGACGTGATCGGCAGCCCGGTGTCGTTGCGCATGTGCTCGGCCGTGTTCACGAAGTAGGTCATCAGCTCGTCGGACACCGCGGGGTCGTCGCACACCGCGGCGACCGCGGCCCCCATGTGGTGCAGCCAGCGATCGCGCTGGGCGGGCCCGACGAGGTACGGGAAGTGGCGCATCCGAAGGCGGGGATGGCCACGCTCGTCGGAGTACGTCGTGGGCCCACCCCAGTACTGGGCCAGGAAGAGCGTCAACCGGTGACGCGCACCCGTCAGGTCGGGCTGTTCGGGATAGAGCGGAAGCAGTACATCGTCGGTGGCGACGCCGGCGTAGAACGCGTCGACGAGGCGTTCGAAGAACGGCATGCCGCCGACTCGGAAAAACAGCGTGGGCGCCGTGTCTGACACGGCGCCCACGCTAGGGGGAGTTCTCCCGAACGGAAAAGAGGGAGGGATCCGTTCCGGAAGATGCTGCGGGTCGCTGACTACCCCGCTCCCTCGGTTCAGGCGTCAGCGAACATCGACTCGGCGTCGAACCGGCGGTACTCCGTCAACTCTTCGAGCCGCAGCACGAACGGTGTCTCGTCGTTGCACGGGTCGAGGACGAGCGCATCGTCGGTGGCGAGCAGAACCAGCACCGTGATCACTTCGTTGTCGACGGTCGTCATCTCGATGACGTCGCCGGTGTTCAGTCGCTCCAAAACGATCGTGTTCATTGCCTGCTCCGCTCGATGTTTTCCCGGGCACGTACCTCGTGCCCCCGCTGTTCATGACATCGGGTAGAACGTTCAGATACTTGAGGAATTCCCACAACCGCCGTGTCGGTTGACACACCGACACGAGCGGTTGCAGGAACTACTCAGCTGACCCGCGACGATCGTTGTCAGTTCGCGCCGTGCTCGTCTCTGATTCCGTAGTACTGACGCAGTTCGGTCTCGGTCGCCGGGTCGATCGTGTGTGACCGGTCGGCCTTGGGAGCCGACGTCACCGTCTGCTTGTCGAACGGCACGACGAAGGCGCCGTCGTCCGCCGTGTAGCCGACCTCGATCGGCACGAAGTGCGACGCTCGCAGCAGGCCGACGTCGACGATCGCCCAGGTCGGCGATCCTTCAGCGTCGTACAGCACGTCGTCGATCGTTCCGATCATGTGCCGGTCCTGGTCGATGACGCTGTGGCCTCGGTACTGGATGGTCATGACTCGCTCGATTCTCCGCCCGCCGCTGGTGGGTTGGGGTGCTGGAATGTGTCGAGGAACGTCTACCCGTCCGTCACCGAATCGTAACATTTGATGGACCGCTGTGGGAACCAGCTGTCACGCAGATTCAGTGGAATGTGGGCTCCGTGTAGTCGGGGAAGATGTCCGGCAACCCGTCGCTGACCTTGACCGGGTACACCGCCGGTCGCTTCTCGAGGAAGCTGTCGACACCCTCGCGGGCGTCGTCGCTCGCTCCGCGACTCTGGATGCCGCGCGAGTCCACGCGGTGGGCCTCCATCGGGTGCGAGGCGCCCAGCATCCGCCACAACATCTGCCGCGTGAGCGCGACCGAGACGGGCGCGGTGTTGTCGGCGATCTCGCGGGCGATGCCATTGGCGACACCCAGCAGTTCGTCGGCGGGGTGCACGCTGCGCACCAGCCCGCCCGCCAGCGCCTCGTCAGCGGGGAAGACGCGGCCGCTGTAGCACCACTCGGCGGCGCGGCTGATGCCGACCACCCGTGGGAGGAACCACGACGAGCACGCCTCGGGCACGATCCCGCGGCGGGCGAACACGAAACCGAACTTGGCCTGATCGCTCGCCAGCCGGATGTCCATCGGCAGGGTCATCGTGACGCCGACGCCGACCGCGGCTCCGTTGATCGCCCCGATCACCGGCTTGGTGCACTCGAAGATGCGCAGGCTGACGATTCCGCCACCGTCGCGCGGCACTCCCTGGGGCGTCTGGATGTCGCTGCCTCCACGGGCGAACGTTTCGCCTCCCCCGCCGAGGTCGGCGCCGGCACAGAACCCCCGCCCCGCGCCCGTCATGATGACGGCGCGGACGTCGTCGTCCGCATCGATCTGATCGAACGCGTCGACCAACTCGTACATCATCGTCCCGGTGAACGCGTTCATCCGGTCGGGACGATTCAACGTGATCGTCGCGATGTTGTCCTCGACGTCGTACAAGATCTGGGTGTATTCCATTGAAGGAACGTAACGATCGGACCCGACGCAGGGAGAAGCGGCCCCGCTAGATATCCAAGAAGCGGGAGGCGGCGATACCCGATCCGATCGCGCCGGCGAGGGCACCGATGGCGATCATGATCAGCATCACCGTCTTGTCGTAGCCGTCGACGACGACCAACGCGGCGAACCCACTGTTCGGCGGGAAGTCCTTCACGCCGCTCGTCCACTGGCTGTTCCAAGCCCACAACCCGACACTGGCGACAGCTCCGCCAATGATGCCGTGGAGCAGGCCCTCGAGCATGAACGGGATGCGGATGAACCAGTCGGTCGCGCCGACGAGTTTCATCACCTCGATCTCCCGCCGACGGGCGAAGATCGCCGTTCGGATCGTGTTCCAGATCAGTAGCACCGCGGCGAACAGCAGGAAGCCCGACAGCAACAGCAGGCGGAACCCGAAGAAACTCTGGAGCTGGGAGATCAGGCTGATCTGGTCCTCGGCGAACTTCACCTCGAACACGCTCGGTAGTTCCTCGAACGCGGTCGACAGCTGTCTGAGCAGCTCGACGTCGGTGCCCTCGGTCGGCACCGCCTTGAACTGGGTGGTGATGTTGCTCTCGTCGAGCAGGTCACGAACGCCTGGTTCGCCGGCGAGCACGCGATCGGCCTCGGCGAGCGAACACGTCGCGTCGCAGTAGGTGTAGCTCTCGATGAACTGATCCTGATCCTTGAGCGCCTGTTCGACGATCGCCTTCTGGTCGTCGGTGGCGGTCGGCCGCATGAAGACGATCATCTCGACACCACCCTCCCAACGGGACAGGAGGTTGTCGAAGGCGTGCTGGCTGAGGAGGGTGAGCCCCACCCCGAGCAGCGAGATCGCGGCAGTGATGATCGCAGCCACCGTGAGGGTGGCGTTGCGGCGGAAACTGTCGAACGTTTCGCGCAGGGTGTACCGGAGGCGGGACCACATGGTTCGATCAGCTCACTCGTAGACGCCGCGCGCCTGGTCACGCACGATCACTCCGCGATCGAGCTGGATCACGCGCTTGCGCATCGTGTTGACGATCCGTTGGTCGTGGGTGGCCATGACGACGGTCGTGCCGGTCTTGTTGATGCGATCGAGCAGCCGCATGATGCCCTCGCCGGTCGCCGGGTCGAGGTTGCCGGTCGGCTCGTCGGCGAGCAGGATCAGCGGGCGGTTGACGAACGCACGGGCGATCGACACGCGTTGCTGCTCACCACCCGACAGCTGGTGCGGCAGACGATCCTCTTTGCCGGCGAGCCCGACGAGGTCGAGCACGGCGGGCACCTGCTGGTTGATCACGTGCGACGGGCGTCCGATGACCTCCTGGGCGAAGGCGACGTTCTCGAACACACTCTTCTCGAGGAGCAGCTTGTAGTCCTGGAAGATGTTGCCGATGTTGCGCCGCAGGTGCGGAACGCGCCCCGGAGGCATGTCGACGATGTTGCGTCCGGCCACCCAGACGGCACCCCGCTCGGGTCGGTCCTGACGATTGAGGATGCGCAACAGCGTGCTCTTGCCGGAACCCGACGGGCCGACCAGGAACACGAACTCGCCCTTGGCGACGTCGAAGCTGGCATCGCGGACCGCGACGACTTCGGAGGAATAGCTCTTGGTGACGTTCTCGAGTCGAATCATGGGGACACCGCCGAAAGGCTCATGCAGGGTATCGCCCAGCCCTGTTGACCGAACGTCACCCTCGGGTGACGAATGACCGTCGTCACACGGACGATTCGGCGTTCTCTCTCCGCCAGCGGAGGTAGCCCTCGACGAGTTCGTCGATGTCGCCGTCGAGCACGCCTTGCACGTTGCTCGTCTCGACCTCGGTGCGCAGATCCTTCACCATCTGATACGGCTGCAGCACGTAGCTGCGGATCTGGCTCCCCCAGCCGACCTGCGCCTGCCGGCCGGCGATCGAATCGAGTTCGGCGGCGCGGTCTTCCTCGGCCTTCGCCGCGATCATCGCCGTGAGGCGCCCCATCGCCCGCTCACGGTTCTGGAGCTGGCTGCGCTCCTCCTGCGAACTGGCGATCAGGCCGGTCGGCTCGTGGATCAACCGCACCGCCGACGACGTCTTGTTGATGTGCTGGCCACCGGCGCCCGACGCCCGGAACACCTCCATGCGGATGTCGGAGTCGTCGATCTCGACGTCGACGTCGTCGAGCAACGGCCACACCTGCACGGCGGCGAACGACGTCTGACGACGTCCCTGGTTGTCGAACGGGCTGATCCGCACGAGCCGGTGCGTGCCCCGCTCGGCGGTCATCAGACCGTAGGCGTAGCGGCCGGTGATGGTGACCTCGGCCGACATGATGCCGGCCTCGGCCCCTTCGGACACGTAGTTGAGACTGATGGTGAAGCCGCGGCGTTCACACCAGCGCTCGTACATCCGCAGCAGCATCTCGGCGAAGTCCTGGGCGTCGACGCCGCCGTCCTTCGCGTTGATCTGCACGATGCAGTCGCTGTCGTCGTGCTCGCCCGTGAACAGGCTGCGCAACTCGAGCTGGTCGAGCGTGGTGCGGATCCCGGCGATCGCGTCGGCAATGTCCGGCTCCTGCGATTCGTCATCCTCCTCGCGAGCGAGCTCGTGCAGCACCTCGACCTCGCCGACCCGTTCGGTCAGATCGTCGAACGTCGTCAGGTCGTCGCGGACATTGGCGTATTCCGTGTTGAGCTTCTTCGCCCGCTCCTGGTCGTCCCACAGCCCGGGTTCGGCAACCTCGGCCTCGAGCACGGCGAGCCGTTCGCGGTTCTCGCCGATCGCCAGATAGCTCGCCGCTTCGTCGACGCGGCGCTGCACGTCGCGGATGTCCTGGGTGAAGTCACGCATGATCGATGGGCGCCGCGGCCGCGCCGTTCAGGTCGCGCCGTGGCACTGCTTGAACTTCTTGCCGGACCCACACGGACATGGCGCGTTGCGCGGGGTCTTCGAGAAGTCGTCCTTGACGATCGTCTGCTGCTTCGCGGTCTGCTGCGGTGGCAACGCCTCGGCGGGAAGCTCGCCCTCCGCCACGGCAGCGCGAGCGGCGCGGTCGAAGCCGCCGGCATCGTCGTCGTCGGACGAACTCGTCTGCACGTTCTGCACCACTGGCGCGTCGGCCGGGGCCTGCTCCTGGGTGTTCGTGACGACCTGCACGTGCATCACGTACTTCACGAAGTCCTGGGCGATGCCGGTCATCATGGCGCCGAACATCTCGAAGCCTTCCCGCTGCCACTCGACGAGCGGGTCCTTCTGCCCCATCGCCCGCAGGTTGATGCCGCCCTGGAGGTAGTCCATCTCCTCGAGGTGCTCGCGCCAGCGCTGGTCGATGATGCGCAGCATCACCTGCCGCTCGACCTGACGCAGCACGTCGGAACCGAGCTCCTCCTCGCGACGCTCGTAGTGGCCGGTGGCATCGGCCATGACGAGGTCATAGATCTCGTCGGTGTGGTTGCAGTCGGCGAACTGCTCCTGGCTGACCGAGTTCGGCCAGTACAGCGTCAGTTCGGTGGCCAGACCACCGAGGTCCCATTCGTCGCTCGCCGCCGAGGCGCAGTGCGTCTCGATGAGGGCGTCGACGGCCTCGGCCAGGTATTCCATCGCCGCCGAGCGGAGGTCCTCACCGTCGAGGATCTGGTCGCGGCGCTTGTAGATGACCTTGCGCTGCTCGTTCATCACCTCGTCGTACTTGAGGACGTTCTTGCGGATCTCGGCGTTCTTCGTCTCGACGGTGGTCTGGGCGCGCTCGATCGCCTTGGTGACCATGCGGGCCTCGATGGCCTCGTCGTCGGGCAACGCCCGGCCCATGACGTAGCTCAACGCGCCGGTCGCGAACAGGCGCATCAGGTCGTCGTCGAGGCTCAGGAAGAAGCGGCTCTCGCCGGGATCGCCCTGACGACCCGAGCGGCCACGCAGCTGGTTGTCGATGCGCCGGCTGTCGTGCCGTTCCGAACCGATGACGTAGAGGCCACCGAGCGCACGGACCTCGTCACCCTCGGCCTTGCACCGCGCCGTGTGCTCGGCGAGCAGCTCCTGATAGCGGGCGAGCGCCTTCTTGCGTCCCTCCTGGAAGTCCTCGGGCATCTGATCGAGCGGCATCGGCAGCTCGTAGTCGTCGACGAGCAGGCCGGGCTCGTAGCCCTCCTTGAGCACATCGCCGCGGGCGAGACCCTCGGGGTTGCCGCCGAGCTGGATGTCGACGCCACGACCGGCCATGTTCGTGGCCACGGTGACGCGGCCGAGACGCCCGGCCTGGGTGACGATCTCGGCCTCACGCGTGTGCTGCTTGGCGTTCAGCACCTCGTGCGGGATGCCGCGCTGTTGCGAGCAGACGGCCGAGATGCTCGCTGCGTCCGACGCTGGCCGTACCGACGAGGATCGGCTGGCCCTTGGCGTGGCGCGGCTCGATGTCGTCGATGATGGCGTTGAACTTCGCCTCCTCGGTCTTGTAGATCAGGTCGGCCTGGTCGATCCGCAGCACCGGCATGTTGGTGGGGATCGGCACCACGCCGAGCCCGTACGTGTTCATCAGCTCGGCGGCCTCGGTCTGGGCCGTGCCGGTCATGCCGGCGAGCTTGTCGTACATGCGGAAGTAGTTCTGGAGGGTGATCGTGGCGAGGGTCTGGTTCTCCTCCTTGATCTTGACGCCCTCCTTCGCCTCGACCGCCTGGTGGATGCCCTCGGACCAGCGCCGACCTTCGAGGATGCGACCGGTGAACTCGTCGACGATCTTCACCTCGCCGCCCTGCACGATGTAGTCCTTGTCGCGCTTGTACAGCTCCTTGGCCTTCAACGCCACGGTGAACTGGTGCACGAGGTTGGACTGGACTCCGTCGTAGAGGCTCTCGACATCGAGCGCAGCCTCGACCCTCTCGATGCCCTCCTCGAGCGGGATCACCACGCGCTTGTCCTCTTCCACCTCGTAGTCGACGTCGCGCTCGAGGCCGCGCACGATCGAGGCGAACCGGTAGTAGAGCTTGGCGGCGTCGGCCACGCGGCCGGAGATGATCAGCGGCGTGCGGGCCTCGTCGATGAGGATCGAGTCGACCTCGTCGACGATGCAGTAGTTGTGGCCGCGCTGCTGCACCTTGTCGGCCTTGGTCTGCGCCATGTTGTCGCGCAGATAGTCGAAGCCCATCTCGTTGTTGGTGCCGTAGGTGATGTCGGACTCGTAGCTCTTGCGCTTCTCGGCGGGAGAGTTCCGGTATCCCGGGATGATGAGCCCGACGTCGAGCCCGAGCCAGCGGTGGATCTGGCCCATCCACTCGGCGTCACGTCGTGCGAGGTAGTCGTTGACGGTGACGAGGTGCACGCCCTTGCCGCCAACCCCGTTGAGGTACGCCGGGAGCGTCGACACGAGCGTCTTGCCCTCGCCCGTCTTGGCCTCCGCGACCCACCCGAAGTGGAGGGCGGCGCCGCCCACGAGCTGCACGTCGTAGTGACGTTGTCCGATGACGCGCTTGGCGGCTTCACGGGTGACGGCGAACGCCTCGACGAGCAGATCGTCGAGATCCGCTCCGTTGTCGAGACGCTGGCGGAACTCGGGAGTCTTGGCCTTCAACGCGTCGTCGCTCATCGCCTCGAATTCCGGGCCCAACGCGTTGACGTCGGGAACGATGCCTTCGAGGGCTTTGACCTTCTTACCTTCTCCGGCGCGGAGGATGCGATCCAGGATGCCCATGCAGCGATCGAGCCTATCGGCAGGCACTTCTCGGCGGTGATCGGCGGGGCGGCCGTCGTGTCTCCTCGATCATGCGACCGCCGCGAGCCCGCGCCGACCGACCGCGGCCGGTGTGGACGCCACGGCGTACAGCAACACCTCGGCCGCGCCCGCCGCTGCAAGGGCGTGCGCAGCATGCGTCATGGTGGCGCCGGTGGTGACGACGTCGTCGACCACCAGCACCGACATGTCGCGGACGTCGGGTCGGGCCCGGAACAGCGAGCTGGCGAGTCGCTCCCGACGGGTCCGGCCGGTCTGCGGGCCGTCCGACGACGTGCGATCGAGCAGCCGGCGCACGGGCACGCCGAGCTGGGCCCCGATGTGGCGGGCCAACACTTCGCCCTGGTCGAAGCCACGCTCGCGGCGGCGAGCGGCGCTGGTCGGTGCCCACGTGACCACGTCGATCCGCCGGTGATCGCCACGTTCGACGATCTGGTTCACGACGAGTCCGGCGAGGTGCCGGCCGACGCGACGCCGGTTGCGGTACTTCAGGCCGAGGACCACGTCGCGGGCCCGGCCGGTGAACGGCACGGCGGCATGGACGCCGTGGGGCTGCGGTCGGGGTGTTCGCCCGACGAGGGCGAATCGGCAGGTGGTGCACACCGGTGCACCCGGGGCATCACATCCGGCACAACGTGTCATGAGCAGCATGTGATCGATCATGACGAAGGGGTCTGACACTCTCGACCGGCTCGTGCCGGCGCCCCGTATGTGGCAGTCGATCGGCCGACCCGCGGTCAGAGTGTCTGCCACAGACTTCGCCGCATCGTTTGTGGCAGTCGATCGGCCTGCCCGCGGTCAGAGTGTCTGCCGCAAAATGTCGGACGGCGTGCGCTGCGGGGTCGTTACCGTGCAGGCGTGCACCGGTTCATCCCCCAAGACCGCGCGTTCGAGCGAATCGCACGCTGCATGGCCGGGCTGGCCATGTTCGGGCTCGGCATCGCTCTGCTGATCGATGCCGACCTGGGTGCGGCGCCCTGGGACGTCTTCCACACCGGCGTGAGCGAGCTCACCGGAATTCCCGTCGGCACCGTGATCATCATCACCGGAGTGCTCCTGCTGCTCCTGTGGATCCCGCTCGGCGAGTCGCCAGGCCTCGGCACGATCCTGAACGCGTTCGCGATCGGCCTGTTCGTCGACGTCTTCCTGCCGATCCTTCCCGAGCCCGAGTTGCTCGTGCCCAGGGTGGCGATGATGCTCGCCGGGGTTGTCGTGATCGGTGCCGGCTCAGGGCTGTACATCGGCGCCGGCCTGGGCCCCGGCCCGCGCGACGGCCTCATGACCGGGCTCGGGCGACACGGCGTGTCGATCCACGTGGCGCGCACGGGCATCGAACTGCTCGTGCTCCTGGCGGGTGTCGCCCTCGGTGGATCGATCGGGATCGGTACCGCCGTGTTCGCGCTCGGCATCGGCCCGATGGTGCAGATCTTCCTGCCGCGGCTGAGCATCCGCGAACGTCCGGTCGCGACGAGCATCGACGCCCCGACCGCCCGGTGATCTCGTGAACTTCTTGCGCACATACGCCGCAAGAAGTTCACGAGAACGGAGTCAGTAGCGGTAGTGCTCGGGCTTGAAGGGGCCGGACGGGTCGAGGTCGAGGTATTCGGCCTGCTCGTCGGTGAGCTTGGTGAGCTTCACGCCGAGGGCGTCGAGGTGCAGACGGGCGACCTTCTCGTCGAGGTGCTTGGGCAGCACGTACACGCCGAGCGGGTAGTTGTCGGTGCTGTTGAACAGCTCGATCTGGGCGATCACCTGGTTGGTGAACGAGCACGACATCACGAAGCTCGGGTGGCCGGTGGCGCACCCGAGGTTCACGAGGCGACCCTCGGCGAGGATGATGATCTGGTGCCCATCATCGAACTGCCACACGTCGGTGCCCGGCTTGAGCTCGTTGCGGACGGCACCCGAGCGGCCGAGGCCGGCCATGTCGATCTCGTTGTCGAAGTGGCCGATGTTGCAGACGATGGCGTTGTGCTTCATCGCCTTCATGTGGTCGATGGTGATGATGTCGGCGTTGCCGGTGGCCGACACGAAGATGTCGGCGGTGCCGACGACGTCCTCGATCGGCAGGACCTGCAGGCCCTCCATCGCCGCCTGGAGGGCGTTGATCGGGTCGATCTCGGTGACGATCACGCGGGCACCCTGGCCGCGCAGCGACTGCACGCAGCCCTTGCCGACGTCGCCGTAGCCGCACACGACGGCGGTCTTGCCGCCGATCATCACGTCGGTCGCCCGTGAGATCGAGTCGACGAGCGAGTGGCGGCAGCCGTACAGGTTGTCGAACTTCGACTTGGTGACCGAGTCGTTGACGTTGATCGCCGGGAAGATCAGCTCACCCAGCTCCATCATCTTGTAGAGGCGCTTGACGCCGGTGGTCGTCTCCTCGGTGACGCCCTTGATGTGCGAGGCCATCCGGGTCCACTTCGTCGGGTCGCTGTTCAGCGTGCGCTGCAGCAGGCCGAGCACGATCGCCAGCTCGGGGTTCGGGGCCTCGGTCGGGTCCGGCACCTGGCCGGCCTTCTCGTACTCGACGCCCTTGTGCAGGAGCATCGTGGCGTCGCCGCCGTCGTCGAGGATCATGTTCGGGCCGTCGTAGACCGTGCCGTCGGCCGCGTCGGGCCACGTCATCATCTGGTCGGTGCAGAACCAGTACTCCTCGAGGGTCTCGCCCTTCCAGGCGAACACCGGGACGCCCTGCGGGTCGTCGACGGTGCCGTTCGGACCGACGACGACGGCTGCCGCGGCGTGGTCCTGGGTGGAGAAGATGTTGCAGCTCGCCCAACGGACCTCGGCGCCGAGAGTGGTGAGCGTCTCGATCAGCACGGCCGTCTGGATCGTCATGTGCAGCGACCCGGAGATGCGGGCGCCGGCGAGCGGCTTGGACTCGCCGTACTCCTTGCGCAGTGCCATCAGGCCGGGCATCTCGTGCTCGGCGAGGATCATCTCCTTGCGGCCGAACGGGGCGAGCGAGAGGTCGGCGACGCGGTAGTCGCGCCGTGCGGCGAGCGTGCTCGTGGTGCTGCGGGAGTCGTGGTGGTGTCGGTCATGGGTTCCCCTTCAAGATGGCGCGTGGGCGCGCAACTGGTTCGATGGACGAACCGGGCAGGGGCCTTCAGGCACCGATCGAATCAGCCCGGCGATTCGGTGGCGCGAATCCTACCGGCGCACAACGGCGCAAGCGAGCTAACTAAGCCAGTACGACGGCGTACACGTCGAGCAGGTAGTGCACCGACCCGTTGAAGTTGTACGCGTTGATCACGTTGTCGTCGGTACCGGCCGTGCCGTAGCGCAGCAGCGACATGTTCGGCACCGATTGGCCCTCGACCAGGTTGATGTTCGAGCTCTCGGGCTTCACGGCGCCGCCCGGATACATCGTCATGTACGTGGTGACCGGCTGGCTGAAGCCCGGCAGCCGCGTGAGGCCGGTGCCCGTGAGGTTGCCGATGAACGCGGTCTGCGCGCCGAGCGGTACACCACCGAGCTTCACCGAATCGGTGAAGTCGGCGAAGCTCCAGCTCTCGCTCGTGGCGAAGCCGAGCGGGGCGGCACCGAATTCCGGCTGGCGGGTGTCGAACACGCGGAACGGGGCATCGAGCGGCACGACGCGGCCGGTGGTCGTGGCGGCGTCGGCGCCCTTGTACAGGTAGCCCAACACGTCGACGATCAGATGGGTGTTGCCGTAGGCGTTGTAGAGCCGGATGTTGCCGTCGGCGCCGACCGGCACGATCGCCATGTTGGCCTTCACCTGGCCGCGCGACAGGTTCGTGTTCGACGTGGTGGGCAGCGTGCCGCCGGGAACGTCGCCGGGTGTGGCGGACACGAACGTGTTCAGCGTCTGGGCCACGGCGGTGATGTTGACCATCACGCCGGTGACGTTCGGGTCGTTCGGCACGATGTCGGTGACGGCCGGCAGCACGGCGTCGGCGCCGCGGATCGGCAGCGTCAGCCGCCCGTCGGGACCGAGCGGTGTGCCCGCCGGCCCAGCCGGCGGGAACGGGGCCGGAACGGGTGTCGAGGATGCGGCCGGGACCGACCGGCTGGAACCGGGCGCCGCTGTCGTCGGTGTCGGGATAGTCGCTCTTGGAGACCCAGCCGAACACGTCGACGAGCACGTTCGCGTTGCCGGCGCCCTCGGGCATCACGAGCGTCACCGAAACGGCTCCGTTCGTGCCGGCGCCGACGACGGCGAGGTTGGGCACGTTCTCGCCGGCATTGAAGTTGACGAGCGACGACGTGCCGGCGGCGGATCCGGCAGGAGCGATCGACAGGTAGCCGGCCCGCGACGGGTTGTCGACGGTGATGTTCAACACGACGGCGAGCACGTCCCGGTTCGCACCGGCGACCTCGGCGGGAATCCCGCCCTGGCCGAGGGCATCGAACGTGAACGTCTGGCCGGCGGCGTTCGCCGGCTTGGGACCGAGCGGCGCGGTGTCGTTGATCCCGGCACCGCGCGTGTCGAAGATGCGCGTCGGCGTGACCGGGTGGTACTCGCCACCCGACGCCAGGCTCGTTACCTGCGCCGACGCGATCGGTGTGCCGCCGGCGGCACCGACCGCGACCAGCGCGCTCGCGCACAATGCGGCGAGCGCGGCAACGCTACGGAGCGATCGGAACGAGGTCATCGACGGAACCGTAATCGAACCGTCATGTACGCGGGCATCAGCCGGCGTCGAACGTCGGCTCGATCGACTCGCGCTCGACGATGGCCATCAGCCGCTCGTGCTCGGCATCGTCGACGATCGTCGACTCGTCGATCAACATCACCGGGATGTCGTCGCGGATGTCGTAGCGGCGACGCAGACGCGGGTTGTAGAGGACCGACTCGCCCTCGAGGTAGTACAGCGGGCCCTTGTCGTCGGGGCACGCGAGGATTTCGAGCAACTCGGTCGCCAGCGCCATGTGATGTATTCCTCTGCTTCGATCGAATGGTTCAGTCGGTGATGGCCGACAGTAGTTCCGCGACGCGGTCGTCGCAGGCGCTGCGGTCGGACGCCTCGAGGTTGAGACGCAGCAGCGGCTCGGTGTTCGACGGGCGGAGGTTGAACCACCACTTCCCGCAGTCGACCGTGAGACCGTCGAGGCGATCCTGCTGCTCGCCGGCATACCGCTCGCTGATCCGTTCGATCACCGCCGCGGCGTCGTCCACCTGGGTGTTGATCTCGCCGCTCGCGGAATAGCGCTCGAACGGCTTGCGCACGATCGACAACGGCTGGGCGGTCCGACCCACCTCGGCCATCACCATCAACGACGCGATGAGTCCGCTGTCGGCGTTGTAGTTGCGGGCGAAGTAATAGTGCGCCGAATGCTCGCCGCCGAACACGGCACCGGTCTCGGCCATGATCTGCTTGATGAACGAGTGACCGACCTTCGTGCGGATCGGGATGCCCCCACGTTCGGCGACCACCTCGGGCACCGCCTTCGAGCAGATGAGGTTGTGCAGGATCGTGGCGCCGGGATGGGTGCGCAGCACGGCGCCGGCGAGCAACGCCGTCGTGGTGGAACCGCTCAGGCCGTGGCCGAGTTCGTCGACGACGAAGACGCGGTCGGCGTCGCCGTCGAAGGCCAGGCCGAGATCGAAGCCGCCCGTGACGACGCGGGCCCGCAGGTCGCGCTGGTTCGCCGGCTGGAGCGGGTCGGCAGGATGGTTCGGGAACGTGCCGTCGAGTTCGGGGTACATCACCTCGAGCTCCACCCCCGGGAGCCGCTCCATGACGGCCGGGACGACCAGGCCGCCCATGCCGTTGGCGGTGTCGGCGACGACCTTCATCTCGCCGATGTCGGCCGGATCGACGAAGCTCAGCACGTGGTCGGCGAAGCGGCTGAGCAGGTCCTGCTCGGAGCGCTTGCCGCACGTGGCGGCCGTCCGCGGGGCGCGCCCGTCGAGGACGTCCTGCGCAACCCGCTGCACCTCGGCGAGACCGGTGTCGACACCGACCGGACGGGCGCCCGCCAAGCAGAGTTTGATGCCGTTGTACCCGGCCGGATTGTGCGAGGCCGTGAACATCGCGCCGGGAGCGTCGAGGCTGCCCGCGCCGAAGTACATCAGGTCGGTGGAGGCCAGCCCCAGATCGATGACGTCGAGACCGTGTTCGAGCAGGCCGTCGCAGAACGCCGCCAGCAACTTCGGGCCGGACGGGCGCATGTCGCGGGCGACGACCACCCGGTCGGCGCCGGCCGACTTCACGAAAACTGCGAACCCGACGCCCAGCGCGTGTGCGATCTCGACATTGAGCTCATCGGGCACGGTCCCTCTGATGTCGTAGGCCTTGACGATGGTGGACAGCGGTGACATGACGGCCGAGACGCTATCGCCCGGGCCAGGCGTGGCCTCGGATTTCACCCGAGCGGACCGTCCACGGGTGCGCTGACCAGCGGCTCGACCGGTTCATCGACCGGCGGATCAACCAGCGGATCGACCAGCTCGCCGACCGGCTGCTCATCGGCGGGCCGGGCGTCGACATCGATGGCGTCGGGGTAGATCATGTCGCCGCGGCGGCGCCAGTAGAAGCACAGGGCGATTCCACAGAGCGTGAGGGCGTAGAAGAACCAGTCGAGCGAGGAGCGCTCGTAGGTGAGGCTGACGTCGTTCGAGGTGGGGACGACGACCATGAAGTTGGGGGCCACCCGGTACGGCCCCTCGGCGCCGTGCGCCTGCCAGTTCGGGAAGTAGCTCACCCGGACCAGCACCGGGACGCCGATCTGGTCGACGTGGAAGTGGACCGACTGCTCGCCGATCTCGACGTCGGACACCGTGATCTCCGGGAGGTCGACGACGTCGATCGGCTCGGCGGGCACGACGTAGTCGACGTTGCGGCTGCGGTCGCCCGGCTCGCCGACCCGCGCCGCCATGTCGACCTCGACCGGGATGCGCTGCCAGTCGGCGGGCCCGTCGTTGGCCGGCCGCGCCGCCCAGTCCTCCTGCTGCTGGAACCAACTCGTGCCGACCTCGAGATTGCGTTCCCGCTGGTCACCCGAACGCGGCTCGACGACCACCGGTTGCACCTTCAGCGCTTCGACGATCCGGGCCTCGCCGAGCTCGTAGATGTCCCACGGACCCGAGCTGGCGACCAGTTGCAACCGATCGTTCCCGGCGGCCTGGGCCTTGGCCTCGTCGGTGCGGACCATCAGATAGCGGACGCCGAGGTCGGCCATCTCGGGCACGCCGACGCTGGCGTCGTTGTTCACGTAGCGGAGCTGGCGCACCGGGTTCGACGAGCTCTTGGACATCGCCGCCGCCGTCAGGAAGTGGTACGGCGTGGTGCCCGACGCCTCGAAGAACAGGCCCTCCATCGACGCGATGCAGCCGTCGGTCCAGTGCGGCAGCAGCATCAACGCCATCGTCGTGCCGTACTGGCCGTTGTCCTCGTTGTTCTCCCACAGCGCCCGGCCGCAGCCGCGCTCCTTGCCGATCTCGTCCATGGTCTGCACCACGTCGTGGTATTCGGGGTACGCCGAACGTCCCTCGTAGCCGACCATGTTGTAGCGCGTCCATCCATCGGCCACGGCCCGACCGGCCGTCGGCGTCTTGTGGAACGGACCCCAGGCGTACACCGTCGAGTCGCCGCTCTTGACCCGGCCGTCGAACGGCAGCATCTCGTACATCCAGCCGAACACGACGAGGCACGACAGGGTGATCATCCCCGCCGCGATCGCACCCTCGTACACCGTCATCTGCTCGGAGGCCAGCCTGCCGCGGACGGCGTTGACCACCCAGCCGATGACCTCCAGCGCGCCGATCATCATCAGCAGGTAGCGCATGAGGTAGACGAACGGGAGCAGTCGCGGGTTCCACAGCAGGCCGATGAGCGGCAGGCTGTCGCGCGTCATGTACACGAGACCGATGAACGCGATGCCGATCAGCCCCATCGCCGTACCGGTGAGGTTGCGGCGCATGATCATCGCCACGAACCCGACGATCGCCAGCGTCGTGATGATGATGTCGAGCGTCGTGGTGAGCGGGAAGAACATGTCGTAGAACGAATCGCTCGCGCCCTCGGGGCGGAACCCGTACTTCATGTCGGTCATGTACTGATGACCGAACAGGAACGGGCCGACCCACCAGGCCGACAGCAGCAGCGTCGTGGCACCGGTCGTGATGGCGTAGACGAACCGTTTTCGGTCGATCCAGACGAGGCACAGGATGATCGCGCTGACGGCGACGAAGATCAGCACGATGCCGTGCGAGACCGCGGCCAACGACAGCACGATCGACGCGGAGACGCGGTACTTCCCCGTCCGCAGCCCGGCCGCGAGCAGGCCGAGCCCGAACATCGCCAGCGTGAGGGCGATCGAGAACGAGAACTCCCCCGCCATCGTGGACTTCACGTTGCCGCCGTAGATCTGGTAGCTCTCGTCGAGCAGGAAGCAGAGCCCCGCGATCGCGAACAGTTCGGGGATCGGGTGGCGGAAGGCAGCGAGCCGGCCGAACGTCCAGCAGGCGATCGGGAAGAGCAGCAGCCCGGAGATCGCCACGAGCTTGAACGCCACCCCGTACGGGAGGATCACGTCGAGGGCCACGATGGCCAGCGCGGGAACGACCATGTAGAAGCGATAGATCGGCAGGCCGCCGTACCAGTCCATGCTCCAGCCCGACAACTGGAAGTGCGGGAGCAGGTGGTCGCGGAGATAGGCGGGCGCCCACACGTGAGCGCCCATGTCGCCGCCGGTGGGGGTCGTCTGGTCGAACACGAGGTCGCTGCTCGGCGAGAACGGGTTCAGGTGGACGACCATCATCATGACGACCGTGGAGGTGACCAGCACCGTGGACGTGACGAGCACCCGGACCACCCGCTCGTTGGTCCACGGCCGCTGCCACCAGGCGACCGGGCGCCGCACGACCCGCCGCGCCGCCCGTCGGTACCACGGAGATGCGACCGGCGGCGCCGAATCCTCGTCGAGCACCGTGTCATCGCCCTCGACCGCAGCCCCGTCGGCCGGGTAGGCGCGGTCGTACCAGTCGATCACATCACCCTCGACAGGCGACCCCGGTTCCTTCAGGTCATCACTCATCACGTCATCCGCGCTCGAACGCGTCCACCATCATGGCCGCTGATCTGCCCGACGCGTCGTCGGTTGTCGTGCCGTTCACCGTCTCGCTCACCAGGCCAGTACGAGCCCGGTCAGGTTGAAGCCGATGTGCGCGCAGATCGACATGCCGAGGCGGCCGGTGCGCATCGCACAGAAGCCGAGGATCAGGCCGAACACGAACAGACCCGGGTACTCCACCACGCGGAAGTGGACGAGGGCGAACAGCAGCGCCACCCCCACCACGACGAGCCCGTCGCTGTAGCGGGCGAGCAACGACCGCTGGAGCAGGCCGCGGTAGAACAGTTCCTCGACGATCGGCGCGCCGACACCCACGAGCACGATGAGCAGGACGGCGGACCCGCCCGTCGCCCGGTCGATGAGGTCCTTGGCGTTCTCCTGCAATCGATCGTCGGTGAAGGTGGCCGGCCAGAGCCACTGCAGGAGCAGGTAGACCAAGTTGACCACGACGAGCTGCGACAGCACGCCGATGCCCACGCCGAGCAGGTCGATCGGCCGGAACTCCAGCCCGTAGTCGTCGGCGAACCGACCGGTGCCGACCTGGTCCGACGCGATCCACATGCCGACCAGATAACAGACCCACGCCGCGGCCAGCGACGCCCCCAGAACCCCGATCGACACATCGGCGACGTCCGTGCCGCCGCCGAGCGCGGCGAGCACCACCGACGACACGACCTGGGCGACCGCCCACGACACCACGAAGGTGATCAGCGCGACCCTGAGGTCGATCGGGGGAGCCGCGGCGGCTCGGATCGGGTTGCCGGTCGGGCGGAACGCGCCGCGTGACGTCGGATCGGCCACGACCCGTGACACTACCGGCGCACGATGGCGACGGAACGTCGGCCCACGAGCCCGCCAAACCGAACTCCGCCAGATCCTCGTTTGCGTCGGGAAATCTGAGGAACGGGTCTCAGATTTCTTGACGCAAACGAGGTGTAGGCAGTCTCGACAGCGACGGTCAGACGGCGAGCAGGATCGGATGGTCGACGCGGCGGCGATCGTCGAGCATCCAGCCGTGCGGGACCGACAACCGGGCCGCATGGCGCACACACAGGTCGTAGGCGTGCGGGTCACGCTCGGCGAGCAGTTCGTCGAGCCAGACGTGCGACCGGCTGTAGTCGTACGTGAGCGTCACCGCGGCGCGTTCGGAGCACCCCGGACGTGAGCAGAGGCGACGATTCCCGAACGATGAAATCCCGGCGACCATCGTGTGAATCTATGACGCGACCATCGCACTGGGGGTGGATGCTCGGGTTTGATATTGCGGCAGAAATTGCCATTGGACGTTGCGGGTGGATCTTGCGGGGAACCCTGGCCTGTCAACGATCCGCAAGCCCCGTAGCATGTCTCCCATGAGCAATCTGCCTCCGCCGCCTCCTCCTCCCCCACCGGGGCGCGGCGAAGGCCAGCAGAACGGTCAGCAGCGGCGCGGCGAGCCCGACCGGCGTCCGGAGCGCAGTCACGGCGACCAGCCGTCGAGCGGTACCGGCAAGGGTCCCGGCAGCTGGCCGAAGTGGACGATCTGGCTCCTCGTCGGCGTCGTGGCCGCCGCCTTCCTCGTGCCGAGCCTGTGGCCGAGTGACAAGGGCGAATCGCTCGAGTACTCGGAATGGCGCGAGCAGGTCATCGAGGGGAACATCTCCACCGCCGTCATCAACAACGGGTCCGGCAAGATCACCGGCGAGTTCACCAACGGCGACAAATACACCACCACCGGCGACGGCGCCACCGGCGTGTCCGACGCGGACCGCGTCCTGATGGACGAGCACGATGTGCAGTACGAGTTCGAAGCGCCCAGCAACAACTGGCTGCTCGGCATCCTGTCGATCTTCCTGCCGGTGGCGCTGATCATCGGGTTCTTCATCTGGATGCAGCGCCGAGCGCAGGGCCAGATGGGCAACGTCATGTCGATCGGGCGGAGCAAGGCCAAGACCTACGACGCCGACAAACCGTCGACCACCTTCGACGACATCGCCGGCTACACCGGCGTGAAGCAGGAGATCACCGAGGTCGTCGACTTCCTGCGCATGCCCGAACGGTTCAAGGAGATCGGCGCTCGGGTCCCGAAGGGCATCCTGCTCGTCGGCCCTCCCGGCACCGGCAAGACCCTGTTCGCTCGCGCCGTTGCCGGTGAGGCGGGCGTCGGGTTCCTCAGCGTCACGGGCTCCGACTTCATGGAGATGTTCGTCGGCGTCGGCGCCAGCCGTGTCCGCGACCTGTTCCAGCAGGCCCGCCGCATGGGCCGGGCGATCATCTTCATCGACGAGATCGACTCGATCGGCCGCAAGCGTGGCGCCGGCCTCGGCGGCGGTCACGACGAACGTGAGCAGACGCTCAACCAGATGCTCGCCGAGATGGACGGCTTCGAGACGTCCGAGGGCATCGTGATCATGGCGGCCACCAACCGGCCCGACATCCTCGACCCGGCGCTGCTGCGTCCCGGACGCTTCGACCGTCAGATCGTGGTGCCGTTCCCCGAGGCGAGCGAGCGCAAGGCGATCCTCGAGGTGCACAGCCGCGACAAGCGCATGGGCCCCGACGTCGACATGGAGACGATGGCCCAGGCCACGCCCGGCATGTCGGGCGCCGATCTCGCCAACCTCGTCAACGAGGCCGCACTGGTCGCGGTGCGCCGCGGGTCGAAGCAGATCGAGCGGATCGACTTCGAGAACGCCCGCGATCGCGTCGTGCTCGGCGCCCAGCGCGAGTCGCTGATCATGTCGGCCGAGGAGAAGCGGGCCACCGCGTACCACGAGGGCGGGCACGCACTGCTCGCCACCGTGCTCCCCCACGGCGACCCGCTGCACAAGGTCACGATCCTGCCGCGCGGCATGGCCCTCGGTGTCACGTGGTCGCTCCCGCAGGAACGCCACACGTACTCCAAGGAGTACTTCGAGGACACGATCTGCAAGGCCATGGGTGGACGCGTCGCCGAGATGATCGTGTTCGGCCATCTCAACTCCGGCGCCGCCAACGACCTCGAACAGGCCACCGGCATCGCCCGCCGCATGGTCCGCGAATGGGGCATGTCCGACCGGGTCGGCCCGATGGCGTGGAGCAGCCAGCAGCAGGTGTTCCTCGGCGAGGACCTCATGTCGTCGGGTCGCGAGTACTCCGACGACACGGCCAAGCTCCTCGACGAGGAGATCGCCCGGATCCTCACCGATCAGGAGGGCCGGGCGACCGACATCCTCACCCGGCACCGCCGTGGCCTCGAGTTGATCGCCGACGCTCTGCTCGACCGGGAGACCATCGACGGTCCCGAGGTCGCCCGCCTGATCCACCTCGGCATGACCGAGTCGGGCCAGCCGGCCAACGACATCATCGCCCGCTGACGGGGCCTCGCGTCAGGGTCGGGTACGGCCCAGATCGGGCTCGGGCGACGTGCCCGGCTGCCGGCATTCGGCCACGGCCGCCCACAGATCGGTGGCCGACATCGGCCCGACGAAACCGGCGCGGCTGACACCTCGGGCGTCGGCCACGACCAACGTCGGCACCACGGCGATCGCATAGCGCTCGTGCAACGATCGTGCCGTCAGGTACTCGACGTCGACCACGGCGACGTCACGACTCTCGAGCACCCGCGCCTTGTCGACGACGCTCCGGCACACGTCGCACGTCGCCGAACTGAACACGGCGACCAGCCACGGCGCGTCCGGACGGTCGAAGTCGGACCGGTCGAGTTGGTCGGGGATGGCGGTCGTCCGCTGCGTCGGAGCATCGGGTGTCCGCCGCGAGCGGGCGATCACGGCGACGACGGCGACCACCGCGATGATGGCGACGGCGACGACGACCCGATCCACGAACGCAGGCTAACGAATCGTCACGACGAGGCCGACGACGGCACGGCCCAGGAACTCGACCGACCGGACAGGTCGCCACCGCGGGAGAGCGAACGTTCGACGAAGACCCGGTTGGATGCCGTGAGGATCAGTTCACGGTTCAGCGCGTCGGGTGCCGTGAGGTCGATCGTGAGCACCGCGCCGGGCCCGATGGGGATGTCGCTCAGCCCCTCGATCGCCGTCGGTCCGCCCGGGCCGACGGCCTCGACGGTGACGGTGCCATCGACGTTGTCGACGTTGTAGACCACGAGCGCGGCAGTTGTCGGGTCGCTCGGCCCGATGCCCAGGTGCCACTGGGTGGCGACGAAACCGTCCTCGCGCGGCGGCGCCCCGAGGACGACCGAGGTGGCCACGGAGTCGTCGGCAGGTCGCGTGAGCGCCCGTTCGACGACGATCGAGGGCTCGGCGAGCGTCGAGAAGACGACGGCATGACGCCCGTCCGGCACCGTTCCGGCGTATTGCTCGTCGGTCGGGTCGAACACGACCACGCGGCGCGAGGGAACGGTGATCGTCGGGATCCCGCCGAAGTTCGCTTCGACCGGCAGTCCGAGGAACACGGCGTCGACGTCGACGTCGGCATCGGTCGGGTTGTAGATGGCGTACGTCTCGGTGATGCCGTCACCCTGCTCGCCGTCGGCGAACCAGTACTGGTCCCGCGGCGCCGGGGCGGCGAGCGTGACCTCGTAGCCGAGTCGTCCACCGCCCAGGTAGTGCTGGGCCCGGCCGAGCACGATCCGGCCGGTCGTCGTGGTGACCTCGACGGCGATGACCGGCTCGTCCTGGACGCCGAGTGCGGGATCGGCGAGCGGGATCACCTTCACCGAGCGCGGTGGGATCGGGAATCCGCGGAAGGCCGACGGCGACGACTCGCCCGACTCGGTGGCGAACGTCAACTGCGCGATGGCGACGTCGTCGTACGGGTTGGACAGGATGAGCGACTCCACGCTGCCGTCGACGGTGAACCCGTCGGCGAGGTACCACGTGTCGGACGTGTCGTTGGAGCACGGAGCGACCGAGTTCCCGGCGGGGTGGAGGGCGCGCTGCTCGACGAGCCCGCCTCCGCCGTCGAGTTCGACGACGACGCTCACGAACGGCGCGGTGGCCAGCGCCGAGACGTCGATGGTGTTCCGCGACCACGGCTCGACGGTGAAGTCCTGCGTCGCGGCGACGCCGTCGGGCGTGAGCACGCTGAATCGTCCGACCAGCTGGTCGCCGGCGCGGTTCGAGACGACCACCTCGCCACCCACCCCTTCCTCGCCGGAGGCCGGCACTCCGGGGCAGAACCAGCTGCCCGTCAGCTTGTCGGTGTCGTTGACGTGTGGCATCCAGCTCCCGGACTGGAGCGCGAACGTTGCCGGATCCGCCGTCGGTGTGTCGCGGCCGACCACGAACAACGCGGTCAACCCGAGGATCACGACGACCAGGGCCGGAATGGCACGACGGATCACGGCGTCACCCTCTCGGCGCCCGTGCCGCCGGACGCGACGAACGGTGGTGGCCCGGGTACATCCCCGTCCGCCGGCAACACGATCAGGGTCTCGTCGACGGCGTACGAACGGACTCGGCGCGCCCGCGGGACCCGGATCTTCAATGCGATGAAGATCGCTCCGGCCCACAGCGCGACCTGGAGTCCGATGAGGAGCGCCCGCTCGGTCGGGGTGTCGTACCGGAGCTCCGCGACACCCGGCGCGGCGACGTCGAAGGCGGTGCTGATGCCGAACGATCGGCGGGCCGCGATGTCGGCGCCGTCGACGCTGAGGACCCAGTTCGGGTCGTAGGGCACGCCGAGCTGGACGACGCCGGCGGTCACGTCGGCGGTGGCGACGTCGAACTGGTCGGCGCCGGGCATGATCGGCGCGGCATCGGTGAGATCCGCACGCAGCAGCGCTTCGGTCCCCGCCGTCTGGCTCGCCGCGGCCGTCGCCCCGCCGAGCAGGCTGACCGTCGGCAGCCAGGCGCCGTTCTCGTAGATCTCCAACGTCGGGAATCCGCCCGTCACCGAGGACAGGTCGAGCTGATCGTCGAGCGCGGCGGGGAGTCCGTCGGCGATGGCGATCGGCTCGTCGGTGGTCGAGTTGACCCCGTCGAACTCGGGGATGACGATGTAGCGGATCCCGAGCGGGGCGAGCAGGCGGCCGGCGCGCAGCGTCGACGACGACGAGATCTGGTCGAGGGCCTCGGTGACGATGTCCGCGGCCGGGGTCGAGGGGGCGGCCCACCGATCGCGGACGTCGAGATCACCGTCGTCGATGATGGCCCACGACAATCCGTCCCGATACTCGGTCGACGGGACCGGGAGCACCCGCGAGTCGCCGAGCAGCAGCACCCGATAGTCACCGTCGGTCGGCTGGTCGACCAGCCAGGCGTTCATCAACCGGCCGAGGGTCGTGTCGGGCGTGCTCCACCGACCGTCGCCCATGGCCAGGATTCCCGGGACGACGCCGACCACGACGGCGACCATCGCCAGGATCCCGAGCGGCTGGCGCCACCCGAAACCGGCGTCGCGCACGTCGAGCTCGAATCCGGCGAACAGGGCTCCCGCCGAGACCGACACGCCGAACGCGACGGGCACCAGCAGCACGCCGGCCTCGGGCACGTCGAACGGCAGGGTCCCGCGGTCGCCGAGCACGGCGAGTGCGCCGAACACGATCACCAGCACGGCGGCACGCACCGCCCAGGTCAGGCGCCACGCCTTGGCCAGGGCGATCGCCACGACCACGGGGACGAACAGGGCGACGGCGAGCACGGCGAGGTCGGTCGGCCCGATCTCGAACGATGCCAGGGCGAGCAGTCCCCGGCCGGGATCACCGAGCGGTGGCGCGCCGGCGAGTTCGGCCCACGACCACGTGGCGACCCACGGTGACGTTGAGCAGCACCCCGACGAACGCCGCACCGATGCCGCAGATCGCGAACCACGCGGCCACCCGCCACGAAGCGAGGGCCAACAGGGTGCCGAGCGCCAGGCACGCGGCGACGACGATCGTGAGCGGGACCACGATCGGGGCGAAGGCGGCGGCGAGCGCGACGACGAGCCCGGCCACGACGATCCGCCGGACGCGTTCGGGCCACGTGATGGTGGCCATACCGTCGGTCAGATCGATCACGGCGGAGGCGGGATCGGCGGTTTCGAGCCCGGTGGCACGGCGCAGCAGATGGACGATCCACGGCGTCGCGGCGTAGACGACGAGCACCGTGAGCCGGCCGCCGGCCATCGCGCCGCCGATCAACGGGGTCGCGGCGAACACGATGAAGGCACCGACGCGGGCCCGGCTCGACGGGAAGATCGTGGCGAACTTGTACATCCCGCCCACGCCGACGATGAGCAGCCCGACGGTGAGGAGCGTCTGCAACAGGCCCATGCGGAACAGCGTGAACGGTGCGAAACCGGCGAGGCTCGCCCAACCCGTCGGATTCGCCTCGGTGGCGCCGGCGCCCGTGCCGTTCCAACCGGACAGGAACGAATCGAGCAGGAGTCGCGGGCTGCGCGGAAAGGGCAGGAACTCACCGACCGCCGGAACGCCCTCGGTGAAGAAGATGCGGCTGCCGATCAGCAGGCCGGCCAGTACGCACAACCACGCGATCACCGGGCCCGTGGTGCCGTCGCGCCACCGGCGCACGGTGGAGTCCTGCGACACGTAGGTGGCGACGTCACGGTTGCGCAGGTACGACGAGAGCCGGGCGCTCCCCCGGACCTGCAGGCCGGCGACCTCGCGTTCGGGCACGCGGCGCAGCGGCTTCACCGCGCGCCGGCGGGCCAGCAGTTCAGGGGTGCGCGGGACGAGGCCCAGGAGTGCCCGCAGCGATGCCCAGGCCTGCCCGAACGTGGCCGTGAACACACCGACGACGAGCTCGGCCATCGTCAGCAACACCATCTCGACCGAGCGACCGGGCAGACGGGCCCCGCCGGTCAGTGTGGCGACCGTGCGCATCCGATGCTGCGCCGCGAGGCGGGTGTGGTGCAGGTCGGGTCGTCGCCGCTGCAGCTCCTCGCGATGGCGGACCCGGGCCGATGGCGCCACCACGACCCGCGCCCCACTGTGGTGGATCCTCCAGCACAGCTCGACGTCCTCACCGTGGAACGACAGCGTCTCGTCGAAGCCGTCGAGCTCGCGGAACAGGTCGGCGCGGATCAGGATGCAGGCGCTCGGCACGGCGAACACGTCGCGGACGCCGTCGTGCTGCTCCTGATCGACTTCGCCCAGCTCGATCGAGTGGTCCATCTCGCCGAATCGGTCGACGCCCATGCCGACGGAGTGCAGCACCCGGGGATCGTCCCAATCGACGAGCTTGGGGCCGACCGCGCCGGCATTCGATCGATAGAGCTCCTCGACCATCAGCCGCAAGGCGTCGGGGTCCATGGCGATGTCGTCGTGGCAGACGAGGAACAGGCCATGTTCGCCTTCGACCAGACGGAGCACCTCGTTGGCGACCGCGCCGAATCCCGGATTGCCGGTGGCCGGTCGGACGAAGGCGTCGGGCAGGCGCGCCGTGATGCGCGACTCGACGGAGGCGAACGTGACGTCGGCCGTTCCGCCGGCCACATCGCGATCCGCATCGCCGGTCGGATCGTCGACGACGAGGAACAGGAACCGCAGGTTCGGGTAGTTCTGGCGGGCGAACGCCTCGATCGTGTCCTCGAACCACGCTTCGGGTTCGTGCACCACGACGACGGCAACGACGGGCGGCGCCTGCGCGGCCTCCCTCTCCGCTCCCGGGGGCGCATGCTCGGTTGCACCGACGTGCACGGTCTCCGGTTCCACGATTGATCGAGGCTAGCGGTGTGCTGTCGAACCGACGGGTCAGTCCGCTGCGACGCCTGGCACCGGCTCGCTACGCTCCCGCCATGGCGCCTCGGCCGCGATTCGACCCGACCAATCTCGACCTCACCGGTTTCGACGTCTCGGCGATGCTCGATTCCGAGGCCGGGCGGGCGACCCGCACCGTCGTCGGAACGGCCGCCGTCGGCGTGCGGGAAGTGACCTACGTCACGGTCGGTTTCGCCGTGCTCGGGATGCGAAGACTGCGCCTCGGCCACCGCGATCTGTCCCAGAGACTGCGCCGGTAGTCGGACAGCGCCTCGCTAGGCTTCGTCAGTCGTGTCGTCCGTCGTCCCTCCCGCTCCTGCGCGCACCTCACTGCCCGAAGGCACGATTCCGGTCGGGATCGCTCTGCTGCTGGCCGGTTTTGCCACCTATGCGTTCTTCCGCGTCGGTACGAAGGCGGTCGGTGGGCCCGACGAGTTCGCTCCGCTGGCGTCGCTCTGGTTCGTGACGTTCGCGCTGGCTCCCGGGCTCTTCCTCCCGCTGGAACAGGAGCTCGGCCGTGCGATCTCGCACCGCCGGGCGCTCGCGCAGGGTTCGCAGCCCGTGGTCCGCAAGGTCGTGTGGCTCGGGGGGATCATGGTCGGGATCGCAGTGCTCTGCACCGCGCTCGTGAGCCCGTTCCTCGCCAACTCGTACTTCGACGGCAACTGGTTCATGGTCGCCGCGCTCGCCCTGACGTTCGTCGGGTACGCGCCGGCGCACCTCGCCCGCGGCGTGTGCTCCGGAAGCGGCCGATTCACCGAATACGCGGTGATCATGGGCTCGGACGGCGTCGTGCGCATCGTGCTGTGCCTCGTGTTCGCGGCCATCGGCATCACCGCCGTCGGGGCGTACGGCTTCGTCATCGCCGTGTCACCGCTCTTCGCGGTCGTCTACGTCTACCGCCGGGGCGGTTTGAAGACCGATCCGGGCCCGGACGCCGACTGGAACGAGATCACCCCGAACCTCGGGTGGTTGCTGCTCGGCTCGATCTTCGCCGCCACGCTGCTCAATGCCGGTCCGATCGCCGCCGGCCTCCTCGCCGAGCCGGACCAGGATGCGCTCGTGTCGGCGTTCTCCTACGGCGTGCTCCTCGCCCGTATCCCGCTGTTCCTGTTCCAGGCCGTGCAGGCCGCGTTGTTGCCGCGTCTCAGCCGGCTCGCCGCGCGCGGGGAACTGCTCGAGTTCCGGAACGGGTTGAAGCGCCTGGTCATCGTCGTGATGGGCATCGGCGTCATCGGCGTCGCCGGCTCGCTGCTGCTCGGCAAATGGGTCATCGATCTCGTGTACCACGTCGATCTCAGCGGACGCACGCTCGCCATGCTGTCGTTCAGCAGCGCCTGCTACATGATGTCGATCGCCATCGCCCAAGCGGTGATCGCCCTCAAGGGCCACGCGCTGGTGTCGGTCGGCTGGGGCGTCGGCGTCGTCACCTTCCTGTTGGCGCTGTGGTTGAACACGGAAGAGGTGTTCCGGAGCATCGAGGTGGCGCTCGTGTTGTCGTCGTTGATCACCACCATCGTGTTCGCGATCGCCCTCCAGCTGCGGCTGCGCAGCGGTGTCGTGCCTGATCAGCAGTCGATCATGGAAGCGATCACCGACATGCCCTTCGAAACCTGAACCCGGGGACGACTTGGGTTCGTTTGGGCCCCGACCCCAAACGAACTGAGTTCGTTCGGGGTCGGGGCCAGAACGAACCGCGTCAGCCGGGGAGGGGGAGGTTGTGTTTGGTGGCTTCGAGTTGGAGGTCGTGGGCGACCATCATCTTGATCAACGTCGAGAAGTCGACCTCGGGCTCCCAGCCCAGCACGTTGCGTGCCTTCGACGGGTCACCGATCAGGAGGTCGACTTCGGCGGGGCGCAGGAACTTGGGGTCCTGGCGGACGTAGTCACGCCAGTTGTCGATCCCCACCTCACCGAACGCCCGCTCCACGAGTTCTTCGATCGAATGGGTCTCACCGGTGGCGACGACGTAGTCGCCGGGTTCGTCCTGCTGCAACATCAACCACATCGCCTTGACGTAGTCGCCGGCGTAACCCCAGTCCCGCTTCGAATCCAGGTTGCCGAGCACCACCTCGTGCTGCAGACCGAGTTTGATGCGGGCGGCGGCGTTGGTCACCTTGCGGGTCACGAACTCCATCCCCCGGCGCGGGCCCTCGTGGTTGAACAGGATGCCGGAGGAGGCGTGGAGCCCGTAGGACTCGCGGTAGTTGACGACGATGTCGTGCCCGAACACCTTGGCGCACCCGTACGGGCGAACGCGGGTGGAACGGGGTCAGTTCGGTCTGCGGGGTCTCGCGGACCTTGCCGAACATCTCCGACGACGACGCCTGGTAGAAGCGGATCGGGTTGTTCTGGCGAACCGCCGACCATGCGGATCGCCTCCAACATGCGCAACACACCGAGACCGGTCAGGTTCGCCGTCAACTCCGCCTGCGAAAAGCTCAACGCCACGAAGCTGATCGCACCCAGGTTGTACACCTCATCGGGCTGCGCCGCTTCCAGCGCGGCGACCAGCGACGGGAGATCGGCGAGGTCACCGGAGACGAGTTCCACATACGGGAACTCGTCGGCGAGTTGCTGGGCCCGGGGGTTGTTCTGCCCCTTCACCATCCCCAACACGTCATAACCCTGACCGTGCAAGAACTCGGCCAGATGCTGACCATCCTGACCCGTGATACCCGTGACGAACGCTTTTGGCATAAGGGAGACGAGTCTACGATGCGGTCGCCGGGAGACCACCGATACGCTCACGCCCCACATGGTCCAAGCGCCCACCACGATCAGCGTGGCGATCGATGTCGCGCCGCTCCATGGGCCTCGCACCGGCATCGGCCACGCCGTGGCCGGCATCGTCGGCGCCCTCAGCGCCTCGGAGCGCGGGGTGACGCTCAAGCCGTACGTCACGAGCACACGGGCCAAGCGGGAGGATTCCCAACGGCGGCTCCCACTCCCTGCCGCCGCCGCCATCCGCATGTGGTCGCGGACGTCACCGCCGCTCGACCGGTTCCTCGGCCGGCCCGACGTCGTCCACGGCACGAACTACGTGGTGCCGCCGTCGCGTTGCGCGTCCGTCGTGTCCGTGTACGACTGCTGGTTCCTCGAACACCCTCGCGACGTCAACGCCGACGTCCGCCGCGCCGCCTCGGTCCTGCGCCGCCGCGTCGCCGAGGGCACCTACGTCGTCACCTCGTCGAACGCCACGACGGTCAAGGCCCGCGAGTTGCTGTCCACCGATCGGATCCGCACGATCCATCTCGGTCCGCCACCGATTCCGCCGATCCCGCCCGATGACCGACCGGCCGGCCTGCCCGACGTCGACGGCGCGCCGTTCATCCTGGCGCTGGGCACGATCGAGCGTCGCAAGAACCTGCCGACGCTGGTGGCCGCGTTCGGACGCCTCGCCCACGATCACCGCGACGTGCGCCTCGTCATCGCCGGTGCCGACGGGAACGACCGGCCCAACGTCGACAAGGCGATCCGGCGTCTCGACTCCGGCGCGGCCTCGCGGATCGTGCTCGTCGGGCCGGTCGACAACGGCGAGAAGAACTGGCTCCTCTCGACGGCGCGGGCGCTCGCCTACCCGTCGCTCGACGAGGGCTTCGGCTTTCCGATCCTCGAGGCCCAACAACTCGGCACGCCGGTGGTCGCCAGCACCGCTGGTTCCATCCCGGAGATCGCCGGTCCGGCCGCGCTGCTGAGCACCGCGATGGACGCCGACGCACTCGCCGCCAATCTCTACTGGGTGGTCACGAGCGACGACATGCACGACAAGCTCGTCCGTCGCGGCCGCGCCAACCTCCGCCGATTCGGATGGTCACGCACCGCTGACCGCCTCATCGACCTGTACGAGGAGATCAGCGCGCGATGACGACGCCGACGATCGCGGTCGTGTCCGGTGGGGTCGGCGCGGCCCGCTTCCTCCGCGGCCTCGTGGACGCCGTCGACGACCCGTCGGCGATCACGGCCGTCGTCAACACCGCCGACGACTGCGAGATCCACGGGCTGTCGATCTCCCCCGACCTCGACACGGTGACCTACACGCTCGCCGGGGCGATCGACCCGGACCGAGGTTGGGGGCTCGTGGGCGAGAGCTGGACGGCGATGGAATCGCTGGCGCGGTACGAACTGGTCCGACCTGACGGCTCGAGCGCCGCCAACCGCTGGTTCAACCTCGGCGATCGCGACCTCGCCACCCATCTGTACCGCACGGCCCGACGCGCGGAAGGAGCCTCCCTCACCGCGATCACCGACGAGGTCCGCCGCGCCTGGGACGTCCCGATCTCGATCGTGCCGATGACCGACGATCGCATCGCCACGACCGTCGACACGACGGAACACGGTGAGATCTCGTTCCAGGACTACTTCGTGCGCCTGCACCACGAGATCGCCGTCACCGCGGTCCACTTCCGAGGCGATGCCCGGCTGCAGCCCGGTCGCCCGACAGGCGCTGGAGCAGGCCGACGTGATCGTGATCGCACCGTCGAACCCCCTGGTGTCGATCGGCCCGATCCGTTCACTGCCCGACGTCGACGGCATCCTGGCCGCACGTCGTGATCGTGTGGTCGCGGTGTCGCCGATCGTCGGCGGTCACGCGCTGAAGGGTCCCGCCGACCACATGATGGTCGAGTTGGGGCACGAGGCCAGCGTCGTCGGTGTCGCGCGACTGTACGAACCGATCGCCTCGGTGCTCGTCGTCGACGAGGTCGACGCCCACCTCGCCGACGCCGTCGAGGGCGCCGGGATGCGCTGCGTGGCGACGCCGTCGATCATGTCGACACCGGCCCGGTCCAGAGCGCTCGCGGCCGCGACGCTCGCCGCGATCAGCTGACCGAATTCGCTAGTTGACGGCGCGCGCCCGCGCCAGACCCTCGTCGAGAGCGGTCCAGGGCGACCACGCCAGATGGATCCGGGCCCGCACGGGCGACACCGCGAAGCGCACCAGATCGTCGTGCCGCGCCGGCCCGGCCGCCGGCGCCAAGCCGCTGGTACGACCGACGTGGTCCCAGAGCTCGCGGATCGCGGTCTGCTCGCCCGTGCCGATGTTGATGACGAGACCACCACCTCGCTCGCACGCCCGCACGCAGGCGTCGACGACGTCGTCGACGAACACGAAGTCGCGGGTCTGGCGCCCGTCGCCGTGCAACACCGGCGCCTTGTTCGAGTCGACCGCGGCCAGGAAGGCCGCGACGACGCCACCGTCCGGACGTTGGCGCGGACCGTAGACCGACGCCAATGCCAGGACGGTGAACTCGATCGACGCACGGTCGCGGTAGATCTCGAGCAGGTCGATCGTCGAACGCGCCACCACGCCGTTCACGCCCCGCGGGATCAGCGCCCCCTCCTTGACGGGAATCGCCTGCGACGCGGGGTGCCCGTAGAGCACCGCGGCGGGAACGGCCGCCACCACCTTGGCCACCCCGTGGTGCCGGCACGATTCGAGGATCGTCGTGACCATGCCGAGCGCGGGGCCGACCTGTCCGCTGCCCCGATCGGGCCGCGGCAGTACCGCGAGCAGCACGATCACGTCGGGCCGGCGGATGCCGATCACCGTGTCGACATCGGCGCTGCCGGCATCGAGGTGGTGGATCTTCAGCCCTCCCGCGGCGCGGGCCTCGGCGAGGTTGGCGAGGCTTCCGGTGGAGAGATCGTCGACGACGTCGACCTCCTGCCCTTCGGCGAGGAGTCGATCGACCAGATGGGATCCGATGAAACCCGCTCCCCCGATCACCATTACTCGCATCGGCCGCACCCCATCAGCCTCATCAGATCAGCCCATCAGGTCAGCGAGGGCTCGGGCACGGCACCGTCGACGAGACGGACACCGTCGTCGACGCGACCTTCCGCGCCGATCATGCTCCCGATCACCGTGGCGCCGGCGCCGACGACGCCCATCACGAGCGATCGCTCGATGCAGGACCCCGCTCCGACCACGGCTCCGGGAAGGATCACCGAGTCGATGATCCGGGCGTCACGGGCGATGCGGGCGGCGGCGCCCACGATGCTGTTGCGCACGAGAGCCGACGCGTCGACCTCGGCGGTGGCGTCGATCGGCGCGCACTCGTCGAAACGGCGAACGCCGCTCAACAGGTCGAGGTTGGCCGCGAGGTACAGCTCCGGACGGCCGGCGTCGATCCAGTAGTCGTCCGTGGCGACACCGTAGAGGCCGCCGCCGGCGACGATCTTCGGGAACACGTCACGCTCGATCGACGATTTCACGCCGGCGGGCATCAGGGACAGCATCGACGGCTCGAGCACGTAGGTGCCCGCGCTGATCAGATTGCTCGGCTCGGTGCCCGGCGCGGGCTTCTCGACGAACGCCCGGACGGGGCCGACACCGTGTCCGTCGACAGTGATGTCGACGACGCCGAAGCTCGACGGGTCGTCGACGGCGATCAGATGGATCGTCGCGTCGGCCGCCAACCGGCGATGCGTGGCGACGAGGTGCGACACGTCGAGGTCGGTCAGGACGTCACCGTTGGCCACGATGAACGTGTCGTCGATGCCGGCTTGGTCGGCGGCGAAACGGATCGCCCCGGCGGTGTCGAGTGGTTCGGGCTCGACGGCGTACGTGAGCGTCACATCGCCACAGCGCCCGTCGGGGAATGCCTCGATGAACGGCTCGGGCTTGAACCCGAGTGCCAGCACCACCTCGGTGACGCCGCCACGGGCGAGGCGATCGATGAGACGGGCGATCATCGGCCGCCCGCCGATCGGCAGCATCGGTTTGGGCGTCGAGTAGGTCAGTGGGCGCAGGCGTGTGCCGAACCCGCCGACGAGCACGACGGCGCGCATCAGCCCCCCGTGGTCACCGGCGTGGTCGCCGGCACCGTGGTCGCCGCGGCGGCATCGGTCGTCGCCGGCCCGGTGGTCACCGGCACCCCGTTCGCATTGTCGATCGGGGCGGCCGGTGCGACGGTTTCCGGCGGCACGGTGGTCGCTCCCGGGACGGTGCTCGCTCCGGGGAGCGTGCTGGCCGTCGGCACCACCTGCCCGTTGTCGGCGCCCGCCAGCTCGGGCAGGTTCTGCGACCATGGCGGCATGCCGACGGCGGTGTCCGCCGGGACGAAGGCGATCGAGAACACCATCGCGTCCTGGTTGACGGCGATGTTGTCGAAGTCGGCGATGTAGGTGGTGCCATCGTCGGTGTCGGAGAAGTTGTCCCACACGACCACCTTCAATTCGGCGTCCTCCTCCTTGCCGTCGACGGTGCACTTCGTCTCGCCCTCTTCGAAGACGCCGTCCGCCTGGTAGGGCTCGGCCAACTGCGACCGCTGGTCCTCGGGGAAGACGAGCTTGTCGTTGTCGAGCTCGACGCCGTACACGTCCGTGAACAGCGACAGCTTGGCCCGCGTACCGACCGCCGCCGACGTGAACGGATGCCAGTGGATGACGCCGTCGTCGTGGCTGTGGATGCCGGTGCGCTGGAACTCGTCGAAGCCCGGCGCCGCCGAATCTTCCTTGTTGCCCGTCAGCTGCACCCACGTGTCGCACAGGTAGAACCCGTACGCCTGGTGCCAGTGGTCGTCGATGGTCGGCGGGGACGCATCAGCGGCGGGCCGGCTCTGACGTGCGTACACGACCAGGGAGAGGCCGAGCACGACGACGATCGCGACGATCAAGGGAAACGTTGTCCCGCCCTGGAAGCGGACCTTCTTGCCCTGGCCCGACTTGGCGAGCTTGGCGGCTTTCTTGGTGGATGACGAGGAGGGTGCCACGAGCATGCGAGGCTATCGGCGGCTCGTGTTGAAGCGGGGTCAACGGGCGAGCGAGTCGATGAGCTGGTGGTATGCGTCGCCAACAGCCGCCGGCGAGGCCTCCCGCTCCACCCACGCGCGGCCCCGTCGCCCCATCGCCTCGGCCTCTCCAGGGTCGTCGAGCAGCCCGCGCAGCGCCCGGACGAAGGCGACCGGTTCGTCGGGCGGTACCGCCACCCCACCGCCGGACTCGGCCAGGATCGTCGGCACGGCGGTGTCCGGGTCGATCGAAGCGAGCACCGGGCGGGCGGCGGCCATGATCGAGTACGTCTTCGACGGCACGCTGACGCGCGCCAGGCCGCGCTTCAGCGCGACGACGTGGATGTCGCCGGTCGCGAGCAGTTCGGGGAGTCGCGACGCCTCGATGTAGTCGGCGAACCGGACGTTGGCCAGCCCGGCCGCGTCACGTTCGAGCGCCGGTCGCGCGGCGCCATCGCCGTTGATGAGGAACGTCACCGCGGGGAGTCTCACGGGCGGCGGCGAGCATCAGGTCGAGCGATTGCGAGAAGCCGACGTTGCCGGCGTAGAGCACGACGGGACCGTTGCCGAGCCCCAACTCCGCCCGATAGGCGGTCATCCGGTCGCCGGGGACGATCGCGTCGGTGTCGACGAAGTTGGGGATGACGTGGACGCGACCGCCCGACGACGCCGGCAGCTTCCCGCGGACGTTGTCGGCGAGGTCGTCCGAGAGCACGGTGACCGCATCGGAGCGGCGATAGCTCACCCGTTCGAGCAGGCGCGCCGCGGCGATGACGCGGCGGTTGGTGATCGCTCCGGTTTCGACCGCGGCGTCCGGAAAGACGTCTTGGATGTTGAAGATCAGCGCGCCCCGTCGCAGCCGGCTCACGAGCCATCCGGTCAGGCCGAGCGTGATCGGCGGCGACATCGCGATCACGACGTCGACACGGCTGAGCGGCCGGCCGATGCGCAGCGCCTCGAGGCCCGCGAGGGCCGTGTAGCCGAGGAATCCGAGGGCGCGCCGAGGCAGGTCCGTCTTGTCGTCGCCGGGAAACGGGTGCACGCGACTGATCGAGCCCCACGCTGTTGTCTCTCGCCGCACGAGCCGCCCCGTCCAGCCGGGCTCGATCGCGTGGGTCCGGTACCAGGGCAACGACGTCACGACGTGCACCTGGTGACCGAGCGCGACGAGCTCGCGAACGATCCGGCTCATCACGACCCCGGTCGGTGCGGTGTCGGGATCGAAGTGCGGGCAGAGCACCAGCACTCGTCGGTTCGCGCGCACGTCGACGGTCATCGACCGTGCTCGTGTGCGGCGCGGTAGGCGTCGGCGAGTGCCGCGCCCGAACGGGCGCTGGTGAAGTCGGCGGCGCGGGCGCGGCCCGCGGCGACCAGGGCGGGCCGTTGCCGCGCGACCTCGTCCAACGCATCGGCCCAGGCGTCGACGGTGCGCGGGAGCACGATGCCGGCGTCGCCCACGACCTCGGCCAACGCCGCTTGGTCGCTGCACACGACCGGCGTACCGAGGGCCATCGCCTCGACGACCGGAGCGCCGAAACCTTCGTACTCGCTGGGGAAGACCAATGCCTCCGCCAGTGCGATCAGGCCGTCGCGATCGGCAGCCGGCACGCGACCAGGCCGGATGACGCGCTGCTCGAGACCGTGTTCCACGATCGCCCGATCGACCTCGGCCGCCGCCGCTCCCGCCCCGCCGAGCAGGACGAGCCGGAGGTCGGGGTCGGTCCACCTGCGGGCCATCACCTCGAGCAGGAACCGGTGGCCCTTGTGCGGGTGCGTGATGGCCGGGAACACGATCACCGGCCCGGACCCGAGCCCGTACCGGTGCCGCAGGTCGGAGTCGCTCGGGGCATCCCGGCCGAGATGCGGTTCGACCCCGTGGGGCACGACCACGATCGTCGACGGATCGGTGCCGAAGTGCTCGACGACGACCGACTTGACGTACTCCGTCGGCGTCGCGATCACGGTCGCTCGCCGGATCGAGCGCGGGATCGTCGTGCGCAGGTATCGACGCTTGACCGGTGTCAGGTACTCGGGATAGGTCAGGTACTGCAGGTCGTGGATGGTCAGCACGATCGGCCCCCGGCCGACGGTCGGGACGGTGCCCCCGCCGTGGTGCACGAGGTCGGCCGACCACGAGCGCCGGGCCAGCCACGTGTTCTCCGCGAGCACCCGGCGCGGGCGCGTCGGCGCCGGAGATCGGTGCGGCGACGACGGGGTAGAGCGCGGCGAGTTCGGGATGGGCGTCGACGAAGGCCGGCAGGCAGTACAGCGTGGGTCGGAACCCGTCGGGCTCGACCGCCAGACCGAGGAGCTGGCGCACCAGGTACTCCTCCGACCCCCCGACGTCGCCGGGCACGCACCACAACAGGTTCACCGCGACGTCGACCATCGCCTGGCGGGTCGGGCGATCGGACGGCGAGGGGCGGGTGGTGCTCATCTCGCCAGCTCACGGTAGACGTCGAGCGTCCGTTCGGCCGTGGAACGCCACGTGCAGCTGCGGGCCCGGGCCCGTCCGCGGGCGGCCATGTCCGGTCCCGATCGCGCCGCCTCCCGGAGGCCCTCGGCGATGGCGTCGACGTCGAACGGATCGACGAGCACGGCGGCGTCGCCCGCCACCTCCTCGGTCGAGGTGCCACGACTCGTGACGACCGGCGTGCCCTGCGCCATGGCCTCGAGCACCGGCAACCCGAACCCTTCCCGTTCGCTCGGGTACGCGAACACACGTGCGGCGGCGTACAGCGGGGCGAGATCCTCGTCCGGGACGAAGCCCACGAGCAATGTGCCGGGACCGTCCAGCGCTGATTGATCACCCCAGCCGGTCATCCCGACCACGACGAGCGGCAGGTCGCCGATCTGCTCGGCGGCGGCGACGAGGCGCGGCAGGTTCTTGCGCGGCTCCAACGTGCCGACGAAGAGGATGAACTCCGCGGGGAGGCGGTAGCGACGGCGCACGCGCTCGATGTCCGCCTCTCCGACGTCGACGATGTCGACACCCAGGGGAACGTGGCGCAGCCGGTCAGCCGCCAGCCCGGCATCGACGCACCGCTCGACCGTGGCCCGGCTCGAACAGATCACCAGATCGGCACGCCGCTCGATCGCCCGCAGACTTCTCGACATCATGCGCGCGCCGTGACCGGTGTACTGCTCGGGATGGTCGAGGAACGCGAGGTCGTGCACCGTGACGACGAGCGGCGATCGGGTCGCCGCCGGCACGAGTCCGGTGGCATGGACGACGTCGACCTCGCCGGTGACCGACTCCACCTTCGGCCAGCGCAGCCTCGTCCAGGACTCGTACAGCCACGGTCGCGCCAGCGGGAGCATGGCGACCGGACCGTCCGGGCCGGTACGGCAGTTCCGGCGCTTCGGGATGGCGGCCGGCGACGTAGTGCAGCTCGACCTGATCCGCCATCGAACCAAGCTCCCGCCCGACGCGCACCGCCGCGACCGCCGTGCCCCCGGGAACGGGATGCCAACTCTGTTCCACGGTGTACGCCACCCGGATGGGCGGCTCGATCGTGGTGGACATCGCCTCAGTCTGACGTCAGCACGGCGACGAGTTCGCGCAGCGGCTCGCGGAAGTCGCGCAGCGGGGCCATTCCGGCCGCCCGCCACCGAGCATTGTCGAGCACGCTGTTGGCCGGGCGGGGTGCCGGCCGCGGTGGATCGAGGTCGGCCGAACCGATGGGGCGGACCATCTCGACCGGATGCCCCGACGCCCGCAGGATCTCCTGCACGAACTCGAACCACGTCACCGCGCCGCTGTTGGTGAGGTGGAAGATGCCCGAACGGCGGTCGGCGGCGATCGACCGGAGCGCGGGTGCGAGGTCGGCCGTGAACGTCGGACAGCCCCGTTGGTCGTCGACGAAGGCCAGGTCCGCGCCCGGCGCCGCGAGGCGCAGCACCAGCTTGACCATGTTGTTGCCGTGCTCGCCACAGACCCACGACGTGCGCACGATTGCCGCGTCGGACCCGGCCAACCGCTCGCCCTCGAGCTTGGTCTTGCCGTACACGGACTGCGGGTTCGTCGCGTCGTCCTCGCGATACGGGCGATCGAGCGTGCCGTCGAACACGTAGTCGGTGCTGACGTGCACGAGATGCGCGTCGATCTCCTTCGCCACGGCGGCGAGGTTGCCGACCGCGTCGGCGTTGATCGCACGGGCGACCTCGACGTTCGTTTCACAGGCGTCGACGGCGGTGTAGGCCGCGGCGTTGATCACGGCATCCGGCCGGGCGTCGAGGATCGCCGCCCGGACGGCCGACGCGTCGGTGATGTCGAGCGCGGCATGATCGACCGCCACCACGTCGTCGCCGGCCGCGAGCGCAGCCGCGACGACGTCGTGGCCGAGCTGCCCGCCCGCTCCGGTGACGAACAGCCTCACAGGCCGGCTTTGGCCTTCAGCGGCTCCCACCAGTCGCGGTGATCGCGGTACCAGCCGACGGTGGCGGCGAGCGAGTCGTCGAAGCTCCGGCTCGAGCGACCATCCGAGATCCGTGATCTTGTCGATGTTCACCGAGTAGCGGCGGTCGTGGCCGAGCCGGTCCTCGACCGGCGTGATGAACGACTCGTCCCGCCCGGTCAGCTCGAGGAGCCGATAGGTCAGCTCGTGGTTCGTCAGCTCGTTGCCGGCCCCGATGTTGTAGATCTCGCCGGTCGTCCCCTGCTCGAGCACGAGCTGGGCGGCGATGTTGTGGTCCTCGACGTGGATCCAGTCGCGGACGTTGAGCCCGTCGCCGTACAGCGGGACCTTCTTGCCGTCGAGCAGGTTGGTGGTGAACAGCGGGATGACCTTCTCGGGGAACTGATAGGGCCCGTAGTTGTTGGAGCAGCGGGTGACGACCACCGGCAGGCCGTACGTCGAGAAGTACGACAGCGCGATGAGATCGGAGCCGGCCTTGGCCGCCGAGTACGGCGAGCGCGGCGCGAGGATGTCGGTCTCGAGCGACGACCCTTCCTCCACCGATCCGTAGACCTCGTCGGTCGAGATGTGCAGGAACCGGCCGATCCCCACGTTGTTGGCCACGTCGCACAACACGTTGGTGCCCATGCAGTTCGTGCGGACGAACTTCGAGCCGTCCTGGATCGAACGGTCGACGTGGCTCTCGGCCGCGAAGTGGACGACCGCGTCGTGGCCGTCCATCGCCTGCGCCACGTCGTCGGCCTCGCAGATGTCGGCGTGGACGAAGTCGCAGCGCTTGTCGTCGAGGACGTCGCGGATGCTCTCGAGGTTGCCGGCGTAGGTCAACGCGTCGTAGATCGTGACCTCGTGGTCGGTCGATGCGAGCACGTGGCGGACGTAGTTCGATCCGATGAACCCGGCGGCGCCGGTGACGAACAACTTCATTGATGGCTTCCTTCAGGTACGTCAGGCACTGGTGTGCCGGGTCATTCGAGGTCGATCTGGCAGTGGTCGCCGACCATCAGGCGGACGGCGCGGGGCTTGGTCTTCGTGCGGGACACGAGGGCATCGCTGCCGATCAGGCTGTCCTCGAGGCGGGGGATGTCGATGATCTGGCTGTTCTCCATCACGACGGAGTGCTCGACCTCCGAGTGCTGCACGAGACAACCGGCGCCGATCGCGCTGAACGGGCCGATGAAGCTGTCGATCACCCGGGTGCCGGCGCCGATCGCCACCGGGCCGCGGATCGTCGAGTTGATGATCTCGGCCCCGACCTCGACGATCACCCGGCCGTCGATCGCCGAGTCGTCGTCGACGCGGCCGTCGATGCGGGTCTCGATCCGCTCGAGGATCAACCGGTTGGCCTCGAGCAACGGCGTGAGCTTGCCGGTGTCGATCCACCAGCCGGTGAGGATCTCCATCCGGACACGGTGGCCTTCGTCGATCAGCCACTGGATCGCGTCGGTGATCTCCAACTCGCCGCGTTCGGACGGCTCGATCGCCGCGACGGCGTCGTGGATCAGCGGGTCGAAGAGGTACACGCCCACGAGCGCCAGGTCGGACGGCGGGTCGGCCGGCTTCTCGACGAGGTGCACGACGTGGCCCGACTCGTCGAGGCTGGCGATGCCGAACCGGTGCGGGTCGGGCACCCGCTTGAGCAGGATCTGCGCGGCCGGCGGGTTGTCGCCCTCGCGGGCGGCCCGGAACGCATCGACGAACGCGGCGAGGTCCTGTTCGAGCAGGTTGTCGCCGAGATACATCACGAAGTCGTCGTCGCCGAGGAAGTCACGGGCGATCAGCACGCAATGGGCGAGGCCGAGCGGTTCGTCCTGCGGGATGTAGGTGATCGTCGCGCCGAACTGTGAGCCGTCACCGAGGCCGGCCATCACCTCGTCGCGGGTGTCACCGACGATCACGCCGAGTTCGGTGATTCCCGCATCGACCATCGAACGGATCCCGTAGTACAGGATGGGTGTGTTGGCCACGGGCACGAGCTGCTTCGCCCGGGTGTGCGTGATCGGTCGCAGTCGGGTGCCGGCGCCGCCAGCGAGGATCAAGGCCTTCATCGGGGCCGGACGATACTCGCCGATCACTCTTCCGGGACGGGAGGCGGCGGGCCGATGCCGCGGAAGTAGTCGAGGATCGGCTCGGAGCCGTCGCCGAGCAGGAGCACGGCGTTGCCGTCCTTGGTCGCCCCGACGACCGGGAGCTGATACTTGTTGACGCCGGCCGAGAACGCCTTGCGGAGCGTGCCCGCCGCGGCGAGCGGGTCGAGACCGGGATCCATGCGAACCGCACCGGTCGCCGCGTCGATCGTCTCGGACGCCAGGAACGGGTCGGACTGGACCTTGGCGATGACGGCCTGAGCGGTCTTGTCGATGAAGTCCTGCTGGCGCTTGATCCGTCCGAGGTCGCTGCTCGGATCCTCCTGCCACTGCCCGTCGCGGAACTCCTCGAAATGGCGACTGCGGGCGTACTGCAGGGCCTGCAGGCCGTCGAGGATGTGGCATCCAGGCTGCTGGTCGAGCCCCGTGTTCTTGTCGCGGGTGACGTACCAGAAACAGATCTCGGTGCCGCCGACGGAGTCGATGATGTCCTTGAAGCCGGAGAAGTCGACCTCGACGACGTGGTGGATCGGAATTCCGAAATCCTGCGTGATCGTGGCGGCGAGCACGTCGGTGCCGTCGCTGTAGGCCGAGTTGATCCGGTTCTCGGTGTTGCGACCGGCGATGTTCACCCAGAGGTCACGCGGCAGGCTCAAGAGCGAGGCGCCGTTGCCATCCTGCTCCTGACGCAGGATCATGATGGTGTCGCTGCGCTGGCCCGACACCGCATTGGCGTCGCCGATCCCGCCGTAGTCCGCCTCGTTCGGGTCGGCCGTGGCCCGCGTGTCGGAACCGATGAGGAGGTAGTTGACGGCTGGGCCGTCCTGGGCCTGAAGCACGTTTTCGAGGCCTTCGATCCGCTCCACGTTGGAGGTGGTCTCGTTGGCCGCGCTGATGACCCCGGCGGCGCCGGCGACCCCGACGATCACGGCGAGGAGCGCGGCGATGGAGGCCGAGCTCCGGCGCCGGCGCCGGCGCGTCGGCGACGAGGGCGCGACATTCATGTGCCGCAAGGGTAGCGGGCACCTCCCGCTGCAGCGTGGCACCCTCCAGGAGACGTTGGTCTCACCGATTTTCAGTCGGCGTGACGGGCGTGCACCACGTCACCGACGTCGAGATGCTGGATCGATCCGTCGTTCGCGGCGACGATGAGTCGACCGTCGTCGTCGACGCCGGTCGCCCGACCGTCGAGGACCGATCCGTCGGGCAGGTCGACCCGGACGTCGCTGCCCAGCGTGGCCAGGTCGAGGCGGTAGCGCTCGGCGACGTCGCTGCCCAGCGCGTCGAACGCGACGAGCGTCTCCCGCAACACGTGGGCGACGCTGATGCCCTCGCCGAGGCGTGCGGCGCCGTCGGGCGCCCAGCCGACGTTGAGCCCGAGGCCGACGACGATCGCCCCGGTGCTCGCCGATCGCTGGGCGAGGATGCCGGCCAGCTTGCGGCCGTCGAGCAGCAGGTCGTTGGGCCATTTCAGCGTCACGTCGGCGCCGGGCAACACCGCGCGGGCCGCGTCGAGCGCGGCGAGCCCGACGCGCTGGGTCAGTGCGGCGGGGGTCCGCGGCACGTCGAGGAACAGCAACGACACGAGCAGGTTCGTGCCTGCCGGCGCGTCCCAGCGCCGGTCGAGGCGCCCTCGGCCGGCGACCTGGTGGTCGGCGACGAGAACCGTGCGGTCACCGACGTCGCCCGCCTCCACGGCGGCGAGCAGGTCGGCGTTCGTGCTGCCCGTCACCGGCACGTGGCGCACGGTCCATCCCACGGGCCATGGTTCCTCGTGCCAGATGCTTCCGGGTGCGGTCATCACCCCTACATTGTCAGCCGTGCTCAAGAAGATCCTGATCGCCAACCGTGGCGAAATCGCCGTCCGAGTCATCCGCGCCGCCCGGGAGATGGGAATCCCGACGGTCGCGGTCTACTCCGAGCTCGATCGCGATGCCCTCCACGTCCGTCTCGCCGACGAGGCCTACGCACTCGGTGGCCAGACGGTGGCCGAGAGCTACATCAACACCGAGGCGGTGCTCGGCGCGATCGAGGCGAGCGGTGCCGACTCGGTCCATCCCGGCTACGGGTTCTTCAGCGAGAACGCCGACTTCGCCCGCGCGGTCACCGCCAAGGGCGTCGAGTTCATCGGTCCGCCGGCGAGCGCGATGGACGAGATGAGCGACAAGGTGTCGAGCCGGCAGGCCGCCATCCGGGGTGACGTGCCGATCGTGCCGGGCACCACCGAGTTCGCCAAGGGCCCCGAGGAGATCCGCGCCTTCGGCGAGGAGTTCGGCTGGCCGGTGTGCATCAAGGCCGCGTTCGGCGGCGGCGGTCGCGGGATGAAGGTGGTCCAGTCCGCCGCCGAGGTCGACGACGCGATGGCGAGCGCCCAGCGCGAGGCGAAGAGCTTCTTCGGGCGCGACGAGGTCTACGTCGAGCGCTACCTCACCTGGCCGCGCCACGTCGAGGTGCAACTCGTCGGCGACAAGCACGGCAACGTGGTGTGGATCTCGACACGCGACTGCTCGGCACAGCGTCGCCACCAGAAGCTGATCGAGGAGGCACCGGCGCCGGGCCTGGCACCCGGAATCGAAGTGGCGATGGGCGAGGCGGCGGTCAAGGCCGCCAAGGCCGTCGGCTATGTCGGTGCCGGCACGGTCGAGTTCATCTACCAGGACGAGGAGTTCTTCTTCCTCGAGATGAACACCCGCCTGCAGGTCGAACACCCGGTGAGCGAGATGATCACCGACATCGACCTCGTCGAGTGGCAGATCCGCGTCGCCGCCGGCGAGGAGCTGCCGATGACGCAGGACGAGGTCAACGCGTCCCGGCGTGGGCACTCGATCGAGGTGCGGATCAACGCCGAGGACCCGACCGACGGAAAGTTCCTGCCGTCACCCGGGCCGATCACGAAACTCGTCGCACCCGACGGATTCGGGGTGCGTTTCGACACCGGCTACCTGTCGGGCGACTCGATCAGCCAGTACTACGACAACCTGGTCGGCAAGCTCGTCGTGTGGGGTCGTGACCGTGACGTGGCGATCGCCCGCACCATCCGGGCCCTCGAGGAGATGACCGTCGAAGGGGTCGCCACCACCATTCCCGCCGACCTCGCCATCCTGCGCCACCCCGACTTCGCCGCGATCGAGCATTCGACGAAGTGGGTCGAGGAACGCCTCGACCTGAGTGGCATCACCGCCGCCCGCGCCTGCGCCGAGCACCGACGAGGATGCCCCGCCGCTCGTGAAACGGTCGACGACCGTCGAGCTCAACGGCAAGCGCTTCGAAGTCGACATGTGGGTGCCCGAGCAGGTCGGTGTCGCGGCCGCGGCGCCGGCGGCGAAGAAGGCGAAGCGCGGGCCGTCGAGCAGTGGCGCCGGCGCGGCCGGGTCCGGCTCGATCGAGGCCCCGATGCAGGGCACGATCGTGAAGGTGCTCGTCGAGGTCGGCCAGGAGGTCGAGGTCGGCGCCGGCATCGTCGTGCTCGAAGCGATGAAGATGGAGAACCAGATCAACGCGACCACCGCCGGCACCGTGAAGGAGATCCGCGTGGCGGCCGGCGACACCGTCGGCGGCGGCGACATCCTCGCCGTGATCGAGTAACGATCCTCCGAACGCCATCGAGCGTCGATCTCGGTCGTCTCAGGGCCGGAAACCGGACCGAATCCGACCGCGATTGGTTGTGGAACGCTATTCGGCGGCTTCGGCGAGGGCTTCGCTGAGGGCGGGGTGCACGAGGATGCTCTCGGCGAGGTCGCCGACGCCGAGACCGGCGGTGACGGCGACGGCGAGCACCGAGATCAGCTCCGCGGCCTGGCGGCCCACGATCGACCCGCCGAGCACCACGCCGGTGGCCGGATCGGAGATGATCTTCACGAAGCCCTGCGTGTCGGCGTTGATCATCGCCTTGGCGGTGGCCGAGAACGGCACCTTCGTCACCCTGATCTTGCGCCCGGAACTGAACGCCTCGGCCTCGGCGAGGCCGACGTCGGCGATCTCGGGCTCGGTGAAGATCGCGGAGGCCGCCTTGTCGTAGTCGAGGTCGCGCTCGACGCGGGTGTGCCGGCCCATCAGGTGCTCGGCGACCTTGCGGCCCTGCATCGACGCCACCGATGACAGCGGCAGCTTGCCGCTGATGTCGCCGGCGGCGTAGATGTGCGGCACCGACGTGACGCAGTGGCGGTCGATCGGCACGTACCCGCCGTCGACCTCGACGCCGGCCAGATCGAGGCCGATGCCCTCGGTGTTGGGGATCGAGCCGATGGCCAGCACGGCGTGGGTCGACTCGATCGACCGGCCGTCGTCGCAGCGCACGACCACGCGGTCGGTGTCGGGCACGCGCTCGATGGCCTCCGCCCGGGCGCCCATCAACAGCTTCACTCCGCGCCGCATGAACTCGGCTTCGAGCACCGCCGCCACCTCGGGATCCTTGCCGGGCAGCACCTGCTGGCGGCTGACGACGAGGGTGACGGCGGCGCCGAACATCGAGAACATGTGCACGAACTCGACGCCGGTGACACCTGACCCGACGATGGTGACGCTCTCCGGGAGCACCTTGGGCGGGTAGCAGTCGCGGGTGGTCAGGATGCGATCACCGTCGGGTTGGCACCAGTCGGGGACGCGTGGCGCGAGCCCGTCGACACGAGTGCGGCGTCGAACTCGATCGTCTCGACCCCTTCGGCCCCGTCGACCTCGACCGTGTTCGGGCCTGAGAACCGCGCGGTGCCCTTGATCAGTCGCACCCCCTGGCTGGCGAGCAGTTGCGTCGTGTTGTCACGCATCTTGTGCTCGATCGACAGAATTCGGCTGGTGAGGTGCTCGACGTCGACGGTCGTGTCGACGTTGGCGAGGCCGAGCCCACCGATCGCCCGGGTGCGGCTGATCGCCCGTCCGGTGGCGATCATCGACTTCGACGGGATGCAGTCCCAGAGGTGGGCGGCGCCGCCGATGACGTCGCGCTCGATCATCACGACCTCGGCCCCGAATCGGGCAGCGTAGGTGGCCGCAGTGTTGCCGGCCGGGCCGCCACCGATGATGACGAAGCGAGTGCTCACCCGGAGCAGGCTACTCGGGGGTGAATCCGGCGTCTTCGAACAGCGTCGCCCGCAGGGTCACACCGTTCGTGAGCGCCGCGCTGTCGGATGCGGCGTTCGGGCAGAACCGCGACGGGTACGAGTACTGGTCACGCGGGTCGCCGACCCATTCGAAGTGCATCCCGTCGGGCACGAGGAAGTTCCCGCCCCAGGCGAAGCCGTGCTTGCGGAAGATCCGCACCGTCGCGCAGTTCATGTCGGGCACACAGCCCTGGCACGAGCCCTGGGTGTTCGTGTCGATCGCCTGCCCCCAGCTGTGACGGGAGAGGAACCCCACCGACGAGTCGGGGGTCAGCCGGTTGAATCGCGGGCCCCAGCAGCCACCCGCCGAGTTGGCGTCGGCGTAGTTGATCGTGCCGGCGAGCCCGGCGGCGACGACTTCGTTCATCGCGGCCTGCAGCGCGGGCCGGACCTGGGCGTTGCAGCCAGACGACAGGCGCAGCCCCTGGATGGCGCCGTACGTGATGTACGTGCTGAGCCAAGTCGGGTCGAGCGTCACCGATCCGTCGCCGTTGACGCGATAGGCGAATTCGCCGAGTGCCCGCTTCGTCGCCGCCATCCCGATCGTGGAGTCCGGGTCGAACGGTTCCCAGCTGCGCCGGATCCTGACCGTGGTGTTCACGAGGCCGCGGGCCGACAGGGCCGCGTCGATCGCGCCCCGCGACGACGGGTTCCAGATCACGACGCTGCTGTTCTGCACGACACCCAACCGGTCGGCGGCGGCCGGCGACATCAGCAACTCGGTCCCACCGATCGTCGCATCGTCGGCGACGAGCGCCACCGTCACGGGCGTCGGCGTGCCGTTGGCCGCCACGAGCGTCAGCGTGTCACCTGCCGCGGCGCCGCGCAGGCTCGCCGTCAACTGGCCCATCACCACGGTGCTGTCGGTCAGCAGTCCCGAGATCGACGGGCCCATGGTGCTCGCCACCATGTCGAGCGGCAGCACGGTGACGCCCATCGGATAGGCGAAGCCGGCCGGCGCGACCTGCACGCCGTTGCCGCCACGCCGTACGTCGATCATGCCGATGCTCGCCGAACGACCGATCGCCGCCGCGGCGCCGGCATCGCTTGCCGCGGCCACGGCTGCCGACGCGTTCGCCGCCGTGAGCTCACCGGAGTTGTTCACCGTCACGATGTCGATCACCGGGGGCCGGAGTCGCACCGCCTTGGCCGTCGCCGTGGCGCCGGCTGTGATCGGCGGAACGGTCGGGCTCTGGGCCACGGCCTGCATCGAGAGCAGGGCAGCACCGAGGAGCAGCAGGGCCGTCAGACGTCGCACGGCAGAGGATCGTAGAGAGTCGGCGGCGCCGGCGGGCATCGGGCGCGAACCGGATACGCCGCGGCGGCGAGAACTCGCTACCGTGCTGCCACCGTGGCAGATGACATTTCGACCCAGGAAGACGTGATGGAAGAGGTGATGGACGAGGCGGCTGCCGGCAGCGGCCTGGCCGCCGAGCGCACGCGCCGATTGGGCCTGCTCGACGAGATGCGCGCCACCGGCACCGATCCGTACCCGTACCGGTTCGACCGCACGCACGACCTGCGCGAACTGCGGGCCACCTGGGGCGGTCTGGAAGCCGGTACCGAGACCGACGACCGGGTCCGCGTCGCCGGCCGCGTCATGCTGCTGCGCGATTCCGGCAAGTTGATCTTCGCCACGGTGCGCGACCGGTCCGGCGACGTCCAACTGTTCGTGTCGAAGGCCGTGATGGGCGACGACGCGTTCGCCGCTGCCAAGGAGCTCGACCTCGGCGACTGGGTCGGCGTCACCGGCACCGTGATGACCACGCGCAAGGGCGAGCTGTCGGTGAAGACCGAGCAGGTCGAACTGCTCGCCAAGGCGATCCGCCCGATGCCCGACAAGTGGCACGGGCTGACCGACACCGACACCCGGTTCCGCCAGCGGTACGCCGATCTGATCGTGAACGACGAGGCCCGGCGGGCCTTCGAGATCCGTCACGCGGTGATCGCCAGCTTCCGCCGCACGTTGCACGAGCGCGGCTTCATCGAGGTCGAGACGCCGGTGCTCCACGTCGAGGCCGGCGGCGCGCACGCCCGCCCGTTCGTCACGCACCACAACACGCTCGACGTCGATCTGTACCTGCGCATCGCCCTCGAACTGCACCTCAAGCGGCTGATCGTCGGCGGGATGGAGCGGGTGTTCGAGATCGGCCGCATCTTCCGCAACGAGGGCATGTCGACCCGGCACAACCCCGAGTTCACGATGATGGAGCTCTACCAGGCGTTCGGCGACTGGAACGACGTGATGGACATCACCGAGGTGTTGATCACCACGGCGGCCCTCGACGCGACCGGCACCACCATCGTGTCGATCGGCGGCGCCGACGTCGACCTGACCGAGCCGTGGCCCCGGGTCCGCATGGTCGATGCCGTGTCGGCCAAGGTCGGACGCGAGGTGCATCCGTCGCAGCCGATCGACGAGCTGCGGACCCTCGCCGAGCAGCACGACGTCCGCTGGGAGGCGCGCTGGGGCGGCGGCAAGATCGTGGAGGAGCTGTTCGAGAAGCTGTGCGAGGCCGACCTCGTGCGGCCCACGTTCGTCACCGGCCATCCCACCGAGATCTCCCCGCTCGCCCGCGTCGATCGCCACGACCCGTGGCTGACCGAGCGTTTCGAGCTCTTCGTCGACGCGCGCGAACTCGGCAACGGCTACTCCGAACTCAACGACCCGGTCGAACAGCGGCTGCGTTTCGAGGAGGAGCAGGCCGCCAAGGAGGCCGGCGACGACGAAGCGGGATTCCTCGACGAGGACTACCTCCGGGCGCTCGAGTACGGCATGCCGCCGACGGGTGGGCTCGGTATCGGCATGGACCGGGTGGCGATGCTGCTCGCCGGCGTCGACTCGATCAAGGAAGTGATCCTCTTTCCCACCTTGAGACCGGAGGTCTTGTGATGGCTCGTATGGCATGGGGCGCCGGCCTCGCGACGCTCGCCGCCGACGGCACGGTGCTCGACACGTGGTACCGCTGGCTCGGCTGGGGCGAGTTCGGCGACGACGACTGCCCGACCGACGAGATCGATGCGGCCCTCGGCATGCGCGACACCACCGACGACACGCGCCGCGTCACGATCCGTCCGGTGCGGATCTCGGTCGACGTCGACGCACCGCCGGCCTCGCCGTCGGACGCCTATCTCCGCCTGCACCTCCTGTCCCATCGTCTCGCCGCGCCCCGGACCCTGAACCTCGACGGCGTCTTCGGCGTGCTGAACAACGTCGTGTGGACCGACCGGGGCCCGGTGGCCGTGGCCGACATCGACGACGTCCGGCTCGCGGTGCGGCTCGCCGGCGGCACGCTCACCGTGCACGGCGTCGACAAGTTCCCGCGGATGACCGACTACGTGATCCCCTCGGGCGTGCGCATCGCCGACGCCTCCCGGGTCCGTCTCGGCGCCCATCTCGCCTCCGGCACCACCGTGATGCACGAGGGCTTCTGCAACTTCAACGCCGGCACGCTCGGCACGTCGATGGTCGAGGGTCGCATCAGCGGCGGCGTGATCGTCGGCGACGGCAGCGACATCGGCGGCGGGGCGTCGATCCTGGGCACGCTGTCGGGCGGCGGCAAGGAGCAGGTCACGATCGGCGAACGGTGCCTGCTCGGCGCGAACGGCGGCATCGGCATCAGCCTCGGCGACGACTGCGTGGTCGAGGCCGGGCTGTACGTCACCGCCAGCACCCCCGTGCTGACCCCCGACGGCGTCGTCAAGGCGCGGGAGCTGTCCGGCCAGGACAACCTCATGTTCATCCGCGACGGTCAGTCGGGCAAGGTCGTCGTCCGGGCGCGCACCGGCGCGTGGGGCACGCTCAACGCCGATCTCCACGCCAAGCAGTGAGCACGCCGAACTAGGTTCTGGCCATGGCAAAGGCCGATGAGTTCGGGGAACCGGTCGAACTCGTCGCCGACGGCCGGACGGTCGCCATCACGAATCCGCACAAGGTGATGTTCCCGGCCGTCGGCGCCGACAAGGAGCCACGGACCAAGCTCGACCTGGCGAACTACTACCTGGCGGTCGGTGAGGCGTTGATGCGCACCGTCCGCGATCGGCCGGTCCTGCTCGAGCGGTACCCCAACGGTGTGCGCGAGAAGTCGTTCTTCCAGAAGCGGATCCCCGATTCGGCGCCCGACTGGCTCGTCACGACGACCGTCGAGACGATCAACGGCACGCCGTCACGGGCCCTGGTCATCGCCGATCTGGCCCACGTGCTCTGGGCCGTGAACATGGGCGTCCTCGGCCTGCACGTGTGGCCGTTCCGAGCGTCCGAGCCCGACGACGCCGACGAGATGCGCATCGACCTCGACCCGTCGCCGGGCGTCACGTTCGACCAGGTCCGCGAATCGGCGGCGCACGTCAAGGACCTGCTGGCGGAGCATGCGATGCTCGGGTTCGCCAAGACCACCGGCAGCAAGGGCATCCACATCTACGTCCGTGTCGAGCCGGGGTGGGATTCGTTCGCGATCCGCGGTGCGGTGATCGCGCTCGGACGCGAGCTGGCTACCCGTCATCCCGATCTGATCACCGACAAGTGGTGGAAGGAGGAGCGCGGGGAGCGCGTGTTCATCGACTTCAACCAGAACGCGCCGCACAAGAACATGTTCGGCGCATGGGGCGCTCGACCGCGGGTCGGCGCGCAGGTGTCGACCCCGTTCGGTTGGGACGAACTCGACTCGATCGACCCGGACGCGATGACGATCGACACGGTGCCCGCTCGGCTCGCCGACCTCGGCGATCCATGGGAGTTGATGGACGACGCGCCGTGCTCGATCACCCCGCTCGTCGAGCGGTTCGCCGCCGACCTCGCCGACGGCATCCCGGACTCCCCGTGGCCGCCCGTGTACCCGAAGATGCCGAACGAAGCCCCCCGGGTCCAACCGAGCCGCGCCCGGAAGGCCGACCCGTGATCAGCCGCCGAACACCTCAAATCCTCGTTTGCGTCGGGATTTCTGAGGACCGGTCCTCGGAAATCCCGACGCAAACGAGAACCGGAGGGGGAATAATGTTGCGCGCGCAATGGTTATCCACGACATGACCACCGCTTCCACCGCCCCCGTCATCGACGTGCGACGGGCTGCCGACCGATTCGCCACCGACATCGGCTGGCTGGACTCCCACCACTCGTTCAGCTTCGGCCACCACTACGACCCCCGCAACACCGGCCACGGGCTGTTGCTCGTGAACAACGACGACATCGTCCGGGGCGGCACGGGCTTCGACACGCACCCGCACCGCGACATGGAGATCGTCACGTGGGTGCTCTCGGGAGAACTCGAGCACAAGGACTCCGAGAAGAACCGCGGCGTGCTGTACCCCGGCCTCGCCCAGCGCATGTCGGCCGGACGCGGCATCTGGCACTCCGAGATGAACAACTCCGGATCGGACGACGTCCACTTCGTCCAGATGTGGGTCACGCCCGACACCGAGTCGATCGATCCCGGCTACGAGCAACTCGACATCAACGGCGAACTCGCCAAGGGCGGGCTCGTGCCGATCGCATCGGGACGCGGCCACGACGCCGCCATCTCGATCCGCCAGGCCGGCGCCGTGCTGTACGGCGGGCGGCTGCAGGCCGGCGAGACCGTTCGCGTGCCCGACGACCGCCACGTCCACGTCTTCGTTCCCGTCGGCAGCGCGGACCTGCAGTCGGCCGGCGTGCTCCGCACGGGTGACGCGGCGCGACTCACGAACACCGGGCCGCTCGACCTCACCGCCGGCGAGGCCGGTGCCGAGGTGTTGATCTGGGCGACCGCCTGACATCCTGAGGCCATGCCGTCCCCCGTCGCCTTCGACGACTTCGCCCGCCTGGTCCAGGACCGTCGCACCTCGATGTTCGTGGACCAGGAGCGTCCGGTGCCGCCGGAAGTCGTCGAGCAGTTGTGCGAGCTGGTCACCTGGGCACCGAACCACAAGAAGACCTGGCCGTGGCGGTTCGCCCTGTTCACGGACGACGGCCGCGCCCGCCTCGGCGACACGATGGTCGCCGACATGGTCGAGGCCGACTTCGGCGACGAGGGCAAGCGGCTCAAGACGCGCACGAAATATCTCCGCACGCCCGCGGTGCTCGTGGTGGGCGCCGGCGCGCACGACAACTCGATGCTCGACCTCGAGAACCGCGACTCCGTCGCCGCCGGCATCCAGAACCTGCTGCTCGGAGCGACGTCGATCGGGCTCGCCAGCTTCTGGTCGACACCCGCACTCACGAGCCCGCCTCGCGTCCTCGAACTGTGCGGCTTCGACGCCACCGACCGCATCGTCGCCGTGATCTACCTCGGCTGGGCGAACGATCCCGTCCCGGCGCCGGAACGGCCCGCGTTCGAGATCAACCGGATCGACAACTGAGCGCTTCGGTTCGTTCTGGCCCCGACCCCGAACGAACCGATTTCGGTCCGCGTGGCCCGGTTCAGCGAGACTGAGCCGGTGAGCGACACGCGCCCGACGATGATCACCCTCGACCTCGAGGGTGTTCTCGTGCCCGAGATCTGGATCGCCGTCGCCGAGCGGACCGGCATCGACGAACTGCGCCGCACCACGCGTGACGAGCCGGACTACGACGTGCTGATGAAGTACCGGCTGGCGCTGCTCGACGAGCACGGCCTCACCATGTCGCTGATCGAGGACGTGATCGCCGGCCTGACGCCGCTCGACGGTGCCCGCGAGTTCCTCGACGACCTGCGCTGCCGCACCCAGGTGGTGCTCCTGTCGGACACGTTCGAGCAGTTCGCCCGCCCGTTGATGCGCCAGCTCGGCTGGCCGGCGATCCTGTGCCACCGCCTCGTCGTCGAGAACGACCGGATCGTCGACTACCGCCTCCGTCAGGCCGACCAGAAGCGCCGGTCGGTCGAGGCGTTCCACTCACTCGGCTACCGCGTCATCGCCGCCGGCGACAGCTACAACGACACGTCGATGCTGCTCGAAGCCGACAGCGGCTTCCTGTTCCACGCCCCGGGCAACGTGATCGCCGAGTTCCCGCAGTTCCCAGCGCTCGACACCTACGACGACCTCGCGGAACGCATCGTCGGACTCCTCTGACCGCTACGAGTCGAACGTCAGCTCGTCCGGGCAACGAGCGATGTCCGGCGTGCCGGCCATCGCCGGGCAGAGCTTCGGGTTGAACGTCGCGAACCGGCCGTCGGCGTTGTCGTAGCCATCCACCGGCCAGGCGTGCAGCATCCAGAGGTCGCCGCCGGCGAGGAAGGTGCCGGCGCACGCTTCGGGGCCGGTCGCACGCTCGCGATCGACCCAGCCGTTGACGACGCACAGCCCCTGATGCTGATGCCAGTGGTCGTTCGGCCCGGCGAACCCCTCCGGCTCCGTCGGCGACTGGAGCCAGTACGAGAACCCCACGAGGCGGGCCGGCTCCCGT